>CAWDRE010000013.1:0-225563 GCA_963804655.1 uncultured Acidobacteriota bacterium | reverse complement strand
TCCGCACGCAAGTTATACCGGACTCTGCGCGCTGACTGCAACCAAAAGTTAAGACAGAGAGGGCGAACATCGGTTTCCACTTTCGCCGAAAACGTTTCGTTTCCGAACACTGTGCCAGTACGGACTTATCAATATACGACTCAATCTCTTCAGCCCAGACTAGCTGACCCATCCAAGGTGCCTCAGGCTGCGCCAAGTGCGCTACGCACGGGATCGCCGGCCAGAGGACTTTTCCGGCGCGTGCGAATGCTCTCGGGCAGCCGCCCCGCTACCGCGTCTCGCAAAAGCTTCTTTTCAAAAAACAACGGGAAAAGGCGGAAGCGCGAGAAGATAATTGACGATGCGCAGATCAAAAAACGGATGACGCACCTCGACCGGACAATGCGTAACGCCCGGCGTTTTCCAGCTCGAACATGCGGCACCAATACGGCAAGCGAAAGCGAAACGTAGGCCGCCTTGGGAAGCACCGGATGAGGCGGGATACCGCGGGCAGCCGACTCCACTCCTTGACTCGCTCCTCGCAAGTTCAATCGCCGTGCAAAATCCGGCGCGAGCCAGCGCGGATATTCCGGAGCAGTCGCGTTGTTCTTGAAAAGCCGCCTTGGCCCTCCGCTCAAATTCCCGGCAATACAGATGGCCGCAACCACGCAGTAACGCGAACCTCCACGAGGAGCCGCTGCCACTCGCGGTTGCGAATCATGTCCTTTACATAAGCCCACATCTCGAAATGCATGAGGCTGTCATTGCCTTCGCCGGAAAGCACCACGCGGCAATCCGCCGAAATGGCCTGAAATTGATCGAAAAGGCCGGCGAAGCAGGGGTCGTCCACCGGCTCGGGAACGCTCCTGCACGGATCATCCCAACGTTCGAACGGCTGCACGTGATCCAGCGCGATGAAGCGCATCGGAATATTCAGAAAATCGGCGGTGTCCTGCGCGTATGCGCCTTCTTCATCCTGGAACAAAGACTCGTAAACCACGGTATAAGCCCGCAAATCCGGCGCGCCGCCCGGTCCGGTGGAAAGCTCGCGCGCCGTGGCTGCTACCGTGCCGGAATCCAGGCCGCCGCTGAGCAATATTCCGGTGCGATCCGTGGCCATGCGGTCAGACACTGCGGCTTGCAGCAGAATCTGAAAATGCTCGACGTAATCTTCCGTACGCTGATAACGGATGCGCCCTTCGGTCGGCGCCGACCAGTAGCGGTGGATGCGCAAACCTTCCGAAGACACCGTCATGAAGTGCGCCGGCGGCAAGCGGCGGATATCCCGGAAGGTGGTGGTGGCGACGTCGCAATTCAATCCAAACAGCAGAAAGTCGCCGATGGCGGCGTCGTTCAACTCCGAGGACACTTCAGGATGCTGGCGCACGCAATCGAGCGTATTGCTGAAGAGGAAAAGCTCTCCCATTTCGGAATAGTAGAAGGGCTTTATGCCAAAATGGTCCCGCGCGCAAAAGAGCAGTTTTCGCGGCGCGTCCCAGATGGCGAAGGCAAAATCCCCGCGCAGGTGTTGCACGCAATCCGCGCCCCAGGCGGCGTACGAGCGCAAAATCAAATCGGAATCGGTGACGGTAGGGCCGGAAGATTTGCCGCTCTCCAGCTCCGCAAGCTTGCTTTTCAGCTCTTCGCGGCAATCAATCCTGGCGTCGGCCGTAATCCACAAGCGTCCACCGAGATTGGCTGGCTGGCGCTCGACTTGCGATCCTCGCGTAGTGCGCAACATCGTGTGACCCAGGCCAATTGAGCCGTTGGACCAGGTCTCTCGAGCGTCGGGCCCGCGATAGGAAAGAAAATGCGCGAGCGCCTGCAAGAGCGCCCGATCCACTGGCGCGCCACTGCGCTCGAACATGCCGACGATGCCACTCACTCGATGCGCGCCTCCATGGAAAGAATCGGTCTCTCAAAAGGAACGAAATGGCGGTGCTCCGCAGTGGCATCGTTCAACACCTGCGAATTGATCTCCACCCAGGCATGCGCCTCGAAGCGGTCAGATTCCTTGCGCGCGCCGATGCGCAATATTGCGTCGAACCCGCGCCGCCGCAATAGCCACCACAGCACCACCGACTGCTCCAGGCAATTCGTGCTGATGAAAAGATTCCGCGCTGCGGCCGCTTCCATCCGCGCAATCGAGTCCGCGGCCTCCTGATCCAATGGTGCCTGCGCTGCCGCCGCGGCGTTCGCAGGCGGCGCAAACACTCCCAGCACGCGCTCCCAGCGGCGAAAGCCGATCAGGCGCAAGCCGGCCCAGGTGGCCAGCAATCCGCCCGCCGCTTCGAGAACGATGCTTCGCTCGAAAGCGCTCAGCCGCTGAAATCTTTTCCAACGCTCGATCATGGGTCCCTGGCCTGACGAAACTTGCTTGCTTCCAACCCGCGGCGCGAAACAAAGTCGCGCGCCTTTAACCTGCCGCGGCGGCGCGCACTTCGATTAAGCCTTCCTCATGCATCTTCTGCAGCAAAGCCAACAAATCGTCGGAGCAGCGTTCCTGATCCACTTCGTATTCATCCAGCAAAACATCGCGCAATTCGCTGACGCGCTTCGGCTGCTTCAATAGCTCCCAGACCCGCGCGCCAACCGGATTCACGCCGTAGTAAACGCTGTTCTTCAGATTCAGAATGGCCGCTTCATCGCCGAGAGGACACGAAACCTGCTCGGCGGCTGCGACAACTACCGTATGTAGGGATAGAGGTGCGTCCATTTCGGCCGCTCCCATTGATTCGGGCTGGGTTGGTTCCGCCGCCCGGGCTGACGGCGGTGGTACGCTTCGATAGGCACGCCCCGCGCTTATCAATTCGTCCGCCCCTATTCTACTGGCACACGCCGCGAACAGCAACGGCGGAACTGGATTCGCCACGCCGAATTCGGTTATAACCACGTAGTGTCCGCGCCCGCCATTTTCGTCGAGTCGCTCGAAAAATATTTCCCTCCCGCGCGCTCCGGATGGCGCGCATTGCTCCAGCCGCTCGCTCGCCCTACGGAAAGAGCGCTCGCCGGTATTTCCTTTTCGGTCCAACCCGCAGAGGCTGTTGCAATCGTCGGGCCGAATGGCGCCGGGAAGTCCACTCTTCTCCGCGTCCTTGCTACGTTGATTATCCCCACGCGCGGCCGCGCATCCATCGGCGGTTGCGACGTCGAACGGGACGCCCCCGGCGCGCGCTGCCAGTTTGGTTATCACACCGGCGGCGATGAAGGTTTCTATAGCCGCTTGAGCGGCCGCGAAAATTTGGCCTTTTTTGCAGCCATGAACAATATTTCCGGAGCGCTAGCTCGCGAGCGCATCACACTCGCCGCGCATCAGATGGGAATCAGCGCCGAACTCGATCGCCAGGTGCGTACCTTTTCGACTGGGACAATGCATCGCCTGGGTTTGGCGCGCGCGCTGTTGCATCAACCCGCCATCTTGCTGCTCGATGAGCCTACGCGCAGCTTGGACCCGCTGGCCGCCGCGGATTTTCGCCGGCTATTGAAAGACGACCTGGTGCGCCGGCACGGTACAACTCTGCTTTTTGCTTCGCACACCTTGAGCGAAGTGGAAGAAATTGCCGATCGCGTCATCCTTCTCGAAGAAGGGCGCGTCATCGCGTTCGATTCGCCCCGAAAGCTCTGCGCCGCGGCCGGAACCGCCACTTTCGCGGACGCGATCACGCGCCTCGCGCGACACGCCATCGCAGTGGATGCGCAGCCATGAAACTCGTCCGTACGTTACAGAAGATCGGCGCGTTTTTCGCGCGCGACCTGGCGATTGCTCGCGGATACCGCGGAGCCTTCCTGCTGGAAACGCTGGAAGCTCTGTTCGGTGTGGCCACCTTTTATTATTTGTCGCGCTTCGTCGAGAGTCCCGAGCTGACCAGAGCGCTGCCCGCCGGAAGCAATTATTTTGCGTTCGCACTCGTTGGTTTTGCATTTTTCGATTACCTCAGCGTCTCGATGACGGCCTTCGACGCCAGCATCGAAGAGGCCCGCCAGAATCGCACTCTGGAAGCCTTACTGGTGACGCAAACGCCGCTGCCCGTGATTCTCGCGGGCTCCGCCGTGTATCCGTTCACCGCGTTGGCGCTGCGGACCTGCGTCTATCTGGCGTGGGGCGCGCTACTTTTTGGCTTCGCGCCACGGGCCGCGAATTGGGCCGGAGCCGTGGTGATTCTCCTGGCGTCAATTCTCGCGTTTACAGGGCTAGGAATATTATCGGCCAGTTATTCGATTCTCTTTAAGCGCGGCAATCCCGCGAAGTGGGTGGTGCTCGGCGTTTCAGGCCTGGTGGGCGGGATGATGTATCCGGTGAGCGTGCTTCCCGCGCCGCTGCGAATCTTGGCGAGGTTGATTCCGGTGACGTATTCGCTGGAAGGAATGCGCGCCGCGCTGCTCGCCGGAGCGGGATGGAATCAATTGTGGCCTTCGATCGCGGCATTGCTGCTCTTCGCGGTGATCTTGATCCCCTTGTCGTTCGTGGTGTTTGCCTGGTCGCTGCGCCGCACGAAAATTACCGGCACCCTGACGCATATCTAGTATCGCGTTCCACGCATTCGCTGCGTACAAGGGGCGCAGCCCGCTTGCGGCGGATCTTCGAAAAGCGCGCCCCTACTGCAACCCGCGGTCTCCGGTCACAACTTTTTTGTGTCATGCGTGTGCGGAGCACTCCTGAAAAGCATCCGCCTTGTGGCGCGGCTCGCGGTACAGTACAGTTTTCATTGCCCGGAAAGGCCTACGATGAAAGTTCCTCTCCTCGATTTAAAAACCGAGTACGCCGAGTTGCGCGATGAGATTCTGCCGGCGCTCGATCGCGTCTGCCAGAATTCGGCATTCGTGCAGGGCGAAGATGTAGAAGCCTTCGAGCGCGAGTTCGCCGATTTCTGCGGCACGCGGCATTGCGTTGCGCTGAGCAGCGGAACCGCGGCGCTGCATCTGGGTCTGCTGGCGCTGGGCGTGCAGCCGGGAGACGACGTCATCACCACGCCGAACACGTTTCTGGCGACGGCGGAAGCAATCACCTATTGCGGCGCACGTCCGGTGTTTGTGGACATTGATCCGGCCACCGCAAATATTGATCCCAAATTGATCGAGCGCGTTATCACGCCGCGCAGCCGCGCCATCATTCCGGTACATCTCTATGGCCGCCCGGCGGAAATGGACGCAATCCGCGAAATCGCGGCGCGGCGCGAATTGCGAATTCTGGAAGATGCCGCGCAGGCGCACGCCGCTCGCTATCGCAGTCGGCGCGTGGGATCGCTCGGGCACGCCGCCGCTTTCAGCTTTTATCCCACCAAGAATCTGGGGGCCTACGGAGAAGGCGGCGCGCTGACCACTAACGACGACGCTGTCGCAAAATTTGCGCGCGCCGCGCGCTCGCACGGCCAGACGGCGCGCTACGACCACGAATTCCCCGGTTACAACTACCGCATGCACGGATTCCAGGGCGCCGTGCTGCGCATCAAGCTGCGCCGCTTGCACGGCTGGACGGAAAAGCGCCGCGAAATTGCCCGCGAATATCGCCGCCAGCTGGAAGGCGCGCGGCTAACAATTCCCGTGGACGATCCGCGCGACGAGTGCGTCTATCACCAGTTTGTGATTTACGTGAGCAATCGCAACTCGGTGATCGCGCAGCTGGCCGAACGTGGAATCGAGACCTCGGTGCACTACCCCAAGCCGGTACACCTGCAGCCGGCTTACGCCTCGCTCGGCTATCCCGCCGGAACATTTCATAACGCGGAACGCGCCTGCGAACGCGTGTTGAGTCTGCCGCTATTTCCGGGGATGACGGCGGAGCAAGTCAACTACGTGGCCGCTGCAGTGCAGGAAGTCGTCGGAAAAAAGTAACAGCCCCAGTCACTCATACCGCAGCGCGGTAGTTGGTTCGATTCGAGTGGCGCGCAGCGCCGGCACGTAACACGCCAATATTCCCACCAGCAGCAAGAAAGCCGAGATCGAAGCAAACGTTAGCGGATCGGCCGGTTTGACGCCAAACAGCAGCGTTTGCAACAGTGGAGTAAAGGCGAACGACAGCGCCAGTCCGACAAAGAGCCCGGCGATCACGGGTCGGAGGTTCTGGCCGACAATCATCCGCAGAATTTCATTGGGGCTGGCACCCAGTGCCATGCGGATGCCAATTTCGTTGGTGCGTTGCGCAATCGAAAACGCAGTGACGCCCGCGATTCCGATGCACGCCAGCAATAGCGCGGTTCCCCCCAGAGCCCCCGCCAGAAATGCCACGAAGCGATTCTGCGCGCGCGCTTGACTCACCAGTTCGTTGAGAGCGATCAGTCGTGCGACGGGCGCGCTCTTATCCACTCGCGAGACTTCCGCACGGATGGGTGCGGCCAAATCCGCGAGCGGCGCGGATGCTTGCACGACAAACGACACCGGACGCGGAGCCAATTGAAACGGCACGTAGATTTGCGGCCGCACCATCACGGTGAGCGAGTGATATTGCACGTGCCGCACCACGCCCACGACTGCCACCCAATCTCGTTCGAACTGGTAAGGCCCTTTCGGCGAATCGGAAATGTTGAGCCGGCGTCCGACCGGATCCTGGCCCGGCCACGTTTGTTTCGCGAGTTCATCATCAATGATGGCCACGTGCTGGTGGGCCGCGTCGTCTGCCTCCGTGAAGTCGCGTCCTTCGATGAGTGTCGCCCGGATTGTGCGGAAATAGCCCGGCAGAATCGAACGGTCGTCGGCGAGCATATTGTTTTGCTGCGATGGCGGAGTGCCTTCCGGATAATACGAGTCGTACCAATTCGGGTAACTGTCGTCGAGCGGCAGGTGCGAGACGAGCGAGGCGGACTGCACGCCAGGAATCGTCAGCAGTCTCTGCTGCAGTTGATGAACAAAAGTGTAGTTGCCCGGAGACGTAGTAAACGTGAGCACGCTCCCGGGCTGGAATCCGGGATTCACATCGAGCAATGCAAGGAACGTGCGCACCAGCAACCCTGTGCCGGCCAGCAGAACGAAGCTAAGCGCGATTTCAGCGGCGATTAGCACAGCACGGGGCAACTTTCCGCCTGTGCCACAGATTCGCGCACCACTTTTGATCGCGCCAAGCAGGTCCACGCGGCTGGCAGTGAATGCCGGCGCGAGGCCAAAAATAATGCCCGTTAGAACGGAGATTGCGAGAGTGTAGGCAAACACTGCCGGATTGAGGTGAATCGAACCAAGACGCGAGAGCGATTCGGGGCGCAGCGCGAGCAAGCCTTTCAGCGCCAACCATCCGACGCCAATGGCGGCAACTCCGCCGGTGAGTCCAAGAACCACACTTTCAGTGAGCAGTTGGCGCAGGACGCGGCTACGCGGCGCGCCGATCGCCAGGCGAATCGTGGTTTCGCGCAGGCGATAGCTCCCACGCGCCAGCAGTAAGTTGGCCACATTGGCGCAAGCGATCAGCAAGACAAAAGCCACGCCGCCGAAGAGCAGCAACAAGGTGCGGCGAACATTGCGCGTGTCGTCAACTTGCAACGGCGCAACGTAGAGAGACAGTTTCTCGTCGTCAAACGCGGGCACGGTGCGCCGAAGTTCCGCGGCAATTCCATCAAACTCCGACTGTGCTTGCGCGACGTTTGCTCCGGGGCGCAGCCTTCCGATTGTTCGCAAATAGCTGGGGCCATCGGGCTTGGCGGAAGCGAATCCCAGGGGCATAAAAAGGTCAACGTTAGGCGGGACGCTGGAGTCGTCCGGAAAAATAAGGCGGAAGTCTTGAGGTAGCACACCCACAACCGTCACGGAGCCATCGCCCACCCGCAAACCCCGGCCGATGATGGCGGGGTCGCCGCCGAACCTGCGTTGCCAGAGCCCGTAGGAAATGATCAGTGTGTCCGGCGCGTTCGCCTGAACATCTTCCCCGGTAAATAAGCGGCCCAGCGCAGGCTTGCGGCAGAGCAGCGAAAGAAAGTTATCCGTCACCAACCCGAGCTTCACCTGCTCGGGCTGGCCTTCGCCCGGCACAATGGAATTGCGCACCCAAATTCCGCCTATCTGCTCGAACAATCGAGAGCGCTCGCGCAGCTGCACAAGCTCGTATTCCGATGCCGGCGCGCGGTGCTCGTCACCGAGGCCGGACCAGATGATCGCGAGACGGTCTGAATTGGGATAAGGAAGCGGTTGGAGCAAGACGGCGTGAACGACCGTGAAGATCGCCGTGTTCGCGCCGATGCCGATAGCCAGCGTAAAGATGGCCACCAGCGCGAAGAGCGGGCTGCGGCGCAGCATGCGAAATCCGTAGCGGACGTCCTGCAGCAACTGCTCCAGCCAAAGAAGGCCCCAGACGTCGCGCGTCTCTTCCTGCACACGCGCCACATTCCCGAATTTGCGTAACGCGGCGTAACGTGCGTCGTCGGGCGCCATGCCGCGCGCGATGTTGTCCTGCGTCTCGCGTTCAATGTGCTCGCGAATATCCAGCTCGAGTTCTTCGAGCATGCGCTTACGACGCTTCATCTTTGGTCCTCCTTTTTCCGCAGCCGCACCGCGGAATCCGCGCGAAGGACTACTCGTAGCGCAATGCCACGATGGGGTCAACGCGCATGGCGCGGCGCGCCGGAATGTAGCAAGCGAGCAGCGCGACCACAGCCAGGAATAGCGCAACCGCGGCAAACGTCAAGGGATCCGCGGGCTTCACGCCGTAGAGCAGCGAATGGAGGAATTGCATGACGCCCAGCGCCACGCCGATGCCGATCGCGGCTCCGGCCGCTGCCAGCGCGAGACCTTGTCCGACTACCAGACGCAGAACATCGCGCGAGTAGGCTCCCAAAGCGATGCGAATGCCGATCTCGCGCGTGCGCCGTGTCACTTCGTACGCTAGGAGGCCGTAGAGGCCGATGCAAGCCAGCAGCAGCGCCAGCAGGCCAAAGAAACTCGAGAGACGCGCAATCAGTCGTTCCCGAAACAGCAGCCGGTCAATCTGCTCCGATTCGGTGGTTATTTCAAAGAGCGGCAAATTCGGGTTGATTTGCGCCACCGCCTTACGAATCGCCGGTAGAATCGCCTGCGGATCGGCTGCAGTGCGCAGCTCGAAAGAAGCTCCGCCGATATGCTGCGGTTCGTACATGGTGGCGTGAATTTCCCGCCGCAAGTCGTTGTATTTCGCGTCGTGCACCACGCCGATGATTTCGTAGCCGGGATTCGCCGGGCCGTTGGCATCCGCCGGCGATTCGCCGAAGAGCTTTCCGAGCGGATTTTCCTTGCCGAGGTATTTCTGAACGAACGCCTGATTGACGATCACCGGGGTCGGCGCGGCAGTCGGAGTTTTCCCGCTGTTCGCAGCGGCCAACTCGAAATCGGAAGCGTTGAATCCGCGGCCCGTCAGAAACGGGATGTGCAACGTGTCGAAAAAATTCGGTCCCACGCCCAGAATGTCCGCATCGGACTCCTGATCTTGCGGCGTCCCGGGCCAATGAAAGCCGGTAATCATCAGGCCGTTGCTCAATAGCGGCATCATCGAGTAGCTTGCGGACTTCACGCCGGGTGTTTCGGCAAGGCGGCCCTGCAAGTCGCGATAAAAACCATCAATCTGCGAGTCCTTGTAGCCGATCAGTGCGGGATCAATCGCGAAAATAAGGATGTTGTGCGAATCGAATCCCACGTCAACGTTGCGCAGATTCTTGAGCGTGCGCACCAGCAGCCCGGCGCCCACCAGCACGACGATCGCAAGAGCCACTTGAACCACCACCAGCGCATTGCCGATGCTCAACCATTTTCCGCCGAAATGTCCCGAGTTCGCGGAGCTGCCCCCGCCTTCCTTGAGCGCCGGCGTCAAGTTGACGCGCGCGCTGCGGAACGCCGGCGCGATGCCGAAAAGAATTCCGATGAAGAGTGAAAGTACGACGGTAAAGGCCAGCAACCGGACGTCCACGCCTGTCGCGAATCCCAGCGGACGCGTTTGGTTGCTGGAGACAAACGAAATGATCGCGTGTGCTCCCCAGTAAGCGAACAGAATCCCGAGCGCGCCGCCGAGCACCGAGAGCATTACGCTTTCCGTCAAAAGCTGGCGCACCACTCGCGCGCGTCCCGCGCCCAGAGCCAGCCGCACCGCCATTTCTTTTTGCCGAGCGGCCGACCGAGCCAGCAGCAACCCGGCGACGTTGGCGCAGGCAATCAGCAAAATGATTCCCACCGCAAGCATCAGCACGTACAACGGGCTCGAGTAATTGCTGCGTTCGCCGGTCAGGCCGGATTGCACGGGCGCCAACGTCACTTCTGGATTATCGGCTTCCGCCGATAACGACTTTGGGGTGACTGCTGGCGATCCAACTCCGAGAGCGTGAGCATTTGCAGTTCCTTTACCGCCAGAAGGTATTGGCGCTCCATCGTGGACGACTTCCCGGCGGAGTGGGCCGCCCCCAGGCGGCGCTGCCGGCGGCCCAGGAGCTGCCGCCGACTCGCCGTCATGAAATAGCGGGACAGCTCCATGCACCATTTCGTTGCGAAAGAGGCTGCTCACTTGCGCTTGCGTTTGCGCGACTGGCGTTCCGGGCCGGGCCCGGCCGACAATCGTGAGCCACCAGTAACGCACATCGTCCTGGCGGTTTTGCCAGCGCAAGGGATTTCCGATCCGTTGCGCGTCAGAGAGCGGCAGCCAAATGTCGAAGTCGCTTCCCGGAGTGATTCCAGTGAACCGCTGTTCGGCTACTCCGACGATTGCAAAGGAGACGCCGTTTAACTCAATGCTGCGGCCGATCGCGTCGCGGGAGCCGCCAAAGGCGCTCTGCCAATAGCCGTAATTCAACACCGCCACCGGTGCCGCGGACGCAGAATCGTCGCTGGACTCCAGCACGCGGCCCACGGCGGCTTTCACGCCCATCGTGCGGAAAAAATCGCCGGACACCACCTGGCCGTTGATCACGCTGGCCGGGCCGTTGCCGCTTAAATTGAGTCGCCCTGCGTTCGCGAACCCGGTCACGCCGGAAAATGCATTCGCTTGCGCTATCTTCTGAAACATCGGCTCCGAGAAAGAACAACCGGCAGGATTACCGGCCCCCGGCTGCAAATCCGTGGGGCAGTCGCCCGAAGTCATGTAGCCGCGAACGTCGGGCGCTTTGCGCGCGCTCCATTTCAGGACGAACAACTGGCTCGGATTCTCCACCGGCAGAGACCGCAGCATGACTGCGTCAATTAAGCTGAAGATGGCGGTGTTCGCGCCGATGCCGAGAGCCAGAGTAAGAATGACGACGGCGGTGAAGCCGGGAGATTTGCGCAACATGCGCAACCCGTAGCGAATGTCCTGCCCGAGCTGTTCCAGCCAGGCGACGCTCCACACTTCGCGAGTGTCCTCTTGGACCCGCATCACATTGCCGAACTTGCGTAATGCCGCGTAGCGCGCTTCTTCGGGCGGCATGCCGCGCCCGATGTTGTCCTGCGTCTCGCGCTCGATGTGCTCGCGAATATCTTGCTCGAGTTCTTCGAGCATGCGCTTACGACGCTTCATGACTAGCCCTCCTGCTGCGCCGGCCTCAGAATACACATGCTCGCTCCTGCGAGCTTGTTCCGGGTGACCTGCGGCATTTCGCTGCGCGTGCGTTGCTCTTCGGTAGACATTCTAGGGGGAGGATATGACTCTTCCAGTAGAATGTCAAGGTAAGCCGTCGTGCGCTCTGCCGTGGCACGGCTGCCTGCAAGAAACGTGGCAGGAGGATTCTCGCAAGAAAATAGCAGAGCGCACGCAGCGGTACCGGTTGCATGTGCTGATGCTTAGAGGATAAGCAAATTGTGTTTATGATGGAATCGCGGGCACAGGGATACTGAGGTGGACTCATGAATCCGGGAGAATTTCGCGAAGTTGGACACCAGGTGGTGGATCTGCTGGCCGAGTATCTGGAACACATCGAAGAAAAGCCGGTGTTCCCGAATGTACAGCCGAGCTTGCTGACGCAGTTTTTTGCCGAGCCGCTGCCGCAGGACTCCACTCCGCCGGAAAAGGTGCTGGCCGAACTGCAAGAAAAGCTTCTCCCGTATTGTACGAACGTGGGCCATCCCGGCTACATGGGCCTCATCACCCCATCGCCGAATCCCGTCGGCATCATCGCCGATTTCATATGCTCCGCTCTCAACCAAAACATCGGGGCCTACTCGATCGGCCCCGCGGCTGTGGCCATGGAGAGGCGAACTGTGCGGTGGCTGACCGACCTGGTCGGCTACGATTCCGCCGCCGGAGGCAATCTTACCAGCGGCGGCATGATGGCGAATTTTATCGGATTGAAGCTCGCGCGCGACTCCGTTTCAGGCGACCGGATACAACACGATGGAGTTCAAGAGCGCTGGGCCGTGTATGCCTCGGAAGAACGGCACGTTTCGGTGGACAAGGCGGTTGACGCCGTCGGCCTGGGCCGCACGGCGCTGCGCGCGCTGCCGACCGACGCGGAGTTTCGCGTGAGACTGGAGGCGCTTGAGGAGGCTATCGCTGAAGATCGCAAACACGGCGTACGGCCGATGTGCATCGTCGGCATCTTCGGCACCACGAACACCGGCGCCGTGGACCCCGTTCGCGAGCTGCGGAAAATTGCGGACCGCGAAGGCATGTGGCTGCACGCCGATGCCGCGTACGGCGGCGGAATGCTGCTCTCGCACGAATGGGACATGCGCAATCGCGGACTGGAGCTCGCGGACTCCATCACGATTGACCCGCACAAGTGGTTTTACGCGCCGCTGGATGCGGGAGCCATCCTCGTGAAGGATGACCGCAGATTGACGGCGTCCTTCGGGATGAAGCCTTCGTACCTTACCGACGAATTCGATCGCGCCAATGAGCGTTACCAGTATTACGTGCACAGCTTCGAGCAATCGCGGCGTTTTCGCGGGCTGAAAGTGTGGATGAGCTTCAAGCGTTACGGCGCCCGGCAGATCGGCGAGTGGATTGACAATAACGTGCGCCAGGCAAAGCACCTTTACTCGCTGGTCGCGAAAACGCGGGACTTCGCAGCCGCCAGCGACCCACCCATGTCAGCGATCTGCATCCGATATCGCGGCGCGGAACTGGACGAGGCGCAATCCAAGGAGCTGCACGCGGAGGTCGCTAAACGGATCGAAGAGAGCGGGAAATTCTGGATCTCGACTACAGAACTCAAAGGAAAGTCCTGGTTTCGCATCAACCCGGTGAACTTTCGCACGCGCACCGAACACATGGATCAGTTATTAAATCTGCTCGAACAGGAATGCCGCGATGTGGTGCGAAGCGGGCGATTTCGCGCGCGATCCGCGTAGGTTCGGCCCAGCACGAATTGGCGTGCGGCGGAAGACTGGTCGTCCCGCTTTAAATTGCTTCGTTGCGCGGGCCGGCGTTCTCTGACGAGTCGCGGTTCGGCGTCGCGGCAAAACCCGTCACGCCGCCGGCGCTCGCGGCATTCGTGGCGCGTTCGCGCAGCATTTCCGCCAAGCCTTCGAAGACTTTGGAGCAGGAATCGCGCAGCGCCTGATCGGCAGAGCGGAGCAGCGATTCGATTCCGTTCTGGCCATGCTCGTTGAGGCGCCGCACCGAAGCGACGACCCACGAATCAGCGCTGCTCTGCAGCTTGTCCTGAAACCGGCCCGCAGCTTCGCCGCTGACGCGATCGAGACTCGCAAGCCATTCCTGGTGGTGCGCGTCACGCTCCGCGCGGTAGCCTTCCAGTGACGTTGTAAACTCCGCGCTCAACGCCGCGCGACCTTCGCCGACGCTCGATTCCAGCTGCGACGCCATCTGCGAACGGAAGCGCTCGACGGAAGACCAGGCGTTGACGTCCAGTTGGTGCAACAACTGCTGCGTCGAACGATCGAATTCCTCGGTGCGCTCGCGCCGGGCGGCGCTGGCATCCGCGGCGAACTGGGTGGTTTCACGCTCGGACATCTCATGCAATACCTGTCCGAATGAGGCAGCCGCGGCTTCAGCGGCACGATCAAGTTCCGTGCGCGCGCGCCCCGTCACTTCGCCGGCCGCGTTTTCCACTTGCGAGCGGATCTGCGCCAGGTGCGCCTCGGATTGCGCCGCAAGTTGCGCTTCGAATTTGTGCGTGGCCTCAGTGGTCTTATCTGCCAGTCCGGCGCCGGCGGTGACCAGCGACTGCTCGACGTGCGCTTGCAGTCGAGCTCGAGCCTCCTGCTGCAGCCACTCGGAAGTGTGGCCGATGGATTCGCCGGCGGCATGCGCCGCGCGCACGCCACTGGCCTCGAGTTCAGCAGCCCACTTCGCGAGCGCTTCCTTGCGCGCCGCTTCGAAGTCCTCGTGCACGCCCGTCAAAGTGGACGCCATCTGCGCGGCCACTTCCCGCTGATTTTTCTCCGAAACCTGGCGCAACCGCTCGCGATGCAGCCGCAGGCTTTCTTCCACTTGCACTTCGCGGGCCGAGAGTTCATGTAGCAACGCTGGGACCCGCTCCATATGCGGCGCCAGCTTCGCTTCGGCCTCCGCGGACAAGTGCTCCAGATATTGGTGGCTTAGAGAATCGAGCGCCGGCGCCGCGCGCTGCGCAATTCCCGCCGAAATGCCTTCCGCGCGACGATTCATTTCCGCGGTCTGCGCGTCCAGGATCTTTTCCAGCCGGCGGTGCAGCTCGTTTACCGTGTCGTGGCTCGCCGCTTCCAATTGCGTGGACAATTCCTTGGTGCGGGTCGCTACGGTTTCCACCGCCGCGAGAGATTCCCGCGCTTTCATCACTTCCTGATCAAGCGAGGACTGAATTCCCGCGAAGGTGTCGCGCGCCTCGGCGGCGGCCTGCGCAAACGGCTGGCGCAGTTCCCCCAGGCGCTCGGTCATTTTCTGCTCCGCCGCTTGCAACACTTCCTGCGAGCGCTGCGATAGCTGCTCGACCATGCGGCGCAGATTGCTATCCAGCGACGATTGCAAAAGCTCGTTCCATTGCCCCTGCGCGACGGACATTTCCGCTTCGAGTCGCTGGCGCCACACCGCCGCCGCGCTCTCGCGAGCCTCGATTTCTTCCTTGGACGATTCCGTGGGCCGCGCCGCGCGCGCCGCATCCACCGCTTCGAATTGCAGCAGCGCCTGCGCCACCTGCATGGTCGCTTCTCTGGCCGCGCCGCCTTCGTCGCGCAGCGCGTTGGTTTGCTCGGAGAGCTGGGTCATCAGTTCGCGCGCCTGCGTGAGTTTCCCTTCGAATTCGGCGTGCAGGTCGCGGAGGGCCTGTTCCTGCTTCGCGGACACCTGCGAGAAGAACTCTTCGCGCGCGCCCGATTGTATCTGCTCGATTTCGCCCTTCCATCGGGCGAAAAGCTCTTCGGCGCTGGCGGTTCTTCTGCGGTCCGACTCTTCCGCGGTCCGTAGAACTTCCTCGCGAGCCTGATCCGCGGCGGCCGCCACGGATTCCTTGGCTTGCCGATCCAGCTCCGCGCGCAATTCGCGCAGCAGGGGGCTATCGGAAGCCGAGACCCTTTCCGCCGCAACGATCTCGCGTCTGGACGGATGCTCAGATGGGAATGCGGAAGAATCGAAACTGGGTTCGGTCATAGGGGTATCCATAAAAGCCTGGTCGTTTTCTGCTGCGGTGTTCTGTTCCGCGTGCTCGTTCGCGTGGGGATGTGATTTGTCATTGGACTGCCGCGGCGAATGAACGATGTGTTGTTCTTCACGCGTCCAATCAGCGGGGGGATGATCGAGCCCCCAGACGTTAGCGGGACTTTCGAGCTCGACCGCGATTTGAAAAAAATCTCGAATCGAATGCGGCCGTTGCACCCAGGCGACTCGAGCGCGCAAGTTGGCGTGATCGGTTTTGGCTTTCGCCCGGGCGTGAGGCCCTGGCGCGCTCTGCGACAAATCCAACGTCACCCAGGTATTTCGCGGCAAATGATGTTTGGATGTGTAGCGGCAACCGTGCAGATTGAACGCGAGCGTCGTGGTGCGTTCTTCGAACGGCTGGCCCAGCAGGTCAATACCGCGCACCGTCAGCGGCAGTGATTCGAGGATGCGTTCGCTGCGGCGGCGTTCCGTGCTGGGTTGATTCGAGTCCACTGCTGCACCGGTTTCCTTGAGGGTCTCTCGACGATGCGCCGATTTCGCTCTGATGATGTGCGAGAGAATATCACCGTTGCCACCGCGAATCGAGAGAAGAAAGCGCCGCGAAAATGAATACTGCGTAAAGGCAAAGTGACGCGGCACATCTGGCCCAGAGTGCCGCCTTCCTGCCAGAAAATGGCTTACTTTTTCTTCTTTTTGCCTACTGATATGTCCTGGCCGCCGCTCATCGCCACCAGTCCGTCGAGGGCTTCCTTGCATTGTTTGCCCACCGAATTGTCCGCGCCCAGATCAATGCACTTCTGGTACGCGTCCTGGGTGCCGGGCGGAATGATGTAAGTCATTTCGTTGCCTACTTCCTTGGTGTCAATAGTCGCGGTGAGCGCGCTGCCCAGCATGTACCAGGTCAGCTGGTCCTTGGGATTCGCTTGGCTGGCTTTTTGCAGCGGCGCGACTGCTTCCTTCATGCGCCCTTTGTTGCTGAGGATGATGCCCAGATTCTTCCAGCAGGTACCGCCGCTGATGGGGTCCAGCGCAGTAGCCTTGTCGCACGCCGCGCTGGCGTCGGTGAACTTCGCCGCTGCTGCCGTCGGGTCGGTAGTGGACGCACCTACATCGGCCAGGTTGGTGGCCAGACCAATATAAAAGTTGCCGCTAGGCGTCAGATCGGACGCCTTCTGAAATGCTGCGGCTGCATCCTCGTGGTTTCCGGCGCATTCAGCGGCCGCGCCCAAATTGCCCAGAATCAGCGCGTGATTTTTGACTTCCTTTTCGCCCACGCCCTGCTCGGCCAGCTTGAAATTATCCGCCGCGGACTGGCAAGCGGCGGTCCGCTGCGATTGCAAAGCTGACTTCTGATCCGCAGGCGCGGTCTTCAATTGCGTCTTCAGGGTGTCGGCCGTAGCCATGGACGCGACGCCCGCGTCGAAATGCCCCTTCATCGCCTTGAACTTGTCTTCCTCTTCCTCTTTCTTCTTCTCCGCGTCCGGATTGGCAATGGCCCCCGCAGCGATCAATTCCTTGAAGTCCAGCTTGTAATTGTTTTCCTGGCCGTCTATCACTTGATATTTCTCGGTGTAGTTGAGTGCCGGCAACGTGACGATATAGACTCCGCCTCTCATTCCCAGTTGGACAAATGCTCCATTCTTGTCGGTCTTCACCGTGAACGTCTGCCCCGTCTCCGGGTCTTTGAGCAGCACCGTGGCGCCCACCAGCGGCTTGCCCTCTTTGTCCAGGATGAGTCCGTTCAGTCGGCCCGTGCCCTGCGCAAAGGCCGCAGCGGCAAACATCGCCACCAGCATCCAAGCTCCCAGGACGCAAATCATCTTTCGCATGTGCATGGCTCCTCCAGCGATAAAATTGCGGCGGCTATTATTGCCCAACTCGCACCCGATAAGCGATAGGGTCTGCCAAACCCGCCTCGGCAAAGGCCCGCAGGCGCAACCGGCAACTATCGCATATTCCGCAAGCTTCGTCTTCGAATTGATAGCAGGACCAGGTGCGGTCCAGGGGGGCGCCCAATTCGACGCCGCGCCGCACGATTTCGCTCTTTTTCATCGCAATTACCGGCGTCACGATGGCGATATGCGTTTCCGGGCGCGTGCCCTGCTCAATCAACTCCGCAAACGCGCGGTAATATTCCGGCCGGCAGTCCGGATACCCCGAACTATCTTCCGCCACCGCGCCGATGTAAATCGCGGTCGCGCCGATCACTTCCGCCCAACTCACCGCGGCGGATAGAAAATGTGCGTTGCGGAAAGGCACGTAGGTGATGGGAATTCCGGCATCGTGCGCCAGCGCGGCGCCGGATTCAGGGACGCTGATCCGTTCATCGGTGAGAGCCGAACCGCCGATCTGCGCGAAGGAATCCAGGCGGATCGCCAGCCGTTCCCGGACGTCGTAGAAATCTGCGACCTCCTCGAATGCTCGACGCTCGCGACGTTCCGTCCGCTGCGCATAACTCACGTGCAGTGTCGCCAGACGATGCGTCTGGTTCGCAATCGCCGCCGTCACGCAGGAGTCCATGCCTCCGCTCAGCAGCACCACCGCTTTGGGTTTTTCGGTCATCGCCGCTTTCAGACGCCCTTCATCGCCGGGTCCCAAATGAATTTGTGCAATTGCAAACCCAGCCGCACCGGCAAGCCATCCGCCAAAATCCATTCGGTCAGCTCACGCGCGCTCAGCCTGTCCCATTTCCCGGCAGGGTCGGGAAACACCGGCGAAAAAAGAACCTGATGGACGCGAGTGGCCAGCCCATGCTCCAGCGTGAAATTTCTGGCGAACTCATAATCGCGGCGCGTGCCAATCACAAATTTGATTTCGTCTTTCTCATCCACCGCCGCCAGATTTGCCATGTCAAATGTTTCCGGCTCTCCTGAATCGGGGCACTTCACATCCACGATTTTGATCACCTCGCGGGGCAGCACTCCCACGAATTTTTCTCCGCTGGTTTCAATCATCACTGTGTAGCCTGCGGCTAGCAGCCGCCCGGCAAGTTCGGGCGTCTCGGGCTGCAAGAGCGGTTCGCCGCCGGTGATTTCCACCAGCGGCACACGGCTCACGCCATTGCCCGCAAGCGCGTGAACGCAGTCGAGCACTTCATCTATTGATTGCTTCGCGCCGCCGTGAAATGCATAGGCCGTATCGCACCAGGTGCAGCGCAGGTTGCATCCGGTCAGCCGCACGAAAACACATGGCAAGCCCGCGCGGGTGCCCTCGCCTTGAATGGATTTGAATATTTCAGTGATGACCATGGAGGAAACTCTTGCGGCTAGCGGCTCGCCGAGGAATCTCCCGCACCGGGGTTCGCCGCCGCGCGCCGCCGCGAGAAGAACACCGCGACTGCGGCAGCAATGGCAATTTCCAGGCAGCCGCCCATCATCGCGACGCGCCATCCCCAGCCCAGCGTAAGCCAGAAGATCGTCACCAGAATGAAGGGAACCAGAATTATGAGAAATGCGCGGTTCATTTTCGCTCGCTTCTTTCGGATCGCTCGGTGCCGCTAAGGACGGTACGTGGCGGCCGTCACTTCAGTTTCCCAAACGGTGATGCTCGAAATGGCCGCGCCATTCGGCGTCTCACGCATCTGCTTGGCGGCCTCGTCGTAAATATGCTTCGCGATATTTTCCGCCGAAGGATTCAGCAAATCGAACGGTTTCAACTCGTTCAAATATTTGTGATCGAGCGAGCGGATCACGCCCTGGATCACTTGCTTCAAATGCACGAAATCGTACAGCAGGCCCACCGCATCCAGTTCCACCCCGGCCAGCGTCACGCGCACCTTGTAATTGTGCCCGTGCAGGTCTTCACATTTTCCTTTGTAGCCGCGCAGATTGTGCGCCGCCGCGAACGTTTCATCCACACTTACTTCGTACATCTGGCTTCCTTATGATCGCCACGCCTCGCCGCCGAAGCACCGGCGGCCGCGCTCGCGATGCCCGCGCCCGTCTTCGCCACGGCTGCTTTGTCACGCATCAGTCCGGATGGTTTTCCATGAAACGCGCGACTTCGGCGATGTCCTGCGTGGTCGTGTAGTCGGGCAGGGACTCGAGAAAAATTCTACCATACTGCATCCGCGAGATGCGGTTATCGAGGATCGCCAGAATGCCGCGGTCGGTCTTCGAGCGGATGAGCCGCCCGAAGCCTTGTTTCAGCGCCAATACGGCTTCCGGCACCTGATATTCGGCGAAAGGATTGCGTCCGTCTTCCTGCAGAGCGCGCACGCGCGCCGCCACGATCGGATCGCTGGGCACCGCGAACGGCAACTTATCAATGATCACGCAGGAGAGCTGCGTTCCCGGCACGTCCACGCCCTGCCAAAAACTCGCGGTCGCAAACAGCACCGCGTTCGGAGTGGTGCGGAAGCGTTCCAGCAGCGCCGATTTCGGCGCTGTCCCTTGCAGCAGCAGCGGAAAGTCCACGCGCGACCCCACCAATTCGTGCACGGCGCGCATTTGCGCGTAGCTGGTGAAGAGGCAAAACGCACGGCCCTTGGAGATCTCCAGCAACTTCGCGATTTCCTGCGCCGCGCGCGCGGAAAATGTGTCGTGGCGCACGTCCGGCATGGACGCCGGAATGTAAAGCAAGGCCTGTTCGCGAAAATCGAACTCCTGCGGCAGCACAGTTTCCTTCGCCGGCATCACTCCGAGGCGCTGCTTCAGAAAATCGAAGCGGCCGCCGACCGCGAGCGTCGCGGAAGTGAGCACCACGGTGTCGAAACGCTCGAACAGCTGTTCGCGCAGGATTTCGCTCACGTCAATGGGCGTGGCCGTCAGGATGATGCCTTTGCCGCGCCGTTCGTACCAATAGACGTAGCCCTTCTCTTCACTCTCGAGCAAAAATTCGAATTCGCGGCGCAGTTCGGCGGCGCGCCGCGCCAGGGTAATCACTTCTTCCGGTTTCGGATTCATGGCCGAAAGCTCGCTCTCGATGCGCTTCACTGCCGCGGCCAGGTCGTCGAACGCTTCGTTGTTGCGCTCCAGGAACGTTTTGCGCTCCGCGGGGCCGAAGGGAAAACGCCCTTCGCGTTCAGGAAACCTCTCAAAAAATGTTCGAGCCTTTTCGCGGACGCGCATTAAGTGCTTGCGTAAAGGTGTCGCTTCTATTTTCAAGATGCGCAGCATCGCTTCGGTGTCGCGCATCAGCTCTTCGAATTGATAGCTCGAAACGCGCCGGCCGAAGTAATCGCTCGCGACATCCTCGATTTCGTGGGCTTCGTCGAATACCACCGCGGAATATTCCGGCAGGATGGACCCGAAATCATCCTGGCGAATCGCCAGGTCCGCAAAGAATAAGTGATGATTCACGATGATCAGGTCCGCTTCCTGCGCGCGCTGATGCATCGCGGTTATGAAGCAGGTGTTGAACTCCGGACATTTCTGCCCGGTGCAAAGATCGCTGCGCGCGTCAATGCGGTGCCAAAGCTCAGCGTCGTCCGGCAAAAATGTCAGCTCGGAGCGATCGCCTGTTTCCGTCAGCTTTTCCCAATCCTTGATCTGCGCGAACCAGTCCACTTCGTCAATGCCCTTCAGAACGGCTTGCCCTTCGATCTGGTGGACCTTTTGCCGGCACAAGAAATTGTTGCGGCCTTTCATCAACGCCGCTTTCAGGTTCGGCGCGAAATGTTTCTGCAGGAACGGCACGTCCTTATTGAATAGTTGTTCCTGCAGGGACTTGGTAGCCGTCGAAATCACCACGCGCCGCCCGCTGCGGATTGCGGGGATCAGATAGGCGAGAGTTTTTCCCGTGCCGGTGCCTGCCTCGATGATGGCGTGCTGGTGCTTTTGAAACGCGTCGTCCACGATCTCCGCCATAGCCAGCTGCGACGGGCGGAACTCGTATCCGGGGTGCCGGCTTTCCAGCAGTCCGCCAGGGCCGAATATTCCTTCGACGGTTACTTCTTCGGGTTTGGCGGTGGCAGAAGCAGCTTTTTTCGGCATGATAATTTTGGCTCTGGAGGACGCGCGAGCTTAGCAGGTTAAGATATCACACGCGCATCACGCGCTGCTTTGCCGCCGCGGACTTGATGGCAATCCGCAGGCTTATCGCATATCGTGAGGCAGTTCGCGCTCGGAAACATTCGTGCGAGCGAAACACTCATGTTTTTCCTGTCTAAACCGAGCGCTGATACAGTCCGCGCATTTCTCGCCGCGCAGAGCGATCGGCAGTTTTCCTACGAGCATGTCGGTGCCTCACGAACGACAGCGCCGGATGGTTACATCGCGGATCACAATCGCGTCCAATTGGGCGTTGGAACGGCGGTTTTCAAACGCGCGAAGAGCGCGGTGGTCCAATGGAACATGTTCGACATGAATTGGCTTGACCTGTGCTGGCCCAACACCCCAATTGAGGCAGGGTCAACGGTTGCGGTCGTGGTCCATCACCTCGGGTTCTGGTCACTCAATGCCTGCCGAATCGTTTACACGATCGAAGAACACGGCGCGGTCGAAAAGTACGGCTTCGCTTACGGGACACTTCCGGATCATGCGGCGATGGGAGAGGAACGCTTCACCATCGAGTTTCACGCTCGCGACGAAACCGTCTGGTACGACATTTGCGCATTTTCCAGACCACGCCTGCTCGCTCGGCTGGCGTATCCGTTCACGCGCTCTTTGCAAAAGCGTTTTGCCTCCGATTCGAAGCAGGCGATGCAGAGAGCGGTGGGACAGGCCTAAACGTGCGCGCAGATCGGTCGAGAGATGATAAAGTAAGCAGTCTGCCCACCGGCACACCTTCGCGAATGACCACTAAGCTCCCATCCATCGTAATCGTCGGCCGCCCCAACGTGGGCAAGTCCACGCTGTTCAATCGCCTCACCGGCACGCGCCGTTCGATCGTCACCAACGAGCCGGGCATCACGCGCGACCGCATCTACGGCACCGCGAATTGGGAAGGCAAAACGTTTGAGGTGGTGGACACCGGCGGGATCGTTCCGGAAGATAAAGCCGGCATCCCCGGCGAAATCTTACGCCAGGCCAGCGTGGCGATTAAGAACGCGACACGCGTGGTCCAGATCGTTGACGGCCGCACCGGCCCCACGCCGCTCGATCAGGAACTCGCCGCGCTGCTGCGCCGCGCCGGCAAGCCGCCCATTCTCGCCGTGAATAAAGTGGATACGCCGCAGCAAGCCGTGGAATTCTCTTCACCCTTCTATGAATTAGGCGACGAGGTTTTCCCCATTTCCGCCGAGCACGGTTTCGGCGTGGACGTGCTGCTGGACGCCGTGACCGAAGAAATTCCCCAGGGCGAACCGGAGCCTGAAGCGCCCCACGTCAACATCGCCATCATCGGCCGCCCCAACGTTGGAAAATCCACATTGCTGAATCAGCTCGTCGGTGCGGAACGCTCGATCGTTTCTGCCGAACCTGGCACCACACGCGACGCGGTGGATACTGTCGTCGAGCGCAACGGCAAAGCCTATCGCTTCCTCGATACCGCGGGAATTCGCCGCAAAGGCAAAACGAAACTCATCGCCGAAAAATTGAGCGTCATCATGGCGCGCCAGCATCTGGAACGCGCCGATATCGCGCTGCTGGTTGCAGACTCCGCCCTCGGCATCACTTCGCACGACGCTACCATCGCCAGCTACGCCGAGCAGTCCGGCCGCTCCGTGATTATCGTGATGAACAAATGGGATCTGGCGCTCGAGGCCGCCCAGGAAAAGTCCGCGGACCAAAAAAAACGCGGTGGGAAATTCGTCCCGTTCAATGCCAATAAGCTGTTGCAGGACTATGAGCCGCTGGTCCGGCAGCGCCTGAAATTTCTTTCCTATGCTCCGGTGGTTTTTCTCTCCGCTAAAACCGGCGAGAACATTGACCGGCTTTATAAATTGATTGATCGCGTCGTGGAAGCTCGCCGCAAACGCATCTCCACCGGCGAACTCAACCGCTGGCTCGCGAGCGTGGACCTGGACAAAGGCACGTCCCCGGCCAGCCGCGAAGTGAAAATCTTTTACATCACCCAGGCCACCACCGCGCCGCCCACTTTCGTGCTGTTTACCAACCAGCTCAAGCCTCTGCACTTCAGCTATCAGCGCTTCCTGGAAAATCAGCTGCGCGCAAAATTCGATTTCATCGGAACGCCCATCCGCTTCACGCAACGTCTGAAAAAACGCGGCTCACGCCAGCGCGAGCGCCGCGATCCCCGCAAGTCTTGATCAGCGGTCTATCGTGCTGGCGCTGCGCGACACCTGCCGCGGCCAAAATTCACAGGCCGGCAGGGTTGACACCGCGAGAAATCGGCCTACCATAAGCAAAGAGACCCTAGGAATAAATGGCCAGCGCTGCTCCCACTCCCGATTCCTCCGCAGACGCGGAGAAGAGTCTATTCCGCATCGGCGAAGTCAGCCGCCTGACGGCGACGAAGACGTTTGTCTTGCGCTATTGGGAAACAGAATTCCCCATGCTCGAGCCGGTGAAGAGTCCCAGCGGGCATCGCCTCTACCGCCGCGAGGATATCGAGACGGTTTTCGAGATAAAGCGCCTGCTCTACGAAGAGGGTTTTACCATCGCTGGCGCCCGCAAATACCTGGAAGGCCACGGCGAAGAATCGAACGGAGCGCCCGAAAACACGAGCGGCGGCAGCCGTCCCGCCCCGCACACGCATGCTCCCGCGCCTCGTCGCGAGCCGCCCACGCGCCAACAGCGCAAATTCCTGCTGGATTTGCACGAAGAGCTGCTCGCTGTCTTGACCCTTCTCGAACGCGAGTGATACGCTAACAACCGGTGCAAGCGGTCGGGACGTAGCGCAGCCTGGTAGCGCGCACGCTTGGGGTGCGTGAGGTCGCTGGTTCAAATCCAGTCGTCCCGACCATTAGTCCTCTCTGCAGTGCCACCGGAAGGGATTTTTCGAAAGGCTCCACGTCCGCGCGGAATTTTCATGCCACATATTCTAATCACCAACGACGACGGCATTCACGCCCCGGGGCTGCGCGCGCTCGTGGAAGCGCTCAAGAACGACGCCGAGCTCACCGTAATCGCGCCGTCGCACGAGCGCAGCGCCAGCGCGCAATCGCTCACCCTGCGCCAGCCGATTTACATGGATCAGCTCGCCCCCAACGAATACTCCATCGAAGGCACGCCCGCGGACGCGGTGATCCTGGCGTTTAACGCCATCTTGAAGGAAAAGCCGGACCTGGTCGTCTCCGGAATCAATCGCGGTGGAAATATGGGCGAGAACATCTATTATTCCGGCACGGTGGGTGCCGCCATGGAAGGCGCGATCAATCGCGTGCCGTCCATCGCGATTTCGGTGGCCAATCGCAATAAGGATTTCGATTTCAAGCCGGCCGCGCAATTTGCGCGCACCCTCATTCCGCTGGTTCTTTCCGAAGGTTTGCCGCCGGGAATCCTGCTGAACGTGAACGTGCCGCAAGCCTGGAACGGCTCGGTGCGTTTCACGCGGCAATCCTCGAAGATTACGCGCAACCTGCTGCAGCCCGGCTCCGATCCCCGCGGACGCAAATATTTCTGGCTGCACGAACAGCAGCTCGTCAACGGCATCGAGCCGGACACGGACATGGCCGCGGTGCGCGACGGCGCAATTTCCATCACGCCACTCGAGCTAGACCACACCCACACGGTATCGCTCGAGCACCTCTCCACCTGGACCAAGCTGCTGGAATCCGTCGTCCGCAAGTAATTTCCGCATCGTGCTTTTATTCGCCCGCCGGATCGCGCGTCAGCATCACGTCTTTCGCCGCCAATCGCGAGGATGGCGCGAACCAACGGAATACGAGCGTCGCGGCGATTCCTCCGGCGAATTGCGCGATCACAAATCCGGGAGCATCTGCCGGCCGTATGCCCGAGAATGTGTCGCTCAATGCGCGCGCGATCGTCACTGCGGGATTCGCAAAGGAAGTAGAGGCCGTGAACCAGTAAGCCGCGGTGATATACGCTCCCACCGCGAACGCCACTACATTCGACCGGTGCCGCGCGCATCCCCAGATCACGCATAGCAAACCGAACGTGGCGACGAATTCGCTGAATAACTGCGCGGGGCCGCTCCGCGCGTGGCGCGATAACGACACCATCTGCAACCCGAACATCAGATGAGCTGCGATCGCTCCGCAGATTCCGCCAGACACCTGTGCAAAAACGTAATGAGGCGTCTCCTTCCACGCGATTCCGCCTTCCATGGCGTCCGCGAAGGTCACCACGGGATTCAGATGCGCTCCCGAAATCGGGCCAAACGCCAGAATCAGCGCCACCAGCGCTGCCCCGGTGGCAATCGTGTTGGAGAGCAGCGCAATCGCGGCGTTCCCGCCCGCCAATCGTTCGCCCATGATTCCCGAGCCGACCACGGTGGCTACCAGGAAAAGCGTCCCTAGATATTCTGCCGCCGCTCTGCGCGTGAGCGAAGCTTTCATTCGAGCCCGATGCGATCAATTTCTTTCTTGATCGCGAGCTGATCGAGGCTCGCAAGAGGCAACGACAAAAACAAACTAATTCTGCGATCGAGCATCATGTATGCGTCGCGGAAGGCGCGCTCGATCTGTTCGGGCGTGCCGGCCACGGACGCCGGATCCGGAACACCCCAATGCGCCGTCATCGGCTGCCCCGGCCACAATGGGCAGGCTTCGCGCGCGGCGTTGTCGCAGACCGTGAATACAAAATCCATCCGCGGAGCGCCGGGCGCGGAAAATTCATCCCAGTTTTTGCTGCGCAAACCGCCCACGGGCAAATCCGCGCGCGCGAGTTGCTCTAGCGCTTCCGCGCGCACGTGGCCCGCAGGGCGGCTGCCCGCGGAGTAAGCTGTGAATGTCGGCCGGCCTTTACGATTCAAAATCGCTTCGGCCATGATCGAGCGCGCCGAATTTCCGGTGCAGAGAAAGAGAACATTGTAGTGCGTTCTCATGACCGCGACTTGGGAGCCTCCGCGGTGCCGCAGCACGCCGGTCCGCAACATTCGCGGTTTGCTGTAGCTGCCTTCGCAACGGGCTTTTTTGCGCGGATGAAGGCGCTGGCGAATTTACCTACCACCTGCGGCGCAATCGCGTCCACATCAATGCCCTGCGCGGTGAGGAATTGCCGCGCGTCCTCCATGCTGTAAACGCGCGTCGGCTCGATTTCAATTTCGTCGAATCCGGCGGCCGCGAGTTTCGCGCGGTACTCCGATTCCTCCATGGCTCCGGCCACGCAACCAACCCATAGCTCCACGCTCCGGCGCACGTCCGCCGGAACTTCGCCACGCACCACCACGTCAGACACCGCAAATCGCCCGCCCGGGCGGAGCACGCGAAACGTCTCGCGCAGCACGCGGTCCTTATCCGCCGAAAGATTGATCACGCAGTTGGAAATCACCACGTCCACCGAATTCTCCGGCAGCGGGATGTGCTCGATTTCACCCTTCAGAAACTCCACGTTCTCCGCGCCCGCTTTGCGCTGGTTTTCCCGCGCCAGCTCCAGCATGTCGTCGGTCATGTCCAGGCCATACGCTTTTCCAGCAGGGCCCACGCGTCTTGCGGAAAGCAGGACGTCAATTCCGCCGCCGGAACCAAGATCCAGCACGATCTCACCGGGATGCAGCTGTGCCAGCGCCGTAGGATTCCCGCAGCCCAGCGACGCGAGTAGCGCTTCCTGCGGGAGGCCGGACGTTTCGTTCGACTCATACAGGTTGGAGGAAATTGGGTCGCAGCAAGGAATCGCGCTCGATTCGCATCCGCAGCCGCTCTTTTCGCCCACCGCGAACCGGCGAGCCGCTTCACCGTATTTGTTTCTCACCACTTCCTTGATGTCTTCGCTTGCCATTGGTGTTCTCTCCTTGATTTAATATCGTCAATATTCGATGCATTTGACCATCGCTAGCAAAACTCCGAATCCTGCGGTTTGTGGCTTACACGTTCATGATCAGGCGAGCCGCCCCCGGAAATTCACCCAGGCACTTCAAGTTGACGCGGTAATACATGAACGTCCCGCGGCGCTCGGAGTGCACGAACCGCGTTTTCTTCAGGATTTTCAGGTGATGGGAAATCGTCGGCTGGCCGATCGGAAAATGCTTCACGATGTCGCAGACGCACACCGGCTCGCGGTTCGCGGCCAGCAGGTTCAATATGCGTATGCGGGTGGGATCGGCCAGCGCGTTGAACCATCCCGCATATTCCCGCGCGCGCGCCACCCCCAGCCTCGGTGACGCGCTGGTGCGGCAACAATCTCCATTCGCAGCGTTCAAAGTTTTCCGGCGCGCCATTCGAAGCAAGCCCCTTCGTGCGAGCTAAAGGCTAGCCCATTCATCGAAGAATATCAATGAATTAAAGTGCGCTGCCCGAGGCCCTGGCGACGCGCGTAATTGCGGGTGCGACCGATGGTCACGCCGCACCATGCTGGCAGTCGTGAAACCCCGCGAACTGCGCCGCCCATCTGCGCGGTTGTGGTAGCCTCCCATACGAAAATGAAAAAACGACTGCAATCCCGGCTCGCTTCTTTGGCTTTTGCCGTGACCGTAGTGGGAGTCGCCCTGCACGCGTCTGCACAAACATCGCTCCAGCAGCCAGCCATTCCCCCCTACTCGAAGATCAAATTGGTACAAGAGTGGATCCTGATGCAAGACGGCGTGCGCCTCGCCGTGAATCTCTACATGCCGGATGCTCCGTTGCCATCTGCCAAGCCCGGCGAGAAATTCCCCGCTATCCTCGAATATTTGCCGTACCGCAAAGACGATTGGACGCTCGCGCGCGATTGGGATTTGCATTCGTACTTCGTTCGGCGCGGCTACGTGACGGCGCGCGTGGATATTCGCGGCACCGGCGCAAGCGAAGGCATTCCGCCCGATCGTGAATATTCAGATCAAGAGCAGCAAGACGGCCTCGCGGTGATTGACTGGCTTTCGAAACAACCGTGGTCGAACGGCAACGTCGGCATGACCGGAATTTCCTGGGGCGGTTTCAACGCCATCCAGTTGGCGCGCCTGCATCCTCCCGCGTTGAAAGCCATCATCGCCATGTGCGCCACCGAAGAGTTATTTCACGACGACATCCATTACATTGACGGGCTGATGCATCTCGATGAATTCGAACTAGGCATGGATTTGCAGCTAGGCATGACCCGCGCGCCCGATTTTCCCATTGACGAGAAATCGCTCGCGCCGCGTTTCGATGCCACACCCTGGTTTCTGCTCTATTTGCGGCATCAGCGCGACGGCGAATTCTGGCGCCGCGCATCCGTCGCGCCGAACCATTACGCCGAATACACCGTGCCGAGTTTCATGATCGGCGGATTTCTCGACGGCTACCGCGACAGCATTCCGCGCTTTTTTGAATATTCCAAGGCGCCGATCAAGGCGCTGATTGGTCCCTGGAATCACACGTTTCCGCACGAAGCCGACCCGGGGCCTTCGATCGAATGGCGCGTGGAGGCCACGCGCTGGTGGGATTACTGGCTCAAGGGGGAGCAGAACGGAATCATGGACGAGCCGCGCTTCGAAGTTTACATGCGTCACTGGTATCCGCCTGATCCCAATATCGCGGAAATTCCCGGCGAATGGCGCGCGGAAAAAACCTGGCCGCCCGCGAACACGCGCGCGCAAACGCTCTTCCTCGAACCAAACCACATGTTGGGCAACGCGTCTCCGCCGGCTTCGTCCGTCAGCAGCGACAAGCTGCAGTATGTTCCCTCCATCGGCGAGGAAGCCGGATTCTGGTGGGGCGATTTAACCGCGGACCAGCGGCCCATTGACGCCTACAGCCTCGTTTACGATTCGTTGCCGCTCGCGCAAGATACCGCCCTGCTCGGATGGCCGAAAGTTACTCTCCAAGTTTCCTCAAGCGCGCCGCTGGCCGACTGGTTCGTGCGGCTCTCTGACGTGGCGCCCGACGGAACGGTAACGATGATTACCGGTGCCGCGCAAAGTGGCGCGCAACGCGACTCTGCGGCGAACCCCACGGACCTCGAACCCAATCGCATGTACACGATTCCCATCGAACTGCATGTCACCAGTTGGCGATTTCCGCTTGGCCACCGCATTCGCCTTGCGATTTCGAACGCGCTGTGGCCGATGATTTGGCCGACTCCGTATTCGATGACCACCTCCCTGTGGTACGGCGGCCCGAACACCTCGCGTCTGGAACTGCCGCTCGTCCCGCTGGAGCCTCCCGCGCGTCCCAGTTTCACTGCGCCAGAAAAAGAGGCGCCACTCGCGGGCGTCACTTCCGCAGGCGACACCTGGCCGCCGCAAGATTGGACCGTGACGCGCGATGTGCTGGCCGGTTCAACGCGCGTCGCCTGGAGCGGAAATGACTCCAGCACATATCCATGGGGGAAAATGAAGGACCACGAAGAGATGAGCTACTTCGTTGCCGACGCTAAGCCGGCCGCGAGCACGGTGCATGGCGAAGGCTCCACAACCGTGGAACTTCCCGGTCGCGCGTTGGTCTGGAGCGTGGTCCTCAATCTGCGCAGCGACGAAAAAAACTTCTACTATCACTTCGAGCGCCATCTAACCGAAAATGGCAAGCCGTTGCGCCACAAAGCCTGGGAGGCCACAGTCCCGCGTGATCATCAATAGCGCTAGAAGTTTGGTCCGTCATCCTGAGCGCAGCGAAGGATCTCTCTTGGTTGTGCACCCGTGCGCAGACCGTTTTCCAGCGCACGCTTCCCGCCGGAGCCTCGCGTGAAGAACACCGCCATCCTGCTCGTCAGCTGCCCCGACCAAAAAGGCCTGAACGCCGCAATCCACGATTTCATCTATCGGGCGAACGGCAACACACTGCATGCCGATGAGCACCAGGATGCCGAACGAAATCTCTTCCTCATGCGCGTGGAATGGGACCTCGCGGATTTCACGGTGGATATGCGCGACTTTGCGAAACATTTCCAGCCCATCGCCGATCGTTTTGCAATGCAGTGGCGCGTCGCGCTTTCCAGCTATCGTCCCAAGGTCGCAATATTCGTTTCGCGCTACGATCATTGCCTCGTGGATTTGCTGTACCGCCAACGCAGCGGCGAGCTGGCCTGCGAAATTCCTCTGATCATCAGCAATCACTCGGACGTGCAAGGCTGGGCGGACTTTTACCGCATTCCCCTGCACGTAATTCCAGTCACCAAAGAAAATAAAGCGCAAGCCGAGCGCCGGCAGCTGGATCTGTTGCGTCCGGAGGGGATTGATTTGATCGTCCTGGCGCGTTATATGCAGGTGCTATCTTCTGATTTCATCCGGCAATATCCGCCGCATCGCATCATCAATATCCATCATTCGTTTCTTCCCGCGTTTGTCGGCGGCAAACCGCACCAGCAGGCATTCGACCGCGGCGTCAAATTGATCGGCGCGACCAGTCATTACGTCACCGAAGTCCTTGATGACGGACCGATCATCGAGCAGGATGTGGTGAGGATTTCCCATCGCGATCCGCTCGAGGATTTGATTCAGAAAGGCCGCGACCTGGAAAAAGTGGTCCTCTCGCGCGCCGTTCGCTGGCACATCGAAAATCGCATCCTGCTGTACGGGAATAAAACGGTGATTTTCGACTGAGGATTCCGCGCTGTGCACCGCCACGCGGCGCAGCTCCCGCGATTCGCCTCTATCGCGCGACGGCCGCGCGCGTATCCTGCAAATCCGCGGCCAGCAGGCGATGAAACAAATGTTCGCCCGCTTCCCGCCGCACCGATAGCCGCCCCGCCTGATACGCCCGCGAGCTCAGCCCGCGCTGCACACCGTCGCAGATGACGATATCTTCCTGCTGCACGCGCTCGCTCACTCCCATGCTTTCGCGGATGTACGCCATTTGCGATTCGCGCGTATCGCCGAAATAAAAATCAAAGATCACTTCGCAGCGGTCCACTCCCAACGGCAGCACCAGGTTCGTATCCAGATAGCCCTCGTACCAATTCAGCATGAAATTCGGATATTGCCAGAAATAGTAAGCACGGTCGCCCTTGCGCGTGGCCGCCGCGCTGGCTTCCGAGCTCTTGTCCACCGCCACGGGACTGGACTGCACGCAACAGCGATCCACATTTTCGATCGTGTAATTCGTGTAATCGAGCACGCTGTTCAGCCCTTTGTGCATATGCGGCACGTGGTAGCCGCCATCGAGGAAATTATCCACGTACACTTTCCAATTGCAGTTCAGCCTGTAGCTGCGGCGCTCCACAAACTGCAGCGCGCCGAAGCCGAGCGGCTTGGCCAGCCCCACCAGGGCGCCCAGGAACTCTTGCAGCCCTCCCGCACGCGCATCCAAATTGACGAATACAAAATTCTCCCAGGTCTCCACGCGAACCGGCACCAGCCCGTTCTGCGCGCGATCGAAATTGCAGACACCCTCGAATTCCGTCATCCCGCGCAATTCGCCTTCCAGGTTGTAGGTCCAGCCGTGATAGGGGCAGCGCAGGTGTTGCGCGTGGCCGCAGGGCTCGTTCATCACCGTCATCGCGTGATGGCGGCAAACGTTATAAAACGCGCGCAGTTGGCCGTCACTGCCGCGCACGGCGACCACTGGTTCCCCGGCGACGCTCGCCGTCACGTACTGCCCGGGCTTTGCGACCTGTTCCGTGCGCCCCACCGCTTGCCATGCGCGCGAAAAGACGTTCTGCCGCTCAAGCTGCGCGATGCGCATGTCCGTGTACCAAGAAGCCGGAATCGTGTGCGCATCTTGCAGCGCAGCGGCTGCGTTGTACGAAGCCAGGATTTCCTGCAACGTCGGTTCCATGCAATTCTCCCTTCACGAAATCGAGCAGTGCTCAACAGGAAAAAAGCGAACTCGCTTCAAACTCCGATCGCCCCGCGCAGCACCATCAAAAACTGATTGATGCGCGCCTGATTCTTTTCCGGGTCCGCCGGATGCGGAAAAAGTCCAGGATCGAGCTCTTCCGTCAGCAACGCATCCTGAAAGCGCTCCATCGTCCAATCCAGGATGGAAACAATCAGCGCGGCATCAATGTCTGAACGCACTTCCCCGCGCGCGATTCCCAGCCGCACAAACGCGGTGCTGCCGTAAGGATCCTCCGCCAGCAGGAAGCGATTGATTTCCCGCTTCAGCGCCAGATCCACCCCGTAATTTCCCAGCAGCGCGACGCGATACGGAATCCAATCCTCGCGCACCAGCCGCTCGGTGCGCAGCAACCAGTAACGCAAAGTTTCAAAAAAACCTTTTTCACGAATCTGCGATGGGCAATCCAGGTACGCCGGAAAAGAGCGCACGGCTTTCTTGTAAACTTCCACGAACAGGCCGCCCTTGCTGCCGAAATATTGAAAAATCGAGCCTTTGGCGACGCCCAGCTGCGCGGAAAGATCCTCAACGCGCGCCGCGTGGTAGCCGTGTTCGGCAAAATGGCGCAGCGCCGCGTCCACAATGCGCGCGCGCTTCGCTTCCAGGCGCGGAGTCGCGCCCGGACGTTTTGCGGACACTTGCGCCGGCAGCCTTAGCGTCTTTGTATGCCCGTGTGACTGGTGGTCATGACTGAAAGCTCTCATTGGAATATTTCCCCCATTTATGCTATCTAATACGCGTCCAGGATCATCAACAAATCGCTTGACTGGCGGTCATACTAATCCCTGATGCCTCCCCGGCGCAAGTCCTATGATGCGGTTATCATCGGCGCGGGCCACAACGGCCTGACGGCCGCCGCCTACCTTTCGCGCGCGGGATTTTCCACCCTGATTCTTGAACGCCGCGAAATTGTGGGCGGCTGCTGCGTCACGGAAGAAATTGCGCCAGGCTGCCGCGCTTCCACCACATCGTATATCGCGAGCATGTTGCGCCCCACGATCATTCGCGATCTCGATCTCGGCGCGCACGGGCTGCGCATGGTGCCGTGCGATCCCGGCCTGCTGGTTCCTTTTCCCGATGGAAAGGTCGTCCCCTGGTGGGCCGACCGCGAGCGCGCCATTGCTGAGTTTCGCAAACTCTCGCCGCGCGATGCGGACACCTTCGTGCGCGTGGACGACCAGTTGAAAAAACTGGCTCGCTATCTCCAACCATTTTTCCTGGAACCTCCGCCCGATCCGGGGCGTCAGGGCGCGGAAGGCTGGTTGGAACTCTTGCGCGTGGGAAAAAGATTTCGCGGAATGAAGGGCGAAGAAGTCGCGCAGCTGGTTTCGTTCCTCACCGGAAGTCTCGGCGATTTTCTCGATAGGAATTACGAGTCCGAAAAAATGAAAACGATGTTTCTGGCAAACAATGTGTACGGCAAGCACGGCGGCCCATATGACGCCGGAAGCGCGTTGGGACTCCTCTTTCATTTGCTCAGCGGCGGCGATGGAGAAATTCAAGGCTTCTACGGCCACGTGATCGGTGGAATGGGCTCGATTACGGAAGCACTGGCTTCCGCCTGCCGCAAAATGGGCGCTGAGATCCTCACGTCTGCTCCCGTGGCGAAAATTGCCGTCCGCGACGGCCGTGCGAATGGCGTGGTCCTCGAAGACGGCTCGGAAATTTCCGGCCGCATCGTGCTTTCGAACGCCGATCCCAAGCGCACGTTCCTGGGTCTCGTTGAAAAACGCGAACTTCCCGCTGATTTCCGTCACGCCATTGCCGGCATCAAAATGGACGGGCCGTGCGCCAAGGTGAATTTCGTCCTGAGCGAAGAGCCGCGCGTGAATGGGATGCCCCGCGATTGGACCGCGGCGCAGCGCTCGCTCTTCACGCTGGTTCCTTCGCTAGAATTTGCAGAGCGCTGCTACGACATAGCGAAGTTCGGCGAAATTCCCGAAGAACTGTGGGTTGATTGCGTTGTGGCTTCGAATGTGGATGCGACCCTCGCGCCGCAGGGCCGCCACATCATGACCACCTTCATTCAATACGTGCCATACAAGCTGCGCCAGGGAACCTGGGACGAAAATCGCGAGCTGCTCGGCGATCGCGTGGTGAAAAAGATTGCGGAGTTCGCGCCCAACGTGCCCAATTCGATCGTCGCCCGGCAAGTTCTCACTCCGCTCGACCTCGAGCGCACCTACGGCCTCACGGAAGGCAATATTTTCCACGGCGATCTTTCACTCGAGCAGCTTTTCTTTATGCGCCCGGTGGCGGGTTGGGCGCAGTACCGCACGCCCATCGAAGGACTCTATCTCTGCGGAGCGGGCGCGCATCCTGGCGGAGGGGTAACCGGCGCACCTGGCTACAACGCGGCGCATCGCGTACTGCGCGATTGCAAACGCGGCAAGATTAAAGCGGCGCACGCATGATGCATGCACCGGAAGGAAACAAAATGGCAAACAGCAAGAAGAAGGGCATTCTGGAAATGTTGTCCGAAGGCGTCGTCCTCGGTGACGGCGGCTATCTGCTCGAACTGGAAAAGCGCGGGCGGGTCCGAGCCGGCCCATTCACTCCCGAAGTAGCGCTGAACAATCCTGAAGCGTTGCTGGAATTGCATCGCGAATTTCGCGACGCGGGCGCCGAAGTGCTGCAAGCGCTTACTTTTTACGCCAGCCGCGACAAGCTCGCCACCGTCGGCATGGAGGAGCGTGTGGAAGAACTGAATCGCGCGGCGGTGCGCATCGCGAAGCAGGCCGCGGGAGATAAGTGCCTGGTCGCGGGAAACCTGAGCCTCACATGGATGTACGAGCCGGACAATAAAATCGCAGCCGACCGCGTGCGCAAAACTTTCGACGAGCAGCTCGACGTGCAGGTCGCCGAAGGCGTGGACTTCATCATCGGCGAAACATTCTCGTTCCTCGGCGAAGCGCTACTGGCAGTCGAACGCGCAAAGACGACCAAGCTCCCCGTGATGGTCACCATCTGCTTCGAAAATGAAGACGTCACCACCGACGGCAGCACCGCCGCAAACGCCGCGCGGGCGCTGACTGACGCGGGAGCGGATATCGTGGGCATCAATTGCTTGCGCAGCCCGGAGCACACGTTGCCGCTGATGGCCGAAATGCGCGCGGCGGTGAAGGGCTACATCGGCTGCCAGCCCGTCGCGTACCGCACCACGCACACGCATCGTGATTTCACCAGCCTGGCGGCATTTCCCGATCAACTTGAGCCTTACCAGCTAACGCGTCGCGAAATGGGCGAGTACGCGGCAAAGGCGCGCGATCTCGGCGTCAATTACATCGGCGCGTGCTGCGGCGCCGTGGCGACGCACATCCGCGAAATGGCTCGCGTGCTCGGCAAACTTCCCGCCGACGACCGCGTCTGGAAAAAGGGCGGTGAAAAGCCGATGTCCGCGTACGAATATTACAGCCACGACCAGAAGGCCAAAGCACAGCAGTCCTAAAGAATTACCTCGCCGCGAACGAAAGCCGCTCGCTTTTCCGCCCGGCTTCGGAGCATGATGTCGGCCTCATGGCGACGTCCTGCGGGGATTTCCCACAATGAGCGACACTCCCGGTCCCAATCGTCCGCGCCGCGCGATGGGTTTTCGGGATTTGGTGATGTTTTACATCGTCACCGGCATAAGCCTGCGCTGGATCGCGACGGCCGCGACGGTCGGCGCAAGCGCCGTCGTCATCTGGCTGATTGCCTGGTGCGCGTTTTACCTGCCTCTTGCTCTTTCCGTGATGGAACTTTCCTCGCGCTATCCGCAAGAAGGCGGAATGTACGTGTGGACCAAGCGCGCCTTCGGAGAATTTCCCGGCTTCATGACGGGCTGGACTTATTGGGCCAGCAATCTTCCTTACTTTCCCGCCGTGCTCTATTTTGCCGCCAGCAACGCGCTGTATGCCGGCCCAGCGCGCTGGCTCACGCTTTCCAATAACCGCACCTACTTCTTTTTGTTCGCGCTGCTGGGCCTTGCGCTCGCCACATTCCTGAACGTGATTGGACTTTCCGTCGGCAAATGGCTGCACAATCTGGGTGCGATTGGAACTTGGCTGCCGATCGCGATTCTCTTCGCTATCGCGGCCACGGCGTGGCAGCGCTTCGGCTCGGCAACCAGTTTCACCGCGACGACCATGACGCCACACATGCACTTCCGCGACGTCCTCTTCATGGCCACGATCGTTTTCGCGCTGGGCGGCTCGGAATCCGCATCCTTTCTCGGCGACGAAGTGAAGGACGCGCGCCGGAATTTGCCGCGCGGCCTGCTAGCCGGCGGCGCGTTCGTCACCACCGGATATATTCTCGGTACAGTTGCGGTGCTCATTGCGTTGCCCGCACGTCAAGTAAGCGGGCTCGAAGGCATCATGCAGGCGATTTCGCGGTCCGCGGAACGCGTGGGTTTCGTTGGAATTGTTCCGCTCGCGGCCGTGCTGATCACGATCAGCAATCTGGGCGCGCTCGGCGCCTGGCTGGCGGTTTCCGCGCGGCTCCCGTTTGTCGCTGGCCTCGATCGTTATTTGCCGGAGGCCTTCGCGCGCGTGCACCCTAAGTGGGGAACGCCGTACGTCGCGCTGCTGGCGCAAGCAATCTGTGGAGTGATCTTTATCGTGTTGAGCCAGGCGGGAACCAGCGTTTACGGCGCTTACGAAGTGCTCGTAAGCATGGGCATCATCACGTACTTCATTCCCTATCTTTTTGTTTTCGCGTCGCTGATTCGTTTGCAGCGCGAGCCAAGCGGCCCGGAAACGATGCGAATTCCCGGCGGCCGGCCGGTGGCGATGGCTCTTGGCGCGCTTGGATTTGCTTCGACGCTCGTGACAATCGTGTTTTCCGTGATTCCGGCCGCGGACGAGCCGCACAAAGTGTTGGCGGTCGCAAAAATCGTGGGCTTGACGGTTGTGCTGCTGGCGGTCGGCGTGATTCTGTTTGCCATCGGAAAATCGCGCGCAACGAAGGCCACCGCGTAACGATCCACTTATCGCGAATCAATTCGCGTTCGACAATTCATTTATTCGTCGGATGGCTTGCCATCGGGGTCGTGCCAGCCACCCACGCAAGCCGCAAGTTGTGCCGCTTCGGGCGGTCCCCAGCTTCCGGGTTGATACGGCAGCACCGGCACCACATTGCCGAGAATCGGATTTACGATCGCCCAGGCCGCTTCCACCGCGTCCTGCCGCACAAATAGCAGCGAATCGCCCTTCATCGCGTCCGTCAGCAGCCGCTCATAGGCTTCCATCTCATTCGATTCATCCGACGACACCGCCGAAAGTTCCGTCCCCATCGTTTGCAGCGTAGGTCCGGGCCTTTTGACCCGCGCGCCCAGGCTCAATGACAAATCAGGCCCCAGCCGAAAGCGGAAATAATTCGATCCCGGCGGCAATTTTGTTAGCGGCGGCTGGCGCAGCTTCACCAGCACTTCCGTCGCGGTCACGGCAAGGCGTTTACCGGTACGAATCAAAAACGGGACGCCCGCCCAACGCCAGGAATCCACTTCCAGTCGCAGCGCTGCAAAAGTTTCCACCTGTGAGTCCGGCGCCACGCCCGGCTCATTGTGATAGCCAACGAATTGACCGCGAACCAGATGCGATGGCGCGATCGGAGGGATCATCCGGAAAATTTTCACCTGCTCATCGCGCAAGGATTCCGGATACATGCTCGTCGGCGGTTCCATCGCCAGAAAACCCACGACCTGCAGCAGGTGGTTCTGGATCACGTCGCGGATCGCTCCCGTTTCATCATAGAACTTGCCGCGCCCGGCAACGCCGAAAGATTCCGCCATCGTGATCTGCACGCTGTGCACGTAATTGCGGTTCCAAATCGGCTCCAGGAACGCATTCGCGAACCGGAATAACAATAAATTCTCAACCGCCTCCTTGCCGAGATAATGATCTATCCGGAAAATCCCGGACTCCGGGAACACCGACTGTAAAATCGCGTTGAGGCGTTGCGCCGAGGCCAGATCGTGTCCAAAGGGCTTCTCAATGATGACGCGCGCGCCATCCGCGCTGCCGGATTTCCCCAGCGCTTCCACCACCGTCGCAAAAAGGCTGGGAGGTATCGCCAGATAATGGGTGGGATGCTCGGCCTTACCGAGTAGGGTGCGCAACTGCTTGAATGTGTTGGGATCCTGATAATCGCCGTCAATATACTTCAGCAGTTGCACGAGCTTGGCAAACGCCGCTTCGTCCACGCCGCCGCCGAAAGTGGCAATGCCGTCGCGCGCGCGCTGGCGCAACTGCTCGACGGTCCACCCCGCTTTGGCCACGCCAATCACCGGCACATTCAGGTTTCCCCGCTTGATCATTGCCTGCAGCGCCGGAAAGATTTTCTTGTGAGCCAGGTCTCCGGTGGCGCCGAAGAATACCAGGGCGTCGGAAGGCACTTTGGAGGTAGTAACATTTGTTGCGGCCGGATTCACCGTAGTGGTGTCGGCTGCCGCTGGGTGTGGAGCAGTTATTTCCGCCATCTTTGATTTCTCCCCGAAAAAGATATTTCCTGGGTTGCAAAACTATGATTTCTTCTCCTGATGTCCGCCGAATTCAAAGCGCATAGCGGAAAGCAGCTTGTTCGCGAAGTCAGCCTCTCCGCGCGACGTGAATCGTTCGTAGAGCGCCTCGGTAAGCACCGGCGCCGGAGTGCCTTCTTCGATCGCGGCCTGAATCGTCCAGCGGCCCTCGCCGGAATCGGAGACGCGGCCCGAAAAATCAGCCAGCGTCGGCGATTTCACCAGCGCAATCGCGGTGAGGTCCAGCAGCCACGACGCAATCACGCTGCCGCGTCGCCAGACTTCCGCCACGTCCGGCAGATTCAAATCATAAAGATAGTGTTCGGGGTTGCGCAGCGGTGTGGTCTCCGCATCTTCGGTCTGCTTCGTTTTCCCCACATTCGCGTGATGCAGAATATTCAAGCCCTCCGCATAGGCGGCCATCACTCCATACTCGATCCCGTTGTGCACCATCTTCACGAAATGCCCCGCGCCGGAAGGACCGCAATGCAGATAGCCTTCTTCCGAAGTCCCGCCAAGTTTTTCACGGCCAGGCGTGCGCGCGATGTCGCCACGCCCGGGCGCCAGCGTCTTGAATATCGGATCCAGCCGTTGCACGGCAACCTGCTCGCCGCCGATCATCATGCAGTAGCCGCGCTCAAGCCCCCATACTCCGCCGCTAGTTCCCACGTCCACGTAGTGCAGGCCTTTCTGCGTCAATTCTTTCGCGCGCCGGATGTCGTCAATGTAATAGGAATTGCCGCCGTCAATCACGATGTCGTCTTTCTGCAGCTTGGGCGTCAGCTGCGCCAGCGTGCTATCCACCACGGCGGCGGGCACCATCAGCCAGATCGCGCGCGGCTGCTTCAATTTCGCCATGAAATCATCAATCGAACTTCCGCCCGCGGCTCCTTCCTTCGCCAGCGCCTGCACGCTCGCCGGCGCCCGATCAAACACCACGCATTCATGGCCCGCTTTCATCAAGCGCCGCACCATGTTCGCGCCCATCCGTCCCAGACCAATCATTCCCAATTGCATTGGCGTGCTCCTCTCAAGAACTATAATTTGCGACGTGCATGTTAAGTGACAAACATTCTCGAAACTAAATCGGCGAAAATCCGCGGGCTTTCCAGAACGCCTGCGTCTGCCGCCCGCATTATTAGGCCATATTTTCCGGCTTCCGCATAATTCGAATCTGCGGGATTAGCCGCCGGCCTTTCATCCCTCTATCACACGGAAGTTACGCTTTCAACATGGCGCCTCGGACGAAGCGTCGGACCGTGCGCCAATCCAAGTAGACTGTTGGCTTACAACTTTCCGCGAAGAAACTTGCATGTGCGAGCGCCCCCAGCGTGTTGCTGGCGATGCCGCGCATTGCGAGATGCGAGGTTCGTAGGTTGAGTACCCAAGTTGAGACGCTCGCCGTAAATCCATCCGCGCCGCCCGCGCCATCCATTCCCGCAAGCCCGTGGATTTACCGCCCCTGGCTCGATCTGCTGGTCGGCTGCGGCGCGTGGTCTGCGCCGCTTCTGGCGATAGCAATGTGGATGAGTCCCACGCACAAGCACGGCTGGGCCATGGCGTTTTACCTGCTCGCGATTGTCTTCAATTATCCGCATTTCATGGCCACGATTTACCGCGCTTACCACACTCGCGCGGACTTCGAGAAATATAAGTTTGTCACCCTCCACGTCACCGTCTTGCTGGTGCTCACCGGCATCTTCATGCACGCGTCGCCGCGCCTATTCCCCTGGCTGTTCACTCTCTATATTTGCTGGAGTCCCTGGCATTACTCCGGCCAGAACTACGGTCTGCTGATGATGTTTGTGCGGCGCAGCGGCGCGGAAATCACTGCCGGAGAAAAGCGCTGGTTGCGCGGCGCGTTCGTGGCTTCTTACCTGATGCTGCTCGCAAGCTTTGAAACCGGCGGCTCAAGCGATTCGCTGATCCTTTCTCTGGGACTGCCTGCAAAAATCACACTGCCGCTGCGGCTCGCATTTGGCAGCGCGTTTTTCCTCTTTACGCTGCTCGGTTTTCAGCGATTGATTCGCGCCAGAGGCGCTCGCTCGCTGGTGGCGCCGCTCACGCTGGCATTTACGCAATTCCTGTGGTTTGTGCTGCCCACCCTGCTCGAACTTACCTCCGCGTCACAAATACCACAGACGCGCTACAGCAGCGGCATCCTCGCGGTGCTGCATTCCACGCAGTACATCTGGATTACGAGCTATTACCAGCGCCGCGAAGCGCGCGCCGCCGGCCGCCAGAATTGGCACATGGCCGCATATTTCGCCACGCTCATCGCCGGTGGCATCGCGCTGTTCATTCCGGGACCCTGGCTGGTGAGCTACATATTTCACTACGATTTCACCACCAGCTTCCTGATTTTCGTCTCGCTCGTGAATATCCATCATTTCATTCTCGATGGCGCGTTGTGGAAATTGCGAGACTCGCGAGTTTCTTCGCTGTTGGTGGATCGCGGCCGCAAACCATCCGCGTCATCGGCTTCGCCTGGTCCGGCATCCAGGCCTTCACGAGCTTCTAACTCGCGCCCGAACCTCGCTGCTCGCATCTTTTCCGCGCCGGCCTTCCGCATTTCTCTCGCGGGGCTCCTCTTTCTCTGGGGCGGCCTCGATCAATGGCATTTTTCGTTGCGCACCGATGACGGCAATCTCCCGGCTCTGCTGCGCGCGGCCAAAATAAATCCCTATGACAGCGCAGTGCAGGCGCGCATCGCGCAAGCGGAAACGCAGTCGGGCGAGCGCGATGAAGCCGTCGCGGCCCTCACACGCGCCGTCCAGATCAATCCGGACAGCATTGGCCTGCAGCAGGCCTCTGCGCGCGCCATGATCGAAGACGGCCGTTACGCGGACGCCTACGCCCACTACCAAGAAATGCTCGAAAAGTTTCCGCGCGACGCTGATTCCCTGGTGAACTATGGCCTGCTCGCCGCGCGTCTGGGACATCCGGACGAAGCCATGGACGCATGGGAAAAATCCGTGGATGTGAATCCCAACCAGCCGAACGTCCACGTGTACCTGGCGGAAGCTTTCGACCAACGCGGTGAATTCGCTGCCGCTGCGCGCCATTGGAACTTGTTTCTTCAACTCGCGGCAACGCAGCCCGCCGCTGCGGAGCAGGATCCCGTACTGGGCCGCCAGCAAGTGCTCTCGGCGACAATCCAATTGGCGGACGACGAAGCGCGCACGAATCAATCATCGGCGGCGCTGACGGAATATGCCTCGGCGATCGCTTCGGCCGAGAAAAGCAAAGACAGCAAACTGGAAAGTCTGGCGCTGGCTCATCGCGCGGACTTGCAGGAAAAATCCGGCGACGTTGCAGCGGCCGCGCAATCCTATCAGCGTGGTCTGGCGCTCGACGCCACGATTAGCGACGCTCGCAGCGAAGCATCGGATTGGTTTAACTACGGACAATTCCTCCGGCGCCACAATCAACCGGATGAGATCGTTTATGCCTGCTTTCTCCACGCCGAGAGCTTGCTCGCGGGCGCCAGCGGTAACGATCTGGAAACCGTTCGGGCCGCACTCCAGCAAGTAGCAAGCCAAATGGGCAAGAAAGCCGCCGTCGCCCAGAAGGAACTGCCCGCTCTTCTCGCGCGAGCTACCAGTGTCACACCCGCTTCGCCCTGAAATAAGCCCACATTCGCGGGTTCTAATCCGTGTAAGATTCGCAACGCACCATGACCACACCCGTTGAACGCCAGGACACTCGGCTGATGCGCGAGATGTTCACTGCCATCGCGCCGAAATACGATTTCATCACGCGTGTAATTTCCTACGGCATGGACCGGCGCTGGAAACGGCTGGGCGTGACGCGCGCGGCGCTGCCGAAAAACGCCATGGTTTTGGATCTGGCCTCCGGAACCGGCGATTTTTCGCGATTGGTGCAGGAGCAATTGCCAGGTGCCCGCTCCGTCGCCGTGGACATCACGGAAGGCATGCTGCGCTTGGCTCGCGCGCACGGGTTGGCCGAAGCCGCATGCGCCGACGCCACCGCGCTGCCGTTTGCCGACGCATCCTTCGACTGCGTCTTCATCGGCTACGGCCTGCGAAATTTTCCGTGCCTCAGCACCGCCGTGCGTGAAATTGAACGCGTCACGAAACCCGGCGGCTTGATGGTCGCCCTCGATTTCTTCCTCCCGCGGAATCGCGTTTTTCGCCAGCTCTATCTGGGTTTTCTCTTCGCGCAGGGCGCTTTCTGGGGCACCTTGCTGCATGGCAGGCCGCGCACCTATACGTACATCCCCGCCTCCATCCGCAGTTTTGTCTCGGTCGCCGATTTTTCGTTGCTGGTGCAAAGCATGGGCTACGACCGGTTGGACGCGCGCGAATTTATTTTCGGCGGTATAGGATTGCACTGGGCCGTGAAGCGATAGAGGAATGAAGCGCAGGCCGTTTCGAAGGCTGTTCGACGCTAATTCTCCAGCCGGAATCGCGTCGAAGCCAAGTTGTAGAGACGCCGCCACACCAGCCGGTTGATCGTTACCACCATCGCGGCCATCAAAATCGTCGCCGCCAGCAGCACACGAAAATTTCCCGTGTCCGTAGCATTGCTGATTACCGCGCCGAGCCCCGTGGTCAGGTAAGTGTGGCCGCGAAACCGGAAGTATTCGGCGATGATGCTGGCGTTCCAGGCTCCGCCCGAAGCGGTCACAAATCCGGTGATCAAAAACGGGAAAATCCCCGGAAGCAGCAATTCCCTCCAGCGCTCCAGCCTGCCAAAACGGAAAATTGCGCAGACTTCTTTCAGATCGGTCGGGATGGCGGTTGCTCCGGCGATGACGTTGAAGAGGATGTACCACTGCGTTCCCAGCAGCAGTAAAACGATCGAGCCGATTCCCAGTCCTCCCCCGGCGCGGATCAAAAGCAGCAAAATCACCGGAAAAAGGGCCGTCGCCGGAACCGATGCCGCCACCTGAGCGATCGGCTGCGCGATCGCCGAAAGTTTGGGCTTCAATCCAATCAGAACGCCCACAGGAATCGTCCACAGCCCTGCCAGCACTAAGGTGAACGCGACGCGCAAAAATGTGGCGCCCGCGCCGAGAAAAATACTTCGCAGTTCCGCCCGCGTAAGATGTACCAACAGAAGAACCATTCTTCCGAACGCATACGCCAACCCGGCGAGCAGCGCCAGCAGCAACAGGCGCGTAATCCATTGGAAAATTTTGCGCGCTGCTCCTACCGGACCGGGCGCTGCGTGTTTTCTGGCGAAGTGTAAGCTGAGCGCTTCGCCTGCGGGTCGCACCGTGAAGCGCGCGAGAAATGGAAGAATTCTCGAACTCCGCAACAAATTCAACACCGGCGACTTCGGCGCGTCCGTGGATTCCACTTGCTCGAATTTGAATTTTTCGGCCCAGGCAATCACGGGGCGCCAGATGAGCTGGTCAATCAGAATGATGATTCCGATCATCACGCCCAATCCCCAGAAGATCGCGCGCGTGTTTCCCGCGTTCGCGGCGGTCTGCAGGTACGAGCCCAGTCCCGGCAACCGCAGATCACGGTTTCCCAGAGTGAACATTTCGCAGGCCATCAGGAAAAACCAGCCGCCCGCCACGGACATCATCGAATTCCACACCAGCCCGATGATCGAATACGGCAGCTCCATCTGCGTGAATCGCTGCCACCAGCTCCAGCGGTACACCTCGGCCACTTCGCGCATTTCGCGCGGAATGCTTTTCAGCGACGAATAAAAACTGAACGTCATGTTCCACACTTGTCCGGTAAAAATAAGCAGGATGGACCCGAGCTCCACGCCCAATTGCCGCGTGGGGAATAGCGCCACCATTGCCAGCATCACTCCGGGCAGAAAGCTCAGCACCGGGATGGACTGCAAAGTATCCAGCAGCGGCACCATGAATTTTTCCGCTCGCGCGTTGTACGCCGCGATATACCCGTACACCACCGTAAACGCCAGACTGATGAAATACGCGGCGGCAATGCGCAGCACGGAGAACATCGCGTATTTCGGCAGAGCGCTCGGCTCCAAATGGATTTCCGTCGGCGTGCCGGCGGGAGACATCCAGTAGTGCGTCATGGACAGCACCGCGTAGAAAAGCGCCAGCGCCGCAAGAAGGATTGGCAAATCGCGAAAGATGGATGGGACCGTCGCGGGGATCGTTCCCCACGTCACCACGGAGGACGAAGCGTTCTGCGGCCGTGAGGACATTAGTGCAGCGAAGCGCTTTCCGCGGAATTTTCGCCCCGGTGATCGGGCTGATGAAGGTGCAGGCTGTCCTCTTCAGGGTCGTAGGTGAATAGTTCCGCGTAGCGGCCCCAGTTCAGCGCGGTTTCGATCTGCTGCTCCACTTCTACTTGAGCGAATCGCTCGTCGAGCAAGTCGCGAAAGAATTCGACGGGCATGGTGTGGTCGGATTTCTTTTCCAGCGCGTTGTACATCTGCTGCAGCAGCGCGACATTTTCCAGCACCGCCTTGCGAAACAGCTCCTTGCGCGTGGGAATGTCCGCTTCCGCGAACTCGCGTCCTGCCGGCGTGATGCGCACGTCGCCTTCGTGCGCGGTCGCGAAGCCCAAAAGCGTCGCCGCATCCAGAATTGGCAACAGGTCGTCCACTTCCAATAGCAGTTCCTCCGCCACGTGGTAGAGATCTTCTTCGCCGCCGCGATCGTTCAGCAGTTCCACCAAACCCGCGACTCCTCCCGGACGGGAATGCGGCAGCATCTGCGCCGGCGCCCTCTCTTTGTGCTCCGCTTTCGAGGGAGGCGCCAGCTCCAGTTGCGGCTGCGTCATCACTTTGTAGATGTAGTCCACGTATAAAACGAAAGCGGCAGACTTGCGGTCGCGCGGATGCTGCAGCGGCACGCGAAAATCCGCGCGAATCTTGGCTGGGTTGCGCCCTAGAACGATAATGCGGTCGGCCAGCAGCACCGCTTCCTCGATGTTGTGCGTGACGATGAAAATGCTGCGTGTGGGAATTTTCTTGGCCAGCCACAATTCCAGCAACTCGCCGCGCAGATTCTCCGCCGTAAGCACGTCCAGCGCGGAAAACGGCTCGTCCATGAACAGGATCTCCGGTTCCACCGCCAGCGCGCGTGCGAATCCCACGCGCTGTTTCATGCCGCCGGAAAGCTCCTTCGGATAGGCCGATTCGAATCCGTGCAAGCCCACCGAAGCGAGAGCACGCAGCGCCCGGCGATGCCGCTCGAAATGCGTGCTGCCGCGCGCCAGCAGCGGCGCCTCCACGTTTTCCAGCACCGTGAGCCACGGAAATAGCGCGAAACTTTGAAACACGATGGATACATTGGGGCTCGACTGGCTCATCGGCTTGCCGTGCCACAGAACTTCTCCTGCCGAAGGCGCCGCAAGTCCCGAAAGAATTCGCAGTAGAGTTGATTTGCCGGAACCGGAGGGCCCCAGCAGCGCGATGATCGTGTTGGGCTCGATCGAAAAATCCACCGGAGCGATCACCTGGATTTGCCGTCCGTCAGGCTGCTGATAGCTCTTCTCGATCTGCTTGGCCTGAATGATGGGTTCGACGTCCACCACCGCGGGCGCGAACTCCGTGGTCACTTCGCCGGTTCCCGCTTCCGGTACCGCGCAATACGGAGCGCCAGAGCCCGCCGCGGCCAGCTCATCCATCAGGCACTGCCAGGCTTCTTCCGGCAACGCGTCGAGAAAATGGTTGCGCTCGCCCGGGCTCATCGCATCAATGATGTTGCGCATGTCCTGCGCCGGCCGGGAATGCAACAGCACGTAAGCGTGGTAATAAGGCAGGTGAACGATCAGCGATGACGCCAGTTCGATCGGCATCTCGTGAAAAAGGGCCCGCTGCTCGTCATACGGCACGCTCATAAAAAAATCGGCGGCGGCCGTTGGGCCGAGCCGGTGCAATTGTTCAATGAGCGGCGCCCACTCTCGCCGCGTCAGCAGGCTTCGTAGTTTTTGGGTCTCTTGACTATTCATCACGGCACGCAAGAGCCTACTACGTTTTCACAGGGACTGCGAAGGCCCGCTGCACACGATTTGCGCGCGAGTATTACGGAATTGTGACAGCACAATTATCCGTAGCGCTACGCCGCGGTCAGCAGCGCGAGGTTGGCAATGCTTGCTTCTCCGGCTATGATGGGCGCGGTCGGAGTACTCTCAATGAGCGCGCACACGCAGCTGTCGCAACAAGATCAATGGAAGAAAGAAGCCGGCGAGGCGGCAGCCAGGCTGGTCGAAAACGGCATGGTCGTCGGCCTGGGCACCGGCTCGACGGCGGCGTTTGCCGTGGCGGCTCTCGGGCGGCGGGTGAAGCAAGACGGTCTGCGCATCGTGGGGATACCAACTTCGGAGCGCACTACCGAGCAAGCGAATACTCTGAGAATCCCTCTCACCACGTTCGCGGAACACACCCAGATTGATTTGACGATTGACGGCGCAGACGAAGTTCTGCCCGGAGCGCTCTATCTGATCAAGGGTCACGGCGGCGCGTTGCTGCGCGAGAAGATTGTGGCGGCGGCGAGCAAGCGCATGGCGGTGGTCGCGGATGACACGAAGATCGTGCAGCGCCTGGGGCAGCTGGTCGCGGTTCCGGTGGAAGTGGTGCCATTCGGCTGGCAAGTGACGGCGCGGAGATTACAGGAGCTGGGCGGAAACCCGACGATGCGGCTGGGCGCCGATCAGAAACCCTTCATCACTGACGGGGGACACTACATCCTGAATTGCGCGTTCGGGCCGATGGTTGATCCGAAGGAAATTGCGCATCATCTGGATCATGTGGTGGGGCTTGTCGAGCACGGGCTGTTTCTGAAGTATGCTTCGGAGGCGGTCATCGCGGGACGCGATGGAGTGAAGGTGCTGAAGAAAGGCGGTTGAAAGTTAACGGTTCAAAGTTGCAAGCAGGAACTGCGCGCAAAAAGCTCGCCGAATACCTTCAGAAAACTCTCCCGATTCGTTCTACAAAATTTGCAGTGGCCGTTTTGATTTAATTTCGCGACATGCAGCCTTGCGGATAGACGGCGTCGAGCGCGCCCCACAGCGCTTTCAGGCTGCGTTCGGCAGCGCACAAGACAGCCACGGTATCCACATTGTTCTGGGCCGTGAGCCATTCGCGCCAGGCCGCGCGATGACGCACGTCCGCTTCTTCGTGGACCGCGAAGTACGCCAGCGCCTGCGGTTCCGTGATTCCGTAAAAGCGGCGCAGGCCGGAAATTTTCTGCGAGGCGATTTCCGGAACTTGCGCTTCGTACACGTAGAAAGCGGCGACCGCCTGGGTCATGGAACCCTGCGCGGCAACTTCGTCAAAAGTATCCAGCAGCGCGGCGATGCCCGGCCGCGGCTGCGCGGCTTCCAGGGATTCGTCGCTCACGCCGAGCGATTGCGCGAACTGGCGCCACAGAAGCGGGTGCGGCGCCGACGCGTCCAATTCCTCGTCGAGGTTTTCCTGCACCACGGATTTCAGGTTGCCGTCGCCATTGCTGCGGGCGGCGAGCTGCTTCAGGTTTTCCGGGAACGCGCGAACGTGCTGGTAATACTGCTCGGCATACAAGCCCAACTGCTGCTTGGAGAGCCGGCCTTCCGTCCAGGCCTGATAAAAAGGGTGCTTGAGCAGATGGTGCTTTTCCACCAGTGCATCGAGCGATTCAAGCAGAGTTCTAGGGCCGCTGGGTTTCTTGGACATCCCGTTTTCCTAACCTTTCCCCGAATAGTGGCAGCGAGGCAAAACCACGGCATACTATCGGAATTTCCGCAGAAAATCCAGTGCGCGCTTGCCTTGGTGGTGTCATTACGTTAACTCGGGTGTGGGATGCCGAGATCGCGGCAAATCTTGCGGGCGAGAAAACCGTTAACCTCACGATGGCGCGGTACTGTGGAAGTTAATCCTTTCGGGGGGTTCCAATACACAGAGTGGTTTCCGCCCTCGCGTAAAAGTTCGCAACCGTGAGCCACCAGGTGACGCACCAGATCGCGCCGCTTCATGGTTCACGCAGTCAGACGCGCACAGTGATGGATTCACGCTTGGCCTGCTGGGAATGCTCCCGCAGGGCGATGGAACGGTTCGATTCCACGATCAGTTGGATCGCCTCTTTCAGATTACGTCTGAGTTCGGCGAGCGTGCGACCTTGGGAATTAACGCCGGGCAACTCCTCGACTGTGCCGATGTACCACCGGCCCCTTTTCTCGATAATAGCCGTGAACTCGCGATCCATCGTTTTCATTGCAGTTATTTTACCATACTCGATATGGCAGGATGTCATAGCGGTGCCTTTTCGCGTTTCTTCGGCCTGGGCAGGTTCAGCTGGAGTATGTTGTCGCCGAATTCCTCGTCGTTTTCCGGAAGGAGATCCGGGAGGCCTTTCAGCACACCCGCGCCGCGGCTGTAGGCGAGATCGAACTGCAGCATTTCGAGGAGGTTTTCGGTGAACTCCTCGCCCCAGGCGTGCTCGACGTCGAGAGCTACGGCATACGGGGTATATTTCTCGAGAGTTTCCGGCGTTTCGCCGGGTTGATTTTCACTGTTCAGCCGGCTAGCATCCGCGCGCGAGAGAAATTCGCGAAATCCTTCGAGCTTGCCAAGCACCGCGCGACCGGCATTGGTGGGCGCTTCCAGCAGTCCCTTGAAAATTGCATTGACGAAGAACAGCCCCGTCAGCAGCGCCGCAAGCCTGAGGGACGTCAACGCACCGAGAAAAGCAAAACCCAGCAGCGAGGACGCCGTGAGCACGATGGGAGGCAGGTCGGCGGCGTCGAGCGCGCGAGCGGGGCGGCCATCGCGGCGAAAAAACGACGCAAGTTTCCAAATTGTCGGCGGCCACGCTCGCACGGCCGCAATCAGCGCCGAGGCCCCGAGAAAAACAAATGCGCTGAGGAACACAACCCCCGCGGGAGACGCAATTTCACTAAAAACCGGCGTTGCGTGAAATAGGTAGGCGACCGCCACCACCGAATAAGTGATCCCGCTGAACCACACGAACGAGTGAGCCGACATCAGCGTAGGCTCGGCAATCCCATCCATCGTCTCGCTGAACTTCTCATAGGTCTGTGAAAGCCAGGTACACTCACGGGAATTGAACTGGTACGTATGAATGCTGGGCGGATAGAAAAGCGTCGTGAGGACCGTGGACTCCTCGGTAGGCAAGGAAGAGTGTGCCGCGCGCAATTTTTCCAGGATGAACCAGTCTTTGCGCTGCTGGATTCGCAGGTAGCCTTTGGACGCGAGCGAAACCAGCGCGGACGCGAAGGCCCGCTCGCATCGTCCGTTGTCGCGCAGATACGCAGCCAGAGCCGGGGATACTCCGTCCGGAGGATCGTATTGAGTCACCGTGGTTGTTTTGGGCGTCCAGCGCAGGGCAATGAGGGTGCTGACATAAAAAATCAGAAGGATCCCGATACAGACCCAGTCCGATGAGTAGCTCATAGCGGGATGTTGCCGTGTTTTTTGCGGGGGTTGGTGTCGCGCTTATTTTCCAGGGAGCGCAGGGCGGCGATCAATTTGGCGCGGGTTTCGGCGGGCTCGATTACGGCGTCAATGTAGCCGCGTTCGGCGGCTACGTAGGGGTTGGCGAAGCGTTCACGGAAATCTTCGATTTTTTCGCGGCGGATATTCTCGCGTTCGGCTTCCGGTGCGCGATCAATTTCGCGTTTGTAAACGATGTTCACGGCGCCTTCGGGGCCCATCACGGCGATTTCGGCGGTGGGCCACGCGAAATTGATGTCCGTGCGAATGTGTTTGGAAGACATAACGCAGTACGCGCCGCCATAGGCCTTGCGGGTGATGACCGTAATTTTGGGCACGGTAGCTTCGGCGAAAGCGAAAAGCAATTTCGCGCCATGTTTGATGATGCCGCCAAACTCCTGCTGGGTGCCGGGGAGAAAACCGGGAACGTCTTCGAAGGTGATCAACGGGATATTGAACGCGTCACAGAAGCGCACGAAGCGCGCGCCCTTCACGGAAGCATTGATATCGAGGACGCCCGCCAGGAAAGCGGGCTGATTGGCGACGATGCCGACGGAGCGGCCATCGAGCCGGGCAAAGCCGACGACGATATTTTTCGCGTAATGCTCGTGGACTTCGAAGAATTCAGAGTCGTCCGCGAGCGCGTGAATCACGTCTTTCATGTCGTAAGGCTGTTGCGGATTTTCCGGGACAAGCGCGTTGAGCGCGGGCGTGGCGCGGTCCCAGGGATCGCTGGACGGTTTGCGCGGCGGATCGTCCAGATTATTCGACGGGAGATAGCTGAAAAGCTCGCGGATCATGGCGAGGCATTCGGCGTCGTCGCGCGAAACGAAATGAGCAACGCCGCTGACGGCGTTATGGGTCATGGCGCCGCCCAGTTCCTGCTTGGTGACTTCTTCGTGGGTGACGGTCTTGATCACGTCCGGGCCGGTGACGAACATGTAGGAGGTGTCGCGCGTCATGAAAATGAAATCGGTGATCGCCGGGGAGTACACCGCGCCTCCGGCGCAGGGGCCCATGATCGCGCTGATCTGCGGGATCACGCCGCTGGCGAGAGTGTTGCGCAGGAAAATTTCCGCGTAGCCCGCGAGAGACATCACTCCTTCCTGAATCCGCGCGCCACCGGAATCGTTCAGTCCGATGACGGGTGCGCCCTGGCGCATCGCCAGATCCATGATCTTTATGATCTTCGCGGCATTGGCTTCGGAGAGTGAGCCGCCAAAGACGGTGAAATCCTGCGCGAAGACGTACACCAGGCGCCCGGCGATGCGGCCGTAGCCGGTGATGAAGCCATCGCCGGGCGGACGCTGCGTTTCCATGCCGAAATCGTGGGAGTGGTGGCGGACGAATTTATCGAGTTCTTCGAAAGAGCCTTCGTCGAGGAGCAAGTCAACGCGTTCGCGGGCGCTGAGCTTGCCTTGCTGGTGCTCGCGTTCGCGGCGCTCGGCGCCGCCGCCGGCTTCGGCCTCGCGGTTGAGCTTGCGGAGCTCATCGAGGCGGTCGTGGTGCTTGCGGTGAGTCGTCAACGGCGTGACTCGTGGCAGGAAAGGCGTAATTGGTGAGTGGTGATTGGTGATTGGTGAACCGCGAAGCACTGATTCGTGAACGGCGATCTGTGGCCTGTGAAACGCCACGGCGTGCGGTTCTTGTTGCGATTAGGATTTGGTTCGGTCTTTATTTTCATGGAGTTAGGCGGAATTTTGAACGCGATGTTGTTGCGGTTAGAAAGCGTTTTCTGACTGACAATAGTTGAGGGTTCGGAGTTGGGTGCTGACACATGCAGCGCATCCGGCGCGTAAACCAAGGAGAGTCGGCGCTCGGCCGGTTTTTGTGCGGGGATGGCTCGGGGGTGGCGGGTGACTCGGGTGCGGCGATGGGTGCGGGAGGAAAAACCGGGAGTTGAGGGCTTCGGCTGGTTCATTCCTTGAGCCGGTCGCGAATTGTGGTGTTGAATCACAGAGCACGGTAGCACGTTCGCAAAAAAATTGCGAATCGGGTGTGTGTACATGCGGAACAGCGACCGTACAGCCAGGAAAGGCGGTTCCGAATAATCCATCTGGCCACAGAGGGGCGGCTCTGCGACCCGCTCCTACGAGCGGCTGTGCGGTGGTCGAGGAGCGGGCACGGCATGCCGTGCCCCTACGAGCGTCAAAATCAAAACGGGGCGCAGGCACTTTATGGTTGGCAGGCGTCCGCTGGTGCGGCTCCGTGTGCGGAAGTGATGGACATTACTGTGGCTGTGGGGAGAGCGGCCAGGCCGGATTTGGCGATGACTACGTTTGTGGCTGGGACGGAGTTGGCGTCGAGGTCGCGCCAGGCGGCCAGATTTTTATTTAGCGCGGAGCAGGATTCGTCCAGAGCTGCTTTGGCCGTGTCGCTGGGGGCGGCGTCGCCGGATTGGATGAAGAACGAAGTACGGGCCAGGTCGCGGTTTACCGGGCCTACGCCGGGCGACGTGAATGCTCCTTCCTGAACGGTTTCGGCTTTCTTGTCCAGATCTTTCAGCGCGTCCGCGGAAGCCTGAGTTTGCGGGCTGACCGCGGGGGCCTGCGCGGCAGCGCCTGCCATTTTCGCGGCCTCCGCGTTTTTTTCCTTCGCTTCGGCATCCGTTGAACCTGGCGCGGGTTTTTCTTCCGGCACGGGACCGAGCGTCTTCAGGCGGTCGGCGATAGCGGCGCGGAGCGAGGTTATGGAGTCATACGCCGCGGCGCTGGCTGCAAGACCGGCGACGATCCGTTTCGAGGCCGCGAGTTGCGCTTCCAGATCGGCCTGCGAGACGTGCACGCGGGGATCGAGCGTAACGGTGAGAGGCTGCTTCATCAGCGAGCCATTGCCGATGAGAATGACTTCGTACTGGCCGGGAACGACGAGCGGGCCGAGAGTTTGCTCGCGCGGAGTATCGCCGGGAAGCGCGTGGTCGGAGAGCGTGTATTCGATGTAATCGAGAATCCCGCCGTAGTAACTGAAATTCAGCGCATGCGGCGGATCGTAGCGCAAATCCCAGACGAAACGATTCATGCCGACGTTCGTCGAGAGCTGCGCCTGCGGGCCGAACCAGTAATCCGGCACGTTCTTGGGCGTGGTATCGGGCTTGGGTTGCAGGCTGGTGAAGCGGCGCACAAACTTGCCCTGCGCGTCGTGAATTTCCAGCGTGAGCGGACCCGGGGGCGCGGATTTCAAGTAATAGTCAACGATCGCGCCATCGGGAGGATTTTTCGCGGTGGGCTCTTCAGGCGGCAGGGGAGTTTCTTGATCGTTGTCGTAGCGCACGCGGACCGTAGGCTCGGGCTTATAGAGATATGCGCCGGCGCCCAGAACTTGCGGACCAGCCTGGCGAAGCGGCGAAAGGTCGTCGAGGATCCAAAGGCCGCGGCCGTAAGTGGCGGCGACGAGATCATCGCCATGCACGGCAAGATCGCGAACGTCCGACGCCGGGAAATTGAGTTGCAAGGATTGCCACTGGTCGCCATCGTCGAATGAAACATAGAGGGCATTTTCAGTCCCGGCGTAAAGCAAACCTTTGCGCACCGGGTCTTCGCGAATCACGCGGGCGATCCAGCCGGGCTCGAGGCCCAGCGTGATTTTCTGCCAGGATTTTCCGGCGTCGCGGGTGCGGTAGATATAGGGATGGGGATCCTGACGGGCGGCGAGCACCGCGTAGGCCGCATTGGAGTCGTAATGCGACGCTTCAATGGCTTCGACTTCGCTATTTTGCGGCACGTCGCCGGGCGTGACGTTGGCCCATGTGTGCGATGCGTCGCGCGTGGTTTGAATCAAGCCATTACTGGTGCCCGCCCACATGACTTCCGCGCTGATGGGTGAAGGAGTGAGCACGGTGAGCGAAGTGCGGCGCGGGCGCTGCCCGGACTCCTCAAAGTCGTCTTTGCCTCCAGCTTCGCGCTCTTCGAGTTCCACGGCGCTTTCATCTTCGGCGAGCGGAGCGTGGCCATTCGCTGAACGTACCTCGGCGCTTGCGGGAGCCGGCGCGACGTTCTGCGAATGGGGCTGCGCGGGCGGCTGCTCGTTGGCGGTGGTGGTGAGATCGGGACTGATCTGGTTCCAACTGACGCCGCCGTTGGTGGTTTTCATCACATATTGCGCGCCGAGATAGAGGGTGTGCGGATCCTGCGGCGAAAAGACGAGCGGCGGCATCTGAGACATGCGGTCGTTCGCGCCGCGCACGAAGACATGCACGAGTTGCCCGGTGACCTTGTCGAAGCGGACCACGGCGCCGTACCAGCCGCCGGAATAGACGATGTTGGGATTCGTGGGATCGGGCGCGATGTAACAGAACTCGAAGCCGCCGATGGAAAACCAATCGCGGAAACTGATTTCGCCGTAATCGCTGCGATTGGGAACGGCAACCGTGCCGCTATCCTGCTGCGGAGCGTAGGAAATGAAGGGAAATTGATTGTCGGTGATGACGTGATAGAACTGGCCGGTAGGCTGATTGTACCAACTGCTCCAGGTGTGGCCGCCGTCGAGGCTGATGGTGGCACCCTGGTCCACGCCGAGAAACATGCGCTGCGAATTTTGCGGATCAATCCAGAGGACGTGGTAATCGTCGCCGCCGGGCGCACCTTTATAGGCGATGAAATTCTGGCCGCCGTCCGTGGAGCGATACATGGTGGTTTGCATCACGTACACCACGTCGGCGTTTTTGGGGTCCACATAGACGCGGCAGATGTAGAGATTGCCGGTGATGCGCGGGTCTTTGGTGATTTGGCGCCAAGTTGCGCCGCCGTCGTCTGAGCGGAAAAGCCCCGGATCCATGATGGCGAAAACGCGCTGGCCTTTCGTGCCGGGAGCGACGGCGAGGCCGACGCGGCCGCGCGGTTCAGTGGGTAAGCCAGAATCCGAGACAGGTTTCCACGTGGAACCTTCGTCGGAAGATTTGTAAATCCAGGAATCCTGCGTTCGGCCTGCGGGCGGGCCGCTGCGGAAATCGAAGGGCTTCCAGAGCGCGGCGTAGAGGATGCGCGGATTATTGGGGTCGGCGGTCATGTTGGAGACGCCGGCCATGTCATCTTTGTAGAGAGTTTTGGTCCAGGTCTTGCCGCCGTCGGTGGTTTTGTAAACGCCGCGATTTTCGCTGGGTTTGGAGACGCCGAGGATGGGATGGCCGAGAACGCCGACGATGATGATGTCCGGATTGCGCGGATTGATGATGACGGTGCTGATGTAGCGCGAATCCTTCAGGCCGATGTTGGTCCAGGTGGCGCCGGCGTCAGTGGAGCGGTAAACGCCGTCGCCATCGGTTTGTTCGCCGGTGCCGACGATGATGATGTTGGGATTCGAGGGAGCGATGGCGAGGTCGCCGATGGAGGCGACATGCTCGTCATCGAAGATGGGCTTCCAGACCGTGCCGCCGCTGGTGCTTTTCCAGACGCCGCCGCCGGGAGTGCCCATGTAATACGTGGTGGGGTCGCCGGGAATGCCGGCGACGGCGGAGACGCGTCCGGCGCGGTAGGGGCCGAGGAGGCGCCAGCGCATGGCGGAGTAAAAGCTGGGATCAATGGTGGGCGCCGGGGATGCAGAATTTTGTTGCTTCAATGGTTGGGCTGGCGGCTGAGTGGTAGGCCGCGCGGATAAAGGCGCGATGGCGACGGCTGTTGCGAGTGCGGCGAGAATGAGGACGGCGATGGCTGGCAGGCGTTGAATGCGAAACAATTTCGACCTCCGGAAAACTAGAAAGTTTATCACTGCTTTTGCGCTGGCGACCGAAGAGTTGGACGCGCGGCGGGTTCGTTTAGCGCTGCGGCTTCGGACAATTAGCCGCGCGCTTCTTTCGACCTCAGTGCAAACGCTTCGTATAAATCGCTCAGTGCAAGCCTGACCAATCGTCGGCGAGAAGGATCGAATTGCTGGGATTCGAGGGGTCGTATTTCACGCTGGCGGTTTGGCCGGCGGCGATGCGGCTTAGGTGCGCGGCTTCTTCCAGGCCGGTGATGTCTTGCGCGGTTTCGTAGGTGACGCCCGAAATCGAATAAGTGTAGTAGAGAAGTTTTTGCGTGCCGTTGGAGGATGGGGCAGGCGCGAGGCGCTTCTGGAAAAAGTTGGAAGGCTTGGTGCCGGGAGGGTAAGTGTCACCGGGGCGGTGGTCAACCACTTCCAGGACCTGGCCTTCAACGATGCGGCCGACGCGATTCAGGTAGGCGCGGCGCTGGCGTTCGATGTCGTTCTCGTCTTCGGGCTTGCGGCGCAGCCAGAGGACCATGCCGACCAGGGCGAGCACCGCAATTCCCGCTAGCGGAAGCCATTCGTGCCAATCGCTTAGGAGTTCTTTCAACGCGTGACCTTCTGGATGCTGATCATTTGGCCGTATGCAAATGGCGGGCGGGTTCCGCTGATGCATCCGGGACGCCAACGGCGCGTCTGAGACCCGCCCCTGCAAAACCATACGGCAAGAAGTTCGCGCCGCGGCTCCGCCCTGTTTAAGCGGGCACGGCATGCCGTGCCCCTACGAAATGCTGATGCGCGCCTTTCGCTATTGCGCGGCGATGACTGGATTGCTTAGCGTGCCGATGCCGCTGATGCTGACTTCCACTACGTCGCCGGATGCCAGCGGGCCTACGCCCGAGGGCGTGCCGGTGGCGATCACGTCGCCAGGTACGAGCGTCATCACCTGCGCAATGAAGCGAATTATAGCATCAACGGAAAAGATCATTTCCGACGTGTGTCCAGACTGTTTCCTGTTTCCATTCACGAAAGTTTCCAGGGTGACGCCGGAGGCAGCAAGCTGGGTTTCGAGGAGCGGGCCGCAGGGGCAGAAAGTGTCGAAGCCCTTCGCGCGGGTGAACTGGACGTCGAGTTTCTGCAGGTCGCGCGCGGTGACGTCGTTCAGGCAGGTATAGCCAAGGATGTAATCGGCGGTGTTTTCGCCGGCGGCTGGTTGATAGCAGCGGCGGCCGATGACGACGGCGAGCTCGCCTTCGAAATCCACGCGCTGGGAAGTGGCGGGCATGACGATGGGTTCTTCGGGCGCAATCACCGAGGACGGCGGCTTCAGGAAAATCAGCGGCTCTCGGGGCGCTTCGTTGCCGAGTTCCTTGGCGTGTTCCAGGTAATTGCGGCCCACGCAGACAATTTTGCTGGGCGTGGAGGGAGGCAGGAGCTTCACCTCGTCGAGCGGCCAGGAATTTCCGGTGCGCTCGCGCGGGCCCCAGAGTTCGCCGTCAATTTCGGCGATGCGATTGCTTTCGATGATGCCGCTGCGCGGGGCCGGATGGGTTTGCTGGGCCGAGCGGCTTACGTTTTGCGCGTTAAATTCCAGGGGCTGGAAACGACAGAGCTTCATCGGTGATGGGTGGAAAAGAAATCGGAGCGCCGGCGGCGCGGAGCGATGGGTTGCTGGCGCGCTTGCAAAGCCATTCCACCGACCCAGGAACCCACGGCGCAAACGCCATAGGCGATGGTGCCTTCGATGAACAATATGAAAGGAGTGCGCACCGCGTCAAAGAGATTGTGGAAGAAAAGCCCCGCGATGTTGTAGGAGATCACGAAAATGGACCAGGCAATCATGGCGGACGCGAACATCTTGACGGGACGGTTGAGGAAGCGGCAAATCGGAATCAACATGATGATCACGAACAGGCCGTAAGAGGCGGCGTTGCGCTCGAGGGCGCGATTATCCAGCCAGGGCAAGCGATTCGCGGCGATCAACGAGCCGGTCATCACGATGACCAGCAAAGCTCCGGTGTATAAACCGGTGCGCAACGCCGGGCTGGCGATCTTTATCGCGGCCTGTACTTCCGCAACGGCCGCAGCCGGGTTGGTGACCGGTTCGTTCATAGTCTGGGCGGGGCTTCCACAGGTACAAGCGCCAGTGCTTAGTCAGGAGCCAAGGCAGGCATCTCGCCCGATGCCGGCGCGCTTGCAGGACTTTCATTCCCGGCGCGATCCACTGCAGTGACGGTGTAGAAGTAGCGGTGGCCCGGAACCACATTCATATCGCGAAACGCGGGACTAAGCAACAGCTGGTCGTTGACCTTGTTTCCAGGAGCGCCTTCCTGTTCAGTTCTATAGATGTTGTAACCGGCGATATCGTTATCCGCGTTGATGGACCAGGAGAGGTCGAAATAGGCAGGCGCGGAATTTTGCGCGGGAACGAACACTACCTCCAGGCCTTGCGGGGCGGCCGGAGGGAACGTGTCTCGCGGGGTGACGGTGATCTGATTCGAGTCGGCTGATTCCACGGCGACCTGGGCGTCCGGGTATTGCGCGATGCTGCGAACGGAATATGTGTACGTGTTTCCGAACTTGGTTTGAAGATCGCGAAAAGGAGGAGCGGGGACATCGCCGATGCGCACCGGCGGTGAGTTCGCTTTGGTGGTTTGCTTGGGCGCGCTCAGCGGAGCTGTGGTGGTGGATTGCGACTGCGGCTCGGAGCGATAGATGCGGTAGGAAGCGATCGGCGGAGCCGAGCCGATCAGCGTTTTTTGCGGAGGCGTCCAGGTGAGGACGACGCCTTGATGAGTGATTTGGGCCTGCAGGTCCGTGATGGGATCCGCGGCGGGTTCGATGCGCAACGCTGCGAGATTGGAGTTTGCCGAGTCTTTTTTCTCGGACGCGCGAGTGCGCACGATGTAAAGCGCCTGCGCCGCGGGATGTTGCGTGAAGTCTTCGGGCTTGAGCGCGTCCACGTAGCGAATCTGGCCGCGGTCGTCGTACTGATCCACCATCGCGGAGGGGATGGTGACGAGCAGCGTGGGATTTGCAGGCGCGCCGGGCGTGGCGCTTGCGGCGGCTGAGGCGATCGGCGCGAAGTCACGATAAATTTCGATGGCCGGAGGCTCCTTCAACTGGCGACGATCCACAGACTCCTTGGGGAGAGTGAACGTGAGGATTACGTTATCGTCCTGCTGCGCGGCGGCGAGATCGGCGACTGGCGTGGGGACGCGCGGTTTGCGTTCGACCGGCTCGCCCGGAGCGGCGCAGCCCGCCGCCAAGAGGGCCACAGCGAAAATGGAAAAGAGAAAACGGAAATCGGAGATGCGCGATTTTGGAGTTGGCAGCCAGCGAGGCCGCGGCGCTTCTTTTCGAAGTTCCATTTTTGATTTTCTATAAAATGTAGCGGCTGAGGTCCTGATCTTTCACGATGTTGGCTAATTGCTTTTGCACGTAAGCGGCGTCCACTTTAAAGGATTTCTTTTTCATTTCCGGGGCTTCGAAGGAAATGTCCTCGAGCACTTTTTCCAGGATGGTGTGCAGGCGGCGCGCGCCGATATTTTCGGTGTGCTCGTTGACCTTGGCGGCGAATTTGGCGATGGCGGCGATGGCGTCTTCGGTGAAAGTAAGTTTAAAAGGTTCGGTATCGAGCAGCGCGATGTATTGCTTGATGAGCGCGTTTTTTGGCTCGGTGAGGATGCGGATGAAGTCGGCTTCGGAGAGCGAAGCGAGCTCCACGCGAATCGGGAAACGGCCTTGCAGCTCGGGGATCAGGTCGGAAGGCTTGGTGGTGTGAAACGCGCCGGCGGCGATGAACAAAATGTGGTCGGTGCGCACCATGCCGTAGCGGGTATTCACCGTGGTGCCTTCCACGATGGGCAGAATGTCGCGCTGCACGCCTTCGCGGGAAACGTCCGGGCCGTGGCCGGATTCGCGGCCGGCGATTTTATCAATTTCGTCTATGAAAAGAATGCCCATCTGCTCGACGCGGTCCACGGCGATGCGCGTCACCTGGTCCATGTCTATCAGGCGGTTTTCCTCTTCCTGGATCAGGTAATCGAAAGCTTCGGCCACCGTCATTTTGCGCTTTTTCTTTTGCTGGCCGAACATGCCGGAGAGCATGTCCTTCACGTTGATGTCCATTTCCTCGACGCCCTGATTGGTGATGATTTCGAAGGAAGGCATCTGGCGTTCGCGGACTTCCACCTCCACCATGCGCTGGTCGAGCTTGCCTTCGCGCAACTGGGCGCGCAGCTTGTCGCGGGTGCGCGCGATTTGCTCGCGGCGCTGCGCTTCGGTGGCGGGGTTTATTTCCGCTGGCATCGGCGAAGGCGGCAGGAGCAAATCGAGCAGGCGATCCTCGGCGGACTGTTCGGCGCGCTCCGCGACTTCATCCAGCTTTTCCTCGCGGACCATGTCAATCGCGGTTTCCACCAGATCGCGAACCATGGATTCCACGTCGCGGCCGACGTAGCCCACTTCCGTGTATTTAGAGGCTTCCACTTTCACGAACGGGCAACCGGCCAGGCGCGCCAGGCGGCGGGCGATTTCCGTCTTGCCGACGCCGGTGGGTCCGATCATCAAAATGTTTTTCGGCAAAATATCTTCGGCGAGCTCGGGCGGGAGTTTCTGGCGGCGCACGCGATTGCGCAGAGCGATGGCCACGGCCTTTTTGGCGAGGTTCTGCCCAACGATGTACTTGTCCAGCTCCACGACGATTTCGCGCGGAGTAAGCTCATCGAACGAGGGCAGCGGCTCCGGCTCGGGGGGCTGCGACTCACTGCCGGACAGATAGATAACCATATCTTTCTCCGATTTTTCGGTCATAGCTCTTCGACGCTGAAATTGGAATTGGTGTAGATGCAGATTTCACTGGCGATGCGCATGGCTTCGGCGGCGATGTCTTTGGCGCTAAGCTTGGTGAATTTCGAAAGCGCGCGCGCCGCGGCCACCGCGTAGGAGCCCCCGGAGCCGATGGCGCAGATGCCGTCGTCCGGCTCGATGACGTCGCCATTTCCGGAAAGCAGAAACGTGGACTTGGCGTCGGCGACGATCAGCAGGGCGTCCAGGTGGCGCAGCGAACGGTCGGTGCGCCATTCCTTGGCGAGTTCAACAGCGGCTCGCGCCAGATTGCCGTGAAATTCCTGCAATTTTCCTTCGAAGCGGCCGAAAAGCGAGAGCGCGTCGGCGGTGCTGCCGGCGAAGCCCGCGACGATCTTATCGTTGTACAGGCGGCGCGTCTTCTTGGCGCTGTGCTTGATCACTCCGTCGCCCAGGGTGACCTGGCCGTCGGCGGTGAGGACAACTTTATTGTCCTTGCGCACGCACAGGACCGTGGTGCCGTGCATCTGTTCAGTTTTGTGCGTCATTGGCATCCGATGATTATACTCCGGTGGCGCGGAATTCGAAATTTGGACGCTTTGGGACGAAAAGACGCCACGGAGGCGCGGAGAACTTCGAGAGCAGGTGCGCGTGATCGCGCGCTTACAATTAGGCTGGGCTTGGTTGGACGCGAAGAGAGGTCCCTGCCTGCGGCGGGCAGGCCTCGCTGCGCTCGGGATGACAACAAAAAACAGATCGCGCTGAAAAAGTGCGGGATCAGTTCTTGTCGTTGTTGCTGGTGCTGCTGGGTTTGTCTTTGGACTTTTTATCTTTTTTGCCGACTTTTTCCCAGCGCTCTTCCAGGGATTCCCTGGTGAAAAGCTCGTCGGAGAGATTGGTGTTGTAATCGCATTTATCGAAGAAGACTTGATACAGCTTGATGCCGTTGCGCTCGCGGGTGATCTGAAAGGGAGTCTGCACGCCATCTATCGGATGGTAGTTCGAGTAGTATTCGATTTCGCTGGTGCGCATGCGCGTATTGGCGTCGCGCGTGTCCACGACTTTGCGAATGGGTAGATGGGTGCTGCGGGCGATGGCGATGCGGAAAGTGCGATTGTCGCTGTCTACAAGTTCGACCCAATCAGCTTCCTGGTAATCCACCACGTCAATTCCGCCATAACGGAAAATCATCCCCGGCTCGTGGATGCGGTGGCGCAGGATGTTGTCTATGTCCTTCTTGACGTCTTCCTGGAAGGTGGCGATGTCCGTGATGGTGGCTTCGGAGACGCCGCCGCGATCGAGGGTCCAGCCCTTGTCGCCGCTGTTCACGGAAATGATGTTGCGCTTGGGAAGATTTTCGGTGCGATCTTTAAAAGGCGGCTCGGCGTAGTCAATGAATGTTTCAAAGCCGTTCAATTCGCCGGAATGCCCAAACTGGCTGAGGCGCCCTTTGCAGGTGACGTCGTGCACATTCAGATAGGCCGGTCCGCCGAGGCCTTGGATCGCCTCTTGCAGCAATTCTTGCGCTTTCGCGGAACTTTGTGCCGGGAGCATCACTTCGTCTTGCGCAAGCACGGGCGAGGAAGCGGCGAGCAGGAATCCCGCCAGCAATATCGCGAGAGTGATGGTGCGGCCGATGGCCGATGGGGGAACGAACTTTTTCGTGGGGATCATCCGCAGAGTACCGAACCTCCATTAACGTTGATCACTTCACCGGTGATAAAGGTTGCCAGGTCAGAAGCCGCAAAAAGGATGGGGCCGGCGATTTCTTCGGCGGTGCCGACGCGTTTCAGCGGGATGGGCACCAGGGCCGACTTCAAGCCGTTCTTGGTGCGCAGGACGGACGCGGACATGTCCGTATCCACCCAGCCCGGCGCGACGCAATTCACCAGGATATTGTGCGGGCCGAGTTCGCTGGCCAAACCCTTCACGAAGCTGATGACCGCGCCCTTGGTGGCGCCGTAATGAGTGTGGAACGATTCGCCGCGCTGGCCCGCCGTGGAGCTGATGGCCACGATCTTGCCGCTCTTTTGCGCGATCATGTGCGGGGCGGTGAAATGAATCACGGAATAGACGCTCTTCAGATTGACGCGGACCATTTCGTCCCATTCGCGCTCGGTCATTTTTTCAATCGGAGCGTCCTGCTCGTTCCAGATGCCGGCATTGGCCACCAGGATGTCAATGCGGCCGAGGCGCTCGCGGGTGAAATCTACGAGTTTTTTGGCGTCGGCCATTTTTCCCAGATCGGCTTTCCATGATTCGATGCGCGTACCGTGCTTGCGGGCTTCCTGCTCCACATGCGCGGCCGCCTCTTTGTTGCGGTTGAAGCTGAAGACGACGTCCGCGCCGGCCTGGGCGAAAAGCTTTACGGTGGCGGCGCCGATGCCGCGCGATCCTCCGGTGATGAGTGCCGCCTTGCCTGCCAACGAAATCATGGGACCCCCGAATGAGTTCAGAGTTAACAGTTAAGAGTTGAAAATTTACAGTTGAAAGCGACTTCGGAAAACCTTGAGCAGTCTTGCTGATAATGGCCGTTTCGTTGCTGCGTTGCTGCTACGAATGTACCGGCGCCTTTCTTGCTGCCGCTGCCAGCTCGCGGAACAGGGTGCGCGCCAGTTCGTCGTCGCCAGTCATGCGCTCGGGGTGCCATTGCACGCCGGTGATCCAGTTGGCGTCGCCGACCCATTCCACTGCTTCGACCACTCCGTCGGGCGCGCGCGAGACGATTCGCAGATTCTTGCCGGGTTCGAGCACCGCCTGGTGATGCGAGCTATTCACCAGCGCTTCATTTGAGCCGGCGAGTTGCGCCAGGCGAGAGCCTTCATCAAACGTGACTTGATGATGCGGCTCGGGTCCTTCGTGGCCGGTCCAATCATGCTTGATTTTCGTGTGCAGTTCGCTGGGAACGTCTTGGACGAGCGAGCCGCCGAGGAAGACGTTGAGGCTCTGCACGCCGTAGCAGATGGCCAGCACGGGCTTGTGCTCGGCGATGGCGTGGGCGAGGAGCGCGAAGTCCGTTTCTTCGCGGTGGAAGTCGGCTTCCGCGGATTTAGGGTTTCGGGCGGCATGGAAACGCGAGGGTTCTACGTCTGCGGGGCTTCCCGGCAGAACGAACGCGTCCACTTCCTGCGCGAGTTTTTGCAGCTCGGGGTTCGCGAGAGCCAGCGAGATTTCCACCGGCTCGGCGCCCGCCGCCTGCACGGCCGCCACATACTTGTCATATGCGTCGCGCTTATTGCTAAGTTCTTCTTTTCGTGTGCGATAGGGTATCCCTACGCGCGGCTTGGGGGCTCGTTCGGCGCTCATGAAGTGCACATCCTACCATTGCGGGGCGAGTGCGGCAATATTGGCGGATTGCGGCGCCGGGCGGGTCAGGCGCCCGTCACTTCGCGGAGGCGGCCGCTGGTGACGTCATAGATAAAGCCGCGGACAGAGATGCTTTTCGGAATCCAGGGATGAGTGAGGAGCTTCTGCAATTGGTGGCGGACATTTTCTTCGAGGTTTTGGAAGGCGTAGAAGAACGCGGGAGCGACCGCGGCGGTCCCAGTGCGAGTCTGGATTCTGGTGCGCAAATCCTGCTCGCTGGTGTGCATCAGGCCGCAATCGGTGTGATTGATCACCATGAATTCCTCGGTGCCGAGCAAGTAGTGCGAAACGATCAGGGAACGCAGAGCATCGTCCGTGACGATCCCACCGGCATTGCGGATGATGTGCGCGTCGCCTTCGCGCAGCCCCATCGTGCGTATCGAGAGGCGCGTGTCCATGCAGGTGAGGACCGCAAGTTTGCGCTCGGGGCGCGGCGTCAGTTTGCGCAATTCGTGGGTGCGCGAATAGATTTCGTTGGCTGCGAGAACTTCGTCAATTTGGCTCATGGCCGGAGAGTTTAACCTAGCCGCGGGCCAGCGGCACGATGAAGACAATACGTGATTGGCAGGCTAGCGTGCTGCGCCGGCACAGCAGAATGCTCGCTGAAAAAGCGCGGGGGTTAATTTGTGCGGGCAGGCGTGCCGAAGGCTGCGCCACGAGAGCCCGGCCGACGCGCCGAGGGAGCGACGTCGGCCGGTTCTAGCCGCGTAACGCTGCGCTAGATGGTGCCTTCAGCGGACATCGAGACTAAGCGCTGCGGCATCCCGGAAACCCGGGCGGGGGAAGGCCGCCGCCGGGGCGGATGCGTCGCAAGCCAGCCGTCGTAATTTTCCCGCATTTGATCAATGTGGTGCGGGATGTGGCGCTCTTGAATTTCCACCCAACGGTCCAGGCTCACTTGCCCGTCGCGCGGATGAGCGACGGTGCGATCCCAGACATGTTCGGGGAGCGCGGCCAGCAATTGATAGGTCGTTTTCCGGAGGCGGCGGATTATTTCCAGCGCTTCGCGCGTGCTCTGATGGAAGTATCCCAGCGAACTGGCCCAGCGAGCGGCATCGAACTCCGGAACCTGGCTGCCGGGTTCAGCGATGAAACGGCGGCAGTGCAGGTAAGCGCTGGCTTCGCTATCGGCGAGGTGCAAAATAATCTCGTGGATGCTCCAGCGTTCGGTGGACGGTTTATAAAGCCACATCTTTTTCGGAAATTGGCGAAGCGCGCTGGATAATAGGGCGGGCGCTCTGCCGAATGATTCCACTTTTTGTCTTCTATCATCACGCTTCATAAGGACTCTCCCAATTACAGACTTTAGACGTATGAGTCGCAGATTTGTTCCATCGGTTGCATGAATAAACGCAGAAAATGAGGAAGTTGTTCACGAAAGAATACGGTTCCTCCAAAAGATTGTTGGATGCGTGCGGGCGTGGGAATGCTGTCCGCGGATGGGATGAAAATCGTGTTCGTCATTGGCAGGAGTGGGCGGTTTTGGGAGAGGCGCGCCGGCTGAACGGCCCGCTCCCGTCAACTGAATTCGGTATGTACAAATTGCGGGAGAAATCTACATAGTTCTGGATGACAAGCTGCCGTCACTCTGCGCACGCTACCCTGGTGCTCGCTTGCGCCAGTACGCGCGCAGGTCGCCGACCAGATAAAGCGAGCCGGTAGCGAAAACCGCGCCATCTGTAGCAGCCAATTCTATCGCAGTTTCCAGCGCGGCAGCGGGATCGCGTTCGCTTAGGATGCGTTTCGCGTGGTGCCCCGTCATCTCCGCGAGCAATGGAGCGGAAACGGCGCGAGGCTGGCGCGGCTCGGTGAGAATTACGGTGTCAGCGCGCGGGAAAAGCAGGCCGGCGATTTCGTCCACGGCTTTATCGCGCATGGCGCCGTACACCAGGAAAATGCGGCGGCCCGCGTAATTCTCGTCCCAGAATTTCAGCAGTTCGCGCGCGCCGGAGGGATTGTGCGCGCCATCGAGGTAGATGTCCGGATGAGTTCCCAGGCGCTCGAGGCGGCCCGGCCATTGCGCCGCTGCGATGCCGCGCTCGACGGTTTCGTCATTGATGGGAAAGTTGCGCTCGGCGAGCAGGCGGGCGGCGATGGCGGAGGTGAGCGCGTTGCGCAGCTGGAAACGTCCTGGCAGCGTGGGAGCGAGCGCGATTTTTTTTCGTGAGTGCGCGAACACGGCGGTGGCCCGGTAGAATCCGTTTTCGTTTTGCACTTCTTCGAGGTGCGCCGCCGAATCCACTTCCACCAGGCGCGCGTCCATTTCCGCGCAGCGTTTGGCGATCACCGCGCGGGCTTCCAGCCGTTCGCTGGCGCTGACGACCCACGCGCCGGGCTTGATGATGCCGGCTTTTTCCGCGGCAATTTCCGCGATGGAATGGCCAAGGAAATTTTCGTGGTCGAAATCAACGGGCGTGAGAACGGCGACCTCCGGCTCGACGATGTTGGTGGCATCCAGACGGCCGCCGAGCCCCACTTCGTACACCGCGAAGTCCACGGTTTGCCGCGCAAAGGCCAGGAAGGCCATCGCGGTGATGCACTCAAAAAATGTCGGATGCGCGGCGAATTTGCCGGACGCCATCAGCGCTTCGATCACCTCGTGCACGCGGGTCCACGCGGCGGCGAACTCCTCGTCCGAGATGTCTTCGCCATGAATGCGGATGCGCTCGTTGATGCGTTCGAGGTGCGGCGAGGTGTACAGGCCGGTGCGCAAGCCGGCCGTACGCAGAATGGATTCCAGCATTGCGGCCGTCGAGCCTTTGCCGTTGGTGCCGGCGATGTGCGCGCAGGGCGCGGAGCGCTGCGGCTGGCCGAGCGCCTGCGCGAGAATGGCAATATTTTCCAGGCCGAACTTTTGCACGCGCGCCTGTTGCGGTGCGGCCAGCTCCCGGCCGAGCGAAAAGAGCGCGCGAACGGATTCGTCGTACGTCATGAGGCTAGCCGACGAAAAAATCGAGGGCGTTGCTGATGTAAGGCTTCAATTCCTTGCGAGGGACGACGGCATCGAGGAAGCCGTGTTCGAGGAGAAATTCGGCGGTCTGAAAACCTTCCGGCAATTTCTGGCGGATGGTTTGTTCGATCACACGCGGGCCCGCAAAACCGATCATCGCGCCGGGCTCGGCGATGTTCAGGTCACCGAGCATCGCATAGCTCGCGCTGACGCCGCCGGTGGTGGGATCGGTGAGCACGGAAATGAAAGGCACTTTGGCTTCGTCCAGGCGCGCCAGCGCCGCCGAAACTTTCGCAAGTTGCATCAAGCTGACGACGCCTTCCATCATGCGCGCGCCAGCCGAAGACGAAACAATGATCAGCGGGCGGCGCTCCGCGCGAGCGCGTTCGACGGCTCGCGCGACTTTTTCGCCGACCACGGCGCCCATCGAGCCGCCGATGAATCCGAATTCCATGGAGCAGCAGATCACCGGACGGCCGTTCAAGTGGCCTTCGGCGCTAAGGATGGCATCTTTCATTCCGAGTTTGTGCTGCGCTTCTTTCAGGCGTTGGGCGTAAGGCCGGGTATCGGTGAAATGGAGCGGGTCGTTCGAGGCGAGGTCGGCGTCGAATTCCGTATAGATTTCGTCATCGAGCAGCATTTCCAGGCGGCGGCGAGCGCCGAGCCGGAAATGGTGGTCGCACTTGGGGCAGACTTCCCAATTGGCTTCGAGATCTTTTTTCCAGGTGATGGCGCGGCAGGAGCTGCATTTGGTCCACATACCTTCGGTGCGGACGCGGCGCTCTTCCACCGGCGTGGGATTCTCGATTGGTTTTTTTTCGCGCTTGAACCAGGCCATTTTTTTGTGCTTGCGACTCGCGGTGGAGTTAACAGTTCAAAGTTGACAGTTGAAAGTTGAGGCACGCGAAGGCACGCCTCGGCGAAGAAAAGCGGCGGCTCGCCGCCGCACTCCACAGAGTGCGTGCCGCGGCTCCATATTCTGCGCTCGATCCGTCATCAACTGCCCAGTTCGCCACTCGTCCGCTCATCGCTAATAGTCAATACCGCGCTGCGCCAGGACGCCCTTGGTGTAGGGATGCTTCACTTCGCGCATTTCCGTGACCAGGTCCGCGGCTTCCACCAGTTTCGGATGCGCGTTGCGGCCCGTGCAAATCACATGAACTCGTTCGGGACGCTGCTGTAAGGATTCTACCACGCGCTCGGCATCGAGCATTTTATAGCTGATTACGTAGTTGATTTCATCGAGGACCACGAGATCGTATTTCTCGCTGTAAATCTGTTCGCGGCCGAATTCCCAGGCCTGCTCGCACATTCTCACATCTTCCGGGTCGGTGTCGGCGCCGCCCACCTTCACGAAGCCCCGGCCCATGGGGCGAATCTCAAATTTATCGTCGCCGAGCATTTTGGCGGCGTCCAGCTCGCCGTAGTGCCACGAGCCTTTGATGAACTGCACCATCATCACGCGCATGCCCTGGCCCACGGCGCGGAAAGCGGTGCCCAACGCGCAAGTCGTCTTGCCCTTGCCCGGTCCGGTGTAAACGATCAACAGCCCTTTGCCTTCCGGCATGCGATGAGACCTCGTACGAACAGTTGAGAATAGTGAGCGTAGCGTGCACAAACGTCAAGCTGCGGTGCCCAAGTGATCCATGGAATCCGAGCGAAGGTTCAGGCGTTTAACAATTTCAGTTTTCGCTCGCGGTCAGCAGCGAAGGCGAGGCAGGCGCGGATGTCTTGTTCGGTCAGATAAGGAAATTCTTGCAAAATTTCGGCATGGGACATTCCGCTGGCAAGGTTTTCCAGAACATCATAAACAGCAATGCGCAGGCCACGAATGCACGGTTTTCCGCCGCGCTTGCCAGATTCCATCGTAATGATGCCGGAATAGCTCATGTAGATCGACTGTAAGGGAAATGTCGGACGGCAGCAAATGGAAACGTGTACGGGCGCAACTCTAGAAAGGACGACGCGTCGAGCGAAGAAGCGGCAACCGACGCCGCCTACGGTCGTCGGCAAAATCGCTTAGCTCGCAAATCGGAGGTTGCCTTCGGATGAAGCTCGAGCTTTTCGAGCTGTTCGAACACGCGATCATTAAACTCTTTCGTTCGAGTGACTATGTTCACGAATGAGTCATGGCTTACGTGCAAGAAAAACTGCCCGGTCCCGTAGGACCATCGCGGAAGGTAGAACGCGTCCCAGCCGAAGACCATCGGCTGCATCAACATACCAACCGCATCGGTGAGCTCGTCGGCTCGGAACTCGTGGCCCGGAGCAACCTCAAATGACGCGGATTGACCGGCAGCTACGTGCATCCGCTCGACGATTCGGTACCCGACTCCTTCATCCGACAGATTCCAAACACCCCATTCCTTCAAATAGATCAACGCCCCTTCAAAATCCCGAACCTCGTAGCCAATCGTGGAGAGGTAACGCGCGAAGAATGGAAGCTGCTCAAGCTTTGGCGGGTATTCCAGGTCAATGCAGGAGGCTTCCGGGTGTGTGAAGAATGGTTCGCGCCCGCCATCGTAGTGAACGTACTCGTCTCCGAGCCTCTCGTAGAAACGAAACGACTCGTCAACCTCCGCGGCAGTCAGAACTCGCATCCGGCAAATCCTCCATTCAGAATCCTACGAACTTCTCAAGCCAGGAAGCGGTAGCCGACGCCGCGGACCGTCAGGAGATGTTGCGGCTTGCTCGGGTTTTTCTCGATGTAGCGGCGCAGGCGAACTATGAAATTATCAATCGCGCGGGTGTCGGTGTCTTCGTGCAGACCCCAGACGTCTTCGAGGATGGATTTGCGCGAGACGGTGCGGCCTTTGCTGCGAATTAAGTGGCGAAGAAGTTTCGCTTCCATCAGCGTGAGCTGGATGACGGTGTCGTCCACGCGCAGCTCGAGTGTGCCGAAATCAATGGTCTTGCCCTCGAACGAAAATACTTCGTCATCGGCTGCGGCGCTTGCCGCGGCAGCCGCACTTGCGACGGCTTCCTTTTCAGCGCCATTGGCGGCGCGGCTTTTCGGCTCTTTTTTTTCGCCGCGCAACCATTGATTGCGGCGCAGTAGACCCTGCAACCGCGCGAGAAATATCGGCAACTGGAAAGGTTTCGGCAGGTAATCATCGGCGCCGGATGCAAATCCTTCCAGAACGTCTTCCGGGCGGCCGCGCGCGGTGAGAATCAGCACAGGAATATAATTCCGCGCTTTGCGCAACGTGCTGACCACGGTGAAACCGTCCTTGCCGGGAAGCATCACGTCCAGCACGACCGCATCGAAATTTTCCTTTTTGGCAAGGAGGCGGTCGAGCGCCGTTTCACCGTCCCCGGAAACTTCCACGGAATGGCCTTCCGCTTCAATATTGAAACGCAATCCTTTGGCGAGGTGCGCTTCGTCTTCCACCACCAACACGCGGCTCATGCCAGGTTCCTGGGCAATTCCATGGTGATAGTGGTGCCGCGGCCTTCGCCTTCACTGGCGGCGTAAACCTTGCCGCCGTGCGCGCGCGCGATGGCGCGCACGATAAAGAGGCCCAGGCCGGTTCCCTTCAATTGGAAACTCGACCGTCCCGGCACGCGATAAAAGCGCTTGAAGATGCGCTTCAGTTCCGGCGCGGCGATGCCGATGCCGTGATCGGTGACGGTCAACACCACGAGCTCGTCCGGAGTATCAATGCGCACCGACACGTCCACGCGATCTCCGGAATATTTCACGGCGTTATCGAGCAGGTTGGATACGGCGGTGCGCAGCTCCGCGGGATCGCCGTGCAGCAGGATGGGAGCGCCATTTTTGCTCTTGCGTCCGGCGGCGGATTTCGCGGAATCGAAATGCAGGACGCCGGGCGCCAGATGGTGGCGCACGCGCGCGAGCTCGATGGATTCGCGGACCAGCTCATTGAAATCCACTTCGATGTGGTGGCGTTTGCCGCGTTTGTAACCCACTTCGCCGGCTTTCAGGACTTGCTCGACGGTGCCGAGCAGGCGGTCGGTATCCAGCAGCATCAGATTATAAAATTGCTGGCGCTGCGCTTCGTCCACTTCGCGGCGCTGCATCGTTTCCAGGTACAGGCGGATGGAGGTGATCGGAGTTTTCAGTTCGTGCGTCACCGCGTTGATGAAGCTGCCGTGCTGTTCGTTGCGGCGAATTTCGCGCACCAGGAAGATGGTATTGAGGATCATCCCGGCGATGATGGCGAAGAAAAATATCACGCCGAAGAAGAGCAGGACGACTTCGCGCCGGTTGAGGATGATCCAACCGACGTTCAGAGCGATGGCCAGGGCCACCAGCGCGCTGCCCAGCACGACGAAAAAGGCGATCGTTTTTCTGCGGCTCGCGATTTGCACGGTGTCTGAGGGGAATTGTACCGCGAAGCAGGGGTTATTAGAGCGCCCGGGCGGCTTTCAAACCGAAGAGAGGTCCTTCGCTGCGCTCAGGATGACAACTTAACACCCAAAACGCCGCCCCGAGGGGGAGCGCAAGCATCTTTCTGCGAACTGCTAGAGTTCGACGGAGGCGAGTTCGCGCTGAATGTCCGGCGTGAGCGTGCGGCCCACGATGGATTCGTTGGTGCGGCGGCCCTCGGAAATTTTGGCGGTGTGGACTTTCTGGGCGATGCCGATTTTCTGCAGGAACCAGATCACGTACCAATTGAAGTCAATCTCATACCAAGCGAGGCCGTGCCGCGCGGAAACCGGGTGCGCGTGATGATTGTTGTGCCAGCCTTCGCCCCAGGTAATCAGCGCGACCCACCAGCTATTGGTCGAAAGATCGCGCGTCTTGAAGCGCCGCGTGCCCCAGGAGTGCGTGGCGGAATTGACCAGCCAGGTAAAGTGCAGGCCCACGACGGTGCGCAGGAAAATTCCCCACAGGACGAACGGAATGCCGCCGACCGCGAGCAGGATCAGGCCGAGCACGACCATCGGGACGTAATGATATTTGGTGATCCAGACGTAGAACTTGTCCTTGGCGAGGTCGGGAACATAACGCGCGAGGGTGGTGGTGTCATGGTGCATGGACTTGCCGGTAAGAATCCAGCCCATGTGCGACCACCAGGTGCCGTCCACGGGAGAATGCGGGTCGCCTTCCTGGTCGGAAAATTTGTGATGAATGCGGTGCGTCGCTACCCAGAAGATCGGGCCGCCTTCCAGCGCGAGAGTGGCGCAGACCGTAAGAAAATATTCGAACCATTGCGGAGTCTTGTAACCGCGGTGAGTGAGCAGACGATGATAGCCCATGCCGATACCGAGGCTGGTGGCTACCCACCAGAGAACGACGGCGACGGCAAACGCTTTCCACGAGAAGAAAAACAACGCAGCGATGGCGCCCAGGTGAAAAAGGACCATGAAAATGGCGGTTACCCAATTGATTTCGCCGTCATTTTTCTGCGTCTTTTTCAGGACTTCCAGTCGTGGAGCGATTGTTTGAATGGATGGCTGGGTCATCGGGGCCTCGGTCGGTACATTTGCGTTGCTCATCGAGATTAGACTAGCAGTACCGGGCCGAGGTGTTTGTAATAGTTCTGTAATACCGGGGAATGGCGCGGAGTATCAGTTAGCTGGCATGAAAAGCGATGAAAACGCTGTGCATAGTGGGGTCTTAAATTGAGAACCGCGCGGCGTCTCAATATGGCGCACCTGGCCGCGCGGAATGCAGCGCTTGCGCTTCCCCGCGCAAAGTCGGATATGATATGGCGCGTTGAACGAGCGCGCTGGATTAGCCCGTTGAATTAGGCTCAGCGCAGTGGACTTTCGTACGAGGAGGAAATATGCGGAAAGTTTTCATAGTTTGTAGCACGGTGGCTTTGCTGGTGGCAGCGATGATGGCGATGATGGTGACAAGTCACGCGCAGGAGGATAAGAGCAAGCGGCCCAGTCCCGCGGCGCACGCGGAGTTTCAATTTACCGACGGCAAGACGGTAATCGTGGACTATTCGAGTCCGCGCGCGAAAGGCCGCAAGATTTATGGCGGGCTGGTGCCGTACGGAGAAGTGTGGCGGGCGGGCGCGAATGAGGCGACTACGTTTGTGCTCAACACCGCAGTGACGGTGGGCGGCGTTACGGTGCCGGCCGGCGATTACACGCTTTTTACGATTCCGAACGAGGGCAAATGGACTTTGATCATCAGCAAGAAAACGAAGAATGCCAAGGGCGGAGCTTTGTGGGGGATTCCTTACCCTGGCGAAGGGGATGATCTGGCGCGCGTGGATATGAAGGTCTCGTCGCTTCCCGCGCCGGTGGAGGATTTCACGATCGCGTTGGACAAGATGGGCGATGGGTGCGTCCTGCGCATGGATTGGGCGACGACGCGGGCTTCGGTGGAGATTGCGGAGAAGAAGTAGCGGTCGCGATTGAGAAACATTTACCGCAGAGACGCCGCGACGACTTTGTGCGGCGTCGCTTCGGCTCGTTTTTCGTTCAGGAAAGATGGAACGTGCTGCGGAGCGTTTCGGCTACGGCGGTGATGCGTTGCCGGGCTGGCGCGGACATTTCTTTGGCGTCTTTCGCGGCGTCGCGCTCGCGGAGCACTACCCAAATTCCCGGATGATACACGGCTTGGTCGTGGCTGATTGCGCCGGTTAGCTGCGTGAGTTCCAGGTTGCTGCCGGAAAGCTCGCGGTCGAGCGTGGCGCGGACTTCGTCCAGCAGGTCTTTGAAGCCTTGCGAAGCGAGCATGGGGTCCACGTCGCGCGGGATGGGCGCCGTGATTTCATCCAAATCGTAATCCGGCAGGGACTGCGTGATCATCAATTCGATGGACGCAGTAGGCGCGCCCGCGTCTTGCGTGATTTTGATTCCCATGATGGCGTTATTCTCCCACAGTCTGGTCCGCGAACCATTTCAAACCTGAGCGGCCGTGCGAATCGCAAAAGCATGTCCCTGCCTGCGACAGGCAGGCCTCACTGCGCTCGGGATGACGATCGCGCGAGTGTAGAAGTAGGGGCGGGTCTGAGACCCGCCCCCTACACGTTGCCATACGCACTCACGGCACGATACCGCTCACTTTGGGTACGGATGTCCGGCCAGGATGGCGAAGGCGCGGTAGATTTGCTCGGCCAGGATTACGCGGGCGAATTCGTGCGGCATTGTTAGAGTCGAGAGCGAGATTTTCTGTTTGGCGCTGGCGCGGATTTCCTCGGGGAAACCTTCGGCGTCGCCGCAGAGGAAGACCAGGTCGCGCGTGCCGCGATCGCGCAGGTCGCCCAGCCAGCGGGCGAATTGCTGCGACGTGAATTGTTTTCCGGCAGCGTCGAGCAGGACGACCGTCGCCGCCGGATCTGGCTTCAGTTTGCGCAGCGCTGCGGGGCCGGTGTCGCGCAGTTCCACGATTTCAGTGTCGGCGTAGTTCTGGATGCGGTCCACGTAGTCGTCAATCAGCGAACGGGCTTCTTCGCGGCGGGTTTTGCCGAGCATGATCAGGCGGATTTTCATTCGTTCACGACACGTCTCGGCGAATTTGTAGGGGCGGGTCCCGGGAATTCATCCGGGACGCAAACGACGCGTCTGAGACCCGCCCCTGCGCTCGATCGCCACGACCGAGTGGAAGCGACGACGTTTGCAACCACTGCCGAAGAGCCGGTGAGACGCCTGCCTACCGGCAGGCTGGCGCTACAACAGGCCGAACTTTTTGCGCTTTTCGAGCAGCGTTTTGCGGCTGATGCCCAGGATTTCGGCGCAGCGGCCGATTTTGTAATGCGTAGCCTCTAGCGTGGCTTTGATTACCTCGCGCTCGACGTCTTCGAGCGAGCGCAGCTGGCCAGCGGCGCCGTGAGCAGTGTTTCCCGCGCGCATAATTTCCGGAAAATCATCGGCGCGCAGTTGCGGCTGCTTGGTGAAGACCAGCGCATGCTCGACCGCGTTTTTCAGTTCGCGAATGTTTCCCGGCCACGCGTAGGATTCCAGCAGAGCGACGGCGGATGGCTCGAGCGAGGCGTCCGTATGGCCGTGCACCGGGCCGAGGCGCGCCAGAAAATGCGCGGCGAGTTCCGGGATATCCGCGCGGCGTTCGCGCAGCGGTGGAATCACGATCGCCAGCACATTCAGGCGAAAAAAAAGGTCTTCGCGAAAGCGTCCGTCAGCGGCGGCCTTGGCCAAATCCGCGTTGGTGAGCGCCATCAGGCGCGCTTCCATGCGCAGAGTCTCGGTGCCACCGAGCCGTTCGAAGGTGCGCTCTTCGAGCACGCGCAGCAATTTCGCCTGCATGCCCGGAGCGAGCGCGGCAACTTCGTCGAGAACGATGGTTCCGCTCTGCGCCATTTCCAGCCGGCCGAGTTTGCGCGTCACCGCGCCGGTGAACGCGCCGCGCTCGTGGCCGAATAGCTCGGACTCGACGAGTTCGGCGGGCAAGCTGGCGCAATCAATTTTTAGCAGGGGCGCGTCGTGACGGGGGCCGTGCTGGTGCATCCAGCGCGCGAGTTGATCTTTGCCGGTGCCGCTCTCGCCGGTAATCAGGACCGTGGTGGCGGCGCCCGCCACTTTTTCGGCAAGTTCCAGAACATGCCGCGAGGCGGGGTCCGCTGCGATCCAGGGGATGCTCGCGGCGGCGCTCATCGGTTAGCACCCATTTTTCGACGGGGATGCCCGGACATTTTCAATCGCAAAAGCGAAGAGCACAGCCAAGAGTGGCTGTGCCACAAAGGCGAAGAGCACAGCCAGAAGCGGCTGTGCGGCGAACTAAATAACGCGTTCATTGCTGCGTGGCGTTGCCTTCGGACTCGCTGCGGGGCTCGTTGTGAGAGCCGGCGTGAGATTTTGTTCCGCCGCTCTGCGCGGCGGGATTCACCGGCTCGTGAAAGTCCACGCGCTCGGCGTTGCGCCAGAGGCGTTCGAGATCGTAATACTGGCGCGCGCGTTCGCTGAAGATGTGCACGACGAAATATCCATAATCGAGCAGAACCCATTCGGCGCTCGATTTGCCTTCGCGGTGCGCCACATGGCGCCCCTGCCGGCCAAGCTTTTCTTCAATGCCTTCTGCGATGGCCTGAATCTGCGGCTGGCTGGAGCCGGAACACAGCAGGAAATAATCGGCAAATGCGCCGGAGCCGCGAAGATTCAGCACGGAAATATCCAGAGCTTGCTTGTCCTGGGCCGCTTCGACGGCCAACCGGATTTCGGGATCGAGAGAGTTAGGTGTCACCGATAAAGGGCCTGTCCGACAATGTATTCCTCCACGGGCGCGGGCACAAGCCCATGGATGGATTGATGGCGATCCAGCCGCTGGCGGATTTCCGTAGAGGAGATATGGCTGGAGACGGTCGTCAGCAAATGGATCACAGATTTGCGCAGGACGATCTTACTGGGATCGTCGGATTTGGTGCGGCCGAGTTTTTCCGGCGGAATGATCAGGCGCAAAGCGTCCAGGCGAAATCCAGGACGGCTGGCAATGATGAAATCGCAGGCATCCATCAGCGCTTCGTAATTTTTCCAGGTAGGGATTTCCAGGAACTGGTCCGCGCCGACAATAAAATACAAATGATCGTCGGGATGCTCGCGGCGATAGCGCCGCACCGTATCAATCGTGTAGAAAACGTGCGGCGCCGCGCCATCCGGCGCTTCCGCGAGCGATGGATGCAGATAGGGATGATTGGCGCAGCCCAGCGCGACCATCGTATAGCGATGCAGGAAGGGCGTGAGCGCGGGCTTGGATTTGTGCGGAGGGCGCGAGGATGGCACGAAATAAATCGCGTCAAGATGAAAGCGCTTTTGCGCGGCCTGCGCGACGGCGATGTGCCCGGAATGGATGGGATCAAACGTGCCGCCAAAAAGCGCAACCGAGCGGCGATGCGCGTGTCCGTGGGTTCTGGTCACGGCGTGCGAAGTCAACAATCCTCCCGGCGGGGCGCGGCGTGAGCGGCTTTTGATTTTTCGGCGTGCTGCCCGGAATCCGAATCATGCGCTGCGTCAGGCGACGCCGAATTCGACGCCGTATCTGACGCCAGGGGTTCTTCCCCCGTTTCAGCCGGAATCACCGGCTTGGGGATGCGGTCCAGCGCGTCAGCCATGGCGCGCACCAGTTCCACGATGCCTTCGCCGGTGGCCGAAGATACGGCGTGAAATTCCAGGCCGCGCTGGGCCGCGAATGCGCGCAATTCGTCCAGGTGCGTGCGATCGGTGGTCGCGTCCAGCTTGGTGGCGACGACGATCATCGGCTTTTCTGCCAGTTCCGGGCTGAACGACGCCAGCTCGTGCATGATGATTTCAAAATCGCGGATGGGGTCGCGGTCGTTGGCATCGCTGGTATCTACCAGATGCGCGATCAGGCGCGTGCGCTCCAAATGTTTCAGGAAACGCGTTCCCAGACCAGCGCCTTCGTGCGCGCCTTCGATCAGGCCGGGAACGTCGGCGACCACAAATGTGCGGCCCTGTCCCGGCGGCGCGTCGGGATCGGCGGAGACTACGCCCAGATGCGGCTCGAGAGTGGTGAAAGGATATGCGGCAATTTTCGGGCGCGCGGCGGAAATGCGCGAAATCAGCGTGGATTTGCCGGCGTTGGGATAGCCCACCAGGCCCACATCCGCCAGTAATTTCAATTCCAGGCGCAGCGTGAGTTCCGCGCCGGGCTTGCCATCTTCATGTTCGCGAGGGGCCTGATGCCACGGGCGCACGAAGTGCGGATTGCCGTTGCCGCGTCCGCCGTGCCCGCCGCGCGCCGCCAGCACACGCTGGCCGGGCTGCGTGAGATCGAAAAGCTGTTCGCCGGAATTGGCGTCGAAGACGACGGTGCCCACCGGAACTTTCAGGACCAGATCCTCGGCCGATTTTCCGTGGCAGTTTGAGCCTTCGCCGTGTCCGCCGCGGCCGGCTTTGAATTCGCGATTATAACGGTAGCGCAGGAGCGTGTTGTCGTGCGGATTGGCTTCGAAATAGACGTCGCCGCCATTGCCGCCATCGCCGCCCGAAGGTCCGCCGCGCGGGACGTACTTCTCCCTGCGAAACGCGACGCAGCCGTCGCCGCCGTCACCCGCTTTGATTGAGATTTTTGCTTCGTCCGCAAACACGTGTCACCTGCTGCTCGGGAAATTAGCCAGAAATCATACGCCAGGGCTGGGAGTAAAAATAAAAATACGCGCCCGGGTAAAGAAGCGCGTATCGAAAGTTGTGGCCTTAGTTGGCTGCCGCGGGCTCGGAAGCGGACGCTGCGCGGTCCGCGCCGCCCACCGCGGATTCTTCCGCCGGGAACACGCTGATGAACTTCCCCAGCGCGCCCTTATCTTCAAAGCGCACCACGCCAGTGATGGTGGCGAAGAGGCTATCGTCCTTGGCGCGGCTGACGTTGCGGCCGGCCTTATAGCGCGTGCCGCGCTGGCGAATCAGAATGCTGCCGCCCGTGACGAGCTGTCCGCCAAATCGCTTGATGCCCAGCCGCTGTCCGTGCGAATCGCGTCCATTAGTGGAGGACCCGCCGCCCTTTTTATGTGCCATTGCAGACCCCTAGGAAATTTGAATGTCGCTGACCTGGACAGAAGTGTAATTCTGCCGGTGGCCGCGCTTGATATTGTACTGACCGCCTGTCTTGTACTTCAAAACCAGCATCTTGGGGCCGCGGTCCTGCGCCACGATCTTGCCGATGACTTTGGCTTTGGCGATGGCGTCGCCCGAAGCGAATTTCTTATCGTCATTGCGCACGGCCAGAACTTCGTCAAACGTAACCTTGCCGCCCACTTTTCCTTCCAGCCGCTCGATGCGCACCGTCTTGCCCGGCTCGACGCGGTACTGCTTTCCCCCACTGCGAATTACGGCGTACATGCTGCCTCCTGAGGCGAGTGACAAACCCCTATTATACGGGTGAAAAAGGGGATGCGTCAACGAAAGTCCTTGGCGTTGCGCCGGGAAAGTTGCCTCGGCGCACGGACAGGCGGGCTGTTCTTCGCACGGTTTCCGAGCTTCCCGGGGGCAACTCTTAGCCGGCCGAATACCTTCCAACTATTCGTTTTTCGTTGTTCAATACCGCGTTTGTGCTGCAATCGGAGGCCGGCATGCGATTCGTTATCGGCGCGGTTCTACTCGTCGCCCTTCCCCTTGGGCTTGGGGAAGACTCGTATTCGGGAGCGGCGGCGGGTCGCACGACAGACACCGTAACGATCTACGATCCGAATCCCGCGCAACTTTGGAATCAGCTCCACGCCGTATTTTACATCCGGGAGGATCTCCCCAGTACCAGGGAAGTGTCGGATGCACTCGACCCGCCGTTATGGGACAGCACTCAGTATCTTCTGGAAGGACCCTCGCACCAGCGCGTCGTGCGGGTTCTCGATGAGTTCTTGCAAACTCACGGGGAGCGGTTGATTCGAGATCCCGTGAAGCGAGCGGTCCTGCAGCGCGATTTGTGGGCCGTGTTTGATTGGACGGTAGCCAGAGAGCCGAATCGGCCAGGCGAGCCGGCGTACGAAAAAGAAAGACTCGAGTTGCAGACCCGGCTTGCGGAAGTGTTGCGCCGGCTGGCCTTGAGTCCCGAAGAAATTCGCGCGCTGCCCGAAAATTATGCGGAGGCCGTCGCTTCGGGTCAATTTGCCAAGGAATACGATCCCAGGCACCGCGATCGCCCGTTTCTGCCTCCCGACTTGCTTGATCCGCTCGGCCCCTGGGTAGCGGTTTACGGACAAGGACCCTCATCCGATCCAGTTGCTGTTGGACATGTCTCCACTTTTTCGAGATCCAGTTTTTTGGTTTTCATGCGGCTTCCTGGAGGCCGCAAAGCGACTTACGACTATCTTCGGACGCTCTGGGATTTTCCACAGCCTTGGATTGCGAGTCCTGACGAAGGCAACTCAGAGCACGACCAAACCTCCGAGAATCCCAACTTGCCGCAGTTCCCCGCCGGAACGCAGGTCGCACTGGTCCGTCAGCTGATGCTCTTTGACAATCGCGGAAACCTCGCGGGCACTCCCCTCACGGAAAGCGTGCAGATCCGCGTGTATCGGACCGTTACAACCCCTGCGATGAATGAGGGGACGGAATCTGGTTTTGCCGGTGCGATATCCAGGAGCGGGCAGGATTTCTATCAGATTACGCTCAGCCGTCCGCTACTGTTCGCCGGCAAAGCGGGAGGACTTCGAGCGACGGGGAGAAACGAAAAGGAGTTTTTTATTTTCAACGCTCCGGGGCCTGACGACGGCTCTCCGTCGCAATACACGCCGCTCGATAAATACCCTCCAATGCTGGAGTCGTGCGTCATGTGCCACCGCGCCGCGGGAATCGCCTCACTAAACAGCCGGAGCCGCCTGCTCAAGCCATACTGGCTGAACCACGATTACCCTTCGACTGAATCTGATTCGGAACGCGTTTTCCGGTCGGAACATAAATGGTGGGAGGAGACGCAGGACATGGGCTGGAAAAAGAATCGTTATGAGTGGGGCTTGCTAAGCGGGTACTGGAAGTCCGGCGGCGAAGCTCACTAGCGCGACAGCTCGGAGCCGCAGGCGACGCTCTGCGCGGCGCGCACGACAATACGAAACCGAGGACGACGCAGCGCCGTCTACAGAACATCAGAATGCGAAACGCGAAACCCGCGGGCGAGTGGCCGGACATCGGGACTTGCCTGTATTCCAAACGCAAAAACTCGTGGTAGATTACCGCCGGAGGTGGACATGAAAAACTTTATTGGCCTTCTTGCAGTGCTGTTGCTCTTTTCCGCGCCTGCGTTTGCGCAAGCCAAACCCGCCGAACACGGCGGCAGCGATCATTTCGGCGGAGGCAAGCCACCCGCGCACGGTCCCGCTCCCGTTCATAAAGCTCCCGCGACGCCCCCGGCCGACCATCGCTCATTCACAGACGCGCCGGGCCATCCTGACGCGCCGCACGTCCACAGCAACGGCAAGTGGGTGGGGCACGACACCGGCCCGAACGATCCGCATTACCATCTCGATCATCCCTGGGAACATGGCCGCTTCACAGCCGGATTCGGACGCGGCCACGTGTGGCACCTGGCAGGCGGCGGGCCATCGCGATTCTGGTTCAGCGGATTTTATTTCAGCGTCGCGCCCTATGACATCGGCTACTGCGGCGATTGGAACTGGGGTGCGGATGACATCGTGATCTACGAAGACCCGGACCACGTCGGCTGGTATCTGGCATACAACGTCAGGCTAGGGACGTACGTTCACGTGGAATTTCTCGGCAACAGCTAATCCAACCAAGCACGAAGGTTCAAATCCGCTAGCAGCAGCGCGAGACGGTCGAGTAGCGGCGGCGCAGCGCATCCAGGTAAAAGTCCTCGCGCGAGAGCGGTTCTGTGCACGCGGGCGATGGCAGCGATGCCGGCGAACCGCACGCGCCGGCTCGGCGCAGCGAGCTCAGATAATTCTCATACGCGGCATCGCCGGTCACCTGGCGGAGCCAGGTCCACGCGCCGCGCGCGAGTTCGATGGCCTGTAGTCGAAGGGAGTTCATAGTCTTGGCGCCTCGCTCGCGGGAGTTTTTTCGCCGGGGCTGGATCTGGGCGGCGCGATTCCGATCTGCATCGCGGTGTTTTTTGGAAAGATAAGCTCGGGCCCGCGCGCGACGAAGTTCGTATAGATCGAACGAACCGCACCGAATGATCCCATGGCCATTCCGAGCGCTTGCGAGTGCACCGCGAGGCCGACCGCGATACCGATCAGCTTGTAACCACCCGCGCCACCGGCCGCACGCGGTCCGGTATCGCCGAACGTATCGCCCAGGAACGATGCGGCGCCCAGTCCGACGGCGACCATGGTCGTCAAGAAGCGCGTTTTGGGAGGAGCGGCCTGCGCGCCGCCCTCGGCGTCGAGCGTCACATTCTGCGAGCGGCCCGCCTGCACGCTTTCCAGACTCGCCTCAATTTTTTCCGGCACTCCATCTTGCAGCACCATGTCGTGGAACACGATGCGCAACTGGCCGCTGCGAGCCAGGCGCGAAGCAGGCCGCACCTGCAGCACCGAACCTTTCAGGCGAGTTCCCTGCGGATAGATCAGGCGCGTGCCGGCGAAGAGCGGTTGGGTGACGACGGCTTCGACGCCATCTCCATCATGCGACGTCGCCGAACTTAACGGAGTGATCAGCCGCGCGTGCACGAAACTGCCCGGCGGAGGCGCCGCGCCGATGGAGGAAGCAAGTTCGGGCGTCAAAGGCTCGCTGCCGAAGTTCAAAGGCTGCAGCAGTTCGGCGAAATACACCGTGCCGGCGTCAATATATTGCGGATGCACGGGCAGTTGCGCCACGGCATAACGTTCGAAGCGCCGGACCTTGCCCGGCTGCTTCACTTGCTGCATCGCGGCTTGCCATTCCAGCTTCGCGGATTGTTTGGCCTGCTTGGCTTTTTCTGCGGCCACGTCTTTCGCGCCACGGGAATTCTTGGCGCGCTCATCGGCGCTGGAAACGAAGTCGAGAACCTGGCCCGAGCCCGGCGTGATCCCGGCTTGAAACGGAACATGCTTGCCATCGGGAAGGACCAGCTCGTCGAAACTCACCTGGAATGTGCGAGACGGAGAAAAATTGGCGTCGAGCGCCGCAGCTGTGCGTTTGCCGGCGGAGACTGGATCAATCGCGGTGACTTTGCCAGTCACTTCGGTGCCGATTGGGACCACCAATTTATCGAACGCGTACACTGGTTCCACGATGCGGCCGTGCAAGGCTTGTCCCGATTTTTCCAGACGCACTTCTTTATCGAGCGCGATTTGCAGCGGCGTATCTTTCGAGACCGTCAATTGAATGGTTGGCGCGGGAGTGCCGAGGGACTGCGGGTCGCTCGCGGCGGGGGACGGCGCGGCATTTTGCGATTGCCCTTGCTCTTGCGGGTGCGCGACGCCGCAAAATGTGCTCGCCAGGAACATGGATTCCAGCGTGTAGACGATCATCGAGCGGCCGTTCATGGCATGGCGACATCTCCGCGCATGAAGACAGGGATGCACACGCCCGCGCGGCAGTTGCACGCTTAGACTTCGTGAGCGTTGTGCTTTTATTTCAGTCTCCTTCGGCCCAGCGCGTCGCGACGTAGGGCGATTCGTGCAGCACCGGTTTCTTGCGGCCGCTGAGAATTGCGATCCATTCGCCGATGGCTTCGACCAGCAGCACCAGAATCATGGCAGCGAGAACGGCGGTGACGGCCGCATCCAGACGATTATTAAAAATCAGGCGCTGCGTCAGCGCGATTTTTTCCGCGGGAATCGTGCCGGCGGCAATCTGCGCGGCCAGCACGCGGGCCTGCGCGAGAAATCCGATGCGCGGGCTCGCGTCGAATATTTTCTGGTAGCTGGCGGTCATGGTGATGGCCACCAGCCAGACCATCGGCGCAAGGGTGATCCAGATCCAGCGCGTGCGGCCCATCTTCAAGAGAATCGTGGTCGCTACCACCAGCGCCACGGCGGCGAGCAATTGATTCGCGATGCCGAAGAGCGGCCACAGCGAATTAATTCCGCCGAGCGGGTCCTGCACGCCTTGCCATAAAAAATATCCCCACGCGCCGACCATCAGCGCGCTGGTGGCGAGAATCCCCAGCGTCGAACCGGATTTTCCCAGTGGCTTCCAGATGTGGCCGGCGAGTTCCTGCACCATGAAGCGGCCAACGCGCGTGCCGGCGTCCAGAACCGTGAGAATGAAAAGCGCTTCGAACATGATGGCGAAGTGATACCAGATGCTGAGCAGGCGTTCGCCGCCGATGGTGCCGCTGAAAATCTGCGCCATGCCCACTGCGAGCGAGGGCGCGCCGCCAGTGCGATCGAGCAAAGTGTGTTCGCCGACGCGCTGCGCGAGCGAAGCCATGGTTTGCGGGTCGAGGGCGAATCCCCAGGAGCGAATCGTTGCGGCGGCGGCATCGGCCGTCTTGCCGACGATTCCCGCCGGGCTATTGATCGCGAAATAGACGCCCGGCTGCAGCGCGCAGGCCGCGACCATGGCCATCACCCCGACGAAAGATTCCATCAGCATCGCGCCGTAGCCGATCATGCGCGCGTGGCCTTCGCGCAAAATCATTTTCGGAGTGGTGCCGGAAGAAATCAGCGAGTGGAATCCGCTGATGGCGCCGCAGGCAATGGTAATGAAGCAGAACGGGAAAATTTTTCCGGCGAAGACGGGACCGTTGCCGTCCACGAAGCGCGTGAGCGCGGGCATTTCGAGCGTGGGGCGCACGATCACGACGCCGAAAGCCAGCGCGGCGATGGCGCCGACTTTGATGAATGCGCTGAGGTAATCGCGCGGCGCGAGCAGCAGCCACACGGGCAGCGTGGACGCCGCGTAACCGTAGGCGATGATGGCGATGGCCAGCGCGGGACCAGTGAACGTGAAGGCGCGCGACCATGCCGGCGAGACATTGACCCATTGTCCGGCAACGACCGCGAGCATCACCAGCGCCACGCCGCCTAGCGACGCCTCCAGCACGCGGCCGGGACGCAGATAGCGCAGATAAACTCCCATAAGCAGCGCGATGGGGATGGTCATCGCCAGAGTGAACGTGCCCCAGGGCGATTCCTTCAGCGCCTTTACGATCACCAGCGCGACGACGGCCAAAAGAATGATCATGATTGCGAGAACCGCCAGCAGCGCGATCATCCCGCCGCGCTTGGAGACTTCTTCGCGCGCCATTTGTCCCAGCGATTTTCCGTTGCGGCGAATCGAGCAAAATAAAATCACGAAATCCTGCACGCAGCCGCCCAGCGCCGCTCCCACGATCAGCCAGAGCGTGCCGGGCAAATAGCCGAATTGTGCGGCAAGGGTGGGACCGACGAGAGGGCCGGGTCCGGCAATCGCGGCGAAGTGATGGCCGATCAAAACCCATTTATTGGTGGGCACGAAATCCCGGCCGTCTTCCAGGCGCTCGGCGGGCGTGGCGCGGCTGTCGTCCAGCGCCAGAACTTTCGCGGCGATGAAATTCGAATAGAAGCGATACGCGACGAGATAGGTACAAACGGCGGCGACGACAAACCACACCGCGTTGAGCGGCTCGCGGCGTTCGAAAGCGATGGCGGCGAGCGCGCCGGCGCCCGCGAGGGCGATGGCTACCCACATTATAATTTTGAGGATCGGCTTCATTGCGCGGCGCGCGCCCCTGAACTTCGTCGCTGAATCATGCGGCGCATCGTACGCAAGGGCAATGGAGGCGTCAATCGAGAGTTCAGCTAAATGCGGGCGAGGGCTGTGCGAAATTGCGCGAGCTTGGGACGAAAACTAAACGTAAGCCGCGCGGCAGGTTTCGTGTTCGCGGCAGGAGGCAGGGCAATTCGTCTTGTCTATGAGGATGTAGTTGTGACACATGGAGCAAACCACGCCGTAGATCGTTTCGCTGAACTGATCGTGGGTTGTGCTGGCGGTGTGTTCGCTGCGCGCTTGTTCGCGGCTGATGGCCATATCCAGCTCCGATTCGATGACAGCAGCATTCTAACCGAAATGGCGCGGCCCGTGCGCGAACGGCGCGACAGCTCCCGATGCCGCGCCGGTTCGCAGCAGGCGTTACATTCCGGATCCGATGTAGCCATCCTCCGCGCTGATCAGACCCATGTGCGGCATTTCCGTCTTTACTTTCACCGGTTGGAGAGTCGCTTTCTTGGCGCTCTTGGCCAGAAACGTCACTTCGTACTGGTTCTTCAAGTTGAAAGCCACGTCATCCAAGTACGGCGTGAAATCTACCGGGGCGCCAAATGCGAGGTAGTAGGTCTCTCCGCCGGTCCTTTGGGCCAGCACGTCCAGACCAGCCTGCGCGAGATCGGTGCTGAGGAAGCCACGGCCAAGGCGGCCCGATCCCGGCGAATAAATCGAGTAGACGATAAACCCTCCGCGTTGCGCTTGTTCGGAAGCCGCGTCGAGGTAGGGGTTATTGAATGGATCGTTCAGAAACCCGCCGCCGAGAGGGTCAATTCCGCTGGTGATCATCAAAATCTCGCGGCGATCTTTGGTGGCGGGCCACTTCTTCATCAGGTCAGACAGCGCCAGATAAGGGCTCGTGTATCCCACGCCAGGCCCGAACGGCAGGCGCAACGATTTTTCGACCAAGGTGCGGTCCGTCGTCAAATTTTGCGCCGTGAAGACCGCACCGTTCCGCATATAACCGACGGCGATAGCCGTCGAAGCCGGCTGCTGCTGGATGAAGTTCTTGATGCTGCTGAATTGCAGGCTGAGGCTGTCTCGCGAAGTGTCGTCAATCAAGATGTAGAGCTGTAGTCCGGCCCGATCGCCCTGCATGGGGACCCAACTTGTCACCATGTCCGGCTTGCCTTTCTGAAACACCTTGACGTCATCTGCCGCGACCGCGGCAACTTGTGTGCCGTGATGCGGCTTAACCGTCACGATCATGTGCACCGGCACGTCAGTTGAGGAGGTTGCTTGCTGTGCCGAGGCCGGCGCAGGGCCGGAAATTACGCCCAGCGCTAGAGCGAACATCGCTCCTAATCGCATGGAGTGTTTTGCTATTGGATTGCGCATCTTGATGCTTCGCATTCGTGTCATCCCTTCTCTCGAAATCCGAGAGCTTCAGCGGGCCTTGGCGTGGCTTTTGTCGTCGCTTGGTTGTCGCCGGCCAATCAACATCTTTTTGCCCCTATCGTTAAGATGCCGCGTCGCGAAGGATGGGTACGGCTCGCCATTCTTGTAAGCGAAAGATTATAAACAACTTGCAGAACCGGCAGATTCCGGCTGCGAGTGTATCAGCCGCGCTGGACGAAATCTGGAGCGTACCGAGCGGCACGGTGGCAGTACGCCAAGCTGCAGTAACGTGAACCGCTCGCGGCGCTCGCGCGAGCCCGCTACCCGACCAGCGCAGGTCTGTGCTAATTTCGCCTGCTCGCACGGGACGTTCAGAAAGCGCGCGAACACAAACGCATCGGTGTTCAGGGGTACATATGAAAAGGATCGCGTGGATGATGCTTTTATTCGCGTTCGCGGCCGGCCTGCATGCGGCTGCTGACGACAACAAGCCTGATGCCGGCAAGAAAAATCTGTGGACGCCTGCGGACGTGGTGTATCAGGAGGACGCCGGGCAATTCCGGATTTCGCCCGACGGCAAATTTGCGTTGTGGGTCAAGGGCAGCGCGGATAAGGACAAGGATCTGCGCGTGGGCAATTTGTATCTCTCGAATCTGAGCGATGGCAAGGCCGTGCAGCTCACGCGCGGTACGGACGACATTTCGAATCCGCGCTGGTCGCCTTCTGGAGAAATGATCGGATACCTGAGCAGCCACGCGCTGCCGAAGCCCAAGCCGGATACCGGATCCACGCAACTCTGGCTGATGGCGAGCGCCGGCGGCGAGCCCTGGCCCGTGACGGAATCCGCGCGCGGCATCAAACAATTCGAATGGCTGAACGACGACACTATTCTTTTCAGCGCAGAAGAAGATTCCTCTCTGTACGAGCAGCAAACGAAGGAGCGCAAAGACGATTCGAATGTGGTGGATGATACCGCGCACGCGGCGCCGGTGCGCTTGTTCAAACTTTCGGTGAAAGACAAGAAGATCACGCGGCTCACGGATAATGACGATTGGATCGAGGCTTTTGAAGTCTCGCGCGACAAGTCCAAGGCCGTCGCGGTGGCAGGACGGGAATTGAGTTTTGCGTGGGACCAGAAGATTCCGCCGGCGACATATCTCGTGAATCTCGCCACGGGCGAGCGCACCCAGATTTTCACGAACGAACGAATTTATCCCGACGATGTCGAGTGGGCGCGGGATAATTCCGGTTTTTACGTCGTCGCCCCATTTTCCAGCGACCCGAAATTCCTGGTCGCCACCGTTCAGAGGGTTTATTTTTACGATCTGGCCGCCGCGAAATCCGTGGAAGTGAATCTGGACTGGGATCGCGGATTCGCGCGCTCCTTGCAGGCGACCAGCGACGGCTTCATCGCCCTGCTCGCGGATGGCGTCTACACCAAGCCGGCCCGATTCACGCGGCATGGGGGAACCTGGTCGCGCAAATCTATTACCAGCGACGATGACCGGCACTATTTCAGTTTTGTTTTGGGCGACGACGGCAAAACGCTGATTTATGAGCATTCGACGGCCAGCGTCCCGACGCAATTTTTCCGCGCGCGGCTGGACGGCACAAAAATCTCGGCGCCCGTGCAGATTACCGACCTGAATCCCGGCTTTAAGAGCAAAACGATCGCGAAAACCGAAGTGTTGCGCTGGAAAGGCGCGAACGACGATGACGTCGAGGGTATTCTCTACTACCCGGACAATTATGAGGAAGGCAAGACGTATCCGCTGATCGTCGCGACGCACGGCGGGCCCGCCGGCGCGGATCACGACCAGTGGAGCGAGCGTTGGGCCTATGCGCCGAATCTGCTGACGCAGCGCGGCGCGTTTGTGCTGAAGACGAATTATCACGGCAGCACGGGCTACGGATTGCAGTGGGTGGAATCCATTTGCTGCGGAAAATACTACGAGCTGGAAATTCCGGATATCGAGCGCGGGGTGGACAACTTGATCTCGAAAGGACTGGTTGATCCGGACAAGATCGGCGCGCAGGGCTGGTCGAACGGCTCGATCTTGTCCATTCAATTGACGGTCACGGATCCGGACCGTTACAAAGCCGCTTCGGTGGGCGCAGGGGACGTGGAGTGGCTGAGCGACTGGGCCAATGTGGATTTCGGCGAATCTTTTGACAATTATTATTTCGGAAAATCGCCGCTGGAAGACCCGCAGCTTTATCTCGAGAAGTCTCCGCTCTTTAAAATGGACAAGGTGAAGACGCCCACGCTGATATTTTTCGGCACGATTGACCGGCAGGTGCCCACCGAAGAGGGCTGGACGCACTACCGCGCGCTGTATTCCATCGGCAAGGCGCCGGTGAAATTCATTTTGTTTCCCGGCGAAGCGCACGGGCCGCGCAAGCTGACGCACCAATTGCGCAAGATGAATGAAGAGGACGCCTGGTTCGATCTCTATTTGTTCAAGACCAGCAAACCGGAAAACGAGGCGCTGAAAAAAGGTTCGCCGCTGGATGTGGCCTTGCAACGCCGCGCGATTCAGAAGTCCGGTGCGCAGTACGGCGCCACGTTTCGGCCTCCCTCGGTTCCGGAGAATCCTGCGCCGGACGTGCTGATTCCTGAAACAGTGAAACGCGGCAGCATCGAGATTGGACGTTTCGAAATTACGCGCGCGCAGTATGCGGCGTTCGATAAGGACTATAAATTCGCTGCCGGCACGGAAAATTATCCGGCCAATGCACTCACGCTGGAGCAGGCGCAAACATACTGCAAATGGCTCAGCGAACTGACGGGTGAAACCTACCGGCTGCCGCGGGAAAGCGAAGTGGCGGATTTGTATAAGCCGCGCAGCGGCGAAAACACGCTGGATTATTGGGCCGGCTACTCGCCGAATCCCGACGACGCGCAAAAGTTGGAAGAAAAAATCAAGGAATTGCCCGGAGACGCGCCGCTGCTGCGCGAAGTGGGAAGTTTTGCGGCGGAGGGCGATGAGGGCGAGGAACTTGTTTTCGATCTCGGTGGAAACGTCGCCGAGTGGGTAGTTGCCGCGAATGGTGCAGGCAAGGCGGCAGGCGGCAGCGCGGATCGTCCCGCGGATAATAAAGCGGGATATCGCGCGGCCGATGCGGTGTACACCGGCTTTCGCGTGGTGCATATCGCGCCACCGCCGAAACCAGCAGAAGTGCCGGCCCCCGCGCCCGCGGCAAACTAGCCGGCGCCCAAGCTCGGTCCAGATTGGCCCTTGCGGTACAGCCCTGCCCGGAATTACGCTCGACGCATGAGCCAATTTACTCCCACGAAGCGCACGAAAGTGCAGCGCCTGCCGGACCGCGGCAAGTACGACCGCGAAACTGTTTTCGCGATATTGGACGAGGGATTTGTGTGCCACGTGGGATTCGTGGTGGATGGCCAGCCGTTCGTGATTCCCACCAACTACGCGCGCGTGGACGAAATGGTTTATCTGCACGGCTCCTCAGCCAGCCGCATGCTCCGCACGATTGCGGATGGCGTGCAAGTGTGCGTGACGGTGACGCTGGTAGATGGACTGGTGGTGGCGCGGGCGGTGTTTCATCATTCGGTGAATTACCGCTCGGTAGTGATGCTGGGACGCGCGCTGCCGGTGGAAAGCGCGGAAGAAAAAATGCGGGCGCTGGAGGCGTTCACCAATCACGTGATTCCGGGCCGCTGGAACGACGCCCGCCAGCCCACCGAAGCGGAGTTGAAGGCGACGTCCGTGCTGGCCTTGCCGCTTGAGGAAGTTTCCGCGAAGGTGCGCGTGGGGCCGCCGAAGGATGATGAAGAGGATTACACCTTGCCGATCTGGGCGGGAGTGCTGCCATTGCCCGTGGTGGCCGGCGCGCCGATTGCTGATCCGCGCTTGATCCCAGGGTTGGAACCGCCTGCTTACCTGCATGGCTATTCGCGCAATGGCCGACACCCTAAGTAGGCCACGCCCGCTTTTTGAACGAATGATGGATAGAGCCTCGCGATCCCGTGCTTTCTTCCGGTTTGTTTTCTTCGTCTCGCTGCTTCCACTTCTGGTTGCGGCTAGCGCCGCACAGCAGGAGTCGCCAGACGTTGCGATGGCAGGCTTCACTGCCGGCTCATACCGCAGCCCCAGCGGCGAGACCATGCAGTATCGCTTGTTTGTTCCGCCGGGCTACGACGCGAGCCAGAGATATCCGATTGTATTGTGGCTGCATGGCGCGGCGGGGCGGGGGTCCGATAACTTTTCGCAGCTTTCCGGCGGGAATTTCGCGGGATCGCACATTTGGACGACGGCTGAGAATCAGGCGAAATATCACGCGTTCGTGCTGGCGCCGCAGGTGGACGTGACCAAGGGCTGGGCGCGTCCCCACACCAACACGCCGCCAGTGGCGATTCGTCTGGCGCTGGAAATTCTGGACACAATCGAAAAAAAGTACAGCATTGACCGCGCGCGCGAATATGTCGCGGGGCAGTCCATGGGCGGGGAAGGAGTGTGGGCCGCCCTTTCGATTGCGCCCGCGCGCTTTGCCGCGGCGATTGCGCTGTGCGGGTACGGCGACGCCTACATGATTCCGCGCGTCGCGAAAGTGCCGGTGTGGATTTTTCAGGGCGAGGAAGATCCGGTGGTCCCGGTGAGCCGCGCGCGAACGTGGGTGGCGGAATTGCGCGGGGCAGGTGCCGCGCCGAAGTACACGGAGTATCCCAGCATCGGCCACGATGCCTGGGATGTGGCGTTCCAAGAGCCGGATTTGGTGACGTGGTTGTTTTCGCACCGGGCGGGCGGCGCGCAATAACAGCAGGATTTTAGTGGCAGCCGCAGCCACCGCCTCCGCAACAGCCGCCACCACCGCCCCCGGTAAATCCCGAGGGTGTGGATTTGGCGCCGTTGGCGGGCGCGGCAAAAACCGAAAGCTGGATGGTGTGCTTCGAGCTCGCGCATTTCGGGCAGGTGACCGGCGTGCTCTGGTTCAACACGATGCGCTCGTAGCGCTCGCTGCAATCATCACAAACGTATTCGTAAATCGGCATCTGTAAGTCCCTCGCATCTGTCGAAAAAAACAGATCCCTCGCTACGCTCGGGATGACAAACTCGCCTTACCGGCTAGGTTGGAAGAGATCCCATTGTAGCAGACGAAAATATCCAAAATAAAAAAGCAACAGCCCCGGGGTTAGCCGGGGCTGTTTGACATATGTACCCTGCGGAGGTGGATGAGTTAGTCGCCGGCTACGGCGGCTTCTGCTTCGGTCTTTTCAACCTTGGCATTGCCGTTGCCGTTCGCGTGGCCGTTGCCGTTCCCATTGGCGTTCCCATTACCGTTGGCCGGAGCGATCTGCACTGGTTTCACGTTCGCGCCCGGCACCGCGCTCAGGATCTGCTGCATGGAACCGATCTGCACGACGGGCTCGGTGGACTTCTTCAGCACCAGCTCTTCGTAAATGCGGCGGACTTTGGCAGCCTCTTCGAACGCCTTTTTGCGGCGAATGCGGTCTTCTTCGGCGGCGGTTTGCGGAATATCGTGCTCGAGTTCACGAACGCGCGAAGCATCTTCGGCGTCAATGCGGAGCGAGTGCTCGTAGCTCTCCAGATTGACCTTCTTGCCCTTGGCGAAGACGTCGTGCTTGCCGTGTTCCTTGTACCACTGGGCGACGGTCGCGTTCTTGTGCATGTTCTCGATGATTTTGCGCCAGCCCACGCCGGTGTTGTACGCGCAGAAGGAAATTTCACCCTGCTGCGTGGCGTAAGGAATGATGCACATTTCGGTGCGGCGGAAATCATAATTGAACAGGTCTTGGAACCACATGCCGGCGATGAACAGGAAGTTCCAAGGATCTTCCTTGCGGCGCTTCATGGCATCTTCGAAGGTGCGGTCGCCTGAAACCTTGCCGTACTTCTTGTCCGCGTTTCCGGAGAGCGCGTACGTCTTATCGAATTTCTTCCACAGATCCTTCAGCCGCAAACTGGGCGGCCCCTGGAAAGGGCTGTAATTCTTCAAGACGGCCATCGCCATCATGAAGTTGGAGAATTTCTTGCCGCGCGCCGCATCGGTGATTGCCGCGACGTCCTTGGTCAGCTGTTGTGCGTTCAGGAAGCGCGGAACCGGGGCCCACTCCTTGGTTTCCTTGTTGATCATCAGCGCCGTGCCGACGCCGCAATTCGGGTGGCAGCCGCAGGACAGCGAACCCCACTGCGAGTCGGGCCCGTGCACCAGATCCGAAAAGCCCGCGAACGTGCTGATGAAGGAAATCGGGAACCAGTCACGGGTGGGCTCCACTTTGCCCACTTGCGAGCTGACGTCCTTGGCCAGATGCGAAAGCGTGTAGCGCTGGCGGATGCGGCGTTCCGGAGTGATTTCTTCGTCGCGTCCGGTGAAGGAAACCGGCTGGAACGACACGAAGGAAATTTTCTTCGGGTTTTCCATCGCGAACTTCACGATCGGGCCGACTTGATCGTTGTTCACGTTGTTCACGATGGTGGTGACCAGCACGATTTCGATGCCCGCTTCGTGCATGTTCTCAATGGCGCGCAATTTCACGTCAAAGAGGTTGCCCACCTGGCGATGGCTGTTGGCGTCGTTGCCGATGCCGTCGAATTGCAGGTACGCGTAGCGCATGCCCGCTTCGAAGGCTGCCTTGCAGAATTCCTTGCTCTTGGCGAACTCGATGCCGTTCGTCGCGGCCTGCACGCTGTTATAGCCGACTTTGCGCGCGTAACGCACCGCGTCAATAAACCGCGGGTGCATAGTCGGTTCACCGCCGGAGAACTGCACGGACATCTGGCGGCGCGGCTTGATCTTGGTGGCGTTCTCCAGAATTTCCTGAATTTCTTCCCAGCTCAGCTCGTGGACGTAGCCGACCTGGTTCGCGTCCATAAAGCAGGGATCGCACATCATGTTGCAGCGATTGGTCAGGTCAACGGTAAGAACCGAACCACGGCCGTGGCGAACCGTGCTGGAACCGTGGCGATGCAGACCTTCGTCGTTGTGCGCCGGAATATCGCGGCCGGGGAAATTCTTTTCAATCCATTCCAGGAACTTGGCATCTACAGCCATCAAATCTTCAAATTTTCCGTGAATGGCGCATTCTTTCACCATCCAGACCTGGCCATCGCGCTCGATAATCTGCGCTTTGATTTCGCCCACCTTTTCGTGCACCAGATCGGTCCAGTCTTTTTTCCCGTTGATGATCAGGTCGCGCGCTTCGCGCACGCAATCCGGACAGAGAGAGTCCGTGGTGCGCGGCCAGCCGAGCGTCGGTTTCGATTTCTCCCAGGACTTCAGTAGCGGCTTATCTGACCATTTCGGAGTGAAGGAAGGATTCGGCTTATACTTGTTGAAGAACTGAATTGTGTCGTAGGTGACGCCTGCTGTCTTGCACAGCGCCCAGTCAAACGACTTCCAAACTTTTGTGCTCACCGAACTCGCCATAAGTGCACCTTTCCCTTTCGAGCTTCGCCTCAGAATATGCTGATGAATCCCCCGGAGCCCAGAGCCCAAACGCGAGCGTCCCATACGCCCGCAAACGGTTACAGTACCAGAGTTTGCATGGTTTACCGGGGTCCGTCTAGGAGGGTGCGTCCAAAGGTACAATTTAGGGGTTGAACGGTCTCCCGGTGCAGGCAATGGGGAGGGGTCGGGGCGAAAGTACTGGTCGGGATCCAGCTTTAGAACGCCTCTAGACTGATCCCACCCTTAGACCCGTGCCGATTTGAACGCTGCGCACGCTTCGCGCTTCAGTCCAGGTTCAGCGGCGTGCGCAGGACGCCTATGGCGAAATGGGCCAGGTGCGGAGCGTCGTCATCAAGCTGGATCCAGCGGACCACGCAGTGGTCCTTCAGATATTGCGATACTTTCGCTTCGCCGATGCCCAGATGCTCGGCGAGCTTCGTCTTCAGGCCGCTATCGAAGGCCGGGCGTCCGCCGCGGGCAACTTTCGTAGTGCTGCGCCCACTGCCGCGCGCGAGGTTTCCCAACCCGACGCGCAGCGTCTGGCAAGACTCCACATAGTAGGAAGTGATCTGATCGGAATCCGAGAGCAGGAATACGCCAGGCCCTGCCGGAGCTGCGTCCGCTTCGTCCAGGCGATGGAGCGGGCTGGCAACCAGCCGCCGGAGCATGGATTCGAGTTTGGACATGCGCGAAGCCAGAGCGGGATCGCCCGCGCGGCCGTGCGCGGTGCGCTCGGAAGGCAGCATCGGAGCAGCCTGTTCCGCCCGCGCGCTGTGCTCCATTTCGGGCTGCGCTGGCGAAGGAGCAGGAGACGCTCCTCGCTCGAACGATTCGCTGCGCGCAGCCGGGCTGGGGCTCTGCGTACGAGTCGCTTGCGCGCGAGGTTGCGCCGCTGGCGTGGCTGCCGCGGATGTGCTGCCGGCGTTTGCAAATGCTTGCGAGGGCAATCCTGGACTCGCCGCGCCTTTGCGGCGGCGGCCACGGCCACCGCGACGTCCGCGGCGGCGTTTCTTCTTGCCGGCCGGGTCGCTATCGGTTGCGCCCGCGCCGGTCGGAGGCGTGGCGTCGGAAAGATGCACGGTCTCCACTTCAATCGCGTCCCCGGCATAGTCCACGCCATCTTCGGGAATCTCGCCGAGCGCCAAGCGCGCTTGGGCGTTTTCCGAGTCGCCCGGGCCGATATGTTCGTGGTTCGGCTCAACTTCAGGGATGCCAGCTGCTGCAAACGCAGGCTCGGGACTGGGTTTAGCTCCCGCCACCGGAATCGGCGCACCCAATCGCGTCAATGCTTCTTCTGCTTTTTTCTTCCAGTCCGCGCGGCGGAAACGTTCCGCGGCGATCGTGAACCACTTCACGGCATCCTCATTTCGCTCGGCCTTCTCTTCGACGACTCCGAGTTCCCAGGCCACCATCGCGTCGTGCGTGCGCTGATACAGCTCGGATAGCTTCGCTTTTGCGTCGGCGCTGTTCTTCGCTTTGCGAATACGCGCCTGAATTTGCCGCCAATCAGCCATGGCGGGCATTGTAGCAGCCGATTGCGCGATAGGCCAAGGAAAGGAATGTCGGGCGCCTCTGCGCCCCCAAACACGCGGTTAATGGCATCATGTCGGCATGGATTCGGCCGCCAAGACGCGATGGGTTTGCGGGCAGGCGCGCGAATTGGGGTTCGATCTGTGCGGCGTGGCCCCGGCGGATGCTTTCGAGGAGCTCGCGAATTTTTCTGCGTGGCTCGAGCGCGGCTATGCCGCCGAAATGGAATATTTGCACGATGCACGGCGCGGCGATCCGCGCGCGGTGCTGGATGGCGCGCGCAGCCTGATCGTCGTCGCGCTCAATTACAATTCCGCCCAGCCCTATTCCACCGAGCAGGCCGCAACGCTGGCCGATGATCCGCCGCGCGGATGGATTTCGCGCTACGCCTGGGGCGACGACTACCACGAGCTGCTGCGCGAAAAGCTGAATGCGCTCGTGGCTCGTATGCGCGGCCAGTGGCCGGAGCCGTTCGAGGCGCGCGCATACGTGGATACCGGTCCGATCGTCGAGCGTGTCGCGGCGAAATACGCAGGGCTTGGCTGGCTCGCGAAAAATACTTGCCTGATCAATGAAGAGCTTGGCTCATGGCTATTTCTTGGCGTGATTATTACCACGCTGGAGCTGGCTCCTTCGCTTGCGCCAGACGAAGCGCCCGCGGCCGATTTGTGCGGAAATTGCCGGCTGTGCCTGGATGCTTGCCCCACGCAGGCGTTTGCCGCGCCCTACGTGCTGGACGCGCGCAAATGCATTTCTTACCTCACCATCGAGCTGCGCGGAGCGATTCCCGAAAAATTGCGCCCGCAAGTCGGGAACGCCGTGATCGGGTGCGACATCTGCCAGGATGTTTGCCCGTGGAATCGTAAGTCGCCCGTGACCCAGCTTGCGGCGTTTCAGCCGCGGGAGGTTGCGGCGAAAAGTGAAAATGGAAAAGAGAAAATGGAAAGCGCCGCGTCGTTGTTTTCGCCAGAGCTGGAGCGGCTGGCCGCGCTCTCCCAGGAGGAATTCAGCAGGATTTTTCGCGGCAGCGCCATCAAGCGCGCGAAATGGCGTGGCCTGGTGCGCAACGCCTGTGTCGCGCTCGGGAATGCGCGCTCGGGGCAGGATTTGAAATCGCGCGCGCGGGTAGCGACGTTGCTTGAGCGCCTGGCTGCATCGTCTGATGCAGTCATCGCCGAGCACGCGCAATGGGCGCTGCGGAGAATTCGCAGCGCTGGCGCCACAAAAGTGCGTGAAGGATGACTGGAAACCAGCTCAATCGCTCGATCACGTTCCGCGCTGGATCCTCTCTTCCGGGCTCGCCCATCCAGCGAAATTTCAACAAGAGTTGAAAAACTCAACATCGCTTCACTGCTAGCGACGAACGCCCGTAACGTGCATGTCTCTCAAAATGTGCGGCATGCGGGGTGGCGAGCCCTGCTTGAACTTTGGCAGCTTGTGTGCATAATCCGGGTAAGCAGGACGGGCCAACCAAATTCAAATCCTAAAGTGAGGGAGGAAACCATGGGCGCAACCAAGAAACGGAAAGCCGTAAAACCACTTCGCAAAGGCAAGAAGATGGAAGCGCAAAAGCCTCTTTCGGTCAGCGACATAACCATCACGAAGCAGCTTGACGCTTCCAGCCCCAAGTTGTTTTGAAACAATAAGACAAAGCGCGCGGACTCAGGATTCTCTGGTTCGCGCAGCAAGTCTAGTATACGAAAAGGGTCTCCGTGGACGCTGGCAGCGACTTTGCGTACTCTCTGCGCAAGCAAGACGGGCCAGCCGGATTGAAATCCGATGACGAAGGGGGTCACGATGGGCGCGATCAAAAAAGGAAAGGCCGCAAAGCACCTTCACAAGAGCAGGAAATTGGAAGAGCAAAAACCGCTGCTTACAATCCACAAGGTTGTTGACAAGCCGAGCCCTAAACTAGGTTAACAACTCACGCCGCGCCCGCCGTGTCCAGTATTGTCCCGTGCGCGATTCGCAAAAGACGAAAAAGACAAGCCGCCTGCCGGGCGGCTTTTCTTTTTTGGACGCTATTCGTTGACTTGCTGCTTCCGATTCCGCTAGCGTAGCGTGGCGAAGCCCTTCCCCGGGGGTTCGCGGAGGCAATCGTATGAGTTTGTCTCTCCTCGCAATAGCGGCCCACACGCTGGAGCCGCAATTCAGTTTCCCGCAAGGGTCGGCCAACGAATTGATCATGCTGCGCTGGCTGCATTTCATTTTTGGCATCATCTGGATCGGCCTGCTTTATTTTTTCAACCTGGTCGGCTTTCCCACCATGAAACAGCTCGAAGCTCCGGTGCGCGCCAAGGTGTATCCGGTTCTGATGACGCGCGCGATGAGCTGGTTCCGCTGGTCGGCGCTGATCACCGTGCTGGTGGGCTTGCGCTATTACTTCACGATTCTTTCCGCCGACGCGCACAATTCCGGCAACTCGTCGCTCACACTGCGCTGGTTCGGCTGGTGGCTGCTGGTGTGGGTGGTGGCGTACGCGCTGATTTATCCGTTCCAGTTGCCGAGCAAGGGCGCCCTGAATAATCCGTGGCTGCGGGCGATCGCGATCGTGGCGATCGTCATGGCGGCGTCCTGGATCATCCTCGATCTCAATAGCGGCCCCGTGGTTTCAAATGCCCATTTGTGCATCGCCGTGGGCGGCGGAATCGGATTCTTGATGCTGATGAATACCTGGGGCGTCGTCTGGCGCGTGCAGAAGAAACTGATCGCCTGGACGCGCGCGAGTGTCGAGCAGGGCGCGCCCATGCCGCCAGAAGCGGAACGCCTGGCGCGCTGGGGATTCCTCGCCTCGCGCGTCGGCTTCTGGCTCTCCTTCCCCATGCTTTTCTTCATGGGCGCGGCTGAGCACTATCCGTTCTTGAGCAGCATCGGCCGTTAGCATTCGTAGCAAAGGCCACTCGCGGGCGATGTACCCATTCGTTATGATGATGCGTCTTTACTGGCAGCACGCTGGAGACCGCCATGAAGGCACGCTCCTGGCTCCGACCCGCCGCCGCATCGTTTGGCACCATCGGCGCCGCCACGATTACCGTCGCCGCCGGCGCTCTGCTGATGGCGCTCCCCGCTCTCGCTTATCTGTGCCCGCTTTCGACTACCGACATTCGCAGCGCCTACCTGCTCGGCAATCGCAATGACTTCGTAACCACGGATTTTCTCGCACCCTACACCCACGAGCTTCCCATGCCTGATAGCGGCCCGCACATCGCCAAGATCAGCGTGGAAACACCCTACAGCCAGGTAGTGGCGCTAGGCGCGATCGCCCTGAATCCCGACGTGCAGCTAGCCGAGCAGGATTTTGCCGCAAGAAAGTTTCCCTTCATTTTGCGAGTGGGTGTTGATCTCACGGACACCTATCCTGGGCCGCCGCCATGGGATCCCACCGCCCCAGGTTTGCCGTTACCTGATTTTGAGCGCGACTTCGAAATTCAACTCGTCCAACACGGCAAGGTGATCGCGTGCGAATCCACGCAAGTCTATCTATTGACCTCTGACGCAGTCGCGAATATTTATCAGATTTCCGGTGCGATCATCGAATTGCGATTTGATGCGGACAAAATCGATCCTTACGACGAAGCGACTGTGAGGGTCCACACTCCGGATGGTCAGGACGTCGAAACCACTTTCGATTTAGGCGCGCTTAAATAGGAACTACGAGCGCCAGCGCAGCGTTACCGGTCCCGACATCGGATGACGCAAGGGCGTGCCGCCACGCTGCGCTTCCTGGTAGGCGGCTTTCAGCTCGAAATACCAGCGCGCCTGGCGGTCGGCGTCGTCAATCAGCATCATGCGGTCCTCGTACTGCAATCCCATCGCTTGTTTTTCGATCACTTCGGTATCCTGGCGGATAAATCGCGGCCCAAACACATTGATGATGAAGGACACCACCGGAAACCACGGCAAGATATTCCACGCCGCGCAAAAATCCAGGCGGCAAAGATCGCGCCGGACTGGCGTCACCGTGGTGCGGCTGGAAAGCCAGTAACGCCCCGCGCGGATTTGTTCGAAGCGCTGATTGGGCAGCACAAAATCAATCATGGTGGTGGCCGGCTCGCCGGTCAGCAGCTTCAGGATTTTATAAGGCGCGCTATTGGCCGAAGGCGCGTGCGCGCTCATGCGAAAGCCGTTTGGAATCGGCTCGAACTTTTTTTCTTTTTCGCGAATGCTGCGGCGGCTGCGCCACCACCAGGCCTGATGCACGAAGGGGCCGTGCGCCGGGTCCATCAATCCAATGATCGCCTGGTCCACGCCGCAGGGCAGGTCGGCATAAAGGTGCGCGATTTTGTATTTCCCGCTGAAAGTTGGCAATTCCGGCGGCGCGGGAGGCAATGCGCCGGGTCCTTTGCCTTCGGGATTGCTCATGAACGCCCAGACGTAGCCATCGCGCTCCTCGCACGGAAAGCTCCCGGCATACACGCGGTCGCACTTGAGTTTGGAATCTCCGGTGAGCGATGGGATCACGCGGCATTGGCCGGTGTGCGCGTCGAATTGCCAGCCGTGATAGGCGCACTCCACGTTTTTGCCGTCGAATTGGCCGAAGGAGAGCGGGAAAGCGCGGTGCGGGCACACGTCGCGCAAAGCGAACGGCTTTCCCGCCGCATCGCGGCCCAGCACTAGCGGCACGTCCAGCAGCATCGCGCGCACCAGCTTGTGCCGCCGCACTTGTTCCGAGCGCAGCGCGGGATACCAGAAACCCCACAGCATGTCGCTCGCGCGCGCGCTTGTGCGCGGATTTGCGGATTCACTCATCGTCGTGGCCCATCGTAGTACACACCATTCCTAACGCAAAGGTCTTGCAAGCGCGCGCCCGGAAGAGCCTGTGACGGCGGCTAATTGAAGTTGTAGCCAAATTCCCAGAGAAACTGGTGGTTGCCGTTCGTGACGCCTGAGTTTCCGATCTGATACGCGGCATACAACGTGAGTTTCGAACTCAGTTTTATGATCGCGCCGGGGTTCACATATCCAACGGCTTGCTTTCCCGTGTACCACTCCGCCGCAAGCGTCACGCGATCGGTAACGCGCTGCTCGAAAGTGAACTGGCCGCCGGCACGATTGGCGTTGGCGACCACGTTTCGCGTGAAATCGTATCCGCCAAGACCGATGCGCGTGCCGTGTTTCCACACTTTCGCGAAAGATGCGTAAAAATAATTTCCCACATTGTAGGTTCTTTGGCGGACGGGAAAAAACAGATCGTCGCCCGCGAAGAAGGACCACCCGGAGTCAACGTCGTTCCAGGGCCGCCACTTGATTGTGGGAGAGACATCGAGTTCGCCCACGGTGGGCGCGCTAAGCCCGTTGAAATTCATTCCGATTTCAATTTGGTGCCCGATGCCGACAACGACGCGCGGCGTAAACGTAGCCATCGGATCCACCGGGCGCACCGTGCCGTCTAATTCGCCGTACACTTTGCCCTTGTCCAGAATATCGGCGCTAGGCACGTCGAAAACGGTCTCCTGCCCGTAGGCCCGCGCTGCCGGAAGGACGAGCACAAGAAGAGCCAGGAATTTAGCAGCGCTGATTTTTGGTAGCCGCGACAAGGGCACTCAGGATAACCCGAGTGGATGTGCCTTGCCCGCCGAAGTCGCTTGTGAGTTCCTTATCGCCGACGACGAGAGCGGTGCACCTTCAATTCGGACGCGATTCGGAAAACAGAGGCGTCCGATAGCCAATTCGGACTCGAAGGCTTACTATCTGCCTTATGGAAGACGCCCGAACCGACTTTGCCCCGCAACTCCTGCAAGCCAGATGGGTTCTTGGAGGCATTAACCCTGAGGAATTCGTGGAGATTGCACTTTCGGCGCTCCAGCACGGATTTGACGGAGTTGCTTTACAGCAACTTGCGGGTTTGTCGCGGCCAACCTTGGCAGACCTTGGCAACCTGCCGGCGAGATTTTTTGCGGATGTGGGTTTAAAGCCTATCAACCGGGATGAAGCCCTGGACTTTCTGCTCGCCCGAGGAGAACCCCGCACCAGCGCCGTCGTTACCGCGCTTCTGCACGCGTTTCCGGCCTTCCTGGATCGCTGGAAAGAGCACATCGCATGGTGGGGCGGAAATTCTGCTGGCTCCTATAACGATATCGCTCAATTCGCTCATTTCGTCATCGAGGATTTGTACGAAAAGGGAAATATCGAGGAGACTCGCCGCGTTTTTCAGAAATTTGAGGGACTTCTCGAAGGCGCAGATGAAGACTCGAGAAACCTAATTGGAATCGGCTTCTTTGAAGACTTGCAAAATATCGCCTCCTGGCGGCCCGGCGGAAGCAAGGTCTATGAGCAGTTTTTTGGACCAGTTTCTCAGCAAATCTGGAGCGAGCTCCAAATAATGTGGGCGGGCAAATCCAGTCTGATGGACGTTATTCGCGCCGAACGTAAGGGCCAGTAAACGGCAATCTCAGGTTTCACCGGACAGAACGGTGCGTTTGACTAGTCGGGGTTTTGCCGCTATTCTTATGTCAGTGATAGCTGCGATGTTCGCCTCCTTCTATTAGCGATACCTCTCGACCCCATCCGGGGCCGCGCTTCCGCGAAGTTGTACCCGATTTTCCAATTTCTGTTTTCAATTTTCTGCTTTTGCGAGGTATCGCCATGGCGAATTTGACGCTGTTTGAAAAACTCGAAAATATCGAGTCGAAGTACGAAGAGCTCACCCAGCAACTCTCCTCACCCGAAGTCCACAACGATTCGGCGCGTTTCCAGAAGCTCGCGAAAACGCACGCCGATATGGCGCAGATGGTTGCCAAATATCGCGAGTGGAAGGAAATCGAAAAGGGCCTGCAAGGCACGCAGCAGCTGTTGATGGAAGCCGAAGACGCGGAAATGAAGCAGATGGCGCACGACGAAGAGCGCGAACTCGAAGCGCGGCGCGTGAACGTCGAACGTGAGCTGAAATTCCTGATGCTCCCGAAGGATCCCAACGACGATAAGAACGTGATCGTGGAAATTCGCGCCGGCACGGGCGGCGATGAAGCTTCGCTTTTTGCCGGCGAGCTTTTCCGCATGTACTCGCGCTACGCGGAATCGCAAGGCTGGAAAGTGGAAATCCTGGAAAGCTCGCCCTCTTCCATCGGCGGGATGAAGGAAGTCGTCGCGGCGATTCAGGGCAACAAAGTTTATTCCAAGCTGAAATACGAAAGCGGCGTGCATCGCGTGCAGCGCGTCCCGGCCACCGAACAGCAGGGACGCATCCACACCTCCGCCGCCACGGTTGCGGTACTGCCCGAAGCCGACGAAATTGACATCAAAATCGAAGCTAAGGACCTGCGCATTGATACTTTCTGCTCGTCCGGGCCCGGCGGCCAGTCGGTGAACACCACTTATTCCGCGGTGCGCATCACGCACATCCCCAGCGGCCTGGTGGTTTCGCAGCAGGACGAAAAATCGCAAATCAAGAACCGCGCCAAGGCCATGCGCGTCTTGCGCGCGCGTCTTTACGAGATGGAGCAGGCCAAGCAGCACGAAGCCATCGCCGCCGAGCGCCGCGACCAGATCAAGACCGGCGACCGCTCCGAAAAAATCCGCACGTACAATTTTCCGCAAAATCGCGTGTCGGATCATCGCATCGGTTTGACGCTGCACCAGCTCGACCAAGTGATGGAAGGCAAGCTCGGCCCGATCGTGGACGCGCTTTCGACGCATTTCGAGTCCGAACGTTTGAAACAGGAACTCGTCGAGGCGTAAGGCGCGAGGAAGATTTGTAGGTCGTGGCTTTAGCCACGACAATATCAAATAAGCCGCGATCCGGCTTTAGCCGCTGAAGTTCCGGTGTTGCAGTTGTGACGCTCGAGCAATCTCGTATGAACTCTTATCTTGCTGCCGCGAAGATTCGCGACACGGCAACCATCGTGCCACAGCAAATAGACATTCGAACGGCCTTGAAAGAAGGCATGTCCCGCCTGCGCGCGGCAAACACTCCTTCGCACGCACTCGCCACCGAATTGCTCTTGATGCATGCGCTGGGTCACGATCGCGCCTGGATGTACGCGCACGTGGAAGAACCTCTCGCCGCCGCGGACTCGGAAAAGTTTTTCGCGCTGATCGCGCGCCGCGCCGCCGGCGAGCCCACGCAATATCTCACCGGCAAGCAGGAATTCTGGGGGTTGGAATTCGCGGTGACGCCCGCGGTGCTGATTCCGCGTCCGGAAACGGAGCACGTAATGGAAGTGGCGCTCGCGCGCTTGAGTGAGCGCGGAATCAACTGCCATCCAGGCACGCACGCGGCCGCGTCGCGCGAAAGATTGCGCGTGGCGGACGTCGGCACCGGCTCTGGATGCCTGGCCGTCGCGCTCGCATGCGAATTGCCGTACGCGGAGGTGTATGCGACGGATATATCCACGCCGGCGCTGGAAATCGCGCAAGGCAACGCCGCGCGCCATAGCGTGGCCGACCGCGTCCATTTTTTGCGGTGCGATCTTCTCGAAGGTCTGCAAGACGCCAATTCACCGGCCGCAGTGGCATGGCATGCCGTGCCCGCTGCCGGCGCCGCCACGGTCCCGCCTTCGGCATCCGCCGCACCACTTTTCGATGTGATCGTGAGCAACCCTCCGTACATCTCACTCGAAGAAGCGCCCAACCTGCCACGCGAAGTCCGCGACCACGAACCGCAGCAAGCCCTTTTCGGCGGGCGCACGGGCGTGGAAATTTACGCGCGGCTCATCGCGCAGGCCCGCGATTTGCTGCGCGATCGCGGCATACTCGTCCTGGAACTCGGCCACGACTCCGCGGAATACGTGCGCGGAATTTTCGACGAGCAGCCGGGGTGGACCAACGTCGCGATTACGACGGATCTCGCGGGTATTGCGCGCGTCCTCGCCGCCGAACGCGCGCGATAGCGGGCCGCTGAAACAATGATTTCCATTTGCCGCGCGCCCTGATTTAAGCTCGATTCCGCAATGCCCAAGCTGGCGCAATTCCGAGCGAAGCACGACGCACCGCTGGCCCCCGCCGCAGATTCCGCCGCCTCCATCCTGCACATTGATATGGACGCGTTTTTCGTGTCCGTCGAACTGTTGGCCCGCCCGGAACTGCGCGGGAAAGCCGTAATCGTCGGCGGGCAGCGCGACCAGCGCGGCGTCGTCACTTCCGCGAGTTACGAAGCGCGCAAATTCGGAGTGCATTCGGCGATGGCGCTGCGCACCGCCGCGAAATTATGCCCGCACGCCATTTTTCTCGATAGCCATCACGAACTCTACGGGCAATGGAGCGACCGCGTCGCCACAATTCTTGGAAAATATTCGCCGATCGTGGAAATGGCCTCCATTGACGAAGCCTATCTCGATCTGGCGGGAACGCAACGCCTCCACGGCGCGCCATTCGCCGCCGCGCACAAGCTTCTGCAGGAAATCACATCCACAACCGGCTTGCCATGCTCCGGCGGGCTCGGCGCCACGCGCCTGGTGGCAAAAATCGCGAGCGAGCAAGCCAAGCCGCGCGGGCTCGTGTGGGTTCCAGCCGGAAGCGAAGAAGTGTTTCTCGCGCCGCTCGCCGTGCGGCGCATTCCCGGCATCGGCAAAGTGACGGATGGCGCGCTGCAAGCCTTGGGCATCCAAACGATCGCGCAATTGCAGGCCATCCCGCTCGAGCGCCTGGAAGAAACCTTCGGGCAGTGGGGCACGGCCCTTTTCCGCAAAGCGCGCGGAATTGATTCCTACGAATTTTTCGTGGATGCCGAGCCAAAATCCATTTCGCACAATCAGACTTTCGGCGAAGATACCCGCGACCGCGACACTCTGGAATCCACGCTCAGCTATCTCTGCCAGAAGGCGTCCAAACGGATGCGTGATGCGGGACTGCACGCGCGCACCGTGACGCTCACGCTGCGTTATGCGGATTTCACCACGATCACGCGCAGCCACACGCTCGCCGAGCCTGCCGACCTCGACGCCGTTTTTCTCCAGGCCGTGCGCGAGCTTTTTCATCGCGCCTGGGACGGCAAAGCCATGCTGCGCCTGCTGGGCGTCGCGTTCACTTCGTTTTCCGCAGGCTCCGCGCAATTCGATCTGCTGGATCCGCAGCGCCGCGAAAAATTGGAACGCCTGGCGCACGCCACCGACCGGCTGCGCGATCGCTTCGGCTTTTCCAAAGTCCAATTCGGCGGCTCGCTACCCGTTCGCGACGAGCATAAGTAGCTGACTGCAAGGCAGGGGCGCTCGGCATCCCTGTAATTTTTCACGGCTTGCCCTATAATCTCGTTTCTCCATGGCCACTCCGCAAACTCCCGCGCAAAACGTAAAACAGAACCGCCGCGAGCGCGTCCGCGGCTTCTGGCAACGCGTCACCGAAGGCCTTCAGCTCAACGAGCTCTGGGGCCAGTTCAAATCCGAAGCGCGCGAGGGCTACGGCCTTTATTCCAAGGATGTGGACTGGGAAACCATCGGCCGCGAAAAATCGAAATTCAAACGCATCCTGCGCTCCGGGTGGGCGCTCTTCCAGGCGATGCTGATGAAGCTCTCGCCCGCGCGCCGCGTGCTGCTGCTGGTCGCCGTCGTGCTGTTTTTGTTCAATCCGCAGGTGCGCATGTCCAACGGCACCGAGTTTAGTTTGGGCCTGGCGTGGATTGCGACGGTCATTCTTTTTGTCCTGCTGGCTTTGGAGTTGGGCGACCGCGTCACCATGAAGCGCGATCTGGAAATCGCGCGCGAAATCCAGCAGTGGCTGGTGCCCAGCGAACCGCCGCAAGTGCCGGGCGTGGACATTGCCTTCGCGACGCGCCCGCAAAACACGGTGGCGGGCGATTATTACGACGCGTTTTTGCGGCCCACGCCCGACGCGGCTTCGCAGCGCCCGTCTCTGCTGATCGTCGTCGCTGACGTCGCCGGGAAAAGCGTGCCGGCGGCGCTCCTGATGGCCACGTTTCAGTCCGGCCTGCGCGCTCTTTCCTCCACGCCCGCTTCTCTCGACGAAATCGTCACTGGTCTCGACCGCTACGCGCGCGCACACAGCCTGGAAGGGCGCCGCTTCACCACCGCTTTTTTGGCGGAGCTGGATCCTGGGACGCGCGTGATGCGTTACGTCAATGCCGGACACAACTATCCCATTCTGCGCCGCGTGTCCGGGCAAATCGAACGGCTTATCACCGGCGGACCGCCCTTTGGCGTGCCGCTTCTGACCGATACCGAGATCTCGTATGCATCGGGCAGCGTGCAGCTCGAACCCGGCGATCTGCTTTTTATTTTCACCGATGGAGTTGCCGAAGCGGTGAACGAAAAGGGCGAAGAATTTGGCGAAGCGCGCATCGTTCCAGCGATCGCGTCCCTGCCCACCGGCACCGCCGCGGAAATCCTGCAGCGCGTGATGGGCGACGTAAACACTTTCGTGGGTTACGCGCGGCAACATGACGACATCACCGCGCTGGTCCTGCGCATCACGGCCTAGACATCGCAGCGATCCGCTCGCGTCGGCTGGTTTCAGAGTCCGTGTGCGAAGACGAGAATCGTTGTAGGCCGTCGCTTTAGCCATGCCATATGCGCGGCGCAATCAGAGCGGCTTCAGTTTATCCTGAGGCTCCGATGGAATCGGAGCCGAAGGGCCGCTGAAGTACGGGTTGTCCGATTCCCAGACAAACTGTTCGGCCGCGGCGCTAAACGGCAATCTTCCCAGCCAGCCGCGTTTCCCGCATAATCGCGCTATGACCCCTCGCGAATTGGCGGAGCAAATTTGCAGCGTCCTGCGAACCGCAGGCTACCAGGCATATTTCGTCGGTGGATGTGTGCGTGACCTTCGCCTAGGAAAAGAGCCCGCTGACTATGACGTGACTACGGATGCATCCCCTGAGCAGGTTGGTGCGCTTTTTCCGCTGACAATTGGCGTGGGAGCGAAGTTTGGTGTGATGCTTGTGCCGGACTGGACCAGAGGCCTCGAGGATGCTCTCGTGACTGTGGAAGTCGCGACGTTTCGCTCCGATGTCGGTTATTCCGATGGCCGCCATCCCGACGCCGTGGTGTACACGAAAACCGCCGAAGAAGACGTCAAGCGCCGGGACTTCACGATCAACGGGCTGTTGCTTGACCCGCGGACCAATGACGTTCTCGATTACGTGGGCGGCCGCGAAGATCTGCGCGCCGGAATTATTCGCGCCATCGGCGATCCCGAAAAGCGTTTCCGCGAAGACAAGCTGAGGATGCTGCGCGCCGTGCGCTTTGCGGCGCGCTTTGGCTACGTCATCGAGCCTGAAACTTTTCGCGCGATTCAAAAGCTTGCGCCCGAAATAATTCAGGTTTCGGCGGAACGCCTGCGCGACGAGCTGACCAAGCTGCTCACCGAAGGCTCCGCGCGCCGCAGCTTTGAACTGCTGGACGAAACGCGCTTGCTCCCGGAACTGCTGCCCGAAATTTCGCGCATGAAAGGAGTGGAACAGCCCCCGCAATTTCATCCGGAAGGAGATGTGTGGATTCACACGCGTCTGATGCTGGAGGGGCTGCAGTCGGGCTGTTCGCCCACTCTCGCGTGGGGCGTGCTGCTGCATGACGTCGGCAAGCCGCCAACCTTCACGCCGCCTTCAGGGCCGAATAGCAGAATTCGCTTCGATCGCCACGTGGAAGTGGGAACGCGCATGGCCGAAGAAATCTGCCGGCGCCTGCGCTTTTCCAACGCGGATACGGAACAGATCGCCGCGCTGGTTGCGAACCATCTGCGCTTCAAGGACGTGCCGCAGATGAAGCCCGCGACGCTGAAGCGTTTTGCGCGCCTGGAGCGTTTCGACGAGCACCTGGAACTGCACCGGCTCGACTGTCTCTCCAGCCATCGCAATCTGGAAATGTACGAGTTCATGCGCCGCTTCCTGGACGAGACACCTCCCGAGGAGGTTCATCCTCCCCGCCTTCTCACGGGGGACGACCTCATCAGCCTGGGTCTCAAACCAGGGCCGAGATTCAAGGAAATCCTGGAAACCGCTGAGGACGCTCAACTGGATGGGATAATCGCCACGCACGAGGAGGCCCTGCGCTGGGCCAAGGACTATCTCAGCCCACAAGGGGACGTATAACCACCGTGTTTATAGAGAGATATGGCCGCCAAAGAGACGGCCGACCTAGGCCCGTCCAAGCGCTGCATGGGCCGTGGCAAACATTAGTCTTACAGCATCAAGTTTTGTGCTATAATCACGCGTAAGTTGTCACAATCTTTTTTACCTGCTCTTGCATCTAACCACAACAGCCAGCCGATTACCCGGCTGTAGCGTTGTACGTTCTTATCAGCTAGGGGGACATAACGTGAGTAAACCAATCAGAGTAATACCTCCGGAGCTTCCGATCCTTCCCGTCCGGGATACGGTTCTATTCCCGGGAGCGGTGATGCCGCTGCCAGTGGGCCGTGAGAGTTCGCTGGCCCTGCTGAACTCGCTGGAAGGCACGGAAAAGATCCTGGGAGTAGTGGCGCAACTCGATCCACGAATTGAGGCGCCCAGCGGAACCGATCTGCACAGCGTTGGCACGCTCGCCAAGGTCCATAAAATGGTGCGCATGCCCAATGGCAATGTGGTCGCGTTCCTGGAAGGCATTGAGCGAATCCGGGTGATGGAAGTGCTGAGCTTCAAACCCTTCTTGAAGGCGCGCGTGGAAGCGCAGCCGGACCTGGAAGACAATCGCGACGCGGAATTGACGGCGCTCGAGCGTAACGTGCAAGAACTGTTTCGCGAAGTCGTGGCGCGTTCACCGCAGCTTTCCGATGATCTGCAAACGGAAGTGACGGGGATTGATTCGCCCGGCCGCCTGGCGGACTTCGTGGCCTCCACGCTTCCTTCCTTGAGCACCATGATCCGGCAGGAACAGCTGGAAACCTTCAGCGTGCGCCGGCGCCTAGAAGCTTTGATCAACGAATTGACCAAGGAGCGCGAAGTTCTGGACCTGCGCAACAAGATTCACGACCAGGTCCAGGAGCAGGTGAACCAGAGCCAGCGTGAATTCCTGCTGCGCGAGCAGATGAAGGCGATTCAGAAGGAGCTCGGCGAATCCGACGACGGACAAGCGGAGATCGAAGAGCTGCGCAAGAAAGTGGAAGAGTCCGGAATGTCCGCGGAGGCCAAGAAGGAGTGCGAGCGCGAGCTGAAGAGGCTGGCGAAGATGACTCCGGCCTCGGCGGAATACATGGTCGCGCGCACCTATCTGGAATGGATGACTTCGCTGCCCTGGAGCAAAACTTCGGGCATCGAGGACATAGACATTCCCAAGGCGCAGGCCATTCTGGATGAAGACCACTACGATCTAGTGAAGATCAAGAACCGCATTCTCGATTACCTGGCCGTCAAGAAATTGCAGCCGGGCATGAAAGGACCGATTCTGTGCTTCATCGGGCCTCCGGGCGTGGGCAAGACCTCGCTTGGAAAATCCATCGCGCGTGCGCTGGGCCGCAAATTCGTCCGCATCTCGCTGGGCGGCATGCACGACGAAGCGGAAATTCGCGGACACCGGCGCACCTACATCGGCGCATTGCCGGGCCAGATCATTCAAGGAATTCGCCGCGCCGAGACCATGGATCCCGTCCTGATGTTGGACGAGGTGGATAAGCTCGGCCGGGATTTCCGCGGCGATCCGTCGGCGGCGCTGATGGAAGTGCTCGATCCGGAGCAGAACGCCACGTTCCGCGATCACTATCTCGATGTGCCCTTCGACCTCTCCAAGGTGCTCTTCATCGCCACCGCCAATTGGCTCGATCCGATTCCGGAGCCGTTACGCGACCGCATGGAGATAATCGAACTTTCCGGTTACACCGAAGAGGAGAAGGTCCACATCGCGAAAATGTTCCTGATCGCCAGACAGGCGAAAGAGAACGGGCTGGCGCTCGGTGAACAGATCGAATTCACCGACGAAGCTTTGCACGAGCTTATCCGCCACTACACGCGGGAAGCGGGAGTGCGCAACCTCGAACGCGAGATTGGCACACTCGTTCGCAAGCAAGCGCGACGTTTGGCGGAAGGCCACACGGACAAGCTCGTCGTCACTCCCGAAGTGATTCGCGAAGTGCTCGGCATTCCGAAAGTGCACCTGGAAAAGGAAGTCGAAGAGCGGGTGCAGAAGCCGGGCGTCTCGGTCGGCTTGGTATGGACGCCGGTGGGCGGCGATATCGTCTTCATCGAAGCCAGCAAGATGCGCGGCGGGAAGACGTTCACGATGACCGGTCACTTGGGCGACGTGATGCAGGAATCCATGCGCGCGGCGCTCACTTGGGTACGCGCCAATTCCGAGCGTTACGGCATTGACCCGGACTTCTTCCGCAAGCAGGACGTGCACATTCACGTGCCGTCCGGCGCGGTACCGAAGGACGGGCCTTCCGCCGGTGTCGCGATGGTGACGGCGCTGGTCAGCCTGCTCACCGGCAGGCCGATTCGCCCGCGCGTCGCGATGACGGGAGAGATTTCGCTCTCCGGAATCGTGTTGCCCGTCGGCGGAATCAAGGAAAAGGTGCTGGGAGCGAAGCGTGCGGGAATTCGGGAGGTCATCCTTCCTTCGGAGAATGAACCGAACGTGCTGGAGGATCTGCCGGAGGAAATGCTCGACGGCATGAAAGTGCACTTCGTGCGCACAGCCGAACAGGCTCTCGAAATTGCCCTCGGCAAATTCGATAAGACGGTGCGGCCGGTTCCCGGCGGCCCGCGCGGCGAAGATCGTCCGCCCGTCGCGGGTCCGCTCCACTAAAACGATAACGCAGGATCGAGACAGCCAGACGAGGCCCGGGATTATTCCCGGGCCTTTTCTTTTTAGCGCACAGCAAGCGTTTCCCGTTGCGGCAGCGCGCGCAATCGCGTACAGCTAGAAAGTCTCCGATGCCCTATCGTCCACGAGAACTGGCGGTGCGCGCGCGCGAAGCAGCCACCCAACTGCTCGCCACGCTCGACCACAACGAAATGGTCCAGCGCTTCCTGGATATTTACGCGGCGGAAAATCGCCGGCCGGGGCGCGCCGACCAGCCCGCGCATTATCGCGAACAATTGGAAACCATTCGCCGCGAAGCTCTGCTGGCAATGGTGCTGCGCACGGAAGCCGCGCTTCCCACCCGTTTGAAGGTGCACGTCACCGTGCGCGATACCAAGCGGCGCGTGAAGCTCAAGAAGGGAAAAAAGTCCGGCAAACGAAAACGCCAGACGCGCAAGAGAGCCGGCAAGCCGGGGCTGGACCTCGCAATCCCTCTGCTGGATCTTTTTCGCGAGGAATTTTTCGTGGCGCTCGGCCAGGCCCTGCGCTGGAGCGAGGAAGATGCCCAGGAATTCTGGCACGACCTCGAGTTATACGAGAACCTGACGGCACACGACACACGCCGGCAGGGTCGCAGCGCGCGCGCCATCGCTTCTGGGCCGTTCGTGGACCGCACCGCGCTGCTGCTGGATCCCTCGTTGATGGAGCAAGCGCGCCGCGCCGCCGGCAAATTTCAGATGGAACTGAACACCGCCGCCGACCGTGTGCTGCGCGGCATTTTCTCGCGCCGCCGTGCCAATTGATCCCGGCCGCTTACCCAAATGCTACGGCCGGGCTTCGAGGACGATGTTGAATGGCGTTTCCGCGGCGCGCCGCACGCGTGTGAATCCCGCCGCTTTCAAAATTTTCGAAAGGCGTCCTTCGCCGGCCTGCGCGCCTAGTCCCAACCCTACTTCCTGCGATAAAGAAGCCGGGGTGCAGAGCATCGTGGAAGCCGCGTAAAACACTCGCCCGATCGGATTCAGATTGTCCTCAAGCTTATCGTTGGCGAACGGCTCGACGATCATCCACGCGCCGTTGGGATCAAGAGTTTCGCGGACGTGGCGCGCCGCGCCTTCCGGATCACCCATATCGTGCAGGCAATCAAAGAAGGTCACCAGGTGATAGCCCTTGCCGGAAAATTCCTTCGCCGGCGCTACTTCAAATTTCACGCGATCCGCAACGCCTGCTTTTGCTGCGGCTTCTCGCGCCAATTCGATGGACCGCGCGTGGTAATCAAACCCCACAAAATTAGAGTTTGGATAAGCTTGCGCCATCAGGATCGTGGAAGTTCCCAACCCGCAACCGATATCGGCGACGCGGCCTCCCGCCTTTAGCTTTGCTTCCGTATCCCCGAGCGCCGGGATCCATTCCTTGATCAAATGCGCGCGGTAGTTCGGCCGGAAAAAGCGCTCCACGCCGGGAAAAAGCCCGGGATCATGCTCGTGCCAGCCGACGCCTTTTCCGGAGCGAAAGGCGTCGGTAATCTTTGCCACGCTTTTCATGCTTGCTTCCACAATCTGAAAATATCCCGGCAGGAAAACAGGGCTGTTTTCGTCGGCCAGGGCCATCGCTTGTTCGGGTGGCAACGTGTACTTGCCAGTGGCGGCGTCGTAAGTGACAAACCCGCCGGCGGCTTGCGCGGCCAGCCATTCGCGCACGTAGCGCTCGGTGGTGCTGGTCTTGGCTGCAAGCTCCTGGGACGTCATCGGCCCGGAACCGGCCATGGCTTTGTAGAGTCCCACTTTGTCGCCGATTAAAATGAGCGCGGTATTCATCGCGGCTCCCATTTCACCGACGGCTTTCATCATGAATTCGTGCAATTTCGCTTCGTTAACGGGTTGCGGGGCAGTAGCGGACATGCAGTGACCTCCTGGCTGAACGTGGTAGGGCTACGTCCTGGAAATTGGCACGAGTCTATCTTTGCGTGATAGGACAAGTCAATCGCCGATGCTTATGCAACTATGGCCGCGTTTTTGTTATTCTCGCGCCAGTGCTGATAATTTTTTACATTTTGGTCATGGCCCAAATCGCCTTGGGGCTCTATTCGCTCTGGGAGGGCTTTGCGTGGTTTCGCCTGGTGCGCCAGCGCCTGGGTTCGCACGCCGGCTTCTACACGCCGGCGACGGCGCTGATTTGTCCCTGCAAAGGCAATGAACGCGGCCTGGAAGAGAATCTCCTCGCGCTCACGCGTTTCGATTATCCGAACTACGAAATTTATTTCACGCTGGCTACCAGCCTGGACCCCGCGCTGAAAGTGATCGAGCGCGTGAAAGCCGCAAGCCCGCGCCCGGTACACATCGTGATCGCCGGACCACCGTCCGAGACCAGCGAAAAAGTTTACAACCTGCAACGCGCCGTGGAAGCGCTGCCTGCCGACAAATTCGAAATGCTCGCTTTCACGGATTCCGACGTGCGGCTGCCGCGCGGATGGCTCACCAAATTGATTGCTCCGCTGCACGATGGACGCATCGGCGCCACCACCGCCTACCGCTGGATCATTCCCAGCGGCTCGGGCATGGAATCGCTTCCGAGTTGCCTGGCGTCCGCCTGGAACGCGGCAATTGCCACCATGTTAGGGAAACCCTCGGGAGACTTCTGCTGGGGCGGCGGCACGGCGATCCGGAAAAAAACGTTTGATGATGTCAACGTTCTCGAGTCGTGGAAAGGCGCGGTCAGCGATGATTTCGCGATCACCTGGGCGCTGGAGCAAGCCGGCAAATCCATCGTGTTTTGTCCGGAATGCCTGGCGGCCACCTTGCACCCGTGGACCTGGGCCGATCTGCTGGAATTTACGAACCGCCAGATTCTGATTACGCGCGTCTATTCGCCGAAGCGCTGGCAGATGGGCGCGATTGTCCACGCGAGTTACGTAGTGACGCTGCTCTATGCCGTGTACGTGATTCTTTACAGCATCGCGGACGTTGATCCCTGGGGCCAGCTCCTGCTCTTGCTGCTCGCCATTCCGCTGCTGGCGGCGATGAAGGGCGCGATGCGCACCATTGCGGTGAGCGAGGCCATGCCCGAGTGGAAAGGAAAACTCCAGGAATGGAGTTGGGTGTGCCCCGTGCTGGCGCCCGTCGTTCCATTCTTATTTACCTGGAATTTCGTCATGTCGCTAGTGACCAAGACGATTCGCTGGCGCGGGATTCGCTACGAACTGGCGGCGCCTAATATGACGCGCATCCTCAAGCGCTGACGCTTGAGGCAGGCGCCGCATTTGGCGGCGTTGCGAAGGCGCGCTGAATTCGGCCCAGGTAGTAACCCGTCGCTCCGCCAGCGGGAATCGCTAGCCACCATCCCGCGCGCAGAACGCCTTCCGAACCCACCAGCAGAAACAATACGGAAGCATATTCTTGCGGCAGCACCCGCGCGGCGCTCCGGCTGCCAAGGCCCAGCGCCACTACCACCAGCGGCGCAAGAATCGCTCCCACCCCGGCCCAATGCAGGGGCGTCCTGCACTTCAACGCCCGCATAATCCGCCGCAATAAAAACCCAAACAGCAACGCGGTGGGCGCCCCGAATAAATATCCGTAAACAATGAGCGTCAGAAAACCTTCGGTAGCCTCTCGCAGTAAATCCTGATGGGAGACGACCATCAAATCCCAGCACCACACCACCACGACCATGAAAAAGCAGCCCAGCGCCCAAGCCGCCAGGTAATAGATCAGGCTGCCGCGCCGCGTCATATCCTTCGTTGGATGTTGGGAAAATCCAGCCAGACTTTCACGCCGCAGAAATGCGAGCCTTCGGTGCAGATGGGTGTGGAAATTCCTGCGCGCAGGTGGCAGGGAGGTCCGATGTAGCGCGCCAGCTCCGGAAATACGGCGCGTACTTGCTCCACTTCTTCGATGGAAGATTGATAGATCTCTTCCTGCGCGTTGAAGCACGTGCGCATCGTCCATTTATGCAGCAGATGCAGCAGCGAACCGGATTCCACCAGGCGAATTGCCTTCGCATTGGGCAGCAGATACAACGCGAATTCGCGCGGCACTCCGCGATCTAGCAGTTCGTTTTTCGCCGCCCAGGCCTCTTCCATCGCTTGCTGGTAAATTTCCAGCGCGCGCGCGTTGTCGCGAATCAGCATCGGCGTAATGTAATCCGGCGAGCGGGTGTCTGCCAGCGTCAGCAGCGGCCGCGAGCCCGGCACCATGCGGTGGCGCTGGTCCTGGCTGTCCGCGGTGTGGCTGATTTTTTTTGTAAACGTGAAATTGGCGTGCTGCAGCGGCCGCATCAGCGGCGCGTGCACGCCGATATTCAAGGTCTCGCGCCGGTAAGGATTCCGCGCCGGGTTCAGCATGCGGTCCAGAGCTTCCGCGTCCGAACACTGCGCGGCGGTCAATCCCACCACTCCGCGAAACGCATCGGCCATCACTCGCAGCGCCCCCGGCGAATAATCAACCAGCGCGGCAGTTCGTCCACCGAGTTTGGCATCGAATTCGCGCGCGAACTCTTCGCCGTCGTGAACCGGCTCGTTCCACTCCGGCGGCGCATCCATCGGCTCGTTGTCGAAACGATCGAAAAATTGCGCATCGTTCTCGCGCACCCGCGCAACCATTTCGCCAATCACCAGGCGCGCTTCGCCGGGCGTGTCGCTGGCCGCCAGCATCCGGTAGAGGCGATGCAGCACGATGCCGGAGACCGTGTGCACCATCGCGGTGAACGCCGCGACGGGAAGCACATAGCGCGCCACCTCGATCGCGCGCTTCTCCGATTGGCGCTGCACTTTTTGCACGCGCTTCGGATGAGACATCGTGCTGACGTGCCAGATGTCCGCCAGAATTTCGTGCGCTGTCGGCTCCAGCACGCGCGTGAGCTCGCGATAGTGTTCCCAGGCCCGCGCTACGGCGCGCTCGTAGATGGCCCGTTCCGCGGCGCCAAAATTGCCGCTTTCCGCAGGGACGTACGCCTGCGCGCGGTCCAGCCGCACGTAACGCTGGCTCTGCTGCTCCGAGTTATAAAACGGATGCGCGTGCAGGAAGGACCACACAAACTGCCGGCTGATATTTTCCAGGCCGAATTCGAAATGCGCGTGCTGATAGACCGTGTGATGCCCGCCAAAGTAGGTCGCCGAACCGATCATCACGCGCTGTTTCTCGGTGACCTCTTCCAGCGTGATCAGCCGTGGCGAATAGCAGGTGCGCGCCGCCGCGATTGCCGAATCGAACGCGTGCGCGAAATGATTGCGCAGCGTGACGCGCGGCGCAGCGGTTTCGATTGGTGAGCCCGCAGATGGGCTGGGTGAGGGGCCGTTTGAAGAGCTCGACGTTGGAGACAATCGCGTGGCCATTTCCAGCGGGCATTGTACACCGGGCGGGCGCGGGATTCACGGTGCAGACCTTCGCGAGCAAAAAATAAAGCCCCGGATCGAGGACCCGGGGCTTGCGCTGTTCGTATCAGTCGCCGAAAAGCGCGCCGCTACTTCTTCATCGAGGCTGCTTTGTCGGCATATTTCTTCTGGAAGCGCTCGACGCGGCCCGCCGTATCAATCAGCTTCTGTTTGCCGGTGAAGAACGGATGGCAATTCGAGCAAATTTCCACGCGAATCATGGGGCCCTTGAAAGTGGAGCGCGTGTCAAACGTGTTGCCGCAGGCGCAATGTACTTTCACCGGGTGATAGTCGGGATGGATTCCTTCTCTCATAACTCTCCTGTCGGCCAGCCGGTCTGCGCGACTCACTCAGGCAGGAAGGCACAGTCGCGTCGCTAGGCTAGCCCGAAACCCCAATTATACTGCACCTTCAGCGATTTACAAAGTGGGCGAGACGAAAGTGTCGCGGCTTACAATCGGGCAGGCTGGATTAGGAAACGAACGCACAGCCGATTCGAAAGCGACCTCCGCCAGCCGCCAGCGTATAAGCCTTCCGCAGAACCACGCGCACCGGCGGCAAAATCGGCACGTGCAGCACAGCGTTGAACTGATTGGGAATCTCGTCGGCTTTTTCGAGCAGCAAGGCCACTCCACCATAGCTCAAGTCAATCACGGTCGCGGTCTTCTGGTTCACGTCCGTCAAAATGGCATAGGCCTTCGTTCCCGCCAGCGACACGCGTTCCCACTTGCGCGCCTCGGCGTGAGCGGCCGGAGGGCGAATCTCCACGGGTGGTTCTTGCGAAGCCGGAACGGTGCGCCGCGGGGGCGAAGTCACCGTAGGTTCGCCGCCGGGCGATGCCACGCCCGCGGACGGAGCCTCGCGCTGTGCCGTCGCTCCCGTCGCGGCAGATTCACGCGACGGGTGCGCCTCCAAAGGGATGACGCGCGAGGCAGCGCGCCCGGAATTTTTCAATTCGTAGAGCCGCTGGTCCGCCAGGCTCAGTAGCGCGCTCTTTTGGTCGCCGTCCTGCGGATGCACCGCGACGCCGAAATCAAGCGTAACGCCCACACCCATTTTTAAAGGGCGAATGTCCGTTTCATACTGCGTGCGCACGCGGCGGCAAAGCGTGATGGCCTGCTCGGGATCTGTTTGCGGCAGCAGCAGCGCAAATTCGTCGCCGCCGATGCGAAAGGCGAAATCCGATGCGCGCAGCGTCTTGCGCAACGTCGCGGCCGCCAGCTGCAGCACCTGATCGCCCTGCAAATGTCCGTGCAGATCGTTCACTTCCTTAAGTTTGTGCAAATCCAGGATCACGACGGCGAGCTGTTGGCCGTAGCGTTTCGCGCGATTCAGTTCCTTGTCGAGGTATTCGTCGAAGAGCCGCCGGTTGTAGAGTCCCGTAAGCGCGTCGGTGGCCGCATTGATCTGCAATTTCTTGAAATCGTCGTACTCCATCAGGATCGGCACGCGCAGGAATTTCGTGGAAGCCAGCACGTCTACCATGGCCGTCTTCAGCGAAACGCGTTGCCCGAGGTTTTCCGCCAGTTCGCGCCGGCGCAAGAGTATCCGTTCCCAATATTCATTGCTTTGCGCGTCGGTGAGATCAATCTGCGCGATGGTGCGGAAAAACTGGCGCAGAAATTGTCCGCGAACCGATTCGTCGAGCCCATCCAAAGTCTCCACCAGGAGATCCAGGAAGGAGTCTTCGGCCGAGGGCTGCGGCTGAAAAGCGTCGCCGGGCTGAGGCATCTATGGGATCCGCAATAGTTTTATTGTTCCCTGTAAACAGGGACACTGCGGGGGCTGTAAAGTACTAGCACGAGACAGTCCAATCTCAAACAACAAACCGAGCGGAGCGCCCGGCCTTAACCCGATGTCAGGAGTGGCTTTACCTCGGGAGACGAGCGGCCACTGGCGAAGACATGTCGGGCCCCGCGCACAAGTGTAGAAAGCGTTTCACATTTCGCCTAGGCCACTGCCCGATGGGGCTTAAAACGGAGGAAAAGATTTAGCCAATCGGCTTCAAGAACTCGACGCCTACCAGGTAGACATCCCCTGCTTCCTGCTGGCGGCGAACCCTGGCTTGGATCGGGGGCATTCCGGCGGGAACCAAAGCGGAGGAGGTAATGGAGGGCGCGGGAATCGTCAAGGTAACCACGTCGTTCACCGCAAGCCGGCGCGGACAGGTGATGAACGCTCCTAATCCGCTGATATCCAAGGTTTTGGCTAGCTCCAGGAACTGCTCACCCTGCGCGTCCTTGCCGCGTACGAACAGTGGCACCTGGAGCCCGATGCGTTGAAATCGTCGGCGCTCGTCAGATAGCGGATCGGAAATCGCGCGATGATGTAAGACACTTTCTCGAAGCGCCATCGGTACCCCAGTATTAGTACTACCAATTGGTGGCAATTTGAGGGCAAGTCCACCAACCAACTCTGCTTATCGTAAGCCTTTTATTAACAATCAACTGCAGCGTATGTTTCCTGACACACGCTCGTGACTGGAAGTCGAGTGTGTAATTTAACTCCCTAACATTTCCAACATTGTGCAAACTAGGACGCATTTACCATTGACACAACTTAGGGCCTTTGCGAGCATTGCTTTCCTTGAGCTCATCCCCATTCGACGGGACCGGCCATGACACCGGTGTCTATTTTGATGCTGTGCACGCGCATTTAGGAGCGTCGCTTGCCAAATAGTGCGGCAGTTGACCAGCAGGCCAATAACCAGCAGGTTTTACATCTGGTTGCCAGCCTGCTCGACGCTTTCGACCGCCCGCTGGTGGTTAGCGATAGGCTTGGGAAGGTCCTGTTTACAAATTTCCACGCGCAGGACCGGGTCAATAATCAAGGCCTCGGCTCCAAGCAGGATTTAAACCTCTTCACCGACATCCTTCACACCGACCGCAAGGATGTCCTACGGCAACTCGAAGATGGCGCGCAGGAACTGAGCATCCCGATTGATTCCGCCACCGAAAAGAATCGCGCGCGTGTTCGCTGGCTGCCGGAGCCTGATTGGCTGGTCGCGTATCTCGAGCCGGCGCCCGCCGAAGCCACCGCCGACGAAGCGGACATGCGGCGAACCGTTCAGGAATTGATGCAAGAGCGTGAGATCACCTACCGGAATTTGCTAGCGGCGTATCTGCGGCTGCAGGAAGTGAACCGGCAGAAGACAGTTTTTCTCGCCTCGGCCGCTCACGAATTAAAGACGCCGCTGGCGGTGATGAAGGGCTACTACGATCTATTACTCACCGGCTCGCTGGGCAAGCTCGACGACCGCCAGCGTGAAATTTTGCTGGAATCGAAGGAAAGCTGCGACCGCCTGGTTCGTCTGGTGTCCATGTTCCTGAATTATTCGGCGCTCGAAAGCGGCAAGCTCGTTCTGCAGCTTCGCGAAAACGATTTGCGCGATTGCATTCAAGATATCACCGGCCGTTGGCAAGATGCCTTCCAGCGCGCGAAGGTCCGCCTGGACATCAAAATTCATCCGGAATTGTCGCCTTTCAAATTTGACTATCAAAAGGTGCAGCAGTGCGTCGCGAATTTCATTGATAACGCGCTGAAGCACACGCCTCCCGATGGCTGCGTCACTTTGGTCGCAGAACCGCATTTCTGGGAACGCCGTATCTCGGAAGCGGCGCCCTCGGCGGACCGTCGCCGCGGCCGCGGCGTGCGCCCCAATAGCGTGCTGGTCTCGGTTTCCGATACCGGCAGCGGCATCGCCGCGGAATTTCACCAGGAAATTTTCGAAGAATTTGTGCGCGTGGATCCCTCCTCTTCGGGGATGGGATTGGGCCTGGCGATCACCAAACGGCTCATTCAGGCGCATCGCGGTAAAGTTTGGGTGGATAGCGTGGTCGGCAGCGGGAGCTCTTTTTCTTTCCTTTTGCCGATTAACGTCGAATAATCACCACATCAAATCGGAGCTGCCTGGCGCGGCTCTCTAGGAAGAATGATGGCAGACAAAGAAAAGATTCTGGTCGTAGACGACGAACCGAGTATTCGAAAATATCTCCAGACGCTGCTGGAAGTGGACGGTTTTGACGTCGAGACGGTATCCAGCGGCAAAGACGCTCTGGAGCGCATCGGCTCGGGCGAGCGTCCGGACTTCGTAATTCTGGATGTGCTGATGCCGGAGATGGACGGCCTGGAGACCTTGCGTCAATTGATGCAGGTGGACCGCAGCATCAACGTCATCATGCTGTCTTGTTCCAACGAAGTCACCACCGTGGTCGAAGCGATTCGCATCGGCGCGCTCGATTACCTCACCAAGCCCTTCGAAAAGCCGGAGCTGGACGCCGCCTTCCTGAAGTGCCGCCAGAAACAGCAGCTGCGCTCCGAAAATAAATCGCTGCGCGAGTATTGCGAAGCGCTCACCGAAGACCTCTCGTTCCTCGCCGCCAGCCCGCAAATGCTCAAAATCCGCCAGCAGATTCTGCAGATCGCTCCGGTGGACGTTCCGATTTTCATCAGCGGCGAAAGCGGCGTCGGCAAGGAAGTGGTCGCGCGCATGATTCATCTGCGCTCCACGCGCCGCGTGCAGCCCTTCATCAAAGTGAATTGCGCGGCGTTGCCCGGCGAGCTTCTGGAATCAGAATTATTCGGATACGAACAGGGCGCGTTTACAGGCGCGGTTCGCGCCAAGCCCGGGAAATTCGAGATGGCCAATAAGGGCACGATTTTCCTGGATGAAATCGCGGAGATGAGCCCGCACTTGCAAGCCAAGCTGTTGCACGTCCTGCAGGACGGCCAGTTTTCGCGCTTGGGCGCGCGCGCCGTCGTCAATGTGGACGTGCGCGTGCTCGCCGCCACCAACGTGGACGTGAAAGACGCCATGCGCACCGGGCGCTTCCGCGAAGATCTCTATTATCGTCTCAACGTGCTCTCCATTCACATTCCGCCGCTGCGCGAGCGCACCACCGAAATTCCCTTGCTCTTCAGCCATTTTCTGGCGAAGTACAGCGAGAAGTACGGCAAGCCGGCTCCCGATCCTTCCAAGCACCTTCTCGAAGCGGCCCTGCGTTATCCCTGGCCCGGCAACCTCCGTGAGCTCGAAAACTTCGTCAAGCGCTACGTGATTCTCGAAGATGACGAAGGCAGTTTCCGCGAACTCCTGGAAATGACCGGACAGCAACATCGCACCGCTCCGCGCGAAGAAACCGCGCCGCCCAAAGAGCAAGGCCTGAAAGCGCTCGTTCGCGGTTTGAAAGACGAAGCGGAAATGGAAGCGATTGCCGACGCTCTGGAAAAAACGAATTGGTGCCGCAAAGATGCCGCGCGCATGTTGGGCATCAGTTATAAAGCGCTGCTTTATAAAATGCGCCAATTCAATTTGGATTCTGGGCGCGGCGCGCGCTCCGCCGCGGCGAAGGCGGCCAGAGAAGCTGCTGCCAAGGAAACCGCCGCGAAAGACGCGGAAGCGAAGGACGCAGCGCTGAAGGAATCCGCGCCCGCGATTCGCGGCTCCTGACCATCGCCTATCGCCATCGCGAGCTCAGCCAGCATTACTGGTATGTGTGCGAAAGCTCGCCTGCAGCCGAACTTTTACCACCCGCAGTCGCGAAAAAGCTTCCAAAATGCAAAAACGTACTAGTCCTATGCCTGTTGCAAAGAGTTGCATATCTAGAGCACATTCAGCGAAATAGCACTACCCTTCTGCCCCCGGCTTGGTCTAGTATTCGCTCCGAAATGGGGGCTCCCGCAAAACCACCTGCGGGATGATCGGATTTTGGCCTCCCGGCCGATTTCTCGACTCAATGCTTGTCGCTGTGTTCAAAGGATTTGCTACTTGTGTCAGATTTTGCCGTGCCTGAAGTTTCGGAAAATAGCATCGCCCGACGCAAATGGCGGATTGCTGCAGGGTTGCGAGCCTTTGGAAGAGGGATTGCTACTCTGACTGGCGGGGACGTGTTGCAACTCAATCTTTCCTTGGAGGAGCAGTGGGGATGACGGAGCGTCGCTTGGCACGCCGGTATGACCTTTCGCTACCGGTAAACGTCCGCCTGCCGATCAATCGAGAACCGGGTACGCACAACGGTCAGACCCGGGACATCTCGACGCGCGGCGTTTACTTCACCATGCAAAAAGACCTGGCTCCCGGTACTGAAGTGGACTTCACGCTCACCTTGCCGGCGGAAATCACCCGTGGAACAGAAGTATTCGTGCGCGCGCACGGACGCGTGGTTCGTGTGGATAAGCAGGAAGACGACGCGCCGGAAACGATTGGCGTCGCGGCGGTCATCGAGCGCTACGATATTATTCGCGGCGAGGCGTCGCAGATATAGATTTGATCGCTCGCTGAATAGCGAACGAACTCTCGCAATTTTCTACCCGATTCATTCGATCCATTCCGATTCTTCGCGCCGCTGCGCTGCACCCGCAGCGCTTCTTTTTATGGCGATCGCTGAAAGTTTTCGCGCTTCGGCCTCCCGCCGGAGCCTCGTCGCCCGCTCCCCGTTGCATTTCTCGCCCGAATCGTTCTACCATCCGTTGCAGATCGCATTGAGGAGGGTCCGATGAGAGTTGCGGACCTAATTGCCGCCCGCCGCGAAGTTTATTTCGTTCCGGAAGACACCACTGTACATGACGCTGCTCGCTACTTGCGCGACAAGCAAGTGCGCGCCGTCGGAGTCTGCGACCGGCAGGGACTGCTCCTGGGAGTCATCTCCCAAAGCGACGTCTCCGATAAGGTCGCCGCCGAAAACAAGTGCCCCGCGTGGATGCGCGTCTCCGAAATCATGACTACGCAAATCATCAGCGCCACGCCAGACACCTCTCTCGAAGATTGTTTGCGGCTGATGGAGCAGCACAGCATCTACCACCTGGTGGTTCTCGATCACGAGAAAGGTTTTCGCGGAATGATTTCCGTCACGGACTTGCTGCAGTTGATTGCTTCCGATCACAAAGCCCGCGCGGACATGCTGGAATCCTTAATCTTCCCGCAACGCTGACTCGCCCGGCCGCTGTTTCCGTCGCCGGATGCCGCATCTATGGTCGCATCTCTGAATGACTTAGCTCGAACCGCTCTCTGCAAATCCGCCGCCGGGCCAAAAGGAAGGGAAGCCCCCACTGGGAAGGCCAGTTCCCGAAAGTGCCTAGGATTTTCTGACGAACGTACTACCACACTGCCCCGACGATGCTCCCGGTACTATGAAATCGCCCGCACACCACCCATCCATCTAGCTCAAACGAAATAGATTACGCGGAATTCTGATTTCGGGATTGCGTTACCAAAGTACTGCACACTTCTGCGCGTTTGGAGCTTTGTGTGCACTACTTTTCATGGGGGCACGGTACACGCCTCACTCCATCAAACTGGAATTCAATGGCATCTGCCGCTGAAGCAAGAATCGCACCACTGGGCCATCCCGTTGAAGTCCCCCCTCAGCACGTTTATTTTGGCCCGTCCGAGGCCATGCAGGCCGTTCGGCAACGCGTGGAACGCGCCGCCGGCCTGAACGTTCCGATTCTGGTGCTGGGCGAAAGCGGCACGGGCAAAGAAGTCCTGGCTCGCTTCATTCACGAGCGCTCTCCCTGGAATCAAGGCCCGTTTGTGAAGGTCAATTGTCCGGCCATTCCCGGAACGCTGATCGAAAGCGAGTTGTTCGGATTTCAGAAGGGCGCCTTCACCGGCGCGCACCAGGCCAAGCCCGGGCGCATGGAACTGGCGCAGGGTGGCACTCTCTTTCTCGACGAGATTGCCGAAATTGATTCCAGCCTCCAGGCCAAGCTGCTGCACGTCCTGCAGGACGGCCATTTCACGCGCATCGGCGATCACGACGAAAAGCAATTGGACGCCCGAGTCATCTGCGCCACCAATCGCTTGCTGCATCAGGAAATCGCCAATGGCGGATTTCGCGCCGATCTTTTCTATCGCATAAACGTCATCACCATCACGCTGCCTTCTCTCCGCGATCGCCGCGACGATATTCCCTACCTCGTCGAATATCTGCGCGAACAGTTCAATCGCCGCTTCCAGCGCGACGCCGCGCCGGTTTCCCGCGAAGCGCTGCAATTGCTGCAACAGCGCGATTGGCCCGGCAATATTCGTGAACTGGAAAACTGCATGGCGCGCTACGTGATCCTGGGCTCCGAAGAAGCCTTCCATTCGGACCGCGATCGCTCCGCGGAAAAAAAGCCCCTGGCCATTTCGTACGAGATGAATGCAGACGGCAACATTCCCCTGAAGCGCATCGCGCAGCAGGTGACGCGCCGCATGGAACACGACGTAATCCTGAAAGTCTTGCAGGCCAATCACTGGAATCGCCGCAGGACTGCCGAAATTCTGAAAATCAGTTATCGTGCGCTCCTCTATAAAGTCCGCCAGGCCGGCTTGCCCGCCAAGCGGCCGCGCCGCAATGGCCCGGCCGATGAAGTGCTTCCTGAAAACTCCTAGAGCGAATAAATCGCGAAAACGCTCGTAATTCCGGCGCTGTTCTGGATTGGAACGTTTGCACCACCCCCATTTCTAGCAAGGAAATCCTTTTCCAAATCCACCCCCATAAGTCGCCTTCCCTAGTCGCCACAGCCTCATCCGCCCCTTGTTTTCAGCACCTTGCGGCTCTTCTCTTCGGCCAGCAGCGTGCCCTTCAATCCACTCGAATTCTGAGGAATTGCGGATCAAGGGAGCTTGCTGAATGAAGTTTCGAATCAATTGGTTGCTGCTCGCGGCGCTGTTCTTCGTTGCGCCGGCTATTGCTCACGCAGACGGCAATCCGGTCAACATGGTCTTCACCGGAGTGAACGGCGTGAACGACGGCTCGTATTACGTCAGCCCATATCTGGGCACGATGAATGGCAACGCCGTCACACTCTATTGCGTGGACTTCAACAACGACGTCACCTTTGGGCAGACCTGGCAAGCCAACGTCACGCAGCTCGCTTCGGATAATTTGAGCAACACGCGTTACGGCGGCGTGGCCGACGCGCAGGTTTTGTATGAGGAAGCGGCCTGGCTCTCGACTCAGTTTGCCGCGAATCCGCAAAGCGATTGGGTCGCGATTCAATATGCCATGTGGGATCTTTTCGATAGCAACGCTCCATCCACCGGCGCGGCCTATTGGCTGAACCTCGCTGCGCTAAATTACAATCCGGCAAACGATGGGAACTTCGAGATCGTCACCAACCTTGGCCCGGTAGCTTTGACCGGCCAGGTCCAGGAATTCATCGTGGACACTCCGGAGCCCGCAACGTTGCTGCAACTCGGCGTCGGTGTTCTGGCGCTGCTGTTTTTGGCTCGCCGCAAATCGCTGAACTCCGCACTGCAGCAGAACATCGCGTAAACTCAGCACAATCCGCGAAACTCGGCCGGCAAGGCGCTTTTAACCAGCGAATTTGCCGGCCGTTTTCGCTCTACCCTCGCCTTGCCGCCTGCAAGTACCCGTATCTGGTATGAAATCACCCCTCCTATCTGTCTTGCCCCGGCAGGTCAATTCCGCTAGCCTTGATTACGATGGTTAAGGCGTCCACCAATTCAAAATTAAAAGTTTGCCTGTTGTCTCCTCATCCGATGGTGCTTGAGGAGTTTCGGCGTCTTTTGACGGATTCGTCGTTCCAGCTCGTCGCCAAGCAGCTTGACTCGATGCTGGCGCCGGACCTGCGCAATCTGGAAGTCCCGCGCGCTTCCGTTTACGTGATTGACGCGCACGCGGCGCGCCAGGCCACCGGCGCTCTGCTTGGCAATATCCTTGACCACAACGCGGCGGCGCGGCTTTTGGTGGTCGGCGACAACCTCAAGGAAACCGATAGCTACACGCTCCTTCGCCAAGGCGTAAAAGGCATTCTGAACTACAAGGAAGCCCGCGAACAGTTGCCGCGCGCCCTACCGCTCGTCGCCTCTGGTGGATTCTGGGTGCCTCGCGAGGTCCTTTCCCGCTTCGTGGATTCGATTCTCAGCACCACGCAGGGACGCCGCTTGCGCGGTGATTCTCCTGCCGAACTCAGCCGTCGCGAGCAGGAAGTTCTCGCCGGTCTGCTGGAAAATCTGGCCAATAAGGAAGTCGCCGATCGCCTGCATATCTCCGAACGCACCGTGAAGTTCCACGTCTCCAACCTGCTCGCCAAATTCGGGGTCCGCCGGCGCGCCGATCTGATCCTGCTCTGCTACCAGCGTCGCGGCGCCGGAGCTTAGCCGCACGCTTTCCGCGACATTTCACAGCAGCTCCGCATTGAATCCGTTTGCGCTTTCACTGCTATAATCCCGCACTGCGCGCTTGCTTGCCCGGCTGCGCATTTCGCTTTATGGCTACCTTCTTCATCGAAAATTTCGGCTGTCGCGCCACCGAAGCGGATGCTGCTTCGCTGCGTCGCTCCCTGCGCGCGAGTGGATTGCAGATGCTGGACGCGCACGACACCGCCGACGTCGTAGTGCTGAACACTTGCACCGTCACAGCCGCCGCCGATTCGCAGGCGCGCGACGCCATCCGCAAGATTCATCGCGCCAATCCCTCCGCGCGCATCGTCGTCACCGGCTGCTACGCGCAGCGTTCTCCCGAAGAGCTTGCCGCGCTGCCAGGCGTCTCGTGGGTCATTGGCAATTCGCACCAGACCGAAATCCCGCGAATTGTTCGCGAAGGCCTGCAGGCCGCTCGAGAGGCCCCGGCCGGGCGCGAAAGCTCGAGCCGCGCGCTCCCGCAAGATTTCGTTCCTCTTGCGCAGCTCGATGACGAAGCCATGTCCCTCGCCCGCGGTCCCGCAAAAATTCTCACCGGCGATATCTTCGCGCAAACTTCCGTGCAGATTGCGCCGCCTGAAGGCGCCGGCATCGTGGGAGATCGCACGCGCCCCATCCTGAAAATCCAGGATGGCTGCAACAACCGCTGCTCCTATTGCGTGATCCCGTTCGTTCGCGGACGCAGCCGCAGCCTGCCGCCCGGCGTGGTGATCGCGGAAATCCGTCAGCTCGTTGCCGCCGGCGCGAAAGAAGTTGTCCTCAGCGGAATCAATCTGGGCAGTTATGGCCGCGACCTCGCGCCCCGCGTGGAACTAGCGCAGGTCGTGCGCCGCATCCTGGATGAAACCGCACTGCAGCAGCTGCGCTTCAGTTCCATCGAGCCGCAGGACGTCACCGAAGATTTCATCGCGCTGGTCGCCGCTTCGCCGCGCATCGCGCGCCACTTCCATGTTCCGCTGCAATCGGGATCAGACCGCATTCTGCGCGCCATGCATCGCTGGTACCGCGCCGAACACTATGCCGAACGCATCAAGCGAATCCGCGGCATGCTCCCAGACGCCGCCATCGGCGCGGACGTGATTGCCGGCTTCCCCGGCGAGAGCGACGCTGACTTTCGCGCCACTTTCGAATTCATCGAGCGTCTGCCGTTCACGTATCTCCACGTTTTCTCGTTTTCCGTGCGGCCCGGCACCCAGGCCGCCGATCTTGGCGCGCCGGTCCCGGCAGCAACCACACGCGAACGTACCCGTGCGCTCCGCGCCCTGGGCCAGCAAAAAGCTGCCGCGTTTCGCAAACTTCAGGCGGGAAAGACCGTTCATGCTCTAACTCTGAAACGTGGCGGGGAAACCTGGACCGAGGCGCTCACCGGAAATTATCTGAAGGTTCGCGTCGCAGGCCGCATTCCCGCGAACGTCTGGTGCGAAGCGCGGGTGGAAATCGGATCTGAAAACGCGCAAGCCGAACTTGCGGGAGCGCTCAGTCCTCAAAAATAACTTCGGCGAGCGCGAGATTCCCGCTATGCGTGATGGTCAACGAGATATTTTTTACGCCCAGCCGCTCGGCAAATTGCCGCGCCGCGCCGGCGAGATGCAGCGTCGGCTTTCCGCTCGGTTCGCGCACCACTTCGATATCGCGCCAACGCACTCCCAGCCGCCACCCGGTCCCGAGGGCCTTCATCGCGCCTTCCTTCGCGGCAAAGCGTCCGGCGTAACGCTCGAATTTATGGCGATAGCTTTCGCAGTAGGCCACTTCGCCGGGCGTGTACAGCCGTTCCAGTATCGGCGCGCCGTGGCGCGTCAGCGCCGCCTCGATCCGGTCAATCTCCGCGATGTCCAGCCCCAATCCCACGATCAAGTGCGCCCTCGCCTCGCTATGAAATGCTTCCAGAAATGCGGCATTCACGCCGTCGCGGGATTATACCTATAATTGACATGCGCCGCGGTTGGCGCCACGCGCGAAAGATCACCACCATGCCTATGCCACCAGCGACGAAGCGAAAGCCGCGCACGCGACGGACCTCGCGAGCAACAACATCGCAGCGTGCCGCAGAATGGCGCCCGCGCCGCGCCAACGGCTTGCAGATTCTCGAATCTCCCGAATTCGCGCGCTTGGATTGGCTGACGCACGGTTTCAGCACGCGCCCCGGCGGCGCGAGCGAATTTCCCACGCCGCAAAAGAGCCGCGCCGCTTCCGGAAAAGTTCTGAACCTCGGATTCACGGACTGGGATTCGCGCTCGCGCGTCCTGGCAAATCGCAAGAAATTCTTCGCGTCGCTCGGCGCAGGCAAAATGCGCGTCGTAGGCTTGCGACAAATTCATTCGGACATTATTCACGTCATTGGCGCCACGGATGTGCCACAAGGCGAGCAAGCTCCCCAGGGCGATGCGCTCATCACCCGCGAACCGGGAGTCCTGCTCGTGGTGCAGACGGCGGATTGCATTCCCATCTTGCTCGCCGATACCAGGAATCGCGCCGTCGCCGCGATTCATTCGGGATGGCGCGGAACCGCGCAACGTATCGCTGAAAAAACCCTCGGCCGCATGCAGATGGAATTTGGCACGCGCCCGCAGGACGTGGTCGCCGCGCTCGGCCCGGGAATTGGCGGCTGCTGTTACGAAGTGGGCCACGAAGTGGTGAAGGAATTCGCCGCGAAGTTTCCGGATGCGCGTGAATGGTTCGCCGGACCGTTCGACGCCCTGGAAAATGGCGACAACGATTCCAATTGGCTTCCCTGGCTCACCATGCGCCCGCCGGGCCACGCGCCGCCTCCTCCGCGCGTGCAGCTCGATTTGATCGCAGCGAACCGCGCCATCCTCGAGTCAGCGGGCATCGGCCCGCGAAAAAATCCAATCCAGCGGCTACTGTACTTCCTGCCGCAGCGATCTCTTCTTCAGTTACCGCCGCGAACGCGCCACAGGCCGCATGATGGCAGCCATCGCCATCCGCTGACAGGTTTCGATTAGATTGGTTTGCTTCGCGATGAAGCGAGCGATCCCGTTACCGCGCGCGTCTGCAGGAGCTGGTTCAGGCGCTTCGTTTGGGACGCAAACGAATGAGTCCTGCCGTTGCCACGGGCTTGTCGGGGCGGAGTTCAGACTCGCCCTCACACAACGAAGGCGCCAGCTCAACTAGTCGCCGGCGAAATCTGCGCCAGCGCGGCTGCTTCGCCCGGCGCCGCCGATTCCAGCAACGCCAGCTGCCCGCAAGCAGCCATCACATCCTGCCCTCGCGAGTACCGCACAAAAACCCGTATATCCTTTTCCGCCAGAATCCGCCGGAACTCCTCGATGCGTGCCGCATCCGGCTTCTCGTAAGGCAGTTCGCCGGGATTCCACGGAATCAAATTCACTTTCGCGCGCAAATTCCCCAGTAGCCGCGCCACCCTCCGAGCATCTTCCGGCCCGTCGTTGCAACCGCCCAGCAGCACGTACTCAAACGTCAAATGTTCCCACGGCCGCAGCGGATAACGCGCGCACGCCTCCAGCAATTTCTCAAGCGGATACTTTCGATTGACCGGCATGATCTTGTCGCGTTGCTCGTTGGACGATGCATTCAGCGAAATCGCCAGCTTCGGACGCACTTTCTCCCCCGCCAGCCGCTCAATCCCGGGAATAATTCCGCTGGTCGAAAGCGTCGTATGCTTCGCGGTAATCGCCATGCCGTTGGGATCGAGCAAAATTCGCAGCGCCGCCATCACCGGCTCGTAATTCAGCAGCGGCTCGCCCTGGCCCATCAGCACCACATTCGTCTGCGGCTTCAGCGCCGCGCGATTTTCTTCCAGCGCAATCAGCACCTGCCCGATAATTTCTCCAGCCGAGAGATTGCGAATCAATCCCAGCGTCGCCGTAAGGCAGAAATGGCAATCCACCGCGCAGCCCGCCTGCGTCGAAATGCAAATCGTCTGGCGATTTTCTTCAGGCATGAAGACCGTCTCGACCGTCGCGGGCTTCACCGCGCGGGATTCATCTCGCGATTCCTGCGCCGCCAGCGCCAGCACGTAACGCACCGTGCCGTCCGCCGACCTGTACCGCCGCACAATCCGCGGCAGCGCAACATCCGCTTCCCGCGCCAGCCGCTCGCGCAACCCAGCCGGCAAATTCGTCATCGCCGCCAGATCAAACCGCCGCTCGGCGTAAAGCGCGTGATAGATTTGCGCGCCACGATAACCCGGTTCACCGAGCCGCTGCATCAGCCCGCGCAGCTCCGCCGCCGATTGGCCCAGCAGGTTTGCAATGCCGGCAGGTTCGCGCTCTGGTTTGTCCGCATGCATCTTGCGTTCATAATAACATGCGTGCCCGAAGCGATTTCCCGCTGCCAAGCCGCGCGCCCGGCGATATAATGGAGCTTAACCAGCAGCGCTCAGCGCAAAAATTGGGGAGGCGCAACGATGGCGACTCAAACGCCCGTGGACCACAAAACTCCGATGGAAGTGATGACCGTTGACGAATGGGTGAAGCAACTCGGCGCCATCCCGGAAAAAGAATTCACCATTCCGCGCGTTTTCGATTTCACCGCGCGCAAAGCCATTGATCCACAGACCCTCGCTCCCTATCTTTTCTACGCTAAGAGCCACTACACCCGGAACCTGATTCACAAATGCGAGCTTTTCGAAGTTCTCGCCATCTGCTGGGACATCGGCCAGGTCAGCCGCATCCACAATCACCGCGGCCAGAATTGCTGGATGGTCACTCCCATCGGACGCCTGCGCGTGCAGAATTTTCGCGTGGAAAATCGCGACGCAGCACACGGCAGCTGTAAATTAATTCCTTCGGACGCTTACGACATGGACTCCACGCATCCCGCCGTGGTGCAACCCGCGGAACCCGTGCACCAGGTTTTGAATCTGCCGGAATTCAAAGAACGCGCCACGAGCGTGCACATCTACTCCTATCCCTATGCTTCCTGCGAAGTGTATTCGCTCGATAAGGGCGCCTATGCGGACGTTCCGCTGCACTATTCCAGCGAGTACGGCAAACTCGATCCCGAAGAAAAACTGCTCTAGCCATAACCGCGACGCGTTTGCGCACTGCCTGCGCGCAAACCGCCAATAGAAACTTTCCTCGCCTGCATATGACATTTACGGCTGCACCATGCCACAATACCAAGATACATGTCAGACACGAATCATAAGGTGCGGCAACACGTGTTTCCCAACGGCCTCGTCGTCATCACCGAGCCGATGGAACACGTCCACTCGGTGTCCGTGGGAATCTGGCTGCGCTCCGGTTCGCGCTGCGAGCCGGCCAGCGTCAACGGCATTTCCCATTTCATCGAGCACATGGTCTTCAAGGGCACGGCTCGGCGCACCGCGGAAGATATCGCCCGCGAAGTGGATAGCGTTGGCGGCATGCTGGACGCCTTCACTTCGAAAGAAATGGTTTGCTTCAATACCCGCGTTCTCGATGAACATCTTCCCAAAGCCTTCGACGTCCTCGCCGATATGGTTCTGGACCCGAAATTCGCCGAGGACGAAATTGACCGCGAAAAATCCGTGATCCTCGAAGAAATTCGCATGACGCAGGACAATCCCGAAGACCTGGTCCACGAACTCTTCACCCAGAATTTCTGGTCGCCGCACGCGCTCGGCAAGCCCATCCTCGGCACTCCCGAAACAGTTTCCGCGTTCAGCCGCAATACCTTGCGCGACTGGTTCGCCAATCGCTACGCGCCGAACAATATGGTCATCACCGCGGCGGGCCATCTCACTCACGAACAATTGGTGGACCTGGTCGCCGAACGCTTCGAGAAACTCGCTTCCGCCGGCGCGTCTGCCGCTGAACCCACGCCCAAGCCCGCTCCGCACGTCACCCTGCGCACCAAGCACGAACTCGAACAAGTGCACATCTGCATGGGCGTTCCGGCGCTGCCTATGACCGACCGCCGCCGCTTCGCTGTCGCTGTCCTCAACAACGTTCTCGGCGGAGGCATGTCTTCGCGCCTCTTCCAGAATATTCGCGAGCGCCAGGGCCTGGCCTACGCAATTTTCAGCGAGTTGAACTCCTATCGCGATGCCGGAGCGCTTTCCGTTTATGCCGGCACGTCCCTCGAGAATGCTTCGCGGCTGGTTCGTTCCGTGCTCGATGAATTCCGCAGCCTGCGCGACGAGCCGCTCAGCACCGAAGAGCTTCGCCGCGCCAAGGATCATCTGAAGGGCGCCACTTTGCTCTCTCTCGAAGGCAGCGGCCAGCGCATGAACAGCCTGGCGCGCTACCACATGTACTTCAACCGCCATTTCACCGCGCAGGACCTCATCGCGCTCCTTGAAAGCGTCACCGTGGAAGACGTCCAGCAACTCGCGCGCGAATTTTTCCAACCCGGCCGCATCGCCGCCTCCGTCGTAGGCAACCTCAACGGCTTCGAACTCACCCGCGACCAGCTTGCAATCTAATCAACCTGAAATTCCTCATGTTGACGCCAGCCGCGCACTTTGCCATCATCTTTTCCGGCGTGGCGTACGAGCTATTCACGATCTAGCGGCGGCACCCGGGGGAAGCGCATCTCGTTTCGTGTATCCATTTTGGCGTCGGGCAGCACGGGCAATTGCACGTTGCTCGAATCAGGGTGCACCACTCTCCTGATTGATGCCGGCGTCGGCCGCAAGGAAATGTTGCGGCGCTTCGAAACTCTCGGCCGCGGGCGGCCCGAAAATGTTGACGCCATCCTGGTCACCCACGAGCACAGCGATCACACCAACGCTCTCGCCCAGCTCGCGCGCGATTGGAAATGTCCGGCCTACCTTACCGAGCCCACCCACCGCGAAATCCGCAAGATGTACGAGGACGGTCCCAAGACAAAAATCGAGCGCGTGATCTACATCCGCCCGGGAATCAAGTTCGTCATCGGCGATATTGAAATCACTGCGTTCACCATTCCGCATGATGCGGCCGACCCGGTCGGTTACGCCTTCTGCGCGAATGGCAAGAAAGTGGCCATCGTCACCGATCTTGGTTACATGCCGGAGCTGGTGAAGCATCACCTGCGCGAAGCTGATTTCCTGATCCTGGAATCCAATCACGATCTCGAAATGCTGAAGGTCGGCCCGTATCCCTGGTACATCAAGCAGCGCGTGATGAGCCGCACCGGACATCTTTCCAATACGATTGTCAGCGAATTTCTGGCGGACTCGGAAGTTTTCGATGGACGCGCGCGCCATCTCGTTCTCGCCCACGTTTCGGAACAGAACAATACCCCCGACCTCGCGCGCATCTGTGCCGAAGAAGCTCTCGGCCGCCGCCCCGGCGAATTCGCCTTCCGCGGCACCCTGCACGTCGCCTCCCAGCGCGTCCCGCTCGGCCCCTTCGATTTATAATCTCCGCTCGCGATTCGTAACCACTCAGCGCGCTTCCTCGCGCTCATCCAGGCTGCTGTAAAACGCATCGTGCAACACCCGCGTTCGTCCCGTCTCCAGATCCGCGTCGCGCACGATCCCCAGGCGCGCATCAAACAAATTCTCCGCGTTCATCGCCACTCCCGGCGCCACTTCAATCTGTACCAGGTCCGCTCCGCGGTGCCCGTCCGGAACCACCTCTCGCAAGCCGCTGCACTGGTAGCACAAGCCCTCTTTATTGATCAGCGCGCAAAGTCCTTCATAATCCGCGGTCATCTTTGCGCGCGCTGCGGAAAGCCGGTGCCGGAACACCGGCTCGGAAATTCCCGCGATCGCCGCCGCTTCTTCGCTCGTGAATCCCAGCACTTCCTTCAGCATCAGCGCAGTCTGCTCCTCCGGCGGCAGCGTCCGCGCAATGCACGAAAAGCAGAACGCGATGTGCTCGCGAATCTCGAAGCTGAATTCCGGCTGCCCCATCAGCTCCTGCAAGTAAACGTACTTTGCCGGCTCCGTCTTGCTTTCCTGCTCGCCAATCAGTTGCGCTTCCACGCGCCAGCGCTTTTTCCCGCGCAAATGATCCAGGCACACATGCGTCGCGATCCCGAAAAGCCAGCTCTTGAAGCGTGCTTCGCCGCGATACGTCCGGATGCCCTCCAGCACGCGCACCAGCACATCCTGCAACAAATCTTCCGCATCCTGCCGCAGCGTCACCATCCGGTAGATGTAGCCGAAGAGCGGCTTGCGCCACGGTTCCACCAGCGATCCGAACGCGTGCTGGTCGCCTTCCCGCGCTTTCTCCACCAGCCGCGATTCTTCTTCCGGCGGAATTTCCGTTCCCGAATACAGACTCATCGCCGCACCCTCCTGAAAGATCGAGCCGCGCCAGTTTACATCGAGAAACGAAACCGGCGCGGCTCCTCACATCACACCGTCTTTGCCAATTGCGGCTACATCAGCGTCTGGGCCAGTTGCAGCCGGTTTCCGTAAGGATCGCGAAACGTCGTCAGCCTCACGATCCCCGGAATCTCCTCGATCTTGCCTTCGAACTTGACTCCCGCCGCCTCTAGCCGTTTTCGCTCGCGCTCGATGTCGCTCACCTCCAGCACCACCGTCGCGCCCGGCTCCTTGCCCGCGTGCGGATTTGCCGCGATTCCGATGGACTCTTCGCCTTCGGCGCCCGCGAATTCCGCCCACTGCTGTGCCTCGAAAGTTTTCTTCAAGCCCAGCACTTGCCCGTAAAACTTCTTCGCGCTTTCGAAATCATCCACTCCGTACCAGGAAACTTTCACTTTCATCGTTTTGCTCCTTAAATTGAATTTGCCCTGCTGTTTATTAAGTCGTTTGAGGCCTGCGATTCCGCCAAACCCAAGAAATCAAGAGCTTTGCAGCCACCGAGTCGCCAGCCAGCCGCCCAGCCTTCGCGCCCCCGCCTGAATTCGGGTATGATGGCACAGGGATTTTCCCCGCCGTTTATTCATGATTGCATCAGGCCGCTCGTCAGCTGAGCTTTGTGTGCAGCGACCGAGCGCCGCCGAGGGAGTCAGGATTGATTTCACGTTACACGCGCCCGGAAATGGGCCACGTCTGGAGTGAAGAAAACCGCTTCGCGAAGTGGCTCGAAGTCGAGCTGGCCGCGACGGAAACTCTCGCGGAGGCAGGTGTCGTGCCGCGCCAGGCTGCCGCAAGACTGCGCGAACGCGCGCGCGTGGATGTCACACGCATCAACGAAATCGAAGCAAAAGTCCGCCACGACGTGATCGCCTTCACCATCGCCGTGCAGGAATCCGTGGGCGATCCAGAAGCGGCGCGCTGGCTGCACTACGGCCTCACCTCCAACGATGTAGTGGATACGGCGCAGGCGCTCCTGATCCGCGAAGCCTCCCACCTGATCGAAAAGAAAATCGCAGCGCTCGGTGCGGTTCTCGAGCGCCGCGCCTGGGAATTTAAGGACACGCCGGAAATCGGCCGCACCCACGGTATCCATGCAGAGCCCATCACCTTCGGCCTGAAAATTGCCAATTGGTACGCGGAAAATCGCCGCGACCTCGCGCGCTTCCAGGTTGCCGCGCAGCAGATCGCCGTAGGCAAAATTTCCGGTGCGGTAGGCACCTGCACGCATCTCGGTCCGGAAGTAGAACAGAAAATTTGTCAGCGCCTGGGCCTCGCCACCGCGCCCATCACTTCGCAGGTGATCGAACGCGACCGCCACGCGCAATATGTCTCGACGCTTGCCATCGTGGCCGCGTCGCTCGAACGCATCGCGCAGGAAATTCGCCATTTGCAGCGCACCGAAGTTCGCGAAGTCGAAGAGCCCTTCGGCGGTGAACAACGCGGCAGCTCGGCGATGCCGCACAAGCGCAATCCCGTCGCGAGCGAACAGATTTGCGGCCTCGCGCGCGTCGTGCGCGCGAATTCCCTGGCCGCTTTGGAAAACGTCGCGCTCTGGCACGAACGCGATATTTCGCACAGCTCCGTCGAACGCGTCATCCTTCCGGATTCCACCATACTGCTGGATTACATGCTCTATCGCACCACGGAAATCGTCGCCAATATGAAAGTCTTTCCCGATCGCATGCTGCGCAACCTGAATGCCACGCAGGGCCTGGTTTTTTCCGGACAGCTTCTGCAGGATTTGGTCGAACACGGCGCGCCCCGCGAAGACGCCTACAAATGGGTGCAAGGCCACGCGATGGCGGCGTGGGAATCGGAATCAAGCTTCCGCGAACGGATCAGTTCGGACGCGAATATTCAGAAGTTTCTGGACGAGAAAGCGCTCAGTCACGCATTCGACCTGCATCGCCAACTGCGCGCCGTGGACGCCATTTTCACGCGTGTGTTTGGCGCAAAGACGGCCGTAGCTGGTTGATCCACAACCGCACGGACTGTCCGTGGTGAATCTAAAATTTAGGGGTAGTACGGCCAGGCCTGCGACTTCATCAGCAATTTCTCATAAGGAAGTTGCACGGGCTTTGGATCAATCGCGGCGCTTTGCGAATTCGCGGCAGCCGTAACACGCGCCAGCTCCTCGCGCGCCTGCTGGAAATCAGGTTTCACTTGCACCACCGAATTCAGGCTCTGCGCCGCCAGTTGGTAATTTCCATTCTGTTCGGCTGCGACTCCCAGAATGAATGATGCTTCCCACGGTTCCACCTGGCTTCTGCCGATCATCTGCGAAATCTCGTTCTCCGCAGCCTTCGGTTGTCCGGCTCCCAGATACGCCAGCGCCAGATTGTTCCGGATCGCGCCGGCGTCGGGCACCAACTGCCGCGCTTGTTCGAAGTAAGGAATCGCCGAGGCAGGGCTATTCTGCAGAAGCAGCCAGTCGCCCACCAGCAGTTGCGCGTACACGTTCTGCGGCTCCAGCGCCAAGGCTTTTTTCATCTCGACGATGGCGGAATCCAGTCGGCCCGCGTTCGCCAGCCGAACCGCCTTCCCGCACTGCGCGGCCTGCAGATTTCGCGCGCGTACAAAGTAAAGCCCCACGACCAGCGCGATCGCACAACCCGCTGCAGTCAAAAAAAGCCTGCGTTGCCGCGCTGCTCCCGCACTCACTGCGTCAAACGGCGCGCCCGTCAGCCGCGCATCCACCACCGCACTAAAGCGCGCCGAAACCGGCACCAATGCCCCCAAAATAAATCCGCTGATCAAGCCGCCCAGGTGCGCCGAATTATCAATGTGCGAATTCGCCGCACCGAACAAAAGATTGTAAAAAATGAAAAGGCCCATGCTCTTCAGGTTCTTTTGCACCAGGCTCTTATCAATCGGCAGCTTCTTGACCAGCAGGAAAGTTACAAACGCACCCGCCAATCCAAAAATCGCGCCGGAAGCTCCGGCGCTCGCTCGCCACGGATTCCACGCCAGGCTTGTGGCGCTGGCAGCCAGCCCGCTGAAAAGATAAGTCAAACCGAAACCCACGGGCCCCATCAACGGTTCCAGCGCGCTCCCCAAATTCCACAGGCACCACATGTTCAGCGCGATATGGAGGATCCCGAAATGAACGAACATGTTGCTGAACTGCCGCCACCACTCCCCGCTCAACGTCAGCGGCCCGAAATCAGCGCCCCACTGAATTGCGTTTAAGACGTTCGGCGCCGTCCAGGAAACTCCCGACAAGCCCATGGCCAAATACACCAGCACATTCAGGCCGATTATCGCGCGCGTCACGGGCGGCACGCGCCGCAGAATCGCCCACACCGAAGGATTCCGGGCCTGCGGCGTCGCGAAGGCATTATTCGCGGCGCTTTGCGCCTTGGCTTTCCGGCAATCCGCGCATTCCGCAGCGGCGCGCGGCCCGATCGAAAAGCCGCTGAACGTTTTTCCGCAATTAGGGCAGGTAGCCAAGTTTGCAAATCCCCTTTTTCGCGCGCGTCGCAATCCAAATCGCGCAAACTGGCGCGAATAACTACTGCGGCTTCTCTTCCACCGGCGCGGAAGTGCCCAGCTTTATCTCCGACGAGAATTTCTTGTAGTTGCTGTAGCGGTCAATCTGATTCGCTTTCACTTTCACGAACACCAGCCGCGCCGCCGCGTGCACTTCATCGTAAGACGGCAGCCACACTTCGTTGTTCACCATGGTCTGCTCGAAAACGAAGTTCGACCCCTTCGAGAGCGAAGCCAGCAGCCCTCCGGCTATCTTGAAATTATCGCTAAAACGCGCTTCCAGCCGCACCACGTCGCGCGCCTGCTCGTCCACCCAGATCACGCCGACCAGTTTTTGCACCAGCGTCTCGGCCATGTTTTTCGGCTTGTACTCCGGATTCGGCCCGAAATCGAACACGATCACTTCTTGCCCGCGAAAAATTTCGCGGCGCGGATTCGTGAAATTCTCCGCGCGCAGGAAATCCGAAATCTGCGCTTCCTCTCGCTCCTCTTCCTTCTGCTGCTTCTTGGGATCGCTGGCCAGCTCCGCCTGCTTTTTCTTGGCCTCGTCGAATTCCTTGCTGAAGCGCTGGTCTTCCTTTTTCTTCTCGTCGCCTTCGAGGGGCTGGCCGTCCTTGGCCAGCAGGTGACGGATCTCGTCGTCGCCCACGTAAAAAATGTCGTACTCCTTCACGGAATGCGAAGTCACTTCGCCGTTCGAGCCGGTCTTTTCTTCCTCTTCGGAAAGGTGGCAGGTGTACTGCTTGACGATTTCGTCGGTCGCCTTCTGATTTTTCTGGATGTCGCGCAAAAGCTGCGCGATGTCGGGCAATGGACGGCTATGGGCACGCGGGAAATCGAAAATGGAATCTTTCACGGGCCCATTGATCTCGACGCGCGTCACCGCGATTTGGTACACCCTCCCGGCGCGCCGCAATTCAATCTTGCGCGGCTCGGGAATCCCGTCCACCGGCTGATAGTCGTCGTAATCGTATTGTTCGGCGGGGTCAGCCGGTGCTGCTGCCGAGCCCGAATCCGGTGACGACGCTTGCGCACCCGCAGTCGGCGAGCCACCGGAGGCCTGCCCGCCAGCTTGCTGCGGGCCATTCACGATCTCGCGCACGATCAAATGTGTCTGCGCGTCGAAAAACACATCGCGCGTCACGCCAGGCGCAAACGTAAATTCCAGATGATACGCGCGGTGTCCATTGACGCTATCGAGGCCAATCAGCCGCGCCGCGATTCGGTCTTTCTTGGCGTTCAGTAGCCGGTCATTCAAATAGCGCGCCGTGGCTTCCCATGCCGCCGCTTCCCGGCCGGTAAAAGTGTGCGGACTTGCGGAGGAAGCCTGTCCCCACGCGGATTTCCCGTTGTAGGCGGCGATAAAATGCTGCGGCTCGATGATGATCTCCGAATAAAGCTTGTTCGGCGCCTTGGTAATCAGCGAATACGAACCAGAAGAAGAACCCGCGGAGGAATCCGCAGAAGAATCGGCAGGAGAATTGGCCGGAGAATCCGGCCGTTGCGAGGAATCATCCGAGGCAGCCAAGTGCACGCTTCCCTCGATGCTCAGCGACTGAATCTTCCCCAGCGCGCGCGCTCCGCCCTCCGCGTGAATATAGTCAGCAATAATTTTCTGCGGAGTTTGCGCGGCGCACGGCCCGACGTACAAGAAGCCGCCCGCCAGCGCCGCAAGGGCCGCCAGGACCAGCCAGCGGACGCTGAGCCGACTGCTCATCTCCAGCTCTATTGCACTCGCTGGATGTAGCGCGCTTCGGAGGTATCCACCTTGATCTTGTCGCCCGGCCCGACGAACGGCGGCACGTTCACCACCAGCCCCGTCTCCAGCTTTGCGGGTTTCGTCACCGAGCTGGCGGTAGCTTTCTGAATGGTCTGCTCGGTTTCAATTACCGTCAAATCCACGGTGTCCGGCAAAAGCACGCCGATCGGCTTGTCGTCGTAGTATTCGATCTTCACCGGCAAATTGGGGATCAGGTAATCGCGCGTGTCGCCGACGATGTCGTTCTGCAGCGCCAGTTGCTCGTAATTCTGCGTGTTCATGAAGTGGTGCGTGTCGCCGTCGCTGTAGAGATATTCGAATTCGATTTCGTCCACTACCACTTTCTCCACGAATTCTTCCGCGCGGAAACGGTAATCCAGCATCGAACCGCTGCGCAGGTTGCGCATCTTCGTCTGCATCGAACCGCGCTTGTTGCCCGGCGTGCGATGGTCCACGCTATAAATCACGCACAAATCGCCCTCGTGCTTGATGATCATTCCGGGGCGCAGTTGGGTTGCCTTTAGCATTCACAGCTCCTGAATTCCTGTGGGAAGCTTCTCCGCTCAGGGAGTTTCCACGCTTCGATTATCTTGGGACGGCCGGGCAGGCGCCGCGCGAGGCGCAAGCCGCTCTCTACGCAGATCTTGTGCTGCGCGGAAACCACCATTATAGCGGCCCGCGGAGGCCACGGTCAAACCAGCCGCCTCGCCAAGGTGCAGAGCTGCGTTTACTTCCCTGTGTACACAATCCTCCAGATCGAATTCGACCCGTCGTCCGTGACCAGCAGCGAGCCATCCGGCGCCACCGTGATCCCCACCGGCCGCCCCCATACATTGCCATTCGGCAAGACGAACCCAGTCACAAAGTCCTCATACTCGCCGCTCGCGCGGCCGCTCTGGTGCCGCGGCACGCGAATCACCTCGTAGCCGGCCCGCGCCGCCTTGTTCCACGAGCCGTGCTCCGACGCGAAAATATCTCCACGATATTCCTCGGGGAATTGTTTGCCTTCGTAGAATGCCAACTCCAGTGACGCGTTGTGCGGCTGCAGCAGCACGTCCGGCGTGATCACCTTGTCCTGCAATTCAGGATGCTTCCCCTTATGCCGCGGGTCCTGGTGCCCGCCCATGTACCACCACGGCCAGCCGTAAAATCCACCTTCCACCACGTGCGTGATGTAGTCCGGCACCAGATTGTCGCCCAGTCCGTCGCGCTCGTTCACCGAGCACCACAATTCTCCATTCTCCGGATCAATCGCAATCCCGCCGCCCGCGTTGCGTATCCCGTAGGCATAGACGTGCAAGTCGGAGCCGTCCGGATTGAATACCAGAATGTCGGCGCGATTTTTCTCCGCCGGTGTCGTATCCGGATCATCCACGTTCGAGCCCGAACCCACCGCCACGAACATTTTCTTGCCGTCCTGCGAGAAAAGCACCGGCCGAGTCGTGTGCCCCGGCTCTCCGGGCAGGTCCGCAATATGTTCTTTTGCGCCGCGCGCCTTCAAATCTCCGTTCTGGTAAGGAATGCGGTCCACTGAATTCACGCTGCCGATGTAAATCCACTGCGGGTCGTTCCCGGGAGGATAGAAGGCAATCCCATACGGCCCCGTGATTCCGCTGGCGAAGGTCCCCACTAGCTCCGGCGTGCCTTCCTTGGTGATTCCGCGAAATACCTTGATGTCGCCTCCGTGCATTTCCGCCACAAAGAAATCCCCGTTGGGAGCAGTCGTAATCCAGCGCGGGTTGTCCAACTCCTTCGCATAGAGCTGCACGGTGAAGCCCGGCAAAGCCTTGGGCCACGCATCGTCGGGACGCGCCACCAGTTTTGGACCGTTGTCGGCGGACTTCGTCGCAAACGGCTGCGGAAGATCTTCCACCGTAATCTTGCGCACGGTGCCTGGCTTCTCGTAGCGATAATCGGTAAACGGCGGTTTCGGCGGCGGCAGCGCGGCAGCGGCGCTCGCGCTCGTAGCCGGCTCCGCATTCGCCGCGTTCGGCTTCGGAGCTTTTCCCGTACCCAGCGCCTTGATGTAGGTGATCAATTCCCAGCGCTGCTGTGCGGGTAAAGCGGACCACGACGGCATCCCGTTTCCCGGATCGCCCTGCGTGATGAACCAGAAAATCGCGCCGTCCGGCGCCGTTTGCGCGGCACTTTTCGCCAGCGCCGGGATGTTTCCCGTTCCTTGCCCGTTCACTCCGTGGCAAGACTGGCATCTACGCGCGTACAAATTGGCGCCGTTCTGCGCCGCGCTGGCTTTGCGCGCGTAAGGATTTTTCGTGGCCGCCGCCGAGGCGGGCGCGCCATGAAAAGAAGTGGTCTGCGCCTGTAAATACGTAACTTCGAAGATAGCGGCTATCGTTAAAAGTAGGATGGCTCCCAGAAATATGTGCCTTCGTTTCTTCCAGAGTCTGTTTCTCACGGCGCTCGAAATCTCCTCCCCGCCAAAGATGGCCGCAACTTCTGCAGCACGAACTACTATTCTACTTTACATCCTCGGAGCTGCGCGCTGGAAGCCTGGCAGGCAGCCCGGGGGCAAGCGCCGGCGGATTTCGCGGAAACCACTGCTCCTCGTGCTCGTCTAATGAAAATGAAAGTTCGCGCGAGCCATTCATGAAGCGCCGGCCAGGTGATTTGCAGCACGTAATCTTCAGACTGCGCGCTCGTCGTGGCTCGCGTTTGCGCCTCATGTCAGTCGCTCTGTTCGTAGCGGCGCTTGGGCCCAAAAGCGCGCGCGCCCAAACCACCGCCGAACCGCACGCCACCGTAGAACTCGTTTCAGAGCGCAACGCACTGCCTCCCGGCGCTTCAATTTCGATTGGATTGCTGTTCCATCTGGACAAAGGTTGGCACATCTACTGGCGGAATCCGGGCGATTCCGGCGAGCCTCCGAAGGTCCAATGGACCGTGCCCTCGGGCTTCCGCGTAGGTGCGATCCAATGGCCCACTCCCATTCGTCTCGGTGCTCCTCCCATCGTGGATTACGGATACGAAGATCAGGTGCTGCTGATGTCCAGCCTCCGCGCGCTCAGCGGCTCCGCAACCACTTCAGCGCTCACCATAGCCGCCGACGTGCGTTACATCGTCTGCCGCGAAATCTGTATCCCCGGAAAATCTCATCTAACGCTCTCGCTTCCGGCCGCCGCAAACTCAGCCGCAAAATTTTCCGAATGCCACGCGCTTTTCGCGCAAACCAGAAAGCAACTACCGCGCCCGCTTCCCCAGGCTTGGAAGATTTCCGCGGAATCGCGTGGCAATCAATTTATAATGTCCGTCCATACTCACGTTCCCGTGCAAGCAGCGGCGTTCTTTCCGTCCAAGCCCGACGTGATCGAAAATGCGGCGCCCCAGCCGTTCGCAGCTTCCAAAGTTGGTTTCCGCTTGACGCTCGAGAAGTCACAACAGCTAGTAAAGGTGCCCGCTTCGTTGCAGGGCCTAATCGTCCTGAATTCCGGCGCGTCCTATTTGGTTTCCTCCCCAATAAGTCCGGGGAGTCATTGAAATGTCGGCTCGCCACCGCATCGGATGTGAATGAGTGAGCCAAAAAAGTTAAACTTGACGCTTACGCAGGAGGCAATCATGAAAATCGGCGATAGAAAACTGGACAGATGGATGCTGCTGCTGTGCTTCGCGATATTTGCGTCGCTGGCAGGTGGCGCCGTTGCCTGGGCGGCACGCGTCGGAGAACGCGCTCCGGATTTCACGGCGACCGACAGCAACGGCCAAACTCACAAGCTTTCGGAATATGCCGGCAAGTACGTCGTCCTCGAATGGCACAACCACGGCTGCCCCTACACCCAAAAGCAATACAACAGCGGCAACATGCAGCGCTTGCAGCGCCAGTGGACCAGCCGCGGCGTCATCTGGCTCACGGTAATTTCTTCCGCGCCGGGACTGCAGGGCTACATGACCGCGCCCGAAGAAAACGCGTTTCTAAAACAATCGAACGCCGCCCCTACCGCCGTCCTGCTTGATCCCACCGGAGCAGTCGGCCGCCTCTACGACGCCAAAACCACTCCGCACATGTTCATAATTGATCCGCATGGAATGCTGATCTATAACGGCGCGATTGACGATAAGCCGACCACCGATCTCGCGGACGTGAACGGCGCCAGGAATTACGTCTCGCAGGCCCTGAACGAAGCCATGGCCGGAAAGCCAGTGAGCGAGCCAACCACGCGCCCCTACGGCTGCTCCGTGAAATACGCACGCGCGGAGTAATCGCGGAAACAGGCAAGGGCGGGGCTTCGACAGCGACCGCAAAAGCACTTTCGCAGCCAAACCGACGCGGCGTAGGGGCACGGCATGCCGTGGCCGCTTGTGACCCCAGTGCGTTTTTTCCGCATTTGCCGCCCGGCCAGGCCGCAAAACCAGCACGTTGTCTCTTCGAACACTTTTCGCAACGAAATCGCGAAGCCGCATTTTTACCTGTGCAATCCCCGCCGCTTGTGTTATGCTGTTTTTGCGCTTAATACCTCGGTTGTGTTGTGCGGCCTCTGGTGAGCAGTTGATCTGAGATTACCCGCCCTTCAGTTCTCTCCGTAAGTCTTCAGCGTAATTTAAAACAAAGACTGGCAAGACCAGTTTGCTGTGCCCGCACCGTTAATGTGCAGTACGTGTGTGCGCGCCGCGACGGCTTCCGCCAGATAGCAGGCAACACCCAGATGGATAGTATTACCGAAACATTTTCACAGATGGCGATCTCCGCTTACACCAAAGAGCGGCTGGCTTTCGCCAAATTCTCGATCCCCACTCCCGTGCAATCCGCGGCGATTCCGCAGGCGCTCGCAGGCAAAGACGTGCTGGCGACCGCGCAGACCGGGACCGGCAAGACGCTCGCGTTCTTGATCCCGGTGATCGAACGCATGTTGCAGGAGAAAACTCCCGGCATCGCGGCGCTCGCGCTCGTTCCCACGCGTGAATTGGCCATGCAAGTCGTGGATCAATACAACGCGTTGCGCGGCAAGCAGCTTGGACCGGCGGCTCTGGTCGTCGGCGGTTTGTCCGAAGGCTTGCAACTCACGACTCTGCGCAAGGGCGCGCGGCTCGTGGTGGCCACTCCCGGACGGCTCGAAGATTTTCTTTCGCGCAAGCTCGTGCATTTTCGCGATCTGCGCGTGCTGATTCTCGATGAAGCCGATCGCATGCTCGATATGGGCTTTCTTCCGGCGATTCGCAGGATCGCATCCGTGCTGCCGAAAGATCGCCAGACGATGTGCTTTTCCGCGACCCTCGAAGCTTCCGTCGCGCATCTCGTGAAGGATTACATGAAGAACCCGGTGCGCGTCGCATTCGGTTCCGTCCTGAAACCTTCCGAAAATGTGCGCGTGCAGGCTTTTGAAGTCGCCACCGATCGCAAGCTGCCTTTGCTTCACCGCTTGCTCGCCAAGGAAACCGGCCGCTGCCTCATCTTTGCGCGTACCAAGCGCGGAGCCGAGCGCCTGGCCATTACCCTGAACCGCGACGGTTTCGCCGCGGCCATGATTCATGGCGGCCGCACCCAGTCGCAGCGTACCGCGGCCCTCACGGGATTCCAGCAAGGGCGCTACCGCATTCTGGTAGCCACCGACCTCGCTTCCCGCGGCATTCACGTGGAGAACATCGCTCACGTGATTAATTACGACCTGCCGGACGTCGCGGAGAATTTCATTCACCGCGTCGGACGCACCGGTCGCGCCGGCGGATACGGCGTCGCTTCCACCCTCTTCGGCCGCGAACAGCGTTCCGAGCTGATGGCTTTGGAGCGCACGCTCGGCATCAAGATCGAGCGCATGCGCGCCGAAGGCGATCCGGGCGAAAAGCAACCTCCCGTGCTGAAAAGCGCGCTGGAGCGTTTTCAGTCCAACACAAAATCACGCATCGATCGCTTGCCAGGCGAAATCCTGCAAGCCCAGGTGTAATACCGGCCCCAAATCGGTGAGCAGCGCGGCGTTTCTAGAACGCGGCTGCGTCCGGAGACAAAGCAAGGTTTTGATTTAGAAGTTGCAGACAGAAAGCAGAAACGGCGGCCCAAAAAGGCCGCCGTTTTTATTTCTGGGAGTGCGGAAGCTCGCTTCCCCCTATACGAGGCGAGGCTTGCCTCGCCGCTCACAACCTCAGCAACAACTAAAATCCCGGCGCGCCAGTCGAAGCAGCCCGCATCTCGCCAGACTCCACCCCGAATCTCAGTCTCTCGAAATAAGTCTGCGCAAGCGACATCAACCCCGTATAGAGGTATCCCCAGACAAACAGCAGCAAAAACGGCACAGTAGCGTAATTCTCATTCTGCAGGGCATATCCCACCGCCGCGGCAAAATACAATCCCAAGGCCACCTCCGCAAACGGCATCCAACCCGCCCCTTTGCGATATTTTTTCTTGGCCCAAGTGTCCCCGCCGTGCGCCCCAGCCTCTACGCGATACTTCGGCGTGCGCACGAAATCCGATTTCACTCCGAAGATTGCTTCGATCACCGCCAGGGCATTGCGCACCGAAAGCCCGATACCCACCGCCATCACGAACGGCAGATACAGAAACGTCCGCTTCCACGTTTTCGGATAAAGCGCGCGCTCCGCTGCCAGATAGAATGACGAAATCGAGCAAGTCGAAGCCAGGAACAGCGGCAAATCAATCACCAGCACCTGAAACCATCCCTGATAAAACCGCACAATCATCGCCGGCAGCAAAATGATGGACATGAAAACCATCAGCGGATAGCTGATATTCGCCGTCAGATGAAAGAATGCTTCCGCCTTCACGGCGCCCGGCACATCCGAGCGCAGCACGCGCGGCAGAATCTTCTTCGCCGTCTGCATCAAGCCCTTTGCCCAGCGCGCCTGCTGCGATTTAAACGCGTTCATCTCCACCGGCAGCTCGGATGGGCACTCGATCTCCGGCAAATAAACGAAATGCCAGCCGCGCAGTTGCGCGCGATAGGAAAGATCGGTGTCCTCGGTCAACGTATCGTGCTGCCAGCCGCCCGCATCTTCAATCGCCGCCCGCCGCCAGATTCCTGCGGTCCCGTTGAAATTGAAAAACAATCCGGTGCGGAACCGCGAAGAATGCTCGATCACGAAATGGCCATCCAGCAGAATCGCTTCCACCTCGGTCAACGCCGAATAATTCCGGTTGATGTAACTCCAGCGCGTTTGCGCCATCGCCAGCTTGGCATCCGCGAAATACGGCACGGTGCGGCGCAAAAAATCCACCGGAGGAATAAAATCCGCGTCGAAGATCGCCACGAATTCGCCCCGCGCGGTCTGCAATCCTTCCTGCAGCGCTCCCGCCTTGAATCCTTCGCGATTATCCCGATGCATATAGGAAATCGGCACGCCCAGTTGCTGGTAGCGCTCCACGCAATTCCGCGCTACTTCCTGCGTTTCATCCGTGGAATCGTCCAGCACCTGGATATCCAGCAGTTCGCGCGGGTAATCGAACGCCGCCACTGCTTCCACCAGCCGCTCGATCACATATCGTTCGTTGTAAATCGGAAGCTGCACCGTGACGCGCGGCCACGCGCTGGTCTCCGGCGGCGGCCCCGCCACCCGCTTGCGATTTTTGTAATAGTTGTAAACCAGCGAATACCGATGGATGCCGTAAGCCGCCAGAACCACCATCGTGAAAAAATAAGGCAGCATCACCGCAAAATCGAAAGGATTGAGCCGGTAAAGACCGCGAAAAGGATTCAGCTCCGCGTCCGTATTTCGCCGCCAGTAGTCCGTAATAGGATTACTGGCTACGCTAAGCCACGAAATTGCCGACCATACGGCGTGACTGGCCAGATTGTAAACACTAGTCACAGCTCAGAGTCTCCAGGAGTGGCCTGCGCTGCCATGACGCGAAACCGCTGATCAGCCTGCGATTGCTGGGGGTATCGTCAAGCTAAGGCCATGATTATACGGTGGCAAAAGTCAGTGTCAACGAAGTTAATCCTGTATCCGGCTCCGCGCCAATCCGCCCCCGCCTCCTGCGCGAAAAGCAGCAAAATCTCAACCAGGTCGGTAGGGGCGCTGCGAGCTGCGCCCCCACTTGCCACGATTAAAAACTCAAGGGCACAAGGCGTCACGCCTAAGCCACCGTGCCACAATGGCACATTTCGCAATGCCCTCACGCTTCTCCCGCCGCAGCGGCCATGCCGGAACGGCACAAAAATCGAGCGGCCTCACTCGCTGCGGCTACGAAATGCGCGACCTCGCATAGACTCGCCACCCCACCACCGCGTTGACATCCATAACTCCGCCTCTTACCATGCCTACGAACGCGCCGCGCACACCGCGCGCACCACGGAGAAAAACTCTGATGCAAGCTTCCCGCAACCGCTTACCTTTTGCCTTGCTGTTGGCAATCACCACCGTCGCCGGCTGCGCTCTACTCATCTCCCAACTCCTGGCGCTGCGCGCCGATCAATCCGCCGAAGCAGCGGGCGCCGCATTCGCGCCCGCCTCTTCCGCCGCCGCGCGCAAATCAGACGACCCTCGCCTGGCGAAAGCCTATCGCTTCGAACGCGACGGCTGGATCTACGTCCACCTCGAAGGCGCTCCCCACGATATCGGTTACCAGCACGGCTACCTGCTAGCCCCGGAAATTGCTGACGCTTTCGCGGCCGTCAGCCTGGAAATGACCCACGAATCCAGCCGCGACTGGAATTTTTTCCGCCGCGCCGCTCGCCAGATGCTCTGGCCCAAAATTGACGCCGAATATCAAGCCGAACTCCAGGGCATCGTGGACGGCCTGCAAGCGCGCAAAGTGAAACTCGACCTCGACGACATCGTTGCCATGAATGCCTTCATGGAGCTTCCCGACTACTATGTCCCCTGGCTCAACGAGCAAACGAAATCCGCCATGCTTTCGCCGAAAACGGAAGGCGACCACTGCAGTTCCTTCGTCGCCACCGGCAGCTACACCAAAGATCATCAAATTGTGATGGCGCACAATAATTGGACGAGCTACCTCGAAGGCGCGCGCTGGAAAATCATCTTCGATATTGTCCCGCAGAATGGTTACAGCATTTTGATGGATGGATTTCCCGGCGTAATCGCCAGCGATGACGATTTCGGCGTCAATTCCGACGGTTTGATGATCACCGAAACCACGATCACTGATTTCCACGGCTGGGATCCCAACGGTAAGCCTGAATTCGCGCGGGCGCGCAAGGCTATGCAGTACGCGGGCTCGATTGATGATTACGTCAAGATCATGCTCGACGGCAATAACGGCGGCTATGCCAACGATTGGCTGCTCGGCGATCGCAAGACCGGTGAAATCGCGCGCTTCGAACTCGGCTTGAAACACAGCAAGGTCTGGCGCACCACCGACGGCTACTTTGTCGGCTCGAATTTTGCCAGCGATCCCGAAGTCCTCAAGGACGAAACCACGTTCGACCCCACCAATATGGCCGCCTCCGCAAACGCCCGCCACGCTCGTTGGGACGAACTCATGGCCGCCAATCTGGGCAAGATTGACGTCGCTCTCGCCGAATCCTTCCTCGGCGACCACTACGATACCTACACCAAAAAAGTCGGCGCGAATCGCCGCACTCTATGCGGTCATGGAGACGTTGCCACTCCCGGCGATCCCGGCTTCGCCCTGTCTCCCTACAAGCCTTCCGGCGCCGTCCAGGGGAAAGTGATGGACAGCCACATGGCCGAAACCATGAGCTTCGCGGCTCGCATCGGCCATCCTTGTGGCACCGATTTCAAAGCCGCTCCGTTCCTCGAACAGCATCCCGAATATCAATGGCAATCCCCAGTGCTAATAGACATGGACGCCGGCCCCTGGGCCCAATATCACGCCGGCGAACACAACCCCAATCCGTAAGCTGTCCCTCATAGCCTGAATCAGCGCCACCTGGTTTTTCTGGTAGTGCGGAAGCCTGCCAGCCGTGGCCGGCTTGCTTCCGCTTTACCAGGCGAGGCTCGCCTCGCCGCCAGCAACATTCATCAACCAACCCGACGTTGGCGCCTCAGCCCTCATTCCCCACACGCAGATTATTCGTCACCGAAAAGACGTTCGGCACGCTATTCGCCCGTATTCCGGCCGCATCCTTATCCGCTTCATTATTCACAACGCCTTCCAGTGTCACGTGCCCGTTCTTCACCAGAATGTGAATGCTCGGATTCGTGCCCATCCCGTAGCGCTGCAGGGAAGGGAACGAATAAATCGTCCGCAATTCCTGCCAGCGGATCTGGTTATCGAAGTTGGAAAGAGGCAACACTTCGATCTGGTTGTCCACTTCCTCCACTCCCTCGATGTGCTTCACCGCCGAAGCCGCATCATCCTTCAGCGTCGGCGTCACCACTTGTCCGGAAAGAATCACTTTGCTTCCTTGCACGCTATACTGCAGGTTGTCGAACACCGAATACCACGGCAGCATCACGAGTTGGTGCCGCACCTGATTCGTAAGCCATGCCTCATTCTTTCCCGATTCCTGCGCGGCCTGATTTTGCGCCTGCGTCGCCACAGTGGCGGCCGCGGCACGGCTCGCCGCCGGACCCACGAATATTGCCGAAGGAACGATCCACAGCAGATTCGCGATAAAAAACTTCCGCATCTTTATCATGGTTTTTCTTCTCCCTATACCCCCACAATAAATTTAGATGCGATGATCTTCGCGAAGGATTGTCGGACGCCCGACGCACCGCGGCGTCCCGCGACGCGCCTGCATCGTCAATGTTTGCCGCAGCGAGCCTTTCCACTACACCCGCCAATTCCCAATCTGCTGCTATCTGATTGAGCGCACCGTCCTTATGCAGGATGGAATTCATGCACTGAAAATGCTAAAAATTTAAAGCCCTCGAACAGGTGTGTCCGTGCCGGAAAATTGCAGTGCCAAAGGCTGTAAGGTCAATGTTCCTGCGGGTTTAGCCGCCGAGCATCTCTGCGTCATGCACTTCACGCTTTTCATCGAAAATGAATGCGCCGAAATGCGCCGCGAATCCGCCCTGGGCAATACCAGTCACGAGCGCCAGATGGAATTCATCACCAAGATTTCCAGCCGCGGTGAAGCTTTGGTTAACGTCGCCACCAGCGGTTTTCCTATGTCCGACGAACTGAAAGCCCGCGTCCTCAGCACGCTGCTAACCTTAATGAACACGCGCGAAAATATGGACCGCGCCGCCATGCGCCAGTCCGCTCTGCGCCGTTTCGTCGGCTGATTCCCACACTTCCACCTGAATCCGAACCACCTTCATTTATTTCCTGGCAGATTACGCTCCGATGTAACGAGCGTAGAGTGACCGCGCCACCGCGGGATCTTTCGTCCCTTTTATGATGGCGCGTCCGTCCGTGAAGACCGTCATTTCGTAGGGCGGCACGCGAAAGCGCAGCAGAAATTCATTGTGATGCAGGCCGTCCGTCGAAGCTTGCCCGATCCGCCGGCCCAATTCGTCCAGATCGAGCTTGCGTCCGCGGTCGTGAATTTGCACGGAGTCGCGTCCGCACATCGTGATATGCGGCTGCGCATCCCCGTCCAGGTACGCGAATTCTCGCCGCCCGCACGCGCGGCACTCCGCATTGCGCGCAATTCGGATGGACTGAAACCGTCCGCTCCACACATCGCAGGAAATCAGCCGGCCATTCAACGCTTCCGGCTTGCGCGCGAGCAATTTCATAGCCTCCGCCGCTTCAATCGAAGCGATCACGCCCACCGCAGCATTCACCACGCCCGCCGTGTCGCAGGTGGCGTCCGCGCCGATCGCCGCATCTTTATCCTCGCTTTCGGTCAGGCACGCCAGGCACGCAGTTTCCCCGGGGCGAATCGTCATCGTCACGCCGTAGCTTCCCACCGCCGCCGCATAAATCCACGGCACATTCCGCGAAATGGCCAGGTCGTTCAGCAGCAAGCGCGTCTCAAAATTGTCCGTACCATCCAGAATCACTTCAAATCCGTCCAGAAGTTCCGCGCTATTCTCCGGCGTCAGGTCCGCCACGATGCCTTCCACCAACACATCGGAATTGATCGCCCGCAAACGCCGTTCCGCCGCGGTAGCTTTGGGCAGCGCTTCGCGCGCATCAGCCTCCTCGAAGAGCGTCTGGCGCTGCAGGTTCGATGGCTCCACGAAATCGCGATCTATGATCCGCAGCCGGCCCACCCCCGCGCGCACCAGCAGATTCGCCACCACCGTTCCCAGCGCGCCGCAACCCACCAGCGCGGCGCTCGCCCGCAGCAGATTTTCCTGACCCGTCTCGCCGATCCCGGGAAAGAGTATCTGCCGGGAGTACTTTTCGCGTTGTTCGCTGTTCATCGTGGAAGTTCGCCGTCAATCATCGAGGTTCTATGTTCATCGTGGAACGTCGCAATCGCCCCGATTTCATGCTCTTCAACGGAATCATAACCCTTTTCTGCATCCGGCAGGCAACGCGCCTGTGCTAACCTTTCCTCTTACCTTCTGGCGCATGAGAATCCCTTGGAAATCAGCGTTCCCGCGAGCTTGCTCGAGGTACTGGAGCGGGACTTTAGGGCGCTTTCTAATCTTCGGAGCGCTGTTCGCCGGCCTCCCGGTAATTGCGCCCGTCCGCGCGCAGGATGCCCACGCCCAAAGCCAAATCGCCGGCCCAGTCGAACACCCTGTCGCACAACCTCTCGCACAACCTCTCGAAGACCAGATCGAGGGCCAGCCCGTCACCGAAATTCGCGTGCTCGACGATTCCGGCCGTCTCCTCCCGGGCAATACGCTCGCGCTTCCCTTGCAGGAGGGCAAGCCCTTCGATTTCGCCGCCGAACGCGATAGCCTTCGCGCTCTTTACCGCACCGGCGATTTCGCCAATATCCGCGTGCTGGTCACCCACCTCGCGCAAGGTCTGCGCGTGGATTTCGTCGGCCAGCGCAATTTTTACAACAACGTCATCCGCGTCCAAGGACTTAAAGATCCTCCCAGCGAAGCCGCCGCGCTCGCTTCCATGCGTCTCGGCCTCGGCGAACCTTTCCGCGAAAGCTCCTTGCAAGAAGCGATTGACCGCCTCAAAGACACTCTGCGCAATGAAGGCCTCTATCAAGCAGACGTCAGATGGACGCTCACTCCCCACGACGACACTCGCCAAATGGACGTGCTGGTCACCGTGCTGCCGGGGCCGCGCGCGGTGATTGCCAGTTTCAACGTCAAAAATCAGACGCCCTACAAGGACGCCGAACTCATCACCCGTTCCAAGATCAAACCGAAAAATTCGCTCACCTCCGCGCGTCTCACCCGCGCTTCGCAACGCCTCAAGAAATACCTCGTCAATCAGGGTTTTCTCGGCGCCGGAATACTCATTACGCCCGGCGCCTACGACGCCAAAACCAATCTCGTCGCCCTGAACTATGAAGTCACCGCCGGACCGCGCGTCAGCGTCACCCTCGGCGGCGCGCGCATCGGTAAAGGCAAGCTGCGCCAGTTGCTCCCGATCTATGCCGAAGGCGCCGTGGATGACGATCTTCTGCAAGAAGGCCGCCGCAATATCCGCGATTATTTTCAGCGCCAGGGTTATTTCAATACTGACGTCCAGGTTTCTTCTCATGACGACGCCAAAGCCGGGCTGCGCGTCATCAACTACGAAATTTCCCGCGGTGATCGCTTTCGCCTCGCCGGCGTCGCATTTCAGGGCAATAAATATTTCAGCAAAGACCTGCTCTCCAGCCGCCTATCCCTGCAGCCGGCATCCTTTGCTTCCAGCGGCCGCTTCAGTCAAAGTCTCGTTCGCGACGACGGAGATTCCATTCGCGCGCTCTATCTTTCCAACGGCTTTCTCGGTGTGAAAGTCACCTCCACCGTGGACGACAACCACAACGGCAGGAAAAACAACCTCTTCGTCAATTATCAGATCGTCGAGGGCCCGCAAACTCTCGTCAAAGACCTGAAGATCGAGGGCTATCACGCGCTCAGCCGCGATACGCTCCTCAACGTCGTCGGCTCTTCTCCCGGTCAGCCCTATTCCGCCGCTTCCGTCTCCAGCGATCGCAATAACATTCTCGCGATGTATTACAACGAAGGTTTTCCCGAAGCGCGCCTGGACGACTCCGTCGCTCCCGCCGGCACTCCCAACGCCGTCGTAGTAATGTATAAAATCACCGAGGGCGAACGCATTGACGTTGCTAAAGTTTTGCTCACCGGCTACCAATACACCCGCCCCGGCATTATCGCCCGCCAGGTGGTGATTCAGCCCAAAGGGCCGCTGCGCGAAGGCGATGTGGTCGAATCTCAGCGCCGTCTTTACAACCTCGGCGTCTTTACGCGCGTGCAGATCGCGCCGCAGAATCCCAACGGCACCGATCCCGAGAAGGTCATGGTGGTGGACGTTTCCGAGGGCGGCCGCTACACCCTCGGCTACGGCTTCGGATTTGAGGTGCAACGCATCGCCGCCAGTTGCAGCGCGGCCACCCTCAACACGCCAGCCTGCAATCCCAATGCCACCGAAATTGCCGCCAGCCCGCGCGGCATTCTGGAAATTTCCCGCGCCAATATGTTCGGCCGCGCCCAAACTCTCACCTTCAAGGCCCGCGCCAGCACTCTGCAATATCGCTCCCTGGTTTCTTACTCCGCGGATAATTTCCTCGCCAAGCGCGCCCTCAGCGCAGCCCTGATCGGCTATGCGGACAAAACCCAGGACGTGGACACTTTCACCTCCATCCGCTATGAAGGTTCGTTTCAGATCACCGAGAAGCTTTCTCCCTCCAGCTCGCTGCAATATCGCTATTTCTTCCGCCGCGTCGTCGCCACCAACATCAATCAGACCATCTCACCCGAAGAGATCCCTCTCTACAGCCAGCCGACCCTCGCCTCCGGCTTCGGCGTCACCTACGCGCGCGATCGCCGCGACAATCCCGGCGACCCCAAATCCGGTACCTTCAATACCGCCGACGCGAGTTTTGCTGCGAAAAACCTCGGCTCCAGCGCCAGTTTTTATCGCCTCTTTTTTCAGAATTCCTCGTACTACTCTTTCGGCCGCAACTTCGTCTTCGCCCGCTCCACTCGTTTCGGCATCGAGCCGCCTTTCGGCGATACCCAGGAAATGGACATTCCGCTGCCGGAAAGATTTTTCGCCGGCGGCGCTCAGTCGCTCCGCGGCTTCAGCTTGAATCAGGCCGGCCCGCGCGATCCCGGAACCGGCTTTCCCATCGGCGGCCTCGCCCTGCTGATTTTCAATCAGGAACTGCATTTCCCGATGCGCCTGCCTTTCATCGGCAATCGTTTGGGTGGAACGCTGTTTTATGACGGAGGCAATGTTTACAGCGACGTGAATCACATCACCTTCGCCTGGAAATCCGCCTCCCCCACCAATTTGAACTATTTCTCACACACCGTCGGCTTTGGCTTTCGTTACGGCACGCCCATCGGCCCCGTTCGCGTGGATTTCGGCTATCAGATCAATCCGGCGGCCTACACGGTCACGCCCACGCCGCCCACCGTCCCGCCCACGGAAACGTTCCACCTTTCTCACTTCGGATTTTCTTTCAATATAGGACCGGTTTTCTGATGCGACGCGGAATCCTCATTCTCGGCTTGCTGGCAGCGCTCCCGGGCTTTGGTTCGCCCTCCGCGTTCGCGCAGATTCAGCCACAAACCCAGCCACCAACTCAAACAACCCCTGGCGCCCCGCCCCCGGCATCCTTCGACGCAGCAGCCCAGCCGATTGACGGCGTCGCCGCCAGGATCGAAGACGGCATCATCACCGAAAGCGAAGTCCGTGAGCTCGGCCAATTTCAAATGCTGGTGGACGGAAAATCAAAATCGCGCGCCGAGCTGCTCCGCGAACTCACCGATCAATGGATGGTCCGCACCGAAGCCATCGCCGCGAAATACGGCGAACCTCCCGCAGCCGATGTGGACCGCGCCTACGCGGAATTCGTCAAGCAGTTTCCTTCGCCGGAAGAATTCCAGAAGCGCTGCGCGGCAGCGGGTTTGTCGGAAGCCGCGGTCCGCCGCATGGTCGCCCAGCAGCTATATCTTTCCCGTTTCATTGATTATCGTTTTCGTCCCTCGGCCCAGGTCACCGACGAACAGGTCGAAGCTTATTACCGCGATGAATTTGCCCCGCAGCTCAAAGCTCGCAATCAGCCCGTGCCGCCGCTCGACGACGTGGACGACACCATCCGCGAAGTCCTCATCCAGCGCGCCATTAACGATCGCGCCACCAAATGGATGGACGAGAACCGCGAGCACCTGCAAATAGACGTCATCTCGCCGGGAAGTGGCTCGTGAAACGCTTCCTGTTACGTGCCTTGGCCGCCCTCGCGTTTCTCGCTGTCCTGCTGGCTGTACTTGTGCTCGTGGCTCTTCAGACGGGCCTGGTGAATCGCTGGGTGCGTAAAACGCTCGTGCGCGAACTGGCGGCGCGCACCGGAACACGCGTTGAACTTGGCAAACTTCACCTGCATATCCTGCAACTTCACGCCGAACTCGATAGCCTGACCCTGCACGGCCTCGAAGAGGCCGATGAGCCGCCCTTGTTTCACGTGGATCGCCTTGACGTCGGCATCACCATCCTCTCGTTCTTCGGCCGCCAATTTAAAATTGACGAGCTCATCGCCCAGCGCCCGCAAATCTCCGTGCGCCTTCGAAAAGATGGCACCAGCAACATTCCCACGCCGCAAGGTCCTGCCACCGGTAATCCCTGGCAGCAGACGCTCTTCAATCTCCGCATCGCTCACCTGGAATTGCGCGATGGCACCGCCGACATAAATGACCAACGCGTTCCGCTCGACATGCAAGGCCGGAACCTTTCCTTTCTCTTGCAATACGCCGTTCCCGCTTCCGGCAGCGACGCCTATGTCGGCACGCTCAAGTGGGAGCAGGTCTCCCTGGCCTTGAAACGCGATCTCCCTTTCCGCTTTGACGTTGCCGCCAAATTCACGCTCCATCGCAACGCCTTTGCACTCGACGATTTCACCTGGAAGGGTCCGCACTCCGAATTGAATTTGCGCGCCGAGCTTCCCAGCTTCCAAAAATCCGACTGGAATCTCCATTATCGCGGCCACCTTTCGCTGCAAGACATCCGCACCATCTTTCGCGAGCCGCTCACTCCGGACCTCATCGCGGATTTTTCCGGCCAGGCCCGCTATGCCTCCGGCGATTGGTCGGGCAGCGGCCATTTCGACGGACATGACATCAAGATGCCCTACCAGTGGTTCCACTCCACCAATCTGGAAACCTGGGGCGACTACGAAATCTCCAAAGAACGCCTCACCGTCCAGAATCTTGCCGTGCGCGCTCTGGAAGGAGCGCTCGATGGCCGCTTGGAAATGGATTTGAAAACTCTCGCCTTCCAGACGCAGACGCATTTCCATCACGCCAGTCTGGCCGACGCTCTCGCCGCCGTGAATAACGGCGATTTCCCCGTGGACACGCTGCACTGGGACGGCGGCATTGATGTGGATTCAGCGAATTCCTGGACCGCCAACTTCAAGCATTTCCGCACCAAGGGAGAAATGCGCTGGTCGCCTCCCCCCACTCTCGCGCCCGGCATGATTCCCGTCACTGCGCGCGTCGTTTTCGATTATTCCGAAGACGCACAAACCATGTTGCTGACGCACAGCGAAATCACCACGCCCAATACGCAAATCGAAATAGACGGCCCGCTCGGCGCCAAGGATTCCGCGATCGAATTGCAGCTGAAAATCCAGGACCTCACCGACTGGGACGATTTCATCAACCGCGTGCGCGGACCCGGCGCCGTTCCCACGCGCACCGCCGGCAACGTTAACTTCCGCGGCCGCATTCTCGGCCCCATCGCTGGGCCCACTTTCCACGGCCATCTCGTCGCTTCCAACGCCCAGTACGATACCTACCACTTCGATGAAATCGAGGGCGACCTCGATTACTCGCTCGATGGTTTTAAGCTCACCGGCACCACCGTAAAACGCGGCGATGCCACCGTCACTCTCGATCTCGCCATGCAATTCGATGGTGATTGGAGCTTCGCCCCGCTGGATACCTGGTCGCTCGAAGCGCAAACCAGGCGTGCTCCCAGCCAGGACCTGCAAGCCGTCTTCGGCACCAGCTATCCGGTGAAGGCCTTCCTCACCGGAACATTTCGCGGCAGCGGCACCAGCGCCGTGCCCGTTCTCGACGCCAATTTCACCCTCGACGATATCGAAACCAAAGGCCTGCGCTTCGACGAGCTCAGCGGCGAACTGCATTTCGCCCGCGACGAAATTCGCCTGAACCGCGCCATGTTGCGCCGGGAAACCGGCCGCGTTACCGGCGACATTCTCTACCGTCCGCAGGAACAAACCACGGAATTCAACGTCACCGCCACGGGCATCCTTCTGCAAAAAATCCAGAATCTGCAGGGAGCCGCTCTTCCCATCGGCGGCCAGCTGGATTTCGCTCTGCGCGGCAGCGGTCCCGTTCGCGCTCCCACCGCGCAAGGCGATTTTCGCGTCACCAGTCTCACTCTGGGAACGGACCAGCAAGGCGATTTCCGCGGCCGCTTCGATTCAGACGGCAAGACTCTTCGCGTCGCTCTCAATTCCGAAAGGTCCAACGGTCAGTTGCGCGGCCAGATCGCCGTCGGTTTGTCCGGCGATGAAGATATTTCCGGCCAGCTTACCGTCCAGCAATTCGATCTCGATCCGCTGCTCACTGCCGGGCTGCACTTGAAAAATCTCACCGCGCACAGCGTGGTGGACGGCACATTCACCCTGGACGGCTCGCTCCGCAAGCCCGAAACCATCGAAGTGAATGCCGACATCTCGCGCATTACTTTCGGCTACCTCTTCGTCAGCTTGCAAAACGATGGCCCGGTACAGTTCTCCTATCGCCGCAATGAAATCCGCATCGCCCAGGCCCATCTCCACGGCCCCGATACCGATTTCAAGGTCAGTGGCTCGGCCCGCTTCGACCGCGATCGCCCCATCCACGTCAACGTCATTGGTGAGATCAATCTCGCCCTGCTCAAAGGCGTGCTGCCGGAATTAAATGCGCACGGCGATGCCAACGTCAATGTCGCTGCCGAAGGCACCATGTCCAAGCCACGCATCACCGGACGCGCCACCGTGCGCGATGCCTCCGCAAACTACTCCGATTTTCCCGTGGGTTTAAGTCACCTGAACGGCGACCTGGTTTTCGATACCAGTCGCCTGCTTTTCGAGAATGTCACCGCGGATTCCGGCGGCGGCCAACTCACCTTGACCGGCAGCGTCACCTACGGCGAAGTGGGCCCGGTCCGTTACGACATCACCACCAGGACTTCCCAGGTGCGCATCCGTTATCCGCAGGGCATGAGTTGGCTGATGGGCGGCACCTTGCAACTTTCCGGCACCAGTGACCGCGCCGTCCTCAGCGGAACCCTGGAATTAAAACGCCTGCTTTTTGCGCCGGGCGTGGACATCTCCTCGTTCTTCGGCGCAAGTTCCGACCTTGCCACCGCCGCCACCACTTCACCCTTCATGAGGAATCTCTCGTTTGATATCGCCGCTCACACCAGCCCCGGCGCTCGCATCGAATGGACCGGCGCGCAAGTCGAAATTGATAGCGACCTGCATTTGCGCGGCACTTGGGACCGGCCCATCCTGCTCGGACACATTCATCTGCTTGGCGGCGAAATGAACTTCCGCGGCAACACTTTCACGCTCACTCGCGGCGACGTGAATTTTGCCAATCCTTTCCAGCTCGATCCTGAACTCAATATTGAAGCCACCTCCACCATCAGCCAGTACCAGGTCACCATCAATTTCTCCGGCCGCGCCAGCAAACTTTCTCTCAGTTATCGTTCCGACCCGCCGCTTCCGGATTCTGACATCATCGCTCTGCTTTCCGTCGGCAGCACCGGCCAGGAAAGCGCGCTGCGTTCCTCCGGCGGCGCCGGGCAGAACTACGGCGCCACCGCGCTGCTCTCCGAAGCGATCTCCAGCGGCCTCGGCGGACGCATCGAACATCTTTTCGGCATCAGCCATTTCCGCGTGGACCCTTTCCTCGCGGGCACCGCCACCGAATCGAACGCTTCCGCTCGCGTCACGATCGAGCAGCAAGTCACCCGCGACCTCACCATCACCTATTCATCGAACGCCGCGTCCGACCAACAACAACTGATCCAGGTCGAATACCACGTTAAACGCGACCTCTCGATAGTCTTCCTGCGCGACGTAAACGGCACCTACGGCCTGGACATTAAATTCGTGAAGCACTTCCATTAAAGTTCCCTGCGCGCTAAGTAGCACTCGCCCGCCGGCTCTTCGCCTTTGAATTTGTGAATCGCGCCACAAAGCAATGCATCCCGTGATCTTTCGTCAGGCCACGCCTTCCGGCGCGTCGTAACTACTCCTCCATTAAAAACACCCGCTCCGCCCCCAACCGCACATGCCAGGGAAACGGCCGCTCCCGAAACCGCTGCCACTTCTCCTTAAACACCTCCGCCTGCAACTGATGTCCCCCCGCCTCGCCACCCGCCGCATCCAAACTCAAAAATAAGGTAATCCGAAACGGCGTCTCCGACGTCCGCGCCACCCGGCAAGGAAAAACATTTTCTCCGGCGCCCGCATCGCCAGCCGATTCTAGAAAATCAATGTGATGCGCGCGAATCCCGATAAATTTCGCCGCGCCGCCGCCCCTGGCGCCCGCCACGCGCAACCGGCAACCCCAATCCAGCGCCTCCACTGTCCCGTCGGCATTCGCGCGCGCCCGTGAAATATTCTTGCAGCCGGTAAGCTGTGCCACCACCACGCTCGCCGGTCGCCGGAAAATCTCTTCTTTCGCTCCAAAAGCAGCCACCCGCCCGCGCGCCAGCACCAGGAGTTGCTCGCCCAGCCGATACGCTTCTTCCATGTTGTGCGTCACCAGCAACGCCGGATGCCGGTACGCGGCGAACGTGTCCTGCAGCTCCGTCTCCACTTGCGAGCGCAGATGCGTATCCAGCGCCGACAACGGTTCATCGAGCAGCAGCGCCTCCGGCTCGATCGCCAAAGCCCGCGCCAGCGCCGCACGCTGTTGCTCCCCGCCGGATAATTCGCGCGGATACCTCTGTTCGAGCCCGGCCAGATGCGTTCGCGCCACCAGTGACGCGATTCGCGCCGCCTGTTCCGCCGGTGCCAAACCATGCAGTCCGAACGCGATGTTCTGCGCCACCGTGCGATGCGGAAACAAAGCGTAATTTTGAAACAGCAGCGCAACGCGCCGTTCGCGCGCCGGAACCCTTACCCGCCGTGCGGAATCGAAAAGCACCCGGTCGTTCAACGCGATCCGCCCGCGCCCAGGCCGCTCAAGACCCGCAATGCAGCGCAGCAGCATCGTTTTCCCCGCGCCCGACGCGCCCAGAATACTCAGCGGCGCCGCCGGCGCGCGAAACGATACATCCAGCGTAAAATCGGCCAGCTTCTTCTCGATTTGGACTTCCAGCGTCACGTCAGCGCTGCCCCCAGCTCGCGCGGCGCAGCCGTTGCGCGTGCGTCCAGTAATAAAGACCTCCCAGCAGCGCAATCGAAATCCCTACGTCCACCGCGCACCAGCCAAGCGCCTGCCGAATCTCGTTCGCTTCCACCGCAAAATAAATCGCGATGGGAATCGTTTCCGTTCTCCCCGGAATATTTCCCGCCAGCATCAAAGTCGCGCCAAATTCCCCCAGCGCCCGCGCAAAACTCAGAATCGTCCCCGCCAGCACGCCCGGCCACGCCAGCGGCAAAACCACCTCGCGGAAAATTCGCCACTCCGTAGCGCCCAGCGTCCGCGCCGCTTGCAGCAAATGCGGGTCCACCTGCTCCAGCGCGGCCCGCGCCGTCAAATACATCAGTGGAAACGCAACCACCGTCGCGGCAATCACCGTCGCAGGCCACGAAAAGACCACCGTCGCGCCCACGCGCAGCAATAATTTTCCCAACGGCCCGTTTCGTCCGAAAAGCAGCAAAAGAAAAAATCCCACCACGGTAGGAGGCAGCACCAGCGGCAGCAGAAACACTCCATCCAGCAGCGCGGCCCCGGCTCCCGCGCGATTTTCCCGCCAGGCAGCCGCGGCCAGCCCCAGGACGAGCGTCACCGCCGTCGCCGTCACGCTCGTTCCCAGCGATATCCACAGAGGAGACCAGTCCATTGCGAGAGGGATTGTAGCTGGATCAGTTCTTTACGGCTGATTTTTCCGCGGACGCGAATCCATATTTCTCAAACACCGCGCGCGCTTCCGGCCCTTGCAGGAACTCCAGAAATTCCTTCGCCGCGCCCGCGTTTTTCGAATTCTTCAGCGCCGCCGCCGGATACACGATGGGATCGTGCGAATCCTCTGCTGCGGTCGCCACCACGCGCACCTTGTGCGAAGTCAGCGCGTCTGTGCGGTACACGAATCCCGCGTCGGCGTTACCCGTCTCCACGTACGTCAGCACCGCGCGCACATCCTTCGCATACACGATTTTCTTTTCGATCGCCGCGAATAGCCCCAGGTGCTCCAGCGTCTGCTGCGCGTACATCCCCGCCGGCACCGTCTTCGGCTCCCCCAAAGCCACCAGGCTCACGTACAGCCGCGTAAGATCCTCGATGCTATTCACCATTTTCGAAGGCGCTGGCGTGATCAACACCAGGGTATTCCCCACGATGTCCCGCCGCGTCTCCGTCTCGATCAGTCCCTGCGCCGCCAGGCCATCCATCTCCTTTTCAGCGGCTGAAAAAAATATGTCCACCGGCGCGCCCTGCTCGATCTGCCGCTGCAGTGTTCCCGATCCGCCGTAATTGAACGCCACTTTCGCCGCCGGATGCCGCGCCTCGTAAGCTCGCCCGATCTCGTCGAGCGCATCCTTCAAACTGATAGCGGCGGAAACCGTGATCGCGCTCGACTGCTCCGACGCCACCCGCGCCGCAAGCATCCCCGCAAACCCGCCCAAAAATAAAACGAGGAGGCCCCCGATAAAGAGCCTCCTCGATTTCATTGCAGCTTTCTCATGCCATCGCAAGCGAACCCCCTGCCTGCTGCTCTGCACAGCTCGCCTACTGTTGCGGCGGTGGCGCCAACTTCGGAGCCGGCGCAGGTGGCGCCGCGGGCGTGGCGTTCGGAGCCGGCGCGGCACCCGGATTCTCCGGCGGCAGCATCTGCTTCAGTTGCGGATAGTCCTCGGACATGCTGCGCAGCGTGTCAATCGCCGCCTTCTGGTCAATCTTCGCACCGGCCTGTTCCGATTCCTGAGACACTTCCGGCAGCGTCTTCACCATCCGCTGCCCCAGCGGCGATTCGTAGAACTTGATCAGCTCTTGCACGTCCTCCAGCGAAAGGTGCTTGGCATACACCGTCACCACGGCGTCAGTCACCGCGCTCGATGGCGCGCTCGCCGTGAATTTCTGCGTGAACGTGTCCATGAATTTCGGCAATTGCTCCGCCGGGATCGCGCGGCCCATCACGTTGCGCACTTGGTTGGTCAACGCGGTCGAAATGTTGTCGCCTATCTTGGAAACTTCCGTAATCTCGATCAATTTCCGGATCGCCGCTTCCTTCGCGGGATCAATCTTGTCCAAAGCCGCTGCGGTACCGGCATCCGCGCTTTTCTGCCCCGGCTGTGCCGGAGTCCCCGGCATATGTTGCGGCGCTGGTGCCGCTGCGGGCGCGGAAGTCTGCGCCAGGGCCGGCCCCGCCGTGCTCAGCAGGGCGGCGATTAGAATGGCTCGTAGCTTCATTGCATCTCTCTCCTGTTGTTCGAGTGCCGGTCCCCATGTCGCTTCTGCCCGACAGGCGAATCTAGTCATCGTATCGAACGCAGCCGATAGATGCAATTCCGCCCCAAATTTAACCGAACCTCCAAAATTCATGCCGTACCGGCGATCGTCCGCCGCGCCAGCACGCTTAGCGCGCGTCTGGCCCCTGCGGCCCCGCCCGCCAGGGTAGCAACGCCGCTCGCGGCTGTGATAACTTTCACATTCAAGCAATCGCCCATCCACAAGGCGCAGCACCGATGAACGTGAAACAGAATCTCACCCTCAGCGCAACCGCCGACGATTTCGCCGCGGCCCGCCACGAAATGGTCGCGCGGCAAATTCGCGCTCGCGGCGTTCAATCGCCAAGCGTCCTGGAGGCCATGTCCACCGTCCCGCGCCACGAATTTGTGCCCCCCGAATCCGCAGCATCCGCGTATTCCGATGAGCCGCTTCCCATCGGCGGCGGGCAAACCATTTCGCAGCCCTTCATGGTCGCCGCGATGGCCGACGCGGCCTTGCTCTCTGGCTCCGAACGCGTCCTGGAAATCGGCGCTGGCTCCGGCTATCAAGCCGCCGTGCTCTCTCTGCTCGCGGATGAAATCGTGGTGGTGGAACTACTATCTGAACTTGCTAGCGCCTGCCGCAAACGTCTCGCTCGCCTCGGCTACTCCAACGTCCGCGTCGAAGAGGGCGATGGCTCGCTCGGCTGGCCCGCCACGGCGCCCTACGACGCCATCATCGTTTCCGCTGCCGCTCCCGCCATACCTTCTCCGCTCGCCGCACAACTCGCCGAAGGCGGCCGTCTGGTGATTCCTGTCGGCACCGCCGAGCAGCAGGATCTGCTGCGCGTCACCAAACGCCACGGCATCATCAAACAGGAATCGCTTTTCATCTGCCGCTTCGTCCCCTTGCTGGGACGCCACGGCTGGCCGGCCGCCTCTCCGCAGCCCAACCCAGGAATCCCGCGCGAATGAACGGTCCTGCGCCCGAACTTTCCATCGTCATTCCGGCCTACAACGAAGAGCCTCGCCTTCCGCGCACTCTCGCGCGCATTCGCGAATATTTTTCCGCACGTCCTGTGCTCCCCGAATTGCCGCCGCACTTCTCGCTCGATCAGCTCGAAATCATTATCGTGGACGACGGCTCGCAAGACGGCACCGCGCGCATCGCCGAAGAATGGTCCCGCCAAATGCCTTTCCTGCGCCTGGTTTCCAATGGCGATAATCGCGGCAAAGGTTACAGCGTTCGCCACGGCATGCTCGAAGCGCGCGGCCGCATCGCTCTTTTCACCGATGCGGACCTTTCTTCTCCGATCGAGGAAATCTCGAAGCTCCTCGCCGCGCTCGCCGCCGGCCACGATGTCGCCATCGGCTCCCGCGCGCTCGACCGCTCGCTCATCTCCATCCACCAATCCCGCCTCCGCGAGCTCGCCGGAATTATTTTCAATGGTTTCGTCCGCTTATTCACCGGTCTGACGTTCCAGGACACCCAGTGCGGATTCAAAATCTTCCGCCGCGGGCCTTCGCGCGTCGTCTTCGAACAGCAACGCATCGAAGGCTTCGGCTTCGACCCCGAAGTCCTTTTCCTCGCCAAACGTCACGGCCTCCGCACCGCGGAAGTCCCCGTCCGCTGGGCCCACGACCCCGCCACCAAGGTTCACGTCATCCGCGATAGCCTGATCATGTTCGGCGATCTAATCTACATCCGCTGGAACTGGCTCCTCGGCCGTTACCCCGTGCGCAAATCCGCTTGATGGCGCCGGCTCCCCGCGCGATACACCAGAAATCCCAAAGCGTTCGCGCCCGCCACCACGCCGATCGTCTTCAGCGAATACATCCAGTGGCTCCGCACCGTGATGATCGGCAGCACCGCTAGCGCCACAAAAAGCAGCGTCACCAATAATCCGCTCGCCGACGCCGCCCGCAGCCACCAGCGCGGCCGCAATCCGCGCTCCTTGCGCGCCAGCAGCGGAATCGCGAACATCGCCACGTACGCCAGCCCGTAAAACGTAAAACTCCACGTCAGCAAAAGCTCGTAAGCTTCTTCCGCTCCCACTCCGATCAATGCCCCGATAGCCGCCGCCAACGCCACCGCTCCCACGAAAAGAATCGAATTCACCGGCGTCTTGTATTTCGGATGCAGCCGCGTGAACCATCCCGGCAGCAAATGATCCCATCCCGCTACCATCGGAAGCCGCGTGTTCGCCCCAAAATTCAGGCTGAAGCTCCCAAAATAATTGGCCAGCAGCAACAGGATCGCCACCGGCGCGATCCATTTCGCCGCGCCAAAAGCCGCGCCTCCGAGGCTCAGCGCCTGCGGAATTGGCCCAATCACGTCCACGGCATCCGGCGCGACGAACGCCAGGATCGCGCTCGTTCCCAGCACGTACAGCAGCGCGATCACCGGCGCGGCCACGCTCATGGACCGTGCATAATTTCGCGCCGGATCCCGCGATTCCCCGGCAAAAATCGCCACGTATTCCAGGCTGGTCAGCGCCCCAAACGTCATTTTGCCGAAAACGCTCAGGCTGAATAACGTCAGCGGCGGCGCCACCAGCCGCAGTGGATGATATTCAGGCAGCGTCCCGCGCCAAACCGTCGCAAACGGCATCACCACCAGCACGCCCAAAGTCACCAGAATGCACACCGCTCCGAAATTGTTCACCCACTTGCCGACGCCCAACCCCAGCCGCGCGATCAGCGCCAGCGTGATCACGAAAGCCGCGGAAGCAAAGAGAATCCACGGTCCGCTCGAGCCCACTTGCGCCAAACGCCCGCCCACCGCGTAACCCACGAATGTTGTCGCGATCAATCCGATCACGGCGGTGTACAGCGTTCCGAAGAGCCATAAATTCCATGCCACCAGAAATCCCACGCGATCGCCGAACGCGATCCGCGCCCACTCATACAACCCGCCTTCCAGGGGCATCAGCCGGTTTAAATGCGCGACGAGCAACGCCTGCGGAATGAAAAACAGAAGAATCGCCAGCAGCCACAGCACCACGTGCGACGGCCCGGCTTTCACCGCCGTCCCGAAAAAATCCGGCACCATCACCGCCAGAATTTGCGCGAAAATCAGGTCCCGGAAACCAAGCTCTTTGCGCAGTGCGGCGCTATGTCTTTGAATCGCCGCTCCCGCGGCCGCTAAAAGGCTGGAATTTGCGGCACTCAAGATGGCGCGTACCATAACACTTCAGCGCGCCTTCATCCATCCGGCCGCGAGAAACTTTCAATCAATCCTTGTGCGGCTGCGCCGTGGGCGGCAACAACCCGTTCAACCGCAAATACATCGCCGCTCCGCCATAGTGATCTGCGAAATCATTCGTCAGCGCAATCATCGCCCCCGCGCGCGTGAAACTCATGCTGCCGCGCGTAAAAACCACCTCGCCCAGTTTCGAATCATCCACCTTCGCCAGCGCCTCGGTGCAGAAATCAAACGACGACTTCAGCATTCCCGCCAGCTTCTCCTTGGAATCCGTTTCCTTCAGTTCATCCATCTTCGGCATTCCCATTCCGGAGATCGTCGAACACAGATGGAAATTAGACATCGTCATGTGCACCACCAAGTGACCAAAGGTAATCTGTTCGGGCGTCGGCTTGTAGCCGAACTTGTCCGCGGGCATTTCCTCCACGGCCGCCTGAATATTTTTCGAATTCCGCTCCAGGCTGCTGCGCACCGCGCTCGATACCGGGTTCGCCTCTGTTTGTGCCGGCGCCGCTGCCGCCGGTTGTGCTGCGCTCTGCTGTGCGGTTGCCGCCAAGGGCAGACACACCGCGAATGTCAGTAAAATCACCAGTCGCTTCATTTCTCATTCCTCCTGTCCAAATTCCTGCCGGCCCCAGCATAGTCTTGCCGTCGAGGCCCAACAAGCCGCACTATGCTTTATGAAACAAAGTACTTGACAGAACCCCGCCCTTTGCTATCCTTAGTATCATGGCGCTTCCTGAACCCCTCCGCTCTCGCAATTCTCCCGTTGCCATTGACGATCACGCTCGTGACAATCTCCGCTTCATCCGCGAAACCATGGAGCGTGCCGCTTCCTTCACCGCCGTCCCGGGACTCGGCGGAGTCGCCATGGGCATCACCGCGCTGGGCGCCGCCGCCATCGCCTCATTGCAAACCACTCCGCTCGCGTGGCTTTTGACCTGGGTTGCGGAAGCCTTCATCGCCATTGGCATCGCCGGTTGGACTACCTACTCCAAAGCGCGCCGCGCCGGCACCGCTCTGTTCAGCGGCCCGGGCCGCCGCTTCGTTTATAGCTTCGCGCCGCCTCTCTTCGTGGGGGCGCTGCTCACCATCCTGCATCTCCGCACCAGTGAAATCGGCCCCATCCCCGGCCAGTGGCTCTTGCTCTACGGCACAGGAGTCGTCACCGGCGGCGCGTTTTCCATTCGCATCGTTCCCTTGATGGGGCTCTGCTTCATGGTCCTGGGAACCGTCGCAATGTTCTGCCCCTGGAATTGGGGCAATGCCTTCCTGGCGGCAGGCTTTGGCGGCTTACACATTATTTTTGGGGGCGTAATTGCGAGGAAATATGGCGGGTAAACCATCAGCATATCGCCGCGAGCACTCGGACGGCGACGAGCGCGCCAAGCGAAATTCACCAGCCGCGCGCCAGCCGGAAAGTTCGGCCACCAATCTCGATCGTCTGATTCACGAACGCACGCGTCTGGCGATCGTCAGCGCGCTCGCCGTGAACGAATCGCTCACCTTTAACGAGCTGAAAGAGCTGCTCCGCGCCACCGACGGCAACCTCAGCGTCCACGCGCGCAAACTGGAAGACGCCGGCTATCTCGGCTGCACCAAATCCTTCGCCGGACGCATGCCCAAAACCGAATATCGCCTCACGGCTGCCGGCCGCCGCGCCCTGGAAAAATATCTCGACCACATGGAAGCTCTGATTCGCGACACCCGCGAGGCCTGACCTTCAAAAAATTTTGCCCGGATACTCTATGAACAAAAGTACTTTGAAAATCGTTCCGCAATCGCAGTCGCAACCCCAGCTGCATGTCGCCATCCTCCTCGATGGCAATGGCCGCTGGGCCTCCGCCCGCGGTCTCGCCCGCTCCGAAGGACATCGCGCTGGCGTTGAAGCCGTTCGCCGCATCGTGCGCGCCGCACCCGGCCTCGGCATCGGCACGCTCACTCTCTATGCGTTCTCCTCCGATAATTGGGGCCGTCCCCTCAGCGAAGTTTCCGCTCTGCTCGGCCTGCTCGAAGAATATTTCCGCGCCGAAGCCGCCGGATGCGCCGCCGAAGGCGTCCGCCTGCGCGTCATCGGCCGCCGCGACCGCATTCCGCCGTCTCTCGCTGCCGCTATCGATTCCGCGGAACGTCTCACCGCCGCCGGCCGCGCTCTCGAATTGCGCATCGCCGTGGATTATTCCGCGCGCGACGCCATCCTCCGCGCCGCCTGCTGGATGGTTTCCAGTCTCGAAGTCTCCCAGCGCGAATTCGCGAAACGCCTCGGCGAAGTCACCCACTCCAGCGGCCCCGCCCTCGACGTGGACCTGCTCATCCGCACCGGCGGCGATCGCCGCCTCAGCGATTTCATGCTCTGGGAATGCGCCTATGCCGAACTCCTTTTCACCCCGCGCATGTGGCCCGAATTCGAAGCCGCCGACCTCGCCGGCGCAGTAGAAGATTTTCGCGGTCGCGAACGCCGCTACGGCCGCCTCCCCGAAGCCGCCGCCAGCTGAAATCCACCGCAGAGGCGCAGAGCCACAGAGAAAATAAGAAACAGGCAAACCAGCCGGCGAGTACCAGCCCACAGCAAGCCGTATGCAAGCAAAAAGAAAAAAGTAGAAATCGCAGCGGTCACCCAATCAATCCGGAGTGTCTCCGAGCCTCCGTGGCGTTTTTGCTTCTCGCGACCTCCACATCTCAAACGCCCTCTTGATCACCCGCGTAGCCGTCGGCGTCAACGAATACTTCACCAACTCCTCCTCGCGCGCCCACGCCACATCCGTCACGTCGCTCCCCGCGCGCGCTTCTCCGCTCACCGCCTCGCACAAATAATCCAGAATCACGAAGTGGTACCGCGTCCTTCCATCGTCATCCATAAAAACCCGCTCGAACACCTCGATCAAATCTCCCACCCGCACATCGAGTCCCGTCTCCTCCGCCAATTCCCGCCGCACGCCCTGGTCCAAGGTCTCGCCCAATTCCAGCATCCCGCCCGGTATGGACCATTCTCCCTTCAACGGCGCCGAGCCTCGCCGGATCAGCAGCGTCCGCCCCTCCACAATCACCACGCCGCCCACCCCCACCAGCGGCCGCTCCGGATACTCTCTTTGGCCCGTCACCTTTACACATCCCCTCTCGCCTTTGCTTGACAGTGGCGGTATATAATAACCCGCCAGTGGTCGTACACTCAGGAAGGAGAGAAACACCGTGACCCGATGTCCCGAATGCGATACCGAAATAGACCTCGACGAAGATGAAGTCGAAGAAGGCGAAATTCTCAGCTGCCCGGAGTGCGACGTCGAGCTGGAAGTGACGCAAACTCATCCCGTGCACCTGATCGTCATCTCCGAAGATGAGGACGAAGAGGAAGACGACGACGAAGAAGATTCCGTCGCCGCCAAGGAAGAAGACGAGGAGGAAGAAGAGGAGGCCGAATAGTTCTCGCCTCGCCTTCAGGCTCGCATCTTTTCTCCTTGCTGCATCATCTTAGAATTGTTGTGCCGCAACTCGGGCCGTCGCTCTTGACTCCCCTGTAGAAACGGCCGCACGCTTTGCCATTCCAGCCCAAGCGCTGGAAAGAATAGGACCCCGTGAAGACCCGCCAACTCCCCAAGATTCTAGCAGCCTTATTTTTGATTTTTTTCGTGGTAATTCCGGCACGCAGCCAGGAAGAATCCAAAGCCCAGAAAAAAGCGGAAGCGCAATTGAAGACGCTGCACGGCAGCGTGATTGATAAGGACGAAAACCCCGTCCCCTCCAGCGTGGTTTACCTCAAAAACGTGAAGTCGCAATCCGTAAAAACCTATATCGCCGACGACTCCGGCAACTACCGCTTCAGTGGCCTCGATCCCAACGTGGATTATGAACTCCACGCCGAGCACGACGGCCTCACAAGTTCAACCCGCACAATCTCCAGCTTCGACAGCCGCCGCGACATCGAAGTAGTCCTGAAACTCAACAAGAAAAAAAGCGCCTAAACAAGTGTAACCAATCAGTGTTCATCTGTGGTGCCGTTGAACTAAGCCATCACCAGCACCGCCCCGGCCATCACCTCAAACTCCGCCGGCGAAACCCCCAATTCCTCCCCATCCCCGTGCACCATCGCCTCCCGATCCGCGCGCAAAAAAGCCCGTCTGCAAGAATATCGCCGCACCTCCGGAAACCCCCGCAGCTCGCCCGAAGTCAGCACCACCGGCAGCGCCTCCACCAAACGCAGCAAACTCACCTCGCCCACAATCACCACTTCCAGCAAACCATCATCCATTCGAGCATTCGGCGCGATGCGCACCCCCGAACCATAGCTCGATGAATTCGCCACCGCCGCAAATAGCGCCGGCCCGGACCACCTCATCCCGTCCATCTCCGCCGACAAATTCAGCAACGCCCCCCGAAAAAATATCGTGAACATCCCGGCCATATAACGCGTCACTCCCGGCCACTTTTTGAATCGCGTGTTCGCCAGATGCGCCGCTTCCGCGTCCAACCCCATCCCGCCCGCGCCGATATAATGCGCCACGCTCCCATCGCTGAATCGCACGCGCACTAAATCCACCGCGCGCGGCCGCCCCCGCAAAAACGCATCGGCCGCCCTCACCGGATCGCAGGGAATCCCCAGCGCTCGTGCAATATCGTTCCCGCTTCCGGCAGGGAAAAATCCCGCCACCGCCTCCGTCCCGCGCACGCCCTCAATCAAATGATGAAACGCCCCATCCCCGCCCAGCGCCACCACGGAACGAAATCCTCGCGCCGCCGCCCCCGCCGCCAGCAAACGAATATCTTCCGCACTCTGCGAATGCACGAATTCCGCGCGACATCCGCGCTCCGCAAGCAAACTCCGCACCGCAGGCTCCGCCCGCAAAGCCCACCCTCCGCCGGAAGACGGATTCACAATCACCAATGTCTCGGATTTCATGCGGAAGACAATCTAACCCAGCGCATCGCAGCGCAACAACCTGGCACACACCGCGTCAGCAGTCCGTGCGCGCAATTTCAAATGGCCATGCCCCTAGGCGCGGCTCTCAGACGCATTTTCTGCGTCCCGGATGTTCTCGCGGGACCCGCCCTCTCTCGCGTCACGCCAATCCGGGGGCCATTCCCCATTTGCGGCCGGCAACCAACTACATGGAGTGCGGCGGCGAGCCGCCGCTTTCTCTTCGGCGAGGCGCGCCTCGCCGCGCTGTAATCGTTGACGTCGGACGTTTCCCCCTTGCCTCGTCCCGCCGATTCCTACCGCACCGCTCGCCCTCTGCGAACCACCGCCGGCTTGCCCTGAGGGCCCGCCTGCGGCGGGATCGAAGGGAGGCGCGGCAGAAGTTAGCCCAACGCTGGGAACGTCGCGGAAAAAATTCCAAGCGCCGTAGGCGCGACACCCACGCCAGCGCAAATCGCACTCTATCCCACCTTTTGGTTTGTTCTTCGATACCCTTGCGATCGTCCAACCACCCCATCTCCGTCCCAGTTTTTCCGTAGGGGCGGGTCTCAGACCCGCCCCCGAAACCTTCGGCAAGCTGTCCTGGGCCCCGTCCCCTAATGCAAAATCATGCTCTCCACCGACCCCGGCGCCTCCAAAAACTTCGCCGCGATCGGTCCCACCGAAATACACGACGGGCTGTTATGCCCGCAAGCCGAATCCAATGTCACGACGGGCGCGCCAATCGCGCCGGCAAAAGCCAGCGCCGGACCAGGATTCACCGTATGATCCTCCGGCGAAATAATCACCAACAACTTCGCGCGCACGCGCCGCGCGGCCTGCTCCAATGTCACCCCAAACTCCCCCGCCACATCCAAAGCCATGATCGCCTGCCTCTGCCGGATCACGTCGCAAGCCCCGCCCGCGTCCGACGTTTCCGAGCGGCGCGTCTCAGCCAAAAAAGCCGCAAACTCCCCCGGCGTGGTCTGCGCCACGCGAAATGCCGGGGAACTATTCGCCATTGAACCAATCTCGCTGAACACGCCAAATCCGCCCGCCATCGGCTTTGTCCCGTTGCCGTCGCGCCACTCCGGATCCAGCTCCAGCGCGTCAATCTGCGCCGTCCACAGCAGTTTGTCGTACGCGGTTGACTGCGGCGAGCCCATGATCGGAATCGCCACGTCCATGAAATCCGGATACGCCACGGCCCACTCGAACGCTTGCATCCCTCCCATCGAAACGCCCACCACCGCGTGCAGATGCCTCAGCCCCAGCCTCTCCACCGCCAGCCGGCGCTCCGCGTCCACCATGTCCCGGATCGTGAATTCCGGAAATTTCAATCGCGCTTGCGTCTTGCTGTTTGATGGCGAACTCGAAACGCCGTCCCCGATCGAGTCCACCAGCACCACGAAATATTTCGTGCTGTCCGCCACATTCCCCGGCCGCGCGAATTGCAGCAGTCCCTGCGACTTTCCGCCCAGCCATGTGGGCCACAGAATCGCATTCGATTTTCCAGCGTTCAACTCGCCCAAAGTCCGGTAACCCAATCGGAAATCGTGGATCACCGCTCCACTCTGCAGTTTGAAATCTCCAAAATCAGCAAATTGCTGCGCGCCCTCTTCGCCCCGCGCGCTCATTGCCGGCGATGGCCAGAGCGCCCGCGCCACCGCTTGTCCCTGCGCAGCGCTGCCGCCGCACAAAAAAACCACCCACAAGCACGCCGCCCCCAGCGTTCTCCTCATCATTTATCCTTGGTTTTACTCACGAACGTGCCCGGAAGCGCCGGGCTTCAGAGTCTGTGTGACGTCGCAGGTGCTCGTCGGGACAGAGCGTTACAATTTTCGAAAATATATAACGCGAGTGTCATCCCGAGCGCAGCGAGGGATCTGCTTTTCGCTCAGCCTCTGCATGTCTCCTACAGACTCTTTAGCCCCGGAAGCCTGTCGTCGGTTTCGGCCGAATATCTGCGATCCGGTCCCTCTCTCACACCATGATCTCGTCCACGTAGCACCATCTCCAATCTTCCCCCGGCTCGAACGACCGCATAATCGCATGATGCGTCGCGTGAAAATGTTTCGTGGCGTGCTTGTTCTTGGAAGAATCGCAGCACGCGACGTTTCCGCAGAAAAGGCATTCCCGCAGATGCACCCAGGTGTCGCCCATCTTCAAGCATTCCTCGCAACCCTTCGAACTCGGCTGCACCTTCTTGATTTGGTCCAAATGACTGCACTTCGTCGCCATCTTCGTCCCTCCAGAGAAAATCTAACTCTGCTCCCAGTAGCGCCTCCGGTCAACCTCCGCAAATACGATTCGCAAACTGCCGCGCTTCCTGTGCACGCGCGTTGTCATCGGTCTGTCTGCCGCAGGCAGGAACCTCGCTTCGCACTCGGCTCCAGCGCAATCGCTCCCCATATTGTAGATTCCCCCGCAAAGTGAGATGCTACGCTTCCTTCTTCGCGAAGGAGAGCTCAGCATTGACCACTCGCATCACCAAATTCGCGCTCTCACTCTCCATCGCCGCCGCTCTCCTCATCAGCGCGCATCCCGCCATCGCTCAGGCGCCGGCGTCGCAAGCCCCGCGCTGGGGCTATTCCGGCGATGACGGCCCCGACCACTGGGGCGATCTCTCTCCCGATTTCGCTACCTGCAAATCCGGCACGCGCCAGTCTCCCCTCAATATCCAGGACGCTCAGGAATCCGAACTCGCTCCCATCCATTTCGATTACCAGCTTTCGCCCCTGAAAATCATCAATAACGGCTACACCGTGCAGATCAATTACGCTCCCGGCAGCAGCATTTCCATCAACGGCATCGCGCTTCCCCTGATCCAATTTCATTTCCATCACCCGAGCGAAAACGAAATCAATGGTCAAAAATACGATATGGAGTTGCACCTCGTCCACCGCAATGCCGCCGCTGCGCGCACCGCGGTAGTCGCTATCTTCATCAAGAGCGGCAATGAAAATCCGCTGATCGGCCAGCTCTGGAATTACATCCCGCACGAAGTCGGCAAGGAAGTCGAACACAAGAAGCTCGTTTTCAACGCTGCTGATTTTCTGCCGGCCAACCAGAATTATTACGTCTTCGACGGCTCGCTCACCATCCCGCCTTGCGGCGAAGGCGTCCGCTGGCTCGTCCTGAAAACTCCCATCGAAGCCTCACCCGCGCAAATCGCCGCCTTCGCGCGCCTCTATCCGGACAACGCTCGCCCCGTTCAGCCGCAGAACGGCCGGAAGATCGAAGCAAGCCATTTCAGCAAATAGCGAGTCAAATTCTACGAGCGAACAATCCAGCGCCAAGGCGGCGTTCGCTCCACACCGCGCGGGAGACTGCGATGAATCGTAATTTGTCGGCCTCACCTGAATTTTATGCTCGTAACACGCGTCGCCGTATCCTGAAACTCATCCTCGCGCTCTGCGCTGCCGCGGCCTTCCTCCCGGCCGCCCCGCTGCAGGCCCAAATTTCCCCGGCCTCTGACCAGCTCCTCCATCGCATGTACGCCTCGCCGGATTTCGAGGTGAAATATTTCGGCCCCGCCCGCTGGATGGATGACGGCTCCTTCTACACCACCGTCGAACCCTCCGCCGCCGTCAAAGACGCGCGCGACATCGTCCGCGTCGAAACCGCCACCGGAAAGCGCGAAGTTCTGGTTTCCGCGTCGCAATTGATTCCAACCAACGAAAAGTCTCCGCTCGATTTCGAAAACTTCTTCCTGTCCAGCGACAAGTCCAAGCTCCTCCTCTACACCAATACCGAACAAGTCTGGCGCCGCAACACTCGCGGCGACTACTGGGTTCTCGACCTCCGCGCAAAAACCCTCCGCAAACTCGGGGGTCCCGACGCTCCTTCTTCCTCTCTGATGTTCGCGAAATTCTCGCCCGATGGCGCGCAAGTCGCTTACGTCCGCGCCAACAATATTTACGCGGAAAATCTCGCCACCGGAAAAATCTCGCAGCTCACCACCGACGGCTCCGCCACCATCATTAACGGCACCTCCGACTGGGTTTACGAAGAAGAACTCGATGTCCGCGACGCTTTTCGCTGGAGTCCTGACAGCCGCCGCATCGCCTACTGGCAATTCGATACCAGCAATGTCGGAATTTTCAAACTCATCTACAATCTCGGCGCGCCCAAGGAAATCGTCACCGGCTTTCCCTATCCCGGACTCGGCGTCTATCCCTCCGTCCTCAATATTCCTTACCCGATTCCCGGTACCACCAATTCCTCCGTGCGCGTCGGCGTCGTCTCCGCCGCGGGCGGCGAAACCCGCTGGATGGCCGTCCCCGGCGATCCGCGCGACAACTACATCGCCCGCATGGAATGGGCCCCTGCCCCCGGCACCGGCGCGAACCCGGCCGCGAACGATCTGGTCATCGAGCATCTCAATCGCCTGCAAAATGCAAATGACGTCCTCCTAGCCGATGCTTCCACCGGCGCCGTCCAGCAAATTTTCCGCGATCAGGATCCCGCCTGGGTGGACGTGAACGACGAAATCAAGTGGATTCACAACGGGGAGGCATTTCTGTGGTTAAGCGAACGCGACGGCTGGCGCCACGTTTACCGTGTTTCGCGCGACGGCAAGAGCGTCCATGTGCTCACGCCCGGCGCCTATGACGTCACCAGCATCGCCGGCGTGGACGAGAAAAACGGCTCGTTCTACTTCATCGCCTCGCCCGAAAACGCCACGCAGCGCTATCTTTACAGGGCGCCGCTGAATCCTGCTCCCATCGTCGCCCCCGAACGCGTCAGCCCCGCCGCAGCTCCCGGCACCCACGTGTACGATATTTCCCCAGACGCTCGCTGGGCCTTTCACATCTATTCCCGCGCAGACGTCACGCCCGTCACCGATCTAGTCGAGCTCCCGTCGCACAAAAGCGCCCGCGTCCTCGAAGATAACCACGAACTCCGCGCTAACGCCGCTGCCTTACTCACCACGCCCACCGAGTTCTTCAAAGTGGACATCGGCGAAGGCGTCACTCTCGACGCCTGGATGCTCAAGCCCCCGCATTTCGATCCCGCCAAAAAATATCCCGTGCTCGTGTACGTTTATGGCGAGCCCGCCGCGCAGACCGTCGAAGACGAATGGGCCGACTGGAATTTCGATTTCCACCGCATCGTGGCCGATGCCGGCTACATCGTCGTCAGCTTTGATAATCGCGGCACTCCCGCTCCCAAAGGCCGCGCCTGGCGCAAAATAATTTACGGCGCGATCCATCCCGTCATCGTCAAGGACCAATCCGCCGCGCTAAAAGTTTTCCTGCAATCCCATCCCTACGCCGACTCCGCCCGCGTCGCCCTCTGGGGCTGGAGCGGCGGCGGCAGCAGCACCCTGAATCTGATGTTTCGCTCCCCCGACCTATATAAGGTAGGCATGGCGGTCGCTCCCGTCCCCGACCTCCGCCTCTACGACACCATCTACCAGGAACGTTACATGGGTCTCCCGCTGCAAAATGTCGAAGGCTATCGCTCGAGCTCCGCCATAAATTTCGCCGCGGGCCTGAAGGGCCACCTCCTGCTAGTCCACGGTTCCGGCGATGACAACGTCCACTACTCCGGCAGCGAACTCCTGCTAAACCGCCTGATCGAACTCGACAAGCCCATAGACTTCATGGAATACCCCAACCGTACCCACGCCATAAACGAAGGCCCAAACACCACGCTCCACCTCTACTCCCTCCTGCTGCGCTACCTCGAAGAGCACATCCCGCCGACGCCACTCGCGCAGCAGCCATAGCAAATTCCGCCAAACAAAACGCGCAGCCGTAGGGGCACGGCATGCCGTGCCCGTCTCGGTCACGCCACTCGTCTCAATCGCTCCTCTCGCCTAGATCCCGCTTCCGTTGGGGCGCCGCTCGTGAATCGCGCTGCAGCGCGATTCATCCTGAGATTCGGCAGTGCCGAATCGAAGGGCTGCGCCCCATGTCCGCACCACCGCTCGCATTTCGCCCCGATCGCAGGCGCACGGCTCGCCTCGCCCGCCTCTGGACCGCGCACACCCGCACCCACCGCGAATCTTCGGGATTGCATTACCAGGAGAACCACCCCAATCAACGCGCTAGCACGCGCCAAAACCACACAAAAATCAATGGTGCCGGCTGTGGGACTCGAACCCACGACCTAGGGATTATGAGACCCTCGCTCTACCTCTGAGCTAAACCGGCCCGAACCAATCATTGATGCTAAAGGTTCGCTCCGCGGAGTGTCAAGACGCACCACCGCAAAAACGGCGGCGATTGCGCGGAACTCCGGAAGAATTCAGCTCACCGGCTCAACCAGCAAACTTTCCACGTTTTCTACCACCTGGGCCAGTCCGCTGGACTTGGAAAGCACCGCATCCACTTGAAACACAGACGTCACACCTTCGGAAAGATCCTCCGCGTACATCGTCATAAATACGATCCGGATTTTTGGCAGCGCGTATCTCAGGATTCCCGCCACTTCGATCCCATTCAGCCCCGGCATCCTCACATCCAAAATCACCAGGTCCGGAGCCAGCTCCTTGGCTTTTGCCACCGCATCGTCCCCGTCAATCGCCTCGCAAATTTTGAAGTCTGTTCCGTGCTCCAGCGACCGGCGCATCACCGCGCGCACGCGCTCATTGTCATCCGCAATTAAAATCGTTTTTGGCTTGCCCGATCCCGACTGCCGCGCAAACGCCGCACCAATGCTCACGGTCTTTCTCCTGAAAGGAAAGCGCCACAAATATTGTAGTCCACCGAACAATACAGCGATTCGTGTACCCGCGCCCGACCCAGCAACATTCTCCAAACTAGCGCCGCAGGCGCGGCACAAAACGAGCGCGCCGCGCGAGCGTCAGAAATACCCCTGCGCGCGCCAAGCCCGCTCCTCTCTCCCCGCTCCTTGCCTCTCCACCTCCTCCCTGTGCCGCGTCGGTAAATTCCTAGATAGGCACTTCCAACGAATCTTTATTTCCCCCCCGCTCCCTCCGCGTTATTTTGGAACTGTATTGCTGCCCTGCATCTACGTCTCGGGCAACCTTGGGATTGCCGGCAATGGCCAAACTCAATTTCCTGCTGTCGTTGATCACCGACGACAATGACTTCCAGCGCGAACAAGCCCGCGCCGCGCAGGAAACTGCCACGCGCCTGGGCGTCGCCCTGGAAGTCGTTTACGCTGGCAACGACTCGATCCAGCAAAGCCAGCAACTCCTCAATATTATTCAAGGCGACGCCGCCAAGCATCCCAGCGCCATCATCATGGAACCAGTCAGCGGCACCGGCTTGCCGCACGTGGCGCGCGCCGCCACCTCCGCCGGCATCGCCTGGGTGCTCCTCAACCGCCAGGCCGACTATCTCCGCGACCTGCGCCAGGCCAGCTCCGTTCCCGTCTTCTGCGTCAGCTCCGATCACCTCGAAATAGGTCGCATCCAGGGACGCCACGTTGCCGCGCTGCTCCCACGCGGCGGCACCGCGCTCTATATACAAGGTCCCGCGGACACCTCCGCAGCCTCGCAACGCCGCATCGGCATGCAGGAAACCATTCCGCGCACGGTGAAATTGATCGCCATGAAAGGCCAATGGACCGAAGAGAGCGCCTACCACGCGGTCTGCTCCTGGCTGCGCCTTTCCACTTCGGACAAAGTGCCCATTGACGCGGTGATCGCGCAGAATGACGCCATGGCGCTCGGCGCGCGCAAAGCCTTGCAGGAACAATCCAGCGAAACGGCGCGTGACAAGTGGATGAGTCTGGCTTACCTGGGTTGCGACGGGCTGCCCAACTCCGGAAAAAAGCACGTGCGCAGCGCGATTCTCACCGCCACCGTGGTGGTGCCGCCGAACACCACTCCCGCAATGGAAATACTTTGCAAAGCGCTGCTCGGAAAAATCCGCCCCGCGGAACTCGCGCTGATTGCCCCGGCGTCATTCCCGCCAATCTTAGAACTCGCCGCGAAGCCCCTGGAAAATAAAGGCGCGCTCACCTAGCAGTAAATTCCCGCCGGATAAAATTCGCATCACGGGTGGCGTTTCAGGAGTGTGGCCAGCCGCCGGTGCAGATCGTCCACGGAATTGTAGAGGTCCACGATGCCCGGCGTTTCAATCCCCACGTCCACGGTCTGCAGGTCCAGCGCCAGGTCGTTGCACAATTGCGTTCCGCGTTTCACGCGTTCCGCGGACATGATCGGTAGAACCGAGAAGGGATCGCCGCCCGATTCATTGCTCAGCCCGAGCCATTTCTGCACGGCCCAGGTCGTGCTGCGGATATGGTCCACGGCATTGCGGAATTCGCCCAGGACGCGCGCGTCCAGTTCCCCGGACTTTACCAGTTCTTCCAGTTGGTGCAACTCGGCGGTAGCTATTTCCAGGCGGGACGTAATGCTGGATGGCACCGAGTCATGCTCGGGAGTGCTCATGCGAGATCCCTCCACAAGAGGGCTGGGCCAGTCAAAGAGTAATGCCCGCCGATGCGCGACACAAGCAAAACCTTAAAATCGCAGCAACAATTCAGCGAATTTGATTGAATCGGCATGATGCAGCAGCGCTCCTTCTTCATTTTGTCATCCCGCTTGCCCTGAAAACTTGCCAGCGGCAGCCTCGAAAGGTCTGTGCTCTATCCTTTGTCTGTCATCCCGAGCGCAGCGAGGGACCTCTCTTCGCCGTTCGCGCCGTAGCCATAGTAGGCCGCCGCGTCCCAATCGAACGGGTCTAGTCACCAGCAAGCCGCCGCCCACGGGTGTGGCACAGCCACTCCTGGCTGTGCTCTTTCTGCCTTCTGTCATCCCGCTTGCCCTGGGTGCGGTAGCGAAGCACCTCTCTTCGCCTTTGCGCCGCGACGCCGATCCCGCCGCCTCATGCTTCACGTGACGCACCTAAATTCGCTCCGTAGGGGCGCTGCTTGCTGCGCCCGCGGACCGTAGCGCCGGCGTCCCGCCGGCTCATTGCTCGGTGCGTACGACCGCGCCCACAAAAGCAATCATCATCCACTCACCCCGGTCGCCATCTCGCAGGTATCGGCAGCGCGGCGTGCCGAGCAGCCGCCTTTGCCTTTTCCTTTGTCCGGGCGGGTCTCAGACTCGCTTTCCACTTCGCGGTTGTCCCGCTGGCACTCTGTCGTCTTCCTTGCCTCGGAGGAACCGCAGCGAGCGCCGCGATGCGCGCCGCTGGCCGGGACGATTTTATCGTCAAAGCAGGAGAAGTAAGGTGTTCGTTCCCCTCTCGGAAACTGACCCACCACCCCCCTGAACCGTCGCGTCCTACCCCCGGTCACAGGTGCTACACTTCTTCTAAATGCCGATAGACGACCCCGTCCGTGCCTTAAAGCAGCAATTCGAACTCGAAAACCTTTCAAAATCTCCTGTGTCGGAAAGGCTTGCTAGCCTCGCCTCAGCGCTGCCTCTACCCTATCCGTTCGACAAACTTGCAGAAAGCATCAAGGGCAGAATGACCTCCGACGCACTGGAGCGAATCGAATTGATGCTCGAAGCGTGCATTGAAGAAACACAGAGCCACGCGGAGCGAATCGCGAATCTACAATCCAAAATGGATGAACAACAGGCTCAGATTAGGCGGGATGTTTTTATTGAACTGGTGATGGACGCGGCCCGAAAAGCTGAGAATACACGATCAAAGGAGCGCGTGAAGCGCATCGGGACGATTCTGGCGAACGCTGCCTTCGAAACGAAGCCAACGGATTCTGATGAAATCGAGGAAATGATGCGCGTAGCAATGGAATTAGCCGACCGTGACGTGGAACTCTTGCGAGAACTAGTAAGGGTTGAAGGGGAAGCGGTGTTGGCGAAAGGCCGGATCGAGAGATATGACGCGCATACGAGATGGGAAATCGGGAGTTGGGGAACCCGGCTCGACCCTGAACTGGACAGCGTGTTTTCGAAATTAGAGAGTTACGGCCTAGTGTCTCGAATTGCGCCGCCGAACAACTTGAACATCATGGCAGATGCCCAGAACCGGTACGTCCTTTTATGGAAGGGTGCTCGGTTCGCCCAACTGATTCGGAACCTTGCAAATTGAAGGACGCAATTTACAAGGGAAAACGCGACGTGCGGACGTTCGCCGAACTCAGTCACGCGGCGGACGTGTTGATGCAAACAGCTTACGAATATCGAAAGGGCAATTTCTATACCGCGCTATCATCTCTGCTGCTCCGGGCTTTCACATTCGAAGCCTACCTAAACCACCTCGGTGAACGACATCTCAAGTTATGGGAGGCAAGAGAGCAGCTCAGGTGGGTTGACAAATTCAACAAGGTTTGTAAGCGTCTGAACTTCGCACCGGACAGGTCAGCGCGTCCATACTCGACGCTGCGTCCACTATTCAGTTTCCGCAATCTTATGGCGCACGGGAAATCTGAGGCGATAATCGAAGAAATAGAAGTGAACTCACAGGACGCCGATAGATATCCCTGGCCGCGAACAAAATGGGAAAAGTTCTGCACCTTGGAAAACGTTGTTCGAGCTAAACACGACATAACTGCAATCATCATCGCACTTCACAAGCAGGCAGGCCTTACTGATAATCCCTTCACGCCGCCAGAAGCCTTTGGTTCCGTCAGACTGAAGCAGAAATAACGTTTCCCAACAAGAAATCGTCGGTTTGGAACGCCGATTCGATGGCACTTTTGTGCTGCCAAGTGCTGGCAATTTCAGTAGTGTTCCGCGCCTTTTGGCGACGACCGCAGCCTAAACCGGGCTAAAACGTCGCTGAGAAGCCCACCCTCCCAGCCACCCAAGCTCCCGAGCTACGAATTATCGTGTGCACACGCTCGCCGCAAGCGAAAGTGCGTGGTCTTTTTTTGAGTTTTGAGTTTGGCTAAAGGCCGCTATCACGTCCGCACGCAAAATGGATTTTCCTCGACCTCCGCCTCTAGTTCCTCTACGTTCCTTCCGCCCCGCCCTCGCTCGTACAGCCGGTACTAGTTCTGTCCCTCAACTGTCCTTTCGTTCAATACCTCCAAAATCTCCCAAGTGCTAACGTCATTCGGGAGTTAACAAAATGAAGAAATTTCGCAGATCGCGCGACGACGGAACTTTCGCCCTAACCACACTCCAAAATCCCAGCCTGGAAGTTCGCAATCTCTGCCAATTAATCGCAGCCGCTGAAAAAATCGTCGCGGAAGACGCCTGCCCGCCGCGGCAGGCCGCCGCCCTCGACGCCCCATCATCCAACGACGCCCCGCCGCCCGAAGCAGCACAGCTCAGCCCCGAAGACAGCCCCATGGATGCCCCACGCATCCAAACCCCGCCGCCAATCCAAGAATTGCTTGAAGCGCAAGCCCCGGAAACCTCGGTCGATCCCGCCGAACCGCCAGCCCCGCCACCCCGCACGCGCCAACCAACCACCCGCCGCAAGCCGACTCCCTCATCGCGCAAGAAAGCCGCGTCTCCCAAGCCCCGCCGCCGCGCTCCTCGCGCTCCGCGACGCGAAATCACCGCTCTTGAGCGCCACCAGCGTAAGTGCATGGTCTGCAATCATCCCTATCGCGACACGATTGACGATCATTTCCTGCACTGGTATCCCGTGGGTCGCATCGCCTCCGACTACGGCATCCCGGAACTCCGCTATATTTATCGCCACGCGCGCGCCACCGGCCTGCTCGCTCGCCGGCGTCTGTCCATACGCGATTCCCTCGAATATATCGTCGAGCGTGGCTACGATGTCATGCCCTCGGCGGACGCGGTGATTCGCGCTGTTCGCGCTTGCAGCCGGATCAATGATAGTGGGGAATGGGTGGATCCTCCCGCACGGGTCAGCCACTCTTCCGACGTGCAGCGGCACACCTCGTCGGACGTCCGCGCTAAGCTTCTACTTCCTGATGATCTTCCGCGCTTGCCGGCCGCGATTGATGTGGAGCGCGCGATTTCTAATCGTCACACGCCGCGATTACAAAGTGGCGTAAGTTCGTCAAAACAAACGGCTGCGGTGCGGGCTAATCGTCTCTTTTTCGCGGTTGTGAAACGCAAGATTCGCGCGTTCCTCGATGCGTGAGTTGTTTGGGGATTTGGCGAACTGCTTCGAGAAAGTGTGCGGGCGGGAATGACGGCCAGAAGAGCAAGAGAGATCCTTCGCTGCGCTCAGGATGACAGATTAAAAGAAGGAGCACAGCCAGGAGTGGCTGTGCCACACCCGCGACCGATGCTTGACTCCCGGGTAGGCCGAGAGTAGCCTACCGGCCAATCCGGGCCACACCTCAAAAACTTCGACTAGGGAGAAACGATATGGAAAAACAGCTCTCCGCCCTGGGTTATTGGTTAGGCGTAATCTGTACGGCCCTCGCGTTAATCTTTCGGGCGTTGACAGTGATCAATATGATTCCGCCGCATATGGGGCTTCCTGGCGGCAACGCGCTTTCCTACATGAGTTTCCTGCACGGTGCCGTACTGTTTTTCCTGCTCGCGATTGCGAGTGGGTTCCGGTCCGCAAAGTCCTAGACTAGCCTGCGCGAAGTGAAGCGGCCGAGCGGCGGTTTGGGACGCCGGCGCTGGTGCTTGCATAAGGGTGTGTGGACTGCGTAACGTCCTCAAAACAAAAGAAGGAGCACGGCCAGGAGCGGCTGTGCCACGCGCGGGGGTTACGTTTGTGGCTGTTTCGCGGGATTTGTGGTGAATGGGAAATCCACAGAGGGGTTGGATTATCACAGGGTTAGGGTCAAATAAAATTTGGATTACGGCTTGACACTTTGGGCACCTTTCGGTAGTATCGGGGTTCGTCTGTAGTCCTTCCAGCTGGCCTGGATAGACCTGCTCTTTGACAATCGGATGATACATGCCAGAACCCGTTTGGTTACGGTCTGTGCGCCGGGTGTACCGGTGTATAGACCACATTTGAGATAACCGAGCGATTTAACAGTTCGTTCCCAATCGCGGCATTCGACGCGAGTCGTGATGTCGGCGGTTGGAAACACCAAGATTCAAACGAGAGTTTGATCCTGGCTCAGAGCGAACGCTGGCGGCGTGCTTAACACATGCAAGTCGAACGCGCAGCAGTTTGTAGCAATACAGATTGTGGGCGCGTGGCGAACGGGTGCGTAACACGTGGATAACCTTCCTTCAGGTGGGGAATAACCCAGTGAAAATTGGGCTAATACCGCATAACAAAACGAGAAGACATCTTTTTGTTTTCAAAGGCGCAAGCCGCCAGAAGAGGGATCCGCGGCCGATTAGCTTGTTGGCGAGGTAATGGCTCACCAAGGCAATGATCGGTAGCCGGACTGAGAGGTTGGCCGGCCACACTGGAACTGAGACACGGTCCAGACTCCTACGGGAGGCAGCAGTGGGGAATCTTGCACAATGGACGAAAGTCTGATGCAGCAACGCCGCGTGGGGGATGAAGCTTCTCGGAGTGTAAACCCCTTTCGACCCGGAAGAAAGCCCGCAAGGGTTTGACGGTACGGGTATAAGAAGCCCCGGCTAACTACGTGCCAGCAGCCGCGGTAAAACGTAGGGGGCCAGCGTTGCTCGGAATTACTGGGCGTAAAGGGTCCGTAGGCGGTGTGGCAAGTCGGTAGTGAAATCTCTGGGCTTAACCCAGAGGCTGCTGCCGAAACTGCCGTGCTAGAGTGTGAGAGAGGCGAGTGGAATTACGGGTGTAGCGGTGAAATGCGTAGATATCCGTAGGAACATCCGAGGCGAAAGCGGCTCGCTGGATCACAACTGACGCTGAGGGACGAAAGCTAGGGGAGCAAACAGGATTAGATACCCTGGTAGTCCTAGCCCTAAACCATCAGGACTTGGGGTGTGCCCTGTACGGGGCACGTCCCGTAGCTAACGCGTTAAGTCCTGCGCCTGGGGAGTACGGTCGCAAGGCTGAAACTCAAAGGAATTGACGGGGGCCCGCACAAGCGGTGGAACATGTGGTTCAATTCGACGCAACGCGAAGAACCTTACCTGGGCTTGAACCGCACAGGACCATCTTTGGAAACAGAGACTTCCCGCAAGGGACCTGTGTAGAGGTGCTGCATGGCTGTCGTCAGCTCGTGCCGTGAGGTGTTGGGTTAAGTCCCGCAACGAGCGCAACCCTTACTCATAGTTGCTACCCGCAAGGGAGAACTCTATGAGGACTGCTCCGGATAACGGAGAGGAAGGTGGGGATGAGGTCAAGTCAGCATGGCCTTTATGTCCAGGGCTACACACGTGTTACAATGCGCGCCACAAAGCGTCGCGAACCCGCGAGGGGGAGCTAATCGCAAAAAAGCGCGCTCAGTTCGGATTGCAGTCTGCAACTCGACTGCATGAAGCCGGAATCGCTAGTAATGGCGCATCAGAACGGCGCCGTGAATACGTTCCCGGGCCTTGTACACACCGCCCGTCACATCACGAAAGTGGGCTGTACTAGAAATCGCCGAGCCAACCGCAAGGAGGCAGGCGCTCAAGGTATGACTCATGATTGGGGTGAAGTCGTAACAAGGTAGCCGTAGGAGAACCTGCGGCTGGATCACCTCCTTTCTAAAAGAAAAGGGAGCACGATTCGCCATTTGGCGAGTACGGCTCTCCACCAGTTGCAAAGTCAACTGGGCTTGGCTCTCAAAGCCTGACGGGTTCTGGTAAGTCTCATCTCAATTTCGCGCAAGCGAAATTGATCCTGAGTCATCCCACAAGGGATGACGAAGGGCGATCGTCAAAAGAGTTTGCTGCAGACAAACGCAAGCCCCGGCGCGATGCAAATCGTGCCGGGGCTTTTTGTTTTTTGGCGCGAGCGGATCGGCTAAATACCATATTCGATGCTGGTATTGAATATGGTGTAATCGAACAATCATGGAGACAGCGCGGAAGATCACTGTAGAAGTACCGCCGGAGCTGCTGGAGAAGGCGCAACGCGCCAGCGGCGCCGGGATCACGGAGACGATTCGCATCGGGTTGCAACTGGTAGCCGCATCGCGCACCTACGCGCGCCTGCGAGGACTTCGCGGCAAGGTTCGCTTTTCGCGGACGCTCGCTGAATTGAAAGCCGACCGATAATCGCCGCTGATACCAGCACGTGGGTCAGCTTTCGGTCGTTCGCGCAGGCCGCTGGCCTTGATCTCGCGGTTGGGACTGCCGGAGCCTGACAGGCGGGATTCGAAATCGTATGGGCCGTTCGGAGAGCTGCGGGAAGTGTGATGTAACCGCGGAAGGCGGCGAGCCGGCGAGACGTCCTGCGATCCTGTTGCTGGAAGGCTCTCAGGAGAAACCGGCGCTGCTGAACGCAGCGAGCGATCGGCGGGGCAGTTACATCCTCGGTTGGATTTGGATACGGCGAGGTTCAGGCGGTGACGTTGAGAGAGCCGGCCGCGGCGTAGGATGGCGCGGCGCCGCTGGTCGAACCAGAGCTCGAGCCGCCGGACTCGAATTGTTGCAGGTCTTGCTGGAGTGTGGCGAAGGCGGTCTGCGCGCTGGAGATATTGTTGGATTGCAGCGCCGCGGACAGGGAATTGAGAGCTTGGGAGATTTCGTTGCTTTGTTGCCCGCCGCCACCGCCGCCGTGGTGGTGATGATGGTGATGGACCTGGCTGGAACCCTGCTGCTGTTGCTGAAAATCCTGCTGGATGCTGGCGTAGTCCTGCTGCGCCGCGGAGAGATTGCCATTCTGCAGATCCTGCGATAGCGCGGTGAAGGCCTGCGAGATGGGATTCGAATTGTTCGGCGTGGACGCGGCAGTGGTGGTGGATGATTGCGCGTTCGGGAAATTCTGCGAGAGCGTGGCGTAATCCTGCTGCGCCTGCGTCAAGTTGCCGGATTGCAAGTCCTGCCCGAGCTGCTGAAACTCACTTTGAATCTGCTGGAACTTTCCCTGAACGTTCGGTGCGTTTGACGCGGGGCTCAAAATGGCGCTGAGCGCTCCACTGGCGATGCTGGCGATGGACATGGTTCACCTCTTGCGAAAAGTTTGCGGCGCGCAGATCGTGCGCCGAAATGACACAGCCCCGATGCCGCGGTAGGTGAGGCGGTACAGGAAGCAGTACGTGTAGAAGAGCAGTCCGAAGAGTGTGGGCACGTGCATCGCGGGCATAGGTGTCATCGGCATTGCGCAGGGGGACTTGAGCGCGTCCCGTGGCGTTGGCTAGCTCCGGCGGTGTGAGAGCAAGGCGGGGGCCAGATACATGGGAGTTCGCGGTGCGGAGCTGTCGCTGACAGGGCGTGATTTAGAGCAGGGAATGACGCGATTGCGACCGCAGCGATTAGAGTGCGTGGCAAGATTCGCCGCGTGAGGAGAGTTCGCGCGGCAAAATCTTCCCGTCACGCGCGCTTCAGTTTGGCCTCGGCGGCACGAATGATGAGGCGCTTGCCAAGCGCCTTAGCCGCGCGGCTGATCGTGTCGAGACTAACGGATACGTTCTGGGGATCCAGGAGGCGGTCCAATTGCGAGCGGCTGGTGCGCAACTGTCTCGCCATGGCTTTTTTGGTTTTTTGCTGTTGGCGCATGGCTTCGGAAAGCTGCCAGGCCAAGACGCGCTTAATCGCGACGGCCTCAACTTCGTCCCGAATGCCTTCTTCTTCGAGAAACTTGTCGAAGGTCGAACCGCTGTGTTTGCTTGCTTTGCGAGTCTTTTGTACTTTCATTCCATCCCACCTTTTAGAAGTGTACCATGTACGGTACATCGCCCGATGAGCGATTATTACCTGCAGCAGCGCTCCGCGTGGAAGTTGAAGCCCGGGCCAGCTGGGGCGCTGTGAGCAGCGCCCCTTTTACTGCATCAATTTGCGCGCCTGAACGTGGTAGTTATAAGACGACGGCGAAGAGCAGGCGAGGCAAGCCTCGCCCAAAACCACGGCGGCGTCCCTTCGTGCCTCAGGACAAGCGAGCCGCCGCACTCCCTGAACTGGCGGCACGATCCAGCTGACGCGGGCACGGCATGCCGTGCCCCTACGACGCGTAGATTTTGTGTAGATCCGTGCAAGCTGGGGCGCAGCCTGCCTGCGGCAGGCAGGCGAGCAGCGCCCTTACCGATGGAACAATTTGCCCACCTGAAGTTGGATGCGTTGACTTACGTGGGGGCGCGACCTACAATTTGCGCTCGTGACTGGCGCAAATCTTCCTGCCGGGCAGGTCATTACGCATTACCGCATCGTCGAAAAAATCGGCGGTGGCGGAATGGGCGTGGTATATCGCGCCGAAGACACCAAATTGCGCCGGCAAGTGGCGTTGAAATTTCTGCCGCGCGAAGTGGTGCAGGACGAAGCCGCCCTGGAACGGTTTCGGCGCGAGGCGCAGGCCGCTTCGGCGCTCAATCATCCCAACATCTGCACCATCCACGACATAGATGAAGACAGCGGCACGCCTTTCATCGCCATGGAATTGCTGAAGGGCGCGACGCTGAAACACCGCATCAACGGGCAGCCGCTGCCGCTCGATAGCGTGCTGGCAATCGGAATTGATGTAGCCGACGCGCTGGATGCCGCGCACGCCGAAGGAATCGTGCATCGCGATATCAAGCCCGCCAATATTTTTATCACCGATCGCGACCAAGCCAAGGTGCTGGACTTCGGTTTGGCGAAACAAATGGTGGCGCGCGGGGTGGGCGAGGCAGTGACGGTGGGAGGAGCGACGCTGGCGAGCGATCCGAACCTCACCAGCCCCGGAATGGCGATCGGCACGGTCGGTTACATGTCTCCCGAACAGGTGCGTGCGGAACAACTCGACGGGCGTTCCGATTTATTTTCGCTGGGATTGGTATTGTACGAAATGGCTACGGGGCGGCAGGCTTTTGCGGGGAATACGTCCGGCGTGATCTTCGCCGCGATCCTGGAACGCGACCCCGCGCCGCCATCGCGCGTGAATCCCAATCTGCCCCCGGAGTTCGACCACATCGTCCGCAAAGCTTTGGAGAAAAATCCCAAGCTGCGCTACCAGCATGCCGGGGACCTGCGGGCGGATTTGCAGCGCTTGAAGCGCGACACGGATTCGGGGCGTACGTTGTCGTCGGCAGCGGCGAGCGCGCAAACAGCGGCAGCCGGTTCCACGGCCGCGACGCCTGCGCGAGCGGCAGCGGCGGCGGGGTCGAGCAGTTCGGTGATTGTGGCAGCGGCGCAGCAGCACAAAGGCAAGATGATCGCCGGCGCGGTGATCGCGCTGCTGATTGTGGGCGCCGCGGCATTCGGCATTTATTCCATGCTGCGGAGCAAAGCCGGCACGGTGCCGTTCCAGAATTTCACCATCACGCAGGTGACGACCTCCGGCAAAGTGCGCGATGCGGCGATTTCCCCGGACGGCAAATACGTCCTGAGCATCGTCGAGGACAGCGGATTGCGGAGTTTGTGGCTGCGCAATATACCGACGGGCAGCAACACGCAGGTGCTGCCGCCGGAAGCGGCGCTTTATCAGAACCCGGCATTTTCACCGGACGGGAATTATGTTTATTACAGCAAGGCTGCCGATGCCGCGGGAAATTCCTACAATCTCTACCGCCTTCCGGTGCTGGGCGGCGAATCGGTGCTGCTTGTTCATGACGTGGATGTCGGTCCCGTTTTCTCGCCGGAAGGGCAGCGCATGGCCTATCTCCGTGCGAACGATCCGGTGTTGGGCAAGTATCTAATTTTGACGGCCAAGCTGGACGGCAGCGACGAGAAGACCTCGTACTCCGGGAACACGCCGTTTCCGGTGTGGCTGGCGTGGTCGCCCGACGGGAAGCTGATCGCGTACATACTCGCGGCCGGGCAGGACACGCAAGGCGCGGTGCGCACCGTGGAGCTCGGGACCGGTAAGGATCAACCGCTGGCGACGTTGACGGATAAATTCGCGACGAGTCTGGCGTGGATGCCGGACGGCCGCGGCCTGATGATCGTTTATACGGATCGCTCGACGGGATTCCGGCGCGCGCAAATCGGATTCGTATCATTTCCAGACGGCCAATTCCACGCAATCACCAATGACACCAACGGATACCAGACGGTCAGCATAGCGGCCGACGGCAAGTCCATTGCGGCGATGCAGCGGCAAGCTTCGGAGTCTGTGGTGCTGTTGCCGGCGTCGGGCCGTGGGAGTCCCACGACAGTTCCGGGAGTTCCTCCGGGTGAAAATATCCGGCAAGTTTTGTGGGATAAGGACGGGAATCTGCTGGTAGTTTCTTCGCACTCGATCCTGCGGACTTCGCTGGACGGGAATCATCAGACGACGCTCCTGACGGATCCGAACGCCATGATCATGGGAGCGGCGGCGTGCGCGAACGGCGGGCCAATCGTCTTAAGCTGGTATTCGCGGGACGGCGGAAACGCCGCAGACATCTGGCGAGTGGACGCGGATGGTTCGCACGCCAAGCAACTCACCCGTGGCCTAGACGACGAGTGGCCGGGCTGCTCCCCGGACGGAAAATGGATGTATTACGCGGACAACACCAAGAATTATGAGATTTACCGCGAACCGATCGAAGGCGGCACGCCGGAATTGATCAACGCGAGCCGGATGAAGAATGGATTCGTGGGCAGCGCCGGGGGTCTATCCCCGGACGGGAAATTGCTGACGGCCATCGTGACGCAGATTGACCCCGCGACCCAGGCGGACATCCACTCGCTGGCGCTGATTGACGTGGCGGCCAACACCGCGTCTGCCATACGAATTTTTCCCTCGCAGCCGACCATCACGTTTCCCGTGACATTCACGCCGGACGGCAAGAATGTGGCGTATCGCGTGATTGACAAGGGCACAGACAACATCTGGCTGCAGCCTGTGGATGGTTCGAAAGGCCATCCGGTCACCGACTTCACGACCGATCACATCCGGTTTTTCTCGTGGTCGCCAGATGGCAAGACTTTGGCTGTCTTGCGGGGGCATTTGATTTCCGATGTGGTTTTGCTGCGCGAAGGGAAGATGGCGCAGTAGGGTGCTGGAAGTGTGGCACGGAGGCACAGAGTACGAATCGGAGAGATTTACCGCAGAGACGCTGAGGGCGCAGAGGAAGAACTGATTTTGGATTCTGGGCGACACGGGCGTCGCGCGTGCCATTTTTGGGTGTTCGATTATTTTTAGTTATTCGATTGTTACTGAGAATTTTGCGGTTTTCGCGGGCTTTGCTTCCTTTTCGAAGGGGCGGACGTACTCGAAAGTTAATTGCACTTTGCTTTGGGCTAACGCATTGAAGGTCCAGACTTCTTCGCCTGGGGCGCCCACCGCGCCGGTGGTGGATTCGTAGTAGGTGTTATTGATGAGCTTGAGGGCGGCGGGATCGAGTTGAGTGGCCAGACGCCAACTGTAGCCTGTGGTGTGGTTGGCGGGCAGCGTGATTGAAAATTCCTTGCCGGCCAGGGCGCGGATTTCTTCGACGCCCGCTGCGCCAAAATCATCGGCGCCGGTGGGAGCGGCGGCACGCGTCGAAGGCATCACCGCAGTTACCTTGGCTCCCTGAAATTTGCCGTCCGTGTCGAACACAAAGTCAACCGTGGCAGCGCCGATTTGCGCGCAGGCGTGGCAGCCGTCGCGCAGGACGTAATTCACCGCGAATGTTTGAGTGCCCCAGCCGGTGTCGGCCAGCGCGGGGAGTTTGGCGTCAAAGCGATCGCCGGGCCAGATGCTGACGTTGGGATATTGCTGGGCGAGAGCGGCATACGCGGAATTTCCCAGCAGGCGAGTCTTCGGAAGCACGTCTTCATCATCCACATCAATCGGCGAAGGATCGCCGTTCACAAGGAAAACACCTTCGAGTTCGTTGGCGCGAAAAACGTATTCGATGTAGGCCACGTCCACTGGTCCGACTTTGCGGAACGCGCGCATATAGATGACGCCGATGTCCGCGGCGCTGCGGGAGAAGGCAACGGCTTCCGGAGATGCACCAGCGGATTTCATTTCGCCGAGAAAACAAATTTCGAGGTGAGAAGGATCGCCGGCGTCGCCGCATTTTGTGCGGATGGCGGCGAGGGCGTCAGGCGCTGGATTCCAGACGGCGGCGGCGGTGATGCGGGCGTTGGGAGGCGCGGGTGGTTTGGCGGATTGCTGCGCGCGGATTAGCGAAGAGGCGCTGAGCAGCGCTGCTGCAAAGAGAAGGGCGCGCGTCAGGGCGGCGCTGTGGCGCGGGCGCTGCTGCGAATTCAGGCAGGCGGCGCGCATTTATTTCTGCTTGGGCGGTGCGGGTTCGGATTGTGGCACGGGCGTCACTTCCATGGACCAGATCGAGCCGGGGCGCATGTACATGCTGGCACGAAAATAACCGCGGATATCGTAGGCCTCCGGCGTGCGGAACCAATAGCCGCGTCCATTTTGCGGGTCCCAGACAACGTTGTACACGCCTTTCGCGGTGTTATAACCCTGCGTGGTCAAACCTTCAAAAATCATTTCGGAAGCGATGCTGAAGGTAGCGCCGGTCCAGACTTCCTGGACTTGCTCGTTGTCGTGCATCATCTCGCCATGTGCGCCGATGCCGTTGATGGCGCCCATCGTGCCGCCGCCGAATTTCATCACGTTGTTGTTGTAAACGGTTTCGAGGGCTTTCACGCGCATTTCTTTGGGAACGAGGGCGCCGAGGCCGGTCATGTCCGCGTACCACTGGCCGGCCAACTGCTCGGCCATGATCGAGGATTTGTAGGGGCTGGCGGTGTCGTAATTGAAGTACGAGCCGTTCCAAAGTTTTTTGATGAAGGCGGCTTGCGCGCGGTGGAAGAGCGCGTCGTACTGCTCGGCGACGGCGTTATCGCCGAGGACGCGCGCCATTTCGGTGGTGGCGCGCAGCGCGGCAAGATAGAGGCTGCCGCAGTAGGCGCTCTCGCCGCGGGCGGGCCACTCGTCATAGGTCTGATCGGGAAAGCCGCCGTTTTCGATCATGCCGTCGCCATCGGTATCGTATTGCTTCAGGTAATCGAGAGCCTGGCGCACGGATTTATAGGTGTAGCGCAAGAAGTCGAGATCGTTGCCGCCGCTGAAGACGTAATCGCGCCAGACCATCAGAACGTATTTGCTATTGAGATCGCGCCAATTGGAGACGTCCTGCCAATCGTATTGATTAATGTTGACGAGCGGGTCTTCGTTGGGATTTCCCAGATCGTGGGGAGCGGCGCCGGCGGTCTTGCGCGCCATGGTGACGAATTTGTGCTGGCGTTGCAGCATCCAGCCCCAGACGAAGCGCTGGTCGTTCGCTTCGGGAATGGTGTCCGCGTATTCGCGCATTTCCTGTTTTTCGATCTCGGGCCAGAATTTGATGAGCGGCCAGGAACCGTAGAAGCGGACATCAAGCGTGCCGTAATAAGGATAGTCGAAACATTCCATGTAGCTGAAGGAATCGGATTTTTCGGAGGCGGGATGCTGCGGGTTGCCGGGCCCGTCGAGCTCGTGGCCCCAGACGGTGCCGCCGTCGGCGAGATAATAGAGCTCGTTGAACAATTCGGCGCGGTACCAGGCGGGCTTTGATTCGTCCGCGAGATAGGGTTTCTGCCACGCGTCAATCTGTCGGCTCCAATCCTGGCCATTTTCCAGAGCGGTGCGCGCGATGGCCCATGCATTTTTGCCGGACGCGTCGAAAAATTTGGTGTAATGGCGGACCCATTTGCGGCCGGCGCCGAATTGCGCGATGGGGAGATCCCAGGAAAGGGCCATGGGAATCAATTTCTTTTCGCCGGGCGCGAGGGTGAAACGCACGGCGATGGCGGCGCCCAATTGTGCGCCGCTGCTGACAATCTTGGGATCGAAATTCGTGAGGCGGCCATCGGTGGAGAAGGGCTTCCAAACTTCCGCTCCGGGCCCGAGGGGATCGAACGCGGTTGTATAGCTTACTGCGACGCCTGGGGTGGCGAGAGTGGCGATAGCGAATTGGCCGTCCCATTCCTCGGTGACCGCACCGTTGCGCGCGCGATCGAAGACGATGCCTTGCATGTCGCCGGTGGAGAGTTTTTCGGTGTGGAAAGTATTGGTATCGAGATCACTGAGGGCGCCGCGGAAGTCGCGGGTTTGACCGCGGAACCAGCCGATCATGTTGGTCCAGGAAAACAGGATCGAGACGGTGACGGGCTTATCGGAAGGATTCTGCGCGTACCAATTATAGATGGCGACGGGATAGCTGGATTCCTTGTAGTTATCGGGCAGCACGGGTGAAAACTGCTCGAGGGTGAGAACGATGGGAAGCTGCGGGGTGCGGTAGGCGAACCAGGATTTGGGATAGAGCGCGGCGTAGTCTCCTGCGCCTACCTTGTAATTCCAATTCCAGGCGGAGAGCGCGGCACCCTGCGGTTTGCCGGTGGAAAGCACCAGCGCGACGGGCTCGCCGCCCTGGGGCTGCGCGAAAACTGAAAATTGATCGGCGGGAACGTCTTCATATTTGTGCACGCCATCTTTCAGATGCCAACGCTCGAAATTGCCGCGATAACTGCGCGAGAAAGTGCCGGCGCCGAAGCCGCCTACCGGCGCGCCCTGCCAAAAGCCGTCGTCAATATTCGTTAGTTCGGGTTTATTGCGGCCGGGATTGGCGGGAGGCTGGCCGATGGGGATGCGCCAGGCCAGCGGCGGAATTTCGTCTTGCGCTTGCACGGCGGGAAGGCCGAAGAACAAAGAGAGAGACAGCAGCAGCAGAACCCTGGGCATCTAGTGTTCTCCGTGGCGGTGGGTAGTGGGCATTCTGAGCGAATTGGGATTGTACATAAAAAAATGGGCGCGCCTGGGAGATTTCGACGCGCCCAATGGTGCGGACGATATGCCGAGTTCAAGACCACCGAGGCGCCGGACGGCGAACCACCCGAGCAGATCGCCTCAAACGGCTGCCAACACATACTGGCGATGAAATTCAGAGCCGCAGGTTATTTGGGCGGACCTGGCACCCAAACGGCATCGGCGGTTGAGATTTCAACGTTCTTCAGCTCGGTCTTGATGCGGAACTGGCGCAGCTGGCCTTTGCCTTTCGAGGGTCGTTCCGTATTCCAGCCAAGCCAGTACTGGTTTTTGAGAATCATGTCCAACTGCTTGAGAAACGGCTCGAACGCGATGGGAGTCTGCAAGCCCTGGAAGAAGGATTCGCCGCCGGTCTTGTCGGTGATTTCGGCGAGATTGCTCTGGCCATAGTTGACGCGAAACATGTTGTGGGTAAGCCGGCCGACTCCGCTGGCATACAGCGTGTGAATGATGACGCCGGCCTTTTCCGCGGTCTCGTAAGTGCTCTGAATATCCGGGCTGAAAGGATCGCCGCGGAAGCGGTCAATGCCGTCGGCGATCAGCAGAATTTCGCGGCGGGTTCCGGGAGCTTCCGGCCAGCGCTTGATGAGGCTCATGGTGGCGAGGTAGATGCTGGAATAGGCACCGAAATTCCCGAAGGGCAAGCGCAGGGTCTTGGCGACGGCGTCGTGATCGGTGCTGAACTGGGAAGCAGGCTGCACATCGCCGTTGCTGGCGTAGAAAAGGCCCACGGCGGTGCTTTTGGGTTGATTGGTGATGAAGGTTTTGATGTCGCTGAACTGCAAGCCGATATTCGAATTCGTGCCGTCATCAATCACAATGGCGAGCTGCAGCGCGGCCTTATCGCCCTGCGCCGGGACCCAACTGCCGACTTCTTTCTTGGTCTTGCCTTCGTAAAGGTTGATGTCGTCTTTACTGACGGCTGGGGGCGGAGTGTAATTCGGTCCTAGCACCGTGACGACGGTGGTGACCGAGGCAGTCGTTTGGCCCTGGGCCCGTGGAGACAACGCAGTTCCCAGGAAGATAGCGATCGTGAAAAAAACGGCGAATGCTCGAAACAGCTTGCGCATCTAAGCCTCCTCAATGAATGCCTAATTGCCGCCCATTTGGCAGTGTGCGGATTCCCGGCAATATGCCCTGCCGCGCAACTCTATTGAGAGGCCGCGGTTCTGTCAAGGCTTCAGGGTCCGCGGCGGCGGGTTCGTTGGCGGTAGCGCGACCTGACGCGAGAGGCGATTGCAAATTTTCCGGGTAGAGCGAAGCGCTGATTAGCTCGGTAATCGGACGAGCGCCCACTGAAGTCCCCGCCGGGCTTGTTGTGCTGGTGTGGGTCGCTATCGAGCGTGTATTACAGGCATCGTGTTGAGAAACCTTTGACAACCTGCGCTAGTCGCTGTATATGGATGCCGTATCGGCCGAGGGAAGACCGCTCTCAATTCGCATCGTCTTTCCGCTCAATCTGATTTCGCTCCCGACGGTCGTGATTTATAGATTCATCCGAGGCTGGGCCCGCAAACGAGAGCTCGGTACTCCTCAGAAATCCCGTCGTCGGGGCCGTCTCCGCTCACTCGAAAGAATCGGCGGCGAATTTCCGACGGAGCTTGGTGTAATCGTCCGGTTGTTCGCTTTCATCGGAATCTGTCAACAAGGAGCGCATCAATGCGCACCCGACGAGAATTTCAGTTGTATGGATCATGCACGGCAGAACCGCAGCAAGGCGATCCGGGAAGTTCATTTTGGCGCTATGCGTTTTTGATGCTGCTGCCCATCGGAACATTTCTACTCACGGGGCTTGTCGGGTGCGCAGAAAAGCAAACCCCTGCGCCGCCAGCGCCCCCCGAAGTGACGGTGGCGACCGTTGTCCAACAGGACGTGCCGATTTACAACGAATGGGTTGCGCAATTAAATGGCCCGGTGAACGCCGAGATCACTCCGAAGGTTCAGGGCTACCTGCTGAAACAGGAGTACCAGAACGGCTTCTTCGTCAAGAAGGGCCAGCGTCTGTTCGAGCTCGATCCCCGGCAATACGAGGCGGCCCTTGACGCAGCCAAAGCGTCGGTAGCGAGAGCGGAAGCAAACCTCGCGAAGTTCCAAGCCGACGTCGCCCGCGACACTCCGTTGGCGGCACAGAACGCGATTCCGCAAAAGCAACTGGACAACGATACCGCCAATCGTGATGCCGCCGCCGCGGAAGTATTAGCGGAGAAGGCCAATCAGAAGAATGCGGAGTTAAACCTGGCCTGGACCAACATCAATTCACCGATTGACGGCATCGCCGGCGTATCGAACTCCCAGGTCGGCGACCTGGTCGGTACGAGCACAAAAATGGCGACAGTTTCTCAGGTTAATCCGATCTGGGCCTACTTCAGTATCAGTGAGAGCGCTTTCCTGGGAGTCTCCTCGAAGATAGAGGGAATCATTTCCGGCAAGGTCAGCCAGGATTCCCTCGCCCGCACACCCATCGAATTCATTCAGGCAAACGACGTCCCGTATCCGCAAAAGGGTCGTTTCGTATACGTCAATCGCCAGATTGGAAGCCAAACCGGCACGATCCAAATGGCGGCGGAATTCGCCAACCCGAACGCCGCGCTGCGACCCGGCGGCTTTGGACGTGTGCGGATTCAGACCGGCATGAATCGGAACGCGCTGCTGGTTCCGCAGCGTGCTGTTATCGAGGTGCAGTCGAACTACATGGTGATCGTGCTTGGATCCGATCACAAAGCTAGATTTCGCCCGGTGAAAATGGGAGAGCGTGTAGGTCCGAACTGGATCGTTAGCGAGGGCTTGCAGCCCGGCGAGCAGGTCGTGGTTGAAGGACTTGAACGAATACAAATGGTCGCAGCGGCGATGCCGCAACTGGCAAAGAACGGCATTCCAGTTCACGCCACTCCGTACACGCCGGCCTCGGTGAACGAGGGGAGTAACTGAGCATGGCCAAATTCTTCATCAATCGGCCGATCGTCGCGATGGTCATTGCAATTCTGATGGTGCTGGTCGGCGTAGTCACCATGCTCAGCCTGCCGACGGCGCAGTTCCCCAACATTGCCGACCCGATGATCCAGGTGAAGGCCACCTATCCGGGCGCGGATGCCCAGACCATTGCTGAGTCCGTTGCAACACCCCTGGAGCAGCAGATGTCAGGCGTCACTGGCATGAACTACATGTACTCGTTAAGCGCCAGCTCCGGCGGGGGAATGACGCTGTACGTTGACTTTCAATTGGGGACCGACATTAACACTGATCAGATTCTGGCACAGATGCGGAGTGGGCAGGCCAACTCGCAACTGCCCGCCGAAGTCACCCAGCAAGGCGTCATCGTGCAGCCTGGGACGACTGCGCCTTTTATGCTGCTGGACTTGTATTCGCCCAGCGGTATTTACGACAACATTTTCCTTGCGAACTACGCCAACATTAATTTGCAGTACGCGCTGACGCGTATCTCGGGTGTCGGCCAAGTGCAGGTATTCGGCGCCGGGCCATACGCAATGCGCATCTGGGTGAATCCTGATCGGCTGGCAAGTTTGGGAGTGACCGTCTCCGATATCACGAATGCGGTCAAGGCTCAGAACAAGGTGAACCCCGCAGGCCAGATCGGAGGCGAGCCGGTCCCGCCAGGTCAGCAATTCACGTACAACGTTCGGGCTCCGGGGCGGCTGCCCACGGCCGAGGAATTCGGCGAGATCGTCGTGCGCGCCCAGCCCGACGGATCAATTCTGCGCTTGAAAGACGTGGCGCGTGTGAGTCTGGGCGCGCAATACTATTCGATACTCGCGCGGATGGGAACGGCAGGAGAGAACAAGCCCGCCCAGCCCGCGGCCCTCATCGCGCTCTACCTGACTCCTGGCAGCAACGCCCTGCAGACCCGAGCCGCGGTCCTGAAGCTGATGGAGGAGGCAAGCCGCCGGTTTCCAAGCGGCTTGGACTACAACGTCGCGCTCGACACGACACTCGCCGTCAGTGCAGGTATCCATGAAATCTACAAGACGCTGTTCGAAGCGCTGATCCTGGTCATCCTCGTCGTTTACATCTTTCTGCAGGGCTGGAGGGCAACACTCATTCCGCTGCTGGCGGTTCCTGTCTCTCTGGTAGGAACGTTCATGGTCTTTCCGTTATTCGGGTTCTCCATCAATACGCTGTCGCTTTTCGGGCTGGTTCTTGCGATTGGATTGGTGGTTGATGATGCGATTGTTGTGGTAGAGGCAGTGGAACAACATATCGAGCATGGGCTGACACCCCACGACGCCGCCATTAAAGCGATGGAAGAAGTCTCGGGACCGGTAATCGCGATTGCACTGATTCTCGCCGCAGTGTTCATTCCTACGGCCTTCGTTCCCGGCATTACTGGACAGCTGTATAAACAGTTCGCTCTTACGATCGCAATTTCGGTGCTCTTCTCGGCCTTCAACGCCCTCACGCTCAGCCCCGCGCTTTCCGCTCTGATGCTGCGTCCCAAGAAACCGACGCGGGGACCCCTCGGCGTTTTCTTCCGCGGTTTCAACAAGGGTTTCGGGCGTGCCACCGACGGGTACGTAAACGTATGCAGGCACCTCATCCACAAGGCCGGCTTTGCGTTCCTGATACTGGCGGTGCTGACTGTCGGTGCGGGTTTATTCGGCAGCCGGATCCCACAGAGCTTCCTCCCCGATGAAGACCAGGGATATCTTTACGGCGGGTTACAGCTGCCCAACGCCACATCGCTGCAAGTCTCGTCGGATGCCGCGCGCGAAGTGGAAAAGGTCATCATGGACACGCCCGGGGTGCAATACGTCAGCTCGGTGGTGGGCTACAGCATGTTGAGTGGTGTGAACGCCACGTACAGCTCATTCTTTTTCATTTCGCTGAAACCGTGGGACGAACGCAAGACTCCCGAGACCAGCTACCAAGGGATCAAAACGCACCTGCAACGGGCGCTCTCAAAGATTCCGTCGGGACTTGCGTTTTCCTTCCCGCCGCCGGCAATCCCGGGTGTAGGCACATCAGGTGGCGCAACTTTCATTCTGGAAGACAGGTCGGGGAGCGGCATCGAGTTCCTGGCAAAAAATGCGGCGATATTTGCGGAAGAGGCCCGCAAGCGCCCTGAGCTGGCCGGAGTTCTAACAACCGCCCTGCTCAACGTGCCGCAGGTCGGGGTGAAGGTGGACAACGCCAAGGCGATGACCCAGCAGATACCGCTGAACGATCTCTACCAGACAGTGCAGACATTTATGGGCGGTTCGCTGATCAACTTCTTCAACCGTTTCGGCCTGCAATGGCAGGTATATGTTCAGGCCGATGGTGACTACCGGACCAACGCGGATAATCTCGGCAAGTTTCACGTCCGGAATGCATCCGGCGATATGGTTCCCTTGAGCACGCTTACTAGTACGTATGCGCGCAACGGCCCTGAGTTCCTCATGCGGTACAACCTCTTCAACTGCGTACAGATAAACGCCTCGGCGGCGCCGGGATACAGCTCTGGTCAGGTAATGGCGGCATTGGAAGATGTTTTCCACAAGACGATGCCCAGTCAGATGGGTTTCGACTATTCGGGTATGTCTTACCAGGAGCAAAGAGCCGCGCAAGGAGTTTCGCCCGCCGTCATTTTCGGTCTGGCGTTCTTCGTCGTCTTCCTGATCATGGCCGCCCAGTATGAGAGCTGGACGCTGCCGTTCAGCGTACTACTGGGTGTGCCGATCGCAGTTTTCGGGGCGTTCTTCGCGCTCTTCTTCCGCCACCTTGAGAATAATGTGTACGCTCAGATTGGGCTGGTCATGCTGATCGGCCTATCGGCTAAGAATGCCATCCTCATCGTGGAATTTGCCAAGATCGAGTACGACAGCGGGAAGCCGCTGCTCGAAGCGACCTTGACGGGCGCAAGACTGAGGTTGCGACCCATCCTGATGACCGCCTTCGCCTTTATTTTAGGCTGCGTGCCATTGTGGATAGCGGCCGGCGCGGGCGCTATCTCGCGCCAGGTACTGGGGACGGTGGTCATCGGGGGCATGCTCGCATCCTCGGTCATTGCTATCTTTTTCGTGCCGGTGTCCTTTGACGTCGTCGAGCGCTTCGGCAACCTGTTCAGTAAAAAGAAAGAGGGGCCGCAGCAGGCGCCGGCGGCGCACGGTGCTGGCCCGGAAGGGGGGCAGCCATGATGCGCAGGAAAGCGTCCATCGCAATCGTGTTGCTGTTCTGCGTGTGCGTTTGCGGGTGCACGGTGGGGCCTAATTACAAACGCCCAGACGTGAATGTCCCGCGCGATTATCGCGGACTCCCGAACCTAGCCTCCACGCAATCAGCGAATGAAACATTCGCGGAAATGAAGTTGGCCGCCGTTTTTCCCGACGAAGTTCTACAGGGTCTTCTCAAGGAAGCTCTCGTCAACAATTACGACGTGCGCATTGCCGCCACGCGGGTGCTGCAGGCCGGCGCTGAACTTGGGATTACTCGCGCCAATCAGCTTCCGACAGTGAATGTCGCCGGGGGAATCGAAAACCAACGCATGCAGCCATTGTCAGGGAACGTGACGGCCGGCTCGGCGGCGGTGCAAGCTTCGTGGATAGTGGATTTCTGGGGTCAGTATCGCCGAGCGACGGAAGCGGCGCGCGCAAATCTGCTGGCCTCCGAATACGCGCAGGGCCTCGTTCGACTAACCCTAATTTCGGGCGTGGCGAACGCCTATTTTCAACTGCGCGCATTTGATTCTCAACTCGACACCTCAGAACGCACATTGGAGACGGACAAAGAGATTGTGAGGATTAACAACATCAAATTCAAAGGAGGCGAAAGCGCGATTACTGATGTTCTGCAAGCCGATCTCTTGCAACAACAGGCGGAGGCAGAGATCATTTCGCTGAAGCAGGGTATCGAGCAGACCGAGAATCAGATCAGCATCCTGCTGGGTAGAAATCCTGGGCCCATTCTTCGCGGACTTTCTCTCGGCGAACAGCCGCACATGCCTGAGGTGCCAGCCGGATTGCCGTCCGCTATTCTCGAGCGCAGGCCCGATGTCCTGCAAGCCGAACAAAGTCTCGTCGCCTCCAATGCGAACGTTGGCGTGGCCAAGGCGGCTTTCTTCCCGCAGTTCTCTTTGACCGGCGCCTTCGGCGTGCAAAGCACGGCTTTGGAGAGTTTCCTGGGAGGAGGAGTCACTACCGCAGCTTGGACGCTTGCGGGACAAGCGGTGCAGCCCATCTACGAGGGCGGGCGTATTCGGGCGAATTACCGCCTGGCGTGGGCCCAGCGAGACGAAGCCGAACTGGTTTACAAGCAGACCGTGTTACAGGCGCTTGGAGATGTCTCCAATGGTCTCGTCGGCTACAATCAATCGCGACAATTTCGCATGAAGTTACAGGAACAGACGGCCACCTACAAGGAAACCGCGCGTCTCGCCAACGTGCGATTTCTGGGCGGAGTTACCGCCTTTCTTGAGGTTCTGGTGACGGAGCAGCAATATTTCACCTCAGAAATCAACCTGGATCAGGCGTGGCTCACAGAAATTCAAAACTACGTTCAGCTGTATCAGGCGCTCGGCGGCGGCTGGCAGCAGTAGCATTGCGTTCGCTGTTGCCTGTACGCTGTCCTGGCTAGGTTCCGACCGAGTAAAGCCAAACAGAGGTTTTCCTGCGAAAGCATTGTCGAATCAATGCACTGGGTGGTGTTGCGTCCGCCGGTTGGGCTGGCAGCGCTAATCGGAGACTGGCGCACTACCGGGTGCACCGGCTCGTTCGAGCGACGGCAAGATCATTTTCGCGGCTCGGCGGCTCGATCTCGATTTGGTTTAGTAAACCAGAGTGAGATGTTTGCGGCGCTCGACCCAGGCCTCGGTGGCGAAGATGCGCGGGGTGAGTTCGATGAGGCGCGGGAGCATATTGAAGACCGCGACCGGGGCCCCACTCGGCGCCTTTGCGGGTACGGAAGCCTTTGCGATTGAGCTCTTCGGCCACTTTGCTGATGGAGATGTCCTGGATGATCAGCTCCATCATGGAGAGCAGGAATTCCATCTCGCTGGGATTTTCCTCGAGGCGCTCGCAGGTGCCGAATCGCCGAGTCACACGGGCCTGCCGTGTTTCGAGGCACACAAGCAATTCTTCTCCCCCGTCTCAGGTCAGCAGTAATTCTAGGTTGCGAGTCTAGGTCCTGGTAAACGCGCAAACCGGACAAGTGGAATGGCTCGAAGTCACAGGTCCGCGAAAGCGACTGGTCAGACACGAAAGAGGTCAAGTCGCTATCACGAGCTTTAATTCGAGGTTGCGTCCGCGTTTCCGGTCCACCTGAATGCGTACACGTAGCGGGTCAAAGCCCGGGCTCGAAAGTTGTATATGGTAAATGTTTCGGCCTGGTTCGGTAGCCAGCGAAAATCTTCCGTGCTCGTCGGTCGCAGTTGTCCGTAGGAGCGTTTTCCAATCGGGACTAAACTCTTCCACTAAAACTTTTGCCAGTGGGAGGCCTGTGGGGACTTGTACGACCGCAGACAAGGATTTCGCCAATTGAACGTCGGCAAGCTCAATTACTTGATATTGTCCCCTGACTTCAGTGGGGAAGCAGAGCAGGCCAACTAATGCGGATAAGCAAAGGAGTCGAGTCATCTGCATAATTTAACACCAACTTGCTGTGAGGAGATTCCCAGTGCCTGATAAACGCCGTCATTGTATATGTGAATTTCAGATGCCCGGCGAGGCGGCTTGCCAGGAGTTACGCAGGGGCTTGGGGGCAGCGGTTACAATCGCGCAGAGATGAAACTGGAAGTTATTGAAGGCCCTAGACGTGGCGAACGGACTGCATCGGATCTACGCGCATCCAGGGACGTGCGCCTGAATACGCAACAAAGATGCTCATCGCGAACATCGCGAATGCCGCTCCGACGAAAACCGACCATTCGATGGGTTGTATCTGATAAAGCAGGGATCTTGCCAGCACGCTTGCAGCGATCCCACCGGCGACTCCGAGAACGATACCGATGATGGTGATGGCGCTGGTCTGGCGCAGAACCAATTTCCACAAGTCCCGCGGCGACGCGCCCAGCGCGACGCGAATTCCCATCTCTCGCGTTCGTTCACTGACCGAATAGAAGACCGCGCCATAAAGCCCCACGGCAGCCAGCACAAATGCCAGCAGTCCAAACGCGCTGATGCAAATCACCGCCAGGTGTGGGGCGTACAAAGCGAATTCGTGCCATTGTTCCATCGTGAAGCTCATAACGCCTAGTTCGGGGGCCGATTTGCGCACGTTGTCCAGAATCGTCGCTATCCACTGCGAGGGATTACCCTGCGTGCGTGCCAGCAAATATATCCCCGAGCGATAATTTTGGGTCAGGCTGTAATACATGAAACTCCGCGGGGCTTCGTCAATGTCCGAATACTTGATGTCTGCCACGACGCCAACCACGGTGGCCTGGTGGTTGCCATTTTCAACGCGGACTGTCTTGCCAAGCGGATTTTGCTTCGGCCAGTATTTTGCGGCCATCGTTTGGTTGACAATGACGACTTCGGGAGATTTCGCCATGTCTGAAGCGGCGAACGTCCGCCCTGCGAGAATCGGGATTCCCAGCGTAGAAAAATAGCTGCTGTCCACCGCACCGACGCCAATGGTGACGCCATGTTCGTTCTCATCGGAGACACCCGTGATATGCACCTGGTCAGTGCTGATCCCGCCAGAAAGCGGGAAGGTGTCCCCAAGGCTGATGGACTCGATACCGGGCACCTGACTTACACCTTCTCGAATCCGCTCAAACAGCGCACGACCTTGTTGTTCCGAGTAGCCGTTGGCTTGCAGGTCGTCTATGGCGAAAAGCGCGATGTTACGAGCAGAATATCCAGGCTTTAACTGCTGCAAATTGTGCAGGCTCTTCAGGCAAAGACCGACTCCAATCAGGACAACGGTGCAAGCGGTGATTTGCAGCACCACCAGAAAATTGCGCATGCGGCCCTTGCGCGTTCCGCCGATGGCGATCTCTCCATTCAGCGCAGCTGCGAGATTGGGAGTGGAAGCGTGCAGGCCAGGCAAGAAGCCAGTGGACAGCCCCACCAAGAGCACGAGCGCGACCATCAGCGAAACAACAGCGAAATCAGGCCGGAAATCCAAAGTAATAGGGATTACGCCGATTCCGGGGAAAAATGGCTTGAAGTCGAGCAAGCGTCTGAGGCCATAAGAAGCAAATACGAAGCCGGCCACTCCACCCATTATTGAAATCACCAAGCTATCGAGAACAAGCTGGCGAATCAGACTCATGCGAGTGGCCCCGAGCGCGGCACGCATGAGGATTTCGTGCCGTCGCGCGCCGGTGAGTGCGAGAAGCAGGTTGGCCACGTTGGCGCAGGCGGCAAAGAGCACCAGTGCAACAACGGCCAGCAAGAGCCCGCCCAGCAACTTCGCGCTGGACATCGCGTCCGGCGGAAGCATGCTCGTTTCGGTGAGCTCGGCCAGCCGGTCCTTGTCAGTTTCCGGATAAGCGACTGCCAACTGGCGCGATAATCCTTGCATCTGCGCCAGGGCTTGCTGGCGCGTAACGCCGGGCTTCATACGCCCGATCAGACTGAAAGAGTGACTAGTGCGATCCGCGAGCCAGTCATACGTCTGGTGAGAGATAGCGGTGGTTGCGGAAAGCGGATGCCAAAGGTCTGGAACATCGCTCAGGATGGTTCCCACAAAACGCCGGGGCGCTACTCCGACGATGGTGAACCGAACGCCATTCATCGTGAGGGTCTTGCCGATGATGTTGGGATCGGAGCCGAGCCATTGCCAGTAGCCGTAACTCAGCACGGCCGAGGTCGTCACTTTGTCGTCGTCGCCTGGGGCAAACCAGCGCCCGAGGAGGGGTTGAACCCCGAGAACGGTGAAATAGTTGTCGGAGACGGCGTTAATCAGGCCGCGTTTTTCGCGTTGCTCGAAGATGATCGTCTGCAGGCTGATGCTGAACGGAATCGCGCAGAGTCCGGAGAACACGCTATTGTTGTCGCGATAAAACCGATAATCCGGATAGGAAACCTGGTTGAACGGTTCATTCGGCGTGACTGTGTAAACTGTCAGGAGCCGGCTGGGATCCACAACGGCGGGGGGCCGCAGCAACAAGGCATGGAACGCGCTGAGCCCGACGGACGCTGCAGCCAGGCCAATCGCCAGGGAAAAAACAGCAATGGAGGCAAGCTTCGCGTGTTTGCGTAGAATCCGGAGTGAAAACCGGATGCTTGGAAGTTGCGTCATTTTGCCTCCAGCACGCAGGATCCTGGAGCTCGTACTTTTGTCTCGGCGCCGACCATAAAATACATCTGACCAGTGCGTCTCTGCAATGCACCGCCTCTATCTAGACGGACGATATTTGATTAAACGCCCCAATCGGAGACTGGCGCAGTACCGGGTGCACCGGCTCGTTCGAGCGACGGCAAGATCATTTTCGCGGCTCGGCGGCTCGATCTCGATTTGGTTTAGTAAACCAGGGTGAGGTGTTTGCGGCGCTCGACCCAGGCCTCGGTGGCGAAGATGCGCGGAGTGAGTTCGATCAGGCGCGGGAGCATATTGAAGACCGCGACCGGGCCCCACTCGGCGCCTTTGCGGGTGCGGAAGCCTTTGCGATTGAGCTCTTCGGCCACTTTGCTGATGGAGATGTCCTGGATGATCAGCTCCATCATGGAGAGCAGGAACTCCATCTCGCTGGGATTTTCCTCGAGGCGCTCGCAATCGCCGGCAATGCGGGTTCCGAAGGGCGCTTCGTCGAGGCCCGCGTCCGCTTGCGGCGGGGTGGGCGCGGCCGATTCCGAATCGCGCTCCCATTCCACTTCCCATTCCACGGCAACCATGCGCCAACCTTGCTGTTCACGCTTGCGGAGGTAGTCAGAATCGAGAGGGCCTTTTACAGCTTCGCGAATGCGTTCGAGTTTTGACATTGGTGGCTCCTTTTGAGTGAGGCGTGATTGGTGATTCGTCGGACGTAACTCGTGAATCGTGATTTGTGATTCGTGAAACGCTATACGAGTCGTTCTCCTTGCTGCGCCGCGCGTACAACTTGCGGCACAGACTTCATTCGTAGCGCAGGGCGACCATGGGATCTACGCCCATGGCGCGGCGGGCTGGGATGTAGCAGGCCAGCAACGTCACGACGGCGATTACTACGACAACTCCTAGAAATGTGAGCGGGTCACTGGTTCCCACGCCGTAGAGCAGGCTTTGCATCAGGCGGGTGAGCGCGAGCGCCGCGGCGATGCCGATGACGATGCCGAGACCCGACATCTTCGCGCCTTCGAGCAGGACCAGTCCCAAGACGTTGGAGCGTTGCGCGCCGAGCGCGACGCGAATGCCAATTTCGCGCGTGCGCTGCGCGACGAAATATGAGAGCACGCCGTAGATTCCGGTGACGCCGAGGGCCAGGGCCAATCCCGCGAAGGCGACGAAAAGCGCGGTGGTGGAGCGCGGCGTCGAGACCGCGTCCGAGAGAAAAGATCCCATGGACTTTACTTCGGTGATGGGGACATCGGGATTCAGGCTGGCGACGGTGGAGCGCAGGAGATTTGCGGTTTGCGATTGATCGGCGGCGGTGCGGATGGTCAAAGTCATCTGCACGGGCGGCTGCGCGGCTTCGCCTTCGGCGTAGGAGCCATACGGAACATAAACCGCGCCGTCCATCCACTCCGGAACGTTGCGCTGGAGGTCGTAGCCGCGCACATCGGCGACAACTCCCACCACCGTGTACCAGTTATTTTCGAGCCTGGGCTTGATGTGCTTGCCGATGGGATTCTCGTGAGGCCAGTAACGGCGAGCGGTGGCGGCGGTGATGATGATTACGGGAGGAGTTGCGGAGGCGTCCGCTGCAGTGAAAGTGCGGCCGCTGAGGAGGCGGATATTCATCACCTGGAAATAATCGGGACTGACTGTATTTTCCCAGAAGAGCGGCAACGGCTCGCTGGATGAAGGAGGGTGGTTTTCCATTTCCGCGGAAAGCTTCGTGACGCGCCCGCCGAGCGGCAAAGTGCTGACGAGAGCAGCGCCGTTGACGCCGGGAAGGGCTCGCACGCGATCCAGAAGATCGTGGTAGAAATTCTGGCAGCGCCGCGGCTCGGCGCAGAAGGATTCATTCGGATTGATGCGCGCGGTCATTATGGATTCGGGGCGAAAGCCGGGATTCACGTGGGAGAGCGTCCAGAGGCTGCGAATCAGCAGGCCGGCGGCGATGACCAGCAGGACCGCGAGCGCGACTTCGCTGGTTACCAGGGCGCTGCGCAGCCGGCGGATGCCGGAAACCGTGGAGCCACGCGCGCCGGATTTCAGGGATTCGGTGAAATCGGTGCGGGAGAAATGGAGGGCGGGAGCGAGTCCAAAAACAATTCCGGTGAGAAGCGCGAGAGCGGCGGTGAAACAGAGGACGCGCCAGTCAATTCCGACGTCGGCGAGGCGCGGCAAGTCGGCGGGAAGCGCGGATTTGAGCAGCGAGATGCCATTCACGGCCAGGAGCAGGCCGAGCGCTCCGCCGATGATGGCGATTAAAGAACTTTCGGTGAGCAACTGGCGAATCATGCGCTGGCGGCCGGCGCCCAGCACGGAGCGGATCGCGAATTCGCGTTCGCGCGTGGCGGCGCGCGAAAGCATGAGGTTCGCTACGTTGGCGCAGGCGATCAGCAGGACGAGGGCGACGGCTCCGAGCAGAATCAGCATGCGGGAGCGCTCGTCGCTGACCATGCCCTGTCGCAAATTCACGACGGTGACGTCGGGATTCCAGGTGGGCGGCATCGGCCAGGGGAATAGCGCGCGCAGTTGCGGCTGCAGGGAACGCGCCTCGGCCGCGGCCTGCGCGATGGTGGCGCCGGGGCGCAGGCGCCCGATCATGGGCATGTAATCGCCGCCCCAATATTTTTCGGGCTGGCGCGAATCAACGTGCAGGGGGACCCACAGCTGCGTTTCCGGCGAGGGAAAGCGAAAATCCGGAGGCATCACGCCGATGACCTGATAGCCGGCGCCTTCCAGCGTGATCCAGCGGCCGATAATCGTGGGGTCGGCGGCGAATTTCTGCCGCCAGAGAGCGTGGCTGAGAATCACGAAGCTGTCTTGCCCGGCGATATCTTCTCCGGGGCGCAGAGTCCTGCCGAGTTCCGGGCGCGCGCCGAGAATGGAAAATAATTCCGCGGAGACGGAGGCGCCCGTCAAGCGCAGGGGATCGCCGAGGCCGGTGAGATTGAATTCGTAATCTTCGGCGTAAACCGCGACGTCCATGGTGCGCAGCTGCTGGCGCATGGCGACGAACGCGCCGCGCGGGTAGGAGCCGGTGACGCTGACAAGTTGTTCGGGATTTGGATACGGAAGCGGGCGAAGCAGCACGCCGCTGACGACGCTGAAGATGGCGGTATTGGCGCCGATGCCGAGAGCGAGGGTGAGCACGGCGATCGCGGTGAAGCCGGGATTTTTGCGAAGCATGCGGAGCGCGTAACGCACGTCTTGCAGGAAATTTCTCATGCACTCTCCTATTCGTAGCGCAGCGCGACCATGGGATCCACGCGCATGGCGCGGCGGGCCGGTATGTAACAGGCCGCGAGCGCGACGGCGACGAGCAACACGGCGACAGCCGCGAAAGTGAGCGGGTCGGTGGCGGTGACTCCATAAAGCATGCGGGCCATCAGGCGCGTGAGACCCAGCGCGGCGGCGATACCGATCGCGACGCCGAGAAGAGTGGATTTCGCGCCGGTGCCGAGAATTAACTGCAAGACGTCCTGGGGTTGCGCGCCGAGGGCCATACGAATGCCGATTTCGCGAGTCTGTTGGCCGACCAGATAGGAAATTACGCCGTAGATGCCGATGCTGGAAAGCAGGAGCGCGACGACGGCGAAGGTTCCCAGCAGGATCGCGGAGAATCGCGCGGTGGCCGTGGAATCGCCGATGATTTCCTGCATGCTTTGGACGCCATAGACAACTTGTTCGCTGTTCTGTTGCTGCAGGGAATGGCGAATCGAATCGAAGATGCCGGGGGCGGGGCCGCGGGTGCGCGCCACCATGCGCATGCCGATGGGCGCGAGCGCCATGGTGGCGTCCGGAAGCTGCATGAAAGGAAAATAGAGTTGCGCGCGGAGGCGCTCGGTGTCGTCGCTATCCAGGCCCCACTGCTTCACATGGGCAACGACGCCGATGATTTCGGCTTGGATGGTGCCCTGGCCAATTTCCAGGAGGAGGCGTTTGCCGATGGGGTTTTCATTCGAGAAGTATTGGCGCGCCAGGACGTCGTCCACCACGACGACCGGGGGAGAATGCTCGTCGTCCTGGGCGGTGAAGAAGCGGCCGCTGCGCAGCGGAGTTCCCATTACTTTCAAGTAGTCGGGATCCACAACGTAGTCTATGGCCCAGTTCATTTCGTTGCGCGTGGCGGGTTGCGGCTTTCCTTGCTGCCAGAAAAGCCACTCGTCGTCGCCGCTCAAGGGGAAGGCTCCCCAATTCATCGCGGCGAATTGCACGCCGGGCGTCGAGGCGACCGAGGCGCGGGCATCGCGAAATGCCTGGCGAATCGCGGGCGGACTGGTCTTGAGCATCGAAGGCGAAAGCGAGAAGCCGAAGGTCAAGACGTTTTGGGCGTTGAACCCGGGATCCACTCGCCAGAGCTGCACCAGGCTGCGGAGCATGAGCCCCGCGCCAATCAAGAGCACCAGCGCGAGAGCGGTTTCGGCGATCACCAAAATGCCGTGCACGCCCTGGCGAGAGCCGCTGGAGCCGCGGCCGCCTTCCTTGAGATTTTCCTGCAGGTTGGTGCGCGAAATTTTCAGCGCGGGGACCAGACCGAAAAGTATTCCGGCGAGCAGCGCGATCGCGGCGGTGAAAAAAAGCACGCGGAAATCAATTCCGACTTCCGCGGCACGCGGCAGCGTATCGGGGAGGGCGCCCAAAGCCGCGCGCGTAACCCAACTGGCGAGCAGCAGGCCCAGCGCGCCGCCTGCGATGCCGAGCAAAATGCTTTCGGTAAGAAGCTGGCGGATCAGGCGCGATTTTCCGGCACCCAACGCGACGCGGACAGCGAATTCGCGCGAACGGCCCGCCGAGCGCGCGAGCAGCAAGTTCGCGATGTTGGCGCAAGCGATCAGCAGCACGAAACCCACCGCGCAGAAGAGCACCAGAAGAAACCGCGCGACGCCGCCGACCATGCGTTGTTTGAAAGGAATCAGCGCGGCGCCGATGCCTTTGTCCACTTCGGGATAAGCGACGGCGAGAGCGCGCGTCACGGCGGAAAAATCCGCGCGGGCCTGGTCAATCGTAGCGCCGGGCCGCAGGCGGCCAATTCCGTGAAAGCCCAGGCCGGCGCCGCGGCTGAAAAGCAGGTCGTTGTTCCATTGGACGACGGGAGCATAAACCTCGCTGGCGCTGAAGCTGTCAAGCATCAGGCCGAAATCCGCTGGAATTACGCCGACGATGGTGTAGGGCTTGCCGTCGAGCGTCAGGCTCTTGCCGACGGCGTCGGGCGCCGAGCCGAACTTCCGTTTGCAGAAGCCGGCGCTGATGAGCGCGACGGGAGCGGCGCCGAGCTGGTCATCGGCGCGCAAGAAGAGGCGTCCGACGACCGGTTGCACGCCGAGGATCGGAAAGAAATCGGAGGTGACGAACTGCGCCTGCACTTGTTCGGCTGGGCCGAGGCCCGTCAAGCTGAAGGAATAGCCGCGCGAAACAGCCATGGAAGAGAGAGTGTGATTTTCCTTCTGCCAATCGAGGAAATTCGGATAGGAGATGGAACCGGTATTGAAGTTCGGCTTGCTTTCGTGGATGGTGACGAGCTGTTCGGGGTGCGGATAAGGCAGCGGATTCAGCAGCACGCCGTTCACGACGCTGAAGATCGCGGTATTGGCGCCGATGCCGAGGGCAAGAGTGAAGAGGGCGATCGCGGTGAAGCCGGGATTTTTGCGAAGCATGCGGAGCGCGTAGCTGAGATCTTGCCAGAGCGACGTCAAGCGACACCCCCGGAAGACGAATATGGGATTCGGCGGCAATTTTTGGGCCAGTGAACTCGTTGGAGTAAGCTTATGTGCCGTAAGGAGTTAGGACTTGCAATCGTGCGGCCGGCGGGCGCCGGGTTGCCCGCTAGTGGGATGGGTTTGTCTCTGAAGCGGACAGGGACGAGGCGTTAGTTGGAGTGGAATTTACCGCGGCTGAATCGGAGTGCAGGGCGGGGGTGGTGGCAACGGGTGCGGCAAAAAGTCAGGTAAGACAACAACTCAGCCACGCGAGGTTCCGCGCTTTGGCTGACAATTCATTTCATCGGGCGTTGAGTTCTGCCGGCGGTTCCGTTCGTGAGTCCCGGCAGCTTCGCGGGGGTGCACTGAAACGCGGCGTGCGCCCCGTACGGGGACGGCTTACATAGAGCGCATCTTCATGTAGCGTACTAGATCCGGCAGCATCTTAATGAGCGCCAGAAGCAGCAACGCCAGCACGACGATTCCGATAATCAGTGGGGCATGCATGGTGTTCACCTCATCCGGTGGCTAGCCTACCGCCAGGGTCACCCGAAGCATATACCCGAAACCCCCGAGTTTCTAAAGTTTAAGACAGCAATATGATTTGCGGGCAGCGAAGAGGAGCGCAGCTCTTCGCCGGTAGTATTGGAAGTTACGCGGTGGATTCAGGAAGCGCGATGGCGCGAGCCACGGCCGGCCGGCGCCGTAATGAACGTGTGCTAATCTCGGCAGCGCCCTCGATGTTGCGAGGCGACAATTAATGGCTGGAAGCGACCAAGACGGAGATGAGGTTTATCAGTTCATCTTCGACAAGATTGACAGCGTGCCGCATCTGGAGGCGCTGCTGCTGCTGTGGAACAGCCGGCCGGCGAAGTGGTCGCCGGACGATTTGGCGAGCCGGCTCTACATCGAGCGCAATATCGCCAAGGATCTGCTGCAGGAGCTCAACCGCGAGGGGCTCATCGCGGCGGTCTCCGAAGCGGCCGAGCATTTTTGCTATGAAATGAAATCGCCGGGTCTGGACCGGCTCGTGGCAATGGTGGATGAGACATATCGCAAGCAAATCGTGCGAGTCTCGCGGCTGATTCATTCCAAAGGTTCATCGGCGGTGCGCGATTTCGCGCGCGCTTTCCGCTTCAAGAAGGAGAAGGAGTGACATGGCGCAAGCCGTCTATCTTCTGGGAGCGCTGACCAGCCTGCTGTGCGCGATATTGCTGCTGCGCGGCTACCAGCGCGGCAGAAAAAAACTGCTGCTGTGGAGCGGCCTGTGCTTCGCGGGCCTGACGATTGCCAATGCGTTGATTTTCGTGGACCTGGTGCTATTGCCGACGGTTGACCTGTTCGCGTACCGGCTCGCAGTGACAGCAGTTTCCATGGCATTGCTGTTGTACGGACTCATCTGGGAAAGCTCATGACCTCCATCGAAGCATTTCTTCTCGGCGTGGTGACCATGGCTTCGCTTATCGCCGGGCTATTTTTTCTGAAGTTCTGGCGCAGCACGCGCGATTTGTTGTTTCTGGCGTTCGCCGCGTTTTTCCTGATTGAAGGATTGGATCGCGTGGCGCTGCTTTTTTTCGCGAAACCGAACGAAGCGAGCCCGTGGATCTACCTGGTCCGGCTGTTCGCGCTGCTGCTGCTGCTGGCGGCGATTCTGCGGAAGAATTACGGGGCCGGGGGATAGCTGCCGGGGATGGGAGCGCGGAGCGCCGATTACGCGGCTGTCCTGCCGAGGCTAAACTACCGGAAGTACCCCTGAGTGCGGCATAATGTCGCCCTGCATTGGCAGCACGCTTAGGAGGCGAAGCCATGGCTACGATTACCACGAAAGACGGAACGGAGATTTTTTACAAGGATTGGGGCACGGGACAGCCGATTGTCTTCTCGCACGGTTGGCCGCTGAGCGCGGACGACTGGGACGGGCAGATGCTCTATTTCGGCAACCTGGGATATCGCGTGATTGCGCACGACCGCCGAGGTCACGGGCGTTCGACGCAAACCTGGGGCGGGAATGATATGAACACCTATGCCGACGATCTCGCGGAGTTATTCGAAAAACTCGATCTGAAAGACGCCTTCCTGGTGGGGCACTCGACCGGCGGTGGTGAAGTGGCGCGTTATCTGGGGCGCCACGGGACCAAGCGGGTTTCCAAGGCGGCCCTCATCAGCGCGATTACGCCGCTGATGCTGAAGACCCCCAATAATCCGACCGGCACGCCCGTGGAAGTTTTCGACGGCCTGCGGGCGGCGCTGGCGGCCAACCGGCCACAGTTCTACATTGATATCACGCTTCCTTTCTACGGCTACAACCGCCCGGGCGCGAAGATTTCCGAAGGCATCCGGCAGCACTGGTGGCTGCAGGGCATGGTGGGAAGCATCAAGGCTCACTACGACTGCATCAGGGTGTTCTCGGAAACGGACACGACCGAGGACTTGAAGAAGATTGACATCCCGGTGCTGGTGTTGCACAGCGAAGACGATCAGATCGTGCCGATCGCCGCGGCGGGACCGATGGCCGCCAAGCTGCTGAAGAAAGCAACGCTGAAAGTCTATAAAGATTTTCCACACGGCATGCCCACCACCCATGCGGACCAGGTCAATGCGGATTTGCTGGCGTTCTTCAAAGGCCAGAGCGTCGGCGTAGGCGCGTAAGAACCGTAGCGGGCACGAGAGAATTCCGGGGGCGTCTTACATTTGAAGGACGCTCCCGGATGAACTCGTTCGAATTGTGCCGGCCATGCCAAACACGAGTCGCAGCAACCCTCCATTAACGAATCAGCTAGAAGCATAGCCCCAGCTCTGAATAGCGAAAATTTGCATGTCTCGCGGGGGCCTATCGTATGATATGTGCGCCCAGCTTACCTTGCGGTTTCGCGCGACATCCTAAACTGTGATCTCCATGAGGGGGAATTATGAGCATTAAGCATTTGGCCGGAGTATTTCTCGCCATTTTGGCCATGGCATCAGCCGCGGCAGCGGACACCGTGATTCTGAAGAATGGAGACCATCTCACCGGCACGATTGAAGTATCGGATGGCAAGAACATCACGTTGAAAACGGATTTCGCAGGGGAAATCCAAATCAAGTGGCCGTCGGTGGCGCAGGTGACCACCGAGAAGCCGCTCTATGTGGTGACGCCGGACAAGAGGACGGTGAGCGGAACGGTGACGACCGAAGGGAATGAATTGGTGGTGCACACGGCGGCGGCCGGGCCGGTGCAAGTAGCCATGGAGAAGGTGACGGTGGTGCGTTCGGCGGACGCGGAAACCGCCTATGAAAAAAGCCTGCATCCGAACTTGATCGAAGGATGGAAGGGCGGCGTGAACCTGGGATTTGCAGTGGCGCGGGGCAATAGCGCCACCACGAACCTGACCACCGGATTTGCAGCGGACCGCAAGACTTTGCGCGACGAGATCACCCTGTATGAGACTTCCTTGTACACCTCGAACGATCAGCCGGGCGGCGGAACGACGGCGAACTCCATCGTGGGCGGGGCGAAGTACGACCGCAACTTCACGAAACGGCTTTTCGTTTTCGGAAGCGCGGATTATACGCACGACGAACTACAGGACTTGAATTTGCGGCAGATTTACAGCGGCGGTCTGGGCGTGCACGTGATCAACACTCCGACGACGACGCTGGATGTGCTGGGAGGCGTGAATTATACGCGTGAAACATACGGCGGAGGGGCCACCGCGGTGGACCGCAACCTGGCGGGCGTGACGCTGGGCGAAGACTTCATGCACAAGTTCGGAAAGTCCACGACGGTGACCGAAGTTTTCTATTTTTATCCGGACCTGAGCAATACGGGCGAGTACCGGTTCTCGCTGGACGCGGCGTCGGTGACGCAGATCAAGAAATGGTTGGGATGGCAGATGGCGCTGAGCGACCGTTACGTCACGGACCCGCCGATTGCCGGGACGAAATCGAACGACGTGATTTTTTCGACTGGGCTGAACTTCAGCTTCGCGCACTAGCGCAGGAGTAGAGCAGCGTTACTTGCCCGCGGGGATTACGAACGCTCCGCGGGCTTTTGTATTCTGAACAAGCACTTCACGGGACGTTACGGAGTATTTTTGCGACCCGCTTAGAAGTCAACCGCGGGGCGCCCGGACCGAGCGTCAGGACTGGCAGTCCCGTTAGCGGGTCAATTAAGGTCCTAGCTTTCCTGCCGCCGAGGCGGCGCGGCTTGCGGACGATGCCGGCGGAGTTTCGCGTTTGCATGGTAAGACCATTCTAACTGCTTTGTGCTCCATCCGGCCCGGTTCTTTCGAACGCGAGACCCAACGCATGTTCACTACTGGCCGAGGAATTTTTTGAGTTTGGCTAGTTCGAGGTTGGCCAGGTCCATGTATTTCTGGGCATTCTGCACGTCGGCTTTGCGGAGGGAGGCGTCGGCCATGGCGAGGTCATGTTGCATGCGCTGTTGCGAGGCGACGATATCGTTGCGCGGCTGCCGGCCCTGCGCTTCTTGCAGCTTCTGAAGCGCGGCGACGCGCACGGTCACTGATTTGGCGTCGCTGGAAAGTTCGTCCAGTTCTCCGTGCTCGACGGCTGCGAGTTGCGCCACTTGATCCTCGGTCGAGCGCACGGCTTCTTCAGCGGCGCGGGCATCTTGCGGCGTAGCGGGCGGCTGAGGTGCGGGCTGTTGCGGCGCGGTTTGTTGCGGTGACTGTTGTGGCGGCGACGAATTTTGTGACGGCGCGGCGGCTCGCGGCTTTAAGGCGGCCAGCGCCGACGATTTCCCCGGAGTTCCATCCGGCAATTTACTCCAACAACGTGAATCATTGGGCTGGCAAGGAAGCGCCTGCAACGCGGCAGCGCCGGGATCGGCGGCCGGCGGAGTCTGGGTTGAGGGCGCATCGGGCAGAGCGGCGCCCGGGTCGGTTACGGAAGCAGAATGATCCGCGGGGCGGATCAGACGCATCACGGCGAAGCCGGTGGCGACGAGCGCAAGCAGAACGACGAGCGCGCTGAGCGCGATGTAAAGTCCGCGGCGATTTCCGGCGATGACCGGGGCGGTGGCAGGCGGCGCGAGTGGTGGCGCGGCCTGCGCAGCCGGCTGGGGCGTCGCCAGCGGGACGGTTGGCGCGAGCGGCGGAGGATAAATTCCGCGTCCGGCGGAGGCGAGCGGAAGATCCACGGCGTGTTCCGGCGGCGCGGCGGGTTGCGCAGTAATCGGGCGAGCCGTAACCGGGCGCGCGGTGATGGGACGAGCGGTGACTGGGCGGGGAGTGGGTGGCGCGACGGGACGCGGCGTTGGCGGAGCCGTCATATCCAGCGTGGATTCGTGTATGGTGGCCGGGATTTGCGTGGGTGGTCCGAAGCTCGGAGCCAGACTCATCAGCGCGGCGCGCAATGCGTCGGCCGTCTGAAATCTTTCCGCGGGATCCTTGGCCATGGCCATCAGGATTAGCTGGCTGAGCGCCGGCGGAATATCCGGCTTCAGTTCGCTGGGCGGCGTGGGAGGAATTTGCAGGTGCGCCTGCATGATTTCGAAATTATTTTCGCTGACGTAGGGGCGTTGGCCGGTTATGGTTTCGTAAAGCGAAACGCCGACGGAGTAAAGATCGGAGCGGCCATCAATGGGCTCGCAGCGAACTTGTTCAGGCGACATGTAAGCGACGGAGCCGAGCGTAGTGCCGGTCATGGTGAGGCCGAGATCGTTTCCGGAGCGGGCGATGCCGAAGTCCATCAATTTCACGACGCCTTGCGGAGTGAGCATGATGTTGGCGGGCTTGATATCGCGATGGACGATTCTCAGCGCGTGGGCGCAGGAGAGCGCGGCGAGAACTTGATCGAAATAGGCGAGCGCGTCGGCGTAACGCACGGGGCCTTGCAGCAAGCGCGCCGCGAGGGTGGAACCTTCGACGTACTCCATGATCATGACCAGCTGATTATCTATGGTGAGCGCGGTGCGCAGCTCCGCGATATTGGGATGATGCAGGCTGGCGAGAACTTTTATTTCGCGCAGGAAGCGATCGGCGAGATCTTTTTGGTCGGAAAGATCGGGCAGCAAGACTTTCATGGCTTCGATGCGGTCCGAGAGCGTGTTGCGGACCTTGTACACCTTGCCCATGCCGCCGGCGCCGAGCGTGCCGAGAATCAGGTAGTCGCCTTTACGCGCGCCAGTGACGTCGTCGGTCATCGTGATCTCTGAAAATCCGCCAGCGATTGGATGCGAAAGCCTGAACGCTCGGGCCATTCTACGACATTTGCGGCGGAGTGAAAGAGGTTGCTGCAGAGAAACTGGCCGATGTGCTTTCACGGCGCGATGAAAATCTCCGCGCGCGTGCGTGGATGGCAGCAAGCGATTTTCCGGGCTTGACAGAGAGAAGCCGGGGGGCCTATGTTCTTCGGCAACGTAGTGACGCTCCAGAGGGAAGTCCACGGTCGCGAGCGTCATAGCTCTTGCGCACTTGGCTGTTGCAAGTCTTCACGGCGGCGAGTTGGGGTTTGCTCCAGCTTGCGGGGCGGGTGGCTTGCCGAACGGCCGCGAGATCACTGAGTCGAGCTGCATTCGGACGTTTGGTGCGCGTTGCTGATGGAATTGGCCGATTGCCCACGATGGATCACCCGGGACTTTTGCGTCGAGCCTCGTTTTCAAACCCGGGAAAATTTCTCTGCCATGACGGTTTTTCGCGCGATTTTGCGCATTGCGAAGTGGAGCGGCACATCCGCGGGTAGCCCGCCGCCAAACATTGCGGAACTACCCAATCGTTCGCGCGCCGAAAAATGCTGGGAATAGTTAGCGTTCGCGCCGAGAGCGAGCCAAACGGGCGCAGGTCAGCCGGCGATCGGTGGCAGTTTTCGAATTTTCAGTGTTTGTAGATTCCGATACGCAGGAACCTAGAAATAGATTTGCACCAGGAGGAGAGAAAGATGAAATCGATCCGGCCCAGCGTGGGCAGCGCAGTAAGGTTGCTTTTGCTATTGAGCTTCAGTGCGATGTTGGTCCCGAACCTGGCTTGGGGGCAAAAGAACAAGAGCGGCGGCGGTTCGGCACCGAAGGCGGCGCCTGCCGCGCATCCATCGTCCGCGCCATCAGGTGGTTCACACGGGGGCGGAGCCACGACGGCGAATCACAGCAGTGGCGGAGCCACCACCGCGAACCACGGTAGCGGGGCGACGACCGCGAACCACGGGAGTGGCGCGACCACCGCGAATCATGGCAGTGGGACGACGACCGCGAACCACGGCAGCGGAGCTACAACGGCCAACCACGGGACGACCACTACCGCAAATCACGGCAGCGGAGCGACGACCGCCAACCACGGGGCGACAACGACGGCCAATAAGGGCGCCACGACGACCGCGAATCACGGGACGACGACCGCCAACAAGGGCGCCACCACAACTGGCAACAAAGGCGCGACCACTACGGCTAATAAGGGTGGGGCGGCGGGCGGCAAGGGCGCCACGACGACTTCGGCCAAGGGCGGTGCGGCTGGCGGCAAGGGCGGCGCAAGCGCGACACATACCCCGACCAAGACGGTAACTACGAAGAGCGGTAATACAGCGCGCGTTAGCTCGAACGGGCGCGTGACCTCGATCCATACGGCCCACGGGGCGACGATCACCCGCGGTCCTCACGGAGCTACGCGGGTGGTGTCCACTCGTCCCGGCGGCGGCCATCTAGTGAGTTACGGACACCGCGGCGGCTATGGCGAGCGCGGATATAGAGGACGTGACGGGCGCCGCTACATGGGTCGGACCTACTACAGGGGCGGTCACTACTACGCGTATGGATATCGCGGCTACTACTACCACGGCGGCTACTATTACGGCTATGTGCCACCGTATTACTACGGTCCGGCGTTCTATGGCTGGGCGTACAACCCGTGGGCAGCGCCGGTCGCATATTCATGGGGCTGGGGAGGCGCGCCGTGGTACGGATATTACGGTTACTACTTCAATCCGTATCCGGTGTACGCCACGGCGGCATTGTGGATGACGGACTACGTTATCAGCCAGAACTTGCAGGCTGCTTATGCGGCGCAGGCGGAAGCGAATGCCAACGCGAACGCAGCGGCAGGACAACAGGCCGATGCCGGGGCGCAAGATGCCAGCCAAGACTCCGGTCAAGGTGGCGGAAACGGAGGCGCGGTGGTGTTGACGCCGGAAGTGAAGCAAGCGATCGCGGATGAAGTGAAGGCGCAGTTGGCCGCGGAGCAAGCATCGGCGCAGGCACCGCAATCCGCGGCAGCCGCAGCACCGGCCGCACAGAACAACTCCAGCGCGGACGCCAATCCTCCGGAAGAAACGCCGGCAGCTCTTGATCCTGCTCACCGCACGTTCATCGTGAGCGACGTTCTGAACGAAACGGGAGCGGACGGGCAAGACTGCTCGCTCTCTTCGGGGGACGTGGTGACGCGCGTCGGAGACACACCGGATTCGAACAACAGCGTGCAGGTGTTGGTCAGCGCCAGCCAGAAGTCAGACTGCGCTTCGGGTTCGATGCTGGCGATGAAAGTTGATGACCTGCAGGAAATGCACAACCACTTCCGCGAACAGTTGGATTCGGGGCTGAAGACGCTGGCGGACAATCAAGGGAAGAACGGGTTACCGAAGGCGCCGGACACCAAGACTGTCGCCAATCCCGACGGCCAGGTGAAGCCGGATACGTCGGTGAAAGATGAACTGGCGGCGCAGCAGTCGGATGCCGATAAGGCCGAAGCTGACGTCCAACAACAGCAGTCGTCCGGATCAGGCGGGAACGACTAAGCTGAGCCACCGCGGCAAACCGCGGCAGGAAGGCCGCAACGCAGTGGACGAGCGATCGGGCTGGAAGCGTCAGGGGCAAAAGTCACTGACGCTTCCGGTTCAGCGCCGAGAGATTTTGAAGAATTGGCAGCAAAGGATTTAATTCCCGACGAAAAAACCGCAGGACATGCCCGGGCTATAAGGAGGAGTTCTCAATGAGGGTGAAATTCCAGAAGTGGCTGCAAATTAGCGCGCTGGCAATCGCGGTAATTTTGCCGTGGATTGCCGCAAGAGCGCAAAATTCCGGCTCGCTGCAGAGCCAATTGGAAGCGAAGTACACGCTGACCAAGCCGACGGACGACAAGAGCGACATCGTCACAGCGGGCTCGGTGCTGATCTTGGAGAAAGATAAGATCATCATGTACCCGGTCTCGACGCCGGCGGCGCCGCAGAATACCTATAAGGATGGAAGGCTCTCGGAAGGCGCCTTTGGAGTGCATCAGAAGGTGCAGAGTTTCGGGAGTTTCATCGGACACCCGCCCCCGCAGACCGCTCAAGTGCAATCCCGGCAATTCGTGACGGGAGAGAAATTCTGGGTGACGAGAATTGATGTGGCGCCCGACGGCGTCACGTTCACGCTCTTCAGCGATCCTTATTCCGATGTGCGGTATTATTCGACGCTCAAGTTCATTTACCCGCACGGTGCGACTCCCAGCGACGAGCAAGTGATGAACCTGGTAGGGGAAGTTTTGAAAGTGGATGCGGACGATTCCGCGAAGTCGGACAACGGCGGAAACCAGCAGCAAGCGGGCGGGGGCGACGCGAATCAGCAGCAGGGAGCGGCGGCGGGAGGTGATGCGAATCAGCAGCCCGCAGCGGCTGAAGCTCCTGCGGCTGCGCCAGCGCCGGCGGCACCGCCAGCCACGGTGGAGATCGGCCAGACGCCGGATCAAGTTACGGCGATACTCGGCCAGCCGGACAAGATCATCAACCTGGGAGCCAAGCAGATTTTTGTATATAAGGATCTCAAGGTGACGTTCGTGAAGGGGAAGGTTACGGACGCGCAGTAGTTCGGTAGTGCCGGTCGGCGATGCGCGTACGAAAAGCAGATCCCTGCCTGCGGCAGGCGGGCCTCGCTGCGCTCCCTGCGCACTCGTTCTCAGGGCAAGCGGGATGACACTCGCCTTACTTTATCCGCAAACTGCAAAGCTGTGCCCTGACGAGACTCTCAACTCCAACCCGTTCGCTTCGTGATTTGCGAGATTAGCTTACCGACTCTGCGTACGCCCGAAAATTTCGCGGGGACAGTTTACTGACTTGGCCAGATTACGCTTCCGGGTCGTGCGCGAGCGCCCACAGGCCTCCCCACAGCGCGACGGCGATGAAGAGGCTGGACCACTCGTCGGGATCGTGCGGGCCCCCTACAACTCCGTAAAACCCCATTACTCTGGGCAGATGCAGCGTGAAGACCCAGATGCCGAACATCAGTCCGACACCCGCCGCAGCCCAGCGCTGCAGGAAATTCAACGCGATGGCCAAACCGGCGGCGATGAATACCGCTCCGAAGAAACCCACCCAGAACACATGCCAGGGAATCCAGTTTGGCAAAAGCGAGCCAATGCCGACCAGAGCGAGGAAATGATCCACGCCGAAAATAATGAGAGAGAGGGCGAGCAGATAACGGCTCACGCGGACCAGTAGATTGGGGATGGCCCCGGGGGCCGGGAGCAGCCAAGCGAGACACCCCAGCGCGAGAGGTTCGAGCACGCCGGTGCGCAACTCCATACTGCCTATGTTTACGGCATTTTTGGGTACTTCGAGAATCAGAGTTGCCGCGAAAAGCAGGCTGCCAAGCAGCAGCGACGCGGTCCGCTCCGTGCGCTGCAGCAAGAGACCCACACCGCAGGCCACCCCGATTGCACCGAACATATAGGCGAGCCAGGGGATCGCCGGCAGCCAAGGGATCACCGGGATCACTGCGTACTGCGGCCCAAGGACTTGCGCGGCGTCGCGCGCGCACACAAGCGTCTCTATGCTTAATGCGGTGATACCGAGTGAGAAAATTACGCGGCCCGCGCCGGACAGCACGACGCTGGGCCGCTCGAATCCCGCTTTTTCCGCCGAGATTGCTTCGGACATGTGCGTTTTCCTCCGGGGATTATTGCGAGGGATTCAGAAGCGTGGTTATAACAAAAAAGGGCGGCCTGTGGGCCGCCCCTTTTCTTTTGCGCGCTCCTGATGCAGGAGGTTAGAAGGTGAACTTCCCGACGATCTGCGCCATCCTCATGTCCGTAGCGGCGGCTGCAAACGCGCCGTAAGGAGAGGTAGGCGGAGTTTGCATGGCCACGACTTCACCGAAGAAGGGAGCGTTGGTGTTGGGGTACGGCGTGCCGTAGTTGGCATGGTTCAGGAAGTTATACGCATTGAGGCCGATCTGGAAACCAAGGCGCTCAGAGAGGCGGAAATCTTTCCTGATGCTCATGTCGCCACCCAGGAATCCCGGTCCGCGGAAGGCGTTGCGGCCCACCGTGCCGACGAAAGACGTGGTGGGCGAAAAGGTATTCGCGGTGCCCGGGCCCCAGCAGGGATTGAGAACGCAACTCGCCACGTTCGAGAAATTCCTCTGAGAGAAATCCGGCTGCAACAGAATCGTGGAGCCGGCGAGGTTGTTTCCCGCGAGGGCGGCGGTGGTTCCACCGTCAATAAAGCTGAAGGGGAAACCGGAGTGGTAGAACATGGTGCCGGAAAGTTGCCATCCACCAATCGCCGCGTTCAACATGCGATTTTCGCTCTTGAAGGGAAATTGATAGACGTAGCTCGCGGTCAATTCATGCCGGGCGTCGTAGTCGGACGAGGCGTAATTGTCGGCGAGGTTGTACGGATTGATTTGAGTGGGGATGCTGGTGATCACGCTGAAGGGCAACACGCCACCGTTGGAGATGTCGTCCAGAGAGTGAGAGTAGGTGTAGTTCACGCGACCGCTGAGCCCGTGCCAAGTGTTTTCCTGGACGGAGAGCGTGAGACCGTTGTAATTGGAGACTCCGCCATTCTGCAGGAAATTCACGCGGGCGACTCGAGGATCGGGCACCGTCGCGGGAAGGTTCGCAAAACCAAAGCCGTTGAAATCATCGTTGAAGATGAGTTCATCGTAGCCGTGGTTGCCGACGTAGTTGGCCGAGAGGACCGTGTGAGTGCCGAGTGTGTGCTGAACTTCCAGATTCCACTCGACGTACTTGGGATTTTTCAAATCGCGGCTCACGTCGCTGAGCGTGGGAACCGCCTGAGCGCCGAGCGTATTGGTACATTGCGGGGCGTTGGCTGCATAACTGGTCAGGTTTCCGCCGCTGTTGTAGTTGCTGGTGAATAGGCCATTGCACTGCTGCACCAGAGCCACGCCGCTGGAGGGAAACGCAGTTGACGTGGGTGATTGCAGATCGAAGGCCAAGCTGCCCGCTGGAACGTTCCAGAGATTTACCTGCGGGAAGTTGGTGTCGTAGGCGCTGAGAATCGTGCCGGGGTAGAGATCGGTGAAGAGTCCCACGCCGCCACGAATCACGGTGTTCTGGCCGAAGGGAGTCCAAGCAGCGCCAAAGCGAGGCTCGAATACGATCTTCTCGATACCCGGAATGATGGTGTGCTGGCCGGTCTGGAACGATCCGCCGTCGGCTGCGCTGTAAGGAATGTCGCCTCCGTGCGGCAGATTGGTGAATTCCGAGACCGGAAGGCCGGCACAACCCGACTGGCAAACGCCGCCCGAATTGCGATCGGCGCGAAGCGTCATGGTGAGCTTCAGCCTGGAAGTAGCGCGGAATTCATCCTGAAAATACAAACCGAAGCTGTAATACGCGACGGGTTGTTCGGGGCTGGTGGCGAAGTTGTACTGCACGCTGCCGCAGCCGACCTGGGGGCCGGTGGTGGAGTTGCAACCCGCATGGCGCAACCTGGTCGTTCGCGAAGCCGAACAAGGTGGCGTTGATTGCGGGGTAGAGAGTTTGCTGAGCCGCGGTGAGATCGGAGATGTCGTCGCGGCGGAAATTGACGCCCATCTTGAAGCTATGGTTGCCGCGGGCGACGGAAACGTCATCCACGAGCTGCCATTGGGTGACGCGGCGTCCTTGTGGGTACAGGAAGCCCTGCGCAAAGCCGCCCGGATTTCCGGAGCCGGTGCCCAAAGCGGTGAGCGAACCGTCCACGGGGAACGCGATGTTTCCTGGGAACAGCGTGAGTGCCGGCCCCGGAGACAGGTTGCCGAAAATCGCGGAGTAATACAGCACGGAGCCGATGAAGTTGTTGACCACGTTCGGGCTGAACACGTGGGTGTAGTTCAACTGGCCTTCGTTTTGCGGCTGAATGCTCTGGTCGTTGAACGCGGGGTTGATCGAGTCGGTGTAGGTGGGCTGCGTGCCGCGATCGAAGCGCACGCGACCGAAAATCTTGTCGTTGTCGCTCAGGTTGTAATCCACACGGCCGCTGAGCAACCATTCCTTATTGCCGTTAGAAACGGATTGCGTCCAGCTTTCCGTGCAGGCTCCGCCGGTAGTTCCTGGGTCGGCTGCAAATCCCACGCAACTGTCGGCATTCGGGACTGCGTTGCCGATGCCCGGCGCGGCGTTGTACAGGTTGAAGACGTTCGTGTAGAACGCTTGGGTATTTGTATCCTTCGGAACATTGCTTAACACATACGTCTGGAAAGCGGGAGTCGGCGTGGTGACGTTGTGAGTGGAGCCGAAGATGTAACGGATGCCTTCGGTATTCACAAAGAAAAAGGCCTTGTTCTTGATGATGGGACCGCCGAGGCTCGCAGCCCACTGGTTGTTGTTCTCGAATGGCCGCGGCCCACCGAAAGCTTTGTTGATGGGATCGTTGGCATTGAGCGCGCGACCGGTCCAGTTATAAACCGCGTCGCCGTGGAAAGCGTTTCCGCCGGACTTCGTGGTGTAGTCCACCTGCGCGCCGGCTTGCCGGCCGTATTGTCCGGTGTAACCGTTGCTGACGACCGCGACTTCCTGCAATTCGTTGCCGCCCAGCAGCAGGTTGCTCGAACCGGAGTTGTTCAGGTTCAGAAACGCGTC
>CAWDRE010000012.1:0-220586 GCA_963804655.1 uncultured Acidobacteriota bacterium | reverse complement strand
CGAATTTGGCCCGAGGAATCTTCATCTTTCTCAGAATTCGAGCGAAAAGCAGGTCCCGCCTACGGCGGGCAGGCCCTGCCTACGCCTCGAAATTCGTTCGCTCAACGGAACAACGATAGTGGGCAATCTAAAGCAGGGGAACGCCCTCAACTTGCGCGGCTTGTCGCAAGTCGGTGTCCAGGGTTCCGAGGGGTAATTGGCGGCGATGCGCTAAGTCCAAATAGGCCGCGTCATACACCGTGAGGCTGTGCTTTTGGCTCAGGGCTAGGACCGTTTTCGCTTGAATTGAAGTAATCGGCGGTTCCGCCTCAATTGGCAATTGTGAAAGCTCTTCCCAAAAGAGCGCCGGCTCGTCCGGCTTGATGCGTTTCCTGCGGGAAGCGACCAGGAGGCCGTTCAGGATTTCCGCCGGCCATCGCGCGGGAACTACAATTCGGTCGCCCTGACGCAAACGCTCCAGAAGTGCATCGGTCCAAGCATTCGCTTCATCTTCGAAGCACGAGGCCAAGGCCGCTGAGGCGTCCACAACGAAAATCGCCATTAGTACTTGTGGCCTTCGTGGATGAGGTCCTTCGTGCGAAGACCTGCTAGCTTGTTGCCTTTGCGCAACTGCAAGATGCGATCTATGGTGGCGCGAACCGACTGAAGACGTTGCTCACCCGCAGTTTCGAGGGCCTGCCGCGCGAGTATTTCCTGCACATACATCTCGACTGAAACGCCGCGTGCGCGAGCCTCGGCCGCCAATTTGTCGGGTACTTTAATGGTCACATCCATTTGTTTTGATTATACGCCTGGTGCGGGCGATTCCGCGCCATTCGGCGCCGCTTATGGCTCGGCTAAAGCCGTGCCCTGACGAAAACCGATTGGGAGAGAAACGATCGGTGGTGCGGACATGGGGCGCAGCAAGCAGCGCCCCTACTACTGCAACAACCAAACTCCCTGGTTCGGACCGAGGCTCGTTGGCCCACATCGCTCCGCGTACGTTTTGAATTTATTCCTGAGACAGCGACGCGGATTTCCGCGACAATATTGTGGATGGTTATTCTGGGGATTAACGCTTACCACGCGAACGCTTCGGCGGCGATTGTGGTGGATGGACGTTTGCTGGCGGCCGTCGAGGAAGAGCGCTTGAACCGCGTGAAGTATGCGGCGGGGCTGCCGGCGCGGGCGATTCAATATTGTTTGGACCAGGCTGGAGTGAAACTTTCGGAGGTGGAGCACATCGCGATCCCGCGGGATCCCTGGGCGCGCTTGCCGACGAAATTGCGTTTTGCGATGCGCATGCCGAAATTCGCACTGGAGCGCGCGCGGGTGATGCGGCGGTTCGCCGGGATTCATGAGGAGCTGGCGAGCGCGTTCGAAATGCCGGTGGAAAAAATTCGCGCGCGGTTCCATCGCGTGGAACATCACACCGCGCACCTCGCGAGCGCGTATTTTGTTTCGCCCTTCGAACGGGCGGCGGTGCTTTCGGCGGACGGCCTGGGCGATTTCGCGAGCGCGATGTGGGCGCGGGGCGAAGGGCCGCACATGCAGCGGCTGGGCGAGATCACTTTTCCGCACTCGCTGGGGATGTATTACACCGCGCTGACGCAATACATCGGCTTCTGGAAATTCGGCGACGAATACAAGGTGATGGGCCTGGGGGCTTACGGCGAGCCGGAATTCCTGGAGGAATTTCGACGGATCGTCTATGCCGACGGGCCGCTTTCCTTTCGCCTGGGATTGAAATATTTCACGCACCAATCACAGGGCGCGGAAATGAGCTGGCGCGAAGCGGACCGCACGCCCGTGCTGGGGCGGCTTTTTTCCGCGTATCTGGAAAAACGGCTGGGCGCGGCGCGCAAGGCCGAGGAGCCGCTGGAACAGCGCCACCGGAATATGGCCGCGAGCATGCAGGCGGCGCTGGAAGAAGTGCTGGCCGCGCACTGGAGCGCGCTGGCCGAGAAAACGGGAGAAAAATCGCTGTGCCTGGCGGGCGGGGTGGCGTTCAATTGCGTCGCCAACGGAAAAATCTTCGAGAACTCGCCGTTTGAGCGCGTTTACGTGCAGCCCGCCGCGGGCGATGCCGGACTTTCGGTGGGCGCCGCCTTTGCCGTGAATCACCAGGTGCTGGGGCGGCCGCGCGAATTCGTGATGGAGCACGCCGGGTGGGGCCCGCAATTTTCGCCGCAGGAAATTCGCAGCGCGGTGGAAAATGCGGGGGCCGCGAGCGACGAGCTACAGATAAAACAATTCGAGGAAGCCGCGTTGCTGCAAGCCACCGCGCGGCACATCGCCGACGGAAAAGTGGTGGGCTGGTTTCAAGGGCGCGTGGAGTGGGGCCCGCGCGCGTTGGGGCAGCGCAGCATTCTGGCTGATCCGCGCCGCGCGGAAATGAAGGACGTGCTGAACCGGCGCATCAAGCATCGCGAGACGTTCCGACCTTTCGCGCCTTCGATTCTGGAGGAAGCGACCGGCGAATACTTCGAGAAGACGCATCCCTCGCCGTTCATGACGTTTGCGTACAAAGTGCGCCCGGAAAAGCGCGCGGTGATTCCCGCGCCCACGCACGTGGACGGCACGGCGCGGCTGCAAACGGTGAGCCGCAGCGCGAATCCGCTGTACTGGAAAGTGATCCGCGCGTTCGGCGATCTGACGGGAGTGCCGGTGGTCTTGAACACTTCGTTCAACGACAATGAACCGATCGTGTGCCGCCCGGAAGAAGCGCTGGATTGTTTCGCGCGGACGCAGATGGACGTGCTGGTGATGGGCAATTTTATTGTGGAGAAAAAATCCGCGGCGGCGCCAACAGCGGGGCCGGCGGGAGAAGCCGCCGCCGGCGCGCGCGGGGCCAAACGCGCAACGTAAGCGCTGCGACTGCGGCGCGCAGGCATCGAGGCGCCGGACTTATTGGTGGAATACCGGGCAAGAAATCAGGGCGGATGGGTGGCCGGCCAGCCAGAATTCAGCGGCCGAGTCCGAGTAAACTCCCGAGGCATGGCAGGCGAGCTGCGCCCCGAAACGTTTTGGTTTTGGCTTAATTACACTTTCTTAGTAAACTCCTGACTTACAAAACATGTTAAGTCCATCCCTGAACACCGCGGCGAGGAGATCGAGGTTGAAGCCAAAAGCAAAGGGTGTGAGGCGCCACATTACGATTCGCGAAGTGGCGAAAGCGGCGGGAGCTTCGGTTTCCACAATTTCCGCCGCACTGAACAATTCCGACTACGTCAGCGCGGACATGCGCAGCCGAATTGCGGTAGCTATTAAAACGCTGAAATATTGTCCGAACGACCTGGCGCGCGGGCTGCGGCTGCAAAAAACGCACTCGCTGGCCATCGTGGTGCCGGACCTTTCGAACAACTTTTACATCGAGCTGGTGCGCGGGGTGAAAGACTATTCGGCCTCGGCGGGTTACACGGTGCTGATCGGAGATTCGCGAGAAAGTTGGGAAGAAGAGCGAAATTATCTGGATTCGTTTCACCGGCGCCGCGTGGATGGAGTGGTGCGGGTTCCGGCGATGAACGCGGTGGGGGGGAAAGCGAGAGGAGTGCTGGGAAATCTTCCGGTGGTTTACGCGGACCGTCACCCTCGTGAACGTGACACCTACATCGGAAGAGTGGGAGTGGACAACACGCAGGCCGCGGAAAGCGCGACATCCTATTTACTGAGCCTGGGACACCGCGACATCGGGATTATTACGGGGGATGCTTCCAGCGGAACGTCGCGGGATAGATTGCGGGGATTTGTATCCGCGATTCGCCGGGCGAAAATCCACCTGGATCGCTCGACAATTCAGGCCGGGCACAATGACATGGAGAGCGGCCATTTCCACGCGATGCAGCTTTTGACGCGGGGGCAACGTCCCACGGCAATTTTTTGCACCAACAATATGATGGCGTTGGGCGCGCTGGCGGCCATACAAGAGATCGGCTTGGCGTGCCCGGAAGAAATCAGCCTGCTGGGGTTCGACGATTTTTATTGGGCCACGCTGCTGCGGCCGAGGCTCACGGTGGTGCGTCAGCCTGCGAGGGAGATCGGAATGGTTGCGGCGAGAATCTTGATCGATCACATCGAAGGACGCGTAGGCATTCCGTCGCCTGCTTTGCTCAAGACACAACTTGTGGTGCGAGACTCCTGCTGTCCTCCCAAGAAAATGTGATTCATGTTGGGCGCCGCACGTCAGGCGAGGGGCGACGAGCGGGCGCCGCTTTGCCCGTAAGGCCATGATTTGACGACTCTGGCGCGCAGAAAGTACGCGCCCAGTCCCAACACCAGAAGAATGACGGCGGTGCCAATGTTCTGGCGTTGTTCCGGAGTACACGCGACATAGATCCATCCGATTAGCGCAACAATTGCCGGGACCGGATAAAGCCACATGCCGTACGGACGCTTGATTTCCTTGCGATATTTGCGGATCGCGAAAAGCGCGATGATCTGAGGGATGAACTGGAAGACGATCTGAATGATCATCAGAGCCGAAAGCAGCCGCTCCAGCGAAAACCAACAGAGTGGAATGGCCATCGCGTTGGTGGCGAGAAGTGAGACGGTTGGGAAGCGGCCCGCAGGATGGACGCGACCGAAGACCTTGAAAAAGTTTCCTTCGGCGCCCGCGGCGTAAAGGATGCGGGAATAACCGAGGCTGCCCGTGAAAACTCCGGCGAGCGTGGCGACGAGAATCAGGCACGTCATCAGGGAAGCCGCGCGCGAGCCGTACAACTTACCGATGAACTCCGACACGACTGCGTGAGAGACTGCGGCGTCCCGCCAGGGAATCGTCCCGATGATAACCACGCTCATGAGAACGTAAAGAACGGCGACGATCACAACGGAGAAAACGATGGCCCTGGGGATATTCTTAGCGGGATTCTTAACTTCGCCCCCGAGGTAGGTGATGTTGTTGTATCCGCCGTAGTTATACATCGCGATCAAAGTAGCTCCCGCCAACCCGTAAAAGAAAGGCTTGGAGGGATGAAAAGCGCCCGGCGGAAAATCGAACGCCATCTTGGTGTTGATGTGAATAAGTCCGGAGACGATTACCCAAAACATCGCAGCCAACACCACGGCCAGCATAATCACCGAGTAACGTCCCACTTCCTTGATGGGACGATACAGTAGAAACGTGATGAACACACAAACCGCGGCGGCGAGGGCGCCCACGCCGGCGTGGCTTAATCGAGGCAGGAAGTAATGAGAGTATTCGGCAAAACCGACGCACGCGGCTGAGATCGCCAAGGGCGCGACGAAAATCGTTTCCCACAGGAAGAGGAAAGAGAAAAGGTGGCCCCAGGTGCGTGCATTGAAGGCCTCGCGGAAATAAATATACGCTCCGCCTGCTCCCGGCATCGCCGCTCCCAGTTCGGCGTAAACCATCCCATCGCAGACGGAAAACAACGCGCCAAGCAACCAGCCGAGCACAGCCTGCGGCCCACCCATTGCAGAGAGGATTACACCGATGGTGATGAAAGGGCCGACGCCGATCATCCCCAGCATGTTGACAGCGACGGATTGCAGCAAGCCCATGCCGCGAACAAGCTTTTCGGAAGGTCCGGCGATCTCGGGGGGGAGACGAGACGAAATGTTCTCAGCCAAATCAGGCGTCCCGGAAAAACGTGAATCGAGTAGCGAGGGTGGACTATAGCAGCGGGCCCCGGCGCGGGCAAGTCAAGAAGTGCGAATGTGCCGGAACGTTATGGCACGAAGCGAGCTTCGTCATGCTTGGCAGTTGAGAGGATTTTCGGGAAGCAAGAAAGGGAAATAGGGATAGACAGCGCGTAAGATCGTAGGCTAGCCTGCGAATGATTTTGTGAGTAAGGCAAATGGCGCGGACGGGTGAGTTTTTGTTTTCCGCAATCAAGTTCACGCGATGCCGGCGCACGCGGCGCATTTTCAGGGACGGCCTCGGTTCGACCTGAAGTAATGACGCAGTATCACGCGGACGTCTTGTGCAATATTCTGCGTAGATGAAGCCGGGAGAGGCAGCAGAGGTGACGAAGTGCGGGATTTTCGGGCGATTCGCTTTGAGCGCGGGGGCATTGCTGCTGTTTGGTTTCACGCTCACTCCCGGCGCGCAGCAGAACCGATCCTCACCGCAAGCACATCCTCCTCAAGGCTCAGAAGCACTCGCTGCAGCGCAGTCCTCTCTCGAGCGCGGAAACGCAGATGAGGCGATACGCATTCTATTGAGTTATCTTCAAACCCAGCCCCAGGATTCCGCCGCACGCACCTTGCTCGCACAAGTGTATGCCAGCACCGGGCAGAACGAACGAGCGGAGCAAGAGTTGCACGGCGTTCTGCAAATTGCACCTAACGATTCCATCGCTCTGGCCGCACTCGGCGAGGTTTACGAACGAGAAGGCCAGCCGGAAAAAGCCGAAGCTTTGCTGGCGAATGCCGCGAAGATCAACCGCGACGACCCGCGGATTCGGATGGAGTGGGCGGTGGTGCTCGTGCACCTGCACAAGTACGCGGAAGCGCAAACTGCTTTGGCTGGCCTATCGCCACCCAGTCAACGTGACGAGCTCATCAGATTCCACCGGCTGGAGGCTTCCGTGGCTCTGGGATTAGGGAATGCCAGAACCGCCGCGTCAGAAATGGAAAAAGCATTGGCTTTGGAGCCCGCCGACGATGGATTAATCCTGGCGACGGCCACGGCCGAACTGCAATCGAAAAATTGGCAACGCGCGGCAAGTCTGGCAGAGCCTTTATTCTCCGCGACTCACAATCCGCAAGCCGGCCTGGTCTCCCTGGAAGCCGAATTGGCGATGCACTCCGATTTTCAGCAAACTCTGGAACTGCTTCGCGCGATACAGCTGACGTCATCGAAAGAGTTGGAGCTTCATCAGCGCGTGGCAGAGCTGCTGATCTCCCACGAAAAATATTCCGAAGCCAGCGAGGAGCTAAGCAAGGCCGCGAATCTGGACCCGACGCGCGCGGACTTGCAGTTCGATCTGGCTCTCGCGGAATTCCGGGCCGGTCGCCTGGACGACGCCGCGGCCAGCGCCCAAAAGTGCAAAGAGCTTGGCGACAACGCGGATCTCGAAGACCTGATTGGCGACATCCAGGAGGCGCGGGGGGATAACCTCGCCGCGGTGAAGGGTTACCAGGCGGCCGTGGAGCTGGCGCCGAACGTGGAGAAATATCGTCTCTCGCTGGCGGTGGAATTGATCCGGCACAGCAGCTTCGAACCGGCGAAGGTCGTTCTGAAACAAGGTGAGGAGTTGCAGCCGGAATCCTGGCGAATCCAACTCGCATTGGGCATGGTGGAGCATTTTGGGGGAAGCGACGAAGACGCCACAAAATATCTGCTGCGGGCGGCCGAACTGGCGCCGGAACCCCAGCAGGCGCTGCAATATTTGGGAGACATTCAGCTGGACCGGGCGCCGCCCGATCCCGCGGCTCTCGCAAAGCTATGCGAGTATTCGGACGGCCATCCGAAAGACGGACACATCCAGTACTACTGCGGCGCAGTGCTCTTTCGCGCAGGCTACGTTACGGGAGACAAAACCCACGCAGAGGAGATTCTGCGGCGCTTGCACGCGTCCGTCGCGCTGCTGCCGAAAGACGATGCCGCGCCGCACTGCCAATTGGGCAAAGCGTACCGCTGGCTGGAGCGGTGGCCCGAAGCGCTGCATGAATCCGAAATCTGCGCACGCATGGACCCGGGATCCGCGGAGGCGCATTACCGGCTGGCGCAAATTTACGAGCACGAGGGACAACCGGAAAAGCAGAGGAAGGAAATAAAGCTCTACGAAACAGCGTCAACGCGCCTTGCGGATGAGAACGCGCGGCGCCAGGCGACTATGAAAGCGTTCCTCTATACCATGCAGAAGGAAACGCCGGACCGCCAGTGAGAATCGTCCGGCGTTGCATGCGTCGGCTGTCCGCTTCAGGGAATCAGGGTGTGGGCTTCCCCGCCGGTTTGTGCGCGTCCGCGGCGCGAGATTTCATCAGCTCAGGATTTTTCCCCAGGCTGACCATGTTGGCGAAAATGCGATATGCGCCGGGCACGCCGTCAGGCAGCTGGCGGTAGAAGGCGTAGGCGTTATAAATGTAAATCCCCTTTCCGTATTGGGCGTACACCAGGCCGCCTTTTTGAGGCGCCTGGCCAGGGTCGTGCGTTTCGAGCAGCGGGACGTACTGCGAGTCCCAGCTCACCAGGAACTTCGAGCCGCGCTCCTCGACCCAATTTTCAAAATCCTTGCTGGTGATTTTATTGGGCCAGGTGAAAACGGGATTTGACGGCGCCAGAATTTCGACCTGGGAATTTTCGTCGGTAACTTCTTCGGGATTCGAACCCATTTTGTAAGGATACGGACCGTAATTGTGATCGTACTCGGGCGTATTGTATTGAACGATTACGACCCCTCCGTTTTTCACATAATCGAGGATGCGGTCATTGTGAATTACGAGATCCTCGCGCACCGCGTAAGCGCGCACTCCGAGAATGATCGCGTTGAATTTGGAGAGATTAGCGCCGGCAAGATCTTCCGCGGTGAGGAAATGGACTTTGATGCCGAGATTCACGAGAGATTGCGGCACGTCGTCACCGGCGCCGACGATATAGCCGATGTTCAAGCTGGGAGCGACTTTCACGTCAACACCGGTGGTGTGATAGGTGGAAGCGCGATAGAGATTATAGGGACGCAAGCCGGGATAGCCGATGGTGTGATATCCCTCTTTATAATCGTGGCCATCGTAGGTGGCGACGGCGGTGATGTCGTAGCCCTTTTCTTTTAGACCCGCGGGAGTGACCTGGAAGCTGAGCGATTGATCGTCGCCGTCCTTCGAGGTGGAGAATTCCTGCTGCGGCGCCTTCCAGCCTTCCGGCAAGTCAAGTTTTAAAGCGCCCTTCGCGGGTCCTTTGACGTTGCTGTGAAGGTTGACGGTGACTTCGAAGGATTTGGTGTCGAGGGGCACAATCCCCGCTTGCGGCGTGATGGAAATGGAAATGGCCGGTGCGACGATCAGCGGCTGGAGCACGGTACCCGGGCCGACGACGCGCTGAACGGATTGCACGACCTGCGCGATGCTGAATGGCACGCCGTCGAAAACGAAATGCAGTTTGGCGGAAAGCGGATAGGGAGCCAGAGGCAGGTTGAGATCTTTCGGCACCTGAATGTCATAGTAGGGTTGCTCGATATTTGGACGCGTGAAATAGGGGCGAGTGAACGTTGCATCGGAGGCCGCGTGAACCGTGAAGCGGAGATCCACGGACTGATTGCCGCTCAGCGTGCCGCCTGTTTGCGTAGCGGGATCGATGGACCATTGTTCGTTCGCCGGGGAGTCGAGGGAGGCGCCCTGCAATTCCACGGGCAGATTGGTTGGATTCGTCGCGTGAATTTTCACCCAGAATTCCTGGCCGGGAATGGCCACCTGGAATGTGGGCTGATTCCTGAAGAAGCGCGCGAAAGGCCCGGTGGGTTCTTTCTCCGGAGCCACGGTGGCCAGCAGCGAAATGCCGAGCGATTCCGCGAGCGCATTTTCGAATTGCGCTTGCTTCACTTTTAATTCATGGGTGACGTCGTACTTCGAATCGGCGGTGAGGCCGCTGGCGGCCACTTTTTCGATCAGTTCGTTCGTTGCTTTCAAGCCGGCGGCGAGGGTCGCAGCGATCTTTTCCGGGTGTTGGGCCGAGAAATCGTTCATGGCTTTATCCACCAGAGAATTGATCTGAGATAAATCCGCCTTCAGAAAAGAAGAATCGCCGCCTTGCGCGAGGCTGGCGATGCCGACGAGCGAATCGTCAATGCCATCGTAGAAAGACGACTCTTTTTCCGGAACGGAGACCAGCGATGCGAAGCGGTGATACGGAGTCATCTCCGCTTCCGCCGGCGGCAAGCCGGTGCCGCCGCTCTGCGATTTTTGCTGGCCGAGACCCACGCGGGCGACCTGAACGTACGTCAATCCCAGGAGAGGGTTGTACTCGCCTTCCGGAATTTCGACGGAAGCGGAAAGCGCGCCGTGAATGACGGTGCCGTCCGTATAATTGTTAAATTCGGCGGGGTAATATTTCCCGTCGGCGTAGTCAAGAATTCCCTTGTCGGTGACAGGGGAAAAAGGCACGAGCGCATAGTCCTTGAGCGGCTTCCAGGGCCGCAATCCTTCCTTGATCTGCTCGGGAAACATGGCCGGATCGCCCGCGGCTTTGAAAGCCTCCTGCGCCATCTGCCCGGCGACCTGGTGATTGCCGTGGCCATCGGTGCGCCCGCCGACGAAGACGGAAGTAATGACGAGCGGGCGAGTGATGCGCACGACGCGCACCACATCGGAAAGGGTTTGATCGTGCCCCCACTTCTGGAGCGCCTCTTCTTTTGTCTTGGAAAAACCGTAGTCGCACATGCGCGAAAAAAATTGCTGTACGCCATAGTAGCGATCCGCGGCTAGAAGCTCTTCCGTGCGCACCAGCCCAAGCGCGTCAAAGTAGTCCGAAGACATCACGTTGGCCCCGCCTTCGCCGCGATTGAGCGTCATCAGCACAGCGCGCGCGCCCAACCCGCGCGATTCATACGTTAACATTCCACCGTCTTCATCGTCGGGATGCGCGGTCACCATCAGCAGGCTGGCGCGCGTGTGAAGTTTCAGAAGACTCTGCCAGAGCGCCGCCGCCCCGCGGTCAAAATCCAGCGGTTCAGCGGACGTAATTGGGTTCGAACTGACTGCGTTGGGAGACTGAGCGACCACCGGAACGGATCGAACGAGAACAGCCAGCGTGCAGCCCAATAGGACGAGGACTAGAATAAGAGACTTGTTGCGTCGCGGTGCCATTCTCTCTCCTTTGTATGCTGCGAGATATCTAATGAAATGTTTCGAGGGTGCGGGAATCGGCGCTCGCTATGCATTGCCGCCGAATGCGCGCGGACGGCATCGTTTGCAGTAACAGCAACGCCGAACACCAACCGGACGCTTTTAGTTGTTCCGGAAGAGAAGCGTCGCAAATACCGCTGAGCCGCTTTTGAAGATTCGGTCCACGAAATACGAGGCGTTTTGAGTTCGTGCAATTGCTGCGGCATCCTTCGCTCAGCCTCCGCAAAATCATGCGGAGTAACGGCATTGTACGACCGCAAAGAACGTTGTCAACACAAATGCCAGAACGTTCTGGCATTTTGGCAGACGCTGATTCTTGGGCAGCGCGCGCGTGCAAATATCAGACAAACGTCTGCCTGAGCCTATTTTCCAAAAAATTGACTTGACAACGATTTTCGCGGATGTTACACCTCCAGCCATTGGGGACCGAATCGTTTCGGTACGCTTGGGGGTGGATTCTTAGGGGCGGCATCCGACTGACGATATCTCATTCGTCTGTTTCCATCTTTTTCCGTAACGACCAGGTTAGGAATGCGTTCTGGGGTCCTGCACACGCAGGTGCGATCCGTCGAGGGTGCCGATCATTCACAAGCGATCGAGGTTCGCCGGCGATGCGGTTCGTGCGCTGCAAGCGACAGATGGGACTCTAAAGTTGTTGAATCGGTTCGAAATGTGTGGCGGATGACTGAGCGAGCGGTTTTGAATCCAGCTGCGTCGAAGATGGTGAGATTTCTCTTCGAATCTGACAAGCGGAGGCGGCAATGTATCAACTTTTGAAGAATCCCAGATTGCTCGGCTGGGCAGTGTTGTTTGCCATGTTGCTTGGGGTTTCGGCCTTGCCTGCGTTTGGCCAAATTGACCGCGGGGCGATCGGCGGGAGGATTCTAGACGCTTCCGGAGCCGTGGTGCCCAGCGCTACAGTGACGATCACGAATAAGGCGACGGGCGTCGTGGTGACTACCCCTGTTGACGCGGATGGAGAGTATCAGGTCCTGACATTAATTCCCGGCACGTACTCCGTGAAGGCGACCGCCGCCGGGTTTGACAGCGTCCTGCATGATGACATTCATTTGCACGTGCAGGATCACCTTTCCATTAATTTTGCGCTGAAGGTTGGATCGGTGAAAACGGAAATAGTGGTCAGCGGCGGCGAGCCGGTCCTAGAGACACAGACGGCCGACCTGGGAAGCGTTGTGAATGAACAGCACATCAACGACCTCCCGCTGAACGGACGGCGTTACGCTGATTTGGCGCTTCTGGAACCCGGCGTGGATAAGTTTTATGCCCCGGCCAACCCGGCGCCTGACCGATTCAGCGCCAACGGGAACAGCGAGCTTCAGAACAATTTTCTGCTGAACGGCATCGACAATAACTCCTTCTCCGAAAACCTGCAGGAATTGTCAATGCAGGTTGTGCAGCCGCCACCGGATGCCTTGCAGGAGTTCAAGATTCAGACGCGCACGTACTCGGCTGAATTCGGCAATTCGGCAGGAGCGGTGGTTAACGCGACCATCAAGTCAGGCACGAATGGGTATCACGGAGATTTGTACGAGTTTTTCCGGAACAAGGTTCTGGATGCAAACACGTGGATTAACAATTTGACCGGCATACCGCGCAGCGGTTTTTCACAGAATCAGTTCGGCGGCACATTCGGCGGCCCGATCAAGAAGGACAAGCTGTTTTTCTTTGGCGATCTCGAACGGTTCACCAGCCGGGAAGGCGCAACCGTGCAAAGCACCGTTCCCACGCCGCTGATGACGCAGGGCAATTTCACGGAATTGCCGTATACATTGGCCAACCCACAGGTCCCCGGCCAGTCCGGTTGCTACGCTGGAAACATTATCCAGGCAGGTTGCTTCGATCCGGTTGCCCAAAAGCTGATGGGACTGGTGGCCGCTACCGCAACTCCGAATATCCCAGCCGCAGTGGCTGTGGAGGGAATCCCCGGGAGCTGGACCGGAGCGCCGAACTATGTATTTGCGACTTCAATTCCCAATGACTCGTATTCCTTGGACGGACGCATTGATTACACGCTCAGCCCGAAAGATCAGATATTCGGAAGCTACAGCTACCGCCATGTGGACAAACAGGACCCGCGGTGGACGGGCGATCCGTTGATCGGCAATGGCAACTTCGCGACACAGTATCGCTGGCACCAGCAGTCGGTCGCGCTGGGTTGGACGCACACGCTTTCAAACTCACTGGTGAATGATGCGCGATTTGGGTTCAGCCGGGACTACGCGCATAGCGATCCGAATGGCTTGACGGTGGGCACTTCGGAGGCTGAATCGGCGATTGGTCTAACAGGAATCCCGAATGGGCCGGGTTCCGCCGGCATACCGCCGTTCTTCATCAGCGGGCTGACGACAGAAGGGTCAGCCGCTTGGCGGCCACAGTACCAGATTTCACAAGGGTGGAACCTTGTTGAGAACCTGAACTGGCTGAAAGGCACGCACAGCTTCAAGTTCGGGTACCAATACCTCCGGCGGAGCGACAATTTTCTCGATATCGAAGCTCCGCAGGGCCTTATGTTGGAAACCGGAGTTGTTACCGGCAGTTTTGCGAACGCGCTGCCCGATTTGTTGCTGGGAGACGTCAATTTGGTAATTTTCACGACGCCCCACATCGTGCATTATTTCACACCCGGACACTCGTTCTATGCCACGGACACCTGGAAGGCAACTTCGAAACTGACTGTGACGTACGGCCTCCGCTACGAGCTCTTCGCCCCACTGATTGACAGGGATAACGAGACCACGAACTTCACGCCGGCGAACGGCGGGGGACTTATTACCGCCGGGAGCGGCGCGTCCGGTTGGTATAATCGCGCTTTGATTCATCCGGACTTGAACGATTTTGCCCCCCGGTTTGGTTTTGCTTATCAGATGCTGCCGCGGCTGGTATGGCGAGGCGGATATGGAGTTTTTTATCAGCATGTAAATCGCATCGGCTCGGAAGCATTGCTACAGCTGAATCCGCCACAGTTTGTTGATACACAACTATCCACGGGCGGAACCAGCGCCGTCTTTCAGCTGAAGGATGGGTTCCCGTCCTCGATTATTGATGCGACAGCTCCACCCTTGTACCAGCTCCAAATACGCGCGCAGGATCCGAACCAGCGCACACCGTACGTCGAACAGACCAGCTTCGGATTCGAATATCAACTGGTAGGTGATACGGTGGTTTCCGCGACGTACGTGGGAAATTGGGGGCGTAAGGAGGAGCGCGTACGCGATGCCAACCAGCCACAGGTGACCGGTTTCGATGGCGGCTGCCCCATTTTGCAATACCCCTACGCCAATCTGAGCACGGTGACAAATATTGATACGTTTAATGGCGCTGGAAATCCCTGTGCGACTACCGGTTCGCATGCGTACCTGGAAGAAGCCACATTCGACGGGAACTCGAACTACAACAGTGTGGAGTTTGCGTTGCGACGGCGAATATCCAACGGCCTCAGCTACTCGCTGGGATATACATTCGCCCACGGTCTCGCCAACTACCGCGACAACTTGACGGCGCAACAGTTACCACAAAACTCGTATAACTATTCCGCGGAAATGGGGAATTCGGTTCTCGACGTGCGCAGCCGTTTTGTGGGGAATTTCCTCTGGGAATTGCCGTTAGGTCAGGGGAAACGCTTTATGTCCGGTGACAATTTCGCCGGCCGTTGGCTGGGCGGATGGCAATTCAACGGAATCGTGACGCTGCAGACCGGAACTCCATTTAACGTCACCGCCAATAATGACGGCTTAGTGGACGGCAACAACCCCGTGTATGCGAACTGTATCGGGGACCCCTACGCCGGGGCGACCAGGAATCCCAGGTTGTACACGACCACGGGTTTTATAATCAACCCGGCGGCGTTTTCGCAGCCTGGTCCCGGCCAGTTCGGGACCTGTGCTCCGTATCAGTTTTATGGTCCCGGAATTCAGACGTGGGACCTGAGCTTGTTCAAACAGTTCAGGTTTACGGACCGATATTCGCTGCAATTTAGAACTGAATTTTTCAACGCCTTCAATCATCCCAACTTCGCAAACCCGAATGCGAATATTGGCTCGCCGGCTTCGTTTGGAAAGGTCAACAACACTCTAGCGCCGATTTTGGGCACGGATTCGGGCGGACCGGGCGATCCTCGTGAAATCCAATTCGCACTGAAGCTGTACTTCTAACGTCCGGCGCGGGAGCGGCGCACGCTGCTCCCGTATCTTTTGATCGAAGTGATTGAAACGCCCGTGTGCCCGGCGGTGAATCCGGGCCGCATGCGCACGTGGCAGAAGTATCTCGCGGTTTCTCTGGAGAGGTAGAGGTGGCTCAAGCTCATTACGAATCGGAGGTTTTGATTCACTCCGCTCCCGTCGCGCAGGACAAATCCGGTGTTCTGGTGTCTGTCACGCGTGAGCGCGCAAACTGGAAGACCATCAATTTCTCGGTGCGGCGGCTCATCGCCGGACAATATTGGCAGAGCAACACTCGAGACCAAGAAGCTGCTCTCGTGGTTCTGGGAGGAAAGGCGACTGTTGACTGGGGCGAAGGTCCTCGCGAGGTTGGGGGGCGCAAGGACGTTTTCAGCGGCTATCCGTACGCGATCTATTTGCCGAGTGAGACGTTTTTTGAGATTTCGGCGACCACCGATTGCGAATTTGCGGATTGCCGTACCCCTTCTTCCGCCCGGCTTAATCCTCGCATCATAACCCCCGCAGATTGCCGCGAGGAGATTCGTGGCGGGGGAAATAGCACTCGTCAAATTGTGGATGTCATCCGCCCCGAGTTTCCTGCTGATAAGCTGTTGCTCTGCGAGGTTTACACACCGAGCGGAAATTGGTCGAGCTATCCTCCGCACAAACATGACGCTCATAACCCCCCGTTTGAAGTGGACCTGGACGAAACCTACTACTACCGGATCAGCAGACCTGAGGGATACGCATTGCAGCGACTGTACGACGCCGCGGGAACCCGTGACAACACCCTGACTCTCGTCAACGGCGATTTAGTACTGATCAAAGATGGCTACCATCCCGTGGTCGCGGCTCATGGGTACGACGTTTATTACCTCAATGTGCTCGCCGGTAGCGCTCGTTCCATGGCTGCGAGCGACGATCCGCGCTACGTCCACCTCCGCAAGACGAGCCTGGAGCGCGATCCCCGCGTGCCTTTGGTTCGCGCTTTTGGATGCGAAAAAAGTTCGTAATTCGAGCCGCGTTGTGCGAGGGGCTGCAGCTGGAAGTCACCGAGAGACTTGCTTATTGGCTTCGCGGTAGTGTCACACGCGAGATTTTTGGCTGAGCAGTTCGGGGCCAGGAAAGACGAGGTCGGTAATGCCACAGAAGATTGGAATCGTTGGAGCGGGTGGCGCTGGAAGCATACATGCCGCAATCCTGGCAAAGGATTCCCGCGTCACGCTGCGGAGTGCTTTTGACGTGGACGCGGCCCTCGCGCAAGCGATGGCCGCCAGGTTTGGCTGCCAGCCGGCTCGATCGCTGGAGGAACTTTTCAACGGGTGTGACGCCGTGTTCGTCTGCACCCCGAATACGACCCATGAAGAAGTTGCCACGAAAGCTCTGGATGCCGGCAAGCACGTTTTTTGCGAGAAACCTTTCGCGCTGAATTTGGAGTCCGCCACAAGACTGCGCGATCGGGCTGTCCGCTCCGGACTCGTGTATCAAGTGGGCCACAATCGCCGTTTTGCGCCGGTCTACAAAACTCTTAAAGGAGCGATCGATCGCAACGAATTCCGTCCGCTTTCCGTCCACGCCAAAATGAACCGCGGAGAACTCTTAAATCCACCCTGGGTGTGGAATTCCAGCCTGACGGGCGGCTTCCTGTATGAAACGCCGGTGCACATGTTCGATTTGATGACCTTTTTCTTTGGAAAAGTTGACTGGGTGGAGGTGGCGGCCCGGGCTCACGAGCACGGCGAACTCGACGATTTTTCCATCCTGCTCAGTTTTCAGTCAGGCTTGCAGGCCACGATGAAGACATACGCGCACGCCAGCTGGCATTTCCCTTTTGAACGATTCGAGGTGTACGGGATGCACGCAACCTATGAAACGTTCGAAATGGAGAGGATCTCTTTCACGAACGGATTGGAGAGCCGCACGACCACTTACGATTTCTCTTTGGCGACCATGCATGAGAAGTGGGGCTACGTTGAGGAAGATGCTCTTTTCGTGGACGCCCTGGAAGGCAAGTCGCGCGCACCCGTCACCGCCGATGACGGATACAACGTGGTTGAATTGATCGAAGCTTGCTATCGCAGCGCCAGAGAGGGAGCGCGCGTCCATTTGAGCGCCGTCGCGAAGAGGTCGTAAATTGGCGAAATCCCCCGAGCAGATTTGCTTTGCATCGGCCCCCGTCAGTTGGGGAGTGCAGGATGATCCCGGGCCAGCGTGGGAGCAGCCGTACGAGCAAATTCTTGGCGAAATCGTTTCCGCAGGTTTCACGGGAGCGGAGTTGGGTCCCTTTGGTTATTTCCCGACCGATCCCGGAATCTTGAGTGAAGCATTGCAACGCTTCGGATTGACCATGCTTTCTTCCTTCGTTCCCGTACCGATCACCGAACCTTCGCGCGTGGAAAAGGTGATCGAGCATGTCCGCAAGGTCAGCGCACTACTCTCCGCGTTGGGGGCCAGATTGCTGGTGCTCGCCGACTGCCAAACACCTCAACGAAGGGAGATCGCCGGTCGAGTTCCGGTGGATGGAAGTAAATCCTTAGCGCTGGATCAGTGGAAGCAGGTGGCAGCGGTGATCCGGCAGGTGGAGCAAGCTGCTGCGGATTTCGGTCTCCACGTTGTTTTCCATCCCCACGTCGCCACTTTCGTCGAGACTCCCATGGAAGTGGAACGTCTATTCGACGCCCTCGCCACAACGCAGGTCGGTCTGTGTCTTGATACCGGGCACTGTGTGTATGGAGGGGGAGATCCCGTCGAGGAGGCGCGAAAATATCGTTCCCTGTTGCATTACGTGCACATCAAAGACATTGACGCTGGCGTTCTGGGCGAAGCTCGCCGCCAGAAGCTCAACTTTGCACAAGCGATCGGCGCCGGTGTGTTCTCTGGAATCGGAAACGGATGCATTGATTTCGAGGGTTTCTTTCGATTTCTGGCGGAAAGCAGCTATGCAGGGTGGGCTATCGTCGAACAAGACGTCATCTACGGCGAGACTCTCGTCCCGCCCATAGAGAGTATGGGCGCGAGCTTGAAATATCTGAAAAATGTAGCTTCCAAAATTTCTTCTGCGGGTTAACTCGCTAAACGACACCGCGGATCGGAAACAGCCGCCATTCGGAAGGAATCGGCTTACACCTGTTACAGATTCATCTGCTGTCCGAAGGCCTGAAGGTATTCGGTCAACACGTCCTGGGCCACGTCCGGGCGGCCAACCAAAGGATTTTTTTCGAGCGCCGCAAGAGCGAACTTGCGTGAATGCTCCACGGAAGCGCGCACTGTGAGCCGTTCGTACTCTTTTACCTGGAGCAGCAAGGGACGGACGACATCCGGGGCGCGCCCCACGGGCGGCACACGAACGCCGCGAGAAGAAACTTCGCAGGGGAGTTCGACCGCGTCATTGGCATCGAGATCTTGCAGTGCTCCGCCGTTGCGAACCGTGAGAGGTATCGAGGAAGGTATTTCCGCGTGCAATGCCTGCAGAACGAGCAGCGCTATCCGCTCGTAACCCGAAAACTCCGAGTAGAGCTCCTGATTCTCTCTGCGTTTTTTGCCGGCCGTTGCCTCAATGCTGAAGTAAGACGCGTTCCGTTCGCGCAGGTAGTCTTCATAGATTGCGATCAGCTGCGACTCAGGAGCCTGCGCCAGCTTTTGAAACAGTCCCGCGTTCATCGCTGCGATGGCCTGCCCGCGCGATTGGCCGCTTTGTTTCGTGTTCTTGTAGGCGGTCTCCGGAAAATAATAAAAGTAGAGATACTCCGTGGGCAGTAGCCCCAGTTGTTGAATGAATTCCGGCGGAAAAAGCCCGTGGCGATAACATTTCTGAATGATTTCGGGTGAACTCAAGATTTGCGGAAGGAGTTCTGCGCCAGTCTCATCGCAAATCCCCCGCACCCAACCTAAGTGGTTCAGCCCGAGATAGTCGAACTTGAGTCCAAACGGCGTTCGGTCAAGCGCATGCGCGATCGCTTCAAACGTTTCCAAAGGAGTGTCGCAGACGCCGATCACGTTGACTGCGGAGTGATTCAGGAGACCTTGCGAAATAATTCCGACCGGATTTGTGAAATTGATGACCGTCGCGCGCGGAGCGACGCGTTCAATCAGCCGCGCATATCCCAGCATGACATCCAAATTGCGCATGGCGCATGCGAAACCACCCGCGCCCACTGTTTCCTGGCCGACGAGCCCATGCGCCAGAGCGATCGTTTCGTCTTTGACTCGCGCATTGATTCCACCGACGCGAATGCTGGTGATGACGTAGTCCGCTCCATCCAGCGCACTCTCCGGATCGGAGTAAGCGGTGAGGCGCGCGCGCAGCCCGCTGCGCTTGCCCATCGCTTCTGCCACCCTCTTCATGATCTTTACGCGTTCGAGATCGGTATCCCAAAACGCCAACTCGTCCACTCGCACGTCGCTGCTAAGGCCTGCGAGACCGTGCACCAGGAGGGGGCTGCGCACCCCTGCGGCTCCGACGAGAGTGATTTTCATGACGGTGTCACTTCCTCCGTGGCCATTTTCCGCTGGGGCTTTCCGATGCGCTGCAATTTGCCCTCCTGGCTTCGCAATTTCATTTCAGCGAAGCCTCTTCATCAACTTCCGCAGGTTCTGCGGCGTCGGAATTGCCGAAGATCCTCCGGGGCCCGTCGTGGCCAGAGCTCCGCAAATATTTCCGGCTCGCAGACACTCCTCAAGCGGCCATCCGGCAAGATAACCGTGAAGAAACCCACCATCGAAGGCGTCGCCTGATCCCGTCGCGTCCACCGCGTGGACGCGAATTGACTTCACGCGCACGATTTTCCCGTCGCGAACGGCCAGAGAACCATCTGGACCGAGTTTCACGATGGGCACGCGAACCCAGCGCGCCAATTTTCGCGCAGCGCTCTCGATTGTTTTTTTCCCGGTTATGGCCTTGGCCTCCGATTCATTTGGAAATGCAAATTCGAATTCATTCAGCAGGGAGGGCAATCGCGGAGACTCGAGCACTTCGGGGTTCCAGCCCAAATCCGCGGAAATCGTCAAGCCTCTCTTGCGCAGGCTGCGAATTGCGGCTATCCAGAGCCGTGGTGGAAGCAGAGCGCACGCCAGATGCAGATGCCACCCGGCCCGCAACTGTTTCTGCACGCTCGGTCGCGCCAGGAGTCTTTCCAATTTCACGTTGATTCTGTCATGAGTAATCATCATGCGATCGCCTGCGCAGGCGGCGCAGACGGTGATCGCCGTTGGTAAATGCGGATGGAATTCAGAGCCCTTGGTGGAGATCCGACTTTCGAGCAACTTCTGCCATTCCGGGCTTTTCAGCGCATCCCGCCCGACTCTGGTAATCGCTTTGGTGGGAGTTCCTAATCTTGCAGCGACTAATGCAGTGGTTGCCAGGCCGCCGCCGGGAAACCGCTGGAAGCTCGTGGTCTTAACTTCTCTGCCCATTCGGGGAACCGCCGGCAGGTCGTAAAAGACAAGGTCGAAGAAAAATTCGCCAAAGACGACCAAGCCTCGGCCGCCTGGAGCGAAGGCAGAAGTCACCATAATCGGGATCATAGCAGAGTTGGCCGCGCGGACAAAGAAACGAAGCGAATACACCGAAACGTTTTGGTGCCGGTATTTTCGGGGATTTATCGAACCTTGGAGCGGTTCCTATTGCGACGCAACCTGGACAAGCGTCTTGTAAATCAGCTGCGTTCCCTGTTCCAGTGACTCGATCGGCACTCGTTCGTCGTTTCCATGCATGCGCGTCAGATCTTCAGGTGTGATGGGATACGGATAAATCCCGTACACAGGAACGCCTCTGCTCCGCCATGCGATCGCGTCGGTACCTGCTTGAAAGAGATAGGGGGTCACAGGCGCGCCGGGCCAAGTCTGGTGAGCGCTAGCCTCCAACGCACGGTACAGATCTGTGTCTGTGCTCGATGACTTCAAATTCTCAGCTTCTTTTACGAGTTCCTCCACCCGTGCAGCGTCTGGGTTATCCCCCGAAGGAAGCGCAACATCCACGCGGGGGTCGTCGATTACGTCGCGAATCTCAGCAATGAACTTTTGCAGGTCAGTCCCCGGAATAACCCGAAGATTGAGCGTCGCCTCCGCTGATCCGGGAATCACGTTGCCCCGAAACCCGGCTTTGAGGAATACCGGGGCGAACGTATTTCGCATAATTGCATGCAACAAGACATTCTTGCTGATTTCGCGATCCGCTTCCTGAATCACTTTCGGGTCCTTGCTGTTCACGAGATCGTCAAAATATTTGGATAGCGGCGGTTCGCTTGTCTTCGCGAGCGTTTCGAAAAATTCTCTTGTGCTGGGAATCAATTCCACCGGCGTTTCGTAATTCGCGAGCTTGGCCATCGCCTTGGACAAAGTAAAAATCGCGCTGTCGGGTCTTGGCATCGAGGAATGCGTTGAAGTCCCTTGGGCGTCAAGAAGCAGGGGAATGGACACCTTGTCGCCGGTGGAGATGCTCACGTACTGCACTCGACCATTCGCACTTTTGATGATCCATCCGCCCTCATTCAAAGCGAATTCGCAATCCATCAGGTCCCAATGCGACTTGGCGAGCCAGGTGGTGCCGTAGGGGCCACTTTCTTCATCCGCTTCCGAGAGTAGAATCACGTCGCGATGCAGCGGGACGTGATTCTTTACCAGCTCCATAATCGCCTGGGCAAAGACGGCTATGCCGCCCTTGTAATCCATCGCGCCGCGGCCATAAATATAGCCATCCTTCACTTTGCCTGCGAAGGGATCGACCGTCCATTTGTCACGCTCCACGCCGACGACGTCCGCGTGCGCAGCCAGCAGCACCGGCCTCTTTGACCCATCGCCCTTGACTCGCGCAATGAAATGAACTTTGTCTGCGTCGGGCGTGGGGATGATCTCGAACTTCGACACCGAGCGCGCGAAACTTCGCCGCCAACAATTCTGCATGCTCTCGATTGTTCCCAGGGGGATTACTGGTATTCACGCGAATGAGTTCGACCAAGAGATCCGCCGTGGGATTCTGATCGAGCTGCGCCGGCGCCTGGTGAGCGAGAAATACGAAAACGCCGGTAACGATCACCAATTTAAGCAGCATTGATGCCTTCATTTTCCGGGCGCTCCAATGTTTCTCGGATAGACGAAAGGAATTCGCCGACAAATTGCCATTCCTACCTGACTGGCCAGTGGGTTACGCCAGTAATCCATTCAGTCCAGGAAGAGTCAAAGCGCAAACTATAGCACAGCCATGTACCGCCCAATTGAATTGCGAACTCACGTTCGCTGGAATAAGGCACCGGCGCAAATATCAGATCGCCTCCCTTGGCGACTCCTCAGTGGCCCAGCCGGTTGATTTCTGTTCATGAACATTCGTTGCCGATCGAGGTGCGCTGCCGACGAGCCCGTCTGCATACGCATTGAGAGCGAATGCGATATCGGCTAACGTATGGAGCGAGATAGAATTTCCATAGCGACGATGAAACTTTTCAGCATAATCGCGATGCTAGCTTGCGCAGCTCTTCTCAGCGCTGCAAGCGGAGCACCTCCGGCAGCCCGGCACACTGAACCCGCCGTTGCGGGCCAGCGCGAGACATCCGAAGCCGAAAGAGGACCTGCCACTCGCGGCGACTTTTTGGAGGACGCCGCTTGTCAGGAATGCCATCAGGAAATCAGCAATACATATGCGCGCACCGCGCATCACCTGACCTCGCAACTTCCGACCAAAGACTCCATCCTGGGCAAGTTTACGAGCGGCCAAAACATTCTGATGACTAGCGATCCAGATCTTCATTTCCGCATGGACGCGAAAGAAACCGGATTTTACGAAACCGGCGTATTTTGGCAGCCGCCGGACCAGAAGACGCGCACGGAACGAATTGACATCGTCACCGGGTCGGGAGACAAGGGCCAGACCTATTTGTATTGGAAAGGCGAGCAACTTTTTCAATTGCCGGTGTCTTACTGGACGGACTTGAAAGGTTGGATCACCAGCCCGGGATACAGCGAGGGCGTCGCGGACTTCGACAGACCGATCTTGCCTCGGTGCCTGGAGTGTCACGCAACGTATTTTGAATCGATTCCATCCGAGAAAGCCGAAAACTATTACAAGAAGACCGGGTTTGTTCTGGGTATCTCGTGCGAGCGATGCCACGGGCCCGGCCGAGCGCATGCGCAATACGAGCGATCGAGACCTGACGCGGTTTCCTCGGGCGGTCATTCCATCGTCAATCCGGCGAGTCTGCCCCGGGAGCGTCAAATCGAGGTCTGTGCGCAATGTCATGGCGGAATCGGGCAACCGATTGCGCCGGCGTTTTCGTACGTCCCGGGACAGCCGCTGGAGAATTACGTCACTCTGCCGCATCCCGACGCGGACGCGCGCGTTGACGTGCACGGGAATCAGGTGGCACTGACGCAAAGAAGCCGCTGCTATCGAAGCTCGCAGATGACGTGTACGACGTGCCATGAGGTGCATGCGCCGGAACGTGCCGCAGCGTCTTATTCGGAAAAATGCTTGCAGTGTCATCAGGATCGGGACTGCGGCGAATTCGTGAAGTTGGGTGCGAAGATTCGCGAGAACTGCATTGATTGCCACATGCCGTTGCAGGATTCCAAACTGATCGTCTCTGACTTGAACGGAGAACAGGTCAAGGCGAGGATCCGGAATCACTGGATCAAGGTTTATCCGGCAGGGCAGAATCCGTAATGCAGGGAAAACTGATTGGGAGCCGGTCCGTGCGATGCTGTGGCCTAGATCGTGCGGACCATTGATACGCTCTGCACTTGGCCGCCATGGGCCGTTTTCCGGAAGCGCGCAAGGCAATACACACGGCAGAGCAACTCAATCCTCTTTCGCCGATCGTTTACGCCGGAGCCACGAGGATTCGACTTATTGTGGCAGAATCAAATTCTGAAACTCGCATGCACATTCTGCTCCTGAACGAATACTACCCGCCGGACACTTCGGCCACCGCGAAAATGGCGGCGCAAGTGGCGGAAAAATTGGCGGAGCGCCACGAGGTGACGGTGGTAGCGGGGCGGCCTTCGTACGATCCCGAGCCAGGCTCGGAAGGGTCTTATCCATTTGCGTTGCTGCACCGCGCGACGCGCAACAAGGTGGCTGTCGAATGCGTGGGGTCCACTATTTATTCGCGCCACCAGATGCGCCGCCGCGTGACGAACTATCTTTCATATCTGGCGTTGGCGGTGCCGCGGGCGCTGGCGTTGAACCCGGACGTGATTCTGGCGATGACGGACCCGCCGGTGGCGGGTTTGGCGGGAGCGTTCATCGCGCGGCTGGCCGGCAAGCCGTTCGTCTATAACATCCGCGACCTGTATCCGGACATGGCGACCGGCGGAGACATCGTGCGACCGAGCCGGTGGGTGGAGCGCTGGGAACGCATGCATCGCAGCGCGCTGAAGCAAGCCGCACGCGTGATTGTTCTCGGCGAGGATATGCGCGAGCGCATCCTCGGCAAGGGCGTGGCCGCGGAGCGCGTGGTGGTGGTGCGCGACGGCGCCGCGGCGGCGGCTCCGGGCGTGGCACCGGAGCTGAGCGATCCGGTAGTGCAGGAACTTCGCTGCGGCTTTCCCTTTGTGGCGCTGCACGCGGGCAATCTGGGGTTTTATGGGGCTTGGGATACGCTGTTGAAAGCGGCCGAGATGCTGCGCAACGAAAACACGGGGCTGGTGTTTATAGGCGACGGAGCGAATCGCGAGGCGTTGCAAGCTCGGGCGCGGGAGGCGCCGAATGTGCGATTTTTGCCGTTTCGTCCATTCGAGCAGATCCCGCAGGTGATGATGGCAGGCGACGTGCACATCGTAACTGTCAAGCGCGGCCTGGAAGGCATCGTGGTGCCAAGCAAGCTTTATTCGACACTTGCGGCGGGGCGCCCCGTGCTGGCTGTGGCCGCGCCGAACTCAGATGCGGCGCGCATCGTCGTTGAATCCGGCTGCGGACTCGCGGCCGATCCCGACGATCCCGCGGCGGTCGCTGCCGCCATCCGCGAACTACGCAGCGACCCGGCGCGCCTGGCCGATATGGGCCGCCGCGCCCGGGAAACCGCTGGCAAATATGCTAGAGTGAATGAGCTGGAAAAATTTGCGGCCATCATAGAAGACGCGGTAGCGAACCACTGAACGAGAGCAAGATTGCAATCGCGGCAATCGTCATGCCCACAGTCGCCAATCACGCCGAAATCATCGCCTTCGCAGTGGCGCTTTTGGCTTCGCTGGGACTTACGGTGCCGGTGCGGCATCTGGCGCTGCGCTACGGCATGGTGGATAAGCCCGGGCCGCGCAAAGTTCATTTAAGCCCCATCCCTCTTCTCGGCGGCATCGCCATGTATCTCGGATTTGTGCTGGCGATTCTGCTCACGCGCCACGGCGTTCCCGAGCAGCAAATTATAGGCATTCTCGCCGGAGCCACTTTGCTCGCTATCGTCGGGTTCCTCGACGACGGCGGGTTGCTCCATCATCAAGTGAAACTCTTCATCGGCATGCCTCTTGCCGCGATTTTCCTGATCGCTTCCGGCATTCGCGCGCAGCTTTTTTCGCAGTTCGTGCCCGGCATGGCCGGATTGATCCTCGACTGGTGCCTCACGGTCGTCTGGGTGGTGGGGATCACGGCCGCGTTCAGCATTCTTGACCACATGGACGGCCTCTGCGCCGGGATCGCCGCGGTGGCCGCGGCGTTCTTCACCATTTCCGCCGCCATGAACGGGCAAACGCTGGTGCGAACCCTGGGGGCCGCCGCGCTGGGCGCTTCGCTTGGATTCCTGCGCTGGAACTTCAATCCCGCGAAGATTTTCATGGGGGATGGCGGCGCGATGTTCCTGGGATTCCTGATGGCCACGCTGGGCCTGAAAATCCGTCCGGAGGGCACGCAGTTCCCGCACACCTGGCTGGTTCCTGTCCTGATACTCGGCGTACCGATCTTTGACACGACCTTAGTCTCCATTTCCCGCGCGCGGCGCGGCCTGCTGCCTTTCACCTCTCCCGGCAAGGACCACACCGCCCACCGCCTTGCGAATCTGGGCCTGGGCCATCGTGGCGCCGTCCTGGTGATGTACTGCATGGCTGCGGTGCTCGGCGGGCTTGCGCTGGTGGTTCCGAGCCTCTCGCCGGCGACCGTGTACACCATAGCCGGCATCCTGGCGGTGGTAGCCCTCTGCGCAATTTTCCTGTTGGAAGGCCTGCCGTATGAACGGCAGGTGAAGCTGCACAAACCCTCTTCCGCTTCGTAGGACAGCATGATTGGTAAGTAGTGATTCGTGGTTGGTGTCCCGCCGCGCGTAATCCGTGATTTGTTACTCGCGAATCCGCTTGCGGCTGGACGAAACCTTGTTCCGGCAGGACTGTACTTCTGTTGGGATGCGCGAGTGGCGGAGGATCAATTGAAGAACGGCGTGCTGCTGGTGGGGCGCGTCGGAGCCGGAAAGAATGCGTTTACATGGAGCGGGGACTGCTACGCGGCGGGGAGTTATGCGCTCCTCGCCGCCTGGCAGGTCTTGATCAATTATGTTCGCGGTTAGTTGGCTGCGGATTCTTTCGAATCATTTACCGGCGAGTTCCTCTGCAGTACGTTGACGAGGTGACGGCCGGACCGCGGAACACTGACGTGGCCACCCATCACGATTTCCCGCGCGGTGAGTTTACGGCCATAGACGTCTTCCGTAGCATCATCGTCCGGGCGCAGCGTGGAGCCTTCGAGTGACACGCCGGCAAAAACGCCGCGCGTACGCGAATAGCTGAGTATCTCAGCGCGCATGAACGCATCGGTATCCGCAGAAGCATCACGCCCAACCGGGCCCGCGGCGATCGAAGCATCTCCGCCGAGCTTGACCTTGCTATTGAGAATGGATTCCGCGCCGCGCTGGTTCATCACCAGCAAAACGAGATCGGTCGCTTGTCCACCGATTTGAAAACCGACGCTGCCGCCTTCCAGCGCATACATGGCCGGAGCGCCCCACGGTCCTCGAAAGTCCTTCCCGGTGCGGCAAACCATGGCGCCGCGGCCGTAGCTGGCGCCGACGACGAATGCCGCTTTCAGAACCGACGGAAATACGATTACACATTCGGCCTTCTCGATCACATCGTGCGGGATATTGTCCGGCACGTTCATGATTTCCTGCATGACCTCGCCGGAATTCTCCAGGCGCTTTTGTTCCTTATTCGCGGCATACAGCACCGCGCTTGCGACCAGGCCCACACACAACAAGAGCATTGCTTTGCGTATCATCGCTGACCTCCATGATCAGAATTGCGGCTGCGGAAGTTTGCTCTCTCCGAAACCTTTGGTGATGGCGCCCGAAGTCACGCCGTGAGCCCGGGAAGTCATCGAGCGAATGGCGCTCGCGAACCGGCCCGAACCGAAAACTTCCGTTATGCTCTTTGCTTATTGCCCGCCACCAGGAGAACAACTCCTCCCGCCAGCGCCAAACCCCCGAGCACCGGAGAAAGCGGTATGTGTTCCGGAGTATCTTCGGTGGCATGCAGCGGCCCCAGATCAAGAACTCGTTCGTGACGCGTATAGTTGATGCCGTGATACGCGAGCGCGAGCGCCCCCAGCACCACCAGAAGAATCCCCAACAAGGAGAGTGATTTCATCAGAGTTCCTCCGCGACTAGGAGGCAATCCTTCGTCCCTGAATGACCCTGAACAGCAAGGTCACCAGGGCCAGAACCAATAAAATGTGAATAAATCCCCCAAAAGTAGAAGAGGTGGCTATTCCCAAGAGCCATAGAACCAGCAACACTACGAAAATTGTCCAGAGCATATTGACCCCTTGTTCCGTTACCGTTGTGCAGGTTCGAAGCCGAAGCAGTCACGCTGGAGAGGGAGGGCTGATTTGCGAAACGGCGCTCTTGCTGTGTTACGCAACGGAATACTAGACGTTTCCGGTCAGCTTATCTGTTCACTACTGCACACATTCGAATCTTTCGCCTGCACTGATTCCGCGGCGGCGCCTGCGAAGTCCAGAAAGAGCCACGGGCAGAGCAAGGCGTAGCGCCGGCCTTCCGCCGGCAATCGCTAACCTGGCCGCCTGAGCTCGGTTACCAGTCTCCTGGCTTCCTGCATTCGTGCTTTATAGTAGCGCGGGCCTATGAGAATTTTTTTATCTCCCACTTGCACGCGTTCCTTGATGCCTTCTTTCGTCAGAAAAAGCGCGAGAGCCACGTACGTTTTGATTTCCTTTTCCAGAAACTCAGCTGCTTGGCGTTTTGTGTCGTCCATTTTTTCACCTCAGAATTGCGGCGGATGTCAGAAAGTTTTGCGATGCAAAGAGATCCGGTTCCGCAGAGTCTCTACAAGCGCCCAAGGAGCAGGAGTACGACGATGATGAGCAATACCAGGCCTACTCCGCCCGTGGGGGCGTAACCCCAACTCCGGCTGTGGTTCCACCTGGGCAATACGCCTAGAAGCGCCAGCACCAAGAGCACGATCAATATTGTTCCGAGCATTTTGTTCTCCTCGATTCTGAATTCGGCCCAAGTAGGGAACTGCAGAAGTGCAATCAGAACTGCCGGGGCGGCTGGACCGGTGTTGCGCTCAGCCGCCCCGCTAGCTGGGGATGTTAGTGGTTAAAGCACGACGCTGAGGCTGACGCGCGCGCCGGGATAATACGGGTTGTAGAGGTAATAGCCGCCGTCAACGTAATCAACGTACACGTTGTCTGTGTAATACCAGCCGACCGGCCACGGATTCACGAAACCGAACCAGAAACCGCCGTATTGGAAGCGGGAATATCCGCCGACTATCACCGGCTCGCGGATCACGAAGGTATGATCGTGACCGAAATTGGCGCGGAAGCGATCGTCAGGAATACGGGCTGAGCCTCTGGCGCTAAGTCTGAGGGCCGGTTGCTGGCGCTGGTGCTGCTGTTCAGACGCGCTGCGCTCCGGACGTCCGTGCTCTTCGGATTTGGCCTGTTCCTGGTGTTGCGCGGGCTTGGCTTGTTGTTGCTGCTTCGCCGGTTTGGCTTCTGGCGCCTGCTTCTTGGCTTCCGCTTGATGTTCCTGCGGCTTGGCCTGTTCCTCATGCTTCGCCGGTTTCGCTTCTGGCGCTTGCTTCTTGGCTTCCGCTTGATGTTCCTGCGGCTTGGCCTGTTCCTCATGCTGCGCTGGTTTGGCCTGTTCCTGGTGCTGCGCGGGCTTGGCCTTCTCTTCCTGATGTTCGGGCTTGGCGTCTTCGTGGTGCTCTTCCTGCGCGAAGGCCGGAACAGCATAGGCGAGGAGCAAGAACATGACAGTTGTGCTGATGACTCCAACTGCTTTCATAAGTATTACCTCCGTTGCAGCGAACTCATACGCCGGGCGTTGATCGCCCTGCGTGGCTTGTTGCGGCGTGCAATGACCGATGAATCTCCCTATCGTTCAGGCTTGCTTAGGTCCCCACGCGGATGTGGGAGAGGGAATGAAACAGCCCAAAGATATTGAGCAGCCACAAAACCACGGCGATGACCACAATTGCGTTCAAGATGGACTTAATCGTTCCCTGCATCGGTATCAAATTGACCAGCCAAAGCAGGACGCCTACGACGACCAGAGTTACCAAAATCTGCAGTAAAGGCATTTCATGATCTCCTTGTTATCGCGGGCAGACACTCCGACCGGGCCAGGGCGGTGCGGCAGAATTCTGTAAGGAACCGAGAACGTGCCGGATCGAGTGGGAAGGGGCCTGCGATTTTCAGCGTGCTTCTTAAGGAAGCTCTTAGCTTGTTTTCGCTGTGATTCGTTAGTCGCGACTCACACGCCAACATCTTAGGCGAGCCGAATCCACGTATCTGTTCACTTGTGGACACATTTGCAGATTTCTTGCGAATTGGTTGCCGCGTGGCGGGGTCGGCGGGCTAGGCCCGGGCGCGCTTCTTATCGGGAGTGAGCGCCAGTTCCGCGACGACCGCGGGACCAAATTTCTTCAAATCCTCGCACAAAGCCGCGTCCGAGAGGTCTATCGGCCGCGAGTGTTTCCAATCGTGTTCGATCACGTGGCGGAAGCGATGCACGATTTTGCGATCGTCCACCTGGATGGCCAGCTCGCGGCGCTCGTCGAAGCTCCCGGGGGCGAGATTGATGGAGCCGACGATCGCGCGATGGCCATCGGCGAGGACCAGCTTGGCATGCAGCTTCAGTTTGTGCAGCTTGTGAACTTTGATGCCGACGTCGTGCAGGGTGCGCAAGCCGGACACGCCCTCCAGCAGCTTCTTCACCTTCAGCGTGTGCGGCGCGCGGGCCATGACGCGCACATCCACGCCGCGCATTTTCGCGCGGACCAGGCGTTCCAGGATGATCGGATCCTGGTAGCGCTCGTGCTGGAGCCACAGAGAGTGTTTCGCGCCGTCTATGAATTCGGCGATGCGCTCGCGCGCGTTGCCGACGCACCAGATCAAGCGCGCATCCTTGCCCGGATCGAAGCGCTGGCGGTGCCAATCGGCTTCGAAGCAGTCGAGAATTTCGCCGACTTCGCTGGCATGTTTGGTAACGATGGCATAGTCGCGGGTGCGCTGCAGGTTTTCGGTGTCCCAATTCAGGGAGTTCACGAAAGCGAGTTTGGAATCCACGACCATGGACTTTTCATGGGTCACGGGGAATTTCGGATTGCTGTCCATCACTTCGACGCCGGCGGCTTTGAGCATTTTGCGCGTGCCGCTATTTTCGCCGGTGCCATCGCGGCGCACGGGATTCAACATCACGCGGACTTTCACACCGCGCTTGTGCGCGGCGACGACGGCCTTCAGCAGCGAGGGGTCGGAAAATAAGAACATCTTGATGCGCAACGATTCGCGCGCGCCGGCGATGCTATCGAGAAACGCTTGCGGCGAATCATTCGGCAAAACGATCAACTCGCGTGACATTGCGGCTTCCTCCTAGTCCCTGGCAGCGGTGGCCGGCATCGCGGCACTGCCGGCGGGTGGCGCGGGCGGCGCCGGCCCGTGCGCGTCGCGCAGCGACGTATCGCTGAACTGCGTGCGGTGCAACTCCGCGTAAAGGCCACCGCGGGCGACCAGCTCGTCGTGCGAGCCTTGCTCCGCGACGATGCCGTCTTTTAGCACGATGATGAGGTCCGCGTCGCGAATGGTGGCGAGGCGATGCGCGATCATGATCACGGTGCGATTTTGCATCAGCCGCTCGAGCGCTTCGATGACGGTGCGCTCGGATTCGCTGTCCAGCGCCGCGGTCGGTTCGTCGAGCAGAAGGATCGGGCTATCGCGCAGCATGACGCGCGCGATGCCGATGCGCTGGCGCTGGCCTCCGGAGAGCAATTGCGCGCCCTCGCCGACCATCGTGTCATAACCGGCGCTCATTTGCTGGATGAACTCGTCGGCGTTGGCCGCTCGAGCTGCCGCAATCACCTGCTGGCGCGTGGCGCCCGGACGACCGAACGCGATGTTATCGGCGACCGTCCCGCGGAACAGCACGGTATCCTGCAGAACGTAGCCGATGCGATCGCGAAAGGGCTGGAGCTTCAGGTCCGCGACATTAATTCCGCTGACCTGGATGGCGCCGGAAGTGGGATCGTAGAAGCGCGGGATCAGGCTCATCACCGTGGATTTTCCGCTGCCGGTGGGACCCACGATGCCGACCATCTGGCCGGCTTTGGCCGTGAACGAAACATCTTTGAGCACGGGCTGATCTTTCTGGTAGTGGAAGGCGACGTGATCGAAAACGATTTCGCCGGTGAGCGGCGGCGGGTCGAGCGCGTCGGCGCGTTCTGGCGTGGTCATATCGGTTTCGAGCAACGATTGCACACGCTCGACGCCCACGGCCGCTTGCGCGAGAGTGTTCGACATTTTTGCCAGATCCTGGACGGGCTTGAAGAAGCGCGAGAGGTAGGCGAGGAAGACTGTAAGGTCGCCGATGGTCATCGCGCCACGGAGGATCAGCACCGCGCCACGCGCCAGAACGATCGCGGTGCAGGCGGCCACGGAGACGTTGACGATGGGCGATAGCGAAGCCTTGATGCGGCGCGCGCGCAGAGCGGCCTGCACCGACGCTTTGCTCACGACTTCCAATTGCTGTTGCTCGAGGTCTTCGCGCCCGAACGCCTGCACCACGCGCATGGATTCCAGGCCTTGTTGCACGGCCGAGACGATGTTGCTCTGCTTTTTGCGAACTTCGTGAGTGGCGGCTTTTACCGAGCGCTTGAAGCGCGAGACGAAGAACAACAAAAACGGAGTAATCGCCAGCGCGATCAGAGCGAAATCCCAGTTGAGCCAAAACATCAGGCCGACCATGCAAACAATCGTGAGCAAATCCACGGCGATGCCCAGGGTGGCGGAACTGGCGAACTGCTGGATGGTGTCCACGTCATCGGTGATGGTGCTGAGCATCGAGCCGGTCTGGTGCGTGTCGTAGAAAGTCAAAGAGAGGCGCTGCAAATGGTGGTAAGTGCGCATGCGCAGGTCGTGCGCGATCCACTGGCCCACGCTTTCGGTGTAGTAATTCTGGATGTAGGAGGCGAGCGCGCCGATCGCGGCAATCAGCACCAGCGCCACGGCAGCGAGCGTGGCTAAACGCATGCGGTCGCCGTCCGCGAGGAAAGGTTCCAGCGCGTGCGCCAGCCAGTGCGGCAGCGGGCGATGTCCCACCACCGAATCGAGGATGACTTTCAGCGGCCAAGGGCCGGCGAGCGCGGCGGCCGTCTGCACCAGCATGGCCACGAACACGAGCGATAGCGCGATGCGATGTGGCCGGACGAGTTCACGAATCAAGCGGAGCAAAGCAGCCCTCACGGAGCAGCAAGGCCGAATCGGCCCGTTCCAGTTAACTGAGCAGCAGGCAAGGAATCCAGCAAAGGATACCCGCCAAGGCGGACTTTCTCAATATTCTTGGCAGGGGATCCTGGATGGTGTGCGCGTCGCCATCCGCATGCATCGGCGCGGCGAGCTGAAAGCCCCGTCCTGCCGGGCACGTCATTTACGAGAAACTGTAAGGAAATAGTTCGAAGTCCTATCGCAAAAAACCGGCGCGCGCGGCGACCCGCTCGCGTGCTAGTCTTGTTATTCGAACCCCATGATTGATCCCCTCTCCTTAATCTTTCGCCACGGATACGTGGTGGTGACCCTGGTTGTTTTTGCGGAGGCCATCGGGGTGCCGGTGCCCGGCGCTGTGGCGCTGGTGGCGGGCGGAGCCGCGGCGGCAGCGCACCTCCTCTACGGGCCGTGGGTGCTGTTGTTTGCGATCGTGGCGATGCTGGCAGCCGATTTGATGCTTTACTTCCTGGGCAAGCACACGGGCTGGACGATTCTGCGATTCTTGTGCCGCGTTTCGGTGGATCCGGAAACGTGCGTCCTGCGATCAGCGGAATCCTTCTATAAGCGCGGGCGGGTGACGCTGGTATTTGCGAAGTTCGTTCCGGGAGTGAGCACGATGGCGGCACCGCTGGCAGGCAGCATGAAGATGCCGTTGGCACAATTCCTGGGATTGGACTTCCTGGGCGCCTTGGCGTACGCGCTCGCTTATGGGGCGGTGGGGTTTGTGTTCCGCGACTTCGTGGGAAAGATCGTGAGCGGATTCCGCGCGGCGGGACACGCGGTGGAAGCGGTGATAATCATCGCCGTGTTCGTGTACATCGGCCATCGCATTTCGCTTTATTGGAAGCACCGGAGCGATCGGGTGGTGCCGCGAATTCAGGTGACCGACCTGGCGGCAAAATTACAGCGCGAGGGCGCGGGAAAAGTGCTGCTCGCTGACGTGCGCAGCCACGGATACTACACGGCGGGCGCGGTCCGCATTCCCGGCTCGATTCGCATCGAGCCCAATAATCTGAGCGCGGAAATAAAATCATTTCCCCGCAACAAGGACATGTATCTCTATTGCACTTGCCGGAACGAGGCGACCAGCGCCAGCGTCGCGCACCTTTTGCGTAATCAGGGATTTGATGCATTCGTGATTTCGGGCGGCCTGGCAGCCTGGCGCAAGGCCGGCAATCCGACTGAGACGGTGCCGCCGACCGATGTGGTGCACCTGCCGACGTTCAGCCGATAAGAACACCTCGCGGCGGTGCGGCCTGGCCCGTCCGCGCCGTTTCCGTGCCGTCAGGACTTCGCACGCGGCTGCATCGCCATCGCCACCAGGGCCCCGATCAGAATCGCCGGGAAGAGCTGGCCAACGATGGCCTCGGCGGTGGCCAGCGAACGCGCGAAGGGACTGAGCGGAGCGATGTCACTGCCGATGGTGGTGAGCGTCGCAAAACTGAAATACGTGAGTTTGGAGCTGAGCTGGTCCAGATCGGCGGGCGCGGAGACGAAGCTGAACGAGCCGGGGCGAAGCTGCTCCAGAAATTGAAACGCCGAAGCCCATGCCATCCCCAGAAGAAGATAAGCGCAGACGCCGCCTTGAATGCGGCTCCAGGTGACGGGGCCGGCGCGGAACATCACCAGCAGCACGATACGGACGTAAAGAAGCAGCACGATGGTGGCGAGCAGGCTGCCGAGCAGATGGAGAAAGTGCGTTGGATGCAGACGCCCGGCCGCCAACACCACGGCGGACACCAGGACCGTGACGATTACACAAGCTCTGAAAATGCGGCTGTGAGTCGCGACGATGGCTCCGTAAACCATCAACGTCACCACGATGAGATCGAAAAAGACGCGACCGGGGAGACCCGCTTCGCGCAGTGGGCTGATCACGAAGATAAGGATGACGACGGAGATGGTCACCAGAGTGAGACCGAGATCGCCAGACCAGAAGTCGCCCATGCTCAGTCGGAAAAGGGTGCGCGGCGGCTGCTGCGGATCGGTGGACATGGTGTACACCTCGGCCAGATTGGACGCCCGTCATTGATTTGGCTGACGCGGAGCCCTGGATGCGATATTCGTTTACCATATATCGCCGGTAAAAGTCCGATTGATGATGCCATCCGAAGACTGCCGGACAGCCGCGCGCACGCTCGCGGGCGGACGCGTGTATCATCTACACTGGATTGTTGGCGCGCGCTGGTCTGCTTGGATATCATAGGACGACCCTAATAAAGCCCAGCCTTGGACTCCGAATTTGAAGCGAAAGCCGGATTGCCGTCATCTGATTTGTGGCGGCAACACGGAAGCTCAATACTGCTGGTGCTGCACCACTGGGACCTAACATGGCGAAACCAATTTTGCTGAGCGTGGATGACGATCCCGACGTACTGCGTGCCATCGAACGCGACCTGCGCACGAAATACGGCGCGGAATTTCGCGTGATCGGAAGTGATACCCCCGAAGGAGCGCTCACGCTCCTGAAGCAGCTGAAATTGCGCAACGACAGCGTTGCCTTGCTGCTGGCGGACCAGCGCATGCCGCACATAGACGGCGTGGAATTCCTGCTGGAAGGGATGCAGATCTTTCCGGACGCGAAGCGCGCACTGCTGACGGCCTATGCGGATACCAACGCCGCGATCAGCGCCATCAATAAAGCCAGCATCAATTATTTTTTCCTGAAGCCGTGGGATCCACCGAGCGAGCACCTTTACCCGCAGTTGGATGATTTGCTGGATGATTGGCGCGCTTCTTACCGGCCGGCGTTCCAGGGAATCCGCGTGCTGGGAACGCGCTGGTCGCCGCAATCGTACGAATTGCGGGATTTTTTGGCGCGCAATCGCGTGCCCTATCAATGGATTGACGTGGAGCTTTCCGCGAACGACCCGGAAACGAAGCGGCTGCTTGAGGTTCTGGGGCCGGAGGCCTCCAGTCTCCCCGTGGTGCTTTTCCCGGACGGCACGAAACTGCTGGAGAGCGTGCCGGCGCAAGTGGCGCTGCGGGTTGGCTTGCAGACTCGCGCGCAAACGAATTTTTATGATCTGGCTATCGTAGGAGGAGGACCCGCGGGGTTGGCTGCAGCGGTTTATGGCGCTTCGGAAGGACTACACACGGTGATGATCGAGCGCGAAGCGCCGGGCGGGCAGGCGGGGATGAGTTCGCGGATCGAAAATTATCTGGGATTTCCCACGGGACTCAGCGGCGCGGACCTGGCGCGGCGCGCGGTGGTGCAAGCGCAGCGCTTCGGCGTCGAGATTCTTTCGCCGCAGGAAGCTCTGGCGGTGCGCACCGAAGGGTCCTATCGCATTATCAAACTGGCGGACGGCAGCGAGATTTCCTGCCACGCGCTGATGATTGCCACTGGCGTGCAATGGCGGCGCCTGGAAGCTCCCGGGATAGACCGGTTGCAGGGCGCGGGCGTCTATTACGGCGGCGGGTCAACGGAAGCGCTGTCCTGCAAGGGCGAAATCGTTTACGTGATCGGCGGCGCGAATTCGGCGGGGCAAGCAGCGATGAATTTCGCGAAATATGCGGAGCGCGTGGTGATCGTGGTGCGCGGCAAGTCTTTATCCAGCACGATGTCTCAATACTTGATTGATCAAATCGAAACGAAGCCCAACATTCAGCTGTGGGCGAACGCCAGCGTGGCCGAAGTGCACGGCGAAACGCATCTCGAGGAAATTTCGTTTCTCTGTTCGGATACCAATCGAATTGATCGCGTGCCGGCGAGCTCCATGTTCATTTTTATCGGGGCGTTGCCACGAACCGACTGGCTGGCGGACGTGGTGGAGCGCGACGAGCATGGATTTATTTTGACGGGTCCCGATCTCATACGCGAAGGCCAGCGGCCGAAGGGCTGGGCGCTGGACCGCGATCCTTTCTTGCTGGAGACGAACGTGCCGGGGCTATTTGCGGTGGGCGACGTGCGCCACGGTTCGGTGAAAAGGGTGGCGTCCGGCGTGGGCGAAGGGTCGGTGGCAGTGCAATTCATCCATCAATATCTGAGCAAGGTCTAAATGGTCGAGAAAGCGGAATTACTGAGCGTGCCGGCGTTCGCGGATTTGCCCGACGATCAGATCGCGTGGTTCATCAGCCAGGCGGAAGAAATGAGCCTGGGCGCGGGGGAGACGGCGTTTCGCCAGGGAGATCCCGCCGACGCCATGTTCGTGGTGTTGGAAGGACAACTGCAAGCGCGCGGCGAGCTGGGCGGCGAAACCGTGGTGATCCCCATGAAGGGGGGAGACGTCACCGGCGTATTGCCGTTTTCCAGAATGAAGCAATTTACAGTGGGGTCCAGAGCGATCACCGCGGCGCGCGCGCTGCGCTTTCCAGCTTCGAAATTTCCCGAACTCGTGCAGAAGATGCCGGAGCTGACGCAGCGCCTGGTCGGCTTAATGTCCGACCGAATCCGCGAAACCACGCGCAGGGAACAGCAACGCGACCGTTTGGCCTCCCTGGGAAAGCTTTCCGCGGGGCTCGCGCATGAATTGAACAATCCGGCCTCTGCCGCGAAGCGCGCCGCCAGCCAGTTGCGCGCCGTGCTGAAGAAGATCCGCGACGCCAGCCACGAGCTGGGGAGCCGGGAACTATCCGCCGCGCAAAGAGCCGAAATCGAGAAGTTGGAAACCGCGTTCGTGCAAAGCAATGAGGTGCCGCCGGACGCGCTGACCATCAGCGATCTGGAAGAACAGATTGATTCTCTATTGCGCAGCCACGGCCAGAATGACTTGTGGCAAATGGCGGCGGACCTGGCGCGCAAGAACGTGAGGCCGGAAGCGCTGGAATCGCTTTTCGCCACGCTGGACGCGGAGACCGCGCGCGCCGCGCTGGTGAGGATCGCCGCGTCGGTGGAAGTGGCGACTTTGCTGAACGAAATCGAAAGCGGCACGTCGCGCATATCGGATTTGGTCCGGGCGATCAAAGAATACACGTACATGGACCAGACGCCGCTGCAGAACGTGGACATCGTGAAGAGCCTGGAAACCACGCTTACGATTTTGAATCACAAACTCAAGCATGGCGTGGTGGTCGAACGCGATTATCAGAAAATTCCGCTGCTGGTGAATTCCTTCGGTAGCGAGCTCAATCAGGTGTGGACGAACATCATAGACAACGCGATTGACGCGATGAAGGGCGAAGGGAAGCTGCAAATTCGAATCTACCGCGACGACAATTGCGTGGTGGTCGAGATTACGGACAATGGTCCGGGAATTCCCGAGGACGTGCAGCCCCATATCTTCGAGCCATTTTTTACGACCAAGGGCGTGGGAGAAGGCACCGGGCTGGGGCTGGATACGGTGCTGAGAATCGTGAAAAAGCACCGGGGAAATATCGAAGTGAGCTCGAAACCGGGCGAGACGCGCTTTCAGGTGTGGTTGCCGCTGGCGGAAGCCGCGACGTAGGGCGCGGGAACCTGGGTCAGAACCGCAAATCCGGTACCGCGGCGGCAAAATCTGCACTGCTTTCGCTGCGGCCCACAAAAATTCTACTTCGTATTGCGCCGTTCAGCGCCCTGAAATTTCCGCAAAACAAACAATCAAGAAACTACTGAACCCATCCGCCACCGAGCGCGTTGTACACCTGCACGAGGGCCGTGAGTTCATCCTGCCGGGCCTGCGCCAGGTTCAACTGCGCGGTGAAATAATTTGTTTCGTTGGTGAGCACTTCCAGGTAGCTGGCCACTCCGGCTTTGTAACGGATCTCGGCGAGATTCGCGGAATCTTGCGCGGAGGCGGTGAGCAATTCCTGCTGTTCGCGATATTCGCGGTTCTTCTGGTAGGCGATCAGCGAATCGGAGACGTCACGAAAGGCCTGCTGGATGGTTTGCTGATAGGTGAGCAACGCCTGCTGCCGTTGCGCTTCCGTGAGTTTCACGTTCGACTTGATTTTCCCCGCTGTGAAGATCGGAACCGTCAGCGTGGGCCCCACATTCCACATGCTCGAAGGGCCGGAGAACAATTTGCCCAGCGCCAGACTCTGAAAACCGGCTGTGCCGGTGAGAGCAATGTCCGGATAGTAGGCGGCCTTGGCTACGCCGATCTGCGCGTTGGCGGCGACGAGCAATTGCTCCTGCTGCTGAATGTCTGGCCGGCGCTCGAGCAACGCGGAGGGAAGTCCCGGAGGAACTGAGGGAGGATGAGGCTGGTCGGTGAGCGGGAGGCCGCGGTCCACGGTGCCGGGATTTCTGCCCAGGAGAATATTGATCAGATTTTCTTCCTGCTGAATCTGGCGCTCGATGCTCGGGATGGTTTCGGACGCGGTATAGACCAACTGCTCCGATTGGCGCACGTCCACGAGTGAAGTGGAGCCGTTCTGCTCGAGATCCTGTTCCAATTTCAGCGATTGTTGCCGTGAAGAAAGCGTCTGCTTGGAAATTTCCAACTGCAGGTCGAGCGAGCGCAGCGCAAAGTAGGCCGTGGCGACGTTGGAGATGACGGTATTGACCACAGCGCGACGGCCCCACTCGCTGGCCAATAGATTCGCGCGCGCCGCTTCCGTGGCCCTGCGGTACTTGCCCCAGAAATCCAGTTCCCACGAAGCCGAAAGACTGATCAGGCCGGAAGACTCTTCGTAGCCGTGGAACAGCACATTGGCCGGCTGGCGGTTGCTGGAAATTCCGGCGCCGGCGGACAAGTTCGGGAATTGGTCGGCGCGCGTGATTCCGAGCTGGGCCTGCGCTTGCAAGACGCGGGTGGCCGCGATCCGCACGTCATAATTCTGCTGCAGCGCTACGCGAATCAAATTCTGCAGCTGTTGATCCTGAAATACGGTCCACCATTTCGCGTCACCGAGCGGCAATGAGCCGTCAGTCGCGGCGTCGGGCGGCGGCGCGGCGCGATATGCCGCCGGCACATCCACATTCGGCCGCTTGTAATTCGGGCCCACAGTGCAGCCCGAAATCGAAAGGGCCAATACAACCGCGACAATGGCTCGTGGACGCGGCATCACACCGCTCCCGTTTCCGGCGAAGCGGACGTGGTGGGCTTGGCGACGGGCGCCGGCTTGCCGCGCGCTGCGAACCGCTCGACCACATAGAACGTCACCGGAATCAAAAAGATGGCAATCACCGATGCGGCGAGCATGCCGCCAATCACAACCGTGCCGAGAATTTGCCGCGAAACCGCCCCGGAACCGGAAGCCCTCCAGAGCGGGACGCAACCGAGAATAAACGCGAAGGCCGTCATCAGAATCGGGCGCAAGCGCAGCCGAGCGCCGGCGAGCGCCGCTTCTTCGACGCTCTTGCCTCCATCTTCATACTGGTCCTTGGCAAATTCCACGATCAGAATGGCGTTCTTCGCGGCGAGTCCGATCAGCATGATTAAACCGATCTGCGCGTACACGTCGTTATCGAAGTTGCGCAAGTGCAACGCCACGTAAGCGCCGAAAACCGCAATCGGCGTTCCCAGAAGCACGCTAAAGGGCAGCGACCAGCTCTCATACTGCGCGGCGAGAATCAGGAACACGAAAAGCAATGACAAGCCAAAAATCGCCGCCGGCGAAACGCCCTTCGCGGCCTGCGCTTCCTGGTAGGACATGGCAATCCAGTCGTAGCCCATCTCGCGCGGCATCGTCTCCCGAAAAACTTCTTCCAAAGCTTGCGACACCTGGCCCGCGCTGTATCCAGGCTTGCCGCTGGTATTTATCTGCGCGCTGCCATACTCGTTGTAGCGCATGGTAAATTCGGGGCCGGTGATGTTTTTATTGGACGTTACCGCGCTGAGCGGCACGGGCGCGCCATTCGCGCTGTTTACATAAAAGCTGCCGACGTCTTCCGCGCGCGTGCGCGAGTTTCCCTCGGCCTCCACGTACACTTGCCACTGGCGCCCGAAGCGATTGAAATAATTGACCAGGTAGCCGCCCATGAAAGTTTGCAGCGTGGCGTACACGTCTCCGATATTTACTCCCTGGCGCATCACCTTGGCGCGATCCACGTCCACATAAACCTGCGGGACGTGCGGGGTATAGGTAGTGATGAGAGCCGCGAATTCAGGGCGCTTTCGCGCGGCGGCCATGAATTTATCCACGTTGGCCGCCAGAAACTCCGGCCCGCTGCCGGAACGATCTTCCAGAACGAAGGTGGCGCCGCCCGAAGATCCCACGCCGGGAATCGCGGGAGGCTGGAACGAGAACGCAATCCCTTCCTTCAGCTGCGCCAGCGCGCCGCCCACATTCCGCTGGATCGCGAGATACTGCTCGTCCTTAGCCTTGCGCTTGTCCCAATCTTTCAGGGTGACGAAGAAAAATGAATTGTAGGTATTCTGCGTGAAGCTCAGCAGGCTGAAACCGACCACCGAAGTGACGCCTTCGACTCCGGGAGTCTTCAGCAAAATATCTTCCACCTTTTTGGCCGCTGCATCGCTGCGCTGTAGCGACGACGCATCCGGCAGCACCATGGCCACGAAGAGATAGCCCTGATCTTCATCCGGCAAGAACGAAGTGGGCAGGGATTTTCCCAAAAGCACGGTGAAAGCCGCGACAACCGCAAGGAAGAGAAAACTCAAGCCGGCTTTGCGAATCAATGTGCCGCTGAAGCTGACGTACCCGTCGGTGGCGCGGCCAAAAACGCGATTAAACCATTTGAAAAAGCGCGCCAGCAGTCCGTGCTTTTCCGTTTTTGGTTTCAGTAAGAGAGCGCAAAGCGCCGGGCTGAGCGAGAGCGCGTTGAACGCCGAGATAACCACCGAGATGGCGATGGTCACGGCAAATTGCTGGTACAAACGCCCGGTGATTCCCGGAATAAAAATAGTGGGAACGAAGACGGCGACGAGAATCAGCGCGATCGCGACCACCGGGCCCGAAACCTCTTCCATCGCCTTAATTGCCGAATCGCGCGGCGACATGCCCTCTTCAATGTGATGCTCGACGGCTTCGGTGACGACGATCGCGTCGTCCACCACCAGTCCTATAGCCAGCACCAACCCGAATAACGAAAGCGTGTTGATGGAAAACCCGAGCAGCGGAAAAACAGCGAATGTGCCAATCAACGAAACCGGCACGGCCAGCAGGGGGATCAGCGTCGCGCGCCAGCCCTGCAGGAAAATGTAAACGACGATAATGACCAGCAGCAGCGCTTCAAAAAGCGTCTTGACGATTTCCTTGATGCCGGCGGAAACGGCGAGCGTGGTGTCCAGGCCAACCTTGTAATCGAGGTCGGAGGGAAAACGCTTCTTTAGATTCTCCATCGCCTTGCGCACGCCCGCCGCCGCCTGCACCGCGTTTGCGCCCGGCAACTGGTAAATCGCCATGATCGCGGACGGCTTGCCGTTGTAGCGGCCCACCACGTCATAGGTCTGCGCGCCCAGTTCGATGCGCGCCACATCTTTCAGGCGAAGGTTCGAGCCATCGGGATTCGCGCGGATGATGATGTCGCCGAATTGCTCCGCCGATACCAGGCGGCCTTCCGCGCGCACCGTGTACGTGAATTGCTGGCCCTCGGGAACCGGTTCGCCGCCGATCTTCCCGGCAGGATTCACGGTGTTCTGGGTCTGAATCGCCTGAATGATTTGCGGGACGGTCACCTGAAGTTTGGCCAGCTTCTCCGGCTGCACCCACACGCGCATTGCGTACTGACCCGCGCCAAAGACCAGAACCTTCGCGATCCCTGGGACGCGCGTAAGTTCGTCCACCAGGTTGATGTAAGCGTAGTTCGCCAGGAAGACGTTGTCATAGGTGCTGTTTGGGGAATAGAGATCCACCAGTATGAGCGGGGCGGAAAAGGACTTTTGCACCGTAACGCCGGCGATGTTCACCTGCGGAGGTAATTGCGACGTAGCCTGCGCGACGCGCAACTGGGTGAGGACCTGATCAATGTTCGGATCGGTCTTCACATCGAAATTCACGGTGATCTGCGTCTGGCCGTTGTTCGCGTTCGTGGAGTACATGTAATTCATGTTGTCCACGCCGCTCAGCTGCTGTTCGATCGGCGTGGCCACGGATTGCTCGAGCGTTTCCGCGTCCGCGCCGGGATAGAGCGCCGTAACCTGAATTTCGGGCGGTGCAATATTCGGGAATTGCGCGGTGGGAAGGCCGAGCATGGAGACCACGCCCACGATGACCATGAGGATGGCGATGACGATGGCGACGATGGGGCGGTCAATAAAAAACTTGGCCATGGCTTAGCCGCCCTCGCCCGGCGTGGTGTCCTCGACGGGTTTCACCGGCGAGCCGGGGCCCACTTTCTGAATACCTTCGGTGATCACGCGCTCGCCCGGCTTTAATCCGCCGGTGATAATCCAGAGTTCGCCGATCCGGTCGCCAACGGTTATCTTGCGGATTTCCACTTTGTCGCCGGGGCCGACCACCGCCACCTGATAACTTCCCTGCAATTCCGTCACGGCGCGCTGCGGAATCAAAAGCGCGTTTTTGCGATTGTCAGTGATCGCGCGGATACGCCCGAACTGCCCGGGCCGCAAAATATTGCCGCGATTGGGAAATACGCCGACGACACGGATCGTCCCCGTCTGCGAATCCACCTGGCGGTCGGTGAAAGCGATTTTCCCTTTTTCAGGATATTCAGCGCCATTCGCCAAAATCAGCGTCAGGGGAACGGGATTAACGCTTGAGAGCAGATTCACCGAGCCAGCAATTTTGTCGGCAATGCGCAAATACTCCTGCTCGCTGATCGGGAAATATACTTTTATAGGGTCAACCTTGGAGACGGTGGTCAAAACGGTGGTGGGAGAAACCAGGCTGCCTACCTGCGTCTGCGCGATTCCCGCGATGCCATCAATCAGCGATCGCACCTGCGTGAAACCCAGATTCAGCGCGGCCGTTTCCACGGTGGCCTGCGCGGATTCAACGGCCGCCTCGGCGGTCAGCTTGGTCTGAATGTCGTTGTCGAGCTGGCTCTGCGAGATGGCGTGTAGTTTTGCCACCGGCGTGTCGCGGTTCACATTGATCACCGCCAAGCCAAGCTGTGCGTTGGCTTGCGCGAGCTGTCCCTTGGCCTGGTCGAGCACCGCCTGGAAGGGACGCGGGTCAATCTGAAATAGCACGTCGTCCTTGTGAACGAAGGAACCCTCCCGATAATTCTGCTTAATCAGATAGCCGGTGACCTGCGGCTGAATTTGCGCGTTCGTGAAACCATCCAGCGTCGCGACCCAGTCGCTATTTATTGGCACATCTTTCTGAACCACGGTCACCACGGAGACGCTGGGAGGCTGCACGGCGGGCTGGGCGGCCTTTTCGCAGCCCGCGGCCAAGAATGCTACGGCAAGCAGAAATACGGCGGAAAATACGGATGCGGAACGGCGCGGCGTTGAGCAGGGAGTCATGATGGGCGTCTCATTTGCAATGTTTGGCTCTCGCATTGAAATTTTGCATGGAAAGCAAAGAGCTGATTGGGTTGCCCGAAATCAAAGTTCTTGGATGCCGGAGCGGCGGCAAAGATTCGGCGATTCTGGGCGATTTCGAGAGGCGGAGCGGTCCCCTTTCGCGGGAAGATTCAGCCATGCTAGCAAGCGCTTGCGATAATAGCAAGTACTTGTTATTATCCTGATCATGGCTTTCCGCATGAATCCGCGCGATTTCATCACCTGCCTGATGTCGCAGCTGACGCACGCCATGGAACACGAAATGACATCCACGGCCAAAGAGTTGAATCTCACATTGCTACAGCTTGCGGCACTCGCCGAATTGAACCACGATGGCACACTTTCAACCGCCGATCTCGCGCGGCTGACTTTTGTAACTCCACAAAACATGAGCTTGACTGTCTCCAAACTCGAGGCTGGAGGGTTTTTATTAAGAAAACCTCATCCCACCAACGCGCGCATCAACAGGCTGCTGCTCACCCCGGCGGGCCTAAAGGTATTGCGCAAGGCGTTTGTGAGGGCCGTGGCTATCGAGCGGCAAATGTTTGCGGGATTGTCGCTGAAGGAAAAAAATGAGCTGCGCGCTCAGTTGCGAAGATGTCTTGCGGGCGTAAAGAATCCCAGGGTGAAGAAAGTTCCCCGTCGCGGAACGAAAATTCTCCGCTAGCCTGAGCGATTGAACTGCGGACCTCGATCACAAATGCAATCGGGCTCAGTTTTTCGCGCGCGCGGCTTGCACGGCCTCCAGCATTTGCCGCGCTAATTCCGAGATCACCGCCGCGTTCCTGTGGTGTATCGCTTCTTTCACGATTAACTCACCGCCGACGCCGAGCGCGCTCGCCCCCGCGGCAATGAACGCGGCGCACGTTTCCAGATTTACGCCTCCGGTGGGCACCAGCGGGATTTCCGGGAACGGTCCCTTGAGCGCGCGGATGTAACTCGGGCCTCCCATTTGCGAGCAGGGAAATATCTTTACCAGGTCGGCGCCATTTTCCCACGCGGACATCACTTCGGTGGGCGTCAGCGCGCCCGCGATCATCAGCACGTTATTCTTTTTGGCGTATTCCAAAGTCTTAAGATGGAGACCGGGGCTCACGAGAAATTGCGCGCCGGCGTCCAAGCAACGTTGCGCCGCATCCACGTTGAGTACCGTCCCGGCGCCGACGAGAATCTCCGGCATCTCTTTCGCAAGACGCGCCACCACGCTGATAGCGCCCGGCACCGTCATGGTGATTTCCGCGATGTTGATGCCGCCCGCCAGCACGGCTTCCGCCGCGAACAATGCATCTTCCGCGGAAGCTGCGCGTATCACCGGGATGATTCCTATCGCGAGAGCGCGCTGCAGCGCCGAATCCTTATTCATGGGTTCGCCTGAAATTCATAGGTTTGGCCTGGACCAGTTCAACGCACGATTCTAGCGGACGATTCGAGCGCCCGCTCCTTTCATCACTTGTTCCACTTCCTTCAGCGTGGCCATGGTGGTGTCTCCCGGCGTAGTCATGGCCAGGGCGCCGTGCGCCGCTCCGCATTCCACGGCCCATTGCGGACCTTTGCCCGCCAGGAATCCATAGATCAGTCCCGAAGCGAAGGAATCACCGCCGCCTACGCGGTCGAAAATTTCCAGGTCGGTTCTGCGCGCCGCTTCGTAGAATTTGCCGCCGCTGTAGCAGACCGCGCCCCAATCGTTACGCGTGGCGCTGCTCGCTTTGCGCAGGGTGGTGGCGACGACCTGAAATGGGAAGTCTTTCAGCACCACTTCGATCATCGCCTTGAAATTGTCCGCGGAAAGATTCGAGAATTGCTCGTCCACTCCGGGAACGTCGTAGCCCAACGCGGCGGAAAAATCCTCTTCGTTTCCCAACATCACGTCCACGTGCTTCGCGATCTGCCGGTTTACGAGCTGGGCCTGCTGCTTGCCTCCGTAGGATTTCCAAAGGGATTCGCGATAATTCAGGTCGTAAGAAACAATCGCGCCGTTTTCGCGCGCGGCGCTCATGGCTTCTATGGCGACTTCGGGAGTGCTGGCGGAAAGAGCGGAGAAAATTCCGCCCGTATGGAACCAGCGCACTCCCAGTTTGCCGAAGATGTGCCGCCAATCAATATCGCCCGTCTTCAGCTGCGAAACCGCGGTGTGGCCGCGATCGGAACAGCCTAGCGCGGCCCTGACGCCGAATCCTCGTTCGGTGAAATTAAGCCCGTTGCGCACGGAACGGCCGACGCCGTCATAGGGCACCCACTTCGTCAACGAGTGGTCCACGCCGCCCTGATTCATCAGGTCTTCCACGAGCCGGCCGATGGGATTATCCGCGAGCGCGGTGACCACCGCGGTATCCAGGCCGAAACATCGCTGCAATCCGCGCGCGACATTGTATTCGCCGCCGCCTTCGCTCACTGCGAACTGCCGCGTAGTCCAAATCCGTCTGTCGCCAGGATCGAATCGCAACATCACCTCGCCCAGGCTCAGCAAGTCCCAGCGGCAGCTTTCTTTCGATTTAATGTTCATAAGTTCGTCGCTCACCTGTGCGCGAATACGCGAGCAGTTTCGCTCTCCACGGTATCCATGGCGCCGCCCACCGTGGCAGGAGCCCCGTGACCCGCAGGGCCGGCCTTCGTGCCGACAGTAATTTTGCGCCCCGGCTCGACGCTTACGACCACAAAGCTCTCAGGATTTCCGTCGCCGCCTTGTTCCGGCTGCGCGGGCATCGCTTGGCCATCCACAACCAGCGTGTGAAATGATCCATGAAACGTGGCCTTCCAAGCAATGGGCGGCCCGCTCTGATTTGTGAAGGTGCTCGCGGTAAGTCCCGCGTGGGATATGGCGACCTGATTGTTGAATACGGGAACGTTTTCCAGCGTCGCCCAAGCCGTTTCGCCGGTCAAGTGAGAGAGAGTCTTCACGGTTCGCTTCGCGGCGTCCGGATCCATCCCCATCACGCCAACCGCGACGGTGCGAATGACGCTATAAGAAACCTCGGGATATTCGCGCCGCTGCAAGCCCGGATCCATCAGCGCGAGCAGCAAAGCGTAGCCTCGAGCATCTGCTCCGTAACGATAAGCGATCTCCGGGAGGTAAGACATTTCTTCGACTCCCGGCGCTGGCAGCCGCGGAGCCAGCTCCGCTTCGAGCTGGTGGGCATCCCGTTCGTCGCGCCGCTCCTGAAAGAACTCGCCCGGCGACTGCAGATGCACCACCAGGTCGAGCTCGTGCTGGAGTTTATCGCCGGGTTGCACCAGGCCGAACCACAAAGGAAGCGAAGAAGTCGAACTTTCGAAGTACATCTTGTCGTTGCTCAAGAGCGCCGAATTGAAAACTTGCCAGCGCGCGTCCCACCAATCGTCGTTGTACCACTGGCGCAGGGCGGCAGCCTTGGCGCGGAGACTGGCCGCTTCTGCTGGATCGTGGCGCAGGTCCGCGATGCTGGCGTATGCAAGATACGCCGCGTACTCGGCCGCCAGCAAATCGCCGCCTATTTTGATGTGCAGATTTGGATTCTCGTCGTAGCTCCCCAGCCCGCGATGGCCGTACTCAGGAAAACTTTCGGGGACGCCTTTGCCATCCTTGTCCCAGTGGCGAATGTAGTCATTGAACGTACGCTGATAAAAATTCAAAAAAACGGGATCGTTCAGATAACTCGTGTCGCCGGTCCATTGATAGGCTTCGTAGCAGGTGTTTACGACGTCGAAATTCGCCGGCAGATTGAACCAGAAGTCTTGATCGTTGCGGTAATCAACGGGCGCGGGCTGATCGAATTTATTAATCTCCCAGTACCCGCACCAGCCGCGCGATTCGGCGATGCTCGCGGCGAATTTATGCAGCATGTTGCGGTTGAACGCGGCCAGGCCCAGGACTTGCGCGCCGATGCTCTGGTGCGAAACGTCGCGCATGCAAAATGCGCTGCGGCCCGGCAGCGCGGCTTCGTACCAATCTCCCACGGGATCGCCGGTGAAAACGTACGCGAGAGCCTGCTGCTTGGCCCAGTTGAATCCAGCGACAAGACGCTGGTCCGAAGATTCGAAACGCACCCGACCCCACGCGTGCTGCGCGGCGGACGGCGGCTCTTGCGCGGAGCACGGACCGGCCACGATCGTGAAAGCCAGCGCGTAGAGAAGCGCCTGCGCAGCGGCAGAAACGGTAACCGCCCGGTATCGAATGTTCGAGTTCATATGATCTCGATCTACGGTTGCGCCGGGGGCAGATTTCGCAGCGCTGCCAAAGCCTCCTGGGCGCTCGAGTCGTTCGGGTCCAGCGCGAGCGCCTGCTCGAGTTCCTGCTCCGCGTCGCTGAGCCTTCCGGTGTTCTCGTAAAAATAAGCGAGGTCTTTGTGCAGGCGTTGCGCGTCCGCACAATCGCCGCACGTTTTGATGGCCTGCTGCAATTGGTCTATCGCCTGCGGCCAGTCTTGCGCCTTTCCGGCGTCCAGCGCGAAACCACGCATCAAATGAACGCTGTCCGTCAACTGGTCGCGGCGCTTCAACTCGTCAAAGCGGGCTTGATAGTCGGCGGCAGCGGGATCACGCAGCTTCGCCAAAGTTTTCGCGAGATTGTAGAGCGCTTCGGATTGGTCAGGGTCGGCCTGAATGGCCAGCTTCCAATGCTTGATGGCTTGAGGCGCGTCGCCGAGCTTCTGAAAAGTTTGCCCCAGCAGAAATTGCGCGTTAGCGTTTTCAGGCTGGAGAGCGACGACTTTCTTCAAGAGTTCCGCCATGCGCTGAATGTTATTGTCCTGCCTTTCGGTCAGCGCGAGGAAATAGAACGCGTCCGCAAGCGTCGGCTGCAGGCGGCAGGCGGTTTCGAGTTCTTGGCGCGCTGCGGAATAGTCGCCGCGCTCGAAATACAGATGTCCGAGACTCAAGTGCGCGGGCGCTGAATTTGGATTCAGGCGAATGGCTTTGCTGAATTCGCGGAGCCCGTCGTTTCGGTCGTTCTGCAAAACCAGCGCCATTCCCAAATTCAAATGCGCGTCGGATGAATTCGGCTCCAGCGCGACGGCTTTCTGAAAGGCAGAGACCGCTTCGGCGCCCTGGCCCGCCTTCGAGCGAATCACGCCGAGCGCCATATACGCCCCGGCGTCAGAAGGATCGGCATCAATCGAGGATTGCAGCTGGTTTTGAGCCTCGGCTGTTCCCCAATGCTTCACGAGGATGAGGGCCAGGTTGACGTAGGCCGTGGAATTGTTGGCGTCCGCTTTGGCCGCTTCGTGGAACGCGTTGATCGCGTCGGTTTCGCGGCCCTCACGCGCATACAACACTCCCAGGTTGTTCAATGCTTCCGCGTATTTTGGATTCGCAGCGACGGCGGCCTTGAATTCGCGCTCCGACGCGTCCACTTGCCCGGACTGCGCGGCCAGCAGACCCAGTTGATTGTGAGCCGGGGCAAGATCGGGCTGAAGCTGCAACGCGCGCTCGAGTTCCTGACGCTGGCCTTGCAGATCGCCAAGGCCCGCGAGGGCCAGCGCAAGATTGAAATGGAGCTGCGCGTCTTTGGGGGCCAGCGCCAGAGCGCGGCGGTAGTCTTGCGCGGCCGCACTCAATTTCCCCGCGGAAAATAGCTGGTTGGCCTGATTGATCAGGCGATCTACCTCCGATTTCGCGTGGGCATCATGTGATTGTGACTGCACCGATGATGATGACGCCGCTGGCTGCACGGAAGATTGAGCGCGCCGGCCGGCCGCAACCGCCGGCAAGAAAATGAAGGCAGCCAGCGCGCCACAGCCAGCCCTGCGGAGGCAGCGGGAACACAGGCCACTTTTGATGCATGCGGCGGACATGCGTTGAACCCTCAATTTCGCTGATTCCGATTTCCCACGTTCATTTGCGCGCTGGGTCCGCGGCAGCAATATTCACGCGGCTGGCTCCCTGGGTGCGCGCTTGATCCACGCCCTGGCCTTCGCGGACGACGTAGAACCGGTTGGCCGGCAAATCCGTGAGCGTTTCCAGCAAGCCGCTGGGCCAGCGGATGACTATTTTTTCCGCTTTCGGCGCGCGGCCCAATCCGAAATGCAGGCGCAGATCGTTTTGCGAGATGTACCCCCCGCCGCTGCGCAGTTCTTGCGTGCGATGGCTGCCGCCGGCCCACGCCACCGTCACTTGCGCGCCCAAACCCGCGCGATTCGATTTCACGCCCACCAGTTGCAGGCTGATGAAATTACCGACCGGCGCCACGTTGCGATAGAGCGAAGGCGCTTCGTTCATATTATTCACGAGTGCTTCCAGGCGCCCGTCGTTAAAGAGGTCGCCGAGCGCCAAGCCTCGCGCGGCATGCATTTCGCTGAGGGCCGCGCCCGACTGCGCGGTGATATTCGCGAACTTTCCATCGCGCAGGTTCGCGTAGAGCTCCTTAGGTTCGCGATAACTGGTGCCCAGGCCTTTGCCATCCACTTCCGGAACCACGTGGCCATTGGCGATAAAGATTCCCGGCCACCCGGAATTATCGAAATCGAAGAACTGCACGCCCCAGCCGAGCCAATTTCTGATCTTGCCGAGACCGGCGCTGAAAGTAACGTCATCGAAGACGTCGTTGCCGCGGTTCGCGTACAGCGTCGGCGTATCGTCGCTAAAATTGGTTTTGACGATGTCCTGCATTCCCGTGTGCATGTAGTCGTCAGCGGAAACGCCCATTCCGGCCTGCAGTGCGCCGTCTTCATTGAACGCGACTCCCGCGGTGCGGCCGATGTCCGTGAAAGTTCCGTCGCGATTGTTGTGGTAGAGAAGGTTGGGCGTGGAATCGCAGGCGACGTAAATGTCCGGCCAGCCGTCCTGGTCGAAGTCGCTGGTGAGGGCCGTCAATCCATAGCAACCGGACGTTTTCGTGATTCCCGACTTCTGCGAGACGTCGCTGAACGTGCCGTCGCCATTGTTGTGATAGAGCGCGTTGACTGGGATTTTCAGCCCGCGCGGGCCGCACATCACGTTGATGCCCTTCAACTGGCAATATTCGCCCTGGCCGGGCCGCGGTACGGTGTCGTAAGAAAAATCCACGTAGCGCGCGACAAAAAGATCCGCGTGGCCGTCGCGGTCGTAATCAAGAAAACTGCAGCCGGTGCTCCATTCATCCTTGGCTGTCTGCAGTCCGGCTTTTTCGGTGACGTCACTGAACGTGCCGTCGCCGTTATTACGGTACAGCACGCTCTCGCCCCAATAGGTCACGAACAGATCGAGGTTGCCGTCATTATCGTAATCCCCGACGCACGCTCCCTGCTCCCAGCCGGGCCGCGCGAGCCCTGCCTTCACGGTGACGTCCGTGAACGTGCCGTCGTGATTGTTGTGATAGAGGTGCCCGGTGGGCGCTTTTCCCGCGGGGAATCCTTCGACGGTAGAACCATTCGGCAGGAAAATGTCCGGCCATCCATCATTGTCATAATCGAAAATTACGGCGCCGTTTCCGGTGGTTTCGATGATGAATTCCTTGTGCGTGTCGCTTCCGGAGGTGTTCACGATCGTCAGGCCCGCCCGCCGGGCGATATCAATGAAGTGAGGCAGCGCTGGCTTCGCAGTGTCGCCGGGCGTTGGGTTGGCGCGAGGCACTTGGCTGGGAGCCGATGGCATGAAGCCTGCAGCGAGCACCAGAATTACGAAGAACAAAGATAGCTTTCGCGTGGTCCAGCCCCTGCCAGGTCGAGACATTTGCATCGGAGTGAATGGCCCGGTCTCGATACGGGACTTTAGCACGCGCTCGATTCGCGGGCTAACCAGTTTGTGCCACTGCGCGCTGGTTTCGAAAGCACAGCGGCCAAAATTTTGGCGTTCCACTTCAGCCCGGAGCCGCAGGCCCCCAGCACGCCAAAATGGGGAAAGGCTCCGGGAGTGGCGACACGCGCCGGCCACTCCCAGAGCCCGGGGTGGAAAATCCAGACTTCAGAACAGGATCTTGAATCCCAGCTGAATCATTCTGGGCAGCCCGTTATCGCTGCCGATCACTCCGAACCCTCCGGCAGCTGTACAAGTTGGGTCCGTCGGAGACGTCGGCGAGTTGCAGCTCGTATTGGGGTTGCTCAGGTTCGTATGGTTGAAAACATTGAAAAAGTTGGCTTCGAATTTGAATCCAATACGATCCTCGGGACCGAAGTACGTTCCCTTGGTGATCGAAAAATCCCAGTTCTGCAGGCGTGGCCCGTACAGATGTCCTGTACCGGTGCGTGCGTTGCCGATAGTGTTTACAGCAGGAAGCGACCAGCATGCCACGTTGAACCACGCACCGATTGTGTGTGGATTGTTCTGACTCGTGCCGTTGCAATTGTAATTGGCCACTTCCATGCTCGTCTGCGGCGGCAGCAAACTGCCCGGGGCATTGATCAATAGAGCGCCGCCCGAGCGGAATGTGGTGATGCCGTTTACCGCCCAGCCCCCGATGGCAGCCTGCTTGAGGCCCGTGGAATCGCCCGCAAATTGACGCCCGTGTCCAAACGGCAAGTCGTAGCTGTAGCTGACCGTGAAATTCTGCGGATAGTTGGAGGTCTGCCATCCCGCGCCGACCAGTTGCAGTGACGTGTCGTAGGGGTTGATGGGATTGACGATGTTGGACAGCATTTTCGACCAGGTGTAGGACGCTATCAAGGTGAGGCCGACGTTGGTGCGCTTGATGAGCTGGAATTGACCGGCGTTGTAGCGCGATTGGCCCGAGCTATTCCGGAAGTCCACGGTCGTAATGTTCGGGTTAATGGAATAGAACGGCAGGCAAGTTGGATAAGGATTGGCTACGGAAATTGACGGCGGATAGCACTGGTTGAGTTGATAGTCGTGGTAAAGGTGATTGCCGTAAGTCCCCACGTAGGCGGCGCTGAAATACATATCGTGGGTCAGCTGGCGCTGAACGCCGATGTTCCAGGAATTCGCTACGTCTTGCCGGAAGCTTTTGGCAATCTGGAAGACACCGAATCCCACGGGCGGACTGATGAGCGCGCCAGGCGTAGCGTTGGATGGCACCACCAGGGGCGAATAGACCCCGGTGGTAACGCCGGGCAATCCGTTCGCGAGGATTAACGAGCCGCAGCCCGAGTACAGCGGCGACGGGGCGATGGTAGTGGCGCAACTGCTCTGGAAGGCGCTGTTGTTTTCAATCAGCGTCTCGGGGTAGTTGCGTTCCAGCGTGCCGCCGTCCGACCCGAAGTTGTCCGGAAAGTAGCTGATCCCAAACGCCCCCCGAACCGCCGTTTTTCCATCGTCGGGGGAATAAGCAAAACCAATGCGCGGCGCCCAGCTACCGAGGAAAGTGTTCACATTGGGTCCGCGGTTGCTGGAATCGGCGATCTGAATCAAGCCGGCGTTCGGCCCGGTGGAAATGAAGTTGCTCTGCGCGTTGTGCGCATCCACGGGAGCGGTGTAAACATCCCAGCGCAAGCCGAGATTCAAGGTGAGCTGTTGATTGACGCGAATGTCATCTTGCGCGTAAATGCCGCCGAACTTAACTCGCGTAGCCGGAGTGGAAGGGAAGAGGTCCCGATTCACCGAACTGGCGCCGCCCACCAGGAAGTCGGCGAATCCGCTGCCCGTGTAACCGCCGCCGAAGGAGAATTGTCCGCGCGGATCGTTCTGCGGGTTGCGGACGCTGGTTTGGAACCACTGAATGTCGCCGCCGAATTTAAAAGTATGCTTGCCTTTGATCCAAGTCACGTTGTCGGTGTACTCGTAAATATTGGCAAGCCGTCCGAGTCCGTTCGGTATCGGTCCCTGATCGCCAACCAAGGCGCTGCCGCCATTGATTCCCTGAATCGTGAATTGCGCGATGCCGCTGGTGATGGGCAAGCCCGAGAGATTGCCATTGGGAATGCCCAGCGCGTTATTGGCATCCACTCCGAAAGCCGGCACGAAGTCCGACGTGTCATAACGGTTGAAGCCGAAGCGAAATTCGTTCGAGAGCGTGCCGGAAAAGATATGGTCCCAGGCGAGCACGGCGTTGTGATTCGAATTCGTCGCGGAACCATTGCCCCCGAAAAGATATATGTTGCCGGGTGATGGATTGTTGTAGTCCCGGTGAAGATAAGACTCGCGCGCGAAGAAGCGGTCCTTGTCCGAGAAAGCATAGTCCACGCGGGCGTCAAATTGCGGGACGGTCTCGATAAGAGGGTTATTTGCGAGGAAATTGGGGCAGTTGGCGGCATCGGCGCAGGCGGAAGTCACGTTTGGCAACGGGACATACGTCGTGCTCATCAAGTTTGAAGAGATCGTCGTAATGTCGGCGGCCGGAATGGTGTCGTAGGTTCCGGCTTGGGTGACGGCCGCGCTCGCGGTGCAGGGCACGCCCGGCAGTCCATTTGCGGTAGCGATGACCGCGCAGGCATTTGCGTTGGTGATGGGACCAACGCCGCCGGCGAGAGCGGTCAGCGCCGAGAGGTCGCCCGTTCGCATGGCTGCAGTCGGGACCGTCAGTGACGCTGGCGAGCTCGAGTTTTGTCTCAATTCCTGAAAGTCCGCAAAAAAGAACACTTTGTTCTTGATGATCGGTCCGCCCACCGCGCCGCCAAATTGATTTGCCTGGTAGGGATTCTTGCTGCCGGCAAAATGATCGCGGGCGTTCAGCGAGTCGCTGCGCAGGTACTCAAATGCCTCCCCATGGAATTGATTGGTCCCGGACTTCGTCGTCAGGTTCACCACCGCGCCGCCAAAGGTGCCGAACTCAGCGGTGGGATCGCTCGTTTCAACTTTCATTTCACCGATAGCCGCGAACGGAATATTCAGGTTGATATAGCCATTTTGCGGCTCGACGTTCGAGACGCCATCCACCAGGAAGAGATTTCCTTCAAACGGAAATCCATTGACTGCCGCGTACGTGCCGTTTCCCGCTCCGCCGCCCAGCGGTGAACCCGAGGCTGCGGGGTTTTCATCTTGGTCGCCCCAAGCGCCAGGAGTTGTGCCGGGCACAAGAAACAGCAATTGCTGAAATAAGCGCCCGTTGATCGGCAGGTTATTGATCTGCGGTCCTTCCAGCACCGTGCCGATGTCGGAGGTGGTGCTCTGGACCTGCGGAGGCTCAGCGGTTACCTGAATCGTTTCGGTGGCGGCTCCGGGCGAAAGCGAAAAGTCCACGCGCGTGTTCTCTTCCACGCGCACCACGTTGGTGGTGGCGACTTGCGTCTTGAACCCCTTGCTCTCCACGGTGACGCTGTAATTTCCGGGCAGGAGGTTCGGAATCGTATAGAAACCCGCCGCTCCCGTGGTAGTCGTGTTCACGACGCCGGTGTCCACGTTCTTGGCGGATACCGTCGCTCCGGCAATCACGGCGCCGCTGGAATCCGTGACGTTTCCCACCAAGTTGCCGGTAATCGCTTGTCCCAGCAGGTCAGCAGCGGAAAAGCCGAAAACGATGACTAGCGTGGCTAACATCATGGTTACCCTGCGCATAGTTCCTCCGTGTCTTTGTAGGGATGCGGCTCAAAAATCGCGCTTTTAACCGGCGCGCGCAGAGCGACGCGAGCGTCAGGTCCAGATTCTCCGCAGTTCGCAGCCTGGAAGTCCCGGAATCGCAAAATCCCGGCGTCCACTGTGAACAGCGATTTTTAGAAGGTCACCCCAGATTTACCTGGTGCAATCGCATGCACGTCCACCCCGTTCCTTCGTCAGTGCGCGTTGCCCGGCGTACATCCACATGCGCAGAAAACACTGTAACGAGACTCCTGTCAAACTAGAAATACTGAAGTGAATTTTTAGAAGAACTTAACGACCCGCGCCGCGCCCCGCGGAATCTTCGGCAAATTACGCCGGCGCCCCTTGCCAGGTGCAAGGACGTCTCTGCGGATCATTTCGCTGCGGCAGGAAACGGCGTGGCGGTGATTTAAGGCGTTATGCGGGCGGCCCATCCGCCTCCCGGGGCAAGATGAACCTTCATTTTTGTGTTTTTGTTTACCGCCATTGCTGTGGTTTGGTAATCGCTGGCCAGGCGATCCGCGTTGACCCCATCCTGATAGGCCTGCAGCTGAAAATTGCCGGGCGGAAGAAAGGAGAAATCAATTTGCACATCTCGCGGCGTCCAATTCGTCATCGCTCCCACGTACCAATCGCTGCCGCTGCGACGCGCGCTGATCACATACTGCCCGATTTGGCCGTCGAGAGCTTGCGTGTCGTCCCACACGGTGGGGACGGCCGATAGAAATTTCATGATCTTCGGTTCGCGCATGTAATTCGAGGGGCTATCGGCCAGCATCTGCAGCGGCGCGTCGTAAACCACGTACATCGCCAGTTGATGGCAGCGCGTTCCCTGGCTCATGGGATGATCGAAAACCGGGCTGAAATCTTTTTTGGTCGCGTTGATCATCGCGCCCGGCGTGTAATCCATGGGCCCCAGAAACATTCGGGTGAACGGCAGCGTGACGTCGTGATCGGGATCCGTCTCCGCGCTCCATTTGTCCCACTCGAGCCCGCGCACGCCCTCGACGTTAATCAAGTTCGGCCAGGTGCGCGTCATGGTGGCGGGCTTCTGGTCGCCGTGAAAATCCACGAGCATCTTGCGTTTGGCAGCTTCGCGGCAAACCCGATAGTAATAATTCATTAGCACCTGATCGCTACGCTGCATGAAGTCCACCTTGATTCCTTGCACTCCCCATCTGGCGAACTCATCGAGCGCCGGCTCCAATTGATCGTCGAGAGTTTTCCACACCACCCAGAGAATGATTCCCACGTTCTTCCGCCGGGCGTAGGCGGTGAGCTCCTCCATATTGACTTCCGGGACCACTTCGAGGAGATTGCCGAGTTTGTACCAGCCTTCATCGAGAATGATGTACTGCAGCCCGTTCTTCGCGGCAAAATCTATGTAGTACTTGTACGTTTCAGTGTTGACTCCGGACTTGAAATCCACGCCGTAAAGATTCAGCGCGTTCCACCAGTCCCAGGCGACTTTCCCGGGATGAATCCACGAGGTGTCCTGTAGCTGCGAGGGCTTCTCGAGCAGCCACACGAGCTCGTCGGTAAGCAAATCGCCGTCTTTTGTGACGATGCCCAGAACGCGCCAGGGAAACGTGCGCGTTCCGCTGGTGGCCGCGATGTAGTCCGCGCTTTCCACCACCTTGAAATCGCGATCCTTTTCCAATTGCTCTTTCAGCGGATACGGCGGGAAAGCCGCCGTGAGCCCCTCACCGGAAGTGCCGCGCAACCACATGCCGGGGTAATCTTCCACGCCGGATTCGGCGATCGCTACGTTCACTCCGCCGCCAAAATTCACCACCGCCGGCAAACTGGCCAGGGCCGCGGGTGCGATCGTCTTCATGGATTGTGGAACGTATCTCCGCTCGTTATGCGAAAAGAAACTTTCCTCCTGCGGATAGAACACGGTGTGATCGCCCGCGAAATTGAAGTTGGCTACTTCGCCGTACACTTTCACGCGCTCCTGCGGCAGCGAAGTTTCCAGGCGATAGGCCACGCCTCCATCGTAAGCGCGAAACACCACGGCGTAATTGCCATCCATTTCCAGGCGCAGTTCATGGTAGTTGTCGCGAATCCTGGCGAATTTCTGGCGGATCACCGGCTCGATCATTTCGTCGTATTCGCGCGTTTTGGTGCGCAGAACTTTGGGGTCGCGACCGAGCATCGTGTGGTCCACGTTCAACGACAGAGTGGAATCCTGCAGCAGCGGCGCACCGTTCAGCAGTACGTCATATCGAATCGCGCTGTCCACGTGCACGCGCACTTCGATCTTGCCGCCCGGCGCGGCAAGGGTGTAGTTCGAGGACTGCGCGGCAGCGCGTCCAGGCAGGCAAAGCAACGGCATCAGCAGCAAAATTGCCGAGGTGAGCAAATCGCGCGCGAAGACAGCCGTGCGAAGCGCGAAGCCGATTTCGTGGACACGGTTCTTTGGCGTGCGATCGGTAAGAATGAGACCCTCCCGTGGAGTTTCTCGGTGCGAGCTGCCGGCCCCGCTGCGGGGATTATCCCAGACTCAGTCGCCGAAATCCTTGAGTCCCAGGAAACGCGCCGCGTTCTCCAGGCAAACGTCGCGAATCAGCCGCGTCATCATCGGCTCGTCATCGGGCAGCAGACCCGCTTCGATATCGTGGCCCAGAATATTGCACAGAATGCGCCGGAAATATTCGTGCCGGGGAAAAGACATGAACGACCGGGAGTCGGTGACCATGCCGACAAAATTGGAGAGCAGCCCGCAATTGGACAGCGCATTGAGCTGCCATTCGATGCCCTCTTTCTGATCCAAAAACCACCAACTGCTGCCGTATTGCACGCGGCCACTCACGCCTTCGCGCGGAAAATTCCCCGCCATGGTGGCGAAAATATAGTTATCGGCGGGATTCAGATTGAAGACGATCATTTTCGGCAAAGCATTGTCACGGTCCAGCAAATCGCAGTAAGCCCCGAGGGCCGCGGCTTGCGGCCAATCTCCGATCGAATCGAACCCGGCGTCCGCGCCCAGAGTAGCCATCAGTCGCGAATTGGCATTGCGGTAGGCGCCCAAGTGGAGTTGCTTCGTCCATCCTTTGCGCGCATCCAGATGCCCGAAGAAAATCATTAAATAGCCCGCCAGACCCGCCGTTTCAGCGGCATCCAGGGTTTGGCCCGAGCGTAATTTGCTGAACGCCTCTCGCGCTTGATGGTCCGCGAAAGGTTCCGCGTAGCAATGGTTCAAGCCGTGGTCGGAAAGGCGGCAGCCCTGCTGGTGGAAAAAATCGTGGCGCTTGGCCAGCGCGTCCAGGAAATCGGCCAAGCGCGAAATTTCGAGGTTCGCCACGGAGCCGAGGCGATTGGTCCAGGCGTTGAACTGCGCCGGATCACTCATCCGCAGCGCGCCGTCGGGGCGATAGGTCGGGAGCACCAGCGTCTTGATGCCGGAAGTTTTGATTTTTTTATGCGCTTCCAGCGAATCGGTGGGGTCATCGGTGGTGCACAGCGCGGCGACGCGAAATTTCCGCAAGATTCCCTGCGGGGTCATCTCTTCGCTGTCCAGCAGGGCGTTCGCGCTATTCCAGATCGCGGCGGCGGAAGATTCGTCCAGCAATTGCTGGATGCCGAAGTAGCGGCTCAATTCCAGGTGCGTCCAGTGATACAGCGGATTGCGCAGGGCGCGGGGCACGGTCTGGGCCCAGGCCGCGAACTTTTCGTAGCCGGTGGCGTTGCCGCTGCAATATTTCTCCGCAATTCCATTGGAGCGCATCGCGCGCCATTTGTAGTGATCGCCCACCAGCCAAATGTCCGTCAGACTTGGAAAGCGCGCGTTGTTCGCAATATCCGCCGGCGGCAGGTGCGAGTGGAAATCCAGAATCGGAATATGCTGGGCATAGGTGTGGTACAGATGCCGCGCCGTCTTGCTTTGCAGCAAGAAGTCTTCGGTGATGAAGGCCATCGGTTTTTGTTTGCGCCAGCGCGGATTTCAGCCTCGCCAGCGGCATCCCCTTCCAGTTACTTTGCCGGAACGAAATCGAACAAGCTCTGGGCCCCGAGAATCGTGAACCGGGAAGCGCCTTGAAAAGGAATCGTGAGCAGGTTGTGCGCAGCGTCGTAGTGATAATCGCTCCCCTCGTGCAGCTCCGCCCCCTCCCGCTGTACCCCTTGCACTCCCCGGCAGTACACCTCCAACTCGCCCTTCGCTCCTAATTCCCCTACTTCCACGTCTATCCCATCCGGGCCCGGCTTCACCGCGATCTCCTGCACTCCCGTTCCCGTGTAATATGCAAATTCGCTCGCGGCCCTCCGGCCTGGGAAGATTTCAATCCGCAGTTTCGGCTCCCACGGCGCATCCCAATTGTTGTTGGACTGCAAAATATCCCCGCGCGCGACAATCGCTCCTTCCCGCACATAAAGCGGAATGGTCCCCAATCCGGCCCCCGCCGTGACGCTCGCTCCTCCCTCATAGATCGTCTTGCGATCGTTGTAATCCATCCAGCCACCCGCCGGCAGGTACACGCTCCGGCTCGTCGCTCCTTCCACCGTCACCGGCGCCACCAGCAGGTCGCGTCCAAACAGATATTCATCCCAGGTATCGTGCAGGCCCTTATCTTCGGGATAAGCCAAAGCCAGCGCCCGCATCACCGGCATACCGGTTTGTGTGGCCTGATAAAGATAAGAACGCGTGTAGGGAATCAGATCATGATGCAGCGCCGTGTATTTCTGCGCGATGCCCACGAGCTCGGCATCGTAATCATCCCAGACGGTGCGCTTGGGGCCCTGCAGCACTTCCATCATCGGACTCAACGCGCTGAATTCGAACCAACGCGCGAAGAGCTCTTTCGTCGGCACGCGGATGTATCCCCCGGTGTCGGAGCCCCACATCGGAAAATTGATTACGCCCGCGCGCAGCGCGGTTTTAATAGAAATGGAAAGCCCACCGAAGGTGCTACGCGTGTCGCCGTTCCATATAGCCGTGTATTTGCGCGCGGTATCGTTGGCGTTGCGCGAAAATTCCAGGTAGCTGCCATGGTACGCCTCGTCGAGCCCCTGCGCGGCTAGCTTGGGAAAGAGAATCGCGTTGATATTTTCCACCGAGCGCGGCATCTCGCCTTCCTCACCGCGATCGATTTTGTATCCGCGGATTCCGCGGTGCACGTAGAGGTTCAACTCGTCTTTGAACCAGTCATATACTTCCGGACGGCGCACGTCGGCGGCCGGCCACGGCTCATCGAACAGGTATCCCTTCGCCGAGCCTTCCTGAAAAAGCTGGTTGGAACAGCGGTTGGCGATCCATATCAGTAGATACATCCCGCGGTCCTGCAGGTCGCGGATCATCTTGTCCGGATCGGGAAACGACGAATCGAAATCCATGTTGCCCCAGCCGCGCTCTCCGGTGCCGTAAGGACGATCGAGCCAGATCGCACCCGCCGGGATGTGCAAACTGCGCAAGCGGTCGGCATCCTGAAGCACTTTTTCCTGGGCGTTTTTCACGCCGCGCAAGTCGTCGTGCTCGTCGTCTCTCCACCAGATGGATTCGAAAGCCCAGGTAGGCGGCATGAACGCGGGGCCGGCCATCGCGTTGTAGCGATTCAGCACATCGGCATACGCCGGCCCGTAAATGATGTCGTAGGTCAGACGCTTATCACGAAACGAAAAGCTGGTCTCACCGGATTGCGAGAAAGCGAAATGCCCCAGCGCCGTGGACTCCACGTAAATTCCATATTTCCGTGAAGTCACGTAGAAGGGCGCGCGCGCATTCGAATAATTCACGTCCGGCAGCTGCCGGGATCCGTCGAAGTCCTCGTAGGCGCCGCGATTATCAATATTCCCGCCGAAGGGATATTCCCAAACGCCGTAGTAGTGATCGCCGTGATCGTCGAATTCCTGATAGATGGATTCGCAGTTTCCACCCTCATAGCTGAGAGTCACCCGGGCGATTTCCGGTTTCGTGAAAGTGATCTGCAATCTCGCCTTTTCGCTGGCGCCCGCGAGCAGCAGAGTGGCTTCCAGCGAATCCGGCTTCTTCACCACGTCGGTGACGGACGCGACGCGATGGTCTTGCTCCGTAAACGATGTGCGCTTAGAGGAGAGCAGCACATCGCCCGTGGATTTCTCGATCATTGTGAAGGAATAAGGGCTGGCGCTGATTTGCACGCGCAACGCCGAAGATTCCAGCGTTTCCACCTGCGCGCTCGCGTGGGCAGGCGCCAGCGCGATGACGAACCCGGCAAGCAGCGCACATTTCAGCGATTTCGCAATTCTCGACAAACAAGCCTCCCGATAATTTCGATCCGTACTTTGTAAGGCAGCCGGCGAATTCGTGGGCCCTGCCGCCGACGTCAAAATAATCCCGTAGCGCCCTCGATCACAAAACTCGAAGCACCTTGAAACGGAATCGTGAGCAGGTTGTGCGCAGCGTCGTAGTGATAATCGCTCCCCTCGCGCAGTGCCGCTCCCTCCCGCTGCACCCCTCGCACTCCCCGGCAGTACACCTCCAACTCCCCCTTCGCTCCTAGTTCTCCCACTTCCACTTCAATCCCATCCTGCCCCGGCTTCACCGCGATCTCCTGCACTCCACTTCCCGTGTAATACGCTAATTCGCTCGCGGCCCTCCGCCCTGGGAAGATTTCAATCCGCAGTTTCGGCTCCCACGGCGCATCCCAATTGTTGTTCGACTGCAGAATATCCCCGCGCACGACAATCCCTCCTTCCCGCACATACAGCGGAATGGTCCCCAACCCGCCCCCCGCCGTGACGCTCGCTCCTCCCTCATAGATCGTCTTGCGGTCGTTGTAATCCATCCAGCCACCCGCCGGCAGGTACACGCTCCGGCTCGTCGCTCCTTCCACCGTCACCGGCGCCACCAGCAGGTCCCGTCCAAACAGATATTCATCCCAGCTATCGTGCAGGCTCTTATCTTCGGGATAGGCCAAAGCCAGCGCCCGCATCACCGGCATACCGGTTTGCGTAGCCTGATAAAGATAAGAACGCGTGTAGGGAATCAAATCGTGATGCAGCGCCGTGTATTTCTGCGCGATCGCGACGAGTTCGGCATCGTAATCATCCCAGACGGTGCGCTTGGGGCCCTGCAGCACTTCCATCATCGGACTCAACGCGCTGAATTCAAACCAGCGCGCGAAAAGCTCTTTGCTCGGCACCGCAAAATAGCCGCCCGTATCCGATCCCCACATCGGAAAATTGATGATTCCGGCGCGCAAGCCGTTCTTGATCGTCATCTGCAGTCCCGCAAAGCTGTTCCAGGCGTCGCCGCTCCAGGCCGCCGTGTACTTGCGCGCGGTGTCGTTGGCGTTGCGCGAAAATTCGAAATAGTCGCCGTGATAAGCGTCATGCAACCCCTCGGCCGCGAGCTTGGGAAAAAGAATCGCGTTGATATTTTCCACCGAGCGCGGCATTTCGCCCTCGTCACCGCGATCAATCTTGTATCCCCTGATTCCGCGGCGCACGTATAAGTTCAATTCGCCTTTGAACCAGTCATACACTACCGGGCGGCGCACATCCGCCGCGGGCCAGGGCATGTCGAAGAGGTAGCCCTTTGCCTTACCTTGTTCGTAAAGCTGATTGGCGCAGCGGTTGGCAATCCACAGCATGAGGTACATCCCGCGGTCCTGCAGGTCGTGGATCATCTTGTCCGGATCGGGAAACGACGAATCGAAATCCATGTTGCCCCAGCCACCCTCGCCCGTGCCGTACGGACGGTCCAGCCAAAAAGCGCTGGCGGGAATATGCAGGCTGCGCAAACGGTCGGCATCCTGGATTATTTTTTCCTGGGCGTTTTTCACGCCGCGCAGATCTTCGTGCTCGTCATCCCTCCACCAGATGGTCCCCAGAGCCCAGGTGGGCGGCATAAAAGCAGGCCCGGCGAGCGCGTTGTAACGATTCAAGACGTCCGCGTACGCCGGGCCGTAGATGATGTCGTACGTCAGTTGCGAATCTTCGAATGTGAAGTTCGTCTTGCCGGCCTGCGCGACGGAAAAATGCCCCGCCGCCGTGGACTCCACGTATATTCCATACTTCCGCGAGGTCACGTAGAACGGCGCGCGAATGCTGGAGTGGTGCGCGTAGCGGTCATTGCCCACGCCGATGAAATCGCGATCGGCTCCGCGGTCGTCAATGTTTCCGCCGAACGGATATTCCCAAATCCCGTAGTAGTGCTCGCCTTGATCCGCAAATTCGTCCGAAAGCGACTGCGGCTTCGCGCCCGGATAGGTGATACTCACCCGAATTATTTCCGGCTTGATAAATTCGAAGCGGATGCGCATTTCACCGGGAACGCCTGCAGGTAGCGGGCTGCGACCGGCGAGTTGCAATAAGAGCTTGGCTTCCAGGCGGCCGGGGGCCGTCGAAATATCTGACGCCGAAAGCACAGGATAGAGTTCGTTCTCTACCAGCACCACGGCGCTGGTCTCGGAAAGCAGAATTTCACCCGTGGATTTTTCGATTACCCGGTACGAATAGGGATCTGAATTCACTTCGATGCGCAGCGCGGAAGATTCCAGCGAAACATTTGGCGCCGCGCTGGCCGGTGCCACAACAATTCCCGCCAGCAACGCGCCCAAAAACAAGCCGCGCAAAATCCTCGGCGGAATCGAGGACAGCGACAATCGTTCGACTGCGAGGCCGGTCTGCTTCACAGGACAACTCCCATCCAGGCGAAAGTGGCGTCGAGCAGTAACTTTGTAAGTCCGGATGCAACCGCCGGCAAGGCGCAAGCCGCCGGACCGACACAAGAAGTCGCGTATTTGGTCACACCCGCAGCGCCGGCATCCCGTGAAACACAGATATTCGCTGCTGCGCAGCCAGGATACCGTTCGGTACGAGAACGCTCTAAACCACCCCGCCGGGCCTCGCAGAGCCGGGATTGCACACTTCGACGTCCGGCCTTCCAGGCACAAGAATAGAAACCCAAGAGAACCCAGGCAAGCTTGAATATCTAAACGATTGATTTAGTAAATCTAAAGGATTAATAATGCACGGCGCGCCCGACGGTTTGCGCCGCGCGGGCGAAAGCCCTGCCCGGGGAGGAAGGCGATGGACATCCATCAACTCGAGGTTTTTCTGGCGGTGATTGACGCCTCCAGCGTGACGCGCGCCGCCGAGCACGTGCATCTCTCGCCGGCCGCCGTCAGCCTGCAGCTGCACGGCCTGGCCGATGAGCTGCACACCGAATTGTTTGTGCGCTCGGGGCGGCAATTGCTTCCCACTCCCGCCGCGTCGCGGCTGGCGGAGCGCGCCCGCTCCGTCGTCACGCAAATGCATCAAATGAAACACGAATTCGACAACAGCGTTTCATCGGACAGCCGCGCTTTTCATTTTGCTACCGGAATCACCAGCCTCGTGTATCAGCTCGGTTGGCCCTTGCGCATGCTGCGCAAGCAATTTCCGGCGAACGAGATTCGCATATTCGTGGGGGCCACCGAAGACATCGTCGCCGGGCTGCTGGATTCCCGCTTCGATCTCGGTTTGATCACGCTTCCCGTGCGCGAGGAAAGCCTGCGCATCCTCCCGCTCTTCGAAGAAGAATTGCTGCTGGTAAGTCCTTCGCCAAAGCTCGTCCGTGGAGGACACGGAAGCGCGCTGCCAACGGCGCAGCTGGAAGGTCTTCCCTTCGTGCTTTATCCCAAGCGCAGCAATATGCGCGCGATCATTGACCGGTTCTTTGGCGAGATCGGCATAGCGCCGCGCGTGATCATGGAAGCGGACGATACCGAAGCGCTGAAGCGGCTGGTGGAGGCCGGCTTCGGCCATTCGATTCTTCCCGAGCACGCGCTGCGCGGGAAGCCGCGTTTCTTTCAAACGCACCGCATCGCGCGTTATCGCCTGGCGCGCAAACAAGCTTTGGCGCTCGCGCGCGTGGATTACCCGCGCAAGCTCACCGAATCCGTGGCCGATTTTCTGCAGACGCTGCCGTGGAACGGCCGGCCGCATCATTCATAAGCGCTGTGCCGCGCCGAAATCGAGCGCCTGTGTCCAGCTCAGCGCAAGAACGCGCCGGCGCACCACAGCAGCGGAGCCTGCCCGTGCAGATCGCCCGTATTGCGGGCGCGATTGAGGTAATAATTCAGGTCGTTCATTTTGTTGGTGCCTTCGCACACGTTGCGCAGATCGCCGGTTGGTTCCAAATAGCTGAGCAGGCCGAGCCAGCCTTTTCTCGCCGCGCGGCCGTATTTTTTTCCGTCCAGCCAACCCTGTTGCACGCCCGTGATCATGGCGAATGTAAACATCGCGCTGCACGACGTCTCCGGCCACGCCTCCGGGTGATCGAGCAGCTGCCGCCAAAGCCCGTCCTTGCCCTGCAAGTGCAGCAGCGTGCTCATCATTTTTCGATAGCTCTCCATGATGCGCGCGCGCTGCGGATGATTCGCGGGGAGCGAGCGCAGCAACTCCGTCATTCCCGCGGCGACCCAGCCGTTCCCACGCCCCCAGTAAAAAGGCGCATCGGGCGCGTGAAAAAATAATCCGTTGGGTTGCTGAAGCTTGTCCAGATAAGCCGTCATCTCCATTGCCGCGCGATTGATGTATTTCGCGTCGCCGGTGGCGCGATAGGCCTGCACCTGCACCAGCGTGATCATGCACATGTCATCAATCCAGTAGCGGCTCTGCGCAGTAAGCCCGTCGGGAGTGGCGTTCTCCCACTGCTGGTCGGCAAACCGCAGACCCATCCGCAGATATCTGGGGTCTCTTGTTTCGATGTAAATCTGCAGCGGCACCGCGCCGAAGACCGTCGAGTCCACGTGCACCGGCGCGGGAATCAATGCGGCTTCCGTCGAGAAGAAAGGATCGAAGCGCTTGATCAATTGCGCGGTGAGTTCTTTGTCGCCGCTCAATTGCGCGAAGTTCAACGCGCCGTACCAGGCGACGGTCTCGGGATACGTGATGTGCGCGGGCGGCGTGCTTCTTCCGAAATTTGTGTGTGGCCCCGCGGCGAAGCGTTCTGCGACGCGCTTGCCGATCTCCGCGGGTGCCGCGCCGGCAGGCCAGTTCTCGAACTGCTTTTGTTCCGCAAGCGCCAGACCCGCGCAGAGAATCACGGCGAGCGCAGACAGGATTTTCGCGCAGCGGCGCATCTCAAAAGATTTCTCCTTACCGGGTCGAGCGATCATCATTGACGCGCGGCAAACCCGATGATTATTCCATCGGGATCCACGACCGAGATCAATTCCTTTCCTTCCTGAACCTGCAACCCGCGCGCCCGCAACTCCTCGGCTGCACGCTGCAGATCGCCGACTTCAAAAATGATTTGCGGCGCCGCCACACTGCCAGAGGAAACGAATCGCACCTCTTCGCCCGATTCTCCCGGCAAACGAAGCTTCTCTCCGTCTCTACCAGACGCAAGCGCTGCGAATCCCAATTTATCCAGATAGAAAGTCCGCTCGACTTTCGGGTCCTTCGCCGGCATGGCCACAATCCAAAGATGCCGCGAAACGCGCCGTTCGCCGAGGTGCTTGCCGCGATCCTCGAAATGCAACGAGCCCGGCATATACTGCGTGAACTCGATCAGGCGGCCCTCGGGGTCATGGATTCCATTCAGCAGATTTCCGGCCTTCGCTTTGCGTGGAGCGCCCGCATCCAGGCCGCGCCTCACGTATTCTTTCCACAATGACGCAATGTCGTTCGATTCGAAACAGATGTGCGTGAAACCGATTGGCTGGGAATCATCGAGCCGCTGATAAAGCTCGATAAACTGGCGGTCGTTCACCTTCACATATGAAACCGTGACGCGGCCGTCTTGCGAAAAATCGAAGGATTGCTGGAACCCCAGCTGTTCATAGAACGCGCGCGACCTGGCGACGTCCTGCACGCGAAACGCGGCATGCGCGATGCCGGCGAGATCCACCGATTGCGCCCGCGCCACGCCTGGCAGGCAGCAAAATCCCGAGCAGCACAGAATCAGCAGTAAGATCCGAACGAACCTGGGCATCCGCGCCATCCCGCCCGCGTTACTGGTTCACGCCGCTGGCCAAGAATCCGCCATCCACCACCAGCAAGTGTCCGGTAACGAAGCTCGCCGCATCGGAAGCGAGAAATATCGCGGCTCCTCCGAGCTCTTCCACTTTGCCGTAACGCTTCATCGGCGTGCGCAACAGAAATTCACGCCCGCGCTCCGTCCCATCGAGCAGCGCCGAATTGAAATCCGTGCGGAAGACGCCCGGAACCAGCGCGTTCACGCACACTCCCGAAGTGGCCCACTCGATCGCGAGAGTTTTCGTCAAAGCCGCCACCGCCGCCTTGCTGGCGTTGTAAGCGGCCACTTCAAAAAGCCCCACAAAACACGCCAGCGAACCGATATTAATGATGCGCCCGTACTTCCGCTCGATCATGTGCCGGCCAAAGACGCGGCACGCGCGCAAAGTGCCGTTCAAATTCGTTTCCAGAATGGCGTTCCATTCTTCGTCAGGAAAATCGAGAGTAGCCAATCGCTTGGTGCGCCCCGCGCAATTCACCAGTATCTGAACGCTCCCGAATTCCCCGCACACCGATTTCAGAAGTTGTTGCAGGCTGGCGTCGTCAGTCACGTCGCAAGTCACCGCCAGCGACTTGCGGCCCAGCGCCTCAACTTCGCCGGCAGCCTTGCGCGCCAGCTCCGCGCGGCGGCCCGTCGGCACCACGTCCGCTCCAGCTTTGGCCAGTTCGCGCGCCAGAGCGAAACCGATGCCGCTGGTCCCACCGATTACCACCGCCGTTTTTCCCTTCAGATCGAGAAGAGGATGCCCCATGCATTTCTCCTAATGGCCGCCGGCGCTGCCGCCGGCATCGCCCGCCTTTTTCCCGGTGTAAGTGATCCGCCAGATGGATTTCGACCCGTCATCGGTGACCATCAACGAGCCATCCGGCGCCACCGCCACTCCTACGGGGCGGCCCCAAACGTGTCCGCTATCCACCACGAACCCGGTCATAAAATCTTCGTACTCTCCCGTTGCGTGGCTGGTGTGATGGCGCGGCACTCGAATCACTTCATATCCCACGCGGTCCGAACGATTCCAGGAGCCGTGCTCGCCCGCGAATATGTCGCCCCAATATTCTTCGGGAAATTGTTTGCCGGTGTAAAAAGTCATCTCCAGCGAAGCGTTGTGCGGATTCAGTATCACATCCGGCGTAATCACTTTGTCTTGCAATTCCGGATGCGTGCCGGGATGCCGCGGATCCTGATGCCCGCCCATATACCACCACGGCCAGCCGTAAAATCCGCCTTCCTGCACGTGCGTGATGTAATCGGGAACAAGATTGTCGCCCAGCGCGTCACGTTCGTTCACGGAAATCCACAATTCCTTCGTGCCCGGATCAATCGCCAAACCGACCGGATTGCGAATCCCATAAGCGTAGATGCGCATGTCCGTGCCGTCCGGGTTGAATTCCAGGATATCAGCGCGGTTTTTTTCCGCGGGAGTGGTATCGGGATCGTCCACGTTCGAAGCAGAGCCGACGCCCACGAACATTTTTTTGCCATCGGGCGTGAATTGAATGTCCCGCGTCCAGTGGCTGAGGTCCGCCGGCACGTCCACGATATGTTCGGCGGGCCCGCGCGCTTTCATGTCTCCGTTCTTGTAAGGAAATCGCAAGATCGCGTCCGTATCACCCACATAGACCCACTGGGGGTCGGGGCCGGGCGGATAAAAGTTGATGCCAAACGGCCGCTTCAGCTCCGTCGCAAAAATCTCGGACTTCTCCGGCTTGCCATCGGCCGTGATGCCGCGAAACACGCGAACGTCCCCGGTGCGGCTTTCCGCCACAAAGAAATCTCCGTTCGGCGCCGTGCGAATCAGCCGCGGATCGCCAAGACCGGTGGCATACAGCTGCACCTGGAATCCGGGAGGGACGAGCGGCCACGCGCCTTCGGGCCGCGGCACTATCTTCGGGCCGTTTCCGACTGTCGGCGTCTCGAAAGGCGGCGGAAGGTCCGCCAGCGTGATCTTTCGAATCGTGCCGGGCTTCTCCAGGCGGTAATCGGTAAAGGGAGCCTTCGGCAGCGGCAGGTTCACTTCCTCCACAGGCGCGCTGGCGGCCGGAACTACGGGGTTCGCGGCAGGCGCTGCGGCGCTGGCGAGCGATTTCACGTACGTAACAATTGCCCAGCGATCGCGCTCCGGCAGCGACGCCCACGACGGCATCCCATTATTCAAATCACCCTTGGTGATGAACCAGAACACTTCGCCATCGCTCGCGGATTGCGTGGGGCCGTGCGCGAGGCCGGGCACATTGCCCATGCCTTCGCCATTTTCACCGTGGCATTTCGAACAATTCTTCGTGTAGAGCTGCTTGGCATCGTCCGGAACCTTTCCGTTGAAAGGATTCTTCATCTCGCTCGCGGAAGGTGGAGCATCGTGAAAGCTTGCGTTCTGCCCTCGCACGTTGCCAAAAATAAAAAGACTCGCCGCCGCGCACACCGCCGCGGCAGCGCTAGAAATACGGAGTAGCGACTTCACAGAAACCTCCTGACTAAAAAGATACGAATGTCCCACCAGCTAGCCGTTCCAATGAATTCCAACCGGGAGCGCGCGCCATCGCGTGGCGCAGCATGGCGAGTCGCGCCTGTTTGCGCCGCTAGTAGCCCTTCACTTTGATCACTACGTAATCGAACTCCTTCGCTCCATCAAGCAGCAACTGGTGCGGCGTGCGCGGAGGAATGCGCACAATGTCGCCGGCCGCGAGTTTCACGTGCGCTCCGCCTTCGATCGTTCCATTGCGTTTTTCGTGCGGTCCCACCGTCTCGGCGTTGATCATCGTCCCGCCCACCACCAGCGTCGCCGATCCCGACTGCACAAAAATCACATCCACCTGCGTCTCGTGCCATTCCACCTGCCCATCCGCCTTGCGGCGCACCAGCAGCACAGTCTCATTCGGGTAATCCGCCAGTTGCTGCACCGCGAAGCGGTGCGGGTCCGTGGAAGCCCCGGCGTCGAGTTTCACTTCCACCTGTTCGATCGCCTCCCGGCTCCAATGCCCGAATCCGTCTGGCACATCGGCATCCGGAGCGGCCCACAGCAAAGGAAATGCCAGCAGCGCAACCATCCAAAGTTTGCTCATGTCGTGTTCTCCTCGCGGTTATCGAATCAGGGCCGAATTTTTCTGCTCGCGAATCATTTCGTTCGCTTCGTCCCGCAAAAATCTCGCCGGAGCCGCGCCAGCGTCATCAATTGATCTGCGCCGGCTCCAGTTGCGGGCTCAAAATCTGAATCATCCCCAGCGCCACCAGATACGCCGACCCTGCAATCAAAAAAGGCACCATGTAGCTTCCCGTCCATTGCAGGACGTGCCCCACCACTGTGGCGATCAATAGTCCGCCGATTGCGCCAGCCATGCCTCCGATTCCCACCACGGAACCCACCGCCTGCGTGGGAAACATATCCGAAGTCAACGTGAAGAGATTGCAGGAAAATCCCTGGTGGCAAGCGGCCGCAATGCCGATCAAGATCACGGCGGACCACGTGCTTTCCACGCGATAGGCAAAAACCACCGGGACAACTCCGATCGCGCATATCAACATGGCGATTTTGCGCGCGGCATTAATCGTTCGTCCGCGCCGGATCAGAAAAGAAGAAATCCAGCCCCCCGCCACGCTACCCACGTCTGAAATCAGATAAATCGCCACGATCGGCAAGCCGATGCCCTTTAGCGACAAGCCATGCTTGGTTTGCAGAAATTCCGGAATCCAGAAAAGGTAGAACCACCACACCGGATCAATCAGAAATTTCCCGGCGACGAATGCCCAGGTCTGCCGCAGCGGCAAGAGCCGCGCCCACTTGATTCTTCCGGAAGGTTCCTGCGGATCGCTGCGGATATATTCCAGCTCCGCTTGCGAGACACGTGGCTCGTCCTCCGGCTTGCGATAAATCGCGAGCCACAACGCCAGCCAGATAAATCCGATCCCGCCGACACCCACAAAAGCCGCCCGCCATCCCCAGCGCAGATCAATCCACGGGACCACCAGCGGAGCCAGAATCGCGCCCACGTTAGTTCCGGCGTTGAATATTCCGGTCGCCAGCGCCCGCTCTTTCTTCGGAAACCATTCGGCCACCGCTTTAATACTCGCCGGGAAAACGGCGGATTCTCCAAATCCCAGCGCGAAGCGCGAAATCGCAAAGCCCGTCAACGATCCCGCCAGAGCCGTTCCCATCGAAGCCACGCTCCAGAAGGTCATCGCCAGCGCGTAGCCCACGCGGGTTCCCAGGCGATCAATAAGCCGCCCGACAATCAGCATCCCCACCGCGTACGCTGCCTGAAACGCCACCACCAGATTGCTGTAATCCACCTGCGACCATCCGAATTGATGCTGCAGCGTGACGTTGAGCACGCCCAGCACATTCCGGTCCATGTAATTCTTGGTGGTTCCGAAAAGCAGCAGCGCGCAAATCACCCAGCGGAAATGCCCGGCAGGACCGGATATTCCCGCAGCGACTCGTTCAATCGAGCCGGTAGGTCGGAGTGCGCCGGGGGATTTCAAAATGTCCGGCGCGGGAGCGGGAGGGACCTGATCCATTGGCGGAATGCGACGCCGCTAAGCTTTGCGGCCGGCCTCCAGACCCGTAGGGCCTTGCGCGAATCCTGGTTGCACGTTGACCACGCCGAACTGCCGGTCCGCAACTTCGCGGTGCGCGGCCATCGCCCATAAGAAACAGATGCGGTGTCCCGGCACTGAAACGTTGGGATGATATCCGCTGGGTATCAGCACGGCATCGCCATCGCGCACCACCGTCACCAGTTCCGGGGACTCGGTATGATTGTAAACCAGTTGAATGCCGTAGCCCGGCGCGGGCATATCGAAATAAACATACATTTCCTCGAGCATCACCGCGTGTTCGTGCGGCGGCCAGCTCGTCCAATTGCCCGGCTCGGCCACCGTAAACCCCACGATCAGCCTGCCGGCCTCGATGTTCTTGGCAAGAAGCATATTCAGGTGACGCGTCGAACCCGGGCCGCCGGTATCGAACTTCAATCCCGGATCCTTGGCGATATCGGCGGCGCGAACCACTTGCAGAGGATAGTGCCCCGCAACGTCGGCGGAAAATTCCGCGATGTCCACTGCCGTGGGGGTCTTGACGGTCACCGTGGAGTCGCGAGGGATGTAAATCGCGTCGTGCTTCGCAAGCTCCACGGACGCGCCATCCACGCCGACGCTGGCTTCGCCCGCCAGCACAATAAACCCGGTCTCGCGATTTCTGGTCTTGAACGATTCCGCGGACTTCGTTTGATCCAGCACGATGCGGCCGTACGCCAGATGATTCATCGAGCTGTTTTGCGGCGTTACGAAAATGTGCCGCCCGCGATGCCCGTTGGTATTGCGGAAAACCGCGTTATCGGTGACTGTTTGTGTGCTTGGTTTCATGCAATCTGCTCCCAGGGTGGCTCAAGCAAGAAAATTGCCGGGCGCGGGAGTCCAGCCTCTCGTTCCAGCGACGGATCCGCGCGGTCCGTCGGTTTGGCACACCTACGCAGCGCAACCAACCAAAAAATATAGGCGGCGCCTGCCCTGGAGTCAAACCGTTAAAACTGAAGTGGACGTTCAGAAAAACTTAACGGACGCGAACCGCACGGGACGAAAATCGCAACAGCAGCGCAAACGGCCGCGCGCGGAAGCGCTAACAGCTTGCTGCGGGAAACTCAAATCAGAAAAACTAAATCGCAATCGGATGAAAACTAAATCGAGTTCGCAAAAATAACTGTTGTTGGCCGCCGTGCTTCCAGACCAGAATCAGCTCGCCGCTCGCGCACCGCATACAGCGCCGGACCACTGCGCGCAAGAATTCGCGCGGCCGACTGGAGATCCCCAATTTATGTCCGCAAAATCGCACCGCAAATTTGCAGCGATTCGCTTTCTGCTCGCCGCGGCCTTCTTACTCCTGATTTCGCCATTCTGCCAGGCGCAATCGTCCAGCGTGGCGGCCACTCCCCCGATGGGTTGGAACAGCTGGAATCATTTCGCGGCAAAGGTTGATGACGCCACCATCCGCGCGCAAGCCGACGCTATGGTTTCCTCCGGTATGCGCGATGCGGGCTACGTCTACATCAATATTGACGACACCTGGGAAGGCCAGCGCGACGCGCAGGGCGTCATCCATCCCAACAGCAAATTCCCGGATATGAAAGCTCTCGCCGATTACGTGCACGGCAAAGGCCTGAAGATCGGCATTTATTCTTCGCCGGGCCCCAAAACCTGCGCGAAATTCGAAGGCAGCTACGGCCACGAAGACCAGGACGCGTCCACTTACGCCGCCTGGGGAATCGATTACCTGAAATACGATCTGTGCAGCTTTCGCGACATCATGAAAACCGCCGGCTCGGCCGCAGCGGCCAGCAAAATGATGATGGATGCCTACGCGAAAATGCGCGACGCGCTCCGCAAGACCGGCCGGCCCATCGTGTACAGCTTCTGCCAGTATGGCGACGATGCCGTCTGGCGCTGGGGCCCCGAGGCCGGCGGTAATCTGTGGCGCACCACCGGCGACATTAACGACACCTACACGCGCATGGCTGATATCGGATTCGGGCAAGCCGGACTCGCGAAATTTGCCGGCCCAGGACACTGGAACGATCCGGACATGCTGGAAGTAGGGAACGGCGGCATGAAGCCCGAGGAATATCGCACACACATGAGCTTGTGGGCGATTCTGGCCGCGCCGCTTCTCGCCGGCAACGATTTAAGCGCGATGAATCCGGAAACGGTCGCGTTGCTCACCAATCGTGAAGTGCTCGCGATTGATCAAGACTCCGCCGGCAAACAAGGAGATCGCGTCTGGGCCGAAGGTCCGCTGGAAATTTGGGCGCGTCCGCTTGCGGATGGCTCCAGGGCCGTCGGGCTTTTCAACCGGCATCCCGGACCTCTGGAGATGCAAGTGGATTTCGCGCAACTCGGTTTCACCGGCAACCCCAGAGTGCGTGACGTCTGGCAGGCGAAAGATCTCGGCCGCGTGCAGAGCCCTTACAAAGTCGAAATTCCCGCGCATGGGGTGATCTTGCTGCGAGTATCCGAGTAAACGATTCGCCGCGGCCGCGCTTATTGCAGGTGAGAGTTAATCTCCGCGCTCAAATCATCCAACTTTTTCTTCTGATACGCTTCCGCGTCTGGCCGTGAAAACGCCGGCCGGGCGGCCTCGATCAATTTCCGCGCTTGCGTGTAATTCCCCTGGCGCAACGCGATCTCCGCCTGCGCCAGATTCACGCTGGCCTCCCAGTCCGGATCTCCCGTGAGCTGCGCCACCACTTTAGAATCAATTTCATCCAGCAACTTGGACGCTTCCTGCAATTTCCCCTGCGCGATCAGGCAATTCGCGAGCGGCAACGCGGTGCCGCCCGTCAGGCCCGCATGCGGCCCGAAGGCTTTCAGCGAATCATCGTGCGCCGTGCGCGCATTCAGTTCGCCTTCGGCCAGATGATTCGAGCGGCATTGCGCGACCGAGGCATCGGAAAGAGTGGCAATCGCATAAAACGAATTCGGGCCCTGCTTCTGCAGCGCGATTTTGTAGATCGCCAGGTCATCGCGCGTGGAGTCCTCGAACATTCCCAGACTGCCTTCCGATTGCGCGCGCGTCGCCAGCAGTTGCATGGTCAACTCGTGATCCGGCCCGAACTTCGCCAGAAAATCGGGATAAATGCTGTTTGCTTCCTGCACCGCATCCTGATATTTCGCTTCGATCATAAAAGCCTGCGCCAGATTCAGCCGCACGCGCAGAACGTAAGGACTATCCGCTCCGTTGGCGGCGGAATAAGCGGCGATCAACTGGCGGGCCAGTCTTTCAGCCGTGGCGCCGTCGCCGAGCCGGATATACGTGAACGCAAGGCGCTGCCGCAGATTGAACCGCGCCGTTTCGTCGAAGTCCGGCAGCCCGGCAGCCGCATCGGACGCCGCTTTGAAATTCTGGTTGGCCGCCTTCGCGTCGTTTTCGATCAGCGCGATCATGCCCTTCGCCGAATACAACCACACCGGCAAATCCTTGCGCGGATTCTTCAGCTTGGGGATCAGTGCCTCCTGCTCCGCGAGCAGCGACTTGGCCACCGGCAGTCCGCCAGACTGATAACTCCGCGCCTCCATCGCGGCGCGTTGCAATTGCACCACGATCGCGTCCTGCGAAAGCGGACCTTCGGTCTGCAGAAAAAGCTGGTGCGCCCGCTCGTATTCCTCGCGCGCCTCGGGATAATTCGTGCGGCTGTCGAGGGCTTGCGCAATCGTCAAGTGCAAGCGCGCGGCAACCTGCGGCTCATCCTTGAATTTCCGGTCAATGCTGGGGGAGGCCAGTTTGATCGCGTCCAGCAAAGTCTCCGTGGCCTTCCCGCTTTGAAAAGGATTGCCGCGCCCCAGCAAATCGTCGGACAAAAACTGATTGATCGTAGTGGCGATGGCGGTCTGGCGGTTGGCGTTGTCGCGTTCCCGCGCCAACCGCAATGTGAAAAACACCACCAGCCCGACCACCACGGCGATCACGGCCGCCGCGGCGCTAACCGAGCGCCAATTGCGCGTGACAAACTTCCTCGCGCGATAGCGCAGCGTGTCTGGCCGCGCGTCCAGCGGCTCGCCTTTCAGGTAATGATCAATGTCGCGCGTCAGCGCCTCCACCGACTGATAGCGCTGCTGCGCGTCCTTGTGCATCGCCGTCAGGCACAGCACATCCAAATCCGCCCAAGCTGCTTTGCTCAGCGGCGCGGCATTTTCGTTTCCAGCGGCGGGCGCGGAAGCCGCCATTTTCGCGGCGACCGTCGAAGGCTTCTCCGCTTCCTGCTCGGTCAAAACCTTTTCGGCTTGCGCCGGCGTGCGATTAGATAAGTCAAAGGGGAGCCGCCCTGCCAGCAATTCGTACAGCAGCACTCCCAGCGAATAAACGTCACTCTGAATTCCCACTTGTTCGCCGCGAATCTGTTCGGGCGCGGCATAGGCCGGAGTCATCAGGCGCAAACCCGTCATGGTCTGGTCCACGGATTCGCCCAGGCTTTGCAGATGCTTGGCGATACCAAAATCGAGAAGCCGCACCGTGCCGTCGTCCTTCACCAGAATGTTCGAAGGCTTCAGGTCGCGGTGAATCACGGCGTGTTGATGCGCGTACAGCACTGCCTCGCAAACATCGCGAAATAAACGCAAGCGCTCCGGAATCGAGCAATTGTGCTGCTTGCAATAATCCGTCAGCGGCACGCCCTCCACATACTCCATCACGAAGAAGGGCGTCCCGTCCGGCGAAGTATCCGCGTCATAAAGGCGCGCGATCGAAGGATGGTTCAATTGCGCGAGCGTGCGCTGCTCGATGGCAAAGCGCTCGCGGCGGGCGGGTGAAAGCCAGGCATCGCGCAACAACTTGATCGCGACGCGGCTGCCCAGATCTTCGCGCTCCGCCAGGTACACCATGCCCATGCCGCCTTCGCCCAGCGCTTGAATGATTCGATACGGTCCGAACTCTTTGAAGGGTGGCGCGTCCGAAGACGAATCACCGAGAACCTGCTGCGCGACGTGCGCCACATCGCGCTCGAGCATCGAGCCTCCGCGCGAATCTTCCTGCAGCAGCCCGAGGACTTCGCGGACCAGCGCGGCATCATCGCCGCATTGCTTTTCCAGGAATCCGCGCTGCTCGAATGCCGGCAGGTCCGCCGCTTCGTGAAAAAGGGCTTGCACCCTCTGCCAGCGAGAGCTATCCATCGTCATTCTCCGGCCATCTGGAAGAAATCACGCGGCCCGTTAAGAGGCTTCGCGAAGTTCATGCGCCAGCCACGCCTTGGCTGCGCGCCAATCGCGAAGAACGGTAGCTTCGGAAACGTTCAACAGCGCCGCCGTTTCCGGCACGTCCAACCCGCCGAAAAAGCGGCTTTCCACCATCACCGCCTGCCGCGGATTCATGCGCTCCAGCGAATTCAGCGCCGTATTCAACGCCAGCAATTCTTCTCCGCCGGAAGGTTTCTTGTGCACCGCGTCATCAAAAGTGACGGTAATTTCCGCGCCGCCGCCGCGCTTGCCCGAATTGCGCCGCCGCGCCGCCTCCACCAGAAGCTGGCGCATGGCGCGCGCCGCGATGCGCTTGAAATGCAGCCGCGACGTCGCCGCAATCTCCGGCGATTTCGCCAGTTTGATCCACGCTTCGTTCACCAGCGCGGTGGGGCTGAGGGTCGCGCTGGGATCTCCGCGGCGCACGCTCGAAGCCAGGCGCCGCAATTCTTCATAGGTGACGCTGAACAGGTGGTCCAGCACTTTTCGGTCGGACGTGGGCGCGCCGATTCCTCCGGGCTCGAAGCCGTGCGCCGATTGAGAATCTTTTGCCGCCATGACGGTTTTTCTTCGGCTTTCGCGCAATGCGTAGTGAAGAGTTGCTCCGGCAGAACCCAGCTCTCGCCGGTTCTAGGCCTGTCCAGGGACGAGACTTTAACATCGCAAGCAGTCCGGCAGCAACGGGTGCGGCAGCACTACCAGCGGCACCGGCTCGTACGATTCCGATCGGGACCACGCGCCGCGGCAACTTGCGCTTTGAAAAGCTTCCTAAAATCGCCGGTTATGGAGAATTCGATGAACGCTTCATGGATCCGCAAAACGCTTTTCGCCGTAGTTCTCGCTGGAGTTGCTCTCGCCACCGCGTGCGGCGGCGGAGTCGAGGGCAAATACCGCGACCCCTCCGGCACCATCAACGCCGAATTCAAGGATGGTAAGGCCTACATCGGGCTCGGCGCGTACGCCGTGGATGGCACCTACAAAATCGAAGGCAACAAGATCATCGCGCGCGGCGATTTTGGGCTGATGCTGCCGAGCCCTCTGGTCTTCACCGTTAATAAGGACGGCTCGATTGACGGCCCGCGCGACACCATGATTCCCCGGCTGGAAAAGGTGAAGTAAGAGTCGCGCCGCTCGCAGAACGATTTCATATGTATCAGGCCTGGAAGGGCGGAGCTTTCGCCGAGTGAGGAGAACCAAATGAAAAAACTTGTCCGCCTGGCTCCATTCATCACACTCGCGCTAACCGCAGTGTTCCTCACCATCGGCTGCGGACACTCCAGCTCCGACGCCAGCGACGGAGCAGACGACGCCACCGGTCTTTCCGCCGCGGACCGCGAAGCGCAAAGCGCCGTGATGGCGGAACTTCAGCGACATTGGACCAAGGGAGCGGACGGCTGGACGACCTCTATCGTCTCCGGCAGTCCCTACGCGCCGGATCATTTCCTGCGGCAATGCCGCTCGCTCGCGGTCCGGGAATTGAAGCCACGCGATCTGAGCGATGCGGACAAATTGAACGGCTTCGACTGGGTCGGCGAGGCCGTCTTCAAATCCACATCCTGCCGCGAGGGTGGCGGGCAGCCGGGGCTTGTCCTGGACGGCATGAGCAACCAGGTCGTCAATAAACAAAGCGGCCGCTGGAGCCAATGGGTGGATTTCACGCCGGGTCCCTTGAGCTTTGAAAAGGAGAAAGGCAGGTGGCAATTCCACTGGGACGCCACATATCTTCGCGGCACGCTTCCCAGCCCGCAGGATTTCGCAAACGCAGGCCTGCGCTAAGAAGAAAAACCTGAAGCCAGGTCTAACTTCCGCCGAATGCCAGACGCAGCGCGAGCCGGCAGATAGCGTTCGCCGCGGACTCCATTCCGCGCGTCATGCCGCTCTCCGCTTCCGCTCCACGAGTTGCAGAATCAGCGGCGTCAGGATGATCTGCATCGCCAAATCCAGCTTCCCGCCCGGAATCACGATGGAATTCGAACGCGACATGAAACTGTGCTGGATCATCGAAAGCAAATAGCAGAAATCGAAGCCGCGGGTATTTCGGAAGCGGATCACCACCATGGATTCATCCGGCGTGGGTATCCAGCGCGCGATGAAAGGATTCGAGGTGTCCACCGTCGGAATCCGCTGAAAATTGATATCGGTTTCCGTGAATTGCGGGCACATGTAACGCACGTAGTCCGGCATCCGCCGCAAAATCGTGTCGGTCACCGCTTCGGTCGAGTATCCGCGCGACGCCGCGTCGCGGTGAATTTTCTGAATCCATTCCAGATTAATCACCGGAACCACACCGATCTTCAAATCCGCGTGTTGCGCCACGTTCACCTTGTCCGTGACCACGGTTCCGTGCAAACCTTCGTAAAAAAGCAGATCGCTGCCCTCGGGAATCGGTTCCCACTTCGTAAACATCCCGGCCGGCGCGCCAAATTTCTCCGATTCCGCGGCATCGTGCACGTAATGCCGCATGCGTCCCCCGCCACGCTCCCCGTATTCCCGAAAAACGCCTTCCAATTCTTCCAGCAGATTTGCCTGCGGCCCGAAATGGCTGAAATGGTGATCGCCTTTCGTGGCCTCTTCGGCCATTACTCGTCGCATTTCCAGCCGGTCGTAGCGATGAAATGCATCGCCTTCGATGTAAACCGCCTTCACCTTCTCGCGGCGAAAAATCTGCTCGAAAGTATTGCGCACGGAGGTAGTCCCTGCGCCTGAGGAGCCAGTCACGGAGATAATGGGATGTTTAGTGGACATCGCGGCTCGCTCGGGTCATTGCCTCGGTCATCGCCTGATGAGGCCACGCTGAAAAAACAGGGGAGCGCGCTCGGCGGAAAATTGCGGATCGGTGTGGTACTGGCTGACGCGCTTCACTACTGCGGATGAGCCAAACACAATCGGCGTCCTCGCATGAAGTTCCCGCGGCTTGATGTCCAGGATGCGCTGCACCGTGTCGGTCCCGCCGCCGCCGGCCTGCTCCACCAAAAAAGCGATCGGGTTCGCTTCGTAAATCAGCCGCAGCCTGCCTTTCGCATAGCCTCTTCGCCGGTCGCCGGGATAGAGAAACACGCCGCCGCGCACCAGTATGCGATACGCATCCGCCACCAACGACGCGATCCAGCGCATGTTGTAGTCCTGCGCGAGCGGACCGTCGGCGCCGCTGATGCAATCGTCCACGTACGCGCGGATCGCATCGTCCCAGTGGCTATAATTCGAGGCGTTCACCGCACACTCATTCGAATCTTGCGGAATCGCCAGCTTCGGAATCGTCAAACGAAATTCGCTGGCTCGCCGATCCAGAGTGAAAACATGCACGCCATCGCCCAGCGTGAAAACCAGCGAAGTCTGCGGCCCGTAGATGACGAGCCCGGCAGCGACCTGCTCGTGACCGGGACGCAGAAAATGGTTGGCGGGTTCGGGCGCGTGCGGCACTGCCGGAAATACCGAGAAAATCGTCCCGATGGATACGTTGGCATCAATATTGGAAGAGCCGTCCAGCGGATCAATCGCCACGACCAGCGGCGCGGCCGGATCCAGGCAAATGGGCGACGTCAGTTCCTCCGAAAGCACCGCGGCCACCGGAGCATTCCGCAATGCGTGGATGAAAAGCTCGTTTGCGGTGATGTCCAGTTGCTTTTGCGCGCCGCCGTCGCTATTAACCGCACCCACCGTGGTTGCGATGGCGTCGGCGATATATCCCAGCGACACCACCTCCGCCACCCGGATAGCCGCATTGGCCATCTCGCGCAGTAAATCGGCCGTCGCGCGCAATTCATCGCGGCTGTCCGCCGTGCGCGCCAGAAAATCGCTCAACGGCATGTTCCGGGCGATTGCCGTCGCGCGTGTTTCCTCTCCCGCGCGAGCAGGGAGCTTCGCGCCGACACGTCGAGTCGCAGCTGGATGAGAGAGGGGCATACGAGAAAGCTAGCAGGGGGTCGTACAAAATAAAAGTGAATATAATTGCATCAATACTTAGGAAAATTAAGTGCGAATCAGATATGGAAGTCGCGCGAATGCGCCACTTCCGCCGCCCGCTCTTGCAGCCCCGCGACCGTTACGAACCCGCCCGGCCATTTCCAGCCTGCCAGATGTTGATGCGGCTTCCCGGGCTCGCCCAGCGTCGAGACCACCGAAGCCGCTCCCGCGAAATCGTCGTCGGAAGTGTACACACTGGGCGTCGCCACCACTGCCAGGCCCGCTCGGCGCGCAGCGAGCACTCCGTTTGCAGAATCCTCAAACGCGATGCAAGCGGAAGCGGGAAATCCCAGGCGGCGCACCGCGACGTCGAAAACGTCCGGCGCCGGTTTTTTCGCCGCCACTTCGTCCCCCGCGACGATCACGCCGAAAAGCGCTTCCCCCGAAGGCGCCAAAGCCGACTGCAGCAGCGCATCCACGTTCGCGGGATTCGTGGTGGTGGCGATCGCCAGCCGAATCCCCGCGTTGCTCGCCTCCGCAATCAATCGCGCCACGCCCGGCCTCGGCCGGAGCGTTCCTTCCCGCACCATGGCTGAATACAGTTTGGTCTTCAGCGCATAAATCCGCGGGATTTCACGCTCGAATGCGGCCAGGTCTTGCGGCCGCCGCGTGGTCAAATGGTTCACCAGGTAATGGAGGATTCGTTCTTTTCCGCCGGCGATGCGGAGCAAATCCTTATAAAGCGGCGGCGGCCAGTTCCAGGCGAGTCCCAGCGACACGAAAGCCTGGTTGAACGCCTGGCGATGCATTTCTTCCGTTTCAGCGAGCGTGCCGTCAACGTCGAAAATCAGCGCCTGTAAAGCCATGGCCTGGCATCCTCACAATGGATTGACCGCGCCGCAAAAGAGCAGGCCCGTAGCCGCAAAAATAGCGATAGCAAATTGATCGGGGAAGCAAAAACCGGCGAGGAGATTATCACACTACGAGTTGCCCGGCGGCTGTTAATGCGGCGGAACGAATCCCGGGAATATGCGCGGCGTAAGCTTTCACGCCGCCCTTGAATACGGCGGAGCGTCGGCCGGCGCGATCATCAAATGCACGTCGAAAACGCGATCGCTGTGATGTCCAGGTGAATCCAGTCGGCGCCCGACGCGGTGACGTCCCGCACCGCGTCGCCGAGATTCGCGAAGTCCGAGGCCAGAATCGAAGGAGCGACGATCGTCGCGTCAGCCAAAGGTGCTCTCCGTTTCGTCACTGAGCGGCGAATCGTGCGTGGCAGCCTTCCCGAAAACGCGGCTGGCCAGCAGATCCGGCGCATCAATCGTCATCAAGTCCTCCGCGGTAACCTTGGAATTGGCGGCTCCCTGTACGATTCGGTTAGCTTGCCGCAAGCGCGCGCGGTCCAGCGCATTGCGAATCGAGCGCGCGTTCGAGAAATGCGGCTGCTCCTTGCGCGCGACGATATAGCGCGCCAGCGCCTCCCGCCCGCGCTCGCTCAATTTGTAATTCTGCTTGGCCAAAATCAATTCGCCGATCGCCAGCAGCTCGCCGTCCGCATAATCCGGAAAATCAATATGGTGGGCGATGCGCGAACGAAATCCGGGATTGCTCGCGAAAAATTTCTCCATGCGGTCCGCGTAACCCGCCAGTATCACCACCAGGTCTTCGCGCTGGTTTTCCATCACCTGCAGCAAAATCTCGATGGCCTCTTGCCCGTAATCGCGCTCATTTTCGGCGCGATACAAATAATAGGCTTCATCAATAAACAGCACGCCGCCCATCGCTTTCTTCAAGATTTCCTTGGTCTTCGGCGCGGTGTGGCCGATGTACTGCCCCACCAGGTCATCGCGCGTCACCGAAACCAGATGCCCCTTGCGCACAAATCCCAGCCGGTGCAGCAAATCCGCCATACGCAGCGCCACGGTCGTCTTGCCGGTTCCCGGATTCCCGGTGAAGGACATGTGCAGCGTCGGCGGCTCGCTCGCAAGCCCCAATTTGCGCCGCACGCGCTCCACCAAGAGAAGCGCCGCAATTTCACGAATGCGCGTCTTTACGGGAGCGAGCCCCACGAGCCCTTCATCGAGCTCCGTCAGCACATCCTCGACTCCTGCTTCGCTCAACTCCTTCGCCAGATCAATCGTCTCGCCCGCCGCCCCATTGCCGTTCGCCGTCGCAGCCACCGGCGCAAGTGATGCAAACGCGCCCATTCCGCGAGGCCTTTCCTCGGCGACGGGATCGGTAATGCCAGGATGCTCGTAAGATTGCGTTGTTTCGCTCATAAGATTGCAACGCTGCGACTGCGACTTCGCCTTATCAACGATATCTCTGTCCCTCCGGCCGATCCGTCACATAAGCCTGCGTCGTATAACGCATATTCCGTCCGCGTCCTTCTTGCCGCACCAGCCGGAAGCCCGGCTCCTCCGCCGGACGATTCACGATGAAAGAAAGCTTCACCGATTCCCAGCCGTGCGTGGAATCGAATCCCGAAAGACGAATGTAGCGGTCGCCGTACGCCTTCCGGCACTCTTGCAATTCCATCATCACCGCCGCGGCATCCTTGATGTCAAACATCGGCAGCCCCCACATTTCCCAATACGTATTGCGCGGATGCGGATCGTCGGTGAATTCGATGTTCACGGCCCAACCGCGGTCAATGCAGTACTGCGCCTGAGCGAAGATCTGCGCGTCAGTCAAGTCCGGCAAGAACGAAAAACAGCCTTGCGTCAATCGCATGATGAGAATTTCTCCTTTTTACGCCGAGGCGGTTGCGGTCGGGACAAAGTCGGGCGTATCCGTCGAAGCGTAGTCGAAAGTCACGTCCTTCCAGATTTCCAAAGCTTGCCGCAACGGCAAACAGTGCCTGGCCGCCGTCTCCAGAATTTCCGGGCCCTCGCGCGCGATGTCGCGGCCCTCGTTGCGCGCCAGAACCATGGCTTCCAACGCCACGCGGTTGGCTGTCGCTCCGGCAACGATCCCGGTCGGATGCCCGATCGTGCCGCCGCCGAATTGCAGCACGGTATCCTCGCCCAAAAGATCGAGAAGCTGGTGCATTTGCCCCGCGTGAATTCCGCCCGAAGCCACCGGCATCAGTTTTCGCAAAGAAGCCCAGTGTTGCTCGAAAAATATTCCGTTCTCGAGCTTTTGCGGCACCACGTCTTCGCGGCAAATATCGTAATAACCGCGAATCGTTCGCGGATCGCCTTCCAGTTTGCCGACCACCGTGCCGGCATGAATGTGGTCCACTCCCGCCAGGCGCATCCACTTCGCAATCACGCGAAACGACACGCCGTGAATCTTCTGCCGCGTGTACGTGCCATGACCCGCGCGGTGCAAATGCAAAATCATGTTGTTGCGGCGCGCCCACTTGGACATGGATTGAATCGCCGTGTACCCGATCACCAGGTCAATCATCACGATCACGGACCCCAGTTCGCTCGCAAACTCCGCGCGCTCGTACATGTCCTCCATCGTCGCCGCCGTCACGTTCAGGTAGCTGCCCTTCACTTCGCCGGTCTCGGCTTGCGCGCGATTTACCGCCTCCATCGAATAGAGATAGCGGTCGCGCCAGTGCATGAACGGCTGCGAATTGATGTTCTCGTCGTCCTTCGTGAAATCGAGGCCACCCTTCAGCGCCTCGTAAACCACGCGGCCGTAATTGCGCCCGGAAAGTCCCAGCTTCGGCTTCACCGTCGCGCCCAGCAGCGGCCGGCCAAATTTATCGAGCCGTTCGCGCTCCACCACGATCCCGGTCGCCGGCCCGTCAAAAGTTTTCACGTAGGCCACCGGAAGACGCATGTCCTCCAGGCGCAGCGCCTTGAGCGGCTTGAACCCGAAAACATTTCCGATGATCGAAGCGGCGAGATTGGAAATCGAGCCGGCCTCGAACAGATCCAGGTCGTAAGCGATCCACGCGAAGTAGGAACCCGGCGCGTTGGGCACAGGCTCCACGCGATAACATTTCCCGCGATATTTTTCGCAAGCGGTCAAGCGATCGGTCCACACCACCGTCCAGGTAGCCGTGGAAGATTCTCCCGCCACTGCCGCCGATGCCTCGATGGGGTCCACGCCGTCCTGCGGCGTCACCCGGAAAAGCGCGATGATGTCCGTATCCTTCGGCTCGTAGTCCGGTTCCCAGTAGCCCATCTTCTTGTATTCCATCACGCCGGATTTGTAGCGATCCTTCCCGCGGATCGTCGAGGCCTTGGCATCCAATACCGTTCCGTCCTTACTCATGGCCCTGCCTCCTTGCAACTAGTGCGAAACCTAACAGCTTGCCAGCAACAATAAAAGTGAATATAATTACCGCCATACTTAGAAAAATTGAAGGTCCTCCATGACCAGCCTCACCTTTAAACAGCTCGAAGCCGTGCATCAGGTCGCGCGCAACGGCACGGTGGTCAAAGCAGCCCAATCGCTGCACGTCACCCCCGCCGCGCTTACCTCCCGTATCAAGCTCCTGGAAGAAGATCTGGGCCTCGCGCTCTTCGACCGCACCGGCAATCGCCTGCGCCCCACCGACGCCGGACGCGAAGCGGTAGCCGCCGCCGCGCGCATTGATCGCGTCCTCTCGGATCTCGGCGACACGCTTGAAGCCATGAAAGGCTTGCACGGCGGACGCGTCCGCTTCGGCGCCGTTTCCACAGCCAAATATTTCGCCGCGGAACTCATCGCCGCATTTTTGCGCCAGCATGCTGGAATTGATCTGCAGCTGGTGGTCGGCAATCGCGCGGAAACCGTCGAATCCCTGCGCAATTACGAAATAGACATGGCCGTGATGGGGCGCCCGCCCGGCGATTTCAGCGCCGATAGCGAACCGTTCGGCCCGCATCCCTACGTGATGATCGCTTCCGCCGACCACCGGCTCGCGCGCATGCGGCGCGTTTCCAAAACCGAATTATCCAGCCAGAAATTTATCGTTCGCGAAGAAGGCTCCGGCACGCGCAACATTTTCGAGTATTTTCTCAACGCGCAAATGATCAAGCCGCCCAAAGTAACCATCGAAATGGGTTCGAACGAGACCATCAAGCAGGCCGTGATGGCGGGACTGGGCCTCTCGCTGATTTCGGCGCACACCATCGCGTCGGAAGTTGCCGCCGGCAGACTGGCCGTCCTGAAAGTCGAGGGCTTGCCCATCGTGCGCCAATGGTTCGTAGTCCGCCGCACGGACCGCGATCTTCCGCCCGCCGGCAGCGCCCTCTGGACGTTCATCGTGAAAAAAGGCAACGCCTTCCTGCCCAAGCGCGTCTCCGCCTAGCCGCGCTGCGCCCGCGAAATTCTTTTTTCAGCCGCCGGAATAAATGAGAGGATGCGCGCAGGCATTTCGCGCCGGAAAGGCGGCATGAAACTCAATTCATATCTCCTGCGCAGCACCGTGGTCGCATCGCTCGGCGGATTGCTCTTCGGCTTCGATACCGCCGTCATCTCCGGCACCACCCACGCGCTCACGCACACCTTCGAACTTTCGCCCCGCGCTTTAGGGATTACTGTTGCCATGGCGGTGGTCGGAGCCATCTTCGGCTCCATGCTCGCCGGAATTCCTGGGGACCGCTACGGGCGCCGCGACAGCCTGCGCGTGCTGGCCGTGTTGTACCTGGTTTCAGCGCTGGGCTGCGCCCTGGCGTGGAATTGGACCGCGCTCGTGATCTTTCGCTTCATCGGCGGCCTCGGCATCGGCGGTTCGTCCGTACTCGGCCCCATGTACATCGCGGAAGTCTCTCCGGCAAAATGGCGCGGCCGCCTTGTCGGTCTCTTTCAATTCAATATCGTTCTGGGAATTTTGCTGGCATATCTCTCGAATTATATTGTGGGGATCACGCACCTGGGCGCCGTCGAATGGCGCTGGAAACTCGGGATTCCCGCCGCGCCCGCGCTGCTTTTCTTCCTGCTCCTCTTCACCATCCCGCGCAGTCCGCGCTGGCTCGTCAAAAAACAGAAAATTCCCGAAGCCCGCGAGGTGCTGCGCGTCACCGGCGAAGAAAATTACGAACAGGAGCTGCAGGAAATCGTCCAATCCATTGACGCCGAACACGTTTCCAGCGACCCGTTATTTTCCTGGAAATACCGCCTGCCGATTTTCCTCGCCGTCTCCATCGGCATGTTCAACCAGCTCTCCGGCATCAACGCCATCCTCTACTACCTCAACGATATCTTCGCGTACGCCGGTTTCAACGCCGTTTCTTCCGACCTGCAAGCCGTGGCCATCGGCGCGACGAATCTCATCTTCACCATGCTGGCCATGTCCGTGATTGACCGTATCGGCCGCAGGACTCTGTTGCTGACCGGAGCGGTCGGCACGGCGCTGTGCCTCGCCGGCGTCGCCGCGATTTTTCTTTCCAACCTTCACCGCGATTACCTGGTGTGGCTGCTGATCGGCTATATCGCTTTCTTCGCCTTCTCCCAAGGCGCCGTCATCTGGGTGTACCTCAGCGAAGTTTTCCCCAACCGCGTCCGCGCCAAAGGCCAAAGCCTCGGCAGCTTTTCCCATTGGTTCATGAACGCGCTCATCTCGTTCATTTTTCCCACGCTGGCCGCGGCTTCCGGCGGCTATCCCTTCGTCTTCTTCGCCGCCATGATGGTCCTGCAATTCTTTGTAGTCCTATTCTTCTACCCGGAAACCAAGGGAATTTCTCTCGAAGACATGCAAAAGAAGCTAGGCATCGCTTGACCCGCGCGTAAAACAATCGCCGGTTCCTTCGCTTTTCTCTGCGCTCTCGGCGTCTCTGCGGTGATTCTTGTTTTTCCGGGGCACGAGCAAACCGACCCGTACATCCAAAGCAAAATCACAGCGCGTCACGATTGACTTCCACCAGAGTCAACGTATGATCGGAATATAGGGCAAGGAGTTGCCCTTTAACCGCTGTCCCTTCAACGCCGGGACAGATGATGACTCCTGACAAGGATTCTTGTCGCGGAGTCATATCCCCGGCAAAAATCCCACACTAGCAATAGAAGCGAGAGTTGGCATGCGCAACTTACGAGACTTGGTTTCCGCGCCAGTTTCACGCCGCGCCCGGGAACCACGTTTGAGCGCTGGGAATGATCAATGACGGAAGACAACTTTAATTCGTCTTCGCGCGCTGCCGCCCTGAATGAATTTCAGGCGCAGCGCCTGCGCGTCACCTGCCAGTACATTGACAAGCTGCTCGGAGAAATAGAAAACATCCTGAACTCCGCCGCTTCCAAGGCCGCGTTTCCACGCTATTCTCCCGACGTTGCTCCCGGCCAGCGCCGCACCATCGAGCATTACATCGCCCGCGTTCGCGCCCAACTCCTGCGCGTTCTGGATGGACAGGGTATTCCCGCGGCGGAGCCATCCATACCGGCATCGCGCGCCATCCACGTGAATCTGGGAGCCGTGGACATAGCCGTCGAGGAATTGAAGCCGAAATACATGCGCGGTTTCGGCGATGTCCCCGAAACCGTCGCCACGGAACTCAATGGAATCGTCGGCGAGCTAGCCACTCTGGTCCGCAGCCTCGACCGTTATCTCGCGCAGGGCGTGGATCAGGATCTGAAGGGCCGGCTGGATCGCCTGGAACGCGCCGGCGGCGATCTGCGGCTGCTCGAAAAGATCGAGCGCATCGTGCGTGAACGAGGCCTGGTGGAATTTCGTCCCGCGATCGCGGCGATACTCGACCGCGCGCAGGACAGCACTTTTGAGATCGCGGTTTTCGGGCGCGTCAGCGCGGGCAAATCATCACTGCTGAACGCGATCATCGAAACCGACGTGCTGCCCGTCGGAGTCACGCCCGTTACCGCCGTCCCAACCCGCATCGTCCACGCCGCCGCGGCATCACTCGCGGTTTGGTTCGCGGAAGCCCCGGCCAAAACTCTGGAAATCGCGCGCCTCGCGGAATTCGCCACCGAGCAGCAAAATGCTGGCAATGTGAAACATGTGACGCGCATCGTCGTTGCGCTTCCGTCGCCCCGGCTGAGCGGTGGCGTGGCATTCGTGGACACGCCGGGGCTAGGTTCGCTGGTGACCAACGGCGCGGCGGAGACGTTAGCCTATCTTCCGAAGTGCGATTTGGGCGTGGTGCTCATGGACGCCGGCTCAGCGCTCACCGCCGATGACCTGCAGACCATCCTCGCGCTGCAGCGAGCGGGCATTCCCGTGAACGTGCTGCTCGCCAAGGCCGATCTGTTAAGCGTCGCGGACCGCGCCCGCATCATTCAGTACGCCAGACAGCACATCCTTTCGGAATGTAAAATTGATTTGCCGGTGCGCGCGGTCAGCGTCATACCATCCTATCGGGAAATGACCGATCAATGGTTCCAGGAAGAGATCCTCCCGCTGTACCAACACTCGCAACAACTTCGCGAAGCATCCTTGCGCAGAAAAATCGCCGTTCTCTCTGAGTCCGTCGCCGCGGCGCTGCAAGCAACTCTGCAAAGCGGCGCGCAATCTTCCGCGAACACGCAGGAGCGCGCTCGCTCGGCGGAAGCGCTCCTGCGCCGAACTACCGGCCAAATTGACGAGATGCGCGCGCTTTGCGAACGTCAAATTGCCGGAGCCGCCGAGCAAACGCCCGACGCCATTCGAGCGGCTGCCGGCGAATTGCTGGCTGCATGGCCCGAAAGTGGCCGCGGGCAGGATGCTTGCGGCAAGTTGGTCCGCGATTCTCTCGCTCATTTCGTTCAGCAAAATGTAAGAAGGCTGCAAGATGACCTCGCAACTCTTGCTTCCCAGTTACAACACGATCTCAGGCAATCCGCCTCCGATCTCGGATTGGTTGACACTCCAGCCGAAGGCGAATTCCACTCCGTCATTCGCGGCACCCCATTGTTTGATCCGCAGCCATTACAAATCGTACTCTCGCGTCCAAGAATTGCCGCCCTCTTCGGCCGCCGCTTCGCTGAACGGCAGCTCGCCGGGGACATTCGCACTCAGCTCGGCCAGCCTTCCAATGATTCGCTCAACGCCTATTGGAAGCTTTTAAACGAGTGGTCGGCCTCGATTTTGCGTCAACTGCGGCAGCGCTTCGAAACCTACGCCGAAAATCACCGCGTGCAGGCTCAGCGCGCTCTCGGTGGAATCAAGTTCAGCGCGGAAGAGCGCGACGCCGTTCAGAACGATCTCGCGCAACTCACGGAAAATGCGGTACAAGAAGATGTTCGCGCAACCGTCACATCCAACGCTCCCGAAGCCAGATCGCAAACTACCTCGCGGGTCTAAAGAAAAAGGAGAAGATGCTGCTCGCCATATGACCAAATACTTCATGGTAGGTCTGGGGGGATGCCTGGGCTCGATCCTGCGATTCTGGATGGGAGGCTACGTCAGCAATCGCTTGGGCACGCGTTTCCCCTACGGCACCTTCATCGTCAATTGCACGGCGTGCTTTCTAATCGGCTTGATTGTTACGCTCCTGGCGGAAAAAACGAACTGGAGCGCCAATTGGCGCTATCTGATCCCCATCGGATTCATCGGCGGCTACAGCACTTTTTCCACGTTCGAATATGAAACCTTTCGCGTATTCCAGGACGGCGAATTTTTCATCGCCGGCCTCAACGTGCTTCTCAGCGTGGTTGTCGGTTTCGTATCCGTCTGGTTGGGCGTGATCACCGGACGCTCCATTGCCTGAAAGCGGCGCGCCGGCGTCATCGGACGCGCGCTAAAATATTTCGTTGCGCATCGCGGAATTGAGCCCCAGGAGGAAACATGCTGACAGCCGGACCGGCCAAGAAGGTGACCATCTACGTTGGCCAGGACCACCAATACCACGGCGAAGCGGTGTATGCGGCCATCCTGGAATTTCTCTTCTACCACAAAGTTTCCGGCGCCAGCGTCACGCGCGGCATCGCCGGCTTTGGCGCCGACCATCGCATGCACACCGACCGCTCCCTGGTGCTCACGGAAAATCTTCCGGTGAGAATCGAATTCATCGAAACGCCTGAAAAAGTGGCGGAACTTCTTCCCAAGCTCCACGAATTGGCCGGAACCGGCCTGATCGAAATTCAAGATACCACCATCGTGAAACCCGCCGAAGTTTCCCCCAAGGGAGCGCGCCCGGATAACGCGCCCGCTCTGAAACGCCAGGGAAAAGCCAAATTGATGCGCATTTTCATAGGCGAGAACGACAAATGGAACGGCAAACCGTTGCACCAGGCCTTGCTGGAAAGCATGCGCTCGAATGACATCGCCGGCGTCACCGTGTACCAGGGCATCCTCGGTTACGGAGCCAATCGCAGGATTCACAAAGACTCCGCTCTTCATCTTTCGCACGATAGGCCCATCATGCTCTCTGTGGTGGACACCGAAGAGCGCCTGCGCGCATTTCTTCCCATCCTGGACAGTATGGTGCAGCAGGGCCTGGTGGTTTTCTCCGACGTGGACATCATCAAGTACACCCACGACTACGCAGGCGCCGAACGCAGGAAGGAGGCCCGCTCGTGAAGCTGGAAGGAAAAGCCAAAATGTTGCGCATTCATTTCGGTGAAGACGACAAATGGAAAGATAAGCCGCTGTACCGCGCCATCGTCGAAAAGTGCCGCGAGCTGGACATCGCCGGCGCCACCGTTCTTCGCGGAATCGGGGGCTACGGCGCCAGCACGGTCATCCGCCGCCCGCGTCACATGTCCTTCTCGCACGATGCGCCGGTCATGGTCAGCGTGATTGATTCCGAGGAAAGAATTCAGAAGCTGCTGCCGTTTCTGGACGAGATGGTGGATGAAGGCCTGATCGCCATGTCCGAAGTGGAAGTCATCAAGTACGTGCATCAAGACGGAACTCGTTCCTAGCCGCTTCGCGCCGGCTGCGCGAGCTGACGGAGATGAACCAAAGCGCCCAACTCGGCACTCTTTTTGGCCGCAAGGAGGAATTGCGTCAGCTGCGCGCGGCGATTCAACATCGTGAAAGCCGCTTGGTGTGCGGTCCGATGGACGCTGGAAAAACCTCACTGATCCAGGCGGCCATCACCGAGCTGTGTGAACCAGAACGGCGCAATTGCTTCTGCTGGAGTGGCCCCGCCACAGGCCGGGAATTGGTTTCGTTTTTGCTGCGCGGTATCTATTTGACTGGCGACTCGTTCGTGCGCCGAAAAATTCAGGCGGACGGCACGGCGCCCGATTCCGTGGATCGCTGGCTCGCGCGCCAATCCGCATTGCGCCTGCGGGGAATTCTCTTTACCGCCTGCGAAAAGGGCGCATATCAATTCTTCCTGGACCATTTCCCTCCGCCAACTCACAACATGGCCCGCCTGCTGAAAGACATTATGTACAGATGCAGGACGCCAATCTATCTCGCGGCGCGCGGCTTCGGGCAAGGTGATGTCGGTTACGCGTGGAGCCTCTATTGGAACGACGCGCTGCGGATTCACCTCGGTCCGCTCCCGGACCGCGCTGCGCGCGAGTTATTGGAAAGTTGTATCCAGAAATTTGGCCTTGCTTCTCTCCATCTGCGCGGCTTCCGCGAAGAAATTCTTCACCTGAGCGCTCATTTGCCCGGCTCGATCGTAAAAATGTGCGCGTTGGCCGCGGGCTCCCGTTACCACTACGGCGATCAGATCAAAACCAAGCTCGTGCACGTGGATTACCTGTTGCGCTCCAATGCCGCGGTTGTTTTCCATTCTCAAAATTTCTTCCAATGAACGCAACGCCTGCCAATCATCGCGCTGTCCCACAGGCCGCTTCCGGCGAGGCGGCCCTGCGCCGGCTCGCTGAGCTTGCCATGGAATTCGGCGCCCAGCACATCGCTGCCGGTGCGCGCTCCGTGGCGGAACGCGTGGCTGAAGGCCGCTTTTACGCTGCCTGCGTGGGGCAATTCAAGCGCGGCAAATCAACTCTCCTGAACGCGCTGGTCGGCCATGCAGTGCTGCCCACTGCGGTTGTCCCCGTCACTGCGGTGCCCACCGTCATCCGCCATGGCGAGAATGTCGCGGCTCGCGTCAGCGTGCATGGCGGTGATCTCTGGGACGAAATTTCGATCGCCGCGGTAGCCGATTATGTCGCCGAGGAACGAAATCCGGAAAACGCCAAAGGAATTGCGGGCGTGGAAGTATTTGTTCCCAGCCCGCTGCTGCGGACTGGCATGTGTTTGGTGGATACGCCAGGCCTTGGCTCCGTGTTTCCCGGAAACACAGCGGCCACTCACGCTTTCGTTCCTCATATTGACGCCGCCATCGTCGTGATCGGCGCCGATCCTCCAATCTCCGCCGAGGAACTGCAAATCGTGGAGACGGTCGCGCAAACTGTGCGCGAACTTTTCTTCGTCTTGAACAAAGCAGACCGCGCCAGTGAGGCGGACCGCTCCGCCGCCCTCGAGTTTGCTCGCGCCGTTCTCGAAAAGCGGCTCGCGCGCCCGGTGCCGCGCATTTTCGAGGTCAGCGCCCTGGAACGTCTGGAAGACCGCGGTCCGCCGCGCGACTGGCCCCAGTTAATGCAAGCTCTCACGGATCTCGTCTCTCGTTCGGGCCATTTGCTCGTTCTCGAATCGGCCGCGCGCGGCGTCCGCCGCTCCGCGAATCAATTGCTGGCGGTGCTCAAGGAAGAACGAGACGCGCTGGATCGCCCCTTGGAAGAATCCGAAGCGCGCATCGCGGCTTTGCGGAATCTTCTACGCCAATCGGAAAATGACGCGCGCGATCTCGCTGTCCTTCTCACCGCCGAGCAACAGCGCCTTTCCGCGACGTTTGCGGAACGGCGTGCTCTCTTTCTGCAGCGCGCACAGCCCGATGCTCATCGTCAACTGCGCGATCGCCTGCCTGCGCTCTCCCGGATTCGTAGCGGTCCAGCCTACCGCCGCGCTTTGAATCACGGCGCCCAGGAAATTGTTTACGCGATTCTTGCGCCTTGGCTGCAGGGTGAATCCGAGTTCGCCGAATCGGCCTTCCGCCAGGCCACCGCGCGGTTCGTCGCCCTCGGAAATGATTTTCTGCGCCGCCTGGCCGCCACCGGCATGCCGGACCTGGAAGCGCTCCCGGAAGAACTGGATCAGGCGCAAGGTTTGCGAGTTCAATCGCGATTCCAGTTTCACGTGATCGAAAGAGTAGCCGCTCCCGCGTCTCCCTTGCTATTTGTCTCGGACCTTGTGCGCGGCGGACTCGGCTGGCGCGAAGGCATCATCCGCGCTGCTATGGATTTCGCGGGCCAGCTTCTAGAGGTGAATACTTCGAGGGTGCAGAGTGATGTTGACGAGCGCTTGCGCGGCAGCAGAAGAAAGCTGGAAAGCGAGATCACTGCGCTTTTGAATGAAGGTTCAACAATCGCCGAACGGGCGCTCGCGCACGCTCGCGCGGCGCAATCCGCTGGAGAACCTGCGGTTGCCAAGGCTCGCGCGCGTCTCGATTCCACCGAGCGTGAAGTTCGCGGCTTTCTCTAACCCCGCTCTTGCCCGATTTGATTTTGCAATCCGGTGGCAGTGTTTCGCGGCACGCCCACCTTCAGCGAGGACTGGCGCTGGCATCCACGAGTTGCTGCACCGCCGGCGCCACCGCAAAAATCAGATCGGCCGTCGGCTTTTCCACCAGCTGAATCATCGTCAGCTGTTGTTTGTGCCAGGAATCCGGCGCAGTCTGGCCTTTATCAATGAAATCGAGCGCCGCGAGCCCCGTCGCTGCCAGCGAAGTCAGGTTTTGCGAAACCGGCGAGAGTTCCTTCAACAAAAAAGAATTCTGCAGCAAAGGCTGCAACTGATTGTCGTTGTCGCGCCACAAAACCAGCCGCGCGCGAATCCGCGCTTCCGCCGCGGGATCCTGAAATTTCGCAGCGGCGAACCGAACCACATCCTGCGAAAATCGCCGCGCTGCCTCGCTTTCCGGAGCCACCGCGTCCACCATTCGATTGAGCGGAATATCGCTGGTCTGAATTCCGCCGGCCTGCTCCGCTTCCTTTTCACGAATGGTAATGCTGGCAGGCTGCACCGCATCCGCCAGCACGCGTAGCGCAGCAATATCGTCCGATCCCGCCATCCGCGCGAGCATCACGCCCGCGCTCGACCGCTGCTGCAACCCCAGTTCCGCCAACTGCGCGTTCACCGCATCCAGCCGCCGGTACATCGAATCCGCATCCCGCACGTCTTGCGCGGACCACAAACGCTCCGCCACCGCCGCCGTGCGCGGCCAAATCCGCGAATCGATATTTTCATCCGAAATAAATTCCGCCCACATGCACGCTTCGCCGCCCAGAATCAGTTTTTGCTGCTCCGGCGTGAGGCTCGCGTCCGCGTTTGCCATGGGATCCACGGCGTAGTGCTGGCTCGCCGGCGCCATCCCGTCCAGATAATATCCGCTCGAAAGTATCCCGCGATAACCCTGCCGCGCCGCCTCCGCCAGCGATTCCTGCCCGCGCCACGACTGGATCACGATGTCTTTCGGCATCCCCGGCGCCAGAATCTCGTCCCAGCCCACCATTTCCTTGTGATGCTTGCTTACGATCTTCTGCACTTCCAGCGTGAAATACTGTTGCAGTTCCTGATCGTTCTTCAATTTGTGCGCGCGCATGAACTCCTGGATTTTCGGATTCGCGTCCCACTGCTTTCCGTTCACTTCATCGCCACCAATGTGGAAATAATGGTCCGGAAAAAGTTCCGCCATCTCTCCGATCAGTTTATCCAGGAATTTGTAAGTGGATTCGCGCGAAGGATCCATTGCCGGATCGAAAATCCCCCACCGCCGCTCGATCCGGTAAGGCCCTGGCCCGCTCGCCAGCTCCGGATACCCGACGAACCAGGACGTGCTGTGCCCCGGCATATCAAATTCCGGCAGGATGCGAATTCCGCGGTCGCGCGCGTACTCAATCAGCTCGCGCATTTCCGCCTGCGTGTAAAATTCCCCGTCCGAGCCCATTTCCTGCAGCTTGGGAAATTCCTTGCTCTCCACGCGAAAACCTTGATCGTCCGAAAGATGCAGGTGCAGCACGTTCATTTTCACCGCGGCCATGCCATCAATATTGCGTTTCAGCGTATTCAGATAAATAAAATGCCGGCTTACGTCAATCGTCAACCCGCGCCACGGAAAGCGCGGCGCGTCTTCGATGCGCACCACGGGCGCGGCGAAACCAGCCGGCGTGACCGCCACCAGCTGCAGAAAAGTCTGCAGCCCATGCATCACGCCCAAGGGATTCGGCGCGGTAATCTCCGCTCCCGCGGCGCTCACCTCCAGAACGTAACTTTCGTCTTCGCCCAATTCCTGCACAGCCTTGCTGGCTCGTTCCGCGTGAATCACCAGCGTCGCCTTGCTCGCATCCGCAACCTCGACTCCCACAAAGAAGCCCGTCCGCAGCGAAAGCTCGCGGCAAAATCTCTGCAGCGCGCGCTCCAGCCGCGGCTCGCGGTAACCTTCCATCGCCACCGAAAACGCCGGCGTAATCGCCAGCGCTCCGTTTCCCGCCCGCACGCTCGCCGGCATCGGCATCAAATTCAATTCCGCCACAGGTTGCGTTGTGGATTGCTCCGCTGCGCCGGTGCCGGGCCCATAGCCGCCAGCCAAACCAACAAAACCGATCATCGCCATCAGCAACAAAATTCGCATTTGCCCTTCTTTGAGCGGTTTATGGCGCAAAAAAATATTTGAGCGACGCGCAGGATAGTACAGTTCCGCAAGCAGCGCGCAACTTTTTTGCCCCTCGCAACGCTCCCGACATGCGCCACGCCGCAAATTTACTGTGATTTCACGTTGCTTCCCGCCGCGCATCTGTGCAATAAAGTCGGGCCGATGCCATTCACACTACTCGACTGGTCCGCCATCATCGGCTATCTCGTAATCACTCTTCTGCTCGGCCTCTATTTCCGCCGCAGTTCTGGTAAGAGCTCCGAAGATTATTTCGTCTCCGGTCGCACCGTTTCCTGGTGGCTCGCCGGCACTTCCATGGTCGCCACCACTTTCGCCGCCGATACCCCTTTGCTCGTCGCCGGCCTCGTTTACACCCAAGGGATCGCCGGCAATTGGATCTGGTGGGCTTTTCTTCCGTCCGGAATGATGACCGTTTTTCTTTTCGCGCGTTTGTGGCGCCGCTCCGGCCTGATGACCGACGTGCAATTCGCCGAAATGCGTTACTCCGGAAATCCCGCCGCTTTTCTCCGCGGCTTCCGCGCCATCTATCTCGGCCTGCTGATGAACTGCATGATTCTCGGCTGGGTAACCAAAGCGATGATCAATATCGTCGGCACCACTCTCGGGCCCACCATGCAATCCTGGGGTTTCCTTGGCACATTTTCTCGCGCGCTCAGCGATATCTTCGGCCCGGTATTTTCCGGCACCGACGGCCGCGCGCTGATTGTCTGCATTTTCTTTCTCATTCCGTTTACCGGAATTTACGTTTCTCTCGGCGGCCTCTCCGGCGTCCTCTGGACCGACCTGTTTCAATTCGTCCTGAAAATGGGCATCGTCATCGGCATCGCCTGGTACGCGGTGAAAGGCGCGGGCGGCATGGGCTCCATGATCGGCCAGATCGGCGCATTACGCGCGAAGAACGGCGGCTCCGACCCTCTCGCCTTTCTCCCCGATTTTTCGAAAGGATTCACCAGCGATACGTTGTGGACCCTGCCCGTGATCACTTTCACGGTTTATCTCGGCGTCCAATGGTGGGCCTTCTGGTATCCCGGCGCGGAACCCGGCGGCGGCGGCTACATCGCGCAAAGAATTTTCAGCGCGCGCGACGAACGCCAGGGCCTGTTCTCCGTGCTTTGGTTCAACATCGCGCACTACGCGCTGCGTCCGTGGCCCTGGATTCTCACCGCTCTCGCCGCGATCGTGCTCTATCCCGGCCTGCAACATCCCGAAACCAGTTACATGATGATCGTCAACGATTACGTGCCGCACTATTGGCGCGGCATCATCGTCGCCGGCTTCCTCGCGGCTTTCATGTCCACCATCGCCACACAACTCAATTGGGGCACGTCCTACATCGTCGAGGATTTCTATCGCCGCTTCTTGGTGCGCCACGCTTCCGAACGCCACTACGTCCACATCTCGCAGCTCGTCACGATTTTGCTCGTCATCATGACCGGCTACGTTTCCGCGCAGCTCGCTTCCATCCGCTCCGGCTGGGAAGTTGTGCTGCAAGTCGGCGCCGGCACCGGCAGCGTTTACATGCTTCGCTGGTATTGGTGGCGCATCAACGCCTGGAGCGAAATTTCCGCGATGATCACCGCTCTCGCCGCCACTCTCACGCTGCACTGGAAAGGTCTCGCCGACGCACTACTCGGCCGCCCGTCGCTTTTCGTCGGCTCCGGCACCGTCGTCTTCGCCAAAGACATTCTCACCACCACGCTCCTGACCACGATCATGTGGACCGCCGTCACACTAGCCACCGCAAAAGAACCGGACAGCATTCTGTTGTCGTTCTACAGAAAAGTCCGCCCGGACGCGACTGGCTGGCAACCCATCGCCAAGCTCGCGCCGGAAATTCCCCAGACGCACGATCTGGCCCGCAATCTCTGGTGCTGGATTCTAGGCTGCGTGATGGTCTACAGCGCCCTGTTCGGCGTAGGCAAACTTCTCCTCCACCACTGGCCGCTGGGAATATTTCTAGTCCTGCTCGCAACAATCAGCGCCTGGCAAATGTCCCGCGAACTGACCCGCGGCCAAGGCAGTGTCGAGCTAAGATCGTAGGGGCACGGCATGCCGTGCCCGCACTGCTCGCGGCATGCACCTGTCGTGCACAAAAAACGTCAAACTCAAAAAGGGTCCGTAGGGGCGCTGCTCGTGAATCGCGCTACAGCGCGATTCATCCTGAGATTCGGCGGTGCCGAATCGAAGGGCTGCGTCCCAACTTGCCCGGGCGTCCACCCGCGACCTTCAGTGATGGCGGGCGCGCCAAATGCCATCTAAGAGTGTTGCTAATCCGGCGACCAGAATGAGCGACCGTGGAACCCAGCTCGGTTCTATCGGTGGCCCGTATTTGGTTCCGGGTGCGCCGGAGTGGTAAAACCTGGATTTCGGTAAGAAGGCAACTACTAGGAGCAAAAGGCCAATGATAATTTCAAGCAGTGTGGCCTCCAGTCCTTCAGGGGTCGGTAAGAGACTTCGTCATTCGGGGCAGGCGCCACCCAGGACCACATTCACGTAAGCTTCGCTTTTCTCTGTGTCCGGCGTCTACCCGACGCAGTCGGGTGTTAAATCTCTGGCGTAAAGAATCGCGCACCACCCGTTACCGAAACCGCCGAATCAACAAAGTATGCCGCCCCGAGCGGTACAACCCCACCACATACATGCAAGGCTTCCCCTTGGTCGTGTAAATCAGCTGCCGCATTCGCAGCAAAGGCGCCCCGCGCGGCACGCTCAGCAATTCCGCGGTCTTCAAATCCGCCGCAGTCGAATCAATCTCTTCATCCGCGTAAGCCAGCTCCACGCCGTATTCATGCTCCAGCGTCACAAAAAGCGACCCACGCTCCAAAGTCCCTCCAGCTAGCGCCGGAAATTCATCCACCGACAAATAGCAAGTCTCCAAAGCGAACGGCTCGTCCGAAGCCTGCCGCACGCGTTCCAGCATGAATAGATGGCTCGTGGACGGCAATGAAAGCCGCGCCGCGATTTCCGGTTCGTCTTGCAGCACACCCGAAGAAACAATTCGCGAGCGCACCGCCAATCCGCGGCTGGCCATCTGTTCCGTGTAACTCATCAGCTTGTTGAAATGAATTTTCGGCGGCGCCACGAACGTGCCGGAACCGTGCCTTCTTTCCACCATTCCCTCGCGCGCCAGGTCCGCGAGAGCGTGCCGCGCGGTCATCAGGCTCACTTTGTGCGTCTTGGCCAGCTCCCTCTCGGAAGCCACCAGATCCCCTGGCTTTAGCTGTCCGCCTTCGATCCGTCTGCGGATCACATTCTGAATTCGCTTGTATGTAGGTTCCCCGTTTCGACCGATCGGTGTCATGAACGCTCCGGAATTGCCCGTGAGTCTACCAGCTAAGCGCTTCGGCGCAATGAATTAGCGCCGTAAGCCGTCTTGCAAGTGCCAATACACTGCTATAGAGCGCGGTTGACCGCTATAGAGCGTATTCAAAAAATCTATCAAAAGCCTTATACATTTTCATTTTTCCCTTGACAACAGAAATCTTGCGCTATATAGCTCTTGCTCATGCATGGGGTATTTCGGGTGCGTGGGAGGCATGACAGCCTCGATTCTCCGAATTTCCGCCAGGAGGCTTCTGTGAACAAGATTCGCAACATCACCAAATTCGCGCTGTTCCTGTCCCTCTCTCTCTTCGTGGCGCTAGCCGTAGTCGTATCCCCCGCCTGGGGCCAGCAAGCTTCGGGCTCAGTTACCGGAACAGTTACCGACCCGTCCGGCGCAGCCGTCGCGAGCGCTTCGGTCAGCGTGCGCGACGTCGATCGCGGCACCATTCACACCACTCAAACGAACAACGATGGCGTTTATAATTTCCCCCAAGTCACGGTCGGCAACGTAGAAGTGAGCGTGCTAGCCACCGGCTTCTCTAAACAGGTTCAGCCTGCATTTACGCTCGTTCTGAATCAGATCGCGCGTGTGGACTTTCGGTTGAGCGTCGGCCAAGTATCTCAGACCGTCGAAGTCACCACGGCTCCGCCGCTGCTGCAGACGGACTCCACGGAGCTTGGCACGCTCATAGATTCGAATGCCGCGGTGGCGCTGCCCCTCTCTACACGCAATATCAACCAGCTCACCTTGCTCGCTCCCGGCGTCGTCAGCCCCAATATCTTTGCCTTTCAAGCCCCGCAGTCCACCTTTGGCACCGGCCGTCCTTACGTCAATGGCGCTCGCGAGCAGGACAACAATTTCTCGCTCGACGGCATGGATACCAACCAGGCGGACAACAACGAAGTGGCCTACGTCCCCAGCCCCGACGCCATTCAGGAATTCAATCTGATCGCCGGAAATGCTCCCGCGGACTTCGGAAACTACATCGGCGGAGTGGTCGTCGAAACGCTCAAGTCGGGCACGAATTCATATCACGGCGACATTTACGAATTCCTGCGCAACACGGACCTGAACGCCAACAGCTGGCAGAACAAGGCCATCACCCTTGTCAATCAGGAGCCCGGGGGCAGCGGCGCCGTGTTGCCGCGCAATCCTCTCCATTGGAACAATTTCGGTGCTACGTTCGGCGGCCCGGTCATCAAAAACAAACTCTTTTTCTTTGCGGATTGGCAAACATCCCTCTTCGACACGCCCGCCAATTCCGTTGCCTTCGCTCCTGTTCCGGCTGCGTTTCGCACCGGCGACTTCTCCTCGCTTTGCACCGCGGGATTTACTGGCGGAGGCATTTGCAACAACGCTTCCCAGCAACTCTACAACCCGTTTTCCAGTGGCGATCCCACGACTCGCACGCCTTATCTGAACAATCAAGTTCCCATAATGAGCATGGCCGCTCAGAATATTTTCAGTTCATCGCTTTACCCGAGCGCCGACCAGACCAGCTACCTGCAGCAAAACTATGTGAATTCCTACCAGGGAGACTTCAAGGTGGACTGGCAAGCCTCCGACAAAGACCACATCATGGGGCGCTGGTCGCAACAATACGTGATCAACAACACCACCAACAGCATCGCCCTGCTGCCCGACCTTAAGAGGGAATATCCCTTGAAGAATTTTGTCCTGGATTATGCCCGCACCGTTTCGCCCTCTTTCGTTAACGAAGTTCGCGTCGGGTTTCAGGACTTTCCGGCAAATGACCAAATCTATTCCAACCCCACCAACATCAATTTGCCCGAAGAGTTTGGAATTCCTGGCGTGCCCACCACCATCCTTCCGTGTATCACTTTCAGCGGCCCAACGTGTAACGGCGGGACCTACACCAGCATCGGAAGCACCGACGGCGTGGAAATTTTCCACGACACTACCATCGAAGCCGAAGACGTCGCCACTTGGACTCACGGCAATCACGCCATTCACTTCGGCTTTGAATATTTTCACTACATCATGAACGACGTTTACCCCGGAAACGAAGGCGTGGCGGGCTCGTTCAGCTTTAGCGGCCAGTACACCGGCAACGGCGCCACCGGGACTTCCGGTGGTAACGGAGTCGCTGACTTCCTGCTCGGTCTTCCCAGCGACGTCACTTTGGGCACGCCTCTGAACTTTCACTTGCGGAACACCCTGCTCGGCGCTTTCGTTCAGGACAACTGGCGTCTCACCAGTCATCTCACGGTCAATCTTGGCCTTCGCTATGAGCTGACCACGCCGCGCGGTGATTCCGACCACAACAACAACGTCAATTTCGACAAGTTCACCGGCATGCCAGAGATTGGAAAGAATTACAACACCTATACCGGCATCGACAACTTCCAGCCCCGCATCGGCTTGGCGTGGCAGCCCGCATTTTTGCCAAACACTGTTTTCCGCGCGGCATACGGCATCTCTACTTACATGGAAGGCAATGGCGTGAATAACCTGGCCGTCGTGAATCCTCCCTACGTCGTGAACCGTGAAGCCAATAACACGGGCCTGTCTCTACCGCCCTTCACTCTGGATCAGGGATACACTGCGTTCCCGAGCGCTCCCTGTACAGCCGCTGGGCTCTTGGCGTTTTCTCCTGACTGCCTGTCCTCCACCACGCTTCATGCCACGAACCCGAATCTGCAACCGGCGGTTGACCAGCAGTGGAACCTCACCGTTCAGCATCAGTTCGGCAACAGCACCACGGTTTCCGCCGCATACGTCGGCAACAAGATTGACCACATGTCCGACATTTACCTCCTGAACCAGGAACAACTCGTCAACGGGGTCATTTCGCCCAGCCCATTCGCGGCGCCGCTCATCGCTGCCGGCGCCAACGTTCGCTACAACGATTCGACCGCCATCCAGCGCTTCAACGCTCTGGAACTCACTTTAGTCGAGCGTCCCTTCCATGGACTCCAGGTCCAGGCCAATTACACTTGGTCCAAATGCCTTTCCAACTCACTCGGTTATTTCGGCCAGTACGGCGACGAAGAAGGCATCGGCTCCAGCCAGACCGGTGGCGGGTATTTCTTCTTCCAGAACATTTACGACCAGAAGGCCGACTACGGCCGCTGCATCAGCGACGTGGCCAGCGCGTTCAATGGGTACGTGCTCTACGAACTGCCGTTTGGCCGCGGAAAACGATTCGGCGGCGAAGTCAGCGGCTGGCTCAACCAGATCATCGGTGGCTGGCAAGTCGCCACCGCGTTCAACGTTCATTCGGGCTTTGCGATCAATCCATCAGCGCCGGATCAATCCACCACCGGCGGCGGCGTTGGAGCGGCCTACCGGCCCGACTGTGTCTCCGGAGTTGCTCAGCACGGCAGCGGAGCCTTCGAGGACCTCGGAGGGAATATCGGTCTTCAGTTTCTGAACCCCGCTGCGGTCACTCTGCCATCGGCGCTCACTTTTGGAAATTGCGGCGTAGGTTCGTTCCGTGGACCAGGTCTCTCCACTGCGGACATCAACCTAACTAAGAATTTCCACATCACCGAGCGCTTCAATCTCCAGTTCATGACCCAATTCATCAACTTCACCAACACTCCGGTGTTTTCCGCACCGAATGGTAATTGTGGGCCGCAGTGCAACGGCGTAATTGACACGAACCCGCAAACCGGCGGCGCATCCGGTGCTGGCACGTTCGGGTTGGTGCAGTCCTCCGATCCGGGCCGCCAGATACAGTTCGGCCTGAAGCTTCTCTTCTGATCGGGAGACAGTTTCCCCTAGGAAGTAAGCGCGGAGCCGCTACCCTCGGGTAGCGGCTCTTTTTTTCGATGCTCGCGTCGCGCTCAACCTGGGATGCCCCAACCCATTGGCACTCGCCAACCCCGCGTTATATCCTCGTGACTGTGTTTCGCCGCGCTCTGCGCTCACCTGCGATGGGTTTGGTCCTCGGGCTGCTCGTCACGCTCGCGGCCGTCGTCACCTACTCCGCCTACATCACGCATCAGATCGCCGGCCTGCGCGCCCTGCAAAATAATCTCGTCGAACGCAATCGCAAAGCCTCTCTGCAGCTCCTCCGCGTGCAAAATGACCTGAATTCTCTCGCCCTCGCCATGCGCGATATGCTCGATAACGACGAGCCTTACCCCCTCACCGCCTGGAAATCCCAATTCGCCCGCATCCACGAAGATCTCGACGACGCCCTGCAATCCGAAGAAAATCTCAGCGGCGGGACGCGGACCGCCGATCAAAAGCAATATCTCGCCGCCTCCCTCGCGCAATTCTGGGACGCCGTGGACCGCACCTTCGCCCTCGCGCAAAATGGCCAGGACCAAGAAGCCCGCGACCAAATCCGCCTCACTCTGCAAGCCCGCCAGGAAGGCCTCAGCACCGCCGTCTCCCGCCTGCTCGTGCAAAATAACGAAAGCGACGAACAAATCGCGCTGCAGGTCCGCGAAATCTACGACCGCGTTCAGCGCCAGGTTTATTTATTTCTCACCGCCACTCTCGCGGCCATCATCCTCACCAGCCTCTACGTGATCCGCTCGAACCGTCGTCTCTTCGAACAACTCGCCGCCCTCTCCCGCCAGCGCAGCGATCTTGCGCAGAAACTGATCTCCACGCAGGAATCCACGCTCCGTCACATTTCCCGCGAGCTGCACGACGAGTTCGGCCAGATCCTCACCGCCATCGGCGCGATGCTCGGCCGCGTCGAACGTCACACTCCCGCCGACTCGCCATTGCGCTCCGAGCTGCACGAAGTTCGCGACGTCGCGCAAACCACGCTCGAAAATATTCGCAGCCTCTCGCAAGCTCTGCATCCCGTGATGCTCGATGAAGCCGGCCTGGAATCCACCATTGACTGGTACATTCCCGTAGTCGAAAAACAAACCGGCATTGACATCACCTACGAAAAATCCGGCGTTCCCTATCCCGTTGACGGCAGCGCCGCCATCCACATCTATCGCGTTCTCCAGGAAGCCCTGAATAACGTCGCGCGCCATTCCGGCGCCCGCCAAGCCTGGGTCCGCCTGCGTTTTCTGCCCGATTCGCTGCAGCTCGAAATCGAAGATCACGGCAAAGGTCTCGACGCGCCCACGACAATCAGCAAGCCCGGCATGGGCCTGGTCGCCATGCGCGAACGCGCCGAACTTCTCGCCGGCGCCATCGAGTTGCTGCGCCTCCCGCAACATGGGACTCTAATTCGTCTCAAAGTTCCCAAAGAAAGGCTCGATCCGCATGGCCAATAAAATTTCCGTCCTGCTCGTGGACGATCACGCCCTGGTCCGCCGCGGCTTCCGGCGCATGCTCGAAGACGAGCCGGACATCTCCGTCGTCGGCGAAGCCGGCGATGGCGATGAAGCCATCAAACTTGCGCGCTCCCTGCGTCCCAAAGTAATTGTGATGGATTGCGCGCTTCCCGGCGCCAGCGGCCTCGTCGCCACCCGCAAAATCCTCGAGCACTCCCCCGAAACCGCCATATTAATGTTAAGCATGCACTCCGAAGACACCCTCGTCCGCCAGGCGCTCGATTCCGGCGCGCGCGGTTACGTCCTGAAAAATGCCGTGGACCTCGAACTCGCCACCGCCATCCGCCGCGTCGCCGCCGGTGAAATCGTCCTCGCCTCCGAACTTTCGCGCTCCGCCGCGCTCAAAGGCGAACGCAACGCCGGCCTCACCGCCCGCGAACTCGAAATCCTCCAGCTCATCGTGGACGGAAAATCCAACAAGGAAATCGCGGATCATCTTTCGCTCAGCGTCAATACCGTCAGCGTCCATCGCGCCAATATTATGGACGCGCTCGGCATCCACAAAACCGCAGAGCTGGTCGTTTACGCCATCCGCAACGGCCTGGTGAACATCTCGTGAATCGCCGCGCGTTCCTGAAAAATCTCACCGGCCTCGGCGCCGGCGCAGCGCTCGCGGAACTTGCCGGCATCGCGCCGTCGCAGCTCTCGCGCTTCACAGCGAATTTCGCAGCCATTAACGCGCAGCCGCCGCACCCGCCGCAAAATCAATCCGCGCAACCCACCTTTCGCCTGATAGACGTCACCAACTCCGCCGGCATCCACTTCCATCACAATTCCGGCGCCTACGGCGGCAAACTCCTCCCCGAAACCCTCGGCTCCGGCTGCGCCTTCCTCGATTACGACGCCGACGGCTGGCAAGACATCCTGCTCATCAACGGCATGGACTGGCCCGGCCACAAACGCGCCCCCTCCACGCTGCGTCTCTACCAAAATAATCGCAACGGCACATTCACGGACGTAACCCGCCGCGCCGGCCTCGACCTCGAACTGTACGGCATGGGCGTCGCCGTCGGCGATTTCAACAACGACGGCTTCCCGGACATGTTCATCACCTGCGTCGGCCAAAGCCGCCTGTTTCAAAATAATAAAAAGGGCGCGTTCGTTGACGTCACAAAATCCTCCGGCCTCGCCCCCCGCCAGGCCCTCAGCACCTCCGCTCTCTGGTTCGATTACGATCGCGACGGCCTGCTCGATCTCTTCGTCTGCAATTATGTGAAGTGGTCCGCGGAGCACGACGTCTTCTGCAGCCTCGACGGCACGCATAAATCCTATTGCACGCCCGAAGCGTATCGCGGCGAAACCTGCTGGCTCTTCCGCAATCGCGGTGACGGCACTTTCGAGGACGTCACCGCCAAAAGCGGCATCTTTGATACCAGCTCGAAATCTCTCGGCGTCGCCATGCTCGATTACAATCTCGACGGCTGGCCCGATCTGCTCGTCGCCAATGACACGCAGCCCAACAAGCTTTACCGCAATCAGCAAAATGGCACATTTAAGGAAGTCGGTGTCGAAGCCGGCATCGCTTTCAGCGCTGAGGGAAAAGCTCGCGCCGGCATGGGAGTCGCTTGCGGAGATTTCGAAAATTCCGGACGCGCCGGAATCGCCATCACCAATTTCGATAACGAAATGATCGGCCTCTACCAGCCCATCGCAAACGGCGCTTACCAGGACATCGCCGTCCAGGCCGGCATCGGCCTACCCTCTGTAAATACTCTCGGCTTCGGCTGCGTTTTTCTCGACGCCGATCTCGATGGCCGGCTCGATCTCGCCGTCGCCAATGGACACATTGACGACACCGTGCGCAACATCCGCGGCAACGTCGGCTACGCGCAGCCTCCGCAACTCTTTCTCAATAGCGGCAACGGGCATTTTCGCGACGTCGCCCCCGCCATGAGCAAGGAATTCGCCGCCCCAAAAGTCGGCCGCGGCCTGGCCTACGGCGATTTCGATCGCGACGGCGACCTCGACCTGTTAATGACCACCAACAACGGCCCCGCCTACCTCTATCGCAACGACGCTGTAGGAAGGAACAAAAGCGTCCGCTTCCGCCTCATCGGCACAAAATCCAATCGCGACGCCATCGGCGCCCGCGTCCGCATCGAGTCCAACGGCATAACCCAGGAGCGCGTGGTCCACAGCGGCTCCAGCTACCTCTCGCAATCCGAACTACCGGTAACTTTCGGCGTAGCTCACGAAGAAAAAATAACCCGCGCCACAATAGACTGGCCCAGCGGCCGCCAGGAAGAATTCAAAAACCTGCCAACAGCCCAGTCCTACGACTGCACCGAATCCCAAGGCATCGCCCCGCAAAAATCATAACCAACCCCAGCCGCAAAGTTGCAAGGTAGGGGCGGGTCTGAGACGCGCAGTTTGCGTCCCGCTCGCTTCTACGGGACCCGCCCCTTTTCAAAGAATCTCGGCGCTCGCCGTCGCAGCTGTAGTTGTAGCGCCGGCGTCTCGCCGTCGCCTTTTCTTTTCGTTGTCATCCCGCTTGCCCTGAGTGACCTTGCGAAGGGAGCGCAGCGAGGCCCGCCTGCCGCAGGCAGGGACCTCTCTTCTGTATCCCCGCCGACCGCCCTTCGCGTCCCGGTCGCCGCGGCGGACGCCATCGCCGTTGGTGCAAAATCCCCTGCCTCCCCGGTCCAAGTAATGTCGAGGTGTCATCCCGAGCGCAGCGAGGGACCTCTCTTCTGTGTCCGCGCCGACCGCCCTTCGCGTCCCGGTCGCCGCGGCGGACGCCATCACCGTTGATGCAAAACCCCCTGCCCCCGGTCCAACTAATGTCGAGGTGTCATCCCGAGCGCAGCGAGGGACCTCTCTTCTGTATCCGCGCCGACCGCCCTTCGCGTCCCGGTCGCCGCGGCGGACGCCATCACCGTTGATGCAAAACCCCCTGCCCCCGGTCCAAGTAATGTCGAGGTGTCATCCCGAGCGCAGCGAGGGACCTCTCTTCTGTGTCCGCGCCGACCAGTCCTGCCCTAGGCACGAACCTTTCTCGGGGTATCCGCCCCCTTCCAACCGCGCGCACAAAGCTCTCGCCGGCGCCTTTTCTTTTTCGTCGTCATCCCGCTTGCCCTGAGTGACCTCGCGAAGGGAGCGCAGCGAGGCCTGCCTGCCGCAGGCAGGGATCTGCTTTTGCTCTTAGCTCTCGGCGTTGAGCCATTCTCCGTGCCCTCCGCTTTTCCTCCGTGCCCTCTGTGTTAAATCTTTTGACTTTGATTTTTCGCTCTCGATCGAACCGCGCAAAACCCCCTGCCCCTCCGCCATCACAAACTAAACGTCTTTCTCTGCGCCCTCTGCTCTTTGCTCTGCGTCCTCTGCGTTAAATCTTTTGCCGTTGCCGTTGACTTCGATCAAAAACGCGCCTCGAATCCCCTAATGCTTTTACAGTATTGCGCCCTTTCTCGCCGTTCGTTACATTCCCCCTCGTTAGCCGTCTTCCCCGCGTCCTGGCAGGCGCGCAAGGCGGACCACCCAAGCATGAAACTCGACCCCGGCCGGTACCCCCATACCAGCCGGGGTTTCCTCTTTTCACCGCGACGTGGTGCATCCCCACAATCGATGCGACAACACCACCTGGCCTTCCGGTTTACGTTGTCATCCCGTTTCCGCTGAGGAGCCAACGCTGTTGGCTCCGAAGCGCCAGAGGCGCGCCTCCTTTGCGCGCCGACGAGGCCTGCCCGCCGCAGGCAGCGACCTCTCTTGGCGTGTCCGCCCTCGTTTTGCGTTGTCATCCCGCCTGCCCTGAGTGACCTTGCGAAGGGACCGCAGCGAGGCCTGCCTGCCGCAGGCAGGGACCTCTCTTATGTCCCGGCCCCGACCAGTCCCGCCCGCCGCAAGGTCGAAGGAAGCCGCGGCGTCAGCGCCATAGGCGCGGCATAAGTTAGCCCCGGGCGTAAGCCCGGGGAACACCGCAGAAAAACGTCCGAGCGCCGTAGGCGCGACACTAACCAACGATGCCCGTGGCGGGCATCTCCCTTGGCATGTGGCCCTTTCAAACGCGCGAGTCCGATGGCAAACTAAGGAATGTTCGAACACCCACTGAAGAAAAAAACTCGCGTCCCAAGCGACGGCCGGCCGCTGCAAACCGAAAGCCCATTCGATAACTAACGCGGCATCGGTAACCCCGGAATCCCGTCCGGCCGCAAAGCAATCAACCGCTACATTCACCGTCTTCGCGGCCACTGAGTACTGCGGTTGATGGCACCTGTCGCGATTCCACACCTCAGCGCCGGCCTGTCCTAAGAGTCTGCCCAGCGCAAGGTCGAAGGAAGCCGCGGCGCCAGCGCCGTAGGCGCGGCATAAGTTAGCCCCGGGCGTAAGCCCGGGGAACACCGCAGAAAAACGTTCGAGCGCCGTAGGTGCGACACTAGCCGCCGACAAGGAGGCAAGAAATTCCGGGTCACTGGGAAGATTGGCAACTTACCGCACACGATATTCCCCGCCACCCAGGAACTGTAATAACCCAAGGTCACGGAGCACTTGCAGCTGCTGTCGAATCTTGTCCCGAACGTGCTGATTGTCCGGATGCAAGCGTCCTAGCTGCTTTTCCGACGCGTAAACATCACGAAGGCTGAATTCCGCCCTTCCGAGCGAGCGCACCACGTTTAACACATCCAAAGTCCATCCCCGTTGTTGCGCCTTGATTTTCTCAAGCGGGCGAATCCGGGCATACTGCGCTCGCACATCAGCAGGCGCGGCAGGCTTTCCACCGCTGACGACGTGAATTCGCGCGTCCAAAGGAATCGCCCCGAGAAGAATATTGCACCCCACCCAGCCCGCCCGGCGAGCACTGGGGCTGAGCGGCTTCCGTTTTTCTATAGCCGATAACGGAAAAGCAAAATGCGGAATCAAAATCAGGTTCGCGACTTTCCACGCGACCGGCTCGTAGTGGAGCGCGAATAAATTCGGAGTCCGGTCTTCCCGGATGGCGCGGACCATCGCGCTGTACGCCGCGTCGACAATCCGCCCGGCAAGAACCCGCGATTGCGCTTTCAATTGAAATGGCGCGCGGCAATTCAAGCAGGAGTAATCAACAGCCTGCATATTGGCGGCCGATGGCGCCAAACAAGCTGACTCGCAGTTCGGGCAATAAAGATTCTCAAGCCCCCAGGCTTCCGTCGCAACGCGGGCGCGCTGCGAATTGCTCTTGTAACGCTCTAGCCCCGCAGCCGGTAAGGCGGTATGCACCGGCACATTAGATCATTGTTATTGGGCCAGATAAATCTCCGTTTCCGTCTTGATAACAAACAGAATTTCCATCGCCGCCTGCGCGCTCCCCTGAAATTTCTGCAATGCCTCCTCCATATTTTCGGCTGCCACCGAATACACCACCTCGCGGCGGTAACTCCCCACGAAGTAGAAACTTCGCTCGCGACGAACGAGCTTGCCTGTGTGCAGTGCGCTCATGGCCCGGGTCCGTGTACACACTGATCGATCCATAGATCGCTCGCCGAGATCAAGATCAATCTCGACGCAGCTCGCCGTCATGGAAACAAACAACAGCTCGTCCGTCACTCGCATAAGTGTCGTTGACACGAAGCCCGCTTCCATTTCCACACCGACGACGGAGCGCGAACAACGCATCGCCGCCACAGCCGTTGTGCCACCCCCAAGGAATGGATCCAAAACCAAATCCCCTTCATTCGAAGCCGCACGAATGATGCGGTCCAGCAATTCCACCGGCTTCTGCGCGGGATGCTTCCCGAAGCGCTTCTCTTCGCGCCCCGGCGGATAAATCTCCCACGCGCTCTTCATCTGTTTGCCGCGATTAATCTCCTTCATCAGCTTGTAGTTGAAGACGTGCCGGCTCTTCTTGCTCTTCGCCGCCCAGATAATCGTCTCGGTGGCGTGCGTGAAGTAACGGCAAGAAAGGTTCGGAGGCGGATTCGGTTTCACCCAGGAGATATCATTCAGAAGTTTGAATTCCAGCTGCTGCATGGCGAAGCCAACGGAATGAATCACGTGGCTCGTGCCGGTCACCCAGATGGTTCCGTTCGGCTTCAGGACCCTTTGGCAAGCCGCCAGCCACGCCAGATTGAACCCGTGATTCGCCTCCGCTCCCCGCGAACGGTCCCACTCCCCTTTGTTTACGCTTACCATTTTTCCAGCGTGACAAGTAATCCCGTTGTTCGAAAGAAAGTACGGCGGGTCTGCAAAAACCAGGTCCACCATCCCCTCGGGAATCGCGGCAAGAATTTCCAGGCAATCGCCCTGAAAGATTCGAATGTGATGCTTCGGGTCCGTAAAGACGGGAGCTGGCAGGACTTGCGAGACAGTTCTCGCTGGAACAGCTGATGCCGATATTTTCGCTGATTTGGGCAAGGGATGGGCGCGCGCGTGAACTTCTAAGCCCGCGTCCGGATCGTTGATCGGAAGCCATGATGTGTCAAGCCGAGTTCGGGCCGGGTCGAACGCAAAACGCGCCAAAGATGCCGTTGACGTTGTAGCGCCGGCGTCCCGCCGGCTCCTTCCCTCGGCGCCGGAAGCAGCCCGGTGCGTCCCGAAAGGCTCGGCACGCACCGCGCACGGCCCATGCAAATCCGCCCGCGACCCAACGCCCCAAGCGATACGTTTTGCTCTAGTAATCACAAGGTAAATGTGATATGGTAAATCGGGGCACGTTTCCAGCCCCACCGAGGATGCAGCATGGCGACCGCCACACCGGCAACGGGGCAAGCGAACCAACCACTCGGGAACAGTGTCGCCCAATCCGCCCCCGCGCTCCGCGCCCGTCGCATCGTTTGCGCTTCCCTTTTCGGGAATCCGGCGCACTGCGACGTCCTGCCAGTCGATCCACATAGCATAGCGAAACCCTGCAGCGTCGCTCGTGGTTCCTGGGCGCCCGCCCTGCAATTTTCATCGATGTTACATTGTTACATCCCCGGTCTAATCGTCACTGCTCACCAACCTGCCTCGCCGGCAGGCGGGTCACCGCTCGCCAATCACGCCGAATTCAATCGCCAACTCGCGCGATTAGAATCCATCGTAACTCGCAGAAAACAACCACTCGTGAGCCGATTCAATCGCCAACTTTTTAGCACATTTAGTTTCCGCTTTCGCGTCTCTGCCAGGCCCGGTCAGCACATCGCGCTCCCGCCCTTCACAAGTTACGAATCACGATTCACGCGTCACGCGGCTTCTAATCGTCACACCCCGCGATTACAAAGCGCCGCAACTCGCACAAAACAAACGGCGGCGACCAGTTCTAATCGTCATTTTTTGCATGATTTGGATCTCCAGTTTCGGCAGTCCCAAACCCGCGCCGCCCTCGCAGGTCAACGCTCCACTCTCAGCTTTCAATTTGCCCCGTTGCTTTCTAATCGCAACATCACCTCATTCAAAATTGCCGGTAACTCTTTGAAAATAAACGCCGAACGAAATCCTAATCGCAACACCAATCGCGAATTGCAGATCGCTCTCCACCAACCGCCGATCTCCACTCCCGCCTTTCCTCCGCGCCAACTTTCATGCAGGATTAGGGCGGAGATTCCTATGACACGACTATTTTCAAGATGGCTGATTTTGTGCGGTCTCGCACTGGTGCTGGCGGGGCCTCGGAGGGTTTTTGCGCAGGCACCCACTTCGAACCAGGCTGTCGTGAACGCCAGCTCTTCTGCACATTTATCCACGCATTGGGAAGAACTGACTGCCGCGGATTTTCGTTCGGCTATCGCGCAATCCGGCGGGACTTGCATTTTGCCTTTCGGCATACTCGAAAAACACGGGCCGCACCTGCCTTTGGGGACGGATTTGATCAACGTGCGCTTTGCATCGCTTGCGGCGGCGTCGGACGAGTACGCCGTGGTGTTTCCCGAATATTATTTCGGACAAATTTTCGAAGCGAAGCACGAGCCGGGGACCGTGGCATACAGCGCGGACCTGCAGATGCGTTTGTTGCAGGAAACCACCGACGAAATGGCGCGCAACGGCTGCAAAAAGGTATTGATCGTCAACGGGCACGGCGGGAACGAAAACCTGCTGCCGTTTTTCGCGCAGGCGCAACTCGAGAAGCCGCACGATTATGTGGTGTACGTCCAGTGGGGGCACGAAATTCCGGCGGGCGGCCCGGCCAGGAAAACCACGATGGATATGCACGCGGGCGAAACGGAAACCGCGCGGACGATGGTGTCGCGTCCGGACCTGGTGCACCTGGACCGCGCGGCCAGCGAATCGGGCGCGGACCAGAAGCGCGTGCATCTGCCGGACGACGTTTACACTGGGATTTGGTGGTACGCGCGCTTTCCGAATCATTATGCCGGTGACGGCTCGGCGGCGACTCTCGCCTACGGCGAGGCGGACATGAAGGCCTGGGTCGCCGCGATCGTGGAAGCGTTGCGCGCGGTGAAGGCCGACGACGTCAGCCTGAAATTGCAGCGGGAATTCTACGAAAAGAGCGCGCATCCGCTGGATACGCCGCAATGACAATGCGTGACGCGCGCCCGCTACGACGGAATTACGCCCGCAAAACGTTACGAAAGTTGCGCGGCGTAGGCCAGCAGGCGAGCGTCGGCTCCGCGCGCGGCGATCAGTTGCACGCCGGCGCCTCCCGCGGCGGGCAGCGTAACGATAGGCACGCCGGGCAAACTGAGCGGCGAGGTGTAACGCAGGATGGTGCGCCGCGCCTGGCTGTGGTCGGCGCCCGCGACGAGTTGCGCCACGGGCGCGCACGGCGCAATGAGGAAATCGTGCTCGCGCAGCAGAGCATCCACGCCCTCGCGGAACGCGGCGTGCAGCTGGCGCAGCCGCGCGATTTCTTCGGCCGGGATGGATAGGCCCCAGGCGAGCCGTTCGGCGATGGATTTTTCGAAATGCGAAAAATCCCCGCCGGTATTGGCCGCGTGAAACGCGCCCGCTTCGCTGGCCTGAATCGGCGCAAAGATGGACATCGCGTCTTCCCAGAACGCGGTCTCGATCGGCGCGATTCGCGCGCCCGAACTTTTCAGTTTTTCCCGCCAATGCGCAAAGCCGGCCAGCACCGCCGGTTCGCAATCATGCAGAAATTCATCGGCGACGCAGCCGATGCGAACATCTCTCTCCGCCGCGGGCGGCACTTGCAGGCCGAAGAGCGCCGCGCCAAGCAGAGGCGCGTCGCGCACATCGCGGAAGAGCCACCCGAGCGTGTCGAAGCTTGGCGCCAAATGCATTCCACCGCGCCAAAGACCAAGTTGATGCGCGAGCTCGATGGACGCGCGATACCCCACCAGTCCGCAGAACGCCGCCGGCGCGCGAATCGAGCCGCCGGTATCCGTCCCAATCGCGGCAACCGCCGAACCCTCTTGCACACTAGCGGCCGAGCCGCTCGACGAACCGCCAGTGAGGCGGCGGGCATCGTTGGGCTGCACACAATCCCCGTAGTCGGGATTTTCTCCCGTGATGCCGTACGCGAGTTGGTGCAGATGCGTCTTGCCAATAATGATCCCGCCAAGCGCGCGCAAACGTGCCGCGAGGGCGGAGTCTTCGCGGGCAATTCCGTTGCGTGCAGCGTAGAAACGCGCGCCGGCGCTGGTGGGGAAGCCGGCGAGATCGAAGCAATCCTTGAGCGAGACTGGCAGGCCGTAGAGCGGCGGCTTCGCGTCCGCAGCGAACTTGCGCGGCAACGCGTCGGCTTCGCGCAGCACGGCGTCCGTGTCGAGCGCCAAGTACACGTTGCCGCCAGCGTTGCTATTGGCACGCGCGAGCGCCCGTTCGGCGGCCGCACGCGGCGTGATCTCACCGCGAACGAGTGCGTCGCGCAGAGCTTGCACCGGCGCGAGTGTCGGCGTGGCGGGTGACATCGGCTAAATTCTGCCCGTGTTCATTGGGTCGTTGCGGCGTTGCTCGTGCGTGATTTTTCTCAGTATGCGGATTCAAAAGCTGGGAAACGGCGGTCGAGTTCCCATTGTTGCCGCGCCTTTTCGCTGGAGTTCAGAAAAGTTCTGCACGGCGCGGATGGCTTTGCATTGCCTGGCGTTTCTTGTGCGCACGCGGAAGCGAGTTTGCTGAAGGCATCCGGCAAATTCCAGAGGCTCGCGCCGGGCAGAAAGCTGTGTTCAAGGCTGGTGCGGACCAATTGCTTGAGGTCGAAGTAGCTGAGCGCGTAGGTTTCCGCGGCGCGTACATATTCGTGCGTCAGGTCAATGCGCGAGACGCCTTCGTCATCAGTCGAGAGCGCAACGGGAACGCCGAACTTGCGGTAAATCGGGAACGGATGGTGATTGCCGCTGACGCCGAGAATTACGTCGTTGCTGGTGAGATTGACTTCGACCATCACGTGTTTGGCGGCCATTTCCTTCAGCAAATCGTAGGGATGATTTTCGTACATGACGTCAACGCCGTGGCCAATGCGTTCGGCGCGGGCTTCTTCGACGGCGAGCCGAATGTGGCAACAGAGACCTTCGTAGGGGACAAGGCCGGGCGCGATTTCGCCGGCGTGCAGCGTGATGTGAACTTTCGGATAGAGCGCGTGCAAGAAGCCGACCATTTTCATCTGCAGCGCGTAATCGGACATCGCGATGTAGCTGTCTTCGGGCATCACCAAATTGATGCCGACAAAGCGCGGATCGGCTGACGCGGTTTCGAAGCCCAGCAGCGTTTGCGCGAAGACCTGTTCCCTGTGAAAGCCGCGCAAAACCTGATAGAGGAAGCGGATCTGAACTTGGCACGCAGGGGTTTCGTCGTTTTGGCCGCAGTGTTCACGCTGGTTGCGGAGCGCTTGCGCTTGGTCGAGTGCGGAGCTTGCGGTCGCTACCTCATTTCGCAGGCCGTGAGCCAATAATTCGTCGCGCAACTTGCTGAAATTGGCCAGCAAATCTCCGGAATCGAGCCAGCCGATTTCTTTTGCGAGCGCGACGGCGTGGCGAAAATCGGGCGTGTGCATCAATTCGAGATACTGCTCGTTTTGCGCGGCGGCGCGAGTGGCTAATTCGTCGAGCCATTCACCCAGGTGACGGAATTCGTCGAGATTGCCGCCGAAACGCGCGAAGGAATCGAAGAAATGGTCGTGCGCTGTGGTTCCCGGTGTGGGAACGAAGCCGCGCATGGAGAAAGAATCAATCAGCGCGTCATATAAATGCTGGTCCTTGAAAGCTTGCGCGGCCGGGACATTTCCTTCGCCGCAGACCGGTTGCGGCGGGATGCTGTCGGTCATCGCCTGCGATTTGAAAAAGGAAAGCTTGGCGAGGTCCACACACAAGTGGTCTTCGGCGCCGTCGCGAATCCAGGTTTCGGCGTACACGGCGCCATAGAGGTGGTTGTGCAGGTCGGCACCCTTGGGCATGGCGACGAGGAAGGCGCGAAGTTCGAGCGGGTTGGCTCGGGCGGCTTCGAATGCGCGCGCGGTGCGCTGTTCATGGGTCGTTTTCGCGGGGACGGCCGCCGGCGCCTTCGTTTGCGCGAATGCAGCAGCGGAGAACACGAAGAAAAGGGCCAAGAGAGCTCGCAAGTGTGAGAGTCGCAAGAGCCGAGGCGAATTCATTTTGTTTCCTCGCGTCGCATTGTGAGTCTGAGACTTCACCATAAATTGGGCGCGAGGACAAGGCTGTGCCTAACCGTGATTGGAGATTTCACCGGTGTAAAAGCCCGAACAAATCTATGGATACCGCAGAGACGCAGAGTGCGCAGAGAAATGCAGATTCGCTTGCGGCGGATTGATGGACGCAAGCTAATCCGTGAATTTGAAGAAGGCGCGCCAGACTGGGTTTCCGTCCATTATTACATCCGTGCGATACACACCTGGCCGCAAATCGGCAATATTGTGGAACACCGTTCGGGAGTCGCGGACGAAGAAAATGCCATTTTGCTTTTCGCCGCCAGCGCCGGAGATCGAGCGCACGACTCGAAAATTGGAGGCACCCGCCGGAGCTCCGCCCGCGGACTGTACGGCCGGCTGTGCTGCCGCGCTTTTTGCAGGTGACTGTGGCGATTGATCCTGGGCAAAAGCGAGCCAGGAGAATGTCAGGAGCAGCAGCGTGGGTAAGAGGAAATATTTGAGCCCGAGCGTCATATTGTTTGGCGGCCAGAGCTTACTAAAATCGTACTTAATGCCGCAACAAAGAACTGCGGGGAAGATCGCGACGCGACGGAGTTGCGGCTGGACCAAATACACCGCAGAGGCGCCGAGGTCGCAGAGAAAGACAACAACTTACAGGCTTCGCCTGCGCCGCGGCGTTTGCTTTTCAGACGTTGACTGCCGGGTGCGGGCAGCCTATAGTGGCGCATTTTTAGTGGAGGCTGGGCTTGCTGGAGCAGGTGTTTCATCTCACTGAGAACCAGACGACCGTGCGGCGCGAGCTGCTGGCCGGGCTTACCACCTTCATGACCATGGCGTACGTGGTGGTGGTGAATCCACGCATTCTTTCCGAGGCGGGGATGCCGGTGGAAGGAGTTTTGTTCGCGACGTGCGTTTCGGCGGCGCTGGCGACATTGGTGATGGGGTTGTGGGCGAATTATCCGATCGCGCTGGCTCCGGGAATGTCGCTGAATGCATATTTCACTTATTCGATCGTGCTGGGGCGGGGCGTGCCGTGGCAGACGGCGCTGGGCGTGGTGTTTTTGTCCGGGCTGCTGTTTCTGCTGCTGACGCTGACGAACGTGCGCGAGCACATCGTGAACGGCATTCCAGATTGCTTGAAACACGGGACCGCAGGAGGCATCGGGCTTTTCATAGCGTTCGTGGGTTTGCGCAACGCAAAAATTATCGTGGCGAATCCGGCGACGTTTGTGGCGTTCGGAAAAACATCCGACCCGCAAGTGATGCTGGCGGCCGCGGGGCTGGTGCTGATCGCGATTCTGATGGTGCGCCGAGTGGGCAGCGCGATTCTGCTGGGAATTGTGGCGATCACGATCGCGGGAATTCCGGCGGGCGTAAGCCATTGGCCGGCGCACTTTTTTTCGTGGCCGCAACCAGCGGGGACGCTTTTCAAGCTGGACTTGCGCTCGGCGACAAAATTGGGATTGGGCGAACTGATCTTTGTGTTTTTCTTCGTGGATCTTTTCGACAACGTCGGAACTCTGGTGGGTGTGTGCGAGCAAGGCGGATTCATGCGCGATGGCAAACTGCCGCGTGCCAGCCGGGCGCTGCTCGCGGACGCATTTGGGACGATTGTCGGGGCGCTCACAGGGACTTCCACTGTGACCAGCTACATCGAGAGCGCGGCGGGAGTGGCGGCGGGGGCGCGAACCGGGCTGGGCAATCTGGTAATTGCGGGATTATTTTTCGCGGCGATGTTTTGCGCGCCTTTGGTTGCGGCGATCCCGTCTTATGCGACGGCACCCGCCTTGATTCTGGTTGGCGCGCTGATGTGCGGGTCGCTGGCGAAAATTCAGTGGGACGATTTCAGCGAGGCTTTTCCGGCGTTTCTTACGTTGGTGGCTACGCCGCTGACGTTTAGCATCGCTACAGGGTTGAGTCTGGGATTGCTTTCTTTTACGTGCATCAAGGTGGGGGCCGGGAAGTATCGGGATATCAGCCCATTGATATGGGTGCTTACGGTGATTTTCTTGCTGCGCTTTGCGTTTCTGGGGGCTGGATAGAAAGCAAGGTCAAAAGATTTAACGCAGAGGACACAGAGAAAGGCGCAGAGTGCACGGAGATAATGTGGAGGCACGATACTTCTGCAGGGATTTGACAGTTACGATGACACCATTTTTGTGAAATGCTCTCTGGCACGTTAAGCTGACTAGCTCCAGCCCCGAGGCTTCACTTCGCGAGATGACCCACCTGAGTTCAGCGCTGGCGCAGAATCACTGGATTCCCACCGCGATTTTTCTGATTACCTACATTTTGATCGCGGTGGAGAGCGGGCGCGGCAGCCATCTAGACCGCACGGCGGCAGCGTTTTGCGGAGCCGTGGCGATGGTGCTGGTGGGCGCGGTGCCGCTGACCGAGGCATACCGGGCTATCAACTGGGACACATTGATCTTCTTGCTGGGGATCATGATTCTGGTGGCCCATTTTCAGATTTCAGGATTTTTCGACTGGATTGCGGTGCATGTGGCGTCCGTCGCGCGGACGCGCTGGCAGTTGCTGGTGCTGGTGATTTTCACCTCGGGCATTCTGGCGGCCTTTTTCGTGAACGACACAATTTGCCTAGTTTTCACGCCGATCGTGCTGGTGGTGACGGAGCGGTTGGAGGTTCCGCCGATTCCGTACCTGATCGCCGTGGCGACATCGGCGAATATCGGGTCGGCGATGTCGGTGACGGGGAATCCGCAGAACGCGGTGATTGGCGTTTCCGCGCATTTTTCGTTTCTCGGGTTTCTGGCGCATTTGGCGCCTGTATCCATCGTAGGGATGCTTATTAATGTTGCGGTGCTCACGCTATTCTTTCGCAGCCAGGTCCTGCACCATCCGCTGAAGCGCCAGGTACGAGCCGTGACGGTGAAAGTGCATAGGCCGTTGCTCGTGAAATGCTGTTTGGCGGCGGCATTGGTGATTGTGCTGTGGATTCTGGGTTACTCGTTTCCGCTGGTGGCCATTTCGGTGGGCGCATTCATCCTGATTATCGGCCGGGTGAAGTCGCAGAACATATATCAGCGGCTGGATTGGGAGCTGCTGCTATTTTTTGCGTCGCTCTTTGTGGTGATCAAGGGATTCGAGGCATCCGGGGCGATCGAACAAGTGATCGGATTTTTTCGCTCGGGACTGCAAGGCAGCATGATTTCGCAATTGTTCGCGGTGAGCGGAGTGATGCTGGTGCTTTCCAATCTGGTGAGCAACCTGCCGGCGGTGATTCTATTCCGCTCGGTGGTCCCGTCGTTTCCCAATACGCATTACATCTGGCTGGCGGTCGCCAGCACCAGCACACTCGCGGGAAACGCGACGCCGTTCAGTTCGGTGGCAAATTTGATCGTGCTGCAGCAGGCGGGAAAGAAAGTGAAGATTACGTTCTGGGAGTTTGCGCGGGTGGGACTAATCGTGACGTTGATCACGACGCTGGCGGCGATTGGGATTTTGGCGTTGGAACACCGGTTGTGGCCCGGAGTTTGAGCGGGAGAGCGCCGGTCGGAGCGCGTGTAAACGAGCAGGGGCGGGCCGAAACCAAGAGGGGCGGGTCTGAGACCCGCCCCTACGAACCCCCTCTGTGCGTTTACGTTTGGAGTTGCGGCTACTTCTTGGCGTGAGCGAAATTCTCTTCCACCTGAGGCCAGTTGATTGTGTTCCACCAGGCGGCTAGATAATCCGGCCGGCGATTTTGATACTTCAAGTAGTAGGCGTGTTCCCAGACGTCCACTCCAAAGAACGCCTTGCCGCCGTCCATGATGGGATTGTCCTGATTCGCGCTGGATTCGATGACGAGTTTTCCATCGCGGAACAGGAGCCAGGCCCAGCCGGAACCGAAGCGCTTGGTGGCGGCATCGTTGATCTTGGTCTTGAAATCGGCAAAGCTGCCGAATGCCGCAGCGATTGCTTTTCCCAGTTCGCCACCGGGTTCGCCGCCTCCATCCTTCTTCATGATCTTCCAGAACATGGAATGGTTCATGTGGCCGCCGCCATTGTTGCGCACGGCCGTGCGGATGGCTTCGGGAACTTTATTGATCTGAGCCAAAAGTTCCTCGACGGAAAGCTTTTGAAGATCGGCGTGGCCTTCGAGGGCTTTATTGAGATTGGTTACGTAGGCGCCGTGATGCTTGTCGTGATGGATTTCCATGGTTTTCGCGTCAATGTGAGGTTCGAGAGCGTCGAACGAATAAGGCAAAGGCGGCAATGTGAAAGTCATCTGCGGTGCGGCTCCTTGTCCAGAAGTTGCGGTCATTATAAGCCTCCTGATTTTCCTTTCCTGCCCCATAATTATACGCGCCTGCCGGGGAAGAGGGGTAAGGGCGGCGGAAATTATTACCCGGCGTATTGGATGATTGGAGGGACGCGAGGATGCCATCAGCCGAACACGTGGAAAAGCACTTCACCGCGACCGCGGCAGTGCGCGACATCGTGATTGGTATGTCGGATGGGTTGACGGTGCCCTTTGCGCTGGCCGCGGGGCTGACCGGAGCGGTGGCTTCGACGGCGATCGTAGTGACGGCAGGGCTGGCGGAAATTGCGGCAGGATCGATCGCCATGGGGCTGGGCGGTTATCTGGCGGCGAAGACGGATACGGAACATTACGCGTCCGAGCTGGACCGGGAATATCGCGAGACGGTGGAGCTGCCGGAGATCGAGACCGAAGAAGTGGCGAAAGTTTTTCGCGATTACGGGCTTTCGGAGACTCAGATGGCGCCGATTGTGGCGACGATCACTGCGGACCAGAAAAAGTGGGTGGATTTCATGATGCGTTTTGAGCTGGGGCTGGAGCAGCCGGACCCGGCTCGCGCGGGGCGCAGCGCCGGAACAATTGCGGCGTCTTATATCGCGGGAGGGCTGATTCCGCTCGCGCCGTACATGCTGATTCGCCACGATATCCACACGGCGCTGATTTTTTCAGTGGTGGTGACGTTGCTGGCGCTTTTTATATTTGGCGGAATCAAGGGACACTTCACGGGCGTGAAGCCTTTACGCGGCGGGATGCAGACGGTGTTGGTGGGAGGATTGGCCGCGGCGGCGGCGTTTTTTATTGCGAGATTGATTAGTTGATTTGCGACATTCGGGGGACGGGGCCTAATAGTTTCGCGGCAGCATAGGGCACGGCATGCCGTGCCTCTACGCCCGCTTCGTAATTTGACTAGTGGTTCTGCGGCTCAGCGCCCAAGTTGCCGAAGGGCCAGAGACCGAAGGCTTTCAGTATTCCATCCTGGTGCTGATCAACCAGCATCTTCGCGGTTTTTTCCTGCGGCCAGGGGCTGGCGAGCCGCTCCGGACGGTCGGCAATCCAGAAAGCAGCGAGGGCCATCACTGTGGCGTTGCGATCGAGGATGTCCGCCTGAACTTTATCGAACGTATCCACCGGGGAGTGATGCGTGTATTTGTAATCCGGCGAATCCTGATTGAGATTGATGGCGGGAAGACCGGCGAGGGTGAAGGGGCCGGTATCGGTGCCGAATTCGACGTCGTTATCCACCTTTAGATCGCCGAAGGCTTGCAGGGACGCGGCGAATTTCTGGACGACGGGAATCAGATCGTCGTGGCCGCCCATTTGGAAGCCGGTGACGGGACCCTGGCCGAAATCGAGGATGAGCGCTGCAACGTAATTGACCATGTCGTTCTGATGAGCTTTCACATAGGCGAGCGAGCCGAGGAGCCCTTCTTCTTCGCCGGTGAAAAGGATGAAGCGGATGGTGCGGCGGGGCTTGAATCCCGATTTGACGATGGCTTCGGCGGCGCCCAGAGTGACGGTGGCTCCGCAGCCATTATCGGTAGAGCCGGAAGCGAGATCCCAGGAATCCAGGTGGCCTCCGACGACGATGATCTGGTCCGGATTGTCGGTGCCGCGAATTTCGCCGACGACATTGGCGCTGTCCGCGGGACCATCGGTGACGCGATTCTGGACATTGATTTTCAAACGCACGGTTTTGCCGCGATCGAGGTAGCGTTCGAGCTGATCTTGATCTTCGGCGGCCATGCTGACGACGGGAATGTCGTAGTAGGCGTCAAAGCCGAGCGCGCCGGTGTGCGTGAGGTGCATGCCCGTGGCTTTACGGCCGCCCTGTCCGCCGATTACGGCAACCGCACCGTCTTGATGGGCATCTTTCAAGAAATCGCCGAATTTCGCGAAGGCGCCCATGCGATCTTGCGGCGCTTCGCCTTTTTGGACGATCAGGAGGATCTTGCCGCGCCACTTCGCGGAATTATTTTTCAATTCATCGTCCAATTGATAGGCGTTCACCGGGACGACTTCGGCCTCGACGCCACCAGGGGCCGTGGAACCGACCCAGCCCATGGAATCAACCATCAGCTTGCGGTGGATGGGAGCGACGAGTTCGGCGTCCGCGGAAATGCGCGTCCAGCCGCGCGAAATTTTCCAGGGCTCGGTGTGGACATTTTCCAGACCGATCGCTTTCATTTTGTCCACGCCCCAAGCGACGGCTTGCGCGGCCGCGGGCGAGCCGGTGACGCGCGCTCCGATGTCGTCACTGAGTTCTTCGAGATATTCGTAGGTGTGGGTTTCCATGGTGCCGGCGCCGGCAACCGCAGTGAGTGCTTTCAACGTGCCGTCGTCCGTTGCGGCGGCCTGGTTTATGGCGCCCGGAGACGAGCTGGCCGGTTGCGCGGCGATAAAAAACAATGCCGCAAGAAACATCGCGCTGCATACCAGCGCGAGCATTTTTCGAGTCATGCAGGAAGCTCCTTTCGATTTATGGCAATTTGCAAAATGTAGAAGAATAAGGATAGGACGGTATTGCACAATGCCCAAGGCATTCTTTAAAGTAGTCGAGCGAGCGGCGGGAGAGGCCAGAGAACCGGAGGTTGGAATACCGATCGTATATAAAGGATTACAACGAAATTTAGGCGTAAACCCCAACTGCATCTGTTGCATCTATATACAGGGACGCAAGAGCGCGACTCCGCAAGAGCTGCGAAACACTAATTGCCCCGACTTACGTCAAATACCATAATCGCGGTAGCGCCAACGTAGCGCGCCCTGCGATATAACCAACGCGGAATAGATTAAGGAGAGATAGCCATGGAGAGCAGTAGCATCAGGATTCGCCGCTGGATAGCCACCGTTGTGGTGCTTGCGGCATTTGCGGGAGGCGCCCTCCTCTCGCAGGGATTCAGGAATTGGGCGGATCACACGGTTTTCGGGTCCCCTCGTGAGCCCATTGCCATCGCGCAGAATGCATTGCCGGTAAGCCTGGGAAATTTCGCGAACGGGTTCTCGGCAGTCATCAAGCCGGCGCTTCCCGCAGTGGTGAACATCCGCACTTCAAAATTAGTGAAGCCGCAGGCCAACCAGATGTCGCCTTTCTTCAACGATCCAATGTTTCGCCAGTTCTTCGGCGATCAGTTCGGCGGCGGCAAACCACACGCGGAACGCGAACAAGCTTTGGGATCGGGAGTAATCGTCACGTCAGATGGAACGATCCTGACGAACAATCACGTGATTGACGGAGCCACCGACATCAAGGTGCAGCTGAGCGACAAGCGCGAATTTCAAGCGAAGCTGATCGGAGCGGACCCCAACACGGATATCGCCGTGCTGAAGATTCAGGCAAAGGATCTGCCGACTCTTCCCATTGGCGATTCCAAGCAGCTCAACGTGGGAGACCTGATTTTTGCGATCGGCGATCCGTTTGGTATCGGCGAAACGGCCACGATGGGAATCGTGAGCGCCACGGGCCGCGGACAATTGGGCATCGAAGACTACGAGAACTTCATTCAGACCGATGCGGCAATTAATCCCGGAAATTCCGGCGGAGCGATGATTGATATCCACGGCAATCTGGTGGGCGTCAACACCGCGATTCTTTCGCACGGTTCGGGCGGCAACGAAGGCGTGGGATTCGCAATTCCGATGAGCATGGCGAAGCCGGTGATGGATCAGATTCTGGAGCACGGCAAGGTTGTGCGCGGCTATCTGGGCGTGTACATCCAGGACGTGACGCCGGACATCGCCAAGGCTTTCAACTTCACCGGAAACGGCGGCGTGCTGATCGGCGATGTATCCGGGAACACGCCGGGAGCGCGAGCGGGATTGAAGAAAGGCGATGTGATCGTCAAGCTCGATGGCCAGGCGGTGAGCAGCGCCAACGACTTGAGGCTTAACATTTCGCAGATGGCTCCGGGCACCAACGTGAAGTTGGCGGTCTGGCGCGATGGCAAAGTGCAGGACTTCAACGTGACGCTGGGCGAATTGCCCACGAAGACCACCGCAGAAAACAACAGCGATCAAGGCGAAGGCGGCGGACTGGAGGGAGTGGAAGTTCAGGAGCTGACGCCGGACATCGCACAACAGGTGAACGTCCCGGCCGGAACGCGCGGAGTGGTGGTGGCCTCGGTGGATCCATCGAGCCCCGCAGCTTCGTCGTTGCAGAGCGGCGACGTGATACAGGAAATCAACCACAAGCCGATAAGCAGTGTGAGCGACTATCGGCAGGCAATGGCAAGCATCGGGAAGCAGCAGCCCGTGCTGTTGCTGGTGAACCACGGCGGAGTGACGCGCTATTCCGTGGTGGAACCGCAGTAAGCAGCAATATTCAGCAAGTTGGTTCGCAAAAGAGTCCGTGGACGGGGACTTGGCTGGCACAACGGCCAGGTCCCCGTTTACGTCACATCAAGTCATAAAATCCGCAACTGACCCAGCCCAGCCGGGTTAAAATTCAGGTATAGGAGTAGGCGTAGTGTTAGGCACCTGGGTCGCAATAGACCGAAGGGCTAACCTCCTGCCAAGCCCCAGGGCTTGGGTTATCGCTTTCAGCACGACTGGGGGTAGAATGGTACTCGAGTCCTATTCTCCCCAGCCCTTCGTTCTAGTACTAAATTACAGTCAGCCGTATTTCTGTCTCAACGCATCCTAATTTCGGTACAAGGAACCTGGTGATTGTCATGGCGCGGATTACAAATCGAGCTGTCTTCAACGCATCGCTGCTACCGGAAGCGCAACCTCGGTGGGATCTCTTCAGCGCTGGATTCGGGTTGCAGGTGCTTGCGGTGACGGCTCTGGTGATAATTCCGCTGCTGATGCCGCAGAAGCTGACGATTGTGCAGAGATATTGGACCACTCCGATTGAAGCGCCGCCGATCGTGGCCTGGAAACCGCAGCCGGTGCAGCCGGTGAAGGCAGCGCCGATCAAGCGCGAAGTGGTGAAGGAAGCTCCGAAGCCGACTCCTACCCCAGTGGTGGAATTGCCGAAGCCGAAGATTTACGCACCGGTGGCGACGGCGCCGGTTGTGAGGACCGCGCGCAAGAACACTCCCGCGCCAGACATGACTGAAGTAGCAAAGGCTTTCCCTGATCCGACTCCTTCGATTTCGATGGGCAGCTCCGCAATTCCGACAATTAAGAAGCCCCGCGAAGCGGTGCAGACGGGCGGATTCGGCGACCCCAACGGATTGCCGGCCAATACTCGGACAGGCCACGCCGCAAACGTCAATGTGCTGGGCGGCTATGACATGCCGACGGGACCAGGAAATGGGAACGGCACCGGCGGCGCAAAAGGCGCAAAGGGAGTAATTGCCAGCACCGGGTTTGGTAACGGTGTTGCAGTGGGGAGCACCGGCGGCGCACCGCATGGGACCGTGCAACAGGGCGGGTTCGGCGATGAGAACGCGGCCGTGGCAGCTCCGAAGGTGAGGCAAACATCCGCGCAGCCAAACATGAAGAAGCTGGAAATCCTCATGATTCCGACGCCGACTTATTCGGATGAGGGTCGAGCGAAGAAGATCGAGGGCGAGGTGCTACTGCAGGTGGTGTTTACGGCCTCGGGAGAAGTGAAAGTTCTGCGAGTTGTACAAGGTCTAGGACACGGTCTGGACGAAGCCGCGCAAAATGCGGCGCGGCAAATTCGTTTCAAACCAGCACAACAGGACGGCCAACCAGTGGATTCGACCGCCATCGTCCACATCGTATTCAACTTGGCGTACTGAAAGGGGAATGGAGATGCGCACGTGCAAGAGTTTCTGTTTCGCATTTATCCTGGCCGGCACGTTGGCTGGAGCGGTTTCCGCACAGACCACTCAGACTGCTGATCAGACCCAGCCTCAGGTTGGAAGTTCGACCGGCGCGCCGGTGGTGACCGTGGACCAAGCGATTGACCGCCTGATCGCCCGCGAGCACGATGAAGTCGCGACCATCCGACGATTCAGCCCGCTAATCGAGACCTATATCCAGGACATGAAATCGGACAAGGAAATGGGCGCGATCCCGGTAAAGGATCACTATTTTCTCGGACAGGCCGACCTTTCGAAGGGAATCGTGGACAACACGATGCTCCATCCGCGAAAGGGAAAGTTTGACCAGTTCAATCCGCTGACGCACATGAGCGGCTTCTTCACTTCTTCGTACGTCCCCGAAGGCTTTCTGCAGATGATTTACATTGATACCAACGGATTCGACCGCCAGCACTATCAATTCGATTACGTGCGGCGCGAATTTCTGGGTGAAGTGCGCTGCGTGGTGTTCGACGTGACGCCGCTTCCCAAATCCGGGAAAGGACGATTTAAGGGGCGCGTCTGGGCCGAAGATCAGAATTATACGATTGTGCGTTTCAATGGTGTTTACACACCCATCGCGGGCATCAACGGATTCAACCTGCACTTTGATAGCTGGCGATTGAATGTGCAGCCGGGACTGTGGCTACCGGCCTACATTTACAGCCAAGAATCCGATCTGAAGGATTTTCTCGGCGGAGACATTCGCTTCAAGTCGCAAACGCGCCTGTGGGGCTATAACCTGAAGAACGTGGGGCGGCAAGAAGAATTTACCGAGATGACCATCGAATCGCCGAACTTCCAGGACGACACCGCGGTAAAGCAAACCGACAAGTCGCCCATCGAAGCCGAGCGCGAATGGCAGCATGCGGCTGAAATCAACGTGCTGGATCGCTTGCAGCGCACCGGGTTGCTGGCGCCTCCGGGAGCCGTGGATAAGGTCCTCGAAACCGTGGTGAACAACCTTGAAGTGACCAACAATCTCGACGTCGAGCCCGAAGTACACTGCCGGGTGCTGCTGACCGGCACGCTGGAAATGTTCTCGATCGGACACACGATCGTGCTGAGCCGCGGCTTGCTGGACGTGCTGCCTGACGAAGCCAGTCTGGCGACGATGCTGGCGCAGGAATTGGCGGACATTATCGTGACCAAGCCGTCCACGGATCAGTGGGGTTTCAACGACACCACGAACGTGACCACCACCGAGGCACTCTCTCACTTTTCATTCAAGGACAGCCCGGCGCAGGTGCAGATGGCCAATGAAAAGGCGCTGGAGCTGCTGAAAAATTCGCCGTACAAAGACAAGCTGGGAAGCGCCGGCTTGTTCCTGAAGCAGCTCGATGCAGAGTCGAAAAATCTGCCGGCTCTGATCAACCCGCACCTGGGAAATCGCGTTTACTTGAGCGCGGCACTTTTGAGCTCGGCGCCCACGCTTGATCCCAACAAGATCGATCAGATCTCGGCTCTCCCCGTCGGCGCTCGCATCAAGCTCGATCCCTGGAACGATCACGTGGAACTGGTCAAGGCCAAGCCCGTGCCGCTGCTTTCGGCGCGCGAGAAAATGCCTTTCGAAGTTACGCCGTTCATGCCGTTCCTGACGCGCTACGAAAAGCCCGGTTCGGGCGTCTCGGCGGACCCGGCAAAGGCGGATTTGGCGAAGAAGGATCCGCAACAGCAGCAGCAACAACAGCAGTAATTTTCGTTTTCCCCCGAATTGCCCGGCGGCTGGAGGCCATCCAACCGCCGGTTTTTTTTGCGCCGAAAATTCGCGCCTCAGCGCTTCGTGGCGCCTCGTTTCTGTGAGACCGCTAGTTGTTGAGCGGGAGGCGAAGGCGGGCTTCGGAACCTTTGTGTGTTTTGCGATTTTCGAGAGTTAGCGAGCCACCATGGGCCTCGGCGATCTGACGGCTGAGGACCAGGCCGATTCCGGAGCCGCCTTGCTTGGTGGTGAAGAAGGGGACGAACAGATTCGCGGCGCTGGGAATTCCGGGGCCGTCATCCTGCACCCAAACTTCGATGCTGCCGTTTTCGCGTTCCCAGCCGACGCGAACACCGCCGCCCGTCTCCAGGGCCGCGTCCACCGCGTTGTGCAGGAGATTAATCAAAAGCTGCTCGAGCTGATCGGGATCCGCTTGAATCTGGGTTTCCGGACCGGCCTCGAGCTGCACCGGGAGGCGCGGCTCCAGGCCGACGACGCGGCGAATCCAGACGCCGACATCCATGGTGCGAAAGACCGGGGGCGGCAGCTTGGCCAGGCGCGCGTAGGCATTCATGAAACGCGCGAGGCCATCGGTGCGCGCGGCGATCACATTGAGGCCGCTGCGCATGTCTTCCTGCCAATCATCGGCGCGATCCTTGCGGCCGAGCACGCTGCCCAAATTTTCGGCGACGGATTTTATGGGTGCGAGAGAATTGTTCAACTCGTGACCGAGCACTCGTATCAATCGCTGCCAAGCCTGGCGCTCTTCATCGCGCAATGCGCGGCTTAAATCCGTGATGACCAAAAGCTGGTGCGGCAGGCCGCCTTCGCGAAAACTGCCGCGGTGAATTTCCCAGCGCCCGGATTTTCCGGGAAAGGCGATCTGGGCGATTCGCGGCGTTTCGCCTTCGAGGCATTCCGAAAGGCTCAATTCCGCGGCGGTGCGGCCGAGCAGGTGCTCCTCCGGCTGGCTGAGGATGCGTTCTCCGGCGCGATTGACCAGGCGCAGGAGGCCAGCACCGTCGAAGGCAAAGACGGCGACGTCAATTTCCTCCATCACTTTACGAAGAAGGGCGGTGGCTTCGAGAGCGCCGAGGCGTTGTTTGCGCAGTGTTTCGCCGAGCGCATTCACTTCCCAGAGAACTTCTCCCAAAACGTCTTCGCGATTGGCTCCGCGCGCGCGAATGGAAAAATCCCCCTCTCGCAGGGCCGCGAGAAGATTGGAAAGAGTGCGTAGCGGAAACATGACGCGGCTTTGCGCGGAGAACGCGAAACTGAGCCAGGCAATCAGCATACCGACGGTGAGAGTCCACTGCAGTTTCGAGGAGAAATTGCCGGTCCACAAAAGAATCATGGCGACAATGGTGCCGCCAAGCCCCGCGGCCAGGGCTAGAAATAAAATCCGGCGCTCGTAGAGGAGAGGGCTCAAAGGCTATATTTTTGCAGGCGGCGATAGAGCGCGCTGCGACTGAGGCCGAGCGCTTTGCTCGCGTGGCTGACGTTGCCGCCGAAGCGCGCGAGAGCTTTTTGAATCAGGACGCGTTCGACGTCTTCGATGCTCATTTCGTCCAGGCGTAGAGAGGCTTCGCGAGCGGGACGCAAGCCCAGGTCGCTGGCGCGCACGGCGGGACCTTCGGCCATCAGCACGGCGCGCTCGATGGAGTGATCGAGTTCGCGAATATTGCCCGGCCAGGGATGATCGAGCAGAATCTGCAGCGCCACAGGTTCGAATCCTTCGAGATGCTTGCGATAGCGCTGCGCCGACTGCCGCAAAAAATGATGCGCAAGCAGCGGGATATCTTCCTTGCGCTCGCGCAACGCGGGCAGGTGGATTTCGATGGTATTCAACCGGAACAGCAAATCCTCGCGAAAACGTCCGGCGGTAACCTCGGTTTGAACTTCGGCATTGGTGGCGGAGACGATGCGCACATCCACGCGGCGAGTGGTGGAAGAGCCGACGCGTTCCAGCTCACCGGTTTCGAGCGCACGCAGCAGCTTGGCTTGCAGGTTCATGGGCACGTTGGCAATTTCGTCGAGGAAGAGAGTGCCGCCGTCGGCGAGTTCGAAGCGGCCGACGCGATCCGACTTGGCATCGGTGAACGCGCCTTTCACGTGGCCGAACAATTCGCTTTCGAAGACGCCTTCGGGCAAGCCACCCGCGTTTACGGTGACGAGCGGGCGGCCGGAGCGCGGCGAAAGCGCGTAGAGAGTTCGCGCGACAACTTCCTTCCCGGTGCCGTGTTCGCCGGTGATCAGGACGTTGGCGTCGGAAGGTCCCACGCGGGCGATCAAATCCATCACCGGGCGCATGGCGGCCGATTCGGCGATCATTACCGGGCGGCCATCCGCGCGCAGGAGCCGATTTTCGGCTTCGAGCCGCTGGCTTTTGCGCAGGGCTTGCGAAAGTTCGATCTGGGTCTTGAGGATGGCGAGCAGCCGCGCGTTCTCCCAGGGCTTCTGCACGAAATCTTTTGCGCCGCGGCGCATGGCTTCTACGGCGAGTTCGAGGCTGCCCCAGGCGGTCATGACGATGATGGGCAGCGTGCTGTCTTTGGCTCGAATATTGGAAAGCAAATCGAGACCTTCCTGGCCGGAGGTGGTGTCGCGCGCGTAGTTTAGGTCCATCAACAGCGCGTCAAATTCGCGCGCTTCGAGCGCGGACATCACGGCGGCGGGTGAAGCGACCGTTTCGGTTTCAAATCCCTCGCCTTTCAGCAGCAGGCGCAGAGCTTCCCGGATGTCCGGCTGATCGTCGGCAACAAGAATGCGGGTTCGTGGTTGATTGGCTGGCATCATGGCGCGAAAAGTATCTCCCTGAATTTTACTTCTGATCTCATTCGGAAAAGTATCGGACGCGTAAGTCATTTTTCCCCTCACTCGTAGCGTAATGCGACCAATGGATCCACTTTGGTGGCGCGGCGCGCCGGAAAATAGCAGGCGGCCAGCGCGACCAGAGCCAGGCCGGCGGCTACACCGATGAAAGTCAGCGGGTCGCGGGCCTTGACGCCGTAGAGCTGGCTTTCGAGATACTTCATGGCCAGCAGGGAACCCAGGATCCCCATCGTCAAGCCCATGCCGGTGAGCTTCATGCCGTCGCCGACGACCATGCGCAGCACATCGCCTGGCTCCGCGCCGAGCGCCATGCGAATGCCGATTTCGTGCGAGCGCTGGGTGACGGCGTAGCCCATCACACCGTAAATTCCAATGGCAGCCAGCAGCGCGGCGACGATGGCAAAAAACGCGAGGAGCGACATATTCAAGCGGCGCTGCGAGAAGGCCACGGCGAGATAGTCGTCCATGGTTTTTACTTCCGTTACGGGCTGGCTGGGATCCGCGCTGGCGACGGCGCGGCGCACCGCGGCGGTTAATTGGACGCGATCATCTTTGGACCGCACGACCAGGCTCATCAGCCGCGAAGGATTTTGCGGCTCTGGGAGATAAAGTTGCCCGGTTTTTGGATCGGCCCAGGCCCAGTCTCTTATGTCGCCGACGATCCCGACGATGGTGAGCCAACCTTCGCGCGGAATGGGCTCCCAAAAATTCACCGTAGCAGGAATGATCATGCGGATTTGCTGGCCGACGGGATCCTGGTTGGGCCAATAGCGTTGCGCGAGGGTTTCGTTGACGAGCGCGACGCCTTGGGCATCTGGACCGTCGGAAGAAAGGAAGCCGCGACCTTCTTTTACGGGGACGCCCATGGTGGACAAATAGCGCCAGTCAGCAACGCGGTATTGCGCGGTGAAATGGCTACCCGAAGGCGGACTCGCGCGGCCGGCAATCTCGAAATCGCAGAAAGAGGTCCAGCGGGTCAACGGCAGAAAATTCGCGGCGCTTGCAGAGGTGACCCCGGGAATGGCGTTCACGCGCTCGATGACGGACTGATAGAAATTCAAGATGCTCGGACCATTCGGATAAGGCGCGTCCGGGAGAATCACCTGCACCGTCAGGAGATTTGCGGCGTCGAAACCCAAAGGCTCGGCGAGCATCAGCGCAAAGCTGCGAACTAGAAGACCCGCACCAATCAGGAGCATCACTGAAAAAGCCACTTCGGAGACGACCAGCACGGATCGAGCGAGCTGGCTGTGGCGTCCGGAGGTGGAACCGCGGCTTCCTTCCTTCAGCGATTCGAACAGAGCGGAGCGCGAAATCTGAATTGCGGGAGCAAGACCAAAGAGAATTCCGGCCGCGCAGGAGACCAGGATCGTGTAGCCGAGCACGGCGCCATCAATCGCTATCCATTCCGGGTGCGGAATGCGCGCGCCCTGCCCGGACAAGACGGCATCGTGCAGGATGCGCAGCCCGCCGTAGGCAAACAAAATGCCACACGCAGCGCCAATGACCGAAAGGAGCACACTCTCCGTCAAGAGCTGACGGAAAATCCGCCGGCGCCCCGCGCCGAGAGAAATTCGCAAAGCGATTTCGCGTTCGCGGACGGCCGCGCGAGCGAGCATCAGATTGGCGACGTTGGCGCAGGCAATCAGCAAAACAACGGCAACGGCAGCCAAAAGAAGGAGCAAGCCAGGACGCAGCGAGCTGACCAGTTCATCATGGAAACCGACGACGCGAATTCCAAGCTGCTGGTCGAACGCGGGATATTGTTCTTTGAGCTGGTGCTGAATCGTGACCATTTCGGCGTTGGCCTGCGAGAGCGGGACGCCGTCTTTGAGGCGGCCGAAAACCACCAGTTCGTGATTTTCGCGGTCCAGCTGCGCGCGATTGAACGCGAACGGCTTCCACAGCTCGAAATCCGGGAGCGTGCCATAGAGAGAAAATCCGCGCGGCAAGACTCCGATGACCGTACAGGGCTTTTGATCGAGCAGGATGCTCTTGCCGATAATTCCGGCGTCGCCGCCATAGCGGCGCTGCCACAAGCCGTAACCTAAAATGACGACTTGTTCGTGGCCTGGCTGTTCATCCTCCGGTGTGAAATCTCGGCCTATGAGGGGAGCGATGCGCAACATGCGAAAGAAATTCCCAGAGACTTGGGAGCCCCAGACCTGTTCGGGATCACCGTTGCCGGAGATCGCGAAGGAGAGGCCGCGATCAGCCGAAAGTTCCTGAAACACGTGATTCATGTCGCGCCAATCCAAGAATTCAGCGGCGGACGCGGTGCCGCGCGTAATGTTGCGGTTCGGGTCCGTCTCCCAAATGGTAACGACGCGCCTGGAATCGGGAAATGGCAGCGGCTTCAGCAGCACGCCATTCACGATGCTGAAAATCACCACGTTCGCGCCGATACCAATCGCCAGAGTCAAGATCGCGACGGCGGCGAAGCCGGGATTTCTGCGCAGCATGCGCGCGCCGTAACGAAGGTCCTGCAAAAGTGTCCCCATAAAGTCAGCTCCCAGGAGGTGCCCAAGTGACGCGCTATTTTACTGCTTCGTCACTATATGTCCACCTTATCGGAGCCCGTGCTTCCGCCGCGGCGCGCAACGGATATCCTGCAGCAGATCTTCGAAAAAATGCATTTTGCGCATCACTTTCATCCTGTGCCGCCCGAGCGTGGTCAGCGGCTGACCGCTGCCGCTCCGCCTGCTACCGTCTGGCCGTCAACAATCCAACCGTCGGCAAGCTGGATGATGCGATTTCCGTACGCGGCCCAAGCATCGTTGTGAGTCACCTGGATAATGGTGGTTCCGTTGTCGTTCAGCTTCTTCAGTAGATCCATGATCATTTTTCCCTGGCTGGAGTGGAGGCTGCCGGTGGGTTCGTCGGCCAGGATCAATTTCGGCTTGCCGATCACGGCGCGAGCGACGGCGACGAGCTGCTGCTGTCCTCCCGAAAGCTGATTGGGAAATAGGGCTTTCTTGCCGACGATCTGAAAACGATCCAGGATGTCCGCAACCATTCCTTCGCGCTCGGATTTCTTGATGTCGCGATAGGAAAGCGGCAGGTCCAGATTTTCGGCGACGGTGAGATTATCGAGCAAATGATATTGCTGGAAAACGAAGCCGATATATTTCTTGTGCAATTCCACGCGATGGCGGTTATCGAGTTTGTGCACCGCATTATCGAGCAGATGATATTCGCCCTTCCACGCGCCATCGAGCATGCCGATGATGCCCATGAGCGTGGATTTGCCGGCGCCTGAAGGGCCCATCACGGTGATGAAATCGCCTTCGCGGATATCCAAATTGATGCGGCGGAGCACCCACGTCTTGCCCGCGCCGGATTCGTAGAATTTTTCGACGTCAATCAGCTTGATCACTTTTCGTCTCCCTATAGCGCACGGTGTACGGCTTGCGCCATTCGTCGCTCAAATCGCTTTCAGAATAAACCTCATTCATATCTCAGCGCGACCATGGGGTCCACGCGCATGGCGCGACGCGCCGGAATGTAGCTGGCGGCGAGCGCGGTGGCCGCGATTAGTAATCCCACGACGGCGAAGGTGGCCGGATCAGCGGGCTTGACCCCGTACAAAAAGCGGCCGATGAACTGCGTAAGCAGGGCGGCTCCGGCGAGACCGCAAGCAAGTCCGCCGAGCGCAATGCCCGCGCCCTGGCGCAGCACGAGCATGAGTATGTCTTGCGGCTGCGCTCCGAGGGCCACGCGCAAACCGATTTCTGAGGTTCTTTGCGCCGTGACGTAAGCCACGACGCCGTAGATTCCCACGAGTGCCAAAGTCAGCGCCAGCACAGCGAACATGCCGATCAGATAGAAGCGAAATCGCGGCATTACCACGGAGCGCAAAAATACTTCCTGATAGCTCAGCAATTCGAGCGGCGCATCGGACTGTACGCTGCGGACTTCCTGGGTGATGCTGCCGCGCAGACTGGCAACAGGCAACGCCGTTCGCAGAACGATGCTCAGGCCCTGACTGGAGCGATCCGTTTGGAAGTACGGAAAGTACAGAGTCGGTTCGGGCGGCAGGCCGGGCTCACTCAACCGGACATCGCCGACGATTCCGACGATTTCAAACCAGATATCGGAGTCTTTGCGGGAGGCAGCGTACGTCGCATCGTCTAACCCTGGGACGGCGACACGTTTTCCGATGGCGTCCTGATTCGGGAAGAACCTTTGCGCGAGAGATTGGCTCACGACGACAACTTTTCCGCCGTTGCGATCGGCGGCCTGGAATTCGCGGCCGCGAATGGAGGGAATCTTCATCGTTCGAAAATAGTCTTCGCTCGCGAGCCGCCACTGCGCATAGGTTTGCGCGTGATCCTGGCCTTCGATGAAGAAGCTGCCGTCGGAGCCGGCATCGGCGAGCGGCACGCCATCGGTTGCTCCGACGGCTGCGACACCGGGCAAAGCTTTCATCCTCTCCAAGAGATCCGAAAATGCTTGGATCGCTTTGGCGCTATCGCCCTGCGACGGGGAAAACGAAATGTTGACGACGGCAAGGTGGGAGGAATCGAATCCAAGACTTTCGGTTTCGAGCGCCAAGAGACTCCGCGCCATCAGGCCCGCGCCAATCACCAGGAGCACCGAGAGAGCCACTTCCGCAGCGACGAGTACGTTTCGCAATTTCCGACCGGAGGCTGCGGCCGTAACCGCCCGGCTGAAACCTCCCACCAAATCAGTGCGTGCCGCGTGTACCGCTGGGACGAGTCCAAAAGAAAGAACCGTAAGTAAAACCAGAGCGCAGGCAAACGCCAGAACGCGCGGATCCGCAGCAGTCTGATCCACCGGCAAAAAGTGGGCAGGAAGCATGGAGGTAAACAGATTATTGGCCCAGAGCGATAGTAGCAGCCCCGCCGAGCCGCCCAGGATTGCGAGCAGCAGGCTTTCGGCTAATAACTGGCGCACGAGCCGCGCGCGGCTGGCACCCAGTGCGGCACGAACCGCGATTTCGCGGCGGCGGGCACTGGCGCGAACCAAAAGGAGATTGGCCACATTGGCGCAAGCGATCAGCAAAACGAGAATCGCCATAGCCGAGAGCAGTAGAAGACTGGGCCGAATGTCAGTGGTCAAAACGTCCTGCAAACGGATGAGCTTGGCCTCTACGTTTTTGTTCGAGGACGGATATTGGCTGGCGAGACGCGCTGCAATCGCGGTGAATTCAGCTTGACCTTGCGCGAGAGTGAAGCCCGCCTTCAGTTTGCCGAGCACGCGATAATTGTGGGCGGAGCGATCGCTATCGTCCTTCGCGAAATCGAGCGGGATCCATATCTGCGCGCCGGCGGGCATATCCATTTGCGGCGGGAGAACGCCGATAATTGTGTAAGGCTCGCCGTCGAACGTGACTTTGCGCCCGAGAACATCGGCTTGCCCGCCAAACTGGTTTTTCCAAAGCGATTCGCTGATTACTGCGACGGACCAATTTCCGGCCCGCGTTTCCTCTGGCCCAAACGCTCGGCCGATGACCGGCTGAATGCCCAAGAGGCTGAAGAAATCCTGGAAAACAACGGCTCCAGCCACGCGCTCGGGCTCAGGCGCTCCGATGAGGTTGGCTTCGCCCCATTCGTAGGCGGCCAGAGCCTGCATGGTGTTCGACTGCGCGCGCCAATCCTGAAAATCGAGGCGGGAGAGATTCATGCGACCCTTGCCACGATTGGTCTCGAAACCCGCGACGATGCGATCCGGGTGGTCGTAAGGCAACGGACGCAGCAAAGCGGCATTCACCACGGTGAAGATCGACGCATTCACACCGATGCCGAGCGCGAGAGTGAGAACCGCGATGGCAGTGAAGGCGGGATTCTTCAGCAGCATGCGCAGTCCGTATCGAAGGTCCTGGAAGAAGGCGCTCATTTTGTTTCCTTGCCTGCGATTCGGGTCATTCGTACCTCAAGGCAACCATGGGATCCACGCGCATGGCGCGGCGCGCGGGGATGTATGCCGCCAGTGAGGCGACAACCGTAACCACCAGCACTACGAGAACGAAAGTCAGCGGGTCGGTGGCGCTTACGCCGAAGAGCAAACTTGCCATACCATGAGTGACCGCGGCAGCGGCCAACGCGCCCAGTGCGGCTCCTAAAAGCGCAAGACGGAGACCGTGCCCTACGACCAAGTTCAGAACATGGCGACGCTGCGCGCCAAGCGCCACGCGAATCCCGATCTCGCGAATACGCTGGCTGACGCTGTAAGACAAAACGCCATAAATTCCCAGGGCGGCGAGCAGAGTTCCCAGGATGCCGAGCACGGAAGCCAGCGATGCCGCGGTACGGTTCGCGAACATGGAAGTTTTCAAGAGGCCTTCGAGGCTATCCGTCTCAAGCGGCTGAACTTTGGAGTCCAGCGACTGCGCAGCCGAGCGGATCGCGCTGATGACCGCGGCTTTAGGAAGTTGCGAGCGTACCAAAATATTGGCATCGGTGCCGTCGGCCTGCAGCTGCGGAAGATAGATGAACGATTGCGGCGGCTCGTTCATACGGTGGTACTTGATATCGCGCACCACGCCCACGACGGTGCGCCAGTCTCCCCAGATGTGCACGCGATGTCCGGTCGCTTCCTGCGCAGGCCAGAAGCGATTCGCCATGGTCTGATTGACGATCACGACCTTGGGGGCGCCTTCGCGATCCTGCTCCGCGAAATCCCGCCCGGAAACGAGCGGAATCTGCGCGACGCGAAAATAGTCGGGGCCGACGACGTTGAAGTCTATGCCCATATCCTCATCTGGCTTGGGCGTGTAATTTTCGATTTTAGCGCTGGAGTAGCCGCGGCCCGTGAACCAGAGCGGAACGAAACGCTCCAAGCTGACGGATTCGACGGCGGGATTCGCGCGAAGCTGCGCGAGCAGATGATCATAGAATTCGATTGCGCGGTCATCGGAATAGCCGCTACCGCGCAGGTCGAAAGCGGCAAGCGTCATGTGATCGGTGTTGAAGCCCGGGCCCGTGGCTTCGGCCTGGTGCAGGCTGCGCAGCAAAAGTCCGGCGGCAACCAGCAGCACCGTGGCGAGCACCATTTCTGAGACCACCAAGACATCGCGCAGTTGGTGGCCCCCAGCGCTCGAGCCGGCGGTGCGGGCGGAAGATTTCAGCGAGTCATTCAGGCTGGCGCGCGAGATTTGCCACGCGGGAGCCAGTCCGAACACAAGACCGGTGACGAGAGAAAGAATCAGCGTGAACGCCAGGACGGAGCCGTCAACGCTCACTCCGAGCGCAATCGGCAGATGCGCCGGCGGCAAGAAAGCCCCCAGAAGATTGACGCCCCAAAGCGCGAGAAAAATACCGCCGAGGCCGCCCGCGAAAGCCAGCAGCAGGCTCTCCACCATCAGCTGGTGGATCAGGCGACGCGAGCTCGCCCCGAGCGCGGCGCGCACGGCCATCTCTTTTTCACGGACGGTGGCGCGAGCGAGGAGCAGATTGGCCACGTTGACGCAAGCGATCAGCAGGACCAGCACGGCAACGATCATCAGAAACGCGAGAACGCTGCGCAGAAAGTCCTGCACGCCGTAATGCGCCTTCCACACCGGTGCGACGTAAACGCCCACGCCTTCAGCCGTATTGGGATTGGGATATTCCTTCTGGAGATGCTCGGCGATCGCGCTCATCTCCGCCTGGGCTTGCGCGACGGTGGTATCCGGACGCAGGCGGCCCATGATATGCACGAACGTCGGCGCGCGCTGTTCGAGGTCTTCGCCTGGCAGCACGACGGGCTGCATCATCATCGGAACGAAATACTGCGCGTCAACGCCGACGATTGTCCCGTAAAAGCTGCGAGGCGCTACGCCGATGACGGTGAAGGGGTGTCCATTGATGTGAACCGTGCGGCCGGCAACGTTGCGATCGGAACCAAAGAGCCGTTGCCACAAACCGTAGCCAAGAACGATGTAGGGATCGGAATTCACCGCTTGGCTCGGCTCCGAGTGGAAGGTCCGGCCCATCGCCGCGGGCACGCCCAAAGCGTCGAAGTAGTTCTCTGTAACGATGAGCCCCCAGACACGCTCAGGGGGCGCCTGATTGCGTATGCTCATATCCACGCCGACCAGTTCGAACCCGATCATTGAGGAGAACACGTGATTCTGATCGCGAAAGTCGCGGTAGTCCGGGTACGAACTGGTGCGATACACGCCATTGGGCGCAAGGGTTTCGACCGCGAGCCATTGGCTGGAGTGTTCAACTCCGGGGAGCGGATTCACGAGAACGGCGCGGATCCAACTAAAAACGGTGGCATTTCCGCCGATGCCGAGCGAAAGAGTGAGCACGGCAATGGCAGTGAAGCCGGGATTTTTCAGAAGCGTCCGGACGCCGAAGCGCAGGTCTTGCAGCAGCGATTCCATTTGCGTTCCGTTCCTTCACCAGGCCGCGACGATTACGCCACGGCGATAGCGATAAGCGTCGCGTCGTCCTGCCAATGGCCGTGGCAAAACTCAGCGACGACACTCAAAATCTTTCTTTGCAAATTCTCCGCGGATAGTTCGCGATTTTCCTCGAGCAGATGCAACAATCGTGTCTCGCCGAATTCTTCGCCGTCGGTGTCGCACGCTTCCGTGACCCCGTCGGTGAAGAGCAACACGCGATCGCCGGATGCAAGTTCGTAGGTGCCCACGTCAAACGCCTGGACGGGGAACACGCCGAGAATGCCGCCACCTTCGCGCAGGCGGTCATGCGTGCCATCCTTGCGGACGACGATAGGGGCGTTGTGTCCCGCGTTGGTGTAACGCAGCTGCCGCGTCGCGCCATCGAGCTGTGCGTAGAAAAAGGTGATGAAGCGGTCGCTCGCGATATTGCGACAGATCAGCGAATTCAGCTTGTCGCAAAGAGTTTCCGGAGACATCGCCGGCGAGGCGAATCCGCGGAAGGCAGCCTGCAGGTTGGACATCAGCAGGGCCGCCGGCAGGCCCTTGCCGGCCACGTCACCGACGCAAATCCCCAGGGTATCTCTCCCGAATGGGAGAACATCGTAGTAGTCGCCTCCGACGATTCGAGCGGGTTGCCATGCGCCGGCGATTTCGTATCCGGCCAGCTGGGGAATTTCCTTGGGCAGAAATCCCTGCTGTATCGAGCGAGCCTCCGCGATTTCGCGATCGTGCGCGCGGGTGTCCGCGGCCGCCTGCTGGCGCGCTTCGCGACGGTCGCGGCCGATCTGCAGCTGTTTTTGCAAAATCTCGAGCAGCCGCGAATTGACCCAGGGCTTTTCGACGAAGTCGCCAATACCCTGTTGCATGGCTTCGACGGCGAGACCGACCGTGGCCCAGCCAGTCATGACCACTATCGGAGGGGCGTTTTCGGCGGCCTTCAATCGAGCGAGCAGGTCGAGGCCCTCGCGGCCTGAGGTGGTATCGCGCGCATAATTCAGATCCATCAGGATCAAATCGAATTCCTTTTGGGCGACGGCATCGAACAAGGCCGCGGGCGACGTCACCGATTCGGTCACGTAGCCGTGCCCTTTAAGGAGCAGCCGCAGTGCCTCGAGCACGTCCGGCTGGTCATCGGCGATGAGCACCCGTGGCTGGGTTGCGGCGAGTTCGGTGGCGGATTCAATAGCCATAGTGCGCATTGCTTGAGCCCCTTTCGACTTTGGCGCGGCCAGCATGCCGTTCAGGAGTCTCCCGAATATGGGCAGGTGGGATTCCAGCGCGATGTTAATCTAAAGATAGCATTTACAGTGTGTTACAGAAGTCGGGGATGGTCTCAGACGCTCGGTATGACCAGTTACGGGAAAGATTGTCGCGATTTCGGACAGTCGCAACTTTCGGCTGTTTTTGGACTACGAAGATCCAACTTGAAGTTATGGCGCGGCCCTTCCCCGTTTCGGCGGGAGCGGCGGCATCGGTCACGGGTTATTCGTAACGCAGCGCGACCATGGGGTCCACGCGCGACGCGCGGCGGGCCGGGATGTAGCAAGCGGATAACGCGACAAATGCCAGCAACAGCGCAACTCCGACGAAAGTGAGCGGATCCGTGGCGCTGACGCCGAAAAGCAGCTTGCGCATCAATTGAGTGAGCGCGAGCGCGGCAGCCATGCCGATCCCCACGCCAAGCAGCGTCAACCTGGAGCCCTGGCCCAGAACCAGCCTCAGCACGTCGCCTTTCTGCGCACCGAGAGCCACGCGAACGCCGATTTCGTGCGTGCGTTGGGTAACCACGTACGCCATCACGCCGTAAATTCCGACGGCGGCCAAAAGCAACGCGAGCCCGGCGAAAATTCCGAGAAGAAGAGTCTGCGCGCTGATGTCTTGCATGGCATCGGCAACCACTTCGTCCATGGTACGAGGACGAAACACAGCCAAGCCGGTATCGAGGGATTGGACGTCGGAGCGGATGCTTCCCAGCACGCTACGCGGAGCGACGGCGGTCTTCACCGTCAGGCGCGCACCGAATCCTTCGCTATCGAGCGCGGCTGTGAGCGGAAAATATGCTTGCGGGACGACGTCGTGGCGAATGTCCCACTCCTTCGCGTCGCCGACCACCCCAATCACGGTGACCGGGACACCGCTGGCTTTAAATACTTTTCCGACCGCGTCAGAATCGTGCCAATACATTTGCGCCATCTTGCGATTGATGACGGCTACAAAACTGAGATCCGGCGGAATGTTTTTCAGCGTCGGATCTGCCTTCACAAGTTCACCGAGCTTCAAGTTCACCGCTGCAGTGCGATCCAGATCTTCCGGCGTGAAGGTGCGGCCCTGAATCAAGGGTATGCCGAAGGCGCGAAAATAGTCGGGACTGATGTTGTCCCACTCAACGAGCTGGTTGGCGAGGGCCGGATCGGTTCGGCCGTCTAACGTGATGTACCCGTTGTTGCCGCCTTCGAGGGGAATTTCCGTCGAGACGGCGGCGGTTTGGACGCCCGGTTCGTGATCAATCCGTTCAATGAGTTGGTCAAAGAATTGGCGGCGCGCGGCGAGCGTGGTGTACTTCGCGCCGGGCAGAACGATTCCCATGGTGATGACGTTGTTGGTTTGCACGCCGATTTCGGAATCGCGCAGCCGTGAGAAACTGCGCAGCAAGAGTCCGGCGCCCACCAGCAATGCGAGCGACGCGGCAATTTCGCTCACGACGAGCGCATCGCGCAATACGCGGCGCGTTCCGGAGGGACTGACCACTGCCTGGGCGCTCGACTTCAATTCGTCGCTCAGATTCAGGTGGAAAGATTGCATCGCCGGCGCGAGCCCAAAGAGCGCGCCAATCAGGAAACTGACGCCAATCGTGAAAAGGAGGACGCGCAGGTCCACCTCGACGGGATTTGCTCGCGGGATCGGCAGTCTCTCCGTGGACTGCAATAATGACACCGCCCACATCGCTCCCAGCAGGCCGAGCGCGGCTCCCGCGAAAGAAAGCATGATGCTTTCCGTGAGTAATTGGCGAGCCAGACGCCACCTGCCGGCTCCCATCGCGGCGCGCACGGCGATTTCGCGTTGACGACTGGTGGCGCGCGCGAGCATGAGGTTGGCCACATTGGCGCAGGCTACCAGCAGCACCAACGCTACAGCACCGAGCAGAATCAGAAGACTGGGCCGGGAGTCGCCCGTAAGCTCCTCTTTGAGAGACACCACTACGGCTCCAATATCGTTATTGGAAGTGGGATATTGCTTTCCCAATTGCTTGGCGATGCCGGAGAGTTCCGCTTGCGCCTGACCAACGGTGATCCCGGGCTGGAGTCTTCCGATTCCGCGAAAGCCATGTGATCCGCGGGAGCCGAGCTCTTGTGAGGCCATATCCATCGGAATCCAAATCTCGGTGGCGCTTGGAAAATTGAACCAGGCGGGCATAACGCCGATGACGGAGTAGGGCTCTTCATTGAGCTCGATGGTCTTGCCGATGGCGTCCGTGCGGCCGCCAAAATGCCGCTGCCAAAAAGCATTGCTCAGAATGGCGACGTGATTTTTACCTGCCTGGTCTTCACCGGTATCGAACGCGCGCCCGATTTTCGGCGCAGCGCCGAGCACGGAGAAAAAATTCGCCTGCGTGCGGATCACCGTGGCGCCCTCGGGCCGACCAGCGCCGCTCGCGCTGAAAGAGCGCTCCCAGGAATAGAGAGCCGTGGATTGCAGCGTGCGGCTCTGTGCTTGCCAGTCCAGATAATCCCGGCCGCTCAGCGGAAAATTGCCCGGGGCACTTTCCGTTTCCCATAGCGCCACCAGGCGCGCGGGCTCGTGAAACGGCAGAGGGCGCAGCAGCGCGGAATTGATCACGGAGAAAATCGCGGTGTTCGCGCCGATCCCCAGCGCCAGGGTGATGACGGCGATGGCGGTGAATCCGGGGCTTTTCGCCAACATGCGGAAACCGTAACGCAGGTCTTGCAGTAGCGCTCCCATGGCAGCCTCCGTGAGGCAGTGCTGAGTGACAACTGACAAAAGCTTCGTGGCGCGCCACGGGCTTTCGCCGCGGCGATTTAGCGTCCTACGAAACTCAGGACCGTCACTAACTATTCGTATCGCAGTGCGACCATCGGGTCCACGCGCATGGCGCGGCGCGCTGGAATCAGGCAGGCGGCGAGCGCCACTGCCGTGAGCACGCCCGTGACAACGACGTAGGTGACGGGGTCTCGCGCGCTCACGGTGAGGAAACTGGCGACGACGCGGCCTACCGCGAGGGCGCCGGCAATTCCCACGACCAGGCCGGCCGCGACAATCAGAAATCCTTCGCGAAAGATCAAACTCAGGATGTCCAGCGGTTGCGCGCCCAGCGCCATGCGCACTCCAATTTCGTGCGTTTTCTGGCTGGCGGCGTAGGAAACCACTCCGTAGACGCCGACGATCGCGAGAATCAGGCCGAGCCCGCCCAGCACAGCCGCAAGCGCCGCTCCGATCTTGTAAAACAACATTCCATTGAGCGTATCGAGCGCCTGGTTCATGGACTGCACGTCGAACAACGGAAGCTGCGGCGCGAGCGACTCGATCGCACGCTCAATTTCCGGAATCATTGTTTCCGGGTTGCCGGCGGCGCGAAGTTGCACAAACTGGAGCGAGTTTCCAGCCTGGTGTTGGGCGAATGGGATATAAAACATCGGATTCATCTGGCCGGTGACGCCCTGAAACCGCGCGTCTCCCGCGATGCCCACCACCACGATGGAATGCTTGTCGTCCGTGGCCATTTTGAACTGATGGCCGATCGGATCCGTGCTGGGCCAAAACTTCCTGGCCATTTCCTTGCTTATGATGGCGACGTATTGGGCTTGCTCATCATCGGCATCCGTGAAATTCCGCCCTTGGAGCAAAGGAATTCCCATCGTCTGGAAATAATCACCGGAAATTGTGGCGTACAACGAAGCCGGCGGGGGCTGCCCTGGAGGCTGCTGATATCCTTCGACCGCAACGTTATCGCCATTATTGTAGTATCCCATCGGCGTGGCGCCGGCCACGGAAGCCGATACCACACCCGGCAACGTCCGTACGCGGGCCAAGAGATTCTTATAAAAATCGCGAGTCTGCGCCTGATTGTAGCCAATTTCGTTGGGATCCATCCCCATATTCAGGACGTGGTTGGGATCGAATCCCAGATTGGTGCGTTGTGCTTCGCTCAGGCTGCGCGTAAAAAGACCCGCGATGATCAGCAGCATCAGCGAACCGGCCACCTGGGCCACCACCAGCGCGGTGCGCAAACGGTTTTTGCCTCCGACCACGCCGCGGCCGCCTTCGTGCAGAATCGCGCTGAGATTTCCACGCGAGGCGCGGATGGCCGGCACAATGCCCACTACAATGCCGGTGACCAGCGCTGCAGCCGTGGCATACGCAAACACGCGCCAGTCGAAACCAAAATCAAAATTGACGGGCAGATCCGTCTTAATGTTTATCGAAGCGATGGCGGAACTTCCCCAGAAGCCGAGAAGAATACCGGCTAGACCTCCCAGCAAAGCCAGCACGATGCTTTCCGTCAGCAATTGGCGGATCAGCCGGATTCGCGCGGCGCCCAGAGCGGCGCGAATGGCCATTTCACGTTCGCGCACGGTGGCGCGCACCAGCAGAATATTGGCGACGTTCACGCAAGCGAGCAGCAGCACCATGCCTGCGAGCCCGAGGAAGAGTCCGCCAACCGTTAGCACGGTGTTGTGCGGGTCAGGGTTGGGCCGCGCGCGCACCTCCGGATAGGCCTGCAGGCTTAACTCCTTGTCGGCATCAGGATGGTCTTGCGATAAACGCTGCGAGACGACTGCCAGGGCGGCTTGCGCCTGCGCCAACGTGGCGGTGGACCGCAGCCGAGCGAGGACTGGCATGCCGCGTATCTCGCGGTTGGTCATGAAGTCAGCGGGCTGGCTTTCGATCGAAATCATGCCGAGCGGCAGATAGCCCTCGGCTTTTATGATCGGATACACGCCCACAAAGCCTCTCGGAGCAATGCCGATGATTGTGATTGGATGGCCGTCTACAGACACTTTCCTTCCAATGATTTGCGGATCGCCGCCGAAATGAGTTTGCCAGTAGGAATAAGAGAGAACCATTACAGGGTCGGCGTTTAGAACGTCACCCTCGGACGGCAGGATGAAGCGACCCAGCGCGGGCTTAATTCCAAGCGCGGAGAAAAAATTTCCGGTCACGTAGTTGGTCATGATGCGGTCGGCTTTGCCGTCCACACTCAGGCCGTCCATCCCGAACTGGTAGGCAAGCACGTCGGAAAATACGCCGGACGTTTGATTCCGGATGTCGCGATAGTCGGCCACGGAAAATTGCGCCTGAGTGCCCTGGTGTTGCTGTTGATAAGCGAGGACGGTGATTTGCCCGGGATCGCGCACGGGCAAGGGGCGCAGGAGAAACGCATCCACCATGCTGAATATGGCGGTGTTCACGCCGATGCCGAGCGCGAGGGTGATGATCGAGACGATCATGAATCCGGGATTCTTCGCGAGCATGCGGATGCCGTAACGAATGTCCTGCAGCAGAGTTTCCATTTTCTTCACTCCGTGATTCGTGAGTGGTGATCGGTGATTCGTGCGGTCAAAGGGCGAGAAAGCGCCTCCCGCATCACCGGTCAACCACTACCCGTCAACAATCGCCTCTGATCAAAAGCTTCTGGCAGCTCTGGAAATTTGGTTGTCACTCGTAACGCAACGCGACCATGGGGTCCACGCCAGCGGCTTTGCGGGACGGCAGCCAGCCGGCCAGCAAGGCTACCGCGACGAGCAAGACCGCGGCGATGACGAAGACCAAGGGGTCGCTGGCCTTCACACCGAACAATTGCGATTCAATCAATCGGCCCACTGCGTATGCGGCGATGAGGCCCACCGCCAAACCCGCGGCCAACATTCCCAGGATTTCGCGCAAAATCATCCACGCCACGCCTTTCTGCGTGGCTCCCAACGCCATGCGAATGCCAATCTCGCGCGTGCGGCGGGCGACCACGTACGCCATCACGCCGTAAAGTCCCACGGCAGCCAAAAGCGAAGCGAGCATGCCGAGTGCGAGCGAAAAGACGGTTACCAGGCGATCGGTGAACATGATGTCGTCCACCTGCGCGGTCAAGGTTCGCACGTCATAAATTGGGAGATTGCTATCGAGACCCTCGACAAGATTGCGCACGCTGACGGTGAGGGCTGCCGGATCCTGATTGGTGCGCACGTAGAAGGTGGCGTTCCCCGCCTGCTCGCTCTGTGAATAGGGCAAGAAGACGAATGGGTGAACCGTCTGGCGAACGCCGGTATTCTTGCTGTCTTTCACGACGCCTACGATTTCTATGTCTATCTTGGTGCCCTTGCCGCCGCCGAAGCCGAAATGCAGGCCGACGGGATTACGCCCCGCGTAAAAACGGCGAGCCATCGCTTCGTTGACGATCGCGACTTTGGGCGACGTGCTGGTATCGGCTTCGGAAAATTCGCGCCCGTTCAACAGCGGAATCCCCAGGGTCGCCAGGAAGTTCGGACCCACAGCGTTGTGATCCACGTCCATGTTTTCGTCTTCCTGGGCGTTATATCCTTCGGCCGTGATGTTCGAGGACGAATTGCTATTGGCCAGCATGGGGATTTCCGATTGACTCACCGAACGGACTCCCGGCAGCGGCTCGATGCCTTTTCGTATGCGATCGGCGAGCAAGATCGTCTGCGCGGGCGTATAACGGTTCAATTCCGGAGAGAGCGAAAACTCCAGCACGTGGTCGGGGCGCACGCCGAGGTCCTGGCCCCGCAAATTCAGCAAGCTGTGCGCGAAAAGACCCGCGGCGGCGAGCAACACGGCCGTCAGCGCAATTTGCGAGACCATTAGGGATTTGCGCACGCGCACGTTCGCTTTTCCACCGGAAACGTTGGCGCCCTGGTCTTTCAGGACGCTCTGCAAATCCGCGCGGGTGGCGCGGATCGCGGGCGCGAGTCCGAACAGCACTCCGGTAATAAGCGAAATCGCACAGGCAAAAAGCAGGACGCGGTAATCGAGCTGAGAGGTAAGCCCGGAGGCTCCCTCGCTATCGGGAATGGAGCTAACGATCAGGTTCAAGGTCCACGACGCGAGCGCCAAGCCGGCGGCGCCACCCGCAATCGCGAGCAATAAACTTTCCGTCATCAGCTGGCGCACCAGCCGTGCGCGTCCGGCGCCGAGCGCCAGACGCAAGGCGATTTCGCGTTGGCGTCCTTCGCCGCGGGCGATCAACAGGCCGGCCAGATTAGCGCAGGCGATCAGCAGCACCAAACCCACCATCCCCATCAGCACGAGCAGCGGTTCCTTGGCATCGTGCTGCAGGACGGGCCGGCCATGAGATCCAGTGTCCAGGAGAAGTTTCCGATTGACGAATTCCTGCCGATCTCTGGACGAGAGCTTCAAGGCGGCAGCGTCGCTCTCCATCAGCGCACGATAAAGAGGAGCGAGACCAGCTTCTGCTTTCGGGGCGGAGATACCCGGCTTGAGCCTGGCCAGCATGGTCACCCAGTGATCGTTGCGGTCGGTGAGCCCGTCCCAGTTCGGAGTCATCAGCGCTTTCATCGTTATTGGAATGAATAGGTCGGGAACCTGACCGACTTGCACGCCCGCGAAGCCAGAGCGGGCGACGCCGACGACGGTGAGAGAATTGCCATTCACGGCGAGCTGCTTATTGAGGATGTTTGGATCGCTGCCGAAATGGCGCGTCCAGTAGCCGTAGCTGAGCACCGTGACGGGATTCGCACCCGCCGCGGTTTCGTCTTGCGGACTAAAGACGCGCCCCAGTGCCGGCCGCACGCCCAGCACCCGGAAATAATTGCCGCTGACGAGTTCGCCTTCGGCGAGTTGGGACGTTCCCTGTCCGGCGACACTTACTTGCACGTGAAAACGGGCCAGCACGCCCGCAAATACTTCGTTGCGGTCGCGCAGATCCTTGTACATCGGATAGGAGAAGGACTGTCCGCCCTCAATATCGTTCCACGTGCGTCCGTGAGTTTTTCCCGGCGAGTGAAGGACGACGAGTTCCTGCGGGCGCGCGACAGGAAGCAAGCGCAGCAGCACTTGATCAGTGAGCGAAAAAATTGCGGCGTTGGCGCCTATGCCGAGCGCCAGAGTGAGCACGGCGATCAGAGTGAAAGCGGGGGTTTTTGCCAGGGTGCGCAGGCCGTAACGAACGTCTTGCAGCAAGTTCCCCATTCGCGGGCTCCTCTTTATTCGTAGCGCAGAGCGACTATGGGATCCACGCGCATCGCGCGGCGCGCCGGAACGTAACACGCCACGAGCGCGACGGCGCTGAGAACGACCGATACAGCAGCGAACGTCAGGGGGTCGGTGGCGCTGACGCCGAACAGCATTTTGACCATGAGGTGCGTGAGTCCAAGAGCTACGACGGCGCCGATAGCGACGCCGACGAGCGCCATCTTCATCCCTTCGCCCAACATCAATCGCAAAACATCGCTGCGTTGCGCGCCGAGCGCGATGCGAATACCGATTTCGTGGGTGCGCTGGCCCACTACGTAAGAAATCACGCCGTAAATGCCGATGCTCGATAGCAACAGCGCGAGCGCGGCGAAGACGCTGAGCAAGATCATCGAGAACTGCCGCGCTGCCAGGGAATCCGCCACGATTTTTTCCAAAGATTTGGTTTCGAAGATCACATTTTCGCCATTCAATTTCTCGATGGCCTCGCGAACTGCCGGGACCATGGCGGCCGGAGAACCCTGGGTCCGCAAGACCACTTCGGTTTGCGGCGGTCCGCTCCAAAACTTGTCCGGGATTTGCATGAAGGGAATGTACGCTTGCGCGATGATCGGATGCTTGGCATCGCCATCTACGTCCAGTCCCCAATGTTTCACATGGCCGACGACGCCGACAATTTCGGGCGCGGTGTCCATAATTCCCACGTGAATTCGTTTGCCGATGGGGTCTTCATTCGGAAAATATTCGCGCGCGAAGCTTTCATCTATCACCACCACCGCGGGCGAATGCTCGTTATCGGCCGAGGTGAAAAAGCGCCCGCGGTGCAGGGGAATTTCCATCGCCTGCAAATATCCAGGATCGGTGAGGTAAACAAGCGACTGGTACATTTGGCTTTCATTGGCCGGCTTGGGCTGGCCGTCCAACCAAAAAGGGAATTCATCGTCGCCGTTCATCGGCAATGCACCGCCGGTCGAGGAGAGGGCTTCGACACCGGGGATATTCCGCAAGGTGTCGTCCAACTGCCGAATCGCAGTGCGGCTGGTCGCCGCATTCGCGCCGAGAGAAGGCGACATGGTAACCGCGAACGTCAGAACGCCGCGGGAATTGAACCCGGGATTGACGCTCCAGAGATCCACCAGGCTGCGGATCATCAAGCCGGCGCCGATTAGAAGAATCAAGGCCATGGCCATTTCGATCACGACGAAAACGCCCTGTGCGCGATGCTTCGCGCCGCTGCTTCCGCGGCCGCTTTCTTTCAGCGTTTCCTGCAGGTTAGGGCGAGAAGTCTTGAGCGCCGGCGCCAAACCAAAAATCACGCCGGCCACCACGGAGGCGAGCAATGTGAAAACTAAAACGCGTCCGTCCAGACCCACGTCTTGCGCGCGCGGCAGAGTTTCCGGCAGTGTGCGCAGCGCGGCCTTGGTGCCCCAGGCGGCAAGCCACAAGCCGAGCGCGCCGCCGCCCAACCCCAGCAGAATGCTCTCCGTGAGCAGTTGGCGAATGACGCGCAACTGGCTCGCTCCCAGAGCGGAGCGGATTGCAAATTCTCGCCCCCGGGTTGTTGAGCGAGCGAGCTGCAGGTTGGCCACATTGACGCAGGCGATGAGCAGCACAAAACCAACGGCGCCCAGCAACACCAGCAAGAACGGCTCGACGTCTCCGACGATGTCCTTCTTGAGCGGCACGATGCCGATCCCCGCACCCTTGTCGGCATCGGGATAGGTCTGGGCAAGATTATCTGCAATCTGATCCATGTTCGCCTGCGCCGCCGCAAGCGTCACGCCGGGTTTCAGGCGGCCGAGCGCGCGCATCCCGTCGTGCACATCGCGGTCGTGAAAGAGCGGATCTTTGAACTGTCCGATGGGAACAAACACATCTTTGATCCCGAGATTTGTGGATTCCAGCTGGAAGCTCGCAGGCACCACGCCAACCACCGTATAGCCGGTGCCGTTCATGGTGACTCGTTTTCCGATGATGTCCGGCGCGGAGCCGAACTTGCGCTCCCACAGGCCGGCAGTCACCAGAGCGACCGGGGCGGCACCGAGGCGATCTTCGTCGGCATTAAAGAGGCGGCCGAGCAACGGATTCACGCCTAGAGTTTCGAAGAAGCCCGCGGAAATCATGCCGACGCGCACGCGTTCGGCTTCGCCGTTGCCGAGGATGCTGAAATCGTCGCTGCGATAGGCCGCCAGCGAGGAGAAGGTCGTATTACTGCGCTGCCAATCCAGAAAGTTCGGATAAGAGATAGACGAGCTGTCGAACGAAGCTGTTTTTTCAGATAGAACGACGAGCCTATCGGGCTGCCGATAGGGAAGCGGCCTGAGAAGCACGCCATTGACGACGGAAAAGAGCGCGGTATTTGCGCCGATGCCTAGAGCCAGGGTGAGCACAGCAATCGCGGTGAAACTGGGACTTTTCATCAGCATACGCACTGCATATTTGAGGTCTTGAATCAGCGTTTCCATTTCTATAAACGCCTCCAAACACACGGATACCGCGGCGCCGAATAGCTACATTCGGACGCTGGGCCTTATTAAATTTTCAGAAGCCGTCTAGACGGTTGCCGTGCGCGTGCCCAGGGTCTCCTCGACTATGCGTCCGTCGAAGAGGTGAATGGTCCGGTCCGCGATGCTGGCGTAACGCGGGTCGTGAGTAACCATGCAGATCGTAGCGCCCTCGCGATGCAGTTGTCGGAGCAAGTCCACGACAGCTTCGCTATTTTTCGAGTCCAAGTTTCCAGTCGGCTCGTCGGCCAGCAGGATGGAAGGGGACCCCACGAGTGCGCGCGCCACAGCGACGCGCTGTTGCTGACCGCCGGAAAGTTGCGACGGGTAATGCTTCATGCGATGAGCCATGCCCACGCGCTCCAGAACTTCCTGCACGCGCTTCTTGCGCTCGGCCGCGGCCATGCTGCGGTAAGTGAGCGGGAGCTCCACGTTTTCAAAGACGGTGAGGTCGCCAATCAAATTGAAGGCTTGAAAGATGAAGCCGATTTCGCGGTTGCGAATGCGCGTACGATCGGAGAGCGATAGATTGGCCACTGCCTGCGTATTGATCCAATAGTTGCCTTCGGTGGGCGAATCCAGCAAACCGAGAATCGAAAGCAGCGTGGATTTGCCGCATCCGGAAGGGCCGGCGATGGAGAGGAACTCCCCATTCTTGATCTCCAGATGGACGCCGCTAAGGGCGTGCGTTTCAACTTCGTCAGTGTAGAAGACCTTGGTCACGCCCTCGAGCCGAATCAGTCCTTGTTCCGTGGTGTTCATTCTTCGCTCCTTCGAATCTGTCTGCTGAATATAGATACGAGCGCCGCGCCCGAAAAAGTTCCCTTGGTTATTTCAATTCCACGCGGTCGTAATTGTCCCAAGCCGACATATCGGAGAGGATCACTTTGTCCCCGACCTGCAGGCCTTTCAGAATTTCCACCGTATTTACCGACGAGCGGCCCAACTGCACCTGTACACGGGAGGCTTCCTTGCCGTCGTCCGTCAGCTTGAAGAGGCCGACGGTGCTATTGGCCTCTCCGTGAACCGGGCGCTCCACGTACAGCACGTCCGCAAGACGTTCAATTTCCACGGTGCCTTCGACGCTCAGATCCGGCCGTGCGCCGGCGGGCAACGGGCCATCCAAACCAACATCCACGGTGACCGTTCCATTCACTACGGCGGGATCAATGCGCGTAACGTGCCCTGGAATGATTCCGTTGTGCGTGTCCACGGATGCTTGCTGGCCGATGAGGACGTCCTTCGCCTGGGTCTCCGCGATTTTCAGCTGCGCTTTCAAATGGCTCGGCTGCGCCACGCGCGCCAGCACGGTGCCCATGGTGACCTTCTGCCCGACTTCCACGTCCAGTTCCTGCAACATGCCGTCAATTCCAGGCCGGATGTGCAACTCATCCACTTGCGTTTTCTTCAGCGCGTACATGGCGCGCTTTTCGTCCACGGTGGCTTCCTGAACCGCCAGCTGCGCCGAGATGGAATTTTGAAATGTTTCCACTTCTTTCTGGGCCAGATCGTTTTCTTTGGCCAGTTCTTCAGCTTGCACTTGCGCGGTCTTCACGTCCAATTCCGGCGCCAGGCCGTTCGCGCCCAATTGTTCCTTGGTCTGCCGTACCATTTCCGCGGTGCGATATTGCGAAGAAACGCTGGCGGCGAGAGTGCGCTTATCCATCAGCTGGTTCTGAAGCTGAGCTTTGGTCTGATCGTAGGCTGCCTGCGCGCCCTTCAACTGATACTCGGCATCCAGTTCCTCTTGCTGCAACTGCGGATTGCTCAAGTCGAGGATGACGGTGTTCGCCTTAACAGGAGTGCCAGGAAGAAGGTAGCGTTGCTGAACCTGGCCGTCGGTGGCGGCCGGAATCAAGCGGATGGTTTCCGGGACCAAGGTTCCCAAGCCGCGCACTTCGCGAAGCATGGGTCCGCGCTTAACCGTGCCGGTCCAGATGGTGCCGCTATCAACGCTGGGCGCAGCGGGCTTGAGCCGCGAGAGCGCATAGGTCACGAGTGGAATGAGCACCACCGCCGCAGCGATATACATGATCCGGCGGATCTTTTTCTTGCGTTTAACTTCTGGACGAACAATATCCACGGACTAACCTCAGCAATATGTATCGCAAATCAGATTCCGGTGTTAAGCGGCTGTTAAGTTGTTTACATTGTGCCATTTGGAACGATATTGCAAGACCGTTACGCGCCCATTTTGCCCGGTCGTGGGAATCATTCGTCCCGGTATCGGACATTATGACAAGGCGGCGATTCGCACCACTTTCGCTCGGGACATTGCGCCTCAAGGCGCCTCGACCGCTGCAGGTTCGCCTGAAACGCGCGCTTCGTTCGCGGGGCCTAACAAATTCGACGCCAAGGAACCGGTCCGGTGAGCGCGACCGAAGGGCGAACTCAGGAGGCCGATTCGGCGCTGGCGCGGATTTCCTGCCAGCGTTTCGGGCGTTTCTTCGCGTCCAGAACTTTTTTGCGCAGGCGAATTGATTTCGGGGTAACTTCGACGAATTCATCGTCCGCGATGAACTCGATGGCCTTTTCAAGCGTCATGTCGCGCGGAGGGATCAGGCGGATGGCTTCATCGGCTGACGAGGAGCGCATGTTCGTTTGCTTCTTTTCGCGCGTGATGTTGACGTTCATATCGTCTTCGCGCGAATTCTCTCCGACGATCATTCCTTCGTAAACTTCGATCGCAGGGCCCACGAACATTTCGCCGCGTTCCTGAATGCCCCAGATAGCGTAGGCGGTGGAAACGCCTGCCCGGTCACACACCAGCGCACCGGTCAGGCGCATGGCCATGTCGCCTGCATAGTCCGTCCAGCCCTCCAGCAAGGAATGGATCAGCGCCGTCCCGCGCGTATCGGTCATCAATTGGCTGCGCAATCCGATCAGCCCGCGGGAAGGGATGCTGAATTCCATGCGCACGCGGCCGGAATTGTGATTCACCATTTTTTTCATTTCGCCGCGGCGCGATCCGAGCAGCTCCATCACGATGCCGATGAAATTTTCCGGACAATCCACCACCAGCAGTTCGAGCGGCTCGGTGCGGCGGCCGTTTTCGGTGCGCACCACGATTTCCGGCTTGCCGACCATGAGTTCGTAGCCTTCGCGGCGCATCGTTTCGATCAGGATCGCCAGTTGCAATTCGCCGCGGCCCAGGACGCGAAACGCGTCCGTGGTTCCGGTATCTTCCACGCGCAGCGAAACGTTGGTGAGCAATTCCTTTTCGAGGCGCGCGCGAATGTCGCGAGAGGTCACGTACTGGCCTTCGCGGCCGGCGAAAGGAGAGGTATTGATGGTGAAAACCATCGTCAGCGTGGGCTCGTCAATCGTGAGCGGTTCCAGCGGCGCCGGATTGGCGAGGTCCGTGATGCTCTCGCCGATTTGTATGCCCTCGACGCCGGCGATGGCGACAATGTCTCCGGCAGTCACTTGCTCGGCTTCGTCACGCTCCAGGCCGCGGAAGGTGAAGAGCTTGGTAATTTTTGTGGGCTGCACGGTGCCATTCAATTTTACGATTCCCACTTCCGTGCCGCGCTGCAAGGTCCCTTCAAATACGCGCGCGATGGCGATGCGTCCCAGAAAATCGCTGTAATCGAGGTTGGTTACCTGAATCTGCAGCGTGGACGCGGGATCGCCCGAGGGCGGCGGAATGGACTTCACGATTTGCTCGAACAACGGCTGCAGCGTGGTGGAGTCGTCACCGACTTTCAGGTGAGCAACGCCGGTCTTCGCGTTGGTGTATATCACCGGGAAATCGAGCTGATCCTCGGTGGCATCGAGATCAATAAAAAGGTCGTAGATTTCGTCCAGCACAGCCGCCGGACGCGCGTCTGGCCGGTCAATTTTATTCAGCACCATGATGGGAGGCAGCTTCGCCGCCAGCGCTTTTTGCAGGACGTAACGAGTTTGCGGCAGGGGGCCTTCGCTGGCGTCCACCAGCACGAGCACGCCATCCACCATGCGCAGCGCGCGTTCGACTTCTCCGCCGAAATCACTGTGGCCGGGAGTGTCCACGATATTGATTTTCGTGCCGCGATATTCAATTTCCGTGTTCTTCGCGAGGATGGTGATGCCGCGTTCGCGCTCCAGGTCGTTCGAATCCATCACGCGCTCAACCAATTCCTGATTGGCGCGGAAAATGCCGCTCTGGCGCAGCATCGCGTCCACCAGCGTCGTCTTGCCGTGGTCCACGTGTGCAATGATAGCGATATTGCGAATGTCTTTCGTCATTGGGTAGCAACCAAAAAAGGGTTAGAAACGCGGTCTTGCATCCCTGATCGAATCCCGAGCAGACCGCACCAGAAGGGGTATCCAGGAGCAACAAACGCATCTTTATATTAACATGCGGCGGGCGAAGCCGCCATGAGAGCGTGCCATGCGCGTGCGAAGATGGGCTGCACGCGCCGGACGTCCGGACAGAACGGGCCGCCGCCGAATCCTGCTGTGCTATTCTCCGGCGTGCCGTGAACAAACACATGCGCCTTACCGGGAGAAGCCAATGAATGTGGGTGTGAATCCAAATATGGTGACGACAGCGTTCGATTTGCCGGGATATCGCGTGGTCAAGAATTTCGGCCTGGTCCGCGGCGTAACGGTTCGCTCGCGCAGCGTGCTGGGAAATCTGGGAGCTTCGCTGCAGACGATCGTCGGGGGAAATATCACGATCTTCGAGGAAATGTGCGAAAAAACGCGGGAAGAAGCGCTGGAACTGATGCTCCAGCATGCCAGCGAGCACGGCGCGAACGCCGTCATCGGCATGCGCTATGACGCAACGGAAGTGATGCAAGGCGTCACCGAAGTGCTGGCGTATGGCACCGCGGTGCAGGTAGAACGCACAGCGCCCTGACGCACATCCCGGCAATCGCAAATCGCAGGGAACGCCGAGGCGATTTGATCTGAATGAATTTGCAGATAGCGTGAGCCTGTTCACAGGCTTACAATGGCCGCTTGCGCGCTTGGAGGCATTTTATAATGAACAGCTCGTGCAGGTTTCTCGTGGCATTGATTGGCGCCGGCCTTTTTTTGGCGGCTCTGGCGGTGCACGCCGACTCGCCGAAAACGCAAACCGTGGAGTTTCCCAGCGGCAAAGAGACCGTGAGCGGATTTCTGGCGGTGCCGGACAAGCCGGGCCAGTATCCCGCGCTGGTCGTGATCCACGAATGGTGGGGGCTGAACGATTGGGTCAAGGAACAAACCGAGAAGCTCGCGGCGCAAGGCTACGTCGCGTTGGCCGTGGATCTTTACCGCGGGAAGACGGCCACCGATGCCTCCGAAGCGCATGAATTGATGCGCGGGCTTCCCCAGGATCGCGCGATTCGCGATATGCAAGCGGCCTATGAATATTTGGCAACGCGCAAAGACGTCAAAAGCGACAAAATCGGCTCGATCGGCTGGTGCATGGGCGGTGGGCTTTCCTTGCAACTGGCGATTCACCAGCCGCGCCTGGCTGCCTGCGTGGTGAATTACGGTTCGTTGCCCACCGATCCGAACGACATTCAGCAGATCGTCGCGCCGGTGCTGGGGAATTTCGGCGCGGAGGACCGAGGCATTACTCCCACAGATGTGGACGCATTTGAAAAGGCCATGAAAGCCACGAATCACCGGATTGACGTGAAAATTTATCCGGGCGCCGGGCACGCTTTTGAGAATCCCAATAATACGACCGGATATCGGCCGGAAGCGGCTGCCGACGCGTGGACGCGCACGATAGCGTTCCTCCACAGAGTATTGACCTAGCCGATCGCTCAACGGATCCAGGCTATCGGCGGCGAAGCGCTAGTTCTCATTTCGATACACCCCTCCACAAATCCTGCTGCAAGTTCCGTCCATTTAGTGGATTTTACAAGGTCGTCATTCATCTCTCAGAGGGCGACAAACTAAAGACTTGAAACACGTCACGCGCGGGTCTCGCTCTCGCTCGCGCAATGACCGATGAAATAGAGGAAAACGAATGGAAATAGGTTCGGGCGTACGCATTGGCCCCTTCGAAGTATTCGCACCGTTGCAACCCGCCGCCTCGATGATTCGCCAGTACGGCGAACATCACTTTCCCGGAAGATTGATCGTTGTCGAGGGTATTGACGGCTCCGGCAAATCCACGCAGCTCAGCCTGCTGCACAAATGGCTGGAAGCGAAAGGGTACGGCGCGGTCTTCAGCGAATGGAACTCCTCGCCCCTGGTAAAAGACACCACCAAGCACGGCAAAAAGAAAAAGATGCTGACGCCGGCCACGTTTTCATTGATTCATTCCACCGATTTCGCCGACCGCACCGAGCGCAGCATTCTGCCGTTGCTGAAAGCCGGGGCGGTGGTGCTGTGCGACCGCTACGTGTACACGGCGTTCGCGCGCGACGCAGCCCGGGGAATGGACGGCAAATGGCTGCGCGAACTCTACCAATTCGCGGTAAAGCCGGCGATCGCGTTCTATTTCCGCGTGCCGCTGGAAACCGCTATTCACCGCCTGCTCGATGCGCGCGACGGATTCAAATTCTATGAAGCCGGCATGGATTTGGATTTGAGCGACGATTCCGTGGAGAGCTTCCGGATGTTTCAGGGCCGCATCCTGGCCGAATACGAAAAAATGATTCCGGAATTTGGACTGACGGTGATTGACGCCACGCTGCCGATTGAAGTGCAGCAGGCCCAAGTGCGGCAGATCGTAAAAACTCATCTGGATAACGCGCAGGAATTGAGGGTAAGGCCATGAGAGCAACGTACGGAAAGCCATTACCGGGCATGCGGCTGGATGACCTGGGCGGCAAGCTGGTGGTGATCGAAGGCACGGACGGCGCCGGCCGTTCCACGCAAATCAATCTGCTAAAGCCGTGGCTGGAAGAAATGGGCCACGCGGTGGTGGACACGGGAATGACGCGCTCGCCTCTCGCCGGCGAGGGCATTCGCCGCGCAAAGGAAGGAAACAATCTCGGACGCGTGACGCAAAGCTTGTTCTACGCCACGGACTTTGTGGATCGTCTGGAGAATGAGATCGTGCCGGCGCTGCGCGCGGGCTTTATCGTCCTCACGGACCGCTACATTTACTCGCTGATGGCGCGCGCCATCGTGCGGGGGATGAACCCGCACTGGATTCGCAGCATCTACAGCGTGGCGCTGAAGCCGGATGCAATTTTTTACCTGCGTCTGGGGATCGATCAATTGCTGCCGCGCGTCGTCTTTAGCCGCGGGTTCGATTACTGGGAATCGGGGATGGATTTGTATCCCGGGCACGACATGTACGACAGTTTTTGCAGCTATCAGTCCGCGCTACTGACTGAATTCGACCGCATGAGCGCGGAATTCAATTTCGAGATGGTGGATGCCGCACCCGATGCCAAGACAGTTTGCGAGCACTTGAAGAAAAAGATTCTGCAGCTGCTCGAAAGAGATTCGCGCAAGTCGTTTGTCGCGCGTCTCTACGCCGATTCCGCGAAGGACCTGACTGCCGGTCTGGATAAAATGGCGATCGCGCCCGTGCGCGGCGACGTCGCGCCGCCCTCGTTCGCGATGTCTACTCCAATCGTTTCACCCACTTCAAACGGCAACGGTCACCACGCGTTTCATCAGAAATAGCAACCGTACATACGCCCCTCGCTAAAAAATCGGCAAGGCCGCCTGTTGTTTATTGCGCACTCACCCAGGTGTCCGAGCCCGTCAGCTTGACGGCGACGTCCGTGAAGAAGAGCCGCAGCGGTTTACCGTCCGCCGTTCCGCGGTGATCCGTTGCTATCAGGAGAGGGCCGGCCTTCTTGTAGCCTGCCCATGTGGCAATAACCACACTGGGCTTTTTGGGCCCGCCACGCCGGTAGATGAACTCCTCGACTCGATGGTCGGGGCCAACAAATAGTTCCCAAGTGTCGCCGGGCGTGTAGCCCCCACCCTCCGAAGGATATTTCACTACGACCTGCTCGGCGGAGCCCTTCCCCAGCGGCAGCTTTTGCTTGCCCTTATTTTCTACGGTCGCGCTGGTGTCCCACACAACATGGAACGGGAAGATGAGCCAATACTGGTCGTTCATGAAAGCCGGATCTATTTCGTCCTTCACGTCGGCAGACTGGCTGCTGAGCTGGGAATGCATGTAGGTAACCTTCACTGGCTTGCCGTCTTTATCCTTCCCCTCATAGGATACCTTCCCCGTCTTGGGCTCCCAAACCCAGGAACGAGAGACATTCACTCCGGGGAACTGTGCATTCCACGTATAGCGGATCGCCTCGATTTGCCCAAACGAATCGAGACCGTAGGTCTTCGCGATCTCTTCGGCGATTGGAGGGCGGCTCTGTGCCCGGGAAGTTGACGCAAAGACCAGCGCGGTGAAAACCAGAAGAGGGATTATCGTGACACGACTCGCAGTTATCATGGAATTCTCTCCTTTTTGAAATTCACGAACGCCCTTGTCGGATGAAGGCCAAAAATTTCGGACTACACGAGAGTGTGCCGGCGCAATTCCCTTCGCGCGCGCGACCATTCGCACCCTGGCTCGATGCCCGGAGCATTATACTGCACGCCGCGGCGGTTGTGTTCTCGCACGCTCCTGCCGACTCGCCGGTTATCTGACGCAGGTTTCCAGACCGCGGCTCGCAGAGTGCAGCTAATCTGTTGTGCGTCGAATTACCGCGGACTGCGAGAATCGCCGGTACAGAACAATTGCGCCGGCCATTGCCACCGATCCGAACTCCAGCAGCAAAATCCAGCCCGGAACTACCCACGGACGACCCAGCGTGCGCAAATGCCAAACGTAGTAAGTCGGGATGATGCTGACTGTCCAGATCAGGAGCGGCACCGTGGAGGCCGACCTCAGGAAGGGCAGCAGCCAGAGCAGATACCACGGATAAACGACCGGCGCGCACAGAAGCGTCGCCGCCATGGGCCACGCAAACGCGTCAGGAGGCCCGGCCGGCGCCTTTCTTCTCATCCAGACCGCGGTGAGAACGCCGACGAGCGCTGCGAGGACAGCTATAAACTGTGGACTCACTACGTGCTCAAGCATCGCAAAAACCGGATCATTAAATCGGAAGCGCTCCACGAAAGTGCCGAGCGAGCCAAGCGGAATTCGCCCGTGGTCAAGGAATGGAACGTACAAAAGCCCGACCACGACTGCCGCCAGCGCGCCGTCGCGCAGACGAATACGCCTCCAGTAGAGCGGCAGCAGCACAATCGGGAGAAATTTCACAGCGACCGCCAAGCCAAAGGATACGGCTGCAACCGTACGCCAGCGCCGCCCCAGCGCGGCGACAGAAACCAGCAGCAGCAGGGCGCCGACAATATCAATGTGACCGCTGCCTGCAACTTCAATCGCCAACAATGGGTTCCAGGCATAAGCCAGAACCCAATGCGCTCCTTCCCCAGCCCGGCGCAACATATCGAGCAAAACCAGAACGATCGCGAAATCGCAAACTACAAACGCTACTTTCAACGCAAATACAGACTCATGAATCGCGGTTATGGCGCGGAAGAAAAGCTCAGCTCCCGCCGGATACGGGCTCGGAACCTCCGGGTTATTCAGCGTGCGGGTTTCGGGTGTGTGCAATCCCGCGAGCGCCGGATCGTTGGGCACGACAATATAAGGGTTATAGCCGAGCCGTTGCACGCGGCCATCCCAAACATAGCGATGAACGTCGTCATCTGCACCCGGCAACTGCAATAGAAATGGAATATGCCACAGAGCAGCCAACACGAGCCCGATGACGACGACGTGACGCGGGAATTTCAGCGTGGTGAAGCACTCTCGAATGGCCAGCAGGTACGCGACGCCAGCCACGGCCAGCGGAATGATGAAGGACGGTGCACCTGAGCTGCCGAACTTGCGCGAGCAGATCGTGAGCGACACAAGCATCACGGCGCCCAGCCCGTACAGCCTCTGGGATGGCGTGAGCTTCACTGGTCTTCCGCGCCCGTCCGCAACTGCGCCACCGCCTGTCCCCACTCTTTCAGCCAGACTGCGGTGCGTGGAGCCCTAGCCGGTGCGAGCCGCAGTTCCGCGGCGAGTCGAGTCAGGTCGTCCTCCACGTCAATATCGTAGAAGGGATCCGTGAAGCTGACGGAAAGTTGCAATCCGCGAGCGCGCGCCAGTAGGGCTTCGAGCGCGCTCTTCGTGCCCATGCCATCGCTATCGAAGAGCGCCGGATGAGCGGCCTTGGCGCCTACCAGATAGTAGCCGCCATCATGAGTCGGTCCGACAACCACATCGTGATCGGTGAGCGCCTCAAATGCGCTCGCAAGTACTGAAGCCGGCAGATGCGGGCTGTCGCTGTTGAAAGCAACGACGCGTTGGCGGCCACCGCAGGTGAAGTGCGCGAACACCGAGGTCAGCCCTGCCGCAAGGCCCTCTCCTTTCTGCGCCACCACGCGCGTTACACCTTGCGCCAGCTGCGTTAGCTCTTCGACATCCGCAGCAGGGCACATCACGGCAACCTCTACGGCACCCAAGGAGCGGGCGAGCGCCATGGTGTCGTCCAAAAGGCTGCGATAGAGCTCGGTCACTGCTTCCAGTGAAAGTCGCTGAGCTAGACGAGTCTTGACCATGCCCGGTCTGGGTGCTTTGGCCATGACGACCAGTGTTCGGCCGCCGTCAGACGAATGTGTTTTATTGTCGCTGGAGGATTCCATAGGAGATCGTTGCGCGAAGATTCATGCCGGCCGTGGAATTCTGGCGCTGCGACGCCGAAAATAATAGCGCACTATCAGAAAGAAGATGAACCACGCCGCTCCGACTGTGCCCTTCAATGTGCCGCTAATTTTTGACCGCCCGATGCGTGGATAATAGCTCACCGGCACCTCGACGATGCGGAATCCCCCGAGCGTACCTTTCAGAATCATCTCGACCGCCCAGCCGTAGGTGTTCTCCTGCAGCTCAAGCCGGCGCAGGACATCTGCGCGTCCGGCGCGGAACGGTCCAAGGTCGCTTATCCTTACACCATACAAGAGCGTGATCAGAAAAGCCGCCAGGCGGTTACCCAACGCGGCGTGCCAAGGCAACGCGCCAGGAGTGCTCTGCTTCCCGATGCGCGATCCCAGCGTGATATCGGCACGCCCTTCGACGATTGGACGCAAGAGCAGCGGCAGCTCATCCGGTCGATCGCTGTAATCGCCGTCGAGGAACACTACAACGTCCGGGCTGCTTGCAGCCGCCATCCCGGTCAGACAGGCGCGACCGTATCCGCGATGAGGTTCTTGAAGGACGCGGGCTCCCATCTTTAAAGCAATCTCGGGAGTCCCATCGGTAGAATTGCTATCCACAACCAAGACTTCAGTCACGACATTCGCCGGAAGATCGGCCAAGACGCGGCCGATGGACTGCGCTTCATTGTGCGTAGGAATGACGACCGACACTCGCACTGGATCCGGGCTCAACTCAAAACCACGGAGAGGACGGCCAGCGCCGCGCCAGCAAGGCGTCCACGCCCCACGTTCGACCGGCTCGGCCCACCGCGAGCGCAAGCGATGCAAGCACTGGAACCAGCAGCTCCCAAATCCAGGCCGTGCCCCACTCAGACGTCCACAGGCTAGCCAGATACAGAAACGCTATTGTGGCGACCGGCCGCGTCAGCAGGCCGATGACGAGCAGTACCCCAAGACAAATTTCGGCGATCGCTTGCATGGGAGCTGCCATCGCGGCGTGACTCGCCGCCGCCGCCATTACGGCCTTCCATGCGGCTGGAGAATGACCGTGCTGGATATAATAGTTGATCAGTCCGGAGTAACCCGCCGGTGTGTAGAGGCCTTTGCCCAGATTCTCGAAGAAGACCCACACTAACATCGCGCCAATGGTGAGCCGGACGATGGTCAACCCAGTGCGAGCTTGCGGCTGCGGCACTTCTTGGGAATTGTTGAACGGTGAATTGGGGATCGTTGTCATGTTTCTTATCTCAGCCTCCGTGTGGAGGATTCTATCTATATGGCGAGTGCTGTCCAGCAATTTGCCGTTTTGCCTCTGCCGAGAGGCGAACCTAATCGCGGGCGATCACGATCGTGGTGCAGGCGCTTTCGCCCTTGGGCAGTTCGCGCGGCGGAGCCATGCGAACTTCCAGCTTTTCGGTTTTGCCCCGCACGATGGGGCAATAAAAGTCCGGCTCGCGCAGGGCGTTTTGTAGGCGGCGGCGTCCCGCGCATCCCCCGTAGCAAGACGCGAGGTGCGCGCATGAACGGCAGGCTTCTGGTGCGGTTCGCGCCTCGACGAAAGGCGAGGTTTCCACGATTTCCGAACCAAGCGAAATGAGAAGCGACAGCGGCTCGCCTGCGCCGGGCCAATAAACACAAGGCTGCGTGGTGGCGCGGGGCGTGACGCGCACGGTGCTGGCTCCGCAGCCTCCCTCCCTTGCGGGCAGACCAGCCATGGCGCGAACCAGAGGCTCCCCAATGGCAATTGCGTCGGTTTCTGCAAACAGCGCGCGAAAGCCTTGCCAATATTCCTCGTATGTCAGCGCGTACAAGTCCGAGCGCACTGCTTGATAAACGTTGACGCGCAGCGGTGCTCCGTAACGCTTGGCGACGCGTGCCACGTTTGCCAAGCCCAGATAATTAGCCTTCATCATTACCGCAATGAATGTGACCGGAACTCCGAGTCGCACGCAGCGTTGCGCCTGCTCGTGGATCAGCGCCCAATTGCCGGAGCCGCGCTGAGCGTCCTGCTTTTCTTCGGTGGAATAATCCAGAGAGAACTCGATATCGTGAAAGCCGCGCAATTCCTCGTCGGAGAGCACTGCCACGCTGTGTCCGTTCGAGGTGATGGTTAGCTTCACCGGCAGTGAGCGGAGGAACGTCAGGATTTCACGGAACTCAGGGTGCATTCCGTTTTCACCCGTCCCGAGATTCACCGAGCGCACGGGGAGGCTGGCCATAGCCGAGCGCACTTGCGCGAGGCTCAGGCGGTCAAGTCGGGCTGGATCGCGGTAGCAGAACGAGCAGGCAAGATTGCACTCGTTGGTTAAGCCGAGGCCCACGGCGAAACCGCCCGACGGCACGGAACGGACCAAGCGGTCTTGCAATCCGGCTTCTACGGAGGGTTGGTTCATTCTTGTGTGCCTTCGCCAGCGCGCGCCTGCGCGTTACAGCGATGAGTCTAGCCTAAGCATAAAGCGATGGGCAGAAAAACATCGAGACGGAACGCCGTCTTTTCAAAGAATTTCGGTACAGCCGCGTCCACTGGCCTGATTATCTTTCGATCGCTTTAATCCAGTTTCGACGTCGGCTGAAGAAAGAGAATCGGAATACGAAATCAAACACCTCGCGCGCGGAAAGATGCCGCCGAGGCCACACGAGATTAGAGCTTGCGGCCCGGCAAAAGTTACAAAAAATATTTCAATTCAGATCCGAACCGGTGCTGCATCAAAGCTAGAAGCGTTGTTCACTTGTTCGCGTTTCAACAATTTCCGCGCAGCCTGTACAATCGGCTTATGAAGCGAGCCGAACAAATACGTCTCGCCGCGTCGGTGAAGGCAGCCGGTTGAGGTTCAAAGCTAAGTCCGGCGGATATGCGGTGCTTGTGGGGGACGTTTTGCCGCGGACCGATCCGCTGATCACGATTATGTGACCGTGCCATTGTTATTCTTTAGCTCCTGAACTGCTATGACCTCAAGCAAACCTGTCAGCGCTCAAGAACATTACGAAAACCTTTTGGCGGACCACTATGAGTGGATGTTCGGTTTGCCGTTTGAAACCAAAGTAGCGGAACAAAAAGTCATCCTGGACGAATTCGGCGGGACGCACGCGACTGGGAGCCTCGCCGTGGATCTTGGATGCGGCTCAGGGTTTCAGTCCTTTGCCTTGTCCGACCGCGGATACCAAGTACTCGCGATCGATAGCAGTGAAAAGTTGCTGCGCCAGCTATCCGCTAGGGCCGGTTCGCGCAATATCGTCACCACGCATGCCGATTTGCGCGAACTCGATTCTCTGGTTCGTCCGGCGTCGGTAGAGATTGCCGTCTGCATGGGCGATACGTTGACTCACCTTCCAAGCCGGTCAGAGGTCTCCCATTTATTTCATTCGGTCGCGCGTGCACTCAGACCGGGAGGGAGATTCGTCGTCACTTATCGAGATCTCGCAAGCGCCGAATTATTCGGGCTTGATCGCTTCATTCCTGTTCGCAGTGATGACCGTCGCGTGATGACTTGCTTTCTGGAATATGAATCGGCCGAGAGCGTCGTCGTCCACGATCTTATAAATCTTCGCGAAGACGATGGTAGATGGACTCTTCACAAGAGCAGCTACAAGAAGCTTCGACTTGCTGCCGAGTGGGTCGTCGCCGAACTATCAGCCTGCGGATTATCGATTTCCGGGCGGAAGGAAGGCAGGATGGTAACAATCGCCGCAACTCGCAATGTCTGACTAATTCCCCGATCTTTGCCGCGGATTTCCATTTCTTGATTTCCACCTCGCGACGCCGCGCTTCTAAGAGGGTCTCGTAAGTTTCCTGGTACACCAGTTCCCACGGGCCTCTCCCTCGTGTGGCCAATGAATGAGCGCGATGGTGCTCGGAGACCCGCCGGTCCACATCATTGGTTGAGCCAATGTAAAATCGGCCAGACGTTTTGCTTTGGAGGATGTAAAGCCACGCCATGAGGGAAATGGTAGGCCCGTGCGGGCTCGAACCGCAGACCTCCACCGTGTCAAGGTGGCGCTCTAGCCAACTGAGCTACGGGCCTTTTGCTATCCGAAAGTTTAGCACAGCAGGCGGGTGCCGCAGCACTGGCCGCTGCTGCGCGACCCGCTCTAGCCAACTGAGCTACGGGCCTTTTGCTATCCGAAAGTTTAGCTCAGCAGACGGGGGTCGCAGCCCTGGCCGCTGCTGCGCGACCCGCTCTAGCCAATTGAGCTGCCGCCCTACTAACTTAACCCAATCTGGGCGTCACCCGAAGATGTCCGCGCCGTTACTGACTCTTGATCACCTCGCCGCCCTTCATCACGAAATGAACATTCTCCAGCACATGAACGTCAGCGAGCGGATCGCCCTGCACGGCAATGATGTCCGCGAACTTCCCTGGCTCAATTGCTCCCACGCGATCGGTCCAGCCGATCAAATCCGCCGCGTTGACCGTCGCCGCTTGAATGGACTGGAGAGGCGTCATGCCCATCGAAACCATCTTGCCGAACTCATGCGCGTTCAGTCCGTGCGGATAGACGGCCGCATCGGTGCCGAAAGCGATTTTCACGCCCGACTTGAAAGCATGCGAAAGGTGCTCCTGCGCGATGGGCAGCACGATCTTGGCTTTTTCGATCATGTTCGGCGTCAATCCCAGGGTCTGCACATTTTCCATCAACCAATCTTCGAGATACACGGTTGGGACCAAGTACGTTCCGTGTTCCTTCATCAATTGGATGTCTTCATCGTTGATGTAGCTGCCGTGCTCGATCGAATCCACGCCCGCCAGCACAGCATACTTGATTCCCGTGGCACCGTGCGCGTGCGCCGCTACCTTGCGGCCGAGTCCGTGAGCCGTATCCACGATCGCCTTCATCTCTTCTGGACTGTATTGCGCGAGCGCGGGATTATCACCTTCGGAAAGCACGCCGCCCGTGGCCATGAATTTGATTACGTCCGCACCGTACTTGATATCCTCGCGGACCTTCCGAGTCACGCCATCCACCCCGTCTGCGACTCCGTCGTCCGACCAATTATATTGCGGCGCGAGATAATTGTTGTCCGCGTGGCCGCCGGTAATGCTCAGCGGAGGCCCGGACGCCAGCATGCGCGGTCCCGGAACGTCGCCCGCGTTAATGGCATCGCGCAGTGCGATATCCGAATATCCGTCGGCGCCGACGTTGCGCACCGTCGTGAATCCCGCTTCCAGCGTCATGCGCGCGTTGCGCGCGCCGATGAGCGCCTGGCGCGGATAAGATTTGCGCATCCCGGCGGGACCGGAATCGTAAGGCGTCATGGTCAGGTGCGTGTGGCAATCAATCAGGCCGGGCAGCACGGTGGCATTCGAAAGATCAATCGTTTTTACGCCTGCGGGTAATCGGCGCGAGATTTCCGAGGAGTTGCCGATCTCCTTGATCCGACCTCCTGAAATCCAGATGATCTGATCGTTCAGATAATTTCCGGTGCGCACATCCAGCACTTTCCCGGCGTGAATCGCGACGTCTACGGGAGCCGCATTTTTCGCCGTTTGTGCGATGCCGAAAGACGCGCTGGCCGCGACGACCAAAAGCAGGATTGCAAGACGCCTCATCGAATTCCTCCCTGTGCACACACTTCGCGGCTAAATTCGCGCGTCGCTGCCTGTCTTGCAGCGAAAGTAATCGCGAGGCCCGCTGCGCGCCACCGCTGATCGCGACGCATTGTATCCCCGCCACGCGAATTTATCCGGTGAAATTTTCCTCCGCATCGAAACAATTCGGCCGGCCACCGGTTTGGCAATCGCGCGCGTAATTTGTGCATCGAACTCTTGACACCTGCATCCGATGATGTATGATTATGCAGTGTTGTGCATAATTCTGCATAAACTTATATGGGCGCACACAAACGATTCCGGCAAGGTCAAATTCTGAAGCTCCTGGCAGGCGAGTCCGTCGCGAGCCAGGACGACCTGCGCCGGCAGCTTATTCACTTGGGCGTGCGCGTGACGCAGGCTACGCTCTCGCGCGATTTGCGCGAATTGCGGCTGGTGAAAACCGCCGCTGGTTACAAACCACTCTCAGCCGCGGCGGCCGAAGAGTCATCGCCGATACCGGGCCTCGCTCGCGCCTTGAAAGAATTCCTGCTGGATATACGGCCCGCGCAGAACATGCTGGTGCTGAAAACCCCTCCCGGCGGTGCGCAACCGCTCGCTGCGGCTGTGGACTCGGAACATTGGAAGGAAGTTGCGGGCACGCTCGCGGGGGACGACACCGTACTGATCATCACACCATCGCGGACGGCGCGAGCCGCCATTCAAAAGCGCGTGGAGGAAATGCTCCGATGAACGACCCATTAAGGGTCGCGGTCGTCGGGGCCACGGGCTACGCGGGACTCGAGCTGGCCCGGCTCCTTCTACGGCACCCTCAAATCGAAAAGCCAACCTTTTATCTACGCGACACGCATGCGAACGTGCGCTGCCTGACGGAACTTTACCCGCAACTGCGCGGCTGGGGTGAGGCGCCCTGCAAACCGCTCTCCGTCGAAGCCATTGCGCGGAGTGGCGCGCAAGCCGTGTTTCTCTCGATCCCTCACGAAGCGTCTCTTGAACTGGTGCCAGCGCTACTGGCAGCGAATCCGGCGTTGCGCATCGTGGATTTGAGCGGCGCGTTCCGTTTCCGCAAGCCAGAAACTTTTGCGGGGTGGTACAAACTCGCCGCGCCCGACGCTGCTACGCTCTCGCAGGCCGTTTACGGCTTGCCGGAGCTTTACGCGGACCAGCTTCCGAAGGCGCGCCTGGTTGCCAATCCCGGCTGTTATCCAACTTCCGTGATTTTGGGGCTCAGGCCTCTGCTGGAAGCCGGCTGGATCAACACGGCGCGCGGAATTGTGTGCGACTGCAAGTCTGGCGTCAGCGGCGCGGGCAAAGAGCCGAAGCGCGAAACGCATTTCGTGGAAGTGCATGGAAATTTCCGTGCTTATGGCGTTTTCTCTCATCGCCATACGCCGGAAGTCGAGGAACACACGGGCCTCGCGCCCAAAGATTTTGTCTTCACCACGCATCTCCTGCCGGTGGAGCGCGGAATTCTTTCCACTCTTTATGCATGGCTGGAACCCGCGCGCCAGGCCGACGAAATCGAAGCTCTCTATCGCCAATTCTTCGCGGGAAAGCCCATGGTGCGAATCCTTCCGGCCGGGCGACTGCCGGAATTGCAGCATGTTACGCACACGAATTTTTGCGATATCGGATTCGCGCTCGACCCTTCGGGCGAGCGGCTGGTGGTGGTTTCCTGCCTCGACAATCTGGGTAAAGGCGCGGCAGGACAAGCAGTACAAAACTTGAACGGGATGTGGGGCTACCCCGAAACGGCAGGTTTGCTATGAGACTGGTGATCAAAATTGCAGGAGCGCTGCTCGAGCGCGAAGAAACCATCCAGACGATCGCGCGGCAGATTGCCGAACTCGCGCGCGCGGGCCACGAGCTGCTCGTGATTCATGGCGGCGGAAAGATTTTTACGGCCACGCTCACGCGGATGGGAATCGCCAGCCGGTTCGTCAACGGCTTGCGCGTTACCGACCGCGAGACGCGCGATGCAGCCGTGATGGTATTTGCCGGGCTGCTGAATAAACGCGTGGCCGGTGCAATCTCGCTGGCGGGCCAGCCCGCGGTGGGCATCAGCGCTTCCGATGCGGCTTGTTTTCTTGCGGAGCCCATGCAGCTTGACGAGCGCGAGGGCGACCTGGGATTTGTCGGCTATCTCACGGAGGTCAATCTTGATTTCCTTCGGTCGCTGTGGCGCTCCGGAATCGTTCCCGTGGCTTCGTGCCTGGGGCTCGGCGCCGACGGCGAGCTTTACAACATCAACGCGGACCACATGGCCGCCGCGGCGGCGGAATTTGTACGGGCGGATCGCCTGATATTCCTCACCGACGTCGCCGGCGTTCTTGATGGTGAAAAGGTGCTGCGCGCTCTGCGCGGCGGCGAGATCGAGCAGCTGATCCGCCAGAACAAAGTTTCCGGCGGCATGATTTTGAAACTCGAAGCGGCCAAGCGCGCGCTGGCCGGCGGCGTTTCCGAAGTGCGGATCGTGGGCGGAACACTGCCACGATCGCTGCTGACTTCCGTTAACGGCAGCCGCTGCCCCGGCACGCGCGTTCTGCCTATCGTTCATTTACCCGCGAAAGCAGCGCATGGAGTGGTCTGCTAAAAATGGCCAAGCGGAAGTCGGCAACGAAGAAAAAATCGCTCTCTCCAGCGCAGATTCGCGACACCGAAGCGCGCTACTTGATGAATACCTACCGGCGGCCGCCGGTGGTCTTCACGCACGGGCGTGGCTGCCGGCTGTACGATTCCAAGGGACGGGAATATCTTGATTTTCTCGGAGGCATTGCGGTCAACGCGCTGGGCCACGCGCATCCGCGCCTGGTGCGCGTAATCCGGCGGGAAGCCGGCTGCGCGATCCACGTTTCAAATCTCTTTCACAATCCGTATCAGGCGCCGCTCGCACGCAAGCTGGCGGAATGGTCCGGTCTGGACCGCGTTTTTTTCACGAATAGCGGCACCGAAGCGATTGACGGCTCGCTGAAGCTGGCACGCGCCTACGCGCATGGAAAGTCGCAGAATGCCGGCGGCGGGAAGAAGACTCGCATTCTGGCGCTGGAGAATTCCTTTCACGGCCGCACCTTCGGAGCGCTTTCGATCACGCACCCCGTCAAGTATCGCGAACCATTCGCGCCACTCGTTCCCGGCGTCGAATTCGTGCGCGTGAATGACGTTGCGGATCTGGAAGCCAAGTTCGACGACACCGTCTGCGCGCTGGTGGTGGAAACGATTCAAGGCGAGGGCGGCATTTTCCCCATCAGCGATGCGTTCTGGCAGCGAGCCCGCGCGCTTGCCACGCAGCACCACGCCGCGCTGATCGCCGACGAAATTCAGTGCGGCCTGGGACGCACGGGCCGCTATTTTGCGTATCAAAAATTCGGGGCTGCCGCGAAGCCGGACATAGTGACGGTGGCAAAACCGCTCGCCGGCGGATTACCGCTCGGCGCCATCATTGCCAACGAGCAATTTGCATCGGCGTTCGTGCCGGGGATGCATGGTACGACTTTCGGCGGCGGGCCGCTCATCTGCGCCGCCGCGCTGGAATTTTTGGACGTCGTCGAAGAAACCAAGCTTCTTGCAAACATTCGCGAGCGCGGCGCTGAATTGCGCGGCGGGATCGAGAAACTCGCAGCGCGCTTTGAATTCATCCGCGAAGTGCGCGGCGAAGGCCTGATTCTGGGGATCGATTTGACGATGGATGGCGCCGTGATCGTGTCGCAAGCCCTGCGCAACGGGCTGGTCATCAATTGCACGCACGAACACATCCTGCGACTCCTTCCGCCGTTCATCATTCGCGGCAAGGATGTCGCCGAATTTCTTGCCAAGTTCGAAAAGACCCTGAAGCAGACAGCAAAACTTGGCGCGGCCAAAAAACCAAAAACTACCAAAACCGAAACGCCAGCGCAGCCGATGGCTTTGGCTGCATCGAGGTGAATATGAACGCTGCCGTTGCCGCACCGATTGCCCAATCCAACGATCTGCTCACCGGCATGGAATGGAACCCCGCGCAAGTGCGCGATCTTTTGCATCTGGCCGCCGATGTGAAGGCGCATCCAGACCGTTATCGCGGGGCGCTGGCCGGCCGCTTCCTCGCGCTGATTTTTGAAAAGCCGTCGCTGCGCACGCGCGTAACTTTCGAAGTAGGCATCGCCAGTCTGGGTGGCTCTTCCGTGTTTCTCGACCACACGGTAACGCATCTTGGCGAGCGCGAATACATTCCGGACGTCGCGAAAAGCCTCGAACGCTGGGTCCATGGCATCGTCGCTCGCGTATTTAAGCAGGATTCGCTCGAGCAGCTCGCCGTGAACGCGCACATTCCGGTCATCAACGCTCTCTCCGACCTCTATCATCCGTGCCAGGCGTTTTGCGATTTCTTCACACTCGAGGAACGTTTCGGCAATCTGCGCGGCCTTAAACTTGCCTACGTAGGCGACGGGAACAACACCTGCCATTCGTTGCTCAGTGTTGGCGCGCGCGTCGGCGCTCACCTGCGCGTCGCCACTCCCGCTGGCTATGAGCCGGATCCGAACATCATCGCCGAAGCCAAACGAGTGGCGCGCGAGACGCGCGGCAAGATCGAAATCCTGCGCTCGCCCGAGGAAGCCGTGACGGGCGTGCAGGCGGTCTATACCGACGTGTGGACCAGCATGGGGCAAGAGGCCGAATCCGCCGTGCGCGACGCCGCCTTCGCCGGCTATCAGGTGAACGACGATCTTTTCTCGCACGCCGCGCCCGACGCCATCTTCATGCATTGCCTGCCCGCGCACCGAGGCTCCGAAGTCAGCGAAGGGGTAATGGACGCGCCGCGTTCGATCGTTTTCGAACAAGCGGAAAATCGTCTGCACGTACAGAAGGCGATTCTGCTGACGCTGCTCAATTAATTTTGCCGCAAATCAAGGAGAACGAATTGCCGAAGAAAGTTGTGCTTGCATATTCCGGAGGTCTGGACACCTCCATCATTATTCCGTGGCTGAAGGAAAATTACGGCGGCTGCGAAGTGATCGCCATGATCGGCGATCTGGGCCAGCAGGAAGATCTGGAAGCGGCGCGCAAGAAAGCGCTCGCCACCGGCGCAAGCTCCGCGTACGTCGAAGACCTTCGCGAGGAATTCATCACCGGCTACATTTGGCCCACGCTGCGCGCGGGAGCCGTTTACGAACACAAGTATTTGCTGGGCACCTCCTTCGCGCGCCCGCTCCTCGCGCAGCGCCAGGTGCAACTCGCCAAAAAACTCGGCGCGGACGCCGTCGCACACGGGTGCACGGGCAAGGGCAACGACCAGGTCCGCTTCGAACTGGCCGCCAAGGCGCTTGCGCCTGAATTGCAGATCATCGCGCCGTGGCGGGAATGGAGCATCGTCTCGCGCGAAGAGGCCATTGAATACGCGCGCGCACACCATATTCCCGTCGAGCAAACGACTAAAAACATCTACAGCCGCGATCGCAATATCTGGCACCTGAGCCACGAAGGCGGAGTGCTGGAAGATCCCGCCAACGCGCCCGACGAAGCGATGTGGCAATGGGTGGTTTCGCCCGCGACGGCGCCGGAACAGCCCACCACCGTGGAAATCGGCTTTGCAGGCGGCACTCCGGTTGCTGTCAACGGCAAGAATTTCGCGCCAATTGCGTTACTCGATAAGTTGAATGAAATCGCGGCGGCCAACGGCATCGGGCGCATGGACATCGTCGAAAATCGCCTGGTGGGCATCAAATCGCGCGGCGCGTATGAAACGCCCGGCGGCACGTTGCTCGTCGCCGCGCACCGCGAGCTCGAATCGCTCGCGCTCGACCGCGAAACCGCGCACTACCAGCAGATGCTCTCACTGCGCTACGCCGAAATGGTTTATTACGGCATGTGGTTCACGCCGCTGCGCGAAGCGCTCGATGCGTTTTTCACCAGCGCGCAGCGCCGCGTCACCGGCTCGGTCTCGCTCACATTGTGCCGAGGCAACGTGACCGTGGCTTCGCGCCGCTCGCCGTATTCGCTCTATCGCACGAACCTCGCGAGCTTCACCATGACGGGCTACAATCCCAAAGATGCCGAGGGCTTCATCAATCTTTTCGCATTGCCCATCACCGTGCCGCAGGAAGCCTCCGTCCCGGAACGCAGGAAAGCGCCGCAGAAGGCCAATGCCTGATGACCGCTCCCCGCGAACAGAAGATGTGGGGCGGCCTTTTTGAACGCGGCCCCGACGCATCGTTCTACAAATTCGAGCGATCGTGGAGCTACGACCAGCGCTTGTTGCCTCAGGAATTGGCGCTCGATCGCGCGTGGGCGCGAGCCATTGTCACAGCGGGGATTCTCACCCCGGATGAAGGGAGCAAAATCGCCACAGCGTTGGACGAGCTAGCAGCGCGCGCTAAATCCGATCCCGCGTGGCTCGCCAATTCGAAAGCGGAAGACGTCCATCACTTCGTCGAAGCCGCGCTGATTGAAAAGCTCGGCCCGCTGGGCGCGAAGCTGCACACCGGCCGCAGCCGCAATGAAATGGTAGCCACCGAATTTCGCATGTACGTGAAGGAAGCCGCGAAAGATTTGCGCCGCGCGATCACGGGGCTGGAAAGCGCGATCGCAAGCCAGGCCGAAAGCAATTTCCCCGTGCCGATGCCCGGCACCACCCACATGCAACACGCGCAGCCGCTGCTTCTGGCGCACTGGCTGCTCGCGCACGGCGAAGCGTTTTATCGTGATTCCGAGCGCATTGCCGCTGCCGCCGCGCGGGCCGACGCGTGCCCGCTGGGCTCGGGCGCTCTGGCCGGGTGCGCGTTTCCGCTGGACCGCAACGCTCTGGCGCGCGATCTGGGATTTTCGCAGATCACCGCCAATAGTCTGGACGCCGTCAGCGACCGCGATTTCGCTCTCGAGTATCTTTTCGCGCTGGCGACTCTGGCGATGCACCTCTCGCGCCTGGCGGAAGACTTTGTGTTATTCGCGTCGCCCGAATTCAGCTTCATTGAATTGCCCGACGAATTTTCCACGGGCAGCAGCCTGATGCCGCAAAAGAAAAATCCGGACGCCTGGGAACTGATTCGCGGCAAAACCGGACGAATCTACGGCTCTTTGGTGGCGCTGCTCACCACTTGCAAAGGCCTGCCTTCGAGCTACCAGCGCGATCTGCAAGAGGATAAAGAGGCGCTATTCGCCGCGCACGATCAAGCGCTGGCGATGACGCAAATCGCCGCCGCCACTCTCGGCGCCACCCGCTTCCGCGAAGATCGCCTCAGTGCCGCGGCGCAGGATCCCGCGCTCGTCGCCACCGAAGTCGCGGACTATCTGGTGACTTTCGGCGTGCCGTTCCGCGAAGCGCACGAAATCGTGGGAAAGGTGTTGCGCGCGGCCGAGCAGGAAGGCAAATCCATTCGCGAAATGCCGATGGAACGCTTGCAGGAATTTTCGCCCGCGTTCGGTCCCAGCCTGGAGACTGCCTTGACCCTGGAATCCGCGCTGGCGCGCCGCGCCATTCACGGCGGCACCGCTCCCGGCGCGGTCCGCTCCGCGCTGCGGGAATTCAAAACGCGCATCGCGCAGCTCGCGGAGAATCCATGAGAACTCGCCGGGCCAGAATCAGCGACGCTGCGGCGATTCACGGGCTCGTGGCGCAATATGCCGCGCAGGGGTTGCTGCTGCCCCGCGCCGAAGATGAAATTCGCCGCAACATCGGCCATTTTCTGGTCCACGAAGAGTGCCGGAGAATCGTGAGCTGCCTTTCGCTTGAAAGCTACGGGGCCGACCTCGCGGAAATCCGTTCAGTCGCCGTCAGTCCCGAACGTCGCGGCCAGGGCTTCGGTGCCAGTTTGGTTGAATTTGCGCTGCGTGAAGCGCGGCGCCGCGGCATTGCGCGCGTATTCGCCGTCACACACGCGCCGCGATTTTTCCAGCAGCAGGGATTTGTGGCGGCTTCGCGAAACACGTTAGCGGAAAAAATCGAACGCGATTGCCGCACCTGTGCCAAGCAACGATCGTGCAAGCTTGTAGCCGTCATCGCCACGGTGATTCCCGAGCGTGTGAGTCTGCCGGTGTTCGGCGAAACCTCCCCGGTTCCAGCCTGCTGAGAGGCCCATGCCCATACGCCTTACCAATTCGGATGTACCGCGCGGATTCACCTTCGCGGCCACTCATTGCGGCTTGAAGAAAACCAAACTTGACCTGGCGATTATTGTGAGTGAAACGCCCGCATCCGCCGCCGCCGTGTTCACCACCAATCGCGTGAAGGCCGCGCCGGTAATTGCCTCGCAATTAAATTTGCGGAAATCCAAGCAGCGCATGCGCGGCGTGATCGTGAATTCCGGCAACGCCAATTGCTGCACGGGTTCCGAAGGCTTGGGCGCCGCAGCCGCAACCACCGTGAAAGTGGCGCGCGAATTGGGGCGCCTGCACCCAACGCAGATCTTGGTCTGTTCCACCGGCGTGATCGGCGTGCCGCTGCGCTGGCAAAAAATCGTAAACGCGGTGCCGCAGCTGGTGCGCGCCCGCAAATCCGCCGCCAGCGCTTTCGAGCAATTCGCCCGGGCCATCATGACCACCGACACTCGGCCCAAATGGGCGTCGGCAAAATGCCGCATCGGCGGCAAAGAGGTGCGCATCCTGGGCTGCACCAAGGGCGCGGGGATGATTCATCCCAATATGGCCACCATGCTCGCGTTTCTCGCGACCGACGCGGCCATTTCTCCCGCATCGCTGGCGCGCGCGCTGCGGTCTACTGTCGCTACCACATTCAACGCCATCACCGTGGACGGCGACACTTCCACCAACGATACCGTCACGCTGCTGGCCAACGGTGAATCCGGCGCTCGTAAAATTACGCGCGAGAACGACGACTGGAAGAATTTCCGCGCGGCGCTGGAGACCGTCTGTAAATCCCTCGCCCTGCAGATCGTCGCCGATGGCGAAGGCGCACAGCGCGTGATTGAGGTAGAAGTGCGCGGCGCTCCCTCCGACCGAGCCGCGAAAGAAATCGCGTTCACCATCGCGAATTCGCCGCTGGTGAAGACGGCTCTGGCAGGCGCCGACCCCAATTGGGGACGCATCCTCGCCGCGGCGGGCCGCGCGGGCGTGGCCTTCGATTTTCAACGCGCGGACATTCTGCTCGCGGGAATAAAAGTCTGCCGCCGCGGGCGCGAAAACCCCTTCGATGAGCGCATCGCGCACCGCAAAATGCTCGCGAAGCAAGTGCCCATCGTAGTTGACTTGCGCTCCGGCCACGGCCGCGCGCGCGTCTGGACTTGTGATTTCACCACCGAATACGTGCATATCAACGCCAACTATCGCACCTAACAGCTCTCCTCTTGCCCGCGCATCCCGGCGTGCGCGCCGCGCACGCCGCTACGGTTGACTGCCGCAGTCACTTGCAGCAAGATGCTCCTGAGCTCCTGGAGCGCTCGCTTCAGCCGGGTGTGGCCAACCTGCGCGAAGGCCGCCTGCGGCCGAGATCCTGTCCCTTCAGCCTCGTGTTTTGCGCCCGGCGCCTGCCGGACGCATAAGGAGAACGGCCGTGAAGAAACTGTACGTGGGAAATCTGTCGTTCAAGGCTACGGAAGAGCAGATAGCGGCGCTGTTTTCAGAAATTGGCGTGCAACCGGATTCGCTCACACTGTTGCGCGATCGTTTCACGGGACAACCCCGCGGCTTCGGTTTCGCTGAAATCGGCAACGACGCGGATGCGGAAAAGGCCATTCAAGCTTTGAACGGCAAGGATTTTCTTGGCCGCGCTCTGGTGGTGAATGAGGCTCGTCCGCAACGCGAAGGTGCAGGCGGGGGTGGCGGCGGACGCGGAGGCCATGGTGGCGGTGGAGGTGGCGGCGGACGCGGCGGTCATGGCGGCGGTGGCGGCGGGCGGGGCGGACGCGGCGGCGGGTACGGCGGCGGAGGCGGACGCGACCGTTAAATCAAATTTATGAGATTTGCGGATTCAACGGGCGCGAGAGATTTCGCGCCCTTTTTCTTAGGCTGCTTGCCGGCGCCCTTCCTGGAGGTTCGTACACTCCTAAACAGCCGCGATGTGTTGTTTTGCCAATGCTCTGCGCATCGGCGTTTCCACTTCCGCGATTTTTCCGTCCTTATACTCGAAACGCATCAGCGTCGTGCCGCGCAACCCTTGCGTTACCAGCACAGGCACGTCTAATTTCGCTTCTGCTTCCGCCAGTTCCTCCGCCGACGCGTATAGCGCGGGCCGGCGCGGCAAAAATACCGGGCAGCAATCGTGGAACGGCTCGGAGGAAATGTCGTAGGTCCCAAGTTTTTTGGCGGTGGCGAGAATTTCCTGTTTGTCGGTGCCCGCCAGCGGACGAAAAACCACCATGCGGGAGGCCGCATCCACCGCCACCAGGTTCCGCAGCGTTTGCGACGCGACCTGTCCCAGGCTATCCCCCGTGATCAGCGCGAGACCACGATCGCGCTTCGCCAGCCCTTCCGCGATCCGCAGCATCATCCTCCGGTACAGCAGGACGCGATAATCCTCCGGCGCATAGCGCACAATTTCCCGTTGGATCGCCTCGAACGGCACGCGATAGAGCTTGGCGTGAAATTGATAAGGCACGAGCTGCCGCACCAGCCCGCTGGCTACGTGCAAGGAAGACTCACCGGGCCGCGCGCCGGTGCCGTAAAAATGCACGAAGCTCAGGTGCGCGCCGCGCTTCATCATCTGATACGCGGCCACGGCCGAATCGTATCCGCCGGAGAGCAGGCACATCATTCGCCCCGCGGTATTTGCCGGCAGGCCGCCCGCGCCGGAAATTTTTCGCGCGTAGACCAGCGCCATTCTCTTGGCGATCTCCACGTAGCAGGTCATCGCGGGATTATTCAACCGCACGCGGACGTTGCGACCCTGTGCGCGCAAGCGGTCCAGCAGGTAACGCCCAATGGCGGCTTCAATCTCGATGCTGGTATGCGGAAACGATTTGTCGCTGCGCTTGGTGCGCACCGCAAAATCCGCGAATTGCAGCGGTTCGATTTCTTCCCACGCCGCCTGGCACAGCGCTTCCATACTCCGCTCCACCGGGCGCGCGATGGCATAAAACGCGATGCCCAGGACGCGCTCCACCCGCGCTGAGGCTTCTGCGAGCGACGCGCCTTCTCCCAGCCACACAATGATGCGATCTCCCGGCTGTTCCACGCGCTCGATCGGAATTCCCTGCAGCGATACGCGCAAGGCGGTGCAAAGCTTGCGCAAAAAGAATCGCCGGTTGCGGCCCTTCAGCCACAACTCGTGATAGTGGACCACGATGATCGGGTTGCTCATGCGGATTTCACGCGATAAAAATGCGCCATTCACTTCACGAAAGTATAACACCGCGTCCGGTTGGCTGTGGCGCCTTGCGCCAGTGACCCGCGGAATCGGCCACATTCCCGCAACCCATAACTCAATGGATACACAAAATGTTCTACCGCGACTTTCCACTACATCCGGGGTTATTATCGGCACCGCTCCTGTCCCCGGAGCAGGACGGCGTGGCTGGGGGTGGAAACGCCGGACACGGATCGCAGGCTGGCGGGAAACTTTTTGCTACCGAATTCGCCCGTCGCGCATCCAAGTTCTTGAAACCGGGGAAATGGGGAGAGGGGCATGTGGAATAGACGAGACTGGGACGACTTTTTTGTCATTGTAAGGAAGCGGTGGAGCGCGCATCGCCCGCCGCGTCCCGTGGATCTTTCGCGCCGGAACCGCCTGGTGCCCACCGAAGGATATAGCCTCGCTGAACTGGATGAAGCGGGCTTGAGCATCGAGCAAGCGGAGTACCTCGGCCTGCCGGTGGACGCCGGACGCGTTGGCTCCTACGGCCCCAATGTAACTACGCTTCGTGAGTTCTTCCGCGCCAGCCGCTCGCGTTTCTAGATACTCTCCCCGCCGAGGCTGCTATTTCGCTTTGCCGTTATTTTCCCGCGCGCGTACCCGCAAAATAGCTAGAATGGCTGATTCCGAAAGGCTCTGCGCACGTCTAAGGAAGAATTGAAACCCGTACGCTCACGCCTACGTATCATCCGGAAGCAATTTCAGGCATTGCAAGGAGACTTCTCGATGAAGAAGCTCGTGCTCGCACTCTCCGTCCTGGTGTTCTCTTTCGCATCCATATCGTTTGCGCAGGATGATCAGCCGCTGTTGCTGCGCCAGCCCACGCTGAGCCGCGCTGATATCGCATTCATGTACGGCGACGACCTCTGGAAAGTCAGCCGCGACGGAGGCGAAGCGATTCGCCTCACCGCCGGGCCCGGAATCAAACGCGGCCCGCATTTTTCTCCGGATGGCCAGCGGATTGCTTTCACGGGCGAGTATGACGGCAAACTCAATGTGTATGTGATTTCCGCGAACGGCGGCACGCCGCGCCGCGTGACTTTCCACGCCGGCCCCGACGTTGCTCTCGGGTGGACCCCAGACGGAAAGGACATTCTCTTTACCTCGCCGCGCGATAGCTTCGCCAACAACACGCAGGCGCTTTTCACCGTCCCGGCCGAGGGCGGGTTTCCGACAAAAGTCCCTCTGCCCCTCGGCTGGGAAGGTTCCTATTCAGCCGACGGTAAATATCTGGCGTACCGCCCGACTCCGAATCCCTGGGGCAATTGGAGCCATTACCGCGGCGGCACTTCTCCTCGAATTTGGATCGCGGACCTGGCCGACTCCAGCGTGGTGAAGCTGCCGCACGAAGATTGGAATGACCTCAACCCGATGTGGGTGGGCGACACGATATATTTCCTATCCGATCGCAATGGGCCGTACACCCTGTTCGCCTACGACACCAAATCGAAGGCCGAATCGCAGCTTGTGGAGAATTCCGGATTGCCGATCAAGTCAGCCGAGGCTGGGCCCGGCGCGATCGTTTACGAGCAGTTCGGCTCACTGCATCTCTACGATCTTTCCAGCCATCACGAGCAGCTTGTGAAAGTCCACATTGCCGCGGACCTGGTGGAAGTTCGTCCGCATTTTGAAAAAGTCGCCAAGCATATCAATAATGCCGCGATCTCGCCCACGGGCGTCCGCGCCATATTCGAAGCGCACGGCGAAATTCTTACGGTTCCAGCTGAAAAAGGCGACATTCGCAACATCACGAATTCCCCCGGCGTGGCGGACCGGGACCCGGCATGGTCTCCCGACGGAAAATGGATCGCCTATTTTTCAGATGAGTCTGGCGAATACGCGCTCCATTTGCGCGCGCAGAATGGACTGGGCGAAGTTCGCAAGATCAGTCTCGGCGACCCTCCTTCGTTTTTCTACGAGCCCACCTGGTCGCCGGACAGCAAAAAGATCGCCTACACCGACAAACGCTTGAATCTCTGGTACGTGGACTTGGATAAACCGGCGCCGGTTAAAATCGCCACGGATTACTACCAAAGCCGCGGCCTCAACCCCGATTGGTCCGCTGACAACCGCTGGATCGTTTACACCCAGATTCTGCCGAATCATTTCCGCGCGGTGTTTGTGTATTCGCTCGACTCCGGCAAATCCACGCAGCTCACCGATGGCATGAGCGACGCCGAGAATGCGGTTTTCGATAAAAGCGGCAAGTACATTTATTTTACCGCCAGCACCAACATCGGGCCCACGGTCGGCGGTCTGGATATGTCCAGCGATGGCAAGGAGGTGACGCGCAGTGTGTACGTCATCGTCTTGCGGAAAGATTTGCCGTCTCCTCTTGCGCCGGAGAGCGACGAAGAAAAGACCGATGGCGACAAAAAAGACGCGGACAATTCGAAAGATGCGTCCAAGGACGACAGCGACAAGGGCGACAAGGACAAGAAGAAAGATCAGGATAAAGATAAGGACAAGAGCAAGGACAAGGAAAAGGAACCCGTCAAAGTTTCCATTGATTTTGACAACATCAGCCAGCGCATTCTGGCGCTGCCGCTGCCTCCCAAGAATTACGTCGCGCTTTTTTCCGGCAAGTCCGGGGAGTTGCTCATTCTGGAGTTGCCTCCCGCCCCCGATTCCGAAGGGCCTCCGAGCTTCGTACTCTCCAAATTCGATCTCGCGAAACGCAAAACCGACCAGGTCATCGCCGGCATCCGAAACGCATCCGTATCCTTCAACGGAGAAAAGTATCTCTACCAGCAGGGAGAAAAGTGGTTCATCGCGGCCACCGCCCAGCCGGCCAAGCCCGGCGAAGGCGAACTGAAGCTGGATGCCATGGAAGTCTGGGTTGAACCGCGCGCTGAATGGAGCCAGATGTACCACGAAATCTGGCGCATCGAGCGCGACTTCCTCTACGACCCGCATTTTCACGGCGTAAATCTGCAGGCGCTTTCGCGGGAATACGAACCCTATCTAGCCGGCATCGCCACCCGCGACGATTTGAACTATCTCTTCGCGCAAATGCTCAGCGAAATAAACGTCGGCCACATGTTCGTCGGCGGCGGTGATATTCCGGAAGTGCAGCCGCTGCAAGTGGGCTTCCTCGGCGCCGATTACAAAATCGAAAACGGCCACTACCGCTTTGCGCGCGTGTACAACGGCGAGAATTGGAACCCGCAACTCCACGCTCCGCTCACGCAGCCTGGCGTCAACGTCGTCGCGGGCGATTACTTACTCGCCGTCAACGGCCGCGACGTTCATACCGGCGTTGACGTGTACAGCTATTTTCAGGAAACCGCCGGGAAGCAAACAGTCTTGAAAGTCGGCCCCAACCCAGATGGCTCCGGCTCGCGCGAAGTCACCGTCGTTCCGTTGCCGGACGAGACCGCTTTGCGCAATCGCCAGTGGATGGAAGACAACTTGCGAAAGGTAAGCGAGCTGAGCGGCGGAAAACTCGCCTACGTCTATCTTCCGAACACCGGCGCGGGCGGCTTCCGGAATTTCAACCGATACTATTTTGCGCAGACCAATAAACAGGGCGCCGTAATTGACGAGCGCTTCAACACCGGAGGCCAGGCCGCCGACTATATCATCCAGTACATGCAACGGAAAATCTGGAACTACTGGACTTCCCGCGAAGGCGCCAACTACACCACGCCGCTCAGCGGAATCTACGGGCCGAAGGTGATGATCATCAATGAATTTTCCGGTTCGGGTGGCGACGCGCTGCCATGGTATTTCCGTCACGTAAGCCTCGGTTCGCTCGTTGGCAGACGGACCTGGGGCGGGCTCGTCGGCATCGGCGGATATCCAGCGCTGATGGACGATGGTTTTGTCACCGCGCCGCGCTTCGCATTTTTCACCACCGAGGGCACCTGGGAAGTGGAAAATCACGGAGTGGCGCCGGATTTTGATGTCGAGCTGGACCCTGCGGCATGGAGGCAAGGGCACGACGCGCAACTCGAGAAAGCCGTGGCAGTCGTGCTGGAGGATCTGGAGAAAAATCCGCCACAACCGGTGAAAAAGCCGGCATATCCGGATTATTCAAAACATTCGAGCGTACATTAGGCTGATCGCGCGAGCCGCAGGGCACGGAGTGCCGCACTCTTGCACACTTTCGAGTGCTATGCCGCGTCTCGACGCCAGATATTTCCGGTAACCAGGGCAAAAATTCCCCCGGCGATCGCGCCGCCGACTACCACCGCGTCCCACGCCAGGCCCGAAGCCACCGCCAGCACCGCGGGCGCGCCAAACGGCAGCAGCAGCGCCGCCAAAGCTGCTTCGCGCACGCCGATTCCAGCTTGCGTGATGGGCACCGCCGCCGATAGCTTCGCGAGCGGCCAGGCGAAAACCCACACACGAAAAGACAGATGCAGCCCGCAGACTTCCGCGAGCAACACGTTCAAGAAAATAAATGTGAGCTGTACAATCAGGCTCATGCTGAGCGCGCGCGCCATGGCGCCGGGGCGCCGCACAATTGACCTCCAAGCGCGCCGCAGCCGCACCAATTTCCGCCGTATACGGAAGGAAAATCGCCGCACTGGAAACAGCACCGCCGCAATTGCCGCGATCGCCACGCCGGCAGCGCCTGCGGCTCCAACCAGCAGGAAGATCTTTCGGCTCCGCTCGTCCAGCGACCGCGGCGCCAGCAGCGCGCCACTCGCCGCCAGCAGCGCCAGCGAAGTAAAATCGGTGATCCGATCCACCAGGCTCCCCAGCACCACGCCCGCCTTGCTGCGGCTCACGCGCAAAGCCATGGCCAATCGCAAAATATCTCCGCCAATCAGCGAGGGCAAAAACAGCGAACCGAAAAGTCCCGCGAAATAACATCGCGCGGCCTGCCTCCCCGAGATTCCGGCGCCTCCCAGATTCAAAACCAATTCGTACTTCATGGCCCCGATAATGTGCGCGGCCAGATACCCACACAAAACCAGGAGCCATAGCCGCGCGGGCAGCAGTCCGAGCGCTTTCCAGACCTCGCGGCCGGGCAGCAGGCGGAATAGCAGATAAAGAACCAGCGCGCTGCCGCCGTATTGCAGCGTGGTGCGCAGCGCTCTGCGCTGCCAGCTTCGTTGGGGGGAATGCGTGTCGGGTTGGACTGTCACGGTTGCGTCGTCGGCACATTATGCGGCTCGGCGCGGCGCGTCACAAGCGCCGCAAATTCGGTTGCAGTCCGCTGGCTAACACCTTAAGGTAATGGCTCTGAATTTTTCAGGAAACCTCTTGTGAAAAAGAAAATCCGCGTCATCCAATACGGAGTCGGTCCCATTGGAGCTTCGATCGTGCGCCTGTTGCGCCAGAAGAATTCGCTTGAGATCGCTGCCGCCATTGATAAAGATCCCGCGAAAGCAGGACGCGACCTCGGCGAGGTCGTCGGCGCGCCGGATGCTCCCTGGGGCGTGCCGATCTTTCCCGATGCGCAGTCCGCGCTCGAAAAACCGGCGGACGTGGTCGTCCATTCGACTTCGTCTTATCTAACCAGCGTGATGGACCAACTGCTCGAGTGCATCGCAGCGGGCTGCTGCATCGTCTCCACATGCGAAGAACTCGCTTACCCGTTTCGCAAACATCCCGAGTTATCCAAAAAACTGGACACTGCGGCTATAGAGGAAGGCGTCGCGCTGGTAGGTACCGGGGTGAATCCCGGTTTCGTGATGGATAAACTCGCCCTGACTCTCAGTGCCGTTTCGCAGCGCATAGACTGGGTGAGCGCCGTGCGCATCGTTGACGCTTCCAAGCGCCGCCTGCCGCTGCAGAAGAAAATCGGCGCCGGAATGACTCCGGATGAATTTCGCGCGCAAGTGGCCGCGGGAGTGATCAAGCATCACGGCTTGCCGGAATCAATCGCGATGGTGGCCGATGGACTGGGTTTTACTTTGGACGACATTTCCGAAACGATCGAACCGGTGATTGCCGATGAAGCCATTCAGACGGAGTTTCTGGAGGTTGCTCCTGGCCAAGTCGCGGGCGTCCATCAAATCGCTCGCGGCAGCGCCTCCGGGAAGGAAAAAATCTTCATGGAGCTCAAGATGTATGTGGGCGCGCGGCATCCTGCGGACACTGTGGTGCTGAAAGGCGAGCCGCATCTCACGCTGACAATCCCCGGCGGCACGCACGGCGATGTCGCCACCGCCGCGGTCGTCGTCAACGCCATCCCGGCGATTCTCGCAGCCAACGCCGGCCTGCGGACTTCGCGCGATCTCCCGCTGGCATTTTTCCCGGCTAAGCCCCCGCTTTAGCGTTGTGGCCTGGTGACCAGAAGCGGGCAACCGCCGAATAATCGGCGTCTTCTTTCGATGCATCCTTCACCGCGCTGTATGTCGCGAAGGACGCGGCGGCGGCAGGCAAGTCCACGCCTTTCTGGCGCGCCAATTCCAGCGCCAGCCGCATGTCTTTGTGCATCAGCCGCAGCGGAAAACTCGGCGGATATTCGTTTTTCAGCATGTTCGGCGCCTTCACGTCCAGCACACCGGCGCGCGCCATGCTGGACTGCAGCACTTCGATCAAGCGCTCGCCCTCGACTCCCGACGCGGTGACCAGCGCCAGCGCTTCCGCCAGCGCTTCCACCTCCAGCGCCAGGATCAAATTCATCGCCAGCTTCACCGTTTGGCCCGCGCCGTTTGGCCCCAACAGGAAAAATTTCTTGCCGAGCACTTCGAGCAGCGGCTTGACGCGCTCCAGCACTTCGGCTTTTCCGCCGATCATGAAGACCAGTTCGCCTTTTTTCGCGCCCCAATCGCCGCCCGTCACCGGAGCATCCAGAAAATCCACACCTCTCTCGAGGCAGGCGGTCGCCGCTCGCCGCGCCAGATCCGGCGAAATCGTGCTGGAATCAATGTAAACGCTGCCGCGCCGCAAACCTTCCATCGCGCCGTTGGCTCCCCACAGCACGTCTTCCAGTGCCGGCGGATCGCTCACGATCGTGATCAGCACGTCCGCGAGCTTTGCCGTCTCTCGCGGGTTCCCTCCGAGCTTTGCGCCCTCGCTCACGAGTTCCTGCGCGCGCGCCGCCGTGCGATTCCATACCACCAAAGGAAATCCCGCCTTGAGCAGGTTCAGTGCCATCGGCTTACCCATCAGTCCCAGCCCAATGAATCCAACTGTCGGTTTCATTTCCGCCTCCATGCTAAGGGGCAAATATACCTGCCCGGGCTTTCGAATGCGAATGGCAACGCGAGGCCTTGCAATTGAATTACGAGACCGCCAGGAATCCAGCAGGCAGGGAAAGCGCGGTCAGCGCCGTTTCGATCTGGTGGCCGGCGGAGCGGGGCTGACGTGAATGGGTTCCGCGGCAACTTCCGTCACGCGAACGATATACGAATAAGGAATCTCCACGCGCATCGTTTTCTGATTCCCGCCGGAGGAGAACTGCTCTCGCACGACGATGGACCGGCCGTTATCGCACACCAACGTCCCGGCGGCCGAGAGATAGAAGTCGCCCGACCGGTAATGAACTTCCACGCGCTTGGCGACCAGATAGTCGAACCGCTCCATAGCGATTCAGTGTGAGTGGCGCGAATACAGGGCGTCAATGGTACCTTAACGTAATGGCCTCATCAGTAAACAACCGCCGGTTCCTACCGGGGAACCGGAGCAAACTCGACACGGTGACGGAAGGGATCGATTCGTTCGGCCCGAACGCGTATGCGGTCGCCCAGGCGAAATGCCAGCTGCTGTCGTCCGCCGCGCGAACCACGGTGCGGTTCAGTGGCAATGGCGTGGTCGCGATCGCGATACGTGCACTTCTGCCCGGTAAATTCCTCCAAACGGTCAATGCTCACCAGGCCTTCCACAAAAATCTCGACCAGCTCCACAAAAAAGCCGAATTTCTGCACGGAGATGATCAGCGCGTCATATTCCTCGCCCAGATGGCTTTCCATGAATTGCGCGGTTTTCCATTCCATCAGCTCGCGCTCCGCCGCATCGGCCCGCCGTTCCGTTTCTGAACTTTCCGCAGCTATTTCCTGCAGCTCCACGCGGCGATAGGGTCCCAGCGCAGCCACCAATTCCTCTTTCCCGGGGCGCGCTGCCGGAGCCGGGACGCGCAACGGCGCCACCTCCGGATTTTCCAGCGCCCATTTCAGCGCGCGGTGCACGATTAGGTCCGGATAGCGCCGGATCGGCGACGTGAAATGCGTGTACTCCTTCGTCGCCAGCGCGAAGTGGCCCAACGCATCCGCGGCGTAGCGCGCCTGCTTCAGCGAACGCAACATCAGATAGGAAAGGATCCGTTCTTCCGGTTTCCCGGCGATTTTTTGCGTCAATCTCTGGTAGTGCTGAGGCCGAATGTCCACTTCCTCCGCGGCAGGCAACGTGACGCTCATGGGCCGCATCCGTCCACGGCCGCCGGCACGCCCCGTTCGCGCTTGCGGCTTTACTTGCCCGTGCCGCACGGTAATGCGGCGCTCCGCCAAATCGTCCACGCCCAGCGAATAACCGAACGCCTGGGCTAATTCTTCGAATTCGATGACCTTCTTAGGGTCGGGTTTTTCGTGCACGCGATGCAGGGAAGCGACGCCGCGCCTCTCCAAATACTCCGCCACCGCTTCGTTTGCCGCGAGCATGAATTCCTCGATCAGGCGGTGCGCAATGTTTCTTTCGCTGCGCACGATGCTCAGCATTCGCCCCTCGGCATCAAACTCGATCACCGGCTCCGGCAAGTCAAAATCAATGGAGCCGCGCGCATGCCGCCTCTTATTCAGCAAGAGCGCCAATTCCTTCATCTTCCGGAACTCGCCCACCAGCGGCGCGTAGCGCTCGCTCATTTCCGGATCGCCCTCAATCACCTTGTTGACGTTGGTGTACGTCATGCGCTCCGCCGAACGAATCACTCCCTGGAAAAAATCGGCGTGCAGCAATTTGGCGGCGCCGTCCAATTCCATCACCGCGCTCATCACCAGGCGGTCCACTTTCGGATTCAGCGAGCAAATCCCGTTGGAGAGTTCTTCCGGCAGCATGGGCACGGCGCGATTCGGAAAATAAACGGATGTCCCGCGCAACCGGGCTTCGCGATCCAGCGCCGAGTTTCGCTTGACGTAATGCGCCACGTCGGCGATGTGCACTTGCAATTGGTAATGGCCGTCGGGAAGCGTAGCCACATACACCGCGTCGTCGAAGTCTCTCGCCGTTTCGCCGTCAATCGTCACGATCGGCAAATCCCGGAAGTCGCGCCGCCCCGCGATGTCCGCCTCCAGCACCCGCTGGTGCGTCGCCCGCGCCTCGGCCTGCACTTCCTCCGGAAAAATGTGCGGCAGATGATGCTTGCGAATGATTATTTCCACATCCACGCCGATTTCGCCGGGTCGCCCAATGATTTCGAGCACGCGTCCGGTAGGAGCAAGGCCGCCCTTTGGAAACCGCGTGATTTCCACGTTGACCACGGCGCCATCCAGCTCCGGCAAGCGCGTTCTGCTGCTCGCAGGCGCGTGAGCACCCGGCGACATGCCGAGTTTCTCGCGCAGTGCGGGAGTCAGCTCCGCTCCCGGCGGAATAATCACTTCGTGCAGGATGCGCGTGTCGTAAGGCAGGACCACATTTCCGTGCGGGCCATAGCGGAACAATCCCACCATCGTGGGGTGCTGGCGCTCGACGATCTGCACGATGCGCCCTTCCGCGCGGCCGTCAGCGCGCCGCCGCACGATGCGCGCCAGAACGTGATCGCCGTGCATCGCGTCTCCCAGTCCGTCGCGGCCGATGAATAAGTCCCCTTCGACGCGCGGCACCGGCGAATCCGGCACCAGAAAAGCGTAACCGTCGCGATGCGCCACGATACGTCCCGCCACCAGATTCGGATCTCGCCCGCGCGTGGAAGCGCCGCCGGGCGTGGCAGCGTGAACCGTTGCGGCGTTTGGCGATTCCTGCTTCGTAGTAGCGTTCGCTGCCGCAGCGTTCGCGGCGCTGTCACGCTTCGTGGCGGCAGCGCGACCCGATGCTTCGTTTCGCGCGTACCGTGTTCCGGCGAGCCGGAACTGCCCCCCGTGAACTTCTTCAACGTCGCCGCGCTTTTTCAATTTTTGCAGCACCCGGGGCAAATAGCGCCGGCCGCGATGGCGCAATTCCATGCCATGCGCAATCTGGCGGATGCTGGCCGGCTGGGAAAGCGTCGCAAGATGGGTGAGCACTGCGTCGGGCGTCACTTCCGCTGAGACGGAAGCTTCGCGCGGTTCGTCGGAATGTCGTTTGCTGGGTGTCATACGGTCTCGCACAGGCTAACGGATTTAGCCGCGCGGAGCAAAACTTGCTTTGCAGTGAATGGGGTCGCGGCGGAAACCTACTGCTGTTCCTCGTCGTGCGTGGGCCAATCCAGCACGGCGATTTTGCCGTCCGGTTCGCGCTCGAGCGCCGGAGCATATTCACCGAGCGTCTCGCGCCTCCACCAATTCCCATTCATTCGCTTCGTGCGCAAGTCCGTGAACCAGTACTGATAAATGATAGTGCGCACGAAGCGCGGCGGCGCGTTGGGAAATGGATCGCTGGCGAAGAGCGCCAGTACGTCCGGATCGTTCTTCAGCAGCCGTTCTTCCGTCCAAACCACGAAACGGGACTCGCGCCACGAACCCAGCGAAGCAAACCACAAATTCCATTCGAAGCGCGGCTGGTACGGAGCATAAATTCCCGGCGCTTTATCAATTTCCTGAGGCTTGTAGCGAAACGGGTAGGCGATCCAGGTTTTGCCGTCACTGCTGCCCTGGAACTCGATCTCATATCGTCCGTGCGTCATCACCGCGAAGAGTCCGTAACGATTGGCAATGCGCAACGGATCGAGCGCTCGCACCGGCGTTTCCGGCAGCGGCAATCCTGGCACAAACATCCACAGAAGCTCCAAAGTCGTCACGTAGAAGACGAGGCCTAGGCACAGGCCGGCAAACGCCCTGCGCAACGGAGTCAGCGCGCGGCGCCACATCGCGCGCGAGCTCTCCGTTTTCGCCGGTTTCGCACTCGCCGCCGTGGTTAGTCCGACGGTCGCAGCCTCTGAAACCTCGGCGCTCCGCCCGCCAAGCAGCTCGCGAATCCGTTTTGGCAAAATCCATTCCAGCAGCCGGTCGTCGAGCAACAACACGCCGAGCAGCAAGACGAGATAATTGAGGAACGTGTAGTTCGCGGTGAGAATGATGGAAATTTCAAACGGCGTGACGATACAAAAGCACGCGATGCGAAATCGTCGCGGCAAAAAAAGCATCCACACGATAACCAGCTCGGTCAAAAGCGTGTAGAACGTGGCCGAAGCATGAAACCAGTGCGGCAATTGCTGGACGTACCAGCCAATCCACGTTGGCAGCGGGCCGTTCTGGTAGTAATCGTCCATGGCCGTGAAGTGGCGCCAGGCCGGATCGCCGCTGGCCAATTTCGCCACGCCGGATTCGAAGTAGATACGGAACCATTCCCATTGCAGCAGGAACAGGCTCGCCCGCGAGGGCGGGTTGCTGCTGCCAAGTCCCGGAAGAAACCCAGGCGGTGCGAAAAATAATGCGATAAACCCCGCTTCGAGCAACATACCATCGGATTGGTAGCCCGAAAAATCCTGCGCTGCGGCGACAAACGAGAGGAAACACAGGAAGCAAATCAGCAGCGAAGCACGCGGCCATAGATTCACGATGACCAGTACCGACGCGATGATCCCCGCCCAAGTGATCAGCATCAGCGCGCGATCGCTCGCGCCAAACCACAGCAGCGTGGGCGCGAACCAAAAACGCTGTGCGTGCAACGACGCGCCCACCGCCTGCAGATAATCCTGTGCCGGCAGGATCCCCTGTGGTCCGATCAGCCCCTTGATCTGGAAGAGCAGCGAATAAAAGGCCGAAAAGTAAATCAGCCCCAACGCGCGCAGAAATATCCAGCGCGCCCACAGATGCCCGGGTCGCTTGTCAGTGATCGGCTCGGGCCCCAGCAGCCAATTCACGATCGCCTGAAATCGTTCCACCATCGCTGCAATCTACCACTTTTGGCGTTGCGTATAATTGAACACGCCGAAACTCGTACAAGAGGATATGCGCGAGGGAAACACATTCGCGCGGGAAAAGCTACTGCGGTGGAGCTGGCAGGCGGGGGAAATTCGCAGTTACTTTCAACGAGCAGCCGCTTTTTGCCCCGGCAAGCGTTTTGCGAATCCCGCCGCCCTGGGCACCTCGGAGAGTCCTTCGCGCCCTTCTGCAACCCCAATCAAAAATTCTTGCGCGTTGAAATGAAATCCATTGCGCGAACCCGCCGCAGCGCCCGCCTGGTGGCCGCGCACATATCGTCCATCCGGCAGCAGAATGCGCGTTTTCTCAGTGTCCGCCAGATACGGCTCGATCACTTCCTTGAACACCTGGTTGCACAGTTCCGGATTGCGCAAATGGAACATTACTTCCACCCGTTCATAGATATTGCGATGCATCCAGTCGGCACTTCCCAGGTATAGCTCGGTCTTGCCGCCGTTTCCAAAGACGAAAATCCGGCTGTGCTCTAAAAATCGTCCGATCACGCTGCGCACGCGTATCCGGCTGCTGATCCCGCGCACGCCCGGACGCAGCGCGCACGCGCCACGCACCAGCAGCTCGACGTGAACTCCCGCCTGCGAAGCGCGATAAAGCGCCTGAATGGTCTTTTCGTCCAGCAGCGCATTCACCTTTGCGAAAATAGACGCAGGCCGCCCCGCTCGCGCATGCGCTGTCTCCCGCTCAATCAAACTCAAGCAGCTCTTTCCCAGATTCAGCGGCGCGACAAAAAGTGGCTGGTAGCTGGGCCGCTCGGAATAGGCCGTCAAATAATTGAAGACATGATGCACCGCGTGGGTGATATGGGTATCGCTGGTGAGCAGACTGAGGTCGGTATAAAAGCGCGCCGTGGAGGGGTTGTAGTTTCCTGTGCCCAGGTGCGCGTACCGCCGTATTTGTCCGTCCTTTTCGCGCCGGGCGATCAGCGCCAGCTTGCAGTGCGTTTTCAGCCCCACCACTCCGTGAAAAACCTGCACTCCCGCTTCCTGCAGATTTCGCGCCCAGCGAATATTGGAGGCTTCGTCAAACCGCGCTTTCAGCTCGACGACGACTGCCACTTCTTTTTTGGCGGCCGCCTCGATCAGCGCCCGCACGATGGGTGAATTCTCGCTGGTGCGGTAAAGCGTCTGCTTGATCGAGAGCACGTCCGGGTCTCTCGCGGCGCTTTCGATGAAGCGCACCACCGAGGAATAGGAATCGTAGGGATGATGGAGGAGCAAATCGCGCTTGCGGATCATTTCAAAGATGGCAGCGGCACTCGGCTTTAGCGCCAGCTCGCGAGGAACGAACGGCCGGAACTTCAAATCCGGCCGGGGCACCTGATCGTACAGATACGAAATGCGCGTCAGGTTCGGCGGTCCATCCACGCGAAAAATCTGCCACGGCGCCAGACCGAAGTTCACCACCAGACGATCAATGATTTCTTGATTCGCGCTGGCCTCGATTTCCAGGCGTACGGCCGCACCCTTGCGCCGGCGATGCAGTTGCGCGTCCACGCTATCCATCAGGCTGCGCGATTCTTCTTCTTCCAGATATAAATTGCTGTTGCGCGTCACCCGAAATGCCGCGGCCGAAAGCACTTCGTAGCCGTGATACAGCCGGTCGGCAAACGCCTGGATGACGTCCGAAAGAAAAACGTACTCCACCAAGCCGTCTTTTGATGGCAGCAGAACCAGCCGCGGCAGCGCGCGCGGCACGGTCACCACGCCGAGAAACGTCTGTGCGCTGCGGCGTTTTCGCCTCATCAGGAACGCCAGGCACAGCGCCTTGTTCAATACATGCGGGAAAGGATGCGCCGGATCTACCGTCACGGGCGTCAAAAGCGGCTCAACCGCTTTCACATAGAAATTTTCAATGTGCTCCAGCGCCGCCGTGCCCAGCCCCTGCAAGCTCACCACGCGAATGGATTCCGCTGCCAGCGCCGGAAGCAATTCTTCCCGCCAGCAGTCATACTGCGATTTCACGAAAGCGTGGATTTTCGTGGCGAGTTCCTCCAGCACCTCCGCCGGCACCCTACCATCGGGGCCCAGCTCGCGATTGCCGTGCTCCACTTGCTGCAACATCCCCGCCACGCGCACTTCCACGAACTCATCCAGGTTGCTGGCCGTGATCGCCAAGAACTTCACGCGCTCCAGCAACGGGTTGTTTTGATCGCGCGCCTCTTCCAGCACGCGCTCGTTGAACTGGAGCCAGGAGTAGTGGCGGTTAAAAAAGTATTGTGGGTCAGCTAGCTGGTTGCGGGCCATGCACACCTCAAACTGGGGAACGTTACCGCAGTCTTGTTACAGCCATGTTACCAGACGCCGCGGCTTCGCCTCAGCTGCTCCCTCGCCCTATGGAACGGCGCAATGGGGTTGTGGGGATTCCCTGCTTCGTTTCATGCTAAGATTTTTCCAGTACTTCCGCGTGCGCATCGGTATTTCCTGGGCACCGGGGCCTGCGTTCGGCAATAAGGTTCACAGCCGGCGTAGTTTAGTTCGACGGAATTCATTTTTCATCACGCAGCTTCGGGACACCCTTGGGGGGAATCGCGACGTGCCCGCTGCCCCAGAATTGAGAAGATTTTGACGGTCGAGTATCTTTTACTAGCCGCTGCAGCCATCCCGTTCATTTACTATCTGCTCAGCCTCTACAGCATCACGCGCTATTTCCGTTCCGGCGCGCGGGAACGCGGCAGGAACGGGAACGCTGATTTCACGCCTCCGATAAGCTGCCTGAAGCCGATCAAAGGCTTGGACGAGGACGCCTACGAGAACTACGCCAGTTTCTGCCGCCAGGATTATCCCGACTACGAAATTCTCTTCTGCGTGGACAAAGACGATCCGACGGTGCCAGTCCTGGAACAATTGATTCAGGATTTCCCTCAACGCCGCATTCGGCTGCTCTTTGGTTCGGGCCGCAACGCGGTCAATGACAAAGTCGCCCGGCTTACGCGATTAGTCGGCGAAGCGCAGCACGACATCTTCGTTATTACTGATAGCGATGTCCGGGTCCAGCCCGATTATCTGCGGACGATCGTGGCTCCGTTTCGCGATCCCAAGGTTGGAGCGGCCACTTGCCTGTATGCTTCGACCGCGGAAAAGAATCTCACTCAGGACCTGCAATCCATCGGAATGATTTCCGATTTTTTCCCTGGCGTGATGGTCGCCTGGCAACTCGACGGAGTGAAATTCACCTTCGGACAGACTATCGTCACCACGCGCAAGGCGATAGCGGGTTACGGTGGCTATGAAACCATCGAAGACCGGCCGGCCGACGACGTCTGGGCCGGGCGCTTGGTGGCGGCGCAGGGGTACGAGGTGAAACTCCTGCCTTACGTCGTGCAATCCGTCGCGGATTTTCGCTCGCTGCCCGATCTTCTCTATAAACGAGTCCGCTGGATGACGGTGATGCGCCTGATGCGGCCTTGGGGACATCTCGGTTTGCTCTTTACTTGGGGATTGCCGTGGGCGCTTGTGGCCATCGCTGTTCATCCAACGGTGGCTATCGCCGGCGCGTATCTGGGCCTGTATTTAGCGTTTCGCGTCGCGATGACCTGGGCGGTCGGCGTCTGGGGAATGAAACAGACCGGCGTCTGGCGCAAAATGCCGCTGATTCCTTTGTGGGACGCGACGGCCTTCGCAATTTGGCTGGTCAGTTTTGCGCGCCGCACCGTGCGCTGGCGCGGCGTTGACTATTACATTCGCGAAGGAAAGTTGGTGTGCGCCACCACGAATGGCGCGGCGCTTGGGGACCAAGTTAAAATTAAAACCGCGAAATGACAAAAAATCTCACTCAATATTTCACCGATCTATCAGGCCATCGCGCGCGGCTTTCCATAGAACCCTTAGCCGCCGGCGCCACCAGCGGGTCTCCCGACGCATGACCTCGTCTCACGGCTTACATCTCAAGACCTACGTGCTGATCTTGTTCGTGATCATATTCGCGCCGCTGGGCAACGTCCTGCTCAGTAAAGGCATGAAAAACGTGGGTGCCGTTACTGTGCAAAGTCCCGCGGACCTCGGTCACGTGTTCGTGCGGGTATTTTCGTCGCCGTATATCTGGCTGGGTATAGGATCTTTACTGCTGTTCTTCGCGGCGTATCTGCTCGTGCTTTCCTGGGCGGATTACAGTTTTGTGCAGCCCGCTTCGGCCACTTCTTACGGAGTTGTGGCGATCCTTGGACATTTCGCGCTGAAGGAACCCATTTCGCCTACTCGCTGGATGGGCGTGCTAGTAATATGCTTGGGAGTTCTGGTGGTTGGGAACACGCACCTGCGCACGACGGAGCACAAGTGATGGTCTGGGAAGCCGTTTTTCTCAGTTTGATCGTCATAGCCGGCACTTTCGGCGAACTTTGCGTCACGCGCGCGATGAAGACCATCGGCGAGGTGAAGGACTTCCGGCCATCCGCGCTGCTGCGCGTGATGCTGCGCGCGATTCAGGTGCCCTGGATGTGGCTGGGAGTTTCGCTGATGGCCATTGCGTTCTTCGCGCTGCTCGGCGCCTTGTCTCTGGAAAATGTCAGCTTCGTCGTCCCGGTCACCGCACTTAGCTACGCCGCCGGAACGCTGGGCGGCGAAATTTTCCTGGGCGAGCGCGTTTCCCGCAAGCGCTGGGCCGGCGTTCTGCTGGTCTGCGTGGGTGTGACGCTCGTTTTCATCGGCAAGAAATAGCCGGACGTGCGACCGCCGGGCAAATGAGATGAGTGAATGGCGCTGTCCAATGATGTCTCCTCGAAGGTTGGGTTTCCTGATGCTTCCAGGCTCTGGTACCTCTATGTAGTCATCCTGCTTTTTGCCGGCACAATCTACCTTGGGTGCATTGTCTCTCCGCCCTCGCTGATGGACGACGTGGACGCGGTGCACGCTCAGATCGCGCGAACCATGCTCACCTCCGGCGATTGGGTGACTTCGCGCATTGATGGTGTGCCCTATTTCGAGAAGGCTCCCGCGGTGTATTGGGCCATTGCCATTTCCTACAAAATCTTCGGTGTTCACGATTGGTCTGCGCGGATTCCCATCGCGCTTTCCGCGATAGCGCTTTGCTGGGTGACCGCTGCCTTCGGGGTTTGGGCGTTCGGCAAACGCGCCGGATTTTATGCGGGATTATGCTTGTCCACCTGCATAGGACTTTTTCTATTTACGCGGATTTTGATTCCAGATGCGATGCTGACGTTCACGACGGCGCTGGCGATGTGGGCGTTTCTGCGCATCGTGGACGAGGAAGAACAGCGTCCGCGGCTGTGGGCGTTCCTGCTGGCCGCGGCCCTCGGCGTGGGTCTGCTGCTGAAAAGCCTGATTGCCGTGGTTTTTCCGGTCGGCGCGGCGGTCGTCTATCTTCTGATCACCCACCAACTCTTTTCCGCCAGAATTTGGAAGCGGCTGCATCCGCTTAGCGGCGCGCTGATCGTGATTCTCATCGCGGCGCCCTGGCACATTCTTGCGACGATACGAAATCCTCCATATTTTGCGTTCACGCTACACAGCGGTCCGGGGCAATATCACGGATTTTTGTGGTTCTTCGTCATCAACGAACAGTTGTTGCGGTTTCTGGGCCGTCGTTTTCCGCACGATTACAACACGGTGCCGCGACTGTATTTTTGGCTGTTTCATCTGATCTGGCTTTTTCCCTGGAGCGTCTATTTTCCGGCTGTTGCGAAGCTTTCTTTCAAACCGATTGACCGCGCCGGGCGCACGCGTTTATTGGCGTTATGTTGGGCCGGATTTGTGCTGATATTTTTCACTTTCTCCACCACCCAGGAATACTATTCGATGCCTTGCTACCCGGCGCTGGCTTTGCTCCTGGGTTCAGCGATGGCCGCAAATGGCGTGTGGGTGCGGCGCGGAACGCGCGCGCTGGTGGTGATATCGGCATGCGCGGCGCTCGCGGCGTTCGCCATTTATTGGGACGTACGCAATCTTCCGGCTCCGGGCGATATTTCCGAAGCGCTGTCGCATCATCCCAGCGCTTACACCCTGTCGCTCGGCCACATGCTGGATTTGACCCTTCCTTCGTTCGCTTACTTGCGCGTACCGCTTCTCGTAGCCGCAATCGCGGCGCTGATTGGAGCGCTCGGCAACTTTCGAGCCGCGGGATTGCGAGCGTTTCTGGCTTCCGCTCTGATGATGGTTCTGTTTTTGCACGCGGCGCGAATGGCCATGGTGGTATTTGACCCGTATTTATCGTCGCGGCCTTTGGCGGAAGCGCTGTTGCGCTCTCCCGAAGGGACTTTGATTTCGCAGCGGCATTATTATCCGTTTTCATCGGTTTTTTTCTACGCGAACCGCACGGGATTGCTGCTTAATGGCCGTGTTCAGAATTTGGAGTACGGTTCCAATGCGCCGGGTGCTCCAAATGTCTTCATTGATGACTCGCAATTCGCGGCTCTGTGGGACACTCCGGCGAGATGCTATCTGCTGGCGACGCAACCCACACTGCCTCATCTGCAATCTCTGGTGAGGCCGGAGAAACTGAACGTCGTGATGCAAAGCGGCGGGAAACTTTTGTTGACCAACCAACCGCTGCCCGGAGGTACTCCCCCGCAGGGCACCGTTAAGGTAAAGCCGTAGCAGAGCCGTGCGATTCGTTACGAATCCGCAACGAAACGAGGTGGCGTCGATGGTTTGCGCGATAAATCAAGCTGAAATGGTGGTTTCTGAATGTACCCACTCTCAGTGTTCAAGCATCGAAAACACTTGCAATGCTCCCAGCATATAGCTGACGATTGGACAATACGGGAATTCATAGGGTTTGGCCGATTATCGTTGTCGGATAGGTATGGTCGCTTGGTTTGCCGGCGACAAGGTCTGGGGACGCTAATCAGGAAAGGCGCGGAGGGATCATGAAGATTGCGGTTCTTGGGGGAGACGGTTACTGCGGGTGGGCAACTGCCCTGTATCTTTCGAAGCAGGGGCATACGGTTTCGATCGTGGACAATTTTGTGCGGCGGTTGTGGGACCACGAGCTGGGCGCGCAGACCTTAACGCCCATTCAGCCTCTGGCGGAGCGGCTGAACGTCTGGAACCACTTGACGGGAAAGACGATTGAATCCTACGTGGGCGACGTGACGGACTATGAGTTTCTTGCGTCCGTGATCCAGGAATTCGAGCCCGACGCGGTGATCCATTTCGCGGAGCAGCGTTCCGCGCCGTACTCGATGATTGACCGGCAGCACGCGGTGTTCACGCAGGTGAACAACGTGGTGGGCACACTGAATCTTCTCTTCGCGCTGCGCGAGAACCGGCCAGAATGCCACCTGATCAAGTTGGGGACCATGGGCGAATACGGCACGCCCAATATTGACATCGAAGAAGGCTACATCACCATCGAGCACAACGGGCGCAAGGACGTGCTGCCCTTCCCGAAGCAGCCGGGTTCTTTCTATCACCTCTCGAAAGTGCACGATAGCCACAACATTATGTTCACGTGCAAGGCATGGGGGTTGCGAGCGACGGACCTGAATCAGGGCGTGGTGTATGGCACCACGACCGATGAAGTGGCGCTGCATGAATCGCTGATCAACCGTTTTGATTACGACGAAGTGTTTGGCACGGTGTTGAACCGCTTCTGCGTGGAAGCGGTGGTGGGACATCCGCTGACGGTGTATGGCAAGGGCGGGCAGCAGCGCGGGTTTTTGGACATACGCGACACGGTGCGCTGCATCGAACTGGCGTGTTTGCAGCCGGCGGCGCCGGGCGAGTGCCGGGTGTTCAATCAATTTACGGAGCGGTTCTCGGTGCTGGAACTGGCGCGGCTGGTGCAGAGCGCGGCGGGGAAAATCGGGCTGGAAGTGGAGATCAGCCACTTGCCGGATCCGCGCGTAGAGGCCGAGGAGCATTACTACAACGCGAAACACTCGAAGTTGATTGATCTGGGACTGGAGCCGCACTTCCTTTCGGACAATTTGCTGGATTCGCTGCTGAAGATCGCGGTGAAGTACCGCGACCGCATTGATACTTCGTTGATTATGCCGCACGTGAACTGGCGGCATACGCGCAACGATCGCCGCGAGCGGGGGAAGGCGGCGGGCGCGGGTGCGGCGCATGGCCGGCTGGAAAAAGTGGGCGTAGCGGTGGGGCAGGCGGGAGCAGTTCCGGCGGCAGCAGCGGCGCGGAAGGCTGCACCGAAGCGTGGGAACGGGAAGAACGGCGGGCAGTGACGCGCGCGCGATGTAGTGCTCACTGCGTGTTCCCGGTCACGCCTTCGGGCTGCGAAAAGCGTGAAAAAATTGACGATTAGAACGGCTGAAATGCGCGTTTTTGTGGGCTTTTTGATGTTTTCTAATCGCGAGGTGTGACGATTAGAAAGCGCGTGATTCGTGATTTGTGGCTCATGATCTGCCTGCCGACCAGGCAGGTTCGTGACCGGCAAGACGGGGATGTAACATTGTAGTTCGCGACTTCGTTGAGTTTCGCGCGCTGCGCTATGGCCTGCCCCTCGAGGGATGGAGCGGGTGCGGTGGGTTTTGGCGAGACTTCGCCTCGGTTCTTGCTGGACTCTTCCCTTCGCCGGTCTAGCGGTCCACATGTTGCTTCCTCAGTGGCGGGAAAAATTACCCCGACTCACGTTACCACATTTTGCCTTTATTTACTATAAGATAATTTAAGATACGTGCAACACGCGGAAAAGAGGGGGCATAGGGTGTGTGTGTCTGCTGTGCCTCGATGCCCGGGCTGGCTTTGCGAGGCCGGGGGCTAGATAGGCGGAGCGGCGGGGGTTGATTCGGTTGCGGCGGGGTTTCGTGGGACGCCAATTGGAAGATTGGCGTTCCCAGGGTGCACGGATGTGTCGCGCCTACGGCGCTCGGGATTCTTTTTTGCGTTTTCCCAACGCTTACGCGTTGGGCTAACTTCTGCCGCGCCTACGGCGCTGGTTTGTGGGGAGGACTCGGGCACGGCATGCCGCGCCCTATGCTTGCTGGCGGCGCGGGGCGTGGCGGGGGCGGAGTGAGCTTTCATGCGGCGAATTCTACCGCTAAGAGCCGGCGAGACGCCGGGGCTACTGGCGCGGGCGGACTGTCAATCACGGTCGAGACGGGCACGGCATGCCGCGCCCTGGGCTGGCTTGCGGCGTGGTTGAGGATCGTAAGAGAGGTCCCTCGCTCCGCTCGGGATGACAGACGAAAATTTAGAACCGGTAGGTGTAGCCCGTGCCGATCTGGAAATTGCTTTGGGAGACTATGTAATCGGTGGAGAGGATGTTGCCGACGGGTTGGCGGGGATCGCTGCGGCCGGTGAGGTAACGGACCACCGTGGTGCCGGCGTCAATGCGGATGGCGGAGTGCTGCGAGGTGTGCCATTCGAAGACGGAGCCGACGTCGAAAGCGAAGCGCGTGGCGTTGATGAACTCGCTGCCGCTATCGGCGGTGAGGGTTTTGTCGTAATAAATGAAGCCCGGGCGAAGCTTGAAATAGAGCGCCCAATTTTTTCCGGTGTAGCCGTAACGCGGGCCGAACATGCCTTGGACGGCGTTGCCTTTGTTCGCGTAACTGCCGGAGCCGGGGAAGTAATTCACGTCAGAATCAACCCACAGGTGATTGGTGATGCGAAACGCGGAATTCATGCCGAAACCGGAATTCCCCACGCGACATTTGGTGCAACCCTCCCAATCCATCGGAAGGCTCAGGAAGGCGTAATGCGCGCCGAATTCCCAACGCTGAACGCCATCCCAGGAAAATTTGGGGCGTTCATGGAAGTGCGGGCCGAAGATGGAGCCACCGTCCGGTCCATCAAGACGATAGCGGTACCAGGGGACTTTGCCGCCAACAAAATTGGCCATGACATGCGCGGGGCTGAGGCCAGCGCGGAGGAGTTTCCAGCGGAGACGGTCGTCGTCACCGGCGAGGCGGTCAACGATTTCCGTTTCGATGGAGTCTTCAAGAACCAGCCAACCGGTGCCGACGAGCGGCGTGACCACGAAATCAACCCAGCCGGTGTTATTGGTGATGGGTTTATTTCCCGCGTTCGAGCAGGTGAGATACGGGTCGCAGCCGGGTTTGTAGAAGTAGCCGCCCTCATTGCCGATGGCTGATTCGCTGAGGAGCGGGCCGGCTTCGAATTGCGCGCTGTAAACGGCGGACCAGGCCATGGCGCGCAAACGGCTCATCCAATAGGCGCGCGAACGGCCGAAGCGCAGGCTCCTGCCTCGAGGATCGTTCACGATTTCAATATTTCCGGTGACGCTGCCTTGCATGGGATGGCCGATATAGTTGACGAGGAAATCGTCGCCATCGCCCCATTGATTGAAATAGAAGTGCTTGTTGGAAGCGGCCCAGTCATGCCAGAAGGGCTTGTGCCAGAGCAAGTAGCGCAAGAAGGGGTCGTCCGCGATGCGGAAGCCGTGCTCGATTATCAGGAAGTAAAAGGATTGCTGCAGAGCGGGCCACCAGTGGAAGCCTTCGCGATGTTGGGGAGTGGGTTCGGCGAGCGTGGTTTGAGAGATGAAGAGGGAGTTGCCGGGGGATGGAGAGTCCAGCGTGAATCCGAGGGCGCTTGGCGCGAAATCGGCGGACGGTTGTGAAAGCGACTGAAATTGTTGGGGTGGAGGACAAAGACACTCCTGCAACAGGAAATAGCGTGGGGGGCTGGGAGTTTCTTCGCAGGCTGTCCGCGGACCAAGGGCGGCGGTGGGGGCTTCGGGTGCGACCGAGGAGGGCGCAACCTTTAGAAATTCGCAGGGAAGTACGCGGTAGCGCTGAAACGCATCGTCTCGCGCGCCATCTGCATTACCGCTGCCCAGTGCCGCCCAGGAATTGAATGAGGGCTGATGAAAAGATTGTGAATTTGCGGCTTTGGGAGCGAGTGCGATTAAGAACAGCGTTGCCAGAATCGGCAGCCTTGCCGAGTGCAAGCCGACCTCCCACGGCAATGCTCGCCGGCCGGAACGGCCGGCGCCCTGCGTGAAACTCTAACACAGCGATGTTGCGGAAGGGCGCGGAGTTGGAGTTGGAGTTGGACGGGAATCCTGACGGCAGGATGTGTCGCGCCGTCGTGCGACCCCGCCTGAGGCGGGCCCTCATAGGACGGCGCCGAGCCGTGCGGACGCCGCGATGGCGACCTGTTTGCACCTGTTCCTGCGTACCATTGACCGAGTTTTTTGGCGCGACTACTTTGTGTTTTCCGAAAATAACTCCACTTTGTGGGCGCTTTTCTGGAGCTGCGGATGCATCGGGTCTTGTTACGCATGGCGTGCTGCGCGGCGGCGCTGGTGATTTTCACCGGGGGCTGGGCTGGGGATGCTTTCGCCCAAGCTACGCCAACCCTGACCGTGGACGCCGCGGGAAATCCGCATCCCATCAATCCGGACATTTATGGGATTGCGAATTACGGGTTGGACGCGGGATTCGCGAAGGAAATACAGGTTCCGAATATACGCTGGGGCGGGGATGGGACAACGCGTTACAACTGGGAAGTAGATTCCAGCAACGCGGGCTTCGATTGGTACTTCATGGGCGGGAACGGGGAAGCGACGCCGGTTCCCAGCGCTTCCGCCGATTTGATGATCAACACATATAAGACCGCTTCGAACGCGCACACCTTGCTGACGATTCCGATTATCCCCTACGTGAACAAGTCCGCGGCGTGGAACTGCAGTTTTCCCGTTTCAGTGTACGGGGCGCAGCAATCCACGAATCCTTACGTGCATCCGAACGGCGATAATTGCGGCAATAGCATCGCCTCCGATGGCACGCAACTGCTGGACACCGATATCTATGCCAATCACATTGATAATTCCGCGGCACTGCAACAGGGCTGGGTGCAACACCTGATTGCGACATTCGGAACCGCAGCGAACGGCGGAGTTCCTTACTACCAGCTGGATAACGAGCCGGGCGGATGGAGCAACACGCATCGCGACGTGGAACCCACACAGCCGAACTACAACACCATTATCAGTTTGGGGCAGCAGTACGCGGCGATGATCAAGCAGACCGATCCTTCGGCGAAAGTTTTCGGGCCGGTGGATTTCACGCTGGGCGGATGGATTGGAACTCCGGCGCAGCAGAATAATCTGTACGCGGGGCAATATTATCTGCAGCAGATGGCGGCTTACGACGCCGCGAACCACCAGCGGATTCTGGATTATTTCGACGAACATTATTATGGCGGCGGCACGACGGACGCACTGGAACTGGCGGACACGCGTTCGTTGTGGGACCCCACGTACAATTCCGGGACCTGGGTGGAACAGTATTATTTCGATGGGCCGATGATGCTGCTGCCGCGATTTGAGAATTGGATTCAGACTTACTATCCGGGAACGAAACTTGCGATTTCGGAATACAGTTTCGAGATGGGCACGAATCCGCTGGTGGACGCACTCACCGAGGCGGACGTGCTGGGAATTTACGGATGGCAGGGTTTGGATTTCGCGAACCTGTGGACCGTGCCAAAACCGACGGATCCGGTGGCTTACAGTTTTCGTTTGTACCGCAATTATGACGGAGCAGGCGGGCAGTTCGGCGACACTTCCGTGAACGCGACCAGCACGAACCAGGGACAGCTTTCGGTGTATGGGGCGCTGCGTTCGAGCGACGGTGCGCTGACCGTGGTGGCGATCAACAAGACGACCAGCGCGATTCAGAGCAGTTTGACGCTGGCGAATTTCAATTCGACCGGTACCGCGGCGGTGTACACGTACAGCAACGCGAATTTGACGCAGATTGTGGCGGGAACGCCGGTGGGCGTGACGTCCGGGGCAGTGAGTTACAATTTCCCGGCTTATTCCGCGACGGTTTTTGTTTTCACGCCGGCGGGCACGGCTCCCACTGCGACGACTACGTCGCTCGCCGCTTCCGCAAGCGGGCTGACTTCAGGGCAGACCGTTGCATTTACCGCTACTGTGGCTGCGAAAACGGGGACGGGCGTGGCTACCGGCACGGTTAAATTCAGCGACGGGGCGACGCAGATCGGCACGGGCACGCTGAATTCTTCGGGCGTGGCAACATACAGCACGGCGAGCCTCGCGGTTGGTTCTCATTCGGTGACGGCGTCTTATTCGGGGGACGCGAATTATTCGCCTTCGACCTCGAGCGCCGTGACGGTGGTGGTCTCCGCGCCGGCAAAAATCGCTACGGTTAGTTCACTTGCTGCTTCGGCTGCGCAGGTGACCGCGGGGCAGAGCGTTACATTCACGGCTAGCGTGGCGCCGCAAACGGGAAGCGGCGTCCCTAGCGGCTCGATTTCCTTTCTCGACGGGGCGACGCAGATTGGTTCGGCGACGCTGAGCGGTGGGTCGGCGGCGTTCAGCAGCGCTACGCTGGCGGTGGGAACGCACTCGATCACGGCCGGATATTCCGGGGACGCGAATTATGCGGCTTCGAATTCTGCGGCGGTGAGTGTGACAGTGGCTGCCGCGCCGGTGCCGGACTATTCGCTTGCGATGAGCAGCTCATCGCTGACTCTGGCGTCCGGCGGTTCCGGAACGCTGACGATCACGGTGACGCCGAAGAACGGATTCAAGCAGGCGCTGGGATTGGCGTGTTCTGGATTGCCTGCGGGCGGGAATTGCAGCTTCAATCCAACGAGTGTGAATCCGAGCGGCGGGGCGGCGTCCACGATTTTGACGGTACAAGCGCCGGTTGGCAGCGCGGTGGCTGGACCTTTGGGTGGACCGTCGAACGGGGCGCTGAAAGTTGCGTGGCCCGGAGCACGGCTGGCGTTTTTTTACATCTTTGCGATGGCGCTGGCGGGGATTATGGGAGCGGCTGGGAAGAAGCGACCGGCTGCGCGCGCACGGGCTGCGGGTTTTGCGCCGACGTTCCTGGGGTGGCTGGCGTTTGCAGCTTTGCTGGTGACCGCCGGTTGCGCGGGGTACAGCAAACCGCCGGTAGATCAGGCTACCAGCTACGTGGTTACGATTACCGCGTCGGCGGCCGGCGCGCCGACACATACCGGGCAATTCACGCTGAGTGTGAAGAAATAAAGATTCAGGCCGGCGGGACGATGCGACCGCGGAATTTATCTTCTGTGTGAAATTCCCATCACAAGTGAAGAAGAATTAATGGTGCCCGAGAGAGGACTCGAACCTCCACTCCCTTGCGAGAACTAGCTCCTGAATCCGAATTGGATGATGTCCCGTAGTTAGCCGTACCGCGCCCCATCCTGCCTGCTCGTGTGTTATCAATGAGATCCGAAAACCGACGCATGACTCGATAGGCCTCGCAGCGCCTCGACTTCACAAACCAAGTGCCACCAGAACTGCCACCACTTTGTCGGCCATCGCCCTGGGTGCTTTCGTTCTGACCAGCCCGAGTTTTTGTACCACGGTGGATGAGAGAGTTTACGTCACTGATCGGACCGGCTTTTTTGTACCAACTCTAGGGCGAGTTTTCGGCTGTTTGTAACCCAATGAGATCGCGGCTAGCCGCGATCTCATTGGCGAATTCGTGGGGTGTCTTCTCCCCCAGAGCCCTGTGAGGACGACTCTCGTTGTACTCCTGGCGCCAAGTCTCCACGATCTGTTGGGCCTCCGTCAATGACGTAAAGCAATGGGTGTTCAGACATTCTGCCCGAAATGTTCCGTTGAACGATTCCACGAAAGCGTTATCGGTTGGTTTTCCTGGTCGGGAAAACGCCATGCGCACTCCGTTCTGATAGGCCCACAGATCCGTCGCCTGGCTGGAAAACTCGCTCCCATTATCGCAGTACAGAAACTTTGGAACTCCGCGCTGGATTTTAATCCGGTTCAGCGCCAATACCACACCTCTACACTTGTACGACAGGTCCTGGCGCAGACGACCGGTGGCGGAAGAGCCTGGTTTTCACTACTGTTCGGGCGATGGTCCTCCTCATCGGCGACCACCGGACCGATTGATGCGCTCAACGCCATTTATGAGTTGAAAGAAAGCCGGCTCTGGTGGAAATCCCGTCTGATCGCCCTGACCCTGGCGATTGCTATGGGCGTGCTGCTCACGGCCGCATTGATTATCGTAATGTACGGTCCGGCGCTCCTGCGCCAGATCGCGCCCAGTTCGGCTAGTTTCTACGTCTGGAAAATTGCACAATGGCCGACCGCTGCGCTCTTGCTTGTTTTGGCGCTCCTTGGTCTCTACCGTTTCGCCCCGAACATTCCTGAGCAGAAATGGAAGTGGTTGCTTCCTGGGAGCATCGTCGCAGCGATAATCTGGATTGCCGTTTCAGTGTTGTTCAAGCAGTACGTTCGTCACTTCAGTCATTTCGGTCTGCTTTACGGTTCACTCGGCACACTGATCATTCTGATGCTCTGGTTCTACCTTAGCGGTGCTGCGATTCTGATCGGCGGAGAAATCAACGCCACCCTGGAAGACGCAGCCGCCAAACAGAAGGTCCCCGGAGCGAAAAAGCGCGGCCAGCGTTCGCTGACTCGGATACACGGTTCAAAATCCGAGCAGCAGTAATCTCGGCTATGTTCGTTGCGAGTATTTGCCCAAACTGACCAAAACGGCACAGTTTGTTTATGCCGCTGATGTAAAGCTATTGATGTGGGCAAGACAAACGCACTTGACGAGCGGAGTCGAGACACGGCGCTCAATGCGAAAAACTCACACTCTCCGGACCGTTTCTTTTCGCAAGTACGGCATTGTCGCAAAGAGTTCGCATGTGGGTTGTTGCAGCCGGTCGCGAGCCACTCTGAAGGTTCACACGAGTGCTCGCTTTCTTAGATGGAGTATCTCCCATCAGAACAAGAAGAGGCATAGAGGCCAGCCATGACACCTTCAACGACGCTTTCGACAACCGTCGCTCCACCTGCATTGGATGAGATCTGTATCAACACGCTCCGTTTCCTGGCCGTGGACATGGTGCAGAAGGCGAAGTCGGGTCATCCGGGCTTGCCCCTGGGTTCGGCGGCCATGGCTTACACGCTTTGGGATCGCTTTCTCAAGTTCAACCCGCATGATCCCTTCTGGCCCGACCGAGACCGATTCGTGTTGTCGGCCGGACACGGATGCGCACTCCTCTATTCTCTGCTTCATGTCACCGGTTTCGATTTGCCGCTCGAAGAACTCGAGAGATTCCGTCAATGGGGAAGCCGCACGCCGGGCCATCCGGAATATGGCAGGACACCTGGGGTCGAAGCAACCACGGGTCCCTTGGGGCAAGGACTGGCAAATGCCGTCGGAATGGCCATCGCCGAAGTGGCTCTCGCGGCACGGTTCAATCGACCAGGCCACAACATTGTGGACCACTATACCTACGTTTTGGCGAGCGATGGCGACTTGGAAGAAGGGATTTCTTCCGAGGCCGGATCAGAAGCTGGGCATCTGCGGTTGGGCAAGCTCATCGTTCTCTATGCGAACAACCACATCACGATCGAAGGCAGCACCGAGCTGGCTTGCACCGAAGACCGGATGGCGCGTTTTGGGGCTTTCGGCTGGCACGTCCAGCGAGTCGAACGAAGCAATGACGTCGAGGCAGTCGCCCTTGCATTGAAAGCGGCACGGGATGAACGCGGCCGGCCCTCCTTGATTCTAGTTCGCACCCACATCGGCTTCGGCAGTCCCCACAAGCAGGACACGGCGGCAGCCCACGGAGAGCCGCTCGGTGTGGAGGAGGTCCGTCTGACCAAAGAGGGACTGGGCTGGCCTGTTACACCGCTCTTTCACATTCCTGACGAGGCCTTGGAGCATTTCCGAAAAGCGATCACCCGGGGCAGCGCCGCACAGGCGGATTGGGAATCGCGTCTTAGGGCTTTCGCAAAAGATAACGCTGAGTTGGCCGCCGAGTTCCAACGGGTCATCAACCGGCAGCTTCCGCGAAGTTGGGACGCCAACCTTCCCACATTCACCTCGGCAGACGCCCCAATGGCAACTCGCATTGCTTCGGGAAAGACAATCGCAGCTCTGAATTCTCGTCTTCCCGAAATGATGGGAGGCTCAGCCGATCTTGCTCCTAGCACCTTCACGAACATGAATGGTGCCGGGAACTTCGAGCCCGAGAATTGGGCCGGTCGCAATATGCACTTTGGCATCCGCGAGCATGCCATGGGCGCCATTTTGAACGGCATGGCGTTGCACCGTGGTCTCATCCCTTTCGGTGGAACCTTTCTGATCTTCAGCGATTATATGCGTCCTCCGATGCGCCTGGCGGCCATGAACGGTCTTCCAGTGATTTATGTTTTCACCCACGACAGCATCGCCATGGGAGAGGACGGCCCGACCCATCAGCCCGTCGAGCAACTGGTGGGATTGCGATCGATTCCCGGCATGGTTGTGATTCGACCGGCCGATGCCAACGAGACCGTTGCAGCATGGCGAATCGCCATTGGGCGCAATGACGGTCCCGTTGCCCTCATTTTGACTCGACAGGGACTTCCCGTACTCGATATAACGCGCTATCCGGGCATACACGAGGGAGTATCGCTTGGCGGTTATATCCTGGCGGACTCTTCGTCGAGTGCGAAACCGGACATCATTTTGATCGCGACAGGATCGGAAGTGCATCTCGCCCTGGAAGCCCGAGATCGATTGGCGAATGAAGGCGTTCAGGCGAGGGTAGTCAGCGTGCCTAGTACGAACCTCTTCTCCTTGCAGTCAGAACAATATCGGGACAAGGTTTTGCCGCCGGGCATACCTCTACTGGCCATCGAGGCTGGCGCATCTCTCGGTTGGAACTCCTATGTCGGCCCTCAGATCGCGGTGATTGGAGTGGATACCTTCGGCGCATCAGCCCCCGGACCCGTGGTGATGGAGCACTATGGCTTCACCGTTGAGAACATCTGCCAGCGAACGCATAAGCTCCTGGAACATCTCAAGGATAAGCCGTGATGCGCGTGGGAATTGCATCGGACCACGGCGGGTTTGCCCTAAAGGAGCAGATCGCGGAGTCGTTACGCCGTTCGGCGTACGAAGTCGTGGACTTCGGCGCGCACCAACTGAACCCCGGAGATGACTATCCCGACTTCGTCGTTCCGTTGGCGAGAGCTGTCGCGTCTGGAGGAGTTGAGCGGGGAGTGGCGCTCTGCGGTAGCGGTGTAGGAGCGTCCATCGCCGCGAGCAAGGTTCCCGGTGTGCGTGCCGCGCTCATCCACGATGTTTTCTCCGCCCATCAAGGTGTCGAAGACGACGACATGAATGTCTTTTGTCTCGGCGGGAAAGTGATCGGGGCTGCACTCGCCTAGGAGCTGATCAAAACCTTTCTGACTGCTCGTTTCAGCGGCGCTCCACGCCATCAACGGCGCGTCGCTAAGGTCGAGGCACTGGAGAAACAGGACGTTCTGCGATGAGGGCTTGTCGCTCGAAAGAATTCGCGATGACCAATAGTCGCCAGCCTCCTCTTCGACAAAGACCGGCCATCGCGGCACCATTTTTTCTAGGAGAGAGATGATGAGAGCAACCCAAAAACTGCACGAAATAGGCCAGAGCCTGTGGCTCGACAATATCACCCGCGGTCTGCTGACCAGCGGCACACTCCGCCGTTACATCGAGGAGCTCTCGGTCACGGGACTCACGTCGAACCCCACGATCTTCGATCACGCCATCAAGAACAGTCACGATTATGACGACGCCATCCGGCAGAAATTGAAGGCAGGAAAGTCGGACGAGACCCTGTTCTTCGAGCTCGCGATCGAAGATTTGAGGCAGGCCGCCGATCTGTTCCGGCCAATTCACGATCGGACTAACGGCGTGGACGGCTGGGTCTCCTTAGAGGTCTCACCCCTGCTGGCCCACGACACCTCCGCCACTCTCGCCGCAGCCAAGGCTCTCCACGCTCGTGCGGAACGGCCCAATCTTTTCATTAAGATTCCAGGAACCAAGGAGGGCCTTCCCGCCATTGAAGCGGCGATCTTCGCGAGCGTGCCGGTCAACGTGACACTGCTTTTCTCCAGCGCACAGTATGTCGCGGCGGCGGAGGCGTATCTGCGCGGTATCGAACGGCGCATTATCGCCGGTCTGAATCCCGCGGTCGGCTCCGTTGCTTCCCTGTTCGTCAGCCGCTGGGATGTCGCGGTGATGAAGAGAACGCCCGAAGAATTACACAACCAACTGGGTATTGCCATCGCCGGCCAGGTTTATGAGAGCTACCGCACCCTGCTCGACTCGCCGCGCTGGCAGCGCATCCTCAACGCGGGCGCCCGTTCGCAGCGCCTCCTCTGGGCCAGTACCGGAACAAAAGACCCGAAAGCTTCCGACATCCTTTATATACGTGCCCTCGCGGCACCCTTTACGGTAAACACGATGCCCGAGACCACTTTGAAAGCTCTCGCCGACCATGGAGATATAGGCGAAACCCTACCCGTGGATGCCCATGTCTCCGACCAGGTCTTGGCCAGGTTCACCGAAGCCGGTATTGACATTGACGCGCTCGGAGCCCAACTTCTAGACGAAGGGGCCAAATCATTCGGCAAGTCCTGGAAAGATCTGATGGAATGCATTGCCTCCAAGAGCAAAACGCTCAAGGCCGCTTGAGTTCGGAAGGGGCGATGCGGCCCAGTAGTTACACATTCGGTTCCGTTCTGCTCGACCTTGCATCTGGTCCGGCTCGCCGGACCAATCGGATTGAATCGCCCTCTGAATTGCGGACGGAAGTCGAAGCAGCAGACTTTCTTGTCAGTCGTCGTGCAGGACAACGCTCAGAAGCGACGTATTGATCTGCAGGTCGCCGTTGTACTTGATGAAGCCCTGGTTTTTGAATTTATTCATGAAAAAATTCACGCGTGAGCGAGTGGCACCAATCATCCCCGCCAGCACCTCCTGCGATATTTTGGGGAGCGCCGTTTGGGGCTTGTCTTCCTTGCCATAGCGCGCGAGCCGGCCGCTTCTCGATAGAGTTAAAGAGCGGATCGACCAAATCCACCTCGATCCGGATGCTCCTCGAGAGCATGTAAGCGATGAAGCGGTCGGAAAACTCCTGCTCTGCGTGGAAAACCATCTTAAAAACCATCCTCAGCTCAGCTGGCGCCGTGGGTGAGCTCCCACAACTCTTGAAGCGGCAACACGGTCATCCAGCGCTCCCGCCATTGCAGCGCCGATGGGGCCAGCTCCCACAATCACGAAGTTTTGCCGGCATTAGTGCGGGGCGAAATGGCTGACCTGCATGCGCATTTGGAGAACGCCGAAGATGCGCTATGGCCCTGCCACTCATAGCTCTCTCTTTTCCTTGTATCTCCTCGGTCGTGCGACAATCAAAAGAGCGATACCGCCAACGAGCGCTAGCCCCCGAGAATTGGAGGCACTGGATTGATCTTATGCAGTCCGATGGTCTCCTGAAACATGAGTCGTAAAGGTGATGCAAAGTAGGCAAGCGAAACGATCCCTGGGACCATCAACATGATCCCGACAGTTGATGCCGTTTTCATGAGATCTCATTTCTTATTGAGTCCGGTGCGCCAATCTTAAACGTGCGCCACGATCCGGCGCGTCCGCAACTTTCCGCCGCGACCTTGACCAGCGTTCGAGTGAATATCGCCGGCTGCAAGTCTTAAACCTTCGTCCATCTTTCCAACTGTTTTTCCAGATCGGATTCGACGCATATCGAAACTTGTTTGGCCTTTTCCACGCGCGGTATAGATCCCATTATCGGACTCCAAAGAAACCTTTCGTTCCCTCCCGTTAAAATCCGCTTCCCGCCTAAATACGGATCATGATTGCTCACAACCACAATGCAATATTCGCGTCTGTGAGCGCATTGATTGCAGCTTCTCGTTCTTTTCTTGCGACTTCAGAGCATTTTTCCCGTTCCGCCGGGTTCGTGGCGTTTATGGCTGACTGTCCCCATTCGAGCACCTTTTTTATGTGCTCCTGCGCTTTCTTGTCATATTGTTCAGCAAGGTTCAAGTCTTTATCGGATTTTGTCATTTGCACCCCGCCCGTTATTTGAGTCGGCTTTCTTAAAAGCCGACTTAGTTTCAAACAAAGGATGTCTCGCAACAGTTCCCCTGGTAAGAGCAATTCTGACGTTGACCTCGACCATTACTATCTATCCGATCGGTGCGTTTTTGTTGATCTTGCTTCCAGGGCTCGTTACTCCGACTTTTTGCCCGTGAGCATTTGGAATAGTCGTGAGAATCGTGCCTTGTTAGTAAGGGAACGCCCCTGGTATGTCCCTGGAATGTCAACGGCTGTAAGACTCTTGCCGCCCTTCTCGATGCGTTGCCCCTTCCGTATTGTTTTGGCTAGCTCTTCTTGTTCTCGAACCTCACTAGAGGTGACTTCCCCAGTTTCGGTTGCTGGCTGCTCTTTTCGGTCGGTCCCGTGCCAAAGGTCTTCGAGCCGACGCCGATAGAGTTTCGATTCCTCTTCCAGGAGAACCCCAAAATACTGAAGGTCACTGATTGCATTTCGCAATTTCTGATAATCGGAAGTTTTCATGTCTTTCTCCGCGTTCTTACGATCCAGCCCGGCAAGTGTCGGCTCCGGAACTAGTCGCCTGCTAAGCGATTCGAGTGGGGAGCAGGCTCGGCGCAGCGCACACACACGCGAGCCCACGGAAGTGCTTGGAGGCGCACATCGGGTATCTGCTCGCCGCAAGGCCGGCACGTACCGTATTCGCCCTCTTTGATGCGCCACAGGGCAGCCTCGATTTCCGCGAGTGTGCGGCGTTCGCGTTCGAGCGTTACAACTGCCAGATCTTTCATGGCATTGTCGGTCGCCCATGCGGCTTGATCGTCGGGCTCTCGGTCGATACGGACTTCGCGTATGCGTATAGTGATTCGAGCAATGAGTTCGTCCCGCTGCTGCATCATGGCTATTTCCGCAGCGTTGTACTTGTCGCTTCCGGGTCCTGCCTTCGCGTTGGTGGCCATTTGGTGAAACCTCTTCGTTCCTCTAAATTTTCTTTGAGAGCCTTCCTCAACTGCAGGGGGTTGAGCTCTTGGCAAATGGAAGTCTTGTTAAGCCGGGATCGTTTTTTGGCTTGGATCAATGGCGGATGACCCAAGAAGGAACAGCATAGGCGACAGAAAGAAGCATTGATGTCCAATAACGGACATATTTTCAATTCGTGCCGCAGCCTTATCGTCCTGTTTACCTCCCAAAAACAGCGCACTGAAGCGCCCGCTATGATTTCTCGTCTGGACTACCGGAACCGCATCGGGGCTCATGTTGCTGCCCGCTCTAGCAGCCCTCGTGCGCCCCTCTCATTGAGTCGGTGTAGCCAGCAGTCGCTTAAGTGAATCGATTGCCTTTTGAGCGTCCGCAAGTTGAGCTCTGGCTTGATCCAGTGTCGCTTTCGGTAGCGGCGCCGGCGTCCCGCCTTGTTGCGCCGAAACCAGCGAGTTTTCGAACAAGGAGTTCAGGGCCTCGTCAAGTGTGGGCTCCCTCACGACTTTGTCTCCTGTGGCCACGACCACGCGTTTCAGTTGAGGGAAATTTGTGCCCTCCGCTTTGAGATAAAGCGGAACCACCTAGAGGAAAGAGTTTTCGATCGGGATCACAATAAGTTTGCCGCGAATTACATTCGATCCCTTTTGGTCCCACAGGGTGAGTTGTTGGGAAATAGTCGTGCTCTGATCAATCATTGCGCTGATCTGGTTTGGTCCGTAGATCAGCTTCTCTTTGGGGAGCTCGTAGAACAGCATCTTCCCATAGTCGGGGAAATCGCATCGGGCGGCCAGCCAAGCGATCATGTTATCCCTGTTCTGCGGCGTGAAAGGAGTCATCATCAGATACTCGAGTTGCTGGCTTCCGGGCAGCTTCATCAGTATGTAGTACGGCTCCATGGCGGTAACTGTGCCGTTATACTTCTCCTGAGGAGCAACCCAGAGATCTTCCCGGTTGTAGAAGACCTGTGGATCGGTCATATGCAACGTCTCGTATTGAGCTGCTTGGATGGCAAAGAGATCCTGCGGATAGCGCAGGTGGCTTTTCAGATCCGCTGAAAGCTCACTCGGATCCTTGAAGACACCCGGAAAAGCTCGCCGCCCGGCGCTGTGCAATATTGAACAGGCAGCCGTAGCGGGGGCGTATAGTCTGGCATATGCCTTCTTCTGCAGTGCGACGTGTGCTCGTCAAGACTCCCACTCCGCTCGAAATGCGAAGTCCGGCGACCCGGCTTGCGATGTGAAGTTATTTCTGGACTCGGCGGGTCTCTGCAGAAAAGTCGCGAAGTTCGCAAGAAAAGAAATTGTTTTCGCTCAAGGCGATCCCGCCAGGAATGTCCTGTACATTCAAGAAGGCGGGTTGAAGCTTACCGTCGTTAATAACTCCGGCAAGGAAGCGGTCGTGGCGAGTCTAGGACGCGGCGATTTCTTTGGAGAAGGATGTCTGGCGGGCCAGTCAATTTGCATAGCTGCCGCGACCGCAGTTGCGCCGACCACCGTCCTAGTCATTGAGAAAAACGAAATGATTCGTTCGTTGCATCGAGAAAATCAGCTGTCCGACCGCTTCATTGCCTACATGCTGGCACACAATATCCGCGTCGAAGAGGATCTGATTGACCAGCTCTTCAACTCAAGTGAGAGCCGTCGAGAGAACCATCGTCTTTCCTTTCGAGAGCCGCAACTGGGCAGGCCTCAAGGCAGTGATCGTCTTTCTCGCATTTTTCCTGGTCAATGATGTAGACCATAGAGCCTCCGTGGGAACTGGGACGCGCGCGCCGCGCTACAGTCACGTTGGCAGGATACCGTGGCGGCGTAGATCGGTATGTGACATGGGTTACACAGGATTGTGCCGCAGGTCACTTCCGGCCGCTGGGAGGCGAACCGTGCAATAACGAACAGCATTCGCATTTGCACGCCGTGATACTCAGACCTTCTCGGCATTCCAAGGAGATCTACGTGAAAAGTGCAGCAGTGTTCTCAGCAGTCCTCGTATGTTTATGCGCATCCGCAGTGGTGCAGTCCCAAACCTCCGATTCCCGCGAACAAAATCGCGAGCCGACATTTCGCGTGAGTGCGGTGAGCCGCACGGTGCACGCCGTGAAATATGAGCACCAGCATGGCTCCACAAAAATCGGTTTCCGCGGCACCGATCTGATGCCGGGTGTATCCGGTGAAGCAAAGGTGGAGAGCAAGCGCGGCACCATGCAAATCAAAGCGGAATTCTCAGGACTTGAAGGACCCACCACTTTTGGCAATGAGTATCTCACCTACGTCCTGTGGGCGATCTCTCCCGAAGGCCGCGCCGTGAATCTTGGCGAGGTTTTAGTGGGTGAAAATCACCGCAGCGAGCTGAACGTTACCACGGACCTGCAGGCCTTTGCGCTGATCGTGACCGCAGAACCCTATTTTGCGGTAACGCGTCCCAGCGACGTGGTGGTTGCGGAAAATGAGATTCTGCCGGATACGGCCGGAACCGTGGAGGCCGTGGACGCGAAGTATGAACTGATCGGGCGCGGCGGCTACATTCCGACCGGATTTCATTTCGACCCTGTACTGGTGAACGCAAATCTACCGCTGGAATTCTATGAAGCGCGCAACGCCATGCGCATCGCCAAATCGGCCGGAGCGGAGAACTTCGCAAACTCCAGCTATGACAATGCCGCGAATCAGATGAGGCAGGCCGATGATATGGCGATGATGCGACACATAGATCAAAAAGCGCTGATTGCGGAATCGCGCGACGTGGTGCAAACGGCCGAAGACTCCCGGGAAATCGCCGTGAAACGGATTGACGCGGATCGCCTGAATGTAGAAAGAGATGCGGCGGCAGCGGAAGTGGCAGACGCTACCGCGAGGTCCAGCGAGGATGCGCAGGCTCGCCGCAACGCGGAAGCAGCCACCGCCAATGCCGACCGCCAGCGTGCGCAGGCCGATCAGGCCGCCGCTACGGCGCAGCAAGAGCAACAGGTTGCTCAAGCGGAATCGGACCGTAACCGCGCTGCTGCTGCCAATGCCAATCAAGCCGCGGCCGACGCCAATCAAGCCGCTGCGGATGCGCAGCAGGGGGAAAGAAGCGCAGTGGCGGAATCGGATCGAAGCCAAGCCGCCGCGGCGAACTCGGATGAGCAACTCCAGCAAGTGGAGCGCGATCGTGAAGAACTGCGCGCCCGGTTGCTGCAACAATTCAACGCCATTCTAGCCACGCGCGACACGGCGCGCGGTCTGGTCGTGAACATGTCGGATGTGCTGTTCGACTCCGGCGAATCCACTCTGCGTCCGGCGGCGCGCGAGAAGCTGGCGAAAATATCCGGAATCATTCTCGCCTATCCGGACCTTCGACTGGCCATTGAAGGCAACACGGACAGTGTGGGTAGCGATGCCATGAATCAGAAACTCTCAGAGCGGCGAGCCGAAGCAGTGCGGGACTACCTGGCGGAGCAAAACGTTCCTTTAGCGTCGATGACGTCACAAGGGTTCGGTAAGACCCAACCCGTGGCCTCGAATGAGACGGCGGAAGGACGTCAAGAGAATCGCCACGTGGATATGATCGTATCCGGTGACGTGATCGGAACTACGGTCGGGCCCGTATCGCAGAACTTGCCTTTGAGCCAGCGACCCTAAGACGTTTGCAGGGAGTTGACGGGCCCCGGCGGTTTGGTGGCAGCTGGGGCCCGTTGGAACGAGAAAAGGTTGGTTTGGCAAAAGCTTGCGCTGGATGGTTCGATTCCAGTTGGATGGCGGGCGACTACAAATGCGGAGCATCTGCACCAACCGATGCCGGTGCCAAAGCAGTTGCCGTAGATCACGATTCTCTGGGCTCGGTACCCAGATCTTGGGAAAGTTATCGTCCAGGAGCAACTGCAACAAAAGTTGCGCATCGTTGCGATCGGTTTTCTGCTTGCGGACTCTTTTGGTTTTGATCTTCGCCGCATCGCCGATCCACAACTCGATACGCAGTTCTGTCAGCAGCCGCTCGAACCAGCGTGCATATCCCGTGGCCTCCATTCCCACGCGCACGCTGACTGCTCGCAACCGGAGTTCTCGATAAAACTTCTCTGCTTCTCCGTTGCTGTAGCTCAGTCTCCGCTCGCCGCACTCCCCCGTTTCTGTATCGAGAAACGCGAGGTACTGATCGCTCGGGTGATAATCCACGCCTATAATGATCATGTTCGGCTCCTTTCTCCCGAGCCTTTGGTCGTCAACAACCACAGTCTACTCGGGTCGAAGGAGCCGACGTTGTTATGCAATGATGTGGATTTTCACTCAAATTCGCCAATGAAATCGCGGCTAGCCGCGATTTCATTGGGATGCAAACAGCCGGAAACTCACCCTAGGGTTGGTACAAAAAAGCCAGTCCGATCAGGAGATACGGTCTTAGTTGGCCTCGCTCTGACTGCTGATCAAGTCGCGCAATTCCTGGTAGCTCTCTTGTACGTCAATCGAGCAGCTGAGCCGCTTATCCAGGTCGGTCGTGATCCGCCGGATCTCCTCTAGAAAAGCCATATATCGCATAAAAAAGCCCCTGCGAAGCCGCGGAAAGCGGTGAAAAGTGATATTTGTGCGGTGGGGTTCACGCGGCCCCGAAACAAATATCGAATTTCCTTCCAGCCGCCAGACAGCCTCGCGCGGTATACTTATTTTCCGTCCCGTCGTCTCAGTTACCGTGATGGTTTCCATTTGAAGCTCCTTTGAAACTCTTTGGATGCATCGGTCTCGCCATCTGTTGGCATGGCTTCCGCATCGACCGGACCTTCGCCAACTACGGGAATCCAAGTCTATTGTAAAACCGAAGGGGTATGTACTGAAGTTCCGTTGATTTTCCCTATTTTCCGGGCCATAGAATCGCTCTCAAAACGAAACTCCTATGCTACCGAAGTGCTCGCCCTAGAGGACGATTCCAGAACTTTTCCGTCGGGGGAGGTCGCATCAGGGTTACACATCCAGGCGCTTCGCTAGAAGTCGGCAGCACGGCGTAGAACTCAGATCGTGGCGGAAGTCGCAATGATCGGCACCCTCCTCGTCAAACGATGATCCACCCGCCGGTCAAGTTGCCAAACGAATCATATGTGTAAGCGTTGCCCAACGCTCCCACACCAGTCGTGAATGACGTAACTGTGCCCAATCCGCCCTGCGGGTAGTAGTTCGTCATGCTAGAACAAAGTTCAGACAACGGCTCGTCGATGTTTTGCGTCATCGCATAAAGATATCATTCGTGACTCGCCATCACCGGCGGCCTGCGCGCTGTAGCGAGCCCGCCAGGCCACCAGTTCCAGTCGCCTGCAATACAAAGGAGCGCGGGACCGATCACAATACGAACGAGTGTCGCGTCAATCAAGACGGCGATCGCCAACGTAAATCCGATCATCTTGACCACCAGGAAATCTCCGAAGGTGAATGCTGCAAATACCACGATCATGATCGCGGCGGCGCTCGTAATCAGGCCCGCGGTTCTAGCCAGACCCTCCGGGATCGCATCCATTTCACTCAGCCCGCTCCGTCTGGCTTCGAGAACGCGTGCGACCAGAAATACTTCGTAATCCATGCTTAATCCGAAGACGATGGCAAACGCGACGATCGGTACTAGGGGAAACACACTACCGGTTCCCTCGGGAACTCCCAGGAACCTGCTTCCGTGTCCGTCCTGGATAACAAGAACCAATGCTCCGAAGGCCGCCGCCACCGAGAACAGGTTCAGTGCGATGGCCTTCACGGCGGCAAAGATCGATCGGAACCCGCAGAGCAGAGCAAAGAGCGTCCCACCCACCACTAGCGCCATTACGGACGGAAAGCGGTCTCTGATAATCGTTTCATAATCGGCGTTGAGTGCCGGGATGCCGCCAACGAGAAGGGTTGCGCCAGAAACTCCGGTCAAAGCTGGGGCGCCGGTCTTACGTAGCTCCCGCACCCAGTTGACCTGGTCGCGCAGGGAGACCGAACTCGCGGGTAGCACTTCAAGCAGCGCCGCTCGTCCGTCACTACTCAGGAACGTTCGACGCGTCTCCCGCGAAAGATCAGTGAGGGAAGATCGGTTGCTCTGCGCAAGCGTGGTGATAGAAATCACGCGGTCACAGCGAGGGTCGGTCGCGAGGCGCTTACTCATACGATCCAGCGCGTCCCACCCCGCGTCGGTTTGCGCGATGGAATCCGTCGGAAGTTCCACAATGACGCGCAACGATTCCACAACGCCGCCCCGATCCATCCGTTCAAGCGTGTGCAGCGCATGGACTGATTCCGCCGCTTGCGGCAGCCAATCCCCTCGGGGGAGGCTAGTATCCAGTCGTCTGACCTGCCACGCGAGCAGAATCAAAGGAGTACCCGCCAAAAAGAGGGCAAGCCAGGGATGCGCGACGATCGTCTTTCCCCACTGCCTCCAGCGATTTCCCGTACGTGCGGCCCGCTGCGCATCCAATTTTGCAGTAAAGGGCATTCGGCCAAGATCGATTCGCGGACCGAGCAATACCAGCGCTGCCGGAACGAGGGTATTTGTAAGCAACACACTCATCCCCGTCACCAGGAATCCCGCGACACCGATCGAACGGATTTCGCTGATCGGAACCGTCAAGAGGGCTAGAAATCCGATGGCTACCGTGGAAGCTGAAATCAAGAGCGTGCGACCAGCCCGACGTGCAGCGATCGTCCCGGCCGTGGGTCCATCGTGCCCGGCGGCTATCGCTTCCCGAAAGCGGCTGATCATCAGGAGCGCGTAATCGATTCCCAGTCCCAAGCCAAGCATGGTGGCCAAATTCTGAACTAGAATGGACAAGTGCCAGCGCTGGGCCAGAAATCCAGTAATCGCCAGAGTGGTTGCAATCGCAAGCTGGCCAACCGCCAACGGAATCAGGGCGGCCATCAGGCTTCCAAACGCCACCAGCAGAAGCACCAGCGTCGCGGGGATCACCAGGCTTTCGCCGCGATGCACGTCGGCGGCGCTCGCTTTCCGAATATCGAAATTCAGTGGAATCTCGCCTGTGAGTTCGAGCTTCACCGCCGGATAACGATCCCGCAGTTGATTTTCCAGCGAGCTTGCCAGCTGGTGAAGCTCCGGAACCAGCGATTCGACTGGACCACCGGTCGAAGTGAGTCCCACCAGAACAAACGTTCCGCCTTCTCGGCCCAGAAAAATCGGATCGCGCAACTCGAGATAGGACACCACTCCTGAAACGCCGGGCTGCGCTCTCAGTGCTGCCATGATGGTTGCTAACGATTTCCCGCCTTCCTCCGAATCCGCCGGCGGAAGTCCCTCGATCACCAGGACAACGCGGTCCACAAACGGCGACCGAAAACGAGTAGCCAGCTCCTCCCTCACAATTTCAGCCTGGCTCCCTTCCACACGGGTTGCGGTCTCCAGGCGGCGCTCCGCGTGAAAAGAATATGGAAGAAGTGCGATGGTTACTGCGAGGACGATCCCTGACACCCAAAAACGGCGCGCATGCATATCCATCATGATGTCATATCTCACAAAATCGTCGTCACCAAAACTCCGCGGTGACGCCTAAGAACCACACGGACGAAAGCCGTGCTCCGTCCGGAGCCGGTTCCTACGCTTGCGCTCAGTTTCGCAAGTTTGCATCTGCGCAACACTCACATACGGAGCTATGTGAATCTGCTAAACTTTGCTTCTCCGATTTAGGAGGATCAATTCGCACCTTACTCTTGCTCGGACTGCTTGCCGCCATCCAATCTGGAGCCGCAGACCCGCGCATTGGCTCTTGGACGCTCGTCTCCGCGCAGTCAAGTCTCGATCCTCCGAACCGGCTCTCCATCACACCTCTGCATGCCGGGACGCATGTAGTCATGTCCGGCGAAACCCATCTCGATTTCACTGCAAATTCGAACGGCCACCCATCGCCCGCACCAGGCAATCTTACGTTCAATCAAATTGAGCTGCGCAGGATCGATAAGAGGCAGGCGGAGGTTAAAGAGGAAAAGGATGGAACTATTGTGGCGACGGTCCTCGAAAAAATTTCGAATGACAGGAGCGAGCTGACGACCACGACTGCGACCCCGGGCCACGCCGATAAGATTACAGTGTGGACGCGAAGCGGAGGCGAGAAGGTCGCGAATGACTTCTTTGCAGGCGAATGGACGCAGGATCTCAGCAAGACTCGTTTGCGGCAGGGTCTGGTGCTAAAAATCGAGGCGGACGGAAACGGTTGGGTCCGATTTCTAGGTGACTTCAGCTATACCGCCCGTTTCGACGGAAAGCAATACGATCTAACGAACTCGCGCAATGACACCGTGACGCTTGAACTCGTCGATCCTCACACGGTGGACTCGAACTACCAGAGGGACAATCAAGTGACTCAAAAGGATAGGTGGGCGGTTTCCGCGGATGGGCAGCAGATGACACTATCCACTACAGGCATGTTGGAAACGGGCCAGCAGGTAAAGGAGAAGCTCTTGTTTAAAAA
>CAWDRE010000011.1:0-363949 GCA_963804655.1 uncultured Acidobacteriota bacterium | reverse complement strand
CAGTAGCGGATATTGCATCTGTCCAGTCCACGAGCCGACCGCTCGGTGACAGTCCGTTGACCTCACGAGCCGCGACCGAAATGATCCCCTTGCGATGCATGAATTTCAGAATGCCGTTGACCGTATCTTCCAAAGACGGATCTGCCTTGCCCCATACGGAGGCATCGCGAGCCATTTGATAAGAGGAGCTGTCATAGCGCTTGAACTCCATCGCGGAGATGTTGTCGACAGAGCCCACCAAGAAATCCAACAGCGGAAAGAGAAGATCTTCCTTCCGGCATCTCCGGATCAGCTCGGGCACGAAGTCGGGAAGCCTGAATGTTTCGAATCGCCGGCCGGTAGCTTTGGTAATAAGCCCGGTAATATCCATCATGTTCGAATAATCGTCCCGCGTGACATGGTAAGTCTTATTTGCTGTACCGCGAGTGGTAGAGATCGCAACGATGTTGTTCGCCACAATGTCCGCCGGAACAAAGCTGACCTGGTTGAGAGTATCAACGCCAATGCCGTGATTTACCATGAAGGCTACTAAGCGAACGGCGATATCGAAGTTGTTACCTCCGCCCGTGACGGAAGGACTCACGAGCGCAGGCCGGAAAATCCGCGCGGAAAGTCCCCGGTTGCGTGCGTCGACAACCACTTGTTCCGCTACCCATTTCGATTGGCTGTACCCAAAATCGAGCAGCTCCATATTCTCGTTCAGGTCGGTCTCATTGAGGACTGATTTGACCGCCCAGCCAAACACGAAGGTAGTCGAGACATAATTGAATTCTTTGGGCCTTCCTTCAAACGCCAGTCTTACGACCTCATTGGTTCCGAGCACGTTCGCGTCACGCATTAGGTCGTAGTTGAAGAGGTAGTTCACGGTGGCACCGTTGTGGAAGACCGTGTCGATTTCACTCGCGAGCAGATCCCACTCGTCCTGCGTCAGGCTCAGCTTTGGCTGCCCTAGATCTCCACAGACGGGGATCACCCGAGCCTCAAACATCTCCACCAGACCCACCCCGCAGGGTCCGATCGACTCCATCGCGTTCCTCAGTCTTTGCTTACCTTGCTTTTCGTCGGAAGACCTGACGAGAACATAGATCTTCGCCCGGGTCTGTTCCAGCAAGCTTTTCATGAGGAATGGCCCTATGAAGCCGGTCCCGCCAGTGAGCAGCACCCGCTTCACCACCGGCGTCTCCGGCAGGGGCACCGGCACAGGAGGCTCGAAGATGAGCTTCCTGTCGTTGATCATCATCTGCTTTTCAGCAGCGCGTTGCTCTTCACGGAAAGCCGCAAGGGAATTACGCAGATGAACCAGTGCCTCTTCGGGAGCGCGCTTCAACTTTTCGGCTAGTCCAAACAGCTCGGCTACGCCCACACGCTGAATCACGCCAATATCTACCTGCCTCGCCAGCAACTCGGCGCCTTTATCTTTCAGGAGTTCCTTGAGCTCGTGAACGAACACAACAAGATCCAGGGAATCCAGCCCGGCTTCGACGAGGTTGTACGATTCCTTACCCGTCAGGTTGTACTTGGCTTTCAATTCAGCGAAAGAGCAATGCATGTCGGCATCGCACAGGGAGTTCCCGGCGTCCTTCTCCCGCGAAAAGTCCGAAAGAACGGTGAACTGACCTCGCTGCCACATCTGCTTGGTCTTATGGCGCATGATCTTCCCCGAACTCGTTCTCGGGATTGCACGCGGCGCGATGATCGAAATTACCGCCACTTCCACGTTGAGATAATTTCGGACCGCGGCGGCAATCTTTCGTGCGTCGGGAAGCGCTTTAGGATTTTTGACTTCAGCGACGATTGCCAGCCCAGGTTCGGTGTCTTCCTGAATCTGGAACGCGGCGACGCAGTTGTGCCGGATCAGACCGGATGATTTCTCCACGACGTTCTCAATGTCGTGCGGGTAATAGTTTTGCCCGCGCAGAATAATCATGTCCTTGATGCGGCCGCAGACGTAGAGTTCGCCGCCGTGGAAGAATCCTATATCGCCGGTCCGGAGGTAGCCGTCGTCATAGGGAGTATCGTCCACGAGCCGCGCGCGAAACTGCTTCAGAGTTAATTCGGGATTGTTCCAATAACCTCGGCACTTACCGCTTCCGGCGACCCAGATTTCACCGGTGTGCTCTGGCTTAAGAGGGAAGTGCCCTTCCGGATCCACAATCTTAACGTCGAGGCCCGGCAGCGGTGTTCCGCAACTGACAATCTGCGTGGCCCCGTCGATTTCGGAGACCTCGGTAGTCATGCGGACCGTACCCAGGGACAGGGCACGTTTGTTGACGGAAACGATGTTGCGACCGCCCAGTGAGACCGCCAGCGTATTCTCAGCCAGCCCGTAGGCGACATGGAAACTCTCGGACTTCAGTCCATAGGGCTGAAACGCTTCCAGAAACCGTGTGTAGGTATCCGGCTTTACGGGTTCTGCGGCGCACATCAAAACGCGAAGCGAACTGAGATCACAAGCCTCCAGGCTTTCCTTGGAAAGCCTTCCGGCGCGCAGGCAATAGTCGTAGGCAAAGTTGGGCGCAGCCGTCGCGGTGGCGTGGTAGGTCGTCATCGCATCGAACCACAGGATCGGCCGCTGAATGAAGTCCGTGGGAGAGAACCCGTACGTCGTGCCACCTTTCAGTGCTGGATATAGGTAGCACCCGATCAGTCCCATATCGTGATACTGCGGAAGCCATGAAACGACGACTGGCGCGGGATGATCGATCACCAGCGGACATGTATCCAGAATGTTTTCGTGCGTGACAATCACGCCCTTGGGCTCCATCGTCGAACCCGAGGTGTACTGGAGAAACAAGATCTTCGAATGTTCGGCAGATGGCCGATCCGCAATCGTATCCACGAAATCTTCCGTGGCGATCCACGGCAGACCGGAAATGTAATCCACGTCAATCCCGCACGCCGAGACTCCACTTCTGGCCAGATTCGTCTTGAGGGATGCCTCGTAGTCTCTGCTCGTTAAGATCCCAGCCGCCTGGCAATCCTTTGCGATGTGGACCATCTTGTATAGTGCGCTCTGGAAGCCACGCGAACTGGGGGGATACACCGGCACGGGGATCAATCCGGCGCGCACGCAGCCAAAAAATGCGCAGATCATTTCGAGCCCCGGTGGGTAGGCAAGCAGAAGCCGGCCGCCCGGCACGAAACGACCCTCTTTCCACAAATGTCCGGCGATCGCCTCCGTTCGGTGGAGAAACGACGCGTAGGTGTAGCTTTCGGTCGGATGACCGTCTACATCAAGGTACGAATAAAGAAGTTTGTCCAGATGCTCATCTGCCAGCCTATCCAGGTGGCCTAAAATTGACGCCGCCATCAATCAGCGATCCTCCAGTGTTGAACAGCACGTAAGCCAGTAAACCAAACATCTCTCCCCAGCGAGCGAGTTGATCCGCGATTGAGTTTGAGTAGGCCTGAAATGTGGGCGGACGGTGAGAATGTACGCGTGTTTTTTCTCAGCATAGGCGTCGCTCGACGCTTTTGGCGAACGGATCTTTTCCTTTTTGCCGCACAAAGGCGCGAACGGGAATTTCGGAGCTCCGCCGACCTTCTGTGGTCCCTCGCAGGAAGCCCGGTTCATTATGGCTCATTGAAGCTTTTATCTTAACAAAGCGTTATGGACAATTCCATGCGTCGTCGCTCTCATTGTTCACACGACGCAACCAGACACCGTCCGTTCCGAATGTCCTTGAATGTCTTTACGAACTCGCATTAAAATCGTGCTGTGAGGCTGTCGGCGGCGCGGCGCCGGTTTCGCTAAGGCTTAGGACCCCGGATGCGGCGTATGGAACGCCTCGGGCCCAATTAGCATGATCGCGGAGGCGCCGGTGACGTTCGAATCCGAAGTATTGATCACTCAAGATCCGGAGACTCCGGATCTTGTACCATCGGAATCCTCTGCGGCGTCCGTCACCGAACCCGTCGGTGCCTCTTCCTTCCCGAAAGTCTTACGTCGCCGCCTGGATAGCTTTTTTGCTGACCAGAACATTACTCACAAAGCGGACCGCACGATGTGGGTCAAGATCGCTGTGGGTCTGGCGGTCTTCGTAGGCGCCTGGATTGCTCTGTATGCTCTGAGGTCCGATTCATGGGAGTTTGTTGCTCTCTACCTTCTAGGCGGCCTCGCGCAGACATTCCTTTTGCTGAACATTGCCCATGACAGCAACCACAACGCCATCTCCTCCCGGCCGCGCGTGAACAAAACCCTGAACTATGTCTTCGATTTGTGCGGAATCAGCTCGTATATGTGGCGTATCCTCCATCATCGGGGCCATCACTCCTGCATTAATCTCCACGGCGAAGATGATGCGCTTTCGGGACGCGGCATCTTTCGCTTTACCCCCTATGAATCCCGCGCGCCGTGGCACCGTTTCCAGCACATCTATGCGCTATTGTTTTATGCAATGTTCTCTCTCGACTATGTGTTCTTCAGGGACTTCGAAAGCTTTTTCTTCCCGTCCCACGATTATCTCAAACGCGCCAATCACTCTCCGCGCGAATTTGCCATTCTCTTTGCCGGCAAGGCCTTCTACCTCACTTACATGCTTGTATTGCCGGTGATGGTGCTGGGCAAATCACCTCTGCTCGTCGCCGGGGCCTTCCTCCTGGTCCATTTGTTCGTCGGTTTAGCTGTAACGCTTGTATTCCAGACGACGCACACCATCGACAGCACCTACTTTCCCACGGACCGCGGTGAGTTTGACAACGGCGTGTTTCACATCTTTGCGACGACGGCCGACTATGCGACAGAAAACCCTCTCGTCGGTTGGCTCGCGGGCGGGCTCAACCATCACATCGTGCACCATCTTTGCCCTTTCGTGTGCCATACCCACTACGCTCCGCTGACCAGGATTGTGAAGGAGACCGCCGAAGAGTTTGGCGTTCCTTATCGGCAGCACCCCACCATGGCTGAGGCCATCCGACACCATCTGATACTCTTGAAGCAACTGGGGAACGAAAACTGATTCTGAGCATTTTATCTTTACTTATGGCCCCGCTACCACTCCCTACAAGTGACATGAAATCACCTGCTGTTCGAAGCAAGTATCAGGACGACAGGGTATGACCTCATCCACGCCTGTCCCCGTTGTATCCCGACTTCGCTGCTTTGCGGATTCGCGCGCGATGTTCCGCAATCCAGTGCGGGTTTTGTCCAGCTACAACAAAATCTTCGGCGACACATTCCGGCTCTATTTGGGTGGTCTCAAAGAAGCGATCGTTACGATCGACCCCGCTGTCATTCAGCACGTGTTAAGAACCAATTCGGAGAATTACCAAAAATCCGATATTCAAGTAAAGCGCATGGGCCACTTTCTGGGGAAAGGTCTTCTCACCACCCACGGCGAAGCCTGGCGCACGCAGCGGCGTCTCATCCAGAAAGGCTTTGATCGAGCGCAACTCGATGCGCTGTCCTCAATCATGCAGGACTCTCTCGCCGACTCGCTGCGGGACTTCGACGCTCAGGCTCGTCGGGGTCCCGTCGATATCTACCCCCAGCTGATGAGAGTTACTTTCGCGATGGTCGCCCGATCGCTGTTTGGCGCACGGTTGAAGGATAAAGACATCGATCTCGTTAGCCACACCATCTGCACCGTCCAGGAATTCATTGTTCGGCAAACCCTTCAGCCCTATCTGAATCCGTGGTTCGCCGTTTCGGGGGAACTTCGCCGGCACGAACACATGCGCACCCGCGCGGACGCTGTTCTGCTCGAATACATCAAGAAACGCCGCAACGAACCGCCCGGCAACGATCTGCTGCAGACTTTGATGGATGCTCGCTACAGCGATGGCGAAGGCATGAACGATCAGCTCATCCTAAGCGAAAGCATGCAACTTCTCGTCGCCGGCCATGAAACATCCTCGAATGCGCTATCGTGGCTTTTTTATCTTCTGAGCTCGCGCCCGGATTGCCTCGAAAGGGTAAGGCAGGAATTTGATTTCGTGCTCGGCGAAGCGCCTCTGAGCTACACCGACGTCCCCAAATTCGAATTTACGACTCAAGTGATTCAGGAGGGGCTCCGCCTCTACCCGCCGTTTTGGATGATTGACCGCGTGGCTGTCGCGGACGACCGCGTAGGCGACCTCGCCATACCCAGCGGGTCAACGGTCATTGTGTATGTGTACGGTGCGCACCATGCTCCGCGCTACTGGCAGAATCCGGAAAATTTCGATACCGAGCGTTTCACCAGAGCGAACGACAAGCTGCGCACGCCCTTCACCTTCCTTCCGTTCGGGGGCGGACCCCGAGGCTGTATCGGTGGAAATTACGCAATGCTGCAGATCCTCATGATTTTGAGCGATCTGCTGAGAAAATACGACTTTCAACTGGCTCCGGGCCAAACAATCGAAGCTCGTCCCATGGTCATTCTGCGGCCGAAGCACGGAATCCGCATGTCGTTCACCAATACCATCGCGTCGGCCTCTTGCATTGCATAAGACGCGATCCGGTCGGAAACGAACTTGAGTTGTAAAGCGTGAATCATCGAGACAGCATTTGTTGGAAAGTCGGTTCCGATGGGCACATCGTTATCATGCGCTCATTGAAGGAGTGCATTTGTACCGAGAAGTCGGCCTCTGTTGAGCTATATAGTTTTGTAACAGCTTCTCTAGCAGCTTCGAGATCATTGCATCTCCTGCAATTCTCAACGGTAATCACATTCCGGACGATGTGCTCCCGCAACTGGAGTTGGCATTACGGCTCGATAGGGGGCGTGCTAAGAGCATCGAAAGTCGCGGTACGGAGCAAGTCCCTCGAACTACCCAGTTCTAAGCTGAGTGCGGTTACGCGTTGTTGAGGACGGCCTTTGCCGTGATGGAGACTCGCAAGCACGAAACGGTTTTGGACTGGCGGCTGATTGTTTCGTAAGCGGTCTCACACTATGCGACTAACGGTTCTATGTGTGGCTACGTCCCTCTTGTTTACAGTCCCAAATCGAGCACAGGCTCCTGCGGAGGTTCCTACTTTCGAGATCACACCACCCGCAGGAGGTTTCAAAAGTACGTTCAACGTGAAGGCGTCGGTGCCTATCGAAGGAGTTTTCGAGAGGTGGGGCGCCACCCTGAAATTCACGTCTGCAGACGTCGCTACAGGCGTTTTGGACATCAAGGTCGATGCCGCCAGCGTGAATACGGGGAGCGGTTTGAAGGACGGCAAGCTGAAGGGAAAAGATTTCTTCGACGCGAAAGGTAATCCGTACATAACGTTTCATTCATCGAAGATTGAACAGACCGGTCCCACCACCTTTGATATTCCGGGCACGTTTACAATTCGCGGAGAGTCGAAATCCGAGACGCTGAGCCTTACCTTGTCCGGCAAAGGGACGGGCACGGGCAGTGTGAAAGGGTCGATGGCGTTCGATCGTAAGGATTACGGGATGAATAGCGGCATTCCCTTTATAAAAATTGCCGACCGAGTTGAGGTTGACGTTACCCTCCAAGCGAAGCAAGTTAGCGGACCTCGCCTGGTTTATAAGGAATAGGTGCGCTCGCTGCGCTGGTTCGTCGCGCGCCTTTGGAAGTGGGGCTGACTCCTAGTAAGTCAAGTAACCGAGCAAGCCCGGATCCGGTACTCCAATCGTCGGATAACCGAGGTTAGCGGGCATGTCCTCGTAACGGGCGCACTACACTGTGCCGCGACTCGCCTCGATTCGAGAACTATTGGCGGCGAACACATCCTCGCGGACAGTATTTGTCTCGGTCCGAACCGAGGCCAAAACCGTGGAGCTCCGCATACTGCCGTATCGCAACTGACTGATTTTGCACCGAGTACTGTTGGTGCTCTGTGGACATTCGCAGAAACTGGGCAGCGGGAAGCAATTGATCAGCGGTCATGTTACCCCCTTCAGCGGAGGTATCGGCCAAACCCAAAAAAACTTTAGGCATCGTCAAGGATTGCACTTCTGATTTCGCGGGGAGTGTGCGCTTCTGGTGGTAGTACGGCGGAAAAAAGCTGCTTTATGGGACCGCGCGGCGACAAGATCGTGCCCGACTCAGCTACCAGCACAATTCCTAACCGCGCAGAGTCGCGCCCGATTGGATCGTCGAAGGTTCGAACGTTTTCTGATGCTTCAGGCCCGAGAACCCCGCTTTTTCTTCTGAGACATCTTTTGGGCCATCAAAAGCAGAAGTTTCAGGTCGGTCTCCTCGGTTCGGCGTATTAGCCTGCGGAATTTGTCGAGCGTCTTAGCGTCGCGACCCGAACTGCCCCAGCCTTTGTCCACTTTCGGCAGTGGCATGGGTGGGGTGGGCGGCTTTTCTCCGTCATAAAAAAGTTGATACATCGGGACTTCCATGGCCCGAGCCAGTTTTTCCAGCGTCTCAATGGCCGGTACCGTGTGCCCGTTTTCCACCCGCGAGATATAACAACGGAGTAGGCCCGTGCGCTTCTCGATGTCGCCTTGCGACATGTTTTTCTGTTCTCGCAATGCCTTCAATCTTTCAGCAATGACCATCTTGTCCTCCGACTGCGCAGTTGTTCTCTTGATAACAATCATACGTATCCGCTAACGTTTCACCTCCACTGTTATACCCCAGGGCCGAGCCCGATGCGATACTCTCGTCCACGATTACGTCCGGAATGGGAATGAGCATGTCACGGAGTCGATTCAAGCCCGCTGAACCTCAATCTGTAGACCGTGTTTCTTGCTAAGAATTCCAAGACCGGTTCGGGCAGTGCAACTCCCATTTCCAGGCCCAAAAGCAACCCTTGATTAACCTGTGTGTGTGGTCACCGAACCGTTTGAGTTGGGCTTCTGAAGGTAGAGTGCTTTGTCAGCTTCCTTGAACATCGCTTCGGGATCTTTCCCAGTTGCGTATTGCGACGACCCCACGGAAAATCCCACCGATATGCGTCCTCCGCTTAGGCCGACTTCAATTGATTCCAGGCGCCGCAACACAGCTGGCAGGTGTATCGAATCGCACTCGGGAAGCAACAACATGAATTCATCACCGCCGAGCCGGGCGGCGATGTCGATGTCCCTGATTGCCTGGCCCAGACGGTCGGCAAATACTTTTAAGACCAGATCGCCCGCCGGATGGCCAAAGCGATCGTTGATTTGCTTGAAATTGTTAAGATCGAAAAGCACCAGCGTAAGCGCATATCCTTTCCGCTTGGCACGAGCGATCTCCGATTTGAGATGGCGCTCCGCAAATCGGCGGTTATAAAGACCCGTGAGCGGATCAACCAGTGCCAGATTCTGCCACTGGCTCGAGTTCGCTTGCCTCTCGGCGAGTTCCATACGAAGTCGATTGATGAGGAATTTTTCATAGGTCAGATAGCATCCGAACAGAAGAATCAGACACAGCAGGCCGGCGACGGCAGGAAGGACACCGGAATGGAGGGACCGCTTGCGGTCCTCCAAGATAGCTGGAAGCGACAGCGAGGCAACGGCCGCGGTGAGTAGGAGCATGGTGAACACCGAGATCCCCCAGGTCCACCATTCTCGCCGCTGGAGTTTGCGTAGCCGGGCGGAATACTCCGTAGACACGGGTTGCAGTTCACGGTCATGCGCGGGGGGACTGTCAGAGAAACTCAATGGATATCCGGCGTATCGCCCAAGGCGCAGGATCAGCTTAGCCCGCAGCCTCGGAGCGAGTCAATTTCTCTGATCGATGTAGTGCCTGACTCGGAAACTTCACCAGATTTCTGATTGGATGCGATGCGGCATTCGGACGGAGTGTTTTGTTGCGCTGTGGAAGGCTCCAGTTCAGTCAGCGGCGGTAGTACTACTGTTCTATTGGTACCGGCGTCCGAGTTTGCCACACTGGTTCTTGGATCTTATGATTGCTGCATTCATCGTCGTGCTTTCCGTCGCAGCGCTTATTCAATTTGCTGTCTCTCAGTGGCGGGCGATGTGGATAACAATTGCGGAACAGCCTCTCTCGGAGTTTTTCACAGCTACCACCGGTATCGCCCGAGCTGAGGTTCGGGCAGAGCACTTCGATTTCTTGACCCGAACATCCGAGCAATTAGGCACTCCGGCGACACAGCAGAATCTGTGGCTCAAAGAAGTCGGAATCTATTACCGCGCCGTCCGCGTTGTCGGCCAATTCTGCGAAAGGCAATTTCCGACATTGGCGGCTTGGGCCGAACACGAATTGATAGCCTGCTCGCGGTATGCAGCCGCCACCTTGGATCAGCGGCTCAGCTCTCATCTCGCATTTGCCTCCGAGGCCGACCGCCACTAGCGCGAGCGTTCGGTTCCGCGATACGGTCCAGTTCTTCGGTCAACGCCCGACGCGTCCGCTTTCCCACCCGTTACGGCAGCAATCCGTACACCCCTGAAGTAACCGAACCTCGGGCCCGACTGCAACGGCTCCAGTAATCTCTCGCGCTCACCCTTGGGACCACTGTCCGCGCAGCCGCTATCGCTGATTGAGTGGGGCTCGCAGAGTTCAATAGGAACCATTTTTCTCTAATCCTTTAGGACGATTCACCGACGCCGCCTCTGGGTCTCCTTGGCAACGGTCGCGGACACCCTCGCCTCGAGCGGAATGGAAAATCGTCTCTTCTGCGCGGGCGATGCCCTGTCTTTTTCATCCCAGCTCAGACCTCTAGCGAAACACGGCTATAATTGCTGGGCCCTCAGCCTTGCGAAAAGGACCGCGTTCCAGTCGTCATGCTGAAAGCGCCACGCTCGCTCGACAAATCCCATCGCGAGTTCGTAGAGCAACTCGTCGGCCTGCTCGAGCAGGCGCGGCGCAATTCGGCGCGTTCGGTCAACGCCCTCATGTCCGCTGCGCATTGGGAGATTGGACGCCGGATCGTCGAGCAAGAGCAGCGCGGGCAAAAGCGGGCGCAGTATGGGAAGGCGTTGCTGCAACGCTTGGCTACTGACCTCTCCAAGCGGTTTGGGAAAGGCTTTTCCGAACGAAACTTGCTCGCCATGCGGGAATTCTATCGGGCCTGGCCAATTCCGCAGACGCTGTCTGCGGAATTGCGGGTACCTGGTACGTCTCGCGACCTGCAGGGGATTTCCTCTTCCGTGGTCCCATTACGTCCGACTCCTCTCGGTCAACAACCCGCGAGCCCGCTCTTTTTACGAGAGCGAAGCCCTGCGCGGCGGCTGGTCCGTCCGGCAACTCGACCGGCAAATCGCCACCCAATTCTTCGAGCGCACCCAGTTGTCGCGAAATAAAGCCGCTCTTCTCCGGAGCCGCAACGCCGCCGATCCAGACGAACAGTTGGCACCCGAACACGAGATCAAGGATCCCTTCGTTCTGGAATTCCTCGGGCTGAAGGATGAATACTCCGAAAACACCCTAGAAGAGGCGTTGATACATCGTCTCGAGGAATTTCTCCTGGAGCTTGGCAGCGACTTCGCCTTCCTGGCACGGCAAAGGAGGCTACGCGTCGGCGACGAGTTGTACCGCATCGATCTGCTGTTCTTTCATCGCCGGCTGCGCTGCCTGATCATCATCGATTTGAAAATCGGAAAGTTCACCCACGCCGATGCCGGACAGATGAATCTCTATCTAAACTACGCCCGCGAGCACTGGACGCTCCCGGACGAGAACCCGCCCCTCGGACTGATCCTCTGCTCCGAGAAAAATGAAGCGGTCGCTCATTACGCACTCGGAAACCTGCACAACAAAGTTCTATCCAGCCAATACAAGCTCGCGTTGCCCGGCGAGAAAGACCTCGCGGAATCGAGAAGACCCGAAAATCCTTGTTGCGCCGGACACAGAGAACCAAGTAACCGCCCGCGGGCTGAAGCGCCTGAGTTCCCCTCGCACGTCCCGTGGACGAGTAATCGCGTAACCGCGCAATGCACGGACTATGACCGATTTTCCCGGTAAGTGCGCCAATCTGGCCAGCGAAATGTGGAGTTTGACTTCCTTCCCAGCCCGCCGGCGGACCCTAATGATCGGTCCCGTCGATCCGATGGGCACTGAACAACTCAAGGGCTGGATTTTGAAAACTTGAAGTCGCAATGCGGCTGCGTAGTGGGGCAGGCCCCTTCCATTGCAACAAGTCCTTCAACAATGCCTCGGCGTCATGGGCCTTGTCCAGGAGCACTTTAGCGTAGTGACTCTGTTTGGGCCTCTCGCGACGTTCATAACTCCGTTTCAGCCGCGCCAAGATAAGCCCGCTACAGCGGTGACACAGGCCATTCCCCTTGTGTTGACCTCCATGGGTGTTACACCGCAGACATCCGTAGTCATCAAAGTAGTTCCGCATTCTGATCTGATAATGCTTCGGGACGTTTGAGCGGATTGCCATCGTGGCTCGTTTGGTCAAGAACCAAGGCAACAAAAGTGATTCAGCGTCCTTGATCTTTTCGTGACGTTTCGCGGTCATCTTCGTCCCGAAGGACTTGCTCCCCTGAGGGCTTGGGCGCCCCCCTAGTTACATTCCCGGCAGGATGACATCTATCAAACGTGCTTAGCAACCTCGTCCGGCTCACCCTCGCGTAATTCGCCGTGGTTTGGACGAAGGCGTGGCCCAGCAGCGCCTGTACAACCATCAAGTCAGCCCCGTGATCGAGCAGGTGCGTCGCAAAGCTGTGGCGAAACATGTGGGGAGTCGCGCGTCGCAAACCCGATCGACTTCCGATACGATGAAGAGTTGTACGTATCGCGTTGGTGGACAAAGATCCCTCGCACTTCGGCCTCACGAGATTGGCCCCCTTCGTCAAGTTCTCTAATGCGGCCTTGGCATCGCGGTAAGAGATGCGGCGCGCGCTTCCGAGGTATTTGCTCCTCAACACATATCTTGTACCCGGTCCGCGATAGTCTTTCCATTGGCCGATGTAATGTCCACTGCACTTCGCGACGCAAAGTTTTTGTACGGGCATGTCTGACTGGAAAACATACCCATCTTTGCGCCCGCCAATGTACGCTCGCAGAGCAAAGGCGGCTCGTTGTGTAATGAGCACGACTCGCCCGCGTGGGTCTTTTCCGGAAACTCTGGCGGTTCGAGTCTCGAAATCGATATCCTCTACACGAAGTGATATCACCTCCGATACCCGACACCCAGTTCCATAGAGAAATTCGACTAAAGCGATTTCTCGGAGGGTGCGCGCGGCGGCAAGGAATTGTCGGACTTCGAACTCACTCAATGCCCGAGGGATTTTTCGCGGAGCATCGCGCATTTTTACCAAACGAGGAGCCACATAACCAACCATGCCGCCAAGATGCAGGAAGTCATAAAACCGTCGCAGGACTTGGAGATTGTCAAACGATGTGGCCCAGGTGGCGCCTCGCTCGGAAAGATGGGCGATATAGGCGCGGACATCCAGATGCGTAACACTGGCGATAGACTTATCCTTCAGGTACTCAGCAAACGTCCGCACCATTCGCCGATACAGCTGTTTCGTCCTCGGCCTATAGTGCTGGACAACCAACCACTCTTCGTAACGTTTCACCACTTCTTCGTTGAAGGTTGCGTAGGAGCGCATAACACCTGACGATTCGCTCCGGCCAAGGGATCGAAGAAATTGCGGGCCGGGAAACGCAGTCTGAACCCACGCCCGAGGTCTTGGCAATGGAACAAACGTCTCTAGTCCATTAGAGACGAATGTCTCTAGTACATATGTACCGATCCGAGCGATGCCGGGTCGCACGAGACAGATTGCGAAGTGGGTGTCTCCGGACCGAGAGATTTCGGAAAGTTTGGCAAGTTCTGGCCAAACGCGCCGCCTTACGGACGGACGGCAGCGCAATCGGACATGTCCGGCACTCGTATCCGGTTGTCCGGGGACGGCGTTAGGCAGGAGTTAGAAACAGCGCCGTGTGTTTTTTTTCCAACAGGTCCCCCCGACCTGCCGATTACACGTGGGGGACAACCGTCATGATAGTGTCAAACACTGTTCACCGCGACCGGACGATGCCGCGTGCGAGCGTCCATAACTTCACGGCTTGGCAAGTGGATAGAGCCACTTCCGGTCTCAAATCCAAAGACTGTAATTCTTCGCTGGGCGCCCGGATGTTTCTGTTGCCTTCCGGCGCATCTTGCCCGGCTCCATCGTGCAACGCCTTCGCACGGCTGCGCTTCCAGTGCAACGACCGAAGTAAATACCATCCCAACATGAACCGATGGACTTTGCGGTGTCTGTTTGTTCCGTGCAATTCCTGCTTGTGGACGACGAACTCGTCCTACGGAGAAACGACGCTTGCGTTGGCTGGAAACAATAGCAGCTCAGTAACCGCGATCCGTCCGAACCCCGCCCAGTCACCGTGCCCAGTCACAAACCAGCCGTTCCGCTCGATCGGATCAACTCGACCAGAGTTCGGCAAACCTCCTTGATTTCCTCGTCCCGAATCCGATTGAAGAATGGCAATGCCAGCGCACGAGACGCGTGGGACTCCGTCACTGGGAGGAATGCTTTGGCGCTCTCGGATGACTGATAAATGGGTTGCAGGTGAATCGGAGCAAAGTACCGGCCCACAGCGATCCCGCGCAACTTCATTTCATTGACGATCCGGTCGCGCTGGACCACGTTGAAACGGCTACATAATCGGACCACGTACACGAACCAACTGATTTTGCGATGTGGCAATATAATCGGCGAGAGCAGCAGGTCCGGATCACCGCCTAATATCCGATTGTACTCACGCGCGATTGATTCCCGGCGATCCAGAATAGAATCGATTCTGTTTAGTTGTTCGATTCCCAGCGCGCAATTGATGTCCGCAATCCGGTAGCTGTATCCCAATTCCGAATGCTGGAACCAGTCTTTTGAATCGTTTCTGCCTTGATTGCGCAGTGCTCTGATCTTGACCGCGATTTCGGGGTTGTTCGTGACGACGGCCCCGCCTTCGCCTGTCGTAATCTGCTTGTTGGGATAAAAGGCAAAAACTCCGACGTCGCCGAAAATGCCAACCTTTTGTCCCTGGTATTCTGCCCCGATGGCCTCACACGCGTCTTCGATGACAAACAGACCGTGGCGCCTCGCTATCTGCAATATGCTCGCTAACTCTGCCGGACATCCAAAAGTGTGCACGACGATGATCGCCCGTGTGCGTGGGGTGATTGCCTGTTCCAGCAAGCGCGGATCGAGGTTGAGTGTCTGTGGGTCGATGTCAACGAATACGGGCGTGGCCTTTTCATAGCTCAGCGCGTTCGCGACGGCCACAAACGCGAAAGAGGGCACCAGCACTTCATCCCCTTCGCAAATACCGAGGGCGCGAATGCATAAATGCAGAGCGCTGGTCCCAGAATTGACGGCGATCACGTCCGAGGCATTCACGTAACGAGAGATGGCGAGCTCGAACTCCCGGACCTTCGGGCCCGAGCTTAGGCTCGACGTGCGCAGAACGGCGGTCACCGCCGCAATATCTTGTTCGCTGATGTCCGGAGATGACAGCGGTATCCTCATGAATGTTGCGCACGGCCGGGGGCAGCAACCGACATAGGAATATGTGAATGACGTTTCATCAGGAGTTCCTGCGAGAGAGGAACGGTCGTAAGTACGCGAACGATCGTCTGGGAGGCAAATCCTTCACCATATGGATTGGCCATGCCTGCTAAGGACTGGCGAAATTCGAGCGTGCGGGCCATGGTCACGGCTTCGAGAATGGCTTGCCGATTGGCTTCGGCGTCCAACACATTCCGTGCGCGCTCGCGCCCTTCTTGCCGCAACCCCACGTTTACCGTGGGAAGCGCAAACGAAGCGGTTTCCATGATTCCACTGCTGGAGTTCCCGACCAACATGTCAACCTGGCGTAACAGACTTAAGTATGTTACCGGGTCCAAATTCGTGAAGATTTTTCCCTGTCCTCGGCGAGCCAGGAACAACTTGGTCCGATCGATCAACGTCCTGCTTCCAGCGTCTGCGTTCGGGTAACAGAATAAGATTTGGTCAGGAAGATGTTCCAGGGCCGCGAACAGAGCGTCCGCTTCTTGCAGCGTATCGCGGGCGATCGTCATGGGATGGTAGGCCAATAGAATCGTAGGCGTTCGGAGATCGAGCGCCAGCCGCTCCTCAACTTGTACACGGCTGAGCAGTGTTTGCCGGCGAAGGTGATCGAGGGACGGAGCACCAGCCCGGTGCACGCGCCATTCTTCTTCGCCCATACTGATCACTCTCGCGCGGGCGGCAATTGTTGAAGTAAAGTGGATATGGCTTAGTTTTGTAAGTGCGTTTCGCACCGCGTCGTCGATCGCGCCCTCGCTCACTTCTCCGCCCTCGATGTGCGCGACCGGAATCCGCAATGCCAGGGCCACCGACGCTGGAGCGAGCATCTCGTAGCGATCCGCGATCAACAAAAGCAGATGAGGTCGCAGCTGGCCGAATAGGTCGGCAAGGCCCAGCGTGGCAAGGCCGATGGTCTTGGCCATGCCAACATCGGTATCGGAGCTGAGCAAACACTCGATCCGGGAGTCGATCGCAAAGCCATCGTTTACAATTTGCTCGATCGTGTTTCCAAATTCCGGTGACAAATGCGACCCCAGCGCAATAACTTTCAAATCCACGTTTTCGTTCTGCGACAAATCTCGAAGTGGCCAATACAAATGCCCGTAGTCGGCTCGCGAGGTCGTGATTACCGCGATTTTTCGCTTCATGGCTCTAAATCGAAGCCCCTTGCGTTGTGGGATATAGCGAATCCGTCGGTCGATAGTCAGGAACGATTCGGCGAAGAGTTTCGATCATGGAAGAAAGGTCGCGCTGATCAACACATCTCGAAAGCTCCGCGATGTGTCTATCGAATCCGTCCGGAGGAATTTTCTGCGTCTTGACTCGAAAAAGTCTGCTATCTAACGTCGGCTCAGCAGTTTCATCCTGCGAAAGGAACTCTTCCGACATCTTGTCTCCCGGGCGCAGCCCTGTAAACCTAATGGGGAAGTCGCTTTGACGGTTCGACCGGGTGCGACCTATCAATTCAAGTGCAATGTCTAAGATTTTTACCGGCGCGCCCAGTTGAGGAACGAAAATGCCTCCACCTTCAGCAAGCCCAGAGGCAAGCAGTATCAGGTCGACAGCCTCGTCGATCGTGAAGAAGTACCTAGATACATCCCGGTGTGTGACGGTGATTGGACGACCTCGGGAGATTTGACTCAAGAACGTTGGGACGACGCTTCCTTGCGAGCCCAACACATTTCCCAGCCGCACCGCGCTCATCTGGTTCTTGGGATTGGTCAAACTCAATAGCACAAGTTCCGCTACACGTTTCGACGCACCCATAATGCTGATTGGATTGACCGCTTTGTCCGTCGAGATCATGACGAATTTCGCCACGCCTGCTAGACGAGAGATCTTGGCAAGACTGGCGGTTCCCAGAGCATTGTTGCGAATTGCCGCAAAAGGGTTCTTCTCCATGATAGGAACATGCTTGAAAGCCGCCGCGTGGTACACCACCTCCGGCCGATGGAGTTGAAAAATCTCGGATAACAGCTTCGCGTCACAGATATCGCCGAGCACGCACGTGCGCGAATTACCATTTCTTGCGACCGCCAACTCCAAATCAATTTCGTTCAGATTTCGCTCGGAGTGGTCGAGAAGAATCAGGCGCCGGGGCTCGAGACGAACGACGGCTTTAGCCAACGCCGAGCCGATTGAACCGCCAGCTCCGGTCAGCAAAATTGTCCTATCCGAAACAATCGTGCCCGTCGCGTGTCCGAACCGCAAGACAAGTCTCTCCGAAAAGCAATCGTATCGTGTATGCGCATCGAGGTCCATTGTCGGTCGGTTATTATGCTTGCCCTCCGCTCGGCGAAACATTTTCGCTCTCAATTTCTTGTGTGTGCACGAGATCTGAAAACGGCCTAGAACGTCACTGACAACGATTTCTCGTGTCTCCAGAACCCGACGGCGATAACCACGATTCTTTTGCCGCAAGAGTATTAGGAAAATGTGGGAATTCAAAAAACGAGAATAGAGACGCAAAGAAGGCGGACAAGCCCAATAGCAAAGCTAGAACCATCCGCGAATAAATCGCGATTGACGGCCTGGGCCAAGAGACTGGCTGAAGATTATCTCCCGCGGGATGGTTCTCTTGCTTCCGGGGACCTGTCTCCGACAATGCGCATGGCGACGCCCGTCACGCGCCCCACGATTTCTGCTTCGGCCGGGTATTCGAAGATGCGCACCTCGCGGTGCGCGTGCGAGTGAGGAATCACCATCAACCTCCCGTGGGCAATCTCGCACCAGCTGCATACATAGCCATCGCGCAGCTCGGTGAAGTAGATCGGTCTGTCGAAATCGGTTTTCCAGGGTGTCGGACTGATCTTTCTCTGAGCGGAGTCAATCTGCACGAGAGATCCAGGACGAATCAACGGGTAGAGCGTGAAGTCCTCAAGTCCAATGTAGCCATACATCGACGTGCGCAGATCGAGATGCTGCAAGAGACCCAAGGGCACCGCTTCCCAGCGCTCGACGGCTCGCGCCAGGAGATTCGTTTGCTCGAAGCGAAAATCGGGCTTGAACTCAACGGGCAGCGACACCGCTTCGGTTTCGGGCTCCCCCGGGCTTTCGATCAGATGCGTTTTCGGCAAATGGAGCGAAGCCATGTCGCGCCGAAGATCTCCCATCTGAAGGCCATAAAGTGAGGCCACTTCGGTGTAGTGGTGGCGATAGATTACGCTGATCGCGTACATGCGAAACATGCCCGGACGGAACCGGCCGTTTTCGATGTCCGTCACCCAGTTGTGCGAAAGAAAGAACTCCTCGTTTTGGTGCTGCGTGGCGATCTGCCGGCTCATATCCCGCACGGCACGAGTGGACAAGCCGAGCTTCTCGCGCCAGGCCTTCAGCTGCTTTCCAGCGAGCGCATTCACTCTGCTTAGGTCCATGGGCGGGCATCCTACTCTCGGAGTTAATCAATGTCCAGCCACGTTACCTCTCAGCCATATCGAACCCCTGCTGTCTCTCCGAGAAAATCTCTTGGCTGGTCGGAAATGCGGCCAGCCGCACGATTTGTTATCTCTCTGCGGCCCGCCTTGGCTATGTGTCCGTGAATGAACTTCTCTTGGAATCGCCAGGCGGAACGGATACGCCGGATACTTTCGACTCGAGGTTTAACTTTCTACCGTGCCTCGCAGCTCTCCGCCCAAATGTTCGGCCGCTCCTCTCCATTCTATCTTCCGCCGAATCTCTACCACCGCCTGGCCGCGTCCGCGGTCGCGCCCGGAATTTACCAATTCGCGGCGCTCAGCCGCATCACGAACTATCGGTTGAGTGACTGGCTCGCGGTTTTTGGATTTGACCTCGATGTCATTCCGCAGCTTCAGGCCCTCGTCGCTAGGAGACACACGGTGGTTCTGGATACTTCCGTCTACGATCGCGATGCGTGGGTCAACTGGTTTGCCGATCGGCCTGGCGTTACGGCCACGCCTGCTATTACGCCGTTAGGCCAACTCGTTTCCCGCGCACGGCCCAAACCCGCCAGGGAATTGCTTGCCCACGGCAAGCCCAGCTTTCTATATGCCAAAGTCGGCCGTGAGGATTGGCTGGCCTTTCCGGATGTGGGTCCGGGCGGCATCGTTCGCATCGATACGCGGCAAGCGAAAGAATCGCCGGCTCTTGCCAAGCAATTTTCGGACAAACGAATTTTCTTGGTCGAGCATGACGCGGGCTTCGCCTGCACCCGCCTCGCGTCCCTTGGTAACGGCAGGGTGGTGTTTCGCTCACCGCAGCTGCCTTTCACCGAGGGCGGTTTCTCTGTGGGAAAGGACCTGAGAATTCTGGGAGTCGTCGATGCCGAAATTCTACCGGTTCCACAGCGCGACGGTCCGGGCGCGCAATTCGCGGCCGTGGCCGCACCGAAGGGCCAGCCCCTCGCTCAAAACAATGCGGAAATGAACCTCAAGCAATTGATCCGAAGATCGCGGGTCCGCGCGGGCTTCTCGTTCAGAGACGCTTCCAAGACGACGCGGTGGATTGCACAGAAGCTTCGCGACCCGTTGCACTTCACCGCCGCGAGCACCCTGTCGGACTACGAGACGCTTTCCTCCGCGCCCCGACACGTTCAAAAAATCCTCGCGTTGTGCATCGTCTACGCCATTAGCTTTGCCGATTTCCTGCGCGCGATCGGCCTCGCTTTCGAAGACGCGGAAACCGAGTCCATCCCCGATGAATTCAGCGCTCGTGACAGTCCGCTTACCCGCCACAAGTCCAATGCGGTGAATGCAGAGGGAAACTCCCGCAAACAGAACGGGTTCTTCAGTCATCTTCTGAAGCAGTGGGAGGAAGTGCCTCTCTTTCTGCGGAGATCATTGGGCGAACTCACCCGTGTCCCGAGCTTCTCTGTTTCCGATTTGTTCTGGGTCGGCGGAGACCTCAACCCCATCCATCCTTGGTTGGAACAGGCCGAGTTCGTCGCAATCAACCGGCGAGTCAGAAAGCCCGCCGCAGCGCGCGGCGCAAGCTTTTGGGAACGGCCACTTTACCTGCTTCTCACACGGGATGGCCGGTACCTCTGCGGGAGTTGCACGCTCGAGCGAGGATCCGTCGTCGTGCATCCCTACCCCGACCGCCTGTTCAGTCCGCGCCAATTCAAGAACGGCAGCGAAGCAGAAATCGTGGGAGAGGTCACGACGATTTTGCGACGCCTCCATTCCTCTTTCCAGCCGTAAACCGTCGCCCGTTCACCCGACATGGCTTACGAGGCTGCGTTAGGTCCAGGAAGCGAACATCGCATTTACGTTATCGCAGCGGACGACATCTGTATCCCTCGGCACGAGAGATGTTTGCGCGCGCGAACTTTCATCTGCGAACAGAAAGTCGCTGGAGTGGAATCCTGTTCCCGGCAATGCGACAGTCACCGGCACAGGGAACCAAGGGTAATCCGCCGAGCGGAGGCGAGCCATGTTCAAAATCTCCGGTGCCATTCGCAGCGCCTCCACCCCAGACGGAGCGGTCCTCCTCGATATCCAGCACGGGCGGATTCTCAGCTTGAACGGCATGGGGTCGAGGGTCTTCGAGATGCTGCGAGGCGGACTCGACGAAAACCAAATCGCCGACCAGATCAGCAGAGACTGTGGAGTGGATGCCGATTATGCGCGCATCGACATTCTCGATTTCATCCGGACCTTGCAGGAGCACCAAGTTCTCGAGGCCTCTTGCGTGGATTGATTTTCGCGAGCAAGCCAGGAAGGAAGAAACTCATGGATCGGTTGCAGGACACAGCGCAAGACGCCTACCGGCTCATCGTCACTCGCCGCGACGGCTCGGAGGTCTTGCTCTCGAGTCGTGACAGCGCTTGGTCCTTGCCGTCGGTTGAGATTTCACGGGGGCAACGCATTGCCGCGCAATTGTGCGCGAAACTTTATGCGCAGTGCGGATTCCGGGCTTACTGCTTGCTGGTTCCAACCCTCACGCCCGGGAATCTTCACTGCGCGGTGATGGAAGTGCCCGACCCTGGCGAAACCGCTTCCGCGGGAACCTGCTGGATACCGCTCGACGCCGCGATATGCGCGGAGATGGAATCCGCCGAGGATCGTACGGTGACGCAAAGATCGCTCGAAGAGTTGGGCTTCTACCGGCGAGAACCGAATCACGGACCCTTCGCACGGCTGGGATGGCTACCCGAGCTTTTTGCATGGTCCGAACAGCAACTGAGTCCGCTCGGCGTCCACTTGACAGGCTCCTTTACGCAACTGAACGCTTCTCCCACCTTCAGCCTCATGCGCCTGGAGACAAACGACACGGCAGTTTGGTTCAAGGCCACGGGGGAGCCGAATTTGCATGAGTTTCCGGTGACTCTGGCACTCGCTCGTCTGTTTCCCGAATACGTTCCTCGCGTCCTGGGAGTCCACACGTCATGCAACGGATGGCTGTCGGAGGAAGCGCCCGGAATGCTACTCGAAGATTGCGAGGAATTGGCTTTCTGGGAAAGAGTTGCTCGCAAACTTGCCGAGCTGCAGCTAGCCTCAGTGGGAAAGTGCGCCGAGTTGCTAGAAAGCAGTTGCAAGGATCTACGGCTCCCCGAACTTATCAAACACGTGGATCCGTTCCTCGCCCGCATGGCCGAGTTCATGGTCGCACAGGTGAAACGATCGCCGCAAGCTCTAGACACCACAAGCCTCACCCTTCTTAGCGAAAGGTTGAAGGAAGCATGCGCGCTCCTGCATGAGCTTCACCTACCCGACACGCTGGGCCATGTTGATTTCAATCCTGGAAACATCGTCGTTTCTCCCACTACATGTTGCTTTCTCGACTGGGCAGAGGGCTGCGTCAGTCATCCCTTCCTTACGTTCGAGTATCTGCGCGAACACTTACGGCGCCGGCTCGGCGAGCGCGACGCGGCGGCCGAGCGAATCACCGCGGCGTACCTACGCCCCTGGCAACCCGGCTGTTCGCCCGGCACGGCGCGGCAGGCGCTGATTATTTCTCCCCTCCTAGCGGTCTTCTGCGCGGCCGTCGCCGATCAGGCCTGGCGCTCGGTTGATCCGTTACAGGATTCTCGCGTCGCTGGATACTTCCGCAGCCTGACGCGGCGGATGTTTCGCGAAGCAGCTGAGATGGTGCAAGAGAGCGAACGATGCGGAAATTGACCAGAGCGCATATTCATTCGCAGGGAGCTGCCCCGCCGGAGCGCGAAGCGTTTGCGGCACACTTGTGTGTCGCCAACCGGAAGAATTTAGAACTTCTCGAAAGAGACGACCGGCGCGAAATCGGAGGCTGGTGATGTCATTTCTAATTTTGAGAGCGTACGGAATGCTCGTTCTATTCGATCTGTACATCGCGCGGGGCGACTTCGCCACTCTCTACAAGAAGATTCGCTCTTGTTCGATCAATAACAGCGAGCTTTCTTCCCTGGGGATCGCGCAGGTCTGTTCGGCAGTCGACATGGCTTGCATCTGGTACTGGAAACAGGTTCTGTGCCTGCAACGATCCGCGGCTACCGCATGTCTGCTGAGACAGTTGGGCGCGCCTGCCCAACTTGTCATCGGCGCCCAGCAAGCGCCTTTCAAAGCTCACGCCTGGGTCGAAGTCGACGGCCGCGTCGTCAATGACAAATCCTATGTGCCGGAACTGTATGCCGTGCTCGACAGGTGCTAGAGGTCCGTCCTGAACCAGGACCTTGAGGAAAGCAGCTATGAGTATCCAGTTTGGCAGATGGGACTTCTCGGGCGAGCCAGTCGCCCTTGCCTACATCGAGAAAGTAAACGAACTTTTCAGTCCGTATGGGCCGAGCGGCTCTTTCTCCGGGACGGGTATCCACATGGTCCATCGCGCCTTTCCCACCACGAAGGAATCCCGCACGGAAGTACAGCCGCATGTTTCCCTGTCCGGCTCCGTGATCACCTGGGACGGCCGCTTGGACAATCGCAAGGAACTTCTGGGCGACCTCGGAGAGGTAAGAGCGAGCACCGCAACAGACGTCGCCATTGTCGCGGCAGCGTACGAGCGATGGGGAAGCCAATGTCTTGCTCGACTGGTCGGAGATTGGGCACTCGCCATCTGGAATCCTCACTCCCGATCACTCCTTCTCGCGAAGGACTTCATCGGTACCCGCCATCTGTTCTATTCCTTCGATAAAGACCAAATCACTTGGTCGACGATCCTCGACCCGCTCGTGCTGTTCGCGGAAAAGACCTTTGCGCTCGATGAGGAATACCTCGCTGGCTGGTTCTCATTCTTTCCCGCCGCTCACCTCACGCCTTACCTCGGAATCCACGCGGTGCCCCCCGCTTCTTTCGTTTTGTTGCGGCCTGGCGAATGCGCCATCGAGAAATATTGGGATTTTGATCCCTCAGAACAAATTCGCTACCGCAGCGACGCTGATTATGAAGAACACTTTCGCACCGTCTTGGCGCAGGCCGTCGAGCGACGTCTTCGTTCCGACAGTCCCGTCCTCGCTGAGCTGAGCGGCGGGATGGATTCCTCAGCGATCGTCTGCATCGCCGACAACATCATCGCCCGCGGAACGGCGGAGACCACGCGGCTCGATACTGTCTCTTGCTACAACGATTCCGAACCCCACTGGAATGAGCGCCCCTATTTTACAAGAGTGGAAGAGCGACGGGGCCGCACGGGCTGGCACATCGAGGTCGGCGCACCAGAATCGGTACCGCGCGGCGAATGGGCAGGTTTCGCAGCAACTCCATTCTCCGCAGGAAACCCGAGCGCAGCCGGCCGGCAATTTGCGGCATGTCTTGCTGCGCAACAGAATCGTGTCGTGCTCTCCGGCATGGGTGGTGACGAAGTCACCGGCGGCGTCCCCACACCCGTGCCGGAACTGATGGACCTGCTCGCAACAGCCCGATTCAAAGCTTTGGCAGGCCGACTTACCGTCTGGGCGCTCAGTAAGAGAAAACCTTGGATTCATCTGTTCCTCGAAACAGTGAGGGGATTCCTTCCCCTCTCTGTCGTTGGCGTGCCGAAATACTTACGCCCCGCTCACTGGCTCGATCCGGGCTTTGTAAAGCGTCACCGAGCCGCGCTCAGGGGCTATTCGTCCAGGGTCCGCTTTATCGGCCCGCTTCCGAGTTTCCAGGAGTGCCTGTTCACCTTCGATGTTTTGCGCAGACAGCTGGCCTGCTCGGTCCCGCCGCGGGAGCCGCTCTACGAAAAACGCTTTCCGTATCTGGACCGCACTCTGCTGGAATTCATTTGCGCTGTCCCGCGCGCACAACTGGTCCGGCCCGGCGAACGCCGTTCCCTGATGCGTCGCGCTTTGACCGGAATCGTTCCCGATGAAATCTTGAACAGAAAGAGGAAGGCCTTCGCCGTCCGATCGCCGACCGCGGATATCTGCGCGGAGTGGACCCGATGGATCGAGAAAGGCGAGCAGATGGTGAGCCACGCTCGGGAAATCCTCGACGCCAACCTTTTCTCGAAAGAAGTGGAACAGGCGCGCTGCGGCCGGGATGTTCATATCGTAGCGATCACCCGAACGCTCGGTATCGAATCGTGGCTAAGAAACATGCGAAGCCGGGGAATATTGAAAAGCGGTTCGCCCCGGGCCAACTCCTACTGCGTAAGGCCGGACCAGCGCCGCCCGATCGGCGAGCGATCGCTCAAGAGTTCAGCTAGCTAGCTGTACATTCGAAAGCCAAAACAGAAAGGAGGTGAGGAAAATGAACTATACAAAACCGGAAATCACCGTGATCGAAAACGCGTTGACAGCGGTCCAGTTTATGGCGAAGCCGAACGGGAGCCTTGACAACATCCCCCATAGCACACAACCGTCGGTCACCGCATATGAATCGGACGAGTAAGTCACGAGGGCGCCCGGCGCCGGGCGCCTTCTTTACAACGCAAGGGCCTGCCAGTGATTCATTTTGCGACGGCTAGGCTCGGCCGCTGGCGTAGCAGCGGCGCGAAGTTGGCAGCCAGTGCTCCTGTTTTTACTGTTCAGGCGAGCCCCCGACCACTGCGGTCACTCTCATTTTTAGAGTCAGAAGGCTCTCCTCGAGCGGCGAAGCGTCTCGCGCCAGACCGGGCACATGAACGGATATGCAAAATGGATTCGTCGTGCTGCCGGGAGGAACCCGGTCGCCAGTAACAGAAGGGCTGATATCCCATAGGGCGCCCCGGCCCGTGAAACCGTTCGTGGCATTCAATATGGAAATGGGGCCTGCCGGAGATTGAACGTCGGTCGCTTCCAGTTTGATGGGAAGCCTCATCGCTTCATTTCCCCGGTTCGCTAGCTCCATGCACGCGCTAAGTGTTCCGGTGGCCTGGTCGAAACTCTGCCTGCCGCCGTACATGAGCATCGAACGTGCGGTTACGTCCCGCAACCCCGTCTGCCTGGCGCCGGCGGACTTCTTGTCATCCGAAACAGATCCGGCGGCATCGAGGACTCTCAAATTCAATCGCATTCCATCGGCCGCGACCGAAGGCCAGATCGCGAAAATCTTGTCACCCATGGCAACCATGCCGCTAGACTGCCACACGACACCCGCAAGGCCGCGGACGCCCACCACAATCGCTGGGCCGGAAGACGTGCTGGCGCCGTCACTCTGCACTCCCCGTGGCCGGTGGATCGTCGTCCATAGGGTATCGCTGGTGACCGCAAGAGTCTCTGCATGTTCGGATAATTCGATAGGTGGTCCCACCAATTTCTTGTCTTGCATCTTCGCGAACAGCCATCGCCCCGACGCATCCCGCCATTCACTCCACAGAAGTCCCAGCACTCCGCTCGGGCTCGCCACGAGCGACGGATACATCATCATGGTCCCATCTCCCCACTTCTCAACAACCGAACTCTTCACCCAGGTTCTGCCTTCATCGTCGGAGGAGGTCAGCATCATCCGGGGTGTCCGACACCCCTCGAGATACACAACGAACAGCCGATTGTCTTGGCGATCATAAGCCAAAGCGTTTTGTTCGAAGCTCAAACAATCCTTGTCGAAAGCCCCCCGCGCGATCACGGTCCGCTCTAAGGAGGGTTCCTGTGACTGGTTGGCGCATATCAAGCCTAGCTCTCCCTCCATGCTCGTGGCCGTTTTTCGCGCGGCGTAGTACAGAGCGCAAACCTCGCCGTTATCGAGCGGAGTCGCATTCCGGGGATACACACCTTGATAATTTTGCTCTCGCATTCCCGGGAAAGTGAATGGCCCCTGTACATGCGCTCCGTCAGGCGAGAACGTCAGGAGCCCAACGCTCTGACCCCGATTTCTCCCGGAATCGCTGGTCGATGGGTCGTTGAAAAACGTGTACAGTTTGCCCGTCGCCGAATTCACGGCGGACGTCGAATGGTCCGCCCAGCCAGTCTTGCTCGTTTCCATCCAATGCTTACCCGCATCTGGCGAAACGAAAAGCCGAGTGACGCCCAGGTCGTGATGCTGCTCGCCGTCAATGACCTTGGACGCTTCGGAAACGAAGTAGGCCCGATGGTATGATCCGAAGGCGCAGGAGTGTTCCGTAACCCAGGCGCTGTTCCGGTCTTCGAGCGCCGCTTGCCAGTTAGAACCGGAGTCCGAAGAGGCATACACGAATCCGTACGGGCCATTCGTCAGGGCGTCCCATTTCGTGCCGCACAGAATCAGATTGCTGGGGTCCTCGGGATCCGCCTTGAGCTCATACCAGAGGTGCACTCCCCCTGCGACCAGAGTCCCCGCTTCCTGACCCGGTTTCTCCATGCGGGCGGAAACGCCTCCCAGAAATGCGACAATCAGGAACGCCACGATGTCGCGTCGGACTCCGCGTAGTCGTAGCTCTTTCATCGGGAATCCGAGACTAAAAGCTCAGCCGCAGGGACAACTGCAGGGATCGGGGGCCACCTTCCTGGAACAGAGGGTTCAAACCCCCTAGGCTTTGATTCAGCATCTGTTGTGACTGGAGATAAAACGGGCCGAAGGCGACATAACCGACCGGATTCGTGAAGTTGGGATGGTTCAAAATATTAAACGCGTCGGCGCGAAATTGCAGCTTGAGCCGCTCGGTCAGGCTGAAATTCCGGGAAATCGACAGGTCTACCTGCGTGAGCCCAAAGCCGGATATGTCGTTGCGCCCTTCGCTCCCTTGTCGCACAGTCCCAGGAACCGCGAAGGCCGCCGGATTCAGCCCTTTTCCGCCGGCGCAGGGAGGGCCATCGACCGCGATGCACTCGGATCCGTACAGCCAAACCGGCTGCCCAGGCACGCGATCCGGCCGGGAAGTTGCGTATCCTCCAGGGTCCGGTGAAGTCGAAAACACAATGCCGTTAAAAGGGAATCCGCCGCGAGCCACAACGACGGTATCGATGGACCAATCTTTTGTAAACAGCCCGGCCGGCCCGCTCTTCACTGCCGAGGGAATCGCGTAAGTGAGCGCGCCCGACAAACTTTGCCGGACGTCAAAGTCCGAGGATCCGTAGTCGCTCGCGGCCGAGATTACGGTGTTTGACTGGCCCGCCACTACGTCGTTTGAAACGTTGTCCAAAGAATGGGACCAGCTGTAGTTTACAAGGGCTTGCAGTCCGGCCGAGAATCGCCTGCGATACTGCAGCTGCAGGGCATTGTAATTCGATCGAGCGTCGTTCTCGTTCAGCAGAAACTCACCCTGGAAGTTCGCGTTGGGCTGGTATAGCGCTTCTTGGCGAAGCAGGTCTCGTCCGGCCTGCCCCACGTAGGTTGCAGAAACGGCTTGGGTGTTTCCGATGGATTTCTCCAGGGCGAGATTCCACTGGTAGGAACGAGGCAATTTCAGATTGGGGGCAAATGCGTAGATGCCGTCGGGGTACGGAGGCTGACTGGAAAGAACCGGTATATACGGCTGCAAGTCACTCACGGGCATGGATACGTTGGGCGTGTAAGTAGAAGCGTTGTTGGGGAATTCGACTCCTACCGTTCCAGAAGATCCGACACCGGTGTCGTAGAAGATGCCGGCTCCGCCGCGCAAGACCAAGTCTCCCTTCGCGGTCAATCGATAAGCGAGTCCGACGCGCGGCGCGAAGTTTCCGTAGGTTGTCGCCCACAGCGGGGTTCCGCGCGGCGCTAGCGCAATCTCCGAGGGGCTGTTGACATTGGTCCACGACGCCAGGGTCGTCGCGCCTCGCGCGCTCGGTGCCGGATCGAGCTCCCAACGCAGCCCGTACGTGATGGTCAGACGCCAGGCGACCCGCCAGTTGTCTTGCGCGTAGAACGAAAAAGATTGGGCCAGGAGCCGGGAACGAGCGTCCGCTTCCGCCAGGAGATTGGACTGGCCCGAGGTCACGAACGACTGCACGCTGTCGACAATGTAAATGGCCTCGTTTCCGGCAGGATCCAGGTCGAGAAAAATGGTCCGATAGTCGGCGCCAAACTTTATCTGGTGCGGACCGGTTGCCAGCGCTAGGTCGTCGACAAAATTGAGTTGCTTCGTCTTGTTCCGTGCGTAGGGACCGATCGCCAAAGCGCTCGCGTCGCCCGGCAGGAACAAACCGTAAGAGTCACTCGCGAGGGATCCGATGAGCAGGCTCGGATTGAGCGGGACGGCTCCGCCGAAGGAATCAAGGGAAATGATGTCCTTGGCGCTCTGCGTTGAAAAATTCCCACGAAGCGTATTGGACAGGCCGTCACTGAACAGCATGTTGATGCCCGCTGTCAGGGTTTGCGTGTTAACGCTTGTCGTGCCCACCGTACTGAGGCTGTCAAACCGCTGCAAGATCTTCGACGGGGCGTTATTGTAGCGCCCGAAAACCGCGAACCGCCCATTGATCGTGTGGTCGATCCGTGCGCTACCCGCATCGAGCGAGCCTGGGTCGGAGTAGTTTCCTGTGAACGGCGAAGTGTAAACGCCGGGGCTGGGATTCTTGTCGTCTGGCTGAGGGTAGGCGTTCAAGTACGGAGCGAGTTGTGAAGTAGCAGCGGTCCTGGCGTATGCGGAGGGTACGTCCACAACGCTGGTGTGCGGAAGGTCCAGGCGGGCTCCTTCGTAAGACAGGAAGAAGAATGTGCGGTTCTGTCGGAGGGGCCCACCGAGGAAGCCTCCAAAATCATTGTGATGTTCCGCCGCGCGCGGCTCTCCCGCATTGTTGGCGAACCAGTCGTTTGCGTCCATAATCGTGTTACGAAAATAGTCGAAGACCCCGCCATGGAACTCGTCGGTCCCCGAGCGCGTCGTGAGAATGACCTGTCCGCCCGGCGAGCGCCCGAATTCCGGTGAAAACGATGAGGTTTCGATGCGAAACTCCTGCAATGCATCCACCGAGACCAGGCTGCTGGTTCCTCCAAATGCGCTGAAAGCTTGCGCTCCTCCCGTTCCCGACTGCCCCACTACGGTACCCGCGGCCACACCGAAATTGCCGGACACGCCGTCAACAGTAAAGTTATTGGCATCTGTTCTCTGTCCGGCGATGCTGAACTGACCTGGAGAATATGCCGTCGTCGGAGCAATGACGACGCCCGGAGTAAGCTGGAGCAAGGTGTTAAAGCTCCGGCCATTGAGCGGCAAGCTCTCGACAAACTGCCGATCAATGACGGTGCTCACCGCGCCGCTCTCTGTATTGATGATCGGGGCCCCGCCCGTCACAGTAACGATTTCCGCGACGGCACCGATCGGCAGAGTGAAGCTGATGGCCAGAGAGTCCTGAACATTGAGAACGATGTCGGGTTTGATTAGCGTCTTGAATCCGATCTTCGAAACTTGCAGCCGATAGGTACCCGGCGGAAGATTGGTGACGACATAAATGCCTTCCTCATTTGTTTTGCCGGTGTACTGGACACCCGTCGCGTCATTGGCCGCTCGAATTTCGGCGCCGGCGATGGATCCGCCGGTTGGATCGAGGACCAGGCCGTTGATCGTGGCATTCGGAGACTGCCCGGACAAGCAGCCGGCTGAAACGAGCGTGATGAAGCCAAAGAAAACGATCCTGCGCAGCCACATGGGCTTCTCCTCCAGCGGACGAATTGCGCTGTATTCCTTCGGTCTACGGAGGAGAAAACGGAAATGTACCATTGTCCTGTCACCGCGGAACAAAACTGAAGATACCAAAGAAGTAATTAACTAGGGGTGATTTGGTTCGATCTCGAGGTCGGTGAAAAGCAGAGGAGTGCCGCTGGGCTTGTCGCTTCCGCCCTTTGGTTCGACCGTTACAAATACGGCGTGGATCTGCGTGAGCGTCTTGGGGTCGTCGCACTTTACGATCCAGCGTTTCTTGGCTGCGTTGTCCTCGTAGAAAATCCCGAGGTTCAAGGCCTCGCGCCGGTCCGGGCCGCGCTGTCCCCAGGCCTGAAACGTGCGCGCATTCCGGGGGCCGGCCTGTTGGTCAAGATCATAGGCGTAGAAGATCAGTGACTTTCCCTTGGTGTAGAAGACCCGTCCATACGGCTTTTGCGTGACCCCGTCGCGGGCGACACTATAAAGCTCGGCGATATGAAGCTCTCGCGCCCCCATCAATTCCCGTACATCGCGGTCATGAGCGAGTAAGTCCTCCTGCTTATTGAGGGTCTGTTCTCGCTCGCGAAGCTCGGCATGGAGATCGTTGACTTGGGCTGTCAAGCTCTCGGCACGAGACTCCTCCTCGTTGCGCTCTTGTTGCAATGCATCGAGCTGCACGTGCGTCGCATCCAGCGATATTTGCGCCGCGTCAAGCTTCTGCAAGAGCGTGCCTCGATCTCGGGCATTCTGTTGCATCTCGGCTTTATCATTCAGGGTCGATCTTTCGAGACTCGCTTGAGCGCCCTTCATTTCATCGAGAGACGCCGACTGCATTTGAATCTCATGCCTTAGCTCGAAAATCACTTTGTCGCGCTGTGTGAGTTCTGATCGCAAATCTTCACGCTCACGCCCGGCATCGCTCATCTGCTGTTCCAGAGCCTCGATTTGCGTTTCGGACGCAGGCGAGACTGTCCCGGTGACTGTGACGTTGCCGCTTCTCGCCATTCGGTAGGCGTAAATCCCCAGGGCGACGCTGAGCAGAATCGAGGCAGCGAAGGGAAGCCAAACGTAGTTCCAATTGATCTTCGAGCGCCCATGACCGTCTCGTTGAGCGAAAGCAAACCCTCTTGGGACAGCATCAGGCGGCGCAACGCCTACATTGTTCGAGTGCGTACGCAATGGCGTGGGCGCATCCAGTGACGCAGTTTGCTTTGCGTCGCCCTGGCGCGATGGGAATTTTTCGGAGGAATCAGAGGACACGGCGGGGGATAATTTCGCAGCGAGGAACGGCACTCCTACGTCGACCGCTGCCTCCAACTCTCGCAAGGCTTGCCGGCAATCCGCACATTCGGCAAGGTGCGCTTCAAGCCTGCTCTTCTCTTCTGCGCTCAGCTCGCCGGAAGTGGATACGGCACAAAGCTCGAGGAATTCGTCATGAGGTTCCATCTTCGACCATTCCCGGCTTCTCCGTCTCGCTATCTTTTAGCACACCGTTCGACGGGTTGCCGATTATTTGCGAACATTTCCTTGCGCAGCCTGTCGAGCGCGCGATAGTAGTGGTGCCTTACGTTTCCGAGCGGCTGGCCCAGTTTTTCGCCGACCTCTGCCAGCGTGTATCCCTCAAAGAAATGAAGGCGCAGGGTCTCGCGCTGATCGGCCGACAAGGCGTTCACGATTTTGTCTAGACCGTTACGCCCAAAAACTGTGTCCGCGGAATAATCGCTTTCCGTGGTCGGCTTTCCGACCACTTGCACGTCGTTCGCTTGAAAGTACGGTTGCGCGTAGAACTCCCGGGACTTCAGATAACGGCGCCGATCGAGCGCTCGGTGGTACGCCATCTGGACAATCCAGGAACGGGCTGTGCTCTTGGAACTGTTGAACATGCCGCATTTACGTTGGATAAAGAGAAACAATTCCTGGACAAGGTCTTCTGCTTCGGCTGAGTCCTTCAAGATGCGCACAGCGACACTTCGAGTCAGTCGCGAATAACGCCCGAAGAGCGCTGCTAGAGCTTCGCCATTGCCACTATAAATCTCACTCAACAAGGATTCGTCAGAGACACTCGATGGATCAGTAGGTTTGTTCCCATCAATAGTTACCGTAGCGGCTTGGGAAAATGTCAACGCGGGAAAGCGAGCTGCCGTGGCCGAACGCAATCTCCACTGATTCGTCCAAGGAATACACCGGTGCTCGACGTGCTTGGGAACGTCGGTCATCTGCCTACGTCGTAGTATAATTCATATACAGCTATTCTGCATGTGGTATTTCTGCTCGTGGTGTTTTTGCTGGTGTGAGACTAAATAGGCTATGTGGTCGACCACATCACATTCTTTAGGGGTCTGGGCCGGAGGGTTCGTTCCATGCGTCTTCGTAAGCGTTACACAATCGAAGACATGGGCTACTTCGGGTTTTCAACCAGGCATTGGCAACAAATCGAGAAAGGACGGCCAGTTACGGGCCACACGATTCTACGTATCTGCGACGCGCTCCAAACATCCATGCCTAGCCTTGTGCGAGACCTCGATCGGGGAATATACAAACACGAAGAAATATGGCCGTTTCTCGCCAAGAGGCTAGCCGCCCGCACTAAATTGGGGCGCAAACGCACACCGGGGTCTCGAAACTCACCGTAGTAGTCCCCTCGTACAGCTAATCCGCTCGTGGTGTTTCTGCGTGTCCACGCTTATAAGCTCGAGCGTGGTTGACGAACGCAAATTCTTTCGCGCTTTGGGAGCCAGGATAAAGGGCCTCCGGAAAGGACAGCGATACACCCAAGAAGACATGATTTCTCTGGGTTTTTCAGCGCGTCACTGGCAGCAGATCGAAGCGGGCCGGCCGATCACTCTCAGAACTCTCCTGAAAATTTGCGACACCTTCGGAATTCAAGCCGGGCGACTTTTGGCGGGACTTGACCGTGGCATCTATAAGGAATAATCCGTAGCTCCCACAGCCGTCCCACCGACCTCCTCGATTCCGAGGACTCTTGCTGTTTAGATGCACTCGCCCTTGCGATCTGGCATGCGTCAAGCGTTTGCGCGCTATCTGTGAAGTCTTTCTTGTTCTGACATGCTGGGTCTGCTTAACACGCCTCGCACCGCCGTTTTGCTTCCGGTCTCTGCGTGGGTTCCTCGCCCACGCTCGATGTGAAGGGGCAGGACCTCCCGGTAATGGGAGAACGGTGATGAACATCGAGCAAGCGAGAGGAGTGAGAAGACAAGCTCTTCCACAGCTGGGGGAAAGTCTTGCCCTGGGCCCAAGCGAAGTGCTGTGCAACTGTTGGGGCGGTGGGGATCGGACTAAACGCGACACCGAAAATTCGCAAGTTGTTGGTCCTATTGAACGCGAAAAGCGCGAGAAACAGCGAATTTGCCCAAGTCAGGTACGCGGCAGGTATGCCGGAAGTCCACATACACAACGATCGCGCTCGTCTCCGGTGTTATCTGCTTGCGAATCAGTCTGTCGCTACATCGGACCGTGGGTCCCCTCTTGTTGACTCCCCCTGGTCTGCGCTAGCACGCCTCGCGCCACTGAGGGGGCCGTGGCACTCGGGCGTGCGGCCCGCTCCGACCGCCTAGTTCTTGGGTTCGCTTCCGTTCTCTGCTTCGGGTCCTTGCCCCCTCCGCTCCTTGTGAAGGGGGCAGGAAGTCCCCGAAACAGGAGAACGGAGATGAATATCGAGGAAGCACGAGAAGTCGCAGGCAAAGCTCTTCAGCATTTGTCGGAAAGCCTGGCGCAGGGCGAAAGCGAAGTGCTGCGCAGCTATCTCGCCGCGATGGGGAAGTTTCACCGCTACAGCACGAGCAACATTTTGTTGATTATCACTCAGCGTCCGGACGCGACCCAGGTGGCAGGTTACCAGACCTGGCGCAAACTGCATCGCCAAGTCACGCGAGGAGCGAAGGGCATCGTGATCTTCGCGCCATTGCTGCGGAAGACTTTGGATGCGAATGAGTGTGGAATTGAGATTAAGCGGGAGAAGCTCCTTGGTTATCGCGCCGCGGTAGTCTTTGACGTGGCCGATACAGCGGGAGACCCGCTTCCGTCCCTGTCACAGTTTGAAGGCCATCCAGGAGAATATCTCGAACGCTTGAAGTCACTCGTGTCGCAATCGGGATGCCCTCTGGAATATTCGACCAGCATTCTTCCCGCCCAAGGTCAATGCTCGGCCGGAAAGATCATTCTGCTGCCCGGCTTGGCTCCCGCCGAGGAATTCCATGTGCTGACCCATGAACTCGCCCATTCGCGGCTACACTTTTCCCCGCGCCGCTCCGAAACCACCAAGTGCATCCGGGAGACGGAGGCTGAGGCCGTTGCCTTTGTAGTCGGCCAGAGCATCGGGCTAGAAACGAATTCCGCGTCTTGCGACTACGTAAAGTTGTACAACGGCGATAAGGACACTCTCGCTCAGTCACTGCACCACATCCAGCAGGTGAGCACGGAAATCCTGTCCGGAATTACGCCTCCGTAGGGAGGCGGCAGCGCTGCTGTGGGCGGCCCTTGCGGCGCCTAGCGCATGGACGTTGTGGTGGCTCCGAGCGAATTGTTGAGGGCATCTGGTACAACCGTCGAAGTTGCTGCGTAGACTACAGACGGGAGGTTAGGTCTTGAGGCAGCTGCTCGGGACCGGATTCAGATGCAGGTCAAGTCCTTCACCTACGAGCGAAGCTGGTACGGAACCTATCATCGCCAGAGATTCTTCAGCATGGAAAAGATGGACGTTCACGTCGGGAAGATGTTGAGCCAAGGGTGGCAAGTCCTCTCGTAGGTCGCTCATTCGGGCAATGGGCGCGGCCTATGTCCTTTTGCGAAACGCGATACGATTACGATTGCCTTTAGCAGACCTTGAATTTTTGCGGCGAGGAACCGGAAGCGCAGAGGCGTTCCGAAAGACATCTTAATTCGAAGATTTCGTTCGTAAGCTGTTTTTGGAAATCTGCATCCCGTTGCCGTAAATGCGCAGGTGCTTTAGCAAAAGCCGGCTTTTGGAAGTGAGTAGTGCGTCATGATTCCCAAGGATTGAGCACTTGCACCGGCACGCCCGTAAAGTCGCCCACGTTTCGCGAAACGACTGTCAGATTGTGATGGATTGCTGTTGCCGCCAGCAAGCCATCGATCGTGGACAATGGCTTACCACCTGCCTTGGCATTTGCGGCAAGCAAACCCCAGCGATCGGCGACAGCTACGTCAATGGGAAGAATCCGTCCCGCGAAGCGCGCCTGTAATTCCACTTCGAGCCAGGTTTCCAGGCGGCTTCGCCGCCTGCTTTGCGGGGGCGCTGCCAAACCCTTCCTGATCTCACCGAGCGTCAGGACGCTGAGGTACAGCAAGTCCTCGTCAGCCGCCTCGATCCACGCGAGTACGCGGGGTTCCGGTTTAACGCGGACCACCTCGGAAATGCAATTCGTATCCACCAAGAAGCCAGTCATAGCTCGATTTCGCGTCCTTCATCCTTATCCCGCTCGAAGTTGAGTTCAAGACCTACCAGCGGCGATTCGCGAAAGAACTGCAAGAGACCCTCAGGCTGATGGGCCTTGCCGACCAGTTGTTCATACTGCTCGTCGGAAATCATCACTACGCCCTCCTTGCCCTGCCGCGTGATGAGTTGCGGACCCTCGGAACGGGCGCGTCGAAACAGTTCGCTAAAGCGGGCTTTGGCGGCTTGCAGTTGCCAACTGGCCTTCGGCGTCCGTTTCCTGCTCTTCCGCTGTTTTTGGGAAACTCGCACTTTGGGCATACGACCATTGCCTCCTGACTAGTCTGACTAGACTATCAAACGAAAGAAACGAAGGCAAGCCCTCCGTCCAAATGACGGGCGTGAGATTGCGTGGAATCCCAACGACTTTAATTCTCGCGAGAGTTGAAATATCCGACGGCGAGTCGGGCCGGTGGCTGTTAGCTGTCGCCCTCGTGGCGCGCAATCTATCGACCTTGGGTGACCCCGACGACTTTCTTAAGCAATCGCAGAATGAATGCAAGATGCATTTTTATATCGAGCCAGGGCCTCTCGCGATTCCTCGGTAGTAGATATCGACCGTCCCCGGGCTGATGCCAGGAACTCGTGCGACCGGTTGCGGATCCAGCAGAAAGCGACCTCTCCCTTGCGGCGGATATTGCGGCCGTGCCGCGCCTCATGACAGCGGGAGAGTTCCAGTAGCTGCTCAGTGGTGCATTGCGCATCGAGAACCAGAAACAACCATGAAGGCGGGCTAAAGCCATCCGTCGCGATTCCCGAGCAGCTGTTGGTTTCGAACACAGCCAACTCGGAGCGCCACCCGCATTGACTCGAGGTAAGCGCCCGGCGTAGCATCCTCTCTGAATGGTAACGACATTGAGCCGTAACTGGCTGATATCGTCCCCAGCCTGCGGACGAGTGCCGAGAGCCTTGCCATGAAGAAATCTCGCTCTGTTGGCCGACCGGCGCTCGACCGGCGTTGGGCGCGAGCCGGTTGGGTTATCGTCACGCTCGTGACCGTGGCTACCGGTGCGGCTGCGCTCCTGCCACGAGCGTCCAGCGGCCGCTCGGCCTCCGCGTTGCTGACGCTGCTCCTGCTCACCCTCTGTGCGGCGATTGCTCTTCACGTGCGCTTCTTGCTCCAGGTTCGCCGTGCGCACGGCGAAACCGCGCGCGTTTTGGACACGGGGGAACGGGAGTTCGAGTCCATCTTCGATAGCGTCCCTGACCCGATTGTGATTCTGGACGATCAAGGCATTTGCCTGGAGGCCAACCCGGCGGCTCTCGCGCTTTTTGGAACCGCGCGCGAAGACTTGGTGGGTCGTCCGATTCACAACTATTTGGCTGCGCGCCCCTTCGAGAAGACGCGGGACCCGTTCCTCTACGGGAACTCCGGTCACGGCGAAATCGAGATCGCCCGGCAGACCGGAGAAGCCGGAGTCGTCGAGTACACGGTCGAAGCGAACTACCTGCCCAACCGTAACGTGGCGATCCTGCGCGACATCTCACGCCGGCACCAGGCGGAGGCGGCACTGCGCGACAGCGACGAGCGCTTCCGGCAGATGGCGGACAATATCCAGGAAATCTATTGGATGGTCGACGCCGAGACCCAGCACGTCGTTTCCATCAACCCCGCGTACGAGACGATCACGGGCCGTTCCCTCGATTCGCTTCGCGCCAATCCCGTTTCCTACCAGGAGCTGTTTCATCCCGAGGACCGCGTGCGCGTTCTGACGCGCCTGGAAGAAGCGCGCGAGACCGGCCACATCGACGAAGAGTTCCGGATCATCCGGCCCGATCGAACGGTCCGCTGGGTCTCGGTTCACGGTTCGCCGGTACGGGATGCAGCGGGCGTCGTGCGCCGCCTGGTGGGGTCCGCACAGGATATTACCGCGCGGAAATCGGCCGAGGAGCAAATGGCGAGAAATCTCGCCCTCGCGGAATCGGCATCGGCTGAAGCTGATGCCTTCCGCAAGACGACCCTGGCTCTCACGCAAAACCTCAGCATGGACTACGTTCTGGACACCTTGCTGCAGTCGCTTCTGAAACTTGTTCCCTGCGAGTCGGCGCGGGTTCTGCTGGTTGAAACCGATACGCATCTGTTCCTGGCGCGGGAGATGCGGCGCCCGGAATCAACCAGGCGCTTTCCGAAATGCCCGCCAACCTTCGACGCCACTGAAAACCGGTTTCTGATGCAGGTTCTCGCCACCCGAACCGCTGCGCTGATTCCAGACACAAGTACCGAGCGCGAATGGCAGGCTTTCAAAGGGTATGCGCAGATGCGATCTTGGCTTTGCGTACCGCTCATCGCTTCGCAGCGCGTGCTCGGATTGCTCTCGCTGGGCGATACGCGCCCGCAGGCGTTCTCGCCAGACCATTTGCGGTTGGCAAAGTCGCTTGCGATTCCTGCCGCCGTTGCCATTCAAAATGCGCGCCTCTATGAACGCGCGGAAATCTACGGAGCGGAGCTCGAGCAACGCCTAGAGGATTTGCAGCAAACCCAGAATGCCTTGCGGCAAGCGGAGCAGAGTCGCGAACTCTCCGAGCAGAAGTTCAGCCGTGTCTTCCGCTCGAGCCCTATCGCTTTTTCCATCACCACGGTCGACGAAGGGTGTTTCCTCGATGTGAACGAAGCGTTCGAGCGCAGATATGGTTACGCACGCACGGAACTCCTCGGCTCGACCGTTTTTGACATCGGAATCTGGAACGAACCGAGCGAACGCCTGCGAATGCTGGAGGAGATTCGCGAGCAAGGCCGTGTGAGGAACCGTACAACCCGCTTCCGGCGACGGTCCGGGGAAATCATCGATACAGTTTATTCGGCCGAAATCGTCGAGCTTGAGGGGCAGCGGTGCGTCCTTTCGGTTTCGGAGGATATTCCAGAGGCTTTCGCCTTGCGATTGCCTCTCTCAGTCAAGGCTACTTCCGGTTCTTAGCTTACGGTTCATCCCGATCTCAAGTTCGTCGCTTAGGACCGAGGGTTTCCCAGCTGATACTCGGCGCAAGGTCGTGGGTCGAAAGCCTACTGCCCGAATGCAAGCGGACAATCGGGACCCAGCGGCCTCGGAGGCGAAACGTGTGGGGCGGCTCCATTGTTTCTGATCGCATTTCGAGCTGACTTTCCATCGCGCGCGGGTGTAATAGCTGCGATATCGCTCCTCGCGAGCGACTGGCGCCCACTGCCAGTTTGCCGAAATTTGGCAGCATCGTTCGCAACATCGGGCAAAAGCTCTGGCTGAGCCCTCGAAACGTCTAACCCCGAACCAGAAATCCCTCTGAACGAGAGAAACAGGCTCTAGTCGCTGCCGTTTTCCAGTCGAATTCCATCACAAGGAGGAGCGCACATGTTCATGACCAAAATCGTCAGGACCGGTATCGGTTTTTTCGGTGTGATTCTACTAACGGGTGCAATCTCGGTTGCCGTCTCCGCACGGGAACAGGACAAGGACGACGAAGACAGGCTTGTTGAGATCGGCTTCAAAATTGCCCCCGTTCATCTCAATCTTGAAAACAAAGACCATGACCTCGTAGGTTTGGGAAGCTTCCTTGTTAACGCGGTGGCGGTTTGCAACGATTGTCACAGTCCAGCGGGCGCGATGGGGCCAGAAGAATACCTTCCGGGCAATAACCCTTATTACGGCCAAAAGAATGTCGTTAATGCGGCCGTGTACTTGAGCGGTAACATGGACTTCGGTCCGATCGGACCCGGATCACCGGACATCATTTCCCGCAACCTAACGCCCGACAAAACTGGGCTGCCCGAAGGTGGCCGTTCGTTTTTGCAGGGCCTTACGATCATGAGGACTGGGAGAGATTTCGATCTCGTGCATCCGCCGTGCACGGGTGCGCCGGATGGAACCTGTCTTCCCGCTATGGACGGTGATGGTAATCTCCTCCAAATCATGCGGTGGCGTTTCTACCAGAACATGACCGAACATCAGCTTCGGGCCATCTACGAATACTTGAGCGCGGTGCCATGCGTGGAGGGTCCGCCGGCGCCCAGCGTACTGCACAACGACTGTTCCTAAGAGAAGCCGTCACACAACGATGAAAGATGTCGAGCCGGAGCATCATTCCGGCATTCAACTGCAAGTGTGCTCCGACTGCTCGACAACCGCTTGACAACTTGGGCGCAACCGCTGCATGAGGGCATCCGGCTAACCGCTGGTAAGTCGCGTTACCGGACATATGCCGTACTAGAACTTCACATGTACGATAAGCGCTGCCGGCTCAGATGGTCGACGCAACACTTGTGCGCAGTTTACTCGCGGGAGTTTCGAATCCCAATGTCTTTCTGGGTCGCTGATTCAAGCGCAGCGAGACATGGTCGAGCTGCGCTTGCGAAAAACCAGACAGGTCGGTGCCTCGCGGGAAGTATTGCCGCAGGAGCAGATTGCTGTTTTCGTTGGTGCCGCGTTGCCAGGGTCTTTGTGGATCGCAGAAGTAGACCTGCACATTCGTGGCTACCGTAAACTACTTGTGCTGGACCATCTCCAGTCCGCGATCCCAGGTCAGCGAACGTTTTAGCGAAGCAGGGAGTTTGCGAACATGCTGACTCAAGGCAGCAACCACAGCTTCGGTTTCTTTGCTCGGCACTTTAATCAGCATGGCAAAGCGTGAGTGGCGTTCTACCAGCGTTGCAATATAGCTGTTCTTTCCACCGGCCAGCAGATCGCCTTCCCAATGGCCAGGAATCGCTCGGTCTTCCACTTCCGCAGGCCTTTGGCGGATCGAGATGGCATCGACGATCTGCCCGCGTGACTGTCCATGCTCGCTGGAATGACGCGAGCGGCGCATGCGCCGCTTCGACCGCAGGTGGTCCATCATGTATAGAAGTGGACAGCGCCGACCCGTAACATTCTGCATCGTATGTTGGCCCAGTATAGTCTCAGCGGGCGGTCTTGTTGTGCTCCGCGAATTGGGTGACAGCTCCTCCTAGGAGGCTACGTGATCACGGAACGGATTGCCGAAGCGTCGCCGCGTCCCAGGGCCAGGATTACCGGTGTCGTTTATTTGTTTTACTTTCTGACGGCGGTAATCAGTGAGCTCTTCCTTAAGGGGCTTGTTGTGGATGGCGACGCCGCGGCTACAGCGAACAACCTCCTGGCGCACCAGCCCCTATTTCGGTTGGGGCTAGCAACCGGCCTCATCGCCATCGTCTGGTATGTAGCGGTTACGGCTCTGTTCTATGACTTATTCAAGCCTGTGAACAGGAGCATTTCCTTACTCGCGGCGTTCTTCAGCCTCATGGGATGCGCCATTCTGGCTTTTGCTAGCGTTTTTCAACTCGCCCCGCTTGTCGTCTTGGGAGGCGGCCAGTACTTGAGCGTATTCAAGGTGGAAGAGCTGCGGTCGCTGGCGTTTCTGTTTCTCGAATTGTATGGTCAGGCTGTCAACATCTGCTTCGTATTTTTTGGGGTCTATTGCCTCCTCATCGGTTACGTCATCTTCAGGTCGGCCTTCCTGCCGCGAATTCTGGGCGTGCTGATGGCGTTTGCCGGTTTGGGTTGGCTGACCTTTCTGGCGCCGCCGCTCGCAAACTATCTGTCCCCCTACATTCTGGTCTTCGGCTTCCTCGCGGAACTAGCGCTCATGCTATGGCTGCTGGTGATGGGCGTGAACGTTGAACGATGGAAGGAACAGGCCAGCCGCATGAAAGCCACCGTCTGCCTTCGCGGCGGTACGGCTGGTTCCCTATCGGGAAACCCGACCTAATTCGCATGAACGCCTGATTCAATGGCTCGCATGAGGAGGAAAGAGTATGAGCGCAGCAGTAGTGACGAAGCGGATTGCAGAAGCGTCGCCGCGTTTCAAGGCCAGAATGGCCGGTGTCCTTTTTTTGCTCCTTGTGCTGACGGCAGCATTCACCGAGTTCTTCGCTCGCGGCAGGTTGAGTTTCGCAGCGGACCTCGCCGCTGGCATCATCGAGGTCTCATGCATGATTGCTGTGACGCTGCTCTTCTATGGCATCTTTAAGCCGGTGAACCCGCGCCTCTCTCTGCTCGCGGCGGCCTTCAACTTCGTGGCACTTACGCTTGAGCTTCTGCAATTTCTGCCCCACGGCGTGAACATCGGCCTGGGATTTCACGGATTCTATTGGCTCCTGATCGGCTACCTGATTTTCAGGTCGACCTTCCTGCCGCGAATTCTGGGCCCGCTGATGGCGATCGCAGGTTTGTGTTGGCTGACCTTTCTGGTACCGCCGGTCGCAAACTATCTGTCCCCTTACAATCTGGCCTCCGCCCTCCTCGTGGAAGCGTTGGTAATGCTGTGGCTCCTCGTAATGGGAGTGAACGTTCAACGATGGAAGGACCGGGCTATCGCGGTGGGGGCGTCCCGGTTACCGGTAACCCGACCAGCCACGAGTTAGCGCGCCCGGCACGGCATCTTGTACTCTTCTGGAGGCTTGGACAATTGCAGTATGCAGCTGGTGTTTTTCCCTCAGCACGAGTCACATGCCTGAGAAACGCTCTTGCCGGACATCTGAAGTTCTAGGACGGGACTTGTCCGGAAACGCGACGCAATATAAAAGGGCGCCCCGATTGGAGTAGGTTTGGAGTGTTCGGCTCGAACCTACCTCAGAAAGGAGCGCCCTGTATGGATAACGTGAAGTATATCGGGATGGATGTGCACAAGGAAGCGATCTCGATCGCGGTTCTAAACTTCTCGGGCAAGCTGGTGATGGAGTGCACGATCGAAACCAAGGCCAGCACCATTCTGGATTTTCTGAAAGGCCTGCGCGGAAGCTTGCATGTGACTTTCGAAGAAGGCACCTGGGCCGCCTGGTTGTATGACCTGATCAAGCCGCACGTAACGGAACTCGTAGTGTGCAATCCCCGCCGCAATGCTTTGCTCAAAGAAGGCAGCAAGAGCGACCGCATCGATGCGCGCAAGCTAGCCGAGTTGTTGCGCTCGAACATGGTCCGCGCGGTGTATCACGGAGAGCATGGCGTGCGCACGCTGCGCGAGCTGGCGCGCAGTTACCTGACGATCAGCACGGATCTGATCCGGGTGATGACGCGCGTGAAGGCGATCTACCGCAGTTGGGGAATTCCCTGCCGGGGAAAACAGGTTTACGCAGAACGCTATCGCGCCGAGTGGCTGGGCAAGATCCAGGAGGCCGGCGTGCGCCGCCGGGCGGAGTTCTACTACCAGCAGTTCGATGCGTTGCGGGCGCTGCGCCAGGAAGCGCGGCGCGAGTTGCTCGCCGAAGCTCAGAAGCACGACGCCTGGAAATTGCTACGCGAGATTCCGTTCATCGGCCCGATCCGGGCGGCGCTGCTGATCGCTTTGATGCAAACGCCGCATCGTTTCCGCACCAAGCGGCAGCTCTGGACCTACAGCGGATTTGGGATCGAGACGCACAGCAGCGCCGAGCAGAGGTTCGTGCAGGGAGAGCTGCAGCGCGCGAAAAAGCCGGCTTCGATTCGCGGGCTGAATCGCAATCACAATCACGAACTGAAGAATCTGTTCAAGGGTGCTGCCACCGTGGCCGCTGCGAAGGCCGGCCCGTTCAAAGAGTTTTACGATGCGCTGCTGGCCAAGGGAATCAGGCCGGAAATGGCGCGGCTGACTTTAGCGCGCAAGATGGCTGCGATCACCTTGCTCGTCTGGAAGAAAGGAGTGCGCTTCGACGCCCAACATCTGAAACCACAAACAGCTTGAGTGTCTCGAGCCAATCCGTTCCATCCTGGAATTTCTTCCGGTGGTGGCAGTCGGGTTCTGGAGACATTTGGGTTCGAGGGCGAGTCTCAGCTGATTAGTTAGGCTCTGCGTGCCTCGGCACGCTGCGTCTCTCACGCGACCCTAGTCCCCCTCGGACAACCCGAAAAAGCTATGGGCCACGAGTCCCCAATAGAACCATGGTTGGCACCTGACAACCGCGCTGCTTGTGGTCTCCGAACCGACTGGCTTCGTCGCGCCCAAGTGATGAAAACCGCTGGCAGAGAAAACCAAACGCGCTGCCTGAATGAAGCAGCGTCCCGAGATCACGGAACGGAAGGCCACAGCAATCCTGCTCCATGGGGTGGGCTGGAAGGCAAGAAAACATCCGGCCGCCGAAGAAGTGTTTTTTTCTTGACTCCTTTTATAGAACAAATCAGGAGTTACACCGACTTTGGCCCCATGAACGCGTTGCCAAGCCTGCTTTTACTTATGACGACCTAGGCGCGTGCAGTTATATTGTTCGCCTATGTTGGCCGCGCAACCGCCTACAGATCCCACGCAACCCCCTAAAAGCGATAATGCAGGACCGCGAGCTGAGCGCCTAATGTGTCTCGACGTGTTTCGCGGGCTCGCCGTTGCCGGCATGATCATCGTTGACAACCCAGGCGACGACGAAAAGGCATACTGGGCCATTAAACACGCTGATTGGAATGGCTGGACGCCGGCCGATTTCATTTTTCCTTCTTTCTTGTTTCTGGTCGGCGTTTCTATCGTGTTCTCGTTCGCGGCACGGCTGCGCAGAGGTGAATCACGACTTCAGATCCTGCTGCACGCTTTCAAGAGAAGCCTGATTCTTATTGCCGTCGGACTCGATGACGGCGTTCGCAGCCGAATTGTCACCGCCAAGATTCTAGATCGCGCGAGGACAGAGCAGATTGCGCTGCGACTCAGCTTAGGTGAAGAAAACGCCGTTTTTCTCGCGTCCTAGCACAGAAACCAGATTCGCTTTAGGGTCGGGTGGCGTTTGTGACTCGAAGTGAAAACCTGGCTCATCGGCCGACCACTTGATCGTGGCTCCCGTGCTGAGGAACGAACCCTTGAACATCTGCACGCTGTTGTTAATGTCTGCCATCGTGACGATTCCTTTCCATTCCACGTCGAACGAAACGGTAGCGCGGATGGGGGTGACAGGTGGAATCGCCGGATACATGTAGGCCGGGCCGTCAAGAAGCCCCAGCCCTTGGGTCACTGAGTTGGCGAGGTCATGGTCATCGTAGACGTGCAAGTCTTTGACGCTCAGGCGGGCAAACCCCCCGTCGAAGTCAACCTCGAGGGCGTCTTGTTCGACTTGCACCATCCAGAACACGTCGTTCGAGTCGATGTGCACGTTGAAGTCGTGAACTTGTGCAGTGACAGGGAGGGTGGGCGTTCCAACTGGAACGGTGTACAGGTCAAGTCAAACGAAGGCGAATGTACCCCAATGGAGCTGACCGTCAATATCGATGAACTTGCCACGGGCAAAGCCCATGTCCGCTCGGAACGCTAGCGCCGTCGGGACGCTCGTAGTGGTGTTGGTTCCGGTCCCGCCGCCTTGGATGTGGGTCAGACCCACCAACCCGTCGAAGTCGGTAATCTGCGACGGGTCGCTGATGTCGGCTAGCGGGGTCGTGGGACTTAGCGGGTTATGGTGTACGGGGACGCCAAAGGGCTTAAACGGCGCGCCGCCCCCAGGAATCGGTTTGAGCCTAGGGCCTTGGCATCCCTTATCGTCATCATCGTCGCCGGCATAGACCGGGTTCGCACGCAAAAGTTTCGTTCCGAGGGCTGCGCCAGCCGCTCCGCGAATAAGATTGCGACGGCTCACCCATTTCTGCTCAAGTTTTTTCCAAGAAATAGGGTCTTGTTTGTTCATTGACGTTCTCCTTCGATGCGGTCGCAGCGCACACCTAAGATTTGTGCCGACCGGCGGATGAGGGCCCGGGGTTCCGAAAATGCCTGGCGAAAAACCATGGGAAAAAACAATGAGAACGGAAGATTGGAAAACCTGGAGTCACTCTGCCCCTTATTCCCGCGGCAAGTCAAGCAATAATTTAGTGAACGAGAGTGAAGGCGTGCATTTATGAAAAGCGAACGCGAGGCACCAATGGGTTTCACCCGAAGCCAGTACGCGCTACAGACTTTTTGCGTACCCGTACGCTCATTGTCGCTCCAACCGAGGCAGATGCCGAATACTACGCGCTCGACGATCTCGGCTTTGTGATTGTGTCGGTGACTAGCTCAGCAAGCGACTGTGTATATTCTGGACCTGCCGATGACAAAGGGCTAAATCGTTGGTCACTTTCAAGGTCGGGCCGCAAAATCCATCTCAAGTCCTGATTAACGCCGTTACCGGAAACTTGAAGTCCTGGTACGGAACTTGTCCGGTTACGCGACTTACCGGGAGCCGTCAGCGAAGGCTGGCTCTGTCCCATCATCCACCGTCACTTCATGTGCTCGCGGAGATGGACCAGCAGTTGATCGTCCGATTCGAGCCGGATCAAACCGACGCGCGGGTACTCGACGTCGAGCATTACGTACACGATGATGACCGTGAGAACTGTGAAACCGAGGATGTGCAGCCAACTCCGGTGTTGGCCGCTCGACATCCGAAAACCAGCCAGCAGCGAACAAATCAGACCCAGGCCAAATAGAAGCGCATAGATGATCCTTGGAGGGTGAAGTTGCAGCGCCACTGTACGGGTCGTAGAGATGTCAATCATGTTGTTTAGGGCAGGAAGCAGCAGAAGACCAGCAGAAGGATGAGAATCGGGGAGTCGAGTAGCTGCTACCGCCTCGGCCCAGATCTCTTCCTGAATCTGCTTGGATTTGGCCATCTCCATTTCGGCCGCCGCCATATCTGGAAGCCTGCGGTACGTCTCCAGCCGCGGGTCCACATAGCGGCGAAACAATTCCTGCAATGCAGGCTGCGCCTGCTGGGGCAGCAATTGCAGCCTAAGATAGGCGGTCTCGATGGTGTTGGTTTCCTCGGCGATCAGCATCCGTTTCTCGTTAAACCGCGATGCCGCTCCGGAGAAGGTGAACGCTACCATCAGACCAAACAGGGCAAAAACCGCACCCTCGACCGTGCCAAGACCGCCTCGCTCACCTTCCGACTCTTTCGGACGGCGACGGAGACCAAAACGGCGGCCGACCTCCAATAGAAGCAGCATGCCGATGAGAAGAAACACCGCAAAAAGCAGTGGGGGAATGGGAGGTTCCACGGGAACGGCTCCTTGTGCGAATCCACCGCTGAGTCCGGGCTTTTGCTAACGATAGTTCTGTAAGAGACTCGCAAACAGTGTATTGACGCGACGCTCTGGTTTGTGCTGGCGCGCCGTGGACGACGTTAACCACTACATTCCTGGGCCGGAGGTCTTCACCTTGCTCAATGTATTCTGTACGCTGCGGCGGATCTCTCCGCGCAGCTGCTCCGTGTCGGCCCACGACGAAGCGGGCGTGCCCTTGGTGTCTAGCAACACAAGGGCCTTCTCGGCGTACTGACGCGCGAGTTCCTTCTGTCCGTCTCGGAGGTAAGCATCCGCCAGGTTGTCGTTTGCGTCGGCCGAGGCGGGATATGCCGTTTGCACCAGTTTCAAGACTTCGATCGCTGACTTCAAATCACCAGCACGCTGGAAATCGAAACCGATGATGCCAGCAGAAATTTCTGGGAACAATTGCGCTTGCGGATCTCGCTGCCGCGCTTCCAGCAGTTGCTGCGTGACCTGCGCAGCCCCTCCCGGGATCATAAGCTGATTCAGAATGGCGCCTGCCGCTAACGGATCGGCGGGCGCGTGCCCTGGCGTCTTAATGAGCGTCGTGACGAACCAATCGACAATAATGCCGGGCAGTTCCGGATGTCCCTTGAACAGGTCGGTTCCGTGATTGCCGCTGGCGGGAACCCGGCCAACATCCCTGGGCTCATACCAAAGCCAAGGCGCATCTTGCGAAGCAGAGTAGTGAACTAGCTTCCTGCCCGGGCTGGATGCGCAAACGTAAAGCAATTGCATCGCCTCAGGCGTGGGCGGATATTCATCGTTATCCGATACGACGAACAGCTCGGGCAATTGCGACGCTTGGTGCAGAAACTCGACTCCTGCCCGAAACGTCTCCCCCGAGATCAATACCAGTGACTTCACTTCAGCGGTGTGTCGTCGGGCGGCCTGCACCGAATTATCAACGCCCAGCAGCCCGGCACCGCCCACACCAATGACATTATTATCAACTCCCGGCTGCGAAGCGAGAAATTGGAATGCGACATCAATATCCAGCTGCGCCTGCCGCATGCCTTCCTCGCGGTTGGGGTCGGTCCAATTGTCGTACTTGCCGCCGCTTTCGCCGTGGCCGCGACTGTCTACTGTCAGCGTGTTGATGCCTGCTGCTGCGAGTTGCTCCGCCACACCATTCCAGGACTTGCGAGTCCCATTGTTCTGATGGAACAGCAGAACGCCTGGACCCGCCTTTGCCGCGGGGAAGAAGCTGGCCTTCAACAGAGTGCCGTCAGAAGCCTTCAAGTCAACTACATGGGAAGGCGGAGGGTTCTGCGCCAGAGCGAGGGCAACTGCCATGCATGGCAACGCAAGACAGAATCTCATTTTGTTCATTCGACTCTCCTCAAGGTTCAGCTGGCATCTGAGGGTTCGGCTCCTGCACCACGACCGAGATTCTATTGAAGATCAGGTTCCTTTTCACCGATATTTTCCTTGCGCAAGGATGAAAAGAGGGGGGTTCATGCGATAGTCCGCGTATGCTGACCGCGACGCTTCCGTTTCTAACCGGCCGCGCTTTTGACAAGCCGCACAGCCGCATTCGGGCTGTGTTGTTGCCGCGCGGCGGCATTCCTCCCGCTACTCGTCGCCGCTCGCGCTTGGCGCTCACACTGGCGGAGCGAGAGGACATCTCACCAGGGATCGCGGGCTGGAGATGGCCCAGCACAAGGAGTTTACGGTAGCCACGAATGTGCAGGTCTACTTCTGCGATCCACAAAGTCCCTGGCAACGCGGCACCAACGAAAACAGCAATCTGCTCCTGCGGCAATACTTCCCGCGAGGCACCGACCTGTCTGGGTTTTCGCAAGCGCCGCTCGACCATGTCTCGCTGCGCTTGAATCAGCGACCCAGAAAGACATTGGGATTCGAAACTCCCGCGAGTAAACTGCGCACAAGTGTTGCGGCGACCATCTGAGCCGGCAGCACTTACCGGACAAGTGCTCACAAACCCTCGGTGCCCAAAATCCCCACTCCCTCAGTGATCGGAAGTGTTGAAAATTCGCTTGCCCAGAAGTGCGGGAGGCTTACTTCAAAAAGAACTGTTTTCGGGCCGGAGTGAGTCTTTAGCAGACTTCCCGCAGGAACTCCAAGGTCGTTTGCCAACTCCTTGCTTCCGTTTGTGGATGCAGTCCAGCTTCAGGTGTTCCGTCTTCAGCCGCTCCTTCGCCCGTAAAACCATGTTTCGCATTACCGTAAATGTTAATCTGCCAATTCGCCTCGGCCAGCCGCATTTCCTTTTGAAAATCGATCACACCGCCTGCGGGCGCCACTTGATCTGCATCGCCGTGCAGCACGAGCACTTTTGCATCAACGGCACCCGGTTTCGCTGGTATCGGCGCACTTAAAATACCGTGCAGAGAGATCACGCCTCGTACAGGAGCTCCGGCACGCGCCAGCTCAAGAACACCACAACCCCCGAGACAATAGCCAACGGCCGCGATGCGAGCTTCCTCACATTCCGGCCGGCTTCGGAATGCATGCAAGCTAGCAAAGAGTCTCCGCCGGAACAACAAGCGGTCATTGAGAAATGGCGCGACAACGGCCTGCGGCGACTGTGGCGGCCCAGGACGTACGCCAGCACCAAACAGGTCAGCGACAAAGACCGCGTACCCCAACTCCGCGATACGATCGGCGCGTCTGCGAATGGATTCATTAACGTTCCGCCAAGTGGGCACGACCAGAACGCCCGGACGAGCGGGCCCCTGCGGCATCGCACTCAGGTAGCCCTCCAGTGGCTGCTCGCCATCCTGGTAAGCGACACTTGTTCCACTCACGCGTTCGAGTCCTCCATTGTTTGGTCGCCACGTACACGTCCGAAGAAATTGTGGACTGACGTGACCGCCGCTGCGCCGTCTCCGATCGCGAAAGCAACTCGCTTGGGTGTGCGATTTCGACAATCGCCCGCGGCGAATACACCGGGGAGACTCGTCTCAACCGTGCATGGCGGCCGCGGTTCTTTCCAAGTGGGTAGAACTGCTACCTCGGGTCCGGTCAACAGGAATCCCCTCTCCGTTCTCGCGATGGCGGCCGGGAGAAAGACCGTGCGTGGTTTCGCCCCGATAAAAACGAAGACGCCAGATGTGAATTGTTTTTTCACTTTACCGTCCGACTCGCGTATGTGAACTGCAGAAATGTGTTCAACTCCCTCCACCGCGACTACCTCGGTGCGAAAGCAGATTCTCACTTTGTCATTCGCCAAGAGCCTTTTTGAAATGTACGACGACATTTTTCGGAGGTCCGAGCCACGCACGAGCAGAGAAACCTCGCTGGCGGTTTGAGAGAGAAACATTGCGGCTTGTCCCGCTGAGTTGCCAGCGCCCACCACGTGAGTCGCGGAATTTCGACAGAGTCGGGATTCGACGTTGGTCGCGCTGTAGTACACACCCGAGCCTTGCAAGGTGTCGACTCCCTCCACATTCAAGAGTCCGTAAGAGACCCCCGTGGCAATGATCACCGTTCTGCCCAGCACGTAGTCCCCTTCTACGGTTCTTACCCGATACAATCCGCTCCTGCGCTGCTCCAGATTGGACACCGTACTCGGTACGTGGAAGTCCGCTCCGAACTTCAGAGCCTGAAGGTAGACTGAATGCGCCAAGTGCTGCCCGCTGACACCGTCAGGGAAACCCGCATAGTTTTCAATACGTGACGTCGAACTCGCCTGACCTCCCGGTCCGAGCCCGTCCAGTACAAGACAGGACAGACCTTCCGACGAGGCGTAAACCGCCGCGCCGAGACCCGCCGGCCCAGCCCCCAAGATCAGCACGTCGTAGTTAGACTCTGGCAGGCTCCGTCGCAGACGCAGATGGCCGGCCAGTTGTTCTCGGGTGGGAGCTTCAAAAAGCACACGACTTCCGTGAGCGATCACGGGGTAGGACTGAACGTCTTCACGAATGCTTTGGAGTTTGAGCAGGTTCTCTTCGATGGAGGTGTCTAACCATTCGTGTGGAACGGCGTTGCGGAATAAGAGTTGAACTGCATCCAATGTCGCTTTGTCGTCTTTTTTTCCGTAGACGCTTAGTCCTCGAAATTTGGATTCGAGCAGTAAATCCCGGCGACGCTGATACGATTTCCAGAACCTTTCGCCGAGCTGCGACCTTCGGGTGAACATATTTCGGAGCTGTGCCGGCGTCAGTCGAATCGCCTCTACGTCGGTTTCGGCCTCGCATGAAACTACCGAAGGCCGGTGTGTGAATAGATCGATGTCGCCAGTGAAATATCCCTGCCCGTAGCGAACGAACACGACGCGTTCGCCGGTCGAGACGTCCACGATGCGGACCGTACCGGAAAGTATCGCGTGGCTGTTGAAAGGATAATCGCCTGCGCAAACCAGTGCTTCGTCCTTGGCAAACGAGCGGCGTTCGCCAAAGAGTGCGACCTCCGCCAGCTCGGCGTCACTGAGTTGCGGAAACGCAACTTTGTCTGAAAGCGGGTCAAAGCCAAGTCCAAAGAAAGCGTGCGACTGATCTGCCCCCGGGGACTGTGAGCGAGAACTCGACACGTTTCACCTGAACGGATACACCTTTGAAATCCGCAGATACTCACAACACCAGGACAACCCGCCCGCGCCGCGCGGGGTGTTCCACAAGCTCGTGCGCGCGAGCGATCTCCGCGAGCAAGATTCGTTCGCCAATCTCGAAGCCTGCCCACCCAGCCTCAAGCGCAGCATTTAAGTCCCGAGCTGCTTGTAATTTCGCTTCCTCCGGAAAATCGTCGCTCCCCAGCAGGAACACGCGAATGTTCTTAAACACCATTTGCCAGAAAGGAATCTTCGGAGCGGCGTTGTCGGTGGCATAGCTCGCGATCGAACCGCCCTGCTTCAGGAGTTCGATGTCGGCTTCGATGTTAGCGGCAAACGCGACTTCCACGATGTGATCGATGCCTTCGGGAGCCAAGGTCCTCACGCGCGAAGTGAGATCTTTTTCGCCGACAAGCACATCGTCGGCGCCGGCGTTCTTCGCGGTGGCTTCGTCCAGCGACGACCGCACAGTTCCGATCACGCGCGCTCCCGCGCGGTGCGCGAGCTGAACTGCGCACACTCCCACGGAGCCTGCCGCTCCTTGTATCAACACGGTGCGGCCGTTCACAGAACCTCCAACGTGAACGGCTCGGTGCCCCGTGATACCGGGGATCCCAAGACAAGCGCCCTGCTCGATCGGTGCTCTTTGAGGCAGACGAGCAACCTGATCCACGGGCATGACCGTAAACTCCGCCGCCGTGCCAAACGGACGGTACGACTGTGCTCCGTAACACCACACAGTACGACCTACCCATTCAGAGGGAACGCCAGCGCCAACCTGATCCACGTGGCCGGCACCGTCGCTATGCGGAATCACACGAGGATACGGCATGCCGTAGCCGAAATCGTCCTGCCGTTTCCTGATATCGCCCGGGTTGATGCCGGAAGCAGCGATGCGAATGCGAACCTCTCCTGGCGCTGGAGTCGGGTCCGGCATCTCGCCGACCACGAGCACTTCGCGAGCCAGCCCCTGCTTTTCGTACCATGCCGCTTTCATTTTCCGTCTCCAGAACTTCTACGGCAGCTTTCATGGTTGCATGGAAGAGTCCTTGCGAAGTCAGCCTTGGGGCGGATTAGTGGTCGAGAAGCAGTAGCGTGCGATCTTCCAGGCTTCGCCGACTTTCTGAAATACGAAGAGCTCCTGGTTTCCCTCCGGGCTGGTTTCGCCAGTGGCGTGAATCTTGACGGTGCCCGTGGAATTCGTGCGCGCAAACGCCCAATCGGGAGCGACCTGGTGAACTTCGGCCACGTCGAACTTGACAGTGAGCTTAATGGCGTTGAAGACGGCGACATACGCTTTCCGAACAGCAGCGGTGCCCACGCTCGATGGGCTGTTCTGCGGCATGAACACGCCGTCGGATGCATACAGCTTCATCACCGCTTCGATGTCCGATTGATTCAGTGCCTCTTCATATTTCGCCAGAGCCGCGGCAACCGCCCGCTCATCGGTACTTATCATATTGATTCCTACGCTTCCAAGATGACCACACCACCGACTATAGTGCTATAAGCATTTGCCCGAATAGCAGGACAATCGGAAATCTATTTTTCATATTTGGGATAATCGAACCGATGGCGGACCTAAACTCGCTAATGATTTTCGCCCACGTGGTGGAAGCGAACAGCTTTTCGGAGGCGGCGCGCCGTCTGAAGATGCCCACGTCCACGGTGAGTCGGCGGGTGGCGGAACTGGAAGATCAGCTGGGCGTGCGACTGCTGGAGCGCTCTACGCGCAGCTTGCGGTTGACGGCGGTTGGATCCGAATTGCTACAGCACGCGCGACGCAGCGCCGAACTCAGCGAAGCAGTTGATAATGTGGCTTCAAACCATCTGACGAAAGTCTCTGGACTCTTGCGGCTGGCCGCGCCACCGAGCATTTCCGATTCCCTGCTCGCTCCGCTGGTGAATGCATTCCAGGCGCCGCATCCCGACGTCCGCGTGCAGATCATGATCACCGAGAGGATTGTCGATCATATTGAGGAGGGAGTTGACTTGCTGGTAAGGATCGGAGCGCTGCGGGACTCGACGCTCGTGGCGCGGAAGATTCTGAGCTATCGGCATCGACTGTTAGCGAGCCCGGGATATCTCAAGCGCCACAAGGCGCCCAAGACGCCGCAAGATCTCCTGCAGCACCGCCTGCTCGCATTTTCGCGTTGGCTGCCGGAGAACCGCTGGCACTTTACGCATGCGAACAGCGGAGAAGACCTCACGCTGCGCTTCGAGCCATATATTTCGATCAACGATTACGCCGGAATCGTTCCGGCGCTGCTCGCGGGCGCAGGCATCGGAGAGCTTCCACCGCTCGTTCGGCCCGAGCTCGTACAGAAGGGGCGGCTTGTGGAGGTGATGCCCGGCTGGCACCTGCGGACATTCGATCTGTGGCTGCTCCATGCCGGGAACCGGCACCTGCCGCGCTCCGTGGGCGTATTCAAGGAATTCGCAGCGCAGATGGCGCCTGCGTTATTTCCAAAGCTCCCGAGGTGACTCGCACTGGACTTGAATGAGTGGCTGATCCCCATTCGACTGCTTCGAGCCGCGCACCGATTTTGTTCAGTCAGAACAATACTGCTGTGTAGTCGGCAAGCCTTACCTCGGGATTACATCCCGCTAACGCTGGGCGAACCAGCGATTGTCTTATGGCCCTCGATTAGGGGAGCACGGGATCAACCATTGGAAGCCCCGGCATAAAGTCCGTCGAACTCCCGGCGTTCGGCTTCGCGTTCGACGCATTCCGGGCGAGCAGTCACCCACACGGAAGTTATCAAGAAACTGCGTTCGAGGTAATCGGTGGAAATCCTAGCGGCAGTTGGACGACAAACGCGCTCACCGGAGAAGTTAAATCAGGGCGAAGCCACCTGTACGGTAACGCAGTAATCGGACTTTTGAAATCCAACGGGAACGTGGACTCCCCTTCCGTTTGGAATTTTAGGTCCCCGGCGCCCGGAGATAGAAGAACGATCGGACGGCGATGATGATTCCGACACCGATCAGCGCACCACCCAATACAAGATCGTGAGCGAAAACGATCCGTGCCCATCCGGCAGCCACCGCCCCAATGGCTGCGAATATCGTTGACCGGTCAGCCTTCCACTCCATGCCGAGCATGATGCACCCCCAAGTGTGACCATTTCTGCGACTCAAAAAAACAATCGACGGCAAATCGACAGTTTATCCATTGTCCATGGCCCCATGCCCAACTCTCGCACATGTGTGTGCATGTCATAAATGATTAATTCTTACCAGTCACGCAGGTATCAGCGAAGCGATCCGGCTCGATACCTGTTCTAACTCCTGCGCCCATTGACGTTAAAATCTTTCCACGAAGGTCTGCAACGCATGACTCCTGGGGCTCATCGCGAGAAAGGCCCCGAAGCTGTATGCAAGAGCCCCGTAGGCTGGCGCCGTAAAGCGAACTTGCGCGTAGACGCGGTACCAATCGGCGTGCCAGCTTCACTGGGGAGGCATCCGCGAATCATATAGAAGGACCACGTCCCCTGCATAGGTGTGGCGCAGAACGGCTAGCCTTTTACCGTCGCGTGACCAGCGAAAATCAGAAATGAATTTCGATTTGAAGTCCGTGAGGGTGTGACCCTTCGAGCCGTCCAGGGGTTGAATCCAGATATTGTCCACACCTTTTTCTTCGAGGAGCAGCGCCAGAGCCTTGCCGTCCGGCGTAAAGTGCAGCGCATTGTGCGGAATCGGCGGAATTGAATGGTAGCTGACGCTGGCACGCGGGTCGGCGTCAAGGTAACGGACGGTCGGCTTGCCTGACGTTTCGAGATGGAACAACGCTATCTTGGTTTTGTAGATGCGTGTCGAGGGATCCACCAGGCTGAAGTACGCGGCGATAGTCTGTCCATCTGCTGAAAGCGTCGCGCCCTGCAGCAAGGCGCCCGGAAGCGAGACGGAAGCCACGAGTTCCGGGGCTGCGCCTGAAGTTGGATACCTCATCAAATCGTCGCTGCGCCAGGCATCGTAGGCATAAATCCATTTTCCATCGGGTGAGCAACCGAACAAAGTTGTATCGCTGACGGGCGTCACGGCCTTTGCGTCCGAACCATCGGAGTTGGCGCGCCAGATTTTCACTCCTTTCGAACTGTCATGAAGGTACCAGAGAGCATAAATGGAGCGGCCGCCGTCACACGAAGCGACCTCTCGAATCCATGCGTTGGGATCGCTCAGGGGCATGGTCACTTCGCCGCCATCCGGGGCCAATCGCAGCAGACGGATGCCCTCGGAAATAAGCAGATGGCCGTCGGGAGTCCAGTCCATCCCAGCCAAAACTTGCTGCGGAGGAATTCCCGGAATTGCCGCAGGAGATCCCTTGCCTGACCCGTCCAAAACGTCCGCTTCCATAGCGGACTGATCCTGCAATGAAGCGAGGGTTTTGCCGTCAGCGGTAATGCTGATCGTGTCATGGTCAACAACATCGTTCGTGAGAATACGGAATTTTGCTTCCGGATAAGAAAATGCTCCCAAGCGGGAGTTCACAGTGAACGGCTGGCCGCCGAGCGCGGCAAATACAACGAAAATGTTTCGTCCATCGGGAGCCCACAAAAAGCTCAAGATCACCATGTCATCGAAACTCTGAAAGAGTTTCGACTGTCCCGAAGAGAAATCGAACATCGTGATTTGGCTGCCAAAATCCCCACGCGATGGCTTATCCTGCGTGATAGCGATGCGCTTGTCGTCTGGCGACCAGCCTATGTAGTCAGGATCATTCGTCCCTTCAGCAACCAGCAATACCTTCTCGTCGCTGCCGTCGGCATTGGCCTGCAGCAATCTCCACTTTCCGACTTCCGGGTCGTTCGCACGAACGTAGGCGATGAGCTTTCCTGCGGGGGAAAAGGTCGCGTTGCTGTCCACGTCCTTCGCCACGATGGCCGGCGTGCCGCCCAGTAATGGCGCGCGGTATAAGTCAAGACTTCCAGAGGATTCCGTCGAAATCTGCCGGTAATAGATGTAACTGCCATCGGGAGAAAATGCCAAGGAAGAAAAGGTGCGGCCGGACGGCGCAACGACTTGAGTAACGCTGCCGGTTGGAAGATTTCGGAGCCACAGGCTTTGCTGCCCTTGTTGAGTAGCTACCGTGAGTATGAACTTGCCGTCCGGTGAAATCGCGGTGTTCTGAATGTCCCCGGTGTCTGTCACTCTGGCGACGACATATTTTTCGAACGGCAGCACGGCGGCCCGATGAACGAGGACATAAATCCCGTAAGTGGTGCCAACGGCGAGAGCGAGAACGAATAACGCGACGAGAAAGGTTCCCAGTTTGTGTTGGCGAGCGACTGCAGCAACCGTAGTCGTGCTGGAAGCGTAAGCGGGAGTAACGCTGGCAGCCGATCGGTTATCAGCTGCTGGAGACACGCTCGCGGATTGGGCCGAACCAGTGCTCGATTGAGAAGCTATCTCGGCGGAAGACGCCCCAGTGGCGAGCGCGCTTCGTCCGGATTCGAAATCCCGCTTGAATCTCTGCAAATCCGCGCGCAACTCGGAGGCATGCTGGTAACGCAAGGTCCGGTCCTTCTCGAGCAGTTTGTTGATGATCTCCTCGAGCCGCACCGGCAAGGATGGGTTGAGACGCACCGGAGCCAGAGGAGCTTTGTTCAAGATGGAATCAAACAGCGCCGCGGAGCTATCGCCGCGGAATGGAAGTTGCCTGGTCGCCATTTCATACAGCACCGCGCCAAAAGAAAACAGATCCGTCCGAGCATCCAATTCCTTGCCGAGCGCTTGCTCCGGTGACATGTACGCGACTGTTCCGAGCGTCATCCCCGGACTGGTGAGGTGTTCGTCCGGCGCGCCGAGCGTCACTTGCGAGGCGCCTGGCGGTTCGAGATTCGCGTGGTTCGTCGTGAGCTTCGCCAATCCAAAGTCCAGAATCTTCGCGTGGCCTCTGCGCGTCACAAACAGGTTTGCTGGCTTGATATCGCGATGAATAATGCCTTGCCCGTGCGCGGTGTCCAGCGCATCTGCAAATTCGATGGAGAGCGAAAGGAGAGCATCGAGTTCAAGTGGCTTTTCGAGAAGCACATGCTTTAGCGTCGCGCCATCGAGGAATTCCATAACGAGAAATGGCCGGCCTTCGTGGCTGGAAATTTCGTGGATTGTGCAAATATTTGGATGGTTCAGCGCGGACGCGGCGCGCGCCTCACGCCGAAATCGCTCAAGCGCTTGTGAATCCTCAGAGACGGCTTCAGGAAGAAGTTTGATCGCAACGAACCGGCCGAGCTCCATGTCCTCGGCCTTGTAAACCACGCCCATGCCGCCGCCGCCCAGCTTCTCGACGATGCGGTAGTGCGAAATGGTTTGGCCGAGAAGTGACTTGGATTCCGTCATTTGGCGCCCATCTTAGGGTGGTGCAGAAGGCAAGTCAACGAGGAGAGACAGCCCGCGGCCTAAGTCCTGATAAACGCCCTTACCGGAGATGTGAAATCGGGGCTACACCACTTGTCCGATAAAGCGACTTATCGGGACTTAGCCCGCCATCACCTAGGTAGAGGATTTCCAGGATTACTTCCGCGTAGCCGACAACACATGCAGAATTGTTAGCATCCGAGTGCAACGTGGCGCACATGCTATGATTCGCACGGATGGCGCTCACCTCCGACCGCTAGCTCACCCAGGCGTTACGCATTGAGCATCTGATTTTCCCATTTTTGATGACCGCAAGCCGTCGGAAGCGGCCGCGGTCAGTAGGGATGCACGACGACAAATCTTCTTTGTTCAAAAGCGAGCGTTCCTGTGAAGAAGACATTCCTTCTTGTTCTGTTATTGCCCGTGTCCGCAGGGTTGCTGCAGGCGCAGATGATCCCGGGTTTGGGCAACGCGACATTTCCGACCTCGACCCAGTCAGCGGCGGCGCAGAGCGACTTCATCCGCGGTCTGTTGTTACTACACCTCTTTGAGTATTCCGACGCGGCGACGTCGTTTGTCGCCGCCGAAAGCGCCGACCCCGGATTTGCCATGGCTTATTGGGGAGAGGCGATGACCTTCAACCATGGGGTCTGGAACCAGGTGGATGTACAGGCGGGTCAGGCGGCGCTCGCGAAATTCGGGGCCACTGCGGAAGAACGCGCCGGCCGCATTGCCGATCCGCGCGAACGGGCCTATATGAGCGCGGTGGAAATCCTATACAGCGGCAACGGCGACAAGCGCGAACGCGACGCGCGGTATGCCGCGGCGATGGAGCAATTGGCGAAGGCTTATCCCAAGGACGACGAGGCCCAACTTTTTTACGCCCTGGCGCTGTTGGGAGCGAGTGAAGGTGTGCGCGATGTTCCGACGTACCTGAAGGCTGCGGAAATCGCGAAGGCCGTTTTCAGGAGGAACCCGCAGAATCCTGGCGCCGCCCATTACTGGATTCATGGGATGGACGATCCGCCACATGCCGCCGGCGCGTTGGAAGCGGCGCGTGCATTGTCCAAGATCGCGCCGGACGCGGGCCACGCGCTGCATATGTGCTCGCACATCTTCATGGCGCTCGGTATGTGGGACGACGTGGTACAGGCCAACATCGCCGCGATCAGCGTGGTGAACAGGCAGGAAGCCGCGGAAGGAAAGCAGTCCCTACACTGCGGCCACTATTCCTACTGGCTCGAGTACGGCTATCTGGAACAAGGCCGCATTGGCGAAGCGGAAAGAGTGCTTGCGGACTGCCGCGAGGACGCAGCGCAATCGGGCATGGCCGGGCGGGCGCACGGTACAGTAGATCCTGACGATTCGCGTGTCGGCTCATTTGCCGTGATGCGCAGCCGCTATATCGTGGATACCGGCCGTTGGGATGGCGAAGTTGTCGGCTGGAACGTGGACCTGGACGGCGCACAGATGCCGGAATTCAATTTTACGTTCGGCACTGGTTTTGCTGCCGCTGAACTTGGCGATGTGGGGGCAGCGCGAGAATCTCTCGCATCGCTCGATCGGTTGCTGACGCAGCTCCCTGCCCTCTTTGATCACGCAGGGCTCCCCGCCGACGATCCCGCTCGCCGCGTGCCACAGATTCAGAGGCTGCAGATTGAGGCGGTGATTTTCTCCGCCGAGCGCCACGGCGATCAGGCCATCGCAAGAATAGAGCAAGCGATCGCAGCCGGGAAGGACTTGCCCTATGCGTTTGGCCCGCCAAGTCCTGAGAAGCCTTCCGAAGAACTTCGCGGAGAACTTCTATTGAAGGCGAACAAGGCTTCGGAGGCACGGGAAGCTTTTGCCGCATCTCTGCAGCGCGCTCCGAGAAGGGCCGAATCGTTGCTCGGGCTGGCGCGAGCCGAACGCGCGATGGGAGACAAGGCGGGCGCGGCGAATTCCTACGCTGAACTTCTCGATGTTTGGAAGAATGCAGACTCGGGTTATGCGCCAAAAGAAGAGGCTCAGCGCTTTATCGCCACCGCGGCGCACGCTTCGAACTAGCGAACGACACCGCGAGTTTGCGCCAAACGGAAATGGCGCTACTCCGTGCTGCCTATCTGCGCCGGCAATCGGATAAAAGTTTTCGTAGCCAGGCTGCGGTGTCTTACTTCTGAGCTAACGCATTCTCGTGTTCGATCATCACGTGCGACCAAAATGTACCCGAAGCCATGACATAGGGTATGGTGGGCTTGACCTGTCCCTCTTCAGGCAAGCCGATTTCCGCTGCGGTTTTGTAAGGAAAGTGAACCGACTGCCACGACTCGATCTCCGGCCCGACCGTGTTGCTCTCCGCCCGGTAGGCGGAAATCGGACCGAGCATACGGTATCCGGCAATCGGATGGTCAGGAATCGCTAGCCTCTTTGCTTTCACTTCCGCATCAATGGTCCGATAGATCTCGTCGTACTTTAGACCACGGGAGTGCAAATCGCGCATGCGACGAACGACGGGCATGAACGACTCGTGATAGCAGCGCACATCGAACTCGGCATCGCCGGGACGAGAAGCGGTGCACACCATCCCATTCGTACCCTCCCGAAGCGTTATAAGTGATAGGTCAGGAGCGTATCCGAGTACCGTGGCGTGTTCCCGCATGACCTCAGGTAAAGGCAACACCGCAGCCGCGATTTGCTGGCTGGCCGAAGGCACCTGCGTCGGTTGTGCGATTGCGGACGTGGACAGCAAAGTTGAGTGATAAATCACAATCAGGAACGGAATCAACCAGCCTCGCATCGGTTTTGCCTCCAACCCGCCTTCCACTGTGCACGATCGGCGCCAGGGCGGCCCGCCATCAGGATTTCGATTGCTCGTCCCGCAGCAGAGCGAGCACGGCGTCTTGCCTCATTTTCTCCGCCCAAGCCTTCGGCGTGGCCCAGGGTTCGGCATCCAACTCGTTGACCGGCGCACCGCGCGCAATGAGCAGCTGAGCTAGTTCCTTTCGTCCCCAGCGGCACGCCCAGCCCAGCGGCGTGGACTTGAGCAACTCGTCCCGCAGGTCGAGGCGCGCTCCGTGGTCAAGCAACATCCCGGCAAATCGCGCGCGTTCAGGTCCGCTAAGATCGCTGTTCCTTGCAGCCGTGAAATGCAGTGCGGTTTGACCAAAGCGTGAAATGCTCGCGTTGATCCCATGCTGCAGCAACACCGCCATACACTGGAAGTGAGCTTCGTGATCCGGATCATTGGTTCCGACGCCGCGAATGGGCTGAATCAGGATCCAGTGCCAGCGCGGATCGTCGCGATTCCAGTTCAGCCTTCTAAGCGCTAGCTCGACGATTGCCGGGCATCCATGGTCCGCCGCCGACCAAGCGAGTTCCTTCGCCAGATCCTCGCTCGTGTCGGTTTCGAGCAACCGTCTGGCCTCGTCCACATCGTGCGCCTCGGCGATCATGTATGGCCGCGGCTTCGCACCGCGTGCCAGCAGGAGCTGTTTGACGCTGTCGTCCTTATGACTCCACGCGTTGCGGAGCGGCCAACCGGAGGCATAAACATTCGCGTTGGAATCGGCGCCGCGGTCGAGCAGCAGTTCGACGATGTCGCGCTGCCCCGCCAGGGCTGCATACCATAACGGCGTTCCCCAACTTGGCGTTGGCTCTTCCAGTTCATCCAGCATCATTCGCTCGTCCACATCGGCTCCGAGATCAAGCAACAGCCGAACGATTTCGATGTGCCTGTGATTTACGGCAAGACTGAGCAATCCGCCCTTTGTCCAGCTGATCTCACGCAGCACCGCGGGATTGTCAGCGACCAGTTCTCGAATGCGTTTCGCGTCGGCCAGTGCCACAGCTGCGCGAATAGTCAGCTCCGCGCCATGCTCCAGCAGGAGCTTGGCAATCGCGGGAAATTGGTTGGCGTGGTCGTTATGTGGATGGGCGGCGAGCGCCGCGCGGTCAAGGGCCGTCAAACCGTTTACGTCCTGCTTACGGACTGGGGCGCGCTTGTTCACAAGCCACGCGACCATTTCTACGTCCGCGGTCTGGGCGGCAGCGTGAAGCGGCGTGCCACCCTCGCGGTCACAAGCTGAAATCATAGAAGCATCTGCCTGCAAGAGGCGGATAGCTGTTGCATTGTCGCGTTGTGAGATGGCCTGGTTAATTTGGTCCTGCAGCGGTGAGACCGTGGCGTTGGGGCAGCTCAGCTCCGCGCGGCGTAGCTGCTCTTCTTCCTCGATGATGGCGACAATGTCCGTGTAATCCCGGTCTTTGGCGATGGCAAACGATGAAGTTGCATCGCGGTGCGGGAAGATGCCTTTGCGAGCATCGGCACCGGCTTCCATCAACAACTTCACCATCGCTGCGTCGCGGCGCAAAACCGCAAAGTGCAGAACGCGATGCTCGTCGTTGCCAGCCATGTCCATGGCAATCAATTCTGGGCGAGCACTCAGCAGGAGACGAACTTGCGCTGCATCGCCGACTTGAACCGCCTCGGCGAGCCTTGCAACATTTGCGCCGTCAACGAAAGCTTTGAGTTTAGGCCAACTCTCGTAACCATAGGCACGCGCCAGTACACGCTGGGCGTCATGGAGAGCGAACGACGCTGGATCGGGCCGGCGCTCGAACTGCTGGACTTCGGCGACAGCGGTGGGGTCTGCGGCGCGATATCGCTCCAAGAGATCCTTGGCCTGCTTTCGCAACTGCTCAAGGTTAGCCTGCTCGGGAAGCCGACGCGTTGGATAGAAATGGGGAATGTTTCCGGACATGACGATCTCCTTTCGAGTCATTGCCCGGCGTCCGCGTGACGGGCCGAAAGAAGATTCGTCTCGAAGCTATCGAAGTACCGAAGATCGGTGGGCTCAGCCCTTCCCGCGGACACGGCGGCGCCCGGCGCGCCAACCTCAGTATAACGCGGAACTGACGGTGCGTGACAAGCGGCTGGACTACGGAGAACGAGTCGAACTCGGAAGCCTAAGGTGCATCCTGCAGAAGTACTCCGACGGAAGCGAGCCAGAAGGACTTTCGTGAAAAGTTTGCTACCCCGTTGGGAGCCTACGGCCGACTCCGCCCGGATCACGAGCAAATCGGAAATAACGCACACGGCAGGTAAATGCGCTACCCAGACAACTGAAAGCAGGGCCTTCCGTGCCCAAGGTAGCGCTTCAGCGCTTTCGGAGGAGCTTTACAGCCCCGAACCGGAGCTGCGCGGAAGCCTTCTCTTCGCCTCATTCCAGGCTTGTCCTACCCTCGACGCTCTGGCACATTACCTGGAAGAAGAATTGATAAACAGGAGACCTCAAATGGCAAACCCCGCCTACGCGTCCGAACTCAAGCTGGAAGTCCGGCGAATGTTCACAGCGCCGCGGGAGAAAGTCTTCGAAGCGTGGACTCAACGGGAAAAGGTAGAGAAATGGATGTGCCGTTTCCCAAGGCACGAGACGCGTTTTACCGCGTCTGACGCGCGGCCGGGCGGCACCAATGTGATGGAGGTTAAAAATCCGCAAGGAGAAACGTTTAAGCAGACCGTCACCTACCGCGACATCGAACCTCCGAAAAAACTGGTGTTTACATGGGACTGGCAGAAGTTCTCCGCGTCGGGGGAGAAGCTCGACGAGGCTCGTGACACGCTGGTGACGGTGGAATTTCAGCCGCGTGGAACTTTCACGGAAGTCATCTTGACGCATGAAGGACTTGCCACTGCTGATCAGCGCGAGGCTCATAGCAAGGGCTGGAACGGCTGCTTCGATCGGCTCGCGGAGGAGTTGCAAGCATAGGGCTCGTCACGCCGCACGCGCGGGGCTGCCGGCAGTCAACGCCTGATTAACGCAGAAACCAGGCAAGCGGATTCGAGCCAAAACGACCAGCGTCCCGAAATCACGGAACGGAAGGCCAGAACAATCCTGCTCAACGCGGCGGGCTGGAAGCCAAGAAAAAATCCAGCCACAGGAAAGCACTTTCCTTCTTGACTCCTTTTATAGGACTAACCACGAGTTAGGGCGCGGTCCCCGAACTGATTGCAAAGGTATCGGGGTGCGTGTAGGCTCCGGCTCGTGAATACGGGCGCAACGTCTTTCGGGAGAATCTCCTTCGGGAAACTCGGCCGAGGTCTGCTTTCATTTGCCTTGCACCAGTACATCGGCACCTTGGGAATAGTTGTACTGGCAGGCTTCCTGGTCGCCTACGTATTTGATGTGCTCCGATTGTTCGGTAAGCATATTCCGTCACACATCATGTTCTGGATTCTGACGGGAACCCCCTACTACCCTGTTCAAATCGCATTGGGGTTGCTACTGGGGTGGTCGATTGGTCGCAGAGTCCAACATCGGGCGATGCTTTGGGTTTGGATTCTTCCGCTAGCTTATTTGACATATGCCATCATCGCTATCCCAACTCTGGTTCCGCGGTTGATTCCACCAGAGTATCAGGCGGGGGTAGGAGAATCTCGGTTCAAGCACTATTTTGGGTGGGGCTGCGGCGATGTGCATCCATGCTTCGATCAGAACGCGTTCACCGTTGTTTTTTACGTTGCCGCTGCATATTCGATTGGCGCATCGCTGGCTCGAAAAGTGTCAAGGCGTCTTCCCTCAAACAGTCCCGCGGAAATCTGGAAGTCTTTGGCACTGGCTTTCGTTTTTTTGTTCGTAACCGCGCTAGAAATAGTGCTGACCGTGCGGCAAGGCTGGAAATCAAACTATTTGCCGCTTGTGATGACGCCCGCAGGCATCAGTGCATTCATGATGCTTTACGCGTTTATGCTGCACCGCCAAGCTCCCCGTTCTAACAACGTCTGCTAAACGACTAATCGGGGCCTGACCAGCACCTAAGACTAATCGCGGACAGATCACACCAGTTTACACAGAGCAACTGGGACTATTACTATTTCTTGGCTGCGTTCGCTGCCATTCGCGCGCGAAACTGTTTTTCCTTCTGAATTTCCTCGTCGCTGAAGGCAGATGCGAATTCTTCGGGCTCAAAGACCTGGCGGATCTCGATGTCGGTCTCGCCTTCGTTGGGGCAGCGCTTGATCCACTCGATGGCCTCCTCGAGAGATTTGACCTGCCAGAACCAGAAGCTGGCGATGACTTCCTTGCTTTCGGCGAAGGGACCGTCAGTGACGATCGGCCGGTTCTTGCCGGAGAAATGGACGCGGGCGCCTTTGGAGGACGGGTGAAGACCGTCGTAGCCTAACAAGACTCCGGCTTCTAAGAGCTCGTCGTTGAATTTGTCCATGTCGGCCATGAACTGGGGATCGGGGAGTGCGACTTCGTTCTGGGAGTCTTCCGTGCATTTGACGATGACCATGAATCGCATTGTGTTTGTCCTTTCGGGTTAAGTTGCTCCGACGTTCAAGTTCAGAGCTTAATTGCTGCTCTACTCGTTTGTCGAACGAGAAGGTGCACAATCGACACTGAGAACCGAGAAAATTCCCGGCAGCTCCTGGCAAACGCTCTTATCGTACATGTGAAGTTCTAGTACGGCAGATGTCCGGTTCCGCAACGCCCTTACCGGACCACTGGCCTAACACCTGCCTAAGCCCGCGACGAATTCAGCGAGCGCCTTTGGGCTGCGAAATACGTAGAGCGCCGCATTGGGCGCGTGCTTGGCTATCGCTGCCCCCAGATTCGCGCGGCTCCGGTGCCGGTATGCCAAAAGCCACCACCAGAAATCAGCACGTTCGCGGGACCGCCGAATTGCTCGCCACGCACAGCGGACGAACGAGAAGTCCAAAAAGATGATCGTATCCGCCGCACGAAGACGGACCTCGACAACGTCGTAGGGTCCCAGGTCACCCTCCATGATCCAGCGGTCCCCAGCCGCAAGCTGCTCCTGCATCTGAATCCACTGTTGGCGAGGAGTTGCGATAAGTCCCGGTCGCCAGAAAATTTTATCCAGTTCGGTCACAGGCAGCCCCGTGATATCGCCCAAGCGCCTCGCGAGAGTAGATTTGCCTGCTGCCCCGCGTCCCACGATGACTACGCGTTCCATGCTTTTCATTTTACGCAGATTGGGATTTGGTGCGAAGCTGGCGGGCACTTCGATGGTGCAGCTGACGGGCGAGTGCCTGATTAGAGCCGTTGCCGTACAAGCAAAATCCTAGTATGTCAAATGTCCGGTTACGCGACTTCCTGGGAGTTGAGAATCTATTCCTCCGAAATTCTCCCCTGGGATTATTATTGACGGCGTCTGCGAACATAGCTTAGCGGCAGGAGTGGGGACAGAGGGCCAGTTTGTGACTCTCAGCAAATATTCCAAACATCTACCGTGGGCATTGCCGGTGATCGTGTTCCTCTTTGACTTTGTGGACCTTCAGTGGATGTTCAGCCACGAACCAGGGTTGTCATACGAAGTCGTGAGGCGTTTTCAGTTGCTGCTTCTCCCCGGCACCATGTTTTTCACGCCTGCTCCAGCGATCATGTTTAATTGTGGTCTCGCGGCTCTAGTCGGAACGGTGGCATTCTTGGTGGCTAAGGCGAGGTCCCGATTAACACCACTTGTCCGGTAAAGCGACTTACCAGGAGTTACGGGCTTGCATCGTCATTCAGCTACAACTCAAGCTGCTTCACTCCCGTTGGAATTATTCTTCCACTAATTTGTGGATAAGCTGTCCTACCGAATCATCATCTTCGAAATCTAAGACGTTTCCGACATAGCGGAGTCTGCCCATTTTGTCCACGACGGCTACCACCGGAAATGCCTTTACGCCGTAACTTGAAAGTGTTTCGTCGGACGTAATTACAAAGCCTATGCCAGGTGCCTTCTCAAGCCGGGCCTTTTCAAGAGAAGCTTCGACATTGGAAGGAGTGGAAGGCGTGAGATACGAATTTGCTTTGTAAGTAGTGACATCTGTAACGAGGAGTCTTTTTGTTCCGTAGCGTTTTTGCAATGCGTTCAAGTTGGGGAGTTCCTCCATGCAGGGAGAGCATCCCAAAAAGAAGAAGGAAATCACCGCGACACGGCCCGGTTGAATCACATCGGAAGGCGGTGCGCTTCCGCCCAACATCCTTGAGACAGTGACCGGGGGCGCGGGATGCATCTCCAGATTTGCCCAATGGAGGTCCTCAGCGCCCCAACCTTTTGCTTCGTCGGGATGGGATTTTACGAAACTGTTCATCTCCTCCAGGGTATTTTTCGCCGGCTCCGTCTCTCCTGCCAGATAATATCGGTGCACGAGGTCGTACCCGGCGTTCAGCACGAAGCTGTATGAAACGGGCGACACGCCGGGCTTCTCAGCTATGCTGCGACGGCGCAGAATCGCGTAGCGTTCCTTCGACCATTCGAGTGCTTTCTGCGGGTCGTCCCTGGCTTCATCGTCAATGGCTACATCAATCTGTCCCTCGACCGGTGGGATGGGGTCCTCTTGCAAGATGGTTCGGATAGTTCCCCATGCCGCTTCCCAGTTTCCGGTGGTCCGCATTTGCAACGCAGCCAGGAGGAGCCGCGCATCGGGTCCGTGCGCCAATTCGCTTCCTGCCAAATAGCGACTCACGGCCAGCAGCGCCTTCGCATGGTCCGGCTCGCAAAGTTTCGCTAGAAAGTACAGTTCCTCGCCGGAGGCGCTGTCCAGAGCGAACGAAGGACACAACACCTTGGAACGCTCCGACAGCACGTCGTCGGGACGAGTTCTGGTGATGGGCTTTCTGTGTTCTTGCAATGCCGTGTCCCATTCGGTCACAGGACGGCTCGCATATTCATATGCCTCAGAGGGCTTAGTGAACGTTGACTGAGCAGACGAGAACTGTCCGACTAAAAGGAGTAACCACAATGGCCGCAAGGTTTTCACATTGATAACCCAGGGTGAAATTAAACTACTTGAAGCCCGGATGTGTGTCAATGAATTGCCGTCACCAGCTACAACTCGAAGCGCGCGTCTGCCACACGAACCATAGCGCCTGATTAACGCCCTCACCGGACAAGAAAAATCCAAGTACGTCAAATGTCCGGTTACGCGACGCAATATAAAAGGGCGCCCCGATTGGAGTAGGTTTGGAGTGTTCGGCTCGAACCTACCTCAGAAAGGAGCGCCCTGTATGGATAACGTGAAGTATATCGGGATGGATGTGCACAAGGAAGCGATCTCGATCGCGGTTCTAAACTTCTCGGGCAAGCTGGTGATGGAGTGCACGATCGAAACCAAGGCCAGCACCATTCTGGATTTTCTGAAAGGCCTGCGCGGAAGCTTGCATGTGACTTTCGAAGAAGGCACCTGGGCCGCCTGGTTGTATGACCTGATCAAGCCGCACGTAACGGAACTCGTAGTGTGCAATCCCCGCCGCAATGCTTTGCTCAAAGAAGGCAGCAAGAGCGACCGCATCGATGCGCGCAAGCTAGCCGAGTTGTTGCGCTCGAACATGGTCCGCGCGGTGTATCACGGAGAGCATGGCGTGCGCACGCTGCGCGAGCTGGCGCGCAGTTACCTGACGATCAGCACGGATCTGATCCGGGTGATGACGCGCGTGAAGGCGATCTACCGCAGTTGGGGAATTCCCTGCCGGGGAAAACAGGTTTACGCAGAACGCTATCGCGCCGAGTGGCTGGGCAAGATCCAGGAGGCCGGCGTGCGCCGCCGGGCGGAGTTCTACTACCAGCAGTTCGATGCGTTGCGGGCGCTGCGCCAGGAAGCGCGGCGCGAGTTGCTCGCCGAAGCTCAGAAGCACGACGCCTGGAAATTGCTACGCGAGATTCCGTTCATCGGCCCGATCCGGGCGGCGCTGCTGATCGCTTTGATGCAAACGCCGCATCGTTTCCGCACCAAGCGGCAGCTCTGGACCTACAGCGGATTTGGGATCGAGACGCACAGCAGCGCCGAGCAGAGGTTCGTGCAGGGAGAGCTGCAGCGCGCGAAAAAGCCGGCTTCGATTCGCGGGCTGAATCGCAATCACAATCACGAACTGAAGAATCTGTTCAAGGGTGCTGCCACCGTGGCCGCTGCGAAGGCCGGCCCGTTCAAAGAGTTTTACGATGCGCTGCTGGCCAAGGGAATCAGGCCGGAAATGGCGCGGCTGACTTTAGCGCGCAAGATGGCTGCGATCACCTTGCTCGTCTGGAAGAAAGGAGTGCGCTTCGACGCCCAACATCTGAAACCACAAACAGCTTGAGTGTCTCGAGCCAATCCGTTCCATCCTGGAATTTCTTCCGGTGGTGGCAGTCGGGTTCTGGAGACATTTGGGTTCGAGGGCGAGTCTCAGCTGATTAGTTAGGCTCTGCGTGCCTCGGCACGCTGCGTCTCTCACGCGACCCTAGTCCCCCTCGGACAACCCGAAAAAGCTATGGGCCACGAGTCCCCAATAGAACCATGGTTGGCACCTGACAACCGCGCTGCTTGTGGTCTCCGAACCGACTGGCTTCGTCGCGCCCAAGTGATGAAAACCGCTGGCAGAGAAAACCAAACGCGCTGCCTGAATGAAGCAGCGTCCCGAGATCACGGAACGGAAGGCCACAGCAATCCTGCTCCATGGGGTGGGCTGGAAGGCAAGAAAACATCCGGCCGCCGAAGAAGTGTTTTTTTCTTGACTCCTTTTATAGAACTTACCAGGCACTAGGACGGATTCGTCCGAACCGTTAATCAATGGCCGATTCTTTGGCGGCCCGATTATTGCAGCTTGGCGTATTACGCTTTGGCTTCCTTCAGGATGGGAATGTCGGGGTCGGCGTCTTTCCAGAGGGTCAAGAAGTCTTGGTAGGCAGCCGGCGGGGAACGTCGGACTGTTATTGCAATGTTGGTTCGAGATCATGAAAGAGAACGATGTCGGATTCGAAGCTTGTGCGCATGACGCCAAGCGTCTTTCTATCGAACGAGTACTGAAATGCTTGGATTGCATCCACGGGAAAATTCGTGATCAGGTGGCCGCGGGAACCATCGAGTGGCTGAACCCACAGGTTGTCCGCTCCGTTTTCACGAATAGCGTACACGACCGCTTTCACGTCAGGAGTGAATCTAACATCAGTGCGTCCCCTAAATTGCTTTAGACGAGGATCGGGATCAAGGAATCGTTGCTGCGACTTTGTTCCTACATTGAGTGACACTAAGGCGATTTTCGCAGATTGAGTTCTAGTGTCGCTGCTCATTGCCAAGAATGTTCAGAGCTTGCCATCGGGCGAGACCCCCACTGGCGGGACGATGAAGTATCCGCTAGGCAAGGCACTGCCCGGAACAACTTCGGCAGTTCCTCCGTCCACGGCTACCTTCTTCACTTCAAGACTATTCAAATCCTCGTAGTAGACCCACCGACCGTCAGGCGAGCACGACTGCCCGACATCGGCTATCCCGTTCGTCAGCTGTGTCGGGTTTGATCCGTCCGTGTTCACGCGCCAGACGTTGACTTGTTTGCTGGCGGTGTGGTTAGCCCACACGAATACGATGTACTCCCCTCCGGGGCAGCCTATCGGCTGAATGATCTGTGCCGACGGTTCAGTTAGAAGAGTGCTCTTGTAATTGCCATCGGTTGACATTCGCACTAGGTTGCCGCCGTCACCAAAGTAAATATCTCCATTACTTGCCCATCCGAACATTGCCGTTCCTGTCCCCTTTGAAAGGCAGAAGGCCAGTAAGCATCTCGTAGAGCACTACACCGAAGGAGAAAAGGTCGGAGCGAGCATCCAGCGCTTTGCCGAGCACCTGCTCGGGAGACATATAGACGACGGTGCCCACCGCGGTGCCCGGGCTGGTCAGCAGCTCTTCCGCCGTCGCTGTGGGCATGTTGCAAGCGCCGATGCGGGTGGCCGCGGGACTGAATTTGGCGAGCCCAAGATCCAGAATCTTGGCGCGACCGCGGTTGGTGACGAAGAGGTTCGCCGGTTTGATATCCCGGTGAATGATTCCCTCGGTGTGGGCCGCGTCCAGCGCAGCCGCAATTTCGATGCTGAGGGCGAGGAGCAATTCCAACTCGACTGGTCGCCCTGCCATGTGATGCTTCAGGGTCTGGCCATCGAGGAACTCCATGACGATATAGGTCTGACCGCTTTCTTCGCCGATTTCATGGATCGTACAGATGTTCGGATGATTCAGAGTTGAGGCGGCGCGGGCTTCACGTCGCAGCTGTTCGAGCGCCTGGGGGTCTGTGGCTAATTCCTGTGGAAGAAACTTCAATGCAACATGCCGGCCCAGATTCGTATCTTCGCCTTCGTAAACCACACCCATCCCGCCACCGCCCAGCTTTCGCAGGATCCGGTAATGCGAGATGGTTTGGCCAATCATGGGAGGAGACTCGCGCAATCTTAGGTCGCGCCTTGAATCAAGTCAACGAACACGGACTTCTGACAGGCCTGCGTCCTAATAACACGAGGTTTGCGCTTGTTGAGTTGCTTTTTACCTTAGATGTTCTCAGTGCCTGATTAACGCCGAAACCGGACAAGTGAAGTGCTACTTCATTTCTCAGGTAGCGCGACTTACCGGGACTTAGCCGCGTGGTCCGACGATAACTTTCGCGGAGGCGGCTACAGGTGTGCGTGCGGAACGAGGCGCAACCGAGCAACCCAGGAGAAATCATTCATATTTCAGCGCCACCATGGGGTCAACGCGCATGGCGCGGCGTGCTGGCACGTAGCAGGCGAGAATCGCTACCGCGAGCAAGAGCAGTGAAACAGTACAAAATATGAGCGGGTCTCCGGGCTTTACGCCGTAGAGTGTGCCGATCATGAGGCGCGTCACAGTCCACGCGGCGAGCGTCCCGATGGCGATTCCGAGCAGAGCGACGCGAGTTCCTTGGCCGAGCACCATGGCAAAAACGTGTTTGCGCTGCGCGCCAAGAGCAATACGAATGCCGAATTCGTTTGTTCGCTGCGCCACGGAGTACGCTATGACTCCAAAGAGGCCGAGCGCGGCCAATAACAGGGCCACACCACCTAAGACGCTCACCAGACCGGCCGAGATTCTCTGCGTGAAAAGCGAGACGGAGATTTCGTCATTCAGAGACATGACGTCGAAGACCGGAATTGTCGGGTCCGCGGCGCGCGCTTCGTTCTGCAACATGGAAATAGCGCTGTCGTCGGAAGCCGCGGTGCGAACGAAAAATAGCAGCCCCATCTCCGGCCTGTAGATCTGACGCATCGGGACGTAGAAATACGGGGCGGGACGCTCTGTGAGGCGGAAAACCTTGCTGTCCGCGACGACCCCAACAATCGTGAACCAGCTTCCCCATCCATGCACTTGGCGGCCGAGGGCAGTCCCAGTTCCGATGAAACGGCGCACAAATTCTTGATTGACGATCAGCACCGGCGGCGCCTCCATATCGTCGCTCGATCGGAAGTCACGTCCCTCGAAAATGGAAATCTTCATCAGGTTGAAATATCCAGGGGATATCAGGCTGCGGTAGATGTCCATATCTTCGCTCGGCGCGGGAATGTAGCCACGAATTTGCAGTTTTTCCCAGGAGCCTCGTGAAAAACTGAGCGGCACGTAATCGGCGTAGCTTACTGCAGTGACGCCGGGCTGGCGTTCGAGCTTTTGCTGCAAGCGCTGATAGAAGTTGTTCGCCTGTTGCGCGTTGTAACTCGCAGCTGACAAATCGAGCTGAGCGACGGCGACATGTTGCGCATCGAATCCGGGCCTGATCTTGCTCACGTTTCGGAAACTCTCCAAGAGCAGCCCCGCGGCGATCATCGCGACGACGGCGAGCGCCATCTCCGATGTCGCCAATAGGCCTCGCAACCGGTTGGAATGCGCGCTGGAGCTGGCGCGTCCGCCCGTCTTGAGCATCTCATCCGCCTTCCGGCCGGCGACGCGTAGCGCTGCCGCAAGTCCGGCGACCAGTGCCACGGCAAATGCTAAGGTAATCGCAAAAAACAGCACGCCAATATCCAGAAGCACGTGACCCAGTGCCGGCACAGAAGAACGGGGCAAAAACCATCCCAAAGTCCCCTTAAGCCATGAAGCGATCGCGATGCCGCCCAGCGAACCGGCGGCAGCCACAAGCGAGCATTCGGTGAGAACCTGTCGAATCAAACGCGCGCGCGACGCGCCAAGCGCGAGGCGCAGAACAAATTCCTTCTGACGGGCGGTCGCCCGAGCCAACTCCAGGTTGGCGAGATTCGCGCAAACTATGAGCAGCACGAGGCCGCAGGCCGTCATCAAGATACTTAGTGGGCCGAGCATGGACCCCTGGATTCCGTAATGAGACTCCCACATCGGAAGCAGCGTCGCGCTCATTCCCTCACTTGTGCTGGCGTCGTCGCGCGCCATGTCTTTCGCATGCGACTCTACCTCGGCGCGCGCCTCTCCTATGGAAACGCCCGGGGCGAGTCGTGCAAGCACGCGGAACGTGCGCCACTTGCGATCGAGTAGCGTGTTGTCGCCGGTGGAAGCTAATTGCCCATACATTGTGGCAGGCACCCACGCGTCAAAGGAAAGCCCCGGCATCGAGCCGTGAAATTCCTCCGGCGTGACACCGATGACCGTATAGGGAAAATGATTGATGCGCACGGTGGCGCCGATGACGCCGGGATCAGCGTGGTAGTGGCTGACCCAATAGGAGTGGCTGATGATTACCAGTGGGTGCGCATTCTGCTGTAGGTCAACCTCACCCGCCGAGAAGAATCGTCCGAGCGCCGGCTTGACGCCCAGCATTTCGAAGAAGTTTCCGGAAACTGCTTCACCCCAAACGCGCTCGACGCTCTCTCTGTCTCCAACGGCCAGCGCCATCGGTTTCGTCACGGACATCGCTTCCACGAGCTTACAGTTGTCGCGCAGGTCGCGAAAATCCAAATAGGAGGTGGGCTCCCAGCTGCCGTCCGGAGTCAGTGTCTCCAGAGCCACTACGTGATTTGCAGCGACGACTCCAGGGAGAGGATTTAGCAGCAGCGCGCGGACCCAACTGAACACGGTGGCATTGACGCCCACGCCGAGAGCAAGCGTCAAGACCGCGACGATCGTGAAGCTGGCGGATTTGCGCAACATGCGCAGGCCGAAGTGTACATCCTGCCAGAGCGTTTCGAGCAGCGGAATGCCGCGTTGCTCGCGATAGCTTTCTTTGGCTGACTCGACGCTGCCGAACTTGAGCAAGGCTTGCCGCCGCGCTTCAGCTGGCCTCATGCCGGCACGAACGTTGTCGTCGATGTGCATCCGGAGATTGCTCTCGATTTCGTCCGCGAGCTCGCGGTCCCGCCGCTCCTTGTGGAACAAGCCAGCCGCACGCGAGAACCAAGCACGTAGTATTCTCATTGAGTTTCCTGATCGGGAGCCAGGAACCGAGCCAGAATCGCGTTGGTCTGTTCCCACTCGCCCACTTCCTTTTCTACCTGTTTGCGGCCCGCCCGCGTAAGCTTGTAATACTTCGCTTTGCGATTGTTGTCCGAGACGCCCCACTCGGAGGAGATGTACCCTTCCTGCCCGAGTTTCAAGAGTGCGGGATACAGCGTTCCATAGTTGACCGCCAAACGGTTGCCGCTCGTCTGTTCGATGCGTCGGGCAATCCCGTAGCCGTGAAGCGGCCCCATGGTTTGCAGCGTTTTCAGAACCATAAGGGCCAGTGTGCCTTGCCGAACGTCCAACTTAGCAGCTGTCATGTCCAGACCTTCATATGGGATACCCATAGAGATGATGGCACAGGTCCTATTGGAAAGCAATAGGACGTTTTTCCACGTCCCGCCAATCTTCGAGCCAATCGTGGTCTGCTCCCACAAAATCCAAGTGCCTGATTAACGCCCTAATCGGACAAGTGAAGTAAGACTTTATTCGTCCGGTGAACCGATGAACAAAATAGCACGAAAGTACCATATGCCCGGCGCGATCACGGGCCGACACTACTGTTGATGCCAAAAGCTCAGGGCGGAGGTGCTACGTGGACAGACAAGCTGAAATAAGGTCTACGAGAACTTCGGAAGAACTGCTAGCGACCTTGGATGCCGAAGCCTCTAGTTTTTTGGTTGTCTCGCTGGTTGTAGAATTCGAGAACGGTGACGTTTTTGTATTTGCTGGAGACCCCAACCGATCAGCTTGCCTGGAAGATGCTCTGCATCGCGGTGGACTGGCGACCGGGCTTGTCGGCGTCAGGCGTGGTTCCGATGACCGCGGCGGTGCGTGCTACCGTGTCTTTCCTGAGTATGCCAACGCGCCCGATGTGGCAAAATATTTGGAAGAAACCAGCGTGCTATTCGCATCGCTGTATGCAGCAAAGAACTGAGGCGGCCTCAGTTACCAGAAACGCCCATCCGCCGCAATAGTCCCGCCCGTTAAACGCGCTTACCGGACAAATCCGTTTCATCCTCACCCGGTCCGTTTACCGTGCATCGTAACTTTTCCGTCAGCAACAACGGCGACGTAGCTCCCGCCTTGAATGAATTGCATCACCTTCTTGCCCGCACGCGCCATTTGTGCCCATCGCGACTTGGTCTTTGGATTCTGCTCGATCCCCATGATCGTGTTGCCGTCAAATACGAACGCAACCTGTCGAAGGCGCTTCGCCTTGCTCCTGGTGACGGGATAGCGTTCGGCGCCGAGTTTCACGACGTCGGCGTTTTCTACCAAAGCCTGTCGCCAGACGGTCTTCAATACCTGATCGAAAGAAGCTGCGGCCATGGCGAAAACTAGCACGTGATATCCGGATGGTCAATTAGTTGACCGGTTTGCTGGGCGAGTAAACCGGACTTACGTGGTATCGTGGATTGCGAAGAAGACATGTTGCGATCAAAATGTCCAGCCCAAGCCCGTGCTCAAACCTGTTGCATTCTTCTGTGCGCTAAGGGGCGGATGGCTATCAAAGTTGTCCCAGAACGAGAAGCTCCAGTGGAAATTGTTAGAGAGCTTCACGCTAAGCGTGTCAGTGGTTGTGAATCGAACGCGGCCATAATCAGACAATCCGGGGAAGACCAACGTTTGTGAGTTCAGGGTGTAACGATCGAAATGGAAGAGCTGATATTGCAAGCCGAGCAGTAATTCGGCACTTTCCTGTACTGGCTGCAAGACTCCGGATTGATAGCTGGCTTGAGAGTAGTCAACGCCAATCAACCAGCGAAGCTCGTTTTGGTTGGTGCGCTTCAAGTATCGGCCATATCCCCCGCCCAGCGTGGTGCGCAGTTGAAGATCTTGCTGTGAGCTGTGCAGAAAATCAGACAATCCAAGAACGAACGAATTGCGGTTCAGAAATCGTTCCCCAAATAACTGCGTTTCAAAGAGGTTGGTCGTGGTGCCGCCCGTCTGGCCGCTATAGGATGCAGTGTAGGACGCACCAGCCGCCCAACGCGAAGCTGCGTACACCACCTTTGCGTCCGTGCTGAGGGAAGACTGATTGTTGCCGCTGGTGAAGTTATACCCGAGGTCGATACTTCCCGTCAGTTGGCGCCAAAAGTCTTGTTTCTGAGATGAGATCTCGACCACATCTGTGGATGATGTAGGCACGTCGCCCCCGGAAGCATGCACTCTGAAATCGCCGTTCGGCGCCGCTTCGGCATCCACTTTTGAAATTGTTCCAGTCAGCCTTTTTCCTCCGCTCAAAATGACCTGGTAGGTAGCGGTGCTTTCCACTCTTTCAACTTGCAGCCAGTCAACACCTACAGACCCGGAGAAATAATCCGTCTCAATGTAGAGCACACCCTGTTCCAATCTCTTTACTTCGCCTGTGAATCGGTCACCGTTCTTCATAATTATCGTGTCGTGACGACTGACCTTGCCAAAACACGCCGTGCCACCAAGCATCTGTAGGAAGGTCAATAGAGCGACCGCGAGTACAAGGCGACAACTGAGTGGCATTGGATTTCCCTCCTGGTTATCGGCAACCCGCGTAGCGGCCAATCAGTCCTGAACCCGGCTCGCGACGTCCGTGTGGAAGAGACCCAGCGCACTAATTGACTCCGATGCGGCCAGCTTGGTTCCCTTTAGATGCGGCTGATCAGCCTAATTTACCGGAAGGCAGCTTTGATTCGGAATCAAGGGCTGCGGGGACAATCCGGTTAGCGTCTCGGGCTGCGTTGTCGCGCACCACCGGTGCGTGCGGCGCCGCTGCTTCGGTTTTGGCGTTCGAAGTTTTGCGTTCGTTGAGATCCGGTTTGTCTGGCCTGAGCTTCGCGATTCAGATCTTGAAGCTGGCTGGATTGACCCGCGTTTTGGCTTGCACCTCCAGACCTCTGGCTGGTGCTCGGCTGAGTGCTCCGTTGCGCGCCGGCATTCGCCTGCGCGGTTGCCGGTTGAGTGCTCGGCTGCCGACCTGATGCAGTAGCCTGGCCATTCTGCGCTCGTTGATTCTGCGCGCTGGTAGCCTTGGCTTGCGCATTGGACTTCGCGCCAGATGAATCTACATTGTTCCAACCGCCATTTTCATACTGCTGCCAACCGTTGTCGGTCCTTTTATAAACATTGCCATCCTTCCCAGCGTACACATTGCCGCTGCCGCTCTGTCCGATGAAACCGCTGCCATTCTGTCCGCTGCCGCCGACAACGCGGCCACCTTCGGAAGTACGCGCGCCCGCAATCGTGCCCCGCGAATCCGTATAGTGTCCGCTCTGCGCCCACTTGTCACCCTTCGTTACAACCGAACTTCCCCACTGGCTGTACGCGTTTGAGCCTTGCCGGGTAGCGCCGTACGCTCCCGTGTACGGATTGTAAGCACGGGCTCCGCCTGCACAACCGTACGCGTTGCAAGCGCCCGCCGCACGTCCGTAAGTTCCAGTGGAAGGGTTATACCAAGCGGCGCCCGCGACTCCTCCATACGGACCGTATGCGCCGCGCGCGTAACCATAGGCTCCGTTGTGCGGATTGTAGAAAGCGCCCACGCCGTACGTGATCGGATAGGGGCGATAGATCGGATAAGGATAAGGCCCGTAATACATGTACGGTGGGTAGTAGTAGCCGCTGCCGTAAGCCACAGCGGCCCCCACCGCCGCACCGATGATGAACATGCCGAGATATCCCGCCGTGCTGCTCGCTTCCGTCTCGCCGCTGGGAGTGGTGGTCTGCGTCACATACGTAATGTTGTAAACCGGCGAGCTCGCCGGGATCGTATAAATTTCTTGGGGAATCGAATCGGCAGTCTTCCACGGGCCTTCCGCAGTAGTGGACATAAACCACACGCCCTGGAAACACAAATAGTACAGATCGCCGACCTTCACGATTTTGTCCGCTGTGTTCGTGGCATACGACATCGCGGTTGACTCAATCGGTTTGAACTGAGGCGGGCCGTCGTAGGCTACTTTCACTTCCGCTTCCGCTTTTGCGCGGTCCACAATCACTGTGGTCGGCACCTGCGCCAGGAGCACCGCGTCTTCGGCTTCGTCTGTTCCTGGTACTGACACGAGCACGCGCGCAGCCGTGCTACTCGCAGGAATTTTAGCGAAGTCAGCAGGCAAATCAGTTGTGGCGAAGGTCCATGGTCCGTCGAGACTCTGCGCGCGGAACCATCGGCCCGCCACCAGGAAATAATATTGATTCTCTCCGTCCTGGAGGAAAAGATTGCTTTCCGTATTCGTCGCGTAGGAGAGTTGTGTGCCGGGAATTTTCGCGTATTTCGGCTGACCTTTGAAGGAAATAATCTCCGCAGGCGTAGTGCTGTAGAACACTTTGGGAACACTGCCAGTGGCGGCTGCCGGAGGGATCGCTTTTTTCACGTCTTCCCAGTTCGGCTGATCCGGCAGCTTGGACATCTCGGCGGGCAACTTCGTGGTGGCCGTCCACGGCCCCTCCAGCTCCGACGCTGTGAGCCACTGTTTTTCATTGAGCAGGTAATACTTGGCCGCTGATTTGTCGAAAAATAATCCCCAGTTCGTATTCACAACGAATTCGAGACTGCTTTTTTCAATCGGAACGCGCACCGGCTCGCCTTCCACCAGCAACAGAATCGCATTTTGGTAGCTCACAAAAATCTTGGGCGGATCATTCTTGACCGTCGCAACTGACAGAGGCGGATTCTTGATCACTTCCATATCCGCGAGCAAGCGATCGAGTGAGATATTGATGGATGCGCCGGGCGTCAAAAACGACCTCACGAGTCTATCCATCGCAGCGGAACCGGCCGCGTCCAGGGACGGGAATTTCGTTGCAGTAATCTGGACATTGCTCATCAGCACGTTGCGAGTTTCCGTGTTGGCGTCCGTGGTCGCCTGAACATAAATCACGCCCACGGTCGGCTGACCATCCTTCGGACGGATCGAGACGGCCATGCGTGCCTCGACCAGTTTGAAGTCCTTCCATTCGTCGAGCTGCGGCTGGTAGTAGATGATTGAGCCGCTCGCATTGCTTTTTTCACGCGGCCATCCTTGGTCTTGCGCGAAAGTCGGGCAAATCAGGCTGGCCACTAATAGGACTACGATCACGCATTTCATAACGTGCTCCTCGCTGTGGTTCGGTCTACTGAACACGAGCCGGGAGATTGCCCGACCGAAGCTTTTGGATATCCAGACCGGATTTGTCAATATCCAACAACGCAGCTGACCAGGATTGGTCAGTTCACCTGTTCGAATTCGCCAGGCTTCCACGTCTTGTCGAACCACGGTTGCAACGGGCCATACAGACGGATGAGGACGTTCCAGCCCTTCCCCGGAATCGTCTGCACCCAGTTGGTCTCATGCCCCTGCGGCGCAACAGGGCCGAACCACACATCCACGGAGGTGTCCGGGTTTATGACGATACCCTTCTTCTGACTGCCCATGCTGGGGAACTGTTGATCGGTCTGCAACATCGAGCGGGTTTGGTTGTCATATACGACGAACGACCAGAAATCTTTCGCGGGAATATTGGGCGGCAAGTGAATTTTGTACGTCTTGCTTCCGTCGAGCGGCTTGCCTTTGGAATCTGTTGCCGCGGCAGCATACTGCGAACCCAAGCCGACAAGCTGAAGCGCCATCGCGGGCGTTACAGCAGTGGCGTAATACATGAAGTGTGCGCGAGCATCGAGGTTGCGCACGCCCGGCTGAGACAGAAACTCGTAACTGCCTCCGATAAAGCACGTGAACCACGCGCTGTTCGGATAGTCGTAGTTGCCATCGCCACGGTACTTGAACACGATGGCTCGCGCCGTCGCGTTGCCGATGGCCACCGCGTCCGTGAGGATCTTTTTCATTCGAGCATCGGGCGCGAAGGGTTTGCCCTTCTCGATGCCGATCGCTGCCAGCGTGCCCAAAACTTCGGCGCTGTACGCTTCGTTTGGCTCGTATTGCACCACGCTGTTCACTTCTTCGAAGAAGTGGAAGTCGTTGGCGCCAATGGTGTTGAACGCTTTTCCGGAGACGTCGATGAACTTCATCGGCGGCGGGTTCCTGATATCGGAAAGACTGTAAACTTTTGCGAATTTCTTTGAACTTTTGACGGCGGGTTTGGTGCTGCCGTTTTCCAGAAATCCGCGCCAAAACACCAGGTTCCCGTAGGTGCGGGAGCGCACGACGAAGTAACCATCCGGGATATCGCCTTTGTAGCCCGGAGGTACCAGAAGGAACTTCCCGCCTTTGCTTTTGTCAGGTCCCAGCCGTCCAAAATCCGCCACATATTGGAACCAGTGGTCATCGATCACGCCGAGAACGTTCGGCGGCGTTTCGATGACCACCGGCCCGTTTTTCACGTCCACCCACATCAGGTTGTAGACGCTTTCGGTGTTCGGCGTCAGGAATAGCGACTTCGAATCCATCAGACTTTCCATCATGAGCACGGTCTGATTGTTGTCGGCACCTTGGCTGGCGAATCCCACCCGGATGGCTTCCGTCGAGGAACCGGGCATGGCATTCAGAAACGCTTCCACTCCCCGGAGGGTATCGAGGTTGTCGTAGACCTTCTGAACCGTCGCGTCGTCCGGGAAACCGTCGAAGAACCTCAACGTGCCAATGCTCGTGTCCACGGAATCCGGCGTAGTGATGGACGGAGGGATCGGCGTCGTCATCTTCATTTGCGGCGGTGCTGTCTGCCCTTGTGCCGTCGTCAAGCTTGCTGCGCCACATAGCGCTGCTATCGCGAAGTACGCTACCCGCTTCATTCGATTTTCCTCCGTGTGAGTCCGACGCGCCGCTCACTTTACTAACTCGACCTCACCCACGCGCCAAGTCTGATCAAACCAGGGTTCGAGCGGGCCATACAGGCGGAACAACATATTCCAGCCTTTCCCTGGGATGGTCTGCGCCCAATTCGCTTCGGGCACGCCTTGCGGCAGCTTCGGGCCGAACCAAACATCAACAGAGCCGTCTGGATTCGTCATGAGGCCTTTGTCGAAACTGTTGACGCTCGGAAACTCCTCGTCCGTTTGCAGTTCGGACCGCGTCTGGTTGTCATACAGTGTGAACGACCAATTGTCCTTCGCCGGAATGTGTGGCGGCAGATGCACCTTATACGTCTTGCTGCCGTCCAGCGCATTGTGCGAACTGTCCGTGAACGCGGCCGCATATTGCGAACCTTTGCCAACCATCTTGGCAAACATCGCGGGCGTCACGCCCGTAGCCCAGTAGTGCATGGCCGTGCGGCTGTCGAGATCAAACACGCCGGGCTCCAGCAAAAACTGATACCCCGACTTGCCCGGAATCCACCATGAACTCCCCGGATAGATGTAGCTCGCCTGGTCGCGACTCCGGAATACTAGGGCGCGCGCCGTCGCGTTACCCACCGCGGCGGACCCGGTCAGGATTTTCTTCATGCGTTCGTCCGGCGCGAATGGTTTGCCCTTTTCAAGCCCTATGGACGCGAAGAGGCCGAGTGTCTCTGGATCCAACGCAGAGTTCGGCTCCATTTCCAGAACGTCGTGAATCTCCTCGTAGAAGTGGAAATTATTCGCGTGGATCGTATTGTGCGGAACGCCGGTCATGTTTGTGAATTTCGTCACGGGAGGATTGGCCGCCTGAGCCAGCGGGTAGATTTTTAGGTATTTTTCGATGCTTTCCACCGCCGGTTTCGGATCGCCATTCACGAGCATTCCGCGCCCCGGCGCCCACACTCCATAAGTTGCAGGCCGCATCACGAAATAGCCTTCCGGGACGTCGCCTTTATAGTCCGGTGGAAGGATCAAAAACTTGCCACCCTTGCCCTTGTCCGGTCCAGCATTTCCAAAGTCGCCCACCCAGCGGAACCAATGGTCGTCGAGGATGCCCAGAACATTCGGTGGGGTTTCCATTACGATCGGACCGTTGGTGGTGTCAATCCAGGTGAAGAAGTAAACGCTCGTGTTGTTCGGCGTCAGCCAGAGCGCCTTCGAGTCCATCAAGTCCTCGAAGATCATCACGTTGCCATCCACACCGCCGTGCTCCGTAGCTGCCGGAACGAAGGCCTGAATTGACGCGCCCGGAATGCCGCGCAGGAACGCCTGCACACCGCGCATGAAATCGAGGTTGTTGTAAAGCAACTCGGTAGTCTTGTCGTCCGGGAAACCATCGAAGAACGTGAGGGTTCCAATCGGGGATTCGACGGAATCCGGCGTGGTAATGGACGCCGGAATGTCCGTGGTCATTTTCATCTTGGGCGGCGCGGTCTGGGCTTGCGCTGTGGTCAAGCCCAGTGCCGCAGCAAGCGCGAGTACGGCCAGGTAAGCTTTAGGTTGCACTATTTCCTCCTCGACTGTAACCGTTCCAATTGCGTCGCCGGTTCAATTCCGCCGTTTACCCAATATCCGGAGCCAACATTGTCTTTTGGCGCCCGCAGTAAACCGGCCCGTGCGCCTATTTCTTCGGATACGTGATCGCGGTGCAGGCGAGCGCGGCGGTGATCGGCGCGCGGCCTTGCGCGACCACCTGACAATCGGCCTTGAGCGTCACCTCCAGAGGGGCGACTGATTCTTGACGCGGCCGCTTCGTTCGTTGCTGTTTAATTTCGTCTAGTCCACGTCGTCCGGAATCTGTCCGTCCGTTTCCTTTTTCTCTTCCTGCAACTGCGCCGGCGTTCCAAGATATTTCACGTGCACTTGCTCGATCTTTCCGTTGAAAGCGAAAGGTGCCTTCTCGTAGTAATCCAGTGACACGGGCGAGCCCAGGTCGGTGCCGATGTCGAGGCAATCGTTGGCAGTAAACATCAGCGGCGCGCTGACCGGAACCTGCCCTTGGGCAACCTGCTGGCCGTTCACTTTCAGGATCACATCCAGCGGTCCCGCGGCCCTCTTCACTGCGTACCTGGTTTCAACCTCGATCTTCACTTTTCCCGTAGGCAGCTTATCTTTCGCTCTAATATGCGTGCGCTGTATCTCGAACAGGTTGTACTCGTAGGAAAGCACGCCATCTTGTACATATAGAGACAATCCACCAGAAAAGGCGCCAAGCGCGTAGAGCACTCCATTGGCGTCGGCGGGAATTTCTGCGTCAACTGTGACCACGTTCTCCTTGTTGCCCAACGCCGGTGCTGTGAACTCCGGCATGCGTGTCATGTTTCCCGCGAACGTCCACTCCGTGTAGGGAGGCGCGATTCTCAGGTCAGGACGTACCACCGGAACCCACAGCCCGCCGCCGACAGGAAAGCCCTGGTTCTTGGCAAATTCCATGATGAAGAGCTCCTTCATCGCAGCAAGTTTCTCCGGCATCTTCGCCGCCAAGTCATTCGACTGCGTCCAGTCCTCGTCCAAGTTATAAAGCTCCCAAGGATCTTTGTCCGGGTTCCACAGCAGTTCGCCCTTGGGGCCCAAAACGCCCTTTGGCAGACCCGGTAGCCACGGAATGCGCGGACCAAACGTGTCGGCAAACCAACCATCGTGGTAAATCCCGCGGCTGCCCATGATCTCGAAATACTGAGTGTGTTTTACTTCCTTGGCCTTGGGATCATTAAACGTCGAGGCAAAGCTGACTCCATCGAATGGGTCCTGCTGAATACCGTTCACCACTCGGGGTGGAGTAATTCCGATCACGTCATAGAGCGTCGGAACCACATCGTTCACGTGTAAGAATTGCGAGCGCGGCGTGCTGTCGGGTTTGATCTTCGCAGGCCAGCGAATCGCCATCGGGTTGCGTGTGCCGCCAAAATGCGCGGCTACCAGCTTTGTTGATTTATATGGCGAACTCCCCGCCCAGGCCCATCCAGCGTGATACATGTTTTCAACTTTTGGCGACCCCAATACGTCGAGTCCGCCAAGTGTATCCAACGCCTTGATCTGCTGCTCGGTGGTCGTGGGAATGCCGTTCTGTGCCAACAGCTCACTGATCGAACCGTTTTGCCCCTCCGCGGACGAACCATTGTCGCCCCAGATGTAGAGGATCAGCGTATTGTCCTTGTCGCCCTCGCGCTCCACTTCGTCGAACACCCGGCCAACTTGCGCATCCACATGTTCCGTAAAGCCCGCAAACACTTCCATTAACCGCCGCTGAAACGGCTTCTCGGACTCCGGAATCGAGTCCCATGCCGCCATCGTCTCAGGCCGCGGCGTCAGCTGCGCATTCTGCGGAATGTAGCCCATGGCCTTTTGTCGGACAAAGACGCGCTCGCGGTACTTATCCCAGCCGTCATCAAACTTACCTTTATATTTGTCCGACCATTCCTTCGGCACCTGATGAGGCCCGTGGGAAGCGCCGCTCGCCCAATAAATAAAGTACGGTTTTTCTGGCGCGAAGGCTTTGTGGTTTTGCATCCAACCGATGGCATCGTCGGCCAGATCTTCGCTCAGGTGGTAATAGTCGTGACCGCCCGAAGTCTTCGGCGGATGAACTACATCGGTATTCCGCACGAGATTGGGCTCATATTGCGAAGCTTCGCCCGCCAAAAAACCGTAGAAGTATTCAAACCCGTAACCGGTGGGCCAGTAATCGAAAGGTCCCGCTGCGGTCGTCTGTTCCGCGGGCGTGTTATGCCACTTCCCAAATGCGGCGGTGCTGTATCCGTAGTCTTTTAGAACCTCAGCGACCATCGCGCTGCTCTTCGGCTGGATGCCGGAGTATCCGTCCCAGTCGTTCGCCAGTTCCGCGATCTGTCCGGCGCTAATCCGGTGATGATTTCTACCGGTGAGCAGCGCGCCGCGAGTCGGAGAGCACATCGCGGTCGTGTGAAACCGGTTGTATGAGATGCCCTCATTCGCGATGCGGCTTAACGCCGGGGTATGGATCTCACCGCCGTATGTGTCTGGAAGGCCGGGACCCACATCGTCGATCAATATAATGATGACGTTCGGCGCATTCTTCGGCACATGACTCACCTTCGGCGCCGGACTATAGATCGACTCCTGCATCGTCCTGCCCGCGGTGCTGCCCGATGCTTGGGGAGGAAACGGCAAAACTTCCTGCGCGCTCACGGAAGTCGCCAGAATCCCGCTGATTGCCAGAAGGCTCCATGTAGCGAGAGAGATGCAGATCCGGCGCAAGTATCTCCACGCCAGGTTCTTGGTCCCGGCGCCACCAAACGTCATGCAATTCTGGTCAACTCTCACGTTTTTACCCTCCGTCGTTCCCGGGTCAAAGCGGGTCGCGCGTTCCTTACGAAATGTGCACACAAATCCGCCGAAAAGAGCGATACTCTCCCGAATTCGCGCACGATATTTTCACTGGCGGCCGCCGCATGGCATTGTCAAAACTAACAGGTCTCGCCGCGGGTCAAGGTGACGCAAACCTGTGGATCATTGCGAAGAAATTCCGCCAACTCTCGTCGTTCGACGCTAATGGCCCGTGTGCGTGATTGCCGATCTAACCGGATATTCGGGGGAGATTTTGATTGCAGGGGTTGCCTGGCACCGAAGAAATCGTGATAGATTTGCCCGCGCGATACTTCCTATCGGCCACAAACAGATATAAAAATTGCGCGGGCCCGTCCCATATTTGGTTGGTAGAAACAGGAGCGACAGCCGGGCTTGTTTCCCTCGCCAGGAGCTGGAGATGGTTGCGATGAAATACGCGCTTCTGAGGAGAGGATTGTGAACACCGGTTTCCTCTACGGGACAAACGAGATCGTCATCTACATTGTATTTTTCGCTTTGATGCTGGTGGCGACAGATGTGGGGTTCCGTTCCGGTCGCAGGTCCGAAACACGAACTCCCGACGAAACCAAGTCACAGATATCTGCGGTCGAGGACGCGATCCTTGGCATTCTTGCGTTGTTGCTTGGGTTCACGATGTTCATGGCCGTGTCTCGCTTCGACGCCCGCAAGCAGCTTGTGCTGGATGAAGCCAATGCGATAGGCACTTCCTTGCGCCGTACAGAGCTCCTCCCCGCTATAGACGGCTCCGAGATAGCCAGCCTTCTTCGCCAGTACATAGATGTGCGAGTGCAATACGGAACGTCGGGGAATGATCTTGCGCGGCTCGATAGTTTGCGCCTGCAAACCGTGCGGTTGCAGAACGAATTCTGGGCACGTGCTATTGCTTCTGGGCAGAAGAATCCCGATCCCGTGCGAGTCGGCCTGCTATTGCAATCGTTAAACCAAGTCATGGATCTGGAATCGGCACGGAAAATGGCTTTCGAAAATCCCGTGCCGGAGAGCGTGATTTATGTGAATTGCATCGTTGGCTTGCTGGCGATCATGCTGGTCGGATACACATTCGGCTTGCATGGGCGGCGGCAAATTTTCTCGACGTTCGTGCTCACGTTAGCCATCACTTTGGTTCTTGGCCTGATAATCGATCTCGACCGGCCACGCTCGGGGTTCATCCGTGTAAGCCAGCAGCCCATGATCGACTTGCAGCACGGGCCTTGAGGTCCTCAAACTAAGCCGAAGCATCCCAGACGCGAGTTCCACCTTTAAGCGTGAAATCGACTCTGCGGGTGGGTCGATCTCGGCACCGCATTTTCCACACAGGTCGATTGGTCAGTCGCTCATCCAGATATAATACTTCTCTAATATTCGGTTCATTGAGAGGCGGAACGGTTCGCCTTCAGTCATGGTGTTTCGATATAGCAGGATGATAAATCTTGCAGCAGAAATATCCACCGTTAACTCTAACTCCTGATTAGTTCTATAAAAGGAGTCAAGAAAAAAACACTTCTTCGGCGGCCGGATGTTTTCTTGCCTTCCAGCCCACCCCATGGAGCAGGATTGCTGTGGCCTTCCGTTCCGTGATCTCGGGACGCTGCTTCATTCAGGCAGCGCGTTTGGTTTTCTCTGCCAGCGGTTTTCATCACTTGGGCGCGACGAAGCCAGTCGGTTCGGAGACCACAAGCAGCGCGGTTGTCAGGTGCCAACCATGGTTCTATTGGGGACTCGTGGCCCATAGCTTTTTCGGGTTGTCCGAGGGGGACTAGGGTCGCGTGAGAGACGCAGCGTGCCGAGGCACGCAGAGCCTAACTAATCAGCTGAGACTCGCCCTCGAACCCAAATGTCTCCAGAACCCGACTGCCACCACCGGAAGAAATTCCAGGATGGAACGGATTGGCTCGAGACACTCAAGCTGTTTGTGGTTTCAGATGTTGGGCGTCGAAGCGCACTCCTTTCTTCCAGACGAGCAAGGTGATCGCAGCCATCTTGCGCGCTAAAGTCAGCCGCGCCATTTCCGGCCTGATTCCCTTGGCCAGCAGCGCATCGTAAAACTCTTTGAACGGGCCGGCCTTCGCAGCGGCCACGGTGGCAGCACCCTTGAACAGATTCTTCAGTTCGTGATTGTGATTGCGATTCAGCCCGCGAATCGAAGCCGGCTTTTTCGCGCGCTGCAGCTCTCCCTGCACGAACCTCTGCTCGGCGCTGCTGTGCGTCTCGATCCCAAATCCGCTGTAGGTCCAGAGCTGCCGCTTGGTGCGGAAACGATGCGGCGTTTGCATCAAAGCGATCAGCAGCGCCGCCCGGATCGGGCCGATGAACGGAATCTCGCGTAGCAATTTCCAGGCGTCGTGCTTCTGAGCTTCGGCGAGCAACTCGCGCCGCGCTTCCTGGCGCAGCGCCCGCAACGCATCGAACTGCTGGTAGTAGAACTCCGCCCGGCGGCGCACGCCGGCCTCCTGGATCTTGCCCAGCCACTCGGCGCGATAGCGTTCTGCGTAAACCTGTTTTCCCCGGCAGGGAATTCCCCAACTGCGGTAGATCGCCTTCACGCGCGTCATCACCCGGATCAGATCCGTGCTGATCGTCAGGTAACTGCGCGCCAGCTCGCGCAGCGTGCGCACGCCATGCTCTCCGTGATACACCGCGCGGACCATGTTCGAGCGCAACAACTCGGCTAGCTTGCGCGCATCGATGCGGTCGCTCTTGCTGCCTTCTTTGAGCAAAGCATTGCGGCGGGGATTGCACACTACGAGTTCCGTTACGTGCGGCTTGATCAGGTCATACAACCAGGCGGCCCAGGTGCCTTCTTCGAAAGTCACATGCAAGCTTCCGCGCAGGCCTTTCAGAAAATCCAGAATGGTGCTGGCCTTGGTTTCGATCGTGCACTCCATCACCAGCTTGCCCGAGAAGTTTAGAACCGCGATCGAGATCGCTTCCTTGTGCACATCCATCCCGATATACTTCACGTTATCCATACAGGGCGCTCCTTTCTGAGGTAGGTTCGAGCCGAACACTCCAAACCTACTCCAATCGGGGCGCCCTTTTATATTGCGTCGTGCCAGCTCAACCGGTCGATGCAACACCATCCAATATATTGATTCGGCAATGCGTCCGCGGCAGAACCGTCTGTTTGGCTGTGCTTGGCCAAAACCTCGCCAGGGCAGCGTTCCTGTTGATCTAACCCTAGCCAGCGATTTTGGCTTTTGTTTTCGATGTGAGGTGGGTTCAAGCTTAGTGTTCCGTCGACCCATTGAGACCACGGCTCTCACCGGACATGTCCGGTTACGCGATTAATCTGCAGTGCCCTGCGCCTGTCAGCGCTGCCGTGTCGTGGACCCCGGAGGCCGATGTGATTTCTGTTGGAGATTCGAGCCTCATGTGTTACAACTTGTAACGGTTCACCGCGTGACGGAACATTTCCTCACGCGCCGGCGTTCATTCTGCAGGGGCGGGGCTATCCGCAGCGTTTGCTTGGACGATTCCAAATAGCTCCGGCTCCGGGAGCTAAAGGACTCTGGCATGAACAATCTCTGGCGTGACTTTCGGTTCGGTTTCCGGCTGCTCCGCAAAAATCCCGGCTTTGCCACGGTCGCCGTACTAGCGCTTGCGCTGGGCATTGGCGCCAATACCGCGATTTACAGCATCGTGTACGCCACTCTGCTCGAGCCCTTGCCTTATTATCACCCCAACGAAATCGTGATGGTTTGGTCGAAAATCCAGGGGCAGCGCAACGGGGTCGCTGCCGGCGATTACCTCGATTGGAAAAACGAAAGCACCGTCTTTCAAGGATTGGCGGCGTGGACCGGCGCCGGCGTGAATCTCGCCACCGCCAGTCACCCGGAACAGGTGCAAGCATGGAGGGCCGCGCCGGGATTTTTCACGGTGATGGGCCAGTCGATCCTACTGGGCCGCGATTTCCTGCCCGAGGAAGGCGAGGTCGGCAAGGACCACGTCACCATTCTCACCTACCGGTTCTGGCTGGATCGTTTCGGTGGTGATCGCTCGATCGTCGGCACCACCATCCGCCTCGACGGTGAGCCCTACACCGTGGTCGGCGTCCTGGGCCCCGGACCGCTCGATCGCGGGCGAGAAAAGCTCGGCATCGCGCTTTCTTTCAAGCCCGAGCAGATCAACCACGATTTTCACTGGCTGCTGGTGATGGGACGTTTAAAGCCCGGAGTCACCATCGAACAGGCCAACGCGGACATGGACCGCGTGACACAACACATCGCGCAAGTTTACCCGAGATCGGACAAAGGCTGGGGCGCGATCGTCTCGCCGCTGAAGAACGATTTTCTGGATCGTGACGTCATTCGCGCGCTGTGGTTGCTGCTCGGCGCCGTGGCATTCGTGCTGCTCATCGCCTGCGCGAACGTCGCGAACCTGTTGCTCGCTCGCGCGACCAAGCGCCGCAAGGAAGTTGCCGTGCGCGCTTCGGTCGGCGCCAGCCGTTGGCAGCTATTTCGCCAGTTTCTCGCCGAGAGCCTTGCGCTGGCTTCGCTGGGAGGGATCTTAGGCATTGCCCTGGCTTGGGTACTGTTGAAAATTATTTTGCTGCTGATGCCTCCTTTCACTTTGCCCTATGAGGCGAATGTCCGCCTGAACCCTCCGGTGCTGCTTTTCACGCTAGCGGCCACAGCCCTCGCGGGCGTGCTTTTCGGTTGCGCCCCTGCCTGGCAATCGTCGCACCTGAATCTGAACGACGTGCTGAAAGAAGGCGGCCGCACCTCGTTCGGCGGCGGCCGGCACGGGCTGCGCCGCGCGCTCGTGATTGCCGAATTCGCGCTGGCGCTCAGCTTGCTCGCAGGCGGCGGAATGGCCATTCACAGCTTGTGGAATGTCGAGCACGTGGATCTCGGTTTCCGTACCGACCATCTGCTCACCTTTGACCTCCCGGTTCCGCACGACCAGCTCACGTCCGTGGACGAGATTGATTCTTTCTATCGCCAACTTCTCGACAGAATCAGGGCTCTACCAGGTGTTTCGGCGGCGTCCGTCTCGACAGGCATGCCGCTTCGCGGCACCGGTTTTGGCATGCCTTTTCAAATTGTCGGGAAAACAGTGGACGATCCTTCCAAGCGCCCCGGCGCCGGATTCAATATGGTCACGCCGGAATATTTCCGTACGTTCGGAATCCGCTTGGACCAGGGACGAGAATTCACGGATCAGGATTTGGCCGGCGGCGCACCCGTGGCTCTGGTCAACGAAATATTCGTGAAACGCTACTTCGCAGGTGTCAATCCCTTGACGCAGCGCATCGCCGTCGAACAGTTGATTCCCGGCGTCACCAAGCTGGGGCCTTACATCGAGTGGCAGATCGTAGGGGTCTACCACAACGTTCATAACGGCGGCGTAGGAGGCGAGGGATTCCCGGAAATTGACGTGCCCTTCTGGCAGAGCCCCTGGCCGGGGTCGAGCGTGGCGGTGCGCGCCTCACTCGATCCCGCCACGTTGACCAAAAGCATTTCAGAGATCGTCCTGTCCATGAATCCGAATCTTCCGCTCGCGGAGGTCAAGACCATGGATCAAATCAAGGACGAATCGATGGCCGGCGATCGTTTTAGTGCTTTTCTGTTCGGGAGTTTCGCGGGCTTGGCCCTGCTGCTCGCAGCGCTGGGGATTTACGGCGTGATGTCCTTTGCCGTGGCGCAACGAACGCACGAAATCGGATTGCGCATCGCCCTCGGCGCCGGTCAAAACCGCGTAGTGCGATTGATAATCCGCGAGGGTATGACGCTTGCCGGAATCGGTTTGCTGGTTGGGTTGGCCGGCGCCTATTTCGTAGGCCGCTTGATGCACAGCCTGTTCACCGGAGTCGGCGCGCTGGATCCTGTGGCATTCGGCGGTGTCGCGGCTCTGCTGCTGCTGTCGGCCTTGCTGGCATGTTATGTCCCGGCGATGCGTGCGGCGAAGGTTGACCCAATGCAAGCTCTGCGCGAGGAATAGCGCCTTTGCGCTGCGCTTCGTTGGTGACTACTCCCATCGTGAGATTCGGCTGAACCCGTCCGCGCGCACGCTCAAATTGCGACGATGCGTGTTATTGCGTCAACTACTTGAATCTCAACGTTGTGCCTGCAGGACCCTGACGGCTATATTGTTGGCCTTGCAAGTCCCGGCGGGCGAGAACATTGAGTGCGAAAGAAAAACGTCTTAACAAATCTACGACGTCGAAAAAGTCCAAATCCTCGGCTAAAAACTCTCCTGCCCCAAAGTCTCACTACCCCTGGAATGTAACCGAAGCACAGCTGACTGACGGACTTGATGAGGATCTTCGTGATGCCTGGCAAAAGCTTCGTGCCTTTGCCGCAGGCCTTAGTACTCAGCGCATTTACGCTTCTGCCCATTCGATCATGGTTTCGAAGAAGGTCTATTATTTCTTTGTAAGGCTGCAGAGGACATTTCTCGAAGTATGGATCTTCCTTCCACGATCGTGAATCGGGCATTTCGCGCTGATACTAGGTTGCGCCCGAAGGCAAGTCAACGAAAACGGACTGTTCACCTACCAGCATTGGCGCGACACGCGAAATTCAGAATTGCAGCATACGAAGATGCTCACAGTGCCCGATTAACGCGTTTACCGGAGAAGCGGATTCGTCCCAAATCCACATGTCCGACAACGCGACTATTCGGGAGTTGGCCTCGGTGGTGCGGGTAAGTGGACCGAAACGCCTCGGAAGAGTTTTTAACGAGCATCACAGGATCTACGAAACCGGCCTAAGCTGGCCAACGATCTCGGCTATCCAAGCTTCTAGTAGCGACCTTTGATCGGGTGCCATCTCAGTGAAGGCTAGGCCCATACCGAATCTGGAGTCGCAGTACACGACCTTGGCCATAGTCTCGAAGGCCCCCCGATCTCTGAGAATCCGCAAACCAACCGGCGAGCCCTCTGGGAACGGATTTAGCGCGTCAACATAGCAGCCCCCAACGCCCAGTTCAGAGATGCGGGCTGAGAGTACCGCACCAGAACGCAGTTCGGTCACCTGCGCAGAAGCCACGAGCGCACAGCGTCGAACGGAGCGCTGATTGGCGGTTCGCAATGGTTTGTATCTTTGGCTCATCGAGACTAGCTCCCGGTCGGAGATCCGCGCGGATCGATCTTAGGAAAGACCACGCCCCAGAATCCAGGCGACGGCTGCAGGAACTCGATGGCCACCAGCCTTACCAGACTTCCGCCCGACAACATGGGCCCCAGATAGACAATCCGGGAGTCCGTGGTTTCTCCCGTAGCCCGGTTCACCGTCACTAATTGTTGGTTTCGATTCACGGCTGCTCGGAGAGCGATAAGGCCGCCCCAGAGGCTTACCTTCACCGCGTACGCTTCTTCGACGAGGAACCGTTTGTTCGTTTCCGGCTCATATACTTTCAGCGGAACACGCAGCGTCACACGACTGCTGCGTCTGGTTGGTGCCCCGTTTTTGCCCGGCATCGACTGCTCCTCGGATGAGTTACGGGTCGCTATGTACTGGCAGGATCGACTAGAGATCAGCAGCCTTCAATAGTACCTGAGGACATTGACCCTTGATGGGTACTCCAAACGCCCGAATGGGAAGGTCGACGGATGTTTTCGGGAGGACGCCTTCGACGGACAAGTGGTCAGCAAATTTCTAGGTCAGATTTGGTCGCATACAAGTCGGTCAGTCGATCGTGAAGATTTTGGGCTTCAGGAACTGCGGTAAAAATTGAAGTTTTCAGGCTGCCGTATAGCGCCCGATAAACTGCCTTGATTTCCTCTGAAACGTCGGAAGTCCCTCCCCAGTTTGGTTGGGCACCAATCACCTGTATGATTTGATTCGCTCGGAGGGGAGTGATATTCCCGTGCAGCCCGTGCTGAACGCATTCTTGAAGAGCGCCGAGTTGCTGAATGGCCGTGTCCTTTTCCAAGTCACTCATTGCGCCATTACTGATAACGTCAAGCATCGCCTCTTCGAGTGGTTTATCTATGGCCTCTTCTACATTGATTATTGCTTTTGACTCTGAAAGAACAGCTTCAAGTTGAAGTGTGTAATCGCTGATTTTACGACGGACCACCGCAAGCTGCCCGCCTGCGGCTTGTGCCGCCTCCGTAGCGGACTTTCCTTGTTGTGGCGCGGTCCTGTAAACTTGGTAGCTTCCGGTTGCCATGTTCCAAATAACTTCGTCCACCATGGCTTTCGCAGAATTTCCAAAAGTAAGGTCGCGGACCGGAGATCTGACACACGGATGTGCTACTGCCGCTCTGGCCTTCGTCTCCACAAAAGTGCACGCAAGTTCCGATGAAGCGGAGCCGTTCGGCTTTGTGTCAGCGACCTCCTGGATTTGGGTTCGATCCTCGTTTTTCATCGGATTGTCGCTTCGCAAGCGTCGCTCTACCTTCGGAACCCACGTTGAATTATCCAACGACGGTGCAAAATTCAATCAACGCCAACGACCATCTGCGTTTCCTTGCGAGTTGTAGTCCCATAAGTCCTCTCGTATCTGCAACAAAGTTTCTGCCTCGAAGCTGAAACGCTCCGGTACCTGAATTGCACTATTTCACGTGTGTTGTCGCTTGTGGTCGTGAGTTCAGAAATCGGGAGGTCAAAAATGACAGCGTCGAATCGGATGACGGAAGATTCTTTTGAAAAGGCCCGCGCGGCGTTCTTCGGTACAGCAAGTACTACACCGACGTCGAACAAGCCTCCGGCCGAACGTCCCGAACCGCAAAATGATCGACCGCGAGGAAACAGTCCAGCCGGTTCATAGACAGCGCTATGCGCCCGCCGAAGCTTCGCGTGCGTCCGAACTTCAGTGCGGGCGCCCCAGGATACTTTTACTGTCCGTCTATCGTTTGTTCACAAGCCATTTAGGACACATGATTTAAGAATTGGGCGGCGCCTATCCGAGGTCCAGTCTAAAATGGTGGCTCAGATGACTTTGGCCTGTGGACTCCCAGTCGCCACGCAGGCGCGGGAGAGGCTGTGCACCAAATCGAACTCTGTGCGGTGTGTGACAATCGGAAATGCGGTGCAACTGTGATTCTTTCCGCCCTTAACTCTGATAAGAAGCGATTCGACTTGGAAAGTGCGTCCATGCAATTGATCTGTCCGGCCTGCGACAAACCCTTCACCGTGTTAATCACTGAAATCGAACGGGCGAACGTCTCCGAAGAGCAACTTCAGCAAGGCTTTTTCGGAGGCCGCAGGTCCGCTCGCGGACGGTCCGCGGGTGCGAGCGGCGATTAGTCGCAGCCGGAGAAGCTGTCCAGAGTCATCAGCTAAGTTCGGCCAATCGTTCTTCGACCGCGTTACTCTCGCCGTTTGATTAACGAAGCAAGTATCGCAGACGCGAGTTCCGTCTTTAAGCGTGCAATCGACCCTCCCAGTGGGGTCAATCTCGGCGCCACATTTTCCACAGAGATCGGTTTGAGCTTCGGTCAGCTCAGTATCATACGTCTAGGATGTGACCAACATGCATGTGTGCCGGAATCGTATCAGCGTCACTTCGCGGGAATCGCGTGATTGTCCGTTGACCATTCTAGGTTCCCGTCCCAATCGTAAAATTCAAGCACCGGATGACGGTCGCCATCGACGGTCATCTTGCCCCGCATCACGCCTGCTGAGTCCCGGAGTATGAAGGTCCGCGCTTCCAGTGTAGTAGGCGGTGGTGCCGGGAGAAGGCGGTCACCGCTTGGTCTTGGAGCATTGGGAACAAATTGCTGCGCAGCGACTTTAGTCGTGAGCGAATAGAGAGTCGCCAGAAGCAACACGAGTCCCGCAATTTTCCAGACCCGATTTTGTCTTTCAAGCTTGGTCACGCGAACCAGCAAGCTTTTGTAATCAATGTAAGTCATTTGCATTTTCCATCTCCTTTGACGTCGCGTATGTGCGCGGTCGTCCCGCGCTGGCCCGTAACGAACATGGCGAATAATCAATCTAATGTTCCCGACCGATCCGATTCGCCAGCACATAACCCTGTCGTTTGCTTAGACGAGCAACGAGTTGGCGCGTATGTTCGCGACAGAAGCAAGCGCGGCTCGCCTCAAGTTCCCGATCCCATCTGGGATGCGACTCCGCGCAATTATGGAGCCCAGCGTCCAACTCGCGAAGGCGCGTGCAGATTCCATATGTTCGGGAAGTCAACCCGACGAGGGGACCTAACGGTTACGCACGGCTCACAAATGGTCATCAGCGAGCGCGTGACGGTGCCGCCTTTTTTGCGAATCTTGCGCGAGGCCGTCGCTTCCGCCGTGGGTCCGCTGGATCATCCGCACGAGTCAACTGAGTCCGGTATTTCCACCTTTTCCGCCTCTCCTTTTCCTAGGCACGGCTTCGGGCTCATTCCTGCGCCCGGCAGCTTCGCGTCTTCTGCTTTCCCGGTTCCTCCCGATGGTTCATCCAGGTCCCTCCCGGAATGCAGCCGCTCGCCTTGGGAGCAGAAGCCCTCGCTTTCGGGTGCCCCAGGAAAATGGGGCAAAAAAGGAGAAACACCATGTACTTGAACTCAGTGACCATCGTGGGATTTGTCGGAGCGGACCCCGAGCAACGCCAAGCGCGCGCCAGCGGCGCGAAGTTCACCGTTCTTTCCGTCGCGACGCGGCGATCCTGGAAGAACGCGCAGGATGAATGGTCCTCGAAGACCGAGTGGCACCGCATCTCGGTCTTCCGCCCGAGCCTCGCGGAGTACGTCCTGCAATCGGTGCACAAGGGCTCGCACGTGCTGATCGAAGGCAGCCTGGTCAGCTCGACGTTCGAGCGTCCCAATGGCAAAGGCAAGAAGGCGCAGGCCGCGAAGGTCGCTTCGTGGTTCATCCGCGCCGACGTAGTGCGAAGGCTCGACCGCGGCGAGCCCGAGCCCGAAACGATTGCCCCCGCCGCTGAGGCTTCCGAGCAATCTCCGGAAACATCGGGCGCGGCGCCCTACTGACGCCGCGTGACAAGAGGCCCCGGCCGAGCGCCGGGGCCTTTTTTTGCTGGCCGCCGTTCCGACCAAATCAAACGAAATTCTTTCTCCGCGCGCGCCGCATAGCAGCATGGCGCTGCTGCGCGCGGATGGTTCATTCAGACCGCGCGGAAGGGACGCTGCGCGGCAACGTCCCGAAAAACGGCTGGCACTGTCCCCTGCCGCCGCGACACCCCAGCCCTGTCCACGAAATGCGGATCGCCGTCCCGTTCCTAGCCACGGACGGAGAACGGTGAAAACTGCTGGAGCGTCCCCATGATGGCCGGCCTTATTTGCGATTGTCCCATTTGCCGCTTGGAGGCGACGCTTGTCGCCGAACTGGCAGGAGACCAAAGACGAGAAGAATTCCTGGCTTTCATCAGTTCGCGGCCGGCGCTGTCCCGATTTCCGACCGCCCTCGCACTCGTGGCACACCTGCACGGCAGTCAGGATCACAACTCGCATGCGTTCTCCGACCAGATCCTTCTTGAAATTCTGGGCCGGGCGAGCGAGACCGCCTTCGCTCCGCTGGGGCAAAGCCAGCTTCTCCTGGTCTTCATCCCGACGATCCATCACACTGCCAGCCAAATCGTCGCTTCGTTTCCAGGCCTCGCCCGTGACGACACGGGCCAACAGCTCTGCGTGCTTCTGCTCGAATATCTTTCCTCCCAGGAACTCCGGTCGCGCCGCTCGCATCTGGCCTTCACCGTCGCGCGTAAGATACGCCGCGAAGGTTTTCGCTGGGCGCTTCGCGAGTCTCGAACTTCCTTGCGGAATGGGACCGGCGCAACTCCAGACGCTGCGCTCGAAACGAACGCAAGCGTTGAAACTGCGCACGCGGACATCTTGCTCGCGCAGTTTCTCGATAGTTGCGAGCGCAGGGGATGGCTTACGCGCGTAGAGCGCCAATTGCTCCTCGAGTTCAAGCTCGACCGCGTGTCGGGTCCCGAGCTCGCGCGGCGCAGCGGACATTCGGTCGTCGCGATCCGCCATCGAGTCCAGCGGTTGGTCGACCGGCTCCGCCGCATTGCCGGAAAATCCGCAGGCACGGACCCGCAACAACTCAAACTGTTCCGCTCCTGAATCTGCTTCCACGAGACTGTGACCCATGCGGCCCCGTCCGGTCGCGCGCGAAAAATATTTCGCGCGAGCGCGGTCCGTTTTCTATTTTCCTGACTGATTAGTAGTGTGAGGGGAGTTCTCGCCGGTTACTCCCGCAGACCCAAAGCCCAGCCGATTCCATCGGCTGCAGGCGTGGGTCGCGCGTGCGGCCTCCAGGGAAGGGCACGGACGCGATTGTGGGCAAGACGCTGTCACGGAGCGAACGCTCCAAGTGTGCCCGGATGAAAACGTCCGGCAAACCGGCGAAAACAGCCTCACCCTCACAGTCGCTCCCCTGTCTCGCCCGGAGCTATCCCGTCCGGGAGCTTCCCTCTTTGTGAAAGTCGAACGAGAAAGGGAGTGCTTCATGAAACGAGCTCTTAGCAACTGCCTCGCGAGCTTTTCGCTGCGCGCACCTGCGATCGCCAGCTGTTTCGTACTTTTGCTGGCCATCCCCGCCTTCGCCCAGCAAGGAAATTCCCCATGGGAAAACGCCGTCAACGTGTTGATGACGGCCTTCACCAGCACGATCGCGCGCGGACTTTCGCTCGTTGCCGTTGTCGTTTCCGGCCTCACCTTCGCCTTTGGAGAGGGAGGTTCGAAGCGCGTTCTGGCGGGCGTGCTCTTTGGCGTGGGAATGGCCATCGCCGCAGTGAATTTCCTGGCGTGGCTTTTTCCGGGCGCGTGAATCCGGTTCAGCGGAAACAGAGGAGCCTATGGCGGAAACCCGAAGAATCAACAAGGTGCATCGGTCCCTGTCGCGCCCGCTCACCATCCTGGGCGCCGAACGAAAGCTCTTCTTTTTCGCCATGTGTCTGGGCGCCGCGACGTTCAACCTGCTCGGCAGCTTGCCCGGTGGCTTGCTGATGTTTTTGCTGCTGTACCTTGTGGCCCGCTGTGCCACGCAAACGGACCCACAGATTCTGCGCTTTCTGCTCCGCGCGGCGCGGTTGCGCAGAGAGTACGACCCCATGAAATTCAGTCCGATCGTGGTTCGCAGGGAAGGCGATGCGTAAGCTGAAGCAAATTTTCAAGAACTACCAAGAAACCGGCTCGCTCCCGGAACAAGTGAATCTCTACGGATTCATCGGTCCGGAAGTCTTCTTGACCAAGTCGGGAGAAACCGGGGTGGTTCTGGAAGTGCGCGGCGTCGACTACGAGTGTTTGGACCAAGCGGCAATCGATGCATTGACCAAGCGCCTGGAGTCGGCGCTGAAACTATTCGACGAAAATTGTCGCCTGTACCAGTACTTGTTCAAGCGCAGCAACCGGACCATCCCCTACCAGCTCTATGCCAATCCGATTGTCGATGCCGCCATACGCAATCGAGTCGCTTATCTTGAATCGAAAGCGGGCGCGCTGTTCGCTCTCTCGGTGTACTACGTCCTACTCTACCGGACGGGGCAAACCTCCGAGCGCCTGGCGTCCGCCGTTTCGCGATTTCTCCAGCATCCCTCCCGGAGCTTTTTCGAATGGTGCGCGCGCTCCTTCTCGACCCAGAAGACGGTGCTGGTTCTGGGGAAGGATTTGGACCAAGCCCAGGCAACCGTTCTGCAGAAAGCCAACAACTTCATTCTGCAGGTCAGCGACTTTCTTCCCGCGCGGATTTTGACCAAGCACGAAGCTTTTTCTGTTTTGAAACGGACTCTCAACTTCGATCCGCGGAAACTCGCGGACGCCCGGCTCAAGCACGACACCTTTCTGGATTTCTACCTTCCGGAATCACATGTGGAATGCCACCGGCGCCATCTGCGCGTGGACCACGATTACGTGAAGGTTTTGACGCTAAAGGAACCCTCCGCACAGAGCTTCCCGCTTATCTTCCGGCGATTGCTCGAAGTGGAAGCCAACTACCACATCGTGACCGAATGGAAGAAGGAAGATTCCGGGAAGATCCGCCGGAGCATCCAGGCCAAGCGGCGTCACTTTCACAACACCAAGCGTTCGTTCGCGAGCCAGGTGAGCCTCAACGAGGGGCCGGCACAGGACCTCCTGCTCGATGATTCCAAGGAAGCGCAAGTCCGGGAGCTCGGAGAAGGTTTGCAGGAGATCGAGATCGCCGGAAATTATTTCGGGCTGTTTTCACTCACCGTGGTGATTTATGACCGTGACTTGGCCAAGGTCGAGCGGGCGTGCGCGGAATTCTACAAGGTCTTCAGCGTCCACGACGCCCAGCTCTACGAAGAACAATACAATCTGCTCAACGCCTTTCTGGCCGCCGTACCCGGAAACTACGCTTGCAACCTGCGGTATTTGTATCTTGCCAATACCAACTACGCGGACTTTTCGTTTCTCTTTACGCTCGACTCGGGGGAGGTCTGCAACCGCCATCTGCGCGCCGAGTATCTTGCGGTCCTCGAGACCAACCAGCATACGCCGTACTTTCTGAACCTGCATTACCGCGACGTTGCGCACACCATGATCCTGGGCCGGACTGGCGCAGGGAAGTCGTTTCTGCTCAATTTCCTGATCACCAATCTTCAGAAGTATTCGCCGCACACCTTCATCTTCGACTTGGGCGGAAGCTTCGAAAGCCTGACGCAGCTGTTCGGTGGTTCCTACGTGCGCGTGGGCCTCGAGTCCGAGGACTTCAAAATCAACCCGTTTTCGCTGGCGCCGAGCAAGGAAAATCTCGACTTCCTGACTCTATTTGTCAAGGTTCTGATTCTGGCCCAGAAGGCTGGCGAACTTGATCCGGCGACCGAGCGCGATCTCTATCACCAGATCGAAAATCTCTACTCCGTCGATCCCGCGCTGCGCACACTCGGCGTACTGGCCAACACGCTCGGCCACGACCTGGCGGCCCGGCTCGCGAAATGGACCCGGGGCGGACAGTTCGGATTCCTGTTCGACAACACCGAGGACACCATTTCGTTCTCCCGCTTCCAGTCCTTCGATTTCCAGCGCGTGAGCGGGTATGCGGAGCTTCTTGAGCCGCTCCTGTTCTACTTTCTGCACCGCGCCAATGCCGTCATTTGCGACCGCCAGGTAAGCTCCGCCTTCAAAGCCTTCTTCATCGATGAAGCCTGGGTTTTCTTGAAAAACCCCAGCATCCAGCGCTACGTGGTCGAGGCTCTCAAGACCTGGCGCAAGCACAACGCCGCGATGGTCCTGTCGACGCAATCGCTCGATGAACTGAAGCGCTCGGACATCTTGGACGTCATCGTCGAAAGCTGCGCGACGAAGATTTTTCTCGCGAATCCCGACATGGATCGCGATCTCTACCGCCGGCAATTTCATTTGAACCATACCGAAGTCGAGCTCATCGCGAACTTGATTCCCAAGCAGCAATTCCTGATCAAGACGCCAGAACTCGGAAAGGTCGCGAACTTGAACGTCGATCGGAAAAGCTACTGGCTCTACACCAACGATCCCTACGACAACAAGAAACGGAACGAGGCATTTGAGACGCACGGGTTCGAGCGAGGCCTCGAAGTGCTCGCGGGGGAGCACGTGTGATTCCAGGTCCTCCCATGGCGGAGTCTCTCGGATGCCGGGCGCTCAAGGATGTACTCCTGTATGTCCTCTATCTTGCCGCCGCGGGTTCTCTGGTGGCATGCATTTACGTGGTTCCGCGGATCGTTCGGTTTTTCGACGACCGTACTTCGGCTTCCCGAAAGCAGACAACTTTTTCAGGAGGAGTGAAACGATGAAGCGAGTCCATTTGTGCCGGTGCCGGTTGGCTGTTGTGCGTGCATTCGTGGTGGTCCTGTTGGTTGCGGCCCTTCCGCTTTCCGCCGTGCGCGCCGCAACCGAAGAGGCGCGGGTCGTGAAGTATTCGAAAGAAGACATTGTGCCGGTTCGCGCGAAGCTGCGCTTCTCGACCCTGATCGTTCTTCCCGAGGATGAAGAGATCCTCGACTTCACCACCGGAGACAAGGAATTCTGGATCATCAACGGGGCGCACAATCTGTGCTACGTGCATCCCGCGCAGGCCGGCATTCGCAGCAACTTGAACCTCATTACGGCGAGCGGCCACGTCTATTCGTTCCTGCTGACCGAGATTAGCAGCGAGCCGGGCGCCGAGCCCGACCTAAAGATTTTCGTTGAGCCCAAGGAAGCCTCCGGCTTTGTGGCGAAGTCGGGCCTCGCGGGATACGTCAGCGCCGGGGAGGCAGAAGCGTACCAGAAAGAGCTTGCGGCGCTCCGCACCCAGATGGCCGAGGAGATTCATGCCGCCGAGGCCCGCGTGGCCGACGAGGTCAATCGCTTTCGCGCGGACTATGCCGCGAAACTTGTCTTCGATTATGCATTCGACGCGAAGGCCGCGCGGGAGCCTTTCTTAGTCTCGGCGATCTATCACGACGACCGCTTCACCTACGTCCGCTCGGCCGCGCGCGAAAAACCGGCTCTTTACGAAGTCAAGGACGGCAAGCCCAACCTGATCCCTTTCCAGCTTGAGAACGGGGCGTACATCGCCCCGAAGATTATCGATGCGGGCTACCTCGCCGTGGGCAAGCGAAAGTTCACCTTCGCGCGGCGCGCTGCCGCAAATTGAGAGGCGCGCCATGCTTGAGACGCCGCAGGTTCAAGACAAAGCGCCCAAACCCGAAGGGCTCCTACCCAAGAACGTGCAGTCCTGGCTCCTGGTGGGCCTCGCGTTTCTCATGGTCGCGATCATGTGGCTTACGGGCGGAAAGAAACCGCAGCCCGCACGGTCCGCGTCGTCCGCGGCTCCCGTCGCGCCACCCTTGGAAGTCAACGAAACCAAGATTGCCGAGCTGCAGAGCCGCATCGAGGAACTGCAGCGGCAGCAGCTGGTCGCGCAAAGCGCTCTGGCTCAGCAGACTCGCTTGCTCGACGGCCCGCAAGATTCACCGCCATCGCAACCATCCGGCGCAACTCCTTCGGGCGAAGAGCCGCATGAGGATCCCATTCAAGCCGAACGCAACAGACGTGCCTATGTGTCCCTGTTTGCGTCGAATGTCGCGCTGAGTTACCGCAAGACTCCGGCGGCTCCGACGCCGCTGGCTGAGACATCCGCTCCGAGTTCCGCAGCGCCCCCGGCCGAGACGCCTCAGGAGACGCAGTTATTGAAGGAAATGCAATCGAATCTGGTTCCGGTGGGACCGCCGCACAACGATTCCGCGGAAAAACTCGATGCTCGAAAGGAGGAACCGAAAAATCCTGCCGCCGTTGCGGCCGGCGCGGCCAATGCGGCGGCAGGAAAAACCTACCTGCTGTTTGAAGGAACCATTCTGGAAACTGTTTTGATCAATCGGCTCGACGGTGGCTTTGGCGGTCCCGTCCAGTGCCTGCTCTCAACCGACGTCTATTCGAACGACCGCCAGCACTTGCTGATCCCGGCTGGCTCGAAACTTCTTGGGGAAACAAAGAAAGTCGACACCTTCGGCCAGACTCGTCTGGCGGTCGTGTTCCACCGCGTGCTCATGCCCGACGGCTATTCCGTGAGCCTCGACCAATTCAAGGGGCTCAACCAAATCGGCGATACCGGATTGCGGGACCAGGTCAACAACCACTACCTCCGCATTTTCGGGGTTTCGCTCGCGATCGGCGGCCTCGGAGCGGTTGCCGAAGGCGGAACCGCGGGCTCACTTAACGCATCGGGTTCCGACTTGATGCGCCAGGGATTCGCGCAAGGCACGGCCCAGTCTTCGGCGCAGATCCTGGACAAGTTTTTGAACATCATGCCCACGGTCACGATCCGGGAAGGGCATCGCGTGAAGGTCTACCTTTCGGGCGATCTCGCGTTGCCCGATTACAACAACCACCAGATGCCTTCCGATTTGTAGTAGGCGCGAAAAGGAGAGAAGGATTTATGAAGAGGAAGATTCTGATTTGCTTGCTCGTTTTGGGATTGGGAGTGGGCACCGCCACCGCGCAATTCGGGAACGGCGTCGTTTTTGACCCAACCAACTACCACAACGCGCTGCTCCGCTACTACCAGCTCCAGCAACACCTGATTGAACTGCAGAAGAGCTACGCCAAAATCACCGGACAACTCAATCTCGCCTTGCAAATGGCGCAGTTCGTCAAGAACATGCCCGCCCGCTATCGCGCTTTGTTCTCGCAATGGCGCAAGGTGACCTCGCTGAACACCTTCGGCAACACGGTCTCCTGGATTAACGGCATCAACACAGGCGTCCTTCCCAATATAAACACCGGCTATCTCCAGTCCACAAGCCAGCTCGCCCCGTACAGTTCGTACGAGCTCTCCGGTATGGGCCCGCTCGAACTGGGCCGCGTGCAATCCCAGTACGCGTCGGTCGAACTCGCCGACGGCGCCAATATCAATGCCATGGCGACTATCGGCGCGATTCGCGGCACCGCCGACGGTATCCAAACGCAAATCGGCAATCTCGAACAGGATTCTTTCTCGGGCGACGCAGGTCTCAACAGCGAAGTGTCCGTTCTCAACAAGATCAATGCCGCGGGCGTCCTTACCCTGCGCACCCTGCAGGATTCGAACAAGCTGCTCGCCTCGCTTTTGGAACAACAGACCATCCTCGCGAAACAACAGCGTGATCAGACCACCAATGCCATCAACATTGACATCGGACGCGACGCGACTCTCGGTAGCAACATGGCCCAAGTCACCGGAACCATCACGAATTCACTACAAAATTTCCGCATGCCCTAACGGGCGGATCAAGACGCCCAGGCGTCGAAGGAGCCGACGGCAGTGCAAACCGACCTTCTGCAGTTTATCTTCCAGGCCATCAACACCTTGCTTACCCAGAACCTCGGTTTCTTCGACTCCATGGGCCAGAATCTTTTCCGCTCCTTTGCCACCATCCTGGTGGCTTGGTTTGGAATCAAATCCGCTCTTGCTTCCGCTTCCGGTCGGCCCGCCTTCCACTTCGATCATTTCGCGAGCCTGCTCCTCACCATCAGCTTTGGTTTCGCCATGGTGAATTACTACAGCACCCCCATCCCCGGCATCGGCACGAGCTTCCATAATATCGTCACCGACGAAGCACAGTATCTATCGAGCCAGATCGATCAAGCGCAACTCCAGACGGTCGTAAACCAAGTCGCGGACTTTGAATCGCGCATGGATTCCCCCAGCTGGGGAGACATTTTAGGAACGGCGATCTACTTGGTTGTAACCATCCTGCTCGCCGCGGCGCAGGCGATCGCGATTGTGGTCATCGCCTACGGGTTCATCGCGACGGCGGTCTGTGTGCTTGTCGGCCCGGTCTTCGTTCCTTTTTTCATCGTTCCCAAGATGGAGTGGCTGTTCTGGGGATGGTTCCGTTGTTTCCTTCAGTACGCCTTCTACCAGGTCATCGCGGCCGCCGTCGTGTACATCATCGGAAACCTCATGCTCGGCGCGCTGCGCTTGCCGCCCGCCGGCACGCTTTCGACCGTCGAGCTGATTGCCTGGTTTCCAGTCCTCTTTATTACCTTTCTCGCTTCGATCTATGTGCTGCTGAAAATCCCCGCGCTCACCAATCACATCTTTAGCGGCACGGCGGGCGGATCTTCGGCGGCGCTCCTCGACAGGGTGTTGGGATGAAGAGCGATGCGAGCTTCGAGGATGCCAAGCGGCTCTACCTCGAACAGTACGGGGATCCCATGGTGACCAACACCTATTTGAAGATTGCTCTGGTGCTGGTTTCGCTCGTGGCCGCGGGCCTCGCCTTGGTGGATTTGAAGACGATTCGCACCTTCCAGAATTTTCGTCCCCTGGTCATTCGTATAGACGACCTCGGGCGCGCCGAAGCCATCAACTACCACAACCTCGAATACCAGCCGCAGGACGCCGAAGCGAAGTATTTTCTCTCCGAGTTTTGCAACCTCTATTACCGTCGCAATCGCTACACGATTCAGGACGATTTCTCGAAGGCTTTGTATTTTCTGGACGGCAAGCTGGCCGACGGTATTATCGACGCCTACCGCAAGAACGACATCCTCAAGAAATTCCTCACGAATACGGCAGCGCCCGAGATCGATGTCGAGGTCAAGAAGGTGGCGCTCGAGGAGATGCAAACGCCGCCCTTCCGCGCGCGCGTCGACTTCTATATGGTCTATTACTCTCCGTCCGACCATAGCGAGCTGAAGCGCGACCTCTACACCGCGAACTTTGTCTTCCTGTTCAAGTCGCAGGTTCCGAATGAACTGATTCCCATCAACCCCCTGGGAATGACCATTACCTACTTCCGCGAAGATGAGGCGTTCAAGTGAGAGACCACGCTTCGGTCCAAACCGAAGAGGGAGCGGGCGGACGCAGGGCAGCGTCGGCCCAAGCTCGGAGCGCCAGCGCCGCCCCGCTGCAAAGGCTTTCGCCCCCGCGCCAAGCACATCCCGACTCACTGACCTGCGCCACTCGAAGAACCGGCGCCCCTCACGAGGGCCTCCTTTTCGCCCCGCTTACCGCCCGCTCCCGGAAGCACCAGGGATTCGAAGGCCAAACCCAAACGAAATGGAGAAACGATTGATGGTTGCGAATGCTCTCCTGTTCACCATCGCGATGCTGCTGGCCTACGGGTTCTGGCTGCTCGATCAGTTGAAATTTATGGCCCGCTACAAGGCAGTCGTGTTCCATGCCTACGGCCCCTGGATTTTCGCCTTCGGCGCCGTTCTTTTTCTGAACCTGTTTGGCCTGGCGCTCGCAGTTAGCCGGCGATTCCTTCTCAAGAACACCGGGCGCAAGCTCTCGCACCTCGACAAGCAGTTCCATGTCGGCCACGTGGACATGCCCCTGCCGATGAACGAGGAGGAGACGACCTGATGTCGCGCGACGCGTTTCCCTACGACCCGCAAGACCCGCGCGAGCCCTCAGCAAACCGTTCGGTGCGCCCTCACAGATCCTTCCCTCCCCGTCCGCGCGACGATCAGAAAGCGAGAACCGAAACGAACGCTCCTCGCGAACCCAGCGACACTCGCGAGCTCGCGAAACCGCGTGACGCACAAAGCGCCGCCGAACGCGACTACTACGTCCGCGACCGCGCCTATCGTCTGCGCGATTCCGAAATCCACTCGATGAAAGAAATCGGCAAGTTCCGCGTGATCCGAGCGCACGACCTTGTGCAATACGCTTACGGCGGGGATCGCGCGCGCATGGAGGGGGATCTTCGCCGCCTCAAGCGCGAGGCTCTGGTTTCGGAAAAAACCCTCGAAATCTCGCACAAGAAAACCCTGCGCGTCGTCACCCTCACCAAGGCCGGCCACCGCCTCCTCAAGCGCACCAGCCAGCTCCCCGACGATCAAGCCATTTACCACGGTTTGCTCAAGTCGCGCGAGGCGATGCACGATGCGGATCTCTATCGCCTCTATCAGAAGGAAGCCGCCCGCATCGAGCGCTCGGGAGGGCGCCCCGTCCGCGTCATCCTCGACTACGAAATCAAGCGGAATCTGAATCGGGATCTGGCTCTCCTGGATCCGGAAAAGGACAACTTCGAGCACAAAGCAGCGGTCGCCGAAAAGCATGGCCTCGCGATGGTCAACGGAAGGATCCCCGTGCCGGACATGCGCCTGGAATACGAGGACGCCGAACTCATGTTGCAACGCGTGGATCTCGAGCTCGCAACCCGCGAATACCGGCCGCGATCGCTCGCCGAAAAAGCCAGGGCCGGCTTCGCTATCTATGGCCGCGCCGAAGACGCATCCCGTCTGCGCCGTATTCTGGACGAGCGCGAACTCACCCGGGAAATCCTCACGCTATGAACATCGCGCGCTCGCACCTTGACGCCCTGGGAGCCTTCGGCTACACCGAGGACGAGGCCCGGTTGCTTTACATCGTAGCGACCTACTCGGGTTATTTCGTGGCCCGTCAATTCCTCGCGTTCCAGCGCGTCCATTGGGGCAAGCGGACTACGGTCTTTTGGAGCAAGCTTGAGCGTCACAAACACGCCCGCATCGACCGCTATCCAAAGAGCGGAACGATCTACCATCTCTGTTCGCGCCACCTTTATCGTCAGATCGAGAAAGAAAACCTTCGCAATCGCCGCGTCCATGAAATTGAATTCATCAAACGGCGCATCGCCATCCTTGATTTTGTGATGGCCCATCAGCAGTACGAGTACCTCGAAACCGAAGTGGAAAAGGTCGCGTTTTTCGGCGAGAAACTGGGCATTACCGAGAGCTTTCTCCCGGCCCGGCTCTACCTCAGTCGGAACAGCGCACGGTCGAGCGTTCGCTACTTCGTCGACCAGTTTCCGATGTTTCTCGCCTCCCCCTCGCCTGTGGTGACCTTTACCTATCTTCATGACGGCGCGAATGGGTTTTCCGATTTCGTGCACCACTTGGGGACCTACCTGCCCTTGTTCCGGCAGCTTTCCGAGTTCCGGATGCTGTATATCTCCCGCAGCGATTCCTACTTCGCGAGGGCCCGCGAAATCTTCGACTCGGTCGTCCGGATTCCCCTTGAATCGGACATCGCCGAGGAGCTGCTGCGCTATTTTTGCGTGCGCAAACTGTGGAACGAAAAGCGCTACGCCGAGGTGACCGATGCCGAGCTGATCTTCCGCAACCAGGCGCGCAGCCGGTTCAAAGGCGAAATATTCGATGCCCTGTATCGCGGCTGGCGCATGGGGCTGGTTAGCGCAGCGGCCATCCGGGAGCGGCTGGACAGGAATGATCGCGAGCACTCGATCGCCTTCGGAACCGCGAAGCGCTGTCCTTTGCCGGTTCCGGGAGAGGAACTGATGGGGGTCAAGTGAAGTGGTTACAAATTCGCCCTGCACCTTCGCGATTGCCGAGACTTCACCCGGATGCCGTTCGAAGTTCTTGCATGCCGGAGAAATACAAAAACAAGGGCGAGAAAACTCACCGTGGGAAAAATGCAAAATCGGGCGGGAGAGCGACCCCACTTTTTCGGCTTTCGCCGCCCAAAAAGTGTCGTGGGGTCGCTCCCGCCGTCCGGCACGAAGCGTCGTGCCGGGTTTTTCCACGGTGAAGAACTTTTCGGACCAAACACGAACCAACTAAGGAGAAACACGATGCCGATCGTTAAGAAAGCACCAGAAATGATGGCTCGGGAAGTCAGGCTCGAACAACCCGTGAACGAGTTGCTCGAGGACTACGCGCGGTTCATCGAGAGCAGCGCGGATCATGTCATTAATGCCGTCCTGAAGAAAGTACTTTGGCGGGACCTCGATTACCGCAAATGGCGCAGCGAACGGCGCGCGGGACAGCCCAGCCCGGACAAGACGCAGCCCGTCGACGGACGAGCGAGAATCTGATGCAGCGAGTGCTCGAATCGCGTGCCTTCCTTGCGGCCATTCTGGCCATCGGCACGGGAGTATTTTTGTTTTACACCCGCGCGTTTCCCGAGGACCAAATCTTCTTGCGCGTCGTTGCCGTGCGTGCGCCCCAAGCCTTCTTGAGCTTCAAGTATCTCTACTACACGTTCCTGTTCACGACTCCGTACTGGGCCTATTCCACCGTGCTCTCGGGTCTGTACATCTTCACACTCAAAGCCCACCGCCGAATCGAACCGGGGCGCCTACCTCTCTATCCCGATCCATCCACCAGAGACGATCTATTCCTGGTCATCGGAGAAGTGCACAATCCGCGCAAACCGGAACCCGCCAAGGACCCCTATTGGCTCACCATTCCGGAGCGCGGATTGTTTACGGGAACCGCGGTCTTTGGCGCCGTGGGCAGCGGGAAAACCAGTTGCTGCATGTTCCCCTTTGCGGAACAGATTCTTGCTTACAAAGCCCGTGACAAACAGAAGCGGATCGGCGGTTTGATTTTGGAAGTCAAAGGGGACTTTTGCCGCAAGGTCAAAGACATCCTCGACCGTCATGGCCGGTCCGAGGATTACATCGAAATCGGTCTCGATTCCGAATATCGCTACAACCCACTACACAATGACCTCGATGCCTACGCTCTGGCCTACAACATCGCTTCTCTGCTCAACAATCTTTACGGCCGCAGCAAGGAACCGTTCTGGCAGCAGGCCTATACGAACCTGGTGAAATTTATCATTCTGCTTCACAAGGTCGCCTACGACTATGTCACCCTGTTCGATGTCTACGAATGCGCCATCTCCCCGTCGCTTCTCGCCGAGCGCATCGAGGAGGCGAAGCAGATCGTTCAGGGACGCCACTACGTAGCCGTGACGAGGAAGGTGTACAGCGAGCACCCTGACGACATCACAGGGCTCGGTTTGGTTCTCGACGCTGCGAAAGACCGGTACCTTGCGGCCGCAACGCCGGAACTTCGCGACGCGCTCAAAAGGAGAGGCATTCGATCGGAAGCTCTGACGGTCCTAGACCGTGACCAGGGCGATCCCGAAAAAGTCGCACAACTTGACGCGGTCGAACGCTGGTTCAAAGACGACTGGAAGAGAATCGAACCAAAGCTCCGCACTTCCATCGTCGAGGGAATTTCCGTCTTTCTCTCACTCTTCGACGACAATCCGAAAGTCAAAAAGGTCTTTTGCCCACCCAAGGAATGCTACGACTCCGGGGGGAATATCAATCATCGCTTCGGCAAGCCCTTACCATCCTTCAGTTGGTTGATTGAGCGGGGCGCGATTTGCGCTCTGAACTTTCCTATCGGAATGAACGCGGGTCTCGCGAAAGCTCTCGGCGTGATGATGAAGCTCGATTTCCAGCGCTCCGTGCTGAACCGCGTGCCCCGGATGGAAGCCCACCCCAACGACTATTTTCGCCAGGTTCTGTTCCTGTGCGATGAATATCAGCACTTCGCCACGGTCGGTGAAAGCGAACCGATTGGCGATGAGAAATTCTTCAGCCTCTCTCGCCAGCCCAAGTGCATTCCCATTATCGCCACGCAAAGCATCAGCTCGCTCAAATCCGCGCTTTCAGGCGACGGCTGGCGCACGCTGCTGCAAACCTTTCGCACCAAGATTTTTCTCGCGCTGTCGGATGATTTCTCCGCGCACTCGGCGAGCGTACTGTGCGGGCGGGAAGACCAGCTCAAGGTGAGCTACAGCTTGTCGGAAAGCGGTCACGATGCCAAGGTGAGCTGGCTCACCGGCAAAGCGCTATCTCACAAAGCCAACCTCGTCGCTTCCAAAAGCTACAACACGCAGACCGACTACCGGTTTGACATGAAATCCTTCACCGAATTGCGCAGCGCGCAATCCATCACCATCGCCTACGACGGGCTGAATTCTTCGCCCCCGACGTTCTGCTACCTCAAGCCCTATTACAACGACCCCAATAAGTCGTACTTCCAGCAGCTCGCCGAAGGAGCTCTGTGATGAACGGATTCGAAATGATTCTGCCGTTCCTGAAGCCCATCGAACACCTGATTCTCGACGGCTCGATTAGCGAAGTGATGGTCAACGGGTCCGAGCGGGTGTTCATCGAGCGAAACGGGTTTCTCGAGCCCGTGCCCAACGTGACGATCGGCGAGCGAGCTCTGATGGTCGCCGTCAAGAACATCGCCCGCCGCCTCGGCGACGACATCTCGGAATCGAAACCCATTCTCGATTCGCGGCTCCCGGACGGCAGCCGTGTCGCCGCGGTCATCCCGCCGTGCAGTCTGGGCGGTGTGACTCTCACCATCCGGAAGTTCAACACGCGCCATTTTCAGATGGATGATTTGATCGCGGCAGGGACACTCGGCCGCGCGGTAGCGAACCGCCTCGAAGACTATGTTCTTACTCGAAAAAACATCCTGATCAGTGGCGGCACAGGGACGGGAAAATCGACGCTCTTGTCGATCCTTGGAAAATTCATCCCGCCCGAGGAGCGCACGCTGGTGATCGAGGACACCGCCGAGATTCACCTCGACCAGCAAAACCTGGTACGGTTTGAAGCGCGCCACGAACAGAACGGCCTCGCCGCCGTGTCGATCCGAGACCTTCTAAAAGCCTCGCTCCGCCACCGCCCGGATCGGATCCTGCTGGGAGAAATTCGGGGCGGTGAAGCCTTCGATCTTCTGCAGCTCTTGAACACCGGGCACTCTGGAACCCTGTCCACAATCCACGCGAACTCGGCAAGACAGGGCCTGGCTCGTTTCACCAGTTGCGTTTTGCAGAGTGGCGTGGACCTGCCTTATAGAGCGATCAAGACCAACATTGCCGACTCGCTCAATGTTGTCGTGCATGTCGAGAGAAGACCCGGCCGCCGCTATGTTTCCGAAATCCTGGAAATCAACGGGTATGATCCCGATGCCGACCTGTTCGACTACGGAGCCGTGTTTCTTGCGACGCGGGAGCAGGTATGAGTACAGCGAGCGATTTCGAACCCAAATCTCTCACAGCTTCCGAGTACATACTGGATCTCTTCGATCCGGCGGAAAACATAGCAGTTCTCGTACGCAATCGCGCGACGGGGAAAGCGATTCAGAGGATCGCCCGGGCCGAAACAGTAGCCGGCACCGAGTTCCAGAGCTGGCTCGCCAATCAAAACGCCGCGGGCTCCGATGTTTTTGTTGGGATGAATCCCGTCAAGGACGACGCCCTGAGCCGCGTCAAAGCCAATATAAAGGATATTCGCAGCGTATACCTCGACCTCGACAGAAACGCCGACCAGTCTCTCGAGGCGATCCGAACTTCAACCGAGGTTCCACCGCCCAACTTTGTTCTCGATACTTCACCCGGCAAGCATCAGGTCGTCTGGAAAATAGTAGGAGTGAGTCAGGACCAGGCCGAAGCGCTGCTCCGCGGCCTGGCGAGCGAGTTTGGCGGCGATCCCGCGGCAACCGACTCGACGCGGGTGCTTCGACTGCCCGGCTTCGCCAACCGCAAGCTATCGGAAGAATTCATCGTTCGCGCCCATCACGAAACCGATACCGTCTACGCCTTGGGCGACTTCACAATCGAGGAAGGATATCTGGAGGCATCCCGGCATACTGGCGATGGACATCAAGTCCGCACGCTCGCGCCCGGCCAGCGTAGTCAGTCCGAGCGGGACTGGGCCTACGCCAAGCGCGCTCTCTCGCGGGGCGTCGATCCCCAGGAGGTGATCCGCAACATCGCCGACTTTCGCGCGGACGATAAGTACGACCCGCAGGACTACGCGCACCGCACCGTGGCTAAGGCGCAAGCCGAGCTAAACGCGAGGGGTGCACAATCGAATTCCCGACCAGAGGATTCAGCAGAGGCCGAGCATAGGTTCTGATTAATGGCTCCGCTGGCAGCGGTGTGACGCCTCGGAGGGCAGTGCACAAGCTCCGGTGGAACAACAACGGGAGGAAGGAACGATGGAAACGGATACAGCAGTCAAAGAACGAAACACTGGAACCATAGCTCTGAGCAAACAAGAAGCAGCCCAGATGCTCGGCATCAGCTTACGCACTATCGATCGCCTCATTGCTCTTAAGGAGCTTCCGGTGCGTCGTTTGGGGCGGCGAGTACTCATACCGCGCGGTTCGTTGGAAAGCTTCTTTCGAAACGACCACCCCACACAAACTGTTTGATAATCTAGCAGGCAGTTTATAAACTGTCCGGCATGGGCAAGCCCAAGGCGCCGGACGAAGTGTTAGAGTTTTTGCGAAAGATAGGACAGAAAGGCGGGAAGGCCCGAGCTAGGAAATACGACACCAAGACCTTCCGAAAATGGGCCCTGGTGTCCGGGGCGGGCCGGCCCCCAAAGAAGACATGACGACCATTATGAAACAGCGTGGAATCTTTGAAAAAGTGCCCGGATCGGGAGAATGGTGGATTTGCTACTTCGACCAGACCGGACGAAGACGCCGCGAGAAAGCCGGCACAAAGAGCGCCGCAATCCAGCTGTACCGGAAGCGCAAGCAGCAGATCCTTGAAGGCGTAAAACTGCCCGAGAAGTTGCGGCGGCGTGTCGTGCCGTTCGCCGAGATCGCCAAGGACACGCTCGAGTATTCGAAAGCGACCAAGGTCGAGGAGGCTTATCGAATTGACGGTTGGAAGATGGAGACCATTCTCGCTTGGTTCCGAGGCCGCTCGGCGGAGGAGATAACGCCTCAAGACATCGAGCGAAAGTTGACCACGCTTGCCGACATCGGTCTGAAGCCCGCAACGTTGAACCGCTATCGTACGCTGCTGAGCCTCATCTACTCCCTTGCCATCCGCAACGGCAAGCTCTCGATCAATCCCGTGCGGACGGTGAAACGGCGCAAGGAAAATAACGAACGCGTACGCTTCCTGGAAGAACGGGAAGAGCTGGCCGTCCGAGAAACGATTCGGGAGCTCTATCCAGAGCGTGAAGCAGAGTTCGATCTAGCTCTGCACACCGGTATGCGCCGAGGAGAACAGTACCAGTTGCGCTGGCAGGATATTGACTTCTCGAACGGCGTTATCAGGATTCCCCGCAGCAAACACGGGGAGGCTCGCTACATTCAGACCAACTCGACCGCCCGTGCTGCGCTGCTCAAATTGAAAGAGCGCTCGCGCGAACCGGGTTATGTGTGCCCGGGCTTGGATAACTCGCGAAAGAGATATTCAAGACAGTGGTTTGAGGAAGTCACTGCAAAAGCGAAGATTTCAAATTTTCACTGGCACGACCTCCGGCATACCTTCGCGAGTCGTCTCGTGATGGCTGGCGTGCCGCTGCGGGCCGTGCAGGTGCTGATGGGCCACAAGCGAATTGAAACAACATTGCGTTACTCCCATCTTGGGGAAGATCATCTGCGGAATGCAGTGGAACGTTTGGTCGGCGTCGCAGCGTCAACGACAACCGAAAAAGCGGCAAACCAGGTGCCACCAGAAGTGCCACCGGCGAGAATTACGCCACGACTTACGGATCGTCGATTTCAGCGTAAGTTACGAAGAATCAATGGTGCCCGAGAGAGGACTCGAACCTCCACTCCCTTGCGAGAACTAGCTCCTGAAGCTAGCGCGTCTGCCAATTCCGCCACTCGGGCAATTTGCTGGCAAAAAAACGAGGCTGAAGTATATTGACGCGTGGGTGGAGGTTTGTCAACGAAGGGGGCGGCGTGGGGTGGTGGATGCTCGGGGCAGGGCTGGCGGCGGTTAGTCAACTTAGCAACGGGGGCGGCATGACGGCTTGACCGGGGTTGCTGGATGGCACTACAGTGAGGCGCTGGGGCCGCGGAGAATAGGAGGCGAAACCATGGCGACGACCCGCGCGATGCTGGAGCGACGGCGGTTTGCGCGCGTATTCATACGCATCCCTGTGCAGCTTTTCAGTAACAGTATGGACGGGGAACCGATGGTTACGCTGGCGGAAGCGATCGCGGTGAGCCGTTGCGGAGCGCTGGTGCGGGCGCCTTTGGAGCCGGCGCTGGGGACGCGGCTGGAAGTGTTGAACGGAGTGTCGCAGGAAGTGCAGGAATTTCGGGTGATTCGGATTAATAATTCTAAGGACCAGGGCGTATTCGAGTTAGGCCTCGAGATGCTATACCCCACGCGCAACTTCTGGGGGATTCAATTTCCAGACGACCGGCTTACTGCTTGAAATCGCGGGCTGCCGCGGTGCTATAATCCCCCGAAACCCAGCTAAATATGCGGGCCCGCACGGGCCATTTTCACGTTCGGGAAGTCTTCGCGGCCGGCGGGCGGGGAGGCACCGATGGAAAGTATCGAAGGACCGCTTTTGGGAGTGCTGATCGTCTGGGGAGTGGTGACTGCCGCGCTGATTGCGTTGCTGGCGTATCGCGGCACGCTGGAGATTCACGAAGACGACCAGATATTTCTCGATAAGGCCGGCGACTCGATGGCCAGCGAGCAGCGCGAGATTGTGGCGCGCATCGAGAAACTCTCGAAGCCGATCAAGGTGCTGATGATACTTTCGATCGTGCTGCTATTGGCCGCGGCGGGGGTTTGGTTGTTTCAGGGATTCAAGAATTTCTAGATTGGGCGCCGCGCTGCCGCAATATCACACCTTTCACCGTCAGTGATTCCGAGGGCGAAGTCGTCGCGAGGAATTTGCGTTTTTCTCAGCGTTCGAGCGAAAAGCAGATCCCTCGCTGCGCTCGGGATGACTCCCGCTTTACTTTTTGTGCGAGCCGTTAAGCGGTGCCCTGAGGCAAAACATCCTATCCAGCGATGCTGCCGCGGGCGGTTGTCGCTACTTCGTGATGGTGCGCGCGATTCTGAAGCCGTAGTCTGCGTATTGAAATTCCGGAGGGATGCTGGAGCGGGCGGCGCAGCGCGAGACTTTGGTGTAATGGCGCCAGGAGCCGCCGCGGGAGCTGCGGCGGGTTCCTTCAGCCGGGCCTGGCGGGTTGCGTTCGGGGGAAACGCGGTAGTAATCAGCGTCGAACCAGTCGGAGCACCATTCGTGGACATTGGCTCCGATGTCACAGAGGCCGTAGGCGTTGCGTTCGGCTTGGCCGACGGGCTCGGGCCCGGTTTTCCATCTCGTTGAGTAGCTGGGCAAGGTCTCGGGAGGTTCGTCGCCCCAGGGGAATTGTTTTTGTTCCTGGCCGGCGCGGGCGGCGCGTTCCCATTCGGCTTCGGTGGGTAAACGAAAGACACGTCTTATAGTTTCCGCGCATTTTTGGCCGCACGTTTCATTCAGCCATTCGCAATAGGCTCCTGCGTCGAACCAGGAGGGGGCGACCACCGGCTGCTGCGGGCCGGAAAAGTTGGCGTCGTTCCAGTGGAGAGGCTGGCGATGGTTCGTGGCGCGCAGGAATTTTGCGTACTCTGCGTTGGTGACCTGACATTCGGCGAGTTCGAAGGCGTCTATCCAGACGCGATGGACGGGTTGCTCGTTGTCCTGGCCTGCGGGGCTGCCCATGAGGAACCAGCCTTCGGGGATGGGTAGCATGCGCGGGACGATTACGTCCGCGTGAGCGGTGGTGGCGAGATGGGAAGTTTCGGTCACGTTCTGTATCGTTTCCGTGCGCCGCTACAAAAGCTGAACGGCGGTCAATTTTGTGACGCGGCGCTATGGATCGTCTGGCTCAGCAGGTTCACGAACAGGCGATAGGCGCCGGGGACGCCTGCCGGGAGCTCGCGGAAAAAGGATAGACCTGTGTAGATGTAGAGGCCTTGGCCGTCGCGAGCGTAAACCAGGGAGCCTTTGGTTTCCGGTTCGCCCGGGTCGGTGAGTCCCAGCACGGGCGTGTATTTCGAATCGAATGTGCCCCAGAAATAGAGGCCGCGCTCCTGAACCCAGCCTTGAAAATCGGCCTGCGAAATTTTGTTCGGCGAATTCAGCAACGGACTATCGGGCGCGAGAAAAGTTACCGGGGAATTTGCGTCGGTGACGCGCGAAGTTTGTTCGGGCATGGTGGCTTGGAAGGGCGCGGGGAGTTCCGAATTCCAGGCGAAGTCGCGCTGATATTGGACAAGGAGGGTGCCGCCGCGTTCGACGTAGTTCAGCAGGCGAGGATTCGCGCGCAGCAAGTCTGGACGCAACTCGTAGGCGCGAATGCCGACGGTGATGGCGTCGTACTGGCTGAGATCGCCAAAGGCGAGGGCGGCGTCATCGAGCAAATCCACGCGGATGCCGAGCTGGCGAAGAATTTCCGGCAAGGGATCGTTGTCCGCGGCAATGTAACCGACGCGCAGGCCGGCGGGGACGATCAAATTGAGGATGTGGACTTTGGCGTCGGCGGGTTCGCTCCAATCGCGCGTGGGGAGAGTGGGAATCGGAGCGAGGGAGGTGGTGAAGGTTTCGTCGCCGATGCGCGCCGTGGGATGCAGGGTGTAGGCGCCCGCGGGAATCCCCGCCGGGGGCGTGACTATAAATTGCACCAACTGGTCGCCGGCGCCGGAAAATTCCAGCGGGCCGTTGACGTTTGGCAGCTGCACGGTCCAGTCCTTGGGAGGGTCGAGCGCGACGGAGACTTGCACGTTTTTTGTGCCGTGATAGCGCACGCGCGCGAAGAGTTTCACGGGATTGGCGGCGCGTTTTTCGGGGACCATGATTTGTTTCGGCTCGACGGTGATGGTGACGGCCGGGACCAATTCGAGTGGATACGTGAGAATCCCGGTGGTGGTGGCTTCGACGGAATTTACCGGGCGTTCGATGGCGAATTCATAGCCGGCGAGGTTCACCGGAAGCGCGAGGCGCACGAGCGGAGGCGGAAACGGGAGGATCACATCGCCGGGACGCGCAGGTGGTTTGGCGCCGGCGGGAATGGCGATGTCGAAGCGGCTGGCGCCGGATTCTTTGGATTCGGCGGGAGTGACGTGCCAGCCGCCGGGCACGATGAAGCTCGAGGCGTTGAGAGTCCATTTTGCCTGAACGGCAGGTTCGCCGGAAACGACGACGTCCACGGAGAAATTTTCGCCAGCGACGAGTTCGTGACGGCTGGAGCGGGCTTCGAAGGGGATGGCGATGTCGTCGGCGAGAGCAAGATTGATGCGGTCTTTCACGCCGTCCAGTTCCCAGAGCGCGGATTTTGCTTCTTCGCCGGATTGCCTGGCGAGTTGCTCGCGGAGCGCGGCAATTTCTTTTCCGGCCGCGGCGAGGGAATTTGCGGCGGAGGCGCGGTCGAGATCGAGAGCGGATTTGGCGGCGGCAGCAAGATGCCGATCGGCGGAAGCGAGCGCGGGAGCCAAGGTCTGCTGCAGGCTGGGAAAGCGACTCGCGAGCGAGGGCAAGGACTCGCCCAGCAAATTTTTGTCAAATGAGCCAGCCGGACCTTTTTCGTTTTCCTTGACGAGGTAGATGGGACGGCGAAAAAACGCGTTGCCGAAAAACGCGGGAGTGCCCTGCGAACGATGCTGCGCGTGGCCTTCCATGCCGATTTCGACGTAGCTTTTGCCCCAGAGCGGCGAAACTTCATTGACAGGCAATTCCACCGCGCCGGCGGTGCTGCCATCGCGCGCGAGGCGAGTTTCCAAGGTTACTTTCCAAGGCGTGAGGCCTTCCGCGATTTGTTCCGGATACATTTCAGGATCGGCGGCGGCCGCGACCGCTTGCGGCGTGAGAATTCCGCTGGCCTGGTGATGGCCGTGGCCGGAATGAACGCCACCCCAGCCGTTGATGACGACGTCCGGGCGAAAAGTGCGGATGACGCGGACCATATCTTCGAGGGCCAGGCCGTCCCAGACTTTCATGGCCTGCTCGGGAGTCTTGACGTAGCCGGTATCGAGGGCACGGGTGAAATATTGATGCACGCCGTAATATTTTCCCGCGGCGAGAAGCTCGGAGGTGCGGATGACGCCGAGTTCGCCGTCCTGTTCGGGGCCGATGGCGTTCTGGCCGCCCTGACCGCGAGTGATGGTGAGGAGGGCGACGTCGGCATCGCGTCCGTGGGAGAGATAGGCGAGCAGGCTGGACCATTCGTCATCGGGATGCGCGGTGATGAAAAGAATGCGGGTGGTGACGCGCGATTTATTGATGGCTTCGACCGTTTCGGGGAGCGATTGCGCGCGGACGGGCCGGGCTACACCGGCGAAAGAGAAAACCGCGGAGAGCATGGCAAGAAAACTTCGCATGATCTTTCCTGTGATGCGGCGCCTGGTGATGCGCGAGTGCGCAGATTTTCTTTTAACGAGCCAATTCAAGAGCCGGCCTCCTGGAAGGGCCACTGGCGCAGGATGCGCGCGCGTCCCAAGTACACCAGAATACCCGCGAGCATGGCTGCAAGCGAGGCCAACATCGGCCTGCGTCCCGTGGAGATGAAAATAGCGATCCAGCCGGCAATCGCGAGCACGACGGGCACGGGATAAAGCCACATGCGGAAAGGCCAGTGGTCCGCTTTCCAGCGACGATGCAGGATGAGCAGGCCGAGCGCCTGGCCGACGAATTGGATGAGGCAACGCATGGCCAGGATGGCGCGAATCACGGAGAAAAGACTGAAAAGGAGGCAAATCACGATGGAGGTGGCGCCGAGGGCGAGGAGCGAAATGTACGGAAAGCGCTTGGTGGGGTGGACGCGCGCGAAGGCGGAGAAAAAATTGCCGTCGAGCGCGGCGGCGTAGGGCACGCGCGAATAGCCGAGCGTGGCGGAAAAAATGGAGCCGAACGCCACGACGAGAATCAGGGCGGTGGCGAGAGTGGCCCAATGCATGCCGAAGGCGCGCTCGACGAACAGGCTCACTACAAAAGGCGAATTTTGCGCTTCGCGCCAGGGAATGACGCTCAGGATGCTAGTCTGCATGAGGAAATAGAGGATAGCGATGCCGAAAATCGAAATGAAAATCGCGCGCGGAATATTTTTGCCGGGGTTTTTCATCTCGCCGCCGAGATTGCAGACGTTGTAATAGCCGAGATAGCTGTAAACCGTCTGCACGGACGCGTGGCCCAGGCCCGCGAAGAAAATCCAGGAGAGATTCCAGGTTCCGGGCGGGTAGGCGAAGACGTTGGCGGCGTTGAAGTGAGTGGCACCGCCGTAGATGAGCCAGAGAATCGTGCCCAGGACGATCACCCAAAGCACCGTGGAAATTTTGCCGATCTCGGTGATGCGGCGATAGAGGAGCGCGACGGCGACGACGATCAGCAGGACAGCTATCGCGCGATCGTAATCGGCGAAGATGCGACCGGCATCTTTGGCGTGCGCGTTGAACCAGGCGGCGACGCCGGGAATTTTTACGGTGAGATATTTGGAGTAATCGGCAAAGCCAAGAGCGCCGGAAGAAATGCTGAGCGGCGCCTGGAACAGGGTTTGCCAGATGTAGAGGAACGACATCAGGCGTCCGAGGCGATTCGCGCCGTAGGATTCACGCAGAAAGACGTAACTGCCGCCGGCCTGGGGCATGGCGGCGCCGAGCTCGGCCCAGACGCAGCCGTCGAGGACGGCAAGGACGGCTCCGAGCACCCATGCGAGGATGCATTGCGGGCCGCCCATGGCGCGAATGATGAAAGGAATGACGATGAAGGGGCCGATGCCGACCATGAACGTCATGTTCAGGGAGGTGGCTTCGATGAGGCCGAGGCCGCGTTCGAGTTTTTCGGGTTCGGGCATTTGTTGGGCGCGTGAAAGGAAGGCCAGAATAGCAAGAAAGGCGCGCGGGGCTGTCCGAAAACTGCGAAGGACTGGGATAACATGGTGGGCGAGAGAGTCTCTGTGATGTTTCCGGATCGGGGCTTCAGCGGCAAAGCAGTTTGCGGGAACGCAACCAAATTGTCATTCCGAGGGTGAATTTCGCCCGAGGAATCTGCTTTTTTCTGAGAATTAGAGCGAAAAGCAGATCCCTCGCTTCGCTCGGGATGACAATCGCTTTACTTTTTGCACAAAGGGTAAAAAAGCGATGCGGTTTGCAGGTCTTGAGTCGTGGCTGCTCAACCGACGCGTCGGGACGCACAAACCGCGAAAACCACGACCCACAAAGACTCTTAAGTTTCTAAGCAAGCGCGACACACTCACGACAACACACAGATGCCAACTACCCGCTCATCCGAGATGTCGCTCGTTGCGCCTTTCGCCACGGTGCTGGGAGTAGCGATCACCGCGGCGACGGTGTTGCTGCTGGTGATCGGATATTTTCTGGCGCGGCGGCGGCGGGCGTTTCCCGGCTATGGCTGGCTCGGGTGGATGACATTGGTTTGCGCGGAGGTTTTGCTATTCGCGCACGTGGAGCCGGTGGCGACATATTTCACGCCCATCGCGTGGAGCGCGTACATTCTGATCGCGGACGCGGCGGTGCTGGCGCTGACGAATCGTTCGCGAATGAATGATGCGCCGGTGGTGGTGGCGCGGATGGCGCTGCTTTCGATCCCGCTTTGGCTGATTTTCGAAGCGTACAACCTGCGGCTGCAGAATTGGGTTTACGGGGGCGTGCCGCTGGGATGGCCGGCGGCACTGCTCGGTTATGGATGGTCGTTCGCGACGATCACGCCGGCGATATTCGAGACGTCTGACCTGGTGCAGGCGCTGCTGCCTGCTTTGCCCGGCGAGCCGTGGAAAATTTCGCGGGCCGCGGAAAACGCGCTGATCATTTCGGGCGCGGCGTGCCTGATTATTCCGCTGGCGCTGCCGCAGCGGCTGGCGGCACATCTTTTTGCGCTGGTGTGGGTGGGATTTCTATTGTTTCTGGATCCGATCAACCGGCGGCTGGGATTGCCGTCGTTTCTGGGTGATCTTGCAGAAGGATTCCGACGGCGGGTTTACGGGTTCGTGCTGGCGGGATGGATCTGCGGATGGTTGTGGGAATTCTGGAATTACTGGGCGGCGGCGAAATGGCATTACATATTTCCGATGTTTCAGGGATGGAAGATATTCGAGATGCCCGCGCCGGGATTTCTGGGGTTTCTGCCGTTTGCGCTGGAATGTTTCGTGATGTACGTTACCGCGGCCTGGCTGGTGGGCTGGCTGAAGAGAGTGAAATGAATTTGAGCGGAACATTTTTGCGGCGCGCGTGGCGGCACGTTTTTTGCGGGCTGCTGCTGCTTGGCCTTTTGGGTGCGCTGCCGGCGCGGGCGGGGGAAAAGCTGGTCCTGCCGCCAGAGGCCACGCAAGCGATGGAGACGATGTACTCGGGGGATTTCGACGGAGCGATCGCGATTCTGCACGGACTGGAGCAGGCGCAACCGGAAAATCCGCTGGGGTATCTGCTGGAAGGCGAGGCGCTGTGGTGGAAGATCTACTGCGCGGATTCGCAGGTGAAATACGGAATGGTGGACGCCTGGAAGCGAGGCAAGCGGCCGGGGGATGAGGAATATCTCGCGTTGACGGACAAGATCACGCGGCTGGCGCAGGAGCAGCTGGCGAAATCGGACACGGCGGAAATGCATCTTTACGCCGGATTGGGGTGGGCGTTGCGCGCGCGCATGGACGCTTTGCGCGGAGAAAATCGCGCGGTGGCGCATGCGGGCGTGGCGGCGCGCGCGGAATTCCTGCGCGCTCTGGAGCTGGATCCGCAGATGGCGGACGCGACGGGCGGCCTGGGGCTCTACAACGACTACGTGGATTCGCTTCCGGGCATCGTGAAATTTCTGCGCATCTTCATGGGGATTCCAGGAGGAAACAAAAAAGAGGGGATCGAGCAGATGCGAACGGCGATCGAACATGGCGTGCTGGTGCCGGTGGAAATGCGTTTCTACCTGGCGAAAAACCTGCGCACGTACGATCTGGAGTATGAAAAGGCGATTGCGGTGGCGGAGCCTCTGGTGGCGCGCTACCCAAAAAATCCGATTTTTCAATTAATGATGGGTAATTTGCAGATAGAAATGGGCCGGACGGAGAAAGCCGCGGAATATTTTCGCGCGGCGAGCAAACTGGGGACGCCGGACCCCGGTTGCGGCAAATGCCCGGAATGCGGCAGCTGCACAACGTGTGCGGCGCATGCGCGCGAGCTGGCGGATGCGCTTCTGGGCGGCTCACTCCACTAACGCGGGCTGAGCCGCGCGCCTGCGGCTGTTGGTATCCGGCCCGATGCGGCTCATCAGCAGCGCGGAAATGCAGCCTGAGACGAAAGCTGCTCCCCACGCCACGCTTGGCCCCCAACGGCCGAGAAGGCTCGCGCCCAGCAGCGGACCGATTGAGAATCCAACGTGGAAGGACATGGTGTAGAGGCCCATGTATTCACCGCGGCGTTCGGGCGGCGCGATTTCCGCGGCGTAGGCGGAGCTGCCGGGCATCAGAATCATTTCGCCGAACGTCCAGATCACCACGGCCGCGAAGACTCCGGCCGTCCTGCCGAAGGGAGCGATTCCGACCAGCGCGTAAGAGCCGAAACCGACGGCGTAGAGAAACGCGCCGAGCGCCAGAGTGCGGCGATGGCTCCAGCGCGCCATGGCGGTGTTAAGCGGGACTTCGAGCGCGACGATGAGCAGGGTGTTGACGGTGAAGATAGTGCCGTAAATGGATTCGGGGAAATGGAGATTGCGAACCAGGAAGAGCGGGAGCGTGGAAGTGAATTGAAAAAAGACGAGCTGCACGGGGATTAACGCCGCCAGGAAATAAAGCATGCGGCGATTGCGGAACGCTTGAAGATCCGCGGCGGGATGCAGCGCGGCCAGCGGAGTGACGGTGTCCGCTTCGATTTCACGGCCGAGGTCCTGGGCGTCTTCCCACAGGGGTTCCGCGGATTTGATTTGGCTGAGATTGCGCCAGGGGGCGAGAGCGAGGACGGCGCCGGCGAGGATCGAAGTTGCGCCATCCACGAAGAACAGCCAGTGAAAGGAGTACAGAGCCAGGACTCCGCCGATGGCGGGGCCTACGCTCATGCCGAGATTCGCGGCGAGGCGGTTGAGCGCGAATGCGGATTTGCGCTGGGCGGGCGCGACCAGGGAGGAAACCATCGAGAGGCTGGCAGGACGCACGGATTCATTCAGGGCGGCGAAACCGAACGTCATAATCAGGATGCCGGCGTAGGTTTTGAAGAGAGGAAACAGCAGGAGGAGCACGCCGGTGAGTAAGAGCGAGGCCTTCATGATGGGTAAGGGACCGATGCGATCGGCAAGACGTCCTGCGAGGGGCATGACGAGCAGCGCCGCGAGGCCGTAAACGGTGAGAGCGAGCGCGGCGTGCGCGGGAGAAACGCCGAGAGTGGAGGTGACGTAGAGAACGAGGAAGGCGAGCACCATGGTGCCGGAGCGGTTCACGAGGGTGGCCGCGCAGAGGATCCACATTTCGCGAGGAAGATCTTTTAGGCCGCGCCAGGGGTTCATGGGAACGTCACGCTGGAAGTTTACTTTGCCGCGGCATTGGGCGGAAAGTGCGGCTGCGGCTGGTTAGCGGTAGCGATTTGAGGGGCGCGGCGGCTAGCGCGCGGCTTCCTGTTGTTCGAAGGCGTGATAGGAAGAGCGGACCAGCGGGCCGGACTCGACGTGTTTGAGACCGAGGGCTTCGCCGAGGCGCTTGAATTCGGCGAATTCGTCGGGATGAACGTAACGCACGACGGGCAGATGCTCGGGCGTGGGTTGCATGTATTGTCCGAGAGTGAGGATGTGCGTGCCTTGCGCTGCGATATCCTGCATGGCCGCGAGAACTTCTTCGCGGGATTCGCCGAGGCCGAGCATCATGCCGGTTTTCGTGGGAAGGCCCGGCGCCATTTCTCCCCCGCGGCGGAGCAATTCCAGGGAGCGCTCGTAAACCGCGCCTTTGCGGACCTGGCGATAGAGGCGCGGGACCGTTTCCATATTGTGATTCAGGACGTCGGGCTTCGCGGCCATGACGGTTTCGAGGGCGGTCCAATCGCCGCGAAAATCGGGGATAAGGACTTCGACCTTGCAGCCCGGGACGCGCGCGCGAATTTCGGTGATGGTGCGCGCGAAAATTGCAGCGCCGCCATCGGGCTGATCGTCGCGATTGACGGAGGTGACGACCGCGTAGCGCAGGCCCATTCTGGCGACAGCTTCGGCGACGCGCTCGGGCTCGTCTTCGGCGGGAGGGCCGAGCGGTTTGCCGCTGGGAACGGCGCAGAACCCGCAGGCGCGGGTGCAGATGTCTCCCAAAATCATGAAGGTTGCGGTGCCATGTTCCCAGCACTCGCCCATGTTGGGGCAGCGCGCGCTCTCGCAGACGGTGTGAAGATCGAGAGTGCGCATGGTGCGCTTCAGTTCCTGATATTTTGGTCCGCCAAAAAACCGCACGCGCAACCAAGAGGGACGCGGATGCGCCATCGGAGGCGGAGTGGAATTCGGGAGGATGGTGAAAGGAGTCGCCATGGGAATTGTTTCGAATAGCCATTGTACGCGGAAGAGGCTGGGCGGGACAACCGGCTCTGGACCGTGCGCATGCGCGGCCTAAAGGTCTAATGGCGGCAGCCGATACGCTAGACAGGAATCACAAGATTTGAAGCGAGCGCGCCGGCCCGAAATTGGATTTTTTGTGGGAGGCTACGGGGCGCTGATTCTCCGGGACTTAGTAGCCTGGGAAGGAGGTACAAGTGGCGTCAATCAGCCTGGGGATCACGAGCGCGCTGCAAGGCGGGGCGTTTGGTCTGGACACAACTGAAGCGACCGAAGCGGCGCCGTCGCAGATTGTTTACCATGTACCTCCTGCGAGCCAAGCTCCGGCGCCGGCATCAAATGGCGCGCAACAAGATACTGTGACGCTATCGGGAGCTGCGCCGCCGAACGGGGACGGTGGACAGCGGTTCGTTCCGCTCGCGGCATTCACATTGCTGTCGCAGGAAATTACGTTCCCGCCAGAGACAGCGGCGAATGGGGCGAGTGTGCCGGCGGATGGCGAGGCCAGTTCCGATGCGGCGCCCGCGGCCGCAACAGATCAAGAGGCGGCGTCCGCTGCGGCACAAGAGCCTGCCAATGCAAATGCGATCGCGGTTGCCGCGGCGGCCGGCGGCGCCCTTCCTGCAGGGAACGCCGGCATCGCGAATGCTGCAAGTCGCGCTGCTGACACCGGTGTTGCGACCAGTGGTGACAGCCTCACCGCGCCGCAAGAAACTTTGCAACAGCTTGACCAGGAGTTGCAGAGGCTTGGCATCAATCCGCTAGACATCAGCCTGATGAACCGCATGGGCCTGCTGTTATGGGTTAACGATCCGGCGGCGCTGCAACAGTTCGTGCAAGCGCTGCGCTCACCGGGCAGTCCTGAACAGTCGCAAGCCGCGGCGAGCCCGCCCACCGCGCTGACGGGTGGCACGCAAGATACAACCGTGGGCGCTGCAAATCAGACTGACGGCTCTGTCGCCGCAAAACCTGATGTGGGAGCGCAGGGCCAGAGCGCGGGTGCGACGCAGAATCAATCGCAAGCTGTTGTGCTGGGCTCAAGTAACAGTGCCCGTGTCGCGGAAACTGGCGAGGCCGCCGGCGGGACTGCAAGTTCATCCAATCCCCCGCTGCGCCAGAATTCAGTGGCAGTTCTGCAGCAGTTCCAGGAATTGCAGGTTTCGCTCGCAGCGGCGGGGCAAGATGCACAAACCGCGTTCAGTAACAGCCCTAGTTCCACGGTGCCAGGCCAGCAGCTGAACATATCGGCGTAAACCTCCGAATTGAGCCAATCGCTACGACCCCGAGCCTGAGATCGAACGAAACTGTTCATTCTGAACCACAGGGATAGGCACCGTTGTGTTGTATTTTCGCCACACAGGAAATAATTTTCCTTTACAGTTCGCTGTAAATTTATGATTCTAAAGCAGAATAATTCCAACCAAGCGGCTACCGAGGTGCATCCAATTGCGCTGGCCCTGGGGCATGCCTTACCAACTCACAATACAACGTCCGGTCGAAGCTCGCGGAGTGGGACTCCACACTGCGGTGCAGTGCCGTGTGCGTTTACTGCCCGCGCCGGCAGACACCGGGATCGTTTTTCGGCGCGTGGACCTGGACAACTTCGAAATCGAAGCGCACGTGCGGAACGTGGCGCGCGTGAGTTACGCGACGAGCCTGATGAAACAAGGCGTGCTGCTTTCCACAGTGGAGCACCTGCTGGCGGCTCTTTATTCCTGCGGCGTGGACAACGTGTACGTGGAAATTGACGCGCTGGAACTTCCCATTCTGGACGGATCCTCGAAACCATTTATCGAATTGCTGGCGAAGGCCGGCGTGCGCAAGCTGCGGCGCCAACGCCGCTACATCCACGTGATCAAACCGCTGGAATTTTCTGACGGAGACCGGCGCATCGGGATTTATCCCGCGGACGAGTTCCGCGTGCATTGCTTCGTGGATTACAAACATCCGGAGATCGGTCCGCAGGAAGTGGAAATGACGGTGGACCGGGAATCGTTCAGCCGCGAACTGGCGCCGGCGCGGACGTTTGGCTTCATGAAGGATTTTCCGGGCATGCAGGCCATGGGCCTGATTCGCGGCGGGTCGGTGGAAAACGCGATCGTGCTGGACGATGAGGGCATCCTGAATGGGCCGCTACGTTTCCCGGACGAATTTGGCCGCCACAAGGCGCTGGACCTGATTGGCGATCTGGCGCTGGTGGGACGCCCGTTGAAAGCGCGCATCGTGGCGCACAAAGCGGGACACGCGCTACACACGCAACTGGTGACGCGGTTGCTGGCCGACCGGACTTTGTGGACCGAAACCACCGCAACGCATGAATCCGCGATATCCAGCCCGGGCCTTTCCGACTCGATACCCGCTTCGACGTAACTTTTCCCCGCTCGCGAGCACCCACGCAGACGAATGCCTCAAACTGGGCGCAAAACTATGAAGTGAAGCAAGCGCCGCGTGCGAAAACCTAATTTTTCGTACAGGCGGATGGCGGAGACGTTTTCCTGCCGGACGTGCAAGATCGGAATTTCGCCGCGCTGAGCGATCTCGCGCATGAGAATTGCCATCAGGTGGCGCGCGTAGCCGCGGCCTTGAGAGCCAGGATGCGTGCATACGGCGCTCACTTCAGTGTAGCCGGGCAAATGCAGCCTTTCACCGGCCATGGCGACCAGCCGATTGGATTCACGGATTCCGAGGTAGTGGCCCAGCTCGCGCGTGCGCGTGCCGAATGGGCCGGGCTTGGTTAATTCGGCGAGCGCGACCATTTCGTCCGTGTCCGCGATCGTGAGAGTTTGCGCGGCGGAATCCGAAGCCAGTTGCGAGGCTGCGGAAGTTTCGGGTTCCTCGCAAACCATCTGAATCAATTGCGAGGCGTGGATTGTGATCCAGCCTGCGGGAACTGTGGGCGGCTGATCCAAGAATAAGGCTGCGCCGGAGCCTTTCAGGACTTGCGCGACCGAGCTATAGGCCTCACGGGTTGGTGCGCCCATGGCAGCGAGGGTGGTGACGGCGGGAGGATATCGTTTTGCGAGGGAGTCACCTTCAGCGAAATGCGCGTGCAGAGTGGAGAGGGCGTTCCAGATCGGATTGTCGAGAGCGTGCATTTGCCTGGCTGTGACCGTGTGCATAGCCACCCTCACCTTCATGGAGGAAACCGATCGAACATTGCAGCGTGCGCGGCGAGGCACCCGGCAATTTATGCGGCGCGGGAGATGCGCGCTATCCGGAACTGGCGCTCGAATTCCGCGCGCTGCAATAAAATTATGACCGGGATTTGCGCGCGAGGCCTGAAAAATCGGGAAAGGGCCACGGCGTGGAAAAGTCCTTATTGGACTGCCTGCGCGATTGCGAGTTTCTAGGCAGGATTCGATCGAGCCGGAGCATTGAGAGCGAACGCGCAGCGACTTCGCAGCGAACCGGCAGCGTGGACCTGCTTACTGAAGTGGCGGACTGTCCGCGGTCGCGGGTTCGCCGTCTCTTGAAGAGCGGATCAGTCCCGTTTGATCGGTGTAGTAGCTACGTTGTCCCGTGGAGCCGCGCCTGACCGGGTTGGCCGTGACCGAGTATCCGGACGCGCCTCCGGAGGTACAGCCATTTGCCGCGGCTTTCGGGGAAATCACCGGCTGCGAAGCACCATCCGGAAACTGCGGAGTGTAGGTGAAGACGTATCCCGATCTTTGACCGGACACGAGCGACGAATGGAGCAAGCCAGCGTGATTGCAACCCGGGGTAGCTCCGGACTCGGCTCCCAACGCCTCCAGGCTGGAAGGGAATCCATTTTCGTATTTGGCGTCATAGGTCACCGCGGCAACGTTGATGGCGCGGAGGGAACCGACGGCCGAGGCTTCGTTTGCCGCCATTTTTGCACGCAGCAAATTGGGAATGGCAATTGCCGCGATGATGAGAATAAATGGAATTATGAGTAAGCCGGCGTAGCCCAGGACGAGGCCGGCGATTGCGAGGCCTCGGCCGCCGAGGCGCCCGGCAGATTTGCGAATATCGGACAGGGAAAGGTGGCCGAGGATAATCGCGGCGATGGACGCCGGGAAAAAAAGCGTAAAGATGCCGCAAATCAGGCTGGCAATCGCTTTCCCGCTGGTTGGCGCGCCGGCGGAAGGCATCGCCGTGGGCACAGACGCGGCTGGATTTGAATAACCGGCTGGCACGCTTGAAGCGCGCGTCGGCACCAAGGAGGTTCCACACCTGGAGCAGTATCCCGCCGCGTCGGAATTGGCCATGCGGCATTGTGGGCAGAACATGCGGCACCCCCTACTTTCGGCGCCAATATATCCCTTCGGTTAACAATTTTGGAAACTTTGTGCGACGATACTTTTTCCGCCAACCGGGCCGTTTTGATTGCCAAAGTCCGTGATGGAAGCGACAATACTGTGCGCATGGCTGCTCCCGACACTGTCGTTTTGATTCTTGCCGCCGGCAAAGGAACGCGGATGCGTTCCGAGCTGGCGAAGGTATTGCATCGCGCGGGAGGGCGACCGCTGCTCGAGCACGTGATTCGAGCGTGCCAGCCGCTGAAAGCGGCGCAACTGCTGGCGGTGGTGGGCCATCAAGCGGAGGAAGTTGGCGCGGTGGCGGAGGCGCTGGGCGCGGATACCGTGCTGCAGCAACCGCAGCGCGGCACGGGGCACGCCGTGCAAGCGGCGCGACGCAAAATGCGCAAGAGCGCGAAGCTGCTGATGGTGGTGGCGGGCGACGCCGCGCTATTGCGCACGGCAACGCTGGCGGCGCTGCTCGATACGCACCGGCGGGGCGAAGCGGCGGCGACGATTTTGAGCGCGGAACTCGACGATCCCACGAATTATGGCCGGGTGGTGCGGGATTCCGAAGGGCGCGTGCAGGCCGTGGTGGAAGAAAAAGCCGCCACGCCGGAGCAGCGCGCGATCCGCGAAGTGAACTCCAGCATTTATTGTTTCACGCTGGAGAAACTATGGCCGTGCCTGAATGCCTTGCGGCCGGATAACGCGCATCGCGAACTTTATCTGACCGATGCGATCGGATTGCTGCGCCAGCGCAACGAGCGCGTGCTGGCATACGTCGCCGGTGACGCGAATGAGGTACTGGGCTGCAATACGCGCGGCGAATTGGCGAACATTGACCGGATTTTCCGCGCGCGCAGGGCGGCGGAACTGATGGATGCGGGCGTGACAATTTATTTGCCGGAGACGGTGGTGATTGATCCGGAGGCCAGCGCCGGCGCGGATACGGTGATCGAGCCGGGCGTGCAACTGCTGGGAAAAACGCGCGTCGGCGCGCGCTGCAAGATTCAGACGGGCTGCGTGCTGCGCGATATGCGCGTGGATGACGACGTCTTCATCGGCGCGCACACCGTGATGGATACCAGCCGGGTGGGCAGCAAGGCGCAGGTCGGCCCGTTTTCGCGGCTGCGTCCCGGGGCGGATATTCGCGCGGGCGCGCACATCGGAAATTTTGTGGAGGTGAAAAATTCGGTGGTGCGCGAAGGAGCGAAAGCGAACCACCTGACGTATTTGGGAGATGCGTCTATCGGCCGCGGGGCGAACATCGGCGCGGGGACAATCACTTGCAATTATGATGGAGTGGCGAAGCACCAGACGACGATTGGCGAGCGGGTCTTTATCGGGAGCGATACGGCGCTGGTGGCGCCGGTGCGCGTGGGGGACGGCGCGTACGTGGCCGCGGGCTCGACGATCACTGAGAATGTTCCGGCCGACGCTTTGGCGATCGCGCGCGGGCGGCAGAGCAATAAGCCGGGTTGGGCCGCGGCGCGGCGGCGCGAACTGGCGCGCGCGGAAAGCGAAAAGGCACGCGGCAAAGCAAAACGCCGCGGGAGGGTTGCGCGGCGAGCGAAAGCGAAGCCCCGGCGCATCAAGCGAAAATCTGCTCGACGATCCCGCCGTTAGATTGAGCTATCCCATTCAATAAGACTGCTGACTGGTTACGGCTCGTCTTGAGTGAGCCGCGGAGTGTGCGCGTTGCAATCGGCTGATTAGACGCCGCTGGCCGCGAATTGCGGTTCGCCGACGATTGCGGGCGCGGTGACCTGCTGCGTTGGATAGCCCAGCATGTAGGTTACTGGAGCTAGGTGGCCGTTTACTTCGCCTATTTCCCATTTGTAATCGTTCGCGTCCAGGTGTGCGACCAGTTGCGCGAGCTCGGCGGGAGAGTAGGCGCGGAGACAGGAAAGGATGCCGTCGAACCAGAGGACGAAGGGAATCACAGGAATTACGTACGTCCAGAACAGGCGCGACAGGCGGAAGGGGCGAATGAACGGGACGGTGAGGAACGCACCGACGGGAACGAGAAAAGTGAGCAGGATGCTGAGAGGACGGCGCCGGGACGCTTCGAAGATGGCGATTCCCTGACGGTTATTGACCGCGCTTTGCAGGATTGCGGCGGCTTGGATGGGGGCAAAGTGGTGGAACGACGTGAACAGGACACGGAACCCGTCGAGGCCTTGTGGAATCGCGGTGGCGTCCACCGATTCAGAGGAATAGCTGATGGCGCCGCCGGAGGCTTCGCGGGCGCTTCGGAAAGCGCCGAGGTTGGGATACTTGTCGGTGAGGCAAATTTCCAGTGGGTCGCTGCTTTGACGGGCGAGCGCGCGATGAAGCCATACCCAAGGGCCTCCACCGCCGGAACAAAGGTCAATCAGGCGGTGTGCGCCGGCGGCTTTGACCGCGGCGGCGAGGCGCGAGGCGATGGGCTCGTAGATTTTGGCGAAGCGAAAGACGGATTGCAGGCCGTCCAATACGTGGTCGCGAAGAGATTTGGGGAACCAGGCTTGCTCGTGAATCTCAGAGAGTGTGATTCGAGACATGGCCGATCCATCCGCCGGAGCATTGGTCGAGCATCTTCGGAAGATGCAAGATGGTACCACTTTCACGCACGGCGGGACCGGGTGAGAGCAAGAAAGCTTTCTGGGCCGTGTGATTGAGCGCATTGCGGCGAGAGCAAAAACACAATCTGCTTGACAGCGAGTGGGGCTTGCGGTTTTGTAAGAGCCTTGGCCGCGGCGCGGGTGATTTTGCGCGAGAACCTAAACTCAAAGACCGCTGCGGCGAAGGACGGAATTATGAGCGCGAGCACACATCCGGTTCATAAGGCGTTGGCTAGCCACACGGACCCGAAGGGCTTGCCCTGGGTACCGTGGGCGCCCGGACATTTCATCAAGCTGATCAAGCTGAACCCGATCAGCGGGCAAATCATTTTGTTTATTCGTTCAGTGCCGGGAGCAGCGCTGCAAATGCATTTCCATCCGGGGACGGTGGTGGTTTACACCGTGCAAGGCGCGTGGACTTACGACGAAGGGTGGGTTTCGGGAGAGGGCGACGTGGTTTTTGAGGTGGCGGGCTCGACGCATTCGCCGCGGATGGTGGGCAAAGAAGATACGATCGTGTTTGCGGTGATTGAAGGAGCGCTGGATTTCGTGGACGCCGCGGGAAACACCATCGCCACGGAAAACTGGCAGACTTTTCTGAAGCGCTATCACGATTATTGCGACGAGAAGGGCCTGGCGGCAGTGGACATCACGAAATTCTAGCGACGGGCTGATTAGTTTGAATTCGAGTTCGAATTGTCTTCGCTGCTCGGCGGGGCGGTCTTGGCGAGCTCGGCTTCGAGGTCGTCAATCTTCTTTTGCTGGTCATCCATTTCCTGCTGCTTAGCGGCAATCGCCTCCTCCTCGTTTTTGAGTTTAGCGGCGCCATCGGTGTCCGTGGAGTAGTCCGGCTTGCCGTAGTACATCTGCGAATCGAGAGTATTGGTGCGCTGGAGCAGGTCGAGATCGGTCTTGATGGTGGACAATTTGTCCTTGGCGTCGGCGATTTCGGATTTCAGCGCGCTGGCGCCTGCACCGCCTGCTTTTGCCGGGGCATTTGCGGAGGCATCCGCGGGAGCGGGGGCAGGTGCGGCTGCGCCGGCGGCGGAATTATCGGCATCGGCGTTTTCGGGAGCTTCGCCGACGACACTGATCTGGCTATTGGACTTGGGAACTGTGTCGTTGTCCCAGACGCGCACGGGTTTGGTCTGGTCTTTTTTGGCATCGCGAGCGCGCTTGGCGGCTTCGGCCAAGGACGTGGAAGAGGACGACGCGTCCTGCTGCTGGGCTGGGGGAGGCGGCGTTTGCGATTGTCCCGCAGCGAAACCCACCGGCAAAATCAGCAGAATTCCGAGGCTCCAAGGTGCGATTTTCATGGTGCTTCTCCGGGCAGCAGTTTCCTAGCACTCAATTCTAGCTGTCCGGGTGCGCGCGTGGCAATTGGCGTTAGGCATCGCGCCCAAAGAGGCACCCTGTACTTCCTGGCAGGTGCTAATTCACCTGGTTTCAGCGCTTCGGCGCGAGGGTAGTCAGATTTGGAGTTGCCTTTTGCGGCCGGCAACCGCTGCCAGGGCCATGCCGGCCGCGAGAGCCAAATAAAACAGCGGCACACGGGTGAAGGGCGTGGCGGGTGCGGAAGACATGAAATCCAGCGGCACGATTGCATGTAGCGGCCCGGCATACCATAGCAGCGTATAGAGAATCTCGAACGGCTTGCTCGTGCCGCTCCACACACCCAGCGCGAGCGCGAACGCGGGGATAAAGGCGGCGCCAATCAGCCAGGCCAACAAGGCGCGCCAATTTCCGCCGAGCAGCAAGCGCAGCGCAAAACCGCTCCCGGTGATTAGCGCGAGCACGGCGCCCGCGCACCAAACCGCGGGAAGCTGCCGCGCAATCGGATGCGGAGCGGAAAAGAGCAGCTGGCTGGTTTGATCGCGGCTCTCCCGCACACCCATCGCCGACCACAGCAGCACCGTCCATATCCAGGCGAAGCACAAGGCCATACCGCGCGCCTGGGCCGTGGGCAGCGCCGCGGACAAGACCACGGACAATAGCGCGCCGGCGTACCACCACCATTTCTGCCCTTTCAGCATGAGGCGCAGTTCGGCCGCGAGCATTGCGAAAAAGCGAAAATGCGGTGGAGACGGCAGCAACGGCGTGAGGGTGACGGGCGGCGGTGGCGCGGCATTCGCGCTTAGTTCAGGAGCGAAGTCGGGTGCGGGCTTGCGCTGGATCTGGAGCACGCGTCTTCGAGCGGGATCAAAGCGGTCGAAAAACAGCGCGGAAAAAGCAACCAACACGAAGGCGAACGCAATCCAGGCGATTCGCGAAAGCACGATTCCGGCGGTCCACACGATTCCGTTCCAAAGGAACGTGGAGCGGACAAAGTCAAACGAGCCAACATCGAGCGAAAACGAAAAACTATTGTTCGAGGTGTTCGCCGCCGCTCTCATGCTTTTCCAAACGATGGTGAGGCCCGCCCAGTCGAAATTGCTGGAGTTGCCTTGGGCGCCCGCTGAGGCGGGTACGGCGAGCCCCGCGGTCCAGAGAAAAAAGTAGGCCACATTCCCGAAACCGCCGCGCAGGAATGGGATGGTTTCAAAAACCACGGCGACCGCAGCAACGAGCGCCATGGCCGGCAGTGCGAGAAGCAGGAATGGCGCCAGGAGTATCCACGGCTCGATGTGGGAGGCTTCACCCCGCCAGAACTGCATGACGATTCCGGAGATCGCCAGGATCGCGACCATCACGCCCAACACCAGGAAATTGCTGAGCCATTTTCCGGTGAGATAGAGGAGTTTCGAGATCGGCGTGGAAGCCAGAATTTCACCTACGCGGGTGGCACGGTCGCGCTCGATAGTGTTTTTGACGACGTAGAAGCCGGCGAGAGAAAGAAAAGTGGTGGCGACCAGAGACATCAACGCGCCAATCCAGGCGGAATTGTAAACTCCGCGCATGTTTCCGACTCGCAAGGTGATCTTTCCGGTGGCGGCGAGGTACCCGAAATAGATCGCCAGCAGCAGGGTGATCAGGAAGCTGTAGCGGCGGACGCGCTCGAGGAAGTCGGCGCGCGCGAGATGTTGCAAGACGTGCCAGCGACTGGCCTTCATCGTGGGCCTGCGTTCGCGGCGGCGGTTGCGGACGCGCCGGCGGAGGCGCGCTGCGCGGAAATGCAATTGAGATACGCGTCCTCGAGCGAGGGCGCCGCCGGAATCGCACCCGGTCCGGGACGCTCCGCGGCGACGATGCGGACGTGCACGCCATCGCCGCGGCGCACGCTTCCGGAGATCTGAAATTTTTGCCGCGCGGAAGGCAATCCCGCGCTGGGAATCACCCACTCCCACACGCGGCCCTCCACCGCGCGCAATAATTCTTCCGGCGCCGCGTGCGCGAGCAGCCGGCCTCCATGCAAAATAGCGATATCGGTGGCAATGGCTTCCACGTCCGACACGATGTGAGTGGACAGAATCACGATGCGCTCGCCGGAAAGCTCAGAAAGCAAATTGCGAAAACGCACGCGCTCTTCCGGATCGAGCCCGGCGGTGGGCTCATCCACGATCAGGAGTTGCGGGTCGTTCAATAGAGCTTGCGCGATTCCGACGCGCTGTTTCATGCCGCCGGAAAAGCCGCCGAGGGGACGGTCGCGCACTTCGCCCAGATTTACGACACCCAAAAGTTCGTCAATGCGCCGACGGGTGGTTTGCGCATCCAAGCCCTTGGCCGCGGCGAGATATTCCAGGAATTCGCGGGCGGTGAGGTGAGGATACACGCCAAAATCCTGCGGCAGATATCCCAGGACGCTGCGGAGCGGATCGGGAGAACGCGCAATATCCGCATCGTTCCACAAGACGCGGCCTTCGGTCGGGCGGGTTATGGTGGCGAGGATGCGCATCAGGGTGGATTTTCCGGCGCCGTTCGGGCCCAACAGTCCCACCACGCCGGGCGCGACCGCCATTTGCAAATTGCGGAGGCCCCACAGCTTTCCCGCGTATTGTTTACTGACACCCTCGATGACGAGCTTCATTCGCTGACGGCTCCTCTAACGGCACATGTATCGCGTTCGCGCACAAGAACTGCGCGCCGCGGCGGCCAGCTTTCGCGTTGCACGGGGTGACAACCGGAAACCTATCAGGAATAACGAGCGTTCCCGGGGAAAAGTTTCCCCGGCTAGCGAGTTTATCCGCAGTTCATGATCTTCGGCGACGCAGCGCCACCTCGGCTGCTCACTCAAGCCGGCGCGAAGCGTCTCTATTATTTATGATTAGCACGGGGCGATTATTTCACGAGGAATCGCAATGAACCAATCGAGTCGAACGGCAGAACATATGGCCTTCTTCCGAGCGCTGGAATCGCAGCGGCCGCACGGCGGGCGGCTGTTTAACGACCCCTATGCCGCTAGCTTTTTGAGCCCGGGGTTTCGCCGAGCTTTGCGCGTGGCGTGCGTGCCGGTGCTGGGCCGCGCTATACCGTGGCTTGCCGACGTGATTGTGCCGGGAGCGCGCTCTTCAGGGATTGCCCGGACGCGCTGGATTGACGATGCTTTGCTGGCGGCGCTCGCGGGAGGCATTCGGCAAGTGGTGATCCTGGGCGCGGGGTTCGATTGCCGGGCATTTCGCATTCCGGAAATGCGCGCCGCCAGGATTTTCGAGGTTGACCATCCCAGTACGTTTGCCACCAAGCGCGAGCGGCTGGGCCGATGGAGCGAGCGCGAACCGGAGAACCTGAAATTTGTGCAAATTGACTTTAACCGGGAATCGCTTGAGGACGTGCTGCGCCAGGCGGGTTTCGACCCGGCCGTACGCAGCGTATTTATCTGGGAAGGCGTGACGAACTATCTCACCGCAGAGGCCGTGAACTGCGTGATGTGTTTTGTGGCGTCTTGTGCCGTTGGAACGGAACTGATTTTTACGTACGTTCATCGTTCCGCGCTCGACCATTCCGGCACGTTCCCGGATGCGGATAAACTGCTTCGCTCGCTGGAAGAAATTGGCGAGCCGTGGACTTTTGGGTTGCTGCCCGAGGAGGCTCCGGAATTTCTGCGGAACGCGGGATTGCAATTGCGCCGGGACGTGGGGTCTGGCGATTATCGCGGCCAGTATATGGGCGGGCGAGGACGGCACATGAAGGGATACGATTTTTATCGCGTGGCGGTTGGCGATGTTCCCCCGCGGAACGATTGGAGTGTTGCAGCAGTGAATGCCCAAGTCGAGGATGCCGTGCGATAATCCGTGGCTGCTGCCGGGCGGCTTGAGCGGCGCAAGCGGGTTGTACGGAGCGATGATGCGACATGGGTCGTGGTTGATTGTGCTGGTAGCGTCGCTGGCTTTGACGGCTGCAGGTTACGGCGCGACGCTCGCGTCGGCAGTGGATCGTTTGATGCCGGCAAGCGCGAGCGCAGCGCAACAATCGGGCCAGGCGGCAGGAAACGCCCCCGCTGCTTCGGCGGGTTCCTCTATCGTTGCATCCGCGCAGACATCCGAAAAGAAGGTTACGGCTTACACGCTGCCCCCCGAGCTGTATCGCAAGGCGCGAGACCTGGGGCGATTTCGCTTCCGTTTTGCGTTGATTGATTTTCTCTACGGCGTGTTCATCCTGTGGGTGATTTTGAGCTGGAGGTTCGGCCCGAAATTCCGGGATTGGGCGGAAAGCGCTTCGCGGAACCGACTGGTGCAAGCGGCGATTTTTGCGCCGCTGCTGATTTTGACCCTGAACATTCTGAGCCTGCCTTCGGACATCTACGAAAATTCCGTGAACCGCAAGTACGGACTGAGCGTGCAGAGCTGGGGCTCGTGGTTCTGGGATTGGAGCAAGGGACAATTCCTCGCGGTGCTGCTGGGAATCGTTCTGGTGTCCATTCTGTACGCGGTGATTCGCAGCAGCCCGCGGCGCTGGTGGTTTTATTTCTGGCTGGCGTCGCTGCCAATCGCCGTGGTTCTGGTGTTTCTGCAACCGGTGATCGTGGATCCCATGTTCCACAAATTCGAGCCGCTGCAGCAGAGGGATCCGGCGCTCACGGCCAGCCTGGAAAAAATGGTGCAGCGCGCAGGGGAAAATATTCCTCCGGAGCGCATGTTCTGGATGGGCGCGGCAGAAAAGACCACGGAGTTGAATGCGTACGTGACCGGGATTGGCGCGTCCAAGCGAATCGTGGTGTGGGACAACACCATCGCCAAGATGAACACGCCGCAAATCGTGTACGTGGCGGGGCACGAGATGGGGCACTACGTTCTGGGACACATCTGGAAGGGGCTCATCTTCGCGGCGATATTTATGTTCGTGCTGTTCTATGTGGGATTTCGCACGATCGGATGGTTTTTGCGGCGCTGGGGGAAAGATTGGGGCATTCGGGGAGTGGACGATTGGGCGTCGCTGCCGGCGCTGCTTTTGCTGCTTTCCGTTTATTCGTTTATTGCGGCGCCGGTGAACAGCGCGGTGAGCCGTTACTTCGAACATCAGGCTGATCATTATGGATTAGAGGTGACTCATGGATTGACGCCGGATTCCAGTCAGGTGGCGGCACAGTCGTTTCAGATTTTGGGTGAAGTGGATCTATCGGATCCTGACCCGAATCCGGTGGATGTGTTTATGTTCTATTCGCACCCTCCGATTCCGGAGCGGATTCGATTTGCCTTGAGTTATGAGCCGTGGGCCAAGGGGGAGTCACCGGAGTTTGTGAAATAGGCGCTGATGCCTGCAGGATCTTTAATGCCTGCGCCCGCTTTAGCGCCAATGAGAAGACGACTGTTTGCCAGTACCGGCACAATGGGTTTGAACATCGCACCGCAAGAACTTCAGCGGCTAAAGCCACGACCCACAAAGCTCTAGGAACGGGCGTGGAAAGTCATGCGGATGCCGTGTTTCGCGCGGAGCGTTACTAGCGGCTCTGGAATTACCGGATGGCCGGGGACCAGCTTGAAACTGTATTTTTGCGCGATGGTGGCTAGCACCAGAGCTGATTCCAGGAGCGCGAAGCCTTGACCGATGCATCTTCGCGGGCCGTCACCGAAGGGAAAATAGGCGCCGGCGGGCAAGCGATTTTCCAGGCCGTCGAGCCAGCGCTCTGGGCGGAAGGCCTCGGGGTCGTCAAAATAACGCGGGTCGCGATGCATCACCCATTGCGCCATGATCATCGTGGTGTCGGCTGGAAAATCGTAGCCGGCAACGGTACACGGAGCGATGGAAGTGCGCGCGACGATATAGGCGGCGGGATAGAGGCGCAGCGTTTCGTTCACGACGGCGCGCAAATAGGGCAAGCGCTCGAAGTCGGCGACTTGCGGCGCGCGGCCGCCGAGGACGCCGTGAAGTTCCTCGTGCAGGCGCGCTTCCGCAGCGGGATTTTCGCTGAGGAGATAGCAAGCCCAGGAAAGCGTAAGGGCCGTGGTCTCGTGACCGGCCAAAAACAGGGTCATGGATTCATCGCGCAACTGGCGGGGCGTCATTTGCGTGCCGTCTTCATCCATCGCGCTCATCAGCATGGCCAGAAGATCTTCGTGGTGGTTTGAGTTTCCTTCTTCCTGGCGCGCTTTGATAATTCCGTACACGAGCGAATCAAGGAATTGCGTTGCGCGCGCGGCGCGGCGATTCGCGGGCGTGGGCCAATTTTCCGGAATCGAGATCGGCGAGCGCGCCTTGCGGAGCGAATACCGCATGAGGAAGCCGAGCGAATCGCCGACTTTTTCGGCCTCGGACTGCAACGTGGAGCCGAAAAGCGTGCGGACGGCGATGTCGAGCGTCATGGCCATCATTTCCTGGGTAATGTCGCGGGTATCGCCATCGCGCCACTGGAGCATGCGCTTCTCAGCGCACTCGACCATGGTGCAGCCGTAACTATTGACGCGGCTGCGATGAAACGCGGGTTGCGCCAAGCGGCGCTGGCGGCGCCAGAAGTCGCCCTCACTGATGAGCAGGCCCTGGCCGAGGAGGCGCTGGGTGACATCTTTCGTGAGCGTGCTCTTATGGAATTTCGCGTGCTGCACAACGCAAACCTGAGCGATGTAATCCGGATGATTGAGGAGGATGCGGCGCTGGTTGAGCACCGGGATGCAGACGATATCGCCATATTCGCGGGCGAGGCGGCGCAGAGTAGCCAGCGGATCGCGCAGGACCTGCAATGCCAGGCCGAGGAGCGGCAAGCCTTTGGGGCCGGGGGGAAGCTTGTTTCCGTTTGCGGACATAAACGCATTGCCGCGCCTTTGCCGCATGCGGCGGAAGGGGCGGGCGCGAGTTCTCCTGATTTGTATTACGCTTTACCACCTTACTTTAGTTCGTAAAGGTTTGCAGCTTTGGCGGGCTTTGGCGAATCCAATTCGCAGGCTCGCTAGCGGGCTTCTTATGGTTCAATATGACGCGAATTGACAGAGGCCCGGATAAAGGGGATTCAGTGGAAGTCGAACAACCAGATTGGCTGCAGCAAATGGAGGGCATCCTCGAAAGCCTCAACGAAGGGGTGCTGATTTCCGATGATTGCCAGAATGTGATTTTCACGAATACGAATTTTCAAGAGATGACGGGAATACCGCGCAACGAGCTCTTCGGAATGGACTCCTATAAGTTCTATACGAAGGAGGAAGCGGAATTCATCGAGCAGCAAAAACAACGAAGCCGGGTACAGGGGCGCAATCGCTTTGAGTTCGTGCTGCCACGGAGTGATGGCGGGCGGTTGCCGGTGATTATCAGCGCGAAAGTGATTGAGGATCCCGATGGGCGGCAATATACGATCGTTTCGTTTACCGATATTTCGGATTTAAAAAATGCTGAAAATGAGCTGCGCGACGTAAACAAGAGGCTGGAGGACCGGCATAAGGAGATTCAAGAGGATTTGACGCTGGCGGCGCGCGTGCAGCAGAGCCTGGCGCCGAAATCGCTGATCTGGGGCAAAGTGCAGGTGGAAACTTTTTATCATCCGGTGCGCACGATCGGCGGGGATTTCGGCTTGGTGAATTCGCTCGACGAAGACCATTTGAATTTGCTGGTGTGCGACGTGTCCGGGCACGGGATCGGGTCGGCGCTGGTGGCCAACCGGATTTATACGGAAATGATGACGCAATTGCGCGCGGGAGCGAACCTGGGAAATATGTTTCGCGGGCTGAACCGCTTCGTGATGCAGAATATCGGCAGTTCGGTTTTCTTTTTTACGGTGGCGGCCGCGCGTATAGACCGCGCCGCGCGGCGCATGATTTTTGCCGGGGCCGGGCATCCTCCCGGAATGGTGGTGCGGGACGGAGAGGAACCGCGCTTGCTGGAATCGCGCAGCATGGTGCTGGGCGCGCTGCCGGAGGCGGTGGACGTGGAAGCCACGCTCGACGTGGACCTGGAGCGCGGCGATCGCGTGGTGCTTTATACCGATGGAATCACCGACGTCTTCAATTCCAACGGCGAGATGCTGGGGGTGGAAGGCGTGCAGAAATTCGTACGCGAGACTTCATTGCTGCCTTTCAACGAAATGAAACAGGGCATATTGGATCGCGTGGCGGAATGGCGCGAAGGCCCGCCCACCGATGATGTTTCGCTGGTGCTGGTGGAAGTGGGCTAAGCGCGGGCGCGCGGCTGCGGGGAAATCCTCATTTGTTCGCGATTTGTGCGATAACCTTCCTCTCGCGATGGCTGATATCCGACTGATTGCGGAAATCGCCGAACCTGCTAACGAGATCTTTGTGTTTTTTGTGCCGCAGCGGATGGCGCTGTGGTACGGGATTGAAATGGATGCCCATTTCGAGGTGCAAGGCGGAGCGGCTGATTTTGCCGTGGCGCAGAAGGTGCGCATCACCGGCAGATTGCAGCGTTACGACATGGCGTTGACGGCAGTGATCACCGCCTACGAGTGGGAACGCGTGCTGGAATGGCAATTTCAGGATTCTTATGGCGTGCGCGGGACGCAGCGGTGGGAACTGCGGAGTGTGGCGGGAATTACGCGCGTCACGATGCGCGACAAGTATGAAATGCCGGGGATGCTGGGCACAGTGTTTGACTATCTTGTGACGCGGCGGGCTGTGCGGATGCGGGATCAATCGTGGTTGGATAAATTGAAGCGCTTGGCGGAGCGAGCGCCGTAAGGGCGTGTTTGGAGAATGACGGTTTGGTGGTGAGATCGGGTTAAGAGGGGCGGGTCTGAGACCCGCCCCTACAGAGCGAGCGCGAATTCCGCAGAAATTAGCCCGCGGGACGCCTGCCTGCGGCAGGCAGGCGCCGCAAAACTTTAGACCCCTACTACGCGGAGGAATTTCTTTTTGCCTACGCGCAGGGAGAGCAGATCGCCGGGATTCAGCACTATGGTGTGCTTCACGTCTTTTGCGATCTCGCCGTTTACTTCGACTGCGCCCTGCTTGATCAATCGTTCGGCTTCGCTGCGCGAACTTGCCAGGCCTGCTTCCGTCAGCAACAAATGCAGCGGGCGCTTGCCCCAGGCAAGCTTCATTTCGGGCATGTCCGTGGGAGCTTTGCGGTCGCGGTAAACCAGGCGGAATTCGTCGGCGGCTTGGCGCGCGGCTTCTTCGCCGTGAAAGCCCGCGACGATGGTGTGGGCCATTTGCATCTTGGCGTCCATGGGATGCAGGACGCCCATTTTGACTTCCTCGCGCAAACGGACGACGACGGGCGAGCCGAAATCGGTGAGCAATTCGTAATACGACCACATCAATTCGTCCGAGATGGACATCAGCTTGCCGAACATTTGCGCGGGAGGGTCGGTGATGCCCACGTAATTGCCGAGGCTCTTGGACATTTTGCGTTCGCCATCGAGGCCGACGAGGATGGGCATGGTCATAATCACTTGCGCGGGCAGGCCGTATTCGCGCTGAATCTCGCGATGGACCAGCAGATTGAATTTCTGTTCGGTGGCGCCGAGTTCGACGTCTGATTTCAGAGCGACGGCGTCGTAGGCCGTCAGCAGCGGATAGAGCAGCTCATGAACGGAGATGGGCTGATTGGAATCGAGGCGCGAGCGAAAATCCTCGCGTTCGAGCATGCGCGCGAGGCGATAGTGCGCGCAGAGCTGCACGACTTCGGTGCTGGTGAGTTTGCCGAGCCATTCGTTGTTGTATCGAACTTCTGTTTTGCTCTTGTCCAGAATCTTGAAGACCTGCTGGAGGTAGGTTTCCGCGTTTTTTTCCACCTGCTCGCGCTTGAGGGGCGGGCGAGTTTCCGATTGTCCGGTGGGATCGCCAATCATGGCGGAAAAATCGCCGATCAAAAATATGGCGGTGTGGCCCATATCCTGAAATTGCTTGAGCTTGCGCAGGACTACGGTGTGGCCGAGGTGGATGTCCGGCGCGGTGGGGTCCACGCCTAGATACACGCGGAGGGGTTTGCCGGTCTTCGCGGACTGTTCGAGCTTGGCCTTGAGTTCGTCTTCGCGAATGATTTCCGCGGCGCCTTTGCGCAGGTACGCGAGCTGTTCTTCGACGGGCTTGAATTTCGCGGAAGCCACTATTTTTTCTCCGGGACCCTTTAGGAATCCAGCAGAACGCGGCGGCCCTCGATGCGGTACCGCCCTTCCAGCACAATTTTAACCGCTTCGGTGTAAATATGGTGCTCTGCACGCAGGATGCGCTCGGCCAGGGTTTCCGGTGTGTCGCGATCTTCGATGGGGACGCAAGCCTGCAGCACGATCGGCCCGGCATCAAGATTTTCGTCCACGAAATGAACGGTGCAGCCGGAGAATTTCGCGCCGTGTTCGAGCGCCTGGCGCTGCGATTCGAGGCCGGGAAACGCGGGCAGAAGCGACGGATGAATATTGAGTATGCGATTAGGAAAAGCCGCGACGAAATGCGGCGAGAGCAGCCGCATATAACCGGCGAGGCAGACCAGATCCACATTTTTTTCGCGGAGCGCCGCCACGACGAGCTTGTCGTAGGCTTCGCGTTCGAGGCCCTTCGACGGAATCACATGCGCGGCGATGCCGCGCGCGCGGGCTTTCTCAATTCCCGGCGCGCCTTCGCGATTGCTCAGCACGATCGCGATCTCAGCACTGGGAAGACGGCCGGAGGCGATGCTATCGGCCAGCGCTTCGAAATTGGAGCCGCGGCCGGAAAGCAGCACGCCAATGCGTTTGTTCATAGCTGCCCGAAATTAGCACAGTTCGGGAGGGGCGCCAAACCGCGGCGGCGGGAGGCATTCCCGGCTTGACTCCGCCCAGGAGTGGAGGCATCGTTTCTGGCGCGAGTGCACGGCTTCCGGGGAGGCTTACGATGTTGAATGTGCGTTTCAGCTCGTTCTTTGCGTCCGCGGTGATTTGCGCGGCGCTGCTGGCCGGTTGTTCGACAGAGCCGGCGACTCCGACGCAGGTTTCCGTGCCGCCGCCAGACACCCGCGCGTCCGATGAGACCGCGATTCGCGCTGCGTCCGCCGCGTGGAGCCAGGCGGCGACGGCGAAGGACGTTGACAAGACTGTTTCTTTTTACGGCGAAGGCGCCGTAGTGATGTCTCCAAAAGCTCCCGCGGTGCGTGGCAGCGAGAATATTCGGAAGGGTTGGGCGGAATTGCTCGCAACGCCGGGGCCGGGATTGAGTTGGCAGACCACGTCTGTAGAGGTCGCGCGCTCCGGCGACCTGGCCTACGAAACAGGGACGTATGTTTTTTCGACGATTGACAAGAAAGGGAAGACTCAGGAGCAGAAGGGCAAGTATGTGGTGGTATGGAAAAAACAGACCGATGGCGCGTGGAAAGTGGCGGTGGATACGGACAACACTGACGAGTAGTGACTTTAGGTCGAGGAATCTGGTTTTTCCTTAGGGTGGAACGAAAAGCAGATCCCTCGCTTCGCTCGGGATGACGTTTAGATCACTTTTCCCGCCAACTGTGAAGTCGTGCCCTGGCGCACAGAAGACTGGCGCAGGCCTACAGCGCGAGCTTGCCGGTGTAAGTGATGCGGGGCTTTCCGCGGACGGCGCGTTCGATGCGGCCGATCAGATAAAATTTTTCGCGTTTGCGCTTCAGTTCGGTTTCCACGCGCGAGACGTGCTTGGCTGGAACCACCAGAATCATTCCCACACCCAGATTGAAGGTGTGCAGGAGCTCGTCCCTATCAATTTCACCGAGCTGCGCCAGATATTTAAAGATGGGCAGCACGGGCCAGGAACCGAGATCAATCACGGCCTGAACGTTGCTGGGAAGCGCGCGGGGCAGATTGCCGGTGATGCCACCGCCGGTGATGTGCGCCATGGTGGTGACCCACTGGCGGGCCAGGATATTTTTCAGCAACGGCCAATAGGCGCGGTGCGGTTTCAATAATTCGGCGCCGATCTTGTTGCCGACTTCCGCGACGTAGGTATTGGGGCTGAGTTTGGCGACACCGAAAACCAATTTTCGCGCGAGGGAATATCCGTTGGTATGCAGGCCGCTGGAGGGCAGTGCGAGAAGCGCGTCGCCCGGACGCACGCGGCCGGGATCGAGGCGCATTTTGCGTTCGACAGCGCCAACGACGAATCCCGCGAGATCGTAGTCTCCGGGCGGATAAAAATCGGGCATCTCGGCGGTTTCGCCGCCGATCAGCGCGCAGCCGGCGTGGCGGGCGGCGCGGCTCATGCCTTCGATCACCTGTTCGACGATGCGCCCGTCTATTTTTCCCATGGCCAGGTAATCGAGGAAAAAAAGCGGCTGGGCTCCCTGGGTGAGAATGTCGTTGATGCAGTGATTCAGGATGTCCACGCCGACCGTGGAATGAATTCCCGTGGCGAAGGCGATTTTCAGTTTGGTGCCAACGCCGTCGGCGCTGGAAACCAGAATGGGATCGCGCCAGCGCTTGCGATCGAGCTGAAAAAGCGCGCCAAAGCCGCCGATGGGCGCAAGCACGCCGTGCGTGAACGTGCGGCGGGCCATGGCGGCGATGCGCCGCTTGGTCTCATCGGAAGCCGCGATATTTACTCCTGCATCGGCGTAGCGCATGAATGGAATCTGCTCTTTGAAGGAGGCGAAAAAGTTCCTGAAGCCCCGAGTAACCTGAAAATCAGAACAGGTGGAACAAACGCTTCCAGCGAATCTCTCCCGGATGTATCACGGCGTTCAAGTAAGTTTCAAAGCGCTCGCCGACGTGCCCGGGCTCCCAAACCTCTTCCGGCGCGTCAATGGACATATAGATGAGCATCGGCGTACCGATAATATTGGCGCGCGGGACGAAGCCCCAGTAACGGCTGTCGTAAGAATTTTCGCGATTATCGCCCATCATGAAATATTGGCCCGGGGGAACGTGATAGGGGCCGCGGTTTTCCAGCGGATTGGGCGGGTCGGGACGATAGGGCTCGTTCAGCTTTGTACCATCTATGTAAACGACGCCTTGCTTGATATCAATCGTATCGCCGGGCAAGCCAATGCAGCGCTTGATGAAATCGGGAAAGCCCTGTTCGGGCAGCGGCGCGCGAAAGACGATGATCTGCTGGCGTTTGGGTTCGCGCCACAGCGGGACATGCCAGGAGGTAAAGGGGATGCCAGCGTCGTAGCCGAAGCGGCTGACGATAAGATGGTCGCCGATCAGCACGGTATTTTCCATGGAGCCGCTGGGAATCACGCGAGCTTGCACCAGGGTGCCTTCAATGAAAAGGAAGGCGACGATCACCCAAAACCAGGAGACAACTTCGCGCCACACTTTGTCGCTGGTGGTGGCGTGCTGGGCCTGCTGTACTTTTTCCAACCGTTCGCGGTCGGCGGCTACGGCTTCGTCGACGTCAGCTTTCACGATGAGCCTCCACTTCAAGTTGCACCAGCTCGGTCGGATAGCTGCCGGTGTAGCACGAGGTACAGAATTTGTGGGCGGAGTCGTCGGTATCTTCGACGGCGAGGCGCAGTCCCTCCAGCGAAACGTAACCCAATGAATCAGCGCCGAGATATTTGCGGATTTCTTCCACGGAATGATTGGCGGCGATCAGCTCGTCGCGGTTCGGCGTATCCACGCCGTAATAGCACGGCGAAATCGTGGGCGGGCAACTGATGCGGACGTGAACTTCAGTGGCGCCCGCATCGCGGACCAGGCGCACGATTTTGCGGCTGGTGGTGCCGCGCACGATGGAATCGTCCACCAGAACCACGCGCTGCCCCTCGAGCATTCGACGGACGGGATTGAGTTTCAGCTTCACGCCAAAATCGCGAATGGCCTGGCTGGGTTCGATGAAGGTGCGGCCGATGTAATGATTGCGAATCAGCGCCATGCGAAAAGGGATGCCGGAGTCGGCGGAATAGCCGATAGCGGCGGGAACGCCGGAATCCGGGACGGGCGTGACGATATCGGCCTCGACGGGATGCTCTTTCGCCAGCAGCCGGCCGAGGCGTTCGCGCGTGCGGTTCACCGGCATGCCGAAAACCAGGCTATCGGGTCGCGAAAAATAAACGTGTTCGAAGACGCATTGCTGGAGCGGCTTTTCCGGAGCGAAATGGAACGATTCCACGCCGCTGCGCGAAATGCGGACCATTTCGCCGGGTTCGACGTCGCGGACATATTCAGCGTCAATCAGATCGAAGGCGCAGGTTTCGGAGGCGGCGACCCAGGAGCCGTCGAGACGGCCGATGCACAGCGGGCGAAAGCCGCGGGGATCGCGAATGGCGTAGATTTCGTCACGCGTGAGCAGCAGCAGCGAGTACGCGCCTTCCACCTGATTCAGCGCGTCGGCGATAGCACCGGTGAGATTGCGCGCGCTGCTGCGGGCGATGAGGTGGACGATCACTTCCGTGTCACTGGTGGTTTGAAAGATCGAGCCGCGATGTTCGAGCTTTTTGCGCAGCTCGATGGCGTTGGTCAGGTTGCCGTTGTGGCCGAGCGCTAGCTTGCCTTTGTTGCAGTCAATCACCACGGGTTGCGCGTTCATTAGCGAGGTGTCGCCGGCGGTGGAATAGCGCGTGTGGCCGATGGCTGCATCGCCGGGAAGGCGCGAGATCACTTCGGGCGTGAAAATTTCCTGCACCAGGCCCATTGATTTGTGGACGTACACTTGCGAGCCGTCGGTGGAGGCGATGCCGGCGGATTCCTGGCCGCGGTGCTGGAGAGCGTAGAGGCCGAGGTAAGCCATCTTCGCGGCTTCGGAATGGCCGAAGACGCCGAACACGCCGCAGTGATCGTGGAAGTGATCGTCGCCGACGGTATGGATCAATGAGCTCATGCAGTCGTCTCGATAGCCTTTTGTAGCGAGCCGCTCCAGATATTTTGGAATGAAGCGATAGAGCCTTGTATCACAGGCGAGCCGTTATATTGGATGCGAAAATCGCCGCGCGCGACTGTACCGATATGCTGCACTTCCACTTTACATTGTGCCGCAACCTGATTCACGCGAGCAAGCGAAGAGGCGGAAAGAGAGAGCACGGCGCGAGCGCCGCGTTCGCCGAAAAGCGCCGATTCGATGGGCTGATTGTGCGCGGGAGCCACAAGTGAGACCTGCGCGGCGAGCCCATTTGTGCCGAAGCACGATTCGGCGAGGGTGACGGCCAGGCCGCCATCGCTGATATCGTGCGCGGAATGGAGCAATTTTTCAGCGGCGAGCTTCACCAGGCAATCGATCAAGCGCTTTTCGGCGGCGAGATCAATTTCGGGAGGCGCGCCGGCGACGATTCCGTACACCGTCCTGGCGTATTCGCTGGAGGAAAATTCCCGCGACGCTTCGGCGACGGTTCTGAGGCCGACTTCTTCACGCATTCCATCGAGCAGTACGATCGCGTCGCCTTCCTGGCGAAAAGCGGAGCCGAGCGAGCATTCGGCGTCTTCGAGCAAGCCGAGAACGCCGAGAATCGGAGTGGGATAAATGGGCTTGCCGAGAGTTTCGTTGTAGAAGCTGACGTTGCCGCCGGTGATGGGAGTTTCGAGCATGCGGCAGGCTTCGGCGATGCCGTCAATGGTTTCAGTGAACTGCCACATCACTTCCGGTTTTTCCGGATTGCCAAAATTCAGGCAATTGGTGGCGGCGACGGGGCGCGCGCCGGTGCAGGCGACGTTGCGCGCTGCTTCGGTGACGGCGTGCATTGCGCCGATGCGCGGCGAGAGATAGCACCAGCGGCCATTGCCGTCGGTGGAAAGAGCCAGGGCGCGCTTGGATTCTTTGAGGCGCAGGACCGCGGCATCACCGGAGCCGGGGCCGAAGCGCGTATTGGTTTGCACCATGGAGTCGTACTGTTCGGTGATCCAGTATTTCGAGGCAATCGAGGGCGAAGCAAGCAGGCGGCGGAAGTTTTCGGTGAGGTCCGCGCCGTCTTTTGCAAATGACACCAAGGAGGATTGTCCGGTCGAAACCGCAGCGCGCGCGGCGTCCGGCTTGGCGATGGGTCGCTCGTAACGGGGACCTTCTTCGGCGATCGCGTGCGCGGGAATTTCCGCGGCTACCTGGCCGTGATTCAGAACGCGGAGTTTGCCGTCGTCCGTGACTTTGCCGATTTCAACGGCATCGAGCCCCCATTTGTGGAACACGGCGAAGACTTCGCGCTCGCGACCGCGCTCGGCGACCAGCAGCATGCGTTCCTGCGATTCGCTGAGCATGATTTCGTAGGGAGTCATGCCGGTTTCGCGCTGCGGCACGCGGGCGAGATCAATCTCGATGCCGAGTTCGCCGCGCGAAGCCATTTCCGAGCTGGAGCTGGTGAGTCCGGCGGCGCCCATATCCTGAATCGCGACCACCGCGCCGGTGCGCATCGCTTCGAGACAGGCTTCCAGCAACAACTTTTCCATGAAGGGGTCGCCGACTTGCACGTTGGGGCGCTTCTGCTGCGATTCCTCGCTGAATTCGGCGGAAGCGAGCAACGACGCGCCGTGAATTCCGTCGCGGCCGGTTTTTGCGCCGACGTAAATCACGGGATTGCCGGCGCCGCGCGCCTTGGCGAAAAACAATTCCTCGCGGCGGCAGATGCCGAGGGCCAGGGCGTTCACCAGCGGATTATTCGAGTAGCAAGGTTCGAAGGCGACTTCGCCGCCGACCGTGGGCACGCCAAAACAATTTCCGTAGAAGCCGATGCCGCGGATCACGCCATCGAGGATGTGCCGGTTGCGGGCGATTTCCTCGGCGGCGGCGCCTCCGGCGCCGGGACCTGCCGTGATGGGCCCGAAGCGCAGCGAATCCAGCACGGCGATTGGACGCGCGCCCATGGTGAAAATGTCGCGCAGGATTCCCCCGACTCCAGTGGCCGCGCCCTGAAACGGCTCGACGAAGCTGGGATGATTGTGCGATTCGATTTTGAAGACGGCGACCAGGCCGTCGCCGATGTCTACCACTCCGGCATTCTCGCCGGGGCCCTGGACAACGTGAGCGCCGCGCGTGGGCAGGCGTTTCAAGTGAACGCGCGAGGATTTATAGGAGCAATGCTCGCTCCACATCACGCTGAAGATGCCGAGCTCGGTGAAATTGGGATCGCGGCCCAGGATTTTTTGCGTGCGCGCGTATTCTTCGGGAGTGAGACCGTGCTCGGCGGCGAGTTGTGGAGTTACCTTGATTTCGGTGTCAATCATCGTTGGTTATTTTGGGGCATTTTCGGGTACGGATGAATTTCGCGCTATGCAGGTACGGCCGTTTGCCGGCTGAGGCTCGAGACCACGGAACGGAAAATCACCAGGCCATCGGCGGAGCCGAGCGGCGATTCCACGGCGCGCTCGGGATGGGGCATCAGGCCGAGGACGTTGCGTTCACGATTGCATATGCCGGCGATGGCGTGGAGCGAGCCGTTGGGATTGGCTTCGCGGTCGTTTTCGGCCGCGTCGGCGCCGTCGGGCTTTACGTAATGAAAAATAATCTGGCCGTTAAGCTCGAGTTCGGCGAGCGCGGCAGGCTCACAGAAATAATTTCCTTCGTTGTGCGCGATGGGAATTTTGAGCACTTGTCCGTGGCGCGCGGCGCAGGTGAAAGGAGTGTCTGTGGATTCGACGCGTATGTGCACGTGGCGGCAGAGATAGCGCAGGCCTTTATTGCGCATCATGGCGCCGGGGAGCAGACCGGCTTCGAGCAGAATCTGAAAACCATTGCAGATGCCGAGGACCAAGCCGCCGGAACGCGCGAAGCGATCCACGGATTTCATTACGGGAGAAAAACGGGCGATGGCGCCGGTGCGCAGGTAATCGCCGTAAGCGAAGCCGCCGGGAAGAATGACGACGTCGCTGCCGGCAAGATCTTCGGACTGGTGCCAGATGAATTCGACGGGTTGGTGGATGATGGCGGCAATCGCGTGGAAGGCGTCTTCGTCGCAATTCGAGCCGGGAAACTGCACCACTCCGAATTTCATCGCGGCACTCTCCTTCATGGGATTTTAACATAGGGAGCAGGAAGGCGCGGCGACTTGGTGGCGCGCGGCTTTGCGTGGGAGGCGGGGAGCGCGAGCGGAAAAAATCTTGGGATAGCGACGGGGCGGCCTGCCGAGGGCGCGCGGGTGGCGAGAAACTACGGAAACGAGCGCTGCTGGCGTGGGATTCGCGGGAGAAATTGCCGGGAAGGATACTGCCGGGTCGGTGCGTGTTGGACCGAAGTTTGAGGCTTCGGAAGCGTACTACTACTAATAGTGGATATTTTTCTTGACACACTAGGGGGTTCGGAGCAAGATTCCGCACATTAACGGGGCGTTACCGGCACTTTACTGTTCGTGGCACGTCAAGACGCCCGCTTGCGGCGCGTTCTGCCGCCTCACACTTTCAGAACGAGGAGGGGCCATGCACGAGTTCGCCGGAGGCACGGTGCAATGTTTGAATCCGGAATGCATGGCGCGGGGGCGCTGGCTGCGCCTTAACGATGCGCCGCAGGAACGTTGCGGCAGCTGCGGAGCGCCGCTGCATACTGTGCGGCCGCCGCTGGCGCCGCATTTTCGTGCGCGCACGCGTCCGCTGCGGAATTACCGGCCCATGGGACGCGGGCGGTAGAGCAATCGACGCGATTTGAGATTTTGTCGGGGTGCAGCTAAGAAAAAGGCCCGAGGCAACCAGCCGCCTCGGGCCTTTTTCGTTTTGAGCTCCGGCTGCGTTCAGAAATAAAGCTTCAGAGCCAACTGGATCAAACGTGGTCCGCGGTCCGAGATCACCTGAGCGAACGTGGGGCTGAGATATCCGCCATTGTCCACGCGCAGGAACTGCACGTGGTTGAAAGCATTGAAAAACTCCGCGCGGAACTCCAGCGATTTATTTTCCATGAAACTGGTTTTCTTCACGATGGAGAGGTCCCAATTGTTGATCCCGGGGCCCCGCAGGTAATTGCGCGGCATGTCGCCGTAGCTAAATAGCGGAATTCCGGGTTGGTCCCCGGGATCAGCGCACGTTGCATCGTCGTAGGGGCAGGCGTTGCAAACGAGATTGGACGGGTCGAACCAGAAATTCCCGGTTTCTTTCCCGGAGGTCGTTCCGTTGCACTGGCTGGTGAAGGTCTGACTTGCGTTTCTGGGCTGGTGCGTATAGGGAACCGGTCCTACGATATTGGGCCGGTCGAGATAGTTGTCTTGCTGACTGGCGTTCGTATTGGCGTACACCGTGAAGGGCTGGCCTCCCTGGAACGTGGTGATCGCGTTGAGCTGCCAGCCCTTGGCAACCTTTTCGAGCAACTCGTTGCTGGTGTTTTGCGCGAGGGGCAACTCCCAAATTCCGCTGAGTACAAAGCGTTGCGGAACGTCGAAATCCGCGACCGAACGGTCAAGGCGGTGGTCGTAAGGATCCGTATAGGTGGAGGAGCGGGCGCGGAAGCCCGAAGTGAGGTCAATCGTCTTCGCCCAGGTGTACGCGGCGCGGAATGAGATGCCGTGGGAAAGGCGTTTGTCCAGGGTGACCTGCAGCTGGTGGCTGTCCGACAATCCGTTGCTGAAGTTTGTAAATAGCTGCTGGATGCCGGTCGGCAGTCCCGAAGGATCATTGGGATCGGAAGGGTTCAAGAACCCTCCCTGGCAAGCGGCTAGTGGCCGGGCGCATTCCGGATTGATCGGCGAATAAATCAAGCCGGCATCGTAGGCGGGCAGGTAGGTGGCGAGTTGATATTGCTCGACGGTAACCGAGGGGAAATTCGTCTCACCGCTGGAGATGAGTTTGCGGCCGAGGCTGCCGACGTAAACAGCCTCCAACATCATGTCCTTGGTCGCCTGCCACTGAAAGCCGTAATTGAAATTCTCCGAATAGGGAGTGCGGAAGTGCGGGTCGGTGGTATAGGCAAACGGAATGGCAGGGCTTTCGAAGGTTCCCACGAGTCCGCGCGAAGCAAACGGGAAGGGGTTCGTGTAACCGGTAGCGTTAAATGGATCGCCGATCGGGTCCACGCCTTGAGCGAATGACGTGGGCAAAATATTAGAAACAGCACCGAACGGGGGCTGGCCGCCGAACTGCAGGTTGAGGGCGCCATCCTCGATATCGTAAAAAATGCCAAAGCCACCGCGCATGACAAGCCTCGCGTTGCCGAGCACGTCCCAGGCGAAGCCGACGCGCGGCGCGAAATTGTTCTTATCCGGATACACGAGGGCACGGTTGGGCGTGCCGGGATCGCCGGGATAGAGAATGTCGGGAGGCGCATCGGGAAACACGGTGGACTGCGTACCGGGGAAGAAACCGAGAATTTCGTTGTGATGGTCGTACTGCGGGACGTAATACTCGTAGCGAACGCCGAGGTTGAGTGTCCATCGCGGGGAAACTTTCCAGGTGTCCTGGGCGTAGAAGCCGAGCGAACCGGTGCGAATGCCGTACACCGCGTTGGAGAACTGGTAGTAGTTGTCCCAGAAACCGCCGACGAAGTCTGCCAAGGGATCGTTCGTGAACGTGACTCCGTAATTGTCGAAATCAAAGCTGCCATTGTTATAGAAGTCGTAGTCGAAGTTCTGCCGGATGCGGGTGATGTCCGCGCCGAATTTCCATTCGTGCTTGCCGCGGGTCCAGGTAAAGTTATCGGCCCATTCAAAAGTCGCGCGATGCAGCTTGGTGGGCCCTTGCGGAGAAGGCCCAGCTGTAAAGCTGGATGCGTACATGATCGGCGGCGCGGTGCCTTTGGGGTCATCGGGATTTACGTTAGTGAAGCCGAGAGCGGCCGGCGAAGTGGTGGTGGTGGGCACGCCTTGCAGAGTTGCGAAGCGATTCGCGGCAAAGCGGAATTCGTTGAGTTTTCCGCCGGTAAAGGTGTGGGTCCAGGTAAAGGTGCCGATCTGCGTGCGATTGGAATCGGTGAAACCCGATCCGTCAGGCAAATCGCCGCCCGAGGAAGCCCCATTGATAATCTGGAAGGGATAGTTATCGCGCTCGTCGTTGATCACGTAGACGAAGGAGAGGGCATCGCGGGGAGAAAGATTGTAATCGAAATGCAGAATGCCCTGGTCATTATCAATCGCTGCAGTGGGCGACGATATAAAGCCATTGCCCGACAGATTCGGCAACGGAACGAAAGCGTTGATGTAATTCTGCATGATGGGATTGACGAGCGAGCCGCCGACGCCCGTCCCGCCTTGGCCCGGGGTTGATAAATTGTTGTAGGCTACATTGGCTCCGGTGTAGGGATTAACGAGTTGTTCGCCATTCGGGTCAGTGCAGTTACCCATCGAGTCGTACGTGCCGCAGACCTCGGCGAAATTGCCGGTTCGTTCGGCGGGGCTCAAGACGGTGAGGATGGGCGACGTCTGACCTTCGCGGCTTCGCCAGCCCTGATAGGCTGCGAAGAAGAACATCTTGTCTTTCTTGATAGGGCCACCCACCGTGGCGCCAAACACATTTCGCTTAAACGATTCCTTCGGAACGACGCTGGGAAGGAAGTAGTCCTTGGCGTTGAAAAGATTGTTGCGGTTGAATTCGAAGAGATCTCCGTGGAAATCGTTCGTGCCCGATTTCGTAATCTGATTGACGATGCCGCCGGAAGTGCGGCCGTACTGGGCGTCGTAATTGTTGGTGAGGATTTTGAATTCTTCAACGGCGTCCGGATTGGGATCCACCACGATGTTATTGCCCAGAAAATCGGTGTTATTGCCGCCGTCGAGAAGAAATGTCAAGGACTCGGAGCGCTGGCCGCTGACGGAAAAAGGATTGCCGGAACCATCGTCAGGATCAGGGCTGAAGACGCCGGCTTGAAGCAGGCCGAGTTGCAGGGTATCGCGGTCGGCCAACGGCAGATCGTTGATCATGCGCTGGTCTTCGACTTTACCGAGGACGGCGCTGGTGGTATCCACCTGCGCAACGTTTCCAGTGACTTCCACGGTCTGCGCGGCCTGGCCGACTTTGAGGCCGACATCGAGGCGGCCGTTTTGATTTAGTTCCAGGACGATTCCTTCTTGCACGAAAGTAGTGAACCCGGATTTCTCGACGGTGACCTTGTATTTGCCGACCTGGACGAGATCGAATAGATAGCCACCTTCGCTGCCGGTGACCGTCGCCCGGCTGATACCTGTGCCGGTATTCGTCAGTGTGACTTTGGCGCCGACTACGACCCCGCCGGATTGGTCGTTGACGGTGCCGCGGAGAGATGCGTTGGTTTGGCCCCAAGCGGCGCCACCCAGAGCGGCAAACACTGCGAGAAGAAATGCAGCAAAGAAGAATCGGCGAAGAAGCCTCACACCCCACCTCCATGGATACGTGCGCATGCCCAGAACATGCAGGCCGTGAGAATGCTGGCACCGCGGAGGAATCAGAATGCTCAGGGCCGCGGCTCGCCCCGGAGCGTGACCCCGTTATCTCCCCAGCCCACACAACCCCGATGGCGACTCTATAGAACCGCGCGCAGGGGAAGTCAAGAAAGAATCGTTTATGGAAGGTATCAAACCTATTGGAGTGAGTGACTTCCAGTCAAGAAAGCTGCGGCGAAGCAGGGCGTAAAAAGGGGAGCGGCCGGTGGGGGTGCCGGCCGCTCGTGGGCATGGGGGTGATGGAGGTGCAGACATTCGGGGCGGCTTGCGCGGCCCCGAACACATTGTAAGTGTGCCGGGGAGGAATGGGAGCGTCGATAGACCGCTGGGTTCATTTGGTGCCAGTACGAAGGGCCTAGAAAGGTTTTTCGCGGCATTTTCGCCGAGAGATTTCGCCCGGGGGCGGCGCGCGGGCGTGACGACGACCAAGCGCGGCGAGCCGCGGACGAGTTGGCGCCGGGATTGAATGGTGCTGCGGGCGGTGGTAGGCTCGCGTCAGCAGCACCTGCAACGCCCGCCGGCTTCCCGCGACGAACTGCCCGGCGACTTCATGGGCGCAATCGGAACAAAACTCGATCGCAAGCCGGCTGTGCGAACGCAAGCCATGGCCTCGGTGCGCCAACTTCTGGTGGAACTGGGAAGCGCGCGGGGCATGGAAGAATTCACGGCGCGCGGCGCGCAAGCGCATCTGGAGCGCGAATTGGGGCTCGGCAGCCTGGAGCGCGTGGAGTTAATGCTGCGGCTGGGCGACGCTTGCGGCGTGCGTCTGCCGGATAGCGTGGTGGCTGAAGCGGACACCGTGCAGGACCTGATTGACGCGATCCTGCGCGAGGAAAACCGGGGTACGGGGAATAGCGCGAGCGCGTCTGCGTCTGTTGCCGGGCCAGCTTCGATTACAGCTTCGCCCGCGATTCGCCCGGACGTCGAAGAGCAGATCCGCAATGCGGAAACGCTGACGGAAGTATTGCGTTTGCGCGGGCGCGCGGAACCGGACCGCGTGCACATCCAGATCTACGAAGAAGACGAGCAACCGCGCACGATCACGTTCGGGGAGCTTTATGAGCGCGCGTCGGGAGTGGCGGAGGAGTTGCGGCGGCGCGGACTGGAACCGGGGCAGACGGTAGCCATCATGCTGCCGACTTGCGCGGATTTTTTCTGGACGTTTGCGGGCATTCTGCTGGCGGGCGGAATTCCGGTGCCGATTTATCCGCCGTTTCGCGCCGACCGCATCGCGGAATACGCCACGCGCCAGTCGAATATCTTACGTAACGCCGAAGCGCGCTTTCTGGTGACCTGGCGGCAGGCGGAAAATCTGGCGAAGCTGCTGCAGCCGCGCGTGCCGACTTTGCGCGAAGTGCTGAACGCGCAGAAACTGGGCACGGCCGCAACGGAGACGAAGGCGCCGGGGCAGGCGAGTAAACAATGGCGGGCGGTGGAACATCTGTCGCACCACGCGCGGGGCGAAGAAGTGGCGTTCCTGCAATACACGTCAGGCTCGACGGGCGATCCAAAAGGGGTGGTGCTGACGCACGCGAACTTGCTGGCGAATATTCGTTCGATCATTTCTGGCGTGCACGTGCAGGCCAGCGACGTGTGCGTCTCGTGGCTGCCGCTGTATCACGATATGGGATTGATTGGAGCGTGGTTCGTGCCGATTTTCACGGGCGTGCGGCTGGTGGTAATGTCGCCGCTCGCTTTCCTGAGCCGGCCGGAGCGGTGGCTGCGCGCTATTGACAAGCATCGCGCGACGATCAGCCCGGCGCCGAATTTCGCTTATGAATTGTGCGTGCGAAAAATTGCCGAGAAGGATTTGCAGGGGCTGGATTTAAGTTCGTGGCGGGCAGCGATCAATGGCGCAGAGCCGGTGCGCGCGGAGACTCTGGAGCGGTTCGCGACGCAGTTCGCCCCATACGGCTTTCGACGTGACGCGCTGATGCCGGTGTACGGGTTGGCGGAAGGCTCGCTGGCGGTTTCCGTGCCGAAAATGGGCGCGGGATACAAAGTGGACCGCATTGATCGCGTGCAATTCGAATCCGCGGGACGCGCGGTGCCCGTGCCGAGTAACGACGCAGCCGCTCTGGAATTCGTCAACGCGGGCAAGCCTTTGCCTGCGGTGGAAGTGCGGATCGCGGACGCGGATGGCCGCGAATTGGGTGAGCGTCAGCAAGGCCGGCTGTGGTTCCGCGGCCCTGCGGCGACCAGCGGCTACTATCACAATGACGCGGCCACGCGCGAAATGCGGCGAGAAGGAAATTGGCTGGATTCGGGGGATCTGGCGTATTGGGGCGAAGGCGAAATCTACATTACCGGGCGCGCCAAAGACATGATCATCAAGGCCGGCCGGAATATTTATCCGCACGAAGTGGAGGAAATTGCCGGACGGGTGGCGGGAGTGCGCACCGGGTGCGTGGTGGCGTTTGGCGCGCCGGACGAGCGAAGCGGGACTGAACGGCTGGTGGTTGCCGCGGAGCTCCGAGATACAGCCAGCGCGAAACGGATTGAGGATGAAATTGCGCGTGCGGTGACGGATGCAATCGGCATGCCGCCGGATGCGATCGAATTGCTGCCTCCGCAATCCATTCCGAAAACGTCGAGCGGAAAATTGCGACGCAGCGAAACGCGACGGCTGTTTCTGGAAGGCAAGCTGGGCAAGAAGCAGCAAGCCGCATGGGTGCAGATTGCGAGATTGACAGTGCGAGGCGCGGCGCCGCGGGCGTTGCACTGGCTGCAGGGAGGAGTGAGGAACGCGATTGAATTTCTTTACGGCGTGTACGCTCTAACGGCATTTTCGGTGGTCTTGATTCCGCTGTGGGCGGTGGTGGGATGCACGCGGGATCGCAAGCGCGCGGCGCGCTACGCGCGGATGGGCGCACGGATGATGCTGGCTGCGGCGCGCGTTCCGGTGCGCGTGGAAGGCGACGAAATTCTCGCCGAGCGCGCGAAGACTGGCCCGTGGATTTTCGCGCCAAACCATTCCAGCTATCTGGATATTCTGGTGACGCTCGGGTTTCTGCCGCCCGAAGTGCGCTACGTGGCCAAGGGCGAGATTCGGGACATGCCCTTTATCAGCACGATTGCGAAACGTAGCGGCCAGTTTGCGTTCGATCGCGGCGATCCCCACGCGCGGATTCGCCAGGCCGAAGAGGTGAACGCGGCGCTGAAGAATGGCGAGTCCGTGGTGATTTTCCCGGAAGGAACTTTCACGCGGATTGCGGGGATACGTCCGTTTCAGTTGGGCGCATTCAAAGCGGCGGTGGATACGCAACGGGCGATTTGTCCCGTATCCGTGCGTGGCGCGCGGCAAATCCTGCGCGACAAGACGATACTGCCGCGACGGGGCAGCGTGACCATGACTTTCGGCGCGCCGATTATGCCCAATCCCGCGGCGGGGAGCGATTGGCACGAAATCGTTCGTTTGCGAGACGCCACGCGCGAGGCCATCGCGCGCAATTCCGGCGAGTCCCTGATTTAACTGCAAGTTCCCGGTAACCCTGCCGCCGCGTACAGCATCCAAACAAGCTCCAGCCCGTTCGTACGCTTCGCGCGCCGCCCAGGCGTTCGAGGCAGCATAAAACGGATCAGAGCGGGAACAGTCCGGTTTGCCCGGGACAGAATCCCCGAAAATAATCCAAGGAGAATTTGATGATACGAAGATTCGTCTTATTACTCAGCGTGCTGTTCCTGGTTTCTTTGGCAGCGGGAACGCGGGCCAATGCGCAGGATACGGGCGATAAAGTGGAGATTTATGGCGGCTATTCCTACTTCCATCTGGAAAACGCTCCGGGCAGCAGCAATCTGAACGGATGGCTACTTTCGGGCCAGTACAAGTTCAACTCGTGGCTCGGCGGAGTGGGAGAATTCGGCGGAGATTACGGCGACAGCCAATCGGTGCACACCTTCCTGTTTGGTCCGCAGGTTTCATTTCCGGCGCGCGTCTCGCCATTCGGGCATGTGCTGATCGGTGGAGCGCACTACAGCGCTCCGGGATATGGCGACAGCTCGTTTGCGGCGGAACTGGGCGGCGGAATTGACGCGAAAATCGCTCCGGCATTCTCCTGGCGTATTTTCGAGGGCGATTACGTGATCACGCGCTTCGGAGGGGCTACGCAGAACAACGCGCGGATTTCGACTGGACTTGTAATTCGATTCTAGATTTTGCGTCGTAGGTTGCGCGAGGGGCGGAGCGTCTTCCGCCCCTCTTTTTATTGCTGTTCCAAAACAAAGTTGACGGTGATGAGCGTTTCGACTTCGACTGCTTCACCATTCAAGCGAGTGGGACGGTAGCGCCACTCGCGCACGGCTGCCACCGCGGACTGAACGAGAAGCGGACTGCCGCTGAGCACTTCCACCTGGCGAACGCTGCCATCTGCGGAGATGATCGCGCGCAGACGCACGATGCCGGCCAAGTGCATCGCGCGCGCGATGGCGGGATACGACGGCTGCACTTTATGGATGAGCGCAGCTTCCATTACGCCTTCGCTCATGCGCAGCGGCGCTGGACGCGGCGGAGGGCCGGGCCTGCGGATCTCCATCGCTGGCTTCCCGCCATCGAACCCGCCGGGGATTAACGGGCCGTCTCCCGTCAGCCCACCTGTTCCGCCGTCGCCGATGCTGGGAGCATCATCCAGGCTCGCGCCGGCAGTCTCGTTCGTGGTGCGCACGTGATTGGGAATCACCGGAGGCGGGCAGAGCAGGCAAAACCGCGGCCTGTGGCTGATGTTTGCAGGCGGATGCGCGGGCGACGACGAGCGACTTTCCACGGCGTCGCCGCCTCCGCGGTACGGCGGCGCGGGAGTGACGTTGAAACGGCCGGGAAGAACACCGGGCGTGATCAGCGGCCACAGCAACATCGCGCCAAGTATCGCTGCTTCGAAAATTATGGAGGCGACCAGCGCTTTCTGGCGCAATTTTCGGGCGCGGCTGCGGGCCTCGACGTCGTTCTCCAGCATGCATCCTGACAAGCTTCCCAGATCGCTCACGGACACACCTCCACTCGATCGTTTTGCACACACGGAAATTTAATTAGCGGCGCACCGGGGTGTAGATGGCCTGACTTCCTGCAGCCGGGTCAGTGGCTGCGGCTGGGCGTCGCGCGGGACCAAGGAGTTCGCGCGATCTCTGAAGGGATAGACACCGCGACCGCAGCGTTGTTCCCGAACGGCTGGAGGTGACGGGAAAAATGGACTGACGACGCGCGTGAGTCGCAGAAAACACGGAAGATAGTGGACTTAGCACATATCTGTGCCAAAAATGCATCATTTTGAACCAGTCCTGCGTCTAACGTTTCATAACCTCGATATTTGGCGGCACTTTTTTCGGGGACTGGAAGGTGGCGATTATGAGCCGAGACTCTTTGGAGACTGTAGGCGTACGTTATACCGGCTGGGCAGCTTTGAACCGCGATCCGCTGGAGGACCGCGTGGAATTCACCTGTCCGCAGTGCGGGACGAAGGGAACGAAGGCTGCGCGCAGACCGCGTGCGGCGTATCACTTCACGGACGGTTTCGTTCAGGACCTGGAAGGCGAAGGAACGACCTGCCGCAGCTGCAAGCACTCGTTGAGGGTTGTGCCGGTGGTGATGTTGCACGATCAGGACGAAAAGCGGCGCTTCCAGGCCGTGTTTGCGCTGGAACCTTTTTCGAGTAACTAATTTCGGGCAAGTTTGAGGGACGGCGAGTCACTTTCGGTGAGCATCCCGAGCGATTTAATCGCGTTTCTCTGATTGCCGGAAAATAACCACGGGGGAAAGAGCTGCGGCTCTTTCCCCCGTTTGCTTTTAGCTTCACTTTTTGTCTGCTGGTGTGGGGATCCCGCGATGGGCCGCTCGCAAGCCGCTAGGCCGAGGGCCTCATTACGTTGGGAATTATCTGATGAGGATGCGCGGGCGGCTCGCCTTCGGCATCCAGATGCAGATGGTGCGCTTCCAGGTCGTGCCGGACGTGATTGAAGGCGTCATCCACGGAATCGGCGAATTGCAGAAGTTTGTAATCGCGCTCGCTGACGGTGCCGGTGCGCACCATGTGACGCCAGTCGAGAACCTTGTCCCAGTATTTGCGTCCGTAGATCAGGATCAGGTGATGCGAGGAAAGTTTGTTGGTCTGCAGCAACGTGAGCATTTCCCAGAGCTCGTCCATGGTGCCGAAGCCGCCGGGAAAGACGATGAGGGCTTTGGCCATTTGCGCGAACCAGAGTTTGCGCATGAAAAAATAGTGGAAGTAGAAATTCAGGTCCGGGGTGATGTAGGGATTCGAGAACTGTTCGTGAGGCAGCTGGATGCTGAGCCCGACGGAGGGGCCGCCTGCTTCGGCCGCGCCGCGATTGGCGGCCTCCATGATGCCCGGACCGCCGCCCGAGCAGATGACGAAGCGCCGCGGCTGATTGCCCAGAGTCATGGCCCAGGAAGTGATGCGATGCGAAAGTTCGCGGGCCTCTTCGTAGTAACGGGACATTTGCAGGAGCGAGCGGCTGGCTGAGATCTTGGCGCGCCATTCGGGCGTGCGCTTTCCGCGAGCGCGAGCTTGCACTTGCTTCAGGTGCGCCAGCGCACGCTCGCGTGATTGAATGCGGGCCGAGCCGAACATGACGATGGTGTCGCCGATATTGGCCTGGCGCAGACGATTCAGCGGGTCGAGATATTCCGCTAATATGCGCAGCGGCCGCGCCGGCAGGCTTTCCATGAATTCAGGATCTTTGTAAGCCAGCTTCGGCACGGGCAGATGCCTGGGTTTCTTGCCGGAACGCTTCATCTTTCCACCTCAGCTCTCTTTCGCTTCATTTACGCTCCATCCATTTTAGGAGAAGACACGCGAAATGCCAGCCGCCGTGTGCAGCAGCAGTACACTGCAAGCAACGCGGGTGTGCAGGCGCGAATCAGATACACTGGACTACACGGAAACGCGAGGGAGAGTGTGAAGCGCGTGTTATCGCGCGGTGTATTTCGGAATTTGGCCAGCGCTGCGCTCGCGTTCGCATTCGCGATGATGGCGCTGGCGACGCCGTCCGCGCGCGGCCAGGAAACTCCTCCCGGGCCTTTGCACCCGAATCCCGGCGTGAAGCCGGAGCCCATGCCGCCCGCCGAGCAATTGAAACATGCCATCCGTTCGCGCGTGAATGAAGTGACGGCGCCGGTGACGGTGCGCGATCCCAAGGGCGAGATGGTCTTCGACCTGACGCAGCAGAATTTCCGCGTGTATGACAACGGCACGGAGCAGAAGATTGACCACTTCGACGTTGGCGGCGATCCTCTGTCCATCGTGCTGGTGATCGAGGCGAGCTCGCATATCCAGCCGATGTTTCCCTCGATCAAGCATGCGGGAATTGTGTTCACGGAAACGGTGATGGCGATGACGTCCGAAGCAGCGGTGATCAGCTACGACAGCACCGTGGACCTGCGCCAAAAATTCACCACGGACCCCGACAGCGTGCAGTACGCCATCGAACATCTGCCGCTGGGCGTGAACGATTCGCTGCTATACGACGCGATGGGCAGGGGCATCGCGATGCTCGAGGAACGGCCGGCGGTGCGGCGGCGAATCATGGTGGTGGTGGGAGAATCGCAGGATACCGGCAGCGAGAGCAGGCTGGGCGAAGTGTTGCGGCAGGCACAGCTGGCGAACGTGACGATCTATTCGATCGGGCTGAGCACCGTGATGGCTGATCTGCGCGCGAAGCCGGATCACGTGAACGAGTATCCGGATTTGCTGGCGCTGGCGGTGTGGCTGGTGAAGACCGGCAAGAATGCGCTGGGCACAAATTCGCTGGCCGTGGCGAGCGAGGCTACGGGGGGATTGCATATCGCGACGATGAAAGATCGCTCGATCGAGAAGGCGGTTGATGCGATCGGCGGCGAGCTACACGCACAGTACACGATTGGGTATCGTCCGCACGACAGCGATCCCGAGGGTTACCACGAAATTAAGGTGGTGGTGGATCGCGCGAATGTTTCGGTGCGGACGCGGCCGGGATATTACGTCGCGCCGCCGTCGTAACCTCGACGCTTTTATTCGGCGCCGACGCTGGGATGAGCGCCTTCGCTATCGAGAAACTGCGCCAGGCTGCCGCCAAAATCCTGCTTGGTCGGCGGCATCGGGAACTTGACGCCCTTCGCTTGCATCTGCACGTAGAATTCCTGCAGATCCTTCACCGTGAACCCCACATCGTAGGTTCCGGCGCGATTTTTCTCGCTGGCCGGATGCAGCGCGAAGGACGTCTCACCGGTCGCGAATTCGCTCCAGCCGGGAGATTCGAACTTCACGGTAAGGCCCAGAACATCGCGATAGAATTTAACGGCGCGATCCATGTCCGCGACGAATTCAATGATGTATTTCAGTTTCGGGGCCATGCCTTCCTCCTAGCTATTTCTTTTCCGGCTCGGGTGGCGTGACGGCTCCGGCTGCGGCGTCTTCTTCTTCGAGGATGGCTGCGGCGGCGGCGATGCGGTCGCCTTCTTCCAGGCGCAGCAGGCGGACGCCTTGCGTGGAGCGTCCGGCTTCGCGAATTTCGCCGGCGTGCACGCGAATTACTTTGCCCTGGCCGGTGATGATCATGACGTCCGAATCTTCGCGGACTTGCAACGCCGCGACGACGGGGCCATTGCGATCGGTGGATTTCAGGTTGATGACGCCTTTGCCGCCGCGCGAGGTGACGCGATATTCGGCGAGCGGAGTGCGCTTGCCGTAACCCTTCTCGGCGACGGTGAGCATGAGCGAGGTAAGCGAATCGCGGATCTGATCGCTTTCGAGCTCGTCGAGATTGCGCGTTTGCTTCTTGTATTCCTTCTCGATGATCGCGAAATCGGGCTGCACCGCGTCCATGCTGACGACGAAGTCGCCCTTGGCGAGGTCCATGCCATTTACGCCGCCGGCCGCGCGCCCCATGGAGCGCACTTCGGTTTCGCGGAAGAGGATGGCCTGGCCGTCGTGGCTGGCGAGGAAAATCATCTGCATGCCGTCGGTGAGTTTCGCGCCGATCAGTTCATCGGCGCCATCGAGATTGATGGCGATGATGCCGGAAGGCCGCGGATTGGAAAATTCCGCGAGCTCGGTTTTCTTCACGGTGCCGCTTTTGGTGGCGAGGAAAACGTAGCGGCCGGGTTCTTCGAGGTTGCGCGCCGGAACGACGGCTGTGAGTTTTTCGTTTTCCTGGAAACGCACGAGATTGTTGATCGCTTTTCCGCGCGTAGCCGCGGCCGCTTCTGGAATTTCGTAAACCTTCAGCCAATAAATGCGGCCCTTGGAGGTGAAGAGCAGGATGTAGCTGTGCGCGGAGGCGACGAAGAAGTGCTCGACGAAATCGTCGTCGCGCGTCTTCGCGCCGATGCGGCCCTTGCCGCCGCGCGACTGGTGGCGATAGGTCTCCACCGAAGTGCGCTTAACGTAACCGGCATGACTGACGGTGATGGCCATTTCCTCGTCTTTGATGAGATCTTCGAGCTTGATTTCCTCGACGCGATCAACGATCTGCGTGCGGCGCTCGTCGCCGTAAGATTTCAGGACGTCGCGCAGCTCGGCGACGATCACGGCCTTCAGTTTCTTCTCGCTATTGAGAATCTCGCGGAGTTCGGCGATGCGCTCGCGGATTTGCGCGAGTTCCTTGAGGATTTCGTCCACGGAGAGCTGAGTGAGGCGGTGGAGTTGAAGTTCGAGAATCGCGTCTATCTGGATGTAACTGAGGCCGAGGCCCGCGCCGGAGCTGGCGACGGTGATGGCGTACTTTTTGGCGTCGAGCTTGACGCCTTTGACGGTGGTTTCGCGGCCGCCGACGAGGACGCGCACGGACTTATTCTCGAAAAATTCGTGCAAATTCTCGCGCGCATTGGCGCGGCTGGACGAACCGCGAATGATTTTGATGACCTCGTCAATGTGATCGAGGGCGATGCGGTAACCGAGCAGGATGTGTTCGCGCTCTTCGGCTTTGCGCAGCTCGTAGGCGGTGCGCCGGCGGACGACGTCCACGCGGTGTTCGATGAAAAGGTGCAGCAGCTCAAGCAGGCCGAGTTCACGCGGCTGACCGGCGACAATCGCCAGCAGGATCATGCTGAATGATTCCTGCATCTGGGTCTGCTTGAAGAGGTGGGCGAGAATGATCTGCGGCTCTTCGTCGCGCTTCACTTCGATGACGATGCGCATGCCGTCGCGGTCACTTTCGTCGCGAATGTCGGCGATTCCTTCGATCTTTTTATTTTGAATCAGCCCGGCAATATTTTCGATCAGACGCGCTTTGTTAACTTGATAGGGCAGCTCGGTGACGACGATGTCCTGGCGGTCCTTGCCGCGCTGTTCGATGGCGACTTTGGCGCGCACCTGGAAAGAGCCACGACCGGTTTTGTAAGCCTGCTCGATGCCTTCGCGGCCGTAAATGTACCCGGCGGTGGGAAAATCGGGGCCGGGGACGAGCTTCATCACTTTTTTAAGATTGGCTTCGGGCTCTTCGATCAGCAGGATGGCGGCTTCGACTACTTCTTTCAGATTGTGAGGCGGAATGTTAGTGGCCATGCCGACGGCGATGCCGGAAGAGCCGTTGACGAGCAGGTTGGGAATGCGCGTGGGAAGGACGACCGGCTCGTGTTCGCTTTCATCGAAGTTCGGGATGAAATCAACGGTTTCCTTCTCGATGTCCGCGAGCATTTCTTCCGCGATTTTCGAGAGGCGCGCTTCGGTGTACCGCATGGCGGCAGGAGGATCGCCGTCCACCGAGCCGAAATTGCCCTGGCCGTCCACGAGCGGGTAGCGCATGTTGAATTCCTGCGCCAGGCGCACCAACGCGTCATAGACAGGCGTATCACCATGCGGATGGAATTTTCCGAGAACTTCGCCGACGATTTTCGCGCACTTGCGATAAGCCTTGGTGGAGGTGAGGCCGAGTTCGTACATGCCGAAAAGAATGCGGCGATGAACGGGCTTAAGGCCGTCGCGGACGTCTGGAAGGGCGCGCCCGATGATTACGCTCATCGAGTAATCGAGATACGACTTCTTCATCTCCGATTCGATATCTACGGGAGTGATTATTGACTTATCGAGTTCTTCGGCCACTTAGAATTCTCCGTGTTTTGGCGATTGGTGAGTGATGATTCGTAACCCGTCGTTGCACGCGCGGTGATGCAGACACCGCAAAGAGGGCGGCCTGAAGGCCGCCGCTACAAAACCTGCGCCTAGATTCTTGTGCCGGCTCTTTCGAGTACATACGCCTTCACGGTTTCGAACGCCGTGGCGTTATTCGAAAAGCGCTGCGGGCCGAAGTGCGTTTCGAGCTCGCGCATCAGTGCATCGCACTTCGCGGCCGTGGCGCATTCGAAGGCCACGCCCCGCTCGTTGTTGGGCGCGTCGGCGAGCGTGGCGCGGAAGTCTGAGCAGCTCATGCCGCGCAGGCCCGGCAAAATTTTCCATGTGAGTTGATAATTCATTTCGTCAAGGCACAAAGATTCTTGGCGGCCGTGATCCTAATCGAGCGGTTCAAGCTCGCTGGCTCGAAACCGCAATTCACACAAGTTTGTGGTGCCCTCACATCGCGCGCTAACCCCTGTTAGTGACCGCTCGTTCCGATGAAACTAAATATCCAGGTTGACGACGTCGAGGGCGTTTTCCTCTATGAATTTGCGGCGCTCTTCCACGTTTTCGCCCATCAGCGTGGAGAAAATAGTTTCGGCTGCTACCGCGTCTTCCAGGCGAACTTTGAGCAGGGTGCGGGCTTCGGCGTTCATGGTGGTGTTCCACAATTGCTCGGGATTCATTTCGCCGAGTCCCTTAAAGCGCGTGATGGTGAACTCTTTTTTGGCGTCTTCAAGGACGTAGTTGAGCACGCCCAGCGAATCTTCCTTTACGACTTTGTCGCCATTGTGCGCGATGGTGAAAGGACCGCGATTATTTTCGGCGATGGCCGCGGCGAGAGTGCGCAGCCGCTTGTAATCCGGCGTAGCCGCGAGAGCCCAATTGACGCGGCGCTCGCCGCCATTTTTCAGCAGCAGCTCGTGCAGGCTGTGCTCTTCGTCGAAGACAAATTTTGCTTCCAAGTCCAGCTTGGCCTTTTCGATGGACTTCACGAGCTCCTGCAATTTCTTTTTGTCGGCGAAGTCGGTCTTCTTGTCGAGCTCGCTCTGGGCGAGGAGTTCGACGAGCTTGGGATCACGCAGACGGCGGCCCAGCTTTGCGGCGACTTGATCGTATTCCTGAATATTCAGAAGGAACGTAGTGAGGTCGCCGCCTTCGAGCGATTTGCCGTTCTTGCCCTTCACGGAGTGCTCTTCGGTGGCGCGCTTCATCAGCTCGCGCGCGAATTCGCGCTCGTCGCGGATGTAGCGGTCCATTTTGCCGCGCTTGACGCGGTAGAGCGGCGGCTGCGCGATGTAGATATGACCCTTCTCGATCAGCTCGCGCATGTGGCGGAAGAAAAATGTGAGCAGCAGCGTGCGAATGTGGCTGCCGTCCACGTCCGCGTCGGTCATCAGAATCACTTTGTGGTAGCGCAGCTTGCTGGCGTCAAAATCGTCCTTGCCGATGCCGGTGCCGAGGGCGGTGATGATGCAGCGAATTTCTTCGTGGCCGAGCATCTTGTCGTAGCGGGCTTTTTCGACGTTCAGGATTTTGCCCTTGAGCGGCAGGATGGCCTGATAGCGGCGGTCGCGGCCGCCCTTGGCCGAGCCGCCGGCGGATTCGCCCTCGACGAGGAACAATTCGCAGCGCGCGGGATCGCGTTCCTGGCAATCGGCGAGCTTGCCCGGCAAGCCGCTGGAATCGAGCGCGGATTTGCGGCGGGTCAGCTCGCGAGCCTTGCGCGCGGCTTCGCGGGCCCGCGCGGCGTCAATGCACTTGCCGATGATTTTTCGCGCGATAGAAGAATGCTTGTCGAAATATTCGCCGAGTTTTTCATTGACCATCTGCTCGACGACGCCTTTGATGTCGCTATTGAGCTTGCCCTTGGTCTGGCCTTCGAATTGGGGCTGCGGCAACTTCACGGAAACTACGGCTACGAGACCTTCGCGGACGTCGTCACCATTGATGGTGACTTCGTCCTTCTGCTCTTTCAACATGCCGAAGGAATTCGCGTAGTAATTGATCGTACGGGTGAGCGAAGAGCGAAAGCCGGAGAGGTGCGTGCCGCCGTCCACGGTGTTGATGGTGTTCGCGAAAGCAAACACGTTTTCCGCGTAGCTGTCGTTATATTGCAGCGCGATTTCCACTTCCACCTGTCCGGCCCCGGCGGGCTGATCGCGCTTGCCTTCGATGTAGATGGGCGAATCGTGCAGCACGCCCTTGCCTTTGTTGAGGTGCTTCACGAATTCGGCGATGCCGCCGGTGAAACGGAATTCAGTTTTCTTGCCGCTGCGTTCGTCATCGAGCGTGATTTTCAGGCCTTTATTCAGGAAGGCGAGCTCGCGCAGGCGCTGCGCCAGCGTGTCGTAGCTGTAGGTGGCCTTGGCGAAAATTTCCGGGTCAGCGTGAAAAGTGATTTTTGTTCCGGTCTTGCGGGTCTTGCCGGAGGCTTTGAGCTTGGAGGTGGGAATTCCCTTTTCGTAGGACTGTTCCCAAACTTCGCCGTCGCGCCAGATCTCCAGATCGAGCCAATCGGAGAGCGCGTTGACGACGGAGACGCCGACGCCATGCAAGCCGCCGGAAACTTTGTAGGTGTCGCTATCGAATTTACCGCCGGCGTGCAGGACGGTCATGACGACTTCGGCGGCTGGCTTTTTTTCCGTGGCGTGCATGTCCACGGGTATGCCGCGGCCGTTGTCTATTACGGTGACGCTGTCGTCCTCGTGAACCGAGACGTTGATTTCATCGCAGAAGCCGGCCATGGCCTCATCCACGGAGTTGTCCACCACTTCCCAGACCAGGTGATGCAGTCCCATTTCGCCGGTGGAGCCGATGTACATCGCGGGACGTTTGCGGACAGCTTCGAGGCCGCCGAGAACTTTAATGGAAGTAGCGTCGTACTTGTGCCCGCCTGCCGGCCGGGCAGGCCCGCCGGCTTTTCCAGCCGCAGCATCTTTTTCAGCCATGGGTCGTGCGTCTCCTCAGTGCGATGCGTGATGCGTATTTGAAACTGTTTTCGAGCTACGGGAAGGCGGTCGCGCGGAAGTGCCCGACACTGGCCCACCGTGTTGCGGCAGGCTGGCCTTGCCCATTGGTTTCGCTTACCCGCGTGAGCAGGCTCGAAAAAATCGAGGGCGCTGGAGCGCGCTGGCGAAACTCGAAGGGTTGCAACTCCATCCCGTCCCGTTCCGAAAAATTCGGGGAGACGCGGCGGAGCTTTCTCTTTTTCCCCTGCGGAAAGGGGATACCCGGCTGCCGTTCAGGCCCCCACTTGCCCTGGCGCAGGCAAGGAAAACAGAGGCGTTTTCGGGCCGGATATAGTGCCGTTCAGGAGGATCCTTGAGCAGCTAAATTCTACGCCCGGGAGGGGATTTTCACAAGGTGAAAGTGGTTGGGCGCACTGAATTTATCACTCTTTTATTCAGTAGTTTACGGGGGTGCGGGAGGACAGGAAGATGGCCGTTTACGGCGCCGAAGCGCAGGTGACTGAAGAGTTTACTTTGGGCCTGTTTTTGCGCTTGTTGAAGAGCCTGCCGCGAACGCGCGCGGCCTGCCGAGCGATCAGATTCGCATGGGCATTACAACATAGCGGTAGCGGGAGGTTTCGTCGCCTGTGGGGCGGAGCTGGCCCGCGGATTGTTCGTCTTTCAGCTCGAAACTGATGGGGCCTTCGGCGGCGGCGCCCAGAAAGTCCAAGAGATATTGGGCGTTGAAACCGATGGCGATGGTCTCGCCTTTGAATTCTTTCTCGATGATTTCTTTGGCCTCGCCGTATTCGGGGCTGGAGGACGAAACCTCGAGGCCTTCATTCGAGAGCATGAATTTCACGGCGTGCGAGCGCTGATCGGCGAGTTGCGCGACGCGGCGGAGGGCTTCCTGCAATTCGCCGCGCTCAATGACAAGAGTTTTATTGGCGTCGCGCGGGAGCACTGCTTCGTAATTCGGGAATTGCCCGGTGAGTTTGCGCGAAGTAAGCAGGCGGCGGCCAATCTGGAAAAACAAGTGGCTTTCGTCCTGGCCGAATTCGATTTCGCCATCGTCACCTGATTTGGCGACGAGGCGCTGAACTTCGGTCATGGCTTTCTTGGGGATCAGGACGCGCGTCTCGTTGTTGAAGCCTTCGAACTTGTGATCTTTTTCGACTATGGCGAGGCGGTGGCCGTCGGTGGCAACCATGGCGAGCGAGCCTGGCTTCAAGACCAACAGCGCTCCGTTCAGGGTGTAACGCGATTCTTCCAGCGAGATGGCAAAGGTGGTTTTGGCAATAGCGTCAGCAAGCAAAACCGCGGGAATCTTGATGAGCGCGTGCGGAAAAGGCGGCAGCGCGGGGAAATTATCCTTGGACATGCCGACGAGCTTGTAATTGCGGCGGTCACTGGTGATGTGCACCCAATGGTTTTCCTGCAGCTTGAACTTGATTTCGCCTTCCGGGAGCAAGCGCAGCAGCTCAAACAATTTCTTTGCGGGAATGGTGCCAGCGCCTTCTTTTTTTACTTTGGCGTCGCACGACGTGCGGATGCTCAATTCCAAATCGGTGGCGGTGATGGTAAGGCGGCTGCCTTTGGCCTCTACCAGCAAGTTCGAGAGGATGGGAATGGTAGTCTTGCGCTCGACGACGCCTTGCGTCAGTTCCAGTTCGTCCAGCAGGTCCGATCGTTTTACGCTGAATTCCATCTCGGGCAGTCCTCTTGTAGGTTGCGTGCGCTGATTTAGTCTGCGGCTACTGTACTGCTTTTCTTTATCTATATAAATATATAAGAAAACCGCCGTCGCCGCCGCATCTGTGGATTCTGCGGAAAACCCGGCAAGTGGAAGCGTGTGCTGCCGTTGCCACGTTTCACGCGCTGTGCAAACGCGCGCGGCGCGGTTGATAAGATTGCCGAACTACCAAGCCAAGGTTGCGTTTGGAAAACATCCACAGAACATTCACACCGTATCCACAGGCAATGCGAAGGGCTGGGAGGCTGCCCGGCTGGAGCTCTAGCCGAAAGAGTCGAGCAGCCTATTGATGGTCTTATTCAAATCTTTATCGGTGTGGCGCAGCAATTCGATTTTGTTGATCGAATGCAGCACGGTGGTGTGGTGCTTGCCGCCGAACTGCCGGCCGATTTCCGGCAGCGAAGCCGAGGTGAGCTGCTTGACGATGAACATGGCCACCTGGCGCGGGTAGGCGATCACTTTCGAATTGCTGCGCACTTTCAAATCCTGTGCGCGCAAACCAAAAACTTCGCCCACGCGCTTCTGAATCTGCTCGATGGTTACCTTTTTCTCCTGGGTCTCGATGATGTTTTTGAGCACCTGCTGGGCAGTGGCCAGATTCAGGTCGGCGCCGGTGAGCGAGGCGTAGGCCATCAAGCGGATGAGCGCGCCTTCGAGCTCGCGGATGTTCGATTTGATGGCGCGGGCGATGTATTCGGCCACGTCGTCCGGCACCTGCACGCGTTCACTCTCCGCTTTTTTCTGCAAGATGGCGATCTTGGTTTCCAGATCGGGCGGCTGAATATCGGCGATCAAGCCCCACTCGAAGCGGGAGCGCAGGCGCTCCTCAATCGAGGAAATTTCCTTGGGCGGACAGTCGGAAGAAATCACGATCTGCTTCTGCTGGTCGTACAGAGCGTTGAAGGTGTGGAAAAATTCTTCCTGAGTGCGTTCGCGGGTGGCGATGAATTGGATGTCGTCCACCATGAGGACGTCCATATTGCGGAAGCGATCGCGGAAGGCTGCCATGCGCTCGAAGCGGATGGAGGAAATCACCTCGTTCGTAAATTTTTCCGCGCTGATGTAAGTAAGCCGCATGGCGGGGTTGCGCCGCTTGAGCGAGTGACCGATGGCCTGCATCAAGTGGGTCTTGCCCAATCCCACTCCGCCGTAGAGGAAGAGCGGGTTGTAAGACTTCGAGGGTTGCTCGGCGACAGCGACGGCGGCGGCGTGCGCGAACTGATTGGAAGCGCCGACGATGAAGGAGTCAAAGGTGTAGCGCGGATTCAATTGATGCGCGACGGCGTCAAAATCGAGCTTGGTCTGCGAGGATGCCGGCACATTCGGATTGGCGGAGGCGGCGACCGGTTCGGCTTCGGTGCAAATAAAATTAAATTGCAGCTGAGGTTTGCCGATTTCGGTGAGCACCGCTTGCAACAGCTGGCCGTAGGTTTCCGTCAGACGTTTGCAGAAGAGGCGGCTGGGGACGCGGACGGTGAGGCGATCCTCGTCCAGGCGGTCGAAGCGAGTGGGGCGAAACCAGGTAGCGAAACTATGAGGATTAACGCGACGTTCCGTATGCTGGAGAATCTTGTCCCAAAGGTTCATCGAGCGAGTCAGCCCTTATCGCAATTTCCACTGGTGTGGAAATGCTGTGGAAACCCCGCCTATCCCGGCGGGTGTATGTTTGTCTGGCGCTTCAGGTACGAAGTTGTGGCAACGCGCCCCCGCGTCGCAATACCTACTGAGTCGTCGCGCCTTACGCGCAGCAGAGACGCGAGGCGGGATTCTGCCTAAACGCGACGCAGGTAGCAAGAGAAAACTGAAGGTGTACCAGGGACGCACTCCACAAATAATTCACAGGATTTCCACAAGTAAAAATTTCGAATATTTCTCTTGCATTACAACATTTTTCGCGAAGCGCACGGATTAAATTCCAAAACACGAGCGAAGTTTGAAGAGAATAAATTTCCCGCATAAGATTCCGCAGCAGCGCGCGCACGCGCCGCGGACTATTGCGGAGCAGCGTTTTGTTGCGATCCCTGCTGGGGAGCGACGGCTGCACGAACGGAAGACCGCGAAGTATTTCGATCGAAACGGGTAAATTCGTATATACCTCGCGAATCGGAAGCGACGATCAGGCGATCCGGTTCGACGACAATGGCGCTCACATGCAACGGCGCGCCTTCTGGCGTGGCGATGAAATATTCGGCGACGTAGTTTCCGTTCTTGTCGAAATGCACCAGGACTTTGCCAATGGCCGCCCAGATGTCCCGCGAGACGGGATCCACGCCCACGGCAGTGAGGACGGGCTTATCTGTGGATGAAGGAACCGGGTGATCGAGATTTACTTTTACTGAGCCCGTGACGTTGTACAAGCCTTCGCCGAAGTGGTGTGGACCGCTGTAATGATTATCGCCGGGATGTCCCAGAAACCCCACGTGGGGAGTTGAGCCGCCTGCGGCAAGCGTGGAACCAGGCGCTGGTGTGGAAATTCTGGGAGCGAAAAGATCCTGAAATCCCTGAGGAGAATTACGCGAGGAAAAGCTGCCGGGGCCGCCGAAACCTCCGACCGAGCCAAAACCTCCGAAACCGGAGAAAAGCCCGGGTCCGAAACCAGCGCCGCCAAAACCGCCGCCTCCGAAACCGCCGCCACCGAAACCGCGTCTGGCCCCAGCCGCGCCGGTGTCTGATGCTTGTCCGGGAGACTGGGAGAGGGCAGCTTCGCTGTCGTCGGAGTCATCGGGTTGGGCGGAACCAAACACGTCGCTCGAAGACGGATTCTGCGAGTTAAATTGCAGGATGGAGCCATCGAGCGAATTTTTCGACGAGGAGGCGTCGCTCGATGAATCGGATCCCTGCGAGTTGCCTTGGTGCGGGCGTCGGCCGCCGACGTGAAGTTGCAGCGAATTCTGCTGGAAAGAGCCCTGCGCGGACATCATGCCGCCGCCGGCCGAGCCTCCGGGTCCACCGCCGCCGGGACCGGAGGCCGTTCCGGTCGCGAGGATGTTATCGGTTGCGGACTGCGCGGTCTGGGGTCCACTGCCGAGGTGCGCTCCTAGACCGGGCGAAAGGCCGCCTCCGAAAAAGACGTCGCCACGATTACCGAGCGCGACCCAGGTGTTGTAAGAGTCGGTGAAGCTCGTCTCGCTGTAATTAAATCCGACCTGGACACGGTCATCAGGGGCGGGCGCGGGCGAGGGATCGTAGAGCGCGGCGTCGAAGGTGGCTTCGCTGGTGACGTAACCGTAGCGGTCGTACCGGCGGACGGTGGGATCCGGCAGAGTGGTGAATGCGAAAAAGATGTCACCGGCGCCATCGCCGGAGATTTTGCCCAGTTCTTGCAACTGCTTCGAATCCGGGTTTATCCCGGCATCAGAGGGATCGCCGAAGCTGCGAATCAGAAAGCCGTCTTCATTGCGAATTTCTACCAGGCGCTTGGAGCGCAGAGTGGTGACCGCGAACTGCTGATTGGGAAGCGCCACAACGCCGGTGGGAGCGAAGACGGGGATTCTGGAGAGCAGCGCGCCTTCCAGCGAGAAAACCTCGATGGCATTGGCGGCGCGGTCGGCGACGAGCACGTGGCCGTCCGGAGCCAAGTCAAAGTCAACGCCATACTGAATTTTGGCGGAGGCGGAACCGGCGGCGGGAATCTGTCCAATGCGTTTTCCATCGCTGCTCAATATCCAGATCACGTTCGGGGGCGTGGCCAGAACGAAATAGCGCCCGGCGGCGTCGCGCTTCATGGCCACGACACCGTTACCGAATTCCGGGAACACCCGCGCGCGGGAGAGGACGGCGCTCTCAAATCCCTGAGCGCTAGCAGGAGCTGGAACGGAAAGACCGGCGAGAACCAGAATCAGCGACGAGCGTACCCACGTCATAGTTCCAAAACGGCGAAACATGCGACACTCCCACACCCGAAATGACCTGCGTCTGCATACTTGTATTGCCGCCCGGGGTCTTGAAAAGTTCCAGAAATGTGCGATGACGGAAGGGGCGGAACGGTTGTTTGGGTGAGGGCCGGGTGGGGTAGCACATAGGGCTTCGGGCCGGGGCGTCAGGGGGACCGGCGCCGATAGGGGCGCAGGGGGGCGATAAAGGATTTTAAAAGTACCGGTTCGGCGGGATACTCGAGCAACTTTCCCCGAACTGGCCGTAGAGCGCAGCGGTGCAGTGGAGGCGTCAATCGAGACGAAAGTTGACGCGTTCGACGGCGGTGGCGCGGCCGGTGACTTCATCCACGGCGATTTGCACGGTGTTCATTTGCACGTCGTTCTCCGCGACGGTAAATTTCGCGGGCATGGAATCGAGGAAGCGCTGGACGATGGGTTTTTTCTCCATGCCGATGACGGAATCGTGCGGTCCGGTCATGCCGACGTCGGTGATATAGGCAGTGCCGCCGGGCAGAACGCGATTATCAGCGGTGGCGACGTGCGTGTGGGTGCCGAGCACGGCGGAAACCTTGCCATCGAGAAACCAGCCCATGGCCTGCTTTTCGGAAGTGGCTTCGGCGTGCATGTCCACGATGATCACTTTTACTTCCGGAGGAATGGCGGCGAGTTCGCGTTCCGCCGCGCGAAAGGGATCTTCGAGCGGAGTCATGAACGTGCGGCCCTGCAGATTCACGACGGCATAGCGGACGCCGTTGCGCGCTTCCCCGACGTAGTGCCCTTTGCCCGGCGAGCCATTGGGAAAGTTAGCGGGACGAATCAGGCGCGGCTCGTGCGGAAAGAAATCGAAGATCTCCTTGCGGTCCCAGATGTGATTGCCTCCGGTGATGACTTCGATGCCGGAAGCGAAAAGTTCCTCGGCGAGACGGGGCGTGATGCCAAAACCGGAGGCGGAATTTTCCCCGTTGGCGATGCAGAGATCCACGCCGCGCTGGGTGAGGATGTCCGCGAGGCGGTCATGCACAATCTTGCGGCCCGGCGAACCGACGATATCGCCGATGAAGAGGATTTTCACTTGTGTTTTGAACCTTTCGGCAGCAAGAGATCGAAATGTGCGGAGCGGTCCACTTCGCCGTGCGTTGCTAGGTCCTGAACCCCACGAATAGGTGGGTGCCCTGCGCCTGCTTTCAGGCTATCCACCGGCCGAAGCCGATAGACGTGCACAAGGGCAGGACGACGCGGACTCCCTGGGATCCAGTGTTGGTTCAAAAGACCATCGCGACGTCACCTGCGTCGCAGGCCGGTTCCGCAGTCAATTGTAACAGGAATCCGCGGCAGGTACCGCCCGCGGCGGAGAGCCCCGGCACACGCAAAAGCCGGGGAGCGCCGCGGGAAACATCAAAACAAGAATTTGAATCCCAGCTGGAAGAGACGCGGCGAGGTGGCGCTGATGACGTTGCCGAACGTCGAGCTGTCTATATTTCCGTCAACCGCTTGCGGTCCGAAAAATTGGGCGTGGTTGAAAATGTTAAAGCCTTCGACCCGGAACTGCAGGGATTTCGCCTCGGTCAAGGGAACGTTCTTCACCAGCGCCATGTCGTAGTTGTTCAGCCCTGGACCATAGAAAAAGCGGCGCTTGGCATTGCCGGGAGTGCCCAAGGCGTTTTCCGGGAATAGCGCGGAGCTGAAATAAGGCTGCCCGTTGCGAGGGTTGCTATCCAGATGGAGAGGCGCGCCGGTGTAGTCCGGTTCATCCACGCCGTAGTTGTTGATCCCGTTCGGTTCGGCGCCCAAGAGTGAGTTGTCGCCGTAATTGACGAGCGTGACGGGGAGGCCGCTGCTGAAATGAGTGATGCCGGAGAGCTCCCAACCCTGCGTCCAGCGATTTGAGACGCGGAAGAGCTGCTCGAAAGGGAGTTGATAGTTGTAGCTCACGACGAAATTGTGCTTCAGGTCAAACGCGGATAGGGCTCTGCTGAGCGACGGGTCGAGGGGATTCACGGCTTCCCCGAGATTCGAGGACTGGTCCTGGGATTTGCTGAAAGTGTAGCCGGCCAGCACATTCAGACGTTTGCTGGTGTGGCGAAGAGTGACTTGCAAGGCGTTGTAGTTGGAATTTCCGATGGTGGCCTGATTGGCGTTGCTGCCGAAGTCCGAGCCGAGCGGTCCGCGCGTGCCGTTATAGACCTTGCCTGTGGACGTGGTGTACTGGGTGTCTTCACCGAACGGGCCGCACGGAGTTTGTCCCGTCGCGAGATTGGCAGGATTGCTCAAAAACAAACAGAGAGAAGGATCGCCGGGATTCGCTTCCTCCAGCACCAGCAGGCGATGGCCCTGCGTCCCAACGTAATTCAGACTGAGTACGGTATTCGAGCCGAAGCCGCGCTCGAGCGAGAGCATATAGTCTTCGGTGTAAGGAATGCGGTTGCTGGTGAGGTAGTTCGGAAGCCCTGAGATCGGCTCGAATTGCGACCAGTCCACGTTCGGGTCAGGATGGCGCGCGCTGGAATTCAGCGGAGCGAGCGTCACGGGGAAATATTGGCCCAGATTCTGGCCGCTCGCAGCCGTCACAAACGGCGTGGCGAACAGCGGAGGAGCCGGGCTGGTGTACGTGGTTCCGTAGGGCGCGTTGGCGCTCATCACGCCGATCGAAAGAGCTTCGATGGCGGTGTAGAACATGCCGTAGCTGGCGCGGATGCTGGTTTTGCCGGGCCCGCCCAAAAGTTTGGAGAGCAGGCCGTCTCCCGAAACGCTGGGAGAATAGGCCAAGCCGACGCGCGGCGCAAAATCGCGATTACCGGGACGCCCCAAGGTGCGCGGAACTCCTGGATCGGTGGGATAGAGAATGCCGGCCGGAGCTCCTGGGAAGACGAGCGACTGCTGGCCCGGCACGAACGTGGCGATCTGATTGTACTTTTCATACCAAGGCTCGATGCGATCCCAGCGCAGGCCGTAATTCAGCGTCAGGCGATTGGTGACGCGCCAACTATCTTGACCGTAAAGCCCAACGTACTTGTTGCGGCCATAAAAGGGTTGCAGCTGGCTTTGATTGTACTGACTGGGGATTCCGAGGAGAAAGTCGGCGAAGTCGGAGCCGGTCTCGGTTCCGAAGAAAAGAAAGCTGCCATTGAACTGCGCGATGGCGTTGACGTTGATTTGATCGTAGTGGAAATCGCCGCCGAACTTGATGGTGTGAGTTCCGATCACTTTGGAAAAGTTGTCGAGCCATTGATAAGTGTTGCCGACCTGCTTCAATTCGTTGGTATTGGTACCCATCGTGAAACTATTGAAGCCGATGCTTTCCACTCCTTCGGTTTTCGGCGAGAGCGGCACGATTCCAGGCGTTCCCGGGCCCACCTCAAAGCCTTGCGACGCCAGGCTGACGCCGACGCCACCAACGGGTTTGCCGAGGTCGGCGGCGTTGCGCAGGTAGCTGAAGTGGAGTTCGTTCACGGCCGTTGGGCTCAAAGTCTTGGTGTCGCCGATGTCCAGCAATTGCGCGCGGCCGGTATAGAGCGCGTTGAATCCCGGGACGTTTGCGCCGCCCTGGGCGATCGGATACGGATTGTTCTGCGACCAATCGTCCAGGAAGTAGTAACCGGAGAGCAGGCCCCAGCGCGTATTGGCATCCAGCCGGTAGGCGCCTTTGTCGTCGCGCAACGTTTGATCGAATGCCGAAGTGGAAAATGTGCCGTCGGCGTTGTTGGACGCGGGGATATATTTCAGCAGGTTGTTTGCCGGGGCGGACCAGGCGTTCTGCGGAATGACGGCGTTCGGAAAAACGCAGGGCGCGGCGCCGCTGCTCGAGCATCCCGGAGTGTAATAATTCTCGCCGGGCGAGACCGTATATCCCAGCTTTTGCGAAAGAAGGCCCGCCCAGTACGATCCGCTCACGGTGGTGGGGACTGTGTTGCCATTCGCATCGGTGGTGACAAACGAGCTCGCCATGTCTATTAGATTTCCGGTGCGATCCTGCGTGGAAGGAACCGAAATCTCGCCGGTGTCCACGCCCTGCGTCGAGCCCGTACCTTGATAATCGGCGAAGAAGAAAACCTTGTTGCGCCGGATGGGCCCGCCGAACGTCCCGCCGAACTGGTTTTGATCGAAGGTTCCGCGCGTGGGAGAAAAGTAATTGCGCGCGTCCAGATTCGTATTGCGGAGGAATTCGAAAACATCTCCGTGAAAGGCATTGCCGCCGGATTTCGTCACGACATTGATTTGGCCGCCGCTGAATTCGCCGTACTCGGCGTCGAAGTTGTTAGTGAGAATGCGAAACTCGGCGATCGAATCGAGGTTGGGAATAATCGCCGCGCCCATGTTGACGTCCTCTTCAACATCGCTGCCATTGACGATGAAGGCGTTGGCAAATTCGCGCTGGCCATTGATCGAAACGGTGCCCGGATTCAGATCTCCGGAGGGAGAAAGCACGCTCGCGCCCACGTCCTGCACCGTATCCGAGGTAACGGAAGTGACCGGCACGACGCCGGGCTGCAATGCCAGCAGGTCCGTATAGCTGCGCCCATTGAGCGGCACGGCCGTCATCTGAGTTCCAGTGATGACCTGGCCCATCTGCGTGCTGGTGGTTTCCACTTGAACCTGGTTTTCGACGACCGTAACGACGTCGGAGCGCTCGCCCACCTGGAGCAACGGATCAATCAGTAAGGCCGAATCGGCATCCACAATGATGCCCTTGCGTTGATACGGCTTGAAACCATTGACGGTGACATCCAGGTCGTAGTGGCCGACCGGCACGTCCAGGAAGGAATAAACGCCTTGAGTATCAGTGGCGACGGTCTGGCGGACGCCAGTGGCCGAATTCGTGAGGGAGACGGTAGCTTTGGCAATCACACCTCCGGTGGCGTCCTTGACTGTGCCGGAAATACGTCCGCCAACGCTGGCCAGAGTCGCCAGACCCAGGAAGAGGAAGGAAGCGACGAGAGCCAGAATTAGAATGAAGGGGCGCGAATAAGAGTGCAGGGTCAGTCTCCTCTAGTTGCAAATGGTTATCAACTGGCGCGCAGTCTATTCTAGTTGCAAACCAGTGTCAACTAGAGTTGTGTAAAACTTCTGTAACAGCGCCGGGAGCCCCAGAAGTCCTTCGCAGGCCGAAATGGAATGAGGCGCCCAGCAGACTGGCACTCGCGCCGGGCCGCTGGCCGCCTGATATATCGGCTAAAAGTGGAAACCGATCTCCGCTGTCACGGTTCGCGGCGTGACGTAATGCGTGCCGCTGAACGTGGAGAGGAAGTTGTAGAGCGCGTAATTGTTGGCCAGGTTTATGACCGTGAGACGCGCGCTCCACTTGTAACGATCGCCGCGGAACAAATTGTCATCGCCCAGAGCCAGGTCGAACAGGCTGCGGGAAGCGATGCGCGGTGGCTTGTGGTCGTCATCTTCGGTATTGGGCGCCGGGACCTGAATCAACGTGGAACCAAATTGCGATGCGAGGCAAGGATTGGGCAACGGCGTGGTGGGCGTGGCGTGCTGGGCGCCGCAGAAGAATCCCGCCTGGAATTCCTGATCGGCAGTGAGCGGATTGCCGAAGGGATCCTCCATCAAGATGGCCGGTTGCCCGCCAAGCGTGGTGGATTGGGGGCAATCGTTATTGGCGTTGATGCCGTAGCAGGGAGCGGCGCCGGCGACCAGACCGCTGTCGTAGCGCCAGTTAAAGCCGAGCCAGGGACCATTTTTCCACGGTTGATATTGGAGGTGCGTGGTTTCATTGAAGTGTTCGTCGTGGTCAATGCGGAACGGTTCGGAACCGGTGCCGGGAGGCTGCGGAGTGACGCCGGCACCGCCGAGCTGCGGCGTGAAGAAGCGCGCCGCCACGCTGGACATGACGACAAACGCGGTGATGCCGTGAAAATTCGGAACGGTGCCACGGAGCATGTAACCCGGGATTTTCGAGTTGTGCCATTCGATCGGGAAGGTGATGGGGGTATCGCCGAGCACGCTGAAGTCGTAGCCGTTGTGCGTGTACTTCCAGATGTATTCGCCATCGAGCACGAAATATTTTCCGAATGCTTGCTGGAAGCCCGCGTGAAATTCATTGCGGAAACCCGGACTGAGGGGCTCGGGCGAAAGCGCTCCGCAAGCGAGCAGCGGGTTGAGGACCGGGGATTCGCATCCGATGCTCGAGAGCACCAGATTTTCGTTGAAAGGAGTTTCCAGGGTGCGCGCGTAAGAGACGCGCAGGACGGTGTTCGTGGGCTTAATGTTGTAGGCCACGCCAAGACGCGGCTCAGCCTGAGTCGCCTTGGTCAAGCCGTTGTACAAATCGCCGCGGATGCCCAGATTGAACGACCAATTTTTCCAGGTGATGGTGTCCTGAAGGTAGAGCGCGAGTTCCTTCACGTCCGTGTGGCCGTTGAAGCTGAAGAGACTGCCGCCGCGAGAGAGATCGAACGGCAGCAGGACGGAATTAAACAGCGGGTAGAGCGTGGAAGCGGGAGCGTTGGGATTGGTGCTGACATTCTCCTGATAACCGGCTCCGGCGCACTGCGCTGGATCGGTGAAGCCTTCCACCGGGACGTCTGGGTTCGCGGCCGTGGCCAGCGTCAAGCAGGGCGCGTTGAAAGTTGGGTCCACGATGCCGACGTGATCGTTTTCATTTAGAAAGGTTTGCTCGTAAACGGCTCCGGCCTTGATGTTATTGATGCCGCGCACATAAGAGATGCTGGAGCGCAGGCCAGCATTGGTCAGCGTGCGGTATTGAGTGACGCTTTGCCGCTGCAAGCTGGGTGGACCGAGGTCGGCGAAGGGATTGTCGCTCGGATAATAGTTGTAACCATCGCGCCGGACGAATACGCCGGACGTCAGGACAGCGTTAGGGCTGAGGATGTGCGTCCATGATGGAGCGATGTTGAAAGTGCCGATCGTCGAGCGCTGGTCGGTAGGACCCACCAGGTTGCCGTTCGGGTCCAGGCCGCCGTTATCAACCACCACGCCATTCCAAGCCGTGGCGTTCTCGGAGTCGAATGAATTGGGCGTCTGGAACCAGGAGCGCGTGTAGCCGCCGTTGAGATGAATCGAGTCGGCTGTGGTGATCTGGTAATCCACGCGGTCGAAAAAGTTTTCTTGATTGCCTTTGTCGTGCATCACGCTGAATTCGGGCGGATCGAGAAAACGCTCGCTGTTCAGCCCGCTCAAGGCGATGAAGTTGCCCCATTTCTGTCCGCCGTATGCGAGGTCGAAACCGGCGTCGGCAGTGCCGAACGCGCCGTAAGACGCGGTGACGCTGCCATGTGGCGTGGTTACGCCCTGTCCCGAACGGGTGGTGACGTTGATCACCAGGCTGGTTTTGTCTCCGTACTCGGCTGGAGGCGCGCCCGAGATGACTTCGATGGACTGAATCGAATCGGCGGGAATCTGGTTGGAGAAAACCTTGCTTTGCTGATCAGTGATCGGCTGGCCATCCACGGAGAAAGAATTTTCCGCGTGATCGCCGAGACCGTGGAACAGACCGTTCGAATCCGCTGCGACGCCCGGTGTGGAGAGGGTCACCAGCGAGCTCACGGAGGAGGACGCGCTTTCCAGGGGAAGCTTGTCTATCAACGCGCGATCCAAGTCCGTGTGGTAAGTGGGCTCGTTCTCGAGCAGGTCGCCGCCGCCCTCCACTGTTACGGTGCTGGAGCTGCCGGCCAAGGTCAGGCCGATCTTGAGCGAAATCGGCACGGAGGAGCGCACGTCCACGTCCTCGGCGTACGGGCCGAATCCCGGCGCCGTCACGGAGAGGTGATAGGGGTTGAAGGGCACATTGGGGAAGCTGAAACCGCCGCTAGCGTCTGTGGTGGCGGAGCGCTCGTAACCGCTGACTGGATTGTGGATAGTGACGGCCGCACCGGCGACGACGGCGCCCGAAGGGTCCGTCACGGTTCCGGCGACGTTGCCGGAGTTTCCGTTTTGTGCGAAGCCGGATGGCACGACGAAGAATGTTGCGACGAGTAAGAATAAGGTTCCAAGAAATGCTCGCGCGAATCGCATGAATAGTTCTCCCATTATGAATTGCGGCCCCAGCGCTTTTTGCGCCGGCAGCTCGGATGAATGTGTAAATGGGCATCCGCCGCGGTTCTCGCGGTGAGTGCATGGGAAAACAACTATTGAGGGGAATTCAGGTTAGACAGGAGGAGCGCGGGGAATTCTATGACTGCAAACGGGGTCAAGCGTTAATTTCTGGTTTTCGGCGACCGCAAACCGAGCGAACGCAACAGGCGTCTGAAGTCCAACATGTGCCGTGGTCTGCGGGACCGCGGCGTGGCCGATGTGGCAGATCTGGCAATGCTGTTCATCGGCAGAGTGCCCATGCCAGTGCCCGGCCGCTTCCACGGCGAAGACGCCCACGGTGAGGATCAGGGCGATGGCCAGCAGTCGTATGGCTATGCGCTTGGGCATTGCAGGTTCTAAGGCACTCCCACCATTAAGGATACTCGGATGCTCGAGCGGGTGTAAACGTCACACCGAAATTTGTGTATCCAAACCGCACCCACAGGCTTGGCACCAGCCGGCGATCGGCCGACCGGCGCTTTATACCTGCAAGACGTCACCTTCGCGCGCGACCAGTTCGTACAACACCGGGTTTACGAAGAATCCCAGCACCAGCCGGGAAATGAGACCGGCAACAATGACGATGGCAAAAGGCTTTTGCGTGTCCGAGCCTATGCCGGTGGAAAGGGCCGCGGGAAGCAAGCCGAGGCAAGCGACTAGAGCCGTCATCATGATCGGCCGCAAACGCAGCAGAGACGCTTCGCGAGTGGCGGTGCGGATATCTTTATTTTCCAGGCGTAATTTATTGATGTAAGACACCAGGATAACGGCGGTTTCCACGGAAACGCCCATCAGCGCGAGAAGACCGAGCACGGAAGACACGCTGAACGGCGTATGGGTAAGTTTCAGAGCGATGAGCGCGCCGACGGGCTCCGTCATGACTACTCCCAGCGCGATGGTGACGGGGAATTTGAAATTTCCATACAGCGCGAAGAGGATCATGAAAATCAGCAGCACGGCCAGCGGGCCGATGATCAACATCTGCTGCTTGGCTTCCACGAATTCGCTGTACTCGCCGCCCCAGCTGAGACGGTAACCGGCAGGCAGGGACCGCTCGACGCTGGCGATGGCTTTCTGGCCGTCGTGAACGGCGCCGGCAAGATCACGGCCTTCGATGCTGTACTGCACACCGATGTAGCGCGAATTATTCTCGCGATAAATGAAGGATGCGCCGTTGCCTTCGCTGATGGTGGAAAGCTCGCTGAGCGGAATCTGCTGGCCGCTGGGCGTGCCGACGAGCAGGTTGGCGATCTGTTGGGCGTTCTCGCGGAATTCAGGCCTCATGCGCACGACCAAGTCGAACAATTTTTCGCCCTGGATCACTTGCGTGGCGGCTTGGCCGCCGACCGCCGCCTGTACGACCGCTTCCACGTCCGCCACGTTGACGCCATAACGGGCGATCTTGTCGCGATCCACGGCGACGAGCAAGCTGGGCTGGCCCAGCTCGCGGACCACAGTGAGTTCGGTGAAGCCGGGCACTTGCGCCAGCCGGCGCTTGATATCCAGCGCCTTTTCCTGCAGGACGTTCAGATCGGGACCATAGATTTTTACGGCCAGCGCGCTCTTCAGGCCCGTGAGCGCTTCATCCACGGCGTCTTCGGCGGGCTGCGTGAAGTTAAAAATAATTCCGGGATACGCATCCAGTTGCCGCTGAATATCGGCGATGAGTTCCGGTTTATTGTGAAACTTCGCGGTTTTCCAGGCGGGATCCTTGTAGGGTTTCAGCCCCACATAAAATTCGCAATTGAAGAAGCCGGTAGGATCGGTGCCGTCATCGGGGCGGCCCAATTCGGAGCCGACTTCGGTGACCTGAGGGTATTTGCTGAGGATGTCGCGTATCTGCGGCGCAATCTTGCTGGCCTCTTCGTAGGAGATGGTGTACGGCATGGTGGCGCGGACCCACAGAGCGCCTTCATCGAGGTGCGGCATGAATTCACCGCCGATAAAGGGAATCAGGAGCAAAGCGGCGCCGAAAATAAGCGAGGCGACCAGCATCGTCATCTTGGGATGGTCGAGGCACCAGGTGAGATATCCGGCGTAACGCGTTCTGACCCATTCAAATGGCTTGTTCACGCGCTCGCGCACGCCCTTCTTGAACCAATACGAGCACATGACTGGGACAAAGGTGAGGGTGAGAATCAGCGCGCCGACGAGCGCGATGGACATGGTGTCCGCCATCGGATGAAACAGCTTTCCGGACGGGCCGCTCAGCGCGTAGATGGGAATATAACCGGCGATGATCACCGCGACGGAATAAAATATGGGGCGATCCACGTCTCGGGCCGCTGCCAGGATCACTTCATTGAGGTCGTACTGCTGGCCTTCGCGGAGCCCCAGCTCGCGATAGATGTTTTCGACCATCACCAGCGTGCCGTCAATGATGATGCCGAAATCTATGGCGCCGATGGAAAGCAGATTGGCGGCCACGCCGCGCGCGTGGAGGAAAATAAAAGAGAAGAGCAGGGCCAGCGGAATGGTGAGCGCGACGATCACGGCGGCGCGCAGGCTGACCAAAAAGAAAATCAGCACGATCAGGACCAGGGTCATCCCGAGCACCATGTTTTTTTCCACGGTGTCTATGGTCAGCTCGACAAGGTCGCTGCGGTCGTAGAAAGGCCGGACTTTCACGTCCGGCGGCAAAACGTGTTCGTTGAGCTCCGTGGTCTTTTCTTCCACGCCCTTCAAGACATTTTGCGTCTGATCGCCGCGCAGCATCATGATGACGCCTTCGACGGCGTCATTATTTTTGTTGAACCCGAATTCGCCGAGGCGCGGAGCATGGCCGATGACCACGTCGGAGACGTCACGCACACGCACCGGCACGCCGTTCTGCGAGCCGATGATGACGCTGCCAATGTCCTGGACGTCCTTGATGAGGCCGAGGCCGCGCACGTAATAAAATTGTCCGCCCTGGGAGTAAAAGCCGCCGCCGGTGTTGGCGTTATTGACGGAAAGCTGCTGAATCACCTGCGGAACCGTGATGTGATAGCCGTAAAGGCGCGCGGGATCGAGAAGGACCTGATACTGCATCACCGTGCCGCCGAATCCGGAATCGTCCGCGACGCCGCGCACCTGCTTGTAGGCGCGCTCGATGACCCAGTCTTCAAATGTTTTCAGTTCCTGCGGCGTGCGATCGGGACTTACCAGAACGTAGCGGTACACCAGGCCCGACGGGCTGGAAAGCGGCGCGAGCGTGGGAGTGACTCCGGCCGGATAGGAGACTTCACTCAGGCGCTGAAAGACGACCTGGCGGGCGAAATAATCATCGGTGTCTTCGTCGAACGTCAGAATCACGTCCGACAGGCCGTACAGCGAAATCGAGCGCTGTATCTGCATTTTCGGCACGCCGTTCATTTCCACTTCGGTCGGCAGCGTTACCAGGCGCTCGACTTCTTCCGCGGCGTGTCCGGGCCATTGGGTGATCACCTCCACCATCGGCGGCGAGAGATCCGGGTAAGCGTCCACCGGCATGCGCTGAAAAGAAATAGACCCGGCGATAATGAGGAAGACGGCCAGCATCAAGACCAGAAACCGCTGGCGCAGGGCGAATTGAACGATGTTGTGAATCATTGCAAAAGTGGAGCGTTAGTGTTGGAACGACGTGGCAAACTGCAAGAACAAACTGCCATCGCCGACAACCCGGTCGCCCGGAGACAGTCCTTTCAGAATTTGTGTTTTTCCCGCCTCGCTCTGGCCGATGTCCACGGATCTGCGCGAAAACTGATTCGAGCTGGTGGCTACGTAAACGAACGGCTGATTTTCGTCGTTGCGCAGAACGGAGGCATCGGGCACGGCAATGGCGTTCTGATCCACTCCGGCGTTCACCGTGGCCGTGACGTACATGTTGTTCTTCAGTTTTTCGCCGGGATTATCCACGACGATGCGCGCCTGCAGCGTCCTGGTATTGGGATCCACCGCTGGCGATATGAATGAAATCTTGCCCTGGAATTTATCGGGGTACGAATCGGTCTGTACGGTGACTTCGTCGCCGACTTTTACTGCCGCCATGTCGCTCTGATAGATATTCGCGAGCACCCACACCGTGCTCATGTTCGAAATGATGAAGGCCTGGGTGGTGCCGGCTTGCAGCAACTGCCCGGGCGCCACATCGCGCTCGACGATTTCCCCGCCGATCGGCGCCAACAGGGGAATTTCCGCGGACGAGGGAGCTTTTTCCAAATCCTCGGGCTTCGGAATGCCGAGAATTTTCAGGCCCAGGAGAGAGGCGTTCAAATCCGCTTGCGCCTGATTGCGATCGGATTCCGCCTGCAGCAAATCGCGCTCGGCGATGGCATCGTGCGCGTAAAGATCCTGCGCGCGCGCGAAATTCTTGTCCGCGACGCGGAAGGAATCCCTGGCTTTCAGGTACGCGGCGAATAAGAGCGAGTAATCGGGGCTGCTCACATCCAGCAAAGGCTGGCCGACTTTTACGCGCTCGCCCGGCACGACGAGGATTCTGCTGACCGGGCCGCCGACCTGGGTGATCACCGGGGTGGTGTTGAAGGCGTTGTACGCGACTGCTCCAGTGAGGCGAAGGACGCGCGCCAATTTTGTGGGTTCGACGGTGACCACCTGCACGTGAGACATTTGCTCCGGGGGAATGGTGAAAAGCTCGGGCTCAGCGCTTCTGGATTCCTTGGCGCTGAACGACGTCATTTGGCTGGCGCGCTCGCCGGAATTGCAGCCGGTGACGCAAAGAGCGACAGCGGCCAGCGCCAGGCTCTGGCGGATTCGCATGTGAGGCGCGAGAAAAAGTGTGAAGCGACGAGCGCTCATGGCAGGCTCCTGGTTCCGACGGCTTCGCGCAACTGCTCGACAGCGCTGAGATACGACGCGAGCGATTGCCGGTAGGCCAATTCCGTGGCGCGGTAGCTGCGCTCGGCATCCAGAAAATCGAGCAGGCTGGCCGCGCCGCGCTTGTAGGAATATTCGGTGATGTCGCGCGATTGCTGCGCGGCGTTCAGGTAGCCGCCGAGGTAAAGCGAAACCACCTGGTCGTTATCGCGCACGCCTTCGTAGGCCGTCAGCACATCGCTCAAGACTTGATCGCTGGCAGCCAGCTCGAGTTCCTGGGCCTGGTTGATGGCGTAATTGGTGCGCGCGATTTCACCCTGATTGCGATTGAAAATCGGGATCTGGAAACTGCCGAAAAAAGAGGCGGTGTTGGTGTCGCTCACATGGTCGTAATTGAAAGTGCCGGTAACGTCCACCTTGCCATTGGCTTTCGCCAATTCGTACTGGCTCTTGGCGGCGGTGACGCCCTGCTGCGCGGCGCGAAAGTCGGGCCGGTCCTGCAATGCCAGTTGTTGCAAGTCTTCGAGTTTCAGCGTCACGGGCTTGTAATCGAAATCGCCGGTGACATCGAAATCCTCCGGAACGCTCTGATATCCGAGCAATTGCCGGAGGCCGACGAGGGCTTGCGTCTTGGCGAGTTGGGCCTGCGCGACGTCGCTTTGAAATTGCAGCAGCTGCAGCTTGATCTTCAAATAGTCCACTTCGCTGATGTCGCCGGCCTTGTAACGGGCTTCGCTGATGTCCACGGTTTTCTGGAAACTCTTCATGTCCTGCAGGGCGAGGTCGAGAGTGGATTCAGCAAGCTGTACGGAAAAGAATTGCGAGGCCACATTGAAGGTGAGGGTTCGCTCGTTATCGGCAACCGTTGACTTCGTCTGCGCGGTGGCGTCCTGCGCGGCTTGCAAGCGATGTTGGCGTTTCTTCCCGCGTTCAAAAAGATACGAGAGGCCGAGATCGAATTGGGCGGTCTCATTGATGTAATCAGCGGTGAATTCGTTTGGCTGAAAAATCGGAATAAATTGCGCGTCCGCGGTGAATACCGGATTCGGACGCAGGTTCGCGGTGATTTCCTGCGCCTCGCTCTGCTGGATGGTGGTGCGCGCCGCTTTGAGGGTGTGATTATTCTGCATGGCCATCTGGATGGCTTGATCGAGCGAGATGCGCACCGCGCCGTGGACCTGCCCCGAGGGCACGTTTTGCGGCGCCGACTGCGCTGGGGCAGCCGGCGCGGGCGGCGCTTGCTGCGGCGCAGCTTGCGCGGAAACTCCCGGCGCCAGGCACGCTACGAATGCAAGAGTCGCCAATCGCACGGTTTTTGCAGGCATGGTCCTCGACCTCCCTTCAATTCCGCTCGAAAACTTCTGAGCGAATTCCACGCCGTTCCTCGGAACGACACTTCTAGAGTCAGCCGCAGAGCCCTAATGAATGAATTAAAAACGGGTCAACGTAGATCTGGGAGCACAGCAGGGGCGATTAGCAGGTGGGTGGCGCGCGCGCGGGGAGGCGCGGTGCTGCGAGGCCAAGCGTGAAGCCAGGTTCTTCCGGAACTGCGCGTGTATCAACCTGAGCCAGGGATGGCTCGCGATAGCTCACCGGCGCGTTATCAACCGGTTGATGATTGAGATGGCAGATCGAGCAGTTTGCGTCGGATGATCCGGAGTGATTGTGCCAGAGGCCGCCCAAGGTCATCGCCAACACCAAGGCCGCGAGGACCACGATCGGGACCAGCAAACGGCGGATTGGTTTTTGGCTAGGCACTGGGCACAGGCTGGTTACAAAGCCAGATGAACATCATATAGGAGATGGCGCTGAGCGCCAATGGGTTGTGCTACCAGGAAGCCCTCGACGGCGGCGCCACATACCGCGACATGAGATACCGGTGCGACGCGGCCGCGCGCTCGATTAATTCGTCTGCTCGAGCGCCTTCTCCACCATGGAGACGCATTTTTCCACGCGCTTGCGCAGCGGACCTTCGATTTCCTGTTGGCGTTTGCGCAGGGTGAAGCTTTCGTCGGCGATATTCAGCGCGGCGAGCACGGCCACCTTAAGCGAATCCACCATGTGCGTCGCATCGGCGACGGAGCGCATCTTGCCGTCCACGTAAGATGCCAGCTCTTTCAGGTATTCCTCGTTGCCGTCCGCGTTGACGTTGTAAACCTGGTCGTAAATCTCGATTTTCACGTTCCACTCCCTTGCTGAGCCATCGCCATTGTCGGCCTTTGTGGGTTCGCGTGCAACGGGGTTATGGGGTTCAGTCGCCGGCGTCTCGCCGGCTCTTAGAATTCGACTTTTTCCGCAACCGGCTGAACGCGTGACGTTAACTCGCGCGGAGGTTGGCGCCGAGCTTTTCCTGGAGAGCGGCGACGATGCGCGCGGAGAAGTCGTTGAGTTGGGCGTCCGTGAAGGTGGCTTCCGCGCTTTGAAACTTCACGCGGATCATCAAAGAGAACTTTCCAGCCGGAATCTGGCCGCCGCGGAAGAGATCGGCGGCTTCGATGGTGTCGAGTTCGGGGATATTGACCGAACGGATTGTTTGCTGGACCTGCGCGAAGGTGACCCCGTCCGCGAGCACGAGCGAGAAATCTCGTTCGACCGCGGGAAAGCGGGGCAGCGGCTTGAACCGGCGTGCGGCATCCGCGACTTCGATTCCCGTCAGCAGCGAGTCGAGTTTGATTTCCGCAACGAACACATCCTGGCGCAACTTGAGTTGGTCCGCGATGCGTCGCGCGAGTTGGCCAGCGATGCCCAACGACTGGCCAGAGTTCGCGCCGGTCACTTTGGCACGCGCTAACGAGATTTCCGTGGCGCGCGCCGGCGTGAGCCATTGCGGGCCGCCGGATTGCCAAGCGAATCCGCGCGCAAGCTCGCCGATCGTATCGAGATCGCCTTTCAGGTCCGCGAAACCATATTCACGCGCAGGTTCGTAAATTGTTTTTTCGCGCGCAAGGCCGCTGGCGCCGATCGTCAGCACCGCCGTCTCAACTGGCTCGCCGTCGCGCAGCTCGTACGTCTTGCCGATTTCGAATAGCCGCAAATTGCGCTGGCCGTGATTCAGGTTCCATTCAATCGCGCGCACCATGCTCACAATTCCGCTGGAACGCATCACCGAAGCATCTTCGGCAAGCGGGTTGACGATCACCGCGGGCGCGACATTTTCGGGCCTGAAGAGCTCGTTGCGTTGCGTATCCACAATCGGAATTTCCACGATTTCCTGATAACCGAGCGCGACGATGCGTTCGCGCAGGCGGTCTTGCGCTTCGGCGTGAGGCAGGCGATGCGCGGGCTGCTTGGCGGGCGGCAAGCGCGGCGGAAATTTGTCGTCGCCGTAGTGGCGAGCGACTTCCTCGATGAGGTCAATGCCGCGGGTCACGTCGCTCCGCCAGGAAACTTGCCGGCATTCCCAAATGGCGGCCAGAGAACCTTCGCTGCCGCGATTGACGTCCACGCGCACGGGATGAAATCCCAGCGCGCTCAGAATTGCCTCGACGTCGCGGTCCGGAACGTCCGCACCCATCACGCGCAGCAATTCCTTGCGCGAAAGCTCGATTTTCTTTGGCGGTTCGCGATGCGGATAAATATCCACCACGCCCGCCAGAATTTCCCCGCCGCCGAGTTGCTGGATCAATTCCGCCGCGCGGCGTGAAGCCAGCTCGGCCATTTCGGGATCGGCGCCGCGCTCGAAGCGGTAAGAGGCTTCCGAGCGCAGGCCGAGCGTTTTCGACGCCTTCCGCACTGCGATGGGATCGAACCAGGCGCACTCGAGCAAAATATCCCGCGTGCTGAAAGTGATTTCGGTGTCGGCGCCGCCCATGACGCCGCCGATTCCAATCGCGCGCGCAGCGTCGGCAATCACGCACATGTCCTTCGTCAAAGTGCGCTCCGCGCCATCGAGCGTGCGGATCTTTTCAGCGGGTTTGGCGCGACGCACCACGATCCGTTTTTCAGCGAGTTTGTCGAAATCGTAGGCGTGCAGCGGGTGGCCCAGCTCGAACATCACGTAATTGGTGACGTCCACCACGTTGTTGATGGATTTCTCGCCGATGGCTTCGAGGCCCTGCCGAAGCCAGTCGGGAGAAGGCTGCACTTTCACACCGCGAAGCACGCGCGCAGTGAAGCGGCCGCAAAGTTCCGGAGATTGGATTTCCACGCGCGTGGCATCCGCGGCTTTTTCCGCGGATTCTTTCAGCTGCGGATGCAGTGGCTTGAGCGGCAGGCGATAGATCGCGGCCACCTCACGCGCGATGCCGAGATGGCCGAGGCAATCCGGACGATTCGCGGTGACTTCCGCATCGAGCACGGGTCCGGCCGCGGTTTCTTCGATCGAATCCACGGCAATGCCCACGAGCGAAAGCCGCGCGCGCAGATCGGCTGGCGACGCGGTCATGTCCACGAATTGTTTCAGCCAGTGGTAAACAACTTTCATTTTTTCGTCAGATTAAAACGGTGAGCACGGTGCGCCGTGTCACCACAACGTCATCACGGAAATTGCTTCAGAAAGCGCACGTCATTCTGGAAGAGCAGCGGCACTTCCGTTACGCCGTATTTCATCATGGCCAGGCGGTCCACGCCCATGCCGAACGCAAAGCCCGAAAGTTTTTCGGGATCGTATTTCACGAACCCGTAAACCGCGGGATTCACCATGCCGGCGCCAAACAGTTCGATCCAGCCAGACTGTTTGCAGACGCGGCAGCCGGAGCCGCCACAGACGTGGCAAGTGGCGTCCACTTCCGCAGAAGGCTCGGTGAAGGGGAAATAGCTCGGGCGCAGGCGCGTTTTCGTTTTCGGGCCGAGAAATTCGCGCGCGAAATATTCCACGGTGCCTTTGAAATCGCAGAAAGTGATGTCGGTATCCACGGCGAGGCCTTCGATCTGGTGAAACATGTAGCCGTGCGTCGCGTCCGGATTATCGCGGCGATAGACTTTACCTGGCACGACGATGCGCACCGGCGGCGGCTGCTTTTCCATGGTGCGGATCTGCATGGGAGAAGTATGGGTGCGCAGCAGATGCGGCGCGCGCGCGCCTGCGATGTAGAAGGTGTCCATGTTGTCGCGCGCGGGGTGGTGCTCGGGAATATTCAGCGCTTCAAAATTGTAGTAGGGCGTTTCGATTTCGGGGCCTTCCACGACGCTGAAGCCGATCGCGGCGAAAATGCGCAGGAGTTCTTCGTAGGTTTGGCGGATCAGGTGGCGAGTGCCAATGGCGGGCGCGATGCCGGGAAGAGAGAGATCCAATTTTTCGTGGGCGACGGCTGCCTCTTCCGCGGTCCGTTCGATGACTTTTTGCCGCTCAGCGAGCACCGACTCGATGTGGGTCTTCAGTTGATTCAGTTCCTGCCCCACCATGCGCTTCAGTTCCGGTGTCGCAGGTTTCAGCCAATTGTCCGTGATCTGCGAAAGCACGCCGGACTTGCGACCGGTCCACTTCACGACAAAGACTCGCCAGCTTTCCGGATCAGATACGTGGACAGCGGCCTGCTCGTCGAATTTCCGGCGGACCTCCGCAAAGAGGTGGGGGACGGCGTCGGACGTGGAAACGCCAAGTTGGGTGAGCGATTGTGTCGTGGGGTCGATCGTCATGGTGATGAGTGGTGTTCGGCCGTAGGGGCGGGTCTGAGACCCGCCCCTACAAAACCACCGCTATGATTGTCCACAAAGGAAACGCTTGTCGTTCGAAAAGCGACAAGCCGGCGCTACGCGTTGTCGCGCGGATGACGCCTTAGCACGAATTATCCTTCTTCGTGGTGGCGCACCGGCTGTTGCTTCGCCGCGTGTGCTTGCGCTGGGGACGGCTTCGGCATGTGCTGCTTCACCGAGCCAACGAGCGCGGTAAATCCTTCGGCGTCATGCACGGCCATATCCGCCAAAATCTTGCGGTCCAGCTCGATGCCGCCGGCCTTCAGCGCGTGGATCAATTGACTGTAGGTGGTGCCGTTATTGCGCGCGGCGGCGCCGATGCGCTGGATCCATAGAGTGCGGTAATCGCGTTTGCGCACGCGGCGGTCGCGATAGGTGTAGCGCAGCGAGCGATTCACCGCTTCTTTCGCCGAGCGGAACAGCTTTCCCTTGGTAAGGAAAAATCCCTTGGCGTGTTTCAGCAGCTTTTTGCGGCGGGCGCGGCGTTTGGTTCCACGTTTAACTCGAGGCATGGTTCTTTTCTCCTGTGGCGCAACAACGGCAAATCACAACCGGGCACGGCATGCCGTGCCCCTACGTCGCAATCAGCTTCGATGGCGCCTTCAAAATCAAGTGAGGAGACAAACGCGGCCCAGCCGCTCGCAGAAATGGGCGAGTAGCAGGACGGGTTTGTCTCGTAGGACTGCAATTGGCCCCACCCAGGCACGCCATTTCTGGCGGCGGGCGGAACTTCCGGCCGGCAGGCACCCGTTACGCTCTGCCCGGCGCGGGAAAAAGCTATTTAACGCAAGCCGTACGGCAACGCCAGACGCACATTTTTCACGTCGGCGGGATTGACCTGCACTTTATTGAGAAGCCGGCGCATGCGGCGGGGCTTCTTGGTGCCCAGCAAATGGCGCTTCCCTGACCGCCAACGCATGATTTTGCCGGTGGAAGTGATCTTGAAGCGCTTGGCGGCGCCACGGTGCGTCTTCGCTTTCATTTTCTTGTTCTTCTTCACGATTTCCTCTTCGAACTCAATGGCACGACCGATTGCGGCGGTGCGTTCCTGCTACGCCGGACCTTCCGCGCTCTTCTGCGCGGCGGGCGCTGAACCGGCGCCCTTCTTCGGCGCAAGCAACGCGAGCAGGATGTTCGCTTCCATCCGCGGCCCGAACTCGACTTGCGCGTGATCCACGATGTCTTTCATCAAACGGTCCATCTTCTTGCGGCCGACGTCCTGGTGGGCCATTTCGCGGCCGCGATGAAAAATCATGGCCTTCACTTTGTAGCCCTCGCCAAGGAAACGGATGATCTGATTCTTGCGCACCTGATAATCGTGCTCGGCGGTGGAAGGCCGGAACTTCACTTCCTTGATGTGCGAACTTTTCTGGTTCTTCTTGGCTTCGTGTGCCTTTTTGCTTTGCTCGTAGAGGAACTTTCCATAATCCACAAGCTTGCAGACCGGCGGGACTGCGTTCGGGGAAATCTCGACTACGTCCAAACCCGATTCACGCGCCTGCTTCATCGCGTCGAAAAGCGTCATAACGCCAAGCTGGTTCCCGGCATCATCAATCACGCGGACTTCACGAGCACGAATTCTTTCATTGACCCGAAGGCCAGGAGCTCCACCACGTTCTGCGATAAACCCACCTCCCGGGCCCTGAAAAGTGCGCTGTCAGCCCGTTGGCCGCACCTCCCAAGGTAATCACGCCCGTGCGGAGGTACGGGCCAAAAAGTATAGCACGGGTTAGCCGTTCGACCGCAACAGCGGATTCTGAGGGATTTAAGGCTCGAGACAAAGCAGGGTCCGCTGCGGGCGACCTAGAGGATCGCCTTCGAAGCGACTTCCTGGTGCAGGTCCGCGGTGAATTGCTCGAGCGGGCGCGGGCCCAAGTCGCCTTTGGAGCGGTGACGCACGGAGACGGAGCCGGCTTCTGCTTCCTTGCCGCCGATGACAAGCATGTACGGAATTTTCTGGAGCTGCGCGTCGCGGATTTTGGCTTGCAGCTTTTCGTTGCGGTCGTCGAGTTCCACGCGAAACCCGGCATCGAACAGCTTTTGGTGGACCTCTTTGGCGTACGCGTTCTGGCGTTCCGTGATGGGCAGCACGATCGCCTGCACGGGCGCGAGCCACGCCGGGAATGCGCCAGCGTACAACTCGATCAGATAAGAAACCATGCGCTCCATGGTGCTGATGACGCCGCGGTGAATCATCACCGGCCGGTGCTCCTGGCCATCCGCGCCGATGTAACCGAGTTGGAATTGATTCGGGAGATGGAAATCGATCTGAATTGTGGAGTAAGTCTCCTGGTGGCCCATCACGTCCGCCAATTGAATATCGAGCTTGGGTCCGTAGAAAGCCGCCTCACCGGGAGCTTCGGTGTAAGGAAGACCGAGCGAATCCATGGCTTCGTGCAGCATGCGTTCGGCCAGATCCCACATCGCGTCGTTCTCCACATACTTCGAACTGTTCCCTTTGTCGCGCAGCGAGAGGCGATAGCTGTATTGCGTGATGCCGAGATCGCGGTAGGCCTGTTCGACGAGCCGCATAACTCCGGCAAATTCTTCCTTGATCTGTTCCGGAGTGCAAAAGATGTGCGCGTCGTTCAGCGTCATGCAGCGGACGCGGCTAAGACCGCTGAGGACGCCGGAACGCTCGTAGCGGTACATCGTGCCGAGTTCGGCAATGCGCACCGGCAGTTCGCGATAGCTGTGCTTTTTGGATTCGTACACCAAAATGTGGTGCGGACAATTCATCGGCCGCAGCACGAGTTCCTCGGTTTCGAGGTCCATCGGCGGGAACATGTCTTCGTGGTAATGAGCCCAATGTCCCGAGCGAACGTAGAGGTCAACCTTCGCCAGGTCCGGAGTGTAAACATGTTGATATCCGGCGCGGCGCTCTTGCTCGAGAATGTATTCCTCCAGCAGACGTCGAATCGTGGCGCCTTTCGGCAGCCAGAGCGGCAGACCCGATCCGACCAGGTCGCTCACGGTGAAAAGCGCGAGCTCTTTTCCGATGCGGCGATGGTCGCGGCGCTTGGCTTCTTCCAGTTTGTGGAGATACTCGTCGAGTTCTTGCTGATCCACAAAGCAGGCGCCGTAAATGCGCTGCATCTGTGGATTGCCTTCCTTGCCTTTCCAGTACGCGCCCGAGACGTTCATCAATTTGAACGCCTTGATGCGGCCGGTGGAAGGGATGTGCGGCCCACGGCAGAAATCAATAAATTTTCCAGTGGTGTAAAAGGAAACCATTGGTTCGGTGGCTTTTTCTTCCACCAGCTCACATTTAAATTCCTGATTGCTTTTGCGATAGAGCTCGAGAGCTTCGGGCTTGGGAATCAGCTTGCGTTCGTTGGGAACGTCCTTTGCGGCCAGCTCGCGCATTTTGGCTTCGATTTTTTCCAGGTCTTCCTGGGTGAACGGCTCCTCGCGCACGAATTCATAGAAGAAGCCATTTTCGATTGGCGGGCCGATGCCGAGCTTTACATCGGGATATAGCTCGAGAACCGCGGCGGCGAGCAGATGCGCGGCGGAATGGCGGAACACCTGCACCGCGTCCGGATCTTTCGCAGTGAGGATCGAAATTTTCGCATCGTGCTCGAGCGGGCGCGCGAGGTCCACCAATTCGCCGTCTGCGCGCGCGACGAGAGCTTCCTTCGCGAGGCGTGGCGAGATTTGATGCGCAATCTGCGCGGCGGTGGTCCCGCGCGGAACTTCGCGGGTGGCGCCATCCGGCAGAGTAATTTGAATCGTTTCAGCGCTCATGCGGGGTCATCGTCCTCTTTGGAAACAACTAGCTTACTGGGGTGGGCAAAGGCGGTCAAGGCGAGACACTCCGCGCGTACTTTCGCCGTGCATCGGCGGAGAGACTGGCGGGATCGAGTTACGGGATAACAACGCCTGGAAGACCGCGGAACGCCGCGTCGCCGGTAATAAGTTGGGCTTCATAAGCCCGCGCGGTAGCGAAGATGATTGAGTCTGCCATCGCCAATTTCGTGATGTTGCTCACTTGGGCTGCCTCCAGCGCCAACCCTTCATCGAGGGGCACGACCGTGCGGCGAAGTGCCGCGGAAATGAAGCGATCCGCTTCCGGCTTGCCCCGCCGAAGCATCAAGATTTTGACGACTTCATACAAGACGATCGTCGGAACCAGCGTGGGTGATTCGCTCTCGATGAAGGGAGCGAACTTTGCGGCGTCCGTATCCTGCGTTAAGTATTCAAGCCACGCCGAAGAATCAATCAGCAGAAGCTCAGAATCGGTCGTTTCGGTCACGGTAATCGTCTTTCCACTTCATGCCCTTGGCGATCCCTCGCAGCTCTGTGATCGGGCGGGGAGTGTCCACATGAAGTTTGCCTTCATAGACATACATAAACAACTCTTCGCCAGCTTCGATTTTAAGCTCTTCGCGAATCTCCTTCGGGATGACGATCTGGAACTTAGGAGAGACCTTGACTCTGGCTTTGAGTACCTTGTGAAACATGAGCATACAGATAGCATATCGATATTGTTGATGTACGTCAATACCTGGTCGATCTGGCATTTGGGGGGTTCTCTCAGTCCTCGCCGCACCCGTCTGTCGAAAGGGAGAGTTGGATAACACTTACACTACTTTTTCGCGCCGCCTGGGCCAGAATGTTGCAGAATATGTGTCACGAGGGTTGGGAGTCGGCTCATTCCAGCCCTTTGCCGTCGGCTACGCCCAGCCTGATGTGCTGAAGCTCCGCCCATGACCGTGGGGTTTCCAGATTGACGTTCACCTCAATGAAGGAAGCTCAAATCCCGATCGAAACGCGGCACTTCTGCCTTTTGTGGGCAAACGATCACGTGCGTTCAGTCGCGCCGCCGCTCGTTGCCCGCGCCGATCACGCTGGGAGAGAAGTATGACCGCGGCCGCAGCGCAATGGGTTGGCCAGGTCGTTGACGGTAAATACCGGCTGGGCCAGTTTGTTGGGGGAACCGAACGCGGCGCCGTCTTTCTGACAGAGAGCCGGCAACCGGTGGTGGGAAAAGCCGTGATCAAACTGATTGCGGCGGACGCACCGGAAGCCAAGGGACAACTCGGCCGCTGGAGGCAAGCAGCGAGTCTCTCTCATCCGAACCTGCTGCGGATTTTTGACATGGGACGCGGCGAGTTGAATGGCAGTTCCGTGCTCTACGTGGTAATGGAAGCCGCCGACGAAAACCTGGCTGCGGTTATCGCCAAGAGACCGATTGCTGCGGATGAAGCGCACGATGTCTTAGGACCTTTGGTGGACGCGCTCGGATACATCCACGGAAAAGGTTTTGTGCATGGCCACATCAAGCCCGCGAACATCATGGCGCTCGATGAGCAACTGAAAATCTCGAGCGACGGGCTGTGCCGCATCGGCGACTCGGGCGGCAGTTTAGGTAAACCAAGTCCCTACGATTCGCCCGAAGCTGCCGGCGGAAGGATTTCGCCGGCGGGAGATGTCTGGTCACTGGGAATGACTTTGGCCGAAGCGCTGACGCAGCGTCTGCCGGTGTGGGAGAGGACCAACCAGGGAGATCCCGCGCCGCCTTCGACCATGCCCGCGGAATATCTGGAAATCGCGCGCCACTGTTTGCGGCGGGATCCTCAACTGCGCTGGAGTATCGCGGACATTGCTGCGCGCATACAGGGGAGCGCGGCCGCCGCGCCCGCGAAACAGGCGGCGCAGAAGCCGCAAGTTACATACAACGTTCCCCAGTATGTTGTTCCAGCAGTCGGTATTGGTTTGGCCCTGGTGATTGCGTTGGCTGGAACAATGTTGCTCAAACACCACTCGCAGGTGGCGCAGCCTGCCGCGGCGGTCGAACAACCACCGGTTCAGCCGGCGCCGGAAGCCACGCCATCATCATCGGGGCCGCAAGATTCTGTGGCGACGCCCGCGCAGAGGCCGCCGCAAGCCGCGAGCGATGAGAAGCCTGTCTCCACTTTGCCGGTGCATGCGCCGCCAACAAATCAAGATAAGGCTCCGTCCGCACAGACAGCGGCACCGGCTAGCGCGGCGCCGGCGGCAGGCACAGCCCCATCGGACTTTGTCCGCGGCGCAGTGCTACATCAAGTTCTGCCCGACGCGCCGCAAAAAGCCCGCGACACGATTCAAGGCAAGGTGCGGGTCAGCGTCAAGGTTCACGTGGACGGAACCGGCGGCGTGACCGAAGCAACTCTCGATTCTCCGGGCCCGAGCAAGTATTTTGCCGACCGCGCGTTGCAAGCAGCGCAGCTTTGGAAATTTCAGCCGGCCAAAATGGATGGCCGCAACGTCGCGAGCGATTGGATTTTGAGATTCGAAATTGATCCCACCGCAATCAACGCCTATCCCACGGAAACAGCACCCACGGGGACGCGCTGAAAGGGACGCGACCGGTACAACGCAGGCGCCGCATTATTTTTTGCGGGCAGACTCCAGCATGTCCCACGCGGCGTCCGGTAGATCCAGGAAGTCGTTGAACTCGCCGGCGCCGCGCAGCCACAAACCGCCGTCAATCACAACGCATTCTCCATTCACGAAATCCGCTTGCTTGCTGAGCAGGTACACGGCGAGGTTTGCGAGCTCTTCGTGGCGGCCGAAGCGGCCCATGGGGTGATGTTTCTTGGCGCGCTCTTCCAATTCTTTCGAAGGCAGCAGGCGCGACCACGCGCCCTCGGTGGGAAATGGTCCGGGCGCGATTGCATTCAGCCGGATATGATGGCGCGCCCATTCGACGGCGAGCGAACGCGTCATGGCCAGCACGCCGGCTTTGGCGCAGGCCGAAGGCACAACAAATCCCGAGCCGGAATTGGCGGCCGCGTAGGTGGTAACGATGTTCAGCACGTGGCCCGGCAGCTTGGCCGCGATCCATTTCTTTCCCAGGGCGAGCGTGCAGTGAAAGGTGCCCCGCAGCACGATTCCCACCACGGCGTTGAATGCATTGGGAGAAAGTTTCTCCGTGCGCGCGATAAAATTTCCCGCGGCATTGTTCACGAGCGTGTCCACGCGCCCGAATTCTTTTTCGGCGGCTGCCAGCGCGTTTTCGACCGCGCCAAAATCACGGATATCCGCCGCGGCATAAGCTGCCCGCGCACCCATGGCCCGAATGGCTTCGGTCGTTTCGTGCAGCGGCTCCGCGCGCCGCGCGACCAGGAAGATATTCGCGCCCAATTCGGAGAAGCGCAACGCCATCGAACGCCCCAAGCCCGTTCCTCCGCCGGTAATAAAAATTGTGCGGCCCTTGAGCAGGTCGGCCTGGTACATGAAAGTTCCTCCTGAGTTGCCCGTTATTCATCTCCCATCGGTGCCCTGGCCGCAAGCGCGATTTTGGCTCACTCGAAAGGCGTGGCAACGAACTGCCCGATATGCTATTTAATCGTGCGGCCTTGGTCCGCAGCAATTCGAAGAACGAAAAGGATCCGCGATGAAAGGTTTTCTGGTGGGGCTGATCTTAGGAATACTGATCGTGCCGGTGGCAATTTTTTTCTATATCGAGAACGGACAAGCGCCAGCGGCCGCGATTGATGCTCCCATGCCGTTCGAAAAATTCCTGGCTCGGGGCGCGCTGCACGCGCGGATCAAAAAGGAAGCTCCCGAACGAGACGTTTCCACATTTACCCCCGCGGACCTCGTCGCCGGGGCCGACGTGTACCAGAAGAATTGTTCGTTCTGCCACGGCCTGCCGTTGCAAGCGCCTTCCGCCGCGTCGCAAGGGATGTTCCCGCATGCGCCGCAACTTTTCACGGAGAAAGAAACCGTCACCGATGACCCCGTCGGCGTCACTTATTGGAAAGTGAAAAACGGCATCCGCCTGACGGGCATGCCGAGTTTTCAGAAGGCCCTTACCGAGCAGCAAATGTGGCAGGTGAGCGCGCTGATGGCGCGGGCCGATAAACTTCCGCCCGATGCGCTCCGGATTCTGCTGCCCACGCCCGCCGGGCCTGCGTCAACCGCGCCAGCAGCGACGGCCGCTCCAGCTCCGGCGATGCCTCCTTCGGCCGCTATACAGCCGAAATAGGCGCGGACATTATTTTGTCGCCGGCAAAAATTCTTTGGGCAGAGGATTGTCCGGCGATTCTTCCTGCCAGTAAATAGTGACCACCCACCAGCGCGTGCCGTCGTAGAACAATTGAAAGCTATTGATGCCGCGGGCGAACGGCTGAGCATCGCTCGCATCGTGGCGCGATTCGTAGGTGCTGAAAATCTGCATGATGTTGCCGTAGCGCTCGGCCTTCCGCGCGATTTCCCGCTCGACGAAACCATTCTTCTGGAAATAGGCGTCGGCGAGAGTTGCGTACTCATCCGGGGTAATCACTTCTATGTTGTAGCCGCCGCCAGTCTTGTTCGGGCGCGTGGGAATCAGGCGTGCGCCGGGAACGAAGAGCGATCGAAAGCGATCCCAATCGCGTTTCTTTGTGGCGGGCCCTGAGATCACGTCATAGGTGGCCGCCAGAATTGCGTTCGGCGAGGCCACGTCGGCTGGGTTTGCAGCGGGCGCTGGGACCGGCGCGGCTTGAGCTGCGGCTTCCGGTTGCTGGCTCTGGGTTTTCGGAGCGTCTTGCGCGCGCAGAGGTAAGACGGCAGAACAAAGCAGGAGAGCAGGCAGCACAACGAGTTTGCGAAATAGCATGAACATCCTCCGAGCGGTCCCGCCTGATGAAATTCCCAGCCCCAGGCCGCAGCCGCGCAGCTTAGTCCGGTCGAAAGTTACAATCCACAATTAAATTGAGGCGGAGTTCAGCTGCCGGGACCAGACTAGAAATCAACGTGCAAGCGCACTCCGGGAACAAGGACAGGACCGCGAACCTTGTTGTACCCGGGATTGTTGACGTGCTGCAGGTCGCCGGAGACGAAGAATCCGCGCCACACGTGAGTGGTGTAAAATCCCTCGACGATTTTTTCCGGTCCACAAGTAAGACCGCCGTCTCCCAATAGGAATCCCAGGCCACCCAGCGCAAGATACTGCTGGTGCGCCGCCACGATTCCGTTGGCGACGAAAGCGACTCCCGAGCGATCGTTCCGGCGTCGCCACCAATCACCTTTGGCGAATGCTCCCAGCTCCAGCGTGCGATCCACTTCCGTGTAAGCAAACGACTCGTTACGGCCATCGCTCCATCCCACGCGTCCGAAGGCACTCAAATGTTTCGTGAGATCCTGTTCGAAATTGAGCCCGAAACCGTACTTGTGGCGCCCTTGCCGGCGCGTGGCGGTGATATCGGGAGGCGCGACCGGATCATTCAGATAATCCCGGATCGCCTCCTGGTAATTTCCCATGTCCGCGTGATTCAGATAACTGAGTAACCGCACCACTCCGGCGCGATGCCACAGCAAATTTCCGCGCGCCTCGAGTTCCAGATTTTCCGCGCGCGCTCGGGCGATGTCTGCATCCAGGTGGATTCCATTGGCAACTTTTGGCATTAGCGTTTCCGCGAAGCGCACCGTCCACCAATGATCGTCGTACTCCAGGATCAAGCCGTCCGTGTAGCCGCGCGTGTTTGCGGCATAGTCGTAGGCGCCGTTGTTGTCCACGGTCCAGTTCAGAAATTGCAGATGACTGTCGTCGCCGTACGTATTCACGTCCAAAAAATCGGGAATGGTGAATTTTCCGAAGCGCACTTCCAGGCGTCGCGGCGGAAGCGAAGTAGCGAGAGAGAGCGGGCCGCGCTCCGCCGTGATGCGCTCACGGCTGAGAGGAATAATCTGGCGGATCATGATCCGGGCCACGTAGGGAACATCGCCGAGAGTGGGGTTGCGCACGACATCCAAGTTCGTAAATCCCGCCAGGCCCAAGGCATTGCTCAGACCGCGCCCTCCGGCGCTTTCCATGTCCAGATATACTTCGGTGGTATGCGTCAGTTCGTAGCCCAAATAGAGCGTGTAAACCTTCGACGTCGCGTTTTCCGGTACCGGCTTGAAACTGTTCTTTCCCGTGTAAGCCGCCGGGAACGATCCGTGCCACTGCAAAATCACGTTGGCCTGCCCCGAAATCCAGTAGCGGCTGGTCTCCGAATGCGGGAAGAGAGTGACCATGTCGCGATCGTCGGGCGAATTCGTCGCCGCGGGCGGTGTGCCGCTCGTCTTTTGAGCTGACGGATCCCCTTTCTGAGGTTCGGCGGCTTGCGCCTTGGTTGAGGCATCTTCTTGTTGTTGCGCGTCCTGAGCGGCGAGGTTGGAACTGGCTACGAGGCACACCAATAACAGCAACAAGTTTGCCGTCACAGTTTGGAGGGCGAATCGAGGCATCAATCCTGAAAACGGCATTTTGATGAGCGGCCCGTCTCCAGGGCGCCCAGTAAAACACAGAAAAGCTCGAATTCCTCATTAACGAAGGGTTACAAAGCCGGTGAGCGCGACCTGGGCGCATAGCTCCCGTCCCGCCGCCAGAATCCAGGATTTGCTCGAAAGCCCCGTGAGATTGCCGGGAGAGACGTCCCGGCATCTCACTGGACAATCCGTCCGAGGGCAGGCATCCTGATTGCCCGCTGGGGCCATCTTTAGTAGTCTCTAGGATTGCGCCGACGTCTCGGGCATCAACATACATGCATAGGGGTGAGGACTTTGCGGGAACAATCGCGGCTGGCGTTTTGGTGCTTGGTGATCGTGATGCTGCTGTTGCCGTCGTGCGAGCAGGTGATCAACTATCCTGCTCCCTCGATCACAGGACTATCGCCAACCAGCATACCTGCAGGAAGTCCGCAGTCCTACTTGACGATCAAAGGCAAGAATCTAATCCAGCAAACTCAAGTGGGATACGCCCTGGCTCCAAACACCACCCCCAACCTGCTGGCGACCTCGCAATATGTGAGCACGAACGAAATCGTCGTCACGCTGCCGGCCACCCTGCTGGTGAACCCTAACACGCTTTATATCAGCGTCTCCACCCCTCAACCAGGTGGTGGAACCTACCCACCGACGAATCAACCGGCCCCGTCTTTCACGATTTTTACGATTTCTCCGATCGCCAGCGCCGTTCCGCAGGTCACTTCAGTCAACCCCGCCGATGTTCTGGTCGGCAGCACCACCGGTCTGACTCTGCACATCGCAGGAAAGAACTTCGTTTCGCAGTCAGAGGTCTATGTAAATGGAGCCAACCGTCAAGCCAACTACAGCAGCTCAACCGCTCTAACGGCGCAGCTCAATAGTTCGGACGTCGTGAGCCCCGGCGCTTTGCAAATCACGGTGGTGAATCCCGCACCGGGCGGCGGCAGTTCCACGCCGTTCCCGCTGTATGTGGATACTCCTGTTCCCACGATCTCCATGGTCGCGCCGTTGAATACGCAAGCCGGCGGAACGACCCCGATAACTTTGACAGTGACCGGCACGGGCTTCATAAACCAGTATTCCAACATCAATGTGAACGGCGTTCCCTTGGCCACCACGGTTGCGGGCGACACCAGCGCAAGTGTGAGCCTTACGACAAACTATATTTTACAGGGCGGCCTTGATCAGATTACGGTGGTGAACGCCGGGCCGGGCGGCGGCATCTCCAATATTTTGACGTTCGCCGTCAATCCCACTCACTTGCTCGGTTTGCCAGTACTGGTGGACCTGGCAGCCGACGCTTCGCAGGCCAGCAACGGACTCTGCGGCGGCGCGGCATCCTGCAAAAGCGGTTCACTGGGGCTCACGACAGCGACGGTGGGACCATCAACCAGCAACACCGGGCAATTCGTGGCGTTTGCCTCCGCATCGCACAATCTTGTGCTCACGGATTTGAACCCAGCCGCCGATGTGTACGTGCGCAATACTTGTCTGGGTGTGGCGTCGTGCTCTCCCATCAGCGCGTTGGTGAGCTCGGACCCTAATGGCAATGCCGCAAATGGGGTGAGTTCGGAGCCGACCGTAAGCGCGGACGGGACGCACGCGGCGTTCACCTCCCTGGCGACGAACCTGGTGACCACTGCGCCGGTACCGACGGCCGTCACCCAGGTTTACTGGCGGCCCGTTTGCATGCCGACCGTAACCGCGCCTTGCATGATTACTCCGAGTTCCAATTACGGAACGCAGTTGATTTCGGTTTCGCCGGACGGTCTGAGCGCGGGAAACGGGCCCAGCTACAACCCGGTGGTCAGCCCGGATGGGGAGTGGGTTGCGTTCGTTTCGCTGGCCACCAACCTGGTATCGAACATCACCGCCGACGGCATCACCCCGCAGGTGTACATTCGCGATACTTGCAATATCGCGACGGTCCAGACGACGATCACGTCGGGCTCCTGCGTCCCAACGACGTATCTGGTTTCGACTCCGGACGGCGCAACATTCGCCAATGGACCGAGCTCGAACCCTTCGATTTCGGAGGAGGGATTGTTCGTATCGTTCACTTCGACGGCCACGAATTTAGGTTCTACAGCGCCGAATGCCAACGGCAATTCCGAGATTTTCGAGCGCAGCACGTGCTCCACAAGCCTGGCTAGCACCGACGACACTTGCACCCCGGTGACGACCCTGGTTTCCACGCCGGACGGCACCACTCCGGCCGACGGCGCGAGCGCGCAGTCGTCCATCTCATCCTGCGGCAGTGAAACTACCACCATCACGACAACTGCCTGCACGGGCGGCACCGTGTACAACGGGCGCTTCATCGCCTTCGCCTCCACGGCAACGAACCTGGTGGTCGGCGTGGGGCCGACGCAGGAGATCTATGTGCGGGACACATGCCTCGGCGTCACGCTGACGTCGGTCAATTGCACTCCTTCGACAATCCTGATATCCACGGCCGACGGCGTCACTCCCGCGAACGGTTTGAGCGAACATCCCAGCATCAATCTATCGGGCCAATACGTTGGTTTCTCGTCACTCGCTTCCAACCTGGGAAATACCAGCAACGGCGTGGAGAATATTTTCGTGCGCAACGCCTGCCTGGGCGTCACTTTTTCCTGCACCACGGGCTTGGCGCTTTCCAGCATTACTGCCGGCACCAATGCGTCGCCCACGAGCGGCGCGAGCCTGCAGCCCTCGATCAGCGGCGATGGTCACACGATCAGCTTCTTTTCGTTTGCGTCGCTGACCGCCGCCGATAGAAACGCACTCGACGACATTTATCTGAGCAGCACAACTTACTAGCCGGAAACGCGGCGTCGTTTTGCGCCGATCGCTCCTGGTAGTCAGCAGGCGCCTAGCTTCGTACGCGCAGGGTGTGATTTTATTTTTCGAGAACCGCTGAGGATTGCCGCAGCAACGCAGCCCGAGCTGTTGATAACGTAAATTCCAGGGATTCTTTGGGCACGCTGGTGACGAACGGGCCGACCATCCATCCGAACCCCGTGGGGATATCTCGCGTGAGCGAAATAGCCTGGCATTCGATGTATGTGCCGCCGTCCTTCTCTTCGAAGCGCCAATAGGTGTTCATGCGCCAGAGAATTCCGCGATCGTGTCCTTCCGGTTCCAGTTTTTCATCGGACTGTCCCGCGTTTTCCACTTCTTGAACGCGTGTGGTCCACGAGCGGCTCCAGGCATGGGTGCGATCAACCACGTGGTAGTGAACCTGCTGGTCCGTATCAATCACGGTGGTGATGACCTTCTTCTTGTAGAAGCGCATCAGCACAAAGTAATCGTCGCCTTCTTGCCGCAGGATTTTCGAGCGCGTGATGTCCGGCTTGAAGTAATCCACTTTGTGGTTGTAGTCCTGCATGAACGAAAGTGTTTGCGCCAGCGTGGCGCCCGGGACGAATACGGTTCCGATCCAGTGGTGAATGATCCCGTCGGGCACGGTAATCGTCTTGCCGTCATCGAGCGTGTCCAGCCGCTCAACCACGATCTGTCCATCGCGCAATTGCGCGGTGGCCGCGGCGCGGCGCGTTTCCGGCAATCGCTCGACCCACATGTAGGGCCCACTTTGCGCCAGCTCGGAATTGATCTGCGCTTCCGTCAGCTGAATGTAACGATCGAAAGCCTGCGCGGTTTGCGGCTGCAGGTCCGTGGCGTTGAGAGTGCCCGGAAGCGCGAAAAGAACCGCCACGAGAACTGCGGTAGTGCTGCGCGCCCATCTGGCTGCTTTGGTCATCACCTGTCCGATATGGCTGACGCTCGTCCAGCGCAAAAGCACCCGATCAGCGCCCCTACTACATCAGAAGCACGCACGCAGCCATCAGTTGCAGGGATATTTTGTTGCGAGGCACACCGGAAGGAATCGCTTGCCACTTACGGTCGCCCTGTTTGCAACGCCAAAATAGAATGGAGGACGCGCTGGTGACGCCGCGCCCCGGAAGGAAGCAACTTGGCGAATACTAAGGGAAGGATCGCGCGACAGAATCCAGCCCTGCCTGCCAGCGGAATTGTGCAGAAGGGGCGCCGGCCGCAGGGTTTGGGCGGGTTGGATAGCGTGCCCCGGCTCCTTTTTTTGTGGAACCGTCGTCCCCGCAATCGCAGCTTCCAACCCGCACCACAAGTCTGGCGGTAACGCCAAAGAGAACCAATGGCGCGTGCGGCTCAAAAATTTCGGTACGCGAGTTTTAGTACTACAAAACTCGTACGCCTAGTTTACAGTCTCTAAGTGCTTGTTTGTGTGTATTTTATGAAATCCATTCTGGGGGCACGCGGGCCTAACGAACGACGGTAGGAGGAGGGTTACCGAGCAGTCCCACGAAAGTCCGCAGACTCCGCGTCCATCAAGAAATGGCCTTCAAGACTCCATCAGAGGTTTCGAACTCGATCCGCAGGAGCCAGTCAAAGTGGAACTTCTCCGCGGCCAGCCATTTTTCGAGCTCTTCGCGATTCGCGGCGTCGAACTCCGCAAGCATTTTGCCTTCCTGCATATTCACCATCACGCGCCGCGCGGAAACGGATTTCGTCGCCAAAATTCGTTTGGCAAGTTCTTCGGCGCCCTGGCGCGTCAGGCATGCGAGCGTGTGTTGCGAGAGGTAACGAGGCATTCGGGCTCCTGTTCCGGTAGAATGACCGGCCACCCAGAACGGCGCATCTAATATAACGTGAGCGGAGAGAAATCACATGCCTGAGGCGCGCAAGGCCCATCCTTACTTTATGTACCAGGCGATTCACGATCAGCCTGCATTGATCGAAAGCGTGCTTGCGCAGCGCGTGGGCATAGACCGCATGGCGGACGCCGTGGCGCAAAAGCAACGCATCACTTTCGTGGGCATCGGAACTTCGTTGCATGCGGCGCGAGTGGCACAGAGCTGGATGCGCGACTTCACCAGCGGCGTTTTTTGGGCGCACGCCGAGCAATCGTTCGAGCTGGTGCATCATCCCCTGGCCTTTAACCGTGATGACGCCGTGGTCGTGATCACCCACACCGGCACCACCACCGCTTCGCTTGAAGCTTTGCGCATGGCGCGAGCGGCCGGGGCTTTCACCGTCGCCATCACCGGGCAAGTGAGCAACGACGAAATTCGCGGCGCGGATTTCCACATCGAAACGTGCGAGCAGGAAGTGGCGTTCGCTTACACCAAGAGCTACAGCACCGCGTTGATGGTGCTGGCGCTGATGATCGCGCGCATCGCCAGCCAGAAATATTTACTGGCCACGCCGTCCATGCCGGCGGAGCTCGATCGCGTGCCGGACCTGGTCCGCCAGGCGCTGACGCTCGAGCCGCAAGTGCGCGGATGGGCCAAGCGCGTGGCGCCGCTTTCGCGCATCGAAATTTTCGGTTCGGGCGCGGCCTGGCCTACCGCCAGCGAAGCGGCGTTGAAAATCAAGGAAGCTTCTTACATCGCCGCCGAAGGATTCGAGACGGAAGAAATTCTGCACGGCCCGTTTTCGGAGACAGATTCGCGCGGCTCGCTTGTTGGCCTCTTTGCAGGCGATTCGGCGGACGAGCGTGGCCGGCAGATTTTGCGGGCCGCGTGCGAATTGAAGATGCCGCGCGTGGCGATTGCCGTGCCTTCCGCGAACCACGATTTATCCGCCGAAGAGATTCTGCTGGTCCCCGAAGCGCCTGCGTGGCTCGCGGCCTTCGTGCATTTGATTCCACTGCAACTTCTGACTTACCACTTGGCGCTCGAACGCGGGGCCAGTCCTGATAGCGGCCGCATGGAGCAAGCTGAGCACGCGGCTGCCAGCAAACACTACAAATACTGATCGCACCCGAACACGCGGGCCTTCGATCGTTCCAGCGAGCAGGCCGACGCACGCTGGAACAGCTTCGCCTGTCCCCGCGAACAGGAGTTCCTTTTCGAGAACATTTTGTGGGATCGCTGCAGGGCGCGTTCGACGCGGCGCGTAAAATTGGCGTAGTTGTATCCCGGGGTGCAGAATGAAACGAATTGTCCTGGCTCTTTTGGTTACGGCGACGCTCTCGTTCGCTGCGGCCTCAAATGCTCAATTTGCACGAGGATTGGGAACGATCGAAGGAACCGTGGTGGATGCGCGCGGCAAGCACCTAGCCGACGCCAGCGTCACGATTCAAACCTCCGATGGCCTGAGCCCTCACGCCACTCACACCGACGCCAACGGCCATTTCGAATTCACGCGCTTTGATGCCGGCCAGTACGATCTGCGCGCCTATTCCGACGGCCAATTTTCCGAGTGGGACAAGCGTGTGGTGATTCGCCCAAAGAAAACCACGGAAATCACGCTGCGCATGCCGCCTAAGAGCGACATTAAAGTGAACGTAACGGGGCAGTAGCAGCGGATCGCGTCTCGCAACCGTTCGATACAAATCTCCGCCTCACGAGTTCGCGCGCTAAACCCTCCTTCGTAACGAAGTGCAACCGTTGGATCCACGCGCGTCGCCCGATGTGCGTCTCTCCGATTCGGGTCTTGCGGCATTCGCGTCCCTGCCTTCATTATGATTGGCATGCTACCCGTGAATAGCGCGCCGCTGTGGGGCGGGGACGACCAGAACCAGCGGCTGAACGAGCTCACCGCCGGCACGGCCGATGCGGCGAAGGAAATTCCTTTGCGCCGCGATGTGCGTTCGCTGGGCATGTTGCTCGGCAAGGTGCTGGTGGAACAGGCGGGCGAGCCGTTGCTGGAGGTCGTGGAACAGCTGCGCCGCCTTTTGATCCAGCAGCGCGAACAGCTTCCCGCCGGCGCGAAACAATCCGGTGCGGAGAACTCGTTGATGGCGGAAGCGCGCGAAATTATCGCGGGACTTGCAGTAGAAGATGCTTATCGCGTCACTAAAGCGTTCGCGATTTATTTCGAGCTGACGAATCTGGCGGAAACCAATCATCGCAAACGCCGCCGCCGCGCGGGCAAATTGCACGCCGAACAGCCACCGCTTCTCGGATCGTTTCGCGGCACTCTGCTGCGCATGCGCGCCGCGGGGATTTCCGCGGGCGACGCTCTGGCGGCTCTGCGCAAGCTCAAAATCACTCCTGTGTTTACAGCCCATCCAACTGAAGTGGCGCGGCGCACGGTGTTGCTGAAACGCCGGCGCATCGCGCAGCACCTGGAAAATCTGGATCGGTTGCCCCTACCCGCGAGCGATGCGGCCGAATACGAATCGTTAATCCTCGCTGAAATCACTTCGCTGTGGCAGACCGACGAAGTGCGCCTGAAAAAACCGGGCGTGATAGACGAAGTGCGCATGGGGCTGGATTTTTACCCGATGACGCTCTTCGAAACTTTGCCGCGCTTGTACAGGGAGCTTCGTGAGTCTTTCTGCGAGGTCTATGGCCGCGCGCTGAATCACGACGAGTTTCCCGAACTGCTTCATTTTGGTTCATGGATTGGCGGAGATCGCGACGGCAATCCACTGATCACGCCGCAATCTACGGCGGACGCCCTGGAACTCGCGCGGACTACGATTCTCGAGCATTACATTCTTGAAGTGCAGCGGCTGATAGACGAATTGAGCTCTTCGCAGCATCAAATCGGATGTTCTGCGGAATTGAAATCGGCGCTGGCGAATTACGAGAAAAAGTTTGGCGACGAGCCCTCGCGCGGAAAATGGATTTCCGAGCCGGAACTGAGCCGGCATTTCCTGGATTTCGCGCGCATTCGTTTGAATCACACTCGCGACGATCCGCGCAGCGCCTACGCTTACGCCGGGGCGAACGAATTGCAACGCGACCTTTTGCTGCTGCGCTCGAGCCTGATGGAAAACCGCGGGCTGCGCTTGACGGAGCTGCTCGTTGATCCGCTGCTGCGCACGATCCGCACTTTCGGATTTCATCTGCACACGCTGGATATCCGCCAGCACGCGGCCGTGCATACCAGAGTGCTCGACGAACTGGCCGCTGCCGCGGTACCGGCTTCGTCGAAAGCCGGAGCCAAGCGGCAAGGTCTTGCGGAGGGCATTTCGACGGAAGCCACGGAACTGCTGGAAACGTTTCGCAAGATCGCGCAATTGAAAAAGGAGTACGCGCCGGAGGCGATTCGCGCATACGTCATCAGCGGAACGGAATCCGAGAGCGATGTTTTCGCGGTGCTGCGGCTGGCGAGCATTTGCGGCGTGCAAGTGGCGGCCACCGCGCACGATCCGGGACTGATGCCGGTACCGTTATTCGAATCCATCGCGTCACTGCGAGCGGCTGGGGAAACCATGCGCCGCGTGTGGACCGCGCCGGAATATAAGACCCTGTTGGACTCCTGGGACCGCCGCCAGGAAGTGATGCTCGGCTATTCGGATTCGAACAAAGATGGCGGGATGCTCACCAGCAGTTGGGAATTGCACAAAGCACATCGCGCCTTGCACCAAGTGGCGCGCGAATGCGGCGTGAAACTGCACCTCTTCCATGGCCGCGGCGGGACCGTGGGGCGCGGCGGCGGTCCCACCCACCGCGCGATCCTGGCGCAGCCGGCCGGGGATTTTTCCGGCGAGATTCGCATCACGGAACAGGGCGAAGTGCTCAATTGGAAGTATTCCGATCCGGTGCTGGCGGAATGGAATCTGGAGTTGATGATTGCGGCGTCCCTGGAGGCATTGACGCGTCCGGAAGGGCCTGCGCCGGGCCGCGATCGTAAGTGGGACGCTAACATGGAGGAAATGTCGCAGGACGCGTACGGCTACTACCGGCGGCACATCGTCGAAAACGCGGACGTCCTCGAATATTTCGAGCAAGCCACGCCAGTAAATGAATTGGAGAATGCGCGGATGGGTTCGCGGCCGGCGCGCCGTTCGGAAAGCCGCCAGTTGCAGGATCTTCGGGCGATTCCCTGGGTGTTTGGCTGGATGCAAAGCCGGCACGCGGTCCCGGCCTGGTTCGGGGTTGGCTACGCGCTCGAGCGCTTTGGCGCGAAAGGTCCGGAACAGGAGAAGCAGCTCAGGGAAATGATGCGCTCCTTCGTTCTCTTTTCCGATTTGGTGCGCAACGTAGAAATTGCCATGGCCAAAGCGGACCTGACGATTGCGCGTCTCTACGCCAACATCCTGGTAAGCGACCTCGGCCTGCGTGAACGAGTTTTCGCAATGCTTGCGGAGGAATTCGAGCGCACCAAGAGGATGCTTCTGCGGGTAACGGGGCAGAAGGAACTGCTGGAAGGAAACTCCGTGCTTTCGCAGTCTATTCGCCTGCGAAATCCGTACGTGGACCCGATGAGCTTGATCCAGGTGGAATTATTGCGTCGCAAACGCGCCGGCACCCCCAGTGAAGCGCCCAATTATGCGCTTGGCGCCACGATCAACGGAATTGCCGCCGGCCTGCACAACACCGGCTAACGCCTCGCGGTCGCTTAGTCCGCAATTAGGGAACATCTACCGCGCAAATCGTTGCCATCTGGCTGGTTCGGGTGTAGGCTCAGTTTATGAAATTCTGCGCCCAGAGTTGCTGCGTGTGCTGCTGTTGTACGTGTTGCGCACAAGTGTCTTCTGGCGCGGGGAGGCTAGGCATCTAGGAAGCGAAATCTAGCCCAAGGATCTCCGACCCACCGCCAGAAGTTAGCTGGCCGGTGGGTTTTTTATTTATCCGCAGCTTTTGCAGCGCATCCAATTTTCGAGGAGGAAAGAGAAATGAGCGATTACAAGCATCCGGAAGTGCTGGTTTCAACGCAGTGGGCGTCCGAGCATTTGAGCGATCCCAAAGTTCGCCTGGTGGAGGTGGACGTGGATACCACTGCTTACGATCAGGGCCACATCCCCGGCGCGGTGGGTTGGAACTGGCAATCGCAGCTGCAGGACAATATTCGCCGCGATTTGATTGACAAGCCAGCCCTCGAGAAACTGCTCGGCCAATCTGGCATCTCGAACGACACCACGATTCTGTTCTACGGCGACAACAACAACTGGTTCGCGGCCTACGCTCTTTGGCAATTGAAGTATTACGGCCACAAAGATGTGCGCCTCATCAACGGCGGCCGCAAGAAATGGGTGGAAGAAAAGCGCCCGCTGACGACCGATGCAACGAAAGTCCCGGCGGCAACCTATCACGCCACCGGCCCGGACGAATCCATTCGCGCGCGGAAGGAATCTATCTTTGCGTTCATCGAAAAGAAGAAGCCGGCGCAATTGGTGGACGTGCGCTCCGCCGATGAATTCACCGGAAAAATTATCGCGCCGCCGGGAATGAGCGAGACCGCGCAGCGCGCGGGACACATTCCGGGCGCGGCCAATATACCCTGGGCGCAAGCGGCCAATGAAGACGGCACGTTCAAATCCGCGGACGCTTTGAAGGAGCTCTACGGCAAGAAGGGGATTAACGGCGCGGAAGAGGTGATCGCTTATTGCCGCATTGGCGAGCGCAGCTCGCACACCTGGTTCGTTCTGAAATATCTGCTCGGGTTTGACGACGTGAAGAACTACGACGGTTCATGGACCGAGTGGGGCAATCTGGTGGGTGCGCCAATCGAAAAAGAAGTGGCGGCGGCCGCGCACTAACATCGGGCGAAGGACTAAAAGCCGTCGCTTACGCAGGCGGGTTCGGCAATTTGCCAGTGACGCAAATAGAGCGTCGCGGACCCGCCCCGGTTGTTACGGGATTTGATTGTCCGGGACGCCGTTGTGCCGCGCCTCGTCCTGCAGCGCGCTGATCTGTGTGACGATGTCTTCGCGCTGTTTTTGCAACCGCGCGAGTTGATCGCGCCAGTCATCCAGTTTTACTCCGCTATAGTGACGCGTTGAATTCACCGTGTCGCCGTTCAAACCTGCCTGTAGCTCCGAGATCTGCTCGTCCAAGGGCGGCAGCTTCGCCTGCAATCTCGCGATCTGATTCTGATACTGCTGGGCGCTTTTGGAATTGGGTTTGGCGGGAGCTGTTTTGCCGTTGGCGGGCTTCTTCGCGCCGTTCGAGAAAGTCGAAATCGTCGAATTGTTGTGGACTGTCCCCATGTCTTCGTTCGTCCAGACCTTCTTCGCAGGGGCTGCAGGCGTCGCAGTCGTGGTGGGTCCAGTCGCGGCGTTTGCTGCTTGTGACTGCGCAGGCGCGTTTCCGGTGGCATTTGCAGGCTGCGCCGAACTACTTTGCGCACACGCCGCACCCGCCAGGAAACTGGCTTGCGCCAAGAATAGGGCTGTCACGAGCACAAGAGCTTGCCGACTCATGGGACCTCCTCTAAAACAACGGGTTCCCGTCGCAGCGCGCTATCGGGATCGGGTCTTTGACGGAAGGCTGCAGGGCCTCAATAAGACTATTGTGCGCCCATTTCTATTCAGTTGAACCCGGAGTGGACCGAAAAGTTACGGGTCCCCGTAGGTGGACTTGCCCGAGGCCAGTTCATTTTCCACGAGCGCCAGAGCTTGTTTGGGAGAACCGTCGCGGTGGTACTCGCTGACTTCGACGTACTGATGTTCTTCGAACGTAAACAGGAATTTCCGCGCGGTGAAGTCATATTGATAGCGCGTCGGAAGCCAAATGCCGGGCGCCGCTTCCGACTGCTCGATCGAAAACACGCCGCCGCGATAGAGTTTGCCGAGGATTCCACCGCCGAAGGAAATGTCGCGAATTACATGAGCTTCGCCGCGAGACATCTGATCGGTGGCATGATCCACCCAGATTTTTGCGGTGACGCGCGTTAGCACATCCTGCGCGAGCGAGTGCGGATGGAAATTCGGATTTGGGTCGAGTTGAAAAATATCGCAGACCAGCCCGTTTCTGGCCTCCTGGCCGACCCATTTCGTCACAAAGGCTTCGCGGGCGGCATCCACCAGTTCCTTGCGGTCTTGCTTCTTCTTCTGCCATTTCTCAGTCGCCGATCGCGTCCGCGGATCGTCGGGCTTGAGCATGACTTCCAGCAGGTCTCTCCAGGCGATCAATTGCTTATGATAATCCGCCGGGTCCACGGGCTCGCCGCCTTCCTTCAGCAGCAGTTTCATTGTCCCGGTGCCGGTGGGAACCACGCGATAGAGCCGGTCTTCCAGCACCCGGGGCTGGTCGCCTCCCGTGCGATCCACGTGGCGTTCGATTCGCTCGTATTGCTCCAGCGCGTCGTCGTTGCGGTGCTGGTTATCAATCAGTTTTTGCGCGCGCGCTTGGACTTCCGCGTCCGAAGGAGCTTGCGCCGCCGGTGCCGTGGCTCCCGGCCGATACTGGTTATTTTGAATGAGCTCGGACTTCGCCTTGGCAGGGTCGGGCGGAATTGTAAAGTTATGGGAATGTCGTACAGCGCGGCCCGATCCCGCCGCCAGCCCCGCCAGTGCTAGAAAGGCGGCTATCCCCGAAACCTTAAGTCCTCTAAGCATGTCCAGCGGGCCTTTGGCAGAACGATCCAACTCGACGCCATCACGCGACAACCACAATTCTACCCGAATCACGCTGGGAATCCTCTGGCCTGCGGTACAGGCTGGGATGGTTCGGCCCCGCACAGCTCAAAATTATCGATTTTCTGAACTTTTCTGCGCCGCCATCCGTCTATCATAGTAGGAGCTATGACGCCCGCCCTATCCCGGTCCGAAGCCCGGCAGACGCTCGCCGCATTGCGCGAGACGATCTGGATTGCCCTGGACACCCTCCGGGCGCATAAACTGCGCACGTTCTTGACCCTGCTCGGGGTAATCCTGGCGGTTACTACCCTGGTTGCCGTGATTTCCGTGTTGAACGGCTTGAACGTTTACGTCGCCGACAAGGTGGCCAATCTGGGCGCCAACGCCTTCGTCATAGACCGCATCGGAATCGTGACCAACTTCGAGGAATGGAACAAGGCGCGCAAACGTCCGGCGCTGGGAATGGAGGATCTGGAATCCCTGCGGGCGGGAATGAAATTGGCGGACTCCATCGCCGGCGAACAGGACACCACCGCGGATGTGCGCCACGGCAACGACCTGAGCGAAGACGTCAACATCATCGGCGCCACCCCTACTTTCGCGCCTATCCGCGATATTGACGTCTCGAACGGCCGGCTTCTCACCGAGGTGGACGAAGTTCACCACTCGGCGGTTTGCGTGATTGGCGCGGACGTCGCCAACAAGTTATTTCCGGGCGTGGACCCGGTGGGTAAAGAAATCCACGCCGGGCAAGGGCAGTACATGATCGTGGGAGTAGCCACGCCGAAGGGGAACGTACTGGGCCAATCGCAGGATAATTTCGTAATGATCCCGCTGGGGACGTATCGCAATGAGTTTCTCGCGCCGCAGGACTCGATCTCCTTCTTCGTGCAAGCGCGCGCGCCGGAATTGATGGACGCCGCGGAGGACGAAGCCCGCGTGATTTTGCGCTCCCGCCGCCACGTGCCGTATGCAGCCGACGACAATTTCGCCATCATCGCGCCCACCTCGATCATGGGCCTGTGGAAGCGCATCACCGGCAATGCCTTTGGAATCGCCATCTGGATCACTTCCGTGTTTCTGGTAGTCGGCGGAGTGGTGATCATGAACATCATGCTGGCGAGCGTGACGGAGCGCACACGCGAAATCGGCTTGCGTAAATCGCTGGGCGCGCGCAAGCGCCACATCATCCTGCAATTCATGGTGGAATCGTCCGTACTTGCGGCGTTAGGAGGGTTTCTCGGCGTCACTGCGGCTATCGCCATCAGCCAGCTGGTGCGCCTCGCCACGCCCATACCGATTGCAACGCCCTTTTTTGCGATTGCCACGGCCCTGTTTCTTTCCACGGCGGTGGGCTTGTTCTTCGGCATTTATCCCGCGATGCGCGCCGCAAGGCTTGATCCGATTGAAGCGCTGCGGGCGGAGAATTAGGACCACTTTATGCAAAGCGATTTCAAAGAGAATCTGCAGCTCGCGCTCGATACGGTTCGCGCGCACAAGCTGCGTAGTTTTCTCGCCATTCTGGGCGTGATGATCGGCGTCGCGCTGATCATCCTCGTCGTGGGCCTGGTCCAGGGATTCCGCCAGACCATCCAGGATGAGATTGTTTCGGAAGGAATAGACACCGCTTTCGTTTCGCGTTTCGATCAGGGGCCGCAGAATGGCCGCCGTCCCAAGGAGGAGAAGCTGCGCAAGCCGCTTACACTCGCGGATGCGATGGCGATTCGCCAGCTTAGTCCGGCGATCAAGGAAATCGCGGTGTCCGCTTTCCAGTGGCAGCTCGCGCACACGGCGCGTTACCAGGGCAACATCATCGAAGGCACGGATTTTCGCGGCACCTTCCCCGCATATCTCACGGTCTATTCCAATGCCACGATGAAGGCCGGGCGCTTCTTTACGGAGGCAGAGAACGAACACCGCGACAACGTCGTGGTGATCGGCGAAAACGTCGCCAAGGCATTTTTCCCCAGCATTGATGACGCGCTCGGAAAAGAAATTTTGGTGGATGGCTCAACCTACACGGTCCTCGGTGTGTTCGAAAAGCCGGCCAATGGATTCGGCACCAACGATGAAGATCGCCGCACTGTGATTCCTTATTACACGTTCATGAAGCTGTATCCCGGCAGCTACGAGATTGGCTATCGCTTTCTGGCCTACCCCGGAAAGCTGGACGCGGCTGTGGACCAGGTGCGTGAGGTTTTGCGGCGCCGACGAGACGTCCCCTACGACAAGCCCGACAATTTTTCCATTCAGACGCAGGTGGAAGTGGTGCAGCAGTTCAACGACATCATCGGCGGCGTGGTGCTGGCAGTGGTGGTGCTCAGCTCGATCGGCTTGCTGATCGGAGGCATGGGCGTCATGAACATCATGCTCGTCTCCGTCACCGAGCGCACCCGCGAGATCGGCGTGCGCAAAGCCATCGGCGCGCGCAGCAAGGACATTACCTGGCAATTTCTTTTTGAGGCGATGACCCTCACCGGCACCGGCGGCATCATCGGCATCATCGTGGGCAGTGGCATCGTCATGCTGATTCCGCTGGTATCTTCGCTGAAGGCCATCGTCCCGCCGTGGGCCATCATCATCGGCTTCACTGTTTCCGTCAGCATCGGACTGATATTCGGGGTCTGGCCCGCCACGAAAGCCGCGCGCCTGAACCCGGTAGAAGCTCTCCGCTACGAATAATCCGCTCTTCCGCTAAGGTTTCTTCGGCTCCTGCTCGGGCATGACCGTACTGCGCGGACTCAGTTCCGGCACTCCGTTGGTGCCCATCACGTATGGGTAACCAGCCGCGTCCTCTAGGTTCCCTTCGGCGAGTCCCGCGTCGCGCAGTTCCTGAATGGAGGTTGGGAAGCGGCCGAACTTTCGCCAGTAATCCTCAGAAGCTTGATTGAGCCGTTTCAGATCTATCGCTGCATCCAATGATTCCACGTGCAGCATGGCTCGCTTGCGAATGGATACGTCTTTTGTCGAAGTGAATATTTCGGCCCAGATGAATCGGGAAGTTTCCAGCGACTCGCCGGTTTCCGCTACCCGCGCCGCCATTACTTTCATCCAGATTGCAGCGTCCGGATTTCGACTGCCTTCCAGAAACGCCTCGGAAGCCTTCGGATAATCCTTCAAGTGCGCGTAGTAAAGGAAGCCGAGGTCTTGATACAAGCGCCATTCGTTCGGATTGGCGGCAATGCCTTTCTTCACCAGGTTCACGGCAAGATCGGGGCGTCCGGCGCCGCCCGGCGGATTCTCCGAGAGAAAAATAGCGCCGAACCGGTACGCGATCATTAATTTGGGATCGAGCGTGGTAGTGATATCGAGCAACGGGCCCAGCGACTCGAACGAACCTTTCCGGGCCTGCACTCGCGCGCCGTAATACTGCACAACACGCGTCCAATAGATATCCGCGAGCAGGGGATCGTATCCCAGGCTGAGTTTTTTCAGCAGCGGGCCGGAACGCAGGAGCAATTCATCTTTTTCCTGCGTCAGCGGGGCGCTCAATACGTCAATGCGCGCCTGCAGTGTCGCGATTCCGACGAAAAGCACCGGGACGGCGAGCAGCGCCACGATCACCGATCGCACATGGCTGGTGATCTTGAATCTGTGAATGCTCATTTCAGATTGCGTCCAGAAAATACCGCGGAGGCCGCTACCAGAATCGCCGCGACGTAAAGCACGGCATAGAGAGTGTTGTGCCAGATCAGCGAAAACGGAATCGCCTCGCCGTGCGCGGCTGCCGCAATCACATTGAAATTGTGAAAATTCGGCAGGAGGTAGTACACAAAACGAGCTGCGGATGCAGCCGCCGGATTTTGCGTATATTCGCCAACCTGCTTGATGCCTGGCGCGAACACTCCGACGACGTAAATGCCCAACGTATAGAGCGTCGAGAGCAGCGGGCTAGAAAAGCAGGAAAAGAAAAGCGCCAACGCGGTGATCAGCGCCAGTTCCAGCAGAATGAAATAGATCGCCACCAGAATCGTCACATCCCAGCGCTCGAACGTGCGGCTGACGTAATACAAAGCGGCCGCCAGGCCCAGGGACATCAAGAAAGTATTCACCACCAGCGTCAGCAGCAGCCCGGCGAATTTCCCCACCAGGAATTCCCAGCGCCGGATCGGTTTCGCCAGCAGGCTGTACAAGGTGCGCTTCTCCATTTCCTTGTAAACGAGCCCGACGCCGATAAAAATCGCCATGATAATTCCGAAAATTGAAATCGCCGAAAGACCCAGATTGATGATCACCATGCGGTCGACGCCGATAGAGATTTCGCCTACCAGGATCGCCGCGCCGATCATCATCAGCGCGAAGAAGATCAGGTTGTAAAGCACGCGGTCGCGCACGGCCTCGCGAAACGTATTGACCGCCACGACCGCCGGCAGCGTGCTCATGCCAGACTCACTTCGGCGGGCTGCTGCGTTGTTTTTTCGCGCCCCACCAATTTGAAGAAGTAGTCTTCCAGCGACGGCCGCAGCGGTGTGACGGAAAGAATCCGTGCTTCGCAGCTCCGCAGTTCGTCGAGCGCCGCATAAAGTTCCGCTTCCGCCACCTCGACGCGATAACGATTGCCCGATTGAGTAGCCCGCTCCGCCATACCCAGCGGCAGCGCGCTGCCCGTGCGCACCTCGAACAGGATTTCCATCCCGGACACTTCCATCGAGACGATCTCTTCCGGCGCCCCCACTCCCTGCAATTTCCCTCCGACCAGCACTCCCACGCGGTCACACAGCATTTCCGCGTCGGAAAGAATATGCGTGGAAAAGAAAACAGTGCGGCCCTGGCGCTTCAAACTCAGGATGATGTCGCGCACCTCGCGCCGGCCCACGGGATCCAGGCCCGACATCGGCTCATCCAGGAACACAACCTGGGGATCGTGCAGAATGGCCTGGGCAATTCCTACGCGCTGCAGCATACCCTTGGAAAATTTGCGCAACTGCACGTCGCCCGCGGCCGTAAGCCCCACCAGCTCCAGAAATCGCCCCACGCGCTCGCGCCGCTCCGTCGGGCTGTAACCGAAGAATCGCGCGAAGTAATCCAGGAGCTCCCGGGCCGTCAGGTAATCGTAGAAATAGGGCTGCTCCGGCATGTAACCGATCTCGCGGTGCATGCGCACATCGCTGATCGAACGCCCGCGCACCCGCGCCGTGCCGGCCGTCGGGAAAATGAGGCCCATCAGGAGCTTCATGGTGGTGGTTTTCCCCGCGCCATTGGGTCCGAGGAAACCGAACGTCTCGCCCTCTTCCACTCGGAGCATCAAATAGTCCAGGGAACGGCGCATGCGCTTGCGCCAGAATCCGACCGGGTAGTCCTTGGTCAGTCCCTGTATCTCGATTGCGGAGTTCGCCATGGTTATTTCATTATCATTTTTTTTCGGGCGCGCCGTTGATGTCAATCCTGAGGTGTTGCCTGTTTTGAAACAAACAAAACGCGGTCAAGCAGCGCGATGGTGAGGTTGAGTAATGCGACGCGGCCAAAAGTAAGTTTCAATTCGCAACACATCCGCATGCGAATCCGGAAATCGAGACGGGAATGCGGCGGCGCGCTTCGGAATCAGCGCGGTGTGATGGAAGGAAAAATCTCCGCGCGCGTCTTTCTGCGCGTCCACCACTACAAATAGACGCTTTCGACACCGCTACCCAAACATTTTGTAGTCTCAATATGAATTTTCCTTGACAACTTTTCCACAACCCCCGATACTTCGCTTCCAGACTCGGGGGAAGCGCCAGCCGGTCTCAGCGTACTCTGCTGTGCTGGTCGGCCTGTAAGTCGGACCGGGCTCTACCGAAAATTCAGAGGGGCACCACCCCACTTCGCACCGCGCCAGAGTTTTTTTGCGCGGCTTAGCTGGGCTTTTCTCTTTTTTCGGAACGGATGACAATTTCAACGGGATATTGCCGTCCAATTTTCCGGCTCATTTTGCAATGCTCCGTGTACTTCGGTACACACAACCTTACCCTCGGGACCGCGGATGGGAGTAAAATGGGATGTTGAACTCCCGCACGGCTCCCCGGCTCACATTTCGACGGCACGACTGCCGGCGCGGAGGCAGAGATGGCGGATACCAGGACAGCTTTGAACGGCATGACTGAAACAAATCAAGTTACGCGTCGCACGACCGGGCTGGAATTCCAGCGCCGGTTCACCGACGGGAAAATCTCTCCCTTTGACAAGGTCGAATGGGAGCGGCGCACAGCTCTGATCGGTAATGATAAGGGCCAGGTAATTTTTCGCCAGGAAAACGTGGAAGTTCCCAAGACCTGGTCCATGACCGCGACCAACATCGTGGCCTCCAAATATTTTCACGGCAAGCCCAATACTCCTGAACGCGAAACCTCCGTGCGCCAATTGATCGGACGCGTCGTGGATACGATCGTCCGCTGGGGTGAAGAAGGTGGCTACTTCGCCTCCACCGAATCCAAAAACATTTTCCGCGATGAACTCTCGCACCTGCTGGTCGAGCAGAAAGTAGCCTTCAACTCTCCCGTCTGGTTCAACGTCGGCGTGCAGGCCAAGCCGCAATGTTCCGCCTGCTTCATCAACTCCGTCCAGGACAACATGGATTCGATCATGAACCTGGCCAAAACCGAGGGCATGCTCTTCAAGTGGGGCTCCGGCACCGGCACGAATTTCTCTTCGCTGCGCGGCAGCAGGGAATCGCTTTCCGGCGGCGGCATCGCATCCGGCCCGGTGAGTTTCATGAAGGGCTTTGACGCCTTCGCCGGCGTCATCAAGAGCGGCGGTAAGACGCGCCGCGCCGCCAAGATGGTGATCCTGAACGCCGACCATCCGGACATCATGGAATTCATCGAGTCCAAGATGAAGGAAGAGCGCAAGGCTCACGTGTTGATCGAACAGGGCTACGATTCCTCGATTGATGGCGACGCGTACGCATCGGTTTTCTTCCAGAACGCCAACCATTCCGTGCGGGTGACCGACGATTTCATGCGCGCGGTGGAAGAAGACCGCGATTGGTGGACCCGCAACGTCAATGACGGCAAACCCTGCGATAAATTCCGCGCGCGCGATCTCCTGCGCGAAATGGCGGACTCCGCGTGGCGCTGCGGTGATCCTGGGATGCAGTACGACACCACCATCAACCGCTGGCACACTTGCAAGTCCACCGACCGCATTTACGCCTCGAATCCATGTTCGGAGTACATGTTCCTGGACGATACGGCGTGCAATTTGGCCTCGCTCAACCTGCTGAAGTTCCTAGGCTCGAACGGCCAGTTCGATACCGAAGCTTTCACCCATGCGGTAGACGTCACCATTACCGCGCAGGAAATTCTGGTGGATAACGCCAGCTACCCGACGGAGAAAATCGCGCGCAATTCGCACGACTATCGTCCGCTGGGCATCGGCTACGCCAACCTCGGCGCCCTGCTGATGTCCCTCGCGCTTCCCTATGACTCCGACGGCGGCCGCGATTTCTGCGGCGCCATCACCGCGTTGATGACCGGCGAGTCCTACGCGCAATCCGCGCGGATCGCCGAGCGCATGGGTCCCTTCGGCGGCTACTTGCGCAATCGCGAAGCCATGATTGACGTGATCCGCATGCACCGCGATTCCCTGCGGCCGATCAAGGAAGAACACGTGCAGCCGACGCTCCTGCGTGCCGCCAAGAAGTCCTGGGACGACGCGCTCGAACTCGGTGAACGATTTGGTTACAAGAATTCGCAGGTTTCCGTCCTCGCTCCCACCGGCACCATCGGCTTCATGATGGATTGCGACACAACCGGCATCGAACCCGACCTGGCGCTGGTGAAGCAGAAGCGGCTGGTCGGCGGCGGTGTGATCAAGATCGTTAATAACACCGTCCCGCAAGCCCTGATGAAGCTCGGCTATTCGCCCGAGCAAGTTTCGGAAATCGTGGATTACATTGATGCCAACGCCAAGATCGAAGGCGCGCCGCACTTGAAAGACGAGCACCTGCCCGTCTTCGATTGCTCGCTTTCTCCGATGGGCGGTGGCCGCTCCATTTCGTGGCGCGGACATCTCCGCATGATGGCCGCTGCTCAGCCGTTCCTTTCCGGCGCGATCAGCAAGACCATCAATATGCCGGAAGAATCCACGATCGAAGACATCATGCAGGCTTACATTGAGTCCTGGAAATATGGCCTGAAAGCCGTGGCCATTTACCGCGACAATTCCAAGCGCTCGCAGCCGCTATCCGCCGCGGGCAAAAAAGTGGACGAAAAGGCCGCGGTTGCGCCTGCCGCCGCTCCTGAAGTTGCCGCTCCGGCCAAGCCTGAGGGCGTTTCTCCCGCCCAGCAGGAACTTTTCGACCGCACCAAGCGCCGCAAGCTGCCCAACGAGCGCGATTCCATCACGCATAAATTCTCGATCGGCGGGCACGAAGGATATCTCACCGTCGGCAAATACGAAGACGGCGCGCCCGGCGAAATCTTCATCAAGATGGCGAAGGAAGGTTCCACCCTTTCCGGAATCATGGATGCCTTCGCTCTCTCCGTCTCCATTGCGCTGCAATACGGCGTTCCGCTGCGCGCCTTGGTGGATAAATTCGTCAATTCGCGGTTCGAGCCTTCCGGCTATACCGGCAATCCGAACATCCGCTACGCAAAATCGGTGGTGGATTATATCGGCCGCTGGCTCGGCGGGAAATTCATCTCGCCGGATTATCTGGATGGGGAAGCCACGGTGACCACGGAGCAAGTTGCATCGCCATTACCGGCGGAACCCGCGGTGAAACCGGCTCCCAACGCACCGGTGGCTGCCGCGAAATACACGGAACCCGAAATGTCCACACGCCAGCGCGCCACGATTGACGACGCGCCGTCCTGCTCCGAGTGCGGCATGTTGATGACGCCCAACGGCAGCTGCTACAAATGCTCCAACTGCGGCGGCACCTCCGGCTGCAGCTAAGAAGCGGCAACAATTCAAACCGGTAACGGTAGGGGCGGGTCTCAGTCCCGCCTTTTTTTTTCTGCTTTTCGTAGCGCCGGCTTCCCGCCGGCTCTTCGTATTTCGACGAACGAAAATTCCCGCACCAAGGATCAACCACTCAGGCGTCAGGCGCTGCCGCCGACCTTCGCAACGATCGCACCGCTGCATACCCGATCAGCAGGACCGCTGCCAACATCACCACCCACAGAAACATATCGTGCGTTTCGGTCCACGCGCGCGGATCCACCCAGTCCGTGTTCACTTCTTCCGGACCAACTTGGGCCGCCACGGCGGCGGCCATCTGTTTCGCATCCACGCGCCGCCCTAGATCGTACTGCGCGACCGCCGCGCGTTCTTGTCCGTAGATCATCGAATAATTTCGCCCGGGCCGTTGCTCGAAGATAATGTGTCGCGGAGTCATGTACAACGTCGGTGTGGCGCCGCTCAAAGGCGCGTCATTCCCGTTCAAAACCTCCACTCGCAAATATCGTGTCTGCGTTTCACCGATGTAGGGAAGCTGGATGGAAAGCTCTTCTAATTCAGCGTCGCCGCGCCGGTAGCGGTAAATCTCCGCGGTGCTGAAAACGCTCCAATCCTTGCCGTCCGCGCTGGTGGAAATATTCACCGAGCGAATGAACTCCGGCGGCGACGCCACATCGAAACGCACTTCGTTCACCAGCGTAGCAGCCGCGCCCGCATCCCCGCTCCAAACGGTGCGCCCCGCCGGCTGGTTCGCGTCCAGCGACAAGGTAATCCCCATCGGAACGCGTTCGGCGGGTTCCACCACTTCGTGCAGCTCGTTCACGCCGCTCACTGGGAATTTCGCGTCGCCATCCAGAATTCGCACGCGCAAATACTGCGCATTATTTTCCGAGTAACGCACTACTTGAATGCCTTCGTGATTGTCTTTGCGGAACCGGAAAATCGGCGCGCGCTCCTGCACCATCCGCCAGAGGTGCCCATCATCGCTCGCTCCCACTTGCACCCACTCGATGAAGTCCGGCTTAGCGGTCTCGATGCGCAGCGCATTGTGAAACGGAGCATGCGCGCCCAAATCCACCACCAACTGCGTGAACTGCCCCGCGCTAAAACTGTTTTCGCGCAGAATCGCGGGCAGCGAGGCGGTGTTGGAAGTTCCCTGACTCCGGAAAGTCACGTAGGGTACTTCCGCGCCCTGATCGTCAATCACGCGCACGTCGGCCAACCAGGGTTTTGCGTGGGGATACAATTGCAGCGGCGCGGTCACGCTCACCAGCCGGGGCGCATCGGTTGGCGTAAGCTCGATCGCGCGCGAATAGCGCCAGTGCTTCCACGCCGAAGGCAGCGGCGCGGCCGCGAGCGTCGTGAAGGCTGCGAACAGCGCGAGGCAAAGCGCCGCAAGCCGTCGAGTCGAATCTCCCTGCGCTGCGGCGCTCACGGCCTCCGCTCCGCTTTGCGCGCCACCAATTGCCGCTGGTAGTAAAACGAAATCAGCAGCAGCGCCAGCCCCAGCAGGAAGAACGAAACGATGCGGTAGAACGCCTCAAGGAAGGAGAGGTCGAAAAGAAATACTTTCACGATGACCACGCCCAGCAACACCAGCGCCTGCCAGCGCAGCGCTTGCGATTTCTTCCACAGTCCGGTGACCAGCAGTCCCAACGCGTACACCAGCCAAAGCATCGAAAGCGCCAATTCCTGCGCATGCCCGCGGTCAATTCCCAGCGACGGCATGCGGCCAAACACATCCCAAAATTCCAGCGAGAGCGCCACCAGCGCGAGAACATTCGCGCCAATGGCCGAGATCATGTACGCCGACTTTTCCGCGTCGCTCAGCTCCGGCCAAACTTCGCCCGCGAAATAGCACGCGGCCAGAATGCACGCCACCACTATCGCAAACGTCGCGAAACGCGCGTTCAGCAAAAAATCTCCGGCCGGAATCGAAATGACCGCCAGCCGTCCGGCCACCACCGCGAACATCGCGAATCCCACCCAGCGCATCGCGGCAAATTTCAACCGCAGCCCGCTCCAGATCAGCACCACGCCTTCCACAGCCCAGGCAATGGTGATCCATTTGCCGTCGAGCCGTATAGGAATCGCAAGGGTCACAAACGTCAGCGCCAGTCCCGCGTACAAGATCCTTGCCACGCGTATCTCGCCGCCGCGTTTTTCCGGCAGCAGGCGCTCCGCCCCCAAATGGGCCGCCGCGAGCACCAGTACGGCCACCGTCAAAGCCCAGCGGTCCTGCGGCCACAGCATTTCCCGCAAAGCCGCCAGGTAAGCCAGCGAATTCACCAAGACGATTCCGGCTTCGAGGCCAGAGAGCTCGCCGTCGCGCCAACTGCGCACCACGGGCAGCACCGCGAACAAAACAAAGAATACCGTCGCGAAAATGACGGTCGTCGCCAGCTCGTCGTTACGATAAAAATCGCCGTACCATCCCCAGAAATAAATCAGCGTCGCCACAAACTGCGCGGGCGGCAACGATTTCCAGTTGCGCACCCAGGCGATACCCAGCACGCCCGCGCCGAGGATGGTGAGGTAGGTGAACAACGCGACTTCGTGGTTCTCGCCCGTGCTCACCAGCATGGGCGTGATCAACCCGCCAAGGAGCGCGAGGAACGCAATCCGTTCCGAATTGCGGCCTACCGCGACGATCATCGTCGCCGCGGTCACCACGATCATCAATGCGAACGCCGTGGACTGCGAAAATATCAGGTAGTAGTGCCAGCCCGCCCATAACGAGAGGTACAGCACCGCCGCGCCCAGCGCCGCGATTCCTTCGGAAAAATATTTGTATCCGCGATCGAGCAGCCAGTGGCTCCAGGGATACAGCGCGCTGCCCAGCAATAATCCGATTCCCACGCGGCCGCGCGGACCAACCCAGTCGTTATCGAACGCGTATTTCAGGAAGAACGTCACGGCGAAAAGCAGGGCGAGGATCCCAACGTAGTTCAACCAGCGCCCGGCAACCACAGTTTCGAAATTCCCGCCGTCGTTTTGATTCGGCAGGCGAGCGCTGGATGAGAGCGTGGTGAACGTCGGCGCCTGTTCTCGAACAGACGCGACCTTCTGCATCGGCGACGCCGGCGGCACAGCCGGTGAGGGTGGCGCAGTGGACATTCGCGGAACTTCCATCTGCGACAACACGCGCGTGCTGGTTGGAGGTGTAATTTCCGCTGGGGTCGCAGGTGCGGGAGTTACGGCAGGCGCCGGCGCGTCGTGTGGCGCGACGGTGGAGATGCTGAGCGCCGCCAGCGCCTTTTCAATCTGCGCCAGTTGCCGCTCCAGCGCATAGATGCGGCTGATCAGTTGCGGCGTCTCCGTCTGGACTTGTTTCTTCAGCTCGCCGGCGCGCACGAACGCCCCGATCGCCAATACCGGCACGCCGATCAGAAAGAACACGCCCAGCAGAATGAAGAATGCCGCGCCAGATTCCATTTTTGAGAGGGTGTGCGAAAGTCGAGGGTATTACATCACAGCCAAACAACGTGGGCAATCGGATAGCCCGGTCGTGCTGGCCAAAACGTCAACGTTCATCGAGTCGCGGCTGGCTGAGGCACAAAAAAGAGGGGCCCCGTCGGGCCCCTCTATATGCTCTACCCCTAGTTCCGGCTTCGGCGCGGCGAAACCGGCCCACCCCGGGATAAGAGACAGCCGCTGGGTGAGTTGCACGCCAGTTGCCAGCGCAGGTCCAGTTCGGTCCAGAGCATCCGTCTATGTGACGAAAGGACTTAGCCTATGTTACTTGGATGTTGCCTATGTTTTTCGGGTACCCGTCTCCAGTTTCTGATAGTCAGAAACCGTTTTTCTATGTCCTTTGGAAGATAATTTCGGCTCAAGCCCGAGCGCGAGGCCGAAACCTTCGCCACAGGAGCCATGACGGAACGAGCAGCATGGCTAGCCAGAACAACAATGCGGGCCCGTAGGCGAGGAGAAAAATGAGGACAGAAACCGCGCCGTCCTCTGCGTTACCAAACCCTTCCACCACCGCGTTGCGGATCCTGGTTCCCTTCGAGTCCGTGCCCAGCCGCTCGCGATATACCTCGCTCAGTTCCACCTGCACCGTCGCGTAGCTCACGCGATGGAGCAAAATCGCGTTCTGCCCCTGCATGCTCTCGATTTCACCGCAGATGCGCGCCAGTTCGCGTTCCGCGTCCAGCACATCCTGCAGCTTCCCGGTGCGCGTGCCGAGCAGTTCGATCAGGCGCTGCTCGGTCGCTCGTGCGCTCCGCAGCCGCGCCTGCAAATCCACGTACTGCGCGCTCACGTCCTCGTTTTCACGCGATTCTTCCTCCACGTGCCCGAGCTTTCGGACATCCGCGAGGAATCCGTCGAGTTGCTTCGCGGGAATCCGCAACGCTGCGGAAAGCTCGCGCCCAGTTCCGCTCTGCGCCTTGGCGTCCAGCTTCTCCACGTAGCCGCCATGCGCCGCAGCCAGCCGCTCGATGGCCGCGCTAGCCTCATCGTAATTCGTCGCGACGATGCTGAGCGAAGCCGTCTGCACGATCATCGGACCGACAGCTTCCGGGGCCTGCAAGCCCTCGCCATCGGGTGGTGGTGCCGGCGCAGCCGTGTTCGCTGCCTGCGGTTGCGCTGCCGGGATCCCGGCAACCACCGCCGCAGCACCGGTCTCTAGTCTTTCGATCTTGTCGAAATTTCGGCCGTTGATTGAGGCGGATCGCTGAAGCAAGGCAGTCGGTAACCCAATCACTAAGATCACCACCACACCGGCGGCACCCGCGATTGCCCACACGCGTGGATGCGCGAACAGACGCCGCCAATTCGAAGGCTCGCGCTCCTGTCCATGAACTGCAAGGTCCGCGCGCGAAATGTTGCCCGCGTCGAGCGCAGCAATGACGCCTTGGCTCAAGTTGGCAGGGGCAGGTTCCACATCGAAATTCAGCATCCGGTCGGAAACCGCGCGAATACTCTTTGCTACTTCCTGGCACTCGCCGCAGCCCACCAGATGTGCCGCGAGCGCCGCCGCTCGTTGCGACTCCAACTCGCCGTCGAGATATGCCATGATCTCTTCGGCATCAAACGCGTGTTGTAATGAACGGTCCATAAAAATCCTCGTTTTCAGCCTTTCACCGGAATCAATTGCTCTTTCAACGCGAGGCGCGCGCGAAATAATCGCGAACGCACCGTATTCACCGGCACGCGCAAGAGCGACGCGATTTCCTCGTAGCTCAATTGTTCGTATTCCCGCAGCATCAGAATCTCGCGCTCGTCTTTTCCCAGATGCTGGAGCGCCTTGCGAACCCAGATGCCCGCGTCGCAACCCTCGGCTGCATTTCCTCCGATGGCCCGGTCATCCAGTTTTTCGTTCTCCGCGACTTCGCGCCCAACCTTGCGCCGCTCCGCTGCCACCAGGTGCATTGCGATGCCATACAAATAGCTCCGAAAACTCGCGCGCGGCTCGTACCGTTTGACATTTTGCAAAAGAGCCAGAAAACATTCCTGCGCCAGCTCTTCCGCGCGGCCGGGATTCTCCAGCCGCCGTCGAAAAAATCCGTACACCGGCTCGCGGTAGCGTTCGAAAAGCTCGACGAATGCTTCCCGCGAGCCTTGCTGGAATTCCAGTATGAGTTGCTCGTCGCTGTTCATGCTCGGCTGGGCACCCGCTGCCCGTGTTTCGGTTCCGCGTCAATCTCGCGGCCTGCCGTTCACTCTTGGAATGTCGCGAGCCGCGAAAAAGTTCCCGCAAATCTGGAAGTGATCTTAAGTAAGGCTAATAAAGCCTATAGCGCCATCCTGCCTTCCTTCAGGCTGACGGCTCTTTGCCGTTCGATTTCAAGGTTAGTACGGAGTTCGCGCGATTTCTTGCAGGATTTGCCGCTACGGCTGTGGGACGGTGGTGATCAGCTAAGCGTGAACACGACGGTGATTGTGGTATCCACCTCGACGGGCTTGCCATTCAATGTCGTCGTCTGGTAGCGCCAGTTCTTTACGGCCGCCAGCGCCGGCTCCGCGAGCACGCATATCCCCTCAATTACGCTGGCGTCCTCAACCGAGCCATCCTTCGCGATGATTGCGTGAATCACAACCTTTCCCTGTATGTGATCCCGCTTCGCGTCGGGCGGGTACAGGGGCGGCTCCTGATGAATGAGCCGCGCGGCCTGCACATTGCCGCTTAAACGAATTCTTTCCGGCGGCCCCGAGGTTGTCGATGTCGCCGATTGCGAACTCGGCGTTGCGCTGGGCTTCTTGAGTGGAGGGTATGGGTTAGGCGAAAGGATTCCGACGTAGCGGAAACCTCCATCAACATAAGCGAAATACGACCAGAGCGATTCCGTAGTTAATGAGGAATCTCGGAAGCGAGCGTCGTACAACGGGACTGGTCGAGCGCGCCGCAAAAGCAATGGATACTCTTTTTCCGTCGCGTCCTTATCGCAAGCGCCTACGAATTTGTGCGCTTGGACGCTCGTCAATCTATCCTTCAAGAGGACTTGCAGGGTCGCAGGAACGCTCGTTTCGATTTCCGATCGCGACTGCTCCGAAGTTTCAGAGTAAAGCGCGCCCAGCTCATCGCCAAAAACCGATTTGAACCAGGCGTCCGGATCCCTAAGCTCCAGCGACTTTGTGTATGCCGCGAGCGCCTGATTATCGCCTTCCTTCGTGAGCTTCAGCATGTCGCCGAGAAATTTTTCCAATCCCCGCGCGCTGTCGGGATAAGAGGGAATTGTGACGGCAGGCGCAGCCGGGGCCGCGGGAGCGCTCTGCGGCGGATTCTGCGCGAAGCAAGCGGACGCAGCGAGCAGTACGGACGAAACGACCAGCGCATTTCGCAGGCGACTCATAAAAGCCTCGCGTGTGACAAACTTATGAGAGGTTTACAGTGACAAGTGATATACGAAGCCGCAAATCCGCGCAATGAAGAAATCATAGAGCCATTATCAGGATCAAATGCGATTCGGCCTACGCCCCGATGGCCGCGCGCAGTGCGCTAGCCAACGCATCCGTCCAACGGCGCACGTGGTCTTCGTGCTCGGCTTCCACCATCACACGCGCGAGCGGCTCAGTGCCGGAATAGCGCAGCACCACGCGCCCGGAATTGCCCAGCGCCTTTTCAGCTTCGGCCAGCGTCCGCGAAACTTCCGGCAGGGAATCGAGCGGGGGCTTCGCTTTCACGCGCACATTCACAATCTGCTGCGGGAAAATTTTCAAATCAGCGACGAGCGTATCGAGCGGCCCGCTCAGCGAAACGATCGAGGCAATTTTCACCGCCGTCAACATACCGTCGCCCGTGGTCGCGTCGTCCAAGAACAAAATATGCCCGGACTGCTCGCCGCCCAGATTTGCCCCGATGCGCTGCATCTCTTCGAGGACGTAGCGGTCACCCACGGCGGTGCGCGCAAGCTGCAGTCCGGATTTTTCGAGCGCGCGCTCGAGGCCAAGGTTCGCCATGGTGGTCCCGACGATCACATCGCCTTTTAGTTTCCCAGCTGATTTCAAATAGCGCCCCGTGACCAGCAACACGCCGTCGCCATCCACCAGCCTGCCCGTCGCGCTCGAAAAAATCGCGCGGTCGGCATCGCCATCAAACGCCACACCCATCGCCGCGCCCGCTTCCACCACGCGCCTCTGCATGGCTTCGGGATGCAAGGAGCCGCAACCGGCGTTGATATTGCGCCCGTCCGGGCTGTCGTTCATCGCCAGCACTTCCGCGCCGAGCGACCGAAACAAGCGCGGAGCGAGCTTGCTGGCCGCGCCGTTCGCGCAGTCCAGCACAATCTTCATGCCCGCGAATTTTGCTCCGGGCAGCGCATTTTCGCGCAGGCCGTCGAGATAGTCGTCGTCAATTTTTTCATTGTCGTGAAGCTGCATCCCGCTAACAGCCTGCAACGTCTCTCGGGACGCGAGAATCGTGGCCTCCAGGATCGCCTCCACGACATCCGGAAATTTCATGCCTGTCGAGGAGATCAATTTCACGCCGTTATCGTGATAGGGATTGTGCGAAGCCGAAATCACGACTCCTGCGGCAAATCCTTCGCGGCTCACCAGCCAAGCCACTCCGGGAGTGGTCAGCACGCCCGCGGAAATGGGTTCGGCGCCCGCCGCGGCCAATCCGCGCGCGATGCGTTCGGCGATGTGCGGCCCGGACTCCCGCGTGTCACGGCCAATTAGCACGCGCGGCCGTCCGCCCCGCATAGGGTTCGGCAAGGCGTCACTCGAACTAAGGAATTCGCCCAGCGCCAGGCCCACGCGGTCGAGCGTCGCGTCGTCCAGCGGGTATTCACCCGGGACGCCGCGAATGCCGTCTGTTCCGAAGAGTTGTTTGGCCATAGACTCTGGATTGCGCGCCCAAAAAATCCGGCACGCGATTCTATCATCCCTGTGCGATTTAGCAGGAGCAGGGGCGCGCGAGCAATTCGACGCGCGGCCCCGTCACCGTTGTCCGTCGGGCCAGTACACGCGCGGGCACAGCCTTATTTGCCGGGCGCGGGCTGTGTTATCGTACCGCCATGCCAGTCGAGGATGCCAAGGTCGCTTCCACCAGTTCCGCCAGCGGGAAAATTATCGCGGCCGGAATCGTCATCGCGTTTTGCTACTGGGCGTCTTCGGTATTGGTGACGCTGCTGGTGGCCGTCCTGCTCGCATATTTCCTCGATCCGGTCGTCAATTGGATGGAAGACTGGCACATACCGCGCGCACTGGGATCGCTGATTGTCGTGCTGCTCACCATCGCCGCTGTGCTGGTATTGGCTTGGAGCCTGATCGAGCGCGTGGACCAATTCGGCCGTGACTGGCCCACGTATCGCAAGCCGCTCCATGCCGTCGCTAATTTCGTGGAACAAAAATTGGAAAACTTTGAGGCGCATGTTTCCGAAATCGAGCCGGGGACTCCTGACGGCACGCACATCGTCGCCGTGGCGGAATCGCATCCGGTGCGCCAAGCCTTGCTGGCCAAACTCAGTTCGCTTTATGAAGTGCTGTTGGCCGCCACGTTCGTGCCCTTCCTTCTTTTTTTCATGCTCGCCGCGAAACGCCAGGTGTGGCACGCCACGATGCAGTTATTCCCCGCGACGCAGCGGACGGAAGTGAAAGAAACTCTTTCGGACGTGACGCAAGTATTGCGCAGCTACGTCGTGGGCACCGCGCTGGTCGGTTTGATCCTGGTTATCGCCAGCTGGCTCTTTTTTTGGGGCATCGGCCTGGAATTTCCGTTCCTTCTCGCGTTGGTTTCGGGTCTTGCAAACCTGATTCCTTACCTTGGCGTGGTGCTCTCCTGGTTGCCCCCGCTGATAATCGGCCTGAAAAAATTCAATACTCCCGGCCCATTCATCGGCATCTTCACCATGCTTACTTTCTTTCACTTCGTGGCGAACAACCTGTTGGTTCCCGCGCTGGTTGGCTGGCGCGTGCGCTTGAATGCCTTGGCCCTGACCGTCTCGTTGCTGTTCTTCGGATTCCTATGGGGCGGGATTGGACTGCTTCTGGCGATTCCCATCACAGCGGTCATCAAGGTGATCTGCGATCACAACGAACAACTGCAACCGGTTGGCCGCTGGCTCAGCGCGTAGCCATCTCGCGCACATCGCCTTTGGGCCCATTCTGAGCGAAGCAAAGCCTGCCTGCGGCGTGCAGGAACCTCTCTTTCTCGCCATTTGCGCGCCGGCTGCTTAACCGACGGAGCGATGAATCTTCTGCACTGCGCTCTTCAACGCGTCGGCATCACGCGCCTCCTGAAACATGCGAATCGCCGCAATCCCCGCAGCGCCCGCGCGAACGCATTCTGGCGCGTTGTTCTCGTCCACTCCGCCGATCGCAACCACCGGGACCCGCACACTTCTGCAAATCTCAGCCAAACGCGGCACTCCTTGCGGCTCGCCGAAAGCTCGTTTCGACGGGGTCTCGAACACCGGCCCGAAAAAAATGTAGCTCACCCCGGCACTCTCGGCTTCGCGCGCTTGCTCGAGGCTGTGGCACGAAACGCCGACCAGAAATTCGCCCGGAGCGTTACCGCCGCGGCGCCACGCCACCACGTCCCGAGCGTGCAGCGATTCGCCGCCAAGATGCACGCCCGCCGCGCCCGCCGCCAGCGCCACGTCCAACCGGTCGTTTACGATTACGCGCAAACTCGCGCGGCCTAGCGCCTCCGCTGACTTCACCGCTCCGCGCACCAATTCCAGCAGCTCGCGCGCGGGCATATCCTTCTCGCGGACCTGCACCCAGTCCGCTCCTGCCTGCACTGCTTTTTGAATGGCATCCCGCAATCCCGCACCGCCGCGGGGGCCGCCCAGCGATCTCCGGTCGGTGACGCAGCAAACGATGGGTGTTTTAGGTACGCGTAACAACGGTGGAAGTCCGGCGACGAAACGCTTCGAGCGCGAAGAGCACGTTCATCAGGCCCAGGCCTGAAACCGCGCCGCGCAAATATGGATTCTTCACGATCAATCCCAGCGCGGGGTACAGATACAAGAAGTAGTTGATGTCCCACACGTCCGACCACGGCAGCAGGATCAGCATCAGTCCCAGTTCCAGCCAGAGCAGCAGCAGCACCACACGCAGAAGTCGAGTCATAGTCGAAGTTAGGATTATGGGAGATTATCGCAGGAGTGGCAACTGCCGCGCGCAATCGTAAGAGTGCGCCGCCTGCGAAATTTGGAATAGCGTGCCGGCAACCGATCTAAGTGAAGCTGTTCGGGGATGGTCGAGCGATTCGCGGTTAGTGCTTTTGCAGCGTGGCAATGCGATCGGCCACGTCGCGGTAGTCAATGTTGGCCGCGTAAACTTGCCGGAAGCTATCCAGCGCCGCGCCGGATTCGCCCGCGGATTCTAGAGCCATCGCCAGGTCATAGCGCAGCGCCAGAATGGATTCTTCCTCGAGGCCCGGTACTTGCAGCGCGCGCTGGTACCACAGAGAAGCCACTTTCGGCTCGCCCTTATCCATGAACGAAAGCCCCAGCATCGTGGAACAGTTCATCTCGTACTGGAATGGCTTGCCTTTCTGCACGGCCTTCGCCACCTTCTGGAATTCACCGATGGCTTCGTCCAGCAATCCCATTTCGCGGTAGGCGATGCCCAGATTGTAGTGCGTCTCCAGGTCCTCGTCCTCTTCGCCCATTTCTCCGAGTTCGGCGCGGAATTCCTGGAAAACTTCGGCCAGCTCGTTCAGGGTTTCCGGCGACGTTGTGCCCGCTCCGTTCGCGGTGCCATTCGATGCGCCCGCCACGGCTGCGGGAACGATCGGCTCCATTGGCGGCAATTTCGTTTGCGCGAAGACTTCCTGCAGATGCACATGCGTTTCATCCGGGCTTGCGGCTAGCGCTGGTTCCGGAACGTTGGGAGCGGCCGGCCCTTCCAAATCGTCTAGCTCAGCAACTAGTTCGCTGATGAAATCGTCGGTTGTGGCCGGCGGCGCGCTTTCACGTGTGGCGACCGGCTCGGGAGTAAGTTCCAATTCGATTTCGTTGCTGCTCGGCGCCCCCTCGGCCGCAACCTCCGGCGCAGGCTCATTCAGAAATTCCACCAGTGCTGCAGGAAGCGCTTCGGTTTCGGCCTCGGCCGATGACACCGGCCCGGCCGCTGGTTCCGCAGCTTCTTCGACAATTTCGATTGCCGGTTCCGGCTCGGCTTCGGCTGACGTTTCGGCCAGTAGTGCGTCCAACGATGATTCTTCCGCGGGCGGAGCGTGCGCGCTCAATTCCGCTTGCGCGGTATTGGCGTCTATCTCAAAATGTTCCACCTTCGCGTCGTAATCCGGTTCAGCATCGGCGTGAACGACAGTTTCCTCGACGGGCGAGGATGGCGCAGCCGCCTCGATCGTTTTCGGTTCGCCTGCCGTCTGTTCCGGCGCCAACACTGGGTCTAATTCCACCTGGGCCGCCACCGGCTCTTCGGCCGCGGCCGCGGGCACTTCGTGAACTTCCGCGGAGATCGCTTCCCATTCGTCGGAAAGATCCAATTCTTCGCCGGAGGTTCCCGCTGCCACAGGCGCGGGTTCCGCGGCGATGGAAACTTCCGCGGCCGCCTCTGGCGCAGGCGCTTCCGTGGCTGCGATCGGCGCCACGGCGCCTTCGTCCACCGGCGTATCTGCTTCCAACTCGGTAAGAGGAATTTCGAACTCGATGGGTGCGGAGGCCGCCGCGGGAGTTTCGGCGGGCGGCGGGGTTGCCGCAATCTCAAACGGCGGCGGCTCCGTGGGCACGGCCACAGACGCCTGCGCCGCAGTCGTTTCCGATCCAAATGTGGGGACTGGCGCGGCGGCCGGTACATCCGCCGATGCGGGCGGCGTGGTAATGGCCGGCGCCGACGGCATATCTTCCGCAGTCAGTCCAGCTACCTTCGAGTATCGTTGCCGCAGCTCTGAAAAGCGATCCGCGTTGACGTGATCGTTGCGCTCGCGATGAATTTGCTCCAACTGCGCCGATAATTCCGCGGTCCGGCGATCGTTGCCTGCGCCCAGATGCAGATCCAGCAATCTTTCCAGCGTCGGGGTATGCCGCGGTGCGCGCTGCAGCACGTTTTCCAGCAGATGCGTGGCTTTTTGCGTCAGTCCGTAGCTGGAGAACAAATCCACGTCGGTCAGCGCCTGCGCAATGTAGCGCTGTGTCTCTTCGTCAATCGCCTCTTCCAGAATTGTCGGCTGCGCCGCGGGAGCCAGTTTGCGTTCTTCCTCCAGCAGGCTCGCGGCCGGCGCCGGCTCGCTCGCGGAACTGATGTGAATCGTCTCGATGTCCGCCGCGCTGAGCGAGGATCCCCCTGCCTTGGCGCGCAGCTGATTCAGCCGCTCCACCAGGCGCTCATCATTTTTGTTGCGGTCAACCAGCTCCACCAGCAATTCTTCCGCGCGCTGAAAATTCCCTTGCGCCGCATACGCGTCCGAAAGCTGTTGCAGAGCCCCATTCAGCCGGAAAGGATCACTGGTGGTCCGGCAGAAATCCGCCAAGGTCTCCAGTGGCTCGGTTCGCCCGGGAAGTCTTTCGCAAGCGCTGGAAAGCGCCTTCAGGTAGCCGTCCTGCGCGCCCGCTTCCGTCATCGGCCCGCGCAATTCAGCTAGCAACGGCAGCGCCTGCTCCGGCTGCCCGCTTTCGATCATCGTTTCCGCCACTTTGTGGAGCAACGTGCAGTGTTCGTGGCCCCGCGCGAGTTGCCGGCGCGCCCGTTCCGCGGCTTGTTCCGCATGCCCTGCGCGAAGTTCGTAGTCCACCAGCAGATTGGTGACGTCCCCGCCCGCCTCCGCTTCCGGATGCTTCCCCAGAATCGCGATGGCTTGATCAATTTTGCTTGCGGCAAAAAGCGCCTTGGCTTTCAGCAGGATCGCGGGCGCATTGCCGGGGTCCACTTCCAGCGCGCGGTCCGCCAATTTCTCCGCTTCATCCATCTCGCCGCGCTCGAAAAGCCGCAGCGCATATGCGTGATACGTCAGCGCCGCTTCCTTCTTCTGTCCCATCACGCCGTACAATTCCGCCAAACGCATCTGCACGCGCTGATTTTCAGGCTCCACTTCCAGCAAGCGGTGCAACACTTCCACGGCTTTTTGCGCGTGATTCGCTTTCAGGTGGGCTTCGGCGATTTGCAGGAAGAGTGGCCGGGCTTCGCTCAGCACTCCCTGCTGCACGTACAAATCCGCCAGCCGCTCCAGCGGCGCCAGTTCGTTCGGCGCCAGCTTGGCGATCTTTTTGTATATAGCGATGGCTTTGCTGTTGAACCCGTCGTTGAGGTAAACCTGCGCGAGCCGCTCGAAGTACTCGATGGCCTGCGTCATGTCTCCCTGGCGAGCGAACAGATCGCCCACGGTCATCAAGGTGGCTTGGTCTTTCGCGTCCGCGCGGAGAATTAGCTGGTATTCGCCAATGGCCTGGGCGACCTTGCCCTGGTTGAGGAACTTCAGCGCGTTTTCCAGCGCTTTGCTTTTGTTGAAGGCCATGGATGCTTTTGGTCTGGCTGCCTCACTTGCCCGGGCAGCGCTTCTTAGCCGTACAGACGGCTTAGGCATGAAGGTTAGCATGCGTCAAAAACAAGGAGCAACGCGCCACAAGGGGGTAGGTGCCAAAGGCGATAACAGTGCCTTTCCCGCGCCCACTTGACCCCTAAACCGGTCGGTTCGGGGTCAAGTTTTAGGGGGTCAATCTCGGCGAGTGGGCACCCGCTCGCGCCGCCCCCGCCGCGCAGATCGGGCTGAGTTTACTTACTTGCATCCGCGTCAGCTGCGACGCTACTTTCCACTCCCAAGGCACCAGCGTACTCGCCAGCATTCCTCTGTGACGACTCGAGAAGGGTGGCAGGGTGCTTGTTGGGGAGAGAAGTTCGCCCGTAGCCACTTCACGTATGGGTAGCCAGGTTGCCGGTCTCCCAATCCCCTTTGCAAGAGTGCTCGGTACCGGCCTTGCCTCGCTACAAAACTACCGAGCGTACTAGGCCCTGATTCCTTTATTCAACCCGTCCTTTCGCTCTGTTTTCTCTTGACAAATCTTAACGTTGATAGCAGATTTCGCTAAAGGTTTCGGCCAATCACAGATTTCTCAGCGTTGAGGTATTTCAGACTGGGCCGCGTTTAAGCCATTCGTTCTCGAACTGGCGAGAAACCCACCCATATCACACTTGGAACCACGGGAGGACCACTTGGAAACCGCTATTGGCGTTTTTGCTTCGCGCGATCGCGCGGAAGAAGCCGTAAAGGCATTGCTCGACCAGCACGTCCCGCAGGAATCGATCGTGTTCTTGACTCGCTCGGAAAACGAAGCAGCCTCCCTTGCTAAGGAATTGGGATCCTATGCGGGCGGTTTCTTGGGAGGAGCGGCGGGCTTGTCTGCGGGAGTCGCAGCCGCGTCTATATTCCTGATTCCGGGAATCGGCCAGGTCATCGCGCTCGGCGCCGGCGCCACCGCTCTGCTCGGTTTTCTCGGCGCACGAACCGGCTCGAAAGTCGGCGAAGCGATCTCCGACGATGAAGAGGCACCGCATCCAACAGTGTCGGCGGCTTCTCAAGAGGACACTGCGCTATTTTTGGAGCCGCTGAAGCAAGGTCGTTCTCTAGTCGTCGTCCGAACGGATTTTGCCGAGGTCGCCGGCCGGGCTTGCGCCGTCCTGGATCGTTTGGGCATGAGCATGCCTGCGCAGCCCGCAGGCAGGATGCAAGCTTCTACGCGCGAAATGGGCGAGATTACGGTCGTGGACATCAGAGGACGCATCACGCTCGGCGAAGGAAATGTGATCCTGCGCGAAGTGATGGTTGGCCTGCTGGAGAAGGGCAACAAGCACATCCTGCTGAACATGGCTGACGTAGTCCACGTGGATAGCGCCGGTATTGGAGAGTTGGTGCGCTCCCACACCAGCGTGCGGAAGCAGGGCGGCCACTTGAAGCTCGCCAATGTGAACAAGAAAGTTCAGGACCTGCTGCAGATGACCATGCTCTCGGCTGTGTTCGATATTCACCAGGACGAGCCCAGTGCCGTGAAGTCATTCGGTCTATCTTCGAAAGCAGCCGGATAACGTGGCAGGACTCCGGACCGCAACGCCGCACGGTGCGGCAGGAAGCCGGTTTTCGAAGCTTGAGCAGCCCGGTGGTTATTCGGTGTACATCATCAGCAGTATGCCGAGTACGATCATCAGCGTTGGCCATATTTTCTGAAAGGCCGACTGCCAGCTCGTGTGCACTTCCGCAAGGCCGTTTGTCAACGCTACGCCTCCGCCCGTCGCCGCGAAGGCGCGGTGCTGATTCTGAATGTGCTCCATGGTCTCCATGTGATGCGGACCATGCATACCCGCACTGTGATGGTGAAATAGCAGCATGATCGCTCCGATCATGCCCACCACCGGGAACGCCCACTTGCTCCACAGGCTGTGCAGGCGGCCGCGAGCGCGCAGCAGTTCGATGGTTCCCAGCGCGAGCAGGATCACGGCAAAAGTTTTGTGCTGGAGATCCTCGGGATTATGCGTGATTGCATACCAGGGCGTCTGGCTACCAAACGGCCATATTTCGGTATCGCTGAAAATCAGCAGGAAAATTCCCGCTGCCAAAAAACAACAGGGCCACACGTAGCGCGCTGCCGGCCACCGCTTCGCCAGCTTGTCCTGCGTCAAAAGAAACACTCCCGCGAGCGCCACCAGCAACCCCGCCAGATGGTGATTGAATTCACTCTCCTTTTTGTCGTGGGCGTGTTTCGCTTGCAGCGCCGGACTTTCCTCGGCGGTGCTCTGCTGCATGTCCATGCCAGGCATGTCCTGCATGGCAGGCGCCTCCTGTGCGCCGCCCTGTTGCGCGAACACGGAGGGATTCCACGTCACGAACAACGCCACGGCGACGGCGATGATGAACGCGAACATAATTTCCCGCTCGAACCTGTTTCTGTTAATGCGCATGAACCTCCCCTTTAAAATTAGTGATATGCCCGGGATTGGATTGCGTGAAGCCCCGAAACGGTGCGAAGAAATGCGAGTGCCGGGACAATTCAGCAGGGAAAACGCAGCCTCGCTTATCCCGCTCGCGCTGCATTGGAAGCAAGCGCCGGCTCGGGTTTGTGAATGTACAAAAGCGTTTGGTCCACACGGCCGGCTGGCGCCGCCGAAGGCAAAGTGATCGGATACTTGATGTCGCGCTGGTGATCCGCATATTGCTGCTTCGCATTGTAAACGCTGGAGAATTTCCAGAGCATCTTTACGAAGTTCGTTTGGCCCTTGGCCAGAAATCCCGCAGCCATCACAAACGTATCTTTCAGCGCCGCGAATCCCAGATGCTTTTGGTTCAGAACCTGCTGGGTCTTGACCAGCTCTTCGTAGAATTGCGCAAGCGGCAGCTTGGTTGGCAGCACCGCATGCTGCACATCAAACAGCCGGTAATCCCGCGTGGTGAAATTGCGTGATTCCGTCACCCACGTTTCGGTGCCTGGATAGGGCGTGTTCACGGTGACGTGCACAATTTCCGGCACCGAAAGCGCCCATTCCCGCACCGCCTGGAAGTGCCGCTCGTCCCAGTTGGGATCAGCGATGATATTCACGGCGGCGTGAATGTGCAAGTCCCTCGCGCATTCCAGCGCCTCGATGTTTTTCTTGATGGTGATGCGTTTGCGATGCGCCTTCAGGCCTTCGTCATCAATCGCCTCGATTCCCAGGAACATGTACTTCAGCCCCATCCGCTTCCAGGTGCGAAAGACTTCCTTGTTGCGCAGGAGTACGTCTCCGCGCGTCTCCAGGTAATACTGTTTGCGGATGTTGCGGCGCCCAATTTCGTCCGCCAGCGCGTTGCCGTGTTCCGGATGAATGAACGCGACGTCATCCACGATGAAGACGCCGGGCTCCTGGATGCGAGCCAGCGTTTCCGCTGCGACCTCCGGCTTTAATTGCCGGTAATTTCTCCCGTAGAACGTCCAGGCACTGCAGAACGAACAGTCCCAAGGACAGCCGCGGGTGAACTCGATCGAAGCGCACGGATCCAGGACGCCGATAAAATACTTTCGCCGCTTGGCGACCAGTCCCCGCGCGGGGCGCAGTGCATTCAGATCGCGGACCAATCGCGGCGCGGGCCCGTCGCCGTAAATGCTGGTCACACCGGGCAGCAGGTGAAGCGTCTGCGGGTCGCACGCGGCGGCCAGCACCATCGGCGTGACTTCTTCGCCCTCTCCGCGCACGATGCAGGTGATGGCGCCTTGGGCGTGCGCGAGAATCTGCTTGGCCGTGAATGAAGCGCTGTGGCCTCCCGCAAAAACGAAGCAATTCGGCGCCAGCCGCTTGGTCTCTTTAGCCAGGTCCACCACTTCCGGAATATTCGCCAGGTAATTCAGCGAGAAACCCACCGCTTCCGGTTTCCAATCGCGGATGATGCGGTAGTAGTCGCGCTGGCGGAACACTTGCAGATCGAGCAGCCGAACGTCGTGTCCGGCCTGGCGCGCCGATTCCGCCACCAGCTCAAGCCCCAGCGGCTCCAGGCGCAAATATATTTTCGAGTACATCAGCGGGCTAGGGTGTACGAACAGGACTTTCATCTTGCACTCCCGCGGGGGCCGGGAACCGCACGCGAGGCCTTAGGGTTTCAGGCAGGCTGTGAGCCAGCCCGAGAAACCTTGCAAAAGCCTACCACGATCCAAGCTGTACATCTACCCACTGGCTGGATGGGAAGGATCCTGAATTAGTGGCAGGTGATTTTGGACTTTGCGCGCGATTAGTCGCTCAGAAAGTCGGTCGGCAGCCCGAGCGGCAACGGATCTTGCGTTGCGCCCGAGGCCCAGCAGCCCGACTGGCGGACGGGCGCGTACGAAAAACGGTGGAGCGGCGTGGGTCCGTGCTTGCGCAGCGCCTCCAGATGCTCCGGCGTTCCGTAACCTTTGTGTTGCGCCAGCCCGTACTGCGGGTAGAGCTGATCGAATTCCTGCATGCGTCGGTCGCGCTCGGTTTTCGCCAGAATCGAAGCCGCCGCGATGGAAACCGAGCGCGCATCGCCGTGGATCAGCGCCCTCTGCTCGATCGGCAGGTCAATCTCGATTGCATCGAGCAACAGATAATCCGGCAGCGGATTGAGTTGCGACACAGCCGCCATCATCGCTTGGCGGCTCGCCTGGTAAATATTCCACGCGTCAATGCGGCTGGCGTCAATTTCCGCGGTAGCCCACGCCAGCGCGTAATCGTGGATGCGCGGAGCCAATTCGTTGCGCCGTTCGGGAGTGAGTTTCTTGGAGTCGTCGAGGCCGACAATGCGGCGGCGGGGATTCAGAATGACGGCTGCAGCGACGACCGGTCCAAACAGCGAGCCCCGTCCCGCTTCGTCGAGTCCGGCGATGCGCAGCCAACCGCACTGCCGCGCTTCGCGCTCGTACCGCGAGCAACAAAGTCTTCCCATCGGCCACGAATTTTAGCACAGGCATCATCGCGGTGGCACACGCATCGCCTGAGTTCTTCGTTCACGCGAAAAAAAAGCCCGTCGCGATTTCTCGTGACGGGCTGAATTTAGTTTGAATTGTAGGTGGTGTGTTACTTTGCGGCTGCTGCCGCGGTGGCTTCCGCCGGAGCTTCCGGCCTCTCGGCGCGCTTGATTCGGGCGGCCTTGCCTTTGCGCTGACGCAAATAATTCAGCTTCGCGCGGCGCACGCGCCCGGCCTGCACAATTTCGATCGAGCTGATCATCGGCGAATGCACCGGGAAAATACGCTCCACGCCAATGCCAAAACTGACGCGGCGGACGGTGAAGGATTCGCCCAACAACTCCCCCCGGCGGCTCATCACTACGCCCTCAAACGGCTGGATGCGCTCTTTATCGCCCTCGCCCTCCTTCAAGCGCACGTTGATGCGCACGGTATCGCCCGGACGAAAATTCGGCAGATCCTTGCGAATTTGGGACTGCTGCGCCTTATGAACTATCGGATTCATGACATTATTTCCCGGCAGACCCGCTCAGGTGGGGCCAGCACACAACGCACAATCACTGATTCTATCGTATTTCACGACGCTTTGGCCACACCAAATTGCGGCCAATTGGCATGCTACACCCCATGCGGAGCGAGGCGGCAGCGCCTGTTCGCTGATCGCACATGCTACTTACGGCTGGTGAGCAGATCAGGACGATTGCGCAGGGTCTTTTCCAATGCGCGCTGCTCGCGCCACTTACGAATCTCTGCGTGGTTTCCTCCGAGCAGAATCTCTGGAACGTCCCAACCGCGGAACGAGGGCGGGCGCGTGTAATGAGGATAGTCCAGGATGCCGTGATTGGCGGTTTGTGGTTCGTTCGCAGCCGAGCGGTCGGTGGTCTGCGAGGACGCGGCGCGCGGTACGCGTCGAGTCCGGAAGGATTCGACCGCGGGCTCGCTGAAGGATTCGTTTACGGCGGAATCTTCGTTGCCTAGCGCGCCGGGGATCAGCCGCGTTACTGCATCCAGAATCATTGCCGCGGCCAGTTCACCGCCGGACAGCACGAAATCACCGATGGAGATCTCGTCGGTCGCAAGGTGCTCGGCTACACGTTCATCCACGCCTTCGTAGCGCCCACAGATGAGCACGATGCGCTGGAGGTTTGCGAATCTACGCGCCGTGTGCTGCCGGAACATTCGTCCCGCGGCGGAGAGGAGCACGATGGCAGTGTCTTCGCGCGGCGCATTCGGCTTCGCTGCGTCGCCTCGCGCGCCCACCAGCGATTCCACCGCGTCGAACAGCGGCTCGGGCTTCATCACCATGCCCTCGCCGCCGCCGAATGGGCGGTCATCCACGGTGCGGTGGCGGTCGTGCGTGAACGCGCGCAAATCGTGCACGCATGCCTCGATGAGCTGAGCTTCCCGCGCGCGACGCACAATGCCGTAATCCAGCGGCCCCGTGAAGAACTCCGGAAATATGGTGATGATGTCGAAGCGCATCGCCGCTAATCGTACCGCAAACGTGGCCAACGCGCTGAGTGTGCGGAATTACTTGGCGTTTATGTCCAGGAGGCCTTCCGGAAGCACCACATCAATGCGGCGCGCGGCGGTATCCACATTCACACAGATTTCCCGGGCGAGCGGAATCAGAACTTCGCCGTGCGCGGCGTCCACCACCAGGAGCGGAGTGCCCGAAACCTCATCGCCATTGATCTCCACATCGCGCACGCGCCCGATTTCCGCGCCGCGTTCGCAAACCGCGCAGCCGGCCAGATCGCTGATGTAGTAACTTCCGACAGGTAGCTTCACGCGATCGGCGAACGGCACCTGGACTTCCAGGCCGACCAGTTTTTTAGCATCCTCAACGGAATCGCAGGAGGCGAAATGGAAGATTGCCTGGCCGCCGCGGCTGTGCGAGAGCCAGCATTTGCGCACTGCGACGCGGCGGGGCGCGCTGCGCCCGTCCCATAATTCCGCGGAAGTTAAGCGGGTGAGCCGTTGAGGAAAGTCAGTGAGGATTTCAGCCGCTACTTCGCCGCGCACGCCGTGCGGGCGCAAAACTCGCGCCACAGTCACGCGCTCTGCTTTCGGCGAATGTTGGGTGGTCAATGCTGCGTGGTCACTACTCTAGTATTTCCAGCGTAAAACGCTTCTTCAGCTTCATTCCCGCGGCGCCCAAGAGCGTGCGAATGGACTTGGCGGTGCGTCCCTGGCGGCCAATCACTTTTCCCAGATCATCCGGCGCGACGCGCAATTCCAGCACCGTTACTTGTTCGCCTTCCACGGCCCGTACCTGCACCTGATCGGGATGATCCACTAGAGCCTTCGCGATATCTTCGACGAGTACCTTCATGAGACCCCCTCAGCATGAAAAAGAGCCCAGCATTGATAGTTCGCTAGAGCTTGAACCCGAGTTCCATTAAATAGTTGCCGGGCTGGGCTGAGGAGTAGGATGCGTCAGGCAGATTTACGGTTACGCAAAAAGCTGCGGACGGTGTCGCTGGGCTGGGCACCCTTGCCAATCCAATAGTCCACACGGTCCTGCTTGAGTTCGATCGCGGCGGGCGACTTCAGCGGGTCGTAAGTGCCCACAATCTCGACGAAGCGGCCGTTCCGCGGACGCGTCTTTTCGGTGACGATTACGCGGTAAAATGGGCGCTTCTTCTTGCCAATCCTGGATAGCCGAATCGTTAACAAAGCCTGATTCCTCCTGATTCAAATGCTTGCTTTAGGGACACTGATTATAGCGGAGCGAGCGGCTTTCACCAAAGCATTTGCGAGCGCAAACCCGGTAATTTGGGCGCGATTCACGAACTGCCTTTCAGGCCGGCGAATTTGCCCAGGCCGCGCATTTTGGTTCTGGCGTAACTGCCGTATTGCTTCATCATTTTGCGCATGTCGGCGTATTGCTTGAGGACCTGATTCACTTCCTGGACGGAGGTGCCGCTGCCTGCGGCGATGCGCTTGCGGCGCTTGCCGTCAATGAGGCTGGAATTAGCGCGCTCTTTGGCCGTCATGGAATTGATGATGGCTTCCACCGAACCGAGACGCTTTTCGTCAATTTCGGTGTTCTTTGGCAAGTTGGCGAAGGGGCCGACTTTGGGCAGCATGCCCATGAGCTGTTCGAGCGAGCCCATCTTGCGGATTTGCTTGAGTTGGTCGCGAAAATCTTCCAGGGTGAAATCGTCTTCGCGGAGTTTGCGTTCGAGCTCACGGGCTTGTTTGGCGTCAACCGTCTTTTCGACGCGTTCGATAAGGCCGAGCACGTCGCCCATGCCCAAAATGCGCGAAACGACACGGTCCGGCAAAAACGGTTCGAGCGCATCGTATTTTTCGCCAACGCCGACGAACTTCACCGGCGCGCCAGTCACTTTGCGAATGGAAAGGGCCGCGCCGCCGCGGGCGTCGCCATCCATTTTGGTGAGCACCACGCCGGTGATACCCAGGCGCTTGTGAAATTCTCCGGCGGAGCGGACGGCGTCCTGGCCGATCATCGCGTCGGCTACGAAGAGCAGCTCGGAAGGATTCAATTCGCGCTTCAGCGCGGAAAGCTCGTTCATTAGTTCGTCATCAATGTGCAGGCGGCCGGCGGTGTCCACCAGAACCACATCGCAGGCAGACATTTTTGCTTCGCGCAATGCGCCGCGAACAATTTCCAGCGGCTTATCTGTGCCGGTGCCGGGCCATACTGGGACCTTGGTGGCCTGGGCGACCTGTGCGAGCTGTTCGCGGGCCGCGGGGCGGTACACGTCAGTGGAAACGACCAGCGGGCGGTGGCCGTGTTCCGCGAGCCATTTGCCCATTTTGCCGGTGGAGGTGGTTTTGCCGGAGCCTTGCAGGCCGACGATCAGCCAGACGGAAGGAGGCTTCGAGCTGTATTGCGGTTTCGCTTCGCGACCGAGCAATTCGCCGAGTTCGTCGCGGACAATCTTGACGACTTGCTGGTCGGGCGAGAGTTGCAGGAGAACTTCGGAGCCGAGAGCTTTAGCGCGGACGTGCGCGATGAATTCATCGGCTACGCCGAGGTTGACGTCGCCGTCGAGCAGGGCTTCGCGGATTTCCGCCAGTCCGGCGTCGAGGTGCTCTTCGGAGAGTCTGCCCTGGCCGCGGAGATTTTTGAAGGCGCGTTGGAGCTTGTCTGTAAGTGTTTCGAACATTGTCTTGACTTGTGATCCGTGACTTGTGATTCGAACTTCGCGACCCGGGCTTCGCGACGCGCGAAAGGCAACCGCTGCGAATCGCTTCGCTCGGCTGGTCGTATTTTCATTGTAGGTGACACATGCGAGGTGGTCAACGCGGCAGGTAAGAGGTGCAGACCGGGGACACTCCTGACACTGTCGCGCTTTCGGGCCCTGGTGGTGGAAAGCGCACCGCGCCCACCTAAAGGTGGCCGCTACAAAGTCAAATGCAACGGAGCCGGCGAGACGCCGGCGCTACCAACCGCGGTGCGGCACGCCGCTTGGAACGCGGACGCGTTGCCGGCTTAGAGGGGGGCGGCAGGGATTTGAGATTCGAGGTGGTGGGTCAGTTTCCGGGTCCGCGACTTCCCGGGCGTTGGCCCGAAATCGACGGGTCGGCCAGAGGGAACGCGGTCCCCATGAATCTTTTTCGTTGGTCTCCCCGTATGCCTGCAGTCAGTTCGGAGCGGGCCGTCGGCGATCTGGAACTAGTCGCCTAGCTCCGTACGGTTTGACCAGGAGAATTGCCAAATGAAGCAAAACCTCTTACTAACCATCACGTCTCTGCTCTCGATCCTCTTGATGACTTTTCACCTGGCGGATGACATCGTCCGTGGGATGGAGCCGGGGGGGCTCTCAGACCTCATTGCTGTGCCCGTCCTTGTTGTCTTGCTTTACGGAACTCTGGTGCTCGCCGAACGGCGAGCGGGGTACGTCATCATCTTCCTCTGGTCACTCCTGTTCTTGGCCGTCCCCGTCATCCACATGAAGGGGAAGGGTGTCGGCGTCGCCAGCGGCATCGCCAATTCCAGCGGAGGCTTCTTCTTCGTCTGGACGCTCATCGCGCTCGGCGTGACTGCGCTCTTCTCCGCTGTCCTTTCGGTGCGCGGACTCCTCCGCCTCAACTCCTGAGTCGCGCGCTAATCGGAAAATGACCCGCCACCCGATTCGGCGATTCCTTGACCGTGGTGCGCTGGTCGTCTAAACTAGCCGTTTCGATTGGACGCCGGATTTGTGGTGGTGAGGTGGGCGCGCGGGATTCGTGGCGCGGGCTGCATCGCCGGCGCGAGGCAGGCGTCGCGCGAGAGAAAGCGGCGGCTCGCCGCCGCACTCCATATGGGCTTTCTTGCCGATCGAATGGTTGGATGTATGCGGTTGTGCTAGGCCAGAAGAGAGATCCCAGCCTGCGGCAGGCAGGCCTCGCTGCGCTCCCTTCGCGACTGCACTCAGGGCGGGCGGGATGACAATAAATATTTACGGAGCTGATCGTTGCCGAAACGGACTTTTCAGCCGCATGTGCGGCGCCGACATAAGAAGCACGGATTTCGCAAACGCATGAAAACTCAGGGTGGACGGAAAGTCCTTGCAGGACGCCGCAAGAAGGGACGCCACAGCCTCACACGCGTCTGACCCGCCACGGCTTGATTTTCCCCGCGAAGCTCGTCTGGTGCGCCGGAGTGAGTACGATGCGGTGTATCGCGAAGGGCGGCGGCGAACGAGCCGCGAGTTCACGGTATTTCTACGTCCCAATGGCCTCGAAAGCAGCCGGTTCGGCTGGAGCATCAAAAAGGCGCTGGGGAACGCGGTCCGGCGCAACCGAATCCGGCGACGCCTCCGCGAAATATTGAGATTGCACCGACAGGAGATCGCCCCGGGATGGGATGTTGTGATTCATCCACGCAGCACGGCCGCGACGGCGGAATTTTCCGCGCTGGCGCAGGAATTGTTGAAGGCGATGCCGCGGCGCGGCGTGGCGCAGGACGCTGGTTAGGCGGCGGCGCGGCTGGCGCGGGAAACTCCGCCAGCGCGCAAAACGTATTAGATATTGACGACCATCGGAAGATGAATTCTCCCACTACAGGACAGGGCTCGGCTGCTCGTTGGTTGCTACTGCTATTCGTGCGTTTCTATCAGATTTTCCTTTCGCCATTTTTGGGCGGAGCTTGCAAATTTTATCCGTCGTGCTCGCGCTATGCGCAGGAAGCGATTGCGGTGCACGGAGCGCGGCGCGGGGCGTGGCTGGCGATGAAGAGGTTGGGGCGCTGCAGACCGTTTACGAAGGGCGGGTTTGATCCGGTGCCGGAATATGTGGATGGGAGGGCGGCGCATTTGTCGGAGCGCAAGCTCCGAACCCCTGAAAACCGGGCGTTTGATTGCAGCGATGCGGACTGGCTGCGGACTGCCAGCAAGGAGCAGGCGCAGTGAAGGAAATGTCCGATCAGGTGCGTGGCGTATTGTTTGTCATTGTGTCGCTATTGATTCTTTTCGCGTGGGGACATTTTTACAAGCCGCCGGCTCCGCCGCCACAAACGCAGCCCAATCAAACACAAACTTCCGCGCCGGTGAGCCCGTCGGGTACGCAGCAAGGCGCTACGCAGGCGGGCGGTGCGGGGAATGCGCCGGGCAAAGCGAATTCGACGGTGAAGGCGGCGGCGCCTGCAAATCCGTCCGTGGTAGAAGCCAGCGAGGAAAAAAACGTGGTGGTGGAGAGCCCGTTGTATCACGTGGAGCTTTCCAATCGCGGCGGCGTGGTGAAGACGTGGGAACTGAAGAAGTATATGAACGACGAGAAGCCGCCGCGTCCGCTGGATTTGGTGAACGACAGCGTGGCGAAGGAGCTGGGCTGGCCGTTTTCGTTGGTGCTGGCGGATTCGCAGCTGGAAGCGAAGGCGAATTCGGCGCTGTATCAGGTGCAGGCGGTTCGCGGAGATGTCGTGACTGCCGAGAAAACTGGCGCGGGCGCCGGGTCAAAAGCTGCGACGCGCGCTGCTGCGTCTGCCGCTGCTGCAGCGTCTGAACTCGGCGTCGGCTCGAGTTCGCTGGAAGCGCCCATCAAGATAATTTTTCATTGGAGTGACGGGCATCTGGACGTCACGAAGACGCTGAATTTCACGGCGAATTACGAGATGACCGTGGAAGTGTCGGTGCTGCTCGACGGCAAACCGGAACCGGTGGCGGTGGCTTGGCGCGGGGGATTCGGCGACAAGGCGGTGTACAACGCGGCGCAGCTGGTGACGGTTTATTACAAAACCGGCGGCAAGCTGACGCTGCTGCAATACAAAAAGCTGGGCGTTTCGGGAAATCAAGGCCAGCCCGCAGTGCAAAATGGCCCCCTGGAATTTGCGGGGATCGAGGATCAGTTTTTTACAGCGGCTTTTTTGCCGGATGGCACGGACATCTCGTTGTGGCACTGGATGCAGAACCACGAAGTGACCGCGGACGGCAAACAGACGAGCCTGCCGGAAGCGGAAATGGGGGCGGGCACGACGGCGGCCGCGCCGTTGCGCGTGAGACTTTATATCGGGCCGAAGGAATTGCGGCAGCTGGAGGAGTTGCGGCCTTCGTTGGGCGAGCTGGTAAATTTTGGCTGGACTGGGGTGATCGCGAAGCCGCTGCTGTGGATTTTGCAGACGCTGCACACGAAAGTGCCGAACTGGGGCTGGTGCATCGTGCTGATGACGTTGGTCATCAACCTGGCGATGTTCCCGCTGAAGATGAAAAGCTGGCGCTCGATGCAGAAGATGCAGAAAGTGGCACCCGAAATCCGGCAGATTCAGGATCGCTACAAGAAATATTCGATGAGCGATCCGCGCAAGAAGAAAATGAACGAAGAAGTGATGGCGGTTTACAGCCGCGAAGGCATCAACCCGATGGGCAGCTGCCTGCCGATGGTGTTTCAGATGCCGATCTGGTGGGCGCTGTGGCGGGTGCTGGGCGGCGCGATCGAATTGCGGCACGCGCCGTGGCTGGGCTGGATTCATGACCTTTCGGCGATGGACCCGTATTATATTCTGCCGATCGGGATGACCATCATGATGTATCTGATGACGAAAATGACGCCGCAAACGACCGTGGATCCGGCGCAGCAGAAAATGATGACGCTGATGCCGTTGATGATGGGATTTATTTTTTTCCGGCTGTCGAGCGGGTTGAATTTGTACATGTTTACGAGCAACCTGGTGGGAATCGGGCAGCAGTATTATCTGAATAAAACCGACCCGCTACCTTCGAAAAGCAAGTTCAAGAAGAAAGAGAAAGTGATCGATGCCTGACGAGCGGACAGCAGGTGGAAAGAGGCCGTTCGCGAAAGACCACGCGCGCGGTGAAGCGCGGCTGGATCGCGAGCACGCGACGGCGGAATTGCAGCGTTATCTGGACGTCGCGGTGCGCGAGATGGGCTTGGCGGTCACGCATGAGATTTCCACGCCGGCGACGGTGGATGGCGCGCCTGACGAAAAAGACATCGTGGTGGCGTTTCAGGGCGCGGATCAGGAATTGCTGCTGGAGCACAATGCGGAGTTATTGTTGGCGCTGGAACATATCGGGCATCGCTGGCTGCGGCTGGATCCGCGGCTGCACGATCGGGTGCGCTTCGATTGCGGGGAATATCGCGCGTCGCGGCTGGAGGAATTGAAATTATCAGCACGCGTGGCGGCGCAGCGCGTGCGTGAAACGAGCCAGCCATTTCGGTTTAATCCGATGTCGCCGCGGGAGCGACGATTGATTCACCTGGAATTGACTGGGGCGCAAGGTGTGCGGACCGTGAGCGAGGGAGTGGGCGACCGGCGGCAGTTGGTGGTGTATCCGGTAAACAAGAAATAAGGCGTGATTCGTGACTTGTGATTCGTAATTCGCGCGCTATCGCGTGCGGTGTACTCCGTCCCTGCAGTTTTAGTCTTCTATACTTCGATGGTATAGCCTTCTTTCCCTACGTTGACGCATTGCGTGGCGCCCAGGCGGTCGTTCATTCCTGCGGTTTCGTGGATGTGCCCGCAGAAAAGGTAGAGAGGCTTTTCGTGCTCGACCCAAGAGCGCAGAGTGGGGCTCCCGGCATGCTGTCCGGCGGCGAATTCATCGAGTTTCGTGTCACGCGGCGGAAAATGGACGACGAGATAAAGTTGTTTCATTCTCGCGAAGTGTGAAAGCGCCTCGGCAATTTCGGGTTCGGTAAACTCGCCGGGCGTCTTGAATGGCGTGATGTTGCTATAGCCCAGGCCGGCCCAGTTTGTGCCGCCGAGAATTTTCGCCTGCCGATGAAAATCCACGAAGCCAAACTTTTCGCAGAATGCTTTTGTTTGCGCGTGCGTCTCGTGGTTTCCCGGGAGGACCAGCAGGCGTTCGCCGAGCGGCTTTAGAATTTCGCCGCAGCGCTCGAGACCCTTCGCGAAATTCGAAAGATCGCCGGCGGCGATGTAGATATCGGCGGGCCGCGCGACGACGCGTTCCAGAGCGCCTAAGTCACCGTGAATATCACTGAAGATGAGAATTTTCATGGAGCGCTTCCCGTGTGGGCTGGAGGGATTTTAATCATGCGCCGCATGTCCATGCCGCTCGCTTGCCAGCCCTCTTCGAGAGGATTACCGGCGTCATCGAATACTATACGATAAGAAAAGGGCGCGGGCCCGCGCGTCTTGCGAGTGATGAAACGATTTTCGTTGAAATCCACGTAGTGCAAGCCATTTTTATCGTACGTGCGAATCACGGGAAAACGCGCGAAATTCCAATAGATCTGGACTTCCGGACGCTGCATGGCGAGCGCTACGTACATATTGGGCGGTGAATCGGCGGTGTACGAGAACAGCGGCGGGGAGGAATCGCGCAGATCGAAACGGGATTGGTACACGCCGTCAACGGAGCGAATCACGCCACCCCAATCGAGAAGCGAGGGCGGAAGCGGGAGAGCGGCGATGCGGTCAATCGGGATATTGTTAAGGGAGGCGAATTGTTTCACGCGGAGCAGCGCCTGATGATGCGCCACGCTGCACGCGAAAAGATAGGCGAGCATTGCGTAAACGCCTGCCTGGCACCAACGCTCGGTGGTGACGCGGAAGCCGGCGCCGCGAACCGCCGGCAGAAAAAAGAGCGCGGCGATGATTACGCTGGAGAAAAACGCGATCCAGAGATGAAATGGAAAACCAACGGCATCGGCGATTTTCCAGACGATGAAGGCAGCGACGGTGAAGAGCGCCCACATGGAGATGGCGCGGACGCGGGCTTTCGCGGGATCGGTGCAAATCCAGGCGATCACTTGCGGCAGCAGGGCGATTGACGTGAAAGAGAAATCAATGATGAAGAGCACATCCCACGCCACGCGCTCCTGGGAAAAAGGATCCCAGATGCGGGTGCCGAAGGACGTCATGGCGTCCAGAATTATGTGACTGGCGATGGCGATGGCATAAATTACGAAAAGAATGGCCCACGACGGAGATTCGATATCGCGCAGACCTGTGAATCTTTTTTTCAATTGTGCGAAGCCGGCGCGCGTGAGCCAGGCGAGAATTGCCGCGAAAAACGGCAGCGCGACAAATGAATGAGTGATTCCGCGGTGATATTTCACGATCGCGAGCGGATCATGGGAGAAAATTTCTTCGACGATATCAATATCGGGAAACATGGCGCCGGCGGCCGCCGCGAAAGTTGCTACGCGGCCGTGGCGTTCCGAGAAGTAACCTTTGCCGATAAGCGCGCCAACAATGCCGTGGGTTATGGTGTCCATGAACGATTTGAAAAGAAGAAATTGTACACGATAACGGGCGATTAGGTGATTTCGAGGAGCGGCGAATGTTTTGCGAGGACTTCGCCGATGATGCGGGCGGGAATATTGCGGCGAGCGAGGGCGGCGAGCGCTGCGTTTGCGTATCCCGGGGCGATGGCTGCGAGCAGGCCGCCGGAAGTTTGCGGATCGAAGAGAAGAGCGCGAAATTCGTCGGGGACGCTTGATGCAAAAGTGACGCAGCCTTCGACGAACTCGCGATTGTTCTTCATGCCTCCGGAAAAAAAGCCGGCGCGCGCGGCTTCGATGGCGCCGGGAAGATATTCGATGCGCTGGTGATCAATTTTCATGGAGATGCCGCTGCCGATGGCCATTTCGCGAGCGTGGCCTAGGAGCGCGAAGCCCGTAACGTCCGTGACTGCGTGAATGGGATGCGCCGGTGGCGGCGCGCTGTCGGCGATTTCGTGCAGCGCTTCGGCGGCCTCGCGGTTCAGACGCGTCATGGAGGCGGTGGCTGCGGTGACCCACGCTGCCTCGGCGCGGCCCTGCTTTAGCGCGGTGGAAATCACGCCGGTTCCGATCGGTTTTGTGAAGATCAGCGCGTCGCCCGGTTGCGCGCCGACATTTTTCCAAATTTTTTGCGGATGGATGGTGCCGGATACGGCGTAGCCGAATTTCAATTCATCATCGCGGATGGAATGTCCTCCGACGACCGTACAATTCGCCTCGGTCATTTTGGCGAGGCCACCACGGAGAATCTGTTCGAGGATTTCAGGCGAGTTGGCTGCGGGAAACGCGACAATGGTTAACGCGGAAATTGGGCGGCCGCCCATCGCGTACACGTCGCTGAGCGCGTTCGTCGCGGCTACCTGGCCGAAAAGCTCCGGGTCATCCACGATGGGCGTGAAAAAATCCACGGTCTGCACGATGGCGAGGTCGTCGGTGAGGCGATAGACGGCTGCGTCGTCGCTGGTTTCAAAACCGACGATGACATTCGGGTCAGATTGCCGCGGAAGACGCTTGAGGACCGCGTCGAGGATGCTGGGGCTTAATTTCGCCGCGCAGCCTGCCGCTTTCGCGGTGGTGGTTAGCCGGACTTGCTCTGCCAATGACATTTCTCAGTGCTCCGTGGAACAGATTGGATGATTGTAGCGCATCGAAGTTGCGTCGGTGGTGAGTGCGAACACTATTTCGAGGAACCAGTTTAGGCGGCTAAGCGTGTGCGGCGGCTGAACGAATCGGGATCGTGATTGGCTTCGCGGCTTCGCTGGTGGAAAGCATGTGGCAGCGCCCGTCGAAGATAGCGCCGGGTTCCATCACGAGGCACGGGGTGTGAATTTCACCCGTGACGATGGCTTTGGTCTGAATTTCGACTTTGCCCGAGGCTTTAATGATGCCGTCGAAATGGCCGCCGATGATCACGTAGTTGCCGTCAATCTGGCCTTCCACTTTGGAGTGCTCTCCCAGAATCAGCGTTTCGTGGGAAACCAGATTGCCTTTCATCGCGGAATCAATGCGGAACGTGCCGCTGGACTCGAGGCGGCCTTCGAGCTTGACGCCCTGATCGAGGAAACCGGTCCACTCACCGGAGTCATGTCGCTTGCGGTCAAACCAACCCATTCCCCATCCCCCATGCGCGGCCAACAAGAGTAGCACTATTTTCGCATGAGTTGGTCGTAGAGACGGGTCAAATCACTATCGTCGTAGTATTCAAACGCTAACTGGCCGGGCTTGCCAGCGTGCCGCGGATGAATGTGGACGCGGGTGCCATACTCGCGTTGAAGCTCTTCGAGCGCGGCTTTCATATTGGGGTCCACGGAAAAAGTCGGAGCGCCGACATGCGGCTTCGTTCCACGCGATGCCAGCCGCTCGACCTGGCGAACCGTCATGCCGCCTCGGGCGACCTTGCGCGCCAGGGTAAGGCGGGCCTGAGAATCGGCGATCGCCAGGAGGGCTCGAGCGTGGCCGGCTGTGAGGCGGCCTTCCTCGAGCAGGTCCTGGATGGGTTCTTCCAGCTTTAGCAAGCGGACGGCGTTGGCGATGGTCGCGCGATCTTTGCCGGTGCGATCGGCGACTTGCTCTTGCGTAAGGTTGAACTCGTCAATGAGGCGCTGAAAGGCGTGCGCCTGCTCGATTGGGTTGAGATCTTCACGCTGGAGGTTTTCGACCAGGGTCATCTCCAGCGCCATTTCCTCGGGCACATCGCGGACCACTACCGGAACGCGGCTTAGGCCGGCGCGTTGCGCCGCACGCCAGCGGCGTTCGCCGGCTATCAGCTGAAAACGATTGGCGATGCGGCGGACGACCAGTGGCTGGACGATGCCGCTGGAGCGAATTGAGCGCGCGAGCTCATCCAGAGCTTCCTCTCGGAAGCGCGTGCGCGGCTGGTAAGGGCTGGGGTCAATCAGGTCAATATCGGCCTGTAAGAGGCCTTCACTGAGGGCTGGAGCTGCCGCTGCCGCCGTCATCGTTGCTGCTGTTGCCATCGGTCGGAACGGCGGTGCCACCTGAGCTGGCGGTTGTGCCGGCGGCGGCGCCTGGTGCTGTACCGGCTCCTGCGCCAGCGGCTGCGGCGGCTGAATTGGTGCCGGCTCCGGCTCCCGAATTAGCGCGCTCAATCCCCTGCCCAACGCGTTTCTGGGCATTAGCGATAACCTCCTTGGCGAGTTGGATGTAGCTTTCAGCGCCCTTACTATGTATGTCGTAGAACATCACTGGCATGCCGTGGCTTGGTGCCTCGGCCAGGCGGACATTTCTTGGAATGACGGTTTCAAAGACCTGCGAACCGAAGAAGCTGCGTAGGTCGGCAGCCACTTGCTTAGAGAGCGTTGTGCGATCGTCGTACATCGTTAGTAGGATACCCTCGATGGCCAACGTCGGATTTATGGTGCGGCGAAGTCGCATGAGTGTGTCCAGGAGCTCGGATACTCCTTCGAGCGCAAAATACTCGCACTGGATCGGAACCAGGACCGAGTCGCTCGCCGCAAGTGCGTTCACTGTGAGGAGATCTAGGGACGGAGGGCAATCTATGAGTACGTAGTGATACCTGGCGAGGATCGGAGATATGACCGTCTTCAGCTTGTATTCGCGATTGTCCATCGAGACCAGCTCGATAGATGCGCCTACCAGGTTCTTGTCGGAGGGTATGAGATCGAGGCCTTCGACTTGCGCGTCTAAGGTGACGCGCTCAATTGGCTCGTCCAGGATAATTGACTGATAGAGGGTGCGGCGGGCGGGATCTTTTGGGAACCCAAGAGCACTAGTGGTGTTGCCCTGAGGATCACAATCAATGATTAGTGTGCGCTGTTCAGAAGCTGCTAGCGAGGCGCCTAAGTTGACTGCGGTGGTGGTTTTTCCTACTCCACCTTTCTGATTAGTGATTGCGATAACGCGAGCCACTAAGAAATCCCCCAGGTGCGGAAGGAATGTAGCAGATATTTTCTGCGGTGCACAAGATGTTTCACGTGGAACAGGCCTTTTTGCGTAGATATTCTTGTGGCGATTCCGTGGAGTTACTAATGTTCCACGTGGAACGCCTTGCTCATTTGTCCGGAGTTGTGCCAACGAGAATCAGACGCCGGTCGGAATTTGGAATCCTGATTGAATCTCGCCAATTGAAGCGGTTGGAGCGAGCAATTTGAATGGAGTCATCGTGACCGACCCAAAAAATCGCGCTGCCGCTCGATCTCAGGTGGGATGATGACCACTTCAGGACCGCATCGTCTATCGCGACGGCGCGGGCGGTGACGTAATCGAAGCCCGAATTGTGACTGTGCAATGATTCCATACGCCCTGGATAAATTTCGACCTTCGAAAGCATCAATTCGCGAACTACCTCTGCAAGGAATGCACATTTTTTGCGATTCGACTCGATCAGAACCATAGCCATGTCTTCCGATGCCATACGGAGTGGTATGGCTGGGAAGCCCGCGCCAGATCCAACGTCGGCGAGCCGACCGTGCCGTATGGGAACGGATCGGACAGCGAGCAAACTCTCGCCGAAATGAAAACGCAGGATCTCAAGTGGCTTAGTGACGGTTGTGAGAGATACCTGACGATTCCAGCGGAGAAGAAGCTCGGTGTATGACCTAATCTGGTCGCAGAAGGTATCGGTTAGTTCCACGTCGTAAGGCAGGAGTTCGCGGGCGATTTCAGAGTTGGAGAAATGGTTCATATGTATACTACCTATCTAGTAGTGCGCTCTACGTGTATGTAAGTACTTACATCTGTTAGACTTGCTATGCCTCGCGTGCCATTGCGGAGCGAATCTTGCCTGGAGCCAACAGCCCCACCGTCAAGTCGGCTACGAAGTGGGCCGCGATTGGCGGCAGCAAGCTGCCCGTCCAAGCGCGAATGCCGGCGAAAATCAATCCGATTACTAGGGTGGAAGCCAGGCCGCGGCGTCCCTGATAAAGGTGCGCCACTGCGAAATAAATGGCGGAGCCCACGACCCCGGCGATTACCGCGCCACGAGCCCAGTCCTGAAAAACGCGTTGCACGAAGCCGCGATAGACGAGCTCTTCACAAATCGCCACCGTGACGACCAGGGCAAAGAATGCGAGGCGCTCGACGTCGTCTTGCGGAAACAATTTGAGCGCTAGTTGTGGGAGCAACCCGTGAAATTCGGCGGGGCGCGAAACCAGGCGGCGGAGGTTGACGAGTTGATTGAGCAGGACCAGGATTACGAGAACGATGGTGATGGTGACTGTGAGGACGGGATTGCCGATGGCGAGGCCGAGTTGCTCGGCGCGGAGTCCGTGGGCCGCGCAGCGCCAGAGAATGATGCCTGCGGCGATCCACTGAAAAGCGAGCGTGGTGGCGTAGAGCGAGAGACGATCCATCTTGGTGGTGCCGGCGGTGCGCATCAAGTGCCCGACGCGCCGGCGCCCGAGCAGCGGCACGGCAATGCCAAGAAATAAAAGAATAAGAGCAAAGTCCCAATGCATCGCGCTAGATGAAAACACTATTCAGGCAACAGAAGCAAGTTGAACGCGGACGAGCGCGTCGCTAGAGGTTGACACCGATGAAGGCGGGGCCGTATCGTTCTTGTTTCCGCGAACGAACATGAAAATTCTAATCATCGGCGGCGGCGGTCGCGAACACGCGATGGCGTGGAAGCTGCGCCAGAGTGCGGACGCGAACAAAATCTGGTGCGCGCCCGGAAATGGCGGCATCGCGAGCGACGCGGAATGCGTGCCGCTGGACGCGGGAAACGTGACTGCGGCGGCGGATCTCGCCGAGAGGCTCGACGTGGACGTAACGATTGTGGGCCCGGAATTGCCGCTGGTTAACGGCATTGCGGATGAATTCGCGAGGCGGGGATTGGCTATTTTAGGTCCAGGTAAAGCAGCGGCACAGCTGGAAGGCAGCAAGGTTTTCGCAAAGGAATTCATGGCGCGCCACGGAATTCCGACGGCTGCCGTGCGCGGAGTTTTCGGATCGGCCGCGGACTCTTGCGCGGCGCTCGATTCGACTGCGTGGCCGCTGGTGATCAAGGCGGATGGACTTTGCGCCGGCAAGGGCGTGTTAGTCGCGTCGCATGCGCGGGAAGCGGCGGAGTTTATCGAGCGCTTGATTACAAAACGCGAATTCGGCGATGCGGGTGGACGCGTGTTACTGGAAGAGGGGCTGGTGGGGCAGGAACTTTCGTACATTGTGCTGACGGATGGGACGACTTTTATTTCGCTCGCGCCCACGCGGGACCACAAGCGCGCGTTCGATAATGATGAGGGACCGAACACGGGCGGAATGGGAACGTATTCGAGCGACGACTTGTTGAGCGCGAAGCTCGAAGAGGAAATTCTGGCGACAATCGTGCGGCCGACGCTGGCAGGATTGCGGAAAGAAAATATGGAGTACCGCGGATTCATATTTTTTGGACTGATGCTTACGGAAAACGGGCCAAAAGTTCTGGAGTATAACTGCAGGCTGGGGGACCCGGAGACGCAATCTATTATGTTGCGCGCGGATTTTGATTTTGCGCGGTCTTGCATGGAAGCGGCGAGCGGAAAATTGGACGCGTCGCAGGCCAAGTGGCTGCCCGGTGCGAGCGTTTGCGTGGTAATGGCGGCCGAAGGATACCCGGCACATCCAATTTTGGGGAGCGAGATTGAGGGGCTGGAGGAAGCCGGGAGCGTTGCAGGGGCAAAAGTGTTCCACGCGGGGACGAAGGCAGGAGGTGGACGCTACTACACGAGCGGTGGAAGAATTCTGGGGGTAGGGGCAGTGGGGATGTCGTTACGCGAGGCGAGCCGCGTGGCCTACGACGCAGCTAGTAGGATCAAGGTTGCCGGGGCGCACTACCGCAGGGATATTGGGACGTCACGGAACAGGAGCAAGGCGGTGGCGAAGGCGTTGAATGGGTGAGGTGCTGCACCTTTTTCAGTGCCTGGTCCACCGGTTTCCGATGGAGGAATTGGACGAGGCAGAGGCGGTGGCGAACAAGGGATTCAAGGGGTGCATTCACGGCAGGTCGGAAAGCAAGCGCCAGGTTTCGTTGATGGACTGCGAGACTTTGGAGAGGCTGGGAGTAGCACCGGGAGTGGTGAAGGAGAACATCTCAACGCGAGGGATGGATTTCCGGGCGCTCAGACCGGGACAGATATTGCGGGCGGGCGAGGAGTGCGTTCTAGAGATCACCGAGCCATGCCATCCTTGCTCGCGGATGGATGAGATTCGCATGGGTTTGCAGGAAGAATTGCGCGGACAGCGCGGTTGGCTGTGCAAAGTGATGGTCGGTGGGAGAATCCGTCGCGGGGACCGGATTGAAGTGTTCGAGACGGGCGACCAGATCGTGACCGCAGCGACGGCGAAAGGGACTGCGCCGACGACGAGTTAATTCAAATAGGAGATTACCAGGTGGCGCCAACAGAGAAGCGCGGGGATGTGCGTGTGGGGATTCTGATGGGATCCGACACGGATTTGCCGGTGATGAGCGAAGCGGGAAAAGTGCTGGAGAAGTTTGGGATCGCGTACGAGATGGAAGTGGTGTCCGCGCACCGGACACCGGCGCGGGCGCACGAGTACGCGACGACGGCTCTGGGGCGGGGGTTGCAGGTGTTGATCGCCGCGGCCGGAGCGGCGGCGCATCTGGCGGGAGTGATCGCGGCGAATACAACGCTTCCGGTGATCGGAGTGCCGATGGGATCGAGTTCGCTGAACGGATTGGATGCGCTGCTGGCGACGGTCCAGATGCCAGGCGGAATTCCGGTGGCGACGATGGCGATTGATAAGGCCGGCGCGGTGAATGCAGCGATTTTCGCGGCGGAGATTTTGGCGCTATCCGATCCAGCGGTTGCGCGGAAGCTGGTGGAGCACAAAGAAGGACTGGTGAAATCGGTGGAGGAGAAAAACGCGCGCTTGCAAGCTGCTCTCGCCGAGAAAAAGAAGTAATTGATGTGTCGGCCTGGCGAGACTGCGCGACGGCGCCGGCGCATGCGTGAAATTGCCTCGCTGATTTAGTCGGGGGCTGAGTGCTTCAGGAGCGAGGGCGCTTCTTCTTCCTGCTTTTCCTGCTGTTTTTGCGCTGCCGTTGTAGGCCGTTTGGGTTCGGCGGGCGGCCGGAGAATCCACTCGAAGCCAGATTCAATTCCGATTGCCGCCATGGTTTGGCGCGCGTTGGGAGGGGTCACGACGGCGAGCGCGGCGCGCAGGAATTGCGTCGTGTCCACAGAGAGGATCTTGTTGCTTTCACCGGCGAGTAAGCGATCCGCAACCTCGCGCATCTTTGCGTCGGAATCACAGACTTTTTCGATGCGCGGATCTTTCTGGCGCAGCAAGTCGAGCAGGGTGGGGAGCGTTTTGTCCGGCGGATACTGAAATTCCACCAGGGTGTGCGGCTGGCCCTTCTCCGGTGGCCAGATCTGCACATAGGTCGGATGCGAAACGTGCGTGTCGTAGTAATCGAGTTTCTGCATTTCCTGCTGAATTAAAAATGTGAGCTGCCAAATTTCCGGGCCGTAGCCTTCGATGTAGTCGGTGAGAACCAGCTCGGCCACAGGCTCGTCCGGTGGCCAATCGAGCTTGGCGTGGAGATTCCCGGCGACAATGTTCAGGCGGTCAAAGACTCCCTGGCCGACGGATTCGAGGTCGGTGGCCTCGACGTTTGTTCCGGCCTGATCCAGGCGTGGGCCCGAGGAAGTGCTGGCGACGTGAGCGTGGAGACGGGGCAATTCGCGGTCGAGACGGGCGAGTTCCAGTTGCGATGAGGGTGAAAACCAATCCACCGCGCCGAGCAAGATACCGACGCGTCTGCCGCTCAATTCCACGGGAATGGGAGGATGAGTTTGCGGCTCGATGGGATTTTCAACCGTGGCAATGAGAATGGCGTCTTTCACCACGGCGATGATGACGCGTCCGGTGGCGAGATTTACAACGATCTCTTCGCCGGGAGGTTCCGTGGTTTCTTGGGCCGCGAGCGGGCGTCCTGAAGCTGTGAGAGCAAGAACGAACGCCGAGAATGCCGCGGCTCTCAGGAATCTACCGTGCCGAGTGCGAGTGTTGCAAAACGGCGGCATGATTCGACGGTACCACAAAATTACGACAGCCGGGGGAACCTGCGCAGCGAAGAAACCAGGCACGGCGGTGTTACAAAGCGCCGGATTCTAGTAAAATTCGAAGGTAGGAAACCAATCCTGTTGGTAAATCCGGCAATGGGAATTCTAGCGCGTTCAAAGGAGGGGGTCTGAGATCCCCGAAAAGCGTCAAGCACAAGGGTAAGCGAGTAGCGGACATTATTGAGGCGCACCAGCGGTTCGTGCGCGGCGACGAAACAGGTGCGCGAGCGGATCTGGCCGGCGCCGATTTGTCGCGAGTGGACTTCGAGGGCGCGAACCTGGACCTGGTCAACTTCCAGGGAGCGAACCTGGAGGGCGCGAAGCTTTACAACGTGCGGCTTTCCTCGGCCGATCTGAGCAGGGCACGACTGCGCCGTGCGGATCTGCGCAAGGCGGATCTGACGGACGCGAACCTCAGCGGCGCGGATCTGACGGAAGCGCAAGTGGGAGGCGCGGAGCTTTTTCGCGCGGACCTGCGGCAGGCGATCCTGCGGCGCGCGAATTTCGGCGCGGCAAATTTCCGACTGGCGGAAATCCGCGGGGCTGATTTTACGGGCGCGGAGCTGCAAACGACGATCCTGCGAGAGACGAATCTGGAAGGCGTGGACCTTTCCGGGGTGGATTTGAGCACGACTCTATTGCCGCCCGGTTACCAGGTTGCGACGGGTGCCAAGAAATAGAGGCGGGCTGCCCGTTGCCGCACACGCGGCAGGGCGCGCACGAAAAGCGCTTCGTTCGTGATGGCTGCGGTATTCTTTCCTCACGTAACTGCCAAAGATTCAACACAGAGTTCACAGAGTTAAAGGCTGAGGGCACGGAGACACCCAAAGGAAGCATTACTGCAGAGACGCTGAGTTCGCAGAGAAACCAGAAACATGGAGCTGTGTTGTCGGTTGTGAACGTTTTTGGATGCGTGCTCTGGCTGCGAAGAGATCAAAAGAAATGCGATGACGAATCTGCCGTGGATTATGGTGGAAGATTATAAGTTGCCCGGAGGCTGGATCGGCTCCGAGCAGCATGAAGCGCGCGCGCGCGCGTACTGCGAGATGGCCGAGCGCGGGCAAATTCTGTTTTTTCGCGAATTGCCCTTCGATCTGCCGGTAGAGGACCAGAAATTCCTACGCGAACAAGAATGGACCGAACTGCGGATGCATAAAAATGTTTCCTATCGGCCGAGCGAGGATATTTTGCGAGGAGTCGCGGGTAATGCGGCGACGGTAGAGCGGCTGCATTCGATCATGCGGAACTACAGCGCGCGAATTATAGAATTCGTGGGTAGATTTCTTTCGCCTTACAACGGAAAATGGACGCTGGATTTCGCGAGCTTCCGGCCGCTGGAAGAAGAAAACCGCGATTTGCCGCTGCACAAGCGCAACGATCTGCTGCACGTGGATGCTTTTCCGAGCCGGCCAACCCGGGGCGGGCGGATTTTGAGAGTGTTCACGAATTTGAACACGTCGCGGCCGCGGGTGTGGAATACCACGGAAAGCTTCGAAGCGCTGGCGCGGCAGTTCGCGAAGGCCGCGGGCCTCCAGGAAATCGCGGAAGATGATTCGTTCTTGGGGCGCACGGTGCAGAATCTGGGCGCGAAGCTGGGGTTCGGAGTGGGCGGGCGGACGCCGTACGACATGTTCATGCTACGCTTCCACGATTTTCTGAAGGAAAACGCGGCGTTTCAGGAAAATTGCCCGAAGACGCGAATGGAATTTCCTCCGCTGGCCACGTGGATTGTCTTTACCGACGCCGTGGCGCATGCGGCGATGTCCGGGCAATACGCCATCGAGCAGACATTTCTAATCCCACCGCGCGCGCTGGTTGCGCCGGAAGCCGCGCCATTCCGCATTCTCGAAGAGATTGCTGGCCAGCCGTTGATTTCGTAAACCTGAAAGAGAAAACCATCCAACAGAAATTCCTACGGAGTCATTCTTCCCTTGGTTAAGTAATCCTGCGACGGAACGCCGAAGGCGTCCGCTACACGATTGAAGAACGCGAAAAGCGCGGTAATGTACACGGCTTCCGCGATTTGATCTTCTTTCCATCCGGCATCGCGCAGTTTCTGGACGTCCGCGTGCGTGGAGCGCGCCGCGTCTTTGGTGATTAGTTCGACGTAAACCATCAGAGCGCGCTCGGCCAGCGTGAGGCCGGCTTCATCGAGCTTGCCTTCGAGGATTGCTGCTACGCATTGGTCGGTGGCTCCCTGAACACGCAGGAAGTAAGCGTGGCTGTCCAGTCAATACGGGCAGCGATTCAGGAAGGAAACATAACTGGCGATCATTTCCTTGTGGCGGCGGACGAGATGGCCTTCGGAGAAATGAACTTTATTGGATAATTCGACGACCTGGCGAAGAAAATCGGGACGCGCGCCGAAACATTTGATGATCCCGGGGACCTGCTGGCGGCCGGAGCCGGCGCGCCAGAAGTCGTGAGCGGCGGCCAGGTCGCCGGTGGCTTCAGCGTCTTCGGTGATGCGGATTTTGGTGCGAGGTTTTTCCGATGCGGGCGCGGAATTCGCGCCTGACAGCTTCTCTTTGTCGTCCATCATTGTGCCTGAATCCTCTTGGGCATTTTGTTCCGACTTCCCTGGCGTCCAAGCGAAAAGCAGATCCCTCGCTGCGCTCCCTTCGCGACGGCACTCAGGGTAAACGGGATGACAACCGCTTCGCCTTGTCGCAAACTCTAAAGCCCCATCTGTTTTGCCGCATCTACGTTGTAGCTTCCCGCCCGGAAACGTCGCCACGTAAAAACCGCTCAAGTAGTGGCCTGCAAAGATTCGCGAGCGTTTCTGCGGATTCTAAAGGTTAGCGTTTTCTGATCCAACTGTACACGGGCCAGCCTACCGCGACTACCGCGCAGCCTAAGAGTGCCTGACGCGGGTTGCTGGCGAGCAGCAGAACGAGCATTACGATTACCAGGGCGAGGAACGCGAGGGGCGTCGCTGGGTAACCGGGTGTGAGAATGGTTGATGCGGATTGGGTGGGACGGCGGCGAATCACAAACAGGCCCGCGATGGTAATTCCCAGAAAAAGCACTACGACGAAAAAAAAGTAAGCGATGATCTGCTCGAAGGAGCCGAGTGCGACGAGAACGGCGGCGACAATTCCCTGCACGGCCACGGCGCGGGCCGGTGTGCCAAAGCGCGGATGAATTTGCGCGACGGATTTGAGGAAGAGGCCGTCGGCGGCCATGGCGTAATAAACGCGGGGCGCGGAGATCATGAACGCGGCGAGGCTGCCGCCCACGCAGACGACGACGATCGCGGCAAAAACGATTCCGCCGGCATGGCCGAAGAGCACGTCGCCGGCTTGCGCGACGAAAGTGGTGCTGGAGCCGACTCTTTCGATGGGCACGAGGTAAATGAAAATCGCGCTGATGACAACGTAAACGATGGTCACGGCGATGACGCCGAGCGCGAGGGCGCGCGGGAGGTTGCGGCCGGGGTCGCGGACTTCGCCGGAGATTTTTGTGGCGTCCCACCAACCGCCGAAAGAGAAAAATGCTCCGATCAGCGCGGCCCCCAGCGCCGAAGCGAGCGGGAGCGCTCCCGGACGCTGCGCTACGAACGGCACGAAGTTTCCCCAGGAGCCCAGGCGAAAGACAAGCGCCCAAACCGTGAGAGTGACGAGTACCGCGAATTTCAGCCAGGTGATCCAGCGGAGAAAACCCGCGCTGATGCGCGTGCTGAAAATGTTCAGCGCGCAGAAGAGGCAGATGGCGGAAATTGCGGCGAACTTTATCGTCAGCGGCGACCAGTGGAAAATGTATGCGGCGTAGGCCGCGACGCCGGTGGCGAATGCGCCAGTGAGGCCGGGATCGAGGACCAGGAAACTCATCCAGCCGTAAAGGAATGCGAGGCGCGGGCCGAAGCATTCGCGCAAGTAGACGTAGGCACCTCCGGCGCTGGGAAAACGCCCGGCCAGTTCGCCAAAGCAGAGCGCGCCGCTCAGCGACATGGCGCCAACGGCGAGCCAGACGACCAGCAACCAGAACGGCGAACCGAGAGATTTGGCCATCCCGGCGGGGGTAAGGAATATTCCCACCGCGATCGCTTCGCCCGCTACGATTGCGGCGGCGGAACCGAGGCCGAGTTGGCGACGGAGTCCTTCATTGGGCTGATTAGCTATTTCTGTGCGAGCTGAGAGGACTGGAGGCAGCGAGGGTTCTCCCGTTGCGTGCGTTTTCTTTTGCGCCGCGATGATGGATGGTCAGGCGATGTTTATCTTACATGTGAATTGGGGTTATGCCGAGGGAGGACAGATTATCCCAGTGGGCCGCAAGAGCACCGGGGCCTACTTGCCGGCGGCGAATTCGGCGGGGTCTTCGCCATAAGCTGCGGAGCCGCGGGGAGACATGGCCCGGCGCCGAGTTTCAATACCCAGGCGCTTTATTTTCTGATTCAGCGTGGAAAGCGGCACCTGGAAACGCTCGGAAGCTTCGGTCTGATTCCAGTTGGTGCGCTCGAGCATGTCCACGATGATGCGGCGCTCGACTTCTTCCAGGATTTCGAAGAGCGACGGAGCGGCGCCCGAGCCGCCTACCTGCCCGGGAAGCGGCGGCAAAAATTCGGCGAGCTGCAGCCGGACGCCTCGCACAATTTCGCGCGTGCGCACGGGTTCGGGAAGCAGATCGGCGTCCATGGATTCGTGGGTGGAAAGGACGACGGCGCGCTCGACCACGTTTTCCAGCTCGCGGACGTTGCCGGGCCAGTCGTAATCCATCAGAAGTTTCATGGCCGCGTGGGTGAAGAGGCGCGACGGCTTGCCATTTTCGCGGCAAAATTGTTCGAGGAAGCGGCCGATTAGCAGCGGAATATCTTCCTTGCGATCGCGCAGCGGAGGAAGATGCAGAGAGATGACATTCAGGCGGTGAAAAAGGTCTTCGCGGAAACGGCCTTCGCGCACGAGCTTGGTGAGGTCTTCGTTGGAGGCGGCGAGGATCCGGACGTCAACCTTGATGGTGTCGGTGCCGCCCAGCCGCATGAATTCGCGTTCCTGGATCACGCGCAGAAGCTTGGCCTGCGTTTCCGGGCCGACCGTGGAAATTTCGTCGAAGAAAATCGTGCCTTGGTCGGCGACTTCGAAGAGCCCTTTCTTGGAAGCGACGGCGCTGGTGAAAGCGCCCTTCACGTGGCCGAAAAGCTGCGATTCGAGCAAGTCCACCGGGATAGAGCCGGTATTAATGGGAATAAACGGCTTATCGGCGCGCGTCGAGGCGGAGTGAATGGCTTTGGCGATGACTTCTTTTCCGGTGCCGCTTTCGCCAGAAATCAAAACAGTGGAGCGCGACGGCGCGACCTGGGTCACCAGGTCGAAGACTGCCTGCATTTTGTCGCTCTTGCCGATGATGTTGGGGAAATTGTAGCGCTGCTTCAGCGCGCGTTTGAGTTGGACGTTCTCGTCGCGCAGGCGGCGGCCTTCGATGGCCAGCGAAATTTGCGCGATGAGCTCGTCATTGGACCAGGGCTTGGTGATGTAATCCTGCGCACCGCCTTTGAACGCCGCGCGGGCCATATCAATCGAGCCGAAGGCAGTGATGAGGATGATGGAGAGCTGCGGATCGCGGCGACGGATTTCGCGGAGGAGTTCCAGGCCGTTGCGATCGGGAAGGCTGACGTCCAGCAGCATCAGATCGAAGGGGTGATCTTCCAGCTGTTGCAGGCCGGCTTCGCCGGTTTCCGCGAGCGTGACTTCGAAGCTCTCGGAAGTCAGGAGCGCTTCGAGCCCTTCCCTGATTTCGACTTCATCATCAACAACAAGAATAGAACCTCTAGGCATGAACTGGCTTCCTGGCTACGGGAAATTCCAGGCGGAACGAGGTGCCCTGGCCCGGAGTCGAGCGCACGTCCACTTTCCCGGCGTGCTCTTTTATGATGCCGTAGCTCACCGAAAGACCCAGCCCGGTGCCCCGTCCGGTGGCCTTGGTCGTGAAGAACGGATCGAAAATGCGATGGAGATGCTCGGGCGAAATGCCCGAGCCCGTGTCCGTGACTTCAATTTCAACGGAACCATTTTGCGCGGCGGTGCGGACTTCGAGCATGCCGCCCTGCGGCATGGCGTCACGCGCGTTCATAAAAAGATTCAGGAACACTTGCTGCAGGCGCGTGATGGAGCCCAGCACGGGCGGCAACTGCTCGCGGTAATTTTTGACCACGTTGACCTGCGCGGTCTTGAACGGATGCTGCACCAGCGTGAGGGTTTCCTCGAGGACGTTGTTGATGTCCACTTCGATGAATTCCGCGGCGCCGGTGCGCGAGAAGTTCAGCAGATTGTTGACGATCTCGCTGGCGCGGAAAGTTTGCTTCACGATGCGCTCGATGGTTTTCTGGCGCGGATCGTCGGAAGGGATCTGCTTGGCAAGCATCTGAATGTAATTGGAAATGACGGCGAGCGGCGTATTCACTTCGTGGGCGACGCCGGCGGCTAGCAAGCCGAGAGAGGTGAGTTTCTCCGTCTGGACCATTTGTTCTTCCAGGCGCACCCGCTGGGTGATGTCGTCGAGCAGAATCAGGCGGCCCAGGCGCGTGCCGCTTTTGCCGACCAGCGGCGCGATGGAGGCGTTGACCACGAGATGATGGCCGGCGCGCGTATTCAGGTGGAACTTGTAGATGCCGGAAACGTGGTCGCTGGCGGCGCGCGAAGTGATCTCCGCGACCAAATCCTGCGGGAGAACGTCGTGCAGCCTGTGATGCAGCGCTTCGGTGCGTGAAATCGCCAGCAAGTCTTCCAGCTGCGGATTCCAGGACTCGATGCGGTCCTCCAGATCCACGGTGACGACGCCGATTTTCAAGGACTCGACGATATTTTCGCTGAAGTCCTTCAGCCGCTCGATCTGCATGGCCTTTTGTTCGAGCGAGTGATAGAGGCGGGCGTTTTCGATGGCGATGGCGACGTATCCGGCGATGGTGAAAAGAAGCTCGAGGTCGTCGCTGGAGAGATAGTCGCCGTCAACCGTCTTGCCGAGACCGAGAATCGCGACGGTGCGGTCGCGGAAGAGGCACGGAATGAAATAATTCAGGTCGAGCTCTTCGAGTGTGCGGCGAACAGGTTCGGATTCCTCGGTTGCGGCACGCGCCGATTCGAAGAACAGGCAGCCGCGCGCAAAGGCCGGGCGGGCTGGGTCGAGGAACGACAAATCAAGAGGCCCTTCCGGGCGCAATCCCATGGAACGCGAGAGCACGAACTGGCCGGGATTGTTGGAATCCTCAAGAAACACCGCGAGGCGATCCACCAGGAAAGTTTGCGAGACGCGATCGAGCACCGAACCGACCAGAGGCTCCAGGCGAACTTCGTTGGTGAGCGCGCGGCCGAATTCGATGAGCGTGCGGCGATAATCAAGGCGATCACGATAGAAGAAACGATCCAGACGCGTCTGTACCCATTCGCGCAACGGCTCGATCAGGAAAGCGGCGACGACAATTGCGATGATTCCGCCGGCAGGGCCGGTGGAGAGGCCGGGACGATGGAAGAGCTCGCCAATCAGAGCGATGATCGCGAAATAAATGCCGACCACGGCTGCCGTGGCGAAAGTGTACGAGAGACCGCGCTTGAAAATGATGTCCACATCCATCAGGCGATAGCGGATGATGGCGTAACCAAAGCACAGCGGGATCACCGCGAGCGAATAAACGGAAAGCTGCATCCAGGGCGGAGGCACCAGCCCAAAAACGTAGGGCACGATATAAAAGAGCGCAAAAGGCAGGCTGCCGGCGAAGGCGCCGGCCGTGACCCATTTCAATTGCTGGCGTAGCACGCCGCTGGGAGCGCGACGAAAACTCAAAAGGAAAATAGATGCGGCGATGACAAAATAAATTCCGAGATTAGCTTGTTCGACTTTGTCGAGCCAGTAGCGCGCGGGAAGCGAAGGCAGAAAATCCAGCGTGCCAGTAGCGATGAACGCATGGAGCACGAAAAGCGCGAAAGGAAAAGAATACACGGCCGCGAGTTTGGGCCAGAGCTTGCCGCGACGCTCCGGAAAGACGAGCGCGAAGTGAACGAGGAGAGCCGGCTGCAGCAGCAGCGCGACCACGTTGGCCCAGTAGATGATCCAGTCGAAGGAATTCAACTTGCCGCTGTAATGAAAGCTGTACAGGACGAAGGAGACCAGGCAGAAAACGTAGAAATGTATCGCGCGCGGCGCGTTCCAGCGGCGCACGAAGATGAACAAGCCGATGAACAAGTACAGCAGCGCGGTGATGCGCAGATAGTTTTCGATGGATGTGGGATTTTCCTGCGGCGCGGTGACCAAGGGCGTTTCGAAGGTGCGGCCGTCGCGGCGCAGTTCGTAGCGGATTTCGGCCCAAGGGCCGACGTGGAAGAGCACGCGCGTGACATCCGTGGCGCGGTGGATGGACATGCCGCGGACGGTTTCGACGATGTCGCCCTCTTTGATGCCTGCTTTCGCGCCGGGGGAGTTGGCGACGACGTGCCAGGCAGTGACGCCCTGCGCAGAATCCATCCAGGTGACGCCATCATCGGGAAGAATGAAGCTGGAACGCTGCTGGAAGTTGAGAACGGCGAAAACGACGGCCGCCAACGTGAGGAGAGCCAGAACAACCGCCCCCAGCCGCATTCGCAAGCTATCGTTCATACAAGCACACCAATAATCCTTCGAACCACTTATGTTAGCACGTCGGGTTCCAGCGAATCACAGATTCCAATTTCTATAACCAACTTATTTTCTTATGATTACAGCGATACCCCCAACCCCAAAAGGGGCGTATCCCATTTGTGGAAGATACCGTACCGATTACCGTATGGAGTGTATTACCTAAAACTGGAAGCTGAGACCGCCTCGGAAGAACCGGTACGTCGGCACCAAGACCACCTGGCCGTCGCTGGTAGCGAGCGTGACGTATCCCTGAGCCAGCAAGTTGCCGCAGTCGGCGAGAATCTCCGCGTGTCCGGGGATGAAGCCGGGGAGCTTCTGGCGGATCTGGATGCTCAAATAGGGGTCGAGGTGGTAAATGGACTCCCCGTAGGGATCTTGCTGGGAGACGGCTGACCCACTGATCCATTTGTAACCGGAAACGATTTTGGTGCCGGTGCGCGGGATCTTTGCGGTAAAGCGCGCTGCGGCGCTGCTGCGGTATTGCGTGTTGAGTTCGTTGCGCAGCGCGGCCTCGACGGGACTCTCGTTCGGCGCCAGTACGCCGCCGTAGGCGTAGATCATCGTCATATCGAGATTGCCGGAGATTTTCTGCTGGTACACCAGCCGCGCGCCCATGGAACTCAGCTCGCCGGCGTCATAAGCAAAGACGTCCGAAAAATAATCGGGCAGATAGTCGGGCCCGGAAACATTTCCGCGTCCGAAGACCGCGGTGTTGGCGGAGCGATCGTGAAAGACGGCCGCGGTGATGCTGGCTTTCTTGCCCAGGTCATGTTCGACGGCAAGTTCCTCATGCATATTATCTTCGAGGATAGGACGCCCGCCGCGAAGCAGGAGCGTTGGGAACGCATCCAACTGATTCAGGGTGGACTGCAAATCTCCGGGAGCGCCGGCAGAATCCTGCCAAGTGTTGGTGGTTACCAACACCGAGGCCATCCAAGAGGGACTGAAGCGCAGAGCCAGTTCAGTGCGAGGACGCATACTGGTGGTGGTTCCCTGCAGGCCGGCTGCGATAAAATCGGCGCCGTAGCGGATGCTGACGTGATCGCCCATTTGGAAGGCCCCATCATGAGAAAGGCGCATGCCGCGGAAGCTGGGGCCATCCTCACCCAGCCTTGATTCACGCATCAAGAGAGTGGTTACTCCGCCGACGGCCGAATCGCCGGCCGGCAGCCATTGCGTGACGAACCCACCCGCTTCCGAAGTGCCCGAATAACTGAACTGACCCGCCATCAAAAGACTGCCCAAGTCTCCGAGGCCGTAATCGTAGGCGAAGGCCGTGCCGGGTGAGTCCGCTACGTTGGAGATAGAACCGGGATGATCCGAGCCGGACGAAAATTCCACACGGGTGCGGTCTTGCTGGCTCTGCGGATTGTCGAAGTGGTTCGGGCGAGCGCCGAGCACCACGTCGCCATCTTGCCAGCGCAACACAGGCCGCGTGGCGGCGGATGCGCGCAACACCCAACTCCATTCGTCGGAGGAAACTTGTTGATCGGGCTGGCGGCGCAATTTTTCGAAGGAAGTGAAGACCGAGCCGAGCACGATTTCGAGCAAGGTGGTGTGCTGATTACTCACTTGAATATCCTGCTCGACGGCCGGCAGAAAGCCCGCCAAAGTCACTTTCACGGAATAAAGGCCGGCGGGAAGCGTGACGCTGGAAAACCGCCCGCGATCATTGGTAAGCAACTGGAAGGACAAATTGCTCACGAGCTGGTCGGCGGTAATCACGACGGTGGCGCCCATCTGCGGGGTGCCGGTGGAATCAACCACCAAGCCCGTGATCTTGCCCGAGTTTGGCGCGGCAGCAAGCGGCGCCGCAATCGCGCACAAGACCAGGCTTAGCAATATCCCCAGGCCCATAGCGCGAATCAGCGGGCGATTCACGGAGCGTTACCTCCCTTGCGTTGGCTGCGGCGAGCCGGCGGCGCGAACGGTAAATTCGGTCACCGGGGTGATGGTTTTCTTGGCCAAGTTGTCGGTGACGGCAACTTCCAGTTTGTATTTTCCCGGCGACAGCGAGCCGAGCGTGATGACGTTTTCCAGCGTCAGTTCTTCACCGTGCTCGGGCAGCTTGTCGTCGCCCAGGTCAAACTTGAGCACGGGATCGGTTTCCTTGTCTTTGATTACGCGGTATTGCACGGTGGCGTCTGGTTTGTGCGTCTTGTCGTCAACTTTCAGGTTATAAACCTGCAGGAAAACGCCCATGCGATCGCTGGATGCGAAGGAAGCGTCAATGCGCGGGCGGACTTTCACGTCCCCGAGAACGAACTGGCCCAAGCCGATGTCCTTGGAGGAAACGCGCAATATTTCGTCCGCGAGAATCAAGGTGCTGGAAGAGAGGCTATCGTCTTCAAAGCGCGGCACGGCGAGGCGGGTATTCACTACGCCCACATTGCCGTTGTTGGTGTCTTTCAGCACGATGTCCAGGCGATAGAGGCCGGGAGTCAGCGGAATCGCCTTTTGGTAAATCGAAGCCGTTCCGAGCGACTGCTGCAGCAGCGCTGCGGGCACGTCGCGGCGAACGTTGTCTTCAAAGGTGTTCACGATGCGGCCGCTGAGGCTGGTGACTCTGCCGAAGAGATTCACGGAGGCGGAGTCCACTCCATTTTTTTCCTGGAAGCTCAACTGGCGCGTGGGGATTTGAATGGTGATCGGGACGAGAACCGTGTCCGAGGTGATGCGCAGGAAATCGGTGCGGTACTGAAATTTGATCTGATCGCGGACCAGCCGCGACGTGACGACCGCTTCCAAATCCTTAAACTTCACAGGCGGAGCTTGCTGGATTTTCGCGTAGAGTTCGAGGCGCGAGAATTCCTGCATGGTTTCCGGAAGCTGGCCCAGGGGCGCGGCCATGTGCGTGCCGTCCGTATTGTTAAACCGGGCCGTCTTGCTGGAAAGGCCCATGGATTCCATCTCGGTAAGGCCGGCGCCAGGAACGTAGGTCAATGCGTCCTTTTCGCTGGGGTCCATGGTCAGGTGATACTCGCCGCTCATCGAAGGGTCCACGAATTCCAGTTCGACGTTTTCGCCAATTCCTTCCAGGTAGCGGTAGCGCCAATCTTCGAACGGATATGTAGAAGTTTCGCCGCCGCCCTCTTCCGCCGGGCGTTCGTAACTTCCGCCAGAGGGATGTGACTGAATTTCATCCGGAGGGCCCCACATGATGTAAATGCGGCCGCGATCCGTTTTCCAGCCGGGGATGCCGGACGAAAAATGCTCGTTGGTGTAAGCGATGCGGCGATAGTGCTCTTCTTTGAAGGTATTTTCGGCGGAGTCGGGGTCAGGATTGCGGCGTTGCCAGAAGGCTTCGATGAATTGTTCGCGCTCCTCGTTGGTCTGCAGGTGCAGAAAGGCGCTGCGCTCTTCCGGGGAAATGATGTAAATCACGTCCTCATTGAGCCATTTCTTATATTGGGAATCGAGTTCGTTGAAGAGGTCTTTATCGCGTTTGGAACGCTGCTTGGCGGCTTGCTTGGCGGTTTTTTTGTCGGTTTGGTCCGGCTGTTGAGTTGGTTGGGTTTGCTGCGCTTCACCCTGAGCAAAGGTGCCAGGCACGCACACCAATCCGCCGGCTAGAACGGCGAAAAGAAACACCTTCACCCCAAAACGCATAGTTTATACGCCCTTGCCCCGAGGCCGGAAATCTTAACCTGTCCACAGGTACAGGTCAACGGGAGTTTCCCCACGGTGGCCGCACGGGTTATGGAGACTATGAATCAGGTTCGAGGCGCGGGGTTGCTTGCGAGGTACAGGGGAATATGACGGGAAGCCCCAAAAAGGAAACAAATTGGGGAGCCCGGAGGCTACCCCAGGACGTGGCAGGCATGCGACTACGACGGGCCCGGATATGTGGATAGCTGAACGAACTCCGGGCATGGCGCGCAGAAACAAAAAGGGCCGAAGCGGTTAGCCCCGGCCCCCTTTGCAACTTTCGATTCCAGCTAGTAAACGATCTTCAGACCAAACACAATCGCCCGGTTGGCAGACCCAGTGGGCGACGTGTACGGGTTGCTCGGAGTGTATTGCGGTATGCCGAAGCCAGTATAGGCGCCGGAATAGCCCGCGTCTTCCAGGATCGGATCTACGCTCTGATAGTTGGGATGGTTGAAGACGTTCAGGAAGTCTGTGCGAAATTCCACGTGGGAGCGATCGTTGATCTTGAAACGCTTGATCACCGAGAAGTTCCCTACATTGGTGTGATAATCGCGCAGACTGTTCCGTCCGGCGGTGCCCCAAGGAGTTCCGTAAATGGACTGCGCTTCTCCGCCGTTCATGATGAAGCGCACCTGCTTGCCCGTGACGGGCGTCACCGTGCCAGTAGTGTTGACAGCCGTGAAATCGATCAAGCTGTCTGGTGAGAGGGTGCAAGCAGCCCCGAAGAAGCTGCACGCGTCACCCGCGTAAACACCGATGCTGGTCAAGGGAGCGCCGGGGTTACTCAAGAACGGCCGGAACGTTTCGTAGGAGCCGATAAAAGAGGCATCGAAGTCGGTGTCCTGGCCCACCGCGCCGGAGTACGTTCCGAAGTACAGCTGGTTGGGCGTGTAGGTTTGTCCTGACTGGATGATGTAGGTTCCGGAGAGGATCCAGCCACCCAGCAAATGCCCCATCCAGTCCTCGCGATGATTAAAGATAGGTATCTGCTCGACGAAGTTCAGCGTCCAGGTGTTGGGGTAATCCAAACCGGAGAGGCCGTGTTCCTGGCCCGTGTAATTGAAGGGATTCTGAGAGAAAGCGTAAGTTGTCGCGCCGCCGAAGGTGCTGAAAATCTCGCTGGCGTTGTCGGTGGTCTTGCTATAGGTGTAGTTGGAGTGCAGCGTCAACTGATGGAACAGCTGCGTGGAGCGGAACTCCAGCTGCAAGCCGTTGTAGTCCGAGTAAGCGGTGTTGGTCCGTTCGCGGACCAGACCGGTGCTGCAGTTCACGCGGCCGAAACCTGGAGCGGTCATGTCCGTGCAGGGGGTTACGCCACTGGGGATCTCGTTCGGGAATTCCGCCGCGAGATCCGCAATGTAAGGGTTGGCATTCACGGACTGGAAGAGGTTGTAGCCGTGGTTGCCGACGTAACGAGCCTCAACGGCAACGCTGTTCGTTAGCTGGTGCTGGATTCCGAATGACCAGCTATGCACGCCGTCTGGTTTGAAATGGGGTGTGACGGTGGTCTGGTTGAAAAATCTCGGATCTTGAGTGCCGAGCGACAGAACGCCGGAGGCCGTCAGTTGTGCTCGAACGTTTGTGCCGATGGGATCCGCTACCAGCGGCGATGTGTTGGCCGCGGCCCCGCCCAACGTTTGCAGAAGAACCTGCGGAGCGGAGGTCGCGACGTTCAAATAGATGTTGTAGTACGACGGGTCGTAGGCTAGACGATACCCGCCGCGAAATACGGTCTTCCCGTCACTGAAGGGACCGAAATGCGGGGAATAAGCGAAACCGATTCCCGGCCCAAAGTCCGTCTTATTTGTCGGAATCTTGGGAAAGACGGTGACCGAGGTCGGAAGCGTGGGATCCCAAAGCGGATTGTCCCCGCTCTGCGATTCGCTGTCGAGATTATGGAACAGGTCCGCGGGCTGGCCAAAGTAGCTCCAGGTGAGGCCGAGGTTTAACGTAAGGCTGGGAGTGAGCTTGTAGTCGTCACCGACATAGAGAAATACGTCCTTTTCACTGAAATCCAGCGTGTAGTTGCCCGTGGCAGCCGTAATGTTGGAGGGAATGTCGCAGGCGAAGGCGCTGAGCGAATCAAGCACCGCTCCGCCCGGCAGTGAGCACACGGTGGTTCCTGCGGCGTTTTTGCTGACGAAGCCGCCCGCCGGCGCCGTGAACGATTGGAAACTATATGCCCCGTTCAGGTCCGGAAGGAAAATATTTGGCGAACGCTGATCGGTGAAGTTGACGCCGGCGTTCCACTGGTGCTTGCCGTGCACCCAACTCCAGTTGTCCTGAATCTGGTACGTATTAACAATTCGGCCTTGGGGAAGGTTGGTCGGAGGTCCGATCGCCGAAAGTGGGGTGGAAGTCGCGGCGTCGTTCGCGGTGCATTGTGCGTCGGAAAGAACGCAATTAAAGTTCCCGAACGACCAATGTGAAAGCGCCTCGGGCAGGCCGGTGCTCAAGGGGATGGTGTTGCCGATGTTGTTGCCGCCAAACGTGACGTTCAAGCGCGTGTAGCCGACACGCAACTCGTTGGTCATCGAATTAGTGATCGAGCGGGTCCAGCCGAGCAGCGCGGCCTGGGAAAGCGCCGGAACGCTATAGGGATAACCGGCCGCCGCTGAGCCGCCGTCATCGTAGTCAACGCCAGTGGATTTGTTGAACAGATAGCGCGCGTAAACGCGATCCTTGCCATACACAAAATCACCGCGAGTAACGAAATCATACTCATGGTAAGGAGTGCCGAGGGAGCGCGTGACCCCTCCCACTTCTACGGTGCAGGGAGTCATGCCGTCAGGACCCACCAAGGTAATGTTTGTGGCGCCCGTTACGGTGGGGCTTCCGCCGCCGATTGCGAACGGGCCGTGCGCCTGCATCGCCGCTACGCTATCGCTATTGGGATAGCAGCTTGCCAGTTCACCCAGCCCAGTGGGCGTCAGCGCGTCGCCCGAGGATACGTCCAGCGATCGAGACTCGATCGTCTGGTTGTCAAAACCGCCGAACAGGAAGACGTGATCTTTCACAACCGGGCCGCCGATGGTAGTCGAGGTGAAAATGTTGTTAAACCAGGGCGGTTGCGTAAGATTCTCGCCGAAAATTGGATTGCTCTGGAAGTTATTCAGCGTGGTTAGCACGGAATTACTCTCCGCGGCTTTGATCGTTCCGTGCCATTTGTTCGTCCCCACCGGGGTGATCAGGTTGATCACCGATCCCGAGTTCCGACCGTATTCAGGCTCGAAATTGTTGGTAGTAATCTGGTACTCCTGAACGAAGTCGGGATTGGAGAGGAAAAGCGACGGGCCGGCCACGGAATTATCGTTATTGTTCTGGCCGTCAATTTCCTGGTCGTTGTTTCGGCCACGAACTCCGTCCACCGTAATTCCGACACCGTTCGTGTTGGAGAAGTTGTTGTCGCGCGAGGCGGAGACGCCTGGAATTTGCAGCGCGAGATAGTCCAAGCCTTGGTTCGCTGAGATCGCCGGAAACGTAGCGAGCTCCTGAGTGGTGAAGGTGGTGGAAACCTGGGCTTCGGTGCTTTCTATCAGTGGCGGTGCGGAGGTTACTTCGACAGTGGTGCTCGCCGGACCGAGCGTAATCGTAACATTACCGAGACCGCGGTCCGCTCCAGCGGAAACCGCGACCTTGCCCATCGCCAGTTTGGAGAACCCCGGCTTGGTGAACTCGATATTGTAGATCCCTACCGGCAAAAGGCTGAGGCGGAATATGCCGGCCGAGTCCGACTTTGATTTGAACTGCTGCTGAGTCTCCGAGTTTGTTGCCGTAATCTGCACGTCCGGCACTACCGCACCAGTGGGGTCCACCACCGTGCCGGATAAGCTGCCGTTGACGACCTGGGCTGCCATCGCCGCCCAGTTTACGGGTGCCAGCGCCAGAACGAATAGCGCGGCTGTCAGCACGATTCCGATTGCACTTTTTTTAAAGAGAGAAATCACGGTAACGTCCTCCTTGCTTTTGATTTTCACGGTCCGAGGTATTTATCCGGCAAAAGCGGGAAAGCCGAGGGCGTAGCAACTGCAATGCACAGATACTCGGTGGAAAATCGAAAGGGAAATGCGGAGTGGAGTGCAGCGCATGTTCAAAGTCCTCCCGCCCCCAGGAGACTTAAAACAAAAGCTCAGGACACAGCTGCTGCAAGCTTTGCATGCCACATACCAATCTCGATAGTCGCGAGCGGATGTGTAAGTGCACTGTTTGCAGCACAAAACGATTGTTGTGGTGGATTAATGAAGCATGCGGTCTGTGGATATACGGAAAACCGAATCAATATTCTACGGATTAATGTATTAGCAAATCACGACTTACGCGAGCTTTCGGTACTAGGACTGACGTGAATTTTGCGCCGAACTACGCGGATTGTGTCTCGCGCGAATGCCGTTGCAACGGCAAAACGCCAGTTTCTTTCCCACGGAAATCGAATTACAATGGAGTTCTGCGTGCTTTAGTGAGTTGTGGCTCGGACGGAGGGTCTAACGGCATAGCGGCAACGAACTCTCCGAAATATCGTAGGTGGGCCTGCCCTTCTGTCCGCACGTGCGTCTAATCGAGAAACATTTTGTGCCATCGGCACGTATCCATTAACGGAGCTGTGGGGCGATTGTCACCCTGCGAGGCGGGGGTCTAAGGGTTAAAGCAATGAAAACATGGCAAAAAGTCGGAATCGGCGCGGGCGCGGTGTTCGTGCTGGTGGGAATTTCCTGGTTCAGCGTGTACCAGGTGAATAAGGGCGTGGTGACCGTGCAAACGGGCCGGGTGGTGAAGGAAGATCTCACGTCTATCGTGACCGCCTCGGGAGAGATACGGCCGAGGAATTACACCAACGTGGAAGGCGAAGGAATCGGTAAGATCACGGACATCGTGGTGAAAGAGGGCGATCAAGTAAAGAAGGGCGACGTGCTGCTGAAGCTGGAGAACATTCAGCCGGGCGCGGACGTGGCGGCGCAGGAAGCCACGATTGATTCCGCGGACGCGGGAATGCGCGCCGCTTCCGCCGGTTACGATTCGGCGGTGGCCACCTTGGCGCAGCGCCAAGCGGACCTGGAAAAAGCCCGATTCGACTGGCAGCGGAGCCAGCAGCTCTACAAGGAACAGCTGATCGCCAAATCCGATTACGATGCGACGAAGGCGACCTACGACGGCGCAGTGGCGGGGTTGAACGCCGCCAAGGCGCAAGTGGATCAGAGCCGCGCGGCGCGCGAGCAATCGCGCTTCAATCTGGACCAGGCCAGCGCGGTGTTAAAACATACCAAGGACGTGCTGCGCAAAACCACATATGTGGCGCCCATTGATGGAATCGTGAGTTATATCGCGGTGCGCGTGGGAGAAAACGTGGTGCCCGGCATCCAGAATTCCGAAGGCAGCATGCTGATGACGATTTCGGACATGAGCGTGGTGGGCGCGGAAGTGAAAGTGGACGAGACGGACATCACCAACGTGCGCGACGGCGACGTGGCGGACGTTTCGATTGACGCGCTGCCCGGAAAAACCTTCAAGGGTCACGTCACGCAGGTAGGCGATGAAGCGATCCTGCGCTCTTCGGGACTGGCGGCCACGACGCAAACTACGGCGAATACCCAGGAAGCGCGCGATTTCAAGGTGGTAGTAACGCTGGACAACCCGCCGCCTCTGCTGCGGCCGGGACTTTCCGCGAGCGCCAAGATTCAAACTGCACAGAAGAAGGGCGTGTTGACGATTCCCATTCAGGCGCTGGCTGTGCGTACGAAAGCGGATATTGAAGAGGCGGAGAAAGCGCACGGCGGAAACGTCACGCTGGCAGCCTCGAAGCCCTTGGCGACCGGCGATCCGCAACAGAAGATTGATGTGCAAGGCGTCTTCGTGGTGCGCGGCAAGAAAGCGGAATTTGTCCCGGTGCAGACGGGAATTACCGGCGTCACGAACATTGAGATCAGCAGCGGACTGAAAGATGGCGACGAGATCGTAATCGGTAGCTACAAAGCGCTGCGCACGCTGCGACCCGGCGCCAGCGTGAAAGTAGATAATTCGGCGCCGAAACGCGAAGATTCGGTAACCTAGGCGAGGAGATCGAGGAGCACATGCCCATGGCCGTGGAAGACGTCAGCGCCCCGCAAGGTTACCGGCAGGACCTCGTTGACACGGGCATCGTAATTCAGACCGAAGACCTGTGGAAGACTTACGAAATGGGCGCCGAGCAACTGCATGCTTTGCGCGGCGTGAACATCGAGATCCACAAAGGCGAATACGTCGCCATCATGGGCCCTTCCGGTTCGGGAAAATCCACGCTGATGAATTTGATTGGCTGCCTGGATACCCCGACGAAAGGAAGTTACTGGCTGGCGGGCAGGCTGGTGAGCCAGTTGGACGACGACGAACTCGCTTACATCCGCAACAAAGAGATTGGCTTCGTTTTTCAGACGTTCAACTTATTGCCTCGTGCTACCGCGCTGCACAATGTGGAACTCCCCATGATTTACAACGGCACGGCCTCCGAGGAGCGCCTGGCGCGCGCGAAAAAAGCGCTCAGCCAGGTGGATCTGGCCGAGCGCATGATGCACAAGCCCAACGAGCTTTCCGGCGGACAGCGCCAGCGCGTCGCCATTGCGCGCGCCCTGGTGAATAATCCTTCGATTTTGCTGGCGGATGAACCGACGGGAAACCTGGATTCGCAAACGGGCGAAGAGATTATGGCTTTGTTCGCGCGCCTGCACGAACAAGGAAACACCATCATTTTGGTGACCCACGAGTCGGACATCGCGGCGCACGCGCATCGCGTGATCCGGCTACGCGACGGCAAAGTAGAAAGAGACGAAAAGACCCGCTAGACTCCTTCGCGAATGCGAAATGGCGAAGGCCCGCAGTTTTTCAGCAGGGCTTCCCGCAAAACAAAATTTGAAGAGCCGGCGGGACGCCTACCTGCCGGCAGGCAGGCCGGCGCTACAACCTTTGCCGCGCATGAATTGCTCGTGCCTGGATTTGCTCACACCGTTGTCACCAGGCAGTCGGAGGATTCAGTCGCTCGAGGCCGGACGGACTTCGCTCATAAGTGCGAGGAGATTATCGTCGGGGTCGCGGAAGAAGGCCATCCACAGATCGTGGTCGGGCATTTTGGCGATGAGGTGAGGTTTTTCGACGAAGACGGCGCCGCGCGCGACAAGTGTCTCGTGCGCGTTGTTGATGTCGTCCACTTTGAAATAAATGACGGAGCTGCCCCGCTCGCCGGAGCCATCCTGAGGAACGTCCAGCATCAGGCGGACGCCGGCACAATCGAAAAAAGCGAGATTGGGAACCTGGAACAGGAATTTTAGTCCAAGGGTATCGCGGTAGAACGGCACGGCGCGCTCGAGATTGGTGACCGGAACGGCGATTTGACCGATGACGCCGAGTTGTAACGGCACTTGTGGCATGGAGGCATCTTCCTGACGATGAAGGCTGGGTGACCTATTCTAACGTCTAATTCGAGAAAAAGTTACGCGCGAGGAATAAAACGTTGGCGGGCCGCTCGGCGAGCCGCCGCATGAACCACGGATACCAGAATGAGCCATAGGCGATCAATACGCCCGAGCGATAGCCGGCCTGCACCAGGCGCAATTGCTCGGCGCGCTGAATGCCGTAAAGCATCTGGAATTCGAGCTCCGTTTTCGGAACGCCCTGGGACGTCGCCCATTCCGTGATTTTCGCGATCAAAGAGCGATCGTGAGTGGCGATCGCGGCGCGCACGCGCGCGCGGCGGGCCTCGGGACTCAGGAGGCGCTGCACGAGGTGAAGATAATTTTCGTCCACGTCTTTCTTCACGGGATAAGCAATCTCCGCCGGCTCGTTGTAGGCGCCTTTAACCAGGCGGATCGCGGCGCCCATCGGAATCAGGGTGTCCAAATCTTTTTCGGTGCGGTAGAGATAGGCCTGCAGGCAGATGCCGACGTTGGCATGGCTGGTTCGCGCGCGACGATACAGCTCAAGGGTTGCGTCCACGTACGGGCTTTGCTCCATGTCTATCCAGAGAACTTTATCGGGCGGGGTGTTTTCGATGAGCGCCGAAAGATTTTCGTAACAGAATTTGGCGTCGAGATCGAGGCCCAGCTGCGTGAGTTTCACGGAAATCTCGCTGGGAAGCTGCGCGGTAAGGATGCGATTGGTGACGTCGAGGTAGTGTTGCGTGACGTCAGCAGCTTCGGCGCGGTCGGTGATATTTTCTCCCAAGTGAGTAAAGACGGATCGAATACCGTTGGAGGCGAGGGTGCGCGCGGCGGCCAGCGCGTCCTGCACATCCTCACCAGGCATGAAACGAGTGACCGTGCGACGCATAAATCCGTAACGCGGCGCGTGTTCGCGCATCCACGGGCTTTGCGAAGCCATCAGAATTCCGCGCCGCAGTAAACCCATTGCCGTTGTCCTTTTTGTGCGCCGATTACTGCGGAGATGAAAGAGCCTTGACCAGCCGGTAATAGAAATCCACGCCATCGTAGAACGAAGTGACGCGAATGCGCTCGTCGCGGCCGTGCGACCGGTCGTCATCCAAGTCCATGAATAATCCGGGGAGCCCGTAGGTGGGGAGTCCCGCGGCGCGCGCAATGGCGCCGTCGCTCGCTCCAGCGTCCATCACCGGGACGATGGGCACGCCGGGCCACATTTCGTTGGTCACTTTTTGCAGCGCACTCATCAAATCCGGCCGCAGCGGCGAAGGCGGGTTGGGAATGCCGCTGGAAGCCAGGCCCGTAGCGTGAGTGACCACAATTGCCGGATTGTCGAGAACCTTCACGAGCGTGGCTTGAATTTCGTCGGGTGAATGGCCCGGCATGATGCGGCAATTCACGTTGGCGCGCGCCATCCCGGGCAGGGCGTTATTGGCGTGGCCGCCTTCCAGGCGCGTGGCAACGCAGGTGGTGCGCAGGCGAGCGTTGTAAAACGGAATCGCGGAAAGCCGTGCGAGCGCCGCTGAATCGGGCGGATCCTGCAGGATGGCTTTCATGTCCGCGCCGAGTTGCCCGCCGACAATGTCTGCCTCGCGCGCAAAATACGTGCGCATCACTTCATTGAGCTCGAAGGGAAATTGGTAGTGCTCCAGGCGCGTAAGGCCCTCGGCGAGTTCGTAGATGGCGTTTTCAGAAGTGGGCAGCGAACTGTGCCCTCCGGGATTGGTGACCTTCAGATTATAATCCTGATAGAGCTTTTCGCTGGCCTGGATGCCGATGAGGATGCGCTTGCCGTTATCGAGTTCGAAGTCGCCGGCGTCCGGATTGATGACGTACTCCGCTTCGATCAGATCGCGATGATTCTTAATCAGCCAGTCCACGCCGTTGGAGGTGCCGCCTTCTTCATCGGCGGTGAGCGCGAGGATCAAGTCGCGATCGGGTTTGTAATTCTCCTGCTTCAGGCGAATGAACGTGGTGACCAAAAACGCGTCGCCATCTTTGATGTCGCCGGTGCCGCGGCCGTAGAAATAGCCGTCTTTTTCGATCAACTTGAACGGATCCATGGACCAGTCTTCGCGGCGCGCTTCGACCACGTCGAGATGGCAGATGAAGAGGATTGGTTTTTGCGCGCCGGTGCCGTGAATGCGCGCCACCAGGTTGCCTTTGCGCGAGTTCGGTCCAAAGACGTGCACGTCAGCGGCGGGAAAACCCGCGTCGAGGAGGCGTTTGGCCATCGCGTCCGCCGCCACCGTGGTGCTGCCCACGGAATCGGTGGTATTGATTTCAACAAGCTGCTGGAAAATGTCGCGCGAGAGCTGCTTCGTTGTCTCGTCTACCTGCGCTGGCAATGTGCCGGCGCTAAAAACCCACACGAAGGCAGCGAGTACAAGAGCGGACCTAAGTTTCATTTCGTTCTCCCAGGAAAAAGAACGTTTGAGACTAGCAGACACTGGGTACGACGGTCAAAACGGAGGCGGAGAGAAAGGCTTATCCTTCGGCGATTCCAGCAGGAAGATGCCGTAGCGATAGATTTCCAGTTTGGTGACGTCTTTCACCTCCCCGCTGACGAAAATCTGGCTGAAGGCGGCATGCACGATGTGTGCTTGATCTTCCGGCAGCAAGCCAAGCAGCTCGCCGAAGCGGTTTTTGGCTTTTGAAAATTCGGCGGATTCGTCGTCGGTTAGAGGGCGCGTCGCTGAGCTTTTTGGCATATAGCTTTGGTAAAACTCATAGCGGAACTGCTTTTCGTAGAGCTCGGCATAAGCGGCTTCCGGAGTACCGGGTTGTTTGCCGGCTGCGGCAAGAGCCTTCACCGTGAAAACATCCAGCGCCTTTTGAAAATCACCAAAGTTTCCGCGCGCCCCCATCAAGGGACCTTTGCCGCCAGCGCCTAGAGTCGCGGCGAGATGGTTGGTGCGCGCGTCGTAGCATTTACCGTACGCGGCGATGGCGCGAAGCGTTTCGGATTCACTATCCCCGGTTGCGTGCTCCGCTTTCTCGATGAAATAGAGAATCCAGTCTTGCGAGCTCTTCGGCAGAATTTGCGCGCAAGTGAGGCCGAGCCGGTCGGGCTCGCCTGTTTTGGTCCTCGCGGGCTTCGTTTGCGCGAAGCTCACGGTTGCCAGGCACGTTGCGATGAACGCCGCGCAAAGCATTTTCATCAGAGAACCCTTCCCTATGCCTTATTGAGAGTCCGCAAACTTCAGCTCGAAGAGATCCAATTCCTGCTCCAGGCGCCGCAACACCTGGTCACTGATTTTATTGTGATTACGCAGATTCAGCAGGGCAGCGCGTTGCAAGGCCCGGATTTGCCGCGAAACTTCGCGAAAGCGATCGTAATCCTGCGGTCGGTAGCCGGTGTCCACGGCATGATTACCCGGCAAGAGATTCAGATGATGCTGCTGCACGCGGATTAATTCCTCGTACACCGGCTTAAATTCAGCCAAGTCCGTGTCGCGCGCGTGCTCCAGATACGCCAGCGCCGCTTCAATCATCGCGTAGCGGGCTTGCTCTTCCTCGGGATTGCTCGCGACTGCACCCGCTAAGCCCAGCCGGCGAATGAGGAACGGCAAGGAAAGCCCCTGAAACACGAGCGTCACGAAAATAACGCAAAACGTGAGAAATATGATGACGTTGCGCTGCGGAAACGGCGAGCCATCGCCCAGAACCTTGGGCAGGGAAATCGCGGCGGCCAGCGCCACCACGCCGCGCATGCCCGTCCAGCCAATCACGAAAATATAGCGCGGATCGGGCAACGCTTCCGGCTGATGCAGTAAACGCCTGCGAATCCAATTGGATGTCCAACCCCCGGGGAAAACCCAGATCAATCGAAGCAAAATTACAGCGGCGCTGACCAACCCGCCCGTCACCAGCAATCGGTGAAAACTCATCGAACGGATGTCACCAAGGATGTAAGGCAATTGCAGCCCGATGAGGATGAAGACGATGCCGTTCAAGACGAAGGTGAGCGTTTCCCACACGGCAGCGCCCTGCAAGCGGGCTCGCGTCGAGAAAAAAATCGAGCTGCGATGGCCGAGATACATGCCGCAGGCCACGGTCGCCAGCACGCCGGAAGAATGCAGGCTTTCCGCTGCGAGGTACACGACGTAGGGCGTGATAACGGAGATCGTGATTTCAATCGGTGCGTCTTCGATGCGGGTCACGGCCCAGGAAACCAGTACCGCCACCACCAGTCCGATTACGATGCTGCTGCTGATCAGATAAAAGAGCAACTCCGCGCGTTCGGAGAAAGGCGGCGTACGGCCCGTGACCACGATCGAAATGGCCAGCTGCAAAGCCAGCAGGCCACTCGCGTCGTTGACGAGGCTTTCCCCTTCGATTATGTCCGTGATTCTTTGCGGCAATCCCAGGCGACGGCCGATGGACGTGGCCGCAATCGCGTCGGTGGTGCATACCACGGCCCCGAGGACCAATCCGATTTGCCACGTAAAACTTGGAAGTATCCAGCGCGAAGCAATCGCCACGCCGTACATCGTGAAACTGACCAGGCCTAGCGCCAACATGGCAATGCTGACGAGGTTGTAGCGGAAATCGCGCCAGGAAGTCTGCGCCGCCGCAGAAAAAAGCAGCGGGGGAAGAAAGAAAAGAAACACGACCTTCGGATTCAATTCAATGTGCGGCATGCGCGGCACAAGGCTCAAGAACAACCCGGCTATTACCAGGACGATCGGGTAAGGCGTCTTCCAACGCTTCGCCAGCAATGCCAGCGCCACTACACACACCAGCAGCAGCAGGATAATCGGCTCGGAGCGTTGGATGTTTTGCCCGTACACGGCTGTCGCGATTACGATATCTCAGATATGCGGCTTGGGCACACACTTCCGGCCAGGTTTTTGGCGCGGTGGGAAAATCCCGCCGGGATTATTTGCGGCGGCCTCGCGCCGGCTTCGTAGAGTGCAGCACGGCGCGTTCGAGCAGCACGTCAATGGCCTGGCCCAGCCGGCGGATGCGCGTGTCTGTGCCTTTGGCGGAGTCGAACCACGCGATGAAATGGCGGCGATGTCCGGTGGTGAGCGCTGCGAAAGCCTGGCGCGCTTTGGGATGCTCCTTCAGCGCCGCGCGGAGGTCGGCGGGGACGGAGGGCTCTCGCGACGCGAGGTCCAGTCGGAGTTCAACGCTTACAACGTCGCCGACGTCTGCGCGAGCGGCTTTGCGCAGCGCGGTATTGAGCTGGATGCGATAGTGGCCGCCGCCGGCAGGCATCAGTGTGACGCGCGCCGTGCATCCATTCACGATGGCGATTACGGGGATGTATTTTGGGCGCGTGGGCGTCGTCACCTTCGTCGCATTGCGCGCCGCTACCTGTGCGATTTTGCGTTTCCTGCTGTCGCCACCGTGGGTCTGAAGCTGCTTGGCGAGCGTGCGCGAAATCTGGTTGGGCACGTCTACGTGCCGCATCATCCAGATTTGGTAAATCGTCGCCAGAAATTTCTGAGCTTGTGAGGCCATCGTCGTGGAGCTTCCAAGATTTCGCCGCCAGCAATCGGCGGCGCTCATTATGCCGCGAAATCGTGACGAGGCGTAAGTTCCGAAGCTCGGCGGAGTGCGAGTAAGATGAAACGCGCAACTTGGTTCCTGAATGATTTGAAAATGGAAAAGACATTGCCGACAAGACTGAATCGCTTAAGTGTAAGTCTCGCGGCCCTGCTCGTGATATTCGCCCTGGGCTTGGCGGCAGCCGACCGTGAGGTTGTTTTGCTGTGGCCCAACGGCGCGCCAGGGTCGGAGGGTAAGACCGGCGCGGAAACGACGCGGCTGACGCCTGAAGGCGAGCACGTTGTTTCGAACGTGAACCAACCTTCGATTACGCTGTACTCGCCGTCGAAGGAGACTGCGACAGGAGCCGCGGTGATCATCGCTCCGGGCGGCGGACACGTGGAGCTTTGGATGGACCACGAAGGATACAACGTCGCCCAATGGCTGAGCGACCGTGGCGTCGCCGCCTTCATTTTGAAATACAGGCTGGCGCGCGCGCCGGGTTCGACTTACACGATCGAGGGAGACTCGTTGCCGGATATGCAGCGCGCGATTCGTTTGGTTCGCAGCCGCGCCGCGGAATGGCGCGTGGATCCGCATCGCCTGGGTGTCATGGGCTTTTCCGCCGGCGGAGAAATTGCCGGGCTCGCGGCCGTGCACTTTGACGCGGGGCGCGCCGACGCGCCGGATCCGATTGACCGCGAAAGTTCTCGGCCGGATTTTCAGGCGCTGGTCTATCCCGGTCTGCCACCCGATTTTAATCTCAGCATAACGAAGGATACGCCGCCGGCGTTTCTGCTGTGCGGTGACGAGGACCGGCCGGACATCTCCCAGGGTCTTCCGGAACTTTATATCGCGCTAAGACGCGCCGGCGTGCCGGCGGAATTGCATATTTACACGGGAGTCGGACATGGATTTGGCCTGCGCAGCCGTAACACGGGCCCGATAGCGGAGTGGCCCGACCGATTCTTAGAATGGATGAACGCGCGCGGCCTGCTGAAGCGCCAATAACACCGGCGAGGCGCAGGCCGGGGATTGCCGGTCCGAACCCGCTTTTCTGAACCAAAATAAAAAAGGCCGCGAACGCTTTGTGGCGTTGCGGCCTTTTTAATTTTAATCCTGGCGGTGACCTACGTTCCCGCGTCGTTTCCAGCGCAGTATCATCGGCCCGGCAAGGCTTAACTTCCGTGTTCGGGATGGGAACGGGTGTGACCCTTGCGGTAAGACCACCAGGAAACTTGTAATCGAAACTGAAATATCGGTATTCGAAGCGCGGCGCGAACGTCGCGGATCGAACGCGAAATTTAGAGTTTCGATGAGCAACTGAAGGAAGTTGGTTAAACCGCGTTTTCGCTTGATCGTAGTCAATGCGAAAAGTGCGTCTTTCCTCCGCGCCTGTTTTAGGGGCGACGGTTTAGGAAAGTTTTATGGTTAAGCCGAACGGCCGATTAGTACGGGTTAGCTACACGCATTACTGCGCTTCCACCTCCCGCCTATCAAAGTCGTAGTCTTCGACTGGCCTTCTTACCCCCCCGCAGGAGGGTTGGGAAACCTTATCTCGAGGCGAGCTTCTCGCTTAGATGCTTTCAGCGATTATCTCTTCCGGACTTCGCTACCGAGCTATGCCACGGGCGTGACAACTCGATCACAAGAGGTCCGTCCATCCCGGTCCTCTCGTACTAGGGACAGCTCCTCTCAAGTTTCCTGCGCCCACACCAGATAGGGACCGAACTGTCTCGCGACGTTCTGAACCCAGCTCACGTACCGCTTTAATAGGCGAACAGCCTAACCCTTGGGACCTTCTACAGCCCCAGGATGCGATGAGCCGACATCGAGGTGCCAAACCTAAGCGTCGATGTGAACTCTTGGCTTAGATCAGCCTGTTATCCCCGGCGTACCTTTTATCCGTTGAGCGATGGCCCTTCCACGCAGAACCACCGGATCACTAGATCCCACTTTCGTGCCTGCTCGACCTGTGTGTCTTGCAGTCAACCCGGCTTATGCTCTTGCACTCCACGGCGGGTTTCCAATCCGCCTGAGCCGAGCTTTGAGCGCCTCCGTTACCATTTAGGAGGCGACCGCCCCAGTCAAACTACCCGTCTGGCCGTGTCCTCCACCCCGTCTAGGGGTGTAAGTTAGAGCGACAGAACTATCAGGGTGGTATTTCACCGTTGCCTCCCTCCCAGCCGAAACCAGGAGATCCCAGGCTCCCACCTATCCTACGCAGGCAGTACCGTTAATCATGACCAGAGTGCAGTTAAGGTGCACGGGGTCTTTCCGTCTAGATGCGGGCATCCGGCGTCTTCACCGGAACCACAAATTCGCCGAGCCGTTGGCCAAGACAGTCGTTCGATCGGTACGCCATTCGTGCAGGTCGGAACTTACCCGACAAGGAATTTCGCTCATCTTGTCTATTCTGTTTCCAGAGCAGATGGACTTTATCTTACGGATCCTGTGTTCATCGTCGAAGCTATCGCTCTAATTTCTTCAATGCCTTGTAGGCTCAGATGCTTACCTTGAGACATCAGGCGAAGAATCTTGCGAAACCTCGCGAAGTCGACCCTCTTCTTTGATTTCAGCGGATGCTGTTCAAAGAAGGGAACGATCCTTTCGCTTAGGTGATTCAACCCCCGGACTCGATAAGCCATCCTTTCACCGTGGTTCGATCGAACCACTCCACACCCAAAGAATTTCTTCAGCGAGTGAAGCAGTTGAATGTCCCGTCGGTGTTGGACGACTGTGAATTCGGGGAGCACTTGAAACTGGCAAGTCATTTCTGGATGTGGGTTGATGCCGACGTAAAAACAACCTTCGCCGTCAACAAACCCCACGATCCATTGAGCATTTAGCTTCTCAGGATGCGTCTGAACGTAAAGTCTCTGAGGGTTCTCCATTTAGGAGCCTTCCCTGCGGATTGTCCCCATGTCCGCCGGATTTTGACTGCCCCGATTAGATCGGAGCGAGTACCGGACGGCTGTGTGAGGAGTTTCCCGCATATAGTTCAGTTTTACTAAGGCTAGCGAACCTAACCTTAGGACCGTTATAGTTACGGCCGCCGTTCACCGGGGCTTCAGATCAGGCCTTCGCTACCTTGCGGCAGCTAAGCCCTCCCTTTAACCTTCCGGCACCGGGCAGGCGTCACCCCCTATACGTCGTATTCGACTTAGCAGAGAGCTGTGTTTTTGTTAAACAGTCGCCGAACGCATTTCACTGCGGCCCCCTCGGGCTATAAACCCTAGCGGGGCACCCCTTCTCCCGAAGTTACGGGGCTAATGTGCCTAGTTCCTGAGCCAGCGTTCTCTCGAGCGCCTGTGGATATTCACCTTGTCTACCTGTGTCGGTTTGAGGTACGGGCACCATCTGAACTCCTTAGAGGTTTTTCCTGGCAGCGTGAAATCAGAGACTTTGCGGCCGTGTGGCCTCGGACCCGGTCTGACCGTTGAATGACCTCGTGGATTTTCCTGCGAGATCCGGCTTACACCGAGACATCGGGACATCCATCACCCGACTCCCCTATCCTTCTGCGTCACCCCATCGTATAACGTTCAAATGGCGGGGCAGGAATGTTGACCTGCTGTCCATCAGTTACGCCTCTCGGCCTCACCTTAGGACCCGCCTAACCCTGAGCGGATTAACCTTCCTCAGGAAACCTTAGACTTTCGGCGACACGAGTTCTCATCGTGTTTATCGCTACTTATGCCGGCAGAGTCTCTTCCGTTGCGTCAAGTAGTTCTCTCGATCTACCGTCGAACACAACAGAATGCTCCCCTACCAAATCTAGAGGCTTGAAACTCGAAACTAGAATCTGGATTACTGCCAAACCTGGATCGTCTTGTTCAACCCTCTGCCGATCTCTTCGTATTTTCCTTTGAGGTCGGTATAAGTTTTGTCGTCCAGGTAATTCAGATCATGCGCGAAATCCAGAAGAACAGAGGTCTCGTCGCATGAGCCAAGCGCGATTACCAAGAAGCGCTTGAAATCATTCGATGACTTCTTCCTTCCGTATCCTTCGGCAATATTGATCGGAATTGACGTTGCGGATCTTCGAAGTTGTGAACCAAGTTCGCCGCGTTCAAATGCGGGGAACTTCAGCGTAAACCGATGAACTTGCAGCGCGGATTCGTAGCTGCGCTGATAAATTCTCAGATCACGGTAACTTCTAATCGGCCGCTTTTCGTTGTTTTCCATCCAGCTTCTAGCCTCCAGTATCAAGCCTCTAGAATTTCGCAATTTCGGTCGCAGACTTAGCCCCGTTGGATTGTCGGTGCGTGAACACTTGACCAGTGAGCTGTTACGCTTTCTTTAAAGGATGGCTGCTTCTAAGCCAACCTCCTGGCTGTCTGTGCGCTCACACGTCCTTTCCCACTTAGTCTGCAGTTGGGGACCTTAATTGGCGATCTGGGTTCTTTCCCTCTCGACCACGGAGCTTATCCCCCGTAGTCTCACTCCCGTACTGTTGTACACGGCATTCGGAGTTTGATTGGATTCGGTATCCTGGATGGGACCCTAGTCCATTCAGTGCTCTACCACCGTGGCAAATCATACGAGGCTGCCCCTAAAGGCATTTCGGGGAGAACGAGCTATCACGGAATTTGATTAGCCTTTCACCCCTACCCTCAGCTCATCCGAGCGATTTTCAACTCACACCGGTTCGGTCCTCCAGTCGCGGTTAAGCGACCTTCAACCTGGCCAAGGGTAGATCATCCCGCTTCGCGTCTATTCCCACACACTCATCGCCCTATTCGGACTCGCTTTCGCTACGGCTCGCTTTCGCTTAACCTTGCGTGTGAGAATAACTAGCCGGCTCATTAAGCAAGAGGCACGCCATCAGGCATTTCCGCATCCGAAGACACGGCATAGCCCTCTGACTGCTTGTAAGCATACGGTTTCAGGTTCTATTTCACTCCCCTCGCAGGGGTGCTTTTCGCCTTTCCCTCACGGTACTAGTTCACTATCGGTCGCCAACGAGTATTTAGCCTTGGAGAGTGGTCTCCCCGGATTCCCACTGGGTTTCTCGTGCCCCGTGGTACTCAGGATATCCCTTCGAGTCCGGTAAGCTTTCGGCTACGGGGTTTTCACCCTCTCTGACCCTGCTTTCCAGCAGATTCACCTAGCCTCCGGATTGGTAACTCTACTTATGGGATCCTACAACCCCGGGATATAAATACCCCGGTTTGGGCTGTTCCGATTTCGCTCGCCGCTACTTTCGGAATCTCGTTGATTTATTTTCCTCCAGGTACTGAGATGGTTCACTTCCCTGGGTTGACTCGCACCGACCTATGTATTCAGTCGGCCGTAACCTGGTTTTACCAGGATGGGTTTCCCCATTCGGAAATCCCCGGATCAAAGCCTGCTTGCGGCTCCCCGAGGCTTATCGCAGCTTGCCACGTCCTTCGTCGTCTGTTGGCGCCAAGGCATCCACCGTACGCCCTTAGTAGCTTAACCATAAAACTTACCCAACACGTCGCCATCGCCAGCCCCTGGATGATCACTCATGCAGAAGACCAGCACCGCGCGTGGAGTAAATTCGCCTTTCCACATTGCGCTACTCTCGAGCAAAAAATTTGCGGTTTACTACGCCATGCGAGACTTGAAACTCGCATAACGTAGTGCCAGCTTCCTTCAGTTGTCAAAGAACTTCAATCCTATCAACAACTTACGATAGGACCGTCTCCCCTCCCGGGGGAGCGCGCCGTCAGTTTGGAGCCGAGGGCGCGAATACTGTTTCGGACAATAAAAAACCCGGCAACGAGCGCCGGGCGGATCCGCCGAACCTGCGGGCCAGACTACGTGGCCTCTTGGGCGGACGTGCTCGTAACTCGAATTATCTCTACCCGGTGTTTGTAACCAAACTCACCTCTGGATGAGAAGGCAGAAACCGGTCAGTCAGCGCAGAAATCGCCTTTGCAGGCCTGTGCCGACATCAGGAGAGTATAGCAACTTTCCAAATTTCGTCAAGTATTTATGATTTATTTTTTCGCGGTTCTTCTGTGGATTTCACCGCGTTCTGTGGAAATTCGAACCGGCGCGGGAAGTAAGCTGGCTTTTCGCGGGCCGCCCGTTCAGTTACTTGTTGTGCTTGAAGAACTCGACCTGGCGCAGCCGCTTCTCCGCCTCTTCCCGCGTCTTGTACGGGCCACCGAGATTTTTTCCTTTCTTCTCTGACACCACTTTGTATCCGCCTTTTACTTTTTTGATCATGCGCTACCCTCCTGCGACAATTGTGCGCTATCGCGCGCCGGGGTCAATACCGTCCCTGCTGTAGGCGCGCTCGCCAACAACAACTTTCTGCGCTAAGTTTCCAGCATGAGGAGGAACTCCATGACTCCAAACGCTGCGCCACGCACTGGCCGAGTGGCGCTGGTCACCGGCGGGACCGATGGACTGGGCCGTGCGGCCGCAGTGATGCTGGCGGAGCGCGGCTATCGGGTGTTCGCAGGCGGTCGCAACGCCGAACGCATCTCCGCGCTGCAACAATTCGCAGGCGAGCGCAAGCTGCCGCTGGAAGCGATCGAACTCGACGTATGCGACGACGCGTCGGTGGAGCGCGAGGTCGCGCTGATCGAGCGCACCGCAGGTCCGGTGGAAGTGCTGGTAAATAACGCCGGAATCGGAATCGTTGCGGTGATGGAAGAAATCACGCTCGGCGATCTCCGCAAACAATTCGAGACAAATTTCTTCGGCCTGGTGCGCGTGACGCAGCGCGTGCTGCCCGGCATGCGCGCGGCACTCCACGGACGCATCATTAACATGAGCTCGATCGCCGGGAAGATAGCAATGCCGCTCTTCGGGCCTTACAGTTCAAGCAAACACGCCGTGGAAGCCGTGAGCGACGCCATGCGCATGGAGCTCTATCCATTTGGAATTCACGTGGCGCTGATCGAACCCGGCTACATCCCCACCAACATGAATCGCAACGCGGCCGAGCTTTCTTCCGCCTACGCCAAAAACGCGCCGCGCAGTCCTTACGGCCCGATCTATCAGAAATTTTTCGGTTCGTGGGAAAAGACGAAGAAGGCTGCGCGTTACACGCCCGAGGATTGCGCTCGTGTGATCGTGCGCGCGATCGAAGAAACGCCGCCGCGAGCGCGCTATCCCGTCACGCGCCGCGCAAAAATGGGAGTAATCGCGCGCCGATTGTTGCCCGACGGCTTATTGGATCGTCAATTCCGGAAGATGTTCGCTCTCGACGAGTTTCGCGCGACACTCACCAAGAACCGCAAAAAATGATGCAGCGGTCGTTCCGCTCGGTTACGCAGCTTGCTCGGTGCAGATCCCGGCTACCACCAAGCCAAGAATAATCAGCTGGATTCCCCCGGCCACCATCCATTTGATTGCCAGCTGGTACGGCACGATGTACACCACATATTCGCTGAGCGAATAGGGCACCACCGTCATAAACGTCATGATGATCCCGTAGCGGATTCCCTGCACGAGCCAAGGTTTGCGCTCGCGTCCGCGCGTATAGATGTACGCAAACATCGCCGCGAAAAAGAACTGGCCGATGGCCATCGCCCAGAAACGGTGCATTATTCCCGCGATACTCCGATGGCTGGCCGGGATCGCCGCGTAATCGCTCATGAGCCAAACGCTGTGGACCAAGTAATTCGTTAGCATCAGCACGATATACGCCGCCACAATCGCCAACACGAGTTTCTTCATGGCCGTGGTTCCTCCTGCGCTCAAATTTTTAGGCCTGGGAAAATAATGGGACGGGAAACCATCCGGGCGTGGCGAACCGCGCGCCGAGTCGCACGCCGGTGAGCGCAGCCTAACACCGCCGACGGCCAAGAAACAGGGGATTCTTGCGGGGATAAACCCCTTTTAGGGGTTGGTCACTTGTATCGAGACGCTCGCCTCGCGCAGCGGAACGTATTGCACTTCCCAGGCGGCATGCACGGGGCTTTCGGCGTAGGCATCGGCGGCGGCGCGATCGCGAAATTCGATGGCGTATGCCGCATTAAAGTCGCGGGGCTGCATGCGTTCGCCTTTGATCCAGATGTTCTTGATCCCGGGAATTTTTGCGGCCATGTCCTTGATGCCTTCGATCGCGCGCTGCTTATCGGCGTCGGTGGCCGCCGGGTTCCATTTCAATTCCACCACGTGCAGGATCGTTTTCGGCTGGTTGAACCGATTTTGTCCCGCCACATAGCCGCTGGCGAATAATCCCAGCGCGAAAAGCGCGCCGCCCAGTATTTTTGCCGCCCTCGTAAAATGAATTCGCATGGTTGTCTCCCGCTGGCTTTGACGAACGAACTCTTCGAGTGTAAGCGACGGCGTGACAGCCAGGCAACATTCCAGAACCCACGCGCCCGGCAACGCTTCCCCCGCACCGTGTTCCCGCGCCACCCCGGCGATTTGCATGTTGACCCGCCGCTTTAGCCTTGGTTACGATGCGCAGCAACATCTTGGGATTCGCGGCCTCGGCGGCCGCGAGGAGGCGCGATGTACTGTTCGAAGTGCGGGGCAAACGTTCCGGATGGTGCGGCCTTCTGCAATGCTTGCGGACAGCCAACGGGCGGGATTCCAGCCGGCCAACCGGCTGCAGCGATACCCGCGCCGCCGGGGGCGGCAACGCCCGGATACGTTCTGCCCGCGCAAGCAGGTTTTCAACCGCCACTCGCGCGTCCCGCGGTGGCATATGCCGGTTTCTGGCTGCGTTTCGTCGCATGGATCATTGACCGGATTGTTTTACAGTTCGCTACCTCGATCGTCATGTTGCCTTTCGCAGCATCCATAGGACTTCGTCAAATGTTGCACAATCATCCGCCTTCATCGATGGAAGATTTAATCCCGGTGCTCGCGAACTTGCAAAAAATATTCTGGTTAGTAATCTTGCTCACATGGCTCTACTACGGGCTTCTGGAAAGCTCAGCGTGGCAAGCGACGCTCGGGAAAAAAGCGCTCGGGCTTGAAGTCACCGACTTGAGGGGGACTCGTGTTACTTTCGGTCGCGCAACCGGGCGATATTTTGCGCGCTATATTTCCATAATGACGATAGGGATTGGGTTTCTCATGGCGGGGTTCACGGAAAAGAAACAGGCGCTCCACGACATCATTGCCGGCACACTCGTGATTCGCAAGCTTTAGTCCGAAAAATTCCCGCCGGCTTTCGGCGCAAACAGGAGCGTTATGTACTGTTCGAAATGCGGCACCCAACTGCCGGACGGAACGGCGTTTTGCGGCGCGTGCGGACAGCCTACTGGAGCGCTGCCCCGGCCCGCAGCCGTAGGCTCGCCCGCGCCAACTGTTGCAGCGGTCCCCGGGAGCGCCGTCCCGGCCTATGCCGTGCCAAGTGCCATGAATCCATACGCTCACCCGATTGTTCCGGCAATGCCGTACGCGGGATTCTGGCTGCGCTTTCTCGCATATATAATTGACGGTGTCCTGGTCGGCGTTGTGTTCGGGGTTTTCATTCTGCTGCTGGTCGGAATTGTGGGCGTCGGCTACTTCCGGTCGCTGATCGAAGGTATGAATGTGGAAGACTCTACGGTTCCTGCGGCTCTCATCGGGATCATTTTCTTGATCTGCGGGCTCTCACTCCTGATTACCTGGGTTTATTACGCGTGGATGGAAAGCTCCCAGTATCAGGGGACGCTGGGAAAGATGGCGCTGGGATTGATCGTCACGGATCTGCAGGAACGCCCCATCACCTTTGCGCGTGCCAGCGGAAGATTTTTTGCCAAGATGATTACCGGACTGATTCCGCTCTGCATCGGCTACATCATGGCGGGATTCACGGAAAAGAAGCAGGCGCTGCACGACATGATCGCCAGCTGCCTAGTCCTCAGGAAGGTTTAATGCCGCGCTAGGCCGCGCTATGTTCGACTATACGCCCCAGCCGTAGCGCTCTGAATGCACCAAAGCGTCGTGCAATTCCGCGCGAATGTGTTCCACGAATTCCGAGCTGCGCAGCACCCGCGCCCCTGTCTCCGTGATATCAATTGTGCGATAGCCGTGATCGAGCACGCGATCAATCGCGCCCTCAATCCACTGCGCTTCCAGGTCCAGCCCAAAAGATTCGCGCAACAGCAGCACCGCAGAGAAAATGGCGCCCAGCGGGCAAGCCACATCTTTTCCCGCAAGTGATGGAGCTGAGCCGTGAATCGGCTCGTACAGCGCGGGCTGGCCTTCTGCGCCGCGGCTCATCGAAGGAATCAATCCGATGGAGCCGGCCAGCGCGGCGGCTTCGTCGCTGAGAATATCGCCAAAAAGATTTCCGGTGAGGATCACGTCAAATTGCATGGGACGCAGCAGCAACTGCATCGCGGCGTTATCCACGTAGAGATGTTCGAGTGTGACGTCCGGATAATTGCGCGAAACGCGCTCGACGGTTTGCCGCCACAGCGCGGAAGTCGCCAGCACATTGGCTTTATCCACGCTCGTCACGCGGCGGCTGCGCGTGGTGGCGCGTTCGAAGGCGTACTTCGCGATCCGTTCGATTTCCGCGGCGGAATATTCGGCCACATCGCGCGCGCGCGCGTTGCTGCCCTCGCCGTGCAATTCGTGCGCGCCAAAATAAATGTCCCCGGCCAACTCGCGCACGATTTCAAAATCGCAATCGTTGATGCGTTCGCGCCGCAGCGGAGACATTCCGCGCAGCGCCGGGCGCAGATGAATCGGCCGCAAATTAATGTAGAGGCCCAGCGCCTTGCGCAGGCCCAGCAATCCGGCTTCTGGCCGCTTTTCCAGCGGCAACGCGTCCCATTGCGGCCCGCCTATCGCTCCCAGCAAAATCGCATCCGCCGCGCGGCACCCCGCCAGCGTTTCGGCGGGCAGCGGCGTTCCGAAGCGGTCAATGGCCACGCCTCCGAAAGCAAACTCGCGGAATTCAAATCTGTGTTCGAATGATTTCGCGCAATCTTCCAGGACTTGCACCGCGGCGCGTGTAACTTCCGGGCCAATCCCGTCGCCCGGCAGCACCGCAATCGTCTTTCTTACCCCAGCCATGGTCGTCTCCAATCACTTTAATAATTCGTAGGTCAGCGAGTGGCTGCTGCACTGGTGGCCGATCCCGCGGGCGCGTGCCCTTGGCCGCGCCGGACCTTGTGAATAATCGAAAGCAGGTCGCGATCCGTCACTTGCTTTGCCGCATCGGCGCGCGCGGTCGCCATCACGTAGCATTCGCCCAGCTCCGCATCCGTGGTCGGGTAGCCCAATTCTTCCAGGCGCGCGCGCAGGGCATTGCGTCCGGAATGCTTGCCGAGGACCAGGCGCCGCGCCGGAACCCCGACTTTTTCCGGCAAAATAATTTCGTAGGTCAGCGGGTTTTTCAAAATGCCGTCCTGATGGATGCCGGCCTCATGCGCAAACGCGTTCGCACCGACAACCGCCTTATTTGGCGGCACGTTGATGCTGGTGATCGCAGAAAGCATTCGGCTGGTTGCATAGATCTTTTCCAGTGAGATGCGCGTGCCCACGGAATAGTGGCCCTTGCGCACGTGCAGCGCCACGGCCACTTCTTCCAGCGAAGCATTTCCGGCGCGCTCGCCGATGCCGTTGATGGTGCATTCCACTTGCCGCGCACCCGCTGCGATGGCCGCAAGCGAATTCGCAACCGCCAGGCCCAGATCGTTGTGGCAATGCGCGCTGAAAACAATTTTGGGATAGGCCGCGAGATGCTTGCGCGCCGACCGGAACATATCGCCATATTCTTCGGGCGTGGTGTAGCCGACGGTGTCCGGCAGATTGATGATGGTGGCGCCGGCCGCGGCCGCTGCCCCAATCACCTCGAGCAGGAAATCCAGATCCGTGCGGCTGGCATCTTCGGCGGAAAATTCCACTTCTTCGCAGTTCTGCGCGCCGAAGCGAACCATCGTCGCGATTTGCTCGAGCGCCTCGCTGCGGGAAATGCGCAGCTTGTGCTTGAGGTGCAGATCGGAACTGGCCAGAAAGATGTGCAGGCGCGGCTTTGCTGCTGGTTCGATGGCGCGCAACGCGGCATCCACGTCTTCCTGGCGGGCGCGCGCTAGCGCGGCCACCCGGCAGTTCTTGATTTCCGCGGATACTGCGCGAACGGCTTCGAGGTCGCCCGGCGACGCGATCGGGAATCCCGCTTCGATCACGTCCACGCCAAGTTCTTCCAGCTGGTGCGCTAGTTGGAGCTTTTCTTCCCGGTTCATCGAAAAGCCGGGAGATTGCTCCCCGTCGCGCAGCGTGGTGTCAAAAATGTGGACGTGCTCCATGAAGGCTCCTTTGAGCAATACCAGTGTTTCGTGCCTGCCGCAAGGAGTCCAATTTATAATTGTTGCATGTACGATAAATCTCTCTTATACAATTATATACAGGCAGTTGGGCCCGGAGGTGCACACCGTGGATTTGGCGGCTTTGCAGGTGTTTCAGATGGTGGCAAACGAACGCAGTTACTCGCGCGCCGCGGAAAAGCTCTTCCGCACGCAGCCGGCGGTCAGCATCGCCATGCGCAAGCTGGAAGACTGGGTCGGCCAGCCCCTATTCGTGCGCGGCTCGGGCGCCCGGACCCTGACGGACGCTGGCGTGCTGCTGCTGGAATACGCCGAGCGCATGTTGAACATGCGCGAAGAGATTCGCAAGGGCTTGCGGGAGCTGCGCGGGCTCGAGCGCGGCCAGGTGTCGCTGGGAGTCAACGAAAGCTCTATCCATGCGCTGCTTCCCTCGCTCGACCGTTACCGCCGCTTGCATCCCGGAGTGCAGGTGCGCGTTCATCGGGTGTTTTCGCGCGAGGTGCCGCGCGAGCTTTTGAACCATCAGCTCGATATTGGCGTGATTTCCTACGTGCCGGAGGAACGCGAGCTCACCACGGCCGAGTTTTACCGCGACGCCTTGGTGCTGGTGGTGTGGCCGGGCCACAGGCTGGCCAAGCGCCGCGAAGTGGACGTTACCGCACTCGGCGAGGAAATATTTGTCGCGCATATTGTGGAATCGCCTTACCGCCAGCGCGTGGTGCAGATGTTTGCCAAGCACAAAACGCCTCTGAGAATGGAAGTGGAACTGCCCACCATCGAAAGCATCAAGCGCTTTGTGGAAATGAAGAAGGGCGTGGCGATTGTGCCGCGCATGTGCGTGGAAGGCGAACTGGCGCGCGGAGATTTGCGCGAGCTGACGATTCGCCAGATGCGCATCGAACGCAAACTCTACCTGGTTTATAGGCAGGACCGGCCGCTGACGGGCGCCGCGCAGGCGCTGGTGGACATTATTCTTTCACGCAAAAAATCGCCTGCCAGAAGAAAGGCCGCTCCGCCGGAAGATTAGCGCTTGGCGGCGAGTTCATCGAGCGCCGCGCCGATGCGCGAAAGCCCTTCGCGCACCTCTTCGGTCTTCCCGCCCACGCCCAGCCGGAAATGCTCCGGCGCTCCAAAAAAACGTCCGGGCACCACGCTCGTTTCATATTTGTCGCGCAGCAATTGGCAGAAAGCCTCGGCGTGCCCGCTGATCAGCTGTGGAAACGCAATCGTGCCGGCTTCGGGCCAGATCGCCAGCAGGTCCTTGCGCGAATTGAAAAATGCCTTCAGCAAAGCACGATTGGTATCGAGCAATTGTTTCGCGCGCGCGGCGATCTGCGGCAACTGCTCGAACGCCAGCACGCTCAGCAATTCGGCGGGATGCGGAGGCATCACGCCAAACAGGTCGTTGAGCCGCCACATGCGCTCCGCCAGCGGCTTCGCCGCGAAAATCCATCCGCAGCGCAATCCCGAAAGGCCGTAGGCTTTCGTCAAACTTCCAGTCACCACGAAATTGGGGCCTAGCAGGTAGGCGCTTTGCCACGGCGAATCGAAGCACGCTTCCAGGTAAACCTCGTCCACCAGGACGTGCGCGCCGAGGCTGCGCGCAATCTCTCCCACGATCCGCAGCTTGGCATCCGCCGAACGCACGCCGCTGGGGTTGTGCAGATTGGTGATCACAATCAGCCGCGTGCGCGCCGAAATATTTCGTTCCACTTCCCGTGGATCCAGCTGGAATCCCGCTTCGAATTTGCGCGGGAAGCGCCGGATTTTCGCTCCCAGGTATTCCGCGGCGGAAACGATCGCTTCGTAGGACGGCTCTTCGATCAGTACTTCATCTCCGGGCTCAAGCAACGCGGCCGTGGCCAGGTGATTGGCCATAGAAGTCCCTTGCGCCTGCACGATGCTTTCCACCGGAACGCCGGATTTCGCGGAAAGTTTTTCGAGCAAGGGCGTGTAACCGTAGCCCCCCGGCCCGGTCACTTCGAAATCCGTGATGCGCGCGTGCAGCTCCGCCAGCGGCAGCGGAAGCACGTCGCTCGCCGCTAAATTGTAGCGAGCCTTCGAGCGCAGCTTCGCCCATTCAATATAGCCCGACCGAATTTCGCGTCGTTGCGGACTCATCGCTTGTTTAGATTTGTGCGGAGCCGGGCCGGCGCTTCGCGCGCCAGCGGAAAAGAAAATAGACGGGAACCCCAGCGAAAAGAATACACAGGGCCACCCCGGCATTGCGCGGATATTTATAAATAGTGTTCAGAACCACTAACGTGGCCACCATGACAAATATTCCGGTGGTCCAGGGATGCCCCGGAACACGATATTCGCCGCTACCTCGTCCTTCCGCTTCGCTGATCTGCGCCGCACTTGCCGCGCCGTGTGCGTCGCGCCAGCGAAAAACGAAAAGACAGCTGGCCGAAAGTCCGAAGAATAGCCAGTCCATCACCACCACATAGCTCAGGATTTGTTCGTAGGTACCCAGCAGCACGGCGGCGCTGGTGATGGCGCCCTGCAGCGCGATCGCGGCGATCGGCGCGCGTGTGCGTGGTTCCAGCCGCGCGAAAATGCGCGGCAGCACTCCATCTTCCGCCATCGCAAACGCCACGCGCGGATTTGTCAGCATCGCCTGACTCAAAAACCCCAGCGTGGAAATTGCGATCGTCACCGCTATCAGTAATCCGCCCAGCGACCCCAGCGCGCGGCGCATCACTTCGGAAGCGGGCGTCGAAGTCGCGGCCAGTCCCGCGGGCGAAAGCGCCTCGACGTAAATAAAATTCGCGGAAACGTACAGCGCAATCACTCCCACCACTCCCAGCAGCAGCGCGCGCGGCAAATTCTTGCGCGGCTCGCGAATTTCGCTGGCAATGTAATTAGAAGTCTGGAATCCGCCATACGCGAATAGCACCGGAATCATCGCGGCGCCAAACACCGTTAATAGGTCAAATGAAACCGGGCGCTCCAGCAGCGGCAGCCACGCCGGATGCGCCGCGGCCGCCGGATCCCAGAAAATCAGCCACACGCCGCATGCCACGATCATCGCAATCGCCAGGATTCGCAGCACCATGAAGAGGCTCTGCACGCCGCTCCCGGCGCGCACGCCCAGGCAATTTATAATTGTCAGGATCAAAACGACCGCAACGGACGCGGATTTCTCCGGAATCACGCCCTGCGAAAACGCGCGGCAGTATTTCGCGAACGTTACCGCCACCGCCGCCGTCCCGCCTGCGTTGATGACCAGCAAACTTACCCAGCCATACAGAAAGCCCAGCAATGGATGGAACGCTTCGCGAATGTAAGCGTATTGTCCACCCACTTTCGGCATGCGCGCCGCGAGTTCCGCGTAAATAAAGGCGCCCAGCAACGCGATCGCACCGCCCGCAACCCACGCGCCCAGAATCAACGCCGGCGTGTGCACCAGTTCCGCCACAACATACGGATTGATGAAAATTCCAGAGCCGACGATGCCGCCCATCACCACCATGGTCGCGTCGAATAGCCCCAGCTGTGCGGCGAGCGACGGACGTGTCGCGCTTCCCGGTGACGATGTTTCAGTTTGGCGGGATTGAGCGCTGTTGAGCACGAGTTGTTCGCACGAATGGCGCACCAGGACCGCGCGCGGCTCTGCGCCGGTTGCTGCTTTCAAAAAGCTGCCGCGCCTGAGCAGTAGCAGGCGGCGCGAATCTATCATTCCCGCCACGCTGCGCCAAGCGCCGCGAAAACGCTTGCGGGCAGGCGCGCAAGAGCGCATATCTTTAATTGGGGGTGCGTGTGAGCTTCTCGGATTTTTTCGCGCGCGTATTCGGACGGCGTAGCGGCCGTTTTGGCCGTGACGGGCACAAGCCCATCACCGGGTCTTGGCACGACCAGCGCCGCGCGCAACGCTTGCCCATCACCATGCCCGTGCTGATTTACGGCAGGCTCGGCGAAGACCCCTTCTTCGAACCCACGGAAACGATCAACGTGAGCGCGCGCGGCGGCCTGATTCCGCTTTCGGCGGGAGTGGCGCGCCAGCAGGAACTGATTCTCACCAACATGCAAACGGATGAGGAGCTGCTCTGCCGCGTTGCCCGCCTGATTCGCTCCGAAAGAGGCCAAATGCTGGCCGGCCTGGAATTCGTGCAATCCGCCCCAAGTTTTTGGCGCGCCGCTCCCGCGGCCGGCGAATGAACTTTCGCTGAATCCAACGTATCAAGCAAACTGCGAAATCGTGATAAGTTCTTGCGGGCCATGCACGAAAGAAAATTGCAATTTATTCCAAGGACGGAGATTCCTCCAGGCGTGTGCCAAAGCTGATGACCAACGATTCAGATTCGCACAGCGCGGCTCGACCGAAGGCCTGGCTCGCATGGAGCAGCGGAAAAGACAGCGCCTGGGCGCTGCACACCGTGCGCCAGTCCCGGGAATTCGACGTGGTGGCCTTGCTCACCACCGTAAATAGCACGTACCAGCGCGTCGCCATGCACGCGGTGCGCGAAAGCCTGCTGGAAATTCAAGCCGCGGCCGCCGGCTTGCCCCTCGAGAAAGTCCCGATCCCCTCGCCTTGCTCGAATGAAATTTACGAACAAGCGATGAGCGCAGCGGTGGCGCGCGCGAGAACCGCAGGAGTCCAGCACGTGATTTTCGGCGACCTTTTTCTGGAAGACGTTCGGGCTTACAGAGAAAAACAGTTGGCAAAGTGCGGGATGACTCCTATTTTCCCGTTGTGGGGCCGCGACACTCGCCAACTCGCCGGAGAAATGATTGCCGCCGGCCTTTCCGCATATTTGACCTGCGTGAACCCACGCCAGCTCGATCGTGCGTTCGCCGGACGCCGCTTCGATCGCGATCTTCTTGCCGCTCTTCCCGGCCCAGTGGATCCCTGCGGTGAAAACGGGGAATTCCACACTTTCGCGAATGCCGGACCAATGTTCTGCGCGGAAATACCAGTAGCCGTCGGTGAAATTGTGGAAAGAGACGGATTCGTTTTCGCCGATCTGCTCCCGCAGTCCGCGGCAGCGTGCGCCACTTGAAACTCAGCCACCCGCCCGGCTAGTGTCCAAGGGAAACATGCTCAATTTGCATTTTCGCGCTTTGCTCGCCGCGAAATTCATAGCGCTCGATACGCGCCGGCGTCCGAGCACGCGACGGCAATTCCCAAAAGCGGGCAATCGGCGCTCAATAGCCCATGGGTCTCTCTGCCTAAGTTATTGACCCCGCAATCCTTCCGCGCGCCCTCCATTGGCGGCCCCCGTGCTATTCCGCTCCAGTCTGTCCATGGTGGAATCTAAAACATGAGATCGTTTTGGCAAGACCTCCGCTACGGGATCCGCCAACTGCGCCTCAGCCCGGGCTTCGCGCTGGTAGGAATATTGTCGCTGGCCCTCGGCATTGGTGCGAACACCGCCATCTTCCAACTGATTGACGCGATCCGCCTGCGCACCATTCCCGCGAAAGATCCCGCGCAGCTCGCCACCGTCCGCATCGCCGACCGCACCTGGGCTTCCGGCAGTTTTTACAGCGGCTACTCGGACCTTACCTATCCCATCTGGCAACAGATCCAGCAGCGGCAGCAGGCATTTTCGCCGATAGCGGTTTGGGGTACGCGGGATTTCAATCTGGCCTTGGGCGGCGAAGTTCATTACGCCCATGGGATCTGGGTGAGCGGTGATTTTTTCAAGGCCCTCGGCGTACAGCCCTATCGGGGCCGCCTGATTTCATCCGCGGACGACACTACGGGCTGCGGCACCGCGGGCGTGGACATCAGTTACTCGTTCTGGCAACGCGAGTACGGAGGCGAACCCTCCGCCCTCGGAAAGCAAATTACGCTCGACGGGAATCCCTTTGTGATCATTGGCATCACCCCGCCGGGATTTCACGGCGTGACCGTCGGCGACCCCTACGATGTGGCAGTGCCGGTATGCTCGGAACGGGCCGTGGATGGCGAACATGCGAGCCTGACCGTGCGCAGGAACTGGTGGCTCGCGTCTATCGGCCGCCTGAAACCCGGCTGGACTCTGGCGCAAGCCACCGCGCAATTGAAAGTGATCTCCGCTGCCGTGATGCAGGAAACTCTTCCGCCGCAGTACGACGCTGACGGCGCGAAGCACTATCTCGCCTATCAGTTGGCGGCCTATCCGGCCGCGATCGGCTTTTCCGAGCTGCGCAAGCAATCCGAAGCTTCTCTGTGGCTGTTGATGGGCATCTCCGCGCTGGTGCTGCTGATCGCTTGCGCCAATATCGCCAATTTGATGCTCGCCCGGGCCAGCGCGCGTGACCGCGAAATCGCTGTGAGGCTGGCGTTGGGCGCTTCGCGCCGCAGGCTGATCCGGCAATTGCTCTCCGAAAGTCTGTTGCTGGCGATGGCCGGCACGATTTGCGGCGCGTTTTTGGCCTGGACTCTCAGCCAATCGTTGATTTCTTTCCTCAGCACCGCCAATAACCCGGTTTTCGTGGACCTCAGTCTTGACTGGCGCGTTCTGGGCTTCATGGCGGCGCTCGCGTTTCTCACCACGATTTTGTTCGGGCTGATGCCCGCGTTGCGCGCTACGCGCACGGCGCCCGTGGAAGCGCTGAAATCCGGCGGCCGCGGCATGACGGCTTCACGCGAGAAATTCGGCCTGCGCCGCGCGCTGGTAATCTCGCAAGTGGCTCTTTCGCTGGTGCTGCTGGTGGGCGCGTTGCTTTTCGTGCGCAGCCTGCGCAATTTGCTCGCGCTCGACCCCGGATTTCAGCAGAACGGAATTCTGATCGCCAATCTGGATTTCGCCCGTTTGAAAATTCCCGATGCTCAGCGTTTTCAGTTCGATCGCAACCTGCTGCAACGGCTCCGCGCCGTCCCGGGACTCGAATCCGTAGCGGGCGCGATGACTACGCCGTTGAGCGGCTGGATGTCCAACGACAACGTCCTGGGAGATACGGATACGCCGGCCGAAAAGCGCGAGTCGGCCATGATCAACTATACGAGCTCTGACTATTTCAAGACGCTGGAAACGCCCCTGCTGGAGGGCCGCGACTTCGGAGATGGCGACACGGCGACCTCGCCCAAAGTGGCCATCGTCAACCAGGCCTTCGTGAAGAAGTTTCTGGGCGGCAAAGACGCGCTCGGAAAAACTTTTCGTTTGCAGCAGCCGCAGGGCGAGGAAATTCCCGTCTTCCAGGTTGTGGGAGTGGTGAAGAACGCGGTGTACCGCGATATGCACGAGGAATTTCAGCCCACCGCCTATTTCCCGCTCGCGCAGCAGAAGGAACCGTATCCTGACGTCGCCGTCGTGGTGCGTTCGTCCGAACAATTGCCCGCGTTGATTAATTCGGTGAAGGAAGTGGTCGCGGACGTGAATCCGGAAATTGACATAGATTTTCGCGTCTTCAAAACTCAAGTCCACGACACGCTGCTGCAGGATGAGCTGATGGCCACGCTTTCCGGCTTCTTCGGATTTCTCGCCGCCCTGCTCGCGGTCATTGGCCTCTACGGCGTGATTTCCTACATGGTCGCGCAGCGCCGCAATGAGATCGGCATCCGCATGGCGCTCGGCGCTCAGCAGCAGGACGTAATTCGCATGGTCATGCGCGAAGCGGGAATTTTGCTGGCTATCGGACTGGCGGCCGGAACAGCGCTCGGTTTGCTGGCTGCTAAAGGAGCGGCTTCGCTGCTCTTTGGTCTGAAGCCGCGCGACCCTGTCACATTCCTCGTGTCCATCGCTGCGCTCGCCGCCGTAGCGTCGCTTGCGGGCTTCGTCCCGGCACGCCGCGCCGCCACCCTCGATCCCTGGACCGCCCTCCGCGACGAATAATCCACCTCGTGTATCTGCGCCTCGCGACTGATCAGAGACCCATCGCCTACCGCTCCGCCGCGCCAGCGCCGCAACTCGGCATCCATCGCGTCCAATTTCCCCAATTTTACGCTGGTAACCAGATGATAAATGTGTTAACGTCGGTCGGGGCAGACTTTCGTTCAACCGGGGGCCGAACATGCTGGCGGGCTGGCGACGCAGCAAGCAAGGTGAACAAAGGGCAGGAGTGTGCTCAAAACGGGTGCTTCGCTGTTCACTTGCCACTCGTCACTCATCACTCCTCACCGCATTTCTAATCGCAACAAGACCTAATTCAAAAACCGCTGCAACTCCAACAAAACAAACGCCGAACATATTTCTAATCGCAACACGATCCGCCTCTATTGGCTCTTTTTCTCCTGTAATATTCCTGGTCGCAATCTTGGAGCCGGCATGTCCCGACCAATGACAATGATATTGACCCTGCTGTTCGCCGCCAGTTTGGGCGGCGCGGCCGCCGTCGCGCAGTCTGACTCCCCTACCGACCGCACTGCGCAGTATCTGGAATCTGTGCGCGACAATCCCGCCGCTTTAATGGATTTTCTGGACCGCATCCCCAAGGGCGGCGATCTGCATAACCACCTCACCGGCGCGGTTTACGCGGAAAGCTATATTGATTACGCGGTGGAAGATGGCCTGTGCATTGATCGCGTCGCCGCCACGCTCACGCCGCCTCCTTGCGATCCTGCGCAAGGCCGTGTGCCCGCCACGCAGGCGCTCACGGATTTCCCGCTGCGCAATCACGTGATTGATACCTGGTCCATCCGGAATTTTGTGCCCAGTCCCGACGATCGCGACGTGCGCCACCATTTTTTCGCAGCCTTCGGTAAATTCGATCCGGTGACGAATGGACATTGGGGCGAAATGCTGGCCGAGGTCGTTCATCGCGCCGGCGTGCAGCACGAGATTTATCTTGAGACCATGCTCACTCCGGATCAAGGCGAAGCGATGAAGCTGGGCCGCGAGGTAGGCTGGAACGACGATTTCGCGATGATGCGCCAGCGCCTGCTGGCGGGCGGCATGGCCCAGGTGGTGGCCGACGGCCGCAAAAATCTCGATGTGGGCCAGAAGAAAATGCGGGAAATTCTCGCATGCGGTTCCGCTACGCCCGATCCCGGTTGCGCGGTGACCCTGCGTTTTCAGAATCAAGTACTGCGCGCCTTTCCGAAGGAAGAAGTATTCGCGCAGATGCTCGCGGGCTTCGAAATCGCGAGCGCCGACCCGCGCGTGGTGGCCGTCAACCTGGTGCAATCGCAGGACGAATATCGCGCGTTGCGCGATTTCGATCTGCACATGCGCATGCTCGATTTTCTGCACGGCATTTATCCGCAGGTCCACATTTCTTTGCACGCCGGTGAGCTCACTCCCGGCGAAGTGAAGCCCGAAGAGCTGCTGGCGTCACACATTCGCGAATCCATCGAACTCGGCCACGCGGAGCGCATCGGCCACGGCCTGGACGTGGTGTACGAGCGAGACGTCCCCGGACTGCTGGCGGAAATGAAAGACCGGCACATTTTGGTGGAGGACTGCATTTACAGCCACGAAGTGGTGCGCGGCATGACCGGCGCGGACAACGTGCTGCCGATCTACTTGCGCGCGGGCGTGCCGGTCGCGATTGCCACCGACGATGAAGGGATCGTGCGCTCCGAATTGACCTGGTATTTCAAGCGCGCGGTGGTGGGCTATCACGTGGATTACCGCACGCTGAAGCGCATGGTGCGCGATAGCCTGGAACACGCTTTCGTCCCTGGCGCGAGCCTGTGGGCGGCGCCGGAGAATTTCACAATGGTCCCGGCATGCGCGAATAAGACGCTGGAACCCATGCCGGAATCACCGAGCTGCCGCGACTTTTTGGCCGGAAGCGAACGCGCGCGCCTCGAATGGAAAGAAGAAGTGGAATTCGCCGGCTTCGAGGGACGCTACAAATGATGGCGGCGATCATTCGTAACGGAGCGCGATCACCGGGTCCACGCGCATGGCGCGCCGCGCGGGGATGTAGCAGGCCACCAGCGTCACGGCCAGAAGCAGCAACGAGACGCCCGCAAAAATCAGCGGATCGTTGGGCTTCACTTCAAAAAGCATGGAGGCCAGCAGGCGCGTCAGCGCAAAAGACGCCAGCAGGCCCAGCGCGATGCCGATAAGCGCCATGCGCCCGCCCTGCCCCACGATGAGTCGCAAAATGTTTTGCGGTTGAGCGCCGAGCGCCATGCGGATGCCGATTTCGTGCGTGCGCCGCGCGGTGGTATAAGCGATTACGCTGTAAACGCCGATGGTAACGAGAATCAAGCCGACTCCGGCGAAAATTCCCATCAGCAAAAACCCGAAGCGCGGCTGCGAGTACGAAAACGAATTGATGTAGCCTTCCATTGTGCCGGTCATCGTCAGCGCGACGCCGCGATCGGTGGCCCAGATTTCGTCGCGCACCGCTTTCATCATCATCATGGGATCGCCGGCGGTGCGAATCAGCACGCCGCGTCGCGCAGCGCCTGTCATCGTGTAGGGAATCCACACCTCCGGCAGAGTCGGCTGCTGCAAGCCTTGATTCTTCACGTCGGCGACCACGCCGATAATCTCAAACCATGCGTCGTGCACCGGATCGGCGAAAGTTTCCAGACCCAACAAATGGAAGCGTTGGCCGATCGGATTGTCGCTGCCGAGATACTTCCGCACGAACTGCTGATTCACCACCGCCAGTTTGCTCGCGCTATTCACTTCCGATTCCGTGAACGGACGTCCCTGCAGGAACGAGATCCGCAGCGTGGGGAAATAGCCTTCGCTGCACAGTTGAAACAGCGCGGACCATTTTTCCTGGTGCACTTTGCCGGGAACCTCAACGTCACTGGGGATACCCCCGTATGGAGGCAACGTGCTGGTTTCCGTAGCATCCACTACGCCTGGGAGAGTTTTCAAGCGCAGCAAAAGCGGACGGAAGAAGCCGGTCACTTGCTCGGCGGTCTTGTAACGATCCTCTGGAAGCGGAAGCCTTATGACCAGCACGTGATCCGGCCGCAGGCCGAGACGAACGTTTCGCAGAGCGAGAAAGCTCTTCATCAACAGTCCGGCGCTAATGAGCAGTGTGAGGGAAAGCGCTACTTCGAGCGCAACGACGGAGTTGCGCACGCCTCCATGACGAAAACCGCCACTGACGCCCTTACCGCTATCGCGCAGCGGATCGTTGAGGTCGCGCCGGGAAATTTGCAGAGCCGGAGCGAGGCCGAAGATGATGGCGGTCATCGCCGCCACGGCGAGCGCGAACAAGAGCACCGGGGCGTTCATGCGGATCACCGCCTCCGCGGGAATGATGTCCGGAGGAATCACGGCGATTAGCGCTCGCAGACCAAGCCACGCCATCAAGCAGCCAAACACCGCGCCCCCGGCTGCCAGCAAGAAGCTCTCGATGAGGAGTTGCCGCACAATTCTCCAGCGGCTCGCGCCCAGAGCGGCGCGAATCGCGAATTCCTTTTCGCGCGTGGTGGCGCGTGCCAGCAGCAGGCTGGCGACATTGCCACAGCCGATCAGCAGCAGCACTCCCACGGCGGCGAGAACGATAAAAAGCGTGGAGCGAAATTCTCCTACGACGTTGTCGGCCAGCGAAACGACGTGGACGTTGAAATGCTTTGGATAGTCCTTGGGATAGACCTTCGAGAGGCGTTGCGCGACGATCGTGAGATCCGCTTCGGCCTGCGGGATGGAGACGCCGGGTTTCAAACGCGCAAGCAGCCACCAATAGATCGGAAATTGGCTATCGTTTGCTTTCGAAGAACGGTCCAAGGGGTCCGGCATCCAGAGGTCCGCATCGCCGAATGCAAAGCGCGGCGGCATGATGCCGACGAGAGTGCGCGGCGTTCCGTTCAGAACGAAAGTTTGGTTCAGGATTTTCGGATCGGCGCTGAAACGGGCCGCCCAGGTCTTGTAACGCATGACGAAAACAGGGGGCGCTCCCGGTTTGTAATCGTCCGGTTGCAGCGCGCGGCCGAGCAACGGCGAAACGCCGAGGAATTCGAAAGTGCCGGCAGTGGAGCGATGGCCGTTGAATCTTTCGGTGCCCTGCGCGGTGGTATAAAGCACGTCGGCATTGCTATCGCCGATGGCGCCCTCAAAAACGTGATTCTCTTCGATGTAGTCTAAAAACTCAGGGGTGGTAAAGCCACCGCGGCCGCCGGGTTCGCTCTGATCGGTATCATGAATTTCGATGGTCATCAGGCGATGCGCGTCTTTGTAGGGGAACGGTTCGAGGAGAACGTTGTCAATTACGCTGAAGATGGCGGCGGAAGCGCCGATGCCGAGGGCCAAAGTGAGAATCGCGACCGCGGTGAAGCCAGGGCTTTTCCGGAGCATGCGCCCGGCATAGGAGAAATCCTGCCAGAGTGTTCCCATCGAGACACCTCCAGCCCCAGCTGAATGTACGCAAATGCAATGCGAGAAGTTCCGGGCGTCTCGCGTACACGTGAGACGCCCGCAGGAGCTGAAGCTCCCGCGTTATTGGGGCTCTTTGACACGGCTAAAGCCGTGTCCGGAAGGAGAACGCTTCGCGTGATGCCCGCCGACCTAATCGCGCTCGTGCCAGAGCATGCCGCTGGGCGCTCCAGTGGAGTCGGACTCATTGCTGGTCTTGTCCCACTGTTCGCGCGAGAGAGGTTGAACTGGTTCGAGTTTTTTCTTTTTGAGCGAGGAATTTGCTCCGCTGAGATCTTTGGCGACGAAAGCGTCGAATTCGCTCGCGACGTCGTCGAGATCGTGTTTCAGGGAATCAATACGCGCCAATTGATAATCAGCCGGACGGCCTTCATAGTTGTTCAGATCGCCGTAGAGCTCGGTGGTGTGTTCACGGATGCGTTCTTCTCCGGTGATCGCGCCGCCTTCGGTGGTGGCGACAATCTTCTTGCGCATCTCCTCGCACTTGGCGATGAGCGATTCGAGCTGCTTGCGCAAAGGATCGTTGGCTGGAAGTTTGGAAGCACGCTCGGCAAGCTGGTCGCGGACTCCATTGATACGCTCCACGTCGAAAGTCATATCGCCGAGGAGGTTGTAAACGCGCATGATCGCGTCGAAATTCTCTTTGCGGTCCGCAACCGTGAATTTCGCGCGGGCGTCGAGGTTCACAACGAGCGGAGTGGTGTAGGTTTCCGTGCCGCGCGTCATCTTGACGGTGTAAGTGCCGGGCAAAACGCGCGGGCCCGTGGCGGCTTCAAATGCCGCGGTGGCCGCGGGTGGCACGCGCGGAGCCTTCAGGCGCATGGACCATTCGACGCGGCTGAGCCCACGGCGGCTATTGGCCGGGACCGTATCCACGAGCTTTCCCTGCGCGTCGAGAATTTCGATCTTCATTTTGCCGTAGATGTGGCGTTTCTTCTGAAAGTAATAAATCAGCGCACCGTCGGGTGGATTCGGCCCGATGAAAACGGCGCTGCCATCGGGCCAGCCGCCACTCGCGTTCAAGCGCTGCTGGACCGGCTTGCCGGGCACGAACGCGGCGTCCTGCGCCATCACTTCGGGAGTGAGTTTGCGCAGAGGGGTGATATCGTCAACAATCCAGATGCCGCGACCGTGAGTCGCAACGACGAGCGAAGATTCGCGCGGCTGAATCGCGATATCGCGGACCGGGACGTCTGGAAAATCGTTGCCCTTGTACTGCGCCCAGTGCTTGCCGCCATCGAGCGAAACCCACAAGCCATATTCGGTGCCGAGGAAAAGCAGATTCGGCGATTCGGTGTCTTCTTTGATGACATGCGCAAACCCGCGAACGCCGCTGTCTTTAGCGACAATCGAGGTCCACGTCTTGCCGTAGTCGCTGGTTTTGTAAGCGTGCGGGTCCATGTCGCCAAACGTGTGGCGATCGAAGGTGACGTAGGCGGTAGCGGGATCGAAGCGGCTGGCTTCCACCCATGAGACCCAGGAGAATTTCGGCAGGTCCGGGACGTTCGCGACGACGTTGGTCCAGGTCTTGCCGCCATCGCGCGTGAGTTGCACGTTGCCATCGTCGGTGCCGACCCAGATGGTCTGGCCGTCACGTGGAGATTCGCTAATGGAGTAGATGGTGGTGTGCATTTCCGCGTAGGAATTGTCCACGGTGACGCCGCCGGATTCCTCCTGCTTCTGCTTTTCCGGGTCGTTGGTGGTGAGGTCGGGAGAAATGCGGTCCCAGGTTTGTCCGTGATCGCGCGAGCGGAAGAGGAATTGGGCGCCGATATAGATGGTGCCCTTTTCGTTGGGACTCATGTGAATGGGCGTGTTCCAATTGAAACGCAGCTTCCCTTCGCCGTAATTTGGCTGCGGCTTGATGCTGCGCGAATCGAGCGTCAAACGATTCACGCGCGAGACGTCGCCCCCTTGCGCTTCGGCGTAAACGTAATTGGGGTCGGCGGGATCGGAAAATACGAAGAAGCCATCGCCACCGTACAGATTTTCCCAGCGATGATTGGTAATTCCTCCCGGATAGGCTGAGTCGCCGATCCAGTCGCTATTGTCCTGCAGCCCGCCGAAGACGTGGAACGGGTCGGCATCGTCCAGGCTGACGTGATAGAACTGTGAAATCGGCAAGTTGCCCGCCTTCCACCAGGTGTTGCCGCTATCGTAGGAATACCAGACGCCGCCGTCATCGCCGGCGATCAAGTGATTGGTATTGTCCGGATCAACCCACACGTCATGGAAATCGCCATGGGCGCTGCCACCGATAGCGCTGAAGCTTTTGCCGCCGTCGTCGCTCATAATCAGGGTTAAGTCGGGCTTATAGACCTTGTTTTCGTTCTTAGGATCCACGATGAGGTTCGCGAAATAGAAGGGGCGCCAAACCATCCACTGGCTGCGGTCGCGCTCCTGCCAGGTTTTTCCGCCATCATCTGAATGAAAGAGCGCGCTGCGCGTGGATTCGATGAGCGCGTACACGACATTCGGTTTGGAGGGAGCGATGGTGACGGCGACGCGGCCCCAGGGTTTCGGCGGCAGGCCTTTGGCGCTTTTTTCGTCGAGATCGGTCCAGGTGGCGCCGCCGTCGGTGGTTGTAAACAGACCGCTGCCACTCGGGGCTGTGGGGCCGTCGCCGCCGGAGCGGAACGTCCAGCCTTTGCGCCGGAAATCCCACATGCCCGCGAAAATGACCTTTGGATCGGCGGAACTCATGGACAACATCGAGCAGCCAGTCGAGAGATTTGCGCCCTTTAAAATCTTGGTCCAGGTTTTGCCGCCGTCTGTGGTCTTATAGACGCCGCGGTCCTCGCTGTCGCTCCAGAGTTTGCCGGGCACGCAGGCATACACGATGTTGCCGTCCTTGGGATCAACCAGGATTTTCGAAATCCGCTCGGAATCCTTCAGGCCCATGTTGGTCCAGTTTTCGCCGCCATCCGTGGAATTATAGATTCCGTCGCCGATGGAGACGCTGTTGCGGGTCCAAGATTCGCCAGTGCCAGCCCAAATGGTTTTCGGCGCCTGCGGGTCTATGGCGATTGCGCCGATGGACTGCGCCGTTTCTTTATCGAACACGGGTTTGAAGGTGGTTCCACCATTCACGGATTTCCAGACGCCGCCGCTGGCCGCACCGATATAGACGGTGAGCCGGCCGTCTTCCTTCACCGCCGAAAGCGCGGCGACGCGGCCGCTCATTTCAGCGGAGCCGACATTGCGGGCGCCCAAACCGGAGATGGTGTCGGAGTCAAACTTCTGCGCTGGTTTTGCCTCTTGAGCGCTGGAGCGCAGAGGGATCGCGAGGACGGCCATCAACAACAGAGAGCTGAAACATAGATATCGTGGCGCGGATTTAGGCATCTTCTTCGAGAGATCCTTATGAGCAATTGGGCGAAGCGCAACAAGCGTCTTGTATTCGTAGATGGTTGTGAGTGCCGGGCGAGAGTTCACTGTGCACCCCCTGGAGCCTGGGCTTGCGGCTTAGCGGCGGGCGCCGCGGGCATGGTGAAAAGCGAATCGGCGAGCGGAATATTGATCTCAATTTTATCCACGGTGAACTTGACGCGATCGGCAGAGCCTTTTTGGCCCTGCTCGAACTCGAACGGGTAGTAGAGGCCGTTCACCTGCTCGTAATCGCCGTAGAACATTTCGCTGTATTGCACGGTTCCGCGGATGAGCGATTGAGTTTCAATCTTAAGTTCCAGAAAGGAGTCCGCATCGAAAAAATAAATCCGCACGTCGCCGTTTTTAAGTTTCAGCTTCACTTTATAGCAATCCGTGCCTTCCACTGAATCGTGACCCAGCAGTTCAGCGGTGTGCCCTTTTTGCTTGTAGTCCACAAGAGGGCCGTCAATGTCTGCGTCTTCCTGCAAGCTTTTCAAATCGTCGGCGGAGAGTAGCTCGGCGTCACGGCGGCCCTGGAAGGGATTCACCTGCCATCCCGTCTTGCCGTCGTAACCCTGAACCTGGGCAAGTCCCTGAATTATGGTTTCTTCGCGGACTTTGTCGGGACGCTTATTTTCCTGCAGGAAGCCGGCGCGGAATTGGCCGGCCGTCAACTTCCCTGTGGTGCGGATGGTGTTCACGGATTTGAGCTTGTCCATGCCGCCGTGCGCCTGAATGTTCTTGGCGATCACCTCATCCACAGTCTGAGCGGAGCTAGCTATCGGGAGCAGAGATGCGATCGCCAGCATCGCCATGCTGGGCAGCAGGAATCGCAGCGCGCTCTTGCTACGCAGGACTCGAAACGGATTTTTTCGATTGCTCATTGGGTGCCCCCGAAGGCGTTGCCAGATCACGCGCTTGGTATTAAAAATGGATGGCAAAAAGCGGTTTGCGTTCCTTCAGACGAATTCTCAGGGCCTTTGTTAGCACATATCGGCGCGGATTTCGACCGGAATTGACGAAGTGCCGCGCTTCGCCCTCCGATTCTTCAGACGGCGCCCCCGCGGCTTGAATTGGATTGATTGCGAGACTGATTACCGGCCGGGATCTTGTCTCCGAAGCGTCCGATGAAGGCGTCGGACAAAGCGTGGCCGCGCGGCGAGGGCTCCGGCCTTCGGTCGGCGGCTTACAACCCCTTTTGTGCCCGCGGTGGAGGGTAGCTGTGGAATTCTGGTGGATTTCATGGGGAAACGAGTCGGACCTGCGAACCCAGGTGTACGTATAAGATATTGAAACATATAGCCTTACAAGAATTAGGAAGGGCTCTCGGCGGAGCTTTGCAGAAATTCACAGGGGCAACTGGCGATTGCTCGAGATTGGGCTACTTTCGGGCGGTCCGGCACTGTAGAATACGCTTTCCTGGTTAAGCCTGACATTCATCCCTCTTGAGGTGCAATGATGACGGAAGCTACTGCCGAGCGGCGATACACGGGAGTGCGGTGCTACTCCTGCGGTGAGGCGATTGCAGTGCCGAAGAGAATAGCGAAGCAAACCACCGCGCCAGATGCCGAAAGCTCGGAAACCGCGCGCGAGATTAATCCGGCGGTATTCAATCTTCGTTGCAAGGCCTGTGAGAAGGAAAACTTCTACGGCGCGAAAGACGTAATGGAAATGGATGGAGAGCCGCGGCTATCGAGGTCGCGCGCGCGGGCGGCAGGGTCACTTTTGCAACAGTCCATCAAATTGGCCCGTACGGCAAACGCTTAGGTATTTTGTTGGCCTGCATTCATCCCACGAGCTTCTGAGGCGGTTATCCCGGAGGCTTCCCTGATTTGCCCGTCGGTGTTGGAGTGCGTTTGCGCGGATTTTCCGCCGAAGATTGGCTTTAGCCGTGAGCGATCAGGGAAATCCAGATCGGCGAGCCGTCGTAACAGAGCGCTAACGCGCAGCCGACCGTGGGCTCCGGCGTCTGCATGGCGTAATCTCCTCCGGTTATGACCGTCGGAACCGAAAGCAAGCAACTGGCAGCGAGTAGTTGGATCTTCGCCTTGAAATTGCCAGCGACCATGTTGCAAAGCTCGCCCAAGGCGTCGGCAACCGTGTTGGGATTCGAAGTTGCCTCCTCGCCCAACATGTGCGCGGCGAGCATGGCGGCGGTGGCGGCGGAGCAACGCACGGTGGTCATTCCGCAGAGCGCCCCTGCCAGCCCGACCATGGCGGTCAACTCGCCGCTAGGTTCCAGTTCATCTGCAGTGGACTGCGCGGTCAGTCGAACGCCAGCCCATCATCTCGAAGACCTCAATGGTGGCGCATTCGAGGATATTTTTCCAAGTTGTGTCGTAGGGAACTTGCGTCTGCGACGCATGGTCCGTCATTGAAGTCACTGTATCTCTCCGTGTAACCGTTTAACTATCCGATCCAGGCGCTGTCCGCGCTCGTCATCATTGGCGAGGTTCGAATCACTAGGTGCGCCGGGCGAGAATGGAATCCACCAGCGCTTGCACCTCAACGCAGTGGGCATCCAATTCGAACGTGAAGCGCGCCATGTCCACTTGGGCTGCGGCGGGATACTTCGCTGCGAGCACGTGCCAGGCAGGCTCCGACAGCAAATCGAATTCGCGGGCTTCGTAGTAGCCATAACCCAGCCCCCGGAGACGGCAAAGAAGGTCAGCTAAATGGACGATGGAAGTGATTTCGACGGCATCGCCTTCCGCAGGCGGATGGTGGTGAAATTCGATGGCTGTGGAAATCGCGAGCGGGAGTTTCCAAATGTCGGCCAGAACGCGGCCGCTTTCACAGTGGCTGAAACCAAGGACTTCCTGCTCCGCTTCGCAAAGCGGAATTTCGCTGTCTGCCGCAGTGTGTAAGATTGCCGCGAATTCCACGGGAAAGAGCAAGGCGTTGACCAGGATGCCGATGTCGTGAAGCAAGCCGGCCAAATACAGCTTGCCCTGACTTTCAACGCCGAGCCGATGGCCGAGATGCTGGCTGATGAGAGCGGTGCCGAGCGCGTGCCGCCAGAACGTCTCGGGCGCCATGCCGTGGGTGGCGCCGGAAAATAGCTGGGGCAGGCTGCAGGAATAGACGATGTCCCGGATGCGATCCAGGCCCATCGCCATCACGGCATCTTTCACCGATTGAATTTCGGAATAGCGATGGAAAAGCGCGGAGTTGGCCATGCGCAGACACTGCGCTGCCAGCGATTTATCATAAGAGATCAGTTCCACGATGCGGTGAATATTTATTCTCGCGGCGTCCTGCGAAAAGTGCTCAGTGAGTGAGTTGAGGACCGATGGCATGGCCGGCAGACTTCCGAGCTCACTCACTTTTTTCGAGAGGATTTGGCTGGTGGCGGAGTTCATTGCGCTCCTCCCGTGGCAGCGGCATCGCCGGGAGCGGGTTTGCGGTATGCGGTGGCATCCGGAAAGTGAACCAGGCGGAACTGCTCGGAAATAGCGTAGAGAGACTCGGCGTGTCCTAGAAAGAAATGTCCGCCGGGAAGCAAGCCGCTATAGAAGTGTTCCACGGTCCGTTTTTTGGAGGCGGCGTCGAAATAAATCAGGACGTTGCAGCAGAAAATGATGTCGAAGCCTTTCATGAAGAGAATCCTGGACTGGTCCTGGAGATTGAGGCGATCGAACTTGATGTTGGCGCGAATCTCATCGCGGACCCTGAAAAGTTCGCCTTGCGGAGTGAAGTATTTCTCACGAAGCTGGGGACTAGTATTGCGCAGAGTGTACTCCGAATAGAGGCCTTCGCGGCACTTCGCGAGGGAATTGTCGTTCAAGTCCGTGGCCATGATTTCGAAAGTCCAGCCCTTAAGTTTTTGCACGATTTGTTCGGACATGAGCAGCGCGAGCGTGAAAGGCTCTTCACCCGTGGAGCATCCGGCACTCCACATGCGGATTTTCTTGTAGGCTTGTTTTGATTTAGCGGTGACGAGTTTGGGGAGAATGATTTTAGTGACGGCGTCAAGCTGCGGCTGATTGCGGAAGAAGCAGGTTTCTCCAATGGTGATTTCGTTGAGAAGACTGCGCATTTCTGCGTCGCGGCTGGCGCGCGAATTCAATTGATCGAGATAATCCGCAAAAGTGCCCGAGCCGAGAACAGTCATGCGGCGCTGGCAGCGATTGGCGAGCAGATAGAATTTATTTTCGGACTGAAAAATTCCCGAGGTGCGGTAGATCAGGTCCCTGATTTTCACCAGCGCGGGATCGCGAAGGTCTTCCGACGTGGAAATTTGCTCGCGAGCCGGAACACTTTGAGTGGGCACCGGGTCTAGCTCCCTTGCTTCATGCGCTCTTCGATCAGTTGAACGAGCCCGGCCGGGTCCAAAATCAGCCGGACCTCGCCATTGCCGCTAATGGTGGCTCCTGAAAGCCCCGGAATCTGGCGCAGATGCGTGCTGATGGGCTTCATGACGGTTTCTTCCTGGCCCACCAACTGGTCCACGACGAGACCCAGGCGTTTCTCTCCGGCGGCGAGCACCACCACACGTAACAACTGCTGCTCTTGGCGAGATTTCAAAGGAAGGCCGATGGCCTGTTGCAGCCAGCAGACCGGAAGTACGTGATCGCGCAGGCGCAGCATGTCCACCTGGTTTACGCGATGAATCTCGCTCGAATTAACGCGGATGGTCTCGACGACCGAGCGCAGTGGCAGCGCGTAGGTTTCGCAGCCGACGGATACAAGGAGCACGGGAAGGATCGCCAGGGTGAGCGGGAGGCGAAGCCTGACGCAAGAGCCCCGGCCCAGTTCGCTTTCCAGTTCCACGGTGCCGTGCAATTTTTTCAGGTTGGAGCGCACTACGTCCATGCCAACGCCGCGGCCGGAGATATCGCTGACTTGTTCAGCCGTACTGAATCCGGGGAGGAAGATGAGGTCCAGGATCTCTCGCGGACCCATGGTGGCAAGCCGATCCTGCGTAATCAGGCCCTTCTCGAGCGCTTTTTGGGCGACGCGAGCGCGGTCCATTCCAGCGCCATCGTCGGCGATCTCGAGGATGATGTTGTCGCCTTCCTGGCGGGCTTCCACGCGGATGGTGCCTTTCGTCGGTTTGCCGCGGTCGACCCGAATTTGGGGCAGCTCGATTCCGTGATCGAGCGAGTTGCGTAGCAAATGAATTAGCGGATCGGCGATCTCTTCAGCGATGGTTCTGTCCAACTCGGTTTCCTCACCGCGAATCACAAGCTCAACCTGCTTGCCAAGAGTGGTGGAAAGATCGCGGACAACGCGCGGAAAGCGGCGCAGGATGACTTCGACCGAAACCATGCGAGTACTGAGACCGGCGGTTTGCAGTTCGTCGGTGATGAAACTCAGTCGCCCGGTCGCTTGCAGAAAGGAAGTCTCGAATTCGTCGCCGGATACCTGGCGCTCAGAAAATGAACGGCTGAGATGTTGCAGGCGGTTGCGTTCGAGTATCAATTCACCAACCAGATTAATCAGTTCGTCAAGTTTGGCGACGTCCACGCGGATGGTGCGAGCAGTATCGGCGGAGACGACCGCGGGTTTGGTTGAGAGACTTACGGCGGCGACAGGCGCCAAGCATGGCTTAGCGGCTTCGGCGAGGACGGAATTGCGTAAGTCCTCGACGAGACGCTCGATTTCATACGAGTGCGGGGCGCCGGTGCGCACGTTGCCGATCATTTCGCGAAGCTGATCTACAGTGGCGAGCAGCGCGTCCATCGTGGGACGCGTGAGTTTGCATTGTCCCTTGCGCAGATCGTTCAGGACGTCTTCGGCGTGATGCGTCAATTCCACGACATGAGTGAATCCCAGAAAGCCGGAGGTGCCTTTCACGGTGTGAAAGGCGCGGAAGATGCTATTCAACAGTTCTTTGTCGTCCGGGGCAGATTCGATGGCAATCAAGTCGCGGTCGAGACTTTGCAACAGCTCCTCACACTCGGTGAGATAGTCCTGGAGAAGTGACGCGTCTTGTTCGAGTTCTTGGGCCATTCAGTTCTCAGCGTAAGCTTCGGTCCGGCGATCGACGGGTATCTGCCACTCGACCCTACTGTGTCGCGAGCGCGAGGCAGCGTCACGCATATAGCTCAGCGACGGCTTGCCGCCAGCGATCCATCCCGCTCACTGAAGTTCGGCGGGGGTTCCTGCGTCAAGAGTTCGACCGTCTCGGAGTCGGTCATCACCCGTTCGACATCCAGAAGAATCAGCAGTCGGCCCTCGAGCTTCACCACACCTGCAACGAATTCCTGATTGGAGTTTCCGAGACGCGGAGCCTGTTCAATCGCGGCTGGCGAGATACGCAGGACCTCCGAAACTGAATCCACCACGAAGCCGATGATCGCGCCTGTCACTTCCGCGACGACGACGCGCGTTTGCCGGCCGTGAGTCTGCGCCCCCAGGCCAAATCTTTTTCGCAGGCCCACCACGGGGATCACTTTTCCGCGAAGATTGATGACGCCTTCGACGAACGGCGGTGAATTGGGGACGCGGGTGAGGCTCTGCATCCGGATGATTTCCTGCACCTTCAATATCGGGAGGGCGTACTCTTCTTCGGCCACATTGAAACTGACGAGTTGAAGGAGTTCCTCGCTGCGAGCGGCGAGGCTGTCAGTCTTTTTATGAGTTGATTCAAATGCGAACATGCTTTGAAGACTCCTGCGGCAACCCTTTCCGCATGCTACGCCTCCGCCATTTCGTGGTCGTATCGTTCCTGATCCTGTTCGCGTTCCTGCGAACACGAACTGTCGTCGCTGGGACGGGTTCGTGTCGCGTGTTTCGACGTGCCGTTGGAATTGACCCGGAATTTGCCAACCAGGGTGTAGAGGTTGGTCGCCAAATTCGAGAGCTCATGGACGGCTTTGGCGGATTCCTGGCTTCCAGCGGCGGTTTCCTGCGTAATTTTGGCGATCTGTTCGATGTTCGCGTTGATTTCTTCGCTGGCGCTGGATTGTTCGGTGGCGGCCGTGGCAATCAGCAGGATCATGTCGCCGACTAGTTCAGAGGTTTTGATGATTTCGTGGAGAGAGTTGCCAGCCTGGGTAGTGGACTCGACGCCCAGCGCCACCTGCTGGGTTCCCACCTGCATCGCTTCCACCGCGCTTTGCGTTTCGGTCTGGATGTTCTGAATCATCTTCGTGATTTCTTTGGTGGCTTTGCTGGTGCGCTCGGCAAGTTTACGAACTTCGTCGGCCACGACGGCAAAGCCGCGGCCTTGCTCACCGGCGCGGGCTGCTTCGATGGCGGCGTTTAAGGCGAGGAGGTTGGTCTGGTCGGCGATATCGTCTATGACGCCGATGATTTCGCCAATCTGGTTGCTGCTGCGGCCGAGTTCCTGAACCCGCTTGGCGGTGTGACCAACGGAATCGGCGATGGCGTGCATTTTCGTCAGCGTGTCTTCCACGATTTGGCCGCCCAGGCGCGCGGTGTCGGCGGCTTTGCGGGAAGCTTCGGATGCTTTGTTGGAATTTTCGGCGACTTGCGCAACTGTGGAGGACATTTCCTGCATGGCGGCGGCGACCTGATGAGTCTGGTCTTTTTGAGCTTGGGCGCCTTGCGCCTGCTCAGAGGCCGTGGCGGAAAACTCTTCACTCGCAGTGGCGATTCTTTCAGCGCTGATGGAAACTGAGCCGATCATCGCGCGCAAGCTACGCTGCATCTCGTTCGCCGCGTCGCCCAGTTCACCCATCTCGTCTTTCGAGGTAATCGCCAGCGCTTCACCGGTGAGGTCGCCATGAAGAATTCTCTGCATCGCGCACACCACCAACGCAATCGGTTTGGTGATACGGCGGGTGATGGCCACACTCACGATGCCGCCGACAATCACGCCGCCGAGGACAGCGGCGAGTAGAATCAACAGAGTGCGTTTATTGGTTACGTCCGCGAGCTGCCTGCGATCCATTATGCGCGAACCGTGTTCAGCGTCTTCCATCTGAAGCGTGTCCGCCATCCTCGCGACCGCGTTCCGGTACGAGTTCGTGTCCGCGTTCGCGTCCTTCACCCGTTTGATCTCTCCGGAATGGAGCTTGGCGACCAGGGCCGCGAAGCCATCTTCGTAAACTTTCAGAGTCCCGTTGATTACGCCCAGAGCATCCTTATCTTCGTTGGTGACCGCTATCTTAGTCAGCGCGGCGATCCGCTCATGAAAGCGCTCGTCAGTGGACTTCCACTTGTCCAGCGCGTCCGCCTGATCGGCGGGTTTCCCGATATCTAGCACGGCGTCCTTTTCGTAACGCCGCATGTCCAAGGCGTTAATTCGCGCGCCGGCAAACTGCTCTTCGAGTTCCGCGTCGGTTTGCAGCAAATCAATCATCGCGCTGGAAGTCTTGTGGGTGCCCCAGTACCCGGCAACGGCGACGCCTATCATGAGCAGAAGAATCAAGCCGAAGCCCGCGCCAATCTTTTTTCCCAACGTCATTTTCATAAGATTCTCCCGAGTGCGAGCGGTTCAACTCGGCGGATTCTCGAGATGTTTCAAAATGGATTGCAATGAACCGCCCATCTTGAAATATCTTCCTGCGGGTTCCCTGTTTGTTACGGCTGACGGAGAGCAGGAGCACTTTACGGTCCAACGCCACTGCAATTGGACGGCGCAACTCTCCACTTTCAATGCATCGGCACGGCACACCAATTCTTGAACGTACCGCGAGGGACTCCGCACGACTTGCAGTAGTTAGTGGCCGGGGTTCGCGTGGAAAGTCTGGCAGTCGTGCACGCTCGCGAGTTTGGCGCGCCGAAGAAACATGGCCGCGTTCAGCTATGGGGTGGAGTCGAGCGGGCGAGCCAAGGACGAGAGGTCGTCTGTAGCGGGCGCGTTCCGAGAAAGAGTGCGTTAGTGAACTTCGATTACGACGAGAGCTTTGGGCGCCAGATGCAATGCGAGGTGACTATCTCGGATGGTGATTGATTCGGGTGCCGGCAATTGCGCCGCGGCCTTCAGAGACTGGATCTGCCTCGGCGTGGGGGAGGCGGGACTGCCCATCGCGAGGTATGCGTTGGTGAGCGAGCCGTGATCCGCATCTAGGCGATATACGACTGCTTGATGATTCCCGGCGAGGGAATCGAATTGCAGAGTGACGTCCTTCGGCTCACCGCTCACTTCGGGCGCGGATAAATTCCACAGAGCGATCACCAGAGATCCATCGGCGCGGCGTGTAACTAAAATATCGTCCGAGCTTTCGGGAATTCTCACGTCGCCGAGATGATGAAGCATCTTGAACGCATTGAAAGCGGGTTTCGGCATGCCGTCTTCCGCGATAAGTCCGTAGCCGCCATAAAACGGGCGCTTCACGACGCCCTGTTCTTCAAACACGTCGGAGAATGTCCAATAACTCATCATATCCGTGAGGCCATCGCATTGCCGGATGGTGTCCGCCATCCACGGTCCCATATAAATGGAATCGGTCACGTCAGTTTCATTCATGTAGCTGGCATTGTATTCGGTCCAGATCAGAGGCAGCCGCGGGAGGGCCGAGGCTTGAATTTGATCGTGCACTTTTTTTACGGCGCGGCAGACCATCTGCGATCGCGGGATTTGCTCGTTGGTGCCAAAGACATCCTGGGCCTTGTCGTTGCCGTATACGTGGCTGGAAACGAAGTCCACTGGAACATGGTTCTCCGCGGCGTGCTGAATAAAACGATCGGCCCAGGCTGCTTGCGCCGTGGCCGGTCCTCCGACGCGGAGGCGAGGGTTGACGTTTTTCAGGGCGCGCGCGGCGTCGTCGTAAAGCTGATAGTAGGTCTGTTCTTTCGGGACGCCGGCCCAGAAATCCAGGTTGGGTTCGTTCCAAACTTCAAAATACCATTGCGAGACTTCGTCAATGCCGTAGCGAGCGATCAGATGTTTCGCAAACTGCTCGATCAGCTGGCCCCACAGGTTGTAATCCTTGGGAGGGGAAACATTCGGCTTATACCAAAAAGCCTGCAGATCGTTTGCGGCCGCGAGTTTCTTCGGCATGAAGCTCAGCTCGACGAAGGGGCGGACCCCGTTTTTCAGCAAGCCGTCGTAGATTTGGTCCACGTAAGAAAAATTGTAAATCGGCTTTCCCGAAGGATCCTCGTCGTACAGGCCTATTTCATCGTGGAAGATAGCGTGAAAGCGAACGTATTTGAAATCGGTGGCGGATTTTACTTCTCGCAGGTCACTGCGGTAATCATCGCGAAGCGCGAGGATGGCGCGCCCGGAGCCAAACATTTGCTCCCAAAAGTGGGGAAACGGCTCGCCCTTCGCGCGCAGGTCCACTTGTATAGTTTCAGCGGGCTGGGAGCTTTGCGGCTGAGCCTGAATCCGAGCCGTGATGAGGGCGAGCGAACAAAGGCAAACGAGAAAGCAGAGCAAGCGTCGTCGTTTCATCGGGCGCGACCTCACGAAAATTCATCCAGCGAGAGCAGGCGAATCCAAAGGCGTCCGATGGTCACCTGAACGCCGGCTAGCCACGACTTCGATTTGATGCTGTTAGCTAAATCGATTAACTAAGCAGAATGACTTCTAACACCGGCACTTTGCACTGTCAAGATTTTCACACTTGCTCTTGCTTTCGGCGCACGCGAACTGTCGTACAGCCGAAGGCCGCGTGCTCCGGCACCGGTAAAACCAATCCGCAACGCGGCGGCTGACACACGGTCCGATCTGCGAATGAGCGCCGCAGACTGTGACAGTATCATCAGTTTGCGGGCCGCGGCGAAACATCTACATCGGATTTCGGGGTGGGTATTCGCCGCGGCGGTTCCGGAGAGTGGCGGAGGCAGCGACAACGTCTGCGAAACCGCTGTCAGCGGGAGCCATGGAGTCGCCGCTCGATTTCCATTGAGGTTGCGCCGGCTGCCTATTAATCGCTCCGGCGCTCGTCATATACTCTTCGCTTCAAAGCTCGCTGGTCATGCACGGTCAGCGCGCTGAAGGTTTCCGCGTGAAGCGATGGACGAAAATTCTGCTGGTGGCTGCCGGCCTCGTGGTGATGGGGATTGCCGCGATTCACCATTTCGTGGATGCCAACACCTTTCGCCCTGTGATCGAAAAGCAGCTCACGGCCACGCTCGGCCGCGACGTGAAATTGGGCGAGCTGAGGCTATCGGTTTGGTCGGGCAGCTTGGTCGCCCAGGAGCTCAGCGTCGCGGAAGACCCTGCTTTTGGCACTGCGCCATTTCTTACGGCGAAGGAGTTGCGCATCGGGGTCTCGCTGCGGCCGTTGATTTTTGCACACGAAGTGAACTTGCGGAGTTTCCAGATAGAGTCGCCGCAGATCAATGTGATTCGCGCGTTGGACGGTACGTGGAATTTTTCCAGCTTCGGGCGCGGCGCAGCGGGCGGCGCGACGGCCGTTGGTCGCGAGCCGGTTTCGGTTGTGGCGTCTTCAAAACGCGCGACGCGCGAGCTTCCGGACCTCTCGGTTGGCCGCATCGTCATTGAAGATGGGCGTGTGGTTGTCGCCAGCATGCCCGTGCATGGCGAGCCCATTGTGTACGAGCGCGTGAATCTGAGCGCGAGCGATTTTTCGTTTGGCAAGCGATTCCCTTTTGAACTGCGCGCGGATTTGCCCGCTGGGGGCACCCTTAGCGCCACCGGCCACGCCGGACCAATCAATCGCGACGATGCGGCAGCCAGTCCCGCCGACGCGCAAATTACCGTGAAGGCCCTCGATCCGGTCGCCGCACGGTTTCTCGAACCCGACGCGGGTATTGCATTTCTTGCGGATATTGACGTGCACGCCGCGTCCGATGGCCAAACGCTGACGACCAGCGGGACCGCGCACTTCGAGAGCCTCAGGCTGCGCAAAGACGCCATCGCCGCGTCGAAACCAATTGATGCGGGCTACAGCGGCACGCATCGCCTGAAAGAAAACAGCGGCCAGATCCAGGACGCCACGGTGCAAATCGGCGACTCAGCAATTCACGTGACTGGAACTTATCAGCTCGTCCGGCCCGATTTCGAGGACCCGCAGCTCGATTTGAAGCTCAGCGGGCAACGTGTGCCGATCAATGACCTACAGCCGCTGATGAGCGCGGCTGCCGTTCGTTTGCCGAATGGCTCGGTCCTTAAGGGCGGCACACTGTCGTTGAACCTGGCCATAACCGGGAAGGCGAGATCGCTGGTCATAACCGGACCGATTGCGCTCGAAAATACGCGCTTGGTGGGCTTTGATGTCCGTTCAAAAATCCACGGAATCGCGGCGATGAGCGGCGTGAAAACAGGAGACACCACGGACCTTCAAAAGCTGCTGGTGCAAGTTCGCATCACGAATGCCGGTGTGGTGGCCGACAAGATTGAGGCAGTGATTCCGGCCATGGGCGAACTCACGGGCAGCGGCACGGTCTCGCCTGCGAATGAACTGGACTTCAACCTGATCGTGAAAGCCACCTCGGCCAACGGCGTCGGCAAATTGGGCGTCGGGTTACTCACCACATTAAATGGTGGGTCTTCAGGAAAGTCGGGCGTGCCCATGCGCGTCACCGGCACCGCGGACGATCCGAACATAACTGCTGATGTGGATGGGATATTCCAGAAAAAGGCCAAGTCCATCGCATCCATCTTCGGCAAAAAGAAATAGCGCGGGTAGTGCGAGGATGCAGTCGCCATGCGCGCGAGATCCGCGAAAACGACTCGAGGCCGTCGCGAATATTCCGGGGTCGTTTGCCGTCGTTAGCTGACTTCCAACGGCGAATCTTCGAGCGGATGGGCGGCCGGCGGGGAATGAGCTGGCGAATGCGCGTGTTGCGGTGCAAGAAGCTGCATGGTGACGATGACGGCCGGGACCAGGAGGATGATCGTGACGCACGTCCACATCAAGACGGCCGCGAATTGCTGGTCTTCGAGGGGTGACATATTTAGGAGTCGCGGCGCGGAAAGATACGACGAGTAAATGACGCGATCGCAGAATGCGAGAAATGCGGAGAGCGCGTCGCACGGCAATGTGGCGCAGAAAAGGTACAACGGGATGGACCAGCGAGGCCAGCGCGCGACGCTGGGCCACGGTTGAATCACTGGCCACCAGAATACGAGACCCGCGGCGAGAAAACTGGCGTGCTCCAGTTCATGCAGCCAGCTCCGGCGCAATGCCAGCTCAAAAACCGCAGGGACGTGCCATCCGATTAGCGCAAATGCGGCAGCGAGCCAGCCAAAAGCGGGATTCGCGATCAAGTGCCCCAGCCGCTTCACTGAATTCCAGCGGAGAATCGGGCTCACTACACGGTGAGCGAGGGGCTGCGGAAGTCCGTGCAGGAGCGGCAGCTGCGGCGTGCCTAGCAGAATCAAAGGTGGAGCGACGGACATCAGCAAGAGATGCTGCAGCATGTGAACCGTGAGGGACGCATCATCGAAGGCATTCAGCGGAGACCCGACGGCGAGCCACACGAAAATGATTCCCGCGAAAAAAGCTGCAAGGCGCCATAGTGAGATCAGATTCGGGTTTGCAGCGCGCAAGCGAAGCCAGCCTCTCGCGTAAGCCAGGGCGGTGAGGCACAGAGCCAGATCAAGTCCCAGGGGATTGGACCACGATTGCAAGATGGCATGCGCGTCAGCGTTCATAGAAACTCTACCGGTGGTTCGAACCAGGCGCCGTCGTATCTGGAGGAAGCGCGATCGCCCGCGCGGCGTCGCGTGCCGGCGATTGTCCCGCGGGATGCAGCGTCTCGAGAAATGCGACGAGCGCCGTCGTCTGTGCGGGGCTCAAATTCTTGCCGTACGCGGGCATATTGCCGCCGCCCTGGATGACTTGGCGAATCAGTTGATCTTGCGTCAAGCGGACCGCCACCGCATCGAGAGCCGGCCCGCGCTTCCCACCTTGATTATCGAGCGAGTGGCAGTTGTGGCATTGCTTCAGCTGGAAAACCAGCGCACCTTGCCGCTCGAGAGCGGTGCGGTGGCTCAGAAATTCGGTGGGAACCGGGATCGCGCTCCAGGCGTCCATCACCGGGCTCCATGGCGCGAAGGCGGCTAGACGCGTAAACGTCCCCATGGCCACCGCCACCAACAAGACGGTGAGAACCGCAACGGGCCTGCGCCGCCAACTCTTTTCGCCTTCGCCAAAAACGAACGGCAAGAGCAGCAGCGCCACTATCACCACGACGGGGCCGATCAGCAGCGCGGGAGTTTCCAGCGAAGGCGGCAAGAGCGAAAGTACCGCGTAGAGCCACAGGAAAAAGAAATCCGGGCGCGGCGCGGTTTGGATGATTGTGGGATCAGGCGGGCCAGAAGGGCCGAACGGACCAAAATAGACGGCACAGGCAACGATGGAAAGCAAAATGAAGGCACCGAAGAAAAGGTCTTTGTAAACCGCGCCGGGGACGAAGGGAATGCCGTCCTTTTTCGTGAGCTCGTGGTAATCCTTTATATATGTCGCCTTGCGGACCAAGCGCCCGGGCACGGGCCACTCATTGATGCCTAGCTTGACGACCATCAGCAAGTGGACAGACACAAACGCGAGCAGAAGGCCGGGAACGATAAACACGTGAAGCGCGAAGAAGCGGGAAAGAGTTGCCCCCGCGATGATGGGACCTCCCAGCATCAAATTGACGATCGGAGGGCCCATTAAGGGTACGCGGCTCGCGATTGAGGCTCCAATTCCCAGACCCCAGTAAGCGTCCTGATCGAATCTAAGAACCTGGCCCGTGAAGGCCATGCCCAGAGTGACGATCAACAGAAACACGCCGACAATCCAGGTCAATTCGCGAGGATATTTGTACGCGCCAAATAGAAATACCTGGACCATGTGAACCAGAACGATCGCGACCATGAAATCCGAGCCCCAGCCGTGCAGAGCGCGTATGAACCACCCGAGCGCGACCTGGTGATTGAGGGTTTGCAGGCTGTTCCAGGCTTCCCCGGCGGAAGGCACATAAATCAACGCGAGCATGATGCCGGTGACGATTTGCAGCATGAACACGACGAAGGCGGCGCTCCCGAAAACGTAAAACCAGCTGGCGGTTTCCCGCGGGACGGGATGTTCTGCGGTTTCCCGTATGGACCCGCCCACTTGCAGGCGCGCGTCCAGCCAGTCGCCAACGATTTTGATCAGACGCATGGACGTATCTCCCGCACAATATTCGAGGCTTGTCCTGGCGTGGGCATCTCGCCGGCCTTGATCAAAAGTTTTCCGGCGTCAATCTTGTAGTGATATTCGAACAAGCCGCGTTCGGGCGGCCCGGAAGCGCGCGAGCCATCCTGATAATAGACACCGCCGTGACAGGGGCACATGAACAAGCTCGATTGCGGGAACCAGCGCACTGGACACCCCAAATGCGCGCAGTTAATCGCAAAAACCTGAAAATTCTGCCCATCCACGTTGCGCACCCAGCAGGCGATATCCGCTGTGTCTCCGTCCCACGGATTTACAACCGGATTTCGATAGGTGGCCAAGCGAGTTTGCCCGGAAGGAAACTGATCGAGATTGCCGAGGGGGACCCACGCCTCATAGGCGCCCTTCTTTTCGCGCGCGATCGGTGACAGAAGATAGCGAACGACCGGCACGGCCAGAACCAACGCGATCAGTCCGTTGAAAAAGATTCCGAGCTTCATTAAAAGTGCGCGCCTGGTCAGTCCGTTTGGCAGCGTCATCGAACGGCTCCCGTCACGTTAGCGGAATTGGAATACGGTTGGCCTGGGAATTTCACCCGCTGGGAAGCCAGCCAGGCCACGACGTCGGACACATCTTGCGACGACATCGGTTTCCCGGGAACATTGCCGCGCCAGTCCGGTGCGCCGAGGTCAGGGCGTCCCACGATTACAATCGTGCGGAGTTCCTGATCATTCAGCAGAGCGAGGAACGATCCGTCCACTATGGAGCTGGCCTTTTGCCCACCGCGGCCCCCGGCGCCGTGGCACGAAGAGCAAAATTCAGCATAGGCGACCGAACCACGAGAAGCGTCGCCCGGTTCGGACGAAGAATACGGCGGGGGATTCGCACCGCGGAAAACATCGGGCGGCGCCCAACTTTCGCGAATTCCTTGGACGATCGCTTCAACCTGTTTATCCGTGAGCATGCCGCCGGACGTTTGCGCGAACGCGGGCATGGAAGTCCCGGAAATTCCGGCCTCCGTCGCGCGACGCACGATCGCATCGTCGGCAATCGCCAAGTACACAGGATCGGCGAGAGCGATTGCCGCTCCGCCCTTGCCATTTTCGCCGTGGCATCCCGCGCAGTTCTGGCCGTAGAGCGCGTTGAAATCGGTGACTTCGCTGGGCACGGCCGGCTCGTCGCCAGCCACCGGGCGGCCGGGCGGATTGGCGCATCCGCACAAAATCGCGGAAAGTCCCACGGCCGCGAAAATTAGCACACGGAGCTTCATTGCGATTCGTCCTTCTCCGGGCGTTCCTTCATCATGCCCGGCGCTTCGAAACCGGCCCGCATCAGAAACGGCACGAGCTGGTGGGTGCGTACCTGCTCCTGGCGCACCACCACCAATCCAGCCACGATGCCGAACGCGAACTGCGAAGCCACGAACCATGGCCAGCTGATGAGTTGGTTTAGCAGCGGGTTTAGAAGCTCCAGCACGCTATGCAGCAATCCGGTCCAGAGAATGGGCGCTACCACGCCACCCAGAAGAATGGGGCGATGCGGAATCATCGGCAGCATGGCTCCGTAGAGCAGCCCCACTAACAGTGACGTAAGCAGATGAATACCCACCGCCAAGAGAAAGCTTTCCAGATGGAATGCCTTCAGCGAGGCAGTACTAAAATGCACCGATTGCGTGTAGGCGGTCGCCGCCAGCAGATTGATTGGATACCAGATGCTTCCTTCCTTCAGAACGCCGTACAGACACGCGAGAACGGCCATGGCAACACTGCCGGCGAGGCCGCCTTTGATGCCCGCTGAAACCGGATATGTTTCCAGCGGCAGCAGGGCGCGAGGCAGATCTGGCGCAACCGGCAGCCTGGCGACTTCGCGGCGGGTGGTGGCGACCACAGCTGCCTCGACTTTTACTTCCATCGTCTCTTCCTGTTCTTGCGGGAGGACGTCCCGGAACCAGCCTACGCATCCGGCGATGGTCAGGATTGCTCCGAGAATGCTGACTGAGGCGCTGGTGACCAAGCCCGCCCAAAGCAGAGTGATACCAAAAGCAAGGACGATGGGCCAAGGCGTGGGCGCCGGAAGATGGATCGTGTTCCGTGTGGCTTCCGGTGCTGGCGATCGCGATTCAGCAGGAGTCATAGGATGCTGCTTTTTCCTTAACGGCCGATGACGTAAACCACGGTGAACACAATCACCCAAACCACATCAACGAAATGCCAATACAACGAAAAAACTTCGGCGCGCCCACTGTGTTCCGGTTTCACTTTTCCCAGGAGAGTGAAAATCATGGCCAGGGCGATCGCAAGCAGGCCCACCGTGACGTGAAATGCGTGCAAGCCTACGAGCGAGTAGTACGTCGTCCCGAAAAGATTGGTGCTGACCGTCAGGCCTTTGTCGTAAATCAGGTGGTGCCATTCACGGCCCGTGCTCGCGAGAAAAATGGCGCCCAGAGCCATGGTCACGAACCACCACGAACCAAACGCGCCGATTTTCGCCTGGCGCAGAGCGCGCACGGCCAGATGAATCGTCAGGCTGCTGGATAGCAGGCAGATCGTGCTGAAAATCGGAAGCTCCAGGACATCCCGGGGCGCCGGTCCTGAGACGCTTTTCCCGAGATAAAAAATGTAGGCGACCACGAAAATCGTGAAGATCGCGGACTCCGCAGCAATGAGCGAAAACATTCCCACGCGCCCGCGCGGTGGGAGCACCCACTCCGCCTCCGCTGTATGCGGAGTAAACGCCGCGCTAGTCAAGGGAACCCTCCTTCTTATTCATATTTCCAATCCGGATCTTCGGGGTGTTTCAGGTCCCAAAGCGGGCGCCGACTGCGCACCACGGGTGTCGCGGCAAAGTTGTAATCGGGAGGCGGCGAACTGGTGGACCACTCGAGCGTCCACGCGTCCCAAGGATCGTTCCCGGCAGGCTCGCCTTTCCAGTATGACCAGAGAATATTGGCGACAAACGCCAGTACTCCGGCGATCTGAAAGAACACGCCGATGGTAACGATCAGGTTCCAGAGTTCCCATCCGCGTCCCGGCTCGTAGGTGTAAATCCGGCGCGGCATTCCCAAGATGCCGGGAATGTGCATGAAGTCAAAAGTCAGATGGAATCCGATGGCGAATAGCCAGAAGTGCCATTTCGCGAGCGTCTCGCTGTACATCCTTCCGCTCACTTTCGGATACCAGTAATAGAACGCTCCGAAAATGGTGAAAAGAATCGCGCCGACGATCACGTAGTGAAAATGCGCAACCACGAAGTACGAGTTGCCGAGCTGCCAGTCGAAGGGAGAAGTGGCCAGCATGATTCCCGTTAAACCCGCAATCAGGAACTGGAACACAAATCCGATACAGAAAAGCATGGGAGCTTTGAAATGAATCTTCCCTCCCCACATGGTGCCGAGCCAATTGAAGATCTTGATCCCGGTGGGAACAGCAATGATCATCGAGGTGACCGTGAAGAAGGTGTTGCCGTAGGAACTCATCCCGACGGTAAACATGTGGTGAGCCCACACGCTGAAGCTGATGAACCCGATGCAGATGGTTGCCGCGACCATCACGGGATAGCCAAAGATCGGCTTGCGCGAGAACACCGGAATAATTTCGGAAGCGAATGCGAAGGCCGGGACGACCAGGATGTAAACTTCCGGGTGGCCAAAAATCCAGAAAAAATGCATCCAGAGGACTGCCGAGCCTCCGGCTTGTGTGTCAAAGAAGTGCCCGCCGAGATAACGATCAATGGACAGCATGATCTGTGCCGCGGTGAGGGGCGAAATCGCCAGGATGACCATCCCGCCCATGATCAAGTTCAGCCATGCGAGCAGCGGCATTTTCCCGAGAGTCATTCCCGGGCAGCGCAGGCACAAAATGGTCGCTATGAAATTCACGGCGGTGCCGATGCTGCCGATTCCGGAAACCAGCAACGCCAGCGTCCAGAAATCGGTGCTGTGCCCGGGCGAGAATGCGCGCGCGGTCAGTGGCGCGTAGGCAAACCATCCGACGTCCGGCGCGTTGCCGGCCCCGTACAACCCGTTGCCACCGATGAAGCTGAAATAGAGCAGCACACCTCCGAACGCAGTCATCCAGAAGCTAAAGGCGTTCAGTCGTGGAAAGGCCATATCCCGGGCGCCGATCATCAGCGGAATCAGATAGGTGCCGAATCCAAAAAGAATGGGCATGACCACGAAAAAAATCATCGTGGTGCCGTGCATCGTGAACATGCGGTTGAAAACTTCGGGTGAAACAAAGTGAAAGTGCGGGACGATGAGCTGAATCCGCATGATGGTCGCTTCGACACCGCCGATCATGAGGAAGACGAGCCCGTAGAGGATGTAGAGAATTCCCAGCTTCTTGTGATCTACAGTGACAACCCAGTCGTGGAGCCGCTCGCCTATTGGCCGGGCGTCGCGGCCGACTGTGCTGAAGGCGATGGTTTCCGACGACATCGCTATTTCCTCGTCTCTACCGCAGCGTCAAGAGATACGTTGTAAGCGCGTCCAGATCTTTTTCGTTTAACTGCATCGCCGGCATCAACGAGCCGGGCTTGATCGCGTCGGGGTTCTGTATCCAGGACCGCAGGTTTTGAGCGGTATTCGGCGCCGCGCCCGAGGCGATAGTGTCGCGGCTCATCAAATGCGTGAGATCCGGGCCAAAATGCCCGTTGGCCACGGTTCCCGCAACGGCGTGGCAGTTCACGCAAGCGGTGGTCTGGAAGATGCGGCGGCCTTCCTCGACCGCGTCATTATCAACTGCGGGACTCCGCTGTTCCTGAACCCATCGGTCAAACTGCTCCGGCGAATCCACATAGACCCGCAGAAGCATCTTGGCGTGTTGGGTGCCGCAATACTGCGCGCATTGACCGAGATAGAGTCCAGTCTCTTGAGGATCGATCCAGGTGTGATTGACGCGATTGGGAATCAGGTCGGTCTTGCCGGCGAGCCGCGGCACCCAAAAGCTGTGGTCGGTATCTGCGGAAAGCAAAGTGAGAAACGTGGGAGTAGGGTTCGAAGGGTTGCTGACTGGAACATGAAGTTCGTTGGCAGTGACAATGCCAAGAGCAGGGTAACGAAATTCCCACCAGAACTGATGGCCGATGGCAATCACTTCGATCGCGCCAGGGGGTTTGGGGGCATCCTGGATGGAGCGAATCACGCGCGCGGTGGCGAGGAAAAGCACGAGCACAATGAGGATGGGAATCACGGTCCACGCGAGCTCTACTTGATTGCTGCCATAAACTTGCGCAGGCTCACGGCCATCGTCGTCAGCACGCTTGCGGAACTTCGCAACGGCATAGGCGAGCAAGCTGAAAACAACCGCAAAAATGACGCCGGTGATGGCGAGCACCAGCAACGACAAATGAAAGATCGAATTTGCGGGGGTTGACTGTGGGCTGAAGATGCTGGGAGTCTGTGAAGGAGTTGTTGGAGCGCCGGAGCAAACCGTGGCGACAAGCGATAGGCAGGCAAGCCGCACAGTGATACCCGTCAGCCTGCTCACTCCGTCGCCTGCTTGCTCGCTCCATCTCATTAGCTTCGAGCCTGTGCCCCGCCGCCGCTCGTTTTCGCCCTTGGTGCAAACCTCTCGCCTGCCAAGCGCGTGGGCACCGATTCTATCAGCAACGCGTACCGTTCACGTCCAGGATATTCAATCGAACAGGCTCGAGCGTCGGCCGGCACCCACGCGATCGCTTGCCTGTTCCACAGAACGGATTTCGTGAGGGCTCGCGTTTTCGTTCGCTTGTACGTTCTCGATGTGAGATATTGGGCGTGCATCGTTATGTTACGAAATATCACTTTTTGCTTCTTTTCATTTCCGAGGATTTGCGATGACCAACGCGTTGACGGCTAGGCGAGGACAGCGGCGGCGCTCGAGCACGACCGCGAATCTGTTGATTGCAATCGTTGGACTGCTGGTTTTTGCGAATGGGTGCGAAAACAAGCCAGCGGTGAACAGTCTGGCCACAAAGGCGCCGGAATCGCACATTCGAGTAACCACAACTGCGAATTCGGTGCTGGTGGATACTTCCGCGGCAGAATTTGCAATCGCGCCGAACGGTTACGTTGCCGCCAGCCTGGTGACCGGCGACCGAAAGCTTTCGCTGGATGACGCGGGAAGTGATTCTGGCGTGCAGGTGACAGCCGCTGGTAAGGATTTGCCTGCAGCGCTGTTTGACGTTGCGCATCCTCAGATATCAGAGCCTCGCGGTCGGCTAGGCACGAAAGGAAAACGCATCGAAGTAACCGGCAAAAATACCGAAGCCGGGCTGCAAGAATCTTTGGTAGTGGAAGTGTACGACGAGTTTCCCAAGATGGCGCTGGTGTCCGTCTCGATTCGTAACGCGGGCAAGAATGAACTCAAGCTCAATAGCGTTGACATGGACCGCCATCGGTTCAGCGCGTCGCTCGTGGATCCCGCCGTGGCACCCAATCAGATGTGGTCTTTCCACGGAGCCAGCATCCAGTGGGGTAAAGACAACGTGTTTGAAATTCCTAAGAAGTTTTCGCAGCAAAATCAGATGGGCTCGCTCGTGGAAGTGAAGGGAGACTTGGGGAGAGTAGGCGGGGGAATACCGGTGGTGGCGTTCTGGACCGGGACGGTAGGCGAAGCGATCGGGCACGTCGAGACTTTGCCGCTGGTGCTTTCAATTCCGGTGAAAACGGAAGCAGACGGGCACGTGGATGCGAGCGTTGAACTCACGCCCAGCAATCCTTTGGAGCCGGGCGAAGTTTACGCCAGTCCCGCGACATTCATCGCGGTCTATTCGGGCGACTATTACGAGCCGCTGCGAATTTATTCCGATGTGATTGATGGCGAAGGTTTGAAGACACCTGCCAATAATGCGGAGGACTACGCGGCGAACTGGTGCGGGTGGGGCTATCTTGCGAACGTAACCGCCGCGCAAATGTTAGGGACGATTCCTAAGCTCAAGGAACTGGGAATCCACTGGGCCACGCTCGACGATCGCTGGTTCAACAACTACGGCGACTGGCAGCCGCGCAGCGATACTTTTCCCGACGACGAAATTCGCAAGATGGTCCGACAATTCCACGAACAAGGAATCAAAGTGCAATTGTGGTGGCTGCCACTGGCGGTGGAAGATGGCGGGCCGGGCTATGAATCGCATTCTTACGGCGTCTCGGAAGTGGTGAAAGAACATCCGGACTGGCTGATACTCGATAAGCACGGCAAGCCGGCGCGCATGACCCGGAATCTGGCGACGCTGTGCCCGGCCGTGCCAGGCGTGCGCGCTTACTACAAACAGCTGACGGAAAAATTCATCCGCGATTGGGATTTCGACGGGCATAAGCTGGACAATATCTACAGCGTTCCCGCCTGCTACAACCCAAAACATCATCACAAGTCGCCGTACGATTCGGTATACGCGATGGGCGAAATCTACAAGACGATTTTCGACACGACTCGCGCGCTGAAACCAGATAGCGTGACGCAGAGCTGCCCATGTGGCACGCCGCCCAGCATCGCGTGGCTGCGTTACATTGATCAAGCGGTGACAGCCGATCCGGTGGGTTCCGTGCAGGTGCGGCAACGCGTGAAGATGTATAAGGCGCTACTGGGGCCGAACGCCGCGGTTTACGGCGATCACGTGGAATTGACGCGGATTGCGAATCCGAACGGGGATGAAAAGGATTTAGGGTCTGACTTTGCCTCGACCGTCGGCACCGGCGGCGTGGTGGGCACAAAATTCGCATGGCCGAATTACGGGCCGAAACTGGCGGATGTTTATCTGACGCCGCAAAAAGAAGAGTATTGGAAAAAGTGGATCGGTCTATATAACGAAAAAATGCTTTCCAGCGGCACGTTTCGGGATCTGTACGTTTACGGCTACGATGTGCCGGAAGGCTACGCAATCGAAAAGGACGGCGCGATGTACTACGCGTTTTTTGCGCCCACACCCGCGGCAGGGGCTGCGCATGACGGCGCGGCATCGTGGTCTGGCGAAATCGAGCTGCGTGGCCTCGCTCCCGGAAAATATCACGTGGTGGATTACGTCAATGACAAGGATTTTGGAGAAGTTGCGGCGCCGGACGCGAGACTGAAGGCCAGCTTTACCGACCACTTACTGCTAGAGGCGACGAAGGAGTAGCTGTACTGCAGTTGGCTGCCGCGGAATCATGCCTGGCGCGGATCTAGATGCTCGCGCAAAAATTGTGCGAGCTTGCCGCGGTCCTTAAAAGCCTCCGTGCCCCCTGCGCAAGTGGTTGAGAATGCGCCGGCAACGTCGGCATAATCGAGACATTCCTGCGGAGACGCACCCTGCAAAAAGCGATGAATGAATCCCGCGTCGAAGCTGTCGCCGGCTCCGACCGGGTCCACCGACGCCACGTGCATGCCATTGCGTCGCCACTCCTCGGAGCCTTTGCGCGCCACGGCTCCGTGTAATCCTAGTTTTACGACGACCATTTGGCAAAGTTGTGCGAGTTTGTTAATCGCCTGCTGCAGGTCATCGCTCCCCGCAATCTTTTTCGCCTCGCGCTCGTTCGGGAAAAAAACGTCAACGAACCGCAGCACGTCCAGCAAGTCGCTGCCCCACTTGCCTTCCGGGTCGTCGTTCGTATCGAGCGAAGTAGTGAGGCCTCTAGCCTTGGCTTCGCGAAACAAATCAGCAATACGAGGACGCAAAGCGCGGTGCAGAAAGTACGACGAGAGGTGCAGATGGCGAGAGGAAAAAATATAATCGAGATCCAGATCGGTGTGACTCAATTCGAACATAGTGCCGGGGTAAGTGAGGATAAAGCGATGCTCGGGCTGAACAAGAATCACGGTCACGCCGGTTGCGGTGCCGCTGGAAGCGAATCGTACCTCTGCCAAATCCACGCCGGCACTCGCGAGCCAGTCAAAAGCCATTTTCCCCAGTCCGTCAGTACCAATCTTGGACACCATGCCGACGCGCGTGCCCAGCACCGCGAGATTGTGCGCAAAAATGGCGGAGGAACTGCCGAGGGTGAGCCGGAATCCGTTGATGAGCGATTCTTCTTCCGGTTTCAGTTGCGCCGGAACGCCGTAAAGAATCAAGTCCGGGTTGATCTCGCCAATCACGCAAACGTCGAGCGGCATTCGCGCGGCCCCTACGATCCGGCTTCCAGCGTGACCACGCGAGACAAGTTCCGGGGCTCGTCTGGATTCAAACCCTTCTTAATTCCGGTATAAAAACCGAGCAGCTGTCCGGGAATTACGTTGGCGGCCGCGCGGGCTGCTTCCGGCACATCGAGCGACAGTTCTATGAAGTAATCGGCCGAACGGCGAATGGTGGAATCGCCGAGGTTAGAGACAACGAGAGTCGTCCCGCCGAGTTTCTTGACTTCCTCCAGGACGGCGACCTCGGCGTCGAAACCACTTTCGCTGATGATGAAGGTGATCAGAGTTTCGGGACTGACGATCGATTTGGGGCCATGCCGGAATTCGAGCGTATGAAAGGACTGGGCGTAGGAACAGGACATTTCTTTCACTTTTAGCATGGATTCCTGGGCGATACCGAAGAAGGGGCCCTGACCGAGAAATACGTAGTCTGCAAAGTTGCGGGAATCCACCAGCGACTTGATCGTGCCGCCAATTGCACTGATCCGCGCGGCGACCTGCTGGGGAAGTTTCCGCAAATCATCCAGAAAGTCGCGCCGATTACCGCGAAGTGCCGCGAGCGATTGCAGAGTGAGCAGCATTGAGGTGAAGGAACGCGTCATCACAGTGCTTTTTTCATCCGCGAAGGGCAACGTAACGCACTGCGATGCGATTTTTTCGATGGGAGTATCCGTGCCGCAGGTAATCGCCACGGCGCGAAGGCGGAGACTGTTTTCCAGATACTCGGCGGCCTGTAAGACTTCCGACGTGTGCCCGGAGCGAGTGATCAGCACGGGTTGGCACGGGACCGGAAACAATTTCGGGAATAGTGTGACTTCCGAGGCAGGAAACGCGCGGGACTTCTCGCCCGTCAATAAAGACCAGCTGGCCGCCGCAGCCTGAGCCAGATAAAAACTCGAGCCGCATCCAATGAAGGCCCACTCGGCATTTCTCGGGAGGCTCTGATTGAGCGATTCCAGCGTATTATTGCCCTGCAGGAATTCGAGGCACGTTTTCCAGGTGGCGGGTTCCGAAAGAATCTCCGCGATCGTCTGCGCGCCCGTTGCCGCTTTCAATTCCACCGATGAGTCCTCCGCAATAATTTCGAAATGAACACTCAAACCACGATGACCTTGATATGCGCCGCGCGCAGCCCGCGAAGATTCTGCGTGGAAATTTTGTTGTCCGTGATGGTGTGATGCACGGCCGAAGTAGGCGCAATAAAGGAAAGGCTGCGCCGCCCGAACTTGCTGGAATCGCAAACAATGATGGTGGTCTTGGCGTTCTCGATCATCACACGGTTCGCGCGAGCTTCCAGCAGGTTGGGAGTAGTAAGGCCATATTGCAGATCGAATCCATCCACGGCGAGAAATAGCAGATCGGCGGTGACGTGCCGCAAAGAATCCTCCGTGAGCGGTCCGACCAGCGAAAACGAATTCCTGCGCAGGACGCCGCCCGTTAGAATGAGCTCGACATCGGTGCCGGCGAGCTCGGCGGCGATGTTCACGGCGTTGGTGATCACGGTCAGGTCCCGAATATGTTTGATGGCGCGCGCCACCGCCGTGGTGGTGGTGCCGGAATCCAGAATCACCACGTGGCCGGGGCGAACGAAGCGCGCCGCCGCCGCCGCAATTTTTAGCTTTTCGCGCCGATGCAATTGTTCTTTTTCGTGCAGTGTGGGGTCGCGGAGCGCCGAGGCGTCCAGGGGGAGCGCGCCGCCATGGGCGCGTTGCAGGCGGCCCATCTGGTGGAGTGACTCCAGATCTTTGCGGATGGTGATCAGGGAAGTGGAGAAACGGCGAGCGAGGTCCTTGACGACCACGCGACCGTCGCGCTGCGTCAATTGCAGTATTTTTCGCCGCCGCTCTTCCGCCAGCATCGCTAAGGGCCTGCTTTCGATTCATTACTTTTTGTTACTATTTCGTGCCAGAGGATGATAGCTTGGCACAAATGCGCGCGAGGAGCAAGGGTTTATGCCCGATATAGCGATCGTTTGCGTGAGCGCCAACCCGGCAATGGATCGCCGCTTACGCGTCGATTTCCTGACGGTAGGTGCAGTGAATCGCGCCAAGAGCGCGCAAGGTTTTGCCGGCGGTAAGGCCGCCCACGTCGCCATGGCGGCACGCGCGCTCGAGGCCCCGGCCGCCTGGATAGGGTTTCTCGGCGGAGCCGTCGGTCAAGCATGCGTGCGGCAGTTGGAATCTCTGGGCATTCAAGTGACCGCGATTTCTTCGGAGTCCAGCACGCGCGTGAATCTGGAAATCATAGACGCGTCGGGACGTGTAACTGAGATTCTGGAGCCAGGCGCTCAACCGACCGCTGAGGAAAGCGCTGAATTTCTCCGGGTTTGCGCGCGAGGAATGCGCGAGTCGTGGAAGCACGCTGTTCTAGTGATTTCCGGTAGTTTGCCTGCGGGCTTGGGGCCAGACTTTTATCTGGCACTCATCGAAGCCGGACGGACTTCCAATGCAAAGGTTTTTGTGGACACCAGTGGCGATGCTTTGCGCCAGAGCGCCAAGGGTCGTCCGGATTTGGTAAAGGTAAACCGCGCCGAAGCTGAAGCGTTGGCCGGAAGGCCGTTGACGACATTGCAAGAAGTGGTTCGCGCCGCACGGGAAATCCTCGAAGGGGGCGCCGGGAGTGCGGCGATCACTTTGGGTGGCGAAGGATTGATCTGGGCCGAACGCAAAAATGGGCCCGTCTGGCAGGCGCGGCCGCCGCGCGCGAATGTAATCTCGGCGGTCGGATGCGGCGATGCGACGCTGGCAGGCTTTGCGCACGCGGCTGTGCAAGGCATGGCCGGCGAAGAAGCTCTACGTCTTGCGGCGGCTTGCGGCGCAGCGAATTGCGTGGCGACAGCGCCGGGCAGAATCGAACTCGCGACGGTGAAGGCGCTTCTACCGCAGATCGAAGTTCAGCAAATAGCTTTTTAAAGTAGAGCCTGCGGTCTGCAAACGGTTTGCGGTGATGCTAGTTCGAGGAAGCCGCGATGCCAGGAATCCAGTGCACGGCATTATCGTGAAAGATGCGCCGAAGAACCGGCTCCGGCAAAGCCAGTCCCTCGATTTGGCGGCCGCTGTACTGCAGCTTTTGATCCGTCGCTAAAAACTTCCAGTCTCGCGCGTATGTCTCTTGCCATTCCTTTAGCGCTTCGGGCGTCGCTTCGTCATTGAGAAACTCGAGGTCTGTGCCATAAAGAACGCGATCCTGATACTTGATGAGAAAGTTGCGCACCTTTTCCCGCGGCTGAATCATCAAGTATTCCATGCGCGCCGCGGTATCCACTGCGAAATTCGGGTAACGATCAAATCGTTTCGCGATTTCGTCCACATCCGTTTCCATGCTTCCCAGATGCGCGCCGACGATGCGAAGTCTTGGATTTTCGGCGAGCAAGTGATCGCGCGCCGCCAGGATCACTTCCTTGCGAGGGTGGTCGGGATGCAGGTACATGTACCACTCAGGATGTTCCTTGTAGTAGTCGTAGTCGGGGCTTGCGGGATTGGGTGGCTGCCAGCACGAAGAAGGTTCGGCCACGTGAGCGACGAGCGTTTTGTTATCGGCGGCAATTTCCCGATAGATAGGCTCAAAAACCGGATCATCGGGCATGACGTAGCGGCCGTCGGGCAGCTTTATCTCCATGCCAATATTTTTCCAGATCTTCACGGCCACCGCGCCGTCGGCAAATTCCCGGCGTAGCTGCTTCACGGTAGTCAGCGCATAGTCCTTTTGCTGAAAAGTGAACGGATCAAAGGTGACGCACAGGCTGGCATGATGTTGGCTGGCATGCACGAAATCCCGCGCGCGAGCGGTTTCGGTCGCCAGGTTGCCGAAGCTGCGTTGGCTATCTGCCACGCAAATATCGAGCACATGCAGGCGAAGGCGCGCCAGCAGATCCGTAAACGCAGGATCGCTCTGGAACGCGTGGACATGCGTGTCGATCGGGTCTAACGCCGCGAACGCCTGCAGGTCATCGCTCGCGGTGGAAGATTGTCTGGATTCCGGTGCTCCAGCCGCCGCGAATAATGGGCCGGCGGCCATCCGGCCGACTTCAAAGAAGATCGCAGCCATAGCGGCTGCTACAAATATCGGCAAAAGAATTTTCGTGTACTGTACGCGCATATTCTCGCTTAGCGTTTCCCCGCACCGTAGCGCGTGCGGCCTTTTGCAGATTCATTTCTGTCCGTCTCAACGGATGGTTCGCGCACGTCGGCCAGGACTAATTCCACGCCGGCTTCGCGGATCGGCCGGAGATATTGGGGGTCTGTGCCGGAATCCGTCACCAGAATGTCAATGTCGGTGATTGGCCCCACGTAGGCAAAACCCTGATTGCCGAATTTGCTGTGGTCCGCGAGGGCGATGCTCACGCGCGCTGACTTTAGAATCATCTTCTTGATCTGTGCCTCAGCCTGGCTCGCTGTGGATATGCCGTAGCCCGGATCGATCGCGCTGACGCCCAGCACCGCTTTGTCCACGCGGATCTCCGAGAGCGCGCGCTGCGCCCAAACTCCAGATAGATAAAACACGTCCTTCTGCAGTTCTCCTCCCGTGGAAATCACCGAAACGTGTTGGCTGCGCTGAAATTCGTCCACGATGGGAGGAGAATTGGTGATCACCGTGAGCCGGTTGCGATGAAGCAGGCGGCGCGCCAATTCATAGACGGTGGTGCTGCCTTCCAGGAAAACCGTTTCGCCATCAAGTATCAGCCGCTCCGCTTCCCGCGCGATTGCCTGTTTTTCGGCACGATTGCTGCGACCCAGCGCTTCGTAAGAAGGACGCGCATTCGCATTGGAAGTGCGCGAAACGGCGCCGCCATGGGAACGAACCAACACTCCTTCTTTTTCCAAGGCTGCCAGGTCGCGGCGAATGGTGGCGGCGGTGACACCGAGGGTGCGAATGAGCTCGGAGGCAGTGACGGTGCGCTCGCGCGAAAGAATCTCGCGGATGCGAAATCTCCGTTCTTCGGCCAGCAGGCTCATTGAGCGGTACCGTCCATGATCGAAATCCTAAAGCAGCCGATTGTGCCACAAATCGGTGAAAATGAATCAGAAAAGTACAAAATACGTCAGATTCGATAAAAAAAGTTGACAAACGCGCACAATAGGACTAATTACGTGAGCGATCAAGCCCGATTTCTCGTTGTCCGGCGGCACGGGGTGGTCCGTCGGTAGCGTCGATCAAAGAGTCTTAAGTCCTAGCTTCGTGGGGAGGGGTGCTTGGTGAACAAACTCATGCGTTGTCTTCTATCTAGTCGAGCCAATCCCGATAACCGGGTTGAAGTGTCATCCTGCAGGATAGCCATGGGGTTGCGCGTCGCCGGCATGTTATTGGCGCTGATGCTTTCCTGCATGAGCGCGCGGGGACAGAAGGATACCGGCGCGATCGCCGGAACGGTGACGGATTCGTCGGGAGCAGTGGTAGCGGGCGCAAAGGTCAAGGTAGCAGATGTTGACCGCGGAACTGAGTTCGACACCACCACGGACGGGCACGGAGAATACGTCGCGGGTCCACTGAAAGTCGGGCGCTATACGATCACCGTCGAGAAGACTAATTTCAAAACCGCGGTTGCAGGTCCGGTGCAGCTTGATGTGCAAGACCGAATCGAAGCCGATGTGAAACTGGAGATTGGACAAATTTCGCAGAAGGTCGAGGTAACGGTTCAGAACCCGCTGCTGGAGACCGAAACCAGCACGATGGGACAAGTAATGGATAAGACGCGCATCGAAACGCTGCCGCTGAATGGGCGAAATTTTGCGCAACTGGCGCAACTCGGGGTCGGCGTGGTGCCCAGCGAACCGGGTTCGCGGGTAAGCGGAAACTTCGGATTCAGCGTGGACGGCGCCCGCTCGTTACAAAACAATTTTTTGTTGGACGGCATTGATAACAATTCGAATTTGGGCGACGTACTCAATGAATCGTCGTACGTGATTCAACCGCCGATTGACGCCATTGAAGAATTCAAAGTTCAAACGAACGATTACAGCGCGGAATTCGGAAGAGGCAATGGCGCAATTCTAAACGCAGTAATCAAATCCGGCACGAATGGCTTCCACGGAGATGTTTTCGAATATTTTCGGAACGATGATCTGGACGCTTCACCCTACTTCATCGTGACACAGAAACCAGCGTATAAACAGAACCAGTTCGGTGGGACGCTGGGTGGGCCGATCCAAAAGGATAAGACTTTCTTCTTCGGCGATTACGAAGGATTCCGGCTGCGGCAGGGAGTGCCGCAAACTGCGACCATTCCCGATCAAAGCATGGTCAACGGCGACTTTTCCGAGTTGCTTACGAACACTCCGGCGATGGCCATTGACCCCAACACCGGCAATCCAACGGGCGCGGTGGCCTTGGATTGCAGCGGCAATCAGACTTTTGTGGGGGAGATATTCAACGCCAGGCAAACCCAGGTGGTGCCGGTGACGAGCGCGAATCCCGGCGGATTGTGCGGAGTTCCGATCGGGGTGGACGGTGCCGGCAATCCGACCAACATGTTTCCCGCTGGATCGGTTGACCCGCTGGCGGCGCGCCTTGCAGCCTTGATCCCATCTCCGAATTCCTCCAATCCAGCATTCAATTACATCGCTGTTCCGGTGCGCAGTGAGTCTCGCAATAATTTCGACGTGCGAGTGGACCACACCTTTTCGAGCAAGGATTCCCTATTTGGGCGCTTCAGCTACGAGAATCAGCCCAGCTTTATTCCGCCGCCGTTTCAGAACGTGTTGGACGGCGGCGGATTTTTCGACGGAATCGAGGATTTTTCCTACCGCAGCGTTGCTTTGAGCGAAACCCACGTGCTCGATTCCACGCATGTGAACGAGTTTCGCTTCGGCTACAATCGCATCAACGCGCATCGCTACCAGAACAACTACAACGAGAACGTCTCCGGGAATCTTGATTATCCCGGTGTTCCTTATGAGCCCGGCACTTTTAACGGTGGGCTTCCCGCATTGACGTTCAGCGACGGATCAGCCCCGCAATTGGGCAGTTCCGGCTTTTTGCCCTCGATTGAGAAGCAAAACAGCTACGTCTTCACCGACAATTTCACCTGGGTGAAGGGCCGCCATTCGCTAAAGTTCGGCACCGAGATTCGCTACGAACAATTCACGATCTTTCAACCGTCGGCTTCGCGCGGCACGGCCGATTTCAGCTCCGGATTCACGGACAACCCCGCGTCGCCCGGATCCGGCGGGTATGGTTTTGCCAGTTTTCTGCTGGGCATTTCCGATGGCGGCTCCATCGTGAACCTGCACAACGTGGATTACCGCCGGCAAATCTACGCGGGGTTCGTGCAGGATGACTTCAAGAAATCATCGCGCCTTACGCTGAATCTCGGCCTGCGCTATGAGCTTTATACGACGGTGAAGGCCGCGGACAACGAGCAGGCCAATTTTGATTTCGGTTGCGGATGTCTGATCGTGCCAAAGGGGCAAAACGCCGTATTGACGCCAACGCTCGCTTCGCAGATTGAGATTCAGCGGAATGGGTCGCCCGGGCTGGTGTCACCCGATCTCCATAATTTTGCTCCGCGCGTCGGCCTGGCCTACAAAATCAGCGACAAGCTGGTGCTGCGGTCTTCTTACGGAATTTTTTACGGCGGCCAGGAAAACGGGCCCTATTCCAATCCGAGCCCCGGATTCAATCCGCCATTTTTCGTGACGCAGTCATTCAACCAACCCTGTTTCACGAATTCCGCGAATCCGAATCCCGGACAAGTGGATTGTTCGATTCCCATGTTCAATTCGCTGCAGCAAGGCTTCCCGGCGAATGCGCTGGTTGATCCAAATACCCCGTTGCTGTTCTCCGTCAGCCCTCATATCACCACGCCTTTCATGCAGCAGTGGTTTCTGGGCTTCCAGTACGAATTGCCGGCCAATACTTTGGCGGAAATTTCTTACGTCGGCTCGCACGGGGCAGACCTTTTCGGACTGTTTAATGGAAACCAGGCGGTTCCTACAGCGGACCCCACCATTCCCACCGCCCCGCGCCGTCCCGATCCCAATATTGATGCGGGGATTGATACGCTGCGCTCGAATTTATTTTCAAATTACAACGGTTTGCAACTGCGTCTGGAAAAGCGCTTTTCTCACGGCTTGCAGTTCGAGGCGGCGTACACATACAGCCACGCACTCGATGACGCTTCCGATGCCAGCCTCGGCTCGCAAAATCAGGGCGACTTCCGGCTGCAAACAGCTCCGTACCTTGAGTACGGCAACGCCGATTTCGACGTTCGCCACAGATTCGTCTTCAACTTTGTCTATGACCTGCCCTTCGGGAACGGTCAGCGATTTGGCTCTAATCTTTCAGGTATCGCCAACCAAATCGTCGGCAACTGGCAAGTCACGGGCATTATCTCGGCGCAGACGGGCAATTGGTTCACGCCGACAGATGATCTGGTGAACATCTCGAATTCTGACTGCGGGGGAGGGGTATTCAATTGCGCGCGCCCCAACGTCGTGGGAAATCCGAACGGACCTCCGTGCGTGGCGGGGACGTTGTTTAACACCTGCGCTTTTGTCGCGAACACCGCGCTTGGAACATTCGGGGACGCGGGACGGAACATCATTCGGGGCCCCGGACTGCAGAACTGGGATCTATCCTTTATTAAGCGATTTCCCATTCGCGAACAGATGCATTTCGAGTTTCGCGCGGAGTTGTTCAATATCTGGAATCATCCGAACCTCAGTTTCGCGGATCCCACGACGACGAACGAGAATTTTTCTACTGAGCGTGGAGCCTCGCAATTCGGCTTTCCTACCGCGTCGCTGGCGCCGCGATTGGTCCAATTCGCTCTGAAGTTTTACTTCTGAAGGCCGATCGCAGAGCAGCTACGCGCGCCGGTGAAAACCAAGTCCGGAACGGGAGACTTGCCCGGTTCCGAGCCTGATCGCGGCTGGAAACCGGCGAGAATATGCGCCGCAGACCGGTTCAAGCGCCTGACTTCCTCCTAAGCGTCCGCTGCTTTGGCAAGTTGCTGCATCAGTTTTTCGTCAATCTTCAATCCGGCCGCTGCGACGTTTTCTTCGGGGTGAGATAAAAGCGCGGGAGAAACATCCCGGTACGCACAGGCGTGGCGGCGCTCGATGCAACCTCGACAGCGAAACTCCATACCGCAATCTTCCGGGGTCTAGCGGCGGCAAGATAGGGCAACTTGTGTGGGGAAGTATGCGACCGAGCGGTCTCTATTCGCATCGAACTCCGAGGCGCCTACGGGCCAATGCCGCGGCGCCGGGACTTTGCGATACTGGAGGTTAAATGAAGCTCCATAGTTGGAAACTGGCCTTGCTCGCGACACTGGTTGCGGCACTTCTCGTCACTGGGATGAATTTCCGTGCGCTGGCAAAGACGAAGAAGCCTGTTCAAGATCCGCCGGCGGATGCGAGTGCTGCTACGCAAGCCAAAATCGCCTTGGCGATGTCGGCCGGACCAGCCGACGTCGCTCAATCCGCAACAATCATAGACATGGACGCCCACGGCAATACGATCGTTCTCCGAGCGGGCACCAACGATTTCACCTGCATGCCTGGCAATTCGAAAGTTGTAGGACAACCTCCGATGTGCATGGACGCGGCATCGAAGCAGTGGTTTGCGGATGCCAAAGCTCACAAGCCGAAGCCCACGAATACGGTCCCGGGCATCACGTACATGTTGGCCGGAGCCACGCAGCGCAGCGATTCGGATCCCAACGATACGACCAGTCCAACGATCCATGTTGGACCGCATTGGATGATCATGTGGCCGTTCGATCCAAAGACTACGGGACTCCCGACCCGGCACAAGGCGACGGGAGCCTACATCATGTGGGCCGGCTCGCCGTACGCGCACCTGCACGTCATGGGGCGTCCATGAGGGAAAGCAATCGGGCGTGAGACCGAGGCTTCGGCGATCGCGAGAGATTAGTGCACGCGTCAGGATCTAGTTTCTGTTAGCTCGTGCTCGGCTCGCAGCGAATCCTCGAGGTCATTTCCGCGACAGCTGCGGTGTTCAAGAAAAAAGTCATACTCGCGCCGCGTGATCTTTGCCCGCAAAGGCGACTCCTGGGCGAGAACGGCGCCTCTTAGTTGAAGATGGACTGGAACGCGTGCGGCCGTCCCCGCATCAGGTGGTTGCGCGGGAGTTTGGTCTCCGAGGATCTCATTACGTTCTGGCATCGCCATGCGGGAAAGATGGGAGAGGCGCCGGTTGCGATCCTCATGATTCCTCCGTTCAATGTCCTCGAATTGCGTTTGCCTTAAGAAAACCGCCAGCCCGGAGGGCAGGGCTCATAGCTGGCAGTCATCGTTACTCTTTCTTCCTTGCGGAGGGCGCCTTCGCGGCGCCAAGCTTGTTCCAGCCGTGGAAGCGCGACAAATCGCCAGCGTTCCATGCATCGTGCAGTCCAGGTGTGCTCAGGTCCCAGTCCGGACGGATTTCGCTCGTCACCGCGCGCAGATCATGCCAGAGGTCTACGATCGACGGGCGGCCCCAAAACCAGTAGCCGTTGTAGATGCTGTGGATCACGAGGCCTGGCTTCAGCACGAGCGTGTGCGGAATCATAGGGTTATTGTCCGGGTCCGTGTACTCCTGGATGTCGAGGTCTTTCTGAACTTTTCGCTCAGGATCGGAGAGGAAGGGCCACTGGGCGCCGATCGACGCACGAAACTCCTGAATCGTGTGATGGTCGTCGGTGGAGATCGTGGCGATTTGGGTGTACGCCACTGCGATCTTTGGGTAGAACGCGGCGAGCTCCAAATGCTGCTGGTGCTCCTTCGGGCAATAGTGTCCGCGAGCGAGCGTGAGAATTAGCGGGTCGTCGCCCTGGAGTTCGCTGAGCTTACGCAAAGTGCCTGTGTGATCCGGCAATTCGTAATCGGGGAAAATACCTCCGGGCACAATATCGGAACGCATGATTCGACCCCTCCCATCGATCCCGTTTTTCTCAAAGATCCAGAACGACACCTGCGTTTGGCTGGGAACAGCATACGAGCACGTTCCCGGGAGCGGGTTTCTCCAGCGGCTCAGAGTTATAAATGATCGACCCGCCAATCAGGCCCGTCATGCAGGTATGACAGACTCCAGTCCGGCACGACCATCTAACCGGAACATCGCACGCTTCCGCCAGTTCAAGCAAACTTGCGAATTTCGAACCCCAAGAGGCGGTAATCCCGCTGCGCACGAATGAGACTGGGGGGCCAGATCCGGGCGGCCCTTGTGGTAGGTGAGGAGTGTGAACAACCTGCGCCATGCCCGGAGTAATAGCGTCGAGAGCACCGAAGATTTCCGTGTGAACATTTTCGGCGAGCACACCCCAGTTTCGCAGCCCGTCGCGCATATTCTGCAAGAATGAAGAGGGGCCACACAGATAGTAGTCGCTACCCTGTGACACGCCAATTTTCTCCAGCAAAGCTGTGTCAATGTGCCCGGGAGCATCAAAGTCTGCCCCGACTTGGTCGTTCGCAGCGGGCCTGCTGTACACGATGTACCGTCGTCCGCTAGAGAGCTGTTTCAGCAATGAACGCGATTCTTCTGCGAATGGATGGTTGACGCGATTGCGCGCTCCATAGATCCACCAGATCTCTCGTTGCGATCTTTCAGCGGCGAGTGCGTGCAGCATCGACATCACGGGCGTTGTGCCCACTCCAGCGCTCAGCAGAACCACTGGATTCCCGCCGGGACGCAGAATAAAGCTTCCGCGCGGCGCACTGACATCCAATAGATCGCCTTCTCGCACACGGTTGAACAGGAATGAACTTCCAATCCCATTCCATTCGTTTTTGACGCTGATACGGAAATGATCGGCTGCGGGCAAATCAGACAACGAATAGCTGCGCAGCACCGGCGATTTGCCCGGATCAACAGGCAGCCGCAAAACCACAAATTGACCTGCCTGGAAGCCAGGAAGATGTTGTCCGTCGATTGGCTCCAGAATGAACGAGGTCACGCTATCGCTTTCCTTATTAATATTAGCGACTCGCATCTGTCGAAATCCGGGCCATCCTGGTGCTTGTTCCTCATTTGCGAGTCCAGGATTTCCATCGCCGGGTTTCGAACCCGACTCTTGCGCAAGTAGCGCTTGAAAGGAAGTCTGCCAACCCTTGCTAAGCGGAGGAATCCGCAGCGCCCGTTCCAATTGTTCGCGAGAATGTCCCGGCAAATACAGGAGGGCGTCAACCTCGGCTACGCTGATTCGCTCTGGACCGTCAGCAATTTTTACAACGTCGTCGCCCGCCCCAACTTCTCCTTCCTGCAAAACGCGAAAGTAGAATCCTGGTCTGTGGTGCGCCACCAGCAGGGCGGCCATCCGGGGTTCATTCATGCGAATGCCGACGCGGTAGCACGTTACGCGCGGCTGCGTCACTTCAAATATCGCATCACCGATGCGATAGCGATCGCCGATGCAGACGTCGTTATCAGAGACCCCCTCAACAGTGAAGTTTTCTCCGAACTGGCCAAAGACGAAGTCGTTGCGTCCGAGAAAGTTTTCCCAGTAGTGATAGGCATCCATCTGATAAACAAAAACAGCGCGGTGTTCCCCGCCATGACCGGCAAGATCGCCTTGGCCGTCGCCGACAATATTGAGCTTGCGCACCAGTTGTCGTCCCCCAACCGGACTTTTCCAGATCGCGGTACGGACAGTCTTACCGTTCCATGTCACGTCGCGTGGAAGACCGACATTTACTGAAAGCAATTTGGGCATTCATACCCCGTCGAAGCGCAGCGCCTGGTAGAATCCTTTTAATTTCGTATATCAGGTCACCTTCTGCGTGGCCAACGTCCGCTCTTGTCTAGCAACAAGCTGCTTCGTCAGTCGATCACCTCACTAATCTGCCGGCGAGCCAGTAATCAACACTGAACTTTCCCGCACCGGAGCAGATCAGCCAGATAAAGAAAAGCACATATAAGACTTCCGGGAGGTAGAGGAAATCGTCGAGCCAGTTAAGGGGCGAAAGTCCTTTAGGCATGGTGGAAAGCGCCTCGGTCACGATGGCGACAGTCATATCGATCAATAAAGCCATGCACGACGGGCTCGAAAGAAACCCCACGGTCAGCAATGATCCGCAGATGAACTCGACACCCGACACGAAATAAGCCGTCTGGCGAGGAAACGGAACTTTGGCCTTTACGAGCGTGTCGTAAACGGGCCTCGTGCCCCCGGCGACGAACAATTTGTTCGCCCCGGAGATGGCGAAGAACAGCCCGATCGAAACGCGCACCAGCAGGATGGCATATTGTTCCCAACCGCTGCTACCCAACAGCGCAAACTGGACCAACCGGTTCCAATCCATCTCTTGTCCCTCCATCGGAGGATGTGCTGCAACGATGCCCCATATCATGCAGTCCGAATTCTCCCGCAACCGCGTTACTCAGGGTCCAGCGGGTCACTGGCGTTAATTTCTGGTCTCGACAATCATGCTGCAAACCGCAAATGGCGGCGTCGTTAGCGAATTCTCGCGGCTCGAGATTATTTGTCCATCCGTTCGACCCATTTGGCTCGGAATGCGGGAGCCGGGAATGGATCCGCGAAGTACTGTGTTTCCCGCGCAACCTTGTCGCCGCTGAACTCCATGATGCTCACGGTGTAGGAAGGCTTGCCGTCGTACGTCAAAATAAATTCGGTGACCCAAAGCTCGCCGGTGCCAACGATTCGTCGGATAGAAAACCGTTTTTTGTTCGGCTGACTAGCGCGCTGGCCCTGTATGTTGCTTCGACCGCGGGTTCGCTCGCCTGACTGCGGGTATTCCAGCACCGCGTCCTCGAGATAGATGCGGTGCTCCGTATCAAAATCGTTGGCATCGGACGCCGCCCAATGCTGATCCAGTGCCGCACGGATCTCTTGATCTCGCACTCCAGAACACTGCTCCTTATTTTGCTGATCGTCCATCTTGTGCTCCAGACTCAAGATTGGAAAACTCGTTCTTTTGGGCCGACAAAAAGCTGTTCAGCCAATCCTACGAGTTGTCGTTTCGCGGATCGTCTTTCGCGTTGAGGTATTCCAGTCCAAGCGGCCCCATCGCGGTTACTTGCGTGACGTACTCGCTGGATTTCGCCCAGTGGAAATGGGGCGTGTTGCCAGGGAGAATGACCACGGCGCCGGGCGGATAGGCTTCGAGCTTACTCGCGTCGAATTCTTCACCCAGTCCGATATAAAAGACGCCGGAAATCACGGTATAGACTCGGTCCTCGGGATGCTTGTGCGGCATCAGCTTTGCGCCGTGGGGCGCTTTGACCCTTATGGTGTAAGGGCCCGGCTCCGAGGGATGACCCACGACGACGGCCAGCCGGACGGAAGGCGGGAACGCCGGGAACGGTTTCCAATCAATATCTTCGGCCAAGATAGCTTTGAAAACGTCCTGCCCCAATTGGTGAGGCCGGACTTCGCTCTGCTGAGCACTCTTTACAGCGCTGGCTTTCTGAGACATACAAATCTCCTTCGTGGAGAAAATATAAAACATTACCGTCATGCGCGAGGAAACATTCGCATCAGCGGTTGATGCGGGTTATGGCTGCGGGAATCCGAACAACAACCACGACCGCACCCCATCCGTGTCGAGCGTTAACAGTATGTGAGATCGGTGCTTTGACCGACATAGATAATGCAACCGTCAGGATCGCGGACTTGGACCGGTTAGCCGGCTGAAACCGACTTCTTCTTCGCATCGAGTGCCGGTAGAAGAAGTTTCAGGAGCGCTTGATCAGAGAATGGGTTCTGACCTGAGATCACTTCGCGATCTTGAAGAACGTAGCTCTGCCACGGAGCGGCCACACTTACGTCGGCGCCCGCCGTACGCAAGGCAAAGTCTGGGTAGAAGAGAACCTTACCACCAATCTCAAGCGGCTCGCGCTGTTGCTCTTCCGTTGTTGAAAAGATAGTCAGCTTATATCCAGAATAGATCCAGCCTCGAGCCTTTGCGTGTGCTCCAGCGGCATCGCCCGCTGCGAGCGCTCCGACCACCTCCGTCGAATTCGGAAGAGCTGAGAGAAGTGAAATCGGGCCATGGCAGAGCACCGCCGTAGGCTTGGAGGTTTCATGAAAGTGTCTCATCACCTTGCCCGCGTCGGGATCATCGAGAAGATCTATCATCGGGCCATGGCCGCCGGGGACGAAAACAGCGTCATATTGATCCAGACCCGATGCGACGACATCCGAGATACGTGTCGGATTTTTGAGCCCAGTCAGGGTGTCGCGGAATTTTAGATAGTCCTGAAGGTTAGCCTCGTCTCGACCGAAGAAGTCGGCTACAGCTGAATGGACATCCATTTGCGGCGTGTTGCCTTTGGGGTTGGCAAAAGTGATTTCGTAGCCCTCCTTCATCAGGGCGCGAACCGGAACCGTCAGCTCGTTGAGATAGTAGCCAGCGCCGGCATATACCTTGCCGTCTTTCAAAGGCAAACCGCGACCGCTCGAGACCAGCACGAGGACTTTTCCTTTTGTCGTCATTGGTGTTTTCCTTTTTGAAAGCGAATTCTGTTCTCCTGAATATGAGCTGGCCCATCGTCCGCGGCTTCCTCCCAAGTGCGCAAGGACCGGCTACCGCGGTTAATGTGGGCTACGGCTGCGGGAATCCGAAGAGCAGCCACGACTGATTGGCCACCCAATCCGGGTATAGCTTTGTCATCTGATCGAACAACTCCTGGTCAGACTTCGCGGTTTTCTGCAGCCGATCGAAGTCCTGCAGGTAACGCTTGGTGTCTTGGATCGTCGAGGGAGCATCGGGCGCGCCGGGCTTCTTGTGACCGGCCACAACAATCGCCGGGTTCAGCGCGGCCAACCGGTCCAGCGCCGCGATCCAATTCTTTCGGCTCTCGGGGGTGGTGTCGCCGACGTACATGTGGCACTGGTTGTACACCACGTCGCCAGCGACGATCAGGCCGATGGATGGAACGTGTAGAGACGTCGAATCGGGACAATCGGTGCGGCCCTGCTCGATGATGCGTAAATCGTGGCCCTCGAGAGTGAACGTGTCGTGCTCATAAGGCTCTGGTGGAACTAGCTTGGTGGCCACTTGCCCGGGAAAGAGCCGGCGGGCTAACCGCTCGACCGTGGGAGAGAAAGACATCTGCATGGCGTTCACCGCCTTGGGCGTTGCTATTGCCCGAGCGCCCGGGAAACGGTCGAGCAGAATGCTCAGACCGTAGAAGTGGTCGAAATGGGCGTGCGTTATATAGATGGTCTCCAAGTTGCGGTTATGCAGTGCAATCCAGTCCGCGAGAGCCTCGGCCTCAGCCACCGTCGTCATTGCGTCCACCAGCACCGCGTCGCACTCGCCGAAGATTAGAGTCGAAGTGATCGGGTCAAAACCGAACGCTTCGCCGAAGGGCTTTGGCCGCTCGCCGACCATAGCCTTTCCCGGTGCGGTAAAGACATTCACACTAAGCGTGGGCTCTTTCAGCCCACTTGTGCCATCCATCTGGTACTCCTCTCGATGTCAGAGCGAGTGACTGTTCAAGGCAAAGACTGGCAGAAGCGCGACGAGGAGGCGCAGAGTCGGCCTCCCGTCCGCGCCGAGCGTTAACCGTACTTGAGAGAGGTGCTTTGTCCGATCTCGATGATATAACCGTCAGGATCGCGGATGTAGCAGCGGATCTCGCCGTACTTGGGAATCGGCGGCGTAAGGAACTCCGCTCCGCGACTTTTCCACAGTTCATAGCACGCTTGAATATCCGCGACGCGGAAATTCATAAAACTGTTGATGTGGTTCGGGTCGGGGACGCTGAGCGTTACCGTCGGCTTGTCCGGCGTCGGCCCGCCACCCACGTTCAGAATCATCCAGATATTCGCGAGCTGAAGGTACGGAGGCGCGTTGCCATCACCCATCGTCAGAATGCGGGCGCCGAAGACCTTTTCGTAGTAGCGAGCTGATCGCTCGACATCGGCGACGGTGAGAAAATGCGCGACGGTGATCCCTTCTCTCGGGGGCATCTCATAGCTCTTCTGTTCGACTTGTACGGCGTTCATTGATGGCTCCTTTCTATATAGTGCGCAGAATATGTTAAACATCACGACAGACATTCGAAACACCTCCGCCAAGCTTGGCTTCCAACGCCTCCCGTTCTCAATGTCGCGGAGCTGAGAACCGCGTCGCGCGGCGGCCTAGCGCGCGATTTGGCCCAGGTAGTAGCCGAGCCGATTTTCGACATCTCCCGGCTTGTGGAAGCCGCGCGCCATCAGCGCTTTGATCCCCTCCTGGGCGGCGGATCGCCCGAGCGAAGCGATGCACGCATCCCACCCGGCGCCGAGCTCGACGTCCGGCGGCAGGCTGGTGTTGACGAGGCGCTTGGTCTGAGCGATCGCCCATTTATCGAACTTTGCGATTCGGGTCGCGAGCGCCTCTACGAACGCATCTAGATCGGCGTCGGGGAGTGCGCGATTAATATAGCCGTAAGCCTCGGCCTGCTCGGCACTGATGTCCTCCGAGCTCAAGAGCACCTCGAGGGCGCGGTTGCGGCCGATGAGTCTGGGCAGCCGGGCCATGGGGCCGCCGCCGGCGACCATCCCCACGCCTACCTCCCATTGCGAGATGATCGTTTTTTCGCGGCTGGCAAAACTCATGTCGCAGGCCAGCGTGATCTCACTGCCGTTGCCCGTCGCGCGACCGCGGATGAGGGCTATGGAGGCGACTGGCAGGCGGGTGAGACGCACAAGAAAGTCCGGCCACGGCGGCAATCCTGTGGGACCAGGCGGCAGTGAGGTCAGGTCCTCAAGCTTGGCCGTGAAATCGGAGTGATTCAGGAAGTAGTCGTCAACCGCGCTGTCGAAGACTACGACCCTGACTTGCTCGTCGGCCTCGAGAGCTTTGATGACTTCCTGGAACTGCTTGACCATTTCCGGACCCATCACGTTGATCGGTGGGTTGTCGATCGTGACGCGCCAATAGGCGGGCGACCGCCGCGTCACGCGGATCTGTGCGGGCTTCGCAATTGCGCTTGCTGTTGTCATGGCATTCTCCTGTGTATTTGCTTGCCTCAAAAACCGGTTGATTGCCCAACGCTTTCTCGATATCTGAATTATTTGTTCGTCGCTGTGAGTTGGTTGATTACTGCCGCGCCTGCCTCGCTGACGATCTCGTCCTGGGAATCGGTGCCTCCGGAAACACCGATTGCGCCAATGATCGAGCCTTCCTCAATCAGCGGAATGCCGCCTCGAGAGGCAATGACTCCATCGAACGCGAGTAGATAGTTGAGATGCATAAGGTTGATACCGTCCTCGAATATCTTGGTTGGGCGCCGGAAAGTCGCGGCTGCTCGCGCCTTGTGCTCGGCAATCTGAATGGAGGCAAGCATCGCGCCGTCCATTCGTTGGAAGGCCACGAGATTGCCGCCGGAATCGACCACCGCTACGTTCATCTTCCAATCCCTCTTCGTCGCCTCTGCCACCGCTGCGTGAATAACCGCCCCCGCTCGGTTCAGTGATATCGGTCGGCCGTACGGAGTGTCGAAAGGAATTTTGTCGGGCACAAAATCGAGAGGATTTGTTTCCGCGGGCTGCAGGGCTCGACTTGCACTAGCGGCGCTTCCTATTTTCTCATTTGACATACATCCTCCTTCACTGGTCGAAGTACAGATGGCTCGATCGACGATGGATCGCAACTCGCTGTGGCTGCCCCGCTCCACGTCGTGTTGGACCTTCGCGGGCAAGACGGCGAAATCGCCTTGGCCGCCGTCATCAATAACAACGATGAACCGGTGTGATCGTCAGCTTAGGCAGAAGCGTGCGATGCGGGTGCAATTCCCAATCACATGGATCAAGCCGTTGTAATTAGGGTTTGAGATGGTAGTCATCACCACAGCCTCAGTTCAGCACTCTGATCCGGTGGGCACATTGACGCGTGACCTTCCTTGCCGAGCCGCATTCTTCGGATCGCTCCAGTGCAAATTGTAAGCCAAGAAGCAACCCCGGGTCGCTTGGAGGCGGACTATGGTGGAAACCCGTCCGCCATCCATTTAGCGAATAGTTCAATGCGAGATTGCGGCCAAGAACCTTCTCCTCTTGGCGGTGGGGGCGGCATTACGGCGCCTCCGATTCCACGAATGCGATCGTAGATGGCGGCAGCGTGTTTTTTGACGTCATCGTAATTTCCCAGGTTGAACGCTTTGCTCATGCCTTGAATGTCTCGCTCCGTAAAGAGCGGGCGAATGTCCATTTGAAAGCTCGTCGTTTTCGTCATTACGCCTCACAGCTATTGGGATTATACGGATGTCGCGGTCTCCTTCGTGAATCCAAAACTTCCCAGCTCTTGAAGTCTAGAGTATAGGCTGTTCAGTTCAAGTTTGGACCGAGGAACTTAAGGAAAAGGCGATCCGCGTGACGCTGAGCAGACGCCGTGCAATCAAAGAATCGCTAAGATGTTACGCGTGTCTGCAAGAACAATAAACTAAACGGAATTTCTCAAGGTATGAGTTGACCAGCATCTTTCGGGCGAAATGTCGGCGCTTCGAAAGTAATCGTCCGAGGAGACTTAGCCGGCGATTGCGCGTTCCGAGTGCGCCAAACTCTCAAGGAACGAAGCCCGCCGTAAGCGTTGCGGGCAGATGGATGGTGGACGTGAACGAGATCGAACAGGTGACACCCGCTCGCAGAGATTAATCGAACGAAGAGTCAAGCGCTTAACAGGGCGTGGCTGAACATTCTTTGGGGAACGGCATTACGTCGGAATATGCCAAGTCTCTCAAAGAGAATTTGTCAGTGCGACTCGAAGAAGCGGAGAAGGTTGGCACTGGATTTGCACTGCCTGCTCCAAGTTGCCCCAAGATTTCCGAGGCACAAGCGGTTGCGGTGGCAGCGCAAGTAATGGAAAATGATTGGAGTAGCCGACGGTGGGCGTGTAGCTCAGCTGGGAGAGCACCTGCTTTGCAAGCAGGGGGTCACCGGTTCGATCCCGGTCACGTCCACCAACTTCTTCCTGATTGCAAAAGACTTAGAAAAATCACCTCGGCCCGAACGCTCCGTTATTCGTGCACACTGTGCACGAACTGTGCACGAATGCGTCATTGGAGCACCTCTGTGCACAATGGCGCGGTCGAAAAAGCATCGGCCTCCCCCACCGGTGCCATTTCGTTCGCTCGACGGTTGAGCTTCTCCAGGGCTTCGCGCTTCATCCGCAATTTCATCTGGGAATACTTCTTGAAGACTTGCGCGTCGCTCTGGCGGAGCAGCTGCGTTACCCATTCGTCGGCTACGCCTCCGGCGCTCAGCCTTGTGGCATAGGCAGAGCGCAGGTCGTAAATCCGAAAATAGGGAATCTTTGCCCGTCGCAGAGTTTTCGTCCAAACGGTCTTGAGTTTTTTGAGATGTCCGGTCGGATTCAGATCGCTCGGAAACAGATACGGTCCTTCACCCGAAATCGCCATCTGATTCTTGAAAGCCTCGATGGCGAGCGAGGTGAGGGGAACTTCGGCCGTGCCGTTTGGAGTCTTCGAATCCGGTATCCAGACCACCGCATTTTGCAGATCCACTTGGTCTTTTCGCATCGGAATCAGTTCCTTGTAGATCCGCAACCCGGTCTCCGTAATGATTCGAACCACGTTCCGCAAGTATTGCGGAGCGTGGGATTCGATCTTTTGTTGCTCGGACCACGCGACATAATGCGGTCTGAACAAACCTTTCACGGCAACCGGAAACTCAACACCTGAACAGGGATTTACAGCTAGGAGTTTCTTGCGGACCGCCACGTTCAGCATACGCCGGAGAACTCTGAACTCCTGGTGTACCGTTGTGGATTTGACGATTCGCAGTTCCTTGTAACCGAGCTTCATCTTGACGACGACGGGTGCTCGAAGGCGTTCGCGAAGGTACATGTCAACCGAATCCGCGGTGACATCCACCAGTCGGGTTGCGCCAAACGCAGCCTTCAGGTGTTTAATGCACCTTTCGTTCGCTTGGTGCGTGCCTTCGGCGCGCATGGGCGGCTTGGAATAGTTCTCCAAGAAGGAATCCGACCATTGCCCATAAGTCAAGGTTTCGCCCTTTCGTACGACTTCCAGGAGATTGGCGTCCCTCGCTAGAAGTCTTTCCCTGAGTTTCTTACTTGCTTCTTCCCAATCGGCGGTCTGGCTGGACTCTCTCCGGGCAATTCCCTTGCGATCCCGATAGCGAATCCACCAGATTTGTGTGCCAGCCCGCCGGTAAACCACACCGTCGTACTTTCGTGCTCTAGGCATTCTCCATCTCCTGTTTGAAGGACGCGCGGAATGTTTCGAGATCCGATTTCAGGAACCGGATGTTCCGACCCATTACGCGGAGATGGGGAATCTGCTTTCGCTCAACCCAAAGATATACAGTTTGCTGGCTCACGCCAAGATATTTGGCGGCTTCTCGGACGGTTAGCGGATATTCGTCTTGTCGGGCGTGCCAAATCTCTGGTCGGCGTTAACGAGCAGTATGAGTCATGGCATTCCCCTCTGATCTTCGGCAGTTGCTGGTCCTCGATTCGTGGACCATGTGTTCTCCCGGTACGGTTCCTCGGGCAGGTCAGCTTGAGCCTTCGTGACAGTGTGCCGTGCGTAGTAATTCGGATCGTCTTTTCTTCCGCGCGGAAGTCGGCGATGCGCTGAATCACGACTTCCGGATCGTCGCCGCGAGCGAGGGCGCGCTTCGCGTAGGCCCAATCGTGCTCGGATTGGGTTTTGTGCTCGCTTGGGCACGGTCCGTGGTCGTTCCTGGTCGTCGCCCAGATGCCGGGGTGTTTCGAGCGAATCTTCATGAATCGTGAAATCGCGGAGCGTGTAGACCGCATCGCTCTCCTGTCGCGCTTGGACGATGAATTCCTCGGGAAGTTTCTGATTGGCGAATCCCGGCAAGCGAAGCACACGCGTCGAGTCCGTTGCCGCGAGATCGCCGCCGAATTGATTCGCGAGGTTGTGCAGCAAGAGACTCCGCTTCATCCTGACTGAATCCGCTCACTTTCCAAACGACCTGGTGCTTGCCGGGCGAGGTGTCGAGGACGAAGTTTGGCGGTGGCACTTCGGTTGAATTTCGAATCGCTTCGAGAGACTTGTCGCCGTTTTTGTCGAGGTCGAGATAGACGTGACGGATGTTTTTTATATTTTCCTTGGTCCGGCTGTACGCGCCGTCCTTGATCGGATTCATGCCCATATAGACGTCGGAACCAGCGGCACTCGGACAGCGAGCCATGCTTGAAACTCGGGGCTTGCGATCGTTTCGGCCTTGGTGATCCGTTGAACGGTCTTGCCGGTTCCACGGTTCCGCACGAGGATCGCGGCGTTGTCGGTAGGTTCGAACAGCTCCCGGACATACTCCGAAGCGGTGAGAGATCGCGGCGTGAATGCTGTGTCGATACTCATGGGTGATCCTGCTTGGCCAGGAACACCGCGCCGTAGTCGAACAAGTCTGCATCCGGGTCGTATCCGTTGACAAAGAGAACTTCGGAAATGTATCTGCGCCCTGGCCGGCGCTCGACATGGACGACGACGTTGAGGGAATCGGCGATGTTTGTCTTGATGGCTCTGATAAGGCAACTCGACGCCGCTCTGCAAAACACAACTGGTGAAGCGCGCGAGGCCCTGTTGCGCGGAGTTGGCATGGATGGTGGATAGCGTTCCCGAATGTCCCGTGTTCAGGAGTTGCAGGAGATCGAACGCTTCGCCTCCGCGAACCTCCCCCAAAACGATACGGTCCGGGCGGTGGCGGAGGGCTGCTTTCAGCAGATCGCGAATCGCCACTGCCGGAAGGCCGTTCTGTTCGCGGCGCGCTTCGAACCGGACGAGATTTTGCTGCGGCAATTGAATCTCGGCCGTGTCTTCGATGACGAGCACCCGTTCCTCTTGCGGAATGAATTTTCCGAGGATCGACAATAGCGTGGATTTTCCGGTGCCAGTTCCGCCGCAAATCAGAATGTTCTTGCGCGCGAGCACGTAGTCTTCGAGGTGGTTCGCGAGGGCGCGGTCGAGCGTGCCTGCCCGAATCAGATCTTCCATTTCGAAGTGGCGGGTGTTGAACTTGCGGATGGTGAGCGTCACGCCGCCCAGACTGCACGGCGGGATGATCGCCGCGACGCGGCTGCCATCGGGCAACCGCGAGTCGAGAATGGGCTTCGATTCGGAGATGTCGTCACCAAGACGCCGGGCGATATTCTTGACGGCGACCATGAGGGATCGCTCGCCGATGGAAACGCCCGGGACGTGTTGAAGGAAACCCTGCTTTTCGATGAATACGCGGTCGGGACCGTTGACCATGACTTCGCTGATCGAATCGTCGAGAATGAGGTGCTCGATGGGCTTCAGAAACGGCAGGATCATTTCAAATCCGTTCATTAGAGTTTTCCTTTGGCGAGTTGGACGAAGTACGAATCGTTGGGATCGTTGTAATAGGGCTTCAGATAGCAAAACATCGGTGGCGTGGGGTTGATTCCGTCGTAGGCAAGGATTACCGACTGCGCGTTGCGCAACTCCATGAAGGTCTTCATGTCGAAGCGATAGTCGCTCTGCGTGCTGTAGCTCTTCGAGGCGACGATATTGGCTTTGTGGGAGAGAGCTTTGCCGGTGAGCCAACTGACTTTGGTGTCGTGCCCGCTTTCCGACAAGCTGTAGCTGACTTTGAGCTGGTCCTCGCGTCCGCAGAGATCGCTCGCCGTCTTCGCGGAGAAATCATCCGAGAGCGACAGGAAAATCTTGGTGCGGAAGGTTTGCAGGAGCGTGCGCCAGCTTTCACCGGGCAGCGCGGAGCGCAGCGAGCTGATGCTCTGCGTGGCGATGATCGGGATGCACTTTGGCTGGCGCGAGAGGCTGAAGAATTTCACGGCGGCGATGGCCATACCGACGCCGAAAAGCACGCCGGCAAGTACGCGCTTCGAGCCACCTTCACCAAAAGCGAAAGTCAGGCCTGCCACCACGATTGAAACGAGCGACAGGCCGCGAGCGATGGTGCTCGTGAAGGCCTCATCAAGACGTTGACCGCGTTCTCCACGGGGAACCGCCGCAGCCTTGAGCAAACGCCGGGGACGCCAGGCGTAGACTGACCACGATGCCTGCCGAGATTTCGGACAGCTTGCTTGAACGGAACATTGTTTCGCCAAAATTTACTCATTCGAATTTCCTCCTCCGTGTTACAGGTGTTTTCGCGAAGAATCACGGAGAGTTCTCGCCGCGCCCGCGGCACCGGAGCCTCCGGCTCCGAGCACAAGACAAGAACCACTGGCCTGCGAGGAGTGCCTTGGTCGTTCGTAAGGCACACGTAGAGCACATGCTTCGTGCAGAGGGTTTCTAGCTTGGCGCCCGGCTCGGGACTTGAGAGCAGAACGCAATGCCAGGCGGTTAACCGAGGTGGTGCGGCTCCGGCCGGCTCACGGGGAAGGTGCGAAGAGAACTCCCCTCATTGACATAAAGGTGGGTAAACGGAAAAGACTCGCATAAGACATGACAATTTCGCGCCGGAAGCGATGGGAATCGCCAGGCGGAAGCGACAACCTCGACAACCTCGGCGCGACGAGTTTCGCCAATGAATGGTAAGGCCATCGCCCGGCGGTCGGAGCGACGAGGATCGCCAGGTTTTGGGGTACTTGGCTAGCGTTGTGAAAGAGATAGGCTGCTGCGTTTTTGATTTATATGGAGTAACTTTAACGCGGTTGGCCCCGACTATTGACGGAGAATGCTCTTGTGTCCGACCTGCCGGCAAATTTGACGGACGAGTCGTTTGGGTGTGATAGATCGATGCGCCGTTCTAGGTATGTCAACGAGTGTTGAGGAGCGTATGGAAAGTGCAGAACTGTTGCGGCGCTTCGCTCATCTTTACGCGACGTTTCAGAACCAACCGTTCTTTATTGCGGTGGCAAATGGCACGATTACGCCCCATCAGGTCGGAACGTACGTTGCACAGGATGCTCACTACGTGCTGGCACTTCGGGATAGGCTTCTTGACCTGGCTCAACTAGTGGAAGACGCTGGGGCCCGAACTATTTTACGGCAACACAGCCGAGATGCTGGCGCCTTACCAGATGTGACACGGAAGATTGTTGCGCAAGAGCTGGGGCTACCAGAAGCTTGTGCGCGAAGGCCCGCGCCCGCCCACGTGCGACTACATCGATCATCAGCGTCGAAGCGTTTGTAACGGAGTCCGCGAGGGTATTTTGAGCATCCTGCCGTGTTATCTGTTTTATCCATTCTTAGTGACCGCGATCCGCAGCAAGGCCCTTGA
>CAWDRE010000010.1:0-85320 GCA_963804655.1 uncultured Acidobacteriota bacterium | reverse complement strand
CAAATTGCCGGATTTGGTGTTGGTGGACATTAGCATGCAGGGCATGAACGGCTACCAAGTTTGCGCGAGTTTGAAGAACGATCCGGTCACCCGAAACATCCCTCTGATCCTCATCGTCCCAATATCGCATACGATTAATCAGCCAAAAGCGATGCTGAGCGGCTCTGTCGATTACATCGCCAGTCCTTTCGATGCACAGGAAGTCTTGTGGCGTGTCGAGACGCATCTTTCCCTGCATCGCCTGCGGGCGAACTTGGAATCTGCAATTCGTGGGCGCGCCACAAAGCAGACCGTGACGTGCGAGGAATTCGAGGGCGCGCTGCGAGAGGCGATCGCCCTAACTCGGATTACTGGACGCAAACACGCAGAGGAGAAGCTCCGAGAACGGGAAGGTGAGTTGCGACAGATACTGAATCTCGCGCCTCAGCACATCGCCGTATTGGGGCCCGAGGGGAGTCGGCTGTTTGCTAACCAAGCCTCCCTCGACTATTTCGGCCTCACGCTGGAGAGTTGGCGGAGCGGTGACCCCGGCAGATTCCTGCATCCTGATGACTTAGAACGCATGGCGAGTGTAGCTCAACACACTGAATTATCAAAGGCGTCCGCGCATGACGCCGAAGTGCGCTTATTAAGGAAGGATGGGACGTATCGGTGGTTTCTTATCCGCCGCCATGCTCTGCTAGATGGACGTGGCGACCTCCTGCGGTGGTATGTCGCGGCGACGGACATTGAGGATCGCAAGCAGGCTGAAGAAAGACTCCAGACCGAGAACATCGCTCTGCGCGAAGAAATCGATAAGGCGTCGATGTTCGAGGAGATAGTAGGAAATTCTCCTCACTTGCAAACCGTACTTTCTCGCGTGGCGAAGGTTGCTCCCACTGAAAGCACTGTTCTCGTCACCGGCGAAACAGGGACTGGCAAAGAACTCGTCGCCCGCGCCATCCATAGGCTGTCCCGGCGCTCTCAACGGGCTTTCGTCAGCATGAACTGCGCCGCAGTACCACGCGACTTGATAGCCTCCGAACTTTTCGGCCACGAGAAAGGCGCCTTTACGGGGGCAACTCAGCGGCGTCTGGGACGCTTTGAGTTGGCCGAAGGAGGCACGATCTTTCTCGATGAGGTTGGGGACCTTCCGCCCGACACGCAGGTCGCGCTCTTGCGAGTCTTGCAAGAGCGGGAGTTCGAGCGAGTCGGCGGAACAAAGACGATTCGAGTCGACGTTCGAGTCATTACGGCGACCAACCGTGACCTGACAGCCGCTGTGGCCAGTGGAAGCTTTCGCCAAGACCTCTTTTACCGCCTCAACGTATTCCCCATCGAAGTGCCACCGCTCAGAGACCGGGCTGAGGATATATTGATGCTCGTCGAATACTTCGTACAACGCTATGCCACGCGCGCCGGCAAGAACTTCCGCTCGATCGACAAGAAGACGTTGGGTTTGTTGCACAACTACGATTGGCCAGGCAATATCCGTGAGTTGCAGAACGTGATCGAACGGTCCGTGATTCTGAACTCCGGTGAGGTCTTCGCCGTCGACGAGTCCTGGCTGTCAAGACAACCGCCTCAAGCACGACCTCGGGTTGCTTTACTCGCGCCGTTACATAGCGAACCACGAAGCGAGCAGGAGATCATCGAAGCTGCGCTCGCCGAGTGTCGGGGTCGTGTCGCCGGGCGGTCCGGCGCTGCCGCGAAGCTCGGAGTTCCACCGTCCACGCTGGAACATCGCATTCAAGCGCTGCGCATCGATAAGACGCAATTCAAATTTCGCTGATGCGCCGCCGGATTCGTCAGATTCACCGTATTCACCACAATCCCCACATCAAATAATCCGCTGACGACTGAATCGCGCGCACTGTCAGCGACTTACGAGTGGCGCTTCCCTTGCTATTCACTTCATTGAAAACTTGCGAGGCTGATGTGACGTGCAGAATCGACCGAATTCCGACTGACCAGGGTCTGGTGCTGCGCATCATTGGGCGGATTACACGGGATGACTTGGACGTGTTTCGCACTGCGCTAGAGGACGGCACTATCGTCGCCGTCGAGCTCGCTGAACTCGAGTTGATCGACCGAGATGCCATGAAGCTCCTGGCGATCAACGAAGCAAACGGCATCGAGCTCAGACACTGTCCGGCCTACATCCGCGAATGGATCACGAGAGAGCGAGACAGCAGCTAGCGCCCGTATTGGCGGGTACCATGATTTGAAATTCTGCGGCTTACCGGCCGCTCAGGAGGAAGTGATGACAAAGATGACGACTGCACAAGATGTACTGCAGGCAACGGCGATTCGTCCGTTTCCTGTGGCAAGTGTTCCGGAAGCCGAGCTTACAGATTTACGCAAGCGCATCAATACGACCAGGTGGCCGGAACGAGAAACGGTGACGGATGCATCGCAAGGCGTGCAGCTCGCGACGATTCAGGCACTCGCGCAATATTGGGGGACAGACTACGACTGGCGTAAGTGCGAGGCAAAACTGCAGTCCCTGCCGAACTTCCTCACCGAGATCGACGGGCTGGACATTCATTTCATTCATGTCCGATCCAAACACGAAAATGCATTGCCTCTCATCGTGACGCACGGTTGGCCCGGCTCGATCACCGAACAGTTCAAGATCATCGATCCGCTAACCAATCCCACCGCACACGGCGGAAATGCATCCGACGCGTTCGACGTCGTAATTCCCTCCATGCCCGGCTACGGTTTTTCCGGCAAGCCGGCCACGACCGGATGGGACCCCGCCCACATTGCACATGCCTGGGTCACATTGATGAAGCGCCTCGGCTACAACAAATTCGTGGCGCAAGGCGGCGATTGGGGTGCAGCCGTCACCGAGCTGATGGGTGTGCAAGCGCCTCCGGAGTTGCTGGGCATCCACACGAATATGCCTGGCATCTTTCCGGCCGACATCGACAAAGCGGCCGCTTCCGGCGCGCCGGCACCTTCAGGCCTTTCGGCCGACGAGAAGGTCGCTTACGAACGTGTACAGTCCGTGTATCAAAAGGGAATCGCCTACGGGTACCAGATGGGGCTGCGCCCTCAGACGCTGTACGGAATCGCGGATTCACCCGTAGGCCTCGCGGCGTATTTCCTCGATCACGACGCGCGCAGCTACGAGATGATCGCACGCGTCTTCGCCGGAGGCAGCGAAGGCCTCACACGAGACGACGTCCTGGACAACATCACGCTCACCTGGTTGACGAATACGGCGCTCTCGGGGGCTCGTCTCTATTGGGAAAACAAGGGTTATTCGTTCTTCGGCGTCAGAGGCGTCGTTGTTCCGACCGCCGTGAGCGTCTTTCCAGACGAACTCTATCCTGCGCCGAAGAGCTGGACAGAGAAAGCGTATCCGAAGCTCATCCACTACAATCGGCTTCCCAAAGGCGGGCACTTTGCGGCCTGGGAACAGCCGAAGCTCTTTTCAGAAGAGGTTCGCGCGGGCTTCCGATCGCTACGGTAAGGTTCTTCACAAGAGAGAGAAGACGATCCCGAGAAGGCAAAAGTACGGAGGCATGGAACGCGGGCGACTTGTCGCGCTTCCACGGCTGGAACAAGCGAGGCGCCGAGAAGGCGCCCTCTGCAGGACGGAAACAGTAACGATGACTGCCGGTAATGAACCCTGCTCTCCGGGCAGGCCGTTTTCTTGAGGCAAACGCAATTCTAGACTGTTGAACGGAGGAATCATGAGCATCGCAACTGGCGCCTCTCCCATCCAGCCCGAACCGGGACTCCTCGGACAAACAGTCGTCGTGATCGGGGGCAGCGCCGGCATCGGACTCGAAACGGCCCGGCGAGCGCGCGCTGAGGGAGCCAAGCTGATTCTCGCGGCACGCAACCCGGAACGCCTGGAACACGCGTCGCGCGAACTCGGCACTCTAAGCAGCGCGGCATTCGATGCCACCAACTTCGATCAACTCCAAAAATTCTTCGACGGACTCCCGGCACCAATCGACCACGTGCTGGTCACCGGTCCCGGTCCCTACTACTCACTGCTGGCGAAACTCGAGATCGAAAAGGCGCGCCAGGATGTCGAAGCCCATCTCCTGCTGCCGTTGCAGGTCGCTCGCTACGCCGCAAAGAAGGTTCGCCCGGGAGGCACCCTGCTCTTCATGGGCGGTACCGGTGGCCGCCGCACGGCGCCAGGACTCGCTCTAGTCTCGGCTCTCACCGCCGCGCTTCCAGCCATGACCAAGAACCTCGCACTCGAGCTAGCCCCGGTCCGCGTCAACCTTATCGCCGCCGGCTTCGTCGATACTCCGCTTTCAGCATCCCTGCTCGGCGATCAGTTGGATGCGCGACGCGAGCAACTCCGCGCGACACTCCCGATCCGCCGCGTGGTCGGCCCAGCGGACGTCGCCGCCCTAGCCGTCCACCTGATGACCAACACCGCCCTGACTGGCGGAACCTACGACATAGACGGCGGCCAGCAGCTGGTGGAGGGGTGAGCCCGTGCCGGACGCGACTCGGCCGAGATTGTCGAGAACCACTGACAAATGATCCGGCCCTGCGAGGCATGGGTTCATACAAAGGTTGTCATGCTTGAAAAGCGGAGAATGTTAATGGATGCGGAAACCGACCGCTGCAGTCAACTCGCTAGCGGGTTTCTCATCCTGGCTGAAAAAGAGCTATCGGCCTTCATCCGCGCGGTAGATCAGTTGTTCGGCGCTGAGCAGGCGCGCCAATCGGCGCTGGACTGGATCGAGGAACTGGGATGTATAGATTGGCCGTCTGGGGAATCGATTCCAGATTGGCGTCGGGCTACGGTGGGCGCAAGTGCTCGGCTTGGCGCTTTGTTCTCAGAAGAGCGTCGTGTGGGCTTCAGATCAGTGCGGCAAGGTTATTCAAAAGAGAGGAGAAGATGATGACCCAATCCAGCGCAACACAGCGAGGCAGTGAGCAGCCAGATGCACAGTTCAACATCGACCGCACTCATCCGGGCCGGTGGACGATCACCTTCAGTAACCCGCCGATTAACATGTTTCTTCCCTCAACGATTGTCGAATTGCGAGCGTTAATGACCGGCATCGAGTCAGACACGTCCGTGAAGGTCGTAGTTTTCCAGTCGGCGAATCCCGATTTTTTCATCGCCCATCTCGATGTGTTCAAGGCAGCAGCACAGCCAGAGACGCTAGACCTTTGGCGCGACTTTGTGCTGCGCCTCTCGTCCGCGCCGGTCGTGAGCATCGCCAAGATTCGCGGCCGTACGCGCGGCATCGGTAACGAGTTCGTGCTGGCCTGCGACATGCGTTTCGCGAGCCGGCAAACCGCTCTCTTCGGCCAACCCGAGATCGGCACCGGCTTGGTCCCGGGCGGCGGTGCGCTGGAATGGCTGCCGCGTGTGGTCGGCCGCTCGCGGGCACTTGAGATCGTGCTCAGCAGCGACGATTTCGATGCTGATATCGCCGAGCGTTACGGCTGGGTGAATCGCACACTGGACGATGACCACCTTGACTTGTTCGTCGATACGCTCGCCCGGCGTCTGGCCTCGTTCGATCGTGAGACACTAGCCGCGGCGAAGGCCCAGATCAATCGGTTCGGGACGCCGACGGCTGCCGAGCTTCAGTCGAGCAACGATTTGATCTTCCCATTGCTGGCCTTGCCCAGTGCGCAGGCGCGCGGCGCCAAGATCCGCGCCGGTTACGGCGTTCCGGGCGACTTCGAATTGAACTTCGGTCGGTACCTCCCTGCGCTCGGGCGGGCGGACGGCGATGCCACGGGACAGGAGAAGTAGACATGAAACCCTGGAAAGTAGTTGCGCTAATTCTGTTTGCTCTTGCGGTTGCAGCCGCGGGATACGGGCTGATGCTCGTGCGACGAGGCTTCAGCGCACTTGCGACACCATCAGCGATTGAGGTGTTCGCGGCCACAACGGCGCGCAAAATAGCCGTGCCATCTTCGTATCGTCAACTTCGCAATCCCATCGTGCCTTCCACGGAGAACATTCGGGGAGGCATGGAGCATTTCTCCTATCATTGCTCCGAGTGCCATGGGAATGATGGAGCGGGCCAGACGGTATTCGGCAAGGGCCTCTATCCGAAACCGCCCGATTTGCGCGCAGCCGAGACGCAGAACAAGAGCGATGGTGAGCTCTACTACACCATTGAAAATGGAGTTCGTTTGAGCGGCATGCCAGCCTTCCACGGAACGCACACTGTTCCGCAAACCTGGCGCCTGGTTTTGTTCATCCGGCACTTGCCTCAGATCACGCCCGAGGAACTCAATGACATGAAGGGGTGGGACCCGAAGAATGAGGCGAATCCGGAGCATTTCTAAAGGGCGGGGACCCGCCCCAAAATCCTGAGGGAGAAACACACCACCACTAAAAGAAGAAACACCATGAAAGCACGTTAGCGAGGAGATTCGTTACATGAGCGCGATAGCTTCCACACCGAGAGACGCAGAGGCGAAAAACGCACCCACGTCCGGTAGGCTCTTCTTTCTGGACCTCAGCGCCGGCCGCATACTGTCTGCTAACCCTGACGGCTCCGATTTGAAGACCATCATCAACGAAGGCCGGAAGCTGCCCGATGGCTTGGCACTCGATGTCGCCGCTGGCCACATCTACTGGACAAATATGGGTGATCCCAAGAGGAATGATGGCTCGATCGTGCGGTCGGATCTAACTGGCAAGAACATGATCACCATCGTTCCGATTGGCGGCACGTTCACGCCGAAGCAGCTCCAGCTGGAGAAGAGAAGCGGCAAGCTTTACTGGTCTGATCGAGAAGGTATGCGGGTGATGCGGGCAAACCTGGACGGGTCGGAAATCGAGACTCTCGTCGATACGAGCCGAGGCGATTCGCGGCCGGGATCGGATCCGACGAAATGGTGTGTCGGCATTGCGGTGGACACTGAAGGCGGGAAGTTCTATTGGACGCAGAAGGGTGGTCACCACGCGGGTTTGGGCCAAATTTTTCGGGCAAACATCCAAGTTCCGCAAGGTCAGTCGGCCGAGAACCGCAGGGACATTGAGCTTCTTTATGACAATCTTCCGGAGCCGATCGATCTGGACCTCGATCCAGTTCATCGGACGCTGTATTGGACCGACCGCGGGGACCCGCCGCGTGGCAACACGGTGAACCGCGCACCCATGGATGCTGAGGCCGAAAATCGCAAGGAGCCTCAGATTCTTTTCACACATTTGATGGAAGGCATCGGCCTGGCTTTGGACCTGAAGGGCGGTCGAATGTTCATTACCGACTTCGGCGGCTCGGTCTACAGCGCCAATCTCGATGGGTCGAACCGGACGACGTTGCTGTTTGCTGAAGGAAACCTCACCGGCATTGCATACGCGGAGGTGCCGTCCGGATAGCATTTTCCCCTTTCCACTTCGCGCCGTCTCGTCCCGCGAAGCTTGGCTTAGCGCCACGGGGAAGCAATTGGCTTCCGCATTTCATTGCCTGTCGTGAGGGCGAGTTCCTATCTCCAGGTGAGAGGCGACCTATGGAAAATGCACCGCGAAAACGGATACTTATTCTTGGCGGGGGCTTTGCGGGTCTTAGCGTCGCTATGGCGTTGGAGAAGAAGCTCGCGCGGGACCCTTCCGTCGAAATCACCCTCATTAATCGTGAGAACTTTTTCTTGTTCACACCTATGCTTCACGAGGTGGCGACCAGCGATCTTGATCTCACAACGATTGTAAATCCAGCACGCAAGATGTTGCGCCGTGTCCATTTTCTTGCAGGGGAAGTCGATCAGATCAATATCGAGCAGCGGACAGCCGTGGTTTCCCATGGCTTCGATCATCATCAGCATACGCTAGAGTTCGATTTCCTCGTCTTGGGGTTGGGCTCTGTCACGAACCTTTACGGCATTCCGGGGCTCCAGGAATACGCGCTCACCATGAAGACGCTCGGCGACGCCATGCGATTACGGAACCATCTGATTGCCCACTTGGAGGAAGCCGATAGCGATTGCAGCAAAGTGAAAGAGCCTCTGTTGACGTTCGTTGTGGCGGGCGGGGGTTTTGCCGGGGTCGAGACCATCGCCGGAATCAACGACTTCGTGCGGGCGGCACTTCGCTCGTACCCTCACCTAACCGCAGACATGCTGCGAGTCGTCCTTGTCCATTCCGGCCCAGTCATCCTTCCCGAACTGGGCGAGGAGTTAGGTATTTACACTCAGCGAAAACTCGCTGGCCGCAAAGTAGAAATTCGTCTGAACACGAAAGTGGAAGGGTTTTCTGGCACCGCTGTCCGACTGAGTGACGGGACTACGATTCACACCAACACGCTCGTTTGGACGGCCGGAATCTCCCCGAATCCGTTGCTCCAAACCATTCCCTGCGCAAAGGAACGCGGACGCCTACTTGTCACTGAATCGCTCGAGCTTCCGGCCTGGCCGGGCGTTTGGGCCCTAGGGGATTGCGCGGCTATACCGGATCGACGGACTGGGAAATTTTATCCGCCGACCGCACAGCATGCGCTTCGCGAAGGCAAGATCGTGACGCGTAACGTCATCGCAGCGGTTCGCGGGACCGAGCAAGAGCGGTTCGAATTTGCGACTATCGCACAACTCGCGGCGATCGGCCGGCGGACGGGCGTCGCTAACATCCTGGGAATCCACTTTTCAGGTTTTATCGCGTGGTGGCTCTGGCGAACGATCTACCTGAGCAAGCTTCCGCGACTGGAGAAGAAAGTCCGAGTGGCCTTCGACTGGACGCTTGACCTGATATTTTCAAAGGACCTCGTTCAGTTTCTGGACATCCGCGCGCCCACGATTTCGCACCGCGAAGCCGATCCATCTGAGCCAGCCAAGACGCTCGAGACCACGCCGCGATGACTCCGCCTGGTGGCACGTTCACGCCTACATTCGCGGCCGGGACCGGAGTAGAGGAAATGGTATGCCGGCATTGCGGTGGACATTGAAGGCGGCAAGTTCTATTGGACGCAGAAGGGTGGTCACGACGCGGGTTTGGGTCGAATTTTTCGGGCGTGTTCATTACCGACTTCGGCGGCTCAGTCTACAGCGCCAATCTCGATGGGTCGGGCCGCAGGACGCTGCTGTTTGCGGAAGGAAACCTCACTGGCATTGCATACGCGGAAGTGCCGTCCTGATATTCAGCGACAACACCGTTAAGGGCTGTCATTTTGCAGCCTGGGAGCAGTCCGAGTTCTTCACGAAGGAGCTTCGCTCCAGTCAAAAGTAGAAGAGGAGGGTTTATGAAACGCGCCGCCATTGGATTGCTGCTTGCGTTGGTTGCTGGCGCCGTGCTCGCCTCAACAGAAAGAGTGCTAGATCAAACGGATGGAGGAGGCGCTCCCATCTACGGTGTCAAAATCCCCCCTGGATACCGGGATTGGAAATTGATCTCGGTGGCCCACGAAGAAGGCAAGTTCAACGATATTCGCGCGATTTTGGGCAACGACATTGCGCTCAAAGCTTACCGGGATGCGCGGATCCCATTCCCCGACGGCGCGATGATCGCCCGCCTCGCCTGGCGTTACGTTCCGTCGGAACAAAACAACAAAGTATTCGGTCGTTCCCAATCGTTCGTTGCCGGACCAGCGCCGGAGTGGTACTTGCAGGTGATGGTCAAAGACTCGGGGAAATATGCCGCGACTGGCGGATGGGGATTCGCTCAATTTGACAAGGACGGCAAGGTTGCCGAAGTGGCTACGATCCAAACCTGCTTCCCTTGCCATGCACAGGTCAAAGGCAGCGACTTGGTCTTCACCCACTATGCACCGTAGAACTCATGCAGGAAAGAGAAAAATGGAAGACAACACGTTAGTTCAGTCAAGCTTTTCGGCGACAATCAACGCACCGATTGAAAAAGTAGATATTCCTTCATGGTGCTTCAACTTGCCTGAGTCAGAGTACCAGGCCTGTTCTCCAGCACACTGCTCTGCTGGCGCAACCCCCTCACCTGACGGTAGGCGCATGTCCATCAACGTCGAAATACTGGGTGGAAGCCTGGTAGTGCAGCATTACATCGAGGAGATCGGTGAACCCCATCATCTGAAACTGGTTTCTAACTCAGGCATCTTCACGCCTTCGGGCCGCACAAAGATCGGGGTGATCTGGGACTTGAGCGTCAATAGAATCGACGACAAAACTTGTGAATTCACTAATACGCCAGCCAGGATGTACTCGTGAGGTTTAACACCATTGCAGAGGGGTAATTCGGTGAAAGAGGCGGTAAACAACACCGGACCACTCGGCACACCGCGGGCGGTATCCGTAAGAGACACCTTAGGCGTCGCGGCCAGCTTGCGTCTGCACTGGCCCGAGTACTTGATGGAAGCGGGCGAAATGAGTCTGTTTATGTTTTGCACTTGCTCGTTTGCCACACTGCTGCAGCACCCCGCTTCTCCAGTCAGGCATATTTTCGTCAGCGGCATCGTCCGCCGTGCGCTGATGGGATTGGCCATTGGCGCTACAGTCATCGCGCTCATCATGAGTCCCTGGGGTAAGCGATCCGGCGGCCATATCAATCCCGCGATGACGTTCGCGTTCTACCGGCTAGGAAAAATCGCGCCTTGGGATGCACTGTTTTACGGAATGGCACAGTTCTCCGGCGCAACGAGCGGTGTTGCGCTCGCAACCTTTTTGCTGAGAGGCGCTCCAGGGGATGGCACGGTTCGTTATGCAGTGACCGCCCCGGGCGTGTATGGTGCCGCCGTCGCGTTTGCAGCCGAGCTAGCCATCTCTTTTATCCTGATGATCACGGTACTGCTTGTCACAAACCACGAAAGGTTGGCGCGGTACACGCCTTATTTTGTGGGTTCGCTCTACGCCCTGAACATCACGTTTGAAACACCTCTCTCCGGAATGAGTATGAACCCCGCACGAACCTTTGGCCCCGCCGCCTATGGAGGCTACTGGCACACTCTCTGGATCTACTTCGTCGCGCCGACCATTGGCATGCTCGTCGCGGCAATGGTTTTTCTTCGGGCTCGCCACGCCGCACCTCCGTACTGCGCCAAGCTGCACCACGCCAACAACAAGCGCTGCATCTTCCATCACGGATCTTGAGAGCGAAGCTTGAAATCCGGAGCCACAGGCGAAAGGCCGATTGCCGAGCATAGAATGCAGATGCTGGTTCCCTTGAGGAGCCTATGCCCCATTATGAGAAGAGGTTCGACTGTGCACGAACTGTGCACGAATCCAACGTTTTCATTCCATTCGGGTTACTTTTTAGCGAAAAGCAGATTCCCCGATTTATTGGAAACGTTAGTAGTTAGAAGTGACGGGCGGACTTGTTGGAGTCGAGTTCGGTGCGCCCAAGGCAGGCGCGCTGCATTCGGAAAAATAAGTCAGTCGCGACCCGGACCACCGAACGATGCCGGCCGGTCCTCCGAGCACCGTATGACGCCATCCGTGTTTACCTTCTAGGAGGAGAGTCGGGCGTGCTGCTGTGATCTCGCGCAAGCGGCAACCTGTGATTCTCAGGTGCCCGTTAACGTTTCCCAGAATATCCCGTTTTAAGAGGTTTTTACGGTTGAGAAGAAGGGCTAAGTCGTTTGAATCCGGCAGAGCCAGTTGTCGTTTGGCGCGTTATGAGCCCGACGAGCTACCAGGCTGCTCCACCTCGCGCATTCAGATCACGCAACTTGCCTTGCTTCTGCAACCGCCGCCTGCCGCATTGCACTGCCGACCCGACTACGATTCTCGGCAGGTAAGCTTTCCGTAATCGCCAGCCTGATATGCAGAGTGATTTTGACGCTGACACAAGCAGCCGCGCCGGCAGCGAAACCCAGACCTCACATGTCGTCACAGATCTGGCGCTGGACTTGCCCTGGGCTTTCAGCCATCCTGCGGATTAAAATCTAGGACGGATTGCGGCGTACTCATGACCAGAGTGCGCAACAGAAACCGCGCCTCAGCTGGAGGAAGCAGCAATGTCTATTCGTCCGGTAAAACGCCTGATCAAATCCAAGCCTACGCTCGAAGGCGCAGGCGTGCACCTGCGTCGCGCCTTCGGATTCGGCGCCACCACTGAATTTGATCCGTTTCTCCTCCTCGACGATTTTCGCAACGACGTTCCCGCGGATTATCTCGCCGGATTTCCCTGGCATCCGCATCGCGGCATAGAAACCATCACCTACGTGCTTGCCGGCACCGTGGACCACGGCGACAGCATGGGCAACGCCGGAACGATCGGTCCCGGCGACCTGCAGTGGATGACGGCCGGCAGCGGCATCATCCACCAGGAAATGCCCAAAGGAGATCAAGCCGGCCGCATGCACGGTTTTCAATTGTGGGCGAATCTGCCCGCCGATCTCAAACTTACTCCGCCTCGCTATCAGGAAGTGCAGTCTCGCGATATTCCGGAACTGAAAGACGACGACGGCACCGAGGTCCGCGTGGTCTGCGGCACGTTCTGGGGAAAGAAGGGCCCGGTTGACGGCATTGCTGCGGATCCTATTTATCTGGACGTGACGGTCGCGCCCGGCCGCAGGAAAAGCCTCCCCGTCGAAACCACGCGACACGCGTTTGCGTATGTATTCGCCGGCTCGGGAAAATTCTGTAACGCATCCGGCCCGCTTGCCGTGCCCACCGAGTCGGTCCGCTGGCTAGATACTACGCCACCTGCGGAAGCTGAGAACCGCTCGCTCGTCCTTTTCGATCGCGGTGATGAAGTCATGGTGCAAGCCGGAGACGATGGCATCCGGTTCCTGTTGGTTTCGGGTAAACCGCTGCAAGAGCCGGTAGCCTGGTACGGACCGATCGTGATGAATACCCAAGAGCAGCTTCAAGAGGCCTTCGCGGAGTTGCGTGAAGGAACATTCCTGAAAAAGAAAGGGCGCGAGTAAGCCGCGCTGCGATGCGCTGCACTGCCGGCCAATCCTCGAACTGACCAAATAAATTCATGAAGACTCCCTGCGACAGCGCCGTTATCGAATTAGGGAGCGCCGCCGCCCCCTGCCCACCTGACGCCCGGCCGTGGATCCTTGCCGCGACGATTCTCGGCTCCAGCATGGCTTTTATTGACGGCACTGTGGTGAACGTAGCCTTGCCGGCGCTGCAAACAAATCTGGGCGGCACGGTGAGCGACATTCAATGGGTTGTCGAAGCTTACGGATTGTTCCTGGGCGCGTTAATTCTGGTCGGCGGTTCGCTCGGGGACCTCTTGGGCCGCAGACGCATGTTTCTGGCGGGCGTGACGCTTTTTGCAGCCGCCTCCATCGCCTGCGCGCTTGCGCCAAGCATTCACCAATTAATTTTGGCGAGAGCCGTTCAGGGTTTGGGCGCCGCATTCTTGGTACCGGGCAGCTTGTCCATCATCAGCGCTTCCTTCCCCGCAAATGAGCGTGGCCGCGCCATCGGAACCTGGTCGGGATTCACCGCAATCACCACGGCCATCGGCCCTGTACTGGGCGGATGGCTGATCGAACATGCCTCCTGGCGCTGGGCGTTCCTGATTAACGTGCCGATCGCGCTCGTCGTGATCGTGATTTCGCTGTGGCGAGTGCCGGAGAGCAGAAGCGATATACGGAGCAAAATTGACTGGTCGGGCGCGCTGCTCGCCACCGTCGGCTTGGGCGGCCTCGTTTATGGCCTCATCGAATCAGCAAGCTTGGGCTGGAGCGATTCCTTCGTTTGGGGAGGCCTGCTGGTCGGCTGTCTGTCTCTCCTGGCCTTCGTCTTCACCGAACTTCGCGTCGCCTCTCCCATGGTTCCGCTGCAGCTCTTCCGTTCGCGCGAATTCAGCGGCGCGAACGTCATCACGCTTTTCCTCTACGCTGCGCTCGGCGTATTTTTCTTCCTGTATCCTCTCGATCTCATCCAGGTTCACCATTATTCGGCGACAGCCGCCGGCGCCGCTGCGCTTCCGCTGATTCTTCTCACCTTCTCGTTGTCTCGCTGGTCCGGCGGACTCGTCGCTCGCCACGGCCCCAGACTCCCGCTGATCGTGGGCCCCCTCATCACCACCGCGGGACTGCTCCTCTTCGCCGCGTCCTCCATCGGCGGCAGCTACTGGCGCACATTTTTCCCCGCGTTTGTGGTGCTCGGCTTAGGACTGGCCGTGAGCGTAGCTCCGGTGACGACAGTCGTGATGGATGCTGTGGACAAAGGCCGCGCCGGGACGGCGTCCGGCATCAACAACGCGGTCGCCCGCGTCGGGAGCCTCCTCGCAATCGCCGTCCTGGGAGTCGTCATGACCAGCGCCTTCAGGTTCCAACTAAACCGCAGCCTCGCCGATATCAGCATACCGGCAAGCGTGCTGCAGGATCTTCATTCAAACGAAAACCGGCTGGCTGCGCTGGTGGTTCCGTCAGATGTTGACGCGCACACCTCGGCGGCAATCCGTTATGCCATCGAACACTCCTTCGTGTTCGCATTTCGCATCGTCATGCTGATCTGCGCGGCTCTCTCCATCACGAGCGCCGCATTCGCATGGCGCATGATGACCAAGCGCAAGCCTAAGTAATCGGTTACGTTGATTTTGCTACCAGGGGGTGGCCATCAGCGGGCCGGGAATTGGCCGTTGAATCTCGTCGTCGTCCCGAACGCAGTGAGGGACCTCTCTCATGATCCCTGCGTCGCTCGGCCCGTCGCGCACGGCGCGACGATTCGGCGCACGAGTTTTACCAGGAGCTGTACGCGGTGTTATCGAACGGCGAGACTTTATCCGACGCTGAGTTCACATCGGTGATTCCGTAGCAGCTTTGCTCCGGACTGTACCCCACGTCGTCGGATTTCGTCACCCAGTCGGTGTTGTTGGTGATCGGATCGGCAGGAATCATCCGCAGGTAATTGTTGGTGACCAGATCGTCCAGCGACGAGGGCCCGCATTCCTTGTCCAGCGTGTAATCCTGGATCGCTTTCCTCATCACGGCCAGCTCCGACCGCAACTTCGTTTCCTTGGCCCGCAGCACGGTGCGTTGATACTGCCCGGCGGCGATCCCCGCCAGAATCAGGATGATGGTAATCACCACCATCAGCTCGATCAAAGTGAAACCGCGCTCCGCGGTGAAACCGCGTTCCGCCGTTCCTCTTTCAGCAAGCCGGGTCTTCAAATGTTTTATTCCGCGCATGATTTTCCAGGGCTTCGCCGTGGTGAAGAACTACCAATCCGAATATTTCGTCCCATCCAGCGCCGTCCCGGACGATTTCGTGAATACATCGAACACGTCCTGCCCGCCCCACGCCGTCGAATCAGGATCGTCCTGCACCGAACGCATCCCCCAATCCTTGTTCCCGGTCATCGGGTCCGTCGGGATGGCGCGCAGAAACCGGATGCGTTTGTCCGTCGCGCCGGTCAGCTGTGTTGGCTTCGTCAGCGTGTCCAGGTCCACGGGATATCCTTCGGTTCCTGCTTTCACCTGAATCTGGCCCTTGTCCGAAGCGTCCTTGTAACGGTCAATGGCGTCGCGCATCTCCCGCAGATCGCGCCGCAATTCCAGCTCTTTTTCGCGCTTCACGGTATTGCGTGCCAGCGGCACCGAGATAGACGCCAGAATAATCAAGATCGCGCAGGCTACAACAAGTTCGAGCAGCGTGACTCCCGCCGTTGCCGCGCGCCGCTCGCGCCAACAACTCGGCGCGGAACTGCGCGGAAAATAAACCCTCGCCAGCGGCCGCCGTTCGGGAAGGAATTTCGCGTTGCTGCGCCGCCAACTCATGGATCCCTAATGCACCTGGATAGTGGCTTCGCCGGAAACAATGGGGATGGATTGCTGCTGCGAATTCCGCGCGTTCACTTCCAATATCTGCAGTTTCGTGATTCCCGGGCCCACCGCGCGTATCACCAGGCCCAGCACAGTCCCCGTGCCGCTCACGCCCGGCGTGTTCGGCTGCCGCGTCGCGGACACCACCACTTCGCCGCGCTGCTGATCAATCCGCTGCACCACGGCAATTTCCTGCGTTCCGCCCGAAAGAAATCCTCCGTTGCGGACTTCCTCCACCTGCATCACCGCCGGGTTGTAATGAATCATCAAGGGAATGGAGAAGAGATCGTTCACATTGGAAATCGCCAGTCCCAGCGTGGTTGTGTCGCCCTGTTTCAGTGTCGTCGTGGCGGGCTCAAAATGCAGTTGTACCGCGGCCCCGGGCTGCGCTGCCATTGCAGCGGCGGTTGGTTGAGCCTGAGGCATCGAAGCCGGAGTCATCGCTGGCCCCGCGGCTGCGGCTCCCGCCGCGTTCGGCCGCGCTGCTGGCGCCACTGCTTGTGCCACTGGCTGCGCTGTCTCCGGAGTTTCCACCGTCGCGTCGTCGCGATAGACGCGCACATTGGAATCCGTTCCCGCCGCCATCGGCGCCAGATTTTGCGCCGTCAGCGAGGGTAGCCGCAGCACGTGCGGCGTCAGCACAATTAGCGTCTCGTCTTCCTGGATCTGGTGGCTATTATCCGAAAACAAATAGCGCACCAGCGGCGTTTCGCCCAGCCCCGGAATTCCATTGACGTTGTTCGTATCCGTGCGTTCGATCAGTCCGCCCAATACGCTGACTTCGCCTTCCTTCAACCGCACGTCGTTTTCCACTTTCTTCTGCCCGATCACTGGTTGGTTGATCCCGCCGATGTTGCTGGTGCCCGTGATTTGCGAAACGTCCACCGTAACCTTCATGCTCACTTCGCCGTCCGGGTGCACGCGCGGAGTCACCTCGATATTCACGCCCACATCAATGTACTGGAATTGTGTATTCACCAACGGGTTCACCACGCCGGAGCTGCCGGTCACGCCCACGCCGACGCCCGCCTGAAAGCTTCCAGTCGCGACCGGCACGCGCGACCCAATCTTCAGCGTCGCCTTCTGCCCATCCGTCACGCGCAACTCAGGATCTTGCACAATCTTGGTGCGGTCATCCGTCAAGATCGCGTTCGCTTGCGCGCCCGGCAAGGTGATGGCCCAGTCCTGCGTGGATAGTCTCTTGATGTTGTTCAGCGACACCTGATTGTTGGTCGTAGTCGTGGTGGTTGTGCTGCTCGAACTCGTGCTTCCGTTCGGATTCAGCGCCGAGCGCGGTTGAAACGCCACCGAAACGCTCTGGCCCGGCAGAATTCCCAAATCGCGCAGGCGGTCCATGCTCGCCGTCAAAACCTGCACGTGAATCAGGACTTCCGGCTTGGCCTTGTCAATATCCTTGATGATTTTCCCGGCCAGCAGCAGCTTATCCGGCGTGTCCCGGATCACAATCGCGTTCTGCGCGTTCACCTGCGACAAGCGGTGCAAGTCCAGCAGCTGCCGCAATCCGTTTACAATTTCCGTCAGGTCCTGCGGCGTGAGCGTGTTCGAAAGATAAAACGTCTGTACCACTTCGTCTTCCAGGTCCTTGCGCTTCTGCGGCTGGTCCGGCGCCACAAAAATCACCGTCGGCGTTACCGGTTTCCAAAACGCTTTGCTCTCCATGGACACCGCGTCCAGGGCTTGCTCCAGCGTCACGTCCGGAAGTTCCGCGGTGATTCGCCGCGAGGTAAAATCCGGATCGAAGATCACGCTCAGCCCCGCCAGCTTGGCGATCGTCTCGTAAACCACACGCGCGTCGTTCGTCATCTTCAGATTGATCGGTTCGCGCGAGAGCGGCTTTAGCTCGGGCGGCTCGGAAAGAATCTGTTCGTTCGGTGTCGCGGAGATTGGCTTGGCGGGAGGACCGTTCTGCGCAGCGATCAAATCCGTTGTGCGCTTTACTTCCTGGTCCGCCGCCACGTTCGAGGGGTCAATCAGTTGCGTCTTTTGAAATTCGGCCAGGGCCAGCTGCAAATCGCCCAGCTTCAGCGCTTTTTCGCCTTGATGCAGGTGGAATTGCCCGGCGTCGTAACGTGCCTGGGCGGCGCGCAGTTTGTATTCCGCGTTGGTCGGGTCGCTGCGGAGCGCTCGCTCGTAGTGAACTAGAGCCGTGTCATAGTCTTGCAGCGCGTTGGCCTTTTGCGCGGCCGAAAAATCTTCATTCCCTTTGGGACAGCCTGCCAGCAATAGCGCAGCCGCCACCAAAACGGACAAATATCCTGTACGACGCAAAAGTGAGCCTCCCGCTGGGCTTGCTAATTCCTATCGAGTTTAGCACCCCGCTTTGTGATGCGGCAACAAATCCGCGAAGTTGTGTTAGACGTATGAAATACTGAATTACCGGGCACATTTCGATGAAAGTTTCGTAAAGTGTAACGCCAATACCCGGAAATCCATCGAAATCCGTCACTTGCGGCGTCTTGCGCGCGGCAGCTATGATAGCTCTGACGTGAAATCCAACTCCCAGAAGTCTCAACACGAAGGCGTAAAGATTGTTGCGCAGAATCGCGCCGCCTCCTACAACTACCATCTCCTGGATAGTATCGAAGCTGGACTGGTACTCGTGGGTACTGAGGTCAAGTCCCTCCGCGAGGGCAAAGGTACCCTCCGCGAGGCCTACGCCGAAATTCGCGTTGGCGAGGTTTGGCTGGTAAACTGCCATATTCCCGAGTATCTGCCCGGAGGTTTCCGGAATCACGACCCCCTTCGGAAACGCAAGATGCTGCTGAACCGCCGCGAAATCGGCCGCCTGCTCGTCCAGACTCAGCAGAAGGGAATGACCATCGTCCCCACCAAGATTTACTTCCGGGACGGTATCGCCAAATGTGAATTGGCCGTGGCCAAAGGCAAGAAATTCCACGACCGGCGCGAAGCCGAAAAACAAAAAGAGGCGAAACGGGAAGCGAATGAAGCCATCTTTCGCTCTCGCCGCCGCTGAAATTTCTCGAAACTGAAGAACTGAAAGGGAGACATGCAGATCCAACTGGATAGCCAGCCGTACTCTTCGATACACGCCGATGCACTCGTAACCTACGTTTTCGATCAGGACAAAAAAATCGAGGGAGTCCTCGCCGACATTGACGAAAAGATGGACGGCCGTCTCGGCGCCCTTGCCACCAGCGGAGAACTTACCGGCAAATCGCTCGAGCTCGTTCTGGTTCACTTCCCGGAAGGTCTGGACGCCAAGCGCCTGCTCCTGGTCGGGGCGGGGAAGCCGGGAAAGTTTTCAGTTTCGGATCTGCGCAAAATTGCCGGCGCGGCATTGCGTCATCTGAAATCGCGCGGCGTGAAGAAATTCATTTTTCTCGCGCGCGAAGGCGAGCGCGGCGCCTCAGCCGCGCAGGCCGTCACCGAGGGCCTGATCGTCGCTGACTTCGAATCCGATAAATACCGCACCGAAAAGAAACCCAACCGCGAAATCGAGTCCGTTGCGCTCGCCGGCTATGATGCCGCGCAGAATGGAAATCTCGCGGATGCCGTCGAACACGGCCGCGTCATCGCCGAATCCCAGAATTTCGCCCGCGACTTGATCAACGAGCCTTCCAATCGCCTCACCCCGCGCATGCTCGCCGCCCGCGCTGAAGCCATGGCCAAGGAAGTCGGCCTCGGCATCGAAATTCTCGACGAGCGCAAAATCTCCGAGCTCAAAATGGGAGCGCTGATCGGTGTCGCGCAGGGCAGTGTCGAACCGCCCCGCGTCATCGTCGTCCGTTACACGCCCGATAATCCCCGGCCGGACTCGCCCGTCCTGGGCCTGGTCGGCAAAGGCGTCACCTTCGACACCGGCGGCATTTCCATCAAACCTGCCGACAACATGGAAAAAATGAAGTACGACATGGGCGGCGCCGCCACCATGCTCGGCGCTATGCGCGCCATCGCTTACTTGAAGCCTGCTGTTCCGGTGGTCGCCGTCATCCCTTCCACCGAAAATATGCCCGGAGGCCGCGCGCAAAAACCCGGCGACGTCCAAGTCGCCATGTCCGGCAAGACCATCGAAGTCATCAACACCGACGCCGAAGGCCGCATGATCCTGGCTGATGGCGTTTTCTACGCGCGCAAACTCGGCTGCACACACCTGATTGACGCCGCCACATTGACCGGCGCAATTCAGGTTGCCCTCGCCAGCGTGCACGTAGGCGCCTTCGGCACCCCGCGCGAATATCTCGATCAATTCCTCGAAAGCGCCAAAGCCGTAGGCGAAAAAATGTGGCCCATGCCCATGGACGACGAATACGAGGAAATGATCAAAAGCAACATCGCGGACATTCGCAATACCGGCAGCGGCAAAGGCGGCGGCGCCATCACCGGCGCCTGGTTCATCAAGGAATTCGCGGAAGACACTCCGTGGATCCACCTGGACATAGCCGCCACCTGCTGGGTGGATGAGGGCAAACCCTGGCTAGCCAAAGGCCCCACAGGCGTAGCCATCCGCTCCATCGTGGATTTCGCAATGAAACTCTAGGCGCCAAAGTAGCGCCGGCCTGCCTGTTGCTAGACAGGCAGGCCGGCGTTTGGTGTTAGTTTTGCTTTAGGTTGTCATCCCGAGCGCAGCGAGGGATCTCTCTTCGCTTTTTTCCGCTCGCAAGCTCGCCACGAAAATCACATCTTCTCCGGCGCGGTAATCCCCAGTAATCCCAAAGTAGTCACCAACTGCTCCCGCACCAAACCCGTAACCAAAAGCAAAAACGCCCGCTTCTCCGCATCCACTTCCTTCAAAATATGATGCTTGTGATAAAACACATTGAATTCCTGCGCCAATTCAAACGCAAATCGCGCCAAAAACGCCGGCTCCTGCGCCCCAACCGCCGCATCCAGCCGCGCATCGAAAGCCCCGGCCAGCAAAACCAAATTCCATATATCGTCATACTCCGGCGGCGCCAGAAATCGCCCTGCATCAATCTCGCCGCTCTTCAACCGGGCAATATTCGCCGCATCCTCCACTCCCACGCGAGGATCCAGTTCCGCGCCCTTCCGCAAAATTCCATTCACGCGCACCACCGCGTATTGCACGTAAGGCCCCGTTTCGCCCTCGAAGCTCAAGGCATCCTTGAAATCAAAAGCAATCACGGTCGAGCGAGTAAACCGTAAAAGAAAATATCGCAACGCCCCGATCGCGACTGCATGTGCAATCGCCGCTCGTTCGCTTTCCGGGGCATCCGGATGACGCGCATCCACTTCTTTCCGCGCGCCTGCCTCCAGCTGATCGATCAAATCGTCAGCCTTCACGCCCTGCCCCTTGCGCCCGCTCACTTCGATGTAAGCCCGCTTCGCGTCCTCCGGCGGAATTTCGTAACCCATCTCCAACGCGCAACGCGGCGTTAACGCCACCACGTTGTAAGCAAAATGTTTTAGATGATCCGCTTCGTCTCCGTAACCCAACGCGCGCAGCGCCGCCACCACCACTTGCTGCGGATACGCCTGCCGCGAATCAATCACGTTAAATAGTTCGCGCGCGTGCCCGAATTCCGGGGCCCCCGGATCGTCGCCGTCGCTCGCCGTCACCCACGCCTGGTGTCCATCCGGATGTTTGTAAAACCGCCGGTAATGAAAATCGCGATTGAGCAATCCAAATTTCCAAAGATGTAGCGCGATGTCCTTGCCCACGTACGTGACGGTCCCGGTGGAGCGCACAATAATCTTCGCTTCAGCCTCTTCGGGCGCTTCTTCCGCAATTTCACCGCCGGCACCCGTCGCAGCTCCCGCGTCGGCGGAATCCTCGGCCGCAGCCGCGCGTTCTGACGGCAATTCCATCACCCAGCACCCGGCATTTTTCCCCGATGTGGCCAGTTTCACCGCCCCGCGCTCTTTCAACATCGCGAACGCCGCATCCCAGAAATTCAAATGCAGGATGTCGCTCTCTTGCGTCAGCAGATCGAAATCAATCTCCAGGCGATCCAGCGTCCGCAAATGGCAATAATTGATCGCCGTCGAAACCACTTCGCTCATTCGCGCCGCGTCGCCGTGTCCCTCCTCGATCTCCTTCAACGTCTGGTTTCGCAATTCCAGCCGCGCTTTATCCTCCGCCAGAAATTGCGTCACCCGCGTGTACAAATCCCAGCACAAATAATCAAATTTCGGCGCAGCCGCCAGCGCCCGCACCTCGTCCAGCGATTTTTTCTCGAGATGCAGAAACCCCAGCACCACGTCGGCGACCTGCACCCCGGTGTTATCTATGTAATTCTGGATTTCCACGCGCCGCCCGGTATGCCGCAGCAGACGCCCGAACGTGTCGCCCAGCACCGCATTGCGCAAATGCCCGATGTGCGCCGCCTTGTTCGGATTGATACTGGTATGTTCCACCACGGTCTTGGTCGCGTTCGCGCGGGGAGTCGCCCCTTCGCGTCCAGCCTCTTCGCAAGCTCCGCGGAAAAATTCCGCCCGGTCAAAAAACGCGTTCAGGTAGCCGCCTCCGGCCACCTCCACTCGCGCGATGCCTTCCACCCGCTTCAGCGAATTCGCAATTTCCTGCGCCAAAGCCCGCGGCGGTTTTTTCAGCCGCTTGGCCAACTCGAAGCAAAGTGGCGACGCCGCTTCGCCCATGGCCAGTCGCGGCGGCCGCTCGATGACGATCGGCACATCCGTCTTGTAACGCTCGTGGATGTGATGCCGCAAAGCCTTGCGAAACCGCTCCTCAACCGCTTTATACACGTGGCTCCTTAACGAGAATGAATCCGGCGATTATAGAGAAACCCCGCCACTCGGTCAAAACCGCGTCCAGCCTTACCAGGCGCCACAACGTACGAAGCCACAAGTAGGGGCGGGTCTTAGACCCGCCCTCGTATCCAAGCTTCGCCGCGATCCGTCCCGCCGGCTCCTTGAATTTGACGTTGTTAAACTGGAGGTTATCGTAGGGGCACGGCGTGCCGTGCCCTCCACCGTAAGCCCGCCTCGCGGAATCGCTCAACGCTGCCAAATCCCCCGCCAGTTTCGACGTGCACCGCACAAAACAAATCTCGGCGGTACCCGTTAATCGCCAACATTGGAGCAGCTTCACATACCAAGCTGGACCCCACGCCGATTTGACAGTGTTTCCCGCCGAGACTAGTATCATTTTTTCGCTTGCGTCCAGGAAAAGTCCCAGACACCCATGAAAACCCTGCGCCACGCCTACTTCGATTGCTTCTCCGGCATCAGCGGCGACATGGTTCTGGGCGCCCTGGTGGACGCAGGCGTCGACCTCCGCACGATCGAATCCGAACTGCGCAAGCTGGGCCTCGAGGGCTGGACCATCTCGGCTGAAAAAGTGCAGCGCGGCCAGATTTTCGCCACGCACGTGAAAGTGGCGTCAGCCGAAGGCCATCACCATCGCGGCCTCTCGATCATTTTGGGCCGCATAGACAAAGCCCAACTCGCTCCACGCGCTGCCGCACGCGCCCGCCAAATCTTCACGCGCCTGGCCGAAGCCGAAGCCAAAGTCCACCAGACGCCCATCGAACAGGTGCATTTCCACGAAGTCGGCGCGGTAGATTCCATCGTGGACATCGTCGGCGCCGCCATCGGTCTCGAACTGCTCGGCATTGACGAATTTTCCTGCTCGCCGCTCGATGTGGGCTCCGGACAGGTGAAAACAGCTCATGGCCTGCTACCTGTACCCGCGCCAGCCACAGCCGAATTGCTCATAGGCGCGCCGATGTACACCAGCGGCGTTGCTAAAGAATTGGTAACCCCCACCGGTGCCGCAATTGCCACTACTCTCGCCGCGCGCTACTCCGGAATCCCCGAGATGACGCTCAGCGCCATCGGCTACGGCGCCGGCTCTGCCAACCTGACCGAAAAAGCCAACGTCCTGCGGATTCTGATCGGTGAGACTGGCGTCAGCGAACCGGGTGAACATTGGGACGCTCCCATCACCGTGATCGAAACCAATGTGGACGATATGAGCCCGCAAATATACGGCTATTTCGCCGAGCGCGCCCTCGCCGCCGGAGCTCTCGACGTATTTTCTACCCCCGTCCAAATGAAAAAAAACCGCCCGGGAGTGCTGGTAACGATTCTGGCGGAACCCGCCAAGGTGACCGCGCTGATTGATCTGGTGTTTCGCGAGACCACTACGCTAGGCGTGCGTACGCACGACGTTCGCCGCAAGATTCTCGACCGCGAATTCGTGCGGATCCCGACGCCCTTCGGCGAAGTGAATATGAAAGTATCGCGCATGAACGGCACAGTGCTCAACGCCACGCCCGAATACGACGACTGCCAGCGAATCGCCGCGCAAAAAGGTATTCCGCTGAAACAAGTAATCGCCGCTGCCACCTTCGAATTTCAAAAAGGCATCGAATCGCAAGAGCCGGCATCGAATCCAGCCGTCAGCAGAGGAAAAGCCAATGGCTGAGGCCGTCATCCGAGAATCCTTCGCCGCGGCGCAGCTGGTTCTCGTTGCCTCGCAGCTCCACACCGCAACCTGTCATCCCGAGCGCAGCGAGGGATCTGCTTTTTCGCTTCCTCACAATTGTGCTCGAGCGAGCGGAGCAAATGCGAGGCGCGAAAGGTCTCTCCAGGGCGCAAGAAAATAGTCCATGGACAATCCTAAACCCAAGTATTACCTCACCACGCCCATCTATTACGCGAACTCGCGCCCGCACGTCGGCTCGGCCTATACCACCATCGTCTGCGACGTGATCGCCCGCTACAAACGTATGTGCGGCTACGACGTCGCCTACCTCACCGGCACCGACGAGCACGGCGTCAACATCGAACGTGCTGCCGAAAAGCTTGGCATCACTCCGCAACAACTCGTGGACAAGAACTGTGCGATTTTCAAGGACCTCTGGAAGCTTCTCGGCATTCAGTACACCGATTTTGTGCGCACCACTTCGCCCGAACACGCGCGCGGCGTCCAGCAATTGGTGCGGCGCACGCTCGAAAAATCGCCCAAGGCCATCGAAAAGAGGAAGTACGAAGGACGCTACTGCATCTACGACAATCTCTACGTCAGTGACACCGCCGAGCCCGCCGATTGCCCGATTTGCGGCCGCCCGGCCGAACTGATTTCCGAGGAAAACTATTTTTTCCGGCTCAGCGATTATCAGGAACGCCTGCTGAAGTTCTACGAGCAGCATCCGGATTTCGTGCAGCCGGATTTTCGCTTCAATGAGGTGAAAAGTTTCGTGGGGGCCGGCCTGAAGGACGTTTCCATCAGCCGCCGCACCATCAAATGGGGCATCCCCTGGCCGGGCGATCCCGACCAGGTCTTCTACGTCTGGTACGACGCGCTTACCAGCTACATGAGCGGCATCGGCTACGCCAGCGAGGACAGAGACCGCGCCGCGCGATTCGCAAGATTCTGGCCTGCCAACGTCCACATGATCGGAAAAGAAATCATCCGTTTCCACGCCGTGTACTGGCCCGCATTCCTGATGGCTGCGTTTCCGGACAAGGAATTCAAAGAATACATGCCGGCGAAGATTCAAGCCCATGGCTGGCTACTCTTCGAGCAAGAAAAAATGAGCAAGTCCAAAGGCAACGTAGCTTACGCCGAGCCGATCGTGAAAGTCCTAGGTAACGACGCGCTGCGTTACTATCTGCTCGGTGAAGTTGTTTTTGGCCAGGACGGAAATTTCAGCCGTGAGGCGCTAATCACGCGCTACAACGCCGGGCTTGCGAACGGTCTAGGCAATCTTGCTAACCGTACGCTGACCATGATCACAAATTATTGCGGCGGCATAATTCCCGAAGCGGGGCCCACTGGTGGTAAGGTTTCGAATCACTACGGTGAGTTCGTTGGTGGATTCTCGCAAGCGAGTCTTCAGATTATCCTTGCGGCCTACGATGCGTTCGGCTTCGCCGGTGCAGTTGAAAGCATCTGGGCCCTAGTTGCGAGCGCAGACCGATATCTTGTCCTTGAGAAGCCCTGGACACTTGCTTCGGATCCGGAGCGGCGCAATGAACTGGAGCGCGTCTTGTACGCCACTGCGGAGGCGCTGCGAGTCATTGTCGCGCTCGCGCACCCGGTGATTCCTGACGCGACGCAGAAAATCTGGGAGCAGCTTGGGCAGGTAGGAAAATTGGAAGACGTAAGAATCAACGAGTTGCAATGGGGTGGGCTGAAACCGGGAACGCGCATCGGCAAACCCGAAGGGGTGTTTCCGCGCGCAGACAAACAAGAATCATTGGAGAAGATCGAAGCCATGGAAAACGAGATACGCAATCCGGGCAGCACGGAGCCCGACGCTACAACTACCGCCACAAAGCAGCCCGCGGACGGCGCGACCACTGGAACGTCGGCCGCAGGAACGTCCGCGATACCTGCGGTCACTCCTGGCGCCGGAACCGCAGCGCCAGCAGCCGCAGCGGCTGTGCCAGCGAAAATCGGAATTGAAGACTTCACCAAAGTGGAATTGCGCGTCGGCGTCGTGAAATCCGCCGAACGCATTCAAGGCGCGGACAAGCTTCTCAAGCTGCTCGTGGATATTGGCGATGAAGTGCGGCAAGTCCTGGCTGGGATCGCGTTGTCCTACACTCCGGAAGAGTTGGTCGGCCGCAAAGTAGTGATCGTGGCAAATCTGGCTCCGCGCAAGATGCGCGGCCTGGAATCGAACGGCATGTTGCTCGCTGCGTCTGTGGGACCGGACGGTAAACCCGTGCTCTGCACGTTCGCTGAAGATGTTCCACCGGGCGCAAAAGTAAAGTGACGCTCCGCCACGGTCTCTGATATTGCTTTCACGCGCGGTCAGCAGGCCGCGCGTGGCGCAATTGAAACTTTTTAGGACTGGCAGTCGTATACTAGGTTGGAAGGGCGAAGCCTGATCACCGCCCGCGGGAGGGAATGATGAATTGCCCGAAATGTCATCGCGACATCGCTGAATATTCCAATTATTGCTACTACTGTGGCGCGCAACAAAACGTGCCGCCCGCCGGCCCTCCGCCGGTCCATAAGCGCCTGATGCGCTCATCCACCGATTGCAAGATTGCCGGTGTTTGCGGCGGCATCGCTGAATACCTGGAAGTGGATTCCACGATCGTGCGGCTGGTGTGGGTGTTGCTGGTAATTTTCCCCGTGCCGCTGGTGCCCGCGGTTCTGGGCTACTTCATCGCCTGGCTGGTAATGCCGCTGGCGCCCAGACCAGTGGTGGTGGATGTCGCAACGCAGCCTGTGCCACCCACGGCCCCCGATCACGGCTCAGCTCAGACCGCGTAGTCGAATGGCCTCGTTAGGTTCGCATTTCGGCGGCAGCGACGCCACTCGGGCGCCGCTGCTGCGGGTGAAAATTCCCACGCGATGATTGCGGCGCTCAGCGCTTAATCGCGATCTTTTTTCTTGAATTTTCGTGCCGGCGCTCTCCCGCCTCCGCCATAAATCGCCTGGTCCAGTGAAATCAGTCCGGCGCCAAACGCGGCCAGCGCGAAAGCTCCCACGGCCATCGCCAGCGGAAACTGGTAAGCATCCACCTTCGTCGGCGTCGAAAGCAATCCGTGAACTTTCACCAGCGCCACAGCCATTTCTCCCGCGAGCAGCAATCCCGCAATCCGCGTAAACAATCCCAGGATCAATAAGCAGCCACCGAAGAACTCCAGAACTCCGGCGATGTACGCGAAATAAGGTGGAAATCCCATATGGCCGAACGCCTGCATTGCATCCTGCGTGTGTGTGAAGAGTTTCGGATATCCATGGAACGCAAAGATGACTCCCAAAGCGAGTCTCAGCAGCAGCAGTGCCAGCGGCTTTAGCTTTTCCAGACCCTGCATCAGATTCCTCCGGTCAAACGATCACGGAATGATGGCCAAGCGGATGGCATTGTATCAGAAGGGAAATATTCCGGTCGCGAGCGGATGGAAACTTCCCGCCCAACGAACGCGAGAGAGCGCGCGCGGATTGGTGTAAAATCCTCAGTTACTTTGGAAGCAACCCCGACCATGACCGATCCTCCGCGAGCCGTCGCACGACCTGGTGCAGATAGTTTCGGAGAACGCCCGTGATCCGGAAAGTCCTGTTGGGATTTGCCGTGGTGCTGGTAATAGTCGTGGCGCTCTATGTCCGGCTGCATCACACCACGCCTCCGATGGAAATCGCCTACTCCGGAAATCGCCTGGTTACCGTGTACAGCACTTCCGCGCAGGTGCGCGAGCCGGTCACTACGATCAGTTTTGGCGAGCGTCTCGACGTTCTGCAACGTTTTCAGGATCAAGTGAAGGTCCGCACGCCCGATGGAGTTGTGGGTTGGGTTGCCGAACACGATTTACTCTCGGCGGATATGTGGCAGAGGTTGAAAGACCTGGAGACGAAGGCCGAGGCCGTGACTGTTGAAGCGCGCGGCCACACCCGCGTCCTCAGCAACCTGCATTTCGGGCCGGGGCGCGATACTCCACGCATTCGGCAGATGAACAAGGACGTTCCGCTCGAGCTCTTGACGCGCGAGCCTGCGGAAATCAAGCCCGCGCTCGCCGAGAATGCCGAACCGGAGTCTTCAGCACCCGGGCCAGAGGGCAAGAAAGAGGATTGGTGGTTCGTCCGAGCGCAGACTGCCGACCAAGGCACGCTCGCCGGATGGGTCCTCGGCCGTTTCATCTCACTCGACGTTCCGCAGCCGTTGCCTGACTACGCGAGCTCGGCTGGGATGCGGATTGTGGCTTGGACGGAACTGAACCGCGTGACCGCCGGATCGGGGAAGCCAATACCGCAGTATTTGCTCGTTGGAACTCACGGGCCGGAGGGTCAACCGTGCGATTTCACGATGATGCGCGTATATACCTGGGGCAAACAGAAAGAGCGCTACGAAACCGCGTTCGTCGAGAGCGACATGTGCGGCAAACTGCCGATTGAGCGGACGCACGCGGGCGCCGAAGGGGATGTGACATTCTCGTTTCAGGACCTGACCGGCGGCGCCGCAGAAAGGCGCATATACGTGATGCACCAGACCATCGTTCGCCGCGTGCGCGAGCCGGGCGCGCCCGAGCCTCGCAAGCACCGACGTTAATCACCGCGTTTCATCCCCCAGCATTTCATCTGGCGCCGGGTCCCGATTGGGATAAATTGATTTGTATGCGGATTCGTGTCTCGGTCGCTGCCTTTATTCTTCTCTGCGGTTCACCCTTCCTCGGTGGATGTTCGCAAGGCCCGTCCGTAGCCATGGCGGAGAAGCCCGCGGTTGCCGAGCCAACTGTTCAATATATCGGTGAGTGGGGCGTGAAGGGTGACGGGCCGGGGCAACTGCAAGATCCCTCGGGCATCGCCACCAATTCGCTGGGCGACATATTCATTGCCGATAGCGGGAGCGCCTTCATCTCCAAGTTTGCGCCGGAGGGCAAGCCGCTACTTTCCTTCCAGGAAGATGGGCTGAATCATCCGCAATTCATTGCGCTTGACCAGGGCGGAGCAATCTACGTAACCGATCCCGTCCGCAACAGTGTCTTCATCTTTCTTCCGAATGGCGATCGCTATCGCGAGTTGCGGCTCAGGACACGCCCGGTGGCGGGAAACGCGCTGAGCGTGGCGGTGGGAGACGACGGCCTGATTCACGTGCTGGATTCCAACGCGCGGAAAGTGTTCAGCTACACTTCACGATTGCGCCTGGTGCAGACGTGGCAGCCGAGCGAGACCTTTCCCGGTTCAAGACGCTTCGGCCCGCTGGTGAAGGGGCCGGATGATTATCTTTACCTGGCGACGCCTTCCGGCGGCATCATGAAACTCACTCGCGAAGGGCACCTGATCGCCGAAATAACTTCCAACACGAAGGACGTGACCTGGAATCCCAACGCGGGCTTTGCGGTTTGGAGCAATTGCGTATTCGTGATGGATACAAACGGCCTGATGCTGCACATCGTTGCCACGGACGGCGCCCCGAAGCTGGACGTGGACCTCGCGCCGCAGCTCGGACAAGCTGCCCGCAAGGCCCCGCCCCTGGCCGTGGATTCTCACGGAGAATTGCTGGTCCTCGACGCGCCGGAAGCGCGCGTGCTGCGTTATCGCGTCAGCTTCTGATATTGCAACCCTCCGCGCTATCATTGAGCCGCTTATTCCAACAGGAGCGTCTTTGTGGCCCTACTTTTATCTGAAGCAGACGTGAAGAATATTCTGACCATGGCAATCGTTCTCGACGCAGTGGAAACCTCCTTTCACCGGCTCGCGGACGGCAGCGCGCAGGTGCATTCCCGTCAGCGGTTGCATATTCCCGGAAGGAGCTATCTGCATTACATGGCGGCGGCTGACGCTGTGACCGGCTATATGGGCCTAAAGATGTACACGAGCTCGCGGGAAGGGCTGCGCTTCCTGGTGCCGCTATTTGAGGCGCAAACGGGCGACCTGGTCGCCTTGATCGAGGCGGATTACCTGGGCCAGATGCGCACCGGCGCGGCCAGCGGCGTCGCAACTCGCCTGATGGCCCGAGCCGACGCCAGCACGGTGGGCATCATTGGCACGGGATTGCAGGCGCGGACGCAATTGGAAGCGATCGCGGCTGTGCGGAAAATCACGAGTGCACGCGCGTTCAGTCGCACCGCGGAGCACCGCGAGCAATTCGCGAAAGCGATGACCGCACAGCTCGGCTTTCCCGTGGCGGCCGTCGGCTCCGCGGAAGAAGCCGTGCGCGACGCTGCAATCGCGGTGACCTCCACGAATTCGAGCGACCCTGTCTTGGAAGGAAGCTGGCTCAAACCGGGCATGCACATCAACGCCATCGGCGCGAATTTCCCCCAGAAGCACGAACTCGACGGGGCAGCGGTGCGCCGCTGCGACGTCATCGCAGTGGATTCGCGCGCGCAATCGAAAATCGAGGCCGGAGACTTGATTCAAATGTACGGCGACGACGCAAGGCGTTGGGACGGCGTGAATGAGCTGGCGGAGATTGTTGCCGGGAAAATTCCGGGCCGCGCAAATGACAATCAGATCACTCTCTTCAAGTCTAATGGCATCGCGACGGAAGATGTGGCGGTAGCAGGACGCATATACGAACTGGCCCGCGAGCGGGGAATTGGGAAACAGATTCCTTTGTGGGAAAAAGAGCCTCGCCCCGCGGAAGCGCGCGTCGTCTAGCGCTTCTCAGCGCGGATATGGCTGAGCTGCTTGAAGAGCGCGTCGCGCAGGCGTTGGCGCGTGTCTTCCGGCAGCGGAGCGGGCTCGGAGTTGCAGAAAATCTGTACGGTCTTCTTAGTAGTGTCCACCACAATGCGGCAATCTTCGCAATTCTCGAGATGCTTTTCGATTGAGGATTTCAGCGACGGTTCCAGCGCCTCTTCCAGGTAGTTCGAAAGCTCCTTGACGATGTTCTTGCAGTTCACGAATTCTCACCCTGGCGAAAATAGCGGTTCAATTTCTGGCGCAATTTCAAACGCGCCCTCAACAACCGCGATTTTACGGCTGGGATTGAAAGTCCCAGCGCCTCCGCCGTCTCCTCTGTTGATAATTCTTCGATGTCGCGAAGTTGAAAAACGATTCTAAAAGGTGGATCGAGTTCCGCGATGGTGCTGGAAAGTATCTGGCCCAATTCGGTCTGCTCGTAGCGATCCTCGGGCGAAGGTCCCCAATCCTCCACTTCGCGCGGCATCGTATCTTCGCCAGTGTCAATCTCTTCGTCAAGCGATACCTGATTGGGGCGGCGCTTGCGCAGCTTCATCAGGGCCTGATTGACGGCGATGCGCACCAGCCAGGTGTAAAATCTGGAATTGCCCTGGAACTCGGCAAGATGCTGGTAAGACTTGAGGAAGGATTCCTGCATCACGTCTTCGGCGTCTTCGCGGTTCTGGGTGATATTTTGCGCCAGACGGAAGATTTTGCGCTCGTAGCGGCCTACCAGAGTCTCGAAGGCGGAAATCTCGCCGGCTTTCGCAGCGGCGACGAGCGAGCCTTCGTCATCCTTCACAACCTGTGACGGTAGCGGAGTGCGCGGCGCCAACGGATTCAATTTCGATGCGCTCATGGTTTATGCCGAATCAGGGTAGCACAAATCGTGACCTATGCGCGCGCCCGCCGGCCGCCAGAGTGGCATCTGCCCAGCTTTCAGCCACTTAGGTGCGCGCCAATAATCTTCGAGGTGGACGATTAGCAACCCGCGACGGTGTTAGCAACACGCAGCGCGCCGACCTTGCAGACCGGGCAAGTGCTGACGGATAATCGCTCCAACGCAGGGTGCCGCAGACGGCTGGGGGAATGGATGGCTTCGCCGCAGGCAGTGGAAGAGAAAAAGCTAGTTCATTACGGCGTCGAGGACGGCGTGGCCATCCTCGAACTGGATGATCCTCCGGCAAACACGTACAGCTATGAAATGATGCAGCAACTGGACGCGGCGATCCTGCGCGCTCGCATGGACGAAAGCGTTCACGTGCTCGTTCTGCGCGGCAAGGGCGAGAAGTTTTTTTGCGCCGGCGCCAGCATTGCGATGCTCGCGAAGGCCGATCCGGCGTTCAAGTATTATTTCTGCCTGCACGCGAACGAGACGCTCTGCCGCCTGGAGCAGACGCCCAAGCTCGTGATCGCGGCGCTCAATGGACACACAGTCGGCGGCGGGCTCGAACTCGCGTTGGCATGCGATATTCGCCTGGCAAAGAAGGACGGTGGCAAAGTTGGGTTGCCGGAAATAAATTTGGGAGTGCTGCCGGGAACCGGCGGAACCCAGCGCCTCGCGCGGCTGGTCGGACGAGCGAAGGCAATTGAGTTTATGGCGACCGGGCGGACGTTCAGCTTTGATGAAGCGCTCGAGCACGGTCTGGTGACTCATATCTATGAAGCCGACACCTTTTGGGAGGACGCGATGGCCTATGCCAAACAGTTCTGCCCACCCAATAAGGCTTCGCACGCGGTGGGGTTGATGAAGCGAGCCGTCGTCACGGGTTTGGAAGTGGGACTTGGAGAGGGACTTGGGCTCGAACGAGAATTGCAACAGCTTCTTTTTACAAGCGAAGACGCGAAAGAAGGTTTGCAAGCTTATGTCGAAAAGCGCCAGCCTGTGTTCAAGGGCAAATAGGTTCGAGGCCTCGCTGAGGTGATGGGCGGAGTCCGGATCGTGGATGGCGCAAGAAGTTTCGGGCACGAAAAGGACTGAATGCGTACACTTCCTGACTATCTTCGCAAGGGAATGAAGATGATCCTGGTCGGCGCCAATCCCGGCGATCGCTCCGCGCGCGTGGGGCATTATTACGCCGGACGCGGGAATCAATTCTGGCCGATCATGTACGAATCGGGCGTCATCCCCGAGCCCCTCAGCTACGAGGACGATCGGCGAATTCTGGAGTTCGGCATCGGGATGACGGACCTGGTGAAGCGTCCGACGCGCGGCGTGGACGAAATCGAACGCCGGGAGTTTGCGGAAGGCCGCGTGCTGCTGGCGCAGAAACTGGAAGACTTGCGCCCGCGCGTGGTGGCTTTCAATGGCAAGATGGTTTACGAGAAATTCGCGGGAAGACCTTGCAAGCTGGGTTTGCAAAAGGAAGAATTGTACGGCGCCAAGGTTTTCGTGCTGCCATCCACCAGCGGGTTGAATGGCGGGACGGAGCGCGCCGTGAAAACGCGATATTTCAAGAAGCTCGCGGCGCTTTTGAAAAGCCTGAAGGATTAGAGAGGCCGGAAAAATATGGGAGCCACGCAGCCAACAGCCAGCCCGCTGGTTATGGAAGAACGCGCGGGCGCAGTTGCAACCATTCGCCTGAACCGCCCGGAAAAATTGAATGCGCTGAACATCCAACTGGCGCAGGAGCTGGTGCAAGCGCTATTGCGCGTGCAGGGAGACAAATCCATCCACTGCGTGGTGATCACCGGCGCCGGACGCGCGTTCTGCGCCGGCGGCGACCTGGAACTGCTGCGTGACGCGCGCAAACGGAAGGCCGTCGCAGAGGTGGAAGCGCTGGTGCAGGCCGGAAAAGAAATTGCGGTGGCCATCGCCACCATGCCAAAGATCGTGATCGCCGCGGTGAATGGCCCGGCAGCCGGAGGCGGCATGAATCTGGCGCTGGCCGCGGACATTCGCATCGCCTCCGATCAGGCGCGCTTTGCGGAATCGTTCGCGCAGATCGGCTTATTTCCGGATTTTGGCGGAACTTATTTTCTGCCGCGCATTGTGGGGCCGGCGCGGGCCGCGGAACTATTTTATACGGGACAGATGCTCTCCGCGGACGATGCGCTGCACATGGGAATCGTTACGCGGGTGGTGCCGGCGGAGCAGTTCGAGGCCGAAACGAAAAAGCTTGCCGAAAGTATTGCGAGCGGCGCGGGCCTGGCGCAACGCGATGTGAAGCACCGAATGATCACCGAGCAACGGAAAGAGCTGGAGGCCGCTTTGGACGAAGAGATTCGCCTGCAGATACATTGCTTTGATTCGCAGGATTTCCTGGAAGGTTTGAACGCATTCTTTGAGAAGCGCAAGCCGAATTTCCAGGGGTATTAAGGCACAGCGGTTAGCTAAGCGCGCAGGCATGACTTGCGGGGCAAAGTTCAGCCTGCCGGAAGTCCGCAGGGCAGGCCTGGTCGTCCGGGGAGAAAAACCATCAAGCTTCGCAATTCTTGCAGGCGGATTCGCGTGGAAATGTTTCTACGCAAAACAACATCGAGGCAATCATGACGCCGCGCTCGGAAGCGAATCTCGCCGCGCGCGGTTACACTTTCAGCGAACTGATGGTGGCGGCCGCGGCGCGCGAAATCGCCGATGGGGAACTGGTTTTCGTCGGGATGCGCCTGCCGATGCTCGCCTTCCTGCTGGCGCGCCGGACGCACGCGCCGACCGCGGTGGGATTATTCGAAAATGGCGTGATTCGCGAAACGCCCGCAGCGGAATTGCTCTATACCATGGGCGACCCGCCCAATCTGCGCGGCGCCACGCAATGCGGCGAAATGACCGGCGTGATGGGCTTGCTGCAGCAAGGGCGAGTGGACGCCGGATTTCTGGGCGCGGCGGAAGTGGACCGCTTCGGCAATCTCAATACCACCTGGGGATATCGCAACAAAGAGATGCAACGCTTGCCGGGATCGGGAGGCGCTTGCGACATTGCTTGCCTGGCGCGGCGAACCGTGGTGATGTTGGCGCATGATCGCGGAAGATTATGCGATCGCGTTGGACACGTCACCTCGCCCGGATACGGATCCGGCAACGGCTGGCGCCGCGCGCAGGGATTGCCGCAGGTTTCCGGGCCGTCGGCGATAATCACAACTCTTGGTGTGCTGCGCTTCGGGCACGATGGCGAGGCTTATCTGGCGTCGGTTCATCCGGGAGTGAGTGTGGAAGAAGTGCTGGCAAATACCGGTTGGACCCTGCGCGTCGCTGACGAATTAATGGAGACTCCGCCGCCGACGGACGCTGAGCTGAGCGTGACGCGAGAACTCGATCCCAATCATTTCTGGACACGGTGACATGGCGCCTGAATCGAAATTGCTGACGATGCGCGACGCAATCGCGCGACACGTGCCATCCGGCTCGATGCTGCTGCTCGGCGCGCAGTTGGAGCAAATGATTCCGTTCGCTGCCGGGCACGAATTGATTCGCCAGAGCCGGCGCGACCTCACGCTTGTTGGGCCGATTTCGGACATCCTCTTCGACCAGCTGATCGGCGCGGGCTGCGTTTCGCGCGTGATGGCGGCGTGGATCGGCAATGTTTCGGCCGGAGTGGGATATTGCTTTCGGCGAGCTGTCGAGCGCAGCGTTCCGCGGCGGCTGGAAGTCGTGGATTATTCGAATTTCACGATGGCGATGGCCTTGCACGCCGGCGCGTTGGGAGTGCCATTTCTGCCGACCTATGCGACGCTGGGCAGCGACCTGCTGAAGAAAAACGGGAACCTCCGCGAATTCTCGTCGCCGGTCAGCGAAGAAAAATTAGTGGCGGTGCGCGCGCTGCGTCCCGACGTGGCGATCGTGCACGTGCAGCGCTCGGACGCGCAGGGCAGCGCGCACTTATGGGGCAGCCTGGGAGTCGCCGTGGATGGCGCGCGAGCGGCACGGAAAATAATTGTGGTGGCGGAAGAAATTGTGGAGCCCGCAGTGATCGCTTCCGACCCGAATCGCACGCTGATTCCCGGATTCCTGGTTAGCGCGGTCGTGCATGAGCCCGGAGGCGCGCATCCTTCTCCCGTGCAGGGTTATTATGGCCGGGACCACGCGTATTTTTCCCAGTATCACGAGCAGACGCGGCGCCTGGAAGATTTCGAGGACTGGCTGGCGCATTGGGTGGTGCAAGTGACTGACCGGCAGGAATATTGGAAACTGCTCGGCGCCGGACGCGTCGGGAGCCTGGCAGTGAAAGAGCACGCGTTCTCCGCGCCCGCGGATTTTGGACATTGACCGTGGAAGATTCGCTTTCCAATATCGAGATAGCGCCGCGCGAGGTGCAGGCACTGCTGGCGGGGAACGACAAAGTGCTTTTCGTGGACGTCCGCGAACAATGGGAATACGATGCTGCGCACATCGCGGGTTCGGTGCTGATCCCGCTGGGCGATATTCCGTCGAACCTGGCGCGCCTGGAAAACGCCGAGGAACTGGTGTTGTTCTGCCATCACGGCATGCGCAGCCTGGATGCGGCTGCCTGGCTGCGGGCGCAGGGCGTGGAAGGCGCGCGTTCCATGGCGGGTGGAATAGAGCGTTGGTCCACTGAGATTGATCCGGCTGTGCCACGATACTGAGAGATAGGAACGCATGGCAATCAAGAAGGCACCACGAAAGCCGCGCAGCAAGCCTCGTAGCAACGCGAAGAAAACGGGCAAGAAAGTCACATTCCTGCAGAAGCCCACTTGCACCACTTGCCGCAAGGCACGCAAGCACCTGGAACGGCGCGGGTTCGAACTGCACTTCCGCAATTTGGACAAAGAGCGCCTGAGCGCCGCTGAGCTGGAAAAACTGATTGGTACCCGCGACCACACGGATTTTTTGAATACGCGCAACGAGCTGTACCGGCGGAAAAATATGAAGGAAAATCCTCCGTCGCGCGCGGAGGCGATTCGCCTGATGGCCCGCGAACCCAATCTGATCCGGCGTCCTGTGATTGTGGCGGGCGGGCGCGTGGTGCTGGGTTTCGACGAAGCCGGAATTGCCCGCCTATAGAGCACTGGCAGCCGCTTGATCGTTGTCGTTTTTCCGGAGCGTCCAAGTTTGCCGCCGATCATTGATATCCACATCCACATCAATCCTCATGAGATGGTGAAGCCCGCCGCGCTGGATTTGATCCGGCGCGGTCGCCGCGATTTCGACGATGCCAGCAGGTACGCCGCAAGCCCTCGCGAATTTCTGCGATTCATGGACGAGGCGGAGATTGAGCGTGCGGGACTGATCAACTACGTCGGCCCGGACGTGATTGGATTTACGGCGGAAGTAAACGATTGGGTCGCCAAGTATTGTTCCGCCGATCCCGCCAGGTTGTTGCCCTTTGGCTCGGTGCATCCGAAATATATTTACGATGCCGCGGCGGAGGTGGACCGGCTGAAAAAGCTCGGCATTCGCGGCTTGAAAGTTCATCCGTCGCATCAATTGTTCGCGCCGAATGAATATCGCACGGGTCTGGGGCCTTTGCGGGCGATGTACGAACGGGCGCAGGAGTTGCGCATGCCGGTGATGATTCATACCGGGACTTCGATTTTTCCTGGCGCGCGCAACGCCTACGCCCAACCGATTCTGGCCGATGACGTGGGCGTGGATTTTCCCGAGCTGGTGGTGATCCTCGCGCATGGCGGGCGTCCGCTGTGGATGAATGAGGCTTTTTTCCTAATGCGGCGCCATCCGAATATGTACATGGACATTTCCGGGATTCCGCCGCAGAAGTTGCTGGAATATTTCCCGCGGATCGAAGACATTGCGGATAAAGTGCTCTTCGGCACGGACTGGCCTGGCCCGGGCGTTCCAGAGATTCGCGGCAATATCGCGAAGTTTCGCGCCCTGCCGATTTCTTCATTGGTTCAGCAGAAAATTCTATACGACAACGCGGCCCGGCTTTTTCCGCGCGAGGTTTAGGAGCGACGCAGAATCATGGACGTGAAGACCATTGGCGTGATCGGAGCAGGCACCATGGGCGGCGGAATCGCGTATGCCGCCGCTTTGGGGGGGTACCGCACGATCCTGGAAGACGTGTCGCCGGAGATGCTGGAGCAAGGTTTGGCATATATAACGGAGTCGCTCGACGAAGGGATTGCGCTCGGCCAAGTGAAGGAGAACCAGAAGAAAATTGCGCTCGCGAATCTGACGACGTCACGCTCGGTGGAAGACGTGTGCCGGGAAACCGACTTGTTGATTGAAGCGGTTCCGGAAGAGATGGAAGTAAAGCTGGAGATTTTCACCATCTTTGACAAGTTTGCGCGCCCCGGAGCGATTCTGGCGAGCAACACCTCCTCGCTTTCGGTTACAGAGTTGGCGGCGATTACTTTCCGCGCGGAAAATTGTATCGGAATGCATTTCTTCAATCCCGTGCCGCGGATGGAACTGCTCGAAATCGTGCGCGCGCTCGAGACCTCCGAAGCCACGGTGCAAGCCTGCGCCGAAGTGGGCCGCCGCATGGGCAAGGTAGTCATCGTAATTCGCGAATCACCGGGATTCATCACCAGCCGCATTAATGCACTGATCGGCAACGAAGCGTTTTGCATGCTGCAAGAAGGCATCGCATCGGCGGAGGACATAGACAGGGCTCTAAAGTTGGGCCTCAACCATCCCATGGGACCGTTCGAGCTGGTGGACCTGGTTGGGCTGGACGTGAGGCTGAACATTTTGGAATACCTGCATAAGACGCTGGGCGAAAAATACCGGCCGTCTCCACTGCTTGCGCAGTATGTGAAGGCGGGGCGTCTTGGGCGAAAATCCGGCCGTGGCGTGTATGATTATGGCGGCGATGCGGCCAAGTAATGATTGGGCGTCGGTTTGATTTCAAGCGCGGCTCTCATTCTCATGGCAACAAAGACGAATTTCAACGATTGCGTGGAAATCCTGCAGGGCGACCTGACGGAGATGGACACGGACGCGATCGTCAACGCGGCTAACAACGACTTGCAGCTCGGCGGCGGTGTGGCCGGAGCCATCCGGCGCAAGGGTGGCCCTGGAATTCAAACCGAGTGCGACGAGATCGGTCCGGTTCCCGTGGGCGGGGCGGCGATTACTTCCGGCGGGAATTTGAAGGCACGCTACGTGATCCACGCCGCGAGCATGCAACTGGGCGGCTCAACCTCCGCGCAATCGCTCCGGAGTTCGACGGCCCACTCGTTGCGCATCGCGGCGCAGAAGGGACTGAAGACCATCGCGTTCCCGGCGGTCGGCACGGGGATTGCGGGCTTTCCGATGCCGGAATGCGCCGAAATCATGCTGCGCGAAACGGCGAAGCATTTGGCAGGCCCGACGTCGCTGGAGAAGGTTTACTTCGTGCTTTTCGATCAGGAAGCGCTGGCGATATTCAACAGTGCTTGCGCGGAACTTCAATCAAAGGTGCAGGCCGAAAAATGACCGAAGAGATGGTCGAAAAAGTGCGACGCGAGCTGGCGCGCTACGAGCATCCGCTGTTTGATTTCCAGGCGCGGCCGGCGACGGAAGGCGTGGAGATAGAAATCCGTTACAAGCCCGCGAACGCTGAAGTTCACAACTACATCTTCCAACTGCGTCCGCGCGAAATCGAAGGCGCACAATTTCCCTGGTCGTTTCAGAAGCAGCTCTACGATTGCCTGCACGACTACATCATCGAAATGTTCACGCGCAACCCGCAGCGGGTGAACTAATGCACGCCACACGCGCGCGCACTGAACCCACCACCCTCCGCGCCATCATTGCGGAGCGCATTCGCGCGCGGGGCCCGATTACCTTCGCAGAATATATGGAAGCGTGCCTCTACCACCCCGAGCACGGCTATTACAGCAAAGCGCAGCAAGAACCGCGGCGGGATTATTTCACGAGTGTGGACGCGAAGCCTCTATTTGGGCGGCTGCTGGCGCGGCAATTCCAAGAAATGTGGGAGAAGCTTGGACAGCCGGAAGAATTCTTGCTGGTGGAGGCTGGCGCGGGAAGCGGAGCGCTGGCTGCACAGATCTTGGATTTTGCCGCGGCTCAGTTTCCCGAGTTTTACGCGCGACTGCGATATGTCACGGTCGAGCGCTCCGCCGCGCGACGGGCTGCTCAGTCTGAAGCCTTGCGGCCACACCTTGCCGGGAATCACTGTGTGATCGCGTCCGAATTGCCCGCAGAAGTCGCGTGCGGATGCATCTTCTCGAATGAACTATGCGACGCGATGCCGGTTCATCGCGTCATTCGCGAACGGGATGATTTGCGCGAACTCTACGTGGACGCCGGGCCCAGCGGCTTGGGCGAACTGAGCGGCCCACTTTCTTCCGCTGCGGTTCGGGAATACTTCAAGGAGCAGGGCATTGCGCTCGAGGAAGGCCAGCACGCCGAAGCGAACCTGCAGGCAGGCGAATGGATTGCAGAAGCCGGAAAAAGATTGCGCCGCGGTTTTTTGCTGACGATAGATTACGGCCACGAGGCCAGCGAGCTCTACGACCAGCGCCACATGCGCGGCACGCTGCTCGCATATCAACGGCATCGGGCAAGCGAGGACTTCTTTCGCGCGCCGGGCGAGCAGGACTTAACGGCTCATGTGAACTTTACGGCTCTGGACCGCTGGGGGAGGCGCAGCGGCCTCGCGCGCACGGGCTTCACTTCGCAGTGTAACTTTTTGATGGCGCTGGCGCGGCGAAGCGGCTTCGCGGATCTGCAATCCGCGGAAATGAGCGAGGCCGAGGGGGCTCGCGCGCGGCTGCTCTTCAAGACGCTGATCTATCCAGAGGGAATGGGCGAGACGTTCCAGGTTTTCGTGCAGCACAAGAACATTGAAGCGCCGCGACTGGCGGGCCTTGAACCGCTCTGATGTTACACCGATCGCTTTGGCGGATTGAAATTTGAATAGATCGAGCAAAGTGTGGACGGGGACGGGTCTAAGGCCCGCTCCTACAGGCAACCCGCGCTGGTGTCGTGAAATGGGTTGGAGATTTCGGTGCCGGAAACTACGCGCCCGGCGAAGGCCGCTTCAGCACAGGCTTGTTTGGCGTGTCGTCAGCCGGCGCAGAGGATGCCGGAGTAGATGGCGCGGGCGCCGTCCCCGCGTTTGCGGGAGTGGAATCGTCGCCGGTGTAGGCTTTCTGAATGTAGCGATTGGCTTCCTGTTGCGCTCCAGCGGTGTCGTCGCCCAGGTGCTGCGCCAGGCTGTATTCGTTCACGGCACGTTCGCGCTGGCCAAGGACGTCGTAAATCTTGCCGATGTATATGTGGCTCCAGACTTCGGTCCACTTCGGATCGTCGTCCCCGCCTAGAGCCGCGCGAAACGCATTCGCAGCGGCCTGGTAATTTTTCTGGTAGAACATCGCCTCGCCCATGCGGAAATGCGCCAGGGAATTCGTCGGTTGGGTGTCGAGCGCCTTCTGATATTCCTGGATAGCCTCGTAGTATTTGCCCACTTCGGCGAGGCTCTCGCCGCGAGCAATCATGGCGCGCACGCGCAAGCGCGGGCTGGATTTCAGCAGATTATTATTGGGGTCAATCACAATGCCATTCGGCTTCGGCCGGCCGAAGGTATCCACTTCGAAAGGTTGCGTGGTTCCGGTCACCAGAATTTTCTTGGTTTCCGGATTGCCTTCGGTGTCTATGCGGATTTCAACCGGCATGCGGAAGGTATCCAGATCCTGGTGAATCTTGCCGACCACTTTGAATCCTTTTCTGGTGCGATAAACGATGTATTCGAGTTTGAATTCGGGCACACCGGTAGAATTCAGCCACTGCGAAAAGAACGAGACCAGATTGACGGGTGGCTGGCCTTTGACGGGTGGCGGAACCTTCGTCGCAGCCATTTTTTCAAAATCGTTGAGACTGGCGTTCTTGCCGTCATACTTCTTATAGAAATCGCGCAGCAGCGCCGTAAAATTATCGTCGCCCAGCTGCGTGCGCAGCATGTGGAAGACCAGCGCGCCCTTATCCGCCACTACCGAGCGATATTCGTTTGAAAATGTCTGCAAACGAGCGGCTTGCGAAATCGGGGCGGTATCTTCATACATCAGGGCGCCCACGGCGAAGTCCTCGAGCGCCTTGTGCAGGCCCGCCGTGCCGTCGGCTTGCTCGGCGTACATGGCTTCAGCGTAGCGCGAGAGCCCGTCGGTGAGCCAAACGTCGGAAGCGCTCGCCGGCATCACGCGAACGCCCCACCATTGCTCGGCGGCCAATTGCGAAAGCAGCCGCTCGTTGGCTCTTGTGCCCCACTGCCGCGCGCTGATCAGCATCAAACCGGGCGCCGCAAAACCGGAGACAGTGCCATCGGGCAATTGAGCGATCGTCAGTGGCGGGTCATCCTCTTTCATTTCGAGCGGGCCGAAAGCGTCTGAGAAATAACTGTAAATGTGAGAAAGCGAAGTGCCGTAAGAATTAGCCGTATTGGCCTGCGCCGGCGGCGTGAACACGGATACGTTAAAACCTTCTGCTTGCACGGGTGAAAGCTGCAGGGGGCCCACAACGAATGTTCCGACCGGAGCCGCGTGAGGGCAGTGGAATACATAGGCTGCCTGTCCGGCTGCGCCCTTGCCGATGCCCGGCAGCATGGTCGGCGGATCGGCTTTGCCGGTTCCGACCACCGCGAAATTATCGGGCACGGTAACCTTAAACGTGCCGGTATAGCGGTTCGTGGGGTAATTCGTCAGCGGGAACCAGCGCGCCGGAAGCAGCAGGTACCCTCCGGTCTTGTCCACGGAAGCGAAGCGCACACCTCTCGTGGGACTGTCATCTTCGCTGGAAACGGGTCCGGTGTAGTTGAATGTGAGGGTGACCGTTTTTCCAGGCGACACCACATCGGGCAGGGCGACCGTCAAAATAAGCGGATTGTTGTTATCGCGCTCAAACGGCAAAGACTTTGACCCGGGTCCGGCGATCGAATCTATCCTCAAATCCTGATGGAGCTCGACCACGACAGTGCGCGAGGGCTGTTGCGCGATGAATTCAACCTTCGCTAGGCCGGAGATCGTCTGGTCTTCGGGATGCAGCAGAACTTCTACCTGGTAGTCAGTCGCGCGAAAGGGGAAAGTGCGCGGCGCCTGGGCGCCCGCGGCGCTGGCCAACGCAAGGGCAGCAGCCGCGACAGCCAGCGCGGCAGTGAGCCTGGCGGGGTTCCTCTGGAACGTGTGCAAGAATTTGAGCAAGGGAAAAGTGCCTCTCTCGCGACGCGGTAGTGCCCAATTACTTCAGATACCAGTTGCCCGCGCGAAGTTGCCCCGGCGTAAAAGGTTACAACATCCGGGCGAAAATGTCCGCAGCACGCTCGATGGCGCCGCCGGGACCCAGCTTGGCGCGGACTTCAGCGAGCCCGGCCTTGATTTCGTCGCGGCTGGCGGGTGATTCGAGAAGCCGGCGTGCCTCCTTTTCGACCGCTTCCGGTGTGAAATCGTCCTGAATCAGTTCCGGGCACACGCACTTTCCGGCGATCAGATTGACCATGCCGATAAAGGGAGTGCGAACCATGTGGCGAAGAATTGACGCGGTGAGCGGCGCCACGCGATAGACAACCACCATGGGAGTCCCCAGCAAAGCGGCTTCCACAGTTGCCGTGCCGCTCGCCACGATCGCGCAATCAGCGGCCGCGAGCGCGTTGTAGGTGGCGCCTTCGACTCGCGTGATCTGGATGCTTGGTTGGGCGTGGCGCGTGAGGAACTCAGAGCTGAGCCCGTGCGCGACAGCGTGAACGAACTGAACATCGCCCGGCTGCGCAAGGCGTTCGCAGGCCGCGACGATGCGCGCATAGTTTTGCGCGATCTCGTTGGGGCGGCTGCCCGGGAGGATGGCTACGATCGGACGGCTCGCATCGAGTCCGTAGTTCGCGGCAAATTCCGCGCGGGACATCGTCGGCCGGACCGTGTCCACCAGCGGATGTCCCACGAAATCCACCGGCACTCCCGCGTCGCGATAGATCTTCTCTTCAAAAGGGAAAATCACGACTATGCGTCGCACCAGGCGTTTGACCACGCGCACGCGCCCAGCGCGCCAGGCCCACACCTGTGGGCCGATGAAGTATCCGACTGGAATATTGCAGCGCTTCAGGCGCCGGGCCACGCCCAGGTGCGTCCCGGGCGAATCCACCAGGATTGCCAGCCCCGCGCCGCGCTTGGCGGCTTCACGAGCGAGCCGGTTTTGTACGCCGATTACCGTGGGAATTTTGTGCAGCACTTCGGTGATTCCCACGACTGCTACTTCGCGATAGTCCGCCAGCAGCTCGACGCCCGCCTCGACCATGCGCGGTCCGCCCATCCCGAAGAATTTCGCGGGCACGCGGGAGCGAAGCGCCGTCGCCAGCCGGGCCGCATACATGTCGCTGGAAGCTTCACCGGCGGATATCAGGATTTGCGGCTCACTCATCGAGTGGACTCGTTGGCAAGCTCGAGCGCGAAGCTGGCGGCGCTGATCGTTCGAGGGAAATCGGTGCGCGTTGACGCCGCAATACGGCGAGCGACGCTTTCAGTCATTGGCAGAAAGAGGCAGCGAAAACCCAGTGACCCCGCCGGACGGCAGAGACGCCAGTAGTTCCTGTTCTTTGTACTGCAGCTGGTAGAGGCGGTAATAGATGCCCCGCAGAGCGAGAAGTTCCTGATGCGAACCCTGTTCGCGCAGGCGGCCTTTGTGGAAGACGAGTATGCGATCCGCATGCTGAATGGTGCTCAGGCGATGCGCAATCACGACCGCGGTGCGGCCTTTCAGCAGGCGATCCAGGGCCTCGCGGATCATCAATTCCGTCTTGGTATCAACGCTCGAGGTGGCCTCATCGAGAATCAGGAATTTCGGATCGTGCGCCAGCGCGCGAGCGAAACTGACGAGCTGGCGCTGGCCGACGGATAGCGTTGAACCGCGTTCGGTGACGGGAGTTTCCACTCCTTGCGGGAGCGATTCAAGAAATGGCCCCAAGCCGACTTCGCGAAGCGCACTCGCCGTCGCCTCGCGGTCAATGGTGGGCGTCGCCAGTTTCACGTTCGATTCGAGCGTGCCGGTGAAAAGGAAGGGGTCCTGCAGGACGATGCCGAACATGCCGCGGAGCTCCTGCAGATCGAGTTCGCGAATGTCCACGCCGTCGAGCAGGATTTCGCCGCGCTGGATATCGTAGAAGCGCAGCAGCAACTGAATGATGGTGGTCTTGCCCGCGCCCGTATGCCCGACGATGGCGAGAGTCTGGCCGGGCTCGACGCGGAAGGAAACATCGCGCAGCACCCAGTCTTCTTCTTTGGGAGTCGCTCCGCCGTGATACGCGAACCACACATTGCGAAATTCGATTTCGCCGCGCGGCGCCGCGAGCGAATGGATTTTCGCAGGCGAAAAGATCGTTACCGGCTCATCAAGCAGTTTGAAAATGCGCTCGGAAGCGGCCATGGCGCTTTGCAAGATGTTGAATTTTTCGCTCAGGTCCTGGATGGGACGGAAGAAACGCTGGGCGTACATCATGAACGCCACCAGCACGCCGATCTCGACGGTGCCGGCGATCACGCGGACTCCTCCGACCCAGGCCAGCAGCGCAATACCCGCCATGCTGAGGAATTCGACGCCGGGGTAGAAGAACGCGAAGGCGTCAATCGCGTCTTTGTACGCCACCATGTGGATGCGATTCAGCTCCTCGAATTTCTTGCGCGATTTCCGCTCGCGATTGAAGAGCTGCACGACGGCCATTCCGCTGACGTGCTCCTGCAAGAACGCGTTGATGCGCGCAATGGCCGTGCGAATGCGCCGGTTGGCATCGCGTACGCGGTTCCGGAAGAAATACGTGAGCAGGATCATGAACGGCAGAGGCGAAAGAGTCGCCAGAGCGAGGATGCGATGCCACTTGAATAGCACCGCAGCCATCGCAAACAGCAGAACGAAATCGTTCAACATGGCCACGACCCCGGAAGCGAAGAGGTCGTTGAGCGCGTCCACGTCGGTGGTGGAGCGCGTCACCAACCGCCCGATAGGGCTGCGATCGAAGAAACTCATGGGCAACCGCTGTAAATGTTCGAAGATTTCCTTGCGCAGGTCGTACATGGTTTCCTGTCCGACCCACTGCATGATGCGGACTTGCACATATTGCAAGCCAAAGCTCGCGAGAATCGAGCCGGCATAAGCGAAGACTACCCAAAGCAAGCCCAACAGCGCGGCCGTTCTGGCCAATTTGCCTTCGTAGCCGGGTACGATGAAGCTGTCTATTCCTATGTGGAAGAGATAGGGTCCGGCGATCTCCAGCGCGGTGATGCCCAGAGTGAACGAAACGGCCAGCACCACCTGCAAGCGATAGGGACGCAGATACTGCATCAGCCGTCGCGTGAGCTGCGAGTCGTAAAGCTTGCCTAATTTTTCTTCTTCGCGGAAGTCGCTCATTCCCGTGCCAGCTCTTCTTCCAGCATTTGCTTCTGATTCAGATCTGCATAATAGCCGCCCAGTGCCAGCAGTTCATCGTGCGTGCCGCGCTCAATGATGCGTCCGTCGCGCAGGACCACGATTTGGTCGGCATTCTTTACCGTGGAAACACGGTGCGAGATGACGATGGAAGTGCGCTGGCTCATCACGTCGCGCAGGCGCCGCAGGATGCGTTCTTCGGTGTCGGTGTCCACGCTGGAAAGGGCGTCGTCCAGAATCAAAATCCTGGGCTGGCGCAGAATGGCGCGCGCGATGGAGGTGCGCTGCTTCTGGCCGCCGGAAAGGGTGATGCCGCGCTCGCCGACCATGGTGTCATAGCGCTGCGGGAAGCTCTGAATCTCGCCGGAGATGCTGGCAATTTCAGCGGCCTCGTAAACGTGCTCCTCGAGCGCCGTGTTGACGCCGAAGGCGATGTTCTCGCGCAGCGTGTCGCTGAAAAGGAACGTGTCCTGCGGGACGTAGCCGATGGCGCGGCGCAATTCGGTCAGCGGATAGTCGCGAATCGAGCGCCCATCGAGCAGCAGCGTGCCGGGAGGAGCTTCCCACAGCCGCGCGATCAGCGACGCCAGGGTGGATTTTCCGCTGCCGGTGGGTCCGACAATCGCGAGCGTCGAGCCTGCTGGAATATGCAGGTTGATATCGTGAAGCACGGGGCCGCCGCCCGTGCCGTCTTCACTTCGCGCCGTTGGATACGTGAACGTCAAATCGCGGAATTCGATTTCGCCGCGAATCGCTGTTTCAGTCGCTGTAATGGTCTCAACCGCGGTATCCCCGTTCCTGCTGGCGGCCGGCGCATCATCGCGCGCTTGCAGATTCGCGGCGGAGCTTCCGATTCTGGGTTTCGCGTGCAATATGTAATTCAACCGGCCCATGGAGGCCGCGCCGCGTTGAAAGATATTGGTGACCCAGCCGAGCGCGATCATCGGAAAAACCAGTTGGCCGAGGAACCAGTAAAACGCCCACATGGTGCCCACGCTGAAGCGATGATCCACGACGTCGCGGCCACCTTTACCCAGCAGGATTACAAAGGTGATGCCGATCAGCGCCGTGAGGAACGGGAAGAACAGGCTCCAGGTGGCGATCAGCTTGATGTTGCGATCAACGTAATCGCGATTAGCGCGGTCGAAAGCAGCGATTTCCGGTTTTTCCTGCGCGTAGGCGCGCACCACGCGAATGCCAGTGAGGTTTTCCTGCGCGCGCGTGGAAAGCGTTCCCAACGCCGCTTGAATCTGTTCGGAAAGGCGGTGGATGGTTTCGCCAAAATAACGGACGGCAAACGCGACGACCGGCACGGGCAGCAGCACCCATCCCGTCAGGCTCGGTGACAGCTTCACCATGAAAAAGATGGCGAGCACCATCGTCGCGACCGTGGTCGCGCTGTACATGATTCCGGGACCGAGAACCATGCGCACCGCGTTCAAGTCGTTCGTCGCGCGCGACATCAGGTCGCCGGTGCGATTGCGTACATAGAATTCAGGCTCGAGTTCAACCAGCTTTGCGAGCAGATCGTTGCGCAGGTCGTACTCGATCTCGCGCGACACGCCAATCAATATCCAGCGCGTCCAGAACGAAAAGAAGCCTTTCACCAGCATCACGCCGACCAGAATGATGCAGAACATTCCGAGCGCGTGCCGGCTGAACGGCGCGTACAAGGAAAGCAGCGGAGAAAGCAGTGCGCGGGCCGAACCCTGCAGCGTGGAAAGCGCTTGCGGCGAGCCTTCCAGGCAATCGGTGATGGCGCCAAGGATCAGTTGCGGCAGAGCTCCCACCAGGCCCATCAACGACAGCGTCAGCAGTCCCAGCCCAACCATTCCTCTATATCGCCACACATAAGGCAGCAGCGATTTCAGGTGGTCCCAGCCCGAAGCTCGCTTCGCGGGGCGGGCGGCGGGCACGGCGGCGGGTTGGGCGATGGCGCTCACAGACGAATTTGCGACTCCGGAGTCTCCAGCGCAGGCAACTCGCCGAGGAAATTTTCAAAATTGCGGTCCAGCGATTGGTAACGCTTCACCTTCGCGTTCCAGCGCACTTCGATGGGCAACGCTCGGGCGCCTTTGGGATCGCTCACGGGGGTAAAATAAAGCAGCAAGCCCTTCTCGGGATCCTGCTCGTACTGCAAGCGCCAGCCGTTCACCGGCGCGAGCGGAATATTGCCGAGATAGCCTTTAGGATTTTTCAAGTGCTCGTCGCAAAGCAAGATTTCCTTCCAGGTGCCGGCGGAGTCCTTCTGCAGTATCACCGCGCGGGTAACCACCGTTCCGGGCGCGCCCCCCTGTGGATTCGTCTTCATGCGATTGATGGCCAAGGCTTCTTGCGCACCATTTTTTGCCAAGTCGCCGTACAGGAGAACTTCGGTTTCGGAACCCAGTGACTTTTCCGCCGCCTTCTGGACATCGTCAGGCACAGCCGGAGTTGCCGGCGCCGCAGGAACAGCAGCACTATTCGCCAGTTTGGCAGGCTCCGGCGGCGAACTGCCGCACGAAGCCGCGCACAGGCCCATGACCGCAATAATTGCCAAGAAAATGAATCGCTTCATGAAATCCCGTTGTAGCCTGGATGGCGCTGACTGCCCATGCCCCCGCAAGGCCAATTCTAACGTGCCGGACGCGTTCGCGGAAGGGTTCCCGAACTCCGGCGGCTCGCGCGTTTCGGCAGCGGAATCGCGTTCGTCGCCGATCGTACGGCAAAGGAATTCACCGCCGCGGCAGGCTAACGAGCAGCCAGAATCTCTTCGAGGCGCGCCTCAAAATTCTCCTCCCCTTCGGACCACAACCGCAACCGGTCAACCGGTAAAGCATTTTCAATCTGGCGGACCCAAGCAAAAAGGCTTTTGATATTTTCCCGGGTTTTTTCCTGATACATCTGTAGATTCGCTGGTTTGGCCATGGATTCGAGAAAATCCGCCTCTTCGCGGCTTTGTGGCGCCGGGCGCGCGATCTGGCGGATGCCGAGCAGCCCGCCGTGGCCAGTGAACATGTGTTCGAAGCCGAAATTCACCTCGAAGTGGCCGTTTTCCTTCCAGAAGCCGTCATCATAGTTCTCGCCGTTGCAGCGCAGCTCGATCGGTTGAGGCGATTGCTGCCAGCTCGGCGGATCTCCTTCGAAGACCCAGAGGTCCCAGTGCGCGCGCACCTTATAACTGGAGTCGCCGTGAAGGTAGTCCTTGGCCAGTTCGATGATACTGGGCGCGTCGAGCGGCATCGAGCGGAGATCCTGCTCGAAGAGAGGAGTCTCGGTGGCATCCACTGCCTGGATTTCCAGGTGCGTGAATCCCGGCTGCTTGGCGGAAAAGGGCACCGTCGCCAGAAAATCTCCGAAGCGCGCGAGCATCGCCTCTTCCGGAAAATCCTTCAGCCAAATGCTGAGGTAGGCCTGATTAGACATGGCAACTATTATACCGGAGCGGCAGATTGGAAATTGGAAAACGGAAAATTGAAAATCGGCAGCGGGATGGCGATTCGAGGAGAAGTACCGGCGCTATTTCTTCTTCGGGGGGAACTCGTCGTCTTCTTCGGTGTTAAAGTCGCTGGAAAGCCCCAGGAGGCGCGCTTTCAGCGTGTCGCCCATGGTGCCCAGGACCTCCGAGCAGGTCTCGCGCAGGCGCTTTTCAGCGGCTTTGGCGATGGTATCCAGGACCGCTTGGGAGTGCTGGCCCAACGTAGTAGCGGAGGCGAGCAGCCAGGAATTCGAGGCGTTTTCCAGGCGCGCCTTGTAAGTTTCGATGGATTCATCGTTGGTTTTCTTCAGCTGCTCCATCCACTCTTTTTTCTCGGCTTCGCGCCGCGCGTCCCATTCTTCGATCAGCGGGATCAGTTGCGATTGCAGGTGCACGCCAGCCTGCTCGACGCCCTGCATCATGCGGTCGTCCAGCGTTTTTTGATACTCAACGAGCGAACCTTCGCGGCTGAATTCCATGTCCGAACGCGCTTTCTCGAGCGCTTCGCGGGAAGCTTGCTCGAAACGCTTCAGTGATTCGGATGTGACGCGATGCACTTGATCGGAGAAACCCGCCCCGGCCATCTGCGAAGTTTCGTTCATTTTATCGCGCTGGCGCGCGACGATTTCTTTCGCGGAATCTTCGATCTGCGCGGTGCTGTGTTCCACGTAGGTGCGCCGATAGTGATCCAGCTCTGAAGCCAGCAAACTGGAAACTTCCGCGGCGCGGTCGCGCAAAGCCGTCGAGGATTGCTCCACCGCCTTTTCCAGCGACGCCTGCATCGTGCTGTGCGCCTTCTTCTGGTACCAATCGGAAGCTTTCAGCAACGACTCGTACGTCTGGTGCTGCATTTCCGTGCTGCGCTGCTGAATCTCTTCTTCGATTTTGGAAGCGACTTCGCGGCAGGCCTGCTCCACTTCAGCGGGCACTTTGCCGGTTTCGCTCCGCAGGCGCGCCAGCGCGTCCTGAATCGCCTGCTCGGAAGCTTGGAAAGTTTGTTCGCGAATGGTGTCCTGCAGCTGGTCCGCGCGGTCGGTGGCGAGCTGCATTTGCGCGCTTACTTCATCCTGCAGCTGCGCCACTTGCTGAGCGGTCTGCTGCACCTGGTCGCGCACCACTTCCTGCAGGCGGCTCACTTGCTCAGAAGCTTGCTGCACTTGGCTGTGCACGGCGTGCTGCAGGTGAGTCACTTCCTCGGCGGAGTGCCGGATCTGTTCCTGGACGTGATGCTTGGTCTGTTCAGCGCGGTGCTCGGCCTGCTCAAGTTCCGATACCGCGCGATGCACCCGATCGAGCCGCGGCGCGAGCTTTTCTTCCAGCTCGACCGAAACGCGTTCAAGAATCTTTTGCGCGGAGGCTTGCAGCGCGGGCTCGATCTGCTGCGCGCGGTCGGCGATTACCTGGTCCGCCTTGCGAGACATCTCCTGTTGCTGCGTGGCGAGCAATTCATCGAGCTGCTGGCGCGAATGGCGCAGCGAATTCTGCACCGCCTCCTGCAACTGGATCTTGGTTTCCTCGGCGCGATGGCGTTCCTGCTGGAGCCCGGCGCCAAGCGTTTCGATGGTCGAGGCTGCTCCGGCGATGGCTTCGTCCAGCGAAGAGCGCAGAACCTGCGCCCGCGAAGCGGCATCCTGCTCCGCCTGACTTATTGCGGCGCGCGAGGCCTCGTTTAGCGAGGCATGCAGCGTTTGCGCGCGCGCGGCTGCGTCCCGCTCGGCCTGCGTAAGCGCCACGTTGGAAACTTCGTTAAGCTTATCGCCGAGTTTTTGCGACGCGCTGGCCAGCGCGGTTTCAAATTCCGCGTTCCATTGCTGGGCGGCGGTGGTAGCGTCCGCTTGCGCCTGTTCGATCGTCTTGCTGCGCACCGAGTGCGCGGTTTCTTCCAGGTTCTGGCGCCACTTGTCGAGATGATTCTGCGCAGCTTCGGGTGAAGAGAGAATTTCCAGCGACGGCGTCGAAGCTTCCCGGTCGCGCAACGCGCGTTCGACGGCTTCTTCCACGGATTGCTTCAGGTTGAGCGTCGCGGTCTGCTGAGCCGCCTGGCTGGCAGCCTGTTCGGCGGCGAGGCTCACCGCTTGCTGGACGGCGTTGCGAACTTTTTCGTCAAGCTGTGAAACATTTGATTCCGTCGCCTTGCGCGCTTCTTCCACGATCGCCGTGGTGCGCTCGGTCGCCTGTTGAATGACTTTCTTCACGGCGGATTCCGAAACGCGATCCATCGAGACTTTGATGGCTTTCTCGACCGTGTCATGAAGCTGCGCGTCGAGCTGCTGGCGCGCGACGGTCATCTCTTCGGTGATCGCTTGTTCGGCGCCGCGACGCAACGTCTTATCGAGATTTTCTTTGGCCGCAGCGACCATCTGAGACACTTGGCGGGCCAAAACCGCTTGCGTGTCAGGGGCGGGCGCGGGTGGTGGCGGCACTACATGGATTTTGCTGTCCGCCGATGCGCCGGGCGCTGATGGCGCGGACGCGCCGGTCGGAATCGCAGGCGCGGGCGTAGTGGCTTTCGGCGGCGCCGCTGGCGGCACGGCTGCGCTGGGAGGCGGTGCCGGAATCGTGAACGGCGGAGGCGTAGTTGCCGCGCGTTTCTCAGGCACATGCGGAATCGGAGGCGGCGGGATCGGAGGCAGCGGCTGTGGGGACACGGATGCAACTGGCTCGGCAGTCGGGGTCACTTCCAACTGCGTGGAGAACTCGGCAATCAGATCCGGCGATTCGGCCGCCGCGGCGTTCCAGTCTTCGGGAGGGAACGCGATGCCCCAGACGTTCCCTGGAGCTTCAAATTCAAGGCCGATTTGGAATAGTTCGCGTACCGTTCGCGGACGCTGTACCCATACCACGCGTCCCTGGGTGGAGAATGGGCCGCCTTCAGGGCGCGGAATGTCCAACTTTACGATCGAGTTCTTGGGAACGTAGTGCTTCGACTGGTACTTACACCCGTGGCAATTCACCATCACGGTGGTGGTGCGCTCCTTGAACGGCTGGCCGAGCGCGTCGGTACCCGTAACGGTGATCGGCACGGCCTGCACGATGCGCGTGCTGCGGCGCTTCTGAGTGCCGGGATCACTCGACTGTAAGGAATCGTTCAACTGCGCCTCCGAAGGGCGGTTTCTAAGGGTAGCACTGTAGGAGCCACGAGTCAGTCAGGGAACGGCAAATGTGCGAAAAGGTAACTTTGGAGCAATGTCGAAAGGGTGCTGTGGGGGACTGTGCCCTCGAACACCTCCGCGAGGATTGATGAACTGCTGCCAGGGCACGTGCCGCCGCAGCCTCTGCTCTAGCGCGCCGCGGTGGACCTGTGCGCGCCGCCAAATATGGCGTCCTTGATTTCCTTGGCGACCCAGATAGGGCCCACCAGAAAATAGACCAGACCCTGAAAGAAGGCGGGTTTGTTGCCTTCGATGCGATGGCCGGCGAACAAGAGTATCCATCCAGCAACGAACAGAGCCAGACCGGTGCGCCAAAACGTCAAAAGCGCCAGGATGAGCCCCGCTAGGATGATCGGGATACCGATGCCGTGCAGCACCTTGTTCCAGACGTTGGTGTGCTCGTGGTCGTACTGCGTCATGTACTTCTCTAGATTGGCCATTGTTGTCCTCTCGCTTTGCTCATATATACGCCCGCCATTGGCGGGGTGCAACGGCTGTCTGCTCCTCAGACGGCAGTACAAGCCCTGATGAACGACGCTCTTCCCGGGGCGGCATCCATGGCGCGAAATGCGCTGCAACACAGATCGCTGGGCGGGTCTCGCTGGTAAATAGCTCACTGCCTTCTGTAAGATGAAAAGGCGCTTCGGCACGCGCAGTTTGTTCTCATAAGCGGGTCCTCATACTATGCGGCGATGGTTGATTGTAATTGCAGTAGCAGTGGTCGTTTTCGTCGGCTTGCTGTACGCCTTTACGCCAGCAATCAAGTCCGTGATTCGCAAGCGCACGGAAGCGTATCTGCGAGCTCGCTTTCAAAGTGATATTCAATTCTCGCACTTCGATGTTTTCCTGTTTTCCCATGTCAGCGTGACGATTGACGGCCTCGTATTGCGCTTGCAAGGTCGCACTGATGTTCCGCCGCTGATCCAGATACAGCACGTGAAATTCACCGCCAGCATCTCCGGCATGTTGCGGAAGACGTTTACGATCCGCAGTGTGGAATTGGACGGCCTGCAGATTCACATGCCGCCTAAGGACAGCGGCGCGCGCCCCAAAATTCACGGCACGGAAACGGACCTTGCGCAGAAGTATCCCGTGCTGATTCACGAAATTGACGCCAACAACGCGCTGATTTCAATTATGCGCGCCGATCCCAGCAAGCCGCCGCGGGATTTTCCCATTCACGAACTGGTCATCAAGGATTTCAGTTTCGATAGCCCCGCCTCCTTCCATGCGGTGCTCACCAATCCGGTTCCCAAGGGAGAGATTGATTGCACCGGCCAATTCGGCCCGTGGAGCGCCGAAGACCCGCGGCGCACGCCTGTAGCGGCCGGATATACCTTCAGCCATGCCGACATGGGAACGATCAAGGGACTCTCCGGCACGCTCCGTTCCACGGGAAAGTTCAGCGGCCCGCTAGATTACTTGAGCGTAGAGGGCCAGACGGATACTCCGGACTTCGCTCTGCGCATGAGCGCGCATCCCGTGGACCTGCACACCGACTACACCGCGATTGTTGACGGTACCAACGGCAACGTGATCCTCAAGCCCGTGATCGCGCATTTTCTGCATACCACGCTGGTGGTGAACGGCGAGGTCGCTGACCTGACTCCCGAAAAGGGCCGCACAATTCTGCTCGACGCCGTCTCGCGCGAGGCGACGATTGAAGACCTGCTCTATCTGACCGTGAAGAACGACCCTCCCATCATGACCGGGCCCGCCACAATCAACGCGAAGATTGACATCGGGGAAGGGGACGCCGACATCCTGCAGCGGATGACCATCGACGGTCAATTCGGCGTTGCCGACGCGCGCTTCACCAGCTCCGACGTGCAGGGAAAGATCGATTCACTCAGCCGGCGAGCGCAAGGGCACCCGACCGACACCGACATCGGCGATGTCGTTTCCAATCTGAATGCGAAATTCCACCTGGACAAGGGCGTGGTGAACTTTGCCAGGCTGAGTTTCGGCGTCCCGGGCGCCAACATCGCGCTGGCCGGCACCTACGGCCTGGATAGTGGCGAAATGGATTTTCACGGGAAGTTGCTGATGCAGGCCAAGCTGTCGCAGACCATGACGGGAGCGAAATCATTTTTCCTGAAGGCGGTGGATCCGTTCTTCAGAGGCAAGAATGGCGGCTCCGAGGTGCCCATTAAGATCACGGGCACCAAAGACCATCCGTCATTTGGTTTGGATTTTCACCACGGAGACGATGACAAAAAGAACTAGCGGCGTAATAACTCTGTGCTGCAAACGGTGCCACTGAAATGGCGGCGGGGCGCCTTCGGGGAACTTGCTACAAGTCGCGGCGGCCTTCCATGGCTTTGCTCATGGTCACTTCATCGGCGTATTCCAGGTCGGAGCCCACCGGGATGCCCATGGCGATGCGCGTGACGTGCACGCCCAGCGGCTTGATGAGTTTTGACAAGTAAACCGCCGTCGCTTCACCTTCCGCCGTCGGGCTGGTCGCGACAATGATTTCTTCCACGCTCCCGCCCTTTAGGCGTTCGATCAAGCTCTTGATCTTCAATTGATCTGGACCAATGCCTTGCAGCGGCGAAAGCGCGCCGCCCAACACGTGGTACAGCCCGTCGAACTGCCGCGTTTTTTCAACCGCCTGGATGTTCGTCGCCTCTTCCACCACGCAAATGGTTTTCTTGCTGCGCGACGCGCCGGTGCAGAAGTGGCAAGGGTCTGCGTCCGTGATGTTGTTGCAGATCGAGCATTCGCGGACTTTTTCTTTAGCGTCGCGGATGGCATCGGACAGCGCGAAAGCTTGCTCGGGGTCCACGCGCAGCAGATAAAACGCCAGGCGCTGCGCGGTTTTCTGGCCAATTCCGGGCAAGCGTTTCAGTTCGTCAATTAATCGTGTGACGGAAGGAGCGAAATCAGGCATGGAACTCCGTTTGTAGAATACATTTTAGAACAGAAGGGAATCGGACCAGCGATCGGAAACGATCGAGAGTACCCGCGCGCCGCGAATTCATCCGGGCGCAACCGCCGGTTCAGAAAAGGCCGGGGATTTTCAGGCCCGCCACTCCGGGCAGGCCGCCGGAGATTTCCTTCACCTGTTTGGAAAGCTCTTCGTCCACTCGGCGCGTGGCTTCGTTTACCGCGCCCTGGATCAGGTCTTGCAGCATTTCCTGGTCCTTGCTCTTGAAAATGTCAGGCTCGATGCGGACCTCGGTCAGTTGTTTCTGGCCGTTCATCTTCACCGTCACCATGCCGCCGCCCGCCGATGCTTCCACGGAGAGCTCGTCAATCTGCTTCTCGAGCTTCTCCTGCACCTGGCGAAACTGCGACAGCATCTGCTGCAGAGCTTTGACTTCCATCAGTTATTCCTCGCTTGGGCGCTTGACGTTTGAAATCTGGCCGCCAAATTTCTCAAGCATGGCCCTAACGATCGGATCCTCTTCTAGCCGCGCGCGCAGTTCCGAACTGCGTCCCGCTGGCGCTGCTGCCCGGCTGGAATCCAGTTTAACACAGACACGCAGCGGCTGGCCCACCACTTGATTCAGGACTGTGCGCAAACGTTCCATTGGATCGCGCGACTGCAACATTTCCGCGAGCGAGCGGCTTTCGCTAGGGAAGAAAAGGCGCAACTCGCCGTTCTCCACTTCCCAACGCGTCACGGCATCCAGCATGGACCACAAAAACTTCTGCCCTTGCAGCGCCGCTTTGATCGCGTCCACCTGCGCCGATGCCAGACCACTACCGGAATCTTCGGCGGCGCGCGCGACGATGCGTGGTGGGGACGCCGGAACGGGCGCGGGCGCTGGCGTGGCTTTGGATTCTGGCGCCATCCGCACGGCCGCGCCGGACGCCGCTGAAACGGCTCGCGAAGCTGCCGGCGGCGCCGTACCGCGGGATCCCGAACCAGAGGCTGAGCCGCCGCTTTGCACTTCGCCGCGAAGTTCCGCGAGAACTTCTTCAAGTGGCGCCAGCCGGCGCGCGTTGATCAATTTCAAAAGTCCCAGTTCCAAATGCAATCGCGGGTCCGGCGCTCGCCGCAGCTCCGCGTCGGTGGCCAGCAGGGTATTGAAGAAGCGCGTGAGATCTTCTTCGCTGAATCGCGCGGCTTGTTCGGCGAGGCGCGGCCGCTCATCCAGCGGGGCCGCTACCAGATCGGAATCCGCGCCGCAAACCCGCGCGACCAATAGATTGCGGAAATGGCGAATCGCTTCCCGGCAAAAATGCTGCAGATTCTGCCCGTCGCCAATCAGGCGATGGACCAGACCTAAAGCCAACTCGGCGGATTGCTGCGAGATGGCATCCACCAGATTGTCCAGAACGCTTTCGGCGACCACGCCAAGCAACTCGCGCACTTGCGCGTCGGTGATGGCGTCGTCGCTGTAGGAAATGGCTTGCTCCAGAAGCGATAGTCCGTCGCGCAGGCTGCCTTCGGCGGCGCGCGCCAGGACGGCCACCGCGCCTGGCTCGATGCTCAGTTTTTCTTCGCGCGCGATGCGCTCGATTTCTTCGCTGATTTCCTTGAAGGTAAGCGCACGAAACTGAAAAAGCTGCGCGCGCGACTTGATGGTTTCCACCAGGTCTTCCGCGCGCGTTGTCGCCAGGATGAACACCACGCGCTCGGGCGGTTCTTCCAGTGTTTTCAGCAGCGCGTTCGAGGCTTCGTCGGTGAGTTGGTGCGCTTCGTCGAGTATCACCACTTTGTAGCGGCTCGAGGCCGGCGCGTAACGCACCATCTCGCGCAGTTCGCGGATCTGATCAATGCCGCGATTCGAGGCTGCGTCAATTTCCAACACGTCCAGCGAAGTGCCTGCGGCTATTTCGCGGCAGGAATCGCAGGTGCCGTCAGGCTCGGCGGTCGGGCCTTTCACGCAGTTGAGGGCCTTGGCCAGGATGCGCGCGGTGGTCGTCTTGCCCACCCCACGCACGCCGGAAAAAATATAGGCGTGGGCGACGCGGTTGGAATTGATGGCATTGGCGAGAGTCTTGGTGACGTGCTGTTGCCCGACAATCTCACGGAAAGTCTGCGGGCGGTATTTTCGCGCGATAACTTTATATGTCATTTAGCTCGCTGTGGCTCGGCCGCGACTAGAGGAACTTCGGGTACTCCGCGGCACACGAGACTGACCCGCTACCGTTGCTCCCTTCCGGGCCTGGCGGGGTTTGCGGGGAATCGTTGCACAGAGCCCGAAGTTCCACCGATCGGCAGTCCGCGCAGAAATTTCTGCGCACAAAACTGCTCCGCGAAGTCTAGCACAGCGGTTCATCGCACGAAAGGCGGCAGCGCCTTGCGCAGCGAATCACTTTTGCGAACGCGAACAATGTTTCGGTGATGACGCAAATCCGCAATGAGCTATTATCGCTCGATGCGGTGGCGCATCGTGGTCGCTTTAACGTGGTCCCTGCTTGCGTTACCCTGTGCGCAAGCCCAAATCGATTGTGCGCCCCCGCAGCCCGGTTCTTGCAAGTTGCTTGATAACGCCAAGGCTATATTTGTCGGCACCGTCACAGACGCCAATAAGGAATCGCTGATTCGCCGATTCCGCGTGACGGAAGCATTCAAGGGAGTGAACGACAACTACGTTGACATCAATGAAACCCCAGGGTCGTTCCATTTCGCCATCGCTGAACAGTATCTTGTCTTTGCCACCTCGTGCCCATGGAACGCCGCCGGTCGCGATTGCCTGGCAGCGATGCCGTGTTCCCCGACGCGGAAGCTGGCCGATGCCGCGGCGATCTTGGAAGAGCTGAGGTCCGAGAAAATCGGCGGTCACGTGGCCGCGGTTTACGGCACATTGACGCGAACACTGGAAGCAGATCAGGCGATCTGGGAAGAGGGTTACCGCCGCTCGCTGCCCAACGTCACCGTGAAGTTGCTCTCTGCCGCCAAATCTGTTGAAGCAAAGACGGATGAGCGCGGAGCATACGCCTTCGAACGCATTCCGCCGGGTACGTATCAAGCATCGGCGGACTTGCCGCCCGACTTAGTGCTGGGACAGACTGTCGGAAGAGATCCACCCGCGCCTTTCGACCTGCCTCGCCGCAGCTGTTTTGAGATGGATCTTTACGCGTTGCCCTCGGGGCGGATCACAGGAGCGGTGATCGGTCCGGACGGGCGACCTTTGTCCGCCACCGCCGTGTATCTGTACCGCGCCATCCGATATAAGGAAGCCGGGCCGGGCCTATACAGCTTTCAGGGCAAGCCGGGTCCCTCCTCCGAATGGGCGCCTTTCATCTTTTATCATCTTCCCGCCGACGACTATGTGTTGGTGTTTAATCCCAAAAACGAAGAGGATCCGGACGCGCCGTACGCGACGACGTTCTTCCCGCAGGCCGCGAGTTTCGAGACTGCACGCTTGATTCATCTTTCCGGCGGGCAGCAGATCTCCAATGCCGATATTCATGTGAGTGACGCGCGACCCACGCGGCAGGTCACCGTGCGGCTGATCTGGGGTGACAAGCCTTCGCAGGATTTTTACTCGCCTCAAGTAATCGTAAAGGCTAGTAGGGGAGTATCACCATACCCGGTAGACGGAGGCAGCAACAGTTACACTCTAAACCTGCTGCTAAATTCCCGGTACACGATCCGCGCCGAGGCGTTCTGCAAAGCCGGGACGACCGGCAAGGCCGAAACGAACGAAACTTCGGTTGAGGGGAGAGACATAACAGTGAAGGAAGTAAAGCTACAGTTCGTTGTGGGCGAGTGTGCCCGCAATTAGTTTTCTTGGCCGGCCATCCTGCCACAATGACAGATCGCGAAAGTTACCTGCGAACAGGTAAACCGCTCCGCTCGCCTTACATTGGCCGGTGTCCGCCGCGCTGCGCGGTCTGGGTTGAGTCATTTTTCAGCGAGGCGCGGGCCTGCGGCATGGCGAAGGCTGTCTCCACTCGCTCGTCGCTTATCGCGGCCAGCGTTTCGAGTGTTTTTTGCGCGTCGGCGGCTTGTCCGGCTTTAATTTGCGCCACCATCATCAAGCGCAGAGAGAGTGGGTTCTGGGCATCTTCCTCGAGTTCGGAGATCGCGTTGGCATAATCGCCCTGCGCGAAAAGCACCGCACCGTTCGCCGAGTGATACGACTTTTGAATCGGAGTGCTGCGGCTGGTTTGCGCCATCGTGGCCAGCGGTTTGAGAGCGGCTTGCGCGACGTCCGTCTTTCCCGCGCTGGCGGCGAGAAGCGCGCGAGTTTGCAGGATGGACGCCAATTCCAGATCGCGGTCCCCAGGCAACATCTTGTGCGGTTCCGCAAGCACGGCTCGCGCGGCGTCCAGGTCTTTGAACGCCCCAGCCGGGCTCGTGTTGAAGATCGCCATCGTGCGGTAAATCTCCGCTTCCTGCACCGGCATGCCTTCTTGATGCGCTTCCGCGGCCAGCTTTTCAAACTCCGCGCGCGCCTGCTGTAGATGGTCTTCGCGGTAGTAAGTCAGTGCCCAGAGCATTTTGTAGTTCAGCTGCGTGGACTGCTCTTTCGTGCCCTTCATCGCCACCAGGTAAGCGGCGCGTGCGCGCTTTTGATCTCCCATCAGGGCGTAGGTGGAAGCGATGCCCACCTGTGACGGATTGAAATGCGGATTAATCTGCAACGCCTTCTGATAGTGCTCCAGCGCCGCCGGATAATTGCCCAGCATGCGCATGATCTCCCCATACGAATCCTGCGGGTTCGGCTCGTTTGGCAGCGCCGCGACGTACTGATCCATCAGCGGAGGCGCCAGCTGCGCCTGCCCGCTGAATGCGTAGCAATACGCCAGATTGTTCATCGCCGGAAAATATCTCGGGTCATTCTTCAGCAGGCGCACCAGAATCGCCTCGCCGTGTTCGTAGGCTCCTTGATTCGAGCAAAGCCATTCCGCGGCCATATTGGCGAGCCGTTTGTCGTTCGGATATTTCGCCAGCAGGTCGTTCATCGCGGAGATTGCCGGGACGATATCTCCATTCTTCGTGCCGTTCATCCAACGGATCAGCAACTGCTCATCGGGAGACGCATTCGCCAGATATTTCACCGCCAGTGCGCTCTGGCGCTTTTCTTCTCGGGGGTCGGCCGTGAAGTAGCCCAGCGTCGCATGGCCCAGGGCAAACTGTGGGTCAGCCTTCACCGCTTCGCGAAAGAATTCCAGGCCTTCGTCAACGAACAGCCGGTCTTCGCGCTGCACCATTCCCATCTCATAGGCGCGTTGCGCCGTGAGCGAGTGCGTTGTGACGGGGATCGTTTCCGTTGTGCTGGCAGTGCTGGAGGCAGGCGTTGTGTCCTGAGCCTGCGCAACGGCGCCGCTCATTAAAATGGCGATAGCTATCAAGGGGAATGAGTTTCGGATTTTCACGGTTCCTCGCATGGCGTTGTCTTGATTAGTGGCCCTTCAGGACGTACCCGGGATCGAAAGGCTGCTTGTCATCAATCTTGACGACCTTCACGTCGCTGGTGATGTTGTACACATCTATCACGCCGATCGCCCCCGCGTTCCCTCCCACGATCTTCAGCACCTCGGCGTCACTCTCGGCATAGACAACCGGCACGGTTGATTTCCGGCTGGGATCGTTGAGCGCGGATTTTCCTTCGTCGAAACTTGCGCCCAGCACTTTTTCGATGATGAATTTCATGCCCGGAGAACTCGGATCCCGCAGCACGATGGTAATGTTCTTTCCGTTGGGCCAGGTGGTCGTCTTGGCCCGGAACATTTTTCCGAGTTCGAGCAAACTCATCTCGTGGACGGGATTGCTGGGATGAACCACGACGGCGAAATCGGTCGCGAAGGTGACCGACGCAACGCCCAAGATCATTAAGCAGAAGATCAGCAAACGATTTCGCATCGGATTGTTACCTGGCCTTAAATTTCCGAAATTCGCGGAATCTCAGATGCTCGCCTATATGCAACCCTAGCATTCCGGCCGGGGCAGGGAGGCCACGAATCGGCCAAGTCGTGTCGTACTAGTACCTCCCGAAATACCTATTCGTGGGCCTCCTCGCGTCTTTTTTCATCACTCCGTAGCGGTTCTGGCGTCCCGCGGGGGATGTACGTTTCGGGGTTTGCCGATTAGGAACACCTGCAGCCGATAAGCGCGCAACCTTTGAGCCGTGTGGAGTATCTTATCGCTCGAGTGCAACCTCCGCACTCGACCGCGGCGCCAGCGGTAACCCCACGAAACGGGGACGGCTCGGCTATGCCAGAGCTCTCCTCGGCGGAACGAAATCTTGTTCCCGCCGAGGATACGGAGGATCCCATGAAACGTTTGATCTCGGTTTGTGCTTTGCTGTCGGCGCTGCTTTGGCTGACTCCCGCAGTACGCGCGCAGTCCAACTCAATTCAACAGGGAACTCAGGTCCGCCTGACGCTCGCCGCCGGGCTTTCAACCAGCGTCGCGCACGACGGCGATCCCTTTACCGCCGTCGTTGCCGAGCCGGTTTTTATCGGCAACCAGCTACTGCTGCCCGCGGGCGCGAAAATCCACGGCACGGTTACCAGCGTCACGCGGCCGAAGTGGTTTGCCATGGTTCGCGGCGGCGCTTCCATGAATCTGGTGTTCAATTCGATCGAAGTAGAGAGCCGCATCTTCCCCGTGCAAATGAGCATTCTTTCGCTCTATAGCGGCAGCGCGGAAGACACCAAGAAGCGCAAGGACTTGAAAACCACCGAAGGCGTGGTGATCGAAGAAAAGCGCGACATCAAGAACGACATCATGACTGGCGGTTTGGGAACCGGAGCCGGCGCATTGGTGGGAGTGCTCTTCAGCAACGTCGCGCGTGGCACGGTCATCGGCCTGGTCGGCACGTCAGCATACATCATGACCAAGAAGGGCAAAGACGTTGAGCTGCCGGCACAGACGGGAATGTTGGTGCGTCTGGATTCTTCGGTGACGTTGCCTGCATCGTTGCTGCACAACGCGTCGTACTCGGCTACGTCCGGCGGTAAATGAAGCTGGAACGCGAGGCTTGAGAGATCGAAAGTTGGTCGTCAAGCCTTGCGGCGAAGTTGCGACGTATCTGCCGATCCCAGCCGCAGGTGTCTGCAGATTTGGCTTCGTGCCGCGCTGCTCTCGTCGCGCAAGATGATACGGAGTTCGCTCAGCTGAAAATGAAGTACTCGCGGATTGCGTTGGCGGCGTCCACGTGTCTCAACATTCAGTTCGTCAATCGAGTCTTCGGTAGCAAGCTGGGCCAGTGGCTAGGCAGGTTTGCACGATGCATCGTGCGATTCCGGCAACAAGCGGGCCGGCCAGAGTTCTTCCGATTGCAATTTCAGCGCGCCCACAATCCATTGATTTGAACTTCGCTCCACGCGAACCACCTGAAAGAGCACCGGCGCGGCCTCCTGTACGCCATGGTTGTTCCGGTGGACGACGCGCAGGGCCAGAATGGCGTCTCGCGCGATTTCCGTACGCAGACAGAACCTGCAACCGCCTTCGCTCACGTTGGAGGTTTCGGAACGCTCCGCGAAAAAGCGGCCAAGGAGATTGAAGCCGCAGACCTCGATGCAAACTTCCAGAGCGTACCGCCTCTCGCGCACCGGGTTTAACCCTGGGATTGGTCCGAATCGTTTCCAGTGACGTGAAGTTTGTGGGCTCATGACCTTGTCCTTGGCGGCGCGGTCCGGCTCGCTCCAGCAGGTGTGATCGGCGCGTCGCCGAAAAGCGATTGGCGTGCGGTTAATTGGCGGCGTGGGCCGCGGCTTTCTGCCTGTCGGAACGTTTCAGGAAGCGATACAAACTGGTGCGCCCAATGCCCAGCACCTGGGCCGTGCGCACGCGATTGCCATTGCACATTTCCAGGACGCGCTGGATGTGCACGCTGCGGATTTCATCGAGCGGCAGAGGGCTCCAGCTCCCGTTCGCGGACCCGGCGCGCCGCCGCGGCCTCTGCACATGTTCCGGCAGGTCGCTCACGTCAATGAATTCAGAATTGGCGGTGATGGCCGCGCTGGCGATCACGTTTTCCAGCTCGCGGACATTTCCCGGCCAATCGTGCTGCAGTAACACGATATGCGCGCGCCGCGTGAGCCCCTGAAAAGGCTTGCCATACGATTGGCTGTACTTCTTGACGAAATGTTGCACCAGAATCGGAATGTCCTCGGGGCGCTCACCAAGCCCGGGGACCCGCAGTTCAATGCTGCTGAGGCGGTAGAAAAGATCTTCGCGAAAGCGCCCGGCCAGGACTTCGGCGCGCAGGTCGCGATTGGTTGCGGCGATCATGCGGATGTCTATTTGTTTCACCTCGGGCGAGCCAACTCGCTGGATTTCACGGTTTTGAATCACGCGCAGCAGCTTGGCCTGCATCTGCAAGGACGTCTCGCCGATTTCATCCAGAAAAACCGTGCCGTGGTTCGCGTATTCGAATAGACCCGGGCGCGTATCGGTAGCCCCCGTGAAGGCGCCGCGTACGTGCCCGAAGAGCTGGCTTTCCAGCAGCGTATCCACCAGCGCCGAACAGTTGCACACGGCGAAGCGCTCTTGCGCTACCGGACTCATCTGGTGCAGCGCGTGGGCGATCAATTCTTTCCCCGAGCCGGTGGGTCCGGTGATCAGCGCGTTGGTGTAATGACGCGAGATTTTTTTCGCTAAATCAAACACTTCCTGCATCGCGGCGCTTCTTCCCACGATGCCGTGGAATAGAAGGTTATCCAGTAACTTGTCCTCGAGGTCGCGTATCTGGCAAGTCCGCTTGAAGGAATCGGTGAGGTCGTCCAACGTTTTCATCAGCCGCGTGAAGTCAATCGGTTTGCAGAGGTAGTCATACGCCCCGTGCTTGATCGCTTCGATGGCCGAATCCACCGAATACACGCCGGTGGCGAGAATCACATACATCCCCGGGTCGCATTGCAGCGCTTTTTCCAGAAATTCCAGGCCGTCCATTCCCGGCATTTTGAAGTCGGCGATCACTACGCGGCAGCCGCCCAGCCGAACTTTTTTCAAGGCTTCCTGGGAGTCTGTGGTCCCCACGACGGGGAACCCGGCGCGGTCCAGGCGAGCCCTGGTGAGTTCTACCTGGTCCGGTTCGTCGTCCAGCACACAGACGGTAAGATTCTTTCGCGATTGCTCAATTTGCGGTCGTTCTTGCACGGCGATCATGACGAATACATAGGCAAGGAAGTGGCCAGAACGGAGTGCGAAATGTCGGCGCGCGTGTTTTTCGGGTCCGCAGCAGCGTCCAATTCAATTGGGAACGTAACGCTCACAAACTGTTCGTCTTGCGAACCGCCCCGAAGTGAAGGTTTCTTGATGAGATGCGTGAGGGGCTTGCGGCGGCGAGCAAGCGAGGTGCGAAACCGCTCCAAATTGGAATTGCAAATTTCAAAACGGAACAGAACCAATTGCAGTCACTTCCGCATCACCCAGACACTGCCAGCTTGCGATCCGCAGTTGCTGTTACGCAACTCTTGTGTCGGAAGCGAGCAGCGTATCGGCGGTTTCCCGGAACGCCATACGAGGTTGCAACTGCTCGACTTTCACCGTCAGCCGCGCATTCAGATAGTTAGATGAAATTCTCACCGCGCGATACGGCACCGGAAAACCGGTTCCACCGCCGAGGGGCCGGATCAGACGCACGAATAAAACACTCTCCAGGCGTACGGCCGAACGCAAGCCAATCGTTTTGCCTTCGGTTTCACTCCAGTCCAGCATCGCCTTTTCGACGAAAAAGTTCTCGTGGTCGTCCCACCCGGAGACTTCCACGCGATAGGTGTTCGCGCCCCCTCCGGCCGCACCCATTTGTTGTGAATCAATTGTTGAGGAATCCATTGTTCTGCCTCCGCGGATTGTTTTGCAGGAGGCATGCCAATGCCGCACACATTCTTTTGCTCACACACAAGGGGTTATGCGGATTACCTGCGACGCGCCGGGCGCGACGGATGTACCGTGTGCGAAAGATGTGCGCGGTTGGAACACATCGCAATTTCGGGAAATGCGCGAAACGATCATTTCGATCGGCGAAGGATCAGCCCCACTGCGAACCGGGATACAGGACCCCAAGAGAGAAGCGGAAAATGTAAGGGAAGATCTTATCGAAGGCATACCAGGCGACGATTAACCCGAGCATGCCGAATCCCTGAGTGCGCGACCAATTCAGGAATCGCAGTCCAGTTTCTTCTTTCATCAGCAGCGTTATGCCGGTGTTTCCGTCCAGCGGTGGCACCGGCAGCAGATTGAAAGTCCCAAGCAGCAAATTCAGCAGGAAAATAATGCTAAGAAAAGTGGCGGCAAAGTTCGCGATGCCGGGGACCAGCGGCTCCGTAATGTGCGTGAAGCTCACGGAATCGGGCATCCCGAAGTATCCGAAATGCATCCCGGCGCGGATCGCGATGGCGGAAAGCAGCACCAGCGTGAAATTGGCTGCGGGGCCGCCCAGAGCCATCCACGCAGCGCGGCGCGGATAACGTTGCTGCCAGGCGGGATCGTAGGGCGCGCTGGCCCAGCCGATCATCCAGTGCGCGATGAAGTAAGAAAGAATAGGGACCACAACGAGGCCGAATGGCTCGCGTTTGATGTGCGGAAGCGGATTCAGCGACACCTGCCCGCCGTGGAACGCCGTCGGATCGCCGCCCAGCCTGGCTATCAGCGCGTGCGCTCCTTCGTGGCAGGTGGTCGAGAAGAGGAAAACGATGTACCAGATAAGTCCAAGAATGAGGAAATCGGGGCTCATGGCGGCCCTAAGACTAGAGCGCCGGGAAGACTTGCGCAAGCATTCTTGTGTGAAAGCAGACTGCCGCGATTGTCGAAGCCATTTGCGCGGTGAAGAATTTTGCGATCAACAATACCGGCGGGCCGCCGCGGGAAGAGATGCTCTGGCGAACCAACAGGAAAATTCTTGACACTTCACAGGAGGAGGTTTACGCTCCCTGCAACATTAGCTTCCGGAAGGGTGGGTTCAGCGTGCAAACGCCCGGAAGGAGGGATTGTGGCCTCGAATCTGAAAACTCTACCTACAATCGGTGTCTGCTCCGAGCAGGAATTGGAGCGGCTGCTTCATCGCAGCGAATTACACCTGAAAGCCAAGCGCCCCACTGAACTCAAGATTGTGCCGCCGCCCAAGCCTCGCCGCGTTTCGGCGGCCTAGAGAGTGGTCGGTTTTTGTTGAAATCCCTCGATTGCTCGGCGGGACTCTTGCCTTCGTGGCTCTGCGCCGCGAAACAGGTGGCTCCGGGGCCTGGACTCGAACCAGGATAACCAGCTCCAAAGGCTGGCGTGCTACCAATTGCACTACCCCGGAACAGGGAACAAAAGTGTAGCAGACCTGCGCGCGATTTGTTACCTCGACCGCGCACATCATTTCAACGCTTCGCCCGACAATCTCGGCCGCCAGTTTCGTCAGCTTGCGCGCAACGTGCAACGTGCTCCGCAGCTCGGGTTTGCTGCTGCGCCCTCAATTTGTTAGGCTCGTGAAGCTCGCTTCGGCGGAGAGATGTCCGAGCGGTTTAAGGAGCACGCTTGGAAAGCGTGTGTTGGGGAAACTCAACCGTGGGTTCGAATCCCACTCTCTCCGCCATCCTACGCCCACGCGCCTGATGGCTCGCCATGCCTCCAGCCTCCCGTTTGCGCGCCAATTCAGTGTTGTATGGCAGGGCACCGGGCGATTGACGCTTTGCGATTCAAAGAATACCATCGTGTGGCAGTTCCCCCTTCCTTTGCTGCGCTTGAGAGCAGCGATTAATTCCTGACAAACGGTGCTGTGGAGTGCGCGTGAGCTTTCGTCAATGCCGGTGCGGCGCACATTTTATTGCGCGCCACACGCCGCCTGGTGAAAAGCTCCGCGTCCGGCACGCGGCGTATGCGCGCAGCAGAAAGGAGAATCGCGTGGCAAGTTCGCCGCCAGCTGCAAACGGGTCGCCGCGCAGGCTGAGCATTCTGCTTACCGAGGACCACCCGGTGAATCGCGTCCTCGCGCAGAAAATCCTGCAGAAACAAGGCCACACGGTCACCTGCGCGAACAATGGCCAGGACGCTGTACATCTCTGGGAACTTCAGCAGCCGCCAAAATTCGACATCGTCTTGATGGACGTGCAAATGCCGGTGATGGATGGCCTGCAGGCCACCGCCTACATCCGCGAAAAAGAAAAGGAATCCGGCGCACACGTCCCGATCGTGGCTATGACCGCTCATGCGATGAAGGGCGACCGCGAGAGATGTCTCGAGGGCGGCATGGACGGTTACATATCGAAGCCGATCACTCCCGGCGGGCTCGCGAAAGCGATTGCAGAAGCTCTCTCCATTTCCGCGATCGTCAAGCCTGCGCCTGAGGTTGCAACAAAAGGAGAAAAAATGGATGAACAAATGCTCGCGCGCTTTGGTGGTGACGCGGATTTATTGAGGGAACTCGCGGAGCTGTTCATACAGAGCTGCCCGCAGATGTTGGGGGACATCCAAGCGGCGTTGCAGAAGCGTGACGCCAAGGCGCTGGAAATCGCCGCGCACTCGCTCAAGGGCTCCGTCGGGAATTTCTTTTCTCAAGGAGCGCGTGATACTGCGCAGAAGCTGGAATTGATTGGCCGCTCCGGTAATCTTACCGGCGCCGAGGAACTCGCCCGCTTGTTGGCGGATCAAATCGGCGAGTTCAATCAGCTCCTTGCCAGAAGTATCGAGGACGTGCAGCAACCACGTTAGCCGCGTCCGCGGAAATCGTGCGCGCCGAGGACGCGACCGGCACCCGAAGTTTAATAACGGCTGCCGCGAGCGCGTCAGCCGAGGAAATTCTTAGCGGCAAGCAATTCTGCGTTCAGGATCGCCGCCCCCGCAGCGCCGCGGATCGTGTTGTGACTGAGCAGCACGAACTTGTGCCCAAGCACTGGACAAGCGCGCAGGCGCCCAATGTGCGTAACCATCCCGCCGTCGCGCTCCACATCCAACCGCGGCTGCGGGCGATTCGGAGCGTCGAGATAAACGATCGGCTTCTCCGGGGCGCTGGGAAGCTCCAACCTTTGCGGCTCGCCCGAAAAATCACGAAATGCTTCAAGTATCTCGTTCTGGGTCGCGTCCTTTTCCAATTCGACGGACACGCTTTCGGTGTGCCCGTTGACCACTGGAACCCGTGTGCTCGTGGCGCTCAAAGTCACGGGATAAGGCTCGATGCCGTCCGCCACGAAGCGCCCCAGTATTTTGCGCGGCTCTGTTTCGATCTTTTGCTCCTCGCCGTCAATGAACGGAATCACATTCGCGGTCGCATCCAGCGACGCCACGCCGGGATATCCCGCGCCGGACAATCCCTGGAGCGTCGTGATCAGCACGCGCTTCGGTTGAAAAGCTCGTAGGGCCGCCAGCGCCATTACCAGGGGTACGGCGGCACAATTCGGATTTGTGACGATCGCGCCGCTCCAGCCTTTCGTCTTCTTTTGCAATGGAATCAATGCGAGGTGTTCCGGATTTACTTCCGGGATCAGCAGCGGCACCAGTGCGTCCATGCGGTGGTTGCGAGAGTTGCTCACCACGAAGTGGCCGGCCGCCGCAAATTCCACTTCAGCTTCTCCAGCCACGGAAGAGTCCAGCGCGGAAAATACCAGCTGCGGTCCCACACCCGTCTTGAGCGCCTCCACCGAAAGCTGCGCTACGTCCTCGGGCAACTCCGTGGGCAAGCGCCAGGCGAGATCGCCGAACCGTTTTCCGGAAGATCTTTCGCTCGCTGCCAGCCAGGTGACGCGGAACCACGGATGTCCTTCCAGCAGCGCGATAAACTGCTGTCCGACGGTCCCCGTAGCCCCCAAAATCCCGACGTCAATTTTCGCGGATCCCGATGATCGCGCCTTCACTTTTGGAGAAGGCAGCACTGTTACGGTTTTACTGGGCACCGGCTGCAACCGCCTTTTGTGACTTTCGCTGATGGTCGAGCAGGCTAAGGCCCTCGAGGAGATCGTCCACCAGATCTTTCGCATTTTCGCATCCGGGCGAGAGCCGAATCAAGCTGTCCGAAAGACCCAGTTCCGCACGCGCATCAGCGGGAATGGAAGCATGCGTCATGCTAGCCGGATGGCAGAGCAACGCCTTCACGCCGCCGAGACTCTCTCCCAGCGTGAAGAAGCGCCGCGAGGAACAAAACGAGCTTACTTCCTCGATCGTGCCGTCCAACTCGAAAGAAACCATTCCGCCAAATCCGGTCATTTGTTTCTTCGCGATTTCATGACCCGGGTGGTCGAGCAGGCCAGGGAAGTAGACTCGCCGCACCAGCGGGTGTCCGTTCAAGCAGTTGGCAATGGCGATGGCGTTCTGCTCGTGCCGCTGCATTCTGAGTTCGAGCGTTTTCAGCCCCCGCAAGGTCAGCCAGCAATCGAATGGCGAGGGAACCGCGCCGGTTGCGTTCTGCAGGAATTTGATCGGCTCGAAAATCGCGGGATCTTTCGCCAGCGCCGCGCCCTGGATCGTGTCCGAGTGGCCGCCCAGATATTTCGTCACGCTGTGCACGACGATGTCCGCGCCCAGTTCAAATGGCTGCTGGAAATAAGGCGTGGCGAAAGTGTTGTCCACCACCACCAGCGCCGACTTCGCGTGTGCCAAGCGGCAGATTTCGACGATGTCGTACACCAGGAGCCGCGGATTCGTCGGTGACTCGATCCACACCAGCTTGGTGCGTTCCGTGATCGCAGCTTCCAACGCGACCAGATCGGCAATGTCAAACTGCTTCACCACCACGCCGATCGGCTGGAACACTTTGTTGAGGATGCGATACGTCCCGCCATACACGTCCTGCGGAATCACGATCTCATCGCCCGGGCGCAAATACGCTTGCAGCACTGCATTCTCCGCAGCGAGCCCGGACGCGAAAACCGCCGCGTGCTCCACACCTTCCAGTTCGGCCAGTACGGTTTCCAGGCGCTGACGCGTGGGATTATTCGTGCGCGAGTAATTGAAGCCCTTGTCCTGTCCAGGGGCGTCCTGCTCGTACGTCGAAGTCTGAAAAATAGGCGCGATCAGCGAGCCGGTCTCCGGTTCCGATGGCTGCCCCGCGTGAATCGTCTTTGTTGCGAATTTCATTGTCGTGCTCCTTATCTTAAATTGCGTGGTTCTTGCGATCCCCTGGGCCCAATTTCGCGAAAACTTCCCGTGTCGCTGGTTATCAAGACGCTACCGCTTCGCTTCTGTCGGTTTCGCTGCTCAACGTCATTACTTGATGGTTAGAAATTCGGCTCACTTGCGCTTTGGCGCTCACGCTGCGTATCACCAGGGGCAGCCCCGACCGCGCCGCAGCCTCAATCGCTTTCCGCTGCACCAGGTCGCAACCATCCACCGCAAGGCGCAGCGCTTGTTCGAAACTGAGTTGCGGAATATGTCTGGCGGAGGGGTCACGGTGCGGGTCTGCGGTGAAATAGCCGGGGACGTCCTTAATCAATTCGCAACGACAGGCTCGCAGCCCTTCGGCGAGCAGCACAGCCGTCAAGTCCGAGCCGCCCCGTCCCAAGGAAACAATCGCGTGCGCGGAATCAATGGCGAGAAATCCGGGAACGATCGCGACTGGATAATTTGCCAGCACGCCGCGGAGACGCCTGGCGTGGAGTTGGATATGGCCCGCATCGCGCCCGGTCTCTGGGACGGTCAGCCCGGCTTCATGAATGTTCAGAGCTGCCGCCGCCACGCCCAACGCTTGCAGATGCATCGCAAGCAAAGCCACGGAGCGAATCTCGCCGGTGGACCACAGTAGATCCAAGGCAGCGCGCGCGGGCTCCGGCACAATTGCTCTGGCGCTACGCTCGAGCGTATCGGTCGTGCCTTCCTGCGCGGACACCACCACAACCAACCGCTCGCGCGGCGCCGCCCGCAGGGTATTGCGTACAAAAATGGCCGCTCGGCGGTAGGCCTTCGCGCTGGTTAAGATGGACCCGCCCAACTTTATGACTGCTATGGGTCCTTCGGCCGATGAGCTCTCCGGCATCCACTTCCTCCCATGTAGCGGAATGGGCTCCGCCTGTGCGTCATGGCCTGATTGAGGCTCGATGGAAATGAGCCACGACCAGCGCGCCATGCGCTGCAATAAGCAAAATCAGCATTTGCTTGAGCAAATGCCGCGCTTCAATTCGACTTCAGCTTGGGAGTTGAATCTTCAACGACCGGAGTGCCGGTCTATCGAGGATCTTATCTCTCCCCACTGGGCAGGAATTAGCACCTTGGCAGTTGCACCAGGTTGCTGTGGCGTCGCAGGGCCTGTCCCCTCAACCACTCTTGATAAGCGCTGCTGGTAAGGCAGCGAGAAAAGCATAGCAAATCAGGATGTGGAGTCAAGTGTTGATTGCCAGGTATATGCTGGGCGCGGGGCGAAGCCCTCTCGGCAGACCGCGAGTGACCTTCTCCGTCTTGTTAGGCCGGGCGTCACCGCTTACACTCTCTCTCCGATGCACAGCAAACGCCTTCGCGCCGACCTCGCTCTGGGTTTCACCGCGCTCATATGGGGCGGCACGTTTGTTGTGGTGAAAGACGCGCTCGCCGACGTTTCCGTTTTCATGTACCTCGCCGTGCGCTTTGCACTGGCCGCGGTGGTGATGGCGATTTTCTTCTGGAAGTCGTTACGCGGGCTCACGCGCGGTGCCGTTTGGGCTGGTGCGCAAATCGGTTTTTTCATGTTTGCGGCGTACGCGTTCCAGACCACCGGGCTGAAATTCACGTCGCCGTCGAAAGCTGCGTTCATCACCGGTTCGAGCGTGGTGATCGTGCCGCTCCTGCTCGCCGTCTTCGGTAAGCGTCGCGTGAACACCTGGATCTGGGCCGGCGCGCTGGCTGCGCTGGCGGGACTCTATTTCCTGACGGTGCCGCCGGAAGGCCTCGGCGGCTTGAATCGCGGCGACCCCATCGTGTTTGGCTGCGCGGTCATGTTTGCCGTACACATGATTGTGATCAGCCGTTACGTCGAACATCATTCCGTGGGCGCCCTGGCCGTGATTCAAGTCGCGACCACGGCGATTCTCGCCACGATTGCGTTGCCTTTGCTGGCCGCGACGGGAATTGAACACCCGCGCTGGGCGTGGAGCGATACGCTCGTTTTTGCGGTCCTGATTACGGCCATCGGCTCGACCGCCTTCGGCTTCTCCGCGCAAACCTGGGCGCAGCAATACACTTCGCCCACGCATACAGCTATTCTGATCAGCCTCGAACCTGTATTCGCCGCGATCACGTCGTGGCTGGTGGCGCACGAACACTTGACGGGCCGTATCCTGCTCGGCGCTGCGCTCATTTTCGTAGGAATTCTGTTAGCCGAGTTAAAGGGCGCCGCACCGATCGCGCCGGAGTCGCCAGAGCCGGTCATAAAGGCAGCTCAGTAAGACGTAGGAGGCAGAGAAGCTCAGAAGCAGGGCAGCAAAGAGGCAGGGAAGCAAAGCACCTACGGGCAGCTCGCTCCCGGGTTATTCCTCGTGGCCGGTAATGCGTTCGATGTTCGCGCCAACATCTCGCAGCTTGTCTTCGATACGTTCGTATCCGCGATCAATGTGATAAACGCGGTCAATCCAGGTCGTGTTGTCGGACACCAATCCCGTGAGCACCAGCCCAGCGCTCGCGCGCAGGTCGGAAGCCGTAACCGGCGCCCCGCTTAATGGCGTTGGCCCGGTGACGACCGCAAGGTTGCCGTCAATCGAGATGTTCGCTCCCATGCGCATCATTTCGCTCGCGTGCATGTAGCGGTTTTCGAAAATCGTTTCGCGTACGTGTGAGACGCCCTGCGCCTGCGTCGCCAGCGCCATAAACTGCGCTTGCATGTCCGTCGCAAAGCCGGGGTACTCTTCGGTGGTCACATCGGCGGCGACCAGCTTCTTGGCGGTGCGCACGCGCAGCTTGCCATCGCCCTCGCATTTGATCTCGACGCCGCACTCCCGCAGTTTCTCGATGACCGCTTTCAAGTGCCCTGGTTCGCAATGCGTAAGCAGCAACTCGCCGCCGGTAATTGCCCCAGCCACGAGAAATGTTCCGGTCTCGATGCGGTCGGGAATCACGGCGTGTGTCGCTCCATGCAGTTTTCCCACGCCCTGCACGCGAAGCGTCGAGGTTCCCACGCCGTCGATCTTCGCTCCCATCTTGATCAATAATTCAGCGAGATCACCGACTTCCGGCTCCAGCGCGGAATTTTCCAGGACTGTTTCGCCTTCCGCCAGCACCGCGGCGGTCAAGACATTCTCGGTGCCGGTAACCGTGATCTTTGGAAACCGCAAAGTCGTCCCCCGCAAACGTTTCGCGCGCGCTTCCACATAACCGTGCTCCACGGTGATTTCCGCGCCCAGCTTCTCCAGCGCCTGAATATGCAAATCAATGGGACGCGCTCCGATCGCGCATCCGCCGGGAAGCGACACCTTCGCATATCCGAATCGCGCCACCAGTGGCCCCAGAGTGAGCACCGAAGCTCGCATGGTTTTCACCAGCTCGTACGGGGCTTCGCGCATCGAGACGGTCTCGGCTTGAATCGTAAACTCACTCGGCGGCAGATCGGGGCTTTCCACGCGGCAGCGCATGTGCGCCAGCAGCTTCGCCATGGTGATGATGTCCCGGACGTGCGGAATATTCTGCAGAGTAACCGGCTCGCTCGTCAGCAGCGCCGCAGCCATCGCCGGCAAAGCCGCGTTCTTGGCGCCGCTGATCTGCACTGTGCCTTGAAGTTTTCGCCCGCCCTGAATCTTGAATCGGTCCATGCTATTTCCCCTTGCCTTTCCTGGCCGGCCTTTGTCTCCTGTGCATTTCGAGCGCCCGCCTTACACTGCCGCCTGCGCTCGCCAGCGATTTTCGCGCGGCATCTGCGCTTGTTCCTGTCTTCAACATTACCAGTGCCGCGGGCAAATCGTGTTTGGTTTGACGCAGCGCGTGTGCCGCAATAGACGCGCTCACGCCCGCAGCTTCCTTCAAAATTCGCTCGCCTCGCCGCAGTAACTTCTGATTTGTCAGCGCCACGTAAATCATCCAGTTCTCATAGACCCTGCCGAGCCGCACCATCGTGGAGGTGGAAAGCAGGTTCAGTACCATTTTTTGCGACGTCCCCGCTTTCATGCGCGTCGAGCCGCAGATCGCTTCCTGCCCGGTGTCGGGCCGGATGGCAATTTTTGCCGCGCGCGCCAGCGGCGAATTCGGGTTGGAGGTCACGCTCACCGTAACGCAGCCGCGCCCATTCGCCCATTTCAGAGCGCCGAGAACGTATGGCGTGGTTCCGCTTGCGGCGATTCCCACCACCACATCGCGACGCGTCGCGCCGGCGCGCGCCAGGTCTCGCGACCCATTCGACGCCGAATCTTCCGCGCCCTCCACCGCGCCGCGCAGCGCTTTCGCGCCTCCCGCGATCAGTGCCTGCACCAGGTTCGGCGATGTTCCAAACGTGGGCGGACATTCCGCCGCATCGAGCACGGCCAGCCGGCCGCTGGTGCCCGCGCCCACGTAGAAAAGTCTTCCCCCCGCGCGCAAACTCTTCACGATGGCATCCACTGCGCGAGCGATCCGCGGCAGCTCGCGTCGCACCGCCGTCGCGACGCGCTGGTCCTCACGATTGAGAATGCGCAAGATTTCAAGCGTGGATTTCGCGTCGAGCCCGCGCGTCCGCGGGTTCCTTTGTTCCGTCTTCGGAGCTTTCACCGCGCCCTCAGTCCCACAGCCGCGCTGCCAGCGGCAATCATTCGATTATACCGATAGGGTGCGCCCGCGTTGGGAACGGAGATGGATTCCGGCGCGCTTTGTGCCGAGGAAGTTATCGCGAGATCTGTGGGGAGTTGAGCAAGCCAAGTGCCTGGATGATGGCATCGTGCACGGCCGGACGCACCTGGCGTATCTGTTCGTTCGCCCGCGTGGGATTCACGCGATTGGTCAGCAAAATCACAAAAAGCTGCCGGTCCGGGTCGAGCCACAGCGAAGTTCCGGTGAAGCCCGTATGCCCGAAGCTGGCTGGCGAGAAATAGTGCCCGGCGGATGAGTTCGGCGGCGTCGGCACATCCCATCCCAGCGTGCGCGCGGAGTCCCCCACAGCCTGTCGTTCCGTGAATTGCTGGATCGTGGCTCGCTGCAGCAGACGATGATGCGCGTAAATCCCGCCATTCAGGAGCATCTGCGCAAACGCCGCGACATCCCCCGCGGTGGAAAATAGACCCGCGTTGCCGGAAATTCCGCCCATCGCCCAGGCGTTTTCATCGTGCACCTCGCCCCGCATAAGCCGCTTGCGGAAGTCCGCGTCGAATTCAGTCGGCGCGATCCGGGGGCGCAAGGAAACCGGCGGATTGTAGAACGAGTCATTCATGCCCAGCGGCGCGAAGATATGCTCTTTGGCGAATTGCGCGAGCGTCTCTCCCGTGAGCCGCTGAATAATTTCTCCTAGCATGATGAAACCCAGGTCGGAATATTCCACTTGCGTGCCCGGCTCGTGCACCAGGGGTTCGGCCAGCACTTTTGCGAGCACTGCATCATAGCCTTTCGCTTCTTTGTAGAAATCGCGGTGGGCCGGCAATCCGGAGTCATGAAGCAGAAGCATGCGCACAGTCACCGGGCTCGCCACGTTGGATTGGGATCGCTTTTCGCGGCTGCCGAAAATTCCGGCAGGTAGCGCGCTAACGGTGCATCCAGATCGAGGCGCTTCTGCTGCACCAGCATCATCGCGGATGTCGTCGTAACGATGACCTTGGTCAGCGACGCCATATCGTAGATTGTGTTCGCACTCACTTTCGGGGCTTTGGCGTCCCGCGTCAGCGTCCCGAACGGACGCACCACTAATTGGTCGCGCAATCCCACCGCCAGAACTCCGCCTGGGAACGCGCCTGCGGTTACCGAGCTATCCAGCAAATCGAATACGGGCCTGAGCTCGTCCGTCATGTACGCCGAGCCGGGCTGCAAAGCCATCGGATTCGCGGCGACCGCCAATCCGTCGCCAAGCTTTACCGTGCCGGGAACCGTCACCGGAATCTGGCCCTGCGTCGGCACCTGGCCGAACAAAGCGCGCACCGCCGCGCGTTGCGAGACGTCGTTGGTGGCAAATTCTGCCAACCAAGTGGGCGCGCCCGGGAAACGCTCAATCAAATAAGGGCTGCCGAACGCCATCACCACGGCGGGTTTGCCAGCGGCCAGCATCTGGTCCACAAAGGCCCGCTGGTCGTCCGGAAGTCCCACATTGCCTTTGCGGTCGGCGACGCGCACAAAGAGCGCGGCAATGGCGACGTCATAAGAATCCGGCGGCGGCAATTTTAGCGTGCTCACGTTCGCAAACTGTGTATCCGCGCGCATGGCCTTCAGCGAATCCACGCGCCAGCGGATCTCCGGCTCGATCGTTTCTCCCGGATAAGGGTCCGCATCTGCGGAAAGAGAAACCAAAAGGACGCGCAGTGGTTTAGTCGCGTCGAGCGGCAACATGCGCGGAGTGTCGCGCAGTAGCGTGACGCCGCGATCGGCAATGCTCTGCGCCTGCGATTCAAACTCAGGGCGTCCGAACTTTTGATCCAGGTGTTCAATGTCCGTGAAGCGATTCTTATCGAGCCCGAGCCGCGCTTTGGCCTGCAGAATCCGCCGCACCGATTCGTCGATTCGTTTTTCGCTGAGCCGCCCGGACCGCACCGCTCGTTCCAGCCCAGCCATCGCCGCGTCCGGCACCGGAGGCATCAGCAAGACGTCCGCCCCGGCCAGCACCGACAGCACGGCCGCCTCTCCCGGTGGATAGCGCGAGGTGACTCCACCCATGTCCATCGCGTCGGTCACGACGAGTCCTTGATATTTCATTTCGTCGCGCAGCAATCCCGTAAGAATATTGTGCGAGGTCGTCGCGGGAACGGTCGTATCCGGCTCAAACGCGGGCACCGCAAGGTGCCCGGGCATGATCGAATCCACGCCCGAGGCAATCGCGGCCCGGAAGGGAACCAGTTCCGTCGCTTCCAGTTCCTTGCGGTCGCCGGGAACAGTCGCGAGCGCCAGATGCGAATCCACGCTCACGTCGCCATGGCCCGGAAAATGTTTGGCCGTCGCCAGTCCACCATTTTCTTCGATGCCCCGAATTTCTTGCGACACAAACTCAGCCACGCGCTTGGGGTCCTCGCCAAACGAACGAATGTTGATGATCGGATTGTCCGGATTGTTGTTTACGTCGGCGTCCGGCGCAAAAATCCAATGCACCCCCGCCGCGCGGATTCCAGCGCGATCACTTTTCCTTCGGCGTAGGCCAACCGCGGATCATTCGTCGCGCCGATGGCCATCGCCGAGGGGAACGACGTTCCTTCATCGAGCCGCATCCCTGTGCCGCTCTCAAAAATCGGCCCCGATCAGTAGTGGAACCTTCGCGCGCTTTTGCAGTTCGTTGGTTAGCACTGCCGTGGGGTACACTTGACTGCGCTCGATCCCCAGCGGACCGCGCTCGGTGGCGACGATGAATCCACCGACGTGGTTTTCATCCACTTGGTGCAGCAAGGCTTTGTAGTCGCTGCTTTGGCTGAAGTAAAAACGCCAAAATAGTGGGGCATCAGCATCTGGCCCAGCTTTTCGCGCAGCGTCATTCTCTTGAGCGTGGATTCTACCCATGCGGCGTTAGCGCTGGCGGGGGCCCGGGGTTTGGCGGCGGGTTTCTTCTGCGAGCGAGCGTAGGATGTCATGAGAAGAAGCAGGGGCAGCATGGAGACCCCGAGTTTGCGCAGCACACTCATACGGAGCCAACCATGTCGACGCCTGCATCCCGCGGCTGTATATAGCACACGGCCGCATGAGGCACAACGAATCCTCCTCCATCATGTTTCGTAACCGTTTCCTCCCGACATTTCTTTTTGTTGCCGCTTTCACGATAGCACTTGCTGCTACGCCGCGAAATCTCGTCCGATCGGCTCCGCCACAAGCCATCGAGCATATCCAAACGGGGATTGACGTGCTCGAGGCGCAAAACTTTGCGCCTTTGCAAAGGAAAGCGCATCGGGCTGATTACCAATCAGACTGGAGTTGACTCTCAGGGATGGTGCACCATTGACGTTCTCGCGCACGCGGACGGCCTCAAGCTCGTCGCGCTGTTCAGCCCCGAGCATGGCATCGCGGGCAAGATTGACGCCACCGTTCAGAACTCGACGGATGCCGCGACCGGCCTGCCGATCTTCAGCCTCTATGGCGATACCAAGCGGCCCAGCGATCAGATGCTGCAGGGAATTGACGCGCTCGTGTTCGACATCCAAGGCGCCGGAGTGCGTTTCTATACTTTCATCACTACCATGGGCTACTGCATGGAAGCCGCGGCGCAGCACCATATTTCTGTTCTGGATCGCCCGGACCCGCTGGGCGGCGAGAACATCCCAGGGCCCATGCTGGACCGCGAACGGCACGCCCTGTTTGTGGGTTATTTTCGCATGCCGCTCGTCTATGCCATGACGCTGGGAGAACTCGCCAAGATGTTCAATGCCGAAAATAAAACCGGCGTGGAACTAGACGTAATCCCCATGAAGAACTGGCGTCGTAACGAGGCCTACGATCAAACAGGACTGAAATGGATTCCCCCTTCGCCGAATTTGCGCACGCTGAATGAAGTTTTCCTGTATCCCGGCATCGAAATCCTGCAACCAGCCGGCGTTTCCGTCGGGCGCGGCACGGACACACCATTCGAACAGGTCGGCGCCCCGTGGATTCATTCCGACGAGCTTTTGAAGTCTCTGACTCCGCGGCAGATTCCCGGCGTGCGCTTTTCAGCGGCAAATTTCACGCCCAGTAGCGGCCTCTACAGCGGCGAAGCCTGCGCAGGCGTAAAGCTTGAAATCACCGGCCGCGATACGTTCGATTCTGTCCGCACCGGCCTCGAAATCGCTGATGCCCTTCATCGCCTCTACCCCGAAAGATTTCAGATCACCAAGTTGGCCGATTTGCTCGGCTCAGAGGCATCCGTGGACGCGCTCATTGCTTACCAGACTCCGGTCAACATCATCGCAAGTTGGGCAAGCGATCTGGCGGCATTTCGCGCGCTGCGCGCGAAATATCTGATTTATGATTGAGCGGCTCCGCGCGGTAGTGGGACATTTCCCAGGCTTGATCACTCGATGCGAATCGTCTCCTTGCTTCCGTCGGCAACCGAAATCTTGTTCGCGCTCGGCCTCGGCGATTCCGTTGTCGGCGTAACGCACGAGTGCGACTTTCCGCCTGCCGCAGCGAAAAAACCTCCGCTCATCAAGCCGCGCGTGGACCCGCACGCCCCGCCCGCGGAAATTGATCGCCAGGTCAGTGAGCTGGTGCAGCGTGGCGAAAGCATCTACGCAGTGGATGCCGATTTGCTTTCATCGCTCAAGCCGGATTTGATCGTCACGCAGGACCTCTGCCACGTCTGCGCGGCTTCGCCCGATGATCTGGCGACCGCGCTGACCCGCCTGCCGAGGCAAACGCGCGTGCTGACACTCACTCCCCATTCCCTCGGTGACGTGTGGCAGGACATCATCCGTGTGGGCGACGCCACCGGAACGACTCGCGAAGCCCAGAAACTTGCCGCGGAATTACAGGCAAAAGTGAGTGCCGTCGAGTCCGCCGTCAAGTCTGCGACGTATCGCCCGCGTGTGCTTTGCCTCGAATGGCTGGATCCGTATTACGTCGGCGGCCATTGGGTTCCGGAGATGGTTGCAAAAGCAGGCGGTGAAGATGTGCTGGGCCGTGCGGGAGAACCTTCCTTCAAGGTGTCAGCCGATGACGTTGCGGGTAGCGACGCCGCCACGATTCTGGTGATGCTGTGCGGCTACGACGCCGCGCGAAACGCCGCTGAATTCAGGCGGACGCAATTGCCGCAGAGTTGGCGCAACCTTCCGGCGCTTCGCGAAGTTCGCGTTTTCGCGGTGGACGCGAACAGCTACTTTTCGCGTCCCGGGCCGCGGCTAGCCGAAGGCCTGCAGATTCTCGCGCATCTGTTGCATCCGGATTTGTTCGCGTCGCAGTCACCCGACGGCGCATTTCAGAAATTGTAAGACGCGAGCAACGCTTATTTAGGAATGCGAAATTGGAGTTGTAGTGCCAGTCTCGCCGGCTCTTCGGACTCGAATCCACGTCGGCTGTATTCCGCTTGGAGCCCTCGCCTGAAAGCTAGGCTCTGGCGTCGGCATCGTGCTTACTCCACAGGCGATAGAAGAACAAGCCCGAAAGAATCAATAGCAGCCCGATGGACGAACGCACCGGCCGTTCAATCCAAATATTGATGGTGAGCGCGAGCGCGCCCGCGACGAATAGCGCCGGAACCACCGGATAGCCCCAGGTGCGATAAGGCCGCGGCAGGTCCGGAGCAATCCGCCGCAAACGGAACATCGCCACCACCGAAAGCGCGTAGAAAATCCACGCCGCGAAAACAAAGAGAGAGGTCAGCTCCTCGAACGTCCCGGTAAGCGCCATCAAGCTCGCCAATACGCCTTGAAAAACCAGCGCGCCGCCCGGCGTGCGAAATTTCGGATGCACGGTCCCGGTCACCCTGAAAAATAAGCCGTCCCTCGCCATCGCGTACGGCACGCGGGCGCCGCTTAATACCGAAGAATTCAGCGTGCCCAGCGCGAAACGATCATCGCCAGCGTGATCCACACCGCGGCGTCGCGGCCCGCGAAACTGGCCACCACGTCGGAAGCCACATGCGGAGACGCTGCCACGCTCGCGAAGGGCAGCGCGTAGAAACAAACCGCGCTGAAGAGCAAGTAGAGCGCAGCCACCAGGATCGTCCCGCCAACCAGAGCCAGGGGAATATTTCGCTGCGGGTTTGCATCCCGGAGCCCACGCGATTCAGATCTTCCCAGCCGTCATAGGCCCACAGCGCAGCGGCCAGTGCGGCGAAAACTCTACCGATCACGCCGATGTGCGAATCAGCCGGCCAAAACGGATGAAAGCGCTCCATGCTTCCGTGGCCGAACCAAAATCCCGCCGCCACGATTGCCAGCACCGCGCCCACTTTCAGCACCGTCAGAATAATCTGTACGCGACCGCCCAGCCGCACACCCAGGTAATTGATGAACGTGAACAGCGCAATCGTCGCCGCCGCCAGAGGTTGCGCCCACGTGAATACGAACTCATAGGGCTTCCCCGAGACCGGGCTGGTGAGATGCCAGGAAAAGAGCAGCGTCGCAATCGCGGGAATCAGGAAACTCGAAAACAGCGCGAAGCCCGCGGCGATGGACGCAGCCGAACTCGATTCGCCGACCGTGGAATGCATCCAGCCAAAGAGAAACCCCCAGATGGGCCCAAGCCCCTTGCGCAAATAAGCGTACTGGCCCCCTGCTTCCGGGAGTGCCGCGCCCAATTCCGCGAATGACAAAGCGCCAAACAGCGACAAAAGCCCGCCGGCAATCCACGCGGCATAGACCAGGCTTACCGACCCGCCCACGCGCGCCATCTCGCCAGGCTTCAGAAAAATTCCCGTGCCGACCATGGTGCCGACGACGATCGCCGCGGCAGCCCACGCGCCCAGCGCGCGGACCAGATCCAGTCTTTCGCCGGGTTTTGCCGGAGTGCCTATGAATTTTCCCCTAGCAAGAGTCTAGTTGCCCGGCGCGGCAGCCACCGCATCATCGCGGCGCGTGAATCCGCTCGCAATCGCGCCGACGGCGTACGTCACAATCGTGCCGACCAGCACGTACCACGTCCACGCCAGCGGCGTCAGTCGTTTGACCAGGATCATCGTCGCCAGTCCCGCTACAAAGCCCACCAGCGCGCCATTTTCCTTCGCGCGTTTGTGCCACGTTCCGAGCAGAAACACTCCCAGTAACGCGCCGTACGTAATGGATGCGATCGTCAACCCGGCCACCAGCACCGGCCCCCAGCGAATCAGCCCCTAGCGCACCGAGCACCAGCCCCCACAGCAACGTCATTCGCCGCGAGCGGCCGAGCGGCTGCGCCGAATCGCCGCTGCGTTTCACGCCCATGTCCATCATGCTCGATGAAGCCAGCGAGTTCAATCAACCGCTGGCGTTGGACATCGCAATCGCAAATATGGACGCCAGCACGATGCCCGTAAGCCCAACGGGCATCGCATGCACAATAAATGCCGGATAAATGCGGTCCGGATCGCCCTCCGGCACAGCGAGCAAACCGTTGCGCATGTAAACAAACAGCATCACACCCACGATCAGAAATAACGTGAATTGCACGAAGATGATCACGCCGCTCACCAGCAGCGCTTTCTTGCTGTCTCGTTCGTTCCTCGCGGCCAATAAACGCTGCACCATCGTCTGATCGGTGCCGTGGCTCGCCATCGTCAGAAAAGTTCCACCCAACAGCCCCGACCAGAACGTGTAACTTTGCGTCAGGCTGAACGTGAAATCGAAAACGCGCAGTTTTCCTCCAGCCGCCGCAGCCGTCTGCGTCACGGAAGCCCAGCCCCCAGGAATCTTGTGCAGCAACAGAAAAAATGCCGCAACCGAGCCTGTGAGGTACAGCACGAACTGCACCACGTCGGTCCAGATCACCGCGCGCATCCCGCCTTCAAACGTATAGAACATTGTGAGCACCGTAATAATCAAAATCGAAACCCGGTCGCCGGTGCCGAACGCCACGCTTACCACTTTTCCGATGGCCGATATCCGCACGCCCTCCGCCAGTGCGCGGGTGCCCATGAAAACCACGGCCGCGACGGATCTCATGCGTGTCCCGCACGCTTCTCCAGAAGCTGATACGCAGTGTAGAATTCTCCTTGGAAATATTGTGGTATAAGTACCACGCAGAGAATTACCCTGCGCGACCAAGTAGCCCAGCACCAGTTGCAGGAAACCTAGATTTCCGCCGTAGGCGATCGCTGGCGTTCCGATGATGGTGAGTGTGCAAGTCTCTGTCGCGACGATCGAGCAAGCCAGGGCCCACCACGGCGCGGTGCGGCCGCCCAGGAAGTAATCGCGGAGATTTTGTTGCCCGCGTCGGAAGAGGGCGCCAAACAGCGTGATGCCCGCGAGATACAGCACCAAGATGCCGAAGTCGAGCCAACTGATTTGCATTCGAGTGACTGGCGCTGATAGTGGGCAGGCGAGTCGCGCGATGCTAACTGCCCGCCGAAACCCTGTCAAGCATGGTGAAAACGAATGCCTGAGAAAAAGCACGCGCAACAGCCGGGATATTATCTGGCACTCGATGGCGGCGGCACCAAGACCGACTGTGTCCTGGTGGAGTTCCAGCCGGCGAAGTCCTCGCCCTGGCTGACCGCCGGACCTCCAACCCTCTGCGCGCCGGATACGCCAAGGCCTGGTTCGCGCTGAGCGATGCCGCGGACGTTGTTCTGGAACGCCAGCATCTGAAAGCCGACGACATTCATGGAATCTGCGCCGGAATCGGCGGCGCGGGCCGCGAGTCGGTGGCGCGGCGAATCGCTACATTCCTCGAGCGCGGCTTTCCGCAAGCCGCCGTTTCGATCACCACGGACCTGGCCATCACCCTGCATGCGGCGGTCGGCGATAAAGAGGGAATTATCCTGGTAGTAGGCACAGGCTCGGGAGCTTATGGCCGTGACGCCAAAGGTCACACCGCGCGCGCCGGAGGGCGCGGCCCGTGGTTCAGCGACGAAGGCAGTGGGTTTGATATTGGCAGGCGCGCTCTGGCCGCCGTCGTTCGCGCCGAAGAAAAACGCGGGCCGCAAACGGCTCTTTCGCAAAAAGTGCTTACCTGGCTCGGATGCAACGACTGGACCCGCGTACTCGATTGGGTGGTCAAGAATCCCGATGACGTTTTCCCCGCGTTTTTCCGCTCGTTGCTGAATTGGGTGATCAAGGCGACGCTGTCGCGCGCGAAATTCTATCCACCGCCGCCGGATCCACTCGCTGGCCTCGCCGCCAGCGTGATTGATCAATTGCACATGAAAGATCGCGAGGCGCCCATCGCCAAGGCGGGCGGCGCCACTGGCGTGGCAAGTTTTTCGACGCCGCGATTGATGAGGGCTTGCGCAAAGTCGCCCCGCGCGCGCGAATTACCGCGCTCCAGATGAGACCCGCCGAAGCAGCGGCGCACATGGCGATTCGCCTCCGGAAGCGAAAGGCTCATGCCGGATGACAATTCTGAGCGTATCGAGCGAGCGCAGCCGCCGGCTGCCCGCGAACTAAGTTCGCTGATCCACGAGACCGACGAAAAAACTTTGCTGGCCCTTCTCGAAAATCCTGGAATCGCAGAACCCCTGGTGATCCAAATGCTCGAGCGGCTCGATCTTTCCGCGAACGTCCTTGCGGCCATCGCCGAAAAAGGGAAATGGACGGCAAGCGAAGGTGTGCGCTTGCGGCTCGCGCGTCACCCGCATACGCCGCGCCGTTTGGCGATGGCGCTGCTCCGGCAACTCTATCTCTTCGACTTGGTTCGCCTGAGCTTGCTGCCTGCAACGCCCGCCGAAATCAAGCGCGTGGCGGAAGAACTGATCGTCACCCTGGTGCCGCATCTGCCCGTCGGCCAAAAATTGACTCTGGCGCGCCGCGGGCCCTCGCGCGTCGTAGGCGCCCTCCTTGCCGAAGGGCATCCGCAAGCTATAAAACTGGCGCTGGCAAACGCCTTTCTTACCGAGAGCCAGATATTAGGGTTGCGAAGCCAGCCGTTCCGGAACGCGTCGTCGCAGCGATCGCGCAACATCCCAAGTGGTCAGTCCAGTACAATATTCGTGTGTGGCGCTGGTTCGCAAGCCTCATACTCTCCGTTCCGGTGGTGCTGGCGTTTCTGCCCAATCTCACCCTGCGTGATCTGAAAGAACTCGCCACGCTGGAAGGTGTGACGCCCCACGTTCGCAAATATATTCAACGGGAATTGTCGTGTCGGGCCGGCACAGCGAAGGAACGGGCTTAGCAGCAAACTTCCTGGAATCGTTCGAGGAGAATATGGCCGTTAGTAAGGTTCACATGCGGGCTATCGTCATCGTGGGAGCAATCGTCTTGGTGGCAGTGTTGCTCTATTCATCGCGGCAGCAGACGCGCAATGAGTACGAAGTCTGCGTCACCTTCAAGGGCGCCGTGCACTGCGCCACGGCTTCGGG
>CAWDRE010000009.1:0-334181 GCA_963804655.1 uncultured Acidobacteriota bacterium | reverse complement strand
AAGTTTTCGAGATCATGGCTCCCGTGGGGACCGCAGCTTTCGCGAAAGCTGAGTTGAAAGAGTGGATGAAGCCTGTAGATGTCGTCGTGCCGAAAGCCCTTCGGGAGAGCGGGCATACTGCCAAGGTCTATCGAGAACCATACGGCGTCACTCTGGTGATTGGTCCATTCAATGGGCCATTGACACTGCTTTTCGACCCGGCGTGCCAAGTTCTTGCGGCGGGCAATCCGTGCATCCTTAAACTCTCTGAAGGGCTGCCCGCCACGAGTAAGCTCCTGTTGGATCTTGTACCGAAATATTTCGATCCTCGGGCCGTCACTGCCGTCTCGGGAAGCAAAGAGGAAGTTACGGAGCTTCTCAAGCTGCCGTTTGACTTCATCTTCTTCACCGGCAGCGTCAAGGTGGGCAAGATCGTCATGGAGGCTGCTGCAAAAAACCTGACCCCCATTCTTCTGGAACTTGGCGGACAGAATCCCGCTTTCGTCGATACGACCGCGAACATCCGGGATGCGGCCAAGAAAATTGTCTGGGGCGCAACAGCCTGGGGTGGGCAGTGGTGCACCTCTCCTGGGTACGCCTATGTGCACGAATCGATTGCTGAGGAGTTTGTAAGAGAATGCAAGAAGGCCGTGATCGAGTTGTACGGAACCGACCCGAAGAGCAGGTCCGACGACTACTCGCGCGTCATCAGCCCGAAAGCCGTTGACCGGTTCGTATCCCTAATTGATCAGAGCAAGGTTGTGGCCGGAGGTTCTGCCGACCGCGAAGCGCTCTACCTCGATCCCACGATCTTGTATCCGGTCACCTGGGACGACCCGATCATGGAGGACGAAATCTTCGGGCCGATTCTCCCAATCCTTACGTACAAAGACATGGATGCGGCCATTCGTGAGGTGAAGAAGCATCCAAAACCCCTTTCCGGTTTCCTTTTCAGCCGTGACCAGAAGGCGATCGATCATTTTCTCGCGACCTTGTCCTTCGGCGGTGGCGCGATCAACCAAGTGAACATTCATCTGTTCATTGAAAGCATGCCTTTCGGCGGCGTCGGATTCTCAGGTATCGGCCACTACTACGGCAAGGCCGGCTTCGATGCTCTGACGCATGCGAAATCGGTGCTTATCTCTCCTCCCGACGTGGCCATCGAGCATTTGTTCCCGCCCTACACGGAGGAAAAGGTCAAAGCGCTCAGCCAGTGGTTTGAATACTAAAAGGAGGGTCGCCCGTAGTTTTTCCATCAAAGGGGTAAATATGGTTTTGGCGGGAATCAAAGTAACCGACACACATCTAGTCCGCGACGCGATGGATCTGGCCCGCAGTTCTTCGGAGCTGGACCTTTTTAACCATGTGATGCGTTCCTGGCTATTTAGCGTTTTACTTTCCGAAGACGTCAAACCTTCGCCGGACCCCGAACTCCTGGCCGTTTCCACCGTTTTACACGATCTCGGTCTAACCGACCGCTACATGGCCGACGAGCGGTTCGAGGTCGATGGCGCCAACGCAGCCCGCGCGTTCCTCAAGGAGCGCGGTATCGCGACTCTGCAGCTGCAACTTGTCTGGGATGCGATCGCCGTTCACACAACGCGTTCCATCGCTCTCCACAAAGAGCCGGAAGTCGCAATGACCCATTCAGGTATTGCGGTGGACGCTATCGGGGTTGGTCTCGATCGAATTCCGACAGATAAACTACAGGCGATCCTCGCGGCGTTCCCTCGCTTGGCGCTCAAGAACCAGCTCCAGTTATCCCTATGCAACATCGTTCGCCGCAAACCGGCGACCAGCTTTGACAACATTCTTCGGGATTTCGGCAACCGGTACGTCGAAGGGTTCACTCCTCCGAACTTCGCGGACGTCGTCGCAAACGCACCTTTTTCCGAATAGTCGTTCCAGCGAGGACATCGTTCATGAATGCGTTCCGCGCTGCTCTTTCTAGATAAAACGAGGGTCGCCCGTAGTTTTTCCATCAAAGGGGTAAATATGGTTTTGGCGGGAACAAAGTAACCGACACACATCTAGTCCGCGACGCGATGGATCTGGCCCGCAGTTCTTCGGAGCTGGACCTTTTTAACCATGTGATGCGTTCCTGGCTATTTAGCGTTTTACTTTCCGAAGACGTCAAACCTTCGCCGGACCCCGAACTCCTGGCCGTTTCCACCGTTTTACACGATCTCGGTCTAACCGACCGCTACATGGCCGACGAGCGGTTCGAGGTCGATGGCGCCAACGCAGCCCGCGCGTTCCTCAAGGAGCGCGGTATCGCGACTCTGCAGCTGCAACTTGTCTGGGATGCGATCGCCGTTCACACAACGCGTTCCATCGCTCTCCACAAAGAGCCGGAAGTCGCAATGACCCATTCAGGTATTGCGGTGGACGCTATCGGGGTTGGTCTCGATCGAATTCCGACAGATAAACTACAGGCGATCCTCGCGGCGTTCCCTCGCTTGGCGCTCAAGAACCAGCTCCAGTTATCCCTATGCAACATCGTTCGCCGCAAACCGGCGACCAGCTTTGACAACATTCTTCGGGATTTCGGCAACCGGTACGTCGAAGGGTTCACTCCTCCGAACTTCGCGGACGTCGTCGCAAACGCACCTTTTTCCGAATAGTCGTTCCAGCGAGGACATCGTTCATGAATGCGTTCCGCGCTGCTCTTTCTAGAGACTTTTGGATCACGGGGATCGCGATAGCTCGTTACATCCCTCGGGCCTTTCGTACGAAGCAGATCGATGGGAATCTCTTTTTCACGGAGGAGAAGCGGCAGGAGTATCGCAGCCGTGTAGAGAGTGTGACGCCTCACTCACCGCGTCAGTGGGGAACTATGGAGGTCGACCAGATGCTTCACCGCCTCAACTTGGCCTGCGGAGGCTCACTAGGCTTCTACAATCTCCCGGACGAAAGTTACCTGACTTCTCGGACGTTCCTTAAGTGGATTCTCGTCGATTGGTTTCCGGAGCAACCAGTCGGCCTGCGGCTTCCAGCGGGTTTCAAAATTCCGCATTCGCAGAGATTCGAATTCGCGCACGAAAAGGCACAACTGCTGAAAATACTAGAGGCGAACTGGAACGCAAAAACCGCGAAGGCCTGGAAGCCCCATCCTATGTTCGGCAAGATGACGCCAAAAGAGTGGGGCAAGCTCTTGCAAATTCACGTGGATTATCACCTGAGACAGTTCGCAGCTTAACGAGGTGTCCAGGCGGGCGTACTAACCAGCTGACTCGGTAGACTTCTGGATACGGTTTCGTCATCAAATGTGTGACGTGGTCATCGGGAAATCTGGGGTGTGGAATCTCGAGAGGGCGGGGAGGAAGTGGCTTATTATATTTCAAACTAACAGCTGGAATAATCGAAACACGATTACGGCAGTCAGGAATGCTGATTGCCTTCCTTCAACTTAGCGATCTCTAGTTACCTGGTAGTCGGGTTACCGGACTTGTTACGCACTCGGACTTCATATATCCGGTAAGGGCTGCCAGCTCAACCGGTCGGAACCCCGCTGATTTCAGTGGTGTGACCTGCGGTGGCGGCGAATTCGTTGTGTCTTGGGCAGGAGAAGCGTACGATGCGCGAACCAGATGTCCAAATCCGAGATTCCGGATCAACGCACTGGAGCCTATAATTAGAGGCATACATACTGCAAGTTGGCTCGGGACGATGGGGGATCGTTTCATGCAACCGGCCGTCGAGAAGAAAAATCCTCACTTCAATCCAGCTGCAGAGAACACAGCCGGTCCCGCACGCCATGCTCCCGCTAGCGGCGGCAAGCTCATCGTTCTGACTGCACCGTTGACGGAAACGATAGACCACGCCGGTTTCTTCATTCAAATGGCGCTGGCCTCGATACCACAGTGGCTCGAGTTTGTTCTGGATAGAAAGTATCCGAAGTGGCGCGAAGTGGAGTGCAATCAGGATGGCACCGCACGCTACATGCCTGCCGGAGTTCGTGTGTTGGAGAAGTCCCTGCTGCGCGAATTCACGGCGGACGAGGTGGTGGCTTGCTTCCCCGACGACCTGGAGAAATTCGTAGGGCCCAACACTCGCGTGGTGGGCGTTTCCACTCACAACCCGCTGGGCGTGACGTTTGCGGCAGGCGTATACACTTCGATTTATGGCTCGTCAAAAGAGCCGTTGAATTCGATTTACACCCGCGTGATGTTCAATAGGATCAAATCCAGCCCGTACCGTAAGAATTTTCAGGTGATAGTGGGTGGGTCAGGCGGCTAGCAGATTGCGCAAAACAACGCTTTCGAGGAGCTGGGCGTGGACTGCGTCGCAGAAGGGCGCAGCGAGTCCAGCGACACATTGGCGCTGTTCAAGAAAGCTATTGCGGGAGAAGCGCTGCCACGAGAGATCAACTTGGCTCATCCCACCTCGCGCGATGCCATCCTGTTTCCCGACAAGCGCACCACATTCGGGGTGGTGGAGATGACTACCGGGTGTGGTCGCAGGTGCCAGTTCTGCGTGCCCGACTTGAATCCGCAGATTGACTTGCCCAAGGCGCGGATCATGGACGCGGTGCGGGCCAATGTGCGAGAGGGCAACAAACTGGTCTCCCTCGCCACTGAGGACATGTTCATCTGGGGTCAAGTGCACACGGACACGCCATTCTTCTTTCCCAACCGCGAAGCACTCGTGGACTTGTATACCGAGATTGTCAACACACCAGGCGTGGAGCAGCATCTGCTGAGCCACTGCACAATGGCGCCTTTCGTGGTGGATCCGGAGTTGATCCGCCAACTTTCGGAAGTGTTGCTTCCGAAGAGTCCAATTCATCTGCCCCGGCTTAGCACCCACTCGGAAGGGAAAGCTCTGGTCCCGCTTATCGGGCTCGAGACCGGGTCGGTCCGAATGGCGCGGCAGATCATGCCCAGCAAAGGCATTCCATTCTCCATTGACGACTGGCCCAGCGTTGTCCTCGAAGGCCTACGCGTTGCCAACAAGAACAACTGGTTTCCCATGATGACGCTGATGATTGGGAACCCGGGCGAATCCGATCAGGACGTTCGAGAAACGCTCGAGCTGGTGTACGAGATGGACCGCCGCGGCCTGTTTGCGTTTCTGGTGCCGTCAATTTTCACTCCGTTGCACGACACTCGGATGGAGCACCAAACCGGCGTCACTCGCACGCGCCAGCTTAGCCCCCTGCAATGGCAACTGATGATGAAGTGTTGGAAGCATAACTTGCGCCCCGGGCAGTATAGCTGGTGGGGACCCCTGGCTTGGCGCGCCGGGTCGGTGTTCATGTGGCTCTACCGTCTGCGCAAACTGAACGGGCCAGATTTCACCTGGCCACTGATGATGTTCGCGGGAGTGGTGCCGGAAAGGGTCCTTGAGGGCATAGGCAAGATCCACGTTGGCAAGCCGCTCGTAACTAAGGACCGCCGAGAACTGATTGCCTCCCTGCGGCCGAACTACCTAAAGCACCTGCGGGCCGATAATGGCGACCTGCCCAAAGAGTTTAGCTGCCGTGGAGAGGGTCTTCTCGATCAGTGCCAGATGGACCTGGTGCCGGGAGGGCGAAGCCTCAAAGTCCTCAGCTAGTACTGCCAACTTCTTTGCTATCTTGGCCGCGAGGTCAATGGCAACGGGCGAACAAAGGTACAGCGATGGTACAGTTCGGAGGAAGTCGATTTGTAAACCGCGCCACCCAACCAAAGCTGTCACTCCGTGCTCCGAGCGAGGAGATTGCGTCCCTTCTCAATTTATCCACGCGGGTCGGTCGTGACCCTCAGTTGGTACAAGGCAATAATGGGAACCTATCTGTAAAGCTCGATGGAGTTCTATGGATCAAAGCTTCCGGCAAATGGTTGGCGAACGCAAAGCAAGAAGATACTTTTGTTCCGATTGAACTCGCGGTAGTCAAAGAATCCTTGCGGAGGAACCTGGAGATCGCGCAACTCTCTACAGTGGGTGACCGTTTGCGGCCCTCTATTGAGACAGCGATGCTTGCCGTCTTGCAGCACCGAGTTGTACTGCACGTACATTCTGTCAATACAATTGCATGGGCAGTACGCCGAGATGGGCCTCGCCAGCTGAGTGAACGACTTGCTGGTCTAGATTGGCGATGGGTTCCGTATATGTCATCGGGCATTCCGCTGGCCAAGAAAATTGAGAAGCTTGTCGCCGGGGCTCCGGAGACAAACGTTTTCATTCTCGCGAATCACGGTTTGGTCATCTGCGGGAATGATTGTGAAGGCGCTGCAGCGCTTCTCGATGACGTAGAACGACGCCTAGCAGTCATTCCTCGGCCGTCGCCCGAGCCTGATGCCGCGCTATTGGCAAAGCTCTCTGGTTGCTCTCACTGGCGCTTTCCGGATATCCCCGCGTTGCATGCGCTGGGTACCGATCCAGTCGCTCGGACCATACTAAAAGGGGGTGTGCTTTATCCATGTCAGGCAATTTTTTTAGGATCGAGAATGCCGATGCTGCAGTTCTCCGTTCCTCTGTCCCAGTTCGCAGGAAACTCTAAGGGCAAGGCTGAAGTTCCGACTTACGCTATCATCGAAGGCGGCGGAGTGGTCGTCAACGAAAAGATAAACAGCGCAGAGTACGCGACGCTGATAGGGCTTATGCAAATCGTACAACGAGTGGAGGAATTCGCCCCGTTGAGATATCTAACGGTGACAGAAATCGCGAACATCTTAGCCGACGAGACGAACCGTTATCGCCAACCTCCCTCAGATAAATCCCGCGTATCTGTCAACACGGAGATTGGTCCCTAACGTTTGGAGTTCTTTCCCGGGAGTATACTTCTCGTGTCCCGGTGTCCAGCATCGCCAACGTCTGTTGGCGAGCATGCAAGTCACATCCTATGATCCGCATCTCGGCCTCCTGCGATCCGAGCACTGCTGGGGTGAACACCGAACAGTCTACTCGGGCCGTCGCGAGGCCGACGTCACCGCCCATTTCTCCTTTTTAACAGTACTGCGTGGAAGGAGAAAACAAGCGGACTCTTTCGCAAAACGGTAACAGGAGTGGTAACAATTCCTGGTTCCGTTTGAACTTCCTCTTATTTGTTGGGAATTTTGCTTACTTTTAGAATCTGGCGGAGAGGGGGGGATTCGAACCCCCGTCACCCTTTTGGGGTGAAACTGCTTAGCAGGCAGCCCTGTTCGGCCACTCCAGCACCTCTCCGTAGCTGCTAAGACTTTGTTTTTGTTTGCTTTACACGTATTCGCGATTTCGCTGGTAATGCCTTGTACCCAATTTTGTAGCTACCTGTCGTTGCTAGCGCGTCCAAAACATTCTCACCGCTTGGATGCACGTATTTCATGGATACGGACACGTTACTGTGTCCCGCAACGCGCGCGAGCGTCCACGGGTCAATCCCGCTAGTGCCCAGCCGCGTTAGGAACGTATGCCTCAACGAGTACAGAACAAACGGGCGGACGCCGCTATCCTTTATAGCTTCCAAGTGTGGCTCGTAAATCGAATTCGGCACCATGTGCCCAGCCTTCGCTTTCTTTGCGGGCCAAACCCAACCATCTTGCGGTTGCCCGGCGTCCTGCCAGCGTGCTTGCATAATACCACGGACGCGCGGCGTCATCGGCACGATGCGGGCTGCGGCTGCGGTTTTTCCGTGATGTACTTGCAACGCGCCGTGCCGACCGGCCTGCCATATGACGTCTTCCCAACGCAGCCGAAAAGTTTCATCGGGGCGCAGGCCGCTATCAACTAATACGGTGGCGAAACTTTTCAGTGGCTCGGGCGCGGCGGCGAGGTATTTAGTCTCTTCCTCAGGTAGCACGACGTGCTCTCGTTGCGCGGCACCGGGCAACACCTTCAGCTTCGGTACAATAAAGGATAGCCCGGCATCCCCAACCGCGTAGGACATCGCGCGGCGCAAGACGCGAATGCTGCTGTTCACGGTTGCGACCTTCTTGCCCTGCGCCTTGCGCCATGTTGCGAACTGGTTGACCAGCTCACCTGTTATCTCGTCCAGCTTGGTCTTGGCGAGCGGCTTGTAACCGCACAGAATTTTGCATTCATTGCGATACCACTTCAGGCTGTTCGGCGTGGTGGTGCCAAAAGTCGTTTCGGCCCAAGGCAGCAAGGTGTTGTTCAAAAAGTCCGCGAGAGTTGGAGCTTGCGGTTTTTCGCGGATGCCGACCTCACCTTTGGCCAGCGAGGTCCGGTGGGCGCTCTCCATGTTCCGAGCAACGCGGTCGTTATTCTGCCGCGTGGTTTCTTGGTAGAGTTTTCCGCGCCACATGAATTTGTACCAGTAGATACCACTGTCGCCACGTTTATAAATTGTCAATTCGTGCCCCCCTTATAGCGGCTCCCATTGTAGCTAAAAAAGGCAGCCCTGTGCAACTTTGTGCTTGCTTTTCGTACTAGTACCTGTTAGGATGCCCTTGGTTGCCGATTACCAGTTTTCAGCCTAATCGGAAAACGTAGGCGTATAACGTGATGCGCCGCAGCATGGCTAGCTGAAAGCGCCCTTCCGAAGGAAGTAGCGCAGCCCGTAATCAATAGCAACGGAGCTGCGTTTCATGTCGCACAAAAAGATTGTAGCTACAGGCTCGCCCACACTACCCGCTTCAACCGAAACGCTATTAACTGTGCCGGAGCTTGCGGCACTGTTGCGCCTAAGCACCAGCGCAATCCGCGCATGGGTTCTGTACAAGCGTATCCCCTACATTAAACTTGGCGGCAAATCAATTCGCTTTCGCCGGTCCGACGTTGAAGCCCTGCTTCAACGCAGCACGGTACGTTCCAAGCACGGTGCCGCGTGACCAGCCAGCCAGCGGTCACCCTAGAAATTGATGGTGCAGAAATTGATTTAACAACGCCTGCGGCTGCGCCGTGGTCGGGCACCGTTGAGCAGTGGGTAGATGAAGTGGCCCGTGTAAGCGCAGAGGTTAATAATCTCCAGTTTTACTTCGGCGACTTAATTAACCAAGGCATTGCGGCGTTCGGTGAAGCCGCATACGCACGGGCAATGGTGGTTTCGGGGCGGGATAGGGAAACGCTACGGTTCTACGCTTGGGTTGCAAAAAAGGTACCGCAGTCGCGGCGCGTCAAAGAATTAACTTTCAACCACCACCGGGCCGTTGCCGCGCTGCACCCAGCGTGTCAAGCCACCGTTCTGTCACGCGCGGTTGAAGAAAGTCTTACGGTTAAAGACGTGCAGCAAATAGCGGCCTGCAAACCCACGTCACTAACACCTTCTGCGGTCGCATCCGGTAGAGCCGTGCACTGCCTAGTGCCGGTGTCCATTTTCAAAGACTTGGAAAAGTTTGCCACGGACTTCGAGAGCACCATTGATGAGGTGGTCGCCCGGGCGGTCGTTAAATATATGTTGGACCGGCGGCAGGCGGCGCGGCAAGAACTAGCAGCACATGAAAAGACAGCGGCAGGCCGCTGCGGTTAGCGCCGTTGCACGTGCAACAGACCCAAGCAGGTGGGCCGCAACGGGCCAGCACGGTTGCCCGGCGGAAGTAAACACGGAGCTACCAATGGTTATCAAAGGAATAGAGCACCCTGAAAACTTGGTTGGGAAGTTTGTCGTGTTTTACGACAAGCATCTCCGGGAGCTTGTGCGTGCGCAGGTCACCGGATACGACACGCAAACCAATCGCTACCGCGTCACCTACACAGACAGCGACATCGGGCGCGTCGATTACCTGCGCGACGCGCAGATGCTTGGCTGGTCCATCTGCGCCACGGCGGACGAGCGGGACGAAGTGCGGTGTCGTCGCGTAATTGCAATCAACGAAAACAGGGACACCGGTGGGCCATTTCCAAAGGTGCAGCCACGCAAAGACCGGTTATATCGCGGACCGGACAACCACGTGCAGCGCGAATATTTTGTGGTGTGCCCGGTGTGCGTACATGGCGAGTGGTGCACGGACTGCGTTGTGAACAAAGAAACGGGCCACGAACTTGGTTGCGGGCATCACGTGTCGGTGACGTTGGACCCTCAGAAATACAAAGTAGCGTAGGGCCGCAACTGGCGGCAAAGGTGAAACGGTAATGGCAAACATGACAAAAGAAGAAAAGGACCAGCTAAAAGCACAGCTAGGTATCGGGCCGTACGAAAAGCGGTTGGGCAAACTTACACCATGCGGTCGTGAATACCGCGCGTGGTGCCCGTGGCACGAAAAAAATACAGCGGGCCACAAAAATCCGTCGTTGGCAATTTTCCCGTCAAAGGAAAATGACGGCGAATGGTGTTTCCGTTGTCTTACCACCTGTAATGACAAAAGCGGCGACGTGTTTGCTTTTGTCATGGCTTTTGACAACGTGGACTTCGGCGTGGCACTGCGGCGCGTGCAAAATGAAGCTGGCATTAACTCGCCAACGGCCCGCAGCGAAAAGGAACCACCTTACGAACACGACGAAGCGGTGGCGCTGTTGTGGCAAAACCCGGACGTGCTGGCGTACCTTGCTGCACGCGGCGTAACCGAGAACATCGTTCGTGAAGCAAACCTTGGGCTGGTTGCGCGGCCAGATATTGGCCCGGCCATTGCGATACCGTACGGCAATACGGGCGCTTACAAGTTTCGCGCATGGCACCCGAAGTCGTTGCAGGACAAATGGCGGCACCTTGCCGGGCACCCAACGGATGAACTGTTGTACGGCATTGACACCATCACGGACTTCGATAACAAGGTGTACGTTACCGAAAGCGAATTGGACAGCCTTGCTTTGCGGGCCAAAGGTTTGTGCGCGGTGTCGGTTACAAGCGCAACTACGGTGGTCAACCGGGAAGGTAATCTAAAAGTTTGCCAAGAACACATGGACAAACTTTTGTCTATGGACCAAGTTGTGCTGTTGCTGGACCAGGATAAGGCGGGCAAGCAATGCGCGGATGCATTCTTGAAGGTATTACAAAAGTGGCAGGTGTTGGACGTCAGTTGGGAGCTTGACGGCGTTGCCGAAGTTGTGCGCGTACCGGCAAGTGAATGGACAGACCCCAAGACCGGCGAAGTGTTTAAGGTGGCTGAAAAGATTGTTGATGTAAGGCCGCCCAAAGATATTGGCGAAGTGTATGTCGCCTCACCTGATGATTTTATGACCAACCTTGCGGTGTTTGAAAAAGAGGCGCGGGAACGTCCACCCAAATGGCGGCAACAGTTTGAAAGCGTCGGTGAACTGGACAGCCGTGGGTTGCAATGGCTTATTGAGGACTTTATCCCTGAAGGAACGATTGCTATTGGCGCATTGCCGGGCGGTTATAAAACGTTCTTTGCTTTGAGCATTGCACGGTCACTGACAACCGGCAAACCTTTCCTAAGTAGCTTTAAGGTGTCCAAACAGGTCCCGGTGCTTTACCTGATACCGGAAAGCAGCAGCAGTGCGTTTCGCGTCAGGTGCATAAAAATGGGAATACCGAACGACGACAGCCTGTTCCTTTGCCGCACACTTTCAAAGGGCCGCACGTTGCTGTTGGATGACCCACTGCTGATTGAAGCGGTGAAGGAAATGGGCAATCCGGTTGTGTTCCTTGACACAGCTATACGGTTTTCACAAGCCGAAGACGAAAACGCAGCCATCGACAACCAGCAGCTTGTAAACGATATAGTCAAATTGCGGCAGCTTGGTGCGCGGGCGGTAATAGCGATACACCACAGCAAAAAGTCTATGGTCAACGACGACATGAACCTTGACAACGTGTTGCGTGGCACCGGCGACCTTGCGGCAATGTGTGATGCGGCGTACGGCATTAAGCGGGACGACAGGATATTTGACAACGGCAACGGGCCAAGCCAAATGCTTGTGGTGTGTGTCAAACCGCGCGACTTTGAACCACCTAAACCGTTCGTAGTGCAGGCAACCTACCGTGAAAATTCTGACGGCACGCTGCACAGCTATATAGACAAGCAAGGTGACTTTGTTGTGCTGGCGGGTGCTACCGGCTTAACAGCCACGGGCGCGGCGGCAGATTACGAAAAGGTGAAGCAAGAAAAAGATAACGCGCTAAAGGCGGCGTTGGTTGAACACCCCGACTGGTCTAATGCCAAGCTGTCGGCAGAAACACATATAAGCAGAAACGACCTAGGCAACCGGGCGGCGGCGCTTGGCTATACCCGTGGCGACGATGGGCTTTGGGTACACACCGGCATTTTCCCAAGGGATACCCAGCAGCAAGGTGGTTTGGTGTATTAGCCTGTAGAAAACGGGGTGGGGGGCTTTACCCTCCCCCCTAACCCGCACTGCACCCCCTGCACTGCACCCCGCCTTCACGAGTGAAGGGCGGGGGTGCAATGCAGATGCACCTTTAATTCAGGTGCAGGTGCAGGTGCAGGTGATGGCTTAACAATCTGGCCATGTACACCCGCGCAAGCACCACACCGGCCAGATTTAATCTGGTGGTGGGCAAAGCAAAATCTACGGCGACACCCGATAACCCCCTCTCTTTTGTTTCTAGCGGGGTTCTCACGTGCGCGCCAGACTGCAACGTATATGGTCGGTGAGACGGTACCATTTCGGTGCCATTGGTACCGGGCGGCAAAGTCTTGTACCGGGCTTTCCTTATCATTAAGGCGACATTGCCTGACCCTTTGTCGGGCTGTTTCTGGTGGCTACCGGCTAGTCTGGCGGGCGCTGCGGCACCCGGTAGGGCGTTTGGCTGGCAGGCCGTGGCAGGCATGGTGCGGGCCGTAGAAACTGGGGTGCCCAAAAGAGTTTGGGTGAGGCCATTGCCTTCGCCCAGTCGGTATGCAATTATGGGTACGTGATGTAGTAGTAATCGGAGGTTGGTTGTGAAACGGCTTGCTACAGAAGCGGCGGCACCCTTCGCGTTTGGGTGCCCACCCATGCCCAAAGGCGGCAGCAGGTCTTTCCGCAAGGCGTGGCATCGCATCACCACGGACCTGATGCAGTCGAGGAAGCTGGCGTTGTGCGACCAGCAGATGGTCTGCGACTACATTGAGGCGCGTGCGGCTGCGTACAAGTGTGCCGGTGAAAGGAAAATACAAGCCCGCGCAGACTTGGAAAGGCTGGAAAAAGTTTGGGCCGACCGTCCCGCTTTCCCTGAACCCACCGCAGTAATCCCGCCGGAAGCAGCAAAGCCAGCCATTACATTGGAACAGTTCATCGCCACCGTTGCGCATTGCCGCGCCACGTTTGATAGCCGCGTGGTGCCCGGCCAGTCCTTTACTTTGGACGAAAACAATGTGCCGTACGAGTTCCATGACGGTGACGCAACCACCGTGGCCCGCAGCTATTGCCAAGATTGTATCGGTGGGGCGTTCGTTGTCGGTGAACTTACGCGGCGCATGGCGGCGCGCACGTTGGATGACCTTGAGCACGCGCATGAGCGTGGCTACGTTTGGGACCCGTGGGAAGCCCGGCTGCTGGTGCAGTGGTTTGAAGTCTTTTGCGACATAAAGCTGGAGCCGTGGGAAGTGCATTTGGTGGCCAGCATCTTTGCATGGAAGGACGCAGCAGGCGACCGGCGCTTTAAGCAGGCGTGGCTTTCGGTTGGCCGCAAGAATGGCAAGACTGCGATAGCGGGCGGCATTGGATTGTTTGGGTTGGTGGCGGACCAAACCAAGTTCGCTGAAGTGTACGCCAGTGCAACGAAAAAAGACCAAGCCCGCATTACCTACCGCGATGCCTGCCGCATGGTGGCGGGCAACCCGCAGCTAAAGCAGCACGTAAAGCAGTGGAGCGGCCAACTGGAAGTTGAAGACACGGACTGCATTTTTGAACCACTAAGCAGCGACGTAAGGTCCAGCGATGGAACGCGGCCCAGCGTAGTGATTTGCGACGAGTGCCACGAGTGGTCCGACCGTACGCAGTTCGACAAGTTAATCAGCGGAATGGTCATGCGCAAGAACCGCCTTATTATTTGCACCACCACGGCGGGCGACAACCTTGAAAGTTTCTGTGCTGGCAAAGAGGATTTTTGCGAAAAGATTTTAACCGGCGTGGCACCGGACGATAGCCAGTTTGTTGCCATATACCGCATGGCGCGTGAGGACGATTACAAGGACGCAACGCAGTGGCTTAAAAGCAATCCCAACCTTGGCGTGTCGGTTTTGCCCGCCGCGTTGCAGGGCCAGCTTAAAGAAATTGAAGAGGACCCCAGCGCGCTAAACGGTTTCCTTCGGTTTGCCTGCAACCAGTGGGTCACCTTGCGTGCTGGCTGTACGTTTCCGATGGACCGTATTGATGCTTGCCGTGGCGCTGAGTTTAAGGACATGGACCCGTTGGCAATACGTGCGTGGTTCATAAAAGCCCAGCTTGCTGTCGGCAAAAAATGTTGGGCTGGATTTGACTACGGCGAAGTCAGCGACCTTGCGTGCTTCTGTTTGTTCTTCCCCGACTTTAAGTTTAACGGCCAGCCGCCAAAGCATGTGCTGTTGCCATTTTATTTCATGCCGGAAAAAAACATGCTGGCGAAGGAAAAGTTGTGGCGTGTGCCGCTAACCGCGTGGGCGAGACAAGGATGGTTGACGCTGCTGCCCGGCGACCTTGCGGACCCGACGCTGATTGGCGGCCACATTGAAAAGATTTGTGGGTCATTCAACGTGGCTGGCGTCGGCTTTGATAGGTGGGGCGGAGTGCGCGCGATGATGGCGGACCTTACCCTTCGGCACATCCTTAGCAGCAAGGAAATACCGCAGCATGAAGGCTTTTTGTCGGCACCAAGCAAGGAGTTCAAGCTGGCGTTGCTTAAGGGAGATATTGCGACGCTGGACAACCCGGTGTTGCGCTGGAATATAAGCAACGTGGAGTTGGTCAACAATTTGCGCGGCGGCATGATGCCACACAAGGCAAATGGCGACCCCAACAAAAAGATTGACGCGGTTAGCGCGGCAGTGAACGCCATGTACTTGTGGAAGGATGCGGACTTTAAGCCCGCAATGATGGGGAAGATTTACAGCCTGTAGGAGGCAACATGGAACTTCTATTCATGCGGTTCTTTAGACGGTTGGTTGGCGGCGCAACGTGGAGCATTGGCTGGACGGCGCAAACGGATAGCTACCCGACTATTTCCTACACGTGCCCCTACTGCCGCAACGCTAAGGGGTCGCAGCAGTGGCAGGCGGGCGGGGCGGGGTTCAAAGGCGTGGCTCCGATACCAACGTGTTGCGCGCAAGCCATTCCGTACCCGGTTGACGACGACACATACCTTGCACACTTGTCTGCAAGGGCGCGGTTCAGCGATGACGCGGGCCACCCGATTACGTTTGAACGAACGGCTTGGGAAGGCGATTACGGTTACGGCCAGCACGACCCGGGGAGCTTTTAATGGAAAAGCCAGCAGTGGCCACAAGCAATGCGCGGGAGGAACAAACGGCGCGGCGCCGCTATGACCCCAACGATAAGTTTTACAAGTCGGGTCCGTGGCCGAAGCTGTCACAGGTTATGCGCAGGCTTAACCCGGTGTGCCAAAGGATTTTGAACGCGGGGCTTTACAAGAATGAGCAGTGCCACAATGCATCGGCGCTAACGCACCACATTGTGTCGCCAAAGCAGCGGCCCGAGTTGGCGCTGGTGCCAGCGAACTTGATTTGCTTGTGTGAACACTGCCACCCGACGGAACAAGGTACACCGGGTTGGGTCGTAGGAAAAGATTACGTGGCGACGGTGCTGCCACACTGGGGGACACGATGACGATAAAAAACGGGGTCCAGTTTGAGGTCAAGGGCCTGAGCGAATTGCAGTCCCGGCTTGAGGAGTTGGGCAACATGCCAGCCAAAAAAGTGATGCGTAAGTCACTGCGTGAATGGGGCGAAAAGATGGTTGGATTTATCGTCGAACTAGCGCCGTTCAATACCAATTTTTTGCGGCGGCATTTTAATTTCGAGATAAAGCTATCCCGTGGCGACATTGGCGGCAAGGTGCAAGTAGGTCCAACAACGGATTTGTACCCGACCACAGAAAAAGGACTGTTTGGCAAGGTACACAAACGCACGGCGCGCATGGTCGCAAGTTGGATTGAATTTGGCACCAATAAGATGGCGGCCCGGCCCTTTATGCGCCCGGCACTAAGTAAGAACGCGCAGGAGCTTATTGAAACACTCGCGGACGCTCTCCGCAGGGAGTTGAAGCTGTGAACGTAACCGTAGACGTATTTGAAGACAGTAATAGGCGGTGGGTTGTTTGTTTTCGCGGCCCGAGGGACTGGGTGCGTTTGCGTTTCACCACGTGGCAAGCCATGTGGTTCTCGGCGCAGGTACGCCTTCGCAAGTTGCTTGGCTTGCCGCTGCTGCCGTACACGCCACCGGCAGGCGTGGAAGTTGAATATGGTTTGAATGTAGGGGAACAAGATGCGGCACGAACGCAAGGATGAGACGGATAAAACGTTCGGCTACCTGTACGTCGTGCGGTTCGCACGGGTTGACCGTTGGGGCGCGGCGGTATGGAGTTGCCGGTGCGTGTGCGGGCGGCTGGTTGAGGCCACGGGCGGTGACTTACGACGAGGCCATACGGTTAGTTGTGGATGCAAGCGGCACCTAAATTTTGAAAAAAAAGGAGGCAGGAAATGACCACACAAATGACGGAGGCGGAACAAAAGGTTTACGACAAATACCACGATAACCGTAACAGGTGTTGCCTAGCCGTGAACAATGCGAGAACGCGATTGCAATACAAGGAATATGCCTACGCCGCCGCAGTTGGCGCAATGGCCGCTTTGAATGCGTTCCTAAAGTGTCGCAATGAAGAAGGGGCCAAACAAATGACGGCGGCGGAACAAAAGGTTTACGACAAGTACATCGCCGACCGTGACGCGGCGGAACAGGCTTTTAAGAACGCGGAAGGGCAGTTGGAATATGACAGCGCACAGGATATCCGTGCAAGCGGCGCATGGGACGCCTTAATTGACTTCCTAAATTGCCGCAATGAAGAACGGGCAAAGGAATTGGCGCAAGCGGCAAGCGGCACCTGAAGTTTACAAAAAAAGGAGGAAGGAAATGCAATTAGAAAATGCGTTACGGTTTTTTAACAAGCCACGGCGTAGGCCGGGATTGCAGGGCGACCTTGACCAAGTCCTAGACGCAATTTGCGCAAGCAATTTGACAGCGGACGAAATTGAGCGCCTGTTTTTTAACGCGGGGTTGCCGTTACCAAATCCCACGTTGCAGATGTTGCTGGCGCGACGCGGGCCAACGACTGGTGGGCAGTCACCAGAACAACGCGGTGAAGCTATACGGCAGTCGCACAAGGCACCGGATAGGACCAAGTTTGAAGCCCGCAACATGGGTACGGCAACCGGCGCGGGCCACGAGTTTGTCGGCGTTAAAGTTTGACGGCAGAGCCTAGCGTGCAGGGCGCAGCGCGCACGCAAAAAATTGAAGTAAAGGAGTTGACCATGAGCAAAGTAGAACGCAGGTTTTTTACAACCGAGTTAAGGCTGGACGGCGGTGATGGCAACGGCGTAATCCGTGGCTATGCGGCCCTACACTACAACGGCAACAAGAAGAACCAGTCAGTAACGCTACCGGGCGGGTTCCGGGAACGGTTGGCCAAAGGATGTTTCACGCGGGCGCTGGCGAAGGGCAGCGACGTTAAGTGCATGTTCAACCACGACCCGAATTGCATCCTTGGGCGCACTAGCAACGGCACCATGCAGGTTGGGTGCGACGACACAGGCTTGCACTTCAATTGTCAGCTTGGGAAGCAGTCGTACGCGCAAGACCTGCGGGAAAGCATCCGCACCGGGCTGGTAAACCAATGCAGCTTTGGTTTCCTTATGGATGACGACCCCGACAGTGAAGATTGGGGCTACGACAACGACGAGGAAACCGGCGAACGCTACGCGGTGCGCACCATTAAGAACATCGGGGAACTGCTAGATGCAAGTCCGGTTACGGCCCCTGCGTATCCGGCCACGTCGTGCAGTGCGCGGGAACTGTGGCCGGACGGCGAACCGGAGGTTGTACTGCGGGCGGTTGGCGGCGGCAGGCGGCCCGTGGTGGTAGACGATTTGCAACACCGCATCGCTAAGGCGCGGTTGTTCTAAGCCAGCGTGCAGGCGGCAACGCGCACGCAAAAAAATGAAGTACAGAGGAGAACCACCATGAAGTTATCAAATGCAGCAGTACTGGAAATACACGACCTTAACCTTGAAGCTGAAAAACTGGCAAAGGGTTCGCAGGCCGAGCGTAAGCAAGCCGATGTCCTGTTGGGCCGCATTGCCAATATTCGCGATTGCGGCATGTCCAGCGACGAACTACGGTCGCAGTACACCAACGCATTGGTTGATAGGGTACGGGGCACGGCGGCAGAACTACGGGCACGGCACGAAATGGCGTTCAAGCACCTGTGCTTGGCGCGGGACTTCATTTCCCAAAAGCGTGCCAAAGAAGAATTGCGCGACTTGTTTGCCGGCTCGCAGGAAATTGCCTACACCGAAGAGGCGCTTGGCGGCGCAATGGTGCCGGTTGTTTTCTACCAAGACGTAATCACCAGCTTGGCGCAAACGGACCCGCTAATGAGCGAAGACAACGTCAACCTCATTAAGGGTCTTAGCTTTGGGACCCCGCCGATGCAGGTCAGCGGTTACGACTTGACCAGCATTACGGCAACCCGCGTACCGGAAAACGACAACACCGGGCTGCCCGCACCGCAAACACCACAGTACTATCCGCCGTTCGCAGGTACTACGCTGAATGGCTACCTGTACAAGATTGCTTTGCTGGCCAGCTTTGAATTTGAAATGGACGACTGGGAAAACGTTTCTCGCACGATGTCACGCGCCTACGGCGTGGCGTTTGCGCGGGGCATTGGCCAAGATTTGGTCAATGGCACCGGCAGCGGCCAGCCGCAGGGCTTGCTGACTGCGGCAGCGGACAGTGGCGTCACTACGGGTGCGGCCAACACCATCACGGCGACGGATATAAGCAACATTTTCTTTTCCGTGAACCGGCTGTACCGCAACAGCCCGAAGTGCGCGTGGGTCATGGCGGACGCAACTTACCAGCTAATCCGCAATGCCAAGGACATGAACGATAGGCCGTTGCTAAACATGAAGGAAGACATGGAAATGCTTATGGGGAAGAAGGTGCTGGTATCGCCTTTCATGCCCAGCGGCCCCGGTAGCAAAGGCATTGTGTTTGGCGACCTTGGCCACTACAACGTCCGGCTGTCAACCATGTTTTTCAAACGTGCCTATCAGTTGGGCGACGCGGCAGCGGCAATCGAAAACTTCCGCAGCTTCTATATTGGTTTGATGCGCGGGGATGCATACCTGCTGGACCCCGCGACCCAAGCCAGCCCGTCGAACACGGTGGCGGCACCAATTCAGTACGCCACCCTTCACAGCTAAAGGGAATGCCAGCGGCGGGGTAATCATACTGCCGCATTGTACGGGGGCTGGCCGGTGGTGTCCGGTTGGCCCCTAACTTTTTCAGGGGAATGACGATGCAAAACAAAGGGAACAAATGCGCGTGCGGACGGAGGAAGTCACCACGTCGCAATTACGCACCGGGATGCAACGAGTTTGGATGCGAATTTTACGAATTGCGCGTGCTGGATGAACGGTTGCTGTGTGAAAGGTATGTAAAGGGCTTTCGGGAAAAACGATTAGCGCGGCAGGCTTGGTGGGCCGCGAACACACCGCAGCCGGTTGGCGCATAGCTAAGGAGCACGTATGGCGACTAGAAAGCAGGAAATTGGCGCGGCGGTTGTCCGCATATTGAAAAAGGAAGGCGGCAGCATGTTCGTCGTCCCGCTTGAAATGCGGATGCTGGACCACATGATGTTGCGGCCCACGTATGCGGAAGTGCAGGATGCAATCAGTTCCTTGGTGCTTGACGGCCAGTGCGTTTACCGGGGCAACCCCGCAGCGTTGGTCCCCGGAAACGATACTTGCGTTTTGTGGCTTAAAGAGTTTCTGCCAGCGTGACCAAGACCCACGCTGAAGCCGAACAGGGTCACGGTAACCTGTGCGGTGCCTGAACCCGTGTCCCCCACGTTCCGGGGGTTGTGAACAGGCACCGCTGATTTCTTATTGCTACTTCTTTTTGCGGGGACGTCCACCGCGTTTACCGTTTGCCCGCGCTGCCCGCTACCCTTTCCCGGCTTTTTCCCAATTCGCCACGAATTCGGAGAGCACTTCATGCACACTTTCGCGTACCTTTTGCAGTCTTATTGCCTGCCATACTTCAAAGGGAATACCCGGCTCTGTCGGAGGCAGCAAGGTTCCCGCTTCAGCAAAAACCAATTCGCCACTGATTGCCCGAATGGGGTCGCCAAGTTTAGCGAGATGCGCGTCAAAAATACTGTCCACGTTCTCTGGTAGTAAAAGCTCACTAGAATTGATTTGAAGCCGCACATTCACAAATTGCGCACCATTAGACACCACCGGCGTCCCCGAAATATAGAGAATCAGCACTCCAAGTGTGTCGTCGCCCGCAACAACAAAGTTATTGGGAAACTGGTTTTGAATAACGTCAGTGGCTGCATGGCGGTAATCACCAGACCATGTAATGTCTTCCACAATAAATCCAATTTTTATTCTCCCGCCGTTTGACATGATAGCGCGCGTGTTATCTGCTACCTCTTTTTCCAAACATATGTCCTTGCAGGTTTCCTTGCTCGGTGGCGCGGCCCCTTGTTGCGGTTGTGTTGGTGACGCAAAGAGAAATACAAAGGCAAGAAGCAGGGCTGGGCGCATCGGACCTCCAAGGAAAGGCTTAACGTATATTCAAGTACTGCGCGAATTTGTTCTTTGCATCGTCCCCGACAATCTGTTCCGCGAACCAATTGTTTTGGTCCGCTATTTCCTTTACAACCTTATTGTGGTCGTAGTTCGCGGGCAAGGGCTGCGTGAAGTCCCGGTATTCAGCGTTGGCTGCTATTAGCGTAGCCGCCCGAGATGTTATTTCGTTGATGTACTCGCGGATTTCCAAGCCAAACAAAAAATCTGCCTCGGCGGTAGACGAACCGAAGTCAATCAAATTTGCCCACTCTAGCTTCCTGTTGCTGCAAGTTCTCAACATCCTTACCACCTCTTGGTAAACGCGAAGGCGGCGCTCATACCTGTCCATCTTCAATTTGAGTTGGTTGCCCTTCCATTGCTGCCAAGCGATGTAGGTAGCAATGACGGCTAAAAGTGGAGTGAGGAGTGCGCTCAGTACTGAGACCATTACGGTGCGACATTCTACAGTTTTTCGCCCCAATGCTCAATTGCCAGTTTGGAACGTGCGGCGGCAGTAACCCTTGCCCGGCTCCGCGCCATGCGGCTACGATGCGGGCAGTGCCAAAAGCAAAACGCGCAGCCGTTAGGAGCCACGTATGACGGTCAAAGAACTGCGAGAAAAGCTGGTCCAATTCCCCGACCAAACCACGGTTGTTGTGTATTGGGAAGACGAGGGTCAGCAAAATTTCTTTGGGGTAGAAGACTTGTCCATGCCGAGAGGCACGGGTATGCGGGATGCGCACGGTAAGCCGGGGTTCAAGTTTGATGAAAGCGGCCCGGCCACGTGGGTGTTTATCAACGTCAGCCCGGAGTAATAATTGATGGTTCGCTACGGGCAGCAGCGGCAAGGCTCGCCCGGCGCGTAGCAAAAAGGGGGCGCACGAAATGTCGGAGAAGCAAATCCACATCACAGTGACACCACAACAAGCAAAGGCGCTTATTACTGCCGTAAAGCTAACCCAGCAGGTGCTTGCCCAACCGCCGAACACGGCTATATATCCGAACCTTGGAGATTTCCAACTGGAACGCGACCTCGTTAGGGCAGAAATCAATGCGGCCCACGACACATTGATGAAACAAATGTTAGAGCAGATGCCGGAGGAATAAGGGTAGGCCGTCGGTGTAGCTAGTGTACCCAAATTTGTAGCTACCTGTTGCAACTACTTCTTTACACGTAATGCCACGTAAGTGCCAATGCAACAGCAATTTACGGCTAAAAATGGCTGCATCTAGCAAAACCTGTAAGTGCTTTGTTTGCGCTTCAGGTAGGTTTAGCAGGCAGCCCTGTTCGGCCACTCCAGCACCTCTCCGCGGGAATTGCGAATGGCTTGGGTTACGGCGGCCTGCGCGGGTAAGTATAGCATCAACGTTTGGGCCGCCGATATCAGCAGTTGGCGGCGCCGGCGGCCGCGCGCGTCGCATAGGCCGAGTTTGCGCTGCTATTGCGGCGTCTGCGAACGCTGCGGAGCGCTACTTGACGGCAGGATCCTGCACAGTTGCGGCGCGATCTTCGCGCGTGGCGCGGAACACACCCGATTCGTCGGTGTAATAGCTGAAGTAGCCGAAATTTCCAGGCCGCGCCGTCAGAGTATAACTTCCGATGCGGCTCTCGGCGTCCGGACGCCCCGGCGTATATTGCAGTGTGTAGCGCGAAGTTTGCGCGCTCTGCGCGGCCTTGCGCACCGCGTCACCCAACGTTTCGAGCGATGGCGGGAAACTTCCTTCGCTTGCCTGGTACGCGTTGATGGCCTGTTGAATCGAGACCATCGCGTCGCGGGCGCGCGATTCCGCGTCCGTTTTCGAGCCGGACATTTTCCAGGGGACAGCAAACCACGCCGTGACCCACAAAATCGCCAGCAGGATCGCGCAGACCAGAATGATCCGCTTCGCGCTCTTCCTTTTGATCGGCTTCCCGGCGAGCAGCGATTCGGTGTCAGCGAGAGCTTTCTGGTCCGCGCCGCAATAGGGGCAGACGTCGCTCGCCTGGTTAATCGGTTGCTCGCATTCCGGGCAGCTATACATCCGCGGACATCTTAGCAGTTTTCAGGCGCCGAAATTGCGAGCTGCGAGAGGCACGGAAGCAAGACCAGCGCCAAAAAATTTAACGCAGAGCGCGCGGCGTTAGGAACGCAGAGGTCGCCGAGAAAGCCTGAGAACTCAAGCTGCGGGCACCGCACTCCGCTGTATCGCTGAGCATGACGAAACCGCGCGTTCCCCGAACGCGCCGGGCAACTCCAAGCCGCACTTCGGGTATCATCTCCTTAAGCGGTTGGGCCCGGTAACAGCAACACGCAGCACCGCGCGCAGGCGCTCATGCCGACCACCAGCCCGGCAAAACAATTCGTCTCGCTCGAGATGGCCCAGAGCCTCCTGCAGAGAGCCGCTGCGCCGGCCGAATGGCAGTTGACCGCCGAGCGCATCCAGCAAACTCTGGAACGCAGCGTCGCGCACCGCGTCGCCGCCGCGCCCGCGGAAGATGTGCGCGCGATTCAGGCTTATCTCGATTTGCTGCATGCCGCCGATCTAGCGCTGGCCTGCGCGTGCAGCGATGGGAACGCCGCGGCGTGGGATTTTTTCGTGGCGCAATATCGTCCGGAGCTGTATCGCGCGGCTCGCGCGATTGCGGGAGAGCCGGCATCGCGCGAGTTGGCGGATTCGCTGTACGCCGAGCTGTATGGTCTGCGCGAGGTCGCGGGGCAACGCAAATCGCCCTTCGATTATTTCTTGGGGCGCAGCAAACTCAGCACCTGGCTGCATGCCATCCTGGCGCAGCGTCACGTGGATGGATTCCGCCGCGCGCGGCGCACCGAATCGCTCGATGACGATGAAAATTCCGCCGATCGCGCACAGCTGGCGGCTCCTGCGCACGTTTCCGGCGACCCGGAGCGCGAACGTTACCTCGCGATGCTGCAAGGAGTGCTGCTCGCGGCGCTCGCAACTCTCGCCGCGCGCGATCGTCTGCGCCTCGCTTACTATTACGTGGAGGGGCTGACGCTCGCGCAGATCGGCAAGCTGCTCGCCGAGCACGAAGCTACCGTGTCGCGGAAACTTGCACGCACGCGCCGCGAAGTCCGCAAGCACGTGGAAGCAGCCTTGCTCCGCGAAAAGAAATTGAGCGGCGCGCAGTTGCGGCTCTGCTACGAGTATGCGCGCCAGGAATGGCCGTTTGATTTGACGCGAGCGCTCTCAGCGCGCGATTGACGGCGCGCCGCTGCAAGAATTGCGTCTTCGCGCGTTCTAACTTTGGAGCAGGAAAGAATGGCTTCGCGAGAAGAAGATCAGGCAATGGCTGGGCTGCTGCGTAAGAGCCTCGCGGCGGATGCCGGCGCTCGCGCGGAAAATGCCTGTCCCGCGCCCGAGATTCTCGCGGCCTATTTCGAACATGCGCTCGCCGCCGATGAAATCGCGCGCTACCATTTGCATTTTTCGCAGTGCTCGCGCTGCCGCGAGCAATTGGCGGCCCTGGCGCGCGCGAGCGGGGAAATCGAGGGCCGCAAGGCAGCCGCAAGCGGCTGGAACTGGCTGCGCGCGCCGGGATGGCTGATGCCCGCGGCCGCCGCGTTTGCAGTGCTGGTGCTGATCGCGGGAATCACTTCTCACAAACGGAAAACGGTGGAAGTCGCGAGCGAAATTGCCGTGGCGCGACCGGAATCCGAGCCGGCGCCCGCACCTGCCGGCAGTGCCAATGGGTTTGTTAAGCCGATTGAACCTGCCGCAAGTCCAGCGCCCCCGGCTTCTGCAAACCGCATAGCACCATCGCGAACCGCCAGCGCGCCGGTTGATAAACCTCCGAACAGCGCGTATGCCGGCGTCCCGCCGCCCAACGAGCGAAAGAAAGAGACTCGCGCGGCCGCGCAACCGCAACCAGAAAACGCGCCGGCAACTCCTGCGGCGTTGCCGGCTCCCTCGCCTGGCGCAATCTCCGCCGGCACTGACAAGATGCTGGTCGAGGTGCCACCGCCAACCAGTGCGGAGACTGTAGAGGTCGTGCCCGGTAGTTCGCAAGCCGACGTCTCCGCGGAAAGTTCTGCCGCCTCCGCCACCGCGGCGAAAGCCAAACATTCCAGTGCGAGCAAGACGGCGAGCTCGTCGGCGCGCGCCTCCAAGTCCGCCGCTGCGGCTGCGGCGGCTGGCTCGCTTTCGTCGGCCGCGAGTTCAAGTTTCGCTGAGCGCAGCGTCCGCGACGCTGCCGAAGTGGCCAAAATGCAGCAGGCGCAGATGTCGTCCAACCTCGCGGGCTTCGTCGTGCAGACGCCGGATCCAAATGTAATTTGGATGATTTCTTATGACGGCTCTGCCGCGCGCTCCGAGGATGCCGGAGCCAGCTGGAAATACGAACCGCTCGAAACAGGAAACCGCCTGGTGGCCGGCTCCGCGCCTACCGCTAAAATCTGCTGGCTGGTCGCGGAACGTGGCGCGATCTATCGCACCACCGACGGGAAGGCGTGGACCTCGGTTTCCCCTCCTGACAACCCGAATGTTGCGGAATTTGTGCGCATCGAAGCCAAGGATGCATCTTCAGCCACGGTAACCACGGCGGACGGCCGCAAATTCTCGACCGCCGACGGCGGCAAGTCATGGACGCTGCTGAAATAACCCAAGGCAATCTCGTGGATATTTCCCTGCAAGAATTTCAATCGTGCCCGTTCTAGAGTGGAAGGGAAGTCTGTCCGTCGAAATAGTTGCACAAGCGGGAATCCGTAGGGGCGGGTCTAAGACGCGCTGTTTGCGTCCCGAATGCTGCTACGGGACCCGTTCTACAAGGCGCAGACTCAAGCACGTCGGAAAACTGTCTGTACGGTTACGTCGTCACACAGATCCATCAGAGGAGACACCCCATGCGCAAACGCGCACTGAATGGTTTTGGCATCGCAGCCCTGGCCGCAATTTTTGTGATCCTGCCGCTGGCCGGCTATTTGCAAAAGGTCCATGCAGCGCGTCCACCGCAGGATGAAGCGAAAGCCGGTGCCGCAACGCTGACGACCACCGAGAAAGATCAGGTGGACCTCGCGGTGACGGTGTACAACTCGAACGTCGCGCTGGTGCGCGATGTCCGCCAGATCCATCTCTCCGCGGGCGTCTTCCCCCTCAAGTTCGAAGACGTGGCCGCTTCGATCAATCCCGCCACGGTGCATTTCCGTTCGCTCACGGAGCCCGCGAAACTGAACGTGGTCGAACAGAACTACGAGTACGATCTGCTCGACCCGCAGAAGCTGCTGCAAAAATACGTGGGTCGCGAAGTCACGCTGGTGCGCGCGGAAAAAGACGCAGGCTCGACCAAATGGACGGAAACCAAAGCGCTGCTGCTTTCCGATAACAACGGTCCGGTCTGGAAAGTCGGCAATGAAATCGTGACGGGCATGAGCGCCGATTCCTACCGCTTCCCGGATTTGCCGGGAAATCTCTACAGCCGTCCCACGCTGGTGTGGATGCTCGATAATCGCGGCGCGAATGCGCAGAAAGTCGAAGCTTCCTACCTCACCAGCAATATGAGCTGGAGCGCGGATTACGTCCTCACGGTAACGCGTGACGAAAAGGCAGCCGACCTCGACGGCTGGGTCACGCTATCGAACAACAGCGGCGTGGCATACGACAACGCCAAACTCCAGTTAGTCGCCGGTGAAATTCATCAGGTCACGCCGGTGGTCGCCCAGGATTCCACGGTCCGCGCCAAGGCGATGAACGCTCCGGCAGCGCCGCAGTTTCAACAAGAAACGTTTTCGGAATATCACCTCTATTCGCTCGAGCGGCGCACTTCGATCCAAAACAACGAGTCGAAGCAAATCAGTTTGCTCAATGGCACGGGCGTCCCAGTCGAAAAATATCTGATGGTTGAAGGGCAGGCCTACTACTACCGCAATCCGCAGGGCATCGGCAACGCCATTCCGGAGCCGGTGAAGGTCTATTACCGCTTCAAGAACGATCAAAAGAGCCAGCTGGGCATGCCGTTGCCCGCGGGCGTCGTCCGCGTGTACCAGGCGGATTCCAAGGGCGGCATTCAGTTTGTCGGCGAAGACAGCATCTCGCACACCCCCAAAGACGAAACGGTAAAGATTTACGTCGGCAACGCCTTCGACGTCGTCTGCGAACGCAAGCAGACGGACTACAAAAAGCTCGCGAGCAATCTCTACGAAATGGAATACGAGATTACACTACGAAACCACAAAGACGGCCCGGTAAACGTGGAAGTGCGCGAACCAGTTGGCGGCGATTGGGATGTAGTGAGTTCGAATTTCAAGCCCGAGAAGCTCGATGCCAGCACGATCGGGTTTCAGGTCCCAGTAGATAAAGACGGCAGCGCAACCCTGACGTACCGCGTTCGCGTGAAGTGGTAAGCAGACAGTGACGAGCAGCGAGCGACGGGCGATCAGCGATCAGTCACCAATCGAGCGCGCAATCGCCCGGCCCGCGCCCAATTCTCCGTGCACTCTATTTTCGGACTCCGTGTCGTCTGTGTTAAATCTTTGACGGTCAGCGCGGCAACAAGAACATAACGAAGTAGGTAGGGCCCACCCAAGATTGTCGCGACTCAGCGTTTGCAGCAGGTCGAGTTATCCACCAAAGCCAGTTCGCGCGCAAACACCGCATTTCCCGGGAACTCCACGGCCAATTCCGCCAACAACTCGCGCGCCTTTTCCGGCTTGTGTTCGCGCTCGTAAGCCAGCGCCAGCATCACCTTGGCGAACGGCTGCAGGTAGTGCCCGTGCTCGGCCGCGGAAGCCATCTGATCCATCCCGCGCTGCTTATCGCCATGCAGCCCGCCAAACCAGAGGAACGCCCGCTTGTAACTCGGCAAACTGCCGATCACGTAATTGCTCATGCCCAGCGCCACGTTCGCGTCCTGCTCGCTGGGATCAATCGCCAGCAGCGTCTTCGCGTCGGCTTCCGCCTGCCGCATCATGGAAAGCCCCGGCAGCTGCTTCTTAATGATGATTGCGTCGTAATCGGATTCCATGCCGTCGGCAATCGTAAGCGCGAGCAGTCCGTGGATATCGTTCGGACTGGTCTTCAAGAGTTTCTTGGCCTGCTGCCGAGCCGTGTCATTCGCCGCCACAAATCCGGCATTGCGGTTCTGGTCGGCAGTGCCGGAAACGCCGCCGAGGAACGTCGCATCGTTCACGAAGAATTCTGAAGTCAGTACGCCTCGCGCATGGAACTGTTCGAATAGGTAGCACGCGGCCTCGGAAGCCTTGCCCAGTGGATCGTTAGGGCGCTGTTTTTGGTACTCGGCGAAATCCGCGCGCGCCGCCGCGAAATTCAGTTCGTAGAGATGGCGATATCCTGATTCCAGCAGCTTCGCGGAAGGGTCGGCTTCCATCACCGGCACTTGCGCCGGCGCCGGCTGCTCCACCGCATTTTGCGCGCTCGCAATCGCCGGCGAGAACGCCGCGACCGCCAGAAATCCGGCCGCCAGGCACAGACGACTGCAGAAGCGTTTGCGTTCTTGCTCGTATTTTCCGCGCATCAAATTTCACCCGGCAGGCTCGCGGCACGGGGAAGGCCCGGCGTGGCGAACCGTCGCATTATATTGGAAGTGTACTGCACTTCAACGGTTGCTTGGCTGCGTCTGTGCTAAAGATTACCTAAAATAAACTCCAAGGTCCTCTGGATTACCAGCATGCGCGACGCCGCATCGCTGATGCCGTGGCCGCGTCCGGGAAAGACCATCAATTGGTCGGGGTAGTGGAACCCATCAATCAGGGTGTTGAGCAATTCCACTGAATTCGCGAAGTGCACGTTGTCATCACCCGTGCCATGTACCAGCATCAGCCTGCCCTTGATATTCGCGGCTTGGTTCACCGGAGAAGAATCCTTGTATCCCTCGGGATTATCCTGCGGCCGTCCCATGTAGCGCTCGGTGTAAATCGTGTCGTACAGCTTCCAGTCCGTCACCGGAGCATCCGCAACGCCCGCCTTGAAAACGTCCGCGGCGTTGAAGAGCGCTTCCAGCGTCATGTACCCGCCGTAGCTGCCGCCGGTGATTCCGATGCGCGCGGGATCCACGTAGCCGAGCGACTCCAGGTATTTCACGCCCGCGATCTGGTCCTGCAATTCGACCTTGCCCATGTGATGATAGATCGGCGTTTCAAAGGCATGGCCGCGGCCCCACGAGCCGCGATTATCCAGCGAAAAAATGATGTAGCCCTTTTCCGCGAGAATTTCATGCCACAGGTAACCCGCTCCGCCCCACGCGTTGCGCACCACTTGCACGTGCGGTCCCCCGTAAACGCTGACCAGCACCGGATATTTCTTCGCCGGATCAAAATCCGGAGGCTTGATGATGGAAGCGTTCAGTTGCGTGCCGTCATTGGCGCTGACTTGCACAAATTCCACGGGCGATAAGCGGTATTCCGCCAGTTCCGCGATCTTGTCCTCGTTCACCACCCCGACGCGTGTGCCGTCCATTCGCTCCAGGTCCTGCCGCGGCGGCGTTGTGACGTTTGAGTAAGTGTCAATAAACGTGGCCGCGTCCGGCGCAATGTTCGCGGAATGCGTGCCGCTTTCTTGCGTGATGCGCGTGAGTGATTGATCGCTGAGCGAGACGCGATAGAGCTGCGTTTCGCGCACATCGTCCTTGTTCGTCAGGAAATAAATGTAGCCGCGCTTTTCATCCACCGCCGGATGATTCGCCGAACCCGGCCCGAAACCGCCCAGATCGGAGATCGCCCAGTCGCCGTGCGTCAATTGCGCGATTTGCTTCCCGGAATTTTCGTAGAGATAGAAATGGCGGTAGCCGGTGCGTTCGCTGGACCACAGGAAGCGCTTATTGTCCGAGAAAAAATAAAGATCGTCGCTGATGTTCAGCCAGTATTTATCCGTCTCGGTGAGGATTGTTTTCGCGTTGCCGGTGGCGGCGTCGCAAAAAAGCAGATCGAGCTGCGTTTGCGCGCGATTCAAGCGCTGAATCGCGACGCTGCGGCTATCGGGCAGCCAATTCACGCGCGCCAGATACACATCGGTATTCGCGCCGCTGTCCATCCAACGCGTTTCTGGCGCCGCGCCACCCGTCGCGCCAGTGGTGACGTCCACAATTCCCACGCGCACAATCGGATTCGCTTCGCCCGCTTGCGGGTATCGCGTGTACTCCGTGCCGCCCGTCGGCGAACTCATATCCATGATCGGGTAGCGCGTCACCGGACGTTCGTCCATTTCGTAATAAGCGATCTTGGAAGAATCCGGCGACCACCAATACGCTGTGCGCGCGTCGAGTTCCTCGGGATACACCCAGTCCAGTTTTCCTTTCAGGATTTCCTCGCTGCCGCCGCTGGTAAGCGTCTTCGTTTCGCCGCTCGCGATATTCACCGCAAAAAGGTTCGCGTTGCGCGAAAAACTGATCCACCGCGAGTCGGGCGAAAATTTAGGGTCCTCAATCTCCTGCTCGCTGCTCAAAATCGGCTTGGGCGTCATCGTCGCCAGATCGAGCAGCACCAGGCTGTTGCTCCCGATGAAGAGCAGCGACTTGCCGTCCGGCGCCCACAAATAATTTTCTGCTTGTACGCGGCCCAGGCCCGTCGCTTGCGTGGTCTTGGCCTTTTCCGGCTGCATCACTTTTTTCAGCGTCTCGGCGTTTACCAGCACTTTGCGCTCGCCGCTGGCGGCGTTCATCGTCCACATTTCCACCGCGGCGTCTCGGCCCGCTCCCTGGCGGTCGAGATATGAAAATTGTTTGCCGTCGGGCGCCCATTCGATTCCTTGCGTCACACGCCCGAAAAGAAATGGCGGGCTGAAGAGCCGCTGCAGGGTGAGGTCCTTGCCGTTCTGTGCGGCAGCGGCGGCCGATTGACCGAAAGCGGCGGAGGGAACAATCGCAGCCACGGCGAAGAGGAAAGATATAGTAGCGAGCGCAGCGCGCGAAATACGGTGCATCCGAGCCTCCCGGTACAAACTGGCCATTCTATATCCCTGGAGGCGATTGCGGAATGGCTGAACGCGAGAATTCAAGGGATGGCACGACAATTATCAACGGCGCAGCGCCCGGTAGGGGCCGGTCTCAGACGCGCCGTCTGCGTCCCGGATGATTCTGCGGGACCGGCCCCCGCACAATCTCAACGTAGGCTTCAACGAAGTTGCGCTCGGAGACGTCCGCAACTTACTCCGCGCGTTGGGGGGTGGAAACTGCCGCCGCCGGCGCCGCTCGTTCCCCGCGTCGGCGATAAATTAAAAATGCGCCAAGCGTAACCGCCACCGCCAACGCCAGCAGCGAACCATCGCGCAATAGCGTCTTAGGTCCCAGCCGCTCGCCCGGACCAAAACATCCGCAATTGATCTCCAGGCCCATGCGATAGGTGCGCACCATCATCGCGAAAAACATCCCCAACAGCAGCGTCGTGACCAGCGACGAATAGCGCAGCCACACGCCGCTCAGAAGCCACAATCCCAAAAATAATTCGAACAACGGCAAAAAATGCGCCGCGGGACTCACCAGTTGCGGCGGAAGCAGTTGGTAGGAATCTACCTGCATGGCAAACAGCGAAAGGGAAGTCCGAATGGACGCGCCGGACCACGGCATCGCCGCCTGCGGTTTCAATTTCGCGTAAGCCGCAAAAAGAAAAATCCCGGCGAGCGCGAGCCGTCCCACGATCAGCAGGATCGGCGCCACCCGGCCGGGAGTACCATTGCCTGTCATAGGGAATTTCTCAGCCTATTGGGTCAGCAGCGAATCGAAAAATTGCTTCAGGATCGGCCAGCTAACGATTCCCGAAGATGCCGGATAGCTCTGTCCCTTGTAGCGAACGATAAAGGTCGGAGTCGCTTTCACGGGCACCTGGTACCCGAGAATAATGTCCTGCACGATATAAGCATCCACCGGGCAAGCACGATCGGCCGGTGGTGCGGAGCCGTCCACTCGCGACGTGGGCGGAGGCGTGGTGCACGGCTTCAGAATCGCCTGCACGCGCTTGAAATCCCCGGGACTCATCGCCGCCGCGACGTACTTCTCGATGTCGCCGCTGGCGCCCCACGCCGCCTGGTTGTCAAAGAGCGCGGCGTCCACTTCCTCAAATTCTCCGATCTTCGCCGCGGCGTTGGCCCAGCGCGCGGCCTCGCCGGAATGCGTGTGCATCTGCAGCGGGAAATCGTGATGGATCAGATACACCTTGCCCTGCGCCACGTAATCATTGATCATCGGCCGCAAAGTGTTTTCAAAAAAGTTGCCGCAGGATGGGCACTGATAGTCGCTGAAAACTTCCATGGTGATCGGCGCGTTCTTGTTGCCCAGGGATTTCATCGGCACGGCCGCTGCCGCGGGATCCGCTGCGGACGCCGCGCGCGTGTGCGCGTGCACTCCTGTGGGCGTTTGCGCCGCCACCACCGGCGCCAGTATTACCGCTGCCGCGACCGCCAGCGTGAGTAGCCAGCCGGATGACGGGCGAGTGTTTGAGGGCTCCGTTCGCAAGTTCAACTAATCCTCCTGACCTGGTTTAAGAAGAGGCCACAATTGTAACTCGAAATTCGGCCGATATAGCCGCGCCGTGTGTCCCGTGTGCTGTTTCAATCGAACCCCCTCGACGAGCATGCCAAGGGCTGTGAAATTGGTTCGATTGAACAACGTACTCAATTTCACATTCTGTGAATCGCTCCGAAGCGCGCTGCGTCGCGCGGGCACAGCCAGCCTCCGCACAAATCGCGGGAGAAGGCGGGTCTGCCATGCATTGATGGGGAGCGGCTAAACGCGACCAGCAACATTTCCATATCGCGCTGCCTATAAGCCTCTCATTTGCAGCAGTATATGGACATCAACAAGAATGTTGACAATAACACACTCAACGTGTATTATCTGCTTCGCAGTCGAGCTGTCGTCCCAGGCCTACGCCTGTCGGACGCGATAGGAGCACATTCCATGAGTAATAAGATTATTGGTATTGACCTGGGTACCACCAATTCGGTGGTCGCCGTGATGCAAGGCGGCGAGCCCACCGTTATTCCTAACCAGGAAGGCGCGCGAACCACTCCGTCCGTCGTCGCCATCACCAAAGGCGGCGAGCGTCTGGTGGGCCAGGTCGCCAAGCGGCAGGCCATCACCAACCCCGAAAACACCGTCTATTCCATCAAGCGATTTATGGGCCGCCGCTACGATGAAGTCCAGGAAGAGGCCAAGCGCGTTCCCTATAAAGTCGTAAAGGGACCGCACGACGATGCGCGCGTGGAAATTTCCGGAAAGAGCTACAGCCCTCCGGAAGTTTCGGCCATGATTCTGCAAAAGTTGAAGGGCGCCGCGGAAGATTTTCTCGGCGAAAAGATCAGCAAGGTGGTGATCACAGTTCCGGCCTACTTCAATGACAGCCAGCGCCAGGCCACCAAGCAAGCCGGCGAAATCGCGGGCATGGAAGTTCTGCGCATCATCAATGAGCCCACGGCGGCGGCGCTTGCCTACGGCCTCGATAAGAAGAAAGACGAGACCATCGCGGTCTACGATCTGGGCGGCGGCACGTTCGACATTTCGATCCTGGAAGTCGGCGAAGGCGTCGTCGAGGTCAAGTCCACCAACGGCGATACCCACCTGGGCGGTGATGATATTGACCAGCGCGTGATGGAGTGGATCGTCGCCGAATTCAAGAAAGAGCAGGGCATTGACCTCAGCAAAGATCGCATGGCCATCCAGCGCCTGAAAGAAGCCGCGGAAAAGGCCAAGGTCGAGCTCTCGCAATTGATGGAGACGGAAATCAACCTTCCTTTCGTCACCGCTGATGCTTCCGGCCCCAAGCACTTGGCGCTGAAGCTGACGCGCGCCAAGCTCGAACAGTTGATGGAAGACCTGCTGCAGCGCACCGTCGGTCCCGTGAAGCAGGCTCTCAGCGACGCGGGCATCACCCCGGATAAAATTGACGAGGTGGTTTTGGTCGGCGGTTCCACTCGCATTCCGCGCGTTGTGGACATCGTCAAGGGCCTCTTCAACGGCAAAGAGCCGCACAAGGGCGTCAACCCCGACGAAGTCGTCGCAGTCGGCGCGGCCATTCAAGGTGGCGTGCTGGCCGGCGAAGTGAAGGACATCCTGCTGCTCGACGTGACCCCGCTTTCATTGGGCGTGGAAACTCTGGGCGGCGTGATGACCACGCTGATCCCACGCAACACCACCATTCCGACGCGCAAGTCGGAAACATTTTCCACCGCGGCCGATAATCAGACCTCGGTTGAAATTCACGTGTTGCAGGGCGAACGCCCGGTCGCCAGCGGTAACCGTTCCCTTGGAAAATTCCATCTGATCGGAATTCCGCCCGCCCCGCGCGGCATGCCGCAGGTCGAAGTGACCTTTGACATTGACGCTAACGGCATCCTGAACGTCTCGGCCAAGGACAACGCCACCAACAAGGAACAGAAAATCACCATCACGGCTTCCAGCGGCCTGAGCAAGGAAGAAGCCGAGCGCATGAAGAAGGAAGCTGATACCCACGCGTCCGAAGATAAGGCGCGCCTGTCGGAGGTGGAAGCTCGCAACCGGCTGGACAACCTGGTCTATCAGACCGAGAAGGTGGTCAAGGACAACCGCGAAAAGCTCGCGGAGGCCGACGTGAAAACGGCGGAAGCGGCGATCGAAGAAGCGCGGCGTGCCCTGGCGGAAGGCGGCGTTGATAAATTGAACGCGGCCGCCGAAAACCTCACCAAGGCTTCGCACAACATCGCGGCGACCATGTACAAACAGCAACAAGCAGCCGGCGCAGCAGCCGGCGGAGCGGCCGGCCCGGATGGCTCGAGCGGCCCGGCCGGCAGTGCTGGCGGTCAAGCGCCCGGCGGACAAGGCGATGTAGTTGACGCCGAGTTCGTGGACGTGGACGACTCGAAAAAACCTAACTGACGCTCAAAAAGTGCTGTGATAGTAGGGGCGGGTCTTAGACCCGCCCCTCTACGTATTTGCAAGCTCAGATTTACTTACGATCATTCCGATATGGCCACCACCACCAAACAAGATTATTACGAGCTTCTGGGTGTTCCCCGCAAAGCCCCGGTAAAGGAAATTCGCGCGGCCTATCGCAAACTCGCGCGCAAATATCATCCGGACCTGAATCCCGGCGATAAATCCGCCGAAGAAAAATTCAAGGAGATTCAGGAAGCCTACGAAGTTCTTTCAGACACCAAGAAGCGCCAGATGTATGACCAGTTCGGATTCAACGTTCCGGGCCAGGGCGGAGCTCCGCCTCCCGGCGCCGGCGGTTACGGCGGCGGCGCGCCCCAGGACGTTCATTTCGATTTCGGCGGCTTCGATTTCGGCGGCGGCGCCGGCGAAGCGGGCAGCGGCACCAGCTTCCGCGATCTTTTCAGCCAATTTTTCCGCGGGCAGAATGCCGCGCACGCCGCGAACGAACGCGAGCCCGGCAGCGACCTGGAATTTCAGATCGAAATCACCTTCGCTGAAGCCATGCGCGGTACGGTGAAGAAGCTCAGCATCACGCGCCTCGACGTCTGCAACGTCTGCCACGGTACCGGTGTCGAGCCCGGCGATGAAAAAGTTTGCCCCACGTGCGGCGGCACGGGGCAAGTAACTCAAGTCAGCGGCAAAATGCGTTTTCAGGTCAGCTGCGCCCGTTGCGGCGGCTCGGGACGCCTGCATACCGTCTGCCGCAATTGCAGCGGCGAAGGCCGTGTCCCTCGCGTGGAATCGCTCGACGTGCGCATCCCTCCCGGCGCGCAGACCGGCTCGCGCGTGCGCGTCGCCGGCCGTGGCAATGCCGGCCTGCACGGCGGCCCTCCTGGCGATCTCTACTTCGTCATAAAAGTTCAGCCGCATCCTTTCTTCGAACGCCGCGGCGACGACCTCTATACCGTCGTCCCGGTCACCGTGCCGGAAGCTTCGCTCGGCGCGAAAGTAGAAGTCCCCACGATAGACGGCCGCGCGCAGGTGCGCATTCCGCCCGGCACGAATAGCGGCAAGAAATTGCGCCTGCGCGAAAAAGGAGCTCCTTCGGCGCGCAACGCCGGAAAGCGTGGCGACCAGATTGTCGAAGTCCAGGTCGTCGTTCCGAAGCCGGAAGACGAGCGCGTGCGCAATCTCCTGAAAGAACTCGGCAAGCTCGACCCGGAAGATCCGCGCCGCGAAATTTTCGCGCACGCGTTGGTGTGAGGAGACGGCCATGGTAGCGCGTCCCAGAAAAAAAGCGAAAGCCGGATACATGATCAGCGCCGTGGCCGAGCTGTACAAGCTCCATCCGCAGACTCTGCGCCTCTACGAACGCGTCGGCCTGCTCAAGCCCTCCCGCTCGCAGGGCAATACGCGCCTCTACACCGATCAGGACCTCGAGCGTCTCGAAATCATCCTGAACCTCACGCGCGAGCTCGGCGTCAATCTCGCCGGCATCGAAATCATCCTGAACATGCGCGACAAAATGGGAGAAATGCAATCGCAGATGGAATCCTTCATCCACTTCGTCCGCGGCGAAATGGCCCGCGGCTTCAACGCCGGCGACGACCGCAAATTCCGCAACGCCATAGTCCGCAGCACGCCCCGCCAGGCCATCCGCATCCACAAATAAACGCGTCGGTAGCAAACGGGGCGGACTGGATGGCAAGAAAAAATCCAGCCGAGCAAGAAGTGTTTTCTTCCTGACTCCTTTTATAGAACTACACAGGCAAGTGGACCGAGAGGTGCGCGTTCGCCTACTTCTTCCAAAGCAGTTGATTTGTTTCGAAGCTAAAAGCAACCTGTTTCGCATCGAGCGATGCCAGTCCCAGATATCCCGAAACGCCGCTGAGCCGCTTTGCTCCCGGCGCGCTGACTAGGACAACTTCTCTATCAAGATCCTGGCCGCCCAGACGAAGGCGCGGCACAATGGCGACGCGGTTTTCGAGAGGTCCGCCCAGGCTCGCTGCGCCGGTTCTCCCCTCCACGCGATAATTCACGAGCAGGTCCTTGATCGTGTCTTCATAAAGAACTATTCCGCGTGCGCCAGTGTCCGCGACCAGCCAGACTGGCTGCGCGTCCAGCTCTACTTCCACCCGGATCAACTTGGCGTCTGCACGCATGGGCACACCGCGCAGTCCGCCCGTCGCGATGGGACCGAACATCACGCGTTCTCTGGCGTAATCAACAAGGAAGCTCTGGCTCCGCAGCTGGTCGAGGCCGATCACACCATCCACATGTAGCCCACTCGAGCGCAAGTAGCCGAAGTCTTCGATCAGCACCCGAACATTGCGAATGCGCTCTGGCCCGAAGGTCAGTTCCTGCACTTCCGTCCATTCCACCGCCACGTTCTTGTCGAAGTTGATTACCTTAGCGGATTGGCCGTGCAGTCCAAGTCTCTCCGCCACTCGGCGGTCGATCGCCGTGTTGCTTGCTCCGGTATCCAGCAAAAACCGCAAATTGTCGGCATTGTTTACGCCACCCCGAGCTACCGCCAAATACCCGCCGTAGAGTTCAATGGCCATTTCGTTGCTAGACAGTTGCGTTGTCCCGGTGCTGCGGCCGGCTGCGCCGCACACAACCGACAGCAGCAGCGTTCCCAGCAGCGCGACGACGTTTGTCCGATACATGACGGCACCCGCTTCGAATCACCGTAGCGTGAGCGTCTAAATTGGCTTGCGCGCAGCCTCAGCTCCATGGTGCCTCCATGACTTCTCTCTGGAACATGTCTGACATCACAAACAACCGTCGGACTTACATTTACAACCAGTTCTGACATCGGCTTTTCACCACGGATACAGCGTTCCTGCGCGTTGATTCGTCTATAATAGCGACCGAAAACACCGTGTCATTGAATTCACACACCGTCTTGCCGCCAGCTCTGCCGCGCTACCGTTTCGGCCAATTTGAATTGCATGTCCATTCGGGTGAGCTCAGTAAAAACGGCGCGAAGGTGCGCCTTCAGGATCAGCCTTTCCTAGTTCTGCGAAAGTTGCTGGAGCGCGCCGGCACGGTGGTGGCGCGTGAAGATCTTCATGCGGCGCTTTGGCCGGCAGACACCTTTGTGGATTTCGATACCAGCCTGAACACGGCCATCAAGCGTCTGCGCGAAGTACTTGGGGACTCGGCGGATAATCCCGTTTACATTGAGACAGTTCCCCGCCGCGGGTACCGTTTCCTTGCTCCGGTGCAAGAGATCCACGATGGCGGCCACTCGCCCCTGCACCGGGTCGCTGACTCTTCGCCCACTCGCTTCGCGCGCCTGCGCTCCAGGCTCATTGGTGCTGGCATATTGGTCGCCGTTGTTGTCGGCGGCTTGCTGGTGGTGGTTCGTTCGCCCGTGGCCGTGCCGCGCGTTCTGGACTCGACTCAGATTACGTTCGACGAAATGGGCAAAGGCAATCTTTATTTGCACGACGGGAAAATCTACTTCAATGAACAAGCCTCTGATCGCGTGACGCTCCTGGAAGTTGCTTCCGTTGGCGGCACACCCGTTCCGCTGGACTCCTCTTATCCCGGCCTCTTTCTTCGCGGCGCCTCTGCGGATGGCTCGAAGCTGCTGGTCACTGCGGCCGACAAAAAAGAAGGCCCTTTTCCGCTGCAGATCATGGATTTGCCGTCCGGCTCCTTGCAAAGTGTCGCTGGGATTCAGGCTGATGACGTCTCCTGGGCGCCCGGCGGCAAAATCATCTTCGCCAGGCAGCACGATGTTTTCCTCTGCGATCCAGATGGGTCCGATCAGCACAGGCTTCTTTCGGCGCCGGGTCCGGTCTTCCACATGCGCTTCTCTCCGGATGGCGCACGCTTGCGTTTCTCGGTCGGGGATAGGAAGACCGGCCAAAGCACCGTTTGGGAAGCACAAGCCAACGGCGCACGTCTTCATCCGATTCTGACGGAGATGACGGAATACCCGGAAATATGTTGTGGCGAATGGTCACCCGACGGCCGCTACTACTTTTTCGAGACCCAGCGCAATGGCCAGAGCAAGATATGGGCTGCGCGGGAGCGGCTGTCCTTCGGGACCGCAAGCCGCGCGCCCGTCGCCCTCACCACGGTTCCGCCTAACTTCTACATGGGGACACCGAGTCAGGACGGAAAGAGACTTTTTGTCACCGCCGCGGAGCCGCGCGCCGAACTGGTGCGCTACGATTCTGCGTCTCGCGAATTTGTGCCATTTCTTTCCGGGATTTCGGCCGGCGACGTGGAAGCCTCGCGCGATGGCCGCATGCTTACCTTCGTCCGTTACCCAGACCAAACTCTTTGGCGCTCCAAAGCCGACGGCTCCGAGGCTGCGCAACTCACCGGACCCTCTCTGCGCGCCACGCTAGCGCATTGGTCCCCGGACGGCTCGCGCATTGCTTTTTCCGGCTCTCGTCCGGGCCGTCCTTGGAATATCTTCCTGATTCCCGCCGCTGGCGGGCCCGCCGACCAAGTGACCTCCGGCACAATCTCCGATCTTGATCCCACCTGGGCTCCCGACGGCTCCACGATCGCCTACGGCCAAACGCGCGTGGAAGGCGGCAAGCAAATCGTATCAATCCAGCTGCTTAATGTGGCCTCGCGACGCAGTGCCGCCCTCGCCGGCACCGATGGCATCTGTTGTCCCCGCTGGTCTCCCGATGGCCGCTATCTCCTCGCTTCTCACGCGGACTACGAAGACCTTCTGCTCTACGAATTCGCCAGCCGCAAATGGACGGTCATCGCCAAAGGGCTTGGGCCCATCGGCTACATGGAATGGGCCGACGGCGGCAAAAGCATCCTCTTCGATACGCTCCTGGTGCAGGACCCTGCCTTCCTGCGTCTGCGGCTCTCCGACTTGCACGTGGATACGGTCGCGAAAATCGGTGATCTCCGCCGCTACTACGGCCCGTTTGGCCCTTGGACCGGCATTGCCCCGGACGGCTCTCCCCTCCTCGTGCGCGACATCAGCAACGAAGAAATTTACTCGCTCGACCTGCAACTCCCGTAAATCAACGCAGGCGGCCTGCGCACGCGCCCGGCGCGAGCGTGTCTCTGCCTCTGAACTCCCTCGGCGCGCCACGCCTTTCCGGCGCGAAGCAAGCTTCGCGTGCACTGATCGCAACTTCGCCAAAAAGCCTGCGAGGCGCGCCTCGCCCAAGCTAAAGCGGGAGCGCAATCCCGCCCTCCAAAAAATCTAGCTGCATCGCAATCTCGCCCACACAAAAATACTTCGCTTTCCACAAGCCTTTCTATTTGCACAGGCGCGTGACCTTGCGCACAAATCCCACCACGCATATCCTTGCAACATGGCACGCTCAGATTGTCCCCAATGCGAAGGCAGCGGTTGGAAGGTAGTTGAACGCAATACGCAAGGCGCGCAGCCGCTCGCCGCGGACCGCCCCGGAAGCACCGGCGCCGGCGAACCCAAGATGGTCTGGGCCGTTCCCTGCGATTGCACCGAGGGCGATCGCACCGAACGGGCTCTGCAGCGCGCCCGCGTCCCCGAACGCTATCGCCACTGCGATTTCGAGAATTACGAAACGGACAACGACATCGAAAACGTCAGCCGCGAGCAGCTCGCCGCCTGGAACCGCAGCCTCACCCAGGCCAAACTGCTCGTGCAGGGTTTCGCCAACGAATTTCCGCTCGCCGCAGGCGGCGAACACGGCTTGCTGCTGATGGGTCCGTGCGGCGTCGGCAAGACGCATCTCGCCGTCTCCGCGATGAAGACGATTGTCCTCCGCGGACACAGCGGCCTCTTCTACGATTATCGCGAGCTGCTCAAAGCCATTCAGGATAGTTACAACACGGAAAGCCAGGCCACCGAAATGAGCGTACTCGAGCCGGTGCTGAAAACCGAAATCCTGGTTCTCGACGATGTCGGTTCCAGCAAACCATCGCCGTGGGCGCTCGAAACCGTCGGCCACGTGTTGAATACACGCTACAACGAAAAGCGCGTCACGCTGCTCACCACCAATTTCCTCGACGCGGATTCCGCCTCAACCAATTCCCCCGCCGCCGCGCCAGCTCCCCGCATCGCCGGGATGCGCCAGCCAACCCTCGAAGACTCCCTCACCGAACGCGTCGGCAAACGCATCCGCTCGCGCCTCTACGAAATGTGCCGCACCGTAGAAATGTCCGCCCCCGATTACCGCAAAGAAATCCGCCACGCCGGGCGTTCCCATTAAAAAAAGCCACATGCTGCGCAAATCACCGTGTTAGCAACGCATAATGAAAAGGGTCCGTAGGGGCGCTGCTTGCTGCGCCCCGGTTTAAATGAAACATGACCGACACGCCCCAATACGACCGCCGTTCGATCCGCCTGAAAGGTTTCGACTACAGCCAACCCGGGTCATACTTCGTAACGATTTGCACGCACGGCAAGAAACGAATACTGAGCCGAATCGAAAATGATCACGTAATTCTCAATCCCGCCGGCGAAGCAGTAAGGCGTGTTTGGCTCGACCCCGATTGGCGGTTTCCCAGCGTGGCCTTTCTGGATTTCGTAATCATGCCGAATCATTTCCACGGCATCATCAGAATCATGACGCCTTCGCCAAGCAGGGGCGCAGCAAGCAGCGCCCCTACCTCCTGTGCCATCACCCTCGGCAAGATCGTTCGAGCCTTCAAATCACTCTCGGCGCTCGAGGTCAATTGCACCCTTGGCCGAACTGGCGAACCCGTCTGGCAAAGAAACTATTGGGACCACGTCATTCGCAGCGCAAAAGAGCATCGGGCAGTACGCGTGTACATAAAGCAGAATCCGCCACGGTGGGAGCGAGATCCAGAAAACGTGTGACCGAAACGATGCATGGCTCGCCTTGTTGTACTTCGATGAAACACAATGTTCCGCTCATCGCTATGTAACATTGATTTGAACTATTACTTTCACTGTACGTATGCCTTTTATTCGATGGTTTGTTGACAACCCGCAAACCGCGCGGGTATCATCCTCCTGACAAGAACGTCTAGCGTGGGCGCTCTTTCCCCTTCTTTGCTCCAAACCCCAGTGGGTGGAGTAGCCGAGTTCTGACTCTCGGTAGCAGGGCACGAATCCGTACGGAGGCCGCTCCCCAATGTCACCCGAACACGATCCCAGCAATCCCACCTCAACCGCTGAATCCATCCAGACAGATCCTCCTGGGGAAAGTTCGGCTGCGATCTCCGAGCCGCATAACGGCTCCAGCGTGGTCGCCAACGCTAGTTCCAGCTCCGGCGGAGCCGCCGCCGCAGTCGCGCGCGCGCAGGAACCGGTGACCATGGAAGCGCCTCTCGCCGAAGAATCCGCGGAGCCCGCGGAAATGAACGCCGGCGCAGCCGCCGCCGTAGCCACGGAAACTTCGTCAACGCCTCCCGCGCAAGCCGCAATTGCCGACACCGCCGAAATCACGGCGGAGATTCAAATTCCCGAAGCTAGCGACCCAGTCGAAACAGCTGAATCCACCGAAACGATGGACCAATTGATGGACCAGTTCGCGGTGCCGGAACCGGTCGCCGCTGAAGGCGAAATTTTCGACGGGCGCGTCCTCGCCGTCACCGACGCGGGCGTGATCGTGGACGTCGGCGGCAAGTTCGAAGGCCTCGTCCCCGCGCAGGAGTTCGTGGATTCCGGCAGCCCCATCGAATTCGGCGCCGGGCAAACCATCGAAGTCGAGCGCCTGCATTCCCAAAAAGATGGCTACGTTCTGCTCTCCCATGTCCGCGCGCATCGCCGCCGCGTTTGGGAACGCATCGAAAAATCCTATCGCGAGCACGCCACCATCACCGGCAAAGTCACCGAGCGCATCAAAGGTGGCTTGGTTGTGGACATCGGCGTGCGCTCCTTCCTCCCCGCGTCGCAGATCGAATTGCGCCCGGTGCACGATTTGGACGGCTGGAAAGATAAAGACATTGACGTCCGCGTCCTGAAATTGAACCGCAAGCGCGGCAACGTAGTCGTCAGCCGCCGCGCCATTCTCGAAGAAGACCAGAAATCCAAGCGCGATACGCTCATGGCCTCGCTCTCCGAAGGCTCAATCATCACCGGCAAAGTGAAAAACGTCACCGATTACGGCGTCTTCGTGGACCTCGGCGGGATGGACGGGCTTCTACATGTAAGTGATTTGGTTTGGGGACGCGTTCCGCATCCTTCCTCCATCGTCAAAGCCGGCGACGAACTCGAAGTCCAAATCCTCAAATTCGATAAGGACAAGCAGCGCATCTCGCTCGGCCGCAAGCAATTACTTCCCGATCCCTGGGCCACAGTTCCGGAACGTTTCCCGGTTGGCACGCGCGTGCAAGGCAAGATCGTCGGCGTCACCGACTATGGCGCGTTCGTGCAGATCGAACCCGGCGTCGAAGGCCTGGTGCACGTCAGCGAAATGAGCTGGTCCAAACGCACCAAGCATCCTTCCAAGATCGTGAAGGAAGGCGATGAAGTAGAAGTCGTGGTTCTCGAAGTGAAAACGGATCAGCGCCGCATTTCTCTCGGCCTGAAGCAAACTTTGCCCGACCCCTGGGAAGCCGCGGCGGAAAAATATCCAGTGGGCACCGTCATCACCGGTCGCATCCGCAACCTCGCCGATTTCGGCGCGTTCGTCGAAATTGAAGAGGGCATGGAAGGCTTGATCCACATCAGTGACGTCAGTTGGACCGAGCGCATCAAACATCCCAGCGAAAAATTCAAAAAGGGCGACACCGTCGAGGCCAAAGTCCTCAAAGTGGACTCCCAGAATCGCCGCCTTTCCCTCGGCATCAAGCAGCTCAAAGACATCTGGGCAAATTGGTTCACCGACCACAAAATCGGCGACATCATCAAAGGCAAAGTCGCGCGTACCACCGATTTTGGCGCCTTCGTTGAACTCGCGGAAGGCATCGAAGGCCTCTGCCACGTCTCGGAAATCGAGGAACGTCGCCCGAAAGGCGATCGCGACAAGGAAAAGCCCGCTCGCGGCGCGCGCGTCACCGCCGTGCTCGCCACCGGCACCGAATATGACTTCAAGATTTTGCGTCTGGAGCCCGAGCAGCACAAAATCAGCCTGAGCTACCGCGCCGCGCAGAAACAAGTGGAGCGCCAGGAGATTGAAACTTTCCGCTCGACCGCCGCCCGGCCGCAGAAATCTTCGCCCACGGCTACTATCGGCGATGCGATCATGGCCAAGCGGCAATCGTCCTAGCTTGGGATTTGCCCGGGAACTTCGGGGGCGAGGCCCCGGGGAAATTTCTCTCCTCTGCGGGAAAATCATTTACGCCGTGGTAGATTGGTGATATGCAAGGACATGCGGAGACCCGCCCCAGCCCGCACGAGGCCCTGTTCCACCCGAAATCTTAACGAGGAGGCTCTCACCCATGGCAGATGTTGCCGGAGAGCACGCGAACAAAGAACACACGATGACGAAGGCGGAACTCGTCGAAGAGGTCACCCGCGTCACCGAACTGCCGCGCAAGGAATCTGAGGCGGTCGTCGAAACCATTTTCGAGAGCATTATCGCCGCGCTGCAAGCCGACGATAAAATCGAAATTCGCGGTTTCGGCAGCTTTCGCACCCGCCAGCGCCGCGGGCGCACCGGACGCAACCCCAAAACCGGCGCCAAAGTGGAAGTCCCGCCCAAGAAGATCCCCTATTTCAAGCCCAGCAAGGAACTGAAAGACTACGTCAATAATCCGCGCTCCGCCGGCGCCGCTTCCGGCTCGCCCGATCACGGCGCTCAGAGTTGAGCAGGGGCTGAGCGGGATGGATTATTTGTGGACGCCCTGGCGCTATCGCTACATCGCCGATGTTAAGAAGGACGACGAGTGCATCTTCTGCGCCGCCCTCGCCGCCAAAGATGACGCCAAAACTCTGATCGTCCTCCGCGGCAAAAAGAATTTCATCATCCTCAATCTTTATCCTTACACCACCGGCCACGTTATGATCGTCCCCTACCTCCACATCGCGGAACTCAGCTCGGCCGACCCGGAAACTCTCGCGGAAATGATGCAGCTCGCCCAGCGCGTGCAGTCCGCGCTGGAAAAAATCTATCGCCCTCACGGCTATAATCTCGGCATGAACCTCGGCCGCGCCGCAGGCGCCGGAGTAGCAGGCCACCTCCACCTCCACGTCCTGCCGCGCTGGCCCGGCGACGCCAACTTCATGACCGTCGTAGGCGAAACCCGCATCGAACCAGAAGACCTGGCCACCACCTACGAAAAATTGAGCGTGGCGCTGAGATCGCCGTAATAACATTGCGTTTGATGGAGACTTACATGACGACTCCTGGAACAACTCAAAGAAGAGGCGACGGCAGGCGCGGGTTATTCTTAATTATCGGGCTATCGTTCGAAGCGGGAATGCTCGTCACTGCCGGCCTCAAACATCGCGTTTTCGATTCCTCCAATAACATCCTTCTAGTCATCGTAGGCTGTGCTTCGTTGGGGGCCGCCATCCTTCTCGCCGTCAAATTCGCAAGCGTTCTACGCGAAATTGGAATAACTAATAAGCCGGAGCCTGGCACCAAATTGTATTCCTGGTAATGGTGCTGTCCTATTCCGGCACCGCGCACTGCAGCTACAATGAAAGCACGAACTTGCGTCGTGAAGTTCTTCACCTGGAGCAAAGCGTGAACCTGCAACTCACCGAAGAACAGCAGCTCCTGCAAAAAAGCGTCCGCGAATTCGCCGAGGCCGAAGTAAAGCCGCTAGCCAAGGAAAACGACGAAACCGGCAAATTCCCCCGCGCCCTGATCCAGAAAGCCGCCGAGCTCGGCCTCACCGGTGTCGCCATCCCCGAAAACGAAGGCGGCTCCGGCATGGACCACATCAGTTACGCAATCGTCATCGAAGAAATCGCGCGCGTCTGCGCCTCCACGGCCGTCATCCTCTCCGTGCAAAACTCGCTCTACTGCGACCCCATCCACCGTTTCGGCACCAACGACCAAAAAAAGAAATTCCTCCTGCCGTACGCGCGCGGCGAAAAGATCGGCTGCTACGCGTTAACCGAGCCGCAAGCGGGCTCGAACGCCGCGGCGCTCGCCACCAAAGCAGTCCGCCAGGGCGACAAATACGTAATCAACGGCACCAAAGCCTGGATCACCAACGGCGGCGCGGCCGATGCCGCCATCGTTTACGTGAATACGCAGCCTGAAAAAGGCGAGAAAGGCATCACCGCGCTGGTCGTAGAAAAAGGCACGCCGGGTTTTGCCGTCGGCAAGGAAGAAAAAAAGCTCGGCATCCACGCCACCGCCTGCACCGAACTCGCCTTCAGCGATTGCGAAGTTCCCGCCACCAACCGCATCGGCGAAGAAGGCGAAGGCTACAAAGTCGCGCTCTCCACTCTCGATGGCGGCCGCATCGGCATCGCCGCGCAAGCCACCGGCATCGCCCAGGGCGCTTTCGAAGCCGCGCTAAGCTACGCCAAGCAGCGTCAGGCCTTCGGCCATCCCATCGCCGATTTTCAGGCCATTCAATTCATGCTCGCCGATATGTCCACCGAAATCGAAGCGGCCCGCCTGCTCGTCCGCCGCGCCGCCTGGAAACAGGATTCCGGCGCGCGTTTTTCCATGGAAGCCGCCATCGCCAAGCTTTTTGCCAGCGAAATGTCCACCCGCGTAGCCCACAAAGCCATCCAGATCCACGGCGGCTACGGCTACAGCAGCGAATATCCCGTCGAACGCGCCTATCGCGATTCGCGCATCACCGAAATCTACGAAGGCACCAGCGAAATTCAGCGCCTGGTTATCGCCGCCTGGGTCTTGAAAAGCTACTAGCAGCCATCTCGGCCTCGATCCTCTCGCCGGCGTCTCCGCCTCGCTGATTCTCGTTGCCGTCGCCGCGCTGGGCTGTTACATTCCCGCCCGCCGCGCGATGCGCGTCGAGCCCATGGTCGTACCGCGTTACGATTAGTGCCGAGCTACCAATAGCCTCGCGCCGGCACGAGCGGCAAGAGATCGCCGATGAGAGTATTCATTCAAAACGAAGCCGGGTCGCGCGTCAAAAACTCCCATCACGAAAAGACTTTGGGATGGCTAAGCGCCGCGCAAGTCTCGCGAGCCTATCCGTTTCCCTACGGTTTTATCCTCAATACCACAGCCGAAGATGGAGACAACGTGGACTGCTTCGTCCTCACGAAAGCGCCGCTCGAGACCGGCCACATCGTGGAGTGTGAAGCCCTCGCCCTGATGGAACAAATCGAGGACGGTCAAGTGGATCACAACGTCCTGGCGGTCATGCCAGGCGAAGAAGCGCAACTCGACGATCGCGCCCGGCAGCTGCTCATCGAGTTCGTCAGCCACGTTTTCGATCACATTCCAGCCAAAAAAATCGCGCCGGGCAGCTTCCGCAGCAGAGAAACCGCCCTCGATTATATTTGCAAACACAAAGACTCAATGCCAGCCGCGGGCTAGGAAGTTTCTGCATCGTTCAACGCGCCGTACGCGCGACACAATCCCAGCCCGGCGCGGAAGTGCCGTGAAAAGTCGGCGCGCAGCGCCTTTCCTTTTGCGGGTGCATTTCCCGCGTGTTTTCGAGTTGCGGTGCTTGATCCCGCAGCAAGCGTACATGGCTCAAGCCCGTTCTCGCCGGCGAGCGGAGCCCGGCGTTGAGTTTTTCAACCGATGTTGATTTTTTCAGCGTCCCTTGCGGGCTCGTGGAAAGGGCGGGAACGTTTGTTGACCGGAATCGTCCGCATTCTGAGCGCTTTAGCCTCCCCGCTCATTCGGCTGGACACTTGGCACGTGATTTGCGTATAAATGCGCAGCCGCCCAGACGGGCAATCCAAACCAGAGGAGAGAAACCATGGCATCCAAGAAAAAAGCGACCAAAAAACTCAAGTCGAAGAAATTGGCGAAGACTGTAACTTTGCAGAAAATTACCGAACTACAATAAGCGCAGCCACCCGATATCCGGGGCGTTCCTTCGCTTGATTTCTTCACGCTGTCCGCGCTTCGGCCGGGAATAAAACGGCTCGTCAAAGACCAAGTCTGCGAGGCTTCCGCTCGTTCCGCTAAATCGGCGGCAGCCTCGCCCTCACTTCCATTGCGATGAACACCGCGTCAATCCTCCGGCTTTCCCACGATGCCCAGCAGCGCATTTCCCGATCCTGCCCCTACAAACTTCGCGTCTTCCGCTCCGGAATCCATCGCCTCGGCGTGCGCGCCGCGCAGAACATTCCCGCTGGCCGCAAAATCATCGAATACGCCGGCGAAAAAATTGCCCGCGCGGAGGCGCGCCGGCGCTTCATCCATGGCTCGCCCGGCAGAAGCCGCAAGCAGCACTACCTCGCCCGGCTGGACCCTTACTGGACGATTGACGGCGCGGTAGGCGGCTCCGGCGCCGAACTGATCAATCACGCCTGCGATCCCAACCTCCGCCTGAAGAAATTCCGCGGCCGCCTCTGGCTCTTCAGCCTGCGCCAGATCCGTACCGGCGAAGAACTGGGCTTCGACTACCAATTCGCTAAAAATGGCGAGCGAATAATCTGCCGCTGCGGCTCAACAAAATGCCGCGGCACAATCAACTGCACCTGACCCAAATCCGACCGCATCCAAAAAATCCGTGACGATTTCAAGTCACCACAACGGCCCCACCGTTGCTTCCAGGAAAACCGGCGCCGGCCCGCCCTGGTTCGAAAGGTGCAGCGACGCCAAATAAGGCTTAGCCTGCGGATCATACGTCACCGTAATGCTCCCGCCCTTGCCCGCTGAGCCATCAAATCCCCTCCGTCCATCCGAACCGGCCATTCCACTGCTCCCGCTGGGCGACCCAATCCCTCCGGCAGACTTTCCGAAACGCGGGCGCAGCCCTGTTGCTTTCCCAAAGAAGGTGTGGCATCCTTCCTGTTGGAAACCAAAATGTCCATCTCAAGAGAGAACGCATGAAACAAAAAATGGACGTCATGCAGGGAACGTTGGCGCTGATGATCCTCAAAACTCTCGACGTCCTGGGGCCTCTGCACGGCTACGGGATCGCCCGGCGCATCGAGCAGATTAGCCGGGACGTTTTCGCCGTGAATCAAGGCACTCTTTATCCCGTTCTGTTGAAGTTGGAGCAGGAAGGCGCGATCGCGTCGGAGTGGGGGGCCTCGGAGAATAATCGCAGGGCCCGTTTCTATCGGCTCACGAAGGACGGACGTAAGCAGTTGCAAGCCGAGACACGAGATTGGGAACAAACCGCGGCGATCATCGGCCGCTTCTTCGAAGTGAAAGCGAAGGATTTGTCATGAGGCCTATGCGGCGGTTCCTTGCGCGTCTGACGAACTTCGTGGACCGGCGGCCAAAGGACGGACGGCTGAACGAGGAGATTGAGGGGCACATCGCTCTGCAGACTGCCGAATATCTTCGTGTCGGCTTGCCTCCGGCTGAGGCGCGCCGCCAGGCGGTTCTGAAGTTCGGCGCAGTCGAGGCAGTCAAGGAAGATTATCGTGCCGAGAGAGGGATGCTGTTCATCGACACTCTCCTTCAGGACCTGCACTACGGACTGCGCATGCTGCGCAAGTCTCCTGGCTTCACCGCCGTCGCCATTCTCACGCTCGCCCTCGGCATCGGCGCCAACACTGCGATTTATTCATTTGTGTATGGAGTCCTGTTGGCCCCGCTGCCCTATCACGACGCGTCCAAGCTGGTCGTCCTGAATGAAACGACTCCAAGAGTAGGCAACGTCAGCGTTTCGTATCCCAACTTTCTCGACTGGCGCGCGCAAAGCCGCTCCTTCTCGCAAATGGCCTATGTCGAGCAAGTAAGTTTCAACCTTGCGGGCGCCGGCGTGAGCCAGCCGGAGAACATACAAGGCGACAGCGTCTCGCCGAATTTTCTCTCCATGATAGGTGTGCGTCCCTTTCTGGGCCGCGATTTCGCGCCAGGAGAGGGACAGTCTGGAACCCAGCGCGTCTTGCTGCTCAGCTATCAGCTCTGGCAGTCGCACTTTGGCGCTGACCGCGACGTACTCGGCCGCTCGATTACGCTCGATGGAAACGATTTTGTGATCATCGGTGTGCTGCCGCCCAATTACCGCTCGCTGGACAGGATTGATGTCATGCTGCCCATCGGCGTGTGGGCCACCAACAATCCGAGTGCGACGGAGAGAGGTCAACGCGGCGACAGCACCGTCGTGGCGCGGCTCGCTCCAGGCACGTTCCTCGCGCAGGCCCGCGCCGAAATGGAAAGCATCGCGGCGAACTTGGCGAAGGAGTATCCCGGCGAGAATGACCAGTTCGGCGTCCGGTTGCGCCCGATTCGCGACGCTTTTGTCGGCAACCTGCAAACGGAGATTCTTGTCCTCTTCGCCGCGGTCATGTTTGTCCTGCTCATCGCCAGTGCGAACGTGGCGAATCTGTTCCTCGTTCGTGGCGCGGCCCGTAGCAAGGAAATTGCGCTGCGTATGGCCTTCGGCGCCAGCCGCTCGCGCATCATTCGCCAGCTGCTCACGGAGAGTTTCGTCCTGGCTTTTCTTGGAGGCGCGTTGGGACTCGCTTTCGCATTTGGCGGAATTCGCGTTATCGCGCGGCTGATTCCTCAGGGTACGCTCATGGGCGCCAGTATCGCCTTGAGCGACGCGGTACTCCTGTTTACCGCGGGCATCGTCGTGTTTGCCGCCTTGGTGTTCGGCATGGCTCCGGCGATGCACTGGGCCAAGCGCGATATGCAGGGCGAACTCAAGGAAGGGGGCCGGACGGCCAGCGTCGGCGCCTCGCAAAACCGCCTGCGCGGAATTCTCGCCGTCGCCGAAATTTCGCTCGCCCTGGTTCTGCTAGCCGGCGCGGGACTGATGCTAAAGAGCCTCTATCGGCTGGTCAACGTGAACCCGGGTTTCCAGCCCGAGCGCGTCCTGACCATGGAAATGTATTTGAGTTCCCAACGCTACTCCAAAGATCCTGCCGTGATCAGTTTTTGGCGGCAAGTGCTCGATGGCGTCCGCGCTCTGCCTGGCGTGGAAAGCGCCGCGCTGGGAAATCATGTTCCCCTCACCGATAGTCACGGTCGCACGGACATCACCATCGAAGGCATGGCGCTGCCCAAGCCCGGAAGCTTCCCTCATCCCGACACTCACGCGATCAGCGCGGATTACATTCGCACGCTCGGAATGGTGCTCGAGCGTGGCAGGACGTTTGCCGAGGCCGATAACGAAACTTCTCCCGCGGTCGCACTTGTGAACGACAAACTCGCACGCCAGTTTTGGCCTAACGACGATCCTATCGGCAAGCGATTCATGTGGGGGCGCTTCAACCCCGCTTCGAACACGCCACCCAAGTGGGTCACTGTCGTCGGCGTGGTTGGCGACACCAAAATGTACGGACTGGCGAACCCGCCGCGTCTCGAAGTCTACGCTCCGCTGCAACAGGACCCCGAGAGCGACATGGACTTGCTCGTGAAATCGCCACGCGATCCGTCCGCGCTCACTTCGGAAATTCGCGGCGTCGTCGCCGGCGTGGACAAAGATCAGCCCGTCTTCGCCATCGCCACGATGGACAAGATCGTCAGCGACGGCGTTTCCGCGCCGCGCCTCACCTTACTGCTCCTCGGACTCTTCAGCGCCCTCGCCTTGATTCTCGCGGCCATCGGAATCTACGGCGTGATTTCGTACTCCGTCGCGCAGCGCACTCACGAAATCGGCGTGCGCATGGCGCTCGGAGCGCAGCGCGCCGACGTTCTTCGCATGGTCCTCGGTCAGGGAGGCAAAATCGCGCTCGCCGGGATCGTTATCGGAATGATCGCGGCTTTCGGACTTACGCGCTTGATGTCGGGCCTGCTGTTTTCCGTCAGCTCCGCTGACCCCGCAACGTTCGCCGCCGTGTCAGCTCTGCTAGTCCTCGTCGCGATCTTCGCCTGCTACATACCCGCGCGCCGCGCCATGCGCGTCGATCCGATAGTCGCGCTGCGGTACGAATAATTCACGCCTTTTCAAACCACAACGAACGAGCAGTCGCTCAAAATGAATGGGTTGCGGCTTCTGCCTTGCACATACATACGATCTTCGCCGGTATCCCGCTTGCCCAACATTAACTATAATGTTATAATAAAGTCGAGCTTCTGTTGCCTCGAAGGAAGGAAAGCACATGGCGAACGACGGCGTCGCTGACATCAATCCAAACGTCCACCCTGCTCGCCTGCGCACTCGCGCAAGCCGTTCTAATCGCAACAACACCTCATTCAAAATCCCGCGCAACTCCATGAAAATAAACGTCAAACCAAATTCTAATCGCAACACGAATGCTTCTAAACGGCATTTCGACGGTCGCCTGGCGCGGACCACAAATCACAACTCACGAATCGCGCCTCACCATTCGCCATCCATCACATTCGACTGCCACCCGGTGTATCCTCGTACCGATGCTTGACCTCGACTGCGCGCTGGAATTCTTCGCCGATTTCGACGCCGATTTCTTCTCGGCGCTTCCCGCCCGCCCAGGCATCTTCCTACTGGAGATGCGCGCACCCGGCGCGCAGCCCTATCTCGCGCGCACCGCGGACATTCGCCGCGCCGCCGAGCGCCTTCTGAGCCAGCCAGAATCCGCATCCAAAGCCTTGAATCTCCGCGAAGTCGCCGGGCGCATCCGCTACCGCGTTACCGGTTCGAAATTCGAGCAAACCTTCGCATTCTATGAAAATGCCCGCGCGCTTTTTCCCAGCCGCTATCGCGACCTGATGCGTTTGCGCCCTCCCGCCATGCTGAAAGTGAATTTGCGCAACGCCTACCCCCGCTGCTACGTGACGCGGCAAATTCGCGGCGACGAAGGCTTCTACTTCGGCCCCTTCGCTACCCGCCGTCTCGCGGAGGATTTCAGCGAAGGTTTTCTCGACCTCTTCAAGACCCGCCGCTGCCAGATAAAAATCCGCCGCGATCCCGAATATCCCGGCTGCATGTATTCGGAAATGAAAATGTGCCTCGCGCCGTGCTTCGCCGGCTGCACGAAAGAAGAATATGACGTGGAAGTCGGCCGCGTCCTGCAAACCCTGGAATCTTCCGGCGCTTCGCTCACCGAAGAATTGGCCCGCGAGCGCGCCGCGGCCAGTGACGCGCTGGATTTCGAACGCGCGGCCGCGTTGCACAAGCGTCTAGATAAGGTTTCTGCGGCGCTGCGCGCAATGCCGGACGTCGCGCGGCGCGTCGAAGAACTGGACGTCGTGATTCTGCAGCGCTCCGCCGAACCTCAGACCATCGCCGTGTTTCCGGTGCGCGGCGGCTTGCTCGCTGAGCCTCTTTTCCTCCGCTTCGCTGATATTTCCAGCGAGCCCCGCTCGGTGGAAGCCATCTTGAGAGAAAAACTCGAACGCGAAGTGGAACCCGGCGCGGACACCGCCGCACCGGAAGCCCTAAGTCCCGCGCCACCGCCGCCGCAGCGAAATTCCGCGTCTTCAGAAGGCTCCGCGGATTGGCGCTCGCGCTATGGACTGCGCTCCGCGCCTCCCCAATTGCCGGAACATTTATCCTTGATTGCGCGCTGGTTCTATTCCAAGCCGCGCGACGGTGAAATTCTTTTTCGCGACAAAGTCTGGCCGTACCGCCGCATGCTGCGCGCCTGCAGCCGCCTGCTCTCCAGCCCGCAGGAAGCGAGGATTCCTCCGCGTCCCGCGCAGTGAACGCGCCGCGGAATCGAAACGAATGCCGCGCACTTTGCATCGTACAATTGGCACGATGGCCATCGCTGGCACTTCCGTTTCTCCCCTCCCGGCGCCGGAAAATCGTTCCCGCTTTCGCGATCTGATCCGTTCGCTGCGTCACCGCAATTTCCAGTTGTTCTTCAGCGGTCAAATGATTTCGCTCATCGGCACCTGGATGCAAAATATCGCCCAGGCCTGGCTGGTGTACCGCATCACCGGATCGTCTCTGTTACTCGGCGTCGTCGGCTTCGCCGGACAAATACCCATCTTCCTGTTCGCGCCGCTCGGAGGTTTGGCCGCCGACCGCTGGAATCGCCATCGCGTGGTCATCGGCACGCAAATAGCCTCGATGATTCTGGCGTTCATTCTCGCCGCACTCACATTGCTCCGCGTCGTGCTCGTTTGGGAAATCATCGTTCTCGCCGCGCTGCTCGGCGTAGTGAACGCCTTCGACGTTCCGGCGCGGCAATCCTTCCTGATCGAGATGGTTGTGCGTGAGGATTTGATGAACGCCATCGCGCTGAACTCCTCGATGTTTAACGGCGCCCGCGTGATCGGCCCGGCTATTGCCGGTATCCTGGTGGCGCGCATCGGCGAAGGCTGGTGCTTCTTCGCCAACGCCGTGAGCTATATCGCCGTAATCATCGGCCTGCTGCTGATGAAACTGGGTCCGCTGCGCACCGCGTCGAAAGACTCCTCTCCGTTCGAGCACATTGCGGAAGGATTCCGCTATGTTCGCCGCACCAAACCGATCTTGGCGCTCGTGCTCTTGATCGGATTGGTCAGCCTCGTCGCCGTTCCATACTCCGTGCTGATGCCGATCTTCGCCGACCGCGTCCTGCACAGCGGCGCGCACGGCCTCGGCATTCTGATGGGCTCAACCGGAGTCGGAGCTCTACTGGGCGCGCTGACTCTGGCAATTCGCCGCGGAGTACAAGGACTGGGGCGCGTTATCGGAGTCTCGGCTGCGGGCTTCGGACTTTCGCTGATCCTTTTCGCGTTCTCCAAGTCGTTCTGGCTGTCGGTGGCGTTGCTGGTTCCGGTCGGTTATGCCGTGATGTTGCAGATGTCCAGCTCCAACACCCTGATCCAGGCGATGGTTCCCGATGAATTGCGCGGCAGGGCCATGGCCATGTACACCATGATGTTCATGGGCATGGCGCCGATCGGTTCGCTGCTGGCCGGAGCTATAGCAGACAAGTTCGGCGCGCCTTGGACGGTAGCGATTGGCGGGCTCGGCTCGATCGTGGGGGGCGCGGTTTTCTTGCGGCGTTTGCCGAGTTTGCGCTTCGAAGCGCGCCAACTGATTGACGCGCAGGGTTTATCGCCGGCCGCGCCCCCGGACGAAGTAGCGGGTTGACCTTGCGCAGCCTGGCGCGAAACGCAGCAGGATGGCGGTTCTGCTATACTGCGCGCAATGCAATTTTGTTCCAGCCAAGAGAGGCCTCATGTCATCCGCTGCGCCACTAAATGACGAGCGCAAGTCCGGATCCGCTACTGCGGAAGGCACTTTGCGGTACGCGGCGCGCTTTCAAGGACGGGCGGCCGCCGGCCACTTCCGCGAAATTCGCGGCGGCCTGGTGCTTTCTTCGATAGGAATCGGGACATACCTGGGCGAAGCCGACGACGCCACCGACGGCGCTTACACCGACGCCGTCGTCGCTGCGATCGAGGGCGGCATCAACGTGGTGGATTCAGCCATTAATTACCGGTTCCAACGCAGCGAACGGGCGGTGGGCGCGGCGCTACGCGAGCTTTTCCGCAAAGGTTACGGGCGTGACGAAATTATGATTTGCACCAAGGCCGGGTTCTTGACGCCCGACGGAGAGATGCCGGCAGACCCGAACACGTATTTCTCGCACGAATTTCTGGAGCGCGGAGTATTTCGCGTGGAAGATATTGCCGCCGGTTGCCACTGCATGGCGCCAGGCTACATAGCCGACCAACTGGAGCGCAGCCGCCGGAATTTGGGCGTGGATACGATAGACGTTTTCTACCTGCACAACCCCGAGACGCAATTGAGCGAGGTGCCGCCGGAGGAATTTCGCCGGCGCGTTCGCGAAGCCTTCTTGTTTTTAGAAGCCGCCGTCGCGTCGAAACAGATTCGCGCGTACGGGATGGCGACTTGGAACTCGTTTCGCGAGGATCCCAAGGCGGCGGGATTTCTATCACTCGCGGAAATGGTGCAGATCGCAAAAGAGGTGGCCGGCGACGATCACCACTTCCGTTTCGTGCAATTGCCGTTCAATCTGGCGATGCCCGAAGCGCTGACGCGTCCGAATCAATTGGTCGAAGGGCGCGCCGTGCCGATGGTGCAAGCGGCGCGCGCGGCGAGCATTGCGCTCGTCACCAGCGCGGCGCTCCTGCAAGGGCAGTTGACGAAAAATTTGCCGGCCTTCGTTAATAGCGCGTTGGGATTGAAGGACAATGCCTCGCTCGCCTTGCAGTTTGCGCGCTCGGTTCCCGGACTTACGACCGCTCTGGTCGGCATGAGCCAGGTGCCGCACGTGAGGGCAAATCTGCAGCTTATTGGCATTGAACCCGCGTCTCGCGAGCAATTCATGAAGCTGTTCGAACAGCGAAGCTAGGGGTTCGCGGGAAGCGCAAAAGCGCGCGGATGTTGTTCGTCGAGCCACGCGTCTATTGCGGCGGCGACTTTATCGAGCTGGCCCGTGAAGAAATGGTCGGCGCCATTGATAACGACGAGGCGCTTGGGTTCCGGCACGGTGTCAAAAAGTGCTTCGACATTAGCGCGCGAGCCGAACTGATCGTACCCGCCCTGCACGAAAAGCTTTGGCTTCGTACATTCGCGCAAGTAGGTCAGGTCAGATTTATCCACCGGAAGTCCCAGACCGATTAATTCCGCGACGCGGCCGTCCACGCAGCCTACTCGCAGACCGACCACCGAACCGAAGCTGAACCCGGCGAGCAGAATCTCCACGCCGGGAAATTCCGCTGACAGGTAATCCAGCGCTACGCGCACATCATCTTGCTCGCCGATTCCACGATCGTGCTCGCCCTCGCTCGAACCAGCGCCGCGAAAATTGAAGCGCAGCACCGGCAGGCCGCGGCGATGCAGCGCTTTCGCGGTCTGGTAAACGACTTTGTTGTGCATGGTGCCGCCGAAAAGCGGATGGGGATGGCAAACGAGCGCGGCCAGCGGAGGATTTGGATCCGCTACGGTCCAGAGCAGAGCCTCGAGTTTGCCGGCGGGACCTTCGAGAAAGAAATTGCGGTGAAATGTGTCAGCCATGGGATGTCGGTGCGGGAAAGAGTGTAGCGAAGAGCTGCGAACCGCGCAAAGGCGCTGCGCCTCGGCTCAGGATTGTGCGGGCGAGTCCCACCGGACGGCCACGCTAGTCAGCATGGCGCTGACGTCGGACTGCGGATCGGAGACGGGCGACGGGCCCGGTGAATTCTCGGCCGGCTCCAGCCGGACGATGCGCGCGGGTATTTCGCCGGCCTTTTCCCACTCGCCCCAGGGGATTTTTGCGAGCACCGCGTCTCCGGGGCTGTAGATATGGGCGGTCTCGAATCGCGCGCCCGAGCGCGAGATATTCTGCGTCATGGATTCTTCGGGCCAGGGTGAATCCGGAGCGCGTACAAATATAGGCAGGGCGAAGGACATCCGCGAGCAGACGCGGCGTTCGTTTTCCGGTGCACGAGGCCTTCTACGCGGAGGCAGTTCCAGCTGCAAGGCGATTTGATAGCCCCCACGCTTGCCTGGTTCGACGCGCACTACGCGCGCCAGAGTTTCCGGCGGCACGCCGGAGGCTGAACTAGCGTCGAAGGGACAGGCCACCCACACACGGGAACCCAGCTCGCAGGGCTCGCTGCGTTGCAAGCGGATCCCGTCGCGCGCCATGTCGAGCGTGCGGGCCGCCTCCAGGCGCATTCCTAGAGCGCCTCGCCAGCGGATGCGGGCGGGCAAGCTGAGCTGAGCGCGGGGATGCTTGCGCATTTCGGTGGTTTTGGGGGCCGAGATCATGAGGGCCTATCGTAGCCGCAGCGACTCGGGAGGTCAAACTTTGGCGCGTTATTTCCGGCGCAGGCATTTGACACGGTCGCAGAGACTTGCAGCTGCGCCTTACAATCCGGCGCAGGCGTAATACCGGTTGCACGGTGGCTCGAAGCGATGATAGCGTGACGCAATCGGAACGTTTTCCTGGGAGGTCCGATGGATAAGGCTGTGGAACGGCGAGCTGCGCGCCGTTTTTCCATGATGTTGCCCCTGAAAGTGCGATTTTCTTCCGAAGATCGCGTGCTGGAGAAGCAAGGCGAAACGCGCGACGTCAGTTTCCGGGGGCTTTATTTCACGATTGAGGCGCGGGTGGAAGCTGGCGCGCCGATTGAGTTTGTCCTGACCCTGCCGCAGCAAATCACGCTCGCGGGTGATGTGCACATCCGCTGTTACGCGCACGTTTTGCGCGTGGAGCCACGCAACGGCCATCGCGGCGTGGCCGCACGCATAGACCGCTACGAATTTCTTCCCGCCTCCGCCTGACGCTTCCCGCAAAACAGAGTAGAATCGTTTTTTGCCCGACAAGCGGGGGATATATGTATCACTACGATCCGATTACGGCGCTGGATGAATTGCGGGATGACGCTGTGCTGCCGCATCCCGTTCACTTGCGAGACATGATTCTGCGGACCAAGCTGGAGCCGACGAGCGCTTTGGATCTGAACCGCGAGTTTCAGGATTATCTGACGCGGTTTGGGGAAACGCAGAAAATTGCGCGCGCAATTTTGAACCGCCTGGCGGCCGGTTCACGCAAGTCTTCGGCATCCAGCTAGGGCCGCAAAAACGTGGGTGGCGCGCGTGGCGACGCTGCCGCGCGCGGATGAAGGACCAGACTCTCCCATACTCTAGGAAATCGGAGCGCGAAATCTCGAATGGCTCGGCACACGTTACTGATTGATGCGGACGACACCCTCTGGGAAAACAACATCTTCTTCGAGAAGTCCATCGAACACTTTATTACACAGCTGGAGCATCTCGGTTATACCCGCGAATATATCCGGCACATCCTGAATGAAACGGAAAAGCGAAATATCCGGCAGCACGGCTACGGCGTGCGTAGTTTTCGCAGGTCACTGGAAGAGACGTATATGAAACTGGCTGGCAATGCGGCGCGGCGCGAGCTGGTGCAGGAGATCGCGCGCATTGCCGCGGAATTAGAAGCAACTCCTCCGCACATTCTGGATGGCGTTCCGGAAACGCTGGCGTACCTGGCGAAACATCACCGGCTGATCCTGCTGACGAAAGGCGAGCCCGCGGAGCAAGCCGCGAAGGTGGAGCGCTCCGGGCTGCAACCTCATTTCGACGCGATTGAAATCGTGCTGGAAAAAGACGCCAGCGTGTACGAGCGCATGGTGGAGCAATTCAAAATCGTGAAGACCCACGGCTGGATGGTAGGGAACAGTCCGCGCAGCGATATCAATCCGGCGCTGCAGATGGGCTTAAACGCCGTTTTCATTCCGCATTCGAATACCTGGCATTTGGAGCATGCGGAGCTGGAGAGCGGCACGGGCAAGCTCCTGATACTGAATAGTTTTCGTGACTTGCGCGAACATTTTTGATTGAGGCGGGAGGTTGGCGTGGCTACAGCATCCGGAAGCGCGACGAACGCGAAGCCGCGAGTTGCCGTGATGGGCGCTGGCGCGGTGGGTTCCTATTTCGGCGGGATGCTGGCGCGCGCCGGCGTTCCCGTCGTGCTGATTGGAAGGCCGGCGCATGTGGAAGCGATCCGGCGGGACAAACTATTTCTGGACACGGTGACATTTCAAGAACGTGTCGCGGTGGAAGCTTCCACCGATGCTGCCGCTGTGGCCGGCGCCGAGGTGGTTCTTTTTTGCGTGAAGGGCGCCGACATCGAGGAGAGCGCCCGCGCGATAGCGCCGCACCTGGCGCCCGCCGCGATCGTCGTGAGTTTGCAGAACGGCGTGGACAATGTTGAATCGATCCGAGCGGCTTCGGGAATTGATGCTTTGCCGGCGGTGGTGTATATCGCCGCGGCCTTGCCGGAGCCGGGGCACGTGAAGCATTTGGGGCGCGGGGAATTGGCCATCGGAGAATTGACGGGCCACGAAGATCAACCTTCGTCTGGGGTATCTCCTTCGCGATCTCCCCGCGTTGAAAAAATCGCGACGCTTTTTACGTCCGCGAGCGTGCCATGCCGGATTTCGGAATACATCGAAGCTGATATTTGGGCGAAATTCATCATGAATTGCGCGGGGAACGCGGTGACGGCGATTGCGCAATGCCCTTACGCCGTGGCGGCGCAGAATCCGGCGTCACGTGAATTGATGAGCCGGTTGATCGAAGAAACCGTGGCAGTGGCGCGGGCCGCGGGAATTCGTCTGCCCGATGTGAATTTCATGGAGCAGGGAATCAAGTTTCTGGCGACATTCGGGGACGCTACGTCTTCAACGGCGCATGATATGGCGCGCGGCAAACGCACTGAGATCGAATCGCTGAACGGCCACGTGGTGCGTCTTGGCAAGAAACTCGGGGTGGCGACGCCAGCAAGCTTTTCGGTGTACGCGCTGGTGAAATTGCTGGAAGAAAGCGGCGCGCGGCGGCAGCAGGCGCGGCCGGCCAGTTCGTCGCAATAATTTGCGTTATTCAGGACTGCGGAAGTGGAACGGAATGTGAATGATCGCTTCGAGATCCACGGGTTGGCCGTCACGCAGCGCAGGACGAAATTCCCACCGCGATAAGGCTTCCATGGCGTAGCGATCAAGCTGCGGATCTACGCTATGCACCACCTGGACGCTGTCCACCGTGCCGTCCTTGCGAATGATGGCGTAGAGGACCACTTCACCATCCACATGCTCCTTGATTAAATCCGGCGGATACTTGGGATCCACTTTGCGGACCAGTTGCAATCCGGTCAGGTCGCCCTTCGGCCTGATGTAAGGCGGGTTGCCCTCCTCCAATTGCGCGAAATTTACGATCCAGTTTGTGCCATTGACGCTGGTGAGATTCGGCATGTCAATGTGCAGCGAATAAACCTTCGGGCCGGAGAGAAGCCGTTCTGGCGGAATGCCTGGATCAATCGAGCCGATCACGAGCGGGCCGTGGCGTGCGGCGACCATCGCGTCCGCAGGCTCCATCGGCTTCAAATTCAATTTCGTATTGGTGCGGCCGGAGGGACTTAGCCCGCCGCTGCCGCCGTGTGCGTTGCCTCCGCTGATGCTTACGGCTGCGGGAAACGAGCCGGCAGCTGCGCCGGAAGACGCGCTAGCTCCGCGGCCGCCGCGGCTGGTGGGGTCTCCGCCGGAGCCTCCATTACCCGCAGGGCCATTTTCCGAGCCACCGGGCGTGCCGGGCTGTTTGCCATCCGGTGAAATTGCGACGCGGGCTGCGAGGTTTCCTTGCGGCACGTTAACTTCCGGGGCCGGAGGTGCGGGGTTGGCGGAAATTGCGATCAAGCGATGCAAGTTCGCGTCGCCTGCGGATTCGGAAGCAACTTCCGGAGCTGCGCCGGTATCCGCCTGGGTGGTGCGTCGCGAAGCGACTGCTCGCGACATAGGCTCAACGGGCATGCGCGGTTGCGCATTCATCACCGGAGAAGCGGCGATATCGAGCGGTCCTGCGTTTTTTTCCTGATTCACTTCAGGAGCAGTGAGATCAGCGGTGGCGCGATGGCGCATTTCCGGCGCGGCTGCCGCGGAGCCCATGTGAAGCTGTGGTTTGGGAATCGCCGGAGTTGCGGCCCACTCGGCAATATTAGGCAGCGGGGTTTCAATTTTTGGCGGCGTCGGCGGGGCGTCCGGCTGGATCAAGGTTTGGCGCGGATGCGTCACTTGAATTGGTTCGGACAAAATTGTTTGGCGCGGGTGGAAAGCGTCGGCGCCCTTGTGCGGTAATGGTTTCGCGGAATCACCTTTCGGGCTCGGCTTGGGTTCGTGGCCGGGCAGGGAAATTGGCGGCAGATCCTGCGAGGGATTGGTCCAGGTGAGTTCGATGCGCACGGGCGCGAGATTCGGAGGATTGCTCGCGAGGAAATGCCAGATGGGAAGCAGGAGAATGGCGATAGCGGCCACATGCCACAAGGCGGCGGCGGTGAACGCGCGTCCGGGGAACCTGCCCTGGATCCAGTCCACGCGCAGATCGGAATCCGCGGGCAGCTCGGCGTCTGCCGGCGCGCGCTCGCCATTGAAATAGGCTCGCCAACTCGAGCGGAATTCCTGCCACGGAGAGCCCCAATCCACGCCGAGGTCCAGCCGGGGTAGGCGCGAATGCGAGGGCAATTCGACGAGGGTTTCCTCGGCTGGTTCAAGCGCGCGTTTCACAGCTGATTGCATAGGCTCGGTCATTATACCTGAGCGGATTGGATGCGCCGACGCTAGGCTGCGGCTGCCAACCTGTAAAAAGAAAGCAGAGTATCACCTTGTTCGATTTCCCGGGTGCATTCCAGGCGGTCCAGGCGTTCCGGTAATTCCATTTTGCTAAAGTGCTCGACGATGACGATGCCGCGCGGAGCGATCAGGTGCGACGCGTCAAGAAATTCCAGAACTTCCGAGTACTCGGTGGCCTCTTCGTAGGGCGGGTCGAGGAAAATGAAGTCGGCGATGAGGCGCCGGGCCGCGAGCTTTTCCAGGCCGCGCACGGCGTCTGCCGCGATGACTTCGGCGCCGCTGCGGATATCGAGAGAGGCCAGATTGTCGCGGATCAGCTGCGCGGCTTTGGCATACGATTCGACGAAAAAGACATCACGCGCGCCGCGGCTGATGGCTTCGATACCGACGGCGCCGGTCCCGGCGAAAAGGTCCACAAAGTAGGAGTCTGCGATCGCGGAGCCGAGTACGTTGAATAAGGTTTCGCGCAGGCGATCGCTGGTTGGACGCAAACGCAGCATTCCGGGGCCCTGCAACGGCCGGCTGCGATATTTTCCTGCGATCACGCGCATAGACTACCCCACCGAAGCCAATTGATATCGTTTGCGCCAGGCGGGGCTGAGCGCTTCGAGCCGGGCGATGATTTGGGCGGCACGTTCGGGATTTTCGGCGAGCGCAAATGCTTCGCGCCGCGCGAGCTCCAGAATCTCGTGATCGCGGAGCGGCTGCGCCACGGAGAAGGCGGCGTCGCCATGCTGGCGCGTGCCGAAAAATTCTCCGGGGCCGCGCTGCTGCAAATCCTGCTCGGCGATTTCAAATCCGTTGGACGTCGCCACCATGGTTTCGATTCTCGCGCGTGCTTCGCCCGTGATATTTTTGCGGGCCACCAGGATACAACGCGATTTCTCCGAGCCGCGCCCTATGCGGCCCCGCAGCTGGTGGAGCTGCGCGAGGCCGAAGCGGTCGGCGTGTTCGACCACCATGATGGTGGCGTTCGGGACGTCCACGCCCACTTCGATCACGGTGGTGGCGACCAGGATCTGAATATCATTGTGGCGGAATTGCTGCATCACGGAATCTTTTTCGTCGTTTTTCATGCGGCCGTGCAGCAAGCCGACGCGAACGCCGGGAAAGACGTGTTTGGCGAGGCGTTCATATTCCGCCGTGGCGGCTTTTAGCTCCTGCTTCGATTCTTCGATGACCGGATATACCACATAGGCCTGGCGTCCCCGAGCGATTTCCCGCCGCAGGAATTCCCACACGGCGCTTAGTTGCGCTTCTTCGGTCCAGCGGGTTTCGATGGGCGTGCGGCCCGGCGGCATCTCGTCTATGACGGAAATTTCCAGGTCGCCGTAAAGCGTGAGCGCCAGAGTGCGTGGGATGGGAGTCGCGGTCATCACCAGTACGTGCGGAGACGCGCCCTTTTCGATCAGGCGTTTGCGCTGCAGGACACCGAAGCGATGCTGCTCGTCCACGATGACAAGGCCCAATTTCTTGAAGGCCACGGGATTTTCGAGCAGGGCGTGCGTTCCGACGACCATTTGCGCGGCGGCGCTTCCGACGCGCGAGAGGGCTTCCTCCTTCGCGGAGCGATTGCAGCCACTGACAATCAACTCCACGCCGTAGCCGGCAGGTTCGAAAATCCGGCGGGCAGAAAGATAATGTTGCGCGGCGAGGATTTCGGTGGGAGCCATGAGCGCGACTTGATAACCATTTTCGATGACGATGGTGGCGGCTTCCAGCGCGACGATGGTCTTGCCGCTGCCGACGTCACCTTCGAGCAGGCGATTCATGGGGTAGGGACGTTCGAGATCGGCGGCGATTTCGGCGAGGACGCGCTTTTGCGCCGCGGTGGGTTTGAAGGGCAAGATGCGTTTCAACGCGGAGCGGACTTTTTCTTCGCGCACGCGCATGGCTATACCGCGACGGTTGTGGTCGTTCAATCGGCGCAGCGCCAAAGCGAGCTGATAGTAGAAAAATTCCTCGAAGATCAGGCGAATTTGCGCGGGACTGCGGTAATTATTCAGGAGATCGATGCTTTCGTCCTTGGGCGGGAAGTGGGCGTAGAGCAGCGCGTCACGGCGCGAGGGAAAGCGATAGCGCTCGAGAATGTCCGGCGGAAGCGGGTCGGGAATATTGCCCTGGAAATCGGCGAGTACGGAGTAGATGATGCGGCGCAACATGCGGGAGCTAATGCCGCCGATGGCTTCGTAAATCGGGACGATGCGGCCGACTTCGGTGGAGTCCGCAGCGCCGCCTTCTGTGGCGCCAACCAATTCGATTTGCGGGTTGACCATTTCCAGTCGTCCGGGGCTATAGGGATCGGCGTCAACTTTTCCATGCAGCACGAGCTTCTGGCCGTCTTTCAGGCGTCCTTCGAGATAACCGCCATGAAAAAAGCGGACGTGCACCTTCCCGGAGGCGTCGCGCACGGCTACGTGAAAAATGGAGCGGCGGCTGCGTTTGAAACGGACCGTGGTCCCGCCGCCGCCGGTGACTTCGGCAAAAATCGTGTGCACCTGTCCGGGAGTAATTTCGGCGATGGGCGTGAAGCGCAGGCGGTCTTCGTAACGGAAGGGAAGATAGCCGAGGAGATCGGCAACGGTGAGAATGCCGCGTTCTTCGAGCGTGGCGGCACGCTGCGGGCCGACTCCGCGCAGGTATTTAACCGGATTGCTGAGAGCGATGGGCATTAGGCGAGGCGCGGGACGTGCGCGCAGTTGCAACACTTTTATACCATCGGATCGTTGTACGGAAGCTTGTTTGCGCGGAGTTGGGCGGTGGCCTAAAATCGGGTTGGTTGCAATTGCAAGGACGGCTGCCTGTAGCATCCCGCAAGGCGCGGGAGACAGCGGCCGCTACGTAACACTTTTTCGCGGCAAGAGGAAATCGTTTTGGAGTTCATGGCGGGCAATTTTCTCGGTACTCCACTGCGGCGATGGATCGAATATCTTGCCGCCATCCTGCTGGGTAATGCGATTTATTATTTTTCCCTCGTACCGCACCTGCCGAAGGCGTTGCGACACCAAGGATTTCTGTTGGATTGGGGCAGCCTGGTTGATTTCCTGGTATGCCTGGCGGTTTATGGGCTCATCCGCCTGGGCTCGAAGATGAGAATTTCCGGAAGTGGCTAACACCTTGCAATCTATCCTCTTGCCGAGCTGCGCGACGCCGCGGAATAAATGGCGCTTCACTCGCGACGTATTTAAACGCCGCCTTTACAACACTATAGGCTGCGCAAGCATCTCCGCGAGAAGGTGTGCTTTGGGGCAGATGTCCGATAGTGGGAAAGTGACGTCCGCGGGTGCTCACCAACGGCCACAAGGCCCGTCTATATTTAGGGAACCCGCAGAAAGGCTTGATGCCGGGAAGAGCGGAATTCGCGCCGCGAGTTCTGGAATTTTGAACTCGGGCGTTTCCAGGCCAACGACAAACACCATGGGGATGAGCGTCGCACTCGAGGGAGAGGCGCGCCAGGCAGCGGCGGTGAAGCTTGCGGAAGAGCAGGCACTCGTCCGTAAGGCGCAGGCGGGAGACCGTCTAGCATTTGAGGAATTGGTGCGCCGCTTCGATCGCGAAGTACTGCGTCTGGCGCTAAATCTGGTGCATCGTCCCGAAGATGCGCGGGACATTTACCAGGAAAGCTTTCTGCGTGTTTACAGGAATCTGCATCGCTTCCGCTTTGAGTGCAGTTTTTATACGTGGCTCTACCGCATCGTGACGAATGTGGCGCTCGATCACCTGCGGCGCAGAACGAGCCGGCGGGAAGATCAAGCGCCCGTTCCGGAAGATGCGGAAGGCGGCACCAGAGATTTCTTCGATCGCCAGCCGGAAGTGAGGGCTGCGGCGAATCCGGAAAGAGATCTGCTGGGGCAGGAACTGGGCCAGCACATTGCAGCCGCCTTGACGCGGCTTTCACCGCGTGAGCGCATGGTCTTCGAGATGAAGCATTATCAGGGATTGAAATTACGTGCTATCGGAGACATGCTAGGCACGTCTGAAGAGACAGTAAAGAATTCGCTGTTCCGGGCGACGCGAAAATTGCGCGCGAGCCTGGAAGGCATGCGCTAATCGCAAGCGGCGAGGACGGAAAGAATGCGGGAAGAGGGAATTGAGGGAATGAAGAGCGCGGCGTGCGAGGAATATGAACCGCGGCTCATTCTCTTTGCGGCCGGTGAACTGGATGCGTCGGAAATGGCGGAGGTGAACGAACACCTTCAGCACTGCTCCGGCTGCACCGCGGCCATGGCGCAGGAAAACGAACTGCTCGCGCTGCTTTCCACGAATCACCACGAGCCTGATGCGTCTTTGCTGGCCAGCTGCCGCGCGACGCTGGATGATGCGCTGGATCAGCAGGAAGAGCGAGGCTGGCTGCGCCGCACGATTGGCGCGCTGCTGCCCTCGAGCTGGATCTCTCCGCGGCCGGCGTGGAGCGCGGCACTCTTGCTGGCGATTGGATTCTCGGTGGGAATGCTGGGACCGCGCTTGCTGCGGCGTCCAGTGGCACCGAGGGTCACCGGCTCACTGACCGCGTCTAATATTTCAGCTCCACAGGCTTCGGACACCACTCCTGATGTCACTTCCTCCTCGGCTCTCAGTTCGCTGGATCTGCACACGGCTGACGTCGCGGGAATCAATGTATTTCCGGCGTCAGACAATGAACCTCCCCGGGTGCAATTGCAGATGAGGGCGCAACAGCCGTTCATGGTGTCTGGCACGGTGAATGACGATGACGTCAAGCGCGTGCTGATGTACGTCCTGCACAATAACCAACGATTCGATCCGGATGTACGCCTGGATGCGGTGGATTTGCTGCGCGCTCGCAACAACGACCCCGATGTGCGGTCGGCGCTCTGCCAGGCCGTGCACACCGATCACAATGCGGCGGTGCGATTGAAGGCTCTAGAGGCGCTAAATGGCGCCGAGCCGCAGGACATTATCCGCCAGACGCTGCTGGATGCGCTGGTGGACGATCAAAATCCCGGAGTGCGCGTGGAAGCGATTAACGCGCTGCGCGACATGGCCGCCAAAGGCCAAGTGGATGCCGACGATCATATGCTGGCTGTATTGCACGAACGCATGAAGAAAGATCCCAGCACTTATATTCGCCTGCAAAGCGCGGCGGTGATTCGCGACCTCGGCCCGCGCCAGAAATTCTAGACATGCGCAATAAATCACTCACTTTGCGAACCCGGCCAAAGCTCGGGGAACGGCTGGGTGTGCCGGCGGGCATCCTGCTGGCAGGCATCACCGTGGCAATATTTGCGAGCCTGGTACTGAGCTCCCGGTACGCGTATGCAGACGGGCCGGAAAAAGCGCAGCGGACAGCTTTTCCGGCGCCGCGGCTGAGCACTGACGTGACCGGCTCGGTCGCAACGCGCGACGGGCAGCGACTCCATTTAGTCAGCGATCTCGGCAACATCGTCGTCAGGACGCAGAACTCCGGCAAGATAGATTACAAAGTTCATCTGGAGGCGGACGCTTCGCAGAGAGATGCCGGGCGGCTGCTGAAAAGCTTTTTGGTCAGCGCGCACGTGACTCCCGAAGGCGTTTATTTTCGCGGACAGAGCCTGGAACGCGGCGCGGGCGGGCGCTTGTGGGTGACAGTGGAAGTAAATATGCCCAAGAATTACAGCCTGGACGTACTGACCGGCGGGGGAAATATTGATACGGAAGACGTGAACGGAACCGCGATACTCGCCACCGCCGGCGGGAATATTGTGGCAGGAAATATCGGGGGCTTCGCGCATCTTACGACCGATGGCGGCCATATCACCGTGAAGAACGTCGCGGGCGAATTGATTGCGGCAACCGGAGGGGGACACATCACCACCGGGGCGATTGATGGGAACGCCACGCTGCATACCAGTGGCGGACACATACGGGTCGCGTCCGTGGAAGGCGTCGCGCATGTCTCCACGGGAGGCGGTAACGTTTCCGTGGAGCACTCCGGCAGCGAACTGGTCGCCGAAACGTCCGGCGGTCAAATAGAAGTGGGCGAGACGGCGGGATTGGTGCGGGCGAAGACGGGCGGCGGAGGAATTCGCGTGGTGCGTGTTTCCGGACCGACCGATCTGGAAACCAGCGGTGGCAGCATTTACCTGACGCAAGTGGATAGCGCGGTGAGAGCTTCCACGGGAGCCGGCGGGATTACGGCGTGGTTCGTGGCTCCCGCAAAGAAACCCGACCAATGCGAACTGCAATCGGGCGAGGGCGATATCGTCGTTTACATTCCGCGCCAACTGCCGATCACGATTGACGCGCAGGTGCAGTCCGGCGACGAGCACCACGTCACGTTTGATCCGGCGTTTCCCATGACGATTAGCCGCGACGCGGCTCCGAATGGCAGCGAGTCAATCCGCGCGGAAGGTGTTTTGAACGGCGGCGGCGAAGTAATCCACCTGCGGGCGCTCGCGGGGAACATCCGGGTCGCAGTGAGCGACGCCGATCAGCAGCTCAGACTTTACAAGCAGCAAATGGAGCAACTGCAGCAGAAATTACAATTACAACTGCGGCTACTGGAGCAATCGCAACCGGCCAGCGAGAATACGCCCTAGGCAAGAGTCAGCGGCTCAATTTGCCGTAGGACGCTCGCGTTGAAGTGAACGGGTATCCGGCCGACTAGAAGCGGCCGAATGTCTTAGTGAAGAGGGTGATTCACTCGAGGGGGCGTACCGTGCAAACGCATACTCAAGGCCAGCCGTTGAGTAACAAATCCCAGGGGCGTCAGTCGCGAATTGTTGGCATTACGCTGCGCACACTTCTTCTTCTGGCCGGAGCCGCGTGTTTGGCGATTCCGAGCCTGGCAGCCGACGAGAATTTCCACCAGATCTATCCTTTGCCGTCCGGCGGGAGCTTTGCCCTCGAAAACGTGAATGGTTCCGTGCAAGTGGAGGGCTGGGACCGCGACGAAGTGGAAGTGAGCGCAGTGAAGACCGGACACAATGACCCGCACGACGTGGAGAAGGTAACGATCGAGGTGGAAAGCCGCCCCGGACAAGTGGCGGTGCACACCTGTTATCCGAAGGGGCAGGGCGCGGAGGTAGCCGTGGAGTACCACGTTCACGTGCCTTATCGCGTGCTGCTGGGAAGCGTTGAGACGGTAAACGGAAGCGTTATCGTCCGCGGTATTGAGGGCGGCGGGGATCTGAAATCGGTAAATGGCAACGTGGAAGTTTTCGATAGCTCCGGACGGTTCAGCGAAAAAACCACCAACGGAAATTTGCGCCTGGAACTGCGCCAGTTGATGGCCGGCGGCCCGATGAATCTGGAAACGGTAAACGGATCGGTTCTCCTGGGACTCCCTCCGGGAGCACGCGGCGATTTGAAAGTTCTGAGCATGAACGGCGACTTTTATTCCGAATTGCCCGTGAGTTCATCGGCTGGTACTCCGGCGGCTCGGGCGTTTCACGCCAAGCTGGGAACCGGCGGCGGCGAGATTTCGGTCCGTACGATCAATGGCGGCATTCGCCTGGTGGTGCAACGACCAGGCGTCTGAGGGGGCGAATTCACCCAAAGTGAGGACAACTGGTATGAAGCTCGTAGCACACTCGAATCTCGCCGGCTGGGGCTTTCTTTTGTTGACGTTCGGGCTGAGCCCGATCGCACTGCCCGGCCAGACCCCGGACGCAACTTCCGACCAAACCGCAAAGCCTGTACCCTCCGCCCCTTCCAGTGTTTCTCCCACAACGCCTGGCGCCCCCGCTGGGGGGTGCGCGACCAGCAATCTCTCCATGGAACAAATGGAGGACGCGGTACGTAATATCAATCGTGCGGTCAATCAGCAAATGCGGGAGAACCTCGCCGGCTTGAGCGAGCGAGTGCAGAAGGAGGTCGAGATGAATTCGCCGGAGCTTCAACGGCTGCAAGGTCTCTCTGCGCAGCTGCGGAGCAATCAGAGCCAATTTGAAGCTAGTGCGAGTGAACTCGCCGACCGCGCCGCGGAATTGGCGGAGATGGCGCAGCGAAAGACCCAGGACGCGGCGGAGCAGGACCCGGATGTGCTGGTGATGTCCAGCGACGACGGCAGCGGATGGCTGGGTGTGGAAATCGGAGAGGTGACCGCGGAGAAGGCGAAGGATCTGAAGCTGGCGGGAGTCCGCGGAGTGGTGGTGATGGATGTGGAGCCGGACAGCCCGGCCGCCAAAGCGGGCTTGAAGGACAACGATGTGATCACGCAGTACGACGGGCAAGTGGTAGAAGGCACAGTGCAATTTCGCCGGCTGGTGCGCGAAACCCCGGCGGGCCGGACGGTGGCGCTCGCAATCTCACGGAATGGGACCGCGCAAAATATTTCGGTGGAACTGGGCGACCGCAGCGCGTTCTTTGAGAAAAAGATGAAGGGCAAGATGCGCGATTTCGATAACGCCTTGGCATTCTCGATGCCCAATCCGGATTTTTCGTTTTCCATGCCCGCTATGGACGGGCGCAGTCCGCTGCTGGGAATCAGCGCGGAAGATGTTTCCGGCCAATTGGGGAGTTATTTCGGGGCGCCGGACGGCACCGGGGTCCTGGTGCGCGAAGTTCGTCCCGGAATGGCCGCGGATAAAGCGGGGTTGAAGGCCGGCGACGTCATTATCAAAGTAGATGGCAAGCCGGTGCGCTCCCTCGCGGAATTGCGCGCGCAATTGCGGGATAAGGGCGAGCAGAAATCCGTGAGCCTGGGAATTCTGCGGAAGGGCTCGGAAATGAGTGTGGCGGTGACGATGGAAAAGCCGCAGCCGGTAGAATCAACGAACGTCGTGCATCGCGCGCAGCTCTAGGCGGCGGGTGCACTGAATGTAATTCGTAGGCGATCGTGATGAAAAAAAGGCCCGGGGAAACGCATCCTGGGCCTTTTGGTTTATTGGTGAGGTTCTTCGCGGATGATTTCGGCGTTGGCCGCGGGAGCGACGACGCGCATCAGCTTCGGACCATCCAGAAAAAGATCAATCTCGTTGTCTTCGGTTCGTACGCGCAGTTCCTGAACTTGTTTGCCGCTTAATTCCTGCTCGCCCATGGAATCCACGGTGATGGTCCCCGGTGTCATTTCCTGCGGCACCAGCACGGAGAAAGTCTGGGCTCCTTTCTTATCCCAGTCATAGAGGCGCGCGAGAATCTCGTACTGATGGTAGAGATTATTATCGAGCACCACGACCAAGGGAGAGGTGAAAGTGAACTGTTGGGTGAACGGGCGCGCGCCTTGGAGTTGCAATTCCACCGTGGCGCTCATTCCATTGAACCCGATCACGGCGGACGCTTTTTTCGCGCCCTGCGTGGTCCATTCGTAATGCGCGGGAGTGCCGTCGGGATGCACGGTCAGGGTCCCTGAGACGTGCGTGTTTCCCTGTGGAGATTGAATTTCCGCGGTGCCGTGCGCAATCCAATCACTGCCGCTCGGGCCGATCTCAAAGTCCTCCTTGCCAACCGGTTGGCCGTTCACCATGATCCGAAATTTGCCCTTATCCGCGACAAACGAAGACTGTGATTTCGTCTCTACTTTTTCCTTACCGGCAATCGGTGCGGAAGCACTGAACGGCAGAGCCGGGCCGGCTTGGGACGGCGTCTGAAGAAAAAACATGGAAACGCCAGTCGCCAGGATTCCCGCGGCCAGCAGGCCTGCGGCGAACGGGCGATACGGGAAGAGCGATTGATGGACGGGGTTCTTTATTCGCTTCATGCGGTCACCTTCGGGAAAATGCCCAACGCCACAATCTGCTCGACGACGCGGAGGGGTTCGGTGTTGGATTCAACGCGGTAATCCGCCAATTCGTAAAATGGCAAGCGTTCCCGATAGAGCTTCCGGAAACTAATTTCGTCCCGGAATAGCGGACGGTCCTGAATGTGCGCGATACGTTTGAGCAACTCCTCGACGGGACACTGCAGCCACACCAAGGCCGCGCCCGCCTGGCGGAGCAGCGCCAGATTCTGCGGTTGCGCCGTGGTGCCGCCACCGAGGGATACGACGCGAGGTTTTTGCTGCTCGGCCGCTTCCCCCAGGATCCGCGTGAGCTGTTCGTGCTCGATTCTGCGGAATTCCGGTTCGCCGCGCTTGGCAAATATTTCGGGGATGGTCTGCTCGGCAGCTTCCTGGATGCGTTTATCGAGATCCGCGTGCTGCCATCCGATCTGGCGCGCCAGCAGCCGGGCGACGGTGGACTTGCCGCTGCCCATGAAGCCCGTCAAGCAGACGAGCGTGCGAGTACGGATTTCATTCGTCATCGGTCTTATTGCGATTGCGGGGAGCTGGTCGAATCAATCACGTTTCAGAATGTTGATTGTACCATCGAAGGAGGTCAACTCGACCTTGGCGCGACCTTGATTGAAAGTGCCAAAGAGCGCATTGCCCCATTTGGGAAGGAAATGATGCTGGTGGGCGGGAGGCGTCAATTTCGCCTCGTTGTTCACTTTGCCCTTCAGCGAGGTGGCGGCCATATCAAACGAGTCCTCCGGTGAAAAGCGAACTTCGATCACGCCGCTGTAATTCTTGAGGGAATACGTGCCGTTGGCGAGAAACTCGCCGTTGAAAAGAATGTTGCCGGTGGAAGTTTGTGCCCAGACGTGATAGCTGCGCAGATCAATCAGCTTGAAATTGCCGCTGATGGAAGAAACTTCAATGCGGCCCGCGCAACGGAGACATTGAAAAGAGCCGCCGACCGTCTTAACCGTCAAATATCCGGCGGCGTCCTCCAAATCCACTCCGGCGGCGACGGTCTCCACGTTCATATCGCCCATGACGTTGAACACGCTGACGCTGCCCGAATCATTGTGAATCTGCAATTCGGCGTCTTCCGGGACGTTGAGCTGGAAATCGGCGCGCATATCGTCAGGGCTGACCGAGTCCGAGAGGCCGCGCGTGGAGACGTCCACGCGATTTCCCATCTGTTCGGCGTCCACGGCGACCTGGTCGCTCGCGAGCGTGGAAATCACCATCACTTCGGATTTGGTCCAGGCTTTTACGGTGATCAAGCCATTGGGATTGTGAATGGTGATCACGGGACGCGCGTCCACTTTGAAGTGTTGTTCCTGGCGCTGCGGGGAAGCCGCAGCGGCGCCGCACAAAAGCAGGCTGGCCACCAGCATTCCTGCGGTTCTAGTGTTTCGTTGCAGTGTGGATTGCACGGGACCAAAGCCACGAGTGCTCATTGGACGTTTTCTCCGCGTTCGCTCATCTGCGCCAGCAAATCCGCCTTCTGGCGGTACGCTTCGTACAAGTAGTCCCGCGCTAATTCATTCTGTGGCTCTTCGTGTACGCTTTTTTCACACAAAGCGATGTAGTTGTCAACGATGGCGAGATTCTGGTGCAAAGAGGCCGAGACGTCCGAATTCGAATTGGCCAAGGAAGAGATCGAGTCTTGTTCGGCGGTGTTTAGCTCCGCACGCAGAGGCGATGTGGCGATCCGAGTGCCTTCCAGCCATTTTGCTTCGTTGACCCTTTTGTGGACGGGACCGCTGAGCGCAAACGCTATGGCGACTAATGCAGCGAGATATGCGCCGGCGAGCACCGGACGAGGCAGGCCGCCAAATAGGCCGCGCAGCCAGCTCGGGCGGGCCGCTTCGCGCGCGTGCTGTGGCTGCTCTGAAGCCAAAACCGTGTCGTGGATCAGACCTTCCTGCTCAAGTTGCGCGCGCAAGGAAACCCAAACGCGCTCGGGCGCTTCCGTCTCAGAGGCGCTCCAACTACGGGCCTCCGCCTGGATGGCGTTCAAATCGTTTACGATCGCAAAGCAATGCGGACAGTCACGAAGGTGCGCCTGCGCTTGGGCGTTGCGCTCGCCTTCCATCCAGGGCTCAAGATGATTGAGAAACTCCTCGCAATTGATCGTGGCCATGTTGTTCAGTCCTCGCCGCCAGCGTCTGCACTGGCAGCTTTGCGATCTTCGCGGGCCTTGGCTCGGAGCGCTTCGTGCAGCAACTCACGAAGCCGCATGCGGGCCTTGTGCAATTGGGACTTCGAATTGCCGATCGAGCAGCCCATAATTTCCGCAATCTCGTTGTGCTCGTAGCCCTGGACATCATGCAGCACGAACACTGACTTGTAACCGGGCGGCAGCTGCTCCACCGCGCGCTGCAGATTCACCCGATCAATCGAGCCGCTGAGCCGCAAGTCCGGACCGCCAAAGTCTCGTCGCGGCCCTCCGGATTCCTCGTCCGGCTCGGTAATCTCTTCCAGTGAACTTTCCGTGCCGGATTTCTTGCGCAACTTCATCAGCACGACGTTTACCGCCAGGCGGTGCAACCAGGTCGAAAAAGCCGACTCGCCGCGAAACGTGGCGATCTTCCGGAAGAGTTGCAGGAACGCTTCCTGAGTGAGGTCCTCTGCCTCAGCCGTGTTTCCGACCATGCGCAGGCACAGAGAATATACACGCCGATTGTGTAGCCGATAGAGGCGTTCAAAGGCCGCTGCATCGCCCTGCTGGGCGAGCCGGATCGCATCCGCCTCCGGCATCTCCCCAGTTTCGATTCGTCTCGTTCGGGCCACGCTACCCGTTGGGACGCGTCCTTAGCTGCGATGCGCCCGCCGCTCCATGAGTTGTACTTAGTGTGCTACGCAGTGTGCCGCAGAAGCAATCCATGCACGATCGGGCCGGGCCGCGAACTGGTTGCAAGAAAGGAGAAACGTTCAGCCCGCTTAGATGCAAGATTCTTCCCGAAAGGCTGGGGTATTCTCGTTGCATTCGCCTGAAAGGTCCAGTGTGTTCGCCTTGCCCCGGTGTGCTGCCGGGTCCGCAACTGTCAAGAGTCAACAGGAGTTATCGCAACGAGCTCAATTGGAGGGCTTATGTTCCTCTTGGCGGGAACAATTCTACCAATATTGGAAGCGGTTATGCCGAAGCACGGAACACTCGCGTCCGTGTACTGGGTTTCGCCCGCAAGCGCTCAAGCGGAGGCGCCGCCGAGAGCTCAGCAGCGAAAGCGGAAACTTGCTCCGCGGGCAATGCGCGCAGGAACGATTTCAAGAGGACTTCCAGCTCACGCAGGCAGGTGGTGAAATCATAGTGCAGGCACTCGAGCGCTTCCCAGCTGTTGCCTGGCCGCACCGAAAGTCCGGCGAAAACGTCCTCGGCGGCGGCATCGTACTCGCGGATGAGGTTTTCCAAAGTTTCCGATAAGATCCGCAGCTTCTGGAAAAACCGCGAGCGATCCGCGAACAGGACATGGTGGAGGAAATCGTTCCAGGAAGCCGCAGCCTGAGCGGTTTCTCCGCGAAAGAATTCGGTCTGGAGGGGCTGCACTCGCGGAACGTTATTTAAATGACGCCCGCGGTCCGAAAGACTGCGACAGGCTCCCACGAGCTCAGCGGCAAGTTGCGCCAGAAGGTCGGAGGACACCGAAACATATTGCCGCGCGCAAACCAGTTCTCCGCGCGCCCGCACGGAAATCGCGTCATCCAGCGAGACGCTCAACATCGCGTACAAAGATTCCCAACGCTGGACCACCGCGTCGAACACATGGGCCTTTTCTCGCGGCAGCGCCGCGATCCAGTCATCCGAAACATTGCGTCGAAAGGAGGAACTACCAGACTTCCGTTTGAACAACACGCTGCCCCCAAGGATGAGGGCGAATTATATCACTGGTTCGGCGCGGCCCCGGGGCTTTCTTGACGGTCGCGGAAGCCGACCGCTATACTGCCGCGCGGCTCTCCGTAAGGCCCTCGCCACCGCCAGGTCCTGGCCGCCGAAAGGAAGTTGAACTATTGGAATTTGAACCGCTGGATCAGTTTGAACAACGCCTGAAGAAGCTGCGCGAAATAGAAGGACTAGGTCATGCGGCCTATCCGCGGAAATTTGCCTGGACGCACACGGCGAAAGTGGTGACCGAGAAGTTCGGCGAGCGCACTCTGGAGCAGTTAGCGGCTGAGCCGGTTGAGGTTCGCGTAGCGGGCCGGATCATCGCGCTGCGACCCCACGGCAAAGCAGCTTTCGCGCACCTGGCCGGCGACGGCGGGCGGCTGCAGATATACGTGCGGCAGGATGTGGTGGGGGAAAAAGCCTATAAGCTATTTCAACTCTGGGATTTGGGCGATATTGTCGGGGTTTCCGGCCATCTTTTCCGCACCAAGACCAACGAACTCACCGTGAAGGTGGAAAAAATCGAATTGCTCAGCAAGGCGCTGCTGCCGCTGCCGGAAAAGTGGCACGGACTTGCGGACATCGAGCAGCGTTACCGCCGCCGCTATCTGGATTTGATTGTGAACGAACGAGCGCGCGAGATTTTTATTCGCCGTTCCCGGATTATTCGCGAAATCCGGAACTTTTTCGATGCGCGCGGATACGTGGAAGTGGAGACGCCGATGATGCATCCGATTCTGGGAGGGGCCACGGCGCGGCCTTTCGTTACGCACCACAATACCTTCGATATGGACCTCTATCTGCGCATCGCGCCGGAATTGTATTTGAAGCGGCTGGTGGTGGGCGGAATTGACCGCGTGTACGAAATCAATCGCAACTTCAGGAACGAAGGCATTGACGCGATCCACCAGCCCGAATTCACCATGCTGGAGTTTTATCAGGCTTATAGCGATTACCTGGAACTGATGGATATGACGGAGGAACTGTTCCGCGGATTGGCCGAAAAGGTTTGCGGCACCACGCAAATCAAGTACGGCGAGCTGACGATAGATTTCAGCCGTTTCGAGCGGCTTTCCATGCGTGAAGCGATCGTGAAATATTGGCCGACGGCAGCCGGTGCTGCGCCGACCACCGCTGAACTCGGCGCGCCGGGCGGCCCGGCCACCGCGGCTGAACGCTACAATGTTTACGCGCGGGCGCATGGCGCCGATTTGGTCGCGAATGCGCAGAAACTCTCAGATGGCGAAGTGACCGGAGAGCTCTTCGAGGCCGTCGCCGAGCGCCATCTGGTGCAGCCTACATTCGTGCACGATTTCCCGACGGCGATTTCGCCGCTTTCCAAGCAGAAGCCCGATGATCCTTCGTTGACTGAGCGCTTCGAACTCTTTATTGCAGGGATGGAATTGGCCAACGGCTTCTCCGAGCTGAATGATCCTTTCGACCAGGAAAAGCGCTTTCGCGCCCAGGTGGAAAAGGGAGGGCAGGAAGCGCCGAAAGAAGTGGACATGGATTACATTCGTGCGCTCTCGCACGGCTTGCCGCCGACCGCGGGCGAAGGCGTGGGAATTGACCGCCTGGTGATGTTGCTGACGGATTCGCACGCCATCCGCGAGGTGGTGCTTTTCCCACTGTTGCGCAAGGAATCCGACGAGTTCGCGGAAGGCGAACCTGCGCCCGGCGGCGACGTAAAATGAGCTTCGAATGGCTGGTGGCGCTGCGGTATCTGCGGTCGCCGAACCGGCCGGCGGTCCTGCGAATCGTCACGCTGCTCGCGATGGTGGGAGTAGCGGCGGGCGTTACCACGCTGGTGATCGCCCTCTCGATGAACACGGGATTTCGCCAGGCGATTCGCGATCGCTTGCTCAGCGTCACCGCGCACGTCAACCTCAAACCCATTGGACCAAATGGAATCCGCGACTATCGCGCGCTGATGGCGCGGCTGAGTGATACGCCCGGCGTACGCTCGATTGAACCGGCCATCTACGCGACGGTGTTGCTTTCTTCGGGCGGGCGCGCACACGGAATCGTGCTGAAGGGAGTTGATCCGGAGCTGGAACGCCGCGCGAGCGAGGCATTGCATCACCTCGTCGCAGGCAACGGAGATTTTGCGCCGGACGCGGACGGGATTCCGGCGGTGTTGGTGGGCCGGATTTTGGCGAACGATCTGGAAATAAGCGCGGGCGATTACGTGACGCTCACCAGCCCGCAGGGAAATTTGACGCCGTTCGGAATGCTGCCGCGCTCGCGGCGTTTTCGCGTGACGGGAGTTTTCGATTCCGGGTTCTACGATTACGACGCCAATTGGGGATTCGTTACACTGCCGGCGGCGCAGGGACTTTCCGGGATCGGCGATGTTGTTAGCTTGCTCGAGGTGCGCGTGACGCACATGGATGACGCCAGCGCGATTGCGGCGGAACTTTTGCAGCGCGCAGGAAACGGGTTCACGACCACAACGTGGATGGATGAAAATCGCGCGCTGTTTCGCGCGTTGAGCCTGGAAAAACTGGTGACCGCGCTTTTCATCGGCTTGATCACATTCGTCGCCGGCCTGAATATTCTGGTGGTCTTGACCATGACTGTGGCCGACCGCGCCCGCGATATTGCCGTGCTGATGGCGATGGGAGCGCGGCGGCAACAGCTGCGCAAAATTTTTATCCTGCAAGGATTGGTGGTGAGTATTGCCGGGACGATCGCGGGCTTGCTAATCGGTTATACCTTCGCCGGAGCGGCGAACCGGTGGCGGCTGATCCCGCTGAACCCCGAGGTGTACGCGATTCCGTATGTTCCCTTCCACACCAACGCGCTGGATGCGGTGTGGATCGCAGCCGCAGCGCTGCTGATCAGCGTGGCGGCGACGATCTTGCCGGCTCGTTCGGCGGCCAGCGTCCTTCCCGTGGAGATCTTGCGCTTCGAATAAAACGGCACTTCTGGCAGCGGCAAAATATGCGCGAAGCCGCCAGCATTTCGCGGTGCTCCGTGCTAGACTCGAACAAGAAGCGAAGTCAGGTCGGTCGTAGCGGTCGGAGTTGGGACGGGCCAAGGGGCTGCTAGAGGTAACGGTACGGCGATAAAGAGAAATTCTTTGGATTTGTTGGTGTTAGGCGCCGTTTCGGGAATGCTTACGTGGCTGTAAAGGAAGGACATACCGGTTGGCACGTTCGGCATCTAACGTGAAAGAGATTAGACCCTAGGTGATGCGCACACAGTCAAATTCGAGCCTTGCTGTGCTGGAAGATTCGAACCACGGAGGCGCGCGGGGCGCCCAGGAAATCCTGCGCGGCGAGGCCCTGCGCAAGACGTTTCGTTCGGGAGCCCAGGAAGTTACGCCGCTCGATGGGATTGATCTGGCGATTGCGCGCGGCGAGATGATCGCGATTATCGGACCATCAGGCGCGGGCAAAAGCACGTTGCTGCATCTGCTGGCTGCGCTGGACACTCCGACGAGCGGTACAGTATACTTCGGCGGGAATTCGCTCGAGTCGCTTGCGGAAGCGGAATTGGCGGAGTATCGCAATCGCGCCGTGGGTTTCGTCTGGCAGCGGCATCACCTGCTGCCGGACTTCACGGCCGCGGAAAACGTGGCGATGCCTTTGCTGATTCAGGGAGCCTCCTTGGGGGAGGCGCTGCGCACCGCGGCGAACTGGCTAGGCGAGGTGGGATTGGCCGATCGAGCGGAGCAGCATGGGGGACAATTATCCGGCGGCGAACAACAGCGTGTGGCCATCGCGCGAGCTCTGGTGAATGGACCGCAATTGTTGCTGGCGGACGAACCTACCGGCGACCTGGACGAACGCAGCGCGGAAAACGTTTTCGAGCTCATGCAACATCTGCACAAAACTCATCAGCTGACTTCCATTCTGGCAACACACAACATCTCAATCGCCCGCCGGGCCGACCGCGTTCTGAGTCTGGAACACGGCAAGTTGGCTTCGGGCACAGAAGCGCTCGCCGGTTCGACGGTTCCTCTCCCGCGGACGGCCAGTGCTGGGGCGAAGACTCCCGGAGACCGTGGGTGACCCGTGTTTGAACGCTATACAGAAAAAGCCAGGCGCGTAATCTTTTTCGCTCGGTATGAGGCCAGCCAGTACGGCAGCCCGTACATCGAGACGGAGCATTTGCTGCTGGGACTGTTGCGCGAGGATAAGGCGCTCGCCAACCGATTCTTGCGTTCGCACGGCTCGATCGAATCCATCCGCAAGGAAATCGAGGCGCGCATCACGGTCCGCGAACGCATTTCGACGTCGGTGGAAGTTCCGCTGAGCCAGGAGTGCAAACGCATCCTGAACTTCGCGGCTGAGGAAGCGGAACGCCTGGGGCACAAGCACGTCGGTACGGAGCACCTATTATTGGGAGTGCTGCGCGAGGAGAAATCCTTCGGCGCGGAAATCTTGTTGGAGCGGGGATTGCGGCTTTCAACCGTGCGCGAGGAATTGGGACGCAGCGCGGGAGAGAAGGTGCCAGTGAACCGGCCAAAAGAAGCCTCTTTATTAGCGGAATTCAGCCGTGACTTGACGCAAGCGGCGATGGAAGGCCAGCTCGATCCGCTGGTGGGACGAGACCGCGAACTCGAGCGCGCCATTCAGATCCTGTGCCGCCGCACCAAGAATAATCCCGTGCTGATTGGCGAGCCTGGCGTCGGGAAGACGGCGATCGTGGAAGGCCTGGCCCAAAGAATCTCCGACGGCGACGTGCCACCGTTCCTCGCGGATAAACGCATTTTGTCGCTGGATCTTTCGCTGATTGTGGCCGGCACAAAATATCGCGGCCAGTTTGAAGAGCGGCTGAAGACCATCATGAAGGAGCTGATGGAAAGTCAGAACGCCATCGTCTTCATTGATGAGCTGCATACGCTGGTAGGAGCGGGATCGGCGGAAGGTTCTTTGGACGCCGCCAACATTTTGAAGCCGGCGCTGAGCCGCGGTGAAATTCAGTGCATCGGGGCGACCACTCCCGGCGAATATCGCAAATCCGTGGAAAAAGACCGCTCACTCGAGCGGCGCTTCCAGGCTGTGAAAGTCTCCGCTCCGAACGAGGAAGAAGCGATTCGCGTGCTGCAGGGCGTGCGCGACCGTTACGAGAAGTTTCACGCCGTCAGCTACACCGACGAAGCCATCCAGTACGCCGTGTATCTATCGAACCGGTACATTCCAGACCGTTTCCTGCCGGACAAGGCGATTGACCTGCTGGATGAAGCCGGCTCGCGCGTGAAGTTGCGCCAAGCGATGCTGCCTGACGAAGTTTCCGAAGTGCAGAAGCGAGTGAAGTTCATCACGCACCGCATGGAAACCGCAATTGCCAACCACGAATTCGAGAAGGCGCGTTTCTATTCCGAAGAAGAGCGCAAGGAGAAGGAGCATCTGCGCCTGCTTCGCGAGAAGTTGAAGATAGATGATTCTTCCACCGGCGTAGTCACCCGCGAGGACATCGAAGAAGTGGTGGCGCGTTGGACGGGCATTCAGGTGTCCGCCATCAAGGAAGACGAGCAGCAGAAGCTGCTGCGCATCGAAGAAGAGCTGCATCGCCGCGTCATCAGCCAGGACAAATCAATCACGGCATTGGCTCGCGCGATTCGCCGCAGCCGCGCCGGCCTGAAGGCTCCGGGACGACCGGTCGGTTGTTTCCTGTTCCTCGGACCGACGGGCGTCGGGAAGACGGAAGTTGCGCGTCGCCTGGCCGAGTTCCTTTTCGGCAGCGAAAAATCGCTGATCCGTTTCGACATGTCCGAGTACATGGAGAAACATTCCGTCTCGAAATTGATCGGCGCGCCCCCAGGCTATGTTGGGTATGAAGAAGGTGGTCAATTGACGGAGCGCGTGCGGCGCACGCCCTATTCCGTGATTTTGCTGGATGAGATTGAAAAAGCTCACCCAGACGTGTACAACATCCTGCTGCAAGTCTTTGAAGATGGGCAGTTGACGGACGGGCTCGGCAACACCGTGGATTTCCGCAACACGATTATCATCCTGACGTCGAACCTCGGCGCGCGGCAGTTGCAGAAACAGAGTGGACTTGGTTTCGCATCGAAAGAACTGGATGCGATGGCCAAGAGCCAGGATGACATGGTGATGAGCGAGGTAAAGCGGGTCTTCAATCCCGAATTCCTCAATCGTCTGGACGAAGTGATTTTGTTCAATTCACTCACCGACGACGACCTACTGCGGATTATTGACTTGCTCGTGGGCCAGATCAACGAAACGCTGGTGCATCGCCAGGTGCAAATCGCACTCACGCCTGAGGCGCGCCAGTGGATCCTCGAGAAGACCTGCAGCGATCGAAATTATGGCGCGCGGCCGCTCCGGCGCGCGTTACAGAAGTACGTCGAAGACCCATTGTCGGAAGCTTTGATACAGGGAGGATTGCAACGCCCCGCCACTCTCGAAATTTACCTCGGGAGCGAAGGCCTTGCGTTCCGACCTGTCGTAGAAGCAACCCCAGTGGCCCACTAGGAATCCTACGCGCAAGCCGGACGGGAGCGGTCCGGCGGGGGAGCACATAATCTTGGGCGGGAAACTGCGGCCTTGACCATGGCCGCTTGCAGGAAAATTTTTCTGCGTTTATTCCAAATTCTCGCCGGTGTGTCTTTATTCGCGTCTCCCTTCGCGCAAGTCGTTGCGGCTCAGCAGCCTCCGGGCGGTCAGGAAGGCAATGGTCCGCAATACGTCATCGAAAGAATCGAATTTATCGGTAACCGGCGCATCCAGCGGGACACGCTTTTGGCGCGGATTTTCTCGCGACCGGGTGATCCTTATTCTGAAGAAGCAGTGCGCCGGGATTTTCAGGCGCTTTGGAACACGCAGTTCTTCGAAGACATTCGTCTGGAAGTGGAAGATAGCCCCGACCAGCCCAACGCAAAAATTGTGGTTTTTTACGTGCAAGAACGCCCGATCATTCGCCGCATCGAGTACAAGGGCAACAAATCCATCACCGAGTCGGACATCCTCGACGCGTTTAAGGACAAGAAAGTCGGACTCTCGGTGGAAAGCCAGTTTGATCCCACCAAGATCAAGCGCGCCGAAGTGGTGATTAAGGAGCTGCTCGCCGAGCACGGCCGGCAATTCGCAACGGTGAAGCCCACCTACGAGCGCATTGCAGCTACGAACGCGGTGAAACTCGTCTTCAATATTGATGAAGGGCCGAAAGTGAAGGTGGGAACGATCAAGTTCGTCGGCGCCAAGGCCTTTTCCGACCGCAAACTGGTCCGCTCGATGCACAATGACCGCCCCTACGCGATTCCGTTGTACATCACGGAAATTCCCGTCCTGAGCAAGACTTACGACAAGGCCAAGCTGGATGAGGATTTGGGAGTGGGAGTGCGCGGAATTTACCAGGACCACGGCTATTTCAAAGTGAACGTCAGCGATCCCGTTGTCAAAATCAGCGACGACGTGCGCAGCGGAATTCCCGGCCCGTGGCCGGTAATCGGCTCGAAAAACGGCAAGCGCGCGGATATCACGATTACGATTGATGAAGGCGAGCAGTACCGCATGGGCAAGCTGAATTTCCGCAGCGCCGATCCCGATCAAGGGCTGGTATTCAAGCCGGAATTCCTGGCTGGCGTGTTCCCTTTGAAGCCAGGCGACATCTTCGCGGCGGACAAGATCCGCAAAGCGCTCGACAACTACAAGAAGCTGTACGGCGGGTACGGCTACATTGACTTTGTGGCCACGCCGCTGACGGATATTGACGATACGAAAAAGCTCGTCAACCTGACCATGGAGTTCGACCAGCAAAAGCAATTCTTCGTGCGGCGTATCGAATTTTCCGGAAATACGACGACGCGCGACAAGGTCATCAGGCGCGAACTGCTGCTCGATGAGGGCCAGGTATTCGACAACCGCCGCTGGGAACTGAGCTTGCTGCGCTTGAACCAGTTGAATTATTTCGACACGATCAAGCCGGAAAACGCCGAGCTCAAACGCAACGTGAAGGCCGGCACGGTGGACATCAAGCTGAAGCTGAAGGAAAAGGGCAAGCAATCCATCAGCTTCAATGGCGGAGTCAGCGGCATCGCCGGCACGTTCATCGGCGGTTCGTACACCACGAATAATTTCCTGGGCCTCGGGGAAACATTGTCGCTATCGGCCCAGGTGGGCAGCTTCCAGCGCGACATTCGCTTTGGCTTCACCGAGCCCTATCTTTTTGACCGGCCGATTTCCACCGGCTTCACGATATTTTCCACGAAGTTCGATTATAACCAGGCCAAGCAGCTGGGTATTTTCTACGGCCAGCAGGTCGCCATCAACCCCGCGTTGCAGGAGAACTACACCACTAACTCGAAAGGCATCACGGTTTTTGCGAGCTATCCGCTGCGCAAGTTTTCCTTCACGCGCGTGGGTGTGACGTACGGCTACTCGACCACGAACATCCAGACGTTCAGCACTTCGGCGCAATTGTTGTTTGACAGCATCAAGTTCACCGGCTTGGCGGGGCCCTCGGCGCTGAACGGAATCGAGTCCAGCAAGATCACGCCTACGATTTCGTACAGCTCGGTGAATAATCCGCAAAACCCGACGAACGGCAAGAGCTTTTACTACGGGTTGGGATTTGAAGGCGGCCCGCTGCAGGGCAACGTCAACACGATTACGAATTCTTTCGTGACCACCTATTTCCATCCGGTGAATAAGCGCCGCAACGTCATCGGCCTGAAATTCCAGACCGGAATGATTACGGGTTACGGCGGGAAAAACATTCCGCCTTACAGCCGCTTCTATCTGGGCGGTGAGAACGACGTGCGCGGTTTCGATTTCTACACCATCGCGCCGTTCGTGGAGATTCCCTACGCCACCAGCCAGACCGTCGAATTCTACAATCCCACCGTGCTCAATCAGCAGGGCAGGCCATCGCTGCAGGCAATCAGCGTGCCCATGATCCAGTTCTATCCCACGCGGCCGGGCGGCGATTTCCAGAACGTAGGCAACATCGAGTACCGCATTCCGATCGCGGGTCCCGTCACGCTGACGCTCTTCAACGACATCGGCGTGAACGGCATTTTGCGGAAATCCCAACTGGCGCTGGATCCTGCGGCGGTCACCGTCTACCAGCAGCAGTATCCGAACCCCGACTTTCCTAATCTGAAAGTTGCCAACAACCTTCCGATCGTGGGAGGAACGAATTTCCGGCCGCATACCTCCGCCGGAATCGAGTTGGACGTGGTATTGCCGATCGTCAACGCGCCCTTTCGAATCTATTATGCGTACAATTATTTGCGGTTGAATGAGACCATTAACGGCCTGAGCGGCGGCTATTATCTGAGTGACGCGCTCAAGAATGCCTTGCCTCCGGGCGTCCTGGAAACCCAGATTGCGCCGGAGTTGCAGACAATCATCAATGCCAGCACGCAGCATATTCCGGCAAACTTGCTGGAGCCGCAGCATACGTTCCGCTTCACGGTGGGAAAAACGTTCTAAGGATGCGAAGTCTCGCATCGCGATGATACGGACACACAACTACAGATGACGCGATGGATGCATCCCAGCGCGCAACGAATTCAGCGGAGAGGGTGAAGGCAATGGGCAACGAGTTTTCGAAGTTAAGCGCGGCGGTTTTATTCTTGGGTGCGTTCGCGTTGCTTGGGGGCTGCGGAGGGAATTCGACGCCCGTGGGCGTTACCATCAGTCCCGTGACCCAGACAGTTCCGTTCGGCGGACAGTTCCAGTTTCAGGCGAACGTCTCCGGATCGGCGACCACCACCGTCACCTGGCAAATTTGCCTGCCCCCGTCGCCGAGCACCGCCCAGCCCACCGTTTGCAGTCCCGCCACAATCGGGCAAACGCAATTGCCGAGCGGCTACGGCACGATCACCAGCGGACAGAACAACACTCCAGGCGGGCTCTATACGGCGCCCAAAACCGCGCCTCCGACCAATCCGTTCCTGGTGGTGGCCACCAGCACAGTGGATACAAAAGCTTTTGGCAGCGCCACGGTGACTCTCAGTTCGGGTATCGAGGTCAACATCACACCCTCAACCGCGACGATTGCCGCGGGGGATCATTTCCAATTCACGGCGAACGTGACCGGGACGACGAATACGAACGTCACCTGGCAAGTGGGCGGAGTAGCGGGAGGCAGCGCGGCGAACGGTTACATTTGCCCCAGCCCGCAGATCACGGTGGCGTGCACCGCGGGCGAGTATTTCGCGCCCGTCAGCGATGCGCCCGCCTCGGCAACGATCACCGCGGTTTCCGCGTTCGATCCTACCAAGCAGGGAACCGCGACCGTAACGATATCCTCCGCGGGTCCGCCGACGCTGACGACCCTCGTGCCCAACTCCGTCGGCGAAGGGTCGCTGCAGCAGGACGTCTATCTCACGGGAACGAATTTCAATTCGAACGACGTGGTGCTGGTGGGAACGCCTCCGGCCGCAATTCCCACTGTCTTTATTACTCCGATCTTGTTGCGCGCTACCATTCCGGCAAGTCCGCTATCAATCGCGGGGCCGGTGCCGATCGTGGTGCAAGCGCAGAACGGCGATGTCTCCACGGGATTATCGGGACCGCAGGGATTGACGGTGGTGCCGTCGCGGCCGGCCGTGGTGGCCATCACGCCGGACACGCTTATATCAAGCGGAACCAACCTGGGCGTGAGTTTAGTGGGAGGATTTTTCTCGCCGCAGACGACCGTACAGTGCAACGGGGTGGGAGCAGCATCCACACTTACCAGCAGCCAACAATTAAGCGTCACGATACCCGGCTCGTGCGTGGCGGCGCCGGGACTTTATCCTGTAATCGTGCAAAATAGCGACGTTGTGGCGCCGAATCCGGCCATCGCCGCTGTGAATATCGCGGTGGAGCCTGGACCGGGAGATATCGCCACCGGAGTGGCAGGGAGCTTTGGAGTCGGGGCGTCGCCGCAGAGCATAGCGATAGATCCGGCGCTGAACGTCGCGGTTATCGCCAACACGGGCGACAACACCGTCAGCATCGTAAATCTCGCAACCAACACTGCCGTGCCTGGTTCACCTGTTCCGGTGGGCAATGGGCCTACGAGCGTGACGATTGACGAACAAGTCACAACCTCCATAGGCACGCTGGGCGATCACATTGCCGCGGTCACGAACAGCTTGGACAATTCGGTTTCGGTGATTGACCTTACTACGCTCGCGGTTACGACCTTGCCGCTGCCCAACCCAAACACTCCGCCGAACTTGCCGCCCGTGCCTTACGCAATCGGCATCAATCCGCTGTCGCATCACGGACTGGTCGCTTTTCAATCCACCAATATCGCCATGATTCTCGATTTTTCCGGAGGCGTGCCCACTTGGTTGCAAACGCTCGGTGGCACGCTCGCGCCAATCGGCACGGGCCTGAAACCTTCCGTCGCGATTGATCCCAAATTGAATTGGGCGATTACTACTCCTGGTGGGGCTGGAACGATTAGTATCGTGGACCTGGGCCGTAACGCTGGTGTGGGTGCAAATTCCACCGATCTGGGACGCTCGCCGGTGGTCATCGGTACGCTGACTATTTCGACCAGCGTGCAGGGCGTGGGCATCAATACGGTGACCCATCAAGCTTTGCTGGCCGATCCGAATGGCCCGCTGAATTTTCCGATTTCTCCCAGCCTTTCGACGTTCAGCCTGCTGGATGAATCGGTTAGTTCGGTTCCCTTCAAGTTAAACGGGGTTACGCTCTCCAACTCGGGGTTGACGGCGGCCGCCGTCAATCCGCTCGCGAATATCGGAATCGCCGTGAACGGAGCGGCGAACAATGCATTTGTCGTGGACCTCAAGAACAGCATCGTGCTGCAGACGATTGCTGGGTTTAACTCACCACAGGCCGTGGCGGTGAACCCTGCAACAAACACCGCCTACGTCGTCAACCAGGGGAACAACACCGTGTCGGTGGTTCCGCTGGCCACCACGGCGCCCAACCCGCTGCAGATTGTCGAGTCCAGCCCGTACATAACTTTCGCGCAGAGCCCGGCGGCGGGCTTGACGTTGTCCGTTATCGGCAACGGCTTTACCGGCAATTCACAGGTGGCGCTCGACGGCACGGCCGTGCCTACCACTCTCATAAACAGCCGGCAGGTTACGGCGGCAATCCCCGCTGCTGATCTGGCCACGGCGCGACGCTACGTGGTATACGTGCGAAACGGCACGGCAATTTCCAACGTCACCGATCTCACCGTGATCCAACCTGTCAACGTAGGAATCAGCCCTGTGGGCGTGGCGGTGGATTCATATCTCGATCAGGCCGTGGTGACGAATTCCGGCAGCGGAAACATTTCGTTGGTCAATTTATTGAATGGCGCACTGATCCTGCCGCAGTCGCCGAGCTTTTTCGAAACCGGAACGACGCCTTACGGCGTGGCGATTCTGCCGCGAACGGGGCAGGCGGTCGTCGCGAATAACGGGAGTAACGACGTCACCGTCCTCGACGAGAAGGGCTTGAACGGGGTCTTCAAGAGCCCGCTCACACTTTCACTGGGTGGTCCCACGCTTCCCTTGGGGGTAGCGATCAACCCCGACTCTGCGCTCGCCGCCGTCACTGCCAGTTTCATTTCCGGCATCGGCAATCAGGGGGATCTCTCTTCCTTCGTTGTCGAAAACGCGAGTTCCTCCACAGTCTTAAGCTCTGATAATTCGGTGGACTACCTGCCGCTGGCAGTTGCGATTGATCCCGCGCCCTACAACGATCCAGAGCAGAACATCGCGGCGGTTACCACGGCCGGGCAGGCCAGCTTTTTGGACTTGTTGCAATTGCCGGACGGAGCCGTCACCAGGGTGAGTAACCAGCTCCAGCTTCCCACCGGCGCCGCGTATGACGCCGCGAATCAGATTTTTCTGGTGGTGGACAGCACGCAGAACGATCTATTTTTCGTGGATCCGCTGACATCTTCCGTACTGGGCACCGTGCGGACCGGCATCAACCCGACATCGCTCGATTACAATTTCAATTCCAGCACGCTGGTCACCTCGAATGCGGCCAGCAATACCCTTTCGGTTCTCGATTACGTCTGTCCGCCGAATCCGAACGGTGCGACGAACTGTCCGACGCCGCAGGTGCACGCGATCATTGACGCGGGTGGCTTGATGCCTGCCGCGGCGCTGGTTATTGGCCCGAACTCGGTCGCCATTGATTCCAGGCTTAACCTGGCGGTGCAAGTGGATCAGACGAACAACCGCATTCTGCTGGTGCCACTGCCGCAATAAGCGGCGACGAGTTTGCAACGCACGCCGGGAACGGGATCTCGCAGCCCAGCCGGCGCGATGCGGGGCCAACCATGCGCTGGGCCGGGGCATCACAAAATGGCCGTTCTATGGCGCGTTTGGCCGCGCGACGTTAGTTGAAACTGATTGACCTGTTTCTCCGGCGACAGCTATAATCTCCGATTTGTGTTTGGCGATTGGTACTCGGTGGAGCACGCAGTAAGCCTGTAGGAATCATGATCCGAACGAATATCTACTTTAAGGAGTGAGAATGAAGATGCGATTGGCAATTCCAGCCCTGGCGGCGTTCCTGATGGTTCCCGCGGTGTGGGCTCAAACGGGCGGCGCAGCTGCAGCGGCGGGTGCAGGCAAGGTAGGCGTTATTGACGTTCAAGTGGCGATCACCAGCACTGCGGAAGGAAAGCAAGCAGCTGCCGAATTGCAATCGCAGTTCGCACCCCGGCAGACTGAGCTGACCAATATGCAAAAGCAGATGGAAGATGTTCAGACGCGCATGCGTACCGGGCAGACCACTCTGAGCGACGATGAGAAAGCGCGCCTCGATCGTGAAGGCCAGCAATTGCAGCGCACTTACCAGCGGAAATCGCAGGATGCGCAAGATGATTTCAACGAAGCGCAGCGTGAGATTGTGGACCGCATCGGCCGCAAGATGATTGACGTGCTGAGCAAATACTCCCGCGACAACGGTTACAGCGTGATCCTGGACCGCTCGGGCCAAACCTCGCCGGTAATTTTCGCCGCGAACTCGGTCGACGTCACGCAGGAAATCATCCGCCTGTATGACCAGACCTATCCGGTAAAGACCGGTGCGACGACGCGGCCTCCCGCGCAACAACGCGCTCCGGCGCCGAAGCCACAGACGCCGCAGCAGTAATCGCGCAAGGCGGCCTGGCGCATGCTGCCGGGGCGCAACGCCAACCAGGGCCTCCCGGTACCAACTCGGGAGGCCTTTTTCTTTCCGTGGCACTTCCTGCCAGATTGGCGACCGCTCGGGCCCTTTTCGGGCCACGGGCGCGGTGGTCTTGCCTTTTTGCGTCATAGAAATTATACTGAGTTGCTTCCAGACAGGTCGCATGAACGAGTGGGCGCGAGCCCACTTTTTTGTTGGGCGCGACAAATGGCGAAGCGCCGAAGCGTCGTTGCTAAAGGTGCCTGCGGACGAGTCGCCGGAGCAAGCAGGCGCTGGGTCGGAGTCAGAATAGAATCGTGGGGCACTCGGGCTAACGGCGCCGGGAGGCCCGGGCCAGTGATGAGCTAAATCTCGCCGTTAGAATAGAATGGAACTGGAAAAGATTCGAGAGGCCGCCGAGCGCGTGGCAGGCTCGCTGGGCCTCGAGATTTTCGATGTCGAGTGGAAGATCGGCAAGCAGCGCTTGCTGCGTGTGTATATAGACCGGCTGCCCGGCCCGCAGAACCCGGAAGGGTTGGGTGTCACTCATAAGGATTGCGAGCGGGTGAGCGAGCAGCTCAGCGTGATCCTGGACGTTGAGGAGCTGGTGCCCGGTCCGTCGTACGTCCTGGAGATTAGTTCGCCGGGGCTTGACCGGAAATTGCTGAAGCCGGCGGATTACGAGCGCTTCGCAGGGCGATTGGCGAAAATTTGGTTGAACGAGCCGATCGAAAAGCAGGCGTATTTCGAAGGACGGCTGGCCGGTTACGCGGACGGAGTGGTGAAAGTCACGGTGCGCGACCACGAAATCGCTGTGCCGTACGCCGGGATCAAGAAAGCGAACCTGGTGGTGGAGTTGTAAAGGCGGCTGCCGTTGGACGCGTGATGTCATTTTTAGCGGTGCGAATTTCATAATTTCATGGACGAGACGTACGGGAGATACGCGAATGGCGAGTCAGCTGTACCAGCAAATCGAGCTGATCAGCCGGGAGAAACATATTGAACCGGAGATCATCGTCGCGGCCATTGAGGACGCGATGGTGGTTGCGGCGCGGAAATATTACCGCACCGAGGAAGAGCTCCGCTCGAAGTTCAATCCGGATACCGGCCAGGTAGACGTGTATTCAGTGCACACGGTGGTCGAGGAAGTGGCCGATCCCGTGCGCGAAATTTCCTTGAACGACGCGCGCAAGCGCCAGCCGGAAATCGAAGTGGGCGGCGAAATCACCGAAAATAAGCCCACCGATGTCCTGGGACGTATCGCCGCGCAGACGGCCAAGCAGGTGATCCTGCAAAAAGTGCGCGAAGCCGAGCGCGACACGATCTACAACGAGTTTCACACGCGAGTAGGCGAGCTGATCAATAGCGTGGTGAAGCGCATGGAAGGTCCGGATATTATCGTAGACATGGGGCGCACCGAAGCGCGGCTGCCCAAGCGCGAGCAATCAAGGCTGGAAGCCTACAACGTGGGCGACCGCCTGCGCGTGACCATTCGCGCGGTAGAGCGGGCGGCCAAAGGGCCGCAAGTAGTGGTTTCGCGCGCCGATCCCGCCCTGGTGCAGCGTTTATTCGAAATGGAAGTGCCGGAGATTTACGACGGCACCGTGCAGATTCGCGCGGTGGCTCGTGAAGCGGGCGAGCGCACGAAGATCGCCGTCGAGAGCCGTGACAAGGATGTGGACCCGGTGGGTGCGTGCGTGGGCATGAAAGGCATGCGCGTGCAGTCCATTATTCGCGAACTGCGCGGCGAGAAGATTGACATCATTCCGTACAACGAGGAGACCGTGGCGTTCGCGCAGAAAGCGCTGAGCCCCGCGAAAGTGACGCGCGTGCAGGTGATTGACCCGGAAGAAAAGCGCCTGGAAGTAATCGTGGAGGATACGCAGCTTTCGTTGGCCATCGGCAAGAAGGGCCAGAACGTGCGGCTCGCCAGCAAATTGATCGGCTGGAATATTGACATCAAGAGCGAAGAAGAGAAGCGCCGCGAGATCGAAGCACAGATGGCCGCGCTCACTGCGCCGGGCACCGCGCTCAGCGAACTCGCGGGCGTGGGGCCGAAGACCATCGAGAAACTCGAAGCAGCGGGAATTTCCTCGATCGAGAAGCTCGCGGACATGACACCGGAGCAGCTCGTGGAAATTCCGGGCATCGGCGAGAAAATGGTGGAGAAAATTCACCAATCGGTGGCCGCTTACTTCGAGGCGCTGGAAACTTCCGCGACGGCCGCGCCGGAAACGGCGGGAGTTGCCGACGGCGAAGGTGCCGCGGTGGAGACAGAAGCGGCGGCGGAAGAAGAGGCTGCCTCGGTGGATGAAGCTACCGAGGAAGCTACCGAGCAAGTGGCTGCGGACGAAATTCCCGGGCCGCAGGAAGACGCTGCCGTGAGTCCGGCGGATGCCGAATCAGAGGCGGAAGCTCTGGATGAAGCGACCGAAGAGGCCACCGAAGAGGTGAGGGAAGAAGCAATCGGCGAGACCGAAGAGGGCGCGGAAAAACCGTAGTGCGCTGCTCGCATTTGACCAGCCACTGAAACTTTGCGGTAGCACGATGAATGGCGTTGGCAAGAACCAAGGAAGATAGAGGCGAATGGCAGATTCTAATCAAGTCCGAATTAATGAACTGGCGCGCGAACTGGAGATCAAGGCTAAGGTCCTGATCGAGTTCCTGCCGGAAGTCGGCGTCGCGGAAAAAAAGACGCACTCGAGTTCGATTGACCTGAAACACGCCGAGCTCGTGCGCAAGCATTTTCGCGATGTGGCGGCCGCCGAAGAAGCGGCTGAGGCGGACAAGTCTGCCAAAGCGGGAGGTAAGAAACCGGCGGCAAAGCCGAGTGTGGCAGCGCCGCAGGCGCCGCCTACGCTTGCCGCGAAACCTGCCGCAGCCCCGGGACCGGCAACTACTGCCAGGCCTGCAGGCGTGCCACCTGCTTCCGCAGCAGTTCCCGGTGTAGCTCGTCCGTCAGCGCCTGCCACGGCTACGGGAGTTCGCCCGGCAACCCATCCCGTAAGCGCGGTGCCGGCTGCCGCGAAGCCCGGAACGACTCCTGCCGCACCGCTTGCGTCACCAGCGGCTGCCAGACCAGCCTCGGCAGTTCCAGCGTCTGCTCCCAAACCCGGAGTATCGCTGAGGCCTCAGACGCCCGGAACAGTTTCTGGCGCTCCCGGTGCAGCACGTCCGGCCGCTGCAGCCCCCGGCGCGCCACGCCCCGTTGGCGCTCCGCCACAAGGGCAACGATATCCCGTGCGGCCTGGCGTACCTTCCGGTCCAGGACAGATCCGGCCCGGCGCGCCGCAGGGCATGCGCCCGGCTGGTGCACCGCAGCAATATCGTCCGAGCAGCGCACCGCAAGGGCGTCCCGGCGGCGCTCCCGGTCAGCGTCCCGGCGGACCTCCTTCGCGATTCCCGCAGCGCCCAGGGAGCGCCGGTCCCGGTGGGCGCGACAATAAGGCTCCTGTGGGGGCGCAACGTCCCGGAGCCGGAGTACCGAAAGCTGAACCGGGCAAGCCGCTTTACGCGCGCAAGCCCGCGGCGCGCGGCCGGCCGCTCATCGAAAAGCGCTACGCGGAAGGCGAGCGCAAGTTGCATCCCGTTCGTCCGCGCGCTGGAGCGGGACCCGGAGGACGAGCGACTGCCATCGAGCCGATTGCGCCGGTAAAGCGCGAACCCCGCGCGTTGACTGTGACGGAAGGAATCACGGTGCGCGAGTTGGCCGAAAAGCTGGATATCCGCGCGAAAGATTTGCTGAAGACTTTGCTCGATCGCGGCGTATTTGCCAGCATCAATCAAGCTCTGGACGTGCCAACCGCCACGAGTTTGGCCGAGGCGTTTAACGGCGTGGTGCAGGTAGTCACCTTCGAAGAGCAGCTGGTTCAGGAAGAAAAGGTCAAGGAAGAGCGCACGGGCAACGAAGTGCCGCGCGCGCCGGTCGTGACCGTGATGGGCCACGTGGATCACGGCAAGACCAGTCTCCTGGACGCCATCCGCGAAGCAGACGTGGCGGGCGGCGAAGCGGGCGGAATCACGCAGCATATCGGCGCGTACGAAGCGCACGTGCAAGGGAAGCGCATTGTATTCGTGGATACACCGGGCCACGAAGCCTTCACGCGCATGCGCGCGCGCGGCGCCAAGGTCACCGACATTGTGGTGCTGGTGGTCGCCGCGGACGACGGTATGATGCCGCAGACCGAGGAAGCCATCTCTCATGCGCGCGCCGCCGGAGTGCCGATCATCGTGGCCATCAACAAGGTTGATAAGCCGGACGCTCAGCCTGAACGGGTGAAACGCCAACTCTCCGATAAAGGATTGATGCCCGAAGAGTGGGGCGGAGACACCGTGATGGTGGAAGTTTCGGCCAAGACGAAAAAGAACCTGCCCAAGTTGCTGGAAATGATTTTGCTGGTCGGCGATCTGCGCGAACTAAAAGCCGATCCTGGAGTTCCTGCAAGCGGGACCGTGCTGGAATCGCGCGTGGACAAGGGCCGCGGCCCAGTGGCGACCATGCTGGTACAGAACGGGACGTTGCACGTCGGCGACGTGTTCATCGTTGGCGCGGTTTACGGCAAAGTGCGCGCCATGTTCGACGATCGCGGCGGAGCCATCAAGCAGGCAGGACCTTCAACGCCCGTTGAAGTACTCGGTTTGCAGGGAGTGCCGGAAGCCGGCGATCAATTCCAGGTCGCGGATGAAGCCAAAGCACGGCACATCGTGGAATACCGCCAGGGCAAAGCGCGCGAAGCCACTTTGGCGAAATCAGCCAGCGGCCGCTTGACGCTGGATCAACTGCACGAGCAATTGAAGGTCGGCGAAGTGAAGGAATTGCCCGTCGTGGTGAAGGCGGACGTGCAAGGTTCGGTGGAAGTACTCAACGAAATGCTACCGAAGCTTTCCAACGACCAGGTAAAGCTGAAAGTGATTCACGCCAGCGTGGGCGCCGTGAACGAAAGCGACGTGCTGCTGGCGTCCACTTCGAATGCGGTGATCGTGGCTTTCAATGTGCGGCCGGAGCGCAAGGCCGCCGATCTGGCGCAGCGCGAAGGGGTGGACATTCGCACGCACACGATCATCTACGAATTGCTCGACGAGCTGCAGAAGGCTGTCGAAGGCTTGCTGGCGCCGGTCATCAAGGAACAATTCCTGGGCCGCGCCGAAGTGCGCGATACATTCCGCGTCAAGGGCGTGGGCACGATCGCGGGCTGCTCGGTGCTGGACGGCATCGTGAAGCGCGACGCCGAAGTTCGCGTGATCCGCGAAGGCTCGGTGATTTACACCGGCCGGGTGAGCTCGCTGAAGCGCTTCAAGGATGATGTGAAAGAAGTCCGCCAGGGATTTGAATGCGGTATTGGTGTGTCGAATTTTGCCGACGTAAAGGTGGGCGATATACTCGAGTGTTTTGCGATCGAAAAGACCGCCGCGCTTCCTCCGCCTCCGCCAGATCGTTCACGGCAGGAACGTGCTGCGGCGGCGGAGCGCGTCAGGACGCAATAGCGCCGCCCCCTGTCGGTTGGTCGCCAAGGGAAGACCGCCTGACTTCCCGGTAATGGGTAGCCTCGCGTAACACGTCGTGTCCGCTCCTGATTGGAACGCGGATTTTGTGCATTGGCGCCGAGGGTTCCATCGCGCAGCCTGGCGTGACTGCGCCACTACGAAAATGCCGATCGGCCTCCTTACCCTGGAAATTCATATCCTGGATGCGCGGTCCCTCAAGGACAAACGGCAAGTACTGCGCAGCTTGAAGGACCGTTTGCGCGCTCACTACAATGTGGCCGTCGCGGAGCTCGAGCACCAGGAAACGTGGCAGCGGTCGCGCGTCGGCGTGGTGACGATTTCGAATGACGCCGGATATCTGGAGAAATCGCTGGCGGAAATTGCGGCGGAGTCTGAACGATTGCTGGGCCGCGATCTGGTTTCGCAGGAAGTGGAGTATTTTGAGGATGAGGAAAGCGCATGACGATTCAAGGACATCGCTCGGAACGCATCGCCGAGGAAATTCGCAACGAAGTGAGCCTGATGCTGGCAGGGGAACTGAAAGACCCGCGGCTGGCGGCGCCCGTCATGGTGACCGAAGTCCGCATGGGCGCGGGAATGCGCACGGTGCGGGTGTTCGTGAGCCTCGCGGGCGATCCCGCCGAGCGCGCCACCACGCTCGAAGGATTGCAGGCTGCCAAGGGTTACGTGCGCCACGAACTGATCGAGCGGCTGCACATGCGGCGCGCGCCCGAGGTGCTCTTCATTCTCGATGAAACGGAAGAGTACGGCCAGCGCATCGAGAACCTGCTGCGCAAAGCGAAGTCTCCGGAGGACCGCACGCCGTAGCGCAATCCCGCTGAGTCAATCGGTCCGGAGCCGGCAGCCGCGCTGCGCCTTTCGGCGGAAGCGCTCCATTCTTTCGGTTGGCGGATTCTCGGAATAAACCAGCGCTACCACAAGATCATGTCTCGCGCGCCCAAAGTTTCTCCCTGCGACGGAATACTCGTCATCAACAAGCCCAGCGAACGAACTTCCCATGACGTGGTGGAGTCCGTGCGCCGCGCCGTGGGCTTCCGCGGGATCGGGCACCTGGGAACGCTCGATCCGCTGGCGACCGGCGTGTTGGTGCTGGCGCTGGGCCGCGCCACGCGATTGGCGCGTTTCTATAGCGGGCGCCGGAAGCGTTACACCTGCGCGGTGCGTTTCGGATTTGAGACCGATACGTATGATGCCGACGGGGAAGCGCTGGGGCCCGATTCGGCGCCTGCACTGAATGCCGAAGAAATTGCCGCGCATGCCGCGCAGTTTCTCGGCAAGATTCAGCAGACTCCGCCGGCGTATTCCGCCAAGAAAATCCATGGGCGACCCGCGCACGAACTTGCCAGAAAGAATAAGCCGGTCAACCTCGAACCGGTGGAAGTGGAAGTTTTCGAGTTCCGGTTGACCAGCGTGGAAGGTTCGCTGGCTCGTTTCGTCGTGGAATGCGGCGCTGGAACGTACATCCGCTCGCTGGCGTTCGGTTTGGGAAAGCTGCAAGGCTCTGGCGCGCACCTGGCGGAAATCACGCGCACGGCGGTGGGCGAATTCACGCTGGATCACGCCCTTTCGATTGCCGAGCTTGAACAGGACGTCAAAGCAGGACGCTTGCTTGAGCGCGTGATTCCTCTCGAAAAACTATTGCCGGACCTGCCGCGCGCGACGGTGCTGCCCGTCATCGAAAAACGAGTCCGCCACGGAGCGAAATTCAATCTCACTCTCGCGCAGATTCAGCCGGGTCAGGCCAGCTCCGCGCAAAACGCGCCTGCGCAACTTGATTCCGGCGATTGGAAACCCGCCCGGCTCCGTGTGTTCAACCAGCAAGGACAATTGATCGCTATCGCCGAGCCGGTAGTTCCTCGCACGTATCAACCTCTGGTGGTTTTGGAAGCGATGCCGTAAGGACGCAGCGCTGATCGCGCTGCTATTGCGGAGGCTCCGGGTTGTTGGGTTGCGGAGGAATGTTCGCCGGCGGTTGTTCCGCAGGCTGCGGGACTTCCGTCTGGGGCTGAGGTTGCGGCGGGGGCTGCGGCTGTGGCTCCGGTTGGGGTGGCGGAGTGCGCTGTTCCGGCTCCGGCAGCTGGAATCCACCGCGCCGTTCTTGTATCGAAGGGCCTAGCGAAGTGGCGCCTCCCAATTGGCCGCGGCCCGCGTAAATCATGTGATCTTTCCGCGCCGTCCCCATCTCCACCATCCGCGGAGTAACCAGGATCAGTAACTCGCTGTCGGAATATTGCGATGTCGTGGTGCCGCCGACGATACCGTTGAGCGGCAAATCCCCCAATCCCGGCGAGCCATTCAGCGAAGTGGAGGTTTGCGGAGCCAGGTAAGCGGCGAGCGCGGCTGTTTGGTCCGTACGTACGCGCACGGTCTGATGGATTTCCTGATTATTGACGACGGGAATGTTGTTCAGGCTTGCGCCGGCGAGGCTGCTCAGCGTGAACTCAAATTGCAGCGTTACATCGCCATCGGGATGAACCCGCGGCGTAGCCTTCACCTTCAAGCCGATATCAATATATTCCGCGCCTGGGAATTGCGTGCCCACGCCGCTGCCGGAAAGCAGGCTGATGAGCGACGAGGAATCCAGAATTACCGACACACTGTTCGAGCCATAATTGGAAATCGCGAGGTCAGGCAGCCCGTCGCCGTTGAAATCGGCGGTCGCCCCTGAATCCGGAGTAGTGCCTACGGGCACTTCGATGGGTGAGTCGAATGTGCCGCCTCCGCCGCCCAGCAGTAATGAGAAGGAGTTGTCCCCGGTAGCCGTGACGACGAGATCGGGTAGCCCGTCGTCGTTAAAATCTGCGACGGTGATGGATGTGGGATTTGTGCCGGCGGGATAATCCAGCCGCGAGCCGCCCGGAAGAATGAATGTGCCGTCGCCATTGCCCAGAAATATGGAGACGCTGTTTCCAACAGTATTCGAACTGGTCGCAACTCCGCTATCAGCGACGGCTAAGTCCAGATTGCCGTCCACATTGAGATCAGCCGCGGCAACGTACAACGGCGTCACTCCAGTGTTGTAGGTCACGCCTTTTTGAAACGTGCCATCGCCATTGCCGATGAAGATTTCCAGAGTGTTATCGGCGGAGTTGGTGACCGCGAGATCAATGAGCGACGGATTACTGGGATTGAAAGCCGCGGCGACGATCGAAGTGGGTGTGCTGCCGGTGACGACCGTGGTCGGGGTTTTAAACGTGCCGTCGCCGTTGCCCAGGAAGATGCTTATGGTGTTCGCGGCCATATTGACGACAGCCAGGTCCGCGTAGCCATCTTTGTTGAAATCGCCCACCGCGATGGAGGTGGGGCTGGAGCCGCTGGGCAGTGCCAGCGGCGAAGAAGGCGCGGCCGTGAAAGTTCCATCGCCGTTTCCAAGTAGAATGGAAACAGTGTTGTCCACCTGATTCGCGACCGCCAGATCTATGATTCCGCTGGTATTGGTCTTGGCATTGAAGTTTCCGGTGGCAATCCACGTCGGTCCCTTGCCGACCGGGACCGTGGTGGGAGTTCCGAAGCTGCCCAATCCGCCCCCGAGAAATACGGAAAGGGTTCCGTCGGTAAAGTTAGCGACCACTAGATCCTGGAAGTTATCGTTATTTACATCGCCAGTGACCACGAAATCGGGATTCGTTCCCGTCGTAAGCGTCGTAATCGGCACGCTGGAGCCGGTGCTGCCGGAAACCGTCGCGGTTTGCGTTGCGGTTTGTGTCGAGGAATTGTTATTTGCGGTGCCGACCAGGCTGGAAGAGTATTGCGCCAGAGAAACCGGATAGCGTTCGCCCACGAAAAAGGATGCCGGCTGGCCGTCTTCCGCGCGCAGCAGAACGCGGCGGCCGGCCCGAACAGTTGAAAGCAAATCAGAAAAACTTGCGGCAGCTCCGGGCAGGGTGCCCAGAAACGTGGTTTTTCCTCCGCCGAATGCAAACACGGGAGGGATCGCCGACGACGACCCAAAGACCTGCTCCAGCAGCCCGTTGAGTGCCGTGGCGCCGCCCTCCGCTATGAGCTGCGCGGAGTTTGAAGGAATCGAGTAAATGGTCGCGGTCTGCGGCCCGGTGATGCCCAAGTCCCGGTCGCGGCTGCGATTTACTTCCAGGACTTCAATCTCGAGGATGAGTTCGGCCGGGGGCTGCTCCAGATCGTCAATTATGCCGGTGGCCACCGCAATGGCTTGTGGCGAAGCCCGCATCGTCAGCGTATGGCTTTTGGTATCTAAGTCCGTTCGAGTGATTCCCGCAACTTCACGCACCATGCGCGAGAGTTCCGTCATCTGCTCAGGCGTTTCCGAAGCGGAGAGCAGCACGGTGCGCAAGATCGAGACGTCATAGTCCTTGCGCTTTTGCTGCGTGTCCTGCGCCACGAAGAACAAGTGCTTGGTGAGCGGTCTCCAGAAGGTTCCCGTCTCCTCGCCCAGGACGCGCATGACGGTTACGAAATCAGCGTCCTTCAGGTCCAGGCGCACCGGCACATTGCGCAGGTCCACATCAAAGGCGACTTCAACGCCGAACCTTTGGGCCACTTCTTGATAAGCGCCTTGCGTTTGGCCGCGCAGCTGGAAGGTTTGGGTTCCAGCGCGGTGCTGCAGATGGACTTCGGGAGCCAGCTCCGGCTGAGACACGATTTGCCGGGCGCGCATTGGATCGAGAGCTTCGAGTTCGATCAGCCGCTCGCGGATGGTGCGGTTGGAAGGATCCATCTCCCGCGCCTGCCGCATGGCGTGCAGCGCGCTGGTAAGCCGGCCGGATACTGCGTCGCGCTCGGCTAGATCCACTTTCATTTGCACCACGTGACCCTTGGCGACTGCTTGACGCACCAAGTAATCCCGGTTGCTGGGATCCCAATCCACGGCGTCGGAATATGCATCGTAGGCCGCTTGCCAATCGCCCTGATCTTCCAGTTTCAGGCCCTGCTTAAAGGCTTGTTTGCCCTTCTTGACGTCCGCCTTGCGCGGAGGCACGGGCAGTTTTTGTTCTAGAGGCGAAGTGCTGGTTACGGCCGGCGGAGTTTTCGGTGGTTTCGCAGCCGGCGCCGGCACCGACGCCGGAGAAGATTGCTCGTTCGGCTCTTGTGCGAAAGCGCTGACGACCGAGAGGTTTGGCGCGAACAGCGAAGCCAAAAAGACGGGGATGGCGACCAGGGCGCCAAAGGCAACGGGACCCGCAAGGGCTCTCGCGCGTGTCCGGGGACCGTGTGGGGAATGGCGCAGAAGAGTCATTCGAATGTAAGATGCTATTCTACAGTGAAAGGTGAGCATGGTGTTGCAGCGGTTGAATTCACTTGATTTAAGAGTGAGTCAGAGATAAACTCGATTTTCCAGTTGTAAATCATTTGCAACTGGAAAAGATATGCTCTCTGCGCTGCTCTTGGCTCTCCGTGAAGGCGTTGAAGCCGCCCTTGTTGTCGGCATCGTCCTCGTCTATCTAAACCGCACCGGCCGTCGCGCGCTCGCCCGCTACGTGTGGGGTGGCGTGATTCTGGCAGCGGCGGCCAGCGTTGCCGCCGCCGTCCTGCTGGATCGCTGGCAGGTCAGCGAGGATGGCTTCGAAGGCCTGCTGATGCTGCTCGCCTCCGTCCTGGTAATCTCCATGATCATCTGGATGAACCGCGTGGCGCGGCATCTGAAGAAAGAAATCGAGCAGCGCGTGGAAGCCTATGCGCAGAAATCCACGCGCGCCGCGGGTTGGGGCATTGGCCTGTTTGTTTTTATGATGGTGGTGCGTGAAGGCGCCGAACTGGTGCTGGTGCTGCGCGCCGTGGAACTTTCCAGCGCGGGCGTGCAGGTCTGGATCGGCACGGTTATCGGCATTGCCATCGCCATCGCCGTCGGAGTCTTCTTCTTCCAAGGCACCCTGCGGATTCCGCTTCAGCGGTTTTTCAAGGCTACCAGCGCCATCCTGATGGTGGTTGCGTTCCAGCTGGCGCTCACCGGCGTTCACGAGCTGAGCGAAGCCATGTGGATTCCTTCGAGCAAGATGGAAATGTCCACGATCGGCCCGATCGTGCGCAACGAAGTCTTCTTTTTCGTTTTGATTTTGGGCGCCGCGGCGCTGGTGGTTTTGCGCGAATGGTTTAGCGCGAAACAACCGGCGCTGGGTGAGGAAGCGAATCCCGCCGCGCGGCGCATGCGCGAATACGAATTCCGGCGCCAGCGCCGCTGGAGCTTTGCCGCCGCGATTTTGTGCGTTGCCGTGGTAATTTCGTTTGCGGGAGATTATGTGTACGGCCGCGTCGCCGCCGCGCCCTCGCCGGCCAGGACGCTGATTGCCCAGGACAATCTGGTGCGCGTACCGCTTTCCCAGTTGACCGATTCGAGCCTGCATTTCTACACGGCCAACGTGAACGGAACGGTGATCCGCTTTCTGGTGATCCACAAACAAAATGGCGATTATGCAGTGGCTCTGGATGCCTGCCAGATTTGTGGCACCGCCGGTTACCGTCAGGAAGGCCAGACCGTCATCTGCCGGAACTGCGGCGCGTCCATCTACATACCCTCGATTGGGCAGTCTGGAGGCTGTAATCCCATCAGCGTGAAGTCCCGCGTGGCAGGAGGCGAAGTGATCGTGGACCTGTCGGCGCTGGGCGACGCCGCCTCCAAGATTCACTCCTGACGCGATGTTCATTCGCCTGGTACGGGAATCCTTCGTTCGCAATCCACGCCGCAAATTGCTGACCGCTGCCGCGCTGGTGGTCGGGATGGCCGTCACCACGGCCACGCTAACGATTGCGCTGGAAGTGGGCGACCGGCTGGCGCGCGAATTCCGCAGCTTGGGCGCCAATCTGCTCGTGACGCCCGAATCGGATACCTTGCCCGTGGAAATTGGCGGCGTGGATTATCGCCCCGTGGACGAAGGCACTTACCTGAAAGAAGCTGACCTCGGCAAATTGAAAACGATTTTCTGGCGGCACAATATTTTGGGGTTCACGCCGTTTCTCGATGTTCCAGCTTCCGTATCGAGCCAGCAAGACCAGGCGACTACTCCGGTGATCCTGATCGGGACGTGGTACGAGCACGACGTACCTGTCCCGGACGGTACGACGTTCAAGACCGGCGTGAGCGTGACGCATCCGTGGTGGAAAATTGAAGGCCGTTGGTTTGCGGACTTTGCCAACGAATGCGTGTTGGGTGCCGCATTTGCGCAAACGATGCCGGATATCAAACCGGGGCAGACGATTTATGTGAGCGATCGAGGAGCCAGCGATAAAGCGGCGGCAAGCGCGATACCGCTCGTGGTGACCGGCATTGTCTCGGCGGATGACGCTGAAGATAAGGGGATTCTGGTCCCACTTTCCATTGCGCAGAAGGTTTCCGGACACCCCGGCGAATTTCGGCAGCTTTTCGTCAGCGCATTGACGAAACCGGCCGACGCGCTGGCGGAACGCGGCGAGCGCGCTCAGACCGACAAGAGTATTCAGCTCACTCCCACGGAGTACGATCGCTGGTTTTGCTCTCCCTATATTTCTTCGATCAGCTACCAGATCAAGACCGTCTTGCCCGGCACGGACGTGCACGCGATCCGGCGAGTGGCGGAGACCGAAGGGCGCGTCCTCGACCGTGTTGGCACGCTGCTGTGGATTGTCACGCTGGCGGCGCTGATTGCAGCTGCGCTGGCTGTCGCAGCGACATCCGCAACGACGGTGCTGGAGCGCCAGGCGGAAATCGGAGTGATGAAGGCTCTCGGCGCGAGTAACGCGCTGGTGAATGGAATATTTCTCGCCGAGCAAGTGCTGCTAGCCATCGTTGGAGGCGCAATCGGTTTTGTTGTCGGGACGGCCTTCGCGCGGATTTTGGGAACGAGCGTATTCGGGAGCCCGGCGTCGCCGCGCCTGATTTTGTTGCCAATCGTCCTGAGCCTGGCAGCGATCGTGGCGATCGCCGGCAGCCTGCTTCCTTTGCGCCGGGCGGCGCATTTTGAGCCGGCTCTGATTCTGAGGGGTGGCTGATGTTCTGGCGCCTGGTTTTGCAACTGTTGCGCGGGAGTCGCGGCCGTTTGGCCGTCGCGATCCTCGCGATTGTCAGCGGAGCCGCGGTGATTTCCGCACTGCTGAACCTCGATCTCGGCGTGCAAAATAAATTGACGCAGGAATTTCGCTCGCTCGGCGCCAATATCGTAATTTCGCCGGCGACCGGAGCGGCGACGCAAGACGGAACTGCGGCGCCTGCTCTAATGCGCGAGGACCAGGTTGTTGGGCCGCTCCAGCGCCTGGAACGTTTCCAGCCGCTGCTGCGGGCGGAAGTGGCGGCGGCAGCGCCGTATCTCTATATCGTCGCACGCGCACAAAACACGCCTGTGGTGGTGGCTGGAACGTGGCTGGATCAAGCGCAGAAAATCGAGCCGACGTGGAAACTGCAAGGGAATTGGATTTCGTCGCGTGAAGATGACTCGCAGTGCCTCGTTGGGCGATCTGTTGCCCGGCAATTCCATCTTGCACCGGGCGACCCGCTCAAGTTGGATTATATGGGCCGGACCGCGCAGTGTACCGTCGCAGGAATCGTGGACGCCGGAGGCACCGAAGATGATCAGGTCTTCGCGAGCCTCCGCGCGGTGCAATCGCTCGCGAACCTGCCGGATCAAATCGGTTTGGTGCAGATCAGCGTGAGTGGCGCGCCCAAGATTATCGCGGATTACGCCGCGCGCTTGGCCGCCGCGCTGCCCCGAGGCTGTCAAGTACGGCCCATCCGTCAGGTAACGGAAGCCGAAGGCGCGTTGCTGGGCCACATCCAGCTACTGATCGTTTCGATGGTGGTGTTGATTCTGATTCTCACGGCGCTGTGCGTGCTCGCCACGATGGCCGCTCTGGCAATGGAACGACGCAAAGACGTCGGGCTGATGAAATCGCTGGGCGGTTCGATTGCACGCATCGTCGGATTCTTTTTGGCGGAGGTGGGCGTACTGGGAGCGGTCGGCGGATTTCTTGGAGCGCTCCTAGGTGGCGCCTTGTCCTATTGGATGGGATTGCGTGTATTTGGCGCGGCCATCTCGCCCCGGTGGGAAATTTTCCCGGTGACGATCGTCCTGATGATCGTGGTGGCCATGGTGGGCGCGCTTCCCTTGCGTGCTCTGGGCGACGTGAAGCCGGCTGTAATCTTGCGGGGAGAGTAGGAAATCGTGGCCACGGTCGTTGCAATCGAAAATCTGCGCAAGGAATTCGGGAGCGTGCGCGCGCTCGATGGCGTCTCACTGCGCATTGAGGAAGGCGAATGGATCGCCATCATGGGGCCTTCCGGCTCGGGAAAAACCACACTGATCAATATTCTTGGCGGCCTTGATTCTCCCACCTCGGGCCACGCGATCGTGGACGGCACCGACGTTGCGCGCTTGGACGAGGCTGGACTAACCCGCTTTCGCGCCGAAAAAGTCGGTTTCGTGTTCCAGCAGTTTCATCTGGTGCCGTATCTCACCGCGCTCGAGAACGTAATGCTGGCGCAATATTTTCACAGCATCACGGATGAAAAAGAAGCGCGCCAATCGCTGGAGCGTGTCGGCCTGGGCGACCGCGCAGAACATCTTCCTGCGCGGCTTTCGGGCGGCGAACAGCAGCGCGTGGCCGTGGCGCGCGCGCTGATCAATCATCCCAAGCTGATCCTGGCGGATGAGCCCACCGGCAACCTCGATGAAGGCAACGAACAAATCGTGCTCAACCTGTTGCGCGAACTGCACCAGGAAGGTCATACAATCCTGATGGTCACTCACGCGCCATCCATCGCGAGGCTCGCGGATCGCCGCATTGACCTGGCGCACGGCCGCCTTGCGCACATCAGCTCGACCGTGCTTAAACCCGAGCCGGCGTGAAGGCATCAGCTGCCGCAGTTGTGACACACTATCGCGTGACCCAGAAACGAGTTCGATTCAAGGCAGGTTAAACTCAGAATGCCGATACCACAGGATGCCCGCAAGAAACCGAGCAGCATCAAGGTGCACGTCTCGACAGGCGAAGGCGTGGAAATCACCTGGGCCGACGCGCACACCAGCCGCTATGATTTTCCCTATTTGCGCGACCACTGCCCCTGCGCGCTCTGCAACGACGAACGCGAGAAAAAATCGAAAGCACCGGCCGCGAGCGCGGTCCTGCCCATGTACAAGCCGCGCGTCACCGCCAAGAGCGCGAATGCCGTGGGGAACTACGCCATCCAGATCCAGTTTTCCGATAGCCATGCCACTGGAATTTTCAGTTTCGAGCATCTGCGTGAAATCTGCCCCTGCGAGGCATGCGCTCGCGAGTTCCGGGCAGCAAGCAAGGAAAAGACCGCCTAGCCTCGCAGCGCCAAACCAGGCAGCGACCGGGCCGCTGCGATAAATCCACCCCGCCTAGTTACCCCGCAGCAAGCGCGCCATCGCCAAGACTTCCTTTTTGGCCCGGTTTCAACGTATAGTTCATTCCCGCATCCCAAGAGCGTATGGTTTCCAATTCCACGGGTCCCACATTCACGCCAGGCCGCATTCGCCCTGTAGCCAAAGTGCTCGTGGCCACCACGGCCATGCTGGCGTTCATCTCTTTCTGGCGCGCAGCCGCGATCGTCCTCAATGACTTGGCCTCCTCGGCTTATTACGCCGGCGGCGAGGCCGAGCAATTCATTGGGAAGACGGCGCCGTGGTTCATCCTGGGGATCATGCTGTTTTCCTACGCGGTGCGCGCCATCTACGTGGAAAGCTGCAGCATGTTTGTGCGCGGCGGCGTGTATCGCGTCGTAAAAGAGGCCCTGGGCGGCACTCTCGCCAAATTCTCCGTTTCCGCGCTCATGTTCGACTACGTGCTCACCGGCCCGATCAGCGGCGTTTCGGCCGGGCAGTATCTGGTGGGCGTAATCAATGAGCTCTTTCATCACGCCGGATTAGGGCTCCATCTGAATGTGAATGCCACGGCCGCCACGGTGGCCATTGCCATCACGCTTTATTTCTGGTGGGAAAACATCAAAGGCGTCCCGGAATCCAGCGGCAAAGCTCTGCGCATCATGGAACTTACTACCATCATGGTGGTGGTGCTGATCAGTTGGTGCGTTTACACGTTGTGGGTGCGCGGCGGGTGGCATTTCCCCCCACTGCCTACACCACAGACCATGAAACTGGACAAAGCCTCGCTGGGCTGGCTGGACCGCTACCAATGGGCGCACACGATCACGCTCATCATTATCTTTGTAGGCCTCGGCCATTCCGTGCTGGCGATGAGCGGAGAAGAATCGCTCGCGCAGGTATATCGCGAAATCGAGCATCCCAAACTCAAGAATCTGAAAAAAGCCGGACTCGTGATTTTTATCTACAGCCTGGTGTTTACGTCGCTGGTCTCCTTCTTTGCGGTGATGATTATTCCAGACAATGTGCGCGGAAACTTCACCGAGAACCTGATCGGTGGACTGGCGATGCACCTCGTCGGAAGCTTTCGCGTCAGGCTGGCCTTTCACGTTTTCGTCGTTGTGGTCGGCACGCTGATTCTGGCAGGCGCTGTGAACACCGCAATTGTCGGATCCAATGGCGTGCTGAACCGCGTCTCTGAAGATGGCGTGCTCACCGACTGGTTCCGCCACCCGCATCGCCGGTTCGGAACCACCGATCGCATTATTAACCTGGTGGTTGCGTTTCAAATCATAACGATCATCGCGAGCCGCGGCGACGTCACCTTTCTGGGCAACCTCTACGCTTTCGGAGTGATCTGGAGTTTTTCCATGAAGGGCATCGCGGTGTTGGTCTTGCGTTATACGCATCCGCAGGATCGCGAGTACCGCGTGCCGCTCAACCCCGTGATTTTCGGCAAGGAAATCCCAGTGGGGCTCGGAATGATCACGCTGGTGCTGGTGGCCATTGCGGTGATCAACCTTTTCACCAAGCCTTCCGCGACGATCGCGGGAATCACTTTCACGATTCTGCTTTTCAGCGTGTTCGAGATTTCCGAGCATCGCATGCGCGTGCGTGCCGCCGGCGCCGCTCACGTGGAGCTCGATCAATTCAATCTTGCCCCGGAAGCGGAGCTGACGCCCACCAGCGTCGGCGTGGCTCCCGGAAGCATTCTGGTTCCAGTGAGCACGTATTACGCTTTGTACCATCTGGAAGCCGCTTTGCGCCGGGTGCGCGAGAAAGAAGCCGAGATCGTTGTGCTGCACGTCCGCATGCTGCGTCGCGCGGCCTCTGGAGAATACGATCTGGCTCCGGACCAGCTGTTCAGCACCATCGAGCAATTGCTGTTCACCAAAGTGTTGTCACTCGCCGAAAAAGAGGGCAAACCGGTACGACTGGCTGTGGCCGCAGCCAACGATTTGTGGGAAGGCATCCTGCGCACGGCAATGAATCTGCAGTCCAGTACGGTCGTGGTCGGCAGTTCGTCGAAAATGCCCGTCACGGAGCAGGCGCGCGAAATCGGCTTGTCTTGGGAACGCATGCCCGAACCGCGGCCACGCGTCACATTGGAAATTTTCACGCCTTCCGGCAAGGAACAGATTTTCTATCTCGGGCCGCACGCGCCGCGACTAACGCCCACGGAAATTGATCTGCTGCACAAAGTCTGGCTGGAACTAAGCGACAAGCTGCCCGGCGAGGAAGTGCATCATCATGACGTAGTGCATTTCGCGCTCACGGAAGTCGAACGCGAAATGGCACATGGCGAAGTGGATGCGGTGGTTGAGCGGCTGCGCCAGCATTTGCGTGAGATTGAGAGTCGCCGCCAGATGGGCAGCGACGATACCAAGAAACTTCCCGGCAATTAATCCGGTTTTCCGCGATTCGCCGCCGCGCATCGTCACTTACTTTCCCGGTGTGCTCGTAAAGCAATTAAGCGCGTATCTCCGACGTGCAGTTGGGGCAGCGCGTCGCCTTCAGGGGAATCATCGAGGCGCAGTACGGACATTCCTTCGTGCTGGGTGCTGCAACCGGCGCCGGCTTGTTCCAGCGATTTACCATGCGCACGATCAGGAACACTGCGAAAGCGATAATCAGGAAATCCACAACGTTGTTCAGGAAATTGCCGTAGTTCAGCGTCGCCGCACCGGCCGCTTTCGCTTCCGCCAGCGTGGCATACGACTTTCCCGAGAGATTTATGAATAAGTTGGAGAAATCCACCTTGCCGAGTATGAGTCCCAGGGGCGGCATGACGATGTCCGAAACCAGAGACGAAACGATCTTTCCAAATGCCGCGCCGATGATGAACCCCACAGCCAGATCCAGCACGTTGCCCTTCATCGCGAATTCCTTGAACGCTTTCAGCATCGTCGCTCTCCTCCAGTCGAGTATTGCAATTCGGCGGCCGATTCTGGGGCACAGGGCTGGGCCATTCTGGGTGCAGGTACCGCGCCGCTGCGCGGGAGATTAGCCGGAAGCCCCGCGGCTGGCAAGTGCAAACACGGGATTTGTCGAAATGCGGCGGCTTGTTAGTCGAAGATTTTCTCGACGGACATTTGGGCGTCGCCTGAGTGGCGGGTCACGACGCCTCGCCAATTATCAGCCGTGCCGGAAGGAAAATACCGCGCCCAGCAGACCGCGCAGAACTAGAACCGTGCCCGCCACACTCAGCAATAGCGGCGCATAGCGCACGGACAAGAACGGAATGGCCAGCACTGCAACTCCCACCAGCGCCAACGAAGCGGCCCGGACTCTCGTTTCCAGACGCGACGTCTTTGCATCGCGCCGCATGCCCGCACGCGCTCCCCAATAGAGAAAGACGACCCCCAGGGCGATCAACGCCACGGGGCGTTCGGGTAGGCCGATGCGCCCGGAAATCGAAAGCAAAATGAGCAGCGCGCCGAGCAAGAGAACGATAAATTCGCTCAGGAGCTTGAAAAGATTTTGCGGAATCGCCATGTTCGCGGACCGTGCGCCGCCATTATCACGCAGGCAGCCGAGCCGCGCAAACGGACGCCCGAGGCAACGCGGACGGCAGTGAAAGCCACGCCAGGCTGCTGATCCCCGCTCGGAATGGTACAATGAGTTGATTCACTTGTATCGCCACGCGGTTTTGTGTCATCCAATACCCGGGAGAAAAATTCAGTGCATAAAGTGATTATTATCGGCAGCGGGTGTGCGGGATTGACGGCGGCTATCTACGCCGCGCGAGCGGATTTGAATCCGCTGGTGCTCGACGGTTACGAGCCCGGAGGCCAACTGGCGCTGACCACTATGGTCGAGAATTTCCCGGGCTTTCCCGATGGCATCCTGGGGCCGGAACTAATCGAAAATTCGCGCAAACAGGCGCAGCGCTTCGGCACGGAATTCCGCTCGGGTGCAGTCACAGCGGTGGATCTCAGTAGCCGTCCGTTCAAGATCGTCGCTGGAAAGGAATCGTACGAGACTGAGACGCTGATCATCGCGGCAGGGGCCTCGGCGCGCATGCTGGGAATCGAATCGGAGCGCCATCTTCTGGGCCATGGCGTTTCCACTTGCGCCACGTGTGATGGGTTCTTTTTTCGCGGGAAGGAAATCATGGTGGTGGGGGGTGGGGACACTGCCATGGAAGAGGCGACCTTCCTCACGAAATTTGCCAGCAAAGTGACGCTGCTGCACCGCCGGAATGAATTCCGCGCCACAAAAATTATGCTGGATCGCGCGCACGCGAACGAGAAAATCGAATTTCTCACGCCATACGTCGTCGAGGAAGTGCACGACATGGACAAGAAGTCCGTGGAAAAGGTGCGGGTCCTCAACGTGGATACCAAGCAGACCAGGGAAATCGAAGTGTCTGGCGTTTTCGTCGCGATCGGGCACGATCCCAACACAAAAATATTCAAGGGCCAGCTCGATATGGACGAAGGCGGCTATCTGATCACGCATGACGGGCCGAAGACGAACATTGAAGGCGTCTTTGCGGCGGGCGACGTGCAAGACCATCATTACCGGCAAGCCATTACCGCGGCCGGCTCCGGCTGCATGGCAGCCATCGAGGCCGAGCGTTTTCTGGAACGACAAAAGAGCTGATGACGCGCCGCACGTTGCCGCATAATGTGAGTTTCATGCGTTTGCCGCTCCAGTATTTCTCCCCAAAAGCCAGCATGGTCGAGTTCTAATGCGTGCCCTTCTACTGCGTCTCTCCGAAAGCAAGCGGCTCGCGCCGCTGATGATGCATAACGGCGTGAGCCGGCGCGTCGCTCGACGGTTTGTCGCCGGCGAGAGCCTTGATGACGCCGTCCAAGCTGCCCGCGAAGTGAATCGCCGCTTGCAACTCGCCAGCCTGGATTTGCTGGGCGAAAACGTTTCGGACGAGGCGGGAGCCTGGCGCGCCGCCGGCGATTATCTGGCAATTTTCGACCGCATCGCGCAGGAACGGCTCGACGCCAACGTTTCCCTGAAACTCACGCAGCTGGGGTTGGATCTGAGCGAAGATCTTTGCCAGGAACTGCTCGAAAAAATCGTGGCTCACGCCACCAGCCAGGGAAATTTCGTGCGGATTGATATGGAAGGTTCGGCCTACACGCAGCGCACCGTGGAGATGGCCAAGCGCGTGCGCGCCAAATATGCGGGCGTCGGAACCGTCATGCAGGCGTATCTGTATCGCACCGAGCAGGACGTCCAGGACTTGCTGGCGGCCGGGTGCCGGCTGCGTCTTTGCAAGGGCGCTTACAAAGAGCCGCCGGAAGTGGCCTTCCAGAAAAAATCCGCTGTGGACGCGAATTACGTAAAGCTTATGAAGATGTTGCTGCCCAGCGGCATCTATCACGGAATCGCGACGCATGATCCCGCCATGATCGAAGCGACCAAGGAATTTGCGCGCGTGCAAAATATCAAGCGCGACCAGTTCGAGTTTCAGATGCTTTACGGCATCCGCACGGATTTACAGGAAAGACTGGTGCGCGATGGGTTCCGCGTGCGCGTCTATATTCCCTATGGCGTGGACTGGTTTCCCTATTTCATGCGCCGCTTGGCCGAAAGGCCCGCGAACGTGGCCTTTTTTCTGCGTAATCTGCTTCCCAGATCCTCAGCGAGCGCTTCGTCTTAGCAACTGCCGTCGTCCTTTGCTGTTTCGCAATTTCCCGCTGGTATTAGCGGCCATGCGCAGCTCTTCGAACAATTGAGATTGCGTGCCGTCCGAATTAGAATACTCCCGCGTAGCAGTCAGGACCCTCTCGCGCTATTTATTCTGTTCGCACAGGAGCAAGGAAATGCGCAATAAACTCATCAGCCGGGCCCTCATCGCTATCTTGTTGCTAACAGTCGCTGGATGCGGAAGCAAATCAACGAGCAGCCCTGAATCGGGGAATTCAGCAAACTCCTCTTCACCGAATCAGGCGAGTGGCACACCTGCGCAGAACACGCCCGCACCTGCCCCCACGCCGCCGCCTCCACCTCCTCCGGTCGTCATTCCTGCCGCCACGGTTCTCACCGTCACGCTGGATCAAACCGTGAACTCCAAGATCGCGAACAATGGGGACAATTTCGCCGCTTCCTTGGCGGAGCCCATCACCGTGAATGGCAGCGTGATTCTTCCGGCGGGCACAAAAGTTTCTGGCACAGTTGTGCGCGCCCAGTCAGCAGGCCGATTCAAGGGCAATGCGCTCCTGCAGCTCACGCTGGATTCGATAAAGCTAAATGGATCGCCTTATTCAATTCAAACTTCGGAGTTTGAGGACGCCGGGAAGGGACGCGGCAAACGCACGGCCATCGGTGCGGGCGGAGGCGCGGCGTTCGGAGCAATTGTCGGCGCGCTCGCAGGCGGCGGCAAAGGTGCGGCGATCGGCGCAGTGGCGGGCGGCGGTGCGGGCACGGCAGGAGCTGCCTTTACCGGGAAGAAAGATATCGTGCTGCCCGCGGAAACCCGGCTGCACTTCAAGCTGGTCCAGCCCGTATCAATTGCCGTTAGTCAGTAGCAGACGGGAATTGTTCGGTCGGTTAAAAGTTGCGCGGCCACGTCCGCGTTGTGGCGCCGAGCGGCGGTATCCTTCGATGTTCGCCGCGCCGCGCGCCTTCCGTCGCTACGCCTTGCGGCAGATGGCAACGCCATCGCGCAAGGGCACGATCACGGTAAACAAATCTGGCGAGCTGAAGACCATCCGGTTGAATTCCAGAATGCCTTTGGTCTGATCGTCTTTTGGCGGCTCGGCGACGCGGCCAGACCACAAAACGTTGTCAGTAATTATCAATCCTCCGCTTTTCAGCCGCGGCAAGGACTTTTTGAGCGCAGCTGGATATTGATGCTTGTAAACATCAATCAAAATGATGTCGAACTGCCCGTCCACGCTGTCAATCAGGTCCACGGCTTCGCCAGTCATAAATCGGATGCGCTCGGCGACTCCGGCCCGCCCGAAGTTCTTCCGCGCCAGTTCCGCATTAGCCGGATCGCCGTCGGTGCAAAATATTTCAGCGCCCGGTCCCGCTGCGCGTGCGAACCAGATGGCGGAATATCCGATCGCTGATCCCATCTCGAAGATCCGCTTGGCTCCGGAGATCTGTGCCATGAGCGAAAGCAGCCGCCCGCAATCCGGACCGATTATGGCGATGTCGTGCTGTTTCGCGTAGGCTTCCATATCGGCCAGCACCGCATCGCGCGCAGGCAGAATGTTCGACAGATACTTCTCGACCGCTGGCTCCAGAATTCCCGGCATCGGCGCTCCTTTAGTTTTTACGCCCGCAACCCGACGTGCGAACTCAGTTCTCCGATGGACTCGCCCGGTTTCAGCGTATGAATTTCGAGGCCGCTGATGTCCTCCGTAAGCTGGCGCACTTGTTCGGGCCGTCCCGTCAAGGCAGGAAACGTTCCAAAATGCATCGGAATCACATGGCGCACATTGAGAAAGCGAATCGCCATGGCTGCCTCACGAGGTCCCATCGTGTAGTGGTCTCCGATTGGTAATAGCGCGACGTCCGGCGCGTACAGCTCGCCAATGAGCTTCATGTCTCCAAAAAGGGCCGTGTCGCCCGCGTGATAGACGGTCAGTCCGCCGGGCAGCCGGATGATGTAACCGCAAGCTTCGCCGCCATAGATTATTTCGTCCCCGTCCTTGATGCCGCAGGAATGCACTGCGTTCACCATCGTGACTTCAATTTCGCCGGCGGTCTGCGTGCCGCCCTTGTTCATCGCGCTAGTGTTGGGAACACCCTTCGACTCCAGCCACGCGCACAGCTCATAAATTCCCACGATTTGCGGCTTGAACTTTTTGCCCAGGTCCACCGCGTCGGCGATGTGGTCGAAATGTCCGTGGGTGATTAACATCGCGTCCACGCGTTCGAATTTCTTATTGGCCTCGGGGCACATCGGGTTGGTCTGAATCCAGGGATCTACCAGAATGACTTTGCCGCTCGGGGTATCAATGCGAAATGCGGCGTGGCCCAGCCAGGTGAGTCTGTTGCCGCGTGTTTGTAGCATGGCATTTCTCCTATCGTGTAAATGATGCAGAGTAAAAGGTGCGGCTAATGGCCTCCACCGCGCACGCCGTCGTTCGCGCTCGCCGTTTCGGCCAGCGTCGCGCGAAAAGCCTGCTCAAATTCCGCGCGCGGCCGCGTGCCCAGGAAAAATCCGGTAATGTTGCCCTCGCGGCCGTAAAAAATCGTTTGCGGCATCGTGCCCTTCCACTGCGGATTCACGCCGTCGTAGAACGCGTCCAGGTTGATTCCGGGTTTTTGGCGGTAATTCATAAACGGCGGCTGATTCTTCGCGATGAATCGCCGCACCAGGTTCATGTCCGAATCGTCGTCCATATCAATGCCGAGTACGGTGACGCCCTGGGCCTTGAACTCTTTCGCCAACTCAACAATCAGGGGATACTCGTCCCGGCAGGGCTCACACCAGGTGGCCCAGAAGTTCACCACCAGCGGCTTCCCACGATATTTGGCCAGCAGCTGTTGATATCCAGCAAGATCAATCAAGGGAGGGTCGGCGGTCTTGGCTGTATGAGGAGATGGCTTGCTCGAAGGGGTCTGTGCGAATCCTGGGACAGCCGCCATGACGGCTAGCGCCGAGAGGCACGAAAAGGCAACCAAGCAGCGACGCAGCATTCGAAGGCTCCTGTTAAGACCCCGCTATTCTATCGGTTTGCTGGGACTTCCAGCAACTTGGCCGCAGCTGGTCTCATCCAGGGGGCAGGCGCTTGTACCCGCCCTGCTTTGGTGATATAAAAATTGTTCGGGGTTATAGCGTCAGAATCCCGGCTGAAGGGTCCTACAACCTCTTCGAGGAGAACTCGAGATGGCTTATGTAATCGCCGAGCCTTGCATCGGCACAAAAGATACGGCTTGTGTTGACGTCTGCCCGGTGGACTGTATTCACCCGCGCAAGGATGAGGCGGATTTCGAGGCTGAAAAGCAGCTCTATATTAGCCCCGACGAATGTATTGATTGCGGGGCGTGCGTTCCGGTGTGCCCGGTGACCGCGATTTTCGCTCTTGAGGATTTGCCGGAGAAGTGGTCCAGCTTCACTCCGATCAACGCCGATTGGTACAAGAATAAGAAGGCTTAGGCCCGAGAGCTCGCGCGCTGCAGGGCGCCGCTGGGCTGGATTTGGCTTTTCATGCGCGGCGGGTTTCGCAATCCGCCGCGTTTTTATTCTGCGGCAACTCCGTCAGACCTCGATACCCAGCACCTGCCGCCCGTTGGGACTGATCATGCTGGGATTCCAAGCCGGCTCCCACACGATGTCCACCTTCACGTCCCGGACCGCTTCGATGGCTGCTATCCGGCTGCGCACCTGATCGGGTATGGCGAGCGCGGAGGGGCAACCCTGCGTGGTAAGCGTCATTTTCACGGTTACGTTCCCCGCGTCGTCATGCTGAACGTCGTAAATCAAGCCCAGGTCCACGATGTTGATGGGAATTTCGGGGTCGTAACATTGGCGCAGAGCTTCCAATATTTGTTCACGATCGAGCGGCATTCATTTTCTCCTTCGCGGTTCACTCACCCAGGTTCTGATGCCGCGCGTTACAGTTCGTTGCGAATATCTGTAACAATCAGCGTTCCACACACGCGGTACGCTGTCAACATGTTCAACGTTTGGCGGACGAACTTTACTGCTAGAATGCTCCTTCGCGGCACGATGGGCAAATTCGGCATCGCGTCGCGTGCCGCCGCTGACGATGCAAACCCAGTACGGGAGCTACGCTGTTGAGGCCTGCTCTGCAAATAGCCGTCGCAATCGCAATCGTTGCCGCGCTTTTCGCGCCAGCTGGCGCTCGCACGACGAAGATCACTCCGGCACGAACCACACAAGGCAAGCCACAAGCCGAAAAGCCGCCCCGAATTGTCAGTGTGACCGCCAAGGATTTTGAGTTCTCCCCCACCGTGATCCACATGAAGGTCAACGAGAGAGTGGAGCTGGATGTTACAACCGCGGATGAGAACCACGGCATCCGCATCAGTCCTTTCCCCGACGACGCGAAGGCCAACACTGCGCCCGGCCTGTCTTTCATGAACGGTGAAGACTGCTGGAAAATCAGAAAAGGTGAGGCGGTGCAGATTGGCATTATTCCCACCGAGCCGGGGACCTACACGTTCAGTTGCTGTAAATCGTGCGGCGGCGGCGGCGAGAAGAAAATGACGGGCAAGATAATTGTGGTTCGCTGAGCCGTTCGGCGTCCGGCAATCGTGTGGCATAGCGGCATGGTGCGGCTAACGACCTTATTTCTTGTCCACGGATGATTGGGATCTCGTCGCCCGACTGCCGGAACGCCGGATCACGGGAATATCGCGATCGCCTGGATTTTTTCTCTCGCCGAGTTTGCGTGCCCACCATTTCGCGGTGACGCGCAAATCCTCCACGGCCAGTCCGTGGTAATCGTTTGGGAAACGAGAGATTTTTACGATTCCCGCCGCCAGCAGACTTTCCGCGCCCTCTGAGTTTCCGCGTCCGAAGTGATGAAATGCGGCCGCGATTTGAATGATTCCTTGCAGAAAGGTGCGCTCCGGCTCAACCTCCGCGAGCCAGATTTCTTCCCACACCTCGTGCGCCTCGAAAAACTCCCGCGCGTTGAAATGCGCCAAGCCGCGCTCGAATCGCTCGTCTTTTTCGTGCGGTTTCATCTTCCGTCCGTTCGATTTTCACTGTAATTTCGAGGTTGCGTGCCATCATAGCAGCGCGCGGGAAACGGGCCGCATGGAAATTAAAATTGCATTGCCGGGAGTGAAGCTGGGCGTGATCGAGGCGGACGACGTGCGCGTCGTCTCCGTCGAACCTGACCTTGCAAAATTGATGGATGAGGTTTGTTCCCGCAAAAGGCGGGAGTTTAAGGTCGAAAGCCTCGCGGAGTCAGAACCGGTTCGCGCGGTGCGCGCGATGTTCCGCGGGTGGGGCATGGACCCTTCGAAGTACCGGCCATCGTCGGAGGCGCTGCTGCGCCGCGTGGTGCAGGGCAAAGGACTCTACCGTGTTTCGAATGTGGTGGACATCGGCAATCTGGGCTCAATCGAGACCGGTTGGCCGTATGGCTGCTACGACCGCTCGAAAATTAATGCGCCTATTTCATTGCGGCACGGCGCTCCGAGTGAAAGCTATGAAGGCATCGGGAAACAGACCTGGCACCTCGAAGGCAGGCCCGTTCTTGCCGATCCGCAAGGCCCGTTTGGCAGCCCCATCAGCGATTCCACCCGCAGCATGATCACGGATTCCGCGTCGCAAGTAATGATCGTTGTCTATGCTCCCGCTCGCGCGCCTGAATCCTCGCTGAACACCGCGATCACGCGTCTAAGAGACCGCTTAGCTCAATATGCGGGTGCTTCAGTCACGCGCTCCGATATTTGCGTGGCCTGAAAAACTCGCCAGCTGCGCGGCTGCCAGATTGTTGCTCACACAGGATAATGTGTATTTCGCACGCATCCCGCCATCTGCGTTTGGGAACTTCCGCAACTTCGAGTTATCCTGTTAATGCTGCAGCGAGGTCCTCGGTGGCGAAGTTCCAGCTTGTCCTGCTCATCCATGCGCACCAGCCAGTCGGAAACTTTGACGACGTGATGGAGCGCGCCTTCACGCAGTCGTACCTGCCGTTCGTAGAGGTTCTCTCGCGGCACCGTGCGATTCGTGTCGGCCTGCACTTCACTGGTTCGCTGCTGGAGTGGATTGAAAAAGCGCATCCCGAATATTTCGCTGAACTTCGCGTCCTGGTGAAGCGCGGCCAGGTGGAAATGATCGGTGGCGGTTTTTACGAGCCAATCCTCGTCGCGATCCCTCCGCAAGATCGTCACGAACAAATTACGCGCCTCGCCGATTACATCGAAAAACATTTCGGCAAGCGGCCCAAAGGCGCCTGGATCGCCGAGCGCGTGTGGGAGCCGCAGTTGCCCTCTTCGCTCGCCCCTTTTGGCGTGGAATATACGCTGGTGGACGATAATCACTTTCTTGGCGCGGGCTTCGAGCTCAATCAACTTTACGGATACTATCTCGCCGAAGACCAGGGCCACAGCGTGAAGGTTCTGCCCGGCCTGAAATCGTTCCGCTATCTGATTCCTTTCCGCGCGCCCGAAGACACGATCCAGCTTCTCCGCAACAGCGCGGCGGAGCACCCCGGCGGTTTCGCCGCGATGGGCGACGATTTGGAGAAATTCGGCATTTGGCCCGGTACCAACGACCTTTGCTATCGCAATGGCTGGCTGGAAAAATTTTTTACGGCGCTTGATCAAAATCAGGACTGGCTGGAGACCGCGACGCCCGGCGCCGCCGTCGCCTCGCATCCGCCGCTCGGCCGCGCGGATCTGCCGGCGGCTTCCTACACCGAAATGATGGAATGGTCGTTGCGGACGCCGGCGCGGAATCGCTATCACGCGTTGGTAGCGGAGTTTTCTTCGCGCCCCGATGCGCTGCCATTCCTGCGCGGGGGCATCTGGCGTAATTTTTTTACAAAATACGGCGAGTCGAACTTATTGCACAAGAAAATGCTGCACGTTTCGCGCAAAGTTCACGCCCTCGATCACAGCCGCCGGCAGGATGCCGCCTTTCTCGAAGCACGGGAACACGCTCGGACGCTCATGCTGCGCGGGCAATGCAATGATCCTTACTGGCATGGTGTTTTTGGCGGGTTGTACTCGCCGCACTTGCGCACGGCGCTTTGGCGCTCGCTGGCGGAAGCCGAAACGGTCGCGGACCGGCTCTCCCATCGCGCCCACCATTACGAAGACTCCGTAATGATTGACTTCGACTCCGATGGACACGAAGAGATCTATTTCACTTCGGACCGGTACGCCGCCCTGCTCTCTCCGGAAGATGGCGCCACCATCTCCTCGATTGATTGCCGTCAGTCGCACGCGGCATTGGTCAATTCTCTGTCGCGACGGCCCGAGGCCTATCATGCGGGCATCAAAAATATATCCGGCCGGCAGGCACAGTCCGCGCAATCCATTCACGAGCAGACCCGCGCGAAGGAAGAGGGCCTCGATCGCTGGCTCAATTACGATCGCTGGGCGCGCCATTGTTTTCGCTTGCTGCTTTTCGGCCGCGAAAAGCAGTATCAGGATTGCGGGGCGGTGCGCCTGGAAGAAAATGCCGCGCTGGCCGCCGGAAAATATCGTGTCATGGAGATGTCTTCCACCCGGGCGAAAGTCGCGTCGGATGCGAGCGCCGATTGGCCCGCCGAAAAAGTCTTTTCATTCGTGAACACCAAGGAAGGCTTTGAAATCGTTTGTGACGTCACCCTTCGCCGCGCGGCGCCCGGTACGGCCTCCGTTCATCTGGGTATTGAGAATGTTTTGAACTTCCTTGCGCCCTCGGCGCCCGACCGCTATTTTGAATCCGGCGGCCAGCGCTACCCACTGCGCTGGGGCGCGGCGACTCCCGCTTCCGAATTGCGCATCGTGGATGAATGGCAGGGAATTAGCGTCACGCTTTCCGCTCCTGGCGCTCGAGATTTCTGGATCGCTCCCATTGAAACCGTTTCGGAATCGGAAGAAGGGTTCGAGCGGATCTATCAAGGTTCCCAGATCATTGCAGTCTGGCCCGTGGAATTGGCGTCTGGCGCAGAACAGCAATTCCAGTTGGCCATGAAAGTCGCAAAGCTCGGCTGACCATCCGGTGATGGAAATCACTCCCGCCCGTCGCGGCCGTCGAGCGCTTGCTGCCGGCTGCGCCGCTCTGCTAGAGTGCCGTGGGAGGAAAATGCATGGCCGTGTCGCAGGAATTGCTCGATATTCTAGTTTGTCCGCTGGACAAGACCCCGGTGAAATTGACGAGCGACCAGCATGGGTTGAAGTGCCCCGCGTGCCACCGCGTCTATCCCATTCGCGAAGATATTCCCGTGATGCTGGTGGACGAAGCCCGCATTGAAGCCGAATGAAGCATCGCGGCTGAACCACTCCGCAACTCTGCTCCCCAGTCTGCCACAAGGCGCGGAAATCCTGATCGTACGCCTTCGTTCACTCGGCGACCTAGTGCTTGAAACTCCCGCGATTGCTGCGCTGCATTCCTGGCGCCCCGATTTACGAATTTCCGTTCTGCTCGAGCCGCGTTTCGCCGCGGTGTTCGATGGGAATCCCGCCGTCGTGGAATTGATTTCGTCGCACAGTAGCGCGATCAAAACAGCGCGCGAGTTGCGCCAGCGCCGGTTTCCGGTCGTTTTCAACCAGCATGGCGGACCGCGCAGTGCGCTTCTGACAGGATTTTCGGGCTCTCCATGGCGTGTTGGCTGGGCGGGATATCAATTTTCGTTCCTGCACAACGTCCAAGTACCGGACGCGAGGGCGTTCTACGGAACCGACGCCGTGCATACCGTCGAGCATCGCATCGCGCAATTTTATTGGACGGGTTTGCCGCGCGGGCCAATTCCGAACGCACAAGTCTTGCCTCGGCCCGATGCCATGGAATCAATCGCTCGCAGGCTGGCGGAGAAGGGCATCGCGCGCGGCGCACCCTACGCTGTGTTGCAACCTGGTGGACGATTGCCGGAGATGCGTTGGCCGGTCGCTCGGTTCGCGGAGATTGCGCGCTGGTTGCGCGAGAAACGCGGGATCTCCAGCGTGGTAAACCTCGGTGCACGCGACACGGAAATTGCGCCCGATGTTCGGCGCGAAATGCGAGATTGCGCCGTGATCCCCGAGCCGCCGCTCGATGTCCGCGAACTGATCGCGCTGCTCGCCGGCGCGCGGATTTTCATCGGCAATGATTCCGGCCCCGTACACCTCGCGGCCGCATTGCAGCGACCCAGCGTAGTAATTTTCAGCGTGACGGATCCGGTGCAATGGCTCCCCTGGCAGGCTCCGCATCGCATCGTGCAAACCGGCGCGGCCTTCGATCATCCGCGCGGCGATAAGAGCATCGTAGTCAGCAATCCGCGCGCGATTTCAAAGATCGCCTTTGAGGAAGTTCGCGATGCCTGCGCGGATTTACTCCAGAACGACACATGAGGATTGGCGGCGATCAAGGGCGATGAAGGCTTCCACTGGACCCTGAAAGCTATGGCGCGAATCCGAGGGATTGGTCTTTGTACTCGACCTGGAGGCGCACTTCTTTCGTTTTACCTTGCTTCAGTGCGTCGTGATCACCCGGAAAAGGCTGGTACGGGCTTACTTCGACGGTGATCACCACTCCTGACGGACGCTCGGGTCCCTGTTTGATCTCGTCGGCATGCTCGATGTGATAACTCTTGATCGGGCCATAGTATCCCTGGGGGCCGAAATCGTCGGTGAAGTCCTTGAAGGAATACGAAGGCGCGGGCTTGTACATTCGATATGCGTCTTCCAATTGTCCGGCGGCAACGTCGTCCATAAAGTGGCGCACCGTTTTTTCTTCTGTATGGAACCGCAGCTCGTAACCCGCCCAGAGCGCAATCAGGACGACAAATACGACCGCGGTAATGACGTAACGGAGCGCCTTAGCCGGGGGATGTTCTTCCGTCGAATCGAAAATTCCCACGTGATCTCCTCGAAATTGTTGGATGCATTGGACGGCGCTACAGCTGCCGCTTGAACAAAAAGATGCTCGACGTCGTCATCACGGCCGCGATGCCCAGCAAAACTAGCACGTCCACGTAGATTCCTTCAATGCCTGTGCCCTTCAGCGTGAGATTCCGCAGGCCATGCACAGCGTAGGTGAACGGATCAATCACCGAAATCCATTTCAACCACCATGGAAATGCCGCGATCGGATATACCGCGCCGGAAGGAAAAAACAAAAGTGTATTGAGCACGCCGAAAATGGCGCGCGGCACCAGTGGATCGTCCACGCGCACCATCAGCAGAAACATAAAGCTCATCATCGCCAGAGCCGCTGCAGCGACCACGACCACCAGATACATCAGCCGCAGCGGATTCCAGATATCCGGCAGGCCCACGATCAAGCCGCCGATGATCGTTAAAACCATCCCCGTCATCAACCCCTTGATTACGCCGGAACCAATCAATCCGAACACCAGCTCGGATTTCTTGATGGGCGTCACCAGATAGCCTTCGTGAAGTCCACGCGCTTTGTCGTCAATGAATGTGATTCCGCCGCCAATCATGGCCACCACGAAGACCGATAGCGCGATCGTGCCGGCCAGCAGATACTTTACGTATTCAACGTAGGGATATATTTCCACCGTGTCCAATTGCACGGAGCCCTCGAGGCGCGGCGTCACGTCCGGAGCGTTAAGCTCCTGCACCATCTGCTGCACGCGCTCGAGCAGCGCGCTCGAAATGAATTGGTCGGTGTTGTCTTCGGTGAATGCAATGCGCGGCCGGTCCTTTTGGTAGAAGCGCCGTGAAAAATCGTGCGGCACCACCACCAACCCGCGCACCAGGCCGGTCTGCAGATCGTGCGTGGCCTGCGGCACCGAATCGTACTCCACGACCTTGAATGTCCGCGGTCCGGCCTCGATGCCGTCAAACATTTCGCGCACTTTGCGGGACTCCACGGAATGGTCCAGGTCCACGAAGCCAAGCTTCACTCCGGTGACTTTTCCGCCGAACGCATAGCCCAGCACGATCAGCTGTACCAGCGGCAGCACCATGGAAACCATCATCAGCGCGGGGCTGCGGAAAAATTTCCGCAGATCGCGTTCGATGAGCGCCGAAATGCGCTTGAAATTCATCTTTGAGCACCTCCGCGGTGCGCCTGCTATCGCGTGCGTCTAACGGTACAAGTGACCGATGTCGTGCCGGGCGCCGGCGTCAATCGCGTCTCGCAAGGCGCTGCCGGTGTAATGCAGAAACACGTCATCAAGCGTGGTGCTTTGCACGCTTACTTTCTTTACATGCACGCCGCGCGCGCGCGCCAGGTCCATCAACGCCGCCACCGTCGCCGGACCATCGTTCGACGAAATATGCACGACGCCGTCGCGATGCGTTACTCCGGCGGCTTGCGCCAGTTTCGTAAGCTGCTCATCCCAGTCCGGAGGCGCGTTCTCGAATTCCGCCTCGAGCGTGTCATTTCCCGGAACGCTATCCTTCAATTTCGTGGGAGTATTCAGCGCCGCTAGCTTGCCGTGATCCACAATCGCGATGCGGTCGCACAGTTTGTCGGCTTCATCCATGTAATGGGTCGTGAGCAGAATCGTCAGCTCCGACCGTTCGCACAATCCCCGTATCAATTGCCACACATTTGTGCGCGACACCGGATCAAGGCCCGTCGTCGGCTCGTCCAGGAAGAGGATTTTTGGCGAATGCACCAGCCCGCGGGCTATTTCCAAGCGGCGGCGCATGCCGCCGGAAAACGTCCGCACCAGCGCGTCCTTGAATTTGAGCAAGTCCACGGATTCCAGCAAGTCGTGGATGAGTTTGTCGCGGTTTACCCGCGGCACGCCATAAAGCTTTGCGTGAATCAGCATGTTTTCGGCGGCGGTGAGCTCCGGGTCGGAAGTCAGAGCCTGCGGAATCACGCCCATGGCGTGGCGCACACCATCCTCATCGGTGCGTATATCGTGCCCTGCGATTCGCGCGGTGCCGGACGTGGGCGGCGTAAGCGTGGTCATCATGCGGATGAGCGTCGTTTTGCCCGCGCCGTTTGGACCCAGCAACCCGAAAATCTCCCGCCGCGCGACGTTGAAACTGACATCGTTGACCGCCACCAACTCGCCGAATTTCTTCGTGAGGTGGTCCACCTCAACCGCGTTGATAGTATTGGGGTCCATGATTTCAGAGTCGTGCAAACCAGCTCTTCGGTGCCGGACGCGGCAAAAGAACCGTCGCAGTCATGCCCGTGAACAACCGTCCCTCGGGATTTGGCACCGCCACCTTGATCGCGAACGTCTTGATGTCCCGTTTCGTGCGGCTGACGTCCCGCTGTGTGGCGAAATCGTTCTCAACGCCTTTGAAAATCACCGAGCCTTCGATAATGTCCCCGGAAGGCAGTTTCACCTTTAGTTTCTGGCCGAACGTGATCGTATCAATGAGCGTTTCTTCCACGTCCGCGCGCACCCAAAGATCGTTGATGTCCACGATCACGACGATCGGCGATCCTTCGGCCACGACTTCTCCTTGCTTGGACACGCGCACGGAAACGATGCCGTCAATCGGCGAGTAAATCTTGGTGTAACCCAATTGCGCGGCCATTTCCGCTTCGGACGCCCGGGCCTGCTCCAGCTGCGCGATCGTGGTGTTGATGGCACTCTTCCGCGCATCCACCTGTTTGCGATTCGCCTGAGCTACTTCCACCGCGGCGGATTCGGCGCGCACCGCCTCTTCCAGCGCTTCCACGTTGGCTTGCGAGATTCGCACCGCTGCTTCGGCGTGGTCGCGGTCTTGCTCGGAGACCTCTCCTTTGGCGAAGAGTTGCTGCATGCGTTTCAGGTCTTGTTGATCGCGCAAGAGCTGCGCTCGCGCAGGCGGCAACTGGGCGCTCGAAGAAGTCACTCGCGCGCGCGCCTCGGTCACCGAAGCGTCGGTCTGGCCATTGGTCCACGTATAATTGTGATTCGCTTCGTTCACCTGCGCTTCCAGGCTGCTCACGTTCGCTTTCGTCGCTGCGAGGCTCGCTGCCAGTTGCGTGCTGTCGAGTTCCGCGATCAGTTGGCCCTTCTTCACGGCCGTTCCTTCATCCACGGTCAGGTTCACGATGCGGCCCGTAATCTGCGGACTGACGATCACTTCATTGCCGTCCACCACGCCAATCAGCGGAACATCGTTGCCGCGCGGTGTGGTGAAGTAGTAGGCCACCGCCGCGACAATGAAAATCACGAAGAGCATCGTAAAAAATTTCCGGCCGGTCATCGGCGCCTCTCCTGTACTCGCAGTAATCCATGATCCAGAAAGTCCAGCAGCGCGCGCTTGCGCTCCACCAGGGCCTCGGCTGCCAGCAGATCCCGTCCCGCCACCCGCCCGAATATCGCGGCGGCGGCGAAGTACGATGTCGTCATGCCCATGATGGTGAAGGCGGTGTGATCAGCATCAATGTTTCGGAATTCGCCCGCCGCAATTCCAGCTTCCAGCGTTTGCACCAATCGCTTGTGAAAAGGACGCAGGAACTGGACCACGATCCACTCGAATTCCCTGGTTGCTCCCATCGCTTCGCGATGGACCAGCCGGGGATAATTCGGATGCGACGCCAGAAAATCGAAATAGGCGATGATGAACTCGCGCAGCCTTTCGCGAGGGGAAGCTTGCTTGCGGGGCGGATCGTAAACTCCCGTGCGCAGCTGGCGAAAAAGATTTTCCAGCACCGCGCGATGCAGGCGCCGTTTGTTTCCGAAATAGTAGTAAAGCATCGCCTTGTTGGCGTGCGCCGCGGAGGCAATCTCCTCGGTCCGCGCGCCGGCCATGCCCTGCGCCGCGAATTCGTGCTCCGCGGCGGCTAAAATCCTCCGTGCCGTGGCCGGGTTGGAGACTTTTTTTCTGCCGCGTTTCATCGCTTTCCTCACACTCCCACGCGCTTCATCATTTCCGGCGTGTAGCGGTCCCCCGCCGCGATGCCCCGGGGCGCCAATTCCGCGATGTGCGCCAAATCGCCCGGTGTGAGTGAAATCTCGAGCGCGCCGAGATTCTCATCCAGATTCTTGCGCTTGGTCGTTCCCGGGATGGGCACCAAATCCTTGCCCTGCGCCAACACCCAGGCCAACGCCAATTGTGCGGGCGTGCAGGATTTCTCCGCAGCCATCTGCTGAATCCTTTCGACCAGCTGCAAATTCTTCTGAAAGTTTTCACCTTGAAAACGGGGAGAGCTGCGCCGGTAATCGTCCGGCGCAAGATCTTCGAATTTCTTGATCTGGCCGGTGAGAAAACCGCGGCCCAGCGGGCTGTAGGGAACCAGCCCGATTCCAAGTTCGCGGCAGGTGGCCAGAACTCCATCCTCGGGATCGCGCGACCATAGCGAATATTCCGATTGCAATGCGGCAATCGGATGCGCAACCTGTGCGCGCCGGATCGTCGGCGCAGCCGCTTCCGAGAGTCCCAGATAGCGCACTTTGCCTTCCTCAATCAGGCGAGCCATCGCGCCCACCGTTTCTTCGATGGGCACATCCGTGTCCACGCGATGCTGGTAGTACAGGTCAATCGTCGAGATCTTCAGGCGCTGCAGGCTTTGTTCGCACGATTTCCGGACGTAATCGGGACGCCCGCTGACCCCGCGCTGATTGGGCTTGCTGGGGTCGCGCAGGATCCCGAATTTTGTCGCGACGATTACTTCGTTGCGCCGCTTGGCAATCGCTTGCCCCACCAGCTCTTCATTGCGGCCCATGCCGTAAACGTCCGCGGTATCCAGCAGGGTGATTCCGCGGTCAATCGCGCGATGAATCGTGGCTATGGATTCCTGCGCATCGGGATTGCCATAGAACTCGGACATGCCCATGCATCCGAGGCCCAACGCGGAGACCACCAGCGAGCTTTTACCGAGCCTGCGATATTCCATAGGATTGCCCCCCACGAGATATAGTTAACCAACCGGTTAGTTTAATAAAACTTTTCGTCGCGGTCAAGCATCGCGCGTGGCTTTGTGCCCCGCAGATCCCACTTCCTATTACGTTGCGCAAGAGGGTTTTATTACTAGGCGTCGAGCGCGCCGGAAGCCCCGCTGGGAAGTTCGATGGAATACTTGGTGCGCGATTTATCGCGGTGCAGTTCGATCGCCAGTTCGATCAAACGGTCAATAAGTTTGGGATACGGCAGTCCAGACGCCTCCCATAGCTTGGGGTACATGCTGATGGAAGTGAATCCCGGGATCGTGTTCAGCTCGTTGACAAAAATCTTGCCGCTGCGGCGCTCCAGGAAGAAATCGCACCGCGCCATACCGGTGCCGTCAATCGCGCGGAACGCCCGCACTGCGTAGTCCTGGAAAATGCCCACCTGCTTCTTGGTCAGCCGCGCGGGAATCAGCAACTGCGTCCCTTGCTCCAGGTATTTCGCGCGGTAATCGTAATATTCGCGATGCGGAACGATTTCGCCGGGGATGGAGGCGTTCAACTCGTTGTTGCCGAGCACGGAAACTTCAATTTCCCGCCCGGTCACCCCGCGCTCGACGATGATCTTCAGAGCGAACTCCGCGGCCAGGTCCATCGCCGCCGAAATCTCGTGGACCGCTTTTACGCGCGTCATGCCGACGGACGAGCCCAGCGTCGCGGGCTTCACAAAAAATGGGAAACGGAATTTCTTCTTGATCGCTTGCAACACCTTGCCGCGCTCGTGCTCCCATTCCGAACGGCGAATGGCCAGGAACGGAACAATCGGTAATCCCGCTTGTTCAAAGAGCCGTTTTTGTACGTCCTTATCCATGCCCACGGCCGACGCCAGCACTCCAGCGCCCACGTAGGGCAATCCCGCCAATTCGAGCAGCCCTTGGACCGTGCCGTCTTCGCCGAAGGTACCGTGCAGCACCGGAAACACCACGTCCACGCTCACACTCGGCTGGCCCGCAGCAGGCCCCAGCGGAACGAGTGTTGCCGCACTCGGGTCGGGAGGCAGCACCACGCGGTCTCCCGATTTCAGCACGTCCGCCAGCAGCTTCAGCGAGCTGGTGCCGACCAGCCAGCGGCCATCCTTCGAAATGCCGATGGGCACAGCCTCATATTTTTCAGGATCCAGCGCGCGAATCACCGAAGCTGCGGAAGCCAGCGATACTTCGTGTTCGCCGGAACGTCCGCCGAAGAGAACGCCAATGCGCAATCGTTTTTGGGAGGCGTTCATCGAGGCCTCGTCTCATCGCAAAACGGGATATTGCCGATACTCGTTGGCATCACAGGATTTTCTTTCCCAGACCCGAGAGGACCAACTCGACGCCTAAAGTGGCAGTGGTATTGTGCAGATCAATTACCGGATTGACTTCGACGAGTTCAAACGACGCCATCAATTTGCTATCGGCAATCATTTCCAGCGCAAGATGCGCCTCACGGTACGTCACGCCTCCGCGCACCGGCGTGCCCACTCCCGGAGCATCCGTGGGATCCACGAAGTCCATGTCCAGGCTGACGGCGATTCCCGCGGTGTCGTCGCCGGCAAAGCGCAGCGCTTCCGCCATCACTTCGCGCATGCCGCGCTCGTCAATATCGCGCATCGTGAAAACGTGCACGCCGGAATCCTTCACCAGCTTCCGCTCTTTCGAATCCAGATCGCGAATTCCCACCAGCGCGACATTGCGCGGTTCCACCATCGGCTTGATGCCGCCCAGGTCGGTCAATTCCGGGGGCCCGTAACCCATGATGGACGCCAGCGGCATGCCGTGAATGTTTCCCGACGGCGACGAATCCGGCGTGTTCATATCGCCGTGCGCATCCAGCCAGATCATCCCGATCCGCTTTCCACTCTTATTGAAGTGAGCCGCCGCGCCCGCCGTGGTGCCTACTGCAATCGAGTGGTCGCCTCCCAGTACCAGCGGGATCATGTCTTCATCCAGCGTCTTCTTCACGGCGTCCGCGAGCCCCTTACATGCTTGTGAAATTTCGTCCAGGTATCGCGCGCGCTTTTCGCCGTAAGGCTGCTCTTCGGGCTGCGGAACGATCACGTTGCCGATGTCTTCCACCTGGCGCCCCAATTGCTTCAGGCGTGCTTGCAAACCGGCGACGCGCAGCGCAGACGGCCCCATGTCCACGCCTCGGCGGCTGGCGCCCAAGTCCATCGGCACACCGATAATGCGAATTTTCTCGGCCATATTTTGTGCTTTCGCGACCCCGATGCGGGGGAGGGAATCTTTAAGGATAAACTCGATACAGCATCCGTGGGAAGGGAATCACCTCGCGGATGTGCTCCGTTCCGCAAATCCATGCCACCGTGCGTTCCAGGCCTAGGCCGAACCCCGCGTGCGGCACGCTGCCGTAGCGCCGCAAATCCAGATACCACTGGAACGATTCTTCGGGCAGATTGTGCTCGCGCAAACGCTTCACCAGCGTGTCGTAATCCGCCAGGCGTTCGCCCCCGCCGATGATTTCGCCGTAACCCTCGGGCGCGATCATGTCAAAGCTCAACGAAAGTTCGGGACGCGCAACATCCGTCGCCATGTAGAAAGCCTTCATCGCCGCGGGATAGCGATGAATGATCACAGGCCGGTCGAACTCCTTGGAAATGATCGTTTCTTCATCGCCGCCGAAATCATCTCCCCACTTTGCGGGGTTGCCCGCCTTCTGCAACACCTTGATGGCGTCGTCGTAAGTGATGCGCGGGAAGGGCGGCGTGATCTTCAGCAACGGCGCCACGTCGCGCTCTATCAGCGCCAGTTCTCTCGTGCGATTTTTCGCCACGGACTGCACCACCGCGCTCACCAATCCCTCGCCGAGCTGGATCATGTCCTCGAGATGCGCGTAAGCCGCTTCGGGCTCCAGCATCCAGAATTCAGTCAGGTGCCGCCGGGTTTTCGATTTCTCCGCGCGAAACGTGGGGCCGAACGTGTAAACCTTTCCGAGCGCGGCCGCCAAAGCCTCCACGTACAGTTGACCGGACTGCGTGAGATAAGCCTTCTGATCGTCAATGTAGTTCACTTCGAAAAGCGTAGTGGTTCCTTCGCACGCTGCCGGAGTAAATATGGGCGCGTCGGTAAGTGTATAGCCCTGCGCGTCCATGAAATTGCGCGCCGCGCGTTCCACCTCCGCGCGAATGCGCAGGATGGCCGCCTGTTTCGGCGTGCGAATCCACAAATGGCGCCGGTCGAGCAGAAAATCAACGCCGTGTTCTTTCAATTGGATCGGATAAGGCTCCGTGTCGGACACTCGTTGCACCACTTCCACGCTGCTGACGCCGATTTCAAAGCCGCCCGGCGCGCGAGGCTCGGCACGCACCGCCCCGCTGACGATCACGCTTGATTCCTGTGGCAGCCCCTTCAGCGCGCTGAAGGCTTCGGGATGCTCCTTCAGCGAAACCACGCCTTGGATGATTCCGGTGCCGTCGCGAAAAATCGGAAATAGCAGCTTGCCCGATTCGCGCAGGTTATAAAGCCAGCCGCGAATCATGACGGTATTTCCCGCGTGAGCGCCCGCTTGTTCGATTGTGATTACCGAAACCGCTGCCTGAGCTTCCTGAGTCATGGAGTCTTCCGTTGTCGTTCTATCAGTTACCGCAAACCGCCGCTGAATCAATGCGGCCCGCCGCCGCTTCCCTATGAAGCGAATTGCTCTTCGAACTTGTCGAATGCCGCGCGAATCTCGTCGAGCGAAGGCCCTGTGCCCGCCTGTGCCTTGATCTCGAAAACGATCGGCAGCGGTGGTGTTGTTCCCGCAAAACCCCGCAGCGCCGTGTCCCATTCGATCGTGCCGTCGAAGGGCAGAAGATGTTCGTCCTTGTCGCCGTGATTGTCGTGAATATGCGTGGTGACAATACGCTCGCGCATCGCGTCGAAGCTGGCAGCGACGCCCTCTTCCACGTGCGCGTGGCCGATGTCAAAGCACAGTTTCAAATCGTGCAGGTGCGTGTCCGTGATGAAATGCTGCAATGATGACGGCGCACCCAGCTCGTCAGGCGTATTTTCCAGCGCGATGGTCACTCCGCGCGCTTTCGCGAACATGGATAGATTTTCCAGCGACGTAAACGCCGCGTCCAGCTTCCGGGGATCCGCCATCTGGCGGCCATGCCCGATGTGCTGAACCAGGTATTTGAACGGAATCCGCTCGGCGACGTCCAGCGCGCGCTTGATCTCATCCACCGCGTCCAGCCGCCGGATGCGCTCCGGATCGCAGATGGAAATCGGCACGCCGCTCTCGCGCCCGGGCGCCAGGTCGCGTTCCGTGGGGGAATGTAACGAATGCAGTGCCAGCCGGTACTCGCCCAGCGCATCGCCCATTTCGCGGACGGTCTGCGGGTCGCGATAACTGAAATGCTGCGGCGCGCAGAAAATCTCGACGGCGGCAAAGCCCGCTTGCGCGATCTCCGCGAGCAGCCCGGGACCGAGCGGTTGGTTTACAAACCGATATGTGGATAGGATGCGCTGCACTTATTCCCCAAAGAAGGAACACTATCGTCAACGGAAAATGAGGTCACGTCAATAGCGTGTGATTAGAGTGTGGCGAAAACAGTATTTCGCAGACGCGCGGCCGATTCTCTGCCTTGCATACCGTGCGCCTCCGCTGAGCTTCAATCCTCGCTAAGCTATTGATACACTGGTGGTTAGCTCGTCTCTTACGTCAAGCGTTACAGCGCACGGTATCTTCGCGGGAACAGCCGACACAGGTCTCTTCCGAATTTGCGCTAGCCGGAACTCAGCAGGAAGAGCCCTGCCGCAATCAATCCCCCCAAAAGCAGCGCGATCAGCAACCAAACCGGAAAGGGCAGGCGCTTGTCCATGAGGCCGGGCGGGGGCGGAGTCGGTTCCTTGAAGTCGAGGATGTCAATTACCGTGCCTTTCGCGGGAGGCCGCGCGCCGCGGCCCGAAGAAGGTTGCGGCTCTGGCCCAGGAGGGTCGTTGCTGAAGTGGTATGCCATCAGCTAAATGTTAGCACCGTGGAAAACCAGGCCGCAATCAAACTTGCGCGCACGCAGATTTCGAAAAAATCGCGATGGAATCCGGAACGCCGCCGGCGAGATCTTTTGACGCGCAGCTTAGTGCACGAAAAACGCCACCAGAACGAACGCCGCTATGCCGCCCGCGATAATTGCCACCGCTACCCAACGGCCAAGCTTCGGATGAGATTTCGGCAGCCCCAGCATGTACATCGAGGGATCGGGTCCGGAGAACAGCTCCGCATTAGCCGGTCTGGAGAGAGAGGGGACTTCCTTCGCTGGCACGGTCTCTGCTTGGTGGTCCGATGCGTGGACGACGACTCCGCTGGGCATTGAGCGCATGGTAGCACCAACCTCAACCGTTTGCGCAAGGGAATTCCAAAAAATAAACAGGAGGGACGTTTCAAAGTGGAATGTAGCTGGCGCTCGAAAAGCGGCGGTCGGGATCAGTGAATCGCGAATTGGACCATTGCCAGTGCCACCGCGCTGCCCGCCAAGACGGCCAGCGCCAACCATCGCGAAATTCCCTGATTCCTCTTCCGCAATTTTCGAACGTGGGAGGACAACCCTCGCGCCGCGGCCGCGCGCAGCGCTTCTTGCTGCGTGACCATCAACAAAACGTCCGCTGCGGGTGGCGCTACTGGCCCAGAAATAGAACCGCGATCTTGCCGTCTCATGCTGCTGATGCTATCACCGCGATTTCGGGCTGTTCCAGACGGGAACAGTCGAGGAGCGCCAAACAGCTATTGTCATCTCTTTAAAATGACGTTCCGGTAGAGGAACCTGAACCAGGTTTTTAGACGCTCAGCCGTTCAGCTCCGCGACTACTAAAGGTAGCATCGCGAATTTTGCGAAGGCCGCCTCACTGGACAGATATTCCAGTCCGCAAGACGGACCCAGGTACGCGCGTCCTCCTTGAATCCGCGCAAATAATCGCTCCACCTGCCGCGCCACCTCCGCCGGCTGTTCCAGGCGTTGTCGGCGGCCGTCAACCAGACCCAGCGCCAGCGGCTTCGGCGATCCATACGATGCCACTTTATCCACCAGGCCTGAGCCGCAAGTGAAATCAATGCCGAGAATATCCACAGGCAGTGCAACCAGCTTCTCGTACAGAGGTGCACAGTCATCAAAATAAACGTACAACGCCAGTTCCAATTTGCGGTTGGCCTTTCTTACCTTATCGCGCGCCTCCAGCAGCACCGTCAGCGATTGTTCAAAAATGGCCCAGTCTCCGGGACTCTGCAGGATCGCCGGTTCATCAATTTGAATTAACTCTGCTCCTGCCTGTGACAGCGCTTCGATTTCCGGCGCCAGAATCCCGGCATACGCATGGGCGCGCGCCTCCAACGTTGCGGGGCCGCCTCCGCCGCCGTTGTCAGAGCGCGCTGAAAGCGAAAATTTCGCAAGAGTGTAGGGTCCCGTCAGGACCGGCTTGATCGCCAGTTTGCCTGCTTTATTTTTCGGCGTGGGGAGATGTCCGAGCGCGTTGCGCGCGAAACTGTAGTCCGCAGCGACCAAGTGCCCGCGCCGCAGCGGCTGGCCCGCGAACACGGGCTGGCGGCAACTGATTTCGGTGTCGAAGAAGGGAACCGTGCCCTGGAATTCGATGTTATCCAGCTTCCCCGCCAGGTAGGAAATCGGATCGTTCCAGCGAATTTGCCCGTCAGTGACGATGTCCAGCCCGGCCTTCACCTGAGCGGCAATCGCCTGGCGCGTCACTTGGTTCTGCGCATCCAACAAGTCCGCGGTCGTCCGATCGCCAGATCCCAGTGACGCAATGGTGCGCTGCAATAATTGCAATTCTGGCGTATCTCCGACGCGTGGATAGCCGCCGGTACTGGAAAGATAGAGCCCAGGAGCCGTGGTGCTCATCAAGATGCCTCGGGATGGTTGCGAGAAACTGCAAGAAACTTAGTCGAAACAAGTAGCAGCGTCAAGGGCAACACCAGGAGACAGATAGTTTTCTTGTCAGTGTCTTCGTCTCTCTGCGGCCAAAGCCTTGGCCGATTGCGCTGGAGTGTATTGCTAGGGCAGAGGTTGGTCGCCCACGGAAAAATAAGTGCAATCGGGATGTTGAAACACCAGGGCGCTGACGCTTGCTTCGGGATCCATCATCATCCCTTCGGTCAAATGCACGCCGATTTCTTCCGGCCGCAGCAGCATCCAAATCCCGGCTTGATCCTCCAGGTTAGGACACGCCGGATATCCGAAGCTGTACCTTTTTCCGCGATACCGCGACGTAAATCGCTCTGGCATGGTCACGGATGGCGGATCAGGAAAGCCCCAATCTTCGCGGATGCGGCGATGCAGCCACTCCGCGCACGCTTCCGCGGTTTCGATCGCCAAAGCTTGCAGTCCATGTGAAAAAAGATAACGCCCCGCGGCCTTCGCTTCCTCAGACTTCCCGCGCACTTCCGCGCCCGCGGTAACCACGAATATCGCCAGGTGATCGCGCTGGCCGTTTTGCGGGGGCAAAATGTAGTCGCTCAGGCACAGTTTGTCCGCCAGCGCCTGACGCTGAAAATGAAACGTGTGGACGGCAGATTGCTCTCCCGGTGCAAAGAGCGCGATGGAATTGCCGCGGCGCTCGGCTTCGAAGAATTGCCACACGGCGCCAATCTTCATGAAGGACGCAGCTTCCTGCTTCACCTCTTCCATGCTCTGGTGCAATTCGATTGCGCGCGGATCTCTTTCCGCCAGCGCCTTTTCGAAATTTCCGCGGAAACCCAAATGTCGTCCAAAAAGCATGTAGGGATTGATGTAACTCCAAACCTCATTCAAATCCGGCACGCGGCGGACTTTCCGCTCCAGATACGCCACTGGCAGAATAGGCAAATCAATACGGACGCGCGGGGAGCGCTCCTCGCCCGCTGGTTCCAGCGGTGCTGCCACGGGCTCTTCGAGCACGGCAGTGCCAACGTGCGTGTGTTGCTGCAGCACCCCGTCGCGACGGGCCGGATCACTAAGCTCATTCATCAGGCGCAACCCAGTCATCGCGTCTTTTGCGTAGCAGACTGCCTGGCTATACTGGGGCGCAATTTTCAAACGCGTGAATTTATCAGAGAGCGCCGCACCCCCCACCAGCAGCGGCACGGTGATGCCCGCCTCGCGCAAGTCGCTGGCCGTAGTCACCATTTGTTGCGCGCTCTTCACCAACAGGCCAGACAAGCCGATCGCATCCGGCTGATGCTCGCGGTGCGCGCGGATAAGCGCCTCGGGCGGAACTTTGATCCCCAGATTGATAACGTCGTAGCCGTTGTTCTTCAAAATGATCTCGACGAGATTCTTGCCGATGTCGTGCACGTCGCCTTTCACCGTCGCCAAAATCACTTTGGCGCGCTTTTCGGTGTCGGCTTTTTCCATGAACTGCTCAAGATGTCCGACGGCGGTTTTCATCGCTTCCGCCGATTGCAGCACTTCGGCGACGATCAACTCGTTGTTGTTGAAAAGCCGCCCCACTTCGCCCATTCCCGCCATAAGCGGCCCATTAATCACGTCCAGCGGCGGAACTTTTTCTTCGAGCTTGCGATTCAAGTCGTCAATCAAGCCGTCCTTCGAGCCCTCAATGATGTAATTCGCCAGGCGTTGGTCCAGCGGCAAATCCGCGGCGCGCTCCTTCTTGCGTCCGCCGGTGCCCCTGAAATGTTCCGAAATCGCGGCGATATGAAATTGATTGATCGCGGCTTTCTGTTCGCGTGTCTGCCGCCGCCAGTCGGTCGGCGCGCCGCGAAGTAGCTCAGCCTGCGAATTCCCGTCAGGGATTTCCGCCGGAGGCGTGTTGAACAGCAAAGCCTCGGCCAGTTTGCGCTCGTGCTCTGGAATCGAGCCGAACCGCTCGATGCGTTCCGCATTCACGATGGCGAGATCGAGTCCGGCCTTCGTGCAGTGATACAAAAACACCGAATTGACCACTTCGCGCGCGCCCGCCGGCAGTCCGAAAGACACATTCGAGATTCCCAGCACCGTGCGCACGTAGGGAATTTGCTGTTTGATCAGCCGGATCCCTTCGATCGTTTCCACCGCGCCGCCGATGTAATTCTCGTCGCCCGTCGCGCAGGGAAATACCAGCGGGTCAAAAATGATGTTCGCGGCATGAATGCCGAATTTCTCAGTCAGCAGCTTGTAGGAGCGCTCCGCGATTTCCAGTTTCCTGTCGCGCGTGAATGCTTGCGCCTGCACCGGATCTTCGTCAATGCATCCCACAATCACCGCTGCTCCGTAAGAGCGCGCCAGCGGGCAGATGCGCGCAAACTTTTCTTCGCCATCTTCCAGGTTGATCGAATTGATGATGCTCTTGCCTTGGCAATAGGTCAGCGCCAGTTCCACGCCTCGCGGATCCGTGGTGTCAATCATGATCGGCGCTTTGATTTTGCGGATCAGCTGTTCGTAGAAAGGCGGAATGTCGCTTAATTCCTCGCGATCGGTGCTTTGCAAGCACACATCCACAATATGCGCGCCGCTTTTTACCTGGCGTCGCGCAATTTCCGTGGCTTCCTCCCACTGCTCGGATGCCACCAGATTCTTGAACAAGCGCGAACCAATCACGTTGGTGCGCTCGCCCACAATCAGCGGACGAGTGCTTTCTTCAGCTTCGATGATGTCAATTCCGGAATAAACTGCGCGGTGATTTGGCTCCGGTGTCCGCCGCGGCTTTTTGCCCGCCGCCATCTGCGCGATCGCGCGGATATGCTTTTCCGTGGTTCCGCAGCAGCCGCCCACCACGTTCAGCCAGCCGCGTTCGATGAACCGGTCCAGCTGTCCGGCCAAGCTCGTGGGAGTTTCCCCGTACAGGCCCTCTTCGTTCGGGAGTCCCGCGTTCGGATAGCACGAAACGGCGCGGCTGGTCAGGCTCTGCAGCGTCCTTATGTGGTCGGTCATGAATTCCGGACCGGTGGCGCAATTCAGTCCCAAAGAAATCAGATCAATGTGATCCAGTGACGCCCACAGCGCCTCGATGCCCTGACCCGCGAGCATCGTGCCCATCGCTTCGATCGTTACCGAAATCATCACCGGAATCGGTTGGCCCAGCTCGCGGCCCAATTCCTGAATCGCCAGCACTCCGGCCTTGATGTTGCGCGTATCCTGGCAAGTTTCCAGCAGCAAGACGTCCGCGCCGCCTTCCATCAATCCCGCCGCTTGCTCGTAATAGTTATTTCCTAGCTGCTCGAAAGTGATTCCGCCTGTGACGCTGATGGCCTTCGTGGTAGGCCCCATCGAACCCGCGACGAACCGCGGTTTGGCAGGTTTCGAAAATTGATCCGCGGCCTTGCGCGCGAGTTCCGCCGCCACGCGGCTGATTTTCCGCGCATGCTCGCCCAGGCCATACTCCGCCAGAACCACCGGGGTGCTGCCGAAGGAATTCGTTTCAATGATGTCCGAACCTGCTTCTAGGTATTTACGGTGGATTCCTAACACCACATCCGGGCGGCTGAGCACCAGATTCTCGTTGCAGCCCTCCAGATCCGGGCCGCCGAAGTCGGCGGCAGTCAAATTCTCTTGCTGCAGCATGGTGCCCATCGCGCCATCCAGGATCAGGATGCGTTCACGGAGCAATTCGCGAAGGGCCAGGCCCTGTTGGATCAGGTTCGTCATGAGTTCAATAATTTTACCTGAAGACTCTGGGCAGGAAGCGCGGCAGCGGGCATCCGCAACCTGAAGGTAAAGCAGCGGCCGCCCGCGTCACTAATCGAAGATACAGACTTTACGCAGATCGTGAAGGCGTTTCACTCACCGTGCTGCTCAAAAATTCCACCGGCACATCGCCGGGGAGCATCCCCGCCGCCGCTCCGCGCGCCAGTAACTCGCGCACCGCGCGGCGTCCCTCTTCGCCATAATCCAGCGTCCAACGGTTCACATACATCCCTACAAACTTGTCCGCCAGCACCGGATCCATATCGCGCGCAAACTGCAACGCATAATTCAGCGCCGGCTCCCGATGATCCAGTGCATAGGACACGCTGTCGCGGATCACCCGCGAAATCTGGCGTCCCAAATCCTCGCCCAGCGCGCGACGAATCGCATTCGCTCCCAGCGGCAGCGGCAAACCGGTCTGGTCCTGCCACCATTGGCCCAAATCCACCACGCGGTGCAAGCCAATCTGCGAAAAGAGCAATTGACCTTCGTGGATCAACAAGCCCGCTTCCACTTCTTTCGTTCGCACGGCGTCCAGAATTTTGTCGAACGGCATCGTCACGGTCTCGACGTTCGGCTCAAACAGCTTCAGCGCCAGGTACGAAGTCGTCAGCGTCCCGGGAATCGCGATTTTCCGTCCGGCTAAATCATTCTTCTTGATGGGATGTCCGGCGACGACGATCGGTCCATACCCCTCGCCGAAGCTCGCCCCGCAATCCATCAATATGTACTTGTCGGCTACAAACGGATATGCATAGAAGCTGATCGCGGTAACGTCGTACACTTCTTTTTTCGCGGCTTGGTTCAGCGATTCGATATCGGAGAGGATGTGCGTGAACTTCACGCCCGGCAAACGGACTTTGCCGGTCGCCAGCGCATAGAACATGAACGCATCGTCACTGTCAGGCGAATGCGCGAGTCGAATCTCCGCCGTCTTGGGTGAGGCTGCCGGTGTGGACATATCGTGTCCGTCCTGGCTCTCACAGGAAACGCTCACCTGCCGCGGCCGGGCTGGGAAGACGATACTCCCACTGCTGTCTTGCCCGCTGCGGTGATGTTGCCTAGGTGTGTACGTCTTCCGGCGTGAGCGCCGAATCTCTGCCAGCAAAGGATACCACACGCCCCGCCGCCCGTACAGATGCCTCGGAACGGCGCATTGGGCCGGCAGGATCGTTATCGCCAACTACTCCCGGGTAGTCGCGAGACTAATCCTCAGCGCATACGCGTACTTGCCCGGACCCGCGGCGGGCAACTTCACTTCGAGCGCATCATCCGTCCGATGCCATTCGAGCTTCGCGCTTGAACCAATCAGGTCCACATTCGCAATCTGCAAGCCCTTGGCCGCTTGCGCCGCACCCAGCGAGTGAATCACCGCGCGCCCATCGCGCGGCCACGCCATTTCAATTGCATAAATAGTGTTGCCCTTCTGCGTGAAGCGGAAATCTTCCGCGGTGTAGGGCTTGGTATCTTTATCGTGTCCGAAGCCGGCCTCGACCTTGGTAGGCCCTTCGCCGAAAACTTTCCACGGGGTCGTGTCGTAAATCGCTTCGCCATTCTCCCGCAGCCAATCGCCTATATCGAGCAAAGTATTGCGAACCGCATCCGGTATCGTGCCGTCGGGCCGCGGACCGATGTTCAGCAGTAAATTCCCATTCTTGCTGACGATGTCAATTAACTGGTGCACCAGAAAATCAGGTGTCTTGAATTCGTCGTGCTCCAGATATCCCCACGAAAGATTGCTGATCGAAGTATCGGTCTGCCAGTGCTGCGCCTCGATGCTCTCCTTCATGCCGCGCTCGAAGTCGCGCGCGCCGGCATGCCAATCCAGCGCGTAGTCCTTGATATTTATCACTCCCGGAATGCCGTTCTTCGCCGCGAAGTTGTAGTAGAAAGCCGCGAAGCGTGTGACGTTCGGTCGGAAATTCGGCTGCCCCGCCCACCAATCGAAGTACACAACTTCCGGATGATATTTTTCGACAATTTCCGCCGCGCGCGCCAGCCAGTCGTTTGTGTATTCCCGGCTCACGTAGGTCCAATCATTCATCAACACCTGGTGCGAGTCCTGCAGCCACGGATGCGCGGGGCCGTACAAGGAAGCGTATTTGGGATCGTTCACGTCCGAGCGAAACGTTCGCCCGCCATCGAAGAACCAGTCGTGTTCCGCGCGATGAAACGAAGTGCCGAAGTGCAAGCCCTCCGCGCGCACCGCTCGCGACAGCTCGCCGATCACATCGCGCTTCGGCCCCATCTTCGCCGCAGTCCAATCCGATAATCCCGAATCGTACATCGCGAACCCATCGTGATGTTCCGCTACCGGAATCACGTACAGCGCCCCAGCCTCCTTGAAAAGTTTTGCCCAATCGGCTGGGTCCCATTTCTCCGCTTTGAAAAGCGGAATCAGGTCCTTGTAGCCAAACTTGTCCTGCGGACCATATTTCTTGATATGTGCGGCGAAGGCCGGGTCTTTCTCCTGGTACATGTTGCGCGGGTACCATTCATTTTCGATGCCCGGCACCGAAAAAACTCCCCAATGGATGAAGATTCCGAATTTCGCGTCCTTATACCACTGCGGGATCTCGTACTTGCGCAGCGTCTCCCAGTCCGGCCGGTAAGGCCCGTCATTCGCCTGGCGATCCACCTCACTCAAGATCGTCGCGCGCGCGCCATCGTATTTCGAGAGCGAAACTTGCCATTCATGGTCAATCTCTGCCGCTGATTTGCTGCCGTGGGTCGGAGCGTCCGGATCATCGGAAGCATTTTGCGCAAATGCAGGCACGGTGAAGAAAAACAGGAGAAACGCTAACACGCGGAAGTGGGTGATTTTCATGGCGAAGGATTGTATTCATTCGCAGCGATAGGACGCAAGCCCACGCAGCACGCCTCGACTCCGTCACCGCATGAATCATTGAAATGCTAAGGGGTTTGCTTCAGCGTCCCGGGTTTTTCGCTCGGCAGCACCCAGGTTGCGATCGTATCAATCACTTCTTGTGAGATGTGGCCCGCTTGCTCGTACTCCGACGGCGTGGAACGGCCTGTGCCAGTCATGAACAGGTGATTCAAATCCGGATAAATCTTCATCGTCACATTGTCCCGCCTTCCCAGCGCCGCGCTCCAAGCCTCGAAGTTCGATGGTGTCACTTGATAATCGCGTCCTCCCTGCAGAATCAGGATAGGAATTTTGAGTTTGCGCGCTACTTTCACGGGATCGTATTCGCGCAAGTCCAGCCAGTAAGAGCCGTACGTCGTCGCGCCCAGAAAAGGCACGGTGTCGCTCGCCTTCAGATCTGGGCTGTCAATTTGTTTCACGCTTTCCTCGACCGCAGTGATGCGCTTCTGTTCTGCTTCCGTCGGCGTTCCATTCAACGCAGCCAGATAATGAATCTGTTCCAGCACCACTTGTTCCAGTGGACGTGCATTCGCGCCCAACATCGCGATCCCAGCAATTTGCGCGTCGCCGGTCGCAATCCGCGGCGCCAGATAAGCCCCCAGGCTGTGGCCCAACAGAAAAACCTGCTTGGGGTCAATGTGCGGTTGTTTCGCGACCAAAGCGACGGCGGCCTGTGCATCGCTGATGACTTCATCTTCGACGGTCAATTTCTGCGGATCGTCCGCGCTCTGCGATCCATATTGTTGCGTGCGCTTCGTATAGCGGTAAACGGCAATCCCGCGGCTCGCCAGTCCCCAAGCCAGATCCGCAAACGGTTTATTCGGTCCGACGGTTTCATCCTCATCGTGCGGCCCGGATCCGTGCACCAGCACGACTGCAGGAAACGGTCCATCGCCCTTCGGGAGAGTCAATTTGCCAGGCAGTTCGTATTTGCCGTTCTCCAGCGTGAGCGGCAATTCGGTAAACGAGCTTTCCTTCGCATACGCCGGAGGAATCCATGGTGGCGCCGCTTCCTGGTGCGGCCGGAAACCAAGTCCCGCAATCTTTCCGTTCGAATCCAGCGCTACTGTCGCGTCCAGGACGGCTTTCTGAAATTTGCACTCCATCTGGACGACGTCGAGCCCCTGGACCTTGGAGGTTCGCACGTTGCTGATGGATTCAAACGCGCCTTCCTGTTCGATCACGCTCGGCCAACTGGCCGCGAGTTTGCCAGGAGGCAGAGCTGCCGCCATGCGCGCATCGTACTGCGCTTCAATTTTTTCGAATTGGCCGGCGACGAGTTCCTGGATGATCTGCTGCGCGGTGGCAGCGGCTGCTGAATTCTGCTGATTGGACTCTGGAGCCGCTTGAGCCGCGGCGCCACGCACGACAGTGCCGAATACGAAGCACACCAGCAGGACGATCGGTACTATGTTGGTTTTCATGCTCATCGGCGGCTTCCGTCGCGGCGCGACCTTGCGCGCGTCTCTCACTGCACCGGCGAGCGCGGAGAAGGCGGCAGCGGCGAAGCGTGATGCGCCACCAACAGCCATCGGTCCTCTTGCCGCAGGAAAATATTCGTGGCCTGCACCATCGCGTCCTCGAACCCGTCCGCAAATGCCGTCGTTACGTGCTGCGTGCAGGAAACCCAACCCACGTCTCCTTCGATGCGCACCCACACGCCGCTCAGTGCGATGCGCACGCGTTTGGCGTTTGCGAAAAGCCGCGCCCACCGTTCGCGCACCTCATCCCATCCCAGCAGCAAATCCCAGCCGGGATGGACGCAGGTGACTGCGTCATCGTGCGACCACACCGCTTCCATTTCCGCAAGGTCCAGCGATTCGAAAGCTGCATAAAACCCGGTGTTCGCGGCGCGCAGCGCATCTTCAGGAGTTTGCTTGTGCGGAGCAGTCTGTGCGGGCATGATGGGATTCCAAAAACTGAAATTAGAATAGAGAAACCAGAAAACACAAACTAGAAAACAATTTGGCCGCTGAATTTAGATCAGGATTTTCGCCGGAAGAGCTGGAACCCCCCGGCCGCCGCTACGATCAGCGCCATCTTGACGATTTCGCCCGGAACGAACGGTAGCGCGCCTTCACTTAGCGCCAGCTTCCACCCCATTCCCAGTCCCGCAGCGAGCCACGCGCAACCGCCCAGGAAAATGATGGCGTCACCAGAAATCAACGCACCGACCAGCGGAAAGCTGGCAAAGTGCGAATTTCTGGTCCGTGTTGCAGCGAACCGCGCGCTGCGCTCCACCAGCCAACCGGTCACAAACGCCGCCACTGGATACGAAATCAGATATCCAGCGGTGGGACCCAGAAACCGCGCCGGTCCCGGGAGCCCGAGCGGCTGAAATACAGGAAGTCCCGCGAGCCCCTCGAGCAAATAGAGCGCCAGCGCGATGCCGCCGCGCCGAGCGCCTAGAAGCACGCCGACCAGCAAGACGCCGAAAGTCTGTCCCGTGATCGGCACAGGCGTCCACGGCAGAGGAATCACGATGTGCGCGCAAAGCGCCAGCAGGATAGTGGCTGCGGCGATTCGCACTGCATCGGCTGCAATGCCTTCTCCGGAATAAATTCGGTCTGCCAGCACTTTCGCTTGTGACATCCAAATTCCTCTTCGTTTTTCGGCGGTTCAGCAGAACCGTCCCGGAAATCGCTGAAACTGCACGGCATTATACCCGAGCCGGTGAAATGTCACTGCGTCTTTTCGACGGGAGCTTTTTCGCCGGCAATCAACGGGTCTTCATACGTCGCCACGGCGCCGTGTTTGTCGTCTCCGTGAACTTTCCCTTCGGTGTCCATGAAAAACGAGCGCCGCCCCACTTTTCCGTACGCCTCCGGAGTCGCCGCCAGTTCGAAATCCTTGTCGTTGCCGTTGGCATTGGGAGCAATGCGATAGCGGAACACGTAGCCATCCTGTTTCCCGGCGGCGAGGCCCGCGGATACCAGCGACGCTTGCTCGGGAGAGATTTGATTTTTCGGCGCGGGCCCGAGTTCGGCAAGTGATTCCGGCAGCTTGCCGAATGCATTCTGATAGGTATGGATTGCCTCGGCCAGCGAACGAAGAGTTGCGACCGTGGCGTCCTCGCGCGCCGCCAGGTCCTGTTGCCTCCATTCCTTCGCGAGTTCCGGCACGTCAAGTAACACCAAGCCCAGCGAAAGCAGCCGCCAACCCCCCGATTCGCGCACCAATCCAAAATTCGCTTCTTCTCCCTCCACCACCTTCACCGGAATGAACGCCAGATTTTCCCGCACGCGCGCCGCGCCAAAGCGATATTCCACGGTCGTGTCCGGCGCGCGGCAAAGCAACACGATGTGGTTATGATCGTCCGAGGAAAGCAGCGGCTTGCCGGGATTATCCGAAAGCGATAGCCGCTTCATCAATGCGCTGCGCTGCGTTTCGGGCAACGCGCGGAATGCCGCACCATTGTCGCCCGCCAGATGATTAGAAAATTCAGTCTGATTCGCGCGGCAAGCCGCCATCAGCGTATCGGCCAGCGCTGTGGCCGGATCCGCATCGCCCGATTGAGCGGCCGATTGGTCACCTGTCGCTTGGCCCCGCGCCGGTGAAGGACTCGATAGGACGAGCGCCGTCGCCACGGCGTAAATAGCAAGCCACTTCGGGCCGAAAAATTTTCTCGTCATCACGGTTGAGATTTCGCCTGCGCCAGGATGGTTGCAAGCTCGCGCGTGAATTGCGAGCGCGGCATCACCTGCGCACAGCCAGCCGCGCTCGCTTGTTGCGCCAGATCAACCTGTACGTGCGAGAGAAACGCAATCAGCGGCACCCCGGGCGCGGCCTGCCGCACAGACTCAATCGCTTCCAGCGGCTTGTTTCCGGCGTTCAGATCTACGATCACCAGCTTCGGCGCTTGCTTCGCGATCTCCGCCAGCAGCGCGTCACGCGTTGTGAACGTGCGCACCTCGACGCCCAGCTGCTTCGCCGTTTCCAGGATTTTTGCTTGAAAAAATAGATCGTTCACGAAAGCGAGGACGCTTGCCATGCAGCCGGACACCTCATTTGGGGCGCGGTTTCCGCGTTAGACCCCCGCTTCCCGGTGTATCACGCGCCAGCCACCGGCACAAGGCCGCCTTCGACAACTCTCTCGTAGTGCGGTATAAAAGTCTTGCTGACCGATACTTCGGGAGGACTTCATGGCCGCTTCTCCGAGTCCGGACGCACTTCCGGGCCTCGCTGTTCTGGAGCAAACTCCAATCATCATCGAAAAAATCGTGTGGTCGGCCAGCGACGAACAATTGCACTGGAAGCCCGCCGCGGACCGCTGGTCCATCAACGAAGTTCTCGCGCACCTCGCCGAGGTGGAAGTCGTCGGTTTTCGCGAACGCGTGCAGCTGATGATGGAAAAAGACAATCCGCGCCTGGAAGCCTACGATCAGAACGCCGCCTACGCGGCGGGCAAGTACTCGAACCTCAAAGCGCGCGAGAACCTGAAAAAATTCTGCCACGAACGCGATCGCTCTCTTTCGGCTCTGCGTTACGTGCCGGCCAAGGTGCTCGGACGCAGCGGCCAGCACAGCAATATCGGTCGTGTGACCATCGGCCAATTGATGAACGAGTGGGCGTTTCACGATCTCGGCCACATTCGTCAGATCGCCGAACTGTTTCGTTCGCGCGCATTCTTCCCGGCGATCGGCCCGTTTCAGCAGTTCTATACAATCAAACCCTAGCCCATGCCCGGCAGGCGTAATCGAAAATAGACCGCTCCTTTGGGCCACATGGAAACGATCGCACGACGGATTCTCGCCACCTTCGACCAACTCGAGCGTGATTCGCTCGACCTGCACACGCTATTCGAACTCGCAGGCGGCAATGCCCCCGCGGAACGCGAAGCGGTATTGGATTCAGTGACCGCATTGGTCAAGCAGGGACTTTTGCGCGCGGAGGGCGGGAGCGATTTCTACCAACGAACCGAAGACGGTCGCCTCGCGCTGGCAAGCCCGCGCGACGTCACAATGTATATGCGGGAAGGTTGCCACCTCTGCGAGGAGGCAAAAGCAAGCATGGCGCCCCTGCTGGCGGAATTTGGCGCGACCCTGCACGAAATAGATATTGATGACGATCCGGTCCTACTCGAACGCTACACCAACGACGTCCCGGTCATATTCGTCGGCTCGCAGTTTTTCGCCCAGCACCGTATAGATCTTGCACGTCTGCGGCGGCAGCTCCAGAACGCGAAGAATTAGCAGCGTGAGGAAGTTCAGCGGGATCCTGCAGAACCAGCGGAACAAACTTAACTCAGATTTAGTGCTCAGCCTCTTCGTGCGCGCCCACGCTTTCATCCGGCACGTCGCCCGGCCGGCCCTTCACGCGGTCGTAAACGCTATAAGCGCAGGTCGAGCCAATCGCTTCGTTGTAATAGGTCGGCACGCCCAGCGCCGTACGCAATTCTTCATTGAAGCGCCGCAAGTCAACGAGCTGCCCCACGTGCACCGGGAATTTCTTGCCCTCATGCCCGATCAGAAATTTCTGATACCCCGCATCCCACAAAGTCGTGAATTGCCCCTGCATCATGATGCAAGGAATTTCGGTCATCTGAAAGCGGCTCTCGGGAGTCTTGCGCAGCTCCGCGCCGCAATCGTATTTCTCGATGCGCACCACCCCACCCGAATTGCGCACCAGAAAGCCCTTCGCCGAAAGCGACTCCACCGCGGGCTGATCGAATAGTTTGTTGACGTACCACATGGCTGCTCCAGCATAGGGGTTCAGCACGCTATCTGTAAATCTAAAAATCAGAACCGCGGGCGATTGCCCGCTCGTGCGCGCTATGCGAATATAGTGGTCGCGTGTTGCAAAACGATTCGCGCCCGCGCTCGCGCGCACGTAAACTGGTTCAAATTAGCTGAATACGGCGCGTTTTTCGCGCATCTAAGTCATCCAGAGGCGGAGCTTATCCTGATGCATGCGTCCAGCTCTCAATTTTAGGACTCGCTCAATTTGAACGCCGTGAATCAACCTTTCATCGCGCCCACGTCTGACCCTGTTAAGGCCGCTCTCGGGGTGCGCTTGCTCGAACGCATCGGCAACACGCCGCTTTTGCGCCTGGAGCGCATTGTCGCGCATCTTCCCAACGCCGAAATTTACGCCAAAGCGGAATGGTTCAATCCCGGCGGCTCCGTAAAGGATCGCCCGGCCTATTCGATGATTCGCGAAGGCGAGCGCACTGGCGCGTTGCGTCCCGGCAAAACAATCCTGGATGCCACCAGCGGAAATACCGGAATTGCCTACGCCATGATTGGCGCCGCGCTCGGCTACCGCGTAAAACTTTGCCTTCCTTCCAGCGCATCTCCGGAGCGCAAACAAATCCTGCAGGCTTACGGCGTCGAAATCGTGTACACGCCGGGTGATGAAGGCACGGACGGCGCCATACGGCGCGTGCAGGAAATTTATCAGTCAGACCGCGAAAAATATTTTTACCCCGATCAATACAGCAATCCTGCGAATCCCGCTGCCCACTACACCACCACTGCCCCGGAAATCTGGCAGCAGACGCAGGGCCGCATCACCCATTTCGTCGCGGGGCTGGGCACCAGCGGCACTTTCGTCGGCGCTTCGCGGCGGCTGAAAGAACTGAACCCCGCGATTCGCTGCATCAGTTTTCAGCCCGATTCCGGTTTTCATGGACTGGAAGGCCTGAAGCACATGGCCACGGCGATCGTCCCGCGCATTTACGATTCTAGTTTGGCCGATGAAGACGTCGCGGTGCGCACCGAAGACGCGCAGCAGCTCGTCAAGCGGCTCGCGCGCGAAGAGGGGATACTCGCGGGCGTCAGTTCGGGCGCCGCGCTCTGGGCCTGCATGGATACGGCCCGTAAATTGCCGCCCGGCGAACGCGCCGTGATCGTGACCGTCTTTCCTGACTCCGGCGAAAAATACCTCACCGAGCGTTTCTGGAGCGAAGCGTGAGCGACTTCGTCCTGAAGCTCAGCGAGGACCTGGCCGGCCGCATCCGCGCGCACGGCGTCGAAACCTACCCGTACGAATGCTGCGGAGCAATCCTCGGTCGCGATGGCGAAGGCGATGGAGCGCGCGAAGTCCGCGACTTAATGCCGCTGGCCAATCGTCGCGACGATTCTCCGCGGAATCGTTTCGAAGTAACCGCGGAAGACGTGCGCCTCGCCGAAAAAACCGCTCGCGGCCAAAAGCTCGAGTTGATCGGCTGGTATCATTCGCATCCGGACGCCCCCGCGCGCCCTAGCGAATACGATCGCGAACATGCGTGGCCCTGGTACAGTTACATCATTGTTAGCGTGCAATCCGGCCAGCCGCGCGATATGACTTCCTGGCGCTTGCGCGACGACCGCTCCGACTACGATTCCGAAGCGATTGAATCCTCGGCACACTCGGCGAGCATCTAATTGGGTTTCATCGCAACTTTTCTACGGAAATTGAGTCTCCGGGAGGAATGCGAATGGCAGTAAAGGTAATCATCCCAACGCCGCTGCGCGCGTACGCGGACAAGCAGGAAAGCGTTCAGCTGCAGGCCAGCACCGTGGGCGAAGCTCTGGGCGCGTTGACGGAGCGTTTCCGGGAACTCAAGAAGCATTTGTATTCCGAGGATGGTCGTCTGCGCAGTTTCGTGAACGTCTATGTAAACGACGAAGATATTCGCTACATGCAAAAAGATCAGACGCCGCTGCGCGAAGGCGACATCGTCAGCATTGTGCCTTCGATTGCCGGCGGCTTGCAGCTATAACTCAGGGAGTTCTGCGATGGCCACAAAACCAGATATCTCCGCGCAACCCGCTCCCACGAATGCCCCGATTACGCTATCCAAGGAAGAAATCCTCCGCTACAGCCGCCACTTGATCATGCCGGAAGTGGGCATGGAGGGGCAGCTCAAACTGAAACAGGCCAAAGTTCTGTGCATCGGTACGGGCGGGCTCGGCGCGCCGCTGGGGTTGTATCTTGCCGCCGCGGGAGTGGGCCGCATTGGCTTGGTTGACTTCGACACCGTGGATTTCACCAATCTCCAGCGCCAGATTCTATTCAGCACTAGTGACGTCGGCCGTCCGAAGATCGCAGCCGCCGCCGATCGTTTGCACGACTTGAACCCCGAAATTCAAATTGATCGCTTCGAAACCCATCTCGCCAGCGATAACGCGCTCGATCTTCTCAAGGACTACGACATCGTCGTGGATGGCACGGACAACTTCCCCACACGTTACCTCGTCAATGACGCCTGCGTGTTGCTCGGAAAGCCCAATGTTTACGGCTCCATTTTCCGTTTCGAAGGCCAGGTAAGCATCTTCGGCTATCCCGGCGGCCCGTGCTATCGCTGCTTGTATCCCGAGCCGCCCCCTCCGGGCCTCGTTCCTTCTTGCGCTGAAGGCGGCGTGCTGGGAGTGCTGCCAGGAATAGTCGGCGCGATTCAAGCCGCCGAAACCTTGAAACTCATAATCGGCAAGGGAGAATCGCTCGTCGGGCGCCTGCTGCTCTTTGACGCGCTTGCCATGCGCTTCCGCGAACTCAAACTACGGAAAAATCCCGATTGCCCGATCTGCGGCCAGCACCCCACCGTCACGAAATTAATTGATTACGCCGAGTTTTGCGGAATCCGTGGCGAAGAAGCTCCCGCACCGCAGCTTTCGATTCCTGAAATCTCCCCGCGCGAATTGAAAACGCGGCTGGATCGCGGCGACGATCTCTTCATCCTCGATGTCCGCGAGCCGCACGAATACCAGATTTGCAATCTGGGTGGCCATCTGATTCCGCTCGGCGATCTCCCGAAACGCGCCGGCGAACTCGATAGCTCCCGCGAAATCGTGGCGCATTGCCGCAGCGGAAAGCGTTCCGCGGAGGCCGTGGATTTCCTGCGCCGCGCCGGCTTTCGCAAGGTCCTGAACCTGAAGGGTGGTATCCTTGCATGGTCGGATGAAGTGGACCCGTCCGTACCCAAGTATTGAAGTTCAGCGCATAAAACGTCTTAACGACGCTCATCGCGGCGACAAATTCACAAGCGTGAATCGGAGGATTGCATGGCAGATATCAAGGTAACGGTTGTGAACAACGGGCCGTTGTTGATTGACGGTGAAGTGGAAATCGTGGACCAGGAAGGCCACGCCTACGGCCTTGGCGGTCGCACCAAGGTCGGTCTCTGCCGCTGCGGCTTTTCCGAGCGGAAGCCCTTCTGCGACGGCTCCCACAAGCGTTCCACCTTTCAAAGCGTAGTCCAGGCCCACGAGCTTCCTCCGCCGCCCGCCAAGTCCTGATCGCTTGACCGTGGGTAGCACGAACCACAGCCGGTAACTTTTCTACCCACCTCATCTGGAAAGTGACCCAATGTGGCACACCCCTTCCGCCGCGTCCTATCCCTATTTAAAATAAAACAAGACACTTAGGTCGTACTAGAACCTGTAGTACAGATGGCACCTCGTTTGCTCATTTATCTGCGGGGCAGTGTAGTTTACTCGGGGGGTTTTGTGGTTCATTCGGGCCGATTTTGGGGATTTCTCCATCGCTTCCGCGTCGTCTTGCTTTGGACGATCGTCAGCGGCGCATACCTCGCCACACTCTGGATTCTGCACAATTCCTCTTACATTGCCGATCCACTACTCGATACCTACCTACAGATGGCCGGCAGTCTGATCGCCTTTACTTTCGCGGCAAATGCCTTGGTTCGTTTCCGCGGCACCCACGATCGTATTTCGCTGATCCTGGCTTTCGGCTTCGTGCTCGCGGGATTGATTGAGGCCGGAACAAGCATGACGTTTTATCGCGGCATGCTGGTCACGCCTTCTCCCGGGAACCAAATCTCCGTCGGCTGGCTGGCCGGGCGCACGTTGCTCGGCGTGGTGTTGCTGGCCGCGCTCGCTGTGGAGCGTCGCATCCCCGTGGCCCGTGACCCTGCCAAGGAAATGGCGGGCGCCACTCTGATCGTCGGTGGTGTCGCGTACCTGACCAGCGTTTTTTATTTCATGCTGCCGCACGCGCCAAAAATTCTTCCGGGCGCGCTCATTCCGCGTCCCTGGGACTTGCTGCCGGCGCTCATCTATTTAGTGGCGGCCATCGGATTCGCGCGACGTCTGAGCCGCGCGGGTGCGTATCTGGATCGCGCTTTGTTTATCGCCGCCGGGCTCAACGTGGTTTGTCACGTCACCATGAGCGAGTCGCAACATCACCTCGATGCGCCTTATACCCTCGCGCATTTCATGGTGGTCATGAGTTACGTGGTCGTTCTGGGCGGCACGCTTCTTGATAATGCGCAGCTCTTCGATCAGGTCAGCCACCTCGCCGCTTCCGATCCGCTCACGGGGCTGGCGAATCATCGGCGTCTGATAGAGGTCCTGGAAACCGAAATCCAGCGTTCCCGGCGTACCGGACGCAGTTTCGCCGTACTGCTTTTCGATCTCGACGGCTTAAAGAAAATCAACGACAGGTTCGGACACCTAACCGGCAGCCGGGCTATCAAGCGTCTGGGCGCTGCTCTAGGCAGCGGCAGCCGCGCCATTGACACTCCCGCGCGCTATGGCGGCGATGAGTTTGCTTTGATTCTCCCGGAGTCTGGCGAATCGGAAGCGACACAAGCCGCGCTGCGGATTTGCGAGCAGCTGAAGTGTGACGGTCAGCAACCCGCCATCTCCGTCAGTGTAGGTTTGGCCGTTTATCCGCAAGATGGAACGAGCATAGACAAGCTACTCGGTGCCGCGGATAGCGCGTTGTATCGCATGAAGGGCAAGGGTCAAAAGAAATTTCGTCTGGGGCATGTGGCGGCCTGTTTATAAAAAGGGGGCAGCGGAAATGCGATTTGGGATGGGCATCCCAAAGGTGAGCACGGCGCCGCGCCGCGAGACGCGCGTCCCCATGGAAGTAGGAGTCCAGATTTCGGGGCATCCGGCCTTGCCCGGAACCGAAAGCACTTTCACCGAGAATGTCAGCCCGCGGGGAGCCCGGGTTCTGAGCGTCCGCCGCTGGAAGCCCGGCGACCGGCTGACCATTGCGACGCTGACGGGCTCATTTCGGGCCATCGCGCGAGTCGCCTATTGCCAACTCGTACCGGAATCGGGCTTCGCCGTGGGACTGGAATTCGTCGAGCCGAAAGGCAACTGGGTCGTCGCCGATTCTTTCTCGCTCTAGACCTAGCTACACCTACTGCACGAATCCGAAATTTGTATCCGGAGCCGGCCCCGATCCTTCCGGTAACGTCCCGAATTGCGCTTCGAACCGCGCCACATTTTCCTTCAACGCCTGCAGCAAACGTTTCGCGTGTGCCGGGCTCAAAATCACGCTGGAAACCAGTTTGCCCTGCGGCACGCTCGGAAACAGGTAGATAAAGTTCAGAGTGAACTCTTCGCCGTTGTGATGAATCACGGCGAGATTGGAATATTGCCCGAGTAGCTCTTTTTCGTCCGCTTTAATTTGCACTTGTTGCTTCTGTTGCAACGGCTGCTTTGCTTGTTCGCTCATTAATGGGCTCCTCTTAGGATTGCTCTTTCACTATAGCAGAGCATGGAATCGGCTCAGCCGGATTTTTGGACACGCCACGCGCCATTAGCATTGACGCCCGCTGCAGTTAAGCGTAGTTTATACCGAGAGTTCAACTCGGTTAACCCATGGACGGCCCTCACAAAAATCCCAATGTATTAAACGGCCACACCGCGCATCCGACCACTCAGTCTGCAGTCGAGTCGGCCGCCGCCCCTGAATTAATCAGCCTGGTAACCCACGAGGACGTGGATCGTGCGCGCGATCGCTGGGAAGTCGCGCAGGCCCGGCGAAAAGGACGTTCTGGATCCTTCGGAGGTTTCCGGCTGCTGTGGCTTTTGGTCGGCCCGGGAGTACTCGTCTTCCTAGGAGAGAACGACGCTCCCAGCATGTTGTCTTATTCCGCGGACGGCTCGCGCTATGGTGTCGGATTTTTCATTCCGTTCGTCTTCCTCACATTTTTGATGGGTTTTATCGTGCAGGAAATGACGGTGCGTCTCGGCGCCGTCACTCACCGCGGTCACGCCGAGCTTATCTTCGATCGCTTCGGGAAATTCTGGGGCTTCTTCGCGATGGGCGATCTGGTCCTGGGTAACTTTCTCACTTTGGTGACGGAATTCATCGGCGTGCGCGCCGGGCTGGGCTTTTTTGGCATCCGTCCGTCTGTCGCAGTGGGCGGAGCGCTGGTCATCGTCGCGGGTGCGATCACTACGGGGAGGTATTGGACCTGGGAGCGCATCACGCTCAGCCTCGCCATATTCAACGGACTGTTTATTCCGGCGGCGATTCTTGCGCGCCCGGACTGGCACGCCGTGGGCCACGCGATGGTTACGTGGATGCCGTTGCCCACCGGCAGCCGCTATGACATTCTTCTGCTGATTCTGGCGACCATCGGCGCCACCGTCACGCCCTGGATGCTTTTCTTCCAGCAAAGCGCGGTGGTGGATAAAGGGATGCAGCCGCGCGATATCAACGCGGGACGCTTCGATACTTTTCTCGGCGCTCTGCTCGCCTCGATATTCGCCGTTGCTGCGATACTCGCCACCGTGCCGCTATTTCATCATGGGATAAATGCCGCCGACTTTCAGGCCGCGCAATTCGCGGAGGCGCTCGAGCCACTGATCGGCCATGCCGGAGCGGCTTTGTTTGCGTTGGGGATATTCGAAGCCGGGATTGTGGCTGCGATCGCGATCTCCACGTCATCTGCATATGCGTTCGGTGAGGTTTTGCAGACCGGGCATAGCCTGAATCGTCCCTTGCGCGAAGCGTGGCCCTTTTATCTCACGTTGCTCGGGTCTGCGAGCGCCGCGGCGGCTCTGGTCCTGATTCCACGATTTCCGCTCGAGTTCGTGGTGTTAACCGTGAATGTGATTGCCGTGCTGGCGATGCCTCCGGCGCTGGCTTTCCTGCTGCTGTTGGTGAACGACCCTGAAGTAATGGGCGAGCACGTGAATGGTTTCTGGACGAACTTGGCCGGCATCACGGTCACAGTGCTTTTGATCTGCGCCGGATTGGGTTTTGGCGTCGCAACGGTATTTCCCAAGTGGCTGGGAGGATAATCCGTCCCGTTCGCCGTGCGCAGGAGCCGGTTTCAGGCGCGTCCGTTGTGGTTTTCGCGGTTTGCAATGATGCGTGTAAGAATGCATTCGATGTGAGAGGGTGGACCTTGAACTCAGAGTATGCAGGCGTTCCGGAAAATGAGCGCGCGCTCGGCGCAGTGGAGGTCAATGCGGAGCAGTTGAATCTGCAGCATCCGCGCGCGGTGTTGTCGCTGCTGGAAGCGGACCAAGTGGTCGCCGCTAAGCGGACGACGCATTTCGGACGGCAAAAACTATCGGTAAAAACGCGCGTGTTGCTGTGGTGTCTGCGAGTTTACGTTGTGGCCATGTTCGTCATCGTTGCCATTTCAGTCGTCCAGGCGTTCCGCGCCGCGCACTGAATTGGCGTCCTGCAGTTGTAAATCTTCCATCGCAATGCGAAGATTTTAGCGGGGCAGGAAGGCTTCATCGGCAGCACCATCGAAACATGACCTCTGACAATCCCGCGGACGGCAAGCCTAAATTCTTATCAAGATCGAAAGTGCTGGGAATATTTGTGGTGTTCATCATCGTGGCGGTCGCTGGTGGGATTATCGTGTTTTCGCTGAGCGACTGGAGCGCGCCCCAGCAAGCGCGGCAGATGCCCAATCCAGTTGCGGCGACGCCGCAGGCGATTGGCGCGGGGATGAGCGTGTATATGGACCGCTGCCAGAACTGCCACGGAGAAGACGGCAATGGAAAAGGCCCGCGCGCGGACAAGCTTTCCATTCAGCCGTCGGATTTCACCGACGCGCCAGCGATGAGCAAGCAGACCGACGGGGAACTCTTCTGGAAGATTTCGGAAGGGCATCGTCCGATGCCGGCGTTCAAGAAAAAACTGAGCGAAGAGGAGCGTTGGCAGCTCGTGGATTATATCCGCACGTTCGCGCAACCGGCCGGAGCTGCGCCAGCCACCGCGCCCCCCGCCTCGTCCTCCGCGGCGCCGGACAAAGGCGCCGCGGCCAAGCAGCAGTAACTCGACTTTAGAAAAACTAATTCAACTTCGCGAGCGCTTCGGAAACTTCCTTCAGATCCGGGACCGTGGGTATGTCGTAATTTTTGAACCAGGCGACTTTTCCGGAGCGGTCAATGATGGCGATGGCGCGCCCGGTGATGCCCTTCTCCGCGAGATACACCCCGAATTTTTCGCCGACGGCGCCGCGCGGCTGGAAATCGGCGAGCAGCGGGTAGTGAATCCCCATTTTTTCCGCGAACGCCTTGTGTGACCAGGCGCTGTCCACGCTGATGCCGAGTACCTGGGCATCGAGTTGCTCGAAGCGTTTCATGTCATTGACGAAGCAGGCGTGCTCGTTGGTGCACACCGGGCTCCAATCGAGCGGATAAAAAACGAGAACAACATTTTTCTTGTCTTTGAATTCCGAGAGCTTCACTTCCTTCTGGTTCTGATCCTTCAAAGTAAAATCCGGAGCGGCTGCCCCTACTGAAATGGCCATTCCTCGTCCTCCCTGTTCGTTTAACGAACGCAATCGAAAATTGCGAGCATGTATTTTCGTGCGCATCCATGATAGCCGATGGTTCCGGTGTGGACAAACACTGCAAGGATGAAACACGGAGTTCAGCGAAGAGGCTTGAGGGCACACACCAAGCGACTGCGAGAATTCCCAACGGATCGCGTGCTTGCGCGCTTTTTCGCGGCGGTCTGTTACTATACGGCGTTGGAGGCGCGCGGCGCGCGGAACACCTTGAGCCGCATTTCGTACCACGAAGCATATCCGGGGATCGAAATTTTGCCGCGCAGCCGCAATTGGTGGGCGTGGCTGAAGGGCACACCTCCGGAATGCATTCATCTAGGCGAGGAATGTGATTGGATCGCGACGCTGCTGCCGGACACGTTGTATTTGAAGGGCAAGCGGGCGCAGCGCAGCGATCTGGTGCGGCCGGAGATTACGCTGTGCCGCCGGTGCCTGGAGACTGCGGTGGCGGAAGAATGGGAATCGTTCCCCGGGTGCGTGGTGGCTTTCGAGCCGGACCCGCAGGTCTTTACGCAGTACTTTTTCGTGGGGCAACCGGATTTCGAAGCAGTGGGGCTGCGGCCGGAAGTTGCGCAGGCGATCGCCAAGCGGCTGAGCCAGAACGATCGGGTTTGCGCGGAATGCGGGCACGCCGCGAAATGGCTGTGGTTTTCGCGAGAGGAAATTTCCAGCCTCGATGAAGTGGAGCGCATCGTCGAGTCGCCGGGTGAATCGTACTGCGCGAAGCACGGCGCGCGGAATCTGCTGGCGTCTTTCGCCCGCATCGCCGACGCGAATATTTTCTATATGAATTTGCCGTACGGCGAAGCCGGCGCGTACGTCTGGATCTGAAAATGGAATTGCGCGAAGTGGTGGATAAATATCTGCAGGTCGCGGGCGGTTACGGGAAGCAGGTGCCCATCTCGTCGCTGGGCCTTTCGCACCAGGAAGCGGAGACGGCCTTCGACGTGCTCGATGAGGATTACCACATCAGCCGGTATTTTCATTTTCATCAGGGAGTTGGGGAGAAGTTCAAGATCAACGGATTTCCGCACACGGATATTTCGATTGACGAGGGAGTTCGGGAGATTTTATAAGCATTCCGCCGCGCATGGCCCCGCCGCTTTACCGCACACGCTTATAAACCTGCATGAGTTGTGGTCGTAAAAGGCGGCAGCCCTTCCTGCCTCAGGACAAGCAAACTGCCGCACTCCCAGATTGGTCGCGCTTCGATTCGTGATTTCATTTTAGGGGTGGGTGGAAGTCGAATTCGGGGTCTATGTCCACCGGGATGTCCGTGGTTTTAGCCAGCAGGGCGCTTAGTTCCGAGGGCATGTTGCCGTATTTTTTGAACCAGGCTTCGGTGCGGGCACGGTCCCCGGTGGCTTCCTGCTCCAGCAATTCCTTTGCGAGCGAGGCGATGGCGGCGGGCATTTTGTCGAAATCAATTTCGTAGAGTCCGCTGGCCGGATCGCGGCGGATGGCGCCTTGTTCCGTGTAGTAATTGAACTGCATGATTTCGCCCTGGCCGTGGGCTTCGGCGATGCCGAAACGCACGGTGCGGAAAATTCCCGCGACGTATGACGCGTAGGTGATGTCGCGGTTTTCCTTCGGTATAACTCCGTGGTCAACCAGCCAGCCGTAACAAAACTCCCCGACGACATCCGCTTTTGATTCTTCCAGCGCGGAGTAAGCAGCGCCGATGGCCTCATTGATTTCGACTTTTCCCTGCGCGGTGTGCGCGAAGGTGGGGCCGAGGCCGTGCGAAATTTCGTGCATGATGGTATCGGCCATGTATCCCTCGCCGCTGGCCATGGCGGCCTGGTCGGCGCGCATGGTGCGCTGCGCGAGCGGAAGAATGATGTAATTCACGCGCGCGTCCATGAAATTCTTCCAGAACATTTTCTTGGAGCCTTTTGCCTCGTGGATACGCGGATCGTTGGGCAGATTGTCGGCGACGGCTTGATAGCCGTGCAGAAGATCGCCGGCGCGATACGGCGAGTCCACCACTTCCATGGGCGCATTTTGTCCGCGTTCGCTGGGCAAATCGGCGGCGGGCAAGGGCAGCGCTTCCTGCAGCTCCGGGACGTATTTCTGGTACAGCGCGAGCTTTTGGCTCTCGGCGTCGTTGCGAATCATCATCGAGGCGCCGTAAGTGGTTTTCACGCCGAGTAGCGAATCGGTATAGACCTCGTAGGGCGCGAAGACCACATCGAATTTGGGATTTGCGAGATCCAGCCACGCGATGTCGCTCGCGTAGTAGTCGTCGGAGAGCAGCGCATCGGCGCGCAGGCGGAGGAATTTGCCGAAGGCGGGATCTTCGCTCAAGTCCGCGGCTTCGCGCAGATCTTTCGCCATGGGCTCGAGGAATTCGCGGTACTCGACGTGGTATGGAATGGCGACTAGCTTCGAGTCATCGGGAGCATTGGGTTTGTCGCGGACGACGGTATAGGGCGAATACAGAGAGGCCTTCTGCGTCGGATGCGCGGCGACGTACGCGTCGAACCTCTCCTTGGTCATGTCTTGCGGGAAAAAGCCGCGGCCGGGGGACATGGGTTGGGTGCCGACGAAGGGTTTCTCGTCGTCAATCAGGTCGAAGCGGCTGCCATTAATTTTGAGGTAGCGTCGGAGGAGCTCGTCTTGCGGGTCGGTGCTTTTGGCGAGCGAGAGGTAGAGTTTCAGGCCGTCGGGGTCGCTTTGGCGCCAGTAGATGCAGTCGAGGAGGCCGGAAGCGTCCACAAGTTTCTGGACCATTTTGATTTCGCGGGTGGTGAGGCCCTGGGAATTGAAGGGCATATGGACGAGTTTGAATTTGGCGACGCGCTGGGCGAGGTCGGGGACGACGTAGGGTTTGGTGGCGCCGGAAACGGCGGGGGGAGCGGCTGGTTCGGGTGAGCGGGCCAGCGCGGCGACGGCTAGAAGGGCACAGACGAAGATTGCGGCGATGGAATGTTTAGTCATAGGGGCGCAATTTTATCGTGGCGGGCCAGTGAGTTGATAGGGGAGAAATTCCGGGTGGCGATACGGAAGCACGACCCCCTGCGGCGGGCAGGCATTCCGTGCCCCGGCGGCGCCGAGGAGATGTGAACGCGGAACGGGTCTGAGACCCGCCCCTACGGGTGCGAGAACCGAATGCACGCGTCTGAAGCTCGCCGGTGGAAATTCAACGGCCAAGAGCCGGCGGGACGCCGGCGCTACGGGATTTTGCGGCTGGGCGAAATTTTTATTTTGCGGTTACGGTGGTTCGGTTCAGGCGGTTCTCCAGGGATTTTTGTTCTTCGCGGATTTCCTGGGGGAGGCGGTGGCCGAATTTTTCGAAAAATTTGGCGGTGGCGGCGGCTTCTTCGGCCCAGTCGGCGGAATCCACGCGGAGCAGTTCTTCTACTGTGTCGCGGGAGATGTTGAGGCCGTCGAGGGTGAGCGAATTGGCAGCCGGCACGAAGCCGATGGGGGTTTCGGTGGCGGCGGCGCGGCCTTCGATGCGGTCCAGCATCCACTTCAGGACGCGGACGTTATCGCCATAGCCGGGCCAGAGAAATTTGCCGCTCGCATCCTTGCGGAACCAATTCACGTGGAAAATTTTGGGCGGATTTTTCAGCTTCTTGCCCATCTCGAGCCAGTGGCCGAAATAATCGGCCATGTTGTAGCCACAGAAGGGAATCATGGCCATGGGGTCGCGGCGAGTAACGCCGACATCTCCCGTAGCAGCGGCGGTGGTTTCTGACGCCATGGTGGCGCCGACGAAAACGCCGTGCTGCCAGTTCCGCGATTCATACACCAGCGGAGCGAGACGCTCGCGGCGGCCGCCGAAAATAATCGCGGAGATGGGCACGCCTTCGGGATCTTCCCAGCGCGGGGAAATCGAAGGCGACTGCCGCGCCGGGACGGTGTAGCGCGAATTCGGATGCGCCGCGGGACCTTTGTCGGGCGCCCAAGGCTCGCCCTTCCAATCAATCAAGCCTGCAGGAGGCGGAGTGCCCATGCCTTCCCACCACGGCTCGCGGGCGGCGCTGATGGCGACGTTTGTAAAGATAGTGTTGCGATGCAGCGCGGCCATCACGTTGGGATTGGTTTTCTCATTGGTGCCGGGTGCGACGCCGAAAAAGCCGTTTTCGGGATTGATAGCGCGCAGAGTGCCGTCGGAAGCGATGTGCATCCAGGCGATGTCGTCGCCCACGGTCCAAACGCGATAGCCCTGGGATTCCAGAGAAGAAACCATCATGGCGAGATTCGTTTTTCCGCAGGCGCTGGGAAATGCGGCGGCCATGTAAGTGACTTTGCCGGTGGGATCTTCCAGGCCGAGGATGAGCATGTGCTCCGCCATCCAGCCTTCGTAGCGCGCCATCCAACTGGCGATGCGCAGCGCGAAACATTTTTTGCCGAGCAACGCGTTGCCGCCGTAGCCGGAGCCGACGCTCCAGATCAGCTTTTCCTCTGGGAAATGCATGACGAAGCGGCGCTCCGGGTCCACGCCGGCGAGCGCGTGCAAGCCGGGGACAAAGTTTGCGGTGCTGCCGATGCGGTCGAGCGCGGCTTTGCCCATGCGCGACATGATGCGCATGCTGGTGACGACGTAACGGCTATCCGTGATTTCCACGCCGACGCGGCTATAGGGAGAATTTTCCGGGCCGAGGATATAGGGCGCGACGAACATCGTGCGGCCCTTCATCGACCCTTCCAGGATGGGGCGGACTTTGGCTTTGCCGGCCTCGGGAGACATCCAGTTGTTGGTGGGGCCGGCGTCGTCCTGATTGCGCGTGCATATGAAAGTTACGCTTTCGGTGCGGGCGACGTCATTAGGATTGCGGCGGTTCAGGTAGGAGTGCGGATAAGTGGCCGGATTCAGTTCGGTGATGATGCCGTCGTGGAGCAGGCCGCCGAGGAAGTGGTCGTTTTCGGCGTCGGAGCCATCGCACCAGACGATTTGGTCGGGTTGCGTGAGGCGCGCTGATTCCTCAACCCATTGTTCCAGTGGCGTGGACACCAGACCTCCGAGAATTTCCGCGGGGAGGGCCGCCCGGCTGGCTTGGTAGCTGGCGGGCTGGGGCGGCGCTCTTTTCTTATAGTCCGAATAACTACAATTTATAGCTATAAAAGTCTAGGTCACGCGGTGGGCAATTGCAAGGGCGGGGTGGGGACGGTGCGTTAACCGCACGGTTGGTGGGGCGAGGGTGGGAGAGCTGATGATCCGAGATTTTTGCAGCGTCGCAAGCTGCGGCGCACAGGCGAGCCCGCCCCTGCCGGCGAATGTCACAAGTCGTGCGCGCGTTTGTGTTTGCGTTATTCCTGGCGGAGGGCCTGCATGGGATCTACCAGGGTGGCGCGGTGGGCTGGGATGAAGCAGGCCAGGAGCGCGGCTAGCAGGAGGGTGGTGGCTACTGCCGCGAAGACTGCCGGATCAATTGTGCCGACGTTGTAGAAGATGCTGTGCATGGCCTTGCCGACGCCGTAGGCGCCGCCGAGGCCCAGGATCAGACCGATGCCGGCCAGGAGCATTCCTTCTTTGAGGATTAGCGTGAGGACCCGGCCCGGGCCGGCTCCTAGGGCCATGCGCAGCCCGATTTCGTGGGTGCGTTGCGCTACCGCGAAGGACATCACGCCATAAATTCCCAGTGCCGCCAGGATCAGGGCGACTGCGGCGAAGCCTCCGAAGAGCGCGGCGGCGAAACGGTCGCCGGCCAGCGATTCGTCTTTGATCTGGTCCATCGTTTTCACTTCGGCGAGCGGGAGATTGGGGTCCATGGACTGCACGATTTCGCCGATGCTGCGGGTCAAGGTGGCGGGGTCAATCGAAGCGCGCACGGCGATGCCCGCCTGAGGCCAGGGGCTTTGCGCGAAGGCGACGTCAATCTCGGGGAAGCCCTCGCCGCGCGGGCCGCCGTTGCGGACGTTGCGATACACGCCGACGATTTGCCAGGGAATGGGCGGTCCGAGTTTGGTGACGCCGGGAATTAATTGTTCGACAAGGATGGTTTGCGTCAGCGGGTCAACGCCGGTGAAGAATTTCTTGGCGAAGGCTTCGTTGACGACGGCCACCGGAACGCCGCCAGCGACGTCCTGCTCGGTGAAAGAGCGGCCGCGTTCCATGTTGATGCCGAAAGTCTTGAAATAATCGGGCGTGATCATGTTGAAGCCGGCGCCAGGACGCGCGGAGGGATCTTCGATGTTGGGCTTGCCGGCGATTTGAAAAGGCATGCCGAAATTCACGCCTTGCAGCGGCATGCCTTCCGAGGCGGAAGCGGCGGTGACGCCGGGGAGCGCCTCGATTCTTTCGAGAAGCTGCCGGTAGAACGTCGCGATTTGCTGCGGGTCGGTGAGACGGTCGTTGGGCTCGGGAATCGAGAACGTGAGGATGTGGTCGGAGCGGAAGCCGAGGTCGACGTGCGCGACATTCCAGAGGCTGTGAAGAGCGAGGCCGCCTCCGGCGAGGAGGCTGAGAGCCAGCGCGAATTCGGCAATCACCAGCGAGCGACGCAAGCCGTGGCGTCCGGACGCTGAGGCCGAGCGGCCGCCTTCTTTGAGGACTTCGTTCAAGTTCATGCGCGCAGCCTGCCACGCCGGGGCGCAGCCGAATAACACGCCTGCAAGCATGGTGGCGGCGACGGTGAACAGTAGAACCGGGGCGTTGAGGCGGACGTCCGCTTCCGAGGGCAGCGTGAAGGGCGGCATCATGGCCATGATTGCTTTCAGCAAGGCCCACGCGAGAACAATTCCTAGCGCGCCGCCCATCGAGGCGAGTGCGATGCTCTCGATGAGGAATTGGCTGAAGAGTCTTTGGCGCGACGCGCCGAGGGAGGCGCGGACGGCGACCTCTTTCTGGCGAGTGGTGGCGCGCGCCATCAGCAGATTGGCGACGTTGGCGCAGGCGATGAGCAGAACGAAGCCGACCGCGCCGAGCAGGAGCCAGAGCGCGGCGCGCACGTCGCGATCGAGGAAATCGTTCTTTAATGGTTCAACGCTAGCGGTCCAACCTTTATTGGATTTCGGGTAATCATCCGCGATGTGGTGCGTCACTGCGTCCATATCTGAGTTGGCCTGCGCGAGAGTGACGCCGGGCTTCATGCGGGCGAAGACGACGAGCCAGTGGAAATCGTGGTTGATCTGCTCGGGCTTGAAGACCAGCGGGGCAAAAAGTTTGGCGTCACCGCGATCGGGAGGGCCCGCCGGGCGAACTCCGATGATCGTGTAGCTTTCACCGTTCATGTGAATTTCGCGGCCGATGATGTGGGGATCGCCGCCGAAATGTTCGCGCCAAAGCTGGTTGGTGAGGACGACTACGTGATCCTTGCCCGGGACGGCTTCGTCGGCGGAAAAGTAGCGGCCCATAAACGGCGTTTCATCGAACATCTGATCGAGGAACCCGGGAGTCAAATAGCTGCCGGAGATTCGCTCGGGGCGTTCGCCGGTGGCGAGATTGAAATTGGCGCCGCTGGTGGTTCCCATAGCTTGGAAGACGGAATTTTCGCGCTGCCAGGCGAGGTAGTCGGCGGCGGAGGAGACGTTTTTGTCGCCGGCGACTTTGGACCAGACCACTACTAGCTGATTGGGCTGCGGATACGGCAGCGGAGCGAGGAGCGTGGCATAGACCACGCTGAAGATCGCGGTGTTGGCGCCGATTCCCAGAGCCAGAGCGAGGATGGCGACGGAAGCGAAGCCCGGATTTTTTCTGAGGAGGCGGAAACCGAAGCGAAGATCGCGCAGCAGGTCGTTCATGGTTGGCTCTCCCGGTCAGGGCCTTGGCTTTCGTACAGAAGTTTATACGATATGCGCGACGAGTTTGTTCAAACGAATCGGTGGTCCATGGGCACGCGGCGGGCCGGGAGATTTTCCGGCGAATGCTATAATTTGCGGATTATGTATGCGCGGAAATTGCTGGCTGAGATTGTGATTGGGGCCGAGCGGCGGGCTGCGCCTTTGGAGTGGCTGGATAGCTTTTGCATGCGCAATTTCACGGGGTCGGCGGAATTTGACGATACTTTGCCGGTGGGCGAAGGGAAGCTCGAAGCTGGCTTGGCGGTGAATCCCGCCAGGCTGGCCGCGGCGATGAGCGAGTGGTTTACCAGGCGCGGGAAGGGCAATGGGCGGGCGGTGACTGTGGAGTTGCGCGAGACTGACGCATTCTGAGATTGGCGGTTCCTTCCGTAAGCACGGATTCTTCCGTTCCGAGTATTCGGACATCTCAAAAAGCAGATCCTCGGCCACCGCGGCCCTCGTTGGTCGCGCTGCGGCGACCGATTTTTTCGCTGGCAGAGATAATTTTGGTTGGCTTGTAGAAAAAGAAGAGCCGAACGCTTCCTGCGTATGATTGGGGCGTTGCAGCGGTCATCGCAGGAGGAGTTCGGCTCCTCACAAATGCTTTGACGCTGCGGCGGGGGGAGGGTTAGCAGCGTATCGCGCGGACGACGGAAGGCGAAGGGAGGTCCCTCCCTGCGATCAGGATGACACCGGGATTGCATTTGTGCTGGCGGGTGGATCGCAGCCGAGGCAAGCCTCGCCCAACATCATGGCGGCGGCAAGCCACCGCACTCCGAGAACTGCTCGAGCGATTGTGGTGGCGCAAAATCTATTCAGAGGTGGTAAAGGTTTCGGCTGTGGCGCTCGAGCGGTTAGGGCCGCGCTGCAGCAAGGACTTGATGCGCGGCATGGCTTCCTGGGCGGCGGCTTCGCCTGCGGCGATCAGCTGCGGGGACTTCACGAACTCATCCCACAGGATGTGATGCACGTTGGGCTCGAGCAGAACGTCGCTGGCGCCGCGCCAGGGTTGATTGGCGACGGATTGAATGATGGAAAACGAGCGGGAGATGACTTCGATGGTGTTGCGCGGCTTGGAATCGAGCAAGCCGGGTTCGAGGTGCACGGCGATGACAACTTCAGCGCCCATTTCGCGCAGGGCCGGCGCGGGAACTTGCTCGGTCAAGAAGCCGTCCACCAGATAATGTTTGCGATATTCAACGGGGAGAAAAAGTCCGGGATAGGCGCAGGAAGCGCGCAGCGCTGGGCCAACTTCGCCGTCCGTAAAATGGACGGATTCGCCGCTGAGCAGGTCGGTAGCGACGATGGCGAGCGGAATGCGCATCTCGTGAAAATATTTCGCCGTCGCGAGGCGCTGCAGGAAATCCTGCAAGCGGTCGTTGGATGCCATGCCCATGCGCGAAAGAGTCCAACGGCCGAAATCGCGGAAGCGGGTGAGGCTGGCTTGATGAGCCATGTCGTCGAGCGAGGTGCCGCTGGCGTAGGCGGAAGCGATCAGCGCGCCGACGCTGGTTCCGGCAATGAAATCAATGGGAATTTCATTTTGCTCCAGGACGCGCAGCACACCGACGTGCGCGATGCCGCGCGCAAATCCGCCGCCCAGGGCGACGCCAACCTTGGGGCGTTCGCTCGAGCCATACGCAAACGTGCGCAACCCGCGGATTGCCTTACCGAGCCATTTGGTGGTGATTCCCTGATCGGCCATGGCACACCCTATAGGACATTTTAACTCAGATGCCGTTCGGCGGTCTTTCAGGTTGACCGCCCCGTAGTGCTTTTGTAACCTCGCGGGGTTGCTCTGAGGTACCTCATGAAGCGTCGTATCGAAAAAGTAGCGGTGTTGGGAGCCGGCACCATGGGCGCGCGCATCGCGGCGCACGTGGCGAACGCTGGTATCCCATGTTTTCTGCTGGATATCGTTCCTCCGGAATTGAATGCCGATGAGAAGCGCAAAGGATTGACGTTGGAAAGCCCGGCAGTGCGCAACCGGATTGTGCTGACTGGTCTGGAAGGCGCCAAGAAATCGCGCCCGGCGGCTTTTTTCACCCCGGAAACCGCGCGACTGGTGACGCCGGGAAACCTGGAAGACAACATCGCGTGGTGCGGCCAGGTGGATTGGATCATTGAAGCAGTCGCGGAAAACCTGGAGATCAAGCGGAATCTTTTTGCGCGCGTGGAAGCGGTGCGCAAGCCCAGGACGATTGTTACTTCCAATACTTCCGGATTGCCGATTCATTTGATCGCCGAAGGACGCTCGGAGGATTTTCAGGAGCATTGGGCCGGAACGCATTTCTTCAATCCGCCGCGTTACATGAAATTGGTGGAATTGATTGCGGGGCCGAAGACGCGTCCGGAAGTGCTGGAATCGCTCGACGAGATTTGCGATTTGCGACTGGGCAAGGGAGTGGTGAGGGCGAAAGACACGCCGAATTTCATCGCGAATCGCGTCGGCACGTATTCGATGTTGAATGTGTTGCGCAAAATGCAAGAGCTGGAGATGACCATCGAGGAAGTGGATGCTTGTACGGGTCCGGCGATCGGCCAGCCCAAATCGGCGACGTTTCGCACGGCGGATCTGGTGGGGCTGGATATTCTGGCGCACGTGGTGCGCAATATTTACGAGAACGTGACCGGCGACGAGTCGCGCGAGATTTATAGATTGCCGCCGTTCGTCGAGGAAATGCTGAAGCGGGGCTGGCTGGGCGATAAGACCGGCGGCGGATTCTACAAGAAGGTGAAAAAGGGCGGCGAGAGCGAAATCCTGACGCTCGACTGGCAAAAGATGGAGTATCGCCCAAAGCAGAAAGCGAAGTTCGGTTCAATTGAAGCAGGAAAAGGGATTGAGGACACGTGCGAACGGGTGCGCGCGCTGCTGGCGCCGGTCCTCGACGGCAAAGGCGGTGACAACGCGAACCGCTTGTTGTGGTCGAGCCTGGGCGAGACGTGCCTTTACGCGGCGCGGCGCGTGCCGGAAATCGCCGAGCGCGTTGTGGACGTGGATCGCGCGATGCGCTGGGGATTTGCCTGGGAACTCGGCCCATTCGAAGTGTGGGATGCGATTGGAGTGGAGCGCATGGGGCCGGCGCTGGAGCGCGAAGGCAAAGGCCTGCCCCCGGTGGTCCGGAAGGTGCTGGGGTCGCCCGCAAAAACATTCTACGAATCCGACAAGGGAACCACGCGCTATTTCGATTTGGCGGCGAACGCGCTCAAGCCCGTCGAAGAGCCGGCGGGAATCATCATTCTGAAGTCGCTGAAAGACCGCACGGGAGTGGTGCAGAAAAACGCGGGCGCGAGCCTGATTGACCTGGGCGACGGAGTGCTCTGCTGCGAATTCCATTCCAAGATGAATTCGATTGGCGGCGATCTGGTGGCGATGATCCACGCGGCGATCAACCGGCTGAGCGCGGAATTCGACGCGATGGTGATCGGCAATCAAGCCACGAATTTTTCCGTGGGCGCGAACTTGATGCTGGTGCTGATCAGCGCGCAGGAAGGCGAATGGGACGATATCCACCTGGCCGTACGGCAATTCCAGCGCGTGAATATGGCGATCAAGTACGCGCCGCGCCCGGTGGTGGCGGCGCCGCAGGGCATGGCTTTGGGCGGCGGCTGCGAAATCAGTTTGCATGCGGCGCGGATACACGCGGCGGCGGAGGCTTATATCGGGCTGGTGGAGACGGGAGTCGGTTTGATTCCGGGCGGCGGCGGGACCAAAGAGATGTTGATCCGCGCCAACGAACATTCGGCGGGCGGCGAGGATCTGGATCTGTTCCACGCGCTGAAGCCGGTCTTCGAAAATATCGCGATGGCCAAGGTTTCCACCAGCGCCGAAGAGGCGCGGACGCTGGGATATTTGCGGCCGTCGGACTTGGTGGCGATGAATCGCGACAGGCAAATTGCGGACGCGAAGGAGACGGCACTGGCGATGGTGCGCGCGGGATATCATCCTCCGGCGCCCACGGAAATAAAGGTGCTGGGCGAAGAATTTCTCGCGGCGGCGAAGCTGGCGATTCACATGATGGTGCGCGGAGGTTATGCCACGGAATATGATGGAGTGGTGGGGCGCAAGCTGGCGTATATCCTCGCGGGCGGTTCGCTCACGGCGCCGCAGGCGGTTTCAGAGCAGTACGTGCTGGATCTGGAGCGCGAAGCGTTCGTGAGTTTGTGCGGAGAGAGAAAGACGCAGGAGCGGATGGCGCACACGTTGAAGACTGGGAAGCCTTTGCGGAACTGAGGCGAATTTGCCGCGGAAGCACAGAGACACAGAGGTGAAGAGGCAAAGAAGCAGAGAGCTGCAAAAAGGCTTAGAGGCACAGCAGTAACCCGGCAGATTGGAATTGGGAAAATGCTTGGGTTAGGGATGGTGACGGCGCGCGCTTGGGGATTTATCCTTGTTTTACGCGGTATTTGGTGCGGTCCTTCCAATAATTGGGATTGCCACATAAACTCTTGAAGCCGCGCGCGCGTGTGCGGGCGGCGGATGGAATTACAACGTCTGACGCCCTACCTTGTGCTGCAACTTTCTTACGGGTGACGGGTTTGTAATCGCCGGAGAAACCTATTTGCGATGCGCGGTATCTAAGTGTGTGAAATCGGATTTGGGCTACCGGGTGTGTTGCCAATTCATGGAACTTTTTTCAACATTTTCAGGAATCGAAATATCCAAGCTCCGTCGGCGTTTGGTCTAGAGCCGCTTGCGGTGCGAGCGTTGGACAAGAGCGCGAAACCTTCACCCACGAAGCTGCTAAATGGAGATATCCGATGCGACAGAATATGCGTCTTATTGTGCTTCTAGCGGTTGCGATTGCGAGTTCATTGACTTTGGCGGCGTGCGGTGGCGGCGGAGGCGGCAACCAGCCGACGACCAACGATCTGGTGATCGTCCCGGGATCGGCGAGCGTGCCGGTGTCGCAGTCGGGGCAATTCACGGCGTTTCTGGCGGGCGCGCCGCAGTCGGCCACCTGGACGGCGAGCGGCGGAACCATTGATAACAGTGGATTGTTTATGGCGCCGAGTTCTCCGGGTAGCGTCACGCTGACGGCTACGTCAGGCACCAACTCCGGGACGACTACCGTGCAAGTGGTGGCGGCACAGCCGGTGTCGGTGAGTCCGGCGGTATTGGGTTTGTCGGCGGGTGCGATGCAGGCATTTACGGCGACGCCGGCCGCGGGAGTGAGCTGGAGCGTGAATGGCCTGGCGGGTGGCGATTGCGTGACGCCGCCATTCAACACCACGAATCAATGCCACGGAACAATTACAGGCGCGGGCGTGTACACGGCGCCGCTTTCGCCTCCGTCGGGCGGGACCGTGACGATCACGGCCACTTCCGGCGCGAATTCCGGGACGGCCACGGCAACAATTTTGTATTCGTCGGCGTCGCTGACCACGAATGGCTCGTCCGGCCAGTATGCCATGGCGTTCGCGGGAGTGGATTTGGTGCAAGGCAATCCGCTGGACGTCGCCGGCAGCATCACGACCAGCGGAACGCCAGGTTCCACGTCCGGTACGATCACGGGCGGGGAAATAGACATCAACAGTTTCGTCACCGCCGGTTTGGCGACGGATGTTGCGATCACCGGCGGAACATACCAGGTGGGGCCGATTGACGGGCGCACGACCATGACCGTCACGGTAGCTTCGAACCCCACCACGATTCCGTCATTCACTTTGCAAGTCACGATCGGCTCGAACCTGCACTCGTTGCTGGTTGATTTTGATACTTTCGCGACCGGCAGCGGAACGCTGGATGCGCAGAACCCAGTCTCGTTTGGACCGATACTCAACGGGAACTTCGCGTTCGGATTCTCGGGTGTTGACACGAACTACAATCCGCTGGTGGCCTCCGGAACTTTCCTGGCAAGCTCTCTTTCTATCCCGATTAACTCAGTGAACGCGCCCACGAATGTTCAGGACCTGGAGGATATTTCGTTCAGCACGCCAGTCGTGACGAACGATCAGACGCTGGCAGGTTCCTATACGGCCGCCGACGCCAGCGGTCGCGGCACGATTACCATGACCAGCACTCCATTGGGAACGATCAACCTCGCTTATTACATGACCGACGCGACGCATCTGAAAATCCTGGAGATCGACCCGTCCCAGACTTTCGTGGTGACGGGCGACGTGTTCAGCGCGCCGGCGTTGCCGACCGGCATGACGGGCGGAGTAGCGTTGACCTTCGGCGGCTTGGCCAATAATGCGTCTTATGCGGGCGGCGCGGTTTTTACGATCAGCACAAACACGGTGAAGGCCGGCGGCGCGATGGACATCAACAATTTCGGAGCAGGCTCGTCGCAGAGCAATAATCCGATCACCAGCGGAAGCTATTCGGCTTCGACCGGTTCAGGAGTTGTGCCGGCGCGCTACCTGCTTACGCTCACGAACAATAAAGGCTCGAATCAATTCGCGGCCTATACGTTTACGTCGGGAGGCCAGACGGGCGCGGAGATCGTCGAGATTGATACGAACAACGGCGTGCAAGGCGCCAGCGGGACCGCTTACCAGCAAGGATCGCTGAGCACGTCGCCGCAAGGAAGCTATGCGCTGAATTTGACGGGCGTGGGGTTCGCGAAGTCGTCCGGTTCGTTCGAGCAGGATTTGGGCGGCCAGATCGGGCTGACGACCGGGAGCACCACGATCACCGGAACGCTGGATTTCAATAATCCTGCCAACAACGGATCGCCGTTCAGCGGATTGCCGGTGAATTCCACCAGCACAATTACCGCGGCGGCTTCCAACGGGCGCGGCACGATGCTGCTGAAGACTTCGGCCGGCGGACTGCCTGCAAACTTTGACCTGGTCTATTACATTGTGAATGGCAACACGGTGTTGTTATTCGATTCCGACAGCAATCGTGTGGCAAACGGCACTCTGACGCTGCAGTATTAGCGGCGCAGCGCCGGTTTAACCGCTATTTCATCGAGAGCCGTGCGCTTCTGCGTTGCGGGGCGCGCGGCCTTTCGATGATTTTTTTGTCCCGCGCTCGCGGCGATTTTGCGTCGGCTTTTGTGCCGCTGGATCCTCGCTGTCCCTGGTAGTTTCTCCCGCTGCAAAATTTCCTGGTAACGCGGATGCCGGTGGTGCGTCTGAAGGCCTAGCAAGTGGGCTGGGGCGTTTCCGGGGCGAACGCCGTCCTTTGTGGGGCCGCAAATATCTTGCATTCGTTCGGGCCTGCCGATAGCATCATGCGCTTTCATGGTTTGCGGCTGTGGCGTCCGTGGCTGTGTGGCGCGGGGACGAGCTATATGGAAATGAATTGCGAGGTGCGAGATGAGTGATCGTTTGAATCGCCGGAAAATTTCGCTGGCCGCGATTTTGTTGTGCTGCGCCGGCTTGGTGGGCTGGGCGTGCGCGGCGCGCGGCGAAGGCGGCGAGCCGCGCTATTTCGCGATCAAGAACGCGCGCATCGTGCCGGTTTCCGGCGCGGTGATTGAAAACGGCACGGTGGTCGTAGCGAAAGGATTGATCGCGGCGGTGGGAACAAACGTCACAATTCCGCCCGAGGCCTGGGTGATTGATGGCACGGGGTTGACGGTGTATCCGGGGCTGATTGATGCGGGAACGAATCTGGGATTGCCTCCGGACGAAGGCGCCGCAGCGGCCCCGGCGGCCGGCGGTGCGAGACGGCGCGCGGCGCCGGCGGGTCCGATTGCTGCCGGGCCGGAGGATCGTCCTGGCACGTCGCCTTGGCGCGTGGCGGCTGATGAACTGAAGACCGATGACAAGCGGATTGAATCCTGGCGCAACGCCGGATTCACGACGGCATTGACGATGCCGGATGGCGGAATTTTTCCGGGGCAGGCAACGGTGATTGATCTGGCGGGCGAGCGCGCGGGAGATTACGTGGTGCGCGCGATGGCCTCGCTGCCGATTTCGCTGCGGCCCACGGACGGATTTTTTACGTTTCCCGATTCTTTGATGGGCACGATCGGTTACGTGCGGCAGGTGCTGGACGATACGGCGTGGTACGCGCAAGCGCAACCGATTTACGAAGCGAATCCCACGAAAACCGAGCGGGTGCCTTACGACCGCACGGAGGTCACCCTGCATCACGTGCTGGAACGCCAGGAAATTATTCTGATTCCGGGAAATAGTTCGGTGCAGATTCTGCGCGCGCTGCGCCTCGCGGATGAATGGAAAATTCGCGCGGTGCTTTACGGCGTCCAGCAGGGGTATGCGGTAACGGACGCGCTGGCGGCCAGCAAGATTCCCGTGCTGGTGAACTTGAAGTGGCCGGAGCGGCCGAAAGATGCGGACCCGGAGGGCGAGCAGACTTTACGAGAACTGCGCTTTCGCGATCGCGCGCCGGGGACTCCGGCGGCGCTGGCGAAAGCCGGAGTGAAATTCGCGTTTTATTCGGACGGGATTGGCGAGCCGAAAGATATTTTCAAGAGCTTGAAGAAGGCGACGGATGCGGGCTTGTCGCCCGACGCGGCACTGCGCGCTTTAACGTTGGATGCGGCGGATATTTTGGGGCTGAGCGACCGCATGGGCAGCATCGCGACGGGGAAAATCGCGAACCTGGTGGTGACGGACGGCGATATTTTTGCCGAGAAGACCAAAGTGAAGGATGTGTTCGTGGACGGGAACTGGTTTGAGATTCACGAGGAAGCGCCTGCGGCAAAACCGGGAGATAAAAAGCCGGGCGATGGCGCTGCAGCCGCCGCTGCGCCCCGGGAGATCGAGGGGGTGGGCCGATGAAGCGGAGAAATTCACTGAGTTTGGTTCCGACCTTGGCGTTGGCCGCGGCTTTCGTTGGGGCGCCGATTGCCGCGCGCGCCCAAAGCCTCGGCGCGATTTTCATCCAAAATGCGACGGTGCTCACCGTGACGCACGGAAACATCGAGCATGGTTCGATTCTAATTCGCGACGGGAAAATCGCGGCGGTGGGGGCGGATTTGAAAGCGCCGGAGGGCGCGACGGTGATTGATGCGTCGGGTCAGTACGTGATGCCGGGAATCATTGATTGCCACTCGCACATCGCGATCGAAGGCGGCGTGAACGAAGGCGCGCCGGCGGTTTCTTCGATGGCCAATATCAAGGACGTTTTGAATCCGGATGACATTGATATTTACCGCGACCTGGCGGGCGGCGTCACCGAGGCGAATATTTTGCACGGCAGCGCGAATCCTATCGGCGGGCAGACGGTGGTCATCAAGCTGCGCTGGGGCAAACCCGCGAGCGAGTTGCCTTTCCAGGGCGCGTTGCCGGGAATTAAATTCGCGCTGGGCGAAAATCCCAAGCATTCGAATTTCACGATGCCGCCGGGAGTGCCCGCGCGCTATCCGGCCACGCGCCTGGGCGTGGAAGAGGTGATTCGCCAGGCGTTCATCGAGGCGCGCGAATATAAAAAGCAATGGGACGATTACAACCGGCGCAAAACGGCCGGCGAGCAGAATTTAATTCCGCCGCGGCGCAACGAACAACTGGAGCCGCTGGTGGAAGTGATGGACGGAAAACGTTACGTCCACGCGCATTGCTACCGCGCGGATGAAATTCTGATGCTGATTCGCGTGGCCAATGAATTTGGATTCAAAGTGCGCACCTTCCAGCACGTGCTGGAGGGCTACAAGATCGCGGATGAAATCGCGGCGTCGGGCGCGGGTGGTTCCACCTTTTCCGATTGGTGGGCGTACAAGATGGAAGCATTCGACGCGATCCCTTACAACGCGGCGCTGATGACCGAGCGCGGCGTGGTGGTTTCGATCAATTCCGACGATGCGCAGGAGGCGCGGCAACTGAATCAGGAAGCCGCGAAGAGCATGAAGTACGGTGGCCTTTCGGCGAATGACGCGCTCAAGCTGATCACGCTGAATCCGGCAATCCAATTGGGGATTGATAATCGAGTTGGTTCGATTGAGGTCGGGAAGGACGCGGACCTGGCGATTTTCAACCACGACCCGCTGAGCGTCTACGCGGTGGTGCAGAAGACGCTGATTGACGGCCAAGTGTATTTCGACCGGCAGAGAGATATCGCGGAGCGCGCGGACCTGGCCAAGGAAAAGCAGGCTTTGCTGGATAAGGAAAAGAAGGCCAACGAAGAAAAGAAGCCCGAAGAGAAGCCGGACGGCAAGTCCGAGAAAAAGCCTGAGCAGAAAAAGAAGCCGCCGAAGAGCGATAGCGCCGATGGCGTGGCCGTGCGAGGTGCTCTGTGAAAATAAGAGCGCGGATCGGCGCATTGACATTGCTGTTTGCGGCTTTCGTGACGATTCCTCTATGGGCGCAGTCAGCTGCGACTTCCACGACGTACGCGATCAAGGGCGGCAAAGTTTTCACGCTGGCGGGTGCGCCGATTGAAAACGGCACGGTGATCATTCGTGACGGCAAAATTGCGGCGGTGGGAGCCGACGTCGCGGTTCCCAGCGACGCGCAGGTAATAGATGCAACGGGGCTGGAAGTTTATCCCGGGCTGTTCGATCCGATCACGCAGATTGGTTTGAACGAAGTGAGCGCGGTAAGCGCGACGCAGGATATCAGCGAGCTGGGCGATTACAATCCGGAACTCGTCGCGGCCACGGCCGTGAATCCGGCCAGCGCGCACATTCCGGTGACGCGCGCGAACGGAATTACGGAAGTGATTGCCGCGCCGGGCACTTCGGGATTCGATTCACAGGGCGGCGGAACCATCGCGGGGCAGGCTTCGGCGTTTAATCTGGCGGGATGGACGATGGAAGAAATGCAGATCAAGCGTTCGGTGGCGATGGTGATCAATTGGCCGTCCATCCAGACGCGCACGTTTGATTTCTCGACGTTCAGCGTGAAAGAAAAGCCCTACAGCGATGCGAAGAAGGAATACGACAAGAACGTGAATCAACTCAGCGACTGGCTGGACCGCGCGCGGCACTACGCGCAGGCGACGGAGAAAGGCTCGCCCGCGCTCTATGAACGCGATCTGAAACTGGAAGCGCTGGTGCCGGTGGTGGAAGGCAAACTGCCGGTGCTGGTGATCGCCGACGACGCGCGCGACATCCGCAACGCGGTGGAATTTTGCGCCAAGCAGAACCTGAAAATGATTCTGGGCGGCGGCGCCGAAGCCTGGAAAGTCAAAGACTTGCTTAAAGACAAAAAAATTCCAGTGATTCTGGGTCCGACGGAGCGGCTTCCGGAGGAAGAGGATACTCCGTACGACAAGCCCATGACCCAGCCTTCGGAATTGTTCGCGGCGGGAATTCCGTTAGCGTTTTCCAGCTTTGGGACGGCTTTCTCGCGGCGCTTGCCGCAATATGCCGGGACCTCCGTCGCCTACGGGTTGCCGCACGATGAAGCGCTTAAAGCGGTGATGCTGAACGCCGCGCAGATGTTCGGATTGGCGGACCAACTGGGAACGATCGAGCCTGGGAAACTGGGCAACGTGATCGTCACCAGTGGCGATCCACTCGAGATCCAGACGCAAGTGCGCTATCTCTTCATCAAGGGGCAGCTCACGAGTACGGATAACAAACACCGCCAGCTCTACGAGGAATATCGCAAACGCCCGAAGGAAGCGCGGCAGGCGGCGCACTGAGCGCCCGCAAAACTTTCAGCAAGGGGTTGCACATGCAAATCACTCGCAAGCCTTCTCGCGTGGCGCTACTTTTATTTTTTGCGGCAGTTTGGTTTGCGGGCTGCGGGAGACAGGGCGCTCGTGAAGAGGCAACCGCGAAGCCCACGGCGCGTGCGACGATCGTGTTCATGACCGATTTCGGCACCGCGAACGATGCGGTGGCGATCTGCCGCGCGGTGATCATCGGGATTGTGCCGGATGTGCGGATTATGGATATCACGCATCAGGTGACGCCTTTTTCGATTGAAGAAGGCGCCCGGTTTCTCGCGGGCGTTACACCTTATTATCCGGCGGGAACGGTTTTTCTGGGGGTGGTAGATCCGGGCGTGGGCACTTCGCGTAAAGCGGTGATCGTAAAAACCAAGAGGGGGCAGTATTTCGTGGTTCCGGATAATGGCTTGATCACGCCGGTGGCCGATCGCGACGGCGTCGCGGGGGTGCGCGAGATCACGAATCCTTCCTGGATGATTGGCGATAAAGTTTCTTCCACGTTTCATGGGCGAGATATTTTTTCGCCGGCGGCGGCGCATCTGGCGGCGGGGGAGGATTGGACGCTCGCCGGGCCCGCGGTGGAAACCTTGGTGCGGTTGGTGCCCAAAACGGCCACGGTTGATGCGAAGGGAATCACTGGCGACGTGATTGGGCTGGACGATCCGTTTGGAAGCTTGATTACGGATATTCAGGGCGATGATTTCAAAAAGCTGGGTTACGCGGTGGGCGACAAGGTGCCGGTGACGATCGCGAAGAAAGTCTATACGTTTCCCTTCGGGAAGACGTTCATGGATGTGCCAGTGGGAGAGCCTCTGGTGTACATAGATTCGCGGGGGCGCGTGGGGATTGCCGTGAATCAGGGGGATTTTTCGAAGACGTACAAAATCTCGCCGCCGGTTTCGGTGTCTATACCCAAGAAGAAGGGCTGAGCGGAATCGAGTCAACATCGGCTTCAGAGTCAAAGAAACTAACGCAGAGTACGCAGAGAAAGAGCCGAGTCCGCAGAGAGAACCTAAACCCGCCTGTGTCTCGTTTTTGACGTAAGAATGTCTTCGTGAAATCTTCGCCTGCGATAATTTCGATCTGCGTTTTGTGGTGTCTCGGAATCCCTCGCAAAATCCCCGGTGTGGGCGCGGCGTGAACATCGCGCTGGTGCCCAAAGCGTTCCCCCCGCAGTACCAAAGTACCATTGCCACAATTTGGCACACCCCCCGAAAATTCATTTATACATGTGAATTTAGGCATTCTTCGGGGGAAACGGCGTACTACGCCGAGAACTATGGCGCCACTCACAAAGGATTCAGTCGAAGCCGCGAATTCCGTTCATGACGCTGCCGTCGCGCAAGGTGGCGCTCCTGCGCAACAGGCGGGGGCAGGCGCGGGCGGCGGACACTTGCGCGCGGATGCGATTTCCCTGGAAGTTCCCGTCAAAGTCCACGGCTCCCGTGTGACAGAAGTTGCGCGAGGAGTTGCGCCGCGCACCGAACCATTCGAAGAAGAAACCAACACGATGATTGTGTTTCCGCAGGGCGCCGTGCTGAGGATGTCCACCGCCGTGGCCGCCAGCCAGATGTTGGTGGTGACGAATTTAAAAACGCGCCAGGACGCGATTTGCCGCGTGATCAAGGTGCGAACGTTTTCGAACATGCAGGGCTACGTGGAAGTCGAATTCACGCACAAGCAGCCCGGTTATTGGGGAGCGATTTTTGCGTCCGAGGGCGCAGCACCGGCGAACGCGCCGGCACCTGCGACTTCCGCGACTTTGCCGACAACGACGCCTGCGACGGTCACGCCTGTTGCAGAATCCAGTCGCTCAAGTATGCAGCCCGTTGCGCCCGCGCCGCCTGCTGCGCCCGTTGTGCCAGCACCGCGCGTGGTTCCCACTCCGCCCGGGGTGATTCCAGCAGCGCCGGCGGCCGCGATTCCTTCGAGCAAGCCCGAACCGACTTTCGCGAAATTCGGCACGCAGGAAGAAGTGCAGCCCGCAGCTTCGGCGACTTCCACCACGTCGGTAAAATTTGTCGCGCCGATGCGGCCTGTGACGCCGGTTGCCCCCGTGGCGCCTCCCGCGCCCGTGACGCCGATAGCGCCCGTTGCATCTGTCGCGCCACCCGTCGCGCTGCCTGTGCCGCCTCCGGTGCGGGCAGAACGCGTGCCGGAAAGGTCCGTGGAGGAAACTTCGAAGGCCAACATCGCGGCACAAGCGCTTGCGGAAGCGGGCATCGAGATTTCGACGGAGACGCCCGCGCCAGTTGCCACGCTTTCATTGAGCGAGCTGCGCGGAGATGCGCCGGCAGGCGCCGGAGCAATCGCCGCTGAGCCCCAGCATGCCGCGACGGAAGAAGATGAGGCCTCCGTACCAGCGACTTCGCTCACGGGAAGCACGCACGGAACGTTCGGAAGCTTCAGCGGTGGCGCAGCGCTCGGAGGCAGCCGTGCGGCGTCTTCAGAAACTTTTGGCGCCCGATTTGATGAGAGCGCAGAAGCTGGCTTGCCCGCGGCAAGCAGGCCACACGGGAATAACTGGCTGTTGATCGCGGCGTGCGTCGCCCTGCTATTCGCGGGCGTGTTTGGAGGCGTGCTTTATTTCCGGACGCACTCCGCGACCCCCGCGAATAGTTCCGTGCCCAAGACGAATTCATCGGCGGTTCCCCAGCCGTTGGCATTCCAGTCGCCGTCGGCGGTTCCCGAGCACGAGCAGCCGGCGGAGAGCAGCGCCGCGGCGCACAATTCTGCGGCGCATCCGATCGCGATTGTCACGCAATCGAATGCTCCGGCCGCGACGGTCAGCGCGAGCGCGTTGTCAAACGGTTCTAACGCGCGAGTGGTCCCGCCGACCTCCAGAATCACGGACGAAATGGTGAAACAGCAGCTCGAGGAACATCCCGTGGCTCCGCAGCGCAGCGACGCCGGACAAGCGGAAGCGGCGCCCGCTGTGGATGTCACGCCCGCCGCGGATTCCTCCAATTCGAGCGCGCTTTCTGGAATTATTTCGTCAAATGTTCCTGCGCCTGCCGCCCCCGAAATTAAGCCGGAGGGTCCGGTGAAGGTGGGAGGAAACGTCAAAGAGCCGCAACTGATTTCGCGAGTGCTGCCTGAATATCCGCAGATGGCGCGGGAATCCGGCGTGCAGGGAGACGTCGTCATTAAGACCACGATTGACGCCAAGGGGCATGTGGTCAACACGCAGGTTATATCCGGTCCTCCACTGCTGCGTGCGCCCGCGCTGGATGCGCTGCGCCGCTGGAGATATGAACCGTCCACGCTGAATGGACAGCCGATCGCCGTGCAGATGCTGGTAACGATCAAGTTCAGCCGCTAACGGCTCGGCGCCAACCTCTAACCTCAAACCGCTAACCGCAAGATTGTCATACCTTCCCACGAGCACCGCCCGTTGCTTTGCGTTGTTGCTTTTCTCCCGCTGCTGCATCCAATATAGCTCAAGCAAGACAATTGGTTCCGAGGTGAAGAAATGCGTGAAGCTGTGATTGTAAGTTCCGTGCGCACGGCGGTGGGAAAAGCGACGAAAGGGACGCTGCGGACCACGCGTCCAGACGATTTGGCGGCGGTGGTGATCAAGGAAGCCGTGGGGCGCGCGCCGGGACTCGACCCGAAAGAAATCGAGGATGTAATTCTGGGATGCGCGATGCCCGAGGCTGAACAGGGGATGAATGTGGCGCGCATCGCGTCTCTGCGCGCGGGACTCCCCGTGGAATCTTCGGCCATGACCATCAATCGGTTTTGTTCTTCGGGATTGCAGGCGATTGCGCTGGCCGCGGAGCGCATCATGGCTGGTCAAGGCGACGTGGCTGTGGCCGGCGGCGCCGAATCCATGAGCATGGTGCCCATGGGCGGCAACAAGGTCGCGCCGAATCCCTGGCTGATGGACAATTATCCGGACGCGTACCTGGGCATGGGGCTCACGGCGGAAAATCTCGCCAGGAAATACGGGATCACGCGCGAGCAGTCGGACGAATTCTCTTTCGCGAGCCACCAGAAAGCGCTGGCGGCGATCGCGGCGGGAAAATTCAAGGACGAAATCGTGCCGGTGGCGGTGAGTTATACGGTGCTGGAGGCGGCGGCGAACGGCGGCGCGCCGGCGGCGGGGGCTTCGAATGGAACGAAGCCGAAGACGGTGAAAGTTTCGTTCGACACCGATGAGGGGCCGCGCGCGGATACTTCCGTGGAACTCCTGGGGAAATTGAAGCCGGCGTTTCACACGCATGGCGTGGTGACGGCGGGAAACAGTTCGCAGATGAGCGACGGGGCCGCGGCGTCCGTGGTGATGAGCGCGGAGAAAGCGCGGGCGCTGGGGTTGAAGCCGCTGGCGCGTTTTGTGGCGTTTGCGACGGCTGGCTGCCTGCCGGAAGAAATGGGCGTGGGCCCGGTGTACGCGATTCCCAAAGCATTGAAGATTGCGGGGTTGACGCTGGATCAGATTGACGTGATCGAATTGAATGAGGCGTTTGCGGCGCAGGCGTTGAGCGTGATCAAGCTCGCGGGGCTCGATCCCGCGCGCGTAAACGTCAACGGCGGCGCGATCGCGCTAGGCCATCCGCTGGGTTGCACGGGCGCAAAACTTACGGCGACGATTTTGCGCGAGCTGGAACGGCGCAACGGGCGCTATGGTTTGGTGACGATGTGCGTCGGCGGCGGAATGGGCGCGGCGGGAATCTTCGAGCGGGTTGCGTAGATCGCAGCTCGGACCGTCGCGGCGCCTACTTTGCGGCGGGCTTCCAGAGGCCGACCGTGTTTCCTTCGGGGTCCTGCATCCAGGCAAATGTTCCAGTGGGGATTGGCACGGGCGGCACGAGAGTTTTGCCGCCGAGCGCCGCGGCCTTGTCTAGATACGCCTGCACGTCATCCACTTCCACGTAGAAAATGGTGTAGTGAAATGGTTCGTGGCCGAGCGCGGTGATGTGGCCGGTGACCGCGCTGCCGGTATCAATCATCGCCGCGGGGCCAGCCTGTGCTATTTTCCAGCCGAAGAGACGAGCATAAAAATCCTGAGTTTTCAGGCTATCGCGGCAGCCGATTTCGAAGTGAACGACGGGTTGTCCCATGATGTGGCTCCTTTCAGGAAAGGATGCGCCGCAGTTTGGCGGCCCACGCAGTTTCGATCTGCGCGGCCCGGGTCTGCGGCAAATCCCAGTGGGAGAACCATAGCTGAGCTTCGCAATTTTGGCCAGAGCGCGAACGCAACTCGCAAGCGCGCGGCCTCAATCGAATTGTGTTGGTTGGTGGCCGCGTTCAGCAGCACTAACATTTGTGGGTCGGACCGGCTGCGAGGGTGACGCTGCATCCTTCTGGCCTATTGCGCTGCGCCGGAATGCGCGAGAGAATCCGTGGGAACGGAACGCCACGAACTTTTACGGAGAGAAAATCATGGCCACCACACCGGTTTCGCAGATGCTGCATCGCGGCGGCGAATTTCTGATCGCGACCTGCCGTCCCGAGGATGTGTTCACGCCCGCCGACCTTTCCGATGATCAGCGCCTGATCGGCCAGACCGCCGATGAGTTCGTGCAAAAGGAAGTGACGCCGGCGATTCCGGAGCTGGAAGCGCATAAGGACGAGCATCTGATGGCGCAGATGCTGAAGAAAGCCGGCGAAATCGGGCTGCTGGGGGGCGGAATCCCGGAAGCATATGGCGGATCGGGGCTGGATAAGGTTTCGGCGACGGTGCTGGCGGAAAAACTGGCGGGCTATGGGTCGTTTGCGGTTTCGCACGGAGGCCACGCGGGAATCGGGACGGTTCCCATCGTTTATTTCGGCACCGAGGAACAGAAGAAAAAATACCTGCCGAAAATTGCTTCAGGTGAATTGTTGTCCTGTTACTGCTTGTCCGAGCCGCAGGCCGGATCGGATTCGCTGGCCGCGCGCACGCGCGCGGTGCTTTCGCCTGACGGCAAGAACTACATTTTGAACGGCCAGAAGATGTGGATCACCAACGGCGGGTTTGCGGACGTCTTCGTGGTGTTCGCGAAGATTGATGGCGAGAAATTTTCCTGCTTCATCGTCGAGCGCGGCACGCCGGGTTTTTCTTCCGGCGCGGAAGAAAAGAAGATGGGTATCAAGGGCAGTTCGACCACGCCGATATTTTTCGAGAATTCGCCGGTGCCCAAGGAAAACCTGCTGCACGAGCCCGGCCGCGGCCACGTGGTGGCGTTCAATACCTTGAATGCGGGACGCTTCACGCTGGGCGCGTATTGCGTGGGCGGCGCGAAGAAGATTCTGGAAGCTTCGTCGAAATATTCGAAAGAGCGCACGGCATTCGGCAAGCGGCTCTGCGATTTTGGGTTGATCAAGGCGAAATTGGGCGAGATGGCGATTCGCATTTACGCCATCGAATCGGAGCAATACCGCTCGGCCGGAATGATTGACGCCGCGGTAGCCAATCCCGTCCCGGGAAAAGACAAGGTGCAGCAGGCCATGCAGGTGCTGGAAGAATACGCGATCGAAAGCTCCATCAGCAAAGTGGCCGGCAGTGAAATGGTGGATTACGTGGTGGACGAAGCGGTGCAGATCTTCGGCGGCTACGGATTCCACGAAGATTACCCCGTGGCGCGGGCCTATCGCGACAGCCGCGTCAACCGCATTTTTGAAGGCACCAACGAAATCAATCGCATGCTCATCATCCAGATGCTGATGAAGCGCGCGCTCGGCGGCGTATTGCCATTGATTCCGGCGGCGCTGAAGCTGGGCGAAGAAGTTCTGGCCGGACCGTCGTTTGAAGAAGCGCCCACAGGGCCTTTTGCCGAGGAAGAAAAATCGCTCGAGCAGGCCAAAAAGATTTTCCTGCTGGCTTCCGGCACGGCGATGCAGAAATTCCGCGAACAACTGGCCGATCAGCAGGAGATTGTGGCTTCACTTGCGAATATTGTGATGGACGTGTACGCGATGGAGTCCACGCTGCGGCGCGCCCAGAAGGCTTCGGCGGCGCGCGGAGAGCAGGCCGTCAGCGTAATGTGCGACGCTACGCGCGCGTTCATCTACGACGCGATGGACCGCGTGGAAAAAGATGCGCGCACGGCCCTTACGGCTACCGCGGATGGCGATACGCTGGTCACGCAGCTAGCCGTTTTGCGGCGCTTCGCGAAGCATGCTCCGCTGACTACGATTGCGATTCGGCGGCGCGTGGCGGAAGCGGTGCTCGCGCAGGATCGCTATCCGTTCGAAGGACGCTGAAAATACCGCGCGCGAAAAAACGCGTTGCATTTTATTTCGCCCGCGACGCGAAGAGTACTGCATAGTTTTCGCGAGAATAGTAAAAGCCCGTAGACAAAAAACGTCCGGTGATACGTTTCAGTTCGGACCAGCTGCTTACCTACATCGGAGAAATGGTTTTCCTCTCTTAGCACCGTTCCAATCTTTCACGATTTCGCACCCCCTCATTTTTCAATGACTTACGCATGACTCGTTTGGGCCTCCCCGTGCATCTGTTTCAGTGAGGGTAGGGAGGGTCATGAAAAAGCAATTGGAAGTCGCAAAGGCATTCATTATCGGGATCGGACAAAAAGCGAAAGTTCGCAAGGGCATGCTGTCCGTGGTGGCGATATTTTTCGTGCTGCAAATGTATTTTGTGCGGGAACTGCTCGCCGCGGAGTTGTTGTTTGGTTTGGGATTCGCGATGCTGCTGATGCTCGGCGTGCTTTTCTACTTGGTGGGCGCAGTGGGCGAAAGAGGATTGGACTGGGCTGAAGCCGGCGTGCGCGTGATTTCGATTTCAGCGCGCCGCGGCTATGCGGGCCTGGACGAAATCACCAGAAAGTCTTTCCGCCATCCGCGTTCAGAATCTGCTCAGTAATTGTTGCACCGGCAATCAGGCACCAGATAGGGGCCGCAGCGACGATTTCTTTCGTCGTTTGCGGCCCTTCTCGCAGAATCCCCTAAAAAATTAACTTCGACAAGCTTTTGCCGCGCGCGCGGAAGTGCGCGCCGCGCGTTAGGCCGTCCAAACCTCCCTGGCTGCGGCCGCATCCCACCTTTGCAGGCCATTGAGGACCTGGGCCTATGAATAGGCAACGGTTAAGGCGAACAAACTGGCAGGGAAGCGGCGCTTCAGGTAAAATAAAGGCCTTAACGGAGAATGAATTGACGCTCACGACGATTCACGGCACGAATCATGGGGCCAAGACGATGGTACGGGTACGACCTCGCGGATTCTGTGCCGGGGTGGTGCGCGCGGTAGACATTGTGGAACTGGCGCTGGAAGCCTACGGCGCGCCGGTTTACGTCCATCACGAGATCGTACATAACCGGTACGTCGTGGATCAGCTGCGGCGGCGCGGCGCGATTTTCGTGGAAACGATCGAAGAAGTGCCGGTGGGCGCCGTGCTGGTATTTAGCGCTCATGGCGTCCCGCCTCGCGTGCGCACCGAGGCGCAGGAGCGGCAGTTGCGCGTGATTGACGCCACTTGCCCGCTGGTGACGAAAGTTCACCTGGAAGCGCTGAAATTTGCGCGCGAAGGGCGCACGCTGATCTTGATCGGACATCGCGATCATCAGGAGATCGTAGGAACTTCCGGCGAAGCTCCGGATCAAACGGTGATTGTCGGCAGCGTGGAGGAAGTGGACGAACTGGTGGTGCCGGACCCGAATCGGCTGGCGTTCTTGACGCAGACGACGCTATCGCTCTACGACACGCAGGAAATCGTGGCACGGCTGCGCCAGCGATTCCCGGCGATTGTGGGTCCTGCTTCCGATGATATTTGCTATGCGACGCAGAATCGCCAGGAAGCCGTGGAGGCGCTGACGCGCGAAGTGGAATTGATCCTGGTGGTGGGCTCGGCCAATAGCTCGAATTCGAATCGCCTGGTGGAAGTGGCCAAGCGCGCGGGAGTGGCGTCACGATTGATCGAAGATGCGAATGACGTGGACGCTTCGTGGCTGGAAGGTGTGAAGACGCTGGGACTGACCGCGGGGGCATCCGCGCCGGAAATTCTGGTGGAGCAAGTGAGCCAGCGGCTTTCCAGTTTCGGATTCACGAACCAGCGCGACCTGGATTTGATTCGCGAGGATGTACGTTTCACTTTGCCGCCGGAACTGGCGGCGCGGCAGGGCGCGCACTAGAGAGCTTCGTTCGGCGGCTTTGCCGGCGTGGGCGGCCGCAACGATGCATTCGTTGGTTGATTGACCGCTGAATTGGTTGACTGATTGATTGGTTGACCGGGCGATTGGCGGTTGGGTGGAAAATTGGGGTGTGATTCACGGATTCGAAGGAGCCACTGAGTGGCGGTGAAAATTGTCCGCCAGGCCAATAAGATTGCTCTGCTAGGAGCGCCCACCAGCGCGGCCGCGATGTCCGCAGGGCAGGAAGGCGCACCCGCTGCGCTGCGAGCCGCTGGCCTGGTGGAGCGCCTGCGAGAAATTGGTTATGACGTCACGGACCTGGGTGACGACCCCGTTCAGCTGTTCAAACCCGACGACGAAAGTCCCCGAGCGCGAAATCTTACGCGCGTGATTGCCTCGCTCGAAGCGCTGAAGCCCCGTGTAGAACAAGCCGTGAAATCCTCCGCGTTGCCGCTGATTTTGTCCGGCGATTGTTCGATCGCTTTGGCCACGGTGGCGGGCGCGCGCCGCTATTTCCGCAAGGTCAGCATGATTTACATGGACCGCGACGCGGATTTGAACACCCCCGCGACTACTCCCTCGGGATGCGTGGACGGCATGGTGGTTTCGCATCTGACGGGCCGCGGCGCCGCGGAAATGGTTCGATTCTGGGGCGAGCCGCCGCTGGTGCGCGAACCCGATCTGGCGCTTTTCGGCGTCGCGCGACTCGATCCTCCCGAAGAGCAGGTTCTGGCGACTTCGCCGGTCCGACGTTTTATGGCTACGGACGTGAAGCGCATGGGCCCTGCTGCCGCCGCGCGCACCGCGATTGATCGCATCAAGGGCAACGGCTACCAGTTCGTGCTGCATTTTGACGTGGACGTAATTTCCGATTTTCCGGCGACAAATTATCCGGGTTCGGGCGGGCTATCTCTGGATGAAGTGCGCGAGGCGTTGCTGGTCTTCGCGCAGCAGAAGGAATTGGCCGCGTTCGAAGTTGCCGCTTACAATCCCACGAAGGATGCGGACGGAAGCGGCGCGAAACTGATTGTTGATTTGCTGGCAGAATTGCTGGGAGCGCGGCTCGAGGCTTTGAAGGGTTCGGAAGTTCCGGTGGCCGCGCCATCTGCGGCGGCCGCAGCCGCGGCTTCGAGTTCGCAGAGCTCCGGCGCATCTTCGTCTTCGGCCGGTAAGACTGCTGAGCCACATCCAGAGCCCGAGTTGCCTGCCGCCACGGCGGGCGAAGCGTGGTCTTCGGAATCGCTCGAAGAGTCGTCGGATGTGTCGGCGGAAGAACCGCCGGAACCGGAATCCGAGGCGGATGCAGACTCAGATTCGGACGCGGATTCGTCCGATGATGATTCCGGAAATTCCCGCGCGTCCGAAGAATCGAGCGGTTCCCATTCCTGATACGCAGTATTCACGCCAGAGGACGCGCCCTCAGCCTCAGCTTCCCTTGATTCCATGAAGCCCTTTCCCTCCGTGATCATTTTCGACGTGGATGGTGTGTTGGTGGATACGCGCGGCTCGTTCCAGCGCACCACGCTGGAAACCGTAAAATTTTTCACGAAGAAACGCGTGACCGCGCGCCAACTGCACGGCTGGAAAAACCGCCCCGGCTTCAACGACGATTGGAGGCTTTCCACCGCGTGGGTGAGCGCTCTGGGCGGGAAATTCACGTACGACGAAGTGAAAACGAAGTTCCAACAGATCTATTGGGGCCCGGACGGCCGGGGAAACGTACTCCGCGAGAAATGGCTGCTGGCGAAACCGAAAATCGCGCGCCTGGCGAAGCTCGCAGAGCTGGCAATTTTCACCGGACGCGTGTGGCGGGAACTGGATTACACGCTGGACCGCAACAAACTGCGCGGAGTTTTCCAGACGATTATCACCGTCGAGGAAGTCGCCCATCCAAAACCGGCGCCGGACGGCCTGTTGAAGATCCTGCACGGACGAAACCCAGGCGAGGCGTTGTACGTTGGCGACAACGTTGACGACGCTTTGGCGGCACAAGCGGCCAAAGTGCCGTTTATCGGCGTGCTTCCGAAAAGCGGCCACGAGCGCCGCCAACGTAGTACTCGCCTCCGGCGCCTGGGAGCGCTAGCTATCTTATCCAATATCAGTGAGTTAGAGTCTTGGCTGCACAAATCCTATCAGCCTAAAACCGCCTCCGAAGGCTCGCGCCGTCTCCGTTCTAGGACTAAGCGTTAGTACCGAATAGGGCAACCGTACCATTGTCCCTGCCATAGTGAACCCTCACACTTGTAGATAGAGGCGGGGCGTCTGCCCCCTACAATCTGATGAACGCGAACACACGTACCGCTGCTGCGCGGGCCTTTGTGCGCAGCCTCAACATCCTGCTCAAGTTCGCGCGGATGTATGACTTCGGGCATCCACGCACCGCAAAGCAGTACGAAACTGCTTGGACCGAGCTTCGCACCGCGTTGGGCGCTGGCACCGACAACGAAGCGGGCGTGCTCCTGGCCGTGTCGGGCGATCAATTGCTGCTCGATGGCACCGCGCTCGAGTCAGCTCAAGCAGAAAAAAGTTTCGCGCGGATGCTTTCCGCCGCGGGTATCGCCAGCATCCATTTTGCGCCGCAAGTTACGCAGGCCAGCCTCGCGCGCTTCGTGCGCGGTTTTCCCACCGGCACCGGCGCCAAGCCCGTGCAACTTGCCGAACAATTGAAAGCGGCGCTGCAAGGCGATCCGCACATTCACGTCAACGAAGTCTGCTTCGTTCCAGCCGATTCGGCCGTGGCCAAATCCACCGTGGCGGCGCAGCTCGCGGCGCGCACGTTGGGATTGAACGCCGCGGCATCCGACGAACTTTTCAACGATCCCGAACGATTGCTGCAATTGATTGTGGCTGCTGAGGGCACGAAAGGTAATGCCGGCCCCGGTGGAGGCGGTCCTGGTGGCGGCTCCGGTAGCGGTGGTTCTGGCAACGGCGGCTCGGGCAGCGGCAGCGGTGGTTCTGGTAATGGCGGCGGATGGGGCGATGGTGGCTCTGGCGAAGGCGGCGGGAGCGGTGAAGGATCAGGCGGCGGAAGCGGTCGAGTGGGCTCCGGCTACGAATTTGGCGGATCAGGCGGCGGCGGTTCGCGCCGTCAAGGTTCGGGAAGCGGATCGGGCACAGGCAGCGGCAGCGGATCGGGTGAGGGCGGCGGCGACGGCTCGGGATCTGGGCAGGGAACCGGCGGCTACGGCCCGGTTTATTACGCGCCGGAATCAGCGGAGATCGTGCGAGATTTTCCGACGATCGGTGAAGGCTCCGGCGGCGGGAATGCCGTTTTTGTGGAAGGCTCGGTAAGCGGCGGCCCAGGTTCTGGCAGCAGCGGACAGGGTGGCGCCGGCGCCAGCGGTGGCCCTGGCGGCGCTCGCGAGAATACCTGGAACATCGTCGGCGGCAGCGGCGGCGGCACGCCGCTCGCGCCGGACGCTCCCGGTTTTTGGTTCAACAAAGGTGGCGCAGGCGAGTCTTCTGGCTCTGGTGGCTCTGGCGCAACTTCCGAAGGCGGCGGCGCGCTGAGCGGAATTTCTGTTCATGGCGCCGGCGATTTGCAGGATGCGGGCGTGGGCGGCGGATCCGGCAGCGGTCCGGGCGGCCCGGCGACAACCGGCTCGCGCCAACGCGGGCGAAGAGGCGGAGCGGCGTCAGGCTCGGGACTAGGCGGATTTCCCGTTGAGGGATCCGGCGGCGGATCCGGCCAAGGCGGCAGCTCTGGCCAAGGCAGTGGTTCTGGGCGAGGTGGTGGTTCCGGTCAAGGTGGCGGCTCCGGCCAAGGTGGTGCTTTTAGCCAAGGCGGCAGATTCGGCCGCGGAGGCGGTGTTGGCCCAGGCGGCGGAACTGGTCAGGGCGGAGGCTCCGGTCAAGGCGGAGGCTCCGGTCAAGGCGAAGGAAGTGGACAAGCCGGTGGCACCGGCCCAGTAACCGAGGGAGGTTCTCGTCCGCGTGGCTGGAACGTTTCCGGCGCTGCTGGTGTTGAAGCAGAACCCGCCGCGCCCAGTCGCTGGGGCACTGCGACGGCCGGAATTCGCGGCAGCCGTTCCGCGCGCGCGGGCGCCGGTTCCATGGCCGTGGAAACCGGATTGATGACGTTGCACGAAGACGAACTGAAAGGCATTTTGCAGATGCTGGCGCAGATCGCGCGCACCAGCGAAGCTTCCGGCCACAAACTGGAGGCGGAACCTTTCCAATCGCGCCTTTCGACTTTGCCGCGGCGCGCGCGCTTCACCGTCAGCCAGGCGCTCTCGGCTCTGGCAGCGCAAGCGCCATCGGAATCCTCCGACAAGCCGACCCTCCTGAAATTAGCCGAGCACATCGCCATTCGCTTCGCGATGGAAAGCTACGAACGCGGCGACATCGAAGTGAACGCCGTGCGCCAGGTGCTGGATGAAATGAGCCAGGAGCTGGATAGCCTGCGCAAAATCATGGGCGTTTACGAAGAGAAGATGGAACGCCACGGCATCGCGGTGCAATCGCATACGGATATTCTGGCGCAGCAATTCTGGGCGCAGGTGCCGGACGATAAACGAAAGGCCGTGCTGGAATCTCCCGAAGCGTGGTGCGTGCCGCCCGCGCAGGTGCGGGCCTACGTGGAAGGCCTGATGGCGCGCAAGGAAAATGAGGAAGCAGAGAAAGTCCTGACCAACTATGCCAGCTGCGTCACCAACAAATCGGCGGAGACGCGGCGGCAGACGTCCACAGGCCTGGCGGAACTCGCCGGGCTGTATGCCAAGCAGGATGAACGCCTGCTGATGAATACGATTCGCATGGTCGGCATTCAACTCGCCGAAGAACGCGACTCGGAATTACAAAGCTTGATGAGCGCGGCATTTGTGCGCTTGTCGCAGGAAGCGGCTACCAAGCGGTCCTATCCCGCGATTCAACGCGCCGTGGAGTTGGTGGAGTACGTGGAAACGGAGCGCCCCGGCCTGGGCAAGAATTTGCGCCCGAGAATCGGCATCGAGGACCGCCTGCCGGAGTTTATCGAAGAAGCGTTGAAAACCGGCGAGGTGCCCTCGGGCTTGAAGGATCTTTTGCGCCGCATGCCCGCGGTGTCGTCCGCGCATCTGGCCGGACGCTTCAGCCGGTCTGGCTTCCGTGAAGATTGCGACCTGCTCGTTTCGATGACGCAGGTGCTCGATGTGGAGGGCTTGGAAAGTTTGCGGGAGCGGCTCAGCAAGGGCAGTCCTGCCGAAGCGATCGAAGCGCTTGGTTTGCTTGCGCGCCTGGATCCGGACATGGTCGTGCAGGTTTTGCCGGGACGCGTGGCCGAATGGAAACGCACCGCGCACGACCGCGTGGTGCGCCAGATCGCCTCCAGCGGCGCGCCCGAGCGCGGCCGCCTGCTGTTGCAACTTTTTGACTTCCTCGATCCTTTGATTCGCCCGCTGGCTGTGGATGAAATCGGCATGGCCGGCGAGAAAATGGCGGACATGCGCTTGCTGCGCATCGCCGAAGGCGATTTGCCGAAGGACGGCACCGAATACCTGCAATTGAAGGCGATTGAAGCGCTGGGCCGTCTGCGCACGGCGGGCGCGGAAGCAATTCTGCGCAAGATCGCCGAGACGCGCCGCGCGTTTCGCTGGGCCAGCCCCAGCGAGTTGCGCCTGGTGGCTTCGCAGGCCATGGAGAAAATTGACCCCGAATGGGTGCGCAGCTTCGTGCCGCGCAGCGGGTTGAGCGTGGCGGAATTTTCCATCGAACCGCTCGATGCGGATCCGAATTCATCCGCCATCCGGCAGCGCCGCTATCCGCGCATGCGCCTGGAACGCCCCGTGCCGGCCACCACCACGAACTTGAAGGAAAACTGCCGCATGGATATTCCCGAACTCACGCTGGGCGGCGGCGTGGCGATTTGCGAGCAGAGTCTGCATCCCGGCAGCGTGGTGATCCTGAAATTGGTAACGGCGCAGAAATCCGTGAAGGTGCAAACCATCGTGCGGGACGCGAATACGCAAGCGCGCGCCTTCGAAGTGGTGGATATGGAATTGGAAGAACGCGCCAAGTTGCGCAAGCTGCTGGTGCAACTGGGGAACGCGCAGAAGCAAACTTCGCCGAAGGAACGTTCGCGCCGCGGCACGCGCATGATTTTCTCGCAGCCCGCGTAAAGCGCGTTGCGCTGCGCGACGCACCTTCGCTTCCGGCGCCGCTGCCGCTAATTCAGACGCGCGCGCGATGACCTGAGGTTCGAGGCGTTTCGGGACGCAGCGAACCCAGTCGCGTGGCAGCAAGCCCGAGCGCCACCGCAGCTCCCATCCCGATTATCAGTGTCCGCTTCAAATCGCCTTCCGTTGCAAGCCATCCCAATCCTGCCAGCAACGCCGTCAACGCATAACAAGTTATGGCCACGCGCCGCGGCGTCCATCCGGAAGCTCGCAGCAGATCGTAGAAGTGCCGGCGGTCTCCGTGGAAAGGAGAGCGTCCGCTCTCCACGCGGCGCAGAACCGCGAGCATCGCGTCAAATAGCGGCAGGGCCGCGATGAGCAAGGGGAAAATCAGCACGGGCGCGCCCGTGCGGGCGCCTCTGGTGGCGATGAAATCCAGGCCCAGGAATGCCACGCCGAAGCCCAGCACTTCGCTGCCGGAATCTCCCATGAATATTTTGGCGGGCGGAAAATTGAAAATCAAAAAGCCCAGGCATGCGCCGAGCAGGCTCCACGCCACCGCGTATCCCACGATACCGAGAGCCGGAGCGGGGAAAACGATGTACGCCAGGGCGATCACACTGGTGACGCCGGCGGTGAGTCCATCGGCGCCATCGAGGAAGTTGAAGGCGTTTACGAACGGGACGACCCACAGGCAATCAGCGAGCAGCGCAACGATGCTTGGTCCGGAGGGCCACAGTCGCCAGCCGCCGGAATAGAGCAGGCTTGCGCCGCCGATTTGCGCCAGCAGGCGCAATTGCGGCGATAGTTCGCGGATATCGTCAATGAGGCCCGCGATCCAGATCAGCGCGACCGCCGCGCCGAAGAACATCAGCGAGCTGTTGGCCGCACGGGCGGCAAACAACGTCCCAGCGAGCAACGCGGCGGCAATGGCGATGCCACCTAGGCGCGGGACCGGGCTGGCATGGATTTTCAGCGGGCCGACGGGATCGAAAAGGCGCCAGCGAATGCACAGACGCTTGATGATGGGCACCGCGGCCAGGACGAGCAGCAGCGCCGCGGCGAACGCGATTGCTTTCGGGAAAATGCTTGCGTCCATCAGCCGATAACCTTGTGCACGAATCGTTTCACATGCCGCAGGCGGACGCGGCGCGCTTTCTTTGCCAAGCCGCCTATTCCCGCGGAGCGGAATGCGGCGCGAGCGTCACGGAGGTACAGACGAGCCAGTCCCTGCGTGGCGTCATGGTAAAACAACTTCTCATATGATGCATCGCTAATCTCAGCGGAGAGGCGGCGGAAGCGATGGAGGATCGCTTCGGCATTGTTCGCGTCGGGAATTTGGCCGAAGCCTGTGTCGTCAATCAGGATTGGGCGAACTTCCAGACTGACGAGCCCGCCGGCTGCGCTCAGTCCTGCCACCGCAATCAGGCCTTCTCTTTCGGCGGACGATGCAATATAGCCGGAAACCAGAGTCCCCAGGCCATAAAAACAAAATGATTGGCGATTTCCCGGGCGCGCGATGCGGCGGTAGCCGCTGATGCGATGCGAATGCGAAGCGGCCACGGTTGCCGAAGCGAATGAAATGAACTGCCAATTGGTGGAGAGCGCTTTTCGCCCCAAGCGCTTCCGTGTGGCGGTGATGGCCAGCGCGGTGCAATCGCTGGAAACGCTCACGCTACTCAAAGCGCGCGCGCCGGACGTCGCCATCATCAGCGCGCAATTGCACGACGGTCCGCTGGAGGGCTTTCGCGTACTGCGCGAATTGCGTGCACTGCAATCGCGTACCCGCGCGGTCATGTTGCTCGCGTCGCGCGATCGCGAACTGGTGATTGACGCGTTTCGTTGCGGCGCGCACGGGGTGATTTTTCGCGACGAACCCCTGGAAACGCTCTCCAAGTGCATTCACGCCGTGCACCAGGGCCAGGTCTGGGCCAATAGCGTGCACCTCGGCTATTTGCTCGAGGTTCTCGGGCAGACGAAAGCGATCCATCTGCACGACGCTCGCGGCGCCAACCTGCTTTCCAAGCGCGAAGAATCCGTCGTGCGCCTGGTGGCGGACGGCATGACCAACAAAGCGATCTCCAGTGAGCTGCGCCTCAGCGAGCACACCGTGCGCAATTACTTATTCCGAATTTTCGACAAGCTCGGAGTATCGTCGCGCGTGGAACTGGTGCTTTATTGCATGCAGGATAGGCCCGCGGCAACCGTCCAATTCGTAAGCTGAAGCCGGCCGCAGTCCGGGCCTCGGCGAATCGCTTGCGGCGCAGCTGCCGCTGGCGTGCGCGGCAATGGACAGCGCGCCAAGCGACACGATAAAGTAATAAGCGCATTGGGACCAACCCTCAGCAAGAAAAGCGCCTTCCTGGCCGCATCGGCATTTGCCTTGGTGCTGGCATGCGCCGCGGGCAATGCGCAGAACTCCAACCCATCCGCATCCTCGCGCGTCCCCAAGTTCGAAGATATTGCCGCCCGCGCTGGACTCACCGTCTCGCACATCGCCTCGCCGGAAAAGAAATACATCGTGGAATCCATGAGCGGCGGCGTCGGCTTCATTGATTGCGATAATAGCGGCACGCTCGCGGCGCTGGTCGTCAATGGCTCCACGGTAGAGCGTTACAACCAGGGCGGCGACCCCATGGTCACCCTCTACCGCCAGACTGCTCCGCTGAAATTCGAAGACATCACCAAACAAGCCGGCCTCACGCGCAAAGGCTGGGGCATGGGCGTTGCGGTCGCGGATTTCGATAATGACGGCCTTCCGGACATCTTCGTCTCCGGCTATGGCGGCAACGCCCTCTATCGCAATAAAGGCAATTGCACGTTCGAGGATGTCACCGACAAGGCCGGCGTCCGCGGCAGCGGGTTCATGACCGGCGCAGCCTGGGCGGATTACGACAAGGACGGCTTCGTGGACATTTTCGTCTCGCGCTACGTCCACGTGGACATCAGCAATCCCGGCGCGTTCGGCTCCTGCAGGTTTCGCGGCATCGTGGTGCAATGCGGCCCGTGGGGCATGACGGGTGAGACGGACCTGCTCTACCACAATCGCGGCGATGGCACGTTCGAGGAAGTCTCCCAAAAGGCGGGCGTCAGCGATCCCAGCAAATATTATGGACTCGGCGCGGTGTGGGGAGATTACGACAACGACGGCTGGCCCGATCTATACGTCGCCAATGATACCGGGCCGAATTATCTCTACCACAACAATCACGACGGCACTTTCACGGATATGGGCATGCTCCTGGGCGCCGCGCTCAGCAGCGAAGGCGATGCCGGCGGCTCCATGGGCGTTGATTTCGGCGATTACGATCATGACGGGCTCCTCGACATCTCCGTCACGAATTTTGCCGACCAGGAAGACAACCTCTACCACAATTTGGGCCCGAAAGGTTTCGACGACGTCAGTTGGAAGGCCGGCGTGGCCAAACCCGGCTACGCCTACGTGAAATGGGGCACCGGCTTTTTCGATTTCGATAACGATGGCTGGGTGGATCTATTCGTTGCCAGCGGGCACGTCTATCCGCAGATGGATAGCCTGCCGGACCCGCGCTCGCACTACAAAGAACCGCTGCTGCTGCACATGAATAATCACGACGGCACGTTCACCGATGCCACCGCGGCGGCGGGACTGGATTCCGTCCCGCTGCAATCTCGCCGCGGCGCCGCTTTCGGCGACATCAATAACGACGGCAACATCGCGATTCTCTTGTTGAACGTCGGCGAGCCGCCCACGTTGCTGCTGAATCATGGAGTCGCGGGGAATCATCGCGTGGAATTCAAGCTGGTAGGCGCCAAAAGCAATCGCGCCGCCATCGGCGCGCGGCTCACCGTACAAGCGGGCAAGCTGGTGCAATTAAACGAGGTTCGCGGTGGCGCCAGCTATCTATCGCAGAACGATCTGCGCCTTCATTTCGGCCTGGGCAAGGAAGCGAAACTCGATTCCGTCGAAATCCAGTGGCCCAGCGGCGCAATAGAAAAGCTCCAGAACCTCGCGGCCGATAACATCTACACAATCGTAGAAGGCCAAGGCGTCCGCGCCACCAAACCGCTCCCCGCGCCGTAAATCCCCAAGCGCCTATCAAACAAGGTTGTCATCCCGCTCGCCCTGACGAAGGAAGGGAGCGTCGCGACGGAACTCTCCTCTGTTCGTTACGCTACGCGCCTAAAGTAAAATGGGCGCCCAAACGGCAGGCGCCCATCTGCAAATTTCTATTTCCCAAGTCCCGCCTTCTAGAACAAGAACTTCAACCCGAACTGGAAAATTCGGCCCAAGTGCGCGCCAGATGGCTGCAGGAATCCGCCCCAACCGCCGGAAGTGCACTGTGCGCCAGCAGGAGAATTGTTGCTGGTATCGTAGCAGCCGATCCCGCCGTTTACGCCGTTCCATTGCGTGTGATTGAAAACGTTGAAGGCCTCCGCGCGGAACTGAAACGCGTAGGATTCCTTGATCGGGAAATTCTTATACAACGCCATGTCAAAGTTCAAGCGGTTCGGGATGTTCAGCGAATTGCGCCCCACATCTCCAAACGTCAAGCCTTGCGGCGCGGTGTATGCCGCTGGATTGTAAAGCAATGGGCCCGTGCCAGGTCCCAGCGACGCAATCACCGACGCAGGCGGCGCGGCATTCGGATTGCCGATGGCGTCCGGATAAGAGCCGTTGGTGCCCACGCCGTTCGCGACGCCGGCGTTGTCGCCGTAGATGCCGCTGGTGACGCTGAAGGGCGTCCCGGTATAGAACGTGGTGATTCCGGAATACTCCCAGTTCGCCAGCAGCACCTTGGAAATTCCTTCGCGCTGTCCGGATGGAATGTCGTAAACATAGCTGACGGTCAGAATGTGGCGCTCGTCGAAGTTGGAACTGGCGTAATTGCCTCTCAGGTTGTAGGAATTGACGAAATTGGCATCCTGCCAGTCGGATTCATCGTCGAGAGAGTGCGCGTACGTGTAAGCCACCGCCACCGTCAGCGGCGAAATCGTCCGGCGGATGGAAATCTGCAGCGAATTGTAATTGGAATTGGCGCGGTACTCTTTTCCGGTAACGTCGCCATAGCCGGGGAAGTTCGGGCGCACCAGGTTGGGATCAATATTCCCGCAGGCTACGTTGAAGTTGTTCTGCACGCTTACGGGCGAATTGGTGATTGGCGTCGTCCCATTCACCACGCCGTTCTGGCAGTCGGACATCGTCAGTGGAACGCCCGCGGGATACGGATTTTCGGAAGCGGGCGTCGGAAACAACTGGTTCAAGTCGCGCTGGTCAGCCAGATTGGTGCCCTTGCTGCCAACATAAGCGATGGATCCGATGGTGTGCTTGAAGAACTCATGCTGAACGCTCAAATTCCATTGCTGCGCGTAGGGCCAAATGGATTTGTTCGGAATCGAAGTTACCGACAAGGGAAATGCCAGCGGCGCGCCGGTCACATTTCCCAGGCAGGTATAGCCGGTGGGCTGGCCGCAGCTGGTCCCGGTGATATTTGATTGTCCCGGAGTGAGGACCAGCGGCGCGCTGCCCTCCAGGCTTTCCGCGTTTGCTTCATTCCCGTTGCCGTGGTCGAAGAAGATGCCATAACCGCCGCGAATCGCGGTCTTGCCGTCGCCCTTCGGATCCCAGGCAAATCCTAAACGTGGAGCGGGGTTCAGCCAATGCGACTTCAGGCATCCGCTGGGTTGGCCCGGTCCTCCGCATTGCACGATGCCGTTGAAGAGATACTGCGCGTCGCCGGGGTTGGAGTAAGAAAGCGGCACTCCGGTATTAGGATTCAGCAACGCCACCGTGTTCGGGTCGAGTGCCGGGGCGTTCGCCATGCTCCATGCGCTCGTGTTGAAGTTGTATTCGCGATTGAATTTCTCGTGATAGGTGCCGAAAAAGCTCATGCGCAGCCCGATGTTCAGGGTCAGGCGCGAAGTGGCGTGGAAGTCGTCCTGAATGTACGGCTCGACGAGCTGATAGCGATCGTAATATTTGATCTGGTTGTTCGTCTGCGAATACGACGCGACATTTCCCAGCAAGAGGTCGGCGAAAGCGTTACCCGTGCTCACCGACGTGTTCGATGCATCGAAACCGATGGCGCCCTCGATTTGCGGCGAATTCTCCTGGTTTTTCTGCGCGATCACGCCATATGCGCCAAATTGCAGCGTGTGCTTGCCGATGATCTTGGTGACGTTGTCGCGCAGGGTGTAGGTCGGGTTGGCGTTACTCCACGGTTCGTAAGAGGGGTCCGCCGCGAAGCTATACGCGTTGTTCCCGCTGACGGTAACGGCGGGCAGTTTGCCGCCGAAGCCATTATCGAAGAAAGAGGTCGAGGTCATGGTGGAAGGCCGCTGGAAGGGCCCAATATTCGTCAAGGTAATGTGATCGGCCGTATAGCTGAAAACGAATTCGTTGAGCAGCGAAGGTGACGCGGTATAGGTCAACCGCGCGACCGCGCTGGTCCCGGGTCCCACAAAGTTGGTCTGGATGTTCGGCAGAGTGGCGTTCGACCACAGGGTCGGAACCGACACCGTGTTCCAGGAATCGTGAATATAGTGGAAGGAAGCGCGCAGCTTGGGAGTGATGTTGTGATCCACGCGCAAAAGCTCTTCGCGCCAGTTGGTCGGCGTTGGCTGCGAGGTGTCATAACAGGACTGCGTGGGTGATGGGCAAGCCAGGGTGCTGTTCGCCTGCGGAATTTCCGCCAGTATCGCCGAAACGTTGGGATCCGTCGCCGGGTTCACTCCCACGATGTGATTGTTCACGATTTGCACCGGGAGATTCGGATTATTGGTCGGACAATCCGTGGGGCCCTGCGAGCAAATGTCCGTGAAATCTCCGCCGCGCTCCGCGTCCGAAGGCACGGCGATGGCGAACGTGTTCGGCACGATTTCCTTGCGCCATTCCTGCGACCAGAAAAAGAAAGTCTTGGATTTGTCGGTGTTGTAATGCCCGGGAATATAGACGGGCCCGCCGATGGTGTAACCGAAGTCGTTCTTCTTGTATTCCGGGGCGTTCGGCGAGCTCTGGTCGAAATAGCTGCGATCGTTGAAAATATTGTTGCGGTTGAATTCGTACACGTCGCCGTGGAATTGGCTGGTGCCGGACTTGGTTTCCGCTTCGATCGTTCCGGAGGCGTTGCGGCCGTACTGCGCTCCGTAGTTCGAGGTCAGCACGCGCACTTCCTGGATGGCGTCAATGCTGGGATAGACGTTCAACGAGTTGTTACTGCCGTTGTCCATGTTGTCGCCGCCGTCCACTTCCCAGTTGTTGTTCTCGCCGCGCCCGCCGTTGATGCTGTACACCACGTTACCGTTGATGCCCACCGTGCCTTCGTCCTGGCCTGACTGGTTGTTCACGCCGGGAGTCAGATTGATGAGCTGGGTGAAGTTGCGGCCGTTGAGCTGCAGCTGCGTCATTTCCTTGCCCGTCACCGTGCCGGCGATTTCCGAGGATTGCGTCTCTACCTGCGCCACGTCCTCGCCCGCCACCACCACTTCGCTGGAGAGTGAGCCGATCTCCAGGCTTACGTCCACGCGCAACTTCTGCCCCACCCGGATGATCACGCCGCTCGCGGCGTATTTCTTGAAGCCCTTCGCGGAGACGGTGATGTCGTAGGCGCCGATGGGCAGCGCGGTCGTCACCCATTCGCCGTCATTGTTCGAAATCGTGGTGCGGGTCACGCCGATGGAGGCGTTGCTGACCGTTACCTCCGCTCCCGCCACCACGGCGCCAGATGTGTCACGCACCGTTCCGGTGAACGTGGCCGTATCCTGGGCGAAAGCCGCCAGTGACACCCCCAAGATCAACAGCAACGTGCAAAATCCCATGCGCAGTGTCTTCATCACTGACCCCCTGGAAGCGAAATTCGCGCCCAAATTAAAATACCGGTGCCGCCTGATCTGTGCGAAAAACGGCTGGGGAAGAGAACACTTCGGCCCTGGCAGGAAGCCGAACCTCTGACAAAAATAGGCCCTCGAACTGGCAAATCGGTAGATCCAGGACCACCCCAATGCCTTTTATTAAATTTATTAAAACTCTTGTATCGTCGCGCCGCGCATATGTCAAGCGAAAAACGGCCACTCCGGACCGCCTCTATACCGGCAGCCCGGTCCCTGCGGGAGCCGGTAAAACGCCAGTGAGGGATGCTGCGCGGGCCTGCCGGTACACACCGGCGCAGGACAAGTCGCAGGCTCATGTGCTACCGTTGTCCGTGGTTTTTACGCACAACCCGGAAATTGTTGCGGGCGCCACAGCGCCGCCGCCGCGAAACTCCTTGCCCGCTGCTACGCCACCTTGCCAGATCGTGGAGGAATACCGATCCTCGGGGGCTCGGAAGTTTAGAGTTTATGTCGCGACGGTTGCTCCTGGCAGGGTGGGACTTCAATCCCGCCATAAATGCCTTAATAGCTGTGAGGCTTCAGCCTCCGAAGCGGCAATCATCGATTCTTCTGCAAATTGCTTATCCGGCGCAAATCCAGCTTCTGAGTGCAGCCGCCCCCACATTCCGCGATTTCTAATCGCAACATCACCCCGTTCAGAATTCCTCGTAAACCCAGGAAAACAAAGGCCAAGTCAAATTCTAATCGCAACACGGATCGTCTTTCGGAGACTGAGCCGCTTGGCGCGTCCCGCGGCGCAGTTTGCCATCATTCTTGCCGTTTTCACTGCTGTCGGTGCGCTCGCAACCCGCGGAGCAATTCTGCCGACCGCATCGGAAGCCACCCCTCAACAATCGTCCGCGAATCCTTCGGCGACCGCCGCCGCGGACCAGAACACTCGAATCGCGCAGCTATTCACGCGAGGCGAGGCGGCCCTGCGAGCTGGGCAATTGAACGTCGCCGCAGCTGCGTTCACCGAAATACTGGCGATAGACCCCAATTCGCCGGGCGCCAACGCCAATCTGGGCGTAATCGCCATGCGCCAGCAGGATTGGCAGCGCGCTCTCAATCTGCTGCACAAAGCCGAACATCTGGCCCCTCAAGTGGCGGGCATTCGCCTGAATATCGGGCTGGTTTACTACCGGCAGAACCAGTTCCAAAATGCGATTGCGCCTTTCGAGTCCGTGGTGCGCGACCAGCCGCAGTCCGTCCAGGCTCGTTACCTGCTGGGCCTCTGCTATTTTTTCACTGAGCGATACGGAGACGCCGTGCGGGTGCTCGATCCGCTCTGGCCCCAGGAGTTGGACGATCTGAATTACCTCTACGTGCTCGGCAACGCCGCAAACAAAGCCGGCGAGTCCGCTATCGAAGATCGCGCGCTTTCGCGTTTTGTCGAGCGGGGAGAGAACACCGCGGAATATCACATGCTGATGGGCAAAGCCGCGCTGAATCGCGACGAAAACGATAAGGCCGTTGCCGAACTGCAGAAAGCCGTCGAACTCGATCCGGACCTGCCATACGTTCACTTCAACCTGGGGCTCGCCTACATGGCGCGCACGGATTTCGAGCATGCCCGCGAGGAATTTTTGCGCGATGTAGCGATCGAGCCGGACGTGGCGTTCAACTACGACCGGCTGGGCACCACCTATTCCTATCTGCAGGACGACGCCAAGGCCGAAGAAAACTTCAAAGAAGCGCTGCGGCGGGATTCTCACCTGGCCAGCTCTTACTTTGGCCTGGCACGCGTTTATCAGCGCGAGGGCCGCTTCGCCGAGGCCCTCGCGTCTATGTACTCTGCTGACAAGCTCGAACCCGACAATCCGAATTATCACAACCTCACAGGGCAGATTCTGATTCGGCTGGGAGGAAAAGAGGAAGGGCAGGCCGAGCTGCAAAAAGCCACGCAACTATTGGAAGCCAGCCGCCAGCGCCGCCACAACGAGATGAATGAAGGCCAGTTGCCACAGCCAGAATTAACTGCGGAGCCGAAGGTTCAATGATCTCCCCGCACATTCAAGCTCACGTCATCCCGAGCGCAGCGAGGAAATTTCAGCAGGTGCGAAGAGTCTCCGTGCCCTCAAGGTTTTCTCTGTGTACTCTGTGTTTCAATCTTTCGCGGCCCGCGCTCTATTTTACGGATTTCAAGAACGCCGCGACTTCGCGCCCCGAAGGCATCGAAGGCTGCGCCCCCTTGCGCGTCACCGAAATCGCCGCCACCGCCGACGCATACCGCGCCGCTTCGAGCGGCTTTTTGCCTGAAAGCAAACTCACCGCGAAGCCTGCATTGAACGCGTCCCCCGCAGCCGTCGAATCCACGGCTTTCACCGCGAACGCCGCAACCATCTGGCGCACGCCATCGGCCGTGGCAAGAAATACTCCCTGCGAGCCCATCTTAATCAGCACATTTTTCGGCCCGCGCGCCAGCAGCAAATCGGCGCAGCGCGCGGCGGTGGCTGGCGTCACCGCCTCCTGCGCGTCCAGACCGCAGAGGATGCGCGTCTCGCTTTCGTTCGGCGTGATCCAGGTGATCACCTGCATCAAGCCCGGCGGCAATTCGCGCGCCGGCGCCGGATCAAGCATCACGGGAATTCCATGGCGGTGCGCGAAAACCCCGAGCGTTTCCAGTGTAATCAGCGGAATTTCCAGTTGTGCCAGGAACATCCCGGCCTTGCGCAAAAGCGCCGCGTGCCGCGCAATATCTTTTGGCAACATCTTGCCGTTCGCGCCGGGCACCACCACGATATTGTTCTGCCCGTCGCTGCCGATATTGATCAGCGCCACGCCCGACGAGCCTTTCACAGCCTGCACCGCTTTCACGTCCACGCCGGCTTTGCGCAGACCGCTTTTCAGCGCCGCGCCAAACGAATCGTCTCCGACTTTGCCGACCATGCTGACGGGATAGCCAAGCCGCGCGACGCCCACCGCCTGGTTCGCGCCCTTGCCTCCATTGAACGTGTTGAAATCGCGGCCGGTGATGGTTTCGCCCGGCAGCGGCACGTGCTCGGCAGTCGCCACCAGATCCAGATTGATGCTGCCCACCACCACAATAGGTTTCCGCATCTCCGAACAGCCCTCCCGCGCCAGCCGCTAAGGCTACCACCAACCCTCTCCGTGCGGTAATCGGGCGCATAAGTTTCGCTAATCCGGACAGGTGCCTCCGGTCGTTTGGCGTGATAATCTTTTGCCGGACTTGGTATATCCGCGCCCGGGTGGCGGAATGGCATACGCGGGGGACTTAAAATCCCCTGTCCTTTACAGGACGTGTGGGTTCGACCCCCACCCCGGGCACGCTTTCATATGAATCGAAAAAATCGAGTGTTCTCTTCCGTGGACGAATGCGTCGCCGATATTCCCGACGGCGCGACGATCATGTTCGGCGGGTTCGGCGGCGCCGGCTTTCCGAACAATCTAATACAGGGTTTGGCGCGGCGCGGGGCGCGAAATCTTAGCGTCATAAGCAATAATTGCGGCACCGGTGACGGCGAGCTGGGGATTCTTTTCAAGAATCGCCAGATACGCCATGTGGTGGCGGCGTTTCCTGGTCCGGGAGCCACCTATTTCCAACAACAATTCGACGCGGGTGAAATTGATCTGGAGCTGGTGCCGCAGGGGATCTTGTGCGAGCGGATGCGCGCGTTTGGCGCGGGAATTCCGGCGTTTTATTCGCCCGTGGGCGTGGGCACCGATGTGGCAAAGGGGAAAGAAGAGCGCGTGATTCGCGGCAAGCGCTACATTCTGGAGCAAGCGCTGGGTGCCGACTATGCGCTTATCAAGGCGCAGCGCGCCGACCGCATGGGCAACCTCGTGTACCGCAAGGCCGGGCGCAATTTCAATCCCATCATGGCCACGGCCGCGAAAACGACGATCGTGGAAGTGGAAGAAGTGGTGGAAATCGGGGAACTCGATCCGGAAACGATCGTCACGCCTTCGATTTTTGTGGATCGCATCGTCGTCGCAAAAGGGTTGCGCTATGTCTAAGCAACGGCTGACGCGCGAACAAATTGCCGAGCGCGCCGCGCTGGAATTGCCCGACGGCGCGTATGTGAATCTCGGCTGGGGCATTCCCAACCTGATTGCCGCCTACGTTCCCAAAGACATCACGATTTATTTTCACAGCGAGAATGGAATTTTGGGCATGGGGCCGCGCGCGCCGCAGGGCCAGGAAGATTTCGATCTGGTGGACGCGATGAAAGTTCCGGTAACGCTGGTCCCGGGCGCGGCATATTTTTCACAGGTGGACGCGCACGTGATGACCCGCGGCGGCCATCTCGATATTTGCGTCCTGGGCGGCTTGCAGGTTTCGGAAAAAGGAGACCTGGCAAATTGGCGCGTGCCGGGAGCGAAAGGCGCGGGCGGAATCGGCGGCGCGATGGATATTTCGGTGGGCGCGCAGCGCTTGATCGTCACGATGGAACACACCGCCAAGGACGGGCTGCGCAAGATCGTCACGAAATGCACGTACCCGCTGACGGCCATCGAGTGCGTGAACACCATTGTCACGGATCTGGCGGTGATTGACGTGACGTCCGCGGGGCTGGCGCTGCGCGAGGTGGCTCCCGGATTCACACCGGAAGAAGTGCAGCAATTTACCGAGCCGCGATTGCGCTACTCTGGCAAAGTTCCGGAAATGGCTATCAAGAAGTCCTGAATGAGCAAATGGCCGAATTTCGCCGTGACGCCGACTCCCGGGCACGATCCCGTGGGGCACGCGCGTTCCGGTGTATGATTTTCAAAGATGCAAAACGAACAACACGAGCGCAAGAGGCCGATCACCTACTGGATCGGTGAAGGCGGCGGCTGGCTGCTGCGCCATGTGGTCAGCGTCCTGGCTGCTACCGGCATCACGCCGAACATGTTCACCTTCCTGGGCCTCGCCGTAAATTCCTGGGCCGCCGCGTTCTTCGCGATGGGAAAGTTCCGGCAGGCTGCCGCGGTTCTTTTTCTCGCCGGGTTTCTGGATATGGCGGATGGACAGGTGGCGCGCCGAGTGGGCCGGGTCACGGCGTTCGGCGCCTTTCTCGATTCCACTCTCGACCGCTACTCGGATCTCGCGCTATACATGGGCTTAGTGGTTCATTACACGCTGATCGGCCGGTCGTTTTACATGGCGCTGGCCGCCGTGGCGATGGCCAGCTCGTTCATGGTGAGCTATTCGCGCGCGCGCGCTGAATCCATCATTCCCTCGTGCAAAGTCGGCTTCATGGAGAGGCCGGAGCGCCTGGTGCTTTTGATCATGGGCGGCGTGTTCAATCGCATGGCGCAGGTGCTTTGGGTGATTGCGGTGATTTCCACGGTCACAGTGATCCATCGCGTGCTCTATACTTGGCAGGAATTGCGCGCCGGCCGCGCGCTTCCGGATGCGAGCGCGACGCAAACATTCTAGGACGCGCCGAAATTCGCCAGGTCAGGCTTTTCGGACCGGATTTTCCCGCAGCGATTCTTCCACCGGCGCGGACACGATTTCCTGCACGCGTTGCTTTAATGCCTCCACATCGCCTCGCGCCATTCCCGCCGTCTCAATCGTATCGTGCAGATAGACCGTGATTTTCTCGGGATAAAGCAGCCAGTTTCCCGTTTGGAAAAATTGGTAGGAGCCGGCCACGCTCACCGGCACGATGGGAATCCCGAATTTCTGCGCGACGCCGAAGATGCCTTTCTTGAACGGTTGCACGTGGCCGTCGCGCGTGCGCGAGCCTTCGGCAAACGCGATCAAGCTGATTCCGGAATCGAGCGCGGCCTTGGCCCTTTGCATCATGATTTCCAGGCCTTCACGGCTGCGTCCGTCCGGCACGGCGATGTTGCCGAAACGCCCCATCATCCAGCCGTAGATCGGGACCTTGAAATGCGATTCCAGCTCGAAGCCGCGCAGAAATTGCGGAATTGCGGAATAAATCACGAACGGATCGAAGAGATTTACGTGATTGCAGATGAAAATACTGGTGCGCGTGGGATCGAAACCGCCGGAGCGCCGCACTTCGAATTTCGCGCCGGCCAATCGCACAATGTTCCGGAAAAAAAAACGCTGCGGCCAGTCGTTCTTTCTGGGATCAACAAATACGGCAAGAAGGATGAGGAAAGTGCAGACCACCGCGAAATGAATTCCGCTGATAGCCCAGAGGAGCAGCGAACGCACCGTGAGATAGGCCTTCTTCATACGATGACGTCCAGCGCGCCCGGAAGAATTTCCAGCGATTGGCAGCGAAGCCGCATGCTTTCGCCGTCCACCATCACGTTTACGGGCGCGTCCAGGTCGAAATCAATTCTTTGTACAGCCGCGCGCGAGGCCAGGCGATGTTCGATGTGCGTGCCGGTGAAAAGCCGCGGCAGCGTCCAAAGCAATCCCAGCCGGCCGATGGGCCCCCAGCGGACGTACTCAATCGAGCCGTCGCACGGATCCGCTTTCGGCGCGATCATCATTTTGCCGCCGGTGAATTTGCTGTTGTTGAACGATAGGAATAGCGTCTCGCCGCGATCCCAGTCCGCCGCGCCGGCCAGGCGATGCGGAAAAGCGAGATGCTCGAGCCGCACCAGGCGCGTGAAGACGGCCAGAATATATCCCAGTTCGCCCCAGCGCTTGAATCGGCGATTCGCGGTGTCCGCCACCTCGGCAGGGAACCCCAGCGTGAGCAGATTATAAAAATACAGTTCGCCCTGCGAGTGGCGCAGGCGAATCACATCGCAGGTGCGCCGAGTTTGCCGTTGCAGCGCCGCAATCGTGTGTTCGAGGCCGCGCGAACTGAAATCTTTCAGAAATGAATTTCCCGTTCCCAGCGGCAGGAAGCCCAGCGTGGGGCGGCCCTGATGGATTGCTTCCGGGAACAGGCCGTTAATTATTTCGAAGGAGGTGCCGTCGCCGCCGACGGCAAGGAAGTTGCGAACTCCTTCGCGGTAGGCGTTGCGCGCGATTTCAATAGCCTCGCCGGCGCGCGTGGTTTGCGCAACTGTCAGCTCGATTCCGGCGCCGCGCACCCGCTCCAGAGTGGCGGGGGCCAGTTTTCCGGAACGTCCGCCGCCCGCGGCCGGATTAACGATCGCGAGGAATGGCGCGCTCACGACAGTGAGAACTCCGGCCGGCGAGCGCGCACGGGAATCACAACGGCACCACGGCAGCGCGCTCACTTTGCTGGCGGATTTGTTCGGCAAGCTCGTTGCGTTTTATTTTCAGCGAAGCGGTGCGTGGGAAGTCGCGCTCCCAAATCAGATAGCCGCTGATTCGCTTGTAATTCAGCAAGCGGCGATTGCGCTCGGCCACATTCGCGGCGACGCTTTCGCTAATCGTCTGGCCCGCGTCCGGGTGCAGAACCAGCACCAGTTGCTCGCCCACCATCGTTCGCGCGGGCCAAAGATAGTTCGCCGCGAAAACGCAGAATTCCTTTACCGGCAGCCCTTCGAAATAGGTTTCGACATCTTCCGGATAGATGTTTTTGCCTTCTTCGGTGACGATCATGTTTTTCTTGCGCCCGAAGAGTTGCAGGTGGCCGGTCGCGTCGAATCGCCCAAGGTCCCCGGTCATCAGCCAGCCATCCACGATCGTTTCCGCGGTCATTTCGGGGTCGTCGAGATAGCGAGCCATGACAGTTTTGCCGCGCACGATTACTTCGCCGATGCCTTCTGCGTCGGGATTCACGATTTTCACTTCCATCCCCGGCAGCGGCTTGCCCACAGTATCGGCGCGAAATGGCTTGAAGTCATTCAACGTGATGGACGTCCCGGCTTCCGTGCAACCGTAGCCATTCCCGACCTGAATGCCGAGATCGTAGAAAAATTGCAGCGTGGCGGGTTCCGTGAATGCGCCGCCGACGAAGAGCGCGCGAAGTTCGCCGCCAAAAGCTTTGTGCACTTGCGGCAGCAGCGCCCGGCTGATTTGCAGGTGCGGCCGGCGGCGCGTCAGCGCGCGGTTCGCGCTGATAAGCGTATTCAGCATCGAGCGTTTCGCCGGCGGCAAGTCCGCGAAGCGCTGGCTCAGCCCCTTTTCAAGATTTTTGAGGACCATCGGAACCAGCGCCATGTAAGTGATTTTGTACTTGGTGAACGCTTCGCGAATGAATTCGGGCCGCAGCGTGCGCAAATGAACCACAGCCGCGCCGCACGTGAACGGACCGATGAATCCCACCATGAAATCGATTGCATGATTCGTCGGCAGAACGCTCAGGTAACGCACCCCCGGCCAGAATGGATAGAGCGACGTCAATGCGACGCACTGCTCGAGGTAATTGTCGTGCGTCAAAACGCAGCCTTTGGGGCGCCCGCCGGTGCCCGACGAGTACACGATGCATGCGTCGTCCTTGCGCTCGCGCGGAACGAACACCGGCTCGCCGGATTCGCGGAAGTCTTCCCAACGTTTCGCGCCCCCGAGGTCCGCGCCCGGCGGGGCCTCAGTCACCAGCACGACGTGCGCCGCGAGGTTCTTGAATTCTTCGGCCTGCACGATTCCGCGCCAGAGATGGTATTCGATCACCAGGAATTCGGCGCGGGAGTGCGCGAGAAGTTTCACTTGCTCTGCAGGGGTAAGTTTGTAATCGAGTGGTACCAACACGCCGCCGCCGAAGAAAATCGCGTAAGCCGAAATCAGCCATTTCGACTGATTGGTCATGATGATTGCCGCGCGCGTGCCATTCTGCAATCCCGCGGATTGCAGAGCCCGAGCCAGCGGCAAGGCCGCTTCCTTGAATTGGCGATAGGTCAGGCGCGCATTCTCCCGATCGCGATCCGCCTCGATCAAGCAGATTTCGTCAGGCCAGCGATCCAAAGCCGCGCGCAGCGCAGCGCCCAGCGAATTGTATTGTCGGAGGTCCAGCATTACAGGCGTGATTGAATCCGCTCGGCGAGAGTTCGGAAGTCGCTGACACCCTGGAGTTCGTAATCGGGCAGCTCGATCTGGAAATGCTGTTCGATGCGCGTCAGAAGGTCGAGCGCCTGAAGGCTATTGATCCCGAGCTTCTTGAAGAAGTCGTCGTCGGGCGCAAGCTGCTCCTTCGGAACCTTGAAATGGTCGGCAGCCAAACGCAGGACTTCATCGGTCGTATTTTGGAGTGTGCTCATCTTTTCTATCTTGCCACAAATTCAGTGAGTTCGGATTGGCACCTAGGCGGCTTTGGTCCGCCGCCGCGGTTGAATACGTTCAATCACTTTGGCCAGCCGGCGGCGGGCGTCGCGTACTTCGAAGGAAGCCTGCAAATTCATCCAGAAATCCTCGCTGGTTCCAAAGAATCTGGCCAGCCGTATCGCCGTATCGGCCGTGATCCCGCGTTTTTCCAGGACGATGTCGTTGACGCGCGGCGCGGGTACGTGCAAGTTCTTGGCAAGTTCGTAGGACGACATTTTCAAAGGCTTCAAAAACTCCTCACGCAGTATTTCGCCGGGATGAATGTTCCAGGCCACCACCCCTGGCCGATGTTTTCTCATAGCTCTCATTGTCGCTCCCGACTTCAATTCGTTAGTGGTAATCCGTGATTTCCACTTCCTGCGGCCCGTCCTGGCGCCAAACGAAACAGATTCGATATTGGTCGTTGATACGAATGCTGTGCTGCCCCTTGCGATCACCCCTCAGCGGTTCGAGCCTGTTCCCCGGAGGAATCCGCAGGTCATCCAATGTCGCAGCGCTGTGCAGCATCAAGAGCTTTCGCAGCGCAGATTGCCGGAGGTTCGCCGGAACTCGCCGGCTTCTTCCAGTTACCCAGAATGTTCCGGTGTCGGCATCAGCAAAGCTGCGGATCACACGCTGATAGTAACACGGAGCATTATTAACGCCTAGCGTTCACTGCAGGTCGTGTCAAGGAAGATAGGGCAACGCATCCGTGCTTTCGACGAACTTGCGCAGGCCGGCGTCCACGGCCGGGCGCGTAAACAGCTCGCAGAAAATCTCGATTTCGCGGCGCAGCTCTTCGCGCGGAATCGGCTTGATGAAATGCTTCGCGGCGACGGCGGTGGCGCGATCGAATTTCTTCAATTGCGCGGCGGTGGCGCGGGCCACGCGCAGCGCGTCGCCTTCCGCCACAACTTGGCTTACTAGCCCGACGGCCTGCGCCTTGGTCGCATTGATACTGCGCCCGGTGAGCAGCAAATCGCGCACCACGGCGTTGCCAAGGTCGCGCTTCAAGCGCGGAATGCCGCCAAAACCGGGAATCAGGCCTAAACGCAATTCCGGAAAACAAAATCGCGTCATTTTGTCGGCAACGATCAAATCACACACCAGCGCAAGCTCGAATCCACCGCCGAAGGTGACGCCGTGAACTGCGGCGATGGTCGTGAGCGGCGCTTCGTCCAGCGCGTTCATCACTCCGTGGATGCGCTCCAGAAAATCGTGCAAGCCCGTGAGCTTCTCGGCCTCGCGCAGGGGCTGTCCCACACGATACAGCTCGCGCAGATCGGCCCCCGCGCAGAAACCTTCTTTTCGCGCGCTGGCGATAATCAGCGCATGCGCATCGCGTTGCAGCGCCGGCAATGCGGCGATGAATTGTTCCAAATCCGCCAAAGTGTCTTGCCCGATTTCATTGCACGGCGCGCGATCGAGCGTGAGTTCGATCGCGCCATCAAACACTTGCCACGAAAGTGTCTTGCCCTGGAAACTTTTCATGAAGCCTTCTTCTGATAAAGAGCTTCGATTTCGCCGGCGAATCGCGCGGTGATCGCGTCGCGTTTCAGTTTGCCCATCGTCGTCAGCAAGCCGCTCTCGATCGTGAAAGCTTCCGGCACGATATGAAACGCGCGAATTTGTTTGTAGTGCGGCTGCCCCGCGTTCACGTTCTCGATCGCGGATTGAATGCGCGCGTCGGTAAGGCCATTCGCGCCCGTGGGCGTTACCAGCGCCGCAAGAAAACTGCGCTGATTGCCGATCAGCACCACTTGCTGTGCTTCGGGCAAAAGCTCTGCCAACGTTTCCTCCAGCGGCTCAGGAGCCACATTGTGGCCGGAGTTCAGAATGATCAAATTCTTGATGCGTCCGGTGATGCGCCAATTTCCGTGTTCATCCGCGTCTCCCACATCGCCGGTGTGAAACCATCCGCCTTCGAGCGCCTTGGCGGTTTCCGCGGGACGTTGCCAGTATCCCGCAAAAATATTCGGGCCGCGCACCAGGATTTCGCCATTGTCCGCGCGCATCATTTCGACCCGAGGCATCGGCGGCCCTACGCGTCCTGCCACGACGGCGCGAGGATCATCCGCCGTGCAAATGGCGGTGGTTTCCGTGAGCCCATAGGCCTGCAGCACGGGAATGCCGATCATCGTGTAAAAAAGCTGGGTTTCGACGGAAAGCGGCGCGGAGCCGCAGATCAAAGCCTTCAGGTTCGGACCGATGCTCTTGCGAATCGCGGGAAACATCAGCGAGTTCGCCAGAGCCAGCCAGAGAAAATCGCCAAACGCGCTCTGCTTGTTTTGGCGGCGCATGAACGCTCGCTGCGCCCGCGGGAAAATCGCATTGGCCACGCCGCCGCGCTCCTTCACCGATTCCTGAATTCGTGCGCGGACGCGTTCGAGCAGCGTCGGCACGTTCAAGAAATATTCCGGAGAGGCAAGTTTCAATTCGTCGGAAAGCTTGCTGAGATCGGTGGAAAGGGTCAGGACGCTATTGCGCGAGAGCACCGTCAAAAGCACGATCCACGAGGCCGCAAAACAAAATGGCGTGTACTGAAAAACCTGCTCGGGCTCGCTGCGCGCGCCCATCAGCAGGTCCAGCCGCCCGTTCGTGCAGCTCAGCATGAAAGTGATGTTGGCGGCGCTGAGCACCACGCCTTTCGGCTCCCCGGACGTTCCGGACGTATAGATGATAGTCACCGGCTCCGCATCATCCGCATGTCGCGGTGGCACGGGAGAAGCGGCCGCGGCTGTGGGAGCATTCGAGTCGCCAACGAACACGCTCTCCAGCAGCGAAATATGCGGCGCCTGCGGCCAGAGCTTTTTAATTTCCGCGGCGAGCGGCGCATCGTGGCAAAAAATGCGCGATGGCGTCGAATCCTTCATCATGCTGACGAGTTCCGCCGGCGCCTGACGTGCGTACAGTGGCACCACGATCACGCCTTCGGCCATCAACGCCAGGTCCAGCGCGATCCAGCGGATGGTGTTCGGCGCGAGTAGCACGCAGCGTTCGCCCCTCTGTACTCCGCGTCCGGCTAAAAAGTCGCGCGCCTGCTGCGTCATAGCCAGCAATTCGCCGCCAGTCGCCGAAACAAACTTGCCGTCGCGAATTTCGCGGACCAGAATCGCAGCGCCGGCTCGCTGCAGGCGTTCGAAAATTTGTTCCAGAAACGTCATCCCGCCAGCACTCCACTATACGTCTCGAGTAGTTTCACCAGCGCGGGGCTGAGCGGCGGAAGATAATCCTCCCAGCCCAGCACTCCCGCACGCACGGGAAATTGCGGATAGCGTCGCGCTACTTGCTCTTCAAAATAAGTACCCATGCGCGCCATCAGCTGCAGGTTGCGCGCAACGGTTTGGCCCATCGCGTCGCGAATTTCTGCCGCCTGGGAATCGAGCGCGCGCAGCGCAGCAACGATCTTGTCGGCGAGCTCCGGCTCATCCACGCGCATCAATAGGTGTTCGTGGCCCCGCTCACGCATCAAGTTGCGAATGCGCTCGTCCATGGTCACGCCGGCGGAAGGCACCCCGGCTGGCATGGACGTGACAATCGCATGATAGCGCGACGAAAGCACGCGATCGGCGGCGCGCAAAATGCTCACCAGCTCGTACATGTTGAATTTGTCGGACCCGAAGACCGCAGCGCCGCCCAGCTTTTGCGCCACGCGCTCGCAGGCGTCGCGATCCAGCATTTCCATCGCAATCAAGACGGGAAACACTTTGCGCGACGACCGGTAATTCGCCACCCCCGCCGCCATCTCCGAAAGATATTTCTCGTAAGCGTCGTCCACCTGCGCGCCGGAGCGATGAAAATAAATCGTCCGGTAATAGCTTTTCTTGTAAGCGCCGGACACCGAGTGCGCTACCCACTTCGCAAGTGACGCCTTCACCGGCCACCAGAAAGGATTGATCGGGCAGACGGCGAGAACGGGCGTGACCCCGTCCCAACCGGCATCGCGCAGCGCTTTCTGGCCATATTCGGAGCCGAGCGGCTCGAAGGTCCACGCCGTATCCGTTCCCAACTCGGTGGGCACACCGAGTTTGCCGAGCACCGCCTGCGATTCCACGTTGCGCGTAATCACCAGCGAATCGCGGCAATAACGTCTGCACATTTTCTGCAGCACGGTGTCCATCTGTCCCGCTTCCGCTCCATACGCAATGCTCAATTTATTTTGCGCTGAGGCGATTCCCAGCGCGCCGATCATCATCGTGGTAAGCGCATTCGCGAATTTGCTTTTGAACATCGAGCCTTCGCAGGCCACCACGCCGTCGTTGCGGCGCACTTCCGAATGCAAAAACGGCGGGAAGACGTCGGGAAGGTGCACCTGTCGCGCGTCCCCAAAATATCCCTGCGTGAGATTGAAATCCTGCGACATCACGCTGAGCGCCAGATTCTCGTCGCCGAGGATCCGCCGCACCTGCCGCATCATTTCTTCCACGCGGACGTCGGAACCAGTGTTGCGCGTGCCGTTGTATCCGGCAAAAAGAAGCTTCAGCTTCGTCCCGGGCTTCCACGCGTCGCCCGCGCCCAGCATCCACTCGAACTTGTTCAGTTCGATCAGGCCGCTGACCCAGGTTTCAAGCAGCAGATCGGTCATGACCGGGGCTCCTCGGCTAAGCCGGTGCCGGTGCCGGTGCCGGCGCTCGCGCTTGCGCCGCCCGCCGCCGCGGCATTCACCGATGCGTTCGAAGGCCACTCGCGGTATTTATAAACGAAATGATTTTCGCGGCTGAAGCGCAGCAACGGCAGGCTGTACTGCGAAAAAGGCGCCGGATGCCGGCCGATTTCTTCCACCACGCGCGTGTTATCGAACACCGTATTCCACACCAGATAGGGCAGAAACACTTTCAGCAGCGTCGCCAGGCCGCCCAGCTTGCCGGCGCGTCCAGCCAAGGCATTCACCATCTTTGAGGTGGACTTTTCGAAGCTGGGCACAAACATCGGGCCGCGCTTTCCCTGTGCTTTCGCGAGCGAATCGGTCAGTTCGACGAAAGTCTCCGACTCGCGGCCGGAGGATAAATGATAAATCTCGTGCTGCGGCTTATCTTTCTGGTGCAGCGTCGCGACGGCATCGGCTACAAAATCCACTGGAACGATGTCAATGCGGTCCTCCGGGCGGAAAGGCAGCACTGGCAGCCCCGCCAAAAATACAAACGCCCGCACCATGTCGAATTGATTCGTCTCCGGCCGGCGGCTATCGCCCAGGACGATGCTCGGGCGGAAAATCGTGCGCGGAACGTCCGGCAGCAGCTGGCGGACCATGTGCTCGCAGAATTTTTTGGTGCGCGCGTAGGGATCGTAGTCCGAGCGATTCCAATCAATCGCGGTGTCTTCCTGGATCACTTCATTCGCGCGCTGCCCGGCGACTGCGACCGTGCTCACGTGGCTGAACCGGCGCAATCCGTGCTGGTCGCGCGAGCGCGTGGCCAGCTGTATCACCTCCAGCGTCCCGCGCAAATTCACGTTCAGGCAGCTCTTCTCGGATTTGCGGTTCAGAGACGCCGCGCAATGAATGATCGAATCGGTGCTGCCCACCAGGCGCGCATAGTCGTCGTCCGCCAGCCCGAAATGCGCGTCGGTAAGGTCGCCGCGAAAAATGTGGATGCGCGAACTCAGGAACTCTTCGAAGCGCGGAAAATCCAGATGCAGCTGCAGCGATCGCCATAGGCGCTCATGCGCCTCCTGGGGATCGCGCGCGCGCACCAGCAGGTTCAACGGATCGCTGTAACCCGTGAGCAAATTCGACGCTATATGCGCGCCGATGTATCCGGTGGAACCAGTCAGGAGGATGGCCACAGTGATTGAATGTCAGGACGGCGCCGCCGGAGTTGCGCCCGCTGCTCCCGCGGCGCTGGCTTCCGTGCGCGTTTCCAGCGGGACGGAACGGCGGGGACGAGCCTCCGGTTGACGCCCTTCGATGAGAGGATAACACCACTTGCGCAGCGCCGGAATGTGCACGTTGATCCAATAATCCCACCAGTCCAGCGCGCGGGCGTCATATCCGAAATCGGCGCGTTCGTTCGCGGGAAGCGCGGCGCTGAGCCTTTCGACATTGGCCGCTTCGAAAACGTGGTCGTTGTGCAGAATGAAGGGCTCGAAAAGCGAAATCAGCTTGATCACTTTTTCCAGCTCGCGCTCCTGGCGCGCCAGCGGCGGCCGCGACGCGAACGGTTCCACGGTGCGATTGATCGCCTGCACGATGGCCTTCTGCGTCGGAGCGGAAAGCGCTTCGTAGCGCGTCTTCGAAACCGGAATCGCATCGAATTTCAGGCGCAGGCGGTGCTCCAGGCCATTTTGCGCCCGATAGAATTTGCGATGCCCCAGGCCGGTCAGCTCGATCGAGCGGCGCATGTTGCAGGCGTTGGCCACCGACGTGGCCAGCTGGTACACGCGCTCGTGGCGGCGAGCCACCAGCGCCGCGGAAATCAGCGTCATGCCGCGCGAGACCAGATCCACGGGGATCAGGTCCAGGCACTTTGTTTCGTTGCTGGGCAGCTGGCGGAAAAATGTTCCCAGCAGATAGGAAAGCGAGGCGGAGGTGTTGATGCCCTCATTCCATCCGAGAAACGGTTTCTCCAGCGAAGATTCCACGATCGCGGGACGCACCACGGCGATCGCCGCGCCAGGATTGGCGTCCAGGAAATTGCGGATCAGCGATTCGGAGAGGCTCTTGGTAAACGTGTACGTGTTGGGCCAGCCCAGTTCGATGGCGCGACGCGACGCGGCGTCGGTGAGCGTCTGGCGCAGCCAGCGCACGCGATTCTTGCGGATTTGATTTTCCAGCGCGGCGCCTTGTAAATCCTTGGCGGCGTGTTCTTTCTTCTGCGCGGCGTGGCGCAGCTCGTCCGTCACTTCCGCGGATTCCGCGCGCGCCTCGGTTTCACGCACGAAATTCTCGAGCGACTCCCATTCTTTAACCGCGTCATAATTCTTCAGTCCGCGCGGCGTGTAATTTCGCGGCAGCTCTTCCAGCACGCGGCCATCGCGCTGGCCTACAACGTAGCAGGTGGAAAGATGCAGCAGCGAAGCATGCTCGCACTCACGCAGGAAATCGAGCACGTACGCGGTGGCGCGCACGTTCGTCCCCAGCGCATCGCGCAAGTCGGGATTGAAATCCGTCAGCCCCGAGCTGTTGACGATCACGTCCAGCGAACGCGCCAGGCGCTGCCGGGTTTCCGAGGCGAACCCCAGCCCCGGTTGGCTCACGTCTCCATCAACCACTTCGACCCGCTCGCGCAGAAACTCCGCAAAACGCTCGCCGTGGCGCTCTGCCAGCCCCTCGAACACGGGCGATTCTTCGATCACGCGCTGCAGACGCTGCAGCGAAGTGGCCGCGCGGTTGTGCCGCACCAGCAGGTAAATACGGCCAATATCCGGAAGATCGCTGAGCAGATTAGCCAGCCACACTTTGCCGATAAATCCGGTGGCCCCAATCAGCAAAATATTCTTTCCCCGCAGAGTCTCGCGGATGGAAAGCGGCGCGCGGCCGTTGCGCGATTCGAAGTGCACCACCGGAGTGTAAACTTTCGGAGCTGGGCGTCCGGCGGGGTGAATCGCGTCGTCCAATACTTCGGGATTTTTCTCGAAGCCAAGTACCTTGATCAATTTTTCGCGAGAGAGGCGGCCGTCCGGCTGTCCTTCAGTGAATCGCGCAAACGCGCCGCGCGGGCGAATCACCGGCTCAAGCAGGCGTCCCGTCGCAATGCCCTCACGAAAATCCAAGCGGTTGGAAATGATGCGCGCGACGCCCAGATGCTTCGCCAGCGGGCGCATGATGTGGTCCAGTCCCTGGCTTACCAGGATAATCTCGCCGCCCGCCGCCACCGCTTCATTCAGTTTGGCGATGCCGCGCTCTTTCAGTCGCGGCTTCAGAAAATATTCGAAGAATTCCTCGCCGAGCAGGTCCAGGCGGTCGCGGCTCACTCCGCGCAGCACCGTGTGCAGCAGCCGCGTGGCGAAGACGCGATCGGTCACATAAAGAAACGGCCGCGCGATCGCGAGAGTGGCCATGGCCCCGCGGCGCGTCCAGCGCTGGAGGAAACTTTGCGAATTCCACGCGAAGAAGCCCACCGGGCGCACCGCCGTCAGGTTCAGCAGGCTGCCTTCCACGCGCCAGAAGACCGGCTCGCGCGAGGGCGTGGAAGCGTCTCGTGCGCTCCCGGCAATTTTCGAAATTTGGACGTTTGAACTAGACTGCGACATCGTCAGGTGATTTGCAGCGAGTGCTTACCATTATCGAAAGACCGAAATTATCACGCTATTCCGCGCCAATCAAGCGGCCGGCACATCCAGCCGTGGTCGAGTTCGCGCCAAACTATCCCCGCTTTGGCCCGCAACCACGGGGCAAAACGAGCGCAACAGCCCCCGGTCCGCATCGCGCGGTCACGTTCCCAGTTTTTGCTTATTTTTGAGGTTTGACGTAGTTGAATTGGAAGCTATCGCCGGCAGGGCCCGCCACGCCGCGAGTATTGTAATCGAGCATATATTTCAGGTGCGCTGGATCCTCGGGGTACGCGACGCCATTCGGGTACGGGTACGGCAGCGACGTATGGAAGGGCAGCGGCGCGACGGTATCGCCGTGCGCGGCGTAAAAGTCCATGTCCTTGGCGAATCCGTCGGCGTAGAAGAAATAATCGCGTGTCCAGCCGTCGGGAATATCCGGCAGATGCGTCGAATCGAAATCCACCGCCACTTCATCGCCCGAGCCGAAGATCACATATTTGTCGTCGGTTTTGCGCACCAAATCGAGGACGTCGCCATAACGCGTGTAATTTCCGATTTGCCGCGAATACGGCCCGGTGGCGCTCACGTCCTCGTACACATAGCTCAAATCATTTTTGGGATTGCCTTCCACCACGCGCGGGTAACCGCGGAAATGCAGATTCGCGCCCGCCAGCGGCGCTTCGGTCACTGTGAACGGCACGTCCTCGGGCGAATTATCCACGCGAATGCGGTCCCAATAAATTCGCAGGTTCGTGACGATGCGGATGGAGCGCGTTCCTGGCGGCAATTTGCCGGTGAGGTCGGCGACCATCGTGCGCGAGAGGCCGGCAGGGAAGCCCATATCGTCAATCACGCGCACCCATTTGCCGGAATCATCCAGCGCTTCCACGTACGGCGGCACCGGCGTGATTCCCGCCTGCCAGGCGGCGTACATCGAACTCGCGCTGAAATAATCGGTGAACCCATCGAGCAATAAACGCAGCGGATGCGCGGGATCCCAGTCGCCAAGGTCGAGCTCGATCCAGTGCATCTCCGCAAAACCCGCGTAAGGAGCCAGCGCGAAATTCGTCACATACCTGTGATCGGCCTCGCGCAGCAGCGGCAGCAAATCGCGGCTGTGGTCGTCCCACACGCCCACCGGAAGATGCGCACCGCGGCTCGCGATTACTTTGAACTTCGGAAACGGCGGCTCGCTCGCAAAACGCTCGTTGGGATAAACCTCCACGTCCACCGGATGATCCACCGCGATTAATCGCGTTTGATCCAGATAATCGAGCTCCTCCATCGGCTCCAGCATGCGAAAATGAATTTTGCCGTCCTGCGGCTGCACCAGCGAGCCTGTCACTTTCAGATATTCATCGGGGTCGGGAATATTGCGCTGATTCGGTCCGGTCCAGTGCCCAACGATCCCCGGACCGATCATGTCCGCGAGAAATTCGAATTTGTCGCCATTCCAAACAAATACAATCGGGCACGAGCTTCCGCGGCGATCGATTTCCGTTACGATTTCGTCCTTGTATGCGGGAATTTCCATTTCGTCCTGCAGCACGCCGGTGGGCCACAGCAGCCGTATTACATCCGCGCCACGCTCGGCGCCCAGGCCCGCGACAATCGAGGTTGGCCCCTGGCCCAGGTAACCCGACGCGCCTGCAACTTCCCATTTCTGGCGCGACGCTCCGGCATATAAATCCACTTTCGTGCCGATGCCGGATTTATTGTCGTTCTCGCCTTTGAAGCCGATGCGGATCCAGTTGTAACGATTGCCGCCTTCATTTTTCAGCAGCACCGGCGGCGCGTTATTTTGCGTGATCAGCAGATCGCTCGCGCCATCGCCATTGAAGTCGAAGGCGATCACGCCGCGCGGATTGTGCAGCGCCACTTTGTCGAGGCCCGTGGCCGCGGTGACGTCGCGAAATCCGGCCTGGCCCTCGTTGCGCAACAGCACGATGTGCCCTTCGCCGTTGAACGTCTCGCCCACGGCGACCAGATCCATCCAGCCGTCATCATCGTAATCAATCGGCGCGACGCCCCACGCCCGCATCCATTCCAGGTCCGGCAGCGTCACGCGCTCGAACGATTTTCCCTGGACGTTGCGCCACAGGCTCAGCCCCGGCGCGCCCCAGTGCGTGAATGCCAAGTCCATCCAACCGTCTTTATCGAAATCGAGCGCGACGACTCCGGCCGTGGGCGCGGGCATATCGCTCGACCACGGCGTTTCGGCGCGGAATAGCCCTTCGCGCGGATTCAAATACACCACGGGCGACTTCTGCCAGCCAGTCACCACAAAATCAATCGCGCGGTCGTTGTTGATGTCGCTGCCGATCGCTCCAACGGACGGCCCGCTTCCCGCGAGTCCCGCTTGACTGGTCCAGTCGGTGAAAGTTCCGTTGCCATTGTTGCGCCACAGAATATTTCCTGGCGGCGTGGCGTCGTTCGCGAAGGCAAAAGGCTGGCCGGGATTCTCCAGGGAGAACGCGTTGAAGCGCGTAACGTACAAATCAAGGTCTCCGTCGTGGTCGTAATCAATGAACGTGACGCCCAGCGCCAGCACGTCCGGCTGGGGGTCGGTCTTCAGCCCGGCCGCTTCCGTCACCTCCTTGAACGTTCCGTTACCCTCGTTGTGGAAAAGCATCACGCCGCCGTTGATGGTGACGGCGAGATCGGGCTTGCCGTCATTGTCATAATCGCCGACGGCGCAGCCCAGGGCTTGCCCGTGAATTTCCAGTTTGGCGGCGCGGGTAACATCCTCGAATCGTCCGTTGCCGGCGTTTTTGTATAGCGCGGCGTCTCCGCGCCCGTCGGCATCCACCAGGAAAATGTCGGGCCTGCCGTCGCCGTCGTAATCAATGATGCAAGCGCCGCTGCCCAGAAAACGCCCCAGGGCGGTAGTAGGATCACTCGCGGCCATTTTCCCGGCTCGCGATTTGCGCGGCGCCGTTCTGCCATCCGCCGGCGCCGTGTCGTTCGTTGCGGGCTGCGGCCCGGCGGCGGCCGCGCGCGCCGCAAACTCCGGCAAATTCGCAGCGAGCGTGACGTTGACGAAATGCACCGGCATGGCTAGCGGCACCGGCTCAGGCGCGGGCTGCATGATTTCCGCCAGCGAATATTTTCCCTGCTCGCCATAAATAAAGCTGACGGGCTTGCCCAGCTTCAGCGACGTCATGTGCTGGAAGCGATCGAAATGTTCCTTGGCCTGCGCGGTCTTATTCGTACGCTGCAATGCTTGCGCCAGGCCAAACTCGGCCGAAACCTGGAAGGGGTTCAGCGCCAGCGCGCGCTGGAATGCGGGGATGGCTTTGTCATACTGCTGCTGCTGAGAATAAACGAGCCCGATAAAATATTGCGTGTCCGCGTCATAGGAATCCAGCGCCGCCACTTTTTGGAAATCGGCGACCGCGGCCTCCGCGTTTCCCGTGGCTTTCTCGAGCAGGCCCAGATTGAACCAGGCGTGCGGGTCACGCGGATTGCGTTGCGCGGATTTTTCCAGGATTTGGCGCGCTTCTTCGAAACGCTGCATATTCAGCAGCGCGATTCCGGTGTTCAGGCACCCAATGTCCGTCTGCGGATCCAGGATGCAGGCGCGCTGGAATTTGCCGAGCGCCTGTTCGAACTGCTGCCGGTTCATCAGCGCCACGCCGAAATTATTTTCGCGGATGATTTCGGCGCGCGGGTCGGTCTTTTCCTGCTCGCCCGCGGCGTCGGCGTTTTTTGCGGCGGATGCGCGCGAATGAGCGTGTTGCTGCGGCGGCGGTGACTGCTGCGTCTGGCGGCCGGCTCCGGTGAGTGCGCAAGCGAAGATGCCTGCGCAGAGCGCTGCGCGCGCGATACGGGTCATCCCAGCCTCAATCCGGACATGCCGGGTATTCTACCGTTTCGCGAGCGGCTTGGCAGCAATGCTGCCTTCTTTTTCTTTCACGGTGATGATCTGGTCGGCGGCGACGTTTTTCAACTGGTCCACTTGGCCGCTGGGCCAATGGATTTCGATAGCGTCGGCCTGCGTGTGCGCACCCAGCCCGAACGTCAGGATCAATTCGCTGGAGGAAAGGTAGCTCGACCCGCTGCGCAGCATCTTCGATTGCGTATCGCTGCCCGCGGTCAGGCGCACCGTCGCTCCAATGCCGTCGCGATTCGATTTCGTTCCCTCTAGTTTGATGCGCAGGCTGTGATTCGTCGTTCCGGTGTTGCGGAAAAGCACGGCGGGGCCGTCGTTCGTTCCGACTAGAAGATCCAGCGCGCCGTCATTATTGATATCGCCGTAAGCCGCCCCACGCGCCACGCGCGGCGCAGCAAAAGCCGCTCCCGCCGATTGCGTCACCTCGCTGAATTTCCCGTTGCCCAGATTGCGGAATAGGTGCGGCGGTTCGGCGAAGCGCACCCGCGGCTGCACGCGCTCGATCGCGTCCTCGATGTGCCCGTTGGCCACGTACAGATCGAGCCAGCCGTCCAGATCGTAATCAAAGAAAAAGCAGCCGAAGCCGAGCGTGAGCAGGGAATCGTGGCCTACTTCCGATTGCGGAGCTTCGTCCACAAAAAGGCCGTTGCGTTCGTTGTGATACAGCGAAATCATTTGATTCGAGAAGTTCGTGATCACCACGCTCGGATAGCCCGAGCGGTCGTAGTCCGCGGCGTCCACGCCCATGCCCGCGCGCGCGATGCCGTCTTCGCTGTAGCCAATCCCCGCGGAAACTCCCTTCTCGGTAAACGTTCCGTTGCCGTTATTTATGTACAGCTTGTTCGGCTGCGTGTCGTTGCTGATGAGAATGTCCGGCCAGCCGTCTTGATTGGCATCCAGAATCGCAACGCCCAGGCTTTTCGACGTGGGATCGTACAGTCCGGCTTTTTGCGTGGCATCTTCAAACGTACCATCGCCGCGATTGTGCCACAGGCGCACCGAAGTGCCTTTATACGCCTCGGGCGTGCAGTACGACTTCGTTTTTCCGTCGAGCGCGCAATAAATATCGGTTTCCGGCGACCACTGCACGTAATTAGCGACCACCAAATCCAGCTTGCCGTCACGATCGTAGTCCACCCACGCCGCGCTGGTGCTGAATTCGTGCGGACCTTCCAGGCCCGCGCGCTTGGTGACGTCCGTAAACGTGCCATTGCCGTTGTTGTGGAATAAATGGCTCTGGCCCAGCGCCGTGATGAAGATGTCGTCGAACCCGTCGTTGTCGTAATCGCCGATGGTCACGCCCAGGCCGTACATTTCCACCGCCAGCCCAGCCTTCTGCGTCACGTCGCTGAACGTTCCGTCGTGATTGTTGTGATAGAGCGCAAGTGTGGAATGTTTGCGGACGTGGCCTGGCCAATCCATTCCGTTGACGATTAGAAGGTCCTGCCAGCCGTCGTTGTCGTAATCAATGAACGCGACGCCCGGCCCCATCGTTTCCGGCAGCCACTTTTTGCCGAACGAGCCGTTGTAGTGAACGAAATGAATTCCTGCGGCGCGCGTGATGTCCTCGAAGCGGATTCCAGCATCCGCGGCGGTTTTCTGCGGCGGCGCGGTTGCAGGTTTCTTTGCAGCACCGAGAGCGCCCAGCGCGATCGTCGCGGTAGCCGCGCACACGGCGATTATCCAGGTGCGATGCAAGCGGAAGGTCATTAATCGGATTCCTTGGCGTGATGTAGCAGCACTGCGTATTTCGGCGCGACGGCCCCAGCGGCGGTCTTCTTTGCCGTCAGAAACGTCTCGGAAACGTGCTCGTGGATCGGCTGGCGTTCGTTATTATCGTCCGGATGCATGCGCAAATAGGGCCCGACGAGCGCTTGCGCGGATTCATCGGCCTTGAACCGCAGGTAACGCTTCTGAAATTCCGCCGCGACGTCCGGCTTGCCCAATCCCGTGTAGGTAAGCATCAAATTATAGTTCGCCTCGAGGTCTTCGGGATCAATGGCGATCGTCGCATTGAATTGCTGCAGCGCGTCATCATATCGCCGCTGCAGAAAATATATACGGCCCAGGTCGTCGTGCACCACGCGGTCGCGCGGATACTGCGCCAGGACCGCGCGCAGATGCTGCGCGGCATCTTCGTACCGCCCTTCCTGCCGCAGCACTTTCGCGTAGAAGAAATTGGCGCGAGCCAGATCCGGCTTGAGCGCCAGCGCCTTCTCCAGCACTTGCTGCGCGGCCGGCAGATTTCCTTCCTGCAGGCGCACCCGCCCCACGTTCGTCCAGCCATCGAAATTCGCCGGAGCCATTTGCGTGATTTTTTCGAACGCTCCCGCCGCGCCCGAAAGGTCGCCCTGCAGGAATAGCCCGATGCCGTAGTCGTTCCAGCGCGTCCAGTCGTCGGGATTCAGAACCACTTTCGGTGCCGGCTGCGGAGCATCGGCCGCGAGCACGTTCAAATCCACGCTATTTTCCGCCATCACCACAATCGGCAGATTCGGAATCCCCTGGCTCCCTCCCGGGAGCTGCGCCGGATCGCCTGTGAAAGAATAATGCTGATCGTCATAATTCGGCGCCACTGCGCCTTCCTTCTGATTGGGATCGCGCACGCCGGCGAACGCGAACTGCGTGTTGTACCACATGAATTTCCGGTAGTTCACTTTCGCTTGCAGATGGATTTTGTCCCCGGCGTTTGGCGGAATCTGCAGGCGGTAATGAATCGTATCGCCGGCGCCGGGTGGAATCAGCCGCACGTAAACAACCGACCGCGTGGCCCAGGCGTTGCGCTTGTTGATCGGATTGCCGTGGCCATCAATCTGCAACGACCGGTAAAAATGCGCGCCGGGATCCACCGGGCCTTTGCCGCCATCTTCCACGCCGCCGCTCTGAAAAATTCTCCGGCCCCTGTCGTCCGTCGCCGTGAGCTCCACCCAGCAATCGAACGCGTCCACCGTGCCGCCGGGGAAAAAGTGCCCCACTTTGCGGGTGCGCACCACCACGTCCACTCGGTACGTGCCGCCCCGCTTTACGTCCGCGCCGGTGCGATTCAGCGGCGCGGTCAGCAGCGCGATCGGCGTCGCCGCGTCCGGCGACGTGTTCACGGGAATCGCCGCTTCGGATTCTTCGCCCACCGCGAAAGTGGTTTGCAGCCCGGGCATGGATGGAGCGGCGATAGGCGTGCCCGCGTTCGCCGCAGCGCCCTCCGCGCCGCCAGCAGCTTTCGCTTTCGTTTCCGGAGAAATCGCGAAGATATCCACGCTGATGGCGCCCTTGGTAAGGAAATCTTCGGTCGCCTTCAGTTGCGCCTCGTCGTGATTCGCGGTCGGCAGGGCCGTATTCGCGGCAGGGAACTGATGCGAATGAATCAAGCCCGCCACATTTCCCGCGTCAGCGGATTTCGTCATGGGCATGTGGCAATCCGCGCACATCTGCCCCTTCGCCGGATAATAAAACGAGCGCGCGCCTTGGAACGAAACGCCGCTGGCCTGCCAGTTGTCGTAATCGTCGAAACCGCGCACCCACCGGTAGTGATTCACCGGCACGTCCAGATGGACTTTGTGGCATGTGGAGCAGAACTCCGCCGTCTGCGTGCGCATGAACGGCTTCAGGAACACCCGCCGGTGCGGTTCCGGATCCAGATTGGTAAGAAAATCGTGCAGCCGGACCACAATTGGATTCTTGCTCGCGGCCATTTTATGCAGCGCCGGATATTCCAGGAAGAAATCCGCCTGCCCCATCGTGCTTTTCACCTGCGCGATGGAATGGCACATCATGCAGCCCAGTCCCGCTTGCCCCGCGGGCGTATTTTCCACTTCGCGCACCGGGCGATTGAACATCCCGCTGTAGAGCAGCGCGGGATCGTGGCAACCCGCGCACCATCGCGACGATTTCACGCCGATGGTGTCCTGCATGTATTCGATGCTCTTGCGATACCACGCATTATTGAACGAAGAAAAATGATGCGCGGAGCTTTGCCACTCCTTATAAATGTCCTGGTGGCAGCGCTGGCAGGACTGCGACTCGGTGAAATAACTCGCGGGTATGTGCTGGCCGCCGGCAGTCTGCGCGGAGCTGGGAAAAAATGGGCCTTGCGGGCCGTCGCCTTCGCTATCCATGGTGGCCGGGGCAATCGCGGGATTCTGAATCCGGTGCGATTCCTGCCAGGGAACTGTGCGCAACCACCACGCGCCCGCCGTAATCAGCGCGGCAACCGCCAGGCACAGCGCACTGCGCAGAATTCCCGCTGGCACGCCTCCAGCCAAGAATCCGCGTTTGCCGGACCATCCTGAAAAAAGCAGCGCGCAACCCGCCACGCAAGCGCCAATATGCGCATAAAGCAGCGGCCAATCCGCGCGCCGCGCGCCGGTGTAAATCAAAATGGCGCCCAGGATGCCGCCCAGGGCCAGCACCGGCCAGCCCAGGCGCGAAACCGTCGCGCCCTCGCGCAAAATCGGACGCAGCGTGAAGATCAGCAGCACCAGAAACGCGATTCCCGCCAGCAAATGCAGAATGATCGCGCCGAAATACGGCACGTTTGCCGACGGCCATGCATACACGTAAGCGGCCGTCACTACCAGCGCGCCCAGCATCAGGTAAGTAAGGCGCTTCATCGGCTTCCCGCACCAGTAGCGGTCAAGAGAACGTTTGAGGCTCGCAAGTGGCGTGCTCCGTTGATTCGGCGGCTCTTTACTTTGGAAAGCCGGGATTCTGTCGCCCGGTCGGGAGAGAGTCAATAATACTTTTGCATTAGGTACGCCAGACGGCCAGTCACCCATTTCTGTGGACGGCAAAGGTTATGCAGCGGCCGGCATGCCCGGGCATTGCAGAAAGCACCCGGCATCTTCAGTGTAGCCCGGACCGGTCGCAGCAGGCGCCAGCCTTCTCGCACCCCGCGCGCCGCATGTTAGACTCAGCGGCTCGCGCCCACGGAGGCTTGCAACTTGGACGACCTCGTTTACAGCTCGCTGGTCGAGATGGCCGCAGATATTCGCCTGCGCACGATCTCGGCCACGGAACTCGTCGAAGCGCACCTCTCGCGGATCGCGCGCCTGAATCCAAAGCTGAACGCGTACGTCCATGTGGATGCAGCAGGCGCCCGCCGGCAGGCTCAAGCCGCGGAGGCCGTGCTTGCATCCCGCGCTGGCGATGATTCGCCCGGCCCGCTGCACGGCGTGCCGCTCTCGGTGAAAAGCTCGGTGGACGTGGCCGGCTGGCCCTGCGAATGCGGCAGCGCTTTGCGCAAAGGCTACGTCGCGGCGGAAGACGCTCCGCTCGTGGCGCGCCTGCGCGCGGCGGGCGCGATTTTGCTCGGCAGTACCAATTGCCCCGAATTTTTGATGGCCTACGAAACGGACAACCTTCTTTATGGCCGCAGCAATAATCCCTGGGACCTTGCGCGCACGCCCGGCGGCTCCAGTGGCGGCGAGGCGGCGGCGATCGCCGCGGGCTGTTCGGCCGGTGGAGTGGGCAGCGACGGCGGCGGTTCCATCAGAATTCCCGCGCATTTCGTGGGCATCTGCGGACTCAAGACCACTCCCGGCCGCGTCCCGGCCACCGGCCACTATCCCGCGTCCGCGGGGCCGTTTGCGCAGCTCGGCGTGGTGGGGCCCATGGCGCGAACAATCTCGGACGTCACGCGTCTCTTCGAAGTGATGGCCGGACCGGATCCAGGCGACCCTGCTTCGGCGCCGGTACCCCTGCGCCGCTGGAGCGATGAGGAAACCCGCAACCTGCGCGTCGCGTATTTCGAGGACGACGGCGCGACGCCCGTCACTCCGGAAACCGCCGTGGCCGTGCGCCGGGCCGCCGACGCTTTGCGCCAGCAAGGCTTTCAAGTAGAGGCGTGGCGCCCGCAAAATCTCGACCGCGTCTGGCAGCTCTGGTGGAATTTGTTCGGCCCCGGCGTGCAAATGGCATTCGCTTCGACGGTTGAGGGGCGCGAAGACGAATTGAGCCCGATGCTGCGCGCGTGGCGCGCAAACGTGGCGCAGCGTCCGGCGCTCGATGGCCGCGATTGGCTGAATACGCTGATTGGCCGCGATGCGCTGCGCGAAAAGCTGCTCCGGGAGATGGAGCAGTTTCCGATTCTGCTTTGTCCGGCGTGCGCCATTCCCGCCTTCCGCCACGGCGAGCGCGAATGGACGGTTCGCGATCAAAAAGTGAATTACTTGAAAGCGATGAGTTATTCGCAGTGGTTTAATCTGCTGGGAAACCCAGCCGCGGTGGTTCCGGTGGGCCGCTCACCGGAAGGACTGCCGATCGGCGTGCAGGTGGTGAGCCGTCCCTGGGAAGATGAAGCCGTCCTGGCAGTAGCCGCGAAAATCGAAGCGGCAACGGGCGGCTTCCGCCGTCCGCCGCTGTAACTAACTCGCGGTATTCGCCCGCGCGATCAACAAAATCGCCAACACGTAAAAAATGAACATCAGCGCGAGAAATGCCTTCGCGCGCTTGTTCGCGCCGTCAAATTCCTTCCACGCAAAAATTCCCCACAGCGCCGCAACCATCGGCGCCGACTGCCCGATCGAATACGAAATTGCGACGCCCGTGTAATTCGCCGCCACCAGATTGAAAACCGTCCCGGTGGCCCAGATCCCGCCGCCGATCAATCCTAGCGCGTGGCCGCTCGTGGGCCCGCGAAAGAATCCGTTGAACGCCACCGGCTCGCCCACCAGCGGCTTCTTCATGAAATAAACGTTCCACCACAGGCAGGAAAGCAGCGCGCCGCCGGTGAGAAACACCGCGATGCTGTAAGGCCCCAGAGTATGGCCGTGCGTCAGCGCGCGAGTGGAAAAAGGTGCCCACAATCCCATCAGCACGCCGGAAACGATGCAGGTGAGAATGCTTTTGCGCGACGCGGATTTGCCGGCATTGATTTCTCCATACGCCTTGCCGTCGAGTATCACGGCCACCACGGCGCAGGCCACGCCTGCGGCGAGCATCGGCAGATACCCTCGTTGCTGCTGTGCGTAACTGAGCACAGTACCCACGACCAGCGCGATGCCGATCCCGATGGGAAACGCAATCGCCAGGCCCGCCATATCAATCGCGGCCACCAGCAGCAGGTTCGCCAGGTTGAAAATCACGCCCGCCAGCAGCGCCCAGCCGATGTTGGAAAGGTCCGCGGACCGCACATTATTCAGAAAGCTCGAGGGGTCGTTCGCCGTCGAGCCCATCGTGAATGCGTACAGCAGCGACGCCAGAAAAATTCCCACCGCGTAGTCCCAGTAGAAAAGCTCGAAGCGGTAATTCTTCACGCCTTTGTAGGTATTGGCCCACGAGCCCCAGCAAATCGCGGAAATCACCATCATCAGGAGCGCCGTGCTGGAATTAACCGGTGAGAACATGATTTCCTTTCGCTTTGCGCCGCTGGCGATTGTGCTCAGCGCGGTGAACACGCACTGTGTCGCTCGTTACGAAGTCTTGTTACGTCAAAATGTGCCGGAGCCCTGCGGCTTTTGCGCCTTGATCAGCGCCAGCACCTCGTCGCGTCTGGCCATCGCGCGCGCCCCCACTTTCGTGCAGCACAAAGCCGCGCAAGCATTCGCAAACAATCCCACGCGCTCGTTTTCCCAACCCTGCAATAGGCCGTAGGAAAGGCCGCCCATAAACGCGTCGCCCGCGCCGGTGGTGTCCACCACATCCACTTTCAGCGCCGGGACGCGCGTGATCTTGCCTGACCCGGCGATGATGCAGCCGTCCGCGCCCAGCGTGAGCGCCACGACTTTTGGCCCCAGACCCAGCAATTGCCGCGCAATCTTTTCGTAGTCGGCTTCGCCGGTCAGTTCGCGCGCCGCCGCTTTGCAGGGCTTCAGCACATCCGCCAGGCGTAGCGCGGTACAAAGTTCGTCCTGCGTGCCCAGGTTGGCCGCCGCGAAAAAGCTCGGCGCCACATCCAGATCGAAAATCACGCGCACGTTGGCGTCGTGCGCCACTTGCATCGCCTGTTTTACGGGAGCGATGGGAAGCTGCGAGGCCTCCGTATGGAAATGCTTGGCGGCCTGGATATGCTGTGCGAAACGCGCCAGCACTTGGTGCACGGTAATTTTTCCGGTGACGTTGGGGAACATGTAAATGCAGCGCTCGCCGCCCGAGTCCACGGGAATCCATGTGAGCGAAGAGTGTTCGCCCTTCACCACCTCGATTCCAGAAAGATCCATGCCATCTTCGGTGAAAGCCTTCTGGATGATTCGGCCGTTTTCGTCGTCGCCGATCAATCCCAGCCAGCCGGTGCTCGCGCCCAGGCGCGCCACCTGCGTCAGATTGTTGGCGGTGACGCCGCCGGCGTGGATTTCCATGCGCGTGGCGTTGATTTTCTCTTCCGGTCCAAGCAGGCGCGGCACGATGGCGAAATAATCCACCGTGCAGCTGCCGATCCCCACGACTTCCGCTTTCGCGTTCATATCCAAAGTGGCCTCAATTCTTTTTAATTTCCAACGCCCGCCGCTGCCGCCGCCTTCACCGTTGCCGCATGACTGCTCGCTGGCGGCAACGCCATTAAATCAATGAACATTTTGTAGAACTTTTCTTTGTTCAGCTCTTCGGGAATGTTGACGAGCTGCTCGCCCAGTCCCGGCTGCGCCCCGGAAGTCCACACCAGCACGTTTCCGTAGCCTGCCGTATGCGAGATGTCTATGTCCATATAATACTGAGTCTGCTGCGTGATCACGCCGGGATCCAGCCACCCGGCCACCGCCAGCTCGTCCCACATATATTCCTCGTCTGCATATTTGGCCAGATATTGCGACGCGGCGCTCTTGGACTTCGCGATCTCGGCGATCAATTCCTTGGTCATGCGCGTTTTCACCGAAATGTCCACGGTGGTGATCGTGATCTTGTGCCACGGCGAAGTAAGCACGATGTGCACCGCCTCCGGATCCCACCAGAAATTGAACTCACGGCGATTTTCCGCGATCCAGTCATGCGGAACCACCGGCGCGATGCTCCCGCCCATCACCACCAATTCCTGCGCCAAATCCGGAACCGCGGGATCCAGGCTGATCGCTTGCGCGATGTCCGTCATCGGCCCGCCGGCGTAGATCGTCACTTCGTGTGGATATTTGTGGACCATGCGAATGATGAAATGCGCCGCGTCCTCCGTCTGCGCTTTGATCGTCGGGTTTCCTTCCGGGATGTCCGGAACCTCGAACGGCAAATGATACCTGCCGCGCAGCCCATCCCCCAAATTCATTCCCGGCCGATGGCCGTTCCACGCTCCCTGATAGTGCACCGTGCCGTAAAGCTTTTCCCACCGCTCGATCATGTCCATGCGATTGATCAGCGGATACACCGCGCCGGGATAAACCGGAATGTCCGTGTGCCCGGTAAGCTCCAGCATGCGCAATGTGTGCGCCACTTCTTCATCGCGCCACATATCGCCGCTCACCACGGTGATGCCCAGCGTCTCCACGTTCGGCGATTGCAGGAACATCAGGATGGATTGCTGATCGGTGGTGGCCGCGCCGCGCGCGTCCTGATCAATGATCACTTTTCGTTTTGCCTGCCCCGGCGTGGTCAGCGCGAGCGCTGCGATGGCGATAAACGGACCAATCATTCTTAGGCGCATGGTTCTGGCAACTCCCCTGGTTTTTGGGCGATAAATTTGAACGGAAGCTTATTTCCCCGAATCATTTGCGGTGGTGGGGTACCGCTAACGCCGTCGCTGCTTATAGTTCTCCGCATCGCGCGAGTCAAGCAAAAACCGCGATTTTTGCGCTGTCGCGCGCATCCCGAATCGGGCTGAGTCATTACCGGATGTTATAATCCGCGAATGTTTGCCGCCGATCAGCGCAGCTCGCAGAAAATGCGGCGTCGTAGTTTTCGCAGCGAAGCGCTCGATCGCGTCGCATTTCGTCTTGTCGTGTTCGCGCTGCTGTCTGTATGCGCGGTCTCACCTTCATTCGCGCGGGCTCAGAACCACGCGCAACAGCCGCCGCCATCGTCGGAACGTGCCGAAGCGCTGATCGCACAGGGCCGCGCCGAGGCAGCCGCCGGAAAATTTCCAGACGCAATTGCCAGCTACCAGGAATCCTTGCGCCTCGCGCCGCGCAACCTGCAGGCCGAAATCGCCGTGGCGCAGGCCTATCGCGGTGTCCGCAATTTCGACGAGGCGAAAAGAATTCTGGAGCAAGCGCATCGAGAACATTCCAGGAGCGCCGCGCCACTGGCCGCCCTCGGCGACCTGGACATCCAGCTGCAAACCTACGACGCGGCCATCGCGCACTTGAACGCCGCGCTGGCGCTCGATCCCGCGGACGTGGACGCGTGCAACCGGCTGGCCGTGGCCTACAAAGCCAAAGGTGACGCCACCAGCGCGCTCGCGCAAATCGCAAAAATTCTCGCGCGCGACCCGAAGAACGCGCTGGCGCATTACACGCGCGCGGACATCTATTCCGACCAAAATCAGGACGCCCTCGCGCTGGCTGACGTGGAAAAAGTCGTTGAGCTGCAACCGGAAAATCCGCTCGGCCGCACGTTACTCGCGAAAATACTGGTGCGTCCGCCGGAGACTCCCGCGCCCGGCGAAATTAAAGAGCGTTGCGCGCGGGCCGTGGACGCGCTGGCGCCCCTCGCGCAATCCGCATCGCCGTCGCAGCCGCCGCCAGATTCCGAGACGCTCTTCCTGCTCTCCCGCGCGTACCGCTGCGCCGGCCAGGACGACCAAGCGCAAGAGGCGCTCGCCGCGTTCGAAAAATCCTCGCAGGGCGATCGCACCACCAACGAAAACAAGATTCAGGCCAAGCATCTGGTGCAGCAGGCGGACGAACTGGCCATGAAAAACGACTTCGCCGGCTCGCTCGACCTGCTGAATCAGGCGATTGCGCTGGACCCCACCTACGCCGCCACCTATTCGCAGCTTGCCAAGCTCTACTACTCCGCCGGGGAAATCGCTAAGGCCAGCGACGCAATCACCCAAGCGCTCGCGCGCGAGCCTTACCATCCGGAATATCTCTACGTGCAGGGAAAAATTCTGGAGAAGCAATCCGAACTCGACGGCGCTCTCGCGGCCTTTCAGCAATCAACGCTGGTGAACCCGAAAGAGTCCGACGCGTTTTTCGAAATGGGCGCGATTTACCAGCGGCGCGGCGACCGCCTCAAAGCGCTCGCCGCGTACCAAAAAGCGCTGGAACTATCGCCGGACGATCCCGACTACAAGCGCGCCCTGGCCTCGCTCAATCGCAATCAATCTCCGACCCCGTGATTCCGATGGCGGGCGAAAAATCGTGTGGAGTGCGGCGGCGCGCCGCCGCTTTCTCTTTGGCGAGGCTTGCCTCGCCCGCTTTGTAAGTTTGCGCCGGTAGCGGCGGACGTCCGTGCGCCAGCGATGTTGCTGCGCGGAACGATGGGGGCTGAAGACCGCTACAAATCCCCCGGTCAGTCCCACCATTATTTCACGTCATGCGCGCCAGGCGCCGGGCGCGTCAGCAAATCCACAAACTCGTCGTAGAATTTTTGCTTGTTGAGATCATCCTGGATTACCACTTCGCGCTCGCCCAGATGCGGACGCGTCTCCTCGCTCCATACCAGCGTGTCGCCGTAAGACGCCCCGTGATCGATCGAAACGTCCATGTAGATCTTGTGCGTCTTGGTGATGATCGCCGGATCCAGCCACGCGACGGCCGCCAGCTCATCCCACAAATACCCGGGCTCCGCATATTTCGCGGTGTACTGCGCCGCCGGCGACGATCCTTTCCCGATTTGCGCGATCAGCTCTTTGCTCATCTGCGTCTTCACGGAAATATCCACCGTGGTCACCACCACGCGCGCCCACGGCGCATGCAGCACCCGGCTGGACGCTTCCGGATCAATCCACAGATTGAATTCGCGGCGCGGAGTCATGGTGAATTCCGGGTCGTCCGTCTGCGGCGAAATGCTGCCGGCCATCACGATCAGTTCCTTCGCGAGCGACGCAAATTCCGGATCAATGGCCTGCGCCAGTGCCAGATTTGTGAGCGGTCCACCCTCGTAGATCGTCACTTCGTGCGGGTATTGATGCACCATGCGAATCAAAAAATGCGCGGCATCCTCGTTGGCCGGTTTCGTGGTCGGCGCGCCTTCGGGCATCGGCGGAATTTCCCACGGCCCGTGGACCTTGCCGTCTCGCGCGTAATTCCACGCGCCCTGGTACACCACTTTGCCGTGCAGCGTTTCCCAGCGCGCTATATATTCCTTGGAGTTGACCAGCGGAAACGCGGCGCCCGGCACCACCGGAATATCCGTGCGGCCGATAATTTCCATCAGCCGCAAAGTGTGCTGCACTTCTTCGGCGAGCCACGCGTCGCCAGTCACCACCGTAATTCCCAGCACGTCGGTATCCGGCGATTGCACCAACGCCAGCACCGCCTGCATGTCCGTGCCGCCCGGCCCCGCGCAATCCTGATCAATAATCACTTTGCGCTCCGCCTCCGCGCCCTTCGTGGCGCGCGTTTCCTGCGCGTGTACAGACGCAACGCTCCCAACCGCGCCCGCAAACAGCGCAAGGCTGCAAAAAACGCATCGGCGAATCGTTGTCATTGGATTGTCCGCTCCCCGGCGCTACCCGCTTGGGCACGAACCCGCCGCGTTCAGTACATGATCGTGCGCGTCAAATGGTGCGGCCAGAAAGTGGTGTGATAATGCGTCCACAGCCGCGCGTCAACCTGCGGAATGATGATCTGCAAATCCTTCGGGCGAATGTTGTTGATTTCCTCGCGCAGCAGCGCTGTCGCGTATAAACAATGCGCGCGGATCTCGATTTCCTGCGTGCTATCCCGCGGAATCAATTGATAGGTATTGATAGCGTGCTCAAGCGCCGGCGAGTAGCTGGTGATCCCCAGCAGGCGCAACGCCACCGGCACAATGTAATCCGCGAAAGCGGTCATCGTCGGCAGATCCTCAATCTGAAAATTGTCGGATTTGTGCAGGTTGGCGTAAAGCATCCAGATGCCCAGCTGCGGCAGCTTATAGAATTTGATTTCGTGACCGTCGTACCGGCTCACGTCATTGAACCGCGGGAATTCCGTCACCAGGCGGTCCACCATGCCGTTGCCGTGCTCATACAATTTGGGCGAGCACGAATGGATAAAGTTCGAAAACCGTCCATTATATTTTTCCACCAGCACCGGCCCCACCTGGTGCAGCACCGCCAGCTTTTCATCCAGCATGGGCATTTCGATGTTGCCCGAAAAAATGCCGTTCAATTCGGCGCGCGTCACGCTGGCCATCCATTTTCCATCGAGGATGGGAATGCCGTTGTCCATCGCGCGCTTCAGGCACGCGAATTCGGCGTCGGAATCCGACCAATGCTGCCCGGCATAATCCGTTTGAAACTTTACGTGCGTGGTGAAATCGGTGAAGGCCGTATCAATCGTGTCCGACGTCATGATGAAATCAATCGCGACGTTCTTGTCGTGCTCACCGATGCCGAAGGGCAAAGCGTATTCCGGCACGGGCAAATCCTCGTAAGCCATCCATCCCGCCACTTCCGTGATCTTCTCCACGTGCGTGTGCACGTCGCGCGAATGCTCAATCACCGGGCGCAAACTATCGAGGACGGGACTGCCAATCGGTTCAGGCCAGCGCAAGGTGGGACTCCCAGGTACGGATGCAGATGCGGCGTCGGCAGACGAAAGAAAAGCGCCGGCAGCGCGGCCCGCCATCAGCGAGCCGCCCGCCAGCATAAAGGAACTGCTCAAACCTTGCAAAAACCGCCTTCTTCCCAGGGGCCTCAGAGTCATCAGAAGATGAATTTGACGCCTGCCTGGAACGCAAACGGCGTGCTACCCGGCGCAACTTGGTTGATTTGACGATAACCCGCCGCCACTTCCGCTGCCTTAATGCTGGCAACTGTGTACGGTGTGCAACTGGATCCCAGCGCCCCCGACCCCGGGAACAAAGTCGCCCAGGGCGTGCAATTTGCGGCGTAGGAAATCGTCGCGCTGGTGTCCGGGTTCGAATAGACGTTGTGGCGATTGGTCAAGTTGTAGAAATCGCCCGAAAGTTGGATGCCATACCGCTCACCCAGCGTGAAATTCTTCTGCAACCGCGCGTCCCATTCCGCGAATCCGGGCTGGTCGAATGGATAGCGATCCAGTAGAACCGTCTTGCCGTTATTGAGCGTCAGCGTCGGCCGGTCGTTATTGTGTGAGTAGCCGGAATTGGCGACGGTGTCCCCGTTCACGTCGGTGTCGAGGTAAAGCGGATAGGGGACCCCGGTGTGGGCGATCAAGCTCGAACTCACCGAAAAGCCCTTCGGAAGATCGTACACGCCGGCTGCCTTGAATTGATGTTTGATGTCCAATCCATTGCGGCCGTAATCCAGATTGATGTTGAAAGGATCCTGCTGGCCAAAGTAAGTGTCGGTATCGCGTTCGCTCGCGCCATTGTCCTTGTTTTCCGACCAGATGTAGTTCGCGAATACCTGGAAGTGGTTCGAGAAACGCTTGGTGACGTTCACTACCGCCGACTCGTAGTTGCCGTGCGCGTAGCTCGCGGTCGTGTTGGTGGAGATGCTCAGCGTGGGATCCAGCAGGCCGCAAAGGATGGACCGCCCGAAGGCGTCCGTCGCGGGCGGCTGACCCGCGCCGCCGCACTGTTTGAAGTTTCGGTACCATGCTTCTTCTGAGCCGTAACCGCCGGTGCGCAGATGCTGGGAGTTAACCCACGCGAATGTCGCGGTCACGGTCCAACTGTGTGCGAAGGTATGTTCCACGCCCGCCGTCAAGTTCGAAATTCGCGGATTCTGGAAATCCGGATCCACCAGATTGGGCCCCGGGCAGCCATAGACCACTCCGTTCGATGGATCCGGGGTGTCGCAAAGCTGGTTGACGCCCAGCGTCGTGGTGCTCGGGAAAAGGTACGGGAATTGCGGTCCCGGCAGGCAGGACGGTTCGAAAAAGCAGAAGAGTCCGACTGTGCTGCCGCCGCCCGCCGTGGGCAAGAAAAGCAATGGAATCTGGGCGTAATAAAGTCCCCACGATGCGCGAACCACAGTGGGAGCTTCGGTCGAACCGACGTTCCACGCCAAACCGACGCGCGGGCCGAATTGCTTGAAATCATCCGGCACGCGCTGAGGAATAGAAATCTCACGGGTGCCTGTCCCCGTCCCCGTGTAGGTTTCGCTTCCGGGGAAGGCCGTCTGCGGTTGCGGATACCACGATCCTTCCCAACGCAGACCGTACGTCAACGTTAGTCTTGGAGTGATCTGCCATTTGTCTTGCCAGTAGAGGCCCAGCGCGGTGTTGTAGTTGTTGTACAGGGTTCCGGAAGCGAAGAGCGGCTTTCCGTTCAAACCGAGGTTCTGAATCAGTGCCTGCGCGTTCCCCGCATTGAAATCAGCCAGCGAATCGAACTCGTACTGCCCGGAAGACCAACCGACGAAGGTATCTTTGCGGTCGGTATAGGTGTCCGTGTCGCCGCCGAATTTCATGTCGTGCTTGCCGAAAGAGTAAGAGAAGTTATCCGCGCCCTGCAGCTTTCCGCCGTCGCCATTGATCGGCAGATAGTAGCGCTGCCCGAAAAGATAGCTGGAGGAGTTACTGCCCGCCGTGCATGGTCCGAAAGCGCAGATCAGGATCGTAGGCGTTCCAGGAGCGTTCGAGTGCCGCTTGCGCGTCTCGCCTTCCACGCTCACGCGGATTTCGTTGACCTTGCGTCCCAGCACTGTATTCAGCGAAAAGACGCCGCTGATGCCTTGATTGATGAAATTTTCCGTTTCGCTGAAATCCGCCGGAATCTCGTTCTGTCCCAGGCCGCCGGTGAAACCGCTTGTGTGGTTTCTGGTCCCGTATCCGCGGATGCTGAAGTGGTTCGCCGGGCTGAACTGGTAGTCGTAGTGGCCCAGGATCGTGAACAGGTTCTGGTATTGATTGCTGGATTTCTGGAAATCCGCCAGCGAATTCACTCCAAAGCAAGCATTCAGGAATGATTGCCCGACCGTGGGGGATTGCGAGCAGCCGGCCGGTAGCGCGAATCCAGTGGTGGACGCGCTCGGAAGCGGAATCTGTCCGGGAGTAGTCGCATTCCCGGGGTTGCAATTGCCGCCCGCCGATGCCGGACCCGTGCAATTCGCGAACACCGGCCCCGTGAACGAGGCCAGGTCAAACGCCGAGTTGCAATCCGTAGCCGAGATGCCGCTGCAGAAATTCGTAGCCAGCGGGCCGTTTTCCCTCTGGATGTCCGTCGCCAGGTAGAGAAATTGCCTGTCCTTGTGAATCGGAAATCCGATGGAACCGCCGAACTGATTCTGATTGTCAATATTCGGTGGATTGCCCAACGCATCCGTGGCCGTCAGGCTGCCCCCGCGATAATACTCGTGCGCTTCGCCGTGCACTTCGTTTGTGCCGGACTTGGTTACCACGTTCACCAGGCCGCCGGTGGCGTGGCCGAATTCCGGCGCGAAGCCGTTGGTTACCACTTGAAATTCTTCCACCGACTCCAGCGGAATCGTGAAGTTCTTCGTTTCCAGCGAGCCGAAGAATTCACCGAAATAATTGTTGAAGCTGTCCTGGCCGTCAATTACCAGCGACGCGTAATCGCTCTGTTGGCCGCCCAAGCGAATGCCGCCGCGCAAACCCGGCACCACCTGTGCCGAAGAGCTCAGTTCCGCCAGGTCGCGGTAGTCGCGGCCGGAAAGCGGCAGGTTTTCGAGGTCTTTCTGATTGATCACCTGGTTGATGCCCGCCGTGGAGGTGTCCACCACTCCCACCGCCTCTGCCGTCACCGTCACGGTCTGTGTCTGTCCCTTGACGGGCAGCGTCGAATCGAGCACCAGGCTCGCGCCAACTTCCACGTGGATGTCGGTAATTTCGCTGGCCGCAAATCCATCGGCCTCTGCATGGAGCTTGTACACGCCCGGCGGAACGTTATCGAACGAGTAGTAGCCGTCCGCGCCGACGGACTGGCTGCGGCTGAACCCCGTCGCCGGATTGCTGAGGATTACCTTGGCTCCCGGCACCACGGAGTGCGAGATGTCGTACACCGTGCCGCGGACCGCGCCGTTTTGTAACGTTTGCGCATGGACGCTCGCAGCTGCAAACAGAGAAAATACGAGCGTTACTGCCAGGACCACACTCTTCCACATTTTCATTGTTGCTCTCCCCTCAGCGTGAAACCAATTTCGTAAATTCAAAACACGCGCGAACTGTGAATCCGCGTAGCCCTCAAAATTTCGGCGAATTGCCGCACTACTTTCCCGCCAACCGCGCATTCAAAAGCTCCAGAAATTTCCCGGCGTTCACCCCGGTGCAAACCTGCACGTTGGGGCTGACGAAATCCAGGCCCTCGATCACGTAGTGATCGCCGTGCAGCACGTTTCGTTCAATCGCATTGCGCCGGTTCGCCACCGTCTCCCCGCGCGTAAAAAGTCCGCGCGTTTCCACGTCCACGTGCATCGCCTGCGTTGTGACGATCGCCGGGTCAACCGCCGCACCCACCGCCAGCGGGTCGTACATCGGCGTCCCGCCGGCGTTGCCGTATTTCGCCTCCAGCCCAATCAGGTACGCGAGAACTTTCACCGCGAAATCATTTTCCGGCCCGTGCGTTTTGGAAAGCACGTCCAGATGCGCCTGGTCGTAAAGCGTCTGGTTGCCAACGTCGAGCCCCACCATCGTCAAACGCCAGCCGGCCTGAAACACGATTTGCGCGGCCTCCGGATCGTTGTAGATATTCGCTTCCGCCGCGGCGTTTACGTTGCCGCCCGAAATCGAGCCGCCCATGATCACCACTTCTTTCACCAGCGGCACGATCGAAGGATCCTTCAGCACCGCCAGCGCGATATTCGTCAGCGGCCCCACCGGCACCAGCGTGATCTCGTGCGGCTCCGCATGAACTATCTGAATGATCAGGTCCGGCCCAAAACGCGGATCGGCTTTGCATTTGCTCGCCGGCAGCTCCACGTTGGCCAAGCCGTTCGCTCCGTGCCAGAACTCCGCCGTGATCAGCTTCTGAAACAGCGGATGCTGCGCACCGCCCGCCACAGGAATGTCGCAGCGATTCCCGAGCGACGCCAGCTTCAGCGCGTTTTCCAGACCCTGTTGCGCGGTCACGTTACCGGGGACGACGGTCAGCGCGCGCACATCCAGCTCCGGCGAATTCATCGCCAGCAGAATTGCCAGGGCGTCATCGGTGCCGGGGTCGGTATCTATGATTACTTTCTTGGGAGCGATGCGCGCCGCTTGCATCATCGCGGCGGATGCCCCAACAGTGCTTCCGCTCGCCAGCGCCAGCGGCGCAATGCATAGCGGTGAGCCGGTTGCCAAAAAAATCAAGACCGCTGCGAACTTCCGGATAAAAGTAGTCAGTCCATTCCGATGCGAATTCGTCCGCGCGGCGCCAACGCGCAAAGTGACGCCTGCTTGCGCGGAAAAGGCCACGGCTTCCGCAAACGCTTCGTTTACGAATACATGGGCAAATTTGTGCGGCACTTCTGGAAAAGGGCCCCCACCCCGCCTGAATGCCGTGAAGGCTATAACCGAGTTTGGTGAGAGTCAATACGAAACTCGCAGTCGCGAAAAGATTTCCACAGTGCACTGCATTTGTTTTGTGAATGTGACGCTTGAAGTTTAGATGAGGCCGCGGTGTGCCCTCGCGGTCAACTGTTCGAAAGCGGTACGCATCGCATATAAGTACCGCACGCACTTGAGATGGCGCGAACTTTCATCATGCTGATAGAATTTGTGCCGCAATGAACCGCGGCCCCTCCTCCGTGACTCGTTCCATCTTGATCGTCGCCACGATCCTTTTCATCGCAACCGCTGACGTGTGGGCAGGATTCCTCGGCTCACCATCGCGCTCCGCGCTTTTTAACCTCACTGTAATGCGCGCGCAACATGACCCGGCGCCGCCATTGCCCGGCGGATCCGCCCGCCAGCAGCAGGATGAAGACACCATCAAGCTGCGGCATCGCAGCGAGATCCTGAATCCGTATCACGTGCAATTTCACGACGTCACTCACGACGCCGGAATCCACTTTCATCACGAACGCGCCGCTTCTCCCGAGCGCCTCTATCCCGAAACCATGGGCGCAGGCGTCGCCTGGCTTGATTACAACCAGGACGGCTATCTCGATGCCTTCTTCGTGAACAGCGGCTACACGCCCTTCTTTCATCCCGCGCAGCCGCCGCAGCCCGCGCTCTATCGCAATAATCGCGACGGCACGTTTACCGACGTCACCGCGCAAAGCAAGATTCATACCGATGGCACGATGTTCTTCGGCGTGGCCGTCGGCGATTACGACAATGACGGCTACCCGGACATCTATATGACCGGTTACCGGCATTCGGTGTTGCTGCACAATAATGGCGACGGGACTTTCACCGACGTCACCGCCAAGGCCGGCGTCGGCGACGACGGCAACTGGGGCACTGCCGCGGGCTGGTTCGATTACGATCATGACGGCAAGCTGGACCTGCTCGTCACGAATTACGTCCAGTACGACGTGGACCATCCCGTCCTCTGCGGCGATATCCGCCCCGGCCTGCGCGACGTCCCGCACACCAGCGCCTACTGCCATCCCGATAGCTTTCACGGCTCATCGGCCAAGCTCTATCACAATAATGGCGACGGCACCTTTACCGACGTCACCGAAAAAGCCGGCCTGAAAAATGCTGACGGCAAAAGCCTGGGCGTGGTCCTCGCCGACCTGAATGGCGACGGCTGGACGGACATCTTCATCGCCAACGACACGCAGCGCAATTTTCTGTATTACAACAACGGAGACGGCACCTTTCGCGACGCCACCTACAAATCCGGCGCCGGCTTCAGCGAAGACGGCCGCACCGAAGCGGGCATGAGCGCCGATGCCGCGGACGTGATGAACAACGGCCTGCTCTATCTCTTCGTCAGCCACCTGGATTTCGAACTCGACCGCATGTATCGCAATAATGGCGATGGCACTTTCACCGATTACACCATCGCCTCCGGCATCGGCCAGACCAATATCCTGAATAGCGCGTTCGGCGCGCGTTTTTTCGATTTTGATAATGACGGCTGGCGCGATCTGCTCGTCATCAACGGCCATATCCTGGACAACATCAAGCTCTATCACCCGGAAGTGAGCTACGAGGAAGAGAAGACTCTCTATCGCAATTTGGGTGAAGGCAATTTCGTGGATGCCACCAGAACTCAAGGCCCCGATTTTCGCGCCCCGCGCGTCGGGCGCGGCCTCGCCGTCGGCGATTACGACAATGACGGCTGGCAGGATTTTCTCGTCAGCAACAATGGCGAAGACGCCCAGCTTTTCCGCAACGAAGGCGGCAGCTCTCCCGCCGCGAAAGATAATCACTGGATCGCCGTGCGCCTGATTGGCGTCGCATCCAATCGCGACGGCATCGGCGCATCCTTGAAAGTAAAGGCCGGCGACTTCACCAGCTACGATCAGGCCAAAGGCGGCATGAGCTACTGCTCCGCGCAAGACCCGCGCATTTATTTCGGCCTGGGCAAGCACGATCACGTGGATTCCATCGTGATCCACTGGCCCAGCGGCTACACGCAAGAGCTGAAAGACATCCCCGCCGACGTAATCGTCACCGCCACGGAAGGCGTAAACGCCAAAGCCGACCGCTACCCGCCGCCGCATCAATATTAAGCCCTGCCTGAATCAAAACCTGTTTCAGTAATCTCGCGTCGGAAGGGCGGGACTTCAGCGTCTGCGTGAGAACCGTGGTTTTCCTCAAGGCGCGGTTTTAGCCGTGCCATAACGGGCGCAAAATCGGAGCGGCTTCAGTTTATCCTCAGGCTCCGATGGAATCGGAGCCGAAGGGCCGCTGAAGTACGGCTTTTGCAGGTCAGCTGTGCGGGAAAACCTAGGAACTCTGCACGAACCCAGTCGCCACGATCTCATCGTCGCGCCGCTCCAGAATCACTTCCGGCAGCGGTTTCGGCGGCGGCCCATCGAGCACCCTGCCGTCTGTCGCGGAAAATATCCCGCCGTGGCAGGGACAAGCAAAAACATTCTGTTCCGGGCGATAAAATACCGGGCAGGTGTGATGCGTGCACAACCGGCTGAAAGCAAGATAAGTATCTTCCGCCGGCCGCAGCAAAAAGCAGGGACGATCGTCCGCGGGATAAGGAAAAACCAAAGAGCCTCCCACGGAAATTTCCCCCGCCCGCGCCACCACTTTCACAGGATAAGTGACCTTGCGTTCCCGCCAGTAAATCGCGAAACCGCTCAGCGCAGCGAGCGCGGCGCCAAGTCCCAGCCACCGGCCAAATCCGCGGCGAGTAACACGAGAATCTTCAGCGAGCGGCTGTTCAGGGAAGTTCAACTCTGGAATTCTTTCATCAGATTTTATCTGTGTTCATCTGTGGTGATTTTCCCGATCGCCGGCGAGCCACCGGCCAATCAAGCAAGATGCCCCAACTGCAGACGCGTCTGCAAAACCCGCAAAATCGTATCTCGTCCGATCATCCCCACAATCTGCCCGTCGGAGATCACCGGCATCTGGTTGATGTCTTCGGCCTGCATGCGCTCCAGCACGCCCAGCGCCGGCTCTTCCGGCGTCGCCGCGTGGATGCGCTCAAACGGCATCATCACCGCCTGAATAGAAGTGTTCGCCCATTCGTCCCGCGGCATCGCGCGCGCCGAGTGCAGCGTCACCAATCCCACCGGCCGTCCCGCGCCAGTGACGACGTGGCAGCGCCGCCCCGTCCGCAGCACCTCGTGCACGTAATCTTCTACCGAAATATTCCGCTCCACGGTCGGCACGTCCTGCGTCATCACGTCGGAAGCGTGCAAGCCCGTCAGCGTGTTTTTGATCGCCACCTGCGCGTAGCTCTCGCGCGCCGCGCTCAGCAAAAACCAGCCGATGAACGCGGTCCACAGCCCGCCGATCGGATTGCCGTTGAACGCTTCCCACACGCCGATAAAAATCATCACGTAAGCGAAAAATCTTCCGGCATTCGAAGCGATCTTCGTCGCGCGCGTGAAATCGCCCGTGATTCCCCACGCGATTCCGCGCAGAATCCGCCCGCCGTCCAGCGGAAACCCGGGCACCAGGTTGAATACCGCCAGCAGCACGTTGATTTCCCACAGCCAGGTGCATGCCGCCAGCACCAGTTCGTTGCCGTGGAAGTAATGCGCCCCCAGCCAGAAGCAGCCGCCCAGGAATAAACTCGCCAACGGCCCGGCGATCGCGATGTTGAATTCCTGTATGGGCTTGGAGGGGTCGCGCGAAATCCGCGAAAGCCCGCCGAACACAAAAAGAGTGATGGACTCTACCGGGATGCGGTAATGCTTCGCGATGACGCTGTGGCTCAGTTCGTGAAATACCACCGAGCCGAAAAAGAGGAAGCTCGTGATGATGCCCAGCGCCCAATGCTGCTGCGGGGACCATGCGGGATGCTGCGAGGTGAACTGCTTGGCAAGCGTAAAGGTGATCAGCGCGAAGATAATCAGCCAGCTGGCATGCAGGTAAATCGGAATGCCCAGAATGCGGCCCAGACGGAAACCGCTCGCGGGAGGATCGGGACGCACGCGCGGGCTTCCCGGCGGAGCCGCGCCAAATCCCGGCGGGTCCGCCGCGTGCTCTCGATCACCAGTGGGTGAAGGCGAAGACATCGCAAGCCCCTGCACCCAGTCTAGCAGACAGACGCCGTTTTCGCCCGTCCCCGGCCGCGGCGAGTATCTGGCGGCATTTTAATCCGTGCGTGGCGTGGCGCTCGCAAGCGCCAGAATCGCTCCGCCAAAGAGCAGCGTGTCCGCAAAGTAATTGATCCCTTCAATCTTCACCGCGATGCTTGGGTCCAGCAGTGAAGCGATCAGGATCGGCCCATAGATAAACACAACCAGCAGCACAATCCAGCCACCGAGATAAGTTGCCGCCAGCCGCGTCCTCTTACCCAGCAGCATGCAGGCTCCGGCAACCAGCAGAATCGCGCCAGTCAGATAGCCTATGAGCAGACGCCCCGGAATCCACTCGGGCATCAGTTTTTCCAGCGGGACTCCGGGCCGTGATAAGGGGTGCAGAAAATGCTCGAATCCATAAAATACTGCGGCGATCGCGATCAAGATTCGTCCCACGGCTACCAGCTTGCTCCCGCCTTTTCCGCCCGTCGCGCTTCCCGCAAGAGCCCACGCTCCTCCCGCGAAGCACATTTCGCGGATGAGCAGCGTCCAGCCAAATCTGTCTCCGGGAGTAGCCAGCGCTCCCGGGATGTCCAGCATCGCCACAAAAAACAACCACATGATTCCCAATAGCAGCCCGGACCAGCGCACCTGAATTTTTGTGGCGATGCTCAAAGACGCGGCGAGCAGCGCAACGCCGACGAGATACGCCCAAAACACTCGCCACGGCATATACGAGGGCACCAGAGGCGCGACGAAGTCCACGCTCGCCACATGCAGGGCGCCAAAGACCGCCAAGGGGACGGCGAAACACAGATTGCTCAAGGCTACGAACTTGTCCACGCCGCGGGCCTGCGCGATATCCGTCTTCGCGGCCCACAACGCCACGAGGAAAACCACGATGCCGGCGCCGCACATCGCAACCACCGTGCGGTCGAGCCCAAAAAACGTCGCGAGAATGATTGTCTGCATGTGGATGTCAGGCACAAGCCCGCGTGCTCCTTCCGGAGCACGCTTTCCCGGTCAATAACGCTTCAGACTCTACAACAAAGACGAGGTGAGCATGCTTTTTCCCCGAGCTGGACAGCTTCAACTCCCGCAGCCGTAATCGGACGATTGTTCTTCCCGCGGCTGCGACCATTGCTCAGGCGTTTGTGCCGCCGTCCACCGTCAGATTCGCGCCGGTGATATACGCCGCTTCAGGACTCGCCACGAATGCTACCAGCGCGGCAACTTCATCCACCGTTCCATAGCGGTTGAGCGCGGTCGCGGCTTTTTGCGGCGCCGCCCAATCGCCCGCGGCGGGGTTCAAATCCGTATCAATCGGACCGGGCTGGACATTATTGACCGTGATGCCACGGCCTCCCACCTCTCGGGACAATCCCTGCGCGAACATCTTGATCGCTCCCTTCGTCGCCGAGTAAGCCACCAGGCCCGGCGTCATCATCCGCTCGCCCACGCAGGAACCGATCATGATGATGCGGCCTCCCTCCTTCATGTGCTTCAGCGCCGCCTGCGTCGCGACGAACGCGCCGCGCAGATTGAGGTTGATCATCTGGTCCATCTCTTGCAGCGTGGTCTCCTCGAACTTCTTCGGAATAGCCGTCCCGGCATTATTCACCAGGATGTCAATCCGGCCGAAGGTCGCGGCGGTCTTCGCTACTGCGGCATTCACGGCCCCGGCATCGGTGGCGTCCGCCTGAATCGCCAGCGCCTTTCCGCCGCCGCGTTCAATCTCCTTCACCACCGCCGCGGCCGCGTCAGCTCCCTTCGTGTAAGTGATGGCCACGCTCGCGCCATCCGCAGCCAGCCGCTTCGCGATTCCCGCCCCGATCCCGCGCGAACCGCCCGTAATGAGTGCAACTTTCCCTTCGAGTTTCTTCGGCATTGTTCTCTCCTGACTGAGGTCGCCCGTGGGTGCGAACGCAAAATTATCGCACGGATGCAAACAACGCGAGATTGCGGACAGCAATCAACTGCCAGATGGGCACGTCTCGCACGGGATCTATCAGGCCGATCGCCGAACGTCGGCCAGCGCGCGATCATGCACCTTCAGTGAGTGTCAATTTCCACGACGTGTTTGTGCCGCCACGCACAATCGTAGCTTCTTCCGCCATAGCTCAGCTCCGCGCCAGCTACGTCTGGTACGCAAAGCATTGAAAACATTGCCTCGCCGCCACACACCGGCTGCAAATCCAGCACCGCCCAGTGTTGGCGCTCGTCCTGCATTCATTCCACACGCAGCCCAGCCATAACGGAGGACAGGACCATGGGATACACCATTGATTTCGTAGGAGTGGCGAGCGCGATCTTCGTCTCGTTCGCCGTAGCGCTGGGTCTGGAGTGGCTGAGTCTGGTTCTGATGATGCGTCTGATGCCCGCGCGCCCCACGCCGCAAACCCTAAGGCAAAGGGCCGCAACACAAGCGCAAACGCAAGATGCCAGCGAGCCGTTCGGCCAAAAGGCAGCGTAGCGCGCCGCAAGGTTCTTGCTGTCATCCCGAGCGAAGCGAGGCCTGCCTGCCGCAGGCAGGGACCTCTCTTCGCTCTCGCCGGACACCGGCGCGGCACAAAGGAGGCTTCACATGCTTTTCCTAAGGTGGCTGTTGTTCGTAATCAGCTTCGGCTTCCTGGGCGTAGCGGTCATCATCGTCCTCTACGACATCTACCTCGCGTTCGAACTCAACCGCATCTTGCAACGCAGCGAACGCCAGCCGGAAAAGCTCGCGGCCGACCAAGCCGTTCACGCCACCACCTTCGCCGGCGCCCCCGCGCCAACCGAAGGCGCAGCGCCAGCCCCGCCAACTCGCCCCAGCTTCCGCCTTCCTCCGCGCCCGCCCGGCCCGCGCCGCGCGATCCGCTGGTCCGCCGCCGCGAAACTGGTAATCGCCGCCGCACTCTGCACCCTGCTAGGCAAAAGCCTGCTGGTCGTTCCCGACGGCCACGCCGCCGTCCGCATCAGCCAAATTTCCGGCGTGCGACCCGGCACGCTCTACCCCGGCACGCACCTGATAACGCCGCTGATCGAACGCGCCGTGCTCTACGACATCCGCGACAACGTCTTTTCGACCGCCGCCTCCGAAAATCCGCGCGATAAAGGCCTCGAAGTCCTCACCGTCGAAGCCCGCGAAGGCCTCTCCGTCGGCCTCGCCGTCACCGTGCGCTACCGCCTCGATCCGCGCCACCTCGATTACGTGCAGGCCAATCTCCCGCAGCCCATTGACCAGCAAATCGTCGCCCCGGTCGTCACCAGCATTTTCCGCGACCTCGGCCCCAACTACGCCGTCCGCGACGTCTTCTCCACCAAGCGCGAGGAATTCCACCAGCGTGCCACGCAAGCCATCACCGCGCGCCTCGCCGAAGATCAAATCGTCGTCAAGGAAGTGCTGCTGCGCAAAGTGCAGCTCCCCGAAGAGTACGCGCAAGGCCTGCAGAGCTTGCTCCTCAAGGAACAGGAGGATGACCGCGTCACCGTGGACCAAAGCATTGAGCAGAAAAAAGTGAAGATCGCCGAATCGCAGGCCGAAGCGCAGAAAGTCCGCCAGATAAAACACGCCGAAGCCGATGCGCGCACTCGCGTCCTGATGGCTCAGGCCGAATCGGACGCCATGCAATACACCCTGCCGCTGAAACAAAAACAAATCGAGGAATCGCGTCTGGAAGCCGAAGCCCGCAAACAAACCACCATCGAAGACGCCGACGCCGCCGCGCAAGCGCGCGTGAAAAATGCCGAAGCCGAAGCCCAGGCCAAAGTGATTGACACCAAAGCCGAGCAGCAGCGCCGCACCTTACTTGCCGAAACCCAAAATATAGAAACGATCAAAGGCGCGGAAGCCGCCGCGCAAGCCAAAGTGATTGACGGCAAAGCCGAAAAAGAACGCCAGAATCTGCTGGCCGATGCCGAAGCCAACGAGATCCGCCAATCCTCGCAGGCCGACGCCGAAAAGCTCCAGCTCGAAGCCTCCGCGCTGAAAGCGAATCCCATGCTCGTGCAACTGACCGTCGCGCAGCGCTTGAGCGACCGCGTGCAAATAATGATGGTCCCCACCGACGGCAAATTTTTCTTCACCAACGACGTGCTGAAATCAGCGCAAGCCGCCGCGGGCCTGAACGACCCGCCCACGCGCTCCAACGGCAGGCCGTAATGCCGTGACGCAGCACCAAAGAAATTCCCGGCCGGGGCATCTCGCGGCCTGTCCCGCGAGGCAGGGCAGCCCGGAACCGGGAGTAACGCCGGCAAAAACCCTTGCGGGTGGCACGGCCAAAATCATGGGCACAACGCGACGCGACCGCCGCAGCGAAGCTCCAGCCCAAGACCAAGCCGCAGCCACCCAGCCGGCGTGCATCACCAAATTTCAATGGCCGAGCCGACACGCACGATCGCAACCCCGCGCGTGGCACAGCCACTCTTGGCTGTGCTCTTGGTTTTGACTTTGCGTAGGCGCGTGAGCGCTCCAATGACGGCGCTGAAAGTGAAGGTGCTGTCATCCCGACCGCAGGGAGGGACCTCTCTTCCCCAGCGAACCGCACGCGCAAAATCTTGGCGACGCGCCGCAGGAAGCCCGCGCCCCTGCAATCTCAGCGCAGGAACGATGTGCTAATATGACCATTGGCAAACGCAATTCACGTTTTGCACACCAGGATGCGCCTCTCCCGCCGACTCCTCCTCCCCTTTCAAACCGCGCTACTCGCAATTTGCATCGTCATCTGTCCCCGCGCAACGATCGCGCAAACATCAAGCCAGCTTCCCCAGCAATGGACTGACGCCGTGGGCCAGCTAGCCGACAAAATCGCCGCCAACGTCAGCCCGCTCCATCCGCTGACACTCGAAACAACAAACCTCTCCGATCTCACTCCAGCCGAAGCTGCCACCATTCGCGCCGCGCTGGAAGCCGAACTAAAAAACCGCAGTTTTCACTTCGAGCCACCAGATCCAGCCGCCACAGAATCCCAATCAGCCACAACGATGCAGTTCACGCTTTCACAAAACGTCCAAGGCTACGTCCTAATCGCGGCAATCCAAGGTTCAGCGGAATCAGAAAGCCAGCCCCAGATTGCAATCGTCGCCGCCCCGAAAGCAGCGCCAGGCACCGACCAGCGACCCAGCGTTTCGCTCTCGCTCGACAAACGATTGATCTGGCAGCAGCCGACGAAATTCCTCGATTTCGCGCTCCTGACGGCGCCACCAGGGTTCGATTCCGCCGTGGCAATTCTCGAGTCCGACAGGTTGGTTTCATATCGCTCGAGCGGTTTGCAATGGCAAACGTGGCAGACAGTGGCGATCCAGCGTCCAAACCCTCGGCCGCGCGATTTGCAAGGCACCATTAATGTCGAAGGGAAGACTGTCACGTTGCCGGGCGTGCAGTGTAGCGGCGATGTTTTCGAACTGGACAACGTCCACTGTACCTCTCGCGGTCCGAGCGTAACCGATCGGCTTCGCGTTGATATTCCCGGACGCGAAGGAAGTCTCTACGCTGAACTTCTTGCGCGCTGTGGGCCTGGCCCGGTGGTCCTTGCGACTGGCAACGGCGATTGGACCCAGCCCGATTCGATCCAGGGCTACCTATATACAGTCGCGCACGGGCCGGCAATTCCTTCCGGCGCGCCAATCGACTTGGACGGGCCTGTAATGGCCTTGTGGGGAGAAGCGCGGGAAAGCTCGGCGCGCGCGATCGTCCTCAACCTGCAAACCGGCAATTACGAGGGATATATTGTCACGGCGACTTGCAATCATTAGCCTGTTCCTGTTCGTCGTGCTCGCTGCGCTGCCCGCACGAACCGCCCGCCGCCCACGCAATGGCGGAACACTCCGCGTGGAAATCGGCGCTGTCATAAATTCGCTCGATCCAACCGTCCCCGCTAACACCTCCGAAGAATCCGCCGCAAAATCCCAAATTGACGGCCTGATCTACGATCACCGCGATCCCGACGGCACCTTCGCCGGCGACCCCGGCAGCGGACCATTCGCCGTGACGACATTCGCGTCCGGCAAGCGCGCCACGCTCACCGCCAACAATAATTTCCGCGAAGGTCGCCCTTTCGTGGACTCCATCGAAATCGTGATGGGCGTCTCCGCCCACGATCGCCTGCTCGATCTGCAACTGAATAAAGCCGACTTCGTCAAAATTCCGCCGCAAGACGCCCGCAGTGCCTCCGAGCGCGGCGTGCGCGTCAGCATTTCCAAGCCCGATGAATTGCTAGCGCTCGTTTTCAACAATCCCGATAGCCCCGCCAGCCGCAATACGCGCCTTCGCGAAGCCATCGCGCAATCTATTGACCGCGCCGCCATCGTAAATTTTATTCTGCAGAAGACCGGCGAACCAGCCGGCGGCCTCTTGCCGCAGTGGTCCAGCGGCACCGCCTTCCTTTTTCCCTCCTCCTCCGACGCGGCGCGCGCGAAAGAACTCTGGTCGCAAATCTCGCCTGCTCCCAAGTTGCTGTTGGGATATGATTCCGCTGATCCGTTAGAGCAGAGTGTGGCGGAAAGAATTGTGGTGAACGCACATGAGGCAGGCATCGCCATGACCGCGCAAGCGATCCAGAATCCCGCAATGGGCCACGCGCGCGCCGCAGCCGGCGCTTATCCGCATCGTGTGGACGCGCAGCTGATTCGCTGGCGCATGCCGTCTCCCAGTCCGGCGGTCGCGCTGCAAGCCGCGCTTTTCGAAGTTTCCGTTGCCGGCGAACAGGCGGCGCCGAGCGCCGGCCCCGCGCCCCTGACCGATCAGGCATCGCCGCAGGAGATTTACAATCTCCAGCGCGCGATTCTCGGTAAATTCGAAATCGTGCCGCTCGTCTGGCTCCCGCAGGTCTATGGGCTAAGCGCCCGCGTGCGGGACTGGACAGTTCCTGGTCCCGGTGAAGAATGGCCGCTCGCTGATGTTTGGCTGGACGCAGACGTCGCCGGCGCGACGGCGGGAACCGATAAGCAGCCATGAAAAGTTTCGCCGCGCGACCATGATTTTTGTGGGTCGTGGCTTTAGCCACGACATGAGCAATCGCAAATTCGGGCGGCTTTAGCCGCTGCAGTTCCCGCGGCGCTGAATTATCGCTTGCAATGTTGTTCGGCAATTTGTTGAAGGTGCAAACCGCGGCCCGCAACGCCGCAAACGCTAAAGGCAAATCGTGACTTTTCGTTCCAGACTTTTCATCAGCTTCATGCTCGCGCTGCTGCTGTCCGTCGCGCTCATCGCCGCCGGCGTCACGGTGGTCACCCGCCGCGCGTTCGACGAGCTGAACCGCGAACACAGTGATGCGCTGCTTGCCCAGTTCCAGAAGGAATTTCAGCGCCGCGGCAAAGACGTGGTGGACCGCGTCAAGGGCATCGCCGACGCCGAGCCCACCGTGCGCATGGCCATTGACCTGAGCCGCCCCAACGCGGACGTTTCGGTGTACGTCAACGACGCACACGGTGTTTCCCGGTCGCACCAGCTCGACATTCTCGACTTCGTCAGCAACGACGGCACCATTATTTCCTCCGAAGAATCTCCCGCGCGCTTCAATTACAAAATGGATTGGGTCACCAAGCCCGAGGACTGGGCCGCGCGCGGCGCGTTCCTGATGAAACTCGACACCGAATCCGGACCCACGCTCGCGCTCTTGTCCGTCGCCACCGTGCGCGTCGGTGACCGCGACCTGTACGTCGTCGGCGGCGAGCGCCTCGGCAAGGAATTTCTGGCCTCCCTCGTGCTCCCGCCGAATATGCGCGCGCTGCTGTACCTGAATCTCGATCCGCAATTTCAGGAAATGAACTTGATTGATTCCAGCGGGCCCGCGCAGGACGCCGATCGTTTCCAGCCGCTGGTGCAGGCGGAAATCGCGAATCCCGTCGCGCAAACGGCCAAAATTGACTGGTCCATAGATCCCGCCAGCGCGGAAATGTTTCATGCGCTGCCGCTCCTCGGACGCGCCAAGGAATTGTTGGGGATTTTATTCGTCGGCAGCTCGCAACGCGCCGTCGTGACGCTCGAGCGCCGCATCCGCTGGCTCGCCCTGGGCGTCGTTGCGGTCGGCTTGCTATTTGGGCTGATGCTCAGCTGGTGGGGCGCCGCGCGCGTCACGCGCCCGGTGCAAAAGCTCGCAGAAGGCGCGCACGAAGTCGCGGAAGGGAATTGGAGCGCGCGCGTGGATGTGCGCGGCCGCGACGAGGTCGGCCAGCTGGCGAAATCCTTCAATCAGATGACGGAACAGCTCGTCGAGCAGCGCGAGCGCCTGATACAAGCCGAGCGCGTCGCCGCCTGGCGCGAAGTCGCCCGCCGTCTGGCTCACGAATTGAAAAATCCGCTGTTCCCGCTGCAAACCACCGTGGAAAATCTGCAAAAAGCGCGCGAGCAGCAGAATGGCCAATTCGACGAAGTCTTCCGCGAATCCACCGGCATCCTTATCACCGAAATCGAAAACCTGAAAGCCATCGTCGGGCGCTTCAGCGATTTCGCGAAAATGCCGCAGCCGGAACTCGGCTCCGTGAACCTGAATGACATCGTGCGCAATGTCGTGAAATTGTTCGAAGGGCAATTCAGCGCCGTCGGGCGTCCCGCGATCACTCCCGAACTGCATCTGGAAGAAGATCTCCCCATCATTCAGGCCGATGCCACGCTTCTTCATCGCGCCATCGAAAATCTTGTGCTGAATGGCATGGACGCGATGCCTGCCGGTGGCGTTTTGATGCTGCGCACGCAGCACACACCCACCGAGGTCTCGCTGGAAATTTCCGATACCGGCACCGGCCTCACGCCCGAAGAAACCGAGCGCCTCTTCACGCCCTATTACACCACCAAGCAGCACGGCACCGGACTCGGCCTGGCGATCGTGCAGGCCGTCGTCGCCGACCACGGAGGGCGCATCTCCGTGGAAAGCGAAACGGGCGTCGGCACCTCCTTTCACATTGAATTGCCGATCAGGCCGCCGCACAAGCCGCAAACTTTTCCCATGGTCTTCGAGAAAAAAGAAGACGAGGCCTAACCGCCCGTGCCTGCCAAAGCTCACATCCTTATTATTGATGACGATGCGAACACCCTCGCCTCGCTCGCCCGCGCTTTTCGCCTGGCCGGACACGAAGCCACCGTTTGCGACAACGCCCCGCGCGCCCTGGAACTCGCCAAAGCCGAGCGCTTCGATCTGATCCTTTCCGATGTGGTCATGCCCGGCCGCGATGGCATCGCGCTGCTCGAGGATTTCAAATCCATCGGCCTCACGACGCCCGTCGTGATGATGTCCGGGCAGGCTTCCATCGAAATGGCCGTGAAAGCCACGCGCCTGGGCGCGAGCGATTTTCTAGAAAAGCCCATTTCGAGCGAAAAGCTGCTGCTCACCCTTGAAAACGCACTGCGCCTGAAGCATCTCGAAGAAGAGAATCGCGACCTCAAGCGCCGCCTCGGCCGCCATCACATCGTGTGGGCCAGCCCGGCCATGAAGGAAGTGATGGCGCAGGTGGAGCATGTCGCCGCTAGCGAAACGCGCGTTTGCATTCGCGGCGAAACCGGCACCGGCAAGGAATTGATCGCGCGCACGCTGCACGAAAAAAGTCCCCGCCGCACCGAATCCTTCATCTCGCTGAATTGCGCCGCGGTTCCCAGCGAGCTGATGGAAACCGAATTATTCGGCCACGAAAAAGGTTCGTTCACCGGAGCCGCCTCTCGCCACACCGGAAAATTCGAGCAGGCTCATCGCGGCACCTTGTTCCTGGACGAAATCGGCGACATGCCCGCCTCCATGCAGGCGAAACTGTTGCGCGTGCTGGAAGAAGGCGAAATCGAACGCGTTGGCGGCGACAAGCCCTTCTCCGTGGACGTCCGCGTCCTCGTCGCCACCCATCGCAATCTGGAAGATCAGGTCCGGCAGGGAAGTTTTCGCGAAGATCTCTATCACCGCGTGTTTGTGTTTCCGATTGTGCTGCCGCCGCTGCGCGAGCGCCTGGAGGATATCCGCGTCCTCGCCGCCCATTTCGCGCGCCAGCTCGAAGACCAGAATAATTGGAAGCGCAGGACCTTCTCGCCCGAAGCCATCGCGGAATTGGAGCGCTATTCCTGGCCGGGAAATGTCCGCGAACTGCGCAATGTCATCGAGCGCGTGTTACTGCTGGCCTCGGGCGATCTGATTGACGCCGGCACCGTCACGCAAGCCTTGCCGCGCGCGCCTGTTTCCGCCCACGTGCGCGCTTCCACCTTCTCCGCCGCGCTGGGAACCGGCCCGCTCGCCGAGCGCGTGGAAGCCTTCGAGCGCGAAACCCTGCTCGAAGAATTGAAGCTGCATCACCATCACATGACCAACACCGCGAAAGCCCTGGGCCTCGAACGCAGCCACCTCTACAAAAAATGCCAGCAGCTGGGAATTGACCTGCGCGCCATCCGCCAGACGGAATAAGTAACGCCGGCCTGCGGCTTTATTTTATTGCGGAATCCGCTTCGCGCTTCTTCCGCGCCGCCAGCGCGTAACCGCGCACGATGTAAAGCAGCAGCGCCAGCCCCACAATCAGGAAAAACGCCTTCTGATTAATCGTGATCGCAAACACCAGCATCGCCGCAAAAAATCCCCACACGAAAATCTCGCCCAAAAACGCCTGCCGCCACTGCGGCCGCAATCCGCTGGCCGGCACGCGTGCGCGCAGCGCCGGCCAAAGCCGCGGCACCCGCCGGCAAAATTCCAGGTAACTCCCGCCTTGCTCCCGCGCCAGATTCGTTTCTTCCAGGCCGATCAGACGCAAACAAAAAATGAACATCCCCAGCACGATGAACGCAAATCCCGCCCGGCTCGCGAGCAACCCCATGCCCGTCGCCAGCAAAATATTCCCCAGATACAAAGGATTGCGAACGTGCCGGTAAGGTCCGTCTGCCAGCACCGTCTCCGCGCGCAGGTTCGGATCCTGCACCACGTCCGTGCGCAGATAAGCCGTCGCCCAGGTGCGCAGCAGCGCGGTCAGCGACACCAGAAACGCGCCGAAGAGCAGCAGCGACCTCGCCACCAGTTCCGCGTGCGGTGAATTTTCGCCCACCGTGCAGTTCACCAGACACTGCGCCATATTCAGGTGATCCACTTTGTAAAGCAGGAAGCCCAACCAGAAAATCGCCCCGATAAGCCAGAAACGATAGCGAAATTCGAACTCGGTGGCTTTCATGTGTCTCCTGAACCCTTGCGGAGGCCTTCTGGCTGTCTATACGCTAAGCGCGGCGCCTTCATTGCGCGCATTCTCGCGCGATCTTGTGCGCTCTATCTCCGCGGCGCGGGCCGCGAAAACAAGCGCGCGAAAACCAAATGAGTAGGCCAATAAACCGCCAGCACCACAGCCAGATACGTAATCGCCAGATGCATCGGCGCAGGCCCCAGCTGCCGGTGAAAAAATGGCGCCGTCTGCGCGAAATTGAGGTTTTTGTCCGGCGTGACGAACCGCGACGCGAGCACCACCGGCAAAGCTATCGCCGTTTGCAACGCAAATCCGCGCTGGTCGTACCCCAGCCGGCTCAATGACCAGATCAGCACCACCGGCATCACCACGTGAAACAGCGATAGCAAGCGTATCCACAGCGGAACCGTAGCGTCGAAAAGATATTCCGTCCCGCCGATGAAATGCCGGTGAAAAAGCAGCCATGCCGCCACATCCAGCGCCCACAGCGCGTCAATCACCACCGACGAAACCGCCTGGCTCGATAGCAGCAGCGCGTTCCCAGTCCACAACCCGATGCACGTCAGGATCACCGCCACGTCGCACAAATGCAGAAAATTCCCCGCGCCCCACGCGTGCCAATACACCGGGATCCACACGCATAGCCACAAAAGCGCGCACCAGCGCAGCCAATCCGGAATTCTGCCTCGCACGCCGGCCACCGTATTCATTTTTTCGCCACGACCCGCGCCATCCTAGCAAACTAACCAGCGAAATCCCACGACCCTCGCGCGTATCTCAGCGGCCTTCGTCGCGGCGCCGAAAGTGAATCCGGAAAAGCGGGGCTTCAGGGTCTATGTAAGAAAACGAGAATCCTTGTAGGCCGTAGCTTTAGCTACGGCATAAACGAAGAAAAATCAGAGCGGCTTCAGCCGCTGAAGTTCAGGTTTTGCAGTTCTCGCGCTGACTCTTCAGCCCTGCCGAAAGACGTGCCATTTCTCCGGGACTTTAGCCCCCAGCCCTCGCCTTCTCCCACTTATTCAGTCCGGCCACTACTGGCGATACTCCGCTGCCCATGCGAAAATTTAGCAGCCAATGATGATCCATCCAGCATGGTTCGCCGCAGGGGGAGTCTGCGCCGCCAGCGGAATATTCGCGTGGGGCGCGTTGGCCCCGTCATCGCAACTCTTCGGCCCCACAATCCGTCGCGTTAACGACCCATCCTCGATAGCCATCACCTTCGACGATGGCCCCAATCCTGCCGTCACGCCCAAACTCCTCGATCTGCTCGATCGCCACAATGCCAAAGCCACATTTTTTCTGATCGGCGCCCACGTGCGCGCGCGTCCCACGCTCGCAAAAGAGATCGCGGCACGCGGCCACGCCATCGGCAATCACACCGATACTCATCCAGCGTTGACGTTCCTATCGCCGTCGCAAACAAGAAGGGAACTGGACCGTTGCGACGACGCCATCCTCTCCGCCACCGGCACCAAACCCGCCTGGATGCGCCCACCCTTCGGCTATCGCAGTCTGTGGCTCGATGGAATTGTGCGCCGCCGCGGCGCGGCAGGCGTCGCGATGTGGAGCAGAGCAGCGGGCGACTGGCGCGCGCCGCATCCCCAGCCGGTGATTCATCGCTTGCGCCGCGCCCGCGGCGGGGATATCGTCCTCTTGCACGATGGCGATCATCGGGTACTCGCAGGCGACCGTCAGCACGTGCTGCAAGCCCTCGAACACTGGCTGCCGCGCTGGAATGATGCGGGCCTGCATTTCGTGAAAGTGGATGGCACCCGCTATAATCAATAGCCGATAGTCAATAGTCAGCAGGCGGCCCAAACCATATGGATGAAAAACGTTATTACGACGAGAAGCCCGAAACCAAGCAGATGACGCTGGTGTGCCCGCACTGCCGTGAGGAGAACGTTTATCCTGTGCGCTGGATGGCGCGCAATAAAAAAGCCCAGCTTCCGCCGGGCGGCAACGAAGACGATCGCGCCAAATTCGCGAAAGCCCGTTCCTACATGGTCCGCATGGACGACATGGTCGCCTGCCGCAATATCCGCTGCCGCAAACGCTTCGACCTAACCGGCCAGACCGTCATCCTCACCTAGCATCTAGCAATGACAAGGGGTCGTCATCCCGAGCGCAGCGAGGGATCTCTCTTTGTTTTGACTCCCAGCGCGACGCAAGAATCAACCCTCGTCGGCATCCCCGCCCGAGAGCGCCCCCGCCGGAATCCCTTCCAATACTTCCCGCACCTTCGTAGCCAGCGCTTTCAAATTAAATGGCTTCTGCATAAACGACACTCCGCCTTCCAAAACTCCGTGCCGGAATATGCTGTCGTCCGTATAACCTGAAATATACAGCACCTTCAAACCCGGCCGCGCCGCCAGAACTCGCGACGCCAAATCGCGCCCGCTCAGCCGCGGCATCACCACGTCGGTAATCAACAACTGGATCTCGCCCTTATGCGCGGAAGCGATTTGCAGCGCCTGCACTCCGTCCGCCGCTTGCAGCACGTGATAGCCGCGCGCCGAAAGATATTCGCCCACAAGCTCGCGCACGCTTTCTTCATCCTCCACGAACAAAATCGTTTCCGTGCCCGGCTCGGGTCCCTTCACGGCCTTTTCCGGCGTCAGTTTCTCCGCCGGCGCCGTCACTTTCGGTAAGTACACCTTGAACGTGGTCCCGTGATCCACTTCGCTGTAAACCCAGATATATCCGCCGCTCTGTTTCACCACCCCGTAAACCGTCGCAAGCCCCAGCCCCGTCCCGCGCCCCTGCTCCTTCGTCGTGAAAAATGGTTCGAAGATGCGCGCCTGCGTGGCCGTGTCCATCCCGCATCCGGTATCGCTGACGGTCAACATCACATACGGACCAGGCTCGACCACCGCATGCTGCGAAGCGTAACTGCTGTCCAGGTCCACATTCGAAGTTTCGATCGTCAGCCGCCCGCCGTCGGCCATCGCGTCGCGCGCGTTCACCACCAGGTTCAGCACCACCTGCTCGATCTGGCTCGGATCAGCCTTCACCCGCCCCAGGCTTTTGCCCGGCAGGAACACCAGCTCGATATTTTCGCCGATCACGCGTGAAACCATCTGAATCATGCTGCCCACCACTTCATTCAAATCCAGCACGCGCGGGTGTAGCACCTGCAAGCGGCTGAACGCTAGCAACTGGCGCGTCAGCGCCGCGGCGCGCTCCGCCGCTTGCTGGATCTGTTCCACATTGTGCCGCACCGCATCTTCTTTACCGCTTCCGCCGCTGAACAATCTCTCCGTCAGCATTTCCGCGTGGCCCTTCACCACCATCAGCAGATTATTGAAATCGTGCGCCACGCCGCCCGCCAGCTCTCCCACCGCTTGCAGTTTTTGCGATTGGCGCAATTGGTTCGTCAAGTGCTGGCGCTCGGTGATGTCCAGCGCCACGCCGATCACTCCCAGCAATTCTCCGTCGCTCCCGCGCAAAGGCTGCACGTGCGATTCCAGCACGCGCTTCTGCCATTCCAGTTGGTAGGTCAGGGATTCTCCGGCCAGGGCCTTGCGATGCGAGGCAATCGAAGGGAATTCGGGATCTTCCGTTTGAAAATATTCGAAAAGCGTCCGGCCCACCAGTTCGCCGGACCTCAGCCCCAGCGTTTCCAGCCCCGCTCCCACCGCGGACGTGTACCGCAGATTCTTGTCCGTAGTCCACAGAATCGCCGGCATTCTTTCCATCATCACGGCCAACCGCGTGCGCCCTTCGTGCCGCTCGATCTGCGATTTTTCCAGGTCCTCCAGCATTCCATTGATCGCCGTGCCCAAAAACGCGAGCTCGTCTCTTCCCGGCACATCCAGCCGCGCCGCCAGGTCGCCGCTCGCGCCGATCTGCGTCACGTCGTCCGCCAGGTCGCCAATGCGCGAAACCACGAATCTCTCCAGCAACTTCAGCGTCACCGCGCCGAACACTAGCCCCATCGCCAGCAACAGCATGAAGAATTGCACCAGGCTGGTGCGTCCCTGCTCGTAGATCGTTCGCGGGAGCAGGATGCTCATCAGCCCGACCGGCTCGCCGTAGATGTCGCTCAATCGTTGGTACGCCGCGTAAGTCGAGCCGTCCACCGCGCGCGTGAAGATCGGGCTGTTCTTGGATATCGAATTAGACGCCTCGCGCAATTCCGCATCGCGCGACATTTCGTCCGGCAGTTCGATCTGAATCGGAATCCGCGTCATTTCCGACAAGTGTTCGATTTCCGATTCATCCAGCACGCGCCCCATGATCATGGTTCCCGCGCTCGGCCCTTGCGAGTTGCTGGTCAGTATCGGACGCGAATCCACCAGCACCGGTCCATCCGGCAGCGAGAGAATTCCCGCCACTTTGCTGTCCAGAGTGTCATGCGTAAGCAGCAGGGAACCGGATTTCAGGTGATCTTCCAGGCCTCGCGGGACGGGAATTTCCGCCGCGCGCGCCAGATCGAAACCCTTCGAAAAAAGTTTGCGGTCCTTGGCGTCGTAAATCACCACAAAGCTGATTTTGAGTTCGCGGAACGTCGGGGCGGGAAACTCCGTCTTCACGTACGATGCATTTGGTTCATGCGCGTAGGCGTAACTGTAGTCCCAGGCGGCATACTCGCTGGTGGTCCGGTCCAGCGTGTTCAGCTCGTTGTTCAGCGCGCTCGCTGCCCGCCCCGCGTCTTCCCGCGCGTAATCCTCTTCCAGCTTCGTAAACCCGCTCATCAGCAGGATATGCGAAAGCCAGTACAGCCCGCCCACCAGTCCAATCATGGTGATCGCAATAATCAGCAGCGTCTTCCGGCGCAGGGAGGACGGCACGTGGAGTTGGGCTATCTGGAGGGGTCCCAAGGGATGCCTCAGTAGCAATTATATCGGTCCAGGCGCCCCTGTGGGTCTGGCGGTGCCCTAGTCGTACACGCCCCGCCAGCGCCACCGGAAGGAAAAATTGGCCTCCGGGACGCCCGGGGTTTATGCTGAAAGCATCTCGTTCGGGAGCCAAGGCATCCCTATTGAAGCGTCCGCCGAGGGGGCTTATGAGCAAACGCCTGATCCAGTATCACTTCGCAGCAGCCGTATGCCTTGCCCTCGCCCTCAGCACGGCAATTCCCGCGGCCGCGCAAGATGCCGGACCCATGCCCCCGGTAACGCCGGTCCAGCCCGTGGCGCCGCAAACGCAGACGCCGCCCCCTGCCGCGCCGGACGCCGCCAGCCAGCCGTCTGCGCCTCCCGCTTCCGCGGTCGCGCCTGGCTCAGCCACTGCAAACCAACCCGCAGCGCCAGCCACCACCGCTGCCGCGAACAAAACGACCGCCAAAATCCAGGTGCCCAGCGGCACCCATATTCCGCTCGTTCTCCACAATTCGATTTCCACGCGCAGCGCGCGTCCCGGCGATCCCGTCTATTTCGAGACGCTTTTCCCCATCATGATTGACGGTAAAGTCGTAATCCCGGCGGGCTCCTACGTCAGCGGCGAAATCACCGAATCCAAGCGCCCCGGCCGCATAAAAGGCCGCGGCGAATTAATGATGAAACTCACCACGCTGATCCTGCCCAACGCCTACATGGTGAATCTGAACGCGGTGCCGGGCAATGCCGGAACCGGAGGCAACGAAACCACCGATAGTGAAGGCCGCATCATCGGCGATTCCGAAAAAGGCCACGACATCGGCACGATTGCCAAGACCACCGCGGCCGGCGCAGGCATAGGCGGAATCGCGACGCAGAGCGGCAGAGGCGTAGGAATTGGCGCCGCAGCCGGCGCCGCGGTTGGCTTGGCTGCCGTCTTGCTGACGCGCGGGCCCGACGCCGAAATGCCGCGCGGTTCCACGGTAGAAGCCGTCATAGATCGCTCCATTTATCTCGACGCCGATAAAGTTCAGTTCACCGGTCCCGGCCAAGCCTCCTCCTTGGCAGGCCCGCCGAATCGCGAACCAGTCCGCAACCGCGACCCATTTTAGCTTTCGTGTTGCCGAGCCTGTCTGGCAACACGAAAATCTTTGTAGGTCGTCGCTTTAGCGACGACATAAACCTCGCAACCTCCCTGCGGCTTTAGTGGCTGAGGGACTGTGTCACAACGCAAGAATCCTTGTAGGTCGTGGCTTCAGCCACGACATAGACCTGCACACCGAAAGCGGCTTTAGCCGCTGAAGTTCCGCACTTGCAGTCCTCACACAGACTCTTCAGTCCCTGAAGCCGTTCAGTCCGCGCCGCGCAACAAACTCTTCAATCGCCGGCTCCCGTGAGTGACGACTTATATTAAGCTGTGGAGCCAGTGACGAACCCTTTGATCCTCGTCCTCTGTGCCGCGGCTCTCTCCGCCGCGTTTCCATCCGGCGATCTGCACGCCCAGACCCCTGCCTGGCAGCCCTCACCAGGGCATACGCAAGTGCCGATATGGCCAGGGACGGCGCCTGATGCAAAGCCTGTTCCGGGTTCGGAGTCCACCAAGCGGGTTGGCGAGGGCCCGCCGGGTGCTATCGTAGTGAGCAATATCTCTCGATCTACGATGACGGTCTATTCGCCGAAGGGACCTAATACCGGCGTCGCCGTCGTCGTATTCCCTGGCGGTGGCTTTCAGGCGCTGTACATGGATCTGGAAGGCACAGAGGTCTGCGATTGGCTGACGTCTGAGGGGATCACGTGCGTGCTGCTGAAATATCGCGTGCCAAGCGTGCCTTATGACTGGCGCTGCGATTGCCGTCCCAACGGTCTTGCCCTTTCGACACTTGCGTTGGAGGATGCGCAGAGGACTATGGGGCTGGTGCGCTTTCACGCCGCGGAGTGGCACATCGATCCGCACAAAATTGGAGTACTTGGGTTTTCGGCTGGCGGATATTTGGTGGCGGAAATCAGCACGGACTACAAGCGCCGTTTGTATGCACCTATAGATGCGGCTGACCAGGAAAGCCGCCGCCCGGATTTCGCGGTGGCAATTTATCCGGGACATCTGTGGACGGGTACCGACGCTTTAGGGCTGAATTCGAATGTTCCAGTGACGCGCCTGACGCCGCCGACGTTTTTGCTGCAGGCGGACGATGACCACGTGGACAACGTGGACGACTCGCTGGCTTACTACATTGCGTTGAAGAACGCAGGTGTCCCCGTCGAGATGCATTTGTACGCGTACGGGGGGCATGGGTTCGGACTTCGGCCCACAATGTTCTCGATCACGAAATGGCCCCACCTAGTCGAGACCTGGCTGCGCACCATCGGAATGATCCCGCAGTAAGCCTGTCATCCCGCTTGCCCTGACGCAGGAAGGGAGCGCAGCGAGGGATCTCTCTTCTGATGTTCTCGACCTGTCAGTTATGAGCTCGTCCGCGCATGCGACCGCGCCGCCGTAAACCGCAAAGGCGAAAAATTCTCCGCGCGAAATTCCGCCCTCCCGCTCACGATCCAATCGCGCACAATTTTCGCCGTCACCGGCGCCAGCAATATCCCGTTCCGGTAATGGCCGGTGGCAATCATCAGCCCCTTCATCTCGGTTGGTCCAATGATCGGCAAATGATCCGGAGTGTCCGGCCGCAAACCCGCCCACCGCTCCACAATCGCGGCCCCGGCCAACTCCGGAGCCAGTTCCACGGCCCCCTGCGAAATCCGCCGCATTCCCTCCGGAGTAACTTGCTTCACGAATCCCGCATCTTCCAAAGTGCTCCCCGCCACGATCCGCCCATCGCGCCGCGGCACCAGATACCCGTGCTGCGAACGCAAAACCTTCTTAAGCTTCACAGTTTCGGATCGCAGCGCGATCATCTGCCCGCGCACCGGCCGCACCGGCGCATAGCGCGCCAAAAATCCCGTGGTCCCCGAAATGCAATCCTTGATCGTGCCGCAAAAACTTCCCGCGGCCATCACCACCTGCGCAGCTTCCAGTTTTTCGCCGCCGCCGACCGCCACGCCGACGCACGCGTCACCTCGGCACAGCAACGATTCAACCGCGCAGCCTGCGCGAATTTCCGCACCGCGCCGCTCAGCCGCCGCCAGCACTGCCTCCGTTAACAGCCGCGGGTCCACCGTAGCTTCCTCAGGAAGCCACGCCACCGCTCCTGCGCCTGGCCCCAGCGCCGGCTCCAACTTGCGCGCCCCCTCCGTTGAAATTGTCTCGACCGCGATCCCCAGCCGGCGAATTTCTTCCACCATCTTGTCGCGCGCGGTTTCGCTCTGCGCTCCGCTGAACACCTCGAAAGTGCCCTCGCGCGCAAAATCCACGGAAACGCCCGCTGCTTCTTCCACTCCGGCAATAAATTCTGGATAGAGCCGCAAACTTTCGATCCCCAGCGGCGCCAGCGGCACTGCGTCCGGTGAATCAGGCCCCGGCGAGAGCATACCCGCCGCGGCCCACGAAGCCTCCCGCCCCGGCTCCTGCCGGTCAATCACCACAACACGCACTTTTTCGCCGGCCAGCTCAAAAGCGATAGCCGCGCCAATGATTCCGCCGCCCACAACAATCACTTCGCTGGTCTTCACGCGTTCATATTATCAGGAATTGTCTTCTGGCTATGGCCACAGAGGAAGCCGCGCGGATCCGCTGCGCGGTGAAGAAAAACTTGCGCTCAAATTTGCATGCCGGGTCGGATTCTAGGCGGCTATTTATTCGGAATTTCAAACCGTAACCGGTTCGAGGTAACGGTCCCGGTCCAGTAGGGCATCAGTGCGATTCCCTTTACGTCCAGATTAGCCTCTTGTTGGCTTACGCCTTTGCCGGTGAATTGCGCTTCGAGCGTGTAAGCGCCCGGTTTCAATTTGTAATCGAAATCCTTGGACTCCGCAGCCCAGTATTTGTCCAGCTCCACCGGTATCGAGAAGGTAGCACCGGCTGGAAGGGGGAGCACGAACGGGTCCACTCGACCGGCGATTCCGCCAGGCCCGATCAGATCGAGACGTCTGGATTTTGCCTGCGCGTCGGTGAGGATCAATACCACCGCATCCGGATACTGTTTTCTTCCGTTGGCCAGCATCATTCCCAGATTCAGAACCAGATCATTCTCTCCGGCATCGCGCAGCTCGATTCTGAACTTTGGAGCTTTCCCCGGCACGCTCGCGGCCCGCTCGCGATAAATTGTCATTTGCAATCCGCTGACTGCTTCGCCCGAAGCTTGCAGGTACGGTTTCAGCGCGGTCGCTTTCCCGCCGAGCAACACAAAGCTCGCGAACAAAACGCCCCCAATGACCTTTTGAAATGTTGTGGGAAGATTCATTGACGTGCCTCCGATCGCCGCGGCGAGAGCGTTTACAGCGAATCAACCAGCTCCACCGAAAGCAATCGCGCCTTCTGCGAAAGGTTCTGCGCGCGCGCCCAATCGCCCGCCTTGCTGGCTTCCTGCGATTGGCTCAAAAAGCTCTGAATTTTGTCCACCAGATCGTGTTGCGCCGCGCTCAATACGCGCCCCGATGATCGCTGCAGATTGTTCTGCGCCGTGTTGATGTCGTCTTGCGTTTTGCGTTCTAGGCTGGCTTGATCGCCCGGCGAAAGCTGCGGAGAAATTTGCGGTGCCGGCATTCGCGCGGGTTGTTCGGCCGGCGAATCTCCGGCCGATTCGGCGGGCGCTTTGCGCGGAGGCGGTGCCGGCTTTGTTTGCGCGGGAGTCACCGGCAACGGCGCGACGGTCGTCGCCGCCGGGCTAGGTGGAGTCGGCACATTTTCCGGCGGGGGCAACGCGTCCGTGTCCGGCGCAATATTCGTCAGCGGTTTGCCGTCGGATGGCTCTGCCGCCGGCGCGGTCGCCACCGGCGCCGCGGCCTTCACCGTTTTCGGTCCGCAACCGGTCAGCGCCATCGCCAGCGCACACACCAGCACGAACCCCGTTGCCAGAGTGGTAGCCTCTAACTTGCTGCGGCTGGGCATTTATCGCTTTTCTTCCGCGAACGGCTGCCCGAAATCCCGCATTTTTCCGGACAGCGCTTCCAATGAACGTGCTAACGGCAATTCCAGTCGAAACGTGGTGCCTCGCCCGGGCTCCGAATCGAATTCTATCCGACCATTGTGCAACTGCACAAACCGAAAGGTATTCGCCAGTCCGATGCCCGTACCTCCCGGCCGCGTCGTAAAAAACAGCTGGAAGATCTTCTTCTGGTCCTCCACCGGAATTCCCTTGCCGGAATCCGCCACCGCGATCACCGCAAATTCGCCGTTGCGCCGCAGGCTCAGCGTGATCCGTCCGCCCGCGCTGGTGAAGTCGCTGGCATTCAACAGCAGATTCAGAACCGCCTGATGAATGAGTTGTGAATCTACCAGCACGCCGGGAAATTGCGACGGCAGCTCCACCCGCAGCTCGATGCCCGCCTTGCTGATCGCCGGCCGCGCCGCGTCCAGCACGTCATCCAACAGCACCCGCAGGTCGGTCTCCTCCAATTTCAATTCCACCGGCCGCGTGAAATTCAAGAACGTCTTCACCGCGCGATCCAGCCGGTCAATTTCACTATCCAGCATCTTCACGGCCTGCTGCGGCTCGGGCTCCACGGGCATATTGGCTTTCAAGACTTCCAGCCACAACCTCATCGAATTCAGCGGATTTTTCACTTCGTGCGCCACGCCGGCCGTCACCCGCCCCAGCGCCGCCAGCCTCTCTGACACATGCAGCTGGCTGCCGATGCGCTCCAGCGATTCCACGTCGCGCAATGTCACCAGTGAACCCATGGACGTGCCATGTTCCCGGATCACCTGCGCGCTCAGCCCGATTCGCTGCGGCCCGTGCGGCCCTTCCAGCGTCACCTCCGCGTTCTCCACGTGCCCGATCTGATCGCCGCGAACCCCCAACGCCTCCCGCATCGGATGCCCCGCGGGGAAAATCTCGCTGGCGCGCCGCCCGCGCAATTCTTCCGGCGCCACGCCCAGAAATTTCTCCACCGAAGGGCTCACCAGCACGCTGTAACCCTTGGCGTTGAAGAGCAGCAGCCCATCTTCCAGCCCGCTCATCACCTGATCGAGATTTTCCCGCAACGTGCTGAAAATTTCGCGCACGTCTCGTAACTGCTTTCCGATCCCGATGATTTTCGTGCTCACCGCGCCGAATTCGTCGCCGCGATGGACCGGCTCCAGGTCGAATTCGCCGGCGGAAATGCGATCCAATTGCGCGGAAATGCGGTCAATCGGCGCCAGCGAAGCCCGGCTCACGATCAAGGCCAGCAGCGTCGAAAGCAGCACCGATCCCAGCGCGTAATATCCCGCGGAAACCAGGCTGGGCGAAATCTCGCTGCGAATCAGCGCCGAAGAAAGCCCGATGCGAATGTCGCCGAATGGCCCGCTGCCCACGTTGAACGGCAGCGAATCCTCGTACACCAGCGGTGGCCCGAAAAGCGTGCGCAACTGCTGAAAAAATCCTTCCCGCACCAGCGAATCCACCGGAGGGCGTTGCGCCACCTTCACTCCGCGCAGCTTCGGGTCGCTGGATACCATCACGATTCCGTCCTGATCGCTGATGCTGATCTCATAAATCGTCGGTGAATATCCGATGGCCGATTCCATCACCGAATTCAGCGTGTTGCTCTCATCCAGCGCCCGCTGCACGTACGCGCGCAGATCCGCCGCGCTCGCGGATGCCGGAAAATCGCCCCGCGCCGATGCATCCGTCAGTGAATTCTTACAGGCGAGAAATATCTGGTCGGCCACGAAGCGGGCCCGCTCGTCGGCCTGCCGCAGCGTCTGCCGCGTCAGCCGCGCGATGTACAGCGTGGAAACCAGCGTCACCACTGCCAGCACCAGCAGCGCCGTCGCCAGCGTGAATTTAGTTTTCAGGCTGAGACGCATCTTTCCGCCCCGCCTCGTATTCTTTCAGTTTGTTGTGCAGCGTCTTCAAGCTGATGCCCAGCAGCTCCGCCGCGCGTGTCTTGTTCTGGCTCGTCGCGCTCAGCGTTTGCAAAATAAGCTCGCGCTCCACCGCGTCCACCGTCGTCCCGATCGGGAAATGCAGCCCGCTCAGCCCGGACGTGGTCATCGCCGTCGCGTGCCCGAATTTCGCCGGCAGATGTTGCCGCGCAATCACGCCGCGATCTGACGCAATCGCCGCCCGCTCCAGCACGTTGCGCAGCTCCCGCACGTTGCCCGGCCACGGATACGATTTGAATAGATCCATCACATCCGTGCCCACGCCCCCGATTTTCTTTTCGTGCTTCGACGAAATATCCACCAGCAGGTATTCCACCAGCAGCGCCAGATCGTCTTTATGTTCGCGCAACGGCGGCAAATGAATATTGAAAACGTTCAGCCGGAAATAAAGGTCCTGCCGCAGATGCCCGTCCGCCACTGCCTGCTCGGGATTTTTGTTCGTCGCCGCCAGCACCCGCACATCCACCGGCGTTTCCACCTTGCTTCCCAGCCGCCGGACCTTGTGGTCCTCCAGCACGCGCAATAATTTCGCCTGCGTCGGCGCCGGCATCTCGCCTATTTCATCCAGCAATAGCGTCCCGCCGTCCGCCAGCTCGAAGCATCCGATGCGCCGCTCCGCCGCGCCCGTGAACGCGCCCTTCTCGTGCCCGAAAATTTCGCTCTCCATCAGCGATTCCGGAATCGCTGAACAATTGATCGCCACAAACGGCCGCGCCGCCCGCGGTGACAGCATATGAATGGACCGCGCCACCATCTCTTTCCCCGACCCGGTTTCGCCCGTGATCAGCACAGACGCCGTCGAAGGCGCGGCGATCTCCACCTGCCGCATCACCTCCTGCATCGGCCCGGAAGTTCCCACCAGCGTCCCCAGCTTTCCCGCCGCGCGCAGGTCCCGCGTCAACGCCACCACCGCTTGCTGGTCGCGCACTCGTCCCAACGCGCGTTCCAGCAGGGCTCTCAACACCGGAGGTTTCAGCGGCTTTTCAATGTACCAGTACGCGCCCGCTTCGATCGCCTGCACCACGCGTTCGTCGCTGCCGCGCCCGGTAATAATAATGACGGGAATGCGCAGTATTTCGTCGCCCAGTTGTTTCAGCAAGTCGAGCCCGTTCATCCCTGGCAGCTCGACGTCCGCCAAAATCAAACTGGGCCGGAACTCCTGGAACTTCGCGAGCGCCTCTTCGCCGCTCGCCACCCCCAGTATTTCCCAATTCCATTTGCGCAACAGGGCCTCGTAGCCCTTGCGCGCGTTATCTTCATCCTCAACAATCAATATCCGCTGCTGGTTGGGTCCATCGGTAGCCATCAATCACTGAATCTACCAGCACTACCCTCGAAATCCAATAGAGCGAACCCCCGGGTGGTGGATTGTCTTGCGATTGCCGCCTTAATTAGGAGTTGACGGCCCATTCTTTAGAATCCTATCGAAAATATCCGCCAGATTGCCGCTCGTTATGTCCGAAACGTCTACCCCATAGACGCTACGAATTTTTTCCACAAGTGCATCATTCGTGGCATCGCCATGAAAGTCCCAGAGGCTCGATTCGTCAGAGACCCACATCCACTCAATGTCAAGAACGCGTTGCGCAAAGTCTTTCGTCAACTCCGGGAGCCGGCCGACACGATGCGAAGCGGCGTATTCAATGGGAACGGCGGTGCCAGGTCGCGGGAGAAGTTGCTTCGTGGCTCTAAATCGCTCGAATTTCTCGCGAATGTTATTGAGTGCTTCCTGCTTGGTGCTCCCGTTGCCCGACATTGCGGGCCAATTTACTACGTCAGCTATCCAAGGTATCAATTTAAGACGGGACGCTTTCACCGGCTCGGTTGGTTTCTGAAACCGAACGCGAATCGGATAGTCCTCAAGTGCCCATTCAGCTTTGAAGAATGAAGCGAGCCACATCCAAGCCGCTTGGCATTGCCTCGCAAAGTTGTGGATCTTGCTATCCATCGCCGACTTATACTACATCGCGGCAAGTGCTGCGTGGTTACGCTAGATGCGAGTGCCTAGCCGCGCGTCTCAACTCTTCCCGAAATACAGCGGCCGCGCCAGCGCCAATTCCAATTTCATATTCGGCTCCAGCGTCAATTCCTGCCCCAACCCAGACGTCGCCATGAAAGCCGTCGCCGCTCCCATCGCCGCCCCCATCGCCGCATCCTTCTTATCTTTCTTCGCCAGCCCCGGCTCCGCGCCCACGAACGCCGCCTCAGCCGCCGCCAGCATTTCATCGTCGCGCTTGCTGCCGGGCGCCTCGATCACGCCTTCGTGGTCATACAACACGTGGATCGAATGCACTCCCGGCGCGTCAATCACATCCGCCACCAGCGGAGTCCATCCGCTCGCCGTGTGTATATCGTCAAACGTCAGCCACAAACGCGCGCGCCCCACTTTCCCCGCCGCCTGTACCTTATCAATGTGCCCGCGCACCTGCACGCCCGCTGGCAACATGCTCCCGTCCACGGTCGGGATCGCTTCCAGCGTGCGCGCGAAGATCTGCTTGCCAGCTTTATCTTCTTTAGTGGAAATCCGCGTTTGCAGCGCCACCAGAAAACGGGTTCCGCGCGCGGCGGTATTGGGCGGCACGTCTTGCGGTGGCGGCGCGGGGTCCGAACTTTGCGCGCGCACCGGAATGCCCGAAAATACAAATAGCGCTGCCATAACCGCAAGAATCCTCCAGCGATTCATAAAATCCTCCCAAATTGTTATTTGGCGTTTTCAGCTGGAGGCGAAAGCGCTTTACTCTTGTGCCCAATATACCAGATGTCCGTCCCCCGCGCGAGACGCCAGTTCGCGAAGCGCAAGTCCACGGTGCGACGGTTCAATTTCGCCTCCGCGCAGGAACCGCTGCCCCAGTTTTGGCGGTTTTCGGTCGCGGTGGATGTAGCGACGACGTCCAGCAAACCTGCGATCGTCGCCGCACCGCAAATCGCGCGTGCTACACTCCGCTCATGCGCTCCCCGTTCGGCAGCCGCCAATCCGCGTCCGCCCTCGCCGCACCGCCCGCGGAGCAGGCTTGAACTGCCCGAAGTGCAACGCGAAGCTCGTCCCCAAGCCAGTGCCCGGCGCTATCAGGTTCCCGCAACGCCTGGAGTGCCCCGAACACGGCTGGCTGAAAGAAAGAGTAAAACCAATCCGCATGCGCTTCCACAAAGACGCCCCGAATTGGTAAGCAATCGAGGGAAAACGCGAACCTGCCCGCGAACCGCTAATCCACGCTACGTTTCGCCCGCGCCCACCGCCAGAACGAATCCGCCAGGCTTCATCCCGCAACCAGGCTCGCAAATCGTCGCCGCTTCAATCCCATAAATTCGCAACGCGTCCCGCAACGCCTCGGCTCCGGCAGGCAGCCCGCCCGCCGCGCTCACCACCAGCGCCAGGCCCTTCGAATTCAGGTTTCCGTTCTCCGTCGGCGCGCCCTCATCCACTTCCCAACCAATCACTTTGAAGATCGTCAGGAAATCCTGCGCGTAATCCAGCGCATCGCTAGCCGCGGGCGAGTAGCACACGCCCACGCGCTGCTCGGGAAAAGTAAGCAGCACCTGTATCAGCACCGCCTTCTGATGCGTGCTCAATCTCCGCGCGCCAGGTTCCATCGCACCCCCCAGCGAGTGTGGCCACACCCCGTCGCCGCTGTCAATCTCCCCTGGGAATGCCATTCTTGTCGAGCAGCAATCCCCGCCTTCGTCGCTGGCCTCAAACTGTTCGCTCGGCCAGTTGGCAAATAATCCCGCCTGATACATCATGCCCGCGCGTTGCAGCTTCGCCCAGCCAACGCAAATTCCACGGCCCCAACCGCCTGGACTTGCGCTCGTTTGTTTCTAGCTGAAGGAGCGTGCGAAATGATTCAACGAAGATCTCTGCTGGTCGGGGTGTGCCTGGCCGCTGTTTTTGCGGCGCCCGCGCTTCACGCGCAAGCCTGCGCTTCGGGACAAAACGCCGCCGTCGAATGTTTCGTCGCCAATGCCGTGCGCACCAACCTCGTCACGCTGCAGTACGGCATGACCATGGCGCAATTCAAGCAGTACGGCGTCTCCGTTTCGAAGATCGTTCAAACGCAGCCGACGTCGCTAGCCGTCGTCGCCTTGGCCAGCGCGGTGGCCGATGCGCTTCCGCCCACCAATTCCGATGGTTCCGCCAATCTCGCCGCGCAAACCGCTGCCATGAACTCCATCGTGGACGCGGGAATCACCAGCGACTTCCTCACCGTACCGGCCGATGCGACTTCGCAAGATCTGAAATGGTTCTCGCTCGATCTCGTCACTGCCATGAACGCCAATAACGGCATCCTGCTTTCGCCCGGCACCATGCTCCGCGTCATTGATTCCTACGTCGTCAGCGCCACCGCGAACGGTACGGTCAATTGGACCCAGGCCAATTCCGGCATCGCCGCGATGATCACAAATCTCGCCACTGCCGGCCTGCTCAAGCTCCCCACGGCGATCACCACCGCTCAAGCCATCCAGTTCGCGCAATCCCTGGCGCAAATCACCTACACCTACAGAACCGCCACCGGCCGCGCGTCGCTCTAGCGCGCAACGTCGCTCGCCGCCTCAGAAGTGGCTGAAAAGCCCGATCAAAATAATAAAAGGAATCGGCACGCCCAGCAGTAACAGCAAAATGGATCGCATTTAATCTCCCCCTGTTCCGCAATCGAATTCGCATTGCTCGCCGCTAGACCACCACCACATGATCGCGTTGTTTCCCGCCAATCGTCGCCGCAAAACTTGCGCAGAACGCGCCCACCAGCAGTGCCAGAAACGTCCAGTACATCGCGTGGGCCACCGCCTTGCGCGCTTTGTCCGCGGCCTCGCGCGCTTGCGCGAAGACGTCGTCCACTCGTTTCTCGGCGTCGGACTCATTCATGCCCGTCCGCGCCGCCACCACCTGCGCCAGAAACGCCCGGTCTCCCGCCGGCATATTTCCTTCGCGAATCGCGTTCGCCAGAATCAATCCAGCCTCGCTGCGCAGCGAACCATAATCCTGATTGGAATTCACCGCGCTCGGCCGCAATAGCTTGTCCACAAAATATGCGCTCGGTCCCGCGTCTTCCGCTGCCGGCGCGCTGCCGCTCTCCGCCATCATCGCCCGGCCCCGCGCCGCTCCTCCCACCATCGCTGTCGCCGCCGACGCCAAAAATCCCGCCGTGATCACCACGCCCACCGCCCACACCAGAAACCCATGCGCGGTATCGCGAAAATAAACCTCGTGCGTGTGTACGCTCGTCCATTTCACGCGCAGCCGCCCCGCCAGGTACCCGCCCATGGACGAAGCGATTATCTCGATCAGCACGAACCACACAATAGCTCCCGCTCCCACCGCCGGCGCGGACGCCCCGGAATTCTCCCACGGCGATATCGCCGAAAGCCCGATCCCGGTTCCCAGCGCCAGCAGTATCAATGACAGCGCTGCGGCCACAAATGCGCCGGCAATCACCGCCGCCCACGACACACCCGATGCGTTCGAATCGCTTACCACGGATTGGTCCATTGGAGCGTTACCTCCCGAGCCGGAATTTTGTCAGAGTGCCGCGCTACGTGACCTTGGGGAATAATCCATCCAGCCTAATCGCCCCGGCGCTGCGCCTCCATACCCGGAACTCTGTACACAGCCCGCGGAAATCCGTTACCTTCGCCCTTTCGCTGCGCCCTGCCTGCGATTTTTCAGCAAAATTTTGCACTCCCGCCAATCCGTGTGACACTACGCTGGCAAACAGTTTTCAAAACGCAGCGAGCTCCTTTCGCATCTCGGAGACGGTATTGTCCACGCTGCCCCCCAAATCAAAGCCAGCGAAGCCCCGCCATCACGCGGCGCATAAAACCAGCTTCCTCCGCCGCCTCGGGCCCGGCCTGATCACCGGCGCCGCCGATGACGACCCCAGCGGCATCGCCACTTACTCTCAGGTCGGCGCGCAATTTGGCATGGCCATGCTCTGGACCATGCTCTTCTCCTTCCCGCTCATGGCCGCCATCCAGGAAATCTGCGGACGCCTCGGCCGCGTCACCGGCGCCGGCATCGCCGCAAATCTGCGCAAAAACTACCCCCGGCCGCTCCTCTACGCGCTCGTCTCCTTGCTCTGCCTCGCGAATATCTTCAACCTCGGCGCGGACATCACCGCCATGGGCGCCGCCGCTCAACTCGTCTTCGGCGGCTCGCTCAATATTTACGCCGTCCTCTTCGGCCTGCTCTCCCTCCTGCTCCAGATTTACGTGCCCTACAAAAAATATGAGCGTTACCTCAAATGGCTGACGGTCGTGCTCTTCGCCTACATCGCCACTGCCTTCGCCGTCCACGTTCCCTGGAAATTGGCGCTGCGCGGCACCTTCATCCCCTCCATTACCTGGACCGCCGAGTATTGGATGGCGCTCGTCGCCGTGCTCGGCACCACCATCAGCCCCTACCTTTTTTTCTGGCAGACCTCCGAAGAAGCCGAAGACGTGCGCATCAGCCGCAAGGAATCGCCTCTCGATAAAAATCCCGCCACCTCCGTCGCGCAATTCCACCGCATCGCCCTCGATACGCGCATCGGCATGGGTTTTTCCAATCTGGTCGCCTTCTTCATCATTCTCACCACCGCTGTCACGCTGCACACCGCCGGCGCCAGCCAGAATATCCAGACTGCCGCCGACGCCGCCAAAGCCCTCCAGCCCCTCGCCGGACATTTCGCTTTTCTGCTCTTTGCCCTCGGAATTATCGGCACCGGCATGCTCGCCGTGCCGGTTTTGTCCGGGTCCGCCGCCTACGCCGTCGCGGAAACCTTCCACTGGCGCGCCAGCCTGCAGAGCAAGCCGCGCCAGGCCCCGAAATTTTATGCGGTGATCGTGGCCGCCACCCTCCTCGGCCTCTCCTTGAACTTCTTCGGCCTGAACCCCATTCGCGCTCTCTTCTTGTCCGCCGTCATCAACGGCATCGCCTCCGTCCCGCTGATGGTGATGCTCATGGTAATGTCCGCGAACTCCCGCGTAGTCGGCGAGTTCCTCCTCCCCAAATATCTCCGCATAGTAGGCTGGCTAGCCACAGCAGTAATGTTCGCGGCCTCGGCAGCCTTCATAATCAGTAAAATCCGCAACCTCTTCTAACCGCAAGATATGAGATAACAGGCACGCCATCACCCGCCGGGAAATAGGTAGCGCCGGCGTCCCGCCGGCTCTTTGCATAGTTCGCAGTAAGTTAAAGTCGTCCCCGTGTAAGGTGCAGGGACCTACATCCTTCGATCGCGTCAGCGAGATCCCATTTCCGGCGATACCCAAGCGCCGGAGGCGCGACAGAAGTTAGCCCAGCGCGTAAGCGTCTCTGGCGCAACCCGAGATCTTTGTGGGTCGTGGCTTCAGCCACGACATAAACAAGCCGGCGCGCAGCGCCATTCCTATCGCGGGTGAATCTCCCGCGTGTCCTCGAGTTGCCCTGCTCGATCCCTTCGCGCGTCATCGCATCCCAGGCAGCCAACCCACGATGCAAAGGCGCATCACGCTCCATTCTCCAACAAAAAAAGCCACGTCATCCCGAACGGAGTGAGGGACCTCTCTTAATCCGTGAACGCCCCTTGAGGCTCCGATGGAATCGGAGCCGAAGGGCCGCTGAAGTACAGGTTTGGCAGTCCCACCGTAAAGTCCGCAATAAACCCGGGGCTTTAGCCCCCTGTGTGCGAACCACGATTTTCGTCAGGGCACGGCTTTAGCCGTGCCGTAACCGGCGCAACATCAGAGCGGCTTTAGCCGCTGAGGGAACGGATTTCGCGCTCCCACCATTCACCAATCGCGCCCTCCGTAGTCCCCCCGACAGACACCCAGCCACCACTCACGCAGGATATTCCGCCGATTACTAAAAAGAGGAGACCCGCCCGATGCTACCCGGCCCGAACGAGTACCTGATAGAAGTCCGCCAGCACTGGGATTTCTTCATCGCCTACGCCGTGGAAGACCAGGCCGAAATCGCGCGTCCGCTCGCCGACGCTCTTAACGCCCGTGGCTCGCTGGTTTGGTATCTCGATTACTCTCTGAAGGCTGGAGACAACCTGCGCCAGTCCATTGACTACGGCCTGTCGCGCTCCAGATTGGGCATCGTCATCGTCAGTCCCAATTTTCTGGCGAAGAATTGGTCCCAGGAAGAATTGAACGACGTGGCAGGCCGCGAAACACACAACAAGAAATCAATCCTGCCAGTCTGGCACGGCGTAGGCTTCCACCAGGTCTTCAACTTCTCCCCAGTCCTCGCAGACCGCGTAGCAATCAGCACAGACAAAGGCCTGGACTACGTAGTCCAAAGAATCCTGGAAGCAGCGAAGTAGCCCCATAACCGACTCAATGGTCTACAGCAAGCCAAAGTAATCGTAGTGTAACGTACAGCGGCCTGTATCGTTAGATCGCGTCAGCGAGATTCCATTTCTGGCGGATAAATCCGTGCTGCGGCGCGAGCGAACCGGCAATCTGCGTGGGTGTACACCTTTGCGCTGCGGCGCGTGGGGCGTGTACAAATATTTCGACCCGCTTCAATGAATTTTGGCTTCGACCGAAGCGCCGGAGGCGCGACAGAAGTTAGCCCAGCGCGTAAGCGCTGGGAAAGACACGAAAAGCAGGACGAGCGCCGTAGGCGCGACACAAACCTAGCCCGGCGCGGAAGCCCCAGAAAAGCCAGCGCGCAGCGCCATTCCTTTCGCGGGTGAATCTCCCGCGTGTCCTCGAGTTGCCCTGCTCGATCCCTTCGCGCGTCATCGCATCCCAGGCAGCCAACCCACGATGCAAAGGCGCATCACGCTCGATTCTCCAACCAAAAAAACATGTCATCCCGAACGCAGTGAGGCCTGCCTGCCGCAGGCAGGGACCTCTCTTAATCCGTGAACGCCAACACATGCCCACCCGACCTAACGCCACCCGCAACTCCAAATCGCCCCCGCGACAACCACCCCGCCCCGCCCAACTTTGGCGCTGAACGCTCTTTCCAAGGGCGCATCGTCCTGCGTCACCCCAACAAAAAAAACATGTCATCCCGAACGCAGTGAGGGACCTCTCCGAAGGTTTACCCGCCAACACACGCCCCCCGCCCCGCCCGCGGTGGGGTCGAAGGGAGGCGCGACAGAAGTTAGCCCAGCGCGTAAGCACTGGGAAAACTGCAGAAAGCATTGCAAGCGCCGCAGGCACGACACCTACCCCAGCGCGAATCTGGCATCAAATTCAATGCGGTGTTCTACATGACCACTTTTCGCGTGCGGTTTGCCATCTTCCACGCCAGGTGAACCAGAAGCCTTTGATCCTTGTCGTTCATGCGCGAGAATGCTTTCGCAAACGGGCGAAGCTGCGAGTCCCGTTTTGCATTTCGCGCCCTCTCCACCTCCGTAAAAGCAATGTTCGGCTTCTTTACGTTCACATCGTCCGTGAAAAGCCGGTACATCGGCACTTCCAGTGCCCGGGCCATCGTCTCCAGCGTATCCACCGAAGGAACGGTATGCCCGTTCTCCACCCGCGAGATGTAACAGCGACGCAGGCCCGTCCGCCTCTCAATATCACCCTGGCTAAGTTTCTTTGTTTCGCGAAGCTCTTTCAGTTTGTCGCCGATAACCATATATCTGCTCCCCTATGCGCCGTGGTGGCTTCCCTGATCAGCCCAAGCCATCGCGAGCGGACACCGCTGGCCAGCCAAGCTTGAGGGTTTTGATGGAAAGCATGGACGCAAGCGCGATGCGCATTTCGCCGAGTTCTTCGTGATGCTCGGAACAGTTCAGCAAGTCTCGAGCGCGGACGTTGATGGCCTGCTCCGTGGCTTGCAGCAGCTCGCTCAGTAGCTCTTTGTCAGGCTCCGCCAGTGCTTTCAGCACCGCTTCCAGGAACGTCTTTTTCCACACCGGAAAAGAGCCTTGCCCGGACCTGTTCTGCCGCGGGCGCTGCTCGGTACACACTAGGTCAAGTCTGCCTGCGGCTTTCATGGAAATTTCCCTCGCCGGTTTCATCACGTCGGGGAATTTCTGCGAACGATTGCTCATGGTCTGCTCCCTTCGTTGCCAATTGCGTCTGAATAAGTCATTGCGAAAATCCTTGACGTTGTCCTGAAGCGGCCTCGCGCGCGAGGCAATTCAAGAGCGTTGTTCAATGAGCCGTCGTCAGACGGGACTCGGATTTTGCGTTAGCTGGAACCGCGACCCTTGGGCACAGAGCCGGATCTAAGTTGCTGGCTATGTTCGGAGGACGGTGTGAAGCATGAATAGTTCTGAGGGAACCGGGGCTACTTTTTCGAACGGGGTTAGACGCGATTGCAGCAAACTGGCCGCGCGAACGCTGGAACTTATAGCAGCGATTCGCACCGGCCGGTGAACGTCTGGGAGAGCTCCGAGGCCCTCGGTATTTGTCTGGTGGATTGTAAAGTCGTTTGCAGTGTTATCAGTTAGAGAGAGAAGCTCGGGGAATTCTGAAGCCACCATGCCGCACAAAAGCAGTGAGAATACCGTTGCCACCAGGATCTTCCGAATTTTGCTTCGTGTCAGCATCAGTCCGCAGCCGCTCGACCAACTTATACACCTGTTCCGAACCACAAACAATGGCCATAGCTTACTGTCGAAGCGCCGGCTTGCCCTGAGAGCTTGCCCGCCGCAGGAGGGCCCGCCCGCGGTGAGGTCGAAGGGAGGCGCGACAGAAGTTAGCCCAGCGCGTAAGCGCTGGGAAAAGTGCGCAGAAAATCGCGAGCGCCGTAGGCGCGACACAAACCTAGCCCAGCGTGTAAGCGTCTCTGGCGCAACCCGAAATCTTTGTGGGTCGTGGCTTCAGCCACGACATAAACAAGTCGGCGCGCAGCGCCATTCCTTTCGCGGGTGAATCTCCCGCGTGTCCTCGAGTTGCCCTGCTCGATCCCTTCGCGCGTCATCGCATCCCAGGCAGCCAAACCGGGATGCAAAGGCGCATCACGCTCGATTCTCCAACCAAAAAAACATGTCATCCCGAACGCAGTGAGGGACCTCTCCGAAGGTTTACCCGCCGACACACGCCCCCCGACCCGCCTCACCCGCGGCGGCGTCGAAGGGAGGCGCGACAGAAGTTAGCCCAGCGTGTAAGCGCTGGGAAAACTGCAGAAAGAATCGCGAGCGCCGTAGGTGCGACACCTACCCCAGCACGTGCGCGCTTATCACTTTAATGCTGGTAACCACAAGGTAAATGTGGTATAATAAACCGATGTCACTTTTCCACCCAGCTCGGGAAGCAGCATGCAACGCGCAGCAGCGGCGACGAGGCGCTCAAAGCCCGCAAGTCGGGAAAACTGTCGCCAAAAACCGCCCCGCGCCCCTCACCACTCGCCCGGCCCACCGCGCAGCCACGCCAAAACTTCAACATGCAAACAAACTACAATGTTACATCCCCACAGATCGCGCTTGGCATCTCACGGTTCGCGAGTCACAGTTCACGAATCACGTCACTTCTAATCGTCACACCTCGCGATTACAAAGTGACAAAAACCCAACAAAAACGCCCCTTTTGACCACTCTAATCGTCAATTTTTCGCGTTGTCAAAACCTCACATTTTCGCCGAGCCTAAGGGGACGCCCAGCCCCCAGCACACACCCCCACGCTCCTCGCTTTCAACTTTCAACCATGAACTCTCAACTTCCTAAAGCAGCGGTTCCAAATACGCGAAGCTGACGCGCAAACTCTCCATCGCTGGCAGGTCCCCGGAGTCGCGCTCCACATAGAAGTGCTTAACTCCATCCTTTTCAGCCGTATCCAAAATAGGCTTCCACGGAATTGTCCCGGAGCCAACTTCCGTAAAATGTTCGGCGGAAGCGTCTTTCACAGGCGAAGCAGGGAACCCGGGCTTGCGGTCCTTCAGATGCACCTCTTTGATCCGCGAGCCGTAGCGTTCGAACATTTTCAGCGGGTCTTCGCCGGCCTGCACGATCCAGTAGCAGTCCATCTCCAGGCAAACCAGCTTCGGATCCGTCCGCTGCATCAGCGTAGCAAACCCGGTGGTGTCTCCAAAACGCCGGAACTCATAATTGTGATTGTGAAACCCGAGCTGCATCCCCGCCTGGCGCACCTTCTCGCCCCAGACATTCAATTGTTCCGCCGCGCGCTTGAATCCGTCCAACTCGTACCACATTTTTTCCGGCAGCATGGGACAGATCATGTACTCCACGCCCAGCGTTTTCGCGTAGTCAATCTTCGCTTCCAGTCCGTCATAGTCGAAATGCCCGCTGGGGACGCGCAGGCCGTGGTCGGTGATCATGCGGCGCAATTCCGCCGCTGGGTGCGTGTAAACGTTCCAATACGTTTCCACTTCCCGGTAGCCGATTTTGCGGATATCCGCAAGAACCGCGGGAAGATCGCGCTCCGCGGCGTCGCGGACGGTGTAGAGCTGCACGCCCAGAGGACGATGTTCCGCCGCTTCCAGCGTCACTTTCTCCGCGGCCAAGATGCCGGCAGCGGTGATCGCAAGCTGCAAGAATTCTCGTCGGCCATACATAGGCAAGGTCGTTCTCTCCAGGTCGAAATTCGCCGCCAGTGCGGCACGAAGCGGCATCCCGTGGCGTCGCCCGACGGCGCGCGACCGCGCGCCGCAGGCTCCTACTTTGTCGGCAGCAGCTCGTAACTTACGAACGCCAGTTGCTTGCTGTCCGGCGACCACGACGGGACGTTGATCGTCCCCTGGCCGCCAAACAATTTTGCCAGAACTGTGATTTTTTTGTCGCTCAGAGACATCAGGCGCAGCATAACGTCCTTGTTCTCGGGATGGCCGCTGACGCTCTGGTCATAGGAGAGTATTACCATCCATTTGCCGTCCGGCGAGACGTGCGGGAACCAGTTATTGAACTCGTCGGAGGTGATTTGCACCTGGTCGCTGCCGTCGGGCCGCATGCGCCAGATTTGCATGATCCCTGTGCGCACTGAGTTGAAGTAAATGTACTGTCCATCGGGCGAATACTCCGGGCCGTCGTCGAGTCCCTTCGCGGTGGTCAGCCGCGTCTCCTCGCCGCCGGTGACGGGAATACTGTAGATGTCGAACTCGCCGCCGCGCTCGCCGACAAATGCCAGCGTCGAGCCGTCTGGCGACCAGCCATGCCAGTAAGACGGGGAATTCCTGGTGATGCGCCGCGGCACGCCCCCGCCGATCGGGACGATATACACCAAGGAGCTGTGCGGCTCCTGCGACTGGTCGCTGATCGCCAGCATGGTGGAATCGGGAGATATACCGTGGTCATTATTGCATTGCGTCGCGAACCCGGTGTCAATCACTTGCGGCGTGCCGCCGGTGACTGGCAGGCGATAGATGTGCCCCTTCTGATTGAAGAGGAACGAGCCGCCGTCGTGCATCCAATTCGGCGCTTCAAAGCGCTCTGGAGCGACATATACCACCCGTCGGTCCGTGGACGCGATGTTGATTGTCTCCAGCGAACTGTAAAGCGTGGCCTGCGCGCCGGCGATCGGAGCGGCGAGGGCTTGCAATTCCACATTTGCAAACGTGGCGCGCTCGACTGCGTTTTTATCGTGCGCGCACACTCCGATGCCGACGTAGAAAGTACCGTGCATCGGGATGCGCATGGCTGCGCCGGCAGGTTGCGGTTGGTCATCGTTGGCGCCGCTTAACAACACATATACATAGTTACCGCGCTTTTCGATGCGCAGGCGCTTGGACGCGGTGAGGTTCGACTGGATTTCGTGCGTCGTGGCGCCTTTTTCGTCGCGATATTGCAGCGAAGTGAGACCGTTGCCGTGCAGCGCGACGTCTGCGTAAACGGAATCAGCGTCGAGGCTTTGCCGAAACATCAAAACGGCCTTGCGATGCTCGTTGCCACGAGTGCCGAGAAACGAAATGTCGGCGGTGAGAGCGACGTCGCCGGAGGTTTCTTTCCACGCGAGTTGAAAGGCGTCGGCAGCGAACCACATGTTCTCGCCGCTGCCGCTCACGGTGTAGGTTTTCATGGAAGCGTTGTACTCGATGGAGCCGGGATGAAGGACGGTGCCGATATCCTGGTGATTTTCGAAAATGCCAACAGGAGCCGCAGAGCTTTGCGAGTTGGAATTCATTCGCGCGATGCCCAGTAACGGAAGAATGCAGACAGCTACGGAAAGCCAGGCGGTGCGTTTCGTATTCATCTAGCGATCTCCATTCAGTGGAACGGACTTCAGGACTGTGCGCCGGGCCCGGTACTTCATTTACTCGGAAACGCGAATCGTTTGCGGAGCAAGATTCCAGCCGCGCAGCGCCACTTGCGCGGGCCCCGTGCCAGCCGAAGCAGGATACTCGATTTCGATTTCGCGAGTCTCGCCGGGGAGCAAGGAGACGTAATTGTCGCCGTAGTAGGCGGGGAGTATGCGGGAGCCGTCAGTGGCGTTCAGGAGGGTGAGCTTGTTTTCCAGGGCGACAGCATTGCCATTATTTTGCAGCCGCACGTGAACGTGAATGGTGTCGCCAGTTCGCGCTGAACTGGCGCTGGCCGACAACGTGGCGCTGGGCAGACGGCCGAGTTCGCGGTACGCGGCGCTCTCCGCCGCCAGCCAATACAGATTCTGCGACACGAGTTTTCCGTCCGCGCCATGTAATTCAAGCTTCACCAGCACGACGTCCGTCGCCATCGCGGAACCGAGATCCAGCTTGAACCCATCGGTAACCGAATCCGCGCCCGCATCTTTTTGCTCCTGATGATGCAGCAGCAACATGTTGGCGAGCGAATAGACGCTGGCATCGAGCGACAGACCGGCGGCTGAAGCGGTGGTGGTATTGACGACCGCGACTTCGTAATTGGAGAGGTCGAGCTGGATGTGCAGAGGTTCGCAGGCTTCTTTCACGCCGTAGTAGGACGCCTGGGTGTCGTAGTCGTGATCGAAAATTTGCCACATGGTGCTGGGCCAGGCGGGCTGCGTCATCCACAACATGCGGCCGCTATTGGGCGCCCAGAGATGGGCATTCATGCCTTCGAAGATCGCGCGGTGGTCCACGTAATCGAGCATTTGTGCTTTGCGCTCAAAATCCTGCAGGCTCGTAGGCGCGCCGAATTCCGTCTGCATTTCAGCCATGAAAGGCGCGATGTCTCCATTGCCGCTGAAGTGCCAGTCGTGGTACGCCCACACGTCGTCCATCGGCCACTGATCCGCTTTCGCGACGGTGCTCTGGAACGATTCGAGCGTGGACATCGAGGGAGTGCCGGTCTCGACCGAGAAACCGTGATTGAGCGTGGTGTAATACAGCTTGGGATCCATGTATCGGTACGGCCCGCTGTTTTGCAGATTGATCTGGTTGGAACTGGGCGAATAGTAGCGGGTGCCGTCGAGCGAATTGGTCAGTTCAGCGAGACCTCTATTGATGATGGGTTGCGGCACGCCTTCATTACGCCCGCACCACACCGCGATCGAAGGATGATTGCGGTAGCGCACGATCGCGTCGCGGGCATTGGCGAGAAATAGCGCCGGATCTTCCGCTTCGATGTTGTAGTTCTGGGTGGTCTCCCAGAAATCGTTCCAAATCAGCAGGCCGTATTCATCGGCGAGATCGTAGAACGTCTCCTCCGTGTTCTGGCCAACCCAATTGCGGATGATATTCAGATTGGCGTCATGATGCAGGCGGAAATAAGGTTCGAGGCGCTGGCGCGAAACGCGCTTGAGCAAATCGTCCATTCCCCAATTGCCGCCGCGGCAGACGATTTTTACTCCGTTGACCTTAATTACCAGATACGGAGCCGGGCCGGTATCGCTGCTGGCGCGCACTGCAGCGGAAGATTCCGCTCCCGGCGCCAGCGACGCTACCCACGAATGCCAATTGGCGCGCCACTCTGCCGGGAAAGCTGCCGGGAACGGATCGGCGGCGGGAATGGCGCGCATGCCTTCGTGCGTGACGTCCACCACTCCGGCGTTGCCCTCTTTTCCGAGCGTCGGATCAATTTCCACGCGGCGCAGGTGGCCGGTGTCGTCGAGCAAACTCAGCTCGTAGGTGATCTCGCGAATTCCAAAGCGTACCTGGCGCGAGTCGGATTGATTGTTTCCCTCGTCGAACGTCAACTTGAGATGGTAGAGGTCCTGCTTGCCGTAGCCATTCGGCCACCAGAGACGCGGTTGCTGCACGGTGAGCTGTTTAAATTCCGCAGGGTTGAGCTTGAGAGTGGTTGCACCGGGCGGAAGGGTTACGTCTTTCGCCAAGTCCATGGATTCGAACGAAGCTTTCAACGTTCCATGGACAGGTGCGTCCGAAGTGTTATCGAGCGGCACATTGATGACGATGTCGGCGCGGCTGGTGTCCGGCAGCGGAAGCGTGGTGACGACTTGCGGGTCGCCGATCTTCACCGCCGCGGTGGCTTTCAATTCCACGGGCTGCCAAATGCCGGTTTCGCGGTCGCGGATGGCGGGAATCCAATCCCAGCCCTCGGAGGCAACGAACGTCGGGCCATCGAGGCACATGATTCCGCCATTTTCGCCCGGTCCACCCTTTATGGATTGCTCTTGTGGAATCCCGGGATGGGGAGGCGGCGAAACCTGAACGGCGAGAACGTTGACGTCGCCCTTGCCTGCTTTCCAGACGCCGGTGACGTCGAAAATGCCGCGAATGAATGCGCCGGTGATTGTGCCGAGGCGCTGCCCGTTGAGCCAAACGGCCGCTTTGTAATTGATGCCTTGAAACGTAAGGCTGAGATGGCCGCCGCGAATTGTTTCCGGCGATTTGATTTCGGTGCGATACCAATAATCCTGTTTGTTGAGGCTTTCCGGGATGGCGAGATTGTTTAGGCCGTACTCAGGGTCGGGATACACGCCCCGATCAATGAGCGTGGTGAGAACAGTTCCCGGAACAACGGCGGGCAGCCATTTCGCCACGTCGAATCCGGGCTCAGTGATCGCGGCCCCATCGGCTGTGACGTCGGGTGCCGCGCTCAGGCGCCAGCCGCCGGCGATAGTCCATGCGTTCGCGCCGTCGGATTGCAAAGCCGGTTGTATGGCAGGCACGGGGTGGACGACCGGGGCAGAGAAGGGAGCTTTGCTCACGGGCATCGTCGAGGGTTCTTGAGGCGCGCGATAGCCCGCCTGGCCGCGCGTCTGCACCGGCCAAGGTTTTGATCCTTCCTCGAACTCGACGATGGAGAAGTCGCTATGTTTTTCGTAGAACTGCTTGATTTCCTCAGGCGTCAGCGCCTGCCGCAGCAGGACGAGCGACGCGATGCGCCCGCCGAAGTGGTGGCCGTCTTTTCCGGGCAGTGCGGGCGGCGCCATTTGTATTTCGGGACTCACACTGCCGCGCACGAGCGAGCCATTGGCGATTTGCGCTCCGTCGCTATAGAGGCGAAATTCCGAGCCGTCAAATGTGACTGCCAACAAATGCCATTTCGCGGGAGTGAGTGAGATGGACGCGCTCAGGGTATTGTCCTTGCCCATCCAGAGGAAAATCGTGTGCGCATCAGCGCCGATGTAGCGCGGATATTCTTCGGTGGTATCGCCGAGTCCTGCGAGGAGCGTGGAATTCTGCAACGGCTCGTCAGAGCGGACCCAGAAATAGAGAGACCATTCCGCATCAGCTCGCAGGACGGTGTCGTGCGCGCCGAGTGGTGCTTTCACGCCGTCGCCTCCGGGCAGGAATACGCCATTGTAGGGGCCGTATTGAGGAGGATCGTTCGAGACGGGACCCTGTGCGGGAAGCGCGACGGCGAACAGACCAATCACCATCGCTGCGAGAAGAGCCGGACCACACCGCCGCGAAAATAATTTTAGAGAGTTCATGGGACTCCATCGGCCGGCAAGGGCCTCGTGCGCGCGACCCTATGCGGTCGTTTTTGTGTCGCAGCCGGGCCCCATGGTAACAATCTCGGGTGCAGAACGGGAACTCGGCGACGAAGTCAGCGAAACTCGGCTGCCGTGCGGGATGGTGAGCGAATCCACGGGCTGCGGCACGATCAGTGGAAGGGCCGGGATGGCCGCCGCTTGGCGCCTGGCGGCGCTGAAGCGGCGGCAGTTTCCCCGGGGGGTGGTGCAACTCCAAGAACGCGCTTGCTCAAGGTTGTGAAACGTTCCCGCCTTCCGATCAGAAGTTGAATTTCAGCGCCAGCTGAATATTCCGCGGGTTGTAAAAAGAGCCCATCCCGCTAATCACGCCGAAATTCCCGTCGTTGACGCCGGCGTCGGGAGCTCCGAACTGTGGATGGTTGAACGCATTGAACATCTCGACGCGGAACTGCAGATTGAAGCGATTTTCGGCGCCGAAGTAATTATTTTTTAAAAACGACAAGTCGCAGTCTGCGATGCCCGGGTTGCGTACGTTGGCGATGGTGCGCGGAGCGTTGCCGATGGTGAATTCCGCCGGCTGCGAATACACCGACGTATTGAACCAGTGGCTCAGCGTCCGGTTGCTAACGCCCGGATCCGCGCCCGACCAGTCGGGCCGCTGTGCGAACGTGAAGATGTTGGTTTGGTTTATCGCGGCACCCAGGACGACCGGCGTTCCAGTGGTCCAGGTAACGATGCCGACGGTTTGCCAACCGCTCACGAGGTGATCCAAGACGCCAGTAGATTCGCCGAGCAGGGCCTTGCCGTGTCCGAATGGAAGTTCGTACACGTAGCTGACAACGAGCATCTGTGAAACGTCCTGTGCGGATACCGACCACTCGTTTTGCGGTGCATAGGCGTTGGCAAAGGTTTGGCTCGCCGGTCCGAGGTAATTGACCGCCGAAGCAGAGTTGTCGAACATTTTCCCGTTGGTGTAGGAAACCAACATGGACAGCCCGTGAGAAAAATGCTTGTCGAGTTTCAAGGTAAAGGCGTTGTATCGCGAGGCCGCCTGCGGCTTGCGGAAGCTCTGCACGCCGTTGTACTGCGGATACGGCCTCAGCAGATAATTCGCGCTGACGGTGGGCTGGCTGAGCGGGTTGCCGGGAACGGTAATCAGGCCGTAGAACGGATTCGCAACTTGAGTGAGGAGCGCATTGCCCAGAGCCAGATCGGCCGTGGGAAGCTGGTCGTAGTTGTAGCCGGGATCACCGTCAATCAGAAACAACCCGTGGTTGCCGAGATAGCCGACTTCCAGGGTCGTCTGAGCGGGAAGGGCATACTGCACGTTCAGATTCCATTGCTCCGAGTACGGATTGCGGACGGAACCGAAATACGAGTCGCTGATTCCGGTACCGAGATCTGTGCCGGGACCTGCGGCGGCGCCCTGCGGGAGATTGAATCCCTGCGGTGCCGGATTATCGAGCGTGGCGGCCGAGGGTGGCGTTTGTTGATTGTCGAACGACGAAGTGAACTGAGTCTGCGATGAGAATCCTTCGATGCCTGGGCTGCCGGAGGTGCCGGCGGCTTGCAGCGCGGAAGGAGCATAAACAAGTCCGAAGCCGCCGCGGACGACGAGTTTCTCGAGAGGATTGTATGCAAAGCCGATGCGCGGCGCAAAATCATGCCACTGGATGGGGGCTTGGCTGCGTCCCCAGGGGTCTGAGGGAGTTCCCGCAAAGAGCATCTGGCCCATCAGATTTGAACAAGCCGGACAGTCCACCCCCGCTGGCACCGTAACCTCGCCTTGTAGTGGCGAGGGCAGATTGGGATCCCAAACGGAGAGGCGGTTGAATCGCTCGGTGCGCGGAATTTCCACGTCCCAACGGACGCCGAGGTTCAGCGTTAGATTCTTTTTGACTTTCCAATCGTCCTGGACGAACAGGCCGACGTATCCGCTGGCATCTGCTGCCGTCGGATCGTGAGTCATGTAGCCGCTGTTCTGCAATCCCAGCAATAGGGAAGCGAACGGGTTGCCGGTGCCGTTAGAATTGCCGGCGATTTGCTGGGTCCAGGATTGATCCACCGCGAACTCGCCCGAAGGCTGGCCATATTGGGCGAAATTCTCATAGAGCTTTCTGAATTCGGCGCCGAATTTCACGGTGTGCGCGCCGGCAATCTTCACGAGGCTGCCTTGAACGTCGTGCGCCAAGGGATTCTCGTAGTAAGAGTTGTAACCGTTGGGGCCCAGTCCGGAATAGCCGTTGCCGACATCGAAGCGCGGGAAGATCAGGCCGTCAACGGAGGCGGTGGAAACATAGGAAGCAGGGAAGCCGAGGCTGGCCAGATCGAAAGGTTCTCCGAATGTGGTTCGTCCATACGCTTGCCGGCTCACTCCGTAGCGAATCTCGCCGAGCCACGTGGGGCTGATGTTAAACGTGTTGTTAAACGTGCCGCTCCACTCGGTGATGTGGGCGGGACCGCCGTAGCCTTGTGACGCCGCGTTGCCGTAGTCACTGAGCGAGTCGCCACCCAGGTTGTTTTCGACCCAATGTGAAAAGCGGAAGAAGGAGTGCCACTTCGAGCCAAAATCATGATCCAAGCGGGCGTCGTAGTGGTAGTAGTCGTCCTTGTTCGAACCCGTGACGGCATAATTGTTGAAGCAGCCGGTCGGAGTTGCCGCGCTGCATACTTGGCTTGCAACGTTTGGCGCCGGGTAGTATGCCAACACATTCTGAGCAACCGTGCTCCAGCGCGTAGAATCAATCATGTTGCCTGGGAAAGCCTGCCGGACATATTGACCGTTGACCAAAGCAACTGTGTTCGGATCGTAAATGCAACCCGAAACGGGTGTGGCGTTACAATTCGTTCCGGCCGGAATCAAATTCGAAAAGTCGCCCTTGAGCCATTGCGGCTGCGGGACGGAATCTGTTTCACCGGCCCCGTTGCTGGACTGAGAATTTTCGTACGCGAAGAAAAAGAAGGTGCGCTTGGCCTTGTCAATCAAGGGGACGGGGCCGCCGATGGTGCCGCCGGTCTGGTAACGGTAAAGGCTGGGTTGGGATCCCGGGCTGTTGAAAGTGTAATACTCCGCGTCCAAAGCCGAATTCCTTACGAATTCAAACAGCGTGCCGTGAAATTGGTCGCCGCCAGACTTGGTAACCAAGCTGATCGCACCGCCTGAGAAGCGCCCGTATTCGGCGGGTAAGACGCTGGTCTGCACGCTGAATTCCTGCACGGAGTCCACGATGGGCTGGTAGGCGGTCTCGTTATTGCCAACGTTATTTTCCGGGAGGATGTTGGTCATGCCGTCTATCAGCATTTCATTGTTGGCGTTGCGCGAACCACCGATGTGAGGAGTGGATGCGCTGCCGACGTTGCTGACTCCGGGGACCAGGGTTTCCAAAGAGAAGGGATTGCGGCCGTTGAGCGGCAGGTCCGTGATGGATCGCGTACCGATCACGGTATTCAAGCTGGAGGTATCGGTTTCCAGCGTGCCAGTGGTCGCGACGACCTCCACGGTTTGGCTGGCTTGGCCGATCGAAAGGGTGAGGGGTAGGGCCACTGTCTTGGAAACCTCGACGATGACGCCTTCGCGCTTTTCCTGGCGGAAGCCCTTGGCGTCTGCCGTGACCGTATAGGTGCCGGGAAGCACGAACAGCACTTCAAATCGCCCGGAGCCGTCCGTGACGACTTGCTTCGACAGTCCTGTAGCGTTGTTGGTAGCGGTCACACTGGCGCCGACCACAACGGCACCCTGCTCGTCAACGACTGTTCCTTGAATGTTCCCCGTGGGCGTTTGGGCGTAAGCCAAACCGGTCCCCAGTGCAAAGGCCAAAAGCAGCAATAGTTTTCGCACAATCCCTCCCTGTTTTCGGCCGGACGTACGCGCGGAGCGCAAGAAAAGCAACGTCCGCGTACCTGGAGTCCGCCCGCTCGTCAAATTACTTCCCGGACAACCCGAAAAATGGTATCGTTCCCATAAATCTTGATTGAACTTATAGACATTTTGAATATGGGTTGTCAACAGAAAATTCGCGCGGCGTGACTTTTTATTGGAAACCGGGCCCGGAGGGTGGAGCGGGGAGCAGGATGGTCCGTCCCGCGGGCATCCGCGGCGGTGAGCGCTGGCGGTTTTTTCTCTTTTACCGCGCAACCGAGGCTGGAGATTTGCGCTATGATGGCGCGCTCGGTGATCGAGTGAACGTGAAAGAGTTGAGACGATCCGTTTGGGCTAGAGGGATGCAACCATGGCCAGGAAACTAACCAGTCCGCCGACGATCGAAGACGTGGCCCGGGAGTGCGGGGTCGGCAAGATGACTGTTTCGCGTGTAATCAACGGCGGCAACCTGGTGAGCGCCACCACGGCAGCGCGCGTTCGCGCGGCCATTCGAAAGCTGGGGTACGAGCCGAATGAGGCGGCACGCATTCTGAAGGGCCACGCATCCCACACGATCGGATTGATTATTCCCGACCTAGCCGACACATTCTTCTCGATTTGCGCGCACGCGGTGCAGCAATTCGCGGCGAAACAGCACTACCTTACATTGCTGCTCGCGTCAGAGCGCGACCGCGACAGCGAAGCCAGAGAACTGGCGATGATGAAGTCGCGGAACATTGCGGGGATCCTACTGGTACCTTCGAGCCCCGACAGCATCGGGCAGCTTCAAGACGTGCGTGCCAGAGGGCTTCCCGTGGTGATGCTGGACCGCACCTTTCCGGGTTTGGACGCCGGTGAAGTGATGGTGGAGAACGAACAGGGAGCGCGAAAGGCCGTCAACCATCTGGTGGAGCACGGACATCGGAATATTCTGTGTGTCGGATATGACAGCCAGTTCAATTCCATCGGACTTCGTATTGAAGGGTATGAAAAGGCGATGACAGAGGCGGGACTGCGTCCTGAACTGATCATTGCGGATGAACCGACGGCCACAGTCCCTAGACTTCTGAAACAGCTGCGCTCCGCCAAACCGCCAACAGCGCTTTTCACTTTGAATAACGTTACCACGCTCAATGTTTTACAAGCTTTGCAGCGAGAGAATATTCGCGTGCCAGATGAAATAGCCATCATCGGGTTTGACGATTTCGAAATGGCGGCTTTGCTGAGCGTGCCGCTGACGGCGGTCCGGCAGCCGGCCGCCGAGCTGGGCAGAAGCGCCACGCGAATGCTGCTGGATTGGATCCGCTCACGGAGCCCGGATTTGCGGGCGGTGAACCCCCGGATACTGCTTCCCACCGAACTTGTCATTCGTCGGTCCTGCGGATGCGAGGTTATTCGCAAAACCAGGAGTTGAGCGAAGCGCTTCTCGTCCTCGCGGCCTGCTCCCGGCGGGAACCGCGAGATATCCGGGAAAGAAAGCGCGCTGCTCTTTTCGTGCAGCAAAGTGCGTTTATGGTGGTATCGTTAACAACGAGGCTCTCATCTTGGACGGGCGCAGCGCTGCAATCTTGGTTTTCGACGTTGGTGGCAGCCACATGGCCGCCAGCCTTTTCGACCCGCGGTCTCGCAGCATCGGAACCGTGCGTGACTTACGCGTCCTGCCGGACGGCGAGCCAGAAAGATTTTTCACCACGTTCGAATCGCTTGTAGGCATCACGCTTCCCGCGCCCGCCGCAGCCGCGGGATTTGCCATCGCCATCCCCAATCCGTTCGACTACGAGCGCGGCATCAGTCACATGCAGCACAAATTTCAATCTCTGTACCGCATGGATTTGCGCCGCGAACTTTCGCAAAGGCTTTCCTGTCCTCCGGAGCAGATTCACTTCCTCAATGATGCGGCGGCATCGCTGATCGGCGAGATGCAGCAGGGTGGAGCAGTGGGCGCGAAGCGGGCGATCGGTATAACTCTGGGAACCGGGGTGGGCTCGGCGTTCGCAATTGACGGGAAAATTGTGGCGGATGGCCAGGGCGTGCCCAGCGGCGGGGAGATCTGGAATCAAAGTTACCGTGACGGCATCGTGGAGGATTTCATCTCGACGCAAGCGATCCAGCGTATATTTGAGGAGCTGACGGGCAAGAGCTCGGAGGTTCGAGACATTGCTTCGTCTGCCGCGCACCGCCAGGAAGCGCGGCAAACTTTCGAGCGATTCGGAGCGGAGCTCGGCAAAGTGCTGCGGCAAACTTGCATAACATTTGCGCCCGAACGTATCGTGGTGGGCGGAGGAATTGCGAGGGCCGCGGATCATTTCCTGGCTCCCGCCAAAGAGCAACTGGGCGATTTTCAGGATCGGCTGTTTGTTTCAGAATTGTTCGAGCGCGCGCCACTGATCGGCGCGGGCGTCAGCTGGATGAACAGAAACGGCGCTGGTCGCCGCAGCGATGACCGGGATCGGGCGACGGAGCAAGTTTGAAAGTAAGGTTGTAAGCGTGTTCCTCTGGAAAGTTCAACTCCCGCGGCGTTGTTCCCGAGCGGTACAAGTGTGCGCGATCGTTCTTTGCGGCGCGAGTATGGCTCTGGCGCAAAGCGAAAGCAAGACCTGCCAGGCGCCGCCCGAGCTGAAAAAAGAACTGGATGCGCACCCGACGGCTGCGGCGTATGACGCGTTGGGCGCATTCTTCGGCGACAAAAAAGAATTCGCGTGCGCGATTTCTGCCTTCCGCTCGTCGCTGCGGCTGAACGAAAACTCCTGGAAAACTCACTATTACCTCGCTCTGGTGCTGCTCTCGAGCGGTGATCCCCAGCAGGCAGTCAGCGAGTTGCGCGCTTCTTTGCGGCTGAATCCCGAGCAGCCGGAGGCACACCTCACCTTGGGCGCGGCGCTCAGCCAACTGAATCAAACCGACGCAGCGATCGAGCAATTTCAGGCGGTGCTGAAAGGGAATCCCGAGTCCGTGACGGCGCTGGATTGGATGGCGAAGGCGCTGCTCTCGCAGAAAAGATACGGCGCGGCTATCTTTTTGCTGAAGGACGCGCCCGCGGACGAAGTGTTGCAGATGGACCTGGTGATCGCGTACTCCGAGAGCGGCGACACCACGCGCGCGCTGCAACTTTTGTTGCAGATGGAGCGCGACCATCCTTCATCACCAGTGGCTCATTCCGGTCTAGGGATGGCTTACACCCAACTGCATCGCTACGAGGAAGCGTCCGCGGAATTCAAGGAGGCGTTGCGACTGAATCCGCAAGATGAGCTGGCGCTGGTTTCCTATCTGAAAGTATTGATTGTGCTCGGGCAGTTCCAGACGGCTCTGCCGCTCGCGCAGGATTATCTGCGCCAACATCCGAATGATTTTGACGCGAATTATCTGGCCGGAGTCATCGAGCGCGAGCTGGGCAATTATGCGGAGGCCAAAGACAGGTTGGCGGAAGCGGTACGGATGAATTCGGAACACTACGACGCGCGCTACAACCTCGGCGTCGCGTTCGCAAAATTGGGAGAGCCGGCCGAGGCACGCATGCAGTTGGAAAAGGCCGTGCAGCTGAATCCCGGCGCAGCGGAAGCTCATTTTCAATTGGCGAGCGTATTGCGCGCGCTGGCATTGCCGCAGGCGGCGCAGGAACAACTCGCGCTCTACCAGCAAGAGTCGGCAGAGCAGGCGAAGAAAGATGTGGCGGTGACCAAAGCCAACCAGGCGAAAGAGTATTTGGAACACGGTGAGGCCGGGAAGGCGGCGGGTTTATATCGCGAGGCGAGCCAGGAGGATCCCAAGAACTCGCAAATTCTGTACGAGTTGGCGATGGCGCTGGACCGAACAGGCGATGTGAACGGCGAACAGGAAGCGCTGCAGCGGGCCATCGAGGCCAATCCGGATTTTGCGGCGGCCCACAATCAGTTGGGATTGCTTATTTTTCAGGCGGGACACGCCACCGCTGCGGAGAAGGAATTCAAGACCGCGATTTCGCTGAATGCGCACTATGCCGAGGCGCAAAATAATCTAGGGGTTTTGTACGGCCAGCTGGGAAAGGACGCCGATGCCGAAGAGTATTTCCGCGCGGCCATTGCGAGCAATCCTTTATATGCGCAAGCCTACGTGAATCTCGCGGCGGCGCTGGCTGACCAATCGCGATTTGCGGAGGCGGAGTCGGCGGCCGAAAACGCAATTCGGATTGAGCCGGAAAATCAAGAAGCGCGGGAGTTGCAAGCCAAGATTCAAACGGAACTGGGGCAGCACAGTAGCGCGCCGCAATAGTTCTCTTTCGGAAGTGCGCGATTGAGCGTCGGTTTTTAGCAGCGACCCCATCCGCTGCGGTACAAAGGCCGCGCCAGGTTTCGGTTCCGAAGTGACGATCCCCGGAAGAATCTGGTATCGTGACCATTCGGTTGTGCGCAGCGGTTCGCTTCCCGCATGAAACTTGATCGCCGAGCGTTTGTCTCGCAACTTTTAGCTAGTTCCGCCGCACAATGCCTGCCGCGGTACGGCGGATTCGCGTCGCTATTCGGGCAACCTCAGCTCAGCACCGCGCAAACTCGTACTCCCTTTTCACGATTTACGGATGTCGCGGCCGAAGCCGGGTTGACGGCTCCGATGACCTATGGCGGATTTGAACACGATACCTACGTCGTCGAGTCCATGGGAGGCGGCTGCGCGTTCTTCGATTATGACAATGACGGCTGGATGGACATCTTTATATTGGGTGGCACGCGGCTGGAGGGCGCGCCGGCGGGAGCGTCAAATCGCCTTTACAAAAATAATCGCAACGGCACTTTTACGGATGTGACTGACAAAGCGGGACTGCGCGATGTTGGCTGGGCCAACGGCGTGTGCGTCGGCGATTACAATAATGATGGTCACGACGATTTGTTCTGCACGTACTTCGGGCACAACAAGCTGTATCGCAACAATGGCGACGGCACGTTCACAGATGTGACCAAGGCCGCGGGTCTTTACGGTGAAGGCGCCCGCTTCGGAACCGGGTGCAGTTTCCTTGATTACAACCGCGACGGCTGGCTGGACCTTTTTGTCGCAAATTATGTGGAGTTCGACCTTGCAAACGCACCGAAACCTTCCGCTACCAGTCCTACATGCAGTTACGAGGGCGTGGCGGTTTACTGCGGGCCCCGAGGAATGGTGGCTCCATCGCATTTGCTCTACCGCAATAATGGCGACGGGACGTTTACGGACGTCAGCAAGCCATCCGGAATATCCGCGGTCACTACGTCGTACGGATTGACCGCGGTTTGTGCCGACCTCGACGAAGACGGCTGGCCGGATATTTTTGTCGCCTGCGATTCCACTCCAAGCCTGCTGTTCATGAACCAGCGCGATGGCACGTTCAAGGAAGAGGGCTTGATGCGAGGCGTGGCCGTGAGCGCGGAAGGCAGCGAATACGCGGGTATGGGAGTGGGAGTTGGAGATTACGATCTGGACGGTCATCTGGATTTGCTTAAGACGCACTTTCAACGCCAGCCCAGCGGGCTGTACCACAATTCCGGCAAGGCCGAGTTCGAGGACGTGACGGTACAGAGCGGCATCAATTCGGAGAACCGATATGTGAGTTGGGGCGCGGGCATCGTGGATTTGGACAACGACGGTTTGCCCGATCTTTTTGTGGTCACCGGCAATGTTTATCCCGAGCTGGAAAAGGTCTTTCCGCAGCTGCCTTACAAGGGGCCGCGAATTATCTTTCGCAATTTGGGGAACGGCCGGTTTAAAGAATTGATTGATGAAGCAGGCCCGGGAATTTCGGCTCGGCATCCCAGCCGGGGCTGCGCCTTCGGCGATTTCGACAACGACGGCGACCTGGACATCGTGGTGATGAACATAAATGAGCCGCCATCGTTGCTGCGCAATGATGCGCCTGCGGGGAACCACTGGTTGAAAGTGAAACTAGTCGGTACGAAATCCAATCGCAGTGCGATCGGTTCGCGGGTCATGGTGCGTTACGGGAAGAAAGTGCAGGCGCAAGCGCTGCTCAGCCAGTCCAGCTACATTTCATGCAATGATCCTCGGCTGCATTTCGGCCTGGGGGAGGAGACCACCGCTGACATTGAAGTGCGCTGGCCGAACGGCTTGGAGCAACAATTCAAAAGCGTTGCTGCGGATCGGCTGGTCGTGATTCAGGAAGGATCCCCGGTGGTGTCCGCGAAAACGATGCGATGAACAGGAGACCGTGCTGAGAGCGGCCGGCGGTTTCGGGCTCGCACGTCAGCGCAACATACTTAGCAGGTGAGCAGCAGCAGGAGAGCCTGTTGCGAGACGACCACCTCACCACTCCAAACGAATCAGGGAAACGGATTGCCTGGGTAAATCGAAATTGGTTGATGCGGTTGCGGAGTTCGTCCACAGCCATTGCGGCGAATCGAGGAGTTGCAACTGTCCTGCGGCTTCCAGTTGCAGCTGTTGATCGGGTGTGGGATGTTGCGGCGAGCCCATGGCCTGCCAGGCGGAGTAGGAATTGCTGTGGTTCGCGTCAATGCGGTAGTGCTGCATCCAGACGCGCCGCGCAGCGGGCGGCAGGCCTTGCACTGCGAGGGCGATTTTAGCGCTGGGGGCGGGGACGTCGTCATCGTGGTAGTTCCAAAGAAGAATCGAGATGCCCTGGTCGTCGCGCGTGGCTAGCACGTCTATGTCTGGATTTTCGCGGACACCTTTTGCGAGTATCGCGTCCAGGGGGATCGCGCCGCTGCTCGATGCCGCGAGACGATCGCCGCGCAGCAGGCCGGTCATGCGGAAAAGATTCAGGATGGGTTTGTCCACGCCGTTCGTCGCGAGAGTACGAAGACCATCGAAATACGGTTGCGACTCGAATTGGAAGGCCCAGGTGAGCATTCCTTCCACGCGCACAGGATTTTCGGCGCTCAAATCCAGGATGCCCTTCATCGCGACGGCGGTGTAGGACGCGTATAGCGGGCCGTTGCGGTACGCGTTTTGCGGGTAGAGGCGCGCGGAGCAAGCGGCGCAACCTTCAGGATCGGATTCGCTCAGAATCACGGGCAGGCCGCGGAACTCCGGGAAGCTGGAAATAATTTTCAGGCCGGCGTTGACGTCCTGAAGATGGCGGGCGATGCCCATGCGCACGCGAGCGTCCGTCACTTCGGGGCTGCCTTTGGCGTGATAGCTGACGAAGTCCAGCGCAGAACCTTTTGCACCGGTGACGTAGTTCGTTCCATTCGCGCAATGGTTCAGAAAAGCTTGCAAGAATTGCGCAGCCCGTGCATTCGCCGGGCCCGTGGAGGCGGGGCCGCCGACGCGCGCGTTGGGGAGAGCGCGTTTCACGCCGGCGACGGCGTAATCGTAAAGCTTGAAATACTCTTCCGGAGTTCCGTGCCAGTAAAAGATGTTCGGTTCATTCCAAACTTCCCAATACCAGGATGCGGCTTGATCCTTGCCATATTTTTCGGCGCAGTGGCGCGCCCATTGATAGACGAGTTCGCCCCATTTGGCGTAGTCGCTTGGCGGATAGGACCAGCCGGCGGGATAGTCTTTATTTTCGGCGCCGGGAACCCATGGGGAATGATAGGGGGCCGGCTTGGAGGAAAGCGCCTGCGGCATGAAACCGATTTCGACGAACGGTTTCGCGTGCGCTTGCAGATAGGTATCGAAGATGCGGTCTGTGATGGTCCAGTCGTAGATCGCGTGGCCGTGCGCGTCTTCGGTGTACGCGTTTGTCGAGCCCCATTTCAGTCCCGGGGGGCCATCGTTGGTGGCTAGCAGAAGATGGGTGCGAAAGAAGACAGATGCGTCAGTGGCGGCCGCGAGTTCCGCGATGAGTTTCGCGCCGTTGGGCGTGTAGGTGTAGTTCGGCTCGTCATATCCAAAGAATGCATAGATGGGTTTGAACGGCGCGACCTTTTGTGCGCCATTTACGTGGACTACGACCGTGCCTGGATCCGGGACCGGGACGGCGCTTTGCTGCTGCGGCAGTGCTGATGTGTGGGTCGAGGCCAGCAGCAGGAGGGCCGCGAGGCCGAGGAAGAGAACTGGGGTTTTCTGGAAAATCACTGTTGCTCCGGAACCGCGTTTCGGGCCGCGCTGATTGTAGCTGAAGCTTTTGGGCGGGAGCGCGGAAACTGGCGGAATGGAATTCTTGTTGCGATTAGATTTTGGTTTGGAGTTTGTTTTCATGGAGTTGGCGGGAATTCTGAACGAGATCTTGTTGCGATTAGAAATGAAGCGCTGGTTGCGGCAATTGCGCGGGTGGAGGCGAGTAAGGGGGCGCGGGGCGGCGTATGAGCGCTGCGGGCTGCGGCGTGGTGCGCCATGTCAATTCCTCCGCTGGGCGCAATGAGAGCCCGACTGATGGTAACATAGTAGTTAACTTTAGGCAAATGACATGACCAATGGGAATCGCCGAGGGATGGGTGAGGGGGGCCCAGCAAGGTTAAAGGCTCGCGGGAAGGGCTCGGCGCCGAGATTTCCCATTCCAAACCGCGCACCCTCGCCTGCGGCGAGTGCGGCACCCTGAAAATCTAAAGCCAACCGCGAGGCACGGGCTGAGGGTCGGCCACCCGCCAAAGAGGGTCGTTGGTCATCTGGAGAAGGACCACCGGGATGGACACGAACCCATACGTTGAAGTGGAGGAATCGAGATGAATAGGCCCAAATTCCTCATCCGCGCGTTACTTCTGGCCGTCGTAGCCCACGGCGTTGTTCACGGGCAACCCAGTCCTCGGATCGGAACGCGCGAGTCAGTTCTAGAGCGTTGCGAGCAGGCGGACGATGTCGCTGTTCGCTTCTATTACAACCCGATGATCAACGAGCCGAATCTCGCGCCGGGCCCGGTAATCTTCCTTCCGGTGTCGACCCAGGATCCCCGCTTAGGCACTCGCCCTGGATGGTCGTTGTATATCACGCTGGCAGAGCTGCGGGGCGTCCTCCGCGTCCTGGCCCAGTCAAACCTGGAATGGAAGGAATCAAGTAGCCCGATGCGGTTGGTGGTTGACCCGTTCGATTTGCCAGCGGGGCATCACGACTCCATGCAGGTAGCAATCAGTTGTCCCAGCGGGTCAGCGACGTCCGAAGTCGAGGCGAAGAAGGTGTGTCCGTTGCTCTCGGAGGTTTACAGCTCTCTGGGCAACCCCAAGGCGCGCGAGGCCTTTGCCCACTGGACGGGTAGCGTGAACTGCGTTGTCATAAGGCCCCGTCACGGCAGTGCGAAGCCTGCAGGTGCCACGTCGCGTCGCGCGACCATGGCTTCGGGTGCGTCCAATGCCAATCTTTAGCCACTGTTCGGGGCGGTTAACGCAGAGGGCCGGGGAGCGACTCCGCATCTTTCATTCTGGATGTTTTTGTCCATTGCGACAATTCCCGCCGCTCTGGGTGTTGACGATGAGGTAACCTGGCTCTGCGTCAGCCGTTGCCGTTCGGGGTGCCGCATCTCTTTGCGCCGTTGGCAAAGGGTGCGCGGCTTGCGTGATGCGCCGCGCGGGGCAAAAAATGGCGCGCCCTAGGGGACGATCTTAGAACTTTTCCGTGGGGAGCGGTCGCGTCCGCAGACTTACATCCAATAGCTTGAGATCCCCGTTGGGCGTGGAGCTGTTGACCAAGCCGCGCCCTTTGCAGAAAAGACGGGCGCAAAGGATGTGGCACCCCCAAATTCTCTCGGCTCTCAGTTTGGCAACGCGCGGAAGGGCCGGCCACCCGCCGCTACCGAGTTTACTCGGAAGAAGGAGCCGACAACGTCATCTAATCAGCCGTTATCAATGGAGGAAATCACTAGCAGTCTTCTCTGCAGTTAGCCATCGACGATAACCGCATCCCTCGACTTTCTGGTTTGCGAGGCAATCGGGGTATTATGGATCGCGTCCCATGCGAGCGCTCGAAAACCTCCTTACGACTCTCGTGCTTCTCCCAATGGGGTTTCTGTTCGGCGGCATCGCGCTTTCTCCAACGACAACAGAGAGTCAGGCAGCGGGACGGGCGAACCAGCTTTCACCTGTCATATTGAGCAAGTCGCAGCTCACACCCCCGCTGCGAACGCCCTTGCAGGAGCTGCGGTTCAGCCCCGACGGTAAGTATATTCTGCTCCAGGATGCCTCGACGATTTACGTCTTGACCCGCGATCCTCTTTCCGTTCGTTTCCAGGTCGAGGCCCAAAATATTCCGCCTGTGCGCTTTTCGGCGGATTCCCAGAAGTTAATCATCGCGACGCTCACGATGGGTATTGAACGGCGAGCGTTACCTGATGGGGCGCTACTCGAGACCACAGTGCTCGGGGCAGGAAGACCCTGTTACGACGCGCAGCTTTCGCCTCGCGGGGATTTCTACGCCTGTATCGATCGAGACTTAGTTCTGCGAGTTTTCGATATTGCCAAAGACCTACAAATTATCGCCGAGAAAATCGGAGAGGCCCCATCGTCATATGCGGTGTCCGGTTCGCCGTGGGAGCCTGCCACCATCCCGAAGTGGCGCACTGGCATTCGACATCTGCCCGTACTACACCCATCCATTGAATTTTCGACGGATGCTCGTTTCGTCTTTGCGACTTCCTTTCAGGGGCAAAGTGTTGCAGTGGACATGATGAAGAGATCCCCAATCAGGCTAAAAGGGTCTTTTCCGCCGACAACCGACGAACGCTCATAACAATTCATTGGCCCGGACCGCGTAATTGAGCAAGAGCGTACTCCAGCGGACGATTTAGCCGTTCTATCTTTTCCCGGTGGTGGCCCTGTTGGAAAAATACCAAATGTCGGGCGTATTACACTTGCGAGCGACACGAGATACGCACTCACTAGCGGACGCGAGTCCAATCTGATAACTGTGATCGATTTAGGGACAGGGAGCGTCGTGCAGAAGTTACAAGGAGGAACGGCCGACATTCGGGGTGACAATATCGTTCGTTATGACCGCGCGCATGACGAGATCCTTCTAGGCCTAAAGGAGGGTTCTACACCCACTGCCCAAATCCAACTACCAGTCGGATCGATTTCTCTGGTGAACGCGAGCGCGGCTTCCAGTGATCTTCAGTCAGTTGCCATCGGCGTACCCGGAGATGGGGCGGTGTTTCAGACCTCCGTCGGCAACCGCAAAGCTAGAGTCGAGAATCTTCAGGGCGCGTGGTTTGATCGAAATGAACGCTGCTACGCCGAGGTGCGTGAAAGTGATGGAAGTGTGAGCTTGGAGAACGTCGATTTGACCGGCAGCAGTGTTTCAACCGGTTCGCCACCGTGGTTCTTGGCGATCGACCAGACGAAGGACAGACTAGTGTTTTCTGGCCCGGTCGTGATTTCAATTGCAAGGCCGCGATGGAGCGAGGGTGAACCGATATCGGAATCGAAAGCTCCAAGATCAATGCTGGGGCTCCGGAGCGTTGCCTTTGAAAAAACGACCCTGAAGGATTTGACATTGAATCCTCCACAGCCCACATCAGGCGCCGTAATCCGTGCCTCGGACGTGGCGCTGGATATGAGAACGGGGAATCAATTGTGGAGTCGGACGTACAACCCTGAAGCACGCTTTCAATATGGAACCAACGTTCCGGTATGGGAGGATGTAGGGAGACCCTTTGCGGGCCCGCAAGCGGATCGATTTATCTACAGCTGGTATGCAAACACAAGCACAGCGCGAAGAGCAGCCAAGGGAGCTTCGAAGGCCGTTCAGAACCAAATGAAAACGGCGAGAATCTCCGGGCAAGACTCATTCTTCGAAGTCATCGAACCCCTTACTGGAAAAACTGTCGGTGGGGTTCTAGTGCAGCACGGTGAAGGACCTGGCGGCTTTGACGACGCGTTCTCGGCAGGCGACTGGGTTGTGGTGAGCGCTGGCGGAAGGCACTTTAGCGTTTTTTCGCTTTCCAGTGGCAAAGAAGTGCTGCGTTCGTCGGCCCTGGATACCACAGTCTCCGGCGATAATGGAGTGCTTGGCCTTGCTGAAGAGCACGGACGCTTTTCACTTTACGATCTAAGGAGCGGGGAGAAAAACGGAGAACTTGTCCTACCCGAAAATGTTGTCTATGCACATTTTTCTGCGGATGGACGACGCCTGCTGGTGGTCACCGAGCATCAGCAAGTTTATATTCTGGACATATCCCGCACCACGCGCACAACCTACGGCAGCGAGTGAATTGCCGATCCCCTCACGCGACCTGTTGCGCGGAGGTTCGCGTCACCAACTAAGAACGCCCAAGCTGTACTGGCGGGTGGCCCGCCCTTCCGTGCGACTCCGCATCTTTCATTCTGGATGTTTTTGTCCATTGCGACAATTCCCGCCGCTCTGGGTGTTGACGACGAGGTAATCTGGCTCTGGGTCTGCCGTTGCGGTTCGGGGTGCCGCATCTCTTTGCGCCGTTGGCAAAGGGTGCGCGGCTTGCGTGATGCGCCGCGCGGGGCAAAAAATGGCGCGCCCTAGGGGACGATCTTAGAACTTTTCCGTGGGGAGCGGTCGCGTCCGCAGACTTACATCCAATAGCTTGAGATCCCCCGTAGGGCGTGGAGCTGTTGACCAAGCCGCACCCTTTGCAGAGAAGACGGGCGCAAAGGATGCGGCACCCCCAAATTCTCTCGGCTCTCAGTTTGGCAACGCGCGGAAGGGCCGGCCACCCGCCGCACGCCGTCCGCGGAATCGCGTCACTACAAACCAAATAACGAGATCCCGAACGTAACAACGAATGTCAGTTGATAGAAGATAAAAAATGCGCGGGTCCTATCGGTCTCGGTCCAAAAGTGTGCGACGACCGCAACGGCGAGTGCAGCTACCAGCGCGATCATACAAACTTGCCAGACGGCTGCCACATGGTGCTTGTGAAACTTCCACAGATATCCGCATTCGAGGATGAAGATGGCGAGACCGTAGCATTTAACGAAGGTCGGCGAGACAGGCTTGTTCCCAAGGTCCCACTTCTTCTGATAGGTCAAGGGTGTGTTCGTGTTGTCCGCCACGGTCATTCTCCCCGATTCGAGAAGTGAGCTTGACGCAACAATAAATCAATTACTTTGTATCAGCAACATCGGTTCGGTCGCTCGCTCGAACGTGCACCTACCAACGAAGTAAGCCAGCAAGAAACGCCCCTGAGAACACTCTAAAATTCGCAAGACCGGGGTTCTTTCTTCGCGTTACGGCGAACAACAGACATAACCCAGTAATGAAGACAAGCGCAAGAATGCGCATTCCCGCAGTTTCGATGTTGAGACCGCGAATGTTCGCGGCGCGCGCCGCCGCGAAACCTGAGATCGCCATAACAACCGATAGGAGAAAATCGTAAGAATCTGACTTCTTTATCACGTCCGGGGGCGTCCGGGACCACCGCTGAACAAAGAATATGCGCCCCCAGGGGAACACCGGCTTTCGCAACCGCAGTACTCCGATTCCATCAAGAAACGACAGTTGGGAGGTTAGGACATCCGTTCTTGGGATATGGATCGATTTCCACAAGAGCCTTATACAAACGTGTGAGCCCTCCCCGTGAACCTCTGCAAGAGTAACCATAAATATTAGTATTGGAAACAGAATGAGAGCTGAAAGCCAATACAACGGCGGTGCATGTCGAAGGAATAAACAAACCGCGCCTCCGAGAATTATCGGCATCCATACTCTTATTACAGATGGTGACGCGCCCATTTTCGCATCCAGAACTATAGAGTCACTATTTGGGCGGGTGGCCGCCCCTTCCGCGCGTTGTTAAACTGAGAGCAGAGAATTTGGGGGTGCCGCATCCTTTGCGGCCGTCTTTTCTGCAAAGGGTGCGGCTTGATCAACAGCTCCACGCCCTACGGGGGATCGCAGCCTATTGGATGTAGGTCTGCGGACGGAACCGCACCCCACGGAAAAGTTCTAAGATCGTCGCCTAGGGCGCGCCGTTTTGTGGGCCGCGCGGCGCATCATGGAAGCCGCGCACCCTTTGCCAACGGCGCAAAGGGATGCGGCACCCCGAACCGCAACGGCAGACCCAGACCCAGAGCCAGATTACCTCATCGTTAACGATCGTAGTAGTATCATCTGCCACGCTGAACGAAAACAATCACAATCAAAGATGGGGAGTCGGGCGGCAAGGCGAGCCACCCGCCAACGGCAACGGCAGACGCAGGGCTAGAGTACCTCATCGTCAACACCCAGGGCGGCGGGAATTGTCGCAATGGACAAAAATATCCAGAATGAAAGATGCGGAGTCGCACGGAAGGGTGGGCCACCCGCCGACAAAAGGTTGCCGAGGAAAAAGTTTATGAACTATATAAGTTCATTGAAAAAAACCGTATCTACTTCCCTTTGCATGTCTGCGACTTACTAGATAAGTTCAGCAACAAGATTCGAAGGTCGGTCATCTTTGTGGGGGTGTATTGGGGTGTGCCATATCCCACCGAAAAGACGACGCAGGACCAGCGGTAAGTGATGTTGGACGCGGTCAATGCGCTTGAGACCGAGATTCCAAAACTCAAAACAGAGTTGACAGTGGAGTTTCGCAAGCTACTGGGCGAGGCTCACTGACGGTTAGCCAGAACCCTAATCGTCGTGAAGCTTCAAGTCGTCCTGAAACGCCTTCACCAGTTTACTGTGAATGCTGTCGATGATTTTTAGCAGTTCATCCCCAGTGGACTTATCGGCAAGCAGCTTTGCCGCGAGTTCACCCCACTGCTTTCTTGCTCCACTGCGTTCTACCGCGGCGCGAATAAAAATTCGGTCAGCGAATGCATTGGTCACGGCTGATTGCGCTTTTGCGAAAGCTATGTCGTCATCGTATTTCTTCTGTGCCGGAACTGCCACCAGCGCAAATTTGTACAACGCATAGTATTCACTCAATGCGAAACGGTATGAACTAAGAGCATCGAGAATGCCCCGGTACTCCGCGAGCTTATTGTCGAGAACCCACTTCTTACGCTGCCAGCGCGCGGTAAGCCATGCGCCCAGGCAGACCCCTATCAGAGGGCCGATGACAGCCCATATCTCGTAAAAGTGGGATTTTGCGTAGCGGAGAATACCGTAGATGAGTCACCTCCGGCGGGAGCTTACCACGGACCGGGTTTAGGGGTGGAGTACTTACCGCATGTGATATGCTTCCGCGCGAGAGGTGTTTCGCATGAAGTCGAAACGCATGTCCGATGCCTTCCGAGTGAAGTTAATTTTAATCCACGCTCAACCGCCGCCGAGCGGTGACGACAATAAATTGCGGCCCGACCTCCGAGCGGGAATGAGAGCACTCGCGCAGACTCTTCCCGGCCAGAAACGCGACAAGCAGAAGGACGCCTGGGAGGGCGAGAGCAACTGGCACCGCAATATGTCCTTCTTGGCAGGCGTATACGCGCTGATTCCTCCAGGCGATTCCGTGCTGAAGCACGAGGCCGAAAAACTGCTACTAAAGATGTTTGGTAAGGGATTCGCCAGGAACAAACTGGAGAGGTTCAATGCGGCGGAGCGGAGACGCATCCGTAAAGATGGGGACGCGGCTTGGCGATTGGTTAAGAAACTCCGGAGGCGCTTCGGTCTCCTCGATTAAATCGAGAGTTGGGGCGTAGACGAAGGTGCGGACGGCGGCGCTGCAGCTGGCAAACCTCGCCGACAATCGCGACCAGTGCGAGTCCAAGAAGTAAACTCGCCCACAACTTGGATAGCATCGAGGCTCTGGTCAGTATGACGGAGCCTTTATTTTTTTCTAAAACTTCGGCGGTCTGAGGCGGTTATGCAGGCGATGGTATCGTTGCTTAAATGGCTCGACGAAATATCTCCAGTGAACCGATAGCGGCATTCCGTTTCGCACATTTGCGATGCCGAGGAACGGAATACTTGAGTATGTGAGGATAACTTGTTTGCTCAAATCCGAGGTAACTACGTCCAACCCATATGAAAGTTGGTTGGTGTCCCATTGCAAGTTCTCTTTCTCAAACTGGCGTTCGAAGTCAAACTCAGGGGAGAGAGATTCTCCCGGTGGAATGATGTGTTGGTCCCACAAACGATAGTGGTCAATAAACTCTCTGTGACGTCCAACGCCGTCGCTGCGGTGGCATACAAGCTTTATGTCCAACAGCAGCAAGGGCTGTGTGCCGAGATTCTTAATCTCAATGTGGCCCACCGGATAGCATATTTCTTTCCAGTGGAAACTTAGCAGGGCGACCGGCTGAACCATCGCGCGAGTCTGACGAGAGACTGCTTTCGCCATGCGCCACGTCAACGCCGTATACCAGCCGGTGATAACTACAAGAACAGCCCCGACACGACTGCCATTATTAGCTAGCAGCCACGCCCAGAACTTGTACCAATGTTCAACGAGATAATGCATTTGAATCGCGCTGAGCCGGAAACAGATTCTTGGCGACGATTGCGACGAGGGCGATGAAGTTACCGATAGAAGTGGATACAAGGGCAATCAGAACGGTGTTGTCGAGATGAAACGTAGCTCTAGCTGTGCCCGATATCCAGACCATCCTCAACACATTTTTTGTCCACCAAATGTCAATGCCCACAACAAAACCAAACATGACCCACTTCAAACAGTGCTTTTGAAACCAGTCCATCCACTCACGATTGGTTACGGTGAGGTCCTGTGCGGTAAACGGTGATTGTCGTTCGGCTATCTTATCTGGCATTGTTTACGAGTCGGGAAGCAAGACGCCGATGTTAAGCAGATGGGTGTTGCCGCAGTTCCCGCATACCAACGCTACCGACGGTAGGGATTGACTGCTCGACGAAGAGGTCGGAGTCTCAACCCGAATCGCTAAGTAGACGACCCCCGGCTGTACTTTCCAATCACGCGCTCCACAAAGCGGGCATTTCGCGTCTGGTAGACGCTCGGAGAGAGCGCGTATCGCCTGTTGCTGGATTCGTGACGTGTCCACTGTGGGCGATAGCCTAGACCAATTCCTTAATGGACACAACCATCAGCACTGGTGCGAGGGCGGCGGAGTGATGCTGCGCTAGAACTACTGCAGTTTTGGTACACCGTGAAAGAGCCACTTTATTTCGTCCGGGGAATCTTGTGGTATATCGACCGCAATCACTCCCAGCTTCCGGCAAATGCTACCCGGAAACGCGGTTTGGCTGGGTTAACTGTGGGTTAACTTTCGCTTCTTGGATTTAACCGACCACCACGGAAACTCAAGCAGAGTGGCGCGCCCGGAGAGATTCGAACTCCCGACCCTCTGGTTCGAAGCCAGATGCTCTATCCAGCTGAGCTACGGGCGCGTAGGCGGATTTTATCATTAGTGAAGGGTTGTCCGAACGCCGATCCGTGCAGCGCAGATTCTGGCTATTTTTGTAGCGCACGGCCCTGGTGGTCTTTCGCACGAGCGGACTGCTTGCCGAACTGGATTTCGCGTCCCGTGTTTTGGCGCTACCGGCTGCGCTGTCGGTGTTGACGCGCGCTTCATCGCTTGGCGCGTGACCCGTCTTTCGTAAGGCGTTCTTTTGCCAAGCAGCTCGAGGGCGAGTATACATCCGCGTGGCAGAGACGGTGCCTACGGCTCGAGTTTGTACAGCAGGGAAGCGTGCGGAGGCAGCGAGGCAGTTAGCTGGTCGTGGCGTCCGAGGTCTCTACCCTGCCACAGATCGCGGACTGCGGGATTTCTGAACGCGATTCCGAGGTCACTCCAGGCTAAAGATACAGTTTGGGCGGTGTCGCCTATATTAAAGACCGCGAGATACATTCCCGCGCGGCCTGGAACATTTGCAATCCAGGCGCGCAGATCAGCTTTCTCGAACGATTGGTGGTTTTCGCTGCTCGTCTGATTGACTGCCAGAACTTCCTGGTTGGTGATCAAGCTGGTGGTGGCAGCATCGAGCGACGGCAAATCCGCGCCGAGAATTAAGGGCGAACGGAAAATCGCCCATAACGTCATCAAGGTTTTCTGTTCGTCGGGGTTCAGTCTTGATTTTCGGGATTTTTCGCCGGGCTGGGCGAGCCGCAATGTTCCCAGCGGCAGCATGTCCGCGTCCGGCCAGGTGCCGTGGATGCCGATGTAGGGCGCCCAGTCGCGAGTGTAGTCAAACTGTTTTTTCAGCAGCTTCCAGTCGTCCCAGAAATCGTCGGAAATGCGCCACATTTGGGCGGTTTTTCGCAGATCGAGGGATTCGTCGAGCGGGGCAGGGCCCGGGGACAAGCTGAGGACGATCGGGCGGCCCGTTTTCTCGATGGCGGCATGGAGCGCATGAGCTTCCGGCGCGCGTTGTGCGTAGGGGCGAGCCATATCGTCGGCCTTCACGAAGTCAACTCCCCAGGACGCGTAGAGCGCGGCGATGGAATCGTAATATGCCTGGCCGCCGGGGCTGGACACGTCCACGCCGTACATATCCGGGTTCCACGCGCAAAGATTTTTGCGATCGGCGATGTCCGCGGCGTGGAAGCGGGAATTGAGGATCGGCAGGTTTTGCTCAACCGCCAGGCGAGGGATGCCTCGCATTATGTGAATACCAAATTTCAGATTCTTGCTGTGGACGTAGTCCGCCAGCGGTTTGAAGCCTTGTCCGTTGGCGGCGGAAGGGAAACGGTTGAGCGCGGGCGTAAGCCTGCCGTAGCGGTCCATGGTCAGCTTCGCGTTGGGGCGGTAGCCGTAGCCTTGGGCATCAGGTTCGTACCACTGGATGTCCACGATGATGTAGGTCCAACCGTAGCGCGCGAGGCGGGAGGCCATGACGTCGGCGTTGGCTTTTACGTCCTGTTCGCGCACCGTGGTGCCGTAGGCATCCCAGCTGTTCCAACCCATCGGTGGGCGGGGCGCGGGAGTCTGGCGAGCCGGGTTGACCGGGTAAACGAAGCCGAAGGCGAGAATTCCCGCAGCGACGGCGGAACGAAGCAGCGCATGGAAACGACGGATATTCATGATCATGTCCGGTCCCTGTATGTTGTACGGCAGCGAATAGTGCAAGGGTTCGATTTTCCCGACTAAGACGATCCGGCGCCCACGAAGCGCGCTGGACATTCTACTTGCAGTAAGCGTTTTCTCAATGTTATACCTCCGAGCGGTGAAATCGTCGCAAAATCCGAGGGAATTCGGCGGTGTCGCGTCCATGAAAATGAGAAGGAACAGTTTGAGGACTTTCGCATTCGTGATTGTAGTTTTATATGCGGGCGTAGCGGCGGCACAGGACGCTCGCTCGCCACACGTCATTACAGTGGAAGGAGACGTCGAGGGCGTTCACGACCCTTCGATTATCTCCGAGGCCGGGACCTGGTATTTATTCGGAACCGCGACCGAGAAAGGACCTCGCGGACAGTTGCCGATCCGCTGCTCGAAGGATTTGCACCACTGGAAACGCTGCGGCTCCGTGTTCCCGGACATTCCGGATTGGATCAAGAAGGAAAGTCCGGAGACGCAGGACCTTTGGGCGCCCGACGTTTCGTATTTCGCCGGGAAATATCACATCTACTATGCATTTTCGGCGTTTGGAAAAAACACCTCGGGAATCGCGCTGGTGACGAACAAGACGCTGGACCCGGCGAGCCCCGACTTTCACTGGGTGAATGAAGGATTGGTGCTGAAGTCCACGCTGCAGGATGATTTCAACGCGATTGATCCGAACATCGTATTGGATTCCAAGGGGCGGCCGTGGCTGAGCTTTGGAAGTTTCTGGACCGGGATCAAAATGCGGCGCATTGATGCGGCGACCGGAAAATTATCCTCGGAGGACACGAAACTTTACGCGCTGGCAAGCCGCGAGCGTCCTGAGAATCCGCCGCCCGCGCCACCGGGACTGCCGGGGGATTGGCAGGCGATCGAAGCGCCGTTTGTCGTGCATCACGGCGATTTCTATTACCTGTTTGTGTCGTTTGATTTGTGCTGCCGGGGAACGCGAAGCAACTACCGGACGATGGTTGGCCGATCGCGCGAGGTAACCGGGCCTTACGTTGACGCGGATGGAAAACCGATGCTGCACGGCGGCGGCAGACCCGTATTGACGGGGAACAAGCGCTGGATCGGGCCGGGCGGAGAATCAATTTTGCAGCAGCCGAGCGGCGACATCATCGTGTTCCACGCTTACGACGGGCAGACCGGGCATCCCTTCCTGCAGATCTCTTCAATTGATTGGTCCACTGGATGGCCTCGCGCCGCTTTGGAGGGCGATTCGGAAGCGGCAAAATAGTGAATGCTAGCGAGGTTCGTTCATAACCGTTTGAACCAAATCTCCGAGTTGCTGCGCGCTGAAATCGTTGCCCTCGATGTTGCTGGCGAGCTTTCCGTGGCGATCTATGACCACAGTGTGGAAGGAATGCAGTAGCAGGGCTTCGTCCGGGTAATAATTCATGTCAAAGAGTGCGCAAACCTGCTGGATTTCGCTTGGCGAGCCAGCGAGAAAATGCCACGCCTGCGGATCTGCGTGCCAGATGCGAGCGTAGTCGCGGACGGAGTCCGAAGAATCGTGCACGGGATCTATGATCAGCGTTAGCAGGACCAGGTCGCTGCCCAGCTGCTTGCGAAAGCGTTCCTGCAGGCGAGCAAAATTGGTGGAGAGGCGAAAGCAATAATTGGGGAAAGGGCAGCGGACGTAAACGAAGTTGACGGCCACCACTTGGCCGGCGAATTGCGAGAGCTTTACCCGTTGGTGATTCTGGTCCGTGAGCGCGAAATCAGGAACCGGTTGACCGGTGGCGATGGCCTCTTTCATCGGCCCTTTGTCGTCGAGCATTTTTTCGAGAATGGTGAGGCGGCGAGCTGCTGACGGATCGTTTTCCATGCTTTCATACGGACGGATGCGAATATTTTCCGCGTAGGAATCGTGATCATCATCAGCAGCGACGAGAGTGAACTCGATTTTCATTCCGGGCTGCAATCCATCGAGCGATTTGTTATCGCGCACATCGAGGGGCATGATCATCGCGTCCATTACATCGGGAATGCTGTCGCAGGAGACGATGACTGTTTGTTTCGCGCGGTCCACTTTCAGGACGAGGCCTGTTTCCGCGTAGCGCTGGGCAGCTTGAGCGAAATTCGTGGCGGCCAAGAACGCGAAGAAGAAAAACGCGGAGATTCCTATTTGCGAGCAACGAATGCGTGGAATGCGCCCGGTCATTCTTTACCTGGCGATTGGGCGGTGGGCAGCGCCGATGATTTGGGGGATGTATCCTGAGACGGTGTGGGCGCGGGCTCTTCCTTTTGCGGCATGGGCAACTGGAAACTATGCCGCGTCAGAACCGTGTAGTTCTTCTCGAATTCCTTGATCTCGATGAACTGATTCTTATTCACCACGGTGAAATTCTGGCGCGTCTGGCTGGAGGGCCACCAGACTTCCAAGCTCACAATACGGGCCGATTTCCCCAGTCCAATATGCTGCTGCAGAGGAGAGGCGCCGAACGAGCCGCCACTGCCGACGGTGCGATAGATCGTGCGCGGGGCTTGATCGCCGTCCTGCACCGTGACCTTGATACGTGCGCCAATCGCCGAGCGGTTCGACTTGACGCCCACCAGATGCACGGTGATCCAGTCATTGTCGTTGCCGGGATTTTTGAACAAGCGGAACGCGTGACGGTCGCCCGGAACGGCGCCGCCGACTTCCTCGAGCAGGTCTTCCTGGCCGTTGTTGCCGATGTCCGCGAACGCAACACCGTGGCCTTTGTGCAGTTCACCGGTGCCGGAAGACGCGGTGACGTCGGTGAAAAACTTTCCATCGTGGTTGTGCAGTAAAACGTTGGGAAGCAGCGAGCCGTAGGTAGGATTGCCGGTGCCGAGATAGATGTCCAGAAAACCGTCGTTATCAATATCGCCGAAATTCGAGCCCATGGGCATAAATACGCGATCGAGATGCGTTTCGGAAGTGACGTCGCGGAAAGTGCCGTCACCCATATTGCGATAGAGCTTCAGGGTCTCGGCGTTCGGCGGAAGTCCCAGGTAACTGCGCAAGGACTCTTCCACGGAAACGTAATAGCTGGTGACGAAGAGATCGGGATTGCCATCGTTGTCGTAATCGAAAAACCAGGCAGGGAAACTCTGCCACGGTTTTTGCACGCCGGCTTCAGCGGCTACGTCGGTGAAAGTGCCGTCGTGATTATTGTGGTAGAGGAAATTATTGCCGTTGAGGTTGGAGACGTAAAAATCCACGTAACCATCGTTGTCGTAATCGGCCGCCACGACCGCCTTTGTGAACGCGATGTGGTCAACACCGGCAGCGTGGGAGATATCTTCGAACGTGCCATCACCCTTGTTGCGAAAAAGCTGGCTCGGCCCGTTTTCGTTGCCGACAAAAAGATCCAGATAGCCGTCGTTATCAATATCGGCCCACACGGCTGTTTGAGTGCTGGTGGGAGGGTCGGCGAGGCCGGCCTGGGCGGTAACGTCCGTGAAAGTGCCGTCGCAATTATTTCGCAGCAACGATTTGCGCTGGGGAAATTCCCATGCGCCGCGCAGGACCAGGATGTCCAGGCAGCCATCGTTATTGTAATCGGCCTGAATCATATTTAATCCGCCCAGCTGATTTTGCAGGCCGGTCTGGGCGGTGCGGTCCGTGAAGGTGCCGTCACCGTTGTTGTGAAAAAAATGCATCGGCGCGCATTCGTCATAGTCGGAGGTGACGATATCGAGCAGGCCGTCATTTTCGAAGTCATCCACAATCAGTCCGCCGGACTCCGAGAACATATTAACGCCCGCTTCGCTCGCGACGTCCACGAATTGGCCGACACTATCCGGCGAATCGAAGGCGGAGCGCGGGATTAATTCGCCTTTCGGCACGCCGTCGGGATATTTACCCAAAGCCATGTAATCGAGATTGAGCATCCACTTGATATCCAGCGTGTCCGGCCGACGGGCGAGATACTTGAGCGCGTATTGGATGGATTTATCTATGGAGCCGGTCTTTGTGTAATGGACACCGGGAGCCGGCGGGAAAATACAGCGGATGCCGGGTTTGGTATAGACGTCATTTTCTATTTCCGCTTTGTGCAGGTAAGCGATCGCCAATACTTCTTCGAGTTCGGCCATGGCCGGCGGCATTTGGTCGGCGGCGAGGGCGTAAGCGGCTTCCCACTGTTCCACCGCCTTGGTCATGTCCCCTTCGTAGGAATATAAATTTGCGAGGGCGTAACGTGTCTCGATGAGATCGAGCGCATTCTTTGGCGCCGCCGTATCTTCCGCGTCGGGATGCGCGAGTTCTTCGACAAGCTGCTTGATAACCGTGGCCAGCGAGTCTTTGCGAATTTTGCACATCCCCTGCAAGTCCTGATTCCACCCGTCGGGTTTTGGCACGCTGCGAAAGGCCAGGTCGGCTTCGCCTTTTCCTCCGACGTAGGGCATGTAGCGAATCGTCCCGGTAGCGGCGAGCGGAAGGACACTGCCAGGCGCTGTGGCGGACACATCCGGCTGATTGTTCGACTGACGATCCGAGGCGGACTGCACCTGGAGGATGGCGTAGCCGGAAGGAATGTGGATTACGCCGCTGAGTTGTCCCGGTCCAACACCCGTCAGACCGTCTCGCAATTCAGATCGAAGCGTGGACGGATCAATCTGTCCCAGGTAGCCGCCATTTCCCGCGTTGGCGTCTATGGATTCCTTTTTCGCGATGGCGGCGAAATCTTCACCTTTCTTCAGGCGCTCGAGGATGCGTTCCGCTTCGTCAGAAGTATCAACGACAATGATGCGCAGGCCGACGGTTTGATTCGCGGGACTCTGGGCGAGGATTGGCGCTGAATGGAAAAGGAGGAAGGAGAAAAAAAAGAGGCACTGCGCCAGAGTTCTGAAGTCGCCCGGCATGCGGGAGTGAAAATTCAAGAAATCCGCCGTCCGGCAGGGGCCGGGATCGCTCGCAAGCAGCGTAACGGGAGTGAGCTTAGCGAAGGCGAAAGTGGAAACGGGAAAAATATAGCACAAAACCGCGAAAACGTTTACTATACGCGGCGGTTGAAGCGCTCTTCTAGGAGGTTCGTACCGTGATGGATCGCCGCGCACTGCTTCGCAACGGGCTTTATGGCGCCGGAATGCTGCTCTTATCCAAGTCTTTTGCTTCTTCCGCACTGGCCGGCTCCGGCTCCGCCGATTCGTCGGTCGAAGTTCTGCTTGGCGAAGCCCTCGGGGTCGTCTCTCCCAATATTTACGGGCACTTCACGGAAAACCTCAGCGGGGTGGTTTACGACGGCATCTGGGTGGGAAAAGGTTCGACGATTCCGAATGAGGACGGCATTCGCAAAGAGCTGATCACGGAGATGCGCAAGATCAATCCTCCCGTGGTGCGCTTTCCCGGTGGCTGCTTTGCGGACAGTTACGATTGGCGCGACGGCATCGGGCCGGCGGATAAACGGCCGCGGCGCACGAATTTTTGGGCAGACTCCGAATCCCCCAGCGCGCCGGCCGATCATCGCTTCGACCCAAACCAGTTTGGTACGAACGAATTCGTGCACTTTTGCAAATTGCTGGGCAGCCAGCCCTATCTGGCGGCGAACTTGCGCAGTTTGCCTGCCGAGCAATTTTATCGCTGGGTTGAATATTGCAACTCTCCGGCAGGCAGCACAACTTTGGCGGACGAGAGGGCCGCGGCGGGCTATTCCGAGCCGTTTGATGTGCGTTTCTGGGGAGTGGGGAACGAGGCCTGGGGCTGCGGGGGGAATTTCACCGCCGCAGAGTACGCCGCGGAATTTCGGCGATACACGACGTGGGTGCCGCGCTACGGGCAGACGCTTTCGTTCATCGGATCGGGTCCAAACGTTGACGACTGGGAGTGGACACGAGGATTTTTCGAAGAGATTGTGCGCAAGGGCCGCTGGCAGATCCGCTCGGTTTACGGTTGGGCGTTGCATCACTACGCGTGGAATCTCAGCCGCGGGAAGACGCAAGATTGGGTGCAAGGGAAGGGCGATGCGCTCAAGTTCGATGCCGTGGACTGGTACGAACTGCTGAAGCAGGGCGATCGCATGCAGTCCCTGATTGACGGGCATTGGGAAATCATGGGGGAGTTCGATCACGATCATTCCGTGAAGCTGGTGGTGGACGAGTGGGGCCCGTGGTACCGGCCCGGCGGCGAAGCGACGCCCGGCGACCAGTTAGAGCAGATTCCCACCATGCGGGACGCCGTCTTCAGCGCGATGACGCTGGACATTTTCAATCGCAACCCCGAAAAGATCGCGATGGCCAATTGCGCGCAGTTGATCAACTGCCTGAACAGCTTGTATCTGGCGCACGAAGATAAATTCTGCGTCACGCCGGTGGGCCACATTTTTGAAATGTATAAGGCGCACCAGGGCGGGCAGAGCGTGCGAGCGATATTTACGGCGCCGTCGGTCCTCTACGATCGCGATGGGCACACCGCGTCGTTCTGGGGATTGAACGGATCGGCGACGCTGCACGAAAAAGAGCTGGTGCTCACGCTCGTGAATCCGCACGTAAGCGAAACTCGCGAGACGAAAATTACCGTGCATGGGGGGACCGTCCGCTCGGCTGCAGCCACAATCCTGGCGAATGCGGATATCCATGCGCACAATACCTTCGAACAGAAAGATGCGGTGACGCCGCGAACCGAGACGGCCGACGTGCAGAGCGGTGCGTTAACGTTTGTATGTCCGGCGGCGTCGGTGACGAAACTCGTCCTGGAGTTGGCTTAGGCAAATGTCGGGGCCCGATCCGAGTCGCAATCGCTGGGCGATACTGGCAAGCGCGCTATTGGCGCTGTCGCTTCTGCCGTCGTGCGGGGGCGGGGGAGGCAGCAGCTCGGGAGGCGGCTCGGGCGGCGGTACCGGCGGATCGCCGACGGTTTTCAGCAATTATCATTTAACCGGGCTCACGACTCCCGTACGCGATCCCAGCATTGCGCTGCAGAACGGCACCTACTACGTTTTCTCCACGGATGCCGGTCTGCCCGGACCAGGATCACTGCCGATTCTCTGTTCGAACGATCGGGTTGTGTGGGGACAGTGCGGAGTGGTATTTCAGCAAATCCCCGCCTGGGTGCACCAGCAGGTGCCCTTGGCCACGGGATTGTGGGCGCCGGACATTTCGTTCTTCAACGGCGTTTATCACGTCTATTACGCCGCTTCTTCTTTTGCTTCGAACACCTCGGGGATTGGATTGGCGACGAACGTCACGCTGGACCCGAACGATCCGAGTTACCAGTGGGTGGATCAGGGGGAGATACTGGGTTCCGGGCCCACGGACGATTTCAATGCGATTGACCCGACGATTCTGGTGGACACCGACGGAAGCGTGTGGCTGACCTATGGAAGTTTTTGGAGCGGGATCAAACAGCAACAGATCGATCCGACGACCGGGCAGCTGGTGGCAAACTCGACCGTCTATTCGCTGGCTACGCGTCCCGACGTGCAGTACGATCCGATCGAAGGGTCATCGCTCGTTTACAGAAACGGCTACTACTATCTATTTGTATCCTTCGATTCCTGCTGCAATAGCAATCCATATCTCACGACTTATCGGATCATGGTTGGCCGCGGCGCGAGCGCGCACGGACCTTTCATGGATATGAACGGGACGGACATGCTGCAGGGCGGCGGAACACAGTTACTGGCCGGAAACGGCGTAACATGGAACGCGCCAGGCGGGGAGACGGTGCGGATTGATGCTACAAACGGAGATCTCATCGTGTTCCACGCGATTCATCTTCCAGATGGAGCAGCATATCTATTTTGCAACTCACTTACCTGGCCCAACGACTGGCCGCAGATCCAGCCCTAGCTTGTTTTTTGGGGACGTCCAGGCGTGGGCGAATACGATTCATAAATGCCGGCAAGTTCGGAAGCAAAACGACCATCGTGACAATTCCCGCGCGACGCTGCACTATTCACCATTGAACATCTTGCGCGAATGCAATCCTGGGCGGGCGCTATGAAGGCGATCGCACGCAAGCGCAGGAATCGCTTCGCCTGCGCTATTTCGATCGGACTTCTGATTTTGGCCGCGAGCACGCTCTTTTCAGGACGCGCGCAATCACAACAATCGAGCAAGCCCGGCGAAACGCAGCAGGGAGGCGTCGCCACGGCGGGGGCGCGGCCCGCGGTTCTCGATTCCGAAAACCGCCCGATCACCGCGGGAGGATTTGTTGACAGCGGACCGGTGGTTTTTCAGGACATCGCGGAAAAAGCTGGATTGACGAGGTGGCGGCACGTAATGGGCACGCCTGAGAAAACTTTTATTATCGAGACGGTGGGGTCGGGCGTGGGATTGATTGACTACGACCGCGACGGCTGGCTGGATATCTACCTGGTGAACGGTTCCACGTACGACGCGCTATCGGGCAAGACGCAGCCGCCCCACGCGGCGCTTTTTCACAATAATCATGACGGGACTTTTACGAACGTCGCCGAGCAGGCCGGCGTGACCAACGATCGCTGGGGATTCGGAGTGGCCATCGGCGATTACGACAACGATGGTTGGCCGGATATTTATGTCAGCAATTTTGGCAAGAACCGTTTGTATCACAACAACCACGACGGCACGTTTACCGACGTGGGGGAAAAAGCGGGGGTGACGCTGGGGAATTGGTCAACGGGCCCTACGTGGGGAGATTACGACGGTGACGGACGACTGGATCTGTTCGTCCCGGGATACGTTCATTACGACGTGGAGCACCCGCCGGTGCCCGGATCGCCGGCCGTCGCATTTGGGACCTGTGAATTCCGTTCCGTGAAAGTGATGTGCGGGCCGCGTGGCCTGAAAGGCGAGCCGGATCATTTGTTCCATAACAACGGCGACGGGACGTTCACGGATGTGAGCGTGAAGGCGGGTGTGAGCGATGCAAACGCGTATTACGGATTAACCGCGGTGTTCGCGGACCTGACCAACGATGGCCGGGCGGATCTGGTGGTGGCGGACGATTCGACTCCGAATTATTTGTACGTGAACAAGGGTGACGGGACATTTGAGGACGCTAGTTACGCATCGGGGTACGCGCTGAACGAGAACGGACGGGAGACGGCTTCGATGGGGATCGCCGTCGGCGATTACCGGAATAATGGCTGGCTCGATCTTTACAACACCGTTTTCTCCGACGATTACAACCCACTTTATCGCAATGAAGGTGACGCCAACTTCACGGATGTGAGTTACCAGATGGGAATCGCCGTGCCCACTTTTCCGTTTCTCGGATGGGGAACCGGGTTTCTCGACTTCGACAATGACGGTTGGAAGGATATTTTCGTCGCGAATGGACACGTCTATCCGCAGGTTGATTCGGCCGGCTGGGGCACGACTTTTGCCGAGCGGCCACTTTTGTTTCAAAACGTTCGCGGTCAGAAATTTGATTTGATCCCGCCGGTAAAGAACACCGGGCTCGCTAAGCTTCTCGTTGCGCGAGGCGCTGCGTTCGGCGATCTTTTCAACGACGGCAAGATTGATGTGGTGATCAATCAATTAGGCGATGTGCCGGTCCTGCTGCGCAATGTGAATGCCGATAAAAATCATTGGGTGGGACTGCAACTGGTGGGAGGAGCAGGAAGTCCGCGCGATGCGGTGGGGGCGACCGTATATCTGACGGCGAATGGAGTGCGACAGCGCGGCGATGTAATCAGCGGCGGCAGCTATGCATCCTCGAATGATCCGCGGATTCATTTTGGCCTGGGCCCGGCGACGAAAGTGGACGGGGTAGAAATTCATTGGCCGAGCAAGCTGGTAGAGCACATCTCGCTGCCGGCTGCGGTGGACCGATTCTATGAGGTGCAGGAAGGCAAGGGCGTGATTCCCAGTGCTTACGACAGCCCGCCAAACCGGGTGACGAGACCCCAGTAGCGGTACTCTTCGATGTCCGTATCTCACAGAAATTATTCATATTAGGGTTGGTGCCCGCCTTCTTCGATCGAGGTGAGGCCGTCTTCATGGCGCGGGGTTTCCAAGCGCGCGCAGCGCTCCCCAGAGGCATGCGAGGACCGCGCGGCAGGCAGAGACTGCGGGTTTTCGGCCCGGCGAAGGCCCGGTAAACGTTTTCCTTTTCCCTATCGGTTGCATAAAAGATTCTTGACAAGGCATATTTTGTGAGGTTAGAGTCCCGCCATAATGTTTTTGTACTAGGCGGGATGATTCGGGGTGGGCTGCTCCGGTTCGACGTGAAACAGACTTGATTGCAATAACAGGGCGTTATTTAGCGAGCTGTTTAGCGCTGGCGGGTGTTTTGCTAATGGCCCTGCCAGTCACAGCGCAGATGGCTCCGGAAGCGAAGAAAGCGTTTACCGAAGGAACGGAAGCGATGCATAGCGGGGCTCTGGAAGATGCAGCCAGCGATTTTCTGAAAGTGACGACCCTAGAACCATCGTTCGCTCCCGCTTATTTTAACTTGGGTTTGGTGCGACTGCTGCAGAAAGAGCCGGGCGACGCAATCGAGGCGCTGGAGAAGAGCCTGCGATTGCAACCGCGAGAGCGCGGGGCTCACTTATTTTTGGGGATCGCCTACTATCGCAAAAATGAATACGGCAAGGCGTTGACGGCGCTGCAGAAAGAAACGCAGCTGGATCCTGGAAACGCAACGGCCTTGATGTGGGTGGGAGTGGTGCAATTGGCGCAAGGCGATGCGCTCGCTGCGTGCGTGACGCTGGATAAGGCCGCGGAATTGAAACCGAACGACGTGGACATACTTTACCACCGCGGCCGCGCACACATGCTGGTCTCGAAGGACAGCTACGAGGAGATGTTTCACGCCGACCCGAATTCCTGGCGCGTACACCAAGTGCTGGCGCAATCCTATCTCGAGGCTGATCGTTACGACGACGCCATCGCCGAGTTTCAACTCGCGATCAAGGAACGGCCGGAAGAACCCGGGCTGCATGAAGAACTGGGCGACGCTTACTGGAAGCATGTGCAGTTGCCAGAGGCCGAAAGCGCTTTCCGCGAAGAATTGAAACTCGATCCCGACAACAGTTCCGCGATGTATAAGCTGGCCGTGGTAAGCCTGGAACACTCCGAGCCTGAAGTCTCTAAAAAATTGCTGACGCAAGTGATTGCGATGGAGCCGCACTTCGCGGATGCGGAGTATCAATTGGGCCGAGCCGACGCTCAGCTGGGAGAACTCGACGCAGCTATCGGCGATTTGAATGCGGCCGTGGCGGATTCCGGGGAGAAGGACACCGAGACTTTGCGCCAAGCCTACTACCAACTGGCGCAAGTGTACCGGCGAGCGCAACGCCCGCAAGAATCGAGCCAGGCACTGGACGCATTCCTGCGTTTGAAACGGCAAGCGGATGCGGACCAGGCGCAGAATCTGGCAGAAAAGCTGAAGAATTCGGGCGAAGAGCAGGACAGGAGCAAGCAGTGAGGTGTTTGCAGGCAGAAACGGCGGCGGGCGAAACGAGCGCCTGGACGGGTTTGCTTTTTTTTAAGGCGATCGAGTAAACGTTTTCTTTTTCCAAATGGTTCGATTTGCTTGGGGAGATCGGGTGATCAGGACGGCGGGGCCATCGTTGGGGGAGAGCAGCACAAATCACCGGTAAGTACCGGGAGGCTAGGATGAATCAAGAGCGTGGGAATTGCAGAAAGATTGTGAGTAACGCGATCATCGGCCTGATGTTGCTGGTGGGACTTGCGCTTGTCTGCGCGCAAAGCGCGCGGGCCCAGACCAACCAGGGCGCGATTGCGGGCAATGTGCTGGATGCATCGGGAGCCGTGGTGCCCAACGTCAAGATCGTGGCCACAAACACCACGACGGGCGCGACGTACCAAACCGTTTCCACGAGTGCCGGCGCCTATCGCTTTCCGAACTTGACCGTGGGCCCCTACGATATCACCGCCAAAGGTTCGGGATTCAAGGTGGCGACGCTGCATGGTGTGATCGTGGAAGTTGCTACCACGGCTTCCCTGGACATCAAGTTGGCGGCAGGCAGCGTCAACGAAACGGTCACCGTAAACGCGGACACGCCCAGGATCCAAACCGAAACCTCGGAAATCGGCACGGTCGTCACGCAGCAGCAGGTGTTGGATCTGCCGCTGGTGCTGGGCAGCTCCGTGCAGTACATGCGCTCGCCGGAAGCGTTCGTGTTCCTGATTCCCGGCACCGTCGGTCCTGGGACGGGCAACGGCAATGGCGGCACCTTCGAATCGAAGATCGCGGGAGGACAAAATTACGCGACGGAAGTGCTCCTGGACGGCGCGAGTATGTTTCGATCAGAGAACGGATCGTCGTTCGACGAAACCGCGCCTTCGGTAGAAGCGCTCAGCGAGTTCAAGGTGCTGGTTTCGACGATTCCGGCGGAATACGGACGCACCACGGGCGGCATTGAGACGTTCAGCACGAAGGGCGGGACCAATTCGTTCCACGGCGACGCTTACGATCTCTTCCGCAACGAAGACATGGACGCGAATTCCTGGGGCAACAACTACTACGGTATTCCGCGAAACCGCGACCGGCAGAACGACTACGGCTTTACGATCGGCGGACCGGTATGGATTCCGCACCTGTATGATGGGCGAAACAAGACGTTCTTCTTTTTCTCGTGGGAGCAGTACCGGCAGACTCAGGGACTCACAACCACTTCAACTGTCCCTACCCAGGCGGAGATCGGCGGAGACTTTTCGGCCAGCCTGAACACAGCGGTGGTTCTGGGAACCAATCCTTGCGATGGGACGCCGATTTATCAGGGCGAGATTTTTGATCCCACAACGACGCGGACCGTCGGAACGACGCAATGCCGGACTGCGTTCATGAACGAGCCGGGAAGCACCGGGAACGTGATTCCCACGGGCCTGATTACGACGGTCGCAAAAAACGTGCTGTCGTACTACCCAGTACCCACGAACGACAACCTGATCAACAATTACACGTATCAATACAGCTTTCCCACTCTGGCGACAACACCGACGTTCCGAATTGACGAGAACATCGGGGAAAAGAACAAGCTCTACTTCACGTATTCCTCGCGCCAGAATAGCCGGATTTCCACCACGGCATTTTTCGCCAACGCCGCCGGGGACGGAAGGGACCAGCTATTCACCACGCATTACGAGCGGTTCGGGTGGGATTACGTGATTACACCCTCGATTCTCAACCACTTCAATATCGGGCTGAATCGCACGAACAGCGCGAACATCGGCGCAGGCGTTCGCTACGGCGGCGGATCCGACTGGGATACCAAGCTGGGAATAACGGGAGCCAGCGGTCCGATGTTCCCAGCCTTCGGCTTCTTCCAGACGTCTCCTTACGTGGGATTGGGAGACAACGTTTACGGCGATACGATTGACAATGGCCTGCGAACCAGCGACACCGTCAGCTGGATCAAAGGTAAACACGAAATGAAATTTGGCGTGGATTGGCGCTTCCAGCAGTTCAGCCCGCTCAATTATCAAAATACCAGCGGTAGTTATTACTTCTGGGCCGCACAGACCGCAGGCACTTCGAACCTGAACACCGGACAGACTGGCGATCCGATCGCAAGCATCTTGCTCGGTGATGTTCACGATTCGAACTTGTCGGCGTATGCCAGCCAGCCGCGCTGGCTGCGCAGCTACTTCGGCTTCTTCGCGCAGGACAGCTACAAAGTGACTCCCACCTTGACGGTGAACTACGGACTGCGCTGGGATATTGACCAACCTAACAAGGAAAACTTCGACGCGACGTCCAATATCGGCATCACGACGCCCAACACGGCGGCAGGAGGCCTACCCGGAGCGCTGATATTCGCAGGAAAGGGCGCAGGGAGAACCGGGGTAACCGGAGAACGCTGGGCGGAAACGTACATGAAGGATTTTGGTCCGCGCCTTGGATTTGCGTGGTCGCCCGGGATTCTGGGCCACGATACCGTAATCCGTGGGGGCTACGGAATTATCTACGCGCCAATTCAGTATGCCGATTTCGGCGGGTTCATGCGCACCGGCTTCCAGGCCAACCCGGCATTTTCTTCGGCGGACAATTTCAATCCGGCCTTCAATCTGACGAACGGGTTTCCCGCGTATCCCGCGCCGCCGAACCTGGATCCGACCCAAGCTAACTTTACAGGGCCCGACTATATCGCTAAGTCGTATGGGCGGCCGGGCATGATTCAGAACTGGAGCCTGGAAGTGCAGCGCCAGTTGGCGTCCGACTGGATTCTCAGCGTGGCCTACGTAGGACAACACTCTACTCATCTGCGATCGAACTTCGACGCGGTGAATTCGCTCAACCCACAATACTTCTCGATGGGCGGCGTGCTATCACAGCCGATTTCAGTAGCGGGAGTGGCCCCGCCGTTCGCCGGCTTCCCCGGAGGCAATACGGTGGCCCAAACTCTGATTCCGTTCCCGCAATATTACGGATTCAATACCGACGGCGCCCTGGAGAACCTGGGCCAGGCCACCTACAACGCTTTGCAGGCTCAACTCCAGCATCGCTTTCACTACGGGTTGAACCTGATGGCCTCCTACACCTGGTCAAAGACCTTGACTGATGCGGATAGCGCGCTGCCGTATTTTGCGACGCTGGCCGGTAGCGCGGGACCGCAAGATTATTTCAACCAAAAGGGCGACAAGGCCATCAGCGACCAGGATCTTCCGCAGAACTTCATTCTCAGTTATGTGTACGAGTTACCGATCGGTCAGGGAAAGCGGTTCCTGGCGAACACGGGCAAAGCGAGCAGACTCGTTAGCGGATGGTCCATCAGCGGAGTGCAGCGATATGAAAGCGGCCAGCCTTTCGCGATCTGCTGCGCGACGGGGATTCCTGCATTTGCAGGTTCCATTCGTTACGATCAAGTACCCGGAACATCGCTTCTCAGCTCCGCGTTTAAGAGCGGCAGCTTCAACCCCGGAACCGACCCGATGTTGAACATCAATGCGCTTTCGGACCCCAACAACCCGTGCGTTATTTTCACCGGGTGCACCGGGGCTCCGACCGGGGCGCCGTATTCGTTAGGCACGATGCCGCGCGTCACAGGCGCTATACGAATGCCTGACTACGATAGCGAGGATTTCAACATCATGAAGAGAACGAAGATCACGGAGGGCACGGATATTCTCTTGCAAGCCTCCGCGATAAACGCCTTCAACCGGCACGTATTCAACCGGCCTACGGATTTCAACATATACGACACATCGGGGTTCGGCAAATTGAACCCCAGCAGTTTGCTCCTAGGCCCGAGGGTGCTTCAAATGCAGTTGAAGTTTGAATTTTGACGGGGGACAGCCAGCAGTGAACTGCACGGGGGCCGCTGCTCTGGCAGCGGCCTTTGTGTTTTGTGCAGTAGAAATATTGCTGTGATAGTCTGTTGATTCGCGCCGCCGGGCTGGCGTCGCGACGCATCCCAGGTTAATGAACAAAGGACCTTCTCGCTCGGCGTCGGGCCGTGGTGTTCGCACAGCAGTTGTATTTCTTCCTGTCGTATTGCTCCTGAGCGTCCCATTTTCTGTTTCTTCGCAAGTGGCCACGCCTGCCGGTGTGCCGGGACATTTTATTGACGCGACGGCGAAGCTGGGGATTCACTTTCAGGATCAAGCTTCGCCTACCAGCAAGAAATATCTGTTGGAGACGATGGGTTCCGGGGTGGCCGTATTCGACTACGACAACGACGGCCGGCTCGACATATTCTTCGCGAACGGCGCGCGCATTGACGATCCCACTCCAGCGGACGCCATTCCACAGAAGACGGATCCAAAATACTTCAACCGCCTTTATCACCAAAAGCCGGATGGCACTTTTGAGGACGTCACCCAAAAGGCAGGTCTGGCGGGTGCAGGCTATTCGACAGGCGTTGCGGTGGGCGATTACGACAACGACGGCTATGAAGACCTTTTTGTGGCAGGCTACGGACACAGCACGCTATACCACAACAACGGCGACGGCACGTTCAGCGACGTAACTGCCAGCGCGGGCGTAGGAGGGTCAGGATGGGCCACCAGCGCGGCGTGGGTGGATTACGACAACGATGGCCGGCTGGATCTGGTAGTGACTCGTTATATGGACTGGACGTTTAAGGACATCTACTGTGGGGAGCGCGAAGCCGGCTATCGGGCTTATTGCCACCCCGATTTGTTCAAGCCCGCGACGACTTTGCTTTATCACAACGACGGAAACGGCAAGTTCACGGAGGTCGCGGAGAAGGCAGGCCTCGCGAAGCCGGGCAAAGGCCTGGGCGTGGCATTCGGGGACTACGATCGCGACGGCTGGATGGACATCTACATTGCCAATGACTCGATTCCGGAATATCTTTTTCATAATAAGCGGGATGGAACGTTCGAAGAAGTCGGCATGGTTTCCGGAGCCGCACTGGATGGCAATGGGGCGACGTTCGCGGGCATGGGTGTGGATTTCGCGGACTACGACAATGACGGCTGGCCCGATATTGTAGTTACGGACTTGGCGAACCAAAGGTACGCGCTGTACCACAATGCCAAAGACGGCACTTTCGACTACGCGACGACCTGGGCGGGACTGGGCGCGAGCACGCTGCTGCATTCCGGGTGGGGTGTGCGTTTTCTGGACTATGACAACGACGGGTGGAAGGATCTTTTTATCGCGCAAGCTCACGTGATGGACACCATCGAAATCAGCGAGCCGCATCTGCACTATCGCGAGCCTCCGATGCTGCTGTGGAATTCGAACGGGAAGAAATTCGTGGACGTATCGGCGCGCTCGGGGGACGTCTTCTCCGAGAAATGGGCTGGGCGCGGGCTGGCGACGGGTGACATTAATAACGATGGCCGCGAGGACGTGGTGGTGACTTCCAACAACGGCCCTGCATGGGTTTTGTTGAACGAGACAGACACGAAAAACCACTGGATCACGCTGAAACTGGTGGGTGTGAAAAGCAATCGCGATGGCATTGGAGCGCGCGTGAAAATCTCGACGAGCGCAGGCGATCAGTACGCGACCGTGACGACCGCCGGTAGCTATGAATCTTCCAGCGACAAGCGCGTACACTTCGGGCTTGGTTCGGCCGAGCAGATTGTGCAGATCGAGATCGCGTGGCCCAGCGGGATTCATCAGACGCTCAAAGATGTGAAGGCTGACCAGATTTTGACTGTGACGGAGCCGAGTGCGGCATCCAATTAGGAGTCTATCAACCGGCACTGCGGCTGGAATTTGCTTGATGGCAAACCGAGTCATCCGCTTTGCAGTAAGTGTAATCACATTCACGGCATTGGCCGCGGCTGTGGGCGCGGGCGCCCAGTCGCCGGACCCGGCGCGCGCCATGGAGCTATTCAAGCAGCGAAAGTGGGTAGAGGCTGCGGCTGCATTCGAGCAGATCGAAGCAGCTTCTCCGGGACAGACGGACGCGCTGTTGTATCAAGGGAAGTGTTTGGTGAATCTGGAGCGATTTGGCGACGCCGGCACGGCGCTCCAGGCGTATTGGTCCAACCACCCACAATCGGAAGATGCCGCTTATCTTTTGGCATACGTCCGATTCCGCGAAGACAAGCCGCGCGAATCGCTGGAGTTGTTTACAGCCGCCGCCCGATTGAAGACGCCCACGGCGGACGACTTCAAGATTGTCTCGCTCGACTATGTCCTGCTGAATGATTACGACGACGCGGGGCGCTATCTGGAAGAGTGTCTTCGACGGGACCCGGAAAATGCGGAGTGTCTCTATCATTTGGGACGGGTGCGTTATCAACAGAACCGATTCGACGACGCGATTGCGGCCTTCGAACACGCCTTGCGCCTGGAACCCAACGACGTAAAAGCGGAAAACAATCTCGGACTTAGTTACGACGCAGAGAACAAGAACGAGGCAGCCATTGCCGCCTACCGCAAGGCGATTGCGCTGGATCAAGCCGCCAGCGCGCACACGGAACAGCCTTACCTGAATCTGGGTATGTTGCTCTCGAAATCCAATCATCCGGGCGAAGCGGTGCCGTTGCTCGTTCAGGCGGAGGGAATCGCACCGAGCTCAAACAAAGTGCGCTACGAACTGGGCAAGGCATATTTCGATATGGGGCAGTTTGCAAAGGCTCAGCCGGAGCTGGAAGCGGCCGTTCGAATCGATCCGAAGTCGAGAGAGAGCCACTATATGCTGGGGCGTGTGTACCAACGTTTGGGTAAGGCGGACCTGGCCGCTCAGGAATTCAAAATCACCGAGAGCCTGATTCGTTCGAATGATGCCGGCGCAAGCGGCATGAGCGCGGCGCCGGGGCCCGGGATGCCATGAGTTATCGTCGAATTGCGAGCTCGCGTGAGAGTACCGCTTGCGCGCTGGTGGCGCTTTCGATCGCTCTCGCTTTCGGCGGCTTGCTTACCGCGTCGCGATCCTGTTTCGCCCAGAGTGCGTCCGCTGATGAAAACGCCGCAATGAAAGATGCGGCTCAATCCATGATGGCCGGAAATCTGCAACAAGCGGAAAGCGATTTGCAATCCGTCCTGCGGGCGAACCCTCGCGAATATCGCGCGTTGAATCTTCTCGGGATGATTCGGGCGCAGCAGCAACGCAACGCGGAAGCCGAGAAAATCTTCAAGAAAGTCATACAGGAGAAGCCGGATTTCGCGGGTGCGCATGTCAATTTGGGCCTGCTCTATCTGCAGATGTCACAGCTGGATGATGCCGTCGCGCAATTTCAAGAAGCGCTGCGGCTGGAACCGGGCCGGGACGACGCTCTTGGCGCGTTATTGAATACCTGGCGCGTGCAAGCGCGGGCAGACGTGCAGGCCGGCGAGAGCGAAAAGGCGCTGGCCTTATTGATTCGGGCGCGCAAAGCGAGTCCGAAGGATCCTGACGTCCTCTATGATTTCGGAATGGTTGCGCTGCGCATGAACTTGTTCCCGGACGCCGCGGAGACATTTCGGAGCGTGCTGAGCGTCCGTCCGGACGATGCGAAGTCGTTATACGGACTGGGCCGGGCCGAAATTGGGCAGGAGAAGTATCAGGATGCCGCCGCGACGTTCGCAACCTACGTGCAACTGTATCCGCAGGACGCTTCCGGTCATTACGCCCTTGGCGTGTCGCTGGCGTCGCTCGAGAAATCCTCGGACGCCGCGGCACAGTTTCAGCGCTCTATAGAAATTCAGCCGGAACAGACGGAATCGTACTTGCAGCTCGGCCGGATCTGTCTGGATGCCGACGATCTCGATTGCGCAGCGCAGGATTTCGACCGCGTGCTGACCCGCGATCCCCGGCATGCGGAGGCTTTGAGCGGGATGGGCCGCGTCGAGTTTCAGCGAAAAGATTATGCGAAGGCCGCGGACCTATTGCGGCAATCAATCGCGATTGATCCCTCTACGCGCCAGGCTCACTACTACTTGGGCCTGACGTACGCGCGATTGGGGCGTGACGCAGACTCGAAGAAAGAGTTGGAGGTCGCGGCTTCGATCGAGCACGCCGAGGTGGAAAGACATCAAAACGTTCTCAAACTGATGGATTCCAATTAGAGTTCTGATTCCCCGAAGCAGAAGCCGCAGCGTCGCCAGAACGGCTAGACCCGATCGGTCTTCTCGCGTATCGCGTAGCGGTGGGTTTGCGATTGCCGTCGTTAAGAACTGCAAAGGCAGATTCGAGGGCGTTTGTTCGTGTACCCCGGGGAACCGTGGCGTTGGGTGCGCCGGTTTCGGACCCTGGCGAAAGCAGAGCTTTTTCCGATGGGGCGTTTCACGACCTTGCGTTCCCTTGAACAACTCGTGTTGCGTAGAAAGCAAGGTCACACCGCTTCTCTGGATTCCCGACAAACGGTGTGACCAATCCGATTCCATACGCAACGTGGCAGCTCGCTTATTAATCGTGATCGGGATGACTATGGCGCCAGTTCCAGTAGTCCTGCTGGCGGCGGTGACTCTGCCTGTCGTAAGGCCGATAATGCTCGTGTCGTTCTATCAGGTAGCCTCGGTAGGCATGGTCTTCGCGTGCATCCCAATTGTGGTAGTCATGGTGCCCCGAGTCGAAGACTCGAACCTGAACGCTGGCTTCCTGCGGCGTTGCAGCGGCCATTAGGGGCCCGCCGGCCGAAAGGGCAGCCGTGAGAATCAGTGCGCTTACGAAGCGATGTGCGTGACGCATATTGGATGGTCCTCCAGAGCGCGATTGCAAGGCTCTCGAATTGGAATTTGCAGCATTTGCGACTATGGGCGTGTCGCAGGTGCATTGATGTGCTGTACAGCACAATTGCTGGGGGAAAAATGCGGTGTACCGATTTGAAAAGATGGAGATTATCTATCGCCGATTTAACTGCGGAAATTCCTGAGAAACGGGCCTGCCAACGATAATAACTCCCCAAGTAGGATAGGGGACCGAGGAAACCTGCTTCGGCGTTGGTTCGCGTTTCTTCACATTAAGAGGGTGCGAAAACACCCCGGCTCAAGCACATGCAAATTTGAACATATTCGTTAGAAGTATCTAAGTTCGTGGAAGGGCCGCAGCTTTCAGCGTTGTGCCAAGATTCGTTCAGTCGTGCAGGACGACACTGAGGAGGGATTTATCAATGTGGATTTCGCCGTTGTACCGGATGAAACCCAGCTTCCTGAACTTGTTCATGAAAAAATTGACGCGCGATCGGGTCGTACCGATGATATCCGCCAACATCTCTTGCGATACTTTCGGAAGCACGCTCTTCGGATTGCCCGGCTCACCATAGCGAGCCAGCAGCAGCAACGTGCGGGCCAGCCGCTTCTCGCTGGAATTGAAGAGCTGGTCAATCAGGTCTTCTTCCACGCGAATGTTGCGTGCCAGCATGTAGGCGATAAAGCGGTCGGAGAGCTGGTTTTCCTTGTGCAGCGCGCGAATCATCTCTTTTTTCTCAATGACGAGGACGGTGGTGGGCGCGACCGCCGTCGCAGCGGCTATGCAAACTGATTGGCCCGCCAGACATCCTTCTCCAAAGAAATCGCCGCTTCCTAGAATCGCCACCACCGCTTCCTTGCCGGAGTTATTGACGACGGTAAGCTTCACCCCACCGTCTTGAATGTACATAACATTCCTGGCGGGATCGCCTTGCGCGAAAACAATCTCTTTTTTTGCGAACTTCGCTACTTTTCTCCCGAGTCCCGCCGAGTCGAGGAATAATTTCACATCGAAAGCTGGGTGGCCGGACTTCGCATGTTGAGTGGAGCGAGGGGTCGTGACGCGCGCATGTCGGACTGCAGCAGAAGGCATACACAAGGCTACATGTCCCCGCCTCTGCCGACTGTTCAATATTGCACAGCGCCGGGTGCCGGCGCCGTGTCAAGCGACGGACAAGATTTGTTTGTACGCGATGCCGAAGAGCTGCCCAGCACAGTAGAGAACGCGGCAGAGTGCGTTGAAAGCCTGTATCTGGCCTTCAATCAACCCAAGCTCAGATTCCATCGCAAGCGGCATCCAAGAGTGAATTGACAACTCAGAGGTGTATGGTCGGGGCGTGGAGATTTGAACTCCAGACCTCCTGCGCCCAAGGCAGGCGTACTATCTCTTGGAAGTCCTTCCTTTTCAATCTCAGTTTTGAAAACAAATGAGTTAGACAAATATTTGGTAGTGGGACGATGTACCGCAATGTGGCTCCGCATGCATGGAGTCCCCTGAATTTTCACCATAGCGAAGAAGAGGCGAAGCGACAGGTGAGCCCGAGTCCGATGACGAATCTTCACCCATTTGTGTCGGCAAACGTCGAGCCATCCACGCTATTAATTCTGTCCTCTTTGGGGTAGAATAAGTATATGAACATTACAGAATACACTCCGGCGCAAGCTTCGGCTGTTGCGAATCTGCCGCTTCCCGCCGTTCATAAGCTTATCGAACGTCGCCTCATTCGACCCCGGCGGCTCCGCACTGGCCGTTCCATCCAGCGAATGCTCAGTCGTGGGCAAGTTCTGTATCTGCGGCTTGAGGCGGAAGGTGTGCGGCTCTTGCCGCTTGCAGCTCGCCGCGCGATCGCCAAGAAGATTGAATCGTCTCCTGAAGTTGACGCGGTGGTTCTTACGGAGGGATCAGCCGTGGTCATTCAAGTGAAGTCAGTGCGGCTGGAACTCGACCTGGACCTGAGGAAACTTGAGCGCGCAGAGAACATGATTGTTTCCGACCCTGAGATTATGCGCGGTACGCCTGTGTATCGTGGGACGCGCATTCCCGTCGAACTCATTGCCGATATGTTGAGCCAAGGGACGAAACCGGAGGAGATCCTCGATGGCTACCCCGCTCTGGACGAGAGAAGGTTGAACTTGCTCCGCTTTACGTCCAGGCCTTCCCGCGGCGAGGGCGTCCAGCTTCCCGCCCTTGGGCAAAACGTAAACCCATTCGTGCAACCCGGCATGGCCGTGCTCTTGCGGGCTGACAGTGAAGCTCTTGATCGATGAATGCCTGCACACATCTTTGGTCGAAGTAGCGCACGCCGCAGGTCACCTCGCGGATCACGTCAATTATCTCGGGCTCGGCGGTTCGAAAGATTGGCAACTCATGGCCACAATCCGTGCCCAGGACTACACATTTGTAACCAACAATCGTTCCGATTTCATTTCCCTACATGGACAAGAACCGTTGCACGCGGGAGTGATCATTATTGTTCCTAACGTTATGCCGGCTCGTCAACGAGAACTCTTCAATGCAGCGCTCAAACACATTGGCGCGCGGGATCTGACCAATACCGTGGTCGAGGTGAAATACGTTCGAAATCAAATCGAATGTTCTGAATACGCGCTTCCAGAAATCGTCGAGTGAGATGGAAATGGCCTGCCTTTGACGCTTGACCGCCTTCGAATAGCGTAGTGTATGCTGACTTTTGGAGGACCGCCCAATGAGTTTCAGAATCTCGAATAGTCTATGGCTTGATTTCTATTCCCGACTGGTCCGCAAGAGGGAACAAGGTCGAGTGTGGCTCGGAGAAAACCTGATTTCTGGCGAGAGCAGCAAGATTTCGATTATCAGTGACGGCCTCTGTCTGTCCGTCTCGATATTTGAGGCTGTGGAAGGCGGCGAAATTCTCCGCCGTTTCAATAAAGAGGTTATGCAGCAATACGAGATGCACGGTCTGAAATGTGAGGATGGTGTCTGGTCAGCACGGTTCCCATTCTCCGTACCTATAGAGCGTGGCGGTTATGATGAAGCAAACTTCCGGGAATTGCTTGCTCATGTCGAATACATTCGGCAAGTAGAGGGGATTGTAGAAAATGGAAGGATGGCAACCGATACAGCTTCCCAATTCCTTCAACAATCGCTCGACGTTATCAGTTACATCAATCGGCTAGCACAAAGATAGGCGAATGGCGAAGCAATGTTTGTTCTGCGATAACGAAGCAAATAGCAAAGAGCATTTGTGGTCCGATTGGATTCTTCAACGACTCGGCACGCAGCCCATGCGAGTCAAAATGGGCAAAGCGCCACCGAAGAACGTGCCTCATTCCGTTGTGGAGGTTCGCTGCGTTTGCGTCCAATGTAACGGCAAGTGGATGAGCGCGTTAGAGTCGGAGAATATCCCGATAATCGGTCGCCTGACGGAGAACACCGCTACACCTCTGGACGCAGCACATCAAACGTCCCTCGCGCTGTGGACCGTGATGAAAGCAATGGTCTTGGATGCGGTCAATGCCAAGAATCGCGGACACTTCTTCACGCGAAACGAGTGTGAGGCATTGCGTTTACACCGAAGGATTCCAGACAGAACCGTTGTCCAGATTGGAGCCTATGAGCGGAGAGGCTATTCGGCTGATGGAACAATCGCATGGCTGGACTTCCCGAACGCGCCCAAAGCGGCTAAGGCCAGTGTTTCGACGTTCGTCATCGGTCATCTTGTAATTCAAGCCGTCACTGTTCACCATGAGCCGGAGCACGAGAATGCGCGCGTGCAAGGAGTCTCGATTCGCGACGGCGAATGGGACAAGCTGCTGTTGCGTATTTGGCCCGTCGGAATACCGCCTACGACGTGGCCCCCTCAAGCGACGTTCAGCAACAGTGGCTCAAGTTCTATCGCCACGTTGCAAAACCGGTGGAAAATGGGCAAGGACGCCACGATTTAAGAATCGGTCTTGGCGGAGCTCAGACCAACAGCAGGCGCCCGGCACGTTTTGATTCATGGCCTGGTACAAAACCCGCCCACTGTTGCGTAGACCTCCTGAGAGCGCGATGCCAGATCACGGCACCGAGACCGCTAATGACCATCCGTGGAACGTCCGACAGGCGGCTCGATTTCTCGGCGTGAGTCCGCAGACCGTCTATCTGTGGGTCGAACGCAAGCAGATTCCGCATCTGCGCGTGATGGGCCGCAATATCCGGTTTCTCCGAACCGACCTCGAGCGTTTCCGGGCGTCTTTCCGGCAGGAACCCGGACGGCTGTGAGACATTCTAGAATGAGCCGCTTGGGCGTCTTCGCGCCAGTTAACAAATTCCGCTGGAATCAAAATCCTCATCTGTCTTCCGACTTCCAGACCCCTGTCGCTTTCGTGAGTTCTCCGACCACAACAACAATCGGGGAATCTGCTTTCGCTCAAAAGCTAGCTCCGATCGGAGACACCGACAGGGGTTTGGAAAACTAGGACACACAGGCTTCTTGGGAGAAAGAAATGGCGAATACCTGGTTCACTGCTGATTTTCATCTCAATCATTCCAATATATTGCGGTACTGCAACCGCCCTTTTCCGAATGTAGACGAGATGAATCAGGGGATCCTAGGCCAAATCAATACGTGGGTGAAGACGAACGATATCCTCTACTTCCTCGGCGACTTCTGCATAGGTTCAAAGACCCGAGCCGCGGAATTTCGCAGACAGATTCACTGCAAAACGATTTTCGCCCTACCCGGCAATCACGACAAACAGGTACGCCAGCTCACTCAGGAATTCCGTTGGCTGGACAACCTTTCCGAAATCTCAATCAGCAGGCAGCGGATCGTGCTCTGCCACTACGCCATGCGTGTATGGAATCACTCTTCCCGTGGCGCGTGGCACTTGTACGGCCACTCGCATGGCCGGCTGCCGGAGGCTCCGTCTTCCTACTCCATGGACGTTGGCGTCGACACTCATAATTTCTGTCCCTGGCATTTGGATGAGATCAAGTCTCGCATGGCGGCGAAAGTCATATCAGTCCTATGAACCGGCCCCTTATGCCGATGCTTAGTTCCTCATACAGTCCACCAATTCGGTCCCTCATCGGCATTGCGAGCGAAGTAAGATGGACCGATGTGAGGAGCAAGCGACCCCCCGCATGCACCTCCATTACAGATCCAAGCGTGAGTTGTACAAGAACCGGATGTCTCTCAAGACCCTAACGCGGCCTTAGCCTGCGGACCACCGTTCGACAGAGCCAATGTTGCCCGCGAGCAGATGAGTTGAAGCCCCTTTGCAGACCTCTGCCCCGATGCAAGGTCCATCGCTAGCAGACCCCACGGTTCCGCGAACTGAGACTTCGTGTTTTTCGAGACCGTCGCCATCGTCTGATCGAGGCTCGAACGCAATTTCTTGAACGCATTGTCTTGCGGGTCCCACTGTGGATGCTGGACCATGTAGCCGAGCAAGTTGGTCAGTGCAATAGCCGTATCGTGCATTGCGCCAGCCCACCAAACAATCAGAGTGTAGTCGGAGAAAATGTCAGCCAGTTGATTGGTATTGAATGCGTAGTTGCTGAACAAGCCTCCAAAGTCATTACTTTGTCCCGCTGAGCGCATGGCATTCCAAATCTTGTCATCCGTCAACGGCAAACGTCTGGCATCGTTGAGCGGATCTCCGTCAGGCAGTAGACTCGCGAGAGCAAATCGACCAATGCGTTCATATTCGTTTTCGGCGCGGGCCTGGCCAGATCCATCAATAAACAAACTCTTCGATAGCGAATCGTTGTAGCTTGAGTTCACATTGAGACTGGACCGGCCAAACGAACTGACACCGGCGACCAATGCTAGCCTGGTGCCTACATCGAGCGCTGACAACATCCCAAGAGCTTGGGCCACGTTCAGGTAATCCTTAATGTTTTGAAGATTGGTTTGCTGATGTAGTTCAAAAAACCACTGGGTTGTGGTCAACGTCGGACCGACCCGCACTGTGCCGCTGGTGCGGTAGGTAACAGTCATCAAGAAACTCTCGGCCAACACGCGTCGTAGCTTCGCGCTGTCTTTCGCAAAATTGTCGCTGGTAAACTGAATACGGTTGGCGCCCGCCTGATCCGTGATCGTTACGTCGCCGCTGTCCCGATCGACGATGATCGTCCCTTTCTGGAAAAGCGTCGAAACGGACGCGTAATTGAATATCCCGAGCAGATTGACTTTGAGAATCCGCTTCCCCTGCCGTAGAGACGAAAAGACGCTTTTGAGTGGCTTGATGCCGTTCGTAGGAATCTGTTCTAAGAGGGATAAGTTGCCGTCAAACGCATCGTGAATGGCCTGCTTTCCTTGAGCGTCTAAAGCAGCGAGATCGACCTCATAGCTGAAAGCCGCTGATGCAGAATCCAATAAATCCAATTCACCCGTGAGCGACAGTTGCAAGCTCCGCTCGATTCCGGCCTTTATGGCGGCGGCAATCGAAGCTATTTGATCGGCCGTCAGACCGGCTTGCTGAAACACCTCTTTGTTTGGAACGGGGTCAGAACTGACCGCTCCGAGTAAAGCTTGAATGATGTCGAAGCCATCCACCGTGGCGGACGCCCCGATGTCGGCGCTCACACTGACGTCTAGTTCGGATGAACGCTTTTTCTCGAAGCCCAACCGAACCTTGCTCCCGGCAAGCCGCTGGACTCGGAGCTGATACGCACCGGTTAATGTATAGGTTGCCCCGACAACGAGGGATGCGCCATCTTTGATGGTTAAAGGTCCTTGGACCACGCTTGTACTCAACGCCGCCAAAGGATTCACTGCCGCCAGAAGATTTGCCTTCGCAGAAAACTTCAACGTCCCGGTTCCTTCGATTGTGGCAATGTTCCCTGGTAGCATCGCCTCTACATCCTGCAGGTCGCCCGGAACTGCGAAGGTCTGAACGACAGTCTGCAGAGCGGGAGCGATCTTATCCGTCAGTGCGAACAGTTGATAATTTGTGAAGACCACATCCGTTCCGGCAGTGAAGCCGAATTGTAGATCGCCTGCGCCTCCGCTGAGCCCCACATCGAGTTTTGCTTCCAGTGCTGCAGAAACGTACGCCTGATTTGCAGGAATCGCGATCTTGTCACCAAACGGGTCGCTTGCGGCATCAAATAGCGAATCGCCTTTCTTGATTGCAATTGTCCCCAGTAATTCTGGATCGATTGTCAGTTCGACTCCGCTCGTGCCCAAGCCAATGGAATCGTCGAACGAGAGCCCCACGGATTGCGATTGAAATGGATCCTGGCCCACTTGAAGGTCCTTGATGTCTTTCAGGTCGTGTAGTGCGCCCACAATCGCGCTAGGGCTCTTTAGATATTTGGAGAAAATAGAAGAAGGGCTCGGCGATGCGTTGATGACGAGTCCAAATCCGTCGGTGAGTTTAATTGTCGCCATGGAATATCTCCTCGAGAATCAGATTCAATCGCTTCGGAATCTAGCAAAGCGCAAATGTGCAACGGAATCACCAGCAACCAAAATCTAGGTGTCACCCACGTTGCCAACCGCTTTCTTGGTCAGGTATGCGCCCTGACCAAGGCCGAACGCCGCCAGAATCGTGCTGTCTACATCAGGCAAGCTGATGGTTGCTCGCAATTCCAACGAGCCAAGAAAATGGAGTACCAGCATCAGATACATGCCAACTGCGACGAGCGTCACCACGATCATTTGAAAATCGCCGAAGTCGAGTCTGTTCTTGTCGTTGTGGGTCAGGTCAAACAGAAACCTCGGGTTATCCGTGTACGGCTTCGGATTAGGAATTCCGAAATCCACCGCAGCTTGGACCTTAGCAGTTGTAATTCCCTTGGCAGCTCCAAATGTCAACGCGCTCATGCCAGAAAGCAGCAACAAATTGTTCGGGATCCCCACGTTTCCAAGAAAGGCATAGTGGCTCTGGATAGCGCGAAGCACGATTGTCGCTAGATATGTCACGATAAGAATCCCGAACCAGAGGGCGATCTGGAACTTCGAATTGCTGTAGTGCCCGTCTTCGCCAATTACAAGTTTTAAAGGATTGCCCAAGGTCAAGCCCAAGCACAAAACCAGATATCCGGCGACGCAACATAGCAGGACGAAAAGGCGGTAGCGGAGAGAAGCTCCGGATGTTTGAACATTTACAAGTTGCAATACGTCATGACCGTCTTTATCGGTCCCGGAAATAATTGTCGCGTGGTCCCCGTTTTGCAAATTCAACGTCTTGAGTCTCGTCTGCATAGCGGAATCAATCACCAGCAGGTGTTTCGGCATCCTTGTGTTCAACTCAAGCACGTCGAGACTCATCCCGTCGGATGCGGAACTATCCACAACCACACCCATTGGTACTGCCGCTTCGACTCTGCTGTCTGCTGTGCGTCCGAAATATTCGGTCTTGAAATCCGACGGCACATCAAGATTTGATTTGAAAACCGCGACATACTCACGATGTTCGACGAGTAGAATGAAGCCACAAACGCGCTCCTTGAGGTCTCCCTCAGGGACATCAAGAAAAGACGGGTTTCGCTCATAAAGAAACGCCAAGGCCGACCAGGAAGCGTGACCAAAGGATTCCTTAACATGCCGAAAGATGTTCCTGGCTGGTGCCTCCGAAGCCTGTCGAATTGTCCGAAACAAGTCAACGACGGCTTTTTTCGAAAGCCTTTTAGCCTTTGTGTAAAAATTCGCCGACTTTGCAACTCGGAGCCAGTCGATCATAAGCTCGTCCTTTACGCTAGTGTCTAAAGGGAGCCCGATTCATGGATGATAAAAGATTCAATTGAGATTATGACGGTAATTGTGAGAGACGAGTCAGTTACTCGCGACTGGCGTGTCGTTTTCACAATCTTCGTTGGGGATAGATTCTTGGTCCGGTATAGCCGCTTTTAGTTCTCGGCGAGGGCTTTTTGCGCGCAAACGTGAATGCGATCTTACACGTCTGTTCACTTTTCGAGCACACCGGCAGCTTTCAGATCCCTCTTTCCGTATCCAATGGAGACCAGGAAGAATTTGCGCGCATTCTCCTCATGAATTTCTTGTTTGCGAAAGCGCGGTTATACTCCAGTCGGAGATGCCCTATGGACCTCGATGCAGACGAGCTGCGAGAAGAAATCCACAGTATTTTTCACCCTGAGCCGATAATCGGTAGCGAAGGCGAAGAATGGCACGAGAGGTTGCCCGACCAGCGTCTGCGAAAAGAGTACGCGCTGGACGCGTCGTATTGGCGAGAATTCGAATACGGTTCGACGTCGGCACTGGTACGACGCGCGACCAACCACGACGATGAGCTTGCTTCGATTGTTCGAGCGCAACAAGTGCCGCGCGAGCTATTCATGGGGACGCTGCGCTGTTTGGCGATAGCCTGCTCGCCTATCACGGCGAATCGGAGCGGTCAGGACCTTATCGTTTCTATCCGGGAATCTTGGTTTCAGCCTGGGCCAGCTTTGAGGCCTTTGTCCGCATCTACTCGGAGCTATTTGTGAAGTCCGCCAAGGAGTTGCCGGAGTCAGCCGCTGAGGCTTTATTGGAAAAAACACAGATAGTCGACGAACAAGGCAAAGTGCAGATCAAGTTCAGTCCGCGACCCTTGCTGCACCGTTATTGGTGGCTACTGAAATTCGGATATGGTTGCGAATATGATCGAGGCAGCAGGATCTGGCAACTCGGGAAGGCAGCAATCGATAAGCGAAATGAACTGGTGCACTACAAGTTTTCGGAAATGCCCTCGCTGAAATCGACCGACCTGTGGCAGCACCTCGAGGCCATATTTCTTCTGCTCATCGGTCCATCGTGTCAGATTCGCAAAACGGTTGTCCCCAATCTGTACGAACTCTACGGAGTCCTGATGGACCTGCGACCGCTGATCGAAGAGTTTGAAGAAGCTCCGCTCTTGAAACACTTCGCCATGGACCTCGACAGTGTGATTTTTCCGTGCCCATTCGACAATGTGAACGAAACAAACTTTCCGACGTTCTCTCGCTATATCGAGCGTAAACCCTGACAGTAATCGGTGTCGGAGAAACCGCCCATCTTGACCCATTACGGGATGCGGCCTGCGAATTTCTTCATTGCTGCAAGAACTTCCTCTCGATTGCGGATCGCGACCTTGGCAGGCGGATCGGCATCCAGAAAGACCACGATGTTTGAACCACTGCCCGCGACCGAGGGAAAGATGGCGGCATCCATTCCTTTTTCCACCAGATAGGTACCCACTTCCTGCGAAGGTCCAACATCGTTGGGATCGCCCGCAGCCGCGAGGATATCTTCTAGCACAGTGTTATTTCCGGCGCTCCGAAAGTCCACGCACCTCTTCGCCTGGATGGCGACCACGTAGGTAAGACGCGGATAATCCTTCAGTGAAATAATCGCCCGTCCGCCGAGCCGGGCTTTCCGAGCGGTAACCTCTCGGGTGGCCGTTTCCTCGTCAAGCGACCCATACACCGCCCGAGTTCCCTTCGGCGCAAAACGGCCGCCCTTCAACCGAGTGCCTTCACCACTAATAACATCGTCCGGATAAGCCCATGCGAGTTCGACGGACCGAAAACAGGAATCGTCGAACGGCTCGGCCGAGACGCACAAGAGGTCAAGCGCTGCGCGCCAGCCGTCAGGCGATTTCACAGCGGCTCGCCGGTCTTCAGCCGTCCAAACTCGAGAATCACATCCCGCGTTTTACCTTCACGAATCAGCTCACGTGGCGTGCGCTTCTGGAAGGCGTCGCTCGGACTGTCCATCCAAGCGGCGACCTCACTGCGACCGATATATTTCGCAAGCAGGTCGTCTAGCTCTTTGAGGTCCCGGTACCGCCGTTCCGGAACGCGCCCGCGGCTCTCCCAGTTTTGAACTGTTCGAGGCGTCACGTCGAGAGCAGCGGCCACGTCAACTTGCGTCAGACCCAGCTCCTTTCGCAATGTGGCGAAAGTCTCGCGCGGCCGCGCTTTTCCGCCGGCACGAAACCAATACGCACCTGAAAAAACTGTTTCACTTCGTCGTCGGCAAAACACATGTACGTTCGGTGCGGTCTTAGCTCTCCGACGATTTTTCCAGCTCGGCGGCCTGATGGTCGCTGTCGGGGTGAGAATAGACAACAACATCAAGCCTACGGTCATTCGATACGTGCCGAAGACAACTCCGGAGTGTCGCCCGAGGTTCAGTTCCCATCAGGTACACTAACATGACTTTTGTTTTTTCTGCCTTCCCACGCCACCGCTTGAGTCTGTTCACAGAACAGATTTGGGGGCGAGCACCCCACTGCGAGACAAAGCGCGTCGCTTCCTCGCGGGTTTCGCGTTCGGCGCACACCAGCACATCGGACATAGAAGTTGATCCTCGAAAAACAGTGTAGCTCAACGATTTCGTGTTGTCAACACGAATATCTTCGTTATCGCCGTAAGTGGCTTATTATAGGTATCTTATTGGCAGGCGAGCTTGCAATCAGTTCTATTTCGCAGCTACAAAATAGTCTCGATTTCCAGGCCAGCCAGCAAGAAGGTGATCCCGCGCAAAGCTTGCGCCGACACGATTCGCTTCGCAAGCTCGCCGGTGATGGGTCAAGGCCGAACTCTGCTACAACGCGTCGCACGCTCGTAAAAGTGTCTCGGCATAAGTAAAAGCGGCGGTGTGCGCGCTGGACTTAGTGAAGAAGAAGAGCCAAGCGACAACTATTACCCCCGAAACCATCAATGAGGCGGTTGCGGCCTCCGGCATTCGCGAAAACGCCGCCGCGTCGATAAATCTGTGATTAAGACCGAAAAAAAATCCTTCGATCGCCAAGACCCACAACAGGGAGCCCACTGACACGGCCAGGCCAAGGGGCTTCACGCCGAGCGCGTTGCGCCGAAACCCATAAGCCACGTTTTCTTTGAAGATCAAGTCAAACTTCTTGTTGTCCTCTGGACGAGTGTGGTTTGAGGAGCCACCGGACGCCAGACTGATAGACTTCGTCTGCTGCTGCCGGATTTTTCGCTTCCTGGTCTGGTCGGGAAAGGACACGTTAATTTTGCTTGCCAGGAACGCATGATAGCGGCGCT
>CAWDRE010000008.1:0-17833 GCA_963804655.1 uncultured Acidobacteriota bacterium | reverse complement strand
GCACAAAGATCTCGAAATTACCTGTGGTAAGATTCAACTACCTCTACATGCCTTCCCCTTTAGCGACAGCGCAAAAGATGCCGGATTCAAACGGGGCGCTCTTTACCTTGTCCGGCCCGATGGCTACATCGCACTAGCTTCATTCGAACAAAGCGCCAGTAACCTCAGGACCTTCGTTGAACAATTCCACCTGCGCTTCAATATGAATCTACCACCTGGTACTCAATGCATCCCTAGAAGCCGTTTGGACAAATCTCATTTTGTTTAACGTTCCTTGATGCAATCTGTTTCTTCGTTGCCTTTTGCCTTACTGACTTCGTGAGGATTGGTTTCGGAAGCTCGCGTTTGAGCCTTGCCAATAATGCCGCGTCAGATTCCGTTTTATTGGCCACGTTCTATACTGACGCATGCCCTTTTGGTTTATCGCTTCTTAGTTCGTGCCTTTTCCAGAGCCTCGGCAGCCAAGAGCTTCCGGTTTCCGTGCGGTTCTTTTCGCAGGCCACCCGCAACCAGAACGCACCGCTTACCGGCAGCAACGCCGCACGTAGGACAGCAGACGGACGATAATTGTTTGCGTGTCAGTTTTTTCATTCATTCCCCCAAAGGTTCGAGTATTCTCGCACACAAAGCTGTCCATTTTGAGACGCTCTGTTATTACTTAGGACACGCTGAAACATCGGATGGCGTTAGAGCATCTGCTTACGAGGCAGCCGCATCTACGTCGTCGCGACCCCTTCGGTCGCAGACTATGTTCTGAGGGGTACCAACTAATCGCCTTTGATCGTTTAGGCGCGATGCAGGAAGATTCGCAATCGCCAAACCAAGACAGATATGACGAACCAGGAACCAGCAGCGGCCGTGAGGATCAGCCACGCGCGATGCATTGGTAATAGCTGCCACACGATCACTGCGAACGCAAAGAGGCCGATAGTGCTAAGGGCTGTCCCGCGAGATTCGAGAGCGGCTGCGTCGCGGCCGCGCCGAGTGCCGTCGAGGCCGGCGCGTCGTTTTTTCTCCTTTTCGTGAGAGGCGATCAGCGTGGCTGTGGCTGGGAAAATTGCCGGGAAAGCGAGGAAGAGGCCGCCGACGGCCGGACCGAATTTTTGGGCGATGAGCCCCGTAGCGACAGTTATTAGGCCCCCGAAGAAAAAACGGATGGCGTACTCATGCCATTTGGCTGCTCTCAGGGCTACTGGATTTATTCCGATGCTCATCGTCGTTTTCAGCACTCGTCAGGCATTTCAAGCTCCTCGCCTGAGAAAAGCCCACCAGAGGGCCATCGCAACGATGAGCCAGATAATGAGCAAACCGGCTGTGGCGAGCTTCGTCTCGGGCTTTTCGCGGTGCAGGAGAATCATAGCGCACCAGGCGTAGACGAAAAACGAGGCAGCTCCTGCGAGCATAGAGCGGGCTTCCACAGCCGCGTAGGATGCGCCGTTGGTTTTGATAGTTAGCGCGAGTGTGGCGAGGGCGACCGACGGCGCGGCGCCGAACAGAGCGGCGAAACTCTTGGGCTTGAAGATTGTACCCAGGATCGAAAAGCCGGAGACGAAGAAGCCACCGACCAAGAAGCGGATTAGAATTAATTTTAACAGATGCTCTTCCCTTGCATTCTCTTCAGGAAGAATATGAATACACAGCTAGAAATCAATTGCAAACGGTTACAGTGATTTTGCCAGGTGCATAAGGTTTTCAACGGATACATTAGGCGGAACGTCCGCCGCATCATATTGCGCCGCGAAAATGGAAAGGCGAGACAAAGGAGGCTCAGTTGGACATAAGGGAAGCGACGGCGAGCTATGAGACTTGGCTGCGGAGTTGCACGACGGTCGTAGATGCGGCGCTACGATCAAAACATGAGCAGATGCGGTCAGACGCATTCTTGTTTTTTCGCGGTACGTATTACCGGTGGACTCAACTTTTTCCGCAAGCTTGCAAAGAAGTGGCGCACGCGCCGAATCTTCTTTGTTCCGGTGATATCCATGTCGGTAGTTTTGGGACTTGGCGTGATCGCGAGGGGCGATTGTGCTGGGGCGTGGATGATTTTGACGACGCATATCCCCTAGCTTATACGAACGACCTAGTGCGGCTGGTGGCAAGTTTGAAGACGGTGATCGATGCCGAGGGTTTGACGATTAAATACCGCGAAGGATGCGACGCGATCCTCGAAGGGTACGAAAAATCCTTGAAGGATGGGGGCTGCCCGTTTGTTCTGGCGGAGCATGACAAGAACCTGGAGAAGTTGGGGATTGAAATGATCAAGCCGCCGCAGGATTTCTGGCAAAAGCTGAAGGACGCGCCGCCCGTTCCGAGGAGAGAGGTTCCAACGGATGCGAGGGCGGCGTTGACCAGCGCGCTGCCGTCCGCCATTGACTACAAAATTTCGCGGCGACAGGCAGGGTTAGGGAGCCTTGGTCAACCGCGGTTTGTGGCGCTCGGGGAATATGCGGGCGGGTGCATCGCGAGAGAAGTGAAGGCGACGGTTCCGTCGGCGTGCGTTTGGAAGGACGGCGAGTCGGGCCGCGGAGAGCGTTACTACGAGAGGCTAATAGCGTCGGCGGTGCGGTCGCATGATCCTTATCAAAAAGTAGTAAGACGATGGATTGTGCGGCGTTTGTCGCCGGATTCGAATCCGATTGAGGTTGAGGACTTGCCGAAGAAGCGCGACGAGTACGCGCTGCTGCATGCTATGGGGAAGGAAATCGCGAATGTGCATTTGGGATCTCCGAGACGCACGAAGAGCGTGTTAAAGGACCTGCGAGGACGCGAAAAGAAATGGCTGCGACGCGCGGGCAAGCAAATGGCGGAAGTGATGGAAAAGGAGTGGAAGGCATACGCGCGTGAGTGAAGTTGCTCCAAAACCGAGACGAGTTTTGAATCGTTCCATATCTCCGACGTCTTCGCGCTTGGTGACCTCTTAACCGAAAGATCGCGCGTGCGGGCTCTTAACGGCGACATCCGTCTGATCGCTCGCAGAACGAAACCGGGAGAGTCGCTACCGCTACAAAGACAGCGCGGATCTGAGACCTAAGCCGATACACACACAATTTAACCCATAATCGTCCATGCAACTGTAAGCGTGCCAATAATTAGGAACTATGCTACGCGGGAAAATGTTCCTGAGGAGGATTAGTGGCACACCTGCTCACGAGGTAGGCGCGCTGCCCTGCGGCGACAGATCAAACTCACGCGACGGCCGCTGTCGAGTTTCCGAGCCCACAGAGTATAGTGAGCGCGGTGGGGATTCTCGTGCTCGTTGGCACCTGTGAGACTTGTTCGCAAATGTTGCAAATCATTGAAATCGCGGTCCTTCTTCTACTTCAGAGTGTAACGTCAACCAGAAACGGTGTTCCAATTGGCGAGACGGCAGCGACCTAAGAGATTGAAAACAAAAACTTTTGGTAGGGGCGGTGGGGATCGAACCCATGACCTTCGGCTTGAAGGGCAACCGTCCCTGAATTCCGGTTGACGTGCGCAGGGCATCGGCAATATCCCTTCCTTGAGCGCGCAACGAAGGTTGAACTCTCGAAGACATTTCGGGCATCTCTGGATCCGGTTGTCACTCGTGCCGCTGAAAACTGTGCACAAAACCGAATGCATTTCCCTTAATGCCGCCTTTTGCCGCCTCGTTTTTCTGCAACTGTCACCCAGCTAAACAGATGTGGCGGAAGCGTGTGGGAGTCGAACCCACCATCCTGGCCGCTGAGGACAGGATCAATGGCTTTGAAGGCCACGAGGATCACCGGACCCTTTTCGCCTCCAGATGAGAAACGCTGCGATGCCGCAGCGTCAGGGCGTCGCGGCGTGGCTTGCGCGCGTGCGCCGACGCGTCCACGAACGCCAAATATGCTGCGCAATCGCAAGGGACAGCTGCTGCGTTCAGCCTATATGATCGCCGCTTTGCGCGCGCAGAGATTATAGGGGCGTTGCGGCGGTGCTACAACTTTCTGGGTGACGAATCAGGCCTTGGGGGCGGCGGTGGCGAATTTCTTGCGGGCTAGATCGAGGAGCTTGGAATCCGTGCAGACTTCGTAATAGGCGCGGGTGCCCTGCGTGCCGATTTTGGCGCCGGGCAAGAGTTGGTGGACAAATCCCTTGCGAACAACCACAGGCTCGAGCGAATCGCCGAGCGGCACTTCGCCAAAATAGAGTTGCACGCGCTCTTTGCCCCAAGGCATCGGAAAATTTCCTCCCATGGGCGACATGGCAATTTCGGCGCTGAGCTTTTGAAATCCTTCTTCGTTCAGTTCGATGCCGTTGAGATTAAAGCGCACCAGGAGTTCTTCGCCTTCGTCTTCCGCGGCGTCTTCCATCAAAGGTTGCAGCAGGAAAACATTGAATGGCGAAGGATTATTCAAAAAGAGGCGCTTGGCTATTTTTGTGCAGCTGGAGAGACGGTCCGACAAATTCAATGCGCGCGAAATCATAATTTTCGATTCGCCGTCCATCCACAGAGACGGCGCGGAATCCTGGAAGGCCACGCCCACGCCGATTTCAAGCTGGGGCAAGCCGGTGGACTTGGTGCGCAAGTTGTAGGCTTGGGTTACCGCGAGGATTTCGCGCGAGAGGATGCAGGCGCGGGCGACACCGCGCGTGGTGGCGCGGGTGGCTTCGGTTTCATAAATGGCGAGAATGATGGCGTCGCCTTCGATAAATACGGTGGCCGCGCCATAGCGCTCGAGCATGCGCTTTACCGGCTCGTGCAGGTTCATGCTGAAATGCGACGCGGGATTCATGCCCTTGGCAAGCAGGTCCTTGGTGATGCCGGTGGAGCCGCGCACATCCGCCTTGATGACAGTGTGGTTGATGACCGGATCTTCGATGGGACGGCCTTCATCGGCGTGCAGAAATTCGTAGAGGCTCTTATTGACGCGGGAGAGTTCGCGCGCGCGTTCCGAGCGCACCAGATTGATGCGCTCCATCCAGGCGGCCACGTGCTGGTAATTCCGACGGTCGCGCCGCAGGCGCATGAGATCTTCGGCAAATTGCAGGACGGTCGCGAGTTGCTCTTCACGCGTGCTGCGGCGAATCGCGCGGGAAGCGTCGTCCAACCGCTTCATGGAAATCTTGCGCGCCGGAAACTGTTCCAGGATCGCTTCCACGCGCTTGGCCTCTTCGCGGTTTACCAACGCTTTTTTCAGCGCTTGCAAGTGGACCGGAGGGCAATAATCCGCGTAGATGCGGCGCAGTTCGTATCCGGCCAGCACGTGAAAAAGCAGGTCGCGTTCTTCAAGGCGGTGGAACCACTCTTCCAAAAGCTGCGAGCGCGTTTGCCGGGCGCTTTCGCCTTCACCCGAGGGAGCCTGCGCGTCAAAGAGGCGGCGGGCATTCTGCGGCTGATTGAGGTAGTCGCCCAGGCGGTTGCGATATTCTTCGATGCGGAAATTCATGTGCTGCTTGGCGGCGTCAATCTGAGGGCCCAGCTCTTCCAGGGTTTTCTCGGCCAAGGCCAGTTTTTTGCGCAGTTCCGCAATTTCAGCCTGAGAACCCGGCGTGGAGCTGCCTTTGCGCTTGAACAGCGAGGGGAACAATCCATCGCCATCGCCGGAGCGTCCGGAGGCTTCCTCAAGCTCTTCTTCCATGCGGGCGATTTCGGTACGTTTCTGGCGGGCTTGCTCCAATAGGCGTTCGTGAGCTTTACGGGCTTTACTGAGATCGTCAATGTTATCGCCGGTCAGGACAAAATCACGGAGCAGGTCCAGGAGGAGCGTGTCGAAGACTTCAAACCGGTCAGGATCGTTGACGAAATTAGCGACCAGAACGTAGTGTTCGAGGAAAAGATGATCGTCGTTGCCGTTTTCGACGAAGAGAAAACGATTTTGCAGCAGCTCGTAGGTATCGTGAAAATCGTCGCCGAAAAGAGCGCGGCGCGATTTCGAGAGTGTGCCCTCTTCCACCTCACGCCAGATGCGGCAGAGCGTCTCGCCCACCTGGCGATAGACGTTTTTCTTGTCGGACTGAATTTCCGCGATCTTGGCGCGCATGACGTGGGCTTGTTCGCTGTGTTCGAAGTGCTCGCCGCGGGCGCGGATCCAGTCCTTGCACTCCACCAGGATGCTGGAAAACTGCACGGCGATTTCGGAAGTGAGATGTTTGATCAGCGCGAGCTGGTGCAGTGTATCGGTTTCGATGGACTGCTGAAATTTGGCGCGGGTGAGGGAGGCTTGGAGAACTTCGATCAGCAGCTTGCGGAACGCTCCGTGTTCGGGCGCGCCGGATTGCTTGCGGTCCTTGCCGTAGAAAAGGCTGATGTTGACGCACTGGCGGACCAGGTCCTGCAGATACTTCTTGGTGAAATCCACGAAGCGAGGGCTGAGAAAAACGTCATAATGGATGTTGTCCACGCCCAGGGTAAGATTCGTCAGACGGATTTCGGCGGAGTAAGACTCCAGCTTCATCCGGGCAGGATGGTCGGGCGAAGGCGCGATGCGGATATCGGGCATACGGGCGCTGCGAGACGAAATTTCACTGTAACGAGGCGAGGCGCACAGCGCAATGGCACGGTTCGTAACCGTTAATGATTTTCCGGGCAGCAAGGCTGCGGGGGGACCTTTCGATCCCGATCTGGAGGCGAATCCCGGAGGGGAGTTCGACGCTGCCCGCCCAGACGCCGCTTGGCAGGCTGCCGGTTCTACCTTGGCCGACGGGACGAGGCAAAACCAGGGGCCCTGCCTCTATTTGGGTCCCAGCGGCCAAAGATGCAGCAACGCCGCAACCGTTGGCGGATTCTGCACGCGGCATCAGCCGGGAGAGGCGAGCACCGTGTCGCGAGGGGTGTCTCGCTTGGCCGCCGCCGGGATCGGGATACTTGCGGTGATGTGGCCGGTGCTTGCCGACCTGCTCCGCGAGGTGCTCCGCTGGATTCATTCCCACTGAGTTTGCCGGCCGCAGGCGTGCGCGGGGAGAACTTCGCGCCGAAATTGAGGATTCCGAGTAGAATATCGAGCCATGTCCAAATTGATGGAAGGCAAAACGGCAATTGTTCTGGGCGTGTGGAACAAATGGAGCATCGCCTACGCGATTGCGCAGGCGTTCGCGCGCGAGGGAGCTACGCTCCTGCTCACCTATCAAAATGATCGCGCCAAACCAACGGTGGAAGAACTGGGCAACGAGCTGGGCGCGAAGGGATTCTACCCTTGCGACGTGCAGCAACAATCAGACATTGACGGCCTGGCGGAGTCGTTGAAGCGGCACGGTCACAAATTGGACGCGGTGGTGCACTGCCTGGCATTTGCCAACCACGAGGACTTGAACCAGCCGTTTTTGAACACTTCGCGCGATGGTTTCAAACTGGCTTTGGATGTCAGCGCCTATTCGCTTGTGGCGGTGGCGAAGGCGTTGTCGCCGCTGATGACCACCGGCGGCGCGATCATGACGCTTACTTATCTGGGCTCGACGCGGGTGGTGACAAACTATAACGTCATGGGCATTGCGAAGGCAGCGCTCGAGGCGGAAGTGAAATACCTGGCCAGCGAACTGGGCGCCCACAAGATTCGAGTTAACGCGATATCTGCCGGCCCGATCAAAACCATTTCCGCGCGCGGCATCAAGGATTTTTCGAAGGTGCTGGAATTCGTGGCGCAACATGCGCCGCTGCGGCGGAATACCGATATCGCGGAAGTTGCGGACGCAGCTGTGTTCCTGGCCAGCGATCTGGGGCGCGGTGTCACCGGCAACACAATTTTTGTGGACGCTGGATTCCAGATCATGGGCCTGGACCCTCCTGCGCCGCCGAAGTGAAGAGGCTTCCCTTGCGCGGAACTGCCGCCGGTTTATTCCGTGATTAGAATTCTGCGAGTGTCGTCCCCGACGTGTTCCAATTGAATCCGCACGATGGGCCAGTCCGTGCGGAGCTTCAGGCGATCCGGCCATTCGACTATCACGACGGCGCGCTCGGAAAATAGGTCTTCGAGTCCCAGCGTTTCCAGGTCGTGCTGGTCTTCAATGCGGTAAAGGTCCACATGATAGACGCGCGTACTGCCTTCGTATTTGTGAACGAGAGTGAAGGTGGGGCTGGTAACATCGTCTTCGCGCGCGGCGCCCAGTCCAGCGGCGATTCCCTTCGTTAGAGTGGTCTTCCCTGCTCCGAGGTCACCGGAGAGCAAGATCAGTGCCGGCGCTTTCAGTCGGGCGGCGATTTCGCGGCCTCGCGCAATCGTTTCTTCGGAGGAGTGCGTCAGGATTTCGCGGTCAGTCACGGGCAGACTCGGGGTCACGCATGGGAATAAAAGCGCTGGTAGGCGCGCGGAATCGCGAGGATCAGGTCGGACGCCATCAGAGGGGCTTCGTCCGTGTCCGCATAGGCAATATCACCGGCCAGGCCGTGAAGATAGACGCCAAAGGCCAAAACACGGACCCAATCGCTCGTCCCGAATTGCGCGGTCAAGCCGGAGAGCATGCCGGTGAGAACGTCGCCGGTCCCGCCCGTGGCCATTCCCGGATTGCCGGTGGAGTTTATGAAGGTCTGGCCGTCGGGCGAAGCGATGACGGTTTGATAGCCCTTGAGAATGACGAACGCGTTCCAGTCGGACGCCGATTTGCGCGCGAGTTCTATGCGACGCGCTTGCACGTCCTTAATTTCGCACCGCAGCAGCCGCGCCATTTCGCCCGGATGCGGCGTGAGGGCGAGCGGGCCTGAGCCGCTTTTTAATTCCGGGGCACGCCCGGCGAAGGCGTTGAGGCCATCGGCGTCCAAGATGATCGGCACGGTGCGCTTGCCGACGACAGCGTGGACGAATTGCTGCGTTTCGTCTTGCGTGCTGAGCCCCGGGCCGATCGCGAGCGCGCGTTTCCCTTTCACCAGCTTGTCGAAGCGCTCGTACTCGAAGCTGCGCATGGAGATTGTGCCGGCGTCGGTTGCGGGCAGCGGTTCGGTCATGATCTCCGGCGTGTGGGCGGCGACGATCGGAAGGACCGGTTCGGGAGTCGCTACGGTTACGAGCCCCGCCCCCACACGAAGCGCGGCCCAGGAGGCGAGGACTGCCGCGCCGCTTTTTCCCAGCGAGCCTGCCACGATCAGCGCGTGACCGTAGTTGCCCTTATTGCCGTCCGCGCGGCGTGGCAGCGCGAACCTGCTGACTTCTCGCGCGTCAATCCAGCGAATGTCGCTCTTCCCGATTTCTTCGACCAGCTCGGGTGGCGAACCGATGTCGCAGACACAAAGTTCACCGGCGTAATCGCCGGATGCGTCGGCGATCATGCCTGTTTTGGGAGCAGTGAACGTGACTGTGCACGTTGCCTTGATGACTGGGCCATTTGCTTCGCCGGTGTCGGCTACCAGCCCCGAGGGAATGTCCACCGCGACGATGGCGGAACGCACCGGGCCGCGGCGCTGGTTCACTGCTTCGATCACTTCTGCCAGCAGGCCTACGACCGGGCCGCGCGTGCCGGTGCCGAGCAGCGCGTCAACGATAACGTCGGCGGAGGCGACGGCGGGTTTCGCGGTCTGCCAAGTATTCGAATCGCGAATGACGTGCAGCGCGCCCGAAGACTCCCGCCAGCGATTGAAATTTGTCGCGGCATCGCCGCGCAGTTCTTCGGGCGCTGCAAACAGATAAACTTCGGGTTTTGCTCCCAGATCGCGAAGTCGCCGAGCGGCGACGAATCCATCGCCTCCGTTATTTCCCTTGCCGCAAAGGATGGCGATGCGGCGCTGCGCAAAGTCCGGGCGTCGCTCCGCGATGAAACGCGCGACGGCCGCACCGGCGTTTTCCATGAGCGCAAGGCCCGGAATGCCGTGGCGCTCGGTGGAGAGCCGGTCAACCTCCCGCATTTCTTCCGCTGTAAGGATTTTCATGGTCGAGAATTAAATCCCGGGACCTCAACGCTTCTCTTGCGACAGCGTAGCGACGTATTTTGTGACCACTGCGAATTCTATCACGCGTTTGCACGCTCCCATTCGCATGGCGCCCGCTCGACGATTATTGGCCCCGGCTTGCCCAGGGTTATGACCTACGCAATAATTGCGTCGGTCTATCCGATTTCATACGCGCCACCCTCTCTCGGAGGTCCCCATGCGTCAGCCTTTGCGAGTGCGCTTCTCCCTTTTTGCCATCATTTCGATTGGCGCGATCGTGCTGTGTTCCAGCGCTCGATCGCAAACCCCCCAGACGGATTCGCCGCAGGAGCAGCAGCGGCCGCCGCAATCTGTGGACCATGCGCTAACGCGGCAGCGCGCGAAAATCGGCGTGGCCCTGGAAGGCGGCGGTGCACTGGGGCTCGCGCACATTGGCGTCCTGCAATGGTTCGAGGATCATCACATCCCTGTTGATTACATCGCTGGGACCAGCATGGGCGGACTCGTCGCGGGGCTGTACGCCACGGGCAAAACTCCAGAGCAGCTTGCGCAGTTGGTGCGCGAGCAAAATTGGGACATCATCATCGGCGGAAAGACGCCATACGAGGACCTTTCGTATCGGCGGCGCGAGGACCAACGCGCGTTTCAAAATTCGATCGTGGTCGGACTTAAGCACGGCCTTTCCTTGCCCGCGGGCCTGAACGCCGGCCAGCAGATCAGCATGTTGATTGATCGCGAGACGCTGCCATATTCAGAATCGGAGTCGTTCAACAGCCTACCTATTCCGTTTCGTTGTGTCGCGACGGAACTCGTTTCCGGAAAGGAGCACGTCTTTTCAAATGGCTCGCTGCAGGTAGCGCTGCGCGCGACGATGTCCATCCCCGGGGTGTTTTCGCCCGTGCGCGATGGCGAGAAAATCTACGTGGACGGCGGACTGGTGGGCAATTTGCCCACGAACGTGGTGCGCAAGATGGGAGCAGACATCGTCATCGCAGTGCATTTGGACGTGGCGCCCGCAAATCCGGAGGACATTCAATCGCTTTTCAGCGTGCTGGGACGCTCGATTGATGTGGTGGTCCGCGAAAACGAATTGCGAGGTTTGGCCGCCGCCGATTTGATCGTGAACGTGGACCTGAGCAAGTACAACTCAATGGACTACGACAAATCCAAGGCGATCATCGGACTGGGCGCAGAAGCCGCCCAGGAAAAGCAGCGAATTTTGGCGCCCTATTCGCTCGACGATGCCGCGTGGCACGAATATTTAGAGGCTAGAAAGGAACGCGAGCGGCATACCGTCCCCACGCCGCAGTTCGTGGAAGTGGAAGGCACGAATCCGCGCACCGCGCGGCAACTGGAAAGATTTCTGCAGCCGGTGGTGGGCAAACCGGTTGACAGCGAGAAGCTATCAACATTACTGACACGGCTGACTGGCATCGGTGGGTTCGACTCCGCGGATTACCGGCTGGCCACGCGCGACGACCAGAGCGGGCTGGTGATTACGGTGCACGAAAAAACTTACGCGCCGCCGACGCTGAATTTGGGTTTCTCGGTGGACGGCTCGGAGAGCAACGACGTCACCTTCACGCAATTGGCGCGGGTTACGTTTATGGACGTTGCCGGTTACCGCTCGGAATGGCGCACCGACGTGCAGTTTGGGAATACGTATGGCATTGAAAGCGAGCTGTACCGGCCGTTCAACGCCACGACGAAATGGTTTTTCGCGCCGCGCGGCGATGCCACGGACAACGCTTTCAAAATCTATCGAAAGAGCAATCCGGTCGCCGATTACAGAATCGGCCGTGCGGATATCGGCATGGACGTGGGATACACTTTCAGCCGCTTCACCGAAATCCGCGTGGGTTACGAGGTTGGCGATTACGATGCGAAGCTGCTTTTGGGAACTCCGGAATTTTTCTCGTACTCGGGACGGGTGGGCGATACGAGGTTGCATTTATTGACGGATCACCGCGACGATCCCATCGCTCCGCATCGCGGGTACAGTGTAAATGGGACGTTCCAGTGGTTCGATACCAATCCAGGGGCAACTGCGGCATTCCCGTTGATGCAAGCGCATGCCGATTATTTCTTGCCGCTGAAACCGACGGCGTCGGTTTTTGTGGTGGGCGAAGGCGGCACCAGTTTCGGATCGACGCATATCGGCGTGCCGCAGTTCTTCCTGGGGGGACCTGGGCGGCTGAGCGCGTACGGGACGAATGAACTTTTCGGGAACCAATACTATGACTTTCGTTTCGGCTACTTGCACGATCTAGTGACGCTGCCGCCATTCGTCGGCGGAAAGGTGTACGCGATCGGGGCGTACGAATTCGGCAAGATGTATGGCGCGCCGAACGAGAGCGGATTCCCGAATGATTTCGCTGCGGGAGTCATCGCGGAAACCGTGGTCGGGCCGTTGTTTCTGGGAGGGAGCATCGGAGATACGGGACACGACAAGTGGTTTTTCCAGTTAGGACATGTGTTCTAGTTTATTTTTCCGGGATTCCGGGAGACAAGCCTCGCTTACGATGGCGGCGGCCCTTCGTTACTCGGGATAAACAAGACGCCGCACTCCCGGAAAATCGCGTTGGCGCGGACGGTTCTTGAACCGCCGTCATTTTGAGCCGCGACACGGCGGCCGCACTGAGGCGCTTCGCTGCAAAATCCTGGAATTCAGCGGCTGAAGATCGGGAGCTTTTACAGCATCCAGCCGCCGGTCACGTTGATGACCTGGCCGGTGATGTAGTCGGCGCTATCGGAGACGAAGAATTTGACGGCGGCGGCTACGTCTTCCGAAGATGGCGGACGGCCGATGGGCGAGCGGGCGTCACGAATGCGGCGCGCTTCCTCGGCGGTGAGTTCGCGTTCGTCTATATTGGAGGGATTGATCACGTTCACGGTGATGCCGTGTTTCGCTTCTTCGATGGCCAGCGACCGCGAGAACGAAATGACCGCCGCTTTTGCCGCGGCATACGCAGAAATGGTTCCCTGCCCGAAGCCGCGCTCAGCGCCGACCGCGCCGAGATTGACGATGCGTCCCCAATGCTGCCTGCGCATGGCCGGAAGCGCGGCTTTACTGGCGTAGAAGACACTAAAAAGATTTGATGCGATAATTTCTTCCCATTCCTGCAGCGACGTTTCGGCGACCGGCTTCCAATTGAATTCGCCAACGTTGTTCACCAGGATATCGAGGCGCCCAAAGCGCTCCAGCACGGCATCAATCAGAAATTGCACTTTCTCGGGATTGGTGGCGTCCGCTTCCACCGCAAAACATTCCGCGCCCTGCGCCTGCAATTGGCGAAGAGTGTTCTGCGCGGCGGTCTTATTCATGCGGTAGGAAATGGCGATGCGCACGCCTTCCTGCGCCAGGCCTTGGGCGATGCCTTTGCCGATACCTCGGCCGCCTCCGGTGATGAGCGCGGTTTTTTGGCGAAGTGGCACGATTGCATGGCTCCCTGGGCGCCGACAGTATAATGAAAATACAGGATTTAGTGTAGGGCTGGGAGCAGCCTCTGTTCTTGACCTGAACGCGCTTTCCTGATACAAAAGGCGATTCTGTGCGGTTACTTCCCGCAATCAGCGGGCTCCCCGTCAAGGAGTTTTTCATCCGGAGGCAGAATGTCGGCAGCAGCTTGGGTTTATATGTGTGCCAAGGCACGCGCAGCGGAGGGCAACTAATGCGGTCTGCAATCATGAACCTCTGGTCACGAGGAAGCCGCGCCGCGCGCACGGGCGCGGCAATGGCATCGGCATTTCTTTTGTACGCGGCGGCGACGCACGCGCAGCCCGCGCCGGAAGCGGTGGGCGGTGAGGCGAATCTCAAGCTGCCGAACTTGTCGTCGGTAACTTTTCTGGGGATTGACGGGCACCGGCTGCTGCTATTCGGGATTTTGTTCTGCGTGCTCGGCCTGGCTTTCGGAATGACGATCTACACCAGGCTGAAGAATTTGCCGGTGCATCGCGCGATGCGCGAGATTTCCGAATTGATTTACGAGACCTGCAAGACTTACCTGATCACGCAGGGGAAATTTTTGCTGCTGCTGGAATGCTTCATCGCCGTGATTATCGTGCTTTATTTCGGACTGCTGCTGCATTACGAAGCCGCGCGCGTGATCATCATCCTGGCGTTCAGCATGGTGGGCATCATGGGCAGCTTCGGAGTGGCCTGGTTCGGCATCCGGGTGAATACGTTTGCAAATTCGCGGACGGCATTTGCCGGGCTGCGCGGAAAACCCTTCCCGATCTATCACATTCCACTAGAAGCCGGGATGAGCATCGGCATGATGCTGATCAGCGTGGAACTGCTGATGATGCTCTTCATTTTGCTTTTTATTCCGGGCGATTATGCCGGGCCGTGCTTCATTGGATTTGCTATCGGCGAATCGCTGGGCGCGGCCGCGTTACGCATCGCAGGCGGCATCTTCACCAAAATCGCGGATATCGGCTCCGATCTGATGAAGATCGTCTTCAAGATCAAGGAAGACGACGCGCGCAATCCCGGCGTCATCGCGGATTGCACAGGCGACAATGCCGGCGATTCGGTGGGGCCCAGCGCCGACGGATTTGAGACTTACGGCGTCACCGGCGTCGCGCTGATTACCTTCATTCTGCTGGGGGTCAAGAGTCCTACCGTGCAGGTTCAGTTGCTGGTGTGGATCTTCGTGATGCGCATCGCGATGCTGGTGGCGAGCGCGGCGGCATACTTCCTGAACGATTTCATCGCCAAGGCCCGCTTCGGCAACGTGGACAAGATGAATTTCGAAGCGCCGCTCACGTCGCTGGTGTGGATCACTTCCATCGTTTCGATCGCGATGACCTACGCGATTTCGTCGGTGATTATCCCCGTGCTGAACGGAGATTCGACGCAATGGTGGAAACTGGCGACGATCATTTCTTGCGGAACCCTGGCTGGCGCGATCATTCCGGAACTGGTGAAGGTGTTCACTTCGACGGAATCGCGCCATGTGAAGGAAGTCGTCTCGTCAGCGGAAGAAGGCGGCGCTTCACTGGGAATTTTGTCGGGATTCGTGGCCGGGAATTTTTCGGCGTATTACATCGGGCTGACGATGGTGCTGCTGATGTCCATCAGTTATATGGTCAGTTTGCTCGGTCTCAGCGGCTTGATGATTGCCGCGCCGGTTTTCGCGTTCGGACTGGTGGCGTTTGGATTTCTGGGCATGGGACCGGTGACCATTGCCGTGGATTCCTACGGTCCCGTGACGGATAACGCGCAATCGGTGTATGAGCTTTCGCTGATCGAGGTGATTCCCAACATCAAGCAGGAATTGAAGGCCGATTTCAATATTGACGTGAATTTCGAGCGCGCCAAGGAATTGCTGGAAGAAAACGACGGCGCGGGAAACACTTTCAAGGCCACCGCGAAGCCTGTGCTGATCGGCACGGCCGTGGTGGGCGCAACTACCATGATTTTTTCGATCATCATGGCGCTCACTAATGGGATTACCGAGAACGTAGATAAATTATCGCTGCTGCATGCGCCGTTCTTCCTGGGGTTGGTCACCGGCGGCGCGATGATTTACTGGTTTACCGGAGCTTCGACGCAGGCCGTGACTACCGGCGCATACCGGGCCGTGGAATTCATCAAGGCCAATATAAAACTGGAAGGCGTGGAAAAGGCTTCGGTGGAGGATAGCAAGAAGGTGGTCGCCATCTGCACGAAGTACGCGCAGAAAGGCATGCTGAATATTTTCATCGCGGTATTTTTCGCGACGCTGGCGTTTGCGTTCGTGGAACCTTTCTTCTTCATCGGCTATTTGATTTCGATCGCGATTTTTGGCCTGTACCAGGCGATTTTTATGGCTAATGCCGGCGGCGCGTGGGACAACGCCAAGAAAATCGTGGAGGTGGAGTTGAAGCAGAAAGGCACGCCGCTGCATGACGCTACTGTCGTGGGTGACACGGTTGGCGACCCGTTCAAGGATACTTCGTCGGTGGCGCTAAACCCGGTGATCAAATTCACCACGCTATTTGGATTGCTGGCGGTGGAGCTCGCGGTGCAACTCACAGCCGAAACTGGCGGCAATCTGACGCACATTCTTGCTGCCGCGTTTTTCCTCGTATCGTTCTTCTTCGTTTACAGATCGTTCTACGGCATGCGCATCAAGGCTGGCAACTAAATCTGGAAGTGCAGGAGCTTGCTCCCGCTTTCTCTCACGCGAGGCATGCCCCGCCTTTGTTGCAGCCGCTGTGACTTCCGACGCCGCAAAGCGGCGGCAAGCCGCCGCGCTCTCAGATGTCGGCAGAGAGTTACGCTTTGACCAGGCCGAGGAATTGGTGTGGGTCGTTGGCGAAGCCTGGGAAGACTGTTTTGAGATCGCGATCGCCGAGGTGCCTGGCGATGATTTCGCCTAGCACGCTGCGATAATCGGTGGTTACGGCGAGGTCGCGGCCCTGATTGAGTTCGCCTTCACTGAGGCCCGGCCAGCGCGTGTACACTTTTCCGCCTTTGATGTCGCCTCCCATGACCAGCATGCAATTCGCGTGGCCGTGATCGGTGCCGCGGTTGCCGTTCTCGTGAGCGGTGCGGCCGAATTCAGACATGCTGACGAAGACGACGTCGCCCATGCGGTCGCCCATATCCTGATGAAACGCGGCGATTCCCTGGCCCAGATCGCGCAACAGATTGGAAAGCTGTCCCTGCACGCCGCCTTCGTTCACGTGGTGGTCCCAGCCGCCGGAATCGAGGAACGCGACTTCCAACCCCACATCCGCTTTGAACAATTCGGCGATTTCCTGCAGGCTCTGGGCAAAACGGCTCTTCGGATACTGCGCGCCATTTTCCGGCTGGTAGGTGTCGGGATTGATTTTCTTGAGCTGGTCAACAGCTTCGAAGGTTTCGGTGCCGACGCCACGCAGCGCGCGATCCACCGTTTGCGCGTACATCGCTTCGAAACCGCCTTCCGTGGTGATCTGTGGCCCGTTCATCCTAAATTGCTTGAGGTCCGGAATGGCAATGGCGGAAGCGGAGCCTTGCAACGTGCGCGGCAGATAGGGTCCGAAGGCGACCGCGCGGAAGGGCGAAGGATTTTCTTCCGGGATTGTTTGCATGGCGCGATTCAGCCAGCCATCGTCGGTGGCTTTCAATCCCGGCGTGCCGGATTCCATGTAATCCTGCGCGTCAAAGTGTGAACGCGTGGGATCGGGAGAGCCGACAGCCTGCACGACTGCGAGCTGGCCGTTGCGGAAAAGCGGTAATATCGGCTCCAAGCTGGGATGCAGACCGAAGAAGCCGTCCAGATCGAGCGCGGCTTCGGCCCCGCCGCGTGTGGGAGCCGGAATCGCGATGGTCGGGCGCATGTGATAGTAATTTGGTTCGCCGAAGGGCACGACTACATTGAGGCCATCCATCGCGCCGCGCTGAAACAGCACGACCATTTTCTTTTTGTTGGGCGAGACCGTGCCGGCAACGGCGCGTTGCAAAAAGGACGGCAGCGCCGCCATTCCCAACATCGCGATTCCGCCACTTTTCAAGAAATACCGCCGCGAAATGGTCATTGCCGATCTCCCGTATTACCGAACCCGCCGCCGAGCGAGATTAGCGCCGCTGAAATTCCGGCGCGCCCAGCACTAAGCCAACGATTAAACCCTCATTCACTTCTTTTACCGGATCGTCCAAGCGCGCCTGCAAATTTGCGGATCTTTCAAACGCGCTTGCAAGGTGTCCTGCGTGGATTGCGCTACCTGACCATCCAGAAATTCCTGCAGCGAACGCGCCAGCGCGGCGTTGGGATCCTTCGAAGCGTCTTCACCCAGCATGGATGGCAAATCCACAGTCGCGCCGCCCATTTTGTCGCCGGCGAACGCCAGCGAAAAATTCAGCCGGTTCAACAGCGCACCGGTGTTTACCCAGGTCTCGGATTTATCGGAATATCCGGTCGGCGGCTGGCAGAGGTACAAAGGCTCGCCCATGCGGGCAACCCATTGGGCGAGCGGCAGCGTAATCGTCACTTCCGCATTCAGCGCGCGAGCCGTGCTGGCCACCAGTTCGAACGGGGTTTTCACCTTAGCGCGGTACGCTTCTTT
>CAWDRE010000007.1:0-45844 GCA_963804655.1 uncultured Acidobacteriota bacterium | reverse complement strand
CAGGGAACAAAAGTGTAGCAGACCTGCGCGCGATTTGTTACCTCGACCGCGCACATCATTTCAACGCTTCGCCCGACAATCTCGGCCGCCAGTTTCGTCAGCTTGCGCGCAACGTGCAACGTGCTCCGCAGCTCGGGTTTGCTGCTGCGCCCTCAATTTGTTAGGCTCGTGAAGCTTACGCGCTTCGGCGGAGAGATGTCCGAGCGGTTTAAGGAGCACGCTTGGAAAGCGTGTGTTGGCCTTACTTCAACCGTGGGTTCGAATTCCACTCTCTCCGCCATCCTACGCCCACGCGCCTGATGGCTCGCCATGCCTCCAGCCTCCCGTTTGCGCGCCAATTCAGTGTTGTATGGCAGGGCACCGGGCGATTGACGCTTTGCGATTCAAAGAATACCATCGTGTGGCAGTTCCCCCTTCCTTTGCTGCGCTTGAGAGCAGCGATTAATTCCTGACAAACGGTGCTGTGGAGTGCGCGTGAGCTTCCGTCAATGCCGGTGCGGCGCACATTTTATTGCGCGCCACACGCCGCCTCGTTAAAAGCTCCGCGTCCGGCACGCGGCGTATGCGCGCCGCAGCAGAAAGGAGAATCGCGTGGCAAGTTCGCCGCGGGCTCCGAACGGGTCGCCGCGCAGGCTGAGCATTCTGCTTACCGAGGACCACCCGGTGAATCGCGTCCTCGCGCAGAAAATCCTGCAGAAACAAGGCCACACGGTCACCTGCGCGAACAATGGCCAGGACGCTGTACATCTCTGGGAACTTCAGCAGCCGCCAAAATTCGACATCGTCTTGATGGACGTGCAAATGCCGGTGATGGATGGCCTGCAGGCCACCGCCTACATCCGCGAAAAAGAAAAGGAATCCGGCGCACACGTCCCGATCGTGGCTATGACCGCTCATGCGATGAAGGGCGACCGCGAGAGATGTCTAGAAGAGGGCGGCATGGACGGTTACATATCGAAGCCGATCACTCCCGGCGGGCTCGCGAAAGCGATTGCAGAAGCTCTCTCCATTTCCGCGATCGTCAAGCCTGCGCCTGAGGTTGCAACAAAAGGAGAAAAAATGGATGAACAAATGCTCGCGCGCTTTGGTGGTGACGCGGATTTATTGAGGGAACTCGCGGAGCTGTTCATACAGAGCTGCCCGCAGATGTTGGGGGACATCCAAGCGGCGTTGCAGAAGCGTGACGCCAAGGCGCTGGAAATCGCCGCGCACTCGCTCAAGGGCTCCGTCGGGAATTTCTTTTCTCAAGGAGCGCGTGATACTGCGCAGAAGCTGGAATTGATTGGCCGCTCCCGGTAATCTTACCGGCGCCGAGGAACTCGCCCGCTTGTTGGCGGATCAAATCGGCGAGTTCAATCAGCTCCTTGCCAGAAGTATCGAGGACGTGCAGCAACCACGTTAGCCGCGTCCGCGGAAATCGTCCACGCCGAGGACGCGACCGGCACCCGAAGTTTAATAACGGCTGCCGCGAGCGCGTCAGCCGAGGAAATTCTTAGCGGCAAGCAATTCTGCGTTCAGGATCGCCGCCCCCGCAGCGCCGCGGATCGTGTTGTGACTGAGCAGCACGAACTTGTGCCCAAGCACTGGACAAGCGCGCAGGCGCCCAATGTGCGTAACCATCCCGCCGTCGCGCTCCACATCCAACCGCGGCTGCGGGCGATTCGGAGCGTCGAGATAAACGATCGGCTTCTCCGGGGCGCTGGGAAGCTCCAACCTTTGCGGCTCGCCCGAAAAATCACGAAATGCTTCAAGTATCTCGTTCTGGGTCGCGTCCTTTTCCAATTCGACGGACACGCTTTCGGTGTGCTCGTTGACCACTGGAACCCGTGTGCTCGTGGCGCTCAAAGTCACGGGATGAGGCTCGATGCCGTCCGCCACGAAGCGCCCCAGTATTTTGCGCGGCTCTGTTTACGATCTTTTGCTCCTCGCCGTCAATGAACGGAATCACATTCGCGGTCGCATCCAGCGACGCCACGCCGGGATATCCCGCGCCGGACAATCCCTGGAGCGTCGTGATCAGCACGCGCTTCGGTTGAAAAGCTCGTAGGGCCGCCAGCGCCATTACCAGGGGTACGGCGGCACAATTCGGATTTGTGACGATCGCGCCGCTCCAGCCTTTCGTCTTCTTTTGCAATGGAATCAATGCGAGGTGTTCCGGATTTACTTCCGGGATCAGCAGCGGCACCAGTGCGTCCATGCGGTGGTTGCGAGAGTTGCTCACCACGAAGTGGCCGGCCGCCGCAAATTCCACTTCAGCTTCTCCAGCCACGGAAGAGTCTAACACGGGAGAATCCCAGCTGCGGTCCCACACCCGTCTTGAGCGCCTCCACCGAAAGCTGCGCTACGTCCTCGGGCAACTCCGTGGGCAAGCGCCAGGCGAGATCGCCGAACCGTTTTCCGGAATAACTCACTCTCGCTGCCGCCCAGGTGACGCGGAACCACGGATGTCCTTCCAGCAGCGCGATAAACTGCTGTCCGACGGTCCCCGTAGCCCCCCAAAATCCCGACGTCAATTTTCGCGGATCCCGATGATCGCGCCTTCACTTTTGGAGAAGGCAGCACTGTTACGGTTTTACTGGGCACCGGCTGCAACCGCCTTTTGTGACTTTCGCTGATGGTCGAGCAGGCTAAGGCCCTTGAGGGGATCGTCCACCAGATCTTTCGCATTTTCGCGCATCCAGGGCGAGAGCCGGATCAAACTGTCCGAAAGACCCAGTTCCGCACGCGCATCAGCGGGAATGGAAGCATGCGTCATGCTAGCCGGATGGCAGAGCAACGCCTTCACGCCGCCGAGACTCTCTCCCAGCGTGAAGAAGCGCCGCGAGGAACAAAACGAGCTTACTTCCTCGATCGTGCCGTCCAACTCGAAAGAAACCATTCCGCCAAATCCGGTCATTTGTTTCTTCGCGATTTCATGACCCGGGTGGTCGAGCAGGCCAGGGAAGTAGACTCGCCGCACCAGCGGGTGTCCGTTCAAGCAGTTGGCAATGGCGATGGCGTTCTGCTCGTGCCGCTGCATTCTGAGTTCGAGCGTTTTCAGCCCCCGCAAGGTCAGCCAGCAATCGAATGGCGAGGGAACCGCGCCGGTTGCGTTCTGCAGGAATTTGATCGGCTCGAAAATCGCGGGATCTTTCGCCAGCGCCGCGCCCTGGATCGTGTCCGAGTGGCCCCACAGATATTTCGTCACGCTGTGCACGACGATGTCCGCGCCCAGTTCAAATGGCTGCTGGAAATAAGGCGTGGCGAAAGTGTTGTCCACCACCACCAGCGCCGACTTCGCGTGTGCCAAGCGGCAGATTTCGACGATGTCGTACACCAGGAGCCGCGGATTCGTCGGTGACTCGATCCACACCAGCTTGGTGCGTTCCGTGATCGCAGCTTCCAACGCGACCAGATCGGCAATGTCAAACTGCTTCACCACCACGCCGATCGGCTGGAACACTTTGTTGAGGATGCGATACGTCCCGCCATACACGTCCTGCGGAATCACGATCTCATCGCCCGGGCGCAAATACGCTTGCAGCACTGCATTCTCCGCAGCGAGCCCGGACGCGAAAACCGCCGCGTGCTCCACACCTTCCAGTTCGGCCAGTACGGTTTCCAGGCGCTGACGCGTGGGATTATTCGTGCGCGAGTAATTGAAGCCCTTGTCCTGTCCAGGGGCGTCCTGCTCGTACGTCGAAGTCTGAAAAATAGGCGCGATCAGCGAGCCGGTCTCCAGTTTCGATGGCTGCCCCGCGTGAATCGTCTTTGTTGTTTATTTCATTGTCGTGCTCCTTATCTTAAATTGCGTGGTTCTTGCGATCCCCTGGGCCCAAATTTGGGAAAACTTCCCGTGTCGCTGGTTATGAATTCGCTACCGCTTCGCTTCTGTCGGTTTCGCTGCTCAACGTCATTACTTGATGGTTAGAAATTCGGCTCACTTGCGCTTTGGCGCTCACGCTGCGTATCACCAGGGGCAGCCCCGACCGCGCCGCAGCCTCAATCGCTTTCCGCTGCACCAGGTCGCAACCATCCACCGCAAGGCGCAGCGCTTGTTCGAAACTGAGTTGCGGAATATGTCTGGCGGAGGGGTCACGGTGCGGGTCTGCGGTGAAATAGCCGGGGACGTCCTTAATCAATTCGCAACGACAGGCTCGCAGCCCTTCGGCGAGCAGCACAGCCGTCAAGTCCGAGCCGCCCCGTCCCAAGGAAACAATCGCGTGCGCGGAATCAATGGCGAGAAATCCGGGAACGATCGCGACTGGATAATTTGCCAGCACGCCGCGGAGACGCCTGGCGTGGAGTTGGATATGGCCCGCATCGCGCCCGGTCTCTGGGACGGTCAGCCCGGCTTCATGAATGTTCAGAGCTGCCGCCGCCACGCCCAACGCTTGCAGATGCATCGCAAGCAAAGCCACGGAGCGAATCTCGCCGGTGGACCACAGTAGATCCAAGGCAGCGCGCGCGGGCTCCGGCACAATTGCTCTGGCGCTACACTAAGAAGCGTATCGGTCGTGCCTTCCTGCGCGGACACCACCACAACCAACCGCTCGCGCGGCGCCGCCCGCAGGGTATTGCGTACAAAAATGGCCGCTCGGCGGTAGGCCTTCGCGCTGGTTAAGATCGGACCCCGCCAACTTTATGACTGCTATGGGTCCTTCGGCCGATGGCTCTTCCGGCATCCACTTCCTCCCATGTAGCGGAATGGGCTCCGCCTGTGCGTCATGGCCTGATTGAGGCTCGATGGAAATGAGCCACGACCAGCGCGCCATGCGCTGCAATAAGCAAAATCAGCATTTGCTTGAGCAAATGCCGCGCTTGAATTCGACTTCAGCTTGGGAGTTGAATCTTCAACGACCGGAGTGCCGGTCTATCGAGGATCTTATCTTCTCCCCACTGGGCAGGAATTAGCACCTTGGCAGTTGCACCAGGTTGCTGTGGCGTCGCAGGGCCTGTCCCCTCAACCACTCTTGATAAGCGCTGCTGGTAAGGCAGCGAGAAAAGCATAGCAAATCAGGATGTGGAGTCAAGTTTGATTGCCAGGTATATGCTGGGCGCGGGGCGAAGCCCTCTCGGCAGACCGCGAGTGACCTTCTCCGTCTTGTTAGGCCGGGCGTCACCGCTTACACTCTCTCTCCGATGCACAGCAAACGCCTTCGCGCCGACCTCGCTCTGGGTTTCACCGCGCTCATATGGGGCGGCACGTTTGTTGTGGTGAAAGACGCGCTCGCCGACGTTTCCGTTTTCATGTACCTCGCCGTGCGCTTTGCACTGGCCGCGGTGGTGATGGCGATTTTCTTCTGGAAGTCGTTACGCGGGCCCACGCGCGGTGCCGTTTGGGCTGGTGCGCAAATCGGTTTTTTCATGTTTGCGGCGTACGCGTTCCAGACCACCGGGCTGAAATTCACGTCGCCGTCGAAAGCTGCGTTCATCACCGGTTCGAGCGTGGTGATCGTGCCGCTCCTGCTCGCCGTCTTCGGTAAGCGTCGCGTGAACACCTGGATCTGGGCCGGCGCGCTGGCTGCGCTGGCGGGACTCTATTTCCTGACGGTGCCGCCGGAAGGCCTCGGCGGCTTGAATCGCGGCGACCCCATCGTGTTTGGCTGCGCGGTCATGTTTGCCGTACACATGATTGTGATCAGCCGTTACGTCGAACATCATTCCGTGGGCGCCCTGGCCGTGATTCAAGTCGCCACCCCGGCGATTCTCGCCACGATTGCGTTGCCTTTGCTGGCCGCGACGGGAATTGAACACCCGCGCTGGGCGTGGAGCGATACGCTCGTTTTTGCGGTCCTGATTACGGCCATCGGCTCGACCGCCTTCGGCTTCTCCGCGCAAACCTGGGCGCAGCAATACACTTCGCCACGCATACAGCTATTCTGATCAGCCTCGAACCTGTATTCGCCGCGATCACGTCGTGGCTGGTGGCGCACGAACACTTGACGGGCCGTATCCTGCTCGGCGCTGCGCTCATTTTCGTAGGAATTCTGTTAGCCGAGTTAAAGGGCGCCGCACCGATCGCGCCGGAGTCGCCAGAGCCGGTCATAAAGGCAGCTCAGTAAGACGTAGGAGGCAGAGAAGCTCAGAAGCAGGGCAGCAAAGAGGCAGGGAAGCAAAGCACCTACGGGCAGCTCGCTCCCGGGTTATTCCTCGTGGCCGGTAATGCGTTCGATGTTCGCGCCAACATCTCGCAGCTTGTCTTCGATACGTTCGTATCCGCGATCAATGTGATAAACGCGGTCAATCCAGGTCGTGTTGTCGGACACCAATCCCGTGAGCACCAGCCCAGCGCTCGCGCGCAGGTCGGAAGCCGTCACCGGCGCCCCGCTTAATGGCGTTGGCCCGGTGACGACCGCAAGGTTGCCGTCAATCGAGATGTTCGCTCCCATGCGCATCATTCGCTCGCGTGCATGTAGCGGTTTTCGAAAATGGTTTCGCGTACGTGTGAGACGCCCTGCGCCTGCGTCGCCAGCGCCATAAACTGCGCTTGCATGTCCGTCGCAAAGCCGGGGTACTCTTCGGTGGTCACATCGGCGGCGACCAGCTTCTTGGCGGTGCGCACGCGCAGCTTGCCATCGCCCTCGCATTTGATCTCGACGCCGCACTCCCGCAGTTTCTCGATGACCGCTTTCAAGTGCCCTGGTTCGCAATGCGGCAGCAGCAACTCGCCGCCGGTAATTGCCCGCCACGAGAAATGTTCCGGTCTCGATGCGGTCGGGAATCACGGCGTGTGTCGCTCCATGCAGTTTTCCCACGCCCTGCACGCGAAGCGTCGAGGTTCCCACGCCGTCGATCTTCGCTCCCATCTTGATCAATAATTCAGCGAGATCACCGACTTCCGGCTCCAGCGCGGAATTTTCCAGGACTGTTTCGCCTTCCGCCAGCACCGCGGCGGTCAAGACGTTCTCGGTGCCGGTAACCGTGATCTTTGGAAACCGCAAAGTCGTCCCCCGCAAACGTTTCGCGCGCGCTTCCACATAACCGTGCTCCACGGTGATTTCCGCGCCCAGCTTCTCCAGCGCCTGAATATGCAAATCAATGGGACGCGCTCGATCGCGCATCCGCCGGGAAGCGACACCTTCGCATATCCGAATCGCGCCACCAGTGGCCCCAGAGTGAGCACCGAAGCTCGCATGGTTTTCACCAGCTCGTACGGGGCTTCGCGCATCGAGACGGTCTCGGCTTGAATCGTAAACTCACTCGGCGGCAGATCGGGGCTTTCCACGCGGCAGCGCATGTGCGCCAGCAGCTTCGCCATGGTGATGATGTCCCGGACGTGCGGAATATTCTGCAGAGTAACCGGCTCGCTCGTCAGCAGCGCCGCAGCCATCGCCGGCAAAGCCGCGTTCTTGGCGCCGCTGATCTGCACTGTGCCTTGAAGTTTTCGCCCGCCCTGAATCTTGAATCGGTCCATGCTATTTCCCCTTGCCTTTCCTGGCCGGCCTTTGTCTCCTGTGCATTTCGAGCGCCCGCCTTACACTGCCGCCTGCGCTCGCCAGCGATTTTCGCGCGGCATCTGCGCTTGTTCCTGTCTTCAACATTACCAGTGCCGCGGGCAAATCGTGTTTGGTTTGACGCAGCGCGTGTGCCGCAATAGACGCGCTCACGCCCGCAGCTTCCTTCAAAATTCGCTCGCCTCGCCGCAGTAACTTCTGATTTGTCAGCGCCACGTAAATCATCCAGTTCTCATAGACCCTGCCGAGCCGCACCATCGTGGAGGTGGAAAGCAGGTTCAGTACCATTTTTTGCGACGTCCCCGCTTTCATGCGCGTCGAGCCGCAGATCGCTTCCTGCCCGGTGTCGGGCCGGATGGCAATTTTTGCCGCGCGCGCCAGCGGCGAATTCGGGTTGGAGGTCACGCTCACCGTAACGCAGCCGCGCCCATTCGCCCATTTCAGAGCGCCGAGAACGTATGGCGTGGTTCCGCTTGCGGCGATTCCCACCACCACATCGCGACGCGTCGCGCCGGCGCGCGCCAGGTCTCGCGACCCATTCGACGCCGAATCTTCCGCGCCCTCCACCGCGCCGCGCAGCGCTTTCGCGCCTCCCGCGATCAGTGCCTGCACCAGGTTCGGCGATGTTCCAAACGTGGGCGGACATTCCGCCGCATCGAGCACGGCCAGCCGGCCGCTGGTGCCCGCGCCCACGTAGAAAAGTCTTCCCCCCGCGCGCAAACTCTTCACGATGGCATCCACTGCGCGAGCGATCCGCGGCAGCTCGCGTCGCACCGCCGTCGCGACGCGCTGGTCCTCACGATTGAGAATGCGCAAGATTTCAAGCGTGGATTTCGCGTCGAGCCCGCGCGTCCGCGGGTTCCTTTGTTCCGTCTTCGGAGCTTTCACCGCGCCCTCAGTCCCACAGCCGCGCTGCCAGCGGCAATCATTCGATTATACCGATAGGGTGCGCCCGCGTTGGGAACGGAGATGGATTCCGGCGCGCTTTGTGCCGAGGAAGTTATCGCGAGATCTGTGGGGAGTTGAGCAAGCCAAGTGCCTGGATGATGGCATCGTGCACGGCCGGACGCACCTGGCGTATCTGTTCGTTCGCCCGCGTGGGATTCACGCGATTGGTCAGCAAAATCACAAAAAGCTGCCGGTCCGGGTCGAGCCACAGCGAAGTTCCGGTGAAGCCCGTATGCCCGAAGCTGGCTGGCGAGAAATAGTGCCCGGCGGATGAGTTCGGCGGCGTCGGCACATCCCATCCCAGCGTGCGCGCGGAGTCCCCCACAGCCTGTCGTTCCGTGAATTGCTGGATCGTGGCTCGCTGCAGCAGACGATGATGCGCGTAAATCCCGCCATTCAGGAGCATCTGCGCAAACGCCGCGACATCCCCCGCGGTGGAAAATAGACCCGCGTTGCCGGAAATTCCGCCCATCGCCCAGGCGTTTTCATCGTGCACCTCGCCCCGCATAAGCCGCTTGCGGAAGTCCGCGTCGAATTCAGTCGGCGCGATCCGGGGGCGCAAGGAAACCGGCGGATTGTAGAACGAGTCATTCATGCCCAGCGGCGCGAAGATATGCTCTTTGGCGAATTGCGCGAGCGTCTCTCCCGTGAGCCGCTGAATAATTTCTCCTAGCATGATGAAACCCAGGTCGGAATATTCCACTTGCGTGCCCGGCTCGTGCACCAGGGGTTCGGCCAGCACTTTTGCGAGCACTGCATCATAGCCTTTCGCTTCTTTGTAGAAATCGCGGTGGGCCGGCAATCCGGAGTCATGAAGCAGAAGCATGCGCACAGTCACCCGGGCTCGCCACGTTGGATTGGGATCGCTTTTCGCGGCTGCCGAAAATTCCGGCAGGTAGCGCGCTAACGGTGCATCCAGATCGAGGCGCTTCTGCTGCACCAGCATCATCGCGGATGTCGTCGTAACGATGACCTTGGTCAGCGACGCCATATCGTAGATTGTGTTCGCACTCACTTTCGGGGCTTTGGCGTCCCGCGTCAGCGTCCCGAACGGACGCACCACTAATTGGTCGCGCAATCCCACCGCCAGAACTCCGCCTGGGAACGCGCCTGCGGTTACCGAGCTATCCAGCAAATCGAATACGGGCCTGAGCTCGTCCGTCATGTACGCCGAGCCGGGCTGCAAAGCCATCGGATTCGCGGCGACCGCCAATCCGTCGCCAAGCTTTACCGTGCCGGGAACCGTCACCGGAATCTGGCCCTGCGTCGGCACCTGGCCGAACAAAGCGCGCACCGCCGCGCGTTGCGAGACGTCGTTGGTGGCAAATTCTGCCAACCAAGTGGGCGCGCCCGGGAAACGCTCAATCAAATAAGGGCTGCCGAACGCCATCACCACGGCGGGTTTGCCAGCGGCCAGCATCTGGTCCACAAAGGCCCGCTGGTCGTCCGGAAGTCCCACATTGCCTTTGCGGTCGGCGACGCGCACAAAGAGCGCGGCAATGGCGACGTCATAAGAATCCGGCGGCGGCAATTTTAGCGTGCTCACGTTCGCAAACTGTGTATCCGCGCGCATGGCCTTCAGCGAATCCACGCGCCAGCGGATCTCCGGCTCGATCGTTTCTCCCGGATAAGGGTCCGCATCTGCGGAAAGAGAAACCAAAAGGACGCGCAGTGGTTTAGTCGCGTCGAGCGGCAACATGCGCGGAGTGTCGCGCAGTAGCGTGACGCCGCGATCGGCAATGCTCTGCGCCTGCGATTCAAACTCAGGGCGTCCGAACTTTTGATCCAGGTGTTCAATGTCCGTGAAGCGATTCTTATCGAGCCCGAGCCGCGCTTTGGCCTGCAGAATCCGCCGCACCGATTCGTCGATTCGTTTTTCGCTGAGCCGCCCGGACCGCACCGCTCGTTCCAGCCCAGCCATCGCCGCGTCCGGCACCGGAGGCATCAGCAAGACGTCCGCCCCGGCCAGCACCGACAGCACGGCCGCCTCTCCCGGTGGATAGCGCGAGGTGACTCCACCCATGTCCATCGCGTCGGTCACGACGAGTCCTTGATATTTCATTTCGTCGCGCAGCAATCCCGTAAGAATATTGTGCGAGGTCGTCGCGGGAACGGTCGTATCCGGCTCAAACGCGGGCACCGCAAGGTGCCCGGGCATGATCGAATCCACGCCCGAGGCAATCGCGGCCCGGAAGGGAACCAGTTCCGTCGCTTCCAGTTCCTTGCGGTCGCCGGGAACAGTCGCGAGCGCCAGATGCGAATCCACGCTCACGTCGCCATGGCCCGGAAAATGTTTGGCCGTCGCCAGTCCACCATTTTCTTCGATGCCCCGAATTTCTTGCGACACAAACTCAGCCACGCGCTTGGGGTCCTCGCCAAACGAACGAATGTTGATGATCGGATTGTCCGGATTGTTGTTTACGTCGGCGTCCGGCGCAAAAATCCAATGCACCCCCGCCGCGCGCGATTCCAGCGCGATCACTTTTCCTTCGGCGTAGGCCAACTGCGGATCATTCGTCGCGCCGATGGCCATCGCCGAGGGGAACGACGTTCCTTCATCGAGCCGCATCCCTGTGCCGCTCTCAAAATCGGCCCCGATCAGTAGTGGAACCTTCGCGCGCTTTTGCAGTTCGTTGGTTAGCACTGCCGTGGGGTACACTTGACTGCGCTCGATCCCCAGCGGACCGCGCTCGGTGGCGACGATGAATCCACCGACGTGGTTTTCATCCACTTGGTGCAGCAAGGCTTTGTAGTCGCTGCTTTCGGCTGAAGTAAAAACGCCAAAATAGTGGGGCATCAGCATCTGGCCCAGCTTTTCGCGCAGCGTCATTCTCTTGAGCGTGGATTCTACCCATGCGGCGTTAGCGCTGGCGGGGGCCCGGGGTTTGGCGGCGGGTTTCTTCTGCGAGCGAGCGTAGGATGTCATGAGAAGAAGCAGGGGCAGCGTGGAGACCCCGAGTTTGCGCAGCACACTCATACGGAGCCTACCATGTTGACGCCTGCATCCCGCGGCTGTATATAGCACACGGCCGCATGAGGCACAACGAATCCTCCTCCATCATGTTTCGTAACCGTTTCCTCCCGACATTTCTTTTTGTTGCCGCTTTCACGATAGCACTTGCTGCTACGCCGCGAAATCTCGTCCGATCGGCTCCGCCACAAGCCATCGAGCATATCCAAACGGGGATTGACGTGCTCGAGGCGCAAAACTTTGCGCCTTTGCAAGGAAAGCGCATCGGGCTGATTACCAATCAGACTGGAGTTGACTCTCAGGGACGGCGCACCATTGACGTTCTCGCGCACGCGGACGGCCTCAAGCTCGTCGCGCTGTTCAGCCCCGAGCATGGCATCGCGGGCAAGATTGACGCCACCGTTCAGAACTCGACGGATGCCGCGACCGGCCTGCCGATCTTCAGCCTCTATGGCGATACCAAGCGGCCCAGCGATCAGATGCTGCAGGGAATTGACGCGCTCGTGTTCGACATCCAAGGCGCCGGAGTGCGTTTCTATACTTTCATCACTACCATGGGCTACTGCATGGAAGCCGCGGCGCAGCACCATATTTCTTTTTTCGTTCTGGATCGCCCGGACCCGCTGGGCGGCGAGAAGATTTCAGGGCCCATGCTGGACCGCGAACGCATGTCGTTTGTGGGTTATTTTCGCATGCCGCTCGTCTATGCCATGACGCTGGGAGAACTCGCCAAGATGTTCAATGCCGAAAATAAAACCGGCGTGGAACTACACGTAATCCCCATGAAGAACTGGCGTCGTAACGAGGCCTACGATCAAACAGGACTGAAATGGATTCCCCCTTCGCCGAATTTGCGCACGCTGAATGAAGTTTTCCTGTATCCCGGCATCGAAATCCTGCAACCAGCCGGCGTTTCCGTCGGGCGCGGCACGGACACACCATTCGAACAGGTCGGCGCCCCGTGGATTCATTCCGACGAGCTTTTGAAGTCTCTGACTCCGCGGCAGATTCCCGGCGTGCGCTTTTCAGCGGCAAATTTCACGCCCAGTAGCGGCCTCTACAGCGGCGAAGCCTGCGCAGGCGTAAAGCTTGAAATCACCGGCCGCGATACGTTCGATTCTGTCCGCACCGGCCTCGAAATCGCTGATGCCCTTCATCGCCTCTACCCCGAAAGATTTCAGATCACCAAGTTGGCCGATTTGCTCGGCTCAGAGGCATCCGTGGACGCGCTCATTGCTTACCAGACTCCGGTCAACATCATCGCAAGTTGGGCAAGCGATCTGGCGGCATTTCGCGCGCTGCGCGCGAAATATCTGATTTATGATTGAGCGGCTCCGCGGGCCGTGCATCTCCCAGGCTTGATCACTCGATGCGAATCGTCTCCTTGCTTCCGTCGGCAACCGAAATCTTGTTCGCGCTCGGCCTCGGCGATTCCGTTGTCGGCGTAACGCACGAGTGCGACTTTCCGCCTGCCGCAGCGAAAAAACCTCCGCTCATCAAGCCGCGCGTGGACCCGCACGCCCCGCCCGCGGAAATTGATCGCCAGGTCAGTGAGCTGGTGCAGCGTGGCGAAAGCATCTACGCAGTGGATGCCGATTTGCTTTCATCGCTCAAGCCGGATTTGATCGTCACGCAGGACCTCTGCCACGTCTGCGCGGCTTCGCCCGATGATCTGGCGACCGCGCTGACCCGCCTGCCGAGGCAAACGCGCGTGCTGACACTCACTCCCCATTCCCTCGGTGACGTGTGGCAGGACATCATCCGTGTGGGCGACGCCACCGGAACGACTCGCGAAGCCCAGAAACTTGCCGCGGAATTACAGGCAAAAGTGAGTGCCGTCGAGTCCGCCGTCAAGTCTGCGACGTATCGCCCGCGTGTGCTTTGCCTCGAATGGCTGGATCCGTATTACGTCGGCGGCCATTGGGTTCCGGAGATGGTTGCAAAAGCAGGCGGTGAAGATGTGCTGGGCCGTGCGGGAGAACCTTCCTTCAAGGTGTCAGCCGATGACGTTGCGGGTAGCGACGCCGCCACGATTCTGGTGATGCTGTGCGGCTACGACGCCGCGCGAAACGCCGCTGAATTCAGGCGGACGCAATTGCCGCAGAGTTGGCGCAACCTTCCGGCGCTTCGCGAAGTTCGCGTTTTCGCGGTGGACGCGAACAGCTACTTTTCGCGTCCCGGGCCGCGGCTAGCCGAAGGCCTGCAGATTCTCGCGCATCTGTTGCATCCGGATTTGTTCGCGTCGCAGTCACCCGACGGCGCATTTCAGAAATTGTAAGACGCGAGCAACGCTTATTTAGGAATGCGAAATTGGAGTTGTAGTGCCAGTCTCGCCGGCTCTTCGGACTCGAATCCACGTCGGCTGTATTCCGCTTGGAGCCCTCGCCTGAAAGCTAGGCTCTGGCGTCGGCATCGTGCTTACTCCACAGGCGATAGAAGAACAAGCCCGAAAGAATCAATAGCAGCCCGATGGACGAACGCACCGGCCGTTCAATCCAAATATTGATGGTGAGCGCGAGCGCGCCCGCGACGAATAGCGCCGGAACCACCGGATAGCCCCAGGTGCGATAAGGCCGCGGCAGGTCCGGAGCAATCCGCCGCAAACGGAACATCGCCACCACCGAAAGCGCGTAGAAAATCCACGCCGCGAAAACAAAGAGAGAGGTCAGCTCCTCGAACGTCCCGGTAAGCGCCATCAAGCTCGCCAATACGCCTTGAAAAACCAGCGCGCCGCCCGGCGTGCGAAATTTCGGATGCACGGTCCCGGTCACCCTGAAAAATAAGCCGTCCCTCGCCATCGCGTACGGCACGCGGGCGCCGCTTAATACCGAAGAATTCAGCGTGCCCAGCGCGGAAACGATCATCGCCAGCGTGATCCACACCGCGGCGTCGCGGCCCGCGAAACTGGCCACCACGTCGGAAGCCACATGCGGAGACGCTGCCACGCTCGCGAAGGGCAGCGCGTAGAAACAAACCGCGCTGAAGAGCAAGTAGAGCGCAGCCACCAGGATCGTCCCGCCAACCAGAGCCAGGGGAATATTTCGCTGCGGGTTCTGAATTTCGGAGCCCACGCGATTCAGATCTTCCCAGCCGTCATAGGCCCACAGCGCAGCGGCCAGTGCGGCGAAAAATCCACCCATCACGCCGATGTGCGAATCAGCCGGCCAAAACGGATGAAAGTGCTCCATGCTTCCGTGGCCGAACCAAAATCCCGCCGCCACGATTGCCAGCACCGCGCCCACTTTCAGCACCGTCAGAATAATCTGTACGCGACCGCCCAGCCGCACACCCAGGTAATTGATGAACGTGAACAGCGCAATCGTCGCCGCCGCCAGAGGTTGCGCCCACGTGAATACGAACTCATAGGGCTTCCCCGAGACCGGGCTGGTGAGATGCCAGGAAAAGAGAGGCGTCGCAATCGCGGGAATCAGGAAACTCGAAAACAGCGCGAAGCCCGCGGCGATGGACGCAGCCGAACTCGATTCGCCGACCGTGGAATGCATCCAGCCAAAGAGAAACCCCCAGATGGGCCCAAGCCCCTTGCGCAAATAAGCGTACTGGCCCCCTGCTTCCGGGAGTGCCGCGCCCAATTCCGCGAATGACAAAGCGCCAAACAGCGACAAAAGCCCGCCGGCAATCCACGCGGCATAGACCAGGCTTACCGACCCGCCCACGCGCGCCATCTCGCCAGGCTTCAGAAAAATTCCCGTGCCGACCATGGTGCCGACGACGATCGCCGCGGCAGCCCACGCGCCCAGCGCGCGGACCAGATCCAGTCTTTCGCCGGGTTTTGCCGGAGTGCCTATGAATTTTCCCCTAGCAAGAGTCTAGTCGCCCGGCGCGGCAGCCACCGCATCATCGCGGCGCGTGAATCCGCTCGCAATCGCGCCGACGGCGTACGTCACAATCGTGCCGACCAGCACGTACCACGTCCACGCCAGCGGCGTCAGTCGTTTGACCAGGATCATCGTCGCCAGTCCCGCTACAAAGCCCACCAGCGCGCCATTTTCGTTCGCGCGTTTGTGCCACGTTCCGAGCAGAAACACTCCCAGTAACGCGCCGTACGTAATGGATGCGATCGTCAACCCGGCCACCAGCACCGGCCCCCAGCGAATCAGCCCCAGCGCACCGAGCACCAGCCCCCACAGCAACGTCATTCGCCGCGAGCGGCCGAGCGGCTGCGCCGAATCGCCGCTGCGTTTCACGCCCATGTCCATCATGCTCGATGAAGCCAGCGAGTTCAATGAACCGCTGGCGTTGGACATCGCAATCGCAAATATGGACGCCAGCACGATGCCCGTAAGCCCAACGGGCATCGCATGCACAATAAATGCCGGATAAATGCGGTCCGGATCGCCCTCCGGCACAGCGAGCAAACCGTTGCGCATGTAAACAAACAGCATCACACCCACGATCAGAAATAACGTGAATTGCACGAAGATGATCACGCCGCTCACCAGCAGCGCTTTCTTGCTGTCTCGTTCGTTCCTCGCGGCCAATAAACGCTGCACCATCGTCTGATCGGTGCCGTGGCTCGCCATCGTCAGAAAAGTTCCACCCAACAGCCCCGACCAGAACGTGTAACTTTGCGTCAGGCTGAACGTGAAATCGAAAACGCGCAGTTTTCCTCCAGCCGCCGCAGCCGTCTGCGTCACGGAAGCCCAGCCCCCAGGAATCTTGTGCAGCAACAGAAAAAATGCCGCAACCGAGCCTGTGAGGTACAGCACGAACTGCACCACGTCGGTCCAGATCACCGCGCGCATCCCGCCTTCAAACGTATAGAACATTGTGAGCACCGTAATAATCAAAATCGAAACCCGGTCGCCGGTGCCGAACGCCACGCTTACCACTTTTCCGATGGCCGATATCCGCACGCCCTCCGCCAGTGCGCGGGTGCCCATGAAAACCACGGCCGCGACGGATCTCATGCGTGTCCCGAAGCGCTTTTCCAGAAGCTGATACGCAGTGTAGAATTCTCCTTGGAAATATTGTGGTATAAGTACCACGCAGAGAATTACCCGCGCGACCAAGTAGCCCAGCACCAGTTGCAGGAAACCGAGATTTCCGCCGTAGGCGATCGCTGGCGTTCCGATGATGGTGAGTGTGGAAGTCTCTGTCGCGACGATCGAGCAAGCCAGGGCCCACCACGGCGCGGTGCGGCCGCCCAGGAAGTAATCGCGGAGATTTTGTTGCCCGCGTCGGAAGAGGGCGCCAAACAGCGTGATGCCCGCGAGATACAGCACCAAGATGCCGAAGTCGAGCCAACTGATTTGCATTCGAGTGACTGGCGCTGAGAGCGGGCAGGCGAGTCGCGCGATGCTAACTGCCCGCCGCAAACACTGTCAAGCATGGTGAAAACGAATGCCTGAGAAAAAGCACGCGCAACAGCCGGGATATTATCTGGGACTCGATGGCGGCGGCACCAAGACCGACTGTGTCCTGGTGGATTCAGCCGGCGAAGTCCTCGCCCGGGCGACTGCCGGACCTTCCAACCCTCTGCGCGCCGGATACGCCAAGGCCTGGTTCGCGCTGAGCGATGCCGCGGACGTTGTTCTGGAACGCCAGCATCTGAAAGCCGACGACATTCATGGAATCTGCGCCGGAATCGGCGGCGCGGGCCGCGAGTCGGTGGCGCGGCGAATCGCTACATTCCTCGAGCGCGGCTTTCCGCAAGCCGCCGTTTCGATCACCACGGACCTGGCCATCACCCTGCATGCGGCGGTCGGCGATAAAGAGGGAATTATCCTGGTAGTAGGCACAGGCTCGGGAGCTTATGGCCGTGACGCCAAAGGTCACACCGCGCGCGCCGGAGGGCGCGGCCCGTGGTTCAGCGACGAAGGCAGTGGGTTTGATATTGGCAGGCGCGCTCTGGCCGCCGTCGTTCGCGCCGAAGAAAAACGCGGGCCGCAAACGGCTCTTTCGCAAAAAGTGCTTACCTGGCTCGGATGCAACGACTGGACCCGCGTACTCGATTGGGTGGTCAAGAATCCCGATGACGTTTTCCCCCGCGTTTTTCCGCTCGTTGCTGAATTGGGCGATCAAGGCGACGCTGTCGCGCGCGAAATTCTATCCACCGCCGCCGATTCACTCGCTGGCCTCGCCGCCAGCGTGATTGATCAATTGCACATGAAAGATCGCGAGGTGCCCATCGCCAAGGCGGGCGGCGCCACCGGGCGTGGCAAGTTTTTCGACGCCGCGATTGATGAGGGCTTGCGCAAAGTCGCCCCGCGCGCGCGAATTACCGCGCTCCAGATGAGACCCGCCGAAGCAGCGGCGCAGATGGCCATTCGCCTCGGGAAGCGAAAGGCTCATGCCGGATGACAATTCTGAGCGTATCGAGCGAGCGCAGCCGCCGGCTGCCCGCGAACTAAGTTCGCTGATCCACGAGACCGACGAAAAAACTTTGCTGGCCCTTCTCGAAAATCCTGGAATCGCAGAACCCCTGGTGATCCAAATGCTCGAGCGGCTCGATCTTTCCGCGAACGTCCTTGCGGCCATCGCCGAAAAAGGGAAATGGACGGCAAGCGAAGGTGTGCGCTTGCGGCTCGCGCGTCACCCGCATACGCCGCGCCGTTTGGCGATGGCGCTGCTCCGGCAACTCTATCTCTTCGACTTGGTTCGCCTGAGCTTGCTGCCTGCAACGCCCGCCGAAATCAAGCGCGTGGCGGAAGAACTGATCGTCACCCGCGTGCCGCATCTGCCCGTCGGCCAAAAATTGACTCTGGCGCGCCGCGGGCCCTCGCGCGTCGTAGGCGCCCTCCTTGCCGAAGGGCATCCGCAAGCTATAAAACTGGCGCTGGCAAACGCCTTTCTTACCGAGAGCCAGATATTGAGGGTTCTCGCGAAGCCAGCCGTTCCGGAACGCGTCGTCGCAGCGATCGCGCAACATCCCAAGTGGTCAGTCCAGTACAATATTCGCGTGGCGCTGGTTCGCAAGCCTCATACTCCCGTTCCGGTGGTGCTGGCGTTTCTGCCCAATCTCACCCTGCGTGATCTGAAAGAACTCGCCACGCTGGAAGGTGTGACGCCCCACGTTCGCAAATATATTCAACGGGAATTGTCGTGTCGGGCCGGCACAGCGAAGGAACGGGCTTAGCAGCAAACTTCCTGGAATCGTTCGAGGAGAATATGGCCGTTAGTAAGGTTCACATGCGGGCTATCGTCATCGTGGGAGCAATCGTCTTGGTGGCAGTGTTGCTCTATTCATCGCGGCAGCAGACGCGCAATGAGTACGAAGTCTGCGTCACCTTCAAGGGCGCCGTGCACTGCGCCACGGCTTCGGGTGCCACTTCTGCCGAAGCCATTCGCAGCGCGCAGGATATTGACTGCGAAATGCTGGCGAATGGCCGCGACGAGAACATGGTTTGCCTCGATAACCCGCCCTCGAGCGTGCGCCCCGTGAAATAGGAACGATCCATCGAGTTGTGGTGTCTAATAAGCCTTGCGCGCATTGGTGTGCCAGTGAGCGCCACGAATTGACGGCCAAAGGATGGCCGCTTAGCATCAAAAATATCGCTGCTCTGGAGCCGGATTTCACGATGACCCGTTGCCTGAACTGTGGGGCCGAGCGGTTCAACGATACCTGTGATGCATGCGGCCTGAATTCCTCGGCCGCGGAATTTTCGCTTCGTCGCAAGCTGCTCAATCGCACGGCGATATTTCTGGTGGGCGCGCTGGCTTTCGTCGTCGCTAGCGGCCGCTATCCCGCTTTGGAGCTTGACGCCGTTTTGATTTTCATCGGAGTCGTATTTTTCCTCACGCTGGGCTTGGGTATGATTGTCGAGCGTCGCGCGTTGCGTCATACCGAAGTGGAAGCCCTGAAGCGCGTTTATTACGGACTGATTCCGCTGCCTTGGCTCCTCGCGCTGCTGCTTTTTTGCAATGGAGCTCTGGACCGTTCGCCGCCCCACATCGAAAAAGCTCGCGTGATCGGCAAATTCTCGATGCCCGGTCCGGTGCCCAGCAGGCGCCTCATCGTTACTTCTTGGCGCGAAGGCCGGCGCTTCGAACGCATCCCTGTGGACCGCGGTGATTTCGACCGCTTCACATCCGGCGACACCGTGGACATCCAACTGCAGGATGGCTTGGTAAGTATCCCCTGGGTTTCGGGCGTCTCGCGGGACTAACCGCGCCGTGCTCTCGACCTCGTCGCGGGCCTGGAACGTGCAGCTGGCTTACTCTGCCTCTCTGCCATAGCCGCGACTTTACACTCTCGCAGGATTCTCCCGCTTCAGAAATTCTCCCGCCCCCGCTTTTCCCACGAATCGTCCATTGTCAATGATCGTCCGTCCGCGCGAGAGCACCGTCTTGGTCACGCCTTTCACGCGCGTGCCCTCAAACATCGAATAATCCACGCGCATATGGTGCGTCTTCACGCTGATGGTTTGCTCCGCGTTCGGATCAAAGACGATCAAGTCCGCATCGGAACCCTCCGCCACCGTGCCTTTGCGCGGAAACAATCCAAAAAGCTTCGCCGGTGCGGTTGCCACCAGCTGCACAAACCGGTTCGCCGAAAACTTGCCGCCATGTACGCCACCGTTGTAAACCAGGCTCAAGCGGTGCTCGATCCCCGGGCCGCCATTGGGGATCTTCGTGAAGTCGTCCTTGCCCAGTTCCTTTTGCTCCTTCATGCAAAACGGGCAGTGGTCGGTGGATACAACCTGCAAATCATCTTTCGCCAGGCCTTGCCACAGTTTTTCCTGGTGCCACTTTTCGCGCAGCGGCGGCGTGAACACATACTTGGCCCCTTCAAATCCCGGCGCGTCCATATTCTCGAGCGAGAGATACAAATACTGCGGGCAAGTCTCCGCATACACGCGCAGCCCCCGGTCGCGCGCCTCGCGCACCTTTTCGAGCGCTTCGTTGCAGGACAAATGCACGATATACACGGGCGTTCCCGCAATTTCCGCCAGCGCAATCGCCCGCGACGTCGCTTCTGCCTCCAGCGCCACCGGCCGCGTCAGCGCATGATACTTGGGCGCGCGCTTTCCTTCGGCCAAAGCTCGCTGCACGATCACGTCAATCGCGCCGCCATTTTCTGCGTGCATGCAAATCATTCCACCGCTGTCGGCCGCCGCGCCCATTGCCTTGAAAATGGAAGCGTCGTCCAGCATGAACACGCCGGGGTAGGCCATGAACAACTTGAATGTCGGCACGCCTTCGCGCACGAACGCCTTCATCTCGTCGAGTTGCGCTCCCGCAATATCAGTGATGATGCAATGGAAGGAATAATCAATCACCGCCTTGCCGTCCGCCTTCTTCATCCAGGTATCGAACGCGTGGCGCAGCGTCTGGCCCTTGTATTGGATCGCAAAATCTATCAGTGTTGTCGTGCCGCCGTAAGCCGCGGCGATCGTGCCAGATTCAAAATCATCGGCGCTCATCGTTCCGCCGAAAGGCATGTCCAAGTGCGTGTGCACGTCAATGCCGCCGGGCATGACGAACATTCCCTGCGCCTCGATTAATTTACCCGCTCCGTTCACCGGCAAATCCAGCCCGATCACCGAAATCTTTCCATCCACGATACCCACGTCGCTCGCATACGTGTCCGTCGCAGTCACAATCGTGCCGTTGCGAATCACCGTGTCAAACCGCATGGCCTGGATTCCTCCTCACAATCATCATGAAGCGTTGTAGCTTACACCTCTTCACCCGTCGTTTGCAGCACGCGCAAATGCGCCACTGCTTGCGAGCGACCCGCACGGGCGCTGCGGGCATTGCGCGGTCGTGCAGCCGAATCCCTTAACCAAGCGGGCGAGCGCCAGTGCTAGAATGGCGTATCTTTTCGATTTCACGGCACGTACGGGAACGCCCACGATGCTGCGCGAAACTGCCCCCAAACTCGCTCCGGAACAATACGAGAAGAATTTTGCGCAAATTTCGCCGCGCATGACGCCGCGCCAGGCGGCCGTGGAAGCGGCGCGCTGCCTTTTCTGTTTTGATGCGCCGTGCACCGTGGCTTGTCCCACTCATATTGACGTTCCTTCTTTCATCAAAAAGATTACGACCGATAACCTGCGCGGCTCAGCCCGCGTAATTCTCGAAGCCAATATCCTCGGACACAGCTGCGGCCGTGTGTGCCCCACCGAGGTGCTCTGCGAAGGCGCCTGCGTGATGCACGAGAAGGAAGAGAAGCCGATCGAAATCGGCAGGCTCCAGCGTTACGCCGTGGATCACGTTCTCGATAACAATATCCAGCTGTTCCACGCCGGCGTTCCGAACGGCAAACGCCTCGCCTGCATCGGTTCCGGACCGGCCTCGCTGGCCTGCGCGGCGGAGCTCGCGAAACTCGGTTATCAAGCCACGATTTTCGATCGCAATGAGCTTCCCGGCGGCCTGGACACTCTGGGCATCGCCGCCTACAAATTGCGCGCCAAAGACTCGCTGCGCGAAGTGGACCTGGTGCGCAGCCTCGGCGTGGAAATACGCCAGAACACCACGATAGGCCGCGACGTCACGTTCGACCAACTCGAAAAACAATTCGACGCCATCTTTATCGGCGTTGGCCTTGGCGAGACGTGGGACCTGAATTTGCCGGGCGACAATCTCGCTGGCGTCGTAGGCGCGATGGAATTCATCGAAGCCACCAAGGTTCGCGAATTTCCCGACGTTTCCGTGGGCCGTCGCGTCGCCTGCATCGGCGCGGGGAACACAGCGATTGACGTGGTCACCGCCGCAAAGCGCCTGGGCGCTGAAATTGTGCACCTCATCTACCGCCGCGGTGAAAAGGATATGCCCGCCTTTCGCTACGAATACGATCTCGCGAAGCTCGATGGCGTCGCATTCCACTGGCACACGCAGCCCGTCAGAATTCTGGGCGACACTGGAAAAGTTGCCGCAATCGAATGCATTCGTACGCGCAGCGAATCGGCCGCAAGTGCGCGCCGTGAGAGGCTCGTGAATATTCCCGGCAGCGAATTCACGCTGGAAGTGGACATGGTAATCCGTGCCATCGGTCAAAAGCCGGTGACGGAATTCCTGCGCGCCGTGCCCGGAATTGCCCTGCGTGAAAATGGCACCGTAGCCGTCAACGAGCGTCGCCAGACTGGGAACGCGAAATATTTCGCCGGCGGCGATTGCGTGAACGGCGGCAAAGAAGTGGTGGACGCGGTAGCCGAAGGCATGGCCGCCGCCCGCGGGATTGACGCGTGGCTCGGCTCGCCAAGTCAAAATCGCCGCGGATGAACTTGTGGTGAGGTTTCTGACCGTGTGAATGAGGCGACCAATGGCAGATCTTAGCGTTAACTTTTGCGGTTTGCGTTCGCCCAACCCTTTTTGGCTGGCCTCCGGCCCTCCCACGAACACGGGCGGCCAGGTGATTCGCGCGTTCGATGCGGGCTGGGGCGGCGCGGTCTGGAAGACGATTGGCGAACCCATCCAGAATACTTCCTCGCGTTATGCTGCGATTGACCTGAACGGCGTAAAAATGATGGGCCTGAACAACATCGAGCTCATCAGTGACCGCCCGATAGACGTAAATCTCCGCGAAATCGCCGAAGTGAAGAAACGTTATCCGAAACACCTGGTAATCGCCTCGCTGATGGTCGAATCCAAGCGCGAAACCTGGCACGACATCGTGCGCCGCGCGGAAGATGCCGGCAGCGACGCGCTCGAGCTGAATTTCGGCTGCCCACACGGCATGAGCGAACGCGGAATGGGCGCGGCGGTCGGCCAAGTCCCCGAGTACACCGAAATGATTACCTCCTGGGCCAAGGAAGTCGCGAAAGCTCCAGTGATCTCCAAACTCACGCCCAACGTCACCGACATCACCCACATCGCCGTGGCTGCCGAGCGCGGCGGCGCCGACGCCGTCAGCCTAATCAACACGATCAATTCCCTGATGGGCGTTGACCTCGAAACATTTGCGCCGCGCCCCAATGTGGCCGGCAAGTCTTCGCACGGCGGATATTGTGGGCCGGCCGTGAAGCCCATCGCCTTGCACCTGGTTTCCAGCGTCGCGAAAAAAGTAAGGATTCCGATTGTCGGCATCGGCGGAATCGGGAATTGGATTGACGCGGCCGAGCACATCGCGCTTGGCGCGACGTGCGTGCAGGTTTGCACCGCCGCCATGCATTACGGCTTTCGCATTGTCGAAGATATGTCCGATGGACTAGCCGCTTACATGGATGACCACGGCTACCGCACCATCGAGGACTTTCGCGGCCGCGCCGTTCCAAACGTGATGGACTGGGGCGATCTGGACCTGAACTACAAAATCATCGCGAAGATTGACAGCGGCTTGTGCATCGGCTGCCAGCTCTGTTACGTGGCCTGTGAAGATGGCGCGCACCAGTGCATCGAACGCGCTCGCGTCCAGAATGGAAACGGCAAGCACAATTCGAACGGGATGGAAGTTCACGTACCGAAGATCATTGACGACGAATGCGTCGGCTGCAATCTATGCGCGCTGGTATGTCCCGTCCACGGATGCATCACCATGGCGGAAATGAATACCGGCCTGCCGCCGATGTCTTGGAAACAGAAGACCCGCACGAATCGCGCAACCTGATCGGGGCCCCGCATGCGTGTTAGTAAAAAGCGCGCATATCCGGCATGTGCGGCAGCTCCACATAGAGCTCGCGGCCGTAATCTCCCAGCGTCAGCTTAATCAATTCCGCCGGGCCTACGTCCCGCAAACTCCAAGTGTCCGTTGGCAGCACGCGTGATTTTACGAATAGATCGCCGCTCTCGAATTCTTGCCCCTTCGCTTGCAGGTCGGCCGGGAGCACGTTGTAAGCAAGCTTCGCTTTCAGATCGAGGGCCAGGTAGCGCCGCCCAATCAGCACCAGCACGAGGTGCGCTTCTTTTTTCTTGTCGGTTTGATAGACGTTCCAGGTCAGCGGCGTCTTGTCGTCCAGTTTGCACTGCGCTTGCGACACCGATTTCCACAAATAGCGGTCGTTATCCGCGCCACGCGCGCCTGCGACACCGGCCAGTGAAATGGCGAGCGCTAGCACAGCCGCTCGGCAGCGCCAAGAGCGCGCTGCCAGTCTGCGAGCGCGATGCGTCCGCGCCAATCGCAGTAGCCGATCGGCAGCGGCAATCCTGCAACGTTTCAATCCCATCGCACACGCACTTGCTTCGACGAAATAATCACGTATCCCTTCGTGCGGCCGTGCTCGACGACGTCCCGGAGAATCGCCACGTCCTGTTCGCAATATTCCGCCACGCGATCTTTCTGCCCGGCACGCCACCATTCTACTGCTTGCAGTCCATCGCCGCTTTTGGCAGTCCCCAGAGTTTCCTTCGCCAGCTGATCGAGCTTCACGCGATGCCCCAGCTGCTTGTGCAGCAATTCGTGAATATCGAGCGAGAGCTTGCGCAGTACGTCAACGGGAGCATACGCGCGCAGGACTTCCAGATCGAAGCGATTGCCATTGTAGGTGATGACGTGCGTGAATTGCTCCAGCTCGTTGATCAACGTCAGTGCATCGTCCTCGAACCAGCGCCGAAAGAAGTTTTCCTTGTCCCAAGTGATCGCCACGGCCAGGCCGAACGCGCGAATATTCGACCAACCGCCGTCCACTTCGCTGGAAATTCGTAGCGTTTCGATGTCCAGGTAGATTTCGCGGTCAAATAATCCTGCCAGGTGATTGTCCTTTCGAGTTGCGGCGCCGGCGCTAGTTCCGACTCACTACGAGGCCCGAAACGCGCGTTTTCGATAACGGCGGCGACCACGACGGCCCCCTAACGCGATCGTGTCCCGCTGCGCCCGGCTAAATATTAATAAAGGCTCGATTCGCGCTTGCGCCCGGTGTAGTCAATGTAAACGATTTTGGTGTCGGTATAGAACTCGATCGCCGCGTGGCCAACTTCATGCGGCCCAATGCTCGAATTTTTCGTTCCCCCAAACGGCACATGTGCCTCGCCGCCCACCGTCGGAGAATTCACGTGGGTCATCCCGGTCTCGATCTTCTCCACAAACTCAAAAATCTTGCTCGGGTCTGTGGAATAAATCGCGCTGGAAAGCCCGTAGCGCACCGAATTCGCGACTTGCAGCGCTTCATCGAAATTCTTCACGCGAATGATGCTCAGCACCGGCCCGAAAATCTCTTCCTGCGCCAGCTTACTGTCCCACGCCACATGATCGAACACCGTCGGCGAGATAAACCAGCCCTGGTCGTATTTCGGGCCGGTCAAGCGCGCCCCGCCGCACAAAAGTTTCCCTTCCTGCTTGCCGATTTCGAGATATTTGAGCACCGTGTTGAATTGGTCCTCGTCCACCGAAGGCCCCATATCCGTCCCAGCGTCGAGGCCATCGCCCACCACGTATTTCTTCGCGCGCTCCACCAGCATAGCCACGAATTTGTCGGCCACAGCGTCTTCGATCACCACGCGGCTCGTTGCGGTGCAGCGCTGCCCGGTGGATGCAAACGCTCCAGCCAGCGCGGATTCCATCGCCAATTGCAAATCGGCGTCGGCCAGCACCACCACCGGGTTCTTGCCGCCCATCTCGCACTGGATTTTCTTCTGCCGCTCGGCGCCGGTGGCATAGAGTCTGCAGCCCACGGCCGTTGAGCCAGTGAACGTCAGTCCATGCACGTGCGGGTTCTGCACCAATTCGTCGCCCACTTCCTCGCCCGCGCCCAGCACCACATTTAATACGCCCGGCGGCAAGCCCGCCTGCTCGAAAATCTCAGCGATGCGAATCGCGCACAGCGGCGTCAGCTCCGCCGGCTTCAACACGACCGTGTTTCCGCACACCAGCGCCGGAGCGATTTTCCAGATCGGGATTGCCACTGGAAAATTCCACGGAGTGATCGCGCCCACCACTCCGAGCGGCTGGCGAATCGTGTAAGAAAAATTCTTGGGCAGCTCGCTCGTAAGCGTTTCACCATTCAACCGGCGCGCTTCGCCCGCCGCGAATTCGAGAATGTTAATGGCCCGCTGCACTTCACCCAGCGAATCCTTCAGGGCCTTGCCTTCTTCGCGCGTCAGCAGCCGCGCCAGCTCTTCTTTTTGCGCCTGCATGATCTGCGTGGCTTTAAACAGGATTTTGCCGCGGCTCGGCGCGGGCGTATCGCGCCAGGCAGGGAAGGCCGCCTTGGCCGCGACAATAGCCTGCTTCATTTCCTCGCGCGTCGAAAGCGCGATGCGCGCGACGACTTCATCCGTGTTCGCCGGATTCCGCCGATCGACGATCTTCGCCGACTTCGATTCCACCCACTCGCCGTTGATGTAATTCCTGCAAAGCTGATCCGTCGTAGTAGCCGTCACCATTTTCTGTTTCCTTGCGTTCTTAGAGTTTCACTTCGCCGAACGATTTGTCGAGCAGCCGCATAGCTTCATCCACGTCGGTCTTCGAGATGTTCATCGGCGGCGCCATGCGGATCACATTCGCAAACATCCCGCCTTTGCCCACCAGCAAGCCATTCGCGCGCGCGCGTTCCAGCACCTGATTGGTTTCCTGCGGCGCGGGCTCCTTGGTCTGCCGGTCTTTCACCAATTCAAGCGCCTGCATCATGCCCATGCCGCGCACCTCGCCAATCAAGGGATACTTCTGCTGCAGCTCCTCCAGCTTCTGGCGGAAGTAGCCTCCCACGACATACGTATTCTCGCGCAGGTTTTCTTCTTCGATCACTTCAATCACAGCGCGCGCCGCAACCGACGTAACCGGGTTCCCGCCGAAAGTAGCAATCGTCAGACCCTGGAATTTATCCGCCAGCTCGGCCGTGGTGATCGTCAATCCAACTGGAACGCCGTTCGCCATGCTTTTCGCCGATGTAATGATGTCCGGCGTCACTTCCCATTGTTCGATGCCCCACCATTTCCTTCCGGTGCGGCCCCATCCCGTTTGCACTTCGTCGGAGATGAACTGGCCCCCGTAATTCTTCACGATGCGATAAACAATTTTAAAATATTCCGGCGGAGGAGTGATAAACCCGCCCACGCCCTGAATCGGCTCGGCGATGAACGCGGCAATCGAGCCGCTCGTCGTGGTCTGGATCACGCTTTCCACGTCATTCGCGCAAGCCACGTTGCACGATGGGTACGTCAAATGCAGCGGACAGCGATAGCAATAGGGATTCACCGCGTGCGAGACGCCCACGCTGATTACGCCGCCCTTGCGCCACGCGGATTGCGCCGTGACGGACTTCGCAAGCGCCGAGCCGCCTGAATATGCGTGACGCAGAGCGACGATGTCGTAACTCGGCCCCGCCATGCGCGAGAGCATAATCGCGGCTTCGTTGGCCTCCGTGCCGGAACTCGTAAAAAAACTCTTCTGTAATTTGCCGGGAGTGATTTCCGCGAGCTTTTCTGCCAGCGCCACCACGGCTTCATTGGGAAATAACGTCGAGGTGTGCTGCAGCTTGTCCACCTGTGCCTTGATCTTCGACGTGACCTTGGGATTGCAATGACCGACGCCGATCGTGACAATGCCGCCGAAGAAGTCCAGGTACTTGTTGCCCTCGATGTCCCACAGGTATTGCATCGAAGCGTGATCCGCTACCAGCGGGTGTTGGTAATAGTTCGTCACCGCGGGCCAAATGAATTGCTTGTGCTTGCGCACAACTTCCTCGCTGCGTGTAGTCGTAATCTTCGGCGTCGTCGTCATATCGGGTGGACCCTTCCTTCAATTTCGCTCGAATTGTTACAGGAGAATGGAAAAGAGAAAATCGAAACCCACATCTCGCTGACCGGCTGGTTTTCCATATTCCGATTTCACTCTTCTACTTTCGCCTTCTAGTCAGCCGCGTTTGCCGACTTCGCGTCTAAATGCGTGCGCGTGATCTCGCCGTAACTCTCCGGCCGGCGGTCGCGGAAGAATTGCCAGGTCTGCCGGACCTTGTCCATTTCGTCCAGGTCCAGGTCCGCGACCAGCACCTCATCCTTGTCGCGGCTGGCTTGCGCGATAATCTTACCCCGCGGATTGCAGAAATAGCTCTTGCCGTAAAATTCACCGATATTCCACGGCGCTTCCTTGCCCACGCGATTGATGGCGCCAACGAAATATCCGTTGGCAACCGCGTGCGCCGGCTGCTCTAGTTCCCAGAGATATTCGCTGAGGCCGGCAACCGTCGCGGACGGATTGAAGACAATCTCCGCGCCGTTCAGTCCCAAAACTCGCGCGCCTTCGGGGAAATGGCGGTCGTAGCAGATATACACGCCGATGCGCGCAAACTTGGTCTGAAACGTGAGGTATCCCGTGTTCCCCGGCGTGAAATAGAATTTCTCCCAGAATCCTGGCGCCACTTGCGGGATGTGGTGCTTGCGATATTTGCCGAGATATTTTCCGTCAGCGTCAATCACGGCGGCAGTGTTGTAATAAAGTCCGGTCATCTCCCGTTCGTACACCGGAACCACCATGGCCATTTCGTATTTCTTGGCCAGTTTGCGCATGCGTTCTACGCTGGGGCCGTCGGGAACCGGCTCGGTCATTTCGTACCAGCGCGCCTGCTGTTCGGCGCAGAAATAAGGACCGTTAAAAAGTTCCTGCAGGCAAAGGATCTGCGTCTTTTTCTTTGCGGCGTCGTGAATGAGCTTCTCGTGCTTCTCGAGCATCTTCTTGGAAATATCGCGGATGGAGTATTTCTCAGGAGACCACTCGCAGTGCACCTGAATCAATCCACAACGCACCATACGAGGCATTAGAAACCTCCCGCCTGCCGGTCAGCGATCTGCCACAGCGCTGCCGCTGCTCGAATTGCTTTCTGCAGTTCTGTCATTTTGTATATGAGGCTAGCATAAACCGCGGAATTTTTCTGGATTGGGCCCCCACCTCGCGGGACATATTGGCCCGCGGTCAAATCCGCGCGCCATCCGCTTCAGCCTCGCCACGGAAGCAGTGCGCCACAAGGAGCACCCGAAGAAATCGCACGCGATACCGGGTCACTAACCGTATAATCCCGCCGACGACATCCATCCATGGAACGCGTACTGAAACTCCTATACCGCGGCTTGGGCCGGATCTTTCCCGATTGCGTCACGCTCAGCCAGGCCGTGGCGTTCAACATGTTTCTGGCGTTTTTCCCCATGCTCCTTCTGGCGTTGGGAGTCCTGAGCAGCAAGGCCGCGTTCCGCGACGCGCTCACGGAACTTCCCGAGCGGCTGAAAGCGATCGTCCCGCCCGGCAGTGAAGATATCGTGACGCAGTATTTTGTGCGCCGCGGCGCTCATCCCTGGAAATGGTTTCTCCTCGGGCTGGGCGGCACTCTGATCGCCGGCACGCAAGTGATGGCCGGATTCATCGAAGGCTTCCGCATCATCGAGGGAGATCCAATTCGCACGGGATACTGGCGCGTTCATGTGCGCTCGCTTATTTTGCTCTTGCTGACGATTGTCCCGGCTCTCGCCGTCATCCTTCTGACGGTTTTCGGCAGGCAGGAACGTGCCTGGCTGGTCCATGAATTGGGACAGCAGCCCCTGCTGATTCACGCGGTCGGATTTGTTTTCCAGGCAGCGGTGGTCTTCCTCCTCTCCATGGTCGTTCTGGTGATGCTCTATCGCATCGGGCGACCGGGACATCGCGGTGTGCGAAGTCTGCTGCCGGGCGCGGGCGTGGCCACGATCCTGTGGTGGCTCGTGGACATCGTCCTCGGAGCATACGTGCGGCGCATGCCTTATGACGTGGTGTATGGAGGTCTCGCGGCCGCCATCGGTCTTCTCATCTGGATGTACCTCACTGCCGTGGTGGTGCTGCTCGGTGCCGCTTACAACGCCGAATTACGGGAATCGCTGACGCTCGGGAGCAAACAAGCCCGTATCTTCGACCGCTAACGAGCTTGCTCATCTATGTTTTGCCCGTTTTCTGCCAATTATTAACGACTAGGGCCCACCCGCAACTTTTGCCCCTCCTCAGGGTTAAACTAGCTGGAAACAGACTGCTTCGCTCTTATTGCGCTCAAAGCACCTCGAGGTCCGGCAATTGAAGAAGACGCGAATTCTTCACGACGGCAAGAGAATGGACGTTCTCGGCGCTGTCGTGGTGGCCGCAATCCTCATCGTGACTCTTGTTCTGGCCGTGCCGCACGCGCGCGCTGGCAATAACGACGATCCAATCAGCGCGCAAGACCACGTGGTCCTCGACAAGAAATTCAAAGGCAAGCTCCCCATCACTCAGCTCACCGAAGACGAAGCGATCGTGCACGCGCTAAACCGTTTGGCGTACGGTCCGCGGCCCGGCGACGTAGAGCGAATCCGCCAGATGGGCTTGGAGAAATGGATCGAGCAGCAGCTGCATCCCGAAGCGATTGACGATCAGGCGCTGAATCAGCGATTGCAGCGTTATCCGACGCTCGCGATGTCGTCGAAGCAATTGCTCGAGGAATATCCGCGCCCTCAACAGGTAGCGAAACAGCAGGGAATCACGAAGGAACAGGTGCAGGAACAGCTGAAATCCAAGCAGCAAGAAGCCCAATCGCAAATCATCGTCACTGGCAACGAAAACCTGGATAAAGCTCAGCAACAGCTTGCCAAGTTGCAAGGACCGAACCGCATCATCGCCGAGCTTTCCATGGCTAAAGTGGATCGCGCGATCTATAGCGACCGCCAGCTCGCGGCTGTGATGGAGGATTTCTGGTTCAACCATTTCAACGTGTACGCGAACAAGGGTGACGACAAATGGCTGCTCACCTCATATGAACGCGACACGATTCGCCCGCACACGATGGGCAAGTTTCAGGATTTGCTGATTGCCACCGCGAAAAGCCCCGCCATGCTCTTCTTTCTCGACAATTATTTAAGCGCCGACCCCGCCGCGGTCGCGCGCATGGAAGCCGAAAAAAATATGCGGCGCGCGCGTTACCAGGGGGCTTTTGTGGGAGGCTCGATGCCCACTCCCGGAACGTTCCCGGGTCCCGCGACGGGACCCGCACCCGCGCCGGCCGCCGCGAAGAAACAAGAGCGCGGCCTGAATGAAAATTATGGCCGTGAAGTGATGGAGCTGCACACCGTCGGCGTGGACGCAGGCTACACCCAGCAGGACGTGATTCAGATGGCGGAATGCCTCACCGGCTGGACCATCCACGAGCCGCGCCGCGACCCGCAATTCTTTTTCGATGAAAAGATTCACGCCACAGGCAAGAGGGTCGTGATGGGCCGCACCTTCAATTATGGTGGCGAAAAAGACGGCGAAGAAGCTCTGAAGATGCTCGCGAACCGGCCGGCGACGGCCACTTTTATTTCCACCGAGTTGGCGCGCCATTTCGTTTCAGACAATCCGCCCCCGGCTCTGGTCGAGCGCATGGCCAGGAGTTTCGAATCGAGCGACGGCGACATCCGCACTGTGCTCAAGACCATGATCTATTCGCCCGAATTCTGGTCGAAAGAAGCGTACCGCGCTAAGGTGAAAACCCCGTTCGAACTGGTGGCCAGCACGGCTCGCGCGCTGAATGCGGAAGTGACGATTACGCTGCCGCTCGCCCAATGGGTTGCCCGCATGGGCGAGCCTTTGTACCTCTGCCAGCCGCCGACCGGATATTCCGATAAATCCGAGACCTGGGTAAACACCGGTGCGCTGTTGAACCGGCTGAATTTTTCGCTGGCGTTCGCCGGCGACAAAATGGGCGGCGCGACTGTGGATTTGCCATCCATGCTGGGTGAAGACGCTTCGAAGGATCCCAACGCCGCGCTGGCGCGTTCGCTGCAGGAATTTCTGGATGGTCAGGTAGCGCAATCCACGCAGGACACCTTGCAAGCGCGTTTGAAAGATCCGCAAATTTTGCAGGCGCGCTTGGACGATCCGGTAAAAGAAGTGAATGAGGGTTTAATCGTTGGCTTAGTGCTGGGCGCGCCGGAATTTCAGCGGCGCTAATCTCGCTCGGCGGCGGGTTCGGTAATACGGGAGATCGGCAATGACCATTTCGCGGCGGTATTTCTTGAAAAGTGGCGGAATCGCGATGTTGGGAATGGCGGCGCTGCCGTCCTTTTTGCAACGCGCCGTTGCCGGCACGGTCTCGCCCAACAAAAAGAAAATGGTCGTGCTGTTTCAGCGCGGCGCGATGGATGGCCTCAATGTAGTCGTGCCCTTCGGCGAACCAAATTACTATCACATGCGCCCGACCATCGCGATTCCGGCTCCCACACGCGGCGGGGCCGAAGCCGCGCTCGATCTGGACGGCTTCTTCGGTCTGCATCCCAGCTTGGAGCCGATATTACCGCTTTTCCGCAACGGCCAGCTCGCAGTCGTGCAGGCTGTCGGCTCTCCCGATCCCACGCGTTCACACTTTGACGCGCAGGATTACATGGAATCCGGCACGCCGGGATTGAAAGCCACCGACGATGGCTGGCTGAATCGCGCCATGCAAACAATCCCGGAAGAAAATCCTTCGCCCTTCCGCGCGGTCGCCTTCGGACCCTATCTGCCGCGCACGTTGCAAGGCTCCGCTTCCGCCATTGCCATTCCGGACCTCAAGCAATTTAGGATGAACGGGCCACAGATCACCACGGAAGGCGGTTTCGAAGCGATGTACGCGCAAACGGTGGATCGCGCGCTGCGTGGCGTCGGCACCGAAACCTTCGAAGCTGTTGACCAGCTCAAGAAAATCAATCCCGACACCTACCAGCCGGAAAATGGCGCGCAGTATCCGAAGAGCCGTTTTGCCCAGAGCCTGCAGGAAATCGCCGAATTGTTCAAAGCGGATGTGGGGTTGGAAGTCGCGTTCCTCGATTCCGGCGGCTGGGACCACCACGTGAACGAAGGCGGCGTGCAGGGACAGCTTTCCAATCTGTTGCGCGATCTGGGCCAGGGAATCGCCGCGTTTCATCAGGATATGGGCGACCGCATGGGCGACGTCGTCTTCGTCAGCATGTCTGAATTCGGCCGCACCGCTCACGAGAACGGCAACCGCGGCACCGATCACGGCCACGCGAATTGCATGCTGGTCATGGGAGGCGACATCAAAGGCGGAAAAGTGTACACGCGCTGGCCGGGCCTCAGTGAAGGCGAACTCAATCAGGGCCGCGACCTCGCCGTAACCACCGATTATCGCAGCGTGCTAGGCGAAATCATCGCCAGGCACCTCGGCGATCGCGATCTCAAAACAGTCTTCCCAGGCTTCGCCAACGACCCACACCAATTCCTCGGCCTGGTCAAAGCGTAACTCTCTGCCGACATCTGAGAGCGCGGCGGCTTGCCGCCGCTTTGCGGCGTCGGAAGTCACAGCGGCTGCAACAAAGGCGGGGCATGCCTCGCGTGAGAGAAAGCGGGAGCAAGCTCCTGCACTTCCAGATTTAGTTGCCAGCCTTGATGCGCATGCCGTAGAACGATCTGTAAACGAAGAAGAACGATACGAGGAAAAACGCGGCAGCAAGAATGTGCGTCAGATTGCCGCCAGTTTCGGCTGTGAGTTGCACCGCGAGCTCCACCGCCAGCAATCCAAATAGCGTGGTGAATTTGATCACCGGGTTTAGCGCCACCGACGAAGTATCCTTGAACGGGTCGCCAACCGTGTCACCCACGACAGTAGCGTCATGCAGCGGCGTGCCTTTCTGCTTCAACTCCACCTCCACGATTTTCTTGGCGTTGTCCCACGCGCCGCCGGCATTAGCCATAAAAATCGCCTGGTACAGGCCAAAAATCGCGATCGAAATCAAATAGCCGATGAAGAAGAAAGGTTCCACGAACGCAAACGCCAGCGTCGCGAAAAATACCGCGATGAAAATATTCAGCATGCCTTTCTGCGCGTACTTCGTGCAGATGGCGACCACCTTCTTGCTATCCTCCACCGAAGCCTTTTCCACGCCTTCCAGTTTTATATTGGCCTTGATGAATTCCACGGCCCGGTATGCGCCGGTAGTCACGGCCTGCGTCGAAGCTCCGGTAAACCAGTAAATCATCGCGCCGCCGGTGACCAACCCCAGGAAGAACGGCGCATGCAGCAGCGATAATTTATCTACGTTCTCGGTAATCCCATTAGTGAGCGCCATGATGATCGAAAAAATCATGGTAGTTGCGCCCACCACGGCCGTGCCGATCAGCACAGGCTTCGCGGTGGCCTTGAAAGTGTTTCCCGCGCCGTCGTTTTCTTCCAGCAATTCCTTGGCGCGCTCGAAATTCACGTCAATATTGAAATCGGCCTTCAATTCCTGCTTGATGTTGGGAATCACCTCGATCAGCGAAAGCTCATACACCGATTGCGCGTTATCCGTCACGGGACCGTAGGAATCCACGGCAATGGTCACCGGTCCCATGCCCAGAAATCCAAACGCCACCAGTCCGAACGCGAAAACCGGCGCGGCAATCATCAAGCCGCTGAGACCGAGCAAACTGACCATATAACTGATGGACATCAGCAGCACCATCGTCAGCCCGATGTAATACGCCGAAAAATTCCCGGCCACGAATCCCGACAAAATTCCCAGTGAAGCGCCGCCTTCTTCCGCTGACGAGACGACTTCCTTCACATGGCGCGATTCCGTCGAAGTGAACACCTTCACCAGTTCCGGAATGATCGCGCCAGCCAGGGTTCCGCAAGAAATGATCGTCGCCAGTTTCCACCATTGCGTCGAATCTCCGTTCAGCACGGGGATAATCACCGACGAAATCGCGTAGGTCATCGCGATCGAAACGATGGAAGTGATCCACACCAGCGACGTGAGCGGCGCTTCGAAATTCATCTTGTCCACGTTGCCGAAGCGGGCCTTGGCGATGAAATCGTTCAGGAAGTATGCCGCCGCGCTCGCCACCAGCATCGCGATGCGCATCACGAAGATCCACACCAGCAACTGAACCTGCACGGTAGGACTCTTGACCCCCAGCAGAATGAAGGTAATCAGCGCGACGCCGGTGACGCCGTAAGTCTCAAATCCGTCGGCGCTGGGCCCCACCGAATCGCCGGCATTGTCGCCTGTGCAATCCGCGATGACGCCGGGATTGCGCGCGTCGTCTTCCTTGATCTTGAAGACGATCTTCATCAGATCGGAGCCGATATCCGCGATTTTGGTGAAGATGCCGCCTGCGATGCGTAACGCGGCCGCGCCCAGCGATTCGCCGATAGCAAATCCAATGAAGCACGGCCCGGCATAATCGCCCGGAATAAAAAGCAAAATGAAGAGCATCATCAGCAGTTCCACGCTGATCAGCATCATGCCGATGCTCATCCCGGCTTCTAGTGGAATGTGATAGATCGGGAAGGGTTTTCCGCGCAGCCCGGCAAATGCCGTCCGCGAATTTGCAAACGTATTCACCCGGATGCCGAACCAGGCCACTCCGAAGCTGCCCATGATGCCCACCATGCTGAACGCCAGGATGATGATCACGCGCGCGGCTTCGTAATGCAGCAGCAGTCCGAAATAAAGCACGATAATCACGGCGATGAAGCATTCCAGCAGCAGCAAAAATTTCCCCTGCGTGATCAGGTAAGTCTTGCAGGTCTCGTAAATCAATTCGGAAATCTCGCGCATCGCGCGATGCACCGGCAAATTCTTCAGCCTGGTGTAGATCGTCATTCCGAAAGCCAGGCCGAGCACGCAGAACAAAATCCCGAATAGCAGCAGCCGGTGCCCGTCAATCCCCAGAAAAGTTACCGACGACAAGTTCGGCAGCTTGAGATTCGCCTCACCGCCCACCGCTTCCGGCGCGGGCTGCGCGTGCGTCGCCGCCGCGTACAAAAGAAATGCCGATGCCATTGCCGCGCCCGTGCGCGCGGCGCGGCTTCCTCGTGACCAGAGGTTCATGATTGCAGACCGCATTAGTTGCCCTCCGCTGCGCGTGCCTTGGCACACATATAAACCCAAGCTGCTGCCGACATTCTGCCTCCGGATGAAAAACTCCTTGACGGGGAGCCCGCTGATTGCGGGAAGTAACCGCACAGAATCGCCTTTTGTATCAGGAAAGCGCGTTCAGGTCAAGAACAGAGGCTGCTCCCAGCCCTACACTAAATCCTGTATTTTCATTATACTGTCGGCGCCCAGGGAGCCATGCAATCGTGCCACTTCGCCAAAAAACCGCGCTCATCACCGGAGGCGGCCGAGGTATCGGCAAAGGCATCGCCCAAGGCCTGGCGCAGGAAGGCGTGCGCATCGCCATTTCCTACCGCATGAATAAGACCGCCGCGCAGAACACTCTTCGCCAATTGCAGGCGCAGGGCGCGGAATGTTTTGCGGTGGAAGCGGACGCCACCAATCCCGAGAAAGTGCAATTTCTGATTGATGCCGTGCTGGAGCGCTTTGGGCGCCTCGATATCCTGGTGAACAACGTTGGCGAATTCAATTGGAAGCCGGTCGCCGAAACGTCGCTGCAGGAATGGGAAGAAATTATCGCATCAAATCTTTTTAGTGTCTTCTACGCCAGTAAAGCCGCGCTTCCGGCCATGCGCAGGCAGCATTGGGGACGCATCGTCAATCTCGGCGCGGTCGGCGCTGAGCGCGGCTTCGGGCAGGGAACCATTTCTGCGTATGCCGCGGCAAAAGCGGCGGTCATTTCGTTCTCGCGGTCGCTGGCCATCGAAGAAGCGAAACACGGCATCACCGTGAACGTGATCAATCCCTCCAATATAGACGAACGCGAACTCACCGCCGAGGAAGCGCGCCGCATTCGTGACGCCCGCTCGCCCATCGGCCGTCCGCCATCTTCGGAAGACGTAGCCGCCGCCGTCAAATTCTTCGTCTCCGATAGCGCCGACTACATCACCGGCCAGGTCATCAACGTGACCGGCGGCTGGATGCTGTAAAAGCTCCCGATCTTCAGCCGCTGAATTCCAGGATTTTGCAGCGAAGCGCCTCAGTGCGGCCGCCGTGTCGCGGCTCAAAATGACGGCGGTTCAAGAACCGTCCGCGCCAACGCGATTTTCCGGGAGTGCGGCGTCTTGTTTATCCCGAGTAACGAAGGGCCGCCGCCATCGTAAGCGAGGCTTGTCTCCCGGAATCCCGGAAAAATAAACTAGAACACATGTCCTAACTGGAAAAACCACTTGTCGTGTCCCGTATCTCCGATGCTCCCTCCCAGAAACAACGGCCCGACCACGGTTTCCGCGATGACTCCCGCAGCGAAATCATTCGGGAATCCGCTCTCGTTCGGCGCGCCATACATCTTGCCGAATTCGTACGCCCCGATCGCGTACACCTTTCCGCCGACGAATGGCGGCAGCGTCACTAGATCGTGCAAGTAGCCGAAACGAAAGTCATAGTATTGGTTCCCGAAAAGTTCATTCGTCCCGTACGCGCTCAGCCGCCCAGGTCCCCCCAGGAAGAACTGCGGCACGCCGATATGCGTCGATCCGAAACTGGTGCCGCCTTCGCCCACCACAAAAACCGACGCCGTCGGTTTCAGCGGCAAGAAATAATCGGCATGCGCTTGCATCAACGGGAATGCCGCAGTTGCCCCTGGATTGGTATCGAACCACTGGAACGTCCCATTTACACTGTACCCGCGATGCGGAGCGATGGGATCGTCGCGGTGATCCGTCAATAAATGCAACCTCGTATCGCCCACCCGTCCCGAGTACGAGAAAAATTCCGGAGTTCCCAAAAGCAGCTTCGCATCGTAATCGCCAACCTCGTAACCCACGCGGATTTCGGTGAAGCGGCTGAAAGTGTATCCCACGTCCATGCCGATATCCGCACGGCCGATTCTGTAATCGGCGACCGGATTGCTCTTTCGATAGATTTTGAAAGCGTTGTCCGTGGCATCGCCGCGCGGCGCGAAAAACCATTTCGTCGTGGCGTTGAACGGCCGGTACAGCTCGCTTTCAATGCCATACGTATTCCCAAACTGCACGTCGGTGCGCCATTCCGAGCGGTAACCGGCAACGTCCATAAACGTAACCCGCGCCAATTGCGTGAAGGTGACGTCGTTGCTCTCCGAGCCGTCCACCGAGAAACCCAAATTCAGCGTCGGCGGCGCGTAAGTTTTTTCGTGCACCGTAATCACCAGCCCGCTCTGGTCGTCGCGCGTGGCCAGCCGGTAATCCGCGGAGTCGAACCCACCGATGCCAGTCAGCCGTGTCAGTAATGTTGATAGCTTCTCGCTGTCAACCGGTTTGCCCACCACCGGCTGCAGAAATCTTTCCAGTTGCCGCGCGGTGCGCGGATTCGTGCCTTCCACTTCCACGAACTGCGGCGTGGGGACGGTATGCCGCTCGCGTTCCTTTCTAGCCTCTAAATATTTGTGCCACGCGGCATCGTCGAGCGAATAGGGCGCCAAAATTCGCTGCTTTTCCTGGGCGGCTTCTGCGCCCAGTCCGATGATCGCCTTGGATTTGTCGTAGTCCATTGAGTTGTACTTGCTCAGGTCCACGTTCACGATCAAATCGGCGGCGGCCAAACCTCGCAATTCGTTTTCGCGGACCACCACATCAATCGAGCGTCCCAGCACGCTGAAAAGCGATTGAATGTCCTCCGGATTTGCGGGCGCCACGTCCAAATGCACTGCGATGACGATGTCTGCTCCCATCTTGCGCACCACGTTCGTGGGCAAATTGCCCACCAGTCCGCCGTCCACGTAGATTTTCTCGCCATCGCGCACGGGCGAAAACACCCCGGGGATGGACATCGTCGCGCGCAGCGCTACCTGCAGCGAGCCATTTGAAAAGACGTGCTCCTTTCCGGAAACGAGTTCCGTCGCGACACAACGAAACGGAATAGGTAGGCTGTTGAACGACTCCGATTCTGAATATGGCAGCGTCTCGCGATCAATCAACATGCTGATCTGCTGGCCGGCGTTCAGGCCCGCGGGCAAGGAAAGGCCGTGCTTAAGTCCGACCACGATCGAATTTTGAAACGCGCGTTGGTCCTCGCGCCGCCGATACGAAAGGTCCTCGTATGGCGTCTTTCCGCCGATGATGATGTCCCAATTTTGCTCGCGCACCAACTGCGCAAGCTGCTCTGGAGTTTTGCCCGTGGCGTACAGCCCCGCGACGAGTCCGCCCATGCTGGTCCCAGCGATGTAATCAACAGGGATGTGATGATCCTCGAACCATTGCAGGACGCCAATGTGCGCGAGCCCCAGTGCACCGCCGCCTTCCAGGGCCACGCCGATTTTCGCGCGCTGCCGCGTTAGCGCATGGTCCACAGATTGCGGCGGCCGCTGCTGCTCCTGCGGCGAATCCGTCTGGGGGGTTTGCGATCGAGCGCTGGAACACAGCACGATCGCGCCAATCGAAATGATGGCAAAAAGGGAGAAGCGCACTCGCAAAGGCTGACGCATGGGGACCTCCGAGAGAGGGTGGCGCGTATGAAATCGGATAGACCGACGCAATTATTGCGTAGGTCATAACCCTGGGCAAGCCGGGGCCAATAATCGTCGAGCGGGCGCCATGCGAATGGGAGCGTGCAAACGCGTGATAGAATTCGCAGTGGTCACAAAATACGTCGCTACGCTGTCGCAAGAGAAGCGTTGAGGTCCCGGGATTTAATTCTCGACCATGAAAATCCTTACAGCGGAAGAAATGCGGGAGGTTGACCGGCTCTCCACCGAGCGCCACGGCATTCCGGGCCTTGCGCTCATGGAAAACGCCGGTGCGGCCGTCGCGCGTTTCATCGCGGAGCGACGCCCGGACTTTGCGCAGCGCCGCATCGCCATCCTTTGCGGCAAGGGAAATAACGGAGGCGATGGATTCGTCGCCGCTCGGCGACTTCGCGATCTGGGAGCAAAACCCGAAGTTTATCTGTTTGCAGCGCCCGAAGAACTGCGCGGCGATGCCGCGACAAATTTCAATCGCTGGCGGGAGTCTTCGGGCGCGCTGCACGTCATTCGCGATTCGAATACTTGGCAGACCGCGAAACCCGCCGTCGCCTCCGCCGACGTTATCGTTGACGCGCTGCTCGGCACCGGCACGCGCGGCCCGGTCGTAGGCCTGCTGGCAGAAGTGATCGAAGCAGTGAACCAGCGCCGCGGCCCGGTGCGTTCCGCCATCGTCGCGGTGGACATTCCCTCGGGGCTGGTAGCCGACACCGGCGAAGCAAATGGCCCAGTCATCAAGGCAACGTGCACAGTCACGTTCACTGCTCCCAAAACAGGCATGATCGCCGACGCATCCGGCGATTACGCCGGTGAACTTTGTGTCTGCGACATCGGTTCGCCACCCGAGCTGGTCGAAGAAATCGGGAAGAGCGACATTCGCTGGATTGACGCGCGAGAAGTCAGCAGGTTCGCGCTGCCACGCCGCGCGGACGGCAATAAGGGCAACTACGGTCACGCGCTGATCGTGGCAGGCTCGCTGGGAAAAAGCGGCGCGGCAGTCCTCGCCTCCTGGGCCGCGCTTCGTGTGGGGGCGGGGCTCGTAACCGTAGCGACTCCCGAACCGGTCCTTCCGATCGTCGCCGCCCACACGCCGGAGATCATGACCGAACCGCTGCCCGCAACCGACGCCGGCACAATCTCCATGCGCAGCTTCGAGTACGAGCGCTTCGACAAGCTGGTGAAAGGGAAACGCGCGCTCGCGATCGGCCCGGGGCTCAGCACGCAAGACGAAACGCAGCAATTCGTCCACGCTGTCGTCGGCAAGCGCACCGTGCCGATCATCTTGGACGCCGATGGCCTCAACGCCTTCGCCGGGCGTGCCCCGGAATTAAAAAGCGGCTCAGGCCCGCTCGCCCTCACGCCGCATCCGGGCGAAATGGCGCGGCTGCTGCGGTGCGAAATTAAGGACGTGCAAGCGCGTCGCATAGAACTCGCGCGCAAATCGGCGTCCGACTGGAACGCGTTCGTCATTCTCAAGGGCTATCAAACCGTCATCGCTTCGCCCGACGGCCAGACCTTCATAAACTCCACCGGCAATCCGGGAATGGCCACGGGCGGGACCGGCGACGTTCTCACCGGCATGCTCTCCGGCTTGACCGCGCAATTCGGGACGAGCGATTGGGTCCGTGTTTTGGCCTTTGGCGTCTATCTTCACGGCCTGGCCGGTGATATTGCCTATGCGGACACGGACGAAGCCCCTCTGATGGCGTCCGACCTGATCCTCGCGATTCCGCGCGCCTACCAGCGCTTTTATTCCCATGCGTGACCCCGAGTCTGCCCGTGACTGACCGCGAAATCCTGACGCACTCCTCCGAAGAAACGATTGCGCGAGGCCGCGAAATCGCCGCCCGACTGAAAGCGCCGGCACTGATCTTGCTCTCCGGTGACCTCGGAGCAGGGAAGACCACTCTAACGAAGGGAATCGCCGCTGGACTGGGCGCCGCGCGCGAAGACGATGTTACCAGCCCCACCTTCACTCTCGTTCACAAATACGAAGGCAGTACGCGCGTCTATCATGTGGACCTTTACCGCATTGAAGACCAGCACGACCTGGAAACGCTGGGACTCGAAGACCTATTTTCCGAGCGCGCCGTCGTGATAGTCGAATGGCCGGATCGCCTGAAGCTCCGCACGGACTGGCCCATCGTGCGGATTCAATTGGAACACGTCGGGGACGACACTCGCAGAATTCTAATCACGGAATAAACCGGCGGCAGTTCCGCGCAAGGGAAGCCTCTTCACTTCGGCGGCGCAGGAGGGTCCAGGCCCATGATCTGGAATCCAGCGTCCACAAAAATTGTGTTGCCGGTGACACCGCGCCCCAGATCGCTGGCCAGGAACACAGCTGCGTCCGCAACTTCCGCGATATCGGTATTCCGCCGCAGCGGCGCATGTTGCGCCACGAATTCCAGCACCTTCGAAAAATCCTTGATGCCGCGCGCGGAAATGGTTTTGATCGGGCCGGCAGATATCGCGTTAACTCGAATCTTGTGGGCGCCCAGTTCGCTGGCCAGGTATTTCACTTCCGCCTCGAGCGCTGCCTTCGCAATGCCCATGACGTTATAGTTTGTCACCACCCGCGTCGAGCCCAGATAAGTAAGCGTCATGATCGCGCCGCCGGTGGTCATCAGCGGCGACAACGCCTTCGCCACCGCCACAAGCGAATAGGCGCTGACATCCAAAGCCAGTTTGAAACCATCGCGCGAAGTGTTCAAAAACGGCTGGTTCAAGTCCTCGTGGTTGGCAAATGCCAGGCAGTGCACCACCGCGTCCAATTTGTGACCGTGCCGCTTCAACGACTCCGCCAGGCCGTCAATGTCTGATTGTTGCTGCACGTCGCAAGGGTAGAATCCCTTCGCGCCCAGCTCGTTGCCCAGTTCTTCCACCGTTGGTTTGGCGCGATCATTTTGATAGGTGAGCAGGAGCGTAGCTCCCTCGCGCGCGAACGCCTGCGCAATCGCGTAGGCGATGCTCCATTTGTTCCACACGCCCAGAACAATTGCCGTTTTGCCTTCCATCAATTTGGACATGGCTCGATATTCTACTCGGAATCCTCAATTTCGGCGCGAAGTTCTCCCCGCGCACGCCTGCGGCCGGCAAACTCAGTGGGAATGAATCCAGCGGAGCACCTCGCGGAGCAGGTCGGCAAGCACCGGCCACATCACCGCAAGTATCCCGATCCCGGCGGCGGCCAAGCGAGACACCCCTCGCGACACGGTGCTCGCCTCTCCCGGCTGATGCCGCGTGCAGAATCCGCCAACGGTTGCGGCGTTGCTGCATCTTTGGCCGCTGGGACCCAAATAGAGGCAGGGCCCCTGGTTTTGCCTCGTCCCGTCGGCCAAGGTAGAACCGGCAGCCTGCCAAGCGGCGTCTGGGCGGGCAGCGTCGAACTCCCCTCCGGGATTCGCCTCCAGATCGGGATCGAAAGGTCCCCCCGCAGCCTTGCTGCCCGGAAAATCATTAACGGTTACGAACCGTGCCATTGCGCTGTGCGCCTCGCCTCGTTACAGTGAAATTTCGTCTCGCAGCGCCCGTATGCCCGATATCCGCATCGCGCCTTCGCCCGACCATCCTGCCCGGATGAAGCTGGAGTCTTACTCCGCCGAAATCCGTCTGACGAATCTTACCCTGGGCGTGGACAACATCCATTATGACGTTTTTCTCAGCCCTCGCTTCGTGGATTTCACCAAGAAGTATCTGCAGGACCTGGTCCGCCAGTGCGTCAACATCAGCCTTTTCTACGGCAAGGACCGCAAGCAATCCGGCGCGCCCGAACACGGAGCGTTCCGCAAGCTGCTGATCGAAGTTCTCCAAGCCTCCCTCACCCGCGCCAAATTTCAGCAGTCCATCGAAACCGATACACTGCACCAGCTCGCGCTGATCAAACATCTCACTTCCGAAATCGCCGTGCAGTTTTCCAGCATCCTGGTGGAGTGCAAGGACTGGATCCGCGCCCGCGGCGAGCACTTCGAACACAGCGAACAAGCCCACGTCATGCGCGCCAAGATCGCGGAAATTCAGTCCGACAAGAAAAACGTCTATCGCCAGGTGGGCGAGACGCTCTGCCGCATCTGGCGTGAGGTGGAAGAGGGCACACTCTCGAAATCGCGCCGCGCTCTTTTCGGCGACGATTTTCACGATACCTACGAGCTGCTGCAAAATCGTTTTCTCTTCGTCGAAAACGGCAACGACGATCATCTTTTCCTCGAACACTACGTTCTGGTCGCTAATTTCGTCAACGATCCTGACCGGTTTGAAGTCTTCGACACGCTCCTCCTGGACCTGCTCCGTGATTTTGTCCTGACCGGCGATAACATTGACGATCTCAGTAAAGCCCGTAAAGCTCACGAACGCCTATTGGAGCAAGCCCGCCAGAAACGTACCGAAATCGCCCGCATGGAAGAAGAGCTTGAGGAAGCCTCCGGACGCTCCGGCGATGGCGATGGATTGTTCCCCTCGCTGTTCAAGCGCAAAGGCAGCTCCACGCCGGGTTCTCAGGCTGAAATTGCGGAACTGCGCAAAAAACTGGCCTTGGCCGAGAAAACCCTGGAAGAGCTGGGCCCTCAGATTGACGCCGCCAAGCAGCACATGAATTTCCGCATCGAAGAATATCGCAACCGCCTGGGCGACTACCTCAATCAGCCGCAGAATGCCCGCCGCCTCTTTGACGCGCAGGCTCCCTCGGGTGAAGGCGAAAGCGCCCGGCAAACGCGCTCGCAGCTTTTGGAAGAGTGGTTCCACCGCCTTGAAGAACGCGACCTGCTTTTTCACGTGCTGGCCGGATACGAACTGCGCCGCATCTACGCGGATTATTGCCCTCCGGTCCACTTGCAAGCGCTGAAAAAAGCGTTGGTAAACCGCGAAGAGGCCAAGCGCGTGGAAGCGATCCTGGAACAGTTTCCGGCGCGCAAGATTTCCATGAAGCGGTTGGACGACGCTTCCCGCGCGATTCGCCGCAGCACGCGTGAAGAGCAACTCGCGACCGTCCTGCAATTTGCCGAAGATCTCATGCGCCTGCGGCGCGACCGTCGGAATTACCAGCACGTGGCCGCCTGGATGGAGCGCATCAATCTGGTGCGCTCGGAACGCGCGCGCGAACTCTCCCGCGTCAATAAGAGCCTCTACGAATTTCTGCACGCCGATGAAGGCCGTCCCATCGAAGATCCGGTCATCAACCACACTGTCATCAAGGCGGATGTGCGCGGCTCCACCGGCATCACCAAGGACCTGCTTGCCAAGGGCATGAATCCCGCGTCGCATTTCAGCATGAACCTGCACGAGCCGGTAAAGCGCATGCTCGAGCGCTATGGCGCGGCCACCGTATTTATCGAAGGCGACGCCATCATTCTCGCCATTTATGAAACCGAAGCCACCCGCGCCACCACGCGCGGTGTCGCCCGCGCCTGCATCCTCTCGCGCGAAATCCTCGCGGTAACCCAAGCCTACAACTTGCGCACCAAGTCCACCGGCTTGCCCCAGCTTGAAATCGGCGTGGGCGTGGCCTTCCAGGATTCCGCGCCGTCTCTGTGGATGGACGGCGAATCGAAAATTATGATTTCGCGCGCATTGAATTTGTCGGACCGTCTCTCCAGCTGCACAAAAATAGCCAAGCGCCTCTTTTTGAATAATCCTTCGCCATTCAATGTTTTCCTGCTGCAACCTTTGATGGAAGACGCCGCGGAAGACGAAGGCGAAGAACTCCTGGTGCGCTTTAATCTCAACGGCATCGAACTGAACGAAGAAGGATTTCAAAAGCTCAGCGCCGAAATTGCCATGTCGCCCATGGGAGGAAATTTTCCGATGCCTTGGGGCAAAGAGCGCGTGCAACTCTATTTTGGCGAAGTGCCGCTCGGCGATTCGCTCGAGCCTGTGGTTGTTCGCAAGGGATTTGTCCACCAACTCTTGCCCGGCGCCAAAATCGGCACGCAGGGCACCCGCGCCTATTACGAAGTCTGCACGGATTCCAAGCTCCTCGATCTAGCCCGCAAGAAATTCGCCACCGCCGCCCCCAAGGCCTGATTCGTCACCCAGAAAGTTGTAGCACCGCCGCAACGCCCCTATAATCTCTGCGCGCGCAAAGCGGCGATCATATAGGCTGAACGCAGCAGCTGTCCCTTGCGATTGCGCAGCATATTTGGCGTTCGTGGACGCGTCGGCGCACGCGCGCAAGCCACGCCGCGACGCCCTGACGCTGCGGCATCGCAGCGTTTCTCATCTGGAGGCGAAAAGGGTCCGGTGATCCTCGTGGCCTTCAAAGCCATTGATCCTGTCCTCAGCGGCCAGGATGGTGGGTTCGACTCCCACACGCTTCCGCCATATCTTTTTGAGCGGGCGAACTTACAAAAATACGAGGCGGCAAAAGGCGGCATT
>CAWDRE010000006.1:0-1394238 GCA_963804655.1 uncultured Acidobacteriota bacterium | reverse complement strand
ACTTCTCGACCGGAGTCTAAGCGAATGATATCCCCATCTAGAAATCTTGAGATCAATGAGGAACAGGCCGAATGTCGAGGATGTCGTACTTAAGAGTTTCCTTCTTTCCCTGATTGCCGCCCTTTCGACACTTGATGTACATGTGCTTGCCCTTAATTTCGGCGTCAAACGACTCTCCATCGTTGAGCCAGTCCGTGGAACTCCAACGCCATCGGGCTGTTCTTGACAGTGTGTACTGGATTCCGTCGCTGGATCTCACGACCTCGGTGAGCGTGTAGACAGCGCGAGTCTCCGTTCCTCCTCCATAGGAGGTTGTATTACAGTTCACCGACGAGCTGTAGACATTGCAGTTCGTATTCGAAGTTGCGGCAGAGTTGACGTTGTAGTCGTACTCCTGAGTGTGGTGGGAGGCGGCCACGACTGTCAGTTCTTGAGCGTGGGCCACGCTTGGAATCCCAAGCACCAACAGCATTGCCGCGGTCCGTATGAAGCGATTCATCTTCAGGTCTCTCCTCAGTGCGACTCATAGGAATCTAGCCACAACCTAGTCTAGAAAGTTAGGCGCTTCCTGGCACCACTGGAATAGACCACCAGTACCTATTCTCAAGAGTAAACGGTTGTGTCGGATGAATTACGTGTACTCACGGCAAGTACTATCGCCTTATTTGCCTGTCCCGGCGATCCTAAACAAACGCTAATGGAGAATTCCGATGGGACGCGCTCTAGCAATCATACTGGCTGTTTCGTTCGCGTTTCCGGCCTGGGCACAACAGAGCCCTGGGCCTAATCAATCCCATCAAGCTGAACCGTCGAGCCAGCCGACATCCGGCCAATCCAGCAGCATGTTGAGCGGCTCGGAGATTTTCTCCCGAGCGCGTGCTTCCGTTGTCGTCATCTTCGCAGCCAGTCAGGACGGTAAGCGCCAGGTACTAGGTTCAGGTTTCGTCGTAGGGCGCGACAGGATCGCCACAAATCACCATGTTCTTGCGGGAATGGACAAGGCAAACGTCGTGTTCTCGGACGGAGATATCAGAAGCGTCTCTGGCGTCGTCGCTGACAGCACTCAGCAAGACTTACTAATTGCGGCGGTTGAGACTGGTGATCGTTCTCCGCTCGCACTAGGGGACGAGTTGTCCCTCCAACAGGGAGACGCAGTCTATGCCCTCGGTGCACCGGAGGGATTAGAACTGAGCCTGACAAACGGGATAGTCAGCGCCTTTCGAAATTCAGACGGGCAATTCCTGATTCAGACTACCGCGCCGATCGCACATGGCTCCAGCGGAGGGCCACTTATTGACCGCGCGGGACGCGTTGTAGGGATTACCACGTCAATGCTTTCGAATGCTTCGGGTATCTACTTTTCAATCGGCATTGGCGACCTAAAGCGTTTGTTGAGGACGCCCCAGCTCGTACTTCTTCCCCTGGATCAATGGGCGAAGCAGAATCCTGACCAGCCTACAGATGCATCCGGCGGCAAAACAGTCGACGACCCCAAGGAGATTGAAGCTCTACTTGCGAAGAAGAAGTTTGATGAAGCGAGGACCGCGATTCAATTATTGGCAGAGAAGAACCCGGACGCGGCGGTGGTCCACAGATTAGAAGGTGAACTACTCAGCCGCACAGGTGATCTTGATTTGGCTCTCAGTGAATTCACCATATCAGTGAAGCAGGATCCAAACGATACCTTGGCTCACTTTTATTACGCGATTGCTCTATTTGAGGCCCGCAGATTTCAGGAAGCGTTGACTGAGGAACAAACCTCTTACCGCTTGTCACCGGGTGCTGGTGATCAGCCGCTGCTTGCGCTGTTGTACTATGCGAACCACGACTATCGCCAGGCGGAGCCTATGGCAAGGGCCACGCTTGATACTGATCCAAACAACGAGACCGCGGTAAATGTCCTCACAGGTATCGCCTATCACGGAGCTTCCAGTTACATCCGTATTCAGGATTCACAGGGGAAAATCTGGGATGTGCCTCAATCGAATCTTGACGCGGCTCGCAGAGCAGACCCCAATCTTCAGGTACTCACGTCAGCGCAGACTCTCTCTGGATGGGTGCGGGAGGCGGCGGGAGTTAACGCGGACGATTTCTGGGTTCACATCACAAATGCCAATGATGCGACCAAGCAGAACCAGCCGGATCGGGCCGTGGCCGAATACGCCGCCGCTGAAAAGGACGATTTCCCTGACGCGGCTGCTTATCTTGGATCAACGTATCTTTATTTGCGCGCCTCTCAAATAGGACAGGCCAGAGACCAGATAAGATTAGGTCTAACTGCCGTCCCTGAAGATGCACAGTTACTCAACGAGGGCATGTTCGTTGCTTTGCTTTCACGCGACGACACAGAAGCCAAGCGCAGATTCGACGATATCGAACAGTTCTATCCTAACTCTGGCATCGCGCTTTCGTCGGGATGCCTCTATTACTACGGTACATTGCAATCTGCCAACGCCTTGTCCTATTGTGAGCGTCTGACGAACGAGTTTCCGAGCGATCACACTTCGCATTCCAATTATGGTTGGGCAGCACTTGATGCCAACCAATTTCAGCTTGCCCTTCGCGAATTCTCCAAATCGTATCAGCTCGTTTCATCCACCTGGAACCAGCTAACCGATGTTCAGGTGGTGGATCTAATGTGGGGCTTTACACTCGCCGATTACTATTCGGGGGATAAGAAGCAGGCGCGGAAGCTACTCGAAATAATTCGGAAACAATATCCGAGCGCCGCAACGGTCACGGGCTTGGAGCAAATGCCTCTGTTGTGGTCGTCAACAACTATGAGTCGAATCGAGACGGTCTTGCGGGAGTATCCAAAGTAATTGGCTGCCGGGAATGAATCGTCCAAGTGGCGCGCAAAAGGTTGTGGTTGCCGTCTGGAGGTCGGCTTCGGAATTGGCGAACCCGCGACCGGGCTTTGTTAAGGAGACTCCATGGAGAACTCCGTGCAATGTCGAATGCGATGAAGAAAGATAAGCCGCAGGCATACGCAGGCGTCAAAGATACCGCGATTGATTTCATCCGGTCGCACAAGAAGGCGAACGATCAATAATCGCCGCTGTTTTCCCGAATCCGTCGTCAGAAGCTAGCTTTTGTCCCTCCACTTGAATCGCGCATCATTAACTTCACGATCCGTGACATTGGACGGAGAAGTGAAGGGGTAATTCAACTAGCACAGTCCTATTGCGGTGAGTCCTTGATCCATGGCAAATGTGGGATCGACGCAAACATAGTCCTTTCGTTGGTCATGAAATTGCTGTCGATGCTACCAACTCGAATGGAAGCGAGAACAGCGAGTATCAATTTATAAAGAGTGGATTGGTAAAGGAGGCGAGATGAAAAAGTCAAGTTTGCTATGGATATTGTTGATGGTAGCAGCATTCGCAATTGTCGAAATGCGTAGTGTCATGGCCAATAAACCTGGCCCGACACCTGCGATGGCAACAGCGAACGCAAACCCCTCCCGCATGACGGTCGACCAGGCCAACGCGTTGGTCGCAGAGTCCAATCAAGAATCGAAGGAGTCGACCCGATTGATGGAACAGTGGGACGCAGAAACTAATGCTTCCACCTATATAGAAGACCTACAAAAGATCGAGATGCGCGAATCCCCAATTCTCGATCAGGCCGTCATGCGGAACAAGCATGCGACCGAGCTGATGGCGCAAGTAGCCGCTAGCTACAAGACCTCGTGCATCCTGTCGGCTGTCAAAATGGGTGAGATGGCAGATCGGGACCTGGCCCTGGAGGTCGAGAAGCGTGACCTTCTCATCCATTCTGATGTCGCGACCCCCGAGGGCTTCCAACAGTTTAGGCGCCGCCTGTTGCCTTTGACCGCCCGAGAACACGCCATCTATGGAGAAAAACAGGTCTACATGGACTCAGCCGAGGACAAGAACGCATGTGGGCCAAACGACTAACGGCGAGAGTGTAGGAGATTTTGGTAGCGCGAACTCCAGCAAGGCTTGCGCGAAAGGAAGGCAACTCATGCTGATGGATGCTGACACCTACGAGAAGCATATTCGCCTCCTCGATGTCACGGTGTACGATTCACGATATCCAAAGAGCGGGGGCCCCGTGGTCCCGCGGCGTAAGGGCTATAGGACAGGGCACCGGTTTGCCGCGTCCATTCTTTCCGTGTAGGGCATAACAGAAAAGAGGTAAGCATGCTTTTCCCCATCAAACACGAGAACATGACGGCCCGGCGCTGGCCGGTCATCACGCTCGGCTTGATTCTGGCTAATCTCCTGATCTTTCTCTGCACTTACCGGGCTATGGATAGACAGGATGACGCCCTCTGGCCTGTGGAACTACACGTTCTGGTCCTCGCGGCCCGACATCCCGAGCTGACCGTGCCGCCCAAGGCTCAGCAGTTCGTCACAGATTTCCAGGAACATGACCCGTCTGACTGGGAGAACTTTCAGAGTTCCGGCTCTAAATCAATTGACGATTGGGATACTCGGATGCGGAGCCTGGATGATCCAGAACAATTGCAAACAGAAATGGATTCCCTTGCGACCGAGTATTCCCAGCTAGCGGCCTCCTCCATCACACAGCAGTACGCCTTCATTCCGGCCCACCCCAAACCGGTCACGTATATCAGTTCCACTTTTCTCCACGCCGGGTGGATGCACTTGATCGGCAACATGTGGTTTTTGTGGTTGGCAGGATTCGTATTGGAAGACGTTTGGGGCCGTCCGCTCTACTTGATCTTCTACCTCGTCGCCGGCGTAGTTTCAACGCAACTTGATGGCTGGGCGAATCCCGGAAGCATCATTCCATCGCTGGGGGCTTCGGGTGCTATCGCAGCTCTGATGGGGGCGTTTTTAGTGCGCTTTCCAAAATTGAAGATCAGGCTGATGTGGATCTTCGGCTCCTGGTTATCGGGTTTCTGCCGTGTCTCGGTGCGAGCCTATTGGCTTTTGCCACTGTGGTTCGGGATGGAGATTTATTATGGGAGGATTACCGGAGAGAGCGATGGCATTGGGCATTGGGCGCATGTCGGCGGATTCGCTTTTGGCGCTCTTGCTGCCCTCGGTGTGCGCTACTCGGGCTTAGAACACAAAGCGAACAAGGCGATCGAGGAAAAAATCACGTGGACGATCGATCCCGAGATTAATGTTGCCAGCGAGTTGGTCGAAAATGGCAAGCTTGATCAGGCCACCGTGATCCTGAACCAGTATCTGGCGCGGAAGCCTGGCTCGCACGGTGCCTGGAGCTTGCTGCGGATCGTTCATTGGCGGAAAAACGAAATTCCCGCCTGCCGAGAAGCGACGCGCAAGGTGTGCGCGCTAAATTTGCAAGCAGGGATGTATGAAGCGGCGTGGCAGGATTACGAGGAGTTCCTCAACCTGGGTGGAGGCAACATGCCTCCCGCCATTTGGCTGGAGCTTTGCCGAGTCGCAGAGGAACGGAAGGACTATCAGCGGGCGCTCTCCGAATACCTTGAACTTTTCGCTGCCCATCCCTCTGAGCGGCAGGGCCTTATGGCGCAGATTGGTGCCGCTCGAATCTTGCTCAAACGATTAGACCGTCCAAACGAAGCATTGAGGTTTTACCAAGCGGCGTCAGCTTCCATGGTTCCACATTTGGATTTCGAGCAAGACATCCAATCTGGGATTCGGGAAGCAAAAGCCGCAACGGTGCCGAGCGCGGCCTCATCGGTCGCTTGAAGTCCCGTAAGGAATTGGGTGCCCGATTTGCTGGTCACGCGGACGGTCTGGTTCGCAATTAAGAAATAGGGGGGACACAGCAATGAAATATGCAGCGGTTGGATTCTTAGCGATTGTGCTGCTCACACTAGGCGCGTCGGCACAGATTGCCGAAACCGACAAGGACCGAGGCCAAGCTACAGGTGAACAGACACTACTGATTTTGCGCCAGAGAGCCACGAACTTTCAGGACATAACCGGCTCCTGCGATAAATCAGAACTTGGCAAACGCTGCTTGGCGCTTGTGAAGCTCGATGCTTGGGACAAATGTAATATCTCAATTGTGCAGGCTGGTTCGGGCGCGCAACGTTCTACTTACGAATGTTTTTTGGAGTGACAAAGACCAAAATCGCACACTGACCTTCTATGCCACGACGGCGATTAATTTTCATACCGCGGCTCTGTCGGAATACAAGATCGCACGGCTGGCGTTCCCGACGCCGGAGAAAGCAGAGTCGGCTAACATCGTTGGGCTGATCCGTGTAATGGACGGGCTGGACATTGTTGGAGACCTCGCGTTGATTCACGGGGACGACGGCAGCACGTCCGTCGGGCTCTGGATCAAGGGTGCACAACAAAAGAGCCAGTCGCCCGGCGACGCTTCCGTACGCTAGTGGCGAAAAGGGGGATTCCATGTCCAAGAAAGCCAAAGGAAAACCGTGGCACTCAAAGGAATCAACGGTGTATCACGACAATTCTATGTGCGCCGAAGGGAGAAAGATTTCAGAGCCACGTGAGGGAACCGGACGAAAGCCTCACTGCCCGGAGTGCGGAAGGCTGAATAACTTGCCTTAATGCCGAGAGGAGAGGGGAGTGTCGGTACGACCGTTGGATGAAGCGACGAAAAAGGCATTTTTGACGGAGGACTTGTACGACGCTCTCAGGTGGCTGTTCGTTAGCGCGGTGACTTGGGGCGCCTCTCGAGACCAACCGCACCGCTGCGGCAATCAGGATGTGCTCGCGATGTTTACCAGCTTGGCACAAGCCCGGGCTCTCTACGAATTTTTCTACTCTAACGGAAGACAACACGATGACGCACGGGCCCGCGATTTCACACCGGATCCCGTGTGGCGCCCGTCCGAAACCAGCCTCTACCGAACCTACATGTCTGCACATAAGCCCGCGAACAAGCGTGTCTTCCACCTCGTCTACAATCGTTCGGTCCACAGTGGCGGTTTTGGACAGGATGGGGCAGATCACCTCAAGAACCAAGTTCTCGAATTTGCCAAAGACCTTCGTAGCCTCATGGAACAATTCATGAATTCGGCCGATACTGTTTTTCGTGACAGCATTCGTCAGGCTTTGGACAATGCGCTTCGAGAGGCCAAACTCACGGCGGATCTGCATGGCGTCCCGGACCCACTGTAGCCGTGTACCCCGCGTGTACCTCGGTTGGGCGAATCCGGTGTTTTTGGCGTTTTTCGCGTTTAATAGAATCAATAACTTACGGATTTTCAGCGTCGCTCTTAGTTCGATCCCCACCGCCCCTACCAACCATCTTCCTGATGGATGGATACTTAGCAAATTCTCGCGGGGGCAAAAGGGGGCAGATAAGGCCAATGATCCGGTTCTTGTGCGTTAGTTTTAGGCGGCACGGGTGACAACCGGATGCGTGAGACTCTCAGGTGTATCGCGCGTCACACAGAAGAAAGTTGTGTGGCACTAGAATCACGCGACCCTCCGCCTGAGCTACGGGCGCACCGCAGATTATCCTCATTCTAAAGCATTTTTCAATCGAACAGAAAGCCACAAAGTGAACAGCGAGTCACCGTGGTGACGCAGACGCTCATAGGTGAGGGGCACGCCTGCCTCTTGAGCAGATGTTTTAGCATGCTTTGAGCCGCCCGGGGCAAGAGGACGCCGCGCTGTGCACCGCATCTGTTCCGGGTAACTCGACGCGACATTGCGAGATAGAAATCCGAGGATTGGGGCAGGATTCTGGTGTGCGTGCCTCAACTGACCGCACGCGTTTCATGAGCCCAGAAGCGTTCGCGCAAAACTCTTTTCAATATCTTGCCGGACCCGCTTTTCGGTAGCTCCGTTTCCGAAAACTCTACGCGCCGCGGAATCTTGTAGCTCGCGAGGCTTCGCCGGCAGAAGGCGATCAGGTCATCAACTGTAAGAGTGCTTCCAGGCTTCAGCACCACGCAAGCCATCACTAGTTCGCCCCATTTGGGATTGGGTATTCCGAAGACCGCGGCTTCGCGAACTGCCGGATGCGCGTAAATTACAGCTTCGACTTCTCCGGAGTAGACATTCTCGCCTCCGGTGACGATCATGTCTTTTGCGCGGTCCAGAATGTAGAAGTATCCCTCGGAATCCTGATAGCCGATATCGCCGGTGCGAAACGAGCCATCTCGAAATGCGAGCGCAGTCTCGCCCGGATTATTCCCGTAGCCTCGCATGATGTTGGCGCCGCGAGCCACTAATTCGCCAGGCTTTCCAACTTCGACTTGCTTCCCTGAATCGTCTGTGACCTGCAGATCGATGCCAGGGCAAGGGCGACCGCAGGACAAAAGACGGTCGTCCGTGTGCTCCTGGTCTTGCGATGCCGGCGGTATTTGTTCGTTCAAGCAGACTGTCAACCTGTCGTCATCTGCGAAGACGTCAACTGGCGTCGGACAGCCCGCCGTCTTGAATTTGTTCCAGCGCCCGGCAAATGCGGATAAAAGAGGGTCAGCACGCAATGGGCGTCGCGGCGATGTAGGGTATGGAGGGGCAGCGTGCACGCGGTCAAACGGGTTGAAGAATTCAGGGCGCGCAACGGATGGCTACATTCGTTCACCAAATGATTTTTAACGCGAATTGAACCTGACGGGATGAAGTCGAAGTCGTGGTAATCAATCCCGCGGATGTTATCGGCACTCCGCTGACGTCGCGTTCATCCGCATGATCCCAACGCCCACCGGAAGGAAAATCCGGTTTGTCACTAATAGGCAGATTAGCTTCGTGGAAGCTTGGACCGACTCGCAATCACAGGCTTTCAACTTGACTGGCGGAGAGATCGACATAAACGAACAGGACAGAAGCAAGAGCACTGGCGTTTTGTTCCCGGCCGCGCAACTCGTGATCGATAAGCAAGGCCAGTTGCAAATTGATCTGACTCAAAACTCCTGGAAGCTTGTGGACGTACTCGACTGGAAAGGAACACCCGGGGTCAACTAGCGCAGTCAGCATCAAAATCGCTTTGGAAATGAGGTGTCTTTATGAAGAGAAAGCATAGTGTTGCGATGTGGAGCGGTCTGATTCTGTTTTCGCTCACATTGATGGCCGGTTACGTGACGGCCAAAGAACTTCGCAGTGACGATAATAAGTATCTCTGCTCAGAAACCAACCCTGGAAGCATGTGCAACGCCAGCACCCGCTGCGGATCCAGTTCTACTCCGTGTCTTGCGGACGTCAAACGCACCAGTGATTCCGCTTCGGTCACTCCCAGCATTTCAGACGCAAAAGCGAATGCGCCGTTCTGCATAAAGGTTGGCACAACTGTTACGTGGCAAAGCACGTCAAAGAAAACCGGCTTCGTCCTGGATTTCGGAGATTCTTCACCGTTTGACACACCGGACGGAGTGATCATCGGCGGCTCCGATCGTTCTATTTCGGTGGTGGCAAGGCGGCCAGGGTGTTTTAAGTATTCAGTAGGGGCTTGCGTCGCGGGAGCCATCTACGGGATGTGCGACTCCAAGGAAGCGGAAATCGTCGTAACTAAATAACAGCACGTAACAACATAGCGACCTCCACGCTGTAACCGGAACCGACTGCGGTTGTCGATCTCCACGACGCTAAAGAATCATTCGAATTAACGGAGCGCGGCCCGACTCAATTCCAGGCCGTCGATCCCCAAATAATTCTGACCCGGCCAGATTCCAAAATATGACGTCACGCAAAATCTGGCACGTGTTGCAGGAATAGTTTTCGACAAGGCGATGCTTGGCGCTCTCTCTTTTAGTTCCTGCAAGGCACGTGGCACGAGAAAGTAACATGGGCTGTCACTTTTAACAATAGCCACCCGCAGCGAGAAAACATAGAAAGAACGCCAAGGAGGCTCCCATGAAATTCAACTTACGAAATGCCGTGCAAGTTTTGTGCTACGCGGTATGCCTCGTTTAAGTTTCGGAAATCCGACATGGACGTCACGGCCATGGTGCCGGGCTTGGGAATTGAGGCAGAAGGAGTTGGAGATGCGAAGGGACGACTCGTTGCCAGCAAGATTACGTTTAGCCCCGATGATTTCGCCATTGAAGTAGCGGAAGAGCAGCAGATCCTTGCCAATCAGGCCGCCGCGCAGAAGGCTCAGTCTACTGCTAATCAAGGAGTGTCGGGAGCTCAGGCCGCACAGTCGTCCGCCAATCAGGCCCAGTCCTCGGCAAATCAGGCTCAGGTATCGGCCAACCAAGCGGCTGCTGGAACGGCTGGCGCCATTGGAGTAATGGATGCGGCCGCCATCTCGAAGGTAAATCAGCGGGTATCGGATCTCGCCGACTATACCGTTGTGGCGGAGGCTGGAATTTACTATGATCCGGACAAGTCTACCCTCGACGATGCGGCCAAAGCGGACCTTAGCAATCTGGCCGATGTCGCCAAGACCACCAGTGGTTACATGATTGAGATTGCAGGGTATGCGTCCAGTACCGGCACCAAAGAACAGAACCAGAGACTAAATGACGCTCGGGCGACTGCGGTTACGGATTATCTGCGTAACGTGAAGAACGTACCGATGTGGCGGATTGTTGTCCCGGCTGGGTACGGAGCTTCGCACCCCGCGGCTGAAAACACCGATGCACAAGGACGCGCGCTGAACCGTAGGGTCGATGTGAAGGTTCTTGTTAACACCGGCTTGAACGAACAGCTGTAAATGGTCGCTCGCCCTCTCCGGCTCTGTGGATAACCGGAGAGCGCTACGCCGAACGTCGCCATTCACTGCCAAGTTGGTATGAACTAATTTATGCCGTAAATGAAAAGGAGACAGTCGATGAAAAACATCAAAAGGGCAGCTTTCGTCCTCGGAGTATTTCTGATCGGGGGCTTTGCCGCGTTGCCCCGCGTAGCGGCACAACAAAAACCCAACATCGTTGTGCTTATGACCGACGACACCGGCTGGGGCGACTTCGGAGCCTACGGGGGAGGCGCGGCCTTGGGCCATCCGACTCCAAACGTCGACCGCATCGCCAAGGAGGGCGCCGTGTTCACGAGCTGGTACGGCCAGGCCAGCTGCACGGCGGGCCGGGCTTCGTTCATGACCGGGCGCATTCCCATCCGCACGGCGCTCTCCGTCGTGGTGGTTCCGGGTGACGAGAACTACCTCCGAAAGGAAACGCCGACCATCGCCGAGTTCTTCCAGAAGAACGGCTACTTGACCTACTTCTCGGGCAAATGGCATCTGGGTGACAAAGCGAGCTCCTACCCGATCGAGCACGGCTTCGACGAGATGAAAGAGTTCGCCGCCTACTATGCGGGCGCTTACACCTGGGAAGACACCTCGAAGTGGTTTCATCCGTGGTTCCCGTCCTATAACCCGGAATTCAACGCGATGTTTGATGACATTGTGAACTTGAGCGAGTGGGAAGGTGTGGCCGGCCAGCCCGCAAAACGGGTCGCCACGATTGACTACGCCTACATGGCGACAATGGACGAACGGCAGGCCGACTACGCCGTGGATTATATCAAGCAGCACGCGAATGGCGGCAAGCCGTTCTTCATGGACATTAACTGGATCAAAATGCATAACCCGACCCATGCGGCGCCGGATTTTGCCGGCAAGTCGCATCTCGGTGACTACTCCGATTCGCTCATGGAGATGGATGCTGACATCGGCAAAGTCATGGATGAAATCCGCAAGGATGCGCCCAACACGATCGTCATCCTGACAGCCGACAACGGCGCGTGGCTGGACGCCTATCCCGACGCCGGAACCCAGCCCTTCCGTGGCGAAAAAGGCACCGCGTTTGAAGGCGGTTGGCGTGTCCCGGCCATTATGTGGTGGCCGAACAACATCCCCGCCGGGGTGCAATACCACGAAATGATGTCGCACATTGACTGCTGGTCAACGCTGGCCAGGATGGTTGGCCTCACGCCGCCGCCCCATGGCGAATGGCAGGACAACACCGGCAAACCCATCTACTTCGACAGTATTGACAACAGCGCCTACATTCTAGGCAAGGCACAACACTCCGCACGTCGGTCGTGGGTCTTTATCGATGGCGAAAATCTCAATGCTCTCCGCGTTGACCTCGCCGGAGATCCCAAAGAGCCGTGGGTGAACGTCGCCTGGAAATTCATGTGGACGGCGAAGGAGTCCTGGCTGGGACCCGATCAAAACCTGAGTTTACCTGCGTTCTATAACCTCACCATGGATCCCTATGAGAGATACGACATGGTCATGAATGGGGCCGTGCCAACCCGTGGAATTACCACTTCCCCGGGAAGGTATTCCGGCGAAGAAAACTCCTGGGCCGGAGCGCTGTATGCGCCGGTGCTGGTCGACTTCGACAAGTCCATCATGAAGTATCCGAGCATCAAGCGCTCCCCAGGCGGTGCCTCGAACGACTTGATACCGAATCTTCAGCATCCGGAAAACCCGGTGCCCGCGCTGGATCCCAATAAAATGCCGAAGGCGGTCCCTGGCGGCGGCTAACTAACACCGGAGGGCGGCTCGCAAGGCCGCCCTCGCCGTGCTAAAGCAATCGCATCCGTGAACGGAGCGGCCGTTTGAGCGAACGACTCGAACGCCGGTGTCGTTAGAGGGGCAGTCACATCAAGGGAGCGGTTCTAATGATCTCGAAAAATTTGAAGAAGATATTTTCAGTAGTTCTCGGTTTGGCTTTTGTTACGTCATCATCACAGATGGCTTACGGTTACCAGAGCCTAACGCCACCTCCGGCTGACGACAATGGAAGCCCGAGTGAAGCTGCTCCTTTAGCCGCGACCGAGCTTCAATCGTTAGTGGCGCCAATTGCGCTGTACCCGGATTCATTGGTGGCCCAGATTCTCAGCGCCGCTACTTTTCCGGATCAGGTTGCGATTGCCGATTACTGGGTACAGCAGAACAAGAGTTTGACGGGAAGTGCTTTAATGCAAGCGGTTGACAAACAATCTTGGGATGCAAGTGTGAAAGCGCTCACACAATTTCCTTCCGTGCTCGATAACATGGCGAAAAATCTCAGTTGGACTTCATCTCTGGGGCAGGCCTTTCACAACCAGCAAGCTGAAGTGATGGCAGCGGTCCAGACGTTGCGCGCGCAAGCCAAGGCGAAGGGCAATCTAAAAACAACGCCGCAAGTTACGGTGGTTCAACAGTCGCCTCAGGTAATCGTCATCCAACCAGCCAACCCTCAAGTCGTCTACGTTCCGGAGTACAACCCTGCAATTGTCTACGGTTACCCGTATGTAGTTCCGGCCTACACCTATACCCCGGGCGCGGTGGTTGCCGCAGGAATCATCGGATTCGGAGCCGGAATCGCGGTGGGCGCCATGATGAGCGGCGGATGCTGCGGCTGGGGATATAGCAGTTGGAATTGTGGCTGGCATGGTACTGCAGTGGTGTATCACGGCGGCGCTTACTACGGAAACTCTGCTTGGCACGGCGGCTATTACAACGGCGGCTATCACAACGGCTATGGCTACAACAACTCCTACAACCACAATAACTACAACAATTACAACCACTCAAACTACAACAGCAATTACAAAAATAGCAGCAACACATATAACAAAAACGTAAGCGGAAACACGGTTAACGTGAACAAGCAAAATGCCCAGAGCTTTAATTCCAATCATTCTTCGGGCTCGAATTCATGGTCGCAGCATTCCGGCGACAGCAGTGGGAGATCGAATGCGTTCAGCGGCATGAGCGGGCACTCCGGTGGATTTGGTGATTCCGGCGGTGGTGGCTGGTCGTCGCGAGCCGATAGCAGTCGCGGCTGGGGTAGTGCCGGCGGCGGTGGATTTCGTGGCGGCGGATTTCGCGGCGGCGGTCGGCGCTGAGCCGCCTGGTGACGACACAAGGACCGCAGATTCTAAAGATAGGGAGAGGGCACATGCAGCGCTTAATTTCGAACCAAAAGATTCCGTCTAAACGTGTTTGGGGATTTTTGTTTTTTTTCGCGCTGATCACTTCGCTGGCGTCCTGCAACAAAGCATCAGACACCAAAGTCGTTCAAAAGACATTTGCTTCGCCAGCCGAGGCAGGAGCCGCAGTTCTGGACGCCGCCAAGTCCGGCGATCAGGCCGCGTGGCTCGCCACCTTTGGCCCAGAGTCTAAGGATGTCCTGTTCTCTGGCGACGCCGTAAAGGACAAGGATACCGCGCAAGACTTTGTTGCTGCCTACAACCAAATGAATCGCTGGGTCAAACTTAAAATAGGCGGACAGATGCTCTATGTTGGGGCAGACAATTATCCGTTTCCTATTCCGCTGAAGCAGAACTCCAGCGGCCAATGGTATTTCGACACTGCTGCCGGAGAGGACGAGATCATTGCGCGCCGCGTCGGCAACGGCGAGTTGACCGCGATCGCTGCCTGCGATGCTATCGCCGACGCACAGCAACAATATTTCAGCCAGACTCACGACGGTGACACGGCACACCAGTTCGCGCAGAAGTTTGTCGCTGACGAAGGAAAGCAAAACGGATTGTATTGGCATGTGCCGGAAGGTCAGACCCCGAGCCCACTCGGCCAGCTTGGTGATTTTGCCAAGGCCGCAGGGTACACCAATTCCGGCGACAAACCTCAGCCGTTCAACGGTTACTATTTCCGAATTCTCACCAAACAAGGAGACAAAGCTCCAGGAGGTGCGAAGGAGTTCGTCCAAAACGGAAAAATGACCGGCGGGTTCGCGATTCTTGCTTATCCAGCAGACTACAGGAATTCCGGAATCATGACCTTCGTCATCGGCAAGGATGGCACCGTGTACCAAAAAGATTTGGGGGAAAAGACCGTTGACCTAGCCGCTGCCATGCCGGAATACAACCCAGGCGATGGCTGGGTTCCAGCAATTTAGTTGGAGCCTAATATGGACCCGGAAATTCTCACGAATAATTGGGGCTTGGATTGGGCGTGGGGCTTGCCGCTCATCGTATTGACCGTGGTCATCCATTCGTATGGGCTTCGACGCATCCATTATGAAGTCTCATCGATGCTCGGTCATGGAGGACGTCTCCGGAATTTCTCGTGGGCTTCAATCTTCGTCATGGGAGCAACCGCACTTTCGGCAGCAATTTTGCACGGATTTGAGGGATTCATCTGGGCCAGCGCGTACCGTTTTCTTGGCGCCAGGGGAGATAGCAAATCCGCGATGCTGTACTCCTTGAATGCCATGACGAGTTACGGCCACGGCGGTCTTATTCTCGAGCCGCGATGGCAGCTAATGGGCGCCCTCGAATCGCTGAACGGTTGGATTTTATTTGGTCTGACGACTGCTTTTCTTTTCTCTGTCATGCAGAGAGCGTGGCCGCACATTGATAACTGAACTGGTCAGTCCGGATAGGTTGGATTAGTCGGGTGTGATCAAACTAGGTCGCGCCGTTGAATCGATTCAGCAATTACGAATCGATAAGCGCGAGATCGAGTTCTTCGTAATTCTGTGAAAAAAGGGGGGCTATGTCTTGCGTAGGAAATCGACTGGTGTTCAAACATTTTCGCAAAACGATTCTTATCGGCTGTTTTCTGTTTTTAGCTCACCCTGGGATCGTGCATGCCTAGCGGGAAGACTTCGATCAGTACAAACTGCGTGTCGATACGTTCTGGTTTTACTCAGATCCGTCGGGATCAATCCAGGGCAACAGTGACACAGTGCCCGTCGATTTTCAGAAGGACTTGGGCTTTAACACTTACTCCACTTTCACGGTAAAGGTGGACTGGAAATTCACCCGCAAAAATCATTTCTACGTTGCGCTAAGCCGTTTTAATACCTCCCGACAAACCGTACTTGCTCGAGACATTACGTTCCAAGGCCGGACATTTGATGCGGGGTCTACCGTCAATAGCTATCTGCACGCTTTCCTGGTTGCTCCTGGCTACCAATACGACATTATCCGGCGGAAACGTGGTCACCTTGGACTTGGCATACAAGTGGATCTTTTTAATACCTCCGCGAAAATACGTGCGGCGGCGGTGCCGGGCGGCGGCAGTGGAGGGCTTTCGGCGAGCGGATCGCTTTTGGCGCCCATCCCGGCCGCCGGTCCCGAATTTCGGGTTTATTTGACGAATTCACCGCGGCTTTTCGTCGAGGGTGCATTTTACGGGATGTACTTCTTCGGCTATGGTAATTTTTTGTCGACGACGGACGCCATAGGGTTGACGTTGACTAAGCACATCAGCCTCAATGCTGGCTATCAGCTTGGCTCCCGACTGCTAGTTAACAACAGCGCGAGCGCCAACCGGATCGGACTACGTCTGACCCAGCAGGGCGCGATTGTGGGAGCAGAGTTCTCTTTTTGATGTTCCCTGAAGCGCGTGTTTCGGTTCAGTTGCTGCAACATCATCAGTATTTATGATCAGGTTGGGTTAACTCCGAGCCGTCAACAATCAGTTTCGTCCGGGAAAAAGGAGAAAGGCATGACTTTCCGAATCAGGTTCGTTCTCATGGTTCTCGCTACGATTATTCTAGCGTGCGCTTCGCCCCTGTTCGCTCAGCAGAAGGGGCAATGGGTGCCTGGGCAGTTTGGTCTTAATGCCGGAGTGATTCCGGATCCCGGAATTACCTACGCCAACCTGGCGCTGAATTACTCCGCCAGCCAGTTGAATGGCCCCAATGGAAACGCCATTTCAGGTATTACAGGGACCTATTCCTTCTGGGTGGATGAAAACGTTTTTTACTATGTCCCGGAGCACAAAATCCTCGGCGGATATTTCATGCCCTATATCGCGCTGAACTATGCGAGCGGAGAGTTGGTGGCCAGCTTTACGGGAACTAACTTGAACGCCGCCGGAGGCGGATCCGGCTTTGCTGACATGTTCGTTGAGCCGTTGAATATTGGCTGGCACTTTGGGAAGAGAGTGGACTTCAACGCGGGGTACGCTTTCGTTGCTCCCACGGGCCGCTTCACTCAGGGAGCCAGCGATAACGTGGGCTCCGGATATTGGGGTAACGATATTACGACTGGCACCACTTTCTACCTCACCAAGAACCACGGGACCACTGCAAACCTAGCCACCGCCTGGGAAATCCACGGACAGAAGAGCGGCACCAATATTACGCCGGGGCAGGCGTTCACAGATGAGTGGGGGATCGGGCAAGTTCTTCCCATAAAAAAAGACATGAGCATGCTCGCTCAGCTCGGCGTGGTTGGATACGACCAGTGGCAAGTCTCGCACAGCAGCGGGACGTTAACAGTCTCTCCTGGTCCGCCTCCCATCGTTATTCCTGAGGGCGCGATTCCGTTCTACTCCGTCCATGCGATTGGTGTTCAGGCCAATTTGATTCTTCCCGCGAAGAATCTTTCGGCCTTCTTCAAATACTACGATGAGTACCGTGCACTCGCACGTCCCGAAGGCCGCACTTTCGTTTTCGGTTTTTCGTGGACGTTGCGGATTCCAAAACCAGTACCACCCACTCCAGCGGCAAAGCCGTAATGACCGATCAAACAAAATAACGCGCTTGCCAACGGCTGACTCCCGATAACCGGAAAAGTCACGTACCAGAACTTACTTGCCCAATAAACGGCAGACGCTGAGAAAAGTTTTAACTCGGACAGAACTCGGACAATTGCACCTTTCTGAGGCAATGCGGCCTTGGAGTAATCATCCGCAAGTCATAAGGTAAGACAGTTGGAAAGTTGGCTCCCCGAGCTGTACGATTTGCGAACCTATCGATTTGAATTCCCTATTAGCTACGGGAACCGAGTATCCCGCTCAAAGTGATGTCTCGTAACTGTTTTCTGCCGCCCATGGTGTTTCCACTCTGTTTCGAAAGCCCTTTTCACAGAGTCTAAGCGGCAGAGCCAATTCTACTTCGATGCAACTATTGCCTTAGAACCAAAAGGAAATGGTTTCGGTTCACTCGAAATCATGCGGAGCACTAAGACGGGACTTGTCCGGTAATCCGGGTGGTCTCAATGGGTCGACGCAACACTTTCTTGAAGTTTACTCGCAGGAGTCTGAAAACCTAAAGTTTGTCGTGGGCGTTGATTTAAGCGCAGGGCTACTTTGTTCAGATCCGACTGGGAATAGTCGGTTAGGTTTGTGTTCTTCGGGAAGTATTGTCGTAAGAGCCCGTTTGTGTTTTCGTTCGAGCCGCGTTGCCAGGGACTCTGCGGATCACAGAAGTAGACTTTCACATCCGTGGCCACCGTAAAGTCCTTGTGTTTGGCCATCTCCAGTCCGCGGTCCCAGGTCAGCGAGCGCCGCAGGGTTGCGGGAAGTTTACGAACGTGTCTACTCAAGGCCCCCACAACCTCCGCCGTATCTCTGCTGGGTACCTTGATCAGCAGGACAAAGCGCGAATGGCGTTCCACCAGGGTCGCGATGTGACTGTTCCCTGAGCCGCGCAGGAGATCGCCCTCCCAGTGACCCGGAATGGCACGGTCCTCCGCTTCAGCGGGCCTTTCGCGGATGGAGATGGCCTCCGGGATTTGACCGCGCCGGTTTTTGAAGATACGAGAGTGCTGAGACCGGCGTATGCGGCGCATGGATCGCAAGTGCTCCAGCAGCTCCTTTTTCAGCGCTCCACGGGCTTGAATGAACAGGTTTCGGTAAATGGTTTCGTGGGACACACGCAGGCTCTCATCATCGGGATACTGGGTTTTCAGCCAGCCGGAAATCTGCTTCGGCGACCAGTCCCGAATCAGTTTACTCGCAACCATGTTCCGCAACTTCAGGTGGATGGCAAGAGGCAGCGCCTGGGCCGCAAGGCCGACTGCCAGGCTTCGCCGTCCGCCTGACTGGCTCGATACGCAGAGCGGCCGTCATGTCGTCTGACCTCCCTCGTCTGCTGGCCTACCCTCGCGAAACCGTAGTCTCGGAAAAGCTCGAAGCCATGGTAAAGCTGGGCATCGCCAACAGCCGCATGAAGGACTTCCACGATCTGCACAGCCTTTCCATCACTTTTGAATTTGATGGGAAAACGCTGACTGAAGCTGTGCGAGCGACCTTCAAACAACGCGGCACGGAGTTGCCAGCGGGAGGCGTCCCCCTCGCGTTCACACCAGAATTCTATGAGGATGAAAACAAGGTCAAACAGTGGAGCGCTTTTTGCAACAAGAACAAATCGTACGTTCCGCAAACGAAATTCAGAGACGTTGTTGCTCACCTTGCATCGTTCCTGGTCCCTGTCATCAAGTCAGTACAACAGGAGCGAGCCCTAGACAGCGCGTGGACGCCCAGTCATGCGTGGCAGCCCGCTCCCCAGCGATGACCCAAACCGTAAAGATCACCGAAAACCGAATTTTGTTGGTGAGGTTTCCCCGTTTTTCCCCCTCTGTATAGATGAGGGGAGTTTTTGCTCAATGCTCAACCACGAGCGTGGGACCGACACTATAACCTGCGAAGCACTTAGGGAGACCCACGGGCAGGTCTTGCGGGAGCAATTCGAACACCTGCGGGTAGGAGGCTGTGCGATTAGCGTAGGTATACATCTCCCGAATAGCGAGACAACGACCGCAGTTATGCCGTGTATTTTGCTGTGCAGGTCCTTCGGCGAGTCACCGCAGCCGACGACGAATCCGCGAGACAGGGTGAAGAAGGTAGAAATGACGCGCTGCACTTTTTCCCTTGCCAGTTCTTCACCCTGTGGAGCAGCGAAGTCCTTGTCCGACAGAGGAACGGAAACGCTGCGAAGAGGAAAGACGCTATGGACAAAACATCAAATCGGGCGGGAGCGACCCCACTTTTTCGGCTTTCAGCCGCCCAAAAAGTTCGTGGGGTCGCTCCCGCCCGACACGCTGATCGCGTGCGCTAGGTTTGCCGCGCAGGGATGCGGCAAACAATTTGTAATGCAGGCTGCACTACATCTCGAAAAGGAGAAGGAGTAAAGAACATGGCACTGCTGAAACCGCCGTCGAAACAACCAAAAACTACCACGCTTCAGATTCGCCTGGAGGAAGAAGTCAGACACAACTTGGACAGCTACGCCGAGTTCATCGACGCAAACCCGTCCTACGTGATGAGCGAAGCGCTCAAGCTCCTGTTCAAGAAGGATGACGAGTTCAAACGCTGGCTGGACCAACGAGCCAACAGTGGCAACCACCAGCAAACCGAAGAAGGAGTCCACACCAAGACCGCATAACGCACATGAAGCCCCGTTTAAACCAACCCGGCGCGCGCGAGAATACAGCGTCTTCCCGACAGCATGCCTCGCGCCTTGCATTGAGTTCGTCGCTCTTGAAGTCCGCAAAGCCGTCAGAAAACGCGCCTGAAGACAAGCAATCGTTAGCGCAGGTGTCCTCACCAGCTGAGACAATCCGTCTCTCCCTGGGGGAACCAGAAAACGGGGCCACAGGAGAAGTGAGAGACGACGCCACCGGTCTTGCAACTGAGCTGAACGTGCGCGGTGACCGATCCGGCATTGAACGTCCGCTGACTTGTGAAGAAGCAGCCGAACTCGTGCGTGTTCACCCCAAGACCGTCAAGCGCATGGCGCGTGGTGGCAAGGTGCCAGGGCATTTTCGCTTTGGTCGTTGGTTCTTCTATGCAACGGAGCTGGACTGCTGGATGCGAACAGAGTTACATTCATCGCGTCACTCGTGCCGCTAGAACAGACTAAGGAGAAATCGTCATGTTCAAGCGAGCACGGCATCAGTTCGGTTGGTTGGAGAAACGAAAGAGACAGCGAGGCCCCGAGGTTTGGGTTTGGCGATACCACGAGGATGTCGGCGGCAGAAAGGGAACGAAGCCTGCGGTTGTCGTCGGCGATGTCAGGCAGTATCCGACGAAATCAGCGGCATGGAAAGCTGCTGAGGGCATTCGATTGGCAGTCGGCAACCCCGTGCAGTCGGACCTTGTAACTTTTGGGGGGCTCATCAATCGCTTCTTACGTGAAGCATTGCCTGAGCGGAAGGGAACCGCCGACCGGTATCGTTCGTGGATTCTGAATCACATCAATCCACGATGGGAGGCGGTGCCTCTTTCAAAGGTCAAACCTTTAGCCGTAGAGATGTGGATTAAGGGATTGAACCTAGCACCGAAGAGCAAGGGCCATGTTAGAAGCGTGATGCATATTTTGTTTGAGTGGGCGATGCGCTGGGAACTCATGGACTACAACCGGAACCCGATGAGCTTGCTCAAGCTCAAAGGACTTACCAAACGAGTGAAGGAACCACGCGCTTTGTCGGTTGAGGAACTTCAGAGTCTCTGGGCTCATCTCGATGAAGAAACTCGGACAATGTCCATGGTAGATGCATCACTCGGACTTCGAGCAAGCGAGTTGCTCGGGTTGCGCTGGGAAGACTTCGACTGGAAAGGTTTACGAGTCAAGATTCAGAGGTCCTGGGTCTACGGCAGAATAGAGGCAGTAAAAACCGAAGGTTCAGAAAAGTGGTTGCCTTTGGATTCGAATCTCGCGGACATTCTTCGTCAGCATCGGGAGAAAATGCCCGATGAGTTGTTGAGAACGGGTTGGGTTTTCGTGAGTCCCTTCACCGGCAAGCCATGGTGGGCGCACAAGATTGTGCGATATCACCTTCGTCCGGCTGCCGAGAAGGCCGGCATCGGTCGAATCGGTTGGCACACGTTCCGTCACACGTATTCGACTCTGTTGCATGCCTACGGGACTGACATGAAGGTTCAACAAGAATTGCTGAGGCATTCCGACATTCGAACTACGATGAACATCTATACGCACACAGTGTCACCGGCACTGCGAGAGGCGAATAGCAAAGTCGTTCGAATGATTTTGCCTGAAAGAAAAACTGCGTGAAATTGCTCACAAAAACGCGGGGGCAATACGGGGGCAATAGCAGTTCCGAGTTCAGACAACAAATGACTTACGACTACAACACATTCCGCAGCGTTCCTTTGGATTCTGCGCCTTGATAAATTCGATCCCCACCGCCCCTACCAATCCAAATTGTTTTCAGGGAGTTGCAGGCCCGTTTTCTAACAAAACCCGCCTTTCTAACAATTGGCCTCAGTTCACTAGTCTTGTCGAACGATTCTGAACCGCGTTGCGCTGTGCATCTCCGACAACATGCCCGTAAATTCCGAGCGTGATTCGTGCACCGGAATGACGGAGCTGCGCTTGCACAACGGCCGGAGTTGCACCGTCCGCCAAGAGGGAACTGGCTGCGCCGTGTCTCATCGAATGGAATCCACCGCGAGGGATACCGAGAACATCCAAGAGCAGATGCAGTTGCTTCTCCCGCAGTTTGTCCGCCGAGAATGGTCTGCCGCGTCCGTTGACGAAGAGCAACTCGTTTTTGTGATCGTGCTTCTGAAGATGAGTTTGCAACCGTAGTTCTAATTCTCTGGACATCGGCAGGTCCGCGCTGCTTGCCTTCGATTTCACACCGCAGACCGCGCGAGTGGCGGCGTCAACACTTTGGCGCACGCGGATGACGTGCTTTGCAAAGTCCACGTCGAAAGTACGGAGCGCAAGTGTCTCACCGATGCGCAGGCCGAGCACGGCTGTAACTGCAACAATTGTGCTCAGCGGTTCCGGCGCACCAGCGATGATTCTCTGCACTTCGTCGTCCGTGAAAGACCGCGGCTCTGCCCTAACGCCTTCTCGCGGCAAGGTGAGATCTGCGAATCGAAAATCTCCACAGGCATATCCCCACGACCGCGCCGTTTTGAGAAGAGAAGAGAAGAGAGAGTGAGCAAGATGTTTTCCGCCGTCTTTCGTGAGCGACCCCTATCCTGTTGTCTCGACACACCACGATTTTTCGGCATGCGAAATGGGGGAAGCGCGCTCGAACGAATCATACTCACTCAAGCTGGCGGTCCGGATGTCGGTGTCCGATGACGCGGTGAAAAACGTGTCTCGGATCGAGGGGGAATTCAAATCCCGTGCATCAAAGGCGTTGGTCTCAAAAATATAGGTCAGCATTATCGCCGAGTCGGGTTCTGTTAGAGATTCTTTGTTCGCAGGGGCAACCATCTTCAAATCTGAGTTGGCAGTTACTCTCGCAGTCTTTGCGATGTTCGAGGGTTCTTCCGCGACCAAGGAGTAGGAAATTGCATCGGCCCAACCTGGCGCCGCCGCTGAGACGGCCTTCAGTGGCGACTCTGTCTTCACACGTGCCTTGAATATCGTAGAGGGACTAGGGGGCACTGTCGCGAGGGCCTCAATTTCCGGAAACTCATCCGCCGTTCCAGAGTACGGGATTCTATCGGCGCAAATCGGCAACGCAGCGGCCAGGACGGCTCCGCAAAGCAGCAAGGCTGGTCTAAACTTCATCGGTTTGCTCTCAGGATGAATGGCGAGGATGCCATCCGTCGCGAATACTAGACGGCGCCCAAAATGATTGCTGTCCGATTGCGTACACATCCATCGATTCGCATTTTGTTCGCAGTTACATGCATGAGCGTGAGGAGCACTGTGCAAAAGGGAACGGTTCTCTGGAACCACTCGCTCTAAGCTCACCACTCGCCTCGAGAAATCGCGAGCAGCCTACGTGGGACGTGAGGATCGGTATGAATGAACCAGGATACGCTTCGTCATGGAGGCAACCTGTTCTACGAGCGCTTCGTGAGTCGAATGAACAGACGCTACGAGAACTCGTTGTCGCGGCGGAACAAGCAATAATCCTTCGCCAGCGGGAACTGAAGAATTCCGCAGACCATCATGAGGAACGAAGTGAGATGCAAGTAGCGATGGCGGCTTTAATGACAATCAACGTTTACAAACTTGGTCGCCGCCCATTTACGCATTCGCGTTTGGCAACTTCGACGGCTGCGTGATGCGCAGTCTGGGTTTTGCCACGAGGTCGTTTTAGCGCGGAGACCCACAATTAATTGCGCTGTGTTGAATGCCTCAGTGCGGGGATAACGCTATGTGGCTGCTAAAAGGAATTCTTGTCGGAATATCGATTTTCGTAGTCGGCTTGACGACCTATCTGGCGGTATTCGTGTGGCGGAAACCGTCGCGGTATGCGCAGACCGGCGACCGTGGGAGAGAGATAGCCTTCGATTCTTACACCTTTCTTCGGTACGCCGTCCTACAGAGCCCACTATTTCTCGCGGCTTTTGTAGGCGCTCTGCTTATTGGCTGCTCCCTCGTCGCGTACCAGCCATTAACGCGGCTACGGTTTTATCCCACAACCCAGATCGTGAGTCCTTTACCTCGACGGACCAGCTCCTCCGCAGGGTCTTCGTCAATCAGTTCCCGTAGCCACGTAAGCGACTTTCTTCCGATGACGAGCGTGTCGCATTTCTGAGTACGTGCAAGATCCAGAATTGCGTTGGTCGCGTGCGTCCCGTCCACCAAGTAGCAATAGTGGGCTTCCATCGCGCCACGGGCTATTCCGCTCCGGCGTAGAACTGCATTGGCACGCTCCAAGGTGCGTTGTTCCGTCATTTGGCTGGCAGCAATCCAGCGGGACTTGTATGCACGGAGGCGTCTTTTTTCCGGGCCCCTGAACTCGATCAGTTCGCGGGGAGGCGCCATAACACTATGCGCCAGGCAGATTTGGAAATTCGTTCGCCGGGCAACTATCCGCGCCACGTACTCGAGTGCCTTCTTGGTCGCCGGTGATTCATCTACGACAACGAGCAGTTTATTCTTCTTCATTTGGTTGGTGGCGTTCGACTGGGACTAAACAGAAACCAATTTATTGTCGCCATTACTGCCCTTGAGTTCGCCTTCTTTTTCCTTGCGCAGACGCTCCTGGCCAATTCCCATGGTCAACGCAGTCATCCCGGCAAGCCCGCCCAGTTGCATGGTATCCACTGCGGAGCTGGGGACGATCACGATCGTGGAATTCTGTTTTAATCCATCATAAAGCATGTTCATGGCCCGCAGATGTAGCGCGACAGGATCGTTGGCGTAGGTCTTGGCCGCTTCTCCGAATTTTTCGGCTATCTGTCGCTCGGAGTCTCCCAGAATCACGCGGGCCTGACGTTCCCGTTCGGCCTGAGCTTGCATTGACATGGCATCCTCCAAGGCCGGGGGAATCAACACGTCCTTGACCTCCACGGAAATGACGTTGATGCCCCATGGTTCGGTGCGCTCATCAATAATTGTACGTAGCGCGCTGCTGATCTTGTCTCTGCCTTCGAGCATGTCGCAAAGCATGGTCTTGCCGATGACATCACGCAAGGCGGTTTGGGAAGCCCAACCGATCGCGCTTTGGTAGTCCGCCACGTCCAGTGCCGCCTTCTTTGGATCCACAATCTTCCAAAACAAAACAGCATCTACATCCACGGGTACCGTATCTTTCGTCAGTGTTTTTTCCGCCTTAAAAGAGCTCGTGAGGACCCGGATGTCGAGCCAATAGGGAATGGTGTCAATGAGCGGAATTATCAAGAACAGTCCGGGCCCCTGAAGGGAGCGGAATTTGCCTAGCCGCAAGACGACCGCCTTACTCCATTGATCCGCAACTTGAATTGCGGAAGAGGCGCAGAAAGCAAGAACGACGGCGCCAGCCAGAATCCAATAGGCTACGAAGTCCGCCGCCTCGCGGTGTGCTACATACGCCAGCGCGGCTCCGATGCCAAGAATTACGACGAATATCAACGCAGGGAACGAGCTATTTTTTTTCATTTCAATTACCTCTTTTCGATTTTCGTGACTTTCCGCCTACCGGGGATTGCCGTTTTTGGTTTTCTCTTGATTCCAATCGAGCCCATTTGAACAATTCAAATCGTTTCAGCGCGCCAAAGCTAACTCGCCGAAGATACCGTTTGCGATTTGAGGGTTGGATCGATGGATTCCGTCGCAACCGGCGCTCTAGGTGCGCCTCCGATTCCGCGTATCGCAAGGGCAGATGCATCAGGCTCTGCTGACAAGCCTGGAATCGTCTCCCGCAGGATGCTCTTCGCAGGATGCGCTTTTGGCATCACAACCTCGAGTCTGCCGTCGTGGAATGTCGCGTAGCCCTTGGACGGATCAACCTCACAGGGAAGATCGATGACGCGGAACATCAACTCGGGGTATCTGAGCAAATGATCGTGTTTCCCAAACTGATGCACGGTGTGGGGCTCGGCCATTCCACTGATACTCAGCCGGCGTGGCTCGAGACTCACCTTAATATCTTCGTTGTTGAACTCGGGAATTTCGGCTGCCGCGGTAAGTTGTGCGCCAGATTCCGAGATATGGAACCTCACAGGTGTGAGTAGCTGCGACTCCGCGAGAAACCAATCCTGCCGGTCGCTTCCGTGCACGTCTCCGCGGCTCTGGAAGATCTCAAAGGCGCGCCGCGCGATCAGATTGAATATGTCTTGCGTATGCTCGACAAGTTCATGAATGGCTACCAGATTCAAATCAGAGTTGATTTTGATTGATGCTACAGCTGAAGAGTGCTCAGTCACGGCTTTCCCCCGTCCTTTCGATTGACTTAAATCTGGTGTCCTGGCGCGAAGAGACACAGTTAATGTTCGGGTGGGCCAGTTCCGCGCGAACGTGATCCGCTTCGGGGGGACGGGCTAGTTAACCCGGGGCGCGACAGTTAGAAACCGCGCCATTTCTTCGAGTGCTGTTGCAAATTGCGAAGGCCCGAGAGCGGGCCGTCCCAAGCATTCCTTTCCAGAGTCCATGGAGGGCAGCCAGCAGCAGCTATTGTCGACGGGCAAGCAAAGGAACGCCGTAACCGGCGAGCCGGCCAATCCCCCGAGCAGGCCGAAGCCGGTGTTATCAGACAAATGCCTATTGCTGAGTACTAAATCAATCGGTTGAGAGTTCAAAAGGTCGGAGGCCGCCCGCACATTGGACGCGAGATGGCATCGGAGTCCGCACTGCTGCAGCCGGTCCGTCAAGTCATCGGGCAAGTGAGAACTTTGTGCGACCAACAGCACGTCCCGCCCGGAGAGTGTCATGTGTCAGCTCCCAGATACTGATACTTCATTTGGGGTTGCTCGAATGCAAACCGGTGGACGCTGTTCGACGGGGGCTCACCGTGGAGTCGCTGCTAGGGGCTGATGGAACCGTTCCGGTTGACCCAGCCGCCTCTAAAGAAGCGGTGGCGCACCATGTCCTGGACAAGCAGAAAAATTACGACTGCCAAGTTGAACGTGAACAGCAAGCTAGCAATTCCGAACCGGGGTGGCCTTCGCCAAGCGGGGCCACCCTTGTTCGACTTAGTCGTCATCACAGCTGAATCTCCTCCACCGAAGAGAGCCAACCAACCTCTGTCATTCAATCGCGACTTGGGAACGGCAATCGCAAGTCGCGGGCAATTTACAACCCGGCCGTCGGAAGTTCAGGAACCTGCTTTCGCTTCCTGCACGTATGCGTGAAGTTCGTGCAACAAAGGTCGCGCCGATTCGGGAACCGGAACCTTGCCGCTGACGATTTCATGACGATCTACATCGTCGCCATACATGGCCTGGTCTCCACTCTTGTCGGCCTGCATCACGGCGCCGTCCAAGCTGACACCGGCAAAAACGCCCTTGCTACGGGAATAAGAGAGAATCTCCGCAGTCAGCTTCAGGTCAGTGCCTGCGGCAGCATTGCGGCCCACTGGTCCGGCCGCCACAGAGGCGTCCGCTCCGAGCTTAAATTTATCGCTCATCAGGCTTTTCAACGCGTGATCGTTCATGAAGAGCATCACCAGGTCGGTGGAAGAGCCGCCGATCTGATAACCCACGCTCCCGCCGTCAATGGCCACAAACATCGGAGCGCTCCAACCGTGCTCGGTGCGACAGGTTGCCAGTCCGCGGCCGTAGTTCCCACCGAAAATGAAGGCGAACTTCACGTCTCCTGGAATGATGGCGATACATCTCGCCGATTCCAGCAGATCTTGGGGAATGCCCTGATCCGGAGCGTTCATGATCTCCTGGAAGACCTGGGCAGCTTTATGGGTGCGGTTTACATCATCCTCGCGGTCCGAGGAAGCGAAAGCAGGCAGAGTTACAAACAGAACTAACATTCCGGCGGCGAGACAGCGTTTCAACATTTTTAATCTCCCTTTTCAAATTCGTCTTCACTAATGGAATAGGACTGTCAATGATTCCGGTGCTCGATTCAGTTCGTCAGGTTCAAATCATCGATACAGTTGCAGACGAACTGGACTTTCGTTCTTAACCTACGACTCGATCACCAATTGCTGAGAACATTTCTGGGCTAACGGCTGTGACCGTGGCCCAAGAGATACCTCTATTTCGTATTAGCATCCCGCTGGAGTTTGGTTCGTCGTTCTTCGTATTCCTCGCTGCTGATCTCACCGGCGGCATATCTCGTCTGTAGGAGCTGTAGAGGCGATTGCAGTTGCCGGTACGTTGTCCGCCTCATCGGCACCATGAATGAAAAGAACAATATCCAGAGAAGGAACCAGAAAACCCACCACGACCCGTGCATTCCCCAAAAGTAGTTCATAGTTTATTTCTCTCTTGCCGAGTGTGAACTCACTCAGAAACGCGACCTGCTTCATTGAGACTGGAGCCCTGCTCAGGTCACTCGCGATAAATCACAGTCGCAGATCAATGCGACGGTCGTGGGTGAACTGAACTCGTAGTTCTTAACGTATGGCTTGATCCCCAGTTGCTGAGCATGCAGATGGCGTGTCCGCACGAGCAATCGTCCGGCGTCGCTTCCAGAGCCTCGCAGTGGGTGCCGCAGTATTTGCCCGACGTTGTTCTGCATGAACACACCGGGCACGCGCATTTCTCACCTTTCGCCGCGGCCATTTCTTTATCTCCTAGTTTCGGATCAGTGGCGGATGATCTAAAGCAGCATTTTGAACACTAAACAAAACGGTATCTGTCCAATAAGGCACACAATTCAATTTTGGCTGCAGTCGAACAGAGAAAAGTGAACTCCAGTCCCGGGTCTAGAGGGGAAGTGACATGACCTCTCAACAGAAACTGTCCGAAATGAAACAGTTTCCTGGCTAGTGCAGTGCAATAGTTTTCTCTGGAGCTTGGTTCGATGGCCTGATACCGAGAACCTGAGGAGACTCTGAAATGTCCAAACCAAATTCAGTCGCCGCTGTCTATCGCACCCATACGGAAGCGGACCAAGCAGTGAAGGAGTTGCAAAGCGGCGGCATGGATATCCGCAAAATATCGATTGTTGGCAAGGGCTACCACACGGATGAGCATGCGGTCGGCTATTACAATACCGGCGATCGCATGAAGTATTGGGGCAAAGTTGGCGCGTTCTGGGGAGGTTTCTGGGGACTCCTGTTCGGATCTGCTTTTTTCATGATTCCAGGTCTTGGCCCGATTTTAGCGGCAGGACCAGTAGTGGCATGGATCGTGGCGGGGCTAGAAGGCGCTGTGGAGGTAGGGGTTCTGGGAGCGTTGGGAGCTGGACTCTACAGCATCGGAATTCCCAAAGATAGCATCGTGAAATATGAAACAGCACTTAAGCAAGATCAATTCCTTCTGATCGTCCACGGCACGGACGCAGAGGTCACGACGGCAAGAGATATCCTTGAAAGCACGCACCCCTCGACGCTTTCTCTGCACGCAGGTGACGCTGTAGCAGCGGCGGCAGTCTAGACAACTTTCGCGCTCCGAATCGGTCAGGCCATCTGACGGGTCCTCTCCTCCTAAACGGCCTTGCCGAAGCGCACGATGCCTGATTCCCGGACAGTGCTCTAAGAGAGTTCGACACGCGTTGTGTCGGTGCTGATCGTGGAGTAGGCGAGAACTTCAACCATCCGTTTCACAACGTTATGGACATTTTGGCGTGGCGGTGGTCGCCGCATTCGGCGAAAAGGTTATCGAAAGCGTCATGAAGATAAGCCCGCTCGCGGGAAAGCCCGCTCCAGCATCAATGCTGGTGAACGTACCTAGGCTCATCACGGCTTACTTTGCTGAAGAGCCGGACCCCTCCGTGGCCGCCCAAAGGGTCGCTTTCGGCACCTCAGGACACCGGGGCTCCGCGTTCGACAAGGCCTTCAACGAGTGGCACATTCTTGCGATCACTCAGGCAATTTGTCTATACCGAAAGCTGCATCAGATTATCGGTCCGCTGTTTCTTGGCATGGATACGCATGCGCTCTCCGTTCCGGCGCTGGCGAGCGCGCTTGAAGTACTCGCAGCCAACGGAGTGGAAGTGATGCTGGCGGAAGGAGACGAATTCACCCCAACGCCAGTTATTTCCCACGCGATTCTCACGTACAACCACCGGCGCAAGACCGGATTCGCCGACGGTATCGTCATCACCCCGTCGCACAATCCGCCACATGACGGAGGCTTCAAGTACAACCCGCCCAACGGCGGGCCGGCGGAGGACGCCGTCACGAATTGGATTCAGGGGAAAGCGAACGAATTTCTCGAGGCCAAGCTGCAGGGTGTGAAAAGAATTTCTCTCGACAAGGCTCTGCAAGCTTCCACGACGCACCGGCACGACTACCTTAATACTTACATCGCGGATCTCAAGAACGTGGTGGACATGGACGTCATTCGCGGCGCGAAGCTCCGCATCGGTGTCGATCCCCTCGGGGGTGCGGGAGTCCACTACTGGGAGCCAATTGCGGAGCGATATGGGTTGAACCTCGCGGTTGTCAACGAGGTGGTCGATCCGACATTTAGATTCATGACCGTGGATTGGGACGGCCAGATTCGCATGGACCCTTCTTCGGTCTACGCGATGCAGCGCTTGATCGCGATGAAGGACCGCTTTGACCTTTCCTTTGCCTGTGATACGGACCACGACCGTCACGGCATCGTGACCAAAAGCGCAGGACTGCTGCCGCCCAACCATTACCTCTCCGTCGCTATCCACTACCTGTTTCAAAACCGGCCAAAGTGGCGCAAGGAAGCGGCCGTAGGCAAAACGGTGGTGAGCAGCCAAATGATCGATCGCGTCACCGCGAAGATTAGCCGGAAGCTTTACGAGGTGCCGGTCGGCTTCAAGTGGTTTGTGGATGGCTTGCTCGACGGTTCGCTCGGCTTCGGTGGCGAAGAGAGCGCAGGCGCGTCCTTTTCTCGTTTGGATGGCACCGTTTGGACGACGGACAAGGATGGAATTGTCCCGGCTCTGCTCGCGGCAGAGATCACAGCGCGGATCGGCCGCGATCCCGGCGAAATCTACCAAGAACTCACGGGCGAATTCGGCGAGCCTGTCTATGACCGCGTCGAGGCCCCAGCTACTCCGGAGCAAAAGCAACTTTTGGCGAAACTCGCCCCCAAGCAGGTCAAGCTCACCGAGCTGGCAGGCGAAAAAATCCAGAGTGTGCTCACTGCCGCTCCGGGCAATGGCGCTGCCATCGGTGGGTTAAAAGTAGCGGCAGAGAGCGGATGGTTCGCCGCTCGCCCATCGGGTACCGAGAATATCTACAAGATTTATGCCGAGAGCTTTCAAGGAGCAGACCACTTGCGTCGCATTCTGAAGGAAGCCCAGACGATCGTCAGCGACGCTTTGACGGCCGGCCCGGCCCCCGCGCAGAGCAAAGGCCACCAAGGGACTACGATTCCGTCAGCGGATAGCAACCGAAGGCAAGCAAGCGGACGGTAACGATGATGACCGAGGTGACGCAAGTCTTATGAAACCAACGAACCCACCTATCCTGACGATGAACGGCGGCTCGTCGATCAAGAACGCGTCGTCGGCAAAACGGCTTCCTGCGTCCTCAGGCTTGGCTCAGAAAAGGAGAATTGAATCGTGAAGACGGAAACTATTTCGCTGACTGTTTCACCAACTCTTTCCGCGGAACTGCTCTACAAGATGAATGCCTATTGGCGCGCCGCCAACTATCTGTCGGTTGGGCAGATTTATCTCTTCGACAATCCTCTGCTGAAGGAACCGCTGAAACTCTCGCACGTAAAGCCACTGGTGGTTGGACACTGGGGCACGACCCCCGGCCAGAACTTCATCTATGTGCACCTGAACCGGGTCATTAAGAAGTATGACCTGGATATGTTCTACATCGCCGGTCCTGGGCACGGCGGCCCGGCGATTGTGGGCAACGTATATCTCGAAGGCACCTGGACGGACGTGTATCCGAACGTCACTCAGGACGAAGCCGGAATGAAGAAGCTGTTCAAGCAATTTTCGTTTCCGGGCGGAATTTCCAGTCACGTTGCGCCGACGACGCCCGGTTCGATTCACGAAGGTGGTGAACTCGGCTACTCGCTCAGCCACGCGTTTGGAGCAGCGTTCGACAATCCCGAACTGATCGTAGCCTGCATCATCGGCGATGGTGAGGCGGAAACGGCCTCCTTGGCGACTTCATGGCAGTCCAACAAGTTCCTCGACCCGATTACCGACGGAGCTGTGCTGCCAATTCTGCATTTGAATGGCTACAAGATTAGCAATCCAACTGTCCTGGCCCGCGTCGAGCACGAGGAATTGGAGCAATTCCTACGCGGCTGCGGCTGGACGCCATATTTTGTGGAAGGCGATGAGCCGGAAAAGATGCACGAACTGATGGCCACGACGATGGAAAAGGTCATCGACGACATTCGGCAAATCGAAAAGAATGCGCGGAACCATAACGACACCACACGGCCTCGCTGGCCAATGATCGTGCTCAAGTCACCGAAGGGCTGGACTGGTCCGAAAGTAGTGGATGGACTGCAAATCGAGGGAACTTTCCGAGCGCATCAGGTTCCGCTGCTGGTTGATTCGGACCATCCTGATCACGTCAAACAGCTTGAAAGCTGGATGAAGAGCTACAAGGCCGAGGAGTTGTTCGATGGGAACGGGCGACTCATCCCCGAATTGCAGGAGCTGGCGCCAAAAGGCGACCGGCGCATGGGCGCCAATCCGCACGCCAATGGCGGCATTTTGCTTCGCGATCTGCGCATGCCGGACTTCTACGTCCACGCCGTGCACGTGCCTTCGCCCGGCGCGGTGAACGGCCAAGATACGATGGTGCTGGGCAATTTCCTGCGCGATGTATCCAGGCTAAACGAGGATCAACACAATTTCCGAGTCTTCGGCCCTGATGAAACCTTATCGAACCTGCTGGGTGCGGTCTTTGAAGTCACCAATCGTCAGTGGGACGCCCGAAAAGTAAAAAATGACGAATTCCTCGCACCCGCCGGGCGTGTGCTGGATTCGATGCTCAGCGAAAACCAATGCGAGGGCTGGCTCGAAGGATATCTGCTGACCGGGCGGCACGGGCTATTCAATAGCTATGAGGCCTTCATTCGCATTATCGACTCGATGTTCAGCCAGCACGCCAAGTGGCTGAAGGTGTGCCTGGAACTGCCCTGGCGCCGGAAGATTTCGTCGCTGAACTATCTGCTCGCCTCCCATGTCTGGCAACAAGATCACAACGGCTTCACGCACCAGGATCCCGGATTTCTCGACCATGTCATCAACAAGAAGGCCGATATCGTGCGCGTGTATCTTCCGCCCGACGCCAACTGCCTGTTGTCGGTTTTCGATCACTGCCTGCGCAGCCGGAACTACGTCAACGTGGTCGTTGCGGGCAAGCACGCCCTGCCGCAATGGCTGACCATGGACGCCGCTGTTGTTCATTGCACGGAAGGAATTGGCATCTGGCAATGGGCCAGCAACGACCAGAATGCCGAACCGGATGCAGTAATGGCCTGCTGCGGTGACACGCCCACGCTGGAAATCTTGGCAGCCGTCTCCATCCTTCGGCATCATCTGCCCGAGCTGAAAATCCGGGTGATCAATGTCGTGGATCTGATGAAGCTGCAGTCCTCCAGCGAGCACCCCCACGGGCTAAACGAAACAGATTTCGATTCGCTCTTCACCAAGGATAAACACATCATCTTTGGCTTTCACGGATATCCGACGCTCGTCCACCGCCTCACCTACCGCCGCACCAACCGCAATCTTCATGTCCGAGGCTACAAGGAAGAAGGGACCATCACGACCGCTTTTGACATGAGGGTGCAGAACGACTTGGACCGCTTCCACCTCGTTCAAGACGTGGTTCAGCGGCTGCCGCACTTAGGCACCAAGGGGGCTTACCTGAATCAGCAGATGCAGGACAAACTCATCGAGCACAAGCAATACATAGACAAACACGGCGAAGACATGCCGGAAATCCGCAACTGGAAGTGGAGCACCGCCAAATGAACACGCAAGAATCCATGGATGCCGCGAAACTGACCGCTGCCTATCGACAAAGCCCCTGCGGTGACGGATCACATTCGAGGTGCAAGCCATCCCCGATGCCCTGCAACGCTCCAGAAGATGTGGGCACGACGAACGTCATGTTGCAACTCAAGAAACCGGCGCCATTGCGAAGACAGGAGGCATGACGATTATGAAACGGGTAGCCGACGAGCCAAAACCTTCCGAATCGAAGCCGGCGCCAACTGCAAAAGCTTCGGAATCGAAAGCTGTATCGAAGCCCGACGCGAAGCCTGATCCGAAAAACGATCTGAAAACTCTTCCCATGCCCGAAGTAGAGAAGAAGTTGACGTCATCGCCGAAAGGGCTCACCCAAGCCGAAGCCCAGAAGCGGCTGGCGCAATACGGGCCGAACGAGATTGCGGAAAAGAAAGCCAACGTCTTCCTGAAGTTCCTCAGTTATTTCTGGGGCCCCATTCCCTGGATGATCGAAGCAGCCGTGATTCTGTCTGGCGTGGTCCGGCACTGGCTGGATTTCTTCATCATTCTCTTTCTGCTTTTCTCCAATGCCGTCGTGGCATTTTGGGAAGAACATCAGGCGGGAAACGAAATTGCCGCGTTGAAGGCTAGGCTGGCGACCAAGGCCAAAGCGCTGCGCGATGGAAAGTGGGTCGAACCGAAGGTCTCTGAACTGGTGCCTGGCGATGTGATCCGTCTGAAACTGGGCGACATCGTGCCGGCGGATGCGCGCTTGCTGGCAGGCGATCCGGTGCAAGTTGATCAATCCGCGTTAACCGGAGAATCCTTGCCCGTCACGGCCAAACCCGGCGCCGCAGTGTTTTCGGGTTCGATTATCAAGCGCGGCGAAACCGACGCGATGGTATATGCCACCGGCACGCACACCTACTTCGGCAAGACCGCGGAACTGGTGCAGAGCGCTCACACCGTCAGCCATTTCCAGCGCGCCGTGCTGAAGATTGGCAATTACTTGATCATGCTCGCAGTGGTCCTGGTGGCGGTGATTGTTACCGTGGCGCTCTTCCGTCACGATCCTGCTCTCAGTACTTTGGAGTTCGCCCTCGTACTTCTTGTGGCCGCCATACCCGTAGCCATGCCCACGGTTCTGTCCGTGACGATGGCGGTTGGCGCGCGCCTGCTGGCAAAGAAACAAGCGATCGTTACCAAACTGTCGGCGATCGAGGAATTGGCTGGCGTGGATGTTCTATGCTCGGACAAAACCGGCACCCTGACCCAGGACAAGCTGACGCTGGGCGATCCCTTCTGCCTGAATAAAATACCTGCCGACCAGATCATTCTCTGGGCTGCACTGGCTTCCCGTGCCGAAGACAAGGACACCATTGACCTGGCCGTCATCGGTGGCGTGAAGGACGATAAGGCGCTGAAAGCCTATCAAGTGCTGCATTTCGAGCCGTTCGATCCGGTCCATAAGCGTACTGAAGCTACCGTGAAAGGCTCGGACGGAAAACAGTTCTTCGTGGCGAAAGGAGCGCCACAGGTGATTCTGGCGATGGCGATCAACGCCGGCGAAGTCAAACCCGCCGTCGAGAAAGCCGTCAACGAATTCGCCGGGCGCGGCTTCCGTTCCTTGGGTGTGGCCCGGGCGGATCAGGAAAATAAGTGGCAGTTTGTGGGCGTGTTGCCGATGTTCGATCCACCCCGCGCAGAGGCGAAAGCAACCATCGCGAGTGCCGCGCAGATGGGCGTGAAGGTCAAAATGGTTACCGGCGATCAATTGGCCATCGCCCAAGAAACCGCCCGGCAACTCGGGATGGGTACGAACATCCTCGATGCGACCGTGCTGCACGATTCGAAGAATCAACAGTCTCAGCAGTCAGTGGAATCGATCGAAAAGGCTGACGGCTTCGCCCAGGTATTCCCCGAAGACAAGTACAACATTGTCGCTGTTCTTCAGAAGCACGGTCACATTGTCGGAATGACCGGCGACGGAGTGAACGACGCCCCCGCGCTGAAGAAAGCGGACTGCGGCATCGCGGTTTCTGGCGCCACAGATGCGGCACGTGCCGCCGCGTCCATCGTGCTTCTTGCGCCGGGCCTATCGGTAATCATTGACGCGATCAAGCAGAGCCGCCGCATCTTCCAGCGGATGAACAGCTATTCCATGTATCGCATCGCCGAAACGTTGCGTGTGCTGTTCTTCATGACGCTGGCGATCCTCGTTTTTAACTTCTACCCCGTCACGGCTGTGATGATCGTGATGATCGCCGTGCTCAACGACGGAGCCATCCTTTCCATCGCGTATGACAACGTTCACTACTCGGACAAGCCCGAGGCGTGGAACATGCGCTTGGTGTTAGGGATATCCACCGTGCTGGGGGTCATCGGGGTGGCGGCGGCGTTCGGTCTCTTCTATCTGGGCGAACGCGTATTTCACTTCGACCACGCGCACGTGCAAACCCTGATGTACCTGAAACTATCCGTGGCCGGCCATCTGACCATTTTTCTGACGCGCACACGCGGCCCTTTTTGGTCCATCCGGCCCGCGCGGACTCTGTGGATTGCAGTGCTCGGCACGCAAGCAATCGCGACCCTGATTGCGGTCTATGGTTTATTTATGACGCCGCTCGGCTGGCGCTGGGCGGGTTTTGTTTGGGCCTATGCCATCGTTTGCGCTCTGGTGACCGATCGAGTCAAATTGCTCGCATATAAGATTCTTGATCCCATCAAGGCCGAGTCTAAACCGAAAGCGACAGCAGCAACGAAGGCGGAAGCCGATGCCGAGCCCAAGGCTGTGTCCAAGCCCGAGGTCACGGCAGAGTCAAAGCGTGAAGCCAAGACCGACCAAAAGCCTGAGGCCAAGGCTGTGTCGAAGCCTGAGGGCAACGCTGACCCAAAGCCCACGGCTAATGAAAAGTCAAAGCCCGAAGCAAAATCCGAGGCGAAGCCAGAAGCCAAGACATCGCTTGATTTGACGCCGCAGATCGCCAAGCGCGCCTATGAACTCTACGAAGAGCGAACCCGCAAGGGCGGTCGAGCAGATCAGGACTGGGAAGAAGCCGAGCGGGAGATCCAAAAAGACGCGGGCCAGACGGAGCCGCAGTCGGAGCCGAAACCAGAAGGCAAGTCCGTGCCGAAGGTCGAAGCCAAAGCCGAGGCGAAACCGGAAGCCAAACCCGAGCCAAGGCTCGAATCTAAAGCTGATCCAAAACCGGAAGCCAAAGCTGAGCCGAAACCTAAAACCAAGGCCGAGCCAGCGACCGATTTGAATCTGCGCATCGTCAAGCGAGTCCATGAAGTCTACGAGCAATTGGGACGCGAAGACGTGCGAGAAGTTGAGGAATGGGAGAAGGCGCAGCGGGAGAAAGTCGAGCCGAAGACTCCGGAAAATGAACCCCACAAGTAACGGCACGAGCACTACGCAGCGGGCATTACCGAAGGGATGAAAATGAGAATTAATTCAAAGGATTTCCGTGTGCGGCTGCACGAAGAGGTCAAACTCAAAAAGTGGCCGACGCGGATAAAACCCTATTGCAAGTCGAAGAAGCGGTATCAAGAACTCCTGGAAAAACACGTAGAAGAGTTGAGCGCGCTGCAACAGCTTCACTACGCATCCGCCCATTTTGCGCTGCTGCTGATTTTTCAGGCTTCCGACGCGGCTGGCAAGGACGGCTCGATCCGGCATGTTTTATCCGGTGTAAATCCGGAAGGCTGCGAGGTTTTCAGTTTCAAACAGCCGAGTTCGGAAGAGCTGAAACATGATTTTCTCTGGCGCACCACTTGCCGCCTTCCCGAACGCGGACGGATCGGTATCTTCAATCGTTCTTACTACGAGGAAGTGCTCATCGTTCGCGTGCATCCCGAGATTCTTCGCAACCAGGAGCTTCCGAAAGCGTTGCGCGACGAAAAGAATATTTGGAAGGAGCGCTATCGTTCCATCGTGGACTTGGAAGAACATCTCCACCGTAACGGCACCAAGATCGTCAAAATTTTCTTGCACCTCTCAAAAAACGAGCAACGCAAGCGTTTCCTCGCGCGAATTGACGAGCAGGACAAGAATTGGAAATTCAGCCTTGCGGATATTCACGAGAGAAAATACTGGAAGGATTACACGAAAGCCTATGAGGAGTGCCTGCACGCCACCAGCTCCCATCACGCGCCATGGTACGTTGTCCCTGCAGACGATAAGGAGAACGCCCGCTTGATCGTTTCGCGAATCGTTATCGACGCTTTCAATGACCTGAAGATGGCTTATCCCGAGACCACCACGAAACGCCGGCGCGAATTGAAATCGATTGGCAAGGCGCTGGCGAAGTAACGCGGAAATTGTGCCCGAACACATGACTTGAGCCGGTGAATCAAGTTGGAGGAATACGGTTGCCATGCGATTCGAAGTTGAATTCAACAGACGCTTCCTCGGCGGATCTTTGTTGGGAATCCTGCTAATCGGGAGCCCTTTCTCCTATGTGCACGAGACGGTTGTCGGTCAATCGGTGGCCAAAGTACCGCTCACTTCGGATGCCGCGAAACAAAACGGTACGTCCGGACTTTTTTCAAGGATGACCGTTCGCCACCAGTGGCAAGAAGCTCATCTGGCTCGGCTCTCAGTAACTCGCACCTATATGGTGCAGAATGAAAAAGGCAAAATTGTTGCTGAACAAGTTGTGTTCATGGAATACGCCGCGCCAGGTACAGAAACTTTCACAAGCTCGTCCGAAAAAGGCTCCACTTCATGCCTAGTAAAACAACCGCAGCCTTGGAAGTATGAACAGCCGAATATGGAGTTGTCGCTGGCGCTGCCGCCTCACGCGGTCGCGGCGATCACGATCGAATTTGCATAGGCGAATGGCAAAAGTTCCTCAAACTCGCGCAGCTCGTGCCAAACGGTCATCCGGTGACACCATGCTGGATGAGCTTCAGAAGAAAACCTTCGCCTATTTTCTGCATGAATCGAACCTCAAGAACGGGCTCATACGAGATAGGACAAAAAAAGGTTCCCCCGCGAGCATTGCCACCACAGGACTAGCCTTGGCGTCGTACCCGGTAGCCGTCGAGCGTGGTTTCATAGCGCGATCCGCCGCGATAGAACGGACGCTCACGACGCTGCGTTTTTTCTGGAATAGTCCGCAAGGCCCCGCACCCGACGCCACCGGCTACCACGGTTTCTACTATCACTTTCTGGATATGCGGACCGGACGGCGCGCCTGGCAATGCGAACTGTCCACCGTGGACAGTGCCTTTCTGCTGGCGGGCGCGCTCGCGGCGGGAATGTACTTCGCCGCCGACACGCCAGACGAAAATGAAATCCGCCGCCTCGCAGACGCGCTCTATCAACGCGCCGATTGGCAGTGGGCGCAAAATGGCGGCGCAACAATCACGCATGGATGGAAGCCCGAAAGTGGATTTCTTAAATACCGTTGGCAAGGCTACGACGAGGCGTTGCTGTTGTATATCCTCGCACTAGGTTCGCCCACACATCCGCCACCCAAGAGTAGCTACACCGCGTGGGCTTCCACTTACAAATGGGAGCACTGTTGCGGACAACACTATCTGTACGCCGGACCTCTATTTACTCACCAGCTCTCGCATGTCTGGATTGATTTTCGCCATATTCAGGACGCTTTCATGCGCAAGAAGGGCATCGACTATTTTGAGAACAGCCGCCGCGCAACCTATGCGCAGCAACAGTACGCGATCGACAACCCACTCAAGTTCGTAGGCTACGCGCGCAAGGGCTGGGGACTTACTGCAGGCGTCGGTCCCGGCCCCGCCACAATCAAAGTAAACGGCATTGAGCGCCAATTCTTCGGCTACATCGGACGTGGCGTGCCCTATGGTCCAGACGACGGAACGATCGCGCCGTGGGCCGTAGCGGCGTCACTGCCGTTCGCTCCCGAAATCGTGTTGCCCGCGCTGCACTACTACATACGCGAGGTTAAACTGACCCAGCGGAACCCGTACGGTTTCAAAGAATCTTTCAACGCGACGTACCCGGAAAAGCGCGGCCATCCACACGGTTGGGTGTCGGCCCGGCACTGTGGCCTGAATCAAGGACCGATAATCCTGATGCTCGAAAACTATCGGAGCGGATTGCTGTGGCAATTGATGCGAACCTGCCCATACATTGCCATCGGCCTGCGTCGCGGAGGTTTTCGCGGAGGTTGGTTAGGGCCTCGGTTGAAGGCATCGCATCACAAGTCAACCAGATAAAGATCAGCGCATCAAATAACTCTTCAGCAGTCCCGCCGGAATGGCTGTCACCTTCACTCAGTTACCGGGCCCGGTGTGATCTTCGGAGCCGAGCGTCCCCCGCGCTGCGACCCCACCGGCCGCTGTTGGCTTCCCTTTGAGAATCCACTCGAAGGCCACTGCGATCATGGCGCCCACGCACGGCCCCACGATGTAGATCCAAGTCGTGTGCAAGTCTCCGCGCACCAGATCCGGCGCGAGCGAACGCACCGGGTTCATCGACGAACCAGTAATCGGCGCCGCCCAAAGTCCCGCCAGCGCAATGTATCCACCGACGGCAATAGCGCCGTTCGTCCCGATGTTCCGCGCGCCCGACGCCGTACCGAGGATTGTGCTCACTAGCCCGGCCGTCAGCACCGCTTCCATGGCCAACGCTCTCCCGCTGGTCACGCCACTGCCAGGCAGCGTCGCGCCAAGCGCACCGGCTGTCCCAAACATGATCCGAAGGAAAACAGCCGCAGCGATGCCCCCAGCCACTTGTGCGGCGATATAGCCCGGGACTCGCGTCCACGGAAAGTTGCGTCGCACCGCGAACGCCAGCGTGACCGCCGGATTCAAGTGAGCTCCGCTCACGGTGCCCATAAAGTAGATGACCGCCATCACCATGATTCCCGGCGCCACTACCATCATGCCCAGCGTGACTCTGCCGCCGCTCAGCGCTCCAACAACGCCGCCACCCGCTGCGACCAGCACGAGCAGGAACGTGCCCCAGGCCTCCGCGAAGATGCGCCGCCATTCAACGGACGAATCGAAGAAGTCCAACTCGGGTTGCCGTTGGACCATGCGTTGCTGTTGAGCCGAGTCGGGCCGCACCTTTTCAGTCGATCCCATTCGCACCTCCCGTTCAATCTTGCGCCGGTGGAGTGTTCCCGGACCACGACCTCGATCGAAACCGCTCAACCCTGACGTGCTGCATGAGTCCCACCGGCATGTGGCGTAGCTTCGCATAGTTTTGGCCTCTCCGGCGCAGCAGCCACCAAACACACTGTCGGGCCTCGCAAGCTTTGATAAATTCAAATGCCTGCTTGCGAAGCAGGTATTGTTTCTGTTGAACGAGGCGGATATTTGCAACTGACCACAAGATCCTGTTCACATGGCCTCGGCCGTTGAGGATTGTTTTCAATGTGCTGGGGGGTGCGCAATTTTGGCGCAGGCAGACCGCTCCTCATCCCACACAAGTGCGGCGGGAATCGAACCCAACCGAGCTCAGCCAGATCGCTGATTCTACTAATTGAGAGTGGATGACAGGTATTGACTAGCTTCAAATTGAACGTGCATGCGCGTATCTAACAGTTCTAACAATTGGAATGGAGGGCGGTCAGTAACGCCTTCCGCTGACGAGACTTAGAAGTGAGGGATGCAAATCGATCCCCACTGCCCCTACCAACAACTTCTTGCTTGTCTTGTAGTTGGAAAAACCCGAGGGAGCTTGCGGGAGCATTAGCAGCCCCTCTTCGCGTTCCTCAGGCCACTTGCGCCCGAGCGGTTGTATCTTCTAGTCAAGTATTTGCACCGGTACCCCCTTTGAGCCGACCTCCATCGGAGCGTTTGCTTCTCAGCCTTCGCCGATCGTATACCCGCAGCAAAATCGAAGGTCCCGATAGACGCTGCGGGCTCAACCGGTGGGGCAGGGCCCAGACTCGCTATGATTCGGTCGTGTGAGGTTGGCTAACCACGGTTACTTCGAGAGTTTCCGCAAGAGCGCCATGCCTTCGGAGTCGTTCAGGAGGTTTTTGATGTTCAGCAGCGCGATTAGCTCGCCGAGGATTGAGCGCAGGTCGTGATCGTCGCCGTTTGTGGGCTGAGATTGCGGCACCAGAGTCGGCGCCCCCGCTGCCGCCGCTGCTTTTCCGCCGCTTAGTTCGCTGAGCCAGGATCCCAGCACCAGGAGCTGTTCCGGTTCGGCGGTTGTGAACAGCAAGCCCATGCCCATGCCGATCGTTGAATAAACAACTTTCGCCTGGGTGGTGAAGGACACCCCGTCTCGCGTAACCTTCAGCGTCACCGCCGCGTCCTTCGCGAACGGACTGATGGTATCCACGTAGCAGCCGTTCCTGCTGATGTCCGAAAGCCGCCCGGAAATTTGCGTGTTGGCCTGAACATCCATCACTTCTGCGGCAGGCGAAAAAGGATAACGAGGAGCATTGCGCTTTTCGACGGGATCAGCAGTGAGCCGACCGGCAGCGGTTTTGTTCAGCAGAGCCATCATCCAGTCTTTGACTTCCGAGTTGCTGCGAATGTTTCAGCCCAGGCCGCTGGCATGACGCTCGCGCCGCCACAACTTTTGCCGGGTCCATCACAAGGACAGGCGCTCATCGGCTGACCGCCGCGGCCGCGGTAGGAATTCCGTTCTTGAGCAGGACTGCGAATTGCTCCGGCAACACCGGGCGGCTGAAGTAGTAGCCTTGCGCTTCGTCGCAGCAATGAGTCTGCAGGAATTCCAGCTCTTCGGGTGTTTCCACGCCCTCCGCAACCACTCGCAGCTTCAGGCTTCTGCCCATGCCGATTACCGCGATCACCATCGTGGTATCGTCCGGCGCGGAGGTAATCTGTCTCACAAACGACTGGTCAATCTTCAACGCGTCAATCGGAAATTTTCGCAGATAGCTCAGGCTGGAGTAACCCGTGCCGAAATCATCTACGGCGATCTGTATGCCACGCGCGCGCAGCGTTTGCAGCACCGATGCAGCCGACTCGGCGCGCTTCATCAGGACGCTTTCCGTCAGCTCCAGTTCCAGCGCACGGGGCTCCAGGCCCGTATCGGTTAGCGCAGTGAACACTCCTTCCAGAAAGTCGTCGTCGCGGAACTCCATCGAGGAAATATTCACCGCCATGGTACCCAGCGGCAGGCCCGCATCCAGCCACGCGCGGGCTTGCTGGCACGCCTCGCGCAGAACCCATTGGCCGATGGGCAGAATGAGGCCGCAATCCTCCGCCACGGGAATAAAATCTGCCGGTGAGACGCTCCCGCGCGTGGGATGCGTCCAGCGCAGCAACGCTTCCGCGCCCGTGACTTCTCCGGTGCTCAGCTTGATCTTGGGCTGGTAGTGCAATGAGAATTCCTTGCGTTCCAGGGCGCGCCGCAAGCTCTCTTCGATGGATTGCCGCTCCACCGCGCGGACGTTCATGGCCGGCTTGAAAAACTGGTAGCTCTGACGGCCATTCTCCTTGGCCTGATACATCGCGGTGTCCGCATTTTTGACGAGCGTCTCCGCATCCAGCCCGTCGTCCGGGTATACGCTCAAGCCGATACTGGTGGTGACGTGCAGGTCGTGATGTTCGACGGAATGAGGCTCGGCCACCGCCTCCAGCATTCTGCGCGCGGTAATGGCGGCGTCCGAGGCTTGCTCCACTTCCGATAGCAGTACTATAAATTCATCGCCGCCCTGCCGGCTGACCGTGTCCGAGGCGCGCACGCAATCCACCAGGCGTTTGGCGATGGATTGCAACAGTTTGTCGCCGATCGGATGCCCCAGGGAATCATTGATATGCTTGAAGCCGTCCAAATCCAGAAACACCACTGCGACCTTCTTCATGTAGCGCCGCGAGAGTGTAATCGCCTGGTTCACACGGTCGTTCAGCAGCACGCGGTTCGGTAAGCCCGTGAGGAAGTCGTGCTCGGCCGAATGGGCGATCTGCTGCGCCATGGCCCGTGCCACGCTCACATCGCGGAACACAATCACCGCACCGGTGGCCTTCCCGTCGCGATCGTGTATCGGGGCGACCGAGTCCTCGATGGGAATCTGGACGCCGTCGCGGCGCAACAGGACGCAATTCGCCGGCAGATGGGTGCTGGCAGTTTTCCCCGCAACGATCTCCAAGGGATTCTGGATCGTTTCCCCAGTGGTAGCGTCCAGGATTCGCAGGACCTCGGACATCGGCCGGCCCGCCGCTTGCTTCCACGTCCAGCCCGTCATTTTTTCCGCCACCAGATTCAGGAAGCTAATATTCCCCAGGATCCCGGTGCAAACTACGGCGTCGCCGATGCTATTAAGCGTCACTTGGGCGCGTTCCTTTTCTAGGAACAGAGCGTCTTCGGTGGTCTTGCGCTCCACGGCGTAACGCAACGCACGGAGCAAGCCGCGCGCGTCGTGTTGGCCCTTGACGAGATAGTCTTGTGCGCCTTCTTGCAAGGCTTGCGTGGCCAGCGATTCGTCGTCCAATCCCGTTAGTACAACGAGAGGCACACGCGGCGCGGCGATATGCGCCCGGCGTACCGCTCCCAGACCCTGGGCATCCGACAGCCCCAAGTCGAGCAGGATAATGTCATACGGATTTTCCGCGAGATGCTTCTCGGCGTCGCTCATGCACTCCACGTGCGTCAATTTCGTCTGATACAAGCCCTGCTCCTTGAACATCTCGCGAAGTAAACGCGCGTCTCCGGGATTGTCCTCAACGAGCAAAACTATTTTGAGCGATTTCGGGCTCATGGAGTTTTTTCCCGCCCGGGCAAGGACACCGCCGTAAGCCAGAAGCTATTGATGCTCTTCACCAGCGACTCGAATTCGTCCAGCTGCACGGGCTTGCTGAGGTAGCAGTTCGCTTGCAGCTGATAGCTCTTCACAATATCCACTTCCGCCTCGGAGGTGGTCAGGATCACGATGGGGATCGTTTTCAAATCTTCGTCGTCCTTGATGTGCGCCAGCACTTCGCGTCCATCCATCTTGGGGAGATTCAGATCCAGAAGGATGATGTCCGGACGGGGAGCATCGGCGTAGATCCCCCCGCGCCTCAGATACGCCATGGCTTCCACGCCGTCGGAAGCTACGTGCAAGCGGATGGACTGATTCGCTTCGCGAAAGGCCTCTTGCGTCAGACGCACATCACCCGGGCTGTCTTCGACCAGAAGAACCTCGATTGGCTTGATTGCTCTGTCCGTCAGCGTCATGGCTTCCTCTCAAATCCCTTTCCGGTGGAAATACTCATCCGTTGTGCCGCGGCTGCGGCAATTTCACCTTGGTAAGCCAGAAATCATTGATGCTTTTCACCAGACTTTCGAAAGCGTCCAGCTGCACGGGCTTGCTGAGGTAGCAATTCGCCTGCAACTGATAACTTTTCGCAATATCCACCTCCGCATCGGAAGTGGTCAGGATCACGATGGGGATTGTTTTCAGGCCGGGATCTTCCTTGATGTGCGCCAGCACCTCGCGTCCGTCCATCTTGGGAAGATTCAAGTCCAGCAGGATAATTCCGGGGCGCGGCGCCTGCGCGTGAATACCTTCACGCCTCAGGAAGGCCATGGCTTCCAAACCGTCGGCCGCCACGCTCAGATGGATCGACGGATTGACTTCGCCGAAGGCTTCGCGCGTCAGCCGCACATCACCGGGACTGTCTTCCACCAAAAGAACTTCGATGGGCATACCGTTTTCTCCTATGAGTTTCATGGTTTTCTTCCGCTCCTTGCCGGAGCGCAGCGGAGGCGACACCCACACGCGGGCTCTGACCGTGCCGAAATGTTGCCGCCGTTTCCAGTGGCGAAAAGACACCTTCGGAAAACGCGCGTGCTATGTTCGATTGCGCAGTTCACGTTGATGAATTTCCGGCTCACGCCAGTAGCCTCGATTGCGGCAAGGTGGCTCTGGTCAGCCAGAAATCATTGATGCTGCGCACCAACTGTTCGAATGCTTCCAGCTTCACAGGTTTGCTGAGGTAGCAGTTCGCCTGCAGTTGATAGCTCTCGACAATGTCTTCTTCTTCATCCGAACTGGTCAGGATGACGGTAGGGATTGTTTTCAAACTGGGATCGTCCTTGATGTGCGCCAGCACCGTACGGCCGTCCATTCTCGGCAGGTTCAAATCCAACAAGATCAAGTCCGGGCGCGGGGCGTGAACGTAGCTTCCCGCGCGCATCAGCAGGGCCAGGGCTTCCAAGCCGTCCGGCGCCGTCAGCAAATGGATGGAATTGTTGGTGCTGCGCAGGGCCTCTTGCGTCAGCCGCACGTCACCGGGACTGTCTTCCACCAGCAGAACCGTTAGGGGCATACCAGCTCCTGCGAAGGCTGAAGCGTTTTCTTCCCGCTCGCTGCCAGCGCGAAGCGGAACGTAGAACCCTTTCCTGGTTGTGACTCCACTGAGATGTTGCCTCCATGTCGTTCGACAATTTTCTTGCAGATGGCTAATCCGATGCCCGTGCCGGCGAATTCTTCCCGTTTGTGTAGCCGCTGAAACATTCCGAAAATCTTGTCGAAATACTGCGGGTCAATTCCCAGTCCATTGTCAGTCACCGCAAAAATCCACTTCTTATCGCCATTCTTGACCGCGGAGATGTGTACCGTGGGGATCCCTGGACGTTGGTACTTGATGGCGTTGCCGATCAGGTTCTGGAACAGCTGCACCAGCTGCATATCGTCCGCCAGCACCGCGGGCAACGGCTCGTGGGTCACCACCGCGCCGCTCTCGGCGATGGCAGCGCGCAGATTGAAGAGCGCCTGTTGCAAGGCGTCCTCGCTGGAGATGTCCAGCAGTTCTTGACCTTTCGTCCCCACGCGCGAGTAGGCCAGTAGATCCTGGATCAATCGTTGCATGCGGCTGGCGCCGTCCACTGCGAAAGCAATAAACTCATCGGCGTCGGAGTCCAGCTTGCCTTTGTAACGCCGCGATAGCAGCTGCGTGTAACTGGCCACCATGCGCAACGGCTCCTGCAAATCGTGCGAGGCGATGTAGGCGAACTGTCCCAATTCCACGTTTGAGCGGTTCAATTCCTCCACCTTATTCAACAGATTTGCCTCTGCCGCCTTGCGCGTGGTGATGTCGCGGATCGCGGCAGTCACCAGAATGCCTTCCGCGCTTTCCAGCGGGCTCAACATCAGCTCGATGGGAAACTCACTGTGATCTTTGCGCTGCGCGGTGAGTTCGATTCCGGTGCCGATCTGCTGCGCCAGCGCGTCTTCCACGGAGCGCAGAGCGTCCGCGACCAGTCTCTCGGCGAAGCCTTCGGGGATGATGTTCTTGACCTTCTGTCCAACCAGTTCGTCGCGGCTGTAACCAAACTGTTTTTCGGCCTGCACGTTGAGTAAGACAATCTCGCCGCTCTGGTTGACCACCACCATGGCGTCCGGCGCGGCTTCCAGCAGGCCGCGATAGCGGCCTTCCATCTGCGCCAGATGAGCTTCGGCTTCCTTGCGCACGCTGATGTCGCGGATCGCTGCGGTCACGAGAGTGCCTTCGGCGCTTTCCAGCGGGCTCAGCATAATTTCGATGGGGAACTCGGTTGCATTCTTCCGCCGGGCAATGAGTTCGATGCCGGTGCCGATCTGCTGCGCCAGAGCCTCGGCGGCCGTGCGGGTGCCATCGGCGATGAGGCGTTCGGCGAAGCCTTCGGGGATGATGTTCTTGACCTTCTGTCCAACCAGTTCGTCGCGGCTATAGCCGAACTGTTTTTCGGCCTGAACGTTCAGTAAGACGATCTCGCCGCTCTGGTTGACCACCACCATGGCGTCCGGGGCGGCTTCCAGCAGGCCGCGATAGCGGCCTTCCATCTGCGCCAGATGAGCTTCGGCTTCCTTGCGCACGCTGATGTCGCGGATCGCGGCGGTCACCAGGGTGCCTTCGGCGCTCTCCAGTGGGCTCAGCATGATTTCGATGGGGAACTCGGTTGCATTCTTCCGCCGGGCAATGAGTTCGATGCCGGTGCCGATCTGCTGCGCCAGCGCTTCGGCGGCGGTGCGGGTGCCATCGGCGATGAGGCGTTCGGCGAAACCTTCGGGGATGATGTTCTTGACCTTCTGTCCGACCAGTTCGTCGCGGCTGTAACCAAACTGTTTTTCGGCCTGCACGTTGAGCAAGACAATCTCGCCGCTCTGGTTGACCACCACCATGGCGTCCGGGGCGGCTTCCAGCAGGCCGCGATAGCGGCCTTCCATCTGCGCCAGATGAGCTTCGGCTTCCTTGCGCACGCTGATGTCGCGGATCGCTGCGGTCACCAGGGTGCCTTCGGCGCTTTCCAGCGGGCTCAGCATGATTTCGATGGGGAACTCGGTTCCATTCTTCCGCCGGGCAATGAGTTCGATGCCGGTGCCGATCTGTTGTGCCAGAGCCTCGGCGGCCGTGCGGGTGCCATCGGCGATGAGGCGTTCGGCGAAGCCTTCGGGGATGATGTTCTTGACCTTCTGTCCAACCAGTTCGTCGCGGCTATAGCCGAACTGTTTTTCGGCCTGCACGTTGAGCAACACGATTTCGCCGCTCTGGTTCACCACCACCATGGCGTCCGGCGCGGCTTCCAGCAGCCCGCGGTAGCGGCCTTCCATCTGCGCCAGATGAGCTTCGGCTTCTTTGCGCACGCTGATGTCGCGGATCGCGGCGGTCACCAGGGTGCCTTCGGCGCTTTCCAGCGGGCTCAGCATAATTTCGATGGGGAACTCGGTTGCATTCTTCCGCCGGGCAATGAGTTCGATGCCGGTGCCGATCTGTTGTGCCAGAGCCTCGGCGGCCGTCCGGGTGCCATCGGCGATGAGGCGTTCGGCGAAACCTTCGGGGATGATGTTCTTGACCTTCTGTCCGACCAGTTCATCACGGCTGTAGCCGAACTGTTTTTCGGCCTGCACGTTGAGCAACACGATTTCGCCGCTCTGGTTCACCACCACCATGGCGTCCGGCGCCGCTTCCAGCAGCCCGCGGTATTTCGCTCCCGATTCCGTGCTTTCACTCACATCGGTATTCGTCCCGAACCATCGCAAAATCTTTCCGTCGGAGTCGCGGATTGGAACCGCCCGCGAGAGAAACGAATGGTAGCTGCCATCCCGGCTGCGCAGAGGAAACGTATCTTCCCAGACCTCGCCGGTGCGGAAGCACTTGCTGATCTTCTCCACTACCCTCTGTACGTGGTTTGGATCGTGCACCTTTCGCCAGCCCCAGCCGGCCATCTCCTGCAGCGTGGTGCCGGTGTAATCAAACCAGCGATCGTTGTACCAGAAGATAGAACCGTGCTCATCAGCCATCCAAGCCAACTGCGGAATGTTGTTGGCCAGGGTGCGGAAGCGCTCTTCACCTTCGCGCAAGTTTTCTTCCGCAAGCGCGCGCGCGGCATGGTCCCGTTGCGCGCTCCAGCCCGCAATGCTGGTGATCAATAGACCCAGCACGGTTCCCAGAATCAAAACTCCTTTGGTCTGCGCGCCGCGGGTTGCGGCGTTCGCCTCGCGCAGCGCCAGCAAGCGCAGTTCCTCGTCTTGCATCTGGGCAATTTCCTTTTGAAATTCAGTCATGATCTGCTTGCCGGACCCTCGCTGGATTGCGTCCGTGGCCTCCTCCAGACCAACGGTTCGCCGCAAGTTGAGCACCTTTTCTGCGAGCGCGAGTTTCTGAGCGGTGAGCAATGCCAGGACATCGAGCCTTTGCTGCTGTGAGGCGTTGTCGGCCGTCAAGTTGCGAACGATGCTCTGGTCCTTCTTGGTCCGTACGATCGCGGCGCGATAAACATCCAGGTAAGATTCATCGCCCGTCAAAAGATATCCGCGAGCATTCGATTCCACCATCTGCATGGCCGCCAGTAAGTCCTGAAGATTCTCCAGGACTTCGTGCGTGTGCCGCACCCAGCGATCACTCGCGCTGGACTCCGTCACACTGTGGTAGGAGATCGCACCCACGATGAGCACCGCCACCAGGGCCGCTCCAAACGCGAGTTGCACGTTACTGCTCAGCCGGGACTTCATCTTCATCGCACACCAGTTTGGAACAGGAGTTGTTATGCCGGACACGGCCCCGAGGGCTGAAAGAGGGCAGCCTGTAGTCGCGTACGGGTTTACTGCGAAGGGAACTCAAGTTTATACCAGTCCAAGGCGCGGTCAACCGGGGCTTTGCCCGCCGGTGTCGAACGGGCTACGGTCCGGATCTCCTGCTGACCCCCACCGGAACGCTATGCTGCTGAGCTCGCTCTTGCGCTAACGCAAAATCGTCCACTTGCGACGCTACTAAAGTCCGCGCCGCGGCAGCTGAATCCAGGGGCCGGGAGAAAAAGTATCCCTGAGCGTATTGGCAGCCCAGTGTCTGCAACTGGCCTACCTGTTCCGCCGTTTCCACGCCCTCCGCGATAACCTTCATGCCCAGATTGCTTCCCAGGCTCAATATGGTTTTTACGATTTCGCGGCTTTCGCTGTTGTTCAGCATGTCGGACACAAACGATCGGTCGATTTTCAGAATATCCAGCGCAAAACGCCGCAAATAGCTGAGCGACGAATAACCGGTTCCGAAATCGTCAATGCACAAACGCACGCCCAGCATTCTCAGCTCGCTCAGAATGCGCGTGGTCCGGTCCTCGTCGCGCATGGTCACGCTTTCCGTCAATTCCAGGCGCAGGTTGTCGGGTGGAAGGCCCGTCTCCCGCAGGATTTCCCCCACCTGACTGACCAGATCAGCCTGCGCAAATTGTTTGGCGGAAATATTCACCGCCATCGTAAACGGCGGCAGCGAGGGGAATTGTACGTTCCAGGCGCAGAGTTGCCGGCAGGCCTCCTGCAGAATCCATTTTCCGATCCACAGAATCAGCCCGGTGTCTTCAGCGGCGGAAATAAATCCAGCCGGCATCACCAATCCATATTCGGGCCGCTGCCAACGCACCAGCGCTTCGAACCCGGTAATGCGAAAATCCTGGAGCGAAACGATCGGCTGGTAATGCACGCAAAATTCCTCGCGCTCGGTGGCCCTGCGCAGGTCCGTTTCCAGCCGAAAACGGCCCGCCGCCGTGGCGTGCATCGTGGGATCGCAAAGTTCGTAGCGCGCCTTGCCCAGGGTTTTGGCGCGCGCCATCGCCGTGTTGGCGTCTCCGAGCATGTCCTCCGCCGCGCTGTACCCGCTGCCGCTAAATGCAATGCCGATGCTCGCGGTGGTGAATACGGTTTGTCCCGTGACGTCAAAGGGCGCCTGGATATTTTGCTGAATGCGCTCCGCCACGCGAATTCCCTCGCTGGCGTTGCGAATGTCATCCAGCAAAATGGTGAACTTGTCGCCTCCCAGCCTGGCCAGCAGACCGCTCCCATCCAGATGACCCGCGATCCCTTTGGTCCCCGACGAACGCAACACCGCGTCATCCCGCCGGACCGAGCCTACCAGCCGGTCCGCGATTTGCACCAGCAGCCAATCGCCGGCCGAAATGCCGAGGCTGTCGTTCACGACTTTGAAGCGATCCATGTCCACCGACAACACCGCGAATTTATACTCCGGGTGCAGAATTCCCCAGCTGACGCACAGCGTTAAACGTTCCAGAAAGAAAGCGCGGTTCGGCAGCAACGTGAGCGGGTCGTGCAGGGCGTCGTAGGTAAGCTTGTCTTCCAATTTCAGCACGCGCTCGCCTGAGCGCAAGCGTGCTTTTAATTCTTCCAGGTCGAAGGGCTTGGTTAAGTAATCGTCTGCTCCGGCTTCCAGTCCGCTGACGACATCCTCTTTGGATGTTTTCGCCGTCAACAGAATCATGTAGATGTATGGATGTTCGGAATGTCTGCGGATCTCGCGGCATACTTCCAGCCCGTTGAGCGCCGGCATGGTCCAATCCAGCAGCGCCAACCGTGGCCCGCCTTTGCTGGTCAGGCATTCCAGCGCTGCGCGGCCGTCCTCGGCGCCCACCACTTCATAACCATCCTGTTCCAAGGTTTTTTGCAGGAGTCGGCGCGTCAGCGCGTCATCGTCGGCGATGAGGATTCTCATGGTGCGGCGTTTTCCTTCGCGTCTCGGTGCTGATTTCGTAGCGGCCGCCGGCCGCGCGTCGCCGGTAAGGGCGGCTATACGGCATTCGGTTTCCATCAGCTGAGAGTGAGTTCGGGGCAGCCGGAGAAACTGATTGTTGAAGGGAATTTCAGTATCAATCTGAGGATAGAGCGAGTCAAGCTTTGATTTAGATTCGCCGCTAGATGGTAAAGGTGCTTCTCAGCCGTCGCCGAGCTTGGTGACGTTACGCACGCAGGCCGCCTGCGGAATTCGTACGTTCGCGGATGCGCGCACTGCTGCGCCTCGGGAAAAGTTGCAGCTCTCCCAAGAGCCGGCCAGAGGAAGATCAGGCAGCCGGTACGCCGCCCCCGGCGCGGAGCGCACGGTTTGCATCCAACAAGGAAAAAATGCTCTAAACGGTTATCGAGCGAGCAATTGCCACGCCCGGATTTCGCGAACAGGTGACGCCGCTCGTTTCGGCGATTTTCGGCGTGCATGCAAAGCATCCCGCAAACCTTAGCATCCGCAAACCCCGCGATAGAGGCCGGTGCCGTTGCCTGAAACCGCGGCTTATTGGATGGATACGATTTTTGAATTCGCATTGTGTCCGCTAGCTCGATGAATACCTTCAGTTTGCGGCCAGCGCTGCCGCCCTGGCTTCCGCGAAACATCTTGACAAAGAAAGAGGCCTACATTATAAGCCTGTGCAACACGATAAGCGGTTAGACGCGAATCGCTCGGTCCCTTTTTCAAGGAACGCTCGCACAACTGGGGGGTGGGATGCGCATCTCAAGAATCGGGAAGTGTTTGGGCTTTCTGCTTTTTGCACTCGTGCTGTTTCCGGCCGGCCGGCTGCTCGCCGGCATCACCGCCACCATATCCGGTACCGTCGCTGATCCTACCGGTGCCGTCGTCGCGGGCGCCACGGTCACCGCCACCAACGTAGATACCGGTGTGGCCATCTCGCAGACGACCAATGCGCAAGGTTTCTACTCCTTCCCCGAACTTCCGGTAGGCAAGTACACGATTGACGTGCAAAAACCCGGATTCAAGGCGTACCGCCAGACCGGGCTGGTTCTGGACGTCAACCAAACCCTCTCGGTAGATGTGGCTCTGCAAATCGGCGAAGCCACCGAAAAGGTGGAAGTCTCCAGTTCCGCTTTGCACGTAGACACTGAGACCACCCAAATGGGTGAAGTCATTACCGGAAAGGAAATGACCGACGTGCCGCTGGTGACTCGCAGCTACACCGACTTGCTCGCACTGCAGCCTGGCGTAGTGCCGACGGCATCCCAGATGAGCGGCGCCTTCGCGGGTCCCTTTATCTCTGCGGGTTTTGCCGCGCCACTGGTATCCGGAGACTTGAATTCCGGCGCGCTCTCCGTAAACGGCATGCGCGAGTCGGAAAACGGCTTCATCCTCAACGGCATACTCGTACAAGAGCTGGGATTTTCCGGCGCGGGAGCGATTCCTAATCTCGATTCACTCGCGGAATTTCGCATCCTGACCAACAATTTCGATGCCGAGTACGGAAACTACAGCGGCGGGTTGATCAATGTCGTCACCAAGTCCGGTGCGAATGAATTCCACGGGAATCTTTTTGAATTCGTGCGCAATACGGATTTCGATGCCGCCAATTACTTTGACGCCGGACAGCGCGGCGCGTATCACCAGAATCAGTTCGGCGGCACGTTCGGCGGGCCCATCAAGCGCGACAAGATCTTTTTCTTCGCAGACTACCAGGGCAATCGCGTTGTCCAAGGCATAACCCAGCTTATTACCGGAGCGCCGACCGCAGCCGTCGAGTCCGGCGACTTGTCCAGTCTCGCGGGCAATTTCGTCACCGGTACGCCGGCGGTTCCGACGACCGTGAATGGGACGGCTTGGGCAAACCAGTTGACCACTCAACTCGGATATCCCGTACACTCCAGTGAGGATTATTACTTTCCGGGATGCACGAGCTCGGCACAGTGTGTTCTCCCCAATGCCACGCTCTCCCCCAGCGTCTTTAGCCCGATCGCGTCGAACCTCTTGAAGTACATTCTGCCGGCGAATGGCACCAATAGCTCCGGCGTCCCCACCTTCACCACCAATGCCGAAGCCACCAATCTTACGGATAATAAATTCAGCGGGCGGCTGGACGCCAACACCGGCCTGGGACTTCTCTCCGCCTACTACTATTTCGACCGTTACAACCGCATTGACCCTTATTGGCCGGGCAACGCTCCCCTGTACCCCGGGTTCAGTGTGGATGGAAAGGGCCAGACGCATAACATCAACCTCGGAGACACCAAGACCCTGAACTCCTCGTCCGTAAACGAATTTCGTATCGGGTATTTTCGCCTGGATACTTTGTTCAACCAGCCGTCAGGCGGCAAGGGCGTCACTCTAGCCAGCCTGGGATTTGCTTCCGGTGCGAATGGCGCTCCGGGAATTTTCCCTGTGGCACCTTCCTTGGAAGGCGTTCCGGAAATTGACTTCAACGATTTCGTTATCGGCGTGCCGAGCCGGCCCAACGGGCTCATTGACAATATTTATCAAATTCTGGACAACTACAGCAAAGTCGTCGGTACCCACAGCCTCAAATTCGGCGGCCAATATCACTATGACCAGCTCGAAGAAGACCTGATTGACAACGTCTCGAACGGAAACTTTTTCTTCGGCAGCAATTTCAACGGCCAGCCCAGCGAATCCGGCAGCGATTTCGTGGACTTCCTCCTGGGCGCGCCCAGTTCCTTCGTTCAAGGACAGTCATATCCCTCCTATGGACGAAACTTTTATTTCGGTCTGTATGCTCAGGATAGCTGGCGCGTCAAATCGAATCTCACCTTCAACTACGGATTGCGTTACGACGTAAGCGCTCCCTGGAAGGAAAAGTACAACCAAATTCAAACCTTGATTCCCGGCGAACAGTCCGTCGTTTTCCCCGGTTCTCCCACGGGTTGGGTGTTCCCAGGAGACCCTCACGTTCCGAGCACTCTCGCTCCCACTCGTTGGAATAACTTCGCTCCCCGCTTGGGACTCGCTTATTCGTTTGGGCAATACGACGGCATGCTCGGCAAGATCCTCGGCGCGCCCGGTTCCACCAGCATCCGCGCCGGTTGGGGAATCTTCTACAGCACCTTCGAAGGCGCCACGAACTTCAACGAAATCGGCGACGCTCCCTTCGGAAATTACACCGGGCAGAATGAGCCGACCTTCGCCGCTCCGTTTACTAACCGCGCCTCGGGCTCATCCATCACGAACTTTTTCCCGGTTACGCCGCCGCCCCTGCACTTTTCGGCCAAGAATCCCGCCACCGGGCCTCCCTACGACAATCTGACTGAGTTCTTCAACGCGTTCGGTACCATCGGCAGTTCGCCGGCCTTCTATAACGGCAACCTGCTACCCTACGCCGAAGAATATGAATTATCCATCGAACACCAGATAACGCCGTCGGATTTGCTAACGCTGAGTTATGTCGGCACACAAGCGCACCGGTTGCTTGCGTCTGAGTCCGCGAATCCCGGCAGTCCCGCGCTCTGCCAGCAGCTTGCGGCCGAAGGCGCTATCGCCGTGGGAACCACCAACACGACATGCGGGCCAGGGAATGAAAACCTCGTTTATGCTCTGCCGGGCGGCGGTTTCCAGCCCGGGACGCGCCTGAATTTTCCCGGCACCACTCTCCCGGATGGCACGCCCATCGTTCCCTTCGGCAACGATTCGTATTTCATCACTGCCGGTTCCTCGTCCTACAACTCCGCGCAGATTAACTATCGTCACACCAGCGGCCGGCTCCAAACGCTCATCGGCTACACCTTCAGCAAAGCCTTCGATGATTCTTCCGGCTATGGAGAACAAATCAATCCTATCAACCACCGGCTGAGCCGTGGCCTCTCGGCCTTTGATAACACCCACAACTTCGTCGCGAGCTACAATTACCGGTTGCCCATAGACAAGCTCGCTGGTCCGAAACAATTGACCAACGGCTGGGCCATCAGCGGAATCACGCGCTTCGCTACGGGACTCCCAGTGACGATCGTCGAAACCGACGATCAATCCTTGCTGGGTACTGGTTTCGGCGGACCGATTACCCTCCCGGTGGATACCCCGGATCTTGTGGGCCCGTTGGACATCACCAATCCGCGGAAGACTGGAGGACAATACTTCAGCCCTGCGGCGTTCGGTCCCTCGCCTACGGGCGTGGAAGGGGACGCCAGGCGGCGATTCTTCCACGGGCCGGGAATCAACAATTGGGATTTCGCGCTGCTGAAAGACACGAACATCACGGAAAGATTCGACCTGCAATTTCGCGCCGAATTTTTCAATATTTTTAACCATGCGCAGTTCTTGACGCCGAGCGGCATTACCGGATTTAGTGGCACGACGCCCACGTCCAGTTCCTTCGGCTCTGTTCCGGGAACTCTGCCGGCTCGCATCGGCCAGTTGTCGCTGAAGCTGTATTTTTAAGCGGAGCTGACCGCCGGGCGTTATGCTACAGCAATCTTTAAAGGGCGACCGTGCGCGCAGCGGTCGCCGCGGTCTTGTTAAGAGGTAGTCGCTCGGTCCCGGGCGCGCGGCAAAAACACAGAGTACACATCTATGGCGGCCCAAGGCGTGCTCGCGGCGACGTTGGTCAAACCAGGGCAGTACGAAATCAGGGAATATCCACTGCCGGAACCCGCTCCCGGTTGTGTTCTGGTTAAAATCGAATTGTCCGGCATCTGCGGAACGGACAAGCACACCTTTCAGGGTTACACCACCCAGTATGGCGGCCGCAAACTGGAATTCCCGATAATCCAGGGGCACGAAAATGTCGGCACTGTTGCCGCCATCGGAGGAAACGGCCGCTACACAGATTTCGAAGGAATCCCGTTGCAAGTCGGCGATCGTGTCGTTGTCGGCGCCAATGTTTGCTGCGGAGAGTGCTATTACTGCCGTCACGATTTTCCGTACTACTGCTGTGAAAACATGACGGATTACGGCAATAATCTGAGCGCCAGGAATCCGCCGCATCTTTTCGGCGGCTGGTCGCAGTATATGTACATCGTTCCGGGAAGTTTCCTGGTCAAAGTGCCGGACGATCTGCCGTCCGAAATCGCAGTGCTTACCGAGATTTTTGCCGTCTCAGTGGGATTGGACCGCGCCAAGCAAATGTCTGCCTTTCCCAGCGAGTCGTTCCGTTTTGACGACACAGTCGTTGTCATTGGCGTCGGGCCTCTTGGGATGTGTTTTCTGATGAAAGCGCGCATGCTTGGCGCCGGCACGATCATCGCGGTGGATCTGTCGGACTTCCGCCTGAATTTCGCAAAGCGCTTGGGTGCGGATCACATCGTGAACGCCGGAAAGCATTCGCAAACCGCACGCCTGCAAATCGTGAAAGATTTAACCAACGGCCGCGGCGCGGACATGGTCATCGAATGTGCCGGGGTGCCGCAGGCCGTGCCGGAAGCGCTGGACATGCTCCGCCTCGGCGGATTGCTCGTCGAAGCTGGCAACTTTTCGGATTTGGGTGAAGCATCATTCAGCCCGCACCGCCATCTTTGTGCGAAAAATGCGCGCATCCTTGGCGTGGGCGGCGAAGAACCGGCGGCCTACGGGCCCAGCATGAGGCAAATGGCCCGTTACATGAAAAACTATCCGTTGCAGGAATTTGTCACCCATAGATTTGCACTGCGCGACGTGGCGGCCGCGATGCAGAAATCAATCGAACCGGAATCAATGAAAGTTGTGCTACAGCCCTGGCAATAGGCGCACGGGATTTGCCGGGCGCGTTTCAATTTTCAGCGAAAGAGGACAGCATATGACCGAAACCAAATCCAGATTTCAATTTGCTTCAGCGCCTGATAGCTGGGGCGTGCTCGATTATCCCGGACCTTCCTGGGAACAATCTTACGAAACCATGCTGGATGAAATGGTGCAGGCCGGATACACGGGTTCGGAGTTGGGCCCTTACGGTTTCTTCCCGACGGATCCCAAAATTCTTCAGCCGCAACTCGAAAAGCGCAAACTGAACCTGCTCGCTTCTTTCGTTCCCGTGAAAATGACCGATCCCGGCGCCAGCAAAGCAGTGATAGATCGCATTCGCAAGGTGGGCCACCTGCTCGCGGCGCTGAAAGCACCGTTTCTCGTGATGGCTGACGACCAATCGAACGAGCGCAATGCCTATTCCGGGCGCGTCTATGAAAAAGGCTGTCCCACTTTGACCGCCGCGCAATGGAAGCACATCGGAAATATCGTCGCCGACGCCGAAAAAGTTGCCAATGAATTCGGGCTCGATCTCGTTTTTCATCCGCATGTGGCAACCTACGTGGAAACTCCCGAAGAGTGTGAGCTGTTTTTCGACGCGACCTCGCATACGAACGTCGGCCTATGCCTGGACACTGGGCACTGCGTTTACGGTCACGGCGATTCTGTGAAAGAAGCCGAGAAATATAAGAGCAAGCTGCGCTTCGTGCATATCAAAGACTGCGATTCGAAAGTTCTAGAGGAAGCCCGCCGGAACAAATGGACTTTTGAAGAGGCTATCGAGCACAAAGTTTTCACCGTCATCGGCCAGGGCAATATAGATTTCCCGGAGTTTTTCCGCACGCTGGTTAACAATGGATATTCGGGCTGGTCGGTCGTCGAGCAGGACGTTAAATTCGGCGCCACTCCGATTCCGCCGGCACAGAGCATCGCGGCCAGCCTCAAGTACTTGAACGGCGTTGTGAAAGATTTGGGCTTGGCGGCAAGCGCGCACTGACTTCGTCGCGAGCCGGCTTGCAACATCGCTCCAGCGCGGTCTTAAATTGTGTCGCGGCGGTCTTCAGACCGCCATTGTTGGATTTCAACGAATCGTAAAGTTTCCAGGGGCGCCCAGAATGCGAAAACTGGGAATTGGCGTAGTCGGCGTCGGCGAGATGGGTAAGCGCCACGCGGAAAACCTTCGCCGCAATGTGCCCGAAGCTCGCCTCGTCGCCATCGCGGACGTTTCGGCGGAACGCGCGCAGCAGGTCGCGACGGAATATGAAATCGAGCGCTCCTACGGCAGCCTCGAAGCGATGCTCGAAAACAAAGAGATTGACGCTGTCCTGATCGCCACTCCGGACAAGTTTCATGCGCACGCCGTCAAGCTTGCGGCGACCGCCGGAAAAGACATTCTGTGCGAGAAGCCCCTCGCGCTCACGCTCGGTGATGCGCACGAGGCGATTGATGCCGTCGCCAAGGCCGGCCGCCGCCTCCAGGTTGGTTTTATGCGGCGCTACGATCCAGCTTACGCCGCCGCCATGAAGCGAATTGAAGCGGGCGAAATCGGCGTGCCGGTGATTTTCAAATCCGTCGGCCGCGACAAGGACCAGCCGCCGCTCGCGGCCTACGAATCAAACCTGAATGGAATGCTTTTTTACACCAACACAGTCCACGATTTTGACCTGGCGCGCTGGCTCATGCGCGACGAGGTGACTAACGTCCATGCATTCACCACCAGCGCGATCCGTCCCGAGGTCGCAAAATTTGGCGACGTCGTCGCCAGCGTCGTAAACCTGCAGTACCAGCAAGGCGCGATCGGAAATATCGAATCATACGCGCAGGCCGTTTACGCGTACGACGTGCGCACCGAGATCGTCGGCTCCCAAGGCTCGATCTTTGTCGGAAGCCTCGAGCGCTTTCCCGCGGTTTTTCTCACCGCTCGCAGCGGCGAAAAAGTGCTCGCCGATCATTTTCTATCGCGTTTTGCCGACGCCTACCTGGCCGAAGTGCGGGATTTTGTGCAAACCATGCTGACCGACCGCGCTCCGCTGGTCACGGGCGACGACGGATTGCGAGCGCTGGCCATCGCAGTCGCCGCCGAAAATTCGCACCTACAATCGAAGCCCGTCGCGGTACGCCTTGCACAAGGCGGCGCGGCATCGTGAGCTCGCTACCGGCGCGTTGCAATTTCGGTTTTCAGTTCCGCTGGGTTTGGCGTCACTGCACAGCGATGCCGGCCCGAGGGAGGAGCGTATGACGGACCCGACAGCCACGGCGTACAAGAGTCCTCTGCACAAGATGACTCAGACCACTCCCACCTGTCTTTGGAACGATTCGGCTTCGATCCCCGAACTGAAATACTCCATCGAACATGGTGCGGTCGGAGCCACCTGCAATCCCGTAATCGTTCTCGGCGTTCTGAAAAAGGAGCTGCAGGTTTGGAAAGATCGCATTCGCGTTCTGATTAAAGAACTGCCCGCTGCAACGGAAGATCAGATCGCCTGGCAAGTGGTTCGCGAAATTTCAATTGAAGCGGCCCGCTTGCTTGAACCTGTGTTTCGCGCGCACCACGGCAAGAATGGCAGGCTTTCCATTCAGACCGACCCGCGCCTCTTTCGCGATTCTCAAGCGATTTTCGAGCAGGCTGTGGAATTCAGTAATCTTGCCCCCAACATGCTCGTGAAAATTCCGGCCACAGCCGCGGGGATCCCGGCCATCGAGGAAGCCACGTATCGCGGCGTCAGCATCAACGCCACCGTAAGTTTCACGCTGCCGCAAGCGATTGCCGTCGCGGAAGCAGTCGAGCGTGGCCTGAAGCGCAGGGAAGCCGAGCACAAAGAAATCGCCACCATGGGCCCGGTCTGCACCATCATGGTCGGCCGTCTGGACGATTGGCTGAAAGTCATGATGGAGAAAAACAATATCTCGATTGATCCCGGCTATCTCGAGTGGGCCGGCGTCGCCGTGATGAAAAAGGCCTATCGCATCTATCGCGAACGCGGCTATCGAGTCCGTCTGCTTTCCGCAGCATTCCGCAATCACATGCATTGGAGCGAATTCATCGGCGGCGACGTGGTCATCTCGCCGCCGTATTCCTGGCAAGTGCGGTTCAACGCCAGCGACGTCGAGGTTCGTTCAAGGATCAACGAGCCGGTTCGCGAGGAAATTGAAAGCGAGCTCTCGAAAAAATTCGCCGATTTCCGCCGCGCGAATAGCGCAGAGGGTCTCGCGATCGAGGAGTTCGATTCCTTTGGGCCCACGCGCCGCACTCTTCGCCAATTCATTGCCGCTTGCCATGATCTCGATGGCGTCGTGCGCGACATCATGATTCCGGACCCGGACATAGCATAAGCACCGGCAGCCGCGGCCGAACTCCTGCTCAACTAACTGATTGGAGGCATGCCAGTGGGAAAACTAGCGATCACCGGCGGTGAACCACTAAGAAAAACGCCGTTCCCGGCGTGGCCGATGGCCACCAAGGACGAAGCTGCCGCTCTGCAAGATGTCCTCACCAGCACAAAATGGGGAGGCCAGCCCTTTCCTGGAAAATATGCAACTTCGTTCGCCAAGAAATTCGCGGAACTGCATACCGTGAAATACGCGCAGTGCGTGAACACCGGAACCGTCGCAATTCAAGCCTCGCTGAAAGCTGTCGGAATTCGTCCAGGCGACGAAGTGATCGTCCCGGCCTACACCTGGGAGGGAACTGTCGGCCCGGTGTTGCTCGTGAACGCCGTTCCCGTTTTCGTGGACGTGGACCCGGACACCTATTGCCTCGACGCGAAACTCATCGAGAAAGCCATCACTCCCAAAACCAAAGCAATTCTTCCGGTCCATCTGGGAATGCGTTTCGCCGATATGGACGAAATCCTGCGCATCGCAAAAAAACACAATCTGAAAGTCATCGAAGATTGCGCGCACGCGCACGGCGGCATGTGGAAGGGCCAGGGCGCTGGCTCCATGGGCGACCTCGGCGCATTCAGTTTTCAATCCAGCAAGCTCATCACTTCGGGAGAAGGTGGCGCGGTCATCACCAATAATCTCGAGTACATGGAGCTGGTGCAAAGCTATATCAACGCCGGACGCGCCAGCCTGACCGACCAGTTCCACCACCGCATCATCGGTTTCAACTATCGCCTGGGCGAATTTCAAGCGGCGGTTCTGGGCCCCCAACTCGAGCGGCTTCCTCAGCAGTCCGCCATCCGCGAAAAGAACATGCAGCATTTTGAAGCGCGTTTGCAAAACACGCCGGGAATTGGTCTGCTGAAACCCGACCCGCGCATCACGCGTCTGGCACCCTATGGCTACGTATTCAAATATTTTGCGGGGAAGGTGAAAGAGATTCCGCGCGCGGCGTTCGTCGCGGCCCTGCAGCTCGAAGGCATTCCCTGCGACGGATTGTTTTACGAGCCGGTCTATAAGAGTTCGCTCTTCCCCGTTGATTCGGCCGATTTCCCGGCTCTCAGTTGGGGGCGCGAAAAGCCGCTCGATCTGCGAAATATGTATTCCTGTCCCGAAGCGGATCGCGCCGCCTACCACGAAGCAGTATGGTTTCCGCACCAAAATTTCTTGGGCGGCAACGCCGACGTGGACGCCATCGCGGACGCGGTCCACAAAGTGCTCAGCAACATCGAAGAGCTCCGCGGCCTCGACCACAAGGCGACCCGCAATCAAAGGCTCGGGCGAGCAGACCGCGAAAGCTAGGCGCATATCCGCCCAGGAACGTTTCATCTATGGTTGCAAAGAAGAAGGTCGGGTTTGCGATCGTCGGTCTCGGCAAAATCGCCCAGGGCTCTGTACTTCCGGCATTCGCGAACACCAAGCACGCGAAACTTGTTGCGCTCGTCAGTAGCGACCGGAAAAAGGCCGCGCGTCTGGCGCGAAAGTTCCAGGCTCGGCACACTTATCATACCGACGACCTTGCCGCGTGCTTGGCGAATCCCGAAATCTCTGCGCTGTACATCGCCACGCCACCCGGCGATCACGCCCGCTTGACGATCCAGGCGGCGCACGCCGGAAAGCACGTGCTCTGCGAAAAACCGCTTGCCGCCACTCCGGAACAATCCGCAGCGATGGTGGAAGCGTGCCGCCGGCACAACGTGCAGCTGATGACCGCCTATCGAAAATATTACGAGCCCAGCACGCTCCACCTGAAACAACTGATTCAAACTGGCAAGCTCGGTCGCATTGATGTTATACACACCGCATTCAGCGAGCTGTATTCACCCGGTGTTTCGCAAAGCTGGCTCGTGGATTCCAAGTTGGCAGGGGGCGGCCCGCTGATGGATTTAGGAGTGTATTGTGTGAACACCACGCGCTGGCTGGCGGATGAAGATCCCGCTGAAACATCGGCGCAATCCTGGTCACACAACACGGCGCGATTCGCCGACGTCGAGGAAGGCGTTTCGTTTCGCTTGCAATTTCCCAGCGGCCTGGTTGTTCACGGAAGTTCGTCGTACGGCGCGGCGTTGTCGTCATTCATCTTCGTGCAGGGCACGAAGGGCTGGGCGTCGCTTGCTCCTGTTTTTCCATTCGATGAGGTCCGGCAGCTCACCGGAAAGATTGCCAAACGCAGCTTCGCCCGAAACTTTAAAATTACCGACGAGTTCGCGCTGGAAATTGACGCGTTCGCCGCTGCAATTCAGAAAAATCGTAATGTTGAAGCGGACGGCGTCCAGGGCCATCGCGATCTGCTCATTCTCGGCGCGATTTACGAGGCTGCAAGGACGCACCAGCCTGTTATCATAAAATACTGAGAGCGAACGCCGCTCAGCAGTAACTCATGGTCAAGCCGTAAAAGAGAATTTGTCCGCGGACGAGAACAAGCTCATGGCTTCCTCGCAAAAAGGCGATCGCAAGAAGACGGCCAAATCCGCCAGCATCTATGACGTCGCGCGCGAATCCCGCGTCTCGGTCTTCACCGTTTCCGCCGTGGTCAATCATAAGAGCCACGTGGGCCTGAAGCTTCGCAAACGCGTCGAAGCCGCCATCCGCAAACTCAATTACCGCCCCAATCTCATCGCCCGCAGCTTGGCGAAACAGCGCACCCACACCATCGGAATGATCGTGCCGGACATCGCTAACCCTTTTTTTCCGATGGTCGTCCGCGGCGCCGAAGACGCCGCGCAGAAACACGGCTATAACTTGCTGCTCTGCAATAGCGACGATAGTCTTGCCAAGGAAGAAAGCTCCGTCGAATTATTGCTTTCGAAGCGAGTGGACGGCATCCTGCTCACCAAAGCAGCCGAGGATTTTCGTCCATCGCTGCGGCAAATGATCAAAGAAGTGAACATTCCGTTCGTACTGGTGATGCGCACGTACCCGAAACTAACCAAGGATGCTGTGATCACGGACGATTATCAGGGCGCCTACGATGCCGTGTCGCATCTCGCGCGCGCCGGAAGGCGGCGCATCGGATTGATCAGCGGTCCGCTGAAGGTGAGCAACGCGGTCGCGCGTTGGGAAGGATTTCGTGACGCGCTGAAAGCGGGCGGCCTACCCTACGAACGCGAATTGGTCATCGAAGGCGATTATCGAATTGAATCCGGATTCCGCGCCGGACACGCGCTGCTTTCCCATCGTCCAGATGGCATCTACGTCGCGAATCACCTGATGACCATTGGGCTGCTGAAAGCCGCGGAGGAAATGGGCTTGCGCTGCCCGGAGGATTTCGGTCTCGTAAGTTTCGACGATTATCCCTGGCTCGGCGTTTTTCGCCCCAGACTTACAACGGTGGAACTACCCAAGCACCAGCTCGGCAGCGAAGCCGCGGAACTGCTCATTCGCCGCATTGCCGGAGACCGCAGCGCCGCCGCCGTGAAGAAATTGCAACCCGAACTTCGCATTCGCGAATCCTGCGGCTTTGCGCTCAGCGTTGCCCGCATCCAAGCAGCGCAACCCCAGTCACGGGCTCTCGATGTTCCTTTGATTCGAGACGCGAAATAGCCCAAGTAACCCGAGCGATCCCCGTACGAGCCGCTCTTACGATTCGCTGAAGTCAATCAGTTTCGGACGCATCGTGAAACCGCGCGTTTTGTAGGCTCCGTAGAGAATTCCCACCACCAGCCAGGTAAGCCCCGCGTATCTGGTCCAGGTTTGCAGGCTGAACAATAACCCGCAACAGAAAACGATGCCGAAGCCCGGGACGAAGGCGTCGAGAAAAAAGTTTCGGTGCCCCACCGCCTCGGCCGAGAACCAGAAATGCCGCAATGCCGCCAAGTTCACCCCCATAAACGCGAGCAACGCACCAAATGTCACGATTTCCGCGGCGTGCTCCCAGGGAATGGTGATCACTCCTATGTACGCCAGCACTCCGATGATCCAGACGTTGTAGATCGGATTGCTTTTTTTCGCGCTCAGATGCCCGAATATTTTTTTCGGCAGCACGTCATCGCGCCCCATGCTGTAAAGCAGGCGAGACGCGCCCACATGCCCCGCCAGCCCGCAAGCAATGCTCGAAATCAGCAGCATCACGCCGTACGCGGCGAAAAGAAATGGCCCGCTGGCCATCCGCGCCACGTCCATGAATGCCGTCTCCGGATTTTGCAGCGTGGTGTAATCCGGCCACACGCGCTGTGCCATATAAACTTGCAGCCCGCTGAAAAGTCCCGTGAACAGCACCACCAGCACCGAAGCCAGCAAAACGTTGCGCTTCGGATTCTTCACTTCCTCGGCCAGAATCGAAACCCCATCGAATCCGATAAACACCAGCGCGGCCAGCGATGTTCCCGCCGCCAAGCCTCGCACGTTAAATGTCGCAGGATTGTAAATCGGGCTCATGGAAAAAAGCCCCGCATAGCGGTGGTGCAGGACGATGTAGCGGAAGGCCTCCACCAAAAATATGGTGGTAACCAGCATCATGAATCCCAGCAGGACTTCGTTCGTCCGCGCCGTGAAGCGAATCCCTTGAACCGTCATGAACGTAATCAATCCCACCGCCAGAGCGGCCAAAATCGCAAACGGAACGCGCGGCGTCATGCGTTGGATTGTCAGCGCCGCGTACAAAGCGTTCTGAATGGGCTGAAACAAATATTCCAGGAACATCGCCCAGCCCACCACAAATCCCACGTGAGGATTCAGCTCCCTGCTGATGTACGTGTAAACCGAACCGGAGGAAGGATAGACGCTCGCCATGCGTCCGAAGCTGACGGCCGTCACCGACATCGCGACCATGGCCAAAAGGAGCGTCGCCACCGTGTGGCCGTGCGAGAGCACTTGCCCTTCGCCAAAAAGCGGAACCGCGGCGATCGGCGAAGTCAGAATCACGCCATAATAAATCAGGTCCCATAGACTTAGAACCCGCTTGAGGTGGGGCTGCGCAGGAGTAGCTGCTGGAACGGCGCTGCTGGAAGTCGCCACCCTCACCTCGTTTGCGTCAACTTGTTAGACGTCGCATGTGACTGTTCGCAGGCGTCCGCCAAAATCATATCTACAAGAAAAACCGCTCTTTCTTGCGCGCTTGCTCGTACTCTCGCCGCGCGGCCTTCACGGCATCGCGCTCGGAAACTTCTGCGATCGGCACATCCCACCACGATTCGTACCCCGGCACGCGCGCGTCGTACGCGGTCTCGATCACAATCACCGACGTGCGATTCTGTTTCTTACCCGCAACCAGCGCCGCCCGCAGTTCGTCCGCCGTGTTGGCGCGCGCGGTCCACGCTCCCAGGCTCGCCGCATTCGCGGCAAAATCCACCGGCAACACCTCGCCGTCGTATTTCTCGCCGCGGCGATACCGGTAATTCGTGCCCATGCCTTCGTTGCCGCACGCCCGGCTCAGCCCGCCGATGCTGGAAAAGCCGTGGTTATCCAGGAGAACGATATTGAGTTTGTAGCCTTCCTGAATCGAAGTCACAATCTCCTGCGCCATCATCAGATACGACCCGTCGCCAACCAGAACGTAAACCTCGCGCTGCGGGTCGGCCATCTTCGCGCCCAGCCCACCCGCGATCTCGTAGCCCATGCACGAGTAACCGTACTCCATGTGATAACCGCCAGGCCGCCGCGCGCGCCAAAGCTTGTGCAAATCGCCGGGCAAACTTCCCGCGGCGCAGACCACGATGTCCGAGTCCTCCATGAATCCATTGACGATCCCGATCACCTCGCCCTGAGCGATCGGCGGAGCTTTCGCCAGTCCGTGAATCCGATCAACCTCTGCTTCCCATCGCGAGCGGAATTGCTCGATCTTTGCCCGATAGGTTTCGTCCACCTGATGATTGCCAAGAGCATCTTGCAATCCCTTGATCGTTACGCGCGCGTCGGCGGTAAGCGGCAGCGCCGCATGTTTGTACGCGTCGAATTCGGCGGCGTTGATGTTGATGAATCGCACCGCGGGGTTTTGAAACGCGGTTTTCGAAGCGCTGGTGAAATCGCTGTAGCGCGTTCCGATTCCGATGATTAGATCGGCTTCACGCGCAGCGATGTTTGCGCCGGGCGTGCCGGTCACGCCCACCGCGCCAAGCTGCTGCGGGTGGTCAAACGGCAATGAACTCTTGCCGGCCTGCGTCTCGCAAACGGGAATTCCGGTCTCCCGCGCGAAGTTCGAAAGCGCTTCCGACGCTTCTGAATAGATCACGCCCCCGCCGGCCACAATTAACGGCCTCTTCGCGGCCGCGATCCATTTGGCGGCTTCGCGCAAAAGTTCTTCATCGCAGCGATTCCGCGGAATCACCCAAACTCGTTCGCGCAGAAATTCCTCGGGAAAATCGAAAGCTTCTGCCTGTACATCCTGCGGAAAGCTGATAGTCACGGCGCCAGTCTTCGCGGGAGACGTCAGCACGCGCATTGCCTCGGGAAGGGAAGTCAGCAATTGTTCGGGCCGTTGTATCCGATCCCAATACCGTGAAACGGGCTTGAAGCAATCGTTCACCGAGATGTCCTGCGTCGCCGGAGATTCAAGTTGCTGCAATACCGGCGCCACATTTCGCCGCGCGAACACATCCCCCGGCAGCAAAAGAACCGGCAGCCGGTTGACGGTCGCCGTCGCCGCGCCCGTCACCATATTCGTCGCGCCCGGACCCACCGACGTAGTGCAAACCAGCGTCCTCATTCGGAAACTCGCCTTCGCAAACCCGGTAGCGGCGTGCACCATCGCTTGTTCGTTGCGAAAGAGGTAGTAGCGCAGCGCCTGGTCCTGTTCCAGCGCCTGCCCGAGGCCCGCCACGTTCCCGTGGCCAAAAATTCCCAGGCATCCGCCGAAAAACCGGTATTTCTTGCCGTCTCTCTCGGAAAATTGGTTCTTCAGGAATCCAATGGTCGCCTGAGCCGCGGTCAGCCGCACTGTCATAGGGTGATGCCTCTCCGGAGCGGTCCACAACTGCGCAGCAGTGTATGCCGCGGCGCACGCCGAGGGAAGGGCCAGGAATCGAAGATGGCGAATGAGGACAAGCGGGAGGCGCGTTCGACCGTGCCGTGACCTCGCCCGCTCGCCACAGCGCAATCCAGTGCGAACGCATACGAGGTGAGCTGCAAGGAAGGAACGAAAAGCTCTAGTTCTAAGCGATTATAACGCCAGGCATCCCGCGCGGGCCGAGCAAAGCCCCCACGCCCGCACTCTCCCGCTCCCGCTTGCAATCTCGCTCCGGAAGCGCTCCCGCAGATGAACTTCCGCATGGGCTATTCTTCTCCGGGGACGAGCCTATTCCCTCACAAGGGGTAAGCGAGGGTCGGTATCTTTCCACGTCGAACGAATCCACACGTGATTGGAATCCTCCGTGACGGCCAAAGCGCGCGAAGATCCCGCAAGAAAATTCAGGTAGTAAACGTCGTATCCCGGCCCCGCCACCACCGGATGGTAACCGCTGTGCACCAGCACCGTGTCTCCATCGCGCGGCTTCAGCGTCTGCTCGCCGGCATGCTGCCCGGCATATAAATGCTGAAACGCGAATCCTTCCGGCTGGCGAATTCGGTAGTAGTAGATCTCGTCGAGATCAACTTCGGCAGGTGGATTGTGCACGTCGTGCTTGTGGGGAGGATAACTGGACCAATTGCCGCCCGGCGTATAAACCTCAATCGCCATGAGCTTATCCGCCGGAAATTCCGGGCCCATGATGTCCACAATCTGGCGCGAAGCGTTTCCTCCGCCCCGCAGACTGCTAACCACATCGCTGGGCGTGATAAGCTTCGGCTCGAGCCGTGCTTCGGAAGGTGAACGGCACTCTGCGATCTCGCAAACGGTTTGCGCGGTAAAGGCAACTTCATTCCCGGCCGGCAGATACAGCGCATACGGAAAGCCGTCAAAGACGTGCCGGCGTTTTCCCAGGCGCTTCACGCCTTGTCCCCAGTCGGCGGTGCACGTTCCGCCCAGCAGCACGAATACTGCCTCTTCCCCTGCGGTCTTCGCGCGAAAAATCTCTCCCGGCTGCAGGCGCCTGACGAAAAAGCTCATCCAGTCCCAGCGCGCCTGCTGGCGAGGCAGATGCAGAAGTTCACCTCCCTGCTGAGGCGGCAAAATCGAAGAATGGAAGAGAAAACCGCTTTCGCTCACATCTCCCCCGCGCTGTCGTGCTCGTTTCCACAGCCCAAAACCCGCATTCGTCTAACCGCTTTGAGACTATGGCAAATGGACGTGGCGTTGTCAATTGTCCACGTAACGAATTCCGATTCGCGCCCGAAGGAACCAGCGGGCAGCCCGGCGAGGCGGTTTACCAGCGATTTCCTATCAATGGAGCGATCATCTGGTCATAAATGCGCCGCACCGCAGCCATCGCCGCAGCGCTCAAAGGAGGCTGTTCCGAGGCGTGGCAGTTGTCGGTGACCTGTTCCGGCCGTTTCCCTCCGGGAATCGCGCATGTAACCGCGTCATACATCAGAATCCAGCGCAGCGCGAACTGGCTCATCGAAACGCCGCGCGGCATCAGTGCGCGCAATTCCTCCACCGCTTCGAGCCCCGTTTTGTAGTCCACGCCTGAAAAAGTCTCGCCCACGTCAAATGCTTCGCCGTGCCGGTTAAAATTCCTATGGTCGTCGGCCGCAAAGCTCGAATTTAGATTGAACTTGCCCGTCAGCAAGCCGCTCGCCAGCGGTACCCGCGCCAGAATTCCGACCTGCCGCCGCTTGGCCTCCGCAAAAAACTTCTCCGCCGGGCGTTGCCGGAAGCAATTGAAAATAATTTGCACCGTCTGCACGTTGGGATGATGGATGGCGCGCAAAGCCTCTTCCACTTTTTCTACGCTTACGCCGTAATAGCGGATCTTCCCGGCCCGCACCAAATCGTCGAGAATTCCGAACACCTCTTCGTGTTCGTAGAGCGAAGTCGGCGGACAATGCAGCTGCAACAAATCGAGCGAATCAGTCCCAAGATTTCGCAGGCTGTCTTCGATCCACATTGTAAGATTTTCGCGGCTGTATCCGGCCTCGCTCTGCTTCGCAAGTCTCCGTCCCGCTTTCGTCGCCACGATGATTTCTTCTGTGCGCTGTTTTCTCAATTGTGCGATCAAGCGTTCGCTGCGCCCGTCGCCATATACATCCGCGGTGTCTATGAAATTCACGCCGCAGTCAATCGCGGCGTTCAATGCCGCAAGGGAATCCTCGTCCGAAACGTGTCCCCACGCGCTCCCGATGGCCCACGCTCCAAAACTGATATCCGCCACCTGCCATCCCGTGCGCCCCAATGGACGATAATGCATTGAATCCCTCACCTCCCGCGATTGAACTACAAGCTTGCAATGATACCGCGCCGCGCGCTCCGCGGCAGAGCACACCTGCAGAATTTTCGGACGCTCCGTAGGCGCATCGGCTACGCGCGCCTGAGAAATTGGGGGTTTTACAGGTCGTAGCTTCAGCTACGAAATAAATCCCTATGAAGTCATCGCGGGTTTAGCCGCTGCAGTGCGGATTTTGCGGATGCAACGGGGACTTGTTTCTAACGATCGGCGTAGTATCCATCTCTGGTCTGCACCACCAGGTCCTTCTGCTTCACGGTGAGATGAATCTTGTGATATCCGGGCGTGGCATCTGCCTTGTCCGGGACGTAGCCCAGCCCGTACTGATTGCGCAGCTCTTCATTTATGGCGTCGTAGATATCGCCAACCGACTGCTTCTTGGTCACCTCGAAAAAGCGTCCGCCGGTCTCCTTGGACATCTGCTCAAGTATTTTCTTCCCGTCAGGCCGCGATTCCTGCGGGTAATGATGATGTCCTCCGCCCATTCCTCCGCCGCCCATCCCGCCGCCGCCCATGTGCGGTCCACCATATCCTCCGCCGTTTCCGTAACCTTCTTTATCGGCGAAAAGAATGGAATAAACCAGGGTGTCCGCGCGCTGCGCGGTTTCGATGGCGTCTTGCAATGTTTCCTTGCTGCCGCGATCAACTCCATCGGTCAGCACCACGAGCGCCTTTCGGCCCTGCTGCTTTTTCATCAGTTCGTTCGAAGCCAGGTACACCGCGTCGTACAGCAACGTGCCACCGCCGCCGCGATGGCCGTAGGAACCGCGCCCGCCGCCGCTGCCAGCGTCCGGATCGCTTCCGCCGCGCGTCTGCGCAAATTCCGGCGCGCCCAACTGATCGAGCGACGCCTCCAATTTTTGGCGCGAAGAAGTCAGGTCCTGCAACAGCTCCACCTGGTAGTCGAAATGAATGACGAATGCCTTGTCCTTATCGTCCCGCAGCACCTGCTCGATGAACGTATGGCTCGCGCTGCGCTCCTGATCCAACACGCGCCTCTGGCTCATGCTGGTATCCACCAGCAGACCCAGCGTCAGCGGCTGATTGGATTCTTGTGCGAAATAGGTAATGGTTTGCGCATGCCCGTCCTGCTCCACCGCGAAATCATCCTTGGCCAGGTTGTTGATAAGCTGTCCCTTCTTGTCGCGCACCGTCACCAGCATTTTCACCATCTTCACTTCTGACGTGATAGCCGGGCCTTGCTGCGCCGCCTGTTGGCCAAGCAGTGGAGCTTCGCCGAGCGCCAGCAGCCCCGCCAGAAACAGTAAACTAAATTCCAGGCCCCGACGGGCCGTATGCGCGGAAGCACCACGCGGTATTCCGCTGGAATTCAGCGATTTTTGTCGAGTTATGGACACGAGGTTACCGCCCGTTGGCTGCGGCGTATGGATCCGCTCGATCGGCGGCTGGCCGCACTCCTACCTCTGAAGTTCCTTCTAGCATTCCGCTCTCAAGCCTGCAAAGTTCCATCTTTTTGGGCCCCTCTGGGCCTCTCCGCATAGCCCCATCCTGCTGCAGCGGCTCAATTTCTGGAACTGGGGCGCACTGAAAACTGAATCATAAATGCCCATGAGGATGAATCTCCGCAAGTCTTGGCTACCTTGCCAGTTTCGGTTGGAGATTCGCGCTGGCCGGGCCCGCTACACGAATTTTGCAAGGACCACTTGGATCTCAGGTCTCGTGCAGCGGGCCCGGCCGCCAGAAAAGCGACGCCGGGAAGGAAAATTGTATCCGCACTTCTCATGGCTGAATCAATTTGCGATCGTCAGCATTGCATGTGGAATGGAAAACTCGTTGCGCGGATAATAGCCCAATTGTCAGAGCGAGATCGCATGAGTTTATCGGCCCGGAAAACCTCGCGCTGCGGCCTGCGCTGCGTAAGCTTTTTCGCGCTACTTTTGTTTTTGTCCGCCACGGCGCATTCCAGCGCGGCTCAGCAGGTTCCGGCTTCGGCGCCCCCAGCAGTCACTGGAATCGTTCGCACGTCCGAGGGAACTCCTGTTCCCGGCGCCACCGTGCGCTTGATCAACAACGACACCAATAAAGTTTGGCTCAGTTGGACCGACGAATCCGGCAAGTTTGAATTCCCGCAGATCGCCGCCGGCCATTATCGTATTGAAGCCAGCCAGCTCGGTTTTACCCAAGCATCGCTCACCATTGATGTTCCCGTCATCCCCGCAGGACCGGTGCCGATCGTCTTGCGCGTCGCAACTCTGGCGGAATTGTCAGCCATGCCGGGAAAACCCACGTCCAACCAGCCACGCCCGCGCGGCAATGGCCAAGGCAATAGCCAAGCCAATAATCAAGGCAACGGCCAGAACCATGGCCAGAACGCGCAGAACAATGCACGCGGCAACGGCCAATACCGCCGGGGAGCCGGTGGACAAGGACAACTGCCGGCAGGAGTGGCCAACGCACTTCGCGAAGGCCTCGCGGGCGGCGGTTTCGAGCAAACCGATTTGACGGGCGAGGGCCCAACTCCACAAACAGCCGAAAATAGCGGCGCGACCAACGAAGGGCCGCAAGCGGAAGCCGCTCTCGCAAACGCCAACAACTCGAATGCCACGTCCGATTCTTTTCTGCTCCAGGGCACCGTAGGCCAGAGCCTCGCCTCGAACGGCCCCGGAGGTTTTGGACCCGAGGGCTTGGTGCCCGGCACTCCGGGCGAAGGACCAGGCGGTCGCGGCGGCCGTGGCGGCGGCAATATGTTCGGCGGCGGCCCTGGAGGCGGCCCTGGAGGCGGAGGTCCGGGAGGGTCCGGTGGACCGGGAGGCCCAGGCGGCGGTGGTGGTGGCGGAATGTTCGGAGGAGGGCGGGGAAGGTTGGGGCGGCAAACGGTGAACCGCATTCGTTTTAGTTTTTACGATCGTTATGAAAATTCCGTCTTCGACGCCAGACCGTACTCCATCACCGGCAACGAAGTTCCCAAGCCCAGTCACTTTGACGAGCGCTTCGGCGCCAACCTCGGCGGCCCGCTGAAAATTCCGCACGTTTACAACGGCAGCGACAAGACCTATTTCTTCGTCAATTACCAGCACGAAACCCAGTCCAGCGCCCTAGACACCTATTCCACCGTGCCCACCATGGCCGAGCGCACCGGCGATTTCTGCGGCCTCGGAATCACGCTGTACGATCCATTTTCGAATTTCGCCGGACCGCGCACGCCTCTCGGCAACGGTTGCCAGGTTCCCACCATCAATACCGCGGCTGCGGGCCTGCTCGCGTTCTATCCGCAGCCGAATCTTCCCGGCACGGTGCAAAACTATCTGCTGCAAACCACCGTTCCGGTGAACGACGACAGGCTGAACTTTCACATACTGCACACCATTAATTCCAAATTCAGCCTCAATGGCGGCTACAACCTCGATTCCCAGCGGCAAAATACTTTCGGCAGTTTCCCGGACACTGCCGGCACGCAATCATCGCTCAGCCAGTCCGTCACGCTCGGCCTCTCGCACAATTGGACCGCGCACGTGGTGGAAAGCACGCAATTGAACTGGAGCCGCAGCCGCACAAAAATCCTCAGCGATAATTCGTACACAAACGACGTTGCTGGCGACCTCGGCATCACTGGAGTCTCCACGGACCCGCTCACTTACGGCATTCCGGGGATCCGCTTCACCAGTTTTTCCGCGTTGAACGATCCGTTGCCATCACTCGTGCGCAATCAAACGCTGCGCTTCGCGGATAGCGTGAAATGGGTTCACGCCAAGCACACCATGACCTTTGGCGGTGAAATCCGCCGCATCCAGCTGAATACCGAAGCCGATCCGCAACCGCGCGGATTGTTCAATTTCACCGGCGTGATGACGTCCCAGTTGGCTGCCACGGGCCAGCCGGTAGCCCCCACTCCGCAAACCGAGCCTTACTACGAACTCGCCGATTTCCTCTTGGGCCTGCCGTATAGCACCACCGTGCAATTCGGGCCCAACATCTACCTCCGCAGCTGGGACTTCATTGGCTATGCGCAGGACGACTGGCGCATCAACAAACATCTCACCCTGCTTTACGGCCTGCGCTACGAAGCCGCCACTCCACCGGTTGACAAGTACAACCGCATCGCCAATCTCGATCTGAACGCCACCGCCACGCAAGTGGACGTCGTGACTCCCGGACAAACCGGCCTCTACAATGGCAATTATCCGCGCGCTCTCGTTCACGGCGATTACGGCAATTGGGCGCCGCGCATCGGTTTCGCCTGGCTGCCGCAATTCGTCAAACCCAAAACTGTCGTGCGCGGCGGATATTCCATTTTCTACAACGAAGCCATCTACAACACTCTGGCGCAGCAATATCTGGAATATGAGCCGCCCTTCGCCACTTCCGAAAATCTCATCACCTCGGGAAGTCAGGTCCTCACCCTGCAGAACGGCTTCCCGAGCATCAGCACCATCAGCAACAAGGGCGGCGTGAACCCTCATTACCGCGATGGCTATGCGCAGCTGTGGACGTTGGGCACCGAAACATCCTTTTCCCAGAATTGGATTTTGGATTTGACCTATACCGGCACGAAAGGCACGAATTTGGATTTGCTGCGCGCGCCGAATCGCGCTCCGCTCGGCACCAGTCCGTTGAACACGCAGAACGAGTTCCAGATTCCCTATGCCAATAGCTTCTACTACGATCAATCCGGCGCGAATTCCAGTTACAACGCGCTCCAAGTCCGCCTGGTGCACCGCTTCACCAAGGGCGTGTCGTTCCAAGCCTTCTACACGTTTGCGAAATCACTCGATAGCGCCAGCACCATCGGCGGTAGTGCGCCAATCGTAGTCCAGCAGGACGGCAACTACGCCGCGGAGCGCGGTCTTTCCTCATTCGATGTTCGCCATCAAGTCCGCGTTTTCTCCGTTTACGAATTGCCTTTCGGCGAACACCACCGATACGGCATCCACGGCTGGGCCTTTCACGTCCTAAGTAATTGGCGGCTGCAAAACATCGTCACCTGGCAAACCGGAACGCCGGCCACGGCTTACCTCGGCGGCACCGCGGCGGATAATGGAACCGGCGCGAGCTTTTCGCTGCGCGCCGAGCAGATAGGAGATCCCAACGTGGGCATTTGCGGCGGATCACCGCTCGCGTTCTTCAATACCGCGGCCTTCACGACGCCCGCTTCCAGCGAGTATGGCAACGAGCGTCGCGGCGCGATCGAAGGTCCCTGCAAATTCAATTGGAATGCGTCACTTGCGAAATCTTTCCGCTTCGGCCCGCAAGAGCGCCGCCATCTGGACATTCGCTGGGAGGTTCAGAACCTTTCCAATACGCCAAGTTTCTCGGGGCTTTCCACCACCGTGGGCTCGTCGTCCTTTGGCCGCGTCACCAGCGCGAGTTCGATGCGCACCATGGACGTTATGGCCAGGTTTAACTTCTGATGAAAAACGTCGCCGCCAGAATCGCGAAGTCATTGCTCATCTCGCTCCTCGTCGCGGGCATGGCTCTGGGCCAACCCCAACAACAGTCCCAGCAGCAGTCCGCCAACCCGCCGGCGCAAACTCCCGCAAATCCGCCCGCGCCCGTCGCCGTGCCCATGCCTTCCGCGCCGCGCTCCGAGCGCCGCTCCTCCAAGCAAACTCCCGCGCCCGTCCTGCGCGCCACCTCCGATCTGGTTCGCATTGATGTGGAAGTCACCGACAAATCCGGCAAATCCATCAAAGGACTGCGCTCCGATCAATTCATCGTCACCGACGATGGCAAACCGCAAGCCATCTCCACCTTTTCCTACGAAGACATCGAGCAAGTCGAGACCGCCGGAACCGCGGACGCAAAACCCATTGTCGTCCCGGTGGATAACGAAGGGCCGAACACGGCATCCGCCGCGGCGGCCGCCGACCAGCTCCGCGATCGCCGCCTGATCGTCCTGTTCTTCGATCTCACCTCCATGCAGTCGGACGATTTGATCCGCGCCCACGACGCCGCCGAAAAATTCGTCAAGCAGCAGATGACCAAAGCGGACGTCGTTGCCGTCGTCGCCTTTTCCTCGAAACTCACGGTCCTCGCGAATTTCACGAATGATCACGCCATCCTCGATAAAGCCATCGCGCAGATAACCTCCACCAGCACCACCGATCTTTCCAATCCGCTCTACGCCGCCGCTGAAAATGGCGAATATGACGTCCAGGAATATACCGGCGCGGCCTTCACGCCCGATGAGACCGAATTCAACGTCTTCAACACCGACCAGAAGCTTGCTGCCGTCGAAGGCCTTGCCAACGTCCTCGGCGGCATCCCCGGCAGAAAAGCTCTCGTAGAATTCACCGGAGGCATCACCCAAACCGGTGAAGAAAATCGCACGCAACTTCGCGCCGCCACCGACGCCGCCAATCGCGCCGACGTCTCGATCTATTCGCTCGATGCCCGCGGTCTATTCGCGGCGCCGCCCGGCGGAGACGCCACCACCAACGCATCCACCGGAAATTCCATGTTTACGGGTGCATCCGTCTTCCATCAAACCGATCAGCGCGAAGATTCGCGCGATACGCTCGCCACGCTTTCCACCGATACCGGCGGGAAGGCGTTTTTCGATTTGGGAGACCTGAGTGACGCCTTCCCGAAAATCCAGCAGGATAACGGCGGCTACTACCTTATCGGCTACAATCTCGGCGCCGATGTAAAACGCGATGGCCGCTGGCGCACGATCCACGTAAAGGTGAACGTCCCCGGCGCGCATATTCGCTATCGCGATGGCTATTACGCCCCGCGCGATTTCCAGCATCTGGAAAAAGAAGACCGCGACCAGCAGCTCGCGGACGCCATCAACTCGGATAATCCCGTCGTTGAACTTCCCGTCGCCGTCGAAACCGGCATGTTTCGCCTGAGCAACGACCAGACGTACGTCCCCATCGCCGCCAAAATCTCCGCCAGCGCGCTCGAATGGGCTGAAAAACACGGTCATCGCCAGGCCCAGTTTGATTTTGCTGTGGACGTTCGCGCTGTGCCCTCTGGGCAAGCCGTCGCGCAGCTCCGGGACACCACCCAGGTGAACCTCGACCCGCAGCGCTTTGCGGAGATCAACAAAAAGAACCTGTTGTATCAGGGCGGCGTGGTGCTCGCGCCCGGGAATTACCACTTGAAATTTGTCGCGCGCGAAAATGAATCGGGCAAAATCGGCACGTTCGAGCAAAATCTCTCCATACCCGCTGCGCAGCCGGAAAAGATGACCCTCAGCTCCGTCGTGCTCTCCAGCCAGCTGGTCCCCGTGCAGAAATCCACCGAAGTCCAGACGAAAGGGCAGGGCTTGCGCGCCAAACTCGTCACTTCGCCGCTCGAAGTGAATGGCGAAACGATTGTCCCCAGCGTCACGCGCTTGTTCATGCAGAATCAAACGCTCTACGTATTTTTCCAGGCCTACTACCCGCAAAAATCGCAAAGCAAGGAAACGCTCGACCCCACTACTCTCCGCGCCGGGCTGATCTTCTTTCGCAACGGATTGCAGGTGAACACCACGCCGCTGCTCGCGCCCGCGGAAGTGGATATCAAAACGTTCACCGCATCGTTCCGCATCAGCCTGCCTCTCGCGAAATTGCAGGGCGGGCGCTACACCGTGCAAGCTGTCGTCATCGCGCCCGGCACGCAGCACTCCGCGTTCCGCCGCGCTTACCTCGCGCTTCTTTCCGCGCCCCCGCCTCCCCCCACAACCGTGCCGCCTGCAGCTAGCGGCAATCCCGCTAACCCGCCTGCTGCGAGCGAGATACCCAAACCTCCCTCGCGCTGAATAGCCCGTTCCCTTACACCCAGAATTTTTTGCTTGACATATTCCTATATGGGAATGTATTGTTGCCCCATGCCCAGAGCGGCCACCACCTCCGACTCCTTCAACGCCATCGCCGAACCCCGGCGCAGGGAGATTCTTAATTACTTGGCCCTCCAGGAGCGCCCCGTCGGCGATATAGTGGACCAGTTGGGACTCGAGCAGCCCTCCGTCTCTAAACACCTGCGCGTCCTCCGCGACGTCGGCCTGGTCAACGTTCGCCGCGAAGGCCGCCAAATGTTTTACCGCACCAACGCCGAACGCATCCGGCCTCTCTATGAATGGGCCGGAATGTTCGAACGCTTTTGGCGTCATCAATTAATCCGCGTGAAAGAACGCGCCGAAGATTCCGCAACTAAACCACCCGAGGTCCGTCGAACCACGGAGAAGGAGAAGCCATGACCAAAGCAGCCAGAGCCATGAAGAAGGAGAACAATCTCACCTTCGTATTTACGGTGGACCAAACTCCGCAAGAAGCCTTCGCTGCCATCAATGATGTGCGCGGGTGGTGGTCGGGAAACATTGAAGGGACAACCGACAAACTCGGCGCGGAGTTTACCTATCGCTACAAGAACATCCATTACAGCAAACACAAGATAGCTGAATTAATTCCTGGTCAGAAAGTCGTCTGGCTTGTTCTGGATAGCTCCCTGAGCTTCATTGAGGACAAAGGGGAGTGGAACGGTACGAAAATCACGTTTGATATCGCCAAGAAGGGTCGCCAGACCGAGGTCCGCTTCACCCACGTCGGCCTGGTCCCAGAGGTCGAATGCTATGACGGCTGCTCCAACGCCTGGGGCTCCTATATCAACGGTAGTTTACGGAACTTGATTACCAGGGGAGAAGGGCAGCCCAACCAGCAGCAATAGCAGCAAGAAATGAAATGCGGCACCGTTTCTTTGCCTTACCAGCACGACAGCAGATCGAGCTGAACCAAAATCATAGGAGGAGAAATGAGCAAGACCGCCGAAACCATCACCGACAATCTGACGCTCAACATAAATCAGGAAATCCGTGTGCGCGCTCCGCTCGATACCACGTTCACCGCATTGCTCGAACAAATGGGCCCGCACAATGAAACTCCGGAAGGGCAGCCTCTGCCGATGAAGATCGAAGCGTGGCCCGGCGGAAGGTGGTACCGCGACCTGGGTGACAACAACGGCCATTTCTGGGGTGTGGTCCAGGCGATCAAGCGTCCCACGCTCCTCGAAATCCATGGTCCCTTGTTCATGTCCTTCCCCGTCATTTCTAACGTGCAATACCGTCTGTCCGAAGTGGACGGTGGCACGCTCATCACTTTCCGCCACAGCCTGCTCGGATTTATTCCGGACGAACATAAAGAAGGCATGAACAGGGGTTGGAACTGGATTCTCGAGCGCGCTCGCAAACGCGCGGAGTCTCCACGTCTGCAGTAGGGGTCGCTCCAGCATCTGTAGCGACCCGCTTCAACGCGCCATCAATCTGTCGGCATGCGTAGATGGCGCCGCAAGAGAGCAGGGAAGCAGGAAACGGAAGTTCAGCACAGTTCGTTGCACAAAACTAATACCGAATAGGAGAAAAGAAAATGGAAACGACACCAACGTTTGAACAAGCACAGCTTCACCTGCAGGTGTATGACCAGCGCCGCGAAGCTCGCCTCCGTCAGGCGCGCCAGTGGTTCATGAAGAACTTCTTCGCCGACACTCTCGACGACGCCTTGAAAATCGCCCCGATGGGGTCGGAAGAAGGCCAATTCTTCATGATGGTCGTCAGCTATTGGGAGCAAGCTTGCGCACTGCTCAATTACGGCCTGCTCCACGAACAGCTTTTCTTCGAGACCAGCGGCGAATTCTACGGCGTTTGGGATCGCGTGAAGGCCACCATGCCGGAGGGTCGCAAGCGCTTCGTCAATAAACAATTCCTCGAAAACATGGAAAAAGCAGCGCAGCGTTTCGAAGCTTGGTCGGAAAGCCGCAATCCGGGCCAGGTCGCCGCGATGCGCCAGATGGGCCAGCAGATGCGCGCGCAGTTCGCGTCAGCCGCCAGGGCCTAAGCAGGCCTCGGCTGCGGACCAGGTAGGGAACCATGTGTCCAGCATGTTTAGCAGCGGCCGCATTGATCGCCGGCGCCGCTGTCTCCACTAGCGGGGTGGCGGCGCTTGCGGTCAAAAAGTTTTGGACAAAGAATCTCGCCAACGGAAACGATGCACAGAGTAAAGGAAAGGAGAATCAAAATGGCCAGTAGCAAATCTGCACCAGAACATCCGAAAGTCGTCTCGCAAGCCGCGTGGCTCGTCGCTCGCAAAGAACTCCTAAGGAAAGAAAAAGAGCTCACCCGCCAGAAGGACGCGGTCAGCTCCGAACGCCGCCAGCTTCCCTGGGTTAAAGTCGAAAAGAACTATGTTTTCGACGGGCCCAACGGAAAGGTCACGCTCGCCGAACTCTTCGCCGGCAAAAGCCAGCTCATCATCTACCATTTCATGTTCGGTCCCGATTGGCAGGAAGGCTGCCCCAGCTGCTCCTTCAATATGGACCACACCGACGGCGCTTTGCCGCATCTGGCGCAGCGCGACGTCGCCTTCGCGGCGATCTCTCGAGCGCCTTACCCGAAGCTCGAAGCTTTCAAGAAGCGCCTCGGCTGGCATTTCAACTGGGTGTCTTCGAGTTCGAACGACTTCAATCGCGACTATCACGTGGCGTTTACCAAAGACGAGCTCGCCAAAGGCAAAGTGGATTACAACTACGGCATGAACGAGTTTCCCAGCGAAGAAGCGCCTGGATTCAGCGTCTTCTACAAGGACGAGGCTGGCAACATCTTCCACACCTATTCCGCCTACGCCCGCGGCACCGAGAGCACCGTCGGCACCTACAACTATCTCGACTTCGTGCCGAAAGGTCGCGACGAAGATTCGCTCCCGTTCACAATGGCCTGGGTCCGCCATCACGATCGCTATGTTGACGGCCGCCTGGCTGACGCCGCCAGGCCGTACTGGCCCGAAACCATGTCGCAAGCCTCTGCCAGTTCAGGAGAAAAACGCTCCTGAGCGAAGTGAAGGCAAATCAAATCAGTAACGGTTTGATGCGAGGCGTCCTCTGCGAATGGCGCGACGCCTCGCCGCCGTCAGTAGCGCCGGCGTCCCGCCGGCTCTTCGCCTTTGAATCTGATTTTTAATCCTCCCCCGCGCGAAACGTTCACGGAATCAAGGCATCCACGCCACTCGCCGCGTTAAAATATCCAAGTCGTGTACGGCGAATACGCCAAATCGCTCGGGCCGAAATCAGTCCTCACTCTGCTCCACGCCGCCGGCGTGTGTGCCTCCGCGTGGATCCTTTTCGGCAATGGTTTCACCGTCCTCTTCCGCTGGACCGGAAAATACGCTTCAGTCGATCACTTCGCCGCGCGTGCCCTCGTCTTCGCCTGCGCTGCGATCTATTTCGTGCGGATATGCGTCGCCACTTTTCATTTTTACAACCGCAAAGTCGGCTACGGCGAAGCGATCGGGGTCGGCATCTTCGCCGGCTCCATTCATGTGCTGTTTGCGTTTCTCGGTCGCGCTGGCGCGCGGCCAATCGGCTGGCTCTCGGTCGCCGGAATATTCCTCTATCTTGCGGGCTCGTACCTTAATACCGTCTCCGAGTATCAGCGTTATCTCTGGAAGATAATTCCGGGCAATCAAGGTCGGCTTTACACGGAAGGATTATTTCGCCATTCGCGTCACATCAATTATTTCGGAGACAATGTGCTGTTCACCGGCTACGCGCTGCTCTCCGCGTCGCCCTGGGCTCTCGTCGTCCCCTCGTTGATGGCCTGTGGCTTCATTTTTGCAAACATCCCCATGCTCGATGACTACTTGAAGAAAAAATACGGCGCCGAATTCGAAGCCTATGCCCTCCGCGCCAAAAAATTCATTCCGTACGTGTACTGACGTTCCGGAGCGACCCGTTCGCTCAGCTCGCCCCAGCGCTTCCGCTGATCTCACTCGAAGCCAATTTCCAGCAATCTCGCGCGATCGCCCAATCTTCCTGCGCGCGTATCACCAGCACACGCACGCCCGAATCTCCGCCCGAAATATCGCGATCCTTTCCCAAGGGCACAGCATTTTTCGCCGCATCTAGCGCCAGCTTAAGATATTCAAAATTGCCGCAGGCCGCGGCCCGCACCTCAGGAGAATTTTCACCAATCCCCGCGCTGAAGATCAATGCATCAATCCCGCCCAGCACCGCAATCATCCCTCCAATCCCCGACCGCAGCCGGTGCGCAAAAATGTCGAAAGCAAGTTTCGCGCGCGCATCGCCCGCCTTCATGCACGCCACAATCTCCCGCATATCGCCCGAAGTTCCTGAAATCCCTAGCAGCCCCGATTTCTTGTTCAATAAATCGTCGAGCTGTTCGCCCGTGAGGTGTCCCTGCCGCATTAGATAAGTCAGAATGCCCGGGTCAACCGACCCCGACCGCGTCCCCATCATCAATCCTTCCAGCGGCGTGAATCCCATCGTCGTGTCCACGCTGTGGCCATCTTGAATCGCCGCGAGCGAGCAACCGTTCCCCAGGTGGCAGGTCACCAGTTTCAGCGATCGCAACTCCTTGCCCAGCAGTTGCGCCGCCCGCCCCGCGCAATATTGATGATTGATCCCGTGAAAGCCGTAACGCCGGATTCCCCTCGCCAGCCATTCATACGGCCCGGGATAGACGAACGCAGGCTCGGGCAATTGACTGTGGAACCCGGTGTCAAAAACCGCGACCTGCCGAACTCCTCCAAGCCGTGCCGCGACGACCTCCATCCCTTCCAACTCGGCTCGATTATGCAGAGGCGCAAAAGCGGACATGCGCGCAATCGCCGCCTTCACTTCCGCCGTAATGAAGGTCGGCTCCCGGTAGTCCATTCCCCCATTCACCACGCGATGGCCTACCACGTTGATTTCAGCAGGCGCCGAAATCACCCGCGTCTTGCCGCTCCACAAAGTATCCAGCAGCGGCTCCAGAGCCTGCTCGCGCGAGGCAATCTTCTTCTGTTCTTTGATCTTCTCGCCGTGCGCAGTCTCGATCGTTATCTCTGCTTGATCGCCATTCCATTCCGCCTTGGCCTGCCACACCGGCTCGGGCGGATCTTTCGGAAGTGCGTCGCCGATCTCGTAAAGACAACTCTTCTGACTGCTGGACCCCGAATTGAGCACCAGGATCTTCATGAGCTAGTGCGGCCACTTCCAATCGCGGATCTTGGGAAGATCGTCTCCGTGCTCGCGGATGTACTGTTTGTGCTCCACCAGCATGTCGCGCAGGTACTGTTTGAAGTGCGCGTTGATAGGCTGCAGCCGCGGCACGCGGTCCACCACGTCGCCGGCCAGATGAAAGCGGTCGAGTTCGTTCAGTACCGTCATGTCGAACGGTGTGGTGGTGGTTCCTTCTTCCTTGTAACCGTGAACGTGCAAGTTGCCGTGATTTACCCGCCGGTAGGTCAGGCGATGTATCAACGACGGGTAGCCGTGATATGCGAAAATCACCGGCTTGTCGGTCGTGAACATGGAATTAAATTCGCTGTCGGGCAGCCCGTGCGGATGCTCCGTCGCAGTTTGCAACGTCATCAGATCCACCACGTTCACCACGCGAATCTTGATGTCCGGAAAGTGCCTGCGCAATAGGTCCACCGCGGCCAGCGTCTCCAGCGTCGGAATATCTCCGGCGCAAGCCATCACCACGTCCGGTGGAACGCCCTGATCGGTGCAGGCCCATTCCCAGATGCCAATCCCGGCCGTGCAATGCTCCACCGCGGATTTCGTGTCCAGGTACTGCAAAGCGGGCTGCTTCCCGGCCACGATCACGTTCACGTAATTGCGGCTGCGCAAGCAGTGATCCGCCACCGAAAGCAGCGTGTTGGCGTCCGGAGGCAGGTAAACCCGCACGATGTCCGCCTTCTTGTTCACCACGTGATCAATAAACCCGGGATCCTGATGCGTGAACCCGTTATGGTCCTGCCGCCACACGTGCGACGTCAGCAAGTAATTCAGCGACGCAATCGGACGCCGCCAGGCGATATTCCGCGTCACTTTGAGCCACTTCGCGTGCTGATTGAACATCGAATCCACGATGTGTATGAACGCTTCGTAGCACGAAAAGAATCCGTGCCGCCCCGTCAATAAATATCCTTCCAGCCAGCCCTGGCACAGGTGCTCGCTCAGCACTTCCATCACCCGTCCGTTCGTAGAAAGATGCTCGTCGGTAGGCAACAGCGGCTCCATAAAAACTTTATCGGTCGTTTCATACAATGCGTCCAGCCGGTTCGAAGCGGTCTCGTCCGGGCCCCACACGCGAAAGTTCTTCGTCGCGGCGTTCGCGCTCATCACGTCCCGCAGGAATGTTCCCAAAACCCGCGTGGCCTCCGCGACCGACGCGCCGGGATTCGCCACCGGAACCGCGTAGTCGCAAAAATTCGGCATCGCCAGGTCCCGCAGCAAGAGCCCGCCATTCGCATGCGGATTTGCTCCCATCCGGCGATTGCCCTTCGGCGCCAGCTCCGCCAGTTCCGCGAGCAGTTTCCCGCTCTCATCGAAAAGCTCTTCGGGCTTGTAACTCTTCATCCAATCTTCCAGGATTTTCAGGTGCCCGGGCTTCGTCGCAAAATCCGTGATCGGCACCTGGTGCGCCCGCCAGGTCCCCTCCACGGGTTTTCCGTCCACCACTTTCGGGCCCGTCCACCCTTTCGGCGTGCGCATGATGATCATCGGCCACTCCGGCATGCCCGTGGACTTGCCCGCGCGCGCCGAATTCTGGATCGCGCGAATTTCCTCCACCACCGTATCCAGCGTGTGCGCCATCATCTGGTGCATCACCTCCGGCTCGTGTCCCTCGACGAAGTAAGGTTTGTAACCGTAACCGGCAAAGAGCTGCTTCAGTCGTGCGTCACTCATCCGGCCCGGAATTGTCGGATTTGCGATCTTGTATCCGTTCAAGTGCAGGATCGGAAGCACTGCGCCGTCTCGCTCCGGATTCAAGAACTTGTTCGCGTGCCAGCTCCCAGCTAGAGGACCGGTCTCCGACTCGCCGTCTCCCACGACGCAGCAAACTAAAAGATCGGGATTGTCGAAAGCCGCTCCATAAGCGTGCGCGATCGAATAGCCAAGCTCGCCGCCCTCATGAATTGATCCCGGCGTCTCCGGCGCCACGTGGCTCGGAATCCCGCCCGGAAAGGAAAATTGCTTGAACAGTCTGCGCAGGCCTTCTTCCGTCTGCGGAATATGCGGATAGAATTCGCTATAAGTGCCTTCCAGAAACGTATTCGCCACCAGACCCGGCCCGCCGTGGCCGGGCCCCGCCACGTAGATCACATTCAAATCCAGCTTCTTGATCAAACGATTAAAGTGCAAATAAATGAAATTCAAGCCGGGCGTTGTGCCCCAATGTCCCAGCAGGCGCGGTTTGATATCTTCCAGCTGCAGCGGTTCGCGCAGCAGCGGATTGTGCAGCAGATAAATTTGCCCCACGGAGAGGAAGTTTGCCGCGCGCCAGTACGCGTGCATCTTGCGCAATTCCTCGGACGACAGCGGTTTGGGGACTTCAGAAGGAATCGCTGAACCTGCGGATGATGCTGCAGCCATGTAGGTATCCTCCGAGCGCGGGAGCGCCCTCGTGCAACCTGAAATTTCCCCGGGGACACTCATTGTAACGCACTGGTCTCGATTATGCAGTGAACCCGCCAAGGCGGACGCGTCGCACCCAAAACATCACCGCAAATTCTCACGGCGCCTCCGCATCAGGTCGCCTCAAAGTGCTCTCGATTCCCGCGAAAATGGCTTATGATGCCCCTCGCACATGCAAGCCCCCAAACCAGCGCCCTCAGCCAATACGCTTGCCAGTTCACAAAATTCAACATCCGGCGGCTCGACACGTTTTGCCATGGTCGTGGTCACCTCTTTGTTTTTCATGTGGGGCTTCATCACCGTTTTGAACGACATTCTCGTGCCGGACCTCAAAAGCATTTTTGACATGAATTACACCGAGGTCATGCTGATCCAGTTCGCGTTCTTTTCCGCGTACTTCATCTTTTCAATTCCCTCGGCCAAATTAATAGACTCGATCGGATACAAACGAACCATGGTCGTCGGCCTCCTCACCATGGGAGCCGGCGCCCTCCTGTTCATCCCCGCCGCCAGCGTTCCTTCTTATCCGCTATTTCTAACTGCGTTGATGATCCTCGCGGCGGGAATTACGGCCTTGCAAGTCGCTGCGAATCCCTACGTCGCAGTCCTCGGCCCACCGCGTACAGCTTCCAGCCGTCTGAATCTGACCCAAGCTTTCAATTCGCTGGGCACCACCATCGGTCCGTATCTCGGCGGCCTGTTCATTTTGAGCGCAGCTCCTCAAAGCATGGAAGTGGTGCGCCGTATGGGCGCATCCGCGTTGCAGTCCTATCGCGTGCATGAAGCGGCTTCCGTAAAAGTGCCGTACTTGATCATCGGTCTCGTGCTCATTCTGCTCGCGGGCGCCATCGCACTTTGCAATCTGCCGGCAATGCCGGAAGCGGAGCGCCACTCGGCGACGGCCTCGAGCAAGAGCGTGCTGAAATACCGCCATCTCGTGCTCGGCGCGGTCGCCATTTTTGTTTACGTCGGCGCCGAAGTTTCCATCGGCAGCTTTCTGGTCAATTATTTTAGCCAGCCCGATATCGGCAATTTTACCGAACAGACCGCCGCCCGTTTTGTTTCGCTTTACTGGGGCGGAGCCATGCTCGGACGTTTTATCGGTTCGGCGCTTCTAAATTCTATTAGAACCATTCATGCCGCGCTCTACTTGGCTATTTCAGCCGTCGTTCTGATTCTTTCGTATTCCTTGCCCGGCCACCCGGTAGTTGATTCCAGTCCTCACCTCGCGGCTTTTCTTTCGGGGCTTGCGGCGTTTTTGGTTTTTGTGCGCCCGCTCGTGGAGTTTTGCGTCGGAGTTTTCGTGATCTTGTTGGTCGCCTCCGCGGCTAAGGGCGGGCGTGTTTCGGTAGGCACCGGTCAGTTGTTGGGTTTGTGCGGACTCTGCGCCGCGGCGCTGGTTTGCACTTCCATGTTGACGACCGGCCAGTTCGCCATGTGGAGCATCATCTTCGTCGGCCTGTTCAACTCCATCATGTTTCCCAGCATCTTCACCCTCGGAATCGCGAAACTCGGTCCCCTCACCGGTGACGGTTCCGGCGTCCTGGTCATGGCCATCGTCGGCGGCGCGATTCTCCCGGTCGTGCAAGGCACGCTCGCGGACCATCTCGGAGTCCATCACGCCTTCATTCTCCCGGTACTCTGCTACATCTATATCGTGTACTACGCGCTGAAGGGTTCAAAACCCGTCGAGCCGGCCTAGAGCTATTTCCGTTTGCTTCAATCGTGTTTTCGAAAGGTGAGAGGGGAAGGTGCGGGGGGCACCTTCCCCGATGGGGAACATACGCGGCCTTGGGTTGGCGGGAACGACTGCGGAATACGTCGCAGCTTAAGACCTACGCTCTTCGCATCAGTCCGCTCACCAGAGCGACCAGGAAGAGCACTAGAAATATAAAGAACAGTATTTTCGCGATGCCCGCGGCTGCTACTGCGATGCCTCCGAACCCCAGCACCGCCGCAATCAACGCGATGATGAAAAAACCAAGCGCCCACCGTAGCATTTGCGTCTCCTCTTTCGAATCCCTGGCTGAAATTCGCTGGCCTGCGGTTCTGTAACCAGTCTTACGCCTCCCGCGCTAACCCCTTCAATACACACAGTTGTGTATTTTTCCGGGTCGCCCAGCCTGACCGGGGAAACCCTGAGATTCACCAAAAACGCTTGTCCAGCCGTCGTTTCCGGCGTTTTACGACCTCCCGGCGCTCGCCTGGAGCCCGCCCGAGGGCCAAGAGTCCGGCCTCGTCCCCAAAACTTCCTGTATAATTTGGGCCGTCAAATAACGGCCCCGGGCGAATCAGCTAAATCTTTAGGCTTGTAGGAGCGATACATGAAGACGCTTCGTATTCTTATTGCGGACGACCATGATCTGATGCGCCGCGGAGTGAAGACTCTGCTGCAGTCGCACGCCGGTTGGGAGATCTGCGGGGAAGCGCACACCGGCAGGGAAGCCGTCGCGCAGGCGGAAGAGCTGAAGCCGGATATCGTGGTTCTAGACATCAGCATGCCCGACCTCAACGGCGTGGAAGCCGCTCGAAGAATACGCAAAGCTTCGCCCGCCACCGAGGTTTTGATCCTCTCCGTCCATTACTCCGATCAGCTCATCCGCGAGATTCTGGAGGCCGGCGTCCGCGGCTATATCGTGAAATCCGATTCGGACCGCGATCTGATCATCGCCGTCGAAACGCTCGCGAGCCACAAACCCTTCTTCACCCCGCGCGCCACCGAAATCATCATGAGCAATTTCAGCTCGGGCGGCTCCATTCGCCGGGAGCTCCCGGAATCGCTGCGCGACCGCCTGACCTCCCGCGAACGCGAAATCGTGCAATTGCTCGCCGAAGGCAAGAGCAGCAAGGAAGTGGCGTCCTCGCTGAACATCAGTGTGAAAACCGCCGAAACTCACCGCGCCAACATCATGCGCAAATTGCAATTGCACACCGTAAGCGAACTGGTCCGCTACGCGGTGCGCAACCAAATCATCGAAGCATAAGAGTTTTCGGCACGACGGGCAGCGTGGCGCAGGCCGCTGAACCGCGCAACCAGGTTGCCCCGCCAGCCGGTTTCCTCTGCGCCCTCTGCGTCTCTGCGGTAAACGCATTTCGCCCCGCCGCGCGGTCCACCTGCCGTAATCAGCCCGCACCCTACAGTAACTCCCGCTCCCCGATAACGATTTGACCTGATTGTCCGCACAGCCGGCCCTTGGCACCATGCGCCTCAGCAAAAGCAGCTCGGCTGCACGAAGCCGCAAGCCTCGAGCCGCCGCGCCCATGGCAAACGAAACCACGGAACCTCGGCCCGAATCTAATATTCGTCATCCTGAAGAAAGAAGGGCAGCGCTCATGCAATCAGACACCTGGTTCGAGCAGGCCAGCAAGTTCTCCGTCGCATCCAACCGGCCGCAGGAAATTCCCGATGCGCCCACGGTTCTTATCGCCGCGATTGATTGGCAGGTTCGCAGCGGCCTGGCAGCCGTCCTCCCGTCCTTTGCGATCAATTTCGAATGGGTCGCAAGTGTTTCCGAAGCAGCCAGGGTGCTGGACGCCAAGGATGTCTCCGCATGCCTCTGCGGTTTCTGGCTGGAAGATGGAACCTTCAAGGACCTGGCACGCCAAATCAGGCGCTCGATGTCGAAGATTCCGGTGATCGTCGTTTCCGCTCCCGCGGGCCGCAACGAATACCAGGACTACTTGGCCGCCATGAACATCGGCGCCTTCGATTTTCTCTGCCACCCTTATCAGAAAACCGACCTTGACCGCGTTCTGCGCCAAGCCATCGCCTCGCGAACCCGCCAAAGGTCGCGCCAGCCGGAATCCACCCTACCCACCGCATCCTGACGGACAGCGAGAGCCGCGAAGATTCTGTGTGGTTCGAATCTATCGCAGTACGGACGACAAGATAACCGATCTGCTGCGCGAGCCGCGGTTTCACGTCACTGCGAAGAGCCGCCATTATCGTGCAGGATCACCACGTCGGACTCCGTATGCGATCGCAAGACTCCGAGTTGCTTGCCATCGGGCGAGTATTCAAAATTCTGGATTCCATCGGAACCGAAATTCGTCACGGCGTGGCCGGCCGATCCATCGAGCGGTTGCAGCCACAAATTTTCCGCCCCATTTTCGCGAATGATATAAACCAGCGCGCTACCGTCCGGCGCAAACTGGGTTACCGAGACGATCCGACGGTCGGCGTCCAGCAAGCGCAGCTGCGGTCCCTTTGCCACCCTCAGGTCCAGCAGTCCGATCTTCAAATCGCTGGATCGGCCGCTGTTCACCGCGCCAAACGCCAGAAACCTCCCGTCGCGCGAAACTGCAATTCCCGGGCCGACGAGTGCGACGCCGGGAACGTCCGATCCCGGAATCATTTCCGCCTTTCCGCCGTCTACGGGGACGCGCATGAAATGCTGATTGATCAGGTCGCTGAAGTAAACCCATTGGCCATCCGCGGAGCAATTTGGTCCCACCTCCGCCGCACCGAACGAAAGCTGCTTTACGTTCGCGCCGTCGGCATCCATCCTCCAGATGTTGACCTTGCTGCTGTCCGGTGCTCCGGTTCCTGCGAACACGATATAGCGCCCCATCGGACACGCTCTCGGCCGGAAGATTTGCAGCGCCGAGCCATTCGATATTTCTACCGTGTTGCGGCCGTCGAGGGAAATCCGTTCCAACCTGCCGTCGAAATATATTTCGTCGTCGCCGGCCCAGCCAAAAAAGTGCGAGTCTTTGCTCTGCGCCGCCGCGGGCGCTGGCGGCGCGCCGGTAAACCCGGCGGCGGACATTACGTATAGCGTGCGTGTGCTTCTTTGCTGTACTGCTGCCAAACTCTTTCCATCCGCCGAAAGAGTTACTGTCTGATAGCTGTTGGTGTCCTTCGTGATTGGCGTAAACCCGCCTTGCGGGTACGCAATGAATCCAATTTGCAGGCGCGGCGGAGGTGGACTCACGTGCGGTCCGTAGGCGGTGAAAAGTCCGCGGCCATTCGCCGCCCACAATATGTCGTTGATATCCCGGTCATGCCATCGCACCAGTGGATGGAACTCGGCAAGGCTCGCGTCAGCCATTTGAATCGCGCTGAGCGCGCCGAATCTATACGAGTAACCAAGCGCGACGTGCTTGCCATCAGGTGACCATGCCGCCAGAGTCGGAAAATCGGCCATCGCTCCGCTGTAAACCGCTTTTGCGTCCGTCCCGTCGGCGTTGGCGGTGAGGATCTGGAATTTCCCGGCGTCGGGCGCGTGGGCCCGCAGGAACACCATGCGCTGGCCGTCCGGCGAGAAGCTGATTCCGGAATCAATGTGTCGAACGACCGGCTGCGGCGCTCCGCCCAGCACGGGCGCGCGAAAGAGGTCGAAGCCCGATTGAAACAAGTCGAAACCGGTGTTGACGCGCTGTATCTCCTTTCGAAAATAGATGTAATTTCCGTCCGGAGAAAAAACCAAGTTCTGGTAGGAGGCATCCGCCGGACTCAGCACTTGTGTGTCGCTGTTTGTCGGGATGTTGCGCAGCCACACACTCTCTCTTCCCTGGTCTTTCAGAACAGTCAGCAGATACTTGCCGTCAGGTGAGATCGCCGCCGCCACCGATTTTCCGTTGTTCGTCACCTGCGTGATGGTGAAATCCTGAAACGGGACCTCGCCTTTGCGATTGAGCAGCGAGTACACACCGTAGCTCGCTGCCGCGACTAGCGCGAGCATCACCAGCGCCCCAGCGACTAGCTTGCCCCTGTGCTGCTTGGCTACTTCCACCATTGCCGAACCACTGGAAGTCCGCGCTGAAGAACGTGGATCGGAACCGGGGGTACCGCTAACGTCGGCTTGAGGGCCACGCCTTTGGGCGGTGTGTGCCGAAAACGCGGCGCGGCGCGAACTTTCCGAATCGCTATCGCGCTTCAGGCGCTGCAACTCCGCACGAATGTCCGCTGCGTGCTGATATCGCAAGTCGCGTTCCTTCTCGAGCGCGCGGTGGATCATTTCCTCGAGCTTCGGAGCGACCACCGGGTTCAGCCGCGTCGGTGGGATCGGCGCTTTGTGCAGGATAGCGTCGAAAACCGCCGCGGACGTGCCGCCAGAATAAGCCAGCGCGCCCGTCGCCATTTCATAAAGCACGGCCCCAAACGAGAACAGATCCGATCGCGCGTCCAGCTCCTCGCCCATCGCTTGTTCCGGCGACATGTACATCACCGTTCCGACCGCGGTGCCGGGGCTGCTGAGGAGTTCGTCGGCAGTCACGGTAGGCAATCCGGATGCAGTAGCTCCTGGCGCCATCCGCCGCGGCGACAGCATTTTGGCCAGTCCGAAATCCAAAACTTTCGTGTGCCCGCCACGAACGCAAAATATGTTCGCGGGCTTGATATCGCGATGAATGATTCCCTTGGAGTGCGCGGCATCCAGTGCAGTGGCAATCTCGATAGCGGTGTCTAGGAGTTCGTCGAGAGCCAAGGGTCCGCGAGCGATGCGGTGTTTCAGCGTTTCGCCTTCGAGGTATTCCATCACCAGGAAGAGATGCCCTTGGTCCTCGCCGATCTCGTGAATGATGCAGATGTTCGGATGATTCAGCGCGCTTGCGGCCCGCGCTTCGCGGCGAAACCGCTCCACCGACTGCGGATCTCGCGCCGTTTCTTCAGGCAAAAATTTTAGCGCGACCACGCGGCCCAGATGGATGTCCTCGGCCTTGTAAACCACACCCATTCCACCGCCGCCGAGTTTCTCGGTAATCCGATAGTGCGAGATCGTCTGGCCAATCATTCGCGGGATCCGCTCTTGCCGACGCATGTTAGGTGGCGCTCACCGGCATGTCAACGGACACATCCCGTCGTCATGAAAATCGCGTTCGCATAAGGCTCCTCCGCGATCCTGTGCGGTTATCGTTGACAGTCTTTGCACCAATCTGCTACTTTCGGTGTGTTCTTGATAGAGGAGCGGAAGCCACCAGTAGCTGGGCCGTTTTTTCCGGGATGCTTCGGAGGCCAGGCGAAAGGGGCGCAGCAATTCATTCCGCCGAAGTCGTCGCTGAAGCTCACTCTGCGACGATTGGGGGGTCAGGCTAATACCTGCCCACTGTCATCCGTTGAGAGACGGATGGAGCGCTATTGGGAAGCAAAGGCATCCAGGTAGTTTCCTCGTCGCCTTTCTTTCTCGTCCCTCCATTCTCTTTTCAATTCGAAGACCCAGGAACGCGGCATAAAGCCGTCAACTCTCGCTCGTCTCGGCGGAATGATGCATCTTTTCGAGCTAACTCGCTCGCTTGTGGACATCGAGTCCATCACGAATCACGAAGAAGCCGTCGGCTCCTTCGTCTTCGAGATTCTCTCGAACCTCGCCGCCCGCACCGGCGGCCAAGTCGAACGCTGCCCCGTCGAGCCGCATCGTTTCAACGTCTTCGCGCACTGGGGAGCCCCGCTCGTCACGCTCTCCACGCATCTCGACACCGTGCCGCCCTTCTTTCCTTCGCGCGAAGACGACAATTGCATCTGGGGCCGCGGCTCCGCCGACGCCAAAGGCATCATTGCCTCCATGATCGGCGCCGCCGAAAAGCTGCTCGCTGCGGGCACAAAAAATTTCGGCTTGTTGTTCGTCGTCGGTGAAGAACGCAACAGCGCCGGAGCATTTGCAGCCGCGCGCGATCCTCGCGGTTCGCGCTTCCTGATCAATGGCGAGCCCACCGAAAATAAGCTGGCTCTCGCGGCCAAGGGCATTCTGCGCTACGAAATCACAGCCACAGGCCGCCTCGCGCACTCCGCGTATCCCGAACTCGGCGAATCAGCCATAGACAAGCTCCTCGACGCTCTCCAGGACATCCGCAAAATTCCGCTGCCGCACGACGAACTCCTGGGCCGCAGCACTCTCAACATCGGCGTAATCTCCGGCGGCCAGGCGCCCAACGTAATCGCCGACTCCGCCCGCGCTGAGATCGCCATTCGCCTCGTCAATGACGGTGACGACATCCGCGCCGCCATCCAGCGCGTCGCAGCGGGACGCGTCGCAGCCCGCGAACTCGTTTCCATTCTCCCGATGCGCTTCCAGTCGTTCGACGGCCTCCCCTCCACGATCGTGGCCTACACCACCGACGTCCCCGCGTTCGATAACGCCTGGGGCCAGCCGTTTCTCCTGGGACCCGGCAGTATTCACGTGGCCCACACCTCCGAAGAACGCGTAGCTAAAAAAGAACTCCTCGCAGCCGTGGAAATTTACGAAAGGATGGTCAAGCAGCTTCTCGCTGCTTCGTGAAATATGAGCGCAACTCTCGTCAGCCCTAATGTCGCCACATTGAACGCCGAGCGCCCGCGCCCGAAGCGCGTCGCCAATACCCACAAGAACCTCGCGATTGTCGGCTACGGCAAAATGGGCCGGCTGATCGAGCAACTCGCCCCGGAATACGGCTTCGCCGTTCAGTTGCGCCTCGATAGTGCGAACAATCGCGCCGCGTCCGCGATCACTGCCGCCAATTTTCGCGGAATTGACGTCGCCGTTGAATTTTCCCACGCCGCTGCGGCTGCCCAAAATATCGAGCGCCTCGCGGTGCTTGGCATCAACGCGGTAGTCGGCACCACCGGCTGGACGGAACACCTCGAGCGCGCCAAATCTGCCGTGCAGGATGGCGGCGTCGGACTGGTCTGGAGCCCCAACTACTCGATCGGCGTAAGCCTTTTTCTACAGCTTGCCGCGGAAGCCTCGCGCCGCATCGCGCGCTATCACGAATATGGCGCCTGGGCCTGGGAAATTCACCATTCTGCGAAGAAAGACGCTCCCAGCGGCACGCTTCTAAAAGTAGTAAGCGAAATGAAATCCGCCGATCCCCTCCGCGAAATCTCGGTCAGTTCCAATCGCGCCGGAGCGCATCCCGGCACGCACGAGGTCGGCTTCGATTCTGCCGCCGATACCATCACCATCCGCCATACCGCGCGCAGCCGCGAAGGCTTCGCCCGCGGAGCGCTGACCGCGGCCCAATGGGTAATCGGCAAACACGGCTGGTTCGAATTTCGCGACGTCTTAATCGAGCACTAGGATTTTTTCGTTTCACGCAGCAAGCCTTTAAGGAGGCAACATGTTTACAGGATGCGGCACAGCACTCGTAACGCCATTTCAGCACGATTTCTCTCTCGATGAAGAAGCCCTGCGCCGGTTAGTACGCCGCCAGATCTCGGCAGGAATAGATTTCCTGGTTCCGTGCGGCACCACCGGCGAAAATCCCACTCTCACGCGTGAAGAGCACCTGCGCGTTGTCGAAATTACGCTCGAGGAATCCGGCGGCGAGACTCCCGTACTCGCCGGCGCCGGAGGCTACAACACCGCCGAAGTGATTGACCTCGCCAGGGAATTCGAATCCATGCGCGTCTCCGGAATTCTTTCCGTCACCCCGTATTACAACAAGCCGACCCAAGAGGGCCTCTATCAACATTACAAAGCAATCGCGGCGGCCATCTCGATTCCCATCGTCGTCTATAGCGTGCAAGGCCGCACCGGCGTCAACGTCGAGCCCGCCACCCTGAAGCGCCTCGCCGAAATTGACAACATCGTCGGCGTGAAAGAAGCCTCCGGCAATATCAGCCAGATTGCCTCGGTCATCGCGCAAACGCCAAACAGCTTCGACGTCCTATCCGGCGACGATGCCATGGCTCTCCCGGTGATCGCGCTAGGCGGCCGCGGCGTAATCTCCGTAGTCGCCAATGAAATCCCCGAGGAGATGACGCGCCTCACCCAAGCCTGCCTCGCGGGAGATTTCGCTCAAGCCCGCGAATTGCAACAGCAATATCTCGCGCTGATGGAAGTGAATTTCGTCGAGACCAATCCCGGCCCCGTGAAAGCAGCCATGGCCGCGATGGGGCTCCTCGAACCGGTCTGGCGCTTGCCTCTCGTCGCTCCCAAGCAGGAAAATATCCAGAGAATTCAGCGCACGCTCGAAACGCTGGGCCTCCTGGGGAGAGTGCATGCTGCAAGAGCAAATTGAACTGCTTTTTGCGCACGTACCTGAATCGTTTTCGCAACACCACCTGGCGCTTTTCCAATCGTTCAAAGACGCCTTGAACTCCGGCGCAGTCCGCGCCGCCGAACCCGATACCTCGAAGCCCTCGGGCTGGCGCGTGAATCCGTGGGTGAAAAAAGGCATCCTGCTGGGATTTCGCATGGGCGCAATCGTGGACATGTCCCTTGATCCCGCGAAGCAGCCTTTCTTCGACAAATCCACGTATCCCGTCAAGCGCTTCGCCAAAGATTCCGGCGTCCGCATCGTTCCCGGCGGTTCCAGCATTCGCGACGGCTGCTTCATCGGCGCCGGCGTCACCTGCATGCCGCCGATGTTCGTCAACGTCGGCGCATACGTGGACGATCACACGATGATAGATTCCCACGCCCTGGTCGGCAGCTGCGCCCAACTCGGAAAGCGCTGCCACATTTCGGCAGCCGCGCAAATCGGCGGCGTGCTCGAACCGGTTGGCGCGATGCCAGTCATCATCGAGGACGAAGTCCTGATCGGTGGCCACTGCGGCGTCTTTGAAGGCACCATTGTGCAGCGCGGCGCCGTCCTCGGCAGCGGCGTAATTTTGAATCACTCCACGCCTGTCTATGACATCGTTCGCGGCGAAATTTACGCCGCCTCGGAAAACGAGCCGCTGGTCATCCCGGAAAAAGCCGTGGTCGTGCCGGGTTCTCGCCTGATCAGCAGCGGCCAGGGCCAGGATTGGGGCCTGTCCCTCTACGCTCCCGTCATCGTAAAATATCGCGACGCGAAAACCGACTTGCGCGCGCAACTGGAAGATTTGCTGCGTTAGGAGCGGCCACCGCACTTGAGCCAAAAATTGACGCGAAATTCTCAGGCCGCAGCACAACCGATTGATCCCACCGAATACACGCCGCATTTCGCCTATTGCCAAGGCGTCATCAACTGCGAAAAAGTCCCGCTAACCGAAATCGCCGCGCGCGTCGGAACTCCCGCGTACGTTTACAGCAGCGCCAGCATCCTCGACGCGTACCAGCGCTTCCATCGCGCGTTTCGCGCCATCCCGCACTCCATCTGCTACGCCGTCAAAGCCAATTCCAACCTCTCGATCCTGCGATTACTCGCGCGCGCCGGCAGCTGCTTTGACATCGTTTCGGGCGGCGAGCTGCACCGCTTGCGCAAAATCGGCGTCCCCGCGCGACGCATCGTCTTCTCCGGCGTCGGCAAGACCAAAGAAGAAATCCGCGATGCTCTCAAAGCCGGGATTCTGCTTTTCAACGTCGAGTCCGAACCTGAACTCGACACGCTAGCTGCGGAAGCCGCGCGCCTGCGCCGCCACGCCTCCGCCGCGCTGCGCGTAAATCCCGACGTTCAGGCCGGCGGCCACCGTCACATTGCCACCGGCCATCATCGCCATAAATTCGGCATTGATTGGGACGACGCTCAGCGTCTCTATCTCGACCGATCGCGCGCTAAATCTATTTCTTGGCAGGGAATTAGCGTGCACATCGGCTCGCAGGTCCTCGGCCTCGCGCCCTATCGCCGCGCCGTCAAACGCGTTTCATCCTTCGTGCAATCGCTAGCGGCGGCAGGTGTGAAACTTTCCTACGTGGATATCGGCGGCGGGGTCGGCGTGCGCTACACCAAAGAAAATCCGTTCGACATCAACGACTACGCGCAAGCAGTCTTGCAGCAGATTCGCCCCCTGGGCTGCCATCTTCTGCTCGAGCCCGGCCGCGCCATCGTCGGTCCTGCGGGCGCGCTGCTGATGCGCGTTCTCTACGTCAAACGCAACCGCGGCAAAATTTTCATCGTGGTGGACGCCGCCATGAACGATTTCATCCGCCCGGCGCTGTACGACGCCACCCACCCCATCACGCACGTCGTCCGCAAGCCCGGAAGGCCCGTGCGCGCCGATATCGTCGGTCCAGTCTGCGAGACCGGCGACTGCTTCCTGCACGATTGGTCCATCGAATCGCCAGAACCGGGCGACATCCTCGCGCTCTGGGGCGCCGGGGCCTACGGCTTCGCCCAGTCCTCCAACTACAATGCACGCCCGCGCGCCGCGGAGGTCCTGGTGAGCAAAAATCAATTCCGCACCATCCGCCGCCGCGAATCCGCAAGCGACCTCTCGCGCGGAGAGTAGAACGAGTAGTGCCGGCTTGTCCTGACGGAGGAAGGGCATCCCGCCGGCTCTTCGAATTTCTTTTCAACCTGCGTTCGCAGGAACGCACCCCGCTACGCCGTCGCCGCGAAAAATCACTCACCCCGCGAAGCCGCAGCCGTTGTCATCGCATCCGCAACGCTGGTCCCCGCGAGCGCCGTGAAAAAGTTAATACTCACCGTCGCCAATTCCGACGCCGGAAACCGCGCCTGATGCCGCTCGTCGGCCTGCAATCCGGCCTCCCGCGCGCACTCCAAAAATATCGGCAGCTCCACCAGATATTGATCCGAATATCCGTGCGTCCCGTCGTAAGCCACCACCGGCGTCTTCAATAAATTCGCCGCGGCCGCTTCCGGCGGCAAAGTATGCAATTCCAGCACCAGCAATCCAAATCGCCCCACGTATGGCGCCCAGCGCCGCAAATACCGCACCAGATTTTCCTCCAGCTCATCCGCCGGAATTTCCTCGCCCAAATACGCGAACGCACCGCTGGATTTCCCAGTGCGCGTACCGCGCACATAATTCCCCGGCGGCGAATAAGGCCGGTTGTGATCCAAAAATGAACGCACGTGCAAAAGATCGTGAATGTCCAGTCCTAGCGCTTCCAGATCGCTTCCCAGCTGCGCCGGACGGTTGATATCACCGTGAATCACGTGGCAAGTCGGCAGTTTCGCCGCGCGCAGACGCTGTTTGGCCACGCGCCGCGCCACTTTGTTGAAATCCGCGCCCACTAAGAGCAATGGGTGTGCATCCAACACACGTCCGCGCGCCGTCCGCGTTTTCACCACCTCGTACAAGTGCTCCAAAAATGTGCCGTCGCCGCAGCCCATGTCGCAAATCCCCTGCGGCTGCCGCGCAATCGGCCGATTGAAAATTTCGATGATGATTTCATCCACTTTCTTGAAATATGTCGTGTGCGCTCCGCCGCTGCCCCACACATTCATACCGCGATTCACCAGTAGCTCGACGCCATTCTCATCCACGCGCGAAAATCGTGCATTTCCGAAAAGCAGTGTGCTCAGCACATTGAACATCGGCAAATAAGAAACTGTCACGCCGTAGGAAGTCGCAATCTGTGCCGCATATTCCCCTCGCGAACTCAGCCGCACCACCTCGCCTTCGCGCGCCAGCCAATCCTGCGTCGCCAGCAAATCAAAAAGACAATGGAGGCTCGCTTGATTTCCCGGGAGCTCGCGCGCATCCACCGGACCTCGCGCTAACCGCGCCAGCACTCCGCCGCGCGCCAGCGCTACCATGGCCGGCCCGATCAACATGCCGTCCAGATGCCCGCGGATCTGTCCGCGAACCTCGCTCCCCAGTTCATCTCCGCCCAATCCGGAATCGTTAAGCCATCGCTTCTGCGCCTGCTCCACCAAAGCGCGTAGCGACGGCAGCACCGGGAAATCAGTTTTTCCGAAGAGGAAATCTCCTAGGAAGAGCGCCTTGGGTATGAAGGAAGTGACTTCGCTGTAAAGCGGCGGCGCCAGCCGCACGGCAATCCGTCCCTCCGGCGTCAGAGCGTATCGCGTGCTGTCGCCGCTCTCGCCGCGCTCACATTGCAGCCAGCCGCAAGAAGTCAAAAGCCGCAGCGCCACTCGCAGGTAGCCGCGATTCGCGTGAGTTGGTTCGGCAATTTCCCCCAGCGTCAACCACCCCGACGGCCGTTCAAAAAGCCGGAATACTCCGCGGCCCGCCAGCGCCGTAACCGTCGGTGCCAGCACAATTCCCGCCAGGTGCGTGAAAACCTCCGCGCGAACTGCTGCTTTTTCGTCTTCCGCCACCGCGACCTCAGCCTCGCACTCGCCGCCAACCACCGGGAGCTACCCGGGAAAATCTACTCGCGTCCTTCAAATAAATTCCGTCCCTCCACCAGCGCCCGCATCTTGCGATCTACCACGCTGCGCTGCAGCATCCAGAATCCGCAATCCGGATGGACGTAATGCAGCCGCTCCTCGCCAATCGTCTTGGCGATCAATTCGATCCGCGAAGCGATCAGCTCCGCGGACTCCACTTCGTTATCCTTGATATCAATCACGCCGATGCCCAACCCGATCGCCGGATCCAGATCGCCGAACGCTGCTAGCTCCTCGTAGCCGCGCCGCGCAAACTCCAGCACCAGGTGGTCCGTGTGCAGAGAATTCAAGAAGGGAATCAAATCGCGCCAGAACCCGCGCAGCATTGGCTGTCCGCCGTAATTCCCAAAACAAATGTGCACGGCCTTCTCATTCAACACGCTGTCCAGCACGCGATTGATCGCTTCCGCGGCCCACGGCGCGTCCTGCGGGAATCCCACGATACTCGCTTCATCCAGTTGCACCGTGTCCGCTTCAATCAACTCCAACTGCCGCCGCAGAACTTCCGCGATATCCATCGCCAGATCGGCCGTGCTTTTGTAAAAGCAATCCGTCAGCAGCCGCGCCAGCATGTGCGGGCCCGTGCAAGTGAATTTCATCGGCAGCTTGGTAAGCGCCCGTGAAAATTCGTAGTCCCGCGGCAGGTTCAGCGTTCCTTCGCGGATGCGCTCCACCACCATTCCAGCGGTCAGCAGACGAAACCCCGAAGCGCGGTCCGCGCGGAAGCGATCGAAATCCGAAAGCGAAAACTGTTTGCGGATCCCTTCCATCTGCGAGACGAAATAATCCACCATTCCATTCGTCTCCGGGTGGCTGGGATCGAAGCGCATCAGCTCGCCGTCGGAAATCAAATCCAGCCCGGCCAATTCTTGCGTCTTCAATACCGCCATCACCGCATCGCGCAGCACCAGCCGCGAGGTATTCCCTACCAGCCACGACGGAACTGGATAGCTGCCAACCACGGTTGTCTTGATTCGCGGAGCCACAGGTTCTCCTTCCACCCCCCGGCGGTGCACCCGACGCAATTTTCCCGATGATACCCGACTTCGCGCCGCCCCGCGCGCGCTGCGCAAGAAAACGGGCGAACATCGCCCAGCATTCTTGCTGCGCCTCTCCCCGGATGTATACTGGCCGCGCAAACCGAAGAATCTGCTTTCGCTTTTGCGCCGGCGCGCCACGCCGCGCGCAAGTCAGGAGGTCCACATGCCCATCGTTGACGCGAGCAGCAGCCTCGCCGCCGTTATCCAGGAATACGGCCGCCCCGATATCCACATCGGCGGTGGCGAAGACGAATCCCCGTACGTGCCGTTCAAGGAAAATGTCTTCATCCGCCACCTGGCCTTCGACGTTCGCACCAATTCCTTCGCCAACATTCTCTGGGTGAAAAAAGGAGGCATGCTCGGGCGCCATCGCCACCGCGGACCGATCTCCGCCTGCACCCTCGAAGGCAGTTGGCGCTACCTGGAATACGATTGGGTCGCGCGTCCCGGCAGTTACGTCCGTGAAAATCCCGGCGTTATCCACACGCTCGTTTCCGACGACCCCAACGGCATGAAAACGATTTTCTTCCTGAACGGTTCGCTGGAATTTTACGACGACAATGACGCCCTGCTGGAAACGCTGGACGTCTTCTGGTTCATAGACCATTACTTGAGCTACTGCCGAGCCAAGAATCTAAAGATCAACGAGAAACTCTGGATCTGAAGCCGTGCAGTCGTAGCGGCGCGTTTCAATGCGCCATCTCTGTCGCGGCGCAGCTCGGCGGCACGAGGTTCGAACGCTAGGCACAAGGTCACAGCGCCGCAAATCAACCACGCGCCGGCAACTCAGGGAGGCAATCAAACATGTCCACACCATACCGCGCCGACCACGTCGGCAGTTTCTTGCGCCCCCCGGAATTGCTGCAAGCCCGTCAATCCGCCACAGCCAATGGAGCCCAGCTTCACGCCGTCGAAGACCGCCAGATAGCTCGCGTCCTCGCCAAACAAAAAGAGCTGGGTTTCGAAATCTTCACCGACGGCGAATTTCGCCGGCGCAATTTCATGAGCGACTTCACGGACGCCGTCGAAGGCTTCGATCTGGGCGATGCCGTAAATCGCACCTGGAAAGCGGGCCAGGCCAAAGACGCGCCAGTCAGCAGCGTCACCGGCATCGTCACTCAAAAACTCCGAGCCAAAGAGCCGCTAACCGGCCGCGAACTTTCATTCCTGAAATCTCACAGCCCCGGCGCCATTAAAATGACGCTTCCCAGCGCCACGCAATTTCCAGCCATCTCCTTCAAACGCGGCGTCACCGACAAAGTTTACAAAGACCACTCCGAACTCCTCTGGGACATCGTCGCCATAATGAAAACCGAACTCGCCCGGCTTTCGGCGGAAGGTGTGAAGTACATTCAAATTGACGCCCCGCGCTACAGCTACTTTATGGACCCGAAATGGCGCGACTGGATTCGCACCGAAATGAAAATCGAGCCGGACGCCCTCCTCGATGAATCCATTCGTGCTGATAACGCCTGCCTCGAAGCCGCGCGCCGCCCCGGAGTCACGCTCGCCATGCACCTCTGCCGCGGCAATAATCGCAGCCACTGGTACGCCGAAGGCGGCTACGACGCCATCGCCGAAAAACTTTTCACCACCATGGCGGTGGATCGCTTCCTGCTCGAATATGACGACGAGCGCTCCGGCACCTTCGAGCCGCTGCGCTTGGTCCCGCGTAATAAGACGGTCGTCCTGGGATTGATCAGCTCGAAAAAAGCTCAGCTCGAAAACGCCGACGCCATCGCCCGCCGCATAGACGAAGCCTCGCGCTTTTTCCCCCAGGAAAATATGGCGCTAAGCCCCCAATGCGGTTTCGCCTCCACCATGGAAGGCAATCTCCTGACCGAAGACGAACAATGGGCCAAGCTCCGCCTGGTAGCAGAAGTAGCCCACCGCGTCTGGAGCTGAGGAACCCATCGCATTGCAGTGAGGAGGACCCAAGATGCTCTCTACTCCCTACATTGACGGCAAATCTATAGACGTCGCGCCTTCCGCGCTTTCTGACGTCCTCAATCCTGCCAATCAAAAACCCTTCGCTAAAATCTTCATGGGCCAGGAACAGCACATGCGCGCCGCGATTGACGCCGCGCACGCCGCAAAATCCTCCTGGGCCAATTCGCCTGCCGCCCTGCGCGAAAAAATTCTGCATCGCGCCGCCGACGAACTCGAAGCATCCACAAACGAAATGGTGGACCTCCTGATCGGCGAAGGCGGCTCCACATTCGGCAAAGCGCATTTCGAAGTCCCTTTTGCCGCAAACATGCTGCGCTCGATCGCCGGCGAAGCCCGCCGCGTGCAGGGTGACGTCTTTCCCTCTGACGTCTCTGGCCTCCTCTCCCTCGCGATCCGTCGTCCGCTCGGTGTCGTCGCCGGCATCTCGCCTTTCAATTTTCCAGTAGTACTCGCCCTGAAAAAAGTCGCGTTCGCTCTGGCCACTGGGAACACCTTCGTCCTCAAGCCCTCGGAAGAGACTTCGCTCGTCGGCCTAAAGCTCGCCGAAATTTTCGAACGCGCCGGCCTGCCTCCCGGCATCCTCAATGTCGTCCCCGGCGACGGCCCCACCCTCGGCCGCGTGCTATTCGACGATCCTCGCGTGAAACTAATCTCCTTCACCGGCTCCACGGCTGTCGGCAGACACATCGCAGTCGAGTGCGCCAAGAAAGGCAAGCGCGTCGTCCTCGAGATGGGCGGCAAGAGCCCGCTGATCGTACTGAAGGACGCGGACGTGGATTACGCCGTGGACACCGCCTGCTTCGGCATCTTCATTCATCAGGGACAAATCTGCATGGCCGGCTCGCGCATCATCGTCGAAGCCCCGATCTACGAAAAATTCCTGGAACGCTTCGCCGCCAAAGCCCGCACCCTGAAAATGGGCGACCCGCGCGATCCCCACACGGTCATCGGTCCGCTGATCCGCGCGTCGCAATGCCAGATGATTGATCGCAAAATTAAAGAAGCCGTCGCCGCGGGCGCGCGCCTCCTGACCGGTGGCCACTACGAAGGAAATTTCTACGAACCCACTGTCGTCGCGGACGTCACTCCGGCGATGGCCGCGTTCCGCGACGAACTCTTCGGCCCCGTTGCCGCAGTTAGCCGCGCCGAGAATGCCGATGACGCTCTAGCTCTGGCCAATAATTCGACATACGGCCTTTCGTCCGCTGTCCTCACCAATGATTTGCAACTAGCCATGCGCTTCGCCCTCGAACTGGAAGCGGGCATGGTCCACCTGAACGGCCCCACAGTCCACGACGAGCCCACGGTCCCATTCGGAGGTGTGAAAGACTCAGGCAGTGGCAGGGAAGGAGGCCGCTGGTCCGTAGAAGAAATGACCGAAGTAAAATGGGTAACAATCCAAATGGGCCGCCGCCCCTACCCATTCTGAAAACGCGTCGCCCAAGAAGCCGGTGGAATGGTTGGCAAGGATAAGTGAAAATCTCATCCCGATCGCACGGAGGGATTTGCTCTTCGGCTAGACCTAAGCGATCGGAAGAACCGGTTTCCTCTGCGTCCTCTGCGTCTCTGCGGTAAATTGTTTTGCCGTTGGCTTTGACGCCGCGCAAATTGGAACAAACGAAGCCTATGTTCTCCGTGTCCTCCACCTTTCCTCTGTGCCCTCTGTGTCAAATCTTTCGACTTTGCCTTTCTGCCCCGTCAAAACGTGAGCGGAATCACACCCCGCAATCAAAAAATACAGTCTCTCCCTCCCCCTGCATCACCACATTCCACTCCAAAACTCCCTCCCGCCCCGCCACCGCCCGCGCAATCAAAGTTCCGCGCCGTGCAGCCCCCACCAAATTCAAAACAAAGTCCCCGTCGTTCCCAGCGTCGCCTGGAAAATAGATCCGCGTCACCAGCCGCTTCAACAACCCTCGCATGAAAACCGAAACCGCAATATGCGGTGCCTGCAGCGACCCGTCAGGCCCCGGCACAGCCCCCGGCTTAATAGTAGTAAAAGAAAATCTCCCATTGTCATCGGTTGCCGCGCGCCCATAACCCAAAAATCCAGCCTCCAAAGGTTTATCCTGCAAATCCTCCGGATGCGCATATTTTCCAAATGCATTCGCCTGCCAAATCTCAATCACGGCATCCGGCACGGGCGCGCCATCGCCGTCCACCACGCGCCCTTCGATCCTCACTCGGTCTCCAGACACGCCTGGTCCCGCCAATTCCATCCGGTTCATCCGCGTAAGCCCGATCGTGAAGAATGGACCCACCGTCTGCGATGTAGTCGCGTGCAATGTCACTTCACTTTTCCATCGGCGTAGCTTCGCGCCCGCTCAAAATCAGATCGAATTTGTAACCCAACGCGTGAGCCGGTATTGTCGTCTCCCAATCAAACTCTGAAATCAACCGTTGCCGCGCTGTCTCATCCGCCGTGCAGTTGAACACCGGATCGTAAGCCAGCAGTGGATCGCCCGGAAAATACATCTGCGTCACCAACCGCGTCGCGAACGCCGGACCAAACAACGAAAAATGAATGTGCGCCGGCCGCCACGCATTGTGATGATTCCCCCACGGATATTCCCCCGGCCGAATCGTCACGAACCGGTAGCGCCCCTCCTCGTCGGTCATCGCGTGACCTTCACCCGTGAAATTCGGATCCAGCGGCGCTCCGTGCTGATCGTTTTTGTGCAAATAGCGGCCAGCGGCATTCGCCTGCCAGATTTCCACCAGCGTGTTCCGCACTGGCCGCCCGTCCTCGTCAATCACGCGTCCGCTGACGATGATGCGCTCCCCCAGCGCCTCCCCGGAAGGCTGCCGCGTCAGGTCGCGAGCCTTCACATCCACAAGTTCCCGCCCGAACGTCGGCCCGGTAATCTCCGAAAGCGTGTGCGGCAGGTAAATCAGCGGTTGCGTCGGCGCCCGTTTCAGCGACGATTTATACGGCGGATGCAGATGATTCGGCTGGGTCCCCGGCAAAGGTCGCCGGTAACCGGCCAAGCGAGCCACACTCTTGGTAGCCATATTCTCCAGCCCCTAATTCGTCCGCGAAACTTAAGCGTCACCGAAGAAACCGATTATATGCCGACCACGGGCGAATCTATGTCTCCCCCGCCGTCCTCGTCAAGGCCGATTATCGAAATTGCGTGCGCCTATCGCCCAATTCGTGTATCCTGCGCAGCGCTCCGATTTCTTACTGGGAGATTAAAATGCCTCGCGCCACTTCGCGCTCCGTATCTGACGAACCCTCTCGCGCCGCCGTCATCCCGGCCAAGCCTCCCGCTCCGGCGCCGCCCACGCCCTCCGCCCAAATTGACGCACTCACCGGCGACCCGGACTTCATGACTTCGCTCGCCCGCGGTCTCGCCGTCATCCAGGCCTTCTCGCAGAAAAAACGTCAGCTCACCATTTCGCAGGTCAGCGCCAAAACCGGCTTCTCGCGCGCGGCCGTTCGGCGCTGTCTCTACACTCTCGCCAAACTCGGCTTCGCCGGCTCCGACGACAATCGTCACTTCTATCTCCGCCCGCGCGTCCTCGCGCTGGGCCACTCTTACATCTCGTCCATGCCGCTCGCCACCGCGGCGCAACCTGTCCTCGAACATTTCAGCCGGCTGATGCACGAGTCCTGCTCCATCGCCACTTTAGACGGGCTCGATATCGTGTACGTCGCTCGCGCCAACGTTACGCGCATCATGGCCATTGACCTCGGCGTCGGCAGCCGCCTCCCCGCCTTCTGCACCTCCATGGGCCGCGTCCTGCTTGCGCATCTTCCGCCAGACGAACTGGAATCCTTCCTCGCGCGCATTCAGTTCACGCGTTACACCGAACGCACCATCGTCACGGTGGATAAGCTGCGCCCGGTTCTGCGCCTCGTGCTCCGCAATGGCTACGCCATCGTGGACCAGGAACTCGAACTCGGCCTGCGCTCCATGGCCGTTCCCATTCAAAATCCCAGCGGCAAAGTGGTAGCCGCCGTAAACGTCGGCGCGCACGCGCAACGCGTCTCGAACCAGGACATGCTCAATAAATTCCTGCCGCATCTGCAAGCCGCGGCCCAGGAACTTTCCATGCTCTTGCGGTAGCGGCGCAGCATACCTGCCTGCCGCAGGAGGGCCGCGCCCTCAGCTCAAACTGGCGGCTGGATGTACTGGCGGGGCTTCAGCCCCGCCGTAAACCTTGCGAAGGGGAAGCGCTTTAGCCCCTTAAGCCAGAAGGTTCGATCGCAGCCAAACGCTCATGACACAAGTGCCCGACGCAACCCGCCGTCAACCATAAATGGACCACTCTCGACGCTACGAAAATTCGCTCGTCGCCATCCTCTTCCTCACCTGGGGCACGGTCTTCCTCGACCGCATGTCCCAACTCTACCTCGCGCCTTACATCGTCCCCGATTTTCACCTCACTCACGAACAAGTCGGCATGTTGGCTTCGGTGCTCGCCATCACCTGGGCCGTCTCCACTCTGGTCTTCGGCGCGCTTTCCGATCGCGTCGGTCGCCGGCCGATTCTCATCCCCGCGGTCTTCGCGTTTTCGATTTTGTCCTGGCTCTCCGGCATCGCCCACAGCTTCCACCAGCTCTTGCTCATCCGCGCGCTCATGGGCATCGCTGAAGGCCCCTGCTGGTCCATCATGACGGCGCTCATCGAGGAATCCTCCACTCCCACCCGCCGCGGACGCAACATCGGCATCGTCGTCAGCGCTGGAGCGCTCGTCGGCCTCGCCGTCGCCCCCGTCTTGACCACGCAAATTGCCGCGCGCTTCGGCTGGCGCTGGGCGTTCTTCGTGGCGGGCGCGCCTGGCTTCCTGATGGGACTGCTGATTTGGAAATTCGTAAAGGAGCCGCAACACGACGCTCCCGTCGGTGCCCATCCGGAAGCGCGCCACAGCGTCCGGCTCCGCGATTATTTCTCGATTCTGCGCTATCGCAATATCTGGCTCTGCTGCATCGGCGCGGCGGGGTTTATCTCGTGGCTGTTCCTCTCGAACGTGTTCGCGCCGCTTTACATCACCGAAGTCGCGCATCAGGCGCCGACCACCGCGGGATTTCTCCTCGGCGCCACGGGTCTCGGCAGTTTCATTCTAGGTTTTCTGCTCCCGTCGCTCTCCGATCGCCTGGGACGCAAGCCTGTCCTGCTAGCCATGGCCGCGATGTCCGCGCTAGTTCCGCTAGTGCTGCTGATCCCGCCGCTCTACGCCTACCCGTGGCTCCTCGCCGCCATTCTGCTGCTCACCAACGCCGGGCAGGGAATGCCAACCTTGGTGATGGTCTTGATCCCCACGGAAAGCGTCCCGCCGCAATTCGCAGCCACCTCGATTGGCCTGGCCACGCTGGTAGGAGAAATCGTAGGCGCCACGATCGCTCCCACCCTGGGCGGCGCGCTAGCCGAACGTCACGGCTTGGGCATCACGTTGCTCATGGCCGCCGGCGGCACCGGCGTCGTTTTCCTGTCAGCTCTCTTCCTGAAAGAAACCGCTCACGTCAAATCCGGCCATACCCAAGCACAAAGCGCGTCTGCAACGCCTTTGTAGCGACGGATCTGTCCCGCGCCGTTCGGGACAGACCGGGCACGCAAAGATTCGCCGAGGCGGCTCGTCGTTGTGGTTGGTAGTTTTGTTGACACTTTGACTCATCGCGAGTAGGCATCAACGTCCCGTGATTCCCGGTCGAGCCATTGGCAGAATCCAGCGCCGGAGGCGCGCCAGAAGTTAGCCCAGCCCGTAAGGGCTGGGAAAGGCAGCGGGGAGTTGCGAGCGCCGGAGGTGCGGCACATTTTTGCAAAATCGATCCGCCGCCACCGCCACGCGGCGCGCAAATGCGCGCCTCACCGGTCATACCGCGCCCGATGCCTCTTCCCCCACGCCGACATCAATTCCAAAATCGGCTTCAAACTCTCGCCATGCCGCGTCAACGAATACTCCACCCGCGGCGGCACCTGCGCGAACACCCGCCGCCGAATGATCTCGTCGCGTTCCAATTCGCGCAGTTGCTGCGTCAGCATTTTCTTCGTCACTCCCGGGATGCGTCGCTGCAATTCGCCAAACCGGTGCACGTGTCCTTGCAGATAAAATAAAATCAAAGGCTTCCATTTTCCGCCGATGATGTCTCCCGTCCGCTTGACGGGGCAATCAAACTCATCCATCGCCAAAACCTCCGCAAGATACTAGGTTACCCAAAGGTGCCTACTACCAAAAAAGAGACTTTAAACTAGAATTCCCACGCGGGCCAGCATTCCAGCGCGCGGCCGCAAAGCGGGCCGCCGTGGATTGGAACTTCGCAGTAGCGCACTTTTACCCTGAGTGACGCTACCAAGGGTCAGTGCCCCATCGAAGTCGCGGCAACCAACGACGTCGGTCTAAAGACCGCCGCCACGAAATACATTCGCTCGCCAGCACGCGCCAAATCGGAGGAACCAGTGCCCACCAAAAAACCCGTAATCATCTACGGCGCCAACGGCTTTTCTGGTCGTCTAGTCGCCGAATTCCTGCGCGAATTCAACGTCCCCTTCATCGCCGCGGGCCGCACCCGCGCCAAAATCGAACAAGTCATGAGCATGGTCCCCGGCATCGAAACCGCCGACTACGAGGTCGCGGAAGTCGGCGGCTCCGTGGACGACCTGGCCAAACTTTTCTCCGGCGCGAAGGTCGTCTGCAACATGGTGGGCCCCTTCATCTACAACGGCCCGCGTGTCATCGAAGCCAGCCTCAAATCCGGATGCCATTACATTGATATCGGCGGCGAACAAGCCTGGATCCGAACCGTCGCCGAGCAATGGGGCGAAAAGTTTGCCCAGAAAGGCCTGCTCGCCGCGCCCGCCACCGCCTTCATGTCCGTGCCCAGCGCGATCGCCGCGCACCTTTGCATCGAAGCCGGAGACATAGACACTCTGGAAATCCTCACCATGTTCAAAGGCGTTCCCACCTTCGGCTCCACGCAAACCATTTTCGCGGCGATTCAGACCGACGCCTACTACCTCGAGCAGAACCAGTACAAGCAATGGCCCCGCGCCACCGCCTACGATGTCGTCGTCCCCGGCCTGATCCAGACGCAACTCGCGCTCACCTGGGGCGGTTTTCCGCACCCAGTCTGGTTCAAAGATCATCCGCAAGTAGCAAACGTCCGCTCGCTCGGCGGCATCCTGAATCGCGAAGTCATGCAGAACGTCCTGGCTACCGAAAAACACTTCGAGGAAAATATTCGCCCGCTGCCCAAGGAAGAACGCGAAAAAAAACTCGCCGAAATGGCTAATTCGGTCCAGGCCGGAACTCCGCCGCGCGAAAATCCCCGCGAGCAACGCACCATTGATGTCGTCCTGGGCCGCGGCACCACCGACTACGCGCAGTGCGTGCTATTCGGCACCTGCTGCTATCGCCAAACCGGCCTGCTGCAAGCTTACGCGGCCCACAGCTTGATTCACACGCCGCCGCGCAAAGTCGGTTTCCAGTCAGCCTGTGCAGCCTTCGGCCATCGCGCCCTGCTAAAAGTCCTGGAAAGCCACGGCCTCACAAAGGCGCGGATCGGTTAGATGTCGCATGCCCGGCCGATACACGCGCTCAGCTTGAAATTTACGACGTTTTTTGATTTATGACTTGCATGATGTGATGTGCGACGCGCCTGACACGACGTGTGAGCGGCGATCTGGAACGCCAGATAATCCAGCGCCGTAGGCGCGGCAGAAGTTAGCCCAGCCCGTAAGGGCTGGGAACATCGCAAATTAGGAAACGAGCGCCGTAGGCGCGACACAAGCCTCGGACCAAATGTTCGGCGATCTATTCGACGGCAACGGCTTATGCAACCATCACCGCCCCTCTAACCCATGCGCGCCATAGACTATTTCGACAAACAATCCGAAGTCACTCCCAACCGCGTCGCGCTGATTGACGGCGAAAAACGCCACACCTACGAAGACCTCTGCCACGCAAGCCAACGCATCGCCCGCGCCATGTGGGCCGCCGGCCTTCGCGGCGAAGAACCCGTCGCCATCTATTCCACCAACGACGCCCGCGTCCTCTTCTGCATGCTAGGCCTGATGCGCGCCGGAGGCGTCTGGGTCCCCATCAACTACCGCAACGCCGCTGACGCCAATGTCGAATATCTGAATTACGTCCGCACCAAATGGCTTTTCTATCACAGCAATTTTCGCGATCACGTCCGCGAACTGAAAGCCCGCGTCCCCACTCTGCAACACTTGATCTGCATAGATGCTCCCGATAATGAAAATCCGTCGCTCGAAGATTTCATGCAACAAGGCTCCGCTACGGACGATCGGGACACATCCGACGCCTACGGTAATCCCGATCGCCTGGTCGGCCTCGTTCCCACCGGCGGCACCACCGGCCCGGCCAAGGGCGTCCGCGTCACCGGCCTGGCCTGGGGCACCATGACGGAAATGGCCTCGCACTACTGGCGTGGCGACACCGCCGCTCCAGTCTGCCTGAGCGTCGCGCCGCTTTCGCACGCCGCCGGAGTCGTCGCTTTCGCCATGTTCACCATCGGTGCCACAAACGTAATCATGCCGGGCTTCGACGCCCTGCAGGTCCTGCAAAATATCGAACGCTTCCGCGTCACCCATTTATTTCTGCCGCCCACCGCCTTCTACGGCCTCCTGGCCCATCCCGACGTCCGCAAATTCGATTATTCCAGCCTCCGCGTATTTCTCCTCGCCGCCTCGCCCGTATCTCCAGATAAACTCAAGCAGGGCATCGAAATCTTCGGCCCCTGCATGTGCCAATCCTACGGTCAGACGGAAGCCCCCATGCTCCTCACCTTCCTCGACCAAAAAACGCTAGCCGCCGCGGCCGCCGGAGATCATCCCGAACGCCTGCGCAGTTGCGGCCGGCCCACCTCCGCCGTGCGTCTAGCCATCATGGACGAGCAAGGCCACATCCTGCCGCCCGGCGAAACCGGCGAAATCGTCGCGCGCGGCTCGCTCGTCTGCGGCGGCTATTACGAATTGCCCGAAGCCACCGCGGAAATTCGCGCGCACGGCTGGCATCACACTGGCGACCTCGGTTATCGGGACGAAGACGGCTATTTCTACATCGTGGATCGCAAGAAGGACATGATCATCTCCGGCGGCTTCAACGTCTATTCCGCCGAAGTAGAAGCAGCCATCATGGCACTCCCGCAAGTTCACGAGTGCGCGGTGATCGGCGTTCCCGACTCCAAATGGGGCGAAGCGGTTAAAGCTCTGGTAGTCCTGCGCGCGGGTCCATCCCCCAGCGAACGCGAAATCCTGGACCACTGCAAATCAAGGCTAGGCGGCGTGAAATCCCCGAAGTCAGTCGAATTCGTCCAAGAAATCGCCAAGACCGCAGCAGGCAAAATTGACCGCAAACTTCTGCGCAAACCCTACTGGCAGGGAACTGACCGCGCCGTCCACTAAATCCTGCAAGGGCCCGTAGGGGCGCAGCTTGCTGCGCCCCAATCGTCGCCCACCCGCAGATCAATTCCCCAAGCGCCACCTCTGCACCGAATCACGTCAATGTCGCTCCCGGTTGCTCTCGGTACCCTCGTGCCTATCCCTACTCCCTTTGCGAGCGCTATTAACGCGATTGTCATCCCGACCGAGGGAGGCCTGCCTGCCGCAGGGAGGCTTGCCTGCCGTGGTCAGGCCTGCCTGCCGCAGGCAGGGACCTCTCTTCGATTGAAGCGACGCGCGAAACGCAAAACCCCCGCGCGATGCTGCACCTCACGGCTTCTCCGCACCGCCTCCCACCCTCTTGCTCTCCTGCAAACTCTGATTCGCCCGGAAAATCACATAACTCCGAATCGCCGCTGCGTCCTTCCGCGAAATTTCCTTGGCAAAAGAAACCATGCCCTTCGGCTGCAATAACCCGCCCAACACAATGTTGAACCACTGATCGTTCGTCAAAGTGCTCGAATACCGCAAATCCGGCAACACGCCTCCGCTAACCGCCACATCGCCATGGCAAGTCGAACAGTACCGCTGGTACAAGGCCTCACCGCGGTGCACGGTGGCAGCATCCGCCGTGGCCGCGGGAGGATGCAAGACCTCCGGCTCGACCTCCGGCAAAGCCGGCAAACTCGCTGTGCCTCCCAACTTAAAAACAATCATCCGGCTGACATTCCGCACGCGCCCCGACTTCAACGCGATCTCTCCCGTAGCCAAAGGAAAAACGCCGCCCCATCCAGCCAGTATCGCCACATACTGTTCGCCGCCAACCGTGTAAGTCACCGGCCCGGCAATCGCTCCAGTCTGTATCGGGAAAGACCACACCCGCGTGCCCGTGTCCGCCAGATACGCTTCAAAATTTCCGCGAGCGGTTCCTTCGAACACCAGATTTCCCGCGGTAGAGAGCACGCCGCCATTCCACGCCTCCGGACGCGCCACGTCCCATACCTGTTTCTGCTGCACAGGATCCCAAGCCACCAGTCGCCCCGTCACGCTGCTGATTATCGCTTTCTTGATTTTTGGATCCTGCGGCATGCCCGCGGCCGCAAAGTCCACTCCGTTGTCGAACGCCAATTCTCTCATCTTGAAATCCGCGTCCGATTGGTACGGATACCCGGCATCCTGAATCGGAATGTAAACCAGTCCCGTAAGCGGACTGTATGACATCGGCTGCCAGCTGTGCGCGCCCAAGGGCCCCGGTATCACCAGTTCCGGTTTGCCTCCGGGATAACGCGCCAAGGCCGTCTCGATCGGCCGTCCCGTTTTCATATCAATTCCGCTGGTCCAGGTAACGTGCGTATAAGGCTTCGCGGAAATCAGTGCACCGGTCGCGCGATCAATCACATAAAAAATTCCATTCTTCGGCGCGTGCAGCAGCACTTTCCGCGCGTGGCCGTCAATCGTCAGGTCGGCCAGAATAATGTCCTCATCCGAATCGTAGTCCCAAGCCTCGTCCGGGTTTTCCTGGTAGTGCCAAACGTATCCGCCCGTTTCCGGCTTCAGCGCCACAATCGAACAAGTAAAAAGATTGTCGCCGCCGTGCGGGCTGCGTATCCGCGGATTCCACGGCCCTCCATTGCCCGTCCCGATGTAGAGAAGATCCAGCTCCGGATCGTAAGTGATCGCATTCCATACCGTCCCGCCGCCCCCGTACTTCCACCACTCCCCGGACCACGTCTTCGCCGCCTTCGCCAGAATCGGATTCTCGAATGGTTTCGCGGGATCGCCCGGCACAGTGTAGAACCACCACGCCAACTCTCCCGTCTCGGCGTCGTACGCGGAAACATATCCGCGCACTCCCATTTCCGCTCCGCCATTTCCGATGATCACCTTGCCTTTCACCACGCGCGGCGCGCCGGTAATCGTGTATCGCCACCGGCGATCAATCGTCAGTTTCTCCCACACCGGCTTGCCCGTCGCGGCGTCCAGCGCGATCAATCGTCCATCCAGCGTCCCGAAGAAAACTTTGCCGCCCCAAACCGCCACTCCGCGATTCACCACGTCGCAGCAAGCGTTCACCGCCCATTCCGGCGGCACCTTCGGGTCGTAACTCCACAGCACCGCGCCGCTCGCGGCGTTCAACGCGAAAACTTTGCTCCATGCTGTCGTAAAATACATCACGCCATCCACCACGATCGGCGTGGCCTCCTGCCCGCGCCGCGTATCCAGGTCGTGGAACCATGCCAGCCCCAACTGTCCGATGTTCTTGTCGTTGATCTCTTTCAGCGGACTGAATCTCTGCTCGCTGTAAGTCCGCCCATGCGTCATCCAGTTCCCAGGTTCTTCATCCGCGCCAACAATCCGCGCTTCATCCACGCCTTTCCTCGCGCTGCGCGCATCCCGCTGTTCCGCCGCCGAACGCTCTCCACGCCGGCCGCACCCCGCGCACATCGCGCCGCAAATCACCGCAGCGATCAAAATTCTTTCTGCTGTCATCGCGCTCCCGAATCATCAGTGCTCGTCGCGCTGCACTAAGTTGTCTCCGTATCGCTTTGCGCGCGCGAAGTCAACCGCGCTTTCCCCGCCCCGTAACCGATATTCGCACGACCGCTCGATTAAAGTCTTGACAAAGTACCACCTCGGCGTTAGACATTCTGCCCATAACGCGTGTGGATGCGGACTATCCAGCCTTTCAATCCTCGTCCGCTAAGGGGTGAACCATGAGCGCTCGTTCCGCGCTGCTCGGGGTCCTTGCAGTCGCATTAATCCTCGCTTGCGCCAGTCCGGCCTCCGCCCAAATCACCGTCGCCCAGCTGAACGGCTCCGTCCGCGACGAAAGCGGCGCCGCCGTGAAGGGCGCTACCCTCACCCTGCGTGATACTTCCACCAATGCCAGCTACACCGCAACCTCCAACGACTCAGGCCTCTACGTAATGCCGAACTTGCCGCCCGGCCAATACGATTTGACCGTCATTTTCACCGGCTTCGCCACCCTCATCCATAAAGGCATCGTTCTCTCGGTCGGCCAGACCGCCACCGTGGACGCCATTCTGAAAGTCGCCACGCAAAGCGAGCAAGTCACTGTCACCACCGAAGTCCCCCAGATTGAGCCCACCAAGACCGAAATCAGTCAGGTGATTAACGCCCAGCAAATTCAGGATTTGCCCATCAGCGGCAGGCAGTTCACCGACTTCGCGCTCTTGACTGCTGGCGTCGCCACCGGCCGCACCAGTCTGCAGTCCACCATTACCGAATTCGAAACCACCCGCATCTCTTTCGCCGGCATGCGCGACCTCAGCAACATGGTTACCGTGGACGGCGCGGACAACATCAACACCGCCACCGGCTCGCAGCGTTCCACCCCGCCGCAAGAAGCCGTGCAGGAATTTCGCGTTGTGAATAACGCCTTCGGTGCGGAATATGGCCGCGCCCTCGGCGGCATCGTCAACATCGTCACCAAATCCGGCACCAACACGATGCACGGCTCGGTCTATGACTACCTTCAGAACAACGCCACCGACGCGCGCTCCCTGCTGCAGCCCGCGCCCGATCAGTACGTCCTGCGCCAAAATCAATTCGGCGCCGCTTTAGGCGGCCCCATCGAGAAGGACAAGATATTTTTCTTCACCAATTATGAAGGCCAGCGTCGCGCAGAATCGCCCACCTATCCCGGCGTGTTCTATCAAAACTTGGACCTCATCAACGCTTCCAAGGAAGCCCTCGGGATCGCTCCCGAAGACCCCAACATCCTGAAGACCAAGAACAACGACTACGGCATCGTCAAAATTGACTACCAGGTGAATGCCAATAACCACCTCACTCTTCGCTACAACATTGAAGACGGCCGCGATCTCAATCAATTGGTGGGAAGCACTTTGGACGGCGGCGGTATCGGCGCCCCCAGCAGCGGACACAATCTCTATCTTCGCGATCAGTCGCTCGTTGGCGACCTCGCTACCACTCTGAAGCCCGACTTGGTGAATAGCTTCCTGATGCAGTACGCGCGCCGTCACTATAATTTCCCAGGCGTTACCGGCCAGCCGAACCTGGACATTCCCAATACGCTTCTCTTCGGACACAACTTTGGAGTCCTCGATGCGATCTATGAAAGCCGCTTCCAGATCACGGACTCCATCTCCTGGGTGAAGGGCAATCACGTCGCGAAATTTGGCGCCGATATCAACTACATCAACAATTTCGTGATCTGGCCGGGATTCACGCCCATGCGTATCGTCCTCCCGGGGCTGAATTGTCTGGTGGACTTCGCCAATTACGTGAATACCGCCGCGGCCATTCCTTCAAACCCCGCTGACGGTCCGTGCCCAGTCGCGGCTCCTCCGTATTTTCCGCCGACGCCGGGCCCGAATCCTTTCGATCCTCTGAACGGCAGCCCCATCGTTTTCTGGGGTGCGCCGGTCGGGACCATACCGAATCCTCCCAGCGGCCAATTGCCTACGCCGCCGCCAATCCCGACAAACTGGGAAAATGCCTATTTACCCAGCGAAGCGGTGAATTTCTCGGAGACCCTGAATCACTCTTACTACGGTTTCTACGCCCAGGATCAATGGCGCGTGAAGCCCAGCCTCACGATCAATTACGGCTTGCGCTATGATTTCGAGGCCGGCCTCTCGAAGCAGATCAATCCGCATTACAACGGAATCCAGCCACGCGTCGGTTTGGCCTGGTCGCCCGATAGCAAAACGGTCGTGCGTGCCGGTTTCGGCATCTTTGACGACCGCTACAACCTTTCGTTCCTGTTCATCACGCAGCCCCAGCGGCCGATCATCATTCCCGGCGAAACTCTGCCCGGAATTCGCAAAGGCGCCAACACCGCCACTTGGGTCCTGAACCAATTGACCCCCGGAGCCGCTGGACTTCCCGCGGACGCCGCCAAGACGCTCATTCTCACCGGCCAGGTCCCCGATCAATTCATCACGGGCGCTTGCCCGCCGTCCTGCACCGCTGGCGCCGGAATGGTTCAACACAACAGCCAGATTCCCTATTCCGAGCAAGCCAACCTCGAGATTGATCGCCAACTAACGAACGGGCTGACGGTCAGCGCCGGATACCTCTGGGTTTCCGCGCACCACTTGGTTCGCGCCGAAAACCTCAACGTCTGCCCTCCATACGGCGCGGCACCCGGCACGCTCGTTCCCGGTGTCACTCCCGGCACGCCCGGCTGCGGCACTCCGGACAATCCCGCGCCGATAGCTCCTCCAGCGAACTGGCCCGCGGGAAAGGCGTTTTTCTACAACGGCGTGAACCCCAGCGGCACGCCCGCGTATCCGAACGCCGGACTGCTCTATTACACCGATAACACCGGCAATTCCAATTACAACGGCTTGACTTTGCAATTGACCGAAAAATTCAACAAGATCTTCACCCTCAACGCCAATTACACCTGGTCGCATACCTTTGACGACGGCACTTTCACCACCTTCGTCAGCACGCCCCAGGATCTTTACGATCGCAAACTGGAATACGCCAATTCCAACCAGGACGTTCGCCAGCGCTTTGTCGCCAACTTCAGCATCGAGGGCCCCAAGGACAGCATCTTCCGCAATTTCACCTTCAGCAATATCGTGACGTTGCAGACTCCCCGCCCCTTCACCCTGTTTGTCGGATTCGACGCCAACGGCGACACCAATCCAGTCACGGATCGCGTCGGACTCTCGCCGCGCAACAGCTACTACGGCGACGATCTCTATTCCTGGGACCTGCGTCTCGCGCGCTATTTCCCGATCAAAGAGCGTCTGCGCCTGGACTTGATGGTGGACGCCTTCAACGCGCTCAATCGCCCCAACGTGGACGAGGTCACCTCGGTCTACGGCGCGGCCGTTTTCTGCGGCGCGACTCCCAAGCGCTACAATGACGCCGCAACCATCGCCGCCCAGGACGCGGCCAATGCCTTTGACACAGGAACCGGTCCGCCGACGTGCCCGCTCACGGGTTTGGGTCCCGTCCCGGCGCCGCCAGTGCCCAATAATTTGTTCGGCGCTCCCAGGACGATGCTCAATCCGCGCCAGTTCCAGTTCGCGGCCAAGTTCTCGTTCTAAGGAGTTCCGTCCGCGCACGGGAATCGTTGTAGGCCGTAGCTTTAGCTACGGCGATCACATGGCAAAGTCGAAGTGGCTTTAGCCGCTGAAGTACGTTTAACTTCGACGATAAGCGTAATACGCAATGCCGTAATTTTTCTTGATCCGGCCTCCCTCAGGAGAACTTGTTTGTCTACTTTCGTCCTCGAAAAAAAATAATTGAAGCCGGACGCGACGAAGGGAGTGATATACAGTCCGAAGAAGTCCTAAGCAAACAATCGCAGGCCGTGCGAGGCGCTCTTGTGGACCGTGGACATTGACGTTGGCGGCACTCTGACCGACGCCCTCTTCAGCGAACACGACCACGTGTTCTGCGTGAAAGTTGACACCACGCCGCACGACCTCACCGTCTGTCTCTTCGATTGCCTCGCGCAAGCGGCCGGCAAGCTCGGCTTTCCCGGCTCAACCGAATTCCTCGAGCACGTCGAACTCATCCGCTGGTCCACCACCATCACCTCCAACGTCCTCGCCGAGTCCCGCGGCCCGCGCATCGGCCTGCTCGTCTCCACCGGCCACGAAAAAAGCCTCTACACTGCAAATTCACACAGCGGCGTCCTGAATCGCCTGGTCTCCGAGCATGACGTTATCGGCGTGAATCACTCCTCCAGCGAAACGGAAATCATGAACGCGGCCCGCAAGCTCCTGGAAAGCGGAGTCCGCCGCATCTGCGTCAGCCTGCAGGATTCGCACCGCGACCCGCGCCGCGAAATCGCCATCAAGCGCATCATTGACCAGCAATATCCCGATCATTTCCTCGGCTCCGTTCCGGTGCTCGCCGGCAGCGACATCTCCAAATCCTCCGACGATTCCACGCGCACCTATTCCGCGCTCGTCAACACCTACACCCACGGCGCCCTCGCCGCCACTCTGTTCAAAGCCGAAGACGAGTTGCGCGAAACCTCCGGCTTCACCGGCACATTCTTGGTCAGCCACATCAATGGCGGCGTCGCCGGTGTCGCCAAAACCAAAGCGATTGACACCATCGAATCCGGCCCCATCCTCGGCATCCACGCCAGCGCCTATCTTGCGAAAGCCTACGGCTTCAATGATGTCGTCGCCATGGACATCGGCGGCACCACCGCGAAAATCAGCGTCCTGCGCAATGGCGAACCCGTTTACCGCAAGCCCTCCGACTTCTTCGGCATCCCCGTCGCCATCTCGCTCCCCGATTTGCGCTCGATCGCGCTCGGTGGCGGCAGCGTCGTCAAGCCGCTCCCCGGCTCGCGTCCTCCCGCCGTACAACTCGGTCCTGAAAGCAGGGGCTCCTATCCCGGTCCCGCCTGTTACGGTCTCGGCGGCGATCAGCCCACTCTCACTGACGCCTTCGTCACCGCCGGTCTCATCAATCCCGATTATTTTCTCGGCGGCACAAAAACAATTGACCTCGACCTCGCCCGCCAAGCCATCGCCGATTCCGTCGCCCAGCCGCTGAACACCACCATCGCAGAAGCCTGCCGCATCGTCATTGACGCCGCCTTCGCCTCCGTCGCCGCCCTGATCGCTGCGGCCGCCAAAGAACTGCGTCAGGACTTGTCGAAATCCGTCCTCTTCGCTTACGGCGGCAATGGCAGCCTCTTCGCTTGCGGCGTTGCCGAAAAAACCGGCCTCGATCGCGTCCAGCTTTTTTCTCTCGGGCCCGTGTTCAGCGCTTTCGGCTCGTCCGTCTCAGACATCCTCCATGTGTACGAAAATTCGCTGGCCGGCGTCACCATTTCCGCGGAAGGCCTAAGTCGCATTCGCCAAATGATCGAAGACCTGAAAGCCGAAGGCGTGAAAGACTTGAAGGGCGAAGGCATCAACCCGGACGGCATAAAATACGCCGTGGAAATCGAGGTTTCCGGCGCAAGCGGAAACTCCGTCGCCGCACCCTGCTCCGAGCAAACACTCAGCGACGAAAAATCCCTGCACGCCGCGCTAGCCGCGGCCCTCAATCAAGCCGGATCAAAGCACGATGCAGACGTCTCGCTCGACCTGCTCCGCGTCTCCGTGAAAAAAACGATGCCCAAGCCCAAGCTGATCGAGCGCCCGCTGCAATCAACCGATTCCAACCATGCCTGGAAGGGAACTCGCAAAGTTCTCTGGGGCAGCGCTACAGGTGAAGCGCGAATTTACGACTGGAACCAACTCCAACCAGGCAATCACGTACAAGGCGCCGCCATCCTGGAAGACGCCAACACCACCAATTTCGTCCCGGGAAACTGGATCCTGCAAATGGACATATTCGGAAACGCCGCGCTAACGCGCCAAACCAAAAACTCATGATCAACGTCAGCGCCAGCACGACCCATCCGTTCGACATCGTAGGGGCACGGCATGCCGTGCCCGCTTTTCCAGTTCCACAAACGCATCCGGCGTACACAGGAACTTAATATGGCTACCGAACAAAATAGTCGCCTCCGCATCACCGAATATCTCGACCTCGACCTCGCCACCGACCAATGGCTTTGTAATCGTTGCAACCATTCGCTCGGCCCGGCCCGCGAAAATTACAAAAAAGGCTGCCTCGTCCACCATCGCAACCCCCGCGAAATTCACCCGCCTCTGGTGACGGGCGCGTTCAGCTTCTCTCCCGACCCGCTCTGGGTGCGCATCGTCGAATTTTATTGTCCCGGCTGCGGCACTCAGGTCGAAACCGAATACCTTCCGCCCGGGCATCCCGTCACTCACGATATCGAAATTGACGTGGACCGCCTGAAAGAACGCCTGCGCCAGGGTGAATTCGTCATCCGCGATCAGCGCCTCGAGGCCGTCGAATGAATTCCATAGATATTGACGTCGGCGGGACGTTCACCGATCTCGTTCTCAATTACAACGGGAAATCCCTGATCCGCAAATCTCCCACCACGCCCTACGACCTCTCCGTCTGCTTCACGCGCGTGCTCGAAGAAGGCGCCGGCGCGCTCGGCCTGAAAATTGACGAGCTGCTCCCCGCCATTGACATGATCCGTTACTCCACCACCATCGCCCTGAATCGCCTGATCGAGAAAAAAGGTCCGCGCCTCGGCCTCATCACCACCGAGGGCCACGAAGACGTCATCCTCATCGGCCGCGGCGCCCAATGGATTGATGGCACCCGCGTCGCCGAACGCCGCAATCTCTCCGTGCAGCGCAAACCCGATCCCCTGATTCCGCGGGACATGATCGTAGGCGTGAAAGAACGCGTGGACTCTCGCGGCAAAATCATCCGCCCGCTCGATGAAAATGACGTCCGTGAAAAAGTCCGCTATCTCACCAGCCGCGGCGCCCGCGGCTTCGTGGTCGCGCTGCTCTGGGGTTTCTTGAATCCCGCAAACGAGCGCCGTGTGAAAGAAATCATCCGCGACGAGTACAAGGAATTTCACATCGGCTACTTACCGGTGGTTCTCGCCGGCCAGGTCGTCGGCAAACTCGGCGAATACGAAAGAACCCTCGCCGCCATCCTCGACGCCTATCTCCAGCGCTCCATGCAGATCGAACTTTCCGCCATGTGGGATAAGCTGCGCGAGAAAGGCTACTCCAAGCCGCTGCTCATGATTCAAAGCTCCGGCGGCATCGCCGAAGTTTTCCGCACCGCCGCCAGCCGCACCTTTAATAGTGGCCCCGTTTCCGGCCTCATGGGCGCGCATCACGTCGCCAAAACTCTCGGCTATCAGAACGTCGTCATGACCGACATGGGCGGTACCAGCTTCGACGTCGGCCTCGTCGTCAAAGACAGCGTCCGCAGCTACGATTTCCGCCCCATCATTGATCGCTGGATGGTCGGCATCACCATGATCAAGACTCTTTCCATCGGCGCGGGCGGCGGCTCCATCGCCTACATCAATAAACTCCTGGAAAATCGCGTGCAAGTCGGCCCGCGCAGCGCCGGCTCCATCCCCGGTCCCGCCTGCTTCAATCTGGGCGGCACGGAACCCACCGTCACCGACGCGGACGTCGTTCTTGGCTACCTTAATCCGCAGTTTTATTTCGGCGGCAAAATGCGCCTCGATAAAAATCGCGCCATCCACTCCGTGCGCGAAAAAATCGCAAAGCCCCTCGGCATCGGCGTCGAAGAAGCGGCGGTCATCATCCGCAAAATCGTCAACGGCAATATGGCCTCCGCGATCATGAAAGAGGTCCATCTCCGCGGCCACAGCCCCGAGGAATTTATCCTTTTCGTCGGCGGCGGCGCCGGGCCCACCCACGCCGAAGGCTTCAAAGCCGATATCCCCAAGGCCGTCACGTTCGCCTTCTCGCCCGTCTTCTGCGCGTTCGGCTCTTCCACGATGGACATCATGCACGTTTACGAAGCCTCCAAGAAACTCACTCTGATGGAGCCGCGCACCCAGCGACTCTCCAGCGAATTCGCAACCTTCAACGAAACCGTCGAACAACTTCTCGTGCAAGCCCGCCGCGACCTCGCCGGCGACGGCCTGAATATCGCCGATGCATCCTTCGTCCTCGAACTGGACATGCTCTACGGCGGACAATTCCACGTGAAAAGAACCCTGTCTCCGCTCCTCGCGATTCACACTCAGGAAGACGTCCGCGCCATCTGTGACGCATTCAATAAAGAATTCAGCGAAGCCTTCAGCCCCTTCGTCGTAAATCCCGAAGGCGGAATCTTTATCGAAAGCTTCATCCTGAAAGCCATCGTGCTCACCAAAAAAGTCGAACTGCCCACGATGTCTCTGGAAGGTCATGACTCGACAGCCGCCCGCAAAGGCGAGCGTCCCGTGTACTGGCCGTCGCAAAAAGATTTCAGCTCGACGCCCATCTACACCTACGAATCGCTGCGTCCCGGCAACATAGTCGAAGGCCCGGCAGTAGTCGAAGGCGAATACACCACGCTAGTAGTGCCGCCAACGATGCGCTTCACAATTGACAACCGTGGTCTCGGCATTCTGGAAGAAAAGTAGCCGCAAGAATCGAGGAGAACGATGCCCATCCCAACTCTCGCCGAAAAATTAGCGTGGCTCAAACCCAGTCCGGCCACGCCCTATGAAAAACACTGCGCCGCCAAAGTCCCGCAAGGCGATTACGAAATCGGCGTGCAAGTCACCAACGACATTCTCGACGAAGCCATGGAAGTCTTCATACGCTCCTCGCGCAGCTATTTCGGCGTTTCCGGCGATTCCATGGTCGCGCTCTTCACCGCCGGCGGCGATCTCATCAACGCCTCTTGCGGCACCTACCTCCACGCCATTATTCAACCCATCGTCATCAAATTCATTCTGAAGTATTACGAAAAAAATCCGGGCATTCGCGATGGTGACATCTGGTACACCAACGACGCCCTCTACGGTGGCATCCACAATCCCGACCAGGTCGCGCTCATGCCCGTTTTCCACAAAGGCCAGCTCCTCGCATGGGCCTCCGCCGCGTTGCACACCACTGAAACCGGAGCCATCGAGCCCGGCGGCATGCCCGTCAGCGCCAAATCCCGCTTCGAAGAGGGTCTGAATCTTCCTCCGATCAAAATCGGAGAAAATTTCGAGATTCGCAACGACTTCCTCGAGTTTTACTCGGTCTATGGCCTCCGCGCCCCCGCCATGTTCATCTCTGACCTCCGCGCGCGCTGCACCACCGCAGACCGCGTGCGCGTTCGCGTCCTCGAACTCGTCGAAAAACGCGGCCCCGGCTTCGTCGTCGGCCTGATGCGCAAAATGTGCGAGACCGCCGAAGCCGGCGCGCTGAAGAAAATCAAAGCTCTGCCCGATGGCAAATTCCGCGCGGTCGTTTTCAATGACGCCATCGGCTGGACCCCGGCCCTCGTCCGGGCCTGCTTCCTCACGCTCACCAAATCCGGCTCGCGCATCACCTTCAATTTCGAAGGCACTTCGCCTGAAAATCCCTCCTCCTACAATGTCCATCCCCAAGCCGTCGTCGGCCACATCGCCAATTTCATGTACGAATACATCTTCCACGACCTTCCCATCGCCAGTTCCACCTTCGCGCCCATAGATTTCGAATTCCCCGAAGGCATCATTCTCAACCCGGATAAGATGGCCGCCACCAGCTGCTGCGTCTTCATCGGCATGCAATGCCGGAACGCCACGCACAACGCCTTCGCCAAAATGATGTTCTCCAGCGCCGCCCTCTGGAGACAAGTCACCGCCGCTCCAGGCAGCCAGCACACCTCGCAAATCTGCGCCGGCCACTCGCAATGGAATCTAGCCGTCTCAGACGTCCTCTCGTTCTCGCTCAACACCCAAGGCCAGGGCGCCCGCTCCTCCCAAGACGGCATGGACGCCTACGGTTTCGCCTGGTGCGCCTTCGGCCGCGCTCCCGATTCCGAACAGGTCGAAAGCGAACTCCCCGTCACCGTCACTCTCTCCCAGCACTGGAAAGATTCCAGCGGCCCCGGCCTGCACCGTGGCGGTTCCGGCGGCGTCCAGCACTGGATGATCCACAAAGTTCCCGAACTCGTTTCCATGTGCATGGGCAACGGCAGCAAAGTCCCCCTGGGCCAGCCCCTTTTCGGCGGCTACGCCTCCTCGCCCATCCCCGGCATCAGCATTCGCAAAGCGGATCTGCTCAAACAAATGGCCGACGCCAACCCCGCGCTAACCATGGATTTCCGCACCATCCTCGAAGACCATTCCATCCAGGGAAATTGGACGATGGAATTGATCGCCCGCACGCCCAAAGTTTATGACGAAGGCGACCTGCTCTTCGGTTTGAGCGGCGGCGGCCCCGGTTACGGCGACCCGTTGGAACGCGAGCCCGCCGAAATTCTCGAAGACCTGAAAAAGAAAATCATCTCCGACTGGACCGCGCAAAATATCTATCGCATAGCCTATGACCCCGTCCGCCGCAAGCTGGATCCCGAAAAGACCAAACAACTAAGAAACGAAGAACGAGGCGCCAGACTGGCCCGCGGTAAATCCTTCGACGAATTCCAGCAGGAATGGACCAAACTGAGTCCACCCAAAGAAATCCTGCAATGGTACGGCACCTGGCCAGACGCCAAACCCACGGGCCCAATCTTCCGCCCATGACCAAAAGCGTCCACCTGCTCGCGCCTCAAGCGAGGTCACAGCCAGCCAAGGTAGGGGCGCTGCTAGCCCGCCTGCCGCAGGCAGGCCGCGCCCCAGCTCGCCACGATCACAATTCTCGTCCGCGTTGTTCGTCAGGGTACGGCTCCAGCCGTGCCACGACCGACGTCGCATCCATGTGGCGCTAAAGTTTGCTGAAAAAGTAAAGCGAGTGTCATCCCGAGCGGAGCGAGGGATCTGCTTTTCGCTCAACCCTGAGAGGAAAGCAGATTCCTCGGGCCAAATCCGCCCTCGGAATCGCACTTCGATCTGTTTTTCCGTAAGCTGTTTAGCCGTTGAGGGAGCGATTTTCAAATTCCGCAATCAACGCACCAACCCATGAACCCCACTCCCCACGAAACTCTAAGACTACTCCTCCAAGGCACGAATCCGCCGACGCCTCTCTTCCTTCCGCTCGTCTTCTCTCTCGGCGCAAAAATCGAAAACGTCCCCTTGCGCGCCTATCTCTCCAACCCCACAAAAATCACCAACGCCGTGCGCCAGATCCGCGCCCGCCTCCGCTCCGACGGCATAGCCTGCTATTGCGATCCCCATCTCGAAGCCGAAGCCCTCGGCGCCACCCTAGAATGGTCCGAGGACAATCAAGCCGCCACGCCCCACTGGCCGCAAACTCTCCGCTCGCCAGAAGAAGCCGCCAAGCATCCTCGCGTCTCCGTAGCCGCAGAAGTCATCCAGCGCCTGAAATCACTCCTCCGCGAGGAACCCCTGCTGCTGGCGGGCGTCTCAGGCCCGCTTACTCTGGCGGCCCAAATCACACGACAAACCGGCAGGGAACCGCTCCATCACGATGATCCGGCAGACGTCGCCGTAGAACTAGCCGCCGCCACAATCACTCAAATAGCCACCAAACTGGTAGAAGCCGGCGCGAACGTAATCTTCATCCGCGAAGAAATTCTTCCCACGCTGACGCCGCAAACCGCGGAAGCCTGGGCCGCCGCGCTAGCTCCAGCTATCAACATCATCCGCTTCTACGAAGCTCTCCCGGTCCTGCAAATCACAAACGCGCAAGCCTTCGCGGAAAATAGCGCCGCAATATTCCAGCAAAAGTGGGACTGCACCGTCTGCCCAACTCTCCCCTCCCCGCCAAACGCAACGTTCCTGCACTCGCCAGGCCACAACGCGCCGCCAGTGGGCATCGCCCTGCCCGCCGCCTTCCAGTCTGACGAATCCAGCGCACAAAACTTCCGCCAATCGCTTCATACTATAATTAGTGGCGTGCACCCGGTGCTCATCACGACGGCAACCGATGACCCAGCCGCCACAGACGTCAAGCAACTTTCAAGACTATGGGAGGATATCCATCGCTGACGAAAAGTTCGATCAGCACGTGTACCCAAAGCGCAGGTTATGGATGCCGGGATTCTGATCGAAATATTTCTGCAGGCGAAAATCGCGCCTGTCGCAAGAGGTCAAACACGATTAATCAGAATGAATGTTTATTCACGCCGTCATGCATTCAGCACGCGACCAGCGCCGGGTTGCCCTGAGGGCCCGCCTGCGGCGGGATCGAAGGGAGGCGCGGCAGAAGTTAGTCCAGCGCGTCAGCGCTGGGTACCCGTTCGAAATGGAGTCGAGCGCCGTAGGTGCGACACCGTGCGGGCAACTAGCGCAATATAGGTTCCGCGTGCAACGCGCCTAACATGAAAAAACTCGAATGACTCACCAACTCCAAACCACCAACCGCGTCCGCCCCGTCCGCCTGCGCGCCTCCGGCGCCACGCTCGAACGTCTCCCCGACGGCACCCTCCTGGTCCGCCCCGACGAGCCTCTAGGCCCCTACCCAAACGTCCTGACCGACCGCCTCACCCACTGGGCCAAAACCACGCCGCAAAGAATCTGCATAGCCCAACGCCAACCACACGGCGAATGGCGCACGATGACCTACGCACAAGTCGAATACGCCGTAAACCAAATCGCCCAAGCCCTGCTGAACCGCAATCTCACAAAAGAAAATCCCGTGGCCATCCTTTCCGAAAACGATATCGAACATTTCCTGCTGATGCTCGCAGGCCAGCACGTCGGCATCCCCACAGCCCATCTCTCGCCCGTCTATTCCCTGGTCTCCCGCGATTTCGGCAAACTCCGCCACACCCTCAACCTGCTCACCCCGGGCCTCGTCTTCGTCTCCGATGGCGAACGCTATCGCCGCGCCATCGAGACAGTTGTTAACCCGCGCACCGAACTGCTCGTCACAAAAAATCCGCTGCCCGATCGAAAATCCACGCTTTTTCCCGAACTAACCGCAACCGCCCCCACCGCTGCCGTCGCAAAAGCTCACGAAAAAATCCAGCCCGATCAAGTAGCCAAGATTCTCTTCACCTCCGGCAGCACCGGCATGCCCAAAGGCGTCATCAACACCCACCGCATGCTCTGCTGCAATCAGCAAATGATCGCGCAAGTTTTCGGCTTCTTGCAGGACGAGCCTCCCACCCTCGTTGACTGGCTCCCCTGGAATCACACCTTCGGCGGAAATCACAATACCGGCATCTCTCTTTACAATGGCGGCAGCTTTTACATTGACGACGGCAAACCCGGCCCCGCCTTCATCGCTGAAACCGTCCGCAACCTGCGTGAGATTTCCCCCACGGTTTATTTCAACGTGCCCAAAGGTTACGAAGACCTGCTCCCAGCCCTCCGCGCCGAGCCGCAACTCCGCGAAAATTTCTTCCGCCAACTTCGTCTCTTGTTCTACGCGGGCGCCGGCCTCTCGCAACCCGTCTGGAACGCCTATCGCAGCCTCGCTCTAGAAACCTGCGGCGAGCGCATCATCATGGTCACCGGCCTCGGCTCCACGGAAACCGCCCCCATGGCTATTCAAACCACCTGGGAGACCGACCAAGCTGGCGTAATTGGCATACCCATTCCCGGGGTCGAAGCCAAACTCGTGCCCCAAGGTAGTAAACTGGAAGTTCGTGTGCGCGGCCCAAACATCACGCCGGGCTATTGGCGCCAACCGGAGCTGACCCAAAAAGTTTTCGATGAAGACGGCTTCTACAGTTTCGGTGACGCCCTGCGCTTTGTGGATCCGCGCGACGTCAATAAAGGTTTCCTCTTCGATGGCCGTTTCTCGGAAGATTTCAAACTTGCCAGCGGCACCTGGGTGAGCGTCGGCCCGCTGCGCTCGCGCATCCTCGCCGATTTCGCTCCCTACGTGCGCGATGCCGTCATCACCGGCCACGATCGCGACGAAATCGGCATGATCATCTTCGCCGATGCCGACGCCTGCCGCGCGCTCTGCGCGCCCAGCGAAAATGACGGACGGCCAGCCGCGCCGCAAATTTTCCAAGATCCCGCGGTGCGCGCGCATTTCCTATCGCTGCTCGAGCGCAGCGCCGCCGGCGCCACCGGCAGCTCGAATCGCATCACCCGCGCCATCCTGGCGGATGAGCCCCCGTCCCTCGACGCCGGAGAAATCACCGATAAAGGTTCGCTCAATCAGCGCGCGGTCCTCGATCGCCGCGCCGCAATCGTCGCAGAACTCTACGCGCTGGAATCCTCCCCGCGCATTTTCAAAATCAAGGAGAAGTAGATCATGTCCACAACATCGGGCGGTTTCTTCATCAACTACGACGACATCTGGCTCCTCGACGGCGTGCGCACTCCCTTCGCCGATTACAATGGCGTCCTCGGCCTGGTCTCGCCGATTGACCTCGGCATCAAGGCCGCCCGCGCCGTTTTCGAGCGCTCTAAAATCTCTCCCACCGACGTTGACTCCGTAATCGCCGGCAGCGTCGCGCAAGCCAGCTTCGACGCCTACATGCTCCCCCGCCACATTGGTCTTTACTCCGGAGTTCCCGCCGATCGTCCCGCGCACCTCGTGCAACGCGTCTGCGGCACCGGCATGGAAGCCATCAGCCAGGCTGCCGATGCCATCACTCTGAAAAAAATCAATCTCGCGCTCTGCGTCGGCGCCGAATCCATGAGCCGCAATCCCGTCGCGGCCTTCACTCACCGCGGCGGATTCCGCATGGGCCAGGTCGAGTTCAAGGACTTCTTATGGGAAGCGCTTCTCGATCCCGCCCCTGGACTCACCATGGGAGACACCGCGGAAAACGTGGCGCGTCAGTACAAAATCACCCGCGAAGAAGTGGACCGCTTCGCCGAATTGAGTTTCAACCGCGCCCTCGCCGCCCAGAAAGCCTGCTTTCTCTCTGGCGAAATCACTCCGGTAGTGTCCGAAACGTTCGAGCTCCCGGGCTACAAATCTCGCGGCATCGAAATCCCCAAAAAGGTCGAGAGCCTTGCCGCGGACACCCACGTTCGCCCCTCGCCCTACGAAGTCCTCGCGAAAATCCGTCCCGCCTTCGGAGGCGTACAAACCGGCGGCAATAGTTCCGCGATCGTGGACGGCGCCGCCGCGGCGCTCGTCGGCTCCGGTGCGTACGCAAAATCCCGCGGCGTTCAGCCGCTCGCGCGGGTCGTCGCCGCCGCCACCGTCGGCGTGCTTCCCGAAATCATGGCCATCGCTCCCGCTCCCGCCATCCGCAAACTTCTCGATGGCGTCGGCCTCACCCTCGATCAAATTGATCGCTTTGAAATCAACGAAGCCTTTGGCGCGCAAATCATCGGCGTCGAGCGCGAACTAGGCCTCGACCGCAACAAACTCAACGTCAACGGCGGCGCCATCGCCATCGGCCATCCGCTGGCCGCCACCGGCATCCGGCTCTCGGTAACCGTCTCGCGCGAACTCCGTCGCTCCAAACTCCGTTACGGCATAGCCAGCGCCTGCATAGGCGGCGGCCAAGGCATAGCCCTGCTGCTGGAAAACCCAAGCTGACCGGCAAGCACACAAACTCCGCAAGCACACAACGCCAGTAAGCACACAACTCCAGTAAGCACTCGCTACCACTAAAATTGTCATCCCGAGCGAAGCGAGGGATCTCATTCTTGCCACAAACCCGCTTGTCTCTGCGTCCTCTGCGTCTCTGCGGTAGAAGTGTGCTGAAGCCTCGCCGCTCGCAAAAGCCCACCGAGGCGCGCATCCTTTCAAAAAAACGAACCCGTCGCATTCGCCATCCTTAATCCTCCCCCGTGGCACCAGTTCGCCGCAACCGAGATATCCCTTGCCAGCCCCCCGGCTATCCAAGTATAAGATTGCGTTCGGCAGGTCTCACGGACGCATGCTCCGCCTGCGTCCTCGTGCTAATCTACTTGCCGGTAAACGTTTGCTGGGGTAAAAAGGATCTCATGTCCAAGAAGACAGGCGGCTTCCGCTCGCTGCTTTTTCTCACCATGGCGTTCACCATTGCATCCATTTCCTTGGGGCTTCTGTCGCACGTCCAAGCCGCTGCTGCCAAACAAGCGGCCGACCACCAGGCCCCGCCTATCTCTATCGGAGGGGAACCCGTGGTCACTCTCGACCGCCCGCTGCCGGCCAATCCAACTAAGCCGCAATTCGTCGCCGCCACTATTCTTCCCGGCAACGGCATGAATCTCTTGCAGCTGAAAGCTTTTCTGCCGGGGAAGGGCACGATTGACGTGCTTGCCACCATGCCGCTTCCCGAGGCCAAAAAATTCCTCGAGACTGACAACGATTCCTTCGGCAACAACAGTTTCAAAATCGGCGGCGCGCTGCTGCTCCCTTATCCCAATCGCATCCGCGGCACTCTTTCCAAAGATGGCATGACCCTCGAGACCACCATTGCCGGCCAGCAAGTCTCGCTTCCCGCCAATTGGAAGGGCAAAAATCCCGGCGCCGAAGTTCACGCCATGCACGGCCTGATTCTCTCTTCCGACTTTAAAGACGTGAAGCATCAGAATGGCGCCAAGGAATCCACGGTTTCCGCGATCCTCCACGCTGGCAATTTTGGCGGCCATTGGCTTTCCGATACCGATGTCTCCGTCGAGATGGCTCTGAAAGATAACGCTCTCGACATCATCGTCACCACCAAGAACGTGGGCAAGCAGCCGCTCCCCATGGCCATCGGGTTCCATCCTTACTTCGCTTTTCCCAGCGGCGACCGCACCCAGGCCCGCATCGAAGTCCCCGCCGAAAAGCGCGCTCTCGTTGATAACTACGACAACGTGTTTCCCACGGGTCAGATCGAGTCGGTCAAAGGCACGCCCTACGATTTCACGGCCGCCGCGGGGAAGCCTTTGGGCTCCATGTTCCTCGATGACTGTTTCACGGACCTGCACCGCGACGCCGAGGGCCGTGTGGTCGTCAACATTACCGACCCCGCGGCCAACTACGGCGTGCGCATCATGGGCCTTTCTCCGGACATCAAAGCGATTCAGGTGTACGCGCCGCCCGATAAGGATTTCGTCGCGGTCGAGCCGCAATTCAATCTGGCCGACCCGTACAACAAGAAAATCTGGGGAAATACGGACACCGGCATGGTTACCGTCCAGCCCGGAAAATCCGTCTCCTGGCATGTTCGCCTCGAGCTCTTTACCCCCACAAAGTAGCGCCGGCCCGCCTGCCTGCCGATAGCAGGCATCCCGCCGGCTCTTGGGCTTTCGACGTTGAATTTGCCTTTTGTGAGTCGCGCTACAGCGCGATTCACCCTGCAATTCGCCGGCGCCGAATTGCAGGGTGCCAGCGCACTTTAGTGCGCCATCTGTGATGTGGTGATACGAATGGGGTCTGCCAACGCTCCCGGAAATGCGCAACTTTTTCTCAATTCATTCATCTGATGCCCAAGTAACCGAGGCAGACCTGTGAGCATTCACGAAGTCGCCAGGCGCGCGAAAGTTTCCATCGCCACCGTCTCGCGCACCATCAACGGTGTCCCCACCGTCGCGCCGCACCTTTCCCGCCGCGTCTGGAAAGTCGTCGAAGAACTCGGCTATTACCCCAACACCCAGGCCCGCGGCCTGGTCTCCGGGCGCAGCAGAATTTTTGGCCTCATCATTTCCGAAATCACCAACCCCTTTTTCCCGGAAATCGTCCAGGGCTTCGAGGACATCGCCGTCCAGCACAATTACGAAATACTCACCAGCACCACCGTGCACGACCCCAAGCGCATGGCCCTCTCGGTTCGCCGTATGATCGAGCGCCGTGTGGACGGTGTCGCCATCGTCACTTTCGGTATGGAAGAGGCGCTCCTCGACGATCTTAAATCGCGCAAGGTTCCCCTCGTCTTCATTGACGTTGGCCCCTCGCTCCCCAGAATCAGCAACATCCGCATTGATTATCTCCACGGCGTTCGCCAGGCCGTGCAGCATCTCGCCGCTCTGCGGCACGAACGCATCGCTTTCGTCTCCGGGCCTCTCACGCTCAAATCCGCCCTCGCCCGCCAGCACGCGTTCGTGCATTCCATGGAAGAAATCGGTTTGCGCATCTTCCCGAATTACCTGATCGAAGGAAACCACACCATCGAAGGCGGTATGGCCGCGATGCACGGCATTCTCGCGCTGCCCAAACGCCCCACCGCCGTGATGTGCTCGAACGACATGACCGCCATCGGCGTGCTCCGCGAAAGCTACCAGCAAGGCGTGCACGTGCCCAAAGATCTTTCCGTCGTCGGCTTCGACGATATCCGCCTGGCCCAATTCGTAATCCCGCCGCTCACCACCGTCAAAATGTCGCAGACGGAAATCGCGCGTCTGGCTTTCAACGCGCTCCTCGCCGACGTGCAACGCACCACCGCCGCTCCCACGGGCACCGAGTATCAACTGCGCACTCATCTCGTTCTGCGCGACTCCACGGCCATGGCCCCGGCCGTCACACGCGGCCCGAGCGCCGAGCATTCCTCCGCGAAATCCGCCGCCCCCCGGCGCAAGCGCCACCCCGAAGCAGAATCGAATTGACGCCTCTCTGCCTCTTCGGTAAAGTCTCCAGAAGCCGAGAAAACGCTTTCTCAAGAATCGCGTTCGCAGGGGTAGCAGTATGCTCGCGCTCGGCCACGCGCAAAGACGCACCCATTCAGTGTGGGCACTATCGGCGGCGCACTTCAGCGCGCACTTGTACCCCGGCAACCGTCAGACTCGTCTTGTGGACCGCCGTGCCGAATGAATTGAAGCGGCCGTTACACCTGGCAAGAAACGCTGGGCGTGTCATCCCGAGCGCAGCGAGGGATCTGCTTTTCGTACCGGCCATAGCCAAGGAGCAACTTCGCTCATGCCATGTAGTAACAAACCAACCAGGAGCCCGATATGGCCGTAGTAGCCGGCGTTGACTTCGGCACTCTCAGCGTGCGCGTCTCCATCGTGGACAGCGAGAAGGGCATTCTCGATTCCGCCATCGCCGAATACCCCCTCCACCGCAAACGCGAGGATCCCGAATATGCCACGCAATCTCACGACGACCACATGCGCGCCCTCGCCGCAGCCACGCGCCAGGCTCTTCAGAATGCCGGCGTTTCCGGCGATGCCATCGCCGCTATCGCGCTCGATACCACCGGCTCATCGGTAATTCCCGTCGCCGCTGGCATGGTCCCGCTCGACGAATATTATTTGTGGTGCGATCACCGCGCTAAATCCGAAGCCGCCGAAATCACCGCGATGGCCCATCGCGAAAATCTCGAAGCCATTCGCTGGTGCGGCGGCGTCTATTCCTCCGAGTGGGGGTTTTCGAAACTCCTCCACTGGCTGCGCCACAATCCCGCAAAGCGCGCTCAACTTGCCAGCGCCTTCGAGCATTGCGACATGGTCGCCGCCACGCTCTGCGGCATCACCGACCCCGCCAAGGTAAAACGCAGCATTTGCGCCATGGGCCACAAATGGCTCTGGCACCCGGAGTACGGTGGATTGCCCTCCGAAGAATTCCTCACGAAAGTGGACCCGCTGCTCGCCGGCGTCCGCCAGAAATTGCAAGGCTCCTATGAAACCTCCGACAAAATCGCCGGAACTCTCTCGCCCGCCTGGGCCGAAAAGCTCGGCCTTCGCGCCGGAATTCCCATTCCTGTCGGCGCCTTTGACGCCCACTGGGACGCCATCGGCGCGGGCGCGCTCGAAAAAGACGTCGTCAACGTGGTCGGCACCTCCACCTGCATCATCGGTATCTCGCGCCAATCTCAATTGGTTCCCGGCCTCTGCGGTGTAGTGAAGGGAAGCGTGCACCCCGCCTACACCGGCGTTGAAGCGGGACTTTCCGCCACGGGCGATATCTTCAGCGCAATCGCGCAGCGCGCGAACACCACCGTCTCTGCTCTAAGCGCTGGCCTCGAAAAATATAAAGCCGGTCAAACCGGCCTGCTCCGCATGACCTGGGACAATGGCGACCGCACCGTGCTGGTGAATCCGAATCTCCGCGGCATCACGCTGGGCTGGAATCTCCAGCACACCGCGCAGGATGAATTATTCGCTGCGATCGAAGGCACCGCTTTCCACACCCGCGTAATCCTGGACCGCATGGCGGAAAATGGCGTGGTCATCGAACGAGTAATCAATGGCGGCGGCATCCCGCAAACCAACGCCCCGCTAAATCAGATTTACGCGAGCGTCCTCAAGCGCCCCGTGCTGGTTCCCAGCAGTAAAGTTACGAGCCTGGGCTCCGCCATCTTCGCGTTCCTGGCCGCCGGCACCTTCAAAACCATCGAAGAGGCCCAAAAGAAAATCTGCCCCCCGCACAACGTCTATCACCCGCAACCCGCGGCCAGCAAAATCTACGACCAGCTCTACGATCTCTATCGCCGCCTCTACTTCGACTTCGGCCAACCACTCCCCACCAGCCGCTTCGGCGACGTCCTCCCCACCCTGATGAAACTAGCCAATCATTAACCCTCCATTCTCCGTGTCCTCAAGTTTTTCTCTGTGAACTCTGTGTTAAGTCTTTGCCTTCCTCTGCGGCTTCTGCCCTCTGCAGTAATGGCCGTTAACGCAATCTCCGCGCCCTCAAGCCTTTCTCTGTGTCCTCGGTGTTAGAGCCTTTGCCTCAGCCTTTCTCTGCGTACTCTGCGTCTCTGCGGTAAAAGCGCCAGTCTGCTGGGTGTACCCGGTATCAAATCTTCGCTCTTCCCCCGCCCGAACTTGCCGTTGACAAAGCGGTAACAACCCAAGTAGCTTTATTCGAGTAATCGTTTACTTAAAACACCCTCGAATTCTATAGTAGAATGCGGATTCGCCCATGACCCTCAACCACCTCCGCGAACAGGTCCTGGAGGCCAACCTGGAACTCGTCCGCCGTGGCCTGGTCCTTTTCACCTTCGGCAATGCCAGTGGCATCTCCCGCGAAGACGGTCTGGTAGTCATCAAACCCAGCGGCGTCCCCTACGACGACCTTCGCCCTGAGCACATGGTCGTCACCGACCTGAACGGCTCCCCCGTCGAAGGCACCCTTCGCGCCTCCTCTGACCTTCCGACCCACATCGAGCTATACAAAGCTTTCCCGAACATCGGCGGCGTCGCTCACACCCATTCCGAATTCGCCGTCGCCTGGGCCCAGGCCGGCCGCTCCATCCCGTGCTTCGGCACCACGCACGCTGACACTTTCCACGGCCCTGTGCCGGTCACCGAGGACCTGCAGTCCCACGAAATCGCCACTGAATACGAAAAAAACACCGGCGCGGTCATTCTTCGCGCATTCGAGCATCTAAATCCCGATAGCATTCCAGGAGTGCTGGTGCGCAGCCACGGCCCATTCGCCTGGGGACCGGATCCCGCCACTGCCGCGCACAACGCCGTAATCCTGGAAGCGGTAGCGCGCATGGCCTATTACACCACCGCGCTGAATCACGAGGTCGCACCGATTTCACCGTGTCTGCACGATAAGCACTTTCTTCGCAAGCACGGCAGCGCCAAATATTACGGCCAGCCAACAAAGAAATGAACGCCCGGTTTTTGCATTGCCTTTGTAGCGGCGCACTTCAGTGCGCCATTGACCCAACGGCGATGAGCGATCAAGCTCGCACCACGCCGGCGGCGGAACGCGCCGCGTTTTGATTCACAACGGTTTTGGCGCGAATCTCCAAAGCGCCCAGACGGATTCACCGGAGACCTGACGCAATGGAAAAAAAGAAGATAACTCTGGCCCTGATCGTGGGAAACCGCGGCTTTTTCCCGGGCCATCTCGCCGAGACCGGCCGCGCCGAAATGATCCAGGTTTTGCAGCAATCCGGCGTGGATGTCGTCGTGCTCGACGAAAAAGAAAGCAAACACGGCGCGATTGAAACCTACGAAGAAGCCATGCGCTGCGCGGCCCACTTCCGCGCCAATAGCGATCGCATTGACGGCGTTATCGTCACCCTCCCCAATTTCGGCGACGAACGCGCCATCGCCGACACTCTCCGCCTCTCCCGCCTGAAGGTTCCGGTGTTAGTCCAGGCCACGCCCGATACGCCCAGCAAAATGGGCATCGCCCATCGCCGCGACAGCTTCTGCGGAAAAATGTCCGCCTGCAACAACCTCAAGCAGTACGGCATCTTGTACTCGCTCACCACCAATCACACCGTCACTCCCAATTCCGACGCTTTCAAAAAAGACCTCGCCTGGTTTACCGGCGTCTGCCGCGTCTTTCGCGGACTGCAAAATCTACGCATCGGCAGCATCGGCGCGCGTCCCACCGCCTTCAATACCGTCCGCTACAGCGAAAAACTTCTCGAGAACGCCGGCATCTCCGTCGAAACCCTCGATCTTTCCGAAGTCCTCGGCCGCATCGAACGCATGAAAGACAACGATGACGCCGCGCAGGCCAAGCTCCAGGCCATCGAAAAATACGTCACCACCAGCGGCGTGCCCAAGCCCGCGCTCCTGAAAATGGCCAAGCTCGGCGCGGTAATTGATCAGTGGATGACAGCCACGCACGTCACCATCAGCGCCGTGCAGTGTTGGACCTCCATCGAGGAAAATCTCGGCGTCGTCCCGTGCACGGTCATGAGCATGATGAGCAACGACCTGCTCCCCAGCGCTTGCGAAGTGGACGTCTGCGGCACCCTCAGCATGTACGCGCTCGCGCTGGCCTCCGAAACTCCCAGCGCTCTGCTCGATTGGAACAACAATTACGGCGACGATCCCAACAAAGCCGTCTGCTTCCACTGCAGCAATTTGCCCAAGCACTTTTTCGCCGATGTGCGCATGGACTTCCAGGAAATCATCGCCGGCACGGTCGGCAAGGACAATACTTTCGGCACCTGCGTCGGCCGCGTCAAACCCTCGCCCATGAGCTTCGCGCGTTTTTCCACCGACGATCTGCACGGCAGGATCCGCGCCTACGTGGGCGAAGGCCGCTTCACCAACGATCCCCTGGAAACTTTCGGCGGCGCCGGCGTGGTCGAAATCCCCCACATGCAAAAACTCCTGCGCTACATCTGCGAAAACGGCTTCGAACATCACGTCGCCGCAAACCTCTCGCAGGTCTCCGCAATCGTCCACGAAGTAACGAAAAATTATTACGGCTGGGAGACCTACTGGCACGGAAGGGAACAGTAAGCGCAAAAATCCTGCCGCTCAGTTGCCACCCAGCGCCAGAGGCGCGGCACAAGTTAGCCCAGCCCGTAAGGGCTGGGAATGCGCGCGAAACAACGTGGAGCACCGTAGGTGCGACACATCTTTCGAACTTGGTCCTTCGACTCTTCCACGCCAAACCGAATCCGCATCGCGCAAATTCTTCGCGTACCCACTCCTACTGCTGCTGTGCCGGCTGCTGCGGCCGCTCCATCATCGCGCTCACTTCCGGATGTGCCGCCTTCAATTCATTCAATTGCTCGTGCCCATCATCATCCAGCGCAGGACGCACCCGTACATCCACCGAAAGCTGCTGCCCGGCGTGTCCTTTATATACTCCGCGCACGGGTGCCACGTCCCCGTAATCCCGCCCGTACGCCACGCGCACGTGGCGCAATCCCACCGGCCCTCCCAGCGTCGGATCGAATCCAATCCATCCCGCCGCCGGCAAATATACTTCGGCCCAGGCGTGCGTCGCCTGGCCTCCAATCACTTCCTCCTGCTCCTGCCGTTCGCCGGGTAAGGCCGTCTTTCCCGGCACCAGATATCCGGACACATATCTCGCCGGCAATCCCCGCATCCGCACCACGCCCAGCAGCAAATGCGCAAAGTCCTGGCAAACTCCCGCGCGCAACGCCAGCGGGTCCTCGATGGACGAATGTACGTGCGTCGCGCCCTTCACGTACCGAAATTCCTCGTGAATCATGTTCGAAGCTGAGTCCACGAATCCCGCCACGGTCCCCATGCTGATTTTTTCCACCGCGTCCTTCAATTCGCCCAGTCCCGGCAAATGCGGCACATAACCGCTCGGCGCCACGAAATCGAAATACTCCTCCGCAATTTCCTCGCGCTGCAAATCGAAATCATCCAGTGACGTCAGGTCCGCCTGAATCGGCGTAGCCTCATGCGTTAATACCACGGCCTCCGTTTCCACTTTCAATCGCCGGTGCTCCGGCAAAATGCTGAATTGGTGGACCCAATTGCCCAATCCGTCGCGATGCGCCGTCACTCTGGAATTCGGCGTGGTCACCAGGCGAAACGAGATGCAGCTCTGCCGCTCGTCCTGAATCGGACGTAGCCGCACTTCGTTGTAACTCTCCGAAACCGGTCCGTCGTAATGAAATTCCGTGGTATGCCGCAAATGAAAACGATTCATGCCACCACCGCGTAGTAGAAATATGTCCGCGCGATATCTTCGCCCACCGCTCCGCACATCCGCAAAAGCTCGTTCAGATAGCTGTGCAAACCCTGTTTGAAAATCTCGTCAATCTTGTCGTAACGCAGCCGCTCCAGCACCTTGCCCGCCAGTCGTTCCGCTTCGTTGGCGTAGGAACCCGCCAGCGTATGGCTCACCGCCCGCAATCCCGCCTGCACTTCGCCGATGCTGAAGCGAATCGAACGCGGATGCAGCGGATGCAGAATCATCATCTCCGCCACTTTCTGCGGCTCAATCGCCGAATGATATTGCCGGTGATAAGCCTCGTAAGCCCCCACAGATTTCAGCACCGCCATCCATTGATGATTGTCCTGCCCGCCAATCACCGGCGGCGATTCCAGCAGATTGTGATACTGCACATCAACCAATCGCGCCGTCATCTCCGCGCGCTCCAGCGACCATCCAATCCGCAAAAATTCCCAACCCTCGTCATGCGGCAGCGTCGCATCCGTCACTCCGTGGAACCGGTGCGCGCCGAATTTGATCTTGTCGCAAAAACGATGCGGCCCCGCTGCGATTTCCTCGTCCGGATTAAATCGGCTCGCCGCGAAATACAATCCGTTAATGTCTTCCCACATCTCCCGCGAAATCCGGTCGCGAATCGTTCGCGCGTTCTCGCGCGCTTTCGCCACGCACTGCACGATCGAACTGGGATTTTCCGGGCAGAAAGCCAGGAACTCGAACACGTTCTCCGCATTCGCTTCATCGTAGAGCTGCCGGAAGCGGTGCTCTTCGCCCGCCATCACGATCAGAGGGTCCCAGCGCAGCCGGTAGGGCTGGTGCGACTGCTCCAGAATCATGTGGTAATTCACGTCCAGCAGCCGCGCGGTGTCCTCCGCCCGCTCGATATAACGCGCCAGCCAGAACAGCGATTCCGCGATACGCGAAAGCATCTTATTTTTCCCCGCACAATACCCAGGTATCCTTGCTTCCGCCGCCCTGCGACGAATTCACCACCAGCGATCCGCGCTGCAGCGCCACCCGCGTCAATCCTCCCGGCACGATCGTCACTTTCTCGCCGTCATACAAACAGTAGGGCCGCAAATCCACGTGCCGCCCCGCCACCGTTCCGCTCGCCACGTCGTAAGACGGCACCCGCGACAGCGGTATCACCGGCTGCGCCACATAATTTCTGCAATCCGCCTGAATCCGCTTGCGGAATTCTTGAATTCGTCCAATTTCCGCCGCCGGCCCGATCAACATTCCATACCCGCCGGATTCGCCCACCGCCTTCACCACCAGCTCCGGCAAATGGTCCAGCACGTAACTCAAATCTTCCGGCCGCGAACAAAGATACGTGTCCACGCTCCGCAATATCGGCTCCTCGCCCAGATAATACCGAATGAACGTCGGCACGTACGCGTAGATGGCTTTATCGTCCGCCACTCCATTTCCCACCGCGTTCGCCAGCGCCACGTTTCCCGCGCGATACGCGCTCATCAGCCCCGGCACCGCCAGCAGCGAATCCGGCCGGAACGTCAGCGAATCCAGAAACTCGTCATCCACCCGCCGGTAAATCACGTCCACCCGCTTCAATCCGTAAATCGTCTTCATATAGACGATCCCGGCATCCACGATCAAATCGCGCCCTTCCACCAGCTCGATCCCCATCTGCTGCGCCAGGAAGCTGTGCTCGAAATAAGCGCTGTTGTGGATTCCCGGCGTCAGCAGCACGATCTGTGCATCACTCTCCCCGCGTGGTGAAAGGCTCCGTAAAATCTTGCATAGCTCCGCCGGATAATGGTTCACCGGCAAAACTTCATAATCCTGAAACGCGTCCGGAAAAGTCCGCGTCATCACCAGCCGGTTTTCCAGCACGTAGGAAATTCCGCTGGGTGTCCGCACGTTATCCTCGAGGACGCAGAATTCCCCCGTCTTCGAATCGCGCACCAGATCAATTCCGCAAATGTGCGTGTAAATCCCGCGCGGCACTTCCACGCCGATCATTTCCCGGCAGAAATGGGAAGACGAATACACCAGCGAGCGCGGAATTTGCTTGTCCTTGAATATGCACTGCTTTCCGTACACGTCGCGCAAAAACAAATTCAGCGCCACCACCCGCTGCGTCAACCCGCGGTCAATGCGTTGCCACTCTGAATTCGGCAAAATTCGGGGAATTAAATCGAAGGGAAGTAGCCGTTCCGTTCCTTGTCCATCGTTGTAAACCGTGAAGGTAATTCCTTGCAGCAAAAACGAAAGGTCCGCCAGTTTGCGCCGCTCCTCGAATTGTGCCGGAGCCATCGCCGCCAGTTTCTCGAACAGCTTGCTGTAGTGCGGCCGCGCACACCCGTGGCTATCGAACATTTCATCGTAAAAACCGCCCGGATCGTATCCCTCGAATAGCCCTCGCCGGAGCGTTCGCGCCGTGCTGGCCGACATGCCGGCACTGTATCAGGCTGCTTCGCGCGCGCCCCCACAAAAAGATTCTATCGGCGTCATAAGCGTTTCTATGCCCGCCGAAACCCTGATGCCTTCCATCAGCTTTCTGAATTGTACTGTTCCCCTCCGCCTGAGTTACCTATTAACATGCGGTTTTCTCCCCCCAAGCCCGAAGTGGATCACGACGCCTGCGGTGTAGGCTTCATCGCCCAGCTCGGCAGCCAGGGCTCCCGCGATGTCGTCGAGCGCGCCCTCATCGCTCTCGCCCGCCTTTCTCACCGCGGTGGTGTTGACGCCGATGGCCTCAGCGGCGATGGCGCCGGTCTGCTGATTCCCATTCCCAAAGATTTCATCCGCGAACGCGCGCGCGACCTGAATATCACGCTCCCCGATTCCTTCGGCCTCGGTATGGTTTTCATTCCGCCCGGCCAGGAACTCGCTGCCTGCGCCGCCATCGAATCCGCCGCCGAAAGGTCCGGTCTGCGCTGTCTGGGTTGGCGCGTTGTGCCCACTTCTCCCTCGCTTCTCGGTCCCTCCGCCCTCGGCACCATGCCCGTCATTCGCCAATGCTTTTTCGAATCCGCGGACCCCTGCGCGGACCTCGAACGCCAGCTCTACTTGATGCGCAAACGCGTCGAAGCCCGCTCGATTCCCGGCCTCTACTTTTGTTCGCTCTCTTCCCGCGTGCTCATCTATAAAGGTCTGCTCACTCCGCTGCAGCTTCGCGCGTTCTATTCCGATCTCGCCGCTCCCGATTTCACGGCGCCCTTCGCCATTTTTCATCAGCGCTATTCCACCAATACCAGTCCGTCCTGGCAGCTTGCCCAGCCCTTCCGTTACGTCGCGCACAACGGCGAAATCAATACCATCAGCGCCAACCGCCGCTGGACTCGCGCGCGCGAAAGTTCCGTCCGCCGCGAATTCGGCGCCGACGATAATTTCCACGTCCTCGAAGAAGGCGTCAGCGATTCTGCCAGCTTTGACAACGTCGTCGAAGTTTTCCTGCGCCAGAATTACAATCTCGCCGCCGCCATGCTGCGCATGGTTCCGCCCGCCTGGGAATCCGATGCGCGTACGTTCGTCAAACTTCGCACCTATCTCGAAAATTCCGCGCGCCAGCAGGAACCCTGGGACGGCCCCGCCGCGCTCGTCTTCAGCGATGGCCAGATGGTCGGCGCAAAACTCGATCGCAACGGCCTGCGTCCCATGCGTTACGTCCTCACCAGTGACGGCCTTCTCGTAGTCGGCTCGGAAGTCGGCCTCGCCGACCTCCGCGATAAACAAATCATCGAACGCAATCGCCTCGGCCCCGGCGAGATCCTGCTCGTGGACTCGCAAGCCGGCGCCATCTTCCGCAACAACAACGAAGTCTCCGAATTGCTCGGCCCCGATCCGCTTCGCAACGGCGCCCAGAATCCCTACGTCCCGCGCGGCATTCACCTCCCGTCCGCAGTTCCGGCTTCGCAAAACGTGAAGCATCTCTACGGCACCGCGACCGTGCCGCCCGCTTCAGAAATCGAGCCGCAAAAACTTGCCGCGGCCCTGGGCTGGACCGAAGATCAATACCGCCTCCTTTTTCAGCCGCTCGGTCGGGAAGGGAAGGAAGCCATCTGGAGCATGGGCGACGACGCGCCTCCCGCGTTCCTCTCCTCCGCGCGGCGTTCTCTGTGGGATTACTGCAAGCAGCGTTTCGCTCAGGTAACCAATCCTCCGATTGATCCGCTGCGCGAAGTCCACGTGATGTCGCTCAACGTTTACCTCGACCCCAAAATAATCGCCGATTCTCCGGTCCTCGACGCCGGACAAATGGCCCAGCTCGAAGACGAATCGGAAGCCACCACGCTGTGGAGTGCCGCTGCCAGCCGTCGCCTGGTCCCGCGCAAATTGGGCCCCGCCATCCAGCGAATAGATTTCACTTTCGAGGCGTCCAGCGGCGCCCCGGCCGCCGAAGCAGCTCTCGATCGCGTCCGCGACGAAATCGCCGCGGCCACAAAAAAGAATCCGGCGCTGATTGTCCTCACCGATCGCACCACCAACGAATCTCGCGCCGCCTTGCCGGCCTTGCTCGCGCTTTCCGCCGCCTGGAAAGAAATGGTCCTCCAGGGCGCGCACAATATTCCCCTGGTCGTCGAATCCGGCCAGGTCATCGAAACCCATCACATCGCCCTGCTCATCGCCGCGGGTGCCAGCGCCGTTTTCCCCTATCTCGCGATGGAGCTTTCTGAAAATCTCAAACCCGGCGGCGCCGCAAAATATCGCATCGCCGTCGAGGCTGGCCTGCGCAAAGTTCTCGCCCGCATGGGCATCTCCACCGTCGCCAGCTATCGCAATAGCCATCTCTTCGAAACGGTCGGCCTCGACGAGGAGATCTGCGCCGAATTTTTCGAAGACGCCTCCGCCAGCCTCGGCGGCAAAACTCTGCAAAATATTCTCGGCGAAACCGTCGCGGCCCACGTTCGCGCGTTCTCCACCGCCGCCGGCAACGGCGCGATGCAAGACGCTGGCCTCTACCGTTTCCGCCACGCCGGAGAGCGTCACTCCACCTCTCCCGAACTCGTCCGCCGCATGCACGGCTACATCAAATCGCCCACGCCGGAAAATTACGCCGCCTTCGTCGAACTTGCGGACACTCGCGAGCCCGTCGCCATCCGCGATCATCTCGAGTTCGCCTCGGCCGCCCCCATCCCGCTCGATGAAGTCGAGCCGGCCTCCGCAATTCTCAGCCGCTTCTCTGCGCAAGCCATGTCTCTCGGCGCGCTTAGTCCCGAAGCGCATCGCACTCTCGCCATCGCCATGAATCGTCTCGGCGCGCGCAGCAATACCGGAGAAGGCGGCGAAGATCCCAGCGTCTATCGCTTCGAGCCCGAAGCCGCCAATCGCGTCAAACAAGTAGCTTCCGCGCGCTTCGGCGTCACCGCTGAATATCTTTGCCGCGCCGACGAGCTCGAAATCAAAATGGCGCAAGGTTCCAAGCCCGGCGAAGGCGGCCAGCTCCCCGCCATCAAAGTAAACGCCTACATCGCGCGTCTGCGCCACGCCGTGCCCGGCATGTCGCTCATCTCTCCGCCGCCTCACCACGACATTTACAGCATCGAAGATCTCGCGCAATTGATTTACGACCTGCGCGCAGTCAATCCCGCCGCCCGAATCGGCGTAAAACTCGTCTCTGGCGCGGGCGTCGGCATTATCGCCGCGGGCGTCGCAAAGGCGGGCGCGGACGTCATCACCATCGCCGGATTCGATGGCGGCACCGGCGCGTCGCCGCTCACTTCGATCAAAAATACCGGCTTGCCCTGGGAAATCGGCCTGCGCGACGCCCATTCCGCGCTCCTGCGCTCCGGCTTCCGCGATCGCGTCCGCCTGCGCACCGACGGCGGCTTCAAGTTCGGCCGTGACGTTCTCATCGCCGCGCTTCTCGGCGCCGACGAATTCGGCTTCGGCACCGCCACGCTCCTCGCGATCGGCTGCGTCATGGCGCGCCAATGCCACTTGAATACCTGCCCCGTCGGCATTGCCACGCAGGACGAAAAACTCCGCGCGCGCTTCGCCGGCAATCCCGAAATGGTGATCTCTTATTTCCAGGGAGTCGCCGCCGAAGTTCGTGAACGCATGGCCGCCCTCGGCGTTCGCTCGCTCGCTGAAATCGTCGGCGCCGCCGAAAAATTGCGCCCGCGCAATGAATGGGCGGACCGCTCGCTCGGCCCGCTCCTGAAACCAATCAAGCCCGCCTCGCCGCAGCATCATCCCAATCGTCCGGCGATCAGCGCCCCCATCGAAATTGATCTGCCCGAAAGCGCGCTCGATATCCGCCGCAAGCTCGTCGGCGGCGTGGATCGCGCCAAGCCTCTCCCGCTCCAGCAATTTCTGCCCATCTGCAACGCCGATCGCAGCGTCGGCGCGCATCTCAGCGGCTACATTCTCCGCCGCACCAATTTCGACGGCCTCGCCGGAAAAAATGTCCAGTGCGAATTCCGCGGCTCCGCCGGTCAGAGTTTCGGCGCCTTCCTGATTTCCGGCCTGCGCTTCAAACTTTTCGGTGACGCCAACGATTACGTCGGCAAAAGCCTCAGCGGCGGCACCATCGCCATCAGCGCCGGAGCCGCGGCCGCCCAGCGCGGTGACGTTCTCGCCGGCAATACCGTCCTCTATGGCGCCACCAGCGGAAAACTTTTCATCGCCGGTCGCGTCGGCGAACGCTTCGCCGTCCGCAATAGCGGCGCCCTCGCGGTAGTCGAAGGCGTCGGCCATCACGGCTGCGAATACATGACCGCCGGAGTAGTAATAATTCTCGGTCCCGCTGGAATGAATCTGGGTTCTGGAATGACCGGCGGTCTCACTTACATCCTCCGCGACGCCCTGCAGGATCAAAATTACAATCGCGAATTCGTAAGGCCGGCAGAAATCGGCGAATCAGAAGAAGTGTCTGAACTGGAAGGAGACCGCGCCGGCGGAGGCTTTGCAGATGTAGCGGCAACCGTAGGGGCGGGTCTGAGACCCGCCCCTTCAGCGGCAGCAGGGTCTATCCTTAAAAGGGAAGCTCAACCACACGAAACCTTCGCGCACGCCCGCGAAACCGTCCCAGGCAACGAGGACGAATGGCTGCGCCACATCCTCCGCGAACATTTTCACCTGACCAACAGCCCCCGCGCCCGCCGCCTGCTGGAATCCGCGCTACCGCTGCCGTTGGTTCGCCTGCAACCGGTCCATCTCCCCTGCTCAATAGCCGAAACCTGGTCCCCGTTCCTGCAACGCCGCGAATCCCAACCCGCGGCCACCACATCCCAGCAAGATTCCGCCACCATCGCTCTGCCGCTAGAAGCAATCGGCCAAACCGGCGAATCCGCCTGCTAGCAGAGCAGAGTTCCGCCCCAAGCGGTCCGCCCCCTGCCCCCGAACCCCGCCAAGCAATCGTAGGGGCACGGCATGCCGTGCCCGCTGATCCCGTGCTCCTCGCGCAGCTCGGGCACAGCGGTGAATTGTTCATCCGGAGGAAGGAACGACAGCGACCCGTTTCCTCCGCCCGGTTTTTAATCTGTCATCCCGCTCGCCCTGAGTGCCGTAGCGAAGGGAGCGCAGCGAGGCCTGCCTGCCGCAGACAGGGACCTCTCTTCGTCTTTCGCCGCGCATCCTTGCGACTCCCGTTCGCATCCCAATCTGGTTCAATCCGGGATTTCCGGTCCGGACTGAAACCCCATGCCCGTAACCGAACTCATAATCTTTCCACCCGCCGACACCAGAACTTCCCAATCCCCGCACAATTTCAACTACTTACGCAATAACGCCGATCGCCCTCCCTCTGGCGCGCCGCGTGCACAAGATGCTTCGGCCCAACTTCGCTCCGCGAAGCGTCCGCTCGTCGAGCTTGCCCACCCGCCGCGCCGCGCAAGCGCCAACAGCTCACTTTCTCAGGAGCACTGTGAACGCGACCAAAGCACCCAAAATCCAAACGCAGCGCCCGCCCCCGATTGACACGGTGCGCACCAACCTCCGCCGCATCGAACGTCGCGAGTGGCAGCTCTGGTTCGTCGCCATTATCGTCACTCTCATCCTGCTGTCCGGCCTGATGGCCTTCATCCTGCCCGAGCTCGGCCTGCACGAAGATACTTTCTCTTTCCGCCTGCTTCCTCCGATCGTTCAGGGCTTGGTGTCACTGGTCCTGATTTTCGATATCTACACCATCTTCCAGCAGTTGCAGATCCACCGCATGCGCAACCGCCTCGTGGAGCGCGAGGAGCTATTCCGTCTGATCAGCGAAAACGCAGCCGACATGATCGCCGTCGTGGACATGGAAGGTCACCGCCTCTTCAATAGCGATTCCTATCAGAAAATTCTCGGATACTCCGCCGAAGAACTTAAGAATTCCTCATCGCTCGATCAGATTCATCCCGACGACCGCTATCGCGTCAAAGCCGCCGCGGCTGAAGCGCGCCGCACCGGCATCGGAAAAAATCTCGAATATCGAATTCGCCATAAGGACGGCACCTGGCGCGTCCTGGAATCCACCTCCAGCGTCATCGGCGACGCCAACGGCGTTCCCCAAAAACTCGTCATCGTCAATCGCGATATCACCGAACGCAAGCTCGCTTCCGAAGCCCTGCGCCTCTCCGAAATCAGTTTTCGCTCCGTCATCGAAAATGCCCCCTACGGAATTTACCGCGCGGAAGCCTCCGGCAAACTGGTTCTTGTGAACCCAGCGCTGCAAAAAATGCTGGGCTACGGCTCGCGCGACGAATTGCTGGCGCTGAATCTCGCCACCGACATCCACGCCGATCCCCTCGAAAATCAAAAGCTCAATCACTTATTTGCCAACCAGAAGGAATTCACCGATGTGGAAGTCGAATGGAAACGCAAGGACGGCACTCCCATCAAAGCCCGCTGCACCGGATGGCTCGTCCAGGATACGGACAACGAGGAAGGCTACTTTGAAGTTTTCGCGGAAGACGTCACCGAAAAGCGTCTGCTCGAACGTCAACTCCGCATGGCCCAAAAAATGGAAGCTGTCGGCAGGCTGTCAGGAGGAATTGCGCACGACTTCAACAACTTATTAGGCGTCATCATCGGCTACAGCGCCGTGCTCAAAAGAACTCTCCCGCCCGGCACTCCCTTCGTCGAACACGCCGAAGAAATCGAAAAAGCCGGCCAGCGCGCGGCAGCCCTCACCCGCCAGCTCCTCGCCTTCAGCCGCCAGCAAGTTCTCGCCCCCGCCGTCATTGACCTAAATTCCCTGATTTCCGAAATGGAAAAAATGTTGCCCCGCCTGATCGGCGAAAACATCGAAATAAATCTCTCGCTCGACCCCGCCATCGGCCGCGTCAAAGCCGATCACGGCCAGGTCGAGCAAGTGATCATGAATCTCGTCGTCAACGCCCGCGACGCCATGCCCCAGGGCGGCAAAGTCGTAATCGCCACCAGCAATGTCACGCTCGACGAACTCTACACCCGCCATCATCCCGGCTCCAAAATCGGCGACTACGTCATGCTCTCCGTCACCGATAACGGCACTGGCATAGATTCCGAAACCCTCGGCCACATCTTCGAGCCGTTCTTCACCACCAAAGAACAAGGCAAAGGCACCGGCCTCGGTCTCGCCACCGTGTATGGCGTCGTCAAGCAAAGCGGCGGCTACGTTTGGGTGCAGAGCGCGCTGGAAAAAGGCAGCTCCTTCGAAATTTACCTGCCTCGCATCGAGGAAGCCGTCAGCATCGTCCCGGCCGTCGCTCCCATCGTGGAAGCCTTCCATGGAGCCGAAACCATCCTCCTTGTCGAAGACGCTGCCGCGCTCCGCAAATTAACGCGCATGCTCCTCACCCAGCACGGTTACCACGTACTCTCCGCCGCAAACGGCGTCGAAGCTCTCCAGAAAGCCCAGCAAAAGCCCGAACGAATTGACCTGCTTCTCACCGACGTGATCATGCCCGGTCTCAATGGCCGCGCTCTAGCCGAACGTCTCGCCACGCTCCAGCCCGGCCTGAAAGTTCTGTACATGTCCGGCTACACCGACGACGCCATCGTCAATCACGGCGTCCTCGGCGCGGGCAACACCCTGTTGCACAAACCGTTCAGCGAAGAAAACCTGATCCGCAAAGTCCGCGAAGTCCTCGATGCCGACCCAGCAGCACCAGACGCCGCCGCCACCGTCGCTGCGCCGCAACCCAAGCCCGCAGCCCCATTAATTCTCGCAGGAACCTGACCCATGAATAGCCAGCAGCAAGGGATTGCCTTAAGGCTCAAACGCCTCTTGATAGTTGATGACGACGAGGCTATGCGCCGCCTCTTCCGCCTCAATCTCTCGGAAGATTACGAAATTATTGATACTCCCGATCCCGAACAGGCCCTGGCCCTGGCCATGGAGCACCGCCCCGACGCTATCCTGATGGATTTGCGCATGCCCAAGCATTCCGGCCTCGACCTCTGCCGCGCTTTCGGCGCCATCAGCAAGGCCCAGCCGATTCCCATCTTCGTCGTCAGCGGTGAGACCGGCGCCACGGTCAAGGAATCCTGCGCCACCATGGGCGCCGCCGGCTATTTTGAAAAGCCCGTTGATTTCGACGCGCTCCGCATCTCCCTCGCGAAAGTTCGCAGCCAGACGCAAATTCCGCGCACCGAAGTCCGACTTCAATTGCGCGTCCAATTGAAGCTTCGCGGCAAAGATATCCACGGCATCGAATTCAACGAAGCGGATTTCACCGAAAACGTCAGCGTCAGCGCCTTCCTCTGCCCCTGCACCGCGGACCTGGCCAAGGATTCCATCGTGGACGTGTACATCGTGGACGGCGCGGACCGCTACGTCGGCAAGGCCCGCGTCGTGCGTTCCGAGCACCGGACGGAGTCCGCGTCTCTCTATGGTTTTCGCTTCGCCGAAAAAACCGGCCAGTGGATCCTGCAATAGCGAATCCCCTGGAAAGCACTTGCCATGACCGCCGCCCGCCAATCCGCCGCGCTCGCGCCAGCCAACGAAGCCACGCGAATCATTGAGCCCTGTGCGCCAACCCTGCGCGTCCTGATCGTAGACGATCAACTCTCCGCTCGCAAAGTTCTCGCCGCCATGCTCGCCCCGATTGCCTGCTGCAGCATGGCCGCCAGCGCCGCCGAAGCGCTGCAAATTTTGCAAGGCGGCCGCACGGACGCGGTCATCTCCGACCTGCGCATGCCGGGCATCTCCGGCCTGGAGCTGTTGGCCGCGGTGCGCCGCCTCTACCCGCACCTCGCTTTCTTATTGGCCACCGGCGTGGACGAAATTCGCGTCGGCGTGCAGGCCATGCAGCAGGGTGCCGACGATTACCTCGTCAAGCCTTTCGATGTGGACACCGTCGTCATGGGCCTGCAGCGCGCCCTGCATCAGAAATCCCTCGAAAGGGAAGTCGCCAATTATCGCCTGCATCTCGAGGACATGGTTTCCGAACGCACCCTGCAATTGCAAACCGCGCTGCGCCACACCGAAGAAAGTTACGAGGATACTCTCGCGGCGCTTGGCGCCGTGATTGACCTGCGCGATAGCCCCACCGGCGGCCACTCCCGCCGCGTTTTTCTCTATTCGATGGAATTGGCCAAATCGCTGGGCTGCGCGGAAAACCGCTTGCGCGATATTGCCATGGGCGCTTGGCTGCACGACATTGGAAAACTGGCCATCGCCGACCGGATTCTTCTCAAGCCCGGCCCGCTCACCCCCGACGAATGGCAGGTAATGCGCCGCCACTCCAGGATCGGTTACGATCTGGTGAAAAGCATTGCATTCCTCGCCGACGCCGCCGAAATTGTTTTGAGTCATCACGAGCGTTTCAATGGCAGCGGCTACCCGCAAGGCCTCGCAGCGGAAAAAATTCCGCTGGGAGCCAGAATTTTCGCCGTGGCCGACACGGTGGACGCCATGACCTCCGACCGCCCCTATCGCGCCGCCCTCCCATTCCAATCCGCCCGCGAAGTAATCGCCAAAGGCTCCGGCATCCTCTACGACCCGCAAATAGCCGCTGCCTTCCTAAATCTCCCCAACGAAGCCTGGCAAAAAATCGCCAAAGACGCAGCAAAAGTCCAAGCCACCCAAATCCTGGCAGCAGGCCCAACCAAGCCCCCAAATAAATAATCAGCAGGGAACGATCCCGTCGCACAGCAATCGCAGGGGCACGGCATGCCGCCCCTGCTGATTTCTTGAGCCGGTTCGGCGCCAAAATAACGCGATTTTGTGACGATTAGAGGGGCTGAAAACCGCGTTTTTGTTGGGTTTTTGGCGCTTTGTAATCGCGAGGTGTGACGATTAGAACGGACGTGATTCGTGAGTTGTGACTCTTGGTTCGTGGCGCGTCGCGCGGGTTGGCGATTGACGTGGCGGTGGCCAGTGATCAGTGAAGAGTGACGGGTGGGGGCGGGAGCGGGGATGTAACATTGTAGTTTGTGATTATGTTGAAGTTTTGACGCGGGCGTGCGGTGGGTTGGGCGATCGGTGAGGGGCGCGGGGCGGTTTTTGGCGAGAGTTTTCCCTGGGGGTGGGAGTGATCTGCCCGTCGCCGTTGTGGCGGAGCGCATGTGGCGTCCTCAGTGGGGTGGAAAAGTGACCCCGACGTATTTTATCACATTTACCCAGTCATTACTAGGGATAAGTTGCCGGGTTGTGTATCAGGCGGACGCGTCTGGGCGCAGCAGGTCAAAGGCTCGCGGGAAAGGCACCGCGAAAGGAACGGCGCTGCGCGCCGTCTTTTTCCCGGCGCTTCCGCGCCGGACTAGGTTTGTGCCGCGCCTGACGGCGCTAGCGGGTTGCCTGGATTTGGCTTGGGCGTCGCAATCAGCCGCCCGCCGCAGCTACAGTGGGCGACGCAGACGATGTCGAACTTGTCGCTCGAAATTCAATCCTTCCGTATGATGCCAGTTACGCCTGCAATAAATAGGGTGCCCAAAACCCAGCCGGATAGAATCTGTAGCCACGCGTACCACCGTAGAAGCCCCGCCAGGCACAGCCAAACGGTGAATGGCTGTATTTGCAGTCTCCATACGGGATTTTGTGGATCCGGATCAGCCTGCCAATGGTCGACCTGCCCAAGCTTTACGAAAGGGAGGCTGTTCTCGACCGAGTAGATGAACGCATGAAATCTTTCATAATGGGCTGGCAGCTGACGCCCGCACTTGAACGCGGCGTACGCATCTTTGTCAATCGGAGTGATGCTTCCGACGTGGTAGCCGATGCCGTAAAGTCCGAATCCGAGCAAGATGATTCCCGCGAGCCACCAGAAAGCCCTGGCGGGGTAATATCCATACCCAACTGTCCATCTTAGTGTGGGGTTCACCAAGTGGGTGCGCCACCACCGAGTGTCGCGTCCGCGGACTTGATGCTCCATTTCGTAGAGAACTTCCACTGATCCCGCTGCTTCTCCTTCTTCGCGGAGCACTTTCGCGACCTGTTGATACGGTTGAGGCACGAATGGTAATTGGCGAGCCAGCCACTTGAGCCGACTGTTGTGATCTTTTGGGGCCGGCCCAGAAAAACGCGCATATACGAAGCCGTCTAGCAACAGTTTCCCCGCAGCAGGCCATCCTGCTGCGTCGTCAGCGAGGGCTCCGACCGATGCGTTCGTGAGAGTCAGCTTTAGGCGTTCTGGTTCTACAAGGGTACTCAACATTAATGCACCTTCGACAGTTGAGGACTCTAAACTCAGCTCTCCATCGAATTTTGCGGAGGTTCCCTCCAGGTTTCCCTGTATAGACGCGCCCGAAAAACTTACTTCGCCCCTTGAAAAAAATCCATCGCGAATGTAAGCATTTCCGCCGACTTTTACTCTGTGCGCGCTGAGCGCGCGGCCGCCGTGGGGGTCATTTATGACCGCTGGGTTATTGAACTCTCCACTGCCGCAATCGAGGTCGCCCTCGATCTGCGCACCGATGATAAAAACCTCGCCATCGGCCCGAAATCCACGACCCATCCCAACTCGGCCGCTTACTCTCACTCCGTCCGCAGTTATGGCGTATCCGGACGCACTCATATTTGCCTGCGGAGGATTGTGGAATACGCCACCGTCACAATCAAGGACGGTACCAATTCTTGCCGACTGGAGCCTCACCTCACCTTCGGCGCGGAATTTGTACCCAAGAAAGACTCCGGATGCGATGTTCGCTAAACTTGCGTCTAAAGCCACCATGCTAACCGGTGCATTCAACGCCGGCACGTTCTCAAATGTTGCGCCGTTGCAGATGAGCTGACCCGCTACCTGCGCGCCGCGCAAGGTTACGAACCCTCGTGCGTGAAATTGATTGTTAAGAACTATGTTACCGCCTACGGCTGAGCCTTCGGCGGTCAACGCCGCAGCGCTTCCGCTGGGTCCCCAACCGAATGGATTCACAATCGTGGCACCCGAGCAATCAATGTCGGCTCCGACCTTGCCTCGGGGTATTCGTATTTCGCCTTCGGCGAGTGACTCACGAAGAAACACGCTGCCCGCTACGGTAATTCCATCTGCGTTTAGCGCCGTGCCGAATCCAACGCCTTCCTGGTAAGGCCGGTTGAGGAAGGTGGCACGACAGCAATCGAGATCACCTCGGATGTATGACCTCGAGAACCGCACTTCGCCTTCAGCGTGAAACCCGTTATTAAGGAAGACTCCGCCGCCAAACGTGGCGCCGTCTGCAGCTAGTGCACTTCCGGAACCCAGCACTCCTTTCCGCGCAGGGTTAACGAACGTCCCTCCCCCGCAGTCAAGGTCAACGCCGATTCGCGCGCGGTGCATGCGCACCTGCTGATCGGCGCGGAAGCCATTCCGCAGAGTTACTCCTCCCTTCACTTCAGCTGCGTCGGCTTTGACCGCTCCCACCCATGAGCCGTCAAAAGCAAGCAGGGGAATTTCAATTGCTCTGAATAGCATTTCGTCAGTCGCGCGACAGCGAAATAACGCGAGTCGGAACGGGACGTGTAGTTCTGAGAGGTCGAGCACTCCGATCAATCTGGCACCGTATATCTGAATTCCTCTCGGATCGACAGCGTCCAGGGCTCCAGGGTGGCGACAGATCCAACGCACTAGTTCCGCTCGAATTTGGCGATCCACGGTCCAACTATTTGCATTCCGCGGATGATTAGCTGGGTCGGTGTCGTCCTGGCTGGGTCCGCAAACTGCGAATCTCCCCAAGGGCGCCGCCTTGACGAGCTCCACCTCGGCCACCGTCAATTCACCAAAAAATTGCCGCGCCAAGGATTCAAGCGAATGCATTCGCAGATTATATCGCTGGTTGGGCGGATGTCGCGCCGCGTGACACGGTGCGGGGCGGCTTTCCCAGCGTTTACACGCTGGGCTAAGTACTGCCGCGCCGCTGGCGCTGGAACGCGAAGGGCGTTTGGGATTGCTTGAGCGCGGCGAAGGGAGGACCACTGCGGCGAGCAGGGCTCCGGGGAGAAAAGCGGAGGGGGTAGCAGCGTCCAGGTTGAGCTGCAGCGCTGGGCGCGAGATTGTGTCGCGCCTGCGGCGCTCGAGATTGATTTGGGGGCCTTTCCCAGCGCTCACGCGCCGGGCTAGGGTTGTGTCGCGCTGCCCTTCGAGTCCACCGCAGGTGGACCCGCAGGGTAAACCGGCGCTGGCGGGCGCTGGTATTATTGGGATGTGGATGCGAACGAAATCGTGATTGTTGCAGGGCCGCGGACGGAGTATATGGACGTTGTGGTGGCCGCGCTAGCTGAAGAAGGCATTCCGGCGAAAATTGTGGCGATTGCGGATGTTGCGCCGGGAGAACGGCCTACTTGGGCGTGCACGCCTGGGGATGAAGTTTGTATCGTGGTTCCACGCGAGCGGCGTGAGGCGGCGTCGGAGTTGATTCCCTGGGTGTCGCGCGTATGCCTGGAGTGTGAAAGCACGCTTATGCCGAGAGCTCGAGCTTGCCGGAAGTGCGGGGCGCCTCATTCGATGGAGCCTGGGCCACGGTGGTAAGCGGATTCGTGCTGCGAACGCAGCGCCGGAGGCGCGGCAGAAGTTAGCCCAGCGCGTGAGCGCTGGGAAAAGTGCGTGAGGAATTGCGAGCGCCGTAGGTGCGACACCTACCCAAGCACGAATTTCGGGTCGAATTCGATGCGGTGTTTTTTCAAAAGGGCCACGAACTCCGCGTCGAAAGTCATTTTCTTGTGGTGGGATTTTTGATTTTGAATGTAGCGAACCACGGCGGCGACATTGGACGCGCTTACGCTGAAAGCGGCATAGCCTTGTTGCCAGACGAATTTTTCTCCTTCTTCGTGAGCCCAGCGCGATGAATTCGATTTGATGGCGAGGACAGTGTCGGAGAGCGCGGCGGTTGGCGGGAGTTGGATCAGGAGATGGATGTGGTCCTCCATACCGTTTACGGCGTGGAGTAGGATTCCGCATTTTTTGCAAATGCCCGCGACGTAGGCGTAGAGGCGCGGTTGGAGCTCTGGGGAGAGCGATTTGCGGCGATCTTTGGTGCTGAACACGAGGTGGATGGTGTTTTGCGCGTGGGTGTGCGACATGTTTTGCAGCTCCTTCTCTTAACTTTCTTATACACGAAGTTGCGGAAAGATGTCCGCGCCTACGGCGCTCGGGTTCTTTTGCGATGTTTACCCAGCCCTTACGGGCTGGGCTAAGTTCTGCCGCGCCGCTGGCGCTGGTTTGTGGCGGATGGACGTTGTTGCCCGTATTGGAGATTGGCGGCGCTGGGCAGAGCACAGCGAAGAGAGATCCCTGCCTGCGGCAGGCAGGCTTCGCTGCGCTCCCTTCCTGCGTCAGGGTGCGTTCGATGCGTTCAGTGTAAACAAGCAGGATGACGGATTAAAGAAGGAGCACCGACCCTGCGAAACGGCAGCGGGCGGATTTGGGAGCGGGATACGAAAAGCAGGGGATGCCTCGCTGCGACGTTCTTCGGCAGTGCAAGCGCCCGGGCAAGCTGGGGCGCAGCAAGCAGCGCCCCTACGGGCGGTAATTACGGCCGACCGCGACGGCACTACGGAAGGCCGGGCACGGCATGCCGTGTCCCTACGAACTGACTCTGCGCTACTCACCGCGCTCCGATCACTAGTCACTATTCACCGATCACCGATCACTACTCACCACTCATGCACAGCTTGTTTGCGCATCGCGCGAAGCAATGCGAGAATGAGTTCATGCTCAACATATTCGACGTGAAGGCATTTGCAGCGGGGATCGTTGTGGCGGTTGGGTTGACGTTTGCCGGCGGCGTCGCCGCGCGGCAGGCTCCGGCTAGCACGACGCCATCTAGCGCGCCGGCGGCTGGTTCGACGGCGCCGGCGAAATCGTCGTCCTCGGCGGCGAGCACTTCCAAGTCTCAGAGCAGCGGCACCGCTTCCGGGGCGGCTCACCACCCTGCGGCCAAGACCGCGCCCGTCCTGACTCTGAAAACCGATAAGGACAAGGACAGCTACGCCATCGGTCTGAACATCGGCAAGAGCCTCCACCGCGATAGCGTGGACGTGGACCCCGCAATCGTCCTGCGCGGACTGAAAGACGGGCTGGCCAACGGCAAGACTTTGCTCACCGACGAAGAAGCCCAGGCGGTGATGACCTCCCTGAAATCCCAGCTGGCCAAGAGGCAAGAAGAAAAGGCCCAAGCCGCCGCCATCAACAACAAGAAGGAAGGCGACGCGTTCCTGGCCGAGAACAAGACCAAGGCGGGAGTCGTCACGCTGCCCAGCGGCCTGCAATATAAGGTCCTGACGGAAGGCACCGGGCCCAAGCCCACCGCAGCCGACTCGGTGGTCTGCAACTACCGCGGCACGCTGCTGAACGGCACTGAATTCGATAGCTCCGACAAGCACGGCAAGCCCATCACGATTCCAGTGGGCCGCGTAATCAAGGGATGGACCGAGGCGCTGCAAATGATGCCGGTCGGCTCCAAGTGGGAACTCTTCATCCCGCCGGACCTGGCCTATGGCGACCGCGGCGCAGGAGACGTGATCGGACCTGATTCGACGATCGTCTTTGAAGTGGAACTCATTTCCATCGAGCCGCCGGCCAAGCCCGGCGCGCCGGCACCGATTCCAGCTACCCCGGAACACTAGAGAACCGTCACGCGCACCTGCGATTCGCGGGCCGCTAAGCCCTTCTTTTTGTTGGGGCTAGCGGCCCATTTCGCGTTCACGCCACTTCTAGAGGTAGTTCGACAGGTAGTTCGCAGTATAGTCAGCCCGCCACGTTCCTCACTCGCCAGCGTTTAGCACTTTGGCACACCGCGTTCACATTCCAGTTGAGTCAGCTGGGTCATGCCATTTAAGTTACCCCCAGGCGTGCAAGCAGTAACTGGAATGCAACTGCAAAACTAGGCCTTGGGTGGGTGTAATGGCAGTCTTGGGAGAAATGGCCACGGCGCGCTGGCGTCGCAGCCCGAATGTCGTGTCGCGAGTGGTCGCCGATGAGGCGATTGTGGTGCCGATTCGTCGCGGAATCGCCGACATGGAGTCCATCTACACCTTCAACGAGTCCGGCACGCTGCTGTGGTCATTGATCGAGAAGGGTTTGGCTCCCGCCGAGTTGGTTACTCATCTTCAGTCTGAATATGGATTATCCCTCGAGCAGGCTACTGCGGACGCGGAATCATTTCTGAAGGAATTAGGCGAAGAAGGTTTGGTCGAACCGGCGTAATCGGCAGGCAAACGTTATCCAGCTGAGGCGGCTGGGTACTTGGGATGAACGAAGCAACCTATACAGCATTCAGTAGTGGCGTGCACACGCGCTACTTCGGTAAGCGCGCGCCGGTGGAAGTGTCCATCGAAGTGACCCGTCGTTGTCCGCTCGAATGCCTGCACTGCTACAACAATCTTCCGATGTCCGATGCGGCCGCGCGCAAGGGCGAGCTTACGCTGGAGGAATACCGCCGGCTGCTGGATGAGATTGCCGCCGAAGGCTGCTTGTGGATCCTCTTCACGGGAGGCGAGATATTCGCGCGCGCCGACTTCCTGGACATATACGCCTACGCCAAGACCAAGGGCTTCCTGATCACGCTGTTTACGAACGGCACGATGATCACGCCGCGGATCGCGGATTTTCTGGCGGAGTGGCGGCCTTTTGCGGTGGAAATAACCATGTATGGCGCAACGCGCGAGACCTACGAGGCGCTGACGCAGATACCCGGGTCGTACGAGCGCTGCATGCGCGGGATTCGTTTGCTGCAAGAACGCAAATTGCCGCTGAAACTGAAGACAGTACCCACCACGATCAACCGGCACGAAGTTTTTGAGATGAAGCGCATGGCCGAAGAGGATTTCGGCGTCGAATTCAAATTTGACCCGCTGGTGAATCCGCGGATTGATTGCTCGCAGAGCCCCGTGGCTGTGCGTTTGAGCCCGGAAGAAGCGGTGGCGCTGGATTTTCACGATCCGCGGCGACCCCCGGAATATCGCCGGCTGGCGGAGCGCGAGATGTCCAGGTCCGGCACGGACCACGATCCCGATCACGTTTATTTCTGCGGCGGCGGGATCAGCAGTTGCGCGATTGATCCCGAGGGCCAGATGAGCATTTGCATACTCTCGCACCAGGAGCATTACAGCTGGCGCGGCGGAAGCTTCAAGGATGGCTGGGAAAACTTTCTGCTGGGCACGCGCATGAAGCCGAAAACCCGCCAGACCAAATGCGACAAGTGCCGGATTCAATCGCTTTGCAGCATGTGTCCGGCAAACGGCGAACTGGAAGGCGGACACGCGGAATCGCCGGTGGAATTTCTTTGCGAAGTGGCGCATTTGCGCGCATTCGCGCTGGAAATTGAAGTGCCGGCGCACGGAGATTGCGCATGCTGCGCGGGCGGCGAAACGCACGCGAAATTGACGGCCTCCGCGGCGCGCATTCGCAACGGCGAAATTGATGTGGGGTCGTGGGTTCCGGCAATGCCGTCGTCCGTGCTGCCCATTTTGCAAGAAGCAGCGGGCTGCGGAACGGGATGCGGCTCGTGCAGTTCATCCCACGTTTGAAGAGGATAAGGACCTAACCGAGCATGACTGAAGAAAACCACAACGCAGCGAGCGAGCGGAAGCCTTACGAAGCGCCGAAGATTATTCGCGTGAGCCTGCGTCCCGATGAGGCTGTGCTGGGCCACTGCAAGATTGCGGGATCCGGCGGCCCGGTGAATCCAGGAAGCTGCACCAGTCTGAAGTGCAGCGCGCCGGGGTCCTGACCGGTAACACGATGCATACCTCCGCTTGCATGTGGGAAGACCTTCGCCACGACCGCGCCAGGAAACGCCTGGCCGCGCGCATCGGCGGAATTTCGCTTGGATTGACGTGCGATCCAGACGGGCCGTGCTTGATGGCGGACGCCGAGCTGGAAGATTTTCTGGTGGACACGGAACGGTGCGACCTCGAGCTCACGGTTGGATTCAGCGATCACTTCGGCACGCCTGACGGAGAACTGATTTTTGATTCCGGAGGGCTTTGGAAATTGTATCGCGACGCGGGAGGGTTTTGTTTTCGGTTTGCGACGGCTCATTTGGGCGCGATGCCTTACAAACAGGCGCTGGTATCGCAGGATTTCAGTTCCGGGCGCATCGAACTCGCGCGGCGCTACTTCCTGGCGTCGGAGCCAGTCAATCCGCTGGAATACCCGTTGGATGAGCTCTTGTGGATTCATCGCCTGGCGATGGGCGAAGGCGTGGAAGTGCACGGCTGCGGAGTGATTGCGCCGGACGGACGAGGCATTTTGCTGATCGGGCATTCGGGAGCGGGCAAGAGCACGTCGGCGCGGTTGTGGTCGAAGCTTGGCGCGGCGCGCGTGCTGAGCGATGACCGCATCATTTTGCGCCAGGAAAACGGACGGATTCAGATGTACGGCACGCCGTGGCACGGCGATGCGGGAATCGCCGAAGCGGCGCAGTCACCGGTGGATGCGATCTTCGTGCTGCGGCACGGAGAGGCCAACGAACTTCGGCAGTTGGGCGAAGCGGAAAGCACCGCGGAGCTGTTCGCGCGGAGTTTCGTGCCGCATCATTCGCCCACGGGACTCTCCGCGGTACTCAAATTTTTTCACGCTGTGACGTCCAGCGTGCCGTGCTTCGGTTTTTCGTTTGTGCCGGATTTCACCGCGGTGGAGGCGGTTTGCCGTGCGCGAGCCTAAAACGCCCGGAAAGAGCAACTCGCAACAGTTCGCGGCAGTGTGCGACGCGACTCTGCTGCGGGGCTTGCCGATGCGTTTTCAGGCGCGCGGGCAAAGCATGCAACCGAACGTGCGCAACGGGGACACCGTGGAAGTGGCGCCGATTTCGGCGGGAAAGCCGGAGCGCGGCGACATCGTGCTGGCGCGCGGCCGCGCGGGATTCCGGCTGCATCGGGTGGTGGGTTGGGACGCGGCGACGGGGAAAGTGGTGACGCGAGGCGATGCGGGACAGGGCAACGATGAACCGGCGGAAATGGTGCTGGGAAAAGTGACGGCCATCGAGCGCAACGGAAAGAAGGTCGCATTCGGTGCGCCGGGAACGAAATTGTTGCACGGAGTTCGCGCGCAAGCGCGCCGCGTGCTGCTCGCGGCGGCACGCCGCTCGCCGCGCGCTCGCTCGGTGATGGCTCCTTTTATATTCTTGCTCTTCGCATTGTTCCTGTATGCGGCGCCTGCTGCCGCGCAATTTACAATCGCCAACAGCGTGTTACCCACGGGCGTGGGACCTGGAGGAACGGTCGTTTACACGCAGACGCTGACCGCTACCGCGACCTATACGCCGTCGGTCGCCAACCCCGTGACCACGACGCAGACGATTCCGACGTACATGACCTACGTGAGCTACGCGGTGGCGGGAACCGCCAGCACGCATTGGGCGTGTGTGCTGGCAACGGGCACGCTGACGTGCACGGATAGCAGCGGCTTCACGACCTATAACAACACCAATACGACGACCTTTACGATCACGATGACGGTGAGCGCGACGACTCCGGAGAATACGCCGATCGCGGAGACGGTGAAGTCGAACCCCGGCGCTTCGCAGGCTACCGCAAACCTGACGGTGGCGACGCCCGATTTGTCGGTGACCGAGACGGTGACACCGAATCCGGTGGCGACCGGCGGAAACATCACCTACACGGAAACAGTGACGAACAACAGCACGACTTCGGCCGCGGGCGGCGCGACGTTGACGCAAAGTACGCCGGCCAGCACGCTTTTTGTTTCGGCGACGCCGCCGGCGGGCTGGACCTGTGGCACCAAGCCCGCGGTGGGCGCCACTGGCTCGATTGTTTGCACGGCCACAGGTAATTTCAACGCCTCGACATCGGTTGGTTTCACGATCGTGGTTTCGGTTAGTCCCGAGGCAGCCGTGGGATCAATGATCACGAACTCGGTGACGGTGAGCGAGAGCGGGACGGACCCAAATTCCGGAAACAACACGGCGACGGCGTCGGTTACGGTACAGGGCGCCGACCTGGCGATGTCACAAACTGCTTCCTCGGCGGCCGTGGCGCCTGGCACACCGATTACTTACACGGAGACGGTAACGAACAACGGGCCGAACGCCGCCACCACCGCAGTTCTGTACCAACAGACGCCGCCAAACACGACTTTTGCTTCGATTGCCGCACCAACGGGATGGACGTGCACGGCGCCGGCTGTTGGGAAGACCGGACAAGTAATTTGTACGGACGGCGCATCTTTCGCGAGCGGCACGACGACCACGGCTTTTACTTTCGCGGTGACGGTGAACTCCGGCGGCACGGCTCCGGCAGCGGGAACCACGATCGTGAACTCGGCCGATGTGACTTCGGTAACAACCGATCCAGTGCCCACGAACAACGCGACGACCACATCGGTATTGGTGGAGACCACGGGCGATTCCGACCTCGCCGTTTCGATGACGGCGACGCCGACGCCGGTATTCATATCGTCGTCAATCAGCTACACGATTCAGGTTACGAATCTGGGATTGGCAGCGGGTGCGGGGGTGACGCTGACGGATACGCTGCCCGCGACGTTAACGAACGCGTCCGCCGTTACTTCTGCGGGAAGTTGCGGAGCGCCAACCGGCGGCGTGATTACCTGCACGCTGGGGACGGTAGCGTATCCGCTTGCGACTCCGATCACGATCACGATTTCCGGAACAACTCCAGCCTCAGCCACGACAATGACGAATGTGGCGACCGTTGCAACCACCGGAACCGATCCGGTATCCAGCAATAATTCGGTGACGCTATTGACGGTGGCGCAACCGCTGGTGTGCGCGACTCCAGGCAAAGATGGCGCCGCCGGAACGCTGACAGGCGTGGTGAACGCATACTATCCGCCGGGAACCGGGGTCGGAACGGTGAACGCAGGAGCGACGTCCATTGTGTTGGGTGCGGCGGCCGCGGCACCGGGAGCGCAGACTGCGATCGCGAGCGGCGATCTGCTGCTGATCATCCAGATGCAGAACGCGACCATTAATTCAACCAATACGGGCGCGTATGGGGATGCCGTACCGGGCGATCCGGGATACGGCGCGACGAATCTGGGGAGCTCGGGGCTATTCGAGTTTGTGACCGCGACCAGCGCGGTGCCCGTAACTGGCGGCACGCTTACATTCACGGGAACCGGCGCGACTGGTGGCCTGCTGAATACGTACGTCAACGCCGCAGCGGCGCCGACGACAAATCCGACCGCGGGACAGTCCACGTTCCAGGTAATTCGCGTGCCGCAGTACACATCGGCAACTTTGAGCTCGGGACTGACGGCGCTCCCATGGAACGGCACGACGGGCGGAGTGCTGGCGCTGGACATCGCATCGCAACTGACGTTGGGTGGCACGGTTGCCGTGGATGCACAAGGATTCCGCGGCGGAGCGGGCGAGATTTACGGCGCCGCGACAACGCCGCCGACGCCGCTATCCACCGACTACGTGACGCTTTCAACGCAAACGACAAACGGATCGAAGGGCGAAGGAATCGCAGGAACGCCGAAGTATGTGGCGAACGCCACGCTCACAGCCGCGACGAACACGGCGAACGAAGGTTATCCGAACGGCAGCTTTGCACGCGGCGCTCCGGGCAACGCAGCAGGCGGCGCGACGGACGCGGATCCCACGGCCAACGATCAGAACGACGGCGGAGGAGGCGGCGCAAACGGCGGAACGGGCGGCAACGGCGGATTCGCCTGGAACAGCGCGGGCCTGGTGGGCGGTTTTGGCGGCAAAGCATTCCCGGCGACGACGAGCGCGATTGTGATGGGCGGCGGCGGCGGCGCGGGAACCACAAATAATGGATCGTACTGGAATCCAAGCACCGACACGGGCGGCAGCACCAGCAATACCTGCCCGTCTCCATGCACTGGAATCAATAGCAGCGGCACGGCGGGCGGCGGGATCGTAATTATTCGCACGGGATCGGTGGCGGGCACCGGAACCATCACCTCCAACGGACAAGCGGGCCTGGAAGTGGAGAACGATGGCGGCGGTGGCGGCGGCGCGGGCGGCACGGTGCTGGTGTTTGCGAATAGCGGCGGCCTGAGCGGATTATCGGCGAGCGCGGTGGGAGGGAACGGCGGAATCACCTGGCCTGCGCAAGCGCCGGGAACTCCATTCCCTGACAATCGTCACGGCCCGGGAGCTGGCGGCGGCGGAGGCGTGATTTTCACTTCCTCGATGCCAGCCGTGGCAAATGTGAGCGGCGGTATTCCTGGCTGGACCACGCTGGCAAACGACCCCTACGGCGCGACGACTGGGCAGACCGGCGTTGCCACAACCGGATTGACGATCACTGAAACCCCGGGGACGCAATCGGGCGCATATTGCGCCGGCGCCGATTTGGCGGTGACGAATTCGGGAACTCCGAATCCGGTGATTCCCGGAAACACCATCACGTACACGCAGGCGGTGACCAATAACGGCCCGCTGGATGCGACCAACGCTACATTCATCGAAGCAATTCCTGGCAACACGACGTTCCAATCGCTCACCGTCGCTGCGGGTTGGATGTGCACGACTCCTGCGGTGGGCTCGACAGGGAACATCAGTTGCAGCAACCCCGATGTTGCGAATGCGGCGACCGGCACGTTCACACTGGTTGTGCAGGTGGTACCGGGGACAGTAAGCGGCACGCAAATTACGGACACTGCGTCGGTTTCGTCGGGAGCGAACGATCCAAATCTGGCGAATAACACAGCGACCGTGGTGACGCTGGTGGCCGCGGCGAATACGGCGAACATCGTGGTGACCAATTCCGCCACGCCGAATCCAGTGCAGGCCGGGAACAACATCACGTACATCATAACGGTGACGAACGACGGACCGGCCTCGGCGACGACGATCACGTTTAACGATGCGATTCCGACGAACACCACATTTTTCTCGTTCGCGCAGAGCGGCACGGCGTGGAGCTGTCCCAGCCCCGGTTCGGGCGGGAAAGTTACATGCACGATTGGCACGCTGGCGTCTGGCGCCACGACAACTTTCACGTTGGTAGTTACGGTGGGGTCTGGCACGGCCTCGGGCACGATTATTTCCGATACCGCGAGCACGTCCACTGCGACGCCGGATTCGAATCCATCGAGCAATACCGCTACGGCAAACGTGACGGTGGCTTCCGCGGGCCAATATGATCTGAGCGTGGTGAAGACGGGCTCGCCCAATCCGGTGACGCCCGGGAACAACATCACGTACCTGCTGAAGTTTGCGAACAACGGGCCGAACTCCGCGAGCAACGTCCTCTACACGGATACGGTGCCGACGAATACGACTTTCGTTTCGTTGGCGGTCCCCGCGGGTGCGACTTGCCCGACGCTTCCGGCAGTAGGCGGGACGGGCGCGATCAGTTGCTGCCCGGGAACTGGCGGAGTTTGTTCGGGAGCGGCGTTCCCTTCGGGAGCGAGCGCGCAACTTACGTTGGTGGTGAAGGTAAATTCCGGCACGGCATCGGGCACGACGATTTCGAACACCGCAAATATTGGGCCGACGACGAATGACGTGAACACCACGAACAACACATCCACGGCGACGACGGTGGTGGCTTCGCCATCGTCGGCGGACGTCGCGATTGTGAAGACGGCTTCGCCGGAGCCCGTGGACCAGGGCGCGACGCTCACTTACACGCTGCAGGTCACGAACAATGGGCCGGCGGTGGCGCAGGGGGTGTCAGTGTTCGATCCATTGCCGGGATCGGTGACCTTTGTGTCGGTTTCGACGACGCAAGGAAGCTGCACGCAGAGCGCCGGGACGGTGAATTGCAGCCTGGGCACGCTGAGCGTGGGCGGGCTGGCGATCGTCACGATCAATACGACGGCAACGACGGTCAGCATGGGAACCTTAACCGGAAATACGGCCACGGCGTCGGCGACGACGAGCGATCCGAACCTGACCAACAATATTTCGTCAACGGTCTCGACGATTCAGTACCCGACGGCAGTACAGCTGGCATCTTTCCAGGCGCACGCAATGACGGGCGGCGGCGTGCTGCTGGAATGGCGGACGCGTGAAGAGATTCGCAATTTGGGTTTCCATATTTACCGCGAGGATGCGTCAGGACGGCATCAGCTGGATCCATCGTTGATCGCTGGCGGAGCGCTATTTTTGCGCGGAGCGCAGCCGCAGCACACGGCGAAAACGTATCAGTGGGTGGATCCTGACGGCGGTCCGGGGTCGTCGTACGTGCTGGAGGATGTGGATTTGAGCGGCGCGCGAACCGCGCACGGACCGGTGAGCGCGGATTCGACTATTTCGGAACCGGGACCGGTTGCGCAAGCGGTGTTGCTGAGCCGGCTAACGCGAACATTGGCTGCGCAGCCTGGGCGAATTTTACCGGCGATGGCGGGATTGCCGGGGACACCTGTGCTTTCATCTCTGCCTGTGCGTTTGCCACGACCGGCGCCGCCGCGGGGGCCGCTGAATCCGGTGACTTCGGCGCAAATGTCGAGCGCGTACCTCGACGGACTGCCGGCGGCGAAGATTTCAGTTGACGCGGAAGGCTGGTACGAAGTCACGCGGGCGCAACTCGCGGCGGCGGGCTTCAATTTTGGCGGCGACACGCGCATGCTGCAACTTTTGGCGGAGGGCGTTGAACAGCCGATCGCGATCATCGGCAAGCAAACCGGGCCGTTCACTTCGGGAGATGCCATCGCGTTTTATGGAACCGGGATTGATACACCGTTCTCCGGAACGCGCGTTTATTGGCTGATTCAGGGGATGCAGCCGGGCAAGCGAATTTCGGCTTCGGCGCTGCACGGTTCGGGAGCTGCGAGCTTGCCGAGCTTTTTGTCGTCGGTCACGCTGGAACAGCGGACGACTTATTTCGCGGCGCTGCTCAACGGGCCGAACGCAGATAACTTCTTCGGCGCTTTGATCAGCACGGAGCCGGTGGACCAGGACCTGACGGTGAATCATTACGACGCGAATTCCAGTATCGCGGCGCAGCTTTCGGTGACGTTGCAGGGAGTGACGACGGGACAGGCGCACAGTGTGAGCGTCGCGTTGAATGGTTCTGCGGCGGGAGTGCTGAATTTCAACGACCAGGACAATTACACCGGCACTTTCCCGGTGGAACAAGGAATGATCCAAGAGGGAACGAATGTGGTTACGTTGACGGCTTTGAATGGCGACAACGATACCAGCCTGGTGCAGTCCATCACGCTGCAGTACCCGCATACTTACACCGCCGATTCGAACTGGCTGCAGGCCACGGCGCCGGCAGGGGTGAATTTGCAGATTAAGGGCTTCAGTGGTTCGCAGATTCAGGTATATGACATCACTGATCCGTTGAACATTTTGCAATTGAGTGGCGCTGTGAACATGGACAGCTCCGCTTGGGACGTGACGGTTACGGTGCCGGGCGGCTCGGGCGCCGCGCAGCATACGCTGCTGGCATTTTCCGCGGATCAGATATCGGCGCCTGCGGCGATTACCTACCATGCGCCCAGCACTTTGCTCGAGCAGCAACAGGGCGCGGCTTCGATCATCATCACGCACCCGGATTTTGTGGCGAGCGCGGCGCCGCTGCTGAGCCTGCGCAAATCGCAGCGATTGGATACGACGCTGGTCACCGTGGATCAGCTTTTTGACGCTTTCAATTACGGCGAGCGCAGCCCGTTCGCATTGCGCGCGTACCTTTATTCGGCGGTGACCGAGTGGCGGGAAAAGCCGCAGTCCGTGCTGCTACTGGGCGACGCTTCGCTCGACCCGCGAGATTATCTCGGACTGGGTGATTTCGATTTTGTGCCGACGCGGATTATCGAAACGGCGGCGTTCAAGACGGCTTCCGACGACTGGCTGACGGATTTCCAGGAGACGGGCTTCGCGACGATTCCGACGGGCCGCATTCCGGCGCGCACGCCCGCCGAAGCCGCGCTGGTGGTCGCAAAGATCGTAAATTACGAACAAGGCGGATCGGCGGGAAGTTGGACGCGTCAGGCTCTGGTGATCGCCGACCAGAATAACGGGGTAAACTTCTCGAACGAAGCACAGATGGCCAACGCGCTGCTGCCGTCCTCGCTGGTGACCTCCACGATTCTGGCGGATGGGCAGGATCCCAGCGTAGTTTCGCAGCAAATTCAGGACTCGGTGAACAACGGAGTTTTGCTCGTGAATTACACCGGGCACGGCTCCGAGGAGCAGTGGTCCTTCGCGGATTTGTTCGACGACACGTCGGCTGGGGCGCTGACGAACGGCGGGCGCTTGCCCGTGTTTTTGCTGATGGATTGCTTGAACGGATTTTTCCACGATGTGTACGCGACGAGCCTCTCGACGTCGCTACTGATGGCTCCGAATGGCGGAGCCGTCGCGGTGTGGGCATCTTCGGGATTCACGACGGCGCCGCCGCAGGCGTCCATGGACCAAGCGCTATTACGAACGCTGACGGCGAACCCGTCGCTGCCGCTGGGCCAGGCGATTTTAACGGCGAAGTCGCAGATTACAGATTCCGACGTGCGGCGCACATGGATTCTCTTCGGCGATCCGGCGATGGTCGTCGCGTTTCCAAATGCATCGGCTGCGCACCGCAGCCACTAGTCGCGACGTCGCCAACCGCTTTATTCGTGGCCGCGCGACATCCCTTCGCGGATTTTCCGTGGTTTTCAACTCCGATCCTGTGCCCACGTAAATGAATGGGGAATTCGACCGCTGCGGGCATACAATCTGGGCCAGACGCTCCTATGGCAAATTTTGCGAGTATCGCTAAACGCAGCGGCGTCGCAGCAGTGGCTTTATTCGTTGTGGTGTATGCCTGCGACTATGGGCTGCTGCGGCACAAGATGGGTAAGAACAGCGGCGCTGATGCGCTGGGGACAGTGACGTCTTACTACGGAACAGCGCTGAAAGACGGCAAGATGGAAATTTTTACGGACCAGCCGCTGACGGAAACCTGCGTGCACTCCCTTTTCCCTCATGCGGGTCTGCGGCCTTGTTGGTATGCCAGCCGAAATACGGTGAGGCCGATCGGGTAGCTTCCGCCACGAAACCTTACTTCCACACTGCTTTGTTGCCGGGGTTTACTGCAAAGATTTAACACGGCGTTCACAGAGAAAAGCTGAGGACACAGAGGAACCCTCGTGAAGTTTCGCCAGGGTGCGTCTGAGGCGAGAGCTGCGCGCAGTGCGCCCTTGCGCGGCAGCGGCTGCTACATCGCGTTAACGGCGGCGTTTTTGCGGGCGTCGGCTGGGCGTCTCGGCGTTGGCTGCCGTTTGCAGCAACCGCAAGAGGGCTTGGGCGTCGCGCGTCAAAGGGCGATGGCGCGGGTAGATGACGTCCAGATTGCGGCGCAGTGGTTCGACGTCGGCGATCTCGATGGCAACCAGCTTGCCCTGGCGGAGTTCGCGCGAGACGGCGATGTGCGGCAAAAAGCTGAGCCCCAGTTTGCGTTCCACCATCCGTTTGGCGGCTTCGATCGTTTCCACCTCCAGGACTGTGTTCGGCAGTTGACCTGCGCGGCGAAATAAGCCCTGGCTCAGCGTCCAATCGCTCGAGCCCCGGTCGAAAAAAATGAGGGGCATGGACTCGACGTCTTCCAGCCTTACGCGCCGCTTGCGAGCGGAGGAATGATTGGGGTGGCCGACGAGAATTAATGGATCGTCGCGGAGCGTCATGGTTTCCACTTCGGGATGATTCAACGAACGAGCCACGCCAATCTCCGCTTCGCCATCCAAAACCATTTTCAGCACCTGCACGGAAGTGCCGGAGCGGAGGCTGACCATCACCTTGGGATTGGCGGCTTGGTAGTCCTTGATCACGTCCGGTAGAAAATAGGTGCAGACGGAAAGAGCGGCGGCGATGCGGAGCGCGCCGCCGACGGAGGGCTGGAGTTCGTGGATCGCCTGCCGCGCGCGCGCCACGTCGCGGAGGAGCTGCTCGGCGTGGGGCCGCAAGGCGTTTCCGGCCGGCGAAACCGTGAGGCCTCCGCGGACGCGGGAGAAAAGCTTGACGCCGAGAGAATTTTCCAGTGCGCGCACGCGCGCGCTTACGGCGGGCTGGCTGACGCGCAGAGCCGCGGCCGCGCGATGAAAGCCGCCGTACGTGACGACGGCGAGGAAAGTTTCGATTTGGTCAATTTCCATTGCGACGATCTCCGTGGGACGAAAAGCAGATCCCTCGCTCCGCTCGGGACGACAATCGCCTTACTTTTTCCGCAAGCCATAAAGCCGTGCCCTGACGAACATCGTGGTTCTCACACAGGCTCTGAAGGCCCGCCCTGGCGATCCACATGCGCGCGGCACAGCCGGGTACTACGAGTGCTACACGGAATTGCCGGTCCGGGCTAGAACTGCCTGATAACAGTATTCTATCAAGGCGATAATGACAATCAGTTTGACTGATTAAGTGCCTTGCCGCACACTCGGCTCAGTTGTTTGCGGATTCACCGGCCCTCAGCGAATTCCAGAGCGAAATCTCCTCACGAGCGAGGTAGCACAAATGAACCATCACAACGGCAATCAGCGGAACCTGGAACATTCCTGGAGGACGGAACTGCGTTGGGAAGGCATTACGCGGCCGTATTCCGCGCGAGACGTGGAACAGTTGCGGGGTTCGGTGCACATCGAACACACGCTGGCGCGCATGGGCGCCGAGCGGTTGTGGCAATTGCTCCAGGATGATCTTTACGTTCCGGCGCTGGGAGCGCTGACCGGGAATCAAGCGGTGCAGCAAGTGGCCGCCGGGCTAAAGGCGATTTACATGAGCGGATGGCAAGTGGCCGCCGATGCCAACGACGCCGGACAGATGTATCCGGATCAGAGCTTGTATCCGGCCGATAGCGTTCCGAACGTGGTGCGCAAGATCAATCAGGCGCTCGCGCGCGCGGATCAGATTCATCATGCCGAGGGTAAGAATGGCATTCATTGGTTCGCGCCGATCATCGCGGATGCCGAGGCCGGATTCGGCGGAAACCTGAACGCTTTTGAATTGATGAAGGCGATGATCGAAGCGGGAGCGGCGTGCGTGCACTTCGAGGACCAGCTGTCGTCCGCGAAAAAATGCGGCCACCTGGGCGGGAAAGTGCTGGTCCCGACTTGCGAAGCAATCCAGAAGTTGGTGGCGGCGAGGCTGGCGGCCGACGTGATGGGCGTGCCGACGCTGATCATGGCGCGCACCGATGCCGACAGCGCGCATTTGCTTACCAGCGACATTGACCCGCGCGACCGCAAGTTTTTGACGGGCGAGCGCACGAGCGAAGGTTTCTACAAGATCCGCGGCGGGCCCGAATCGGCCATTGCGCGCGCGTTGGCGTACGCGTCATACGCCGATCTGATCTGGTGCGAGACTTCCAAGCCGGATTTGGCAGAAGCGCGGCGGTTTGCGGAAGCGATTCACGCGCAATATCCGAACAAAATGCTGGCGTACAACTGCTCGCCTTCATTCAACTGGAAAAAGAACCTGGATGACGCGACGATCGCGAAGTTTCAGGGCGAGCTGGCGAAGATGGGCTACAAATTCCAGTTCATTACTTTGGCGGGATTCCACGCGCTGAATCTGGCGATGTACGAGCTGGCTCGCAACTACAAGGATGCCGGAATGACGGCGTATTGCCGGTTGCAGGAGAAGGAATTCGCGAGCGAAAAGCAGTTTGGGTATGACGCGGTGAAACACCAGCGGTTCGTCGGAACTGGTTACTTCGATACCGTGCAACAGGTGATCACCAGTGGAGCAGCTTCGACGACTGCGTTGGCGGCCTCCACGGAGACCGCGCAATTTCATGAGGCGAAAGCGACGCATCGTCCGCGGTACGAGAGCAAGGAAATGCGGCAGGCTGCTTCGGCGGATTAGCGGCTCAGGAAACAACTGCGAAAGTTTCAGCAGCCCGACTGCGTCCGGGTAAACGCCGGGCTCAGAGTAACGGCAGAGTTCACGGAGACCGCACGGGAACTAATTCATCGCACGCGAGTCAAGCGCGGGGTGCGGTCACAATTTTCGCTGTGGTGATGGCCTGGCCGACGTGGCGCTGGGTGTGGTCGGCGATGTGCACCAACAGGCCAGCCACGGTGGTGGGTAACTGTTTCTTCCCGACTCGGCGGGGTTCGTGGAGGCCAGCCGGCGCGAATTGGGCGATGCGTGCGGCGGCCACCGCGAGAGTGGATTCGAGTTCCGCGAATAAATCGTGGCGGGTCGCATTGGGTGCGAGCTCAGTCTGCAGTGCTGCAAGTTGTTGCGCGTTGAGGGGATTTCCTTCAGCGTAAGTCAGCAGGCGGTCCACGCTGCGCGCGATGTGGCGGATATGAAAGGCGACGGGCGCAAGTTCCGCGGGCCGCGCATTGAGTTGTTCGTCGGTCAGCTGGGCGCACCAGCGGGTCAGATCTTCGCGTGCCAGTTCGAGCGCGTGCAGGACGGCCCTGGGAACGGCGGGAATTTCCTGGAGCGTGCCGCGCAGCCAGGGCTCGGGCAGTAAGGCTTCATTCATCAGTTTGCTTCTCCTCACTGTACGCTACCTGAAATCCCGCGTTGATCAAATGGCCGAACGCATCGAGATTAAATCAGTCGTGGCGAGAATGAGGAATCTGGAGGCGAGGCGTGCGCGACGGCGTGGGCCTCAAGGAGTCTTGGAGTCTGTGGTTTTTGTCGTGGCGGATTTGGTATCGGGTGTTTTCGGGTCCGGCGATTTTGCGGCCAGAGCTGCAACATTTGGTGGGAAGGCGGGAGCGGCGGCGGATTTATCCGCGGCGTCGCGCTTGACCAGATACTGCACGATAAGCGAAATGCGGCGATTGGAAGGGTCGAGAGGGGCTGCGGGCAAAAGCGGTAGCTGATCGCCGAAGCCACGGACTTGAGTGACTTGATTTTCGCCCAGGCCGTTCTCTTGCATCAATCTGCGCGCCGTATTCGCGCGATCCGCGGAAAGTTCCCAATTGCCGTAATTACTGCCTTTCGCGTACGGCTTGGAGTCAGTGTGCCCTTCGATCGCGATTTTGTTGGGGAGTTTTCCAAGTTCCTGGGCGAGTACCATCAGCAGGGCTTGGCCATCTTCGTTTAATTTCGGGCTGCCGAGATCGTAGAAAGTACCCTTCGCGGATTCGGTCAGCTCGATGCGCAGGCCTTCGTTGGTCACCGTCATAATAATGTGATTTTTGAGCTTGTCGAAATTCGGAACCTCGCGGACGGCCCGCTGCAATTCTTCCTTCAACTCGGCCATATTGTCTTTACTGACGATGAAATTCTGGCCGGCGCCTACCATATCGCTGCCGACTTTTTTTGAAGTGCCGGTGGGGTCCTTGAAGTAACCGCCGACGGCGTCCTGCACCTGTTTGCTGCAATTGAGGAGCCAGAGGACGATGAAGAGCGCCATCATGGCGGTGACGAAATCGGCGTAAGCAACTTTCCAGGCGCCGCCGTGCTGGCTGCCGTGCGCGTTTTTCTTCCTGATGACGATGATGGGAACTTTGGTAGTCACGAGTGAACGAGCGCGTCCTTGCGAGCGTTATGCCGCGGCCGCTGCCGCGGGAACTTCGCTTTTATCTTTGATATGTTTTTCGGCCACTTGGAAGGTTGGCCGCACGTTCCCGGGAATCGCGCGCCGCCCGATTTCCACCGCCATGCTGGGAGCGGTGCCCTTCATGAAGGCGACGATCATCACGCGCAAGAACTGATAGTAGGAGTGTTCTTCGTCCACGCTTTTGGCCATATTCGCAGCGAGCGGGCCGACCAGCCCGTAGCAGAGCAAGATCCCCAGAAACGTGCCGACCAGGGCCGCGGCAACTTTCTTCCCGATTTCTTCCGGAGGTCCGCCGAGAGAGCCCATGGTGATGACCACGCCCAATACGGCCGCTACGATGCCGAGGCCGGGAAGGGAATCCGCCACGGAGGAAAGCGCGCCGATCGGAAGGGTGGCTTCGTGATGGTGGACGTCCATATCGTTTTCGATCATCTGGTCGGCGTCAAAGGGCTCGATGCCGCCGCTGGAAGCCATGCGGATGGAATCGCAAACGAACGCGAGCGCGTGGCGGTCTTTCAGAAATTTCGGATACTTGGAGAAGATCGCGCTTTGCTCGGGGTTGTCGCTATCGGTTTCCAGCGCCATCAAGCCATCGCGGCGCGCGCGGCTGAAAAGCTCGAACATCATTTTCAGCGTCTCCAGGTACCGCTGCTCGTTGTATTTCGAGCCGCCAAAGGCGCCCGTCAGGCCGCCCATAATTTTCTTCAAGATATACAGGGGATTTGCAATCAGCATGGTGCCCAGCGCAGCGCCGCCGATGGTGATGAGCTCAGCGGGCTGCAGCAGCACGCGCAGATTGCCGTGCTCCATCATGAAGCCGCCAATCACCGCGCCGAACACCACCACGATTCCGATGATAATGAACATCGAGCGCCAAACCTCCCGGCAATTTCGTTACATGATGACCGTGACGCAATTGCGGCCTGAGTTGATGCTATCGTTGAGCGATGTCTCCGCCCGCAGCAAGACGGAATGCTCGGTATCGCCGTCTCGCGCGAAAGAGCCTCCGAACGATGCGGTCAAGGACACGTTATCGCCCCACCATTTGAACTTGGCGTTGTGCACCATGCGCAGCAACCGCTCCCCCACGCTTTTGACTTCCGACGGACTGCACTCCGTGAGAATCGCCAGAAATCTATTTTCGGCATAGTGGCCGAGAAAATCGGTGGGGCGAATGCTGCTTTCGATGGTTTGCGCGGCAAGGCGCAAAATGGCAGCGGCGGCGGAAGCCCCGTAACTGGCGCGAAAACGAGGCGCGCCGTCAATCTCGACGCAGAGAACGCTGAACGGAATCCGATGCGCCGTGAAAGTCGTGAGGCATTCGCGCACGTGGGTCTCGATGTAGGAGCGAGTGAGGATTCCGGTGGATTCGTCAATGCAGCCGTAGTGCGCGAGTTTGTCGTGGCGGCGTTCCGAATAGATTGCGCGCAGATCCTCGTCAAAGGTTTCCGCGGCGCCGGCGATGGCGCCGTCGCGATTCCGTATAGGGATGGAGCGGACGCGCAGGGCAACCTGGTGGCCGGCTTTGTGCCGCAGCGTGAGGTTCGTCACCAAGGACTTGCCGTCGCGCAGGACGGTGGGAAGCGCTCCGCCTAGCTCGCAAAGGCCGTCTTTGCCATCCTGTTCTTGCGGCGCGAAGAAATCCCGGCAAGAATGTCCCAGGACGTCCTGGCGAAGGTAGCCGGTAATGCGTTCCGCTCCTTCGTTCCAAAACTGGATTTTTTCGCTGCAATCCACGAGATAGATGCCATTGCGCATGGATTCCAGCACGCCGCGATAAATCTCCGGGTCTTCGAACAGAGACATGCGATAGCTCCACAATGAATCATCGGTCAAAAGCGCGGCAAGTTTAGGCGAGTAAGCGTGGCAATTTCGCTGGAGACATCAGTTGGCAGCGCCGCAGAGCGTCGTGGAACATGTGCGCGAGAGAAGTTAGAGTTCATGCGGCTGTAACAATTCGTCCATAATATGATTCGTTTCATAAACGTCTTTTGGTGAGGCAGTTGTAAGGCAGTCAGGAGAGACGACTCGATGGAGAAGAGGAACTTCTTGTTCGTATCGCTTACGGGGCTGATCAGCGACATTGCCTGGCAAGTCTCGAAGGAAGGCCACGAAGTCCGCTATTACATCAACGACAAGAAGGAGCGGGACATTGCGGATGGCTTCGTGGCGAAGTGCAAGGATTGGGAGAAAGATTCGGAGTGGGCGGACATCCTGATTTTCGACGACACGCTGGGGCAAGGAGAGAAGGCCCAGGCGTTGCGCGCGGCCGGCAAGAAAGTGATTGGTGGCACGCCTTACTCCGACCGCCTGGAAGATGATCGCTCGTTTGGACAAGAGGAGCTGAAAAAAGCGGGAGTGAACATTATTCCTTACTTCGAATTTGAGAATTTCGACGACGCGATAGACCACGTGACGCAAAATCCCGGCCGCTACGTGATCAAACCCAGCGGCGAGGCGCAAAACGTGAAGCGGCGGCTCTTCGTGGGCGAAGAGGACGACGGCCAAGACGTGATCTATATGCTGGAAGCTTATAAGAAAGCGCTCTCGGACGAGATCAAGGTATTTCAGCTGCAGCGCCGCGTGACCGGAGTGGAAGTCGCCGTCGGCGCATTTTTCAACGGCAAAAGCTTCGTCTATCCCATCAACATCAATTTCGAGCACAAGAAGCTCTTTCCCGGCGAAAACGGGCCCCCGACGGGAGAGATGGGGACGACGATGTTCTGGAGCGAGCCCAACAATCTCTTCAATCAGACGCTGCAGAAGATGGAGAAGAAGCTGGCGGAGGAAGGCTACGTCGGATACATTGACCTAAATTGCATCGTGAACCATCACGGAATTTATCCGCTGGAATTCACCTCGCGGTTCGGATATCCCACCATCAGCATTCAGCAGGCGGGGATGATTACGCCGATCGGGCAATTCTTCTGGGATTTGGCGAATGGGAACGACCCGAAGCTGAAAGTTCGCAGCGGCTTTCAGATCGGCGTGCGCATCGTGGTGCCGCCGTTTCCCTTTGATGACGACGAGACTTTCGATTCGTTTTCCAAGAATGCAGTGATCGTATTCAAGAAGCCTCCCACGGACGAAATGCACATCGAGGACGTGAAACAGGTGAACGGCCAGTGGCTGGTGGCCGGGACGTCGGGCGTAATTCTGGTGGTGGTGGGCTTGGGCCAGACCATGAAGCAGGCGCAGACGCAGGTCTATTCGCGCATCAAGAACGTCCTGATTCCCAATATGTATTACCGCACGGATATTGGGGATCGTTGGGTGGAAGACAGCGACCGGCTGCATACCTGGGGTTATTTGCGATAGGCCGTGCGATCGAGAAATTCAAATGCAAAGAGCCGGTGGGACGCCGTTCCTGCGTCAGGACAAGCCGGCGCTACCAGTCGCGGTGCGGATTCGGTTCGCCAGCGAGTGGCCGACGCGCTCCTGACGCCTCGGTGCGCATCGGCCGCCACATGAACCTGCCGGACATTCTTGTCAATCGGCGCACCGTGCGTTAGAGTACGCGCTTTCTGATTGCAGGCGGAGCGCACATGCCGGTGGTGGCTGACGGGGAGAAGCTAAAGGTATTGATTCGCCGGGCGGCGATTCAGAAACGCGTGCGTGAAGTAGCGCATCAAATTACCAGGGACTTTGCGGGCCAGCGCGTTCACCTGATCGGCGTGCTGAAGGGCGCGTGCATCTTTCTTTCGGACCTGGTGCGCGAAATCAACCTGAACACCTCGATCGATTTCATAGCTGTGTCCAGTTACGGTAAAAATAAGGAAAGCTCCGGCCAAGTGCGCCTGATCAAGGATCTTGATAGCAGCATTGAAGGGCTTAACGTAATAGTGGTGGAAGACATTCTCGATACCGGGATCACGCTGACGTATCTTCTGCGGGTGCTCGAGCAGCGCAAACCAAAATCCTTGCGCATCGCGGCGCTGCTGGACAAACCTTCGCGGCGGATCAAGGACGTGAGGGCGGACTACGTCGGATTTCAAATTCCCAACGATTTCGTGGTGGGCTACGGCCTGGATTACGCCGAACGCTATCGCAATCTCAAAGACGTCTGCGTACTCACGCTTCCTTCCGAGTAACCATGGCGCTCACTGCATCCGAAATCGCGCGATTGATTGACCACACGTTGCTGAAGCCGGAAGCGACGCGCCAGGAAATCCACAAACTGTGCGAAGAAGCCTTGAAATACGGTTTCGCGGCCGTATGCGTGAATCCCTGGAACGTACCGCAGGCTGCGGAAATGCTGCGCGGCAGCGCCGTCAAGGTTTGCGCGGTGGCCGGCTTTCCGCTCGGCGCCACTCTGCCGGAAGTGAAGGCATTCGAGGCGCAGAAGTCGCTCGAGCGCGGCGCGCAGGAAATAGACATGGTAATCAATATTGGCGCTTTGAAATCCGGGCTGCTGGACGCGGTGGCGGCAGACATCCGGGGCGTGGTGGAGACGGCGCATCGCGGCGGCGGGATTTGCAAAGTGATTCTGGAAACGGCGCTGCTGACGCGCGAGGAGAAAGTGCAAGGTTCGCTCGCGGCAAAAGATGCAGGCGCGGATTTCGTAAAAACTTCCACGGGATTCAGTTCCGCGGGCGCGACCCCAGAAGACGTGCGCCTGATCCGCGAAACGATCGGCTCGGCCACGGGGATCAAAGCCGCCGGAGGCGTCCGGACGCTCGAAGATTTGCTGAAAATGGTGGAGGCCGGCGCCACACGGATTGGCGCGAGCGCCGGCGTGACGATCGTCGAGCAGGCGCGCTCCGGAAAAGCGGCGGCCGGTTCGGCAGCGCTGGATAGCGGAAAATATTGACGCGCCAGGTATTTTCGGGTGTCCGCGGCAAGCATGACTTTCCTGCCTGCTATAATAATGACGATCAGCAGTTTAGCGCGTCGAGTGCCTTGGGTTTTCGATGCGGATGCGTGCTGCACCTTGGCGGGGGCTGAGGCGCTGCTTTCTTACTCATATGGATTCTGCAAAACTCAATTCGAAAATTGAGGTTCCAGCGGAGACGCTCGCAGTCCTGGCGGAAATCAGCCAGGAGATCAACGCCTCGTTGAACCTGGATGAAGTGCTGCCCAATGCGGCGGCGCTCATCAAGCGGCTGATTGATTACGAGGTGTTCGCGGTGCTGCTGCCCGAAGAGGGCACGGAGCAACTTTATTTCCGGTTTGCCATCGGACATCGTCAGGAAGTTGTGGACCACTGGCGGATCCCGATGGGCGAGGGAATCATTGGCGCGGCGGCGGTCACCGGGCAGGCCATTCGGGTGGCGGACGTGCGCGCGGATTCCCGGTATTTGAACGCGTTGGACGGGGTGCGTTCCGAACTGGCGGTGCCGCTGATTGTGCGAGGCCGCGTGATCGGCGTGATGGATATCGAAAGCAGCCAACTCGATTATTTCACGCCGGACCAGCAGAACATTTTGACCCTGGTGGCGTCGCGCATCGGCACGGCGATCGAGAACGCCAAGCTTTACGAGCACGAACGCAACCAGGCCGAAACCCTGCTGCTATTGAACGAGCTGAGCCGCGAAGCGAATTCGACGCTCTCGGTGGAAGAGGTGCTGCGGCGCTCCGCGGAGCTAACCAAGCGGCTGATCAATTACCAGATCTTCAGCATTTTGCTTTACGACGAAGCCGATAAAGTCTTCCGCCATCGCGTGACCGTGAAATTTGGCCAGCGCGTGCAGGAAAAACATGCGGTGCCCGCGCACGAAGGCATTGTGGGCGCGGCCGCCGCACTGAAGCGTCCGGTGGTGGTACCGGACGTGACACTCGACCCGCGCTATCTGATGATTAATCCGGAGACGCGCTCCGAGTTGGCTGTGCCGATGCTGAATAAAGATCGCGTGATCGGCGTCATGGACCTGGAAAGCCCGCAGCTGAATTATTTCACGCCGGACCACGTGCAGGTGCTCTCGATTCTGGCGGCGCACCTGGCGGTATCCATCGAGAACGCGCGTTTATACGAGCAGGTGACGCTGGACGAAGCGCGCATGGAACGCGATCTGAGCGCGGCGCGCCGCATACAGGGAGCGCTGTTGCCGCGCCTGCCGGGGCCGGAATTTGGGCTGGAGATCGCGGCGCGCGTGGTCTCTTCGCGTGAACTGAGCGGAGACCTTTACGATTTTCTGCGCTACGGGCCGCAGGAATTGGGCGTGGCCGTGGGCGACGTCAGCGGGAAGGGCAGCGCGGCGGCGCTCTATGGCGCGGTGGCGATCGGCACGCTGCGCAGCCTGGCGCCGCAAAAACATCGTCCGGCGGAAATGTTGCGCGCGATTAACGGGTTTCTCGGTGAGCGGCGCATTGAAGGCCGGTTCATGACGCTGTGTTTCGCCACCTGGCATCGCGGACGGCACAAATTGCGCGTCGCCAATGCCGGGCAGGAGGAGCCGTTCTTGTATCACGCCGGCCGCTGCGAACGAATTCCGCTGGCGGGATTTCCACTGGGGATGTTTGAGGACGCGACGTACGACCAGCGCAGCTACATTCTGGATGCCGGCGACGTGGTGGTGTTTCACTCCGATGGAATCGGCGATACGCAGAATGCGGGCATGGAATTCTTCGGCCACGCGCGGCTGGCGCAAATTGTGGGAGATACGCACGAATTGACGGCCGACGGAATCGCGGACCATATTTTAGAGGAAGTGGATGCATTTTCCGGGGGGAAGCATCCGTTTGACGACCGGACTTTGGTGGTGCTGAAAGTTAAGTAGGCGCTTGCTCTGCAGATTTTTAAACCTACCGCAGAGACGCAGAGGGCGCAGAGAAAAGCGCCTCCGCTCTTGTGGACGCTAAGTGCTTCGTCCTCGTTCTTTGGAACCATAACTCGGCCCGGTTCTAATTCCCGCCCGCGCCTGGCATCGGCCTCTTCTGGCGGTTGGGATGCAGGAAGTCGGTGACGGCATCGTTGAACATCTTCGGTTGATCCACGAAGGTCATGTGCCCGCTCTTGGGCAAAATCGTAATTTCTGAATTTGCGATTTTTTCGTGCATTTCCTGCGATAGCGAAGGATCGCACTCGTCGTGATCGCCGGCGATAATCAGCGTGGGCACGTGAATGGTGTGCAGGCGGTCCACGTACTCCACGGATTTCAGATTTCCGTCAATCACGAATTCTCCGTCGGAGCCCCACATCTCGCGGTAGAGGTCCCATGCGGTATTTCCGGCGGCAATCGGATCGTAATTCGGGTCGGGGTGATTCTGGTAGAGGTAGGGAAAATATCCCTCGCCCCAGGCCGCGATCATATAGTCGTTGGTATAGCGATTTTTCTCGTAATCCTTGCCGTGGCCGAAGAGGCCCTCTTTTTCCTCGCGGTCAATGCGCTCGCGCAATTCCGCCGGCATATTTTGCTTCATTTTTACAAACACCTGATTCATCTGCGACGTGCTGGGAAACGTGCTGCACAAAATCAGATGGGTGAGATTGTTTTGATATTTCAGCGCGTAGGCCTGGGCGAGCACGCCGCCGTAGGAATGTCCGAGCAGGCTGATTTTGCCAAGCACCAAACCTTGGCGCACGGCTTCCACATCTTCGACCATGTTTTCGACGGTGTAGCCGGAGGGATCATCGAGCTTTTGCGAGCGGCCGGAACCGCGTTCGTCAATGAAGATCAGGCGGTTGTGACGCGCGAGCGGCAGGAGGTAGGGCAGAAAATAATCGTGCGAAGCGCCCGGGCCGCCGTGCACGATTACGAGCGGAGCGCCGCGGCCGACGGTCATGTAATAAATCAGAACGCCGCGCGCGTCAATGAAGCCCTCCTGAATCTGATAATCCGCGACTCGCGCGATGGGCTTCGGCGCTGCAGCTTCATCGGATGCTTGCGCGTCTGGCGCGGCCTGTGCGTCCTGCCCGGCAGGCGCGGCTGATGGGGCGGGCTCCTGAGCTTGCAGAAAAGGGGCGGCGTTCGCGCACAACAAGATCATCAGTCCAAGACGAACATATGATTTCATCCGAGTCTCCTCGATTCCTGCTGGCTAGCTTTTACCGCTCTCCCCAGCGCAGTTTGCTGCGTAGAATCTCGTAATAAGTTTTGCGCGGCGGGCGGACCACTTGGACTTTCGTCGCCGCCTTGGTGATGACCACGCGGTCCTGCGGCTGAAGCTGGAAGCCAATTTGTCCGTCAATGGTCAGAAAAACCGGATCGTCGGTCACCGGGAAACGCAGCTCCACGCGCGCGGTATCCGGAATGACCAACGGGCGGTTGGTGAGCATGTGCGGGCAGATGGGCGTGATCACGAAGGCATCCAGATCCGGGTGGATGATCGGCCCGCCCGCCGCGAGCGAATACGCAGTAGAACCGGTGGGTGTGGCGACGATGAGCCCGTCGGCGCGGTAGCGGCCCACGTGGTTGTAGTCCACATGCACATCAAAATCCAGCATGCGGGCGAGCGCGGCTTTATTGGCGACGGCGTCGTTCAAGGCGGTGAGCCGCTCGGCGGGTTTATTGCTGTGAATGATTTCGGCTTCCAGCATCATGCGTTCACTGGTGAGGTGCTCGCCGGCAAGGATAGTTTCCAGCACGGGATAAAGTTCATCGAGCGTGACGCTGGTGAGGAATCCCAGACCGCCGAGATTCACGGCGAGGATGGGAACGGCGCGGCCGGCGAGCGCTCGCGCTACGGCGAGCAGAGTACCGTCGCCACCCAGCACGATGATCAGGTCCACTTTGTCCACGAGTGCTTCGCGGGGCAGGGCGGGGCCATTCGGGCCGACCACGGCTTGCGTTTGCTCGTCAATAAAGACTTCTATTTTGCGCTCGCGCAGCCATTTGCGCAGCGCCGGAACCACGGCGGTGACCATTTCGGGGATCGGTTTGCAGATAATGCCGGCGGCGCGAATCATCGTTGGAGGCAGAATTCTACTCTAGACACGCGCGCGGGCGTGGAGAAAAAACTCCTGATTGCCCTCGGTGCCCGGCACGCGGCTGGGGCAGATTCCCAGCAGTTCCAGGGAGCACGCGGCCGCGGCTGACTGTACGCGATCTATAGCTTTCTGGTGCAGCGCGGCATCGCGGACGATGCCACCTTTGCCGATTTCACCTTTTTCGAGCTCGAATTGCGGCTTGATGAGGATTACAAAATCGGCGGCGGACGCCGCCACCGGAACTACGGCCGGCAAGACTTTCGCGACGGAAATGAAAGACACGTCCATGGTGATTACGGCGGGCGGCTCGGGAATATCGTCGGCGCGCAGGTAACGTGCGTTGCGCCGGATGGGGATCACGCGGGCGTCCTGGCGCAACTTCCAATCGAGCTGGTCCACCGAGACATCCACGGCGAAAACGCGGAGCGCGCCATTTTGCAGCAAGCAATCGGTGAAACCGCCCGTGGAACTGCCAACGTCCAGGCAAATTTTCCCGTGTGAGGAGATTTGAAAATCGTCGAGCGCGCCTTCCAGCTTCAGGCCGCCCCGGCTGACGTAGGGCAGCGCATCGCCAATGATTTCAATGCGGGCGTCGGCGGCGATCTGCGTTCCCGGCTTCTCTATTTTTTGGCTGTTCACAAGCACATTGCCCGCCAGCAGGATAGCTTGAGCGCGCTCGCGCGAGGGTGCCAGGCCGCGCTCGACGAGCGCGACGTCCAGCCGAATTTTTCCTGGCTTGCGGTTCGCGTTGGGAGCTTCGGGAGTGCGTTTGGCATTCATGATTGAAGTGGCGCGTTTTTTGAACTACTGCAAAAAATCACCACCGAGGGCACCGAGGAACTGCAGAGCGCACGGAGACATCCAGGGCATATCCGCGGCGCACGCGAATTGGTTCTCAGGAGCGGCGCGCCACCAGAAATTGCGCCAGTTGGCGCAGCCGGATGCCGCGCTCTCCGTAAAATTCGAGTTCCTTCAGGGCTTTGGCTTCCAGGTCCGCGGCGATATCACGCGAAACTTCCAGACCGTGGAGCGCGGGGTAAGTGGCCTTCTTTTGCGCCTGGTCTTTTCCCGCCGTTTTGCCCAGAGCCGCGGAGGATTCCTCGACGTCGAGAATGTCGTCCACCACCTGAAATGCCCAGCCGATGTTCTCGCCGAAGTTGAGCAGACGCGTCACGTCAGCGCGATCCGCGCCGCCGGCGATTGCTCCGGCGACGATGGAGGCGCGAATCAACGCCGCGGTTTTCGAGCGGTGGATATATTCCAGCATGGCGATGTCCGGCGACTTTCCTTCGGCTTCGAGATCGGCCACCTGCCCGCCAATCATGCCGCGATCGGTGCCGGCGGCTTCGGCGACCATTGCCAGGATGGTCAGGCGCCGTTGCGGCTCGACGGGAGCCATGGCGAGCGTATGGAACGCCAAAGTGAGCAGGGCATCGCCCGCCAGAATAGCGGTGGCTTCGCCAAAAACTTTATGGTTCGTGGGTTTGCCGCGGCGAAGATCGTCATTATCCAGCGCGGGAAGATCGTCGTGGATCAGGGAATAGGTGTGAATGAATTCCAGCGAGCAGCCGACCTGCACGGCGCCATTCTGATCCGCCGTGAACATTTTGGCGGCTTCCATGCACAGGATCGGGCGAACGCGCTTGCCTCCGGCGAAGACGCTGTAGCGCATCGCGCGATGTATGGAGGTCGGGAGAGCATGCTCGGGAGGCAATAGCTCCTGCAGAGCCGCTTCTACTACGGTGCGATCCTTCTCGAAAAATTCGGGGACGGTCATTAGATTTGAGAGGGTTCCCGGGATTTGATTTAGCTGCGAACAACCAAGCGAGCTAGCGCACTAAGCATTTTCGTCTCCCGGCTCAAACGGCTCGGCGACAATTTTCCCGTCCGCCTTTTTCAGGAGGATTTCCACCCGGCCCTCCGCCTCTTCGAGCTGTTTTTGGCATTCGCGCGAGAGCTTAACGCCCTCCTCGAAGAGTCTCATAGCTTCGTCCAGAGACAATTCGGCGCTCTCGAGGCGTTTTACCACTTCCTCCAGCCGCGCGAGAGATTTTTCAAAATCTCCCTTCTTGGGAGGTTCCGCAGGAACGGCGGCTTTGTTCGGTGCTGGACTCATTCTGCCTCAATTCGCGCTGAGTTTACGCGCTGGCCCGGCACATCGCCAGCGCTTCTTCGACTTTTTGCGACCGTCGGGCTCCGGGCGCGTCCGAATTCTATCGCGATGACCTCATTGCGGCAATGCCGCGCTGCCAGATGCCGGAACCAGCGTCAGGGTGTGCACGCGGACACGCGCTTCGGCGGCGCCGCTGAATGGGGCGGGGATGCCGCGGCCCGCAAACCATTCGGGGAATTGATCGCGATAGTGGGAGCTGGAGTACTGGCCAGATTCACCCGTGGGAATCTCCATCAGCGATTGATCGAAATTCGATAGATCGGCAACGAAGCGCATCGCGGGGCCGTGTCCCACGCCCATGGCGCGAACCGTGTCCAAGGTGCCGCTCTGCGGATAGGGTCCGATGCTGAAGATCGTGTGCAGCCACCCCGAACGGCCCAGAGGATGAATCATATCCAGGAGATGAAAGCGTCCCCAAGTCCACGCAGCGACATCGTCGCTGCCGGAACGCCTTTGCAGTTCGGCCACGGCGTCATTGGCGCTGGCCAGCAGCAAGTCATCATAGCTTGCAAACTGTTTCGGTAGCCACGCGGCCGGACGTTCGCGCAGCACGTTTTCCAGGAACACTTTGTCGCGCCACCAGACGTCGTTATAAACGCTTTGCGGCTCCCAAAGCTCGTACTTGGTGACTTCGTTTCTCAAATAGGGCGCCAGCAGATGACGAAAAAGCGCATGGCGCGTGAATTCGACGAACGACGTTTCGACGGAATCGGCTGTGGCGCGCGCGTCCCAGCCCTGTAACTTCGCGATGAGTTCTTGTGCGCGCGGGTCAGCGGGCGGCGTGGCACTGGCGGCCTTTATCAGCGCGCCAGCGAGAAAGCGATTGGGCAGGCTGACGACGTCATTCTGAATGGCGTTGCAGTCCGCGGGCGTTAACCCCGTGCGGTTTGCCAAGAGCTCATAGAGACGCGCGGTGCGATAGGGCGCGGCCTGGCGATCGGTCAAATAATATTTGTATCCTGGGCCGACGGTGCGGGCGTTGGCGGTGGCGATGATGCCGTCCGATGGATTCAGCACTCGCGGCAATTCTTCGAAGGGTATGTAACCCTTCCATTCGTAGTCGTCGGTATCGCCCGGCACGGGAAGCGCGCCATGGCCTTTCGCGCGAATCGGGATCCGCGCGGGAATTGCGAAACCGATATTGCCGTCCACATCGGCGTAGATCGTGTTTTGGCCCGGCCCGGCGATGTGGCGCGTGGTTTCAATGAAATCGCGCCAATTTTGAGCTTCGCCGAGGAGCGGAAAGCCGAAATCGAGGCCGCCGGGCTCGAGGGCCGTCCAGCGCATCGCGTAGACGCGACCGCCAGCTTCAGGCGTTTCGCGATAGACGATCGGTCCGTGCCTGGTGACAAACACATCAACGACCACGTCGCGCTTGCCGCGCACATGGATCGTTTCGTGGCGCACGGCGGCGCTGAGCAGTTTGCCATTTGCGTGATAGAGCAAGGGATTCGAGGGGTCAAAGGTTTCTACGTACAGATCCTCGACGTCCACGTTGCTATTGGTGAATCCCCAGGCGATGCGGTCGTTATGACCGATGATTACCAGCGGCGCGCCGGGCAATGCGAAGCCTGCGACGTTCAGGTTCGGCGCCGTCAGATGAATCACGTACCACAGCGCTGGCACCGAAAGCTGCAGATGAGTGTCATTCGCGAGCAGTGGCTTGCCAGTCGCGGTGTGCGCGCCACTAACCACGAAATTGTTGCTGCCGATGGTCTCGCGGGTTTGCTCGTCGAATTGCGCGAGGAGTGTGCGGGCGGCTTCCCAGACGATTGGGGCGAATGGCGGCACATTGGCGCTGGCGTGCGCGCCGCCAGCGGGCGGATCGGCGCTCCGCAAATCAGGCTGCGAAGCCGGTGATCCCGCCGTCCAGATGTAGTGATCGAGTGGTGAATCCTCGACGAATAAATCGCGCGCGCGATCGGGTCCGACTTTCCCGGTAATCCACTGGCGATTCAATTTCTCCTGCCAGGTAGAAGTCAGCGTTCGGTACATATACAGGCTGATCAGATAGGTGTCGGCCGGAGTCCACGGCCGGGGTTTGTACCCCAAGACGACAAATTCGATGGGCAGCTTTTTCCCGCGCTGCGAGATGTTCTCATTTACGCCGCGCGCATACGCTTCCAGCAAGCTGCGAATTTCGGGAGACGCGTCGGCCGCAGCGCGCTCGGCGGCTTGCATGGTGCCCAAAGTGCGGGTGTCTGCATCGAATTTCAGCGCCACGCCGCCGAATATTTCCGAAAGGTCACCGGCCGCGGCCCGGCGCAGCAAATCCATTTGCCAGAGGCGGTCCTGGGCCATCACGAAACCTTGCGCGGTGACCGCGTCCTGGAGGGAACTCGCGCGAATCCAGGGCCGCCCCCACCGGTCGCGGTCAATCGTGACCGGATTCTTGAGTCCGGCGATGGATACATCGCCATTGAGCACCGGAAGCGGGCGCCGCACCACGCACCAGCTGACCAGCAACGCGATGCCGGCGAGCAGCAACAGCGCGGCCAAGAGGTTTCGGAAAATGCGCGATGCGCGATTCATCGTCATTCGGTGTGACGGCAGCCGCGCAGTGTAGCCCACACAAATCTCTCTAGCAACGGGAGTTCGCCTGGAGTGAGTGCATCGAGCGCCAAATTGGCGCGGCGCGGCGCGCGCAAAAGCGGGATTGGTGACGCTTGCTCTGCGGCGGCCAAAGAAGGAAAATCCGGCTATGCCTCACGAATTCAGCACATCTTACGTGCGGGACGCGCAGAAAACGTTCCGCTACTACAAAGGACTGGCCGAGCGAGCGATGGCGCAGGTACCGGACGACGCGTTGACGGCTTGCCTGGATGCCGAGTCGAACTCGATCGCCCTCATCGTAAAACACATGGCGGGGAACATGCGTTCGCGCTGGATTGATTTTCTAACCAGCGACGGCGAGAAAGCGAACCGCCATCGCGACAGCGAGTTCGAAGCGCCGCCGCGCTCGCGCGCCGAGCTATTGGCGATGTGGCACGACGGCTGGAAATGCGTCTTCGACGCGCTCGCGCCGCTCAGCGAAGCTGATCTCGGTCGCTCCGTGCTGATCCGCAACGAGCCGCATTCGGTGATGCAGGCGATTCAGCGGCAAGTCGCGCATTATTCGTATCACGTGGGCCAGATTGTTTTTCTGGCCAAGCATATTGTGGGCGGCAGTTGGACCTCTCTCAGCGTACCGCGCGGAAAGTCCGCGGAATTTACGGCACGGGTACGCGAAGGTAACGCGCCGAAGGTCTAGCGGTTCTTGGTGGCCGGCACGCCGCGGATATTTGCGCAGCGCAGCCAGGGCACATTGCGCCAATGGTTCTCTCCCGTTGCGCGGCGCCTCTTGCTAAAATCAGCGGTGATGGGTGTCTTGGGCGTCCTGCTATTGCAAGTCGCGTCGTGGAGGCTGATGGTGTGCCGCGTTGCGGCGGGCCATCCTGCCGCGGCCGCTGAGGCCAGCGCGCGATGATCGCCTTGCAACTCTTCGCGGTCCTCGCGCTGGTGGGAATCAACGCGTTTTTTTCCGCCGCTGAATTCTCGCTGGTGGCGGTGCGCCAATCGCGCGTGCGGCAACTGGTGGAAAAAGGCGACGCGCGCGCCAAAATCGTCGAGAGCCTGCTGACCGACCTCAGCCGCGTGGTTTCCGGCGTGCAAGTGGGCATCACGCTGGCGAGTCTTTCGCTCGGGTATCTGGGCGAAGTGACGCTGGCGGGAATCCTGAGCCCGCTGGTGCAGGAAATTCCACGCCCGTGGGCCGCGGTGATTGCGCACGGCGCGGCGCTCGGGATCGCTTTCGGGCTGCTGACGGTATTGCAAGTTGTGCTGGGCGAACTGGTTCCCAAGAGCCTGAGTCTGGCACGCGCGGAACGAGTGGCACTGCTGATCGCGCGTCCCTTCAATTGGTTTCTGCACACCTTCCGCTGGGCGATTGATTTGCTGGATGACTCGGCGGAAAAAATCGTGCGCGCCCTCGGCGTGCTTTCGCCGCATAACCACACCCTGGTGCGCTCCACCGAAGAATTGCAGGTAATGATTCAACAAGCGCGCGATCGCGGCCTGCTGCCCGCCGCCGAAGTGAAATTCATTCAGGCGGCGATGGAACTGGGCCAAATCCAGGCGCGCGAAGTGATGGTGCCGCGCCCGGACGTGCACGCGCTGCCCGTGCGCGCGAGCCTGGAAGACGTGATGACGATGTTCGCCACCACGCAGCGTTCGCGCATTCCGGTTTACGAAGGCACGCTCGATCACATTCTGGGATTTGTGCACATCAAGGACATGATCTGGGTGTTGCTGGATCGCGCGCGCCGCGCGGAAGACCAGCAGCCCTTGCCGGAATTCAATTTGCGCGCAGTCCTGCGCGACGCCTTGATCGTGCCAGAGACCAAGCCCGTCAGCGAGCTGCTGCTGGAATTTCGCTCGCGGCGCACCGGACTGGCGATGATTGTGGATGAATTCGGCAGCATTCTGGGGCTGGCCACGCTGGAAGATATCCTGGAGCAAATGGTCGGCGAAATTCACGACGAATTCGACGTGGTCGAACGTCCGCTGACTTTGCCGGATGGCGGAATGATTTTCGACGCGGCGATCAAAATCCGCGAATTGGAAGCGCGCTACAACATCGTGCTGCCCGAGGACCCGTCCTACGAGACGGTGGGCGGGTTCGTGCTCAACCGGCTGGGTTTTATTCCGCGCGGGGGAGAAAGCTTTGAGGCCGACGGCTACCGCTTCACGGTGATGGAAATGGAGCATCGGCGGGTTTCGCGGCTGAAGATCAAGCCGCTGCGCGCGGCGGATGCGCCGGCGGCGGAGTCCACGTCCTCCGCGTCCGCGTCCAGGGATAGCGGACATTTGGCCGCGGCGGCCGAGCATGGCGATGATGCGCATAAGCCGGAGCCTGCGGCGGCGGAATCGAGCGCGTCCGAATCGAGCGCGTCCGAATCCAAGGAATCAGGAGCGAAGGCTCCGGCGCGGCGCGCAGCGCGCAGTTCATCTTCCGCGGGATCCTCGACTAAATGATCCGCTACATTTCACTGCGCCTGCTTTTCGCGCTACCCGCGCTCTGGCTGATCGTGACCATGGTTTTTCTGCTCGCGCACATCGTGCCGGGCGATCCGGTGGCGCAAATGTTGGGTGAGGGAGCGCGCGCCGACGACCTGCAGCAGTTGCGCCACGCGCTGGGGCTCGACGTGCCCATTCCCCTGCAATACGAACGTTATTTGAAGGGCGTGCTGCACGGAAATCTCGGCGAGTCGTTCCGTTTTCAGCAGCCGGTGGTGAAAGTGATCTTCGAGCACTATCCCGCGACGCTGGAATTGGCCGCGGTGGCGCTGGGCGTCTGCATATTGATCGGAATCCCGGCGGGCGTGCTGGCTGCGCACAAGCGCGGCGAAAAAACTGATCACGCGGTGGGCGTGCTCACGCTATTTGGCCTCTCGCTCCCGAACTTCGCGCTCGGTCCGGTGCTGATGCTGGTGTTTGCGGTAATTCTAGGTTGGCTTCCGGTTGCCGGCCGCGGCGGAATTTCGCACCTGATACTTCCCGCATTCACGTTGGGCGCGGCGCTCGCGGCGATCCTGACGCGCATGGTGCGAACATCGGTGATCGAGGAACTTTCCGCCGATTATGTGCGCACGGCGCGCGCCAAAGGCGTATCGGAATCGGGAGTGCTGTTCCGCCACGCGTTGCGCAACGCGCTGATTCCTATTCTCACGATCCTCGGGCTGCAATTCGGCACGCTGCTGGCGGGGACGATCGTCACGGAAACGATTTTTTCCTGGCCGGGGATCGGGCACCTGACGGTACAAGCGATCAACGCGCGCGATTATCCGTTGTTGCAAGGGTGCATCCTGCTAATTGCGGTGTCCTACGTGATCGTCAATTTGCTGACGGACATGGTGTACGCGCTGGTGGATCCGCGGGTGCGATTCGAATGAAGATTCTGCTCCAGGAAATTATGCGTGAAGTCCGGGAATTCCTGCGGCGCAGCGTTCTGGGCCGCTGGGGGCTGGGGCTTACGGTACTGCTGGTGGTGATCGCGCTGGCGGCGCCGCTGCTCGCCCCTTACGATCCGGTGGCGCAAAATTTGCCGGCGCGGTTAGTCGCGCCGAGCGCCGCACACTGGATGGGCACCGACGAGCTTGGCCGCGACATCCTTTCGCGGATCATTTACGGCACGCGCGTTTCGATGCTGGTGAGCGTGAGCGTGGTATTCGGAGCGGGAATCATCGGGCTGGCGATCGGTTCGGTGGCAGGCTATTTCGGAGGATGGCTCGATCACCTGGTGAACATCGTACTGATCAATGCGTTTCTTTCGTTCCCGGGAATTTTGCTGGCGATCGCGTTTGCGGCGTTCCTGGGCCCCGGCCTGGACAAGGTAATCCTGGCGCTGGTCGTGACCGGGTGGGCGGGCTACGCGCGTCTGGCGCGCGCACAGGTGCTGCAAGCGAAGGAAATGGAGTATGTGCTGGCGGCGCGTTCGTTGGGTGCTTCGCACACGCGCATCCTGGTAAGGCATCTGCTGCCGAATATTGTGCAGCCGCTGATGGTGCAGGCGACGATCGCGATGGCCGGAGCGATTCTGGCGGAATCCACGCTGAGCTTTCTGGGGGTGGGAGTTCTGGCGCCCATGCCGAGCTGGGGCGCGATGCTGAACGACGCGCGCGGCCACCTTTTTGACGCTCCGCATCTGGTGATTTTCCCGGCGCTGGCGGTAATGACGGCGGTGCTGGCGTTCAATATTCTGGGCGACGCGTTGCGCGACTGGATGGACCCGCGCATGCGCTCCTATCTGATCGTCACCTCGCTCGCGCGATAAGCCGCGGCTGCGCAACCGGGGGCGCAGATACGCAGAAGTAATTAATCAGGCGGGCGAGGCAGGCGGAGCGATCTCGACCGTAACTTCGGCGCCTCGTGCAATCCCCAGGGCTCGCGCGGCGCTGCCTTTGTTCACGCACAGCTCCAGGTATCCGCCGGAACCGATGATCGCGAAAGGTTCACCCGGCGTTCCCAGCGCAAAAGTCGGCAACAGTTTGGTGATCTCCGCATTTCCCGCGCGGATCGTGAATTTCGCATCCGGCGCGACTAACGCGGGCGTCTCCTCGCCTCGCAGGTTGGTGATCAAATTTCCGAAATGATCGAGGCGCAGAACCACGCACTTGATCGAATTGCCGTTGACCTTCGGCTTGGGGATGCTGAAGCGGACAAAATCTTCGATGGCCTCGCCAAAACTGGCGGTTTGCCAATTTTTCGAGAGCCACGCGGCTACGGGCGCGAAAATGTCGCGCCCGTGGAATGTATTGCTTACCGGGTGGCGAAAATAATGTTCGGAGGTGATGTGCCAGGCGTAGAGCGCTTCCGATTGGTCGTAAATGGCGGAGAGCACGCCGTTATCGGGCGCCACAAAATAATGCTGATCGCCGGCGACCAGAATGGGGCGCCGCTGCGTGCCCACGCCCGGATCCACAACCACCACGTGAATCGTTTTCGCCGGAAAGAACTGGTACGACTGGCTGATCGTAAGCGCGCCATCCAGAATGTCGTGCGCGATGACGCTGTGGGTGATGTCCACGATGTTTACTTCCGGGTTGATGCTCAGGATCACGCCCTTGAGCACGCCTACCAGGTGGTCGCTGGTGCCGTAATCCGTCGTCAAAGTGATAATTGGCCGCGCCAAGTCTCGCCCCCGTAATTCGCGCGGCGTGATGGTTTGCGTCGTTGATGCCGCGTCCTTCGACGCTAGCGGAGGCGTGCGGCGGTGTCAAGGCAGGCTGCGCCTGACAGTTACTCACCGGCGGGAATCGGGCATCCGCAATCGCCCGGCATGCCACAAAATGCGCGCAGCTTGACCACGCTTGCGGCTGCCGTTATCCTGAATTATCAGAGTTTTGCCGCGATGCGCATTTACCTTGATTACAACGCGACGACGCCCGTGGACCGCGAGGTCCTCGACGCGATGCTGCCGTACTTCAGCGGCACGTTCGGGAACGCGAGCTCGATTCACTCGGCGGGGCAGCGCGGACGATCCGCGGTGGACGCCGCACGCGAATCTGTCGCGGCGTTGCTGGGGGCCAGGCCAGCGGAGATTGTATTCACCTGCGGCGGTACCGAAGCGGACAATCTGGCGCTTTTCGGCATCGTGACGGCGTGCGCAGAGCCACGCAAGCACATGATCACCACCACTATCGAGCATCACGCCGTCTTGAATTCCGCTCAGGCCCTCGAAAAGCAGGGCGTGAATGTGACCTACGTTCCCGTAGGGGCTAACGGCGTCGTTGACCCCGAGGAAATTCGCGAGGCGATCCGCCCGGAAACGGTGCTCATCAGTGTGATGCTGGCGAACAACGAGATCGGCACGATTCAGCCGATCGAAGAGATTGGCCGCATCGCCGCGGAGGAGAACATCTATTTCCATTGCGACGCGGTGCAGGCCGCCGGGAAATTGGCGCTGGATGTAAATCGTCTGGGAGTGGATTTGCTTTCCATTTCGGCGCACAAAATTTACGGGCCGAAGGGCGTCGGCGCGCTCTACGTCCGCGCGGGCACGGAGCTGGAACCGATTTTTCACGGTGGCCACCATGAACGCGATCGTCGGCCCGGCACGGAGAACGTCCCGGGAATTGCCGGTCTGGGAAAAGCCGCGGAGCTAGCCGTTCGGAATTTGGAATCCGACGCGGCTCGCGTGGCCGCTCTGCGTGACAAGTTCGAATCGGGGTTGCTTTCGCTTCCGGGAGTGCGCGTGAACGGCGATCCGCATCAGCGAGTGGCGAACACTTGCAATTTGTCGTTTGACGCGGCGGGAGGGGAAGCGCTGGTCATCGCGCTCGACCTGCAAGGCATTGCCTGTTCCACGGGCGCAGCGTGCTCGTCGGGCGCAGTGGAACCTTCGCACGTGCTCACCGCGATTGGGCTTTCGCCCGATCAGGCGCGTTCCAGTTTGCGTTTCAGTCTGGGGCGTCCGACGACGGCGGAAGAGATTGATCAAGCGATTCGAATCGTTCCGGCGGTGGTCGAGCGACTGCGCGCGCTTTCGCCCTTGAGTGTGCACGCAGCGACGTAGCGCCCGAGTCTCCCCGGAAGTTTTGCGGGAATTCAGCTACAATATTTTGCGATCCCTATATGTCTCAGACCTTACAACTTGATTGCGCGCTGAGCACTGCGAATGCGTCGCCCGTATCAGCCGCGCCGGCCGCGAACACCGTCGCCGTGGCCATGAGCGGTGGCGTGGATAGCTCCACAGTCGCCGCGATCCTGCATGAACGCGAACAGGCGATTGTGGGCCTCACCATGCAGCTGTGGAATCAGCGGCGCCTGCCGCAACTGCAGAATGCCGGCGGCCCTGCGCAGCATCGTTGCTGCTCGCACGATGATGTTTACGACGCGCGACGCGTGGCCGAGCACCTGCGAATTCCGTTTTACGTCGTGAATTTCGAACGGGAATTCGAGCTGAACGTGATTCAGCCGTTCGTGAATGATTACCTCGCAGGGCGCACGCCGATTCCGTGCACGATGTGCAACAACCATGTGAAGTTCGACCAATTGCTGGTCACCGCGCGGCAGATTGGCGCCGAGCGCATTGCCACCGGCCACTACGCGCGAGTCCGCCACAATGCGGAAACAGGCCGCTACGAATTGCTGCGCGCGGTGGACGAATCGAAGGACCAGTCCTACTTTCTTTTCGGCCTCACCCAGGAGCAACTGGCGCGCACCGACTTCCCGCTGGGGGAACTTTCCAAGCACGAAGTCCGCGAAATCGCGCGGCGCTTGCAGGTTCCAGTAGCCGAGAAGCCGGAGAGCCAGGAAATCTGTTTCGTGCCGACGGGGAATTACGTGAAGTTTATCGAAGGATATTTGGAGGAGCAGGGAAGCAAACTGCCGGAAGATTCCGGCGAAATCGTTGCGACGTCGGGCGAAGTGCTGGGCCGCCACAACGGCCTGCATCACTACACAGTGGGACAGCGCCGCGGACTGGGAATCTCGACCGCGCGGCCGATGTACGTGGTGGCTTTGGACCGCGCGCGAAACCGCCTGGTGATTGGCGAAGACCAGGAATTGCGCAGCAGCACGTGCGAAGTTCGCGACGTGAATTGGATTCCGTACGCGTTGCCGGATGGTCCGATGCAAGCAATGGTCCGCATTCGCAATCGCCACGAACCCGCCGCAGCGGAACTCACGCCGCTCGACGCGACCACCGCGCGGGTCACGTTTTGCGAGCCTCAGCGCGCGATCACCCCCGGGCAGGCTGCGGTGTTTTATTCAGGCGAAAAAGTCCTGGGCGGCGGCTGGATTCGGTGACGCGGTGACGGTGCCTGGTCCGGTGAAGGTGACCGGCCGCTACAAAACCCGAGTTAGCGAATGATTTTTGCTGAGCAGACTGGATTCCATCCGGCGGCAAAACCACTTCAGATGAATAGCTCTTCGTCTTGTTCGGCGGCGGCGTCGGACTCAGGCCGGCGCTCTTGCTGGTTGCGTAGAATGTCGAGACCCACTTTGATGCCTTTCATCACGGCGGAGGCTTGCCGGATGGGTCCCCACAAAGTGTTGCGGAATTTGCTGCCGGCTTCATCCACCACTTCGAGCGCGCCGGTGAGGATCTGGTCGGCGCGGATCACCTGAATGCGCAGGCGCTCGATCGTCTCGGTGAAGATGCGGTCCATCTTCTGGGCCTGGCCGCGTGCGAGGCGCGTGATTTCTGCGGCGTCGCCCATCACGCTGGAAATCCGTCCTTCCGAATCTTCCAGAATGCGATTCACGCGCGTGAGGATGGGGTCCACGCGGCCCTGCAAGTCATTGGCGATGCGCGTGAATTCCTGGATGGAGGTTTTGAGCTGCACAAACATCGCGAGGAGGATAGCCATCTGTATGACGATGGCTATCGCCGCGATGACGATGAAAGCTTCTACCCAGCCGGACATGAAACTCCTCGTAGTGGCTCAGGAAGCTTTGGATTCCCGCTTGTACGTGTCTTTTCCAGCTTCGACAGCCGTGGAAAGCGCATCTTTCTGGCGCGACATGATCTCTTTGCTGCGTTCGATCAGATCTTCGGCGCGTTCCCGGAGCTCGCGGGCCTTCTTCTGCGCGTAATCGCGCCCTTCATCGGCCTTGCTCGAAAGATAGTCGCGGGTCTCATCGCCGGACTTCGGCGCGAAAAGAATGCCGACCAAGGCTCCTATGCCCAATCCCACCAGAAAAAAGCTGACCTTCGATCCCACGTTATTATTTTCACCCATCAGGCACCTCCGAACTCGACAGTAACATAGGCTTCCCAAGCGAGGCAAGCAATGCCCGCGAGGCGAGCGCTGCGGAGGCGTGCTAGCTGATGGGAGCGAGTTGGCGCGCGAAGCAAACGTGTGCGTTCAGACGCCAGGAGCCGGAGGAAGCTTCGCGCCGTTGTGCAGCGCCTCGAAGACGCGCCGGGCTTGGGCGCGGGGCACTTCGGCCGCGAGGTCGTCCACGCTCAGGCTCTGCAATTGCGTGACGCTGCCGAACCGGCGCAGCAGCTTTTGCGCCGTGCGCGGGCCGACGCCGGGGATCTCGGTTAGCGATGTGCGCAGGCGGCGGCTGGATCGGCGCTGGCGGTGGAACGTGACGGCGAAGCGATGCGTCTCGTCGCGAATCTGCTGGATCAAGTGGAGCACGGGCGAATGATGGTCGAGCACGACAGGCTCGTCTTCGCGGCCCAGGATGTAAAGAATTTCCTCTTTTTTGGCGATGCTGACCATCGGCTGATTGATGATGGCCAACTTTTCCAGCGCTTTTGCGGCTGCGTGCAATTGCCCGATGCCGCCATCAATCAAAATCAGGCTGGGCATGGGCTTGTTTTCTTTCTGCAAGCGCTGGTACCGCCGCTCCACGGCTTCCTGCATGCTGGCAAAATCATCGCGCAGGATTCCCGCGGATTTCTCGCTGCCTTCCGCCATGGCCTCGCCGCGAATGATGAATTTCCGGTAATCGGATTTTTTCATGCGGCCCGCTTCCCAAACCACCATCGAAGCCACTGTGTCGGACCCCTGAATGTGCGAAATATCGAAACATTCGATGCGTTTGGGCGGCTCGGGCAGGCCCAGCGCGGATTCCAGCGCGTCAACAATGGCGGCGGAACTGGGTTTGAGCACGCGGAAGCGCTGAATGAACGAATGCTGGGCGTTCTTTTCCACTAGCTCCAGGAACGCGTGTTTCTGGCCGCGTTGCGGATTCAGAATTTCCACGCGATGCCCGGCCTTCTCCGTCAGAACTTCTTCAATCAGCGTGCAATCCTCGAAAGCCATAGGCGTGTGGATGAAACGCGGCAGATAAGCGGCATCGAGATAGAGCTGCTTTATCAGCGACGGCAGAAATTCGGCGGGATTGAATTCGTCCATATCTTCCCAGTAGAAATCGCGCCGGTCCACCACGCGCCCTCCGCGCAAATGGAAAAGATTCACGGCCACTTGCGGAGGCTCGGCATACCAAGCCAGCACGTCGGTGTCGTCGCCGGACGCGGCGGCGATTTTCTGGCGTTCTTCCATTTCGGCGAGAGTGCGCAGCAGGTCGCGATAGCCCGCGGCCTCTTCATAACGCTCGGATTCCGAGGCTTGCTGCATGCGGTTTTCAAGGCTGTGCGCCAGGTCACTGCGGCGCCCTTCGAGGAATAGCCGCACGTCGCGCGCGGCCTCCGCGTAGCGTTCGTCAGTAACCAGACCCGCGACGCAGGGGCCCAGGCAGCGGTGAATGTAATATTGCAAACAAGGGCGCGCGTGCGAGCGGGTCAGGTCCACCGTGCACGACGGGACCAGGAAATGTTTGTGGATCAGATTCACGAGTTGGTAGGCAAGGCGCGCCGGGAAGTACGGGCCAAAATAGATCGAGCCGTCTTTTTTCAGCCGGCGCGTCACGTACACGCGCGGATATTTTTCGTAGGCGGTGTACTGAATGTAAGGATAGGTTTTGTCGTCGCGCAGCAGGACGTTGAATTTCGGCTTGTGCTGCTTGATGAGATTATTTTCCAGCGCCAGCGCTTCTTTGGGATTGTCAACGACGATGTAATCAAGGTCCGCGATCTCGCGCACCAGCGAGCCGGTCTTGGCATCGTGCCAGCTCGATTCCAGAAAATACGAGCGGACGCGGCTGCGCAGCGAATTGGCTTTCCCGACGTAGAGAATCGTGCCGCCGGCGTCCTGGAACAGGTACACCCCGGGCTGCGTGGGGAGTTGCGCGACTTTTTCTCGGAGTTCCATGGCGGCGAGTTACAATAATCAATGCGCGAGCGCGGCGTTGAGCGTCAGCCGAGGGCCCGGCAAGCAACTTTCATGATAGCAAACGCAATCTAAAAGCAGCGAGGACGGCGGATGCGCGGAAGGACCTCAAAAGTAAGTCTAAAAGTGACGTTGTTGATCTTGCCGCTGGCCGCGCTGCCGGCGGCGTCCACGTGCTATGCCCAACAGGACCAGCCACCGCAATCTCAGCAGCCGGCCACGCCCGCGCAGCAGCAGCCACAACCGCAACAACCTGCGAAGACGCAGCCGCCTCCCGCGCCGCCGGCGAGCCCGGACGATTCAAGCCAGGAATCGTCGTCAAAGAAAGTGCTGCCGCCCGACGACGACTCGACCAAGAAAGACAAAGCGCACGCTGCGAAGCCCGGCGTGCTGCCTCCGGAAGACGATCCGGCCTGGGACCCCTTCCACGCGCAGCAGGACATAGACGTCGGCACTTTCTATTTGCACAAAGGCGATACGGACGCAGCCATTTCCCGGTTTGAAGACGCCATCCGCCTGCGCGCCAATTTCGCCAAGCCGCGATTATTGCTGGCCGAAGCCTACGAGAAGAAGGGCGATAACTCCGAAGCTGTGCACTACTACAAGGAATATCTCAAGGTGCTGCCCAACGCTCCCGACGCGAAGAAAGTTCAGAAGAAAATCGAAAAACTTTCCGCCGAGAAGTAACGGCAATTTCCGTCACGTCTCCAAATATATAGCTAGCGCGCCATGAAATCTGGGAGTGCGGCGGCGGGCGCGCGGCAGGCTGTTTACGATTTGGCAGTCAGCGCACGGGGAAGCGGTCGAGAAACTTCATGGCGCGGCCGTAATCCGCGAACTTCTTTTCTTCCCTGCGAAATGCCGGGCCGTGGGATTCGCGGCGGCAACGCGCGAAGCGCATGGGATGCTTCACGTGCAGCATTTCGTGATACATCACGTAGGCCACCACAAATTCCGGCACGCCTTCGCGATCGAGTTGGCGATTGATGACGATCTGCTGCAAAGCCGGATCGAAACAGCCCAGCAAGCTGCTCCAGACGCGCTTGCTCCAGCTCAAGCGCGGCTTCGCAAGCTCGCTCCGGAAATAGCGCGCGTTCAGCCGGTCGAACAATTGGTCGAGGTTGTGGTGCGTACCGGCCGGCCGGTGTTCCATCCGCCGCGCGCGCCCCTGGCGCAAGGTGAGCAATCGCCGGCGGGTGGCACCCGCATAGGAAAATTGCCGGTAAGCCTCCAGCAGCTCCTTGGGAGGCTGCCGGCGATACAGACGCCCGAGCAGAATCGCGGCCGTAGCTTCAACTACCGGATGCGGAGCATCATCCAACGCATCGGACAAGCGCACGTAAGCGGTATCCTCGCGCAGGCGAATGGTGTGCGTTAAGTCCGTGTAGGGATGGTATTCGACCACGAAATGCGGCGGCCTGCCCTCGCAGCCCAGGCGCGTATAAATACGCTGAAAAATCCGCTCGCCGCCGGGCACCAGATTCCTGGCGCGCTCCTGCTTCATGAGGGTTTTCTCCGCACCGGCACGGGCGTCAATTCCTTCGAGGCTTTGTCCGCGTCATCGAGGGCGTCCTTGGTTCCTTCGATGGCGTCCTGCAAAGTGTCTTTGTAAGTATCGTATTCCGGCCCGCCCTTATCGAACTTTTCGAGGATCGCCAGAAATTCCTTACCCTTCGATTCGATCAGCTTCAATTGGCCGCGAATATCAATCTGCTTTTCGCGCGCCAGCCCGATCTGGTCGGCCGCGTCGTCCATGCATCCGACGTAATCGTTCAGCAGGCCGTTCAGAATTTCGCTGCGCCGGCCTTCGGGAGTGGTGCGGGTCAGCTCGTATTGGAATTTTTTCAGGCGGTCGTCGGCGAAGGAGACGTACAGCTTGATGCGTTCGGGAGGAGTGACCGCATCGCGGATTTTGTCCGCCTCGGAATCGCTCAAGTAATCTTTCTGCGGTTCCTGCCTGGAGGCGGCGCGCGCGTGAGCCGGCCAAGCCATCAGCAGCACGGAGAACATCGCGAACAGCAAAGTGCTAAAGCGCATAACGGACTCCTAAAATCCCGGCTTAGTCGGCGGCGGGGCGTCGCTCGGACGATTCGGGAAAAGCTGGTGAATCAGTTGCCGGTCAATTTTTTCCAGGTCATCGCGAATTTCCTGGAAGGGCTTTTGCTCGTCGCCCGCCAGGCCGATCAATATATCGTTGAGCCGGCGCACCGACTCGCGCACGGAAATCTGTAACTGGCGGTAGCCTTCGGGATGCTTTTCGGCGTCGCGTTTCTTCCCATCCAACGCCTCCTGGGCGAGCCGCGCCTCATCGCGCAGCTTCCCCGCGGTGGCCGCTGCTTCCTCAAGATTTCCCGCCGCCACCTGCCGCTGGATGTCGCCGAATTCGGCGTCCGCCAGCTGCGGCACCATGTTCGCTTTGTGCACCGGGTTCGTCTCTTTCGCGAAACGGGTCCGCAGCTCCGCCACGCGGTCCTGTGCCACGGCCGAACTCGCAACCAGCGCGATCATTAGAACCGCCCAGCCGACTCCGTATTTTGCGAACAATGTACTACCTCTTCTTGTCCTGGAGCTCGCGAGTGAGTGTCCGTGCGCGTGCAGCGGCTTCGAAGTACATGTCGCTGTTCAAGTCCTTGTTCAACTGCAGAAATTTCTGATACGCCTCGAGTGCCGGGGCCTGCTGTCCCAGTTTATCGTAACAAGTGGCGCGGACGAACCAGCTTCCCAGGGGCAGCGTTTCGCGTTGCGCCAGAATGTCCAAGCCGCGCAACGCAGCCGGATAATTCTTATTCAAGTATTCCGCGGTCACCAGGTCGGCCAGCACGTCATTGGAAGCCGGGTTCATTTTGATGGCGATCACTAATTCGTTCACTGCGTCTGGAAAGTCCTTTTTTTCCAGGTACGCATGGCCGAGCTGCGCGGGAAGATCCTGATCCTTGGGCGCGAGCGCGATGGCCTTGAGCAATACCGGCACGGCGTTGTCGTACTGCTTCTTGCGAAAATAGATCACAGCGCGCAGGCGCAGCGCGCGCAGAGATTCGGGGCCAGCGGCGGCGGCGCGATCGAGTTCGGCCAGCGCGTCATCGTCCTTGCCCGCGTCCACCAGCAGGGAAGCGTGCTCCAGCCGCATGGCCGGGTCGTTCGGATGAGCGTCCAGGTACAACCCCAGTTCCGTCGCCGCTTCATCATTTTTTTTCTCGGCCAGCAGCGCCTGGAGCAACCCCCTGTGAGCTTCGCTCGCTGCCTGGCCGCTCGGTTGCAGCGCGATTGCCTGGCGAAACGCCGACTCGGCGTCCGCCGCCCGCCCATTTTTCAGCAACGCGAACCCCAGTGAATTGCGGATGTCCACGCTCTTGGGGTCCAGCTTCGCGGCGGCTTCATATTGTTCGATGGCCAAAACGTCTTTTTTGGCTGCCTCCAGCGCGACGCCCAGCAGCCACTTGGTGCGCGCGTCTTGCGGCATTAAGTCAGCCGCGTGCTGCAGCGGCTCGATGGCCGCCGCCGGATCGGTGGGAATCAAGGTCAATCCCAGATTCTGGTACGCGGACGCCATCTTGGGGTCGAGCGCAATCGCTTTTTCGTACTCGGCCTTGGCGTCGGCGGGCCGTTGCAGCGCGGTGTACGCATAGCCGAGGTCGTAGTGGACCACGGCATCGTCGGGTTTCTTCGCGAGGTAAGCCTGATAGTCGCGCGCTGCAGCCGCATAATCCTGCTGGTTCACGGCATCCTGCGCGGCGGCCAGCAGGCGATTCAGCTCCGCTGCGGCGGGATCTTCCGCAATGATTTTTTTGGAGGTGCCGACTGTTTGCGCGGATGTAAAGCCGGCGGCGCCGAGAAAGGCGGCGAATAGAAAAAACGCCGGCGGCCTGGAGACGCGTTTCATTCGGTCTGTGGATTCAGCGGTGGCGCGGCGGTCTTGGGCTCGCTGGAGTGATTGCCGTGGTTCACGCCATTGTACGCATTCAAGACGCGCGCCAGGAATTTTCCGGTGTGCGATTGCGGATTGCGCGCCACCTGCTCGGGAGTTCCCGCGGCGACCACGCGCCCGCCCGCTTCGCCGCCTTCCGGACCGAGGTCAATCATCCAGTCCGCGGATTTAATCACGTCCAGATTGTGTTCGATGATCAGCACGGAAGCGCCGCCCTCGATCAATTTCCGGAAAGCCGTCAGCAGCTTCTGTATATCATCGAAATGCAAGCCGGTGGTGGGCTCGTCGAAGATATACAGGATGCCGGTATTTTCCTGCCGGGTAAGATGCGCGGCCAGTTTCAAACGTTGCGCTTCGCCGCCGGAAAGCGTGGTGCCCGATTGGCCGAGCCGCAGGTAGCCCAAGCCGACCTCTTCCAGCACGTGCAGCTTGGAAGTGACTTTGGGATGCGCGGCGAAAAATGCCAGCGCTTCGCGCACCGTCATTTGCAGCACGTCGTGAATGTTCTTTTCCTTGTAGGTCACGTCCAGCACGCTGCTCTTGTAGCGCGTGCCGCGGCACTCCTCGCAGACCAACTCCACGTCCGCGAGAAAGCGCATCTCCACGGTGACGGTACCGTCGCCCTGGCAGGCTTCGCAGCGTCCACCAGGAATGTTGAACGAAAAGTGCCCCGCGGTGAATCCGCGCTTTTTCGATTCGGGCGTGGACGCGAAAACTTCGCGAATCGGATCGAACGCCTTCAGGTAAGTAGCGGGATTCGAGCGCGGCGTGCGCCCGATCGGCGATTGATCCACCATCTCCACGGCCGTGAGCGCCGCGTCGCCTTCCAGGCGGTCGCAACACTCGCGCCAATTGCCGCCGGTGCGTTTGGCCTGCAGCGCTTTGTACAGGACGTCATAAACCAGCGTGGACTTGCCGGAGCCTGAAACGCCCGTCACGGCAACGAGCAATCCAAGCGGGATCATCACGTCCACGCCCTGCAAATTGTGGCTGCGCGCGCCGAAAATCTTCAGGAATTTTCCTTGCGGCTTGCGGCGGCGGGCCGGAATAGCGATGCGCAGCTCGCCGCGCAAATAACGGCCGGTGAGCGAGTGCGGATCCTTCATCATCGCGTCGCGGGCGCCGGCAAAGATCAGTTTGCCGCCGTGTTCGCCCGCGCCGGGACCCAGATCCAGCACGTGATCGGCGGCCAGGATGGTGTCGGGATCGTGTTCCACCACCAGCAGCGTATTGCCGAGATCGCGCAAGCCCTTCAGGATTTCAATCAGGCGATGCGTATCGCGCGGATGCAGGCCGATCGAAGGCTCATCCAGCACGTAGAGCGCGCCCACCAGATGGGAGCCCAGCGAAGTAGCCAGTTGGATGCGTTGCGCTTCGCCGCCGGAAAGTGTGGAGGTGAGCCGGTCGAGCGTGAGGTAATCGAGGCCGACGTCATCAAGAAAGCGCAGGCGCTGCTGAATTTCTTCCAGGACTTTTTCGACGATGGTGGCTTCGGATGCGGTCAGTTGCAACGCGTTAAAGAAGGGCCGCGCTTCCTTCACCGTCATCTGGCAGACTTCGGTGATCGAGCGTCCCGCGATTTTCACGGCGCGAGCTTCGGCGCGCAGCCGCGTGCCGCCGCAGTCCGGACATGTGGCGTAGCCGCGGTAGCGGCTGAGGAAAACGCGCACGTGCAGTTTGTATTTCTTGCGCTCGAGCCACCCGAAGAAGCCTTTCACGCCGGGATAATCTTCCTTCTTGTCGCCGTCGAGAATGGCGGCGCGCTGGGCGGAGGTGAGCTCGCGGAACGGGACGTCCACCGGAATGCCTTTGGTGCGCGCGTAGCGGCGCATGTCCATGGCAAGTTGGCGGTAGCGCGGCTTGGTCCAGGGCTCGATAGCGCCGTCGGCGAGTGTCTTGCTTTTGTCCGGAACCACGCGGTCGAGATCGAAATCCACGGTGTTGCCAAATCCCTGGCAGCGCGGGCACGCGCCGTACGGATTATTGAACGAAAAAAGCCGCGGCTCCGGCTCCTGGTACGTGGCGCCGCACTTTTTGCATTCGAAGCGCTCGTTGAAGACCATCCGCTCGGGCGCGCCGTCCGGCGCATCCGGCACAAATTCCAGAATGGCTTCGCCGCGGCCTTCGCGGTAGCAGATTTCGATGGAATCCATCAGCCGGGAACGAATTTCCGGGGAAAGCGCGAGCCGGTCAACCACGACGTACACCGGCTTGCTGAAATCCACGTCCAACAATTCTTCGGGCGTGGAAAATTCGAATACGCGGCCGGCTTGATAGATGCGGTTGAATCCGCGTTTGCGCAAACTGACCAGCGCTTCGCGAACCGTCTCCGGTCCCGGCTTTACCGGCTTGCGCGCGCGCGGCGCTTGCGGAGCGTTGGTGGCGGCGTCGGCTGTGAGCTTCAATTCATACAGAACGTAGAAGCGACGTCCCGCAGGCAGCGCCAGAACCCGCGACGCGATTTCGTCCAGGGAGTCCTTGCGGACTTCCTCGCCGCAGCGCAGGCAGAAGGTGCGGCCGATGCGCGCGTAAAGCAGGCGCAGATAATCGTAAATCTCGGTAGCGGTCGCGACGGTCGAGCGCGGATTGCGCGTGGAATTCTTCTGGCGGATCGAAATCGCCGGAGCGATTCCGGTGATTTCGTCCACGTCGGGCTTTTCGATGCGTTCCAGGAACTGCCGCGCGTACGCCGAAAGCGATTCGATGTAGCGCCGCTGCCCTTCGGCATACAAAGTGTCAAAAGCGAGGCTGGATTTGCCCGAGCCCGATACTCCGGTGACCACCGTGATGGCGTTGTGCGGGATCACGAAGTCAATGTTCTTCAGGTTGTGAACGCGCGCGCCCCGGACGCGGATTTCCTCGATATCGCCCGGAACAGGCTTCGCGGAGCGCACCGCGAGCGGGGCCGGCTTGTCAGAATCAGGAGGGAGGTTCCCTATGGGTTCTGTCGCCATGTGTGTAAACCCAAAATTATACGCCGGACCGCAAGCCGCGGCAAATCGGTGGTCGTAAGTGCCGCGCGGCGCCCGTGACGCGCCGTTTGCGGTTTCGCCGCGTCTGCTATAGTGCGTGGATGCGGATGACACTGGCGTTTTTGCTGCTTGCGGCTCCGGCCTTCGCACAAACGGCCCTGCAACGGCAGGTGCGCGACATTGCTGCCGGCGCCCACGGCAAAGTTTCCGTCGCTTGCGCTCTGCCGGACTCGAGCTTGAACTGCGACCTCGACCCACACGCGCATCCTCCCATGCAGTCGGTCTTCAAGTTCCCGGTAGCGGTTACGGCGCTGCATCTTGTCGAACAGGAGAAGCTCTCGCTGGGTCAGCCTGTGCGATTTCTTCCTTCCGACCGCATCCTTCCACATACCCACAGCCCGCTGCAGGACAAGTATCCCGAAGGGAACGTGGCAGTCCCTTTGCGCGACCTGCTCAGCCTGGCCCTTTCTGAAAGCGATAACGTGGCTGCGGACATCGTTCTACGCATCGTAGGCGGTCCCGCTGCTGTGGACCAATATATGAAGGAGATCGGCGTAACAGGTTTTCACCTGGAGGATGGCGAAGACGGCCTTGCGCGCGATCCTGCGGCGCAATATCGCAACTGGTTCGCACCCGCGGGAGCGGTTCAATTGCTGCGCCGCATCAGCGACGACTCGCCGCTCACCGCCGAACACACCCAATTGCTTTTGCAATGGATGCGGGAAACATCCACCGGGGCTGCGCGGATCAAGGGGGAGCTGCCATCCGGAACGATCGTGATGCATAAGACAGGAAGTTCGGGCACCAAGAATGGCGTCACGTTCGCCACGAATGACATCGGCTTGATTACTCTGCCCGATGGCCGCCGCCTGGCGATCGCTATCTTCGTTACCGATTCCAGAGCGGATGAAGCCACCCGCGACATGGTGATCGCCCGCATTGCCAAAGCTGCCTACGAAGAAGCCATCCGCAGCAAAAAATGAGCCGACGCGGCGGGGCGGACCGCCACCCGGCAAAACGAGTGTTGCAATCCTTCATTCGCCCGCGTGCAGTACAATCTGAACTTCGCGGCGACGCGAAACCATCCCGGAGGCGTTCGTGGGGCAGGGGAGCGCGCGATTTGCGCGGGTAATCTGGATCGTGCTCGATAGCGTGGGCATCGGAGAGCTACCCGATGCCGGCGATTACGGAGACGTGGGACGCGACACGCTTGGACACATTGCGCGCTCGCGGCCGCTGCGGCTGCCGAACCTGGTGCGCCTGGGCCTTGCGAATATCAAACCGCTCGACCATCTCGCGGCGCCCGCGCGTCCAGTCGGAAGTTACGGCAAAGGCGCGACGCGCTCGCCCGGAAAAGATACCACCACGGGCCACTGGGAAATGGCGGGCATCTGGCTCGATCAGGCGTTTCCCGTCTATCCACACGGTTTTCCGAAATCGCTGATCGAAGAATTCGAGCGGCAGATCGGCCGCCGCACTCTCGGCAACAAGCCGGCGTCCGGCACGGAAATCCTGAAAGAGCTGGGCGAAGAGCATATGCGCAGCGGATTTCCGATCGTGTACACCTCCGGGGACAGCGTGTTTCAAATCGCCGCGCACGAAGACGTGATCCCCGTGCCGGAACTCTATCGCATGTGCGAAATCGCGCGGAAATTGCTGGATGGACCGAATCGCGTGGGACGAGTAATCGCGCGGCCCTTCAACGGCGGGCCCGGGAATTTCAAACGCACCGAGCGCCGCCACGATTACGCGGTGGAACCGCCGCGCCCGATGCTGCTCGATGTCTTAGCCGAGTGCAAAGTTGCGGTTTTCGGCGTGGGCAAAATTCACGACATTTACAATGGCCGCGGCGTGGACGATTACGTCACTACGAAGAACAACGCGGATGGCATGAGCAAGCTGACGGATGCGCTCGCCGATCGTCCGCAAGGCCTGCTCTTCGCGAACCTGGTGGATTTTGACATGCTCTACGGGCACCGCAAAGATGTGGAAGGATTCGCGCGTTCGCTCGAGGAATTTGACGCGCTGCTCGGGCCCTTCCTCGATGCGCTGCTGCCCACGGACCTGCTGCTGATCACCGCGGATCACGGTTGCGATCCAGACCCCGTAAATCCGACCACGGATCATTCACGCGAATACGTCCCGATTGTTGCCTACGGCAAGGGCGCGCAGGGCGGGGTAAATCTGGGCACGCGCGAGACGCTTGCGGACATGGGCCAGACCATCGCGGAAAACTTCGGCGGGAAAATCCCTCACGGCGCAAGTTTCCTGAGCGCGCTTACGAAATAGCGAACGCGGGTTGATTACACTACGCGAAAAGAACAGAAGAGAACAGAACAGAACAGAACAGAAGAGAAGAGAAGAGAAGAGAAGAGAAGAGAAGAGAAGAGAAGAGAGGTCCCTCGTCGCGGCTGCGCCGCTCTGTCGGGATGACAACTTAAGAACACCGTTCGGGATGACAACGTCAGAACACAGTTCGAGGAGTGCGGCGGCCAGCTCCCGCGTCGCTAGTTTTGTTAGTCGCCTTGCGAAGCTCTTTGCGCGTAGTAGCCGGTGCGGGTTCTTACGGTGAGTTTGCTGCGGCCCTTAGGCGGAATCAAATCCACTTTCACGGCGCGGAACGTTCCGTCCTTCGCCGTATTGGTCGGGTAGTAGCCCAGCGTGTATTGATTGCGGATATCGTGCGCCACCTGGACGCAGACCGGGTCCACGTCCTCGAGCCGGTCCGGAAAGAACGCCAGCCCGCCAGTCGCTTCCGCCAGGGTGGTCAATTCCTTCTTCGACTTGCGAATCATTTTCTTATTGTTTTTGCGGTCGTCGTCGCTGAAAACTCCGATGGCGTAAATCACCGCGTTCGATTCCACCGCCGCTTTCACCGTGTACGCAAAATCCTTGCGGCTGGCGTCGTCATCGCCGTCGGTGATCACCAGCAATACGCGCTTATCCTTGTGCCCCTTCTTCAAATGGTCCAGCGACCCAATAATGGCGTCGTAGAGCGCCGTGCTGCCGCGCGTATCAATGCGTTCCAGCGCGTCGTGCAGTTCCTGCGGATTGCTGGTGAAGTCCTCGTCCAGGTCCAGATAGTATTCGTCGTTGAAATTCACGACGAAGACTTCATCAGCGGAATTGCTGGTGCGCACAAAGGAAAGCGCCGCGGCGTTCACTTGCGGGCGTTTTTCCCGCATGCTGCCGCTATTATCAATCACCAGGCCCATCGTTACCGGGATGTCTTCTTTGGAGAAAACCGAAATTTTCTGTTCCACTTTGTCTTCAAACACCCGGAAGTTATCGGCGGCCAAGCCGGGGACGAACTGGCCCTTGTCGTCCACCACCGTCGCGTGCAGCACCACCAAATCCACCGTGGACGTCAGCCGATGGCTCTGGTCCACCTGTGCATTTTGTCCGGCGGCGCCGGGAGGAGGAGGCGGAGGCAGGGGATTCGGAAAAGGGTTCTGCGCGCGCGCGAGCGGAGCCGCGAAAGTCGCGAGCAGCAGCGTCAGGAAAATATTGTGGAGTAAATGCCTAATGGCCGGGCGCGTAATACCCGGTCTTGGCATAAACGGTAAGCGGCGGCAGTCCCTTGGGCGGGCGCAGTTTGATTTTGATTTTTCGCCACTTTCCGTCGTGAGCGTGATCGCTTGGTCTGTATCCAACCACATATTGATTGCGCAACTCCATGCTGATTTTAGTGGCGATGTCCGGCAAATCGTTCAAGCTGCCGACCGCGAACGTCCGGCCGCCGGTCATTTGCGTCAAATCCGCCAGCAACGTTGGACCCAACTGCTCTTCGGTGGTGGGACCGCCTCCGGGTTCATACAGCCCGATGGCATAAATTTGCACATCCGCTTCCCGCGCGTACTTGCGGATGTCCGTTTCCGTGTACCGGCTATGATTATCGCCTCCGTCCGATATGATGAGCAACGCCTTCTTTGTGTTGTGTGCTCCTTTCATCTCGCTGAGGCCCAGATAAATGCCGTCCAGCAGCGCGGTTTCTCCGCGCGCCGCGGTAAACATCAAATGATTCTGCAATTCCTCCACGCTGCCGGTGAAGGAACTGGCCAATTGCGCGCGGTCATTGAAATTGATGAGGAAAAATTCGTCCTGCGGGTTCGCCGTGCGGAAGAACTGCACCGCCGCCAGGCGCGACTTTTCGATCTTGTCCGCCATGCTGCCGCTCATGTCGAAAATCACGCCGATGGAAATCGGCACATCTTCGCTGGAGAAGCGCACAATTTCCTGTTCGACGTTGTCTTCGAAGACGCGGAAATTCTCCTGTTCAAGTCCGGTTACCAATCGCCCGTAGGGATCCATCACCGACACGTTCACCAGCGCGATATCGGTTTCGGCTTTGAGGTATTTGCCCTTCTCGATTTTTTGCGGATTCTCAACGCGCGTGGGACCTTCTACTTGTGACCAAGCCGGGGAAGCGATCAGGAAGATGCCGAGAAAAAGAAGGAATGCGCAAACTCGCGGCGACGGTGCGTATGCAACCGGCTCCGGTGCGCGGTGTCTCAACTAGGCCCCCACCACTGCCGCGTGACTCGTCCAGCGCCGGGCTTGCTCGACGGGTCGCTTGGGAGGATTCTACCACCCGCCCAACGCAAAGCAAGCGCGACCTTTCGCAACATTGGAGCCGGCGCAACACGGCGGCGTCTCCGTGTTAAGATTTCCCGGTTAGGGAAAGGCTAGCCTCTGCCATGACGAATTCCGAAGCTCCCAACGTGCTGGTGGTGATTCCGGCGCGCCACGCCTCCAGCCGGTTTCCCGGCAAGCCGCTGGCGCTGATTGCCGGGAAGCCGATGATTCAGCACGTGGTAGAGCGCGTTCGCCGAGCCAAGCTGCCCTCGCGGATCGTGGTTGCCACCGAAGACCAAAGGATCAAGAGCGCCGTCGAGGGATTCGGCGGGGAAGCGATGCTCAGCCGCCACGATCACCGTACCGGTACCGACCGCGTTGCCGAGGTGGCGGCACACCTGGCCGCCGACATCTACATCAACGTCCAAGGCGACGAGCCGCTCATCAATCCCGGTACGCTGGATGCGGTAGCCGCTGCCATGGCTGAAGACGAATCCATCCAGCTAGCCACCCCATGCTCCGCAATCACCCAACAAAACGAGATCATGGATCCGAATGTGGTGAAGGTGGTGCAGGATTTTGACGCTAACGCGTTGTATTTTTCGCGCGCGCCGATTCCTTGGGTGCGGGATACCGGCACGGCCGTCGCCGCGCAACATTGGAAACACATCGGCTTGTACGGTTATCGTCGAGACGCGCTGCTGGAATATCCCACTTTGCCTCCGGGCGAGCTGGAGCGCGTCGAGCAGCTCGAGCAGCTGCGCTGGCTCGAAAATGGCTTCCGGATTCATGTGGTCGAAACGGAATACGACGCCGTCAGCGTGGATGTGCCGGCAGACGTCGAGCGCGTGGAGAAATTACTGAGCGCCGGCGCGAAATCCTGAAACCGACGAGCGAATTGCAGATTGCCGGCGCCGTTTTCGCCGGTTTTCCCTGCGAACTCTGCGCCACTGCGGCGTCCTCCTAGCCCCGGCCCCTAATTTTGAATCCGAAAACGCAGTTCCTTCGCGGCGTAGGAATAAAAATTAATTTTCACAATTCGAAATCGCAGTTTGACACTCGCCGCGTTTCTCTTCATAATGTTTTGTACGCAGATTCTCCGGGAGGAAGTCGAGGGACCTTGCGGACCGCCCCAAAATATATTTTTGTGACGGGTGGCGTGGTTTCTTCTCTCGGAAAAGGCGTTGCGGCGGCCTCCATGGGCTGCCTGCTGGAAAGCCGCGGCCTTCGCGTCACCCTCCAGAAGTGCGATCCCTACTTAAACGTTGATCCCGGCACCATGTCTCCGTACCAGCACGGAGAAGTGTTCGTAACCGACGACGGCGCCGAGACCGATCTGGACCTGGGCCACTACGAACGCTTCACTTCCGCGCATCTCACGCGCGACCACAACTGGACCACCGGCCGTTTCTACGAATCCATCATCACTAAAGAGCGCCGCGGCGATTACCTGGGCAAGACGGTGCAGGTGATCCCGCACGTCACCGACGAAATCAAATCCGCTTTCCGCAAAGTGGCCGAAGGCGTGGACGTTGTTCTGGTGGAAATTGGCGGCACGGTCGGCGACATTGAATCATTGCCATTCCTGGAAGCGATTCGCCAGATGCGCCTGGAGTTGGGCCCGGAAAACGTGATTTTCGTGCACCTCACGCTGGTGCCATTCATTCCCACGGCGGGCGAACTGAAGACCAAGCCCACGCAGCACAGCGTCAAGGAATTGCTCAGCATCGGTATTCAGCCGGACGTTTTGATTTGTCGCAGCGATCGCCAGCTGGCCGCCGAATTGAAAGCCAAGATCGCGCTTTTCTGCAACGTCGCCGAAGCCTGCGTGATTTCTGCGCCGGACGTGAGCAACATTTACGAAGTGCCGATGACGCTCGCCGCCGAGGGGCTCGATGAGCAGATACTGCGCCTGCTGCGCCTGGAAGCGCCGCCGCGCGATTTAAGCCGTTGGCTCGCGATGCTCGAGACCCTCGAGCACCCTGCCGGCGAAGTGCGCATCGGCGTGGTCGGCAAATACGTTCAGCTGGAAGACGCGTACAAAAGTTTGCGCGAAGCCTTGGGACACGGCGGGCTCGCGAATCGCCAGCGCGTGGTGATCGAATGGATTGAAGCCGAAGAAATTGATTCGCCGGCGACCGCGGAACGTCTGCTGCGTCACGTGGATGGGATCCTGGTTCCGGGAGGCTTCGGCAAGCGCGGCATTGCCGGAATGGTCCACGCCATCACGTATGCGCGCGAGAAAAAAATCCCATTCTTCGGGATTTGTCTGGGCATGCAATGCGCCACGATCGAATACGCCCGGCAGGTTTCGCACATTGACCGCGCCGACAGCACTGAATTCGATCCATCCACTCCCAATCGCGTGATCTACAAATTGCGCGAACTGCTCGGCGTGGACGAAATGGGCGGCACGATGCGGCTGGGCGCGTGGCCGTGCAAGATCGAGCCGGGCTCGTTCGCGCACAAGGCCTACGGCCAGCTTGAAATTTCCGAACGTCATCGCCACCGCTACGAATTCAATTGCGAGTATGAAGAGACGCTCACGCGCGCCGGCTTTCGCATCACGGGTCGCACGCCGGATGGCGTGTACGTCGAAATCGTGGAAGCTCCCGATCATCCGTGGTTTCTGGGCTGCCAGTTCCATCCTGAATTCAAATCCAAACCGCTTGCGCCGCATCCGCTTTTCGCCGCGTTCATCCGCGCCAGCGTGGAAAATCGCCACCGCCGCCAGGGCGTCTCCTCGGAATCGCGCGTAGCCGCGGCCGATCCCGCCACCGATTAGTCGCTTCTTCGTGTTGCCGTTCCGAAAATGCTGCTTACCGCAGAGACGCAGAGGACGTTGAGAAATGCCTGACGGCATCAATTCTCTGCGCCCTCTGCGTGTCTGCGGTAGTTTGGTTACAGTTGCGCTAATCGCGGCGGTCCGCAGCGTTTGACGACTCCCGCAGCGTTCGGGGGCGGCCGCCCAGCTTGCCGTTTCTTCGAGAAGCGGAAGCCTTCGCCGCGCTCCTTGATTTCCCTCCGGCGGCACCCAGGCGCGCCGCCATCCATCGTCTCGACCCAAAGAATCCCTGCAACAGAGCCGGCAAATAGATATCCGCGTCGAGCTGCGGGAAATACAAGCCGAGGCCGGAGGGACTGATCTCGACCTTTTCCAGTTGCGACGGCTTGGCATTTTCCAGGCCTTCCACATCGTGCGGCAAGAACGCCACGTCGAGCCCTGAACTGAGGTGGATTTCCACTCGCCCTAATCGCCGGTCGTAGCGCGCTCTTAAAGCCAAAGGGAATGCCGAGCGCAGGTTCTTAGCGCGCCGGTTCGCTCGCTCAAATTCTTCACGCGATACCATGAATTTCCTCCCAGGCTCTGCACAAGACCGCCAAATGGCTAGCCAGCGCCTTTTGCATCCGAGTGAGCGCCGGGCGCGAGAAGCCGTAATTCTCGCGAAGCCGTACCGGCCCGGCGGGGCAATTCAGATTGAACACTGCCTCGCATCCCTTCCCGATGACGTGCACGTGAGCCGGCCGATGGTCGTTGGGATAAACGGCCACGCGCAAGGCGCCGAATCGCAGAACCGTCGGCATTCACGATCCTACTATATACCTAAGCGCTTGGGTTATAGTGGATTTCTTCATCGTTGATGCGGTCATTACATGAGCGTTTGAATTTCGCCGAAAAGTACCGCAACCCCGACTCATCGCATCCCCCAGAATTGCACGGTTGAAAAGCGCTGCGTTCCCTAATAGTCTGTCTCCTCGCGCACGCTGCGCAACCACATAGATGGAATCATCACGCGCTTTTTCGGCCGGAAAAATCCGCTTTGGCGGCGACGCGCCCCTATTTCTGATCGCCGGCCCCTGCGTGATTGAGAGCGAAGCGCACGCGATGAACATGGCTGAGCGCCTCGGCGAAATCACTTCCGAACTGGGCATTCCGTACATCTTCAAAGCGTCCTATGACAAGGCCAATCGCTCGTCGCTCAATTCTTTCCGCGGCCCGCAATTAGTGGAAGGCCTGCGCATTCTGGCGGAAATAAAAAAGTGCACCGGGTTGCCGATTCTGACGGACGTGCACGACATTTCGCAGGTGGGCCCGGCGGCGGAAGTCTGCGATATCCTGCAGATCCCCGCCTTTCTCTGCCGCCAGACGGATTTGTTGCTGGCCGCCGGGCGCACCGGGCGCGTCGTCAACGTAAAAAAAGGCCAATTCCTTTCGCCCTGGGAAATCGGCAACGCCGCCGAAAAAATCGCCAGCACCGGAAACGAAAAAATTATTCTCACCGAGCGGGGCAGTTCGTTCGGCTACCAGAATCTAGTGGTGGACATGCGCTCGTTCCCGATCATGCGCAAATTCGGTTATCCCATTGTTTTTGACGTAACCCATTCCGTGCAATTGCCCGGGGGAGCAGGGAAGTCCAGCGGTGGCCAGCCGGAATTTATCGAGCCGCTGGCGCGCGCCGGAGCCGCCGTGGGCCTCGACGGAATATTTCTAGAGGTGCACGACAATCCTCCCGAGGCGCTTTCGGATGGTGCCAACGCGCTGCCGCTGGCTGAATTTCGCCCGCTGCTGGAAAAAGTCCTGCGACTCTCGACGCTCGCGCGCGAATGGGACGCGCGATGAGCCTCACCACCGCGAAGCGCGTCCTGCGCATCGAATCCGAAGCCATCGCGGGATTGATAGCGCGTCTCGACGAGCGTTTCGAAAAGGCCGTCGAACTTCTTTACACCTGCAAGGGCCGGGTGGTAGTCACCGGACTCGGCAAATCGGGTCTGATCGGCCGCAAGACCGCAGCCACTTTCGCGAGCATCGGCACTCCGTCGCTTTTTCTGCACGCGTCGGAGGCGCTGCACGGCGACCTGGGCATGCTGACCGGCGATGACGTAATTGTGGCGATCTCCTCGAGCGGAGAAACTCAGGAACTGATCGAACTGGTAGAGTCCGTGAAGCGCCTCGGCGTTCAGCTGATCACGCTCACCGCGAATCCACGCTCTACGCTCGCAGGCGCGAGCAACATCGTCCTCGATATCGCCGTGAAAGAAGAGGCCTGCTCGCTGAATCTGGCGCCGACGGCCTCCACTGCGGCGGCCATGGCGATGGGCGACGCGCTCGCAATCTCACTGCTCGAGCGGCGCGGCTTCAAGGAAGAAGATTTCGCGGCGTTGCACCCCGGCGGGCGGCTCGGCAAAAAATTGCGCCGCGTCGAATCCTTGATGCACGCAGGCGAAGCGGCGCCGCGCGTGCTGCCCACGGCGAAAATGCCCGAGGTAATCTACGAGATGAGCCGCAAAGGCTTGGGCCTTGCCGCAGTGACCGATGCCGATGGAAAGCTGCTGGGCATCATCACCGATGGGGATCTGCGCCGCATGATGCAAAAGCGCTCGGAAAACGTGCTGGACCTCACCGCGGGCGATTGCATGACGAAAAATCCCGCCACGCTGCCGCGCACCGAACTCGCGGCCAGCGCGCTGCGCCTGATGGAAGAAAAGAAAATCACTTCCGTGCTCATCGTGGATGCCGGCGGAAAACTGGAAGGCGTGCTGCACGTGCACGATTTGTGGACGTTGCAACTGTTCTAGAATATTCGCGGTCAAGGAATTCAAGTAATGGTCATACGCGAAATAAAATTTCCCGCGCCGGTGTTGCGCCGCGCCAAGTCCGTCCGCGTCCTGCTGATGGATGTGGACGGCACCATGACGCCCGGCTACGTCTGCCTGCAGACTTTCCCTGATGGCAGCGTCGCCGAAATGAAAATGTTCCATGCGCACGACGGCGCCGGGATCAAGCTCGCCAGCATTATGGGCATTCGCACCGGCCTGATCACCGGCCGCGATTCTCCGGCAACCGCGCGCCGCGCGCGCGAAGCGTCCATGGAATTTGTGATTCAGGGAATGCCGAAAAAACTCGAATCGTACAAAGCCATTCTCACGCGGGCGGGCGTCACGGATGAAGAAGTCGCCTACGTGGGTGACGACCTGCCGGACCTGCCGATTTTGCAGCGCGTGGGGCTGGGAGTGGCGGTCGCGAATGCCGTGGTGGAGGTAAAACGAGCCGCTCACTATGTGACGGTGGCCAAAGGCGGCGAAGGCGCTATCCGGGAAGTGGTGGAACTGATTCTGAAAGCGCAGGGCCGCTGGAAGAAGGCGATCCCGCAAGCGTTAGCCTAAACCCTCGCCAGCCGCGCCGTTCGCTCCTGGTCGCAGTTATTCCTTCTGCCGCTCTTTGCGCATCTGATCGAAAATGTCGGACGCCCACTTCGGCGGATCCGGACCTTTGTCCGGCTCGGGCTTCAGCCCCATCGCTATTTTCCATCGCTCCATCCACAAGACGCCTGTGCCGACCCACAGATCGGGCGTCGCGTAGGCGGGATCCGTCATGGCTTGTTCGAGCGGGATGAATTTATATCCGCGCTGCTCCAGCTTCGTCAAAAGCGCGTCCAGGCATTCGGTATTGAGCTCGTTATCGTGGATTAGCAAGACCTGCGGTATCTGGCGCCCGAACAATTTGGCTGATTCGCTCTCGCCGTAATTAAACACCGTGTCCACGTATTCGAGATATTCCTTCTTCGCTTTTGCGGCCAGCTTTTTGTCTTTCGTCTCGTACGCGTGCGCCAGCGCATCGTTGAAGACATAATCGGCGTCCTCGATCGTCACCGGTGCGATGGTGTAACCGCGTTCTTTCAGGAATGCATCGAACGCGTTTTTCACGTCCAGCGACATGCCGGTATCGAGATACGGATGCCGGAAGTACTGCTCCTTCTGCCCGATGGCTTTCAGTAAAGCGCTGGTGACCACTTCGCCGCGAATCGTTTCGTCCTCGTATTCCTGCAGCGGCGTGGTGCTGAAATCGGCGTGCGAGTACGTGTGATTGCCGAGGAAGCGTCCGGCGTCCAGCCACATTTGCAGCAATTCCGCGCGCGCGTCGCGCTCGCCTCGCACTTGCAGCTTGCGTTCATTGACGAAACCGATCGCCCAGGCGTGATGCGCTTTCAGTACCGCGGGAATCCCGTGATTGATCTTCTGCAGTTCCTTCAGGTCGCCGTAGGCAAAATCATTCCCCGGCAGCGCGCCGGGCAAATCGTCCACGGTGATGGCCACTTCGCGCTGCTCGGTCTGTTGCGCTCGAGAGCTTTTCGCCGCCCGCGCGCGCGGAGCGCTAAGGAAATTCCACGCCAAGCCCGCGCAAAGCAGCACACTAATGGCGCACCAAGCCGATCGCTGTCTATTGATCATGAAGGTTCCTTGCCTCAATTTTCGCCGGATAGAATTCGGGCTTCGAGCGGCGATTAGCCCTACCCGAGGCCGCCGCATAGATCGTGTCCACGAGCCGTCCATTCTAATCGTTCAGTCCAAAGATTGGTAACGGAGTCATGGGACCGCCCGCACGGCGGCGGGAGAGAGCGTGGTATAAGAGGAATTCCATGAGGCAATGGACCATCGCCGTAAGGCTGTCGCATTCATTTTTATCCTGGCCCGCGATTTCGGTCCGCTAACAAATTCGAAAAAGGAGTGGCATTCATGTCCAGGCTTAACGTTCGCTGCTTCTCAATTTCCCTCGACGGCTACGGTGCTGGTCCTAATCAGGATCTGGCCCATCCTCTGGGCGTCGGAGGCGAGGCATTGCACGAATGGGTTTTGGCCACGCGCACATTTCAAAAGCTCCATGGCAAAGACGGCGGCGCTACCGGCGTTGACGACGACTTCGCTGCGCGCGGTTTTGCGAATATTGGAGCGTGGATTATCGGCCGCAACATGTTCGGCCCGATCCGCGGACCTTGGCCGGACGACCTGTGGAAAGGTTGGTGGGGCGACAATCCGCCGTACCACACTCCCGTTTTCGTGCTCACCAACTACGCGCGCGGATCGATCGAAATGGCCGGAGGCACGATCTTCCACTTCGTCACCGATGGCATTCACGCCGCGCTTAAGCGAGCTAGTGACGTCGCGAACGGTCGCGACATCCGGCTAGGTGGCGGCGCCGCGACGATTCGCCAATACCTTCGCGCCGGACTGATTGACGAAATGCACTTAGCCTTGTCGCCGATCCTGCTCGGTTCGGGAGAAAATCTCCTGGAAGGGATTGATGCGCCGAAACTCGGTTATCGGTGCACCGAACACGTCCACACACCGAACACGACGCACTTCGTAATCTCAAAGCGTGCGTAGCTTACGCGTGAGAATAGTTTCGGAAAAAAAGGAAAACCCCGAAGCGGCTTGAAAGCCTTTGTTTGATTGGAGCGGGCGACGGGAATCGAACCCGTGTCCGAAGCTTGGGAAGCTTCTATACTGCCATTGTACGACGCCCGCTCACTACCACCGCGTTGATTATACATAACCGAGCGCCCGCGCGAAAAGACCAAGGCGCGGGCCAAGCGTTCAAGTCTTGGCGCGCGCTTGGCCCACTCGCATCGGGTAGAATTCAAAAGTATTCATTCCTGCCTTCACCGAAGGGTCTTCTTCGCCGAATCTTTGCACCTCCGCCGCATCGGACATTTCCACCACGGCCATTCCAAATGCGCCGGTCGTGTCCATCACCGGTCCATAGATCAAAACCTTTCCTTTGCTGAATGCCTCGCCGACGTACTTCACATGCTCCTGCATCAGCGCTCGTTCCTCGGCGGTCATATCCAGCGCGAAGGTCGGTCGCGGCGGGATCAGTTTCATGAAGAAATGCTGCGGGCTCATCGTAAGCTCCCTGGGATGGTCTGCGGCGCGCCTGCGCTATCGCAATTCACGTCTCGCAAACGGGTATGGCGCGAAAGGATACCGCAACTCAGGCCGAAGTATCCGTAAGGAATTCCTGAGCCTTGCCGATGAACAAGATGTGCCGCCTCATTCTGCTTACCCGTACAACGATGAAGGCGCAATGCTTCCGAGGCTCTCCACGTTTGCATTGAAGCTGCTCCGCTCCTCCCAGAGGCCTTTCCGATCATCAGCCGCGGCGCGGCTGGGGCACTCGTCGGCGCACTTCGCGCCAGAAGGCCAGCGCCGTGGCTGAGCGCTCCATCATTGTCACCGGGTCAAAGGGCGGAGTCGGGACGACCACCGTCGCGCTGAATCTTGCGGTGCACATGGCGCAACTCACGAAGCGACGAGTGGGCTTGATCGAGTTCGCGCGCCCGTTCGGGCAAATTTCGCTGATGCTTGATTTCCAACCGCGCTTCACGCTGCTCGACGCGCTCGAGCGCGTTGAGCGTCTCGATGCATCCCTCTTGGCCAGTCTCGTTACCCGGCACAAGACCGGCGTCGAAATCCTTGCGGGGCCGCTGCACGCGGCCCTGCGCGCCGACCAGCGGCAATTGGTAACGCTCGAAGCGCTGCTGCGCATCCTGGACCTCGCGCGCGATGTATTCGATCTCGTTGTCGTTGATCTGGGGTTTGTGAACGCCGCGGAATGGGCCAGAGTCTTGCAAACCGCCGACACGCTTCTCCTGGTCGCTGAGCCCAGTGCCCTCGCTTTGGGAATGCTGGAACGTTACCTGAACGCAGTGGACTCCGCCGGACTCGACCGCAATCGTTTTCAGATCATCATCAATCGCTGGCGTCAGAATGACGACGAACCGGTGGCAAAATCCGAGAAGCACGTGAAACAATCTTTCTTCGCGCGCCTTCCCAACGATTTCCGCCAAGTCAGCGAAGCGGTCACGCTCGGTATCCCGCTCACCTCCGGCTCAAATAATCCGCTGGTAGGTCGTTATCGGGATATGGCAGCGAGACTCTTGCGGCCGCCAGCGCCTGCGAAAAACTGCGGCAGCGCCGACGGCGCCGTCACCGCCATTCCAGTCTCGGTAGGCCAGAACTAGCTGCGCTTCGGCATCGGCAATCTCTCTGCGCCTGGAGTTTATTCCGACGCAGTCCGAGCGTCTCCGTACCGCGGCCTTTGCCTTTCTCCATGCACTCTGCGTCGCTGCGGTGATGCTCGGTTTTGTCCGTGTCCTCCGAGCCTTTCTCTGCGTTCGGCGTTTACGCGGACGCGCTCGGGGTGTTAAATCACTCGCCCGGTCGTGCGACGCACAGGTCCCGCAGCCCATGCCGCGCTACGTTTTCATCGCCTAGAGCCTCCGTGTTAGAGTGCGAGCGTCGCATCCGCAGCAACGCAAGAGGGAGGGGCAGTGGCGTATCGAGACCTGCGCGATTTTCTTCGCAAGCTGGAAAAAAATGACGAGCTGCGCCGCATTTCCGTCGAAGTTGACCCGGTTCTGGAGATCACGGAAATCTCCGACCGCGCCGTAAAAGCCGGCGGCCCCGCTCTGCTCTTCGAACGCCCCACGGGCTCGCGCGTCCCCGCCGTCACCAATCTGGTTGGCACCGAACGCCGCATGTGCATGGCCCTGGAAGTGGATTCCCTGGAACACGTGGCTGCCCGCGTTCATTCCTTCCTTGATATGCAATCGCCGCAAGGGCTTTTCGAAAAAGTGAAAATGCTGCCGAAGCTCGCGGAGATCGGCTCGTTTTTCCCGAAGGTAGTCCGCAGCGGCGATTGCCAGGACGTTGTGCGCACCGACGATTTTTCACTCGATTATTTCCCGATCCTGAAATGCTGGCCGCAGGATGGCGGACGATACATCACCTGGCCCATGGTCATCACCAAGAATCCGGAAAACGGCAAGCGCAACGTGGGCTGCTATCGCATGCAGGTGTTCGACGGCCGCACCACCGGCATGCACTGGCAAACCCAGAAACACGGAGCGGATCACTATCGCCACAGCCGCGCAAAAAATCCCAACGGCAAGCTGGAAGTCGCCGTCGCCATTGGCGCGGACCCTTCCACGGCGCTCGCCGGAATCTTGCCGGTGCCGCCGGACATGGACGAATTTCTGTTTTCCGGTTTTCTGCGCAAAGATCCGGTCGAACTGGTTGCGTGCAAAACCGTGGACCTGGAAGTCCCGGCGAATGCCGAAATCATCCTCGAAGGCTACGTGGAAATAGGTGAGATGCGCACCGAAGGACCCTTTGGCGACCACACCGGCTTTTATTCGCTCGAGGGCCAATATCCCGTGTTCCACATCCAGTGCATCACGCACAAAAAGGATCCGCTGTACTTGACGACCATCGTCGGCCCGCCTCCGCAAGAGGATTATTTTATGGGCCACGCGATCGAGCGCATTTTTATGCCGGTGATGAAGATGCAGTACCCGGAAATTGTGGACGTAGCCATGCCCGCCGAGGGCATCTTTCAGAATCTAATGATCGTCTCGATTCGCAAAAGCTACCCGGGGCAAGCGCGCAAAATCATGAATGCGATCTGGTCGCTGGGGCAGGCCATGTTCACCAAGGTTGTGGTGGTCGTGGACCACGATGTGGACCTGCACAACCCGCGCGAGATCGTTTGGAAGGCGCTCTGCGCCATTGATCCCGAGCGCGACATTCAATTTGTCCTGGGTCCAGTGGACACTCTCGACCACGCCGCGCGTCGCCAGGATTACGGCTCGAAGATGGGCGTGGACGCCACGCGCAAGTGGCCGGAGGAAGGTTTTGCCGGCCGCTGGCCCGACGAAATAAGAATGAATAGCGAAACAAAAAAGCGTGTGGACACAATATGGCAACAGCTGCGCATCAGCCCTCCGAACAAAAAGTAAACGCAAAGCGAACGCACGTTTCTTCGCCTTTTATGGGCTTTCCTGCAATTTCTGAGTAGTTTGCGGACACTCCTACCTGTCCTTTTAGCCTGTCCTTTTCGCCTACCTGTACGTTGGTACCGTGTTTTACCAATAGCACACCAGCGGAACACGTTGCTTGACACTCTTCGCTGCGGATGTAATAAACGGACAAAGCGGAAAGGTACCGGAAGTAGCAGTACTAACGGGCCCTCTCCGAAATCGGCCGCCTCAACGGGTGGACGGGCGCAGCAGCAAGCGGGGCGTGGGAATTTTTTCCAAAGAAATATTCAGGCACCAGACGAAGCCGTGTCCGTCCTGCGAAGCGGGGCGGAGCAAGGAGTGAGGGGCCGCGCGATGTTCAATCTGGGGAAAACGAAATCCTTAATCGGCCTGGATATCGGCTCGAGTTCCGTGAAAGCGGTCGAGCTGAAGAAGACGAAGGCGGGCTACGAGCTGGTCAGTTACGGGATCGAGACCTTGGCGCAGGACACCGTGGTTGACGGAGCCATCATGGACGCTCCTTCGGTCGCCGAGAAAATCGTCTCCATCTTCGATAATCAGAAAATCAAGGCCAAGGACGTAGCTACTTCGGTTTCCGGACACTCGGTGATCGTAAAGCGCGTCAGCATGCCGCTGATGACCGAGGATGAACTGTTCGACAGGGTGCAAGCCGAAGCCAGCCAACACATCCCGTTCGATATCGCCGACGTGAATCTGAGCCATCAATTGCTGGAAGCCACCGAAAATCAAATGGACGTGCTGCTGGTGGCCGTGAAGAAAGACAAGATTCTGAACCACACCAACGTCCTGGCCCAGGCCGGCAAGTCGCCGGTGGTGGTGGACATTGACGCCTTCGCCCTGCAGAACTGCTTCGAGGTGAATTACGAACCGGATCCCTCGCAGGTGGTTGCGCTTTTGAACGTGGGCGCCAGCGTAATGAATATCAATATCGTCCGCGGGTGGACGCCTTTGTTTACGCGCGACGTTTCGGTGGGCGGCAACCAGTACACCGACGCTTTGCAGAAGGAATTGGACCTCAGCTTCGAAGATGCCGAAAAGCTGAAGATGGGCGGCACGCTGGCCGGCGTCAACGAAGAGCAACGCGCCGCCATTCTGCGCTCCGTCTCGGACATCTTGATTCTGGAAATCCAGAAGACCTTCGACTTCTTCCGCGCGACCGCCAGCGGCGAAAATATCCGCCGCATTTACGTCGCCGGCGGAACGGCGCGGGTTCCCGGCCTGCTGGACTTGCTGAAAGAGGAATTTGCCATGCCGGTCGAAGAGCTTTACCCGTTCCGAAAGATTGCAATCAATCCTGGGCGTCACGATGAAAGCCAGATCCGTGAGTTGGCGCCGCGCCTGGCAATCGCCGTGGGCCTGGCGCTGAGGAGTTTTGACACCCCATGATCCGGATTAACCTACTGGGCCAGGCCCGTCCGAAAGCTACCAAGCAAGCCGTGCCGCTGGAAGCCACGCTGCAGATCCTGCTGGGCATTGCGGCCTTGGCCATCGCGATTGTGGTGCTTTCCGTCACCTACTTCTCGCAGAAGCGCGAACTGGATGCCACCAACTCCCGCATCGCTTCCTTGAAAGCGGAGAAGACCAGCCTGCAGCAAGTGAAGCAGGAAGTGGATCAGTTTGAAACCCAGAAAAAGGCTTTGCAGACGCGCATTGACGTGATCGAAGAGTTGCAGAAGAACCGCGCCGGCGCGCAGGAATTGCTGCAGAACGTCGCCAATACCGTGCAGCGAGTGGACCAGGTGTGGCTCACTTCGCTGGACCGCAAGGGCAACACTCTGCAAATTGCCGGCGAAGCTGGCAGCGTCAACGCTGTCGCCAACCTCATCACCCAGCTGAAGCGCTCCGGCTACTTCGACAAGATTGAGATCCAAGAGGCGAAAGAGGACGACGTGGTGAAGTCGGTGACGACGTACGGTTTCACAATGTCGGCGGAGATCGCTCCGCCAGCCTCGCAGCCGACGCAGCCCCAGGCTAAGACGGCCGCCAGCCCTGCCGCGTCCCCGCAGCCCGCGACCAAGGGGAGGAGTTAGCGATGGCTACCGCTTTCAGAGATTGGCCCTGGCCGCTTCAAGCTCTGTTTTTCCTGGGACTTTCGGTGGTCCTGATCGCCGCCGGGTTCTACGTTCCAGGTTCTCCGGTGTACACCGTGCGCACCCAGTTGGAGCAGGCTCAGCAAGAGGAAAAGCCTCTTTCCGCCGAAGTCGCCAGCCTGCGCGTGTACAAGCAGCGCCGCGCCGAATTGCAGTCGGAGATGGATGCGCTTTCCAAGCAACTGGCAACCTTGCAGACGATCGTTCCGGAAGACAAGCAGGTGGATCAGTTCATCATCATGATTCAGAGCGCGGCCGCCAGTTCCGGAGTGACGGTGCGCAGCCTGAAGGCCATGCCGATTGGCCAGAAACCCTTTTATTTCGAGATGCCTTTTCAAGTGCAGGCCGACGGCCCGTATTTCGCGGTGCTCGACTTTTTCTCGAAGCTCGGGAGATTGTCCCGGATCATCAACGTGGGCGACTTGAAGCTGACGGGCCTCGGAAGCAAGGGCGGCCCGCCCAGCAATTTCCACATGGTGGCCGGAACATCCGTTACGGGTGATATGACCATCACGACGTTCTTTTCCAAGACGGCAGATGCCCCGGCATCCACTGCTACCACGCCGGGAGCACCGCCGGTGAAGCGATAGGGCGAATACGATGAGACTGGCTAGGACATCGATGACACTTTTCACCGCTCTGGCATTGTCTGTTTCCCTTGTCCCAGGCGTGTGGGCGCAGGCCAAGCCGGCGACGAAGACTCGCCACAAAGCCAAAGCAGCAGCTGCGGCCGCGCCGGCAGCCGCTCCCGCCGCGGACGCCGGTGCGGGCGCGGCCAAGCCCGAAATTACCGAAGCGGGGAAGCGGGATCCATTCGTGCCGCTCGTCAATGAACACAAGACCTCCGGCCCGCCTCTGCCTCCGGGCAAGGCTGGACTGGTGGTGGCCACGGTGCACGTGGATGGGACGGTGAGTTCGCCGAACGGCATGCTCGCGGTCGTCTCTAATCCTGACCAGCGCGTTTATTTCCTTCGTGAAGGGGACCGTCTGTACGACGGCGATGTGGAAAAGATCGGCCTGGACGGTGTGACGTTCAAGGAAAACTCTAAAGATGCTTTCGGGAAGCCTGTCGAGCGTTTGGTTACGAAGCGAATCTACCCGAGTGCAGGAGAGCAGCAATGAGGATTATGCGGAGGGCGTGGGGCCTGACTGCGTTGGTGGCGGCAGCCCTGATTCTGACGAATGGAGCACTCTCGGCCAGTGATGCGCCGGTGGTGCACGTAAAAGCGGTGGTGAAAGACGGCGCCGTGACCCTGGATGCTCAGGCCAACGGTCCCTTCGAATACACCACCTATCGCCCCAGTGAGAGCCTCTACGTGCTCGACCTGACCGGCGTCTCGGCGGGTGATTCGGCGGGAGCGCGCATCGTGCCCTCGGAGCTCGTGAAGAGCTATCGCGTGACGACGTACTCCGCCGGTCAAAAGTCCGTGGTGCGCCTGGAAATCCTGGTGCGGCCCGGCGTACAGCCTCGCCTGGAGCGCAATGGCGATAAGGAACTGACGCTCTTCGTTTCAGCCAACGGCAATGCCGACGCTTCCGTGCAGCCCGCGGCCGCCGCGCCAGCGATTCAGCCGGCCGCTGCTTCCGTGAAGCCGGTCTCCACCAAGACGTCCGAACTCAAGACGCCTGCAACCAGTTTCGAAGCCATCGAGCAAGTGAACCTGGCCCAGAACGGCGAACAGACGGAAGTGAACGTCGTGGGCAGCAGCAAGCTCACCTACCACGTGTTGCGCCTGCATAATCCGGACCGCATCGTCCTGGATTTTGCGGGAGCGCACCTGAAAACTTCCGAAAAGAGTATCGCCAGCAATTTGGACCCGGTGAAGGAAATTCGCCTCGCGCAATTTACTCCGGAAGTGTCGCGCGTTGTGATTGACCTGCGCCAGCCGGCGCACTTTGACGTCAATTCGACCGACAACGCGGTCACCGTGGCATTTTCAGTGGCAGCTTCGAGCGGAGCGCCCGCTGGCGCCGTGAAGTCCACGCCTGCAGCGGCTCCTCAGCCTGCGGATGTCACCACGACGAAGTCCACAGCTCCGGAAGTTGCGCCTGCGAACGTGCCGGCGCCGGTAGCCGTGCTGCCCAGCGCTTTGACGCAAACATCTGCCGCGCTTGCGGCGCCTGCCCCAGTCGCGACGCCGCATGTGGCGGATCCGCCTGCCGCTAAGCCGGTCACCGCCGCGGCTGCGCCGATATCCAATTCGCCGAACACCGGCTACACCGAAACCAGCCAGCCCACCATCAGCACTCCTGGGGCGGGCCCGGATGCTTCCGGCGCGACGCAGACTCCTGCGGCCGCTCCGGCCGGAAAGTATTCCGGTGAACCGATTTCCGTGAACCTGAAAGATGTGGACCTGCGCGATTTCTTCCGGCTGATTCACGAAATCAGCGGCCTGAACGTCGTGGTGGACCCTGCCGTGAAGGGCACTCTGACGATCGTTCTCGACGATGTGCCGTGGGATCAGGCGCTGGACATCGTGCTCAAGAACAACGATCTTGATAAGCAGCTCGATGGCAACGTTCTGCGCATCGCCACCAAGGAAACTTTGAAGAGGGAAGCGGACCAGAATCGCGAACTGGCTAAGGCCCAGGCCGAGGCCGCCGACGTGGTCACCACCACGCGCGTTCTCAGCTACGCCAAGGCCACTGACCTGGTGCCCACGATGAAGAAGTTCCTCTCATCGCGCGGAGATATCCTGGCGGATAGCCGTTCCAACACCTTAATCATTCGCGACATTCCGGCTGTTCTGCCGGTCCTCGATAACTTGCTGCGCCAGCTAGACCGCAAATCGCAGCAGGTGGAAATCGAAGCCCGCGTGGTCGCCGCCAACCGCTCGTTCTCGCGCGAAATCGGCACCGAACTGGCAGCGGCGCTCGGTTCCGGCAATAGCACCTTGGGCGGCGCCACCGCCGTTGGAACCAGCCCGGTCACGCACTATCCGGCTCCGCCGTTCTGCGTCGGCAACAATTGCACCAGCACCACCGTCCCGCCCAACACCAGCGGTTCGCTGCCTTTGCTGACCAACTTGGGCGCGGCGACGCCGACCAGCGGCTTCAGCTACATTTTCCAGAACGGCAAGTTTGCTCTCGACGAAATCATCACCGCGGCCGAAGAGCGCGGCGTCGGCAAACTGATCTCCAAGCCGAAGGTCGTCACCCAGAACAACCAGAAGGCGATCGTCAAGCAAGGAACCAAGATCCCGGTGCAAACCGTGGTCAACAACACCGTCTCCGTGCAATTCGTGGACGCCGTGCTGGAGCTTGACGTTACCCCGCAAATCACCGCGGAAGGCACCATCTACATGGACGTGGACGTGAAGAATGACCAGATTGACTCCTCGATCCCGCGCGTGCAGGGCATTCCGGCCATTGACACCCAGGAAGCGAACTCGAAAGTCCTGGTGGCGGATGGCGGCACGGTGGTGATCGGCGGCGTGATCGTCACGCAACAGCGCACCGACATTCAGCAGGTGCCGCTGCTCGGCAGCTTGCCGGTGGTGGGCAATCTGTTCAAGCACACCACGGTCAGCTCCACGGCTCAGGAACTGCTCTTCTTCCTAACCCCGCGCATTCTGCCGGGCTAGCAGTCGCAGGGAAGAAAGGGGTTCTGAACCAGGACGTGGCCCAGAAATCCGTTTCCTTGAATTCAGGCCGGAGCCGAATCCATCGGCTCCGGCTTTCTCTTTCTAGAGCTCACGCGGACGCGCTGCTCGTCACCCACTTGCCCAATATTCGCTACCTGTGCGGATTCAGCGGCAGCGCCGCGATCCTGCTGATCGAATCCTCGCGCGCCACACTTTTTACCGACAGCCGCTACACCTTGCAAGCCCGCGAAGAAGTGCATGACGCCGGCGTGACGATCGCGCGCCACGGGCTCATTCGCGCCGTCGGCGAGAGCCTGCGCCGCACGCGTGGACGCTTGCGCATCGGCTACGCTCCCGCGCAATTGACGGTCGCCCAGAAAGACGCGCTGCAATCCTGCTCTGGAGCCCGTGTGCGCTGGGTTCCTGTGGCGGGCGCGGTTGAGAGGCTGCGAGCCGTGAAGGACGCCGGAGAACTCGCCCTAATGCGCGAGGCGGCCCTCCTGATCAGCGATGTTTGGTCCGCAGCGCTCAGTGATGTCCGGCCCGGCGTCTCCGAACTAGCCGTGGCCGCGGCCCTGGAAAGCGCCATGAAGCTGCGCGGCGCGAGCGGTCCATCCTTTGAAACCATCGTCGCCTCCGGCCCCCGCTCCGCCTGGCCGCACGCCCAGCCCACGCCCAAGCTGCTCAAGAAAAACGAGTTGGTCGTCCTTGACCAGGGTGCTATACTGCGCGGCTACTGCAGCGATATGACTCGTACCGTTTTCCTGGGGCGGGCTGCAGGCAGGGTACGCGGGCTCTACGGCGCGGTTCTGGAGGCGCAACTGGCGGCCAAGGCTGCCATTCGGCCGGGCGCTAAGGCCTGCGATGTGGACTCTGCGGCGCGCAGGGTTCTGCGGCGCCATCGTTTCGTCCGTTATTTCACCCACAGCACAGGGCACGGGTTGGGAATCGAAGTGCATGAAATGCCGCGTCTGGGCATGGGCGAAGAGACCTTGCTGGAAGAGAGTATGGTCATTACCGTCGAGCCGGGTGTATATATCGAGGGTCTTGGCGGCATCCGCATCGAGGACGATGTGGTAGTGACGGCCCACGGGGCCCAGGATCTGACCAGCGCTTCCCGGGATTTTCTAGAACTCTAAATGGCGAAAAAATCGAATTCAGGATCACAGCCGGACTCCCACGCCCACAGCGTGGATTTTCCGGAAATCGAACGCATCCTCGCATTCATGCAGAAGCACGAACTCGAGGAATTCGAATACGAGCGCGAAGGCTTTCGCATCCGCTTGAAGAAGCCGTCGTCGCATGCGGCGCCGCTGCACGCGCTGCAGCCTCCGGAAATCGTCATTGCTTCCGGAGCGCCGCACGCCAGCCGCAGCGCGCCGCCCGCGCAGGCCGCTCCGGCGCGCGAGGCCGCTGCGGACGCCGCGCACTCCGAGGACCTGCACATCGTGAAGTCTCCGATTGTGGGCACCTTCTACACTTCAGCCAGCCCCGGCACCGAGCCTTTCGTCGCGATCGGCGCGAAAGTGGAATCCGGCCAGGTGCTTTGCATCATCGAAGCCATGAAATTGATGAACGAGATTGAATCCGACGTCGCGGGCGAAGTCGTCCGGATTTTTGTGGAGAATGGCCATCCGGTGGAATACGGCGAAGCGCTCTTCGGCATTCGCCCGCACCGGAAAAAATAGCCAAGCGTGGGTTTGGTAGGGACGCGGCATACCGTAGACCCGCCGCAGGCGGCGGTTTTGCTTTCCACTAATGACGTGTATTTAATTTATCTTCGAGCAAAATGTTCCGAAAAATTCTGATTGCCAATCGCGGCGAAATCGCCCTGCGCATTCTTTCCGCCTGCCGGGAACTGGGCGTCAAGACCGTCGCCGTGTACTCCGAGGCCGACCGCAATTCCTTGCACGTCCGCTTCGCCGATGAAGCCATCTGCATCGGCCCTCCGCGCAGCAGCGAAAGTTACCTGAATATCCCGCAAGTCATCAGCGCCGCGGAAATCGCCAATGTGGACGCGATCCATCCCGGCTACGGCTTTCTTTCCGAGAACGCCAACTTTGCCGAAGTCTGCGAAGCCTCGCACATCACTTTCATCGGCCCTTCGCCCGAAGCCATCCGCCTGATGGGCGAAAAAGATAAGGCGCGCGAAGCTATGAAAGAAGCCGGGCTCCCGATCATTCCCGGCAGTCCCGGCGTGGTTGCCGACGAAGAGAGCGCCAAAAAAATCGCCTTGGAAATCGGCTACCCCGTAATGATCAAAGCAGCGGAAGGCGGCGGAGGCCGCGGCATGCGCATTGTGCGCCACAGCCGCGAACTGATTTCCCTCTATCAGACCGCGCGCAGCGAAGCCGAACAGGCCTTCGGCAGTCCCAACGTGTACATGGAAAAGCTCATCGAGCATCCCCGGCACATCGAATTTCAAGTGCTCGGAGACAAGCACGGCAACGTGATTCATCTTGGCGAGCGCGAGTGTTCGCTGCAGCGCCGCCACCAGAAAGTTCTCGAGGAATCGCCCTCGCTCGCCGTGGATCCCGCCACGCGCAAGCGTATCGGCAAGCAAGTGGTGGATGCGCTCAAAAATCTCGGCTACTCCAGCGCCGGTACCGTGGAATTCCTGCGCGAAGAATCCGGCCAGTTGTATTTCATCGAAATGAACGCGCGCATTCAGGTCGAGCATCCCGTCACGGAAATGGTTACCGGCGTGGACCTGGTGAAATCGCAAATTCGCGTCGCCGCCGGTGAGAAACTCTCCGACATCCTGGCGCCCATTGAGTTCCGCGGTCACGCCATCGAATGCCGCATCAACGCGGAAGATCCCGAAACGTTCACTCCTTCCGCGGGGCGCATCACCGCGTTCCGCGTTCCGGGAGGCCCGGGCATTCGCGTGGACACTGCCTGCTACGCCGACGGCGTGATTCCTCCCTATTACGATTCGCTGATCGCGAAAATCATCGCGCACGGAGACAATCGCGCCGAAGCGATTGCGCGCATGCACGGCGCACTGGACGGCTTTGTGGTCGAAGGCATCAAAACCACCATCGCGCTGCACAAACGCATTCTGGCCGATCCTGATTTCATCGCTGGAAAATTTGACACGCACTTCCTGGACCGTCCGGTTGCCGCCGCAGCCAAATAAGAGCGCGCCGGAGGGGTTGTTTCCCGCGCTCTACGCGATACTCGACGCTATCCCCGACCAGCCATCCGAATCCCTGCTCCTCTTCGCCGAAAAACTCGCGGCCGCCGGCGTCGAACTCATCCAATTGCGCGCGAAAAATATCTCCGCACGGCATTTTCACGAGCTCGCGCGCGCTTTGCTCCAGCGCCTCGCCAGCCATCCCGTTCGCGTGATCGTCAACGACCGACCGGACATCGCGGCCATCGCCGGCGCGCAAGGAGTGCATGTGGGCCAGGAAGATTTGCCGGTCGTGGAAGCGCGCAAAATCTGCCCGCCGCCGCGGTGGGTGGGGGTTTCGACACACAACCTCGACCAATTGCGCGCGGCCGACCTGACTTCGGCGGATTATATTGCTGTGGGGCCTGTCTTTCCGACCAGCACCAAGGTAAAGCCGGACCCCGTCGTGGGCCTCGAGCTTCTGCGCGCAGCCCGCAAAATAACTCGGAAACCTCTTGTAGCCATCGGGGGCATCACAGTACAGTCCGCCGGTGAAGTTTTTCACGCCGGCGCGGATTCCGTAGCGGTGATCAGCGATTTGGCAATGGCGCGCGACCCGGCGCAGCGCGCCAGAGAGTATCTGGCGATCGCGAAAAATTCGATCGCGACGCGCAGCAACAAGCAGTAAAGGGCCGCGTGACGCGCCACGACAAACAGAAGACGAAGAGGGATCCTTCGCTGAGCTCAGGATGACATTGCACGGTCGCGGCACGCGCCGCTGCCAGCACCGGCGAGAAGCAAAGTCGCAACCAAAGTTTTCGTTCAGGCAGGTCAGAGGAGTTTCTTGGCGGAACAAACGCAAACAATCGGCGGCGTCACAGCCGCAATCAAGCAGCCGGAGCTAGTCAAAGGCCTCGGCCTGTTCGATTCCACCATGATTGTCTGCGGCTCGATGATTGGCTCCGGCATCTTCATCGTCTCCGCCGACATCGCGCATCAGGTGCAAAGCCCGGGCCTGCTACTCACCGTCTGGGTCGTCGCCGGAATCATGACCATCATCGGCGCGCTGAGCTACGGCGAACTCGCCGCAGCCATGCCGCACGCCGGCGGCCAATACGTCTATCTCCGCGAATCGCTCGGCCCGCTCTGGGGATTTCTCTACGGCTGGACCATGCTGCTCGTGATCCAGACGGCCACCATCGCCGCTGTCGCCATCGCGTTCGCGAAATTCACCGCCGTGATGGTTCCCTGGTTTTCCGCAACGCAGTGGATCTGGAAACTGGGCACCGTAGGCCCTTGGCAATTCTGGTTTGGCAGCCTGGGTCCTTACAACGTCGGCCTGAACCGCCAGAATCTTCTCGCCATCGCTTCCATCGTCCTGCTTACCTGGATCAATACCCGCGGCCTGCGCATCGGAAAAATCGTCCAGAATATTTTCACGGTCGCCAAGGTCGGCTCACTGGTGGCGCTGGTCGCCGTCGGCTGCTGGTTTTCCACCGCCATCGCGCGTCAAGCCAACTTCACCGGTTTCTGGCGTAATGCGGGTCTCTGGGCGATGCATCCGTATCCGACCGACCATCCCACCGCGTTCATCGGGACCATCACGCTCGTCGCCGTCGCCATGGTGGGAGCACTTTTTGCCGCTGACGCCTGGAACAACATTACCTTCACTGCCGCCGAAGTGAAAAATCCCAGCCGCAATCTGCCGCTCTCGCTCGCGCTGGGCGCCGGCACGGTGATCGTGCTCTACACCCTGGCGAACCTGGCATATCTGCGCGTCCTGCCCATCTCGGGCGATCCCCACGGCGTAACGGCTCTCGCGCGCGGCATCGAATTCGCCGCCGACGGCCGCGTGGGCACCGCCGTCGCCGAAGTAATCTTCGGCCCGGCGGGCGCCATCGTGATGGCGATCGCGATTCTGGTTTCCGGCTTTGGCTGCAATAACGGGCTGATCCTTTCAGGCGCGCGCATTTACTACGCCATGTCGAAAGACCGGCTCTTTTTCAAATCAGTCGGCAAGGTAAACAAATACCACGCACCTGGAGCCGCGCTGATCGTGCAGTGCATCTGGGCCGCGATTCTGTGTTTGTCCGGCACCTATAGCCAGTTGCTCGATTTCCTGATTTTTGCCGTCTTGATCTTTTACATCCTGACGCTCAGCGGCCTGTTCATCCTGCGCTGGAAGCGCCCGGACATGGAGCGCCCCTACAAAGCGTTCGGCTACCCGTTTCTTCCGGCGCTTTATCTCGTGATGGCCGTATTCATCGAAATTCAGCTCTTGCGTTATAAGCCGCAGTACACTTGGCCGGGCCTGATCATAGTTCTACTGGGGGTTCCGGTGTACTTGCTCTGGAAACAAGCAGGGAAGTCGGACGCTGCGCAGATTTCGTAGGGGCGCGGCATGCCGCGCCCGTTGTTTTCAGCGCCTTGTATTTGCGGGCAATGGTAGTTTGTATCTGAAATATTTTGCTTTTATTTGTGTTCATCAGTGTTCATCTGTGGCGCCGTTTCGCACCAGTGAACACCTCCACTCGAAGGAGAACACTGCGAATGAGCAATCCGCTGTTCAAAAAGAAGCCCATGGACATGCTGCTTCGCGAAGCGGCGGACACCGGCGAGCACACGTTGAAGCGGACGCTCGGCCCGCTTTCGCTTACCGCGCTCGGCGTCGGAGCAGTGATCGGTGCGGGAATTTTCGTGATGACAGGATTGGGAGCTACCTACGCTGGACCAGCGCTCACCATATCCTTCATCGTTTCGGGCTTCGGATGCGTCCTGGCGGGATTGTGCTACGCGGAGTTCGCGGCAATGATTCCGCTCGCGGGCAGCGCGTACACCTATGCGTACGCCGCGCTGGGCGAATTGCTCGCGTGGATCATCGGATGGGACCTGACGCTGGAATACGCCATGGGCGCCAGCACCGTCTCCTCGGGCTGGTCGAACCACTTCGTTGAATTGCTTCAGATTTTTCACCTGAAGATGCCGCTGTGGCTCGCCTATGACCACTGGACGGCGCTCGCGACAGCCGAAAACGTATTAGCGCGGGCCCAGGTCCACGCCGCCGACCCCTCTCTCGGCATCACCACCAAAGCGTTTTCCGATCGCGTGCAGGCGATTCTCGCCGTGCCGTCGTCGGCTATGCTCCAGCAAGCGCACGATCTGGTCGCCGCGCCGCGCATATTCGGTTTCGACTTTGGCTTCAACCTGCCGGCCTTTGTCATCGCGCTCATCATCACCGCGGTTCTGGTGGTGGGCATCAAGGAAAGCGCCAACTTCAACGCCACCATCGTGGTCATCAAGGTCAGCGTCGTCCTGTTCGTGATCATCCTGGGTCTGAAGTATGTGGACAGCACGAACATAGGGCACAGTTGGGCCGAATTCGCGCCGATGGGCGTCGGCGGGATCTGGAAGGCAGCCGCCTACATCTTTTTTGCCTACATCGGATTCGACGCCGTTTCCACCACAGCGCAGGAAGCCAAGAACCCGCAACGCGATTTGCCCATCGGCATCATCGCCTCGCTGGTGGCCTGCACGGTTCTGTACATCCTGGTGGCCTTTGTGCTTACCGGCATGGTGCCCTGGAGGTCCATCAACATCGAGGCGCCGCTGGCCGTTGCTTTTCTCGATCACGGCCTGAACACCGCTTCCACCGTAATCACCGCGGGCGCGCTTGCCGGGCTTACCAGCGTGATGCTGGTGATGCTCCTGGGCCAGACGCGCGTGCTCTATTCCATGGCCAACGACGGCTTGCTGCCGCGCAAGTTCTTCGCCGCCATCCATCCCAAATTTCGCACGCCGTACAAAACCACGATTCTCGTCGGCCTGCTTGCCGCGATCGTCGGCAGCGTGACGCCGATTGATCAGCTCGGGAAAATGGTGAATATCGGCACGCTGCTCGCCTTCGTCATCGTCTGCATGGCCGTGATCGTTCTGCGCCGCACCAATCCCAATCAGCCTCGCCCGTTCCGCACGCCCTTAGTTCCGTTGATCCCCGCGCTCGGCGTGGCCATCAATGTGTACATGATGGTCAACCTCGGCTGGGTGAACTGGGCCCGCCTGGTCATCTGGCTGGTCATTGGGCTGGTGGTGTATTTTGCTTACAGTCGGCACCACAGCCGCGTCCAGCAGATAGATCGCAGCGCGCAATAACGCGAGGGGCAGTGGCCGCGTGACGCGCTGCGACAAAGAGAAGACGAAGAGAGATCCTTCGCTGCGCTCAGGATGACGTCGCACGGCCGCGGCGCGCACCTTCCATATCCGCCGCGCGTCGGCTATTCTTCTAACGCCTGAGACTAATTCACGTGAACCGACTTTCACCTCGCCGGTTATTCGTCTTTCTGCGGCACATCACGCCGCTGGACCGCGTCGCGCTCGTGGTCATCGCTCTGTACGTCGCTGTGCGCGTCATCGCCGCGTTCGGCGAACCCGTTCCGCTATCAGGATTCATCGGCTTCCTCGGTTTCCTCGCGGCAATCTACATCCTCGTCCGGCTGGTGCCCTGGTTCCGCACGAAATTCATGTGGACGCTGCGCAATCGCCTCATCGTCGTGTACGTTTTCATCGCGGTCGTTCCGGTGATCCTGCTGCTCTCCATGGTCGGACTCGCGGCTTACGGCCTCTATCTGCAGCTCGGCGCGCACATATTTCATGACGACTTGCAGGCGCGCATCAGCACCATTTCCGCCGATGCTGACGCCCTTGCGGGCGCCGTGGAACAAGAGGCCGCCATGGGCGCGTCTCCCACCAGCGAAGCGATTCTCGCGAAGCCCGGCGTCGCGAACTTGATTGAAGCGGCCCGCCGCGAATGGCCCGATTTTCGCGTCTTCCCCAATCGCGGCCAGCGTCTGCTCCAGCAAAATAATGGCCAGCCATTTGCCGGCCTGGTCGAATTCGACGGAAAAATCTGGGTCGCCGCCGCTGTTGAAAAGACTGGCGCCGCCGGGCCTTTCTACCTGGTCGTCGGCACTCCGCTCAATCCTGCATTTCTCGACAGCTTTCCGCAGGATATCGGGCCCATTCAAATTATTCCGCTGCGCCCGGCGAACCAATCCACCGCGCCAGGGGCGTCCTTGACTTTCAATGGCAAGGTTTTCGTACCCGGCGACCAGATTGCCAGCCGCCGCCATCCTCTCGCTGCGGCTGCGAATTGGTTCGATGTGCGCATCGGAGGCGTTTCCACCATCGAACTGAAGCACGTCGGCCAGCAATCGCAAGACGCGCCGGACGCGGTACTGGCTACGTTCGCGATGCGCGCTTCCTCCCTCAATCAGCGCCTGTTCAGTTCGGTGGGCGAGATCGGACCGTTGCTGGAGCTCGCGCTGATCGCCGCCGCCGTGATTTTCCTGGCGCTGGAAATCGCCGCGCTGATTACGGGAATCGTGCTCACTCGTACGATCACGCGCGCCGTCGGCGACTTGTATGAAGCCACTCTGAACGTCCGCCGCGGCGACTTCGCGCAGCGCATCCACGTGCACCAACGCGATCAGCTCGGCGCGCTCGGTGAATCCTTCAACGAAATGACCAGTTCCATCTCCGAGCTGATCGAAGAGCAAAGCAAGCGCCAGAAACTTGAAAACGAAATCGCCATCGCCCGCGAAGTGCAGTCGCAGCTATTTCCGCAAGTCTTGCCGGCGCTGCCCGGACTGGAACTCGCCGCCATCTGCCGTCCCGCGCGCGTCGTCAGCGGCGATTACTACGATTTCATCCGCACCGGGCAGGATTGCGTGGGTATCGCGCTCGCGGATATCAGCGGGAAGGGAATTTTTGCCGCGCTGCTGATGGCCAGTTTGCAGGCCGCGCTGCGCAGCCAGGCCTCGCTCGATGGCAATTGCGGCACCGCCGAGCTGGTCTCGCGCTTGAACCGTCACGTCTTCCGCAATACTTCGGACGATCGCTACGCCACATTCTTTTACGCCGTCTTCGATGTCGCCAGCAGGATGCTGACCTACACAAACGCCGGCCACCTCGCTCCGTTTTTCGTTTCCGGAGACAAAGTACAGGGACTTAGCGAGGGCGGCACTGTAATTGGAATGTTCGAGGATTGTCCTTACACCCAGGGCAGCATCAAGGTCGAACCGGGAAGCTTGCTGGTGGCCTTCAGCGACGGCCTCACCGAACCAGAAAACGTCTATGGCGAGGAATTCGGCATGCAGCGTCTGAAAGAAGAAATCCTGCGCCAACGCAGCATGCCGCCGCAGCGCATCGCCGAAAATCTGATCGCCGCCGCAGAACAATGGGCCGGTACTCCCGAGCAAGCCGACGACATCACCGTAGTAATCGCCCGCATGGGCTAACCAATAACTCTCGCTCGCCAGAAATCTTCGAACCGCTGCGACAAATGTTCGTTGGATCCATCTGCCGTCGGAGGCATCTTGGTGCGGCCCCGTTCCCAACGTTCTACGTCCGCTTGATAACGATGGCCGTCAGGTCGTCCTGCTGTTTGGTGCCGCCTGAAAAATCTATAACGGCTTTGTAGAGCGTCGCGATAATCTCACTCGAGGATTTTTCCCGCGCTCGGCGAACGGTTTCCTCGAGCCTCTTTGCGCCGAATTGCTCGTCTCGCGCGTCCGCCCATTCAAAGAACCCATCGGTCGCCAGCACCAGCAAATCGCCCGGATTGAGCTCCAGAATCAGCGGCGGCTCGGAAATCAAGCTCGGTGAAATGCCCAGCGGCAATCCTTGCGCATCCATCGCGTCGAAGCGGTCTTCTTTCAAGAGATAAAGGAAGAGCGGCCCGTGTCCGGCGGAAAGCAGCTCGACGCGCGAACTATTTGGGCCGCAAACGGCCGCCACGAAGGTCACAAAACGTCCCTCGCTGAGGTCCGCGGAAATCGCGGCGTTGATACGCTCCATCGCGACCAGCAATTCGTTCTCGCCGGTGAAATTCGCTCTCTCGTACGCTCGGCAGATAACCGCCAGCAAAGCGCTCGCAATGCCGTGGCCGGTCACGTCCGCCAGGACCAGCAGCACCCTGCCATCTGGCAGCTGCTGCCAATCGTAATAATCTCCTCCGGTTTGGTCCGCCGGTTGATTCCATCCGGCAATATCCCAGCTCGCGACCTCGGGCATGGACGTGGGAAGTAGAGATTGCTGAATGGAGCGCGCCACTTCCAGATCGTGCTCCAGCTTGTCCACTTGGCGCTGTAATTCCGCTTCACGCAGAGCTGCTTCCACCTGTTTCCGGATTTCGCCGGCCACTGCCGCGGCCACGAAGCCGGCGACGACCATCGTGATGGCAAAGCTGAATACGGTCTTCTGGGGCGAAAGGAGCGACGCGCCTCCGCCGAGAGTCGGTTTCCAGCCCAGATACATTGCCGCGGCCAGGTAAGTGATTGCCGCAACGATTCCGGAAAGCGCGCTGGCCACGGGATTCAGGCGCAAAGTGGAAAGGATGATGAACACGAAAAATATCAGCACGGCCGGATTCGCCAGCGGCCTATAGGCGGGATCAATGGAAGCACTCGTAACCAACGCAATCGCTAAGGCCGGCAGGGAAGTCTCCACCAGCACATTGATGATCCAGGTCAGTTTTGCAATGTCGCCGCTGGCCGCGATCGCGCGCTTCACCGCGCGCAACATCCAGAACTCATATCCGACGAACAACGCCAGGACCAGGGAAGTGAGCATCCACAGGCGGACATCTTCACGATTAAAGAGGACGGCAGTCCGAATCGTTCGCACCGTGAACGCCGCGGCAATCGCGCCGAGCACGATCAGAATGCGCAGACGTTCGCTTTTCAATAGCGCTTGCTGGAACGCCACGGACTTTTCGCGAAGTTCACTCATGATGCTTTGCGCAGGCTGGCAAATTCAATGGTAGTGCAGTGGGCCGCGGGCTTGGTGTCAATTGGCCCGTTGAGAACTATGGTGGCGATTAGCGCGGCAGGGCCTGGTTCTTTGGTTGCCGCAAACATGGAGCGCGCCATGTGGCGCACATCTTAGGCCGCGGTCGGCAGCGTAGTCAACGGACGCAGGGGGCGAGGCGTACCCGCGACGACGGGCTTGCCTCGCCCGAACCAATCACCGGATGCCGCCAGTAGCGAGAAGTTGCTCGCCAGTAAGCCACCCAGACTCATCCGACGCAAGAAACACGGCGATCGGCGCAATATCGCCAACCTTGCCAGTGCGTCCAAGCGGCGCCTGCGCGATCAATGCCTTCTCGAACTCAGACCCGAGAAACCCGCCGCTCTGCGTTCCCTCGGTCGCGACCATTCCCGGGTTGATCGTATTCACGCGAATTTTCCGCGGGCCCAGTTCCCGCGCCAGCACTCCGGTAATCGCGTCCAAAGCGCCCTTGCTGGCCGTGTAAACCGTCGAGTTCGCGGGCGTCAGCCGGCTCACTCCGGACCCGATATTGATGATGCTGCCGCCCTCGCTCAGATGCTTCGCCGCCGCCTGCGTAGTCAGGATTGCGCCGAGCACATTAATATTGAAGATCTTGTGGAAGCTCTCTTCGGTGACGGCCTCGAGCGGCGCGAATTCATACACTCCGGAGTTGTTCACGAGAATGTCGAGCCGGCCATAATTTTTGATCGCCGCGTCAATGATGCTCTTGGCGTCGGCGGCTTTCGAAACATCGCCGCCCACCGCGACGGCCTTTCCGCCCGCCGCGGTAATCGCCGCGACCACCTTTTCCGCCCCAGCCTTGCTGGAAGCATAATTGACCACCACGGACGCGCCTTCCCCCGCCAGCGCCTGGGCGATTCCCGCCCCGATGCCCTTCGATGCTCCGGTAACGACAGCCACTTTCCCTGCAAGCTTACCCATTTCTCTTCTCCTCGTTCCGCGATTGATATTTAGATTGAGTAGTAATCAGAAAGCGACGGAATCGCCGCCAGCTCGACCGAACTGAGCTGAGTTACGAAGCGAACCCGGACCCACCTTTGGATGCGGGCCAGTTGCTTTGGATTCTGGAAGCGTTCGTGCGTATCGCGGCTACGGTTGTGCGGGCTTGCCCAGCGGCACTTCGTAGAACATCAAAGTTTTCTTGGTGGGAATCACCACCACGTCTGGAACATAGAGCACCGATCTCGCGGCCAGGTCGGGATCGTGGTTTACATCAAAATAAAGAAAGCCGTGCAGGGAACTCATCGGCGCCACCGTATCGGAATCCAGCGTAAGCGGCCGTAAAATCTCCGCCAGCTTGTCCGCCTTCTTGTCGCCGCTCGGCAGCGGGATGCCCGCAATCCGGCGCGGCTGCGATGGCGCGGCGCCGCCCGGATGCGCGATCAGCGCAGCCACATCCTCCGGGCTGAGCCAATCAATCTCCTGCCTGCTGCCATTCCGCAGATGGACCTCCAGCTGAATGGTGTTGAGGTTCACCTGGATCGGATGGTCAGATTCGTTGCGCAAAAAAACTTCAACCGGCAGGACTCCCACGTCCAGCGGATTCGCCTTGCCGAATTTTTCCTTGCCGCGCAGTTTATCGGTATAAGGGTCGGCCAGGATCGTCAATCCGTCGTGGTTATCGTGCGCTAGCGTCGCGGTCGCGTCCGGAGTAGCCTGCTGCACTTTCCCGGCCGCGGGCTTGTTCTGAGCGCTCGTGGCGGTGGTGCCGGCGCAAATCAAGACAGCGAACGTCAACGCACGATATAAAGGCTTTTTCATCTTCCTGTGCGATGCCTCTGCGCTGCCGGAAGTTGTGCGCGTTTCATGCAGGGTGCCACTATAATACTGGGCTTGCGCGGGGCAAAGCGCCATTCGGGGCGCGCGCGACACCTACCGCATGTATTTCTTTTATCGCATTTTGACGGCAGCCGGAATGTTCATCCTCGCGCCGTATTTCGCGCTGCGTGGCTGGCGCGCCGGCGAGCCCGCGCGCGCCCTGCGCGAACGCCTCGGCAGCCTGCCGCCCGAAATCGCCGCCCGCGCCGCCGCTGGCTCGAACGCGACAGGTCCTAGCGCAGGTCCAATCTGGATTCACGCCGTATCCGTCGGCGAAGTCCTGGCCGCGAAGCCGCTCGTCGAAGGCTTGCAACGCCGCTTTCCCGGACGCGCGATTTTCGTCTCCACCACCACGGAAACCGGCCAGCGCCTCGCGCGCGAACGCCTGCAGTCCGCCGACGGCATCTTCTACTTTCCGCTCGATTGGGTGGTGCCGGTGCGCCGCGCGTTGCGCGCGATCCGGCCCGCGCTGGTGATCATCATGGAAACCGAAATCTGGCCGAATTTTCTGCGGGAAGCCCGTCGCGCCGGAGTCCCGGTGATATTCGCCAACGCGCGCATCTCCGAAAAGTCCTTCGCGCGCTTTCAACGCTGGGAATTTCTCGTCGGCGCATTTTTCGCCCGCACCATGCGCGACGCGGAACTGTTTCTGACGCAATCCGCCGAAGATTCCGCGCGCCTGCTTGCCATGGGCGCCGATGAAGATCGCATCGAGGTCACCGGCAACCTGAAATATGACGCCGAGCCGCCCGCCATCGGACGCTTCGGCACTTGGCTCGACGAGCAGATCCGCCGCCAGGAACGTTGGCCAGTGCTGGTCGCCGGAAGCGTCGTCGAAGGGGAAGAGGACGCGGTTCTCGCGGCCTACGATGTCGTTCAGCGCCAGTGGCGCCACACCCTGCTGATTCTCGCGCCGCGCAAGCCCGCGCAATTTGATGCTGCGGGCGGAATTGTCGCCGCGGGCGGCTGGAAAGTTGTGCGCCGCAGCCAATTGGATTCCGCCGCGTCTCTGGACGACGACACCGACGTGCTGCTGCTCGATTCCATCGGCGAGCTGGCCGGCCTATATTCGCTTGCGGACGCCGTGTTTGTGGGTGGCTCGCTCGTTCCCTCTGGCGGCCACAACATTCTTGAGCCGGCCTGGTTCGCGCGCCCGCCCATATTCGGCGCCTCCATGGAAAACTTCCGCGAAATGGCCGACCAATTCCTTGACGCGCACGCAGGCGTGCAAGTTACGTCAGGCCAGGGACTCGGAAAAGTGTGGATTCAATTGATCCAGGATGAAACGATGCGCCAGCGCATGGGCACACTCGCGCGGGCCATTCCCGAGCGCAACCGCGGGGCCACCGAACGCTCGCTCGAGCGTATCGCCGCCATCTTGAACGAATCCGCCAAGGGAAACGCCGCGTGACCCTCGCAGAAATCCTGCTCTCGCCGTTTTCGCTGCTGTACGGCGCGGCCACACACCTTCGCGCTCGCGCCTATCGTCGAGGCATCCTGAAGCCGCGGCGTCTGACCGGCACAGTAATCAGCGTCGGAAATCTTACTGTCGGAGGCACCGGCAAAACTCCGATGGTGCTGTGGATCGCCGAGCGCATGGCCTCCGAAGGCAAGAGCGTGGGAATTCTCACGCGCGGATACCGTGGCCGCCCAAGCGCGGCACGCAAAGGGACCGACGCGTCATCGAGCGGTTCAACCAGCGACGAAGTCCGGATGATGCAGACGCGGCTTGGCGAGCGCGTGGCATTTGGCGTCGGGCCGGATCGCTACGCGAACGGCACCGCACTCGCAAAGCGCGGCGTAGATTATTTCGTACTCGATGATGGCTTCCAGCATCTGCAGCTCGCCCGCGACGTAAATATCGTGCTGATTGACGCTGCGAACCCTTTCGGTGGTGGCCGCCTGTTGCCCGCCGGACGCCTGCGCGAAGCGCGTTCGGCGCTCGCGCGTGCCGACATCGTGGTGATTACGCGCAGCAGTCACGCTCCGGCAATCGAAGCCGCCATCCGCCGCGAAACCGAAGCTCCCATTTGCTACGCGCGCCCGCAGCTCGACGCCATCCGTAACTTCAACGAGGGCCAACCCGGCGGAAACGTCGCCCCGGCCGCGCTGGGAAAACTCTTCGCCTTCTGCGCAATCGGGAACCCGGCAGCCTTCCTCGCCGATCTGCGAGCGTGGGGGCTCGAAATCGTCGGCCACAAATTCTTCCCCGATCATCACCGCTTCACCGATCAGGACGATCAAAGCCTCCTGCGCGAAGCGTCCGCAGCCGGAGCCGCCGGCCTGATCTGCACGGAAAAAGATCTCTACAATTTGCACGCAATCCATCGCGCCCAAATGCCAATATTCTATTGCGCAATCTCGATGCGCATTGACCGCGAAGCCGAATTCTGGAGCCGGCTGCTGGCACTAGCCGGATCTCGTAACGACCCGAAGTCATAATTGTCGCGGGTCCAGCAAGGCTGACTCCGCCGCGCGTTGCCGCATCCAAGTTTCCTGTGATACTTTTCGCGACGGTCATCCCGGAGTGGGCCGGCAGCGCCGCCAGTCGGCGAGGGAAGCCTCGCCATGCGAAGGCGGGCGCAAGCTCCCGCACTCGAAGAACAGGCACGGTCATCCGGGAGCGCGGTTGCTTCTTTATCCTGAGGAACGAAGGGCGGCCGTGAGAAGTTTAGTCCTAGCTTGATCATAGGGTGCGAGGCTCGCCTCGCGCGCAATTTTGTAATCGTGGCAAACGAACTCTGCGCCGTAATCTGGGAGCCTGATTGAAACCAGCAAAACGCAAGCCAGCTAAGTTATCCGCCGTGCGCGGCATCGCATCGCAAGCGGCCAACGACCCCACAGTTGACCTCACCCGTCTCCTCGACCTGGTCTCCATCTTCTCGCGCCAAACCATCGGCGTAGTAGGCGATTTCGTCCTCGACGAATTCGTCTCCGGCGAAATTTCCCGTGTATCGCGTGAAGCCCCGGTCCTGATCCTCCGCCATCGCCGCAGCGAAACCTATCCCGGCGGCGCAGCCAACGCCGCCAACAATCTCGCGGAACTGGGCGCCCGAGTTTTGCCCGTAGGCGTCGTGGGCGATGACGAAGGCGGCCGCAAACTCCTCGAACACCTTCGCCGCAAACGCATCAACGTCTCCGGCATCCTCCGCGCGCGCGATTGGGCCACCACCACCAAGACGCGCTACCTCGCCGGTTGGACGCACACCACTGAGCAGCAAGTCCTGCGCGTGGATCGCGAACCGCAAGCAGGCGTCGCGCCAAAAATCGCAGCCGCGCTCGCCAGCAAAGCGCGCCAAATCGCCGCCCGCGCCGACGCCATCCTGGTCTCCGACTACGGTTTTGGCGCCGCTTCTCCCGCGCTCGTAAAAACTCTCAAAGACAGGCGCCTGATGCTCGATTCCCGCTACCGCCTTCTCGAATATCGCGACGCAGGCGTCACCGCCGCCACTCCCAACGAGCCCGAAGTCGAAGCCGCTTATCAGGCGCGTGTCGGCACCGACACTGCAAAATTAGACGAGCTAGGTCAGCGCGCCCTACGCGATCTTAGCCTCGAAGCGCTATTGGTCACGCGCGGCAAAGACGGCATGGCCGTCTTCGAACGCAATCGCCCGCCGCGCCACATCCCGATCTACGGATCCGACTCGCCCGTGGACGTCACCGGTGCTGGCGACACCGTAATCGCCGTTTTCACCCTAGCCGTCGCTGCCGGTGCTACCTATCTCGAAGCCGCGCATCTAGCGAACTATGCCGGTGGCCTGGTGGTGATGAAGCGGCGCACGGCTACCATTACCCGTTCCGAACTCGAGGCGGCCCTGCGCCAGGACGCCACGGCCCCGCACTGACAAACCGATGGACACCCGCGAAAAAATTGTTTCCCGCGAAGGACTGCACTCGATACTGGAAGAGCACCGCCGCAACAGCCGCAAAATCGTCTTCGCCAACGGTGTTTTCGATCTCCTCCACGTGGGCCACGTCCGCTACCTGCAAGCTGCGCGCGCCGAGGGAGATCTTTTGGTGGTAGGACTCAATTCCGATTCCAGCACGCGCCAACTAAAAGGTGATGGCCGCCCGATCCTCACCGAACGCGCCCGCGCGGCATTGGTGGCGGCGCTGCGCTCCGTGGATTACGTCGTCATCTTCGACGAGCTCGACGTTAATTCATTGCTCCGCGAACTCCAACCAGACGTGCACGCCAAGGGCACCGACTATACCGCGGACACCGTCCCGGAACGCGAGCTTGCCGCCATCCTTGGCATTCGCGTCGCCATTGTCGGCGATCCCAAAGATCATTCCACGCGCGATTTACTGGCGCGCTTCCGCCGCCGCGCAGACGTCCAGGGCGACGACCGGGGCGATGAGCCTGGCAATGGCTGACCAGCGCTTCCTCCTGGTTCGCCTGGGCTCCCTCGGCGACGTGATTCACGCGCTGCCCGCCGCCTCCGTCCTGCGCGACGCATTCCCTGAAGCGCGCATAGACTGGGCGATTGACCCCAAGTGGCAGCGCCTCCTCGAAGGCAATCCCGATCTGAATGAAATAATTTCCGTGGACCGCAAGAGCGCCGCCGGCATTGCCAGCACCGTCACCAAACTGCGCGCCGCGCAATATACCTGCGCGATAGATTTTCAGGCGCTCTATAAGTCCGCGCTCCTGGCGTTCTCCTCCGGGGCTCCGCGGCGCATCGGCTTCCAGAGCAGCTACGCGCGCGAGGCCCTCGCGTCACTCCTCTACACGGATCAGATGAACCCGCGCGGCCCGCATAAAGTGGACCACAATCTCACGCTGGCGGAAGCGGCGGGAGCGCGCCTCACCACCCCGCGTTTCCCCATACAGGTCCGGCCCGAAGACGAAACCCGCGTCGCCGAGGAACTCGCGCACCACAACATTACGGACTTTTACGTGTTGAATCCCGGCGGTGGCTGGCGCTCGAAATGTTGGCCGCCCGGGCGTTACGGCGAGTTGCATCGTCAGCTCACCGAACAGCACGGCTGGCGCGGCGTGGTAAGTTTTGGTCCGGGAGAAGAAAAGTTGGCGCAAGACGTCGTATGCACCGCGGGGATTCCGCCTGCCATCGCGATTCCGCTCGACCTCGGTCCGCTTATGGCCCTCCTGCGTCGTGCGAAATTTGTCGTTTCCGCGGACACTGGCCCGCTGCATCTGGCCGCCGCGCTGGGCACGCCGACCGTCGGCCTCTTCGGCCCCACCGATCCCGCGCGCAACGGCGCGTACGGAGACGCGAGCATCAGCATCCGCAATCCGCGCAGCAGCGAAACGACCTATCGCCGCGGAACGTCCTATTCATCCGCCATGCTTTCGATTACAGTCGAGCAAGTAATAGACGCTATCGCACATCTCAAAAGGATTTCCGTTTGAATGAAGCCGTAGCGGTTCAACCACGAAAATTCTGGATGCGCTGGCGTGTGCGTACCGGCTATCCGGTTGCCGCGCTTTATCTGCTGTTGGCCTCGCCCACGCGGCACTGGATCGCCATGGGCGCCGCCGTTGCTGCCTTCGGCCTTCTCGTTCGCGCCATCGCCGCTGGGCACCTGCGTAAAGACAGGGAACTCGCCACCACCGGTCCCTACGCGCGCACGCGTAATCCGCTCTATCTCGGCAGCGCGTTTCTGGCGATTGGATTTGCCATCGCCGGACATTCCTGGTGGGCAGGCGGCCTGGTGCTCATCTATTTCGCGGTTTTCTACTACGCGGTGATGCGCAATGAAGAACGCGATTTGCGCGCGCGTTTTGGCGTCATCTATGACGAATATGCAGCGCGCGTCCCGCTCTTTCTCCCCAATTTTTTCGACGCAGGCTATGTGGCTCCCGCCGACGGCGCGCCGGAAAAGGTTTTTTCCTGGGCGCAATACCGCCGCAACCGCGAATACCAAGCCCTGATCGGCACCATCGCGGGACTTGCGGTGGTCTGGCTGCGCATGTGGCTGCACCAGCGTTACGGCTACTGACGGGGAATTTGCGGGCGTTACTGCAACCGGTAAACTGCGTGCATCACGCGCTGAAATTGCGGCCGGTAAATCAGATCGAAAGCGCGCTCCTTGCCGGGAAACATTTCCAGCGCCACTTTCCGCGTTTCCGCTATCATTTGCGCGGCGTCTTCCGCAGGCAAATCCCCGCTGGAAATCGTCTCCAGCGTGATGTGAACCAGAATGCGCAGCCGGCGAATGCGGCGGCTTTCGTCGTCAATCTCTTCCTGCGTGGGCCGAGCCAATGAGAAGTCGCTCATAGATGGCTGTGGGTACCGCAAAACAAGTATGGACTGGAGCGCCGATGCGCGCAATAGTACCAACGAACAGTGCGGAGGCACCCGCCAATGACTGAGGAATATTCCAACGAGCGCGTCGTAGTCGCCCACACCGCTGAGAGCTCCACCGAAGCCATGGTGATTCGCAGCCTGCTGGAAAGCGCGGGCATCGCATCTCCCGGCTCGGTTTCCTCCGACCCCTTTCCCATCCCCGAAAATCCCGAAGGCCCGCACAACCTCGAAATCCAGGTGCTGGAATCGCAAGCGGACGAAGCCCGCAAAGTAATCGCGGAATATCTCGCTGGCAATGCAACGCTCACAGAAGACACCAACGGTTCCGACGATTCAAGCAACTAGATTCGTATTCACCCGTCACGGCGTATTTTGTTCCGCAAACGTACGCACGAGCAGACCACGCCCATCCGTCAACGCCGTAACCGCCCCGTCGCGATCCGTCCGCAAAAATCGCGCGCCGGCCTGCGCGTAGCGCTCCACCACGGCATCCACCGGATGCCCGAATTGATTTCCTTCGCCGACGGAAACCACCGCTACGCGCGGCGCCACCGCTCCCACGAACGCATCCGTCGAAGACGTCTTACTCCCATGATGCGGCACCTTCAGAAAGTCCACCGCCAGCGGCGCATGCTGGTCCACCAGCTCATTTTCGACGCGCTTCTCGATATCGCCGGCCAGCAGAAAACTTTCCGTGCCGTCTTGAATCCGCATCACCAGTGAATCGTCGTTCGAGGCCTTCGCTACCGCCGAGACTTCCGCGGGCCACAAGACCTTACCCGCCACTCCGTCCCAATCGAAATCGCGGCCCTGGATTTTCCAAACGATCGGGATCCCCTTCGCCCGCGCTTCCGTCAACAAACTCACGAACGCGGTCGTTTCCTCGTCGCGTCCCACCCATAACTCTCCCACCTTGAAATTAGCGACCACGCTGTGCAGCCCGTCCAGATGATCGTGATGCGCGTGCGTCAGCGCCACCACATCCAGGCGCTTGATTCCCCGCGACCACAAATACGGCGACACCACTTCTTCGCCAATGTCCGGACCCGATCGCGAACCATTCACCCACTCCGAGCCCGTTAGTCCGCCGCCATCCACCAGCATCGTCCGCCCGTCCGGGAACGCCACAAAAATCGAATCGCCCTGCCCCACATCCAGCACCGTCACTTCGAAATCTCCTCGCACCAAATGCGGCGCAAAAGGATAAGTCGCTACCAGCGCCGCCAGCGCCAGCAATACCGCCGCAGCTGTCCATTCCGAATAATGAATGCGCGCAACTGGCTGCAAGCGCACGGCTCGGTCCCGTCGGCGAGCGGCAAACGTTCGAGCCAGCCCCGCCAAACCAATGAACGCCGCGAAAAACGCGATCATCAGCCACAGCGGCGGCACCGGTATTCGGTAACTCAGCCGCGGCCATCCCGCGAACCAATCCACCGTCGCGAGCAGCAATCCGGTACAGAAACTCAGCGCCTTCGCCAGCAGCAATGCCAGCCGAGCCCACAAGAACGTCGCGCACAACGTCATGAATCCCAGCGGCACGATAATGCCCGTCAGCAGCACTGCGGGAATATTGCTCAACGGCCCGGCCAGACTCACGCGATGAAAATCTCGCGCCAGCACCGGCAGCATGCCCCACTGAATCACCGCCGATAGCAGAATAATCTCCCAAAGCCGCAAACCGGCGCGAATCGGCAGCACCAGCACAGCGCCGCATCGGGAGGCCAGCCGCTGCGGCGCGCGCGCCGCCAGCCAGCGAATCGCCCACCGCAGCTCAATTCGAAACTGCGCGATTGCCGGCGCATGCGCAGTGTCGCGCGTCACGTCGCCCAAATGGTTCAGGCCCGCGCGATAGGGTGCGCTGGTTCGCTCCATCCAGGGAAGTGCCAGCCCGGCGATCACGCCCGCTGCCAAAAATGAAAGCTGGAAACTGGAATCCATCAGCGACGATGGTCTCCAAATCAAAATCGCCAGCGCCGCCACCGCAATCGTATGCAACAAATCCACGCGCCTGAATAGCGGACGCGCGCACAAATACAGCGCAGCCATCAACGCGGCGCGCAAAATCGGCGGACGGTCCTGCACGATTCCCACATAGGCGGTGAGCGCCAGGATCGTCAACACGCCGATCGCGGTGACCGGCAATCGCAAGCGCCGCCCAATCCAAAATAGGAACACCACCAACGCGCCCACGTGCAATCCCGCGACCACCAGCACGTGGTAAGCGGCCGTTTTTTGAAATGCCAGCACCACGCTGGAATCCACAAAGCTGCGATCGCCCAGCAGCATCGCGCGCAACACCGCGCCGCGCTCCGGATGCTCCGCAAAGAGGGAATCAATCCGCGCGAGAAGCGTTCCGCGCGCGCGAGCCAGCCGCTGCAGAAGCGTCGGAGGTGGGTGATCAATCACTTGCAGCAGTTCGCCGCTGCGCAATGAGCCAATCACGTCAATTTTCTGCCGCGCCAGAAATCCGTGCACGTCAAACGCGCCAGGATCCAGAAAATCTCGCGGAGGCCGCGCCTTTACCAGCGCTTCCACGCGATCTCCGGCTCGCAAACCCATCGGAGGCCGCGCCGCGCGTTCGTTCGCATAAAAATTGACGCGCAGGCCGCCGCGTACGGGCAGCACCACGCCGCCCGCCTCGACCTGTTCCAGATCAATCTCAAACCGCTCGCCCCACGGCAGTGCCATGGGGTCTTCGCGCAAACGTCCGCGCCAGCGCAGCGGCACACTGGTATCAATCTTTTCCGCCGCGATCAGCCGTGCAATGTGATTAGAAGGAACCGCTGCGGTTTCGATGCGGCTGGCAAGCCCTCCGAGGCCGAGCCACGCGGCCAGTGCGCAAATCCAGGCGAACGCAACGAAGTGACGTCGCACAGAACCCGCGCCAGCTAGCGTCGCGAACGCTGCCCCCAGCAAAATTGCCAGCGCCGCCGCAATCACCCACAACTTCAATGACCCAGGCCATCGGCTGGCAATTCCGACTCCCGCCGCAAACGCCACCAGAATCCACAACGCCGGTAGTTTCATACAACCTGCTATCGAGCCGCGCCTATGCCTTGTATGGAGCGTCGAACCCACGCGCGAAGCGAAGACTTAGCCGCATCGCCAACTCGCAAAAAGCGGCAGAGTGCTCCACAAGAAAAGTGAAGTCCTATCGCCGCCGGAGTCTGACGATGCTCTCCATATGAAACGTCTGAGGGAACAAATCGAATAAGTGCACTTCTGTGCAATCGTAACCCGCTTTGCCAAAAGTGACAAGGTCCCGCGCCAAGGTAGGAGGTTCGCACGAAACATAAGTAATCCGCGCGGGGGCAAGCTTCGCAATTCGCTGAATCGCTTCCGGAGTCACTCCCGCCCGCGGAGGATCAAGCACGACCAATTCAGGACGCTCGTTGCTGCGCTCGACAAAGCGCTCCACCTCCGCCGTGCGCACTTCAATCGTACCGCGCCCGTGCATATTCGTTTCCAAATCGCGCGCCGCGGCCGGATTCGATTCCACCGAAATCACGCGCTCGAATCGTTTCGCCAGCGGCACGGAAAATAATCCCACTCCCGCGAAAAGGTCCAGCGCCAGGCGTCCACCCTCTTCGCGCTCCACAACTTCGCGCACCAGGTCGTCCACCAAAAACCGGTTCACCTGAAAAAACGAAAAATGCCCCACGCGGTACGCCTGTTCTCCCGCTTGATAATCCAGAAACCCCGGACCAAACAGCTCCATCCGGTCATGACTCGGATCGTGAAACAACAAACTCGCAGTTTCCGGAACGACGCGGCGAAATGTCTCCGCATGTTCCGCCACGCGGGAAGGGAACCCCGCGAAAGTTGCGGTCAGCAGCAACTTGCTGTCCGCGGCGTCCGCGAACGCCTCAATTTCTCGCAGTCCCCGCGGCAACGCCCCCGCTGCCAGCGCCTCCCGCAGCGCCAGCAAAGTTTTCAGCAGCAGCGGCGAAATGATCGAGCAATCCTCCACCGCGCAAAGTGCCGTCGAATTCGCGCGAAAATATCCGATCCCCAGCTTGTCCCTGTCTTCCCCTTCCGTCGCCGCCGCATCGCCCAGGGCGGATTCCAGCGGGCGAACCTTCCACTGCGCGCGATTGCGATAGCCCCACGGAGAAGAAGAGGCATGCGTCGTGATCTCGCCGGTCCATTCAATCCGTCCGAGCCGTCGCAAAGTTTCGCGCAGAATCTCACTCTTGTACTTCAACTGCGCGTCGTAAGGGATGTGCTGGTAATCGCATCCCCCGCACACCGCAAAATGCGGGCAGCGCGGCGCAATGCGCTGCGGAGAAGCCTCTAGAATCCGTTCCAGGCGCGCGCGCACGAACTTCTTCTTCTGTTCCGCCGCCGTAACCGACGCGCGTTCCCCAGGCAGCACGAACGGCGCAAACACGGTAGCCCCGTCGTGATGCGCGAGGCCCTCGCCGCCATAAATCAATTTTTCGATTGTGATGTCCATGATGATCGCGTTGGCCGTTCCTGAGAAGTGTGTGTCGCGCGCGGCAAGTCTGATTTATTTGGCGATCGTAGGGGCGGCTCTCAGAGTCGCCCCTACAGCGTCGGATATCTCTGGAAATAACGCGCGTGCGCGGTGGATCTTGCGCCTACGTCAAATAAAACAAACTCAATCTCGGCACATCGAAATGCTCGAATAAACGTTTCTGCGTGTACTGCCGCTCCAGCTGCGTCAATTGTTCCGCAGACATCTTACGCCGGTAAGGCGCCAGCGAACGATCCATCTCGCGCCGAATGCCAAGCAGCGCTTCCTCATCGGCATCGGCCGCCAAAGCCGCGGAAAGTTTTTCTTCCAGCACCGTCATGCGGCGCTCCAGATCTTCCAAATCCAAAGCGCCCGGCGCATCTACGAGCGGCAAAGCCTCCTGCAACTTCCGCGCAGTATCCTCAAAACGCGCGGCCAGTCCCTCGCGATTCGGAATAGCCGCAGTGCCAGCCGCCGCGTCAACGGGCGCCCCTCCGCGCAATTTCTCCGCGGCCGTCCGCAACCGCACTACGTTCCGTTCCAAATATTTCCGCAGCTCATCGCGCGAAAATGGTTCCGCAGCCACCTTCGACGATGGCACCGATGGCCCTGTTCCCGCGGCGGCCTCCGCCGCTTCCGCGGCCGCGTCCAACACCGCATCCACGCAATAAGCCAGACTCTTCAATTGACGTCCGCCCGCTGCCCGCCGCGATCGTCCCCAGCTCTCAAACGCCCGATCAATCCCCTTGAGCACAGCCTCGATCGGCACCCCGGCCTTCTGCCAGGTTTCCAGAATCGCCCAATCAAGCGGCGACACCAATAGATGCGCCCCGCGCTTCCGCCAGAAATACTCCTCGATCTCCGTAAAATAATTGAAGTAGTTAAACGATTCCATAACCGGCAGGACGCGACCCGTTGCTACGAACCCTATGGAGTGCGGCGGCGTGCCGCCGGTTTTCTTCCGCGAGGCCAGCCTCGCGGTCGGTATAAGAGCATCAGCAAATTCTCAATCGCCGCAGCAATCAACCTCGGCCGATGCCGCGCATATCCCCGAACAGCGACCCCGCTGTAGTTGCCGCTCTGGCGCAGCCACACCGGGCATCACGGCCAACCGCGCCTATTTAACGATCAAACGCCCACCGTCACTTCCCGCGCGCAACCGCAGGCGATTTCTTCATCGCCCCTTCGACATTCCGCTCCCAAATAATCCGCAATCCTTCCAAAGTCAAGAATTCATCCACAATCTCAATATGCTTCGAAGCCCCGCCGATCAGCGCCGCCTGCCCGCCGGTCGCCACCACTTTCGTCTTCGCTCCCATCACTTTCTTCATGCGGTCCAGAATCCCGTCCACCATGTCCGTGTACCCGTAAAAAAGACCGGCCTGCATGGACGCCGCCGTATTCGTCCCGATAATTTTTCCCGGATCCTTGATCTCCACGCGAAATAATCGCGCCGCCCGCGCAAAAAGCGCGTCCGCGGAGATCCCGATTCCCGGCGCCAGCACTCCGCCCAGATATTCCCCGCGCGCAGACACCGCGTCAAAATTAATCGCCGTGCCGAAATCCACGATGATGCACGGCCCCCCGTACTTCTCAAACGCCGCCACGCTATTCACGATGCGGTCCGCGCCCACTTCCTGCGGGTTGTCGTACTGCACCGGCATTCCGGTCTTGATCCCCGGCTCGACAAAAAGCGCCTTCTTGCTGAAATAGCGCTCTGCCATTCCCGCCAGGCGCGAATTCAGCTGCGGCACCACCGAGCTGATAATCACGCCGCCGATTTCGCGCGGCTCCAGATTCGCCAAGGTAAATAAATCGCGCGTCAAAATTCCGTACTCATCAATCGTCTGGTCGCGCGCCGTGGTCAGCCGCCAGTTGGCCACTAATTCCTTGCCGCGGAAGACTCCCAGCACCGTGTTGGTGTTGCCCACGTCCAGCGTCAACAGCATCAACTCGCCTCCGCCACGTCGCCCGAAAGCACCGGCTCGATTCCGCCGCCGTCATCGCGCATCACGCGCAACACGCCGCTCGGTTCCAGGCCCGCGGTCGTGCCGGTAAAGATTTCCGCAGCCGTGGTGATGCGCACGCGTTTCCCCTGAAAGTAACTGGACACCTCGGCGAACCGCCGCAAAATCGGCTCGCCGCCTTCCGCGAGAAACTGATTGTAGTAGCGGTCCAGGTTGCGCAGCAACCGTATCAAAATTTCCAGCCGCGAATGAATCTTGCCGGTTTCCATCCGCAGAGAAGTCGCGATCTCCGCCAGTTCCGCCGGCATCTTCGTCTGATTCACGTTGATCCCGATGCCCACCACCGCATAATGCATGCGATCCGGCTCCGCGTGCATTTCCGTCAGAATGCCCGAAAATTTTCGCCCGCCCACCAGCAAATCATTCGGCCAACGAATGTCCGGCACCGAATCCAGTTCTTCCGCCACTGCATCGCGCGCCGCCAAGCCCGCGACTAAAGTCAGCAAAGGAGCGTGCGCCGGAGAAATTCGCGGTCGCAGCAAAACCGTGCAATGGATTCCGGCCGATTTTTCCGATAGCCACTTCCGCCCCGCGCGACCGCGCCCCGCGGTCTGCTCCTCGGCCAGCACCACGGCCCCGTGTGGCTCGCCCAGCTCGCCTAACTTCATCGCCACGGTATTCGTCGAATCAATTTTGAAAAAATGATAGATCCGCCGCGCGAAAGCCGTACCGGCGAGCCGATGGCTCAGCAGTTGCGGCGCCAAAATATCCGGAGGCCGCTCGATGTGGTAGCCCGTGGCGGTGTGGCCCTTGACGCGCACTCCGAGCTCGCGCAGTTTCTGCACCCAGCGCCAAACCTGCTGCCGCGAAACCCCGATTTCCCGCGCAATCTGCGCCCCACTGATCACAATCGTGGAATTCTCGGCCAGCAAAGTAAGCAGCGCGTCAATCCGCCGGTCGGTGGCGCCAGGTAAAACAGCCATGCGTCGAGTAGCCATGCGAATTGCAAAGCATACGCGACCGCAGCACCGCGGACAAGCCGACCGCCTCCGGGAGTGCGCCGGCTTGCCGCGGCACTGCAAGGCTCGGCACGGCTTAGTCGGCAACGAGGCGAGTTTCGCCTTGCAACAGGCGGGAGCAGGCTCCCGCACTCCCGGATGATGCGAGCATGCGCTTAATATCGAGATGAAGAAACGTCGGCAGGAGGTCTCTGGACTGATCCTGCGTTTTATTCAAGCTGCTTCAGTCGTTCAATCAACTTCTGATATTCAATTTCGCGCCCCGCCAGCGTAGCCTTCAATTCCTCCACAATCTTCGCCGGGGCCCTGCTCAAAAACGTCTGGTCCGCCAGCCGCGCCTTCTTCGATTCGATATCCTTCGCCAATCGCTCGATTTCCTTGCGCAAACGGGCGACCTCGGCCTCTTTGTCCATGGCGTCGCCGTAGGCGATGCGCAGATCGTAGTTCGCCGTCGAACGAATGGCGGCTCCCTCGGGATCGAGGCGTTGCGCGGAAATGCGCAAGCTCGCCAGGTTTGCCAGCCGAACAATCGGCTCGAGATTTGTTTCGACCAGATGCTGTACCTGTCGCGACGCCGCAGAAAAATCTGCCGCAACCTTCTTCTTCGGATCCACCTTCATTTCCGCGCGAATATTCCGCGCCGCCACCACAATCTCCTGAATCAACGCCATCTCGCCATCCGCTCCGGCATCCACCCACTCCTCGCGGCGCGAAGGAACCCTCTCCAGCGCAATAGACCTCGCTCCCTCCCGCTGCGGCAACCGGTGCCACAATTCCTCGGTCAGAAACGGCATCACTGGATGCAGCAACCGCAGCGCCGCCTCTAAAACCGCGAAAATATTCCGCCAGGCCGCCAGCGCAATCTCGCGATCCGCCGAAGAAAGCTGTGGCTTCACCCACTCGATATACCAATCGCAGAAATCACCCCAAAAAAACTGGTACATCGTCTGGCAGGCCTCGTGAAAACGAAACTCCTCCAGCGCCTTGCCAGCCTCTCCGGCCACCGCCGCCAGCCGCGAAAATATCCAACGATGCGCGAGCTCTCCTTCGCCCTTCACCGGATACGGCGCGGCGGCCCGCACCTCCGGCGCAGCCAACTCCTCCAAGGCAAATCCCGCCGCGATCTCCGCCTTCTCCAAATTCACAAATAAGAATCGGGCCGCGTTCCAAATCTTGTTGGCAAACGCCCGCGCTCCCAGAATGCGGTCCTCGGCCAGCGCGATGTCCGTCCCGGGCGCGGACATGCTCGCCAGCATGTAACGCAGCGCGTCGGTCCCGTACTGCTGCGTCAATTGCAAAGGGTCCACGCCGGTGCCCTTGGTCTTGGACATCTTCGCGCCTTCCGCCGTGCGCACCAGCGCATGCAGATAAAGCCGCCGGAAGGGAACTCGCTGTGCTTCCGAAGAGCCAGGAGCCAGATGCAGGCCCATCATGACCATCCGCGCGTCCCAGAAAAATAAAATGTCGTAGCCGCTGATCAGCAAGCTCGTGGGATAGAACGTGCGCAAATCTTCCGTATCATCCGGCCAGCCCAAAGTCGAAAATGGCCACAGCGCTGAGCTGAACCAGGTATCCAACACATCTTTGTCCTGCGTCAGCTTCGCGCCACCACACTTCGGACATGCAGTAGGCACTCCCGCGGCCCGCGCATGCCCCTCGACGATCTCGACGCTCGAATTCGTCGCCGGCACCATCTCCTTGCAATCCGCGCAATGCCAGATCGGAATGCGGTGCCCCCACCAAAGCTGCCGCGAAATGCACCAGTCGCGAATATTTTCCAACCACTGCAGCAAAATCGTGCGCTGATTGTCCGGCACCACTTCGATTTTCGCCGCGGGCCCGAATTCGCCGGTCACTGCCTTGCGCGCCTCCTCCGCCAGCGGCTTCATTTTCATGAACCACTGCGTCGAAATGCGTGGCTCCACAATCGCTTTACAGCGGTCGCACGTGCCGACGGAATGCGTGTGTTCGGAAATGTGGTCCAGCAAACCCAGTTCTTCCAGATCGCCAATCACCCGCGCCCGCGCCACAAACCGCTCGAGGCCCGCGTATTTTCCCGCGGCTTCGTTCATGTGCGCGTCGTCCGTCATCACATCAATCTCGGCAAGTCCGTGCCGCTTGCCCACCTCAAAATCGTTGGGATCGTGCGCCGGAGTGATCTTCACCACGCCCGTGCCGAATTCGCGGTCCACATAAGTGTCCGCGATGATCGGAATCTCGCGATTCATCAGCGGCAAAAGCACTTTCTTCCCGATCAGTTTCTGGTAACGTTCGTCCTCCGGATGCACCGCCACCGCCGTATCGCCCAGCATCGTCTCGGGACGCGTCGTCGCCACCACCAGATACTCCTGCGGCGAACCGGCCACCGGATAACGAATGAACCACAAATTTCCGGTGCGCTCGTTGTGCACCACTTCCAGATCGCTGATGGCCGTCTGGCAGCGCGGGCACCAATTGATCATGTAACGCCCGCGATAGATCAGGCCTTCGCGATACAGCCGCAAAAACGCTTCCAGCACCGCGCGATAAAGCCCCGGCTCCAGCGTAAATCTCTCGCGCGTCCAGTCGCACGAAGCGCCCAGGCGAATCATCTGTTGCTTGATGACGCCGCCGCTCTCCGCCTTCCATTTCCACACGCGCCGCTCGAATTCCTCGCGCCCCAGGTCCTTGCGCTGAATGCCTTCCTTCGCCAGCATGCGCTCCACCACAAACTGCGTCGCAATCCCGGCGTGATCCATTCCCGGCAGCCACAAAGTGCGCTCGCCGCGCATGCGATGCCAGCGCACCAGCATGTCAATCTGCGTGTGCTCCAGCATGTGTCCGATGTGGATCGAGCCGGTCACGTTCGGTGGCGGCAAAGCGATCGAAAAACGCGGCTGCTGGTCGCCCGGCACCCCCGGAATCCCGGAATTCTCCGCGCGAAATAATTTCTCGTCGTACCAGGCCTTCGCCCAGCGCTCCTCAATCTCCTGCGGCTCATAAGCCTTCGGTATTTCTCGCGGCATCGGTCCTTTACAACCGTGAATTTCAAACAAAAGGGAATCAATCAATATAAGCGGCGCGCAAGCGGCGCGTCAATTGAATGAAACGCAGGACGATGAGACCGTGCGGATGGAAGCAGCGGAGTTCAGGACGCCACTGAAGCGTGCTTCACGGCATGAAGCATTTGAGCTTGCCAACGGAAAAAGCCGCAGCGATGTCGAGATAGCCGGCGGCGGTGTTACTTCTCTTTTTTGTGCAGTTCGTTCTGCAGCAAATTCTCAACCAGCGGCTTCACGCCCTGGGATAAAAGCTCCTGAAGCTGCGGCTGCAATTTTTCCAGAACTTTGCGCACCACTTCATCCACCGTATCGGAATTCGTCGCGCCAGCCTGCGCGAAGGAATCCGCTGGAGCAGACGGCGGCGGTGGCATCAGGAACGGAATATCCGAAAGCGCCTCGCGATTCGGAGGCGGCAGCGTGGGAACCCGCTGGAAGAACTCCTGCTCCACGGCCGACGGCGCGGGATCCGCGAACAGGGAATTCGGCGCGGCCGCCAGTTCCGACTCCGCGTGCGTCTCAGCCTCGCGGTCCCAATATTCTTCGCGAGCCTCGGACGCAAACGGCGGATCCACCACCGGACTCTCCGCGCGAATTTCTTGTTCGCGGACGTCCGCCTGCTGCGCTTGCTCCAGCGACGCAAAATAGTCGGAAGGCTCGTGGTGCTCCTCGTTAACCAGCCAGGGCTCGGAGGGCTTGTGCTCCGCCGCCAGATCGCCATTGCGCGGCGCATCGGCGGGCGCAACCATCAGCTCCGGCGAAAAATCAGCAGCGCTGCTCGTAACTGGCTCCGGCTCCGCGGCGAAAGGCTCCGCAGGTGCCGCGACCTCCACCGCAGGCTCTTCGTGGCGCGTTTCTTCGCGCGCTGCGACTTCCGCGTGCGCATCCGTCTGCGCATCTGCTTCTTCATGCCGTTCGTCCACGGCATCGTCAGCCACAGCCTCATGACTTCCGCTGTGCGCAACATCCGAAAAATGATAGGAAGACCCGCCCAATCCGGATTCGCCGAACTGGCTTTCCCCAAAAGCGCGCGGTTCCTCTTCAGCTTTCGCTTCCACGCTCTCGTAGGACGTCGCCTCCACTGCCTCAGCCGCACCCGATGCGGGCTCACCCGCGCTCGCTGAAGCTTCCTGCACTTCCACTGGAACTTCGGCCGCGTAGTCAACTCGCGCCGCGATTTCCACCGGCGCGATCGGCTCGGCCTCGGCAGCAGGCGCTGCAGCTGCGCTCTCCGGCGCCGCAGCACGTTCCGCGGCAGGCGGCTCCGCAATCTTGTTCATCCAATGGTCGCCGGATTCGCTGGATTCTTCCGTATGCGATGGGGACATCATGTCCATCCAGCCACGCACACGCGAGACAAAACTCGGGCGCGGCGCCGGCTCGTGGACTTCCTCTTGCTGAGCAGCGGCCTGCTGCGTTCCCACTGGTTCCTTAGTTTCCGGCTCCTTGAAAAATCCAGCAGGCGCCGCCGCAACGTCGGGTTCGGAAATTTTTGCCGCAACCGCAGGCTCTTCGTGCGCTACCACGCTCTCACGCGCAGCTTCGACAACGGGCTCAGGCTCGTCCACGACCGGCTCATACGACGCAGGCGCAACAGCCTGGGAAACAGCTTCCGGCGCCGCATTTTTAGCAGCAGACGCCGCATCGTCGGACTTCTCTTCTACACGCACGCGCTTCGGCGGGACGTCTTTCTCGGAAGGGAAGGTAATCGGCTCGAAATTCTGACCGTAGGAATAGACCGGGTTGGACTCGACATTTTCCGGGACTTCGAAGTCAGCCGCGTTGCGCCGCCAATCGCTCGCCGTCGCCGCGCTGTCAAAATCGCCCTCGACTTCGTCGTCCTCATCGTCAGGGACGGCCACCTGGGTCTTGGGGCCGGTTGCAATCTTGGGAGCCTTCTCATTCTTCGCAGGAGCCTTCGGCGCCGGAGCTTCCTTGCTCTTTTTCTTTGCGCGCGGCTCTTCTTCTGCTTCCTCTTCCTCGTCCAGGTCCATCGCGCGGACGCCCTTGCCAAATCCGTAAATTACCGCGGCTTCCTCAGGCGTCGGTTCGGGGAATTCAGGCAGCGGTTTCGGCTCCGCCATCGCGGGATTTTCCAGCGCGGCGGCAGGCAGCGCCGTCTCCACCACGGCCACCACTTCCTTCGCTTTCGCCAGCTCCGCCGCCACACGCGGATTCTTCTCCAGCGCGGACATCACCATCGCAATCAGCGGATCGGGCGGGACAAACGGCTTCTTCAGTACGCCATCCGCGCCCACGCGGCGCGCTTCCTTCTCGTCCAGCGGATCAAACGCGCCCACCAGCAAAATCACCGGGACATGCGCGAACCGCGTGTCTTTCTTGACGAATTCGCAAACCTCATATCCATTCCGCACCGGCATGAATACGTCTGCCAGCACCAGGTCGGGATTCGCGTCCGGCATCCGGCGCACCGCGGCCTCGCCATTGCCTACGGCAATGACTTCCACGCCGCGCTCCTGGAACGCCAGCGTAACCATTTTTTGGATATTGGTATTGTCGTCCGCGACCAGAATTCTGGGCACTGTATTCCCCTGGCGGCGCGCCCGAGCTTAGACACGCCCACCCCTTGGATACAGCTATTCCAGCACCCCGGACCACCGAGGTCAACAAACTCGAAGTACAGGAGTGCTAGAGTTGTTAGCAGGCAGTTAACAGGGCGAAACCCGGTTCGCTACCAGGGAATCAGCTTTTTAAGGCCCTTCTTTTTCTTGCTGGTGGATTCCTGGCTGGAGTCGCTGGGAGCCGCCTGCGCGGCCTGCTCCGACTGCCCGGCAGTGGTCGCAGGAGCGCTGCCGCTGGTCGTGCTGGTGCCGTTCGTGTTGGATGAACTGGAAGAATCCGCGGGGTTTGCTGCAGCCGCGGCTGGAGCCGCAGAACCCGCCGGGGCTGGCGCCACCGTTGGCGCATCGCCACCGGTAGCAGGCTGCGGCGTCGCCACCGGTACATTCGGATCGGCGGGCGGAACGGCCGCCGCCGGAGCAGGACTGGTCTGCGGCGCAGGCGTTTCTTCGCCTGGCGTAATAATCTGTACTCCGACGCCCGTCTGCGCGTCGTTTGACCCCACCGGCGCGGTGGTCGCGTCCACTGGCGTCACTACCTCGCTGCTGTTCGATGAAGAATTCGCGTTCGCCCCCGCCCCGCCGCCCGTCACCGTAAACGAAGGTCCTTGCGCTCCCGGCCGCAAAATATCCGTCGCGGACACCACGTCGTTCGGAGGATTCATCTGCGGCGTTCCAGTATGCGCTGCGTCCGCGACATCGGGGCTGCCCTTGAGCATTCCCAGCGGCAGTTTCAGCACGATGCTCTGGTGGTGTTCCTTTTCATACATCTGCTGCTTCTGCATCCGCACCACGGCGTCCGGGTCGGCTGCGGGAACCGGCTTGCCCATGGACTTCAGCCGCTCACGCGCGTCCGGCGCCATTTTTGAGAGCGGATAATCCCGCGCGATCTTGGCGTAGCACCGGGCTGCCAGGTCTCCCCAGTGATTCTTGTCGTCTTCGTTCTTGGAAACCTGCTTGGCGCGCTGATAAATATCGCCGAGCATCCACAATGCGTCGTCGTTCTGGCTGTAGAGCGGGTAACGGTCGGTCAGTTCCACCAGCCGCGCAGCCGAAGCGCGATAATCGAATTTCCGGTAATAAAAATAAGCGACCTTGTAGTCCCCATCCGCCAGTACTTCCTGCACATCGCGCAAATCCTGCTCGGCCTTCGGCACCAGCGGGCTTTGCGGATATTTCAGCAGGAACGCTTGAAACGCATCTTCCGCCGCTTCCGCTTGCGTTTTGTCGCGGTCGGATTTCTCCATCATCTTGTAGTGCGCCATGCCGATCTGCATCTGGGCATAAGCCGCTTCGTCCAGGAACGGGAAGAAAGTCTGAAAGTCGCCGTACTCCTGGATCGCTTGCGTCAGGTTCGACGTGCCGCCCTCTTTGTAATAGGAATCCGCCACCGCCAGTTTGGCCTTGGCCAGATATTCGCTGTCCGGGTAAGTATTAATCAGGGTTTGCAGCGCCAGGCGCCCTTCCGTGTAACGACCGCCCTTCAAGTCGCGCTCGGCGCGATCATAGAGGATCTTGTCCGGTTCCGCGGCGGCGTCCGGGTCCGGCGGAGGCGCGGCAGCATGGTGTTTCTTGGAGCTTCTCTTCGCTGGCGCGGCCGTAGTGCTCGGCGTGCCCTCCTTTTTCGTTTCCTCATCCGCAGTCGTCGGCGTCGGAGGCGGCGCGTTCTCGCCGCTGCCGCCGGTCTGCGGCGTGGGCACCTGCGCGCTCGCGCGCGGGCTCGCCATCAGAAAAAGGGAAAGTACCGCCAAGGTAGGGAACAGATTGCGAAGGGCCGTCAAACGCTTTGCCGCATTTCCTGCCATCTCTTTATTCAAATCGAACCTCTCCCGAGTGGTTTACGCTTTCTGGCTCAGGGCTTGGGTCGCGAGCTTCTTCAATTGGCGCGTGGCAGCCGCTGGATCGGCCGTGTGGAATATGGATGTCCCTGCTACGAATGTGTTGGCTCCGGCCTGCGCCAGCGCGGCCGTGTTTTCCAGATCTACGCCCCCATCCACTTCGATCCGGAAGCTGGCATTATAGCGCGCCCGCATCTGATTCAACTGGCGAATTTTCTCGTACGTATTGGCGATGAATTTCTGCCCGCCGAAGCCCGGATTCACCGTCATCACCAGCACCGTATCCACCTTATCCAGCACCTCTCCCAGCATCAGAACCGGCGTCGCCGGGTTAATCGCCGCTCCCGCTTCCGCTCCCAGCTCCCGGATCACGGCCAGCGCCCGGTCCAGGTGTACGGTCGCCTCTTCGTGGACCAGCACCCGGCTGGCCCCCGCTCGCACGAAGCCCTCGATGTATCTTTCCGGCTGGTCAATCATCAGATGCGCTTCCAGGGGCAATTTGGTTGCCTTGCGCAAAGACTCCACCACCGGTATTCCCAACGAGATGTTCGGCACGAAGTGCCCATCCATTACATCCACGTGAATCAAGTCCGCCCCGGCCTCTTCCACCACGCGCACCTGTTCCCCCAAGCGCGCAAAATCCGCGGCTAGAATCGAAGGCGCAATCTCAATCCGTGCGTAGCTCATCTCAGTGCGCTGAATTCTAGCATAGCCCTGCATATAACAGCGGAATCACCCCGCGTCAGTCACTTTCGCATAGCTCGGAAGCCGGCCACTTTCCGGCGATGCCGCTTATCGGGGAACTACGATTAGGACGTCGTTTCAGCCAAGACCCTCTACACGCCAGCTTCTTGCGTGTCCAGGGCCGTGACACCGCGCCCTAATCTAATCAACTCCAATCAACCGATGGAACGGGAAACCCGTGGCAATCTTGTTGAGTTCCGGCTTTCGCGCATTGTGAAAAACAATTAAACGCCGCGGCCGGACACCTCGGTAATCCTACGGCGTTCGCTGCAGAAGCGCATCAACGGCTGCCGGGGCCCTCGTCCACCGGTCAAATCGTGCGAAACAACTAATAGCTAATTGACTCGTACGTGACCCCTTCGTCGGCATGGCGGCGTTGCATCTGGATATAGTCAGATTAGGAGATTCTCATCGTGCTACGCCCGTTCCGCGCCACTCCAAGGATTGTGTACGTCTGCTTCCACGCAGCGCTTGGTATCACCGCAAGCTTTTTACTGCATACCATGACGGCCTTGAGGTCTGCGCTGCTCCGAAGCGGCACACGTGCTGACGATCATTCGTCATTCGAACATCGAACAGCTTTGCGCTTGGCATCCACCCTAGCCATAGTCTTCGTGCTGCTGACTGTCGGGGGCTGCAACGGCGGCTTTGAAGGCTTGAAGCCACTGCCTCCGGTAATCATCACGCAGCCGGTCAGCCTGACGGTGGAAGTTGGGCAGACAGCGACGTTTAGCGTGACGGCGACCGGCACGGGTCCGTTGAGCTATCAGTGGTACGACAACGGTGTGCCCATCAACGGCGCCACCGCAAGTTCCTACACGACGCCGGGCGCGGTCCTGAGTGAAAGTGGTTCGGTCTTCACGGTGACGGTATCGAACGCGGAAGGCAGCGTGACAAGTATGGGCGCAACTCTGACCGTGCAACTTCCGGTGGCAAAGAGTCTGGTGCCCAGTTCCGCAACCCCGCCATACAACTCGTCCGTAATGTTGGTTCCCACGTTCTCGGGCGGAACCGGGGTGATCGGTTCGGCGGGCGTGGGCAGTTCCGATATCACGGCATCGGCGGTGAGCGGCGGTTCTTATCCCACTCCGTTGTTAACTTCCGCCAAGACCTACACGCTGACGGTGTCGGATTCCCACGGGAACGTCGTTTCCACGACATGTTTAGTGACGCCGACCAGCGTCACCATCACGCCGATTTCCCCCGCGAATCAGACCTTCGCACCCGGGCAGCTTCCCTTCACGGCCGTAGCCAGTGGCGGCGTCACGAACAACTTAACCTGGACCGCCAGCACCGGAACTTTTACCGGGAACGTATGGACTTCTCCTGTGGTCCCCGGCACGTACACGATCACGGCTACCAGCGTTGACGAGCCTTCCGTATTCGTTACCACCACGGCATCAATCAGCGCTCCGGTGATCATGACCCAGCCCGTGAGCCAGCATGTCTGCACCGGGTCGAATATCGTATTGTCGGTAACCGCGGCGTACGCCACCAGCTATCAATGGAATCTTAACGGAACGGCGATTCCGGGCGCTACGAGTTCGAGCTACACAATTCCCACCGCGGCTGCGAGTAACGCAGGAAATTATTCTGTCACGGTTAGCAATGGAGTCGGAAGTGTAACCTCGAGTGTCGCGATCGTGGCGGTGGGCTCGACGATCACCTCCAACCCCGCGAATCTTACGGTTGTGCCGACGCAGACCGCCATGTTTTCGGTCGCTGCCCAGGGCCTGAATCCCTTCACCTACCAGTGGTACCAAATCCCGGCAGGAGCCACTGTCGGAGCAGCTATCCCTGGCGCCACGTCCAGCACGTATATCACACCGCCTGTGGACGCGACTTACAACGGCGCGCAGTATTATGCGGCGGTTACGGATTCTTGTGCGGGAGCTCCGCTCACCAGCAGCGCGGCGACGCTGACGGTGACCACGGGAAATGCCGCGCCCACGATCATCGTTCAGCCTGTTGGCGAAAGTGTTGCCCCCGGAGGCACCACGTCCTTCAGCGTGGTGGCATCCGGCACACCAACACTTACCTATCAGTGGTATGTGATTCCCGCCGGGACAACGTCGGGAATCCTGATCCCCGGGGCTACCGCCGACAGCTATACGGTGCCGGGCGCGGACACCGCAGTCACGAACGATCAGGACGCTTATTACGTGATCGTGACCAATAGTTACGGACAAGCCGTTTCGCAACCTGCGCCCCTCGCCGTCGGCAATGGAATTCTGCTGCAAATCACCGGGCAACCTGTGACGCAGTACGTAGATGTGGGGGCGTCCGCGACCTACCAGGTCACAGCCGTTTCTAATCTTCCCCTGACCTATCAGTGGTACGAGGCCCCACCGGGCAGTTCCGTATTTACGGCCATACCGGGAGCCACCGGCTCCACATACACACAGGCTCAAGCCGCGAGCACGGATTCGGGTTCGGTTTTCTATGTGGTGGTGAGCAACGGCACGACGACATCGGTCATCAGCGCCTCAGCCGGGCTATTCGTCGGTCCGTTGCAAGGAATTCCAAATCTCTGCGACCCGAGTTGGTCGCCCATCGGCGATGCCGCGGCCGGCACCGGATGCACGTTCCAGCTAACCTCTGCGGCAAACGATCAGCTGGGCGAGATTGTCTGGCCGAACCTGATTTCGACGGGCGATATCCAGCTGAGTTTTACGGTGACGCTTAGCAATCCCAGCGCTCTTCCGGCCGACGGCTTCGCCGTGGTTTTGGGAGATCCATCAACTGGAGCGACTCCCACAAGCGTCGGGACGCAGGGCATGGGATTAGGAGCGAAAGGAATCCCGGGCTCCCTGTTTGGCTTTGACACCTATCACAATGGCGGCGAGCCGATGGTTCCTTACGTCGGTGTGGGCCGGAGCGATTCGACTCTGTTCGAAAACCCGTGGTTCAACGTGAATACCAGCATTCCGGCGCTGGCCCTGGGCGGCATGTCGGTTTCCCACGACTACACGGTGTCAATTATTCAGGGACAAATGACGGTAACGCTCGACGGAGTGCAAGTCATCTCCGGGAGCGTAACAGTTCCGGCAGTCGCCTATCTCTACATCACTGCCTCCACTGGGGGCTCTTACGAGCAGACGGTGATCAGTAACGTCTCGGCTACCGTTTCGGTGCCATCCGATTAATGAAGCGCGCTTAGGAGAATTGCGAATGCGATCGTTCGGTCTGGCAATTATTTTATTGTTCGCGGGAGCGACTGCGGCCTCGGCCCAGGATTCGTTTCACGGCGACGCGGCCGCAACGTACCAGTGGGTGCGCAGCAACGCAGGTCCGGGTCAGTGCGGCTGCTTTGGATTGAATGGCGGCGGCCTTTCAGGGTCCTGGAATTTTCACGATCGCTGGTCGCTGGTAGTGGATTACAGCGCGGGGTTCGCCAGCAACGCGCCGACTGCGGGCAGCTCCTTGACCCTCACCTCGTACTTGGCTGGGGCGCGTTACAGATTTCCGCAACCCTGGCTGGAAGGGACGCACAAGCCCGAACCTTTTGGGCAATTTCTGCTGGGCGCCGCGCACGCAGGCGGCGGAGTCGCCGGATACGGCGACGGCTCGTATGTGTTTGCTTTCCGCCTGGGAGGCGGAGTTGACGTGCCGGTGAGCACGCGCTTCGCCCTGCGTGTGATTCAGGTGGATTATTACCGGACCCAGTTCACCAACTCCACGAACAATCGCCAAAACAATCTGTTGCTGGGAGCCGGCATAGTCTTTCATTGGTCCTGGTAAGAGCAATCTTGCCAAATCTAACTTAGGATCGATCCGGTACACCGCCAGGTGGCGTTCTCTCCTATCGGACTGCAATGACCTGTCACCGGATTTGAATCCCTAGCAGCGATTAGCTTTATCCAATCACAAAAAGAGTGATGCAAGCATTTGCCGAAGCTCTGGATGATGTCTGGGCATTCGTCGAATTGCGCAACGCACCGGCGCTTTCACCGGCGTCATGATATAAACTCTCGTCTCGATTCCATCACCCTGCACTCTCGCAAAATACCATGCGCCCAATCATCCAGGTTTCTGGCGTCCGCAAGACCTACGGCTCCACGGTCGCCGTTGACGAAGTATCCTTCGACGTCCACGACGGTGAAATCTTCGGCCTGATCGGCCCCAACGGCGCCGGGAAAACCACCACCATGGAATGCATCGAAGGTCTGCGCAAGCCCGACCGCGGCGCTATCTCAGTGCTCGGCCTGCATCCCTTTCACGACGTGTACAAACTGCAGGAACGCATCGGAGTCCAGCTGCAGCAGGCCCAGCTGCAAAAGCGCATCAAAGTTTGGGAAGCGGTGGACCTCTGGGCTTCGCTCTACCGCAAGAAGGCGATTGACGGCACACACTTGCTCGAGCAGCTCGGCCTCGCCGAAAAGCGCAACGCCTGGTTCATGACTCTCTCCGGCGGCCAGAAGCAACGCCTTTTCATCGCGCTGGCGCTCATCAACGATCCCGAAGTGGTGTTTCTTGACGAACTGACCACCGGGCTTGACCCGCAATCGCGCCGCGCGATCTGGGACCTGGTCCGCGGCATCCGCGACCGCGGCAAAACGGTTTTCTTGACCACGCATCTGATGGAAGAAGCGGAACGTTTGTGCGACCGCGTCGCCATCATCGAGCACGGGCGCATCATTGACATAGACACCCCCCAGAATCTGGTGAACCGCCATTGCCCCGAGCGCTCCGTGGTTCTCGCCAGCGATGACCTCGCTGCCGCCGAGCGCTTTCGCGCGATCCCGCGCGTGGAATCTGTCAGTTGCAACGGCTCGCAGTTCACCATTCGCGGCCGCGGCGACGATCTCGTCACCGAAGTAATTCAGTGCCTCTCCGAGAATCGTATCCGCGTCACCGATTTCCGTACGATTCTTCCCAATCTCGAAGATGTCTTTCTTAAATTAACCGGCCACTCGATTCGCGACTAGGCGGAATAACCATGCTGCGTGGACTCTGGAAACTGACTTGGCTCGAACTGAAGATATTCATGCGCGAGCCGCTGGGCGCCATCGGGACGATCGCTATCCCCGTGGTGATTTTCGTGGTGGTAGGCCGGATTGTCGGCCCCAAACGCGCACCCGCGCCGCCCGCCGTCAACTCTTTCATCAGTGTCGGTCTGCCCGTGCTCGCTTCAATCCTGATTGCCATCAGCGCGGTGCTCTCGCTGGTCACCATCATTTCGATCTACCGCGAGGGAGGCATTCTCAAACGCCTCCGCGCCACCCCGCTGCGTCCCCAGACCATCCTCACCGCCCACGTGCTCGTCAAGCTGCTGCTCACCGCGGCCACGCTGCTCTTAATGGTGCTCGTCGGCAAACGCTATTACCCCGTGGGCATTCACGCTCCGCTCTTCTCTTTTACGCTCGCTCTGCTGATAAGCACTTGCAGCATTCTCTCGATGGGTTTTCTCATCGCCAGCATCGTGCCCACGGCGCGATTTGCGCAGCCGATCGGCGCGGTGATCTTTTATCCGATGCTCGGTGTTTGCGGGCTCTTCGCGCCGATCGCAGTGCTGCCGCCGGCGCTGCACGCCGTTGCGCTGTTTGTGCCGCTAACCTACGCGGTCTCGCTGCTCGGAGGCATCTGGAAGGGCGATCCGTGGTCGGCTCATCTGGGGGACGTAGCGGCTCTCCCGGTGGTATTCCTCATCTGCACCGCGCTCTCGGCGAAGGTCTTCCGCTGGGAGTAGCCCGGATCTCGCGTCGGGATTTACGACGCAACTGCGCGTCGAATTACATCCCGGCGCGGCGCTCTTGGGCTTCCGCTTCACGCTTGGCAAGGATCTGCCGTAGGGAGCGCAAGTTTCCGGCTACGTTTCGTCTGAGAGGGAACTGCGTTTGGTTATTCCAGCAGTGACACGGCTCCGCTGCTCAAATCGTAATACGCCGCGACAACCTTCAGCTTATTTTCCTTCACCAGTCCGGAAATCACCGTGGATGACTGCCGCAGCAGCGCCGCCTGGATCTTGGCGTTCGCTTTGGTCGCTGCCTCCAGATTGTTTCCAGCTTGATTCACGGCAGGCTGTATGTGCGGGTAGAGCGCGCTGATCTGTCCGGGAACTTCTTTGCCTTGAATCGTGGCCTTCACGGCGCCGCAACCGGCATGGCCCATCACCAGGATCACCTTGATGCCCAGCACTCCAGCGCCGTATTCGAGGCTGGCGATGATCTCAGACGTGGCGATATTCCCCGCGATGCGCGTGGCGAAAATATGCCCGATCGTCTGGTCGAAAATCAATTCGACCGGTACGCGGGAATCGGCGCAGGACAAAACGGCTGCGAAGGGCTCCTGCTTTTCAATCGTATTCTGTTTCAGAATAGCGAGGTCCTGCTGGCAGGCCGTCAAGGTGTCAGCCGCGAAGCGTTTATTGCCATTCATCAATTCCTGCAGCGCGCCGTCCGGATCGAGCGCCGTCTGCGCCAGGGCCTGGGCCGGCGCCGCCAATTCGATGCCCGCGGCGGTCGCCAATCCAAGCACAGTTCCTCCCACGGTCATCTGGAGGAACCTTCGGCGCGAGGAGTCTGCGGCCGGCGCGTCAGAATGTGCACCGCGGCCAGAGGAAGGTTCGAAATCCTCTGAGGTTAACTCGTCCCTGATTGCGTCACTGCCTGGTTGGAAATGAGACGTCATGGATTGAGCCCTCCGGCGAAAATCGCGGTACAAGCTGCACTGCAATATACCGCGTGCGGCAACTCGCCGCAATCGGCGATCAATGCTGAAAGCGATTTCGCGGGCCGCCAAACGTGAAAGCCACCGCCGGATGGAACCACGCTCAGCGAGTCATCCTGCGCAATCGCCTCATGCCTCCTGCGCGCGCCGGTAGTACTGAGCCGTCGGCGGCCCCAGCAGCACGTAGCCGACCGCCAAAAGCAGCACCGCGTGCGGCAGCGAGCTCCACACCGAATTCAATCCGCTCACCACCACGTGAAATGCAATCCAAGCGAGCAACAGCCAGCGAGCCCATCGCGCGCCTCGCAGCAGAAAAAAGCCCGCGACGATCGCGACAAATTCGAAAAGCACGATCAGCAACATCCAACGGTCGAGCGCACTTTTCGAGAGGTGGTAGGCAGTGGCGAAGATGCCCACCGCAATGAACAGCCAGCCCAGCAGCGTGACCTGAAATGGACGTTCTACGGAATTGAGATTAGATTCCATCGAATAACCGGCTCCCAGTAGGGCGCGGCTTCACACATTCAGCGCGGCCGTTGGCGCCGGCACCCTACTCCGCCAGCTGCAATTCAATCGTGGTGTTCGAATCCACCTGCGCGCCTCGCGGTGGCGTCTGGCCCACCACGGTTCCGTGCAGTCCGCCCGGCAACGGCGCAAAAGTCAGCTTCGCCACCTTCAATCCCGTCCCGCTGAATTTCGTTTCGGCCTCATTCAACGAAAGCCCAATCAATTCCGGCATCACATAAGAAGGTAGCCGCGCTCCCAGCGAAACCATCAAATCCACATGCGGGCTGGTCACATTCGACGTTCCCGGCGCCGGATCCTGCTGCAGCACTGAGCCGCTCTCATATTCCGGCAAGTACGCGCTGGAAATCTCTCCCACCTGCATGCCGCTGCGCAGCAATTCGATGCGCGCCGCGCGCACGCTGCGATCCGTCAGCACCGGAATCGTCGCCTGCCGGGGCCCCAGGCTAATCAGCACGTGCGCCGCTTGCCCCACCTTTACCTTCATGCCGGGCGGAGGCGTTTGCCGCATCACCGTATCCACAGGAAGCGGGTTGTATAACCGGTCTTCCACCTGGATACCCAAGCCGCGTCCCTGCAACATCTGCTGCGCCTCCACGGCCTTCTTGCCCACCACGTCCGGCATGGTAACTTCGCGCCCCTGAATCGCAAAGCGCATCGCCGTAAGCGCGCTGAGGAATGCCACCGACGCCAAAACAAACGCCAGCAAAGCCATCCGAAATATCCATTCCAGACGTTCCCGAAAAGTCATCGCCTATCCCGATTCAAGAAGAAGCTGATTTCGCAACGCACTGTAATTCAGCAATCAATATAATCCAGCAACAGAGCGGCCAGCAGCGCAGGCCCGCACGACGAGTCCAAGCCTACCACGACAAATCGCCGCAAAATTTCAAATCCCACTCCACAAACACCGCCGCAGTTAACTCCGCCGTCTCCGCATTGCTCCGTCTTTTCGTTGAGTCCTCTGCTTCAAATCTTTTGCCCTAACGTTTTTTCACGCATTTCTCTGCGTACTCTGCGCCTCTGCGGTGTTCAGTTTTGCACCCGCGCGAAACCCACAGCAAAAAATCCATCCGTCCTCTCAACTCCAGGCAAAGTACGAAAACATCCAGCACGATCAAACAACCGCTTCGAGTCCACCCCGGAAACGACCGCATCATCCAAACCAAGCGCCAGCTCCCGACCCTCGAGTCGCCGCACTCCCCGCGAATCCCGCAAAACCTCCTCCACCACCATCTCGTTCTCCTCCGCCTCCAAAGAACAAGTCGAATAAACCAACCGTCCCCCCACAGCCAAGCGCTCCAATCCGGATTTCAAAAGCGCAACCTGCAACCCATGAAATTCCCCGAGCGACTCCGGCTGCAATCTCCACCGTATCTCCGGATGCCGCGCCAAAGTCCCGGACCCGGAACAAGGCGCATCCACCAAAATCCGATCAAAGGTCACACCAAACGGTAGCCGCACGGTAGCGTCCAGTTCCACCAGCCGCACCCCGCGCAACCGCAACCTCTTGAACTGTTCGCGCATGGCCCGCAAGCGGTGCCCATGCCGATCCGCCGCCACAACCAAGCCATCCCCGGCCGCCCGCGCCAAAGTAGGCGTCTTCCCCCCAGGCGCCGCGCACATATCCAACACCCGCTCGCCAGCCCGCACGCCCAACAAAAGTGGCACGACCTGCGAAGCCTCATCCTGAATCGAAATTGCGCCGTTGCGAAAAGTCCCAGTCCGCGAAGGACTCCCTCCACTCACCGCAAACGCGCTTTGCAGAATCAACCCCGGCTCGACGCGCAATCCCGCCCCGCGTAAACTCTCAAGAATTTCTGCGCGCCGCGCCAAATCGTGCAGAGCGCAACTCAATCGCGGCGCGCGGTTATTCGCTTCCAGCAATCCCACAGTGCGTTCCGCGCCGAACCGCGCCAACCAACGCTCCACCATCCAGGTCGGATGCGAATGCAAAATCCCCAAACGCTCCGCCGCCGCGATATCCTTCGGCACAAATTCCGCAGCCGAAACCCGAGCCTCGCCGCCTGCCTTCCGCAAAACCGCATTTACTAAAGTGGCCGCCGAAGTCTTCCGCGCCCGCTTCACCAACTCCACCGACTCGTTCACCGCCGCGCGCGCCGGCACGCGCTGCAAAAACCGCAACTGGTACAGACCCATCCGCAAAGCCAATGCTACCGCCAAATCCAGCCGCGCCACCGGTTTCTTCAGTTGCCGCTCCAACAAAAAATCCAGCAGCCTCCGCCAGCGCAAAACTCCCAACACCAGTTCCGTAGCCAGGCCCGCATCCGCGGCTTTCACCTTCGCGCCCAATTCCGCGTGCAACAAATCGCTGGCGTACGCGGCTTCCTCCTCCACGCGGCGCAAAACTTCAAACGCAATCTTCCGTGCCGCGCTAATCGCCATGAATGTCGCCTGCGCAATCGTCAGACAAAGCGCTGCTGAGGCAGAGAGACACAGAATCCGCCGTTGCCGTCACGATCCAAATCTCTCCCCGTCCACAATTCGCGCACCATTAGCAAACTCCCCAGCCGTCACCCGCTTCCGCCCCTCCATCTGCACAAATTCCACTCGCAGCGCGCTTCCGCCCCCGCAAGCAACGATCACGTCGCCTCCACCAACACGAATCATGCCCGAAAGGATCGTCCTCGTCTGATCTGCGGCTGTCGCGGTGAGTCTCGCGCCAGCCCCGGCGGTCGCTCCGATCAAGGGAAATTGCTCAGTCGCCGTTCGTCCCCAAATCGCGCACGTCTTCCCTCGAAATAAAGTAAACGCCCCCGGCCACGGCGCGAACCCGCGAATCCGGTCGTAAATCTCGGGCGCAGGCAAAGACCAATCAATCCGGCCATCCTCTTTCTTCAAAGGTGGCGCCAAAGTAGCCTGCGCCCCATCCTGCGCCACAGGCGTAAGCGATCCATCCGCCAACCCCCGCAGAGTCGAAACCATCAACGGCCTGCCCGCCTCCGCCATCCGCGCATACAATTCCGGCGCCGTTTCATCCGGCCTGATCGCTGTCTCCCACCGCAACAGCATCGGCCCCGTATCCAGACCCGCATCAATATTCATTGTCGTCAGACCGGTGCGCGTCTCGCCCTTCGCAATCGCCCAATGAATCGGCGCCGCCCCGCGATACTTCGGCAGCAACGAGCCATGCAAATTCACCCAACCCAGCCGCGGCATCGCAATCAACCGCGCCGGAATGATCTGCCCGTAGGCGATGATCACCACCACGTCCGGCGCCACGCGCGCAAAATATTCCTGCGCTTCCTCGCTGCGGATTTTCTGCGGTTGATAAACAGGAATCCCCGCGGCCAGAGCCTCCACCTTCACTGGGGAAAAGGAAATCTCGCCGCCACGCCCGCGCGGCCGGTCCGGTTGGGTCACGACGCCTTCGATTTTAAATTCAGGATGTGCGATTAATTCGCGCAGGGCAGGAACTGCAAACTCCGGCGTGCCGCAAAAAACAATTCTCAGCGGCGGCACGACACGCCTACCACTCGCCGGCTTTTTTCATCTTGCGGATCTTGCGCCGGATCAAGTCCCGCTTCAACATGCTCAGGTGGGTGATAAAAAGCACTCCGTTCAAATGATCAATCTCGTGGCAAAACGCGCGCGCCAGCAACCCCTCGCCCTTGCGCTCGAATTCATTTCCTTGCGCGTCCTGCCCGCGCACCGTCACGTACATGGGCCTCTCGACGTACCCGCGAAACCCCGGAATCGAAAGGCAGCCTTCTTCCTCGCGCTGCTGCCCCTCCGCGTACGTAATTTCCGGATTGGCCAGCACAATCTTCGCCTCCGGAATTTTTCCGTTCGAGACGTCAATCACCGTGATGCGCATGCCCACGCCGATCTGCGGAGCCGCCAAGCCCACTCCCGCCGCCGCGTACATGGACTCGAACATGTCCGCGACCAGCTTCTGCAAATCCTCGTCGAATTTCTCGACGCGCTTGGTAGGCGTCTCCAAAACCGGATCGCCGTATTTCACTATCGGATGAATCATCGTTGGGATTTGCCTTTGTAGCGGCGGCTTTCACGCCGCCATTTCTTTTTGCGTGTCAAACTTCGCCCTAAAACTCATCGAGCTGCGCCGCATAACCCTCGAAATTCCGCCGCATCTCCCCCATCGAATCCCCGCCGAATTTCTCTACAAACGCTCCCGCCAATTCAAACGCGACCATCGCTTCGCCAGCCACTCCGCCCGCCGGCACCACGCAGACATCTGATCGCTCGTAAGCCGCTTTCACCTCTTCCTTGGTCTTCAAATCCGCCGTCAGCAAAGCGCGCCGCAAAGTCGAAATCGGTTTCAGATGCCCGCGCACGACCACGTCGCTGCCGTTCGTAATCCCGCCCTCGAGCCCGCCAGCGCGGTTCGAAGAGCGCGTAAAGCGCTTCCGCGCGGCATCGTATTGAATTTCGTCCTGCACTTCGGAGCCGTAGCTTCCGGCATTCGCGATCGCCGTCCCGAACTCCACGGCCTTCACCGCTTGAATGGACATCACCGCACGCGCGATCCGCGCGTCCAGTTTTTCATCCCACTGCGCGTGGCTGCCCAGCCCCGGAGGAATTTCGTGCGCCACCACTTCGAAGATCCCGCCCACCGAATCGCCCGCGCGCAAGACGTGATCCACTTCCGCTTTCATCCGCGCTTCGCTCGCCGCATCCACGCAACGCAGCGGCGATTCCAGATTCTCGCACACGCTCGCAATTTCCTGCCACGAGGCTTCGCGTTCCAGCCTCGCGTGGCCCACCGCAATCGTGTGGCTCAAAACCGCGGCGCCGAATTCGCGCAAAAGCAATTTCGCAAACGCGCCCGCCGCCACCCGCGCGGCCGTCTCGCGCGCGGAAGCGCGTTCCAACACGTACCGCGCATCGTGAAAATTGAATTTCATCGCGCCGGCCAAATCCGCGTGCCCCGGACGCGGCGCCGTCAGCGGCCGCTGGCTCCCAGCCAGATCGCCCGAAGCGTCCGCGCCTTCGGTATCTTCCACCGGCAGAGCCTTCTCCCAATTTTTCCAGTCGCGATTCTCGATGCGCACCGCGATCGGCGCGCCAATGGTCTTGCCGTGTCGCACGCCCGCCAGAATATCCGCCGCGTCCTTCTCGATGCGCTGGCGCGCGCCGCGCCCGTAACCAAGTTGCCGCCGGTGCAGTTCGCGCTGAATAAATTCCAAATCCACCGGCATTCCCGCCGGCAATCCGGAAATCCAGGCGATCAACGCCTGCCCGTGTGACTCCCCCGCAGTAACGAATCGCAGCATGTAGTAGCCGAGCCTAAACCAGCAGGCGCGAATGCAAGATTCTACCGGACACCCGCACGCCCGTAAAGCCGCGCGGCCCCATAACGAATCCGTTTGCGCTCCCGCAGCGTACTGGCGGTTACTAGTTCCGCCGCATCGCCGTAACCCTCCAGCGGTCGCGCACGTCTTACTGGCAGAAGCAAAATTTCGTGCACCACGCACCACAGCGAAGCATTCAACGGAGGGAACCGTGAAAACCATCGCATTGTTCGCCCTAGTCACGCTTGCCACTCTCTGCCCGGCGGCACAGGCCCAGGATGAATATCCGATCACCGTCCACGTCAGCTCCGCCCGCACTGTCATCGTGCCCAACATCTCCGGCGTCCTCCGGATGCAGCAACTAAAAGTCACCATCAACGGAAAGAAGTACGAGCTGACCGCCCAGTCCGATGGCTCGCTGCTCACGCCAGGCGACTACCAAGCCAAGCTGGTCCAAAACGACCACAAAACGGCGTACGAGTCCCTGCAAGCCTACGAATTTCGCTTTCCCGACAAGAAAACCACAAAATTCACAGTTATCGCCCAAAGCGAGTGACCGACGAGCTCGCGAATCGCCGCGAGTTGATAGACTCAGCACCGGCTGAGCTGGGAACGGAAATGCGAGCATCCATGCGATGAACGAAATTTCTGCCGCTCCTCTCCCCGCGCATGTCCGCTTGACGCCACGCGCCTCAGCCGTTACGCTTCCGAAGACTCAGCGCCATCAATCCTCACCCCGGTCGCGCGGTGTCGCTCAAAATGTCCGAAGCCGGCGCCACCTCATCGCTTCCCTCGATTCTCGCCGATGTCTTTAAGGGTCAGGTTGCCGCCGTCCAAGATTACTTCCTGCTCGTTCTTCAGACGCTGAAGTACATCCCCACTCAGCCGCACTACTGGACGGATACGCTCGAGCAAATGGACATCATCGGCGTCGGCTCGCTTCCCATCATTATTCTCGCGGGCCTCTCCATCGGCGGCGTCATGGTTTTGCAGACCGCCGCGCAATTCCAGCGCTTCGGTGAAACCGCGCTCACTGGCGACGCTGTAGCCCTTGCCCTGGTCCGCGAACTTGGCCCCGCAGTCACCGCGTTACTCGTCGCCGGCCGCAACGCTTCGGGCATGTCCTCTGAGCTCGGTTCCATGGTCGTCACCGAGCAAGTGGATGCCATGCGCGCTCTCGGCACGGATCCCATTCGCAAACTGATGATGCCGCGCGTCATCGCTACCGTCTTGATGGTCCCGTTGCTCACCGCCGTCTTCGATTTTGTCGGTCTCTGCGGCGGTTTCGTCGTTGCCTACACCACCCTGCGCCTGGGCGCCGTGCAATTCTGGACCCGCGCCGTCCACTCGCTTGCCGTTGGCGACGTGGTCCAGGGTATGGCCAAGCCCATCGTCTTCGGCCTGATCATCGCCACGGTAGGTTGTTACCGGGGACTCCGCGTCCGCGGAGGCACCCAGGGCGTAGGCCGCGCCACCACCAGCGCCGTAGTGATCGCCTCCGTATGGGTCCTGGTCGTTGACTTCTTCCTCTCCCGTCTCCTCCTCTACATGTTCAATCTGTAGTGCTACAAGCAGAGTGACGCTGTCATCCCGCCTGCCCTGAGATCGGTGGCGAAGGGAGCGGAGCGAGGGATCTCTCTTCGATTTGATCGCTCCTCGGGCAGAAACCGCGCCCGGCCGCCGCGTCTCCGTGCAGCGCAATCCGCGTTGCCCTGTGAACTTGATCTCTAAGGTTGAGCGTTTATCATCCCGCCTGCCCTGAGAGCGGTGGCGAAGGGAGAGGACCGCGGGACCGCGCTTAGCTTTGAATCTAGCCAACGCCACGAAATGTGCCGCACCGACACATCTCCGTGCCCTCTCTTGTTGCCGTTCTCTGTGCCGTCCGTGTCAAATCTTTGCAATCAACAGCTACGCGGCAGCTCCCAACGAAGTCCCACCCGAATCCACCAGTTTCCATCTATAATTCCCCGCATGACGCGCGACGTCCCGCCGCTCGACTCCACCTCGAACCTCGCGAGCGGCCTGCGGCCGCCTCCTCTCCGCCAGAAGGCGCCGATGCAAACCGAGGTCGTCCCCGGCGAGCCGCTGATTTCCTTCCGAGATGTCCAGCTCAGCTTCGATGAAGGCGACATCCTCCGCGGCATCTCCTTCGACGTCGCGCCCGGCGAAACAAAAGTCCTGCTCGGCGAAACCGGCACCGGCAAAACCCTGATCATGCGCCTCGCTGCCGGACTGATTCATCCCGACGGCGGCCAAGTCCTGGTCATGGGCCACGACATCAGCGAAATGCCCGAAAAAGAACTCCTGAATTTTCGCCGCCAGATTGGTTTCGTCTTCCAGGAAGGAGCGCTCTTCGATTCGCTCACTGTCGCCGACAATGTTTCCTTTCGGCTGCGCGAGGAAGCCGCCACGGACGAGCCCGAAATCGAGCGTCGCGTGCGCGAGGCCCTGCGTTTCGTCGAACTTGAGCAGGCCCTCGAAAAATATCCCGCCGAGCTTTCCGGCGGAATGCGCCGCCGCGTTTCCATCGCCCGCGCGCTGGTGGACCGTCCGCCCGTCGTCCTCTACGATTCACCCACCGCCGGCCTCGATCCCGTCACATCGCAAACCATCATCACGCTCATCTTGCGCGGCCGCGATTTGCAGGATGTCACCTCGCTGCTCGCCACGCATCGCGTGCAAGACGCTTTCGGTCTCGCTAATTTTCGCTTCGACAAATCCAGCGGCCAGGTGGTCTCGCTCAGCGGCAACGGCCATCGCGGCGGCACGCAAAACCTGGCCGAGCGCGAAAAATCAGCGGAAGGCGGCAAAGAACGCAACACTGCCCGCCCCACGAACGTCCTCGTCCTGCGCGACGGCAAAATTTTCTTCGAGGGCGCAGCCGACGACCTGCTACGCACCCAAGACGAATACCTGAAAAAGTTTCTGGCTTCCGCGGAATGATTTCCGCATGCAAATTCGCAATCTCTGAGGAGGCAAGGTCATGGCGCAACGCAAGCAGCTGAGCTGGACGGAACTGCGGGTAGGTCTTTTCGTGCTGGCGGGATTATTTATTCTCGCGGTGGCCATCTTTTACATCACCGGCGCGGGAATCCTGGGCCCGAAATATCGGCTCTATACCTACCTGCCGGAGGTCGAGGGCGTCACTTCCGGAGCACCCGTGCGCCTGGATGGCGTCGCCATCGGCAACGTCGAGCAGATCGGCCTGAATCCGCGTCCCTCCGACCGGACGCAAAGCATCCAGCTCATCTTGCGCATAGATAAAAAATATCAGTCGGACGTCCGCACGGACTCCACCGCCAGCCTGGTGACCGAAGGCCTGCTGGGCGACCGTTACGTCACCATCAAGCGCGGCCTCACCGGCACGCCCTTGCCGCCCAATAGCACCGTGCCCGGAGCTCCCGCCGTGGCCATGACGGAAATGGTTGAGCGCGGCACCGACCTCCTGGACACCTTGAACACCATTTCCGGCGACCTCAAAGGCATCATTGATCAGGTCCAGGCCGGCCAAGGCACCGTCGGCAAGTTGATCAAAGATCCCTCGCTTTACAACAATCTCAATGCCACCGTGGTGCGCCTCAATGACGTGGCCGGCAACATCCAGCAAGGGAAGGGCACGGCCGGAAAATTCCTGACGTCGGACGAGCTCTATAATAAAGTCAACTCCACCGTGGACAACGTCAACGACGTCCTGGGCGCCGTAAAAGAGCAGAAGGGCACAGCCGGAAAACTGATTTACGATCCCGCCGTTTACAACAGCGCGAAAACTTTCCTCGATAATGGCAATGCCGTGCTCACCGACGTCCGCGCCGGCAAAGGCTCGCTCGGCAAGCTCGCCACTGACGACGCTCTCTACAGCAATCTCCGCGACGCCTCCGCTCAAGTGAAGGAAGCCACCGCCAAACTGAATTCCAATGAGGGCACCGCAGGCAAATTCATGAGCGACCCAGCCCTTTACGACAACCTGACCGGCATGAGCGGCGACCTCCGGCTGCTGATCGCGGACTTCCGCAAAGACCCGAAGAAATTCCTGCATGTGAAGCTAGCGGTCTTTTAGCGATCCGCACGACAGTGCGAGGGTCTCGCGCGAGGCGCGTGCCGCCCCGGGGCAGTTGTGGCACAGCCACTCTTGCTCGCCCTGAGGGCCCGCCAGTGGCGGGGCCGAAGGGTCTGTGCTCTTGGGTTGATTTCGACGTTCCAGAAGTGGTTGATGGCGGGTTCGAATGCAGACATGAGGCGCATGCCGCCTCGTCGAAGCCCTCGCCCACAGCGTGCCCCAGCCGCGGAAAGTAAATCCCGGGGTAGTTGTGGCACAGCCACTCTTGCTCGCCCTGAGGGCCCGCCAGTGGCGGGGCCGAAGGGTCTGTGCTCTTGGGGTTGATTTTGCCGTTCCAGGAATTACCCCACAGAACGATCAATCCAAGAATCCTCGCAGAGAAGATTACTTCCCGCCACAAGCGTTGCGTGCGGCAGCCGCGGCGCGGAAATTGGCTGCCTCTCCCCTGAAGGGCGGGAAAGTCACCGCTCCTTCCTTCGCAATTTCCGCGTCGCTGCGTGCACGCTTCGGCTTGTGGTCGGTGCACGTGCGCACCGCGAAGAGAACTTCGCGCGGCGGAAACACATATCCGCACGTCACGAGCTCTTCGCCGCGCTCGTAGCCCTGCACAACGTGCGCCAGCGCACACGAATGGCAGAGCGATTCGCGCCCCGGAGCAGTTTCGCCAGCTCGCAACCCGCCGTGGGCCGGCGGCAGGTTCAGCTGAATCATACCGCGGCGCGGTGGCTTCACCGCGCGCACGGCGCGAAACACACCCACAGCCAGCCGCGCGAACTGCAACCCCATCCCGGCGAAAAAGATTGTGAGCAGCACGATCCCGTCCGCGCTCCAAGTGGCGGCGACCAGCATCGTCCCAGGAAACATTTTTGTGGTCATGTGGCACCTCCAACATTTTCTGCGCCCATGGAATGGCTACTCGTCGTCGTTCAGTTCCAACTCGATTTCCCGCACTTCTTCCTCGTCGCCCGTCGGCGCGACGAAACCAGCCTGTCGCGCCGAGCGCGGAGTCAAGGGCCAGGCGATCTTCTCCATCTCCACGAGCGTGCGGCTGGTCATGCTCACGTACCTGGAGCATTCGCGCACGGCGAAGGTCACCTGCCGTTCCGGATAGGTCGCCTGGCACACCACCAGCAATTCGCTTTCGCGGAACCCGCGAACGAGGTGGGCCTGGGTGCAACTCTCGCACAAGGACGGCCCCTGCACCGGCGTCCCGCCCTTCACTTTCACGCTCATCTCCGTTCTCCTTCCAACTCCACGCCTACGTTGTCATCCTGCCTGCCCCGAGAGCGGTGGCGAAGGGAGCGGAGCGAAGGACCTCTCTTGGGTTCTTCCAGGTCCGCCCAGGCGCCAGCTCGCCGCGCAGGGCATCGTCCGCCGACAAACACACCCATGCATCCTTGAATTTTTGAGAGCTAACGGCTGCGATCGAAGGAATCGTTACGAGGAGGGACTAAAGCCCATCAGGCCACAATCCCAGCCCGGCGCCACCGCCCACAGCCGCCAGCTCGAATTGTGCGTTTCTATCAACATGCCAAATGTTCTCCAGCATCGCCAATGTAAGCCACCACGAAAAACCAAGCAACCCAATTCCCGCGAACGGTAAAAATCCGAACCCAAACGGTCGCGCTCCGCACCCGAACTGTAATTCCTTGGGGCAGTTGTGGCACAGCCACTCTTGGCTGTGCTCTTGGGGTTGATTTTGCCGTTCCAGGAATTACCCCACAGAACGATCAATCCAAGAATCCTCGCAGAGAAGATTACTTCCCGCCACGATGCGCGCTAGACCAAATCCAATCCGACGGGTTCGCGACCAACCCCGCAGCGACCGGATTTCTCTCAATGTACTCGCGAATCCGTGCGAATTCCGCGAGGCTGCGGCACCAATGATCGAAAGACTCGTCCTGCCAGAAATGCTGGCCGCCTCGTTGCAGAATCTTGTTGGCCGCGCGCGCGGTGGCCCCCTTCAGGCTATTCGTCAGCCGGCGCACGGGCACATTCGGCGTCAGCAGGACGTGCACGTGATTCGACATGACCACAAATGCGTGCAAAGTGTAGTGGTGAAGACCACTGTCGCCGTGCGCGAGCACCTCCAGCACGCATCCGGCAATGCGAGGATCCTTCAGCCATACCGGACCTGCCTCTGCGCGATCCAGCCGCTCATCAGCGCGACGAAATTCCTCACTCGCAGAAAATTTCTTGATCTCGTGGAGGCGGCTGAAAAAACTGGCCGGCAACGAGCCAAAGAGCCGCCAGGTGAGGAAGATGGGTGGACCTTCCGGCAGGCAATGCGGCAAATTTCTTCTGTAGTGTTCCACGGAGGATGGATATCGGTAGCACTCACAACGCAACAATTCAATCCGCAACAGTACGCATCGAAGCGTGAGTAAAAGCCCTCGCCCAAAGCGTGGCCCAGTCGCAGAAAGTAAATCCCCGACCAGTTGTGGCACAGCCACTCTTGGCTGTGCTCTTGGGTTGATTTCGCCGTTCCAGAAGTGGTTGACGGCGGGTGCGCATGCAGACACAAGGCGCGTGCCGCCTCGCCGAAGCCCTAGCCCAAAGAGTGGCCCAGCCGCGGAAACTAAATCCCCGGGGCAGTTGTGGCACAGCCACTCTTGGCTGTGCCTCACCTTTCTCATTGCGCGGAGGCGGTGGGCGGCCTGGAATTATGGCGCCGCTGGCTTGCTTGGCGGGGGAATTCTCGTCCACCAGACTTGGCCGTTGAAGTCTGAGAAGCAGACGTGGTTGCCGGATTCTTCCAGGACGCCTTCCGAGTGATCAAAGAACTGAATTTTCGCGACGAGGCCGACATATACCGCCTCGTCCCACGGCTCGTACCTGTATTCTTCCGAGGTCTCTTCCGCCAACAAGTTCAGGACGTGCTTGCGAACCTCCTCGCGGTCCACTTTGTCGTGCCCGGAACCATAACGCCGCACGCGCACAACCGCGACGGGCGCTCCGATCAAACCGGCGATGGAGGCAACTCCCTCCAGACTCCGATACCCTTCTTTCGGTTTGCCAAAGGCGCTGCAACTCTTCCCGAACGACCCCGGCGGCACGAGATGCGAGCCCTTGGCAGCGCCGGCCGCTCCTTCGTCTAAATCGTGCCCCGCGGCGGGCTTCTCCAAATCGAGCACCACCTTAGGATCCTTCTGCTTTTCCTGGGAGTAGCCGTGCGCCGCGCCCAAACCACCCAACCCGGCCGCCAGCCCCACTGCTGCAAAAGCACGTCGCCAGTTCGACCTCATGCCATCCCTCCGAACAAAACCGCCGGGCCACTAACCACCCTTACCGGCCGCGCTATTCTCTTGCCTTAACGTAACTAATCTGTTATCATCTGTCGGGCGCATATTTCACGAAGTGGAGGACGATTCATGCGACACCTTGGTCACAGCGTAACCGCGCTACCGGCTTACCAACGGGGCAACCAGCCCAGCCGGGCCCACGTAAAGTTCCCCAAATCCCCAATACGGCCTGTCGCCCGCGCCTCAGCCTCGCAAAACTCACCAAGCACTCCCAATGTTTCCGCCATTTCTAATCGTCACACCTCGCGATTAGAAAGCGTCGTAACCGTAACAAAACAAAGAACCGCATCATGTTCTAATCGTCATTTTTTGCCATACTTCGGCGCCGCTCCAATCGCCAATCGCTATCCGCCGTTCACGCCGGCTCTGCACCCGATTTTTCCCGCGCAATCTCATGGACGCGCCGCAAATCGAGCTTGCCGCTTCCCAGATGCGGCAATTCGTCCACGTGAAAGAACTGGTTCGCGCGCGGCAGCCAGAGATTCGGCAGGTCGGATTTACCGAGCTTTTCAATCACGGGCTTCAGCGCCTCCGGCTCCAAGGTGTGCAGGACTACCAGGCGCTCGCCCTTCTTGCCGTCCGGCACTCCCGTCACCACAAACTGCTTTTCGGCGGAATCCGCCAGCTCCTGCAATTTCTCTTCGATCTTTATATGCGGCACCATTTCGCCGCCGATTTTGCTGAAACGGCTGAGGCGATCCGTGATGGTGATGAAGCCGTCCTCGTCTTGGGCCGCAATGTCTCCGGTGACGTACCAGCCATCTTGCAATACTTCCGCCGTCTTTTCCGGCTGGCCGAGATACCCCTTCATCACATTCGGCCCGCGCACGAGCATCAACCCGGGAGTATCCACGGGCAAGCGCTCGCGCGTTTCGGGATCCACAATCCGCACGCTAACCCCGGGAAGCGGATGGCCGATGCGCCCGCGTTTCGCGCCGATCTGCCGGAATCCCGGCGCGCGAAAATCGCGCGTATTCACGGCGACCACCGGAGAACATTCGGTTGCGCCATATCCCTCCAGGGGACGAATCCCGAAGCGGTCCTCGAAGGCCAGCGCCAGCGCTTCCGGCAATTTTTCCGCGCCCACCACCACGAATTGCAAGCTGCCGAAATCCTCCGGCAGGCAGCGGCGCGTGTAGGCTTGCAAGAATGTAGGCGTCGCGAGGAGGAAGGTGACGCGATAATCGCGCACCAATTCGCTGACGGCGACAAGATCGAGCGGGCTGGGATGAAACGCGACGCCCACGCCCATTACGGCGGGGAGCCAGAGCGTGACGGTGAAGCCGAACGAATGAAAAAACGGCAAAACGCCGAGCAACACGTCGCCTTTGGCGAGCATGAAGGTCTGGCCCATCTGGTCAATGTTGGACATGATGTTGTAATGGGTCAGCATCACGCCTTTGGGCTCGCCGGTGCTGCCGCTGGAAAAAATCACGGTGGCTAGATCGTCGAGCGTTTTTGTTTTTCCGCCGCTGAGCGAGCGCTCCAGCAATTTGCTGGGCAGAAACCATAGCGCCAGCGCAATGATGCGCTCGCTGAGGCGCGGCGCCGCGGCCGCTTCTTCCAGCAGGATGGTTTTACCCGGCACTTGCAGCGGGATTTTTTCCAGCAGCAGCTTCGTGGTGATGACGGTTGCGATTTTGCATTGCTCCGCGCAGGAAGCGAGCGTCTCGTTCGACGCGGTGTAATTCAAATTCACGGGGATTTTGCCGCTGAGCGACGCGGCAAAGTTCACGAGCGCTCCGGGAACCGACGGCGGCAGCAGGATGCCCACCATTTCCTGGCCCTGCCACGTTTCGCGCAGGCGCCGCGCCAGGAATATCGCGCTGAGCAGGGCGCTGCCCCAGCTCATCCGCGGACGGCGTTTATCTCCCATCGCAAAGCGGAACGGATAGTGGTGCGCGGTGCGCAGCAGCGAGCGCGGCAGCGTGTGCATGCGGTTTTTGTGATGGAGATACGCTTCGCTCTGCAGCTCCTGCACCGCTTCGCGGACTTCGAAGGCTGTGGCCGTCGGCGGCATGGGCTTGCCGAAGCTGACGGTAACGGGGTAGGGAATCTTGCGCGGCATCTTCCAGATGAAACGCCCGCGCTCGTAACTGAAAATACTGCCCCACACGCCGTCCAGATTCACCGGCACGATGGGCGCGTCAATATTTTTCATGATGCGTTCCATGCCGCGGCGGAAGGGGAGTAGCTGGCCGATGCGCGTGATCTGGCCTTCGGCGAAGATGCACACGATTTCTCCGTTGCGGATGGCTTCACTGGCTTCGCGCAGGGAATGGATCATGTCGCGCGGACGAAGCTGCGAAGAAATCGGAATCGCGCGGATCAATTTGGCGAAGGGCTTGATGTACGGCTGGTCGTAGATGTCTTTGAAGATGAGGAAGCGAATCGAGCGGTCGTTCGAGGCGAGCAGCAGCAGAGCATCCACCAGGGACATGTGATTGGAGACGAAGAGGGCGCCGCCGGTTTCCGGGATATTTTCGCGACCCTCGACGCGGATGCGGTACACCGAGTGCGTGACCATCCAAAGCAGTAGCCGCAGCAGGGAATCGGGCAGCAGGTAGATCGAGTATCCGGTCATGACCGCGGTGAGGATGGCGCCATCCAGAAAGATCGCGGCCGCCGATTGGTGGAAGCGCGCCGAGAAAATGTTGTATGCGCCGGCCGCCACGAAAATTCCCACGAAGGACCAGAAATTCGCCGCGGCAATCACGCCGCCTTTCTGCTCCGGCCGTGGCCGGTGTTGGATCAAGGCATTCAGCGGGACCGCGAAGAAGCCGCCGAAGAATCCGAGCAGGCCAAGATCGGGAATGCGCAGGTGGACGAGTTTCGCGATGACCACAGACGCGTGTTCGAACGCGGGCCAGCCGATATGCGCGGCGGTGGCGCCCAGCCAGTGCGCCAGGGCGGCGCTGGGAGCCTTGAAATAGAGCAGAGCCCCGAAGACGGTCATGCCCAGCGCGCCGAGTGGAATCAATCCATATTCGATTTTGCCGCCGGAAAGATATCCGGCGGCGACGCTGCCAATTCCAATGCCGATTCCCACGGCCGCCTGGAGATAGCTGATGTGGGTTTCGTCCACGCGCAGCACGTCGTGACCGTAAATGATGATGGTGAATTGCAGAAGGGCGGCGAGAAAGAAAAGATAGGTATTGCCCATCACGGCCCAGGCGAGCGTGCGATCGGCAAGAATGGTTTTCATCTGCGCGCCGAGATCGCCGATGGGATTCCACTGCAGCTTCTTGGCGGGATCGGCGGCCGGCACATGCGTGATGCCGAAGCTGGTCGCAAGGCCCAGAAGCGTGCAACCGAGCAGGATGAAGCCCGCGATTTGCTCGCGGCCGTGATAGCGTTCCGCCAGAGTTCCGGCGGCCATCACCGCGGTGATGCTGCCGAGGAAGGTGCCCAGCTCAATGATTCCGTTGGCCCAAGAGAGCTTGCGCTCGGGCACTAGTTCCGGAAGCAGTCCGTATTTCGAAGGGCCAAAAAGGGCGGATTGCGAACTGATCAGAAATACCGCGGCGCATTCGAGCGGCAGATTGTGCAGCCACAGGCCGAGGATGGTGACGGCCATAACGAAGATTTCCATCAACTTCGTGCCGATCACCACGCTGCGCTTGCTGTAACGGTCCGCGAAGTTTCCACCGGCCATCGAGAAAAAGATGAAGGGCAGGGCAAACAGCGCGCCGACGATCAGGATCAGGTTTTCCCGCATGTCTTTCGGGAAGTTCATGGCGACGATGATGTAAATCACCAGGAACTTGATGGCGTTGTCGTTGAAGGCGTTCTGGAACTGGGTGACGATCAGGCTCCAAAAGCCAAGCTGCCAGCCGGGAGTTCCGTCGCCACGGAGATACGGGGGCGTGGAGTTTGGAGGCGGGTGAGGAGCATCCGCCCGCGCGCCGGGGAGCGAAGCTGCTGCGGCCGGATCAGTCATGTAGGGTCGCGCTTAGTGAGAGGGAGTGGAGAGCCATCGCCGGTCCTCGCTACCAATTTGCCGGGAGTGTAGCGCAGTTTCAATGTTTTTCAGGCGCGAGCGTACCATGCGGCGTTCGGGGCGTCCCACAGGCGAGCACATTGCGAGCGAGGGCGCGAGAGCAAGCTTATTAAGCGGCTGAAATGCCCGTTAGTTAGGTCGAGAGAAATTGGCCTTGGAGTTGCAAAGGACGGGCACGTGGAGGTGTGGCGATGAACACGCTGGGGAGAAATCTGCGGCACGGATTCCGCTTGCTGGCCAAGAGCCCGGGATTCACGGCGGTGGCGGTGTTGACGCTGGCGCTAGGAATTGGCGCGAACGCCGCCATTTTTTCAGTGGTTTATTCGGCGCTGCTGCGCCCGTTGCCGTACTACCAACCCGACCGGCTGGTGACGCTGGGCGAAGGGCGCGTACAATCGCGGGACAACGTCGCCGACAGCCAAAATACCTCCGGCCCGGACTTCGCTGACTGGAAAAAGATGGCCAAGAGCTACCAAGCGCTCGCGGCGTACGGCTTCGATGCGTTTACGCTGGGCGGAAACGGCGAACCGAAGGCCGTGTTTGCCACGCAGGTGACGCCTAATTTCTTTGCAACCCTGGGCGTGAAGCCGGCGCTGGGACGTTTGTTTCTGGATGGAGAGGATGTGGGCGACGGCCCGCACGTGACGGTGCTGACGTACGGCGCGTGGCGCGGCGATTTTGGAGGAGATCCGAAGGTGATCGGCCGCACGGTCACGCTGGATAACAAACCGGTGACGATCGTGGGCGTCTTGCCGCGCGATTTTCAATTCGCGCCATCGCTGGCGTTCCCGTTGTGGGTCCCGATGCATGCTCAAGGGGATTTGGTGACGCGTCGCAGCCTTCGTTGGCTGAATGTATTCGGGCGACTGGCACCCGGCGTGAGCTTTGCGCAAGCCCGCGCGGAAATGGACGGGATCACGGCGCAACTGGCGCGGGAATATCCGCAGCAGGATGGATCGGCGTTCGTATTGATGGGGACTTTGCGGCACAAAATCGTCGGACAGGTGCAGCCCCTGCTCTTGGTGTTGTTCGGCGCGGTGGGCTTTGTGCTTTTGATCGCGTGCGCGAATGTGGCGAATCTGATGATGACGCGCGCGGCGGGGCGGCGCAAAGAATTTGCGGTGCGCACGGCGCTGGGAGCCAGCCGCGGACAATTGATCGCGCAAATGTTGACGGAGAGCCTGCTACTGGCAGCGTTGGGCGCGGCCGTGGGGTTCGTGGCGGCGCAGTGGGGAGTGAACGTACTGATCGCCGCGATTCCGCAATCCATGCTGGACGGGCTGCCGAGTCTTCGGGAAGCCGGCGCAAATATACCGGTGCTGGCGTTTCTATGCACGGTGACGCTATGCACCGCGGTGCTCTTCGGCTTGGCTCCTGCGCTGGCGGTTTCACAGACAAGCGTCAGCGATGCGCTGAAGGATGAATCGCGGGGCGGCACCAGCAGCGCGCAAACACGGCTGCGCAACGCGGTGGTGGCGGCGGAAATCGCGATCTCACTGTTATTGCTGGTGGGGGCGGCGCTGATGTTGCAGAGCCTGCGCGCCCTGCTGCACCAGGATCCGGGATTCGATGCGAGCCATTTGCTGACTTTTTCGGTGAATTTGCCGGACAATTCGTATCCTTCCGGCAAGGAGTATCCGAACGACAGCCCGGCGGCGAGGAACTTCGAGCATCAGTTCAGCGACAAACTACGCAGCATGCCGGGAATCGAGGGGGTAGCGGTGACCAGCGCATTGCCGATCGGCGGCAGCGGCGGAACCATACGCTTCCTGGTGCAGGGGCGGCCCACGGCGGCGGGGCAGGAAGATGAATGCGACATCATCTCGGTGACGCCGGCATATTTCCCCACGCTGAAAATCCCTTTGATATCAGGGCGCAACTTTTCGGCGACGGATACGTTCGAGGCTCCGTGGGTCGTGATGGTGAATCGCGCCTTCGTGAGCACGTACTTTCCGAATGAAGACCCGGTCGGCAAGCGCATACGATTCACGTTCAACGCCAAGGAGCCGTATCGCGAAATCGTGGGAGTGGTGGGGAACGTCGCGCAGGACGATCTGGCGGGGCCACCGACTCCGGCAATCTACGCGACAAACGAGCAGAACGCTTCGACTTACCTGACCTACATGATTCGCACCGCGGGGGATCCGGCCGCATTCGTCGGTTCGGCGCAGGCGGCGCTGCACGAAATGGACGCGGAGCTTCCGCTGATCCAGCCGCAAACGATGCAGCACTTCACCGAGCAGGCGCCCGCGGTTTTTCTGCGACGCTACCCGTCCTACCTGATCGGCAGTTTCGCGGCGCTGGCGCTGATTCTGGCGATGATTGGATTGTATGGGCTGATTTCGTTCACGGTGGTACAGCGCACGCGCGAGATTGGGATTCGCATGGCGCTGGGAGCGCAGCCACGCGATGTTCTGGGACTGATCATGCGGCAGGGAATCGGCGCGGTGCTGGCGGGCGTGGCAGTGGGCGTGGTGGCTGGGTTGGCATTGACGCGGTTGATGGCAAGCTTGCTATTCGGAGTGAAGCCGACCGACGCGCTGACTTTCGCAAGCGTAGCGGTGCTTTTGAGCTGCGTGGCGCTGGCGGCGAGCTACATTCCGGCGCGGCGGGCGATGCGGACGGATCCGCTGGTGGCGTTGCGGCACGAATGAGAAGTTAGACGGTGCTTATTCTTGCGGGCAATGGGATTACGTTGCGCGCAGACCCTTCGGCGCTGCCACCGGCGGCGCCTCAGGGCGGGCAAGAGTGGCTGTGCTACGGTTGACTCCTGAGAGGGCGAGGTTAGCCTCGCCTGGAATGTTTGTAGCAGCGCGTTCAGTTGAAAGAGCGGCGGCGGCTGGCGAGATGCCCCGGACTGCATTTTACTTTCGAAAAAATGAAGAGCACAGCCAGGAGTGGCTGTGCCACACCTAGGCCAATACGCGTAGCGGGGATTTTGTATTTGCTGCCTGGGGCGGGACGTTCACTTCCGGTAGTGGAGTTTCGCGCTTGGAGTATTTTGTGGAGATATAATCGTCCACCAGCTTTTGGAATGCGGCGGAGAGCTCGTCGTAGGTGCCTTCCAGCGTGTTGAAGTGCTTGCCGTCAATGTACACGGGGCAGCGCGGGGCTTCACCGGTGCCCGGTAAACTGATGCCGATGTTGGCGGCTTTGGATTCGCCCGGGCCGTTGACGATGCAGCCCATCACCGCCAGCTTCATTTCTTCCACGCCTTCGTAGTGACGCTTCCATTCCGGCATTTTGTCGCGGATATATCCCTGAATACTTTCGGCTAATTCCTGGAAGGTGGTGCTGGTGGTGCGTCCGCAGCCGGGGCAGGCGGTGACGCTGGGCGCGAAGGTGCGCAGTCCGAGCGATTGCAGCAATTCGCAAGCGGCATAGACTTCGTCGCGGCGATCGCCACCGGGACGGGGCGTCAGCGAGACGCGGATGGTGTCGCCGATACCTTCATCGAGGAGAATACCCATCGAAGCGGAAGACCACACCAGACCTTTCGCGCCCATGCCGGCTTCGGTGAGGCCGAGGTGCAGCGGTTGATCGGTCTTGGCGGCGAGGTCGCGATAGATTGAGATCAGGTCGAGCGGACGGGAAACTTTGCAGGAAATGATGATCTGATCTTTGCGCAGGCCGCATTCGAGCGCGAGTTCTGTGGATTGCAGCGCGGAAAGAACCATGCACTCGTTGATGATTTCTTCGGAGGATTTGCCGAGGTCTTTGTCGGTGTTTTCCTGCATTTTGCGCATAACGAGTTCTTGATTGAGCGAGCCGCCATTGACGCCGATGCGCACGGGCTTATTGTGATCGCGCGCGACTTTGCAGATGGTGGAGAACTGCTCGTCGCGGCGCTGGCCGGCGCCGACGTTGCCGGGATTGATGCGGTATTTATCGAGCGCGGTGGCGCAACCGGGATATTTGGTGAGCAGGACGTGGCCGTTGTAATGGAAGTCGCCGATGACGGGGACGTCGCAGCCGGCATCGAGCAGGCGCTTTTTGATTTCGGGAACGGCGGCGGCTGCTTCGGGAATGTTGACGGTGATGCGGACTAATTCCGAGCCGGCTTGGGCGAGCTCGAGGCATTGCTGGGTGGTGGAGGCGATGTCCACGGTGTCGGTGTTGGTCATGGACTGGACGACCACTGGCGCACCGCCGCCTACTTGAATCTTGCCGACTTTTACACCTACGGTTCTGTGGCGCTTCTGTGTCATGTCCTGTCTATTGTAACGGATTTGGTGGAAACGCTGCTAGGAGCAGCCGGGGTATGTTTCAGTGCACTTTCGAAGCGAGCTAGAGCCAATCGCCGGTCACCGACATGCCCGCGAAAAATCCCGCGGCGAGCAGAATCCAGAGTTCTGCTACCACGAGAGCCGCCGTGAAGCTGCGCAGTCCTTTCGCTCGGTAGACGCAGTAAATGCCGAACAAGAGCGCGACGAGTTCCAATCCATTCAGCAGGACTGATCCTGTTATGTTGGGACTCGCGGAGGAAATTGCCGCAAAACCTGCACCGAGCGCAATGGTCAGAGGGAATCCAGCGAGAAGGGCAACAGGCAAAAGGTAGAAACTTTTCGGATGTGGAAGCGCCGACGATCGAGGGAAGGCTTCCATGGCCGTGAGAATAAGGCTGACGAGAACCGCCAAGGACATCCAGAGAAACGGAGGTGTGACGAGTAAGCCAAAAGTTTCTGCTGAGTAAGCCCACAATGCCGAGAACACATGAACCTCGCGTGCAGCGAGTCGTTACGTTGATTAAAACTCGGGACGGCGGCCGATATTGCTGGGTTTGGCGTTGGCGCGCGATGGCGGCGGCGCGATAGTGGCCATTTTGCGAATCATGGCCAGGACGAGTTTCTTGTCGTCGTCGGAAAGCGTGGTGGAATATTTCTTGATGTCGGCCAGGAAGCGGATTTCTTCCTCGGAGAGTTCGCCGAGTACTTTGCGCGTTTCGCGATCGCCGGGCGTGTCGCTGCCGGGGAAAAAATCAGCGAGCGAGATTTCCATGGCTTCGGCGATTTTCGCCAGCGTCTCGAGCGAAGGAACGGTGTGCCCGTTCTCGACGCGCGAAAGATAGCAGCGGAGCAGCCCGGTACGGCGCTCGATATCACCCTGGGATAGGCCGCGGTCGGCCCGATAGGACTTGATGACTTCTCCGATGTTGACCTTCGGCTTCTCTTTGGGCATGGGTATCGTTCCTCTAACTGGGGCGTATCTTACGAGTTAACCCCAAAGGGGTGCAAGAGTTTTTTCGCGGAGTGTTCCTGAGCGGAACATTTTTGACGCTGGAAGAAGTGCAGGACGCACACTAATTCGCCGATTGCGTGACGGGAGTTTGCTGCACGGGGGAGTTGGATCGCTTTCCGGCGCGTTTGTTCTCGTAAAGCGCCATGTCGGCTCGTTGCAGGAACTCCTGGGACGTTTCACCGGACTTGTAATCGGTCCAGCCGCGCGAAAAATGCAGCTTGATTTTGTCCCCGTTGAAGTCAAATTCCAAGCCTTCGAGGCGGCCCAAGACGTGGCGGACCTCTTCGGAGCGGCACTCCGGCAGGATGGCCATGAATTCGTCGCCGCCCAAGCGGACGGCAAGATCGGAGCCGCGGATGGCGCGTTGCAGGCGGTCAGCGAAACCCTTCAGCAGCGTGTCACCGGCGGCGTGGCCGTGATTGTCATTGATCTGTTTGAGCCCGTCCACGTCCACGACGAGCACGGTGAGCGGGCGGCCATGGCGTTGCGCACGGCTGATTTCCTGCGCGAGGCGCTGTTCGCCAGAGCGCCGATTGTAGAGTCCGGTGAGCTGATCGAGAGCCGCGAGCTTGTAAACCTCGGAAGCGAGAGTTTCTACCTTGGCCAGGGATTGAATCTGCTCGGCGACCTGATGATGCAAGCGAATGATCTGGGTCTGCTGATAAATCAAGTAAACGCTAAAAACCAAAACCAGACCGACAAGGGCGCGGACCGACTGATTCAAGAAGAAAGAATAGGTGCCGTCGTCACGGCCGAGCAGGGCGGGGAATGCGAACGACGCCACGGCGAGCGTGAGCAGCAGAACCACGGCGACCGTGGTGGACCACAACCACCATTGACGGCGGTCGAGATGTTTCAGGCGTTCGCGAATCTGCTCCGGCTCCAGTGTCAGGCCAGAGGGGTTCTCAGTCTGGGCGATCGGATTCGTTTTCGTCATCGGTTTTCTGCGAGCTGCGCCTTTACGAAGGATGCCAGACCCTACGCATTGGCTCTATACGTAAGTTTCCCAGGGTTTCCATCTGAGTAACGGCAATTTGACGGATTCGCCGGCTTGTTGCCGACCAAGACGTGCAAGCCGCGTCGGCTGTGAGACAAGCACCCCTCAGCAACCGAGTGCCTCGCCGAAAGCATTCCGGCGATGACTTTTCCCCGCCGTTTTTGACCAGGCGATGCCTCTGCTTCTAATCCTGAGCAATTCACCCAGCTGAGCCCCGCACCTTCGCTTCTTCTTTACCTTCGCGTAGCGCCTCAGGCGCCCAAGAGACCACAAATTCAGGAGATCACTATGAATCGGAAAGTCGTTGTGTCTTTGCTTGTAGTTGTAAATGGAGCAGTTGCGCTGAGTTTGATGCAAAGTCAACCGCGTCTTCGAGCTGCCCAGCCCGGCCATGTGGGAGCAACTACTCTGCTTGTTGACGGCACGCAGCCTCCAGCTCCGCCACCGGGGCGGAGCGCCGCTACGTTGCTCGCCGATGGGACCCAGCCCCCGGCACCGCCCCCTGGACGGAGCGCCGCGACGCTGCCAGCCGATGGGACGCAGCCGCCAGCGCCTCCGCCGGGACGCAGCGCAAATGCATTGCTCGCCGATGGGACGCAGCCGCCAGCCCCGCCTCCGGGCCGCACTTCCAATGTGTTGGTAGCGGACGGCACACAACCCCCAGCTCCGCCGCCGGGGCGGAGCGCGGCCACGCTGGTAGCTGATGGGACGCAGCCGCCCGCGCCGCCACCGGGCAAGGAAGAAGTGAGAGCCATTTCGGGAATGTGAGGCTTGGCGGGTTAATCAGCGACGGACACCCAGGAAATTGGGGGAAGCGTGAAATCTTCCCCCTTTTTCGTGGTAATATGCGCGCAGGTTAACGAAATGCTAAGTTTACTCGTCTGGCGCTTCGGCCTGATTTTGGAATTGGTAATTCTGATCCGCGCCGTGGCCAACAGAGCCCTGGCGAAATTCCCGTATTTTTACGCGTACATTTTTTGCGTGTTTTGCGTCTCTGCGGCACTGAGCATCCCGTACATCTCGTCAACGGGGTCTTATTATAAATGGTATTGGCCCACACAGTTTGCGACGCTGGTGGCGGGTTGTGGAGTGATTCTGGATATCGTGCGGCACACTTTCGCATTCTATCCGGGAGCAGAGCGAGTGGCGCGGCTGGCAAGCCTGGGAGTTTTTGGAGCGACGTTCTGCTACGTGGGATTGCGAGTTGCGTTCCGGCCCCACGTGGTGTTACCCATTGCGGTAACAGTTGAGTTGGAGCGGGACTTGCGGGTGATTCAGGCGCTCCTGCTGGTCACGGTTCTCACGATTATTTCGTATTACCGCATCGAAATTGGACGAAATGTGACCGGTTTGATCGTGGGATTTGGAACGTACGTGGGTGCCAGCCTGATCGTGCTGGCACTGCGCGCGTTTTTGGGGCCGCGTTTCAATAGCGTATGGACGCTTGCGCAGAGCGGCTCGTATTTGTTTGCTTTAACGGTCTGGACGGTTGCGCTATGGTCATATGTTGCGCAGCCGGTGCCCACGAATCGCCTGCGCATGCAGGGGGACTACGACGCGCTGGCGGGCGCCACGCGGGAAGTTCTGCAGTCGTTGCGATCTTATTTCAGAAGGACGGCCCGTTCGTGATAGCTATGGTCATTTACCTATTGGTTGGCGCGGGACTGCTGATCTTTCTGGTGGCGCTGGCGCGCCGGAAGAGTCCGGTGGAGGGTTGCGGGCAGGAGTTCGTGCAAGCGCGGCAGGCCTTGCGGACGCTGCAGTTGGGGCTGCTGCCGGTGAACCTGATCGAACGGATTTTTGAGCCTACGGATCTGCGCTATGTGACGGCGGAGACCACGCCTGAAATTTGCAACTTATTCCTGATGGAGCGGAAGAGGATTTCGCTCATGTGGGTCACCCGCGTTCACCGCGAGATCCGCAATTTGATGCATTTCCATCTGGGCTATTCGCGCTTTCAGGCAAAGCTGAGTCTTGCCATGGAACTGCGGCTGGCGTTGGACTTCATCCAGCTGCTGCTGGCGTGCCGAGCGCTGCAATTCCTGCTCTTCCTCAGGGGACCGTATAAGGCGCCAGCTATGGTGAGGCTGGCAACGGCGGCTGCCGCCCGAGTATGCGACATTTCGGAAAAATCACTGGCGTTCCTGAATCCGCTGGCGGGTGACTCGCTGCGGAACGATGCGGCACCCGGAGATGCCGCGGTCTAGCCATGAACGCGCCGGCCAAACGCAAAGACGTACTGGCGGCGGCGCAGGATCTGCGTTGGCGTTCGCTATCCCAGATGCCGCAAGCGTTGGAGCGGCTCATTTATCTCTCATCCACCCGCGACTACAACACCGGCTTCTACCGTCACGAGGGTCTAGCGGTGCGGTTCTCCGAGGAGGCCGCCTGCGAGGCGCTGGCGGATTGCCATCGGGAAGCGTTCCGCGATCTGGTCGGGTGTTCTCTGGAGGAGCTGGTCCATCAGTTGCAGCGGTACGCGGAGCGCAGCCAGGCATCGGTGAGCGATTTCATCGCGGCGTGGAAGGAGCTGGAGCCTTACCGCGTGGCGATTCCCGCGGGCACCGATTCGCTGTCCAGCGAGCTGCTTTTTTCGAACCTCAAAATTGCGCTGGCTATTTTGGAGACCCGTCAGATGACGTCGTGGGCAGCGAGACCAGGCGCATCGCCACGCCCGTCACTTGTCCGATGATTTCCGCGTCGCGGGGATACGCGTACTGCCGGATCGGCGCTCCGGAGAGCGGGTGGGGGACCAAGGTAAGCTGCGAGGCGGTCAGCTCGGCCCACGAGCAAGCATAGCTATCGCGTAACTCCACGAAGTAGATCGGACGGTCGAACTCGGTGCGCCATTCCGAGTAGTGGATGCGGTTCAGGTGGCTATCAATCTGCACCAGGGAACCCGGACGGAGCAGCGGATACATCGAGTAATCGTCCATCCCGATATAACCGTACTGGCAATGACGCACGTCCAGCTTTTGCAGCAACGACAGTGAAACCTCGCCCCAGACTTCCACCATCCGCGAAATCAGGTTCGTCTTCTCCAGGCTGAAACCTCGGTCGAAGCGCACCGGGAAAGTTACGGCCTTATCGCCGTCCGGCGCCTCGACGGCCGCCAAGTGGGTGTTTTGCAGCGGCATCGAGAGCTGATAACGCATGGTGTCGGCGAGAGAGATCCCAAATAAGGCGAGCAGTTGGGTGAATTTAATCCGGTAGATGACACTGAGGCTGAAAAGCTTGTAGATGCTGGGCACGGAATTCTTGTTCTCCAACTGCGTGAGCCAGGCGTTGGAGATGCTGAACTCCTCGTTTTCGGACTCCTGGGCGATCTTCCTGCTGAGCTCCTCGACTTCTCGCGTAGTTACACCTAGCCGATTGCGGATATCCCGAAGCTGGTCACCCGGACGAAATCCAGACTGCATGCGCGCGCCCTGCTTCCTCCGTACACGTTTGCGAGCGACGAAAGCTGCCGCCCGCTTAATCAACTGGTTATTCCAGCTTACAAGAACACCGCACAAATAACACGCTGAGGGACCCGGTTTGCGTGCTCAGGGCATTGAAAATACCGTCGAAACTCCGAAAATGCAAAAGGTTGCTTTCAATAGGAAGCAGAGTGAGATTTTGCGAGGCGTTTCCTGAAAGGCCGCAAGAAAACCCCGGAAATTAAGCGCCGGGAGCTTGCCGATATCGTCCCGATAAAATCGCGCGGCGGGTCGCGCTCAGGACGGCACTCGTGACCAACAGACGCCTCTGTGTGAGCCCAAAATCGCAATGCGGACAATTACGCAAGGCGAGCGTAACGCTACGAGCTTACTCTTTAGTATGTCTGGCCGTCCTTCGGCTGAACAGCGAGCGGTTTTCGATGCGGGCGTCGGCGCGACGGGATAGGCGAAAGGAAGGCGGCGGTTCATTTTTAGCATCAACAGGGTTCAGAGGGCTAGGCGTGGTCCGGCGACTGTGCCAAGCTGAACCGTTACGCACCTAAATTCGGAGCGGAAAACATGGGTGGTTTTTCGGGCGCACCGGTGAACCCCGGCGGACCCTTTCGCGAGCACCGCGAGGTGCCACGGTACACGCTGATTGCCAGCATCGAACTGCGCGAACCGCAGACCGATACGCGCATCGCGGGCCGGATCTCTGAAATCAGCCGCAAGGGATGCTATGTGGACGTACTGATCACGTTGCCGCAGGGCACGCTGCTGGATGTCCGCATCTCGCGCGATCAGGGCGCGTTCGAATCGAAAGGCAAGATTGTGTACGTGCAGGAAGGAATGGGGATGGGAGTCGCATTTGTTGAGCCGGCTCCCGAGCAACTGAAGATTCTGGATTCCTGGCTGGCAGAGATTTCCTCGTAGCGCATCGCATCAGCTTTCTTGTGGTCGAACATAGGGCGAAAGTGCGCTCGCAGGGCGATTTTAGGATTTTGACGCGCTTGAGTTAAGATGACGCCATGCAGTTCAAATCGGAGGAACCCGGTGGGTTTCAGCGCCAGTACGCGGCAATTGGGAAACGTGACGGTTGTGGATGTGCGCGGCCGCTTCACGTTGATTGAAGGCCAAGCGGTTCATGAACTGCTGATGGATCTTTTTGAGGATGGACGCAAGCGTATCCTGTTGAATTTTCGCGACGTTTCTTATCTGGACAGCTCCGGGATCGGCCAGCTCATCCGAGGATTGTATTCAGCGCGGAAGAATAACGCGGAGCTGCACGCGGTGGACCTCAGTCCGCGGGCCCGCGAAATATTGCATATGACCAACCTGCACACCGTCTTCACCGATTTTCCCGACGAACAGACGGCGCTGCGCACCTTCGCTTCGCCATAGATTTCCGGCGGCAGGCGCTCCTGAATTAACTTTGCCTATTTTTGAATCACGCCGCAGGCGATGCGCGCGCCGGAATTTCCGCTCGGGTCGGTCTTGTAATCGTCCAGGTCGGCATGGATGACGATGGCGGTGCCGCCCGGTTGAAACAGGGAAGTGGGACCGTCGCCCAAGGTGATGTTGGTATCCAGCATGGAAGCCGTGGCATGTCCGTCCGCGCCTACCTCGATGTTTGGTAAATCGCCGTTGTGCGGCCCCTGCGGATTATCTTTGCCGTGCTTATTGCCGGCGGGGTTGAAGTGGGGACCCGCGGTCTTGAAGTCCGGCCCTTCGCATTTTCCCACCGCGTGAATGTGAATTCCGTGGAGTCCCGGCGGTAGCTGGGCGACCTCAACGTCAATGCGCACGCCGCCCTCCGAGGGCGCAAACGCGGCGGTCCCGATTTTTTGGCCGGAGGCGTTGACGATGTCAGCGTGCGCGGATTGCGCCAGTTGCGAGCGCGGTTGCTGCTGCTCGGATGATTTGGCATTGTCCTGCGGGCCAGCCTGCCCACGGGCCGGCAGGAGATTCGCGCCGCAGAAAAACACAACGATCGCTGCGAGTAAGGTGTGCGGTTTCATGGAGGGCCTCCAAAAGGCTCGGCGCTGGGTGCCTAAGACAGTTATAGATGTGGCGCACCCAGAAAAGCAACCGGCAACCCCTCGGGAGCGGGGAGTCAAAAGATCAGCGGACGCCTGTGCCGCAGCGAGCCTTCAGTTCGCCGCAGTTGCGACCTGTCGTATCGCAGACGCGGCCGCGGGCGCGACCGGTGTTGCCGCGAGATGCGCGGATTTAAGCGCCGAGCAGCCGGACACTTTCGGGGAATGTCCGACGATCGCGTGGAAGCCCGTGGTTTCCTTGATGCGGGTGCGGATGCCTTCGATGGTGACCGGGATCGCGTTGTAGGATTTGTTCTTCATCACGTAAACGACCAGCGCTGCTTCGCCAGGACTATCCAGGCTGGCGCCGACACCCACACCTTGAACGGCTGAGTCACTCATTAACTCGGCGACGTGCTTTTGCTTGATGCTCAGTGCGGACTGCACGACGGCGGCCGGAAGTTGCGCAACCTGCGATTGAGCGGATTGTGCCGCGAGTTGCGCGCTCTGTTGCGCGCTTACCGCGCCGCGCACGGAAGGATCGTTGGTCTCAATGATGCGCGTGCGAACGCCATTAATTTCAGCTGGAATGTCCGCGTGCGAAGCGCCCGTCGAAGTGAAGATCAATATTGCCGGCTCTTTGGGGGAATCGAGGCTCATCGCGGCGCCGTAAGCCGAGACTCCTTGCGTGTTCACGATCTGCGCGGCATTGCGATTTGCGACTGTCATGGCGGCTTGCGCGGCGCTGGGTGCCGCCTTGGCAGCAGACTGCGGCGTCACCGTCACTGCTGACAATCCCGGCAGGCTGCATCCAGGCACGGCGTGCTGCCCGCCGCCCACGAAGGTAAATGTGCTTCCGCCATTCGTGGTTTTCAAAGCATTCAATACGTCGCTTACGGGATTGCCGAGCGCCTCGGTCTGATCGCCCGCAAACATCAGAGCCACGGGCTCGGCAGTGGCTTGATCCACGGCGAGGGAACCCGAGTCTCCGTTGCCGATAAAGTTTTGGCCGGTGGACATGTTATTCACGACGACTTCGTCGTTATATGTCACGTTGAAATTCGTCGTCGAGCAGCCCTTGCTGTACTCCACCACCTTCATGCTGGTATCCATGGTGTCCACGGTCGCGCAAGTGAGGCCCGTGGTCCGGCCGCTTTTGGCCAACAATTCGCCCATCGTTGCCGCCGTCCCCGCGCCGCCCGCTGGAGGAGCTGAAGCCGGAATTCCGTTAGTCACCGTGCCGAGTTCGAGAATATTGTCTCCGGTATCCACTTGGCCGCTGGTGACCAGGGCGGTGGTCACATCCACCGGAAAAGCGGGAATCGGCGGGTTCTCGAGGCTAATGACGTCGGCGACGGTGGCGACGTTTATCGTACCGGCGGTCTGGCAGTTCGTTTCGATGATGCCGGGTTGCGTGACCTCCTGTCCGGCAACAGCCGCGTCACCCAATCCCAAAACGTGATTGTTGGACAGGATGTAAACCTTCGCCGGGCTTCCTCCAGTAACCAGCGACCCCAGAGTGCCGCCGAAGCAGCTATCAGAATTGGCGCAGAAGGCGTTGGCGTTGGAGCCGGAAGATCCGAGTTGCACGGGGATGGCGAGGGCTTGCTGATTCAGCGATAGTACGTTGAACTGGACTGAATCGGACGCGGTGGACTGCGCCTGCGAAATAGCAGTCACGACCACCGTTGCCGGGTCCGTGCTGTCCACTGTTGAGACCGTCGGCACGGTGTTCGGGGCGACATACGAGCCGCTGGCGGAAAGTGTGCCGCAGACCGAGGTAACCGTCGCTGTGGCGTTACAGCTGAGGCCCCAGGTGACCGACTGATTTGATGTGCCGGTGACGGAGGCGGTGAACTGCACCGTCTGAAAAGTCTGCACGCTATTCGCGTTGGCGGAAATACTGACGGTCACAGGAGTGGATGAGCCGCCGCCTCCTCCTCCGCAAGCCGCGAGTGCGCCAGCGAAGACGACCACAACGGCCACCAACACTTTGCGTGCGATCATGAGTCCTCCTGAATCGAGCGCGGCGCGAGATGCCACGCCTAAGTTGCTGCCTGCCGCGAATTGCCCAGCACAGCGGTTTTTCCGCGGCCCCGGATTCCATAAATACGATTGCTGGATTCTAAGCCTTCTCACAAGCCATTGATGTGAAAATATTTGGACGGGCCCCTACAGTCAGTTACCCAGATGCTAAGTGCGGATACAGGGTTTCCTTGACGGCTGTGCGGATTTCACGCATTTTCGAACCATCCACGAAAGTCAACGCAGGGACTCTTCATGCACACCCCGCCCGAGATTACGCATTGAGGAAGAACCGCCGCAGGCGATTCATAATTACACAGTAAGCGGTCGCATGGTACGTGACGAACGAATCGCTGCCTACCGCTAAGTTCTTCTGAAAGCTAATCTTTCAACTTAAAGCAGACGCTGGCACTCGCATTGCGTGCGTAAAGGGTGGTTACGGGAAAGTTGTCACGTAGTTCGTTTTGTACCGGTTGCAAAAATCCTAGAAACGAGGCCATCCAAATGAACTCAGATCAATTGGAAGGAAAGTGGAAGCAAGTGAAAGGCGAAGTCCGGGAAAAGTGGGGGCAATTAACAGATGATGACATCCACGTGATTGCCGGCCGCCGCGAGCAACTCATTGGCAGAATTCAGGAACGCTACGGAATTGCCAAGGAAGCGGCCACGAACGAAGTGGATCAGTTCCTGAAGAACCTCAACGCGGAGTCGGCGCGAGATTCTACATTTGACCAACGCGAAGAGCGCACCAAATCGCGGACCGCGGGGCAACGGTAGGGCGAAACGTTTGGTTTCGCAAAGCCAGACGGGAAACGCACGCTTCGAGCGCCTTAACCCGGGACTTGTTCCCGGGTTGAGCGCCGGAGTTTGATTAAACCTACGCTTTTAACTGTTCCTTACTGCTCGTCGAGATATTCCTCGGGGACGTCGTCCTCGGGGACCTCCCTGGTTTTGATCGGCCCGCGGTCGGCGTCTGGAGCGTTTTCCACGCCACTTATGATTCCGGCTTCGTAGTCCTGCCCCTCTTCCGTCAACTCGGTGACGCTCTCGGAATCCGCCAGTTCCTTGCTCGACAATGCCTGGATATCGCCCGATTGTCCGCCGGAATCGGGACCGAGCCCGCGTCCGAATTGCGCGGGAATGGAATTCGTCGCTTGGTCTGGAGCGCGCCGTGCGGGTTTTTTGCGGCGAACAAGCTTCTTGCGGGCCGGCTGTTTCTTCTTGAGCGCGAGTTTCTTTTTGGGAGTGGTCTTCCTTGCGAATTTCTTTTTGCGTGCTGGTTTTTTCTTGGCCATGGCGGAAGTCTATCATTGGCAAACGACCGGGACAACTTGGCGAACTCGCGGGAATCTTGCGACGCCGAGAGCATCGCCGGCATCTCAACCTTTACGAGAATTCCTTCGCACAACGGCAGACGCGCGGATCAGCTCGCGCCGTGCCCAATCAGTTTCGAGGTATAGTGATTCATGCTTAACCGGCAGCGGGATTCCGGGCTCGAACGAATCGGCAACCACATGGAACAATCAGCGAAGAAGGGCCCCGACAACAAGCCCGCGAAGGCGAAATTCGATTGGAAGCTGCTGCCGGACGTTCTGGCGCTGATCAAGCCGCGGCGCGTGGTGATCGCGATCGGGTTTGGGTTGATGGTGATCAACCGCCTCTCGGGCCTGATTCTTCCGGCATCCACAAAATACCTGCTCGATGATGTGATCCTGAAGCGGGAATCGCGCCTGTTGCCGATCATCGTGGCCGCAGTGGTGACCGCGACTGTGATTCAAGGGATCACTTCCTACGCGCTGACGCAAATCCTCTCGAAGTCCTCCTGGCGAATGATCTCGGAATTGCGCGAGAAGGTGCAGGCTCATATCGGGCGGCTGCCGGTGGCGTTCTATGACGCCAACAAGACCGGCGTGCTGATTTCACGAATCATGAGCGACGTGGAAGGTGTGCGCAATCTGCTGGGCACGGGGCTGATTGATTTCGCCGGCGCGATTATGACGGCGGTCTTTGCGTTGGCCTACCTGCTGAAGACCAGCGTCAGCATGACGGCCGTCGCATTCACCGTCCTGGTGATTTTCGGGCTGGGCTTGAATCGCGCGTTCAAGACGATCCGCCCGAAGTTCCGCGCGCGCCCGAAAATCAACGCGGAAGTGACCGGCCGATTGACCGAATCCATCGGCGGCGTGCGCGTGGTGAAGGGCTACCACGCGGAAAAGCGCGAGGAGCAGGTATTTGCGGCGGGCGTGCAGCGCCTGCTGCAAAACGTGCTGGAAACTCTTACGGCCACTTCGTTGATGAGCCTTTCGGCGACCAGCCTGATGGGACTGGTGAGCGCGGCAATCATGTTTATGGGCGCGCGCAATATTTTGGGCGGGACGATGACTCCCGGAGCTTTCTTTTCCTACACTTTCTTTTTGGGCTTGTTGATCGCTCCGGTTTTTCAGATCGTCAGCATCGGTCCGCAAATCACCGAGGCACTGGCGGGGCTGGAGCGCACGCGCGAAGTGCTGAATGAAAATCCGGAAGATGAAGCGCCGGAGCGAAAGGAAACTCTCGACCGGATTCGCGGCGAAGTGATTTTCGAAAACGTGAATTTTTCTTACGATACCGGCAAGGAAGTCCTGCACGAGGTAAGTTTTGAGTCGCAGCCCGGCACGGTGACGGCGCTGGTGGGGCCTTCGGGAGCGGGAAAGTCCACGGTGATTGGATTGATCGCGGCGTTTTATGTGCCGAGCAGCGGGCGCGTGCTGGTGGATGGAGTGGACCTGGCGAAAGTGCGGCTGGATTCCTATCGCACGCAGTTGGGCGTGGTGTTGCAGGAGACGTTTCTTTTCGATGGCACCATCCGCGAGAATGTGGCCTTTTCACGCCCGCATGCGAGCGAAGAGGAGATTCTGGCAGCCTGCCGCATCGCGCGCGTGGATGAGTTTGCGGAATCGTTCGAGAATAAGTACGACACTGTCGTCGGCGAGCGCGGTGTAAAACTTTCGGGAGGGCAGCGGCAGCGGGTTTCGATCGCCCGCGCGATCCTGGCCGACCCGCGGATTCTGATTCTCGACGAAGCGACCTCGAGCCTGGATTCCGAATCGGAAGCGTTCATTCAGGAAGGCCTGCGCTACCTGATGCGCGGCCGAACGACGTTTGTGATCGCGCACCGCTTGTCCACGGTGCGGCGAGCCGATCAGATTTTAGTCCTGGAGGCGGGAAGAATTATCGAACGCGGCACGCACGCCACGCTATACGCCGCGGGCGGGCGGTACTTCGAACTTTATACGAAGCAGCACGGGCTGGAATCAAACCTTTTTCTTGCGCCGGGCGAGGGCAACGGCGAGCCGGCAGAGGCAGGCGATACAAATGGCGCGGCGACGGGCGCAGCAGCCGCGGATTCGGCTGCGTTGCCTGAGGCGATTCGGCTGATTCGCGGTGGTGCAGGAAGTTAGAGGCAAGGAAGTGGAGACGCACAGAGGCAGAGAGGCAAGGAGGCAGAGAGGCAAAGAAGCAAACAGGCAAGAAGGAATTGGCGCGTGGCTCGACTTATCGCTTGAGCCACACGAGCTTACTTCGCCGGCCGCATCATTCCAGCCACTGTGGATTTTGGATGGTTCCATCGAAATTGTGAGCGGTCTTGTAGAGTTCGTGTTCGCCGCCCTGCGCAACTTTCTCCGTTTTCGCTAGCAACGTAGCCACTTCATCGTCACTTAGCGGACGGAAGGTGCGGGCCACCTGCAACGCTTGCTGCCGAATGGGAAGCGTGTCACATCCGGTGATTACCACGCTGGTCGGCAGGTTCAGCGCGTATTGCAGGCACTCCACCGGGGTCACCGTGTTCGTTCGCAGGATCAGGCCGTCTCCCATGGGTTTCATGCCGAGCACACCGATATTGTGCGCGACGAGCACCGGCAGCACCAGCTTCTGGAAACTGTCGTAATGCGCATCCATCAGGTTCAGCGGCATCTGCACGGTGTTGAAGGTGAAATCGTGCGCGAAGGCCGTCTGCAACATTTTCAAATGGATCTGCGGACTTTTGTGGCCAGTGAAACCGATATAGCGAATCTTTCCCTGTTTTTTGGCGGCAAGCGCCGCTTCCATCCCGCCATTCGCCGCAAAAATCGCTTCGGGATCGCTGGGGCGAATCACTTCGTGAAATTGCAACAGATCAATGTGGTCGGTCTGCAGCCTGCGGAGAGATTCGTCAATTTGTTTCGTGGCGCCTTGCTTGGTGTGGCTGTCAATCTTGGTCATCAGGAATGCTTTTTGCCGGTAGCCCTCCTGCAAGGCCTTCCCCATGCGAATTTCGCTCTCGCCGCCGTTGTAGTCCCAGCAATTGTCGAGGAAATTGATGCCTTCATCGAGGGCGGTGCGCACGATGCGGATGCTCTCCTGTTCGTCACTCTGCATGCCGATGTGGTAACCGCCCAGACCGACGCAGGAGACTTTTTCGCCGGTGTTGCCGAGCGTGCGGTAGGGCACGCCGTTCCTGGCGTCAGCTGCGGAAGCGAGGGCGCGCGGGGCCAGGCTGCCGGCTAGGGCAGTTCCAACGGTGGTTTCCAGAAAGCGGCGGCGCGTCAGGCCGCTTTGCAATTTGTCACGATCATCCGACGGCGATCTAGAAGTCACGAGGGTCCTCCAGTTTTTGCGCGTAGCGGGATTGCTCTGGATGGTGATTCGTGTGGGGCGATGTGCGAGCAGCCCAGCGCGACTCTGTGCTTATTCTGAGAGAGGGAAGCGGGCGTTGAGGAATTTCGTTTGGAAGCCATGGCCTGAACCCAGCTACGAAATAAGTTGGTGCTCGAGGAGGGAATTGAACCCACACGGCCTTGCGGCCACCGGATTTTGAGTCCGGCGCGTCTGCCAGTTCCGCCACTCGAGCACTGCAGGCTGAATGAAGAGTAGCACGCGGGGACGCTTCGGCTCAACCGAGGGATGCGCAGCGAGCTACATGCGCATCCTCACCGAATCCCAATCAGCAGACACGCGGCGGGTGAACAGAGGACTAACAGCCGGTCAGTGGGATTTATCGGGGAAGCATATTCCGATGCCTGCGCCGGGATACCAGTGATTTAACGGCTGGTCCGCGAAGAAGAGAAATTTCCGGCCGGATTCGCGCGCGAAGATGCACAAGGAATTCGAGTCGTGTGAATTGTATCGGAAATTCGTGGCGGAGAGCGTGGGCGAAAGGCCGGAAAAGGCAAAAAGCCGGCGAGAGGCGTGCCTTCCGACAGGCAGACCGACTCTACGATTGCTTGCGGGAATCAGCACGCTCGGCGAATTTTTGGGGTTCGACAATAGCGCGGAAGACCCTGCCACGGCCTAGAAGGTATTCGTTCGAGCGCGCTTCGACGTCGAACACCAGGAACCGGCCTTGATGTTTCACGAGGCGCGCAGTGGCGCGCACGGTCGCGCCTTCGGGCACGGCTTTCAGATGGTCCACTTCGATGCGTGTGCCGACGGTTATCGCGCCGGGAGGCAATTCGGGCAACACGGACTCCGCCGCGGCGATTTCCATCATGCCGATCATTGCGGGAGTAGAGAGCACGGCGGGTAAACGCGGATCGTAAGCGGCGATGGTCCATTCGCGGGGAATCACGCGTTCGATGGAGGCTCGCAGGCCGATGCGGGGCTTCCTCGCATCAGGGGAATTCGCCCGCTTCGCGGATTTCCGGTGCTTCACGGGGTGAAAGCGCTTGCCGGTCTTTTTCACGCGGCCCTTCGGATGCTTCATCGAGAGGATTCGCGACTGGTGGTGGCCGCGGAGGTTCCGGAGGATCCGGCGGAGGCCGTCGCCTCCGTGCAGCCGACGGAGCGCGGATCGAGGAAGCTGCGAGTGAACTCGGCGACGGTGATGCCCAGCTGATTCCACAAGCGGCGTTTGAGGCTGCGATAATCCTGCGAGCCGCTGAAAACGTCGCGAATCAAGTCGCGAAACGCCGGGGAGTAATTGAGCAACTGGACCATGCGCGTGGTGATGGCGCTGCCCAGAAAATTGCCGCGGAAAATCTTTTTCGCGATGTTCGCCGCGAATTCCAGGTCGGCGGAAAACGCGGCGCGCAGTTGTTCGGGGTAAAGCTGCGGCTGACCGGCCACAATCGCTTGCGCGAGCAAATCGCCGGAGCGCAGCGCGTAATAAAGCCCTTCGCCGGTGATGGGGTCCACGGTAGCGGCGGCATCGCCGGCCATGGCCCAATTGCGTCCCATGATTTTGCGGCTGCGAATCGTCTTCGCCTGCGGCGAAGGAAGCACGTGGCTATAGAATTGAGCGCCGGTCCTTGGGATGCGCTCTTCTTCGACGAACGCATCGAGATGCCCGCGCAGCACCTGGCTGGAGGTTTGGCCCATCTTCGCGCAGATGCCCACCGAAAGGTGGTCGGCGCGCGGGAAGGACCACAAGTAGCCCTCGAACTTTTTCAAAAATTTGACTTTGATGATGTCTTCTTCGGTGGGAACGAAATATCCGAGCGTCACTTCCAGATCTTGCGAGCCCAGCGCGGTGGTTTCCGGCAGGAGTTGATTGCGGGCGCCGGCCGCCAGCACGATGAAATCCGAAAAGCGCTGCTCGCCCGAAGCCGTAAGCCGCACGCGCGCGCCGCTGGTGTTCACATTGGTCACGCGCGAACAAACGGCGGTGCACCCGGCGGCGACGGCGCGATCGAGCAGCAAGCCGTTGAGCACCTTGCGCGCGTAAATAACGATGGGATGGCTCATCTCAAATTGCGCGCGGTGCCCGCTGCTGGAAATCAGCTCGGCTTTGCGAACAATTTTTTTCGGTTGGGGAGAATCGAGCAGAAAGGGATAAGCTTCGATGGCTTTGTGGGTCAGCCCGCCGCCGCACGGTTTTTCCCACGCCAGGCGCTCGTCGTAAATCGTGACCTGAAAACCAGCGCTGGCCAGACGCTCTCCGCAGAGCGCACCGGCAGGGCCGCCCCCGACGATAGCTATTTCTTTCATGTCCCCTGCTGTGGTCCGGTTCAGGTTAGTGGGAAGACCGTCGAAATGAACCAGGCCGCGAGTATAGCACTAAATAATGCCGCCGCAGTCGCCGAGCCGGTGCGTACCCGTAACGCATCGGTAGCAAGGCGTTGCAGGATAGAAAATAGCGCAAGATAGACGAAAAGTATCACGATAAGCACCTGGCCGCTGGCGAGCAGGTAGTAGGCCAGCAGGCAAGCGAGAAAAATCTCCAGGCGCAGCGAAAGAAAAATCGCGAAACGCGCGGCGCGTTGCTTGCCGTGGCGCGGCGGTCCCAGAACTGCCTCCTCGGTGAAGGCAAAAATCCAGGCGACGGGAAGGAGTCCTGCGAATCGCAGCCAGCGCGGAGCGTTCAGCCAGGCATCATCGAGTTGCCAGTTCAGCCAGGCACCGATCGCGAGGATGGTTGCGAAGCCCAAAAATGCGGCGGCGGCGCAGCGTTTCCCGTTGAACGTCGCGTACTCCATGGCGAAGCCGAAGTTCAAAAGCAGCAGGAGGATTCCCACGATGAGCAAGACGGATGCGAGATAGGCGCCCGCATAGAGGTGTAAAAAGTGTAGCGGCACTCCGAGCATCAGCAGCAGAACCGCCGCCATCGCGCAGGCCGCGCCCTCCGTCAGCAGAAGTGTCGCAGTGGGCCGCGTTCCTGGCGATTCGATTTGGGCGGGCCCGGAGAACTTCGCGACGAGCGCGACAGCCGCAGGAAAAAGGGCCAGAATGCCGAGCAATCCGAAGATTGCGCCGGCAAGACGACGGCGGCCGTTGCCGAATGTTTCATACGTCGCGAGATCGAGATTCAACGTGAGAGTGTCCGCGGCGATGTTGGGGAAGAGCGCCCGCATGGCCCACAGCTCGGATTGATGCGCCACGCGATGATCCGAAAGCAAACTGGTATGCGTGGAATAGGGAACGGTTTGCAGGTCGAAAGCGCGTTGCTGCGCGAAATCATCGCTGGCGGTGCGCGCGCCGCCTGCCGCGGCCGATAAATCCTGCGCGGTGCGCTTCAGGACGTCCAGATCGGCACCGGCGCTGAATACCAGCAGGTTCGCGGGCATGCGCTGCGGCATGGTCATCGGTGCGGGCGAGAGTGCGATGGTGGCCGCCAAGGGATCGCGGTCCGCCATGCGGATGGCAATTGCGCCGCCCATCGAATGGCCGAGCAAAATCGTTTTCTTCGGATCAATTGTTCCGCTGCGGATGAGCGATTCGACGGCTGCCGTCGCGCATCGTTGTGCGCGCGCGAAAGAAAACGCGTCCTTGCTATCGCCGTGGCCGGGAAGATCAATGGCGAAGGCGCGCAAGCCGTGGCCGGCAAAATCTTCAGCCAGATACATCATCAAGCGGCGATTTGCGGAAAGACCGTGCAGCACGACGACACTGCCCGCAGGTTGCACTCCGGCGGGCGGCTCGAGAATTGTGATCGGAGTATGGCATCCGCCCGCATCCAGCCAGGTTTCCTGCTTGGGCAGCTCCGCGACGTGAATCCAGCGCACGCCGAGCGCCAAGAATAGCAATCCCACCGCCGCGAAAATGATTTCCCAGCGCTTCACCGGGCGCTCCGCGGCATCGCGAACCGGCGTGATAGAATGAGATGTTTTCGATTTGCCGCTGCGGCGGACTGAGGAAGAGGCACTTGGCAATCGTCTCGCAATCTGAACTGATTCTCCAACGGCGGGAGTGGAAACGCAACGGAAAGAGCGTGGTATGCGCCGCCGGCGCGTTTGACCTGTTGCATCCGGGGCACATTCGCTTGCTGGAACAGTCCCGGGGACTGGGAGATATTCTGGTGGTTGCGCTGCAAAGCGACGCGAGCGTGCGGGCGAGCGGGCTGCCCGAACCCAATCGCGGGGAGGCACGTGAAGCTGCGGCCGCACGGCGCGCGGTGGCGCGGCCGGTGACGCCGGCCGCCGAGCGCGCTGAAATTCTCGCGGCGCTTGCGGCTGTTGATTACGTGGTGGAATTCGACGAGCCCACGCCGCGTGAATTATTCGCGCGCCTCGCGCCGGAGATTGTGGTGAAGGGCGGCGAGGCCGGCTCACAGGAAAGCGCGTTCCGGGACGACGAGGCCGTGACGGCAGCCGGTGCGCAGGTCGTGCGGCTGCCGCTCGAGCCCGGCCATTCAACCTCCCTTTTAATCACACGCATCACCCAACTGCACGCATGATTCTTCCCCTGGTCAGCGAGCTTCTTACGCGGGTAGCCCGCCGCCCCGTGGTCGAGGAAGCGCTCGAAGCGCTGCGGCGCACGGGCGGCGAAGTGCGTCTTGCGGGGCTTACCGATCCGGCGAAAGCTCTGCTCGCGCCGCTGGCGTTTGCCGAGCTGGGACGCCCGACGGTGATGCTGGTGGAGTCCAACCAGCGCGCCGAGGCGATGCTGGAGCCGGTGCGGTATTTCTATCGCGCCATCACCGGCAAGCCTGGACGACGTGTGGCGCACTTGCCCGCGCATGATGTGCTGCCGTACGAAAATCGCTCGCCGCACGCCGAAATATCCGAGGATCGCGCGGTCGCGCTGTGGCGGTTTGTCACCGGGGACGCCGACTTGCTGATTGTGCCAGTGCAAGCGGCGGTGTGGCGGATGCGCGATCGCGAATTTTATGCCCAGCTCGCGCGGACCATCGCTCGCGATGAATCCATCCCGCACGAGGATCTCATCGAATTTCTATCCAGCGCGGGCTACGACAAACAGGTGACCTGCGAGATGCCCGGGCAGTACGCCGTACGCGGCGGGATCATTGATATCTACTCGCCGGAGACCTTGCAGCCGGTGCGTGTCGAGTTGCTGGGCGACACGATCGAGTCCATTCGCCAGTTTGATCCAAATACGCAGCGTTCGACGAATCCAGTGGAACGCGCGACGCTGATGCCGCTTACGGAATTTCCCCGTCGCGCCGAAGTGCTGGAACGAGCGCGCGTGCAGAGCGCCTCTGGAAGAGAAGATGATTCGGCGCCCGCCGCTTTCTATCCGGGTTGGGAATTTCGCGAAGCGCTGCGCGAAGACCGCAAGTCAACTCTATTCGACTTGGCCGTCGAGCCGCTGATTATCGAGGATGAGCCTGCGCTGCTTGCGGCGTCCCTGGAAAAGTATCGCGCGCAATTGGCAGAGGCGTTCGAGGAGGTTGAGGACCCGCTCGCGGAACCTCCGGACAAGTTTGTCTTCGACGATGAGGAGTGGAATCTGGCGTTGCAGATGGCGCCGCGATTTGGGATCGAGCATTTGAGCATTGACGACGGCGCGGCCGGCCCCATTGATGCGCGGCGCGGTGAAGATGGCGGACTAAAGTCCGCCGCTATAAAAGCTTTGCCGGTCGCCGGGAGCGGGGCGGCGGAAACTGCGGCGGCCGCCGCGCCGGCGCAGATTCGCACGCTGCAGACGCAGCCGACCACTCGCTACCACGGAAACGTCGCCGCGTTCATCGCCGAAGCGCGGAATCGGATCGCGGCCGGCGAGAATGTGATGGTTTCCGCCGCGAGCACCGGGGAGCTCGAGCGTTTCGCGGATATTTGCCACGAATTCGAGCTGCCGTACCGCATGGGCGAGCTGGAAGAAAATGCCACCGTGGCGCGGCTGGCGGAAGAGGGCAGCACGGCGCCAGGTTCCGCGATCCTGCTGACCAAAGCTCCGCTTTCCGAGGGCGTGATTTTTCCGGAAGCGAAAGTGGTGCTGTACGGCAATGCCGATCTTTTCGAAACGCTTCCGCCGCCATCGCAGCGCTCGCGCTCACGGCCAAAGACCGCCAGTTTCTTCAGCGACTTCAGCGATCTGAAGCCGGGCGATTACGTGGTGCACGTGGACCACGGCATCGGCCAGTTCGAAGGGTTGCGCCAAGTGGCGATCGAAGGCGCGAACGGCGAATTCATGCTGCTGCGTTATGCGGGCGACGCAAAATTGTACGTACCGCTGGCGCGGCTGGACCTGATCCAGAAATACACGTCGCTGGGAGGAGTCGAGCCGCAGCTCGACCGCCTGGGCACTACCATATGGGAAGCGCGCAAGACGCGCGTGAAGAAATCCGTCAGCGACATGGCGGAACAGCTTCTGGCGCTCTACGCCGAGCGAAAATTGGCGGCGGGCCACGCCTTTCCGGCGGACACGAACTGGACGCACGAATTCGATGATGCTTTCGAGTTCGAGGAAACCGCGGACCAACAGCGCGCGATCGAAGACGTGAAGCGCGACATGGAATCCACCTTGCCGATGGACCGGCTGCTTTGCGGCGACGTGGGCTACGGCAAGACGGAAGTAGCCATGCGCGCCGCGTTCAAAGCGATTGCCGATTCCAAACAGGTCGCGGTGCTGGCGCCCACCACCGTGCTGGCGTTCCAGCATTATCAGACGTTCAAGCGGCGCTTCGCGGCGTTTCCCGTGCGCGTGGAAATGATCAGCCGGTTCCGCACGGAGAAGGAACAGAAGAAAGTTCTGGAGGAGCTGGAAGCCGGCAAAGTGGACATTCTGATCGGCACGCACCGCGTGCTTTCCAAAGACGTAAGGTTCCAGGACCTGGGCCTGCTGGTGGTGGATGAAGAACAGCGCTTCGGCGTGGCGCACAAAGAACGCCTGAAAGAAATGCGCAAGAACGTGGACGTGCTCACCATGTCCGCGACGCCCATCCCGCGCACGCTGCACATGTCGCTGGTGGGCTTGCGCGATATGAGCGTGATCGAGACGCCGCCAAAGGACCGCCTGGCGATTCAGACCACCGTTGCGCCATTCAGCGAAACTCTGGTGCAGCGCGTCATCGAAGAAGAGCTGGCGCGCGAAGGCCAGGTATTTTTCGTGCACAATCGCGTGGAGTCCATCGCTTCGCTCGCGTCCATGGTAAAGCGCCTGGTGCCGAAGGCGAGGGTGGTGGTGGGACACGGCCAAATGCGCGAAAGCGAACTGGAAAAAGTGATGCTTCAATTCATCCGCAACGAGGCGGACGTCCTGGTTTCCACCACCATCATCGAAAATGGTCTGGACATCCCGCGCGCGAACACCATTGTGATCAATCGCGCCGATCGCATGGGGCTCTCGGAGCTATATCAGCTGCGGGGCAGAGTGGGACGCTCCAACCAGCGCGCCTACGCATATTTGCTGGTGCCGCCGGATACCACGCTGACGTCCATCGCACGGCAGCGCCTCGCGGCTCTCAAAGAATTCAGCGACCTGGGCGCGGGCTTCCGCATTGCCGCGCTCGACCTGGAGTTGCGCGGCGCGGGGAATCTACTGGGCCGCGAACAGCATGGGCACATCGAAGCGGTCGGTTTCGACATGTACTGCCAAATGATGGAGCGCGCCGTCGCCGAGAGAAAGGGCGAGTCCGTGGCTCCCGAGCGGCGGGCCACGCTCAACCTTGGACAGGAAATCCGCATCCCACCTGAGTACATCGAGAGCGAGAACCTGCGCTTGCGAATTTATAAAAGGATCGCCAGCGTGAACACTGACGCGGAGCGGGCGGAAGTTCGCCAGGAACTGGACGATCGCTTCGGGCCACCGCCGCCGTCGGTCGAAAACTTGCTCGATTATGCCGTGCTCAAGGCTTTGGCGGAGAAGCTGCTGGTTGCGACGGTGGACCGCCGCGGGGATCAGGTGGCCATCAAATTCTATGACGACACGCCGCTGGGACCTGAACGGCTGGTGAAATTGATCCGCAAACGAAAAGGAATGCGCCTGGATCCCAGCGGGGTTTTGTGGCTGGATTGGAAAGGCGAGCAGGGCGGACCGATGGGTGCGACGAGAAACGTATTGCTACAACTACAAGCGTAGAGCTAAAATTTAAGACGAGTGAACCCCATGAAAAAGCATTCCATATTACTTGCTTGCAGTATGACAGCTGCGCTGGCAATGGCAACGTTACTGAGTCCTGCGACCTCGCGCGCGCAAACCAAGTCCATCGTGGTGGAAGAAATCATCGCGCGCGTGAATAACGACGTCATCACCATGTCCGACTATCAGAAGGCCGATCAGCAACTGCGCGAGGAAGTGGCGCACGATTGCACCAGCTGTACGCCAGACAAGGTGCAAGCGGAATACAAAGATCAGCAGAAGGACTTGTTGCGTGGCTTGATTGACCAGTCGCTGCTGGTGCAGCGCGCGAAAGACATGGGCATCAGCGTCGAAACGGAACTGATCAAGCGCCTGGACGAAGTGCGCAAGCAGAACAGCCTGAACAGCATGGAAGAATTGGAGAAAGCCGTAGAAAGCTCCGGAATCGCCTGGGAAGACTACAAGACCCAGATTCGCAACGGCCTGCTGACGCAGGAAGTGATGCGCAAGGAAGTCGGCTCGCGCATCAACATCGGCAACGACGAAGTGAAAAAATACTACGATGAACATCCGCAGGAGTTCACCCGGCCGGAGCAGGTGGAGCTGTCCGAAATTTTCCTGAGCACGGAAGGCAAGAGTCCGGAAGAAATCGCGTCTGTGCAAAAAAAGGCCGAGGACCTGCACAACCGGGTGGTGAAGGGCGAGGACTTCGGCGAAATCGCCAAGCGCTATTCGGAGGGCAGCACCGCGAAAGACCAGTCCGGCGATCTGGGAAGCTATAAGCGCGGGGAACTCTCGCCGCAGCTGGAAGCGGTGGTCTTCAAGATGGATAAGGGCCAAATCACGGATGTGATCCAGACCAAGACCGGATTCGAGATCCTGAAAGTCGAAAATCATTACCAATCCGGTTTGCAGCCCATGGCCAAGGTGGAAAACGAAATCATGAATAAGCTGTACATGCAGAAAATGCAGCCGACCATGCGTGATTACCTCGCGCAGTTGCGCGAAGAAAGCTACGTGATGGTGAAGCCCGGATACGTTGACAGCGCCGCGGTTCCGGGAGCCAGCGTGATTCAGGAAGTGCAGCCCACGCCCGACACACCCAACAAAAAGAAGGACAAGAAAAAGCTGCCGCTGCCAAAAGTCAACGGGCAATGAAATCTCATTACGTAGCCGACCTGCAAGACGGACAATCGGTCACAACTTTATTTTTGGTCTGCGAGAAGGGGGTGCGCACCTCGCAACGCACCGGCAAAGCCTGGCTGGAGCTTGCGCTGCGCGACCGCACCGGCTCGATTCCCGCGAAAATGTGGGACAACTTCGAGGCCATCGCCAAGACCTTCGAATGTGACGACGTGGTGCTGATTCGCGGCCGCGTGAAGCTTTATAACGGGCAGAAGGAAATGACGCTGGAGCAAATCGTCCCTGCGGCGGAGCGGGATTACGATCTTTCCGATTTTCTGGCGCACACGAAATTCGACGTCGAAAAGCTGTTTGCGGAGCTGCGTGGCGCAATTGCGTCCGTGAAAAATCCCTGGATCAAGCGTTTGCTGGAAGATGTGGTGAACGATCCAGCGATCGCGCCCAAGTTGAAGCGCGCGCCCGCCGCGATGACCATGCACCACGCGTATATCGGAGGGCTGCTGGAACACATGGTGAGCCTGATCGGCCTGAGCCGAGGCGTCAGCGCGCAATATCCCGAACTCGACGCCGATTTGCTGCTGGCCGGGATTGTGCTGCATGATATCGGCAAGATTGATGAGCTCAGCTACGCGCGCGGCACCGATTACACCACGCAGGGCCGCTTGCTCGGACACATCACCATCGGAGCACTGCTGGTCCGCGAAAAGATCAAAGCCATTCGGGATTTTCCGGCGCCGCTGGCCATTTTGCTCGAGCATCTGATTTTGAGCCATCACGGGACGTACGAATTTGGCTCACCGTCGCTGCCGCAAACGCGCGAAGCCGTCGCGCTGCATTTTCTGGACGACATGGATTCAAAAATGGCCGCGATGCGGACAACGCTCGAAGGCGCGTCAGGGAGCGGCGAATGGACGGACCGGAATCCGGCGCTGCGTCGGGCGCTCTTGCGCACCGAGAAGTTTCTTGCCGGAGAAGACTCCAGCGCGGGCGCGGACGCTCCCATGGAAGTGGGGAAGCGCGAGGAGCCGTCGCGAGCGGGCGGACGATGAACGGCAACCAAGGGTGTATTTCCGAATGAAATTCTATGAGTGATTCGAACCGACACGTGCCATCACCGCGCAGAGCCGTGCTGGATCTGGCGCCGCTGGAACTGGACTGCATGAACACGCTGTGGCCCATGGGTGAAGGCACGGTGCGCGATATTCGCGATCGCCTGGCTCCGCGGCGGCCGCGCGCCTACACCACCATCATGACGATCATGGACCGCCTCGCGCGCAAGGGCGTTGTCGAGAGGCACAAGGTCGGCCGCGCGTACGTTTATCGTCCAAACCTGAGCGAGGAAGAAGCGCGAGCGCAAGCGCTGAGCCAGGTGGTGGAGAATTTCTTTGGCGGCTCGAAAGAGGCGTTAATTGCGCAGCTGGGTCGCACGGCGCCGCCGGCTCGCGCTCTGGCAGCTTCCGCGGGTTCAGGCGCCTTATCCCCGGATGCAGAACCTGGGCCGGGACGGATGCTCGCCAAGGGCGCTGAAGATTTACTTTAGCGGCGACGGCCTGCCTGTGGATAGGCAGCGCATCCGACCGAGCGATTTTGTTTTTGCAATGGAAAGCACCAAACCTGTGTTGTACAGAAATCATGTTTCCCGCAGAACTCAAAATTCGGAACACGGTGATCCAGCCGGCAACGATCCTGGCTCCCATGGCGGGCGTCACCGACACGGTTTTTCGCCGCGTGATTCGCTCGCTGGGAGCTTGCGGCCTGATCATGACCGAATTCACCAGCGCCGAAGGACTTACGCGCAATTCCGCGCGGACCCTGCATTATTTATATTTCGATGACGACGAGCATCCCATCGCCGCGCAGATTTTCGGGTCCGACCCGGAAGTGATGGCGTCCGCCGCAGCCTTGACTGAAGACCTGGGCTTCGATCAGGTGGACATCAATCTCGGCTGCCCGGTGAAAAAAGTGGTGAAATGCGGCGGCTCGGGATTGTTGCGCGACCTGGTGCACCTGGAAAAATTGCTGCGTGCAGTGCGCGGAGCGGTGAAAATTCCGCTGACCATCAAGATTCGCTCCGGCTGGGATGAAAACAATATCGTCGCGGCGGACGTGGCGCGCATGGCCGAGCAGGTTGGCATCGAAGCAATTGCCGTGCATCCGCGCACGCGCATGCAGGGCTACGCGGGATCTGCGGATTGGAACGTGATCCGCGCGGTGAAACAGGCGGTGAAAATTCCGGTGATTGGCAATGGCGACGTGCGCACGCCGCAGGACGCGGTGCGCATGATCGCGGAAACCGGCTGCGACGCCGTGATGATTGGCCGGGCGGCATCGTCAAATCCCTGGATCTTCCGGCAAATCGCGGATTACATCGCCACGGGCCGCTACGACGAGCCGACCGACGTGGACCGCTACCAACTGCTTTCTGGCTATTTCCGCAGCCTGATCGCGGCGGAAATGCCCGACGCCATCGGCAAGATGAAGCAGTTCGCGAGCCTGTTTACTCACGGCGTGCGCAATGGAGCGGAATTACGCTACGCGGTCCACCACTCCCACACCAGCGCGGAAATCCTCGATAAAGTGGACGCCTTCTTCTCGAATGTAGCCGCTTCGGCGGATTGAGTTATCGTTCGCAGCAATCAAAGATCAAACACAGAGGACCCAGAGACCGACCAACAGGGAGGGCACTGAGAATCCCGCCTTAAGCGGAATGCTCCGTGAACTCTCTTGTTTTTCTCTGTGTACTCTGCGATTCAGCTTTTGATTTGCTCGCAGCACATCACGAATGCAGCCGGTGAGCAGAGGCGCGACGAATTATTCTTCGCGCGTAATGAGGAGCTGCTTGTAAGCCTCGCGGCGAGTGAGACCTCGTTCGCGCGCCACTTGTTTCAGCGCTGCCTTGTTGTCCACGCCGCGTTCTTTCATCACTTCCGTCACGCGTCGCGCCAGGGGAATGGCCGCCTGCGCAGCGTCGCCTGCCAGATGCTGCGCTTCGCCGTCCGCAGGCCCGATCAGCAGCGTGATCTCCCCGCGCGGAGGCTTCTTGCGCACCGCTTCCAACAAATCTTCCATATGTCCGCGCAAAAATTCTTCATAGACTTTGGTCAGTTCGCGCGCGACCACCGCCGGGCGGTTGCCCAGAATTTCCAAGGCGTCTTCGAGCGTATCCAGCAGACGATGCGGCGCTTCGTATAGCGCAAGAGTGCGCGGCTCGGTAGCCAGAGCCCGCAGATGCTTGCGCCGCTCGGTCGGCCGCGACGGCAGGAATCCGATGAAAGTGAACTCGTCAATCGCCATCCCTGACGCTGCCAGCGCGGTCACAAAAGCGGATGCGCCGGGCAGCGGCACCACCTGGATTCCGTGCCGCAGGCACAGGCTCACCAGTCGGTTACCCGGATCGGAAATCGCGGGAGTGCCGGCATCGGTGACCAGCGCGATCTTCGCGCCCTGCTCCAGTTCAATGATGATTTCCGCAGCGCGGGTGATTTCGTTGTGCTCGTGATAGCTCACCAGGCGTTTCTGGATATCGAAATGTGAGAGCAGCTTGACGGTCTGCCGCGTGTCTTCGCAGGCGATTGCGTCGCACTCCTTCAGAATCCGCAGGGCGCGCAGGGAAATATCTTCCAGGTTGCCGATGGGGGTGGCCACCACGTAGAGGCATCCAGCGCCGGATTCGGTGGGTTTCGTCTTGACCATGCGATGCTCGCGAAAGGCGCGAATGAAGGAAGTCTAACACATCGCCGGAACGCGGTTTGGGAGGGTATATTCACCGGGCAAAACGCGCCGGTGCGCGCGATGCCAATGCGTTCGCAGGCGCAAGCGTGTTACTATTTTTTTGAGATATTGGGGGAGGGGTTCCGCTTTGCCGCTATACGAATATAAGTGTGAGAAGTGTGGCAATCAGTTCGAGAAAATTGAAAAGCATTCGGCGCCCACCACGCAGAAGTGCCCGAAATGCGGCGCGAAAGCCCAGCGCATGATTTCCGCGGCGGGGATTCAGTTCAAAGGCTCGGGATGGTACGTAACGGATTATAAGGGCAAAAATTCCGGCGCCACGTCCATTGACGGAGCGGGAGACGGCGGCTCGTCAAAATCGGAAGACAAGTCTGCAGATTCGAAGTCAGCGGATGCAAAAGCAAGCGACGCGAAACCGAGCGGCGACTCGAAGTCGAGCGATGGAAAATCCAGCGAGTCGAAATCATCCAGCGAAAAGGGAAGCGCGAAGAAAAAGAAGTGAACTGCGGATGCCCGGCGCACCCCAGCCGCGTAATCTCGTGGCGTTGGTCTTCAGGCCCCGGCGATTGCCAATCTCCGGTTGCAGCTGAGTGCGATGCGAGCCGCGCTGCCGGCTTGCTGCCCGAATCTACAATTTCAGATCCTTCAAGTACGCGCGAAATTCGCCGCCAAAATGCGGATTTTGCAGCGCCAGTTCCACCGTAGCTTTCAGAAATCCCAGTTTATTTCCGGCGTCGTGAGTTTTTCCAGGGTGTATGTGCGCCCACAGACCCTCTTTCGCGGCCAAAGCGCGCAGCCCGTCAGTGAGCTGGATTTCGCCGCCTGCTCCCGGCTTCGTTTCGTCGAGGTAATCGAAAATCTCCGGAGGCAGCACGTAGCGGCCCGAGACGCCAAGATTGGAGGGAGCTTGCCCGGGCTTGGGCTTTTCCACCATGTCATTCAGCTTCAGCACGCTCTCGCCCCAGCGCGCCAGATTTCCGGGACTAGCGGCGATCACGCCATAAAATTGAAGTTCCTTAGGTTCCACTTCCTGAACGGTGATAGCGCCCTGTCCGGTCGCTTCATATATTTCAATGAGCGCACGCGTGGCCGGAACGGCGCTTTCCATGATTACGTCGCCCAGCAGCACCGCAAACGGTTCGTCACCGACCAGTTCGCGCGCGGTCAATACCGCGTGGCCCAGCCCAAGCGCTTCGTTCTGGCGCGTGTAACTGAAATGAATTCCGCCGCTGATCTCGCGCACCATCTGCGCTTGCTCGGATTTGCCATGCTCCTCCAGGAAATGCTCGAGCTCGGGCGCAAAATCGAAATGATCTTCGATGGCGCTCTTGCGGCGTCCGGTGACGAAGATCACGTTCTCGATTCCCGAGGCGATACATTCTTCCACCGCGTATTGGATTAGCGGCTTGTCCACCACCGGAAGCATCTCTTTGGGCATGGCTTTCGTGGCGGGCAAAAAACGTGTTCCCAGGCCTGCCACCGGCAGCACCGCTTTGCGTACGCGCTTCCTCGTTGAGCTCATAGTCCTCGTAGCCGGCAGTTTTCTTCGCCGGTGCGGCGAGAATTGCCGTGCGATTTTTTATTTTACGCGCTTGAGTCGTTCGGCTGTGGAAGCGACATTGTGGGCGTTCGTAAATGCTACGCGTCCGTCAACGCGCGGCATGCGGGCGAGCGGCCCGCAACCCTATGCTACCATAATCGTTGGGAGCCCCAAGCGGGCCGGATTCGAGACATTTCTTGAGCACATCATCGTCATCCAAAATTGTTCTGGGCATTGAGTCTTCATGTGACGAAACAGCGGCGGCCGTGGTTTCCGGCGGCGAACGCATCCTTTCGAGCGTAGTGGCGTCGCAGATCGCGATTCATCGCAAATATGGAGGAGTAGTGCCGGAGCTGGCTTCGCGCGAGCATCTGCGGCAGATTGTGCCGGTGGTGCGCGAAGCTATCGAGCAGGCGGGAATCACGCTGCAGGACGTGGATGCCGTGGCAGTGACTCGCGGCCCGGGACTGGTGGGCGCGTTGCTGGTGGGAATTACCTATGGCAAGGTTTTGGCTCAGGCGCTCGGGAAGCCGCTGATCGGCGTGAATCATCTGGAAGGGCACGTCCACGCGGTGTTTCTCGAAGCTGCCGCGACCGGATCGCAGCGCCCCGAAATGCCTGCGGTGTGCTTGATTGTTTCCGGCGGGCATACCGTGATTTATTCCGTGCAATCCGAGGCGCAGAATGGCGCGGCGCATTTTTCTTATGCGCGCATCGGCGGCACGCGCGATGACGCTGCCGGCGAAGCCTACGATAAAGTCGCGCGGTTGCTCGCGCTCGGCTATCCGGGCGGCCCGGTGATTGACCAACTGGCGCCGCATGGCGATGCACGCGCGATTCGGTTTAATGAGCCGAAAATGCGCGGGAATGCGTTTGATTTCAGTTTCAGCGGGATCAAGACCGCGGTGCTGTATCACTTGCGGCGTCATCCGGAAATGCAGCCGGAGATTGATGCTCGCAAAGAAGCGCTCACGCGCGGGGAACGCGGCGCGGAGGCATTGCGGAAGCTATCGAGTGCCGCGACTTTGGATTTGGTGGCGAGCTTTCAACGCGCCGTGGTGGATGACCTGGTTGCGCGCACGATTGCGGCAGCTCAGCAAAATGGAGCGCGCTCAATCTTGGTGTCGGGAGGCGTCGCAGCAAATCGCGAGCTCCGCGCAACGTTTGAAGCCGAAGCCAAGCGTCACAACCTCGAAGTATTCTTCCCCAGTCGCGCGCTTTCCACTGACAACGCCGCAATGATCGCCGCGGCAGGCTACCCGCGCTTCCTCGCTGGCCAGCATGAAGATGCAACGTTGAACGCCGAACCGAATCTGCCGCTGGCGTAGTTCGGACTATACAGAAAATGAATTGATTACGAAAATTTCGCCGGAATGTCCATTCGTGTCCATGATTGCCCAAGTCACCTTGAATAAAAGTTCGCCCTCGACTGGTTCATTCGCCATCTCGACGTGAAGCGTAACGCTAGCAACGCTAGCAGATTTCCAAGCTCCTGCGCTCATCACTAGTGGGCAATCTTCGACTACCTTTGCGTACAGATGTAGAAAATGAACCCATCCGTCTGAGCGATTCTCGTCCAAACTCGGAAGTCCGTTGATTCGCAAGAACCCGTAGAGTTCGTCTTTAAAGGATCTCATCTTCAAGAGTCTGTCGATTTCGCGTCTGAGCTCCGGCGGCAGTTCGTGAAGCTCGGCACCGTCCCTAAGGTGAACACTGGCAAGGTCAAACCGCTTTAGCATCTCCTGTGCCGCCGGACCTTCTAGCTTCGCATGGAGCGTCCAATCACAATAGAAATTCAGATCTGGGTAGTTCCTTTTCTCCTGTCGCTGCTCGAGAAGTTTTCGAATCGCGGCCATTAAGTAGACGACTTGGATTTCTGTCGTGATACCTGAACGTAATTCCATTTCCAATTTACGAATGATGTCTTCTCTCATCTCGGGAGAGATGATAGCCCATCCGGCTAGCTGAGCGGAACGAGCCGCTAAATCAACGGGGGTTCATAGATGTAGGCCATGCCGTCGCGGGTCATGGCATAGGCTTTTGAGCCATCCACGCTCCAGCGCAGGTCCACTACGCCGTCGGCTGCGTATTCGTCGAATGCGGATTTGCCGCTGAGATCCACCAGAAACAGGCGGCCTTTCGCGGAATTTTTGAGCCAGGAACTGTAGCAGAGGCAGAGCGGCAGGTGCGGATGGCAAACGCACAGCTCGGCGCCGAAGGGCAGCGATTCGAAGCACATGCTTTCGACGTCGAGTTGATAAGCTTGCCCGGCGGCGCAGTAAACAATTTGTTTGCTGTCGGGCGTCCAGGTGAGATCGGTGATGTGCCCCTGCGCTTGAAAGACGTTTTGCTTGCGCAGCGTCGGCACGTCGGCCAGCACGATCGAATCGTCAGCCCAATCGCCGTGAATTTCGATCACCGAGGCGAGCAATTTTTCGTCGGGGCTGAAGACGGTGCGGCCGTAGCCGCCAAACGCGCCCTCTTCGCCAAATTCGGCTTCGTAGGTCTGGCGTTCAAACCCGTCGGGGATGCCAATTTCGCTGGTGGGCGCAGGCGAGAAGGGAAGCGCTTCGCCGCTCGCGGTCCAAAGACGCAGCGAAGCTTTCTTGCCGCCGGCAGAGGCCGCCGCGAAATGATTGCCTTTCTCCGACCACGCCAGCGTGCCGGGAAAATTGCTGAATTCCCCAAAAGTGCCCAGCAATGTTTTTCCGTGCAGATCGAAAATGTGCAGAGCGGGCTGCCAAGCGCCCCACGCCGCCACCAGATGGCGCGCCGACGGAGACCACGCGAACGCCGCTGCCAATTCCTGCTCCGATGCCGAATTTTCTCCGGGCACTGAAAGCGCGAGCGTCACGGCGCTTAATTCAATGTCGTACAGCACTACACGCTGCGCCCCGGCGTGCACGTTGGGAGAAATCGCAGCGACGGCGCCGGTAGCGGAAACGGCGAGGCGCGTTGTGTGTCCCGCGAAAACTTTCTTCACGAGCCAATTCGATTCGCGCGCGAGATCCCGCAAGCCTCGCACCACCAAGGCCGCGGAACGCACCGCCAGCCCCTGCGCGCCTGCCGGCACAATTTGCTGGCTCGGAGCCTGACTCCCAGGTTGCGCGGACGATTTTTCGTGGGTATCTACCGGCATGACTCCATCACTCGCCTGAAAGGGGATGCCCGGGCAACTGCGCTCCCGGCGCCGCGGGGTGCTCCAGCCGCCGCCTGGCCTGTGCGATCTGTTCATCTACTTTCGAAATCATTTCCCGCAAAACATCGCGACCGTGGCTTTGCGCCTGGTCCACGCGCACTTTCAGTTGATACAAATCCGAGCGCAACAGCTCCTGCAATTCCGCTTCGATTTCCGCCAGCCGCCCGCGCGCCTGGCTGATGCGGCGGATCACGCGGATCAATTCCGCGCCTGGTCCTTCGCCTTGCACCGCGTCGGGACTCCATTCGTATTCGGCGAAAATCTTGTTGAGCTTGGCTTCGTCGCCGCGCTCGTAGGCTTCGTTGGCCTCGGCCATCAATTGCTGGCGCTTCGCGCGGTCGGCGCGGTCGGAGGTGAGGTCGGGATGGATGCGCTTGGCCACTTCGCGATACAGCTTTTTCATCTCGGGAGTGGACTCGAACGCGCGCGGCGTGGCCGCGCTCTTTTCGCCGGCGGTGGATTTCGTCTCGTCGGCGCGCGCGCGCGCTTCCCGCGCCGCCTTGTGCGCACGCTCGTTCGCGGGCTGTTCTTTTGCAGCTCGCTCGGCGATGGTGGCCTTCAGCTCGTCGAGTTCCGCGTAACGCGAGCCGACGTAATGGAGATATTGCCGCTCGAACGCGCCCAATTCCGCGCGCAAATTCGCGGAACGCAGCTCGCGCTCGGCAAGCTCACTTTCGATCGCGGTTTGCTCGTCCCGTTTGCGCGCGAGTTCCTGCTCTTCGGGATTGAGTTGCGAGCTAAGACTGAGAGCGGCAACGCCAGAACGAGAAGGTTTGCCGGCGGAATCGAGGTTCGGCGCGGCTCCCACATGGGAGTTCGGTTCATTACCGGCACGAGCGCCCGGCCGGGTATCCGGCGGCACGGCAGGGGTATCCGTCGCCTTCAGCGCCATAGCATTCGCCTCTGAGAGCTGTGCGAGCTGCCGCGCGGCAGTCCAATTCAAGGAACGCCAAGATCCCGAGATTCCCAAGCGCCGCAGGCCAGTTCGCTTCCTAAATTGTAAGGCGCGGGAGCGTCCGGGCCGCGAGTTCCGCAAGCGCGGTTTCCAGAAGTCGAAAACTGGCCGTTCGTACAGGCCGGACGCGGCGATTCCACCGGGTTCTGCCGCTGTGAGCAGCGGCTTGCTCCGCCTGAGAAGCGGCGGCGGCCCTTCGTTCCTCGGGATAAATAAGCCGCCGCACCCCCAGATGGCTGGGAGGCGCCGGAGAATTGGCGGCCAAATTGGACGCGCGCGTGGCCGCGGGCGCGACGGGCTATCCTTTTACTCCGCGCTTCGTCTTCTTACACTTACTGAGAGTCAAGTGGGCCACGGGAGGAATGCGAAGATGAGCGAAACAGCACAGCAATACATCCAGCGAATTCTGGGACATGTGGAATGGCAGGCGCCGCTGAAAGTTCAGGCCGGGACGGCCAAGAAAATCGCGAAGCTGTTGAAAGGCGTGCCGGCGTCGAAGCTGCGCAAACGCCCGGCGCCCGGCAAATGGTCAATCGCCGAGATTGTGACGCACCTCGCGGACACCGAGATCGTCGGCGGTTTCCGCATGCGCATGATTCTGGGCGCGCCGGGAACGCCGATCGCCGCGTTCGATCAGGACTCCTGGGTTTTAGCGGGGCACTACGACAAGCGGGATGTGCGCAAGTCGCTGGAATATTTCCGTGCAATCCGCGAAGCCAACCTGGCGCTATTGAAAACGCTCACGCCCGAGCAGTGGAAGCACCACGGTATTCATTCAGAGCGCGGAGTGGAAACCATCGAGCACATCGCCCGGATGTTTGCCGGCCATGACATCAATCACACCAAGCAAATCGAGCTCATCGTGGCGCCGCACGGAAAAGGCAGGAAATAGCAGTCGCGCAAAAAAAACGGGCACGATCTTTGCGGATCGTGCCCGGCCAGAGAGTTACGAAAATCTTACTCCGGAATTGGCGCTGTCTCCGGCATTTGCAGCTTGGCTTTGGCCAGCGCGCGCACGAGGTTGGCTTCCACAGCCGACTCGGACGTATTGCGCACCGTGGCCAGTTCGCTGACGAGCAAATATTTCGCCCGTTCCAGCATTTTCTTTTCGCGGAAGGAAAGCGGCTTGGTTCGGCTGAGCGCCACGAGGCCCTTGAGCACCGCGGCGACTTCCATCAGCGATCCCGTGCGCATCCGGTCCGAGTTTTCCTTGAAACGGTGTTTCCAATCGTGGTGGGAAGCAGAGCGGCCTTTCTCCAGGAACGAAATCACCGCGCCGGCTTGGGTATTTCGGATAATGGGACGCAGACCAACACATTCCACGTTCGTCTGCGGCACCATCACTTTCAAACCGCTCGAAACGATCTTGAGCATGTAAAAGCGTTCCGACCGTCCATTCACGTACCCGTAACTGATCTGTTCGATGACGCCTACACCGTGGTTCGGATACACGACTTTCTCGCCTAGCTTAAACTCCATAGACATGGACATAGGTGGAAATCCCCTCCCCGAAAAGCATATTGAAAGTTTAGGCACATGCGTCATAAACGTCAAGATAAATGGGTGGTTTTGGCGGTCGTCTCAAAGACGAGAAACCGAATGTTTTCAGTAAGATTGGCCCCGAAATTGCCCTATAATCGGGCTTGTGCTTATCCTGTCCCTGGATACCTCTTCACCCACCGGAAGCGTCGCTGTTCTACGGGATCAAACGACGATTGGGGTTATTTCTACGCGTGGCGAGGAAAACTACTCGTCGCGGATGTTTCGGCACCTGGAATTCCTGTTGAATGACCTGTCCCTTAAGCTGGATCACTTCGATTTATTTGCCGTTTCCGCGGGCCCCGGTTCGTTTACCGGCCTGCGCGTGGGCCTGACGGCCGCTAAGGGCTGGGCCGAGGTGTACAAGAAGCCTGTGGCTGGAGTGAGCGCGTTGGAAGCCGTGGCAATCCAGTCGCGTGTCACGACTCCGGTTGTCGTGCCGGTGCTGGATGCCCGTCGTGGACAGCTTTATTTCGGATTTTACCGTCGCACTGACGCCGGATTGGCGCTGGATGGCGAGGAATTCGTGGCGACACCCGACGAGTTCGCGGCGCAATTGCGTGAAAGGGAGCGTGAAAAGGCGCGCGAGAAGGCGCGCGATTACACCCTCACCATCGTGACGCCGGATGCAGAAGTAATTTCCGTGCTTGCTGCCCACGTCGAGCCGGGCCTGGCGGCCATCGAGACCGCTTCGAGTGTGCTTGCGCCGTTCATTGGCCGAATCGGGCACGAGAGAGCCTTGCGCGGCGCGGTCAACGATGCTTTGACGCTGGACGCGAATTACGTTCGCCGCACCGATGCCGAAATGCGCTGGAAGGACACCTGAGCGAACTCATGATTCGAGCCCTGGAGTCCCGCGACGTTGAAGCGATCCGCGCCATTCAATCGGCCTGTCCTGAAATTGCGCAGTGGACGGTGTGGGATTACGATCGCGTGGCGCGCGGGGAGATGGCTGGCTGGGTGGCGGAGCAAAATGATCTGGTTATAGGTTTTCTGGTCGCGCGTCGCGTGGCCGGCGATCTGGAGATTCTGAATTTCGCGGTGACCGCCGATGTCCGCCGTCGTGGCATTGGCGCGCAGCTTCTGCGGGAAGCGCTCGATTGGGCGCAAGCCCTGCAGGCGACACACGCGATTCTCGAAGTGCGCGCGTCTAATTTGGCCGCGTTGCGTTTTTATGAGCGCCACAAATTTGAAGTCGTCGGGCGGCGCACGCGCTACTACACGGCTCCCATCGAGGATGCGCTATTGCTCACGGCGACGCTCGGTTAGCACAACGGTCGAGGGGCTCGATGCCTATGCCGTGCCGGTCCGTCGCCACTCAAAACGCACAATCAAATTGATACCGTAAAGCTCCCCAGGACATGGACGAGGGCAAAATGCATCTCGAAGAAACCACTTTGCAGCTCCTGAAAGACGCCTTGAAGCAGCTGGACGAAGGCTTCGCGTCGCTCCCTGCAATTTCAGGCGATTTCGCGCAAGACCCGAGATTGGCAACGGTAATGGGCGAAGTTGCCGCAAGACTGCAGGACAATTACCCGTACTTTCATCCCTTATACGCGGGCCAAATGCTGAAGCCGCCGCACCCGATCGCGCGCGCGGCGTACGCGTTGGCCACCTGGATTAATCCGAACAACCATGCTCTGGACGGGGGCCGCGCCAGTTCCGCCATGGAAAAAGAAGCCGTGGAGCAGATCGCCGGCATGTTCAGCTGGCGGGAATTTCTTGGCCACCTGTGCGGCGGCGGCACAATGGCGAATCTGGAAGCGCTGTGGGTTGCCGGACAGCTCGCGCCTGGGAAGAAAGTCCTGGCTTCGGATCAGTCCCACTACACGCACCAACGCATCTCGTCTGTCCTGCAATTGCCGTTCGCGGTGGTGGCTTCGGACAATCACGGCCGCATGGACGTAAAAGCGCTGGAGAAAGCGCTGGAAGCGAGCGACGCCGGCTGCGTGGTAGCGACCCTGGGCACTACGGGAACGGGCGCGGCGGATCCGCTGCGGGAGATTCTCCGGCTGCGCGAGCGGTATGGATTTCGCGTGCACGTGGATGCGGCGTATGGCGGGTATTTCACGCTGGCTGGCAATCTTGCCGGCGAAACGCGCGCCAGTTACGACCTGATCCCGCACGCCGATTCCATCGTCATTGACCCGCACAAACATGGGCTGCAGCCTTATGGCTGCGGCTGCGTTCTATTCAGCGATCCGAGCGTGGGTGCCATCTACAAACACGAATCGCCTTACACCTATTTCACTTCTTCCGAGTTGCATCTCGGCGAGATCAGCCTGGAATGTTCTCGCCCGGGAGCTGCAGCGGTGGCGCTATGGGCGACGCAGCGTCTGTTTCCGCTCGTTCGCGGCGGGGAATTCGCGGCCATGCTGGAAGCCAGCCGCGATGCCGCGGTGCAGTTTTCGCAGCGTCTCGCAAGCGACGCCCGCTGGCTGGTGCCGTTTGCTCCGGAACTCGATATCGTGGTCTGGGCGCCGCGCGGGGAATCCGTCCGCGAAATATCCGCGTTGTCGCAGCGCATCTTCGATGCCGCGGCAAAGGAGAATCTCCATCTGGCATTGATTCGCTTGCCGGTGCGATTCTTCGCGCAGCTCCACAATGCAGCCGGTTCCGACCACGAAACGGTCCTGTGCTTGCGTTCCGTATTGATGAAACCCGAGCACCGCGACTGGCTCGACCGCATCTGGGCGATCCTCTCGCGCGCCGCTGACCAAGTCCCGCCTCAATAGCCACCCCGTTTGCGTAACGGATTTCGATCACGCTCAGGCGTGTCCGTCATCGGCGGAACTCATTGGCAGCACGACGGATCGTTTATTGCGGCAGATGTGGTCCCGGTTGAATCCCGATTAACAAATCTTGCCTATTGGCTTCCACCTCGCACTTGTGGTAATTGTTACGATCATGTGAACGCTGGCAACAACCAGGAGGGAACGAATGCCGATTACGACGCACGATATCCGGCAGGCCCTGATGGAGTCAAACCAGGAATACCGCAAGCTCTTCGAAGAACACACCCGCTGTGAATCCCAGCTTCAGCAACTCATCCGACAATCCTACTGGAACGTGGAAGACCTCGAAATGGAAGTATCACTCAAGAAAATGAAGCTCCACTTGAAAGACATGATGGAGCTGATTGTGGCCAGCTACCACAATCAGATGGTCCATCACTGACCGGTTTCAGCGCCAATCCTCCGGCCGCCCGCAAACTTCTCTCGTACAATACCGGTGCATTCGTTTATCATCTGACCCGCGATCGTTCACGCAGCGAACTCTTGCGCGCTGCGCCGCTCCTGCGGACGAAGGACCCCACTCAATCTTATGGTGAAGGATGCATACCGATTCGCGCTGCCGCCGCTCATCGCCGGCGCGCTATGCTTCATTCCAGGCTGGAAATGGTCCGGCGGCATACTGATTTTTCTCGGACTATTCATCTTCTATTTTTTCCGCGACCCGCAGCGCACCATCCCGTCCGATCCTGATCTGATCCTTTCGCCCGCCGATGGCCACGTGGTGGAGATCGTGGACGAGATGCTTGATTCCGTGGTGGGCCATCGCATCAGCATTTTTCTTTCCATCTGGGATGTGCACGTGCAGCGCGCGCCGGCGGCGGGACGGATCGCCGACGTGGTCTATCGCCCCGGCCGCTTTTACGCCGCCCTGCGCTCCGCGGCATCTCGCGAGAACGAGCAGAACATTATTTACATTCATACGTCGGCCGGCCCGTTGGTCTTCAAACAAATCGCCGGAGCAATCGCGCGGCGCGTGATATGCTGGAAAGGCGAGGGCGAAGAAGTCGCGCTTGGCGAACGCGTCGGTCTGATCCGCTTCGGCTCGCGCGTGGATGTCTGGCTGCCTCTCACAACCCAAGTGATCGCAAAGCGCGGACAAAAAGTCAAAGGCGGCGAAAGCGTACTGGCGAAATGGAATTTAACGGCATAGATCCCATCGGACAAGAAGAGGAAGGCGCGCGCCGCCCTTTCCGCAATCATCGTCTCCGCCGCGGCGTTTATATCCTTCCCAGCGCGTTTACCGTGGCCAATATGCTGTGCGGCTACTACGCGATTCTTGCCACCCTCGACGGAAAAGTCACCGACTTCGACAACGCGGCGATGGCCATCGGCCTGGCTTGGCTTTTCGATTCGATGGACGGTCGAATCGCCCGGCTGATGAAGACCGAAAGCGAGTTCGGCAAGGAATTCGATTCGCTCGCGGATATCGTCAGCTTTGGCGTGGCTCCCGCATTTCTCGCGTATGCCTGGGGAATCCGCGCCGCCGCCGCCGCAAATTCGCCCGAAGCGCTGCATCTTACGCAGCTCGGGTGGCTGATCGGCTTTATCTTCGTAGCCTGCTGCGCTTGGCGCCTGGCCCGCTTCAATATTCAAGGAATGGCGCAAGGCGGCAACCGTTACTTCGCCGGAATGCCCACGCCAGCGGCGGCCGGCATGATCGCGGCCACCGTGCATTTCGCGCACGGGCATCCCCTGGAAGACGTGCGCGTTTCGATATTGTGGCTCGCGCTGGTGGTGGCGCTCGGCGTTTTGATGTCCAGCACGATTCGCTATTTCAGTTTTAAGGATATTCCGCTCACGCGCCGCCAGCCCTCGCTCGCGGTGATCTTGCTGGCTCTCCTGGTCGGCGCCGTCGTCTATTTCTCGCATCAAACTCTTCTGCTGGTCACCGCCGTCTATACCGTCCATGGGCCCGTCATGCAACTGGTGCGCACCGTGCGCCACCGGCTCGCTTCGCGGACCGCCTAGCACATGCCCGCCGGGCGCGAAGCAGCGAATCGGGTTGCCATCGTCGGAGCCTCTTCGCTGCGCGGCAAGGAATTGAAGCTGGTTCTCGAAGAGCGCAATTTCCCCGCGAGCGACATTGTATTGCTCGATGAACCGGTGCTGGCCGGCACGCTCACAGAGGCGGGCGGCGAACCCACCTTCATTCGCGCGTTGGATGAAGAAAGTTTCGAGGGCGCGCGCTTCGCGTTCTTCGCCGGCTCGCAACAGGACGCGGAACGCAATTGGAAAGCCGCGCAGCAGTCTGGCGCGACGGTCATTGATCTCACAGGCGCTCTCGCGGCGAGCGGCCAATCCACGTCATGGATTCCCGCGCTTGCCGCGGTTTTACTGCCGCGGCCGGGCTCCCAAGCCGGTAAAGATGGCGCAAGAGCTGCTCAGCCTGGCGATGGCGCGGCGCAACCGATAGCGTATTCCTCGCCCGGCTCGGGCGTGATCGTCGCGTGCACCGTTGCCGCTGCACTCTCAAAATTATCGTCGGTGCGTACCGTGCTGCTATTGTTTCCGCCGGTTTCGGAACGCGATCAGGCCGGAGTGGACGAATTGGAGAGCCAGACCGCCAGCTTGCTTTCCTTCCGTCCCATCGCGCAAACAGTTTTCGACGCGCAGGTGGCCTTCAACCTCCTCGCGGGTTACGGGCAAGAATGCAGACCAAGCCTTGCGGACGTACGCGCATCTATCGCGCGCGACACAGCTGAATATCTGGCCGGCCGGGTGCCTGTTCCGGCCCTGCAATTGGTACAGGCGCCGATCTTTTATGGGTATGCCGTGGCCGCGTATGCGGAATTTGCCGCGCCTCCGCAGCGTGAGCAACTCGAAGCCGCATTTGCGAGTCTAGGCGTGAAGGTCAGCGCGGCGGGGGACCCCGTGCCGAGCAACGTCAGCGTGGCCGGCGAAAGCGAAATTCATATCGCGCGAGTCGAGCCTGACCCCAGTATTGCGGCCGGCGCGTGGATTTGGGGCGTCGCCGATAATCTTCGCTTGGCGGCCGTGAACGCCGTACGCATCGCGGAGGAATTGGTTGCGAAACCTCCTGTGCAGTAAGAGACTGATCGCGCTGCTGGCCCTTGCCGCGGCATTTGTGCCGGCCGGCTGCGGCTATCACGTCGCTGGCCACGCCAACACACTGCCCTCCGAATGGAAAACCATCGCGATTCCGGCGTTCAAAAACGATACGACGCGGTACCGCATCGAGCAGCGCTTCACCGCCGCCGTCATCCGGCAATTCCTGCAACGCACGAAATATCGCGTCGTGCAGGACCCCGCTTCCGCGGACGCGGTCCTGCACGGCGAAGTGCTCTCGATTGAAACCAATCCCGTCCTGTTCAACGCCACCACCGGGCAGGTGACCACCATGCTGGTCAGCGTGCACACCAAAGTCGAACTGGTGGACAACCAATCGCAAAAAACGGTTTACCAGAACAACGACATGGTCTTTCGCGACGAATACCAGATTTCTTCGGATGTGCAGAGCTTCTTTGAGGAGCAGGATCCCGCGCTGGAGCGTATGTCGCGCGATTTCGCGGCGCAGCTGGTCTCCAACGTCACGGAGAATTTCTGATGCCGGAGCTGTCACCTGATAAATTGCTCGAGCGGCTGGCCAAGGGAAAGCCGGTAGCGGCGATCGTTCTCGAGGGGACGGACCCATATTTGCGCGACATGTGCCGCGCCAAAATTATTGATGCCTACGTGCCGGAACCGATGCGCGATTGGGCGCTCGGGCGTGTCAGCCTACGCGGCAGCGACTGGAGCGAATTATTTCAGCGCGCCGAAACGATGCCGATGCTGGCGCCCTGCCAGGTGGTGCTGATTGACGGCGCGGAATCCATCCAATCGCGCGCGAAGGACGGCGCTGACAGCGATGATGGAGACGACGACAACGACGACCCGCGCAAAGACACTCTGAAAGCTCTGGCGGAATATCTAGCGAAGCCCGCGCCCTTCAGCGTGCTGGTTTTCGAAGTGCCCAAACTCGATCATCGCCAGCGTCTTTACAAGGTGCTGGCGGAAAGCGCCGTGATCGTTGAATTGACCCTCGGCCACGAGTCCGCTGGGGCGCTCGCCGAGCAGATGGCCAAGGAATTGGGCGCGGAAATCGAGCGTCCCGCGGCCAACCTTCTCGCGGAAATCGTAAACAGCGAACCGGCGCGCATTCGCGTGGAAATGCAAAAGCTCGCCGCCTACGTCGAAGGTCGCGGCCGCATAACCTCCGCGGACGTGGAAGAACTGGTGCCCAAGGCGCGCAAGAACACGGTATGGCAACTGGCCGATATGCTGGCCACCCGCCGCCGCGCGGATGCGTTCGCATTTCTGGAGAATTTATTGCGCGAGGGAGAAGAACCGATCGGTTTGGTGGGCGTGCTGGCCTGGATGTACCGCAAGCTGATTGAAGCGCGTGATCTGCCCGCGGGCATGAACGGATTTCAAGCGGCGCGTCCGCTGGGAATGCGTCCGGAAGCGGCCGAGGCGGCCGTTCGCAACGCGCATCGCATCCCGCAGAAAGATTTAGTGGCCGGCTTGCTGGCCCTCGCGGAAGCCGATAGCCAGCTGAAATCCTCGAATCCCAATCCGCGCGCGCTGATGGAATTTCTGATCGCGCGCCTTACCGCTTCACCGTCTTCAGTAGGCGCGCCTTCCTGAGCGCGCGGCGTTCCAGGGCGCTGCATTGGGACGCAAGCTTCCTGCGCAAACGCACTCGCCGCAATTTCCCGCGCGATGCGACGCGTCAAACCTTACGCGGTCGTTCCCGCGGCTCGGCCCGACTCAGTGCCTTTTTTCTCGTAAAGGGCGTAGAGAGCCTGAATGTATTCCGCCTCGATCCGCACCAGCTCGATGAAAGTGTGCGTTTCGTCCCGAGTTCCATTGCGATGCAGCGTGAACGCCTCGTGCCGCCGCTCGGTGAATCTATCCTCCAGATTTCGCCACGCTTGTTCGTTCATTCTTTCACCTCTCGAATTCAGTACCCGCGCCGATTCTACACCAGCAGGGCGAACGGTTCGCTAACATCTATTGGTCAAGACAGCGTTTCGGTCCCGACGGGACCTAGTTTTTCGAACCTCAACCCGGTTTCACTTCCGGCACCGCTTCGCTCGGTTTAAAAAGCGGCTTCGGCGGCGCGCCTGTGGCCCGCGCGGCGGCAGCCGAGATCTGCTCGAGATCTTTTTTGGCGAAGCCCACCGAAGTCACTTGGATTTTTCCGTCCGGCGAGATCAGGAAAATGGAAGGAACGTTGGTGATCCCATATTGGTTGGAGACCGGGTAGCCGTCTGCGTCTATCAGAGAAGGGAACTCGACGTCAAATTCCTTGAAGAAATCGCGCGTATCGCGGGTATCATCCTGCGAAATTCCCCAAAATGTGAATTTGGGCCCAGCGTAGGTCTCGTGCAGCCGCTCGAGAAACGGCGCCGTAAATTGGCACGTCGGGCAACTCACCTTGAAAAATACAACGACCACCGGCCCTTTCTTTAGCGCGTCCGCGAGCGTCGCTGTCGCTCCGCTCATATCTTGCAGCGAAATCGCCGGAGCCACGGCTCCGACAGGCAGAGCAGCCATTTTCTTTCCTCCAAAGACTTCACGAATGTGTCGTTTCAAGCTCATAACATCACTTTAGCGCCCATCCATTAGATGCGGCCCACGCGCGAACGCAGCCGCCAATCACGCAACGGCGCGCCTGCAAAACTCGAAACATCAATGAATGTTGCGGGTCTTCTTGCCGACGTAATCCATCAGAAGGTATTGCCCGAGCGTATAGGGAGTAGTGAAGTACGCCTTGCCGCGGCAGAGTTCCGTAATCTTCTGAACGAAATGCACCAGGCTGTAATCGCTGGAAAGCATGAAGGTATTTATCAAAATGCCCGCGCGCTTGCATTTGGCCACTTCTTCCATCGTTTGCGTGACGACCAAGGGATCCAGCCCGAAAGCATTCTTGTAGATGCGTCCGTCTTCCAGCGTCAAAGCCGATGGCTTGCCATCGGTGATCATCACAATCTGGCGCATATCTTTTTTCTGCCGCGAAAGGATGCGCTGCGCGAGGCGCAGGCCTTCGCGCGTGTTCGTGTAATAAGGACCCACCTGCACGCGCGCGAGCTTACCCAGAGGTATTTCCTCGGCGCTATCGTGGAACAGCACGCAGTGCAGCGAATCGCCCGGATACTGCGTGCGAATCAGGTGCGAAAGCGCCAGCGCTACGCGTTTCGCGGGCGTGAAGCGGTCTTCTCCATAGAGAATCATGCTGTGGCTGCAATCCAGCATCAACACCGTGGCGCAGGAGCTCTGGTATTCGCACTGGTGGACCATCAGGTCGGGATAATCGAGCTCGATCGGGATTTGGGCGCCGTTGCGCTGTACGGCGTTGAACAGCGTTCCGCTGATATCCATATTCAGCGTGTCGCCGAATTCGTAATGTTTCGAGGTGCCGCCGGATTCCACACCCGTCGCCAAATCGCGCGTGTCATGCCGGCCAAAACTGCTCTTACCCAGCGACGCCAGCAAGTCTTTCAGCGTTTTGAATCCCAGAAAATCCAGCGCCTTGTCGGTGATTTCAAAGCGCGCTTCCACGTTCGGCTGGGCCTCGCCCACCTGGCCGCCGGGAGTCTGCGAGGGAGGCGGGGTGATCTGCGCGGGCTGGTCAGGACGGGAAATGAATCCTTCCTGTTCCATGCGCTGAATAATCTGATTGACGATGTCGCTCAATTCCTGATTCTGCGAGAGATCCGGATTCTGCAGCATCTGCTCCATCAATTCGGGCGGAAGCAGGTCGCCTTCCTGCAGGGCGCGCAGAATCGCTTCGCGCAGCTCGTCCATCATCTGTTCGCGGGAGCGCTCCGGATCCATTTCGTAAATACCGAACTGCGATTCGAAGCCGCTTTGCAGCAGGAAATCCGAAAGCCGGCTCATCAATTCCTGAAGATCAATGTCGTCGGCGGCGTTGGGCGCGTATTTTGAGTAGCGTGTGAATTTCATGGGCCCCTACAGCTTTCTGCTCAAATCGTTTCAGTTGAACTGGCGGCGCGGGACGCGGCCTGACGGCTCGCGCGGGTCGCGCGGCTCGGGAGTCTTACGCGCATCCGCGAAGTACCCGCGTTCCTCGCTGCGATTGATGCGCTTGTGCGCCCATAGGCCTTCCAGAATGAATTCCGCGGCACTGGCCACGATGCCCGCGTCATCCTTCTGGCTGACTTCCAGCACGCTCAAATTGTCGAAGAGCCCCTGGATTTTCTTCAGTTGCGCCATCACTTCAGTGCTCGACGCGTTCGCCGGAATCTTCAATTCGCCGCCCAGTTCGAACCACTGGATTACCGGTTGCATATTCGCTCCGGTGAAATACTGCGTGTAAGTCTTTCCGATGGCGGCGCGGATCAGTTCCCGCGCGATATTCTCGGCGCCGCGTAGCTCGCCTTCGTATTCCAGTTCGAATTTTCCGGTCATCGAAGGGATCGCCGCGTAAATGTCCGCGACGCGCGCCACCACGGCGGAATCGCGGCTGCGCACCGCGCGCTGCTCGGCGCTGCTCAGCACATTTTCCAGAGCGCTGATGGGCAGCCGTTGGCTGACGCCCGAGCGCCGGTCCACGCGCTTATCTTCGCGCGCCTGGAAGGCAACTTCCTCGACGATTTCGCGGATGTACTGAGGGACTTCGACGCGCTTCTTGTTATCGCGCTCGGTCCAGGATTCCTGCGAGGTGATGGACATGCCTTCCGCCACCGTCGCGGGATAATGCGTGCGAATTTCCGAGCCGATGCGGTCTTTCAGCGGCGTGATGATTTTGCCGCGCGCCGTGTAGTCTTCCGGGTTCGCGGTGAATACCAGCAGGACGTCCAGCGCCAGCCGCACCGGGTAGCCCTTAATCTGCACGTCGCCTTCCTGCATGATATTAAACAGCCCGACCTGGATTTTTCCCGCAAGGTCCGGCAACTCATTGATCGCAAAAATCCCGCGGTTCGCGCGGGGGAGCAGGCCGTAATGAATGGTCAATTCGTCAGAAAGATTTTTTCCGCTGCGCGCGGCCTTGATGGGATCCACGTCCCCAATCATGTCGGCAATGGTTACGTCCGGCGTCGCCAGCTTTTCCACGTAGCGCTGCTCGCGCGGCAGCCACGAAACCGGAGTCGCGTCGCCTTCCGCGGCAATACGTTCCCGGCAGGCGCGGCAAAGCGGCGCGTAGGGATTGTCATGAATCTCGCAGCCCTCCACCACGGGGATGTGCGCGTCCATGAAGCCCACCAGCGCGCGCAGAATGCGCGATTTCGCCTGCCCGCGCAGGCCCAGCAGAATGAAATGATGGCGCGACAAGATCGCATTGATAATTTGCGGCAGGACGGTGTCGTCGTAGCCGTGCACGCCGGCAAACAGCGCTTCGCCCTTCTCCATTTTGCACATCAAATTTTCACGCAATTCCTGGCGGACCGTTCGTCGCGCGATTCTTTCTTCGGACCACTGACTGCGGCGAAGTTCACCCAGGCTTTTCGGCAGTGAAGTCATGAGGGCCTCAGTTTCACGGAAGACACGACGCCATTGCGGGCGCCAGCGCCCATTATAGTGGAACGGAGGCTGTGGCGATACTTTCGTTTGGATTGATTCGATAAGCTAATTTACGCTGTGGCCGTTGCCCGCGGCACTGCGGCGGGCTCGCTGCTGCGGTTCCACGCGAGCCAGCAGGTCATTCATCCATTCGATCAAGAGTTCCTGGCGCTGCGGCTCGGAGCGGATTTCGAGCAGAGCCTGTTTTTCCTCGAGTTCGATCGGCAGGCAGGCGGCCAGTTGGTAGGAAAGCGGCCAGAGCGGCTGTCGGCTCGTCGTGACCCACAGCTGGCCATGAATCAGCCTGTAGCACTCCTGAAACAGCGAGAGAAGGCCGCCCTCTGCGCAGCCGTCCAGGGATTCGTGCAGCGGCGCCGCGGGTTCATGCAGATATTCGACGATAGCTTCGTGGTATTCCTTCTCCTGCAGCAGTTGCAACGCGCGGAATACCGCGCGCCCCTGGGTGAGGATGTCCATGCGCCCATCGGGATAATCTTTGATTTTCCGCGTGATGGCCGCGGCGCACCCCAGTGCGGCCACGCCTCGTTCGCTCACCAGAATAATTCCAAACTCGCGATTTTCGCGCAGGCATTGGCCGATCATAATTTTGTAGCGTTGCTCGAAAATGTGCAGCGGGAGAGTGGCGCCCGGGAAGAGCACCACGTTCAGGGGAAAAAGCGGAATGCGATTGGTTCTCATAACTCGCAACTGCTACTCGGGCCACTCCACAGTACCTACCGCATCAATGCCAGCGCGGCTTGCATTTCATCTCGCGCGTGCATGTCACCGGCCTTTTGCGCCACCAGAATACCATCGGAAAGGAGTTTGCGCGCCTGTTCCAGCTTCCCGATGCGCGATAGATGCTGGCCAAACTGAAAGTAACCCGCTACATAGTTCGGATTCGCAACGAGCAATTTTTCAAAGTGATCCGTGGCAGCGTCATTGTCGCCGACCTTCATGCATTCAAGCGCCAAGCCGTAACGCGCGAACGCGTCGGCGGGTTTTTCAGCCACAAATTGTTCCAGAACTTCACGGCGCGACTTCTGCGTTTGGGTCATAGGCTCGAAGCGCGTATTATAACGGGCTTGAGGGCGCGCGCCAAGCGCGCACGGTGGGCATCCCACGCGGAGATTGATTCGCACGCATGACCAGGAAAACGAAGCCGGCCGCACGAGATTCCGTGAAGTCCGTTCCGCCATCCGCGTTGCCGGGGAAGCCCGTCAAGGCTTCCAGTTCGGAAATCGTTGAAATCGTATTGCCCAACGACGCGAATCTGCTCGGGAATATGCTGGGCGGTCGCGTGATGCACTTGATTGATATCGCCGGAGCGCTGGCGGCGAACCGCCATTCCAATAGCCACGTGGTCACGGCTTCCGTGGATTATCTGGATTTTCGTTTCCCGATTCGCGTGGGAGAGTGGATCGTCCTCAAGTCCAGCGTCAATCGCGTATTCAATACCTCGATGGAAGTGGGAGTAAAAGTCTTCGCGGAAAATATTCTCACCGGCGAGCGCCGGCACACCAGCACTGCATACGTCACCTTCGTGGCTTTGGACGCAAACCATCAGCCGCATGCCGTTCCGCCGCTGGTTCTGGAGACTGAAGATGAGCGCCGGCGTTTTCGTGAAGCAGGGGAGCGCCGCCGCGTCAGGCTGAATATGCGGCACAAGCGCCCGCTTTCGGACGAATAGTGGGCCAGTGGCGCCGGCGCTGCCAACCTCGGGCTTTTCACCGCGATTGCAGGTACTTTGTCACCGCTTCCGCGGCGTGAAATCCGTTCTCGACGCACTTTCCTATCGAGGGACCTTCCAAATAATTGCCGGCGAAAAACAGTCCAGGAGTTTCGCGCTCGAAGTTGCGAATCGCTTCGACGATGTGTCCGTGGCCCAGATTGTATTGTGGGAGCGCGCGCGGGTATCCCCAGACGGCAGCTTCAATCGGCGCTCCGCCGATTCCCAGAATGCGCGCATTTTCATCCTGCACGATGCGTGCGATGTCCTCTTCGGAGTGCTGGACGACCTCCACGTCCGTCGCGCCCCCGATAAAGCTCGTCATCGTGACGGTGCCCTCGCGCGCCCGACCCGGGAAGAGCGACGAATTCCACACCGTGCCGAGCGTGCGGACTTTCTCGCTACGCGGCACCAGAAAACCAAATCCGTCCAACGGGTCGCTGACCTGCTGGCGAAAATAGTTTGCGGCGACCACGGCCACCGGCGCATAAGGGATGCCGCCGAGGACCTGCGCGATATGCGCGGACGACGGACCTAGCAGCGAGCCGGCAGTATACGCCGGCGTAGCGACGACGACCGCGCTTACGGAAGCGCTCTGTTCCTGGCCCCGGTGTCGCGCTCGAACCTCGAAGCAAGCGCCGCCCTCGCCAGCGCGTTGAATCTCACGCGCGATTGTTCCCATTTGCACACGTTCGCCTAGCTTTGCCGCCAGCGCGCCCGGAAGTGCGCCCACGCCATGCCGAAAAGAACAAAGCGGCGGCGCTCCGCCCTTCGCCTTTGGCGGGCGTGATTTCATCGCCCCGCGCAGAACGCTGCCGTATTCTCGCTCCCACTCATCGAGGGAGGGAAAGGCAGCCTTCAGGCTCAGTTGTTCCGGGTCGCCCGCATACACACCGGAAACGAAGGGCGCTACAAGATATTCCAGGATCTCGTGGCCGAATTTACGCCGAACGAAACTCGCGACGGTTTCCTCTTCGCTCGGCGGTTTGCTCCGCTTGAACGGTTCTGTGGCGATTTTCCAGCGCGAGCCGGGGCCGAGCAACGAGGACGCCAGTAGCGCCTGCGGCGACATGGGAATTTTGCGGAGATGCCCGTGCAGAAATACGTAACGTGGCGCGCCAGGATCGGCTTTCTGCAGTTCGCCTGCGATGCCGAGTTCGCGGACCAACTCGAGCAATGCGTCGGTGCCTTGAAAACTTTGCGGCCCCGCCTCGAAAAGCAGCCCATCCTTTTCGACAGAGTCAATCAAACCGCCGGGACGGTCGGATGACTCAAGAAGCGTGACGTCCGCCCCCGCCTTTTGAACTCTGTATGCGCAGGCCAAGCCCGCAATCCCCGCGCCGATCACAGCTACTCGTGTGGAATTGCTCATGGGCACGGCTCGTCAGAGCGTCTTGGAGAAAAGTGGCCGCTTATCCATCTGCTGTTCCGGGAGGTAACGATCGAAGGTCATGGCCACATTGCGAATAAAGATACGGCCCAGCGGAGTGACGCGAATTTCCGCGGAATCCAGCGCAACTAATCCTGCCTCGCGGGCCTCCGCGAGCCGCTGCAACTCCGGCGCAAAATATTCGTCGAAATTTATTCCGAATTCCTGCTCGACTTCGTGTTTCGGAATCACGGTATGGCACAGCAACCTGCCGATCACGGCGCGGCGCAATACATCATCTTTCGAAAGCCGGTAGCCGCGCATGGTGGCGATTCCGCGCGCGTCCACGGTCTCCTGATACGCGGGAACCTCGCGGCGATTCTGCGCGTAGGCTTCACCGATCGAACTGATCGCGCTCACGCCCATCCCGTAGAGGTCCGCGCCCGCTTTCGTCGTATAACCCTGGAAATTTCTGTGCAGGGTGCGATTCTGTTGCGCCGTAGCAAGCTCGTCGCCTGGCCGCGCAAAATGGTCCATGCCGATATAGAGGTATCCCGCGTCGAGGAATCTTTCCAAGCCCGCCCGGAAAATGCGGAATTTTTCCATGCCTTCCGGCAAGTACATTTCAAAAGACCCTTGCTGTTTTTTCAGCCACGGCACGTGCGCGTAGCTGAACATCGCGACGCGATCCGGCAGCAGCGTCAGCGTGCGGTCAATCGTGTCCTTGAAGCTCTCCGCCGTCTGGTGCGGCAGGCCATAAATCAGATCAACGTTGAGGCTTTCGAATCCCAGCTCGCGCGCGGCCACGATCAAATCGCGCGTGAGCTCATACGGCTGCACGCGATGAATCGTTTCCTGTACCTTCGGCTGAAAATCCTGAATCCCCATGCTCAGGCGGTTGAATCCGAGCCGCCGCAGAGTTTCCAGATGCTCGCGATTCGTGACGCGCGGATCAATCTCAATTCCAATCTCGGCGTCGGGAGAAAACGAAAAGCGCTCGCGCGTGTAGCCGAAAAGGTCTTCCATCTGCGCGGGAGTCAAGTAAGTCGGCGTGCCGCCGCCCCAGTGAAATTGAATCACCTGGCGCTTCTTCGAAACGTGCCGGCCGACGTGCTCGATCTCGCGCTTCAGCGCATCCAGGTAGGGAATTGCGACTTTCTTGTCCTTTTGAATCGAGACGGTGCACGCACAAAACAGACACAGGCTTTCGCAGAAGGGAATGTGCATGTAGAGCGAAAGCGGGGTCGCCTCTTTTTCGGCGCGCGCGTAATACGTTTCCAGATCATCGGGGCCGAAATCGTCTTTCCACACGGGAGCCGTCGGATAGCTGGTGTAACGCGGCCCGGGACGATTATATTTCTCAAGAGTGGCGTCGCTGAGTTGCCCGATCTCGAATTTGTCCGCCGCTTTCATCGTTGCGTCTGTTCTGCGCTGTCCGTTCAACCGAAGTCGGTCTAACCGATTTCCGCGCGTGCCGGCACTCGCGCCGCTTTCCCCGCTTCCACAAAGGCCCTGGCGTTGGACACGGGAGTCGTCGGCAGGATTCCGTGCCCCAGATTCAAAATATGGCCCAAACCGCCAGTTTTTTCGACGGCAGCCTGCGCCGCCTGGCGAACTTCTGTCTCCGAGCCGAGCAGAATTGCGGGGTCCACGTTCCCCTGGAGCGCCACCTTGCGGCCCAGCATCCGGCGAGCATCCGCCAGATCGGTGCGCCAGTCCACACTGACCACGTCCGCGCCAGATTGCGCGAGGCTTTCCAGTAAATGACTCGACCCTTTCGCGTACAAAATCTTCGGCACGCGCGAGCTGGCGAGCAATTCGTAAACCGATTTCGTCGCGGGCAGCTCAAAGGCATCATACTCCGCGTGAGTCAGTTCACCAGCCCAGGTATCGAACAATTGCACCACGGCCGCGCCCGCGGCAATCTGCGATTTCAAATATTCGGCGGTAACGCGCGCGATGCGCTCCAGCAGTTCGCGCACCAGCGCCGGTTCCGAACGCAGCATCTGCTTAGCCCGCGAAATGTCGCCGCGTGTTTGGCCCTCGATCATGTAACAAGCGAGCGTCCAGGGCGCCGCCGCAAAGCCGATCACCGGCACGTCCGGGCCAACTTCCTTGCAGATGGCGCGAATGGCGTCGCCGACGAACCGCGTGTCGCGCGCGGGGTCAAAATCGCGCAACCGCCGCACGGCCGCCAAATCGCGCACCGGGTTCGAAAGCACCGGGCCCGAATCCGGCACCTCGAGCGGCAATCCCATGGCCTCCGCCACAATCAAGATGTCAGAAAATACGATGACCGCATCCACACCCAATACCCGAAACGGCTGCATCGACACCTCGGCCGCCACCTCAGGCATCTTGCAAATCTCCAAAAACGAATAGTGCTTCCGCACCGCCTGATATTCGGGCAGATATCGCCCGGCCTGGCGCATGATCCACACCGGCACGCGCTCCACAGGCTCAAAGCGGCAGGCGCGCAAAAAGAGGTCTTTCCGGTTCTCTGCGGGAGTCATAGTTTCCAAGTCATGATAGCAGAAGGGGTTTACAGCCGCACATCCGTCCGTCGCGGTCGTCAGGCCGCCCAGCCCCGTTAAGGTCCGCCAGAGACCCCATTTGTGCAACGCCCGCGCGGTTTCCGCGCCATCAGCGTTATAATCTACTGGCTATTCCGGGAGTTCTCGCTTTTCATGACACACTTTCTAGGCGACCTGAGCCTGGCACTCTACGTGGCTAGCTTTTTCTGCTACGCGCGAAATCTATACGTGCCCAATCTATGGGTCGGGCGCGTGGCCTCTTTGCTCCTCGCGGCGGGAATCGCGGCTCAGTATTGGGAGCTGTACCAGCGCTCGCTGGCGCTGCACACCGTACCCTATGACGATTTATACGGCTCAATGTCGCTTTTTGCGTGGCTACTGGGTCTTACCTACCTGGGCCTGGAAGTTTTCCACCGGCAGCGCACGGTAGGCGCGTTCGTCACGCTGCTTTTGGTTTGTTGGCTCGTCCTGCTCGATCTGCTCACGCCGCGTTCTCTGCCTGCCACCTCCGTGCCGCGCGGAGCCATGTTTGCGTTTCACGTCACTTTGAATACCTGGGCGTATGCGGCCTTCGCGCTTTCTTTTGTACTCAGCGTCATATATTTAGTGCAAGACTGGGTGCTGCGCTCGCGGCGCCTGGGGGTTCCGTTCTGGCGATTTCCGGCCTTGGACGTGCTGGATCGCATGGCGCGCAGCAGCGTGTACGTTGGCCTCGTCGCTCTGGCATTTGGTGTGGCCATGGGCTTGGCGTGGGAACACCGGCTGCGCGGCAGCTATTCGCTGGGTGATCCTAAAGTGATCATCACCATGGCGATTGTAGGAGTTTACGTCGCGTATCTGCTGCTTTCGCGCAACGCCAGCTGGCGCGGAGCACGCGCCGCGTTGCTGTGCTCTTTTAATTTCCTGATGGTTCTTTTCAGCTATACAGTTGTGAACCTGTATCTCACCAGGTTTCACCGCTTTCTCTGATGACGACCGCGACCGACAATTCGAATCGTGCTGGGACGGTACGCATCCGTGTCGCGCTGATCGGCTGCAATCATCGCACCGCGCCTGTCGAGCTGCGCGAGCGTATCGTATTTTCCTCGCAGCAGGCTCTGCAGGCCGCCGACGAATTGCGCGACCGCGGCATTCTCGAAGAAGCCGTGGTGGTTTCCACCTGCAATCGCAGTGAGCTGTACGGAGTGCCCGGCGATCTTGCGCCCTCCGCCGCCGAAGCCATGGAAGACTATGTGGCTTCGTTCCATCGCATCCCGCGCGGCGAACTCGCCGGCCGCTTCTATCGCTGGAGCGGGCCGGACGCGGTGCGCCATCTCTTCCGCGTCGCCGCCAGTCTGGACTCCATGCTGCTTGGCGAGGCCGAAATTCTCGGGCAATTGCGTGCCGCTTACAATCAGGCTCTCGAACACGGCGCCACCGGCCCGGTGCTGAATCGCATGTTCCAGGCAGCGCTGGAAGTGGGCAAGCGCGTGCGGAGCGAAACGCAAGTGGGCACGCGGCCGATGTCCGTCGCGCTCGCGGGAGTGAAACTTGCCGAACGGGTCTTCGGCAACCTCAAGGGACATTCCGCGCTGATTCTGGGCGCAGGCGCGGTGGCGGAACAAGTCGTCGAGCATATGCGTAATCGCGGGATTGGAAATCTGCGCGTGATTAACCGCTCTTTCGACCGCGCCGCGGAACTGGCGCACCGCTTCGGCGGCGAAGCCATGGCGTGGGAATCGCTGGAATCGGTTCTCGGCGCTCCGGACATTCTGGTCACGTCCGTGGGCGCGTCGGGGCCGGTGCTGACTCGCGAGATGCTGGAGCGAGCCATCGCCGCCCGATCGGGCCGCCCGGTCTTCCTGGTAGATCTCGGCGTGCCGCGCAACGTGGCCGAAAACGCCTCAGGCCTCTACAACCTCTACCTCTACAATATTGACGACCTCGGCGAAATCGTCGAGCAGAACAAGAAAGCCCGCGAATCCGAAATTCCGCGCGCCGAAGCCATCATCGCCGAGCACATTGATAAATTCGAAGCCTGGCGCGGCGCCTTGGAAGCCGGCTCCATCGTCAATGACCTGCGCGAGCAGTTCCACAAGCATCGCGAACTGATCATTCGCGAGAAGCTCAAGGAGATGCAAGACGTCTCGCCCCAGGAGCGCGATCGCCTCGCGCACATCACCGAGGAATTGATCGAGCGCCTGCTCGAGGAGCCGCAGGAAAAATTGAAGCATGGCCGGGGAATGCGCGGCCGCCTGGCCGGCCTCGAAGCCATACGCCATCTCTTCGGCCTGGATGAAGGCAAGAAGTGAAGCCGTTGCGAATCTGCACGCGCGGCAGCGCGCTGGCCCTGTGGCAAGCCAATCATTTCCGCGACGCCCTGCAAAGCTCGTGCGGCATCGCCGCTGAAATCGTAGTCATCAAAACGTCCGGCGACCAATTTGCCACCGCCCCGCCCGATCAGATTGGCGTGAAAGGCATTTTCACCAAGGAACTCGAAGACGCGCTGCTCGACGACCGCGCGGACCTCGCCGTGCACAGCATGAAAGACGTTCCCACCGAGATTTCCAGCGCTTGCCGCGTCGCCATTGCTTTCCAGCGCGAAGATCCGCGTGACGCGCTCGTCTCGCAGCGCGGTGAAACACTGGCAAACTTGCCGCGCAGCGCGCGCGTCGGCACCAGCAGCCTCCGGCGCGCCTCGCAGTTGCGCCTGTTCCGGACGGATTTTAAAATCGCGGAGCTGCGCGGGAATGTTGACACGCGCCTGCGCAAGCTTTCTTCCGGCGAATATGACGCCATCGTCCTGGCCAAGGCCGGCATTGACCGGCTTGGCCTTTCGTCGCGTATCAGCGAAGTCATCTCGCCGGAAGTGATGGTCCCGGCAGTCGGCCAAGGCGCGCTGGGCGTCGAATTTGTGGCGTCGCGCGAGGGTGAATTCACTTTTCTCGATAAGCTGGTGGACAAAGATACTATGCTGGCGGTGACAGCCGAACGCGCGCTGCTCGCGGAACTGCAGGGTGGCTGCCGATTGCCGCTGGGCGCTTGGGCGCGAATCGCAAGCGGGACGATGCTCCTTGACGCGTGCGTCCTCTCCGCCGACGGCGCCGAAAGTCTTCGCCGCCGCGGTGAAAGAAAATGTACGTCCGTGATGGACGCCGAATCTCTCGGCCAAGCCGTGGCTGGCGAACTCCTGGCCGCCGGCGCCGACCGGCTTCTCCGTCTGGCAGGAAGGTCCGTTGGACAATCTCAATAAATCGGCGGCCCCTGCTCAGCCGCTCGCCGGTAAGCGCATCGTGGTGACGCGCGCGCCTGAACAGGCCGGCGAGTTGATCCGCGCGCTGGAAGCCCTGGGTGCGACGGTGCTGGCGCTCCCGACCGTGAGTTTTGCGCCGCCGGAAAGCCCTGCCGAGCTTGACGCGGCGCTTGAGCGCATCGCCGCCTTCGACTGGATTCTATTCACGAGCCAGAATGCGGTACGATTCTTCTGCCGCCGCTGGATCGAAACGGGCCGCGAGCGAAGCGCGCTTGGTTCACTGCGCGCAGGGATCGCCGCGGTCGGCGCCGCTACAGCGCGAGGTGCTGCGGCAGAACGAATGCGCGTGGATTACATCGCTCAAACTCAAACCGGAGAATCCTTGGCCGCCGAGCTTCGCGATTCCATGGTCGGCAAGGAAGTGCTCCTGCCACGCAGCGACCGCGTGGACGATCGCTTGCCTGCGGCGCTGCGCGAAGCAGGCGCCACCGTACACGAAATCGTAGCTTACCGGACCTTGCGGCCCGAATCGCTCGATAGCGAAATACTGAACAGCGTCCGCCGCGCGGAAATTGCCGCGATCGTTTTTGCCAGCCCCTCGGCTTTTCACAATCTGGCTGCGTTCGTCACGCCCGGGGAACTGGCCACGCTTTCGCGCCGGATTGAATTCGCAGCGATCGGAACCACCACCACGCGCGCGCTACGCGAAGCAGGCCTGCGCGTCGCCATTGAATCGAATGAATCGTCCTCAGCCGGCCTGGCGGACGCCATCGCCAAGTATTATCAGCGGCAGACATCCACAGTGAGGCATGCATGACATTTCCAATCCAGCGGCCGCGCCGCTTGCGCCGCAACGAACTTCTGCGCGGCCTCGTCCGCGAAACGCGGCTCAGCGCACGCGGCATGGTATATCCCATGTTCGCGTGCCCGGGAAAAAACGTGCGCAAGGAAGTCAGCTCGATGCCCGGCATCTATCAGCAATCCGTGGATCAGATCGTCGAAGAGTGCCGGGAAGTCGCCGATCTGGGAATTCCTGCCGTGATTCTGTTTGGCCTGCCGGAACATAAAGACGAACTCGCCACGGAATCGGCGTCGGCGCAGGGCGCGGTGCAGCGCTCCATTGAAGCCATCCGCAAAGCCAAGCTCAATCTGCTGGTAATCACGGACGTTTGCCTGTGCGAATACACCAGCCACGGCCATTGCGGCGTCATCAAGGATGGCGAAGTGCTGAATGATCCCAGCCTCGTGCTGCTGGCTGACGCCGCGCTTTCCCACGCGCGCGCCGGAGCCGATATCGTCGCCCCTTCGGACATGATGGACGGCCGCGTCGCCGCCATCCGCCAGCGCCTCGACGAGAACAGTTTTGAGGATGTCGCCATACTTTCTTACGCTGCAAAATATTGCTCGGCGTTTTACGGGCCGTTTCGCGAAGCCGCGCAATCCTCGCCGCAGTTCGGCGACCGCCGCAGCTATCAGATGGATCCCGCGAATGCGCGCGAAGCCCTGCGCGAGGTGGCGCTCGATATCGAAGAAGGCGCGGACATGATCATGGTCAAGCCTGCGCTGCCGTACCTGGACGTGATCCATAGCGTCCGCGAGCGATTCGACGTCCCGGTAGCGGCCTACAACGTGAGCGGAGAGTATTCGATGGTAAAAGCAGCGGCGATCAATGGCTGGATTGACGAAAAGCGCGTGGTGCTGGAAATTCTGACCGGTATCCAGCGTGCTGGTGCGGGCATGATTTTGACCTATCATGCCAAGGACGCAGCCCGTTGGCTGAAGGCCAGCTAACAACTACAGGACAAGCATGGCGAGCGAAACAGTGAAGAGCGCGAAAGAGAAAGCACACACGGTGACACGCGATGCGCGCCCGCGCTCCACGGAGATTTTCGAGCGCGGCAAAAAGACTTTGGTCGGCGGGGTGGATAGCCCGGTGCGCGCGTTTCGCGCCGTGGGCGGCTCACCGCTGGTGATTGACCACGCCGCTGGCACCCATCTGTACGACGTGGATGGCCGCGAATACCTCGATTACGTCTGCTCGTGGGGCGCGCTCATCTTGGGCCACGCACATCCCGACGTGGTGGCGGCCGTTTCCGAACAAGCCGCGCGCGGCACCAGCTACGGCATGACGTCACCGCTCGAAATCGAGCTCGGTGAAAAAATCACCCGGGCGATTCCTTCCGTCGAAATGGTCCGCTTCGTGAGTTCCGGCACGGAAGCGGCCATGTCCGCCGTGCGCCTCGCGCGCGCCTTCGCTGAACGCGACCTGGTGATTAAATTCGAAGGCTGCTACCACGGACACTCTGACGGATTCCTCTCCGAAGCTGGCTCGGGCCTTGCCACACTGGGCATCGCCGCGTGTCCGGGTGTTCCGGACGCATTCGCGCGGCTCACGCTCAATACGCCGTACAACGATCTCTCCGGCGTCGAAAGTTTGTTCCGCCAGCATCCCCAGAAAATTGCCGCAATCATCGTCGAACCCGTCGCCGCAAATATGGGAGTCGTCGCGCCGGCTCACGGCTTTCTGGAAGGCCTGCGCGAAATCAGCAAGCGCGGAGGCGCGCTGCTGATTTTCGACGAGGTCATCACCGGCTTCCGCATGGCGTACGGTGGCGCGCAGCAAGTTTACAAAATTGATCCCGATCTCACCGTGATGGGGAAAATTATCGGCGGAGGTTTGCCGGTCGCGGCCTATGGCGGCAAGCGTCACATCATGGAACGCGTCGCGCCGCTCGGCCCGGTCTATCAAGCCGGCACGCTTTCCGGAAATCCGCTCGCGATGCGCGCTGGGCTCGCCACTCTTCCGAAACTTGAAGCACCCGGCTTTTATGAAGGTGTGAACAACAAAACCCAACGGCTGGCCGAAGGCCTGCGCGCCGCCCTGCAGGATTCGGGCGTCGCGGGTGTTGTGAATGTCGCCGGCTCGCTGCTGACGATCTTCTTTGCTAGCGGTCCCATTCGGAATTATTCGGACGCGAAAAAATCAGATACCGCTCGGTTTGCGCGCTTTTTCCAGGAAATGCTTGCGCGCGGAATCTTCCTTCCCCCGTCGCAGTACGAAGCGCTGTTCGTTTCGGCCGCCCACACCGACGCCGAGATAGACGGCACCATCCGCGCAGCGAGCGACAGCCTCCAAGCCATGAACGCTGCATAGGTACAGCTCGGCGACTTTAAGCTCACCAAGACCGCCAGGAACCAGGAATTCAGCCCCGCGCCTGCAAACCGCGTCACGCCGCGAATTCGCGCCATTGAACGATGCGAAGTAGCGAAGATCCTGCGAACCCTGCGGCCCTAGCTTGTTCCAAATCAGGAACTTAGGAGTGGTAACCCCGGTACTAGCCATAGGAAATGGTTTTCCTTTCCACAGCCTCACCAAGCCCTCGGAAACTGCCCGAGCAGTGCCGGGCCGTCGCTAAGTGCTGATATTCCAATGCCCGCCCCGCTCCCACCCGATGGTCCGGCCCGTGCTCTCTCAACCAGCGTTAGGCAAATACAGGAGACCCCTTCTCATGGTATTAGCCGTCGCCGCGCTTCTACTGCAGTTCCAAGCGTTCCAGCCGCCCACGCAAACATTGAGCGTCCCGCCCATGGCTATCAGCGCCTCTGCTGCCGGCGCCGCTCCCACGACGAGCGCCCCCCACGCTGCGATTGCCGCGAACCACCCCGATTATGTGGCTGCCTCCACGGAATCGTCCTCGAGCCGCATGAATTTGAACGTCGTCCACCTCGTTAACGTGGACTCCAAAACGCACCTGACAGGCTCGCTCAATACCGTAGCGCTGGACACGACGCCGGACGCGCAGTCATTCTCGACGGTTCGCATCCCCACGCCGTCTTCCCAGGAACATTCCATCAAAGAAGCGATGTCCATGCCGTCGCGCAACGCCTGGATCGCGCTTTCCATCGTGCAGCACGGCGCGGCCGCGTTTGACGCGTATTCAACGCGCCAAGCCGTGGGACACGGAGCGGTGGAAGATGACCCGCTGATGCGCCCCTTCGCGCATTCGCCCGCGATCTATCTGGCGACGCAAGTTGGTCCGGTGGTTTTCGACCTGCTCGCGCGGCACATGCAGCACAGCGAATATCCGATGGTGCGCCGTTTGTGGTGGATGCCGCAGAGTATGAGCGCCGGGCTCTCGATTTTTTCCGGCGTGCACAATTTGAACATCGCATCCGCTAAACCGTAGTCCAGACGCTCGAAGCTTCCAACAAGTTTGCAGTCTTTCTCTGGCGGGGAAGACTACTTAAGGGCAGCGGGACTCTCTCCCCCGTTGCCCTTTTTATTTGGTGGAATGTGCGCCGCGCGTTTACGCCGAAAATCCGGACGCGGATCTCGCCGCTGCGCCCGCCGCCCCACCCATGCGCTGCTCGATCCATTCCGCCGCATGATGCGCGGACTCGACAGCGCCCGCCAAGTCCGACTCCGGCCCCACCGAATCCGTATTCGCGAAGAAAATCCGCTCGAGCGGTTTGTTCGCACCCGGAATCGCTTTGGTGTACGTACCCGGCCGCGAGAGAAAGAGCGGATGGCCGCGGCGATAGAAATGAATTTCCAGCGGCTCGGCGCTAAATTCGGGAAGAAGATTATGAAAATCGCGCAGGACATTCGCGGCGATTCTGCGGCATCCGTCAATCCTTAAGAGGTTATCGCGCTGCAATTCTGAAATCGGCGTATAAAAAGTCAGTATGCCGTTCTTCTGCCGGTAGCCAGACTGCTTAAGTTCCACCCAATCCGCCACGATCATGTCCGAGAAGGAATTCCCGGGGCACCAGGTGTCATAAGCGCGGGTATATAGCGGCTCGTCGAAGATCATGTTGATGACGGCGTACGGGCAATAGCGGAACGATCGCATCATGTCCGTTTGGGCTTCCGAGAGCCCGGAAACCAGCCGCCAGGTGATGAATTTGGGGGTCGCCATGATCACGTACTTCGCGGCTACCGTGTACAACGCCCCGGCGTGAATGTAGGTGACGTGCACGTTCGTCTTCTGCGGCTCGACCGCCACAATCGTCGCATCAGAAACCATCCGTTCGGCGTCTTGTGCTCGCAGGATTTCCGAAAGCTTCCGCGCAAACATCCCGTTGCCGCCCGGTAGCGTAACCCGCGTGTCGTTTTCTGCCGACTCCGCTTGGTCCTTCAGTTCGATCAGCGCGACCAGCGTGGAGGTGTCCGCGGATTTCGCGCCATAGTTGGACGGGCCGTAGCAATCCCACCACTGCTTCACTTCCGGTGCGTAGCCCTTCAGATATTTCGTCAATGGCACGCTGTCAAATTGCGAAAGGTTTTTGTTGTCGGCCAATTTGAGCATGTCGCCGCGAAACTTCTTGAAGCTCGCGCGAACTTCTGCCGGGTAGGGCAGTTCGTCGAGACCGGCGCCCCAGGTGTCCGCCACCCATTTGCCATTCACGATCGTCGGATCGGGGGAATTAATCGGCAGCGGATTCAGTCCCAGTTCGCGAGCTAGCCGCTCGCTGGGCGTGTCCTTGTAATCGAATGCGGAACCCGTGGCGAATGGCTGCCCCTCGTATTCCTCCATGGTGGCATTGCCGCCCCAGTGCGGTTCTTTCTCGAGCAACAGAAAATCGTGCTCCCTCAAAAAATATGCGGCGCTCATCCCGCTGGCTCCGCCGCCGACGATAAGGATGTCGTGTTTCTTCGAAACTGACGGGCGCGGGAATGTATGCCCGTCGCGAACCTGATGGCAAATTTCGAAGTGATCTCCGGTTATGTCGGGAGCAGGTCCGCTTTCGGCCGCGAGAAGCGAAAAATCGATGGGGCAACCGGCCGCCACCGATCCTGCCACGATAAATTTCAGAAAGTCTCTGCGGCTTTCAGTCACAGGATGTTTCCTTCGACCGGAGCGGCCAAAAGCGATTCGCCGGAATCATCAGCGCGCTGCGCGCGCGAGCGCAGCCGGTACCAGATCAGAATCGTGCCAATAGAAAAGAGTAAAATCAGCGTCGAGATGGCGTTGATCTCCGGGGTAATGCCGCGGCGTAAGCGCGACCAGATCTCCAAGGGCAACGTGTTGTCGCGCCCGATCAGGAAGAAGCTCACGGCAATCTCGTCCAGCGACAAAGTGAAAATCAGCAAGCCCGCCGCAATCAGCGAGACGCGCAGATTGGGGAGTGTGATCCGCCAGAATGTCTTCCACTGATTCGCGCCGAGATCCAAAGATGCTTCCTCTTGCGCTCGCTCCCTCTTCTGCAGTCCCGCGAAAATTTCCGTGGTCGCCACGGAAATCAATGCCGTGCCGTGACCGAGCGTGATTGTCACCAGGCTCAGTTTCATTCCGACGGCCACAAACAGCATCAGCAGCGAAAGCCCCGTGATGATCCCGGGAAGAATCAAAGGCAGCAGCACCAGCCGGCGAAAAAGCGTTTTCCCCGGGAAATCGCTGCGGTCCAGCGCCAGCGCGGCAGGCAAACCTAATCCCAGCGCAATCGCCACGGCAATCGCCGCCACGATCATGCTGTTGAGCACCGCATCCCAGAGCGCTCCATCGCCAAAAAGCTGGCGATACCAATCGAGCGTCCACCCCGCAGGGGGAAATCCACCCACTCCCGAGCCATTGAACGAATAAACCACCAACACGATGATGGGAAAATAGAGAAACGCATAGACCAGAAAAGCGTATGCAGTTAAGAGTGGCGCGCGCTTCGACTGGAGCCCGCCGCTCATGAAATCGTCAACCTCTTTTCCAGCCGTTCCGTGGCGAAAAGCAACGTGACCACGAGCACCATCATGCAGAACGAAATCGCCGCGCCCAGCGGCCAGTTGTATGCGGCGCCGAAGAGGCTTACCACAATATTCGAAATCATGATCCCGCTCGGCCCGCCCACCAGAAGTGGCGCGAGAAAATCTCCCAGCGTCAAAACGAATGCGAAGGTCGCGCCCGCCAGAAGCCCGGGCAAAGAAAGAGGCAATATGACCCGCCGAAACGTGGACCACGGCGAAGCGCCCAGATCGTGCGACGCCTCCACCAGATTGCGCGGAATGTGTTCGAGTGACGCGTAGATCGGCAGCAACGTAAACGGGGTATAGATGTGCGTCAAAGTGATGATCACCGCGAACGGGCTGTACAACAGAAACTCCACGGGCCGGTGAGTGATGTGCAGATATTGCAGCAATCCGTTTAATACGCCGTCGCTGCCGAGGATCGTCTTCCACGCGTAGCCGCGCACCAAATAGCTCGCCCACAGCGGAATAATCACCAGTTGGTAGAGCAGATCCTTCCGCTGCGCCGCGTGAAACGACAGATAGTAGGCGAGCGGGTATCCCAAAAGGAGCGCGCAGAGCGTGACCGACGCAGCGATGCGCATGGAACGAAATAGCACCTGGAGATAAATGGGGTTGCGCACCAGCTGCGCGTAATTTTGCAAAGTCCAGGTGTGCACGATCACCTGCATGGACGAGACGGACCAAAAGCTGTAGCAGAGGAGAATGGCGTAAGGGATCAAAAGAAAGACGGTGACCCAGAGCAGCGGAGGGATGGTGACGCCAGCCTTGTAGGCCCGCGAATACACGGCTAGCCGCCGTCCCCATCGCGCACGAGCGTCGCCTCGTTCGCGTTGAATTCGAATTCATGCTCGCCCGAAAGAACACCGGGATTTGGAATTCGCACGCGCACCACGCAGGAATTTCCGCAGTCAACTTCCACCAAATCGGTCGCTCCGCCAAATGACTGGTTGCGCACGCGTCCGCGAAATCGCGCGATTGCGGCACTGTGCGAAGGGCCCCCCGCGCCCGCTTGCACCAATCGAATGCATTCAGGACGCAGCGAGTAAGCTGCCTTTCCAGAGCTTGTGTCCGTCCGCCACTGAATCGCGCCTGCGCTCGCGATTCCGTCGCGCACCTCGGCGCGCAGCAAATTCGTCTGGCCGATGAATTGCGCGGCATACGCCGTAGCCGGCTCTCCATAAATTTCGCGCGGCGCCGCCACCTGTTCCAATAACCCCGCGCGCAAGAGCGCCACGCGATCCGAAAGCGCCATCGCTTCTTCCTGGTCGTGCGTAACAAAAATAAAAGTGATTCCCACTTCGCGCTGCAGTGATTTCAGCTCCACCTGCATCTGCCGCCGCAAATTCGCGTCCAGCGCCGATAGCGGTTCATCCAGCAATAGCACGCGAGGGCGATTCACCAACGCCCGAGCCAATGCCACGCGCTGTTGCTGCCCGCCGCTCAAGCGCGATGGGGCCGCTTGCGCGAATTCGCCCATTTTGACCATGTCCAACGCCTGCGTGACGCGCTGCGGGATTTCGCTTTTCGCTGCGTTTTTCGCGCGCAAGCCGTACGCCACGTTTTCAAAAACCGAAAGATGCGGAAAGATCGCATAACTCTGAAACACGGTATTCACCTGCCGCCGGTGCGCCGGAATCTGATCCAGACGCTCACCGCCCATCCATATTTCGCCGCTCTCCAGCTCTTCAAATCCCGCGATCAAGCGCAGCAGAGTAGTCTTACCCGAACCGCTTTCGCCCAAAACCGTCAGGAATTCCCCGGACGCGACTTCCAGGCTGATGCCACGCAGCACCGGCCGCTTTCCATAGCGCTTGACGACTTGGCGAATAGACAGGAGAGATTCATGGTCCGCTGAAGCCGCTGCAACTCTCCCGGGCGAAGCAATCACTGCGCAGCCTTCACTTCGTTCCAAATCTCGTTGTACTTGTCGCGCCGCGGAACTTGCTGCCAGAAATAGATGCGCTTCATGTATTCGTCCACATCGTCCAGATGCAGCGATTTCTTCTGCTCCGCGGTCATCGAATCCGCAGCGCGCGGATTTGCCGGATCGTATCCGGTCACGTCCGTCACCATCTTCTGCGTTTTCGGCTCGATCATGTATGCCAGGAATGCGGTGGCGAGTGCCTTGTGTTCGCTCGCCGACGTGATCATTAAATGATCAATCCATCCCGTCGTGTTTTCCTTCGGAATCGTTTCGGCGACGGGAAACCCGGCCTTGCGCAGCTGGTTGGTCATCAAAGGCCATCCCATGGCCGCCACAATTTCGTGATTCTCAAAAAGATTGGTCAACTCCCCGCCCGTGGACCAGAACTTGCGAATGTTCGGTTTCAGCTCCAGCAATTTCTTGCGCACGTTCTCCAGTTCCTGGTCGCTGAGATTGTAAATATGATCCGGGTCGGGTTTGTCGTAGCCCAGGACCTGCGCAGCCATGTAAATCGTCGAAAGCTCATCCCACGCGGAAATCTTGCCTTTGAGTTTGGGATCCCAAAGTTCGGACCAGCTATCCGGCGCCTGCGCAAAATAAGTCGTGTCATAGAGCAGGGGATTCGGCCCCCATGTAAACGGCACACCGTACACATTGCCGTTTACGCGTACCAGCGGCATCGAGCGCAGCCGCTCCGATAATTGCGGATAAGCAGGCAGCTGCGAAAGATCGAGCGGTGCGGCAAGTCCGGAAGAGGCAATCATCGTGGCCACGTCGCTGGAAGGCGAAATCACGTCGTAATTGCTGGCGCTGCCGCCGCGCAGCTTCGCCACCAGCTCGTCGCTCGAACCCATGTATGACGCGCTGACCTTGCAATGATGCGATTCTTCGAAGGCTTGCACGAACGAAGGATCGGCGTAGCCTTCCCATACCAGCAGGCTCAGCGTCGGCGTCTTCTTGGCGCACCCAAACGCGCCGAACATGCACGCGATGGCCACAGCAACGAAAAGCAAGAGTGGAATCGCGCGTTTTCTTTCCGTCATCGTCGTGCTCCGGACTATCTTTCGTCGCCGATTGCAACCATCACGCGGACCGACTCGCGCCGTGTTCACCATCGCCGCGGATCCCGGTGTCTATCCTCGCGTCAAAACGTCGGAGGCGTATTGATCCACAGCACCAATGTTTCCGTTTTTCCCGGGTTTTTCCAATGATGCGCGTTGGTGCTCTCGAAATAAAAACTGTCGCCTTCTTCCAACTCTTGCGTTTCGCCGTTGGGAAGCGAAATGTCCAGCTTGCCTTGCAAAATGTAAAGAAACTCCTCGCCATCGTGCGCGTACGATTCGCCGCTTCCGGCCGAAGGCGCGATGCGGAAAAGGTGCGGTTCCATCAGCGTGTTTCCCCAGGCCAGCAATTCCATCCGCACGCCCGGGCCCGCGTCCAGCACTTTGCGCTCGCCCGGTTTCACGCGCCCCGGATTCGCTTCCGACGGATTGAAAAGTGCCAGAATATTCATTCGGTAAAAACGCGCCAGGCGCCGCAAAGTTGCCACCGACGCCGTCATCTGCTCGCGCTCGAGCGCGCTCAGAAATCCCACGGAGACTCCCGCGGCTCGCGCCACCCGCGAAAGCGAGTATCCTTTGCGCAAGCGCATGCGCCGCAGACGCGCTCCCACCGGGTTGGCTTTGGGCCGCTGGCTCGCAGCGCTCAGCACGCCTTCTTTCCGCAAGAGGTGCACGATCGCCGGAGCGTTCAATCCGCGCGCCCGGCGCAGAAATTGCGCGCGTTTCAGGATGCGCACGTCGCCTGGCGTGTACAAGCGATACTTGCTGCGCGTGCGCCGCGGAGACACCAATCCCAACGTTTCCCATGTCCGCAAAATCGAAGCAGACACGCCGACCATCCGCGCCACATCGCTGATGCGCAAGTATCCGTGGGCCGGTTCGCTCTTCGTGGAGCGCTTCCGCCTGCTCGCCAAATCAGTTTCCCCTTGACAACCTTCGGGCCTTACTCTAACGTTCGCGGATTATAGTAAGGTTTTTTCGCAGGCTGCAACCGAAAAACTGAAAGCTGGTCGCGGGGGTTGGGGGGCGGCAGCTTTTTCCAAAGGAGCGGCTATGAGGGCGACGGGACGGTTAGGGGTGTACCTATTGGTGTTTCTGGGCTTCTTCGGATGCGCTGCCGCGTGGGGACAGACCAGCGGCGAAATTCGCGGCACCGTAAACGATCCCTCGGGCGCTGTGGTGCCCGGCGCAACCGTCACCGCCACGCTCACCGGCACGGACACCAAGCGCACCGTGACCTCGGACAAGGACGGCGCGTTCGAGATTCCAGAACTCGCGATCGGGAACTATGACGTCGCCGCGGACGCCCAGGGCTTCAAGAAGTTCCTCGCCAAGAACGTAGTAGTTTCCATCGGCCACGTGAATTTCATCACCGTCACCCTGCAACTCGGCGGCGGCAATGAAACCGTCACCGTCGAAGCCAACGCCGTGCAAGTCGAAACCACCAGCTCACAGCTAGGCGGAGTGATGACCGATCAATCCATCCGCGAGCTTCCGCTCAGCACCCGCAACGCGTTTCAGCTCTTGCAGCTTCAGCCCGGAGTGCAATCACAGCTCGGAGCCGACCTGTTTTACGGGAGCGATAATCCCGGCGTCGTCTCCGTAAACGGCGGCCGCGGGCGCTCCAACAACTATATGGTCAACGGCGGCGACTCCAACGATATTTTCGTCAATTCGCCCGGCGTTCAGCCGTCGCCTGACGCCATAGAGGAATTTCGCGTCATCACCAATACTTTCGACGCCGAGTACGGCCGCAACTCCGGCTCTGTCGTCAACGTGGTGACTAAGTCCGGCACCAACCAAATCCACGGAGACTTCTACGAGTTCATCCGTAACGACGTCCTAAATACAGCACAACCCGATCCAACGGGAGCGGAAGGCAGCACTCCCGATTACAAGCAGAATCAATTTGGCGCCACCATCGGCGGACCGATCAAAAAGGATAGGACTTTCATTTTCGGTTCGTACGAGGGTTTGCGTAACGTCCAAGGTGTGACTTCCAGTTCCGGATCCGTGACGCTGCCGACGTCCCCCGAAGTCGCAGGGGATTTTTCCGAGGCTGGCCAAGCTCAAGCGTTTGGCGGAACCTTGACCGACCAGAATTTTGCCAATGTCCTGCAAGCCCGTCCTGGCTGTTCGGCGGCGATTGCAACGGCGGGAGGTGCGCCGCTCAATCCTGGTACTTCCTGGGGCGCCATCTTCCCGAACAACATTATTCCGACGCAGTGCTTCGATCCAACAGCCGTCGCTCTGTACAACAATTATGTCGCGCCTTCCGGAACGGGGACAATATTCCCCATATCGAACAACCACGAACGGTCAGATCAGTTTACGATCCGCCTGGATCACAAAATCACAAGCACCCAGCAGTTCTCTGCCTACTACTACTTCAACGACGACGCCTTGACTGACGCGTTCTCGAACTTCCAGGCTGCCGGTTCCACAGTTCCGGGCTTCGGCGCGCTCACCGCCACCCGCAACCAGCAAATTAATCTTTCTCATACCTGGACTTTAGGTTCCACCGCCGTCAACGAATTCCGCTTCAATTACTACCGGGAAGGCCAGGAAAAACTGAATCATCCTGTGAACATCTTGCCGAGTGTCCATGATGCCTGCGGATCGGCTGTTCCCGCCGCGAATTGTTTCGCGGACCCCAGCAACCCCTCCGCCGGAATCACCACCACGCTTCCCGGTCACGAGGGCGTTCCATTCATCGGCGTTAGCGGCGGCTTTGCCATCGGTAACAACTCCGAAGGGGAACTACCGCAGGCAGGCAACACCTTTCAGTGGACGGATAATTACACCAAGACTACCGGACGACACACCATCAAGTTCGGCGGCGAGATCAGGCGCTCGCAGTTCAACCAATTCCTGTACTACAACATTAACGGCCTGTACAGTTTCGCCAACAGCGGGCCCGAAAACGAGGTGGCGTCGGACCCGAATTATGCGGCTTATCCGAACTATTTCTTGGGTATTCCCACCACCTACTCGCAAGGTGCCGCGCAGGGCGAAAATGACCGCAACACGTCGGTGGCCCTGTTCGCGCAGGACAGCTTCAAACTCAAGTCCAACTTGACCTTGAACTACGGCCTGCGCTGGGAACTCAACACTCCGTTCTACGATACCGGCAATCGCCTGCAGACATTCCGGCCCGGACAAATCACATCACAGTATCCCTGCGACCTAAATCCGAACAACGTCTCCAGCGCGTACCTGATTTCCGTGTACGGCAGCACCGACTGCAGCCCGACTGGACCAGCCAATGCCGTTTTCCCCACGGGCTTGGTGTTTCCGGGAGACAAAGGTGTTCCGCGCGGTCTGACTTCGACCTATTACAAATCTTTCGCTCCTCGCATCGGCATCGCTTGGGCGCCGTCCTGGACAGATGGCATCCTGGGGAAGATCGCCGGTGGTCCCGGACAGCTGAGTATTCGCGCAGGTTTCGGAATTTTCTACAATCCGATCGAACAACTAGTCCTCGAACAGTTCAGCGCGGAGCCTCCCTTCGGTGGAAGCGCCGCACTTTCTGACACTCTTTTCAATCTTCCGTTCGAGTATCAATCCGGCGGGAACGCGCCGAACCCGTTTCAAGGCGTCATCAATCAGACGCCAACGACTCCTTGCGCCTACGACCCATCTGGGCCGCCAGGATGCGTTGACTGGTCTTCGTTCCGGCCTGCGCTACTGTTCGGCGAATTCCAGCCGCATCTGAAATCGCAGTACTCCGAGCAATACAACCTCACGATTGAACGTCAGATTACCAAAGACATGCTGTTCCGCATCGGATACGTGGGCACCCAATCTCATCATCTCCTCGCGTCTCACGACTTGAATTACGGAAACGCAGACTCTTGTTTGGAAATCGCGGCCATTGCCAGCGCAAATCCGAATAACGTTCTTGCTTACAACGGCGGACCTCAAACGACCTGCAGCAGTTTCAGCTCCGATTCGAGTTATTACATCGCGCCAGGTACCACGGTTCCAGCTTATACGCCCCCTACGCAGCCTTTCCCGGTCAAATACACGTCTTGCACCGGCTTGGTTCTGCCGTACAACGCCGGAAGCGGTGGAAATTGTCTCCCGGCCGGCTCCATCGTGGGCGCGAACGGCGTGACCCTCGTTGGACTTCGCCCGTATTCTTCGCCGCAATGCCAGCCTTTGAGCGCGAACGGTGCGGGCTGCCCAGCGGACGGCGTTCCTGTTTTCAGCAATATCTTCGCGGAAGATACCATCGCCAATTCCAACTACAACGCTTTGCAAGTCTCGCTCGAAAAGAGTTATTCGCACGGTCTGCTTTTCCAGTTTTCCTACACCTTCAGCAAAGCCATTGACCAGGGCGCTTCCTTTGAAAACGAACTCAATCCGCTCAATTACAACGCGACCCGCGGCGTGTCGCTCCTGGATGCCAAGCACCGCTTCGTCTTCAGTCCGGTGTGGGATATCCCAGTGCCCAAGTACGAGGGTTTCAAGGGCAAAGCGCTGGACGGCTGGGGCGCTTCCGCAATTGTCAGCTGGCAGAGCGGATTCCCGATTCGCGTATTCGATCCCTACGATGATGAATATCAGAGCAGTTACTTCTTCGAGGACGCCAACACGCCCGTCATTTCCGGCAAGCCCGAGTTCGTAAATCCCAAGACGAACGGCGGCACGTATTTCCTCTTGAACAACATTTCTGAACCGAACCCCGGGACGTTTGGGAACATGCCCCACGCCCTCTGCTGCGGACCGGTACTGAACAATACGGACATGGTCATTTCGAAGAAAACTCCGATCAATGAGCGGTGGAACACGGAATTTCGCGCCGAGTTCTACAACGCCTGGAATCACACGCAGTACGCCAATCCCGACGGCAACTACGGTAATTCCACTTTTGGTCAGGTCCTGAACACACGCGAGGGGCCGCGCGTGATGCAGTTTGCGCTGAAGTTTTTGTTCTAGCGAAGTTCGGAACGCGACGGAGCGAGGGAGTCCGGCACGGCGGACCCCTCGCTTTGTTGCGTAGAAACAAACCGGACCGCGTAATTCACATGCGTGGCTGGGAGAGCCATGAAAATTGTCGTGCTAGGTGCGGGATTGATGGGCCGCGCGGTCGCCTATGATCTTGGCGTCGCGCGCGAAGTGAAGCACATCATCGTCGCTGATTTCGACCGCGCCCGCGCTCACGATGTTGCCCAGAAATTCGGCCACGGCATCGCCCGCTCGGCGTTCGCGGATGTGCGCGACACCAAGCATCTCGCGAAACTCCTGCAAGGCTCCCATCTAGTCGTCAACTGCACGCAATACAATTGGAATTTGGACGTGATGCAGGCGGCGCTTGCCGCGCGCGTCCACTACATGGATCTCGGCGGGTTGTATCACATGACGCGCAAGCAGTTCGCGCTCGACCGCGACTTTCGCCGCATCGGCAAGCTGGCTATCCCCGGCATGGGCGGCGCGCCCGGCATCACCAACGTGATGGCTCGCGCTCTCGCGGATTCGCTCGACCGCGTGGACGCCGTCAAAGTGTACAACGCCGGCGCGGACGAGCAGCGCTATGACAGTCCCATCGCCTACTCGTTTTCGATTGCCACTATCCTCGACGAGCTCACCATGCCGCCAATTCATTTTCTGAACGGCCGCTATGTGAAAAAGGAAATGCTGTCCGAGCCGGAACCCGGAACGTTTCCGGAGCCGATCGGCAAGATCGTGCTGCGCCATTCGATTCATTCCGAACTTGGCACGCTCGCCGAAAGCTTCCGCAAAAAGGGCGTGCGCGAGGTATTCTTTAAGATCAACTACGACCCGAAACTCGTTGGTCTGGTGAGAAGTCTGGTGGACGCGGGATTTACGCAGCGCGATCCCATCGCGGTCAATGGCACGCAGGTCGCGCCCCGCGCCGTCCTGCTGGCGCTGCTGCAGAAGAAAGCTCCCAGCAAGCCGCCGCTTGATGTGGAAGCGCTGCGCGTGGTGGTCACGGGCCGCAATGGAAAAAAACGCGTCGCCTCCGCGTATGAAATGTGGGCGGACCACACCACACGTCCGCAACTCTCGGCGGTTGCGCGTGACACCGGTTTCCCGGCGGCGATTGCCGCGGTAATGCACGGGCGCGGCGAAATTCCGGGCAGCGGCGTGCAAGCGCCGGAAAACGTTGTGCCGCCAAAGCCGTTTTTCAATGAACTGAAGAAACGCGGATTCACGTTCCGCCGCTGGAATTTAAAGCCTTAAGTTTCTAGCATTAAATCTCAGGGCCGTGCGTCGGCCACAGTACCAGCATTTGGAGGAAGTTATGCACGAAGGACTGCAACAGGAACTCGCCACCTACGAAAAGCGCACACCGCGCTCAAAAGATGCTCACAAACGCGCCGAATCCCGCTTGCCCCTCGGCGTCGCCAGCAATTATCGCGCGTACGACCCCTATCCTCTTTTCGTCCGCGATGGCAAGGGCGGCCACATTCACGATATTGACGGCAACGAGTACCTCGATTTCAATTTGTGCTTCGGCGCACTGATGGCAGGACACTGCCATCCGGCCGTTATCAAAGCCGTGCAAGGCAAACTCGCGACGGGCACGATGTTTGGCATGCCCCACGACCTCGAATGGGAGCTCGCTGAAGAAATCTGCAAGCGCTTCCCGGTGGAAATGGTCCGCTTCAGCAATAGCGGCACGGAGTGCACCATGCACGCCGTGCGCCTGGCGCGCGCCGCCACCGGCCGCGATCGCATCATTAAAATGGAAGGCGGGTATCACGGCCTGCACGATTCCGTCCTGGTATCGCTCAAGCCCAAAGCCAGCGAAATCGGCGATCCCAGCATGCCCACGCCCGTTCCCGGCGGAGCCGGCATTCCCAAAGGCACGCTGCAGAATACCCTGGTCGCTCAATTCAACGATATTTCCGGCGTCGAGCGCCTTTTCGCGAAATATCCCGGCGAGATTGCCGCGATCATCGTGGAACCGATCATGATGAATGTGGGCATCCTGATGCCCGACGAGGGCTATCACCAGGCCCTGCGCGAAATCACCAGGAAAAACGGCGCGCTCCTGATCTTCGACGAAGTGAAAACCGGCGCGAAGCTGGCTTACGGCGGCGCGTGCGAGTATTTCGCCATCAAGCCGGACATCGTTTGCCTCGCGAAATCCATCGGCGGCGGCTTTTCGCTCGCGGCGTTCGCCTCCAGCCGTGAAGTGATGAGCCAGATTTCCGACCACAAAGTTTTTCACGGCGGCACCTACAACACCAATCCAGTCGCCATGGCCGCGGGCATCGCCACTTTCCGCGAAGTCCTGACCAAAGACGCCTACCAGCACGTCACGCGCCTGAACAAGAAATTGCTCGATGGCTACAACAAGGAAATCGCGAAGAACGCTCTGCACGCTTACGTCGTCGGCGCCGGCTCCAACGGCTCGCTCATGTTCTTCGAGAAGCCCATCCGCAATTACCGCGACTGGCTCAACGTGGATAGCGAATTGTGGCGCCACTACTGGTTTGCGATGGTGAATCGCGGCGTGATGGCCCAGCCCTACTGGTGGGACGAACAGTGGACCATCTCGGTGGCGCACACCGAAGCGGATATTGACCGGCACATCGCGACGTTTGCCGAAATCGCGCCCGCGCTTGCGAAAGCGCAGAAAGAGCCGCACGTCGCCGTCAGCGCCGGGCACTAGAGTTTTCGCCAGAAAGCCTCCGGGCCTTTCCACAAGAAGAGGTCCGGATGTTTTCTCTGGAGTTTTGCAATCTGTGAGGAGCTTCCTTGCCCGATCCCGTCGCGTCAAACAGCGAAACGGTGCACCTGAAGCGTTCACTGGGCCGCTGGGATTTGGTCGCTCTCTTTGTCGTCGCGGTGTTCAATCTCAACGTCGTTCCCAGTATCGCTGCGAACGGCGGCGTCACGGTTTGGCTATGGCTGATTTCGTTGCTCCTTTTTTTCTGGCCGCAGGGAATTGCCGTGATTGAGCTGGCGCATCGTTATCCCGGCGAGGGCGGAGTTTATCTTTGGGCCAAGGAAATTTTCGGCGATTTCCACGGATTCCTTTCCGGCTGGTGCTATTGGACGAACAACATGATGTACGTCCCCACCGTGATGCTCTATTTCGTTGGCGTATCCGTATTCGTATTGGGACCAGGCCACCAAACGTTAGCGGACAATAAGGCATTCACGGTCCTTGCCTCGCTCGGACTGATGGCGCTGCTCGTGATTTTGAACATCGTCGGCCTTGGCGTAGGAAAGTGGATCAATAACGTCGGCAGCATCGGCACGGGAGTTGCCGCGGCGGTTCTTATCGGGCTCGGCCTGATTATGTACTTTCGCTTTGGCACCACGGTCACGGCCGCGGACTTTCGCATCCCCGCGAATCCACGGTTCCTGCTGAATTCCTTCGGCGTGATTTGTTTTGGCCTGGTGGGTCTGGAACTGGCCTCCGTGATGGGCGACGAAATCAAGGATCCGCAGAAGACCTTGCCCGGCGCGGTCGCCTGGGGGGGCGTGCTTTCCGGCGTGATGTACATCGCGACGACGCTCACGCTCCTGATCGCCGTCAGCAAAAATGAGATCAACGTGCTGCAGGGCATCGTGCAGGCCGTGAGTCACATGGCCGCCCGGGTAAACGCTCTGTGGATCGTCGCGCCCTTTGCCCTGATGCTCAGCGTGTCCATCGCCGGAATCGGTTCGGCGTGGCTCGCGGGTTCCGCGCGCATCCCGTTCGTCGCCGGGCTCGATTCCTACATGCCGAGCTGGCTCGGCAAAACTCACCCGCGCTATGCCACGCCCTACGCGGCGCTGATCGTGCAGGGCGTCGTCTCCGGCATTCTGGTTCTCGTCAATTCTTTCGGCTCAGGCGTCCAGGAAACTTTTCAACGCTTGCTCTCGCTCGCCGTCGTATTGCAATTGATCCCGTTCGTGTACATGTTCGGCGCCCTGCTAAGAATTGCCGCCAGCCCGGAAGACCACAAGGGGCTCTACAGCAAGACGACCTTATATCTTGCCGGAGCCAGCGGACTGGTCACCACCATCCTGGGAATCGCGCTGGCGTTCTTCCCGGCGCAGCAAATTAGTTCGCTGCTTTCGTATGAAACGTGGATGTTCGGCGGCACCGCATTGTTCATCGGTCTCGCGGTATTCTTTTTCTATGTGTACGGCCGGCGCAAAGTGCCCCAGGCGGCCGCGAGCCGCATCTAAATTATTGATACCAGCGGGAGGTTCCGTGGCAAGCAAGGCCAAAGCAATTCACGCGAAAAGCGCAAAATCGAAAGCCGCCGTCCGCCAGTACAAGATGTATATCAATGGCGAGTTCGTCGAAAGCCATCGCGGCGCGGTTTTCCCGGTTTACGATCCGTCCACCGAAGAAATTATCGCGGAGGTGCCCGAAGCGGACGAAAAGGACGTGGACCGCGCCGTCGCAGCCGCCAAAGCCGCATTCAATTCAGGTCCGTGGCCGCAAGCCACCGCCCAGGAGCGCGGGCGCATCCTTTTTCGCCTGGCGGAACGCATTCGCCAGGAAACTCCGCGTCTGGCCGATTTGGAAGCCCGCAATTCGGGCAAGCCGATCGTCGAAGCCGAATACGATATGGCCGACGTCGCCACCTGCTTCGAATATTACGGCGGCATGGCCACTAAAGTTCTCGGTCACGTAAATCCGGTCCCCGATAACGCGCTCAGCCTCTCGCTGCGTGAGCCTATCGGCGTCGCCGCGCAAATTATTCCCTGGAACTATCCGCTGCTGATGGCGGCCTGGAAACTCGCCCCGGCAATCGCCGCGGGCTGTACCTGCGTCCTCAAACCGGCCGAGCAGACTCCCCTCACCGCTCTCGAATTCGCGGGCTACCTCACCGACGCGGGTTTGCCGCCCGGCGTCGTCAATATCATCACTGGATTCGGCGAAACCGCCGGCGCCCCGCTTGTGAAGCATCCCGACGTAAACAAAGTCGCCTTCACCGGCAGCGGCGCAGTGGGGAAGGCCATTGTGAAAATGGCCGCGGACACGCTGAAGCGCGTCAGCCTCGAACTTGGCGGGAAATCGCCCAACATATTCTTCGCTGACGCTGATTTCGAGTCCGCGATTGATGGCGCGCTGTTCGGCGTTTTCATCAATCAAGGGGAAGTTTGTTCCGCCGGCAGCCGCATCCTCGTCGAAAAATCCATTTACGCGAAATTCGTGGACGCCATGAGCGCCAAAGCCAAGACCATTCGCCTCGGCCCACCGCTCGATCGCCAGACCAAAATGGGGCCGCTGGTCAGCAAAGAGCAATTCGACCGCGTCACCGCCTATCAAGCCATCGGCAAAAAAGAAGCTAAGCTTGCGGCGGGTGGCGGCCGTCCAGCCTCGCTCCCGCGCGGCTACTACGTCGAACCCACAATTTTCTACGACGTTGACAATTCCGCCCGCATCGCGCGCGAAGAAATCTTTGGCCCCGTCGCCACCGTGATCCCATTCGCCAACGAAGCTGACGCGATTCGCATCGCGAACGATACCCCCTACGGCCTTGCCGCCGCCGTGTGGTCCCGCGACATTTTTAAAGCTTTCCGCGTGGTGAAAGCGCTGCGCGCCGGAATTGTGTGGGTCAATCATATGCAACCGACCTACGTCGAAGCGCCGTGGGGCGGCTATAAGCAATCCGGTTTCGGACGCGAGCTGGGCCCCTGGGGCATCGAAGAATACCTGGAGACCAAGCAAGTTCACATCAATCTCAACGAGCAGCCCATTGGGTGGTACTGACATGCCTACAATTCAAATTCGTACTTCAATTCCGGGCCCGCAGTCTCAGGATTTGATGCGCCGTCGCCAGTCCGCCGTGGCGCGCGGCGTCGCGCACGCCACTCCCATTTTCGCCGCGCGTGCCGAAGGCGCTGTTCTGGAGGACGTGGACGGCAACCGCTTCCTCGATTTTGCCGGCGGCATCGGCGTCGTCAATGCCGGCCATCGCGCGCCGCGCGTGGTCGCCGCGATTCGCGAACAGCTCGACGCGTTCATTCACACCTGCTTCAGCGTGGCTCCCTACGAAAAGTATATTGCGCTCGCTGAGAAATTGAATTCGCTCGTCCCCGGCACGTTTCCCAAAAAGAGCGTTTTGGTGAACAGCGGCGCCGAAGCCATCGAAAACGCGGTCAAAATCGCCCGCGCGTACACGCGCAGGCCGGCCATTATCTGTTTCGAGGACGCGTTTCACGGCCGCACCATGCTGACCATGTCGCTCACCAGCAAAACGCATCCATATAAAGCCGGCTTTGAGCCATTTGCCGCGGACATCTACCGCATCCCCTATGCCTACTGCTATCGCTGCTCGTATTCTTTGCAATATCCTTCGTGCAATGTTTTCTGCGCGCATCACCTGGAAGACACCTTCAAGCGTATGGTCGCTTCCGAATCCGTCGCCGCCGTCGTGGTTGAACCGGTGCTCGGCGAAGGCGGTTTCGTGGCGCCGCCACGCGAATTCTTCGCCGTTCTGCAAGACACCTGCAAGCGCCACGGCATTCTTTTCATTGCCGACGAGGTGCAAAGCGGATTCGGGCGCACCGGAACGATGTTCGCGTCGGAACGTTACGGAATCGTTCCCGATATCCTGGTGAGCGCCAAGTCCATTGCGGCGGGGCTGCCGCTGGCCGCAGTCACTGGCCGCGCGGAAATCATGGACGCGCCCGCAGTCGGCGGCCTTGGCGGGACGTACGGCGGGAACCCGCTCGCGTGTGCCGCGGCGCTTGCAGCCATCGAAACGATGGAGCGCGAAAATCTTCCGGCGCGCGCCGAAAAGCTTGGTGAACGCTTTGAATCGCGAGCCCGCGATTGGAAAAAGCGCTGGCCGCTCATCGGCGACGTTCGCGGCCTGGGAGCGATGCGCGCTCTCGAATTGGTTCGCTCCCGTGACTCCCGCGAACCCGCGAAGGAAGAGACGGAAGAAGTGCTTCGCCATTGCCGCGAGCGCGGCCTGATTCTGCTTTCCGCGGGGACTTATGGCAATGTGTTGCGTGTGCTGGTCCCGCTGGTCGTCACGGACGATCAGTTCGACGAAGGCTTGGATGTGTTGGAGGCCTCGCTGGCAATCGTCGCCGAATCCCAAGTGGAGCTCGCGCCGCGCCACGCCTAGCGCAAAGAATCCACGCATGAATTCGCGAATCCAATGAATCGTCCATGACCACTCTAACCACAACTGCCGCAAAAACCTGGGGCTTCTATCTCGATGGGAAATGGATCACCGAAGGCGAGCGCTTCGAGGTCCTGGCTCCCTACGATCGCGCCGTGGTCGGCACGTCCTATCGCGCGACGCCCGCGCACGCCGAACTCGCAATTCGCGCCGCGCAACGCGCATTTCAAATCACGCGCAAGTCCGCCGGATACGAGCGGCAAGCGATTCTTCGCGCGATTTCCGAAGGAATCCGCGACCGGCGCGAAGAATTTGCGAGGCTGATCGCGCTTGAGGCGGGGAAGCCGGTCAAGACGGCGCGCGGCGAAGTGGACCGTGCCATTTTCACATTTGCAGTCGCGGCCGAAGAAGCTACGCGCATCGGCGGTGAGTGGCTGCCCCTCGATTGGCAAGCCGCGACCGCGGGCCGCGCCGGAATCGTGCGCCGCTTCGCCCTTGGCCCGATTCTGGCCATCACGCCGTTCAATTTTCCACTCAACCTGGTGGCGCACAAAGTCGCCCCGGCCATCGCCGCGGGTTGCACCATGATTTTGAAACCGGCGCCGCAAACCCCGCTGACCGCGCTTCTCCTCGCCGAGATCGTCGCCAAGTCCGGTCTAACTCCCGGCGCTTTGAACGTCCTGCCGTTGTCGAATCAGGATGCCGAACGTCTAGTGTCCGACGACCGCTTGAAGATGCTCACGTTTACTGGCAGCGTGCCGGTCGGCTGGTCGTTGAAACAAAAATCCGGAAAGAAGAAAGTCACGCTGGAGCTGGGCGGCAATGCCGCCGTCATCGTCCACTCGGACGCCGATGTCGAAAATGCCGCGGATCGTTGCGTCGCCGGCGGATTTTCCTACGCAGGGCAGAGCTGCATCTCCGTCCAGCGCATCTACGTGCAGCGGGCTGTTCACGATAAATTCCTCGCGCGACTGATCGAAGGCGTCAAAAAACTGAAAGTCGGCGATCCGCTCGACGAAGCAACCGACGTCGGACCCATGATCAGCGAAGCCGCCGCGCGCCGCGCGGCCACGTGGATCGAAGAAGCAGTAGCAGGCGGCGCGAAATTGCTCGTGGGTGGCACGCGCCAAGGCTCAGTCCTTGCACCGACCGTGCTGGTCAATACACGCGCGGACATGAAAGTCAGTTGCCAGGAAGTCTTTGCGCCGGTCGTGATTGTCGAGCCGTACGACGAGTTCGCGGAAGCGATCCAGCGCGTGAATGACTCGCCCTATGGCCTGCAGGCAGGAGTCTTCACACGCGATACTAAGCTGCTGTTCACTGCATTCGAAGAATTAGAAGTGGGGGGAGTCGTGGCCGGCGACGTCTCCTCATTCCGGATTGACCACATGCCCTACGGCGGCGTGAAAGATTCTGGCACGGGCCGCGAAGGCCTGCGCTACGCCATCGAAGAAATGACCGAACCGCGCATCTTGGTCCTCAACCTTCGCTAGAGGACGCAGCCATCCAGAACGCCGCGAAATGGAATCTATTTCGCGCCAGTCTTCGGAAATAGCAGTGACGCGGCCACTGTAATCGCCAGCATTCCCACAATTACACCAAGTGAAACCAGAGAAGGAATCGGCATTCGCTCGCTCAACGTCATTTTCGCGCCCACAAAAATGAGGATCGCCGCCAATCCCTGGTGCAAGAAGCGGAACTTCGGCAGAATCCCCGCCAGTGCAAAATACAGCGCCCGCAATCCCAGTATCGCGAACACGTTCGAGGAGTACACGATAAAAGTATTGCGCGTAATCGCCAGCACGGCCGGCACCGAGTCCACCGCAAAAATAATGTCCATCGCCTCGACGGCCACCAGCGCCAGAAAAAGCGGCGTAGCGCTCCATTTTCCAGCGCGCTTCACCAGAAATCGTTCTCCGTCATAATCGTCAACCACCGGAATGATTCGCCGCGCCGCCCGCACCAGCCAGTTCCGCTCCGGCTGCACGGCGCGCTTCACCGGAAGGAACATGCGCAGTCCGGTCAGCACCAGCAGCGCGCCAAAGATGTAAAGAACCGCGTGAAACATCTCCAGCAGCTCAACTCCAGCTAGAACAAACGCAGCGCGCATCACCAAAGCGCCCAGCACCCCCAGAAACAATACTCGGTGCTGCGATTTTGCCGGAACGCGAAATGCCTGGAAAATTACCAGGAACACAAAAATATTGTCCACACTCAGTGATTTTTCAACGAGGTATCCAGTGAGGAATTCCAGGCCCGCTTGCGGTCCCAGGGCAAAATGCACCCAGAGATTGAAAATCAACGAGACAGAAATCCATGCCGCGCTTTCAATCAGGGCTTCTTTCGTGCCAATGGTATGCGCTTTACGGTGAAAGACGCCCAGGTCAATCACCAGGGCGACGGTCATCGCGACCAAGAAGACTGCCCAGATGTGCAGTGGAGTTCCTAGCATGTGCCGGTGTTTTGCGCCGCGAGGCTGACCCAGTCTAACCGCCTACTCGTCTCGAAAGAAGCATGTTATTGCATCGCCAGCGCAACTAATTGTTGCAGGGTTTGCGTGGATGCCGGATAATTCGGCATTGTGTAGTACCCATTTTAGGGCCGCCCTGACGGCTTTTCTGTGATTAATTGCCCTCACTGCAGCACGGTTAATCCCGACTTCGCGGAGTCCTGTTCGCGTTGCGGCACTCCCATGCCGCTGGGGGAATCCGAAACAATTCAAATGGTGGACGCCACTGTCATCACTCCCGGCAGTGATTTCGGTCCTCGTTATCGAATTGACGCGCTTCTCGGGCAAGGCGGCATGGGCCGCGTCTATAAAGCCTACGATAAGGAACTCGACCGCGTGGTGGCCATCAAAGTGGTGCGCGAAGGCGCCATTGGCCAGGCAGATGCGCTGAAGCGCTTTAAACAGGAACTGGTTCTCGCCAGCAAGATCTCCCATAAAAATATCCTGCGCATCCACGATATGGGCGATGTCGGCGGCCTTCGCTTCATCTCCATGGCCTTCGTCGAAGGCCAGGACCTCCAGCACATTATCCACGACAATCCGAAGATGCCGATGGATCGCATCCTGAACTTCGCGCGGCAGATTGCTGAAGCGCTCGCCGCCGCGCACGCCGAAGGCGTTGTCCATCGCGACCTGAAGCCGCAAAACCTCCTCGTTGATAAGAACGACCAGATTTTTGTGTGCGACTTTGGCTTGGCGAAATCGTTCGAAGAGGGCGCGGTTGGCATGACGCGCACCGGCGCTTTCCTCGGTACCCCTCGCTACATGTCTCCCGAGCAGGTGGAAGGGAAGCCCGCCGATAATCGCGCCGACCTGTACGCTTACGGCCTCATCCTCTACGAAATGGTGACGGGCGACGTTCCGTTCACCGGCGAATCCACTCTGAAAGTGATGTACCAGCGCATTCAGGAAAAGCCCAAGAGCCCGAAACTCATCAAGCCAGACCTTCCGAATTGGCTGGTGCGCATCATCATGCGCTGTCTGGAGCGCAGCCCAGACGATCGCTACCAGAACGCTTACGAAATTCTCGCGGATTTGCAGGGCTCGCTGTCTGGAGCCGGCAGTTCCCGCGCCGGTATTTCGCGCATTGGTTCCGGTTCGCAAAGCGTAGTCATTCAAATCCCGGAATTTGCCAGCCACCGCTGGGTCTGGATCGTCGCCGGCACGGTCGTGTTGCTGGCGATCTTGTTTGCGATCCCGCCCATTCGGCACCTGATCCCCGGATTTCGCGTGGAGCAAACCGGCGGCGCCACGTCCGGAATCCCACCACTCTCCAGCGGCAGATATGTAGCAGTGCTGCCGCTGCAAGTTCTAGGCGATCAATCGCAACTAGGCTTCATCGCCCAGGGCATCGAGGAAGCTATCTCCGCGAAGCTATTTCAATTGAAAGGCGTTCGCGTTACGTCTTCGGACGCCGCCAGCAAAGTTGACCAAAAGCTGCCGATTCCAAAAATCGCCAGAAACCTCGGCGCGAACATGCTCGTGCAGGGCATGATTCAGGGAAACGGCGACAAAATCCGCATCATTATCAACTTGGAGAACGTCGCCGACGGCAAGCGCGTCTGGAGCCAGCAATTTGACGGCGTCCCGGCCGACCTCTTCACTCTCGAGGATCAGATTTACGGCCAATTGGTTGCCGCGATGGATATCACGCCCGCAACGGAGGAAACTGCCAAAGCAGAGGCTCGCCCGACGGATAACATCGCCGCCTACGATTTGTACTTGCGGGGCCGCAACTCCATCCGCGGTCACGAACAGAAAAACGTCGAAACCGCGCTCGACTTTTTTAACCAAGCCCTGAAGCAGGATCCCAGATTCGCGCTGGCTTACACCGGGCTTGCCGATGCCAGCCTCAGGATGTACGACCTGAAGAAGGACAGTTTCTGGACCCAGAAAGCGCTTTCCGCCGCTCAGCAGGCGCAACAGCTCAACGACAATCTGCCGGAAGTTCACTCCACCCTCGGAAGCGTCTATAGCGCGACGGGCAAGTACGCCGAGGCCGTAGCCGAGTTGCGGCGCGCCATTTCGCTTGCGCCGAACTCAGACGAGGCCTACCGAAGACTTGGAACTGCCTACATGAACAGTGGACAAGGCAAACAGGGCATTGAGGCGTTCCAAAAGGCAGTGGAGCTTAATCCGTACTTTTGGCAGAACCAGAACCTGCTCGGCGTCGCCTATTTGCAAACCGCGGACTATCCCAAAGCGCTGGAATCGTTCAAGCAGGTGACGGTATTGGAGCCGGATATCGACGCGGGCTACGAGAACATCGGAAACGTCTATTTAACGCAAGGGAAATACCAGGAATGTATCCCCTATTTTCAGAAGGCTCTCCAGATCGAGCCATACTTTTCGACATATTCAAACCTCGGCACCGCCTACTTCTTTTTAAAACAGTATCCAAATGCCGTCGCCATGTTCGAAAAGGCCGTAGCGCTGAGCCCCAATGACACCGCGATGGTGGTGAACCTCGGGGACGCGTATCGCTATGCCGGCCAGCAAGACAAGGCTCGTGATACGTACCAACAGGCGATTTCGGTGGGGTTCAAAGGACTGCAGACAAATCCAAAGGATACGGAGATCATGGCGCAGGTCGCGTTGTCATATGCAAAAACGGGGAATGCCGCTCAGGCACTGGAGTTCATTAAACGCGCACGCGCCACGGATCCCACAGACGTCAACTACATTTACGACGAAGCGGAAATTCAAGCACTTTCCGGCAAGACGAGTGAGGCGCTAAAGTCCCTACAAGAGGCTTTCGAGAAGCACTATCCGGCCGAATTCGCTGCGGGCGATCCGGAACTGGACAGCCTCCAGAAAGATCCTAGGTTTGCCGCGCTCATCAAGAAGTATTCCGCTAAGAATCCATAGGCGCACCTAAGAGCATCCGTGGGTGCTGCAGGGATTATTGTAGACTACGCAGCATGTGCCGGACTGTAGTTGGGATGACTCAGGCACTGTCCTATTCTCAATGCGTGCCTGACCGGAACTGAAAAGAACTTCGGGTGTGGGTCACATCCCAAACAAATCGCCGCTGACTTTTTTAGAGTATACGCACGCAAAAAAGGCGCTCCGAATTTCCGGAGCGCCTTTGGATTTCGGGAAAGTTGAAACGGCAGTTAAGCTGAAACGATCCGGTGCGCGGCGGACATCGGCTTTACCAATCGCTTTCGTGCGAAAGCAACCAAGGTAATCAGCCCGGCGATCAATAGCAACGCCGAATTTGGCTCAGGCACGTAGGAACTAACACCTGTGCAGTCGCCGTTCGCGGTGCAAGGTGCGATAGACCCGTCTTCAAACTCGAATTCTGTATAGATGTTCTGGTTCGTAGAAGGCGCCACAGTGCCGCAGAGCGCGTAAATGTTGGACGAACAGGTATAAAGCTCACCGGGTGTAAACACAAACTCTACGAAAAGCTCGGTCAGCGCGCCGGGGCCGTCCCAGATGAACGTGTCAGGCGGCATGATGTTACTTGCGCTTACGACTGGGATCAAAAGCGGATCAGCTTGGTCATTAACTGAGAAACACGAATAGCTCGGATCCGTAGGTGGGCACGTCGGATCCGGGAACCTGTTTGCCACTACCGTCGGATCGTTCCCTGAGTCCGCATGCGCGACCACCGCGCTACATCCCAGCAGAATCACTAACGCAAGAATCTTGGCGAATTTCACTCACGCACCTCCGCGCATTTGGAACCGCGCATATCCTAGCACTTATCGTGCCAGTGTCCAGCAAGTTTTCATGCTGTAACCCATTTATTTAGAGTCCCTCAAATCGCGCATTCACCCCTGCTTTTTCTCAATATGCAACACTTTGCACAACTTCGGCCTTCTCCTATCTTTATGTGCTGACGAGGTATGCATGTAACCCACACAACCAAAGGCAGTTCGCCTTTTCATCACCTCGCCAAAACTACCTCTTCCCAACCTCAAAACTCGCCCTGAATCCATGTAGAATCACCCCGCAGGAACTCATAGCCTTGAAGCTGACTACAGCCCACATCCGCCAAGCCTTCCAGACCGCCACCGCCGGCGTCCTCGCCATGTACCTGTCGAGATTCCTGGGTCTGCCAGAAGGCTACTGGGCCGCAATCACCGCAATGATCGTGCTGCAGGCGAGCCTCGGGGCGGCGCTAAAGGAATCCTGGGTTCGCGTCGCCGCCACCGCCATCGGAGCCGCGTTGGCAATACCATTCGTCACCTACCTCGGCAGAGGCCTCATCGTGTTCGGCGCCGCGGTTTTCGTGACCGTGCTGCTGTGCTCGTTGCTGCGTCTCCAGGCCGGATTGCGCGTAGCGGCCACCACGGTAGCCATCATCATGCTCATTCCGCGGCCAGGCCGTCCCTGGGAGCCCGGCATTCACCGTTTCCTGGAAGTATCCTTCGGAATCATCGTCGCGCTGGTGGTTGCCAAGTTCGTCTCGCCCACCTCCGCGCTCGAGGATTTACGAAAGAGTGTGGCCGCCGCGTACCTGCAGCTGAATTCTTTGTTCGTTGCGCTGATGAGGCGTTTTTGCGGCGAGCCCTGCGATGACGTCGAAAAGTTGCACGCTGCCTTGGACGCCACCAAGCGCCAGATCGAAGATCTCCAGGAACAAGCCTCCTACGAAGTGGCGTTCCGCTTCAAGAATCCGCAAATGCTCGCGACCATAGCCGCACAGGCGGCGCGTATTTATCGCACCTTGGCTGCCCTCGACCTAGCCACTTCCGGTCCTCTGGGAAACGAATTGCTTCTGAAAATGGAACCGGAGCTTGGCGACCTTCGTGCCCGTGTGGAATCGTGTCTGAGCGGAATCGCGCAAGCCCTGGCAAGCGAAAATGTCGCGCAACCCCAGGTTGATATTCAGCCGGCCGCGCAAGCGATCCAAGCCAAGGTCGCCAAACTCCGCAACGATCCCGCGTACGCCGAATTTCCCACGCGAAAAATTATGGGATTGGACGCCCTGTGCATTGCCTTGACGAACTTGTCCCTCCAGCTCGCCGATGCGCAAGCGATGGTGCGCGAGGTCACGCGCTGAAGGTTCTCCTCCGCGCGACCTGTGCCGTCGGGGCCACGCAGCACCGCTTTCGGCGGATGCAGTTCGCGTCGCATCGCAAAGTGCCGAGGCGCACCGTTGGTGGGATTCAAACTGGGATGCCGTTTCCCGAACTGGTCTGTCTTCCCACGCGGACTGTTTCTTGCGTAACGTAAGTCCTTGCAAATCCGCCCCAGCGAATTTCTCCGCACCAAAACTTTGGGCACTCGACTTGCATTAGGTACGGCGTGGGTCGCGTTCCAACACGATCCGCATCGTCCGGTAAGTGGGGAGGAAGGGGCCCACTTGCAGGATGGTATGGGTCGTTCCCACCTGCCTCTGAGAGGGAAGCTGGATGGATGACCCCATGATTCGGTCTCGCCTAGGCTGAATCAACGGAACGCGACCTTTGGGGCCCCCGATCCCAAGCGGGGGCCCTTCCTTTTTTCCGCTTACCTCCAAATTCTCTTTCGTGATAGTTTCTCCGCCATGAACACCTCATTGGTTTTGGCTCTCGCCTTCTGCATCGGCGTCGTTGCAGGACTGCGCGCGTTCACCGCTCCAGCCGTCGTATGTTGGGCCGCTCATTTCGGCTGGCTCAATCTGCACGGCTCGCATTTCGCGTTCATGGGAGGCATGATCGCGCTGGTGATCTTCACGCTTTTTGCGCTGGTCGAGCTGACCAGTGACAAACTTCCGAAGACTCCCAACCGCACCACTCCCATGCCGCTAACCTTTCGCATCGTACTGGGAGCGCTCTCGGGCGCGGCATTAGGAGTTGCGGGAGGTCAAGTCCAAGTACTTTGCGCAGCGCTCGCCGCAGTCGGGGCAATCGCCGGCGCGTTTGGCGGGTACCAGGTGCGCCACAAAATCGTGACGGGCCTGCACGTGCGGGATTTTGGCGTTGCGTTGGTGGAAGATTTGGTGGCGATCGGCGGTGGACTGCTAATTGTTTCCCGGTTCTAACTTCCTCAGCACGGGAATTCTCGCCAGTCGCAGGACGTGCTCCACGGTATTGTTCTGCAGCCGCGAACCGTCATAATCAATGTGCAGAAGATTCGTTTTTTCGTCCAGGCGAAACCCGCGCAAACCATAAGTGTTCGAAAATTCTCCCAGCGCGCGGAATTGCTCGGGCTTGAGGCGTTCTTGCAGTTCGTAAGTAACCGTCATCTGAGTCATGCGCGTGATTATAACAGTTATAGTCGCGCGCACTCAGCTACCGGCTCACAATTTCGCATGACGCAGCCGCAGCGCGTTCGTAATCACCGACACCGAGCTGAACGTCATTGCCGCGCTCGCCAAAATCGGACTGAGCAATAACCCGAACACCGGATATAAAACACCCGCCGCGAGCGGCACCCCCAGCGAGTTGTAAACAAAAGCGAAAAACAAATTCTGACGGATGTTGCGCATCGTCGCGTGGCTCAGCGCCCGCGCTCGCGCCACGCCGCGAAGGTCTCCCTGCAGCAGGGTGATTCCCGCGCTCGCAATCGCCACGTCCGTACCGGTGCCCATGGCGATTCCCACGTTTGCTTGCGTCAGCGCCGGCGCGTCATTCACTCCGTCGCCGGCCATGGCCACCACGTGCCCTTCGCCCTGCAGCTTCTTTACCACTTCAACCTTTTGGCCCGGCAGAACTCCGGCGAAGATTTTGTCTATCCCCAGTTTGCGCGCGACGACTTCCGCAGTCGCGCGACTATCACCCGTAAGCATCACCACCTGCATCCCATCTTTGTGCAGCCGGTCAATCGCTTCCGGCGTGGTGGCTTTGATCGGATCAGCCACGCCAATCAATCCCACAGCGTGCCCTTCAGCGCCAACAAACATGGCCGTTTGGCCGTCCGCTTCTATTTGCCGCGCCTGGTCCTCTAACGCTGTCAGGGGAATATTTAAGTCTGTGAAGAGAGCACGATTTCCCAGTGCAGCCGCGCGTCCCTCCACCCTGCCCACCACGCCTTTTCCGGTACGCGACTGAAATTCGCTGATCGCGCCCGGGGCAATGCCGCGCTCTTTCGCGCCGGCCAGAATCGCGGCCGCCAGGGGATGCTCGCTCGCGCGCTCCAGCGTCGCGGCGAGGCGCAAAACTTGCTGCTCGTTCGATCCCGCTGCGGCAGCCACCGTCACCACGCGAGGGCGCCCCTCCGTCAATGTTCCGGTCTTGTCCACGACGATCGTATCCACCTTCTCCAGAATCTCCAGCGCTTCCGCATTTTTTACCAGCACTCCAGCCAACGCGCCGCGCCCCGTTCCCACCATGATCGCCATCGGCGTGGCCAGGCCTAGCGCGCAAGGACACGCGATAATCAGCACCGCCGCGGCATTCAGCAAAGCGTGCGCCATGCGCGGCTGCGGCCCGAAAGCTGCCCACACGATAAACGTCCCCACCGCGACCAGCACCACCGCCGGAACAAAATATCCCGCCACGCGGTCCGCCAGTTTTTGCACCGGCGCCCGGCTGCGCTGGGCGGCGCTTACCATCTGCACGATTTGCGCGAGCAACGTGGCGCTCCCCACGCGCTCGGCGCGCATCACGAAAGTTCCCGTGCCATTCACGGTTCCGCCGATCACCCGCGCGCCAGCGCTTTTTTCAACAGGTATCGGCTCGCCGGTCATCAGCGATTCGTCCACGGAACTCTCGCCCTCCGTCAAGACACCGTCCACGGGAACTTTCTCGCCCGGTCGCACGCGCAACATGTCTTCCACCTGAATATGTTCCACCGGCACGTCAATCTCCGTGCCGTCCCCGCGCACCAAGCGCGCATTCTTCGGAGAAAGTTGCAGCAGTGCGCGAATGGCCGCCGACGTTCGGCTGCGCGCGCGCAATTCCAGCACTTGTCCCAGCAGCACCAGAGTGGTAATCGCAGCCGCCGCCTCGAAGTAAACCGGCACCGCGCCATTCATCCCGCGAAACGTCGGGGCAAATATCCACGGAAAAAGCACTGCAATCACGCTGTAAAGAAATGCCGTTCCGGTTCCCAGCGCAATCAGCGTGAACATATTCAGGCTGCGATTCACCAGGGACGCCCAACCGCGCTCGAAAAATGGCCAGGCGCCCCACAGCACCGCCGGCGTAGCCAGAATAAATTCAATCCAACCCATCGCGCGCATGGACAAGGCGCGCTGCAACGGCTGCCCCGGGATCAAATCGGACATTCCGAGCGCAAGCACCGGAATCGTCAGCGCCACGCATACCCAAAACCGCCGGGTCATAGCTGTGAGCTCCGGGTTTTCCTCTTCAATTGCCGCCACGGTCCGCGGTTCCAGCGCCATTCCGCAAATCGGACACGAACCCGCCTCGCTGCGCACGATCTGCGGGTGCATCGGACAGGTGTATTCAACGCGCGTAGCGCCGGCCAGCGGCACCGTGGGCTCCAGCGCCATCCCGCATTTCGGGCAGGCGCCCGGATGGTCCTGGTGAACCTCCGGGTCCATCGGGCAGGTGTAATCGTTCGACGGGGCAGCCTGTGTTGGAGCAGGGGATTCGCCTGCGATGGAGCTTTCGCGCCGAGCAAGCGGCGCCCGTGTCGCTGCCGCGGAGGCGGCACTCGCGCCGCCAGAGGGGGCTGAATCTGTGGCGCGCTTCCCGCTGCCCAATTGCACCAGCGGTGGCGCATTCACCATTGGCACAGGCGCCTTGGCGCTCAGATATCTGTCCGGTTCCGCGCGAAATTTATTTGCGCAGCCAGCACAACAAAAACAATACGTCTTGCCGGAGTGCTCCACTCGCGCGGCCGCGCGCCCCGGGTCCACCGTCATTCCGCAGACTGGATCACGTTCCACTTTTTCGCCTCGCTCCACCGTATTTCGCCTCAAACTTGCAAGGGCGGGACCTTCACCGCGCATGCGTATAAATCAATTTCATCAGTTCGTCGTAAGTAGCTTCCGCCTTCGCGGGATTCCCATTCCGTATCGCTTGCGCAGCGCAATGTCGCAAATGATTGCGCATCAGCCCGCGCCCCACCGCCCGCAGCGCCTCCTGTACCGACGAAATCTGCACCATAATGTCCGGGCAGTAGCGATCCTCCTCCACCATGCGCGCCAGGCCCCGCACCTGCCCTTCGATCCGCTTCAGCCTCGTCAAATTTGCCGATTTAATCTCGGGACTGACGCCCGCGGCCTTCCGCGGCAAATCGCGGTAGCGCCGGCGTCCCGCCGGCTTTCCGGCGTTGTCGCTGCCCATACTCTTCATAGTCTATATACCCCCCAGGGGTATAATACACGCAGACAGGAACAATTGTCAAAGAGCGCTGGAAAGTACACCCGGCAACCTAAGGGCGAGCTGTGCAAAACAGGCAGGATTGCGACGAGGGGAAGATTTTGTGGCAGCGCACTTCAATGCTCCATGCTGTTCCGGGCCCCCGCGCGCCTCGCGCGGAAATTCAGGCCATCACGCGCTACTTCGCGTCCAAAAGCGAGTCAATATAAGTAGTCATCTCCGACCCAGTCCATTCCTGCGGGCCCACGATTTTCCGGTCCACGCGCCCCTTGCGATCAATTACATACGTATCCGGATACATCGTCGTGCCGTACATCAATGCAATACGCTTCGAAGGGTCGCGATAAGTAGGAAAGTTAATCTGATAAGCCTTCAGAAATTGGTCATAAGCATCGGCGTCATCATCCACGCTGACGCCCAATACCACCCCGCCGCGCGGCGCAATCTCTCGCTGCAATTGAATCAACGACGGCGTCTCGTCCACGCAAGGCGGGCACCAGGTTGCCCAGAAATTCAGCAGCACCACTTTGCCGCGCAAGTCTGAAAGCTGCGCCGGCTTGCCATTCAGCGTGAATGCGAAGTCCTTCGCAGGTGTTCCCCGCATGCTCGCTTCGCCCTGGCGGTAATCGGGATGTGCAAATAGGAAGAGCAGGCCCACGATGAACGCGAGCACCAGGCCGGTATTCAGTTTCCGTATCAATCCTTTGTCCAAGCACTCTATAATAAAGGCATCCGCGAACCGAAAGCGAGCGGTTTACCAGCCCGCCCGCAAGCCCTTCTGGTGGGTCCCATGCGCGGAAGGTCCCGATATGACCGTCGAGCCGAAGACTGAGGTGAACGTCCAGCAAGCCGTCCCGTTTTTCCTCGTCGCAAATATCGCCGAATCCCTGCGATTTTACGTGGAAGGCCTCGGCTTCCAGATGACCAGGCAATGGATTGACGAAGGCAAGCTCCGTTGGTGCTGGCTGGAACTCGGCGGCGCAGCCCTCATGTTGCAGGAATTCCGCAACGCCGGCCACGATTCTCAACCGCCCCTAGGCAAAGTGGGCGAGGGCGTCTCGATCTGTTTTCAGTGCCAGGACGCCCTGGCGATCTATCGCGACGCGACTGCGCGAGGCATTCCGGCGCGGGAGCCGTTCGTAGGCAATGCTATGTGGGTGGTTTGCCTGCGCGATCCGGATGGCTACAAACTTGACTTCGAGAGTCCCACAGACGTCGCGGAGGAAACCAAGTTGTCAGAATGGCAGCGCTGACATCTCCAGCAAGCAAATTCCCGGCGCAAGCGCCGTCATCGCCCGGCACGTTGTGATCGAGCGATCACTCCACATAAAAAATCATGGTCTCCGCCATCATCCCGGCACGCAACGAAGAAGCATTCATCGCGCGGGCCGTCGAGTCCGTCGCCGCCCAACCTGAAATCGCGGAAGTAATCGTCGTCAACGACCAATCCACGGACGGCACTGCCGCAATCCTCACTGACCTCGTCACGCGCGTCCCAAAATTAAAAGTCATCAACATAGAGACCCTGCCTCCCGGCTGGGTCGGCAAGAATTATGCGGTTGCCGTCGGTGCCGCAGCCGCGCAGGGCGATTGGCTTCTCTTCACGGACGCCGACACCTACCACATGTTCGGTTCCACTCGCAGGGCGCTCAATGACGCCGTGGATCGCAACGCCGTTCTCGTTTCCTACTCGCCGGAGCAGGAGTTCGACTCCTCCTGGGAGCGCGCGCTCATCCCCTTCGTCTATTGCCGTCTCGCCGCGAAATTCTCGTACGCGCAGGTGAATGATCCCGCGCGGCCCGAAGCCGCCGCCAACGGCCAGTTCCTGATGGTCCTGCGCGACGCCTACGAACAAATCGGCGGCCACACCGCGATCGCCGGCGAAATACTGGAAGACGTCGCCCTCGCCCGGCGCATGAAGCAGTCCGGATACGGGATCTATTTCACCGCCCCCATGGGCATCGTGCGCACGCGCATGTACCGCAGCTTCGCCGCCATGTGGCAGGGCTGGACCAAAAATCTCTACCCGCTGATCGGCGGCAATCCCGTCTCCCTTCTGATCGAACTTTCCGAGGTCTTGCCGTGGCTCGAGGCCGCCCTGCTCGCATTCGTCTGGACCATCATGTCTCGCACGCACACAGACGCCACCTGGTTCCTGCTCCTTTTTCTGCTAATCGCGCTGATGGGGCGCACGCTGCGTTACGGCGCGGACCTTTACAAGAATCTCTATCCGTTTTCCTTCATCCAATACTATGTTCCGGGAGCATGCCTATATACCGCCGCTCTAATCGCTTCCTGGTGGAAAAATACCCGCGGCGCGGTAGTCTGGAAGGGCAGGACGTACCCTGCCAAGGTTCATCCAAGCGCCTGACGCGGTAAATTCAAACGCAACACAGATAAACACAGATGAACGCAGCTAAGGTCAAAAGCAACGGAACAGTAAAAGCAACGGCGGGCCGCGTCTTGCCAGAGAACTTGCCTTCGGCTTTTGTCTTTGGCTCCTTATGGTTTTATCCGTGTTAATCAGTGTTCATCTGTGGTGATTTTGACCTAAACAAAGGACGCAATGATTCGCATCACCCGCAAAATCGAATTCTCGGCCGCGCACTTTTACCACAATCCGAATTTTTCGGCGGAAGAGAATCGTCGCGTCTTCGGTAAATGCAATAATCCCCACGGCCACGGACACAATTACACCCTGGAAGTAACCATCGCAGGCGAGCCCGACCCGGCCACCGGCATGGTTCTCGACCTCAAGGAACTCAAAGACATCCTCCAGCATGAAGTGATGGACCGCATGGATCATCGCCACTTGAATTACGAGGTCCCCGAACTCGCGGGCCTCATTCCCACCTGCGAGAATATCGCCGCCCTAATCTGGCGGTTGCTCGAACCTAAAATCACCAGCGGCAAGCTCGATCGCGTCCGCCTTTACGAATCGCCCGATCTCTTCGTGGATTGCACCGCTGCCGCCACCAACGGCCACGGCGCCGGGAGCCGCCCGTGAATCTTTCCCTCACGCGGCGCTATCGCTTCTCCGCATCGCATCGCCTGCACACGCCGCGCTTAAGCGCGGGCGAGAACCGCCGCATCTACGGCAAGTGCAACAGTCCGTACGGCCACGGCCACAATTACGCGCTGGAAGTCACTTTGAGCGGTCCGGTAAATTCCGAAACCGGCATGATCGCCAACCTTGCCGAGCTCGACCCCTTCGTCGCAAGGGAAGTCATCGAACCCTTCGATCACAAGTATTTGAACGAAGAGATCGCGGAGTTCCGATCGCTCGTGCCCACCACCGAAAACGTCTGCCGCGAAATCTTTCGCCGCCTGGAAAAATTCCCGGCCGCGCAACTCGAGCGAGTGCGCATAGAAGAAACGAGCAAAAACAGTTTTGAAATCGCCCGTGAATTTGAACCCGGCGAGGCCATCAACTCAGGGACGTAGGGGCACGGCATGCCGTGCCCGGTATTTGACGTTGGGTTTGCCTTTGTAGCGGCGTCCGCCGCGTCGGACGCCGTCGGTGCAGTGGCAGCATACCCAGCAAGGCGCAGCCGTTTTTGTGACAGGAATGCAACTATGAGGAGCAAATCCAATATGTCCGAAACATCCGAAATCCTGGTTCCCGAAACCAGCAGCCACGGCAAAATCGCGGAACTCGTCCGCGAAATGCTCATCCAGCTCGGCGAAAATCCCGACCGCGAAGGCTTGCGCCGCACGCCCGAACGGTTCGAGAAAGCCCTGCGCTTCCTCACCAGCGGCTACCGCCAGGACCCCGAGAAATTGCTCAATGGCGCGATGTTCAGCGTCTGCTATGACGAAATGGTCGTCGTGAAAGACATCGAACTCTACAGCCTGTGCGAACATCACTTGCTGCCTTTCTTCGGCAAATGCCACATCGCCTACATCCCCAATAAAAAAGTGGTCGGCCTCAGCAAAATCGCCAGGCTCGTCAACATGTACGCCAGGCGGCTGCAGATTCAGGAGCGCCTCACCAGCCAAATCGCCACCGCCATCCAGGAAAAGCTCGCGCCGCAAGGCGTCGGCGTCATCATCGAAGCCCGCCATCTCTGCATGGTCATGCGCGGCGTGGAAAAACAAAATTCCAGCACCACCACCAGCGCCATGCTCGGCGCCTTCCGCGAAAATAAACAAACCCGCGACGAATTCCTCGCGCTGGTCCACGCGCCCAAACCTTGACGACACCGCCGAGCGAGCGCGCATTCCGATGAACACCCGGAGTGCGACTCACGAAGCATTTGTAGGGGCGCTGCTTGCTGCGCCCCAGGTCCGCAATATTTCAAATCCGCCGTGCCTGAATCACGAAGGATGCTTGGTCAACGGATGGTTTGTAGGGGTGCTGCTCGCCGCGCCCCATCGTGGCACGCTCTTTCCACTGTGTATCGACCGAACGTCGTCGCCGTAGCCGCTAGAATGCGCACGGACGCAGTGCTCAGCAAAATTCCGCAGCGTCCCTACAGCCCGCCACACGTGGAAAATCCCTTTGCGGTGGTATGGCTCTATGCTAGCATTTCAAGGTCGAAGAAAAAGACAAGAGCATAGAGCAGGGCACGACGTTTCAGGGAGGGGTCGAGTTGAGCGCAGCCAAATCAGCACTGATCGAACAGTTCCGGGTTCACACCAAGGACACAGGTTCTCCGGAAGTGCAGATTGCTTTATTGAGCGAACGCATCAGCTACCTGACCACTCACCTTAAGTCCCACGCAAAAGATCACGCCTCGCGCCGCGGGTTGATTATGATGGTCAACAAGCGTCGGCGGCTGCTGGACTATCTGAACCGCCGCGACCCGGATCGGTACCGCGAGATTGTGGAACGACTCAGCTTGCGCAAGTAGCTCGGATTTCCTGAATTCCTTTTCCGGCCGCGCGAGCCTTCTCCGCACAATCCAGAGTTTTCAGGCGACAGGCGGCCGCCAGGTTTCGTGGCTATCAGTAGCGCCGGGTCATTCGCTCCCGCAAATTTCGCTCCGCTTTTTCTCTCCTGTTTTTCTTCGAGGTATCTCCCGAGAGTTTTCTCTCGTATCTGAAATGCGTCCCCGCGAACGGGGCAAAAAGGATGTGAAGTAATGTTTGAACAAGTCAGTTTGGAAGTCGGCGGCAGAACCCTCACTTTCGAGACGGGCAAGATGGCCCGTCAAGCGCACGGCGCCGTGGTGGCGCGTTACGGCGATACGGTGGTCTTGGCCACCGCCTGCATGGATAGCAAGGCTGCTGAAAAAGATTTCGTGCCGCTCACCGTGGACTACCGCGAATACACCTATTCCGCCGGAAAAATTCCCGGCGGATTCTTCAAGCGTGAAGGACGCCCCTCCGAAAAGGAAGTCCTCACCTCGCGCTTGACCGATCGCCCGCTGCGCCCGCTCTTCCCGGAAGGTTGGTCCAACGAAACGCAAATCGTTTCCATGGTGCTTTCCGCGGACAGCGAAAATGATCCGGACGTCATCGGCGTCACCGCCGCGTCCGCCGCGCTCTACATCTCGAAAATTCCCTTTACCACTCCGATCGCCGCGGTGCGCGTCGGCATGCTCGAAGGCAAACTGGTCGTCAATCCCACCGTCGCCGAGCAGAAAACCAGCACGCTGAATATTGTCGTCGCCGGTTCCGATGAAGCCATCGTCATGGTCGAATCGGGCGCGCTGGAAGTTTCTGAAGACGCCGTCGCCGACGCCCTCCTGTTCGGTCACGCCGAAATCAAGAAGATTGTCGCCGCGATTCGCGAGCTTTACTCCAAAGTGCAGCCCGTGAAAGTCCCGGTGAACGCGCCGGCTTTCGATGAAGCGCTATATAAGCAGCTCGAGCAGAAGTATGGCGAGAAACTTCGCGACGCTAGCGATACGGCCAAGTACCCCAAGACCGAAAGCTACAGCCGCATTGACGCCATCAAGGCCGAAATCGTCGCGGCCATTCCCGAAGACGACACCGAAAAGCGCAAGCTCGCCATCCGCGCTTTCGAGCGTCTCCGCGAACGCATTTTCCGCGACGACATGCTCAACCGTCGCCGCCGTCCCGATGCTCGCGCCTTCGATCAGGTTCGCCAAATCACCTGCGAGACGGGCGTTCTGCCACGCGCGCACGGCTCGGCGCTCTTTACCCGCGGAGAAACGCAATCTCTTTCCACCTGCACGCTCGGCACGAAAGAAGACATGCAGCGCCAGGACTTGCTCTTCGAGCAGGACACCTTCAAGCGCTTCATGCTCCATTACAATTTCCCGCCGTTCTCCGTCGGCGAAGTGAAATTCCTGCGCGGTCCCGGACGCCGCGAAATCGGCCACGGCGCCCTCGCAGAACGCGCGCTCGCCAATCTGCTTCCGCCCGATACCGACTTTCCCTACGCGGTCCGTTGCGTTTCAGACATTCTGGAATCGAATGGCTCCTCGTCCATGGCCACCGTTTGCGGCGGCTCACTCGCTCTCATGGACGCGGGCGTTCCGCTGAAGGCCGCTTGCGCTGGCATCGCCATGGGACTCGTCGTCGAAGGCGATAAATACGCCATCCTCACGGACATCGCCGGCGCCGAAGATCATTACGGCGATATGGACTTCAAAGTGGCCGGCACCCGGCAGGGAATTACCGCGCTGCAAATGGACATCAAAGTCTCCGGCGTCAGCATCGCCATGATGCGCGAAGCTCTGGCCCAGGCCCGCAAAGCGCGCCTGGAAATTCTGGACATCATGGACAAGACCCTGGCCACCGGACGCGCGGAAATTTCCGCCTACGCTCCGCATCTGTTTATGTTGAATATTCCCACGGACAAGATCCGCGACCTGATCGGTCCGGGCGGCAAGAAAATCCGCGGCATTATCGAAGCGACAGGCGTGAAGATTGACGTGATGGACGACGGCAAAGTCCACGTCTTCGCTTCCAGCGGAAAATCAGCCGAAGAAGCTCTGAAGATGATTCGCGACGTCACCGCCACCGCCGAGATCGGCAAGACCTATCTCGGCACGGTAGTGCGCATTGCGGATTTCGGCGCCTTCGTCGAAATTTTCCCCGGCACCGACGGCCTGCTGCACATCAGCGAAATCGCCGAAGCTCGCATCCGAGCCGTCCGCGACGAACTGAAAGAAGGCGACCAGATCCTGGTAAAGGTCCTGGCCATCGAAGGCAACAAGATCCGCCTGAGCCGCAAAGCAGTCCTGCGCGACAAACAAAAAGCCACCAGCGAAGCCGCCGGCTAACCGCAGCGGGTTAGCTTGCGTACCGGCGTCCGAGTGTGGGCGCGATCCATATGGAGTGCGGCGGCGTGCCGCCGCTTTCGTAAGCGAGGCTCGCCTCGCGTATACCGCGAAAATCTCAACGCCTTTGTAGCGGCGCGCTTCCGTGCGCCATCGGTGTCGCGGCACCAACCGATGGCGGTCTAAACAGATCCCCGAAGAACGCGCGGAACTGTCATTCCGAGGGCGCCTTACGCCCGAGGAATCTGCTTTTTCTTAGGGCTGCAACAAAAAGCAGATCCCTGCCTGCGGCAGGCAGGCCTCACTGCGTTCGGGATGACCTGCGCTTTACTTCTTTCAGCAACCTGTAAAGACCGCCGCCACAAAGGCGCTCGTGCTCCGCGAATCACGTACGATAAACACACCGGAGTGTCGCCGGCTCTTCTGATTTTGATTTTGGTTTGATTCTTCGGAGGAACTACCCTAATTATGCCGCGCGTTCTGTGGCGCGTCCTTGTGGAACTTCACGTCCACGGCCTCATACATCACGGGATGCTTCAAATTCTTCGCTTCAAACGCGGAAATCCGCGGCTCGTGCACCAACGTCAACCCAATATCATCCAAACCTTTCAACAAACAATCCCTTCGGAACGGATCAATCTCAAACTCATACCGCAACCCCGCGTCGTCCGTCACCACCTGCTTTTCCAGATCCACGGTGACGCGATAGCCTTCCTGCCTCTCCGTCCGCGCAAAAAGCTCATCCATCTGCTCGTTGGATAAAGTCACCGGCAAAATCCCGTTCTTGAAGCAATTATTGTAAAAAATGTCCGCATAACTCGGCGCCAAAATCGCGTGAAATCCATAGTCCAGAATCGCCCACGGCGCGTGTTCCCGGCTCGACCCGCATCCAAAATTCGCCCGCGCCAGAATCACCGACGCGCCCTTATACCGCGGTGCGTTCAGCACAAACTCCGGATTCGGCTTTTCCCCCGGCAAATACCGCCAATCATAAAAAAGAACGCGCCCGTAACCCTGCCGCGTCTGCAATTTCAAGAACTGCTTCGGCACCATCTGGTCGGTGTCCACATTCACGCGATCCATCGGCGCCACCAATCCCGTATGCTTGATGAAAGGTTCCATCACTCGGCTCCGTCCACGTTATTCCATTTGCGGATATCCACGAAGTGCCCTTCGATCGCCGCTGCGGCCGCCATCACCGGACTCACCAGGTGCGTCCGCCCGCCCTTGCCCTGTCGCCCTTCGAAATTGCGGTTCGAAGTGCTGGCCGAACGCTCGCCGCTCAAAAGCACGTCATCATTCATGCCAATGCACATGCTGCAACCTGCGTCGCGCCACTCGAATCCGGCATCGCGGAAGACTTTATCCAATCCCTCGGATTCCGCCTCAGCCTTCACCACGCGTGACCCCGGCACCACCAAAGCCTGCTTCAATGACTTCGAGACGTGCTTTCCCGCCACCACCTTCGCCGCCGCGCGCAAATCCTCTAATCGTGAATTAGTGCACGACCCGATAAAAACGCGGTCCAGCGGAATATCTTCCATCGCCGTCCCCGGCTTCAAATCCATGTAAACCAGAGCCCGCGAAGCCGCTTCACGATCCACCGGATCATTGAACGAAGCCGGATCCGGCACGCGCTCCGAAACCTGCGTCACCATCCCGGGATTCGTTCCCCAGGTAACCATCGGCGCCAAATCACGCGACTTCAAAGTAATCGTCTCGTCGTATTTCGCGTCGCGATCCGTCGGCAAAGTCCTCCAAAACTCCACCGCCTCCTGAAATTCCTTCCCGCGCGGCACAAACGGCCTTCCTTCCAGATACCCAAAAGTAGTTTCGTCCGGCGCCACCATCCCCGCGCGCGCCCCGCCTTCGATGGACATATTGCACATCGTCATGCGCCCTTCCATCGAAAGTCCGCGCACCGCCTCGCCGGTATATTCGAAAACGTACCCCGTACCGCCCGCAATCCCGATCTTGCCGATCACCGCCAGAATAATGTCCTTCGCCGTCACGCCCCGCGGACGCTTCCCCTCAATATCCACCTTCGCCGTCTTCGATTTGAATTGCGTCAGGCACTGCGTCGCCAGCACGTGCTCGATTTCGCTGGTGCCGATTCCGAATGCCAACGCCCCAAACGCTCCATGCGTCGAAGTGTGGCTGTCCCCGCACACAATCGTCTGCCCTGGCTGCGTAATCCCCAGCTCCGGCCCGATGATGTGCACGATCCCCTGATTTTTGCTGTGCATGTCGAACAAATGCACGCCCGATTCTTCGCAATTGCGCGTCAGCGCTTCGAATTGCCCGCGCGCGTCCGCATCCACCACCGGCAATAAACGGTCCTTGGTCGAAACCGAGTGGTCCATCACCGCAAACGTCAGTTCCGGGCGGCGCACTTTCCGTCCCGCCGCCTTCAACCCGGCAAACGCCTGCGGAGAAGTGCCTTCGTGGATTAGATGTCGGTCAATATAAATCAGGGTGGGCTGCCCGGGCTCTTCGCGTACCACGTGGGCATCCCAAATCTTCTCGTAAAGCGTGCGAGCGGCCATTCGTTTGGTTTCCTGCCTGTGGGGAACTTTGTCCCGGTCGTCGGATGAGAGCCGGACTCAAACGTCCAGCCAACTCCATTGTAACAATTCCGCAATCATCCGCCAATCCCGCCCCGGCTCTTTGCATTGGCAGTTGCGGCGCCCTCAGCGCAGATCAACGCGCCGCCCCGCGAATCGCGCAACTACCGCACCGGCAACCCCAGCGGTCGAAATTCGATGGTGAACTGCTCCTGCATTTCAATCGGCTGCTGATTCAACAGCGTCGGCTGGTACCGCCACTGCAGAATTGCATCCACCGCCGCCGTCATCAGCCCGATCGGCCCGTTGATCGGCCGCACGTCCTGCACCTTGCCGTCCTTCCCAATCACGGCCAGCAGATGCACGGTGCCGCCCATGCCTTTCTGCGCGGCTGCCGGAGGATAAATCGGCGCGACCTTCGTAACGCGGTCTCCAATCTGCAATTTTTCCAACTCGTGGCTCGCTTCCGGCCCGGGCTCTGCCGGCACAAACACCATCTGGTGCGAGTGGATCACCACCGCGGCCGTGTCAATCACGATTTCCTCGGGCAATTGAATCAAGCGCGGGACGTTCCCCGCGGCGGGCGCAACCACCGGGAAGTAAGATTGCGGCGGAGCGGCAGGAATCGCAGGCCCCGCCGCAGATTCGACAGAATTCGCAGCCGGAGCGCTCGCCGCCCTCGCACCCGAGGAACTGCTCTCGGCAGGTGTCGGGGAAGTTTCGTGCGTTTCCGTCGCCGTCGGCGAAGGAGCCGCAACTTCCGCGTGCCCCGCACCAGCAGCCGAATTCGCCTTGGCTTCCGTTGTCGCATCAGAAGACGCATGCGCTTTTTCAACTGGCGTGTCCCGCGCTGTTGTGCGCGCCGCCGAATCCGGCGGCTCTCCGCCGCGCTCTTTCGCGGTCGAATCGGCATCGCCCGTAGTCCGGGCGGGAGGGATGGTTGCGGTATCAGGCGCGACGGCGGCTGGCGGTGGCACCGTGTTTCCTCCAGCGCTTGACGCATTCGCGTCCGAAGGCGCGGCATTTCCGGCAGCGGGCTCAGCGCTATCCGGCGCAGACGACATCGCTGCCGCACTCGGAACGGCCGGCGCAGCGGCATTCACACTCGGCGCCGCAACATTCGTCGGACTCGAATCGGCGCCGCCAACATTTATCGCGGCTGCGTGCTCATGGCCGAACTTGGCGAGAACCATCCGGCCGTCATCCTTCACCTTCGGCCATACGTGCAGGGAAAAAGGCCCGGCCGCAAATCCCAATCCGAAGCAAGCCGCCACCACTAAACCAGCCAGCCCGGCGACGCGCCACAAACTACTCGGCCGCCGTTCTTCCAGCGACTCCGTCGCGACCGCCCCAAAGCTGCTCCCAAAGCTGGACCCGAAACTGCGATCAATGATCGGCTCGAGCTCCCGCGGCGGAATATTCCACAGCGATTGCGCTGGCGTGCGCGGCCCCGCAGTCGCAGCAACGGCCGCAGCAGGACTCGCCGCGGACGCCGGCGCGGCTGGCTCGGAAGGCGTCGCCGGAGACTCCGTTATGGCGCGCTCCACCTCAGGCTCACGCGCCGCCTCGGGCGCAACCGCCGCTGCCGCTGCAGCTGAATGTTCGTGATGTAATGTCGCCTGCGCAGCAGGCTGCTGCCCCGCATCAGCGATCGGCGCGACGAAAGCCGCTGGAGCAGGCTGCGCAACCTCGACGACCGGGTCGGCCCCAGGTTCAGCCACAGTGTCAGCCGCAGGCTCGATCACGGCGCGGACGCTCCCGCCATTTTCCGGTGCCGTGGCTTCGCGCGAATAACGGCCCAGCGCTTCAGAAGGAAACAACCTCTCGAACTCCGCGCGTTGCGACTCCGTTAAAGCCCACGCTTTCTGCCCAAATCCCGTAAACGCAAGCAGCGGCGGCTCCTCGTCCACGCGAGCAGTCGCCAATTCCGCGGCGTGGATCGCCGTCGCCTCCTCAGCACCGAAAGCCTGCGGCCCCGCGCCCGGCATCGCATCACCTGGCTCCGCATCCAAAACGCGTCCATTCGATTCGTCCGCAGGTTTCGCAGTCCCGGCAGTGTCATCTGCCGCCGTATCAATGCTCGCCGCAGACTCAGCAATCGAAGCCTTCACCGGCGTTGTCTGAACCTTGCCGGTATCAGCAGACTCTACAGCCCGCTCGGCGCCATCGCCATTCCTCCGCGCGGGAGAAATCCATGTCCGGATCCGCTCGCGGTTCTCCTCGCGCAATTCCACAAACCGCACGCCCGCTTCCTTCTTCGATTCGGAAGTCCACACGATCTCGGCGCGCGTCTCGATCGCGCCGTCCGTTTGCGAGAGCCGGAAGCTGACGCGCGACAAAAAATTCTCGCGCAGCGGTTCACCCGCCGTTACGGACATTCCCGTCTCGCTGATGTTCGCGATGATTCCGCCGTTATTTTCGCCGAGGGTTACGTAGGTGAGTGCGAAGGGGCTGCGGCGCGCGCTCTGCCGCCGCTCTCCGCCATGAACTTCGGGAGGCCTGGTGAATTGCTCCGGAAAAGGCTGCATTTCCAACTTTCCCCTCCGCCATATCCATGCCACGCGCTGCATTCCACCGTGCGCGCGCCGCCAATCGCCGCCGCAAGCCTCGCGGCTCCACTGCAACCTGTTCTTGGCTGGGGAGTGGAGCCAATCCCAGGTTCACGAATCACGAAACGCTCGCCGCATCCGACAAAACCCGCCGCGCCCGAAAAAGTTGCCGCGAACGAATGCGTCCGAGAGCGCTCCTCAGATCGTGAAATGAAGTGTACGCGCTCCCTGACGTCACGTTCAAGTACAGGGAAAACTGTAGAAACTCGGAAACGGCTTCCCATTGAATCGGTTCTCGCTGCAGAGACGCGGACCGCCTCGGCTTCATCACGCAATCCTTCGCCCGCGATGTACCACCACTGGTGATCCTTCCGCGATAAACGCCGAATCCGGCTTATGTCGCAATGTCTCCGCGAACGCGGCTCCGTACAATCCCGCCGCATCGCCTTCAAATCCCGATTTCGCCGCCCTCCAAATCCGCCAGCGCGGGTGCGCGACCCGGTATTCAATACTCGCTCCCTCCGCCCGCGCCGAATATCCCCAATAATGTTCAGTGATAAAATTCTCGAGACTTTCTTCCCCGACGTAATCTGGAGCACCGCCAGCCTCCCCCGCCAGCCGAAACTTCTGCCCCTCGAACATCCACCGATATTCAGCCGAAATCCCCGTTTCCGTCCGGACGCCCCGATTCACCATCGGGCAGCTGTCATATTTTTCGCCATAAGCAATCCGCGCCAGGCCCGCGATGGCAAAACGCGGCACCAGTTCGCGTATGAACACCACGCCCCGGCGATTTTCCGCCGCCGCGCGACGCCGCACATAAAATCGCAGATTTACTTCGTCGAAGTTGCTATGGAAGGGAACAGCGAAGAAGCCCAGCAGCTGGGTACGCAGAAACCGGAATCCCACCAGGCTTACGAATGTCTTGCCCGCAAACGCATCCAGCTCAACTCCGCGCGGAACGTACTCGTGCAGCAACTCCGGAGCAACTTCATAATTCAACATCACCAGGCCGCGCCATTCGGCCGAAAGAAATACGCCGCGCTCTGGCTCAATATCCAACTGCGAATCGCTGTTCACGGAATTTCGGATTCTCGATTTCATCCACCACGGCCACCGCGAAATCCTCGGCGGAAATATGGCTCTTGCCCTTATCATCCGCAATCAGCCGGTCCAGGTCCGTGCGATAGTGCCCGGTCCGCTCGCCCGGTTCGATCAGTGCCGGAGGACTGATCGCCGTCCAGTCGAACTCCGCGAATCCCGCCTTGCGGAAGACGTCCAACGCCTCACGATGCGCCAGCGCAATCGGTTTCCATTCGGCAGGGAAGTCCGGCGAATCCACCAGCTGCATCCCCGGCCCCACTTCCAGACTTCCCGCGCCGCTCACCCAGATCAGCCGGATCGGTTCCACGCGCGTCAAAGCCTCGATCAGCGAGTGCGCCGCCTTGATCACCAGATTGGGATCCCCCGTGGGACCGGGACCGTACGCGCTCACCACCACGTCGTGGTCCACGGCCGCGGCCGCAATCGTCTCCGGCTTGAAAATATCGCCGTTGCGATAATCCAGGTTGGGCCGCTGCTCGCCGGTCCGCGAAGTGTCGCGCACCACGGCCGTCACCTTGTGCTCCCGCGACAGCGCCTCGTGCAAAATTCGCTGCCCGATCATCCCGGTCGCTCCGATCAAAACGATGCTTTTCATGCGGATGTCCTCTAGCCGTCCCTAATTTGCCAAACCCTCTTCCGCCTCTTCCACCGTCGCATAAGTATCGAAAAGCGGCGCCACGCCCGTCAGTTGCAGCACGTTGTGCACCCGATTGTTCAATCCCACCAGCGCCAGCTTGCGACCCGACTTGTGGCAGGAAACAAACGCTCGCACCAGAGCTCCCACCGCCATCGAGTCCACCAGCGGCACATCCGTCATGTCCACAATCACGCGCGGCGCATCGGTCGCGCCCACTGCGTCGTTAAACACCCCCGAAGACGCCGAAGTAAGCGGTCCCTTGAGCACTAAAATGCTTTGACCTGCACGTTGGCTGGCCTGCGACACAACTCGAAACGGCTCGTTGGGCATGGCGCGCATTCTAGTCCCAATCCGCCGGCAGAAGCAACGCGCCGGCTCTTCCCGAGGCGGTAATGCGAGCAGTCGCGGGATGCCCGCTCAACGTATGATCGTTGGCGCTCGCGCCGCCAGAAATTGCCCCGAGCGCGGCGAGATGATTTTCCCGCAGCGCCGGCAGATCTTGACGTTCTACCCCAGCGACAATATGCCGTGGCGACGTGCGGTCGCATAACCGAGAGTCGCCGCGCCACTGTAATTCCAATCGCTGCGACAACCGCCTGCAACCGTGTTATAATCAACCTTCCGCTCTTCGAGTTCTTTGGCACCTGATTGCCTCCCTGAGCGTGTTTGGCGTCCCAGCAAGCGCGATTCATTCTTCAAACGCTACGGGCATGCGAATTCGGCCGGGTATTTGCGCGTTTTTTTTCGTAACGATTGTGGGCCGCTCAGGAGAACCAGGATGAAGAACCTTTTTGTGGGTAATATGAGCTTTCAGACCACCGCCGCCGATCTTCGCGCGCTCTTCGAGCCTTTCGGTCAATTGGCCCGCGTGCATGTGGCCACCGATCGCGAAACCGGCCGCGCCCGTGGCTTCGGCTTCGTGGAAATGCCCAATGACGAAGAAGCGGCCAAGGCCATCGCCGCGCTCGACGGCAAGGATGTCGGCGGCAGAAATTTGAAGGTCAACGAAGCTCGGCCCAAGTCTGAATCCGGCGGCCCGCGCGGTCCTCGTGGCGGCAGCGGCGGGAGCGGGGGCGGCGGAGACCGCGGCGGCAATCGCGGGGGCGGTGGCGGCCGGGGCAAGGAAAAGTTTTCTAACGAAGATTATCGCGAAACCGCGCGCCAGCCGCGCGAGCCTCGCTGGTAACACGCGCATCCTCACATTTTTCTGGATGCGAAATCGTCGGCACTTAACCGGGGGAAGAACAAATGACGACCACATTCAAGAAGCGGCAGAAGGAAATGAAGCGCCAGGATAAAGCGCGCGCCAAAGCTGAACGTCGCGCTCAGAAAAAACTCGATGGCACCCCAGGAGACACCTCGCTGGACAACATCGCCTGGGAAGAAGGCGTGGGCACTCCCAACGGCCTCCGCGTTCCAGAGTTTCTAGACGGCCCGGAAGACTCCTCGGAGCCCGAAGGCTAACCGCCAACGGCTCCACGTACGACGGCGGTTTTCGTAGAGCCGGCCCGCCTGCCGGTGGGCAGGCGTCCCGCCGGCTCTTGCCTTGACTGAAGAAAACAATTCCCGCCGTTCCCGAGCGGCTTCAGCAGATAAGCTCGCTCTCTCCCACCGCCGTGACGTAATCCACGCCTCCCAGCCTCGCCTCGTATCGCTCCCACCTTAATTATGTGGGCATCCTCCAAATCCGTCGTCTCTCCCCGTCTCCCATAGAGTGCTATACTCATCCTTCGCCGCGTTCCGCGCAGCATCCTTGTCCGCGGTTCACAGGATCCATTTTCAAAGGAGCACGAGGATGGGCATTGAATTTCTTGAATTAATCACCTGGATGCGCCGCCGCAAAATTTTCGCCTCTCTCCTCGTAGCCGTCACGCTCGGCATCGGCATCATGATCGGCACTTTAATCTCCGGGCACGCGCAGGCCACCCGCGGACAGACTTCCAGCGGCGCCGCGCTCCTGGTCGTCCCCGATCCCGTCAATCTCTCGAATTCCTTTTCAGCCATCTCCAAAAAGCTCGGCCCGGCGGTGGTAAACATCTCCACCACCCAGGTCATCGAAAAGCCCAAGGGTGAATCCAAAAAACCGAAAGATTTCGGCGACCCCTTCCAGGACTTTTTCGACCGTTTCTTCGACTCGCCCGATAACAGCCCCGACGCGGAACGCAGCCTCGGCTCCGGCGTCCTGGTGGACAAAAAGGGTTTCATCCTCACCAACGATCACGTCATTGATCAGGCCACCAAAATTCAAGTCGCGCTCGACGGCGACCCCACCAAATACAACGGACGCGTCATCGGCTTCGATAAAGAAACCGATCTCGCCGTCGTTAAGATTGACGCCGACCACGATCTTCCCATCGCCAAGCTCGGTAATTCAGACGGCGTGCAAGTCGGCGACTGGGTTCTCGCCTTTGGCAGCCCCTTCGGCCTGAACTCCACCGTCACCGCCGGAATCATCAGCGCGAAAGATCGCTCCAACGTCGGCCATCAATTCCAGCGCTTCATTCAGACGGACGCCGCCATCAACCCCGGCAATTCCGGCGGCCCACTGGTCAATATGGCTGGCGAAGTGATCGGCATCAACACCGCCATCTACACCGGCAGCCGCGGCTTCGAAGGCGTCGGTTTTGCGCTTCCGTCCACCACCGTCATTCGCGTTTACAACGACCTCATCACCAAAGGTAAAGTAACGCGCGGCTCCATCGGCATCACTTTCCAGGAAGATCGCAGCAATAATCCAGTGCTCCTGAAGGAACTTGGCGCGCCCTACGGCATCGTCGTCGAGGCCATCGAGCCCGGCAGCCCCGCCGAAAAAGTCGGCCTGCAGCCCGGCGACGTCATCACCGACGTCAACGGCCAGCCCGTCCGCACCGGCGCCGACCTCGTCAATCCCATCGCGGATACTGCCATCGGCCAGTCCGTGCAAGTCCGTTACATCCGCAATAAACAGGCCAAGGAAGTGGCGCTCGTCGTCGCGGACCGCTCCAAGATTTTCCCGCAGACCGCGCAGACCCCCGATGATCAGCCCGATCAGCAAGACACGCCCGGCCAGTTCGGCCTGCACGTCGAGGATCTCACTCCCGACCTCGCCCACAAACTCGGCATGGGCAAGACCACCGGCGTGGTCGTCACCGAAGTCGAGCCCGCCACCTTTGCCGAAGATATTGACTTCGCGCGCGGCGACGTGATCACGGAAATCAATCACGTGCCGGTCACCAACATGGCCGATTACAAAACCGAAATGGCCAAGCTTCATCCCGGCCAGGACGTGCTGTTCAAAGTAGCGCGCCGCGGCGACGCCGACCGCGTCCTAACCCTGTTCTTGGCAGGCGCTGTCCCAGCAGGGCAGTAGCAGCCGCAGCACGAGCACCGCGCGCTGGAGCGCCCCGGCGCACAGCCCGCATGCAAATCTTCCGAGATCCCGTAGGGGCGGGTCTCAGACCCGCCCCTTTTTGCATACGATCGAATCCTTCGCAATCCGCGCCGCTGAAATCACAGCGCCGGCCCGCCTGCCGGTGGGCAGGCGTCCCGCCGGCTGACGTCGGTCTCCACGAATCTCTACCACTGCGCTCTTGTCATACCTTAGACCACCCCGCCAAACTCCTCAGCCCAATCCCGCATCCAACCAACTTGCCAAACCGGGTTACCCAATACGCGCCGCGCGCAATGTCCCGGCTTGAGCCAAACCGCAAAATCCTCATAATAAGAGGACTGCCCGGCGCGGGCCTCGCAACACAAACACAAATGCACCGCGCGGCAGGGAACTGAAGCGAACACAAATGAAAATTCTTCACAACGCACGATCGCTCTTCGCGGCATCCGCAACTCTAGCGCTCGCGCTCTCCGCGCATGCGTCGCCCGCTGTCTCGGCGTTAGCGCCCCCGCAGTCCAGCGCCGCCGCGCCGTCCACATCCTCCCAATCGTCCGCTTCTACCAGCAAAAAGAAATCCACTCACCACCATCACAGCTCCCGGCGTCAGTCGTTCCAGAAAGCGCCCACGCCCGAGCGCATTTCCGAAATCCAGTCCGCTCTGTCGCGCGGCGGCTATTACCAGGGCGATCCGAATGGCAAATGGGATTCGAACACCGTCGCCGCCCTGCAAAAATTTCAATCGGACAACGGCATGAACGCCAGCGGCAAACTCGACGCTCCCAGCCTGCAAAAACTGGGCCTCGGCTCCAGCACCGCCGGCGTGGACGCGCCCAAGCCTCTGACCCACACCACTCCGTCCGGATCCACCACCACGTCCTCCCCGGCGCCCAGCAGCAATCCCGCCTCAGCCTCCAACGTCTCGCCGACGCCCGCCCCATCCGCCGCGAATTCCACGTCAGCTACAGCCAAACCACCCCAGCGCTAAATATTCTCCCACTCCACTTCCGCGCTCCTGAAAGGACCGTTTGCGCGAATCCGCCGTTTCCGCTAAAATAAGTGTTTCAGCAGTCGTGCGCGAAGCGCCTGGATGCGCCTCCCGCCGCCTGCGCTCGTCGGGCACCCGGACACCCTGAGGGAATGGCGGAAGAAAACGACAGATTCATCCTGACCTTCGACGCCGCAGACGAGTACCGCCCGGAAGCGCCTCCTCCCCCCGAAATTCCCGCCTGGAAAGACGGCAGCATCCGCATCGGCATCCATACTTCCATCGCGGGAGACATCTCCGCATCGCTTGAAATTGCTCACGGCCTCGGCGCCAATGCCCTGCAAATTTTTTCCTCCAGCCCGCGTATGTGGACGCGCGGCGGCGCCCGCATTGCCGAAGCGGAAGCCACTCGCTTCCGTGCGCGCCGCAAGGAACTGGGCCTCGGCCCCCTGGTCATTCACGATAATTACCTGATCAATCTCGCTTCGCCGAATCCCGTCCTGCGCACGCGCTCCGTGCAGGCTTTCCATCAGGAACTGGTGCGCGCGATCGCTCTCGGCGCCGACTATCTCGTCGCGCACCCCGGCAGCGGCCGCGAAAGTTCTCCCGAAGCGGCCGTCTCTTCCATCTCGCAAGGCCTGAAACAAGCCGCGCGCGGCCTGAAACTCGGCGACCTGAAAATCCTGCTGGAAAATACCGCCGGACAGGGCACTTCCATCGGCTCGCGTTTCGAAGAACTTCGCGCCATCTTGGACGCGACGCCCGATCTTCCGCTGGGCATCTGTATTGACACCGCGCATACCTTTGCCGCGGGCTGGGACCTGCGCACCGCCGAAGGCCTGGACAAGACCCTTCAGGCCGTTGATCGCACCGTAGGCCTCGATCGCGTGCACGTAATTCACGTCAATGACTCCAAGACTCATCACGGCTCGCGCGTAGACCGCCACGAGCACATCGGCAAGGGCAAAATCGGCCTGGAAGCCTTCGGCCGTATCCTGAATCACGCGCTTCTGGCCGGCCGCGCCTTTATTCTCGAAACGCCGATTGATAAGCCCGGCGATGACCGCCGCAACGTCGCTGCTCTCTGGAAACTTCTCGGCCGCGAAGTCACGGCCACCGGCAATGGCATGAAGCCGCGCCCCCATCGCAGCAAGCCGAAGCGCGCGAAATCCTCGCGCTCCGCTCGCAAAGCTTCTAAAAACAAAAGGAAAGCAAAATCGAAATCACGCTCGCGAGGAAAGTGAACTTGGCCGATTCGGACCACAAACATCCCATTTACGATCCGGCGCAAATCGAAGCGAAGTGGCAGAAAGTGTGGGAAGAGCAGGGCGCCTTCCACGCCGTGGATAACGACGCCTCGCGTCCCAAGTATTACACCTTGGAGATGTTGCCTTACCCCTCCGGCACGCTGCACATGGGCCACATGCGCAATTACACCATTGGCGACGCCGTCGCCCGCTACAAGCGCATGTGCGGATTCAACGTCCTGCACCCCATGGGCTTTGATGCCTTCGGCCTGCCCGCCGAAAACGCTGCCATTAAAAATCACACCGCTCCGCGCGTTTGGACCGAAGAAAACATCGCTGATTTTCGCCGCGTGCTCCGCCGCTTCGGTTTCAGCTACGACTGGCGGCGCGAATTCGCCACCTGCGATCCGGAATACTATCGCTGGAATCAGTGGTTCTTCCTGCGCATGTTCGAAAAGGGCATCGCTTTCCGCAAGAAGAGCAAGGTGAACTGGTGCCCGGAATGCTGCACCGTGTTGGCCAACGAGCAGGTGATTGACGGTTACTGCTGGCGCCATGAAACCACTCTCGTGGAATCCAAAGAGCTCGAGCAGTGGTTTTTCCGCATCACCCAGTATTCCGACGAACTCCTCGACGACATGAAGCAGCTCCAAGCCGGCTGGCCTGAGCGCGTCCTGTCCATGCAGCGCAATTGGATCGGCAAATCGCAGGGCGCCCGCGTCAAATTCGCCGTCTCCCAGATGAACGACGTCTCGCTGGAAGTTTTTACCACCCGCGTGGACACCATCTACGGCGCTTCCGCCGTGGTAATTTCCGCGGGACATCCCAAGCTGGCCGAATTGCTCACCGGTGTTCCGGGCAGTGGCGCGATGGAAGCGCAGCTCAAGGCCATGCGCCAGAAAAGTATGCGAGCCGCGGACATTGCCATTGCTGAAAAGGAAGGCTTCTTCACCGGGCGTTTTGCGGTGAATCCGTTTTCCGGCGCGCACATCCCCATCTGGGTTGCGAATTTCGTTCTCGCGGAATATGGCACGGGCGCGGTGATGTGCGTCCCCGCGCACGACCAGCGCGATTACGAATTCGCCGAGAAATATCATCTGCCCATCAAGATCGTCGTGCAGCCGCTGAACGGCGTCCCGCTCCGCCTCGATCGTATGTCCGAGGCCTATACCGAATACGGGCGCCTCGTTGATTCCGGCCCCTACTCCGGGCTCACCACCGGCCACGCTCTCGAAAAAATGACCTCCGACGCAGCTGCCAAAAATTTCGGCGTCGGCGAGACCACCTATCGCCTGAAAGACTGGGGCGTTTCGCGCCAGCGTTATTGGGGCACTCCCATCCCGATCGTCTACTGCGAAAAAGACGGTATCGTTGCGGTCCCCGACGACCAGCTTCCCGTGCGTCTCCCGGAAAATGTCACTCTCACCGGGGAAGGACAGTCGCCGCTCGCCAGCTCTCCTGAATTCGTTAACACCGCGTGCCCGAAATGTGGCGGCCCGGCGCGCCGCGAGACGGACACCATGGATACATTCGTGGACTCCTCCTGGTACTTTTATCGCTACGCCGATGCTCACAACGATCACGCGCCTTTCGATAAAGAGAAAGTCAGCTACTGGTTTCCCATTGACCAGTACGTCGGCGGCATCACCCACGCCATCCTGCACCTGCTCTATTCACGCTTTTTCTGCAAAGTGATGCGCGACCTTGGCCTCGTCACTCACAGCGAACCGATCACCCGCCTGTTCACCCAGGGCATGGTGCAAAAGGGCGGCGTCGCCATGTCCAAATCCCGCGGCAACGTCGTCGGCGCGATTGATATGGCCGATAAATACGGCTGCGACACCGGACGCATGTACACCCTCTTCGCCGCGCCGCCGGAAAAAGACCTGGAGTGGAGCGAGGAAGCCATCGAAGGCTCCACGCGCTTTCTCAACAAGGTCTATCGCCTGATTGCAAAACATGCCGATCGCCTGCGCGATATCCAGACTGATCTCACGCAGAAAACCGACCTCTCCACCGCCACCGCCAAGGAAAAACTTCTGGTGCGGCGAGTTCATCAAACGCTGAAGCGCGTCACCAACGATTTCGAAATTCGCTGGCACTTTAATTCTTCCGTCGCCCTGCTGATGGAGCTTGCCAACTTAATCCACGCGCAGGAGCCCCTGGACGCCGACATCAGCCCCATGATCCTGAAGCGCGTGCTGGAATCTCTGCTTCTGATGCTTGCGCCGATGGCTCCGCACATTTCCGAAGAGCTCTGGCAAATGCTGGGCCACCAGCAGGGTTTAACGCAAGAAAAATGGCCCGCCTATCGCGAAGACCTCGCCCGCGAAGAGCAATTCGAAGTGATCATCCAGATCAACGGCCGCCTGCGCGGCAAAATCCTGGTAGATGACGGCCTGGGCGAGGATGAAACGCGCGAGCGCGCCCTGAAAGACCCGCGCATCGCCATCCTGATAGACGGCAAGCAAGTAGTGAAAACTGTAGTCGTCCCGAAAAAGCTCGTGAACATCGTCTTGAGGTAATCAGGAACGATTTCGCGGTTGGCGAGAGCAAGAGCGAAATGTCATGCCGCCCTGACGAAGGAAGGGAGCGCAGCGAGGGATCTCTCTTCACTGCCGATCTCGAAGCCGGAACCGCAGGTAGCCGCTCAACACTTTGCAATACGGACGGTCCTACAAATGACGATCACCGCATCAGCCGCACAAAAAGACACCGGAGGCACGGTGAGCACCAAACACGGCATTGTCGTCCTCGATTTCGGCGGCCAATACACTCAGTTAATCGCCCGCCGCATACGCGAAGAGCAAGTCTTCTCCGCCATCCTCCCCTGCACCGCCAAACTGGAAGAAATCCGCGCGCTCGAACCCGTAGGCATCGTCCTCTCTGGCGGCCCTAGTTCGGTTTACGATAAAGACGCGCCCCACTGCGACTCGCAAGTCCTCAACCTCGGCATTCCGGTTCTCGGCATCTGCTACGGCATGCAATGGCTCACGCACACTCTCGGCGGCAAAGTCGCCCCGGCGCCGCGCCGCGAATACGGTCCCGCGCAACTCGATATCGCCTGCGCTTCGCAACTTTTCGCCGGAATTCCCGACCATCTGAAAATCTGGAATAGTCACGGGGACCACGTCCTGGAAGTTCCGCCCGGGTTCACCATCACCGGGCGCACCGCCAACGCCATTGGCTCCGTCGAGCACGCCGAAAAGAAATACTACGGCGTGGAATTTCACCCCGAAGTGAATCACACTGACCGCGGCAGCGAGATTCTGCACAATTTCGTCTTTGATATCTGCGGCGCAAAGAAGAATTGGAATCGCGCCGGCTTTATCTCCGCCACCGTGGATGCTATACGCAAACAAGCGGAAGGCGCCCGCGCCATCTGTGCGCTTAGCGGAGGAGTGGACTCTGCGGTGGCCGCCGCGCTGGTCCATCGCGCCATGGGCGACCGCCTCACCAACGTCTTCGTGGATACCGGCCTGCTCCGCGCCCGTGAATACGAAGAAACTTTGGAACTGCTGCGCCAGCGTCTCGGCCTGAATGTCATCGGCGTGGACGCTTCCGAGCGCTTCCTCGGCAAGCTCGCTGGCGTCACCGACCCCGAGCAAAAACGCAAAATCATCGGCAACGAATTCATCGCCGTCTTCGTCGAAGAGCAACGCAAACTCCTCGCCAGCTCGGCCGGCGGGAGTCTGCCCGTGAAATTCCTCGTGCAAGGCACGCTCTATCCGGATGTAATCGAATCGGTCTCGGTGAAAGGCCCCTCCGCCGTCATAAAGTCCCATCACAACGTCGGCGGCCTTCCCGCGGACATGCCCTTCGGCCTGATCGAGCCCCTGCGCGACCTCTTCAAAGACGAAGTCCGCCAAATTGGCAGGGAATTGGGCCTTCCGGAAGAGATTCTCGTGAAGCATCCGTTCCCCGGACCCGGCCTCGCCGTCCGTCTGTTGGGCGCTGTCACGCGCGAAAAGCTCGAAACGCTTCGCGGCGCGGACACTGTGGTCGTCGAGGAAATCCGTCGGGCAGGTCTCTATGAAAAGGTTTGGCAGGCGTTTGCGGTGTTGTTGCCGGTGCAAAGCGTGGGGGTAATGGGCGATGGGCGCACGTACGGATACACTATCGTCGTGCGCGTGGTGGACTCACAAGACGCGATGACCGCTGATTGGACCCGTTTGCCGCGTGAAGTACTGGAGCGGATTTCCGTGCGTATCGTCAACGAAGTCCCCGGCGTCAACCGGGTCGTTTACGACATCAGCTCGAAACCCCCCAGCACCATCGAGTGGGAATAACGTTAGCCCTTGCCCGCCAGCCGAACCTTCCAGGAGAAGATTCTTAGCGGTTAGCCATTTTCTGCGCCATATACAAAAGCAACCGTCGGTCGCCTTCGTCTATTCGGCCCAGTAATCTGCGGAAACGGCCCAGGACACGCGCTTCTTTCCCACGGCTTCCCCACGCGATATCGTCCGCCGACTTCCGCTTTGGCAAGTTCGGCAGTACGGGTGGCTCCTCGCCGTCGTAAAAAAGCTGGTACAGTGGCACTTCCATGGCGCGTGCCAGCTTTTCTAGCGTTTCGATCGCCGGAACGGTGTGGCCGTTCTCGACGCGCGAGATGTAACACCGCAGAAGCCCGGTTCGCTTCTCGATGTCGCCTTGGGAAAGTTTCTTGGTTTCACGTAGCAGACGGATGCGCTCTCCGATTATCATGGGCGGTATTGTCACATGCTACTCTGACTCGTGCAACAACAGATTTGTGCTCCGGGGAAGCCGTTCCTCACTTCCCCTGTAACCAAAAACCGATGCCTGACGTCCCAAAGGGTATGGCAGCCAGCGCTTCCGCCATTTCGCTTCCGGTCAGCCGGCGCGAAAAGGGCGAGGAAGAAAGGCAACTGGTCCGCTTGGCTCAGAGCGGCGAGGAAGCTGCTTTCGAGGAGCTCATCCGCCGGCATCAGCAGCGGGTGTTCGGACTGGTGAGCGGCATTTTGCGCCGCCGCGAAGATGTGGAAGACGTCGTCCAGCAGGTCTTCCTGAAAGTTTTTGTCTCGCTGAAGCGCTTTGACCAGCGCGCGGCCTTTTCCACCTGGCTTTATAAGATTTCGGTCAATGAATGCTGGGACTACCTGCGCAAAAAGAAAGTCCGGCCGCTGGTCTATGAAGCCGATCTTTCCGAAGAGCAGGTCTCGCGCCTGGACGGCGTAGTCTCCGCCGACCGTCCGCCCGCCAGCCCCATGGATCGCGCCGAAGCTCGCGACCTTCTCGCGCGCATGATGGAAAAGCTGCCGGAGCAGGATCGTGAACTTCTCGTTCTCAAGGAAGTGGAAGGGTTTTCGGTGCAGGAATTAGCGGAAATTCTCGACCTCAACGTCAATACCGTGAAGGTGCGACTGTTCCGGGCTCGTGCTCGATTGATGGATGTTTATCGCCGTAGGCTGAAGACCAGCCCCAATCAGCCGCCGGAACCTGGCAAGGGACCTGAAGGCAGGAAAGGATAAAGACCAATGAGCATGAACCCAGAATATAGCAGTACAGCATGTCGCCAGTACGAAGCCGCCCTGGAAGATCATCTCCATGGCGAGCTGAGCGGCGCCGAAGCCGCGGAACTCGCCGGGCACCTGAAATCCTGCTCGGGATGCCGCGCCGCTCTCGACGATGCCGTGCTCAGTACTCGCCTACTTGCTGTCGCCGAACCCGCCGCCGATCCCGGCCCCGGATTCAGCCACATGGTAATGGCGCGCATTCGCAGCGAGCTTCATTCGCAGGAAGGCAAATCCGTCTGGCAGTCGTTCGTTTCGTTTGCCTGGCGCTTCGCCGCCACCGCGGCCTTCGCTCTCGTGCTGCTCGTCACTTTTGACGTCTCGCGTCACAATCAATACCAGCAGGACCAGTCCCTGCTGGCCACCAATAAACTTCCGGAGCTTGTCCCGGATCACTCGTCCGTGCCGGCCAGCGCCGATGACGTCCTGCTACTGATGGCGGAAACCGATCATGGAAAATAGTAAAACACGCGGCGAAGCGGCCATCCTGGTTCTGGTGGTCTTCATTCTTGGCGTTCTGCTCGGCGGAGTCGGCAACCATCTCTGGGGCGAACGCGTCTGGGGCCATCAGAATCCGCCCGGACCTCCGTCGCACACCCAATTCGTCGCCGACCTCACGCGCGAGTTGCAGCTCACTGCCGGCCAGCAGCAGCAACTCGGCGCCATCGTGGACGACACCAAAGCAAAAATCCGCGACGCCTACGCTCCCGCCGACGCGCAGCGCGACCAGTTGCGCCAGCAAGGCCGCGCGCGTATCCGCGCCATTCTCACTCCCGAGCAATTGCCCAAGTTCGATGCCTTCATGGCTCGCATTGACGAACAACGCAAGAAAGACGAAGCGCAGCATCCGCCCCCGCACTAGTTCGCGGCATTGACCAGCATCCAGCAGGAAAGAATGCGGACGGTCGTGGTGTGCCGAGACTCGCCGCAGAAGGAGCAAACGATGAAACAGGCGATTGGGATCCTCTTCGTAATCTTCTTACTTGCATCTGCCTCCTGGGCGCAAACCAATATTCCACTTTCCCAACCAGAGGACGCCTGCGGACCAGCCAACGTGAACTTTAACGTAAAGTTCGATTACCAGGGCCAGCACCTTCCCACGCACGATTCGAGCAAGGCGCTCGTGTATTTCGTGCAGACTCAAGACGTTAGTGTAATCAACAAATTCATCGTCAGGGTCGCGGTGGATGGCGCCTGGGTGGGCGCGAACCACGCTAACTCCTATTTCTTCACTGCGGTTGTACCGGGCGAGCATCATCTGTGCGCGCGCTGGCAGTCCAAATTCGCCGGCGCCCAGCTGATTACTCTGAACGATCTGGACGCGCAAGCCGGTAAGACCTATTACTTCCGCATCAGAATCACAGGCGGCCCTGGCGGTGTGTTCTCGTTCGATTTGCTGAAGACCAATCCCGACGAAGCGCGGCTCCTGATCGAAAGGTCGCCGTACAGCATTTCGCAGCCCAAAAAATAAATCCTAAGCCGGTACAGCCGGCGTCCCGCCGGCTCTTTTTCCAGTCCGTGGGAGCTGCCTTGCCTGCGGCAAGGCTTTGCGACGCAAAAGAGTAGGGCACAACGCCAGCGTCTGCGTGACGACTTTGCTCTTTGTTAGGGTAAGTCCGTACAGTTCGCGGAAAAGGTAATGCGAATGTCATCCCGAGCGCAGCGAGGCCTGCTTGCCGCAGGCAGGGATCTGCTTTTCGCTGCAATTCCGCCGAGAAGCTCATCGCCCTTCTCCGCAAAATCCTAGAAGGGAATATCCTCGTCCGAAATCTCCGGCCCGGCTCCGCTCGGCTCATCATGCACCGGCCCGCCTTCCATATCCGGATCCGCCGCAGGACGCCCGCCGCCAAAGCCGCCGCCACCGTGTGACGCGCTCGCTCCAGCTCCCGCCGCCGCTCCATCCGCGCGTCCGCCCAGCATGCGGAAGTTCGTCGCCACAATTTCAAAACTCGTCCGCTTCTGGCCTTCCTTGTCCTGCCACTCGCGCGATTGAATCCGCCCCTCGATGAAAACCAGCGAGCCCTTCTTCAGATACTGCTGCGCGATCTCCGCCTGCTTGCCCCACACCACGATCTTGTGCCACTCGGTGCGCTTCTGCCGCTCCCCGTTCTTGTCTTTGTACGTCTCGTCCGTCGCCACCGAAAAGTTCGCCACCGCCTGCCCGCCTCCGGTAAATCGCGTCTCCGGATCGCGGCCCAATCGTCCCACCAGAATCGCCTTGTTCACTGACATGTGTCCCTGCCTCTTCGCGAGATTGCCCTGAACCGCTGAGTATAGCCGAACTAACCCGCAGCGCGAAATAAACCGCGCGCGAAAGCAGCCGCACGTCTCACAGACCCAAAGCACGCCACCGCGACCGCCCCCGCCGCGGCGTGATATCGAGCGCCGCCCCGCAAGAGCAATTTAAATTTTACTGGGATTCCAAATTTCGAGAAGTAGGGGCGGGTCTCAGACCCGCCCCCGCTCCGTGCGACGAAATGTCAACAACGTGGACGATCAGAAATGCCAACGCGAAATCATCTGGGAGTGCGGCGGCTTGTTTATCCTGAGCAACGAAGGGCCGCCGCCGTCTCAGCGCAAGCATCGCGCGAATCGCCCAAGCGAGGCCTGCCCGCCACGGCGGGCTTGCCTCGCCTCGCAAAAACCGCAGCAATCCTCACGATTGGCAACTCGCCAATCTCTGCTAGAATCGCCCCGCACAACCACCGCAAATCCCGGAGGCGCTCAATGCCCCAAACTCAAAATTTCGCCAATCACTCGAAGTTCGTTCCGGTGTTCCACTTCTTCATTCTGCCTATGCTGTTCATCAACCTGGTGTCGTCCCTGATGCGAGTCCTGCACTTCCTTTCCGTGAACTCAGTGATCGGCGCTCTCGTAGCCTTGGCGCTGCTCTTGCTCGCCCTCTACGCCCGCATGTTCGCGCTCGCCGTGCAAGACCGCGTGATCCGTCTGGAAATGCAGCTGCGTCTCCAGAGTCTGCTCCCAGCCGACCTGCGCCCGCGCATCCCTGATTTCACTGTCAGCCAGCTGGTCGCGCTCCGCTTCGCCGGCGACGCCGAACTTCCGGACCTCGCCCGCAAAGTCCTGGCCGAAAATCTCCAGGACCGCAAAGCCATCAAGCAATTGATTCGTGATTGGCGCCCCGACTATCTGCGCGCCTGATCGCGTATACGTGCGGGCCACCCCAGCGCAGCTCAAGCAATTTCCCGAAGAGTTTAGCTGGATGCTTTCCGCGGAACTTTAGCTCCCCGCTTCCGCGCCTCGGAAAGCCCGATCGCAATCGCTTGTTTGCGGCTGGTCACCCGGCCGCCTTTGCCACCCTTGCCGGATCGCAGCGTCCCGCGCTTTTCCCGCCGCATCGCGCGCTCCACGCTCCTACCCGCCGCTTTTCCATACTTACGCTTGGATCCCTTTTTCGCTGGCATAAAGTCCTCCTGGAATTTCCAATGTTGGGCCGACGCGATAATTCTAGGTGTGCACAATCGGAATTTCTATACAGCAAACACCGGGGAGACGAAGTTCAGAGGAGGTACGCGCGGCCATCCTGATTGGCGGAAAGCAGATGCGGTTGAATGATCCAGCGGCCGGCACCGCTTCAGCGAACCGGGCCCGCCGCGGAGCTAATCTCAATGCGGCGCGGTTGACCGCGAACTACTCGCAACTCCCAATTCCTTCAGCTTCGCCTGCGCCCGTCGCGCATCATCCGTACTGGGGAATCGCCGGACCACTTCGCGCAGATCGCGCACGCCGCTCGCGCGCGCTCCCAATTCCAGTTCGGCCAGCGCTTTCTTCAGCAACGAAGCTCCTTGCTTGTAACTCTGCGGATAGTTCGTCAGCACCAGATTGTACTGCGCGATGGCGTCCTTGTAATCGCCCTGCTGATAAGAAATCTCGCCCAGGTAGAATTGCGCATTCGAAGCCAGGTCCGTGGAAGGGAATTGCTTCACGTAATCGCCAAACTCCTGCCGCGACAAATCGTAATTGCCCGTGGTGAAATCCCTCAGCGCGTTCTGATATAGAGTGTCCGAGGTAATTCCCGGCATCCCGGAGCCCGCATTCCCAGCCCCGTTCGGTGCTGCCGTCGGCGGCGCGCTGCCCGCCCCGGCGGCTCCCGGCGGCACGGTGCCGCCCGGCACAGGTGCGGCTCCGCCCGCCAGCCTGCCGTCAATACTCTGCAGCGTGCTCTGAATATCGCCCAGCTGCGTCGCGATTTTGCCCACGCGCGCCTGCACGTCCTGCAAATTATCGGAAACCCCCTGCGTCTGCGTGGCCATCGCGTCAATCTTCGCGCTGTTATTGGCCGTCGCTTCCTGCACGTTCTTCTGCAATGTGCCCATCTGCGCGTTCAATCCGTTCACCGAATCCAGCGACTGCTGCACCAGCGTGTGCATCGAGGCATTATTCGCGTCAATCGCGCTGCGCATCGCCTGTTGTCCCTGCAGCAGCTGTGCCACCTGCTCCTGCAGCTGGATAATCTCTCGAGAAACCGCGCCCGTTGGCCGCGGACTCAGCATCGAGCCGCCGACCGCGCCAACCAACACCGCAGCAGCCGCCAGCGCCACCGATTTTGTGCGCATAGAAATGCCTCCTGGAATGAGCATAACTTAAATTAAATGGCTGGGAGCGGTTCAAGCCGAATTTCGCGGCCTTCGGTCGCCTCGCATTTGTAGGGGCAGCTCTCAGACGCGTCCTTTGCGTTCCGGACGACGTTGCCGAGCCCGCCCCTACGCTCGCGAGATACTGCAGTCCGCCTGTTCCTTAGTGCGCCGCGACAAAGTGCGCGCGCCGGTTCTGCTGCCAGCACTCTTCCGTGTGCTCGGTGCAGAATGGCCGCTCTTTGCCCCAACTCACCGTATCCATCCGGTCCGCGCCGATCCCCAGCGAGATCAGATAGTTTTTCGCTGCCTGCGCCCGGCGCTCGCCCAACCCGATATTGTATTCCGTCGAGCCGCGCTCATCGCAGTGGCCCTCGATCGTCACCCTCACTTGCGGGTACGAACGCAGGAACTCCGCATCCTTCGTCAACACTTCGCGCGCGTCGCCACGGATATCGGACTTGTTGAAGTCGAAGTATGCGTCCTTCACGTTCTGCTCGAACAATTCGCTCATGTTCGGAGCGCCTGCCGCCGGCGGCTGCTCCCCGGCGTTCACCGTCACGCGTGCGGTGGCCGTGGCGCTTCCGCCCGGTCCCGTCGCCGTGATCGTGTACGTCGTCGAGTCGCTCGGATTCACGGGCGTGGAACCTTGCAATGCCACTTTGCCCACGCCCGGCTCGATGTCCGCATCCGTCGCGTCCGTGGACGTCCAGGTAAGCGTGACCGTATCGCCGCTTTTCACCATGCTCGGTGCCGCGTTCAGCGTCACCGTTGGCTGTGCCGCCGATGGCGCCGGTGGGGTGCTCGCCGGAGGCGTGGTGGCCACCTGCTTCTTGCAACCACCCACAAATACAAACACCGCCAGCGTCCCCAGCAAGAGCGTGAGCTTTCGATTACTGCTTACTTCCATGGATTGCCTCCTTCGTGGTTTCACGAGTTACTCGGCGGTGCGCAGGAAATTCCTGCTCCTGCCGGCTATATTCGTGTACATGGCCCGCAAAAAAATCGCTCGCCGCGACAACGCGCCGTGGAAATATGGATGTGCGCTGCGTTATTTGGGTGACCAGTTCGGCGATTCGTTCTGGCCCTCGTACGTCAATTCCCGCGGCAAGCTGCCATCCGCCAGCATGGACCAGATCTGCCGCGTCCCGGTGCGCGTGGATTCGAATACCAGATGCCGCCCGTCCGGCGCCCAGCTCGGACGTTCATTGCGTCCCGCATCCCGCGTCAATTCCACGAGTTGCCGGCTCACAATGTCCATAATATAGATATCGAAGTTGCCGCTCGGTCGTCGCCAGCTAAATGCCAGCAGTTGTCCATTCGGTGACCATGCCGGATCCACCACGTATCCCATGTCCGGCATATCCAGCTTCTGCACGTCCGTTCCATCCGCATTCGCCAGGTACAGCACCGGATCCCCGGCCCTGTCGCTCACGAACACGATCTGTTTCCCGGTCTTCGGATTCCACGCCGGCGACGTGCTCACTCCCGCCGCGAATGTGATTCGCTTCAATCCTCCGCCGTTTACATCCGAGACGTAGATCTGCGGATCACCGCTCAGGCTGGACATGAACGCGATCTGCGTTCCATCCGGCGAAAATGCCGGCGAACTGTTCGACCCGCGATATCTCGGAAACGAAATCAACCGGTCGGAAACCGTCGAATACATGCAAATCTGCGGCGAGACGATTCCGCGGAACGGCACGTAGCAGGTGAACGCGACCCGCGTGGCGTCCGGCGACCAGCGCGGCGTCAGCGAAATGGATTTCAGGTGCGTCAGTTGGTGCTGATTCGACCCGTCATAATCCATCTCCCAGATTTCTTTGTTCCCGCTCTTGGTGCTCACGTACGCGATGTGTGTCTGCGCGATCCCTGGAGCTCCGCCGCTCAGAATCCCCACGATATCGTCCGCGAATTGGTGCGCCAGCATTCGCGCGCCTTCCTCCGTCGCCGGACCGCGATAGATTTTTTGCAGCGCGATCGGAGCCTGAGGGTTGCGTACGTCGGAAAGGAATCCCGCCGCTGCCAGGTTCGCGCCATCCGCCGTCAGATTCCCGTACGCCAGCATGTACGCGTTGGCCGGCGCACCCGACCAATCCGCGAATTTCACTTCGCTCGGTTGGCTCGGCACCTGCGGGGGATAAAAACTGGGACTCACCATATCCAGGATGCCGCAGTAGTCCAGGTCCGCCCACAGCGTGTCGTGAAAGGTTTTTTCCAATGCCGGGGGCGTAGCCTGGCGCACCGCAAATTCCGGCACCGCCAAACGCGCCTTGCTGACTCCCAACCCAGTCCCGGTCTTAAACCAGTCCTGCGCCGCAGCCGGCCCCGCAAATAAAAGCACCGCAATACAAAACGTCGCAATAATTACAAGTTTTTGTCTCATGGTCTATGTTTTAGCCCGCAATCCTCGGCACAGCTTTTCCATCCCTGCCATAAATTATAAAACGGTCATCCTGAGCGCAGCGAAGGATCTCTCTTAATCTTTTTCTGCGTCCTCTGCGTTAATGTTGTGCTGTAGCCGTTGCCGTTCTCTGTGTCCTCTTCTTTGCAGTTCTCCGTGCCCTCTGTGTTAAATCTTCTGCCGTTGCCTTTCTCTGCGCCCTCTGCGTTCCGAACTCTGCGTCCTCTGCGTTAATGTTTTGCTTTCGCCGTTGCCGTTTTCCGTGCCCTCTGTGTTAAATCTTTTGCCGTTGTTTTGCCTTACCTCTTGAAATCAAACCAAAACTCCACGCTAACTTTCGACCCCGAATAAGCCGCCGGCAGTTGCTGCATCGGGCTGGCATCCCGTATTGCCCGTACCGCCGACGAATCCACCGACGGGTTCCCGCTCGACTGCGTCACCTGTATATTCACCACGCTCCCATTCCGCAAAATATCAAACGTCGCCACCACCCGCGGCGCGAACTGAATGCTCGGATCCACGGTGGATTGCAGCCAAGCCCCGCTCACCTTGCGCTGCACCGCCTCCACGTACCACGAAAACCGCTCCCCGAAATTTCCCGACCCGGGCCCCGCGAATCCCATCCCTGCTTGCGTCGAACTTCCCGGCCCCAGCGCAAACGACGTGTACGGCACCGTCGGCGTCCCGCCCCCTCCATACGGCACCGCGTTTGGCGGAGGCGGCGTCGGATTCTCCAGTAACTTCGAAGGACGCGTCACGTACTTCGGCGGCTTTTTCTTCTCGAATTTCGGAATCGGAGTCGCGTCCGGCGGCACCACCTCTTTCGGCTTAGGCTCCGTCTTGTAAAGCCCCTTCGATTCATCCACCACGCGGCTCGCCGTTTCCACTTCCGGTCGTGGCATCGGCACCGCCGGCAAACTCCCCACCACGCCCACCGTAATCGCGCCGCCCGGCCCTCCCCACGAATCGCCTTGCTGGGAATAAATCGCCGAGCCGATAAACAACACCGCCAGCAGGCCGTGCATCACCAGCGATATTGACAGCGGTACTTTTAGGTTGTCAGGTGCCGGATTTGCGGCCAGGGAAGCCATTTCACTGAATTTGCGCGCGCTCGCTGAGCGGCTGGGTCACCACGCTGATGTTTTGTATGCCGGCCTGCCGCAGCGCATCCACCACGGTCGCCCAACTCCCGAAGGGAACTGTCTCGTCGCATCGCACATACACAGCCTGATGCTGCGGGTCTTTCATCTTCGAAGTCAGTTGCGCCCCCAACTCGTGGATGTTCACCGGCTTGTCGTTCAAATAAACGCGCTGCGCTTTGTCAATCGTGATCACCATGCGCTGATCGGTCAGCTCTTTCACCGTCTTGGTCTTCGGAACGTCCACTTCGATCCCCGACTGCAGGATCGGCGCCGTGATCATGAAAATAATCAGCAGCACCAATACCACGTCAATAAACGGAACCATGTTGATTTCCGAAAGTGACGTCCCGGTTTCGCGTTGTATCTGCGGCATAATTTTTTGTTAACCCAATCCGCTAAACGGAGCGGCCGTCATCCTGCTTGCCCTGACGCAGGCAGGGACCGCAGCGCGCATTTTGCGTCCCGCTCGCGGGACGAAGCATCTCTCTTCTCAGTCCTTGTCATCCCGAGCGCAGCGAGGGACCTCTCTTCTGGTCCCCCAGCCCCGGCAATCACTGCCCTACGCGCTATAAATCGTCTCAATCTTGGCCACGAGCTCCGCCGCAAAACTATCCATCCGCGCGGCCACCGAGTCATCCCGAGCGCAGCGAGGGACCTCTCTTCTAATCCTCCAGCCCCGGCAATCGCCGCCCTACGCGCTATAAATCGTCTCAATCTTCGCCACAAACTCCGCCGCAAAACTATCCATCCGCGCCGCCACCGACCGAATCCTTCCCAAATAAAGGTTATAAGCAACCACCGCCGGAATCGCCGCGAACAATCCCGCCGCCGTCGTGATCAACGCTTCCGCAATTCCCGGCGCCACCGCCCGCAAACTCGCCGCGCCCGCATCTCCCAATCCCGCGAACGCGTCCATCACGCCCCACACCGTCCCAAACAATCCAATGAACGGCGAAACCGATCCCGTCGTCGCCAGCCAGGACATCCACTTCTCGAGTCCGCGCACTTCTTCGCCCGCGGCCACCTGCATCTGCACGCCAACCGCGTTCGCACTCTTCACTCGCGGAATCGTAGCCGCTGCCGTCGCGGCGCTCGCCATTCCCGGCGCGTTCGCACGCCGCTCCGGCATTCCCAATTGCGCTTCCAGCTCGCGATATCCCGCCTGGTACACGTGCACCAAGGGACTCGCGCCCGCCCCCATCCGCAACGTCGCCGGATCAGGCAGTCCGCGCCCCGCGCGAAACATCTCTAAAAATTTTCTGGTTTGTTTGTCAATTTGCCCAAGCTTCTGGGATTTTTGCAAGATGATAGCCCACGAAAAAACCGAGAGGACCAACAGGATGCAGAGTACTACGCGCGCCACCCAACCCGTTTGCGTGATCAGTGTCTCGAGCCGGCTGGTGTACAGCAACAGCGCCAGGACGGAAATTGTTTTCCCCCAGGAAAAAAGTTTTAAAAAATCGCCCACAAACACCGTAGCACACGCAATCAGCAAGGGTCAATCGAATCAGGCACCTACATCATTCCCTTGATATCCACAACGACACGCCCATTCTCCCCGCAGCACCCTCCCCGCCCCGTCAATAACGCTTTCTGGGGGTGCGGAAGCTGTGCCGCAGCATTCACGCCCGACGAATTGCAAATCACTCGCAACCAAAGTAGACTCCGCCAGCGAGTAACCGATGAGGTACGCGATGGTCAGCCGCACCACGGCAGTTCCGCGCAACTCCATTCTGGCAAACGGCCCTGCAACCGCTTCCTCGCTCTGGAAACTCGCGGTCCTCTTGCTCGTCACCCTTTTGTTGCCTTTCGTCGTTCGTGCGCAAGATTCACTGCGCATTGACGGCATTGGCCTCGGCGGCTACTACTCGAGCATCGTCCCCGTGCCCGTGGTTGTCCATTTGCCGGCCCTCTCGCTATCGGACTCCATACGCCTCGAGTTCACCGTTCGCTCCAGCAACGCCTACGGCGGCCGGGGCATCGTTCGCTCGGATCACTTCTCCAAACGCGTCAGTCTGCAGGCGGGCCAACAAGCTGCTGTGGAAGTTCCCATTCAATTCCCTCAGGCCTCCTGGGTCGTCCTGGACGTCGCCGCAATAGCGTCGGATGGCCGCATCGTGGCGCAAACGACTCGGGATCTCAAGAATTTGGAATTCTTAGTTCAGAACCAATCTCTTATCGCCGTCTATTGCAACGATGATGCGAAGTGTCAAAGCGCCGAGTCCCAGGTCGCCTTTCGCGACACGGAGCCGGGAGCTGTGGCGCAGCGCGTCACCGCCGTTCGCGCTCCTCGCCGGCACTGGTGGTCCTACTCGCTCGCGCGCGCCATCGTTCTGGCAGGCCCGTTGGCAGGTTTTACTCGAGAGGAGCGCGATGCGCTGGAGGACTACGCCCGGGGCGGCGGAACTCTGGTAATCCTCGAGCAGGATATCGCCGACAAGGATTTTCTCGCTCCCTATCGTGCTGGCCCCGTCACCATGGCAGCCATACCGATCGGCTGCGGTCACATCTATCGGCTGCGTAGCCTCGAGAGCAAAGACCTCGATCAGCAATCCTTCAATGCGGCGTTTTCAGGCTTCGCGAACTTTGTTGCCAATCTCGCTGGGCAGTGGTCGTCTCAGCCGTTACTGAATATCGTCGCTATTTCTTTCACGTTTCCGCGTCTGCGCTGGATGATCATTTGGCTCGCCGCGTATTTGCTCGTTGTCGGCCCTCTGAACTTTTTTCTTTTGCGCCGCGCCAGAAAACTGGAATGGGGATGGCTCACCACTTGTCTCCTGGCTCTCTTGTTTGCCGCCAGCTTGTATTTTTCCAGTTCTGCTCACCGCCCCAGGAATTACACCTTCGATAACGCCACCGTGTACTGGATGGATAGTCGTAGTCCCGTTGCGGTGGAGGATGTCGCCATCCGCGTCTCCTCGCCCGAGCATAGCGACGTTGCCGTCTCCGTGCAGGACGATCTGCTGACCATCGGCGCTCGCAACGCCTTGCCTGACGCTCGATCCGAGGTTGAAATAGGCGCGGACATGACCGACAAGCAGCGCACTCAGCAAGGTTGGGATGTAGACCTCGGTCCGCCGCTCACCGTTGTCACTGCGATGCTCCGCTGGTCCACGCAAGATTTCCAATTCGAGGGATTTCGCAAGTTTGGCGGCGCCGTCCACTGGAGTTCCACGAACAGTTTGCGCAACGACACCGGAATCTCGTTCTCCCAGTCGGCTTACTTCGACTTTCCGGCAAACCGGCGATATTTGATCTCGAATCTCGTAGCCGGAGGAGAGATTGACTTGGCGGCGCTCCCGTACACGCAGATTTGGAAAACGGTGCAGCTCGCCAACGGCGGCATCGCGAACCTAGTTCCCAATTCCACCCGCGCGGCCGTAAAGGGCACTTTCTCGATCGAGGATTTGCCATATTCCGGCATTCAGACCGGATCGGCTAGCCACGTTTTTGCAGGCCTTTCCGACGACCCACTACCCGTCGTGCAACTGCACGTGTCCGCCGTACCTCGCGCCAAAGCAATCCTGACCATCGTCAACATGGACGAAAAATGATTGAAGTAGATCAAATTCGCAAGCGTTACAACGGCTCGCGCGGCCTCGATGGCTTCACCTTGCGCGTCGAAAAAGGCGAACTCTTCGGCCTGGTGGGCCCCAATGGCGCCGGCAAGACCACGCTGATCAAAATTCTCTCTACGCTCATTCGTCCGGATTCCGGCGCTGCCAGCATCGCGGGAATAGACGTCACCGCGAATCCCCGTGGCGTCAAGCGCGTCGTCGGCTACATGCCCGACCAGCCCGGCCTTTACCAGGATATGCGCGTCCTCGAATTTCTCGAATTCTTTGCCGATGCCTTCCGCATCCCCTCCGGCCATCGCCGCTCCGTCGTGGACAAAGCGCTGCAGGATTCAGGCCTGGCTCCGCGCCGCGATAGTTATGTCGAAGAACTTTCCTTCGGCATGAAGCAACGCCTCTTCCTCGCCAAAACGCTCCTCCACTCCCCGCAAGTTCTGCTGCTCGACGAGCCCGCCACCGGACTCGACCCCATGGCCCGTGTGGACCTCCGAAACCAGCTCAAGCGTCTCAACCAACAGGGAATTACGATTCTGATTTCTTCGCACATTCTTGTGGATTTGGAAGAAATCTGCACCCGCGTCGCCTTCATAGCCGACGGCAAGAACCAAGCCGACGAAAGCGGCCGCACCGTAATCGAATTGCGGAAGGAAGACGCGTCGCAACCGCGCCTTTACGAAATAGAGGTTCTGCAAGACGCCGCACCAGCCGCCCAACACGCTGCCGCCTTCGCCGGAGTCACCGTGCTCGATGTTCAGCCTTCGCGCTTCGTCGTCCAGATTTCTGCCGAGCCGGCGCGAGCCGCCGAATTCCTGCGCCATTTGGTTACCGGCGGGGTTCAGGTCGTCAAATTTGATCGTCCCCCCGCCAACCTCGAGCAACGCTATCGTTCCGTCTTCGGAGGCCAGCCTCGATGAATCCGATGATTCGCAAAGAGCTTCGTCAACGCATGAGAGAACGCCGCGGCTGGATCTTGCCCTCTCTATATTTGTTGACACTCAGCGCCGTGATTACCGTCGCGTATTACACAAGCGCCTGGGGAAATAATGAAGCGCCGCAGGGCTGGCAAGTCGGCGCCGCGCTGTTTCTCACGCTCGCCTACACGCAACTCGTTTTGCTGCTGCTCCTCGCTCCCATTTTCAGCGCCGGCGCATTAACCATTGAGAAGGAGCAGCGCACCTTGGGAGGCCTGCTGACCTCGCTGCTGCGTCCCACCCAAATCTGGTGGGGAAAATTTGCCGCCTCCCTGATGTTCGTGCTGCTACTGTTGATCATCGGCATGCCGGTGATCAGTGCGGTATTCGCTTTTGGCGGTGTGGGACCTTGGGACGTGAGCATGGTGGCGCTCACCACCGTCATCGTTCTTGGCACCATCAGCGCGATCAGTCTTTACTGGTCTTCGGCTTTTCGCCGCAGCGTGCACGCCACCGCTGTCAGCTACGTCACCGTCGTCGCCATGACCGTCGTCACCCTCATCATCTTCGGCATCGCCATGTCTCGCCTGGAGAATCGCGCCGGAAACGGCGGCTGGGCTGCGATTCCCTCGATCGTGAAAGCGCCGCTATACTTGAACCCGCTGTTCTTCATCACCGTCTCGCTGGTGCCCAGAAGCCAGCTCTATCCCGAATGGTTCATCTGTCTGGCGGTTTTTGCCGTCATCGCTGCGCTCAGTGCTGCACTCACAATCCGCAATCTCCGCCGCAGCGGCGACATCGCCTGAAATTTCCACCTCGTCTTCACCCAGCGCTCGGGATCGCGACGTCATCGCCTCTCCGCAATTTTCGCGCCCCACTCCTCCGGGCTCCGATCCCGCGCGTGCCTCGAAAATAGCCAGTGATGCCCCTCCAGATCCTCCGCCGCAAATTGATATTCTCCATACTCCGTCTCGTGCGGCTCTTCCACAATCTTCGCCCGCGCCGCTTTCGCGCGCCGGAATTGCCCGTCCACGTCCTCTAAAAACACCGTCAAGCTCTGCGTCGCATACCCCAGCGTCGCCGGACTCGCCCGGCGATCTCGCGCCCTCTCCACCATAATCCACGCGTCCCCCAAATACATTTGCGCGCCGTTCGCCGGCTCGCCATAGCGGTAATGCTCAAAAAATCCAAACGCTTTCTCCAGCCATGCGATGGCCGCCTCCACGTCCCGGTACACCACATGCGGCAGCACAATATCCGTCGGCACCGAACGATTCGAAATCATCGCCGCATCCCTCCCTCGCGAATATGGAATCTCAACGCCCAATTATAAGCTCCCACCGCCTGCGCAGCGCGTTGCCCCGTTCATCACCCACCGTGCTAAACTCCAATCCAGGCCATGAGCAAAACTTTTGACATCGCCCTCAACTCCCTGGCCAGCGCCGCAAGCGCCACTAGCGCCGCCAGCGCCTCCGCACCAGCGGCGACCCCGCCAGGCCTGCTCCCGCTCCCACTCCGCGCCGCCCGCGAACGCTCCAACGACCACGCGCCCGCGAACCCGGCAGGGAAGTCCTTCTTCATCGAAACCTTCGGCTGCCAGATGAACGACCACGACAGCGAAAAAGTTGCCGGCGTCCTCCAAGCCCGCGGCTATCACCCCGTCGAAACTCCCGCGCAAGCCGACCTGGTCCTCTACAACACCTGCAGCATCCGCGAAAAAGCCGCGCAAAAAGTTTTCGCGCGCCTCGGCGATTGGAAAACCATCTCCAACGGCAAAATCATCGGCGTCCTCGGCTGCCTGGCCCAGCAGGAAGGCGAAGAAATCTTCGAACGCGCTCCGTGGGTCGGCCTGGTCTGCGGCTCCGCCAGCTATCGCAAGCTGCCCGACCTGATCGCCCAACTCGAATCCGGCGGCCGCCGCGTCACCGGCCTCGATCTGGACACCGACGAAACTTTCGAAACCGAAATCACCCGCCGCGATAATCTTCTCCGCGCCTATATCACCATCATCGAAGGCTGCGATTATTCCTGCTCCTATTGCGTGGTCCCGCACACCCGCGGCCCGGAACGTAGCCGCGCCAGTGACAATGTCTTAGCCGAAGCCCGCCGCCTCGCCGAAGCCGGTTACACCGAAATCCAATTACTCGGCCAGACCGTAAACTCCTACCACGATCCCTCGCCGCGCCAATGGAAGTTTGTGGACTTGCTCCGCGCGGTCGCCGAAGTTCCCGGCATTCGTCGGGTGCGCTTCACCACCTCTCATCCCAACGATTTCCACCGCGCGATCGTGCAGGCGATTGATGAAGTCCCCCCGCTTTGCGATCACGTCCATCTCCCGGTGCAATCCGGCTCCACGCGCGTCTTGCGCGAAATGCGCCGCACCTACACCCGCGAGGAATACCTGGAAAAAATCTCCTGGATTCGCGCCGCCCGCCGCCCCATCAGCATCACTTCGGACATCATCATCGGCTTTCCCGGCGAGACGGAAGAGGACTTCGCAGACACCCTTTCGCTCCTGGACGCCGCCCAATTCGACGCGATTTTCTCCTTCAAATACTCGCCGCGGCCCAACACCAGCGCCATGCACATGCCCGACGCCATCCCCGAAGAAGAAAAGTCCCGCCGCCTCGCCATCCTCAACGAACACCAGCGCCAAATTCAGGTCGCGCGCAATGAAAAACTCGTTGGCGTCGCTTACGAAGTCCTCGTTGACGCTCGCCATTCCGCGCGAAACCAGTGGGCCGGGCGCTCCACCAGCAATCGCATGATAAATTTCACTTCGCCTCGCGAGAATCTTCTGGGAGAATACCTGCAGGTGAAGATTTTGCGAGCCGGTCCCAATAGTTTGGTCGGCGAGCACATCACTTGAAGTCACGGGGGAGGCCACCATGGAACTCGAAGTAAAGATTCGAGGCTTAATGATGGATCCCGTCACCAACATGCCTGTCGTTGTCTTGAAGGAAACTTCCGGCAGCGGCGTTTTGCCCATCTGGGTCGGTATTTACGAAGCTAATGCGATTGCCCTGGAAATCGAAAAAGTGCAAACGCCGCGGCCGATGACCCACGACCTGCTCAAAAATGTCCTCACTGGCCTCAACGTGCACGTGCAGCGTGTGGTCGTCTCCGATCTAAAAGACGACACTTTCTACGCTTTGATTTGGATGGAGCGCGACGGCCAGACCATGTCCATGGACTCCCGCCCCAGCGACGCGCTCGCCCTCGCCCTGCGCCTCGATTGCCCCATTTTCGTCGAGGACGAAGTTCTGAAACATTCCCGCATGTCCGCCGCCGTCAGCGAAAAAAGCTCCGGCGAAGACCTCCGCAAATGGCTGGAGAATCTGAACGACGAGGACCTCGGCCGCTACAAGATGTAGTCGTGCGCCGCCCCCGAAAATTTCTTCTCGCTCTGCTCGCTATTTTCCTCGTCCCGCAATTTGTCCTGGCGCAGATGCCCGGTCGCCAGCAGGGAAGTTATCCTCCCGGTGGTCCGCCGTCCCAGACGCCCGCCGAGCCCGAGGCCCCGGCGCCACCCGCAACTCCAGAGCGAACCCGCGTCGTTTACATCACCGATTTCGAAGTCGGCTCCGTCGTGGCACCCGCAGATTCCAGTCGTGCCGCCGCGAATCCGGATGCGGGCGCCGCCCCGCAAGCCAGCGACACGCCGCCGCCGGCCGGCAGCTCGCCGCAAACGAACGCGTCCGCGGCGAAGGCGCAGCACCTCGTGAAGTTGATGTCCGACAATCTGCTGAAAGATTTCGCGAAGGCGGGTTACACCGCAAAATTACTACGGCCGAACGATCCGCGCCCCGACGACGGTTTTCTGGTTACGGGAGTATTCACGCAAATAGGGCCAGACAATCGTCTGCGCCGCGCCGAAATAGGCTCCGGCCAGAGCGCGGAGCCCCTGGAATTGTACGCGGCAGCCCAAGACCTGGCCCACTTCACGCCGCCTCTATACCAGACGGATCCCACGGACACCGCCGCAACAAACGCAAGCGCAGCGATCATCGTCAATCCCAATGCCGACGCAGTAAAATTCTCGATGGAAGCCGACGCCACGGACAAAACCGTAAGACAAACCGCGCAGCGCCTCTGCGCCGAGCTAATAAAACGAATCAACGCCGAAGTGAAATCCGAATCCGAGCCCCTGAACAAATACGCCAAGCCTTGACTCTGCATCCGTCAATCGCCGCGCACGGCGCTGCATCCTCATCCGTCGTCTCAGCACCGCTGATTATCCCACAAGAAAATCGCGCCATCGCTCAGGCACTCGATCGCGGCACGATCAATATGGAGTGCGGTGGCGCGCCGCCGCCGTTCCCCCGCGAAGCGTGCTTCGCGGCGTAACGGTGCGATCCGCCCGCGCAGCACAAATGTCGGAACTAGGACTTAGTTCCCGCAGCGCCAAAATTCCCGCACACATCTCAAAATAATCCCGCCGGCAACTTCCCGAAATGTCTCAACAACCCCGCCGCCAACCCCGCAAACGAATCCTGCATAAAATGCTGAATCATCCCCGGCCGCAAACTCCGGCGGTTAACCGCTAAAACTCCAAACAGCCCGCCATAAATTCCGATCGTAACCATCCCCCGCACGCCCTGATAACTATGCGCTGCCCCGAACACTACAGCCTGCAAAATCACCGCCGCCGCGTCGGACCCCGTCAGAGCGAAAAACTGCCTCTGCAAATACCCGCGAAACACGAATTCCTCGCAAGTCCCGGCCGAAAATGCCACCACCACCCACAGCAAAAATTCCAGCCCGCTCTGTGGCGCCAAAACCTGCGCGGCGCGCAGCGCGTCCGGATTTTGTCCGATCGTTAACCTCAGCCCCACCAGCACGGTAATCACTACCAGCCAGAACATGAACGCGATCCCCACATCCTTCAGAAAATCGCGCACCGTCTTCCACTCGCCTCCCACCAGCTCGCGAATACTTCCCCCCGCCGGCTTCACTCCCAGGAACCACACGTAAGAGAACAGCACCAGCTCGAACCCCAGCATGAAAAGATAAAGCGGCACTCGCGTGGTTAAGTGCGCATTTTCCAGCCGCGAAACCCGCGTCCCCCCAAAAAGCGCATAGCCAACAATAAACAGCACGAACAAAATGGTGTGCCACAAAGGAGCAATCAGCGCGCGCCGCGGCGCCGCCTGCCCGGCAGTCTCTGCAGGTGAAGTGGACATTCGTCTGGCAACACTCGGTGAAAACGGTCGGTCTTACGATTCCGCGCTGCGGAATATGTGTCACAACCCGCTAATTTTTGTAGGTCGTCGCTTACCACCCAGCGCCGGAAAATAAGAATATATTAACGCAGCAATTCCGCCCCCCGGAATTCCACCTGCTGCCTCCAGAAAGTTACCGAACTCCCCGCCACCAACGATTCTGCAGCAGGCGGCCGCGCCCGCCACTCCGCCCCGAACCCCCAAACCCTGCCTTCACACCATTTTTCTCTTGCAGTAATGCCAGCCAACTAGGTACAGTGGGCCTACTCGTAGTAGGACTGGAGCCAGGGGCCGCCATATGTAGCCCCATGGTTGCCAAACGGGGAATCGCGAGGGGCACAGCTTGACTTGCGTCATCGCAATTGCCAATCAAAAAGGCGGCGTCGGGAAAACTACCACCTCCATTAATCTCGCTGCCGCTCTCGCTCTGAAAAAAAAGAAAACCCTCCTCATTGACCTTGACCCGCAATCCAACGCCACCATCGCCTTCTTCGATTCCGCCGACGTGCAAACTTCCATGTATGACGTCTTCGCGGATCATCCCGTCGAGCTGGCAAAAGTGATTCGTCCCACCAAGGACGAAAACCTTTTCGTCGCTCCCGGCAAACTGGCCTTGGCTCGCCTTGAACAGCAACTCGCCGGCCAGTTCGACGCGCCCTATAAACTCAAAGACGCGCTTACGCCCATCCTGAAAGAATACGACTTCGTGATTTTCGATACGCCGCCCGCGCTCGGCATCCTCACCGTCAACGCGCTGGTCGCCTCCACCCACTTGCTCGTTCCCATCCAGGCCGCCTACTTCGCCATCGAAGGCACCGACGACCTGCTGGAAACCTACGCGCGGATCCGTTCGCGCCCCAATCCGGATCTGAAAGTCCTCGGCGTGGTCATCACCCTGTTCGACAAGCGCACCAACATCTCGCGCGACACGCACGAACAGATTCGCGCCGTCTTCGGCGACGCCCTGTTCAAAACGCGCATCAGCAAAAATGTGCGCCTCGAAGAAAGCCCGGCGTACAAAGAGACCGTCTTCGCCTTCGCGCCCAAATCGTCTGGCGCCGAGGACTACAAGAAATTAGCCCAGGAGGTATTACAACGTGTCCAAGAGGATCGGGTTACCCGTCACTCTCAAGATGCGGCATGACGCGCATTATGTCGAAACGCTGACCAGTTTCAGCGGCGCGTCCGTGGGCCGCATGATTCCGACGGATAAAATCCGCCCGAATCCCGATCAGCCCCGCAAAGCGCTCGGCGACCTTCGCGAACTTACCGATTCGATCCGCGAAAAAGGCGTTCTCGAGCCGCTGCTGGTCCGCTTCATTCCCCGCGAAGACACCTATTACATTATTTCCGGCGAACGCCGCTATCACGCCTCCAAAGCCGCGGGCCTTCACGAGCTGCCCTGCATCGAAAAAATTGCCGACGACGCCGAAACTCTCGAACTCGGCCTCATCGAAAATCTCCAGCGCAAAGACCTCACGCCCTTCGAGGAAGCGGACGGCCTCCAGCGCCTGGCCGATCATTTCGATTACACCCACGACGACATCGCCAAAAAAATCGGCCGCGCCCGTTCCAGCGTCACCGAAACCATGTCGCTCCACGTGATTCCCGACCAGGTGCGCAAAGCCTGCATCGAGCGCGGCGTGCTCACCAAATCTCTGCTGCTCCAGGTCGCCCGCCAACCCAACGAACGAAAAATGATTGAAATGGTGGACCGCATCTCGCAAGGCGGCTTGACCCGCGACGAAGCCCGCCGCGCCCGCCAGCAGGAAACCGAATCCGCGCCCAGGCCGCAACCCTACCTTTTCGACTATCGCGCCGACGATGATTCCTTCCACGTCCGCGTGCACTTCCGCAAAAGCCAGGTAAGCCGCGAAGAATTAGCGTCGGTCCTGCGCAAAATCCTGCGCGAAATCGAATCCGGCTCCATCTCCTCCTCCGCCGCCTGAGGCTGACGGTCGTTTTTGATTTGTCATCCCGAGCGCGCTTTCTTTAATCGATCATCCCGAGGGTTTTGTAGCACAGCCACTCTTGGCTGTGCTCTTTCTTTAATCCATCATCCCAAGCGCACTCTCTTTAACTTGTCATCCCGAGCGCCGCGAGGGATCTCTCTTAGCCCCCTGGCACAGCGTCTCGTGACTGCGCTCTTTCTCCGATTTGTCACCCCGAGGGTTTTGTGGCACAGCCACTCCTGGCTGTGCTCTTTCTTTAATCCATCATCCCGAGCGCACTCTCTTTAACTTGTCATCCCGAGCGCAGCGAGGGATCTCTCTTAGCCCCCTGGCACAGCGTCTCGTGACTGTGCTCTTTCTCCGATTTGTCATCCCGAGGGTTTTGTGGCACAGCCACTCTTGGCTGTGCTCTTTCTTTAATCCATCATCCCAAACGCCCCTTCCTTAACTTGTCATCCCGAGCGCAGCGAGGGATCTCTCTTAGCCCCCGTGGCACAGCGTCTCGTGACTGTGCTCTTTCTCCGATTTGTCACCCCGAGGGTTTTGTGGCACAGCCACTCTTGGCTGTGCTCTTTCTTTAATCCATCATCCCAACCGCCCCTTCCTTAATTTGTCATCCCGAGCGCAGCGAGCGACCTCTCTTCAATTCAAACCCAACTCCAATCGCCCCCCGCCTGCTATCCTTAACTCCCCATGGAACTCTCCCCCACGCAACGAGCCACTCTGGAACGCCTCCACCGCACCGGCTATGAAATCGTTGCGTTCCCCATGTACGCAAATTACGTAGGCATCCGCAAAGGCAACTGCGCGGCATTACTAGCCTCAGCCGCAACGCAACCCTTCACCATCTACAGCACCCCGTCCTACCTGATCGCTGGCAACTTCACAGTCCTCACAACCCAAAACAACCGCCCCTACTACGTCTGGAAAAAAGAAAAACTGGAAGCCACAGAAGTCCGCCAGGCCGAACTGGCCGCTTTCACCGCCGCCCTCTCGCAAGCACTACTCGCGCAAATCTAACGAGCCCGCTCGCGAACCTGGGAGCGCCGATCTCCCGATTGGCGCCGTTGTCACACATTTCTCGGCTTCCGCCGGCGCGCCGAACACTCGCCGGTTCGCAAAAAATCTCGCTGTCAGACCCCCCGCGCGAGTGTTCTCTGCGTCCTCAGCGTCTCTGCGGTAAATTGCTCGCCCGCTCTACTTGCCCTCAACCTTTCTCTGTGCACTCTGGGTTAGATCTTTGATTTCCCACGCGCAATCCCTCCTCCAAATTGGCACCAACCCACCACAAAATCCCGCCAGGAATTTTTTGCATCCCCCCACCCGATCATGTTCACCTAGTGCACTATATAAAAACATGTCCACCGAACCCGGCCCGGCGCTCCTCGAAACCGGCGCCCTCGCTATCTCCGCCGCGCCCGCGCCCGCCAATCGCGCCAGAGTCGTCTTCTCATTTTTTGCCATTAATTTCATCTGGGGCTCCACCTACCTCGCCGTCCATTACGCCGTCGCCACTATTCCGCCTCTCTACGCCGCCGGCACTCGCCACCTCGCCGCCGGAACGATTCTGCTGCTCCTCTGTATCCGCAAAGGACTCCGTCCCACCTGGCCGCAGGTGCGCGCCGGATTCATCATCGGCGTTCTTTTCTTCTTCATCGGTCACGGGACTCTGCACTGGGGATTGGTCCGCGTTCCGTCTGGCCTGGCGGCGCTGCTGATTGCCTCCGAGCCTATTTGGGTGTTTTTGCTTTCGGAATGGGCCGCGCGTCGCTGGCAAATGAATGGCGCTCTGATCTCCGGAGTCGTCCTGGGACTTGCCGGTGTGGCTTTCCTGATGCAAGGCAGCATCGTGGCTGCCGGCCCCGGCGTCCTGTTGCGCGCGATCGCTATCCTGGCCGGCGCATTTTCCTGGGCTGCGGGGATTGTTTATTCGCGCCGTTCGCATCTTTCCGGCCATCCACTATTGCTCTCCGCGCTCTCGCTGCTTTCTGGCGCCGCGCTGCTCCTGACCACCGCCACCCTCACCGGCGAATATCGCGGTTTCGTGCTCTCGAGCGTCAGCGCGCGCTCCTGGCTCTCCCTCGCCTATATCATTGTCTTCGGCTCGGTGATCACTTTCTCCGCCTACGTCTGGCTCCTCGAACACTTCTCCCCGACTCTGGTCGCCACCCACACTTACATCAATCCAATCGTCGCCGTTTTTCTAGGCTGGCTCTTCGCGGGAGAAAAAATCACTCTGAATGTCGGCATCGCCGCAGCCATGGTGATCGGCGCGGTAATCCTGGTTGACCGCGGCACCGCCCGACTGAACGCAAAAGCCGGCGCCACCGCAAAAGTCTGATCTGGCACGAAACGCGCGATACTCTCGCGGCATCAAAAGCTAAATCGGAATGTCAGGCGCGGAACGCTCCCACGCCCCAACCGCCGGAGTTGAATTCAAGAGCCGTCCATCGCACACTATCAATATGCGACCCTACGACATCATCTGCGTCGGCGCCGGCCCCACCGGCCTCGCCTGCGCCATAGAAGCCAAATTCGAAGGCCTCACTTCGCTCGTCATCGATAAAGGCTGCCTTTGCAACTCGCTCTTCCACTATCCGACCAACATGTCGTTCTTCACCACGCCCGAACGCATGGAAATCGGCGAGCTGCCCATGACCATCGCCGATGGCAAGCCCACGCGCGCCGAAGCCCTGAAATATTACCGCCGCGCGGTCGAGCATTTCGAACTCGAAGTCCACCAATATGAAAAAGTGGATCGCATCACCGGCCGCGACGACGATTTCACGGTCCACACCACCGACCACCTCGGTCACCCGCAGCAATACGGCGCGAAAAAAATCGTCATCGCCACCGGTTTTTACGACCAGCCCAATTACCTCGAGATTCCCGGTGAGAACCTTCCGCACGTCTCACACTATTTCACCGAGCCGCACCCCTACTGGAATCAGGAAGTCGTGGTCATCGGGGGAGGGAATTCGGCGGCGGAAGCCGCTCTCGATCTTTTCCGCGCTGGCGCCCACGTCACCATCATCCACCGCGGCGCCGAAATGAATAAGGGCCTGAAATATTGGGTCAAGCCCGATATCGAAAATCGCATCCGCGCCAGCGAAATTCGCGCGCTGTTTAATACCAGGGTCACCTCCATTGAGCCCACGCAAGTCCGCGTCAAAAATGGCCGCAGCGAAGAAAGCATCTCCGCGAGCCAGGTCTTCGCGCTAACGGGCTATCACCCCGATTTCACGTTCCTCGAAAAGCAGGGCGTTCAACTCGACCGCACCACCAAGAAACCCGCGCTGGATCCCGAAACTCTGGAAAGCAACGTCCCCGGTATCTATCTTGCCGGCGTGGTAGTAGGCGGCCTGCAAACCTCCAAAATCTTCATAGAAAACGGCCGCTTTCACGGCCGCCAAATCATCGCCGCCATAGCAGGCAAAGGCAAACTCTCAGACCGCGAACCAGTAGCCCCTCCCGGCGAATAATCCGAGGGCTTTACAGCACAGCCCCTCCAGGCTGTCCCCTTCCTCCGATTTGTCATCCCGCGGGTTTTGTAGCACAGCCACTCTTCGCTGTGCTCTTTCTATAATTTGTGTTCGTGGCGCGCCGCCCAAGCGCACTTTCTTTAATTTGCACACCGAGGGTTTTGTAGCTCAGCCACTCTTGGCTGTGCTCTTTCTTCAATCCATCATCCCAAACGCGCTTTCTTTTAATCTGTCATCCCGAGCGCAGCGAGGGATCTCTCTTAGCCCCCCCTGGCACAGCCACTCCTGGCTGTGCTCTTTCTTTGATTTGTGTCAGTAGCGCGCCACCCAAACGCACTTTCTCTAATTTGCATCCCGAGGGTTTTGTGGCACAGCCACTCTTGGCTGTGCTCTTTCTTCAATCCATCATCCCAAGCGCACTCTCCTTAAGTTGTCATCCCGAGCGCAGCGAGGGACCTCTCTTACGTCACCCATGTCTAGATCGCTCCAACCAACGATTCACCAAGACCCCCGCCACTACCATTCCCGCCACCTCCGCTCGAGCCCTATTACCCATCCTTCTACTTGACGCCCTGCCTAGCCCAGTGATAGCAATACCCCAGTCGCACCGCTTCCGAGTCAATCAAAACGGGATTCGCCCACAATGCGGCGCGACTTTCAAAGGCCTTTGGCCCCTGAGGAACCCGAACGGACCATTCGTCGAAAATCTCGCCGCCGGCTTTCTGTTCCGGTAGGAGGCGTCACGTGCGACCAACCCGCTCAATCCTAATCCTCCTCGCCACAGCATTTTTCCTCGCACCCGCATTCTCGCAAGATCAGCCAAAAGCCGGCGAACCAACCAACGAAAAAGCCCAAAAGACCTACAAAGAAGCCGTGGCATACCTTCAGCAACGACAGTATGCCGCCGCTCTCGATGCCTTTAAGAAAGCCGACAAACAGGACGGCGGGCAATGTCTCGCGTGCCAAAAGAAAATGATCAAGTATGGCGCGGAATTGAGCGACTGGAAGACCGCCGAACTAGCCTCTCAGGAGATGGTCGCCGAAGCCCACGGCGCCCAAGAAACGGCCGTCGCCCATTTCGAGTTCGCGGTGGTCTTGGGCACGGAAGGACTACAGAAGCACAAAGAGGATTGCTACGCGCGCGCTCACGATGAAATCTCGAAAGCCCTCGCCACCGCTCCCAATTTTCCCGAAGCGATTTTCTTCGACGGCAGGATGCTCGCGCTGATGCAGCAGGATGACGCGGCCAAAGCCCGATTCGAGCAGTACGTGAAAATGAAATCGCCGGACGACCCCGACCGCCAGCGCGCTCTCCGTTACATCAGCCGCCCCGAATTGACTCGCGCCAGGATGGCGCCCGCCTTTGCCGTCACCACCCTCGACGGCCGCCACATCTCTCTCGACGATTTGCAAGGCAAAGTCGTGCTGCTTGATTTTTGGGCCACTTGGTGCGGCCCCTGCCGCGAAGCGCTGCCGCATCTGCGCGACGTCGCCAGGAAATTTCAGGGTCAGCCGCTGGTGATTCTCAGCGTCAGCCTCGATTCCGACGAGCAAAAGTGGAAAGACTTCATCGCCAAGAACGACATGACCTGGGCACAATATCGCGACGGCGGTTTCACCTCTCCCGTTTCGAAATTATTTAATGTCACCGCCATCCCGCACACTTTCACGATTGACGCAGATGGAGTCCTGCAGGACGAACATATCGGCGATGGCTCAATCGAAGGAAAACTGAAGGAGCTTCTAGCCCAAGCCCGCGAGCTGCAAACCGTCCAAGCAGCGCAAACCACACAAGCCACGGCCAAGCCGGAAACCCCCGCAAAATAAAAAGCTGGCCGCGCTGCAGCGGCAAACCGCCGCAGAATAAATGCCGGCGGCGCGGACCCCGCGTCATAGCGCCCGCGCGCCTGCCGGCAGTTAGGCGTCGCCAACTCGCTTTGTAGCCCGCAGCTTTAGCTGCGGGGCAAGAACCGCGAACTCGATGCGGCTTTAGCCGCTGCAGTACCGGTTCTGTGGCTCTCCCATCAGCCCCGCGCCAATCGCGCCCTCACTTCAGGGGGCTCAGCTACTCCAGTCCGCAACGCAGCATACTCACTCCGCCCGCAAAGCCTCCACCGGATCCACAGTAGCCGCCCGCCGCGACGGCAGATAACAGGCCAAATAAGCCACCACCACCACGCCCAAAGTCATCCCGCCATAAGTAATCGGATCCACCGGGCTAACCTTAAATAGCAGTGACGACATCAATCGCATCGTGGCAAACGCCGCCGCCAACCCGCACACTGCGCCAATCCCAGTCAGCACCAGTCCCTGCCGCACGAACATCGCGGTCAACGTCTGCCGCTGCGCGCCCAGCGCCATGCGAATACCGATCTCGCGCGTGCGCTGCGACACCGAGTAAGCAATCACGCCATAAATCCCCACGATCCCCAGCAGCAGCGCCATGCCTCCCGCCACTCCCAGCATCACCAGCGTAAACGAAGTCCGCGCCATGGACATCATGTAAAAATATCCCAGCGTATGCACGTTCGCGAGCGGAATATTCGGATCCACCGACCACACCGTCTCCCTCACTTCATTCAAAAAAGATTCCGAACCTGGCCGCGGGCTGCGAATCACAAACGCGATTCCGCGCCGCAAGCTGTCTTTCTGACCTTCAAATCGGCTCATCATCACCGGCCAGTACACGGCGGTAGGCGCCGGCGAATCCACTCCGTTGTCATACACATTGCCAACCACTCCGACGATCTCGCGCCAGTCGTCCGTGCTCCCCACGCGAATGCGTTTGCCCAGCGCGCCGCGCGCATCATGCCAATACTCGCGCGCGAAATTCTCGGAAATCAGCGCCACCGGAATTTTCTGGTACGTGTCGTCCCAGGTGATGTCGCGCCCGGCCACCAGTGCCGTTCCCATCGTCGCCAAAAATCCTGGCGCAACAAATTTGAATCGCCGGATCGGTGGCAGCTCGCCTTCGCCATACGTGCGATCTTCCGCGAAAACGAGGTCGTTCGAGTTTTGCCCATCCATCGGTATCGCGCTCGAGAAACTCACCGCGGAGACGCCCGGAATCGCCGCCAGCTTGTTTTCAATCTCCTGCTCCGTGCGCACCACGCGCTCCGCCTGCGCATCCGGAATCTCCGTCTCCGGAATGTAGAAACGGAAAGTTTCCACCTGGTCCGGTCCCACAAATCCCGGAGGCGTGTGCATCAACGCGCGAAATGTGCGAATCATGAGCCCCGATCCGATCAGCAAAACCAGCGCCAATGCTACCTGCACTACCACCAGCACATTGCGCGCGCGATGCTGCTGCCGGCTTTGACTCAGCGTTCGTCCGCCCTCGCGCAAACCCGTGTTCAAATGTGCGCCGGCGTACTTGAAAACTGGAATCGCGCCGAAAAGTAAGCTCGAAAATAGCGCGATCCCCAGCGTGAACAGCAGCACCGGCACATCAATCCCGATTTCATGAATCCGCGGCAAGCCCATCGGCGCCGTCGCCACCAGAACCTTCAGCGCCCCGTACGCGAGCGCCAATCCTGCCAAGCTCCCCAGTAGTCCCAGCACCACGCTCTCAAATAACAGGTCCACCGCCATCCGCCGCCACCCCGCGCCCATCGCCGCGCGAATGGCCAGTTCCTGGCGCCGTCCTTCCACGCGCACCAGCAGCAGGTTCGCCACGTTCGCGCAGGCGATCAGCAGCACCATCGCGATGGATCCCATCAATACCCACAGCACCTTGCCCACATTTCCCACCACGTCTTGCTTCAGCGGACGCAAATTCGGCGCAATTTGTGCCTTCTCAAAAAGGGCCACGCTGAACCCATCCGGCGCGGGAAACGTACGGTTCGCGATTGGCAGCATCCGCGCCACGTCCGCGCTCGCCTGTGCCATCGTCACCCCGGGTTTCAGGCGCGCCAGCGCCTCATAGCTGAAATTCCCCAGCTTGACCTTGTTGCGATCCCACTGGAACGGCGCGACCAGCGACACGTCCTGGTAATCCAGAAAATGAAATCCTTGCGGCAACACGCCGATGATCTCGCGCGGCTTTCCGTCCACCGTAATCGAGCGCCCGATCACCGAAGAAGCCCCGCCGAACTTCTGGTGCCAGTATCCATAGGAAAGCAGCACCGTTTCCGGCGAACCCGGCGAATCATCCTCGCGGGTGAACAACCTTCCCAGGGCCGGCTTCACTCCCAGAATCGGCAACGTCCCGTCCGTCACGTCCAGTCCGCGCACTTGCTCCGGCTGTCCCGCTCCCGTCACGCTAAACGAATCGCCGTTGTAAACGCCAATGTCCTGAAAAGTCGTGTTCTGCTCGCGATCAATAAAATAGATCGAAGGCGAAATGTTCAGGTCCGTGATCCCCACTCCCGGCGCCGTGTGCCACACGCCAATCAATTGCTCGGGATGCGGATAAGGCAATGGTTTCAGCAAGACTCCCTCGAGCACGCTGAAAATCACAGTGTTGGCGCCTACCCCGGCGGCCAGAGTAATTAGAGTGATAAACGTAAAAAGCGGCGCCCGACCCAGCCGTCGCAACACCTGCCGAAGCTGATCGCCAAATGTACCCATAACAGACCCTCCCCAGTTCCCCTACGTATCCAGCCAAAGTACAAATACTGACCCTGCGGCACTTACGCATAGTAAGCGGTCGCTCCCGCACCAACGAAGCAACCACTGCATAACTGTACGCAATCCCCGCACCGAATGTTTCCCAACCGCAAAGAAAGGCCCAGCCCAAGGAACGCCACTCTCCCGATTTGCACTCGCTCGAAGATCCCTATGCGCCTCGATGGTGCCATCGCGATAATCTTTGAGCACGCACCCGTCCACCAGCAAGCCGCCGCCCGCGGGTGTGGCACAGCCACTCTTGGCTGTGCTCTTTCTTTGGTTTGTGTAAGTGGCGCGCCCCCCAAACGCACTTTCCCAAGTTTGTCACCCGAGGGTTTTGTGGCACAGCCACTCTTGGCTGTGCTCTTTCTTTGGTTTGTGTAAGTGGCGCGCCGCCCAAACGCACTTTCCCAAGTTTGTAACCCGAGGGTTTTGTGGCACAGCCACTCCTGGCTGTGCTCTTTCTTTGGTTTGTGTAAGTGGCGCGCCGCCCAAGCGCACTTTCCCAAGTTTGTCCCCCGAGGGTTTTGTGGCACAGCCACTCTTGGCTGTGCTCTTTCTGCATTCTGTCATCCTGCCTGATACCCTGAGGGCTTGCCCGCCGCGGGACCGAAGGGAGGCGCGACAGAAATTAGCCCAACGCGTAAGCGTTGGGAAAATCAAAGAAGAAAATCCCGAGCGCCGGCTTGCCCTGAGAGCCTGCCCGCCGCAGGAGGGCCCGCCTGCGGCGGGATCGAAGGGAGGCGCGACACTTGAACGTGCATGTCGCCAAGCCATTGCTCAGCGCCCCGTCTTCAACCACTCTAATCGTCAATTGTTAACAGGGTTGGGACTCCGAAAATCACGAATCGCATACTTCGCAACCCGCAGAGATTCGCGCGGTCCTGCGACCACGGGTTCACGAATCACGAGCCACAAGTCACAACTCACGTCGTCGTAGATTCTCCTTGTAAATACGTAACAACTATGATAACGTGCGTAGGGGAATGATTCCTTCCCACTTCGGGAACGATATGAGGGCCGCTCACGCCGCCGACGGAACTAGCAATCCAATCATCCGGGAAAACTCTCGCCAAATCCCGCCCTGCCAGCGCTTTCTGGCTTTCCGTCGTCAAAAGTCCGGCGGGCTCCGCCCGATCCGGCGGCTTCCCACTTCTCCCGCTACACAAATCGCCAGGTTCAACCGCAAACTACAATGTTACAAGCCCGTCTCGCCCCTCACCCTTGACCCCTCGTCCCACTTTCCAACTGAGCGCCTATCGCGCAAGACTGTTCACCACTGCCCGTCTAATCGTCACACCTCGCGATTAGAAATCGCCGAAAACCCAATAAAAACCCGCTTTTCAGCCCTTCTAATCGTCATTTTTTGGCAGGGCTGGGACGCCGAAAATCACGAATCGCATGCTTCGCAACCCACAGGGATTCGCGCGATCCAGGGAGCACGGGTTCACGAATCACTAGTCACAACTCGCGACTCACGGACCGCGCCGTTTGCCTGCCTCCGCCAACTCTGTTAAAGTTGAAATCCGATGGCATCCATCATCCAGGAAGTCGGCGAGACCTTCGTTACTCTGTTCAAAGGCTTTAGCGTCACCCTGCGCACCATGTTCCGCAAGACCACCACGGAAAGCTTTCCCGATGTACCACCCAGCGTACAACCCCGCTACCGGGGCATCCACGTCCTGCAGCGCGACGAGAACGGCTATGAAAAGTGCGTCGGCTGCTTTCTCTGCGCCGCCGCCTGCCCGGCAAACTGCATTTACATCGAGGCGGCCGAAAACACCGCGGCCAACCGCATCTCCGCGGGCGAGCGCTACGCTAAGGTTTACAATATTGACTATTCTCGCTGCATCTTCTGCGGTTACTGCGTAGAGGCCTGCCCCACGGACGCCATTACCCACGGCCACAGCATCGAACTAGCCCCCTACGACATCAACGCCCTGATCTATCGCAAGGAACAGCTCCTCGAGCCCTGGCCTCCCCGCACAACAACGTCATAATATTCCCCGAGCCCACCGAAAAAGTCCCTCAATTCGAGCCCAACCAGCAGTTTGAACTCCACGAACGTGTTCACGTCCTCCAGCAAGAGTCCACGCCCAGCAAAGATCCAGCCCATCTCCGCCGCACGGTCGCCACTCCACGAAGATGTTCACCTCCTCGAGCAAGAGTCCACGCCTCACGAAGATCCAGCCTATCCCGCGGCCCGGTCGCTACTCCACGAAGGTGTTCACATCCTCGAGCGGGAGTCCACGCCTAACGAAGATCCAGCCTATTCCCACCACACGGCCGCCACTCGAAGAACACCCAACCACCCAGAACGCGCCCTAGGTGTTCGGTCCGTATTAAAACCATCTCCAAGCATGACTAAGAAGTAAACCAATCAGCCTCAACGCACCCACACATACGCCCATCCAACTCACAAACACCCAAGCTCCCCAACCGCCCGACCCACCAACACAACCCTCCAACATTTCCGAGAATGCTTAGGCTATGTTCGGGACTTGTAGTTGGGGACGTTTCGATTGAGATTCTAGATTGGGGAGCATGGGGAGGTTAGTTGAAACGTTTTGTCTTCTTGATTGTGAGATGAATAACATCACCATAGCGTTAATGAAGACGCTGGTGAAGCGCTGGAACGGCGTGAAATCGAGAGGTACGACGGATCCACAAAACATCATGCGATCGTGGGTTGTGACACCTACGGGGACCGGGAGGCTGAATCGAGAGCTGAGAAAAATCGTGAAGTCCGAATGGCCAGCACGGATGTCCGTACCCTGGCTAAGGGCGGGACCGAAATTGAGAGGGGCGCCTATGTACAGCGACTACAGCCACGCACGATCGTCGAGACTCGGGTTCGAGCGGGATTGCAATTGAGACAGAGCCGAGTAACGGGCAGACGTTGACTGCGAAACCCGAGAACTGAAACTGGCGTCGAGATCGAAATGGGGCTGGAGCTGAAAGGCCTTCCGAGCACCGCGCCGGGAGTGCTGCTAAACGCGGGGCGAGGACGTAGTTCCCCAGCGAAGGTGTGGGACGCGGTGCTTATCGCAGTGGGATTAACTGGTCCAAGGAAAAGCGTGGAGTTGCAAAGCAGCAGAGGAGAACCAAATGTTCGTCGAGAATCGACTGCGATCGCGCATTGTGCTGGGTTCTTGGTCTTTCAGTCGCGCTGCATACCGATACAGACCGGCATCCAGCGACGTGGGGGCACTCACTCACTCACTCACTCACTCACTCACTCACTCACTCACTCACTCACTCACCACCCCACCAGTTTCTCAGCAATCGCGACGATGATGGAGAGCTGCAGCACCAGAATGATTTTGGCGTGCGTGCCAATGTTTTGCGCCGGGCGGCTGTGCGTGGGCCCAGGGACTGAGGTCAAGTTGCGGGTGCCATTTAGATCCACGGGTAAAACGCGCTGGCGGAAATCGGCGAGCCATTCAAATCCAATTGCGGAGAGTACTCCGCAACAGGGGCCGGTCAGGAACTTGCGAACGCGACATTGCCGTAAGAGAAAACTTGCTGACGAGGCGCGCGAGTTAGCGGGGACGGCTGAGAAGTGTCGCAAGGAGAGCGTGCCAACAAGAGATTGTGTTTGGCCGATCGACGAGCGCTTTCGCGAATTTGGGCGATGTACCTCATGGTATCCGGCTGGCCGCGGCGTAACGGCAAAACCTTCTCGCGCATTCGAACCGGTTTGTCTTTCCGTGTGCGCCGCTGCGAGCGTGATGGACTCGCTCTCGCAGCGGCGCTCGCCGAAGTTTGGTTATGGCGCACTTCCGGGAAGGGAAGCAGCGGAGTGCGTTGCCGGGACCGGTGCGGGCCACGGCACGCCGAGCGGCCGCGGTAACCGATCCGTTGCGCGCTGCAAGCGGCAGATTGCTCGAGCAATAGAAGAGCCGCAGAAGGATCCCCTGCGACGGGAAAATGGCGAAGTACAAGTTCAGATTCCAGCTCCCCGGAAACTTGAGGCTCACACTCGGACTCGGGCGAATGCTGGAGAACTTCACGAATCGAGTTATGACGAACCGACAAACCTCGCGCATCACTTGCGGGGTTCGCGCTCGGACATTCGTGCGGCAATGAAAGCTGATGACTCTCGCCGCGGCGTGGCGCGAAATCCGCTAAGGAACGAGGAGCCGCCGCGATTTCAGCAACGGAACCGCCAAAATGCTGCGTGGGGCGGCCGTTCAAAATCCAGCGTGCGATTCGAGCTGCGATTTCCGCTTCGATCAATTGCTCAAAGGCTTGGGTGTATTCCTTGCGCAAGTTCGAGATTTGATTCAGGCGCGCAAGTTCGAAACTCTCCAAACAGCTTTGCGAGGCCGTCGCGAGATATTCGAGCGGCGGCTGGGTGCTGCTCATGAACCCTCCCAGATGGTCGGCTCCTGGTGGCGGGAGAAGAGAAAGCGTAACGTAACATGCGAGGTACGTACCTCAATGGTACCGGCGTCGCAGTACTTGAGGAAATGGAAGATCGCTGCCGCAGAATCGCGGCGCAGCCTGGATTGGCATCTGGCGTTCCAACAAGCCGCTAACTGCGGAGAGAAACTGCATCGGGCACGGAATTTCTCGCGGCGCGGGAAGAAACAGTTGAATCGCAGTGGCGCACGGCGCGTCGGTTGCAGCGCGCTTCCGCATGAAACCCACGTAGGCAACGAGGAGATGACCATGGCCGAAAAGCAAGCACGCAACGCAACTCGAGCAACGAGGGCCATCGGCGATGTAACTGAACAAATGCTGGAGCGGCGGAGACAAATCAATCGCGACAGCATGCGCCGGAGACGCGCCGCCCGCGCTGAGGCAGGCTTGCCACCCGAAGGCCGCAATTACGAGATATCCAGCACCAACGCGAATTCTCCGACGGACCCCGCGACTCCGGCGCCGGTCGCAATGCGCCGCTGCGCGATCTGCCGAATTCGTAAGTCCGTCGAGGAGATCGTGCGGCTGCTTCCGTGCGCCGGTGCGCGCAGCGGATACGTAAAGGTGCGGATTCCGTACTGCGGGTTCTGTTGATGTGGTGATCTGAGTCGAGCATCCGTCGGAGAAGCGGAGCGCAGGGTTGACGGCGGCCGCTTGAGACTAGGTCACCTGTTGGATCGTTGATGCGCGAAAAAGACTACAACACGGGGTTGCGAGGCGTGCTGTTCGAGGCCCAGCACTACGCGCGGATGGGCGCCGCGATTTGGCTCTACGGTTGGCTAGTACTGCGGCAAACCCATCAAACCGGCACAACCGGATGGGTCTTGGGAGGCGCGCCGATCTCGTACCGCGAGATTGAAGACGAGACTGGCTTCAATCGAAGGACGTTAGAGCGTTGGATGAGTATGCTCCGCCGGCACGGTTACATTGCAACGGAATCCGCACCGGGCGGGGTGGTTGTACGCATTCTGAAGGCGAAGAAACACCTACGCGCCGCCAGTTCGCTGCCTACCGCCCGCAACAATGCGGAGGGTGTACGCAGTGATGCGGGACGCAGTCCGCAGAATTGCGTAGCAACTGAGAGTAAAGTGCTTTCGCGCGAGCAGCTTGCCCACGGGATAAGTAGTTCATCGGGAGTAAGAATAAAAGAAAGAATAGACCAACACGAAATCCACACCGCTGTGGAAAACTCCGCATCCTTGGCCCATAGAGGAGCAAATCTAAGCAACACCTCCCAGGATGCCGCCACCCAAGAAATCAGCCATTGCGAACGAACTGCGTTCCATCAACAGTTTCAGAAATTAGTGCGTAACAGCTGCATGAAAACCCCCTGTATAAGTCAACTTCCAAACCCAACCCAGAATCAAAATCCGCCACGCCCGGTAAGTCACACCCAATCTCAACCTCAAATCCAACGGCCATCCGAAAATTCCAGCGCGCGGCCAACCACGCAAAAGAGCTTTCCCTGGGAGTTACGCGCGCGCATGCGCCTGCTTCGCGCCGAACGCGATGAAGAACTGCGCCGTGAACTCGCCGTGGGAACTGGTCCGGAGGTGCAACGCCCATGAATACGCTACTGAAACTACGCAAGGAAGTGAGCCACGGAGGCGTGATTCCGCGAGGCTGGCAAATGGCTTGGTACGAACCACGGCGGCGCATCGGGGTTTATTTCCCAGCGCCATTGCATTGGCTGGCGCGGGCGTTGCGGGAAGTGGCGCACCGAGTGCGCATTGCGTTGCGCTCGCCTGGCATCGAGCTGGCGGAAGTGTTTCAAATGCAGCGCGTGCATCGCGATCGCGAAAGGCTCGCAGAAGAATACGCGCGCGGCTACATGGTGGGCTGGCGCGAATGTTTTCAAACGTGTCTTTCGGCTGTGGAAGAAGAAATCTCACGCGCGGATGAAGTCTGGGATGTCAGCTCGTTCTTGCCATCTGCGCCCAGGCCGCCGCGCGAAAAGAATTGACAGTGGAACGATGCGGGCACGCGGCCCGAAAACCGTAACCATCGCGCCGTGTCAGCCGGAGTGGCTCAACGCAATCACCCCTGCGGAGGAAAAATGAAAGCCAAGGAAATATTCGATGCGTGCTACGGACGATACCGCAGTTTGCACGACTGGTTGGAGGATACCACTGGCAAAGTGCGCGCGATTGATCTCGAGTCGCCGTCCTCCGGGTATTCCTGGCGGCCTTCGGGCGGACGCGCGTGCGAATACATCGCGGATTTCGAACGCATCGGGCGTGATGCGTTGCGCCGTCCGGAGTGGAAAGGGCGGCTGAAGCTCTTCGAGATATATTATTTGCACACGATGGAGTACAAGAACGCCATCAAGCTGGTTGGCGTGGCTGACGGGACCTTCGACTACTGGGCTCAGGAGGTCAAACGCGCGACGGGCCGCGAGTTTTCGCGCTGCGGTTTGTTTCCGCCCTCACGTTATTTTCATTCGTAAAGCTGCTGCCAAAGGCATGCAGGAACGCACCAGCAATTCCGCAACGCTGGAGCGGCCTCGAATTGCGAGTGCGCGTCATCGCCGCCGCAATCTGGACAGAACATATTCCACGAAGAGCGTTGCCAGAAAGAAAATCGGATAGGCGAGAGCCGCGCCGATGGCATTGATCATCGCCACAGCGCGACTCGCCGACTCCTCCATGTTCTCGCCCTCTTCTTTGACCAATACCGCCCGCGCTGTGCCCGCCTGTTTCTTCCAATAGAGAACCATATCCAGGCCGCATTTTTCGCAGGTAAGGGGCGTTTGCTGATGGCGCCAACACCTCGGGCAGCGGTAATACATGGTGTGATGGCAGTGTGCGCAGAATTGCGCGTCGTCGGAATTCAAATTGCCGCACTCGGGGCAGCGCGGCATCGCCTACGATTTGCGGTCGCGCCCGACGAACAATTGCCGAATGAGAGAAATGCCGCCGGTGAAGGGAATGATCAGGAGGTTTTTCATCAGCGTCGAACGTTGCTCGAGCTTATCGTGGATCGCGTCGGCTTGCGCTCTTTTACCGGCAACGACGGCGCCGACATATTTGATGAAATTGATCCCGCACTTCTCGCAGTTGCCGCCGCTGCGCTGTTTGTGGCCACAGGACGGGCATTCGTAGCGCATCGTATTGTGGCAACGCTGACAGAAGCGCGCGACTTCGCGCACCGCAGCGCCGCACTTCGGACATTTCACGGTAGCTTGCGCAACCGGCGCGTTGGTCAGCGAATTCAGAGAACTCGGCGGAGCCGGCGAAGGCGCGGTTCGCGGCGTTACGGATCCAGCCGCGGGCGCTTGTTGTCCGCCGGCGGCATTCGGCGGCCGCAAAACTCCGGACGCGGCAGGCTGTCCGGGCGTTCCGGTGGCGCCTGCGGCGCCTGTCGGCTTGCCGCCGGAGTTCCCGGACGATGAATTTTCAGCCATGGCTTATTTTACCGGGCGCGCGGCGGCGGTCGGTGCGCTAAGCAGGCGGGTGCGCTCGCGACGTTACCCTGTCCAGCGGTACAGGTGCTTAGCCCGACGCAAAAACGCCAAGGCCCAACGCCACGCTGAGGACTGTCTCTAGATAGTGGGATTGCCTTCGGAAACGGAAACCTTCAGCTGTTCGCGTGCTTGCGCGACATTCGAAGCCACACGGGTTCGGATACCAAGGGCTTTCGCGGCACTGCCGGGATCAGCGGAACAAGAAATGCTATGAGGAACGCGCAGGCCAGCAATTTCGCGAAGGCCGCAACCGCCATCACGATGCCGGAGAAGCCAAATAGTCCGCAAAGAATTGCCGCCCCTAGAGCCACCAGGGACCAGCGCTGCATTGCTTTTCTCATGGTGTTCGACGAAAGCGTCGGGCGCTGCGATTGGTCACAATGGCAATCGCCACAAAGGCCGAAAGCAAAATGGCGGTAGCAGCGAATGTAATACTGGCTATCAGCATGTCCGATCCCTGACCTCGTTACCGCCCCAACGCGATCAAAAGCATGAGCACCACGACCACAAGCCCCAAACCGGTCATCGGGTTTTCGCTCAACTGCTTGCTTCGCGGCCAGAGCGGCAGATTTCCCAGCACCGCCAAAACGAAAAGAAAAGCGAAAACTACGATCACCATGGCGATTAACCTCAGTCCCCAGGGCCCGTTAGCGGCTATTAGCGGTACCGATAGTACTTACCGCAAGCGGCTTCGCGCCATACGGTGAAACACCTAGGTTAGGCCGTAGCATCACGTAGGTAGAAGACCAGAAAGCGGGCCCGCGGCGAGGGCGTGCCTGGCGGCGGTGAGTTTAGCGATTCAACTATTGATTTCTGACGCAGCTTCCGCTTCAGCGCTTATTGCACGGAATTGTGGGTTGGCGGCGTCGTTTGCGCGCTCGCTTCGTTCGAGTTTGGCTTCGCGTGATCAGGCGGAGGCAAGGTGGTGCGGATCAACGATTCCACTTGGTGCCAGACCTTCGGATCGCACTCAATCTCGATGTGCGGTTGCATCACCAGGCGGTCCCACCAGGGGTAGGCGGCTTCGCAAGCAATGGGAGTCGCGCCATAGCTGAAGCGAAAATTTCCGATGACGCGGGTGCGCGCGGGATCGGCGGCCCGAATCGCGCTCCGCCCATGCAGCAAGCCATCGGTCTCGTAATAATTTGCGGCCTGCGCGACGTTCGGCGGAATCACTGCATCGTTTTCGCCGTGCTTCTGGACACTATCCACTTGAACGGTCAGCAGCACCGGAATCCCATCGCGATTGAGCGCGTCGGCAAGCGCCACGGTTTCCGAAGCTCCCCAGCTGTGACCGTAGATCACGATGCGCGCGTTGCGTTTTTCTTCGGCGGAAAGTTGGCCGTCGTGATTGGCGTCCAGAGCGCGCAGCACCGCCTGGTGCGCGTCCTCTCCGCTGTGATTCGCAAAGGTATTAATGTACGCGCCGGCAGGGTAATCCTCGCGAATGCGCGCAGCGAGTTGCACGCTACTGTGCACCGCGTCGTCGTGCCGCACGAATCCGCCGACAAAACCAATCACGATAATTCTGGGTGTGGAAGTTTCGGACTTGGCGGCTTCGTCAGATCTCGCACGGGCCTCGCGCGCCGCAGTCGCCGAAGTGTGCTTTGCGCCGGCGGCTTGGCCAGCAAAGCAAGTGGCCGCGACAAAAACCGAAAAGGCAAAAAATAAAACTCGCATGCTCTTCTGCGTGCGGGAAGTTCATCTTAGCACAGCCGGGCACACTTGTAGATTCGCTTTTTCCGCCGGCCGAAATGATGCGAACGCTATTGCGTCACGCCTGTTGCTGGCGCTGCGCGACTTTCGCCATTGCGATGGTGAGCGCCGCTCCGCCGAGCGTCTTCACCAGCGCGGTGTGCTGCGCATAAAAAGCGCTGCAGGACTCGATGATGGACGGATTCGCTTTTTCCGCGTGCGCCGCCATTTGCTGGACCATCTCCGGCGTCACCTGTTGCGCTTGCTCCGGCGTCAACTGCGTGGCGCCTCCTTGCAGCGCGCCCGCCAGTCCGCTGCCGGCGAGCAATTGCGTCAGCATGGCCGGGTTCACCGACCCCATCAATTGATTCAACAGGCCGGCCTTCTGCGCGCCATTGGAATTGGCGAATAGCGACGAAACCATATTGCCGAACGCGGGCGTTTGATCCGAACGAAACGCGGCGGCCAGCCCTTCGGCGATCGTGGAAGTGGGAGCCGCTTCCGCCACCTGATCGAAATGCGCGTGAACGTCCGGAGCGGGTGCTGCGGCCGCGCCGCTGCCCGAAGTGTACTGCTTCAGAAGTCCTCCTACTTTATCCATCCAACTCATGGTGTTCTCCTCTCAACCTTGATTTTTGGCGGGCCTATGCTGCGCTTTGTCCCTGCGATCGCCGGCGTGCCGCGCGCATCTTGCGGCGAACCGCCGCGATTCGCGGCCTCTACTGCGGAATCACCAATTCCATCCCCGCGCGAACCTTGTCAGGATCGGAAAGTTTGTCTTTGTTGGCTTCGAAAATTTTCATGTATTTGTTGGCGTCGCCGTAAAACTGCTTGCTGATCCTGGAAAGATTGTCGCCCGGCTGCACCGTGTAAGTCCGCGCCGAAGAACTGGGCCCGCCGGCCGATGCCGCGGCTGCGGCGGCCGCGGCCGGAGCGTCAATATCTGCGGTTAGGTCTGAAAATGTCGGATCCACCAGCTTAATTTGATCCCACACTTTGTTTTTCACGTCCTGAGAGGGTGCTTGGGCGCGAATGTAGAGTTTGTTGTCCGTCATATTGAGGTTCTCGAGCCGGACGTTCTGCGACTGAATAAAATTCAGTACGGATTGATACTTCGCTTTCAGCTGCTCAAATCGCGTATCTGCCATGGGGGGCTCCTTTGCGATGTAGGTAAAACGGTCAAAGACGCCTAGCGGCGTCTTCGGGCGTGGTTGTTAAGAATGGTGGGTTGTGGACTGGTTACCGGGGCTAATCGTGAAAATCACGGGAATATCTTTTCCAGCGTCACGCGGGGTGGGGGTGCGTGAGTCCGCTGGATGCCGGGCATGTTACACCCCTCGTGCGCGCCCCGCAAACAATTCCGGCGAAGATACCTGCGGGGCGGTTGCGCAAGCGGTGAGTCACTGCGAAATTTCAGCAAGCTGCGAATGCGCTCGCTGGATTGCGGTCCTCAAGGCTGCGAGCGCGCCCGACGCGAGGCGATCTTCCACCTCTGAAAGGAGTCAGGGTTTCTGACTCAGCAAGATCGCCACGGTGCTGTCATTGTAATTCACCACGGCCAGATCGAGGCGGCCGTCGCCGTTGAAATCACCCACAGCCACCGAGCTGGGCCCGGGCATGGCATTCGGACTCGAAGGAAAATCGTAATACTTCCCGAATGTGCCGTCGCCATTGCCTAGTGTGACGCTCACTCCATCGCCGTTGAAGTCGGATACGACCAGATCCAGATGGCCCGTGCCATCCAGGTCGCCCACCACCACGGAATTCGGCCCCGCCCCGGCGGTCAGGGAAAGCTGCGGCTGAAACGTGCCGTCGCCATTTCCCAGCAAGACGCTGATCGCATTACTCTGGAAGTCCGCCGCCACCAGATCCAGCTTTCCGTCGTGATTTAAATCCGCGGCGGCCAGCCCGTCAGGCCCGTTCCCCGTGGGATACGTCGTCAGATCGCGAAAAATCCCGCTGCCATTATTCAGAAGCAAGCCGATCGTGTTCGTGCTCGAATTCGCGCCTGCAACATCCGTAAATCCGTCTCCGTTGAAATCACCTACCGCGACGCTGCTGGGCCCGCCCGCGTTCGGATCCGTCTGATACACAGTGGGAACCTGGAAACTTCCGTCGCCATTTCCCAGCATCACGGCGCTGGTGCCCTCGCCGCCAATCCACAGGTCTTGATTGCCATCCCCGTTTAAATCGCTCGCCGCAACTGAAACCGGGCTAATGCCCGTATTGGTCAGCGTTGCGGCGCCAAACGTTCCGTCGCCATTGTTCAAAAGGATTGCGACAGTCCCGCCGCTTGCGCCCTCCCGGTCGTTGACCACGGCCAAATCCGGCTTTCCGTCGTTGTTGAAATCCGCCGCTACCACCCAAGTGGGAAAAGGACCGTTTCCGACGCTGTACGTGACTGCACCTTGGAAAGTGCCGTCGCCATTTCCCAGAAGAATCGCGACCGTATCGTTTGATTTGTTGCTGACGGCGAGATCGAGGATGCCGTCGCCATTAAAATCGGCCGCGGCAACGCAATTCGGATTGGTTCCGCCGGTGGCGTAAACGACCGGCGCGGCAAAGGCTATGGCGGCCGCCGGCGAAGTCATTGTCGTGGAATTCCCGCCGCAGCCTGCCAGCGCGAGCCACGCAATGAAAAAGAGCGCGCTTCTCACCCACCACCGCTGCCGCGGCAGAATTTCTTGACGCGCAGAGTCCCGCAAGTTCTTTTGGGCAAGCAAGCCGCGGGTAGATTGCACGACCTGTTACGGGGAGTCAAACAAAAACGAGTACGGCTAGGCCGCTGCTATCGCGCCCGGAATTAGCGGGGGAAAAAGTATTCGGCCCGGTGTCGGGAGCCGTTCCGAAGATGTTGATTCGCGACATTAAGCCAGCGGATTTCGAATATCGGCACGTAAATTACTTCGTCGCACGAGGGACAAGTGAACTCCAGTGAGTTGGTCGCCAGGTTGAAACGTTTGTTTTCCGGAGCGATCGTCGTCGCCAGCACGTGCGCTTCGCAGTCTGGGTTATCACAAATCAGGCACGGCTCCAAATTCGGCTCCAATATCGGCCTCACAAGTACCTCGCTCATTTCGCTCTGCGGCGCTCGCGTGCGCCTCAAGTCCCGTGCTGCAGCCTCCGGTCGAACGATCTCCCGTTCAGGTTGCCACACTCATCGCTCGCCGCAATACCGGAATCACCCTATTAGAAAAAAATAATGTAACTGTCTCGCAGCATTCATCTTGCGCCGCCTAACCCTCCCAAACCAACACGAACCATTGCCTACGCATTTCTGCGCACGAAAATCGCCTCTCCGCGCACTTCCACGGATTGCACAGGGATGATATCGGTCTTTGCGAACCCGTCCCTGGGTAAAAACACGTCGAAATACCCGGAACACCCGATGGAGGAACTCCGCAATTCCGCTATTCTGCGTGCAGCGAGGTAACCGATGCTGCGGACGATTTTGCTAATCGTGGTGGTACTGCTCTTGCTCGGAAGTTTACCGATGTGGCCGTACAGTGCGGGATGGGGCTACTTCCCCAGCGGCGGGCTGGGGCTGCTCGTCGTTATCTTGATTGTTTTTATGCTGATGGACCGGCGCGCCGTCTAGCTCGGTGCCAGGGAGCTCCATGAATACTGTCGTCGGTGTTTTTGCTTCGCGTGCCACTGCCGAACGCGCGTGCGCGGAACTTGCGCCGTTAGGCATCGCAGAGAACCGCGTAAATATACTCACGCCACACATGACGGAGAGCGAGCTCGCCGCCGTTCCCACGATTGATGCCGAACAACCGGGCATGGGCAAGGCGCTCGGAGCGGCTGTCGGCGGCACCGTAGGCCTCGTCGGTGGAATGGGCGTTGCCGAAGTTGCCTTGGCAAGCCTGGTGACTCCCGGAATTGGCCCGGTGCTGGCGATCGGCGTCCTCGGTGGTGCGCTGCTGGGCGCCATTGGGGCGGCTACCGGAGGCGCTATCGAAGGTTACATGGCGCAGGGCTTGCCTGGCGACGAACTGCTCGTGTATGAGGACGCACTCCGCCATGGGCGCTCCGTTGTCATCGTTACGCCCGAAAGCAACACACAGGAAAAGGTGGTCCGAGGCGTTTTCGAACAAGCCGGCGCGGAAACTCTCGATCGCGCCCGCGAGATGTGGTGGCTAGGCCTGCGGGACGTCGAGCACGAGCAGTACAATCGGGACGGCGGCAATTTCCAGGACGACGAGCGCTACTTTCGCGCGGGCTTTGAAGCGGCGCTGCACTCAAAGAATCGCGGCAAGTCTTACCAGGAAGCGCATGAATCACTCGGCGATGCAGAACCGCGTCTGCACGAAAGTGGCCCGTTTAAGCGAGGTTACGATCGCGGCAGCGAATACCTGAAGGCGCTCCGCAAGCAGGGAAGGTAAGAGCCTTTCCGATCCCGCATTTCGCCCCGGCGCTCCGGCCTCTTCGCCTTCGCGCGCCCAATTTCCTGCGGTAGCTGCCCCGCTCCTTCGCCAAATTTCAGCGCCGATTTCCGGAGTTCGTAGGCGCCCTGCCGCGACGCCCTTAGTCCAGCTCTCGCCACGATTTCATTGCCGGTTTCCGTCGTTTCCCATGGTCAAAATTCGTCAATTTTTCGAAGGAATCAAACGTTGGGATGTGCGCAAAGCCCCATCCTGCCAGCGCGAATTCGTCTAACTCTTTGCCCGCCAGAGAGAACCGGGGATGTGCCGAAAGAATTAACGAAAGTACCAAACTGGAACAATATTTGCATCTTGGCTGTTCGCGTTCCCCAGTTGGCATTCTGCGACGAGTTTCAGACATCCATCTCAGGAGAGAAGACACAGATGAATAAGAAACAGAAGGGTTTTTCCTTGATTGAGTTGTTGATCGTCGTGGCGATTATTTTGATCATCGCCGCAATCGCCATTCCGAACCTGCTCCGCGCGAAGATTGCCGCGAACCAGTCTTCGGCAGTCGGTGCGCTGCGCACGATGTCGTCGGCCGAGGAAACCTTCTCGTCCACGTACAGCGATGGCTTCACGCTGACCTTGGCACAGTTGGGTGGTCCGGCCGGTTCCGGTAGCTGCGCGAACGCGGGCTTGATTGACGAAGTTCTTTCAACGGCTCCGAACCAGAAGAGCGGTTATGTGTTCGTGTTTACCCCGAACGGCACGGTCGCTCTGACCGCTGGTGTTCCGGCGGCTTGCGGCGCGTCTGGCGACACCGGGTTTTCGATCAGCGCAACTCCGATCACCCTGGGTTCGACGGGAACGGCTGCCTACTGTGTGGACGAAACTGGTGTGGTGCGTGTGAACGCGGCGGGTGTTGTGATCCCGGCGCCTTGCTCCACCTCCGGCTTCCCCCCATTGCAGTAACGTAACGCTTTGAGTGACCAGAGGGAGGAAGTCTCTGACTTCCTCCCAAGTCACTCTCCCCCGATACGCCCCCACTTATTCTCGCTATTACCGGCCCGAAGTCACCCCGCCCGCTGCCGAAGCCGCCGTTACTCCCCCGAAACCCGCTCGACGCCCCTGCTTGACTGTGTTATACTCGGCGCGAATAAATTCAAAGGATTCAGAGCTATAGCCAGCTAAGAGGGTCACTGAGGCAGAGCGAAACCTTTCGCTAGGTTATTGCATCTAAGTGGATTATGGCCAAAGAACAACTGAAGGGAAGCGGACGTCTGGTGCCCACACGGCTTACCGGCGTCGAGTACAAAGTAAAGTACGGCATCGAACTCACTGAGGAAGCTCGCGAACACGGCGGCGGTTGGGGAGCTGCCCGTGGTGGACGCTGGACCCGTTGCTCGGTCCGCGCCGCGCACCACCATCCGATTCCGGACGGTAGCTACTTCCTGCACGCTGATGATGGCCGCGTACACCAACTGAAGTCCGAAAATGGGCAGTGGCAGTACCTCGCAGTAATCTAACACTGCTGACCCGTGGCCAACGGTTGGACACACCTTACCTTACACATCTAGGTAGTGGTGTGCCAGAAAGGCTTTCCTACCACTACGCTGTTAGTAGCTCCTCCGTCCGTGTAGCGCCCACTCTCTCGCTCGGCCGCAGAGCGCTCTGATCATCCGGCTCGGTCCCCGCTCATGCCCGCGACGTGTTATTTACTGCCCGTGAATTCATTGGTCACCTTGCCGCTGGCGTCCAGGAACTGAATCACCGGATTGCCCTCGGCATTCACGCGCAAGACCAGCCGATCGCGTCCTTGCTCGTCTTTGATGCGTAGCGATGCGGATTTGTCGGGCGCTCGCCCCAGATAGATCCGGTTGGCGTCGCCCGTATGCGTGGCAAAAAATTTCTTCCATTCAGCGTCCTGCTGCTCCGCGGGTAATTTTTTTATGCGCAGGCTCTCGTCGTACGCCTCCTGTATCGGATAGTCTCCGCGCTCGCCGAGCTTGATGGCCGAAAACTTGCTTTGGCCCTCGCGCCCGGAATCAATCGAGAAGATTTGGTCCTGCTCGTACTGGTCGAAGCTCAAGTGCGCGTGATTTTGAACGGTACCGTCCTTCTCTTTCAGCCCGCCCCAAATCAGCCCGCCCATTTCCGAAGCTTCATCGTTCATGAAGATCATACCGGCGGCATCGCGGCGGTCCGGGCGCGGATATTCCTTGCCCCGCATGAAAGCTCCGGGAAACTCGGCGCGGTCGGAGATAATCAGGCGCGGTGCGCCGTCCGGCTCGACGAAATTGATGCGATGCACCGTGATCTGATCGAACGTCTGATTACGCGGCTCCGCGAATCCGCAAATCACCGTGACCGCAAAAACCACGGTAAGCACTCCCGAATAAACAGCCAAAAAGCGCTGGCTAGCGAAAAATCTCATGGCTTCCTCCCGAGCGAGCCATCCATCTGCTTTGTACCCAAACCCAGGCGACATAATACCAAGATTCGTTGACACTGCTTGCACGGCTAAGGTAGTTTGCTCCCAAGTTTCGGAGCGGTCTCCGCGCCATTCTTCGGATTCGTTTGGGAGAGTTTGCCATGAAACCTGTTCGCGTAACTATTTGCCACGCGTTTCGGCGATGGTCTGTCTTGCGGCTCGCATTTGTTTTGGCGCTGCTTGCGTTCTGCAATCTGCTGCCTGCCCTGGCCCGCGCGCAGACCAGCTCCGCCACGCAAGACGCCGGTAAATCCGCGGAGTCTGTGGTGGCGCCCAACGAGAATCTCGTCGTCGAGGGTATACCGCCGATCCCCGCATCCCTGGCTGCCAAAGCGGACCGTTACACCAATTTTCGCTCCGCGTTTTTCGCTAGTTGGCATCCCACGCGCCGCGAAATGCTGATCTCCACGCGTTTCGCCGACACCTATCAAATTCATGAGTTAAAAATGCCGGGTGGCGCGCGCACCCAGCTGACGTTTTATCCCGATGATGTCAGCGCCGCGCAATTTCCTCCCAAAGGCGGCAATTTTTTCGTTTTCAGCAAGGACATCGGCGGCGGCGAGTTCTACCAGCTCTACCGCTATGATGTCGCGACCGGCGCCGTGACCTTGCTTACCGACGGAAAATCGCGCAACACCGGCGAGACTTGGTCCAACGACGGAAAAATGATGGCATACGGCTCGACGCGGCGTGATGGCAACGACGTGGATGTGTGGCTCAGCGAGCCGGGCAATCCCGCCGACGCCAAAAATAACCGCATGCTCGCGCAGATGACCGGCGGCGGATGGCACGTGCTGGATTGGTCTCCCGACGACAAACAGATACTGCTGATGGAGGAAATTTCCGCGAACGAGACATACCTATGGCTGCTCGATTCATCCAGCGGCGAGAAAACTCTGCTCACGCCCAAGGGCGGCGCGGAAAAAATCGCCTACGGCGGCGCGAAATTCAGCAAGGACGGGAAGGGAATCTACGTCACCACGGACAAAGATTCGGAATTTCAGCGCCTCGCCTACCTGGATTCGGAATCGCGGAAATATACCTATCTCACCAGCCAGATTGCCTGGGACGTGGAAAGCTTCGACATCACCAAGGACGGCTCAACCATCGCGTTTACTGTGAACGAGGACGGGGAAAGCGTCCTGCACCTGCTCGACGCGAAAACTGGCAAAGAAAAACCCGCGCCGAAACTTCCGGCGGGCCTGGTGTTCGGCGTGCAATGGCACAAAAACGGGCGCGACCTGGCGTTCACACTCGGTTCCTCGCGCTCCAGCTATGATGTCTATTCCATGGACTTGACCACCGGAAAGGTACAGCGCTGGACGACCAGCGAGACCGGCGGCATAAATCCGGAAACATTTTCCGAGGCGCAGCTGATCCACTGGAAGACCTTCGACGGCAAGACCATCAGTGGTTTTCTCTACCGGCCTCCGGCGAAGTTTACCGGCAAGCGGCCGGTGATCATTGATATTCACGGCGGACCGGAAGGGCAGTATCGCCCGGGCTTTCTCGGCCGCAACAATTACTTCGTCAACGAAATGGGCGTTGTCATGATTTTCCCCAACGTGCGCGGGTCCACCGGTTACGGAAAGACTTTTCTGACGCTCGATAACGGCTTCCTGCGCGAGGGCTCCTACCAGGACATTAACTCGCTATTCGACTGGATCGCCCAACAACCCGATCTCGATTCCAGCCGCATCATGGTTACCGGCGGCAGCTATGGCGGATTTATGACGCTCGCGGTGGCCACAAACTACAACGACCGGATTCGCTGCTCTCTGGACGTCGTGGGTCCGTCCAATCTGGTGACCTTCCTGGAGCACACTTCCGGCTACCGCCAGGATTTGCGCCGCGTGGAGTATGGCGACGAGCGCGACCCCAAGATGCGCGCCTTCCTGGAGCGCATCGCGCCCGCCAATAATGCCGAAAAAATCACCAAGCCGCTTTTCGTCGTGGCCGGCAAAAATGACCCGCGCGTGCCCTGGACCGAATCGCAGCAGATGGTTCAAATGGTGCGGAAGAATGGCGCCAGCGTTTGGTTTCTGACGGCCAACGACGAAGGCCATGGCTTCGGCAAGAAGAAAAACGTGGACTTTCAGTTCTACGCCTCGATCTTGTTCACCGAGAAGTTCCTATTGAATTGATCGCGGCCGGTTCGCGCGCCTTCACGCGCTTTTTCACACGCGCAGAACCCTGCTGCGGCGAATCTGTATTCGCGGCTACGAAGAACGGTTTCCTCTTCCAAACTCGAAGTTCCACCGTGCGCGAATCATGAACTCCTCGACGACCTGCCGTGCGCGGCTGGGACTTGCCTGGAATTCGGCGAGCGCAGACTTGAAGCGTTCTAAATCCGCGCCCCGAACCCTCTCGCAGCTTAGGACGTGCCGGCCGATTTCAGCCACTGCCAAAGGCCGCGAACATCCAAAACACCTTGGACGAATGCGCGGGAATTGCGGCTGGTCCAGCAGGCCGGCGCCCGTAAGTTTGCGCGGTGGCCCGAGGCGGCTGCCCGACTCCTGAGGTTCGGGTTCTTCTTCCAGCCTTGTGAATTCGTACATTTCGAAAAATATACCCCTCGAGCGCGGGAGCGTCCAGAGTCGCGATGCCAACCAGCGTCTTACTCAATGGCAGCGGATAAAATCCGGGAACTTTTTGGCACGCTCCCCGGAACTATCTACGCAGGGCGGACGAGCACACCACCGTAAGCGTCCCAGTAGCGATGGGAACTCGAGCAAGCCCGAATTTGACAGGAGAGAGTTCACCAACATGAAAAAGACAGCCATAGCATTGCTACTTGCTTGCGTGTTTGCGGCGCCGGCCGTTTTCGCGCAGGAACCCGATGCGGCGGGCGCTCCACCCAACGAAGCGGGACGCGCCGCCCACATGGTGCAGCACCGCGTGAGTTATCTGACCACCGTGTTGTCGCTCAATTCCGCGCAGCAGACCCAGGTGACCAATATCCTCACCAATGCCGAATCGAGTCAGTCCACGTTTCACACCAGTATGAAGACCGCGCATACCAATCTGACCAACGCGATCCACTCGAATGACGCAGCGGCCATGGAACAGGCGGCCAATAGCATCGGCACTTTGACGGCGCAGGAAACCCTGGCGCACGCCAAGACCGAGGCGGCCATCTATCAAGTGCTCACTCCGGATCAGCAGACGAAGATGGCGCAGCTCGATACGGAAGGCCATCGCGGCGGACCTGGCTTTGGACCACCTCCGGGGCGTTAATTGTTCGCTGCCGCGATTATGCGCGGCCTGCAACGGGCACAAACCGCATGAACCATTGCGAATTGCCGATGCATGCAACCGTAGGGGCGGGTCTCACACTCGCCCCTGCAGCGTTTGCGAGCGGCTCGACTTGGTCGCGCAGCATCCCCGCCAGCGTTGTTCGCACAACATTGCAAAATTGTAAAATTGCCGCGCGCGGGTTGACCATTCTCGCGTACGCGGCATCTCAATTATTCGAATCAAGGCGCGGCATTCACCGGCACGTTCCACATCTTCGACGCAGCTTCGCCGCCACGGGAGCCACAGCACGTATTTAGATTTTGTACACGGCCATATTTCGTCAGGCATCGCGTTTGTTGCGGCTACGGTAAGCTGAAAGCTCAAAAGACAGCAGGTCCTTCTTCATGGGTGCAGTGTGTCCAATTCGCGCGGTCCGGGGTCACCAATGCGACTAAGGCCAATTGCCATCTGCGGCGCATTACTGGCGGTAATTTCCGTTTTGCTGATTTCACAACGCAGCTCAGGACAGTCCAGCGCGCCACGCTCCTTAATCACCGCGCCGATTGACGAGAGCAAGCTCACCGTGCTGAGAGGGAATACCTATCCACTCGCGCGCGCGAAATACGATCAGGGCCCCGCGCCGGCCAGCCTGGAGATGGATCGCATGTTGCTGGTCTTGAAGAGCAGCCCGCAGCAGGTCGCCGCGCTGCAAACTCTGCTGGCCGAACAGGCCGATAAATCTTCGCCGAATTATCACAAGTGGCTCAGCCCCCAACAATTCGGCGCGCAGTTCGGGGCCTCCGAAGACGACGTCCAGAAAGTCACCGCCTGGCTGCAGTCCCACGGCTTCCAATCCATCAAAGTCGCCAATGGCCGCAACGTGATCGAATTTTCCGGCAATGCGGGCCAGGTGCAGGACGCCTTCCACACCGCGATCCATTATTACGCCGTGAACGGCCGCCAGCACTTCGCCAACTCCTCGGATCCGGCGATTCCGCAGGCGCTCACTCCCGCCGTGGCCGGCGTGGTTTCTCTGCACAATTTCGGCCGCAAGCGCCTGAATCATTTTGCCGGAACCTTCCGCCGCACCCCGGAAAGCGCCAAGGCCGTGCCCATCAATCCGCAGTACACCTATCTCGGCGGTTGTTTTGGTTCGGGCACGGATTGCTACGCGCTCGGCCCCACTGATTTCGCGACGATCTATAACGTCACGTCGCTATGGAATGCGGGCATCACCGGCTCGGGCGTGAAGATTGCCATCGTCAGTGACAGCAACATCAACGTTTCGGACGTGACCCAGTTTCGCAGCCTCTTCGGCCTGCCGGCGAATACTCCAGTCGTCACCGTCAACGGCACGAATCCCGGCGTGCTGCCCTGCGCCGATAATGGCGACGAGTGCGAAGCCGTGATTGACGTGGAATGGTCCGGCGCGGTCGCCAAGAATGCCACGATTGATTTGGTCGTTTCCGGTTCGAAACAGAACGCGTCATTCGGCGGTGATCTCTCCGCCGAATACATCATTGACAATAAATTTGCGCCGATCCTGAGCTATAGCTACGGCGAATGCGAACTGGGCCTCGGAACGGCGGGCAACGCCTTCTACGGCGGAACTCCAACTTCGAAAGACTCCGTCGGTGAATGGGCGCAGGCGGCGGCGGAGGGCATCACCGTAATCGTCGCCACCGGAGACACTGGCTCGGCCGGCTGCGATACCGATGCAACCGGTGTGACCACCGAGCAGCCCGCCGAATTCGGCTTGGCGGTCAGCGGCCTCTCCTCCACTCCCTACAACGTCGCCGTCGGCGGCACCGATTTCAACCAGCTCGCCAATCCCGCCGCCTACTGGAATTCGAGCAATACTTCCGGCACCGAATCCTCGGCCAAGGGATATATTCCGGAGTCCACCTGGAACGATTCCTGCACGAACGCGTTTCTGGGAACCTATTTCAGCAGCTACGGATTCAGCACCAACGCCGAGGCCAATTGCAACAATCTTTCCAGCAGCACCTTCACGGAACTGATCGCGCCGGCGGGCGGCACCGGCGGCGCCAGCAATTGCACGAGCTCCAATGGAAATACTGTCAGTAGTTGTTCGGGCGGCTACGCCAAGCCTTCCTGGCAAACCAATTCGCTTTCTGATGGCAAGCGCGACGTGCCGGATATCTCGCTATTTGCCGGCGATGGATTCAGCGGAAGCTTCTACGCGGTTTGCGAAGCGGACCTGGACGGCGGCAATTGCTCTCTCAGCGATTTCGCCGGATTCGGCGGCACTTCGGTTTCCACGCAAGTTTTCGCCGGCATGGTGGCGCTGATCAACCAAAAAGCCCAGGATAGCCAGGGTAATCTAAACACCGTTTTATATCCGCTGGCCGCGCAACAGTCCACTTCCAATTGCAATACCAGCAGTCCCGCGAGCAATTGCGTTTTTTACGACGTGACGGTGGGCACCAACGCCCAGCCCTGCTTGTATGGCGTCAGTCCCGAGTGCTCCAGGACGAATTCGGGCGACGCCAACGGAATCCTCACCGGCTATGCCGCGGGAACCGGCTACGATGGGGCCACGGGCATCGGCACGATCAACGCGGCCAATCTCATCAATAGTTTCAATTCGGCCTTCGCTCTCACTTCCCAGAGTCCCTCGGTGAGCGTGGCCTCGCCCGGCGATTCCGGCATGATGAGCGCGACGGTCACCGGGCAAAGTAATTTCAGTGGAACGGTCACCTTCAGTTGCTCGGGCCTGCCGAGCGGCGCCAGCTGCAGTTTCAATCCGCCGTCCGCCACATTAAGCTCCACCGCCACCACGGCCGTGACGATGTTGACCGTCTCCACCACCGCTCCCAGCGCGCTACTTCCGATGCGCCGGCAGCCGGCCACGGCAGGTCCGCTGAATTTTATTGCGATCGCGTCGCTGCTCTGCATGCTTGGAATCAGTGTTCTCGCGCTGCGCACATCCAGCCGGCGCCTGCGCTCCGGCGCATCATTTGCGCTGGTAATTCTCGGCTTCACGGGATTGATGCTGATGGCCAGTTGCGGCGGCAGCGGCGGCGGTGGAGGTGGAGGTGGTGGCGGAGGCGGAGGTGGCGGCACCTCGGGCGGCACGCCGACGGGCATCACCACTGCAACCGTCGTCGGCACCAGCGGCACGTCCACCAGCTCGCTGAATTTCACACTGGACGTGCAGTAACCCCACGCTTCTGCGGTTCTCCGGGAGTCCGGAAGCTTGCTTCCGCTTTTGCCAGGCGAGGCCTACGCTGCATTGCGCGAAACTTGCCCCGCGTGCCGTACTTGCGCGCGCTAACTCCGCGAAACCGGCCGCGCGCCGCTGCGCGCTATCGCAGCTTCGCGTATTCCGCCTTGGCTTCCTTCAAAAGCGGCAGATCGGCGTCGGCGTTCTTCCACAGATTCAGCAACTTCTCCAGCGTCGCGCGCGCCTTTTGCGTATCGCCTCGCGCCGCATAATCCGTCGCAAGCGTGTAGTACGCCGCCAGCCAACGCTGTTGTGGTTCCCAACCAAGCGCACGCTCCGGTGCGCCGAACATCCCTTCGTAGGTGGCAATGGCTTCATCCATCTTCCCGGCTTGTTGGTAGCCGTCCGCCAAGGCTTCGATCGAAAGGCCGGTATGATTCTCTTTGTCAGATTGGCTGAAAAGTTCGATCGCTCGGTCGTGCTCGCCTGCCAACAAGGCCAGGTCGCCGTTCAGCAAATCCGCATTTCCAGATTGTTCCGAGCTGTTCCTATCTGCGAGCGGCATGATCAGGGCGGCGATTTTCTGCGCTTGCTCCGTGTAACCCGCGCGCGCGTAGGCGTCGCCCAGCATGGCGCCGAAAACCACCTTCTCTTGGATATCCTTTAGACCGCCCAGCGCGGCATCCAATTGCCGTTTTTGCTCGGCGCGATTGCCCTTGCCGTCGGCGATGATCGCGAGCAGGAGTTGCACCCGCGCCACGCTCAGCGCCGAATGGTGCGTTCGCACAATCTCCAGCGACTCTTCCGACCGGCTCTGCGCGCTCGCGTACCGGCCGCGATACAGATCCAGGAAAGCCAGCGACCGCAGCCCGTTCTCGCGTGTTTCCGGCTTCGCCAGCAGCGCCGTAAAAACCTGCTCGGCTTTTTCATCTTCGCCGTTCGCCACCAGCGTGAAGCCATACTCGCGGTTGATGTTTCCCGCGATCAGCCAGTGGGGATCAAGTTCGAATGCTTTCGCATAAGCCTGCAGCGCCTGCGGGTAATTACCCTCTGACTTGTATGCGGTCGCCATTCCGATGTAGGCGTGCGCGAAGTCCGGCATCGTGCGAATCGCCTGTTCGTACTGCTCGATTGCGTCCGCTTGGCGCTGGTGCCGCCGCAACATATTGGCGTAGTTGAACCGCATCGTCACGTCGTCCGGATAGCTCCTCAGATAAGCGCGACAACGCGCGTCCGCTTCATCCACGTGGTCCCGGTTCAGTGCATAGTCCGCCTGAATGATCATCCGTTCCCGGTCGGTGGTGCGCGACGTCAACGCCAGCGCCTTTTCATATTCCGTTTTGCCGTCCTCCGGTTGGTTGTAAAGAAAGCTGTAGTACGCGTCCCCCAGCGCGGCGTGGGCCATCGCAAAATCAGGGTCGGCGGCGACCGCTGCCTTGAACAGCGTGCCCGCATCGAAATATTTTCCCTGGCGCCACAACGCCGAACCCTCCGCGTATTGCTGTAGAGCGCCGAGAGATTGCGTGGTCACCTGCGGCAGCGGCTTGCTGGCCTCATGAATCTGATAAAGCGATTCACCCAGAGCTTCGCGAATCTCTTTCGCCAGCACGTCCACGGCTTCCAGGATGTGATCCTCTCCGTAAGACCGTTCCGTGTAGGAGCGCACGGTTTCGCCGCTCTGCGGGTCAATCAATTGCGCCGTGAGCGCATATTCCTGCCCCGTGCGCGTGATGCTGGCGGCAATCAGCCCCCGGACATTTTCGCGCTGGCAGATTTCGCGTCCCAGCGCTGGCGTGATCCGCTGGTTGGCGGGTTTTTCCATCATCGTCAGCACGGAATCAATCCTGGTCCGCGGAAACACGTTCGCGTAACGCGATTGCTCGATGCTCACCGTAAACGCCGTGCCCAACGCGTTGTCCAAACGCGGATCGCCGGTCTGATTTTCGAAGTCGGCGATCAGCACGGAATCGCGCGAACGAAACGAAAACGCAGGCCAGCCGCGCAGCAGCCAGAATGCGGCGCCTCCGATAATCAGCGCCAGCAGCGCAGACGCCGCGAGCCACCCGCGCGATCGCCGCGCGTGGAGCGCCCGTACACTTGGCTCGACCTCATAGTCCTGCTCCGCCGCGCTCTCTTCGCGCTGCTCCGCCACTCCGTCCGCGCCGCTCAGCGGCACCGGCCCCGCCGAAACCTGGCGAAACAGCACCATCGGCGGCGGTTCGTGCAAGCTTGCGCGATCTTGCCCGTTGCCACTTTCCACGGGCGCCAGGAAACGGTAGCCGCGCCGCGGAACGGTCTCGATGTAGCGCGGATGCTCCGCGTCGTCATTCAACGCCTCGCGCAGTTTGCTGACTGCCGTATTCAGTCCCGTCTCGAAATCAACGAACGTATCGTCTGGCCACAGGTGTTTGCGCAATTCTTCGCGTGTGATCAGCACGCCGGGCTGCGCGGCCAGCGCTTCCAGCACGCGCAATGGTTTTTCCTGCAGACGTATCCTCGATCCCTGCTTGCGCAGTTCTCCCGCGCGGGCATCCACCTCGTAGGGGCCAAATTTCAGGTTAGGGGCCGGGGAATCGGATGGCATCAGCCGTCCTCGTTGAGCGGTCAAGCGGGGAAGCGGTATAGTACCACATCGGTATAGTCCCCAGCCGGCCTATTTGAAAATGCCGCAACCTGTTTCGATTCTTGCAGCTACTTCTTAAGGTGAAGTTAAGAATTAATCCACTCTCCGTACATTGCAACGCCGCAACGTTTTCCGCAAACTCCGCACAACTTTACCCGAGGGAGCCAGCAGCCAATGAAACGGCAGCCGATTTTCTGCGGCGAAGCAGATTACGAGCGTTGGCTCAACTCGGCTTTAGCAGCAGAGCGCCAACGGCTGAAATTGCAAGTGATGCCTCGCGCTCCCCGGCCTCCGACGCAACAGCACGACCGGGCCCACACGCTCAGACAAGGAGCCACAACATGAGGCGAGGAGCCAACCACGAAGCAGCTGAGAAAATCGAACGTGCGGACAAGCCAACACCCCGCTGGCTGGCCAGCACGTCGGTGCTCGCGCTCATTCTGTTCGGCGCGGGCGTCACGAGCGCGCAATCTTCTTTGCATTCCACGGCAACCCCGCCTGCCAACACCGCGAAGCCATCCCCAGTTTCCGCCGCACAGAAAATTGCCGCGCAACCGCCCGCGAACGGCATGAGCACCGGCATAAAAGTCCACGGCCACTGGATTATCGAGGTGCACAATCCGGACGGCTCGCTGGTCACCCATCGCGAATTCGAGAACGAAATTCAGATTGCCGGCGTAGCTACCTTGGCGAGCCTGCTTGCGCGCACGGCAACTCCGGGCTCGTGGGCGATTGGGCTCGGAGACGCCGTCAGCCCTCCTTGCACCACTTCGATGGGCTTCGTGAGTTTTGCGGTTTATTACACTGGGGCCGCGAGCCAAGGGTGCTTCATCGGTGAACCGAGCGGAGTCTATGCCGTCCCTTGCGCGGCCGCGAACGGTTGTTCGCCGAACCTGGCCATTTCGACGTTTAACAACGGCATGGTCGGCATCCCTCCGCATCCCGGCCCTGCCTCGGGCTGTCAAACCGCCCCGGCAGGCGCCGACGTCTTGCCCTGCTTGCCGGTCGGTCCGGACAATCTATTGGGCTTTGAACTTAAGGGATATGCAGTCGCACAGCAAGCGGGGCAAGTGACCTTGGTGGAGACCACGCTGATGGGTTGCGGGTCCGCGATTGCGCCGGGAACTTGCTCCACAACTACGTCACCGGGCGTTACCTCCAACCAAACTTTTTCAGCTGCCGCGGGAGGTTATGCGAGTGGTCTATTCGCTACAAACTTTGGCAGCGTTTTTACGGGGACTTTCGTGCCCGGAAGCCCCATTCAGGTGGGCAGCGGACAAGCCGTGAACGCCACCGTGCAGATCAGTTTCCAGTAGGTGCGGCGAGATTTTTTCAAGATTCCGGTTGCGAAGGAGCATATATGAAGAAGTACGGTGAAAACGGAATATTTGCAGCTGTGCTGCGACGCGGATTGTCGCTCGCCGCAACCGTCGCGCTGGTCCTGGGCGGCGCTGAGGTGGCGCGCGCACAATCCGCGTCGAGTTCTACCGCAGTGCAAGCCGCCAAGAGCGCTGCCGCAGCACCCGCGTCAGCAGCTGCCGCGGCAAAAGCTCCGGCGAATCCCGCAGCCGCGCCAGCGCCCTCCGGCGGGCTGAACACCGGCATCCGGATTCACGGCCACTGGAAAATCGTGGTGCGCAATCCAGACGGCACCGTCGCCACCCGCCGCGATTTCGAGAACTCCCTCACTTACCCTGGAGCTTTCCTGTTGCAGAACTTTCTGGGCGGAACCATGACGCCCGGTGCATGGGCTATCGGTCTTGGAGCCCAATTACCTGGTAACTCGGGCCCGTGTGCCAATAGCTTTACGATCACGAGCAGTCAAACTCCTTCGCCGGTTTCGAGCGGAAGCTGCATCATCGCTGAACCTACCGGGGGCTATGCCCTTGGAGCAGACTGCCCTGGCAATTTCCCTTACTGCCAGCCGACCCTGACCCGGCAGCAACTGACTTTTCAGACCACGACTCAGTCCCTGAACGGGCCACTGGGCACCGTACTCGTCAGCCGAGTTGTGAGTAGTAGCGGCTTTGAGCTAACCGGGACCGCTGCCGCCAGTTCTTCGGGAACGATCGATACCGTCGCGACATTAGTCATGTTGTGTGGGCCGGGTGGAGTAAATTACGTTCCCGACGCAAACGGCAATTACAGTTTGCCACCACTTACTTCGCTAATTACCACATCCCCGAGTACATGTACCGCGCCGGGTTTTGGAGCGCAGCCTTCGAGTTCATTTGGAAACTACAGATGGGGTACGCCTTTCAGCGCGACGGTCCTGAACGGTGCCAGCGCCACGTCCACACCGCCTTCTGCGGTTCAGGTCGTAGCAAACCAGACAATTCAGGTGACGGTGGTGTTCACGTTCAACTAGTTCCACCGGACGCGCGCTCGCTTCCACCTGCGCGCATCTTTTACAAGCATAAGGAATCGCAAGCGGCACGATGAGGAGAAGCCAGCAGTGAACACACAACACAGGAGGGCGGCATGAAACGAGCAAGTGGCTTCGCGGCGCCCAGCCTGGCGACCATTCTCCTGCTCGCGCTGGCCCTCGCCTTTCCGCAGTTTGCCGCGGCGCAAAGCACCGCGCCAATTCAGCCGCCCGGTTCCGTATTGAACGCAGGCGTCGTCTATGGCTTGGTTACCTGTACTCTCGACGTCGGAGCCTATCCTCCGGAAACTTGCACGATGGGCGTGGGAAACGGCAAAGCCGCCGGCGGTTTCTTCGGCAACACCAGCAACGGCGTAAAACTCTTCGACGTTGCCTCCACCAACTCCACCGGCGAAGGCGGACAACTTTTCGACTTCCTCGGCAATGGCGACGGCAGCTTCGCCGCGCCGACTTTCAACAGCGTCCCCTACCCCATAGTCAACGACGGGCTGAACGTCGTGATTGCGGGCCCGGTTTTCAGCCCTTCCAGCGTGGATTTGGTGGTCACTGACGATTACAACGACCTGTACGTGATGGAGGGCAACGGCGACGGCGCATTTGGCGCTCCCGTGGCGCTTGGCGAGACGGCCGCCTCACTGAGCGTGTACCTCAATTCCGGCGGCACGCTCAATCTAGTCATCAGCAACGTTACGTTTAATGAAGCTGGCGCCGGAACTTCCTCCGCGATACTGCTTGTCAACCAGGGAAACGGCACCTTTAAGGCGACGAATGTGCCGGTGCCCGGGCCCAGCACGACGGCCTACATCTATGGCGCCTATGCGTTGACTGCCGGCGGCGACACCGCCGTTCTGGAGGTATATGCCAATGGCGCGGCGGGACTCTCGCAATCAGTGAGCGGTGTCTTTCAGACGCCGGTATCTCTGGGAACGCTGGGAACAGGCACTAGCTTCGTGTTGCCGAACTCGCTCTCGACGTTCACTTCCGGCGGTAATTCCTATCTTGCCGGAATCGTGACGATCTTGAATGTCCCAACCGCCGTGGTCTGGCCGTTCAGCGCCGGCGCCGGCGGAATTTCAGTCGGTGGTCCAGCCTATTTCTCGATTCCCTCGAATGATACGGTCGTCGTCAGCGCAGCCGACCTCGACGGCGACGGAAACCCGGACCTCATTGTCGTCGGCGGCGGCGAATTTTCCACCACCCAGACCGTGAATTTATTTCTGAGCAATTCCACGCCGGCTTTTTCCCCGGTGACGGGAGAGCCCAAGCCCAACACGATCCTCGGCCCGGGTGTGTACGGCATACAGGCATTCGTGGCGGATGCCAATGGCGACGGAAAAAACGACCTGATCCTTTATCAGCCGAACCAGGGTTTGACCGTAATGCTGAATCAAGGCGACGGAAAGTTTTTGACCCCCACGACTCTGCCGGCGGGCGATAGGCCCGTAGCCATCGCCAACGCGGATTTCAACGGTGACGGACAGGATGACCTCGCCGTCGTCAACGGCATCAATTCTACGACCAGACACAGCGACAACACCGTGTCGGTCATGCTCAGCCAGTCGCCCGGCGTTTACTCCCCGCAGTCCGTTTACGTCGTAGGAACCGATCCGATCGCTGTCGCCGCGGCAAAGGTGAACGGGTCGCAAAGCATTTTCGTTCTGAGCCAGGGTGACGCCAGCGGAAACTTGGACGATCCCTCGGTTGCTTTCCTGCAAGGCAATGGCAGCGGCGCATTTCCCGCAGCCACGTTTTTTTCCAGCGGCACCGCCAGTGGCCAGCTACCTTTGGCGATTGCGGCGGGAACCTTCGATAAATCAGGAAATCCCACCGTGGCAGTCGGCAATAGCGACGGCACGATTAACCTCTTCACCTATAGCGGCGGCACGTTTGTGCCGTCCACCGCGACGCCGAAGTTGTCGGTTAGTGGCGCTCCGCTGTACGGCTTGAGCATCTCCTCGCTGGCAGTCGGCGACGTGAATGGCGACGGGAACATGGATTTGGTCGCAACCCAGCGAGGCATCTGCGGTTACAACTCCGAGGACCAGTACACCCTGACAAGCAGCGGCTGGGTGGTGATTTGGCTCGGAAACGGCGACGGCACTTTCCAAGCTCCCGTTTTAGTAGCCTCCGGCGAGCCGAATTCCGATCCGGCCTTCGTCACGCTCGGAAGTTTCACGAACGCGGCGCTGCCGAGCATGTTGGTGGTGGACGGCGGAGGTTCTGAATGTGAGGGCCCCTACAGCGTCGGGCCCTACCCGCTACTTTTCACCAACAACGGCAATTTGAGTTTTACTGAAACGGATTTCAGGCCGAGCCCGTTGGAGCTTGCTATTTCGAACGGCAACACCGTCGCCCTGACCGCCGCGATTGCGGACGTCAACGGCGACGGCGCGAACGACATCATTCTTTCAGAATTCGGCATCGTGAGCGCCCTGCTGAACAACGGCACGGGTGGATTCAGCGCCACTTCGCCCTCGCCACTGTTCTACGTCGGGAGTTCCGATACCGCAGCCTTGGTGGGCGGTTCCTTCTTCGGTCCCGGCGTGCACGACGTGGGTGTAGCCAGTCTCGCCGGCGCCGCGCTTATCAAGGGAACTCCCGGCTCGAGCGCCAGCTCCGGGCCGCTTGCCACCACCGTCACTCTCGGTTTCTCGCCGGTGAGTCCGGTCGCGTTCGGTGCGACGGAGATTCTGTCGGCGACGGTGACCACCACGTCAGGCAACGTGGGCTCGGAAGGGCTCGTCACTTTCATGGATGGGTCGGTCACACTGGGCACGGTGCTCCCGGCCAACGGAGTCGCCACTTGGCCTACGAGCACCCTCGCGGTCGGCACGCACATCATCACCGCCAATTACGTTGACACCGCGAATAAATTCGCCACGCAAAGCTCCGGCCCTTATCTATTCACCGTGCTCCCGCTTATCTCCACGTTTTCGCTCAGCCCGACGAGCGTGATTGGCAGCACCAGCGTCATGGCAACGGTAACGCTTGATGGCGCCGCCCCCGCCGGAGGAGCCGTCGTCACGCTCTCGACAAACTCCGGATCCGCCACCGTGCCGTCCACCTTCACGATCGCCTCCGGAACTTCCGGGACGTTTATGGTCAGCACCCTTCCCGTGACTTCGCAGACGGTGGTGACCATCACTGCCTTCTACGACGGCGCCTCGGCCACCGCCACGCTCACCATCAACCCGACCGCCGCGCCCAGCCCGATCACCATTCCCACGATCACCGAGAACATCATCACCACCGATTCGCTAGGCAACAACAGCACGCTCATCTCCGCAACAGTGATCGCGCCCATCGTGGAAACCATCACCACCACCGACTCGCTGGGCAGCAACAGCACCCTGATCTCCGCCACAGTCATCGCGCCCATCACTGAAATCATCACCACCACCGACACGCCTTCGGCCCTCGTGCCCAACATCTCGATTCAGGTTGCTTCGGAAACCGCCGCTTTGGTGTCAGCGACTACCCCCGGCTACTGGCAGGTCACCGTCGCGGTTACCAACACCGGCAACGTCACCGCCAGCAACGTGAGCATCGTCAGCGCGACGCTCGGCGCAGTCGCGGCCTCTGGCTTTGTCGTCGGCCCCACCATCGCAAATCTCGCTCCCGGCACGAGCGCGTCCTTCGTGATCAACTTCCCGCTTTCCGCTGGCGCGCCGGGCAGCAGGCCGGCGTTCAGCGTCAAGGGAACGTATTCGGGAGACGGTTTGAGCGGCAATTGGTCCACCAGCTCGCGTGGGGCTCCGCTGCCGTGAGCCAAATGCAGCGAAACATTTTTGTACTGAGGGAATTTCAGCGATCAGGGAGAAAGATACTAATGAAACGGACCAGGTGGATGCACGCAGTTTTGCTTTTGCTCTTGACGCTCGGGTGGGCCACGGCTTCGCGCGCTGACTCGGACACGCTGGACGTCACTTTGGCGCCCGCCGGTCAGACCGTGGTGGATGGCACCTTGGTGGTGGTTTTCGACGGCACCATCAGCAATCCCTCCGCCACCGATACCGTCTGGATCAACGCCGATTCCACTTCGACGGATTCGCTATTGGTGAGTGTGGACGATCTGGCCCTGGCCAATGTGCCGTACTTTCTTGATCCGGGCCAATCCAGCGGCCTCATCACAGACCTTTTTGAAGTGGACCTCGATCCCACGCTCCCACCGGGCACCTACACCGGCGTGTACTCGCTCCAGGGAGGAGCAGACGGCGGAAGCGGCGCGGATTTATTTGACCTGGCCGACGCGAACTTCTCGGTGACGGTCACGCCCGAGGCAGTTCCCAGCCCGGAACCAAGCGCGCTCTTGCTGCTGGCCGCCGGCCTAGCCGCGCTCTGCGCGCTCCGCATGCGCAAGCTGCCGCATTCGCCGCGCTGATCGCGCGCATTGTCCGGGAGTGCGAGGGTTTGCTTGTCCCGAACGGCGTGAAGTAGCCCCGCCGTTTCGTGCGTGAACCTTGCCTCGAGTCCTGTGATTGAGTTGAGATGCTTGCGGGTGGGATGCGCGCGCGGTTACGGCAGCGTTCCGTGGCCGGAATGCGTTGCAGCGACGTGAATTCCTTGTGCGGTCCCGGATATTGACGCCGTCGGCTCCGCGCTGGGTTCGGCGGGATTGGGCGGTGCGCCAGCCCCTGTGCTCCGGCGCGCGAGGGAGGCCACGCTCTTCGCGTGCAGCTCCGCCAGCATCGCCCAATCCTGCTTGAACTCCACCATGGTCTCGCGGCTGTGCTTCGGGCTGCTCAATTCCGCTTCCATGCGCGCCAGCACGATCTGATCCGCGAGCTGCGCATCGGAATCCGCGGCGAAAATATTGCTCGCGCTCAAGCCCACGCGTCCAGGCGACTGCACATCCGTGAAGTTAATCCACAGCGCGCCATCGGCGTCCGCGGAAAGCGTGCCGTCCTCGCCCAGGTTCTTGAAGACGCGTTTCAAGTACCCGCGGTCGGGGATCACTTCATCGTGGATGGCCTCATCTACGATCGCGCTGAAGCGGTCGTGGTATTCCTTCCATTCGTCCTTCTCGCCCACAATCGTTTCGTCCGCGGCCTTCTGTTCCGCCTGCAATTGCTGGACGCTCACGGTGTAACCGCCGCGCGCGTCGTCGCCATCGAGCGCATCGTCGTCCGTTCCAATCGCTTGCGTCGAAGGATGCGCTTCAAACTGGTGCTCGGGATTGAATCTGCCGGTAATCATGTAGGACGCCGTCACCGCTGGAACGCTTTGCCACGCCAGCACCGCCAGCGGAATCACCAGTTTTTTCGAATGATAAAGTTGTTCCGTGCCGCTGCGGCATTCGCTGCTGCGTTTGATCGTCCCCGGCACTTGCGAAAAATGCAGCACGCGCAGATCCAGCTCCGGATGCTTCTCGCCGTAACGCGTAAAGGAGCGCGCCGCGGCTTTCGGGCTGGTCATGAAGAAATCGTTGATGTAATCGGGTTTCACCGAATGCGGATAATAAGTGTCCAGCACGCGCCGCGTGAAATCCGCGCAGTTGCGCGTCATGCCGTTGAAGTGGTTTACGTTGGGCAGGGAATTGAACTCGGCGATCAGCGCCCGGTCCTGCTCCCCGCTCGTTTTCACCACGAACATCCACAGGCTGCGCTCCAGCGTCGCGCCCACCATTTCGCGCCACTCCGCGCTTTTGCTCGTGCGGCATTTCTCGCTGCTGCAAATCTGCGCCAGATATTTCTCGCGATAACGTTCTTCCAGGACTGCCTTGATCGCTTTCGAACTCACGAGCGGGCGATTGCGCGGATCTTCCACGCCGTACAAATAAATACTCAGCGGCACGATGTTCCATTCGTACGGATGATCTTCGCCGAGCGTGGTGTAATTGCTCAGCACCGAGCCCTCTTCGCCCGGCCGGCACAAACGCATTTTCACGGGAGAATTATCGGGACAGATATTCGAAAGGTAGATGGCGCTGTGGCCCGACCCGGTGATGCGCGCGACGCTGGTGTCCAGCGATTCGTTGAGCACCACGCCGGCGTCAGCTGACGCGCGTGGCGCAAGCAAGGACGCGGCAGCAATAATCAACAAGCTGAGAAAGAGCGAGCGCGTCAAAATGCCCCCGAGGCAGGCTCGAACGCGGTGTAAATCTGCCTCCGTGGTCGCGCGGGTCTTCGCCCGAACCTCTGCGGCAGGTTGTGTGGCGGGATGCAGTTGTATCCGTCCCAGCAAGTAGCTTCTCCGAACCTGGATTCTGATTCTTGATGCCCGTGAAACTGCTACTGTGCCAATGGTTTGCTGGGCAAGGCCATACCGTAAGAACCCGAAAAAGCGCCAAAAGTTGCGTCAGGAGTTGCACTTATATTGTGCAACTTTGCGCCGAAGACACGGGCGCATCTCCAGTACGCGCTTCGCGGCGCGCAATTCGGTGATTTCCTAGCGGCGGCAACCGGAACGACTGGGGCTGAAGAACGAGGACTGGAAACGTTTCTTCGCGGAGGCAGCCAAACCAATCCGCTACATACGACCACAACCATTATACCGCGTCCGGCAGGCCCGCGGGGCTTAATTATCGCGCGTCTAAGGGAATGTAAATTCCCGCAGGCGCCCAAAAATCCGGATCAGCGGCGATCCATTCGCGCGAAACACAACTGAAATCGGGCCGGATCGCGGGAGACGTGGTCGCGGAGCTGGTGATCGCTTCCGCGGCTAACCGTTCGATTGCTGCCGCGGCGGCGGCCTCGCTCGGATCAGCCCCGCTCGCTGCGCCATCGCGCTGCCTTTTCGGCAAATTGCGCTGTGGCAATATGATGAAGAACGTTTGCGCGTCGGCTGCCGCCATGCCTTGGTACACCAGGCCGCTGGGGCGCGTTCCGGCCCGTTCGGAACCGCGCTCAGCCGCCGCGCGATTGATCTGTTTTTGCAGCTCTGCGAATTCCGCGAGGCGTCCGTCACGCACCTTGATAACGGTAACCGTGAGCCAGATTGCGTGCGGGAAGTCCACGCCCGAATCGCGGCTCAGGTCCGCGCGATATTTCGCGAGGGTATTTTCCGGCGACCAGACCAGGTCTTTTTTGCTTTCGAGGATGCGCGCCATCGCCGCGTGCAGTTCCGCATTTTGCGCGTAAATCCCGGCGGCACGATCTACTTCTGCAGGCGAATCGAACATCGAAAACCACCAGGCCGGCCGGCCGTCTGGCTCGTGGGATTCCGCCGCAAAATAGCTGTTCGGGCAGTGCAATCGGACGCAGGTGCGCACCGCTTCTTGCTCGATGGCGTTGTAGCTCTCGGTAATCTCCGTATTCCCGGCCTTCACGTATTCGCGGAAGACGTTCAAGATGGGCGGCGGGCGCATGGACGTTGTTTTCGGAGAATTTTGCGCAGCCAGCAAAGCGCTGCATGCCAGCAGGGAAATCGTCAGCTGGAGAAAGTCAGCCCTTTTCATCGCGATCCCCGAGTCGGCGAGCGTACCGGCGGTATTTTAACCCGCGCGCGCAACTAAGGTCAGGCCTTTTCCTCCGCGTACTCAGTAGCATTCGCTCCGGCAATACACCTTTCACCCGATTCTTGCGCGTGCGCGGAAATGCAAGATTGAAAGGGTCCCGCGAGCCCGCGAAAAGCTCTTCATCGCGGAACCATCCCGGCGAGGGGGATGCGCTTGCGGCGTCGGCTCGGTGCCGTGCGCGGTGAGCGCAGCATCAAACGAACCATGCGGTGGCGAAGCCGTCGCCGCGCTCCGCCAATTTCAGTTCGCAGTACAGCGCCAAGACGAGAATTTCAAATCTCCGGAGGTGTCCCATGCAACAGCAAGTTTTGCGAGATCTTTACATTGATGAACTGAGGGATATTTACAACGCCGAAACGCAATTGGTGAAGGCCCTGCCGAAAATGGCCAAGGCCGCCACGAACGAACAGTTGCGCTCCGGTTTCGAAGAGCACCTCGAACAAACTCGCGGCCACGTCTCGCGTCTCGAACAGATTTTCGAGGCGCTCGGCGAAAAGCCCACCGGCAAGAAGTGCGCGGGCATGGAAGGCCTGGTGAAAGAAGGCGGCGAGATGATCGGCGAAGACTTCGAGGGCGAAGTGAAGGATGCCGGGCTCATCGGCGCCGCGCAGCGCGTGGAACATTACGAAATCGCTGCCTACGGCACGGTGCGCGCCTTCGCGGAACTTCTCAACGAGCGCAAGGCCGTGGATCTTTTGGGCCAAACCCTCGAAGAGGAAAAGGAAACCGACGAGAAGCTCACGCAACTCGCCGGCGAAATCAACGTCGCAGCCAACCGCTCCGCCGAAGCTTCCGGCGAAGAGGCCACGGGCCGCCGCAAGAGCAAGTCCGCGCACGCCTAGCGACGCCAGTCGTCGCGGTTGATGTGGGGATTGTCGGCGTAACTCGGAACAAAAATGGTAGCAATGGTCGTAGGGGCGGGTCTCAGACCCGCCCCTACAACACCGCCCGGACCAAGCGAGCGCCCAAGCCGCCAATCTCAAGCCGTCGTATCAGCAGCCAACCCAAACGCAATCTCCCCCCGCGCCGCCGAGCTTTCCACCCCGGCTTCCAGCACGCGCATCACCAGCACACCATACTCCGGCGTCGCGGGATTCGCAGCTCCGCGCAAAATCGCGTCGCGCACCGCTTCATAATAACCGCGATAATTTCCCCGCGCAGTCGGCACTGCCGCGCTCGTCTCGGCTTCCGTATTGCCGTCGCGCAGAATCAAAGTGCCGTCGCGCGGGTCCACTCCCCAATCAGCCCCGCCGGGACGTTCACCCCTTTTCAGCGCCTCTTCCTGCGAATCCATTCCGTATTTCACGTAACTTGCAACCCGCCCGTGCACGATAAAACGCGGCAAATCGCCGCGCACCAAAGAGCTGGCGTGCAAAATCACGCGCGCCCGGCCGTAGCGCAGCACAACGTGAAAATAATCCACGGTCTGCGCGCCTTCCCGCTGCATTTCCAGGTCCGCGCGAATCCCTTCCGGCGTGCCAAAAAGCTGCAAGGCCTGATCAATCAAGTGCGGCCCCAGGTCGTACCAGATGCCGCTCGCCGGGCCGGGCTGTTCGCGCCAGCGCTTCCTTACCAGCGGGCGGTAACGGTCGTAATGCGATTCAAAATGCAGCACCTCGCCCAGGCGCCCCTCGGAAATCAGCGCGCGCAACGTCAGGAAGTCTCCATCCCAGCGCCGGTTGTGAAATATGGAAAGCACGCGCCCGGTTTTTTTCGCAAGCGCCGCTAACTCCGCCGCTTCGGCCACGCTCGTCGTGAACGGCTTGTCCACCACCACGTGTTTGCCGGCACCGAGCGCCCGTTGCGCCAGGTCGCAATGCGAATCGTTCGGCGTAGCCACCACGATTAAATCAATTTCAGGATTGCTGAACGCCTCGGCGGGCCTGGCCAGCACCTTGGCGTCCGGCCAGTCTTGTTTCACCACATCCGGTTTGCTGGAGACAATATGCGATAGACGCAGACCGCTGACGCTCGAGATAAGCGGCGCATGAAACACCTTCGCCGCCATTCCGTAGCCGATCAGCGCAACTTGGAGTTGATTTTTTTCAGCAGGTTCCCGCAAAACAACCAAGGTGTTCTCCGCGGAGGCTGCAGCCCGTGAATTTGTAATCTCAGCAACGCATCAGCGGGTCTGAGGCCCGCCATACAACACCGCCCGCACCGAGCGAGTCCGCAATCCCCGAATCTCGCCGCCGCTTATTCCACTACGAATTTCACCGAGCGTATTTCCGTCATATCCCCCGGGCCCTCGCTCGCCTGCACTTCCAGCAAATACTCACCGGGCTCCAGTTTATCCAGCGGCAGCTTGAACGCCACCGGAATCACCGGACTGCCTTTCTGCATGTAATGCGCCAGGTCCACGCCCATCGCACCCGCCAGCGGCTTGCCGCTTTTCGGATCCACCACCACGTAGGTGCACTTCACCGTCGGCGGATTCGCATCGGCCAGGCGCGGCACGTAAACCTGCGTATAAAATGCGCCCTTGTCGGTCTTCTTGAAATGGTTGTCGCCGGAGGGCGTGAACTCGAAAGGCCCCACCACCAGCGGCGCGCGATCCGCCAGCAGGTCCGCGTCCAGTTCGCCGCCCAGATCGGAAACCTGCTGGAATTGATTGCTCAGCGCCACGCCGCCGAGGCTGAATTTCTTTCCGTCGTAGGCGTCAATCGCAAGCGGCGTCTGATAACTCGCGAATTTCTCGCCGCCGCCGCTGAGCACCACGCTCAAGCGATATTGTCCCGGCGCAACCGAAAATTGATTCTCGTAAAACATCGGCGTCTTCGTGAATTTCTCCCAGTCGCCCTTGTCCATGTCCAAAGTAACTTCGTCGCTGAACCGCGATGCCACGGTGCCGTCCGCCCGGTAGGCGATCCCCAGCACGTTCAGGTCGGCGTGATATTTTCCCTTCACCTTATCGAACTGAATCGAGGAGGTCGGCACATCCATCGCCAGATGCACGCGCGCTTCGTTCGGTGACGAATAAAAGTAAGGCGTTTCCAAAGAGCCCGCATTCACCGGAGCCGCTGCCGCTCCCGCCGCGCCGCCGGACGCCGCCGCGCCCGCCGTTATCGGCGCCAGGGTGCGCGACTCCAGCTCCTTCTCGATCGGTGTGCCGGCCAGCGGATCGCTCGGCTGCACGTTGCAGAATCCGCTGCGCGCCCGAACGTTCGTTCCGCCGCGCTCCACCTTCACCTTCAGCGTGTGGCAGCTTCCCACCGGCGAATCGGCCGGGGCGTAACCCAGCAAATAGTATTCGCTCTGCTCGCGCGCGATTTTTTCCAGCCCCGGCAAAAGGTCGTTCGTATTCAGGATTGGAAACCCGCCGGTGCCGGTAGCCAATGCGTACATCACTTGCTGATTGGTCGTCGAACTCGGCGGAAATTGCGGAACAATCTGCCGCGTCTGATTGAGGTTTGAGTTGTTGTAGTAATTGCCTCCGCCGCCGTGGCCTCCGCCAGTGCCACCGGTCGTGCCGCCGTGGCTTCCGCCAGTGCCTCCACCCGCGCCGCCGTGGCCTCCGCCGGATCCGCCAGTTCCTCCGCCACCCGTGCCGCCCCCGCCCGTGCCCCCGCCGGTGCCTCCGTGCCCGCCGCCACCTCCAGTTCCACCGCCCCCGCCATGCTGCAGCGCCGCAAGCATCAATGAACCGCCAGGATGGTACGCAGCTAGCTGAAAGCTCGCGGGCGCCTCCGAAGCTCGCGTCTCTATCGCATCAACCGAAGCACCAGACGACGTGGCATTCGGCTGCGCCGCCCACGCATCGCCGCCTCCAGCGGGCAGCGTCAGTGAAAAAGGCGCTGTCAGCCCCCGCACGTCCAAAGGATAGACGGCCACGTTGGCCTTGTTGCACGCGTCAATCGTCGCGGTCAATTCCGAGTAGCGCTCCGGGCTCAGCTCAAATCCCGCGGTAAACAAAATCAAGCTCTTGCGTCCCGGGATCGGCGTCAGGTTTTTCGCCAGTTGCCGAATCGAGAGCAGCAGCGTGTACGCTCCGAAATCGCCCTCGGCGTCGCCCAGGCTGGGCATCCCGTATTGCAATCCAGCCGTACTCGGCGCCGCGCCCGGGCCGTTGGCAAAGGAATTCGCGGTAGGGCCGGTGGCGGCACTCGCGTTCGGCGAAACGTTCGAAGTCGCAATGCCCGCCACCGCTTGCTTCAGGCGCGCGGAATCCGTCGTAAAGTTCTGCGCGACCTGCAGTGTGCCGCCGAAATTCATCACCGCCATCACGCGGTCCGGCCCCGCATAAGCGTCTATGAATTTCCCCGCGGCCGCGCGCGCCCGTGGCTGATCGCTCAAATCCATCGAGGAATTATCGAAAAACATCACGATGTAGTGCCGTTGCGCTTCGATCGGCCCTTTAGGATCGGCGCCGAACGAAAACGTATTGATCGGCTGTTCCTTATTGTCTTCGTAGAGGCGAAAATCCTTGTTGGTCAGGTCCTGGATGTAATTGCCTTTTTTGTCCGTCACCACCACGTCCACGCGCACTTCGCGTGTTACCGCCCGGAGCGCAGGTCCCGGAGGCGTTTGCGCCTGCTGCGCCGCTGTCGCGGCCTGTTGCGACGCGGTCTCCTGCGGCGCCGCCGCGGCCGGTGTGGCGGCCTGTTGCGCCGCGCCGGGAGCCGCTGCCGCCTGTTGCGCGCGCACAATCCCGGGCGATTGCAGCACGTTCCAGCCAAACCCAAGGGCGGCCACAGCCAGCACTAGAATCGGAGCCATCGTCAAAGAACGGCGCATCTTCATGTGTCACCTTCCTGCGGGAAACGAGCGAAATTGTCTAATTGCGAGCATGAACCGTGCCGCATTTCGTATCACGGAATCTCCACCACGCCATTGCGCGCCGATAATTGCGCGGCTTTCGCATCGCGCACCACCAGGCGCACCATGTACCCGCCGGGCTTCACGTCGAAATTGCTCTTCAGCGTCAAGCCCGTTTGGTCCAGCCTCTCCAGCGTCGTGTCCTTCAGGCGCATCTCCAGCGTCTGCTGCTCGCCGGAGATGAAATTTCCATTGCGGTCGAAAAGTCCCGCCACGATCGTCAAATCATCCCGGTTGCGCCCGTCGCTCTTTTCAAAGTGCACTTTGCTGAGGTCCACGTGCGCCAGCACCGAGAGCTTCGCGTTCATTTCATCCACTTTGTAATACTGCAAATGAAGCTGGATTGGCAATCCTTCCTGCTCTTCCTGCGAAAAGAGGGCGTCCTCGATGTCCTGCTTGGCGAGTTCTTCCGGCGTTTGCCCGCGCTTCGGCGCGAAAAATCCGCGGCGCGCCTGCACCGTGTATTTTTCCTTGGTCAGCAGCTTCACGTTCAACGAATGAAATCTCCCGTCATTCTTCAAGCCGTCCGGAACGATCGCCAGCAAATAGGAAACCTCCGGCTCCGCCGCCGTTATGCGGAATCCGGCGTCCAGGTCGTTGTTATTGCGAAAATAGAATCCGCCGGTGCTGTACGCCAGATCGGAGAGCACTTCGGACTGCGCCTGCTGCTCGTCAAGGCGATATTGCAGGGAGATTCCCGTCGTCTGCGCGGTCGCCCGCACCGGCGGATCCTGCGAAACGTCGCCAATGGGATCCACCGTGTAAAGCCCGCGCGCGTCCAGCGTATTGATGAAGATATTCGCGTGATTGGCTTTGTCTATCACTCGCGATACGTCGTACTCGTATGTGGGAGTCAGGAATCCGGGAGAAATCAGCACGATGCTGCGCTGCCCGGGCAGCGCGGCAACCCGCCGCACCACTTCATCCAGTCGCCGCACCGCGTACTGTGTATTGATCTCGCCCGCTTGCAGCACCAGCGGCACCGTGCTGTTGACCAGCATTGCCGCCATCTGCGCTTGCTGTTGCGCGGGCGCTCCTGGATTTTGCAGTATCGCGCACGCCAGGGCGTCGGCATTCGCCGCGCTCGTCGCCTGCGGGTCGTTCTTGTTCTGGATCAAGTCGGCCTGGTAGTACGTGATCTGCAGGCAATCGTGCTGCGTCGCGGGATCGTAGGCGCCCACCGGAGTCGGGAGCATGGCTTTGATCGCTTCGCGGATTTTTTCGTGATCGTCGGTGAAATCCACCTGGGAACGCCCGGAGATATTGAAAATCGCGACGCGCTCGCTCGGTTTCACGGACGTGTCTATATATTTCAACGCCGCGATTTTCGAGCGCTGCAAGTCGCCTACCGCCAGATGCGAATCGTCGAAGAGCAGCGCGACGAACCGCGTCGGCAGCGCCATTTTCCCTGCGCCCTCCGCGCCGCCCGCCGTCTTGGCCGTCTTGGCCGTGGCATCCGTGGTAGAGGCGTCATCGGTCGGCAGCGGGATCGCTTCGCCCCGCGCTACCTGGCTCGCCGCGGATGCCGGCGTCTCCACCGAAAAATGCGTTATGAATTGGATTTTGCCGTCCTGCTTCACCTGAAAGTCTTCCTTGTGCAGGTTTTCCACGGCGTGGCCGCTGGCGTCGTGTACCACCACGCGAATCGGCACCAGGTTCACGTGCGATTCCAGGGGAACCTGCGTGGTGTGCGTGCTCAGTTCGGGTGCGGAAGCATTCGTAGCCGCGTTGGAACCGCTCGCCGAGCCTTGCGCAGCGCCGGATTGGGGCGTGCCAGCCTGTGCGGACGAAGCCGGTGCGGATGCAGCCGCTGAGGATGAAGACTGCGGAGCAGCGGATTGCGCTGAAGATGATTGCGCAGCGGACGTCGGCCCTGCCGGCGCCGGCGAACCAGCGGTCTGTGCACCGCTGGGCGGCGCGCACAGCGCGATGGCACAACCGCACAGGACGATCCATCCTGCGACCGTTCCACCTGGCAAGCGCCTAGCCGCAAGCGTATTCATCCGGGACCCCAACCGCGCCGCCTCTGTGCAGAACCCGCGTGTTCCGTTCGATTACACGTCCGTCAACGTACCCGAAGTCTACTCGCCGGGGCCAAGCAGGTCAATCGCGCCACCCGCCGCTACAGGCGCGAAAGTGCGGGGTTCTACGGGAGACGCTTAATGGGTATATCCTGGCCGCCGGTATGCAAGGTCATCACGGTCGCGCGGCCTTGTGCGTCCACTTCAAATGTGTAGGCGTCGTCGGCCATCTCCGAGAAAAACGCGCGCGGGCCTTCGGCAAGCAATTGTTGCGCTGGCTCGTCATTTTCCTGCACGGCCAGGTGATCGCCGCTCCGTGTAATCGTCAGCACGATATTCGGCGGCAAGCCATAGCGCCCGACGTACCCCTCGAGCACCTCCGGATCTACCACAATCACTTTGTGCTGCTTCAGCGGCGGGCGCAACGGCAACTTATCGTACGGCGTAAATCCTTCCCATTCGATCGGCGTGTACGGATTTTTCAGCAGCATCTCCAGCAGCTCCTGGTAAGTCCCTTCGCCGTTCGAGCTGTTCGTCATGATGAACATGCCGATCTTTTTCTCATCAAAACAGACCGCATAGTTCCGCCAACCTTCGTCGTGCCCTTCCTTGAAGAAGGCCTTCCCGTAGGGCGTCCAGTACAGCCCCCAGGCAAGCGCGTAGCTCAGTCGAATCGCCTTATTTTGATCGGTCGTCTCGGTGTCCAAGGAAGGGAACTCATGCTTCGAATTAATCTGAATCTGCGGGGCGAGCATCAGCTCGCGCGTTTTGTGCGACAGCAATCCGTGGCCGTCCGGCGCCCGCTCTTGCATCACGGCTTGCATAAAGCGCGCGAAATCCGCGGGAGTAGTCAACATCGAGCCCGCTGCGTCGGCCGTCTTGCGCTTTTCCGGGCCAAGCGACCGGCCATACTCGTCATATCCGTTGGCGTAGTCCGCATCGAAGCGGCTCTGCCAGATCATGCTCGTGCGCGTCATCCCCAGCGGCTGGAACACTCGCTTCTGCATCAACTCTTCCAGCGGCGTCCTGGTAATCGTCTCCACCACCAGTTGCAGCAGGTCAATGCCTTCGCCGGAATATGCAAATCGCGCGCCCGGCTCGAAATTGATATTCAACTTGCGGTTGTCGTTCGCCCATCGCCAATTCGGGAAACCGCTGGAGTGGTCCAGCAGCATCCTCGCCGTGATTTTCTGGTAGCGCGCGTCACCCGCTAAATCAGCATAGTTGGAATATTCCGGCAAAGGCTTGGGCAGGTATTCGCTAACGGGCTTCTCGAGATCCAGTGTTCCTTCCTCCACCAGCTGCATCACCATGTACGCAAAGGCGACCTTGCTCCACGAAGCAGCCGTCATCACCGAATCCGGAGTCAGCGGCAGATTGTTATCCTTGTCACGAACCCCGTAAGTCTTCAGATACGCCACCTTCACATCATTGAAAAGCGCCACCGCCGCGCCAGGCACCTCCGCGCCACGCATCACCTGCGTGACCGTCGCGTCAATCTCCGCCGGCGTGATCGTGCTGCCATCCAGCCGCTCCACGCTGACGTTTTGCCCACCCGCCGCCAACAAACTGATTGCGCCGCTCAGAGCGAATAACACGAACGCCCGTCTCATCGCTTTTGCCTCCGTCCGTCAAATAATACGCGCGTGGCGCAAAACAAGTTCCCAGCTCATTTTGTCCTATGCGCCGATTTCCACGACGCGCTAGAATCCCCGCCGCACTGTTTTTGGCTATTGCGGAAGGAGCGCCATGAAACGGGATCCGAAACTGGACGAGAAGCCGCACGCGGCAGGAAACTGTAATAAAGATGTGGCACCGGAGGGCGCGAAACTGTCTCGCGAAATATCCCCCTGGAGCCGCCGCAAATTCCTGGCGAATTCCACCGGTTTCGCGCTCGCCGGCGCCATCGGCGGACTGGCATCCCAGCTTCCCGCCGCTACGATCAGCGTCACGGCAAACAGCGCGCAACCCGCTTCCTCGCGCGCAATCGCCCCCGCCAAGCCGCGCCGCATTATCCTGGACACCGACCCTGGCATTGACGACATGATGGCGATCTTCCTCGCCCTGCGCTCGCCGGAGCTGCAAGTCGAAGCCATCACCCCGGTCTGCGGCAACGTCCCGCTGGAATTTACTCTCCCCAACGCGCTCCGCCTGGTGGAAATCGCCGGCCGCCCGGACGTGCCGGTCGCCGCCGGCGCGAGCCATCCGCTGGTGCGCCGCCTGGTGACGTCCGGCCACGTCCACGGCGCGAACGGCCTGGCTGGCGTGGATTTTCCCGAGCCGAAAATCAAGCCCGTGCGCGAAACCGCGCCCGAAATCATTCGCCGCATCGTGCGCGAAAGTCCCGGCGAAATCACTATCGTTGCCGTCGGCCCCTTGACCAACGTCGCGCTCGCCCTGCGCGCCGATCCCGAAATCGCCGCGATGATTCCGCAGATCGCCATCATGGGCGGCTCGCTTTCCGGCGGCAATATCACTCCCGCGGCGGAATTCAATCTCTACGTGGATCCCGAAGCGGCGCGCATCGTCTTCGACGCGCGCATCCCGCTCACCATGGTGGGGCTGGATGTAACGCGCAAGGTGCTGCTCAGCGAAGCGCAAATCCGCGAACTCGAAGCCGCGCAGAATCCGGTGAGCCAGGCCGCCGGAAAGGTGATGCGCGCCACCTACGAACGCATGCGGCACGGCGGGGAAGTCACGGTAATAGCGATGCACGACCCGCTGACGGTCGCGTCGCTGATTGATCCCGATGTGATCACCGTGCAGGATTATTACGTGGAAGTGGAAACGATGGGTGAATGGACCGCAGGGCAAACACTCGGCTATGACGGCCACGCCCCCGTACGCAAATCGCCGCCGATGGAAACCAGCATGCCCGGCCCCGCGGCGCCCGAAGAACCGTTCAAGCCCAACGCCAAAGTAGCGGTAGGCGTAAATCCCGAGAAATTCTTCCAACTCCTGCTCCCGCGGCTGACGGGCAATGCGGCTTGAGCGGCGATCTGTGCCGCCGCGAATTCCAGTCCGTGCGCGGACGGCGGCGCGGGTGTTGAATAGCGCCGGATTTCGCGCGTGACGTTGTATCGAGGATTTAGTTTCGGTAGGTGGACGTTTGAGACTAACAACGAGGTCGAGGTCGAGGATGCAGTTGTAGGGGCGGGTCTGAGACCCGCCCCTACGGAGTCCAGCCTCGGCAGAAATTTGAAATCGTGGCGACCGCCCCTACGGAGTCCACGTTCCGCAGAAATCTGCGACGATGGCGACCCGCCCCTACCTCGTGCTAGAGCACGAAGGGAATCAGGCGCTGCGTCCGCCTCATGTAGTCTCTGTAAGGTTCGCCCAAGGCTTCTACGAGCGCCGCTTCTTCCACGTGGATGCGGTAGGCGTATCCAATTCCCACGCACGCGAGTATCGCGAAAATTGCCGCCCAGTTTCCCAGCACCAGCCCGAGGCCCAGCACCGTGATCAGCGCGCCGGTATAAGAAGGATGGCGAATGTAACGGTACGGGCCCGCCTCGATCACGGTTTGGCCGGAGTGCACATCCACCTGGAATGTGAAGTATCGCCCCAGCACGCGCATCGCGTAGTAGCGAAAGGCCATGCCCGCCCACATCAGCGCGATTCCCGCGAAGAAAATCGGCGTGCGCATCCAGGGAATCGCCGCGTGCGGCCATCCAAAGGCGCACGCGAACCCCAGGCCGGTGCCGATCCAGATCATCGCAATCAGAAAATAAAACGAGCCGCGGTCGCGCGTCCTGCGCGGGTCCCGGGATCTGCGCGAGCGACCCGTGATGATTTCGAAGAGCAGCCACGCCACGTAGGTGACGATAAAGACCGCGTCGTAACCGTAATTTCCAATAAAGGGCACGGGCAGCATGAGGCGTGTGTCTCCTGCCTATGAATACGCCGTAGCGAGGATTTAGTTTCGGTGGGTGGAAGCTGCTGACACTCGCGACGAGGTTGCAGTTGTAGGGGCGGGTCTCAGACCCGCCCCTACGGACTCCACGCTCAGCGGAAATTTGAGATGATGGCGACCCGCCGCTACCTGGTGCGATAATTCGTGGCCGCTGCGCGACGCGCGGGGCGACCGCGCGCGCGAAAATTATTCTTTCTTTTCTGAGATTGTGAAATCCACCACCGTGGGCTCGCCCGGTTTTACCGTCACTTTTTTTGCCCAGGTTTCCGGCGTGCTGTAGATGGGCCGCTTCACTTCCACCTGCGCGCCCACGTCCAGCACTTTGGCTTCGGAAAGAATCTGCCAACCCTCGTGCCACGCGATGATTTCGTATTCGCCCGGCGGCACGTCGGAAAGTTTGTAGGCGCCGTGCTCGTCGGTGACCGCGTAATAAGGATGCTTCACCACCAGGACGTTCGCGTTCATCCAGACGTGCCCGGCGTTGCATTTCAGTTCGACCACGCCGTTGCGCTGCATCATCACCGGGATGAACTGGTTCTGGAAGGGGAACGGAATATTGTTGCTGGAAACGCCGAACATCTGCACGGTATGCAGCACTGGATCGCTGCTTTCGATTTTGAGCGGCTTGCCCTGCGGGACAAGCATGATGTGCGGCACGTAGCGGCAAGTTTTCTGGTTCAGCTGCTCGCGCGCTTCGGGCAGGTCCATGGGCTTGCCTTTGGTGATGCCGCGCAGATAGACGACGGTATTGGCGACGCCGTTTCCGTCCGGGTCTATCTCCAGGCGCTCCAGATCGCGCGTCTTTTGCGAGTCCGGATCGCAGACTTCCGGATTTTTGGTGATGGGCAGCTTGGGAATTTTCGGGATTGGCCCCGACCATTTCACGGTGCCGGCGATAGCGCCGCCATCTTGCACATTGATCACGGTGTAATCGCCTTGCGCCGCCGCGCGCCCGGCGCAGAAGGGAATTGCCAGCGCGAAACTGCACACGATCACTGCGGAACGGCAGAATTTCCCCATCATCACCACCTCGCTTGCCCAATGGCGCGGAAACAGTCTTGTCAACGTCCGGTTGGTGCGGCGGTTCCCCACTTCCCGCTGCGTCGCGAGCGCTGCTAGCCGCCGCGCCGGATGCCCCAAACTCAAGACGTGCTTCCGCATTCTTCCGGATTTTACGAGCCGGACCTCGGACCCCGAGCCCTGGTAACCTGGTGCCACTGCATGTTTCAGGACGAGTATGAATTGCGACGGAATTCGAGCGGCGCGTCCACTGGAGCGCAAGTGCGAGAGGTATGGCGCGCCCGAAATTGCAGGATACGCCTGCCGGGAGCGCGCAAGGGTTCGTTCTGCGCCACGATTGCCCTATGAGTATATGAAGCGCAAGCGACAGGGAAATGGGCTGAAAGCTGGCGCGCGGCGCCGAACCTTCCTCGGCGCGTTTGATTGCTGGAGCGTTGCGGGCATCGTGATTTTTTGTTGGGATGTGGCGCGCTGAGTCTATCAAAAATTGACGATTAGAGTCTGTGCCGGTTGTTTGTTTTGAGGAAGTTACGGCGCTTTTTAATCGCGAGGTGTGACGATTAGAGGCGACGTGATTCGTGATTTGTGACTCGTGACCTGCCTGCCGGCCAGGCAGGTTCGTGACGGGCAAGACGCGGATGTAACATTGTAGTTTGCGGCGGAAACTATTGCGGGGCGTGTGATATGCGGTGAGAGTGCGCGGGCGGCGCTGAGATAGCGGCTGGCGCGGGCGGTGATTCGGGATTTGCCGGCGGCTGTCTGGGGAGGACTGCTGATTGGTGATTCGTGGGACGCGATTTGTGGCGGCCTGGCGAATGATGTTCGTGTTGCGATTAGAATTTGGTCCGAGGTTTATTTTCAGGGAGTTGCGGTGGATTTTGAATGAGGTGTTGTTGCGGTTAGAACTGCGCGAGAGGGCGTAGGGGCTGGAGGCAGGGCGGCTTCGAGCGATGCGGGTGATGCTGTTGGTCGCCATGACCGTTCCTCCGTTGGGCGCGATTAAAGCCCTGGTTATGTTATCACATTGGTTAACAAAAGGCAAGCGGGGGTTGGATGGCGGGGGTAAGTTGCAGAAATTACGTGGATTGCTGGGGTGTGTGTTTTTGGTTTCAGGGTGGGCGTGTGAGGGCGATCACAGCTTAAGAGAGGTCCCTCGCTTCGCTCGGGATGACGTGTTTTTTTTCGTTGGGGAATGGGGCGTGATGCGCCTTTGCATCGTGGGTTGGCTGCCTGGAATGCGATGACGCGCGAAGGGATCGAGCGCGGCGGCTTTTCCGGGGCTTCCGCGCCGGCTAGGTTTGTGTCGCGCTTCCCTTCGACCCGGCCGCAGGTGGGCTCTCAGGGCAAGCCGGCGCTCGTGCTGCTTTTTGTGTGTTTCCCAGCGCTTACGCGCTGGGCTAACTTCTGCCGCGCCTCCGGCGCTTTGAGCGATGCAACGACTTCGGCCCTTCGTCGGTTTGTGTCGCGCCTACGTTCAGCGCCAAAGTTGGGCGGGGCGTGGTGGTTGTCGCGAGGGCCATGTGGACTTGCGGGCGAGGGCGGGTCGCGGGTGGGTGTGAGGGCGTTCACGGCGTAAGAGAGGTCCCTCGCTTCGCTCGGGATGACATGTTTTTTTTCGTTGGAGAATGGAGCGTGATGCGACTTTGCATCGAGCTTCGCTGAGGGGGACGGGCCGGGTGGGCGTGCGTTGGCGATCAGAGCTTAAGAGAGGTCCCAGCCTGCGGCGGGCAGGCCTCACTCCGTTCCCTTCGCGACGGCGCTCAGGGTAAACGGGATGACATGTTTTTTTGGGGGTGGGGTGACGCTCTACGATGTGGCTTTGCGGGCCGGGGACGGATTGCGTGCGCGTGTGTTGGCGTTCTTACGTGCTGGCGTGCTTGCCCGGTGGAGTTGCACTGGTTGGTTATTCGACTTTTGTCGAGCCGTAGTCTGTGGGTTGTGGCGATTCGTTGCGAATCTGCTTGATGAACGTGGTGACTTCGTTATTGAGCAAGCTGACGCGATCTATCTGAACGTAATGACTGCTGCCTTTGGCGATGATGCGGCGGCTGCGCGTCGAGAGATTCTTGAGTTCTTCCTGCATCTGGTTCCACGTCGTGCTGAGGGACTTTCCCGCTTGCGCGGAAAAGCCGGGGAGCGGAGGCGAGTCGGGATCCTGGGAGAAAATCAAGATCGGGAGATCGCCGAACGGGCCGCTATGGATCGTTTCGTCGCCGGACTGCGGAACGCTGCTCAATTCCTGCGCCGTGGCTACCACCACGGAAGTGCGGCACTCATCCTCGGCAAGCAGCTTCGCGGCGCTTTTGCTGAAACCTGCCTCCGGCGCGCAGCCGCCCATGGCGCGGGTTATGCCCAGGACCGAGAGCCATTCCAGCTTGCGTAATTCACGGTCTTCATTCTTTTCGGCCAATTGCATTTCCGCGGGGAAGCGCGCGTCCTGCAGAGGCGTGGAGCCGTCCACAAATATGAGGCCGGATACATTTTGCGGATAACGAACGGCGTAATCGCGGATGTACAGGCCCGAAATCGAATGTCCCATCAAAACGAGCGGGCCGGTAACGCCGGCCGCGGTCAAAAGCGCGTGCAATTCGTCGGTGAGGTGCTGGGCGTCGCGCGGTTCAGGCCGCAGCTCGCTCCAACCAAATCCCGCGCGATCGTAGGAACAGACTTGCGTGAGCTTGGATAGTTCGGGCTGAACGTTGGCCCAAATCAGCGAATCGTTGCTGAGGCCCGCATCGAGGAGCAGTGTGGGCGAGCCTGCGCCGGTGCAATTGAGATGCATTTTGTAGCCGGCGACATCGTAAAGTTTTCCGGGAGCGGTGTGACGCGAGAAAAAATATTGGCTGGCTGCGGCATTGAACGCCGCTAGTGCTGCCAGGCTCGCCGCGAGCAGAACCACGAGCGATAGAACGACGGTTTCGCCAACGCGGCGCCACTTTGCATGATTTGTGCGGCGGAGGCGGCGTATGCGAAGGACGCACGCCAGGCAAAGCAGCAGCGCCAGCAGTACAACCGCACCCGGAGCGACGAGGTTAAGGAGCATAGTCAGCGGGTTGGTTTTTGTGGCACGGTGAATGAGAGAGTTTATATCACAGCAGTGCGGTGCTAGGTGGGGTGGGCGTGATGGTTGTCGCGAGAGCGATGTGGACTTGCGGGCGTAGACGGGTCGGGGGTGCGTGCGTTGGCGTTCACGGCGTAAGAGAGGTCCCTCGCTGCGCTCGGGATGACATGTTTTTTTGGTTGGAGAGTGGAGCGTGACGCGCGTTTGCATCGAGTTTTGCTGAGGGGGCCGGGGTGAGTGGCGGCGTGATGAGGGATTTGCGTGTGAGGGCGTTCACGGCGTAAGAGAGGTCCCTCGCTGCGCTCGGGATGACATGTTTTTTTGGTTGGAGAGTGGAGCGTGACGCGCGTTTGCATCGAGTTTTGCTGAGGGGGCCGGGGTGAGTGGCGGCGTGATGAGGGATTTGCGTGTGAGGGCGTTCACGGCGTAAGAGAGGTCCCTGCCTGCGGCAGGCTGGCCTCACTCCGTTCCCTTCGCGACGGCACTCAGGGTAAACGGGATGACATGTGTTTTTTCGTTGGGGTGGCGCAGTAGAATGCGGGCTTGGAAAAAGCGTTCAACACCAAGAGTTACTGCGTTTATATACTTGCTAGCGCTTCGGGAGTTTTGTATGTCGGGATGACGAACAGCCTGGTGCGAAGAGTGTTTCAGCATAAGCAGAAGCGGATTGCGGGGTTCACGCAGAAATATAATGTGACTCGGCTGGTGCACTACGAGGTTTTCGAGGATGTGCATGCCGCCATCCGGAGAGAGAAGCGGATTAAAGCGTGGCGGCGCGAGAAGAAGATCGCGCTGATTGAAGCTGCGAATCCCAGGTGGGTTGACCTCAGCGAGGGGTGGTACGAAGGGGAGTTCGACGCAGGATGACATTTTTTTTTTGGTTGGGGAATGGAGCGTGATGCGGCGTTGCATCGAGCTTTGCGAGTGGGCGGTGTGGAGTTGCGGGCGGGGACGGGTCGCGGGTGCGTGTGGGGGCGGCTAAACCCTCGGAGAGGTCCCTCGCTTCGCTCGGGATGACATGTGTTTTTATTAGGAGAATCGAGCGTTATGCGCCTTTTCATTGAGCTTCGCGATCTTGGCGTGCGACGGTGCTGTGCTAGATTTTGCTGCGCGTTTGGCGCTTGAGCTTCGCTTTGGGGGGCTGGGATGAGTGGTGGTGGCGTTATGAGGGCTTTGCGGTTTCGGGAGTTTGGGGCGCCTGCGGTTTTGCGGATTGAGGAGGTTGCGATTCCGGAGCCGGTGGCGGGGGAAGCTCTGGTTCGAGTGCAGGCTGCCGCGATCAATCCCAGCGACTACAAGAACGTGGGCGGACACTTCAAGGGTACGACTCTGCCGCGAACGCCGGGCCGCGACTTTGCGGGGATTGTGGTGAAAGGCGAGGGGCGCGAAGGGGAAGAAGTTTGGGGCAGCGCGCCGAAACTGGGCGTGGTGCGCGACGGTTCCCACGCCGAATACGTGGTGGTCCCGGTGGAGACGCTGTCGGTGAAACCGAAGATGCTGAGCATGGCGCAAGCGGCGGCGATCGGGGTGCCGTTCATTACGGCCTGGGCATGCCTGGTGAATGCAGCGCGAATCCAAGCCGGCGAGACGATTCTGATCGTCGGCGCCGGGGGCGCGGTGGGACAAGCCGGCACGCAGATTGCGGGATGGAAACAGGCGCGGGTGATTGGCGCGGACCGCTCGTCGCGCACGCTGGCCGGCACTGAGGCGGTGATCAATACCACGACCGAGGATATTCGCGAGAGAGTGATGGAATTGACGGCGGGAAAAGGAGTGGATGCGGTGCTGGACGCGGTGGGCGGCCCGCTGTTCGAGCCGGCGCTGCGCTCGCTCGCGTTTGGCGGGCGGCAGGTGGCGATTACCACCACGGGAGAGCCGCGCGTCAGTTTCAACCTGGTTGATTTCTATCACAATTTTTCGCGGCTGCTGGGGGTGGACAGTCAAGGGCTGACGCCGCGACAGGTGGGGGAAATCGCCGAAGAGCTGCGTCCTGGTTTCGAGACCGGCGCTCTGCAACCGCCGCCGATCGAGAGCGTTCCGTTTGAGAAAGCGGTGGAGGCTTACACGCGAGTGGCGACGGGACAGGCAAACGTGAAGCTGGTGCTGGTTTTCTAGCGGTGGGATGGCAAAAGATTGGCGATGGCTTAAAGAGTGGAAGAAGAACCGGCGATGCCTGGGGTCCTGAAAAATTTCCTGGAGAACGACGGTGCAATCGCTGGTTGAATTCATAGCGAGGTACGCGGCGCACGGGAACGAAGCCGCCGTGCGATACCGTCGCGGGTATCGCATGGAAACCTGGACGTACGCGCGCGTCGTGCAGGAAGCGAATCGCGCGGCTCGCGAGCTGGAATTTCGCGGCATCGGTAAGGGCGATGCGGTGGTTTTGTGGGGCGAAAGCTCTCCCGAATGGATCACTGCGTTTTTCGGATGCCTGCTGCGCGGAGCAGTGGCCGTTCCGATTGATCACGGGTCCACGGCGGAATTTGCTGCGCGGGTGGCGCGCGAAGTGAATGCCAAATTGATTTTTCGCAGCCGCGCGGTTCCGGATATTGATTTTGGGGCCGCGGCGATCGTCCTGGAGTCGCTGGGAGAGCTTACGGAGCAGCGCGATGATTCGCCCTATCCCGCGCCTGCGCTCGGGCGCGGGGACACGCTCGAAATCATCTTCACTTCGGGCACCACGGCGGAGCCGCGGGGGGTGGTGATCTCGCACGGCAACGTGCTGGCCAACATCGAACCGCTGGAGACGGAGATCCGGAAATATCTGCGCTACGAGCGCATCTTCCATCCATTAAGGTTTCTGAATCTGCTGCCGCTGAGCCACGTTTTTGGGCAAATGCTGGGAATATTTATTCCGCCGCTGCTGGCGGGCACCGTCGTCTTGATTGATACGCTGAAGCCTTCCGAACTCATCAACGTGATTCGTCGCGAGCGCGTCTCCGTACTGGTGGCGGTGCCGCGTTTCATGGAATCGCTGCAGCGCGAAATCCAACGTGAAATGGAGCGCGACGGGCGCAGCGGGAAATTCAACGAAGATTTCGCGCGCGGGGAGAAGGAACACTTCCTGCGGCGCTGGTGGCGATTCCGGGGAATTCATTCGCGTTTTGGCTGGAAGTTCTGGGCTTTTATTTCCGGCGGCGCGGCGCTGCCGGAGCAGGTGGAGGGTTTCTGGAAGCGCCTGGGCTACGCGGTGATTCAAGGCTACGGCATGACGGAGACCACTTCACTCATCAGCCTGAATCATCCCTTCCGGTCGGCCCAAGGCTCGATCGGAAAAGTTTTTCCGGGGATGGAAGTGCGCGTGGACGAGCACGGCGAAATTCTGGTGCGCGGCGAAAACGTTGCGCAGGCCTATCGCCAACACGATCAGGCGCAATCCGTGGCGGCGGCCGACGGATGGTTTCATACCGGAGACATTGCGGAAACGGACGGAGAGGGCCGCCTGTATTTCAAGGGGCGGCGGAAAAACGTGATCGTCACGCCGGCGGGGATGAACATATATCCCGAAGATCTGGAAAAAGCGGTGCGCCAGCAGCCGGGAGTGCGCGATTGCGTGGTGATAGGAATTGAAAGGGAGGGGAACGCGGAGCCGTGCGCGGTGCTGCTGCTGGAAGACGCGCAGGCGAATGCGGCTTCCGCGATCGAAGGCGCGAACCGTTCGCTGGCGGAATATCAAAAGATTCGCCGCTGGCTGCCGTGGCCGGAGCGCGATTTCCCGCGCACGCCTACGCTGAAGCCGCTGCTGCCGCGAATTCGCGAAGTGGTGAACGCAAAACTCGGCGGGGGGCCTGCGGCGCAGGGGAGCGGCAGCACGCTGGCCGCGCTGATTACGCAGATTACCGGGCGCGCGGTGGACTCTGATTCGCGAAACGTTGCGTTGGATGCCGACCTGCACATGACTTCGCTGGATCGAGTGGAATTGATGAGCGCGCTGGAGGACCGCTATCAGACGGATTTGAGCGAGGTGCGTTTCAGCGAGGCGGCCACGATCGGGCAACTGGAGAAACTGCTGACGGAGACGCCGGTGGAGCCGGCGGAACATCTTTATCCGCGGTGGCCGCAGAGCTGGCTGGTGACGGGCATTCGCCTGGTGGTTTACTACCTGGTGGCGTGGCCGGCGACCTACATTCTGGCGGCGCCGCGAATTCGCGGACGCGAAAATCTGCGCGGGTTGCGCGGACCGGTGCTGGTGATCGCGAACCACGTGGCTTATCTGGACATCGCGTGGATTCTGCCGGCTTTGCCGGCGCGTCTGCGAAACCGCCTGGCTACGGCCATGGGAGGCGAGCGGCTGGCGCGAATGCGGCACCCGCCGAAGGAAATGAATCTTTTCGCGCGCGCCCTGGAACGCGTGGATTATTTTCTGGCTTTGGCACTCTTCAATGTTTTTCCTCTGCCGAAATATGCGGGCTTCTTGAAGAGTTTTTCGTTTACCGGCGATCTGGCCGACCGTGGCTGGAACATTCTGGTGTTTCCGGAGGGACAGACTACCGCGGACGGACGAATGGCATCCTTCCGCGCGGGCATTGGGCTGCTGGCAAAACAGCTGAACCTTCCGGTGGTCCCGATGCGCCTGGCCGGGCTGTACGATCTGCGGCAGGAAAATCGCATCCTCACGCGCCCGGGACACGTGCAAGTGACGATCGGAAAACCGGTGCGCTTCTCCGCCGAGCAGGAGGCGGATGAAATTGCCGGGGAACTGGAACGGCGAGTGGCGGAGCTTTAGGGATTTGCCGATGGCGCGCTGGTGCGAGCGGCGATGGGTCGCGGGTGCGTGTTTTGGCGAGCAGGGCTTAAGAGAGGGCGATGTGGAGTTGCGGGCGGGGATGGGTCGGGGGTGCGTGTTAGGGCGATCACGGCTTAAGAGAGGTCCCTCGCTGCGCTCGGGATGACATGTTTTTTTGAGTGGGGTGACACAGTGCAATGCGGCCTTACCGGGCGGGCCCGCCTGCGGCGGGCAGACCTCGCTGCGCTCTCTTCGCGAACGCGCTCGGGGTAAACGGGATGACATGTTTTTTTGGTTGGGGCGACGCGGTACGATGTGGTTTTGCGGGCGACTGAGCTGACTTTTGATGTGCGTGAACGCGGAGGAGGAAGGTAGATGCCGGAACCGAAGAATGAAAGCGCGAGCAATGAGGGTAAAAGCGCGGGTGTTGCTGGCGTCGCTCGAGTGGACATGAAATTTGAGGTTATGGTTATCCCGGTGTCGGATGTGGAGCGGGCTAAGGAATTCTACTTGAGGCTGGGGTGGCGGCTGGACGCCGACTTCGCCGGCGGTAAAGATTTGCGTGTGATCCAGTTCACGCCGCCGGGGTCGGGCTGCTCGGTGATTTTTGGCAGGAATGTGACGGGGGCGGCGCCGGGCTCCGCGCAGGGTTTGTATTTGATCGTTTCCGATATTGCGGCGGCGCGCATAGAACTGCTGGGCCGTGGAATCACGGTCAGCGAAGCGTTTCACAACGAAGGCGTGCACGGGGGCACGGACGAGCCGTACCTTTTTGGGCGGACGCGGGTGAGCGGCGAGGATCCGGAGCATCGCAGTTACCAGTCGTTCGCTTCGTTCCGCGATCCGGACGGCAACGGCTGGCTGATTCAGGAAGTCACGAAGCGGCTGCCGGGGCGCGTTGATGCGGCGACGACAACGTTCGCTTCGGCGAACGACCTGGCGAACGCCATGCGGCGCGCATCGGCTGCGCACGGGGAGCACGAAAAGCGCATCGGCGCGGCCGATGCGAATTGGCCCGACTGGTACGCCAAATATATGGTGGCGGAGCAGGCCGGCGCAGAGCTACCGCTGTGAGCGATTAGGACGCGCGCGCCACTGGCCGGCCGAGTTGATGCGCACGCGGAGCAAGTCCGCGGTTCCGTTTCACGAATACTCGATCTTGGTGAAGTTGAGGCTGACGCTTTCGGTCGGCAGACTGCCTTTACTGAGCGGCTTGACCTGCTGCAACGATTTTCCCTTCTTAATTGGGTTGGATTTCTTCATGCTCGCCGATCGCTTGACACCCTTGTGCGCTTTCGTGGCCATTTTGCCCTCCTTCGCTGAATTTGCCCGTAACGGCGTGAGAAGCTGCAAGAAGCCGAACGACGCCGCGCGGGCCGTGAGAGCCTTATAGGCAAATCGCAGGCCAGATGTCCAGAAAAATGTGCCGGACCGGGTTCAAGTGCCGGATGATGGCACGGATCCGGATTCACTTCTGAATTCATCGGCGGCGCGCGCGAGATTGCCGCGGCTCGCCATTCACAAGATTACCGCTCGTGCGGCGGCGGGAAGCTGGGCGTGACAAATTGGCGTTCATCCACGGGAACGTTTTGCTTCACGGCATCAATCTGGATCGTGAACCGGCCGTTGGGCCGCGCAAGCGTCCAGCGGTAGGGAATTCTCACTCCATCGGCGAGACGGAAGTCCGCGTAATCAATTTCGGTGGGAATCCGGCCAAGGGGCGTTTCCACGTAGCGAATCAGGCGCACGAGCAAGCCGCTATCCTGCGCGAAAGATAGATCCAGGCCCGGCGTGTCTTTTCCTTTTGCCGAAACAAGATAGGTTGCCTTGCCATCAATTACTTCACCCGGGTGCACGGCAAATTCCTGATACATTTGCGGCAAGCGCACGGGGAAGTACAACTCGGCGTCTATGCGAGCCGCTTGCTGCTCGGCCGGACTCATCGGGCGAACGCCGTTCGGCGTGGTCAGCCAGCCGGCTTGGCCGTTGAACGCTGTGACGCTGGGACCTGAAGGAAGTTGCGAAATCGAGACGCGTTGATCGGGCGCCCGCGAATAAATTTCGATCGGATACTTATTGCCAGCCACCGCGATATTTCCGGATTGCACCCGCGTCTTGATTTTCTGCAGGGCGCCGGCTCCGCCCACCGCAGCGAGATATTTTTCGAGAATCGCCTGAGCCGAAGGCAATGACGGCGCAGCCGATGGTTCCTCTTCGGGCGCTGACGGGGCGAGCGCGTTTTCCTCGGATAGGATCGGTATCCCCACCGGATGGACCGAGCCGCGATGGCAGGTGTAGCAAGTGACGACGCGTTCGTTCTTAAAGTTATCCGCGTCAATCTGCATCATCATGGTGATCATCTTGCGAGCCGTGACTTTCGGCTTCTTGTCGTCCTTATCCATGGCGTGCTGCACGTGGCAAAACTCGCATTCCACGCCGAGCGACGCGGCAATGAATTGCATCGAAGGGATCAATTGGTCCGCGGGAATTCCCTTGAGCACCTGGATGTTCTTGAATTTTTGCCCGGCGGTCGGCGCTTCTTCCGGCTTGCTTTTCGCGGCATCGGCTTGGGCGCGCAAGGGCCGAGCCGCGGCCAAGAGAATAACGGTGAAGAAAATCGCAGCCAGGAACGGGAGTGGCCGGGCATTCGCCTTCATAGGGTCTCCTTATTTTTTTCGACGCCGAGGATTATACAAAGAGATGAGGCATGCCGTGGCGCAAATCGCGCATTGATGAGGACACCGGAACCTCAGAGTGGAAGGAATTATTTGCGGTTGGCGCGTTACGCGGGCGCGAGCCTTTCCGAAGCGAATTGTGGATGCTCACTTCGGGGGCACAGCTCCGAGTAGCGTTTGGTGCGGGATAGCCGAGACTGGACTACAGCCTCGCGCCGAAGGCGAGCAGCCGGCCATCGCAATCTTTCACCACAAACTCACGCGATTGCCAGGGCATGTTGGCAAGTCCCCGCGTGAATTCCACGCCGCGCGCCGCATATTCCGCATAAAGCGCGTCGGCGTCTTCGATCAACAGGTACGCGTCGAGCAGTTCGTCGGAATACTTGCCGGGATTGGCTGTGGGAGGCGCGGCACAGCGGAAGTGAATGGCCTGCTGGTCGCGCGCAACGATGGCGTAAATCGGCGGGTCGTCCCAGGTGCCCAAACACTTGAAGCCAAGCTTAGCTTCGTAATAGGCGAGGGTGGCGGGGATGTCCAGGGTGAAGAACTGCGGCGCGATGTGACGAATCATGCGACGAATCTACTACAGAAAGAATTTCGGGGCGAATCGCAGGCGGGCTGGAAGGAATCTTCAGCGGCTGGTTTGCGTTGGATGCGGCGAAATCGGTGAACGGTGGGCGACTTGGCGCGATGGGGCCGGGGGCGTGTGAGGGCGGCTAAACCTTCGGAGAGGTCCCTCGCTGCGCTCGGGATGACATGTTTTTTTTGGTTGGGGTGACTCAGTACGATGTGGAGTTGCGGGCTGGGACGGATTGAGGGTGCGTGCGAGGGCGGGGACGGATCGCGGGTCGGTGCAATTGCGATCAGAGCTTAAGAGAGGTCCCTCACTCCGTTCGGGATGACATGTTTTTTTTGATTGGGGTGACACAGTACTGTGCGGCCTTGCAGGTGGCGATGGATCGTGGATGCGTGGGCGGGCGGCTAAACCTTAAGAGAGGTCCCTGCCTGCGGCAGGCAGGCCTCGCTGCGGCAGGCGGGCCTCGCTGCGCTCCCTTCGCGACGGTACTCAGGGTAAACGGGATGACATGTTTTTTTTGGTTGGGGTGACTCAGTACGATGTGGAGTTGCGGGCTGGGACGGATTGGGGGTGCGTGCGAGGGTGGGGACGGATCGCGGGTGCGTGTGGTGGCGTTCACGGCTTAAGAGAGGTCCCTCGCTTCGCTCGGGATGACATTTTTTTTTGGTTGGGGTGACACAGTACTGTGCGGCCTTGCGGGTGGGGATGGATTGAGGGTGGATGTGAGGGCGGGGACGGATCGCGGGTGCGTATGAGGTTGGCGATGGGGCGGTGTGTCAGGCGTCGCGGCGGAAATCGTAAAAGACACGGATGAGGTTGCCATCCAGATCGGCGGCCGTGAACTCGCGCAACTTCCAGGGTTTGTCCTCGGGTTCGGAAACGATCCTGGCGTGCGCGGCCTTCCACTGCGCGAAGAGTTCGTCAACCTCAGCCTTGCTATTGAGATTGATCCAGAAAAGGACCGGGCCTTTGATGCCGTAGGATTCCCGGAAAGATTGGTTGGTGATGAACAGCCGGCAATTGCCCCTGGAGATGCCAGCAATGCCGCCGTGGTCGTCACCCCAATCGAGGGTGAAGCCGAGCGAGCGGACGTAGTAGGCGGCGGCCTGGTCAACATTGGCCACGGGAATCTCCGGGACAGGAGCAGGGAAGGTCATGACGTTGTCGCGCCGATGGTAGCACGAGGGGCATCACGGTCGCGGGCTGCGCAACCTGAAGATCACCCCTACCATGACCGCACCGACGCAAATGCCGCAGCCGAGTAGTTGAACAATGTCCACAGCACGATACGTTGCGAAGCTTGGACTCTGCGTCACGCGGTAAAATCCGGCGAAGCCGATCAGCAGTATGACAATCCAGGCTGCGAACGGCGGCCCTTTTCCGTCAACCATTGCGCCTCCTTAGCGACAATCCGCCCGTCACTCTGCGGGCTGGCGATAGATTGGCGGATTGTACAGCAGAAAACTTGCGAGTGCGTGCATTGGCGATCAGAGCTTAAGAGAGGTCCCTCACTCCGTTCGGGATGACATGTTTTTTTGGTTGGGGTGACGCAGTACGGTGCGGCTTTGCGGGCGGCGATGGATTGAGGGTGCGTGCGAGGGTGGGGACAGATCGGGGGTGCGTGCGAGGGTGGCTAAACCTTCGGAGAGGTCCCTCACTCCGTTCGGGATGACATGTTTTTTTTGTTGGGGTGACACAGTATTGCGCGGCCTTGCGGGCGGCGACGGATCGGATACGCGTGCTTAGACGATCACGGCTTCGGCGACGTTCTCAGGCGCATCGTAGCACGACGGGCATCACGGCCGCGGGCTGCGAAACATGAAGATCACCCCTACTATGACCGCACCGACGCAAATACCGGAGCCGAGTCGTTATTGCGCATCCTTGGGCGCGGGCGTTCCATCTGACCACGTTAGCACCGGAATCATTAGCTCGGTAATTGGCTCCGCGCCCTGAAACTGCGGATTTAACAGAACCGGGGAGCCCGGCAAATCCGCTCCCCATGACTTGGGATCTGTGAGCGGAATGTAAAACATCAAATGAGGCACCCAATGCCCGGCTGAGTCGTTCAGATACCCCTCGGAAGACATCATGAAGCACATCGCGCCGGGCTCCAGAGCCGGGAGGCCCTTGGCATCGAAAGCCTTCATGTCCTCGATGATCTGAGCTTTGGATCGTCCCGCCAGCACCAATTCCGTTCTCTTGAATGTGAGCGGTAGGATCGAGCGCACCGCGGCTGGATTAAAGCAGATGGGACCGCGCATCTTTGGATTCCAGAACTGCGCAAAGTCAAATGGGGACATCCACGATCGCTCCACAAGACAGACGAAACCATTCTTGCCATTGACGGCAGTTTCGTAGCCGCGCGGTCCGAGCACCATGACTTCGGCATCCCCTGAAATTGATGGAGGCGCCGCGCTGCGCGCCATCGCAATTTCGGCATTGCGATCGGCGACAAGGTACTGAGCGACGGGAGCCATTGTGCTGTAGGGCGCAGCGGCCTCTTGCGCGAGCGCCTGTGAAGAAGCGCCCAGGAGCACCGTCACAAAAATTGTCGCGAAAATAATCGCCTGCAAAATGTTTCTGGGTGTCCTCATGGTCGTCTCTCCTTTTTCATGTTCCCAGCACCGGGGGTGCGATGCCGCACGAACAGGAGCCGCGGCGATCCCCAAAGAAATTAAATATCCGGATAAGGACAAATACCAGGCCTTAAATCGCAGGCGATGCCCTGCGCTACCCCTTACGATGCGACTTGTCCCATCCCGGCTGCCTGGTTCAAATTGGCGAGCGGGCCAGGAACCAGCAGCGATCCCTTGTGAGATGTCCTCTCGCTCCGCCAGTGTGAGCGCCAATCGCGAGCGGCGACGAGCAGCGGCAGGAATGCCGCCGCGAGGCAACAACACAGCCCGAATGCAGATGGGCGGCTTGTCAAAAGCGCGCCCAATCTCATGCAGCGACTGTCCCGCCTTCCAGCGACTCCAAACGTCACGCTTCTAGATCGCAGAAAGTCCAAACCGCATCCCTAGTCTCATGCCAACACCACTTTTACAGAGCAGATTTACATCAGATGGTGTTGCATCGACCTATCGAATCCACCGCGTTTACCAGGACTTTGGTCGGTCTTTGCTGGTCCGCCCTATTCCCTAAGGAGTGGACTGTGGCATTTGGAGAAATCAGGCGATATAGTGGCCGACGGCATGAATGCAATTGAGCAGACGCCCTCAGTTCCGCCGGAGCGCTCGTGGTTGAAGCGAATTGTTAGGTTCGGAATTCACCTGATTATTCTCTATCAGGTTGTCAGTTTCTCGACTACTTTTCTGCCCGACCTGCTATACAAGGCGATACTTTTGGCAACGCACGCGACCGGCCCCTCGCTGCCTCAGGCGGCAGGATCTCTTTTCTCCCACCTCCTGGCGTTCAGCATGATTCCCGCGTTTGCCGCGGGACTCGTCATCAACGCCAAGTTTCGTCACAAGGCTGCTGAATATATCTGGATTGTTCCGGTTGTCATACTGGCTTATGAATTTATCTTTCATGGTCCAGGGATGTATCCGACCATGCTCGGGGACAGCGATTTCCCGAAAGCATTTCATTTCTTTTTCGGTGGAGGACTCCCAACTGACGTGACAAATTGGCGCGCCGATTGGTACCGCGTCTACGCGCAAGTTCGCTTTACGGCGCCGGCCTACGGGGCTCTTGCATACAGCTTCGGGGCTTTTCTCGCGATGAGCCCCAGGAGTCATGCGTTGCAGACCTTCGCGGAAAGATTTTAACGTCAAGGGGCGATTAGTCGCGTTACCGGACAAGTGGAGTAGCCCCGATTTCACTTCTCCGGTAAATGTGTTTATGAGGCATGTGGTGCGCTAGACCAAAGTACGTTGAGATTCTGCTTTGAAACTATTGGCAACTCTCAATCGAAAGCGCGTGTAAACTCCGAGACTATGACGGACTGGCTTCCTTGGGCACCGCTGGGAGCAGTAATCCTCCACATCTTTGAAGAGTTTGTTTATCCGGGAGGGTTTGTAGCGTGGTATCGCCGCTATCGCGTTGACGCTTCGCGGATAACAACGCGTTTCCTCATAATCATCAACGCCGCGCTGCTGATAGCGTGTTGGGACAGTGCCATCCTCGTACGTCGAGGTGCGGGCGTTCTCTACTGGCTCACCATCGCTGCCCTAACCTTCTCAAATGGATGTTGGCACGCGTGGGCAAGCTTCAAGTCTCGCGAATATTCTCCTGGGACAATCACCGGCGTAGCGATCTATGTACCTCTGGGCGTCTATGGCTACAACCATTTTCTGCGGTCAGGCGCAGCTTCAGTGACGACCGCTCTGATCGCAGCCATTATCGGTGGTTCGTATCCGTTTTGGTCTGCACTTTTTCATAGAGGACCACGGCGATAGCGTTGGCGGCGACCAGTTCTAATGAGATGTGCGATCAACCTGCCAGACTGAATCGGCCAATCAACAAGCGCTCAACTCGCTGGCGAGTCGGGTTATCGGAAACTTGAACCCAGGTGTGCGATTAGCGCGTTAATCAGGACTGACCGAAGTTGACTGGGACGCGCGGGGCGAGTACGTTAGGTTGGTGAGAGAAGTCTTGAAGTCGATCGTGATGGTGGCGCTGGTTGTCGCTCTGGCTGCGTACGCACTGGACTGCGGTGCGATGACGACGCCGCAGCAGGCAACGCAGTGCTGCACTTCGATGCCGTGTGCACCGCACGGCCATGACGGAACGGACTGTTGCAAGTCCATGCCAGCGATGCGCGCTCCCTTCGTGCCGCCAGCGACGGTGCACCTGGCGACGCACGCGCTCGCGTCGGGTACCGCGCTCGCCGTCTCCGCAACACTTAGCTTGGCGCCGGCCGGGAGCGGGCCGTTCCCCACACGATCGCACGCTCCGCCCTTAATTAGCCCGCCCACGTTTTCACCCCTCCGAATCTGATCCGTCCTTCAAGGCATTGGCAGCCGTGCATTCGTGTGCGCGGAAGATGTGTCTCTTGGAGGACCTTTGAACTCGCGAAAGATATTTTGCTGGGTGTTTGTGCTCCTTTTCGGTTGCACGGTGGGTGCTCAGCGCTTGGCCGCGCAGGGGGCCGCACCCGAGACCGCGCCACCGCTCTTCCCCGGCGGTGCGTTGATTTCGTATAACTCTGTGTTCACCACGCGCGGATTGCAGCCGGAATCAGCAGGAATACCGCCGACGGCGCGGCCCACGTTCTCTCACGAAGGTGATTTCAATTTCACGTGGGGATTCCACAGCAACTTTGATGTGACTCTTCTGGTTCCGGTCGTGACAAATCATTTCGCGAGTAGGGGAGGGCCGACCTTTGGCGGAACGGGGCTCGGCGACACGATGTTGCTCGTGAAATACCGCTTCTACCGGAAGGATTCGGCGAGAGGAACAACGCAAGCATCGGTGACGATTGGGCCAAAGTTTCCGACGGGGGCGACGCATCTGACTGACGGAAATGGCGGCCGGCTCCCGACAACTTTGCAGCCAGGGTCTGGCTCCACGGATTTATTCCTGCAAGCGAACTGGACGTACACCGGGTTGTTCAACCTTCGGAGGCTTGTGGCAGATGAGGATTTCCGTTCGCCGATAAGAACGGAAGGCGCGCAGCGAACGCGACTTGGCAGCGGGGTGGAATCGCGTTTCTGGCTGTCGTACAGGCCCTACGAGTCGGCGAACCTTTACCGAGAATGGTTCATCGGCCCGGCGGTGACCTGGCTGCATTCGCAGGACGACCGCATTGCGGGAGTGAATCAGAACGGAAGCGGCGGCGATGTGCTGCTCGCGGGAATCACCACGTACGCAGGGGTGCGGCCCGGCATGCATCTCTGGTTTGGGATGGACTGGGACGTGGCGCACTCGAACGGGGCGCAGTTTTTTCCGATCCGGCGGCACATGAGTTTCGGAATCACGCAACAATTTCGTATGCACCTTTGGGGAAGGAGTTGAAGGGAAAGGAGGAAGAATGAAAAAGCGAAGCCTACTGCTGTTGGCGCTGGCGAGTTTCATGGTAGCGCCGGCGGCGCAAGCGCAGATCAAACACATCGAGATGCGCGTCGAAGGAATGACCTGAAACTTTTGAGCCTACGGGGTGAAACAACACCTCGGACGCCAGTCTGGCGTTCAAAATGTGGAAGTCAGTTTGATTGATGGAAAAGTTCAGATAACGCCGAAGGACGACGGTCAGATAGACCCTGCGCAACTTATGAAGGCGACGTATGACAGCGGAGTGAGCGTCGCCGAAATGGATCTTGTGGCGCAGGGAAAGATCGTGAAGGACGCTGCGGGGAACTTCGCTTTGCAGATCGAACCGAACCGATCCTTTGAGTTCGATCCGAACGAACTGTCGAAGAGCCTTGAGCCGCTCGCGGGTTCGCAAACGTTGGTCACTGTGCGCGCCCAACTGTACAAAAAGCCGCCGGGAAAAAAGAAAGCCGATAGCTCACCTACTCTGAAGCTCTCGGTTTTGGAAATACAAAAGAGGGAATGAATGAGAAGAAAACTTTTGCTGATAACACTCGTTGCGGCGGGCGCCGCCGGAGGGAGACCGCGGCCGGCGGGGCCCCCGGCGGCGCAGCAGGTTGAAGTTCCCGTTGGAGAAATCGGCTCGCGCTTGCCAGACTTTTCGTTGAAGGACCTGCGCGGGAAGGAACTCTCCTCGGGCGACCTCAAAGGCAAAGTCGTGCTGGTTGATTTTTGGGCGACCTGGTGCCAGCCGTGCAAGAAAGAAATGCCCGGCTATCAAAAGCTGCTCGACGCCTACGGGAAACGGGGACTCGTTGTAGTGGGATTTAAATTCGACACGATGCCGGACACCGAAGACCCTTTGCGATTCGCTCGTAGAATCGGTGTGCGCTACCCGCTGGCCGTGGCATCGGACCGACTGAGGCAAGCGTTCGGCGGAATCGAAGGTTTGCCGACGACGCTGCTTTACGACCGTCATGGCATCTTGAGGCAGAAAATCGTGGGCTTCGAATACACGAACGTCGTCGAATCAGACTTGAAGCCGTTGCTTTGAGGCCGGATCGTAGGCAAGAAATTTGCAAGTGCCCGATAAGTTCTATAAAAGGAGTCAAGAAAAAAACACTTCTTCGGCGGCCGGATGTTTTCTTGCCTTCCAGCCCACCCCATGGAGCAGGATTGCTGTGGCCTTCCGTTCCGTGATCTCGGGACGCTGCTTCATTCAGGCAGCGCGTTTGGTTTTCTCTGCCAGCGGTTTTCATCACTTGGGCGCGACGAAGCCAGTCGGTTCGGAGACCACAAGCAGCGCGGTTGTCAGGTGCCAACCATGGTTCTATTGGGGACTCGTGGCCCATAGCTTTTTCGGGTTGTCCGAGGGGGACTAGGGTCGCGTGAGAGACGCAGCGTGCCGAGGCACGCAGAGCCTAACTAATCAGCTGAGACTCGCCCTCGAACCCAAATGTCTCCAGAACCCGACTGCCACCACCGGAAGAAATTCCAGGATGGAACGGATTGGCTCGAGACACTCAAGCTGTTTGTGGTTTCAGATGTTGGGCGTCGAAGCGCACTCCTTTCTTCCAGACGAGCAAGGTGATCGCAGCCATCTTGCGCGCTAAAGTCAGCCGCGCCATTTCCGGCCTGATTCCCTTGGCCAGCAGCGCATCGTAAAACTCTTTGAACGGGCCGGCCTTCGCAGCGGCCACGGTGGCAGCACCCTTGAACAGATTCTTCAGTTCGTGATTGTGATTGCGATTCAGCCCGCGAATCGAAGCCGGCTTTTTCGCGCGCTGCAGCTCTCCCTGCACGAACCTCTGCTCGGCGCTGCTGTGCGTCTCGATCCCAAATCCGCTGTAGGTCCAGAGCTGCCGCTTGGTGCGGAAACGATGCGGCGTTTGCATCAAAGCGATCAGCAGCGCCGCCCGGATCGGGCCGATGAACGGAATCTCGCGTAGCAATTTCCAGGCGTCGTGCTTCTGAGCTTCGGCGAGCAACTCGCGCCGCGCTTCCTGGCGCAGCGCCCGCAACGCATCGAACTGCTGGTAGTAGAACTCCGCCCGGCGGCGCACGCCGGCCTCCTGGATCTTGCCCAGCCACTCGGCGCGATAGCGTTCTGCGTAAACCTGTTTTCCCCGGCAGGGAATTCCCCAACTGCGGTAGATCGCCTTCACGCGCGTCATCACCCGGATCAGATCCGTGCTGATCGTCAGGTAACTGCGCGCCAGCTCGCGCAGCGTGCGCACGCCATGCTCTCCGTGATACACCGCGCGGACCATGTTCGAGCGCAACAACTCGGCTAGCTTGCGCGCATCGATGCGGTCGCTCTTGCTGCCTTCTTTGAGCAAAGCATTGCGGCGGGGATTGCACACTACGAGTTCCGTTACGTGCGGCTTGATCAGGTCATACAACCAGGCGGCCCAGGTGCCTTCTTCGAAAGTCACATGCAAGCTTCCGCGCAGGCCTTTCAGAAAATCCAGAATGGTGCTGGCCTTGGTTTCGATCGTGCACTCCATCACCAGCTTGCCCGAGAAGTTTAGAACCGCGATCGAGATCGCTTCCTTGTGCACATCCATCCCGATATACTTCACGTTATCCATACAGGGCGCTCCTTTCTGAGGTAGGTTCGAGCCGAACACTCCAAACCTACTCCAATCGGGGCGCCCTTTTATATTGCGTCGCGTTACCGTACAATGAGACCTGGTTTCCGGTAAGAGCGTTAATCAGGACCTGCAAGACTGGAAACACGATTGAAGTTCAAATCCAGAACTCGCCTTGGTTTTATTGCTGTGCCAGCATAACCCCGATTGCTCCGCCGGGGCGCTCTCGCAAATGCTTTGAGTGCCGAAAAAACAGACCTGCGTACCTGTTAGATTTGACAATACGAGCGGTTACAAAAATCCGGTAAACTACGTGTCGAAAATGCCTCTCTTCGTTGCGGCCCTGCCCTGAAGGCGGGCTCGCCAGGAATTTGCCAGGATGAATCTGAAAGCGAAGCCCGTCGCAGCTTTTCTGTTGTCGTTCCTAATCCAGCCTGTGGCTTCCGCGCTCCCGCATTCTGCCCCCGCCGGCACACAGGTGGGCGCCCAGGCCGCGCCCGAATACGCTCCTCTAACGGCCGATGAACTCGACTCGCTCGTGGCGCCCATTGCCTTGTATCCGGACGCGCTGGTAGCGCAAGTTTTGGGCGCTTCGACTTTTCCCTATGAGGTGGTGGCTGCGACGCTCTGGATGAAAGACAATTCCAGCCTCACGGGCGAGGCGCTGGCGAAGGCCGTTGATCAGCAAGCGTGGGATCCCTCGGTGAAAGCGCTAACGCAATTCCCATCGGTGCTCGACGATCTGTCGAAAAATCTCGCGTGGACGTCCGCGCTTGGCGAAGCTGCCGCGACGCAACAGGCGGACGTCATGGCCGCCGTGCAACGGATGCGCGCGAAGGCGCTGGCAGCGGGAAATCTGAAGTCGGGGCCCGAGATAAAGGTAGAGCAGCCGGCTCCGCAGACCATCGTGATACAACCTGCGAATCCGCAGGTCGTTTACGTTCCGGTTTACAGCCCCACCGTCGTGTATGGCGCGCCGATTGTCGTTCCTGGTTACTACTACCGCGGTCCCTCCGTAGCCGTCGTCTCCTTCGGTGGCGGAATTGTCGTCGGGGCCGCAGTCTATGGCGGCTGCTGCGGTTGGGGATGGAGCTACTGGGGCACGAACTGGCATAGCCACACTGTCATCTACAACCGAAACGTTTACGTGGGAAACAGCTACTGGCGCGGCGGCTACTACGGCGGCGGATATCGTCCTCCTGGCTATCGTCCGGGTTACCCGGGCTACAAGCCCGGATACCCAGGCTACCGTCCGCCATCGTATCCCGGGTATGGGCGCCCTCCTGCCACCACCCTTCCAGCGCCCGGCGGGGGGAACACTCGACCCGGTGGACCCGGCAATGGTGGCGGAGGTCGCCCCGGCAACGGTGGACCGTCCACGCTACCGGCCAATCCAGGAAATCGTCCGGGAACTCAGCCGGGCACCAGGCCGGCCACGCCGGGAACGCAGCCGGGTACGAGGCCAGCCACGCCGGGAACTCAGCCCGGCACCAGACCCGCTCCGCAACCGAGTCAACGACCCACGACCCAGCCGGCGCGTCCGGACTCTTTTTCGGGATCGGCGGGAGGTCGCGCACAGAGCGCTCGCGGGAACCAAAGCATGGCCGCCAAAGGCGGTGGCGGAGGAGGCGGGCGTCGCAAGTAGTCTTACCGCCCCCGATACCCATGACATCCAAAATTAAGTTTCCCGAATGGTCCGGCCGCAATGAGTGAGAAGGAGAGCGAATGAGTCGGGTGAAATCGAGCAGGGCGAAGGTCTTTTCTTGCGGCAATTTTGTTTTGCTGTTGAGTGCAATCGCACTCAGCTCGGCGGGATGCGGCAAATCGCAGCCTTCCACCGCTACAGAGGGAGTTTCCGCCACACCGCAAACATTCGCGTCTGCGGACCTCGCCGGACAGGCGATCTACGCCGCCGCGAAAGCGGGAGACACCAATGCGCTGCTGCTTATTTTCGGACCTGGCGCGAAAGAACTTTTGTTCTCTGGCGATCCCGTTCAGGACAAAGCGGCGCTCGATGAATTTGCGAGCCGCTACGACCAGATGCATCGCTGGGGAAAATTGACCAACGGCGGTTTGGTTCTCGATGTTGGCGCGGAGAATTACCCTTTTCCCTTTGCATTAAAAAAGAACGACGCGGGCCACTGGTATTTCGACAGCAGTTCCGCCAAGAACGAAATTCTGGCTCGACGCATCGGCGGCAACGAACTTTCCACGATTGACGTTTTGAACGCTATGGCCGAGGCGCAAACGGATTACTTCAGTCACCCGCACGATGGTGCCAAAGCCCACACCTATGCGCAAAAATTCGTAAGCGACGAAGGAAAACAGAACGGCTTGTACTGGCCGGTCTCGGAAGGTGAATCGGGCAGTCCCTTGGGTCCATTGGCGGCGTTCGCCGCAAGCGAAGGCTATTCCGGCTCCTCGCAGGAATCACAACCGTACCACGGTTATTATTTCCGGATGCTTACCAGCCAGGGGCCGGACGCTCATGGCGGAGCGAAAAACTACATGGTCAACGGAAGCATGACCGGCGGCTTTGCGATCTTGGCTTACCCCTCCGAGTATGCGAACTCCGGCGTGATGTCCTTCCTGGTCAACCAGGACGGTATCGTGCTGCAGAAGGACCTGGGCGCCGATACTGCTGAAATCTCCAAGACAATCACCTCATTCAACCCTGACAACACATGGGAGGCAGTCCAATAGCGCCCGTGCAACGTGACCGCCGGGCAGCAGCCAAGTGCGGGAATGACGAAGCGGTTCCGCCTACCGCACGGCCTAACACCCCCTCATTGTCCGACCTCCGTCTCAGTGGACGATAAGTCGCGTGACCGGATAATGAGAGTTAGTTTCGGATTACGGCGTTTGTCAGGAGTTACCCTTCGCTTGAGCCTGTCGCGAATGCTTTGTAGGATTCGCGATGCGATCTGTGCCGCGCAACGACTCAGCATTTGAACGCAATGGCTGTAACACATAGGCAGTATTGCGAAGGCAGGTGAGGTTGTGCGGAGGGCTCTTAGCGCACGACGCGATCATTCCGCCGGCGCGGGCTCGTCGGGCAACCGGTCCACTATTGAGAAAGTGATCGCAAAAATGAGGACGCTGAGGACAATCACCGCAAAAACGACCGGAGCCAGACTCTCCGCGCCCGGAACACCGTATTGCATCGGAAGCGTCGCCAGCACGCCGGCGGCAAGACCACGAGGAATAGCGGCGCAGAGGAACCAGAAATCCTTCTTTCCCAGTTCCATCCTCCTCGTCGAGACCACTACGGCGGGAATCCGGAACGCCATGAGGAACAGTACACCGACGGCCGCCAGGGCAATCTTTTTCAGATCCGTCGGGAACATAAGGCCAATCAGAAAAAAGAAGAACGACTTGATGAGGAAGGTCATCTGGTCTTGCATGACCTTGATCGTCTCGGTTGTAGCGAACACGTGTCCCTGGGCGCCCGGAAACAGACGTGGCACGATAAACGAAGCGTTCCCGACCAAAAGCGACGCCACCAGGACGGCCACAGCGCCATTTCCTTTAAACAAGTCGGTGATGCCATATAACGCGAGCATGGATGCCAGAAATACCGTGTAGCCGTGAGGTTTGTCCCGCATGGAAGGTATTCCGGGGATTAACAATGCAGCGGCAATCACGCCTACGGTCACGCCAACACCGAGTTCTCGCGCGAGGCTAAGGAACGGGCGAGAAAGGTCCGCACTGCCGCTCACGATCAGATCGATGAGTACCATCGTTACAACGACAGTAAGCGCGTCAGTCGCAGAGGACTCGACCTCCAGCAAGCGCGCTATTCTGCTGGGAACGCGGGCCATCGCCATCGTCGGCATGATGATGACCGAACTGGTGCCGGCGACTATCGCGCCTGCCATTACCCATGCTAAGTGCGGCGCGGGGCGCACATAGCCGAGCTTTGTAAACAGCCAAAGGAACCCGCAGATTGCGACCAAAGAGAAAACGAATCCCGACAAACCTAGCAAAATACCCCGGGGTGCGGCCGCCGCCAATTCGGTAAGTTGGAGACGAAACGCTCCGTTTGACAGAATCACGGTCAAGGCGATGGCGCCAAAAAACGGGATGCCGGGCCTAATAAGGCCTGACTGAATGAGACCGGACACGGGGCCTGCGAGAATACCGGCGAGCACCAGCCAAATCACGTCCGGCACACGCGTTCGCGCGAAGATAAATTCGCCAAGCGCCCCTAGTAGAAGGATTCCGGCAATCTCAACCACCAACTCGACGACAGGATTCATTTTGCCCTGCCTTCCAATGGTGCGCGCGCCCCGAATAAGCGGACGCCTTTATAACATGAACACCGACGTAGGTCCCGATTAGTCGCATTACCGGATCAGTGGCTTCGCCCTGATTTCACATCTTCGGTAACGGCGTTTGTCAGGCACCACGCCGATTTGCCGTCACGGTTGCTCCACCCCGAGCAATCTCTATCCCCTGAAACCGTGCTTAACTCCTGGTTAGTCGCCTAACCGGACATTCGACATACTGGGATTTTACTTGTCAGGCAAAAGCGTTGATCGTCCAAATGAACGCTCCGCGCACACGCATAAGCTCGGTTAGCCGGCCCATTCATACGACGGTGTGTGAGCAAAGGAAGGAGCTGGTGTGAATTGCGACTAACATACAGCTGCGAATCCCGCTTGATTGACTTGAATCGATAGACGCCCCTAAGATACGCCGAGAATGCAGGATCCACGGACACCGCCCAACGGCCAGACGACGGTCTCGCGATACCGCATTGTCGAGAAGCTCGGCGCCGGTGGTAATGGTGTGGTGTACAAGGCCGAAGACACCCGGCTGGGGCGTTTCGTCGCCCTCAAGTTTCTCCCACCTGAAGGACAGCGCGATGCGCACGCGCAGGCGCGTTTTCAGCGCGAGGCGCAGGCGTCATCCACGCTAAATCACCACAACATCTGTACCGTTTATGATATCGGCGAGCAGGATGGCCAGACGTTCATCGCTATGGAGCTGCTGGAAGGGCAGACGCTGAAGCAGAAGATCGGACCGCCTCGGCTGCCGATGGAGGCATTGCTGGACTATGCGATGCAGATCGCTGCAGCGCTCGAGATTGCGCACAAGCACGGGATCGTCCACCGGGACGTCAAGCCATCCAACATTTTTGTGACCAGCCAGGGTGAGGTGAAGCTGGCCGACTTCGGCTTGGCGAAACGCGTGACGCTGGATGGCACGTCCAGCGGCGAGGCGCCAACTCTTTCAGCTCCGATCACAGAACGCGGCGCCATTGTCGGAACTGTCGCGTACATGTCCCCGGAACAGGCGCAGGACCAGGATATTGACGCCCGCAGCGACATTTTTTCGTTCGGGATTGTGCTCTATGAGATGGCCACCGGGAAGCGAGCGTTCCCCGGAGAATCTCCCGTAACGATTATCGGGGCGATTCTGCACAAAGAGCCGAAACCCATTCGCGAGTTGAATCCTCACGTACCCGAAGAACTGCAGCGAATCGTGGTGAAGACTCTGGAGAAGGATCCCGAGGACCGTTATCAGACGGCGCATGAATTGATGGTGGATTTGCGGCGGCTGATGAAGAAGGAGACGGAAGGATCGCAGAGCGCGTTGGCGGCAGAACCGCTAAAGCGTGCGAAGTCGCGGAAGTGGATCTGGATTGGGACCGCGGCAATGCTCTGCGCCGCCGCGTGGGTTGCGCTTATCGGCCGCGGCACGCCCGCCGATTCTGCGCCACTGCCGATGGAGCAGCTCACCTTCTCGAGCGAAACTAAAAGTCCCGCGATCTTCACCGACGGATCGCGTATTTATTTCGTCAGCGCACACAATCCCGTCGAAATGTCCGTAAAGGGCGGAGCTACGGCGCCTCTCCGCGCAGCGATCGGCACGATGAGTATCCTGGATATCTCGCCCGATGGCGCTGAGTTTTTGTTGCTGCAAAGCGATCTGAACGACGAAACACAGCGCGGAACAATCTGGACGATGCCCGTGCTGGGAGGTGCCGCGAAACGGTTCGGAAACATCACCGCGCGCGGCGCAAGTTATTCTCCGGATGGGAAGTTGATTGCCTTCAATGAGAAGGAGTCGGTCTATGTGTGTGACACCGCCGGACAAAACGTAAAGGAACTCTGGAACACTCACCATATGGTGCCGGGCAATCCCGCATTTTCGCCGGACTCCAAAAAACTTCGTGTGACAGTGTCGCGAAGCATTCTGGAGGGCGATCTGACGAGAATCTGGGAGCTGAACGTGGACGGCACGAACCCACATTTGCTTCCTCTTCCCCAGCACTGGCCACAGGACGCCGGCGCCTACTACGGGATCTGGACGCCGGGCGGCAAGCATTTTGTTTTCGGCTCGTACAAAGATAGTGCCAACAATCTTTATGAATACTTCGAGCCGAGGTGGTACGAGTTCTGGCGCAAGCCGTACGCCGTGCAATTGACGTCCGGCCAACTCGAAGTGAGCGCAATGGCGCCAAGCCGCGATGGCAACGGAATGTTCGTCGTGGCGGGACTGGCGCAGGGCTCGCTGCAATTCTACGATCAAAAGGAAAAGCGGTTTTTGCCCTACCTCGGAGGACTATCCGCGGGGCAGCTGGTGGTCTCACCGGACCGAAAATGGATGGTATACGCGGATTATCCGAGAGGTTATTTGTGGCGCTGCAAGAGCGACGGCAGCGAAAAGTTGCAACTCACAAACTCTCTGGCGCAGATGCCCACTTGGTCGCCAGACAGCAAGTGGATCGTATACTCCGACTGGCAAGAGCTCTATCGCGTCAGCGCTGATGGCGGCTCACCGGAAAAGCTGACGTCGGAAGGCTTTACGGAAGTGCTGCCGAGCTGGTCACCGGACGGGAAGTACATCTACTTTAACGATTATCCGATCGCGGGACACCTGCGCATCCGTATCCTGGATTTGGAAACCAGGAAGGTGTCCGACATGCCGGGATCCGATGGCTTCTATGCGCCATCGTGGTCGCCCGACGGGCAGTACCTGGCAGCAATCCAGAACCCACCGAAGAGCCTCGCGATTTATTCCGTGAAGACAAAACAATGGAAGCAGTTGAAGGTCTTTGCACGCGAATGGGGATTTTTTGTGTGGACCCCGGATTCCAAGTCGCTTTATGTAATCCAAGGCCCGTTGGAAGCGCCCATCGGCGACCAACCCGGAATCTACCGGCTGACCGTGCCAGACGGGAAGTGGGAGTTATTCGCGAAGTTTACGGATTTTAACCCTCTCCTGAATGGAGCGCAGGATTTCTTATCCATCACGCCGCAGGGCAATGTAGCCGCGCTGAGCGACGCCAGCGTGACCCAGATTTATCGCATGAAGTGGGACAACTCTGAGTAAGGCTCGGAGGGTTTTCCCAGGAATTCGCGTCTCCGGTTAGCGCGATCATCAGGACCTAGACTCGCAACCTGGAATTACTGCTGACCTGAGACGGGGATTCCCATCGCCCGCTCCATTAAGCCGACTTATCTGCAGCCGCTGCGTTATGTCTCGCCGATCCGTGATTTGATGAGCCCGACGATGACGGCGATCACCATGCCGCCCATACCTCCCCCCAGAGCGTTGAGACTGATCGAGGTGAAATTCACGCTGTTCATGATTGGCGGAAGGTTGGCGGGGAAAAAAATGACGAAGGCATAGATCAGGGCGCCGCCGCCGACGCCAGCAACGGAATTTCCTACAGTCCCCATGTTGTAGCTGCTTTTGATCGAGCCGGCGAGCGAGCCGCCTATATTTCCACCAATGGCACCGCTCACGAGCTGCACTGCCAACGCGGTGTAGTTCATTTTGTCTTCTTCGGAGCAGAGCAAATTGAGATTTGAGGTGCCGTGAGACGCGCTTACGTCCCTACGGTTTCCGCATAATAGCCTGAAGGGCCAAGCCTGTAAACGTGAGAAGTACGTAGAAAATCACAGTGACCGGCACCGTGGCGTTGATGCCTACTTCGCTAAACTTGATTGCGCCAACTTTACGAATTGACCACAAGTGACAGCGCAATTCTTGCTTTGTTTTTGATGTAGGTCCCGATAAGTCGCGTAATCGGACAAGCGGTTTTCGGCCTCAGTTTACTCGTCCGATAAGGGCGTTAATCGGGTATGAGCGCGGGGAGGCGTCCGGATAGCGTTCTGCTTTTTGATCTACTGATATTCCGGCTCCGCTGCCGACGCACGAAAGACTTTTCGGCGGATACCGAAAAAATGAGGCGTGAGCCAAACGGCCCGCGCCTCTTCTTTGCAACGGCCCTGGCTGTAAACATTATGGGTCACGCCGACAGCGACGTGACCCATGCTGTCCCTTCCGATCTCCAGCCTTGCGCCGTCGCGCAACATACAGCTGGAATGTGGAAGCTCCGAAAATTCCCGTTAACGCTGGATTCGGCCGGGTCCGAATCTCTGCAAAGAGTGGTTGCAAGCATTCGCGGGCAAAATGGAATGCGGGTGTGTACGTGCGAAATCTGCCATCGAGGCGCCTATGCGTCCCTCTATGGGGGTCAAAAGATAGGCGTGGATGTCGCCCGCATGCGGCCCGCTGAGCACCGTTCCCATACCCGAGATTTGTCCGCCCTCATTGATATTGCTAGCCGAGATTATGAAGAGGTTGGAATCCGCGGGAATTAACGTGTTAAGGTCGGTCATCACACCATCCTGCCAGATGAAGCCGTGGGACCAGTTGAAATTGGAGTCAAAGTTGTTTCCCACCACTTGGCCCCGGTTGTTAATGCCGGTGGCAAAGGCGGCAAAATCTCCCGGCAGAACGCCGATGTTTGTGACCGCGCCGTCCGCGCCGTTCTGCCAAACCGCGGCATAGAAGGTTGTGCCGTCAGCACTGCCGACTTGCCCGGCAATTTGGCCGCGATTGCTAATGGCGTAGCCGAAATTCGAACCTGTGCCTCCGAGATCCTGAAGCACGAAGGCCGTGTGGTCTTTCCACATTACGGCGTGCGTCGCTGTCGTGCAGTTTCCCGAGTATCCTACGGCTTGGCCTAGATCGTTAATCCCCCATGCGACGCCGTCTGGATCGTTGCCTACCAGAGGAAGAGCTTCGGCTTTGCCGTTTTCCCACAACGCCGACAAGTCAATGCGATTGTTGGTTGTGCCGGCGGGGCATGTGGAGTCCACGGCGCCGTCTTCGGCATATCCGACGACTTCTCCGCGGTTATTGATGGCGCTGGCCTGCCCATTATTTCCGCCGAGCGTCGGAAGAGCGCTCATGTGCCCGGCTCGCCAAAGAAATGGAACGCACGTAAGGTGTGTGCCGAAGCCGCAAATGTCTTCGCCGTTCGGATCTAGTTCGGCTGTTTCGGACTGACCAACGGCTTCCCCGAGGTCGTTGATCCCGCCCCAGTTAATCCAACTGTTGGCGCCGGGTTTTCCAAGCGTGCCCAAGTCGATGTTGAATCCGTAGATGCTTATCACCGCGCGGCCCCTTGCAACTGTCGTAAACACACTATTCTCGGGAGGGTTCACGGTCCCGTCCATGTTCTCCGTCCAGCCCTGACTATTGAGGCCCATGGCCATGCTGAAGTTGTCTTTGCTGTTGTTGATGCCCAAATCGGTAATTTTGTAGCTGCTTTGAGCGACCGCGTCGCTGCAGCAAGCAAGGATGATCAACGTAGCCACCGATATTGAGAAAATCCGCAACAGCCTCAGAACGCTCATAAGTTCTCCTTTTGGTCCGAGCAAAGTCTCCGCGCCGAGATGGCTGGCGATTTACGTCCGGTACCACTCGGCGGTCTGACAGTTCGTGTGCAATTGAGAGCAGAATTGGCTCACAACTTCAAAAATTCCTGCTGGGTGAGAACGGAGGGAGCAGGTAGTGCTCCACGTTCACGACGATTACGTGACACAACAGGCCCAACACTTCAGAGCTCGAAAACCAGTGGCGGACTAACAAAATCCTGGGACCATCCCAAAATGGCTAGAGCGACTATTTCTCCAACTTTTCATTTCTCGCTGAGAGAGATTGGGAAACTCGAGAACGTGAGCGCTTACAATTCAGGGCTCGCGCAAGTGATTTTCAAAGGCTTAACAACATGCCGGTCAGTATGTTAAGGCTCACCATAAAAAGGCAATCTACGAATCGCGTGAGACAAGACTCCTCGTCATAACCTGCAGCACCCGCCTACGCAATTCAATATTTGTCGCACCAATACGCAATGGATTCTCATAAAGTCGAGGGTATGTTAGATCACTCTTGACGCTCCGGCAGTTGTCGTACATGCTGGTCGGTATGTTGGCTGCACGCAGAAGTCCGACACCGAAACAAAGAGTGACTAGGATGCGTGCCCCTGAGCGTACGCGGGAACGCTTGCTGCAGGCGGCGTCCCGCGAGATCTACAGAACGGGCTTTCAGAGCGCAAGCCTGGACACAATTCTGGCGACTGCTGGCGTAACCAAGGGAGCGCTGTACCACCACTTCAAAAACAAAGAAGCCTTGGGATACGCCGTAGTCGAAGAGATCATTTCCCCCGATGTCCGCGGCACATGGGTGCGGCCTTTACTAAGCGTCAAGGATCCGATCGACGCTTTAATCGGCATTGTGCAAGGCCTCTCCGTTGAGCCCGATGTTGTGTGTGGCGGCTGTCAACTGAACAATCTCGCGCAGGAAATGTCCCCGCTTGACGCGGGATTCCGGAAGCGGCTGGAGGGAATCTTCGACGCGTGGCGCGATGCCATGGCTTCCGTTTTGCGAGAGGGTCAAATCGACGGAAGCGTCCGGCGCGACCTGGACACCCGGGACGCCGCCAGCTTTCTGATTGCGATGGTCGAAGGCTACGGTTCGCTGGCCAAGAATGCCCAGGATCCGAAAATAATAAAGACCGGAATCAAAAATATGGTGGGCTGGCTGACGTCTCTGCGCGAGCCGAGCAGCCGCAAGCGGGCCTGATCGCACCGGTTACCAGCGATTGTGTTCAATATTCTACATACCCAACGGTTTGTAGAGCGGATGAGAGCCTGATGGAACAAGCGCCACGAATCGCATTCAAAACAAAGGGCAGCATCCAATTCTTGGGCTTAGCCGACATCCTGGCAGTGCACGCTGAGGGTAATTACGTTTCGCTGGTACACCGAATCAGTCCCTATCTGGTGCATGAGTCCCTCTCGGCCATGGCGGAGAAGCTCAAGCCCTACGGCTTCATTCGCATTCACCGCTCGGTCGTCGTGAATGTTTCGGCCGTGGAGCAGATCCAACCTTTGCCGACGGGGGAGTACAGGCTGCGTGTAAAAGGTGGGAAGCAATACTTGGCAACGCGCACATACAAACACAACCTCCGAGAACTGGCTCAACTGTGGGTCGGCTCAGAGCGGCTCTGCGGCTAAAAGACGTTAATCAGGACCTAGACAGGTACATGTAACAAAACACGAAATCCTTCCGAGGATGTGCAATCACTCGTCCGAGAAGACGTGGAATCGAGCGTTCCAGAGAAAGTGGGTATACCCAAATACCACGAACTGAGTCAATCTCGAGGGGGGCATTAGCTCAGTTTGATTCCGGAGGGGAAGATGAACGCGTATCGGCGAATCGGAGTTCAAGCCTTGTTGAGAATTTGCTGCCGCGGCAATTCAAAAGGGGGGATCGTGAGTATTTATCACCGTGCAGTCATGATCGCGCTGCTAAGTCTGTGTCTGGCAGCGGCTGGACAGTTGGCCGCACAATCGCACCCGGATTCGGGCTCCGGGATGAATCAGACAGAGAGTGCAGTCCCCGGTCTTCACGACTTCGACTTCCTGGTTGGTCAATGGCAGGCCCATCATCGAAAACTGAAGCAGCGACTCGCCAATAATCACGAGTGGGTTGAATTCGAAGGCACGCTGTCTAATCAACCGCTGATGGGGGGTTACAGCAATGTTGACGATACCGTGCTCAACGTTCCGGGCACACCCTATCGCGGAGTCGCACTGCGGTCCTTCGACCCGACGACTCAGCAGTGGTCAATCTGGTGGCTCGACGGCAGGACACCATCCGAACCATTGGATCCGCCCATGATTGGAGGCTTCCACAATGGCGTGGGCACTTTCTATGGGGATGATACGGTCAAGGGAAAGCGAGTTCGGGCGCGCTTCATCTGGTCCAACATCTCTACGACATCGTGCCACTGGGAGCAAGCGGACTCGCCAGATGAGGGCAAGACTTGGGAGACAAACTGGGTGCAGGACATCACACGACTTCGCTAATCGAGGGGATCGACAAACAGTAAAAATGGCATCGTGGACCCGGGCCAAGCCGAAAAACTCAAGAATGGATGGGGTGAACTTTTCGCCGACATCCGACGAATGACGAGAGCGTTTTTTGTCAACCGGACACTAACGTCGTCACGTTTCGCTTCCCTGCATTTTGCTGTGATACGCACTCATTTCAATCGGTAGCTTACAACGTCACTCCGGGTTCGCATACGGTTCGAATGCTGTGGATGATGGGCGGCACGAATCTGCTCAGAGAAATGTCGAATTGTTCGCTAGTTGTCGAAGCGGCCACCGAATAGCTCAATATGCCGCGCCAGACTGACGTGAATTTGTAGAGATCCCAAAGCTCTAGCGGGGCCACTACCGTTGCCATCACCGTGGTGCGGTCAAGTCCCGATAAGTCGCGTTATTCTACAAGTGGCTTCGCCCTGATTTCACTTCTCGGGTAAATGCGTTAATCAGGACCTAGACTCGCAACCTAGAATTACTGCTGACCTGAGACCGGGGTGAAGAATTGCTTGTGTGCCTCGAAGCACCGCAGGCCTGTGTAACTCGGAGATTCGTAGCCTGCGAGCGCCGTGATTGCAGATTTCCTTTCTACTTCTCTCCCGGCCTTATCCACGAACGATATCGTTTCCTGCACTTCTTTGCCGCACACTTCCTGATTAATCGGCTGCTGATGTTCGGTGCGCAAGTATATTCTCCAAGCATGGTCGGGCTCGAACACTCGAGATGGCAGGTTGTAATCGGGCAGATGCGACACTCCCCAGAAGTCCACTCGGATACGCTTGTCCGGCAACCTCCCGCTGACAACGCTAGCGACATGAACGATGAAATGGTCAGTGTAGATGTTCTCGAATCCAGGGAGGTTATGTGTAGCCCAGTTGTACGCCGCAATTCGGCCTTCCACGACGATTGGCTGGCATGTCAATCGTTTAGCATCAAGTTCTGCGGCGAGTCCTTGTAGGACGACCGGTTCAGGTCTGACATCGCCAATGAGAAAAGCTCCATTTTCACTTCGAGTGAATGTGACGGCGGAGTTCGAGAGCGTGACGCCTTCCCACCCTGCTATCAATTCATCGGCCTTCTGCGTGCGAACGGAGTCCACCACATAAGCTGTGAAGATTTTGTCATAGCTGGCTCGAAGGTCTCCCGACGTAGCGAATTTGACTCCGCGGCCATCAATGACGAAGTCAGCCGGAATCGCGACCATTGCAATAACCTGCTCCGTATTGCCACGTAGCAATGCCGTTCGGAATGTCTCAAATGCGCGCTTTGCCGCCGCCGCGTCCTCCTGGAGAAGAAACTCGTCAATGACCAAGTTCTTGCGGCACTTGCTCGAAGACTCAGTCGTTGCACTCCGAGCGGCCGCGCCGACAGACAGGAGCATGAGAAGAGCACTGATGAACCGTTTCACAATCAAGACTGTACTACTTCTAGGTACTTGCGAACCATTAAACGGCTCTAGTGCCTGGTAAGTCGCGTAATCGGACAAGTGGTTTTCGGTATCAGTTCACTTGTCGGATAACCGTGTTAATCAGGACTTGACTGCAAACTGCTGATGAAAGCCATGATGACGGCTGCGGCCTTCTGCGGCTCTCGTTGCAGGAGTAAATGGGGCGCAGGAACTGACTTTAAGACCGCATCTGGCCTGAGTTGAGAAAAGTCATCTTTGCATGACAAGGGGAGCAGCCTGTCAAAGGTTGCCTCCAAGTACAACAGCGGCACGGTTGTTCGGCGCAGGTCATCACGAGCGTCGCAGTTCAAGACTTCCTGCAAACGGCCACTCAGTACATGCGGACTCACCCGTTGCAATGCGTGGCGCAGGCTTTGCAGAAGCGCGGAAGGTGCGTGCTGTCCGAGAAGAAAATACTCAAGAATAGTGCGAGGCGGCCTCAATTTAAAAAACCAAGGCTTGGCAAGGGCCCTCACTGCTCCCGACCAGCCACGAAGCAGATTTCTGACGAATCCGGCACAGATGACAACAGCGGCGAGATTGTGTGGATTAGTTGCTGCGTACCAAACAGCCAGCGGCGCGGAGAATGTCAGAAGCCCCAGCAGCAGTGAGCGACGCTTCGATGAGCATCGAGGTTGCGGGCGTTTGGAAGCTGCGAGAAGCGCCGCCTACTCGCGCAGAACTACGCGCAAGAGAGAACTATTGATTTGCAGGCCGCCGTTGTACTTGATGTAACCAAGTTTGCGGAACTTATTCATAAAGTAGCTTACGCGGCTGCGCGTAGTGCCGATCATTTCGGCCCAGGTTTCCTGAGAGACCTTGCCGACAATTGTTTCGACGTGCTCTTCTCTTCCGTAGCGGGCCGCCAGCAGGAGGGCGCGCGCCAGACGCTTTTCGCTGGAATTGAAAAGCTGGTCGGTCAGATCCTCTTCGATACGCACGTTGCGCTGCAGCATGTGAGAGATGAACCGGTCGGAGAAGTCCTGTTCCTCATGGATCACGCGCAGCATTTCTTTTTTACTTATGGCTAATACCGAGGCAGGTTGGACGGCCGCGGCCGTGGCAATCCTATGAGGCTGTCCCGCGATGCATCCCTCGCCGAAAAAATCACCGGGATACAGAATCGCGATCACTGCTTCTTTTCCCGTGGACGAAACGACCGTCAGCTTAACCGTGCCTTGTTGCAGGTAGAGAACGGTCGAGCAATCGTCTCCCTGGGAGAAGATGATTTGCCCCTTTCGGTAATTTGCAATGCTGCGCCTGACGCCGGCCGTCTCCAAGTATCGGGCAACGTCAAATCGCGATCTGTTTTCAGAAGGTTTCTTGGCCACAGCACGAGCCCTGCAGCTAACTTCCGTCGTCGAAGAGGCAAGGATAGTACATAACGGCAGATTTGAAAAGCGGTCAAAAGTGAACAGTGGTCAAAAGTGAACAGAATTCCCCTAATGGCACTTCTACAATCGCGGCGAAACTCTGAAGCCGAGACGGTTTGCTTGGAGCGGTGGAGGGGGCGGCTATGATTGATATGGAATACCCTGAATGGCAAAAGGCTTATCGAGAGGCCTTGTTGGAGGTTAATCCTGGAAAGCTTTCCTCCCGAATATGCGATGCGGAGACGGCGATCATGATGCGTCTGATAGCGCTACAGGCCAGTTCAGACGGACGCAGGGAACGGGAAGCTATCGAAGACGCTTTGAGCGGTTTGCGCGTCTTGCAGAGGGAAAAGCTCAAGTATCCGGCCTGGGAAGAATCGCGGGGTTGACGCGCCGCTCAGTGGGTTGCTCGCGGCCGCATCGCTTTCGCGCACTCAGCGGGGTGGTTCCGGCATTTGTATTGAGTAAGTCACGGCGCTGCCGCGGTTAGAGCGCTGCCGAAAGAAGTTGGTATGTTGCGCGACCAGGATTTCTGCTGGATGGAAAATACACGTTTCCGGGTATATCGTCCTGGCCGGTTGTCGCTCAACAATTGGCGCACCGTCGGGCCGTTCCACAACGCCGGCCTCACCGGGACGGTTCGTGAACAAAATAATCCTCGTAGCGGATGATAACCCGGTCATGCGCGACATGCTCTGCGAGCTCTTCGAATCCGAGGAAGGTTTGGAGCTTTGCGAGCAAGCAGTGGACGGCCTGGACGCCATTGAGAAAGCGGAGCGTTGCCGGCCTGATCTGATCGTCATGGACTTCTCAATGCCGGTAATGAACGGACTGGAGGCCGCGCGCATTTTGAAAGCGGTGATGCCCGCCGTGCCGATCATTCTCTTCACAATGCACGCGCAGGAATTATTTTCCAGCGGCACCGCGGGCTCGGGAGTGGATGCAATTATCTCCAAGGGGGACATGAATCATCTGGTTGACCGTACCAGAATGCTGCTAACCGCCTCAGCATAGCTATGAATCCATGCCGGTTGCCATCAACTGCCGGATCGCAGGAATCAGGAGTGTCGCCAGGTTCGCCTTGTCGAGCAGGGTGGACGAGCCGAAGCTGGTGGCGAGCGCGCGCGAGGGCTCATCCTGCCAAACGGAGACGGCGATCAGTTTCGAGCCTGCAGCGGTGGCGGCGCGCTTGATATCTCCGAACGAAAAATTGGGCGAAGCCGGCATGTGCAAATCCAAAACGACGACGTGCGGGTTCAGATCTCGTATGAGCGCGACAACTTGCGGGAAATCCTCAGCCTCACCGACAACCTTTATGTCCGGGTCAACTTTCAGCACGTCGCGAATGGCCTTGCGAAGCATGTCCTGGTCGTCGGCGATGAGTACTTTCACCGGCATAGGAATCTCCCGAACGAAAAGGCTGGCGGTGGGGTGTCCGCTGGCCCGAACTAGTCGCCGCGAATTCGCGCGTCATACTGCCCGGGAATGCACGCGCCGTCTGTATGGAATCCTACAAACGGAGCCGGGCTAAACGCAACTTTCCATCCCGCGACACTGGAGTCTCCGATTGACCGAGGGCCATACGGTGAATATCTTATAGGCTTTGGGAGGGCATTGCGTTAGGTTCGTACTCCCCGTACACTTGACGCAACCCTGTCCCCAAAATGAGGCCGAGATGCTTGACGGCAACGCGGATGCAATCTCACTGGATTCGATTCTCTTCACGGATGAATTGGATGCCCGTCCATCACGCCCGCCCGATCTAGAAAAGGAAAACCGGGCGCTGGTGGGATTGATGCAGGCGCTTTCGAATTCGCCGCACATGGTGCTGCCGGTTTTGGCGGATACGATACTGGATGTATTGGAGTGTGGATCGGCCGGAATCAGCTTGCTGACCACCCACGATGGCGGGAAGAGATTTTACTGGCCGGCAATCGCCGGCATCTGGAAACAACACATTGGCGGCGGTACCCCACGAGAATTCGGTCCCTGCGGAACGGTTCTGGATCGAAACAAACCGCAGCTGTTCAAGCATGTGGAAAGGGTCTATACGTATTTCGAGCCGGTGAAGCCGCAGGTGGAAGAAGCGCTTCTGGTTCCATTTTATTCGGGGGAAAAAGCGGTCGGCACAGTGTGGGCGGTGGCGCACGACGTCCGGCGCAAGTTCGATGCCGAAGACAAACGGCAACTGGAAAGTTTGGCGAGATTTGCGTCAGCCGCCTATCAGGCCGCCGACTTCTTTGAGACCAGGCAGCAATTCGCGGCCATCGTGGAATCCTCGGACGACGCGATCGTCTCCAAAGACTTGAACGGTGTGATCCGCAGCTGGAACGGAGGGGCGCAGCGCATTTTCGGATACTCGCCGGAAGAGGCCATCGGCCGTCCCATCACAATCATTATCCCCCGCGAACTGCAAAAGGATGAACGGGAGATTCTCGACAAAATACGGAAGGGCGAGCGCATCAACCACTTCGAAACGGTTCGCGTGAGGAAAGACGGAGAACTCGTGTATGTTTCGTTGTCCATTTCTCCTGTGCGCGACAATCAGGGCAACATTATCGGCGCTTCCAAAATCGCCCGCGACATCAGCGACCGGAAACGTTTTGAAGAGGCGCTGAAAGAAAGCGAGTTCTCAGCCCGGCTCCTGAAAGTGCAGGATGAAGACAGGCGACGGATCGCTCGCGAGCTGCACGATGGAGTCGGTCAAGTGCTGGCGGCGATCAATATGAATATCGGAGTGATAGGCAATGAAAGGCACAAGCTGAGTTCGGACGCCGCCCGCCGCGTTGAAGAAAACGGGGCTTTGATTCAGCAGGCCTCTACGGACATTCGCACGGTATCCTACCTGCTGCATCCGCCTTTGTTGGACGAAATGGGAATCAGTTCCGCTCTGAAGTGGTACATTTCCGGTTTTGCCGAGCGCAGCAAGATGAAGGTGCAACTGGAGATGCCTGCAGATTTGGGGCGCCTGACTCAGGATACCGAGCTTGTCTTATTTCGTGTGGCGCAGGAGTGCCTGACAAACATTCACCGGCATGCCAAGAGTTCGTCCGTCCTCGTCAGATTGTCTGATTGCGGGGGAAAACTGGCGATGGAAATCCGGGACAATGGGAAGGGAATTGATAAAGAGCTGCAAGCGAAAATTGCCGCCGGCGAGAGTTCCGGCGTTGGACTGCGCGGCATGCGCGAGAGAATCTGCGCCATCCGGGGTACATTCGCGATCCAGTCCAGCGAGAAGGGAACTGCGGTTCTGGTAACCTTGCCGCTCGAGAGCAATAGCGCTGCCACCGCATAAATCACGGTTCCCCTGCTGGCCCGCCAGTCACGCTGATGTCAGCACTCACAGAAAAGATCCTCCTTTAAGCCGTCCGCGCGCTCACTCCGTCGTCCTTACTGCTTCGCAGCACTCGCCGCCGCAGCGTGCGGCTCGCCGAAATACGGAAAATCCGGGCGCATCAGCCGAATATCAGGGGCCACTCCGTCATTGATGGCCGTGTTTGTGGCCAGCGTGAGAATCACGTCCATCGCGTCGTCCGAGAGGCCGCGGCCGTTAAAGGCCGCAAAGCTGAATGAGGCGGGTGTGTCCAGTTTATACGGCAAGACGCCTGGGCAGAGACGCGCAAGCAGTTGCGTTGCGTAGGCGGGTGGGTCGGCCGCCGAACGCGCCAGCGCGGTGACTTTTTCCACGAAGTCGCGAATCTGTTTGGAGAACAGCGCCGCTTCGTCTGCCGGAACCGCGCGGTTGTAGCTTTCCGCTGCTTGGTCGTGCAGCGCGGGATCGGAGAGCAATATGTGGGTGATCATCGGCAGGCCCCAACGCGATACCTGCACCTCCGGCGCGTGCCCGTAGAGCGATACCGTAGCCCACGCGTGCACCACACCCTGGCCGAGCAAGCTGCTGGGAACTTCCAGGACGATCGCGGTGACATTCTTGCCGCCGAAGAAATTCTGGCGATTCTGGAACGCCTCCGGGGCAAACCGGTTTTCAGACCACAGGGCTTTGCGGAACTCGCCGAAACCGGCGCCGTCGGCGGCAAAGAGATCGGGTGCCAGGCCTGCGTACGCCAGGCAGCCCTGCTCGGCTTTCACCACGCCTCCCGTATTCCCCGAAACGATGAGTTCGCCCGCGGCGCCCTGCAGAGCGTCCGCGCCGGTGGCGCGCCGGACCGCGAAGCTCTGAACGTGCCCGCGCTCGCCGCCATCGCCGTGAGCGGGCGCGCCGAACTGAATCTTGAAGGTGACGTCTTCGCGGAGATCGCGATTCGTGTCGAAGCGAAAGGCGTAGAGACCTTCGTCGCGGAAGGTGTCCGGCGCTCCGACGCCGGCATTCGGATTCACGGTCAAAGCCATCACCGTTGCGCCGGGGCGGCCGCGAAACAAATAGAAGTCGCAGAGGTTGATGCGGGGGTCTTCTTTTGCGGTGGGCGTATCGAAATGATGCGACATGGTGAGTCTTCTCCTAAAAGGTTAGACGCGAGCGCAAAATGCCGATCGTCTGGCTGCGGGGGCCATGGGCGATCAGCCTTGACATCCTCAACCTCAGCGGAAGATTTTTCAAGGGTGGAATGGAAACGGAGCAATTCCCAAGTCCCGATTTGTGGCGTCAGCGAACAACTGAATTCAGATGTTTGATTAGGGCGTTATTCAGGAGTTGAGTTATACGTATGATCGAGCGGGAGACGCCGCTCGGAGGTGCTGAATGCTCTGGTTCTATGAATATTTCTTTCCGGTGGTGTGGATGGCCTTTCTTCTCTATTGGGGGATCAGGTCCGCCGGTACCAAGAGCACCCAGCGCGTGGAGCCGGCGGCCTCGCGCATCCTGCGGGCAACCGCCTTGGTGATCGTGATCGTCCTGCTCTCAACCAGTCGCATCCCGCTGCCATGGCTTTACCGCCAGGTGTGGCCAGGCGGCATCTGGCCCTTTTGGATTGGAGCTGCTGTTACCGTCGCCGGCCTGCTCTTCGCCGTGTGGGCACGCCAGCACCTGGCCAGCAACTGGAGCAGCTCCGTAACGATCAAGCAGGGCCACGAATTGATTACCAGCGGCCCGTATGCCGTGGCCCGTCACCCCATCTACACCGGGATTCTGGTCGGATTTCTGGGCACGGCGATTGCGCTCTCCCAGGTGCGCGGGTTCATCGGTTTCGTCATCGTATTTTTCGCGCTGTGGTCCAAGCTCCGACTGGAGGAGAAGTGGATGCGTACCCAATTTGGGGAAACGTACGCCACTTATGCCCAGCGGACCGCCGCGGTGGTGCCGTACATTTTCTGATCGCGATGCGTCGCGCGCCAGTCTCACACGCGGAATGCTGTGTTCGTTCACTTGCCCCACATCGCCACCTGAGATGCGCGGATGATGCGTCATCGCCGAGGTCATAAGTCAGAGCGTTGGCGGTTTGCGCGATTGCTGCCAGATCCGAGAAGAAAAAAGGTGTACACTTCCGGCATTCGGCCCTTCGAAGCGAATCTCTTCCCAGGAGATTAAAAATATGGCGCGACGCTCGTTCCTGACTCAGCTGGCGGCCTTGCCTTTTCTGGCGTTGGGCCTGCCGGCCGCGGAGTCCAAAAAACCACTGCACATTTTGATGAAAGGCGCTTGGGGGCCCGATGACCCGACGCGTGCGTCATTTCCGTTCGCGCACGGACTGGTGCTCGCGGAAGCAGGTCACGACGTACAAATCTTTCTTCTCGCGGAGGCCACTTCGCTGATGCGCAAGTCCATGGTGAATGCGATTCAGCCGGTTGGGTGGCCGCCGCTGAGCGAGACGCTCGACAAGGTGGTGGCAAAACACATACCGATCTTCGCTTGCGGAGCTTGTTCGCGGCCGCGCGGAGTCACGGAAGCAGACTTGAATCAATGGGGAGCAAAATTCGGCAATCCGGCGATATTTGTCTCGCTGGTGGAGTGGGCGGACCGGATCATCGTGGAGTGAAAATCGGCGGATGCGCGCCGGGCGCCGGTGCTCATCGGGGCTCGCGAAAGCGGCTGTGACTCCCGATCACTCGCGTAACCGGACATCTCCTGCGCTAGAACTTGAATTGTACGGTTGCGGCGTTGGCCGGGCAGCGGCTCGAAGAGATGGGCGTCACTCGACGCCTACCAGGCCTTTCGTTGCGCTGAAAAGTTTTGCGGAACTGTAGCCGATGCCTTTGCGGAAAACCAGGTCCACATTGCGAACGTCAGAAATATTTGTGGATGGATCGCCGGTTACGACGACAAGATCCGCCTGTTTGCCTTTCGCGATGGTTCCGATTCGATCGCCCTGGCCAAGCACTTCCGCGCCATTTTGTGTTGCAATGTGAATCGCTTCCACCGGCGTAAAGCCGGCCTTCACCAGCAACTCGATCTCACGCTGGTCGGCGTATCCGGCGACGGTACCGCCATCGCCGGTGGGGTCGGAGCCGGCGACGAGAGTTCCACCGGCCGCGACAAACTCGCGCTCGAAGCGCATCTGCTTCGCGGAAAGATTCGGCAGGGTGATTTTTGGCAGCAGGAACCGCCGGATGGCGAGGTATTCCATCCAACACCGCCAACAGAGCGCGCGTTGCTCGCGGCCTTCCAGTCCTGACATCGGCTGCGGGTCGCCGCCGAAGTCCTCGTCCACGGCGAGCGTCGAAGTGATTGTGACGTGATGCTCGATCAGATGGTGGAGGACGGCCTGTACCGCCGGACTATCTATATCCACGCGTTTAGCCAGGTCGGCAAAGGCGACGTTATTCTCGGGGCATAGGCCGGGCTGCTTGCCCGGGAAAAACTCGGTGTCCACCATGATGCCGTGTTCGAGGCCGTCTATGCCCATGTCGGCGGCATCCGTAAATCCGATGGAACAAAGATGTCCGGTGACTTTGAGACCCTTGCCGTGCGCCTCGTCAATGGCGGCCTGCAATTCTTCGGGCGTGATGTGCATGTAGGCTTTGAACCAGGTGACGCCTTGCGCCGCTGCGGCGTCCACGGCGCGGCGAGCTTCGTCCGCATTTGCAAGCGCATGCATTTGCGAGAAAAGCAGAGGCGGGCCTTCGAGATAGGGCGCGGTGAGTACGACGTCCGGGCCCGGCTGGCGGCCGGAGTCAATCGCGCGCTTGATGGCGATGTCCGCGGCCAGATCTATGCTCCCCGTGGTGCGCATGGTGGTGACGCCGGAGGCGAGATATAGCAGGGGAAACGAAAAGGGCTGTTCGACCAGGAGACGCTTCGAAGGCCGGTTATCGGGCGAGGTGGTGAACAGGTGCTCGTGCAGCATAACCAAACCGGGAAATACAGTCTTGCCGGAGAGATCGATGGCTCGCGCACCGGCCGGCACGGCGAGGGACGCCGCGGGACCGACGTCCGCGATGGTTCCGTTGGCGAGTATCAGCGTTTGTTCGTCCTGAGCTCGCGCGCCGGTGCCATCAATTACGCGCGCATGTATCAAAGCGATCACTGGCGCGTTCTCGACTATGAAAGCTGATGGTGGCTGTTGCGCCTGGCGAAGGTAATAGGCACGCGAGACATGCACGCTGAGCCAAGTGAGCGCGACAAGCAAAATCACTAAAATACAAAAACGAAGGAACCACTTACCAATCGTGCGGAGGGCGCTCATCCATCGAACCTCTATTGCGCGCCATTGTACTACCCGCCTTGCACACGCTCACAGAGAATCGTTAATTCGTGGATTGGTCGGCGGACCTCGGAAGCCCACGTAATTCCTGATTTGTCGCATTGCCGCAGAGTTGAAGTGGCGCTTCATCTCGCCGCTAAGCGCATGAATCGTCCAAGCGGGTTGCTTACGGTTTGCTCGTCAGTCGTCAATGAGGTCGAAGAGCCACGTCACGAGCGCGTTTAGAAGGCGACATCCGTTTGTGGACTTGACTCAGTAGATTCCGCGGTGTGTAATTTGCCTCCGGGCTCCCAAAACCACGAATGGTCACCACGCCAATGCAGGGAGGACAAGCATGAGAGCCAATCGCCGGGCGGTTTCCTGTTGTGCAGTACTCCTGCTTTTCATCGAGGGCGCCGCGACACTATTTGCCGCTCCAACGGCGAGTGCTGCTCCTGGGACAGCGCAGATCACCGTTCTCTATGATGCATTCGGTAAAACATCCACGATGGAGAAAGACTGGGGCTACGCAGCGTTTATCGAATACGACGGGAAACGGATTCTGTTCGACACCGGCAACAACCCTGACATTCTTGCGCAGAATGCGAAAGCGAAGGGCGTGGACTTGACGAAGCTCGACTTCGTTGTGATGTCGCACCGACACGGCGATCACATCGGGGGACTGACCTATCTATTGAAGGTGAATCCCACCGTCAAGATATACGCACCCAAGGAGGGATTTGGGGTTTTCGGTTCCGCCCTGCCGAGCAGTTTTTATCGCAAGGACGCATCCCTCCCTGAGGACCAGCGCTACTACGATGGCGCGCCGCCGGAAATTATCCGATTTGGATCCGCTTGGCCCGGCGCTAACTTCCAACTTGTGGACAAGAACGTCGAAATTACTCCCGATATCCATCTGATCGCCCTGGTGTCCGACAAGCCGGGAACGCTGGAACTGCGTGAGCTGTCGCTGGCCATCAATACGCCCGACGGCTTGGTCATCGTGGTGGGCTGCTCGCATCCCGGCATTGACAAGATTGTCGAAGCGGCCGGCGCAATCAACCCACAAATCCACTTGATCGTCGGCGGCTTTCACTTGGTGGTGGCGAGCGACTCGGACATCGAGACGATTGTCACGGCCCTGCACGAAAGATTCAAAGTAGAGTACGTCGCGCCTGGCCATTGCACCGGCGAGCCTGCCTTCACGGCTCTGAAGAAAGCGTTCGGCGATCACTATCTTTACGCTGGGCTGGGCAGCACACTGGCGCTAACCACCGCAGCGCATTGACTTGCCTCGTGTAATTGGCAAGGCCCTTCTCGCGATCGTCCCCGGGGAGCTCATTCTGGGGGTGGTGTCGGCAAGGGAAGCCACTTGCCGCATGATTTTGCGTGATCGGACAAGTGGTGTCGCCCCGATTTCAAATCTCCGGTAACCCCGTTAATCGAGAGTTATCCCAACTTCCGCGTTGATGTAGACTTGTGGCGGCAAGTTAAGAAGCAAGATGCCGTTTGGAATCGATTAAGCCGACGGCTGGATGTGAGTGATTTGATGGCAAAAACCAAGCTTACGATTTTTAGCTTCCTTGTGATTCTTTCGACCTTTGCTGGCTTCCGACTAACGGCCCAGCCTGCAAAGCTCGATGCGTCTGCCGAACAAATTGCTCCTTACGAGGCCGAGATTCTGGTGTATCTATTGCCTCAGGCACAAGAACTTAGGAAGCAGGGAATGGACGTCGGATGGGAAATACAGACAAGCCCTAAACTTAATCAACGAGACTTCTATACCTATTGGGTTTTCAACCTAAAACGCCAGAACGTGGAAGGCTCCGTCACCATTGGATACTTCAGCGTAAACAAACACACCGCAGAGGTCTGGGACAATGGCAACGAAAAAGTGGTGGCTGCTGAAGACCTAGAAGGTGTCGAGAGAATCTTGCGCCGTGCACATCAAATCAATCAAGAAACCTTGGACAAGTTTAATTCACTCCGGCCCTGAATTTGGCACGGAATGCTCCGGATGATTTTTGGTTAGCCCTCTAACTCCTGAGTCGTCGCGTAACCGGGCACTTGAGGTTGCGCTTCAGTTGTGCGGCAAGGTCAGCGGCCGCGGATTGAACAGATTGCCAAGTAAGCGCGGCAAAACTACAATGGCGTCGCTATGCGCACCATTGCAGCGTGTTTGTTTGTAGTTGCCGCGAGCGGCCTTCTCGCACCGAGTTCCCAGGAACTTCACAGCCGCTACGGCGAGCCGGACCAAGAGCGTTTCACGGTGCGGCCCGGCATTAGTCTTACCGTGCAATACGGTTCGGACCATCTCGCCTGCCAATTTATTGTCGCGCCGTCCAAGCCCTTTGACGCGACAGACCCGGTCGCGAGTTATTCGACGATGCAGGCGGCGACGGTCACAGAGATTCTGGAGGAAATCGCGCCTGCTGGGATGCGGGGCAAACAAACCCCGGCCGGTGAATGGGCTACTGGCTGCGCGGATGAGAACGTGGAGTTTGACTACGAGAACGTGTTGATTGTGCGTTCAGTGAATTCGTGTGCGCCGTCGAAACCAAATCCAGAAAATACTGCCACCTTGTACTTAAAGCGGAATATCTGCCCGAAGCCGCACATACCTTTGGTCCAGCGTTTCAGCAAGTCCCCATAATTCGCGCGGCTGGACATCCGCATTCGGATGCCCGATGAATCCTCAAGCGGAGGTTGGCGATCGGGGAGACGTACGATTCTTGGAATCCGGCAAGGGAAGCCACATGCCGCATGATTTTGCGTTTTCTTTCATGAGCCATTTAATTCCGGGAAAACAACATAGCCGTCGCTTGCCACCGGCGAGCATGTCGCACGCTTTCTGGATCCGCCGCCTGCGCGTTTCGGGTTGCTTGGCTGAGGCGATCGAGAAAATCCAGTCGCGGCGCGCCAGCGGGGTGATGTCCTGCCAGCCGGCCAGCGCGAGCGGCGCGGCTGCGAGGGCTTTGCGTAGATCCATTGGCACCCTGACCTCGGGTTCTTCGCCGGCCCGCGTAATCTCCACCGTTACCGTGCCGTGCGCGTCTGCGCCGGCGGCGTCGTACATGGTTTTGTTGACCGCGAGGCAGTGACTCCCTTTGCCGTTGGGTTCGAGCGCGGCTCGAAAAGGGAAGCCGTTGATAGTTCCTTCCACCATCGTCAGCCCTCGAGAGGGAAGCTTGGCGCTGGCGCTCCGGGGCAGGGTTAGAACGGTCCGCGATGCGATCTGTTCGGGCGCCTTGGGCCGCAACACCTTGGCTCGGAAGCGAATCGTGGACTTGGTTTCTCGCTGCGTCGCCGCTTTCATTTGTTCTCATACTACCAAACAAAAATGCTTTTCCGGGCCAACATCGGGTCCGCCAGGTTTGCGTCACCTTGACCCGCGGCGAGACCTGTTAGTTTTGACAATGCCATCCGGCGGCCGCCAGTGAAAGTATCGAGCGCGAATTCGGCACGGTATCGCTTTGTTCGGCGGATTTGTGTGCACATTTCGTAAGGAACGCGCGACCCGCTTTGACTCGGGAACGACGGAGGGTAAAAACGTGAGAGTTGACCAGAATTGCGTGACGTTTGGTGGCGCCGGGACCAAGAACCTCGCGTGGAGATACTTGCTCCGGATCTGCATCTCTCTCGCTACATGGAGCCTTCTGGCAATCAGCGGGATTCTGGCGACTTCCGTGAGCGCGCAGGAAGTTTTGCCGTTTCCTCCCCAAGCATCGGGCAGCACCGCGGGCAGGACGATGCAGGAGTCAATCTATAGTCCGGCGCCGAAGGTGAGCCATGTGCCGAAGAATGCGCCGAACGTCATCATTATATTGATCGACGATGTGGGTCCCGGCCTTCCAGACACATACGGCGGTGAGATCCATACCCCCGCGTTAAGCCGCATCGCGAACGAGGGCATCTCATACAATCGGTTTCACACGACCGCTATGTGCTCTCCGACTCGCGGCGCGCTGCTCACCGGTAGAAATCATCACCGGATTAGCGCCGGGCAGATCGCGGAACTGGCGAACGACTGGGACGGATACTCCGGTATCCAGCCGAAGAGCAGCGCGATGGTCGCTGAGGTTCTAAAAGACTACGGATACAGCACCGCCGCATTTGGGAAGTGGCATAACACGCCCGCGGAACAGACGACCGCAGCGGGACCTTTCGATTACTGGCCCACCGGTTACGGCTTTGAATACTTCTACGGTTTTTTGGCGGGCGAAGCTTCGCAATATGAGCCCAATCTCGTACGGAATACCGATGTGGTTCATCCGCCGAAGACTTCCGGTGGTCACGACTATTACCACCTGAGCGAAGATCTGGCCGACGATGCCATCGGCTGGATGCAAAACCACAAAGCCTTCGCGCCAGAAAAACCGTACTTTATTTATTGGGCGAGCGGCGCTTCCCACGGACCTCATCAGGTGCCGAAGGAATGGTCGGACAAATATAAAGGTAAGTTTGATGACGGCTGGGATAAGTACCGCGAGCGCGTCTTTGTCCGACAAAAGGCCATGGGCTACATTCCGCAGAATGCGCAGCTGACGCCGCGGCCTGAGACGATGGCGGCATGGGACTCGATTCCGGAGTCCGAGAAGCCGTTTCAGCGGCGGTTAATGGAAGTGTTTGCGGGCTTTACGGAACATGTGGATGCGCAAGTTGGCCGGGTGTTCGACGAAGTGGAGCGCGAGGGCGACAAGGACAATACGCTGATCCTCTACATCTGGGGCGACAATGGTTCGTCCGCGGAGGGGCAAAACGGTTCGATCAGTGAGCTGTTGGCACAGAACGGCATTCCCACGACCACCGAGCAGCAGATCAAGGCGTTGGATACACTTGGCGGACTCGACGTATTGGGGTCGCCAAAAGTTGAAAACATGTATCACGCTGGATGGGCCTGGGCGGGGAGTTCGCCATATAAATCAACAAAGCTGGTAGCCGCGCATTTTGGCGGCACACGCAACCCGATGGCGATTCGCTGGCCTGCGAAGATCAAACCCGACAGCACGCCGCGCTCGCAATTCTTACACGTGAACGATGTGGTTCCGACGCTCTATGACGTGATCGGAATTACTCCACCCCGAGTGGTGAACGGTATTCAGCAGGACCCATTCGATGGAGTCAGCTTTGCCTCGACGTTTAATGATCCCAAGGCCAAGGAAGTAAAACACACTCAGTATTTCGAGATCATGGGCAGCCGCGGGATTTACCACGATGGTTGGTTTGCCGACACGTTTGGTCCGCGCATTCCGTGGCTACCGGGTCTGCCAAAGGGCGTTTTGGGCCCCAAGGGCGAACTGCTGTGGAACCCGGACAAAGATCCTTGGGAGCTTTATAACTTGGACGAGGACTGGACGCAGTCGAATGACTTGGCGGCGAAGATGCCGGAGAAACTTGCTGCGATGAAGGAGCTCTTCATCATGGAATTTGCCAAGAACCAGGGCTTTCCTGTCGGCGGCGGGCTGTGGGTTCCGGTGGTACGTCCTGACCTGAGAATCGCGCCTCCCTACACGGAGTGGACGTTCGCGGGAAACATGACACGCATGCCGGAGTTCACAGCACCGGCGTTGGGCAACAAGGAGAACGTGGTCACAGTTGACGCAGAAATTCCCGCCGACGCCAATGGAGTGCTCTACGCGCTTGGCGCCTTTTCTGGTGGATTGTCTCTATATGTACAAGATGGCGTGCTTTCCTACGAGTACAACCTGTTCGAGATACAGCGCACGCATATTAGAGCGAAAGATAAGCTGCCTACGGGAAAAGTGAAGATCGAGGTTGAAACCAGGTACGCAGTGAAGAGGGCCGCGGGACCGCTGGATGTGATCCTGAAAGTGAACGGCCAGCAGGTTGCCCAAGGGCAGGTTCCGGTCAGCGCGCCCCTGATGTTTACTGCCAACGATTGCCTCGACATCGGCACCGACCTGGGCTCGCCCGTGTCGCTGGATTACTACGAGAAGGCACCTTTCGCTTTCAACGGAAAGATCGAGCAAGTGCATGTGAAATATCTTGGAACGCCGGCGCAGTTGCAGGAAGAGAAAAAGGAAACGGACGGACAGATTCCGGACGACGTGGACTAGACGAGATTAAATAGCAGGAAACGAAGCGGCCGCGTCAAGAATCAGTCGCCCCTCTGGCGGTGACGCTCAAGCTCAATGGTCAGGTGGTCGCGGAAGGCCGCGTGCAGATTATCGCCGCGCTCGCCTGCACTGCCAACGACTGCCGGGAGATTTGCAACGATCTTGGCTCGCCGGTTTCGATAGATTAGTTCGACCAGGCGCCGTGCGCCACCAGATCTTTTGCGATTTGAAGACGATTCCTTGATTAGCCCCGGTGACCAGGGCGAGCGTGGCTTAGGCCGCACCCCCGGCCATTTTGCGAAGACGATCGTTCGCGAAATATTGGGCCTGGCCTTCTTCGATCGCCTTCAGAACGAGGCCGGCGACGAATTCGGGCTTATCACCTTCGGCGTAATTGGCCGCCGGGCCCCCGCCAGCCGGCTCCCCCATCCTGTTCTTGCCGAAATTTGTCGCCGTGATAAACGGGTAGATTTCACTGACGACGATGCGGTCCTTTTCCAACTCGCCGCGTGCCGTGAGACTGAAGCCAAGCAGCGCGCGCTTCGAAGCCGAGTAAACGCTGTAATCAGGGACAGTCATGAACGCAGTCCCCGAATTGATGTTCACGATGCTTCCGCCGCCTTGCGAACGCATCACCGGAAGCACCGCCTGCATCGCAATGATGGGAGCCAAAACATTGAGATGAAAGATTTCGTCAAACAGCGCAGGTTCGATCTCCTCGATTGCGGCCGCATAGCTGCGGCCGGCATTGTTGATGAGACCGTCAATCCGGCCGTAATGCTGGTGCACAGCGCCCACAGCTTCGCGCACGCGAGTAAACTGGGTCATGTCCACCGTGAAGGGGAAGCTGCCGAGAAGCTTCTGCGCGAGTTCTTCCAGCGCGGCGGTGCTGCGAGCGAGCAGGGCTACTTTCGCGCCCCGATCGGACAGAGCGATCGCCGTCGCCAGCCCTATGCCCGACGAAGCGCCGGTCACAATGAATACGCGATCTTTGATTTCCATCGTTTGATCCTCCCAATTCCAACGCCCAATTTCGACGCCGAATTCCAATTCTAATTTAAACGCCTGATTCCAACGCCTAATTCAACCGCGCAGTTCAAACGCTTAGTCGCGTCGCGCCGCCGACGCGGTGAATGTATTCGATTCCAGATAGTTCATGCGTTCCAGATCGGCAATGAGTCCCGGCCCGCTTGGACGCCAACCCAGGCGCTGCTGGGTCTGCAGGCTGGAAGCCGTCAAATCCCAGCCCGCGAACCTGGCCAGCCATGCAAAGTGTTCCGCAGCCTTTTCCGGCGACAGGGAAACCACCGGCACCTGCAAGCCGCGACCTATGGTTTCGGCGATCTCTTTCATCGGCACGCCTTCTTCTGCCACCGCATGATATTTCGCGCCTGCTTGATGCTTCTCCAGCGCAAGCCGGTAGAGGCGGGCGACGTCTGAGATGTGCGCTGCCGCCCAACGGTTGCGCCCTTCCCCCACATAAGCGGACACGCCTTTTGCGCGCGCCATGGCGATGAGGAAAGTGACGAGCCCTTGCTTGACCGTGTCGTGAACCTGCGGAAGGCGCACGACCGAAGCGCTAACGCCCTGCAGCGAGAGAGTCGTCTGTTCCGAAACCCGGGGAAGCGGGTAATCCGGCGCGACCACCTGGTCTTCGGTCGCGACCTTACCCGGCGCAGCCAATCCAGCCACCGCCCCTGAGACAATGAGGGGCCGGTCAGAACCGGCCAGCACCGAACCCAACGCTTCGATGGCCAGTTTGTCGGTCGCGCAGTTCTCCTGGAATTTCGAGAAGTCGTGATTAAAGGCACAGTGAATGACGCCGTCCGATGCAGCCGCTCCGGCGCGCAGGCTTTCCAGGTCTTCCAGTGTCCCGCGATGCGCCTCGGCTCCGGCGGCAGTGAGAGAGCGGGCTCCCGCATCCGAACGCGTCAGCCCGAGTACCTGATGGCCAGCTTTGATCAATTCCGGCACGATCGCCGAACCGATAAATCCCGTAGCACCTGTGACGAAGATACGCATTTTCTCTCCTCCTTTTAATTTCGATAATTTAATTGGTGGTCTCAGCCCTGCAAGTTTGATCGCCACGGCAAAGCAAATTTATGTGGTGCTTCACCAGTGTTTGGAAGCTTCGCGGAGGCCCCGCAATTTCGCTGACGCGCTCGAGACTGCCTCACCACGGGAGCGGGCCGTCGTCGTTCGAAAACGTGCCGGTGGGACCATTCGGACCGAGCAGCGCGAGTCGCACTGGCTCGCGGGCGCCCTCTTCGACAGTCCGCGTGCCGGAATAGTTGTTGAGGTTCGTCTTGGTATAACCCGGACAGGCAGCGTTGACTTTGATCCCGGTTGATTCCAGCTCAATCGCCATCGCGAGCGTTATGGCGTTGAGAGCTGTCTTGGACGCAGGATAAACGGGACCAAAAATCGAGCGCCAGGAAGAAGATGGGTCGGCGGTCCTTGTCAACGAGCCAACGCTGCTGGAGACGTTGACGATGCGGGCTGCCGGCGCCTCGCGCAGCAGCGGCAGCATCGCCTGGGTAACGGCGAGGACGCCGAATACGTTGGTCTCCCACACTGCGCGCATTTCAGCGAGAGACACGTTGCTGGGGCGGGTCAACTTCGCGTACTCCTGCACGGACGTCACGGGCAGCTTGCTCGTGTGCGAGATCGCCGCGTTATTGACGAGCACATCGAGGCGGCCAAACTCCTTGCGGATGCGCTCCGCCGCGGCGGTGATCGAAGCCTGATCCGTCACGTCGAGCTGGACGGCGCGCGCGTCCGGCCCAATCTCTTTGGCCGCAGCCTCGCCGCGCTGGAAATTGCGCGAGCCGACCAGCACAGTGAAGCCGTGCTCGATGAGATCTTTTGCAATCTGAAGACCGATTCCTTGATTCGCCCCGGTGACGAGGGCGACGGGTTTGCTTTGCATAGTCGTCTCCTTATCCATTTATTCTCTGCGAGTGAGTACCCACCTAACGCGAAAAGGATTCTCCGACCATCTCTTCGCTTTTCTTCCAGAGCGCTTCTGCGTTGTTTGAATCGAGCGCATAACCGCGCACGCCTTCGCTTACGCCGCTGATCGTCACCGCGTCCGGCACGATTTCCCCGACGTGGCAGTTTTCGCAATAGCGCCCGCCGATCTCCTCGGCCTGCGCAACCACACCCGCCCATACGGAGGTTGCGGCTCCCTGCGGGATCGTCTTCCAGGCGAACGGCCCCTTTCCCTCCGCGGCGAGCTGATCGTCCATCTGTTTGATCATGCCTTCGAGGCGGCTCCGGTCCATGTGCCGGCCGAGTTCGGTTTGAATGACTCCGGGATGCACGGCCGCGGCGCGCACGCCGCGCTCGCGGTGGCGCGCGTCAAACGCGACGGCGAAAAGAATATTCGCGGTTTTCGACCGGCCGTAGGCGACGAACGGATCGTACGGCGTGCTCTGAAAGTTCGGATCGTCCAGGTCAACGTTGGAAAAACGATGACCCGCGGAGGAGAGGTTGATCAGCCTGCTGCCTTTGCGCAGCAGCGGCGCGATCCGGTTCACTAGCACAAAGTGGCCGAGATGGTTGGTGCCAAACTGCGTTTCAAATCCGTCCGCGGTGTGGCCAAAGGGAGTGGCCATCACGCCCGCGTTGGCAATAACCACATCGAAGAACTGCCCCTTGGCCAACAGCTCATCCGCGCACGTACGCACGCTTTTGAGGCTCGCCAGATCAAGCGCAACCAGCTCGAAACTTCCGCCGGCAGTCGCAGCAACTTTCTTGACCTGTGCGGTCGCCGCTGCGGCCTTCTGCAAATCGCGGGCGGCACCGACGACGTGCGCGCCATGCGCGGCCAGCGATCGTGCGGTCTCAATGCCCAGACCCGCCGAAACGCCGGTCACCAGGATTCGTTTACTTTGTAGATTCACGCCATACAGAACCTCGTCTGTCGTCGAAGTCGCTCCAAACACATCCAGCATATTCATCATATTCTTTCTCCTTCGGGCGGCTCGCGCGGATGGGGCCGGAGATCGCTATTGACAAGCCGCCGCGGTTCTAATAAAACGGAGGGTGTCTCCGCAACACATAAGATAACCGGAGACTGTCTCCGGATGCAAGTATTTTTTATCATGGCCCCCAAGCAGGCAAAACACGCCAAGCCCGCAAAACCCGTCCCGCGCAGACCTCGCGCGGATTCGTTGCGGAATCGCGAACGGATTCTGGAAGTGGCGAAGGAAGCGTTTGCGCGGCATGGCGCAAACGCCAGCCTGGACGAGATCGCCAGGCAGGTAGGCGTGGGGCCTGGAACCTTGTACCGCCACTTCCCGACGCGCGAGGAACTTCTGCAGGCGGTTTATCGCGCGGAGCTGGAAAAGCTGGCCGAAGCCGCACAGAAGTTCTCTCAGACGATGGGTCCGACGGACGCGCTGCGAGCCTGGCTGTTGTTATTCGTGGATACCATCGCGGCGAAGCAGCTCATCGCGCCTGCGCTCAATACGCTGCTCGGTGATCCCAAGAAGGTGTTCGAAGCCTCCTACGCGAAGATGCATCAGGCGATTCGCGCGCTGGTGAAGCGCGGCGTGGAGAGCGGCCAGATGCGCAGCGACCTGGATCCAATTGATTTGCTGCACGCCCTGATCGGCGTGTCGCATGTCGCGTCCGCGCCGGATTGGCAGCCAAGCGCCAAGAGATTAGTGGACATCCTCATCATCGGCTCGCGTCCCGTCAAATAGCCTGGGGGACTGTCTCCGGAATTGTCCGCCGCCCGGCACTTATCGTCGGACCATTCAGCAGGTTCTGCTTCGTTCTGTAATCTATAAAAGGAGTCGCGGAGAAAGCTCTCCGGCTGTGGCTGGATTTTTTCCTGGCTTCCTGTGCGACGAGGCCAGTCCGTTGCAAGACCCACAAGCAGCACGGCAGTCGCGTTTCCGGAAACTTGAAATCGCCATCTGCGATTAATGCGTGCAACAGTATCTGGCGTGCAAAATATCGCTCTTCGTTGACTTGCCAGCGGCCCGCACCTAAGATGTGCGCAAATGACGGGAATTCGAGCGCGCAGCGGCCAGACCGTCTCGCACTGCTGCATCCACGAAAAGCTCGGCGGCGGCGGTGAAGGTGTGGCTGGCAAGGCCGGGGACACCAATTTGCACCGCTGCGCGGCGCTCGGGTTTCCGCCTGACGATGTGGCGCGCAATGCACAGGCGAGGGAACGGTGGCGACGTGAAATGAAGAAGGATGCAGACCAGTGACGCCGGAAGGTTGGCAGGAAATCAAGAAGGTGCTCGCCGAGGCGCTGGAGCGGACGCCGGAGCAGAGACCCGCGTACCTGGATCAGGCCTGTCCCGAGCCGGACAAGCGGCGCGAAGTGGAATCGCTGCTTCGCGCGGACAAACAAGCGCAGCAAAACTTTTTGTCCGGAGCGGCGCTTGCTCCGGGAGAAGAGCTGGCGGCCGGGCGCACGCTCGGCGTCTATGAAATCGTGGCGCGCATCGGAGCGGGCGGGATGGGGGACGTTTACCATGCGCGGGACACCAAGCTGGGCCGCAGCGTGGCGATCAAAGTTTTGCCGCCGGCATTTGTGGAGGATCCGGAACGATTTTTGCGCTTCCAGCGCGAAGCGCGAATTCTCGCTTCGCTCAATCATCCCAATATCGCGACCATCCACGGCTTCGAGCAGTCCGGCGACACGCAGTTCCTAGTGATGGAGCTGGTTCCGGGGAAAACTCTGGCGGAACGATTAAAGACCGGTCCGCTGGAAATCCCGGAAGCGCTGGCGATCGCGCAGCAGATTTGCGGCGCGCTGGAAAGCGCGCACGAGCAGGGCATCATCCACCGGGATTTGAAGCCGGCGAACGTTGCAGTGACGCCCGACGGCCGCGTGAAGGTGCTGGATTTTGGCTTGGCGAAGATGTTGACGTCCGGACCGGACCTGGATGCAGAGTCGAGTCCCACGGCCGCTGCTGAGAGCCTGCCGGGAACGATTCTGGGCACGCCTGCCTACATGAGTCCAGAGCAGGCACGCGGCAAGGCGGTGGACAAGCGCGCAGATATTTGGGCGTTCGGTTGCGTGCTTTACGAAATGCTCAGTGGGCAACGGTCGTTCGGCGGCGAGAGCACCAGCGATGTGTTGGCAGCGGTGCTCACCAAGGAACCGGACTGGACAAGCCTGCCGAAAACAACGCCTCCCGCAATGCAAAAGCTGCTGCGCCGCTGCCTGGTGAGCGAGCCGAAGCAACGGTTGCGCGATATCGGGGACGCGCGCATCGCGATCGAAGAAGTGCAGAGCGGCGGAGGCGATGCGGGGCCGAGCGTCGGCGCCGCGCAGGCGGATGCGGGAAAGAAACAGTCGCTGGTCAAACGGTGGCGTTGGGCCGCGCCACTGACGCTGGCCATCCTTATACTTGCGGCGGTTCTAGCATTCCTCTTCAGACCTACGCATCCGCCAAGAGTTACCGCTTCCCGCCAGGTGAGCAGTGACGGCCGGGGAAAACTCCGAATGGTCACGGACGGCTCAAGAATCTATTTCTCCGCGACGTCCGGCTTCAGTTACTCGCTCAACGAAGTTTCGATCGCCGGCGGCGCCACTGTGCCCATACAGACGTCCGTCGAAAGCCCGATCGTTACGGACATCTCGCCCGACCGCTCTGAACTTCTCGTCCTGAACTGCCAGATTCCCATTGACTGGGATTGCCCGCTCTTTGCCTTACCCATGCTCGGCCAGTCGCCGCGACACATCGGTGACATCCGCGCCAGCGATGCGACCTGGTCTCCGGGCGGGAAAGAATTGGTTTACGCGGAAGGAAACACTGTGTACCGCGTCAGCGTGGACGGGAGCGAATCCAGGAAAATTGTCAGTCTCGCCGCGGGAAGCCATGCATTCTGGCCGCGTTGGTCGCCGGACGGAAGCCGTTTGCGCTTCACCGTTCTGGCGGACACACACCAAGGGGAACTATGGGAAGTCTCCGCGGACGGATCCAACCTGCACCCGCTGCTTCTGGGCGGGCATCAACCGACCAGCGAATGCTGCGGCAGTTGGACGCCGAACGGCAAGTATTTCCTGTTTACGTCGCAGCGCAGTGGGGTCAACAACATCTGGGCGATTCGAGACCAGAAGGGTGCTTTCCAGAAGCCGGGCAACGAACCGGTGCAGTTGACGACCGGCCCCACGCCGACGTCCTCGCCGCTCGTAAGCCCGGATGGCAAGAAAGTATTTGTGATCACGGCGCAAATCCGGGGTGAGCTGGTGCGCTACAACTTAACTTCCCACCAATTCTCGCCCTACCTGTCTGGGATTTCCGCCATAAACGTGAACTTCTCAGCAGACAGGAAATGGGTGGTCTATACCCAATATCCGGAGAACACTCTTTGGCGAAGCAATGTTGACGGCAGCCAGCGCGTGCAGTTGACCTTCCCGCCGTTAACTGTACTGCAGCCCCGCTGCTCGCCTGACGGCACTCTGGTGGCGTTCATGGGGCATGAACCCGGCAAACCTTTCAGTGTTTACGTGATCCCATCGGAAGGCGGCAGCGCGCAGCAGCCGGTGCCCGGAAATCACTTGGGAGCCGATCCCAATTGGTCGCCGGATGGAAATCGCTTGCTCTTCGGCCGGTATGCCGCGGAGGTCGCCCCGGGCGAAGGCACGTTGGACCTGGAGATCTTGAACTTGCGGACTCACGAGATCTCCAAGGTTCCGGGGTCAGAGGGATTGTGGGCGCCACGCTGGTCGCGCGACGGAAACATTCTGGCTTTGCAGCGAGAGAAAGGGTGGTTGATGCTCTTCGACGCCGCAACCCAGCAGTGGTCCCCCTTGGTGAAGATGGTTGTGGACTGGCCCGAGTGGTCGCATCAGGGCGACTCCGTTTACTTCTATGGAGCTGCGGCTGGAGGTCAGCAGGGTGTGTACCGGGTGCGGATCCGTGACCATAAACTCGAGCTACTGTTTAACCTGAACGATTTCAGGCAGCCGCCGGACTTCGGCTGGGGATCATGGAAGGGCTTGGCTCCGGACGACTCTCCTCTTCTGCTGCGTGACGCAGGCGCGCAGGATATCTACTCACTCGACATAGATTTTCCGTAAACGGCCGGTTTCGGCGTTCGGCAAGCGTCGCGCCACACCGCCCTCGCGACAACACGACGCCCTGCCCAAGCAAAAAATCGCAGAGAGATCCCTCGCTGCGCTCGGGATGACATGTTTGTTTTCGTTGGGGCGACACAGTACAAAGATTTAGCCGCCGATGCGCGCCGACCCGACCTGTCCCCGCCGGGCAGTCGTGCGCCAGTGAGGGCCGGCAGTTTCTCGTGTCGTTGATTGCCGCTCAAACGGGTTCGCTCAAGATGCCGGCATCGGCAATTGAGCCGGTTGCGATTGCGCCTTTTTCCTCAGGACTGCCGCGGAAAACAGGGTGATGACGAGGCCGATGGGGAAAGGCTCGATGAAAGTCATCAGCGAATTGAAGAGCGGGTCTTCGTACTGCTCCTTGAATTTCTTCAGTTGCTCGGTTTTCGCCTCGACGACCGCGGGACTGGCGCCCGAGGCCTTGAGCTTTTCGATCGTTTGGGTGCCATATTTGTCCATGAAATCGCGGGGAAGGAAATTGAAGTACACAATTTCCCAGGTGGCGACGTAAAAGAGGCAGGAGATCAGGGTAATGGAGATCCCCACGGCAAAAGCTTTCGTGAAGGTGATGTGGCCGTTGCCGACGTTGTCGCGGTACGAGCGGATGCCAAAGTATACCAGCAAGAACGAGAGCACGATCGCCGTGTAGCCGATGACCAAGCCCTTGCTGGAGCTCAGCTTGTGCATGAACGGCACGGTGGCCAGCATCATCCCCGAGGAAAGAACGCCGGAAATCAGCCCGAAAGTCAGCACCGTCTTTTTCATGGATGCGCGTCTCCTTTTGCCTCAATTCCGTAAAACTTGGTTGACCGGGCCGAAGTGTAGCGGCGGACGCAAACCTTGTCGTCACCCTTTTGGGTGATTTTGCATAGGGGAAGCGACAAATCACCCTTTCGCGTGGGGCGCCGCAGGGCGGGCAAACGGCTCACGGGACCAGCCGGGCGGTCTTGCCGATCTGCACGGCCTGAGTGCGCCGCTTGGCGCCGAGCTTATCAAACAGCCGGCTGGAATGGGTCTTTACGGTGTTTTCGCTGACGAAAAGCCGCGCCGCAATCTCCCGGTTGCTCAATCCAGTGGCGATGAGCCCCAGAATCTCCAGCTCGCGCGGGGTGATGCCGAGCTGGCTCACGCGGGCCACGTCGGCGACGAACGGGCTCGTCTCTGGCGCCGGAACTTCCTGGATGATTACCGCCGGCTTCTTTCGGGTGAGCGTCTGCCCGAGCCAGATGCCCAGTCCGGCAAAAAGCGCGGCGACCAGCGCGCCGTAGATCTCCAGGGAGTGCTCGACGACCAGGAAGCGATACTCGGTGAGTTTCAGAACTGCGATGAGCACGCCGCCGCACACGCCGTAGAGCAGGATGTCGCGCACGGCGCGGCGGCGCGAACCGGGCGTGGATACATTCGTCAAGGTCACGGGAGGCCATGATATCCGAAGACTTCAACCTTGGGGAGCGCCAGCTTCCTGCGGCGCGCGCGCGTGCCGAGGACGGATCACGGGCAACGCGGATATTCACGATTATGGTGTGGCGAGGGGTTTGTAAATGAGAGCGATGACGATTCCGACGATGGTCCACTGGAGGAAGTAAGCCACAGCCTGTCCCAGAGCGAGTTTCAGGCCGATGTTCAGGTTCACGTAGTTGTGCAGCACAAATCCGCAAACCACGAAAAGGGCAATCAGAACGCCGAAGCGCGCACCTGCCGCAAGGGCCGGTCCGCCCGGTGGGATCATTGCGAAAAGTATGGCGGCAACCAGGGTCGCCAGGAAGCTTGCGGCGATTCCAACCGGCATAACACGGTTCATTTCTTCCTTGGGCCGGAATACGCCCGGATACTTGTGGGCTTCCCTGATAAGCGCCGGCACCAGAAAGAACACTAAGCCGCCGAAGACAAAAGACGCCACCGTGCCACCCAGCGCCGCCAGCAACAAACGTGAATAGTTCATTTGCGCTCCTTTACAAATTGCGAAGCAAAATCACAATCGCTTCGGCACGACTGGTTCGCGCAGACCATGAAGATTTTGCCAGGGCGAGCTGTTGAGACTGATTTTTGCATATGATTTCGAAAATTGCTCATGAATCCGGAATTTCCATGGTGACTTCGAAAACCGCGGAGATTGTACACTGAGGTCGCCTTCGCGCCGTTGAACAAAAGGCGGGCGCGAGCGTGGCGTTTCAGCGACAGGTTGAACCCGCGGCGTTCATCATTCACTTGAACTCTTCTAACCCGCTATGTTATCCAGTCCTGCCAGCATCAGCCGTGACGGGAGGACGCTATGAGGAAATTCGGCAGGAAATTTTACGCGGTCTGTTTTGTTTTATTGCTGCTTACTCTGGGCGGCATTACCTTGGCACAGGAGCCGCCCGCGAACGTCGCTGGCGACTGGACAATTCATTCCCGAGGGCCGGATGGCAGGGAGCGTACCCAGGTTATGCACATCATGCAGCAAGGCGGTGTTATCACGGGACACTATCGGGGCCCGGGCCAGGAGGGAGAACTGGAAGGGACCATCAACGAGCAGCACATCCTGTTCCGCACCAAAACTCGGACCGTTCTGACCTTTCGCGGGCGAGTGGACGGTCCGCGTAACGACCACGTCGTCCAAGGACGCACCATCAGCGGGACCTATCGGGACGAGCACGGGGAGGGGCACTGGAACGCAGTGCGTTCCGAATGAAAAAGGCCGCTTGAGAAGGCGCAACTCATGGATCGCGGATAAACGCTAAGACGAACCCTACGTCAAAGGAGCCGGTGGGACGCCGGCGCTACGGTTGATGGCGTTGGATCGCGGGCGGGTCTGTGACCCGCCCCTACGGACGGCTGGGCGATGATCGAGGAGCGGGCACGGCATGCCGTGCCCCTACAACCGCGTCAAATCCAAAGAGCCGGCGGGACGCCGGCGCTACGGGCACCCACTCGCAACGTCCGCTTCCGCGCGATTGACAACTCGCCGAGAAACTCATCTTTACGCTTCCCAAAAACCCGCTCGCGCAGGTATCGTAGGCCGCGTCGCGCTGGGATCGCGGGAGGAACGGAAATGGAAAAAGTGACGGGAATCGGGGGATTCTTCTTTCGCGCCAAAGATCCGAAAGCGCTGGGGCTTTGGTACCAGGAACACCTGGGGATTTTGGTGATACCAACCACCGAAGAGGAAACCAGCTGGAAGCAAGAGGCCGGACCAACCGCTTTCACTGCTTTTAAGGAGACCAGCGGCTATTTCGGAGATATGAGCAAGGTCTGGATGCTGAACTTTCGCGTCCGGGATCTCGATAAAATGGCGGTCCAGCTACAAGCTGCGGGAATCGAGGTCAAGATTGACCCGGAATCTTATCCCTACGGCCGGTTTGCCCGCCTGCATGACCCGGAAGGAAATCCGATCGAATTGTGGCAACCTGAGGTTGAGGACACCAAAGGCTAGGGAGCCTCAGTGGCGCTGGCGGAGAATGGGCTTTTGCGAGGCCGCCCGGCCAGCGGATTGGCACCGGGTGACGTGTCGCGTCGAGCGTCCTGCTCCGATTCAAGAATTGACCGCGGCGGTGGCTGCGGGTAAACTTTCGAAGTTCAGTCTCGCTTCTGGCGGGATTGCGAATCTCAACTGTGGAGGCGCCTGTGTGGACCAATGACGAAGTTCTCGCGGGCGGGTGTGCCTCCGTGGTGGAAGCGAACTGACCGAGCCATACCCTCCCGAAGTTCCCCAACGCAAAAACTAGAGCAGTAAGTGACCGGCGCTAACGGCAGCCGCGTGCTGGGTTGCGGCCGCGGGAGGATACGCGAGTGTCTCTTTCTCGATGGGGATGGAATTCGTATTTTGAAGCGATGTGGAACGAAGCAGACCGCGAGAACGCCGCGCCGGCGCGCGTGGTGGCGCAGCAAAGAAACTGCTGGCGCGTGGCCGGAACATTTGGCGAATGCTTGGCGGAGGCGACGGGCAAACTGAGGCTGAGCGCCGAAGAAGGCGCGGATTGGCCGGCGGTAGGGGACTGGCTCGCGGTGGAGTTGCAGGGCTCGAGCGATATGGCTGCGGTTCGCGCGGTCTTGCCGCGACAGAGCCGGTTTACGCGCAAAGCTCCGGGAAAAAAGATCGAAGAACAGGTAATCGCAGCGAATGTGGATATAGCCCTGGTGGTTTCCGCGTTGGACCGCGATTTCAACCCGCGCCGCGCCGAGCGTTATCTCGCCCAGTGCTGGGAGTCCGGGATAAAGCCGCTCCTTATCTTGAATAAGGCCGACGCTTGCGAAGACGCGAATGCGAGGGCCGCCGAAATGGAGCGAGTGGCGCTGGGGAGCGCGGTGTTCGTGGTCAGCGCGATAACCGGTGAGGGAATGGCGGAAGTGGAGCGCCTGCTGAAGCCGGGGCAGACGCTGGTCCTGCTGGGCTCTTCCGGCGTGGGAAAATCCACGCTGACGAATTGGCTGCTGGGACAATCTCTGCAGAAGGTGAATGAAGTGCGCGCCAGCGACGCGCGCGGCCGGCACACCACCACTACCCGCGAGCTCTTCGCTTTGCCGGGTGGCGCGCTGCTGATAGACACACCGGGCTTGCGCGAATTGCACCTGTGGGATGCGGAGGAAGGCCTGGCACAGGCTTTCGCGGATATTAATTCGCTGGCAGCCCACTGCCGATTCAAGGATTGCCGTCACGAGGCGGAGCCGGGTTGCGCGGTGCAGGCGGCAGTGCAAGCTGGAACATTGGACCTGGCGCGGTTCGAAAATCGCAGGAAGCTTCTCCGCGAACAGGAATTTCTCCGGCGTAAGGTTGATCCCGCAGCGCGATCAGGAGAGAAACGGCGCATCAAACGGCTGATGGCGAACCTCCGCGAAATTTATAAGCACAAGAAAAACAATTAGGGCGTGATCAGCCACGCCGTCGGGCAAGAAAGAATAGTTGGGCGCGGTAAGCCCGCTATCGGTGCGCGTGAAGAACGCGGCGCCGACCGCGTCGGGACTGGAGGATTACTTCAGGGATGCCCGTGACTCGGGACCAGTTGGTTTGCTATGGTCGTCATCATGTCCGAGCTTTCCACCGAGCCGATACGCGAATTGCTGGACTCCCTTTACCGCGTGGATTCGGGGCGCATCCTGGCGACTCTGATCCGCTTGCTCGGTGATTTTGATCTTGCCGAGGATGCGATGCACGAAGCCTTTGCGGCCGCGCTGAGCACGTGGCCGGGAAGTGGAGTGCCCGGCAACCCGCGGCCATGGTTGATTTCGACGGCCCGATTCAAGGCAATTGATACGTTGCGTCGCCGGGCAAGATTTGATGCTTCGCAAGGCGAGCTCGCGCGATATCTGGAAGCGCAATCGAGTTCGGAGCAAAGCTCCGATGAAGAGGACAGCTTTGAGGATGACCGGCTGCGCCTGATTTTTACCTGCTGTCATCCCTCACTCGCGCCCGAGGCGCACGTTGCGCTCACCTTGCGTGAGGTGTGCGGGCTGACCACCGAGGAGATCGCCAAGGCCTTCCTCATCACTCCGCGTACGCTGGCGCAGCGCATCGTGCGCGCCAAGGCCAAGATTCGAGACACACCGATTCGCTACGAAGTGCCGTCGCCGCAGGAATTGCCGGAGCGGCTGGACGCGGTGCTGCAGGTCGTCTATCTCGTCTTTAACGAGGGCTACTGCGCGGCGGCGGGAGCGGAAGTAACGCGGGCCGAGCTGACCGGCGAGGCGATTCGACTGGGCCGGCTGCTGGCCGAACTCCAGCCGGAGCCGGAAGCGCTGGGGCTGCTTGCCCTGATGTTGCTGCAGGAATCCCGTCGCGCGGCCAGAACTTCGCCCACGGGCGAGCTGATTTTGCTCGAGCACCAAGATCGTTCGCTCTGGAACCGCGGGCAGATTGCGGAGGGAGTGGCATTGCTGGAAAAAGCGCTGCAGTCACGCCGCTTTGGCGCCTACACGCTGCAGGCAGCGATTGCCGCCGTTCATGCGCAGGCGGAATCCGTCGCGGCCACCGATTGGCGGCAGATTGTCGCTCTCTACGACCGATTGGCGGAAATTCAGCCTTCGCCGGTGGTACAGCTCAATCGCGCCGTGGCCATTGCCATGCGCGATGGCCCGGAGGCTGGCCTGACGCATATTGACGCGGTGTTGGAGCAGGGCGAACTGGCAAATTATTATCTGGCGCATTCAGCTCGTGCAGATATGTACCGCAGGCTCGGCAGGACGGCGGAGGCTCGTTCCGCGTATGAGAAAGCTCTGGCGCTGACGCAGCAGGAACCGGAGCGGCAATTCCTGCAAGAGCGGATTCGGCAGCTGAAATAAAAAGGCTCTTCAGAAGCCGACGCGGATATCGTGTACAAGTCCAGTGCAAGTGTGTGGGAGGCGTGCTCTACAGAAGAACCAGGATTCGACGGATCTCGGATACATCGCCGAGGCGGTGAGTATCCGAGACCGCCGGAACGTGAAGGATACAGCTACTGGCGAGACTTCAAGGCAGTCTGGCGCGGAGGTTGCTGCGCCCGCTGCAGGTCCTGCATTTCCTGCGAGTGCCTCTGCGCCATCTGCTGCGTTTGCTGCTGATGTTGCTGCTCGAGCTGCTGAATCTGCTGGTTGTCAACTCTTTGTTTTGCCAGCTTCTGATGCTCCTTGTCCTGCTGGCGCTGCAACTGCTGGCGTTCTACTTCCTGTTTCGCCACCAGTTCGTCCTGCTGTTCCATGTATTTCTTGTCCAGCTTCGCGTCGCCCGTGTTTGGAGCAGCAGGACGTTGAATTGCCGGAAGGTCTTTCGCGTGAAGCTGGGTGCTCTGGCGAGCACTGAGGTCGGCCCGATTCGCCGCAACCGCGCGATTGACCGGAGGATTGTAGGGCGCTCCAGCGTCGCTAGCTCTCAGGACGCCAGCATCGCCGAATGCTCCCGGACGCGGAGTCGCGGCAATGGCCGGCCTGCCAAGATTCACCGAAGCGCGCAACTCTGGATTGGCGCGGGCGGTTTGCACGTGCTGCACTTGAGCCGCGACCGGCGGAACATGGCGATCGCGTTCGGCGGCTTCTTCCTGTGGCGTGGGACGCGCGTCTATCCCGCCATTACCTCCGTTGAAGCTGACGCGATTCGCGTTAACGTTGGTCACTTCTTGGTTGTACACGTTGCGCGTGACGTTAAGGTTGACGTTGCTTACGGCGCGATTGTAGAGGAAGCGGCCGTTATCCCAGCGTCCTCCCACAAATCCTACGCCGAAATAACCAAAGCCGTAATCGATCCCGCCGTAGAAGCCAACTTGCGGGCCCCAGTAACCCTCGTGCCAGAGGAAAGCATCGCCGCCCCAACCCCAGTAACCCGGGGTCCAGAGCAAGCCGACTTCTGGAGCGAGCACCCATGTGCCGGGGACCCAGTAGTAATCGTTCAAGTCATTAGCCCAGGCCCAATAGCCTGGGGTCCAGACATAGCCGTCACCCGGGCAAACGGGCTGATCATAGACCGGGAGAGCGGGCGGAGGATTGGTAATCGCTACGCCCACGCCAACTTGCGTGGAATCGGTCGCGGGTACTACGTACGAGGTGTCTTGATCGCTGACGAGGCGCGAAGTGGAGTAGCCGGAGTAAATGAAATCCCGTCCCTCGTCGCCGCCGGCGAAAAACCAGCTGGCCACGGCAGGGGGATAGCCCTCGTCTGTGCCGCTCATATCCAGGACGAAGTAGGCGTCGCCGGATGGATTCGGATAAGAGTCGCCGGCGGTGAGCAAACTGGTCACGAGTTGTTCTTCATGCGCGGTCCAGATTTGCACCACAAAACGATCCGAGTCGGAATGAAGCAATTTGAAGACGTAAGTGCCGGCCGGTAGAACCTGGCCCGGAATTGCGACGTCTTGATTGAAAGTGACGATGGTTTTCTTGTCCCAATCGTCGGCGTTAGCGACTGACGGCAAGGCGAGCGTGAAAAGAAACGCAGCGAAGAGCAGCGACAAAATGGCTTTCCTCATATCAAACCTCGAAATTCAAATTTGGACGAACAGCGTGCCCGGGGCTGGCGATTCATGTCCCGCACGGAATAAGGGCAGGGCAAGGGCCGTTCGTAAGCGCTGGTATCTGCCGGAAAATCACAGGCTTGGAGAAATATGTAAATGGATTTATTGAGGTACTAGCACGAGCAAAATTTACCTTGAAGGTGCGCTTTGAGTGTTCAGCACTCCCACTGCCGATGCAAAACCTCTCGTATCCGGTGTGGCAGAGAATGGGAGCGGTTCAGACGGATTGAACGGCGTATAATCTCGTGCGCGCAACCGGGGAGCGGAACATATGAACGTGCAAGAACAAATCAAGAAGTATATTGCCAGCCAACCGGAGCCAAAACGCAGCGATATGCGAGAGTTGCACCGGCTCACGCTGCAAGTGTCGCCAGAATGCAAATTATGGTTCTTCGATGGGAAAGACAGCAAAAATCATACTGTTTCCAACCCTACGATTGGATATGGATTTCACACAATCGAATATGCCAATGGAAAAAGTAGAGAGTTTTTTCAAATTGGCGTGAGCGGAAACAAAACAGGGATCTCCGTGTATATACTTGGCCTCAAAGATAAGAAGTACTTGGCGAAAACGTATGGGAAGAAACTGGGGAAGGCGAGCGTGACCGGATATTGCATTCGGTTCAAAGCTCTAAAGGATATAAACATCGCTACGCTTGAAGCGGCAATACGCCATGGGCTCGCGCCTCAGAATGAAAAAGGCAAGCCGACGAGATAATTCCACTCTTGCAGGCAACGAGCTATCAATGTAAAAGCGCTCCCGGTCGCAGAAATCAAAGCCATCGTGATACTCGCCCCTCTCGTGCAAATCACATCAAGCCTACCGACCGATTCCTCGGCTTTGCAGAGTTCGATCTCTGCTCTCGAAAGCGCGATATCTGCGTTGGAAACTGAGATCAAAGCCATAGAAAACTCGTCACTGCCTTGGGAACGGTTAGTATGGGTATTCACCGGCTTGGTCGTGGTCGGTGTTCTAATGGAGTGCTGGGTCATTCGGCACGAGTATAGCGACGATGTGGAGGCGTGGGAGCTGGCAAATTTCGTCGGAGTGATTCGATCTCCGAGCAAACCCTCGATTATGAAATTGGCCGTAGAAGTTATCAGCGTCTCACTAGTAGCGATAAGAGTCGCAGGCGAGTTGGGAAGTGGCATAGAAATACAACACATCAACAGTCTATTGCGCGGTAAAAGCGCCGAGTTACGAAGTAAGAGCGATGACCTACGAAGCAAAAGCGAGCAGTTGGTAGCACTTGTAACGCGACAGGCTGGCGATGCTGCAACTTCTGCCGAGAACGCCCGGAAAGAAGCCGATACTGCAACCGAGGAAGCCGCTGCCCTAGGACCGCGAGCAAAGCTGTTAGTGAGGGCTGCGCCGGAACTCATGGCAGAGTTATCGTTTTTTGCGGGACAACGCGTGGGATTATTCGTCTGCGGCAAACAAGGAACGCCAGACCAAGAAACGCTAGACACTTGGGCGGCTATCGCAAATATTTTGGGATCTGACTTCGTTTCAGGTATGACTGGAGCAAAATGGAAAGAAGTCCCCACAAATCTTAATTTTGCCGATGGATGCGGAGCGGCCCGAGGATTAGGCCAAGGCGTAATGGTGTTTGTCAGTAAGCGGGCTTCAAGGCAAACGATGGAAGCGGCCAATGCCCTAGGGCGTGGACTCGCTAAGGCACTTCCACCATCACCAAATAAAATGCCGAGTCTTATTGATCCGTACTTCGCCAAGTTAACAGCTGATCGGGGGCTCCAGGACAGGCACGAACCGTGGGTATCCGTTGGCTTAGATCCAGATTTAATAACTGTCGTTATCGGAGCGCACCCGTGATACACGGGTGACAATTCTTAAGAGCAATATTCCAGCTGATAAACCCTGCTTTTCATCCAATTGAAACCGTCGGGAGCTACGTACGCAATTCTCAAAATTGCTTGGACGAGTTGTCGAATTGCGGCGGGACCGTTCGACTATAGGGTGAAAGCGGGGAAACCGGCCCGCCGGAAGGTGATTCCCGGGCGATACGTTACCCGAAAGATCCGCAAATCGCGTGTCGAATCCCATCACCCCGTTCGACTAGTAAGTGAAGCCGCAACGCGCGGCGCGGGACACGAAACGGGCGCCTGGCAACTTTCCAGGCCCAGCGCGGTCCAGGCTTCTATATAAAGGTAGCGGCCCTGATATGGCGTCCGCACAACACTCAAGGAGAACACCATGCGTTTCATGATGATCCACTATCCAAAAATCTACGAAACCGCGAAACCCGGCTGGGTACCCGATTTCAAAGAGATGGAGGAAATGGGCAAGTACAACGAGGAACTAGGGAAAGCCGGCGTGCTGCTGGCGCTCGACGGGCTGACCCCGCCCGCGACGATGAGCGCGCGCGTGACCTTCAAGGACGGAAAGGCGAAAGTCACCGACGGACCGTTTCCCGAAACGAAGGAAGTGGTCGGCGGCTTCTGGATTATTCAAGTGAAGTCGCGCGAAGAGGCGCTGGAATGGGCCTCGCGCATCCCCGCGAAGGATAACGAAATGGTAGTCGAAGTCCGCCGGCTGTTTGACTTAACCGACTTCGATCCCGAGACCCAGCAGGAGATCCGCAAGAAGTTCGGCGACGACGTCGCCGATGAGATGAAGCAATAAAAAATTCTCCGCGCTTTGTCGAATTCCGGTCCGGCCGTTCGTCTATGTAGTGAAGGCAGGGCAACGGCCCAGCCCGAAGCGCGTTAGAAGAAAAGGAGAAATCATGCCGCAATATCTGGTTGCGATTCATCACCCCGACACTTTCCAGTCGTCCGACGAGAGCGAAGCAACGGGCCGCGCCATTGACGCGCTCAACGAAGAGATGGCGGCTGCCCGTGTCGTGGTTTTCCTCGGCGGCCTTCTTCCCGTCGGTCAGGCGAAGTCACTGCGGGCGCAACCCGACGGCAAAGTGGTCACCACCGACGGTCCGTACCTGGAGACCAAGGAGCACATCGGCGGTTTTTGGGTGCTGGAGGTCGCCGATATGAACGAAGCGCTGGCATGGGGGCGCAAGGCAGTAATCGCCTGCCGCACGCCGGTGGAAGTGCGCGAATTCGGCATACCCACGTAAGGTTTGCAAGACAACTAAATGCCCGACGCGCGAGATGGGTTCGACTCGCGGAGAGGAGTTCGGTGATGCGAAAAATTAATGTGCTCGAATTTGTATCGCTTGACGGCGTCATACAAGCCCCGGGCGGACCCAAGGAAGATACCAGCGGCGGCTTCGAGTATGGCGGGTGGACGGCGCCGCATGGCGACGCGGCAGAAGGCGCGGCCATGAAAAAGCAGATGAAGGCGCCGGCTGACGTCCTGCTCGGGCGGAAGACATTTGAAATGTTCGCGGCGTTCTGGCCGCAACATGCCGACATTTGGCCGGAGGTTCAGACCGCGACCAAGTACGTGGCCTCGAATACCATCACTTCTTCGGCATGGAAGCCGACCGTTTTTCTGAGCGGCGACATCGCGAAAAAAATCGCTGAACTCAAAAAGCAGGACAGGCCGAACCTGCACGTGTGGGGCAGCGGGAATCTGGTTCAGACACTGCTGAAGCATGATCTGGTGGACGCTCTATGGCTGAAGATATTTCCGGTTACGTTGGGCGCTGGGAAGAAATTGTTTGGCGATGGCACGATCCCGGCGGCATTCAAGGTAACGGAAAGCACAGTCACCCCGAAGGGCGTAATTATCATCAATTACGAGCGCGCCGGCGCAGTCCCAACCGGAAGCATGTAAACGTTCGCACATAAAAAGGAGAGGCGTAAGCGAATGAGGAAGGTAATCTACGCAATCAACACGACCCTGGATGGCTACCTCGACCACACCAACGGAGTTCCCGATGAAGAACTCATGGAATATTTCACAGACCTGGTGCGAGATGCGGGCTTGTTCGTCTACGGGCGTAAAACCTATGAATTGATGGTTCCTTATTGGCCGGATGTCGCCAAGAGCGATTCCGAGACCAAATCAGATAAAGATTTCGCCGAGGCGTTTGTCTCCAAGAAGATGGTGGTTTTCTCGCGATCATTAGCGAGCGCTGCAGGCGGCAATACGAGAATTGTCCGCGGCAACCTGCGGGACGAAGTATTCAAATTGAAGCAGGAGCCAGGCAAGAATATTTTAGTTGGCGGCGTGGATATTCCTTCGCAACTGATAGCGCTCGGCCTGGTTGATGAATTTCGATTTGTCGTAATGCCGGTGCTGGCCGGAAAAGGGAGGCGGTTATTCGAAGGTATCAGCCTGGAGAAATTACAATTAAAACTTGTGGAGTCCAAGGTTTTTAAGTCATCAGGAAGTGTTGTGCTGCATTACCTGAAGCAGTGACCGAGAAGAAACGCTGCAATTTCAGGAACGGGAGTTGACGATGAGTGAGCTGACCAGGCGTGATTTTGTCCGCGGCGGTTTGACGGCGGGAATCGGAATCGGCCTCGCGCCGGAATTGCTGCGCTCCGCGGTCGCCCCCCAGGCGCAAGCGCCTGCTCCTGCGCCTGCAGCGGGAGCGGACCCCTATGCCATGGTTGACCCGGAGCTGCTTGCTACCATCAAGCAATTCCCATTCCCCACAGATAGCTTCACCAGCGAAACTCTCGCCGCCGTACGCAAATGGCCAGGGTTTCCTCCGCTGCCTCCGCCGGCGCCGCAGCCGTTTGAACGACACATCCCCGGTCCAGCGGGCGCGCCGGACTTGCGCCTGGTGATTGTGGATGCGGCTCCCGGCACGAAAGGGCGTCCTGCATTTCTGCACATGCATGGCGGCGGGTTTGTCTCCGGCTTCGCCGCACAATTCAGTCCCTTTCTGCAAGCCCTGGCCCAGAATTGCGGATGCCTAGTCGTTTCGGTGGACTATCGCCTCGCGCCGGAAACTCCTTTCCCGGGTTCGCTCGAAGATAATTACACCGCGCTGCGCTGGCTCTACAAAAATTCCGACGAGCTCGGCGTGGATCGCAAACGCATCGCCATCGGCGGAGAAAGCGCCGGTAGCAGCCATTCTGCGCTGCTCGCCATTGCCGCGCGCGATCGCCGCGAAATTCCCATCCTGTTTCAGTTGCTGATTTATCCGGCGCTCGACGATCGCACCGGCAGCACGCGCCAGCCTCCGCCGTCTATCGGCCAGTTTGTCTGGAGCGCGGGCTCGAATCGTTTCGCCTGGACTTCATTTCTGGGCGTCCCGGCCGGCTCGCCCACGGTTCCGGCCGGCGCGGTTCCTGCGCGCGTCGAAAATCTCGCCGGACTTCCTCCCGCATTCATCGGCGTCGGCGCTCTCGATCTGTTTGTGGATGAAGATGTCGAATACGGCCGTCGGCTGATCAATGCCGGAGTTCCGACGGAACTCCATGTAATTCCAGGCGCGTTTCACGGCTTCGATGTGCTGGTCCCCGATGCCGCAATGTCGAAGCGATTCACGGAATCGTGGACTGTTGCCCTGCGGCGAGCATTTGGCACCGGCTAGCGCGCGAACTCTGGTTTTACAAGCGGCAAGCAACGGCATCAGCCGGTGGGTTACACGATCTCTGACGGAGGAATCGATGAAATACATATGTTTGGGCTATCTCGAGCCCGGCAAGTTCGAAAACATGACGGAGAGCGAGCGCAACACCGTGTTTGACGAGTGTTTTAGCTACAACGACGAACTGCGCAAGAACGGACATTTGCTCGCTGAGGAGCCTCTTCAGCCCCCCAACACGGCGGTGACCGTGGGTTGGAAGGACGGTAAGGTTGCTGTGACAGACGGTCCGTACGCGGAAACCAAGGAGCAATTGGGCGGACTTCAGGTACTGGAAGCGCGCGACCTGAATCACGCAATCCAGATCATTTCCCAATCGCCCGGAGTGAAGTTGAACCTAGGATCAATCGAGATACGTCCTGCGGCGGATATCCTAGAATTGATCAGGGAGAGCGAGCAGCGACGGCGAAAGGATATTTCGAGAGCGCAATGACCGTCGAGTCGGTGTCCGAATTTGGACATTGGAGCCGCCGAAAACGACCATTCCCTATGACGCAGCCTGCGGATTTGGCAGTTGAAGTGAGAAAAGACTCGTCAGCAGCGGGTACGGTTATTGAGATGACCGGTCGCAAAGCAAGGTTCTAAAGCGCGGAAGAAGCAAAATTTCCGGGACGATATGTCGAATTCCGGTCCGGCCGTTCGTCTATACAGTGAAGGCGGGCAACCGCCGGAGCGAAGACCGTTACAGGAAATGGCAAATGATTTACAATGCGGGTCCCGCTGTCGGCGCGCGTGGCGCTGATAGACGCCGCGAGGAGAAGAAACATGTCATTCGTCCGCGATCTGAGAGTTGCGTTCCACTCCCTGATGCGCAGTAAAGGGCTTGCGAGCATCGTGATCCTCACGCTGGCGCTCGGCATCGGCGCGAACGCCGCGATCTTCACGCTGGTGCGCGGAGTGCTGCTGAAGCCGCTCGTGAACCGTGACGAAAACCGGCTGGTGTACATCCGCCAGAGCGCCCCCGCCGGCGGAGAAGACAACACCACGTTTTCCGTGCCCGAAATCAAGGATATCGAGGGCAGCGTCCACTCTCTGAGCGAGTTCGGCGATTTCTCGGAGATGGACTTTACGATGGTCGGACTCGGCGAGCCTCGCGTCGTTCACGGCGGGGTGGTCAGCGGCAACTACTTCGATGTAATGGGTCTGCGTCCTGTTCTGGGCCGCCTCGTCGGACCGCAAGACGCTGGCGCCGACGCCCCGGGCGTGATCGTGCTGACGTATCGTTTCTGGTCCACCGTTTACAAAAAAGATCCTGATGTGATTGGCAAGACCGTTCGCCTCAGCAGCGTTGGCGATCGTACCGCCACCGTCATCGGCGTGCTGGAACCCTCTGTGCCCTATCCCGTGGAAACCGAGATTATCGGCAACCTGGTCGTCAGCCCGCATCATCTTTCCGCCACGATGGTCACGGGCCGCGTCCATCGCATGACCGAACTCTTCGGAAAGCTTGCTCCCGGCGCCACTCTCAGTCAGGCTCGCAACGAGTTGCGCACGGTGTACGCCTCTATGGTGAAGGACCACCCCGACGCGTATCCCGATAACTTCGGCTACCGCATTGATGCCAGGATGCTTCGCGATGAGATTACTTCCGGCGCGCGCACCGTTCTCCTCGTCCTGCTCGCTGCCTCCGGCCTGGTATTCATCATCGCCTGCTCGAACGTTGCCAACCTGATTCTGGCGCGGACGGTTCGCCGCGAAGGCGAACTCTCCATCCGCGCCGCGCTCGGCGCCAGCACCTGGACGCTGCGCCGCATGTTGTTAGCCGAAAGCCTGCTGCTTTGCGGAGCGGGCGCCATCATCGGCGTACTGATCGCGCAGCCACTCGTCACCATCCTGGCGCGATACGCCTCGCGCTTCTCCGTTCGCGCCCTGGATTTGACGGTTGATTCCAGCATGCTCTGGGTGGGAGTCGCGCTGGCCATCATCGCGGCGGTGATTCTGGCGTTTGTGCCGCGGCTGCCATCAATGGGCGCGTCGAATGGCATGAACCTCGCGAGTGGCGGCGTGCGCATCACCAGCAGCACCGGGCGCCGCCAGCGGGCCTTTGCCGTCACGCAAATCGCAGCGTCTTTCGTGCTGCTGGCGGGCGCGTGCATGTTGATCACCACGCTGCTCGCGTTGCAGAGGACCCAGACCGGAATGGATACGCGCCACGTACTGGCCGTTGATGTTCCGTGGCCGTCCAATGGCAGAACGCAGCAGCAAGTCATCGCTTTTTACAGGGAAGCAGTGCGTCAAATAGATGCGCTACCCGGCGTCACAGAAACGGCTGTCGGGATGATCGCACCCTGGCGTGATGCCGCCGGCGGCTTCGGTATCGGTTTGCAATACTCTGGTGATGGCCACGTCCATGGCAAAGACGATCCGCGCGCGCTCTGGCGCACCATCTCTCCCGGCTTTTTCAGCGCTCTGCGCGTTCCCATTATTGCCGGGCGCGATTTCAACGCGCTCGATGACCAGGATCACGAACCGGTGGTGATCGTCAGCGCGACTCTGGCCCAGCACATGTTTCCTGGTCAGGATCCCATCAATCGGCATGTCTATTGGACCGATCCGGTGCTCGAATTCGTTACCGGCACGCCGGCCGAAAAGGCGCGAGTCACCGCGCCGCACCGCATCATTGGGGTCGCCGCCGATGTGGACGATGAACATCTCGTTCCGGAGCCCACCTCCGTCATTTATGGCTCCTTTGCCGACGGCGGAATGTTCGGCGGTCATCTCTTCATCCACACCACCGGAAATCCTTATGCGCTGGTGGTGCCGGTGACGAAAATTATCCGGCAGCTGGCCGCCGATGAGCCCGTGGAGCACGCCGCTACTCTGGAGGACATCCGCGCAAAAGTGCTGGCGCCGGACCGCTTGAACTCGCTGGTCTTTGGCGTGTTCGCAGCGGTCGCGCTGTTGATCGCTGTCGTTGGCGTCGCCGGCGTGCTGGCGTTTTCTGTCAGCGCGCGCACGCGCGAATTCGGCATTCGCCTGGCGCTGGGAGCACAGCCGGGGAATCTGCTCAGAGGCGTGGTGGTGGATGGCGCCGTGATGGCCGGCATTGGCGTGGTGGCGGGCGCGGCGTTCGGGCTCGCCGTCGCGCGGGTGGCCGGCAGTTATTTCGGCGACCTCAGAATGCCCGGCGCGCTGCCCGTGATCGTTTCCGCGCTGGTGCTGTTGGGCGCGGCAGTGGTCGCTTCGATGCTGCCGGCGGCCCGCGCCGCTCGCGTGAACGTGATACAAGCGCTGCACTCGGAATAACGTTCCCGGCGCGCCCTTCCATCAAGAATATGGCGAAGTCCGTGGCCGCCACGGCTACGTCTCCGGCAAGGCGGGTGCGAGTTCCGTGTTGCCGCGACCCAGTGAGGCGGCCTCCGATCAGGGGCGCCGCCGAATGTCGCGGATCGAAAGCGCTTTACAGGTGAGACTTGTCCTGTCGCGCGGCGTTCGCGCCGGACAGCAGGGCGCTGTCGCGGTAGCCGGGCTTCACGGTGATGTAGCTCTGCTCGCGGAGTTCGGCGAGGTAATCGCGGATGCGCGGCTGCATTTTCTGCGCGCGGAGGGTGTTGCGGATGTCCGGCTCCACTTTGTCCAGGGGCTGCGCTCCCGCCGGCAGGTGATCTTCCACTTTCAGGATTTCGAATCCAGTGCGCGTCTGAATCACGTCGCTGATCTGGCCTTTGCTCAACTGGAAAACCACGGCTTCGATTTGCGGCGAGAGGTCTCCTTTTTTGAAGGTGCCGAGATCGCCGCCGTCTTTCGCGGTGCTACCTTGGGAATAAAGCCGGGCGACCCGGCTGAAATCGTCGCCGTTGAGGACGCTGGTGCGCAGGCCCTCCACTTTGCCGCGCACCGCGGCCATCTCTTCCGGGTTCTTTCCTTCGGTGCTTAGTGAAATTTCAGAGAGCGTTACGCGCTCGGGCAGCGTGAATTCCTGCAGGTGCGCTTCATAATATTGCTTCACTTCGTCGCTGGAGATGTCCACGCGCGAGCCGACTTCCCGCCGCACCAGTTCCTTCTGAAGCAGGTCATTGCGAATCGTGGTTTTGTAGCCTTCCCAGGTGAGGCCGGAAGCTTCGACGCCCTTTTTCAGGTCGTCGAGGGTGGCGAGGCCGTTCTGCCGGCGCACTTCGTCGAGGCGCTTGGCCAGGTCTGCTTCGACGCTGATGCCCATGTCTTTGGCGCGTTGCACCATCAGCGACTGGTCAATCATGCCGCGCAGCAAATCCTTCTGCTGCTCCTTGAATTGCGCGTCAATCTGGTCCGGCGGGCAGCCCTGGCAGTCATGGGTTACTTCGTCGCGCAATTGCTGCTCGGCTTTCTGATATTCGGCGAGCGTGATGACGTCGTCGTTGACCCGCGCGACGATGTCAGCCTCCCCCGCGGGCTTGGCTTGCGCGCCCGCCCACGCGGGAAGCAGCGCCGCGAGCAAAGCCAGCACAACGAAGTTCAAATATAAAATCATGGCCGATGCGTGGCTGCGATTTTTCATGGTGTGCGCCGCTTTAGATTTCATCCCACACGATTGTAGCTGGAATTTGAGGGTTTTGAGCCATGGACGGATGCAAAGACGCGATGCGCGCTTACCAACCCATTTGGCGCATGCGCTCCAGGATGAGTGCGCTGTAGTGAGTCATGTGCTCCGGCCGTCGCTTCAGTGGCAACGGCAGAATGGCGGCAAGTTGGGCCGCTTGTTGCCGCTCGATGCTTCGGGCCGAGGTTCGGTAGTAGTAACGGCATGCCGACTCCGCGCCATAAACGCCGGGGCCCCATTCGACCTCGTTGAGATAGAGCTCCAAAATGCGCTGCTTGCCGAGGACCAGTTCAGCCACCGGGACCAGGGTGAACTCGGCGCCCTTGCGCAGAATCGAGCGGCCGGTTCCGAAGAACAGATTTTTTACCAGTTGCTGCGTCAGGGTGGAGCCACCGCGAATGCGGCCGCCTTCCATATCGTCTTCCGCGGCGATTTCCATCGCGTTCCAATCGAATCCATGATGCTGGTAGAAGCGCGCATCTTCCGCGGCGATCACGGCATGCTGCAAATCGGGCGAGATCTGGCTGAGCGGAACGAATTCGTACCGTTCATGATACGGCGTGCGGTGAACCCACGATTGCAAGCGGCGCTCCGTGTGAACCGCGGTGGTGGGCGGATCAATCCAGCGGGCCGCGACGAGGAGCAGCACCGCAAGCGACCAAAGCAGCGCCAGCCCGATGAGAAACCATCGCAGGAAGAATCGGAGAGTTGCTGGCCGACGCGGTGTCTTCGGGGGTGTCCCTGGAATTTCAGTCACGCTTCAGAATAATCGTTTCGGGGGGTTTGACATAGCGCGGAGCGGACGCGGTGGCGGCTCCGCGCACCAGCGCGGGACTTCCTGCTGCCCATGAATGCGGTCTCAGAATGAACAGCTCGACCAGAGCCAGCACGAGGGATAGGACGAAAAGCTGCCAATGCTTGGCGCGCAGAAACAGGCTGGCGATTGGATTCATTTGCGTTTATAACACAGTTACCGGGAAACTCGCGTTGCGGGATGGCCGCGGCGCGTGGCATTCCGGGCCGCTCGATTCGCGATTCTCAGATGGGAGGCGCTGGCCGGTGGTCAATCACGCAAGCAGGCTTCTCCTGGCGCTGCTGGTCTGCTGGGCCACTGTGGCTTTTGGCCAACAGCCGCCGCTGAATTCTCCGCTCCTGGATCATCTGGTTGGGAAATGGGTATTGCGCGGCACGATTGCCGGGCAAGAGACCACGCATGATGTGACCGCCGAGTGGGTTCTGGAGCATCACTATCTGCTGATCCATGAAGTATCGCGCCAGAAGAACGCCAAAGGCGAAGCCCAATATGAGGCCAGCATCTACCTGGCCTGGAACGAGCCCACGAAGGATTACGCTTGCGTATGGCTCGATGTTTATGGCGGCTTGAATGCAACGTCTATCGGCGTGGCCGTCCCGCAGGGAAATGAACTGGCATTTGTGTTCAAGGATGAAAAGGGCGAAGTGAGTTTCAAGAACGATTTCGTTTATGACGCGAAAGCGGGCGCTTGGGAGTGGCGCATGGATAATGTGGAAAAAGGCGTCGCAAAACCTTTCGGACGCGTGAAACTTACCCGCGACTAATCTTTCACTGACGCGACAATTCTCGTACTGCTGCGTCGCATAACCGTGAACTTGGATCGTGCGACCCGCTTTTCCGGTCACGGCGTTGTTCCGGAGTCTTACGCAGCACGAATGGGCGCCGGTGGCACCACGACTTCCACGAGCGCGGTGGCCACGTCGTACACCAGGCCCGATATGAGCCACGCGCCCGGCAAGGCGGGAATCGCGCGGAGCGCGGCAACATCGAAGGTAACCGCTGCGCGAGGATCCATGACCGCTTTGGTTTTAAGTTGGCTTTCCGGAATTTGAAAATAATGCGCCAGCAGGGCGGCGTCGCCGGCCAGGCGCGTCATGCCGCAATCGGTGTGCTGCAGCACGATCAGGTGAAATTCGCCGCCTCCTCCCGGAGCCTCTCCGGCAACCGCACCAATTCGCCCGAGTAGCGCCAGCTCCTCGAGCAACGCCGGGGTGAAGCGGCCGCCGATATTGCGCAGCACCACGGCCTCGCCCGGCTTGATTCCCAGGATGTGCGCCGGGTCCACGCGCATGTCCGCGCAACCGATGATGACCGCCTTGACGTTGGGCATCGCCCGCGGAAGCGAGGGCATCAGCGTGCCTTCGGCAGACTGCCGCGCAGCGAATTCTTTATTGCGTTGGAGCAAGCTGTCGAGAGTGGTCATCCTGGTTCTCCTGGATTCGAGGTCTCTGCTAACCGCTAAATTATAAAACATGGCAGATTTCAGCAGAAACGCAATCGAGGTCGAGCGCGGTGAAATTCTGGCCAGTTCCAGGAAAGGAGCCGGGGCAGCGGACATCCTTCCTTCCGGCGCTTCAATTATTCGATCGGGGAGTTCTTCAGGGTGTGAAAATTCCCGGTGCCCGGTCCTTGGTGCGATGCGGAGTGTTCGTGCGTCAGGGTACCTGGGCGCCTTGGGCGTCCACATAAAGTGCGTAAAGCGATTGACTGGCGGCCATGAACAGGCGGTTTTTCTTGGCGCCGCCGAAACAGAGGTTGGCGCAAATTTCCGGAAGGTGAATTTTTCCGATCAACGTGCCGTCTGGGGCGAAGACGTGCACGCCGTTGTAGCCTTCACCCGCCCATCCTGCCGCGGACCACACGTTGCCATCCACATCGCAACGGATGCCATCGGACGAGCCCGGCGACATGTCCACAAACAGGCGGCCATTCTTCAGGCGCACGCCATCCTCGACGTCGTAAACACGAATCGGGTGCGGATCGCCGGGGTGTTTGGGAACGCCGGAATCCACGATGTAAATTTTTTTCTCGTCGGGAGAAAAGCAGAGGCCGTTGGGCTTGTCCATGTCGTCAGCGACAACGGTCACCGCGGCTGTATTCGGATCGAGGCGATATACGTTGGCGGGCAGCTCGAAGGGCGCTTTGTGGCCTTCGTAATTGGACATGATGCCGTAGCCGGGATCGCTGAACCAGATCGAGCCGTCGGAATGGACGGCCAGGTCGTTCGGGGCGTTGAGCTTCTTGCCTTGAAAGCGGTCCATGAGGACAGTGATCGTCCCATCGTATTCGGTGCGCGTCAGGCGGCGCGAGTCATGCTCGCAGGTGAGCAGCCTTCCTTGGCGGTCGCGATAGTTGCCATTGCTGTAGTTCGAGGGGCTGCGGAACACGCTGACCTCGCCGGTGTCCTCCAGCCAGCGGAGCATGCGATTGTTGGGGATGTCGCTGAAGAGGAGAAAGCGTCCATCGCCAAACCACACCGGGCCTTCGGCCCAACGCGCGCCGGTGTACAGGCGCTCGACCGCCGCGTTGCCGACTTTATATTTGGCGAAGCGCGGGTCAATGATCTCGACCGCCGGATCGGGGTAGAGGACGGGGGTTTTGCGCGCTTGCTCCTGGGCGAGCGCCAAAGGATTCAGCGCGAAAGCCGTTGCCGCGCCGGCGGTGACGTTCATGAAGGTGCGTCTTTCCATCGCGATTCCTTGCCGGGAAGATTTCCGCGAGGCAATGTATCACGATTTGTTCTTGCGCAAGCCCTATCGCTGCGTTTGTGGCGAAGCTCGAGCGCGGGCTTCACGGGCTAAAGAGCTGCTGTGAGGGCACGAGAATCTTTGTAGGCCGTAGCTTTAGCTACGGCATAAACGCAACATGTGTTTCCGCAGACTGTAAAGTCGCGCGTTTATGAGAAATGTTCGAGAAAAATCGGCTATAACTTTTTTTCCGACGCGGGAACGGCGGGAGTCGCGCTGGCGGGGAGTTTCTTGTATTCAATTTTGGCTTGGCGAAGTATGGGAATATCCGGGTCGGCGTCCTTCCAAGTGGTGAAGAATTCGTCGTAGGCCTTGCGGCTTTCCTCGCTGTTTCCCTGCTTGGCATAGGCCTGCGCGAGGCCGAGTCGCGCCAGCGGAGAAAATATTTCCCACTCCGGCCATCCACGATGCGCGATGACCGTCTGGAAATCGGCGACAGCCTCGCCGTACTCTCCCGCGGCCAAGTACGCTTGTCCACGATGATAAGAAACCGCTGCGTTTGGGTATTGCGTGACGGGGGCGAGCAAATCAACGGCCTTCACGGCGTTTCCTCGCTTGCGCTCTATGATGGAACGAGCAATCGGCAGCAGAACCTGCTGCTGAAAGGTGTCCTCAGGAACCATCGGATCGAGTTTCGCTACCAGCGCTTCAGCCTCGGTCACGTCGCCGGCCTCTGCTAATCCCTTGGCACAATCCCACAGCGCGATAGCACTTTCACTGCCCGCCTCTTGCGCCAGGCGGCAGAGCTTCCGCGTTAAGGCATAGTCTCCTAGAAACGCTTCCAGCCCGGCATGCCAGGCGAGCGCGTCGCCGGCGTTTTCCGCCCGGTTCGCGTGGCTCTGTTGTTTCACCAGGGTTTCGCTCAACGAACGGAGTGTGCGGGAATCGCCGCGCAAGAACGCGAGCTCCATTTGTAAACGGAGCCACGAGACATCATCCGCTGGGAATTCGCGGGCGAGCCGGTCCATCGTTACCGCGTCCTTCTCGATAAAAGCGATCCGGTAGCGCATGGCCATTTGAAATGGGGTCAGTGATCCTTTCTGCCTCCATTCATCAAGCATTTTCTTGGCGTCGTCCACCCGGCCCAGGATCATGAGCGCCTGGCTTGCGTTGGAGTAGTGCTGCGCGGACGGTACCGGGGCATGGGCGATCGCCCAATTGAAGTCTTGTAGAGCCTCTTCGGTTCTGCCCTGCTCCGCGTATGCGATTCCCAGCATGTTGTAAGCAACCACGCTGCGCGGATACGCCTCCTTGTACAAAACCAGCACAGCGGTTTCCTTTTCCAGGTTGCCGGTGATGGACGAATAATAAAGAGCGGTGGTCTGAAAATTTTCTTCTTGCGTGAGATGGCGATCCTTCAGCGCAAAAGCCTTGGCAAAATTCTCCCGGGAGGCTTGCCCATCATCAATGGCGTGGTAGGCGCTGCCCAGCATACTGTAAGCAGAACAGAACTGCGGGTCCAGATCCACGGCCCTTTCAAACAAGGGAATGGACTCACGCCGCTTGCCGCCACGATACAGCGTTTGCCCCGTGCGGAACGCCAGCAGCGCCTCCAGTGAGCTGGTCGTCGCAAGATCCAGTGGCATATTGTACTTTTCCACAGAGCGCAAACTTTCGCCCAATTTTCTGCGCAATTGCGAGCCCACTTGGCCCAGTGCAGCGACCACCTGGTCCTTGGAATTCGCCGTCTCTTGACGTCTGGCAATGGTTTTTCCGTCTTGCGCGTCAATGGCATCCAGAGTGATCACGTAGGTGTCCCCGGAGGCGGCAATCTCCGGCACCACCACCGCTTTTAGCCCCCGTCGTTTACAGATTTCGATCCCCAATTCCGGTGTCACTCGCTCGTTTGGGGAATGGCGCATCATCCGCATCGTTTCGCGGACATCTGCTTCCGATAACACACTCAAATAAGGGGATTCCGTCAGTTTCACTTCGAGGGCTTTGTCCAGGGAGTCGTCGAAAATAGGATCGCCCGTCTTATTCACAAAGCTCGCCACCAGGATGACGTCGCTTCCGCTCAACGCCGGCCGAGTGAAATAGACGCGCCAGACAACCAGGGCTCCCACAACGAGCAAGGCCGCGACACCAGCTGAAACGGCAATGCGGCGCTTGTTCCCACGTGTAGGCGCCGGCAGCACAGGGAGCTCTGGCTCGAGTTGGAGTTCGATTGTGGCAGCCGCCGGCCGCGCACCATTTTCTACCTGAGCGATGAAGCGGTAGCCGTGGCGCGGGACCGTCTCGATGTAGCGGGGCTCCTCGGCCGAGTCGCCCAGCACGTTGCGCAGCTTTTTGATGGCGCTGTTCAGGCTGGTATCGAAATCAACAAAAGTGTCCGCGGGCCAGAGTTTCTGACGCAGTTCTTCGCGGGTAACCACGTCACCCGGATGCTCCAGCAAAAGGCCCAGAACCTGGAAGGGTTGGTCCTGCAGCTTTAGCCGGATGCCGTGCTTGCGGAGCTCGCCCGAGCGCAAGTCCGCCTCAAAGGCGCCGAAGCGCGTCTTATGGTTTCGGTCGGTAGCTTCCATGGCGGACCCTCTAGCTGGGCGGTAGTCTAGCACTAACCGGCTATAGCTTAAGTGATATCTGCGGGGGACCCCGGCAAGTCACCTAAAATCAGGAATCTGGACGGTCAGAACTAAGTCACCTGCAAACCACAAGCCCGCCATTGCGTTCAAAACGGCCTCGCGCCATTGTCGCGCCACGCAGTCCTAGCCTTTTGCACAACGACTGAGCTTGACGGGAGGCGACGTGAAGCGCTGGTTCGTGGCCGCAGTTTCCCTCGCGCAAGCTCTGGCCATGCTCAACTCACTCGAACGGAATAACGCATGACGGAACAGCGGCGCGGACTGGGAGCCCTAGGGATCAGCAGTCGCAAGTCTCAACTAGGAGGTGTTTCATGAACAGCAAAGCGTTTTGGTGGATGGTAAGCGTAGTCGCGGTCATGATGCTCGCGGTGACTATCGGCACACTGGCGCAAGCGCCCACGCCGACGCACTTTAGCGGGCTGCTCAATGATTATTCGCCAGAGACCATAGCGGGCAAGGTGGTTGGCCCCTGGGAAATGCACGGGAGATGGTCGCTCGATTTGAAAGGGCGATCCGGATTGGCCGATTTTTACGCGGCCATGACCATGGAGCTCTCGGACCACGCGATGGATGTGGCGATTGCCAATGGCGTGGTCACCAATGGCGTTCCCACTAGTTTTGACGATCCCGAAACGCGCATTCCACATACTCACCACGTCACTATGAAGGATGCCCAGGTCAGCTACGACACTGGCACATGTCCAACCTACGCCCCGCCAGCGCCGACCAACCCGGGTTTCATGGTCACCGGCGCGGCCACGATTACAGGAAATGGAGGCCCCGCTCCCTTTTCGAAAAACGACACGGTGCTATCCCAGCTACAGGTTTGCGTCAACGGAGGAACGGACGTCCCGTTTTCCAACGTGACGCTGGTGTTCGGGGCTCCCGCGAACGGCCATTTCGGTTCGCAGGCGATTCACGGCGTCGTGCGCAGGCCGACGTTGCTTGATTTCGCAGGCGACCATCGCTGAGCCATGTATCCATCATGCGATCCATCCGAAATATGCGGCAAGGAGTGAACATGCAAAATCCGCGGGCCCTTGGGCGAACGAATCCATTCAGGACCACGAAATATCAGGGGATCGCCATGGCGCTGGCGATGGCCGCGGCGTTGGGAGGTTGGGGATGCGGCGGAACTTCAAGTTCCACGCCTCCTCCGCCTCCTGGTCCTCCGGCGTTAGCTGTGACGGTGACTCCCTATTCCGCGACGGTGCTTAAGGACGAGACGCAAGCTTTTGCCGCCAAGGTCAGCGGGACCAGCAACACCGCGGTCACCTGGAGCGTGCAAGAAAACTCCGGGGGCACGATTGACAGCGCCGGCGTATATACGCCTCCAGCAAACGGGACTGGCACCTTTCACGTGATAGCCACGAGCGTGGCCAATTCTGCTTATTATGGCGTAGCCGTAGTGACTGTTCCGACGGCCCAAATAACGATCGATCCGGCGGCGGCCACAGTGCATCCGGGCGGGATGCGCACGTTCACGGCAACCGTCACCGGGCTGAACAATACGGCTGCAAATTTCACGATTCAGGAGGCCGCTGGGGGACTGATAAACAGCGCGGGAGTCTATACCGCGCCGAATGCCGGCGGCTTCTATCACGTCATCGCCACCAGTGCGGACCTAGCGGCGCTCAACGCGAGCGCTACCGTTACCGTGACTGCGTCTTCGAGCGGTTTTACGCCGACGGGGAGCATGGTCGAGGCGCGCGGCCTGCAAACCGCCACCTTGCTGCCGGATAACAAGGTGCTCATGGCGTATGGCTCAAACAGTAGCTCATACACCGAGGCAGCCGGTTACGTCGGCCTCTCATCAATCGAAGTGTACGACCCAGGCACGGGCACTTTTACTGAAATCTTTGCGGACGATGGCCTGGGAATATTCGGCCACACTGCGACGCTATTGCAGAACGGACAGGTGTTGCTCGCCGGGGGCTTTCTAAACAATTTTTGGGACTACGGACCGAGTACCTCAAACAACGGCGCAGCACTTTACGACCCGGTTGCCGGTGTATTCAACCCGGCCGGCAACATGACGGCCAACCGTGGCGGACATACCGCGACTTTGCTGGGGAACGGCAAAGTCCTGATTGCGGGAGGAGCCGATCAAGATCCCACTGGCACGGGCTTGGCCACCGCCGAACTTTATGATCCAGGCGCCAATGCTTTCACGCAAACGGGAAACATGACGGTGGGGCGCTACCTGGACACCGCCACGCTGCTGCAAAATGGCAAAGTACTTATCGTAGGCGGCGCCGCGACGTCCACGGCAGATCCCGTCGCCTCCGCGGAACTCTACGACCCGGCGACTGGAACCTTCACGACGACCGGCGCAATGGCCGCGGGCCGCGAACAACATACGGCAACGCTTCTCTCTGACGGCAGGGTACTGATCGCCGGCGGATTAATCTCCACAGGCATGGGTGATTTGCAACCGACCGCGACTGCGGAAGTTTACGACCCAACTACCGGAACGTTTTCGACGACCGGAACAATGGCCGAAGCGCGAAGCCTGCATACCGCGACGCTATTACCGAGCGGGAAGGTGCTGGTAGCAGGCGGCGGCGTCGAAAATTCCACCGCTGAGCTTTACGATCCGGCGGCTGGCACCTTCAGCATTACCGGTGGCATGGAAATCGGGCGCTCGGGACACACCGCAACGCTGCTGCCGAACGGAAGCGTATTGGTCGCTGGCGGCGGCATTTTTCTGGGTCTGGCTTCCGCGGAGTTGTATCAATGATTTCGCAGCGAGGCGTCCTGCATAACCATTGCGCACGACGGGAGGGAACGTGAAGCGCTGTCTATCGGCCGCAGTCGTGATGTGTGCGCTGTGCGTCCTCAGTGCCTGCGGCGGGGGTGCGAGCGGCGCGAACGGCGGTGGCGGCCCTCAACTCGCGAATCACTTCTCGGTAATGGCGCCAACCACGGCTTTTCCAAACACGTTCTTTAGTGTCACCGTCGTCGCGCTCGATAGCTCGAACAACACGGTATTCGATTATCCCGGCATCGTGCACTTTACCAGTAGCGATCCCCAAGCCGTGCTTCCAGGCGATTCAATGCTGACAGCTGGCACAGGAACTTTTACTGTAGCGCTCGGGACCGTGGGGAACCAGATGGTTACGGCGACCGATATCACCCTTCCTAACATCAAAGGCAGTTCAAATTCAATTGACGTCGCAAGCAATTTGAACCTGCACGGATTTCAGGCCACCGGAGAGATGGGAACCGCGCGCGCGGGGCACGCCGCCGCCTTGCTGGCGAACGGGAAAGTGCTAGTCACAGGCGGGTCCAACAATACGGGCAATCTCGCGACAGCCGAATTATACGATCCCGCCAGCGGAACCTTCACCGCCACCGGAACGATGACCGCCGCGCGCACCTTCCACACTGCCACGTTGCTCGACCATGGTCCGGCGGCCACCAACGGCAAAGTTCTCATCACCGGTGGCTCCATCGGTTTTTTGAGCGATCTTGCGACTGCAGAGCTATACGATCCCGCGACGGGAACCTTCACAGCCACCGGCACGATGAGCGAGGTGCGGTCTGAACACACCGCCACGTTGCTCGCCAACGGCAAAGTGCTGGTGGCGGGCGGAACAGCCGACAACGTGGCGGAACTATACGACCCCGCCACAGGAACCTTTGCCCCCACCACGGGCGAGTTGGTAGTAGGAGGCCGCTGGGGATGTACCGCAACCTTACTGAACGACGGAACAGTGTTGATTGCCGGAGGCCGTGACGCCGAAGATGTTTACGATGCCGACTCGCTCAACGACGCCGAACTGTTCAATCCCGCCACCGGAACCTTCACGGCTACCGGCGGGATGACCGACGTGCGTTATGACCACACCGCGGCCTTGCTCGGTAACGGCGAAGTGTTGATGACTGGAGGATTTAACGGACAACCGCTTCAGAGCGCAGAGCTTTTCGATCCAACAACGGGAGCCTTTTCAGTGACGGGAAGTATGAGCACACCGCGCGCAAAGCACACTGCCGCTGTGCTTGCTGACGGCACAGTGATGGTGGCCGGGGGATTCTCCTACATCGCGCCCGGCAGCTTCTCAAGTGCCGAAGTGTTCGACCCTGTGGCCAACACGTTCATACCCACGGGCCCCATGGGAGCGCCGCGCTTCTCTCATACTGCTACACGACTGAACAACGGCCTGGTGCTCATGACGGGAGGACAGTCGAATATAACTATTCCTGCGGTGTTCGCCAGTTCAGCAGACCTTTACAAGTAACGCTGGTAGAGGCAGCGCCCTTGCAACAAGTGCCGGCCAAGAATTTCCCGCCGAACAAGAAAAGAGCTACGAAGCTACTGCGACGCCGCGAAGCCAATTTGCGGACGCGCCTGCTCCGCGGAACTCAAGTGCGCGCGCTTTTCCATCTCCAGAATCACTGCCGAAAAATCCAGCTCGGGCGCCTGGGCAAATTGCGCCGAATTCACTTCGTAAGCGGCTCTGCTGGCGGGCATATCGGCGCCAGCGGTCGCTGCCAGGCTGAGAATCAGGCCAAAATCCTTGTGCATCAGGCGCAGGGGAAATTGCGGGCTGTAATCATTCTGCATCGCTCTTTGCAGCTTGCCAGCGTGCGCGGGAGCGACGACCGCTGTTTGGGACAACACTTCCAGCAGGCGGTTGCGCTCCAGGCCGGACTTTTCGCCAAACGCAACGGCCTCCGCAATCGCCTGCATGCCAATTCCCAGCAGGGAATTCACCACCAATTTCATAATCGCGCCGGAGCCGTTGGGCCCCAGATAAAAATATTTTCGCGCGATCACGCGGAAAATGGCTTCAGCCGCGGTGAAACAGCCCTGGTCGCCGCCGCCAAACAAGACCAGCGCGCCCTGTTCGGCGGCGGGAGTGCTGCCGGAGATGGTCACGTCGAGGAATTGCACCCCGCGCTCGGAAGCTAATTTCGCGAGCTCGAGCGATGTCTGCGGATTCACCGTGCTCATGTCTATCGCCAGCGCCCCGTGTTGCGCATGGGCCAAGACGCCGTCCGGTCCTTTATATACGGCCAGAACAGCCTCGTCGGTGGGAAGGCAGGACAACAAGACATCGCAATTCGAGGCGAGTTGCGCAATGCTTTCGGCGACGGTGCCGCCAACGGGAACCAGCGCCTCGGCCTTGCCGCGATTGCGGTCATAGGCGGCGACCTGGAAACCGGCTTCCAGCAAGCGCTGCACGATGGGACGGCCCATGTAGCCGATTCCGAGAAATCCGAGTTTATTTTTTTCCTTGCTGATGGGATTCATAGCGAAGCTCCTTTGGTCCGGGACGGGATGAGTTCGTGGCTGCTCGCGGCTCAGTGCCGCTTGCGTAGTTTACGAAATCGCCGGCGCGGGCGGTGCGCTCGGTTCTAGGCGGAGGCGGCGCTTCTCGCCGGCGGCGCCATGAATTCGGGGCCGACCGGCTCGGGGATCGCCTGCTGCAGAATCCGGTTGATCTCCGCCAGCGCATCGGCGTCGAGCTTCCAGTCCAGCGTGCCCGGCACCGCTTCCAATTCTTCCGGATGCCGCGCGCCCCATAGCGCCGTGATGATGCCGGGCTGGTCCAGCACCCAGCGCACGGCGAGATCCATCACGCGCTTGCCGTATCTTTTTTGTGCGAGTTCGTCCAGTTGCTGCACCGCTTGCAGGTATTGCGCGAAGCGCGGCGGCTGGAATTTCGGATCGGACTGGCGAAGATCGTCGCCCGTGAATTTTGCGTTCGGATGCATGGTGCCGGTCAAAAGCCCGCGGCAGAGAGGACCGTAGGCGAAGGCGCTCAGGTTCCTTTCGCGCACGAATGGCAGGACGTCTTTTTCAACTTCGCGCTCGAAGAGATTGTACGGAGGCTGGACCGTGTGCAATTCACAGGCGGACATGAACTGGCTCATCTGCTGCGCGGAAAAATTACTCACACCGATGGCGCGGATCAGGCCTTCTTGCAGCAGGGCGTGCATGGTCCGGGCGGTTTCCTCGATCGGGACGGCCTGGTCCGGCCAGTGGACTTGATAGATGTCTATGTAATCCGTGCCCAGGCGCTGGAGGGAGTCGTGAATTTCCTGGCGGATGCGCGCGGGCGAGGAGTTTCGCGTAACCGAGCCGTCATGCCATTCGAGCCCAACTTTCGTCGCGATGAAAACTTTTTCGCGCTGTCCGCGTTGCGCGATGGCTTTTCCGACGATTTCTTCGGAGACGCCGAAACCGTACACCGGCGCCGTGTCTATCAGGTTGATGCCTTTATCAAGAGCGGCGTGAATCGTGCGAATGGATTCTTTTTCGTCCGTGCCGCCCCACATCCAACCTCCGATCGCCCAGGTGCCCTGCGCAATGCGCGAAACATTCATATTCGTGCCGGAAATTAGTTGGTATTCCATGTGGTCCTTCCGTTGGTATGAAATGAGAGCCGCAAATATGTAGTACGCCTCAGCGGTTGTGGCGATTGTCGAACCGGGTTCCATATCGGGGAAGCCCTGGCTTTCCGCGCAGAAGAGGCGAACGCGAGGGGAGCCGGGCCAGCGGTTCGATTCGTCGGCATGAAAATCTCCACGCCGCGCGGATTTGCGAGTCGCGAAACCGACCATACACCCAAGGAAAGCGACTTGTAAACCGTCGAGAGCAGTCGCCTTCGGCGGTGGAGCGATTGCTTCCGTGAGTGGGGCGCTGCGCTAAGTTCTGGAGACTGACCGGCGTTCGCAAGCGCGTACTCATGAGAGTTTTCCAATCGCGCGCACCGATTGCGAACTCCGCGGCTCTCTTGATTGTCCGCACATATTAAGGTTGCGCGCAATGGGTGCGAACTGTAGCGTTTGCCGCCCGGCGCAGCGTATTCCGCTGCTCATTCCTCTTTGCTCCTTCGGTTCCTCAATTGCTTTGGTTCGTGCAACTCCATGACTGACGATCCCATCCTCGAAGCGCGTTTGCAGAAAAAATCAGGGAGCGGCACGGGCGCAAGACTGATGGGCATCGTGATGATTGCGGCGTTGGGATTGGCGGGATGGTTCTGGCATCGTTCCGCATCGGCACAAGCCACCGAAGCTGCCGGTTCCGCGAGCGAAGTGCAAACCGTCCTGAAGCTCGATAGTTTTGTGGTCAATCTGAGCGGAGCTTCGGGAAACGGATATCTGCGCGTGGGCATGGACCTGGGCCTGGGCATCGAGCTGAAAGAAGGAGAGTCGCGCACGGCGGACGTCGCGCGCGCGCGGGACACGATCCTGGGCGTGCTGGGCTCGCGTACCGTGGAGGAGCTGCTCAGTCCCGAGGGTAAAGCGAAATTGAAAAGCGATTTATTGAATGCGATTCGCGAGCGCGTGCCGGAAATTCGCTGTCGCGACGTCTATTTCACGGAATTTCTGGTGCAGCACTGAGCCATGGCTGACTTGTCCACGGTCCCGGCGATTTCGTCTGACGCGCTGGCGCGGCCCGATGCGGGCGCCGGGGACTGGGGCGAGCTGCTGCTGGTGAGCGCCACCGTGACGGCGGAAGTGCCCATCGCGAAACTGACCGTGCGCGAATTGTTTCGCCTGCAAAAAGGGTCGCTGCTGGCCGCGGCGCAGTTTGCCGGAGCGCCGGTGCCGATTTCGGTGAGCGCGAAGGTATTCGCCTGGGGAGAATTTCAGGTGGCCGGCGACCACCTGGCGCTGCGCATCGCGGAACTGGCTTGAAATGGAGAGCGAGGTGTTTCGGTGAAAGCTGCCAACAACGCGCCTGCACCATCGGTCGTTGATTTCCTGCGCGACGGCATCACGCATTTCCGGCTGTTCTCGTGGCTGCGCGGGTGGAAGCGTCCGGCGCGGCAATTGCGCGTGCGCGAAACATTGTCGCTCGGCAATCGCGGCATGCTGGCCGTGGTGGCCTTTCGCGAACAAGAGTTCCTGGTGGGCTGCACCAGCACGTCCATCGCGCTGCTCGCGCGCCTTTCCGCGGACGAAGCACAAGAGATGGATCGCGTTCAACTGCGCGTGGGGGAGGAGTAGCTCTTGCAAGCCATGCAACAACGCGCGCATGCCCGGTGGCGAATGGTCCGGTGGCGCATGGCCCGGCGAATGGGTGCGCTGCTTTGTGCTGTGTGCTTGCCGCTGGCCTTAGCGGCGGCGCCGCAACGCGCCGCGGACGGTCTGCCGATCAAATTGCCCGCGGCCACCGACACAACCACCTGGACGATTGTTCTAGTCCTCACGCTGCTGACGGTCTTGCCGGCGTTGCTGCTTTCCATGACGCCCTTCGTGCGCATCATCATCGTCTTCCATTTCTTGCGGCAAGCTTTGGGCACGCAGACATCTCCCAGCAATCAGACGCTGCTGGGCCTGGGCCTGTTTCTTACCTATTTCGTGATGCAGCCGGTGGCGGTGCAGATCAGCAAAGTAGCCGTGGAGCCGCTGGAGCGCCACGAAATCACTCCCGTCGAGGCGCTGGAGCGCGGTTCATCGCCGCTGCGCGAGTTCATGCTGCGCTTCACGCGCGAAAAAGATCTCGCGCTGCTCACCGAGCTCGCGCATATTCCGCGGCCGCGCGAGCCCGCCGATTTGCCCATGCGCGTGGTGATTCCCGCCTACATTTTGTCGGAGATGAAGGCCGGATTTCAGATCGGCGCGGTTCTGTATCTCCCGTTCATGGTGGTGGACATGGTGGTGGCGGCGGTCACTACCTCGGTGGGGATGATGCAGCTTCCTCCCGTAATCATTTCCACGCCGCTGAAGATTCTGCTGTTTGTGGTCGCCGATGGCTGGAACCTGGTGGTGGGTTCGCTGCTGAAAAGTTTTTACTAAGGCTGGCCGAAGGTGGGGAGCGCACGCATGGAAATGAAAGACGCGATTGAGTTGACGCGGCACACGCTCGAAACCGCGTTCCTGGTGAGCGCGCCGATTCTAGCCGCGGCCATGATCGTCAGCGCGCTGATCAGCCTGGGGCAGGTGCTCACCTCCATGCAGGACGCGACCCTTTCCACGGTCCCGCGGCTGGCGGCGGTGGCGGTGTTCGCCTACTGGCTGATGCCCTGGATGACGCGCCGGCTGGTGATGTTCACGGTAACGCTTTTCAGCAATTTCCGGCATTTCGCGCAATGAGGGTGCAGCTGAATTCCCGTGGAAACTTATTTCAGTCACGCGCTGCTGGTCGGCATACGCATCGGGGGGCTGATGACGTTCGCGCCGTTTTTCGGCAACGCTTCGCTGCCCAATCCCATCAAGGCGGCTCTCGCGCTGCTGCTCACCGCGCTGCTCTTGCCGGTGTATGCGGCGGCGCCAGCGCCGGCAGCGGCGGGAGCGGCGAGTTGGGTGGCCATGGCCTTGAGCGAAGCGGTGGTGGGCATGATGGTGGGCATCACCACGCAATTCGTCTTCGACGGGATGGAGCTGGCCGGGCAGGTCATCAGCTTCCAATTCGGTTTTTCGCTGGCCAACGTGATTGATCCGAATTCCCAGGTGGACGTGACCGTGCTTTCCACGTTTCACACCTTCGCCGCGCTGCTGATTTTCATGCAGCTGGGCGTGCAGCGTTCGCTGCTGCGCGCGACGGCCATGAGTTTTCAGATGATACCGCCGGGGAGCCTGGCGACGATGCATCTTCCCGCCGACGGCCTGCTGAAAGCGGCGGGCGCGATGTGGCTGGTGGGCGCCGAAATCGCTTTTCCGGTGCTCTGCGCGACGATGCTGGCGGACTTGACCATCGGATTCCTGAGCAAGGCGTCGCCGCAGTTCCCGGCGCTGCTCTTTGGAATTTCCGCCAAAGTTTTGTTGGGTCTTGCGGTGCTTTACGGCGTGGTCGGATTCTGGCCGCATTTGCTGGGGCGTTATTTTTTCCAGGCGTTGACCACGCTGGAGCGCCTGCTCGCTATCTCGCGCTGAACTGAGAAAAATTCCACATGGCCGACGAAGAAAAAAGCCAACCTGGCAGCGCTCGCAAGCGCGAAAAAGCCCGCGAGCGCGGGCAGATCGTGCGCAGCCGCGAACTGCCTTCGGCTCTGGGCTTGCTCGCGGTGGCTTCGCTGCTGCGCTGGGGACAGAGCGGCTGGATACCGGTGTGGCGCGATCTTTTTCGTCATTTGCTGGCCGCCGCCTCGCGCCGCGATATGCAGATGGTGGCGCCGCTATTGAATTGGACGGCGTGGGGCGTGCTGCGCTGGGCCGCGCCGCCGCTGGCCGTCGCCTGGGGAATTTCCGCTTTCGCGCTGCTGGCGCAGAGCGGATTCGTCTTTTCGCCGCAGGCCCTGGAACTCAGCCTTTCGCGGCTCAATCCGGTGAACAACATCTCGCGCATCTTTTCCCTGGGCGGCTTGAGCCCGCTGCTGAAGTCCTTGCTCCCGCTTTCTTTTCTCGCCTACCTGGGCGTCTCTTTGTTGACGCGCGAATGGCTGCGCCTGCTGCATTCCTCGCAGTGGGGATTGCCGGACGAGATGTCCTGGCTCTTCGGCATTCTGTACGAATTCTCCTGGAAAGGCGGAATGATCCTGCTGACCTGGTCCGGCGTGGACTACGCGCTGCAAAAAATGAATTACGAGCGCTCGCTGCGCATGTCCAAGCAGGAAGTGCGCGAGGAAATGAAGGACCTCGACGGCAATCCCCAAACGCGCACGCGAATCAAGCGGCGGCGCCGCGAGATGCGTCGCAAGCAAATGCTGCAGCAGGTTTCGCGCGCGACGGTGATCGTCACCAACCCCGATGAATACGCCGTGGCCCTGGAATACGTCCCCGAAAAAATGGCGGCGCCGCTGGTCGTCGCCAAGGGCCGCGGGTTGCTGGCGCAGAAAATCAAGCGCGAAGGGCGCTGGTACGAAATTCCCATCGTGGAAAACGTGCCGCTGGCCCAGGCGCTGTATCGCACGGTGGAAATCGGCGGCTCGATTCCCGCCGCGCTGTACACCGCCGTGGCGGAAGTCTTGGCGTTTATCTATCGCGCGCAAGCGCGCATGCGCGCGGAGCGCGAAGCGGGCCGCAGCCAGCCGCCTAGCGCCGCGCCGCAGGCTCTCTAGCGGCCCATCATGGCAGCCACCCTCAAATCCGCCGCGCCGGTCACGAATCTACGCAGCGATTGGCTTTTGCCGATCGCCGCCGTGGGCATCGTGTTCGTGATGCTGGTGCCGGTTCCGGCGATGCTGCTGGACTTGCTGCTCGCCGTCAGCATCACGCTTTCGGTGCTGGTGCTGCTGGCGGCCTTGCAAATTCTTCGCCCGGTGCAATTTTCCGTTTTTCCCACGCTGCTTTTGCTGCTGACGCTGTACCGCCTCTCGCTGAATCTCGCCAGCACCCGCCGGATTCTATTGCACGGCAACGAAGGCACCGCTGCCGCCGGGCACGTAATCGAATCCTTCGGGCAATTCGTGGTCGGCGGGAACTACGTGGTCGGGTTCGTGGTGTTTCTCGCGCTCGTCGCGATTCAGTACCTGGTGATCAATCACGGCGCGGTGCGCACCGCGGAGGTTGCCGCGCGCTTTACGTTGGATGCGCTGCCCGGAAAGCAGATGGCGATTGACGCGGACCTGAACGCCGGCGCGATTGACGAGAAGACGGCGCGCAGCCGCCGCGAGCAAATCACGCGCGAAGCGGAATTCTACGGCTCGATGGACGGCGCGGCGCGTTTCAGCCAACGCGATTCGCTGGCCACCATCCTGATCACGGCGATCAACATCATTGCCGGGTTCCTGATTGGCGTTTTCCAGCTGGGCATGCCGTTCCGCGAAGCGCTTTCCACCTACACGATCCTGACGGTGGGCGACGGCCTGGTCACTTTGATTCCCGCGCTGCTGGTATCGGTGGCGGGCGGCATCGTGGTGACCCGCGCCACCTCCGACGACGCCATCGGCGCGCAGTTGGGCAAACAATTATTCGCCAAGCAACGCCCGCTGTTCATCGCTTCCGGCGTGATGCTGACCCTGGTGCTGATTCCGGGGCTGCCCAAATTGTCTTTTCTGCTGCTCTCCGGATGCCTGGCATTCCTCGGCTATCGCATCAAGGACGAACCGCCGGCGGCCGCCAAAGAGGCGGAAGCGGAGCGCAAGCCGGGAATGCAGGAGCAACTGGAAAGCCTGTTGAAGCTGGACGAAATCAGCGCCGAGGTGGGTTACGGGCTGATCCCGCTGGTGGATCAAAAACAGGGCGGGCAAATGTTGCCGCGCATACGCGCGCTGCGCCGCCATCTGGCGACCGAGCTTGGCTTCATCGTTCCGGCCATCCATATCACTGACAACATGCGGCTGAAGCCGCGCGAGTACGTGCTGCGGCTGCGCGGCGTGGAAATCGCGCGCGGCGAAACGTATCAGGATTGGCTGCTGGCGATCAGTTCGGAAGCGGCGCCGCCGGCGCTCGAAGGCGTTGAAACGCGCGAGCCGGCCTTCGGCGTTCCGGCGCGCTGGATACCTTCCAAGCTGCGCGACGTGGCGTTGGGCGCGGGCTACGCCGTCGTCGAACAAACCTCGGTGATCGCAACGCACCTGGCGGAAGTGATTCGCCGCCACGCGCACGAAGTCCTTACGCGGCAGGAAACCAAGCGCCTGCTCGACGCGCTGTCCGACACGCAGCCGAAGCTGGTGGAGGAGCTGGTCCCGCGCGTGCTCAGCCTGGGCGAAGTGGAAAAAATCCTGCAGCAGCTTTTGCGCGAACAGGTTTCCATTCGCAACATGCCGGCAATTCTGGAAACGCTGATAGACGCTTCGTCCATCAATCGCAACGTGGTTTCGCTGGTGGAAGCGGTGCGCCAGACCTTGGGCCGCGCGCTGGTCCAGCCGCTTTTGCAGGAGGATGGAAAACTGAAAGTTCTTGCCGTAGGCGCTGCCCTGGAAGAAGAAATCACTCGCTCGTTCGACCCGCAGGCTGCCGCCACTCGCACGCCCGCCATGCAAAGCAACTTCTTGCGCCGGATCCTGGAAGGTTTGCGGCGCATCGCGGGAGATCAGATTGCCGTGGCGTCTCCCGTGCTGCTCTGCGGCAGTCCCGCGCGCTTTCATCTGCGACGCCTGCTCGAGCCGTTCGTTCCACGCATCGTGGTGATTTCACCGGCGGAAATTCCGGCCGTCGTTTCGGTGCAGTCGTTGGGGGTGGTGCAATGAAGCACACCTTAGGACCGGGAATGCCGCGCCGCGGGGCAGGCCATCGCGCTGTAGCTGAATCGGGAGACCGCCAGTGAATCAAGCCACGCCGAACGCATATCCAGCAACCGTCCCGCTCGACGAAGTGCAGCGCGAGAAGCTGCTGCTGGAGCACTTGCCGCAGGTGCAATACATCGCGCGGCGGATTCACGACCGCGTTCCGCCGCAAGTGCTTCTGGAAGATCTGGTGCACGCCGGAATCCTGGGATTGATGGACGCGGTGAAGAAATACGATCCCAGCAAAAACGTGCAACTGAAGCACTACGCGGAATTTCGCATTCGCGGCGCGATTCTGGACAGCCTGCGCCAGGTGGATTGGAGCCCGCGGACGCTGCGCCGCCAGGCGCGCCGCCTGGAACAGGCTATATGCGATTGCAAAGCGCGCTTCGGACGCGATCCCACGGAGCCCGAAATCGCGGCGGAACTGAACGTCACGCTGGAAAGTTTGCAACATCTTCTGGGCGATTTGCGCGGGCTGGATATCGGCAGCCTGCAGGCGGAAGCGAATGAGCCGGGCCTAGGCGAGGATGCTTTGCAATATCGCCTGGGCACGGACCAGGAAGATCCCTACCACCTGACGCTGCGCTCGGAGATGACTTCGCTGCTGGCCAAGGCGGTGGGAGAGCTGCCGGAGCGGGAACGCGAGGTGCTGGCGCTCTATCATTACGAGGAACTCACCATGAAGGAAGTGGGAGCGGTGCTGGGCATCGGCGAGTCGCGCGTCTCGCAGATTCATACCACGGCTTTACTGCGTTTGCGCGTGCGGCTGCAGGAGCTGCTGCACGCAAGTCCCCCCAAACCCGCCGTGCCGCCCGTATTTGCCTTATCCGAGGGTCCGCGCGCGCGAAATTCTCCGGAGGTTCAAGCATGGAAAAAATTCTGAGTCAGGATGAAATTGACCAGCTCTTCCGCGCGGCGCAGGGCGCGGCGGCGGATGCGCGCGCGCCCGTGGGCAGCGTGGTGAAAAAGTGCGATTTCCGCCAAACCGGGCAGCTCACCAAGGAACAAGTGCAGCAAGTGACGCTGTTGCACGCGGCTTTTCCCGCCAACCTGGGCAATTCTCTGGGCGCGTATTTGCGGGCGGGAATTCACGTCAACCTGGTGGCCGTCGAGCAGATCAGCTACCGCGAATTTGTCAGCCGCCTGCCGGACCAGCCCTACGTGATCACGATTACGCTGCAGCCCGCCGAAGAACTGGCCGCCATGCAGCTGGAATTGCCGGTCTTGTTTCCCATGATTGACGTCTTGCTGGGCGGTTCAGGGCGGGCGCTGGCCGAACCGCGCGACCTTACCGAAATCGAGGAGCAAATCCTGGAAAGCGTCGTCGCGCTCATCTCCCGGGAACTGGAATTCGCCTGGCAAGAAGTGCTGGCACAGAAATTTCGCCCCGGCCAGCGCCAGAAACAAGCGCAAATCATCACGCTGATGAGCGCCGGCGAGCGCATCCTGTACCTCAGCTTCGAGGTGCTGCTGAACGATATTCGCGGATTGCTCAACCTGGCTTTTCCAGCCACGGTTTCGAACGTCCTGCTGCGCAAGCTGGCCATGCAGGGGATGGTGAAGCGCCGTCCATCCATGGCCGGCCACGCGCGCCTGCGGGAGCGCTTGCTCGATTGCGGCTTCGGAGTTGAATTGCAGCTCACGCACATCCCGCTGCGCATCGGCGAAATTGTGGACTTGCAGTTGGGGCATATCGTCTCCCTGCATCATGTGCAGCATGACGCGATGTCCTTCTCCGTGAACGGCCGCGCGATTTTTTCCGGCGTTCCGGTCAGTTGCGGCGCGTTCCGCGGAGCGCTGCTGCAGGAAAAAGTGGCCACCAGCAATGTCAGCACTGGAGATCAGTTGTGAGCGCGCTGCCTTTGCCGGAAGTCTCGGTCAGCGATCAGGACTTTGCCCGCCTGTGGGCCGAAAACGCGGCGCGCATCCTCGCGCAGTTTCACGGTTCGCCGGTCACGGCCACGCCACGCGTTCCGCTGGAATCCGAGCCTGCTGCGGCGGAGGCCGGCGAATCTCTCTGGATCAATTTCAAAGTGTCTGGAAAATTGACGGGCGAGCAGGCCTTCCACTTCAGCGCCTCCGCAGGCGTGCGCATGGCGCAACTGCTCATGTCCGAAGCGTTGGACGGCGAAGTGCCGCTGAACGAAGGCCACCGCGACGCGCTGAGCGAGCTGTTTCGTCAGTTCGCGGGCGTAGTGGCCACGGCCTGCCAAGAAAAATATGGCGAAGCGGTGGAGTTTCAGTTGGATTCCGCGCTCGCGCCGGAGTGGCCGCCGGCGGGGCAAGCCAGCTGGATTTTCGCGGCGCCGCAATTGGCTCCGCTGCAGTGGAGATTTCTACTCAGCGCGGAACTGCACTCCGCCCTGGCCGCCGCCGCGGCGGAAAGCAAGCCGCAGGACGCCGCGTCGCCAGGCCAGCAGCCCTCCGTCGCTCGGCCCGCCGCCTTGGGTGTTGCCGCCAGCGCCACAGGCGCCGTGACGCAGAGTGCCGCGGAACCCTCCGGCGTTTCCAAGCCGCTGCCGGCCGCGCCGCCGGTGGCCGCCGTGGCGGATTCCAGCGCGACGAATCTCGATCTGCTGCTGGATGTGGAACTGGACGCGACGCTGCGTTTTGGGCAACGCGAAATGCTGTTGCGCGAGATTCTCGACCTGCGGCCCGGCTCCGTCGTCGAATTGAATCGCCAGCTTCAGGAACCCGCCGAGCTGCTGGTAAGCGGGCGCGTAATCGCTCGCGGCGAAGTGGTCATCGTGGACGGCAATTACGGCCTGCGGATCACCGACATCCTGCAGCCGCAGAAACGGCTGGAAACTTTGCGGACCTGAGACTGGCAGATCGCCAAAGCTCCGGTCTCGCGCGAGCGCTCAATATTTGCACACAGCTTTTCTTGGAGGCGTACCCTGCAGTGCGAGAACTCCGAATGCGCGTACCGTAATCCGCTGCGCCGCCTGCTGCGCCAGCGCCATGCGGGTGTGTTTCTGCAGGGGCGCTGGTATTGCAGCCTGGATTGCTTCGAGCAGGGCATCGCCCGCGCCTTTGCCGGCCTGATTCGTCTCCCGGACGAGCCTCTGCCGCGCATCCATCGCGTGCCGCTGGGGCTGCTGCTGCTCGGCAAAGGCGTCATCAGCGAAGGGCAGCTGAAAACGGCGTTGCAGGTTCAGCGCGAGAAAGGCAGCGAGCGCCTGGGGCGCTGGCTGGTGCGTTTGGGAATCGCTTCGGCGCAGGATGTTTCCACGGCGCTGGCGGCGCAATGGGGTTGCGGCGTATTTTCGCTCGAACAAGATTATCGTTATCGCCAGTGCGCCCAGATGCTTCCCCTCGCGCTGCTGGAATCTTCCCGCATGCTGCCGGTTCACTACCAGGCGGGCAGCCAGTTGCTGTTTCTCGCTTTCTCCGAGGATATTGACCACAGCGCGATCTACGCGATCGAGCGCCTGCTGGGCAGCCGCACGCAGCCCTGCGTGGTCAGTGAATCGGCCATGGAGCAGGCGCTCGACGAAATCCGCGTTGTGTCGCGGCCCGGCGAAATCGTTTTCGAAACTCTGTGCGACGCGCCGGAAATGGCGCGCACCGTCCGCGATTACGCCGTGAAGCTCGGAGCGGACGAATTAATCCTGGCGCGCCCGCGCAGATTCCTGTGGGTGCGCTTGAAAGCTGCGGGGAAGTCCTGGGACCTGATGTTTCGCCTGCCGGCCGCAAATCTTGCCGAGCCTCTTGCAATTCCTTCGTCCGCAAAATCCGCGTAACTGCCATCGCAACTGCCTTCACGAAGCTTCCGCGCGGCCATTTCGTTCTAAAGCGGCTTAATGGATGGCCGATAAGCCAGTTGAGCCGCTACATCCAGCAAACAGGTCAACGCATGCCCCAGGCACTCCAAAGTCGTCCCAGCAATTCGCTGCACCCGCGTGATGGAAATTCCCGCTCGCATACCGCCCGCGGGTCCGCCGCGGACTATCCTGACGCGCCTCAGCTCGATTGCCTTTCCAATTTAACCAGCTCGGCCACTCCTGCCACCTCGGCCAGCGCGGCTCACCGCGCCGCTGTTTCAAAACTAACCACGCTTCTGGAAGCTGATCCGGTGGCTCTGGCGGACATTGGCGAAGCCATTCGCGCGCACGCCGATTTGGAGTCGCTGGTGATGCGGCTGTGCGGTTCCTTGGCGCTGACGTGCGGGATCCCGGTCAGCAGCGTTGAGGAAGCCGCCATCGTCCTGGGCAAGGATCGCCTGAATATTCTAGTGCGCGCGTGGTCCGCGATGCACTGCCCGGATGCGTCACTTTTTGGCTCCGCGCAAGCCGCAGCCGCAACCGCAACCGCAAGCGCGAGCGCGAGCGCGAGCGCGAATGCGAGCCACAACCTGGCAAGAGATCTCTTGCTGTTGATGCCCTTCGCGGAGTCGTTCGTCCTGACTCCCGAGCAGCGCGCGGCGTTGCAGGACATGTTGCAATTTTGCCGCTAAGAAAAAGCATGAATTTCGTGGACACAAAAATTTCCGTCATGGCGCAGGTGTCTCGGCAGGCCGCGGCGCGCGCCTCCCGCGCGGCGCTGGAGCGGCTGCGGTGATCCCGGCCATCGCGGAAAGCGTCTCCCCGCGCATACGCGCCGATGAGCACTGGCCGGCGCTGATGGTGGCCGCCACCCAGGAAGTGTTTCGCGTAATGGCGGGAATCCAGGCGCAGCACGTTGCGGCGCCGCCCGGCCGTCCCAGCGGCAACGTTTCCGCGTTGATCGGCCTCGCCGGCGCGATGTCCGCCATCCTGCGCGTGCGCTGCTCGCCGGAAACCACCGAGCACGTTGCGGCGAAAATGCTCGGCGGCGACGCGGTCCCGGAAAAATCCGCTTGCCAGGACGCGATCGGCGAAATCGCCAACATGGTTGCGGGAAACTTCAAGTCCAAGATTTCCGGATTGGTGGATGCTTGCGTATTGTCGGTGCCCACGATCGTGACGGGCGACGACTACGAAGTGCGCCGCGTCGGCAAAGGCGAGCGCATCGAGGTGTGCGTCGAATGCGAGGGACGTCCCGTCTGGCTGATCCTGGAGATTTCGCTTTGAAGTAACCGGCCGGCGGCTGGAAGCGCCCGCCCAGCCGTTGCGACCGGCCATTGCGGCCGGCCACTGCGGTCGTCCATCGCGGCACATGTTGCCGTGTGCGATTTTCTTGCCTGGCAAGATATTCGCCGCAAGTGTGCCTCTTCCATCGGCTAAGGTTAGCAACCCCCACAGCCTCAGCCTTTCTCGCGCCTCTATGATCTTTCTCCCCTTGGCCCCCATGTTGCTTCGCTCGCAGCGGGTGCAAACATGAACAGTGGTTATTACGCTGCTTTCTCCGGACTGGTAGCCCGTCTCGAAGCCCTCGATGTAATCGCCAATAATCTAGCCAATGTCAACGTGACTGGATTTCGCGGCCAGCGCGAGTTTTATTCGGCGGTGACCGCCAACCTTACCGGCCAGTCGCTGACGCCGCTGAATCGCGCGATCAATGATTTCGGCGTGCTGGGTGGCGCGCGCCTGGATTTGCGCCAGGGCAGCCTGCAAAGCACCGGAAATAATTTCGATTTGGCGATCAACGGCACCGCGTTCTTTGCGGTGCAAACCGCGCGCGGAGTGCGCTACACGCGCAACGGTTCGTTCCACGTGGATTCCGAGGGACATGTCGTCACGCAGGAGGGCGACGCGGTGCTGGGGCCTGCGGGACCCATCGTGTTGCCGCCCGGCGAACCGACCATCGCGGAAGACGGCACGATTGGCGTCTCCGGCGCCGTCGCCGGACAAGTTCGCATGGTGGATTTTGCGCCCGGCACGGACCTGGTTTCCGAAGGCAATAGCAGCTTCGCCGCGCCGCAGGGCGCCGGACAGCCCGCCACGGATTCCAAAATCGAGCAGGGCATGCTGGAATCGTCCAACCTGAATCCCATTCAGCAGACCGTAACCATGATGGCGCTGCAGCGCCACGCCGAGCTGCTGGAACGCACGCTCTCCGTCTTTCAGAATGATTTCAACAAAACCGCCATCGAAGATATGGCTCGCGATTGATTTCGCGCTAAGGAGCTCGCATGTTTCGTTCTCTGTACTCGGCCGCAAGCGGAATGGAAGCGCAGGAATTGAATCTGGACAATATCGCCAACAACCTGGCGAACTCCAATACCTCCGGCTTCCGCCGGCGCACCCTGCAGTTTGAAGATCTGCTGTATCAAAACCTCATCTCTCCCGGCGCGCCGAACACGCAGCAGACCGTGATTCCCGCGGGCTTGCAAATCGGGCTGGGTTCGCGTCCTTCCACCACCGAAGTGGTGCAGCAGGAGGGAAACTTCGACCTTACCGGCAACCAGCTCGATCTCGCGATTCAAGGCGGCGGATTTTTTCAGGTGCTGCTGCCCAGCGGCGAAATCGCCTACACGCGCGCGGGGAATTTCAGTGTGGACAACGTCGGAAACATCGTGACCTCCGACGGCAACCCGCTGCAGCCGGGCATTACGATTCCGCCCAACGCGCTTACGGTCACCGTGGGAAATGATGGCACGGTCAGCGTGACGGCCCCGGGCCAGCAGCAGCCGGCGCAGATTGGGACCATTCAGCTGGCGACGTTTCAAAATCCGGCGGGGCTCAATAGCGTCGGCTCGAATTTGTTTTTGGCCACTGGGGCGTCCGGTGATCCGCTGATCGGCACGCCGGGGGGCGCGGAAGGCTTGGGGACGATTCAGCAAGGAGCGCTCGAGGAATCGAACGTCAACGTGGTCGAGGAATTCATCAATTTGATTCTCGCGCAGCGTTCTTACGAGGCGAATTCGCGCGTGGTGCGCGCCGCGGATGAAATGTTTCAGACGTTGAATGGGTTGACGACCTAATTCGAGCCGAAATGAAAACCACGGGAATAATTTTGCTGGCCGCGTGTCTGGAAATTCTGGCGGGCGGCGTTGCGCGCGGCAGCGCGCGAATTGTGCTGCGGCAATCCGTCGTCGCGCACGCGGATGTGGTCAGCGTTTCTGATCTGCTCCCCGCGGACGCCTCGCCGGATTTGCGCTTGCGGGCCGCCGCCGTGGTGGTGGGAGATTCGCCGCTGCCCGGAACGCGCCGCACGTTTCGCGATGCGGAATTGGAATACGCGTTTCGTGGCGCGCCGGAACTGCGCGCCGCCGTCGAAATTCCGCCCGCCATCGAAGTGACGCGCTGGTCGCGGCCGCTTTCGCGCGAGGAGATTCTCGCCGCGGTGAATAGCGCCATATCCAGCGGACAGTTTCCGGCGGCAAGTCCTGTCGTACCTGCGGACCTCGGCGTGATTCCCGCGGTGCTGGTGACCGAAGCCGCGCCACAAGTCGAAATCACTCGCGTCGAGCCTGGGCTCGCAAGCGCGGAAACGCGCGTTCGGCTGTGGATTCCGTCCGAGCCGCGCGTGCCGCCGTTTTGGATTGCGTTTCGTGGCGCGCCGAACGTCGCTGCTGGTCGCGGCGCCCCCGCCTCGTCCTCAACGACTGCCGAGAATGCCGCGCGAGGCGCTGCCTCGAACGTTTCGCGAGCTTCGGCCGCGGGAGCGCTTGATTTGGTACGGGAAACTTCGGCGGTCTCCGCTGATAGTACTTCATCCGCGGGAAATCTTGATGGCGGCGCTCTGATTCGCGCGGGACAGCGCGTGGAGCTGGTGATGCAAGCGCCGGGAATGCGCATCTCGACTCCAGTCACTGCTCTCGAGCGTGGCCGCGCGGGACAAAAAATCCGGGTGCGCAGCATTCCCGCCGGAAAGCTGCTGGTGGCGACGGTGATAAGCGCGCAGCTGGTGGAAGTGGATTACTAAGGAGCAGGGCATGACGGCCGCCACGCGAAGAATGAAAATTTGTGCGCCGCCCGAAAGACGGGCGCGGCGCTCCGCGCGAATCGCGTTCGGGCTTCCGTTGCTGGTGATTTGTGGCATGTTCTGCTGCAGCAGTCCGTGCACCGCGCAAACCCCGGCAACCCAGCAGACCGGGAAAAAACCGAAGAAAGCGCCGAAGCCGGATGCTCTGGACCAATACCTCCAGACCGTGCGGTTCTCCGCGCATTCCGAGGCGCCCACCACCGGCAGCCTGTGGCGGCCAAACGGCTTGATGTCCGATATGGCTTCGGACGATAAGGCGCGTTACGTCGGTGATGAGGTCACCATCCAACTGGCGGAATCAACGGTGTCGGCGCAGCAGGGCAGCGTGCAGACGGCGCGCACCATGGCCGCGTCTTCCGGCATCGCCGCGTTTTTCGGCAGGACCAATTCAACCATGTCCAATCTTTTTTCGCCCAGCTCCTCGCAAACTTTGAATGGCAAAGGCCAAACGGCGCTGGCCACTTCCTTTGCGACCACCCTGGGAGCGAACATCGTCGAAGTTCTGCCGGACGGCCTGTTTGTGATTGAGGCCCGCCGCCAGGTGCGCGTCACCGACCAGACCGAAACCATCGTCTTGCGCGGGATCGTGCGCCGCAGCGACCTTTCGCCGACGAATGTGGTGCTCTCCAGTTCCATCAGCCAGTTGGAAGTGAAAATGGAGGGGAAGGGCGTAATCACCGAAGGGACGCACCCGACCAACGCGGTGGTGCGGATTCTTTTGCGGGTTTTGGGGTTCTGAGCGATGAAAATCTTGCAACGTGCGTGCGCGCAATCCCTGTCCTTGCTGCTGGCGCTCTTGTGCTGTGGCGCGGTGGGCGCGGACGATACCAGGGCAACGAGCCGCCAGGTGCGCTTGCGCGATATTTCCACGTTCGAAGGTGTCCGCGACAACATGTTGATCGGCTACGGCCTGGTGGCCGGCCTGAAGCGCACCGGCGATAGCCAGCAGACGCAATTCTCGACGCAAACCCTGGCGAACATTCTGCAGCGCATGGGCGTGCAGATTCCGGTGGTTTCGGTGCAGATCCGCAATGTGGCGGCGGTGTTCGTGACGGCCACGCTGCCGCCCTTCGCGCGTCCGGGAGCGCGGATTGATGTGACGGTTTCGTCGGTGGGTGACGCCAAGAGCCTCGAGGGCGGCCTGCTGCTTTTGACGCCGCTGCGCGCGAGTGACGGCCAGACGTATGCGGCCGCGCAAGGTCCGCTGGTGCTTGCGGGCTACACCGCTGGAGCGCACGGCACCAGCACCACCGTGAATCATCCCACCGTCGGCCGCGTGCCCAATGGCGCCATCGTCGAACGTGATACTTCCGTGGATCTTTCGCACCTTACCTCGATCGCCATGCTGCTGCGCCAGCCCGATTTTGATGTGGCGCGCGATGCGGCCGCGGCAATCAATAAAACCTTTGGCCGCGAGGTAGCGCGCGCCGCGGACGGCAGCCGGATCGAAGTGAATGCCTCGGGATTGATGCCCGATGGGATTTCTGCGTTCCTCGCGGCGGTCGGCGATGTGAGCGTGGCCGTGCCATCCATCGCGAAGGTGGTGATCAACGAGCGCACCGGGACGGTGGTTTTAGGCAGCGAGGTGAGCTTGGGCGCCTGTTCCATTTTGCAGGGAAGCCTGGCGGTGGACATCACCACGACGTACCAGGTTTCGCAGCCCGCGCCATTTTCACCGAACGGGCAGACCGTGGTGACTCCGGAATCCAGCGTGCAAACCAAGGATTCTCCCGCGCAGACAGTCCGGCTGAAGGAAGGCGCGACGGTGGAAGACTTGATACGCGGGTTGCAGGCCATTGGCGCGACTTCGCGGGATATTGTGGCGATCCTGCAGGCGATCAAGGCCGCCGGAGCATTGCAAGCGGATCTGGAGGTTATCTGATGCACGTGAATTCTGCGGCGGCGTTGGCGCTCGCGCAACAAAGCGGGCGAGCAGCTTTCAGGAGTCCCAGCGTTCCGGCCACCGGCCCGGCGGCAATTGCCAAGCTGCGCAAAGCGGCGGCGGAATTTGAAGCGACGCTGCTTTCGAGTTGGTGGTCCAGCATGAAACAGGGCGGACTATCGAGCGGGGAAGAAGATACGGATCCGGGCAAAGACACGCTCGACCAGTTGGGGATGCAGGCGATGTCCGCGGCGGTTGCGAATGGGCGCGGCGGCCTGGGAATTGGCGACATGTTGGTCCGTAGTTTGCTCGCAAATCATCCGGAAATTGCCGGCGACGCGCCGGCGAAGGGCGAGGCCGTATTGCGGCACACTGGCGCGCGCAACGCTCGAACCAAGTAAGCCATGTGGCTTCAATTTGGTGGCAACCACCGAAGGCGCCTAAGCAATCGGGCGCAATGGATCGCCATCGCGAAGTGGCGAAAGATGGCCGCGCTATTAAAGCTTTCTCATAGGCCGCCGATGATTCAGCTAGAGGCCGCAGTTCACGGCCTCGTGGAGGAAGCACGTGAGGATTAATCCCAATCAGGGTTTGCCGGAAGGGCAACCCGCCGACCGCGTTGGCGGAGCAAGCTCGTCAACGCAGGCTGGCAGCGCCCAGCCGGCGCGGGTTACCGGCCAGGAAAGCGGCGATCGAGCGAATTTGTCGTCGGACGGGTTGCAGCTTTCGAATTTGAGTTCGACGCTCGCGAACGTCCCGGAAATTCGCCAGGGACGCGTCCAGGCTGTCTCGCAGGCCATACAGAACGGCAATTATTCGGTCAACAACGAGCAAATTGCGCAGTCCATGTTGCGCGATTTCCGGATGGCGGGCGCGCCAAGCCAGTAAACGGTGGAGGAGAGGAAGATGGCTGAACCGGCCTCCGGCATCATTCCCGCCGCTTCCTATGGAGAGCGCGAGCCGCCCGCGCCGCGCGGCAAAGCGAAAGAAAAAGCGCGGGCCCAGGCCGCGCCAGCCGCGCCGCCGGGGGAAGCTGCCGCTTCCGGTGAATCCGGAGCGGATGAAATCGAGAAACACGAACTCGACACCATGGCTTAACTGATGTCCGAAGAAATCACTCATCTCACGCGCGCCCTCGAACGCAAGCTCGTCCTGCTTCACGAGCTCACCGAAGAATTAGGCGCCTGCCGAGCCGCTTTTGTGGGCATGGACGTTGAGGCCATCTACGACCACATTTCCCGCCAGACTTCGCTGTGTGAAAAGCTGCGCGAGATTGAGTCCGAACGCATCGCCGCCTGGCGCGCGGTATCCATCAGCGCGAACGAGCCGGTGAACGATGGCACGCTGAGTTCCTGGATTCAAAGCCTCGAGCCGGCCAGCGGCGCGCGCCTGCGCCAGGTCTTGATCAACCTCGCGGTCGCCGAAGGCGAAATGCGGCATGTAAGCCACGTGCACTCGGTCCTGCTGGACGGCACGCGGCGCACCCTGAAAGTTCTCGCCAACGCGATGGCCACGCTTTCTCCCATGTACGCACCTCCGTCGCTGCTGCAGACCGGCTCCGGGGCCGCGAGGCGCGCATGAGCCTGAGCGGCGCGCTATTCACCGCGGTATCCGCGTTGCAGGCCGATCAGGGCGCGCTCGCCGTCACCAGCAACAACATCGCGAACGTAAATACTCCCGGATATTCGCGGCAAGTGGCTGAACTCGAGGAAAGTCCCGTGGTCACCTACGGCGACCTGCAGTTTGGCACCGGAGTGGACCTCACCGGGGTGCAGGGAATTCGCGACAACGTTTTGCAACTCCGCCTGAATCAGGAATCGCAAGCGCAGGGCCAGCTCAATACTTTCGTCAACGGCATGAATCAGATTCAGCCCGTATTCAACGAAGCGGCCGGGTCCGGCCTGCAAACCCTGCTCAGCCAGTTTTTTAATTCCTTCCAGCAACTGGCTACCGATCCCACCAATGCCGGCTTGCGCCAGAGCGTCATCAGCGATGGGCAAAGCCTCGCCGCCGGATTCAATCAAGCCGCCGCGGCGCTGGATACGCAGCAGCAGAGCGCCGATCAAGGCGTGGTGCAGACCGTGGGCCAGATCAATACGCTCACCGCGCAGATTGCCACGCTCAACGGCCAGATATCCGCGGCTTCCGGCGCGGGGCAAACTCCCAATTCTTTGCTCGATCAGCGCGCGCTGCTCGTCAATCAACTTTCCCAGCTGGTGGACGTGCAATCCATCACTGCCGACGCGAGCGGCCTCACGCTCACCACCAGCGGCGGCACCTTGCTCGTTACCGGCAGCCAGAGTTTCAACCTCTCCACGCAAACCAACACCACCACCGGCTTCCAAGATGTGTACGCGCAGGGCGCGGACATCACTGCAACCATCCAGTCCGGAAACCTTGCCGGATACCTGCAACTGCGCGATCAGGAAGTTCCGGCGCTCGCCAGCAAACTCGACACTCTGGCTTCCGGCATCGCCGCCGCTGTCAACACCCAGAACGCCGCAGGCTTCGATCTGAACGGCGCCGCCGGTGGCAACTTCTTCGTTCCTCCCGCAACCACAGCCGGCGCGGCGTTGAACCTGGCCGTCGCGATCACCGATCCCTCGAAAATCGCGGCCAGCTCCGACGGCACCGCCGGCAGCAACGGCAACGCCACCGCGCTTGCTAATCTGCAGAACGCGCCGATCGTCAGCGGGCAAAACCCGATTGACTACTATTCCTCGCTCGTTTTTCAAGTAGGCAACGACACCGCCAACGCCACTTCCTCGCTTTCCGGCCAGCAACTGATCATCCAGCAGTTGCAAGACCAGCAAAATTCCGTTTCCGGCGTCTCGCTGGACCAGGAAGGCGCGAACCTCGTCCTCTATCAGAATGCTTACGGCGCCGCGGCTCGCGTGGCCGGCGTCATCGCCACGCTCTTTCAAACCGCCATCGCCCTGGGCACGGCCACGCAATGAGCAGCATGCGCGCGAATCCGAATATTCTTCCGGACCTGCTCGCCGGCCTGGACACGGTGCAGCAACAGCTCAACCAGGCGGACTTGCAGCTTGCTTCCGGCCGCAGCATCAATAGCCCTTCGGACAATCCCGCCGGCACCGAAGCCTTGGTGCTGAATCACGCGGCGCAGGCGCAGAACGATACTTTCCAGACGAACATCGGCGACCTGCAAACCCGCTTGCAGACCGCGGATTCCGCCTTGAGCTCCGCGGTGACCGACATCAATCAGGCCATCACCCTCGGCGTGCAAGCGGGGAATTCCGATCTTTCAGACAGCCAGCGCCAGGCCATCGCTTCACAATTGCAGGGAATTCAGCAGGAGCTCGTGGGCATCGCCAACACCAGCTACAACGGCACCTATCTATTTGCCGGCACCCTGGTCGAAACCACTCCCTTTGCGCTGGACGGCACGGCGCCCGCGGGCGTCACCTATTCCGGAAACAGCTCCGTCGCATCCGTCGAAATCGCGAGTGGCCAGAGCGTCGCCGTCAACGTGCCGGGCGATCAGCTCTTCCTCAATCCCGCCGGCAGTCTGCTGGGCTCCATCAATCAATTAATCACCGCCATCCAGACCAATTCGGGGATCGCCGCGGCGAACGTCAGTTTCGGGCAGGCTTCTTCGCAGTTTGATTCCGCGCGCGTCGCCTACGGCGCGACCCTGAACCAGTTGCAGTCCACCAGCACGTATCTGGCGAGCGAAAGCGTGCAGCTCTCCACGCAGGAAACGGACATCGCCGGAGCGGATATCGCCAAGGTCACCACCACGTTCAGCCAGGCCGAAGTCGCCTATCAAACCCTGATCGAGGCGGAAGGCAATATCCTGAACCTTCCCAATCTCCTCGATTTCATTCAGTAGCCGCCCATTTCATCTTGTCGCAAAATATTCGCCCGTGGAATTCTGTGGAATTGTGTGGGAATCGCTGCTGTCGCCTGCGAGGGCTGCAAACTTTCAGGAACGCCTGAAGAAACTAGCCGATGTGTTTTGCCAGGTCCGCCCAGCAATGAATCGCGTCCAGCTGCGTGCGCTTCTGCGCCATCTGCGCGGTGCGTATGCGCAGGGTAATTTCGAGGTTGCCGAGCCTGGCGCGCAATTCCCGCAGCGTCTTGACGTATTCCGCCACGTTTTGCTGCCACTCGCCGCTCGCTGTCAGTGCCGGCGAGGCTTCTTTCAGCGCGCTCTCCGCCTGTTTGAGCCGGCGCGCCATGATTTTCATCGTCCCCGGAGCGTGCGACGCCGGGTCGGGAGACTTCGCGGCGTGCTCCAGCCAATCCCGAAAATACTCGCGGGTTGCGCGCAGGGTCTCGAGCGCTGCTTCGCTCATGAACGCGCGCTCCGGCTGCGCTCGGCGGCGCCGGATTCGCGCCGGGCGCTGGCCGACGCCAGTGCCGGAACAAGTTCCTCGCGCGCCTCGTGCGGTTCGGCCGGCTGGCCCGTGACCTCGCGGTCCACGGCGTGCCAGGCCTCTTTGATCTTGGCAAACTCCGTCGCCACTGTTTCCATGATCTGGTCGTCCGCGCGCACATTCGCTTCCAGCATTTTCCCGCGCGTCAGATCGTAAAACACCGCAAGATCGCTGGCCACTTGCCCGCCTTTCGTGAAATCCAGCACGCCTTGCAGGTGCCCCACCACCGCGATGGCATGGCTCAGCGAATGCGTGCGCTCTTCGATGTTGCCGCTGGCCAGCGCGCGCTGCGCCTTGCGCATCGAGCGAATCACTTCCTCGTAAAGGATCACGATCAAGCCGACGGGGCTGGCTCCGCGGACGGCCGATTCGCGATAGGCGCGCGCGGCGTCTCTCATGAGGCGCCCAGCGAACTGAGTTGCGAATTGATTTGCGAGAGCAGCAGGGGCAACTCCTGCAAGGTTGCGTCCACCTGGTCGTACTCGGCGGTCAACTGCGTTTGCGAAGCGCTGATCTGGGTTTCAAAGTCGTTGATCTGTTGCGTCAGGTCCGTTTGCGTCTGCGCCAGTCCGTTGGCGTCCTGGGTGAGCGCGCCGCTCACCGGGTCCGCCAGCCCGCTCAGCGCCGTCGAGAGATTTGCGCCGAAACTGCCCGGATTGGACGCCTGGAAAAACGATTGCACCGCCGCGGAATTGGTTTGCAGCGCGGCGCCAAGTTGCGAGGTGTCCACGGACAACGTCCCGTCGTCGTTCATCGTAATGCCCAGGTCCCCCAGGCTATTAATGGCGCCGTTTCCGCTGGTCGCAAAGGATGCCGCGCCAAGGATCTGGCCTTGCGCCAGTTCGATGGTGCTGTCGGCTGCCAGCGGACCCTGCTCGTTGGTCGTCGAGCTTATGGAGAATTGCGTGTTGAGGTCGCCGATCACGGTGTTGTACGCGCTGACGAAAGAATTGACGGCGCTTTCTTGCTCGGTGACGTCCGGGCCCACCGAGAGCGTCACCGCCGTCCCTGGAGATTGCGACGCGAGGTTCAGAGTCACTCCGGGAATCGTGCCCGTCACTGTATTGCTGGTGCTGGAAATTGGAATGCCGTCCACGGTGAGCGCGGCATTCGCGCCCGGCACCGCTTGCGTGAAACTTGGCAAACCCGTGGAAGAAGAAATTGTAAGGTTTCCCGGAGCGCCCGAAGTGTTGCTCACGATGGCGAGCCGCGCGCCATTGGCGTCGTTTATGACGCTCGCCGAGACGCCCAGGTTGGCGTTGTTAATCGTTTGCGCCAGGCCGTCGAGCGTGTTGTTTGTGCCATCCACGGTGACCGTCGCCGCTGCGGCGGCGCCCACTTGAATTGAGATTGTGCCGGTAGCGATGGGTGTGGAGCTGGTGGCGACGACGCCGGAGTATGCGGACGAAGTGGTCGCAAGGCTGGTCACCACAATCGAATGCGTGCCGCTGGTGGTGCCGGAGGTGGCGCTGGCGGTCAGCACGCCTGAATTCGAGGAAGTTGCGGAAACGTCGGTCAATTGCCCGGCGGGATCGGTGAGCGCGAAGGCCGCGGTTTGCAAAGTCTGCACGTCCGTCGCGAAACTGGTCAGCGCCGTCTGCTGGTTCGAAAGTGTGGTTTGCTGCCCCTGCATGATCGCCAATTCCGCGTCCTGATTCGCCAGCGCGGCGCTCACTAGCTCGCTGACGTCAATGCCGGCGCCTAATCCTCCGCTGCTGGTGGTTGACTGCGAGCCTGCCAGTACGGATGCGCCGATGCTGGTTGTGCTCAAGCTGTCCTCCGCGTGCTGCTTCGCCACGGGACCCGCCCGTGAATGCGCGGGAAAGCGTGCGCACATGCGCGGCGCGCGGAATTCCCGAGCCGCGAACTTTCCGTTTTTTTAAATTTCATGAGCAATGACGCCTCGTGCCGATGGGCCAGACGCAAATGCCGGATAATCGGATGAAACCCCGGAGGACATCCTCATCGTTTCAGGACGTCCTCCAAGGGTGCTGCGGTTTAGTGCAGCAAGTTCAGTACTTGTTGCTGTTGAGTATTGGCCTGCGCCAGCGCCGAAATGCCTGTCTGCTCCAGGATCGAGAATTTCGACAGGTTCGCCACCACCGTAGGTATGTCGGCAGCGGTGATTTGATCTTCCGCCGACGTTAGGTTTTGAATTTCATTATTCTGCACGTTGCTGGCCGCCTGCAGCCGGTTGATGCCGGCGCCGATGGTCCCGCGGTCGAGAGCGACGGTGGAAATGGCCGCATTGATCAGCGTCAATGTAGCCTCCGGATCGGTCACACCGCCCGCGCCCGGAGTGCCGGTCAAGGACGTTCCGCCGACGGCCAGGGCCGAAGCGGAAAGCGCGCTGACGTTTACGCCGATCGTGGTGGTGCCCGCCGTGGTGGAATCGCTCAAGAAGATCGAGGTGGTGGTCGTGCCCGCAGCGGCGAAAATGGTCGCGCCGTTGAAAGTGGTGTTCGAGCCGATATTATTCACTTCCGATAGAATCTGCTGATATTCGGCGTCTAGTGCGCCGCGTTGCGCGCTGGAAACCGTGCCGGTGGAAGCTTCGGTCGCCAGGGTCACAGCGCGATTTAGAAGCGTGGTGACTTGCCCCAACGCGCCATCGGCAACCTGCAAGCTGCCGACGCCGTCATTGGCGTTCGCCACCGATTGCGTCAACGCTGTAACGTTCGCTTCCAGTCCGTTGGCGATTGCCAGGCCCGCTGCGTCGTCCGCGCCGCTATTAATACGCGACCCGGAGGATAGCTGATACAGCGTGGTGTCCAGGCTCGCTTGCGTATTGTTTAGCGAATTTTCGGCAACCAGGGATGGGATGTTATTTAGAACGCTGAGTGACATTGTAAAGCTCCTTCTATCTGCTGCAATTGTCCGCTTTGCGGTCGGGAGCCTTTCTCACCGGCGGGTTCTACCCTCGCGCCGAAGGCTGCAGGTCCACCGAACGGATTGCTTTCTTCTCCTTAGTGCGCCAATCGGCATTTGGTCAGAGGACTTTAATGATTTGGGGCAGGTTTGCGCCTGGATCTTCGGTATTCAGCAGAGGTTCAATCTTGGCGAGATTCGCGCGCAGTTGCTCCGAATCCGGAAAGGCGGCTATGCCTGCGCGCAGAACGCTCGCCGCCTTCTGCCACTGTTTCATTTGCGCCCAGATGCTGGCCGCGCGGGTGTGGTCTTCCGGGCTAGCCGGCGCGGCCTTCAGTTTACGTTCCGCGGCTTCGGCTGCCTGGGCCAAATTGTTCAGCCACACATTGACGAGAATGAGCCGGTCATATAACTCCGGGTTGGCCGGCTCCCGCTCGATGGTGTTGCGTATCCGGCGGAGCCCTGCGCGCGGATTCCCAGCGCGCGCTTCTGCCAGGCCGAGTTTGCTCTCGAGTGTCGCGCTGCCAGGATCGCGCTTCAACCCGCGGCGATATCCGGCCACGGCCTCTTCGTAATCCCCGAGGTTGTACTGCGTGTCGCCGGCCATTTCAGCCACGGCCGCGGTCGGGTGCCCGGCTCGTTCGGCGCGCTGAAAGCAACCCAGCGCGCTGGGGAAATCGCCGAGGCGAAAATGGCATACGCCGGCAAAAAACCAGGCGACTCCGAATTGCGCGTTCAGGGCGCAGGCTTTTTGAATGGCAGCGAGCGCATCGTGCACGTTTCCGAAGTTTTCCAGCTCCGAGACACCCAACTCGAAATGAGCCTGGCTGTTCTGCGGCATGTCCCGGACTTTTTCACGGCCCAGGTCGCGATAGAAGAGCAGCTTCCGCGCGCGCTCTTCGGCGTCGCGCAACATGCCCAGGTGGTGAATCAGCAGGCGCGAGCTTGCGATTTGGCGTTTTGCGCCGAGAATTTGCCACCCGACGGTCTCATGCACGCGGCCGGTGAAGTAAATCTCCGGATGGCGGCGGAACAGGCGGACGTTTTCGTGGTCCACGTAAGCGGCGCAATCGCGCGCCGGTCCATACGCGGAATCGTTGGGCTTCGCAGGCCGGTCCCATATTTTGGTTTGCAGGCTGTGCACGTAGTTGCGGATGGTTACCTGGTACCCGCAGACGTTTTCGTTTGCCAGCAGCGCCGGCAGGACGCTCGCCGCGCCGGCGTCCAGCCGTTCATCGGCGTCAAGCATCAACACCCAATCCCCGGTAGACTGCGCCAGCGATAAATTCCTGGCCTTTGAAAAATCGTTTTCCCAGGGAATCGAAAATACTCGGGCGCCCGCGCGCCGCGCAATTTCCACCGAGCCGTCGCTGGATCCGGTGTCGGCAATCACGATTTCGCCGGCCACGCCCTCGACGCTCGCCAGGCATTCCGGCAGGTCGCGTGCCCCGTCTTTTACGATCATCGAAAGTGTGAGCGTTGGCGTGGAAGTAGCCTCTCCAGTTCTGGCCTGGTGATTATTTGCCGCGTGCGCCGCCGTCTGCTGCAATCGGCAAGTTTGTCCCGTTGCATGCGCGTGCGAGCCCCTGCCAGCGCAGCATTCTGGAGAAATGCAAACGGCCTGCCAAAAGACGCCGCCGCGAACTCGGATAAACCGGCCCACACCGCACGTGTCACTCTGGACCGATTTGATGCACGCGCGATAACTGACTGGCGCGGCTCGCCGATACATTCCATGTGGCACGCCTCGTGCCTACTCGCATGGGACCTATTCGCGCGCGCGGCATGAAGAAAATCTAATGATCCATCTCACTCGCTTGAACAACCGGCCGCTGGTCGTCAACGCCGACCTGATCAAATTCATCGAAAACGCGCCGGACACCGTCATCACGCTTTTAACCGGAGAGAAACTGGTGGTGCGCGAGTCCGTCGAAGAAGTTCTGCAGCGCGTGCACGAATTCCACATCCACTCGTTCCGGCGAATCGCGCCCGGGTTTCCCAGTGCGGCGAAACCAGGCGACGTCGCGGATGGAGCCTCTGCGGCCGTGATTCCCGCCGGCGAAGAAAAGCCCCGCGATGACTAAAGGTCTCGATAAGGGCAGCTTAGGCGGAGTGCTGGTCGCCGCGGGCGGGATTTTTCTGGGTCTCACGCTCGAGGGCGGGAAAATCATGCAGATCGTGCAGCCGACCGCCGCGCTGATCGTCCTTGGCGGCACCCTCGGCGCGGTGATGCTGCAATTTCCCCTGTCCGTAATCGGCGCTGCGTTTGCCAGTTTGGTGACCGTCTTCGTAGAACCCGGCGAAGATCCGCTGCAGGTGGTGAAAGAGATGGTCGGGTACGCGCACAAGGCGCGCAAGGACGGCATCGTCTCTCTGGATCGCGAAGTGGATAAAATTCAAGACCCGTTCCTGAAGAAATCTTTGATGCTGGCCGTGGATGGCACCGAGCCCGAGGAGCTGCGCAACATCATGCAGCTCGATCTGGATAACCGCGCGGAACGCGACGAGAACATTCCGCGCGTTTTCGAATCGGCCGGCGGTTTCTCTCCCACCGTCGGGATTATCGGCGCGGTGCTGGGCCTCATCCAGGTGATGCAGCATCTGGACAACATCAACGAAGTGGGGCGGGGAATTGCCGTGGCTTTCGTCGCCACGGTGTACGGGGTGGGTTCCGCCAACCTTTTTTTCTTGCCGGCTTCCGGCAAACTGAAAATCCGCCTGCGCGAGGAAGAATTGCGCCACGAAATCATTTTGGAAGGCGTGATCTCCGTCCTGGAAGGGATGAACCCGCGCATGCTCGAAACCAAATTGCTGAGTTTCATTTCGAATGACCAACCTCCGCAACCACAGCGCAAAGCCGGGCAACCAGCGCGATGAGATTCCGCCGGCGAAGACGGAAAAGAGTCGAGCATTCCAGCCACGACCGCTGGCTGGTCTCCTACGCCGATTTCATCACGCTGCTCTTCGCCTTTTTCGTTGTGCTGTACTCCTCGGCGCAGGTGGATAAGCGCAAGGCCGGACAGCTCGCCATGGCGATTCAAGTGGCCTTCCAACAGATGGGCATTTTCGATTCCTCGAACTCCAAGCCGGAACTCGCGCACACCGAACCGATGCCCTTCGCCGACGTGCAAATGATCGAAAATGTGCAACGCCTGCAAGCCCTGGGCCGCCTGGTGAATCCGCCGCTCGGCAGGCTGGCGACGGATCTGGATCGCCCGGACATGCTGGATATTCAGGCGCGTCTGGAAGCCGCGCTCGCCGCGCCCATTCGCAAACGCACCGTCTCGGTGACGCCTACGAAGGAAGGGGTAGTGGTCAGTCTGCGGGAAGCAGGCTTCTTCGATAGCGGTTCGACGACGCTCGAATCACAGGCGCTGCCGACCCTGTCCGCGATCGTGAAAGTGATTGGGCCGGAGCGTATGCGCATACGCATCGAAGGCTATACCGACAATGTGCCGATCCACAGTCAACGATTCGATTCCAATTGGGAGCTATCCACGGCGCGCGCCACGGAAATCATCAAGCTTTTTATCACGAAGTATGCGATCGCGCCGGAGCGCCTCTCCGCCTCCGGCTACGGCGAATACTATCCCGCTGCTTCGAACGAAACCGCGGCGGGGCGCGCGATGAATCGGCGCGTGGATCTGGTGATACTGAATTCGAACGTGGAATCCCTAGCGCCCCCGGCGCCGATCGTGGTTTCCGCATCGCATGAACCATTTGTCGCGCCTCCACCATCCCTCGCCCCTCCGCCATCCGTCGCGCCGCAGGCGTCCGTTGTGCCCCAACCATCTGTCTCGCCACAATGATTGATTTCTTGCGAATCAGAATGCGATTTTGTGTGACGCGCGGGTACCCGGCGCACTAAAATCAGCAAGAAGGCTGCATTGCGATATTCGCTCGGGAGGAGAGATTGATGAAGCGTCGGATGGCGGGCGTATTTGCGGTGGTAACGCTGATTTTGGCACTGAGTTTTCCGCTGACGGCGCCGGCCGCGCCGCCCGCGGAGCTGCATCCGGAGATTCGCGACGCGATCGCGGCGTTGCGGCGGGCCAATCAGCATTTGCAGCGCGCGGGGCACGATTTCGGCGGGCACAAAGTGGACGCGCTGAAAGCCACGAACGAAGCGATCGTGCAGTTGCAGTTGTGCGAGAGTTACGACCAGTAACTCGCGCGACTCGCGGGAATCGCTGGGCCGCCTCGCGATCGGTTTTGCGGCGCGCAAAACGCGCTGCTTGCCGCAAAACTTGCCGGTTGCCGCACTGCGCGTAAGCTAATTTTGGGTTGAGCCGACGGGCGCAGGTGACGTTGCGGGCGCACGCGCTGCGGGCGCGGCCGGTGCTGGGGCCGCGGCGGGTGGCGGCGTCGCGCGCGGCGGCGCGGTCACGCCCGGTATCGGCGCGGACAATGGCGCGGACGTGGGCGCGGCGGTTCCCGCGGCCACTTCTTGCACCACCTTCGCGGAAAGTTTTTTGCTGATGGGGCAGGAAGTGTCGTTGATCCGGCATTGCGCCAGCGTCAGACGGCAGCCGCAATCGCACGTTTCCGAATTCAGGCGCTTCAGCGCTGCTTTCTTCAATTCCGGCGTCAGGCCGCTGAAGTCCACGTCCGGCAATTCCGTGGCGAGCGCCGCGTTCTTCAGGAAAATTTGTCCTTGATCCACAAAGGTTTCCACTTCGGCGTCGGCGGGCAAACCCAGCAGCAGGCGCACTTCGGTTTCGTACAGCTCTTGGGAATAAAGTCCTTCGTGTTTCTGGACGACCTTGCCATCGGTATTCACCACGAACAAGGTGGGCAGCGCCGGCACGCCGCCATATTCGGCAACGATTTCGCGGCTGGCCATCACGATCGGGTAGTTGATGCCGAAATGCTCCGCGAATTTTTTCACTTCCTGCGGATCGTCCTCATCCAGCGAAACTCCCACGATTTGCAGGCGGTCTTTGTAGCGATTCGCCAGATCAATCAGGACGGGAATTTCGGCGCGGCACGGCGGGCACCAGGTAGCCCAGAAGTTGATGAAAACCACTTTGCCTTTCCACGCGGCGGTGGAAACGGGATTGCCGTCGAGATCGTTGACCAGGAAGGGCGGCATCGGCTGCGGATTGCTGGCGAAGCGCACCACGCGTTCTTCGCCGGAGGCGTCGGCCGATGAACCGGCCAGTGGCTCGGCGGCTGAGCCAACTGACGGATCGCTCGCCGGAGCGCCTGCCTGTGCGTCTGCCTGTGCGTGTAAACTCTCGGTGGGATTGCCGTTCGAAGCCGGGGACGCCGGTGTATGCGCCGGTGCGATGGCGGCGGCCGCGGCGCGCCGCGCGGACGTGAACGGAGCCGCCAGCCCGCGCAAATGCGGTTGCCCGGAACGTCCCGCGGCAAGACCGATGGCCAAGCCTGCTAGCCCGCCCGTCACCGCCAACACAAAAATAAACGATTTCTTCATGCCCCGCCGTACGCCCACTTCATTATGAGGCACACAGAATCGCCGGGCAAGGACGTGGTGGGGAGAAGTTAACAGTCGAAAGTTGACAGTTGAAAGCTCAAAGTTACAGCGTGATCGCTGAGCGGCCATTTGTGATTCGTGGCCGGTGAGTGGTGATTGGTGATTCGTGATTGGTGCCCGGTGGGGCTGAATTTGCGGCAAAGTTGGCGGTTGAAGGTTGCTGGAGCGCTGCGGGTGTCGTGATTTTTTGTTGGGATGTTGCGCGCTGAGTCTGTCAAAAATTGACGATTAGAGTGTGTGCCGGTTGTTTGTTTTGAGGAGGTTACGGCGCTTTCTAATCGCGAGGTGTGACGATTAGAAAGCGCGTGATTCGTGATTTGTGACTGGTGACCTGCGTGCCGGGCAGGCAGGTTCGTGACGGGCAAGAGGCGGATGTAACATTGTAGTTCGCGGCGGAAACTGGTGCGGGGCGCGTGATTTGCGGCGGGAGTGCGCCCGCGGCGCTGAGTTTGCGGCCGACGCGGGGGGTGATTCGCGATTTGTCGGCGGCTGTCTGGAGAGGACTGCTGATTGGTGATTTGTGGGACGAGATTTGTGGAGGTGGCCTGACGGATGGCGATGGTGTTGCGATTAGAATTTGGTTCGGGGTTTATTTTCAGGGAGTTGCGGCGGATTTTGAATGAGGTGTTGTTGCGGTTAGAAATGCGCGGGAGGGCGTTGGGGATGGAGCCAGGGAGGCTTTGAGCGATGGGGGTGATTTTGTGGTTCGCCATGGCCGATTCCTCGTTGGGCGTGATTGAAGCCCTGGTTACGTTATCACATTGGTTAACAGAAGGCAAGCAGGGGTTGGATGGCGGGGCTAAGTTGCAGAAATTGCTTGGATTGCTGGAGTGTGTGTTTTTGGTTTCAGGGAGGGCTGGGATTGGCGGTTTTTCATGCCAGCGGATTGCATGTACGAATCGCGAGTGGGTTGATTTCAGCGACGGCTGGTACGAATTGAGCTCCCACGCAGGATTGTCATGCCGAACGGAGTGAGGGATCTCTCTGCGATTTTTTTGCTTTGGCGGGGCGTGGTGTTGTCGCGAGAGCGATTTGGAGTTGCGGGCGGGGACAGGTCGGGTGGGCGTGTAAGGGCGATTACGGCTTAAGAGAGGTCCCTCGCTGCGCTCGGGATGACATGTTTCTTTGGTTGTAACGTGGGGCGTGATGCGCCTTTGCATCCGTTGGGGCACGTCAGAGTGCGACTGCAAACGCGAGGGCCGAACAATCTTGCGTCCAGTCAGCATTGCGGTGATTGAACGGGTGGGCCGCCCTCAATTTTAGTCTTTGCTTTTGTTTCGCCCGCTGCTAGTATCAGGAAAGAGAGGCTTGTAGCATGCAAACATTGGAACAGCGCCCAATCACAGTGACCTACAGATCCGGAACGCACCCGACCCAAGGCTGGGATGCCATGCAGGTCATCTATTCTCAGGACGGTCGCATCGTCAACCATTTTTTGATCGCCCGCGACGCGGCTGGCACCATCGTTCGTAAGACCGACATCGTACTCGACCGATGGGAAATCATCACTGATGCGGATGACTTGCGCGATTTCCAAAAGTGTTTCGACGACAGAGATCGGCTAGCACGGGAGCAATGCCAGTGCGGTCATTGCTTTTCTGTCCACAATAGGGATGCTCGCGCGGCGAACGCGATGAAAGTGGATGATGCCCTGCTGCCGGCACGGGGTTATGACATCTTTTCCGATAGACCTGTCGCGGAGTCTGGGTGCGCTGAGTGTTGTTGCCGCCAATACAAACCAACTGGGTGACAGTGAAGGACAGTCGCTATAACCAGGCTATGTGCGTGATAGTAAACCACATCCGTGAGTAGCCTTGACGCTACGCGGCGGAGCACATATACTCAGAAACAGTAAGCGAGACCTCGGGAGGGAGCAGCGAATGGCCCGTTCTGCCCAATTGAAAAAAAAGACCGGGAATCCGGAAGAAGCAGCTGCCAAATTGCACGGGGTCTTTGAGAAACATCTATCCAAGCTCCCACCACAGGAGCAAAGGCGCCGGTGGGCGGCTTTAGAGCAGTACGTCCGAAAAGTTAGTCCCGAGAATGGAACTCGCGCCAAGCGGTAACAGCTAGATCCCAGTCAGCCGAACCTTCAATTAATCCCATCAGACGTAAACCATCAATAAACAAATTCCAGGGTAGGTGCAGCAGTTGAAGTATGATCTGTCTCTGCCGACGACGCTCTTCAGCCGCCGCTGCCTTGGCAGGTGGGTATCGTCCGTGCGAATCTGTCATTGGCTCCAAGAGCCTATCACGGAATTCAATACAGCGGCACAGTTCCAATTGTGCTGATGCTCTGCCAGCTGTACTAATCAGGACAGGAACCGATGTGATAATTGAGTGACAGCGACGATTTTCTCCTCCGCGCGTTGAGCAACAGGACTCAAGCATTTTGAGAATGGCGCGATAGAAAGTTGACCGCCTCGATTGCAAGTAAGCATCTTCTACACTCTCTCACAATCTCGGACCAACGTCCTTTGGCCTTCTCAGGTGTCTCAAACCCCTTAACCATTAGCCCGGTATTCTCATTGCTGCGTGAAATGCTTAATCGTCTGTGATATAAGCGTCGCAATGAAGTGGGTAATCCCCATCACGCTGTTGGCCGCAATTCCGATCGAAGCACTGAATTTTCGGATGCTGAGCGTTTGTTCAATCGTGGACGGATGTGGCAACGCAAATCCTATCGAAGTTGCATTCGCAGATATATCAATGCTGTCGCACATGCCTGCACTACTAGTTGCTCTCAAGAGCTCATTAACTTCGATTCCGATCAGTGGGTCAGCGGCGACGCTGCTCCTTGTGCTGAATGGCTATGCAGTCACAGTTTTGTTGATACTCGTCGGTATCGAGCTTTTGAGGCTCGCTCGTCGAGTCCTTCCCAGAAAACGCAACTTAGCTGCCTAGAATTCGAATTTAGACTCGCGAAATAGAATAGTTCGCGAACTTGGCGTGCGATGAGGCGCGAAGGGATCGAGCAGGGCAACTCGAGGCACGCGGGAAATTCACGCGCGAAAGTAAGGCCGCTGCGCGCCGGTTTTTCCGGGGCTTCCGCGCCGAGTCAGGTTTGTGTCGCGCCTACGGCGCTCGTCCTGCTTTTCGTGTGTTTCCCAGCGCTTACGCGCTGGGCTAAGTTCTGCCGCGCCTACGGCGCTTTGGGCGATGCAAAGACTTCGGCCCTTCGTAGTTTTGTGTTGCACTTACCGCGGGATCGAGCGCAGCAACTCGAGGACACGCGGGAAATTCACGCGCGAAAGGAATGGCGCTGCGCGCCGGCTTGTTTATGTCGTGGCTGAAGCCACGACCCACAAAGATTTCGGGTTGCGCCAGAGACGCTTGTGCGCTGGGGTGGTTTTCTGTCGCGCCTACGGCGCTCGCGATTTGTCTGCGATTTTCCCAGCGCTTACGCGCTGGGCTAACTTCTGCCGCGCCTACGGCGCTTTGAGCGATGCAAAGACTTCTGCCCTTTGCAGTTTTGTGTTGCGCTTCCGTTCAGCGTCAAAGTTGGGCGGGGCGGGGTGGTTGTCGCGAGGGTGATTTGGAGTTGCGGGCGGGGATGGGGCGGATGGGCTTGTGAGGGCGATCACGGATTAGGAGAGGTCCCTCGCTGCGCTCGGGATGACATGTTTTTTTTCGTTCGGGAATGGAGCGTGATGCGCCTTTACGTCGAGCTTTGGGGGGGCCATGTGGAGTTGCGGGCGGGGACGGGTTGGGTGGGCTTGTGTTCGCGTTCAGGGCTTAAGAGAGGTCCCTCGCTGCGCTCCCTTCGCGACTACACTCAGGGTAAACGGGATGACATGTTTTTTTGGTTGGGGTGGCGCAGTAGAATGCGGGCTTGGAAAAAGCGTTCAACACCAAGAGCTACTGCGTTTACATACTGGCTAGCGCTTCGGGAGTTTTGTATGTGGGGATGACGAACAGCCTGGTGCGAAGAGTTTTTCAGCACAAGCAGAAGCGGATTGCGGGTTTCACGCAGAAATATAATGTGACTCGGCTGGTGCACTACGAAGCTTTCGAGGATGTGCATGCCGCGATCCGGAGGGAGAAGCGGATTAAAGCGTGGCGGCGCGAGAAGAAGATTGCGCTGATTGAAGCTAGGAATCCCAAGTGGGTTGACCTCAGCGAGGGCTGGTACGAAGGGGAGTTCGACGAAGGATTGTCATCCCGAACGGAGTGAGGGATCTCTCTGGTAGTTTTTGGTTGGATGGTGTGAAGTTGGGGGCGGGGACGGGGCGGGGGGCTTGTGAGAGCGTTCACGGATTAGGAGAGGTCCCTGCCTGCGGGAGGCGGAGCGGGGATGGGTCGCGGGTGCCTGCGTTGGCGGGTAAACCTTCGGAGAGGTCCCTCGCTGCGCTCGGGATGACATGTTTTTTTGGTTAGGGTGACGCACTACTACGTGGCTTTGCGGGCGGGGACGGGGCGGATGGGCTTGTGAGGACGATCACGGATTAAGAGAGGTCCCTCACTGCGTTCCCTTCGCAACCGCACTCAGGGTAAACGGGATGACATGTTTTTTTGGTTGGGGCGGTGGCTGGGGATTAGCTTGGTCTATCCAAGAGGCGGTCGTTGGCCCAGTGCAGAATGTCCAGCAGCTGGCCGCGTTCCTGGTTGGTCAAATCGCTGGTGGTTAGGCAGACGGAAGTGGCTTGATCAATGAGCTCGACCAACGACCTGGTGCGCAGTTCGGCATCGCGTTGCGTCTCCTGGAATCCGGGTCTGAACTCGGGAGACTGTTCGAGATGCCGGTAACAAGCCAAGATAAAGGGCGCAAGACAGTATTTGTCGTCTTGCAGCGTCGCAACGCTGAGTTTGCCACAACGGAGAAAGCTGCAACTACGATCCATGAGCCGACCTTGACGGATTGCTTTGGACGTACGTGCTACTCAATGATGTTCAGCACGAAGCGTTTCCGCTGCTTCATTGCCGTGGCGCCCAACAGAGTGCGGATGGATTTAACCGTGCGTCCCTGTCGCCCAATAACTTTACCGAGATCGTCGGGATGGACGCGCAACTCGAAGACGGTGACTTGTTCGCCTTCGATCACACGGACCTGAACATCGTCCGATTTGTCCACCAGGGCCTTGGCAATCGCCTCAATTAGTTGCTTCATCGGTGCACCTCCGTGCACACGCCGGAATCGGCATGACTTCCCACTTGTACGTGTGTGCTCACAAACTCGGGCGTGGCTGGCCGCAAGTTCATAGGACCGGCTTTCCGTCGGTGGTCCTGCCGACGTCCAGCAGTGATTTCAGTTCTTGGACCAACTCGCGGACCCGTTGTTCCTGGACCGCGGGGATCTGCACCAAATAGACCTTGATGGCCAAATCTTTCAGCGTTTCTGAGAGGTCATCGAGTGGCATCGCGTCGCTCCATTGTTATGTCCCGGGCAGCATCCAGAAGCGGGAAGTGAGATGTGAAATTAGTCAGCGCGCGACAGAGCAAAAAACTGTCTGGCGATAGGCTAACTTTTGTGGAGGCTTCCCTGGGTCTGGCTAAATGGGGGAAGCCGGAGCAATCAGGAGTGGAGAACCGCGGAGGGAGGAGCACGGCCGGAGTGGGACGTCAGGAAGGAATCGGGAGGGAATCCTGCGCTGGAAGGCGGAAGCAAACGCGCCGGCGATCGGTCAAGTGTTGAATCGTCATCTCCCGGGCAAATGCGAGCGTCCGGTTGTGGCGATATGCCGAGCGCATCCGTCGCCGGATTCGAGCCGGAAAGGAAATTTGTCTGGCATTTGCTGAATGCGCCGGGAAAGGCAGCGGGCTCTGCGCGAGAAAAGGTGCCGTGGCCGTCATTAAGAAAAATCGCGACTGGCTGTTTGCGCCACGCGGTGGAGAGAACCAGGTCTATGGTGTGATTTCCATCTACGTCGCGCGCTTCGATGACGAGGCCGCCTACGGGGGCAAGAAGGTGAAGCGATTGCCGTCCGACGTCGGAAAGTTCTATTTGAATCGAGTAGTCGGAACTGGCGCACGTGTTTTGTCGGGCTTGAACGCTGGCGAGGTCTGGACGACGGTCGCCGTCGAAATCAGCGACGGCGAATGTTAAGCCGGGTCCGAGCGACGGGGCAGGCGCATCGTTGGCATATGCCGGCGCGACCGTGTGGCCGTAGAGGAGGCCAAAAAACAGAAGTGAAATTAGAAAGCGAGGGAAGCGGCGGGGTGTTTGTGCACGTGCGGTACGCGGCGCTGCGGGATTGCCGGGCTTGCGAGCGACGTTGTGCACGAGTGTTGGCATTAGGTTCTGCGGCTTGACGATACCACCCGTCAATGTTCTTGGCGAACGAGAAATTCCGCCAATGCTATGGGGAGTTGCGGGCGGGGATGGGTTGGGTGGGCGTGTGTTGGCATGCACGGATTAAGAGAGGTCCCTCGCTTCGCTCGGGATGACATGTTTTTTTTGTTGGAGGATGGAGCGTGATGCGCCTTTGCAGCGAGTTTTGCAAGGGGGCCATGTGGAGTTGCGGGCGGCGATGGGTCGGGCGGGCGTGTGTTGGCGTTCAGGGCTTAAGAGAGGTCCCTCACTCCGTTCGGGATGACATGTTTTTTTTCGTTGGGGAGTGGAGCGTGGTGCGCGTTTGCGTCGAGCTTTGCGAGGGCGGTGTGGAGTTGCGGGCGGGGACGGGGCGGGTGGGCGTGCGGGGGCGTTCACGGATTAAGAGAGGTCCCTCGCTGCGCTCGGGATGACAACAAGACCGGGGGGACGGTGCGGGATTGCGCGATTGATTTTATTGGATGGCTGCTTAGTGGGGCGCAGCGGGGTTGTTTTTGGATTGGGGGCGGGGGCAAGTTTGGTAGGCTGGTAGTTCGCTATGGCGTTCACCTTTTCTCATCCCGCGGCGGTTTTGCCGCTTCGCGCTATCTTCAAGAGATGGATTCCTTTTTCGGCGTTGGTGGTGGGGAGCATGGTGCCGGACGCCAGTTATTATTTGCCGATGCCGGAACATTTCAGGCGGCATTCGCATACTTTGCTGGGAACGTTTTCCACTTCGCTGCCGGCGGGGATTCTGGTGCTGCTGATTTTCTATTGGGCGGCGGGGACGGTCGTTTATCTGTTGCCCAGCCCGCACCGCGAGGCGCTGCAGCCGGAGTTGAAGGCGCCTCCCGCGACGATCACGCAAGCGTTGCTGGTGGCGTTGGGAGTGGTGATGGGCGCGTGGACGCACGTGGTGTGGGATTCCTGCACGCATTCGAACGGCTGGATTGTGCGGCATACGCCGCTGCTGCAGCGACAGTACTTCTCCCAGTATTTCGGAACGATGATGACGGGCTACAACTTCCTGCAATATCTCACTTCGGCGATCGGGTTGTGCGTGCTGGTGTACGCCTACGATCGTTGGATGAAGGCGTCCGGATTTCGGCCGTGGGCGTGGCGGAAACCCGGCTGGCGAGTCTATTTATGGCTGGGCGTGCTGGCGAGTTGCTGCCTCGCGGCAACGATCGAGAGCCGCACGATGCAGATGATCGTCAGCGGAGCTTTTTTGCACAGCCGGCATTACGGGCTGGTATTTATCACCAGTTTTGTGCGCGATACGTTGATTGCCGTGTGCGTGGTGGTGATTGCGGCGAAGCTGCTGCGGCCGGGCGGCGATGGGACGCGGCCCGTGGAGAACGAGGATTTCGCGGATTTAGTTCGCTAGGATATCGCGCACGCGCTCGATCAGCCTGGTCACGCCTTCTGCTTTGGAAAAAACATCATCAATGCGGAAGAGAGAAGTGAGGCTGGCGTGCATTTCTTCGGCATACATGGTGACCATCATGATGCGCAGATTCGGCAGAGCCTGGCGGAGGATTCCGGCCACTTCCAGGCCGTTGAGGCGGGCCATTCTGACGTCCAAAAGAATTAAATCAGGGAGTAGCTGCTTGGCTTTGGTTACGGCTTCGACGCCGTCGGCGGCTTCGCCGCAAATGGTGAAATCGGTGTCGCGCTCGAGGGCGCGCCGGACGATTTTGCGCACGCGTTGGCTGTCGTCGGCGATGAGAATGGTCCGGGGCCTGTCTGACATCTCAATATGGCCGCTGGCGTCGGTAGAGGGCACAATGTTGCGCTCCTTTGGGCTCGTATTCATTGTAGGGCACCCGACAATACCCTGATTCGTGTAGGCCGGATTGCGTGTTGTTACTGGGCGCGCGCGAACCGGGCGAAAACAGGTGCACACGCGTTCTGCGTATTGCAGTAACGCGTGGCATCGGTCAGGGTGCCGCGTTCCTAGCGGTCGTCTGCTTTGGCCTCGGCGTCTTTCACGCTGGCGTCTGAATTGGTCTGCTTCATGGAGACGACTTCATAGGTTTGCATCTTCTGCTTGCTGTCCGGGATTTTCAGATACATACGGTCCTTCTTGATCTTGAACTCGATTTCCTTGCCGACCGGAAGAATCACGGCGTGCTTAAGGTCGGCGGGCCGAATGTCATATTCCATCTCATCGGTCAGCACGGTGTACTGCGGGCAAAGCTTCTCGTCGGAGTTTACGTGCGTGATGCCTGCCGAAGCCCACAGAGTGCCGAGTCCGGTGAGGCCTTTTTCTTTAGCGCCGCAGGGAACCGCTTCCATTTTTTGCAGGGTGGCACGCTCGGGCGGCTTTTTTTTGTCTGCGCCGCCGGCAAAGGCGGGGACCGCGGAGAGCAGGATGAGAGCCAGGACCATGGGTATTTTGGTTTTCATGACGACTCCTTGGGAAAACGGTTCGTTCACGCAGGGCGAGCGAACGAAACGGCTCCCGCGGATTGGAAGGCCTGTTGCAGCGGACCTTCCAATCGCGCGAGCAGCCGGATTTTACTGCTTGGGTTTAGTAGCGTCGGGCACCGGAGCCGGAGGCTTCACGGTCTGTCCAGGAGTGGGGTTGGTATTAAATTGCTGGGCAGACTTGACGAAGTTCTGCGGATCCGCCGTCAAACGCTGCTGAACTTCGGGGTGCGAACTCAAGTAGTCGCGAAGTTCCGGATGGTTCTGCAGGTAATCGTGGTCTTTGCACAGAGCAGGATTCTCGGTCAGTTGCCGCGCGATGTCCGCGTGGCTGCCGAGAAATTCTCCGAACTGGCGATGGCTGAAGGAGTCACGATCTTCATCGGGACGCGGCCGATCGTAACGCGCTTCTTCCTGCATGAAAGCGTTCGGATTCTGCCTGATTTCATCGCGCACGCCGGGATGCTGCTGGAGATAAGCCTGCAAGGCCGGATGGCTCGTCAGGAATTCCTGGTTTTCGGCGAGGTCCGGGTGCCGGCGAAGTTGCTCGGCGGTTTCGCGGTGAGTATCGAGGAAGCGGTCGAAATTGGCCAGTTCCTCGTGGTTCGCATCGCGGTCGCGGTCGTTGTAGTTGTCGTGATTGTCAAAGCGGTCTTCCTGGGCCATGAAAGCGTTCGGATTCCGGAGAATCTGCTCGCGGACGCCCGGATGCTGTTGCAGATAATCCTGCAATTCCGGATGGCCTTTCAGGAATTCCCCGTTTTCGACGAGGTCGGGCTGTTTGCGAAGCTGCTCAGCCGTTTCGCGATGAGTATCGAGGAAGCGGTTGAACTCGGCGAGGTCGCGGCGGTCCGCATCGCGGTGGTCCGCGTCGCGACCGGGGTTGTCGCCACGTTCAGCATCGAGCTGATCTTCCTGGGCCATGAAGGCGTTCGGATTCTGCAGAATCTGGTCGCGGACAGCTTGATGGTATTGCAGGTAATTCTGCAGGTCCGGATGGCTATTGAGGAAATCTTGGTTTTCGATCAGATCGGGTTGTTTGCGAAGCCGGTCAGCGGTTTCACGATGGCTGTCTAGAAACAGATTGAAGTTCACCAAATCCTGGCGACTGAATTCGGTATCTTGCGCGGGCCGATTGTCCTGGGCGTTTGCCGATTGCGCTCTGGCTGGCGCGCCCGTCAAGAAAAAACCGGTGAGAGCTGAAACGGCAACCCAGCTCTGCAAATGTTTCGTTCTCATGCGACGGCCTCCTGCGGTGAATGTGTCACCCCACGGAAGAGGTGCAAGCGCGGTTCCAAACACTACGGAGAAAAATGGAACTGGCTGTGCGTCAACGCGTTGCAGAGACGACTACAGGGTCTTGCGGTCGAAATTCGGAGGGAAATTCGACACGGGTGGGGAAAATCGTTATACGGGAATGACCTTAAGAGAAAGCGTATGTGACGCAAGTATTCCGCGCGCCGGAAGTGGTTCCTGATTTCCAGGGAAGGATAAGGCTGACTTGTTTTACCGCAGAGACGCAGAGTGCGCAGAGGAAAGCTACGGCAAAAACTCAACCCTGAGGACACCGCGAAGGATAAGGCTGGCTTCTTTTACCGCAGAGACGCAGAGTGCGCAGAGGAAGGCTACGGCAAAGATTTAACACAGAGGACACAGAGAAAGGCTTGGAGGGCACGGAGACTTGTGAGACTGGCGTTGGTTGCGCAATCGCGAAGTGGATACTACCGGGAATTCGCGCCTACGCCGGTGATTCGCTGGCCGTTGAATTTCGTGAACGAGAAACCGGCGAAATTCTCGTTCCAGTTGTTGGCCATGTCGCTGAGCACGGAGATGGCGACCGCTTCGCCGAGCGGGAGCGAATCGGTGTAGTCGTGGCGCCAGTGAACGGCGGCGTGATTGCGGCCGATGGCGATATTGGCCGCGAGTTTATTCATTTCGCCGCCGATGGTGAGCTGACCCGCGTCAGAGCCTTCATAGGGAACGAGCGAGAATCCATCTGCGCTGGGCTGCATGATGGTGAAGCCGGGGATGGAAGTGAGCGGAGCGAGATCGTTGAACCAGGCTTTGACGATGGTGGCGCACGCGCCGGCGACGGTGCCGTGCCCCTGTCCGTAGGAGGGGTGCTGCGGGCAGCCTTCGGGGAAGGCGTGCGGGAGGAAGTAGGAATTATTATTGGCGAAGACTTCGGCGAGGGCGTGGGAGTTCAGGACGTCAGGATGCAGAGGATAGTTCGCCTGATTGGTTTTGGCCATGTGCACGAGGCCGCCGAATTCTTCCGGACGCAGATGGCGGTGCACGAACCACTTCATGAACCAGACAGCTTTCAGGGCGCGCTGGGAAACTTCGGCGACGAGAGTTTTCAGATGCGGACTGCCGAAGGTGCCGAAACCGGTTTGGGTGCGTGAGTTGACGTAGGGATTATTGGAATCGAGCGGCGCGCCGACATCAACGAGTTTGAGGCAGGCATTGAAGTAGGCTTCGAAGAGCACGTCCACGTGAACGTAGGCGCCGATGCCGCGGCCGTTGCGAATGTGCTGAATGTTGGGGTCGGCTTGATTCGCGGCAAACGGACCTTGACCATTTTGCACGGCGAGCCAGGAAGATTGGTCGGTGAGGTAATCGAGCCCGGGAACGTAGGTGGTCATCATTTGCGTAATGGGAATGGCGCCGTAGGTTAGCGGTTGCAGCAGGAACTGCGAGACGTAAGGGCCGAGGGCGTCGCCCGGGGTGAAACCACGAAAAAGATTTTGTGGAGTGACCGGGTGCGGGCCGGCGAAAGCGGGGAGGGAATTCAATTCGGCGATCGCGGCTTGCGAAATCGGTTCGTTGCCGTATTGGGTGAAGTTTACGTCGCGGCACAGAGCCATCCAGTAATTTTCGACCGCGGCGTCCGCCATTTGGCGGCTGGCGACCGGCGGCGGCGTGCCGATGGCGAGCTGGTGGCAGTCGGTGCCTTCGAGATCGAAGGCCAGGCCGCATTGGGGGTCAACGAGAGGCGCATTGCCGCCGAGCAGGATTTGCGCGAACTGTTGCGGCTCGCCGCCGCGCACGGCTTGCAACAAGCTGTTGTAAGACGCGGGCTCCGCTTCGCCGATGCTATTGTGCAGCAGGCCTTTGGAATAATTGCCGATGCGGTTGGGATACAACTGTTCATCGCCGTTGGTGATTTGCTGGGGAACCGGGACGTTCAATTCGGCAAGCGCGGCGTTGCGGCGGTTCTGAAAACTTTGTTGCGCGCGAGCGCCGGCGCTGGAAGTGGAAGTGGAAGCGGCGGAATTGGATTGGGCGCTCGCGGCTTCCGCGGCGGAGCTGAAACCGGTGGCGCTCACGGCGAAGGAGGCAGCGGCGGCAGCGCGGCCGAGTCCGCTGATGAATGCGCGGCGGCTAGCGCCTGGCGAATCTGGTTTCGCAAGAGTTTCGTCGGGGCCAGGGAATGGCTTGAGCGTGGACATGAGCAGTCTCCTCAGCGGCAAGGTGTTGGAACGTTTTAGGAATGGCTGGGCGAAACTAGCGTGGAGGCACAGTACGACGAGCGAGGAATTGCAGCAAGAAGGATGCAGGACAGTTTTGGTACAGGTGCTAAGGGCCTTAGTACTTGGGAGCAATGCGGCGATGGCAATGGTGAATGGGTTCGGGGATTTTAGCGCGAATCAGTTTACCTCGATGGTGGTGACGCTTAACGCCGGAAGAGTGAGAGTCAAGGTTGAGCCGCTTACCGGCATCGTGCCGATGGAAACTGGCTGGACGGTGGTCTGGTTTTGCGCGCTGGCGGCGGTGATTTGATAGAGGTTGGCGGTGCCGGAGAGAGAGGGGCCGTTGATGGCCGTGATCTGCTGCGTGGCGGAGCGATTGATGGCTACGAAAACGTAGCGGCCGGGCGTGGCGCTGTCCGAACTGGCGTACACGACGACATTCTGCACGTTGCTGGAAGTGGATTGCAGCGAGGTATCGCCGAAATTGGCGCCGGCGCCATCGAAATCGCGGAAGGCGCGGAAACCGGCGAGAGCGTAGGAGTAAGTGCCGTTGGGCGGCCAGAAATTCGCGGCGAAAACTCCCTGGCTGCCGAAGATGCCGAGGTTGTCGGCTTGCGCGATGGTTCCCGCGATGTGGTTCCAGCCGCCGTTTTCGTATTCGGTGAGGGAAATTTTCATGCCTGGGAACTCGGAATTAATTTTGGATTGCAGGCGGCCGAGGATATTGATGGGGGAGTTGCCGAGTTCCTGGTAGATCCAGGGATTGCTGTTGGTGGAATCGGTGAAGGTGGGATCCCAGAGGTTGCGCGGGCTCTGGACGATGAGCTGGACTTGCGCGGCGGTGAGCGTGGCGCCGGAGAGGTCAATGCTGCGGTTTCCGTTCGCGTCATATTCTTCGGCGTACCAGTGGAAATCGTAAACGTCAACAAGCGGCTTGCCGTAGGTGGCGGAGGCGGCGGCGAGCGCGGTGAGATATTTGTCGGGGAACCAATTCGCGCCGTTGGGAGTGGCGTTCAGCTCGCCTTGCCAATTGTAGATGCCCTGAAAACCGTAGTGGACCGGGCCGAAAATTATCATGTTCGGAAATTGGTTTTTGAGCGCTTCGGTGAGCGTGATGGTTTTCGTGATGTAGTCATCGGAAGTGACGGGACTGGGGCCCTGGACTTCGAGGTGCGTGGAATTCCACAGCTCGGGCTCGTTATCGAGGCTGACGAAGGTGGGGTGCGCGGGATTCGCGCCGAAGATATTCGCGCCGGAGAATTTTTGATCGAGCGCCCAGACGAATTCGTCCATGAAGACGTAATTGTCGGTGGTGGGAGGGGTGACGGTGAAGGGAGCGGTGGAGACGGTGGATTTTTGGTCAACGACTTGCTTGAAGCGGGAGAGGTCGGGAGGATTGGTGACGCTGACGGGGCCGGCTTCATCGCCCGCGACCAAGCCTTGGAGCTGGACGGTCACGAGGCTCGCGAGATTATTGGATTGATCGCCGGCGATGAAAACGCGGACGGCTTCCGCGGGGACCGCGCTGCTGCTGAGATAGTCGTCGTTTTCGTAGAGGTAATCGCTGCCGGCGTTGGAAGCGTTGGTCTCCCAGTTGTAGGCCGTCCAGCGATTGCCGCCGGCGCGGTCGAAAGTGAGTTGGGGAGGCGCGCCGGTGATTCCGGAATAAAAATTGATGCCGTAAATCCAGGGCGAGATCGGTTTGGTTTTCGTGGGGTCAATGGTGATAGTGACATTGGCGGTGGGAGCGGCGGGCGTGGCGCTGACTTGCGCGGAGTTGGCGCTTTCGCCGGTGGCGTTCACGGCGGAGACAACGTAATAGTAGGCGGTGCCGTTGGTCACTGCAGTATCGGTGTAATTCGCGGCGGTGGGAGATGCGAGAGTGGTGGTGAACGGGCCGCCGCTTGAGGTGGAGCGCTTGACGTTGTATTTGGTGGCGCCGGTGCTAGGGTTCCAGGTGAGGGCTACTTGCGCATTTCCGGCGGTGGCTTGCAATCCGGTGGGAGTGGCTGGAGGAGTGGCGGGGGCGCTGGGCGTCGCGGAGACTTCAGAGGAGTTGGCGCTTTCGCCGCCGGAATTCACCGCTGAAACTACGTAGAAATATTTTGTGCCGTTGGTGAGGCCGGTGTCCGTGTAACTGGCGGAAGTGGGCGCGGAGATTTGCGTCTCGGCGCCGCTCGCGGTGGAGCGTTTGACGTGGTAACTGGTGGCGCCGGTGCTGGCGTTCCAGGTCAGGGAGATTTGAGCGTTTCCAGCGGTGGCTGCCAGGCCACTGGGAGTTGCCGGCGGAGGCAGCGCAGGGGTGGCGCTTACTTCCGCGGAGTTCTGGCCTGTTCCTGCCGAATTATAAGCCGCGACTACGTAAAAATATTTTGTGCCGTTGGTCAGGCCGGTGTCGGTGTAGCTGGCTGCGGTTTCCGTGGCGATTTGTGTGTAGGGACCGCCGGTGGTGGTGGAGCGCTTGACGTAATAGCCGGTGGCGCCGGAGGTGGACGTCCAAGTGAGCGCGACTTGCGCGTTGCCTGGGGTTGCGGCGAGGCCGGTGGGAGCGGAGAGGACGGTGGTGGTGCCACCACCTCCTCCGCCGCCGCCGGAGTAGCCTCCGTGCGTGCCGGCGCATCCGGTGTGGAGAAGCAGGAGCGCGGTGAGGCAGCCGAGCACGGGAGCAGGGAATGGACGTTTGGCAGAAATCATGCGATTCGCCTCCCGAGCGGCGGGGGACCTGGTTCTGCGGCTGGGGATGAGATTTTGCGTGACGACAGGGTAAGAGAGCGCGAAGTTCGCGGCAAGCTGGCCTGAAGGACAGAAAAGGTGCTAGTGGGGGACGGCGAAGGAGCTCATGTGAGAACTCGAAATGCGTGCCCTCAGCGGCTAAAGCCGCTTCCGATTTTGCATGGGCTATGACACGGCTAAAGCCGTGCCCTGACGGAAGGAAGAGTTTTCGCATAGAGTCGAGGGCGCGAGACTGGTACTTCAGCGGCTGAGACGATTGCGGAAAAACGATCGAAAAGCAGATCCCTCGCTGCGCTCGGGATGACATTTACTCCACTTTTTCCGTGAATTGTGAAACAGCATCGCCTCTGTTACACAAGCACTACCTCTAGTAGTTTTCGATTATTGCGTTGGAAATTCCGCTGAATACAATCTCACCACTTTTACGATTGCGCCTCGGATCGTGTTGGCCGCGGGGCGAATGAAAATTGTGATACCGAGAAAAATTAGAGGTTGGTAGTTAGTCGAGCGAGCCCGGCGAGGATAACGGCGCGGTGGCCGGGCTGGAGATTTGCGGGGGAGTGGCGCGTTTTTTTTCGCGATCTGGAGGTCTGGTGAAAAAGCTGCTGGGGTGTTTCTTGTTGGTGCTGCTGGCCGGGAGCGTGGCGGAGGCGCAAGAGCCGGATGCGCCGCCAATTCAAATTGGCGGCGTGACATTTTCCGGGAGCATACGCGAGAGGTATGAAGCGTGGGACTGGTTCGAGGCGCCGACCGGCCAGAACCTTTACGGATATTCCGGGACGGTGATCCGCTTCGGCTTTTCGCAAGTGCGCCCGAATTACGATTGGAACATCGAGTTTCTGGCGCCGGTGCTGCTGGGGCTGCCGAACGGGGCGGTGAATCCCGCGCCGCTGGGGCAGTACGGATTGGGCGGATCGTATTACGCGGCGAACGACAAAGCGCAAAACACGGCGTTCATTTTTCCGAAGCAGGCATTTTTTCGCTTCAAGGGAGAGCACGCGAGTTTTCGCATGGGGCGTTTTGAATTTACCGACGGAAGCGAGGTGAAGCCGAAGGACGCGACGCTGGCTTCGCTGAAGGCGGAGCGCATCGGGCAGCGGTTGATCGGCAACTTCGGATTTTCGGACGTGATGCGCAGCCTGGATGGCGTGCAGTTTGCGTATGAGAATGGCCCGTGGACTTTCACGGCGGTGAGCGCGATTCCGACGCGCGGCGTGTTTCAGGTGGATGGTTGGGGATGGGTGAAGACGCCGGTGACGTATGTGGCGTTGACGCGCGAGGTGACGCTGGGCAAGAGCCATGCGGAGTGGCGCGCTTTCGGAATTTATTACAACGATGACCGGCCGGTGGTGAAGACGGACAACCGTCCGGCGGCGGCGCGTGCCACGGATTTGGGCGGGATCAATATCGGGACGTACGGCGGGCATTTTATTCTGGCGGCGCCGACGAATTCGGCGGGTGAATTCGATGTGCTGGGCTGGGGCGCTTTGCAGAGCGGCGGCTGGGGGCAATTGACGCAGCGGTCCGGGGCGTTCGCGGCGGAGGGAGGATGGCAGCCGCCGTTTGCCAGCGCGGTGCGTCCCTGGATTCGCGGCGGATATTATTATTCGAGCGGCGATGGAAACGCGGCGGACGGGACGCATGGGACGTTTTTCGCGATATTGCCGACGCCGCGCGTGTACGCGCGATTTCCTTTTTTCAATTCGATGAACAACACGGATTTGTTCGCGGAAGTGATGCTGCGCCCGACGAAGAAGCTGGTGATTCGCAGCGACGTGCACGGCTTGTGGCTGAGCAACAAAAATGATTTGTGGTACACGGGCGGCGGAGCGTTTCAGCCGTGGACGTTTGGGTTCAGCGGCAGGCCCTCGAATGGAGCGACTTCGCTGGCGACTTTGTACGATATCAGCGGGGATTATAAGTGGAAGCACGGAGTTTCGGTGGGATTGTATTTTGGATATGCGATCGGCGGGGACGTGATCAAGAAGATTTATCCGGTGAATGCGGATGGGGCGTTGGGATATACGGAATTGAATTATAGGTTTTAGGGTTTGCGAGGGGCTGACGCGGAAAGTACAGCCGGTACGGGATGGCCGCTACAGAACTTCTTGCCGGGTTACCCCTTCGGAGAGGTCCCTCGCTGCGCTCGGGATGACATGTTTTTTTGTTTGGGAGGTCCGGCGTTACGCCGAGATGTCGGAGGCGGGGGCGGCCGCTACAGAACATCTTGCCGGGTTACCGCTTCGGAGAGGTCCCTGCCTTCGGCAGGCAGGCCTCGCTGCGCTCCCTTCGCAACCGCACTCAGGGTAAACGGGATGACATTTTTTTAATTGCGATATTGGGCCGCGTGGTTTGCTTCTCCGGTAGTTCCGGCGGAATGCACGTAGGATTATCGCGGGAGATCGAAGCGGTATTGCACGCCGAATCGCGCCTCGAAGGGTTCGGCGGGGTGGAAAACGTTGGTGAATGTGGGCGCGGCTGTGGGCGTAATTCGGGAGACATAAGCGTAGGTAATGTCATCATTGCGGCGATTGGTCAAATTCAAAAGGTCGGCTGAAATGCGCCATTGCTTATTAAATTGATAAGCGAGGCCCATATTGAACAAAAGCGTGGAGGCCGAGCGATTTATTCCGTCGGACGTCAAATCGCGCGGGCCAAAGTAGCGCAGGCGGAAGGTTGACGTAAAACCTTTGTAGTCGCGAAGTGTGACGCCCGATGAAATCACCACCCTCACCGCTTCAGGAACAAGCTTGCCACCCGGGCCTTGCACCGGATACGGAGCACCCGCCACGTTGGTATAGGCCGCGTCATCGGGGTCTGTTTCGGTAAATTGGGCGCGGGAGTCCGCCATGTCTAAATCGAAAACCAGATGTTCCGTTGGGGTGAAGTAGTTCGCCCACTCGATGCCATAGCGGTTGCTCGGGGATGCTGAAGCGACGGTCGCTCCGGTGTCGCCATCCTGCTGGAGTTCGGAATTACTGTGGAGATACCAGAGCGAAAGGGTACTTTGCAGGTGTGGGACGAGCAGCGTGCGCAGGCCGACTTCCGCGCCTTTGGTTTGGACCAGGGGTGAAATCGGGGTGGAGGACGTTGGGAAAGGATTATCGGGCGAAATCGGTTGCACATGTTGCGTTGCGCCACGGGCGTCGTTGCTGTGAAAACTGAATCCACCCTGTAGATAGAGCTCGGTGTTCGACCACGGGCCGAAAATCAAACTGCCTTTTGGGCTGGGCAGGAACTTGGTGGCTGTGCCGGAATTGGCGTCAAAGTTGACCAGCGGAGTGCCAGGCAATTCGGTGGCGAGGTAAGGGGGAGTCAAGCTGGTGACGTTATATATCGCTTCGTCGCCGCGGATAGCCAAGTCCCAGCGGAATTTTGCCGACCACTGGATTTTATTTTCCGCATAAAAACCGAGCATGGTGTCGGTAAATCTGTTCACGTCCGTGTCCGCGGGCAAAGCCGGATAATTTCCGTTGATGGTCCCGTCGGGGCCGCAGTCGGGGATGGGGTTGGTGAAGCAGGCGACGATATCGGTCTTGCCGGTGCGCAGGCGATCTTCCGCGCGGTAAAGGCCGTTGCGAACCCAATCGTTGCGGAGCTGCAGGCCGAACGTATCTTCTACCTTGTGGGAAAACCATTGGCTGAAAATGGTGTGGCGCGCGTCCAGACCAGCCACCCAGCGGCGGTCCTGCTGTTCGAACTGATCGCCTTTGACCGGGTCATCCAGGAAGTAAGTGAAATCGGAGAACAAATTCAGATCGTAATAAAAACCGTAGGCCGTAATTTGAGTTTCGGATTGTGCGTCCTGGCGATGCCATTCACCCTGCAAGCTGTAACGCTGTGACTCGCCACCGTCCGTGGGGTTCAGTGCGCCGAAGTAACCAACGAGGGGTATGGCGGTAACCGGGATTTGATCGCTCGAGTGCCATGTTCCCCGGTAAGCGCGGGCGGTGATGCTGAAACCATTGGCGGCTGCGCCCTGGCTGTAGGTTACCAGGCCGTTCAATTTGTAATAGTTGTCCGGATGCGTCCAGGGGCCGTCCTCGTGATAGGCTTCTCCGCCGAAAAGCAAATTGCCGGAGCCGAGCTTGCGCGATACGCCGAAAACGACGCGCCCAAAGCCAAACATGCCGCCTTCGACCTGGATGAAGTTCTCGGGGAGAGTCTTGAAAAACACCAAATGGGCCGACCCAGTCGAGCCATAGTTGCCAACATCGGCGTAGTAAGGACCTTTCTCGTAATCCACGCGCTCGACAAATTCCGGGATGACGGTGTTCATGTCCGCGTACCCTTCGCCGTGCGCGTGGGAGGGCAGGTTGAGCGGCATGCCATCGAGAAAAATGGCGAAATCGGTGCCGTGGTCGAGATTGAAGCCGCGCAGAAAATATTGGTTGGCTTTGCCGCCGCCGGCGTGCTGCGTGATGATGAGACCGGGAACCGCCTCCAACATTTCTCCCGAACGAAGAATCGGACGATCCTGAATTTCCGTTGCGCCCACCGTTCCCTGAGTGGCGGAATCGGCAATTCCGATGAGGCTATCCTGCCGGCCCTGCACTTTTATGGTGGTGCTTACCGAGCTCACTGCCAGAGAGATGCGCAAGGGGGCCGGCGCTGCGGTGGTTCCTATCGTGACGGGGATTTCTTTGGTTTGCAAACCGGGGTTCGATACCACGAGCCGGTAATTACCCGGCGAGAGTCCAGAAATAATGAAGGAGCCGTTCGCGTCAGTCTGCGTCGTGGCTTGTACAGTACCGTTCGCGCTGCGAACCTCGACGGTAGCGCCGGCAATCACCGCGCCGGATGAATCAACGACACTTCCGGTGAGGCGGGGGGCGTCGTTCGTGGCACAGAGCGCCGAGGATAAGACCAGGATTTCGAGAACAACGGCGATAGCACGAACAACGAAATCGTAATACTTCGGGGTATCGTTTTCTAAACCTGGCATCAAAGCAGGGCCTTTCTGAATCGTCGTGGATCAGGAACATCGCGAACAGACAGAAGCCGCGGATATAACCGGCGCCGCGGAGACGGCAATCTACCGCAGAGGCGCCGAGGACGCAGAGAAAGGCAGCAGAGCAAGAGAGGGTTCTGGTCCCGCGAGCGCAGATGTAGCACGTTTTCCAAAAACGTGCTACAGGGAATTCCCTGATAGCGCGGTAATACTTTCCCTTAGACGCGAGAAGTGGCGCGGCGCGGGGAGCCGGGAATCGCGGGGGCCGCGCGGCAGTGGTTTGCGCCCGTGCTATATATAGGTGGGAATTGACGGCGGGTTCGGCGAAGTGGCGGCCCGCAGAGGAATGCGATGTCTGATTTGGCGCGAACTGGACTTTCGATTGATCCGGAATTGCTGGAGCGGTTTGACCGGGCGATTGCGGCGAAAGGTTACAAGAATCGCTCGGAGGCCGTGCGGGATTTGATCCGGGATTACCTGGTTTCGGAAGAAGAAGAGGAAAACAAGGTGGTGGTGGGAACGCTTACCGTGGTTTACGACCATCACCGGCCGAATTTGACGGAGAAGCTGGTGGAAGCGCAACATCACGCGGGCGGAGCGGTGCTGGCGGCGACGCACGTGCATTTGGACCATCATAATTGCCTGGAAGTGGTGATCATGAAAGGGCGCAGCCGCGGGCTGCGGGAACTGGCGGATCGAATTATCAGTTTGCGCGGAGTGAAGCACGGGCGACTGGTGATCACCAGCACGGGAAAAGATTTGAAGTAAGGTGATTGGAGAGGCGCGGAGAGCAGGCGGGCGCCGGACGCGAGCGAAGGCAAAACTTGTTCGTGGCGGATTCGTTTCCCGCGGCGCGTTGAAAAAATCACGGAGGCGTTGAATTTTTCAATAATTCATTGGGCCCGACCGCGTCTGGCGGTCGCCCTGCGCCGAGAAAGCAAACGGCTTAGCTCTTTAAACTTAATAATTGGAGTGGGCCGCGATTTGCTTTAGGATGCCGGTGGTTCCCGGACCTTATTCCACTCAGGAGGAAGGAAGATGGCAAGCAAAAGAAAAACCACAAAGCGCGGGAAGAAGCTGGCGGGCGCCAAGAAACTGGGAAAAGTAAAGCCGCTCCTTAAGTACGAGTTGAGTGGCGTTTACATCTCATCAAATACGGTGAGCGGAAACGGCGGGCCGATTCCATCGGAGTAGTGGATTACCCGGCACGTCCGCGGCGCGGTGCCGTGCCGTATAGCGCGCCGGGTGTGCATGGAAATGAAGATGTTCGGCCTGAATCTGGACGCAGCGGGCGTTTAGTGGCCGGTGGAGATTTGCGACTAGCATATATTCCGGCCACTTGGGGTCCGCTCGCGCCCAGCGGGCTGTCGAACTTTTTACTTGATGCTCTGAGTTTGTCGCTGGCAGAGAACTGAGCGCCAAGCCAGCCAGCATCCGCTTCCGCACATCGTTGCGGCGGCTCTCGCAGCCTTCCTTGAGCAAAGCATTCCGACGTGGGTTACCCGACCGCTTGTTCGCCGACGTGTGGCTTATCGCGTTGGCAGACGCGTGGCTGTTGGCGGGAGATGCATGTCGTGGCGGAAAGTGGCGAAATTGGTTAGAATCTGGCACGTCGTTCGCTCCTGCGGATTGTGTGGCGGTTTTGCCCCATCGCTGAAAACGTAGGCGTGGTTCCTTGCAGGGCCGGAAAAAATATGACAACTGGCGCGCCCGGGAACGGAGTCGGAAGATGGGATTCTGCGCCCGTCGCGCAGATTGACATTCTGTGGCTTACGGCTGGCCTGGGCTGCGATGGAGACACGATCGCGGTGACGGCGGCGACGCAGCCGAGCATCGAGGAAATTGTTCTCGGCGCCTATCCCTGGATCCCCAAAGTACGGTTCCACAATCCTTTTCTGGCATACGAAAATGGCGATGAATTCGTGCGTTTTTTTCGCGACGCGGCGGAAGGAAGGCTCGCGCCATTTATTCTGGTGGTGGAAGGCTCGATACCCAACGAAAAAAACAAGGCGGAAGGGTATTGGGCGACTTTCGGGACGGACGCGGAAACGGGGCAGCCGATTACGACTTGCGATTGGATTGACAAGCTCGCGCCGAAAGCCTGGGCGGTGGTGGCGGCGGGAACTTGCGCGACATATGGCGGGATTCACGCGATGGAAGGGAATCCGACCGGTTGCATGGGATTGCCGGATTATCTGGGATGGAAATGGCGGACGGAGACGGACATTCCGATCGTGTGCGTGCCGGGATGTCCGGTGCAGCCCGACAATTTCATGGAAGTGCTGCTGTATTTGCTGAATATGGCGGGCGGGCACGCGCCGATGATTCCGCTGGATGATGCTTTGCGGCCGACGTGGCTTTTCGGCGCGACGGTGCACGAAGGTTGCGACCGCGGCGGGTATTACGAGCAGGCGCAATTTGCCGATGTGTATGGCGCGAGCACCTGCATCGTGAAATTGGGATGTTGGGGGCCGGTGGTGCAGTGCAACGTGGGGAAGCGCGGCTGGATGGGGGGAATCGGCGGATGCCCGAACGTGGGAGGAATTTGCATCGGCTGCACGATGCCGGGGTTTCCGGACAAGTTCATGCCATTCATGAATCAGCCGCCGGGGTCGTTGCTTTCTTCCAGCGCGGTGATGACTTACGGCCGAGCGATTCATGCGTTGCGGAGATTCACGCAGGCGTCGCTGAATAAGGAGCCACCGTGGCGGAGCCATCGGCGGGAGTGAACGGGTCGAGGGAGAAGTGCGGAGGAGGGCCTCGGCGGCTCCCGAGGAATTTGCTTTATACTTTGTTTGGGTGAAAAGCAGATCCCTCGCTTCGCTCGGGATGACATGCGCTTTGCTATTTGGTCGAGCGCCGGACCGGGCTATCCATTATTTATTAGTGGCGAGGGGCGGGATTTGCGGCGGATACTGCGAGTTCGGGGCGGGCAGGGCGCGAGGTGGTAGATGGCGCTGGATTTTCTGAAGCAGGCGAACTGGCCGGGCGAGAACACGCAACTCGCCGTGGGGGACCGCGAGGCGGCGGCCTTGTCCGAAGCAGAGAGAGCGCTGCAGGAATTGGCGGGAGTATTTTTGCAGCAGCAGTCGCTTTTTAGCGGCGCCGCGTGCGATCCCAGCGTTTTGCCGGAGCCGGAAGTAAATCCCGAAGTGCCTTTGCTCAACGTGGAGGCCAAGTACCGCGCTTTGGTGGAGCAGATTCCCGCTGTCGTATTCATGGCTTACCTGGATAAGGGCATCGGCGAAGCGTACGTCAGCCCGCAGATCGAGGCGACGCTGGGATTTTCGCAGAGCGAGTGGCTGGAAGATCCGGTGCGCTGGTATCAGCAGATTCATCCCGACGACAAAATGCGCTGGAGCATTGAGGCGGCAGAAATGTTTCTTTCCGGCAAGCCGCTGAGGTCTTCCTACCGGGTGATCGCGCGGGACGGGCGGGTGCTGTGGTTCCAGTGCGAAGCGAAGATGATTCGGCGGGAGGACGGCAGGCCGTGGTTCATTCACGGCGTGGGATTCGATATCACCGAGCGCAAAGGCCTGGAGGAAGCGATTCTGGAAATCAGCGCGCGGGAGCAGCGGCGCATCGCGCAGGATCTGCACGACGGGCTGGGCCAGCACCTGACGGGGATCGCGTTCATGAGCAAGGTGCTGGAGGAAAAACTTTCGGACCAAGCGCTGCCCGAGGCGGTGGAAGCGGCGAAGATCGTGAGCATGGTGAACCAGGCGATTGATAACACGCGGCAACTGGCGCGCGGGCTGCATCCGGTGGCGGCGGAGCCGCTGGGATTAATGTCCGCGTTGAAGAAATTGGCAAGCGAGCTCGAGGAACTTTTCCACATCCGCTGCGATTTTGAGTGCGACAAGGCCTTGAGGATTTACGATGCGAATCTGGCGACGCATCTTTACCGGATCGCGCAGGAGGCGGTGAGCAACGCAATCCGCCACGGGAAAGCGCGGAATATACTGATCAGCTTGTCGGGGAGAAGCGGGACGGGAACGCTGGGGATTCGCGACGACGGCGAGGGTTTTCCCAAGAAACCGGCGAACCCACCGGGCGTGGGGCTGAGCATCATGAATTATCGCGCGGACATGGTGGGCGGTTCGCTGAAAGTGCAGCCGAACGAGGGGCGGGGAATCACGGTGACTTGCGTATTTCCGATGCGCAGCATTGAATAGGAGCGGGATACGATGGCGAGCAAGGCGCAAATGGTTCCGGAAGGAAAAAAATTCAGAGTGCTGCTGGTGGACGACCATCCCATCGTGCGGCAAGGGCTGGCGCTGCTGATTGATCGCGAAGCGGACCTTTCGGTGTGCGGGGAAGCGGAGGGAGCGCATTCGGCGTTTCACGCCATCGCCACGCTGCGGCCGGACATCGTCCTGCTGGATATTTCGCTGAACGGACCGGATGGATTGGACGTGCTGAAGGAAATCCGGATGAAAACCGAGAACCTCCCAGTGCTGATGCTTTCGATGCACGATGAGTCCATTTATGCGGAGCGCGCGATGCGCGCGGGCGCTAACGGCTACATCATGAAGCAGGAAGCCACGGAGAAAGTGCTGGTGGCGATCCGCAGAATTTTGCAGGGCGGCGTGTATCTGAGCGACCGGCTGACGAATACGATGCTGCAGCAATTCGTGCACGGTGGTCCTGCTTCGCCGAAGACTTCTCCGCTGGTGAGCCTGACGGACCGCGAGCTGGAAGTTTTCCGGTTAATCGGCGAAGGGCACGGAACGCGGCAAATCGCGGACGAATTGCATTTGAGCGTCAAGACCATCGAATCGTATCAGGCGCATATCAAGGAAAAGCTGGCGCTGCGCAACGCGCGCGAGCTGGTGCAGCACGCGATCGAGTGGACCGTGAACCTGAACGGCGGATACTGACGCCTGTTATCGTTGCGTACAGCCCGTAGGGGATTCCCTGACGAACCCTTACAGCCATCCCCTATCTGATATTCCGCGTGTACCCGATTGAACAGCCCCCCAGCAATTGTAATTATCTCCATCGGAATCTTGAATAGAAGTCCGTCCCGAGCGGGGCCGAGGAGCTTGCGCGGTTCCGCAGACGCTGGATAGCGGGGAGTTTCGGGATTCCTCGCGCAGAGAGACCTCTGCTGGTACTGGCAAAAGCCCGAAAGGAGGGACTAGTAATGACGCCCGAAGCGGTTCCCTACGGTCGCAAGACGCAGAAGCCATCCCCCGTCCCCGACGTACATATATTGTGGATCACCGCCGGCCTTGGATGCGATGGAGATTCCGTCTCTATCACGGCGGCGACGCAACCGAGCATCGAAGACGTTTTGCTGGGCGCAATCCCGGGATTGCCCACGGTACACCTGCACAACCCGGTGCTGGCTTACGAAAATGGCGACGACTTCCTGAAATATTGGTACCAGGCGGAGCAGGGGAAGCTCGAGCCGTTTGTGCTGGTGGTGGAAGGGTCCATCCCCAACGAAAAGATCAAGAAGGAAGGCTACTGGGCGGCGCTGGGAACGGATCCCAAAACTAACCAGCCCATTCCGACGACGGACTGGATTGACCGGTTGGCGCCGAAGGCTCTGGCGGTGGTGGGTTGCGGGACCTGCGCGACGTATGGCGGAATCCACGCGATGCAGGGAAACCCGACCGGCGCGATGGGGTTAGCCGACTATCTGGGCTGGGGCTGGAAATCGAAGGCGGGCCTGCCGATCATCAACGTCCCCGGTTGTCCCGTGCAGCCGGACAACTTCATGGAAACCTTGTTGTACCTGCTTTATCAAGTGGCGGGCCTGGCGCCGATGATTCCGCTGGACGAGCAACTGCGGCCGGTGTGGCTCTTCGGGAAGACCGTGCACGATGGATGCGATCGCGCGGGGTACTACGAGCAGGGCGATTTCGCGGAAGTGTACGGTTCCCCGAAATGCATCGTGAAACTGGGATGCTGGGGGCCGGTGGTGAATTGCAACGTACCGAAGCGCGGTTGGATGGCGGGGATCGGCGGTTGCCCGAACGTGGGTGGAATCTGCATCGGGTGCACCATGCCGGGATTCCCGGACAAGTTCATGCCGTTCATGGACGAACCTCCTGGCGCGAAAGTTTCCGCGGCGAGCATCGGGATTTACGGCCGCGCGATCCGAACATTGCGCGCGTTTACGAATGCCACAGTGAACAAAGAACCGAAGTGGCGTCACACCGGGACGGACCTTACCACCGGCTACCGGCCCTCTGCTTACTAAGAGATTCGCGAGAAATTAAAGGAGCGAAAAACTATGGGAACGATGACCACTGCGGCAAAAGGCACTCCGACGGGCGCGCGGAAACTGGTGGACATGAACTGGGATCCGATTACGCGAATCGTGGGGAGCCTGGGGATTTTTACGAAGATTGATTTCGACAACCGGCAAGTGGCGGAATGCCATAGCACTTCGTCCATCTTCCGCGGATACAGCATTTTCATGAAGGGGAAAGATCCGCGGGACGCGCACTTCATCACCAGCCGCATTTGCGGGATCTGCGGAGACAATCACGCGACCTGCGCGACCTACGCGCAGAACATGGCGTTCGGGGTGCGGCCTCCGGCGCTGGGTGAATGGATCGTGAACCTGGGTGAGGCCGCCGAGTACATGTTTGACCACAATATTTTCCAGGACAACCTGGTGGGCGTGGATTTCTGCGAGCAGATGGTGAAGGAAACGAACCCCGGAGTGTATGCCAAGGCGGAAAAGACGGCGGCGGGGGGCGCGAATCTTCACGGTTACCGGACGATCGCGGACATCATGAAGGCGCTGAATCCTTTTACAGGTTCGTTCTATCGCGAAGCTCTGCAGATGAGCCGGATGACGCGCGAGATGTTCTGCCTGATGGAAGGGCGGCACGTGCATCCTTCGACGCTGTATCCGGGCGGAGTGGGAACGGTGCCGACCGTGCAGTTATTCACGGACTACATCGTGCGATTGATGAAGTACGTGGAATTCATGAAGAAAGTGGTTCCACTGCACGACGACCTCTTCAATTTCTTCTACGAGGCGCTGCCGGGGTATGAAGAAGTGGGGCGGCGGCGAGTGCTGCTGGCGTGCTGGGGATCGTTCAACAACCCGGCGGTGTGCGATTACACGTACAAGAAGATGACGGATTGGGGGCGCGCGATGTACGTGACGCCCGGCGTGGTGGTGGACGACAAACTGGTGACGACGGACCTGGTGGATATCAATCTGCAGATCCGCATTCTGCTGGGAAGCTCCTATTACGACGGGTGGGAGAACAGCGAAAAGTTCGTGAAGAACGATCCGCTGGGAAATCCGGTGGACCAGAACCATCCGTGGAACCAGACCACGATTCCGCGGCCGCAGAGGCGCGATTTCGCGGGCAAGTACACGTGGGTGATGTCGCCGCGGTGGCTGGACAAGCGCACCGGAGATCATCTGGCGCTGGATACGGGCGGCGGGCCGATCGCGCGGTTGTGGGCGACGGCGCTGGCCGGGCTGGTGGATATCGGATACATCAAGTCCACGGGCCGCAGCGTGAAGATGTATTTGCCGAAGACGATGTCGCTGCCGGAAGTGGAATTCGAGTGGAAGATTCCGAAGTGGAGCAATGCGATCGAGCGCGACCGCGCGCGGACTTACTTCCAAGTGTATGCGGCTTGCGCGGCGCTGCACTTTGCGGAGCAAGCGCTGGCGGAACTGCACGCGGGACGGACCAAGACCTGGTCGGAATTTACGGTGCCGCAGGAAGCCATCGGTTGCGGCTTCCACGAGGCGGTGCGCGGCGTATTGTCGCACCACGTGGTGATACGCGACGGCAAGATCGCGAATTACCATCCGTATCCGCCGACGCCGTGGAACGCGAATCCGCGCGACGTTTACGGGACGCCGGGGCCGTACGAAGACGCGGTACAGAACACGCCGATCTTCGAGGAAAACGGGCCGGATAAATTCAAAGGTATAGACATCATGCGCGCCGTGCGCAGTTTCGATCCGTGCTTGCCCTGCGGCGTGCACATGTACCTGCCGAACGGAAAAGTGCTGGAGACGCATCACTCGCCGATGTTCGGCAATCACGCTTGAGGTGGCGGACGGGCGGCGAGGAACTGCAGGCGGAAACAGAGCAAGGAGGTAGGCTGGAGCGCGGTCGGAGGATTTTTAATCCTCGATTGCGGCTGCTTACCTCCGTGTGTCTATGAAGGAGACCATGGCGCAGGATACGGCACTGCAAAAGAAAATGCAGCGGATCGGGGAAATGGTGGAACGGCTGGAATCCGCCGCCGACCCTAGCGTTCGTGCGATGGCCCGCGAGCTGGTGGAGTCGTTGATGGCGCTGCACGGCGCGGGGCTGGAAAGAATCCTGGAGCTGAGCGCGGAAGCAGGCGAGAGCGGAACGAACATCATCCGGAAATGCGGGCGCGACGAACTGGTGAGCAGTCTGCTGCTGCTTTATGGATTGCATCCGGAAGACATGCAGTCGCGGGTGAGCTACGCGCTGGAGAAGACGCGGCCGTTCCTGCAATCGCATTCCGCGAGCGCGGAACTGATTGCGGTGGACGAGGACGGAAAAGTTTCCGTGCGCGTGCATTTGAAGGCCGGCGGGTGCGGCTCGACGGCCGCGACCGTGAAAGCAACTTTGCAAGCAGCGATACAAGACGCCGCGCCGGACGCAACCGCGATTGTGGTGGAAGATCCGGCGGCGGCGCTGTCGCAGGTGGGATTCGTGTCTCTGGCGCAGCTGCAGGGCAGCGGCGCGGTGGCGGCGTTATCGGGGCGCGCCCCGGGGAACGGAGACTGACATGGATTCCGCGCTCCCACCGCAACAGGAAAGCGCGTTTGCGGCGCTGCGGCAATTTGCGCGCAAGCGCGCGCCGGTGGAGCGCTGCGAAATGTGCAGCCGGGACCTTGCCGCGGAGCACGAGCACCTGGTGGAACCGGCGAGCCGGAAAATTATCTGCGCTTGCGGGGCGTGCGCGATTCTCTTCGATGGGCAGGCGGGGACGAGGTACAAGCGCGTTCCGCGCGACGTCTTGTTCCTGCAGGATTTTCAACTGAGCGACGGCCAGTGGGACGGGCTGGCGGTCCCGATCGAAATGGCGTTTTTCTTCCATAGCTCACCGCAAGGAAAAATGATCGCGTTGTATCCGAGTCCGGCGGGCCCCACGGAATCGCTGCTGCCGCTGGATACCTGGGCGGAGATCGTGGAAACGAATCCGGAGTTGAACAGGATGGAACCCGACGTGAGCGCCTTGCTGGTGAATCGCGTGGGCCATGCGCGAGGCGTGGCGCCGGCGGAATATTATCTGGTTCCGATTGATGAATGCTACAAGCTGGTGGGATTGATCCGCACGCACTGGCGGGGACTTTCCGGCGGCACGGAAGTGTGGCGCGAGATTGGCGGATTTTTCGCGGAATTGAAAAAGAGAGCCGGCTACGTGGAAGAGGGGCCGCATGCCTGATCTGCAACTGAGCATCGAAGGCGCGGAGGTGGTGCCGTACGCGGCCGCGCCGTTATTGGCGTTCAAGGCGCGGATCGCGAATCAGCCGAGCGAGCAGGTGATTCACACGCTGGCGCTGCGCGCGCAGATCCAGATTGAAGTGACGCGGCGCAAATACGATGCGGGCGAGCAGGCGCGGCTGCAGGACCTTTTCGGCGAGCCGAGCCGGTGGGGACAGACGTTGCGGACGATGCTGTGGACGCACGCAAGGGTGGTGGTGCCGCGGTTTACGGGGGCGATTACGACGGAGATTCCAGTGCCGTGCACGTTTGATTTCAACGTGGCGGCGACAAAATATTTTCACGGCGTGACCGGCGGGGAATTGCCGCTGTGTTTCCAATTCAGCGGAACGGTTTTCTATCAGGGCGAGGATGACGCGTTGCAGGTGGCGCCGATTTCCTGGGACAAGGAAGCGAAATACCGGCTGCCGGTAAAGGTGTGGAAGGATTTGATAGAGATGTACTACCCGAATTCGGCGTGGCTGTCGTTGCAGCGCGATACGTTCGAGAAGCTCTATCAATTCAAGGTGCGTGAAGGCATTCCCACGTGGGAAGAAGCGCTGGAGCGGGCCTTGAGCGCGCTTCCGGAGACGGTACGGTCATGAACGCGGCGCTGGTGGACGGAATCGTGAAGGCCGTGCTGTACGAGGGCTACATGCTTTACCCTTACCGGCCGTCGGCGGTGAAAAACCGGCAGCGCTTCAATTTCGGCGTGGTGTACCCGCGCGTTTACAGCGAAGCGCAGGGCGGCACGGACGCCTGGACGATGCAAACGGAATGCCTGGTGGAAGGTGACGCGCGGACGGAGTGCGTGGTGCGCGTGCGATTTCTGCGGATGGTGGGGCGTTCGATTGCGAGATTGCGGACGCCCTTGAGCGAGCTTGCTTCGGTGACGGACGCGAACATCGAGCAGGTGGAGCGGCTGGAAGTCAGTGGGAAGGTTTTCCAGCCGTGGCAAGAGGCGGCGGAAGAAACGATTGAAGTGACGGAATTCAACCTGCGGGCGCTGGAGGCGCAGCCGATGCAGTGGCCTTTCCGGTTATCCGCGAAGCAAGAGCGCGAAGCGCTGCGCGACGAGCGCGGATTGATTGTGGGGATTATTCAGCGCGAGAAGGCCACGGTGGCGGGAAGGATCGAGTTCGCGGCAACGTGCGCGGAACCGGGCTTGTGCAAGCTGACCGCGCGCATTTTGAATGATTCGAGGATGGAGGCGTCGGTTCCGGTGAGCCGCGACGCAGCGCTGGCGCGCGCTCTGGTTTCGGCGCACACGATCCTGGAGGTGCGCGAGGGCGAATTCGTTTCGCAGGTGGATCCTCCGGAAGCGTACCGCGCTTTCGCGGGAACCTGCCAGAACGTGGGGACCTGGCCAGTGCTGGTGGGGGAAGAGGGCGAGCGCGATACGATGCTCTCTTCGCCGATTATTTTGTACGACTATCCGCAGATTGCGCCAGAAAGCCCGGGGGATTTGTTCGATGGAGCGGAGATTGACGAGATTCTTTCTTTGCGGATTTTGACGATGACGGACGAAGAGAAGCGCGAGATGCGCCAAGCCGACGACCGCGCGCGGCAAATTCTGGAGCGCACCGAAACTTTACCCGCGGAACATTTCGCGAAATTGCACGGGGCTTTGCGCGGACTGCGTCCGGCGCGGGAGGAGCGGCCGTGAACGAATGGGAATGGCAGCTCCTGGAAGATAAGAATCCGGTCGAGTCACTGGCGATTCAGGGTGTGGAAGTGCGGCGCGGGGATCGCGTGCGGCTGCGTCCCCGCGCGGGCGGCGACGTTTTCGATCTGGCGCTGGCGGGGAAAATTGCGGCGGTGGAATCCATCGAGCAGGATTACGAAGGGAATTTGCACGTGTGCGTGGTGGTGGAAGACGATCCCGGCAGAGACATCGGGCTGCTGCGGCAGCCGGGGCACCGGTTTTTCTTTGCGCCGAATGAAGTGGAGCCCATCGGGCAGGACGAAGCGACGCCGGCCGTGGAGCTGAAGCGCGTGTTGGTGGCGGGAATCGGCAATATTTTTCTGGCGGACGATGGATTCGGCGTGGAAGTGGCGCAGCGGCTTGCGAGCAAGCAGTTTCCCGCGGGCGTGCGCGTGGCGGACTTCGGGATTCGCGGATTTGATTTGGCGTATGCGTTGATGGAGGGTTACGAGACCACGATTCTGGTGGATGCCTATCCCGGCGAAGGCGAGCCCGGGACACTTTTCGTGGTGGAGCCGGATTTGCAGGGATTGCATTCGCCCGAAGCGCAAGCGGCGTCCATCGAACCGCACTCCATGAACCCAGTGGCGGTGCTGCGCATGGCCACGAACATGGGCGGCCAGTTGAAACGAGTGCTCCTGGTTGGCTGCGTGCCGGCCACGCTGGGGCCGGAAGAAGGACAGATGGGGCTGAGCGAGCCCGTGGCAGCCGCCGTGGACGAGGCTGCGAAGCTGGTTGCATCACTGGTGACGCGAATTCTTGCGGGAGAATGGCCCGCAAAGAAATGAAGGGATTGCGATCGCGCAAAGGAGACGTTCATGGCGCTTGAAATCATGAATCAGGCGGAAGGATTGAATGGGGCAAACGGCACGGACAAGGAAACGCTGTACATGCTGGGGGGCGTGGCGCTGGTGATTTTCGGCGCGGGTTTGGTGCTATCGAATTCCACAGTGCGGCGCTATTTGGGGCAGCTGGGGATCGGCAATGTCGCATCGGCGGCGCTGCCGGATATCGAGCGATATTTCCGGCTGCGCTCGATGTAGATGTTGCGGCGGATAAGCGGGTCCCGGGCACGTCTTAGGGCCAGTGTTAATTCCCGAGGGGAATTAGCCTGAGTCTGACCCGCGATGACGCGGCGAATGGAGCGCGACGATGGCGCCGGAAAATGTGGGCCCCGCTCATCGCGCGATTGAAGCGAAGGCAAGGTTATTTACGGTGCAGGCATTGGCGGCAGGGACTGTGATGCAAACAGGAACGCAAAAAGGAATTGCGCCCGTGAAATATGCAATGGACACAGTTGCCAGCCGGTTTACCGTGCAAGCCTTTGCCACCGGCATGCTGTCCGCGTTCGGGCACAATCCCACCATTGCCATACGCGATTACGACGGGGAAATTGAATTCGTGGCGGAGAGCGTGGAGAACGCGGCAGTCCGCGTGACCGTGCGGACCAGCGGAATGGAAGTGGTGGACGAAATGAAGAGCGACGACCGGAAGAAGCTGGAACAGGCGATGTACGAGCAGGTGCTGGAAGCGACGCGCTTTCCGAGCGCGGTGTACGAGAGCAAACAGATCACCGTGCAGAAGCAGAGCAACGAGTTGTGGCAAGCACACGTCACCGGGCAACTGACTTTCCACGGCGTGACGCAAAGCCTGGCGATGGACGCGCGCGTGACGAACATGGGAACGATGCTGCGTGTGGCCGGCGAATTTCCGCTGCGCCAGTCGGATTACGGAATCAAGCCGGTTTCGTTTGCGGGCGGCGCGTTGAAACTGAAAGACGAACTGAAATTCAATTTTGAAATGGTGTGCCGCAAGCAGGAGTGACCGGCATACGCACGAATGATCGCGACGGGAATGCGGTAACGGGAGCCCCAAAGTGTGCCTAGCGATTCCGGGACAAATCGTGGAGTTGGACGCGCAGAATGCGAATCAGGCATTGGTGGACGTGGTGGGAGTGCGCCGCAAAGTGGACCTGGGACTCTTGCAGGATGAGCCGCCGGTGGCGGGCGATTGGGTGCTGATCCACGTGGGTTTTGCGATGAGCAAGATCAGCGAAGTGGACGCGCTGGACCAGATGCGGACGCTCACGATGCTGGGCGAGGCCGAGGCGGCGATGCAGGAAGTGCGCGGCTATGGCCTGGAGCATGAGCCAGAGGGCGCGCCGGGGCAGGAGTTCAAGCGATGAAATTTGTGGATGAATTTCGCGCGCCGGAACTGATCGGCAAAGCGGGTGAGGAAATCCGCCGGCTGGCGGATCCGGGGCGGCACTACCGCATCATGGAAGTGTGCGGCGGGCACACGCACGCGATTTATCGTTTTGGATTGAAGGATTTGCTGCCGGAAAACGTGGAATTGATTCATGGGCCGGGCTGCCCGGTGTGCGTGCTGCCGATGGGCAGAATTGATGATGGATTGTCGCTGGCCGCGCAGCCGGATTTTATTTTCGCGGCGTTTGGCGACATGATGCGCGTCCCGGGGACGCACGGCAGCCCGCTGGAATATAAAGCGCGCGGGATGGATGTGCGCATCGTGTATTCGCCGGCGGATGCTTTGAAACTGGCGCGCAACAATCCCGAGAAGCACGTGATGTTCTTCGCCATCGGGTTCGAAACCACGGCGCCGTCCACCGCGCTGACGTTGATGCGCGCAAAGGCCGAGGGGCTGCACAATTTTTCGGTGTTTTGCAATCACGTGACGATCATCCCGGCGATCCGGGCGATTCTGGATTCGCCGGACATGCGCCTGGACGGATTTGTGGGGCCGGGACACGTTTCCACGGTGATTGGCTGCCGGCCGTATGACTGGATCGCGAAGGATGAAGGCAAGCCGGTGGTGGTGTCCGGGTTCGAGCCGCTGGATATCCTGCAATCCATCGTGATGCTGCTGCGGCAAATGCGCCGGGGCGAAGCGAAAGTGGAGAATCAATACAAGCGGGTGGTGCCGTGGGAAGGGAATCGCGCGGCGTTGCGCGTGATGGGCGAAGTTTTCGAGCTGCGGCCGTATTTCGAATGGCGCGGGCTGGGATTCATCTCGCAATCGGCGCTGAAGATTCGCGCGAGTTACGCGGAGTGGGATTCCGAGCAGCGCTTCACGGTTCCCGGCGTGCGCGTCACCGATCCGAAAGCGGCGCAGTGCGGCGAAGTGCTGAAAGGCGTGCTCAAGCCGGCGCAGTGCAAACTTTTCGGGAAGGAATGCACGCCCGAGCAGCCGGTTGGCGCGCTGATGGTCTCGTCGGAAGGCTCTTGCGCCGCGTATTACAACTACGAGCACCGCAAACCTGTTACTATCGCCAACGCTGCGGCTGTCTGAGCGAATGAAAAATTCATGGCCACGCCTGCAACTACCAAGATCCGGTTCCGCGAACCCCAGATCGAAATGGCGCATGGCGCCGGGGGCAAGGCCAGCCGCAGGTTAGTGGAAGGATTATTCGCACCTCTGCTTTTTGGTTCCGCGCACGGTCCCCTGGGCGATGCCGCGCATATTCAAATCAATGGAACACGAATCGCGATGACCACGGATAGTTTTGTGGTGAAGCCTTTGCGTTTTCCGGGCGGCTCGATCGGGGAACTGGCGATCAATGGCACGGTGAACGATTTGGCGGTGTCCGGGGCGCGTGCGGAAGCGATTGTGGTTACGTTTGTGCTGGAAGCGGGATTGCCGACCGAAGTGTTGGAAGCCGAAGTGCGGGCAATGGCGCAAGCGGCGGAGACGGCCGGAGTGACGATCGCCGGCGGCGATACCAAAGTGGTGGAGCACGGAAAAGCGGACAGTATGTACATCTCGACGACCGGAGTGGGGCGGCTGCTGCCGGGAGTGGAGATATCGCCGCAGTCCGTGCGGCCGGGCGACAAAGTTTTACTTTCCGGGCCGATTGGCGATCACGGGATCACGATTTTATTGGCGCGCGGCGAACTGGATTTGCAAGCGGACGATCTGCGTTCGGATACGCGAGCGGTGTTTCCGCTGGTGCAGGCGCTGGTGACGGCGGCCGGAGCAGGCGTGCGCTGGATGCGCGATCCGACGCGCGGCGGGGTCGCTACGTCGCTGAACGAATTGGCGCGGGATTGCGGCCTCGGGATCGTGCTCTTCGAAGAAAAGCTTCCGGTGCGCGATTCGGTGCGCGGCGCCTGCGAATTGCTGGGGCTTGATCCGCTGCACATCGCGAACGAGGGTCAATTTCTGGCGATCGTTTCCGAGGAGCACGCGGACGCCGCGCTGCGGGCTTTGCGCGCGACCGCAGGCGGGGAAGAAGCTGTGATGATCGGCGAAGTGCGCGCGGAACCGGCCTGCGCGGTTCTGGTGACGACACTTTACGGCGGGAGCCGCATGGTGGACATGCTGGTGGGCGATCCGCTGCCGCGGATCTGTTAGGTACGGCGATGGCCACGGGTCTGGCACTGACGACGCGCATCGAACAGCGATTGCTGGAGCGGAATCAGGCGCTGGAATCGTTTTTTTCCGTTGAAGCCCCGCGCCTGGCGGAAGCTTGCCGGGAAATGTCCGAGCGCTTTCTGCGCGGGGGGCGTTTGCTCGCTTTTGGACGCGGACCTTACGCGACGGACGCGCAGCACGTTTCGGTGGAATTCGTGCATCCGGTGATCGTCGGGAAACGCGCGCTTCCGGCGCTGGACCTTTCGCTCGCGTTTGAACCGTGGTTGAAGGCGCTGGTGCAAGGCGACGACATGGTGATGGGCTTTGGGCCGCCGGAGGGCGATCCGGAAGTTTGGGCGGCCTTGGATGCTGCGCGCGCGCGAGGCGCGATGACGTTTGCGCTGCCCGGCCACGAAGGCTCCTATTTTTGCAATCCGGCCGCGCAAGATCCTTTTATTCATCAGGAATTGATCGAAGTGCTGTACCACACGCTGTGGGAGACGGTGCACGTATTTTTCGAGCATCGCGAATTGGGGCACGACGTGGGCGCGGCCGGGTTTCTCTATCCCTTTCTGGGGAAAGAGAAGCAAGAGACATTTGACGTGTTGGCGGAAGTGGCGGCTTCGATACGGATGAAGGTGCGGGACGACGCGGCGTTGCGCACGCGGGTGGCGAAAGAAGAGGCGGAAAAAATCGGGGCCGCGGCGATGGCGATGCGCGAGCGCGTCGAACGCGGCGGCAAGTTGATTATTTTCGGCAATGGCGGCTCGGCAACCGATGCGAATGATTGGGCGATTGATTGCGTGATGCCTCCGGCGGGATACGATGCGATTCCAGCGATTTCCCTGGCGATGGAGCCGGCGAATATTTCGGCGATTGCGAACGACGTGGGCACGGAATTGATTTTCCTGCGGCAATTGATCGCGCAGGCGCGGCCCCACGACGTGGCCGTGGCGATTTCCACCAGCGGCGGGTCTAAGAATGTGGTGATGGCGCTGGAGGAAGCGCGCAAACGGAATTTATTGACCGTGGCGTTGCTTGGCTACGATGGAGGGGAAGTGCTGCGGCGCGGTTTGGCGGATTTTCCGCTGATCGTGCGGTCGGATTACATTCCGCGGATTCAGGAAGTGCAGGCGTCCATCTATCATCTGATTCGCGAGGCGATGGAGGGGTTGCGGCATGGCTAAGCTGGAGCTATTCGGGACGGCGGGTTGTCCGCACACGCGCGAAATGCGCGAATGGCTGGAATGGAAGGGAAGCGAGTTCGAGGAATATGATGTGGAGGCGGACGCCGACGCGTGCGAGCGGATGCGCGCGGTGGCCGAGCCGCCTTACACGGTGCCGCTGCTGGTGAAGGACGGCAAAGTGGTGCAAGTCGGCTGGCAAGGACGCGGTTGCGTGGTGAGCGCGAAATAAAAATTATGCCGAACGCTTATTCCATCAAAGTGCGCGGTGTGGTGCAAGGCGTGGGCTTTCGCCCGTTTGTGTACCGCCTGGCGCGCGCGAATGGGTTGAAGGGTTGGGTGCTGAACGCGGAAGAGGGCGTGGAGATTCATCTGGAGGGAGAGCAGGGAACTTTGCAATCGTTTCTGGCGGAGATGAAGGCGCGTCCGCCGCAGGCCGCGGCGATTGCGGAGGTGCGCGTACAGCCGGCGGAGGAAGCGGGGTTCGCGGAATTTACGATTCGGGAAAGCGCTCGCGGGAGACAGCCGACCGCGCGGATTTCTCCAGATTTGCCGGTGTGCGCGGATTGCTTGCGCGAACTTTTCGATGCGGGGGACCGGCGGAATCACTATCCTTATATCAATTGCACGAACTGCGGGCCGCGCTATAGCGTAATTCGCGCTTTGCCTTATGACCGGCCGAATACGACGATGGCGGCGTGGCGGCTGGATGATTTGTGCGCCGCGGAATATGGCGAGCCCGCGGACCGGCGATTTCATGCGCAGCCGGTGGCTTGCCCCCAGTGCGGGCCACATTATTATTTTCGCGCGGATGCTGCGGCGGCGCGGGGCGCGGACGATGAGAGCGCGATCCGCAATGCCGCGGAATATTTGCGGGCGGGCAAGATCGTGGCGGTGAAGGGGCTAGGCGGATACCATCTGGCCTGCGACGCGCAGAATGCTGAAGCGGTGCGCGCGCTGCGCGAGCGGAAATTTCGCAAGGAGAAGCCGTTCGCTTTGATGGTGAAGGATATGGAGGTGGCGCGGTCGGTGGCGACGCTCGGTTCCGAGGCGGAGGAGTTGCTGGCATCGGCGGCGCGGCCGATCGTGCTGGCGCGCGCTTTGCGCGAGTTCGCCGGAGTGGCGCCGGGAAATGACGAGCTTGGGTTGATGCTGCCTTACACGCCGTTGCATTGGCTGCTCTTTGCCGCGGGCGCGCCTGAGATTCTGGTGCTGACGAGCGCGAATCGCTCGAGCGAGCCGATCGCTTATCGCGACGACGAGGCGATGGAGCGGCTTGCGGGAATCGCCGATGGATTTTTGATCGGGGAGCGGTTAATTGCTCGACGGGTGGATGATTCCGTGGCGCGGATAGGCGCTTGCGGCCCGGCGATTCTGCGGCGCGCGCGCGGTTATGCGCCCGGAGCGGTTGCGACGATTCCGGCGGACCGGCCGATTCTTGCTTTGGGCGCGGACCTGAAGAACACGATCACGCTGGTGGTGGATGGCCAGGCGTTTGTGAGCCAGCACATCGGCGACCTGGAACATTACGAGTCTTTCTGCGCGTTCCGGGAAACGATTCAGGATTTGCTGGCGATGTATGAAATTGACGCGCGTGAACTGCTGGTGGCGCATGACGCGCATCCGCAATACGCTGCGACTTTGCACGCGCTGGAGCTTCCCGCCGCGGAGACGCGCGCGGTGCAGCACCATCGCGCGCATATTGCTTCGGTGCTCGCGGAGCGCGGCGCCTGGGACGAGAGCGTGGTCGGCGTCAGCTTTGATGGCACCGGCTACGGCGATGACGGAGCGATCTGGGGGGGCGAAATTTTTACTGGCAGCGTGCGCGCCGGATTTGAGCGCGTGGCGCACTTGCGCGAGGCTGCTTTGCCCGGGGGAGACGCAGCGGCTGCGCATCCGGCGCAGGCGGCCGCGGGATTTCTGGCGCAGTTGGATGAGCCGCCGGATTTGATGGCGGCGCCATTTTCGTTTCCTGCGCGATATCCGGATGCGAGGCGACTGGTGCGCAGCGGAGTGCGGTCGTTCCGCACGACTTCGATGGGACGATTATTCGATACGGCCGCGGCGCTGCTTGGTTTTACGCGCGAGATCACCTACGAAGGGCAAGCGGCGATGTGGGTGGAGCGGCTGGCGCGGGGCGCGCTGTCCACGGTGGATGCTTATCCTTTTCCATTGGCCGGCGAGGAATTGGATTTTCGGCCGCTGCTGCAGGACATGATTCGCGATCGCTTGCGCGGACGGGATGCTGGTGAAATTGCGCGAGCGTTTCAGCGCGGGATTTCCGCGGGCTTGCGCGACGCGGTTACGGCGATTGCGCGCGTGGCGCGAACGGACATCGTCGTGCTTTCCGGCGGCGTTTTTCAGAACGAATTGCTTTTGAGCGATCTGAAAAACGCGTGGCAAGACACAGGGATGCGGATTTGGACCAATCACGCGGTTCCGGCAAACGACGGCGGCATCAGCCTGGGGCAGGCGGCGCTTGCTGCGATGGCGAAGCCTGCGCGGGGCGTCGCAATCGAAGGCCGCGAACCCGTGCGCAGCGGCAATGTCCGATGAAGAAGATAGTGGTTCGTGTTTAGTGTCTAGTGGCTAGAAGACGAAAATTTGAGGCGCGGGGGACGAAGATTCCAGATGCATGAACTTTCCATCGCGATGAGCATCGTGGATATGGCGCAGGAGGAATTAGAGCAGCACGGCGGAAAGCAGGTGCACGCCGTGCACCTGAAACTGGGGAAATTAACCGGCGTGGTGAAGGAAGCGCTGCTTTCGTCGTACCAGATGGCTTGCGAGGCGACGCCTCTGCAAGGCTCGCAACTAGTGATTGAGGAAATTCCCGTGGAAGTTTTTTGCCCGAAGTGCGACGCGCCGCGGCTGGTGGATTCGATTCAATGGTTTTGCTGCCCCCAGTGCGGCACGGCGACGACGAACGTGCTGCGCGGGAAGGAACTGGAAGTGGTAGCGCTGGAGATTACGGAATGAGCGCGGGACCTCGCCTGGTGGAAGTCAGAAAAAATGTGCTGAAACAGAATGACGTGGTGGCTCGCGCGCTGCGGGAGCGTTTTCGGGATGCCGGAGTGCTGGCGGTGAGCCTGGTTTCCAGCCCGGGATCAGGCAAGACGGCTTTCCTCGAAAAAACCTTGACGCTTTTGCGCGCGCGGTATCGCGTGGCGGCGCTGGTGGGCGATCTGGCCACGGAAAATGATGCGGCGCGCCTGGCGCGCAGCCAGGCGCCGGTGAAGCAGATCATCACCGGAACGGTTTGCCACCTGGAAGCAGCCATGGTGCAGAACGCGCTGGAAGGCTGGAATCTGAACGAGCTGGATTTTCTTTTCATCGAAAATGTGGGCAATCTGGTGTGTCCGTCGTCATACGATCTGGGGGAAGATTTGCGCTTCGTCCTGCTTGCGGTGACGGAAGGCGAGGACAAGCCGCTGAAATATCCGACGATATTCAACAGCGCGGACGCGGCGGTGATCACGAAAGCGGATATCGCGGCTGCGGTGGAGTTTGACGAGGCCGCGGCGAAACGAAATATTCAGGCGGTGCGGCCGGGGATGGAAGTCTTCAAGGTGTCTGCAAAGAGCGGGGAAGGCATGGACGAATATCTGGAATTTCTGGAGGTCCGGCGGGCGCGCTTTCGGGCGGCAGCGGACGTGGCAGGAACGGCGGCAGGGACGGCGGCAGGAACGGCGGCACGAACGACGGCAGGAGCGGCGGCGGAATAGATGATCACTCTGCTTTCCATCGTGGCGCTGGGATTTTTTCTGGGCATGCGCCACGCGACGGATCCCGACCACGTGATCGCGGTGACGACGATCGTCAGCCGGCAGCGCAGCATCCGGCACGCAGCCGTGATCGGCGCGCTGTGGGGAGTGGGGCACACCATCACGATTCTGGCGGTGGGCTCGGCCATCATTTTATTCGGGCTGGTGATACCGCCGCGGGTCGGCTTGACGATGGAATTATCGGTCGGGCTGATGCTGATTCTTCTGGGCGTGCTGAATCTTTCCGGGATGATGCGCTGGATTACGGAAACGCTGACGCCGATGCAGCTAGGGCAGCAAGCAGGTGCGCACGGACATCCACACGCGCACGCACACGCGCACGGAGATTACGCGCATAGCCACGCGCACGACCACAGTCCGGAGCGGCACGGACACGCCGAGAACGCGACGCCGGTGGGCTGGATGGATCGCACGTTCGGGAAACTGGGGATTTATCAGGTGGCGCGGCCATTGGCGGTGGGAATCGTCCACGGACTGGCGGGATCGGCGGCGGTAGCGTTGCTGGTGCTGACCACCATTCGCGTGGCGTCCTGGGCTGTCCTGTACTTGCTGGTATTCGGCATTGGCACGGTGGCGGGGATGATGTTGATCACCGCGGCGATCGCGCTGCCGTTCAAATTTTCCCAGGTGAAATTCGCGCGGCTGAATCGGGGATTGGGTCTGGCGTCAGGGTTAATCAGCCTGGGCTTCGGATTGTTCATCGTGTATCAGATGGGTTTCGTCAACGGGCTCTTCACGCACCATCCTACCTGGGTCCCGCACTGAGGTTTCTGGTGCTCTGGCCACAGGTTGGAACGCGGGCAGCCGGGCAAACTACGAGGCAGCAAAAAATCGGCGGGGGGAGTCATTTTGTGCTTGACAATCCATAACCATTCGGTTATGGTTCTCTGGTGCGGGGCGTACGAGAGGATATCTTAAACGCCTCGCCGGTCCGCCGCACCGGCAATGATCGAGAGGCTGGCCCGCCGGCGGACCATCCAAGTGGGAGGGAATTGCGATGATCAGCGCCGCCACCGAACGTTTAATTCTTCGCTGGATTCACATCGTCGTGAGCATTCCGATCTACGGATACATCTATAGCCCGTTTGAGGAGATTCCAAAGTACGCGCACCTGGCCCGGTGGGTATTCTTCCCGATTATGGTGCTTACGGGAGTGTGGATGTGGAAAGGGCATATGGTGCGCCGGTTTCTTACGCGCAGGCCTGCGGCGCAACACGCAGCAGCGTGCCGCTAAGCGGCCGAACTTTGATCAGCGCGGAGCGCCGCGCCGGGAGATTATGAACACAGCCATGCAAGCCGTAGCAAACGATGTTTTCAAGGCGCTCGCCGATCCCACGCGCCGGGCCATCTTCGAGCACCTGGCCCGCGAGGGGGAGCAGACGGTGCATGCCTTGACGCGGCGGGCCGGCGTGTCCCAGCCGGCGGTATCGAAGCATCTGGGCGTTCTGAAAAATGCGCGGCTGGTGCGCGCCAGGCACGAGGGGCGCGAGACGCATTACAGTGCGCAGCCCAAAGCGCTATCGCCGCTGGCCGACTGGATGAATGTTTATGGCGCCTTCTGGCGCGAGCGATTTGACCGGCTGGAATCTCTATTAAAAAGGATGGACCAATGAACGAAACCGCGGCAACAACACGCAGTCTGGTGATCGAACGAGAGATGCCACATCCTCCGCAGAAGGTCTGGCGCGCGCTGACGCAGGGACCGCTGATCGAAGAGTGGCTGATGAAAACCGATTTTGAAGCGAACGTGGGCCACAAGTTCAAGTTCCGTTCAACATCGGTGCCGGGCTGGGACGGCGTGATTGACGGGGAAGTGCTGGTGCTGGAGCCGCATTCACGGCTCGCGTACAGCTGGGCGACGATGGGCTCGACGAGCACCGTCACCTGGACGCTGACGCCGACCAAGGGCGGCACGCACCTGCGCATGGAACAAACCGGTTTCCGTTCGGAAACAGACGCAGCGTACAAGGGCGCGACGTACGGATGGACGAAATTCATCGGGCAGATGGAGCAAGTTGTCTCCAAGCTCGCGTAGCGCGATACAGCGCGCAGCTCGGGGAGAAACTTTCAGGGTGAGAACATGAAAAAATCAGTGACGAGCGATGGACGGCCGGCGGCGCAGCTGATCTCAGAAAGAATCGCTGAACTGGGGGACTGGCGCGGGAAGACCCTCGCCAGAATGCGCAAGCTGGTCAAGGAAGCAGACGCGGATGCCGTTGAGGAGTGGAAGTGGGGGATTCCGGTCTGGTCCCACGACGGCATCCTGTGCACGGGCGAAACCTACAAGGCGGCGGTGAAGCTGACGTTTGCCAAGGGCGCGTTTCTGGAGGATCCGGCGCGCCTTTTCACTTCGAGTCTTGAGGGAAAAATACGCCGCGCGATTGATATCCACGAAGGAGAGAAAGTTGATGAGACCGCCTTCAAGGCGCTGATTCGCGCGGCGGTGGCGTTCAATCGTTCTCTGAAAGTGAAACCTGCGAAGAAAGCGAAGTCCTGAGGGATTCCGCGCGCCTGAAGAGGTGCGACGCCGGGGCAACTCTCGTGGAGAGAATGGCGGAGACGACCGGACTCGGACGCGCGGTCTCTGTTGCGACAGAGCGCCAGTTTGCAGAGACACCAACTGAACGCATAGGAAATTGTTTGCGGCGGCCTCGATACTGGCGCAGGCGAGACAGTCTCGACCGCAGCACCGGGCGAAGAGATTGCTTCTCCGGCTAGTCTCATCTGCCGGGCGAATTGCTCGAGCGATTCAGCGCCACAGGGGAAGCCGCGCAGGTCATGGATTCTTCGCGAGGCTCCAGCAGGCGCTTCCGCACATTTCTTCCCGATTGCAAGTACCCACCGAAGGCGAGAATCAAGACGAAACGAGCTACACGGTTAATTGTGTTTCGCTACCCGCTTCGCTGTATAGCGCGCTGGACCCCAAAAGTTGTTTATATAAGTTGTGACGTTTGTCCCACCAGGGGACATGGTCAGGTCGTAGCGCGTTATTAGTTTCCGACAGAAACGGAAGAGGAGATCGAAATGCGATTCAAAAAGTACGTGTGGCTAGGCGCGGCGACGGCGCTCTTGGCCGGTTCGGTTCTGGCGGGTCCCGTTCCGCAGGAGCAGCAGCCGGCGCCGGACAACACCAAAACGAACCAAGGCGATGCCAATAAAGGCGCTACCACAGCCGATCAGCAAAAGATGAATTCCGCTGACCGCTCAACAACCAAGCAGATTCGGAGCGCGCTGATGGATGACAAAGCGCTGTCCACCTACGCTCACAACATCAAAATTATAACCCGAGACGGAAAAGTTACTTTGAAGGGACCCGTCCGTTCCGCAGACGAGAAGACGGCGATCGGCGAAAAAGCAACGGAGGTTGCGGGTGCAGGAAACGTTGCGAATCATCTGACGATCGTTCCGCCGGCGCAGTAGCAGCGGTTCTTTGACTTCAAAATTGACACAAACAGGAGATGCAAGATGGAAAATAAAAAAACAGCAGTGTTCGGAATTTTTACGACGGTTGCCGCCGCTGATGCAGCCACCGACAACCTGGTGAAAGCCGGGTTTTTCGCCGCCGATATTTCGGCTCTGCTTCCCGAGAACCTGGGCCCGAAACCGATCGCCACGGAAAAGGCCACGAAGGCTCCCGAGGGCGCGGCCGCCGGGGCTGGCACGGGAGCCGTGCTGGGCGGAGCACTCGGGCTACTCGCAGGCGTAGGGCTATTGGCAATCCCAGGACTTGGGCCTTTCATCGCGGCAGGGCCGATCATGGCCGGCTTGGCGGGGCTGGGAGTGGGAGGAGCGGTTGGCGGAGTTACCGGTGCGCTGATCGGGATGGGTATTCCTGAATACGAGGCCAAGCGCTATGAAGGGCGTTTGAAAAAGGGAGGCATCCTGCTTTCCGTTCACTGCGATACTTCCGACGAAATCAAGCGAGCCAAGGAAGTTCTAAAGAACAATGGCGCTGAGGATATCGCCTCGACGGGTGAGTCTTCCTCGGACGTTAAGAAAGACGAGCCGCAGGTACGCCATACGACTTCCGGCGGCAGGGCGTAATTCCTGGAGAGGGAACTCGATCGCGTCGAGTTTCCTCTTCAATTTTTTTGCCGGATGGAAAAACGGCAGTTTGGAAGGCAAGCGCGAAATTGATAGTGGCGGAGGGAGTGATGAGAGACACAAGAGGTTGGGCGGGATCCATATCAGGCTTCATGTTGGGGCTCGGCGTCGGGGCGGCCGTTGGGGTGTTACTCGCGCCTCGGCCGGGCACGGAAACGCGCAGGGCTATCGGCGCGAGCGCGCAAAGTTCACTGGATGGAGCGATCGCGACTGGGCAGCGATTGGCGCAGCAGGCGCAGGATGGAATTGACCAGGCCAAGGGCCAAATTCGCCAGGCGGCCAAAGTAGGGGAACGCGCATACCGCGAGGCCAAGAACACGTCTTCGTAACGATCCGCGCGCCGCTCAGTGGGACAAGGAGAAGCTGATGAAAATCATCGAGCATCATCCGGCCGCAAAGAAAGACGATTTTCTGAGTGGGATAGCACGCTCGATCGGCTCGACGCTCGGCGCTGTGGCGGCTACAGTGCGCGCGACGGGTGGCAAGCCTCGCCGGCGGCGCGTCACTCGAAAGCGGGCTCGTAAAGCAAATTCCGCGGCGGGGGCAGGTCGGCGAAACCGTGCTCCGTCCGCGACGCGCCGCCACAAGGGCGCGGGGCAGCCCAGGCGCCGGAAACGAAATAAGATTGCGAAATAGTTTGTTTTTTATCCTGACGGCTGGCGTGCAGTGATGAATCCCACAACGAAAGGAGAATTAAAATGCTGCTACTGATCATTCTACTTGCTCTCTTATTCGCCGGGGGCGGCGGTTATTACGGATATTCGCGGTGGGGAACGGGCGGAGGGCTCGGTATCGTCGGAACCGTCGTTCTCATCGTATTGGTTATATACTTGCTAGGCGGCTTGCGCTGACGGCCGCGTCTGCAGCATCAATCAACCCGGATTTTTGATGGATCTAGTAGAGAAGTGCGGCCATCTCTAATTGCTAGGAAGGCCCGCCGCTCGAATCCGCAGCCTCCGCCTTTGTGCGGTACGCGGGGTTGCAAAGGATGAGCAGGCAAAGGGGAGCGCGATGCGTACTGCGGTTGCTATTCGTTTGCTGCTGTTGTCGTTCGTTTTCCTGGTGGTCTCTCGGGGAGCGGTCGCACAAGTTGCCATCGGCGTTTCGGTGAACTTTGGCCCACCCGCACTGCCGGTGTACGAGCAGCCGATCTGTCCTGCAGACGGCTACCTGTGGACGCCGGGCTACTGGGCGTATGACGACGCCGACGGTTATTACTGGGTGCCCGGAACCTGGGTGCTTCCTCCTGAAGTCGGCTTCCTATGGACTCCCGGTTATTGGGGTTGGGGCGGCAGCGCGTTTATCTTCCACGAAGGATATTGGGGCCCGCAAGTGGGCTTCTATGGCGGCATCAATTACGGTTTCGGCTACGGTGGCGTTGGGTATGAGGGCGGCCGCTGGGAAGGTGGTCATTTCGCTTACAACACGTACGTGAATCGCGTGAACACCACCATCATTCACAACACATATAACACCCGGGTCACCTATGTGTCGGAAACGCACGTCAGCTACAACGGTGGTCGCGGCGGCGTGGAGGCCCGCCCCACGGCGCAGGAAGAATCCTACGACAGGGAGCATCACGTGGGTCCGGTGGCGCAGCAAACGCAGCACGTTCAGGACGCACGCAGCAACCCCGAATTGCGCGCTTCCGCCAACCACGGCAAGCCACCCATCGCGGCTACCGCCAGACCAAGCGACTTCAAAACTGGCGTGGTAGCGTCCAAACAGGCTGGCGGCGAGTACAAGGCTCCTCCGGCCAATGCTGCGCGCGAGAATGAAGCGCGTGGGGAAAATGAAGCGCGACCTGGAACGGAAAATCGCGCGGAACACACAGGCGAGCCTGCTGCTGGCGCCGACACTCACGCCAGCGAATTGCAGCCACACAAGTTCACTCCACCAAACACCGGCGACGCCGCAACCGACAAGAAATATCAGGAGCAGCAGGACAAACTGGCCGCCAAGCAGACGCAAGATCACCAAAAGCTCGAGCAGCAGCAGGAGAAAGAACACCAGCAAGCCGCTAAGAAAAACTACAACGATGCGCAAAAGCAGCAAATGGAGCAGCGCCACACTGAGCAAACGCAACAGCTAGAGCAAAAGCATGCCACTCAGCAAAAGCAGATGGAACAACGGCAGGCGCCCGCAAAATCCGCGGCGAAGCCAGAGGGCCATCCTTCCGAAGGAAAACCTCATTGATCGCGGGTTAGCCGTCGCGGGCATGGACGGCTAACCGCATTTTCCACGCTCTCGCGGTATTCTCGCGCTGGCAACTGTGCATCGAGCGGAATCCAGCGCGAGGGCATCTCGCGCCAGCAGGCGGTCTCAGGCGAGCCGCTCCAATCGTGCTCCGCGGTGGGAAGGGGACACGGGACGGTACACGTACAGGCTAAGCGTACGAAAAGAAAAGTGGCGGGGACGACGGGACTCGAACCCGCGACCTCTGCCGTGACAGGGCAGCGTTCTAACCAACTGAACTACGTCCCCCGCGAGAAACAAGCAACTTTTGCTGGTGGGCGGTCACGGATTTGAACCGCGGACCTTCCCGGTGTAAGCGGGATGCTCTAACCGCTGAGCTAACCGCCCATCGAACCGAAAGATGTTAACAGAGACGATGGGCCGGATGCTAGAGGCTCGCGCGTCTCAGAACAAGATTTTTTTGTGGCGCGGGTAGGCGGATTTGCGCCGCAGAAACAGCGTCTCACGCGATTCGAAATTACTGCAAATTTCCGCGCTTTTCTTCCCCGTATTCAACTTGCCATTTAAGCCGCTAAATGACTGACAACAATACACCTGTACTCTCGTACAGGAGCAAAAAATAGCCTGTACTTCGGTACAGGTCCGGCGGCGGCGTATCGGATGTTAGCTGATTCACTACGAAGGTCGCAGCCGGTGACTTTTTTCGGCAGGTCGCCATGCTACGCTGGCTCATCGGGTGGGTTCTAGTACCACTCCCGGATACTCATGTCTTCACGACTTGGCGAAATTCTGGTCAAAGACAGCCTGATCACTGCGGATCAGCTTAAGCAGGCGCTCGAACACCAGAAAAAAACTGGCGGACGACTCGGCACTTGCCTGGTGAAGCTGGGCCTGGTGAGCGACGACGACATTACCGCCGTGCTTTCGCGCCAATACGGCGTGCCCTCCATCAATCTGAAATTCTATGAAGTGGATCCGGCGGTAATCAAGCTGGTGCCGCAGGAAACGGCCGTGCGCTATCAAATCGTGCCGCTTTCGCGCGTGGGCTCGACATTAACGATCGCGATGACGGATCCGACCAACGTCTTCGCGATGGACGATATCAAGTTCATGACCGGCTTCAACGTGGAGCCGGTGGTAGCTTCGGAAACGGCGATCAGCGAAGCGATACACAAGTTCTATGGCGACGTCGAGAGCGTGGAACAACTCGACAAGGTGATGAAGGACCTGGCGGGCGATGAAGCTTCGCTGGAACTTTCCGGCGAAGAAGCCGAGATGGACCTGGCCACGCTGGAAAAGGCGGCCGAAGAAGCGCCCATCATCAAGCTGGTGAACCTGATTCTGACGGACGCGGTGAAGCGCGGAGCGAGCGACATTCACGTGGAGCCGTACGAAAAAGAATACCGCGTGCGTTTTCGGGTGGACGGCATTTTGCAGAACGTGATGGCGCCGCCGCTGAAATTGAAGGACGCGATCACCAGCCGCGTGAAGATCATGGCGAAATTGGACATCAGCGAAAAGCGGCTGCCGCAAGACGGCCGCATCATGATCAAGTATTTGAAGGATGGAAAAAAGAAGGAGTTGGACTTCCGCGTTTCGACGGTGCCGACGCTGTTTGGCGAAAAAGTCGTGATGCGGTTGCTGGACAAGGAAAACCTCCGGCTGGACATGACCAAGCTGGGGTTCGAGCCGGAATCGCTGGTGAAATTCGAGCGGCAGATTTTGAAGCCGTACGGAATGGTGCTGGTTACCGGTCCGACGGGTTCCGGAAAAACGAACACGCTGTATTCCTCGGTGGCGAAGCTGAACACCTCGGAAACCAACATCATGACGGCCGAGGACCCCGTCGAATTCCAGCTGCCGGGCATCAACCAGGTGCAGATGAAAGAGCAGATCGGATTGAACTTCGCGTCCGCGTTGCGCGCCTTCCTGCGGCAAGACCCCAACATCATTCTGGTCGGTGAGATTCGCGACTTCGAGACGGCGGAAATCGCGGTAAAAGCGGCGTTGACGGGGCACTTAGTGCTTTCGACGCTGCACACCAATGATGCTCCCTCCACAATCAGCCGATTGATGAATATGGGTATTGAACCGTTCCTGGTGGCGACTTCGGTGAACCTGATTTGCGCGCAACGCCTGGTGCGCCGCATCTGCGCGGGCTGCAAGGAACCCATGCAGATTTTGCCGCAGGCCCTGATAGACGCGGGCTACACGAAAGAAGAATCGGAAAGAACCATGGTGCAGCACGGGCGCGGCTGCGGGACCTGCAACAACACCGGTTACAAGGGGCGCGTGGGCCTCTACGAAGTGATGGAGATCAACGACGATTTGCGCGAGCTGATTTTGGTGGGCGCTTCGGCACTGGAATTGAAGAAGAAGGCGCTGGAAACGGGAATGATCACGCTGCGGCGCAGCGGGTTGACCAAATGCGCGCTGGGGCAAACCACACTCGAAGAAGTCGTGCGCGAAACAGTTCTTTAAGTTCTGAGCGGAGGAAATATGGCTGGCATCACACTGAGCGAGCTGCTGAAGAAAATGATCGAGATGGGCGGGAGCGATTTGCACCTCTCGACCAATAGCGCGCCGCGCATTCGCGTGCACGGAAAACTCCGTCCGCTGGATATGCCGCCACTGACCGCGGCGGATACCAAGGCGCTGGCTTATAGCGTGCTGACGGACGTGCAGAAGCACCGCCTGGAAGAAAATCTGGAGCTGGACTTTTCCTTCGGATTGAAGAGCCTGGCGCGTTTCCGCGGCAATATATTCCACCAGCGCGGAGCAGTGGCCGCCGTCTTCCGCACCATTCCGTGGGAAATCAAGACTTTCGATGCGCTGGGCCTGCCGCCGGTGGTGCGCGGATTGTGCGACAAGCCGCGCGGGCTGGTGCTGGTCACGGGGCCGACGGGTTCGGGGAAATCCACGACGCTCGCGGCCATGCTCGACAAAATCAACAACGAGCATGAAGAGCACATGATCACCATCGAAGACCCCATCGAATTCCTGCACAACCACAAGAAATGCCTGGTGAACCAGCGCGAAGTGCACTCCGACACGCACTCGTTTTCGAATTCGCTGCGCGCCGCCCTGCGCGAAGACCCGGACGTGGTGCTGATCGGCGAAATGCGCGATTTGGAAACGATCGAATCGGCACTGCGCATCGCGGAAACGGGCCACTTGACGTTCGCCACATTGCACACCAATTCGGCGGTTTCGACCATCAACCGTATCGTGGACGTCTTCCCGGCGCACCAGCAGCCGCAAGTGCGCGCGCAGCTCTCCATGGTGCTGGAAGGAATTCTGTGCCAATCGCTGCTGCAGAAAATTGACGGGCGCGGGCGCGCGATGGTGATGGAAATCCTGATTCCCACCGCGGCCATCCGCAACCTGATCCGCGAAGACAAGATTCACCAGATTTATTCGGCGATGCAGACCGGCACGGGGCAGTCCGGCATGCAGACGTTCAATCAGAGTTTGGCCAACGCGTATTTCCAGAAGTTGATCACGATGGATGTGGCGCTGGCCCGGTCCTCGAATCCGGACGAATTGCAGGATTTGATTAACCGCGGGGTGACCTCGCCAGCGTCTGGCGGCAACAAAGCGCCAGCACGCCGCTAAGCGAGAAAGGAACAGGAGGTAACAGATCATGCCGGTATTTACATATCGTGGAACGAATCGGGCGGGCGCCAAGGTGACGGGCGAGCGCACCGCGGAGACCAAGGCCGAAATGGCCGCGGCGCTGCGGCGGGAGAACATCAACGTCAGCAAGCTCTCCGAAAAGGGGAAGGAATTCAACATTCCCTCGTTCGGCGGAGGCGTGGACTCCAAGGAGTTGGCGGTATTCACGCGCCAATTCTCGGTGATGATTGACGCCGGCTTGCCGCTGGTGCAGTGCCTGGAGATCCTGGCCGGGCAGCAGGAGAACAAGACCTTTCAAAAGATTTTGACGGGCGTGCGCGCCTCGGTGGAAGGCGGCGCGAGCCTTTCGAACTCGATGAAGCAGTACGAAAAGGTCTTCGATCCGCTGTACTACAACATGGTGGACGCCGGAGAGACGGGCGGTATTCTCGACACCATTCTGCAGCGCCTCTCGAGCTACATCGAAAAGAACGTGAAACTGAAGCGCGCGGTGAAGTCGGCGATGATCTACCCGGTCGCCGTGCTGGGCATCGCGGGCGGCGTCATCATTCTGTTGTTGTGGAAGGTGGTGCCGATCTTCACGCAGTTGTTCAACGGACTGGGCGTGGACCTGCCGCTGCCGACGCGCATCGTGATCGAGCTGAGCAATTTCGTGGGCAGCATCTACGGTTTCATCATCGTGGTCTGCATGGGTGGCGCGGGATTCGCGCTGAAGATGTGGTACGGGACGCCGCAAGGGCGGATGGCGCTGGATACGGTGGTGCTGAAGATTCCGCTGGTGGGCCCGTTGATGCGCAAGATCGCGGTGGCGCGCTTCACGCGCACGCTGGGCACCTTGATTTCCAGCGGCGTGCCGATTCTGGAAGGTTTGGACATCACGGCGCGCACGTCGGGAAACGCCGTCATCGAAAAAGCCATCATCCAGACGCGCAAGGCCGTGGAAGCCGGGCGCTCGCTGGTGGATCCGCTGAAGGAAACCGATGTGTTCCCCGGCATGGTGACGCAGATGATCGGCGTCGGCGAACAGACCGGCGCGATGGACGCGATGCTGCAGAAAATCGCGGACTTCTACGAGGATGAAGTGGACGCCGCGGTGAAGGACCTTTTGACGGCCATGGAACCGATCATGATCGTGGTTCTGGGCGTGGTGGTCGGCGGCATCGTCATTTCGATGTACCTGCCTTTGTTCTCGTTGATCGGCAAACTGGCGGGGAAATAAGCCCGCGTAACAGCGCGCGCGAATTGCGGGCGCCTCCGGAAAGCGAGGCGCTCGCAGGCGCGACCTTCAGGGCAGGAACCGCGCGCGCGGATCGCGACAAGGCGCGCCTCCGGCACGACTACGAATCTAAAATGAAATCCTCACCCAGTGCGAGCGAGTGGCTTCCGTGGCTGGGGCGCGTGCGCTTCCTGGCCATCACCTTCCTGGTGGGAATCGTCATCGCCGCCCGGCAATTGACGCCGCTTTCCGTCCCGTTGCGATCGTTCGTGCAATTGATCGTGCTGTGGTACACGCTGGCAATTTTTTACGTGATTTTGCAGCGCTGGATACCGCGGGCGCGCTGGCATGCGCCGCTGCAGATGATTTGCGACCTGCTGATGGTGACGGGCGTGGTGTACACCACGGGCGTGCAGGACAGTTATTTCATTTCGCTGTATTTGCTGGCGATTTTGATGGCCAGCGTGTTGTTTTCGCGGCGCGGAGTTTTTGTGGTGGCCGGTTTGAGTTTTGTGCTGCTGGCCGGCGCGCTGGAACTCACTTTCTACGGAGTGCTGGCGCCGACCGCGACTTCTACGCCAACGCTGCGGGCCCTGGATTCCTGGCTGGCGAGCAACCTGATCGCGTTTCTGGCCGTGGCCTACCTGGGAAGCTGGCTGGCGCAAACGTTGCGCAAGAAGGGACGGGAACTGGAAGAAAAGAGCGAAGAGCTGAAGGACCTGCAGGCCTTCAACCAGGACATCATCGAGTCCATGCGCGGCGGGTTGCTGACCACCGATCTGGAAGGCCGCATCCTGGTGATGAATCGCTCCGGCGCGGACATTACCGGGTGCGGCCTGGGATTGCTGCGCGGAGAAAAAATTCAGAACGTCTTCCCGGGATTCTGGCCGGTGGAAGTGGACGAAGAGAACAATCCGGTGGCGGCGCGCAAGGAAATCGAGTTCAAGACGTCCGCGGGGGCGGTGCGATTTTTGGGGCTTTCGATCTCGCCGCTGCGCACGGCGCAGAATCAGACCACGGGATTCGTTTACAACTTCCAGGATTTGACGGAATTGAAGCGGCTGGAGCGCGAAGTGGTCACCAAGGAGCGCATGGCGGCGCTGGGGCGGCTTTCCGCGGCCATCGCGCATGAAATTCGCCAGCCTCTCACGGCTATGACCGGAGCCTTGAAGGAATTGGCGCGTCTGGCGCCGCTCGAAGACGACGACAAGAAGCTGGTGCACATCGTGAGCCGTGAATCGCAGCGCTTGAACCAGATCATCACGGACTTTTTGAATTATTCGCGGGAGAAGACCTACGCGTTCGTGGACGTGGACGTGGTGCCATTGATTGAAGAAACGCTTTTGCTGCTGGAGCGCGACGCCACGGCGCAGGGCAAATTCCGCATCGAGCGGGACTTCAAGGTGCGCAGCCTGCGGGCGCGCGCGGACCGCGACGCGCTGAAGCAGGTTTTCTGGAATCTTTGCAATAACGCGCTGCGCGCGATGCCGGCAGGAGGCGTGCTTTCGGTAAGCCTGGAAGCGGACGACACCTGGGCGCGCATCCAGATCAGCGACACCGGCATCGGGATCGCCTCCGCGCAAGCGACCCGGATATTCGAGCCGTTCCAGTCCGGTTTTGTGGGCGGCACGGGACTGGGCCTGGCGATCGTTTATCAGATTTTGCAAGCGCATCGCGGGCGCATCCGCGTGGATACGGAACGGCGCGCCGGAGCGGAATTCATCGTGGAGATTCCGCGCGCGGTCCGCCCGCGCGCGGCGGCGCCTGCCATCCAGGAAATTCGCAGCCATGACGAAAGCCTGCGCGCCGTGGGGAAGGGATAGCGCGCCATGGCCCACCTGCTAGTGGTTGACGACGAACCCTCCATCTGCGAGCTGCTGGAAATCAGCTTTCGCAAGGAAGGCCACAAAGTGGAAGTGGCTTCCAACGGGCAGGCTGCCAAGCGGCGGCTGGCTTCGCAGGTCTTCGACATCGTGATTTCGGATATCTGCATGCCGGACATGGACGGAGTGGAGCTGCTGCAATATACGAAGGAAGTTTCGCCGTCCTCGATATTCATCCTGATCACCGGCGTTCCGACGGTGGATACCGCGATTGACGCGGTGAATTTCGGCGCCGACCGGTACGTGATCAAGGGCGACCGTTTGCTGGATGAACTGCGCCCGGCCGTGCGGCGCATCGCGGAAAATCAGGCGTTGAAAAAAGAGGCCGGCGAACTGCGGCGGCAGCTGCGGCGGTTTACGGGCTTCGACCACATCATCGGCGCGAGCGAAAAGATGCGCAGCCTTTTCGAATTGATCGAGACGATCGCGCCGCAGTCCAGCCGCGTCTTGATCACCGGCGAAAGCGGCACGGGCAAGGAGCTGGTGGCGCGCGCCATCCACGAAAACAGCGCGCGAGCGAAGGCGCCTTTCATCACCATCAATTGCGGCGCGTTTCCGGAAAGCTTGCTGGAATCGGAACTTTTCGGATACATGCGCGGCTCGTTTACCGGAGCGAATGAAAACCGCCGGGGACTTTTCCAGGCGGCGGACGGCGGCACGCTCTTCCTGGACGAAATCGGAAACATGAGCTTGACCATGCAGGTGAAGCTCTACCGGGTGCTGCAAGAGGGGAAGGTCCGGCCGCTGGGCAGCACGGAAGAAAGCGACGTGGACGTCCGCGTGATTGCGGCGACCAACAAAGACTTCGCCAAAGAGATTGCCGAAGGCCGCTTCCGCGAAGACCTTTACTACCGGCTGAGCGTGATTCCGATCCACCTGCCGCCGCTGCGCGAGCGGCGCGAAGACATTCCGCTGCTGGTGCGCTCTTTCCTGGACCGTTACTCGAAATCCATGGGGAAGAAGATCGAGGGGATTGCGCCGGAAGCCATGCGGCGGCTGGAAGTTTACGATTGGCCCGGAAACGTGCGCGAGCTGGAGAACACCATCGAGAGAGCCGTGGCGCTGGAGGGTTCCGCGCGGATTTCCGCGGAGGGTTTGCCGCTGCGCATCCGCGAGCACTTCCAGGAGGCGGTGGCGCATCAAGAAGGGAACGGCAACGGCAACGGCTCGATCTTGCCCGCCGAAGGGCTCGACCTGGAAATGCACATACAAAAACTGGAGCGTTCGTTTCTGCTGGCAGCCATGGAACGCTCGGGTGGAGTGCGCACGCGCGCGGCCGATACATTAAAGATGTCCTACCGGTCGTTCCGCCATTACGCGAAAAAGTACGGGATATGAAGCTCGCCTGGCATCGTCGTGATGAGTCAATTGACGGTGACAAAATGTGGCAACCTGTGGAGAAGGCGGCGCTCGGTTGCAGGTCCGGCCTCGATTTCTTGGTTTAGGGTCTCGGTAACTCATTGATTATAGTGGTTATAATAGGATGTGCCGGGAAAGTGACCTCCGGCTTGCATCTTGGCAGCCCAGTTGCATCATAGGAGGCGTACCCCGCCAGGGAGTACGAGACAGATCAGGAGCTTGGCTCCTAGGAGAGAAAATGAAGAAGAACCAGAAGGGTTTCTCGTTGATTGAGTTGTTGATCGTCGTCGCGATTATTTTGATCATCGCGGCGATTGCTATCCCGAACCTGCTCCGCGCGAAGATTGCCGCGAACCAGGCTTCGGCAGTCGGCGCGCTGCGCACGATGTCGTCGGCCGAGGAAACCTTCTCGTCCACGTACAGCGATGGCTTCACGCTGACCTTGGCACAGTTGGGCGGTCCGGCCGGTTCCGGTAGCTGCGCGAACGCGGGCTTGATCGACGAAGTTCTTTCGACGGCCCCGAACCAGAAGAGCGGTTATAAGTTCGTATTTACGCCGAACGGCACGGTTGCTTTGACGGCCGGCATTCCGGCGGCTTGCGGCGCGTCTGGCGACACCGGGTTTTCGATCAGCGCAACTCCGATCACCCTGGGTTCGACGGGAACGGCTGCCTACTGTGTGGACGAAACTGGTGTGGTGCGTGTGAACGCGGCGGGCGTTGTGATCCCGGCGCCTTGCTCCACCTCCGGCTTCCCCCCATTGCAGTAACGCTCGGTTAACCAGAGGGAGGAAGTCTCAGACTTCCTCCTTCTCACTTCTTACCAGATTACGAGGAATGAGAAAATGTCAGTGAAGCGGCAAAATTCGGGACAGGAGACAGATCGAAATCGCGGTTTCTCGCTGATCGAGCTGCTGATCGTTGTAGCCATCATATTGATCATCGCGGCGATAGCCATACCGAACCTGCTGCGCGCGAAGATTGCCGCGAACCAGGCTTCGGCGGTGCAAGCTCTGCGCACCATGACTTCGGCGGAGCAAACGTTCTCCTCAACCTTCAACGACGGATATACGTTGACGATGCAACAGCTGGGCGGCCCGGTGGGCTCGAGCGGCTGCAACAACGCCGGATTGATTGACGAAGTGCTTTCCACCGCTCCGTTCCAGAAGAGCGGCTACGGGTTTGTGTTCACCGCCAACGGCAACGTGGCCCTGGCTTCCGGGGTTCCCGCGGCGTGCGGCGCGTCCGGCGATACCGGATATTCGATCAGCGCGACGCCGGTGACGCTGGGTTCCACCGGAACGGCGAGCTACTGCGTGGACGAGACGGGCGTAATTCGAGTGAACTCGTCGGGTGTCGCTATCCCGGCTCCTTGCGCGAACTCGGGCTTTCCTCCGTTACAGTAAGCGACGCGTAATCGCCGCTAGAGTATGCGATATCTGCGCGGCGGCCAGCCGCTGCCGCGCGGACATCAACCCTCCCGAAAACTTCGGCCACCTGAAAACTTCGGCCACGTTAAAACTTCGGCTACGCGCCCTGCCGGTTCTTGCTAATCTAATTCCCATGTACGCTTTGATTTTTGCGCTCGCGGCACTGGCGATCCCGCCGGGGTCCGGTGCCGACGCGAAAGCAGCGGTGCGCGCGCTGGAGGCTCGCTACCACCACGCCACCACGCTGAAGGCCACGTTTTACGAGCGCTATTCCGACGGCAACAGCGGGGTTTCGGCGGAATCCGGCACGGTTTATTTTTCACGGCCGGGGCGCATGCGCTGGGAGTACGAATCGCCGGAAACGAAGTTATTTATCGTGGATGGAACGAACGTGTGGTTTTACGTCCCCGCCGACCGGACCGCCAGCCGCGCTCGAGTGAAGGATAGCTCGGACTGGAGAACGCCGCTGGCGTTGCTGACCGGCAAAACGGATTTTGCGCGGCTGTGCCGCACGATTGACGTGGTGGACGCGGCCGCGGACGCGAACGAAAAAGACAAAGACAAAGAGGACGAGCGGCCGATTGCGGCCGGCGACACGATGTTGCGCTGCGTGCCGCGAAATGAGTCCGGCGACGCCGACGGAGAGGTCAGCGAGGTGCTGATTGAGTCCGACGCCGAGGCACATCTGGTGCGATTGCTGATCCGCCAGCCGGGGAACCTGGAGACTGAATTCCGCTTCGGCAATTGGCAGGAAAATCTGGCGATTCCCGAGGCCAAGTTTCATTTCGAGCCTCCGCCAAATGTTGCGGTGGTGGACGAAACCGCGCTGGCCGACTCGATCCATTGATTTTTTGATTCCGGCAGGCATCCCTCTGTAAAGACGCCCCTTCCAGCTGTTACTAAGGTGTGAAATTACGAACCAGCAGCATCACGCGCGGGTTTAGCCTTCGAGGGATATGCTAAACTTTAATCAAGACGTCCCTGGGCATGGGCCGTCTATACCCTCGTGGCGCAATATGTATGTAAAGTCGGAGATACCTCCGGCCGGGTCTTCCAACAAATGGAGACGGCTCAGAACGAGGGGGAAGTGCGGCAGAAGCTGGCCGAGCGCGGATTTCACGTTTTTTCGGTCAAGAACGAGTTCAATATCCTGGCGCAGTTCAGCGGGGCGCGGCGGGCTCGCAAAATACTCACGAACGACTTCCTCATTTTCAACCAGCAGTTCAACACCTTGATTAAAGCGGGGCTACCGATCCTGAAGGCTCTGGACCTGCTGGCGGAACGCGCGGCGGCGCCGCGGCTGCGGCCCGTATTGCAGGATGTTCGCCAGCGCGTGCGGGAAGGCGCATTGCTTTCCGAAGCGCTTGAGGCGCAAGGGTCTTTTCCGCCAGTTTACGTGACGGCCATAACCGCCGGCGAGCGCAGCGGGAACCTCACGGGAGTGCTCGAGCAATATATTACGTACCTGCGGGTGAGCACGGGATTCAGGAAAGGGCTGATCACGGCGCTGATCTATCCCGCGATTCTGGTGGCTGCGGTGATTGTGACGCTGACGTACCTGGTGACGTATGCGATGCCGCAATTCGCCAAGCTCTACTCGGACCTGGGCATCAAGCTGCCGCCGATTACGCAGTTCATGCTGTCTCTGGCTGTGCCGCTGCGCGACTACTTTTTTTTCGTGTTCATAGGCCTGGTGGTGGTGGTTCTGGCGATTTTTGTGTGGACGCGTTCGGACCAGGGCGCTTTGACGATTGACCGGTTGAAACCGAAAATTCCGATTTTTGGCGATATCTGGCTGAAATCGCAGATCGCGCAGTTTGTGCGCACGCTTTCGACGCTGCTGGCCGGCGGCACGCCACTGGTGGCGGGCCTGGAGACGTCTTCGCAGGCGATCGGCAGCCGGTTAATCGCAACTTCGGTGCAAGCCGCGGGCGCGCGCGTGCGCGAGGGACGCACGTTGCACGAAAGCCTGGCGGAAACTCGCCTGGTGCCGGACCTGGCGCTGGAAATGATCGAGGTGGGCGAGGCCTCCGGCGCGCTTTCCGCGATGTTGACCAGCGTGGCGGAATTTTACGAAGAAGAAGTCAGCACGCGTTTGCAGCGCACGCTGATATGGGTTTCGCCCGCCATTTTGGTGGTCATGGCGGTTGTGGTAGGCTCTATTTTGATATCGCTCTATCTGCCGCTGTTCTCCCTCCAAGTGGGTTCCGGGGGTTAGGGTCCAGGTTCCATGGCTACACCTACGAACAATCCGGCTGTTCCGGGCATGCCCAACGAGGCGGTAGAGCGCGACCAGGCCCGGAAACTGGCCGAGCGCTATCGCTGCCCGTTCGTGGATTTGCGCGAGCAGCGCATTGACCCCGATTTGTTCCGCAGCATTCCCGCCGAACTGATGTTCCGGTACAAATTCGTCCCGCTGGAGGCGCACGACACCACTTTGATGGTGGCCATGGCCGATCCCAGCCAGTTGCAGCTGACTGACGAGCTGTCTCTGCTGCTGGGCAAGCGCCTGCAAATCCGCGTGGCCACCACTTCGCAGATTGATGACCTGCTGAAGCGCACCGAGCAGTCGCAGCGCGTGCTGGATCAAGCCACCGAAGGCTTCACGCTGCAGGTGGTGGGGGACGACGAAGACAGCGAAGAAAATATTTCGATGGATAAACTCACGCGCGATTCCGGCGTGAGCCCGGTGGTGCGGTTGGTGGATACCGTGATTTTCACGGCGCTGGAGCGGCGAGCGAGCGACATCCACATCGAAACGCGCAATACCGAAGTAGTGGTGAAGTACCGCATTGACGGCGTGCTGCAGTACGCCATGCAGCCGCTGGCCAAAGAGTGGCACGCGACGATTCTTTCGCGCATCAAGGTGATGAGCGAGCTGGATATCGCCGAGCGCCGCGTCCCGCAGGATGGCCGCTTCCGCGTGCGTTACAAGGGCCGCTTCGTGGACTTCCGAGTTTCCATCATGCCGTCGGTACACGGCGAAGACGCCGTGTTGCGCGTGCTGGACAAAGAGACGCTGAGCGAGAAATTCCGCAACCTGACGCTGGACGTAGTGGGCTTCGACGGGCCGGATAAAGCGCGATTCCGGCGCTACATTCAGGAGCCGTACGGGATGGTGCTGGTTACCGGGCCGACGGGCTCGGGCAAGACCACCACGCTGTACGCGGCGATCAATGAGATCAAGAACGACGAAGACAAAATCATCACCATCGAAGATCCCGTGGAATATCAAGTGCGCGGAATCACGCAGATTCCCGTGAACGAGAAGAAGGGTCTGACGTTTGCGCGCGGGCTGCGTTCGATTCTGCGCCACGACCCGGACAAGATCATGGTGGGAGAAATCCGCGACCAGGAAACCGCGCAAATCGCGATCAATTCCGCGCTCACCGGGCACCTGGTGTTCACCACGGTGCACGCCAACAACGTGACGGACGTGATCGGGCGGTTTATCAACATGGGCGTCGAGCCCTACAATTTTGTTTCGGCGCTGAATTGCATCATGGCGCAACGCCTGGTCCGCGTGATCTGCGAAAACTGCAAGAAGCAAGTGCAGTACACTCCGGAGGCGCTGAAGGAATCGGGGCTGGACCCGGCGGAGTGGATGTCCGTGCCGTTTTATGAAGGCACGGGATGCCTGGAATGTTCGGGCAGCGGCTACCGGGGACGCTCGGCGATCACCGAATTGCTGGACCTCTCCGACCACATCCGCGAAATGATCATCAATCGCCGGCCCACTTCGGAAATCAAGCGGGTGGCGAAGGAAGAGGGCATGTCGTTCCTGCGCGATTCGGGCCTGGCCAAAGTGCGCAGCGGAACTACCACGTTGCGCGAAATCAACAAGGTGACCTTCCTTGACTAGCTCGGCGACGCTGACTACGCGCTTCTTCGAACTGGGCCCGGTGCGGCGCCTGGAGCGGTGGCTCAACGCCATGCCGCACCCCTCGCTGGTGGTGGAGATTGCGTCCACGCACGTGGCCGCGGCGCATTGGTCGAAGACCAGCGGGCATCTGGAAGCGCATGCCATTGAACCGCTGCCGCTGGGAGCGGTGATGGCGTCGCCGGTGGATGCAAACGTGGTGCAGCCGGACGCGGTGCGCTCGGCGCTGCGCAAGGTCTTGAATCGAGTTCCGGTACACGACGCGCCGCTGGCGTTATTGATTCCCGATCCGGTGGTGCGCGTTTTCATTCTGCCCTTTGACGTCTTGCCGCGGCGCTCCGATGAGGCGCTTCCGCTGCTGCGCTGGCGGCTGAAGAAGAGCGTGCCGTTTGACATGGACGAGACCGTGGTTTCCTGGATGCGCCAGAGCGGCCGCGAAGGAACGCTGGAAGTGGTGACGGCGGTGGCGCGCCAGAGAATCGTGCGCGAATACGAGGATATTCTGGAGCCGCTGAACGCAAGCGCGGGAGTGGTGTTGAGCTCGACGCTCGCGAGCCTGCCGCTGCTGGGCGATGAAGGCGCGATGCTGCTGGCGCGCATGTCCGGCAAGACTTTGACCACCGTGATCGTGAATGGCGGCAGGCTGTGCGTGTGCCGCTCCACGGAAATGGCGGGGGAAGCGGCTTTGCTGGAGCCGCAAGCGATGCTGGATGAAGTGTATCCGGCGATCGCGTATTACCAGGACACCTGGGGCGGCACGCTGGACCGCGCGTACGTCACCGGATTTGCAGCGCGCGAAGAAGTGTTTCGCCGCGCGCTTTCGGCGGAACTGAAATGCCCGATCGGTTCGCTTTCCGAAACTGAAACCGCTTTGCGCCTGGAATCCGGCGCGAAAGATCTGATGTATCAGGATCTCGACGCGCTGGCCGGGTGGATGTTGAACGGAGGATCCTGAGCGGGTTCCGCGCTCTTGGGCAAATGAAGCTGCGACTCAATCTTTCGACAGCGCCGCTGGAGAACAAGCGGCCATTCATCGCCGCCACCGGCGCTTTGGGCGTGGTGGGATTATTGGTGCTTTTGCTGCTGGGGCACGCGGCGTTCAGTTCGTGGCGCGCCAACCGCAATTTGCGGCTGGAAATTTCGCACTGGCAGGCGGAAATTCGCGCGAATCAAGAAAAGCAAACCGCGCTGCAGGCATATTTTCAGACGCAGCAGGCGCAGCAGGTGCTGGATCGCGCGGCTTTCCTGAATTCGCTGATCGGGCAGCGCAGTTTTCCCTGGACGAAGATTTTCATGGACCTGGAGCAGACGCTGCCGCCGGGCGTGCGCGTGGTAAGCATTTCGCCGAAGCTGGAAAACGGGCGCGCGCTGGTGGTGCTGACGGTCGGCGCGGAGTCGGACGACAGCAAGATCAAGTTTTTGCAGACGCTGGAAAAGTCCAGCGCGTTTTCGGACATCCACGTGATTGACGACCGGCATCAAGATCGTCAGGGGTCCACGGACCCGATCACGGTGCAATTGACGGCGTGGTATTCGACCACCTAACTATGGACGCAGCCTGGAAAGTCTGGAAAAAGTGGATACTCGCGGGCCTCGTCGCGCTGTTTGTGGCGGACCTGGCGGTGGGCTACGTGCTATGGCAGTCTTCGCGCGAAGGCGTGGAAGCGATGCGGGCGCAGCGCGACCGCCTGGCGCTGGAATCCAAGTTGCTGAAAGGCGATGTGGAGCGCGGGCAAAAAATTCGCGATTCGCTTTCCAGCGTGGGGAAGGAATACGACGGCTTCTATCGCACCGCGTTTCTGGGTTCGAGCGACGGGTATTCGGCGATTGACGAGGATCTGGGGACAATCGCCAGCAAGGCCAACCTGAAGAGCACGGGAATCTCGTTTCACGAGAAAGAAGTGAAAGGCCGCGGGGTGGTGGAGGTGGACATCTCCGACACGGTGGAAGGGGATTACCCGGCCATCATCCAGTTCATCAACGGCCTGGAGCATTCCAAGTATTTTTATCTCTTGAGCGACCTGAAACTGGACGCGACTTCCACCGGGCCGGGAATTCGTTTGCACCTGGAGCTGCATACTTTTTTCAGAACCTGAGCCATGGCCAAACGGACGCAAATCTACGTGCTGGTCGGCCTGCTGGTGGTGGCCGCCGCCGCGTATTATTTCAGCCGCAGCGATTCGCCGAGCCTGGCGGGCGTGCAGGCTGCGGACCCCACATTCCATCCGTTGAATGTGGACGAGCCGCAATTGCGCCTGGATCTGCTGGAAAAGATCAAGAAGCTGGACTATTCCGGCTCGCATCGCAACATTTTCACGTTTGGGCCCCCGCCGCCTCCTGAGAAGACCCAGGCGGAAATCGCGCGGGACAATTACCGGAAATATGGCCCGGCGGTGCCGCCGCCTCCGCCTCCCGTGACCGTGCCGGCGCAGCTTTTTGGGTACGCTTCGATGCCCACGAGCGGAAAACGCGTGGCGTTTTTTCTGGATGGCGATGACGTGCTGGTGGTGGCGGAAGGCTCGGTGTTTTTGAATCGCTTCCGACTCGATAAAATCGGCAACGATTCCGCGGACGTGGAAGAAATTTCATCCGGCCGGCACGCCACGGTGCAGATGACGCAACCCGTCTCCGGCGACGCGCCGGCGAGTTCGCTGAACCAATGAACGACGCGCATATCTCCGGAGCGGCCCCGAATGAGGCCGGCGCGCGCGCGGCACGCACCGCGCGAAGGCGACCGGCGAAATCCGCGCGCCGCCAACGGTCGCAAGAAGGCGGCTTTGCATTCCTTCTGGCGCTGGGCCTGATCGTTTTGGTGGTGGCGATGAGCCTGGTGGTGCTGGAACAGGGCGCGACCGAGCACCGCAGGCAGGTGGAAGAAGAGGCCATCTGGCGCGGCAATCAGTACGCGCGCGCGATTCGGCTTTATTTCCACAAGACGGGCCACTATCCGCAGGATCTCGACGATCTGGAGAAAGGCCTGCCGCAGCTGCATTTCCTCCGGCAAGCCTACAAGGATCCCACGAATCCATCGGACGGCTCGTGGCGGTTCATTTACGTGAATGCGGCCGGACAAATTATCGGCAGCACGAAATACGCAACGCTGCAGCAGATGGCGCTGATGGACGCGAATGGCGGCCAATTGCCCGGAGTGCCGGGAGCGCCAGGACAGCCGGGCGTGCCGGCATCCAGCCTCGGCGATTCCAACAATAATTTGAACTCGCAGCCGGGTTCGACGTCCTCGAGCGGAACGGGAACGGACAACTCGAACGGGACAGGATCCGCGACATCGGGAAATACTTCTAACGAGGGACAGAACCCGCAAGCGCCCAACGGGCAAAATCCGCAGAATCCCAGCACAAACCCGACCCCGCAAAATCCGCTCGGTTCGCAGAACCCGCTGGCCCCGCTGCAGCCCGGTCAATTGGGACAAGCAAACAACGTCACGCAGGCAAGCCTGGCAGCGATGGCGATGCTGAAGCCCACCGGACCGGTGGATGGGCCGGTGCTGGGCGCGTTTTTCACCGGGGTGGCGAGCAAGCGGGACGTGCCGTCACAGAAGGTTTACCACGGCGGGAAGAAGTACATTAATTGGGAATTCATCTGGAACCCGCTGGAAGATGCCGCTGCAGCCATGCAACAGCAGGCCGGCACTGCGGGCGCGAACGGGATCGGCCAGAACGTTTCCAGCGCGTTTGGCGCGCCCGGGAGCACCAGCATCAATCCAGGGCAGCAGAATCCGCCGACGATGCCGCCATCGAGCCCTTCCACGCAGCAGCCTCCCCAGTAAATCGAGAATTCCGCAGCCTGGCAGTGCGCGCGGAAGAGCGAATCAGTTTTTGGCGGTGACGGACTTGGCGCGCGCCATTTTGTCGGTAATTTGGCGCACGTAATTCTGGGTTTCGGCGAAGGGCGGCACGCCGCCGTAGCGTTCCACCATTTCCGGTCCGGCGTTGTAGGCGGCGAGCGCCAGCGCGAGATTTCCGCGGTAGCGCGTGAGCAAATCCTTCAGGTAATGCGCGCCCGCGTCAATATTCTGCGCGGGGTCAAAGATGTCGCCGACGGAATAGCGCGCGGCAGTCTGGGGCAGCAACTGCATCAGGCCCAGCGCCTGTTTTCGGGAGACGGCGCGCGGATTGAAGTTCGATTCCATGGCGATCACGCGCGCGATCAGGTCCTCGTCCAGTCCGTGCTTCTGCGCGGCGGCGTGAATCAAGTTTGCGAAAGGCCCGGCGCTGGTGACCGGCGACGGCGCGTTCGGCGTGAAGTGGTCTTCCGGTTCGATGGCGACGACGTCCTCGGCCTGCACGTCCACGGTGCCGCCTTCGACTGTCAAGCGCACGTGCGCCCCTTCACTTTCGTAGCCGGTGATATGCAGGCGCAAACCCGAGCGCAGGACGGCGTAATCGGCGCGTGCCGGAGCGGCGCACGACGCGGCGGCCAGGAGCGTTGCCGCGGTCATCAGGGTTCGTTGCACCAGCCGATTCATCCGTTCCGTCCTTCGCTTCCTGCGGATTCGCCCAGAGCATAGCGGCGAATCGCGACGGCCAGGCCATCTTCGTCGTTCGATAGAGTAATCGGCCAGCCGCGCGATTTCAACTGGTCCACGGAATTGCCCATGACCACGGGGCATCCGGCGAATTCCAGCATTTCACGGTCGTTCCAGTTGTCGCCGATGGCCATAATGTTCTCAGGCGAAATGCCGCGGCGCAGGGCCCATTCTTGCAGCGTTTTGCCCTTGGTCACGTCGCGCGGCAGCACGTCTAAAATCGAGAGGTCGCGGCCTTCGTACTCCGTGAGCGCCAGCGTAAATTCGCCGGCAAAGGGCAGCGCCGCGAGGCTTTGCATGGCCGCGCGCATCGGAGCGCACTGGCCGGTGTACATCACCTGAATGGGATCCTCGCCATTGAGGCAACTGGGCAAGGGCGCCACTTCGGCGATGTACTCGCGGTTGCGGCGAAAATAGCCGCCGCGAAAGGGATCGTCCCAATCCACTTTTTCCAGGATCACCTGGCGCGCTCCGGGACGATCGAAAACCACCGCCGCATGGCCGCGGAATTCCGGGGTGGATTCCAGAACCCGTCGCGCCGTGGCGCTGGAAAGCAGATAACGCAAATGGGTGGCGCCGTCGCGCGATTTCGCCAGCGCGCCGTTATTTACGATCATGTGCAGATCGCAGGGCAGCGCTTGCGCGATGGGCAGCGCAAAATCGAAGCGCCGTCCGGTGACCAGCACGATTTCAATTCCGCGCGCGGCCGCCGCGGAAAGCGCCTGGGAATTTGCCGGGGTTACCTGGGATTTGCTGTTCAGCAGAGTCCCGTCAATATCCGTGGCAATCAGTTGTATGGCCACGCAATAATTCTACCGTGTCCGGGGCCTTCGTGCCGCGCTCATTGAACTTCTACCGCTATGCTATCCTGAGTTTCGTAGGAAAGGGAACTGACCTGACGGACAGGCTCTATTATCGCGATTCTTTTCTGCGGGAGTTCGACGCGCAAGTGGTGTCCTGCGACCGTGAGGGCGACCGCTGGAAGGTAATATTGGACCAGACGGCGTTCTATCCGACGTCCGGCGGCCAGCCGCACGATTTGGGCAAGCTGGGAGACGCGCCGGTGGTGGAGGTGTTGGACGCGGACGGGGGAGCGGTGGGCGCGGATCACCACGTGGTGCACTACACCACGGCGGAGGTTCCGGCCGGCACGGTTCATGGGCAAGTGGATTGGGCTCGCCGGATTGACCATATGCAGCAGCACACGGCGCAGCATCTGCTGTCCGCGGCGTTCATCGAGCTTTTCGGATTTCAGACGATTTCGTTCCATTTGGGCAAGGAAATTTCGACGATTGATCTGAGCGCGCCGGCGATCACCGCGCACCATTTGGAAGAGGCCGAGCGGCGAACCAACGACATCATCTTCGAGGATCGTCCGGTGGTGATCCGCTTCGGCACGGCGGAAGAGTTGGCCGAGGCGGGAATTCGCAAGAAAGTGGAACGCGAAGGAATTCTCCGGGCCGTCGAGATCGAAGGATTTGACCGGCAACCCTGCGGCGGGACGCATCTGGCGCGCACGGGGCAGGCCGGGCTGCTCTTGATCCGCAAACTCGAGCGGCGTCGCGATTTTTGGCGCGTGGAATACGTGGCTGGTTACCGGGCATTGGCGGCGGCGCGCGGCGATTTTGCGTTGCTTGGCGAAGCCGCGACGCTGCTGAGTTGCGGGTTTGCGGACGTTCCGGCGGGTATCACGAAGATGAGCGGCGAACGCCGCGAGCAATTCGCCGCGGCGAAGCGCATCGAAGAGCGCCTGGCGTTGCTGGAAGCGCGCGCGCTGCTGCGCGAGCACGATGAATCGCGCGGCGCGCCGCCGGGAGAAGGCAGTTCGACGGATGCGCGCATGGTGGTAGCGGCCGTGCCGGAGGCAACCGCTGCGTACCTGAGCCTGCTCGCCGCCAGGCTTGCGGCGGTGAACAATGTGGTAGCGCTGCTGGTGAGCCGCGACTCTGGTCATGTGGTTTTCGCGCAATCGAAGGGGCTGCCGACTGATTTGGGCGCGGCGCTGCGCGACTGCCTGAAGGAATTCGCTGGAAAGGGCGGAGGCTCGCGCGATTTCGCGCAAGGCAGTCTGCCGAAGCCGGCGGACGCGGATGCATTTCTGGCGCGCGCCGCGAATTTGCTGAAGCGCTAGGGCTCGCCTGCGATTGGATTGGCCGCGCGGCCAACCCATACCCACGCGAACCCGTCCAATAAGGGTAGCGGCAAATACAGGCGCGCGGTCAAATGATTGCCCGCAAGTCCCCTCGCATAGTAAATTGAGTGCGGCGGCCCGGCGGGGATTTTTGGTTCTATGGCGTCGCCGCGCTGTGCCGCAGCGCCAAAGGTAAGATGGAATTATTCCTCAATATTTTGTGGCTGCTGATGGTCTGCGGCGGGGTCGCCGTGTGGCGCACGCGGTGGACGCAGCAAAGCCGCATCCGGCGCCACGCCAAGTGGCGGGAGTGGACGGCGTTCGTCTGCGCCATGGTGCTGCTGTTTTTTGTGGTTTCGCTGACCGATGACCTGCATGCCGAATTGATGCTGATCGAGGAATGCTCCAGCAGCCGTCGCCATGCGTCCTGCCTGACTTGTGCGCACCATCCATCGCCATCGGAGCGGGACAACGCCACGCCAGGATCGGCAATTTTGCCGGCCGGCCCCGCTATGCAATCGTTCGTTTTCATATCATCCATTACTTCCTATTGCGAAAACTCGCAGCTGCGATTGCACGGCAACCTGTCGTCAGGCCGCGCACCTCCTGCTGCGGCGCTTTGATTCCACTTTCCGTCGAAGTTTTCTGAATTCCAACCACAGCCAGCGCGAAAGACGTTCGGCCCATCGAGCGGACTGAGCCACGAGCGTTTTTCCGGCGAGCAAGGCGGCTTGCAAGGGCGACGTTACGCACTTTTAATTTAATGTTGAGTGGCTCCTGAAGGCTTCGAGAGCCGACCCGGGTATCTCTGACGATATGAGGATTTCCATGAAACGCGCGGGAAGCGCCGTAATTGGCCTCTGTTTGGGGTCCGTCCTGCTGCTGGCAGGCTGCGGCGGGAAACCAGGCAACGACGCTGCAGCGGAGGCGCCTCCTCCTCCGCAGGTCGAACGCGAGAGCGACGTCAATCTGGTGCAGGTGGATCATCCGGAGCAGTTTCCGCTGGTCACCGCCACGGAATACAAGAGCGCGTCGCGACTGGTGGTTACCGGCGTGGTGAGTCCGGACATCTCGCGGACTGTGCCGGTGATTTCCATCGCTTCCGGACGCGTGGTGGATATACGCGCGCGGCTGGGCGACACCGTAAAGAAGGGGCAGGTGCTGCTGCGCGTGCAAAGCGCCGATATAGCAGCTGCCTATTCCGACTACCGCAAAGCTCTGGCCGACGAAACGCTGGCCAGCACGCAGCTCGAGCGCGCCAAGGGCCTCTACGATCACGGCGCGATTTCGTTGAATGATTTGCAGGTAGCCGAGGACGCCGAGAACAAGGCCAAAGTGGACGTGGAAACCACCGCGGAACATTTGAAGGTGCTGGGAAGCCCGCTTGATCATCCTTCGGGAATCGTGGATATCGTGGCGCCGGTTTCCGGAGTCATCACCGACCAGCAGGTCACCAACGCCGCCGGCATCCAGGGGCTTTCTTCCACGAATCCATTCACGATTTCGGATCTATCGTCGGTGTGGATTGTGTGCGACGTGTATGAAAACGATTTAGCGAATGTTCGCGTGGGCGATACCGCGGACGTGCGCTTGAACGCCTATCCCGATCGCGTGGTGACGGGGCGCATCAGCAACATCGGGGCAGTCCTTGATCCCAACATTCGCACCGCCAAGGTTCGCATCGAGGTGCGCAATCCGGGAGAGATGCGGCCTGGAATGTTCGTCACGGCCACATTCCACGGGCAAAAAGTGGAACTGCATGCGGCAATTCCGGCCTCGGCAATCCTGCATTTGCATGATCGCGATTGGGTGTACGTGCCCGCCGGCGGCAAAAAGTTCCGCCGCGTGGGGGTAGTGGCCGGAAGCGACTTGCCCGGAAAATCGCAAGAGATCGTGTCCGGCGTGCAAGCGGGCCAGCAGGTGGTCCGCGACGCGCTGGTTCTCCAGAATACCGTGGAGCAATAGACGGCAGTCCATCCCAGCTTGCAAAGGCATAGTGGCGGATGCAAAGTCTGATCAATTTCGCGCTCAACAACCGGTTCATGGTGCTGGCACTGGCCGTGCTGCTGCTGGTGTGGGGCGCGATCTCGTTTCACAGCCTTCCCGTGGAAGCGTATCCGGACGTGGCCAACAATTACGTCCAGGTGATCACGCAATGGCCCGGTCGCGCTGCCGAGGAAGTGGAGCAGCAAGTCACGATTCCCATCGAAATTCAGATGAACGGATTGCCGCATCTGGCGCATCTGCGTTCGGTTTCGCTTTTCGGGCTTTCCAGCGTGATGCTGATTTTCGACGACAATTCCGACAACGATTGGAATCGCTCGAAAGTGCTGGAAAGGCTTTCGCAGGTGACACTGCCCAATGGTTTACAGCCGCAGATGGGAACCGATTGGAGCCCGGTGGGGCAAATTTACTGGTACACGCTGAAGAGCACGAATCCGAAATACGATTTGATGGAATTGAAATCCATCGAGGACTGGACGCTGGAGAAGCAATTCAAGTCCGTGCCGAATGTGGTGGACGTTTCCAGTTTCGGAGGGATCACCCGCGAATATCAAGTCCGCGTGGATCCCAACGCGCTGGTTTCGCACGGCTTGAGCATCGGACAGGTGGAGCAACAACTTGCCAACAATAATGCCAATGCCGGCGGAAGTTTTGTCGAAGCCGGGTTGCAGCAGATCAATGTGCGCGTGCAGGGCCTCTTCAGCAATGTGGGAGATATCGAGCAGACCGCGATCCTGACGAAGAACGGAACCGTGCTGCACGTGAAAGACATTGCCACCGTGGCGCAGGGGCCGCGAATTCGCCTGGGCCAAATCGGCAAAGCGATTCACCGCGCTGACGGAAAGATTTTGGACAGCGACGACGTGGTGGAAGGAATCGTCCTGCTGCGGAAAGGCGCTAATGCAGATGAGACGCTCGCGGCGATCCACGCGAAAGTGGATGAGCTGAACAACCAGATATTGCCGCCGGGCGTGAAAATCGTTCCGTTTCTGGACCGCAGTGATCTGGTGAAGCTGACGACGCACACGGTACTGGAGAATCTCACCGAGGGTGTGCTGCTGGTGTCCGTAATCCTATTCTTCTTTCTGGGAAATTCACGCGGCGCGTTTATCGTGGCATTGACGATTCCGTTTGCGCTGCTTTTTGCTTCCATTTGCCTGGACCTCAATAAGATTCCCGCGAATCTGCTTTCTTTGGGGGCGCTGGATTTCGGGATGGTGGTGGACGGCACCGTCGTCATCATCGAAAACATCGTGCGGCATTTCAGTTTGGCTTCCAGCGGCCATAAATCGCCGATGGAGATCATTCGCGATGCGGTGCAGGAAGTTCTGCGGCCCGTATTTTACGCGCGGGCCATCATCATTACGGCCTACCTGCCGATCTTCACGCTGCAGAGCGTGGAAGGGCGCCTGTTCAAGCCCATGGCCTGGACGGTTTCCTTCGCGCTGCTGGGCGCGCTGCTATTTGCGATTGTGATTGCGCCGGTAATGGCGCTGATGGTGTTTGGCCACGGCGTGCGCGAATGGCCGAATCCGGTAATGATCTTTCTGCGCGACAAATATCGCATCGCGGTGCGCTGGGCCATCGAGCATCGCCGCGCGACGGTAGCCGTGGGAGCGGCCGCGTTTGTGGCGGCGGTCTTTCTGATGGCGAGCGGAGTGATTGGTTCGGAATTCCTGCCGCACCTGGACGAAGGCGCCATCTGGGTTCGCGGCACGCTCGCGCCGAGCACCGGGCCCACCGAAGGAGTTCGCGTTGCCAATCAAGCGCGGGTGATTCTGGCGTCCTTTCCCGAAGTCACCAAGGTGACCAGCCAGGTGGGCAGGCCCGACGACGGGACGGACACCACGGGCTTTTTCAATACCGAATACTTCGTGGATCTGAAGCCGAAGAACGAGTGGCGGCCCGTATTCCACAAGGATAAAGATGAGCTGATTGCCGCGATGGACCGCCAGCTCAGCAAAATGCCGGGAATCCTGTGGAATTTTTCGCAGCCGATCGCGGACAACATGGAAGAAGCGGTCAGCGGCGTGAAGGGCGAGCTGGCCATCAAGCTGTATGGCGACGACCTGCAGCTGCTGGAAGAGAAGGGCGATGAGGTCGTGAATATCATGAAGAACGTGGCGGGCGTCGAGGACCTCGGCCTCTTTCGCGTGCTGGGCCAGCCGAATCTGAACATCTCGGTGGACCGGCAGGCCGCCGCGCGTTACGGCATCAATGTGGCGGACGTGCAGGATGCCGTGGAAACGGCCGTTGGCGGAAAAGCGGTGAGCCAGGTTTTGCAGGGCGAACAGCGTTACGACCTGGTGGTGCGTTACCAGGCGCCTTACCGCGACACCCAGGAAGCGATCGAAAATATCCGGCTGTTGTCGCCCTCCGGCGAGCGCGTTTCGCTCGCGCAATTGGCCAAGGTGCAGGTGCGCGACGGCGCTTCCGAAATCTATCGCGAAGAAAATTCCCGCTACGTGGCGATCAAATACAGTGTCCGCGGCCGCGATTTGGGCAGCGCCGTGGAAGAGGCGATGAAGCTGGTGAAAGAGAAAGTGAAGCTTCCGGTGGGTTATCACATTGACTGGGCGGGCGAGTACGCGAGCCAGCAGCGATCGCAGCGCCGGCTGATGATCGTGGTGCCGATCACGCTCTTGGTGATCTTCATCATTCTGTACACGATGTTCGGCTCGGCGAAGTGGGCCGGCCTGATTCTCGCCAACGTCGCCGTCGCTCCGCTGGGAGGATTGCTGGCGCTGCTTTTGACCGGCACGCACCTGAGCGTGTCTTCGGGCATCGGATTTCTTGCGCTGTTCGGAGTTTCCGTGGAGACCGGCGTGATCATGCTGGAATATATCAACCAGCTGCGCGTGCGCGGCTATTCCATCGAAGACTCCGCAATCGAAGGGGCGGTGCTGCGCCTGCGGCCGATCATGATGACGATGCTGGTGGCGACCCTGGGCTTGCTGCCTGCCGCGCTTTCGCGCGCGATCGGCTCGGATTCGCAACGCCCCTTCGCCATCGTGATCGTGGGCGGCCTGGTCACCGCGCTGGTGATGGGCATTTTTCTGCTGCCGGCCATGTATGTGTGGATCGCGCGAGACGGCGACAAGCTTCCCGAGATGGAAGAATCCTTCGAAGCCTGATGCGGCTTTGCAGCTCCTCTTTTCAATTTCGACAAACTCGCGATTCCTATAGAATCCCGGTACGCCTGTCGTAGCCCCGGCGACCGGCTCGCCGGAGGGCATCGCATCCATGAAAAGAGAAGAAGTACGCGCTCGCATCGAAGAAATCGGAATTATCCCGGCGGTGCGGCTTTCTTCCGCCGAAGACGCGCTATTCGCGGCGGAGGCCGTCTCGCGCGGCGGCATTCCTATCGTGGAAATCGAGATGACCGTTCCGGGCGCCACTGAAGTGATTGCCCATTTGGTGAAGCATGCGCCGAAAATGATTGTTGGCGCGGGCGACGTGTTCGATTCCGATGTGGCGCGGCAATGCCTGGACGCCGGGGCGAACTTTCTGACCAGCCCGGGACTGGACATGAAAATCGTGGAGTTCGCGCTGGGAGCTTCGGTGGTGGTGTTGCCCGGCGCGCTCACGCCGACCGAAGTGACCAAGGCGTGGAAAGCGGGAGCGGATTTCGTGAAAGTGTTCCCGTGCGCGCAGGTGGGCGGCGACACTTATATCCGCGCGCTAAAGGCTCCGTTTCCGAACCTGCCGCTGGTGGCCTCGGGCGGCGTGAATCAGCACACCGCCGCCAATTTTATTCTGGCGGGCGCCGCCGCGTTGGGCATCGGTGGGGAACTGATCCCGAAAGACGCCATTCGCCTGCGGCAGTCCGAACGAATCTTCACGCTGGCGCATCGCTTCGCCAAGATTGTGAAGGATGCGCGCATGCAATCGGCGTGGCAGAAACCCCACGTGGAAGACACGGTCAAGCGCGCCTGAAGCGTGCTTTGCGATGCTGCGGAAGTTGTCGCGAAGAAGCCGTTGCGAACGCAAACTGCGGAACGCGTTTGGTGCAATTTCGCGCGTTTGCTAGAATTGAAAGCACAGTCGAAGAGATGGGCGTGTAGCTCAGTTGGGAGAGCGCCTCGTTCGCAACGAGGAGGTCAGGGGTTCGAGCCCCCTCACGTCCACCAATTTCCCTTGGAACTTTGGCGATTTTCGAAAGATGCCGCGATGCACGCATTAAGATTTCACGCTCGTTTTGCAGTCCAGGGCGTCGAGCAACCGCGGGAATGTGTTTACTGGACGCGAACTCCGGCCATCTGCCGCGCAGAGAATCGGTAGAGCAACTACGCGAGGGACGCGCCGAGTGGCGGCGCCGGTGCTCTGTGCTGGAAGTAGCTTGAAAGCCACTTCTTGGGCACGAGGTCCGTTTCTCACGTTGACCCCTTCGAAACTCTTGATATAGGCTGGGTATCTGACGTGATTGTGGAGCAAGCGTGCATACCGAAGCTGCTGTCATTCAAAGTTTTGAGAGCTACGAGTGGAACGCGGAGGTCTACGGGGCGCTATCAGCGTTCTCGCGGCTGGCGGTAAGTGTCCAGAAAAAGGCTAACGTTCTGGCACTCGCGTACGCTTTTCACAAGGCCAACCGACAGCTTCAATCGCTCTTCGACAAAGTTCACGGGGCGATGGAAGGCAAAGTGCCTGTGAGGCCGAACGATGAACCGGTCACTGAGGGGCGACTGCGGGATACTACTGAAAACTTGATGCATATGTACCGCACAATTGATTATGTCTTCGAAGCTTCGCGGCGTGCGGGACTATTAAACAATTCGTTGTCCTCGTCTGCGCTGCAGAAAATGCAGACTCACAGCGAGGAGCTGCTTAGTCTCGTTGATTGGTTGGAGTTGGCGATGCAGAAGGACGAGGTGCAGGCAATATTCGCTAGGGCTCACCGGGAAAAGCAAAGCGGAGAACTATTTGACATTGAACAGGTCGTCTAGTTGTGGATTTACGGATTCAGATAACCAGCACGCCGGCAAAGTACCTCGAGCGCCTCGACAAACCCACCAGAGAACGAATCCACGAAAAATTGAAAGCGATTGCGGCAGATCCTACTAATATCCGTCTATCGTATCCGCTTGTTGGCGCGGAAAAGCGGTCTACACGTGTAGGCCGCTACCGAGTCCTCTTTGAGATTGATGGTGATGCGCTGATCGTGTCCGACATCGGCCCACGCGGTCAAGTCTACCGCAACGTCTGAGCGGTTATCCGGTGCGATGGGTTCGAGCCCCCTCACGTCCACCATTTTATGCCGCGAGCCGGTGAATTTGCGGCGGGCTTCTTAGCGTTCGATGACTTCTTCGGTTTCCAGCTGGGACATTTCGGGGTCGGCGGCGCCAGTTGCTCCCAGATTTTGCTGTGGATCGGACATGTCGGCGAGCAGTAGCCGCAGGTTGCCTTCGTTGGTGGCGTAGGCCATGCCGGTATCCATGTCCAGCACGCCGGCGCGAATCAGCTTTTCAATTTCATCGTCGAAGGACTGCATGCCTTCCGTCGAGCCGTCGCGCATGGCGTCCAGCAGGGACTTGCCTTCCGTCTCGCCTTTTTGCACGTACTCGCGGGTGCGCAAAGTGGATTTCAGGATCTCGAACACGGCTACGCGACCGCTGCCATCCGGTTTCGGGATCAGGCGTTGGGAAATGATGTAACGGAAAGTTTTTGAGAGGCGCCCGCGCACGGCGTGCTGCTCGGAAGCGGGGAAGACGCCGATCACTCGTTCAATGGTTTTCGACGCGTCAATGGTGTGCAGCGTGGAGAGCACCAAGTGGCCAGTTTCAGCGGCTTCCAGAGCCACTTCAATGGTGTCGCGGTCGCGCATTTCACCCACCAGGATCATTTTGGGCGATTGGCGCAAGGCGGCGCGCAACGCCAGCGGGAAATTCGGCGTATCGGAATAAAGCTCGCGCTGATGAATCGTGGCGCGCTTGTGCGCGTGAATGAATTCGATGGGATCTTCGATGGTGATGACGTGGCAGGCCTGCTCTTCGTTGATCTTATTGACGAACGCCGCCAGCGTCGAGGATTTTCCGCTGCCCGTGGGACCGGTGACCAGCACAATCCCCGGCCTCAAGTCCGCGGCCTCCGCCAGTTGCGCCGGTAGATGCAGCGACTTGAAATCGGGCACGGTGCTGGGAATCACGCGCATCACGATCGCGCAACTGCCGCGTTGCGTGAAAATATTCACGCGGAATCGCGAAACTTTGGGCAGGCTGTAGGAGATGTCGCAGGAACCTTCCTCCTTTAATTTCTCCACGGCGCGCGAGTTGCGTCCGATGAGGTCCGCGGCGATTCGCGCGGTATCTTCCGAAGTGAGTATGCTGGTTCCGGCTATCTTGAGCTGCGCCAGCTGCCCGTGGACTTCCACCTGCGGAGCGCGCCCCGGGGAGAAAATCAGATCGCTGGTCTTGGGGGCCAGTTGCAGCATCGCCGCGATGATGCTGGGAGTGGAAGGGCTGCTGGCGGGTGCAGACACCGGTAGAACTGGAGACGGGCTTTTCGGGACATCCATGCGGGATCCTCCACCGAGTCGCCCGGGGAGGAGGCCGGCACGTCTGCGGACCACTCCAGTATGGGGCAACCGAGCGCCGGAAACGGGCGGCCCTGCGGAGGTGTTCTCAAAGGATTAGCTGTACTTCGCGCGCCGCCAGCGCGACCCGCGTACCAGATACTCTTACCTTACACGTTTGCTTTGTTCCGTATAGGCCTGCCAGCTTCTCTCTTATTCTATGGGCATCATGGCTGAACCGACCAAACCCGCTGGGTCCGCGGCGCCGCACGATACCGCGCGCGCGTCATCTGGTTCCGGAACATCGGGTCCGCGGGATACGGTGCTGCTGAGCGACGTTCCCGACGCTGCGGCGATTGCGGCGGAGCCGTCGTTGCCTTCCTCTGCGAATCTGCACCTCAGTTCGACGGCGCTGGCGGCGCTTGGCCAACGCTACGAAATCCTAGGTGCCGCAGGACATGGCAGCATGGGTAACGTGTACAAGGCGCGCGACCGCGAAACCGGCGAGACCGTGGCATTGAAACTCCTGAAGCCCGAGATTGCTTCCGATCAGGCGATGATGGAGCGTTTCAAAAATGAACTGCTCTTCGCGCGGAAGATTACGCACAAGAATGTTTGCCGCGTGTATGAATTCAATCGTCTGGGCGGCATAGCTTATACCTCGATGGAATTTGTGGAGGGCGAGAGCCTCCGTTCCGTTCTGAACCGTTTTGGCGGCTTGCCCCAGCGCAAGGCCACGGATTTGGCGCTGCAGATTTGCTCCGGACTGAAAGAGGCTCACGCGCAGGGAATTGTCCATCGCGACCTGAAACCGGAAAACGTGATGATTGATGCGCAAGGCAACGTCAAGATCATGGACTTCGGCATCGCGCGCTCGATGGAAGCCGGCACGCGCCTCACCGGTTCGATGGTGGGGACGCCCGCGTACATGGCGCCCGAACAAGTAGGCGGCAAGCCGATTGATTACCGCACGGATATTTACTCGCTTGGGTTGATGCTGTACGAGATGTTCACCGGCACGCCGGCGTTTCGCGCGGACAATCCCGTGGCGGTGGCGCTAAAGCAAATGCGCGAAGAGCCGGTGCCGCCGCATGAAGTGGAGCCGAATATTCCGGTATGGGCCGAGCGCATTATTCTGAAGTGCCTGGAAAAGGAGCCGGAGCGGCGGTTTCAGTCGGTGGCGGATCTGGAAACGGCGCTGAAGTCTCCCGCGCCGGTGATGCCCGCGCCGCGACCGATTAGCCCCGCGGCAGCCACCGGCCTCGGATCGTCCGGCCTGCCGCGGACTGCCGCGCCCGTCACCTCACAGACATCACGACCAGCGAAGAGCAAAGCGGCGTTTGCCTGGGTCCTGGCGAGTCTGGCGCTCGGCGCAGCGGGGCTCGGCAGTTGGTATGCGCTCGGAGTGGTGAAAGCCAGCGAAAAGATTCCACCGCCTGCCGCGGCGCCAGCGCCAACGCCGCCCGCATTCGCGTACGAGATTCCAGCGGCTCCGCCTCCGGCGCCCACGCCGATGGCCGAAGACGCAAAACCAGCGCCGGCGAAAGTGGCAGCGCCTGCGCCGGCAAAATCACCGTCGCCAGCACCCACGCATGCGAAAGCAGCGTCGCCCGACGTTTTCCCGCGAATGGAAACCGGGCCGGCGCGAAGAAGGTTCCAGCAACCCTCACAAGGATTCGCGTCGCAAGGCAACTCCGGCGCGGGGGCCATCGCGAATCGCTACCTCTTCGTGAAGCGTTTCGAGCGGGAAGATAAGGCCGCGGCGGACGCCGAGAAGGTTGCGGCGATGGGGTTGCCCACTAAAATTGTCACCGAACATTTTGGCAAGCGGACGTATTTCAAACTCTTGTGTGGACCTATCGAAAGCAAGAGAATGAGCTCCGTGACGCAACGGCTGGAAGAAAAGGGCTATTCTTACGTGCATCCAGCCTTAAATCCCACGGGAAATCTCAACGCAAACTAACGAACACGCAAGCGAGTAACTGGCGTGAGCAGTGCGGCCCAGCAGTGCAATCGGAAACGGCCCGCGAAAGCGCACGATCTGGAATGGTGCGATAGGGAAGTGCGATGGAATTTGGCGCGCGCAGCGAAGTGGGGCAGGTTCGCGAGAACAACGAAGATAGTTTCGGGCTGGTGCCGGAACTGAATCTTTTCGTGCTGTCCGACGGCATGGGCGGCCTGGAAGCCGGCGAACGCGCCAGCCGGCTCGCCGTCGAAACCGTGATCACGCATTGCCGGGACGCCGCAGCGAATCCGGAGCTGGCGGTCTTCGGCAGCCGGATCGAAGGCGTGTGCGAAGCCTCGAACCGGCTGGCCAGCGCGGTGCGGCTAGCCAATCAAGTGATTTACGAGGCAGCGCAGGAACTGGGCGGCAGAGGCGGCATGGGCGCGACGATTGTCGCCGTGCTGGGCCTGGAAGATCGTCTGTGCATTGCGCACGTGGGTGACAGCCGCGCGTACTTGCTGCGCAAAGGCCAGTTCGATCAGCTGACGGAGGATCATTCGTTCGTGGCCGAGCAGTTGCGCCGCGGGATTTTGACGCCGGAAGAGGCCGGGCGCAGCAAGATGCAGAACGTGCTGACGCGCGCGCTCGGCGTGGATCGCCACGTGGAAGTCGACGTCACCGAGGAGCTTGTGGTGGAGGACGACGTTTACTTGCTGTGTTCCGACGGCCTGTTTCACGAGCTTTCGGAGCAGCAGATCGCAGGAGTGCTGGCAGAAGCGACCGGCGCACAGCAAGCCGCAGATCGCGTGGTGGAATTGGCGAATCAGGCCGGCGGCGGCGACAACATCACCGCAATCGTTTTGCGGTACGCGCCCAAACAGAACGGGGCGCTTTCCAAAATTGGACGATGGTTCAAAGGGGCCGAAGATCCATCTTGAAACGGAGGGCGTTTGTATGTCCAAGCTGGTATTGAAATTCGAAAGCTCGATTTTGAAGGAAGTGGCCGTCGGCCAGAAGGAAGTGAGCATTGGCCGCTCACCGGACAACGGCATTGTAATAGACAATCCCGCCGTCTCCAGCTATCACGCGCGCGTCTTCAACGAAGAAGGGCGCCTGATGCTGCAGGATTTCGGCAGCTTGAACGGCACATTCGTGAACGGTCAGCGCGTGAAGATGGTGATGCTGAAGCCCGGCGATTCCGTGGGCATCGGAAAGCACACTATCGTCGTCACCGATTCGGTGGAAGTGCGCGCCACGTCGCTTGATAACGGCGACATGAAACCGGCCGTGCCGAAAATCAATGAGACCGTGATGCTGGACACCAGGGAGCGCCGCGAGTTCTTGCAGAAAGTGGCAGCCGTGGGCGAAAGCGCGCAGCCCGCGCCGGGCCGGCTGAAATTGCCGACGCTCGTCGTGCGCAAAGGCCGCACCAACCAGCACGAATACACGCTTACGGACAAGCTGACGGTGGTGGGGAAATCCGCGATGGCCACGGTGAAGCTGAAAGGCTGGTTCAAGCCCAAAGCCGCCGCCCAGATCAATCGCCGCGAAGATAATTCCTATTACATCGGGCCGGCCGATAAAGTTCCCAGCGTGAACGGCCAGCCGATCACGCACCCGACGAAATTATCTTCTGGCGACGTGATCGAAGTCGCGGGGATCGAACTGGAATTCGTCGTGCGCGATTAATTAGCGGCGCCGGGCTGCGTCCGAATCACCGGCAGCGGCGGGGCCGCCTGCGGCACGGCGGCGCGATAATCCTGGCCCAGTAGCGCTGCGATAGTCGCGGCGATCTGGCTTTGCGTGACGCGCGGGACGTTCTTCATCTCTCCAGTAGGCGGCGTGTCCGGACCGAGCACGGCGATCCAGATATTTTCCGCGCCCGCGATGTTCTTGTCGTGATCGCGCCAGAGTTTCAGCCCGCTGCCGCGCCCGTGATCGCAGGTGATGAGGAACGTCAACTTGCCGTGATATTCCGGCTTCGCTTGCATCGTCTTCCACAGTTCCGCGATGTGCTGGTCGTCCTCATGCGCCGCTTGCAGCACCAGGTCGTATTTCCCTTCGTGGGCCCAGTCGTCGGTCTCGCCGTAGCCAACGAATAGCGCTCGCGGGCTGTGCGTTTGCAGGTAATCGAGGAGATCCTGGTGAGTGAAGGAGTCGAAGACGTCGTCATCTTCCACCCGCGTCGTGGTTTCGTAGAGCTGCTTCAGAGTTTGTTCTTGCGGGGTCAGGTCCGCGCCCCACGGGAGGTTCCACCCGGCGCGCACCAGAAGATCGCTGCGCTTCGCGCGGAAAATATCGTTAAAGACGTTCCAAGTGCCGAAAACGGCGACCTGTCCGCGAAACTCGGCTTGATCGTTGAGCCACTCAAAGACGGTGGCATTGGGATTTTCCCCGAATTCATTGCTATTGACCGCGGGGTTGGGGTAACCGGTGCTCATTTCGTTGTAGCCGGGATAGGAAAACTTGAAGCCGTTGGTCACCTGGGCGACGCTGCCTTGGTGCTGGTTGCCGTAAATCTGGCCCTGCGCGGCGACCACGTTCCAGAGGAAGGGCATCAGCACCCGGCGCCCCTCTTGCGGAGTGTCGCGCCAGAAATCCTTGCGCAGTTGCTCCGCGTCCTGGACGCCGCCGATTTTGGCGTTCATCAAATCGTGCTCGGGCCCGTCAAATATCTCTTGCCAGCGCAATCCATCGAGCACGATCAACACCACCGCGCGGGTCTGCAAAGCCTGTGCGGATGACAAGGCAATCGCTCGAGCCGCCGCTGAAGGCGCGCGATCTGGGCCCGCGGCCGCGCCGCGTCCCGCATGCGAGCCGAAAAACGCCAACAACAGCACGCACGAAACACCAACCATTATTCGCCGCCGGCTTGTCACGGGGCCTCCTGAAACGCGGATGATACCTCGGACGGGGCCGGTAGTTATCACCGACTTACGCGCAGCGATTTTGGAACCGGGGGATCGCGGGGATGAAAGTGCCAGGAGGGCGACGCTAATCTATTTTCGAGCTTACTGCTTGGGGCGTGTCCGGCAAATATAGCTCGGCCGCATTGGCAGGGAACTCCACGATGAAAGTAGCTCCGCCTTCCGGGCGGTTGAAGCACTCGATCCGGCCGCCATGCTCCTGCATGATGCCGTAGCAGATGCTGAGCCCGAGGCCGGTGCCTTTGCCGACGGGCTTGGTGGTGAAGAAGGGGTCAAAAACCTGCTGCGGCGATTTGATTCCCGGGCCGGTATCCGAAAATTCCACGGTGATGCGGGAACCGCCGTGCAACGTGCGGATCATCAGCTTGCCGCCGCCGATTTCTTCCAGGGCATCCACCGCATTGCTGATCAGATTGAAGAACACCTGCAAGATCTGGTTGGCGTCGCCGCGAATCGGCGGCAAATCGGAATCCGGGTGCGTTTCCACCTGAATATGTTTGCCGCGCAAATCGAGGTTGCTCAGGTGCAACGCCGTGGAGATCACCTGATTCAAATCCAGATGCAGTTTCTCGCTGGGCACGCGCCGGGCGAAGCTGAGCAAACTGGTCACCAGAGTCTTAATCCGCCGCGCCAGCGTGCGAATTTTTTCCGCGACCACCCGTTGGCGCTCGCCTAGCGCCGGATCGTCCACCAGCAAATCGGAATAGCCCAGAATGCCCGTAAGCGGATTATTGATTTCGTGCGCCGCGCCCGCCGCCAGCTGCCCCAGCGAGACAAGCTTCTCGGTCTGCACCATCTGAGCCTGGAAATGTTTTAAGTTTTCCAGCGATTCGCGCGAGCCTTCCAACAGGCGCAACCGGTCGTGGTCCACCAGGCGCTGGCGCAGCCCGATCAGCACAGCGGCCACCAGCAACGCGACTTGCGTGACGCTGACGCGGAACACGCGCACATCCGGCGGATTTGCCGAGCGCCACAGGCTCCACAACGCCATGACCGGGATCGAAAACACCGCCGTCAAAGCCAGCGCCGAGGCCCATTTCTTGGAATGATCGGGCCGCAGCGGCACCGACTCGCGCGGAGGCTTCAGCCGGTAGGCCACAATTCCCGCCGTGCCGAACCACACGAACGACGCCACCAACGGCAAATCGAAGGGACTGCCCGTGTAATAATCCAGGCGATCGATCGCGCGATTGGTGATGTAGGAACCGGCGGCGTACAGCAGGGAAGCGCTGAATAAATGTGCATAGACTTCGCGCCAGCGGCCCTTCGCCTGCGTAATCAGGAAGGCGAAGCCGGCGGTCAGCAGGAGATTTTCCACCGCCGCCAGATGATCGTAACTCCATCCGTAGGCGAGGACGTTCGGCGCGATGTATTGCCAGGGGATCACCACAAACAAATACAGGTAAACCCACCAGATCAGCAGAAGCGAGAAATCCAGGTAGCCGATGTGGACGTTCAGATCGTCGCGCTTGTCGTGGGGTTTCAGCGCCAGCGCGCCGATCATCGGCACGGGATGGAGGAAGAGAATCACGTCGCCGACGAAGGGATTGGGGACGTCCTTGCGCAGCACCACTTCGAAGTACGTCCAGATGGATTGGCCCACGAGCCAAGCAAAGCAGCCCAAGCCCAGTAAAATCCAGAACACGCGGGTGCGTTTTTCGTCGGAGAAGGAGTTCAGGAACAGGCCGGCGCAGGCGAACAAGGCCACCGCGCACTGCACGATATCGCCGAACGCGGTGAGACCCGGACCGTTGTGAACGGTAAGAGCTGCAAGGAAATATCCGCCGACGAGGAGCCCCCAGGCAGCCACCAGCACCCAGCATGACGCCGACATTTGGGGCAAACTTCTTCCGAGCGCTTTTTGAGCAGAGTTCACGGCGTTTCTGGCTACCCCAAGTCCGTGTAAGCTGTTCCAAGGATACGGCTTTATGGGAGGGCCGGCAGAAGAGGTTTTGCGGAGCGTGCCGTGGAATGCAATAGCGGGGCTAATGCAGCAGGAAGGCGCTACAGGGCCATCAAAGAGGGCTAGGCGTGAAGTGACGCCACGCACCACGGCTAATCTGTTCGCAGCAGCGCTTGAGATGCGCGAGCGATATTACGGCTGGCTGGGCTGCCCGGCTTCGCGCTCAGCGAGAATCTTTCGCGCGTTGGAATACAAAGCCTTGGCTTGCGGGATCAGTTCCTCAGCCTTTTCAAGCTGCGGGTCGTCCTGCAGTTCAACCTTGTAGCCGTCGGTCAAACCGAAGTAGGAAGTAAACACTTCGCGCTTGATCTGCCACTTCAGCCAAGTCAGGTTGGACGTGATGTCCTGGTCGGTGTATTTGATCTTCTGCTGGTCGAGGTATTTTTTGAACTGGCCGATCACGTCGTCGTTCACGACGAAATCTTTGGTCACGGCCGGCTTCTCGCCCAGATAAAAGCGCGTGAAATCACCAACGCCCTGCTGCTGCGAGTAGAAGACACCGCGGCGGTAGAGCATCTGCTGGAAATCGTCGGGCTTGGGCGCTGCCACCACATCGTCAGGAGTGATGCCGCCGCCGCCGAACACCTGGCGGCCGCTGTCGGTCAGCTTCACTTCCGGCTTCTTGGGCGGCTGCGGGTTGTAGTGGTAATCGTAGAGCGAAATATTCTTGTAATCGCGCTGGATCAGGCGGCCGCTCGGCGTGTAGTAACGCGCGGTGGTCAGCAACAGCGCGGTATCTTCGCTCAAGGGGAATTGCGTCTGGACCAGGCCCTTGCCGAAGCTGGTTTCGCCCACGATCAGCCCGCGGTCATGATCCTGTATCGCGCCGGATACGATTTCCGAGGCCGAAGCGCTCTGCCCGTTGATCAGGACGATCACGGGAACCTCAATGCCCTGATTGCCGCGCACGGCGTAATAGCGGCGCTCCTGTGAAGCGCGCCCGCGATGCGAAACCACAATCTCGTTCTTGTCCAGGAACATGTCCGCCATGCCGACGGCTTGATTCAGCAGCCCGCCGCCATTATTGCGCAGGTCAATGATCAGGCCATCGAGCTTGGCGACGTCCAATTGTTTCAGAGCGTCGGCCAGATCGCTATCGGTGGTCTCATTGAAGGTGGTCACGCGCACGTAACCGATTCCGGGCTTCACCATCGTGTAATATTCCACGCCGGGGCGGGGAATTTCATCGCGCGTCACGGTCACTTCAATCGGTTTGTCCCAGCCCTCGCGGCCGAGCGAAATGTGGACTACGGTGCCCTTGGCGCCCTTCAGCATGTCCGCAACTTCCGTGGTCGTCAGGCCGTCGCAGGATTTGCCATCCACTTTCAAAATAATGTCACCGGGACGAATCCCGGCCTTGTAGGCCGGCGAGCCCACGAAAGGAGAGAGCACCACAGTTTGATTTTCGCGCTGCTGCACGGTCATGCCCACACCGTAGTACTTGCCTTCCTGTTCTTCCTTGAAGAGAGCGTACTGTTTGGGGTCGAAGAAGTTCGAGTGGGGATCGAGCACGCGGAGCATTCCGGGGATCGCGCCGTCGTAGATCGCTTTGTCGGTGTCCACGGGATCGGCGTAGTTGCGCTCGACCACCGAAAGGACGTGCGTGAAGCTCTTCACCGAATCCTGCATGTCGTTTTGACCGGCAGCGGTGGCGCGCACCGACGGACCATACAGCCCGCCCAATATCGCGGAAACCGCCAGCACTGCTACCAGTACTACGACTCCACGCCCAGACGACCCCTTAGATTCCATGCGTCCTCACTTAGCCCCAAGAAGATAATTATAGCATACAAGTTTTCAGCGGTTTGACACCCTTGCGGCCCTCTTCTATGATGCAAAAATGGCTCCGGAGATGCTTTCAAAAGGCCAAACTCCTGGCCGGAATTCGTCCCAGACGCCCCATGTTTAGTGTCCCACACCTGATCATAATTTTCGCGGTGGCTCTGGTGGTCTTTGGACCGGAGAAGCTGCCCGAACTGGCGCGGAATCTCGGCAAAATTATGGGTGAGTTCCGGCGGGCCACCGGCGAACTGCGTTCCACGTTCGAGGGCCATATGCGCGACCTGGAGCGCGAAGCGGAACTGCGCCGCATCCGGGAGGCTCAACCGCCCACGCAGACCATCGGCGGCGTCCTGCCGCCGCAGAATCCGCCCGCGCTGCCGCCGGAATCAACCGACGACCCGCTGCCGCCCGCTCCGGGCACGGTGACTGCCGACGCCCCTAATGCGCTTGCCGCGCGCGAACCGCAAGCGCCTGAACAATTGCAGCTGGAAGTTCACCAGAACGACGCTCCTGAGGGTGACCATCCTGTTTCCGACCCCGAGAAAGTGACCGATGGCCGACCCCGCACAGCCTGATCCCAGCATTCAGACGCCCGCCGAAGAAGACGCCGGCGGGAAAATGTCTTTTTTTGAGCACCTCCTCGATCTGCGCAAACGCCTGATCAATTCCGCGGTGGCGATCGCGCTGGGCGCGTGCGTCGGTCTGCTGGTCTCCAAGCATTTCATCGTCATTTTGGTGAAGCCGATGCAGGAAGCGCTGCGGGCTTCGCATTTTGACGACAAGCTGTACTTCACCAGTCCCGGCGGTTACGTCACGCTGGTTATCAATATCGGCCTGTACCTGGGCGTGGTGCTGGCGATGCCGTTTGTGCTGTATCAAGTGTGGCTGTTCGTCGCGCCCGGATTGTACAAGCACGAACGCCGCGCGGTGGCCGGCTTTATCGTGTCTTCGATGTTCCTGTTTCTTTGCGGCATTGGGTTCGGATACTTCGTAATGCTGCCGCAAACCCTGAAGTTCCTGATCGGCTTCGCGTATGACGCGCCCGTCAAACCGCTGATCAGTTACAACGAGTATTTCGAGCTCATTTTGATTATTCTGGTGGGGCTGGGAGTGATTTTCGAGCTGCCCGTCTTGATTTTCATACTGTCGCTATTCGGGATTGTGACGCCCAAGTTCCTGCTGAAAAACTTTCGTTACGCCATGCTGCTGATCACGGTGGTGGCCGCGGTGGTGACGCCCACGCCGGACGCGACGACCATGCTGGTCTTCATGGCGCCGATGATCGCGCTGTATTTCATCGGCGTGCTGGTTTCTTACGTTGTGCTCCGGCGCAAACAGTCGCAGACTTTGGCGGGCGGGGAGGCGCATTAAAGTGCTGACTTCATGCAGAGGATTTTGGCTGGGCGTCGCGGCGTGCGGGGCGATCGCGGGAATCGTGGCATGCGGGGGCTCGGGCCAGCCGAGCTCGGCTTCTCCCAGTTCCACCTCCAGCGCGCCCTCCGCCGCGAACCAATCCGCGTCCTTGCCTGCGCCCAAGCTGGCCGAAGTTGCGCCGCCCGCCGACCAAACTGGAGGCTTCGACGGCGCGAAAGCCTACGAGCATGTGGCCAAAATTGTGAGTTTTGGCCCGCGCCCGCCGGCCTCGCCAGCGCTGCACCAGACGCAGGATTACATCATCGCGCAATTGAAAAGCTATGGCTGCGAAGTTGACCCGGACGATTTTCACGCTTCCACTCCCAAAGGCGACGTGGCCATGAAAAATATCATCGCCAAAGCCCCGGGCGCTGGGAAGGGAATTATCCTGCTGCTCACTCACGTGGACTCGCTCAGCAGCGTCCCGAATTTTGTGGGCGCGGAAGATAGCGCCTCCTCCACCGGCCTGATGATCGAAATGGCCCGCCAGCTTTGCGGAAAGCAGGGCGAGCCCAATTCCGTCTGGATTGCGTTTCTGGATGGCGAAGAGGCCTTCGTCAATTGGGACCAGGACGACGATCACACTTACGGCAGCCGCGAACTCGCCGCGCGCATGGCACTCTCCGGCGATCTGAAACGCGTCAAAGCCGTTCTACTGGCGGACATGATCGGGCAGTACAACCTGAAAATTCTTCGCCAGTCGAATGCGCCGAGGTGGCTGAACGATCTGGTATGGAAGAAGGCCGCGCAGCTTGGTTACAAAGATATTTTCGTTTCCGAAGAGACCACCACGAGCGACGATCACGACCCGTTCCTCGCGCGCGGCCTTCCGGCGCTGGATATCATTGACCTGAACGATTACATCAGCGAAGGTTACTGGCACACGACGCAAGATACGCTCGATAAAGTGAGCCCGCGCAGCGTGGCGATCGTCGGATACGTGATCCTGGAATCCGTCGCTGAACTGCAAAAGAAGTTCCACTAGACCATGCCGGCTATCCGTATCGCTTCTTCCAGCGGTTCGTACGCGGTGCACTGCGCGCCGCGCCTGCTGGCTCGTGCGGGCTCGCTCGTCTCGCGCCTCGGCGATACCACCGGCATTTTTGTGCTTTCCTCGCCGCGCGTGTGGACTTACTGGGGGCGGCCGCTCATACGCGCGCTACGCGGGCGCCATCGCGTAACCGCAATCCTTTTCGACGACAGCGAGCACGCCAAGGATCTCTCCACCATCGAGCAGATTTCGCGCCAGTTGATTCGCGCGGGCGCGGACCGCGGCGCGACGATCGTTGCGCTGGGCGGCGGAGTGGTCGGCGACGTGGCAGGCTTCGCGGCGGCCAGCTACTTGCGCGGCGTCCGCCTGGTGCAGATTCCCACGACGCTGGTGGCGCAGGTGGATAGCGCGATCGGCGGCAAGACGGGCGTCAACCTACCGGAAGGCAAGAATCTGGTAGGCGCATTCTATCCGCCGAAGCTGGTGATTGCCGATCCGCAGGTGTTGCTGACGCTGCCGCATCGCGAATATCGCTCCGGGCTGTATGAAGTCGTGAAGTACGGCGTCATCGCCGACCCGGAACTTTTTGAATTTCTCGAGCGCCGCATGCTCGCGCTGCTGCGCCGCGACGCCGCCGCGCTGGCCTGGGTGATTGCGCGTTGCATTCGCGTGAAAGCGCACGTGGTCACCAAAGACGAACGCGAAAGCGGCCTGCGCCACATCCTGAATTTTGGCCACACGCTGGGCCATGCGCTGGAAGCCGCCACGCGCTACCGCCGTTTCTTGCACGGCGAAGCGATTGCCTGGGGCATGCTCGCCGCCACGCTGTTTGGGGTGGCGACGGGGCGGCTGCGCGAATCGGAAGCGACGCGCGTCATACGCTTAATCGGAAGCGTGGGACCTTTGCCCTCGCTCGCCGGAATTCGCGCCGCGCAATTGCGTCCTATCCTCGCAGGTGATAAAAAGGCTCGCAGCGGGCGCGTCCTGTGGGTATTGCCGCGCCGCATCGGCAAAGTCGAATGGGGCGTCGGCTTGCCCTGGCCTATCGTCCAGCGTACGTTTGCGGAACTCCCAGCCATTTCCGCATTGGCAAACGCCTGACTGAAAACCCTCGAATCGCATGACCGCTTCCATTGAAAGGCCGCCGAAGCTTTCCGGCACGCGGCCTGCCGGCACGTTCAACGAGCGCGAGGCCTCCGCGCGCGTGCGCGATATGTTCAGCCGCATCGCGCCGCGCTACGACTTCCTGAATCATTTTCTTTCCTTTTCGCTGGACCGTTACTGGCGCCATCGCGCCGCGCGGAGATTCCACCAGATCCTGCGCCGCACGGACGCGCGCGTCCTGGATCTCTGCTGCGGCACCGGGGATCTTACCTTCGCTTTGGAGCGCGTGCGTGTGCACCAGCTCCGCGATTCCGGCGCGTACCGCTTTCCGCTGATCGGCAGCGATTTCGCGCAGCCCATGCTGAATCGCGCCTGGAAAAAAGCCGCGGAGAACTCGCGCTCCGCCGTTTTTGCGGCCGCCGATGCGCTGCAGCTCCCCTTCCGCGATGCGAGTTTCGATCTGGTGACAACGGCTTTCGGTTTCCGCAACCTGGTGAATTATGAAAGCGGCCTGCGCGAAATCGCGCGCGTCCTGAAACCGGGCGGGCAAGTGGGAATCCTGGAGTTTTCGGAGCCGGGCGCGGGGCCGATGGCCGGGCTATTCCGGTTTTACTTCCGCGAGATCCTTCCGCGGATCGGGGCGGCCATTTCGGGCAGCAGTGAAGCGTACAGCTATCTCCCCGGTTCGGTGGAAAAATTCCCGACGCCGCCGGAACTGACGGCGCTGATGCAGAAAGTGGGGTTCACCGACGTGCGCGTGAGATCCTGGAACGTTCGCAGCGTGAATTTGCACAGCGCGCGACGGCCCTGAATCAAATACGTGCCGTGGAATTCGAGCGGTCCGTGGCCGGCGAGATTAGTTCTCGAGGCCTAGAATGCGGATTTTGTTCAGCAAAGTTTTGTAGGAGACGCCGAGTTTTTCCGCGGCGCGCGTCTTATTCCACTTGGAATCGCGCAGCGCGTCCTGAATCTTGAAGCGCTCGACGTGTTGCACGGCCCGCTGCGAAACTTCCTCCAGCGGCCCTTCCCACAGGAATTCCTCTTCCACCATTCCGCCGGGCAGTTGCTCCGCGGAAGGCTTGGGCGCGGGCAATTGCAGCGCGCTTTCGGTGATTTCCGGGCCGTTCGCCAGAATGGCGGCGCGTTCGATCGCATTCTGCAATTCGCGCACATTGCCCGGCCAGGCATAGGTCAGCAGCCGTTCGCGCGTGGCTTCGCCGAGCTGCAGGGCCGGCTTGCGGAACTCCCGGCGAAACTTTTCCAGGAAATATTCGGCGAGCAGCAGCACGTCGCCGCCGCGGTCGCGCAGGGGCGGAATGGTGATCGGCACGGCGGAAATACGGAAGAAGAGGTCTTCGCGGAACGACTTTTCCGCCACGGCCGCGCGCAAGTCCTTGTTAGTCGCCGTCAGGATGCGCACGTTTACTTCGATTTCCTGCGTGCCTCCGACGCGCTCGAAGCGCTTTTCTTCCAGCACGCGCAGGAGCTTGCTTTGGATGGCCAGCGGGAGCTCGCCGATTTCGTCCAGGAACAAAGTGCCGCGGTGCGCCAACTCCAATTTGCCGATTTTCCGCGCGCCCGCGCCGGTGTACGCGCCGCGCTCATGGCCGAAAAGCTCGTTCTCCACCAACCCCTCGGGAATCGCCGCGCAATTCAGCGCCACAAATGGGTGGCTGGAACGCGGGCTCAGGTGATGAATCGCGCGCGCGAAGACTTCCTTGCCCGTGCCGCTTTCGCCCAGCAGCAGCACCGTGGAATCGGTGGCCGCCACGCGCTGCGTCATCTGGCTGGCATCTTTCATCGCGGGATGCTCGCCGACGATCCGCGGGAAGCCATAGCGCACCGCGTATTCCTCGCGCAGCAGCAGATTCTCGCGCAGCAATTCCTGCTGTTGCGCCGCGCGCTCCAGCAGCAATTTCAAGTGATCCAGGTCCACCGGCTTCTGGATGAAATCGAACGCGCCGTCCTTCATCGCGGTCACGGCCTCTTCCACCGAACCGTATGCCGTCATCAAGATCACTGGCAGCGTGGCTTCCACGCGCCGCGATTCCCGCAGCACATCCAGGCCGGAACCACCGGGAAGTTTCAAATCGGAGAGCACCAGAAGATAGCGCCGCCCGCGCACTTTTTCGATCGCGGAACTGGCGTCCGCGGCTTCTTCCACCAGGTAACCCGCGCGTTCCAGCGCCTTGCGGAGCATCGCCCGCAATTCGGCTTTATCTTCGACAAGGAGGATAGGTTCCATGAAGCAAAAATTCTAGCGCGCCCAACCCGGATCGCCGCCGGCCGAGCGCAGTTCGTCTTCCAGATCCGAAATGGCTTGCTGGTCTGACTCGACCTGTTTCTTCTTGGCTTCGATCTTGGCGGTTTTCTCGTCAATGTCGCTGCGCGTGTATCCCTGCTGCATGGCCTTCATGGGATCGTTGTAATACTGCACGTCGAGCACGCCGAGTTCCCGCTGCATGATGTCCAGGTCCGCCTGATCCTGATCCAGTTTTTTGCGCAGCTTGGCGAACTTCTCCCTCCAGCTCTTTTCATCGCCGCCCGAGGGAGCAGCTGATTTTGCCGGCGCGCCGCCGGCTTCCGCGGGCGCTGCTGCTTCTCCGCCTTCGGTGGACTCGCCTGCCGGCGCGGCGCCGACCGCGGAAATGCCACCCTGCGTGGGAAGATTGTCATTGTCGAAAACCCGCGCGGGCTTCGGCTGGTCTTTCTTCTGTTCGCGAGCCTTGCGCGCAGCCTCTGCCAGGGGATCGGCCGACGCTGCAGGCGCGGCGGCGGACTGCGCCGCGGATTGCGACGACGAAGAGGTCTGCGACGACGCTGGCGCCGGAGCCTGACCCTGCTGGCTCTGGCCCTGCTGCTGAGCCAGGGCGCTCGCAGGAATCCATAGAAATGCCGCCACGGCTGCGCACAATAGGTCTCTACGCATGGCTAACGCCTCCTCAAAGGTCTGCGGACAAGCCTGCTACCAGTTTAGATGCGTGCTGCCTGGGTAGCAATCGTGGATGGTAGGGGGTCCTGCCGCAAAGGTAACCACAGGAGAAACTCGGCGCCGCCGCCCTGGCGGTTGCGGGCTTCAATGGTGCCGCCGTGCTGCAAAGCCACTTTCTGGACCACCGCCAGGCCCAATCCGGTGCCTTCCGACTTGGTGGTGTAGAACGGCAGAAAGATCTTGGAGAGGTCGGCTTCGGGAATTCCGGGGCCATCGTCGGCAACGCAAATGCGCTGCCACTTGCGCCCGCCCAATTCCTCGATTGTCCCGGACATCGTCACGCGCGGAGACGGGCTGACGGTCTTGGCCGCCTCCGCTCCATTGCGCGCCAGATTCAGCAGCGCCTGCCGCAGCAGCGCCTCGTCTCCGGGCAGTTCCTGAAACGTGCCGGCGATCTCCACCGTGCATGCCGGGATCGTTTCGCGCAGCTCCTCGGCCACTTTTTCCACCACCGTTTGCATGGGGACGGTCTCGTAGCAAATTTCCAGCGGCTTGGCGAAGCGCAGGAACTCGGTGACCACGTGGGTCAGCGCGCGCGTCTGGTCCAGAATTCGTTCGGAAGACTCGCGCACGTCGCCGGGTTTGGCTTCGCTGCGAATCATCTGCGCATAACCCGAAATCGTGGCCAGCGAGTTCTTGAATTCGTGCGCGATGCCCGCGGACATCTCACCGAGCGCCGCCAGATTTTCTTTCCAGCGGATTTGTTTTTGCAGCGCGGTCAATTCCGTGAGGTCGCTCATCAGGCATAGCGCGCCGCTGACCTTCAATTCCTGCATTTGCGCAGGCGTGGCATCGGCGGGGGATTTCGTGGAAGCGCGCATGGCGCGATAAATCGGCGAGATGGTCACGCCCAGATTGCGCACCACGCCTTCCGAAGTCATGTGCTCGACTTCGCCGCGCTGGAACGTCTTGCCGTCGCGCAGGCACGCCGTCAACATGCGGGTGAGGTCGGAATCGGCGCCGAGAATCTCTTTGTAGGAACGATAGCGCAGCGTCCTGATGCCCAGGGCCTCCTCGGCCGCCGGGTTCGTCGAGCTGATCGCTCCCATGGCGTTCACCAGCAGCAAGCCGGTGGGCATGTTGCGCGTCACTTCCTCGGTCAGCCGCTCGGATTCCTGCGCGCGCTCCTGCGCCAGCAAATGCAGCCGCGCCAGCTCCTTTTCCTGCGCGCGCAATTTCTCGATCACGCCCTGCATCGAAGCGGCCATAAATGCCGATGGATTTTCCGGGTCCGCGTAGGGTTGCGACCAGTCTTGCTTGGCGCCGGGCGAATCTCGCAGGAATTTGCGCACGATCAGAATCAGCGCGAAAACGCCCGCCAGCAGAAAAGCCACCAGCGCCGCCGCGTAGCCGAAGTTGTAGCTCAAGGTCGGCATCTGGCGATGCACGATCGGGGCCGACAAAGCCATCGTGGCGGTCATGGCAAACATGGGGACGAACTCTTCCGTCATTATCGCACCATCAGCAGCGACGAATACCAATTCACCAGCGGCGTTCCAAAAAAAACGACCAGCAGTGCGCCGGCGCCGAGAAATGTTCCGAACGGCAATTCGTAATCCGCATCCTTGCGGCTCGCCAGAATTACGGCCACGCCCAGCACGCTGCCCAGCAGCGAGCCTGCCAGGATCGTCAGCAGCGTGCGCTTCGCGCCCAGGAACGCTCCGGCCATCAGCATCATTTTCACGTCGCCCAGGCCCATACCTTCGCGCCCGCGCAGCCGGAAATAGGCTTCGGACACCAGCCAAAGCAAACCGCCGCCCACCGCCGCGCCCAAAACCGCATCCACGAATGAAAGCACCGGAGCCGGAGGAGGGAATTCGAAGATGTGATTCGCGAGCCACAGCGCCGAGCCGTCCGTCGGTTTCGCAAAAAAGCTGAACGCGAGCCCCAAACCAAGCCCGGTGTAGTTCACCACGTCCGGCAAAATGCGTTCGCGCAGGTCCGTGAACACCAGCACGATCATGATCGCTGAAAACGCGGCCCATTTCGCCGCCTCGACCGACAGCCCGAAAACCAGGAAGCACGCGAGAAACAGCAGGCCCGTCAATAATTCCACCAGCGGATACATCGGCGAAATCCTGGTCTTGCAGCCGCGGCATTTTCCGCCGAGGAGCAGGTAACTGATCACCGGAATATTGTCGTAAGCGCGAATTTCCTTTCCGCACTTGGGACAAGCCGAAGCCGGCAGCACGACGGATTTTCCGCTGGGAATCCGCAGGATGCACACGTTCAGAAAGCTGCCGATAATCAGTCCGAAGACGAACGCGAAGATCCCGATGAGCGTCGGAGGGGCCACATCTGGATTCTGCCCGAACGCTGCGCGGCTCTCAAGCCAGCCCTGAACCGCCGTGCCCGACTTCTAACGCGCAACCAAGCATCACCGCCATCAAATCCGTTCCCAGCGCGGTGGCGCAGGAGCCGGACGAGGCCGAAAGGGCGACACAGAGAGCAAACAAATCGAAAAGGCCGCAAACATTCATTTTGAATTTATCAGTGTTTATCTGCGTTCATCTGTGGTGAAGTTTCCGAGCCCAATTTGAATCCCAGCAACCGCCTAAGCTATATTCGATGGTTTACACACCATGTCCTGGCTCGAACAGAAGGTTCGCGCTTACGAAGAGATGCGCTTTGCGCAGGAACAGAATCGCCGGATTCTGCCTTTTGCGTGGGGACTGGAGCACGTTGGCGGCAGCGCGCAGGAGGCCGACCCGCGCGGCTGGCTCGACCATTTCGTCACAGAAACTCTGGCGAATAGCGAAGCGTGGTTCGCCGCCACACCTGCCGAAGATTATTCGCTCGACGAGAACGTCCTAACTTTCACCAGCGCCATCGAATCGCCCTGGCCGGAAAATAATCGCGTGCACGCGCAATTTTTCCGGGCGCGCCGCAGCGGTCCGGCAGTGGTGGTTCTGGCGCAGTGGAACTCGCGCTGGGAAGAGCAGCAGAACGTTTGCCGCTGGCTGAATCGCCTGGGTATCACTGCGGTGAAGCTCAGCCTGCCGTACCACGATCGCCGCGCGATTCCTGGCCACCCGCGCGCCGACCATCTTTGCGGGCCCAATATCGGCTTGACGCTGCAAGCGAATCGCCAGGCTGTTTTGGACGTCAAGCGCACGCTGCGCTGGCTGGAGCGCCAGGGTTACGACCGCCTGGGCATCATCGGCACCAGCATCGGTTCGTGCCTCGCGTTTCTCACCATCACGCACGAGCCGGCCTTGCGCGCCGGCGCGTTTCTGCACGTTTCCACATACTTCGGCGACGTCCTGGCCGCCGGGCTCACCACCTCGAACGTCTGGCACACCTTGCGCGACGAAATTTCGCTCGAGGACGTCCGCCATTATTTCTCGCCGATCAGCCCGTATCCCTACATCAATCGCCTGCACGGCACGCGCAAAAAAATCCTGGCCATCAGCGGGCGCTACGACCCCACTTTTCCCAACGAGCTTACCAATGAATTTCTCAATGCAATCCGCTCGGACGGCGTCGCATTTGAGGATCTTTCGCTGCCCTGTGGACATTATTCGCTCGGCGTCTCGCCTTTCAGCTACGTGGCTGGATACCGCTTCGGTACATTCCTGTTCCAGGCGCTGGCGTAAGTCCTCCAGAAAGCACCATCGTTGGTTTCGCGTCGCGGACTACCCCTTTTGGCCATCATATTGCACGCTGAAACAGCGATGCCTAACGGGTCGGCAACATCTGCCGATAGAGAATTTGGAGGTATTCCGATGGCAAATCACGTGGGAGCGACCGCGAAGGTGTCGGAAGTGAATGTGAGGAGTCAGGCCGCACCAGCGAAGCCGCCCGCGAGCGTCGCGAAGCCGACCGCGCACGACACCGTCAACATCAGCGCCGCAGGCAAGGCGGCAAGCCAAGCAAAACAAACGAAAGCTTCCACCGAAGTGAAGCATGGCGGCGAGCGCAAGTAGTTTCTGATCGCCGCGCGATATACTCCCTGGCGGGTCGGGGCTCCAGCAAGCAGATTTCGGGCGAACCTGGCGCTCCGATCCGGTTTTTTTCGATTTACAGCCAGATATTCCAATTCAGCGCAGAATTTCGCTGAAGGCGCCTTCCGCGATCTTACTTTCCACCGCGCGAATATCCGGCCCCAGCGAGCGATCCGCATCCACCGTCTTCGACTCCGCGCGCACGACTGCGTACGCCCTTAACGCTTCGGTCCCGGTTCGCAATGGCGCGAGCAGGTCCAGTCCCTGGCACGCCGCGAGCAGCTCGATCGCCAGCACATTGCGCAGGTTCTTCAGCATCGGCTGAATCCTGCGCGCCGCGCCCATCCCCATGGAAACGTAATCTTCCTGATTCGCCGACGTCGGAATCGAATCCACGGAATGCGGCGTTGCCTGCGTCTTCATTTCACTGGCGAGCGCTGCGGCGGCAACCTGCAAAATCATGAACCCGGAATTAAGCCCCGCATCGCGGATCAGAAATGCCGGCAGCAAACTCGTTTGCGGATTGGTCATCTGCTCGATGCGCCGCTCGGAAATTCCTCCCAGAGTCGCCAGCGCCACCGCCAGTTGGTCGGCCGCCATCGCCAGCGGCTGCCCGTGAAAATTCCCGCCGCTGATCACTTCGCCGGAATCCGCGAATACCAGAGGATTGTCGGTCGCGCTGTTCAGCTCTACCGTGAGTGTCGCGCGCACGTGCTCCAGCGCGTCGCGCACGGCGCCGTGCACCTGCGGCGCGCAGCGCAGGCTGTAAGCGTCCTGCACGCGCTTGTCTTGCTCGGCTGACCGGTGAGATTCGCGGATGGTGCTGCCGGCATTCATGCGCCGCAAATTTCGCGCCGTGATGGCGTGGCCGGCATAAGGACGCACCGCCGCGATTCGTTCATCGAACGCCGCGGGGCTGCCGCGCAAAGCATCGAGCGAAAGCGCCGCGGCCACATCCGCCGTATTCACCGCAATTTCCGCATCGCGCAGGCCCAACGCCAGCAGCGCGAGCATCGCTTGCGTGCCATTCAGCAGCGCGAGGCCTTCCTTGGCTTCCAGCGCGAGTGGAGTGATTCCCGCGCCGCGCATCGCCGCAGCGCCGGAAACCGCGCGCCCCTGAAAAATCGCTTCGCCTTCGCCGATTGCCACGTGCGCCAGATGCGCGAGCGGCGCCAAATCTCCTGACGCGCCCACCGAACCTTGCGAGGGAATCACCGGGTGCACGCCGCAATTCAGCATCGCGCACAAAGTTTCCACCACCACCGGGCGCACTCCGGAAAATCCCTTGGCGATGGCATTCGCCCGCAACGCCAGCATCGCCCGGGTTTCCGCCTCGCTCAGCGGCGCGCCCATTCCGCAGGCATGGCTGCGCACCAGATTCACCTGCAGTTCGCCAATTTGTTCGCGGGAAATCCGCACGGAGGCGAGCTTGCCGAAACCGGTATTGACGCCATATACCGCCTGGTCCGAGGCGATCAGCCGCTCGATCACCGCGCGCGATGCCAGCATCTTTTTGCGCGCCGCCGGAGCCAGCTCCACCGGCGCGCCATCGAAAACGATGCGATACAAAATTTCACAACTGAGATTTTCGCCGTCTATTTGAATCGCGCTCATGAATTTTGCGGCTCGCGCGCGCGGAGATGCGTGGAGGAAGCGCTTTTTGCGGAAGGGAAGTACTTGCGATATTTTTCGGGAAGCGATTTCGGCCGCCCCAGGCGATCGCAGATGACGTGCATCGTATCTCCGGTGGCCAGCAGCTCGCCGGACGCCTGATGCACGATTTCGTAGCCGAATTTCACGGTGCGCCGTTGCGCGGTCAGCACGCGAGTGCGCACCAGGAGCACGTCATCGAATCGCGCGGGCCGTTTGTAACGGCAATGCGCGTCCGCCACCACGATGTAGCTATCGTCTTCGGTTTCCATCTGTTTATATTCGAAGCCGAGCTGCCGGCACAGTTCCACGCGCCCCACTTCAAACCAAGTGAAATAATTTCCGTGATAGACCACACCCATCTGGTCCGTCTCGGCGTAACGCACACGAATTGTGGTCTCGGCGTAATCCATGGCCGTTCGGAAGTGTATCAAAGAACCGAAAATGTGTTGGAGCGATGCGTGAATCGGGAAATTACACGGCGCCGCAGGAAGTCCGGAGTTCTCAACTCCCCGTCCATTTGGGGGTGCGCTTCTCCAGGAAGGAAGCCAGCCCTTCGCGAAAATCTTCCGTGCCGCGGATGGCGGCATTTTCCTGCGTGGCCAGCTCGATTTCCTGCGCAATTTCCTTTTCGTCATAGCGCAGCAGCAGGCGCTTGGTTCTCCGCAAGCTGGTAGGGCTGGCCGCCAGCAGGACATCCACAAACTCGCGCGCGCGCCTCAGCAAGTCCGCGAGCGGCACGATTTCGGTCACCAGACCCAGCCGGTATGCTTCCGCCGCATCAAAAATCCGGCCGGTGAGCAGAATCTCCCGCGCGTGCTTTTCGCCGATCTGCCTGCGCAGCAGCACGGAAACCAGCGCCGGAATAAATCCGATGCGCACTTCCGTGTAACCGAACTTGGCCTCCGGCACCGCCAGGGTGATATCCGAGAAGGTGGCGATGCCGCAGCCGCCCGCGATCGCCGCGCCATTTACCGCCGTGATTACCGGCTTGGGAAAACTATAGATGCGATGGAAGAGCCGCGCCGTCTCGCGCGAATCCCCCAGATTTTCTTCGTGAGTTTGCGTCGAGATCGTCTGCAACGTCTCCAGATCCATGCCCGAGCAAAACGCCTTCCCGGCACCGGTAATAATCAGAATACGAACCGCTGCATCTGATTCCGCTGTGCCCAGCGCTTCCAGCAGCTCCTTCACCATTTCGCTGGAAATGGCGTTGCGCTTCTCGGGTCGATTTAAAGTGATGGTGGCCGTTGCGCCATCCACTTCATATTTCAGCGTGGCGAAGATCGTTCCCCGCGATGCTTGCGCTTTATTCGTCATGACGTTTGTTTAGGATCTGAATTATCTCTCGGGCTGCCGGGGCATCCACAGCACCGCAGAATGCGAGCGAGCCTCCGCTTAGTTTGGTTTCGCTGCTGCCGTAACGTGCGTATATTTCTCGCGCAGTTCTTCCGTCATCGCGCAAGCCACGGCCAGCGATTTCGTGTCTATTCCGGTGGACACTCCGCGCGACGCAAGCGTCGTGAGCACCGCTTCCGTCGGAATGTTGCCGACCAACTCATCGCCCGCGAATGGACACCCGCCCATTCCGGTCAACGCGCCGTCAAACCTCCGGCAGCCGGCTTCATAGGCCGCCAGAATCTTTTCCGGCGCGCGCTCGGGACGGCTGTGCAAATGCACGCCCACATCCACTCCCGCAACGGATCCTTTCACCTGCTGATAAAGCCCCGCGACTTCTTCCGGCGACGCGGTGCCCACCGTATCCGCAAGCGATACGGTGCGCACGCCTAGATCTTTCAGCCACACCAGAGTTTCTTCCACCAGCTCCGGCCCCCACGGCTCGTCATAAGGATTCCCAAAAGCCATCGAAATGTACACCACCAGTTTTTTCCCGGCGGCTTTGGTGTCGCGCTGCAGCTTTTCCACCAGCTGGCGCGATTCCGCGCGGGACATATTCGCGTTGGCCCGCCGGAAATACGCCGAAATCGAATACGGGTAGCCCAGGGTGGTGACGCCGGGGGTCGCGAGCGCGCGCTCCAGGCCCTGCGCGTTCACCACGATCCCGATAATTTCGGGCGCCTCTCCCGCCGGCGTTTTCACCTGGCTCAGGCGCGCCATCACCGCTTCGCTATCCGCCATCTGCGGCACATGCTTCGGCGAGACGAAACTGACTGCGTCAATGTGCCGAAATCCCAACGAAATCAGGCGGCTCAGATACCGCACTTTTTCTTCCGTGGGAATCACCTGGCGCAAACCCTGCCAGGCGTCTCGCGGGCATTCCACGATGGTCACTTCAGCGCTCATAGATTTTTAGAACCAGGGGCTCCTGTAGATATGGATGGCGTACCACTGCAAAAAGATTGCGAAGAATACGGAAATCGTCATCAGGCCGATCGCGATGCGCGAAATCTTTCCTTCCGTCAGCTTCATGACCACCAGTGCGGCTCCCACCACGATGCCGATCGCTCCCACATACTGCGAAACTTGAAACATGAACCACAGCGCCGAACTGCCCGTGCCGCCGCTGGTCGCGATCTCCGAAGAGCTATACACCGCAAACACCGACGGCAAACACAACAACGCCGTCGCGCCGAACAATCCAAAGCCGCCCTTCCTTGGGTTATTCGTCATTTTTTGCCGTCAACAGTTCACAGTTGACAGTTTAAAGTCAAAAGTAACAGCTAGACCGTGCTGCGTGGCCGACTCTTACCCTCCACGGTTGTTCGCAGCCCGTGCAGCATCTTCGAAATTTCCATGATTTCCCGCCGCGGGGCCGCGCATGACGCGCCGTCAAGATATCCCAAGTCGCGGCTAATCATCAAAAACTCGTTCACGTCTGCAGAACGCCAGTCTTGAATTCCGCAACTTTAGGATTCAGCGACGCTGCCTCCAGCGCCTCAATCAGCGCTTCGCGCGTGTGCGCCGGGTCAATAATCGCGTCCACCCACAGGCGGGCGGCGGCGTAGCGCGGATCGGTCTGATGTTCATAGGTCTTGCGCACGGATTCGTACAGCTCCTTTTTTTCCGCGTCGCTCAGTTTTTTGCCTTCGCGCTCCAGCTGCTTGATCTTGATTTCCACCAGCGTGCTGGCCGCCGCATCGCCGCTCATCACCGCATAGCGCGCCGTGGGCCAGGCAAACACAAATCGCGGATCGTAGGCCTTCCCGCACATCGCGTAATGTCCCGCGCCAAAACTTCCGCCGCAGATCACGGTAATCTTCGGCACCACGCTGTTAGCCACCGCGTTCACCATCTTCGCGCCGGCGCGGATAATCCCGCTCCATTCCGCTTCCTTGCCGACCATGAATCCGTTCACGTCGTGCAGAAAAATCAGGGGAACCAGGTTCTGGTTGCAATCCAGGATAAAGCGCGCGGCCTTGTCCGCGGCCTCGGTGTAAATCACGCCGCCAAATTCAATCCGCTTCTCGCCGGTGCCCGGGGCCAGCGTGTTCACGTTCTTCTTCTGGTTCGCCACAATTCCCACGGCCCAGCCGCCGATCCGCGCGTAGCCGCACAAAAGCGTCTGTCCATACTCCGCGCGGTATTCCTCGAACTGGCTGCTATCCACAATGCGCGCGATGATCTCGCGCATATCGTACTGCTTCCCGGGATTCGCCGAGAAAATACCGTAAATCTCTTCCTCCGGGTACGCCGGCGCGGCCGGGGTTTTATGATCGAAAGGCGCGGCTGGCCCGTGACCCATTTTATCCACCAGCGCGCGCAAGCGCTTGATGCAGGCAGCGTCATCGGGCTCACGAAAATCAATCGTGCCGCTGATTTGCGCGTGCATTTGCGCGCCGCCTAATTCTTCAGCCGAAGTCTTCTGTCCGATCGCAGCCTGCACCAGCGCAGGCCCCGCGAGAAACAGGCCGCTGCCCTCCGTCATCAGAATCTTGTCGCACATCACCGGCAGATACGCGCCGCCTGCGACGCACATTCCCATGATCGCCGTGATCTGGGGAATCCCCATCGCGCTCATCACTGCGTTATTGCGAAAGACGCGCCCGAAATCGTCGGTGTCCGGAAACACGTCTTCCTGCAACGGCAGAAATACGCCAGCCGAATCCACCAGGTAGATCGTCGGGATATGATTTTCGATCGCGATATTCTGCGCCCGAATCACTTTTTTCGCGGTCATCGGGAAGAAAGCGCCCGCTTTCACGGTGGCGTCGTTCGCGATGATCATCACCTGGCGCCCGGAAACGCGCGCAAGGCCGGTAATCGTTCCGGCCGCCGGCGCGCCGCCCCACTCCTCATACATTTCGTACGCCGCGTAAAGTCCCAGCTCGAAAAAATCGCTCTTGGGGTCAATCAGCTTGGCGATGCGCTCGCGCGCGGTCATGCGGCCTTTCTTGTGCTGCGATTCGATGGCTTTTGCGCCTCCGCCCTGAGCGATGCGTTGCTCTTCGTTCTTGATTTCCGTCAGGTGATCCACCATCTGCCGGGCATTTTTGGTGAAGTCCGCGGACTTCGCGTCCACGTGCGTTTCGATTTTCGTTCCACTCACCCAGCGATCTCCTTGCCGGAAATATTGCGCTTGACCGTGCACGGGCAGGCCTGCCGCCTGTTGCCAACGAGCCATGGCGCGATGCCGGAACCGCCCACATTGTAAGAGAGTTGCGCTCAAGATAGAAACCCGGAAAGCGGCCATGCGCCGGGGCAGGCACTGCGGCGCCAGACGTGCGTGGGCCGCCAGCTGTGAAGGCGAAGGCGCGCGTCCGTGCTACGCCAGGGGAGCGGCCAAGGGCCGGGGGCCGAAGCCGGCCGCCGGGACCTACATCGCAAAGATTGTGCTTGTAGTGGAAACAGTTGCCTAGTATACTGTCTCTGCTTCGTAAGGGAACAAAGATGGCCACGAGGAAGCTCAGCAATGGCGCCGCAAGCCGCCTCACCATCCACATCGGCTTCTGGATGCGCCTGGTCTCCAACAACGTCTCGCAGGCCTTCGCGCGCAAACTGGAAGCCAGCGGAGTAACGGTCGCCGAGTGGGTGGTTTTGCGCGAAATGTACGGCGGCGCCTACACCACTTCGCCCAGCGTCGTCGCGGAGCTAACCGGGCTGACGCGCGGTGCCGTTTCCAAGCTCATCAGCCGCCTTCTGGAAAAGGGCCTGGTCACGCGCAAGTACTCCACCAGCGATCGCCGCTTTCAGGAAATCGAACTCACCAAAGCCGCGCTCGCGATCATCCCGAAATTGGCCACGCTCGCCGATGAGAACGATAAAGAGTTCTTCGGGGTCCTTTCCAAGTCCGAACGCAGGACTCTGTCCGGCATCCTGCGGAAGATCGCAGCAAGGCATCAGCTCACGAAAATGCCCGTCGCATAGCGGAGAATGAAATGAACAACGGCGTCATTCAGGAATTAATTGACAAAGCTCTGGCCAGGAAAATCACCTTCGCGGAAATTCTGGCGACCCTCGCGAAAGAGGGCGTCGAGTCGTATCACGTGGATTTCCTGCGCAATGAATATCGCTATTACGCAAAAACCGGCGAATCGTTCGTTACGGCCGTCGCGCTGGCTCACGACGGCGTCGCGCCCGAGTTTTCCGCCGGCAAGCTGGAGAGCATCAATCGGAAAGTGCAAGCCGGACAAGCCGCCTACCCGGACTTCGTAAAGGAGGGCACGGCCGCCGGCTGCGCGTGTTACATCGTTTATCTCGGTGGCAAAAAAGTGCGCTACTTCGGGCGCGACGGCGATGAATACGTTCAGCACTTTCCCGGCTCACGATAAGCAGCGCGCGGCAAATCACTCACGAATGGAGAACACGCCATGAAGAAAATAGCCCGATCGGCAATAAAATCCGTGGATATCCAGGCGAGCCCGGACAAAGTCTTCGCTTTCCTCGCAAATCCCATCAATTGGCCGCAGTACGCCGTGGTGAACCTGCGCTCGGTAAGCCCCGGCCAGAACGGCTGGTTCAAAGCCGTCACCAAATTTGGCGAAGGCGAACTTAAAATCAATCCGGTGAAGGAACTCGGCGTTTTCGATCACATATGGAAAGATCCGCAAGCCACGTGGCAGGTTTACTCCCGCGTAGTCGCCAATGGCGACGGAGCTACCGTCATGATGACGCTTTTTCAGCCGCCGGTGATGAGCGACCAGCAATTCGATCAGGCCATGAAGGAAATGGAAATTGAGATGCAGAAATTGAAAGAGATCCTGGAACGATAGAGTTGCCCGCCGCGCCATTGTGGTGTATTAGAAACCGGTCCGCCAAACACACATGACTTCTCCGCCCTATCCCACAGCGGGACGATTTGCGGTCCCGCCGCCTCAGCGGACCTGGTTCCAGAAAAACTGGAAGTGGTTTGTGCCGATGGTTGTGGTGGTTGTTCTGTTCGTCCTGGCCACATTCATCGGCGCGGTGTTGTACGGCATCCAGTCCATGTTCCGGGCTTCCTACCCTTATCAAGTTGCCGTGCATCGCGCCACGGAGTCGCCCGCGGTTGCCGATACGCTCGGAACGCCTCTCCACGTCGGATGGTTCACTCTGGGCAACGTGAATTTCAGCGGGTCAGAAGGAAGCGCCAACTTCAGCATCCCCATCTCCGGACCGAAAGGGCATGGCCGCATCATTGTGGTGGGGAAGAAGCACGCAGATCGCTGGACGTTCGAAACGTTTGAAGTGGACGTCGCAGGTCAGGCCGAGCCCATTCCTTTGCTCGAAGCTACGCCCGCATCGCCAGCTGGAAACGGAAACGATAATTCGACCTAACGCGCCCGCGCAGGCGCCGGCCGCAAACCGCGTCTTGCGCCGCTTGTCGCAATTTCCAGTGGCAATAGGACTGCTGCGACGGTCGCGGCAGCCTCAAGCTCCGTGCGGAGCCGTGGAAACGCGGTTGCGGATGAAATCAACGATGGATTGCGTGGTGGTGCCGGGGAGAAAAACTTCCGCGATGCCGCCTTTTTTCAGCGCGGGAATATCGGCTTCGGGAATGATGCCGCCGATGAGCACGGTAACGTCGTTCATCCCTTTCCCGCGCAAAAGCTCCATCAATCGCGGGCAAAGCGTATTGTGCGCGCCGGAGAGGATCGAAAGCCCGATCACGTCCACGTCTTCTTGCGCCGCCGCGGACGCAATCATTTCCGGAGTCTGCCGCAATCCGGTGTAAATCACTTCCATGCCGGCGTCGCGCAACGCCCGCGCGATGATTTTCGCGCCGCGGTCGTGCCCGTCGAGGCCCGGCTTGGCAATCAGCACTCTTATTTTCTTCTCGTTCATATGCTCGCAAGAATACTGAAATCGCTCGCAAAACGATAGAGACACTCGTTCCGGCGGCGCTTAAAAGCTATTTCAATTCCACCAGGAAGTCTTCCAGCAGGGCATTGAACTTGTCGGGGTCATCCACAAACAGCGCATGGCCATCGCCTACGAAGACTTCCAATTGCGCGCCCTTGATTTTCGATTGCATATCCACAATGGTGCTCATATAGGTGCTTTTCGCCGCGCAGATCACCGTGGGCTTATCAATTTTCGGCAGGGCGGCCCGGTAATCCGCGGTGAAGTAGCCCACCAGCAGCGTTACCGCGGTATTCGTCGGGACGCGCAGCGACGCCTGGATGAGTTTTTGGATGTAATCTTCCGGCTGCGGCTTTTGAAAATTCAGTTTCCGCATGAATTCGTCCGCCGCTTTTTGCCGGTTCATCAGAAGTTCTTTGAGCGTGGCAAAGTCCGCCTCGTCAGATCCCGGCGCTCTCCCGCCGGCGTCGCTATCCACCAGCACCAGCCCGGCAAAGTCTCCGGTTCCGAACTGGTCCACGTACGCCAGCGTCTCCACCACCGCCATGGACCACGCCACGATCACCACGGGAGCGAGATGCAGCTGATCCACCACCGCCTTGATGTCCCGCGCGCGCACCGCCGGATACAATCCATCGCTCGTTTGCGACGATTCGCCCTGGCAGCGCGGATCCATCGCCACCACGCGATAGTCGCGCGAAAAATAATCCATCTGCTTCTGCCAGATCCATGCCGGCATCGTCCATCCCGGCACAAACAGAATGGAAGGGAACTGGTGCGCCGTGGAAACTCCGATCACGCCCTTCTGGATCACGGCGCCGGCCGGCATGGGATTGCCCACCTGCGCGCTGGGTGTGGTAGCGAGCCGGCCTGCCTCCAGGTAATGGATCCGCACGCCATCCGAAGTAGTAACAAACCCGCTCTTAACAGCAGGCTTCTTGTCCTTCGCATACGCCGTGCCGCCGCCAAGCGCCAATCCACAAGCAACCGTGATCGTCGTAGTAGCGATGAGTTGAGACAGTCGTTTCATTTGTGGTCTTAGCATTCGCCTTTCTCTGCGTCCTCTGCGTCTCTGCGGTTCATGATCTCAACACTCCTGATACTGATGCACCAATCGCCGAATGCCATCCTTCAGCACCACAGTATGAAAATTAATAAGTAACCCAATCTTGCAGCCCGACAGCCGGAGGTAAGTCAACAAAACCGCGTCATGAATGGGCGCCAGCGAGTCCACAGCTTTCAGCTCAACCACCACGCGGCGATCCACCAAAAAGTCCATCCGATAACCGCACTCAAGTTTCACGTCCCTGTAGACCAACGGAAGCGGCTTTTGACGTTCAAACGGAATCATGAGACGTGCAAAGTCATGTGCCAGACACTCTTCGTATGCGGATTCCAACAAACCCGGACCTGACGTTCGGTGGACCTCGATTGCCGCTCCAATTATCTGGTGGGTCAGTTCGGCGTCAGTCATCACTCACCGCAGAGACGCAGAGGGCGCAGAGAAATACAAATCATAATCTCCGGAAGCGCCGCGAAGATCACGTAATTGCGACTTCTTCGTAGATCCCAAAAACTTCCCGCAACGCGTCGCAAATCTCTCCTAGCGTGGCGTAGGCCTTCACCGCATCGTAAATATGCGGCATCAAATTCTCCGTGCCCGCCGCCGCCCGGCGCAAGGCGTCCAGCCGCCGCGCGACCTCCGCTCCCGAGCGCTCCGCGCGCAACTTTCGCAGCCGAACCGCCTGCCGCTCCGCGACCGTCTCGTCAATCTGCAGAATGTCTATGGCCTTTTCTTGCGCCACATAATCATTCACGCCGACGATAATCTTTTCCTTGCGGTCCACCGCCATCTGATACTTGTAAGCCGCTTCCGCGATTTCGCGCTGCGGGTAAGCGCGTTCGATGGCCGCCACCATGCCGCCCAAAGCGTCAATTTTCTCGATGTAATCCCAGGCGCCGCGCTCGACTTCATTCGTCAGCGTCTCCACGAAATACGAGCCGCCCAGCGGATCCGCCGTATTGGTCACGCCGCTTTCGTGCGCGATGATTTGCTGCGTGCGCAGCGCCAAAGTAGCCGCAAATTCCGTCGGCAAGGCCCAGGCCTCATCCAGAGAATTGGTGTGCAACGATTGCGTTCCGCCCAGCACCGCCGCCAGCGCCTGCAAAGCCGTGCGCACCACGTTGTTGTAAGGCTGCTGCGCGGTCAGCGAGCATCCCGCGGTCTGCGTGTGGAAGCGCAAGGCCCAGGAGCGTGGATTCTTCGCGTCAAAGCGCTCGGTCATGGTCTTTTGCCAGATGCGCCGCGCCGCGCGGTATTTCGCGATTTCTTCGAAGAAATCGTTGTGCGCGTTGAAGAAGAAAGAAAGCCTCGGGGCGAATTCGTCCACGTGCATCCCGCGGCGCACGCCCCATTCGACGTATTCGATTCCATCGCGCAAAGTGAAGGCCAGTTCCTGAATCGCCGTCGAGCCCGCCTCGCGAATGTGGTATCCGCTGATGGATATGGGATTGAACTTCGGCGTGTTCTTCGCGCCAAATTCCAGCGTATCCACCACCAGCCGCATCGAAGGTTCCGGCGGGTAAATATATTCTTTCTGCGCGATGTATTCCTTCAGAATGTCGTTCTGCAGCGTGCCGGATATTTTCTTCCAGTCCGCTCCCTGTTTTTCCGCCACGGCGAGATACATCGCCCAAATCACCGCGGCGGGCGAATTGATGGTCATCGAAGTCGTCACGTCCGCCAGGGGAATTTTGTCGAAAAGCACTTCCATGTCCGCCAGCGAACTGATCGCCACTCCGCACTTTCCCACTTCGCCTTCCGAAAGCGGATGGTCCGCGTCGTAACCCATCAAAGTCGGCAGATCGAATGCCACCGAAAGCCCCGTTTGTCCCCGCGAAAGTAGATAGCGAAAGCGCGCGTTGGTATCTTCGGCCGCGCCGAATCCCGCAAATTGCCGCATCGTCCACAATTTGCCGCGGTACATCGTGGAATGAATGCCGCGCGTGTAGGGAGGCGTTCCGGGGTAACCAAGCTCCGCCTCCGGATTCCAATCCGGCAAATCGGCGGGAGTGTAGAGACGCCGGATCGGGTAGCCGGAAACCGTGGTGAATTCAGCAGCCCGCTCGGGAGATTTCTGCAAAGTGGGTCGCAGAGTCTTTTCTTCCCACGCCCGCTCGCCCGCCGAAGGATGGCGCTCGGTCTCCAAAGTCGCGGTACCTTGCGACCCGCTCACCTTGCCAGATTTGTCGCTGGATTTCTCAGCCATAGGAAGGACTCCTTACGAGCGCACGCCAGGCGCCGGAAAAGGCACAACCGCAGCGCCAATAATTCATTCTAGGGCAATGAAACGGCACCGGCAATAAGCAGAAGTTCTGGATAGGTATGAACGAAGCAACCGCAAGCGCGCGCGAGCGAGCAGGCAAGAGGCTCACCAAGGCGAACGCCCAAGCAAGCTGGCAGGCCGCCGGGGAATCGCCTCGCTCATCGAGCGTTATGCGTTAAAGCCTTACTTCGCGCCGACTTCCGCGGCCCGATCCGGCGTCCCCGGAATCAGCGGGTCGCGAAACGATTTTCCGCGCAAGGCGTCCGCCACCGTGATGTGGTTCACCTCGAGCGTGCGGCCCATCGCCTGATTGAAATTCACCAGCGCTTCCGCCAGGTTCGCTTGCGCGCGCAGAGCCGTTCCTTGCGCCGCCGTCAAATCGCGCGAGCGCAGCACGACGTTGTAGCTCGTGGACGATCCCAGCTGATATTTCTTCTGCTCGGCATCCAGCGTCTGTTGCGCCAGCGTGCGAGCTTTATCGGCCGCCGCCACCTGCGCGCGATCCTGCTGCAAAGCGATCATCGCGTTGCGCACGTTGAGTACGATGGTGTTCTCCGTCTGCCGGTATTGCACCCGCTCCTGGCGCTCGTCAAGGTGTGCGCGTGCGCTATCGGCCTGCGCGGACCGGTTGCGCAGCGGCAAAGTCAAGTTCAGGCCGAGCGAATACACGGGATAGTCATTGTGAAACACGTTGGCCAGCGCGCCGCCCAATCCACCCGGATTGACCGTTGACGCAGTGACCGGGAAACCTGCATAGGCCGGATTTCCGCCGATCAAAATCTCATTCCCGTTCGCATCCACCAGCGGCGACCCGGTGTCCGCGACGAATGCTCCGGGGACGTTCGACGTATTGATCTTGTCACCATTCAGCCCTTGCGACTGGTACTGCACATACGCGCTGAGCGAAGGCAGCAAGCCGTTATTGGTCGCTTTCACTTCGATCCCCGCGTTCTTCAAATTCAAATCAGCCTGATACAGTTCGGGACGCTTCTTCCACGCCTCTTGCACGGCCTCCTGCAACGGAATGTTCTCCACCAAATCAGGAATCGAAATGGGAGTGGTCGGAACAATCTCGATTCCGGCCACGTCCTTCGCCAGCAAATTCTTGGCGATGTCGTTCAAGAGGACGGTTTCCTGCTGCAGCTTGGTGGTCTGCGCGACGATCAGGTTCTGTTGATCGGTCGCCAGCTGCGATTCCGCCGTCAGCACGTCCAGCGGCGCCATGGTGCCAATTTCCAGCTGCTTCTTATTGTCCTCATAAAGTTTCTGCGAGACGCCCACCGCGGCTTCTTCCACTTTCACATTTTCGCGATCGTAAACCAGTTCCCAGTAATCGTTCGAGGTTTGCGTCACCGTCGCGATCACCTGTTGCGCGAATTGCGAATGCGCCACCTTCAGCGAATTCTTGGCTTCGATGATGTAACGCGTGTTGGGCAGCAGCCCGAAGCCGTTCAATAGCGGCTGTGACAGCGTCGCGGTCATGATCGGACTGAGCGCCGGATTGAAAACCACGTCGTCCAGGTTCGTGGAAGTTCGCGGAGTATTGAACGTCACGGAGATGTTCGTGCCGGTATGGAAACCTTGTGTGTAGCCCAGATCCACAAACGCCGTATTCTGCGCGACAACTGGAATCGCCGTCGTGCCGGCGCCGGAGGTGAAGGGGTTGTTCACGGGAAAATCTCCGTGCTCCCATCCCAGGTTCGTCGTGAATACGGGGTCGAACGACACCGAGGGCGACGATCCCAGCACCACTTGCTGGGTGCTGCTGCTCTGTGGGATCCCGCCCGCCTTGGCCTTCAGCACCTGCGTCTCGTAGATCCACGGGACGAACCGCGTCACGCTGATATTCAAATTGTTTTCCAGCGCGAGCGAAATTGCGTCGTCCAGGCTCAGCATCAGCTTGCCGTCCTGAATCAGCTGGTCCAGCCGGCTCGAGTTGGTCAACATCGGCTCCGGGATATCCTGCGGGGTATAGGGCGCGAAGAGGTTCGGAAACGCCGGCTTCGGCCGCGAATAATTAGGCGCCTCGGTCCCGCGCAGATCCCGCGCCGGTTCGGTGGCAGGCGCCCCGGTCTGCGGCGCGGGCTGGCTCGGCGGCTGCGCCCCGGGCGCGGCTTGCCCTTGCGCCTGCGTCTGGCTCTGCTCCTGTCCCTGTTGTGCCGCAGCGAAAGCCGGCGAGACCACCAGCGAAGCAGCTGTCAGCAGCACCACCGCTACTTGTAGCCTTGCAATCATCGTGTTTTTCCTCTCCCGAAAAGTGATGCAGCAACATCCGCAGACCTGTAACTTACTCAAACGCACGAACAAGGTCATTTGTTTCAGAGTATGTGACCCGGTGCAAAACCGCGGCCATGCCTAACCGCTTGAATTTAGACGATTAAACGGGAAAATGGTAGCAACCGGCGTTCATTTTCGGACAGTACCGTGCGTACTCGGACATGCCCCGCGCGAAGTTTAGCATCGCGCCCCGCCCCTGACAATCGCAGCAGCCTCGAGACAGCCCCCTTGCGGATCGCAATTTTCTCGGCAGACAGCCTGACGGCTTTCGCAGACTTTCCGGCGACGGGAGCGCTTGCCTTGGCCGTTCGTTCAGACCCGGTGGCCGTGTCTCGCTCATTAGCGCCGGAAGGCCTCGGTGCTCCGTCAGGCAAAGCCGATCCTCGTGGGATTTTGGCGGAACGCATAGACGCGCAAGGGAAAATGTCGGTTGACATCTGTAGCCTGTTAGGCTACGATTTACAGCGTGCTGGTCCTTTCGATCCGCCACAAAGGGGTCAAGCGTTTGTATCTCGCGGACGATGCCAAAGGCGTACCGCCTGAATCGGTCCAGAAACTTCGCGCCATGTTGGCATTCATAGACGCGATGGACGACGAACCGGAACTACTGACGATCCCTCGATGGAAAGCGCATCAGCTGAAGGGAAGTCGCAAGGGTACATGGAGCCTTACGGTAACCGGAAACTACCGGTTGACGTTCGACGTGGACAATGCGACGCAGGAAGTAAGCGACATGGATTTTGAGGATTATCACGGCCAATAGGAGGCGCCATGCAAATGCTGAATCCGCCACATCCGGGTGAATTCATCAGGACGGAGATCATCGAAGCTTACGGTATGAGCATCACGGATGCTGCAGCGGCGCTGGGAGTCTCTCGGCCAACTTTATCGACCGTAATCAACGGCAAGGGTGACCTGACCGAAAACATGGCGCTGCGCATTGAAAAAGCGTTTGGCGTCAAGATGGACACGCTCGTCAGAATGCAGACCAATTACAATATCGCGCAAGCTCGCAAGAGGGAGTCATCCATTCGCGTTCATCGCGTAGCAGTGTCATAGCCCAAGACGCGGTCCTCATATCTTGCAACCTGCCTTTTGTTCGGCCTTTCGCGCGGCGCAGTCATCGTGCTAGGTCTTCCGGCTTTCGCTCCCGATTTGACACTCATTGCGGCAACGAACTAACATGCCCGCGGCACCCATGTCCCGCGCTCTCAATCCGCGCATCTCTGTCGGCACCGCATCCCAGCATCGCGCAGCGCGTTCGCTCGCCGTATTCGTGCTGTTTTGCTTCGTCGCGCTGCCGGCATTTGCGCAAACCACGATCCCCGCTAAGCCCGCAGGTTACGTCAACGATTTTGCGAATGTTCTTAGCCAAAGCGCCCGCGCCCAACTCACCACTCTCTGCACGGAAGTGAATGACAAAGCCAAAGCGCAAATTTTCGTTGTGACCGTCCCGTCGCTCAATGGCCAACCAATCGAGGACTACTCCCTGAATCTCGCGACCAAATGGGGAATCGGCCCGAAGCAAACTTCCAGTGGCGTCCTGATTTTCCTCGCGGTGCAGGATCGCCAGTACCGCTTCGAAGTTGGCTACGGCCTCGAACCGATTCTTCCTGATGGAAAAGTGGGCGGCTTTGGCAGGGAAGCAGTTCCGTACTTGCGCTCCGGAAATTATGACGCGGCCATGATCCTGATGACGCGGCGAGTCGCCGACGTCATCGCCCAGGATCGCGGCGTTACGCTCAGCGGCGGGTCGCTGCCCGCTGCCCGAACCGAGCGCCCCGGTGGCACGGACAACAGCGGGCTTTGGACTCTCATCTTGCTGGGGATCTTCATATTCTTCGTATTCAAAATGATGAGCGGCGGCTCCGGGCGCGGTCGCGGCGGCGGCAGCGGCTGGTGGATCGGACCCATGATTGGCAGCACCATGGGACGAGGTGGCTGGGGCGGTGGCGGATTCGGTGGCGGGGGATTCGGTGGCGGCGGTGGTGGCTTTAGTGGCGGAGGAGGAGGTTCCTTCGGCGGCGGCGGCGCCAGCGGCAGCTGGTAAAAATGTGTCTTTGTAGGGGCGGGTCCCAGACCCGCCCCTCTTTCAACGTAGAAACCGTAAAGGTCGTGCAATGGAAGCCAAACTGACAGAACTGGTATCCCGGCTGCGCGCCGCCGGAAAAGAAAATCTAAAGGCCGCGGTGCTTTACGGTTCGGCGGTCACCGGCGAATTTCGCGCGGGGCATTCCGACCTCAACATCCTCTGCATCGTCGAGCACGCCGGCTCCGCCGACCTGGAAAATCTGCACGCGCCTGCCGAATGGTGGGTGCGCCAGGGCAATCCTCCGCCGCTGATTTTCACGCTGGACGAACTCCACCGTTCCGCCGACGTCTTCGCCATCGAACTCTTGGACATCAAACACCATCATCGCGTGCTTTTCGGCGAGGATTTCCTCACCAATTTCGAAGTTCCCTTGCATTTGCACCGCCTGCAGGTCGAACGCGAACTGCGTACCGACTGGCTGCGCCTGCGCCAGGTGGTTCTGGCCGCGCCGCTCAGTTACAAAGCGCATCTGGGCATCATGGCGCAATCGGTTTCCGCCTTTTGCGCGCTTTTTCGGCACGCGCTTTTTGCGTTGGGCCAGCCCGTGCCGGCGACCAAGCGCGAAGCCGTTGCAGCCATGGCTGCGCTAACCGGCGCCGACCCGTCCGCCTTTCACGCCGTGCTCGACCTGCGGGAAGGGAAGCGCAAACCACGCAGCATAGACGTAGAAGCCTCGCTGCACGCCTATCTGGAATTCGTGGAGGTGGTGACCAACGAGGTGGACCGTCGCCTCGAACCGCAGTAACCGGCGCCAGCGAAGGCGCGAAGCGATCGAGGCGAAAAACGCTCGGACGCGCCGAAAATTTTCGTTAAGGCTGCGATTGTAGGGGCGGGTCTGAGACCCGCCCCTGCGGGATCTCGCAATAACATAATTCTGAAGGTCTCGCGAAAATCGCAACAGATCGCCAGCGTCCGCGCGATTGCCTCAGCGCGCTCTGCGGCAAAAGCGATTTTTGCAGTATGATGGCGCCACAATAGATCCGATACGGAGGTCTTCCATGAAAGCGCTCCTGGCCATAATTGTACTCATCGTTCTGATCGCGGGCATCGTCTTCGGCTCCTACATCAGCGCGCGCAACCAGATGGTGACGCTGGACGAAACGATAAAATCCAATTGGGCGCAGGTGGACGTCGTCCTGCAGCGCCGCGCCGACCTGATTCCGAACCTGGTCAACACCGTGAAGGGTTTCGCCGCGCACGAAGAGACCGTCTTCGACGACATTGCCAAGGCCCGCACGCAATACATGAACGCGCAGACTCCCGCCGATAAAATCGCGGCCAGCAACACCATTTATCCGCTGGAAATGAAGATCCTTGCTCTCCAGGAAAGCTACCCGCAGCTGAAATCCAACGAAAACTTCCTGCGCCTCCAGGATGAACTCGCCGGCACGGAAAATCGCATCGCCGTCGAGCGCAAGCGCTACAACGATTCCATCCAGGCCTACAACACCTACATCCGCCAGTTCCCGAACAGCGTCTTCGCGCGCTGGGCCGGCTTCCAGCCCAATAACGCCTACTTCCAGGCGTCCGAAGCGTCGCGCGAGGTCCCCAAAGTGGAATTTCCGGCCGCCAAGCCATAGGCACGCGTCCTGGAGTTTCGCAGGCACTGTGCAAAAATAAAAAGCGCCGCCCAGAACGCGCGCCAATTCGCGCGTAATGTTTGTGGGTGGTGGCCTTCGCGCCCGTCGGAGAATCGTGATTTTCGTCAGGGCCGGAGATTCGCCGCGCCAGAACTTGCGACCGCAGCAGTCCTTACCAAAATTGAATGTTTTGCGCGAATGGAACCACTAACTGAAGCGCCTTAGGCGGGTCAAAATCCTGCGGCGGCGGGCAAACCCCAACTATTCGTTCTTGCCACGCGGAGTGTCCGTGGGCGCAGCCTGTCCCGGGGCTCGTGTCGTTCCCGGCCGCTTCCGCTCCGATGAATCCACCCAATCTTCCGGAGGGAAACCGATCCGCCAGAAAAGCGGCGACGCTTCGGTAAATTCCAATCCTACTTCCGTCCTGCTGCCCTTATTTTCGCTGATGAACGCCACCTTGCATTCCACTTCTTCGGCGGTCTTCGGATTGACGATGAAGACATGCTGCCCGCGGCTTACCGGCGTCGCCATCGAAATCAGGCAGCCGTGCGCGTTCACCGTCGTCGTTTTCGTCTCTTCCTGAAAGGTTTTGCCGCCGTTATTGCCGCGCACCAGCACCGCCATCAGAATGTGCACGCGTTGCGTGCGCCGCAATTTGCCGTGGGCCGAAACTGCCGGGCCGGGCGTTGAGTCTTTGCCGTTCGTCATCCATCGCTCCCTTCATCGCAACGCCGAAACCCGTCCGCTCGAGCAACCGTTCAGCACCAATTGGGCACGTTGCAACCATCGTCCCATAAAAGCGAAGCCTTTACGGCCCCTCCGCTTGGTCGGTCACGTCCTGGTTACCCCGCCTTACTGTCCAGCCAATATTACAATAGGATGAATCCGCGCGCGCCGTCTTGACCCTCTGCGCGTCCCGCGCTACGCTAATTGTAGCAGGGGTTGAATTGCGGTCCTGGAGATATCGCTTCCGCGAGACTTAATGAAACAAACCGTCCGGCTGGCTGGTGGCATTAACGAGCTTTTTGGCACTCTCGACGAAAATCTTAAGCTCTTTGAGTCCGCGCTGCACGTCACCACGCATCTGCGCGACCACGACCTGGAAATCGAAGGCTCGGCGCCGCAAGTGGAACGCGCCGCCCAAATCCTGGGCGAATACAACCAGCGCATCCGCGATGGCCGCGTCCCAGACAGCCAGGAAGTGAAATCGCTGCTGCGCATCGCCACCGGAGAGCCCGCGCCGGCCGCCGCCGCGCGCAACGCCTTTTCTCCCTCCCACACGCGCTCTTTCGGCAAAAAAACTATCGTTCCCAAGAGCGCCAACCAGAAACGTTACATCGAAGCGCTCGAAGCCTACGACATGGTCTTCGCCATCGGGCCTGGCGGCACTGGCAAGACCTACCTCGCCGTGGCCATGGCCGTTACCGCGCTGCTTTCCAAGCAGGTGAACCGCATCATTCTCGCGCGTCCCGCCGTCGAAGCCGGCGAGCGCCTCGGCTTTCTTCCCGGCACGCTGCAGGAAAAAGTGGATCCGTATATGCGCCCGCTCTATGACGCGCTGCACGACCTTCTCGAGGCCGATAAACTCGAAAACTTCCTGGAAAAAGGCATCATCGAAGTGGCGCCCCTCGCCTTCATGCGCGGGCGCACGCTTAATGATTCCTTCGTGATCCTCGACGAAGCGCAGAATACCACCAGCGAACAGATGAAAATGTTCCTCACGCGCCTGGGATTCAATTCCAAGGCCGTGATCACCGGTGACGTCACCCAGATTGATCTGCCCGAATCACGCCGCTCCGGCCTGATCGAAGCCATTGAAATTGTGGGCAAAATCGAAGGCATTTCCCTGGTCTATTTCGATGAGCGCGACGTGGTGCGCCACAATCTGGTGCAGCGCATCATCAAAGCCTATGACGAGCATGCCGCCGCGCATCCCAGCCAGAATGGCCGCGGCGGCGTCGCCGGCCACTCCGCGCTAAGAAATCCTCGGGATTAGCCCGCGGCATGATTCTCAATCAACAGCGGCGCGTCCGTGTTTCCATTGCAGGCTTGAATAAGTTTCTGGCCGCTGCGCAAAAGCGCTTGCGCCTTCCCGCCGATTCGCTCGCCGTCGCTCTGGTCACCGACCGACAGATGGCCCGCTGGAACGCTGCGTACCGTGGCAAAAATCAGCCGACCGATGTATTGTCCTTCCCAGCCGATGGACCCCATCCCCATAGCGCGAAGATTCGTGAAAGTGGCCGCAGCGTCCGGCGACGCGCGTCAAAGCGCAAGCGCGTGGGAAAATTCAAGCGTCCAGGCGCCTTCTCCTCCCACTCCTTTACCTCCTCTCCATCCTCTACCTCCTACCTCGGCGATATCGCCATCGCTCCCGCCGTCGCCCGCCGCAACGCGCTCCGCTTCGGCCGCACCTTCAACCACGAAATGCGCGTCCTCATCCTTCACGGCGTGCTGCACCTGATGGGCTACGATCACGAAACCGATCAAGGTCAAATGACCCGGCGCGAGAACCGCCTGCGCCGCGATCTAGGATTGTCCTAGCCATGCCCATTTTTCTCTACACCGTCGGCGTGCTGGCACTGACGGCTGGGCTCGTCATTTTTTCCTATCTCGACCGCGCCTTTCGCGAACTTGGCCGCGTGCACACCGGCCGCATTCACGAGCATCTCGAGACGTTTGAATCGGACGTCGAGCCGCGCTTTCACATGGATCGTGAACGCGCCGCGCTGGCCTTCAGCCTGCTCGCGCGTTTCTGGCTGGTGCTGGTGGCGGCTATCACCGCTCGCGGCGTGCTTTTCTTCGTCCCCGGGACCTGGGAAGCGGCCGTCGAAATGGTTTTCTTTCTCGGCGCGGAAGTGGTCGTCGCCATGCAATTCTTCCCGGCGCTCTTGCTCGCGCGCGCCCCCGGAAACTGGGTGTTGCCCTTCGTGCCGCTCGTTCGCGTGCTCCTTTTCATCATTTGGCCGGTGCAAGCCGTTCTCGATCTGCTCATCTCGGTGCTGCACTTGTCCGAAGAAAGCGAAGTGCAGACTCCCGCCGCCGAGCAGCAGCAGGCCATCGAAGCTTTCGTGGACGCCGCCACCGAAGAGGGCATCATCGAGCAGGACGAAGCGCGCTTGATCGAATCCGTCGTCGAATTCGGCGATAAACGCGTGCGCGACGTGATGACGCCGCGCCCGGACGTCATCGCCATCCGGGCCTCGGCATCGCTCGAAGAATTGCGCGACCTGGTGGTGGACACCAAATTCTCCCGCCTGCCTGTTTACGAAAAATCTCTCGATGACATCGTCGGCATCGTCATGGCGCGCGACATGCTCGAAGTCCCCGACCGCGACGCCGCGCATCGCACCGTGCGCGAACTGATGCGTCCCGCGCTGTTCATTCCAGAAACCAAATTCGGCTCCGAGCTATTGAAGGAAATGCAGCGCAAAAATCAGCAGATGGCGATTGTGATTGATGAATACGGCCTGATGGCGGGAGTGGTGACCATCGAAGATTTAGTGGAAGAAATCGTCGGCGAAATCGGCGAAGAAGATCGTATCCCGGCGCCCGATGTGGTCCGCGAGGCCAGCGGCGCGCTGGTGATGCGCGGCAGCGTGCAACTCGACAAGGTCAACGAACTTTTCGGCGTGCACCTCGACGCCGGCATGCAGCATTCCGCCGCCACGACCATCGCCGGCCTGCTCAATGGCGTCGCCGGGCACGTCCCGCGCACCGGAGAAATCGTGGACGCGGACGGCCTGCGATTCGAAGTCCTCGAAGCCAACCAACGCAAAGTCCTGCGCGTCCGCGCCAAGCCAATCCCCTCGGCAGCAGCCTCGCCCGCCCGCACGGTCTGATGCACCCGCGGCACCCTGACGATTCACCAAAAGAGTAAACGAGGCGTCATCCCGAGCGCAGCGAGGCCCGCCCGCCGCAGGCAGGCCCGCCTGCCGCGGGCAGGGATCTGCTCTTTCCGGCCCGCTGAAAGAATTGTTGTCTCGGGTTGTCTCGGGTTTTCTCTGCGTACTCTGCGTCTCAGCGGTGAATTCCGCGCATCGCAATTGCCGATGCATCCTGTAAAGCGCTTCGGGCCCGCCACAGCGACCGGCGAGCCCGACATTACCTTTCAAATTGTCAACAGATCAAGAAAACTACCCGTGCGCCGCCATCTTCGCGAAAAACGCCGCCGCACGCTTACTGATTTCCTCAGGCGCCACGTCCTCCACATGAGTCGCGATGCCCCACTGGTGCCCAAAGGGGTCCGTAAGCTTCCCGTACCGGTCGCCCCAGAATTGATTTTCCAGCGGCGTATCCACTTTCCCGCCCGCCTTCACCGCATTGTTGAACGTAGTGTCGGCGTCCTGGACGTACAGGAACAAAGACATCCGCGGCGTTCCCGAACTTGCTCCGGTCGTCGGTCCCATCTCATCATTCAGAAAAATGATGGAATCTCCGATTTTCAACTCCGCGTGCGAGATTTTGCCGTCCGGCGCCGGCATGCGCATGATCTCCTGCGCATTGAACGCCTTCTTGTAATATTCGATCGCGCGCGCCGCATCCTTGCAAGTCAGCGCGGGACTGATGCTGTGATACCCGTCGGGAATTGCTTTCACCTGGTTTGCCATGGAAGGCCTCCTCGTAAGGCTAAATTGTGGCTATGCAGCGTGTCGCGCGGATTGCCCCGCCGTCCGCAACCAGATAGCTCTGGCTCACTGCAAGCAAGCCCAGTCTACCTCCCTGAAAAGTGAAGTCAACACCTCCGCCACGTAATCTTGCGACGCCGCCTCGCCGAATTTTTCCGGCGCAGTAACGCCACGTTAACACCACGAAAATATCGCCACACCGGCCCCACTCGATGATCTCAATCTCTCCGTGTCCTCTCGCTTTTTCCGGTCTCGGCGTCCTCTGTGCCAAATCTTTGAACGTCACCTCACGCGATTTAAACGCACCAAGCTCCTGCGTACTTGCCTCGCGGCCTCCTTGCCTCCTGCTTCCTTCCTCGCCGCCCGCCAAAAGCGTACAATTAAATCCTCCATGCCCTTCAAATCCGGTTTCGTCGCGATCATCGGCCGCCCCAACGCCGGCAAATCCACGCTGGTCAATACTCTCGTCGGGCAAAAAGTCGCCATCGTCTCTTCGAAGCCCCAGACCACCCGCAACCGCATTCAAGGCATCCTGAATCGCGACGACGCACAAATCGTCCTGGTGGACACTCCCGGCATCCACAAACCGGAAAACGTCCTGAGCCGCATGATGATGGACGAGCTTCAGCACGCCCTCGAAGGCATAGACATCCTCTGCCTGATCGCCGACGCTTCCGTTGATTTCGGCCCCGGCGACAAATTCGCTATCCAATGGCTGCAGCGCTTTCACGGTCCCGTCTATCTGCTGCTCAATAAAGTGGACCGCATCGCCAAGCAACTCTTGCTCCCCATGATTGACCGCTACAGTAAGGAATTCGAGTTCGCGGAAGTCTTCCCGATCTCCGCGCTCACCGGCGCGGGCTGTTTCGATCTGGTCAGCTCCTGGTTGACGCGCCTTCCGGAAGCCCCGCCGCATTTCCCCACGGACCAGTTCACCGACCAGCCCGAGCGTTTTCTAGCGGCGGAAATTGTTCGCGAAAAAGCCATCCTTGCCACGCGCGAAGAAGTTCCGCACGCCATCGCCGTGCTGGTGGATAATTTCGAGGAGACTCCCAAGCTGCTGCGCATTCGCGCCACCATGTACGTGGAACGCGACGGCCAAAAAGGAATCCTGATCGGGAAGGGCGGGGAAGCCATAAAGAAAATCGGCACGGCAGCCCGCAAGGAACTCGAAGCGATCCTGGGGGTGAAAATCTTCCTGGAGCTTTTCGTAAAGGTGCAATCCAACTGGCGCCAAAACCCAACGCTGGTCCGCCAACTAGACTGGCACCGACAACTGGAACAGCTAGCCGAAATCCAGGAAGCCGAATCAATCTAAAATTCTGCAAGCACGATCCGCCGTCCGCCGGCTACTCCGCCCGCGTCGGCGCGATCCCCAAAGCCCGCATCTTCCGGTACAAATGGCTGCGCTCGAGCCCCAGCGCCTGCGCCGCCTTCGTCATATTCCAGCGATTCTCTTCGAGCTTGCGCAATACGAACTCGCGCTCATACGCAGAACGCGCCTCCTGCAAACTCTCATAAGGCTTCTGCGGGCTCTTCGACGCGCCGCGAAAAATCTCCGGCGGCAAATGGTGCGGCTCGATCCGCGGCGAAGGGCAAACAATCACCAAACGCTCCACCAGATTCTTGAGCTCGCGCACATTCCCCGGCCAGGGATAACTCAGCAGCACATCCACGGCGGCCGCGCTGAATTCCTTCGGCTTCTTCCCATACTCCTGCGAAAACGCCGCCAAAAAATGCGCGGCCAGAATCGGAATATCCTCCACGCGCTCGCGCAACGCCGGTACGTAAAAGGGAATCACGTTGAGCCGGTAAAAAAGATCCTCGCGAAACGCATTCCGCGCGATTTCTTCTTCCAACTTCTTATTGGTCGCCGCAATCACGCGCACATCCACCGTGGCAGGCTGGTTTGAGCCCAAAGGCTCCACGCGCCGCTCTTCCAGCACGCGCAATACTTTCGATTGCGTCTTCAAACTCATGTCGCCGACTTCATCCAGAAACAAGGTCCCGCCATCGGCCTTCTGGAACTTTCCCACTTTGTCTTCGCTCGCGCCGGTAAAGCTGCCCTTGCGATGTCCGAACATTTCGGATTCGATCAATTCTTCCGGGATCGCCGCGCAATTCACTTCCACGAACTGCATCGAACTGCGCAAACTGCTGTCGTGCAAGGCCCGCGCGACCAATTCCTTGCCAGTCCCGCTCTCGCCATAAATCAGCACGCGCCCGTTCGTCGGCGCCGTCAACGCAATCTGCTGGCGCAGCGCCTTCATCGGCACGCTGCTGCCCAAAATCTGGTGCTTCTCCTCGAGTTCCGCGCGCAGCCGCCGGTTTTCCGCTTCCAGCCGCAAATATTCCAGCGCGTTCCGCACCACCAGCACCACTTTTTCCAGCGAAAGAGGTTTTTCGATGAAGTCAAACGCCCCCAGTTTCGTCGCGCGAACCGCCGTCTCGATGTTTGCGTGCCCGGAAATCATCACCACCATCGGAGCGGCATCCTGCCCCTGAATCCGCTCCAGCGTATCCAGCCCATCCATGTTATTCAGCCACACATCGAGCAAGACCAGATCAACGCTCTGCCGCTCCAGGTGCGCCAAGCATTCCTCGCCCGATTCCAGCGCCGCTATGTCATACCCTTCGTCGCGCAGCAGCGCGCCCAGGGACTCGCGAATCCCGCGTTCATCGTCAACAATCAGTATGGATGCTGGCATAGGTGAAACGCCGGTTCGACGGCTATTGCAGGATTATGTAGGGGCCGGTCTCAGACCGGCCCAGTCCCGATCTCGCTGTCTTTGTTATTGACTGCAACTCCCACGCGCGCGAAGCGAGGCCACTCTGCATCTGGTTTTCTCTGCGACCTCAGCGTTCCGAACTCTGCGTACTCGGCGCTAAATCTTTTGCTTTTGCCGTTCGCGACCCACGACCACGCACCGCGCGCTTGCCCAGTCGTCTCCGTGAACTCTCTTCTTCCGAACTCTGTGCCCTCTGTGTTAAATCTTCCGCCTCGCGCGGCCCCGCTACCCAGGCGCCACAGGAATCTCCGCAGTCGGAAACCGAATCACAAACTTAGTCCCAGTCGGCAAATTGTCTTCCACGCGAAACGTCCCGTTATGCTCGGCAATAATCCGGCTGGCGATGGCCAATCCCAAACCCGTCCCGCGCTCCTTAGTGGAGAAGTGCGGTAAAAATAAGTGCTGCTTATCCTCCGGCGAAATCCCATGCCCGCTATCGGAGATTTCAATCTCCACGGCGTCGCCATCACTCTCCACGCGTGTTGCCACACGCAATCTCCGAATCGCGGACCCTTCCATCGCCTCCGCCGCGTTATCAATCAAGTTCGCCACTACGCGCCGCAACAACTCGCGATCGGCTTTCACCGGAGGCAACGTCGCAGCCAGATCCGTGCGCACCGTCACGCCTTCGAGCCGCCCCTGAAACAAATCCAGCGCGCTCGCAACGATCGTATTCAGATCTTCCGGCGCCAGCCGCGCCGAAGGGAATCGCGCGAATTGCGAGAACGCATCCACAAGCGACCCGAGAGTATGCACTTCGCGCTCGATCAACCCCGCGCACTCCGCCGCCAGCTTCTCGAATTCCGACCGCGCCCCGTCTGGCGCTTGCGCGCGCATGCGGTCCAGATGCCGCAGCAGCCGCTGCGCCGAAAGCTGAATCGGCGTCAGCGGATTCTTGATTTCGTGCGCGATGCGCTGCGCCACTTCCTGCCACGCCGCGGCCTTCTGCGCGCGCAGCAAGTCCGTCAAATCGTCAATCACGATCACGAATCCCGGATTCGAGCGCCGCGGCCCCAAAGAACTCACCGTCACGGCCGCGCGCACCAGGCGTCCGGCCGTGGCCACCTCAATTTCGCGCGTAGCCGCGCCCATCCGCAGCGACTGCCGCATCAGATGCAGCACCGCGCGCGCCGCCTCTTCCCCCAGCAATTCCTGCAAAGTCCGCGCATCCCGCGCCGATTCTCCCAAAATCGCCGGCACCGCCGAATTCAGCCGCGCCACCTCTCCCGACGAATTCAGCGAAACTACTCCCGTCGGAATATTTTCCAGAATCGCTTCCATCAATTTCCGCCGCCGCTCGCGCTCCTCGATTGCCTGCTCCAGGCTCTGCGTGAACTCGTTAATCTGCCGCCGTCCCTCGCCGAGCTGTTCCGTCATGCGGTTGAACGAACGCACCAGTGTTCCCAGCTCGTCCTCCGCCCGCACGTCAATCTTGTGATCGAAATTCCCGCGCGAAATTTCCCGCGTCGCTTCCGCCAGCGCCTGAATCGGCACGGTCACTTGCTTCGACAAAAATAGCGCCACCCACGTTGTCGAGAAGCCCAGAATCACCGTCACCAAAAACAGTCCGAGCAGCACGTCGCGCTTGTAGGCCCGCAGGTGCTGCTTCTGCTGCGCGTAGGTTTCGGTCTGGGATTGGATCTCCGAGTACCGCGTCAGGAAATCGCTCGGCAAAATACGCGCCACGTACAGTCGCTCGCCTCCTAACGGCGCGCTTCCCGCAATGTACAAATGATCGCTGGTCTGCCAGATCTCCGCGCCATCCGGCAAAGTGCGCACCAGCGCCGGCGTGATCGTTTCCATCTCCGGAATGGTGGCCTTCTCCGCGTCCTTCGCGGGCTTTATATAGGCCACGCCGTCATCCGCCACGCCGCTGGAATGCGCGATCCAGGACGCATCCACGGACCAAGCCAATCCCAGCAGCGATTGATCCTCCTTGCTGCTGGCCGCCGCTTTTTCGGCGATCGCATTCAGGTGATCCATGTTCGCGCGGCCCAGGTCGGAAAGCAGGCGCTGGCTCTCCTCGTTGGCGTCTTCTAGGGGCCTGGGAAACATGGCGATCAACGTGCGGTTCACGATGGCGTAGCTGAAAAAGAAAAACACCACCGTGGGCAGCAGCGATACGCCAATCGCTCCCAACACCATCTTCACCTTGAACCGCGAGCCCATCTGACCGCTGCGCCGCTCCATCCACAGCCGCACCATGCTGCGCGCGAAGATCGCCGTAAACACCAGGAAGGCCGCGGCCAGCAGCGTCGTCAGCGCAAAAAATACGACGAACGTGCTTCCTTGCTCCGGCCGAAGCGGCACGTCCAGCGAGCCCACCACGAACACAGCCGCCGCCAGCAGCGTGACGATCACGCCGCCGATCCACGGCCACAGCCGGTTCTTGCGCTTGGATCGCTCGCCCTTCAACGCCCCTCCTCCAGATACCGCCCCAGCGGACACTCCCCGCACAGCGGCTCTTTCGGGCGGCACCAGGCCTTCCCGGTGTGCACAATCAACGCATGCAGTTCGTTGAATCGCTTCGCATCGCCGGGGAATTGCCGCTCCACCATCCAGCGAACATCCTCGTACTTCGCCTTTTCGCCGATCCAGCCATGCCACGCAAAAAGCCGCTTCGTGTAGGCGTCCACCACGAATACCGGGTGTTGCCCGCCATACAACAAGATCGCATCCGCCGTCTCGGGCCCGATTCCCCAGACTCCCAGAAGCTTCTCGCGCAATTCCAGCGTCGGCGTGGCGAACATCCGCCGCAACGATCCCGCATACTCCGCGCGCAGAAACTGCACGAACGCCTTCAGTTTCCGCGCCTTCTGGCGAAAATACCCCGCCGGCCGCAGCAAGCTCGCCAGATGCCGCTGGTTCACGCGCTCGATTCCGGCAAGCGTGAGCAAGCCTTCGTTCCGCAGATTCCCGAGGACCAGCTCGACGTTCTTCCACGAGGTGTTTTGCGTGAGAATCGTTCCAACAATCACTTCGAAGGGCGTCTCGCCGGGCCACCAGTGCTGCGGCCCGAGCGCCGTGAAGAGGGAATTGAAGTACTCGTCTAATGGAGGCTGTGATTCCGGCCGGGTGCGGCCCGCGTCGCGAATGCTTACCAGGCGTGCGCTCGCAGTCGCCAATTCAGCCGCGTAAGGCGCTCGTTGCGCGGCAAATCCCGCCTTTTCACCCGCTTTTGGCATGGAAAACCCACCATACCGACCCCGTCAGAGCATGTCAAGCCGTGTGTTGCGCAGTTGCCACACTACTGTGGCTCTTGGTTCATAGCGATACCGGGCGCGCGGCGACAGCGAAGCGCATCCGAAGCCCGAATTTTCTGGGAGTGCGCGAGCTTGTTTACCCTGAGGAATGAAGCGCTCCCGCCCGCGGAAGGCCACGTTTCCGTCGCCGCTGACGCCCAGGCCGACTTGTTAAAAGGGTGAAATCGTTTGAAGCTCGGGCGGGTTTACTCTGGTCCACGCATGGATTTGGATCCGCGCGCCAACCTTGCCCCTAGCCATTCCGCTTCTGAAAATCGCGCATGAATCCCACCAATTCGTTCACAGCCTCAACCGGCACGGCATTGTATAACGATGCCCGCATCCCCCCGATGGACCGGTGCCCCGCCAGCCCCACCAACCTCGCGGCAATCGCTTCCTTGGCGAATTTCTTCTCCAAATCCTCGTTCCCGCGCGCCACGCGAAACGTCACATTCATCTTCGACCGCGATTCTCTCTCGATCGGCCCGGAATAATACCCGCCGCTGCCGTCAATCGCGTCGTAAAGCAGTTTCGCTTTGGCTTCGTTGCGCTTCTGCATGGCCGCGACGCCGCCTTCCGCCTCGATCCATTCCAGCACCAGGCCCACGATGTACACCGCAAAAGTTGGAGGCGTGTGATACAGCGAATGTTCCTTGATATGCGTGCGATATTGCAGCACGGTCGGCAAATTCTTGTCCGCGCGCTCCGCCAGGTCCCGCCGCACGATCACCACCGTCGCGCCAGACGGCCCCAGATTCTTCTGCGCCCCGGCAAAAATCAGGCCAAAGCGCCGCACATCCACCGCGCGCGACATGATGTCCGACGACATATCCGCCACCAGCGGCACTTCGCCCGTTTCGGGCGCCGCGGCCCACTGCGAGCCCTCAATCGTATTGTTCGTGCACATGTAAACGTAGGAAGCGTCGGGGCTAAGTTGGATTTCTTCCTTCCGCGGCACCCGCGTGAACTTCGCCTCTTCCGTCGAAGCCGCCAGGCGATAGGGAATGCCTTTTTTCAGCTCCGTAATAGCCTTCGCCGTCCACATCCCGGTGTGCAGCACGTCCACCGGCTTCCCCGGCAGGCAAAGATTCATCGGGACCATGGTGAATTGCGCGCTGCCGCCCCCCTGCACGAAGATCACCGCATATTCCTCGGGAATATCCAGCAACTTCCGAAAATTCCGCTCCGCCCGCCCGATGATCTCCTCGAATTCCGACGACCGGTGGCTCATCTCCATTACGGACATCCCGGTCCCGCGATAATCCAGCAATTCTTCGCGAATGCGCTCCAATACGGGCGCAGGCAATGCCCCCGGTCCCGCATTAAAATTAGCCGCGCGCTTCACATCAGTTGCAGACAAAGTGGACGATGTCACGATTGATTCCTCTCTCCAATAGATGAGTACTCAAGATCGGCGGAACAAAAGCTCTGAAGCACCTAGAATAACAGATGCCTCCACGCGCGCGAACCGAAGAAACGCCCTCGCAGGGCGCGCCCGGCCGTCAGCCCCGAATCGTCGCGCTCCCGGAAACTCGGAATTCTTATGCTCTTGCCTCGCCGGAATCACGAGCTCGCCTAAGGACGCCCGCGAAATTCAGGCTGATTCCAGACTCGCCGCATAAACGGCCCATTATCGTTTTTCTGCCTCGCCTTGACACTTCGCGCAGCCACCCAGTAGACTGAAATGCTCGCTACGTTGTGCGGAGTCGGACTGCATGCTGCTCTCTCGGGATTATGTCGGTTACATGGCCAAGGAAATCGTCAAGCGCCTGGTAGCCGGCAAGATGATTGAAGTGAAAAACGCGGAAAGCACCACCCAGCAAGTGCGCCAGGTGATGGCCGAGGAAGTCACCATCGAGGACCGCCTCAACGAAGAAGTCCGCGAAATCCTCGCCAAGTACGCCGAGGAGATGCGCACTTCCGGCGCCTCTTACCAGGAAATGTACAAGAAGGTGAAGGGCCAGCTGGCTCGCGAAAGGAAGCTAATTCTCCGCTGACATGCGCCTGACCCGCGAAAAAACGGTACGACTCTCCCACCGGATCATAGATTTTCTGGTGTCCAGCCCCGACGTGGATTTCATCGAAGATCGCGACACCATCCGCCAGGAGATCGTCACCATCATCACCTCGCTCCTCAAAGTAGAAGAGCAGGTGGACACCGAAGTGCGCGCCAAGATCGCTTCGCAGAAAAAAGAAATCATGGAAGGCAGCGAGGAGTGGGACATCCTCTACCGCAAGTATTACTCCGAAGGCCTGAAACGCATGGGCATAGCCGAAGTCCAGGCCCGCTAAGCAGCCCCCAGCATTCGCCAGAGCTCCGCAAGCCGCAAAAAAAAGCGCCCGGCAACAGACCGGGCGCCAAAACGCTTTCTCTTAACTTTGAACTGTCAACTTTGAACTCTTAACTCTCAACCGCCTCTCAAGGCTGCTGATTCGGGTCCGGCCTGCGCTGCAAAGTCGGCCGGTCCGGATCGCTATCGGGATCCGTTGATCCGGTGGAAGTGGTATCTCCCGGCTTGTTCGTCGCCGTCTTCTTGCGCAGCGTCGGCTTGTTCGGATTCTTGTCGTTAACCTTCACGTTCATTTCCAGCAATTGCAGCCGGTGCTTCACCTGGTCGAACTCGGATGTCGTGACGATATATTCATCGCGCTGCGGCAAAATCGTGGCGATTTCCTTCTGCGTCGCTTCGATTCTGTCCGGTGTCGGCGGGTGCGTCGAGAAGATCTTGGGGATCGTCCCGGGCTGCTTCTTTTCGTCCGCCGCTACCTTTTCGAAGAACGAGACAAACGCGTTGGGGTCGTATCCGGCCTTGTACATGTATTGTAATCCCAGGTAATCCGCTTCGCGCTCATCCGCGCGCGTGAATTGCAGGAAGGCCATCGGAATCGCGAACTGCATCCCTTGGTAAATCGCGTAGCCCGCCCAGGTGTAAGGAATAAAAATCATCGCCGGAATCATCGCCAGCTGCGTGATTTCGCCCTTGGTGGCTTGTTTGGTGCCGTGGCGCGCGCAAACGTGCGCGATCTCATGCGCCATCACTCCCGCCAGTTCCGATTCCTCGTCCGCGTGCAGGATCAATCCGCTGTTCACGTAGAAAAATCCCCCCGGCAGCGCGAAGGCATTCACCACGTCCGAATCAATCACCTTGATCGTGAAGGGCACCTGCGCATCCGAGTTCCGCACCAGGTTTTGTCCCACGCGGTTGACGTACTCGTTCACCACCGGATCGTTGATGAATTTCGCCTGCCGCTCCACTTCCGCGGAAAGCTGCTTGCCCAGCGCAATCTCGTGCTCCAGCGAATAAAAATTCAGCCCGTGGCCCACATTGCGGTTGCCAATGGCGTTAACGTCCGCTTCGCTTCCGGCTTTCACCTTGGGGTCATCCTGCTGCTGGATGGGCGCAGGTCCTTGCGGCTGCTGGTCCGCTTGCTGCACGCTTCCGCTCTGCTGAGCGCCGGCCTGTGGCGTGGTTCCTTGCTGGGTGGTCTGTTGCGCTGGCGCCGAAGAAGTCGAGGAAGTTGATTGCGGCGAGGATTGCTGCTGGCTCTGCTGCGGCACGCTTGCGATGCTGGTGGACGTGATCAGCGACGCCGCGACGATCATGGCCCCTAACTGCGCCGCCAAGTTCATCTTCATAGTCCACCTCCGGCGGATTCTGCACGGCAGTATACACCCCATCCGGCAGCACCCTGCTGAATTCTTTGGATGGCAGCTACCCGATAATAGTTGGCCCAGCCGTTCGTGGAACCCCGGCTAGGACCCGGCAGCAGGCCGCCAAGGCCAAAAGCGTCGCCTGATCGGTGAGAGGGTTTCGTAGGGGTGGGTCTAAGACCTGCCCTCCGCGCCGCGGCGTCCCGTTGCCACGCCGGCCCAGCCGCCCCCCAGGCGCCAAATCCCCGATCCCGCCTTTCTCTGCGCCCTCAGCGTCTCTGCGGTATCAATATGGTGGCCTCAAGCACCGTTGCCCCAGGGAATCACCCCCGCGCGACCGTATTGACGGGCCTCCCGATTCTGACTACATTCGTACTGTGCCCGTCCGCAAGCTCCAAGTCGGCCAAGTATGGAAGAAAGACGACACCGGCGAATCCTACCTGGTTACTAAGATCTACAACGAAGCTCTAGCCACCTTCGCCATCCTGCGCAAGGCCGGCGCCGAAAACGAGCGCGCCGAAAAAGTCAAAGTTGACCGTCGCGCCACCGCCGTCGCCCTCCCCGGCTTCAGCTATACCCAGGAATCCGACGAATTCTAGCCCGCCGCCCTCCGCGGCCTCCGCTCCCGCTAAACCGAGCGCACCGGCATTTTCACCACGTCGTCCACCTGCATCCCTTCTTTCACCATAAAGCCCTCGGCATACCGCACTCCGATCAGCCGCCCGTGATACTGCGCAATCGAATTCATGCGCGCTTCCAGCTCATCTAGAGGCAGCACCACCTTCGAGCGCTTGTCCTTTTTCGCCGGATGGAATTGCGACGCGTAAGCCAGGATCGCCCGCTTGCGGCGCGCGAAATGTTTGGTAATGTCCACGCAGAAACTCGGCCGCGCCGTTTCGTACGCCGCCGCGTACAAAATCTTGAATGGCCGGAACGCCTCGCCGCCGAGCGGATAATTTTTCAGCCCCGCCACGAAGCACGCTTCGTATCCCAGCTGCGCCGCCGTGTAATGGTCCGGATGCCGCCCTTCCCAGTAGGGCAGTATCACCGTATGCGGCTGCAATTCGCGGATCACTTCGGCGATCGCCATCTTATAATCCTCGCGCATTTCCAGCCGCGCGTCCGGCAACCCCAGATTCCGCCGCACTGTCACTCGCAAGATCTTTCCCGCGCGCGCCGCCTCGCGCAAACGTATCTCCGGCGTCCCGCGCGATCCCGTCTCGCCGCGTGTCAAATCCAGAATCCCGGTGCGGTGCCCCGCCTCCGCCATGGCCAGCAAAGTCCCGCCGCTGGTAAGCTCCGCATCATCCGGATGCGCCGCAATAGACAGCAAATCAATTTTCATCCCGCCTCCCGATAAAATCCCCGCCGATAAATGCCCCACGATTCTAGCAGGCTCAATGCCACGCTAATCCCCATCCTTCAAATGCTCCACATCCTCGCCTTTCGCTGTTTCCTATGTCTCCTTTACATCCTCTACCTCCTTTACATCCTCAGCCTCCTCCGCCTCATTTCGCCCCACTCGGCAAAATGTTAATGTAAAACTCCCAAGCAAGGAGGCGTCTCCCGATGCCCGCTAAGCCACTCGAAGGTCAAATCGCGCTAATCACCGGCGCCGCCAAACGCATTGGCCGCAGCATCGCTTTGCGCCTGGCAGCCGATGGTGCAGACATCGTGGTGAATTACGCCAGCTCGCAACCGGAGGCCGACGCGCTCGTCGCCGAAATCAAATCCGCCGGGCGCCGCGCCATCGCCGTGAAAGCCGACGTCTCCCATCGCTCCGACGTGCAAAACCTCTTCTCCGCCGCCGAAAACGAATTCGGCCGCCTGGACATCCTCGTCAATAACACCGGCACGTTCTTCCCGGCAAAATTCGAAGAGCTGACCGAAGAGCAGTGGGACCACATCCTGAACGTCAATCTCAAATCGCAATTTCTCTGCGCCCAATCCGCCGCGCCCATCATGAAGCGCCAGGGCCGCGGCCGCATCATCAATCTTTCGTCGCTCGGAGGCCTGCTGCCGTGGCCCGCCTACACGCACTACTGCGTTTCGAAAGCCGGCTGCATAATGCTGACGCGCTGCCTGGCCCGCGCCCTGGGCCCCGAAATCCTGGTCAATAGCGTCGCCCCCGGCACCATTCAATTTCCCGGCGAGCCACCCGACGAAGACTACATCCGCCGCGTCCCGCTCCACCGCACCGGCACCGGCGACGATATCGCCCAAGCCGTCGCCTACCTGGCCACAGCCGATTTCGTGACGGGCCAAATCCTGGTAGTTGACGGCGGCCGTTCCCTCGTCTAAAACTGTGGACAACCTTAGATTCTTGTGACGCAGTTGCTTTTCTCTGCGCCCTCTGCGCCTCTGCGGTGGATTCGCCTTCCCCGGCACCAACTCCCCGTGCCCTCCAAGCCTTTCTCCATGCCCTCCGTGTTAAATCCTTGCAGTAGGCCGCGCCAGTAACCTCAAACGGGTCGCGCACGCACGAAGCCCGCCCCAACCAGCATCTCCCCGGCGCTTATACAGCGTTCGCCCGACAAGAATTCCGCCTCTCCGCAGGTACCATCACCCCAGTTGATCCATGAAATCGCCGAAGCGGCGCAACGCAATCGTTCGAGGAGATATTCGTGAAAAATATCGTGGCAAGCTGCGCCGCCGCTTTCCTATCCCTGGCCGTCGCGTGCGCCGCCCAACAAGTCCAAACGAAAAACGCGCCACCCGCGGCCGCCGCAGGCAGCGGCGACGTCAACACGACCATGAAAAACGTGAACTACCACCTGACCGACAAAATCGTCGTGCACATCCGCTTTCTCAACGGCAAGCTGGCCCCGCAGCCCGGCCAAATCGTCGTCTTCGACAACAAACAATCCTTTGAAATTGACGTGAACTCCGCGCAAGTCTCTCTAACCGCCGCATCCCTCACCAACGACCTCAACGATTTCGTCTTCGCGAAAGCAGACGCTCCCATCAAAAAAATCACGGCCACGATCGAAGGCAATCAACTGACCGTAAAAGGTCTGCTGGTCAGCAAAGGCGGCCTCCCTTTCTCCACCACCGGCACGCTTTCCATCACTCCCGCAGGCATGATCCGCGTGCACACCACGAAAGTCGAAGCCCTGCACCTGCCGGTGAAAGGCCTGATGGATATGCTCGGGCTGGACACCGCCAAGCTCCTCAACACCAAGAAAGTCCCCGGCGTTTCCGTGGACAAGGACGACTTAATCCTGGACCCGGAGTACATCCTGCCGCCGCCCCAGTTGCGCGGCCATCTCACCAGCATCAAGACCGAAAATGACCAGATCGCGCTCACCTTCGGCCCCGGCGGAGAGCAGGGAAGCGAGCCCTTGCTGACGAATGCTTGCGGCGCGCGCAATTATCTTCAGTTCGAAGGCAACACGGTGCGCTTCGGACATCTCACCATGAATCCCGCGGACCTGGTGCTCATGGACATGCAGTCCGCCGACCCTTTCGATTTTGCGATTGATCACTACCAGGAACAACTCGTGGCGGGATACTCCAAAATGACGCCGCAAGGCGGCCTCTGCGTGCACGTCCCGGACTTCGACAAGATCCAGCATCACGCCAACGGCAAAAAATAACGCCGCACGACAGGAGCCGCGAGAACGCTGCGTCGCAGAACCAAACATCACAACTAACACTCATAAGCGACGGTAGCGACGCTGCTCGCGCGCCGGACGCAGGCAGGCTGCGCCCCATGTCCGCAACCGATGAAAGGGATCCAACCTAAGAAGTCACAGGATTCGGTTTCTCGCTATTGATCCCCAAATCAGCGATAGCCCGCTCCACCACGTCCGCCGCGATCTTTCCATCCAGGAAAAGTTCATTCAAAGCGGCCAACGTAATGAATCGCGAATCCACCTCAAAAAAATCCCGCAAGGACGTGCGACCCTCGCTGCGCCCAAATCCATCTGTCCCCAGAGTTGCCATGCGCCGCGGGACCCATTGATTGATCATGTTCGGCAAAGTCTTCAAATAGTCCGTGGCCGCCACCAAAACCCCCGGCGCATCCGCCAGGCACTGCGTCACGTAAGGCACGCGCGCTTTCTCGCCCGGATGCAAACGATTCCAGCGATCCGTTTCGATTCCATCCGTATAGAGCGCCTTGTAACTGGTCACGCTCCAAACGTCCGCGGCCACGCCATATTTCTCCGCCAGTATTTCCTGCGCGCGGAGCGCTTCATTCAATATGGCCCCGCTGCCAAATAGTTGCGCGCGTAATTTCGCATCGGGATTCGCCGCCGGGCGGAATTTGTACATCCCTTTGAGTATTCCTTCGCGCACGTCTCCAGGCATTTCCGGCATCGCGTACGGCTCGTTCATCACCGTGATGTAATAGAAGATGCTTTCGCCTTCCTTGTACATCCGCCGGATGCCGTCCTGAATAATCACCGCCAGCTCGTAGGCAAACGCCGGATCGTAAGCGCGCAGGTTCGGCACGGGCAACGCCAGCACGTGGCTATTGCCATCCTGGTGCTGCAATCCTTCGCCGGCGAGCGTGGTGCGCCCCGAAGTTCCGCCCAGCAGGAACCCGCGCACGCGCATATCTGCCGCCGCCCAGATAAAATCCGCAATTCGCTGGAAACCGAACATCGAGTAGTAAATGAAAAACGGAATCGTATTGATCCCATGCGTCGCATACGCCGTTCCCGCCGCGATGAACGAAGCCATCGAACCCGCTTCGGTGATGCCTTCCTCCAGAATCTGTCCGTCCTTGGCTTCCTTGTAATAAAGCAGCGTGTTCACGTCCACCGGCTCGTAACGCTGTCCCACGCTGGAATAAATTCCCACGGTGCGGAAGAGCGACTCCATGCCGAAGGTGCGCGCCTCGTCCGGAACGATGGGCACGATCAGTTTGCCCATTTCCGGATCACGCAGCATCTTGCGCAGGATTCCGACGAACGCCATCGTCGTCGAAACCTCGCGGCCTTCGCTGCCGGTCAGAAACTCCTTGAACAATTCGTCGTGGTCCGCCACCAGCGGTTTGGCCCGCACGCTGCGCTGCGGAACGTATCCGCCCAGTTCTTCGCGCCGCGCGCGCAGATACTGGATCTCCTCGCTGTTCTCCTCCGGACGATAGAAGGGAACTTCCGCGCACTGCTCGTCGCTCAAAGGAATGTCGAACCGGCTGCGGAATTCGCGCAGCTCTTCTTCATTCAGTTTTTTCTGCTGGTGCGTGACGTTCTTTCCTTCGCCCGCTTCTCCCAGGCCGTAACCTTTGATCGTGCGCGCCAGGATCACCGTCGGCGACCCGGTATGCTCCACCGCCGCCTTATACGCCGCGTACACTTTGCGCGGATCGTGCCCGCCCAGGCGCAAGCGCCGCAATTCCTCGTCCGATAGCGGTTCCACCAGGTGCAAGAGCCGCGGATCGGACCCGAAGAAATGCTCGCGCGCGTATGCGCCCGAAGAAACCACCAGCTTCTGATATTCGCCGTCCACCAATTCGCCCATGCGCTTCACCAACAGGCCCTCGGTGTCGCGATCCAGAATCGAATCCCACTCCGTGCCCCACAAAACCTTGATCACGTTCCAGCCCGCGCCGCGGAACGCCGACTCCAGCTCCTGAATGATCTGCCCGTTGCCGCGCACCGGACCATCCAGGCGCTGCAAATTGCAATTGACCACGAAAATCAGGTTGTCCAGTTTCTCGCGCGCCGCCAAAGTGATTGCGCCCAGCGATTCCGGCTCGTCCGTCTCGCCGTCGCCCAAAAACGCCCACACTTTCGCGTCCGTCACCGGCTTCAACCCGCGGTCCTCGAGATACCGGTTGTAGCGCGCCTGATAAATCGCCATCAGCGGGCTCAGGCCCATCGAAACGGTAGGGAACTCCCAAAAATCCGGCATCAGCCACGGGTGCGGATAGGAAGAAAGCCCGCCGCCCGGCTTCAATTCCCGCCGGAAATTCTCCAGCTTCTCCGCCGAAAGCCGTCCCTCCAGGAAAGCGCGCGAATAAATTCCCGGCGCGGCGTGTCCCTGAAAATATATCGTGTCGCCTTCGAATTCCGGCGTGCGCGCCCGGAAGAAATGATTGAATCCAACCTCGTAGAGCGTCGCCGCCGACGCGTACGTCGAAATGTGCCCGCCGATGTTGTGCTCTTCGCGGTTCGCGCGCACCACCATGGCAATCGCGTTCCAGCGCACCAAACTCTTGATGCGACGCTCCAGTTGCTGATCGCCGGGAAAGGGCGGCTGCAAACTGTGCGGAATGGTATTGACGTACGGAGTCTTCGCGGTAAAAGGAATCTCGATTCCGACGACCTTGGCGTGCGCGCGCAGGCGTTCCAAAATGTAGGAGGCTACTTCCGGGCCGCTCGATTGCAAAACCGAATCCAGCGATTCCAGCCACTCTTGGATCTCTGAGGGGTCCAGCCCTTGCAGCGGTACGATCGTTTCGTTATCCATGTCCTCGCTCTGCCCTCTTCCAGTTCAGGTGCGAAAGCCCGTCACCTCCATCGGTGCGCGCTCTAGAATTCACGCAGATAGAATACACCTCAACCGCGCGGAGCGCACATCCTCTTCGCACCCAATTTTTCGCGCGCCGCGCCGCCGGTTTTCTCCGCGCATTCCGTGTGCTCCGACGCAGCCGGGGCGTTAAATCTTTGCAGTAAATTTTCTCTGCGTTCTCTGCGCCTCTGCGGTAATCATTTGCAGTTTCTCCGCGCCCTCAGCCTTTCTCTGTGCCCTCCGTGTTAAATCTGTGCTCGCTCCGCCAACCAACGCCACTCGCTGATCGCGCGCTCCAACTCCACCACGCCGCGCGTCAATATCGGCCCCGGCGTATTCAAAAGCTCATCCCGCACCACCACCACCCGCCGCTCCCGTACCGCCGGCACATCCCGCCAAGCCGCCACGCGCAAAGCCGTCTCCGCCTTCGCCCGGTCCCCACAAGCAGTCCAGGCCAATATAATGATGTCCGGCCGCGCCAGCGCCACCTGCGAATCCGAAACCCGCGTCCCAGCCCGCACCACCATTTTTCCGCCCGCGATCCCTACTAACTCCGCCACCCAGGGCGGCGAACTAATCCGCGGATTCGGCCAGGCCTCGCAGTAAACCCGCGGCCGCAAGCGCGTAGCACGACCCCGCGTCCGCCGCGCCACGCCCTCAAACGCAGCACGCATCCGGCGCACCAACCGCTGAGCAGCCGCCAAACGGTCCACCAGCCGCCCAAGCAGCAAAATATCGTTCTCGATATCCACCAGCGACCGCGGATTCAACGCCAGAAACGCCACCGGCTCCTGCAAAATCTTCGCCACAGCCTCCGCCGCAAACGGCACCGACCCGATCAACAAAGTCGGTCGCAGCCTCATCACTGCGCGCACATCCAACTTCCAGCAATCGCCCACCGCGGCGCGCCGCCCCACGTCCGCAACGTCCTTGCACCACTTGCTAACTCCCACAAGCTCCCGCCCGACTCCCAACTCCAACAAAATGGAGGTAACGGAGGGCGCCAGCGAAACAATCCTCATCTCACCAGAAGTTTTTCGTGTCATGGCCAAAGCAATTCTACGTCCGCGTGCGGCGAATTACGAAGCGTCCCGGTCCCGGCGCCAGAAAATTCGCAAAAGGGACGGCGTATCCGTCTGCAAAAATCACAACTGTCATGTCATCCCGAACGAAGTGAGGGACCTCTCTTCGATTTAGGCGAGGGCGAGTTGCAAGTATCCCAAAAAGAAAAACGCGCCGGAGAGCGTTGCTCCCCGGCGCGTCCGATCTGTTTCGCGACTCCGAAAAGTCCGGCGTCGCTTCAGTTAACTTCGTCTTACTGCGCGGCCTCCACCTTCTTCAGGCTGGGCTTCGGGATCTGCCACAGAATTCCGGAGTCATCGGCGTTGTGCGGATAGAATTGCGCCGAATGCTTGTCGGAGGGCAGCAGCACGATGTCCGCGCGGCGGTTGTATGCGTACCAGTCGCCGGTAACATTGCGCAGACGCGCCTTGGGCGGCGTGTTCGGGTTGGTGGATTCCAGGGTCTTCACTTCGGACTTCTCCATCGGGCGATCCTTACCGTAGGCCGCCGTCTGAATCTTGTCCGCTGAAATTCCCTGGTCAACTAGATACTGCTTGATGCGCTCCACGCGCCGTTCGCTCAAATCCTGGTTGAAGGGCTTGGAGCCGCGTACGTCGGCATGCGCCTCGATCGAAAGCTTCGCGTCCGGATCGTATTCAAGATACTTCTTGAATCCGGCGGCAAGCGTCGCCAGGTCCAGCTGCTGGCTCTTTACCAGGCCGACTTGCGGGTTCTTCTTGTCGGGATAATCCGTCGGATAAAACACGCTCTGCAGCACGACGTCCGGGATCGGTTCGATCGAACCGGTGACATGGAAAGCCGCCGTTGCCGTGGTTGACCCGCCGCAGACGTTCGTGGCGGTCAGTGTGTAGTTCTTGCTCTCATCCACCGGACCGATGTCCGTCTTAGTCGGATCGGCCTTCACCGTCTGGCTGCCGTTCAGATCCACTTTGCCGATGGGATCCAAATTCACGGCATCCGCATTGGAAGTGGTCCACGTCAGCGTGCCGGAATCATCGGTAATGACTTTGTCGCCGATCTTCCGGTAGTGCAAATCCGACGGGCTGGCCGACAACGTCGCATCAACTTTGGTGTTTACATTGACTGCTTCGGTCGCGGTCACCTTCCCGCCCGGTCCCGTCGCAACCAAGGTGTAGGTAGTCGTCGCGTGCGGTGAGACGGCCTGCGTTCCGCTGCTGGCCACGCTGCCCACGCCGTTATCCACCGTCACATCCACCGCATCGGTGGTCTGCCATTCCAGGTTCGTGCTCTGGCCGCAATTGATGTTGGCGGTGGTGTTGGTCATGGTCACCTTCACCGGCGCGATCACCACCGTGGCGCTGGCAATTCCCGCATGGAAACGCGGCAGCGGAGCCTTCTTCGTCAAGTCCGCGTCGCGCTTCGACCAGTCCGAGGTTACCTGCTTGTTCTTCGCCACATCGATCGAAACCTTCTTGCCGGCTTCCACGTTCACGTCGCCCGACCACAACTCTTTGCCGCCGCGCGTGATCGTCAGATGATGCGTACCGGGAGGCAGGATCAATTCCTGCTTCCAAATCCAGAAATCGTTGTTGAATTCATCCACATGGCCCACAAAATATCCCGGAGTCTTTCCTTCGGAAAGAACCGCGGCGCGTACGTCCGTCCCCGAAATATAGACACGGCCCCAGGGGCCGCTTACTTTGTCGCCGTAAGGCTCCAGCGTCACGGCAAGGTCGGTGGACTTTCCGGCCTCGATGTTCACATCTTGCGTCGAAATCTTGTACCCGTAATTCACCACCACCACGGTGTGCTTGCCCGCGGGCAGCTTGATTGATTGGCTTCCGTCGCGAATACCATTGCCATCTACGAATACGTACGCCTGCGGAGGCGTCACTTTAATCTTCAGCTTTCCGTCCTGAGCAAAACTGGCTGTTGCGCACAGTGCCAGCACCAGTGCAAGCGTGAAGATATATCCAATTCGTCGCATCTTTCTATCTCCTGAACATTCCTGTAGGCGAATTAAACGGCCGCTTTTCCGCGCCTCATACGGGAAAGCGCTGGCTGGGACTGCTACGTTATATGCCTAAGCCCACTTCTGTCAATCAGATTGAAGCATTAAGCGAAGGTTTTGGGAAGTCCCCTGATAAACGTCTTATCAACTATTCAGCCACCCTCGCCGGCATTATACTCATTGCTGGCTCGCGCGCGAATGAATCATTTCAGATCAGTTCCGCGCTGCATGAGCTCTCAATAGTGTTCAACGACGCCGTTCTCGAACATTTCCGTAGTCCGCACAACGCCGGAGAGCTTTCCGACGCGAGCGCCACCGTTGAGGTGACCAATCCTGTCTGCGGTGACATTTTGCGGCTATCCGTCCGCTTCGACGGGCAACGCGTCTCTGAAGCGCGCTTCAAAACCCAGGGATGCGTCGCCGCCATCGCTTCCAGCTCGGTCCTCACCGATCTCCTTATCGGCAAGTCGCTCGCGGAGCTTCACGCCAACTTCCCGCAGCAAATCTCCGCCGCTCTCGGCGGTTTGCCGCCCGCCACCTACCACGCCGCGCAACTCTGCGGCGACGCGGTCGTCGCATTGCTCAAGAAGATTCACTAGACGGTGGCCCGATGTGACCCATCGCCTTCCGGAGCGTCTCGGGATCGTTCAGATTCAGGATCACGCCTTCTTCGTCCGTCTCCACTTCCGCGATCTCCGCGGCGTGGTCCCACACCACCTGGCGCGCCCCCACTTCGTGCGGAGCCGCCAGCAATTCCTCATAAAGCGTCGCACGAAAAATCACCGGGTGACCGCGCCGCCCGTGATGCCTCGGCAGGACGATGACCTTGTCCGTGGCATCGAACGCCCGCACCAGCTCCGCCACCAGGTGCGGCGAGATCAATGGATGATCCACCGGACAAATCATCAGTCCTTCGGTCGCGCCGGATGGCAAACTGCGAATCGCCGCATGGATCGAAGACAATTGGCCCTTGGGCCAATCGGCATTAATTACAATGGACGCGGAATCAACCGGCAGCTTCGTGCGGATGTCCTTCGCTCCGGCGCCCAGCACGATTCGCGTGAAGCCAATGCGCGCGTGGCGCGTCGCGGTGATCAGGTGTTCGACGAAGCTCAACCCTTGGAAGGGAACCAGCGCTTTCGGCTGGCCCATCCGTTGGGATGCTCCGGCGGCCAGGATCGCGGCGGCAAGCATTGCGTCACTCCTGCAGCAGGTGGGCGATTTCTGAGATCTTCACCGATTTGTTCGGGAGACTTTGCGCGTTGCGGCGGACGGCAATGAGCTCCGCCGTGATGCTGACTGCGATTTCCTCGGGAGTCAGCGCTCCGATGTCCAGGCCCACTGGCGCGTTCACGTGATCGAATTGCGCGGAAGTGAATCCTTCCTTTTCCAGCGCCCGGTAAACCGCCACTACCTTGCGTTTGCTGCCCATCATCCCGATGTAGCGCGGCACAAAGCCGCGCGCTTCGGTTCCCAGCGCCCAGGCCAGCACGCGCATGTCGCCGCTGTGCCCGCGCGTCACGATCAGCAGGTAACTCGAAGAATTCGGCTGGATTTTTTCGAAAGCTTCCGCGTAAGAAGTGTAGATTTCCGTCGCCATCGGAAATCGTTCCGCGTTCGCGAACGCTTCGCGGTCGTCCACGATCGCGATTTTGAAGCCGGCGCGGTGCGCGATCGGCGCAACCGCGGTGGAAACGTGCCCTCCCCCAAAAATATAAAGCATCGGCGGCGGCAACACCGGCTCCACAAAAATTTCCAGCGTCCCGCCGCAGATCAGCCCCGCGTCGTACTCGGCATCATGATTCAAGTTGAACGACAATTTCCGCGGCTGCTCGCTGATGATCACCTCTTTCGCCGCCGCCCAAACTTCCGCCTCCACGCACCCGCCGCCGACGGTGCCCAGGATCGAGCCGTCGTCGCGCACCAGCATCCGCGAACTTTCATAGCTGGGGATGGACCCGTTCGTATGCACGATGGTAGCCAGCGCCCCGCGCTCGCCCGCCGCCCGCATCCTTACCACTTCTTCAAAAATGTCCATCTTCGTGTTGCAACCCCGCCGCCCCACATTTACCGGAAAATCAAATATCCATCGCGCAGAATAGTCCAAAACCGTCATTTACCATAGCATTACGCAAAAATAATTGTATGCGCCCGCTTGCGTGCGCGGAAGCGCCGCCGGGTGAATGCTGATCCGTCGTGGTCGCCGGCGGCGTGCCCCTCGCGAGTGCGCTTTTGCCGCGCCCTATGCCTGCTAACCTGGCGAGATTTGAAACGATTTCGCCGTCAAGCTCACTACTCTCCTGCAAGACCCACAAGGAGGCAATGTGCTCTGGGCAATTTTGATCCTGCTGGTCGCGATAGGCCACGAAGCTTTCAACGCGGCCAGCCGCTGCGCGAGCCTCACCGAGGACGATGCCCTCCATCGCGAAGAATGAACCGCCGCTTGTCCGGCGCTCGGCCTGCCCTCGGTTTGGCGCTAGCCTCATCGCCACCCGTATCGCCGTCCATGGTTCAGGCATAATTTACGCAGCGGCAAGAGCCAAACGGGAGTGCGGCTGCTTGCCGCAATTGCAACTGCCGCGCAAAGGGTTGCTGCTGTTATGCATTCAATGGCGGGGGCTTGACCGTTCCACGCATTCCGATTGCGATGTATAATTGACGCATGCCTAAGCGCGTAATTCACGTCTCCGAAGAGGAAGCAGCAAGTGACTTTGCCTCCTTAATGGCGCGTGTCCGAGCGGGCGCCGAGGTCATCATCGAAAACGACGCGCGTCCCGTAGCCGTTCTCCAGCCCGCTGAACCGGCGGTCCGCCTTCTTTCCGAATCCCTCCGTCTGGCCCGTGAACACGGTTCCGCTGCCACGCTGGACGAGGGCTTTGCCAAGGATGTGGAAGCAGCCGTCGAGAGCCGTCGCGAACCGCTCGACCCGCCCGCATGGGATTAATCCTCGACTCGAGCGTTGTCATCGCTGCGGAGCGTGGCGGAGACACAGTCGCCGAACTCATTGAACGAATCGTCCAAGCGGCCGGTGACCAGGAGGCGGCGCTCGCCGCCGTAGGTCTCACCGAACTCGTCCACGGCATCTATCGCACGTCAACGCCGGAAAGCCGCCTTCGGCGCGAAACGTTTCTGAACGAACTGCTGGCAGACCTGACTGTGTATCCATTTACGAAAGAGACGGCGCTGTTGGCAGGCAAGCTCGACGGCGAACAGCAACGTCGAGGCGTGGTCATTCCGTTCGCAGACTTACTCATCGGCGCCACCGCCCTGGCGGTCGGCTACTCGGTCTTGACGGTAAATGTCCGCCACTTCGAGCGCATACCGGGACTCTCGATAATAAGATTCTAGCTTGCGCAATCGCGGCCACGCACCGTTTGCGGCCTTCGTTGCAATGTCGTGCTTCCGCGAAATCTTGTTCCCTTTTTCTATCCCCGTCGCGGCATGTCCTGGCTTGACTCTTTTAACTCCAGGCTGATAACACTGCACTGTTGATCTGTGCGAGGCGAGCGCATGAAAGCAATCGTTTACAGCGAGCATGGCGGCCCCGAAGTCCTGAAATACCTCGAAGTCCCGGAGCCGCAAATCTCTCCGTACGACGTCCTGCTGCGCGTGCGCGCCTGCGCGCTGAATCATCTCGATCTTTGGCTGCGCCGCGGCATCCCAGGCATCAATGTTCCGCTGCCGCACATTCCCGGCAGCGACATCGCCGGAGAAGTCGCACGCGTCGGCGACCAGGTTACCAACGTCAAGCCCGGCGACCGCGTCCTGCTGCAGCCCGGAATTTCCTGCGGCCAGTGCGAAAAATGCCTCGCGGGCGAAGACAATCTCTGCCGCGCCTACACCCTCTTCGGCCGCATGGTGGACGGCGGCTGCGCCGAATTCGTGAAATCTCCCGCCGTGAATTGCGTGCCGATCCCCGGAAATCTCAGTTTCGAAGAGGCCGCCGCATTCCCCCTGGTCTCACTCACCGCCTGGCACATGCTCATCACCCGCGCGCAACTGAAGCCCGCCGAGACCGTCCTCGTTCTCGGCGCGGGCAGCGGCGTGGGCAGCGCGGCGATTCAAATCGCCAAAGCGACGGGCGCGCGCGTGATCGCCACTGCCGGCTCCGACGCCAAACTCGCCAAAGCCCGCGAGCTCGGCGCGGACGACGCCATCAATCACGCCACGCAACAAATCGCGGACGAAGTGAAACGCCTCACCAATCGCCGCGGCGTGGACGTCGTCTTCGAGCACGTCGGCCAAGCCACCTGGAAAGACAGCATTCGCAGCCTCGCCGTAGGCGGACGCCTCGTCACCTGCGGCGCCACCACCGGCCCCGACGGCAGGATTGATATCAATTATCTCTTTATGCGCCACCTCACGATTCTCGGTAGCTACATGGGCAGCAAGGCCGAGCTTTATTCAGCGCTCGAACTTCTCCGCCGTGGCTTGCTGAAGCCGGTAATTGACGTGGTCCTCCCGCTGGAACAATGCGCCGAAGCCCACCGCCGCCTCGAAGATCGCGAGCAATTCGGTAAAATCGTCCTGCGCGTGCCATGACGAATCTTTGTAGGCCGTAGCTTTAGCTACGGCACAAACGCAGCAAAGTCAAAGCGGCTTCAGCCGCTGAAGTTCCGTTGGTGTTGGAATGGCGGGGCTTCAACCCCTCAAGCCACCAGTCGCTACGGCGACTTGTAAGGCACACGGAGGCAAGCAATGACCCCCGAAGACCCCGAACAAAAAACTCCGCACATCGTCCGCAGGATGTGGCAAGTATTCGGCGCGCTCGTCGCGGTCATCCTGCTCTATACCGCCTATACCTTCTGGTCTCGCTGGCAGGAAAATCAAGATCTCGCCGCCAAACAAAAAGCCGCCCAAGCCGCCGCGCAGCGCGAAGACGCCGAAAAAACCTACGAAACTCTCGGCGGCAGCGATTTCAAAATCATCAGCTTCTACGCCTCGCCCGGCGTAATCCATCGCGGCGACACCGTGGAGATGTGCTACAGCGTTTCCAATGCAAAATCCGTGAAGCTGGATCCTCCCGAAGCCAACGTCTGGCCCTCGAGCGAGCGCTGCGTGCAAGTCTCACCAAAAAAATCCACCACCTACACCCTTACAGCCGACGACGGCAAAGGCAGCAGCAAAACCGCGACCCTGACGATCGAAGTGAAGTGACAACCGCGCAGTCGCTATCGCGGAACCCTCACGACTTGGCGTACCATATCCGCGCGCGAATTCCCGGACGGAAAGGTGCCCAGCCTTGAAAAACCCAGAAGAACCGAAACGCGATGAGCGTGCCACAGCCCGCCGGAAATTCCTGCAAACCAGCGCCATCACCGGCATGGCCGCGGCGTTCGCCCCAGTTCTACGTTCCTCCGGCGTCGAGGTGCGCGACAATGCCGCACAGCCACGAGCGAACACCATGTACAGAGCTGCAGACATAAAACCCTTCGAGCTCGACGAAATCACCATCGCCGAATTGCAAGACGCCATGAAGTCCGGCCAGCACACCGCCCGCTCGATCGCCGAACTTTACCTCGCGCGCATAGATGCAATTGACAAAAACGGCCCGGCCATCAATAGCGTGATCGAAACCAATCCCGACGCGCTCTCCATCGCCGATGCGCTCGATAAAGAACGCAAAGAAAAAGGTCCGCGCGGCCCCCTGCACGGCATCCCCGTCCTGCTGAAAGATAATATTGATACCGCCGACCGCATGAGCACTACCGCCGGCTCCCTGGCCCTGATCGGCGCAAAGCCTCCCAAAGACTCTTTCGTCGCGCAAAAACTCCGCCAAGCCGGCGCCGTAATTCTCGCCAAGTCCAATCCCAGCGAATGGGCCAATATCCGTTCCAGCCATTCCACCAGCGGATGGAGCGGTCGCGGCGGCCTCACGAAAAATCCCTACGCGCTCGACCGCAATCCTTGCGGCTCAAGCTCCGGCTCCGGCGCAGGCGTCTCGGCGAACGTCTGCGCGCTCGCGATCGGCACGGAAACCGACGGCTCGATCGTCTGTCCGTCGTCCGCGAACGGCACAGTAGGCATCAAGCCCACAGTGGGCCTCGTCAGCCGCAGCGGCATCATCCCCATTTCGCACACGCAAGACGGCGCGGGCCCCATGTGCCGCACGGTGCGCGACGCCGCAATCCTGCTCGGCGCCCTCACCGGCGTAGATCCCGACGATCCTGCCACCGCCGCCAGCGCGGGCAAATCGTATGCGGATTACGCATACTTCCTCGGCCCAAACCGCCCCGGCGCGCGCATCGGCGTGGTTAGAAAATATTTCGGCTTTAATGATGCTGTGGACGCACTGATGGAGCAGGCAATCGCGGTGTTAAAAAGCAACGGGGCGATAATCATTGACCCTGCCGACATCGAAACCATCGGCAAGACCGGCCACAACGAAGAACTCGTGCTGCTCTACGAACTGAAAGCCGACCTGAACGCTTATCTCGCGCGCCTCGGCCCCAGCGCTCCCGTTCACACGCTGAAAGAGATAATCGCCTTCAACGAAAAAAATCGCGCCACCGAAATGCCCTATTTCGGCCAGGATATGTTCCTCAAAGCCGAGGCCAAGGGTCCACTCACCACCCCGGAATACCTGGACGCGCTGAATAATAATCTGCGCCTCGCGCGCCAGGAGGGAATTGACGCCACCATGGACAAATTCAAACTCGACGCGCTGGTCGCTCCCACGGGCGGTCCCGCCTGGCTCACCGATCTCATTGACGGCGATAACGCCGGCGGCCAGAGCTCCACAGCCGCGGCCGTGGCCTGCTACCCGAGCGTCAGCCTTCCGGCAGGCTATATCTCCGGGCTGCCGGTAGGCATCTCCTTCTTCGGCCGCGCCTGGAGCGAACCACAGCTGATCAGCCTGGCCTACGCCTTCGAACAAGCCACCAAAGTGCGCAAGCCTCCGCAATTTTTGCCCACAGCCAAATTGCAACCGTAAAACCTGCGCAACTGGCCGCGACATCCGGCAACGCCGGCCTGGCCACCGGCTACTTGCAGCGCGGCGGCTTCACTTCGGCTTGATGTTCTGGTTCACCCGGAAAAAATTCGTGGGGTCGTAGCGCTTCTTGACCTTCGCCAGCCGCTCGTAATTCTTTCCGTACGTCGCGCGGACGCGCTCTTCGCCCTCTTCCATCATGAAATTAACGTACGCCCCGCCCGCCGAATAAGGGTGCAGCGCGCTCCAATATGCTTTGGCCCACGCCGAAACCTTTTCCTTGTTCGCCGGGTCCGGATCCACGCCCACCATCACGCAAGACCACAACGCATCGCGATAAGCCCACGCCGTCGCGCCCGCCTTCACGCGGCCAGCCGCCCCGTCAATCGGATACATATGCATGGTGGACTGCAGCGACGGCAGGGTTGCCGCATACTTTTCGTGCACGGCGATGGCTTCGTCGGGCAGCGTCCGCACAAAATCCGCCTTCCAATACCATTGCAGCCCCGGCGGATACAGTCCATCAAAGAGGCTCTGCAGTTGCGGGAAGGGAATCGGTCTCACCAGATCCAGCACCGGCCGCTTAAATCCGCGAATCGCTTTGAATACCTTTTCGGCTTTCTTCAGCGGTCCCGTGTAACACCACACGATCCCGCACATTTTCTTGAAGTACAGCTGTTCGGGAAAGGGCGGCGCCGGCGGCACCGTGTGGAAGGCGAAGAACCCATTCACATCTTTCGGAGCTTTAGGTATGTATCCGCGATACCAGCGCATCAGTTCCGCCGCATCTTCCAGCGGCCACAGCATCGGCCCGCCATAAACCGTATGCACCGGCCGCGCCTTGAACAAAAATGACGTCACCACGCCGAAATTCCCCCCGCCTCCGCGCACCGCCCAGAACAGGTCCGCATGTTCCCTGGCATTGGCCGTCACAAACCGCCCGTCGGCCAGCACCATCTCCACACCCAGCAAATTGTCAATCGTCAGGCCGTAGCGCCGCGCCAGGTAACCCAGGCCGCCGCCAAGGGTCAGTCCGCCCACGCCCGTCGTCGAAATAATTCCCGAAGGCACCGCCAGCCCAAACGCGTGCGTCGCATGATCCACGTCACGCCAGCGCGCCCCGCCTCCCACCGCGACGGTCTTTTTCCGCGGGTCCACCCGCACGTAATTGATCGCTGAAAGATCAATCACCAATCCGTCGTCGCAAACTCCCAGGCCCGCCGCGTTGTGCCCGCCTCCGCGCACGCTCACCAGTAGTTTCTGCTCCCGTGCGAATTGCACCGCGGCCATCACATCGGCTACATCCGCGCAGCGCGCAATCAATCGCGGCCGCCGCTCAATCATTTCGTTGTACACCTTGCGGGCCTCGTCGTATTTGGCATCCCCCGGCGCAATCAGCTCTCCCAGCAAGCTGGCCTTGAAATTCGCGATTGCTAGTTCGGACAGCGTTGTCACCTGCTGGAACCTCCTGGAATTTGATCTCTCCGATGGCCGGTGTTCAGGCCGCGGCGGCGCCGCGAGCCGCCGCGCCGCTTTGCCCTCTTCCGGCAGTCTAGCCGGAAGTCGCGATTTCGCGCGCGAGTGCGCACATCCTATACCGGCAATTTCCGGCGTTCAATAATCTTTGCGGCGCGCCGAGTTTCTGAAACTTCTCGCGCGCTTTAGCCTGCCGCAGTCGCGTTCGCCGAGCTGCGCATTCAAGCACGCACTGGCCCCCACCAATTTTTAAATCTCGAATAATCCACCAAATTATTCTATGATTCATCTCGCTGTTGGACCATCCACCGCTGGCTCTTGTAGCCGGTCCCGATTTGCAACTGAATCCGCGTTTTTAGCGCCTCGATTATTGAGGAGGCCGCAAAATGTACGTCCCGGAGAAATCCATGAATAACTACGCGCCCGCACGCACCTCCCCGGTTTCGGCGTCCCGCTGGCTCAGGTCGCTTCTGCTCTCCGCGTTGACGCTCGGACTGTCGTTCGCGGCATTTCCGCAAGCGCTGTCCGCGTTTCAAGACGCGCAAGATTCCGCGCCGCCCCCGCAGTCGGCGGGCTCCACGGCGCAAGCTCCGGCCTACACGCCGCAGACTCCCGATCAATTGCAGCAACTCGTCGCGCCCATTGCGCTCTATCCCGATTCGCTGGTGGCGCAGGTTCTGGCCGGCTCCACTTTCCCCGCGCAAATCGTGGAAGCCGACCGCTGGGTGCAAGACCACTCGGATCTGAAAGGCGACGCGCTCGCGCAAGCCGTGGATCAACAAGATTGGGACCCCAGCGTGAAAGCGCTCACAGCGTTTCCGTCAGTACTCGCCAACATGGATAAGAATCTTTCCTGGACCTCTTCTCTCGGCGACGCCTATTACAACCAGCAGCAGGACGTGATGGACGCCGTCCAGGTGATGCGCCAGAAAGCCCAAAACACGGGCAATCTGAAGACCACGCCGCAACAGACGGTCGAGCAGCAGGGCTCTACCATCGTGATTCAGCCCGCGGATCCGCAAATTGTTTACGTTCCGGCCTATAACCCCTGGCTCGTGTACGGCTATCCGGTCACGCCCTGGCCGTATTGGTATCAGTATCCGGGCATCTGGTATGGCGGCCCGTACCTTTCCTTCGGCGTTGGCTTCGGCATCGGATTTTATGGCGGCTACGGGTGGGGCTGGCACAACTGGGGCACCAACTGGAATAACCACGTCGTCGTGTACAACCACAATACCTACTACTCGCGCAGCAACACTTTTTACAACCGCAACAATTATTACCACAACGGCGGCTACCGCGGAGTAGGTTCGCAGGTGAATCGTAATCTGGCGCAGGAGCACGGCGAGGGGTACAACAACCGCAACGGGCTGGGTGCTGCGCATGGCGGCGCCAACGAAAACCATGGCGATGTTTACAATCGCCCGGGCGCGACGTCGCACCCTTTCAATGGTGATGACCACGCCGCGCGCGGCTACGGCGATTCGCAGGCGCGGGACAACCACCAGAACGCCTACCGCGGAGACAGCAACACCCGTTCCAGCGCCTTCAGCGGCTACAATCACGGCGGAGAATCCAGAAGCTATTCGTCCCGCGGGGCACAGAGCTTCGGCGGTGGTGGCGGCGGTTCACGCGGTGGCGGCGGCGGGGGACATCACCGCTAGCGCAACGGCGGGCTTCGGCGTGTCCCGGTCGCTCCGCCGAAATGCTGTGACGCAACGCTCGTACAGGTTGCGCGAGAATAAATTAACTGTCATCCCGAGCGTAGCGAGGGAATTCTCTTCTTTCCGCTCGAATCAGAAATGGAGACTCAAGCCATGCGTCACGCGCAGCGCAATCCTAAAATGACTCACGCAATCCGGAAATCAATGCTCGCCGTCTTCGCACTGCTGTTCGCGGCCGGCTTTCCCGCCGTATCCCGCGCGCAACAGCCCGGGCAAAAAACATTTGCGACGGCTGAAGAGGCCAGCCAGGCAATCGCTGCCGCCGCGCAGAAGGACGACGAAAAGGCCATGCTCGAGGTCCTCGGGCCGGCCGGCAAGAAAGTCGTTTCTTCCGGAGATCCTGCCCAGGATCAGGAGCACCGCGCGAATTTCGCCAAAAGATTCCAGATGATGCATCGCCTGGTTACCGAACCAGACGGCACCGTCACCCTTTACATCGGCGCGGAAAATTGGCCTTTCCCTATTCCCCTGATGAAGAAAGGCGACCAGTGGTATTTCGATACGGCCGCCGGCGCCAAGGAGATTTTGTACCGGCGCATCGGCAAGAACGAACTCTCCGCCATTCGCGTGTGCCAGGCATTGGTCGCAGCGCAGAAGCAATACTATTCCCAGGAAAATAATCAGTACGCGCAAAGATTCGTCAGCGACGCGGGCCAGCAGAATGGCCTCTACTGGGCCGCCACCGACAAACAATCGGAAAGCCCCATCGGCCCGATGGTCGCCAACGCTGGAAGCGACGGCGTCGTCGCCGGCAGCCCCAACGGCCACGAACCTTTCCGCGGCTACTACTATCAGATTCTGGTCGGCCAGGGCGACAATGCCACGGGCGGTGCGATCACCTACGTCGCCGACGGCAAGATGACTAAAGGTTTCGGCTTCGTCGCCTATCCCGCCATCTATCGCGATTCCGGCGTCATGACTTTCATCGTGGATCAGGACGGCGTCGTGTACCAAAAAGATTTGGGCAAGCGCACTGGCGAGCGCGCCAAGAGCTTGAAAATTTTCGACCCGGATTCCACCTGGCAAAAAGCCCAAGAGCCGGAACAGTCCGCGGAGAATAAGAAGCCCGAATAACCAAATCGCTCCCTGCCGCCGGCAGGAATCTGCTTCTCGCTCTAAATTCGGGAAAAGCCTACCTGCTTCACTGTATTTTTGGCCTCGCAGCTCCCTGAAAACGCTGGTTTTTCGCCCCACGCCGCATTTCCTTGCAACCTCGCCCTCCGCGATGCCGTCCAAGTCTGTAGGAGGCGTCCAGACGAACATGACGACCCCTTACAAATTGCCTTACAAACTAATGAGCACTCCTATCTCGCAATTTCGTTGGGCCGGGAAACTCCTGGCCGCTACTTTGGCGCTGGGATTATTGATTGCCACGTGGCCGCAGGACTTGTCGGCCTACCAGGAAGACGCGCAGAACACGGCGCCCGCCGCTCCCGCTCCTCCTTATTCGCAACAGACGCCCGAACAATTGCAGCAGTTGGTTGCCCCCATCGCTCTGTATCCCGATTCGCTGGTCGCCCAGATTTTGGCGGCGTCCACCTTCCCGGCGCAAATCGTCGAAGCCGACCGCTGGGTGCAAAATCATCCGGATCTTAAGGGTGACGCGCTGGCTCAGGCCGTCAACCAGCAGAACTGGGATCCCAGCGTGAAAGCGCTCGCTGCTTTTCCCTCCGTGCTGGGAAATATGGATAAAAATATCTCCTGGACGTCATCTCTCGGTGACGCCTATTACAACCAGCAGCAGGACGTGATGGACGCGATCCAAGTGATGCGCCAGAAGGCGCAACAAGCGGGCAATCTCAAGTCCACCCCGCAACAGACTGTGGTGGATCAAGGCTCCACGGTCGTGATTCAGCCTGCGAATCCGAATGTTGTTTATGTCCCGGCCTATAACCCTTGGGCCGTTTACGGCTATCCGGTTTCGCCGTGGCCCTATTGGTATCAATATCCCGGCATCTGGTATGGCGGCCCGTACCTTTCTTTCGGCGTCGGCTTCGGGATCGGTTTCTTTGCCGGTTTTGGCTGGGGCTGGCCGCACTGGGGCGCTGACTGGCACGGCCACGGAATTTATTGGGGCGGCCATCCTTACTACTCGCGCAGCGCCACATTTTACAACCGCAATAATTATTACCGCAGCGGAGGCTATCGCGGAGTCGCTAACAACGTGCGTCGCGGCGGCGCCTACGGTGGTCATGCGGAAGCCTACGGACGCGGCGGAGTTTATAACCGGCCGGGCGCGACCGCGCGGCCCTTCAATGGTGACAATCATGCCGCGCGCGGCTTTGGCCAACCGCACGGACAAAGTGGCGTTCACTCCGGCGCTTTCAGCGGCTACAACCACGGCGGCCAAACGCGCAGTTTCTCCGCGCGCGGCAGCCACAGCTTCGGCGGATCACACGGCGGCGGTTCCCACGGTGGTGGTTCGCACGGCGGTGGCGGGCACTCCGGCGGCGGCGGACACGGCCACAAGTAACCCGAACTCCAGAACTTCAACCTCAACCGATCGGAAAGAATTCGCTATGGAGTGACGAGCCATGCATAGGAAGAATCTGAACGCCGCAAATTTCAGTCAGGCCATCCTCATTAGAGCTTCGGTATGCGCGGCTATGCTGGTCGCGATGGTCCCCGTGGCGGCCCGCGCTCAGGAGCCCGGCCAGCAGACTTACGCCACGGCTCAAGCCGCCAGCCAGGCGCTCTTTGACGCGAGCAAGCAAAATGACGACAAGGCGCTGCTTGCCGTGCTCGGCCCGCAAGGCAAGAAAGTTGTCTCCTCCGGCGATCCCGCCGAAGACGAAGCGTCCCGCACTAATTTTGTCCAGCAATACGAATTCATGCACCGCTTGGTGGAAGAACCCGACGGAACCACCACCCTCTATATCGGCGCCGAAAATTGGCCCACGCCGATCCCGCTCGTCGAAGAGGGAAACCGCTGGTATTTCGACACCGCTGCGGGCACGCGCGAAATCCTCTTCAGAAGAATCGGCAAAAATGAATTGTCGGCGATCCGCGTGTGCCAGGAATTGGTAGCGGCGCAGCGAGACTTCTATTCGAAGGAACACGATCAGTACGCCACAAAATTCGTCAGCGACGAAGGCCATCACAACGGCCTCTACTGGCTGGACACCAACAATCAGTTCGAAAGCCCCATCGGCCCGCTTGTCGCCAACGCCGGCAGCTCCGGCGGACTCGCGAAGAATTTGCAGTCCGGCCCCGTTCCGTTCCGCGGCTACTTTTTCCGTATTCTCGAAAGCCAGGGCAACGATGCGCCCGGCGGCCCCATGGATTATCTCGTTGACGGCAAAATGACCAAAGGCTTCGCCTTCGTAGCCTTTCCCGCCGTTTATCGCGATTCCGGCGTGATGACTTTCATCGTCAATCAGGAAGGCGTCGTCTATGAAAAAGACCTGAGCAGGGAAACCGAAGCGCGCGCCAAGGAAATGAAGTCCTATAATCCCGACCCCACCTGGCAAAAAGCCGACGCGGACACCGAGCAATCCGCCAACAATCAAAAGGCCGACTAGAACTGGAATTTCGCCTGCCCGTAAGAACGGTCCGCCGGCGGAACTAGCCCTGCGCGGCCTTCGCCTGCCTCTCTGCAATCCGCGCGCGAATTCCTTTCATCAGTTCGCGCGTCGTCGCCACTCGTTTGCGTCCATCCGGCGTCGCGTCAATCAACTTTTCCAGGTTCTCGGCGAATCTCGGTCCAAACGCCGCGCGAATCTCGCCCAGCAGCGGCTCGATTTTGGAGAAGACGCCCATCTGCTCGCCATTGCTGTCGTTGAAAAGTTCCATGCCAATCGCTCCGTTATTAACCAGCGCCGCCGCCATATCCCAATAGGTCACCACCATCCGCAGATGACCGCTGTGCTCCCCCATCATCACTTCGGTGAAATCCGCGATCGTCTGCGGATTAAACTCGCGAAAATACCAATCGCGCGCTTTCCGCATCGTCTCTTCGCGCCGCAGTTCGTACAATTTCAGTATCAGCCCGGCTTCTTCTTGTTTCGACATAGTCAGAGATTCTCCTGGTTAGCGATCGTGATCGTTGCATCCAAGCCCGGCAAAACGCTGCTTCGGAAACCACCAACGTCTGCCGCGAAGCAATACTGCCTTGCACTTACAGAATCTTCACGCACACCCGCATATACTCGCCCACCGCGCCCAATACTTCATACTTCACCCGGTACGCCTTCACGTAATCCTCGAAAGCGCGATACTCATCCACTGAGCAGATGTAATTGTCGAAGAAAATGATGTCGCCGCGTTTGAAATGTCGCGCCAGCGCGGTCAGCACGAACAGCGTCGAACTGAAAAGATCTGCGTCCAGATTAATCACCAATCGCCGCGAAAAATCGTGGCGCGCAATAAAGGGAAGCAACGCATCCTGAAAAAGCCCCGCCTCGAAGCTGCAACGCGCGTCGTTCGTCTCCGGCAGCCTGCCGTAAACGTTGAAAGCGCCCTCCGGTTCCGTGGCGCGCCATCGCTCCGGCAGCCCCGTGAAGGTATCGAATCCCACGAAGCGCGATTCCGCATTCGGAATATTCTTGAGCCACCAGAACAAGGAATCGCCGCGGAAAACGCCGAACTCCCAAAAGTCCATCGGCGTGCGATCCAATCCTTCCTTCGCGATTACCGTTTCATAGAGCCACGTGCGGTCTTTCCGGCGCGCATGATCGGCGGGCCGCGCCACGGGATGTTGCCGGCGCCAGTGCGCGAAGCGAAACCAGGAAGCCACCGCCGTCAGGCCGACCGCCGGACGCTCCAGGTTTACGCGGCCGATGGTATTTCCGAAAAACGCGGAAGCCGTCGGGCGGAACATATTCGGAATTTGAAAGATGCGGTCAATAGATATCCTGCGCTTGCGAGGGTTGTACTCCACCTGCGCCGTCGCGGCTTGCGGCAAATGTGACATGGGAGGGCTCCTCTACTTTTCCTGGCCCGGGAACGGGGGACGCGCCGGGCCGAAAAGGCTTACCAGTTCTAAGAACTCGGGGAAGTGCGTTGTGCGTCGCGGCCAACAGCCTACCGATAGGGCGCAACTCTATCGGCTCCGCTGGGGAAAATCAAGGCGATTGATGCTGGGAGACCCCGGCAAGCCGTCGGGCCAAAGTGACCGTTCCCGCGCCGGCGCACATTCTGCGCCGCAACGCCCAACCGCGTTGCAAACGACTCCGCAAACAGGCAAAATGATTGCAGCGGCCGAAGAAGTTAAGCGTTTCCAAGAAATCGCAAGCCGCGACGGAGCATTTCACACCATGGCAGTCGAGCTAGCAAAGGGCGTGACGCTGGAACGGCCGGGCGAAGACGCCAACTTCCTCAAGGACGAAGGCATCCTCTTCGCCTCGCTCGATAAAGTGGTGAACTGGGCTCGCCGCAGCTCGATCTGGCCCATGTCTTTCGGTCTCGCCTGCTGCGCCATCGAAATGATGTCCATGGCCTCCTCCCGTTACGACATCGCCCGCTTCGGCGCCGAAGTCTTCCGCGGCTCGCCCCGCCAGTCCGACCTGATGATCATCGCCGGTCGCGTCTCCGTGAAAATGGCGCCGGTTATCAAGCAGCTCTACGAACAAATGCCCGAGCCCAAGTGGGCCATCTCCATGGGCGCCTGCGCCACCTCCGGCGGCGTCTTCAATAATTACGCGGTGGTCCAGGGCGTCAATCAAGTCATCCCGATTGATGTCTACGTCCCCGGCTGCCCCCCGCGCCCCGAAGCGTTGCTCTACGCCATCTTCCAACTCCAAAAAAAGATAGACGCCGACCGCGGTAGCTTCATGCGCTCCATGAATTTCAATAAGAGCTAGGTGCTCCTTCAATCCCGCCAGAAGCGTGCATCACTCATTTCCTTTTTCATCCGCATCCCGCTCATCTGACGGCTCCGGGAATTCGTTGTCCAGCAATTGCGCAGCGGCCGCGGCATCCGTTTCCCGGACCTGAATCTTTATGCCGCCTAAAGCGATCGACAAAAACCAATCAAGCCGTACGAGATTTTCATCAATCAGATAATTTTGGATCCCGGCCGAGTCCAGGACGCTTTTGGCGAGCAAAGCCTCCTGCAAAGTGAGGAACTGTCGCAGCGTGACGATTTTCGCTGATTCAGCCCCCCTCGTGTCCGGCGTCGCTTCCTGCAGCGGGATATCGAGCTTCCGCCGCGAAAGCTCGTATTGCAGCGCGCCTTTTGCCTCGTCGGTCAGGGAATCCGCGGACGCGGCAAGATCTTCCAACTCCTCGTTTGCCTTGCCGGAATATAGCTCTTCGAGCCGGAGCTTTTCTTTTTCAGAATCGTGCGCCATGCTGCGCAATATAGACGGGCTGAAAACGAATACCAAGAGCAGTTTGTGTGCGGTGTGCGCTGTTCGATTCTGACCGTTGGGTCAGGTTGTCCGCGCGCCCAGTCCTTACCGCAGACCTGCGGCGCCGTTTGCGCGCTAATTCCCACCCTGCCTCCGTGCCCTCCGTAGTTCTCTGTGTCCTCTGTGTTAAATCTTTTGACGTCGCTTTTCTCTGCGTTCTCTGCGTCTCTGCGGTAGATTTTCTTTAAATTGTTTTGTCGCTACACAACCTCAGCCGTTCCCCCGTCGCAATCCAAAATACTCTCCACCGCATTAAACTCCCGCCGCACGTACCCCATCCCGATCGCCACTCCCGTCGCCGGCGAAAGCGCCGCACTAGTAACAATCCCCACCTCCCGAGCCTCCGCATCCCGCGTCCGCAAACGAGTCAACGCCACCGGCGCCTCCGCCGAAGAAAATTTCAATCGCACCCGCCTCCGGTTCACCTGCCCCCGCGACCGCACCCGCTCCACAATCTCCTGTCCCGTATAACACCCCTTGCTAAAACTAATATGCGTCCCCTCAAGCCCCGCCTCGTGCGGAATGACGGTATCGTTAAAATCCTCGGGGAACCACGGCACGCCAGCCTCCAGACGCAACGCATTCAACGCCCGCATCCCGATCGGAAGCCCGTGCAAAGCATGCACAGCCCCATAGAGCGCGCGCCACACCAAACCCAACTGCGCCCGCGGCGCCAAGATCTCCGCCCCAGCCTCGCCAAAATGCGAGTGCCGGATCAAAAGGCAAGCAACTCCGCCAATCTTCACCTCCGCGATCGCATGTTCCGAAAATCCCTCCAGCGCCAGCCCGCAAGCTTCGGAAATCACGGTCCCGGCCCGCGGCCCCTCCACCGCAATCGTGCCGAATTCCTCCGTCACGTCGCGCAACGTGACGTCGTCCATGATGATGAATTTATCCAAAGTCGCCACCGTCCGCTCGCGCACCGATGCGTGCGAAAGCGCCAGCAATTTGTCCTGCAGCGCATAAATCTCCAACTCCGCCAAAATGTGTCCCTGCGGATTCAAAAGCAGCGCCAACGTCCCAAGCCCCTCGCCGAGGCTTTTGATGTCATTCGAAACAATCGCATTCAAATAACGCACCCGGTCGGGACCCGTAAGTTCCACCACCGCATGCCAATTCGTATCAAATATCGCCACGCGTTCCCGCGCCGCGCGATACTCCGCGTCAAATCCCGCAAATAATTCCGGCAACCGGCAGCCATTAAACTCCGCAAACCGCGCCCCGGCAGCCTGCTCTTCATGAATCAGCGGCGTTTCCATAGTCATATAAGTTTCGTCGCAACCCTCAACAATCATCGTATCAAACAAGTCAGCCCCCGCAGGAAGCGTAGCGCCGCCCCGCCCGCCGGTAGGCAGGCCCGCCTGCCGGTGGGCAGGCCTCCCGCCGGCTCTTAGCCTGTGCCACATGTGCCGGGCAGCCTCGTACAAACCCTGCACGAGACAGGCCGACCATCGGGTTTGCTTGTTATACTTTCCCGGTGCCCGAAAAACTAATCCACGAAATCCTTCCCGTAGGCCTGCTGCAATGCAACTGCTCGATCCTGGGCGATCCCGCCACCGGCGAAGCCATCGTGGTTGACCCCGGCGACGAAACCGAACGCATTCTGCAAATACTTCGCGCCCATCACCTGAACGTCCGCGCCATCGTCAGCACCCACACCCACATTGACCACGTCGGCGGCCTGGCCGGTCTGCATAAAGCCACCGGCGCGCCCGTGCTCATCCACGAAGCGGACCTCGAGCTCTATCGCCATCTTGATATGCAGGCCCAATTCCTGGGAGTGCGCACGCCGGAGAGCACCAACATCGAAGATTTCGTGAAGGAAGGTGACGCGGTGCGCTGGGGCAACTACGCCGCTCGTGTAATCCACACGCCCGGACACACGCCCGGCAGCATCAGCCTGCTGGTCGAGGAAAGCAGCGCCCCAACCGAATCCAACCGGGACGCCGCCCGCCTACTCGCAGGTGACACCCTGTTCCAAGGCAGCATCGGCCGCACCGACCTCTGGGGCGGCTCCCTAACAGACATCCTAGATTCCATCCGCGACAAACTAATGGCCCTACCCGACGAAACCGCAGTATTCCCAGGCCACGGCGAATCCACCACCATAGGCGCCGAGCGCGCCGAAAACCCCTACCTGCGTTAAGAAGATTATGTACCGCGACCTCGACGCCGAACGGGAGCCGGCAACAGCGATTCAACCCAAGGCACAATCGCGAGCCAACCCAAAACTCTCCGTGCTCTCGAGCCGTTCTCAGTGAACTCTGTGTTAAATCTTCTGCCGTTGCCGTTCTCTGCGCCCTCTGCGTCTCTGCGGTAGATTCCTCTTTTTCCGCCGCGTCCCCTAAAACTTCACATCCTTAACATGCGTAGCCAAAGACCAAATGTTCCCGAACGCATCCTCCACCGCCGCCGCCCGATCACCGTAAGGCTCATCCTTAGGCGCCCGCAAAGATTTCGCTCCGGCCTGCAAAGCTCGTTCATATACCGCATCCGTATCCGGCACATACATATGCACATGGAAGGGCATTACCGGAATCGGGCCATGCACTTCGCCCACCGCCAGAATCGAATCTCCAATTCGGATCCGCGAATGAATCACGGTGCCCGATGGAGCCTTGCGCATGAACGCTTCTTCCGCGCCGAACACCTGTTTCATGAATTCCACGAACTGTGCAGCCCCGTGCATGCTGATTCCCGGCACAATCGAGGGAGTATCCGCCGGCACGTGCGCCGAAAGGCGCCGCTCGGTCAAATACCAATTATTGCCGGAGGGATCCTGCACACCCGCATCGCGATCGCCGTAAACCTGCTCGACCGGCTCGTAAATTGACGTCCCGCCCGCCTCCAGCGCCCGCCGGTAGCTCGCGTCCACATCATCCACGAAGAGAATCTGCATCGTGCCGCGCGGCGGAAACTCCTGGTTGCCGTCGCTCAGCTCCAAAATCGAATCGCCGATGCGCAATTCGGCGTGCATGATCTTCTCGCCGGCCGGCACGCGGAAGCGCTCTTCGGCTCCCAAACCTTCCTTGAGGAAATCAATCAAACGCGCCGCATTCCTGGCCAGCAGATAAGGCGTGACCGTGTGGAATCCCTCGCGGATGTATTTCACGGTCGCCGCGGGCTTTTCCGTCGCCGCCGTAGGCTTCGTCTCCGGCGTGCCCAAGTGCGTCGAGAGATACCACAGGTTTCCGGCGGGATCCTTCACGCTGCCCACGCGGTCCCCATAGGCCTGGTTCACCGGCGGCTTGTCCGGGCTAGCCCCGGCATCCTGCGCGCGCCGGTACCAGGCGTCCGCATCGTCCACGTACATGTAAAATGTCGTAGCCATCGGCTGATAGGGACCCATCGCGTCGCTGATTTCCAGCTGCGAATTTCCAATCTTGATCGTGCTGTGCCAGATCAATCCTTCCGGCGAAGTGGCCCGGCCAAGTTCCGTCGCGCCGAACGCGCGCTCCAGGAACTTGATCAACGAAGCGGCCTCGTTCATGTGCAGGAACACTTGCACGCTCTGCACGCTGTCCGCGTCATAGGGTTTTTGTCCCAAGTATGTCGGGAAAGAGATGCGCCAGATATTGCCGGAGGCGTCCTGCACGCTCGCCATGCGCTCTCCGTACGGCTGATCGCTCGGCTCCGATATCGCAGTGGCTCCGGCCCGCAGCGCCCGCGCGTACGTCGCATCGCAATCCTGCGTATACACATGCAAGGTCGTCGGACTCGCCAAGCCGCTCCAGGGTTTTCCCGGCGAGCCGCCTCCCACCATAACCATCGAATTCCCCACGCGCAGCTCGCAATGCACTCCGCCCGCGGAGCCGGTTGTGCGGAAAGTCTCTTCCGCGTCAAACGTTTCCTTGATGAAATCAATCAGCGCCGGAGCATTCGGCACCGTGAGGTAAGGCGTAATGGTCTTGTATCCCGCGGGAATAGGGCCTCCCGGCGCTCCCGCTTTCTCCTGCTGCGTTGTTGTTGTGCTGCCTTGCTCGGATGCTACTGCTGGTTTGCTGGCCATCGTTGTGCCCCCTTCGAATTCAGCTTTCAATCGTGCTTTGAAATCTTCTCGCGGCAAACCGCGCAGCTCTTCCGCCAGGCGCGCGAGCGGCGCCACCTGCGCATCCAGCCCGGCGCCGTCACGCCGGCGCGCTCCCGCCGCGGGCGCCAGAATCGCCTGCACCGCGCGATCGAGTTGTTCGCTCAAACTCAGCTTAGCCATGTGCTTCACCCAACTTTTTGCCGGACGCCTTCGCGGCCTGCTCGCGCAGCGCCTGCATCCCGCGGAACTGCAGCTGCTTCACCGCGCCTTCCGTCCGCCCCAGCGCGACTGAAATCTCGCGAATGCTTTTCTCTTCCGCAAAACGCATTTCGATCACGCGCCGTTGCTCGGCGGGAAGTTCGCGCACCAGGCGGAAGAGCTGCGCGCGCATTTCCACTTCTTCCGGGCTCGGCTCGCCGCTCGCCGGATCGTCCGCCAGCTCCGTGGCGTTTTCCCGCGCGCGGCGCCGCCAGCGGTCCGCGATCGCATTGGACGCGATGCGCATCAACCACGCGCCGAAAGGCGCTCCGCGCCACTCGAATTTTTTCAGATTGGCCAGCGCATGATGAAATACCTCGGAGGTGACATCTTCAGCCGCGTCCCGGTCGCCCACCCGCCGCCAGACGTACGCGTACACCCGCGCGAAATGCAGCTCGTACAGCTCGCCGAACCGGCGCGGATCCTGCTGCGCCGCCTCCACCAGCTGCCGCTCCCCGGCTTCCTGGACAGAACTCAAAGACATCTCCGAACGAACCCAAACCTGCCACAGTATAAAACTTCCAGGGAAGGGAAAGGTTACGCCCCGCCAACAAAATATTCTGCCCCCGCCACGTCGCGCCCTCACCCCCGCAGGATTGACAGGCGGAAAGGGCGCTTGTCCGGTAACGCGGCAAACCGGGACCTAGTTCTCCGACATCCGCTAGACACCGAATCGAAGAGAAGGTATCTTCACATAATGGTGGGATTTTTCAGTAAGGCTACTTGCGGATTCATCAACAAATCGGTCATTCTCCTAATCCTATTCGGCTCCGCTTCGGCTGTCGCGCAAGAGCAGGTAACTTTCACTATCGTAGACCGCGTTCAGTTTACCGTTCACGGGGACTGGCCGGTCATAGCCAGCAAGTCCACGGCTGAAAAAACCATTTTCGGTTTCCAAATCCCGAACACCGCCGACGAAGGAACTCCCGACTCTTCAAATCTTTCGATCGTATCCTCCAACCTAAAGGACGCTCAGGACAAAGATGCTTTCGAGAAGAAAGCATCTAGTCGAGCACCCCACGCGCAGGAGAAAAAACTCGTAGATGGTTGGCGATGCAGCAGTTTCCTGGCAATGCAGAAATCAACGCAGTATGTGGATTGGGATTGTTATCGGGTCGTCGCTGATTGCGGCGTCTTTGTTCGGATAGCGTGGCCGCATTTGCCCAAGAATCCATCAGACTATGACAAGCAAATGGAGACGGTTCTCTCCGATTTTCTGACCAGTGTCGGTCCTTCCAAGAAACAGTCGAATTGAGCCGGAATGACACCAAGGATCAACTCCTGATACCGCCCATTGGGCATCAGAAAATGGGGCGTTCTCTGTCGAATTGACGGCGTCAATTGGGCTGGCGAGAACTTGACCGAAAACGGTGAGTGTGGCTTCCTGGAATCATGTCACTTCCTGACTCCCTCCCATGGATGGAGAGCGTTGACGCGAAGATGGTCAGGGCGAAGGAACACCTCGATACCCTCCATGCCGAAGCTGGTGTGTTCTTCGAAAGCACCAAGCGGAATTTTATTCTGAAGTCGAACGGACAGGAGGCGTGGATCGTCCACTACATCAGCGGCACCTTCAGGCTCGCTCTACCGGATCATCAAGGACAACTATAGTGGAATGCGGAGGGGTTCAAAGTCGTCCAATCTTCTGCGAAGCCAAATGGCGTAGGTGTTCGGGCAAACGACGGATCGGGTCAGTTTAGGTACAAGGCCGGGATTATCTTCGCTGTCGTTCTGACTTCATTACCGGGCATCTGGGCAGTTGTTGCATGGCTCATGACCGTCATTACGGGGCACAAACTGGATTAGCGTTGCTAGTGTCCGATTAGCGCTAATTAACTATACAAGTGAACTCTGCCTCGAAATATCGCGCAAAACGCCGAGGCAAGCCTTAAACGCATGTTGCATCGTTGTAACGTGCTGCAAATACAGATGGTAGAAAAGCGCCATCGAGAGCGAGTGCCTTTCGAATTCAACCAATCTCTGTGCTAATTTTATTTTGTGAAATGAGCGCGCTCGCCGTGAAATATCACGCCCCGAAGATTTAGTACGTTGCGCCCGCCGTCGTCTTATTACCGCAATAGCAATTTACATTTTCACGTGCCGAAATTTTCGTCGGCCACCGTCACCCCAGGACGCACTCCGCGCGGCGGGCTCGCGGTATCGTCGAAAACGGAACGGAGGAGCGTAGGCCGCAGGGGGTGGTCCCTTTTTCGCGGCCCCATACGCCATCCTCACCGTTCGTTGACTTGCCCGCACTCGCAACCTAAGATGTCCGCAAATGGCGGAAACCCCGTCACGCATCGGCCAAACCATCTCGCACTACCGGATCGTCGAAAAACTCGGTGGCGGCGGCATGGGTGTGGTTTACAAAGCCGAGGACACCACGCTCCACCGCTTCGTCGCCCTGAAATTTCTCCCCGATGACGTCGCGCGCGACCCCCAGGCCCTCGAACGCTTTCGCCGTGAAGCCCAAGCAGCCTCGGCGCTGAATCACCCCAACATCTGCACCGTTTACGAAATCGCGGAACAAGACGGCCAAGCCTTCATCGCCATGGAATATCTCGATGGCGTGACGCTGAAGCACCGCATCGGCGGCCGCCCGATGGAAATCGAAGCCATCCTCGATTTAGCCATTCAAGTTGCCGATGGCCTCGACGCCGCGCACTCCGAAGGCGTCGTCCATCGCGACGTCAAGCCCGCCAACATCTTCATCACCAAGCGCGGCCACGCCAAAATTCTCGATTTCGGCCTCGCCAAACTCGCTCCCGCGTCCCGCCTCGCGCAGGGCATCGGCGCCTCCTCGCTCCCCACCGCCGCCCCGGAAGAACTCCTCACCAGTCCCGGAGCCACCGTCGGAACCATCGCCTACATGTCTCCCGAGCAAGTGCGCGGCAGGGAACTCGACGCCCGCAGCGACCTGTTTTCCTTCGGCGTAGTGCTCTACGAAATGACCACCGGCGCGCTCCCGTTTCGGGGCGACACCTCCGGAGTAATCGCCGAAGCCATCCTGAATCGCGCCCCCGTCGCTTCGGTGCGCCTGAATCCCGACGTCCCGCCAAAGCTCGAAGAGCTGATCAACAAAGCCCTCGAAAAAGACCCCAAGCTGCGCTGCCAAAGCGCCGCGGAAATGCGCGCAGACCTCGAACGCATGAAGCGGGACTCCAGTTCCGCGAAGCACGCAACTTTAGCCGCGGATTCAAGCTCAGCACCCGCGCAAGCGCCATCTGAATCAACTCGCGTGTCTGCCGTCGGCGCGGTGGCAGATGCCCCGCGCTCTTCTACCACCAGAAAATTTTTCATTCCAGCCGCGGCGATCCTGTTCATCCTGCTCGCGGCAGCAGGCGCGCTCTACTGGCGCGGATACTTCCGCTCCGGCATGGCCCAAACCGCCTTCCAAAATCCAGAAATCTCCAGCCTCACCTCCAGCGGCGACGTGATAGCGGCCAGCATCTCACCCGACGGCCGTTACTTGGCGTATGTTTCGAAAACCCGCGGGCGTTTCAGCCTGTGGGTACGCCAAATGGACGTAGCCAGCGCGGTGCAGATCGTTCCTCCCGGGGTCGCTGAAATTGGATCCCTCACATTCACACCTGACGGAAACTATTTGAATTATTGGTCCATCGGCACGAACGATCTGAAAGGCAAGGTTTACCAAGTCCCGGTTCTCGGCGGCACGCCGCGCCGCCTGCTCGATTCCGCGGACACCGGCGTCTCCTTCTCGCCTGATGGCCGCCAGATGGCCTACGCCACATTCGATGTTTCATCAACCGAGGGGCGCATCATGGTGGCCAACGCGGACGGCAGCGACGCAAGAATGCTCGCTGTTCGGAAAAGTTCCGGAATCTCTTCGGACGATTACGCGTACGGCGGATATCAGGATGTGGAGTGGTCGCCATCCGGCCGGGACATTGCGGCCTTGATTTTCAACCCTAGTTCTGACGGAATGAACAGCAAGTTTCTCGATGTGGATGTTGCCACCGGTACGCAGAAGCCTTTGCCAGGTGGCCGAGCGTGGCGCCATGTTTCTGACTTCGCCTGGCTCCCCGATGCGAGCGGTTACCTTGTTTCCGGGCAGCAGAAGACCGGCGGTTCCGCGCAGGTCTGGATTGTTAGCTACCCCAGCGGCAGAGTGAGACGTGTTTCGAACGACCTGAGCGATCATTTCTCGCTCTCGATCGCGGCCAACGGTCGGACCATCGTCGCTGTACAACGTGATCCTGCCAGCGAGGTCTGGGTGGGGCCGGCCGGAACTCCTGATAGCGCAAGACAAGTCTCTTTTGGCAACTTAGACGGTACGCATGGAATTGCCTGGACTCCCGACAACCGCATCGTTTACACCGGCGACCACTCCGAAAATTGGGACCTTTTCATCAGTGACGCTGACGGGGGCAATGTGCGGCAGCTGACTTACGACAAGGTGTTTCACCAATCACCCGCTGTCTGCGACCACGGTCGCGCCGTCGTATTTGCCTCTGATTCTGGCGGCACGCCACATCTTTGGACGCTCGATCTGCAGTCCGGAATCTCGACGAAACTTACCAATGGTGCCGGCGAGCAGGAGCCCGCATGCGACGCCGCAGGTGAATCGGTGTTCTACTTGGGACAAGCCCAGGTTGGCGCCACCTACGTTTTCAAGGTTCCCGTGTCTGGCGGTAAACCGGTGCAAGTTTCCGATCGGATTGCCATCGCCGGGCCGATGGTCTCTTACGATGGTCAGCACATTGCCTTTCAATCCAACGGCAAGAACGGAAAAATAATCGCCGTCAATATTGAGGGCGGCGTCGAATCAAAGTCCGATCTCGAACTCGCCGAGACCTTCGATCCCAGCTCGCGCCTCGCGCGTTGGATCCCAGGCGAGCGCGCCGTCGCCTTCGTGGACATCCGCACCGGCGTGCCCAATCTCTGGAAAAAGCAGCCCATCGCCACGGCTCCCGAAACCCAGCTAACCCACTTCACCAGCGGCATGATCTGGGACTTCCGCTACTCCCCAGACGGAAAATACATAGCCATCGTCCGCAGCTCAGTAAAAACCGACGCCGTCCGCTTCACCGACACCGGCAAATAACGCACCCCGCGCCCTGCGCATCCACTCCCGCGTTCGTTGACTTACCTCTCACCCCCACCTAATATGTCCGCGCATGCCAGACACTCCGTCTCCAATCGGCCAGACTATCTCGCACTACCGCATCATCGAAAAACTCGGCGGCGGAGGCATGGGCGTCGTTTACAAAGCCGAAGACACGCGCCTCAAACGCTTCGTCGCCCTCAAATTTCTTCCGCAGGACGTCTCCGGCGATCCTCAAGCGCTCGCGCGGTTCCAGCGCGAAGCCCAAGCCGCCTCCGCCCTGAACCATCCCAACATCTGCACGATTTACGACATCGGCGAACAAGACGGCCAGGCCTTCATCGCCATGGAATTTCTCGATGGCCAGACGCTCAAGCACCGCATCAACGGCCGCCCCATTGACACCGAAGATCTCCTCGCTCTCGCAATCGAAATTGCCGACGCGCTCGATGCCGCGCACGCCGAACACATCGTGCACCGCGACATCAAGCCCGCCAACATCTTCGTCACCAAACGCGGCCACGCCAAAATTCTCGATTTCGGCCTCGCCAAGGTCACCTTCACCGCCCCGGGTTCTTCCGCATCCAGGATCGCCGTGGATTCCACCGAAGGCGCCACCATCGGCGACACCGCCGCACACCTCACCAGCCCCGGCAGCACCATGGGCACCGTCGCTTACATGTCTCCCGAGCAGGTCCGCGGCAAGGAACTCGACGGCCGCTCCGATCTTTTCTCCTTCGGCGCCGTCCTCTACGAAATGACCACCGGCATGCTCCCGTTCCGCGGCGAAACCTCCGGCGTCATTTTCAAAGCGATTCTCGATGGCGCCGTGGCCGCGCCCGCGCGCCTGAATCCGGAAACGCCCGCCGAACTCGAGCGCATCGTCAACAAAGCCCTCGAAAAAGACCGCAATCTGCGCTACCAGTCCGCCGCGGACATTCGCGCCGACCTCGCGCGCTTGAAACGTGAACAGGATTCCGGCCACTCGGCGCGCGTCAGCGACGCCTCCGCCGCCAACTCCGGCGCTGTCTCCGCGGCGGCCAGCGCCGCGAGCGCCGCGTCGCCCGCCGCAACGTCCTCCGGTTCGGCGACGATCCCCGCCGCTGCCGCTGCCTCCGCCGGCGCTGCGCGCAAATTCTGGATCGGCGGCGCCGTCGCCGCGGCGCTAGCTCTGGCCATCGGCCTCGGCTATTACTTCCTTCACGGCCGCGCGTTGTCGCAGAAAATCACCTCTATCGCCGTGCTGCCGTTCGTCAACGCCACCGCGGACCCCGGCAACGAATATCTCACCGACGGCCTCACCGAAAGCCTCATCGGCACTCTTTCCCAGCTGCCCAACGTGAAAGTCCTCGCCCGCAGCACCGTCTTTCGCTTCAAAAATAGCGAAGACGATCCGCAAAAAATCGGCAAGGATCTCGACGTAGGCTCGGTGCTCATGGGCCGCGTCACCCAGCATGGCGACACCGTCGCCGTGCAAGCCGACCTGGTCAATACCACTGACGGCTCGGAAATCTGGGGCGCTCACTACGAACGCAGGATGGCCGACGTCACCCAGGTGCAGAGCGACATCACCCGCGACGTCGCGAAAAAACTGCAAGTCAACATGACCGGCGACGCCGAAGCAAAAATGGGCAGCGCCGGCACCAGCAATCCCGACGCCTACCGTCTCTACCTCGAGGCACAGCAGCAGTTGTACGGGCGCACCAAGCCCGGAATTCTGAAGAGCGTTGACCTGTTCCAGCAAGCGGTGGCCGCCGATCCCAACTACGCCCTCGCCTGGGCGGGACTTTCCACCAGCTACATCGTCGCTGCCGGTTACGGACGCCTGATTGCTCCCGCGCAAGCGCTGCCTCTGGCGGATCAGGCTTCCCAAAAAGCGGTCGCGCTGGACGATTCCAGTTCGGAAGCGCACGTGGCGCGCGCCAACGCGCTGGGCGCCGCCTGGAAATGGAGCGCTGCCGAGCCGGAGTTTCGCCGCGCGATAGACCTCAACCCCAACAACTCCAACGCCCACTATTTTTACGCACTCAATTATCTGATGCCCACCAATCAGCTCGACCAGGCCCTCGACCAGTTCCGCCTCGCGCTCGCCCTCGATCCCCTCGCGGGTATCGTCAGGACCAATTACGCCCTCTCCCTGATGGACGCTCACCAGTATCCCGAGGCCCGCGAGCAGTTCGCTCAAATCCTCGAGCGCGATCCCAATTTCGGGCCCGCGCTTTTCTATCTCGCGCAATTTCAAGCCACCCAGGGCCAGTTCGCCGACGCCGTAAGCTCCTTGCGAAAAGCAGGGCCCGCCGGTAATCTGCTGGCCGCCCGTTCGTGGAGCCCGGACGCCAAAGGTTTCGCCGAGTTCATGGACGCTATCGGTGACGGCACGCTGCCCGCCAACGCCGCCGTCGCCTTCGCCCTGGCCGGCAATCGCGACAAAACCTTCGCAAATCTCGAACAAGCCTACGCCGATCGCGACGACGAACTCACCGCCGTAATCCGCTTCCCAGCCTTCGACTCCGTAAAATCCGACCCCCGCTGGCCAGCCCTCCTCCACAAAATCAACCTCCCGCTCTAGCGTGGGCTCCCCGCGCCCTCTTAAATTTGTCATCCCGAGCGCAGCGAGGGACCTCTCTTCTGTTTTGGAGGCACAGCCTTCAGGCTGTGCTCTTCGCAGTCAGTAACCCCGGCGACGCCCCGCCTCTTCGCTCCTTCTTGAATGTGTCATCCCGCTCGCCCTGAGAGCGGGTGCGAAGGGAGCGCAGCGAGGGACCTCTCTTCGCATTTCGCCGCCGCAGATGATTTGCGAATCGTGCGCAAAATGTCCCCGCCGCCCGGCGGGTCCGTAGGGGCGCTGCTTGCCGCGCCCGCTTTCCGAGCGTCGCAAGAAGCCATGGATGTACGGCAATTTGCCGCACCGCCCCCTTGATCTGCCCGGCAATTTGCCGTACACTGTCGTTATCTTGGGAGGCCCGCATGTCGCGCACCACGAACGTACCCGTAAGATCCAAGCGCCTGGAAATCCGCGCCACTCCTGACCAGAAGAAGCTTTTCGCGCGCGCCGCGCAAATCCGCGGCACCACCGTTACGGACTTTGCCATCAGCATGCTGCAAGAGGCCGCCACCGAAATAATCCGGGAAACTGAATCGCTTCGTCTGCGCGCGAAAGATCGCCAGGTGTTTTTCCAGGCGCTGACCAACCCGCCCACCCCCAACCGCTACGCCAAATCCGCGGTGGCTCGTTACAAAAAGCAGGTACGGCGCTAATTGCACGAAGTCAAAGAGAAACCGAAGTTCATTTTTCAGCCGCTCGGATCCGCGCATCACCGGGCGGCTTTTTCTTGCGAGGAGCCTGTTTTAGAAAACTATCTTAAGACCCAGGCGCGCCAGGACCAGCACAAGAAACTGGCAGCCGTCTTCGTAATGACAGCCGACGGAATAAACATCGCGGGATTTTATACCCTGTCCCAATATTCCATCTTGACCGGTGAAATTCCCGGCGAAATCGCACGCAAGCTGACCAGGCACGATCAAATCCCAGCAACTTTAATCGGAAGGCTCGCGCGGCACACCGCACAGCGCGGAACCGGCGCGGGTGATTTGCTGCTGGCGGATGCCTCGCAGCGCTGCGTGGCGATTAGCGCTAAGGCCGCCTCATGGGCCGTCATAGTGGATGCCAAAAGTGAATCCGGTACAGCCTTCTACAAAAAATGGGGATTCCAACCATTCCCCAGCCATCCCCTGAAACTGTTTCTCCCCATGGTCACGATCGAGAAACTCTTCGCGTGAATAGAGATCGGCCTAGCCGACCCTCGCATCATATCCCGCCGTCGTTTTTAGGCTGCGGGGCGGAGGGGTAGGACTTAACGTTGTGCCACGCACCCTTTGCAATCTGCGCAAAGGGATGTGGCACCCCCAAAACCTAAAGGCGATTGCGTGCCTCTGCTGAATGGGTGCGCCACCCGCCCCGACAAGAAACAAATGGCCAAAGGCGCGGGTGAAGCCGTGGTGGGTATCGGCATTATCGTGGGCATTCTTCAACCAGAAGTCGGAATCGGTGAGGTTATTGCCGGAGTGCTGGCGGGCTCTGGTTTCTTGGCTAAGGGTAGTTCTGACGCAGCCGTCGGCGCAACGGGTGGCGGAGATACTTCTGGAATGAAGGAGGCAATGGATATGGCCCAAAATCCGACCAGTGCGACGGTTGCGGTTGTGAACGGGGGCAACGTACGACAGGCAAACAGCGTGGGAGATGCCGTTAGCGGAGCAACTGCGGTCAGGAGCTTGGCAAAAGACCCACACGGTCCTGCTGTTTCGCTTGCGATGGCCGCCAAGGACATCTATGGCGGCGCTGTCGCTGCTGGAAGCTTGTACATGGGCGGTAGAACTGCTTACAATAATATCGTAACGCCACCGCCACCGGCTCGAACGGCACCTGCGGCACCGGACATCTACTAGCCTAAGGAGATTCTGATGGAAGGATCGAAGCGGCTGATCGCCATTTTCATCCCGTGGATCTTCTCAAGCCTATGTCTTTACGTGCTCGCGTTTATGGATCATTTAAGATCGGTGCAGGCGCTTGCCTTTCTCGCTTTATTCCTGTCACTTCTCTTCTTTGTTCTGAGTTATCGATCAGTCGGCCCAGTGCAGAAATTCCCGGTGAAATACGGTGCTAGGATTTCCGCGTGGATAACGATTCTCGGCGCACTCTTATATTTGGTACTTTCACGGTGGCCCTGATTCGCAGCACCCCGGGGGAGGGGATGCCGGGCGGGAAAAAGTACGAACATCACAACCGAGGGGCAAGCCCGGACACCGCAACCTTCCGGCGCACTTCCAAACCGGCACGCGGGTCGAGAAGATCAACTCCAATCACGATTCGCGCGCAGGCACTGTCACGTCGTCGCTTCGTCCGGAGATGTGGCATGGTCAAATGACGCATGCATATCTGGTAACATGGGATGATTGCAAAGTCCCTGTGTTCGTTGCCTAGCCGACGGGTCGCGGGTTTGGTTTACAACCATCCCCGATTTCGATCCAAAATATGCCCTAGGCTAAGTGTCGCACCTACGGCGCTCGCACTCCCGTAACCATACGTTCCCAGCGCTAACGCGCTGGGCTAATATCTGCCGCGCCTCCGGCGCTGGTTGGTTGGCGGGTGGCACGTCCTCACGCAGGCCGCCAAAATAAGCCCCAAGAGATTTTCCTGGCTGCCCCATCCTTCCCGATTTTGGTTTTCGGGAAGCGTGGGGCTTTTGAATTTGTCTCGACGGCGCTTTGCCACGAGACATACCGAACGGGCCCGTCATGTGTCCTGGCAAACAACCAGCGCCGGAGGCGCGGCAGAAATTAGCCCAGCCCGTAAGGGCTGGGAAAGGACGGCGCGGAGCGCCATTCCTTTCGCGGTGCCTTTCCCGCGCTGTTTTCGAGGTTTCGCGCTCGATCCGGTTTTGAATTCGCAACAGGCGGGGTCCTGGCGTTGCTTAATCCGGCGCTACTCTTGCAGTTCGGACTTGTCGGCTTCGCGCCAGTTCCGCACCGCTGACAATGCAAACAATGCGCAGAGTTCGCCGTCTGCATTGGTGAACACAAGGTATCCGTCGCTCACCTCAATATGGGACGCGCGGACGGGCTGATGGTACGCGCGGTCCATCGGGTCAGGCGCGCCGTTCAAATACACGATAAAAAGTCTTTCGGCCATGGACACCATCGCACAGCGCATTTTAATCCGTATGTTCAATCCAGCGAGAGATTTCGGCGGGCGGGCGGCCCTGCCACCCGCCCCGGCGCCCGAAAACGCGCATACCACCCGCGCCCGCCCTGCGAGACTTTGACGTGCTGCTCCCGGCTTAAAACGCGACCGCGGAACACACACTCTGCCACCTAGCTCTAGTAATCACTGGGTAAATGTGATAAAATAGCCCGGGGCCACTTTTCCGGCCCGCCAAGGACGCCACATGCGCTCTGCCACATCGCCGACGGGCAGACCGACCCAACCAACAGGGAAATCCCTCGCCAAAAAACGCCCCGCGCCCTTCGCCACCCGCCCGGCGCACGTTCCACGTCTCCCGCGCATCCAACAAGACCGCGTGTCACATTGTTACATCGGCGTCTCTTCGCGCACCTCTCGTTCGTCACTCATCACTCGCCACCGCCTTTCTAATCGTCACACCCCGCGATTAGAAAGCGTTCTAACCAGCAGAAAACAAACACCCGGCACACGTTCTAATCGTCATTTTTTGCTAGGCCTGGCGCGCCATTCGAAAGCGCTGGATCTTCCGAGCCGCGAATTACGCCCGACGGCAACCAACAATCGGGACGGGGGTGGCACAGCCACTCTTGGCTGTGCGCTTGGGGTGATCGATCCGAAGGCCACGGAACCAGCAACGCCAAAAGCGCAATCTCCCAACAGGGAGCGAAGCTCAAAAGTAAGAGTAAGAGGAAAACGGTCAATCAGGCAGGAACAGCGGGCTGACCGTCGCAACCTTGGTGCAGTTGACGGAATTCAAAATAGCCGGCGAGACGCCGGCGCTACAGCAACTCACCACTCACCAAGCACTACTCACCACTCACGAGGCTTTTTCTTCCACCGATTCCAGATATTCCGAGTACGGGCCTTTGAAGTCCTCGACTTTGCCGTTGGCGAAGTGCCAGATGCGCGTTGCCACTTCGTCTATCACGTCGTGGTCATGCGTAACCAGCAAGACCGTGCCATCGAACTTCTGCAGCGCGATATTCAGCGCGTTGATGGACTCGAGATCCAGGTGGTTCGTGGGCTCGTCCAGCACCAGCACATTCGGCTTCTGCAGCATCAGCTTGCAGAAAATCAGCCGCGCCGATTCGCCGCCGGAAAGCGCCGCGGTTTGCTTCAATGCGTCTTCGCCGCTGAACAGCATCTGCCCCAGAACGCCGCGCAATTCTTCCTGCGTCGCCTGCGGCTTGAACTGGTGCAACCACTCGATCGCGTTCATCCCGTGCGTGATGGATTCGCTGTGGTCCTGCGCGAAATATCCCACCAGCACGTTGTGGCCCCAGATCACCTGGCCGCCGTCAACGGGGAATTGCCGGTCGGAATCGTCAATAAATCCGGTGGCATTGCGCAACAGCGATTTCAGCAGCGTGGTCTTGCCGGTTCCGTTGCGGCCCATCAACGCGATTTTTTCACCGCGCGAAACGGCCCCGGAAAAGGGCGCCCAGACCTTCACGCCGTCGTACGACTTCGCAACGCTCTTGATTTCCAGGGGATGCTTGCCGGAAGCCTGGTCCATGCTGAAGCGAATGTATGGACGAGCGATGTTGGAGCGGGCCAGCTCGGTGGTCTGCAGCCGCTCGACTTCTTTCTTGCGCGAAGTGGCCTGCGCGGAACGCGTGCCGGCCGAAAAGCGCGCGATGAATTCGTTCAATTGCGCGATTTTCTTTTCGCGCTGCGCGTTTTCCGATTCAATGCGCGAGCGGATCGAAGTCTTGGCCACCACCATGTCGTCGTACCCGCCGTTGTACATGATCACGGTCTCGTAATCTATGTCCGCGGTGTGCGTGCAGACGCTATTCAAAAAATGGCGGTCGTGCGAAATCACGATCAGCACGCCTTCGTACTCGCACAAATAATCCTGCAGCCAGTGGACCGAATCCAGGTCCAGGTGGTTCGTGGGCTCGTCGAGGAGCAGCGCTGGAGGGCTGCCGAAAAGCGCTTGCGCCAGCAGCACGCGGACTTTTTGTCCGCCCTGCAGCTCGCGCATCTTGCGCTCGTGCAGCGGCTCGTCAATTCCCAGGCCGTCGAGGAGGATCGCAGCGTCCGGCTCCGCGGTGTAGCCGCCTTCCTCGCCGACAATTCCTTCCAGCTCGCCCAAGCGCATCCCGTCCGCGTCGGTCAATTCCTCGTGCGGCTTGGCGTACAGGATTTCGCGCTCCTGCAGCGCCTTCCACAGCGGACGACTGCCCATGATCACAGTGTCAATCACGCGCTGCTCGTCAAAAGCGAACTGGTCCTGACTCAAAATGCCAAGCTTCTTGGGACGTGTAACGTCGCCCTTGGTGGGCTCGATCTCGCCGGTGAGAATCTTCATCAGCGTGGATTTGCCCGCGCCATTGGGGCCGGTGATGCCGTAGCGCCGCCCCGCAAAGAACGTGGTGCTCACGTCTTCGAACAAGATTCTGGCGCCGTAGCGCATCGTGATGTTGTTAACGGAGAGCAAGGAGTTTTAATTGTAGCATGGATGCAGGCGCGCGCGTGCAGGGCAGGGAAGCAGTCTGGACGCGCGGGGCGCGTCGTTTCGTGGAGGAGCAGCGGGAATTGTGCAGCGGCTCTGAGGACGAAAAGAGGAACGCGTCAGGAATTTTGTGGTCCGCCGTCGGAGCCTATCAGAGGCGGATTGCCGCTCGTTGCATCACCGGAGGAGTCACCAGACGAAACGCCAGACGAGTCGGCCGCGGCGTTTGCCGATGTGTTCGGCGCCGCGGTAGCGGCTGTAGCGCTGGACGATACCCGCGCTGCAACGCTGGGAGCCTCTGCGGCTCGGGACCCTGATGCGGCGCCTTCGGCAAGGATGGCTCTTGGCACTGCGCTGGATTGGAAATACGTGCCACCTCGCAACAGCGTCTCAACGGCTTCGCTCAGCAAGTTCGCTGTCGCCTTGTTGACGTCGCCGCTAAAGCCGGCGTCGCGGAATTCAGCCATCATCTGCGGATCGCCCGCATACAGCGAGAACATCAGCAGCGGCAACTGCGGCGCCGCGCGATGGATGATGCGCCCTGCTTCCAGACCAGACATTTTCGGCATGCTCAGATCGAGGATGACGAGGTCCGGTTTGAGCGCAGCCGCCTTTTCGATCGCCTCCAAAGCGTTTTCGGCCTCGCCGCAGACTTCCCAGCCGGGGTGCCCCTCGAGCAGCCTGCGCACGCCACGGCGCGCTTCCGCGTGATCGTCGGTAATCAGAATTCGAGCCATCGGATGCCAGACCCATTCCCCAGTGTCAGGTAATGTCGGGCATCCTACATTGCGCGCAAGCCGTGTGGAATACCGTAGATGATGTATGGACAGAATTTGCATATGCGCTACGCTCGTACCAGGCCTCTTACAGTAAATTCCCTAGGGATGAAGGGATTCAGATGAGCCAAAAGAGTGTTTTGGAGCCGAACGTCGCGCAACGAACAGGTCCACACGGGCATCCTGTGGCCAATAACCTCGTATTGTCGCTTCCTGACCACGAATTCGACGCCGTTCGTCCCGCGCTCGAGTATCTGGAGCTGCCGGACCATCTGAATCTTCACCAACCGGGTCAGGACGTCCAGTACGCGTACTTTCCCAATTGCGGGATGATTTCGCTGGTGGTGGTGACCGAAGACGGCAGAACGGTGGAAGTCGGTGTGGTCGGGCGCGAAGGTTTTTCGGGGGCCGCGCTGGCTGTGGGGTTGCGCACGAGCTCTGTGCGCGAAGTGGTTCAGATCGGAGGCAATGGATTCCGCATCGGGGCATCGGCGGTGGAACATCTGATGCGCGCCGCGCCGGAATTGCGGATGTTAATGGGACGCTATGCTGTGGTTCTGGGCATGCAAATTTCGCAAACGGCGGCTTGCAACCGGTTGCATAGCATCGAGCAACGCCTGGCGCGCTGGTTGCTGGTGACGCGCGACCGAGTGGACTCCGCGTATTTGCCGATAACCCACGATTTTCTGGCGACCATGCTGGGAACCGACCGGCCCACCGTGAGCCTGGCGGCCAGCGGAATGCAGAAAAGGGGAATTCTGGAGTACAAGCGCGGCGCGGTGAAAATTCTGGATCGCAAGAAACTGCAGGAGTGCGCTTGCGAATGCTATGGAGTGATCGAGCAATTTAATCCCGTGCTGGGCCTGCCATAATTTCTGGTTGATTGTTTGGCGTCCGACAGACACAACTATCCGCAACATCTAGAGTTCCGGCCATGCCAAAACTGACCAGGACTACTAGTGCATCAGAGTGACCGTAGAAAGACGGCGAATTTTCCGGAACGAACTACTCCCGACGGCAAGCCGGTCGGCAACAAGATCCTCTTAGCCATTCCCGACAACGAATTTTCCGCCATCGGACCACATTTAGAAGCGGTGGGACTCCCCCGTCACTGGATTCTTCATGAACCCAGCGAGCATTTGAACTTCGCTTATTTCCCGAATTCCGGGCTGATATCGCTGGTAGTGGCCATGGAAGACGGAAAAACGGTGGAAGCGGCGGTGGTGGGGAACGAGGGAGCGGCGGGAATACCCTCCGCCGTGTGCCTGACGCGCAGCCCTCTGCGCGAAGTGGTGCAGATTGCGGGGGCGGGTTTCCGGGTGAAGGTCAGCGCGCTGCAAAATGCGCTGAAATATGCGCCGGAATTTCAGATGACGCTGAGCCGTTATGCGGTGGTCCAGGGGATTCAGGTGGCGCAGACGGCAGCGTGCAACCGGCTGCACGATGTGGAGCAACGACTCGCGCGCTGGCTGCTGATGGCGCAAGACCGGGTGGACAACGGGTCGATCCTGATCACGCACGATTTTCTGGCCACGATGCTGGGCACTGATCGACCCAGCGTGAGTTTGGCGGCGGGGATACTGCAACGGAAGAAGAATATCGAGTACACGCGCGGGGCGGTAAAGATCCTCAGCCGCAAGAAACTCGAGGGATCGGCTTGCGAGTGCTACGGAGTGATCCAGCAGTTCAACGCAGAAATTCAGTTCCTGAAAACGGGTGGGTGATGGATACGCGATAGGCGCGAGGAATCGCGAGGATTTAGGTTGCCGGGAAGTTCATCGGGAGCCGGCTGGACAGGTAAGGCACACTCCAGCTGACGCGCTTTTGCACGGATCTTTCCCGCAATCCGGAAAGTAGTTCAGGTGCCCGATCAGTGCACGCGGTCAATCTTGCCGGGCGCCGGACTCTCCTCGTGCTCCAACTCGTGTTCAGCTTCCAACCATTCTTCGAGGGTATATCCGCCATACACGCCGCCGTGCCGGCGATGAATCCTAAACGCACGCCTCTGAATCTCGTCCAGAGTGTGCGGAAGTTCGTTTTCCGGAGTTTCCTCCGGTTCCTGCTGCCCCGGGGCGTTGTGAGCGCTCAGGGTATTTAGACCATTCTCCATTGCAATCATATTGGGGCCTCTTTCTATAATGAATAGCTCGTATTCGGGCTACATATCGTTAGACGATACATTATGCCATATGGTTGCAAGAATCGCACGGCCGAATGTGGCGAATGCGGCGAATGGGGAACCTGTACCGGGAAGCTAGACGCGCCCGTGCGCAAGCGCAAGTGTTGCGCGGGTTGGGTTGAGCGGACGCAGAGCCTGCAGGCCGAGCGGAGCCAGCGGGCAAACGAACGCCACCGGAGCGGCGATAGATTTACGCGGAAGCTTTGTGCATCGTGCCGCCAGGAATCTTGGACGCCAGGATTTCAATTTTGTTGATTTCGGGCGGTTTCGCGAACAGATCGGGAGCTTTGGCCATCAGCGCAGCGGCGACTTTGCCGGACAGGTGGGCCTGGCGGCCGGCGTCGTCGTTGAAGGTGTCGAAAATTCCGAACATCGTGGGACTCATGCGCAGCGCGAACCACGTGATGGTGCCCGGTTCTGCCTCGACCAGCGGCAGGGCGCTCTGCAGGAATTGCTCGACTTCCTTTTCTTTGCCGGGTTTCGCTTCCAACGGCACGTACAAAGCTAGTTTGGACATGGCAAATTCTCCTTTATCGTTCGGCCGGGCGGCTGCATTACGTATACTGGCACCCTGAACAGCGGTGAGCAAACCAGCCGTAGCGGGCGGGTCAGTCATAGCATGTGACGTGGCAAAGGGATTCGCGGATGCGAATAAATCATAAAAATATGAAGCGGACGATGGCGTCAACGTCGCTTTTGTGGATGTTGGCGCTGGCAGGTGTTGGGGCGAGTCTCGCGCCGGGCATGGTGCGCGGCGGGAAAATGGCGCAGGAGCAAGCAGCGCCAGTCCTGGCGCCGCCCATAGTTGTTGAGCATGGACCGAATGCGAGCGCGCAGCAGGCCAAGCATTACGTGATTCTGGTTTCGCTCGATGGGTTCCGCTCTGACTACGCGCGAAAATATGAGGCCAGGAATTTACTGGCTCTGGGCGAGCGCGGAGCGAGCGCTCCGGATGGAATGATTCCGGCATATCCCTCGATCACATTTCCAAACCATTACACGATCGTGACGGGACTCTATCCGGAGCACCACGGAATCGTCGGGAACGTCTTCTACGATCCACAGCGCAAGCAGGTTTACAGCTACAGAGATCCCCAGGCCGAAGATGATGGCACGTGGTACGGCGGCACGCCGCTGTGGGTTTTAGCGGAAGAACAGGGCATGCGGGCAGCTTGTTTTTTCTGGCCCGGATCCGAAGCGGATATTCAGGGAGTACGGCCTTCGTATTACATGAAGTACGACGCGAAATATCCGAACGAGAAGCGCGTGGAACAGGTTCTGGAGTGGCTGCGATTGCCGCCGGCGCAACGCCCGCATTTCATCACGTTATATTTCAGCGACGTGGATAGCGCGGGACACGCGCACGGGCCGGACAGCCCGGAGGTTGCCGGCGCGGTGCATGAAGTGGACAAGGAAATCGGGCGACTGGAAGCGGGCGTGGCGCAGCTGAAGTTGCCGCTGGACGTGATTGTGCTGGCAGACCACGGGATGATCAAGGCGGAGGGGGATTGGGTTGATCTGGATCAGTATTTTGACCACGCGCTGCTGGAGAAGTCCGCAGAAGCGTTTATGTATGCGAAGTCGGAGGCGGACGCGGCGAAGATTTACGACAGCCTGAAGGGCAAGAGTGAGAAGTTTCAGGTTTATCGCAGCGGCCATGTGCCGGAGCACCTGCATTTCGACGGCAATCCGCGAGAGGGAGACCCGGTGGTCGTCGCGACGGGGCCGTATCTTTTGCGTGTGAGCGCACCGCCTCCGCCGCCGGACGGGGCGATGGGAAATCCGGCGATGGCCGGGCACGGGAATATGCCTCCGGTAGGGATGCACGGCTACGATCCCGCGCATATGCCGGAGATGAAGGCGATTTTTTATGCCGCAGGGCCGGACATTCGGGCGGGAGTGAAGCTACCGCCGTTCGAGAATGTGAATGTATATCCACTTGTGGCGCACATTCTTGGCTTGGATATTTCGCATTTGAAGACGGGCGCGATTGACGGGAAGTTTGCGGTGCTGCGGGGCGTGCTGACGAATCCGCGCTGATCTTCGTCGCGCCAGCGTTAGCGTGGCGCGGATATTCGCGTTGCTGTGGAGAATGGAAAGCCGTGGTCTTCCGGACACATCTCTTATGAAAGAGGGCGCTGGACATTGACTACGAACACACGGCTGACGGAAGTTGAGGCGCGGGTGTTGGGGGCGCTGGTGGAGAAGGAGATTACTACGCCGGAGTATTATCCGCTTTCGTTGAACGCGCTGGTAAACGCGTGCAATCAGAAGTCGAATCGCGAGCCGGTGATGAACCTCAGCGAAGAGGAAGTGACGCAGGCGATGCGCAGGTTGAGCGACATGGAATTAGCCGGAGCGGCGAATACCAGCGATAGCCGCGTGCGGAAATACGAACATCGTTTGCAGGAGGCTTTCAATTTTACGCGGCCGGAGATTGCGGTGCTGTGCGTGCTGTTGCTGCGCGGCGAGCAGACGCCCGGCGAATTGCGCGGGCGCGCGGAACGGATGTTTCACTTCGATGATTTGAGCGATGTGCAGGCCGCGCTACAGAAATTGATGAGCCGCGAGCCGGCGTTGGCGCGAGTGCTGGCGCGCCGGCCGGGGACGAAGGAGTCGCGGTATGTGCAGTTGTTGTCGGGCGATGAGAGCGGTGGTGGCGATGCGGAAGTGGCGCGAGATGCCGAGCAGGATCGTGCGCTGGAGCGCATTTCTGCCGCGAGCGAGCTCGAGCGGATAACGCGATTGGAGAATGAGGTCGCGAAGCTGCGAGAGGAAGTTGCGGAGTTGCGGGAGCAATTGGCGCAATTTCGGAAGCAGTTTGAGTGAGTAGTGGGTTCGATGCGCGCTGGCGGGGTTGTGATCGTACAGCGGCGGCCCTCCGTTCCTCAGGACAAGCCGGCGCTACGCTTTCCGCTTATGGTGTGGGAGGCGGGTTGCGGTCTGTGAATTGCCGCTGGTGCCAGTAGGGGTAGGCTAGGGTGGTGGCGCTGGCGGCGTCTAGTTTCGCGATGTGAGCCGCGGAGAGATTCCAGCCTACTGCGCCGAGGTTTTGGCTCAACTGTTCTTCGTTGCGTGCGCCCATTATTACGTTTGACACGGTGGGGCGCTGCAGGAGCCAGTTGAGGGCAATCTGCGGGATCGTTTTGCCGGTTTCCTTCGCGACTTCGTCGAGCACGTCCACTACCTTATGAACATACTCGTCCGCGAGCGGCGGCCCGATCTCGGCGGTCTTGTGCAGACGGCTGGTTTCATGCAGCGGCTTGCCGCGGCGGATTTTTCCGGTGAGACGACCCCAGCCGAGCGGGCTCCAGACAACGCAGCCGACGCCTTGATCGAGGCCGAGCGGCATTAGTTCCCATTCGTATTCGCGTCCGACGAGGGAGTAGTAGGCCTGGTGCGCGACGTAGCGGGCCCAGCCATATTTTTCGGAGACGTCGAGGGACTTCATGAGGTGCCAGCCGGAGAAATTCGAGCAGCCGATGTAACGGACTTTGCCGCTGTGGACGAGATCGTTGAGGGCGCTAAGAGTTTCTTCGACGGGAGTGAGCGCGTCGAAGCCGTGCATCTGGTAGAGGTCAATGTAATCGGTGTTGAGGCGGCGCAGGCTGGCTTCGCAGGCTTGGATTAAATGATAGCGGGATGAGCCGATCTCGTTCGGGCCGGGACCCGTTTTGAAAGTGGCTTTGGTGGAGATGAGAACTTTTTCGCGGCGTTTGGCGATGGCTTTGCCGAGGATTTCTTCGGAGTGGCCGCCGTGGTAGATGTCGGCAGTGTCAAACATGTTGACGCCCGCTTCCAGGCAGATGTCCACGAGGCGCGTGGCTTCGGAGACGTCGGAAGAGCCGATGGCGCGGAAAAATTCGTCGCCTTGTCCGAAGGTGGCGGTGCCCATACTTAGGACGGGGACTTTCAGGCCGGAACGTCCTAGAGTGCGAAATTCCATTTGTGCGTGCTCCTTGATGAGGAAATGACGGCGGCCGCTAGTTTCGCGGAATGCGACGAATTCAACTGCTAAGGCAACCGCGAAAGATTAACACAGAGGGCACAGAGAAAAGCAGAGAGGGCACGGAGAATGCGCGGGTATGGCGACGTGAGCGCCTTGTCCAGCAGAAACGCGACGGCAGCGGCAAAACATCAACGCAGAGGACGCAGAGAAAACCGAGGAAAGCTCGGGTCAGTGGCGCTGGGCCCACGCCAGGCCGTCTGGGCCTTCACCTGTGGGGATGCGCGTTGTGATTTCCAGTTTGTGAAGGTCAATTACGGCAACAGCGTTGTCGCCAGCGAGGGCTACGTAGGCGACATCGTCCGCGGGAGCTATCAGGATTCCGCCGGGGCCGCGGCCTACGTTGAGTTGTTTGATGATTTTTCTGGCGGCGGAGTCCACGATCATTAGCTCATCGGTGGCAGGATCGGAGATCAGGACCAGCTTGCCGTCTCGGGTGAATTTTAGGCGATTGGAGTGCTTGGTGTGCACGTTGAAGGTGTGAATTACTTTGCTGGTGGCCGTGTCTATCACGGAGACGGTGCCGTCGCCGGAATTCGCGGCCCAGACTTCTTTGTCATCGGGGGAAATGTCAACACCTTCGGGACCTTTGCCGACGGAGATGTTGGTTTCCTTCCAGCCGGAGGGGTCGGAGCTTTTCTCGATGGCGGTGACGGTATCGGAGTCAACGTTCGAAGTGAAGAATTCATTTAGATATTTGGTGCGCACGAGCATGTGGGTGCGATTTTGACCGACGCCCAGGAGCCAGTCCAATTTATCGGCGGCGGGATCGTAGCGGGCAATCAACTTGTTGAGCTCGGCGGTGAAATACAGTTCGCCATCGGCGAAGAGAACGCCGTGCGGACGGCCTAGCGGACCCAGGTCCACACGATGAATTTCTTTTTGCGCGAGGAGGTCAATCACCGAGAGGGAGTGGCCGGGAGTTTTCGCGCCGTAATTGGTGACGAAGGCTAGCTTGCCGTCGTCGGAGGCGGCGACTTCGTGCGGACCTTCGCCGGTGCCGATGCGCGCGACGACTTGTTTTGTTGCTGGATCCACGATGGCGAGGGAGTTTGCGGCTTTATTCAGGACTAGAAGGGCTGGGGACGGCGTGGGAGTTTGTGTTTGCGCGGCGGTGATGGCGACGAAAAGAAAGACGGGTGCAAATAGAGCGGCTAAGGATTTTGCTGCTGCGTTGCTGCGCCTTCGCGAGACGAGATTCATACGCCCCCCTCAAGATAAGGACACGGGGGATGATAGCACTGGGGGTTTAGGAGTGGCCACCGGGGTCCGTTTGCCGGGGGTTGATCGCTAGTCGTCGGTGCCGCGGGTTTCTACGTAAACCAGTTGATAGGTTGTGCCAGTGCCGTTGGGTTGGATGCCGACGGCGTGCTCTTTGGCTTTGGAGCCGGATTTGAGCGAGATCTCGCCGGACTTAGGCTTTTCGTCTTCGCAGGTTAGGGCTTTCGATTTCTTGTTGTTCTCGGCGGCGGCGTCCGAGGTCGGAGGATTGCTGCAATCCAGGACCGTGCCGTACTTGGCCAACGCTTTGCGGTAGAAGGCCGCGACTTTGTCGGGCGCGTCGGGCGTCTCCATTTTCAGAACGAAGAGTTTGAAACCGGACGAGCCGCCCCAGAGGCCCATATTGAGAGCGGAGCTGTCGTCGGAGGTGTCCTGGTGGCGGCGAGAACCGGGATAGATGGGCAGGCCGACGTCTTTGGCGCTGGCATTTTTGCCGAGATTGAAACCGATGCCGTCTTGATCTTTCGAGGTATCGGATTGCTGGGAATCTTTCTGGTCTTGAGCTGCCAGCGGAATTGCTGCGGCCAGAAGCAGCGCTAGTAGCGCTGAGAAAACCACGCGCGTGGCGCTAGCGCGGAGAATCGCATTTGAATGCAGCATCATTGTGCCCCCTTTTGCATGCAGCTCAAGATACGCGAAATCGAGGCGGAATGTTCCAACGGCGATGTCGGGAGCCGTGGCGGGGAGAATCGCGAAGGCAACGCCGCGTGTGCGCGGGGAATCACAGCGAATAATATGGCGCGGACAACTCGAGTCGCCGGAGCCAGCGTGGCTCTTCTGATCGCGGCCGTAGTGTGTGCGGCCGGCTGGCAGCGGCAAAATCCCGGACGGCCAGGGGAGGCGTCGCAAGCGACGGAAAAGGCCCAAAGCCTTGCGACCGAGCAAAACAAGATCCGCGTGCAGACGAATGAGGTAGTAGCGGCGGTCACCGTGCTTGATAAGCACGGTGACTTGGTTCTTGATCTTGCGCAAAACGATTTTCGCGTCTTCGACAACGGAGTGGAGCAGACGATTGATCGTTGGGATCTGGGCGGGGACCCACTGGCCGTGGCACTGGTGATCGAAACCAGTTCGCACGTGCGGATGATGGCGCCGGTGATTCATAGCATCGGCAGCATCTTCAGCGAAACCGTAATGGCTTTGAACGGCGAAGCGGCGGTGATCACTTACGACAGCACGGTGGACGTGCGGCAGCCCTTCACGCAGGACCACGACGCGGTGGCGCGCGCGATTTCCGGCGTGGAGTTCGAGGCGCCGGAGATGCGGCTATATGACGCAACGGCAGAAGCCGTGGAGCTGCTGAAGGCCCAGCCGGTGCATTATCGGCGGGTGATGTTGATCGTGGGTGAATCGCAGGACATAGCGAGCGATGCGAAGCTGGGACTGGTACTGCGCGATGCGGAGCTGGCAAACGTGGCGATTTATGCGGTGGGTCCGAGCAGCACGTCTGCGGATTTGCGGTTTGGCACGACTGGCCTGAACAGCGGAGAAAAGTTGCCGCCGATCGAGCTGCCCAAGCCGCTGCCGCCGATTTCGACGCACGGAGCGGGCCAAGATCCCCTGGGCCGCCCTTATTTTGATCTGGCAACGCCGGCAATCTGGTTGGTCACGCGTGGGACGAACGAGATCAAGAATCATCAACTCGAATTGGCCGCGGCCGCTACCGGCGGAGTGCACTATCGCGCGATTCGAGACCGTGCGGTGCGCAGCGCGTTGGATCGCATTGGAAGCGAGCTGCACGCGCAATATGTGTTGAGCTACCGGCCGTCCTCGGAGCAGACGGCTGGTTTTCACGAGATTAAGGTGACGGTCACGAGGCCGGACGTTACGGTGCGAACGCGGCCCGGCTATTTTCTGGCTTCGGCTGCTGCTGCGGGTGTCCCGAGTGCGCCGTGAGTCCTTATGGGCGATCGCGGCAAGGCAAACCTCGCGGTGCAAAGGCGGAGGCAAGCCCCCGCACTCCCAAATGGTTGCGGGCCGCGCTGGCGAACGCGCTGAAGAAGGCGAGCGTGCTCGGGTGCGAGTGTACGCGGCATAATCGCGGAGCGAGCGAGACACCAGTGCTGCCAGTCCTCGCATTTGTGCGAATTTGTTGAGAAATGGCTGGAAAACATTGGGAGAAAATTGGTACGAACGTAACATTTCGCGCGGCGTTTCATTTCGGCACACTGTTGTTGGAGGGAATGCCATGAAAGCCGCCGCCAGTTTGTTTGCCGCAATCTTGTTCACCTCGGGTGCTGCGATGGGACAGCAGCAAGCCGCGAATGTGCCGATGCAGTGCCGCGATATGGCGGCTTCGGGGAACTTCATTTTTGCCAATGAAATCGTGGTGAATGGGTTGGCCTGCCACGCCGTGACGCAGCCGGATTCCGGGTCCGCCGATCAGGCGCTTTCCGCGGGGCATGTGCCTCCGGATGGCTCGGCAGCAGCGTTGCAGCCGGCGAGCCGCAGCGAGGAAAACGCTGTGCCGTCAGTTTACATTGAGCCGATGGAAGGGTTTGACGGGATTTTGTCCGTCGCTCTCGAACGGAAGCACGTTCCACTGGCAGCGGAGATCAACGAAGCGCGCGCCACCTATGTCCTGCAGGTGAAATGGCCGGATGCCGACGGGAACGTGGTGAAAGCGTCTTACAAGCGGACACACCGTTCTGATGAAGTGCCGACGCTGCAGTTGGTGGAACGCCGGACCGGCACGATCGTATTCGCTTACAAGCTGAGCCGGTCAAATACGTGGCACGGCGAGCAGGGGACGGCAGAAACCGTCGCCAGCTTGCTGAAGGAACAGCTCGCTAAGAGGTAAGTTTTTGTAGCGCGGCCACTCTTCCTCCGCCAGGGGAGAGTGGCTGTCGGTGGTTGCCGAATCCAGCGTTCTGGTTGGTCCTTCCTCGAAACCATTCCATCCGCCGTTAGAATTCAGAATCGCTGCAGGCGTGAGTGCGTCGCACGTGCGGCTATCCCCGGTATTTTTCCATCCGCGCCGAGCGTTTGTGGGGCACGAGACGAAGCGGCCGCGACAAACTCAGATTCGAAAGCGATCGCTCGGGTTCCGAAGTCCCACTCTACAAAGTGACGCGCAAGAGCCGGCGTGACAGAGGAGCGACCTTTCGGGCGCGACGGATTGCTGATTATTTCGTGGGACACGCGAAGATCGAGCCTGAGTAACCTTGCAAGGCGCTGGCGGCGTTGTGTGCTGGGCATTCGGCATAGGGGCAGGATTGATCGGCGAAGCCGGCGTCGTAGCGGCCGGATCTGATTTCGGGGACTGCCTTGACGCCCAAGTCCTGGGCGTCTTGGTCTTCTTGCGGCGAGAGTTTGGCCAGCGAGAAATCACTCCCGAAGGCGTGGGTTTCGATAGAGGCCGCTAGTTCCCAGAAGTTCGCCAGGTGCGCGTCTGCGTGTTGGAGAGCTTCAAAGCGCAGGGATTCCTGGTCAGGCAGTTCGAACATTTTTTGCTGAGTGCCGCAACGGGCGACGATCGTTTGGCTGGCGGCATCGTCGGTGACGGCGAGGGCGCCATCGCGTTTTGCGACGCTAATCATTCCTTCCACAACATCTTCCTCATAGGCACAGAGCGGGAACTTCGCGGCGACATTTTTTACAGTGGTCTTGGGAAGGACGCGTTCGACGGCGCGCACGGTGACGAGATGCGGGCAAGATTTGTCGAGGGGCGCGATGCGAATTTCGCGCACGAGGACGTCGTCGCCCTGGGGCCGGACATCGAGAATGTGGTCCACCCATTGGGGACCGGAATGGAAAACGGCTTGGGTGACGATGTAGAAGCTTTCGAGCGGGAGTTTCGCCGTGTGCTTGGGGAAAGCGAATGCCGCGGTCGCGATCGTCAGGATCAAGCACAGTGCTGGCGCGAGCCGGCGGGTCGGCGAGTCGCGGCGATTCGGCATTGGGCGAGTATATCGCGAACGGGATGCTGATACGGATTGCGACAGGCGGCGAAGCAAGGCCGCGGCGGCGGCCAAGGCTCGCGTTGAAAAGGCGGGAGCCAGCGCCCGCACTCTCAGTTGATCGAGAGTTGCGTCGGCAGGCGGGGAAGTCCGGATCGGTTTTGCAGATTAGGGAATAGGGGCACGGCATGCCGCGCCCCTACGTTGCAGTTGGAGTCGAGTATTTGTGTGGTTGTGGTTAGAGTGAGCGCAGGAAATTCAGGAGCTGTTGTTTTTCCTGCGGAGGCAATTGGTTGAAAAGCGAAATTACCTGATTCGCTTCGGAGCCGTGACTGGAGTGCGCCTGGATGGCTGTGAGTAAGCCGCCATTTGCCGGGGTGGCGCGGCCATCGTGCAGGAAGAAGACGCGCTGGCCGACGCCCCAGAGCGGAGCGGTGCGGAATTCGTCTGGACCAGCGCTGCCTTGCGCGACATTGTCGGCAAGTCCGGTGCCCATGTGGTGAACGAGCAAATCGGAGAAAAGACCGGCGGGCTGATTGCTCAGGGCGGGAGTCATATTGGACGGTCCAGTTTGCAGAGAGGGAGTGTGGCACATGTTGCAGTGGACCTGGTTGAAGACCGCCTGACCGGCTTGGATGGATTGTGGAGTGGGATTGTTGGGAATGCCATTAGCGGAAGGAACGGGGGGCGATAAGAAGCGCATGAAGTCGGCGAAGGCGACGGTGTCGCTGAGAATCTGTGCGCCGGAGTAGGTGTAGTTGGTTTCGTCTTCGGGAGTGGGGTTGTACATGCACGCGGCCGGAGGATTGCCGCGTTCGGTCTGGAACAACTCATTGGTGACGCCGATCTCCACGTTATAGGCTTCGCCGGCGAACACCTCGAGGGACTTATTTTGAGCTTTCCAGCCAAAGCGCGTGATGGAGCCGTCATTGCCGCTGTAATTGGGATGACCGGAGATGCCCAGCTGGTTCTTGAGTTGAGCGTTCGAGGCCATATTGGCGAGGATGGTGGCATCGGGAATGTTTTCGATCATTCCGGCGCCGAAGACGGGAGTGGGAATGCGGAAGATGATGTTGTTTTCGCTTTGCATCTTCTCGAAATTGGGCTGAGCCATAGCGCAACTCGGGGCGTCGGAGCGACCGGCGATGGTGAAGACGTTGTGCACACCGCCATCGGGAGTCTGCGTGAGGCTCCCGCTGGAAGTTACTGCGAACGGAAAGCGCGCTTCGCGCACCGGGCCGTCTGCTGAGATGAAATAAGGAATGGAATTGGAGCCGCCGGCATCGGATGCCGCCGCGATCTGGGGATTGGGCCCTACGAATGGATAGGCGGTGGAACTTGGACTGGTGCCGCCGACGGCGGGTTGCGCGTGGCAACTGGCGCAGCTATTGGAATTGAAGCCGGGACCGAGGCCGGTGCCGGGCTCGCCGCCGATCGTTCCACTCACGGAGTCCACCTGCAGAAAGCGAGCTAAACCATCCTGGAAGTACGCGAGCTGTTCAGAGTTGAGAGACGGTAGAGGCGTGCCGACAACGACGGCGTCACTACGGACGCCAGGATCGCTCGCAGTGCTAGAGCCGGACGCCGCGCTTCCCGGCTCCCGATGCTGCGATTGCGCGCGCACCATCAGCGCGGAAAGGATCAATGCTGCCACAAGCGCTGCACAAACAAGCGTGCTGAACCTCAGTGTCTTCATATCGCGCCCCCTTTTTCGGCGAACATCGGGAGAAATGGACACACTCCCGGTATGCGTGGTTCCGGAGTTAAAAGCTGGGGAAATTAACCCGTTGGAAAACCGTTTTGCTATTCGAGCCCGCTCAGAGAATGAGCGGGAATCACGTGATGGGCGCGACAATATTCCGGGGAGGAAAAAAGGTCAACGCGGCGGTAGTACAGTTTTGGTACAGGACCGGGCGAGGGGCGAAAGTGTCGGGCAACAAACAGAGCGAAAAGCGCGTGCTGTAGCGCGTGTGAACGATTCACTTAAGATGTGAGCGTGGAACTCGCGATCTAGCGGAAGGACGGAAACTTGAAACGGATTTTGCCGCCGTTTCCATTGGAGCCGTTCTTCTTCGCCGCGCCATTGCCGCGGACGATGCGCAGATTGCGCAATCCGAAATTTCCGTCGCGGCCGGGGACGCGAGTGGGGTCGGCGGCGTGGGGCGCGACAGTGTTCTGAAGCAGAGCCGGTAGCGGAGCGAGCAGGCGCACGACGTGGCCGAGACGCTCCTGCTTGAAGGGTTTCGCCATGCAAACGATGGCGCCGAAGGCGTGCGCGCTGGAATAATCGCTGGGATAAGCGGAACTGGTGGTGAGGACCACGGGGACGCGGCGCAAGGCTGGAGTGGATTTCACGTGGGCGCAGAGATTGTAACCGGGCATGTTCTCGCCCTCGACCTCGGCGATGATGAGCGCCGGGGTGAAAATGTTGAGCACTTCGCGCGCGTCGGCGGCATTGTCCACGGCAATCACGTCGTACCCTTCATTCTGCAGGTACAACTTCAGCGCGTCACGCAAGGATTCGTCCGCGTCCACGGCGAGAACCATTGGTTTTTTTGCTGGGAGCGGCGGCGAAGCCGGATCTCGAAGGAGATCGGCTGTGGATGCTGCGTCGGCGCCGCAGGCCGCGTTCTCAGCGGCCGTCGCACCGAGCGCGATGGCTACGGCATGAATTCCGTTGCCGAGATCATTGACGCGCACGACGCGACCCATCTGCTCGTCATGTGTGGCGCCTGGAGCCTGGCTATAGGGGAACACGACAGCGACTTCCATGCCGCGAGCGTAAGCGGCGTGCCGCGAATGGAAGAGGATTCCGGTGCGAGAGACGTCCACGGTGGTGGCGACTTCGTGAGGCCCGGCGTCCGTGCTGGAGCTGCGAACGCGAATGGGGGCGGAGATCATCGCGCGGCGTTTGCGGCGGCGATCTCGAGAAGGTTCAGCGGCCGAGGGGGTCGTGGCGTCAGCGTGCGGAACTGCTGGCGAAGCGTGGGTCGCCGGCTGGATATGGATGGGCAGGGGATTGATGTGATGCTGTTGTCCGGCGACAAACTCTTCCGCAGCGGCGCTTACTTCGGCGACGATTTCTTCCTGGACTGCTTCGCAGGGAATCGCATGGTCGGCTAGTGTGACGGCCAGCGGTGATTCCGCGCTTTCGGAATTCACCTCGCGCGCGGAGGCGGCGATGGCTTCCAGGTCCATCGTTTCGGTGAGAAAAGTTCGGGAGTCGCTGACGTCGCAGTGGACTTTCGCGCCGATCAGCGTGGCGTCGTCGGTTTCTGCAGCGGTGGAATCTGATCCGCGCGGGTGCGAGATCCAAGCGACTGGCGATTTTGCGATGCGAGTACGATGTTGAAACTGTGAAGCGGGTTCCAGGGCTTCGCGAAGAATGGCGAGCGGGTCGGACATGTCAATCGCGTCGGGAGCGGTGTGTGTCATGACGTGCGGAAGAGATTGCGCGAGCGTCCAGACCTCAGTGACAAAGCTTGGCTGGTCCTCGACGGTGACAAGGCTCGCGGACGGGTCAGAAGATTCAAAATTTCTGGCGAGGAAGACGGCATCGGCGGTCTGCCCGGCTGCAGGCGCGGCATCCTCAGGCTGCAAGAGAGACGGGATGGCAGGTAAGAGATCGGAGAGGGTCGTCTCGCGATGAGCTCTGAAGCGAAAAAGTCTGGACGCCTTACTCACTGGACCTCGCTTGCTGAACGTCTCCGAGGTAGTAATGTAGCGATTTGGCGCCGGCGAGGCACTAGGGTAAAAGTCACATTCGGAGGGTACGGCGGTTAGGAGCGCGTCTAGTACTAAAGTTTCGACCTGTAATGATATGAACCTAAGGCGGTTAGAGGGCTGGTTTTGGGGGATTTGGGCGTCGAAGATAGGACGCTGGATTAGCAGGTGCGAAGTAGGGCTTTCGGCCACCCACGCGGCAGGCAGGGCACGTTGGGCCCTAGGCTTGGGCGACCGCCGGAGCAGCGAGCGGGGCCACCGGGACCACAACAGGAAATCGCAGCTCGATGACCAAGCCGCCCTCGGGAGCATTGTCCGCCTTTACGTCTCCGCCGTGGAGATGCACGGCGCGTTCGGCGATGGAGAGCCCGAGGCCGGTGCCGCCGGAAGAACGCTCGCGAGCGTCGGCGACGCGGTAGAAGGGGATAAAAATGTCGGCTAGAAGCTCGACCGGCACGCCCCGGCCGTGATCGCGGACGCGGACGACGGCCTGTTTGCCCGCTTCGATGTCTGAGGTAAAGAGACTGACTTCCACTTCGGTGTGTTCCTCCGTGTAGCTGACAGCATTACGGATGACATTTTCGATGGCACTGGCGAGAACTTCACGATTTCCCGTGATGGTGCAAGGTTCGGAGGCGATGATGCGCACAAAGCGATCACGGCCACGAGCCTCGAAGTCGGCGTCGGCGGCAACATGGTGCAAGAGGGCGTCGAGTTCCACTGGACCTTGCTCCATGAGGGCTTCGCCGCTTTCCAAGCGAGCGAGGCGAAGCAAGCTGCCAATGAGGCCGTTCAGGCGTTCCGCCTCGAGCTCGATGCGATTGAGAGCAGAAACCGATTGAGGGTTGGCGTGCCGGCGCGCGAGGCCCAAAGCTACGCCGAGACGAGCGAGGGGCGAGCGCAATTCGTGAGAGATGTCGCGAATCAAGCGGCGCTGGGAGGACATGAGAGATTCGATCTGTTCCGCCATGTGGTTGAAGTCGCGGCCGAGGTCGGCGACTTCGTCCTTGCGCTGCGTTGCGGAGCCGTCCACGCGGACCCCGAGATTGCCGGCCGCGAGACGATGCGTGGCGGCGCTGAGCTGGCGGATGGGGGCGGCGATGTAGCGCGCCAACCAAAAGCAAACGAGGCCAGCCATGAACGCGACTACCAAGGCGCGAATGATTTGGATCCCCAGCGGGGCGCGCAAAATGCTGGTGACGGAAGGAACTTCCTCACTCATTACGAAAACGTAGCGGGTGCCGTCGGAGCCCGTAGTTCGCTTGGCCACAAATTTTCTGCCGTGCGAGACGAGGAACCTGGTGTCGTTCGTTTGCAGCGCGGCCTGGGCGATGATGTTGGCTTCGGCGGGTGTGGGCTGCGAGAGGATTTCATTGCCTTCGTCATCGAACAGGAAAGCTTGCCAGTGCAGGGTGGAATCCAGGGATTCAAGATAGTCCGCCAGAGCGCCCATGCCGTGATCTTCGAGCATGTCAGCGGCGCGAGCGGCGACGAGGGAAGTGAGAATTTTATCGAATTGTTCGGTGCGGTTCGCGGTGAATTCGGTCTGAGTAGTGACCACCGAGAAGATGAGCGTGCCGCTGACGAGCACCATGGCCAGCCAGAACCACAGGAAAATTTTGAAATATAAACTTTGCATGGCGATTCACCGGCTCCTGGTTTTGCCCGGGAGCACGTAAACATAGCCGACGCCGCGGATGGCGCGAATGCGATCGCCGCCGTCGGGAGCGGAACCGAGTTTTCTGCGCAAATTGCTTACATGAACGTCAATGCTGCGATCAGAGGAAACGAGTTCGCGGCGGAGAATGGCCTTGACCAGATCATCGCGGCCGACGACAACTCCTGGAGTTCTCAAGAAGAAAGCAAGGAGATCGAATTCGACAGAGGTCAAATCGAGGTCGCGGTTCTTGCGCCGAACGGTGCGCGCGCCGGGATCCAGTTCAATATCACCGAGGACGATTGGTTTTGGAGCGGGCGCGCTGGAAGCGGGAACCGGGGAATTGCTGCGCCGCAGGACGGCTTGAATACGGGCGGCCAGTTCGCGGGGATTAAAAGGCTTCATCAAGTAATCGTCCGCGCCGATTTCGAGACCGTGAATGCGATCGGTCTCTTCGCCGCGAGCCGTGAGCATGATCACGGGGAGGCGGGATTTTTCCCTGATGCTGCGAAGAGCTTCGAAGCCTTCGACTTGAGGGAGCATGACATCCAGTACGACCAGAGTGAAATCGCCGGAAAGAGCACGCTTGAGACCGTCCGCACCGTTATAGGCTACATCAATCTGAAAGCCTTCCGGCTCGAGGTATTCGCGAAGGAGCTCGCAAAGCTCGATGTCATCGTCCACAACGAGAATGCGGGGTAATGCGGTGTCCGCGTTTTCGTTTTTGCTTGCGTGCATGGAATGCAGGCCGCTTTCTGCAGACGAGGCGGAAAGGTGCCTGCCGGAGGTCATTCTAACGCAAGGCCGCCTGTAGCAGAACTTCGGATGCGAATTTTCTCTCAGGATGCGGCGGAGTGCGGGAGCGGGCGCTGTGCGTGGCGGGGGAGGAGAAAGTGAAAGTTTAGGCGTCGCCAGCGAGCAAGGGTAGGGAGTCGTTGGGCGGAGGAAAAAACGGGCCGGCTGGATTGGCCGGCCCGACGGCAGAAACCGGAAACCGCTGAATTGCGACCGGTCTAGTGATGGTCAACGATCGCGATGGCGTCATCCACACGATGCGTGGCGCGATCAATGTGACCAAGCACACGGACCTGGAGGCCGCGGGTTGTGGGATTGTCTTCTTCCCGACCGACATCGTTATGAGCCTTGACGAGGAGATCGTGGGCTTTGTGCAAGCGGCCTGCCCAGGGGGCATGGATGTCCACCGGGGCGTGATCGTCAATGTTTTTGCCATCGTCAATCGCGGCGTGCTTGATTTCGTTGATTGCTTCGTCAATTTGGTGGATCGCGTCATTTTCTTCGGCGCGCAAAGGGCCGCCGTCCGGGCGTTGCAGGTGCGCACGGGCATCCCGCAGATCGGAAAGGGCATGGAGATAGGCCGGGTGTTTACCCTGGGCCTGCAAGGGTTGGTTGGCGAACGACGACAGAAAGACAATCGCCAGGGCGATGAACGAGAGCCTAAGCGCAGTTTTCATCCGAAGTCCTCTCAATGTGAATTTAGAATCAGCAAGACGGGTCAGTGGCTGGGCGCCCTGCCTGCCTTTATGATTAAACACGGACGCCCGAAGATTGTTGCGCCCGCTCGGATAGACTGTACTGATAGAAGCACTGTCCGAAGGTACAGGGAAGGGATGAGAGGGTGATCGAGAAAGGGAAAAGAGGGATTTTGGGGGTTGTACAAATTCGTACAAGTCTGTAAAATTGTACGAAAACGTACAATGAAGAAAAACTGCTATGCAGTGCTGATTGCGGATGTGGTCGGGTCGAGCGCCCGGCGGAATTTGCGGGGGATGCTCGGCCAGAGATTGGCCGCGGCTTCGCGGGCGCATGCCAAGGCAAAATTGATCCGGCTGCCGTATTCGGTGACGGCCGGCGATGAATTTCAAACGATCGTGAGTGCCTATGCGCGAATACCGGAACTGATCATGGATCTGCGGATTCGCCTGCGGCCGCTGCAGCTGCGGATCGGGGTGGGCTTTGGGACGGTGCCGGGGCGGATCCAGTCGCCGGTGAACAGGCTGGGAGGCGAGGCGTTTCAGTTTGCGCGCAAGGCGCTCGAAAGAATCAAGGGGAGCGCAGGCAACAAGTTCGAGGTGCTGACCGCGTTCGAGTCGCGGGACAAGGCGTTCAATTCGACGGCCAATTTGATTTATGCGCTGCACGATACCCTGGTGCTGAGAATCACGGAGAAACAGTGGGAGACGATTGAGGTGTTCCGGAACCGGCGGAGGCTGGAAGATGCCGCGCAAGAGCTGGGGCTGGACAATTCGACGGTGTCGCGCAATTTGAAGAGGGGATATTTCTGGCAGATGGAAGACACGGCGGAGGAAATGAAGGCAGTGATTAAAGAGCATTTTGGGTAAGTTGTACGAAAACGTACAAGAAACGGAAGTTGTACAAAAACGTACAAGGGGAGGAAGGAGGTGGGGCGATGGAAATACTGACGAGAACGATTTTGGCACTGTGTTTGGCCCACCTGCTGACGGATTTCGTGTTTCAGACGGCGGGAATGGTGAGAGGGAAGAAGAGCGGAAAGGCGGCGGGCTATGCGAAGCATGGGATGTTGTATTTTGCATGCGGAGTTCTGGTGACAGGATTTTTTGTGCCGGGGATGTTTCTTTCGGCGCGATTTCAGGCGACGGTGCTGGGACTGACACTGATTCATCTGGGAATTGACTGGAGCAAAATCACCCTGGCTAGACGGACGCCGTGGGCAGACGGCGCTGTGGCGTTCACGATTGACCAGGGGATGCACCTGGTGACGATTGTGGCAGCGGCGAGTTTGATCACGCGCGTCGCGCCGGGCGGGATTCTGCTGAAGTTTCTGGCGGTGCTGCGCGCGCCATCCAATCGAGTGCTAGTGCTGCTGGTGGTGTATGTGGGAGTGATTTTCGGTGGAGGCTACCTGATTCGTTTTCTGACTAAGCCATTGCTGAAGCACTTGCAGGTGGGCGAGTCGTCGGTACAATTGAGCAATGCGGGAATGTATATCGGGTGGATTGAGCGTTTTCTGGTGATGACGGCGCTGCTCCTGCGTTCGCCTGCGACGGCCGGACTGATTCTGGCGGCTAAGTCTATCGCGCGGTATCCGGAGTTCAAACGCGAGCAATTCGCGGAATATTTTCTGATTGGGACGCTTTTGAGCATATCCGCGGCAACAGTGGGGGGATTGATCCTCTTGAAGGCGTATTACGGAAGCCCGACTTTGTCTCAGTAAGAGAGCGGGCTGCGGCAATGCGAGAGAGGACGGAAAGTTTGTCAATTGCATTGCGGGGCTGTCGAGGTAGAATGTCTGGCCCTTTGATCTTCTTATGCCCGTGGCATGAACAATTTGGGGGCAACCGAACGGCGCGTCAATACCTCTAAGAATTGGAACTTTTTCTTTCTGCGGGGGAATACAGGTATCCACGCGTGTGCCCCGCGACGAATTTGCGAGAGTGAGCATACAGAGGGAAATGAGCAGACATCATAATTGGCAATGGGCTCGCGGCTATTCGAAATGGGGCTTTCCAGGAAGCGTTCCAGCACAGAGCCGGAGAAGCGCGCTGCCCGGCGGTACAGCGTGGAACGACCAAAAGGAAGGCCGGTAATGCGGAAGAAAGCTGCGAACTGGTTCGTTCTTGCGCTCACGATTGCTTGTTTGGCGGGCATATCGGCGTGCGGCGGGGGCAGCGGGGCCGTCCAAGTGACGGCGCTGGCGATCAGTCCGACGACGGTGAGCGTGCCCATCAACGTGCAGACGGAATTCACCGCACAGGTGACGCTCAACAATTCCAACAACAATACAACGACGACGACAATCACCTGGTATGTGAATGGGACGGCAGGCGGCAGTGCGTCGCTGGGGACGATCGGCGCGGACGTATCAGACCCGCTGGTAGGCATTTATACAGCGCCGAGCGTGGTTCCCTCGACGACCAATGGCGAAGTGAACATCACGGCGACGACGCCGCAAACGCCGGGGTCCACCACCAATAGCACGCTGGTTACATCAAACACGTCCGTTCTGACTGTGACGGTCGGCACAGGCCTTTCCGTGAGCCCGTCTACCGCGCAAGTTCCCGCCGGCGGAACCCAGCTATTTTCCGCAATTCTAAACAACGAAAACGATAGCGCAGTGACATGGTCGCTTTCGTCCACTGCGACTGGCAACATCGGGGCGATTGATTCGACAGGCTTATATACAGCGCCACCGAATCCGCCGCCCGGGAATTTGATTACGGTGACCGCGACCAGCGGGACAACAACCGCGACGGCAACGATTTCAGTGGTATTTTCCGATCATTCGCTGACCGGGCCATATGCCTTTTCGTATACGGGAAACGACCAAACCGGATTCGTGGCAGTGGCCGGAAGTTTCCAGGCAGATGGCGCGGGGCATATCGTGAGCGGCGTGGAAGATGTGGACAACTTCGGAACGGGTCCCTCGACGCAGATTTCGATTTCGGGCACCTACACGATTGGAGCGGACGGAAGAGGAACAGCGAAGATTAACGTGGGATCCGGCTCCGGAGCCGGGCAGGGAACGGTGGACACCTGGCAATTCGTGATGACGAGTTACCAGCACGGCTTGCTGACACGTTTTGACGTGCAAACGACGGGCAGCGGAACGATTGACCAGCAGAATCTGAATGGGCTGACCACTTCGCCGGTCGCGCTTTCCGGACCGTATGTGTTCAGCCTTACGGGAGGAGACAAGGCTTTCTATCCACAGGGGCTGGCAGGGAAGTTCACCGCTTCGGGCACGGGATCGGTTCCAGCGACGAATACGATTCTAGATGTGAATGACAGCCTGAAGCCGAGTGGAACGGTGACGACCGGAGACAGAACACTTTCAGGAACGTACGCGATGGATCCGACGTTTCCGGGGAGCGGGCGCGGGACGATTACGCTGACCAGCGCCACCACGGGTGCGATCCAATATGCTTTTTACATCGTGAACACCACGGCGGCGGAGCAGAGTACGCAACTGCACATCGTGGAGATTGACAGCAACTATTATCTGGCAGGCGATATTTATAGTGGCTTGACAGGAGCCTCGTTCACGCCAGCTACGCTTGCGAGCGGGAACTACGCGTTCACAGACGGCGGCAATTCCACAGCAGGCGCGTATTCGGCGGGAGGCGTTTTCGTTTCGAGCGGAGCCGGGGCGACTTCCGGCGGCGTTCTGGATAACAACAACGCCGGAACTGTTACCGCGGACACCACGCTGGGGACTTGCACCTACGCGGTTGATTCGACTACGGGACGAATTGACCTGAAGTTGAACTTATCGAGCGGAACGTGCTCGGGCGGAGCGAGTTCGACGACACAGGAGTACGCTACTTACCAGACGGCGCAGGGATCAGCGGTAATGTTGGAGCTGGATTCGACAGCGCTGGCGACGGGCATGGCGTATCAACAAACGGCGATTCCCGCGATTGCAAGCTCCGATCACTTTTCATTCCGGCTCGCGGGACAGGGAATCTTCCACAACGAGCCTGCGTCGTACCAGCAGAACCTGTCTGGAGACGTTTCGTGGGGAACTGGTTGCACGGCAACGAGCGGGACGAGCTGCGCGGGAACAATTGATATCAGTTCGTACAGCGCGGTGAATGCGGGAGATCCCATCAATGCGGCGACGACGGTGGTGTCAACAACCCCGGACACGACGACGGGCCGCGGTGAGGTGGTGATCGCGGGAATGAACCCGAACGTGACATATAACGCGACCATTTACGTGATTGACGCAAATTCGGCGCTGCTTTTTGATTCCGACACGAGCCGGATATTGATCGGGAATGTAGGCTTGCAATATTAGGATTGAGGCGCGCGGAACGGTTCTGTCAGATTGAGTTCCTGAAGACTGGTGTCGGATGTGGGCAGGCGGAGCTCCCGCCGGGCAGTTCGCGAAGGCATTGCGAAGAGGAGCAAAATCTGGTAATCTTCGAGTGCGTTTGTTGCTCCTAAGTTCCTGTTTTGGCACGGGTCGTTCAAGGCTGCCGGGCAACTGTCCGACGGCCTTTTTTTGTGACACAGCAGCGAGCGGCGGGAACGACAGATAGCTTTCGCAGGCGGCTAAGCGCCGCCGAATGAATAGAGTAGGAGCAGTATCCCAGTGAGCAGAGAGCAAGGTACGGTGAAGTGGTTTAACGCAGCGAAGGGTTATGGATTCATTCAGCGCCAGTCGGGCGAGGACGTTTTCGTGCACTTTTCAGCGATTCAGGCTGAAGGGTACAAGTCCCTCAACGAAGGGCAGGCGGTTGAATTCGAAGTGAAGCAGGGACCAAAGGGCCTACAGGCCGAAAACGTGGTCGGTCTCTAACTCCGTCTGATTCAGACTGCTGAAAAGTAGCGCCGGCGTTGGCTTCTGCGCGGCGCAGAACTGATACGCGGTCGGCCGGAATGCGCTGCGGATTAGACTGCCGCTTCCTGATTGGTGCCGAGAGCGCAAAGTCGCGCGCTTACCCATCTGGCCGGTTTTGCGCGGTTGTGTTTTTCCTGGAAGCGATTTTGTCCCGCGTGACCTTACGTTCGGTTGGGTCTCGCGGCGAACCGACGCAAAAGTCGTGTGCCGGAAGGGGCGCATCCAGCCCGCGCCCTTTGAGGCAAGCGGTCTCAAGCAAGTGATCCATGAAATTGCTTCGCGGGGCGGAGGCGCGCCGCGAGGTTGCGGATTTTTCCGAAGGCGCTTTGATAATCATCCAAGGAGGAGTCGTGCAAATACTAGTCGAAGGCCAGTCTATTCGTCACGAGCAGTACGGCATGGGGATCGTTACGGAATCCAACACGGAGCGGACCACGATTGATTTCGATGATCACGGAGTGAAGAAATTCGTGACGTCTATCTGGTCTGCCGAGTTGGTGGGCGAGCCACCGGCCACGCCTCCGACGAAGCGGCGCGGGCGCCGGAAGTCGGTCAAGAAATCCTAAATCGAAGTTGAGGAATAAATTTGCGCCTCGGGGCGGAGACGTCCCGGGGCGTTCGTGTGTTTGGGGGCCGGAGAAAGCACGAGGTTCGAGAAGGGAGCTGGGCGCTGGCGATGCGCGCGGGCGCTATAAAATCAACGGCGAAGAGCCGGCGGGACACCGGCGCTACGAAATGCTGCTACGTGCCGCTTCTTTTTGGCGGCGGTTACTGGCACACTGCAAGAAGAATCGCGTAGGTGACGGAGTCGAGAATTGAGAATTCCAGGGCGTAAACTGCGGGCGTGGATTGCGGTTGCGGGGCTAATCGGTTTGATAGTGATGAGCGCTGCGCCGAGGTCGGCTGCGCAGACGCCCGCGAGCGAGCCTCCGGGGCAAAACGCCGACGGTGGGGGCGTGACGCTCGTCACGCACGGAATCGCGAATGGCGTATCAATCGCGCTGCCTACGGAATGGCACGAGTTCGATCCGGGAGGGACCGGGCCGCCCGATGCGCTGGCCCCTTATGCGCCGCCGTTTCATCTGGGCGGGGTGCTAGCGCTGGAAAACGGCCAACAGATCGGGATTTTGATGTTTGCGACTTCCAATAATCCTCTGGCTGGGCATGATGCGAACTGGCTGGACACGCAGATGCACATGCCGTCCGGTTCGGGAATGAGCGTGCTCGATTTGTTGTTCTATTATTTTTTTCCTCCCGACGGGGCCTGCATCAACGAAGTGCTGGGATCGAACGGGGGCGCCAGCTTCGCACCGTCACCGGGAAACTCTTCGAGCAGCGCGCCGCCGGTGCTGCAAGTGTCTTATCATTGCCGGCATGAGGTGACGCTGCAGGGCTTTTTTTCCGCACAGCTGAGTTCAGGAATCACATTCGTGCAAACGAACACTGGCCCGCGCGCGTATGGGATGATGGCGCAATTTTACCTGGCGCCGATGGAACGAGTGACATCGCCGGAGATGACCTGGTATGTGTTCGAGGCGCTGCGAACTTCGCCCGTGACTCAGGGAGCGGCTACGCATTTCAGTCTGCCGCAGCACCTGCAAGGGGAGGAAGCGGACTTTTTCTGGGCGATCGGCGCGGTGGGTTCGTTTCCGTGGGTGAATGATGCGGCGCACGCGAATCAACCATTGATCCACGTGGGTTTTGCGGCGGTTGGCAGCGGGGGAAACAAGCGGGCGGAGTTCCTGGCTTTATTGCAGAAGGTGGATGCGCGCGCCGTGAAGGACGCCGCGAAGTAGCGGTCCGTGAGATCGGTTTTCCACGCAGCGTGACATCCCCGCCGCGATTATCAGCATCCCTTATTGATAGCTCGCCCGAAAGACTGTGAATTACGCTCAAGCTCCACCATATGGCGAGAGAGGGGCAGAATGCAGATTAGCAATATCAGGGCGTGCCGGAGCGTGAAGATTTTTGCCGCTTGCGCATTGCTGGGAGCCGGATATGTCGCGTTTCCAGCGTGTCTGCGTGCGCAAGCCGGGCCGGGACCGATGCGGCCACCGGAGGCTTCGGCGGATACTACGCAGCCTGCCGCGGGGCCGGCAGCGCGGGTGGAGGAGCCGGCGGTGCCGCAACGGAAGCAGCTCTTCGGGTTCTGGAGATTGAATGTGGACGACAGCGATGACGCGCACGAAAAAATGAAGGAAGCGAGTAATGAAGGGAACGTGAGTAGTCCGCGAGGCGGCGGTGGCGGGAATGGTGGCGGCGGCAACGGAAACGGTACGGGAATTCACCTCGGCGGCATGGGTTCGCCTTTTCCCGGCGGTGGAGGCGGGAATGGCGGGGGCGGTTCATCGCGACGGAATGGCAACAGCGGCAGCGACAGCGAACTGGATCGTGTGCAGATGCAGGAATTGCTCAACCCGGCGGGTTCGTTGACGCTGGCGTTGAAAGATCCCACGGCTGCGGCTGCGGGTTCCGGGCCGAACGATGCCAAGGATGCGAGCGCAGCGAAGAGCGAGGCCGCGCCGAAGGACCCGAACGATGAAGAGATTCTCGTGACCGACGATTTGGGACGCGAGCGCGTGTACTACACCGACGGGCGCAAAGTTCCGAAACCGAAGGACGAGAAATATCAGGAATTCGATGCGTATTGGGTGGAGAGCTACCGGCTGGTGGCGGAGTATGACGGATCGCGCGGCGCCAGGGTCACGCGGTCGTTCGAGCCGGCGCCGGGAGGCAAGCAGCTGTACGAGATCGTGCGACTGGAGCGAACGCGTTCGTACGGACCGGTGGAGATTCGATACGTTTATGATCTGTCGCAGGAACATAAGGTGCTCGAAACGAAATAGGGAGTGCGGCGATTCAGTCTCGTTTCAGGCTGCGGTAGTGGAACGACCACATGGCCAAGAGCAGTAATACAACAGCGTAATCCAGGCCGTAGGCGATGGTGGTGAGGTGCTCGACCCAGCCGGTTTGTTTTAGCGAGGCCTGGGTGATGGACAAGAAACGATCCTCGGAGAGCAGGGTCGTAGAGGGCAGGATTATGTAGAGAGCGGTTTTGAGCGACGCGAGAAATTTGTTGGATACGTCCGGACCGGGGACAACGATTAGGGCGACTACCGAGATAATGGCGACGATTGCGAAGCTAAGCACGGGATGCAGCACTGTGACGAAGAGCATGGCGATGGCCGCGAAGATCGCGTAGCGCACCAGCGGATAGACCAGCAGAATCCAAGGATGAGATTGAATGTGCTCGCCGCCCATCCAGGCGAGCAGGTAACTCAAGCCGAACATCAAGAGCACATAGATCAGCATCAGCAGCATCACGCCGACGAATTTTCCAAGCAGAAATTCCCATCTGCGCACCGGCCTGGCCATGACGGCGAGAATCGTTCCGGATTTAATTTCGGTGGCCACGGCATCAGCCGCGGCCCACGCCGCGAGCATGCTGCCAAAACCACTCACGAAGTACATGATCGCCGAAACCACGCCGAGGACCATGGTCTGCATCTGGGCGGTATTGTCCCGCATGGACATGGCTTTCATGCCGAGCCTGGGCGTCATCATCAGCAGGACAATGCAAACGAAGAGCGCACAAAAAAGGATGATGAGCTTATCGCGCAGGAAACTGCCCAGTGTGTTTACGGCGATGGTCCAGATTTTCACGCAGCTGCGCCCCCCGCGACGAGTTTCAGGAATAATTCTTCGAGAGAGCTGCGGACCGGGTTGATGCTGACGACGTCGCAGCCGGCGGACCAGAGCAATTCAGCGACCTCGCGTTTTTGAGCGGTGACGACCACAATTTTAACCGTGTGAGGATTGCGCTCAATGTATGCGCCGCCTTCGGCGAGACGCACGCCGAGTTCGTTGCTCAGTTCGTTCACGATGATTTCCGCGCGATCGCCGGAGCCGAGCAGTTCGTCGGTGGTGCCCGCGCGGACCAGGCGGCCGCGGTCAATGATGATGACGCGGTCGCAGATTTGTTCGACTTCCGAGAGAATGTGCGAACTGAGGAAGATCGTTTTACCAGCCGATTTGAGAGATGAAATGAGGTCGCGGACTTCTTTGCGGCCGGCGGGATCGAGGCCGGAGGTCGGCTCATCGAGGACCAGGAGTTGCGGATCGCTGATCAGAGCTTGCGCGATACCGAGGCGCTGCACCATGCCGCGGGAATATTTGCCGATTTTCAGGCGGCGATAGGAGTCGAGTTGAACCTTGTGCAGAAGATCCTGGATGAGGCCGTCGCCTGTCGTGCGTGAGATGCCGGACAGCGCCATGTGGAAGCGGAGCAATTTTTCGGCGTTGAGGTATTTGTAGAAAGCAAAATTTTCCGGCAGAAAGCCGACGTGCTGCTTGGCACGAACGTCGCCCGGTTCGTATCCGAGTACGCGAATTGTGCCGGCGTTCTGATAGAAAAATCCCATCAGCATGCTGATGCTGGTGGTCTTGCCCGCGCCGTTCGGTCCCAAGAACGCGCAGACTTCACCAGGCACGACCTCGAAGGAGACGTCTTGTAAGGCGGAAATTTCCTGGCCGGCCAGTATGCGACGGTAGATCTTAGTGACGTTCTGAAATTCAATTGCTGGAGGCGCCATTGGCGGTACCTCCGGTCGGGGCCAGGTTAATGCCGAGCGCGTTGGCTAGTTGGAATTGCAGCATGCTGTCGAATCCAGAATGGCCGAAGATGACTTTGCCGGATCTATCTATTACGAACAGCGTAGGGATGCCATCAACTTCGTACGCGTCAGCGGTTTCTTTGGAGATGTCGAGGAGGACGGGGAAGGGAATCTTGCTGCCGGTGGCGAAAGCCCGGGCGGGAGCTGCGCTGTCGTCAATACTGATCGCCAAAAGCTCGAAGCCGTTGGAACCGTTGTGGTACTTTTCGTAGAACGAGCGCAGGACCGGCATCTCCATGCGGCAGGGTCCACACCAACTGGCCCAGAAGCTGATTACGAGATTTTTCTTGCCGTGAAAGTCGGCGAGGGAGACGGTATGTCCGTCGAGAGACGGGAGCGCGAAGGGAGGGGCGGTTTTATTGACGAGGGGAGAAGTTTCCTCGCGCTCGTGGAGGGTGCGTTCGAGCTTTTTGGCGCGCCAGGTGATAAAAATCGTGAAGGCCGCTAATGCCACGATGGCGATGATAGCGCCGGGCGAAAGCTTCAGTTTCATGAGCGGGGCATTTATAGCACGAATTGCTACGTTACGGTTGTCGAACCCCGCAAAAAAGGCGCGGCCGTGCATCCTTAGCCACAGGCGAAGTCCAGGGTTGGCACGTTGCGGCCCAGGATCGCCGGTGAACCAGACTTGCGGTAATGCGCGACATCATTCTCCGTGTTAGCCTACCTGCGCTCTAGATTACGAATTCGAGACGCATTCCTGGAGTTGGCCGGTTTTGCATACTTTGGAATTCAGTTTGGTGGTAGCGCTGGGATCGTTCCTCGCGGGATTCCTGGGCTCGCTGACGGGGCTGGGCGGAGGCGTGGTGATTGTGCCGCTGCTGACGCTGGTGTTTGGGGTGGACATGCGCTATGCGATTGGCGCGTCGCTGGTGTCGGTGATTGCGACGTCGTCAGGAGCGGCGGCTGCTTACTTGCGCGAAGGGTATTCGAACATGCGCGTAGGAATGTTTCTGGAAATTGCGACAACGGTGGGCGCGGTGTGCGGAGCGGTGCTGGCGGGGCATCTCTCGACTTCGGTGATCGCGATCGTTTTCGGATTGGTGCTTTTGTATTCGGCGTACAGTTCCGTACAAACGCACGAGGAATTGCACAAGGGGTTGCCGCCGGACCGGATTGCGACCATGTTGCGGATGGACGGATCGTACCCCACAGCGAGCGGGCCGGAATCGTACCACGTGAGGCAGGTTCCCCTGGGATTTGGACTGATGTACGCAGCGGGAGTCTTGTCCGGATTGCTGGGAATTGGTTCGGGCGCGGTGAAGGTGCTAGCCATGGATCAGGCGATGAAGATTCCGTTCAAGGTGTCCAGTACGACGAGCAATTTCATGATTGGAGTGACGGCTGCGGCTAGCGCGGGTATTTACTTGCGGAATGGATTTATTGATCCGGGTCTGGCGATGCCGGTGATGCTGGGAGTGCTGTTGGGAGCGTTAACCGGGGCGCGAGTGCTGCCGGGCGCGAAGGTGCGCACGTTGCGGATGGTGTTTGGGGTGGTAATTGCGGTTTTGGCGGTGGAAATGATTATGCAGGGCGTTCGAGGGAGATTGTAATGGCTGCGGCGACGAGCGATAAGACGATCGAGATATTTTTGGGGAAATTGTTGCGCAGTGGCGTGATTTTGGCGGCGATCGTAGTGTTTGCGGGCGGTGCTTGGTACGTGGCTCAGGCGCGCAACAGCGTACCGAATTACAAGACGTTTCATGGAGAACCCGCGACATTGACGCACGTGACGGAAATTGTACATGACGCAATTTCATTGAATCCATTGGGGTGGATCCAGTTGGGGCTGTTGTTGTTGATTGCCACGCCCGTGGCGCGGGTAGTGTTTTCCGTGATGGGGTTCGCGATGGAGCGGGATTGGATGTACGTGGTATTTACGCTGATCGTTTTGGGGACGCTTTTGTATAGTTTGACGAGCACGTCGCTCGCGACGCGACAGTAGAACGCGCGTTGGTGCCTATAGCGCGGAGCGAGATCACCGAGGCCAGAGGCGATGTATTTGAAACGCGGTCCGGCCAACGGGCGTCTGAGTGGCTAGCGGTTTACGGGGTGGGATCCAAGCCGGAAAGACGAAAAAAATCAATCGCGGAGGGTGACGGTGCGAAAGTTCGGAGTAGTGTTGGGCGGGTTGGTTCTTTTTTCGGTGGCAGTGCCGGTGCTGGGGCGCGGGCCGGCGAATTTGTGGAGTGCGGGTCATGAGGGCGCGCAAGAAGCGAAGTCGAGCGCGAAGAAAAAAGGGAAGAGCGCGTCTGCTGCAGGCGGCACCGCGACGGCGGACGGTATTGTGGCAGCGGCTCCGGCTAGCGATGCGCCGGATTACGACGCCATCTACAAGATCAAGGACGAGGGCTTTAACCGTTCACAAGTGATGGAAATCGAGAGCTACCTGGCGGACGTGTACGGCCCGCGCGTGACCAATTCTCCGAACGCGAAAGCTGCGGGTGAGTGGACGATGGGAAAGATGAAGGAATGGAAGCTCGAGAACGTTCACGAAGAGACCTGGCCGTTCGGGCGAGGATGGTCGAACGAGCATATGTCCGCCGAAATGATCGCTCCGCGATATTTTTATTTGATCGCGTATCCCAAAGTGTGGACGCCGGGAACGAATGGACCGGTGACCGGGGATGCGGTGCTTGCGCCGATGGTGAAGGAAGAGGATTTCGCGAAATACAAAGGCCAGTTGAAGGGGAAGTTCGTGCTGACCGACGCGGCGGCGCCGGACCTGAAGCCGCATTTCGAGCCGGACGCGCACCGTTATACGGACGCGGAGCTCGCGGATTTGGCGAACGAGCCGATTCCTGGCCCGCGCAACGAGGAGCGCATCGCGCAATACCGCGCGCAACGGGAATTTCAAAACAAGGTCCAGAAGTTTCTATTGGATGAAGGCGCGGCAGCCTGGATTGAAAGCAACCGCGGGGATGATGGGACAGTGTTCGTGCAGCAAGGCGGCTCGCGCGACCCCAAGGATCCTATGGCGATCACGCGAGTGGCGCTGGCGACGGAGCATTATGGGCGAATCTATCGTTTGCTGCAAAAGAAGATTCCGGTGACGCTGAAGTTGGACGTTGATAATAAATTTTACGACGAGGATTTGAATTCGTTCGACATCCTGGGCGAAATTCCGGGTACGGACAAGGCGGACGAGGTGGTGATGCTGGGCGGACATTTCGATTCGTGGCAGGCTGGGACGGGAGCCACGGATAATGGCGCGGGCGCGGCGTCCATGCTGGAAGCGATCCGAATTTTGAAAGCTACTGGATTGCCGATGCGCCGGACGGTCCGATTGGGGCTTTGGACGGGAGAGGAAGAGGGCCTGCTGGGTTCGAGGGCTTATGTGAAGGCGCACTTCGGCGATCCCGAGACGATGAAGCTGCTGCCGGAACACGCAAAGCTGGACGCCTACTACAATATTGACAACGGGACCGGGAAAATTCGCGGCGTTTATTTGCAGGGAAATGAAGCGGTGGCGCCGATTTTCGCGAAATGGATGGAACCGTTCCGCGGGCTGGGGATGACGACGCTCACGTTGCGAAATACCGGCGGGACCGACCATCTTTCGTTCAATGCAGTGGGGCTGCCGGGATTTCAGTTCATCCAGGATCCTCTGGATTATGATTCGCGAACACATCATTCGAACATGGATGTGTACGAGCGTATTCAGGAGCCGGACATGAAACAGATCGCGGTGATTGTGGCGTCGTTCGTGTACATGACCGCGAATCGGCCAGAGATGTTACCGCGGAAGCCTTTGCCGCCGCCTACGCCACAAATGCGGTATTGACGATTGATTGGCTACAGAGGCACAGAGAGAAAGAGGCAGAGAAGCAAAGAGGCTGGGAAATAGGAAGTCGAGTGGGCGTTACTATCTGTTCTGGGGGTTGGCGATTCGCTGATGGGTGAATCTGGGGAGGGCAGGCTTTCCGGGCGAATCGCGTTTACATATCCCGCTTTCAGGCTTTACGAGGTGGCGCGGTTCTTCACGGTGGTTTCGATGGAAATGCTATCCGTCGCAGTGGGATGGCAGATCTACGAAATCACACACAGCTTGTTCGCACTGGGTTACGTGGGGTTGGTGCAATTCCTGCCGGGGATTTTGTTGTTTTTGGTTTCGGGCCACGCCGCGGACCGGTTCGACCGGCGAAAACTTCTGGTGGTGTGCTACGTAGGGTTCGCGCTTTGCGCGGCCTTGCTCCTGCTGGTCTCTCTGCAACATTACCGCACGGTCGGTCCCATCTATGGCGTACTGGTGTTGCTAGGCGTGGTGCGTTCGCTGAATGGTCCGGTGAGCCGGGCGTTCTTACCGCAGCTGGTATCCGAGGAACATTTTCAAAACGCCGTGGCGTGGCATTCGACGATATTTCAGATCGGCACGATTTTGGGTCCATCGCTTGGCGGGTTGATCTATGCGTTTTTTCGTGGGCCGGCGGCGGTATATGCGGCGGCGCTCGCTTCCTATGTGCTGGCAATCCTGTGCACGACACTTATCAAGTTGAAGGCGAAGACGCGAGCGCGCGAGCCAATCAATTTGAAAACGGTTCTCGCGGGCATCGCCTACATCTGGAGACACAAGGTGGTGCTGGGTTCGATCTCGCTGGACTTGTTTGCGATGTTGTTGGGCGGCGCGGTGGCGTTGCTGCCGGCCTATGCGCGCGACATTCTGCACACCGGGCCGTGGGGGCTGGGAATTCTGCGAAGCGCACCGGGCGTGGGAGCGGGCGCGATGGCGATTTGGCTGGCGTACCGGCCGTTGAAGCGGCGCGTGGGCGCGACGATGCTGTGGTGCGTGAGCGCGTTCGGAGTGTTCACGATTGTGTTTGGGATCTCACGGAGCCTCGTTTTGTCTTTGACTGCATTGGCGCTGGTCGGCGCTTCGGACATGGTCAGCGTGGTAATTCGCGCGACGCTGGTGCAACTGGCTACGCCGGACGAGATGCGGGGACGAGTGAACGCGGTGGACATGATATTTATCGGAGCGTCGAACGAGCTGGGACAATTTGAATCGGGGGTGACCGCAGGATGGTTTGGCACCGTACCGTCGGTGGTGCTTGGGGGGATTGGGACGCTGGTGGTTACGGCTTTATGGGCTTGGTGGTTTCCGGCGTTGCGGCGGGCCGACAGCTTTACCTCGAGCGAAAACCTCGCGGATTAGTACCGCAGGTTGGATTCAATCAATTTCCGGCTCATGGCAGCGGCCTCGACTATGCAGAAGTTGACGAGCGGCTTCGCATCACGGTTCAACGAGATTGCTGCGGATGGCAAAGCGCATCAGGTCGCTGAAGCTGGCGAAATTCATTTTCTTCATGATGTGGTTGCGGTGGCTTTCGACAGTGCGAGTGGAAATGCCGATGGCTGCCGCGACTTCCTTGCTGATTTTGCCGGTGGCTAACAATTGGACGATTTCGAGTTCGCGAGCGGTGAGGGGACAGCCAGGGATAGGATGGTCGGACTTGGCGGCCTCGTTGCGTTGATCGTTGACAAAGGTCTCTACCATGGTCATGGCCAAGCGGCCGGTGAAGAACGGTTTGTGCTGCTGGACGTGGCGGACGGCGGCAAGCAGTTCCACGTCGGCATCCGATTTCAAGACGTAGCCACGCGCGCCGCAGCGAAGGACCTCGCGGGCGACATCTTCCGAAAAATGCATGGTGAAAATCAGGACTTCCGTTTCCGGGGACTCGTCGCGGATGACGCGAGCGACCTCGAGGCCGTTCATTTCCGGCATGGTGAGATCGAGAAGAACGAGGTCCGGTTTATTTTTTTTGACGTGGTCAATGGCTTCCACGCCGGTAGCGGCTTCACAGCAGACTTCGATGCCAGGTTGCGATTCAAGGAGCGCGCGAACGCCGCGGCGCACTACGGCGTGGTCATCAGCGACCAGGATGCGATAAGGCTTGGGATTTGCGGGTTCTTTGCTCATGGGGTTCCCTTTGGAGACGTGGAGTGACGAGCCGAATCAGAGTGCGGGAGCGAGAGTCGAGAAACGGGCGGGGAGATACGATCGCGAATAGTATGCCGAGCGATGGACGATCGAGCGCGGCCGTCACTGTGTGCCTTCCTTACCACTCAACGGTAGCACAACTTGAATCTCAGTGCCGCTGCCAAGTGAACTTTCGATATGGAATTCGCCCCCGAGCTGCTTGACGCGCTCGCGCATGCCGGAGATTCCGATGCCGAGAAGAGGATCACCGGATTGTTTGTGGGCAGGGATGGCCATGCCGAGGCCGTTGTCCGCGATTTGAACGGCGACATGAGCTGGTGAGTGGGCGATAGAAATTGTGGTGGCGCGAGCCTTGGCGTGGCGGTGGACGTTTGCCAGCGCTTCCTGGACAACGCAGAAGATGGTGAGCTCGATCTCTTTCGGCAGGCGCGGAAGATTCTCAGGGATGTTTAACTCCACGGCGAGGCTGCTGCGCTCGGCGAAAAGCTTGGCATAGGCGCGCAAGCCCGAAGCGAGGCCGACTTCATCCATGACGGGTGGATGAAGGATAGAAGAGATGGTGCGAACCTCGCGGATGGCGTTGCCGGCGAGAACGCTGGCGGATCTGAGAAGCTCCTGGCCGCGGGTTTCGCTGCCCGGAAGCAAATCGCCGATCTGCCGCAGGGTCATTTTCAACGCCGTCAAGGTCTGCGACGCGGTTTCGTGCAATTCGCGAGCGACGCGGCGTTGCTCTTCGGTGCGCAAGGTGAGTAATTGGCGGGAAAGGCGCCGGAGGTCATCTTCGATGCGAGTCTGCTCAGTAATATCGTGATTGAAGCCGACGACGCGTGTGACGCGGCCGGAAGGATCGGCGAAGGGAATGGCTCTGGTGTGAAATACACGAATGCTGGCGTCGGGCATGATGTAGCGCGATACATGCTCGAGCAGTGTGTTCGTGGCGACGGTGTGCTGCAAGGCGCGTTTGGCCGCATCCAAATCTTCCAGATGGAGCAGGGACCAGATTTTCTCGATGGGAATGGGGCCCGGCATTGGCTCCCAGTGAAGCAGCCGGAAACATTCCTGAGAGCAAACCACGGTGCGAGCGGTGGCGTCGAATTCCCAGCTGCCAAGGCCGGCAATTTCTTCCGCCTGCGCCAAAAGGCGCTCGCTGTTGCGAAGTTTGGCTTCGGCGAGCTTTTGTTCGGTGACGTCCTGAGAAGTACCCAGAATGCGCAAGGCTCGTCCGGCTTGGTCCGCGATGCAAACAGCGCGAGATTGGAAAATGCGAACGCGGCCATCGGAAAGGACGAAACGAACTTCATTTTCGAGCGGCTGCTTGTCCTGGAGGAGGGTGCGCACCTCCTGCCAGACGCGGAGACGATCGTCGGAATGAAACAGAGCACAGGCGCGACCGAGCGGTACAGGTTCTTCTTGCGGCTCTATCCCCAACATGCGGAACATCTCCGCGGACCAGGTGAAAGACTGTTCGGTGACGTCAAACTCCCAACTCCCGAGGTTGGCGAGCTGCTCGGCTTGGGAGAGAAGAGATTCGCTCCGGCGTTGTTTCTCGGCTCTCTCGCGGAGTTCGGTGACGTCCTGAACGACGCCAACCAATTGCGCGGTTTTTCCAGTCTCGTCCAGGAGCGGGAGTCCACGAACGAATATTATGCGCACGCGGCCATCGGGGAAGTGGTACGGGGCCTCCGATTGGAAAGGAGTACCATCGCGAATAGCGGAGTCAAAGACGGCGCGCACGCGCTCGCGATCCGCGGCGTCAATCATTCCGAACATGGTATCAATGGCGGGGACGCCTTGCGCGGGGTCAAGGCCGTAAAGCTTGAAAAGCTGCAGCGACCAATCGCGCCGGCCAGTTTTCACGTCCAGCTCCCAGCAGCCCGTTTGAGTGACCTGTTCGGCATGGGCCAGCAGAGCCTCACGCTGGCGCAAGCTGAACTCAGCAGTTTTGCGAGCGCTGATATCCCTCGCCATCAGGCAAACGGAGTAAGCACGCTTCGCGGTGCCGCTGACCGGATAACCGAGAACATGGAACCAACGGCGGCCAGCAGGGAGGTCGAGAGCGAGTTCGGCGTCCACGCGGCGCTGCTCGTGAATGACAGACTTAAAAATGTGGTCCAGAACTTGTGAGACCTGGTAGCCGAATACTTCACGAGGGCGTTTGCTGAAAACGCTGGTACGGCTTTTTTGCAGCAAGGCATTCCGGGAAGCCCAAGCAGTGAGGAATGTTCCGTTGCGGTTAATCTCGAAGAGAAATTCACCGAATTTGCGGATGAGAGAAGTGAAACGGCGAAGTTCGTCTGGAGCAAGATGGCTTGTCGTGGAATCACGCGAAGTCGCGCGGTTGAGCTGCTCAATTGAAGATTCGGAACGACTGGAACGCGACTCGCTTCCAGGTTTCGCACTGGACCGAGCCGTACGCCTGGCACGAGTTGAAGTTCTGTCGGCGAGCGTCATCTAATCGGCTAAGATTTACGGCAATGCCGCCTAATGGAAGAGCCGTCACCGTCCACCACCGCGGCTCACATGAGCCAATACGGCACGCGGCACGGGGGAAGGGGAGCGCGAGGGAACGTTACTCTCACGGTAATGACGTGTCAAGAATAAAGTGGGCTAACAGTTGTTGCGCGGGCAGGGGGCTTATGCGTAAACATTTGCGCTCAAGTCAGTAATGTTCCGAATTGCCACAGTTTGAGCGAGAGAGTACATTCCGAGGCCTAGCTGGAAGGGGTAGTTGTAACTAACGTTCCGCGATGCATCTCCCGATAAGGAAATCGGGAGATGGCGGAACGGTTCACTTGCCCTGCTGGGTCGTTTACGGCCGCTGCCACACCGCACGCCCTGAAAAGCTCCGTGTGCGACCCCAGCTGGGCGAGTAGTTTCTCCTTATTTCATTGAACCCACCCTGGCGAGGCGGTCGAAGCATTGGTCTTAATTCGCGGGTGACCCTCTCGAACCTACGGACGTCCGCGGCAGTCGGCGTTCCGGCTGGCAATCGTTTGACGGTTGACCGCTAAAGTAGCCCCCTTCCTCGAGGTGAAGCTATGTTTGCCACTCCAGTCCGCGTCCTGGTGGTCGGGCTTACAAGTCCCAATACACAGGCCACATTGGAACGTTGGAAGCGAGCAGGATGGGGATCGCACATGGTCAGCAGCGTGCAAGAGGCAGAGACAGTGCTGAAAACGATTCGTTTCAAAGTGATTCTGGCGGCCGAAAGCGTGCGTGATGGCAGCGGATACGAATTAGCGGCACTGGTGGCGCGCCAATCCGGGAATCTGTTCATCTCCGTGGCGCTTTCGGAAACGTGCCTGTGGCTGCCGGTGATCGAACGGGGGGTGCGATCGTTGGGAAAGCGGGCTATAAACTCGTGGGTTCTGGAAAGCGAGGTCGAAGGCGTGTTGCGGGGATATGACGCCGATGCGAGGGCGGCGCTGGGGGAGAATAGCCCGGGTGGCATTCTAGCCGGGCCGACAGTTGACGCCAGAGGAATCTCGGCTGGTGCTGGAGCGCATTTGGACGAGACAAATCTGCTTCATCCAGCCAATCCAGCAACAGCGGCAAATTCTCGTCGTTATCCGGGGCTAGTGCCGGCGATTCCTTCGCACCGAATGGCGTCTTCCGGCGATGGTTCTGCTGAGGGGATGGAAACGCCGACGCCGAGAGCAGCGAATCGCGCTTCCGGGGCGCACGGTAAGCGACGGTCGGGATAAACGGTGAGCCGAGGATGAAACAAGTCTCGATTTTGCGCGCAGAATGCGCCGGCCGGTCTTCGCGGCAGGCTCGAATGACACTGCAAGAACAAATTCCATTGCGCGATTTATCGGATTGCCTGTTGGCGGCGTATGAGGGCGTGTCGCGGCGCGCATTCAGACTTTATCAAGTACGGGGCGCAGGACCGGGAAGCGATTTAAAGGATTGGAAAAACGCGGAACGCGATTTGTTTGCCGCGATGCCGGTGGACCTGGCGGAAAGCGGGGAGAGTCTATACGCGCTGGCCAGTGTTCCAGGTTACGCGGCGGCGGAGATCAGTGTGGCGGTGGAAGACCGTTGGTTGCTGATTTCCGGTTACGGCCATAGCTCCGAACAAAGTGGGGTCACCGTCCGCGGCGACGGCAGCGGTGAACTCGGCGCCACGAGCGAGCAGCTCGACGACGGAACACCGGCGGTGCTCGAAGTTCACGGATGCGAGCGATTGGATTCGCAGAGCGAATTGGATGCGGATGAGAGTTTTCGCGATTGCGTGGTGCGCAGACCATTTTGCGTGGTGGACTTGGGCCGCAAAGTGGATGCGGCACGGAGTGTCGCGGTCTTGGCGAATGGTTTACTCGCGATTCGGATGGTCAAGGTGGCTGCTGAAGAGAACGTTGACAGGGTAGTTGACTAGTCGCTGCCGGCGAACGCCGGCTGTTCCGAAATTCCTCCCCGGCGGCACCTCAGGCAAGAGTCTCGTTAGCAGTGCTTCATCACGCACTACTTGCCGTCAGGTCCTTGCGTCACGCTGCTTTATCCATTGCCACACTATTAATCCTGAGATGACGGAAAGTGCCGCAGCCGTCTGCGCGTTGGACATTCCGAGAAAGGACTTCGGATTGATACGAATGAATTCAACGAGGAAGCGAGCGGCGCCCGTGAGGATCAGATAGGCGGCAAACACCTGACCCGGTTTCGCGGTCTCGCGGGAACCTTTCGCGGGCGAACCCATGCGCCAGAGCCACCAGGCGATCACGCAGGCGACGATGAGTTCGTAAATAGGCGTGGGATGCACGCGCTGCGTGGTGGGGACAAGTCCGTTGGGAAAGCTCATTCCCCAGGGCAGGGAAGTCGGGATACCGTAATCACCATCGCCGGAGAGAAAGCATCCGATGCGGCCGATTCCGTAGCCGAGGGCGGCGGCGGGAGAGCCGGCGTCGAAGATCGTCAGTAAGGAGAGAGTCTTTCCGCTCGCGCTGCTGCGCTTCGCCAGGCGCCATGCGACGAATGCAAATGTGGCGAAGCCCGCAAGCAGTCCGCCGAACCACGCGAATCCATAAGGGCTAAAAAGCAGGTGAACGGGATCGGCGAAGAACTCGGCTGGGGACTCCAGCAGGTGGTACAACTTCGCGCCGATAAATCCGGCCAGGCACGGAGCGGCGATGAGAGTTTCCGCTTCGCCCGATTTCTTGCCGGCGATGCCGCGGCGGGCCAAGTCCGCGCGGAGCACGAAATATGCCGCCAGCATCGCACACGCTACCATCAAGCCGAAAGTTGGAATGGCAATTTGGCCGACGTGAAGGAAGGGAATCATCGCAAGCAGTATAACTTTATTCGCTACGGGGACGAGGCGGAGCGTCGGACGCCGAAGTGGCGCGGAGAACATCACGGGGCGAGGAACCGTCTGAGATCTCAGTCGGCCGATGCACAATACGAGAAGCCGCGCCACGGAACGTTGTTAGGAACTTCGTCCGGAACTTCGCCCGAAGCTTCCTCGGGAACTTCATTCGGAACTTCGTGAAACCAATACGTGCGAAGAGGCGTCCTATCGGTTAGACTCACAGGCAACGAAACAGGCGGTTTGTAAAACGTGAAGCAGCGATAGACGTAGCAGCACCCTTCAGTCGCCCAGTCGGGTGGAGGGCTACAAAATGATAACGACCTCTCAGGAAGTCAGCAGTTCCGGACCCAGCTCCAGAAAAGCCTCGGTAGTACTTCATTCGACGGCACTTAGGATTTCATCCGCAGCGGTATTTGCGATTGCGCTGGCTTTGGCGCCTGCTCCGAGCTTTGCACAACATGGAGGAGGCGGTGGGGGAGCGCACGGCGGCGGTGGCGGGGGAGGCGGGCATGTCGGCGGCGGATCTGGAGGCGGGGGTTCGCATAGTGGTTCGGCGAGCGCGCCTTCGGGCGGTGGGTCTCATGGGAGCGGCGCGAGTACAAGCGGTGGGAATAGCGGCGGACATTGGTGGAATCCTTTCCATAGCAGTTCGTCCGGGAGCGAGAAGAGTTCAAACGCGGTTTCAGCCGGCAATGGCAAGCAGGGAACGGGATCAAACGCGAGCGCGGAGCACTTTGCGGCTGGAAACAATACCTGGCAAGATCCGCCTGCTGCCGCAGGCCGTGCACCTGGGCACGTGAATTACTACGCGCCGGCTAGAGTAGCGCCGCAGGGTGCGGCGGTGAAGAATGCGACGAACGGAACGATCAAGTCCACGCGTGGCGCAAGTGCGGTGGCGGCGCCTCCACACGTGTTTCCACCACGGCGTCCGGGATATCCGTATTACCCCTATTATCATTACTACCCGTATTACGGCTTTGGTTGGGGCGGAGGATTGTGGTTTGGTGGATTTTATCCGTGCGATCCGTTTTGGGGTTGCTACGGATATGGGTATGGGTACGGCTACGGCGGTGGATTTGGATACTACGGCGGCAGTTTCGGCGGGGATTACAGCGCAGACTTGAGCTATAGCGCACCGGACGAGGGGTCAGGCTCGCAGGAAGCGAATCCGACTTTGTACGCGGCACCGCCTGCGGATACGGGGCAGATGACCGGCGACGCGTCGCAGCAGACTTACGTGATGCTCTATCTGAAAGATGGATCGAGCTATGCCGTGAGCGATTACTGGCTTTCCGGCGGGAAGTTGCACTATGTGACGTCTTACGGAGGGCAGAACGTAATTGACGAGTCGCAACTCGATTTGCAACGCACCGTAAACGAGAATGCAGCCCGTGGAGTGGATTTCGTGTTGCGCCCTGAGCCGGCGGGGAGCGACGAGACGGCTCCCGCGCCAGCGACTCCGGACTCAAAGGCGCCTCCACCCCAGAAATAGGCCGTAGCGCGATATGTGCTGTGTGAAGCGCGCGAATTTGTGGCCGTCGTGGCGATCTTGACTTGGATTTCTTTGGTGTACACACACAACGACTTGACAAATATTCCAAGTAAGCGTATAAACTTATTCGTTAACCTCGAAAAGTGTAGAGCGCAACCGGCAGCTCAAGCAGTGAATTCCGCAGGTCCCTCCTTCGATTGACTTTTTAGACGGTCCAAGCAAAACATTCGCAAACTTGGAAATGAGTGTTCTGGTGGTGTCTGCGAGCGGGCAGCAGTACGCCCACCTTGCGCGGGCGGTTGACTTTGTACAGCGCTAATGAATTTGGAAGCGCACATCCCTCTGGAGACTGATAACAATGCCGAACTACAATGCCCAGAATCCTCCTTACTCGATTTTTCCCGGCGACGTAGCTTTTGCGTTCAACAACGAAGCACCCGGAGCGGGACAGGCCAGCCAGCAGTTTGCATTGCCGAACTATGCGGGATTCCCGGAGAACGGGCGATCAATTCGCTGGCAGATCAGTTTCGCAACGGCGCCGACGGCGGTGAATATCCAGTTGCAGACCGCGATCAACGACGTGGATGCGCAGTACGCTGTGCCAACCGGGGCCGCAAACATGAGTTCGACATTGACCGCAGGCGATAACCTGGTGGCGACGGGAGTGCGCGCAAATTTTGTGCGCGCTAAAGTGGTTTCTATTACGGGCGGTTCGGGGGTTACGGTCCAGATCCTGGGATAGCTGCCGAATTGCCATTTCAGTTGCGCGTCAGGATGATTCTTCCACTTAGAGTGGTTGGAATGGTACCGTTTCAAGTGTGGACCGACGGCTTGAGATGAGAGGACTCGCAGCGGTTCGGAAGGGGCTCGATTAATGGAGCGTTCTGGGTTGACGGCTGGTTTGTTGGCAGCGTCGGTCTTGCTTTTGGCGGGTCGGGCGCATGCGGGTGTCTTGGTTTTTGGAGCTCGGTCCGCGCAGCTCGCCGGCTGGCACGGCGCGGAATTGCTGCAGCAAGCGGCACCACAACAGACGGCGCCCAAATCGTCAAGCGGCCAGACGCAATCGCCTGCGCCAGCTCAGTCCGCTGCTCCGGCTTCGACCGCGGCTGGTTCGGCGACGCACAGCATCACGCTTACCTTCGATTATGACTTCACGAAGACTCCCGCGTGTTCGGACACCGTGAAACCGCAGTGCGTCGCAAAATTCGGCGTTTACGATATCTCGGGCAGCAAGCCGTATCTTTTGTTTTATGCGCCGGTGCCCAAGGGTGCGCATGGAGTGATGAAGGGAATCACTGCCACGAGCCCGCCGTTGCTCTTTGCCGTCGGGAAGCATCGCATCGCGGTTTCCGCGCGAGAGCCGAACGGCGTGGAATCACCGCCTCATGACTGCAAGGTGATCGTGGAGATCAAGGCGGCGGACGCCACTCCCACGGTAACTTCGGGAGCTCACTGACCGGTTGACAAGGCAGGATCCCCTGGTTTCGTCAAAACCCACATAAGAATCTGATCGGCGCGTAATTTTCCTCTCGATGTGTGCCTGCAGGGCCGCATAGCTTCACGACAATCTTCCGATGCCAAAGTGCGCCGGGTTCGTTCGTTCGCGATTTGCGAATGGCTGGAGTCCGTGTGCCCGAGCGGCGCTGCGGGACGACATTTTGTGTTGCGGGCATCGCGACGCGCTAGATTCCGCGTTGCTCGGAATTATGGAATTGGAGCAGGCGCGTTCAGCGCGAAAGCAAGCACGAGTGAAGAGCAAGAGGAGTTTCCCCCATGTGGGACATGCGAAACGTCGCGGCGGAAAAAACGAAGCCCCTGCGGCTCGATCCGGACCCGGCACGCGCGTGTCCCGCACCCATTCGAAGAAGAGCGACGCGCGGGCGGCGACAGCGAGCGACGATCCAGGGATGCCACGAATGCCTGAATCGAGCGGTAGCCGAGTTCCTTGGCGAGGAGCCGGTGCTCCCGTTGTTGGCAAACGCGCATGCCCAGCCCCAGGCCCGGGAGACGGCGAAGGGAAGTTGCGCGCCGCGACTGGCGGCGAGCCCAGCGAGCGCCAGCAAGTCCAATAAGAGCGCCAAGACCGGATTGACACCGATAGTTCGGAATTCTGAAATGCGGCATAGGCGATGGAAGTTGCCTGAAGCGATGCGCGAGGTTGGACTCGACGAGCCTGCGTTGGCAGAGATTCTGATGGAGATCCATGCAAGGCGGCGCGTTAGCAACCCTGCGGATGCGGCCAAGATCGCGAACGACAAGTTTCTTCTGGAATTCGTAAAGGACTGCGCCCGGATGCTGGAGGCGCCGAAATCCGCCGGCGACGCAACCGGCGGCGAGGCGCCGACGGTGCTGCGTTTGTTGCACAACGTTCCGAGGCCAAATCGGGAGCAGACGCAGTGAGCAGAAGTGACTAGCTGCTGGGCCTCCCGCTTACTAGGGAAACGATTGCAATCCGGCGGGCCGGCCTACAGTCTGCCGCTGGCGGACTCTGAGGCTGGGCCGCCACTACCGAGGAGAATGTATGAGCTTGAGTGTTAGCAATAAAACGATTGGTTACATTGTGCAGCTGGGCGGGATCGGGTCGCTGGTGGTGGGGGCTGTGCTCAGCGTGCATCATGCCGCGATCGCCACGGCATTTCTGGCGGGTGCGGCAGCATTTTATGTTGGCGAGAAAATTCGCACGCTTGCTTAGGAGCCGGATCGGTTCTGACGGCGCTGATGTCCAAGTTTGTTCTCGAGATCGTGACGGGTGGGCAGCGTGCGAAGCGAGACATCGAGACGGTTTCACAGGCGGAATCAGAACGAGGGGAGAATCGCGATCGACCGTTACGCCTCGATTACGATCCTTTTCCGAAGCAGGAGCAATTCCATCTGTCGAAGGCGAAGTATCGTTTGTTCGGGGGAGCCGCGGGCCCAGGAAAGAGCAAAGCGCTATTGATGGAAGCGGTGATGCAGGCGCAATGGAACCCCGGGGCAAACACGTTGCTGTTGCGGCGGACGTTTCCGGAGATGGAGGCGTCACTGCTGCATTACTTCCGCCGGGATATACCGCGGGGACTGTACAGGAGCTTCAACGAATCGAAGCACTTGGTGGAATGGACGAATGGCTCGACGACTCGTTTTGGATATTGCGCGAACGAGAATGACGTCTATCAGTATCAGGGCGCGGAATATTTGTTCATTGGGATTGATGAGCTGACGCTCTTCACTTTGCGGCAATGGCAATTCCTCACGAGCCGGAACCGCTGTCCGCTGCCGAATACATTTCCATGCATGGCGGGGGCGACGAACCCGGGAAATATCGGGCACGCCTGGGTGAAAGCGCTGTGGATTGAGAAGCAGCCTGCGCCGGGCATGGAGCGTCCCGAGCAATATGATCCGGCCGATTATGATTTTGTTGCGGCACGCCTGGCAGATAATCCGATTTATGCACTGGACGGGAACTATAAAAAGACGCTGGAAGCGCTTCCGACGCATTTGAAGCGCGCGTTCTTGGACGGCGAGTGGGATGTGTTTGCCGGGCAATACTTCGACAAGTTCGACGTGGGCCGGCACATTGCTCGAGCAGAGAATCTGGCGTGGCAGCCGTGGTGGCCGCGGTGGATTTCGATTGATTGGGGATTCGAGCATCCTGCGGCGACGTATTGGCACGCACAAGCTCCCAGGGAACGCGGGAGCGAGAGTACGGACGCTAAAGCTGCGACACGGGTGGTTACTTACCGCGAATTTGTGACGCACCGGACGCCGCCGCGAGATTTGGCGCGCGAGATCATCGCGCGGAGTTTGTCGCGCGCTGATGAGGCGCGACCGGGCGGCAGCAGTTCGGGACGCGAGAAGATTGACGCGATATATCTTTCGCCGGACGCGTTTGCGCGACGGACGGATGATGCGTCTATCGCGGAGCAGATGGGGGATGTGTTCGCGGCGGCCGGATTTCCGCGACCAACACCTGCGGATGACGATCGCATCGGCGGCTGGATGCTGATGTATCAGATGTTGGATGCGGGCGAGTGGCTGATGACCGATAACTGCAGTGAATTGATTCGGACGATCCCGACGCTGGTGCGGGATTCCGCGCGAATTGAGGATGTGGAGAAGATGGACGGGGACGATGCGGCGGATGCGGCGCGTTACGGACTGAAATCGCGTTACGCGGCACAACGTACCGGCCTGGTGCGGCCACCGCCGGAGCAGAGGCTGGCCGAGCGCGTAACGTCAGCAGATCCGACGATCCGCGCGATTCAAGCGCGCAAAGCGCAGATTGAAGAGAGGAAGCGGGCGCAGCCGGTCTCGTTTTTGCGGAGGCGGCGGACGTAAACGGGCGTCCGGGGCGTTGTCGGCCAGGTCGAAGAGGGGCCAAGGCATGAAGCTGCGGGAACTCTGGAGCAAGTTGATCAGCACGAGGTACGTCGCGGTGTTAGAAGCAGACGTCGCGCGGTTGCGCGCGGAGAATCGAGCGCTTTTGAATTCGATATTGGGGATTGCGGGCGTGCCGCCGATCGCGATTACTGGCGACGATCCGACATTGAGCGCGCGACCTGCAGCAGTGACGAATGCTGGGGCAAAGAGCGCGACTTCGAGCGATGGCAGCGCGCGGGTGAGCGCGAAAAATATGACGAGCGTCGCCGCGCCGACGCGACGGCGATCCTGGCATCAGGTTTATCGAATGCTCGAGATTGATTCAGCGCGGAAGAGGGAAGTGATTTAGTTAAGGCCTTGTTGGTGAAGTGCGCCGCAGGGTTCGATTTCATGTTTTCATTTCTGGGAGCGGAGGGCACATGCCGTTTATTCGAGGGCGTTACCACATCAATGCGATCGCGGGCGAAGCATTGGAGGCGGCGCGCGAGGCCGAACAGGCTTTGCTGGCGCTGGAGCATGACGCGGAGCAGGCGGGCGGGGATGACGATGCTGGTGAGGACGAAAGCAGCGAGGCAGCGGGATCCGGTAAGGGTCCAATTCATCGTGTGGAAATAGAGGCGGCGGAGCTGGTGCCGGCCCATTCGGGGCGAGCGCAGCGCGGATTCGTTGCGCACGTTCACCGAGAGCCGGGGCAGCCAGGACATGGCGCGCCGGTTGGCGCGTCGAACGGTGCGAGCGGAGCGCACGGTTCATTCAATGGGCCTCGCAGCGCAGCGATAAGTGCACCGCGGCCCGGACAATTGCCGCGTGGTGGTTATGCGCCGAGTCCTGAAACGCATGTGTTTGCGGATCACCGGGATCTCGTGAATTTCCTGAGAGATGAATTTGCGAAGCACTGCAGGGAATAGCTTCGGTTGTGGACGAGCAGCGCCGTTGACTGTGGTAATGCGGGGCGAAACGATAGAGCAGGGAACACTATTTCTACAGTCTGGATTAGAATGATGGCCTCAAGGGCGACGGCTGTGGAGCGAGCGTGAGTTTCGGGATTTGGGATACGCCTAGCGGCAGATCGCGGCGCTGGGGCAAGCGCGGGCGGGGGTACACGCCCGTTCCGACGTACGCCCGCGTGGCGGTGGTGACGCTTGCGGCGGCGCTGCTGGGAACTCTCGCTTGGCAAGGCATACAGCGGCTGATGCATCCACCGAAGAGCGGGCGGATGGCGATAACTGGTGGTCCGGTTAGTACCGCGAACAACGGGCCCGCGGGTCCAGCCTGGGAAGCGGAAGTGATCGGCTCGCTGGAAGCCGCTGCCGCGCAAGGCTCGAGCGGGGATGTAACGGCGTGCGAAGTAGATGTGGATCGCGCCGCGGCGATTCTGACGTCCACGAGGATGCAGGCGCGCCCGGCGGCGCCCGAATTTTTCGAGACTGGAATCCGGGATCTGAACCGCGTGTTGCAGGCTCATCCCGAGAATCAACGATTGTTAGAGCATGTCACACAGGCCAAGATTGAGCTGGCGCAGTTACGTTCGGCGCAACCGCTGGGTGCAGAAGGTATTGGAAACGGCGAGACGCCCCGCGTGACTCAGGATGAGGTGGACGCAGCGACTGAGACCGCGCCGGTTGGGCCAGGAGCGACGGCTCCACACGCGGTGACGATTACCGGACACGTGGTGTTAGCGTCACCACGCGCGGTGGGTGCGGAGAGCATCCTCGATCCGGTGACTGTGAAAGGAACGTATATTGACGCGACGTTGATGCCGGAGACCGCCGAAATTATTCTGCCGCCGGCTCGTCGGGTTTTTGCCGACAACGTCCGGGTGGAAGGACTCACGATTGTGGGAGCTTCCCAGACTCTGGATGGCATTCATTGGAAGAACGTGACGTTCATCGGTACTCGTTTGCGGTACGAGGGCGGTGAAGTGTCGCTGAGAAACGTGCGATTTGTTCGTTGCACGTTCGGATTTTCCAGTGATGAGCGCGGCGCGCGTTTGGCCACGGCGGTGGCGCTGGGCCAAACATCTTTCGTGATTGAGTAGGGCGTTGCAAGGCGTGAGTTGCGAGCGGTCCCGTCACGGCGTTATTTTCTTTCCGCATGCAGGAGAACCACGAAGCAGTCGTTGCCTGCCAGAGGTCTATTTGTTCGGACGGCGCGGTTCGAGTGATGGCGCCTGATGTGCTCCGCTACGAAAGCAAATTCTAAGAGCCGGGAACGCCTGACCGACGGCAAATCGGCCGGCGCTACGCCGCTTACAACCGAGAATTTCGCGGCGAGGGTGAGTCTGAGACCCGCCCCAGGGAATTCTTTTTAGACATTCGATTCAGCCCGGCCATTCGAGGATCGTGCATGCCTACGCAGAAATCATTTTCAGCAGCGGACCCGGCGATCGTGCCGGTGGAAGGGCCGGTCGGCAGCAACGGTGGGGCAGTTGCAGCGCTTCCGAACCGCGAGGCCGGTGTGCGCAGTAATAAACGCGGCGGTGATCCGGGGCGCAAGGCGCAACTATCGGTTGATTCGGAGGCGACTGGGGCGGCCGGCGCTTACGGCCCGAACAATGAGCAGCTTCCTGAGCGATTGGAGAGCGCGCTGCGGCGATTGGTACACCAGTTTTCATTTGAGTCGGAATCCACGCGGCGGCAGGAGGTGCGCCGGATCAAACAGGCGCACCAATTCTGGCGTGGGTTGCAATATTTGTGGTGGAACGAGCGGGATCAGAACTGGCATCTGCCGTTCGAGCAGAAGCTTTCGGATAACTCGTCGCTCGAGGATTTACCGCGCTACGAGTTTGTGACGAATATCTACCAGGCGTTTGGGTTATCGCTGGTGTCCGTGCTTTCGCAGGACGTGCCACGCGTGAGGTTTTTCCCGTCGTCTGCCCAGGCGGAGGAGGATGTGGCGGCGGCGAAAGCGGCGACGGAAGTGGCGCTACTGGTGGAGCGCAACAACCGCATCGGCAATTTGATCGTAGAGGAAGCGTTCAATCTTTGGACGGATGGAAAAGTTGGGGCTTACGTACGGTTTGTGGTGGACGGGCAGCGGTTTGGATTTCATCCGGAGACGGAGATAGCGTCGCGCGAAGTGAAGATTGGCGCGGATGTTTATGTTTGTCCGGAGTGCGGGGCGGAAAGCAAAGCGAATGGTGGGATTGCAAGCGAAAGAGAGGTCCCTCGCTCCGCTCGGGATGACGGCGAAATTCACGAGCTCGGAGGCAGGAACGCGGGGGCGGGCGGGACCACCGCCGACGCAGACGACAATTTATCGGCGACATGCGATGTTTGCGGTGGTTTATTGACCGAGGAAGACTTCGTTGCGGCGGAGACTTTGACCGTGCCGACGGCGGAGACGCGGCAGCGCGTACCAAATGGGCAGGAAGTGGTGACGATTGTGGGCGGGCTGGAACTGAAAACTCCGCCATGGGCCAACGAGATGCATGAGTATCCGTACATTCAGTGGAACATGGAAGTGCACCAGGCGCGGCTGCGGGCGGCGTATCCGCACGCGGCAGACAAAATAGGGTCGCCCGTGGCGACTGGGTCGCAGGAGTATGAGAGGCTGGCGCGTTTGGCGCAATCGCAGGGTGGGCCGTTGACCGAGGGCGGGGACTTCAACATTAACCTAATCACCTTTCAGAGGACCTGGCTGCGGCCGTGGGCATTCTTCGCGTTAGACGACAAGGCGCTGCGCGACGAACTGCTGGAAATGTTTCCGGACGGAGCCTATGTGGCGTTCGCGGGCGATGCGTATTGCGAATCGCGCAGCGAAAACATGGACGACCATTGGCGCGTACTGCACGCGCTGCCAGGAGATGGATCGAGCGGACGTCCGGCGCTAGGGGATGCACTGATCAGCGTGCAAGAGCGCTTCAATACGCTGTCGAATTTGCAGATGGAGACTTACGAGTACGGAATACCTCCGATCTACGCGGATAGCGAAGTGCTGGATTTTGACGCGCTGCAGAATCAGACAGCGGAGCCGGGCGCGCATTACCCCGCGCGCGCGAAACCGGGACAATCGCTTGCCGCGGGCTTTTTCCAGCCGGACGCAGCGGAAGTGCCACCCGATCTTGCGGAACACGCCGCTGGCTTGATGGGACCGGTAGCGCAGTTTCTGACTGGGGCGTTTCCCGCGTTATTTGGCGGAGCTATGTCGAACAATGACACGGCTTCGGGCTATGCGATGGCGCGCGACCAAGCGATGGGGCGCATCGGGTTGGTGTGGCGCCGCATGAAATTCTTCCATGCGGACATTATGCTGCTGGCGGTGGATTGCTTCAGGAGGAACCGGCCAAACGATGTGGAAGTGACGCTACTGGGGGCCGGCGCGGCATTTGAATCGAAATGGATTCGCCTGGCCGACCTTAAGGGGAATTTGTTCAGCTATCCGGAGACAGACGAGCAGTACCCGACACTGTGGTCGCAACAGCGTGCCGTGCTGCTGCAATTGCTGGGGAATCCTGATCCGCAGATGCAGGCGGTGCTGGCGCATCCAGAAAATATGGCATTGGTGAAGCGGCTGATCGGGCTGGAAGAGTTGGTGGTACCGGATGAAGAATCGCGCACGAAGCAGTATCGCGAGATCGCGCAGTTGGTGGGCGAGATGCCGGTGGTGCATCGCCAGGACGTGACAGCGGCGGTCGGTCCCACGGCCGCAGCGGCGGCGGGAGGGGGAGTTGATGCGGAGGTGATTTTGCCGAGCATCATGCCGGACGAATTCGCGGACAATCACGCGGCGGAGCTGGAAGTCTGTATGCGGTGGTTTTCATCGGATGCGGGGCAGGTGGCCAAGATCGAGGCTCCTTTGGGGTATGCGAACGTGCGGGCGCATGCGCTTTTTCACCGGGACTATTTGCGGAAGCAGCAGGCGGCGGCTGTAGCTACGTCAAATTCACCACAGATGAACACACATAAGCGCAGATAACGTCAAAAGCAAAAGTGGATTTGATGGGCCTGGGCTGGATCCAGGTGGCGGGGGAAATCTTCTCGTGTCGCGATCTGTTGCGTCGCGTCCCATCAGAATTCGGCCTGCCTACACAACTGCTTGCGGACGGCTGCCGGCCAGCAGGCAAGTCAATGCTGCTTGGAGTTACAGGGCTCGCTCTACGGAATTGTTTGAGTAGCGTGAGGCGCCGTAGGCGCTTTTTTGTGAGGGCGGTGGAGATACCAGGCGCACTACGTGCAGCAGGCGCTCTGGTTTGAAAGGCTTGGCCATGCAGACTACGGCGCCCAGCTGATGGCTGGCGGAGTAGTCAGCGGGCTGCGCGGATTTCGTTAATAGGATTACCGGGACGCGCTGCAAACGATCGTTGCGCTTGATGATGAGGCAGAGGTCGTGGCCGGACATGTCCGTGCCTTCGACTTCGGCCAGGAAAACGGCCGGGACGGTGGTGCGGAGAATGTCCAGGGCTTGCTGCGCGGTGGGGACGATGACAACCGTGTAACCGTCGCCGGAAAGGATGTTGCGCATGACGTCGGCGGTTTTCGGATCGGATTCCACGATGAGAACCACCGATTGCTGCTTGGTGCCGTTCGAACCAGGCACAAAGCCGACCATGGAAGGATCAACTTTTGTGGCGCCGTTGCCGGCCGTCGCTTCTGACTTGGCGTTGATGAACTGCACTGCGATGGCGTAATGGCCGTCCTGCTCGACGACGCGAACAATCTCCGCCGACTGGGCGGTATTGAGGGCGGCAGCGGCGGTGGAATACGGGAAGGTGACGTCGAGACGCTGGCCCTTCCAATAGCCAGCACGTGCCGCGGTGAAGAGCAGGCCGTCGCGAGAAACGTCAATGCTCTTGCATACCTCTTCGAAGGGCTCCGGAGAATTGACGCCGCGGACATGAACTTGCGCGGTGATTTTGGCGCGCTTGCGGCGGCGACGTTCGACGGCGGCTTGCGACGCGGATGACCGGGAATTTGCATTGGCCTCTGCGGAGGCAGTTGGCGGAGTACTCATCAGTTTACCTCAGTTGTCGAGCGAGGTCTGTCGCGTCCCCCTGGACGGCGGTACAGCTCCCCGGCTGGTACATACATTTAAAAGAGGAAGGGTGCGGGAGGGAATAGTACTGTCGTTTCATTTTGGAAAACTATTTTGCGGAAGCCTGACATGATCCGCTAAGTCCATGGGATGCAGCCTGTTACGGACTATTCGCCCGTTATTCACCGAGTGGTATTCACAGCAATAGGAAAAATTTCTTGGAGCACCTGGACATGGGAATCGAGACCGTTGCAGCGCCCGTCTTAGATCGTCACTCGAGTGACGACGAAATTCTGGGATTGACTACACATATCCCGCGGAAAAGTCGGCATGGTGCGACGGATGGCGGAGCACCCGATGCTGCGCCGGAATTGAGTGGACAATTGGACCTCGATTTTGCCGATGCCGATCCCGTCCAAGGTAAACGCGGGGTGCGCAGACAGGATGGGCCGGAATTGGGTGATGCCGTGGACGACGCGCCGCGCGGGGCGGAGAGTCCGACTACGCAAGATGCGCCCGCGAAATTACGTGAAGTGTTTAAGGCTAATCCTGAACTGCAGCATGCCTGGCGAGATGCGCAGGAATACCGCGAAACATTCGCGACACCGGCGGAAGCGCGGGCTGCAACAGCTTTGCTGGGAGATCTGAACAGGATGGACACTTTGTTTTTCTCGAAGCGTCCGGAGGATCACGCGGAACTGGCGCGGGCGGTGGCGCAACTGGAACCCGCGGCGTTCGCATCGCTTGCGCGCGAGATGGCGAATTTGGCGATGGGCGCGACGCGCGGAGAGGGGGAGGGAGCGCGACAGACGGCGCGGCTTGCCGATGGCAGCAGAAGGGACACGCCCCGCGAGGTATCGCGAGCGACCGACCGGCAGGATGCGCGGCTCGAATCGCGACCAAATCAGGATAGCCGGGCGGAAGCACGTCCTGAGCCCATTCAACCGGATGCAACACAGCGGGGACTAACTCCGGCTCAGACGGAATTTTTTCATACGACGAATGCCGCAGCGGTGGAGAGCGTGCTGGAGGCGATTGAAACGCAAGTAGAGCGTTTATTGCCGGAGGGAATCGCGAAAACTGCGCGGAATCGAGTGGTGGGCGAAATTTATCGTGAGATTGACGCCACGTTGCGAGGAAATCGAGTTCTGGGCCAGCAGATGAGAGACGCTTTCCGATCCGGAGCTCTGGACGACGATCATCGCCGCGCAATCGTGTCGCTGGTGACTGGGCGTGCGCGGCAAGCGTTGCCAGCGGTCGCTAAGCGCGTGCTGGATGAATGGACCACGACGGTGGTGTCTGCTAATCATGCGCGGCGCGCGCGTCAGCGATCAGCCGAGCGTCGTGTGGACATCGCAGGATCGGGAGGAGCCGGGAACGATGGGCGCCGCGCGGCGACGTCGCGAGATATTGATTACGCGAGGATGTCCGACGCGGACATTCTGAACCTTTAGAAGCGGAGCTCATGCACTAGCGGGCCGTCGCGGAAGCGCTATAGCGAGGTCCGGTTGGTCGCGACTTTGTAGTTGTAGATGATTTGCGCGAGCGCGCTCGCGAACGATTTGATCTGCGTGGTGGTGAGCGAGGGCGTGAGGTGCACCAGACCGGAGGCGATGAAGTTGTCCACTAGGGTGGACAAGCTGGTGTTGACTTGTGGCCAGTTGACGGTGCCGTCGGTTCCGGTGGCGGTGATCACGTAGGAATCAATGATGCGCAGTGTGACGCCCGGGGTGAGAATCTGGAGAACCTGCTGATTGACGTTCATCGCGTCAACCAAGTCCTGCGTGAACCACTGGAGATCCTGGAGATCGGTCCCGGAGGGCGGCCACACAAAACCGGAGGTTGCCGCGGCCGCGACGATTTGGGCGATGGCGGAGTCCTGCGCCGCGACATTGTAAGAGCCGTCGGCGTTTAGAGGCGGGAGGGCGTCCGCGATTGCGCTGGAGAGGCCCACCAAAACGAGATAGGTTTGATCGGTTTGCAGGATTTTGGTGACAGCGACACCGTAGTCCTGGAATTGGGCAAGGGTCATGCCATAGCGCGGTTGAGTGATTCCGGTGGAAACAGCGTTTGCGACGAAGCATTGAACCGCCGCGGCCTGGCTGGCGGCGCAATTGGGAGGCGGCGAGGATTGAGCGTGGAGCGGCGAGGGTAGCAATGCGATGAGAGCAACTCCGGCGACCAAAAGCGAATGGGTAAGACGGTGGGTTTTCATCAAGTGACCTCGCCTGGATCGTCCCCACTCGAGGCTGGTGCGAGTGGGGCTGCGCGTGCATCGTTGCGCGTCTGGCGGACGCGAGCAACTGGTCTGGAGGCGAGTTTAGGGCCCGGGGCAAAAGACATTGATGGTACAGAGACAAACGTCTCGGCGAAACAAAAGCGATATGGAGCACGGAACGCAGGCGCGACTCCGTTGAGTCCTGGCATTCGTCGTTTGCGGCCGGCTAGCCCAATGCGGTTCGCCCCGTCGCGACCTTGTAGGCATAGATGATGTGGGCGATGGTGTTCGCAAAAGTGCTTACCTGCGCCGCGGTAGTTCCCGCAGGAATTTTGATCAGCCCGGCCTTGATGAAACTGTTCACCGCGTTCGTCAGGTTGGTTTGCACCTCGGTCCAGTTGACTGTATTGCCGGAGGTGGCGGTGACGATGTAGGAATCAATCACGCGGTACGCGACGCCGGGGGTCAGCAACTGCAGAACGCCGCCGTTGTCATTCATGGCGCCGGAGACGTCGAGGGCAAACCATTGCATCTGGTGCAGCGTAGTGCCAGCGGGAGTCGGAACCAGTCCAGCAGTTGATGCAGCGGCGACAATTTCGCTGACAGCGTTTTGCTGCGCCAACAGGTTAGCGGAGCCATTCGAATTGGTGGGAGGCATGGCGTCCGCAGCGGCGCTGGATATTCCGACCAGAACGAGATATGTCTGGCGAGTCTGCAGGATTTGTGAAATCGCAACACCGTAGGATTCGAACTGAGCCAGCGTCATTCCGTAGCGGGGCGCGGTGAGATCGGTGGCGACTGCATTGGCGACGAAACATTCGACCGCGGCTTGCTTGCTGGCGGTGCAATCGGTGGCGGCGTTCGCTGGAATAGATGAGGTGGCCGCTGCGGCGAGACACACCAGTACGATTAGAGATCTGCCAAAACCCATGTAGAAACCCTCCATGTGAGTTCCTGCGGCGTGCTTTCCTGCGTGAGAGGGGGAACGCAGGTAGCCCACAGCCCTGTGAATTTAGATCCGGTCTTCTGCTTCCTGTAGTTGGCGCGCTTGCCCAGCCATAATGCACGTTGTCGCGATGCTGGGAAACTGGCCGGCAGTGCAGCCGCGGGCCGGTGCGGGGAGACTGGCCCGGGACAGGGGCGCGGGACAGGCGGTGTGTTGCAAACCATCACATTCCTGGCTCGAAACTCGCAGAAAAATGGCCGGACTTTGCGAGGCCAAGAGTTCCCAAGACAGACGTCCGAGGAGGACACCCAAAGACCACGGCGCGCCGGCACAAGATCGCGCGCTGACACTGCAAACGGCGACGGACGAGGCAGCTTAGCGTCGAGCCGCACGAAATTCAATCCAAGGGAGAAATTCAAAACATGGCACAGATGCAGAATGCCCAATCAGTTGCGTTGCAACTGGAGAAAGTGCGAGACAAGCTTCCGCTGCTGTACGAGCGCGACGACATATTGCTGACGATGATCCAACAGCGCGGAGATGTGGAACGAGTCAGCTCGCGCAACATGCGATTACCGCTGCAGATTCGTCCGGGAGGCAAGGCCGGATTGGCAAACATGGATGGCGGGGACCTGGGACGAGGCTCGGGAACGATTTACGACGTGGCGCAAGTGACGCCGGTATTCTTTCGCCACGCGGTGGAAATCACCAAGCTGGTGGAGTATGCCTCGAACGCTCCGGAGAAAGCGATTGAGAACACGGCCAAGCGCGAAGTGAAAAACGCGATGGCACAATTTCGCGCGTTTCTCGACAAAGTGATGCAGACGAACGGGAATGGAGTACTTGGGACGATCAGCTCGATCACGACGACGGGCTTGCCGGGCGGAGTGGCTGCGCAATTCGGTATGGCTAAACCACCCGGGGCACAGCTTTTCTACTACAACCAAACAGTGCAGGTTTACGATCCCACGCTGACGACAAATCGCGGCTCCGCCAACGTATTGTTGGTGGATCCATTCAATTCATTGATTCAGGTGGACTCGCTGCCGACGGGCACGTCGGTGAATGATGTGATCGTGCACGATGGGCTGACCGGAGCGCAGCCGACTTCTTTGTTCGGCATTTTGTATCACCAGACGAATGCGACGACCGGAACGTGGCTGAATTTGAATCGGGCAACGTACCCGGTGGAACTTGCGACACCGGTAGTGAACGGAAACAATTCGGCTATAACTCCGGGTGCGGTGCGTCTGGCGATCAACAAGGTGAGGAAGGCGTTGGGCTCGAACCAGGTGTCGAAGCTAATCGCTTACACGGCGCTCGAACAGGAGCACCAGTGGGAGCAACTGGGAGTCACGATTTCGCAAATCATCAAGGAGGGCGCCGGTGGACGGGCCAGCGATCTCGATCTGCTATTCACGGGCGAGAAATCGATGGCTGGAGTACCGATCAAATCTTCCATCAATGCCAATCAGACCCGAGTGGATTTCCTGGACCTATCGCACTGGGGACGCGCGGTGATGCAGGACATTGATTTCTACGATGTTGGCGGGCAAACCGTGTTTCCGATTTACGGCTCGAGCGGCGGGATTTCGGCGGCTTACATTTTTTACTTTGTTACCGGATTCCAAGTGTGGAACGAATCGCCGCGCAGCGGAGCGTACATCAACAACCTGGCGATACCGACAGGGTACTGATTTCTCGGTGCGCGAGACGGGATGTGTGCGCGGCCTTGCGGCGTCGTGCGGATCGAGGCTGCAAAGAAAAGGGGCGGCATCGCTGCCGCCCCATATTCCGAATCGAACTGAACACGTTTGAAAAGCGGAGGTTCAGGATGCTTCAAAGCCCATCGCTGCCGATGGGATGTTCGGGGTAGAGAGACGCAACGGAGAGTGGAAGGCGCGAACTTCCGAGGCTGTTCCCAGCGCGCAACGCTTCTCAAACATGTCCAGTACCCTTACCGGGAAGAATCTCCGAAGCAGGCCTTACCGTGCGACTGGCCATCGCGGAAGACTTTGACTACAAGTGCACAAACTTCACCCTCGCCGCCGCGGATGCGCGTCACGCGGGAGACCCACGAAGTCTCCTGGCAGATTCAGGAGCGAGTGACGCGCGCAGGCGGTACGAACCGGCACGGAGAGCCGAATTTCCGTGTGGTTTGGGGCGGATCGCGGCTCACATGGATCGGCGGACGTTGGACAGATCGCGATGCGAGCGGAAATTTCGTGCGGGAGAGGGTCGAGCTGCGACGCGTGCCCAAGTATTTGCCAATCGAACGATGGCACATCGAGCGCTGGATGCCGCCGGAATCGTACGGGTCACCGAAAGAGTGGTACGAGCAAACAACGGAAATTGAGGATGGCATCAGCGTCGCCGCGTTGGGACCGTATCCGACGCGCGGAGAGTACGAGCATTGTTTTACGTTGGAGAGCACTCGCGGAGAATTCATTCCGCTGACGACGGCCGCTTGCGATTGGATCGTGCGGGCGATCGAGTGGTCGCGGCGGCAAGCACCCCGGGAGCGGCGTGGAGCCATCGCGGCACGCGAAGCGCGGCGAGCTCGCGATTGGGATCGGGATGCGGACGCATTGTTGGACGACGCCGGGCCGGCGTTCGGCGGAGCGCCGTTTGTCGGTGGGCTGTGAGCTGACCCGGGCGAAGCTCGCAAAGTTGCAGGCGGCGAATGGCACGGCAGGATGTCGGAAGCGCGCAGATCGCTCGTGGAAGTGGTGGGGCAGGGAAAATCGGGCAACCTAAGGAACGCACTTGAATACGACTAGCAGTATTACGCCGGGAGCGCGGCGCGACATCCTTGTGGACACGGCGGCGAGGAGTGACACAGCGGCAACGGTTACAATCGCGTCCATTTCCGACCAGGATTGGTATATTTCGCGCACCCACGGCGTTTACCACATCCCAGCGTGCGTGAAGGGCACAGCGTACGCGGTGGTGCTGATTACTTCGCGCGGGGATGCGCTTGACCTGGGCGACAATCGAAGGTTTCCTTTTACGATCTCGGCGCGAGAGATCGCAGAGGACCTGCTGCAAGATCTACACGATCACGGAGTTTTTGTGTGTGCCGGTGCGCGTCCGACGGCGGAGGAACTCAGCGTGGTGACGGCGCGACGCGATCAGTTCTACCAGCGTTTGGTGACCGATGGGGACACGATGTGGGCGCGCGGGCATTCCTTCCGCGAAATTTCTGATTTGCACAGACGGGCCGCGATCGCCTTGGGCGTGGAGCGCGAGTGGGCGTACGTGCCGATGCGCATGAGTGATTGCCCGGCGTGCGGAGAGAAGGTGAAGCCCAGCGTCGCGGTATGCAAGCACTGCGGGGCAATCCTGGACGAAGAAAAAGCAGCGAAGCATGGACTGGGTGCGGGAGTTGCAACAGGGCACGAGAGAAGGAGCACTGGCGAACGGGCCGAAAGGAAGGTTCGGCCTTAGACGGCGATGACAGGCCCAGGGGACTGGCCGATACAAACGGGCGTTAAACCGGGACGGCCAGTCCTCAAGACTATCGAATACCGCGAAAAACTACGCCGCGACCTGCGAATTCGAGCGGCGCCGCGAAAGCAGAACAAGGCCGAGCAAGCCAACACCCATGAGAAGCAAAGTCGAATTCTCGGGAGTGGTGACATATTTTCCGGTGCCACCCTGAACCCAGTCGTAACCATTGGCGGTTACGCACGACATGCAGTAGCCGGTGAAGAAGTTGAGCGTCTGAGGATAAGTGCCGGCGAGGTTGAAACCGGTCCACTCCAGAATGACAAGATCCGCGCCGTTCTGAACCTGGAAATAGTCAGGACCAGCCGGGGCGTAAACAAGGCAGTTGTTAGAATTGACCCGTCCGTTGCACGTAAACGAGACACCATCCACGGTCAGGTTTGAGTTGATAAGAGTCGTCAATTGCGTGCTGGGGCTGTAGTCGAACTCGATCGTGCCGGAGAAGGTGCCGCCGGAGGCGAGCGTGCCGTTGATCTGATAAGTGTTGGTGGAGTCAGCGCGAGCGGTCGAAGGCAGCAGTATGAAGGCCACCACTAGAAGCATCCCGGCGAAAATGCGCAGGAGCGATTCGTTACGATTCTGTTTTAACAGTGAAGTTAATTGATTCATATGGTCATTCCCCCGTGTTCTGTTACCCTTGGCCGCAATTCCTAGCTGGTTCTCGGCGATAGTAGTGGTGCACGGGACGTGCCATTCGACGAGCTGGCCAGGGGTTGACGGGAGGCGCTGGGAGGAGGCTTGGGGGCCGACCTTGGGTCGCGTAATATACAGATAACACGCTGGTTAGTGAACCGCTGGGATACCGGATTGCAGACCGAACCAGCGGCGACGTTCTTTGAAGTCGGTCTGGGAAGTACAGCCTGTGGAAATCTTTTTCTCCATTGGTCAACGATTTTGGAGTTAAAGACGTACTGCCATAGCCGTTGCGGCGCAATGGATTTAGAATCCAGCGGGGGCTGCGGAGTAAGCGACGGCCCATCACACGATCGTTAGGCGAAGAGGATTCCACGATGGCGATGCGTACGAGCTGGGCGAAGACAGCACGAAAAACCGCTTTCGCGCAGGAGAATTTCAACGTCCAAGTGCGGGCGAGGTCAATTTGGAGCGATTCTGTGAATTGCGCGAGCGAGGTGACGGCGGGCGGGCGAACCGGGACTCCTGCGCGTGAAGACGGCGCGCCGGTCGCGACGGAGCGCGCTGCCGAGAGCGGTCGCGACGCCAGCACGCAGAAGACTTCGGTTGTTCTCAGATTCCTGGTGAGTCTGGTTGCCGCGCTTGCTGGCGTGGCGCTGGCGGCAGCACCGGTGAGTGCGCAAGGCTCGCGCAAGGACGACATCGTCTTCGGGCCATCCGGGCATCCGATCGCAGGTGCGACTATCACTGTGTGCCAGGCCACCGCGACAGGGACTCCGTGTTCGCCGTTAGCTACGATCTACACAGACGCGACGCTTACGGTCGCGTCGCCGAACCCCTTCCAGACCGACGGAATTGGAAACTACCATTTTTACGCGCCTGCCGGGCGCTATCTGGTGCAGATCGCTGGACCGCAGATCACCGGCACGATTACGGAACCGGACGTGATTCTTCCCGCGGACGTTTCGTCATCCGGAGCTGGGAACAATATTTCCGCGTTTGGCTTGACGCTGGGCGGAAATTTGAGTGTAGCGGGGAACGCAACAGTCACAGGAACTCTGAGCGCCACGAATTTCAACCCCGGGGCGCTCACTCCGTCCACTTTGAGTGTGCTGGGGAATGAAACGGTCGCCGGTCCGCGACCGCGTGTTGATGTGACCGCGTTTGGGGCGAAGGGCGACAACGCGACCGACGACACCGCGGCAATTCAAGCAGCGATCACTGCGGCTTGCGCCGGGGGCGTGACGGGCGGCGGCAGCTTGTACATTCCGACGGCAGGTATTGGCGCCGCGTACAAAGTGACGCAAGCGCAGGGTGGCGCCGGCAGCACGGCGCCCACGTTCACGAGTTGCTCGGGATTGGCGATCGAAGGGGCCGGAAACGCCACGACGCTGCAGTTTATGGGCGGTCCCACAGCGAAGATCGTCGTGAACGCCGGAGCGAATCCCAGCGCTGGGCCGCTATTTTTGGTGCCGAGCGGGGGAGCGGGGAATTCGGTTTCGTTTAAGAATCTCATTCTAGTTTGCCAAAACCAATGCATCAACAACATGGGATCGAACGTCAGTTTGTCGAACGTGGGACTAACCGTTACAGCGATGGGTTCCAGCTACGCGGACAATGTGGCACTCGTACAGAAAGGATTTTGGTTCACCTGGCGGGACGGCGTGGATGCCGGCGGGATTCTGATGCCGGTGGACAATAGCGGCTATGGCGCGTACCACCAGACCATTGAGAACGTGACGTTCAACGGGGGGAATCCCGGGGCGATCGGCAGCGGCGCGATTACCGGAGCGCCCGTGATTGTGGATATCCGCCAGAACTTCACCAGCTATGCCGGGGTGTGGTCGTTTCTGAATGACAGCGTGGAAGACGCGAACAGCGACTTCCTGCAAGTGGAGAATTCGACTGGGAATGCGTGTACAACCGCGCTTCCAGCTGGCCTGGAAGATATCACGATCGATCACATTACCTATGCCGATGGCGCGGGACAAACGGCCATGTACACGTCCGGTTACGGGATGGCGGGCTGCGGATCGTCCGGGATTGTGGTGCTGAATTCCAACGGAGACAACGGCAACGGTGGCGACGCGATTCGCATGACCAACGGCGGACTGAGCGGAGGTTTCGTCATTGGCCCGTACGGATATGCCACGGCGGTGGTGGATGGGAACGGCAACCCGGTTTCCGGAGCGATCACGCAGACCAACAGCGGATTTGACTCGTACACCAACACGACGGTGAGCGACCACTTGCGGACGGACATCTCCCTGGCGAACCAGTCGCTGCAAGTTCGTCCCGGAGCCTCGGCATTCTCCGCCACGGCGTCCGGCAATATCTTCCGCAGCGTCTCACTTGATCCGGTGTTCGGCGTGATGTTTTCGCCCGGAAATATGTACGGATACACCTCGAGCATCGGCCAGACTGTGGCGGGAGACACCGACTTCTATTTTGCCAGTTTCATTCCCCCGACGAGCGTGAGCGGGACGGCGACCACGGGCGGGACCCTTGCGGCAGGTTCTTACTGGTACGCCATCCGCGCGGCGCTTTCGACCAATTGCAATGCAGCGACACAATCGGCGCCAGCGGTTTTTGGTCCCGTGGCGGTGAGCGGCGCAAACAACGCTGTGCAGCTCAACTGGACACAGCTACCAGGCCTGACGGCAATAGGGAACTATTGCGTGCAGAGATTTACGTCGGCCCCGGGGAATTCGCTGCTGGCTTCCACTCCCTCTGGGCAGATTTCGACGGCCAGCACTTCTCCGAGTTTCCTGGATACGGGAAGCACGGGGACGGGAAATACGAGCACGGCGATTATGACCAGCTCGCTGGTGGCCGCCCATCGCTTTACGCCGACCGCATTGGGAGTAAACACCACAAATCCCCAATTCAACCTGGATGTGAACGGCACGGCCGCCGTCAATTCTCTGAACGGCGTGCAAAAGGCGGAGCGGTTCTCCGGATCCGATGCTGCGGTACAGATCAATGCATGTTTGACGGCCGCGGCGACGACTTCCAGCGTATGCGATGCACGAGGTTTGACCGGCACGTTGATCTCGACGCACCACATCACTATCCCCGCAGGTACGACATTGGAGTGGGGGCAGGCGCAATTGGTGATTTCGGATTCAACCACGAGCGATGCAGTGGAGCTGACGGGCGACGGAGCTTCACTGGTTGGCTATCAGGAGAGTGGCTTGGGCACGGTGGCCGCGCCGGACACGTCCGGGTACATCGGTTGCGGGATCGCAGGTTGCACCGTGGTGAAAAAGCCCAATCCGACAGCGTCGAAAATCAATTTCGTGCACATTTTTGGGATGTATCTTCAGTCCAACGGAGCGAATTCGAAGGTAATTGATATGACCTCGATCGGGCATTCCGACATCGAGAACAATAACTTTCAGCTGGGAACAGGCGGGAATTCGTATGGCGTTTACGGCAGCTCGTCGGTAGGAGGATTCGACGGTTCCAACACGCTTTTCAAGCACAACAATTTCCAGCCGGAAACCGCAGGCGATACTTGTTTCTACCTGGCCGGAACGTTCAATGCGGTGGTGCTGGAGCAGAATGCTTGTGTGCTACCTCCGGGAGCTTCGACTGGGTACACGTTTGCGAAGGACTCGAGCGGCAATTATCCGAATAACGACGAAATATACGGCAATGATTGCGAGACGTCGTCGCAAGCGTTCAATCAGATTTGTTACAACATCGTGGGAGCGACGTCGATCACTTTCGGACCAAACAACCGCTGCGAGAACGTGTACAACTGCTACCAATTTCCGAGTGACGGCTCGGCGGTGGGGATTCACGTGCTCGATCCGTATCTTTCGATCACCAATAACACCCAGATAAAGCCCAACGAGCCGGCCACGGCGATGGTGGCGCTCGATAATAACGGGCACAACTGGACGCCTTCGATGCATTACGGCATAAACGATCTTGCCGCTGACAATTTGCTGGGGAACGCGAGCTTCGAAGGCTGGCAAAATACGACGACGCTTTACTACTGGGGCGGCGTCGCGGCTGGCGGGACAATCAACCAGGCGGGGAGCGGGATCTATCTGCAGAACGGGTCTTCGAGTGCGACCCCTGCCGTGGACGCCTACACGCAAGGGGCGTACAACGTGCGCGTCGGCGACGGAGCGACGGCGGGGTTGGGGATCAACTCGGGCTGCATCCAGGTGGATGCGACGAAAGAATACACGCTGATGATGCGAGTGGCTTCCGGGTCAACCTCGAACAATTTCCGGCCGGGGCTGCGATTTTACTGGGACGCGAATTGCACGACGGGCGATGTGATTTCCTCGGTGGCTACGAACGCGCGGGTGCTCTCGGCCGCGAATTACGCCGGAAATTCCACGGCTACGGGAAACTGGCAGTCCACGAACGCGTCGCTCACGTACAACAACGGGATCACGTGCGGCTGCAACGTTACCGGAGCTGACTGGCAAGTGAGCACAGCCGGCGCCTGGACTCCTACGCGAAATTACGGATTGATCTTCCGCGTGCCGAACGGATATTCGCTGGGCACAACCGTGGCGCATTCGATGCGGATCTTCCTGCTGGAGAACACGGCGGCGGCGGGAAATTACGTCTATTTCGATGATGTGGTGCTTTCGCAAGGACCGGTGACGCCGGATCTACGGCTGGCTCCGCTGCACGATTCGCAAAACCCGATCGTGTACGGTTCGCTGGGCGTTTCGCAGCACTTGAACCAGGGAGCGGCGAATACCTTTGCCGGGACAGTTGCGCTCGCGAGCGGCACCGCGACGGTCACGTTTCCGACGGCATACAATTCGGCGCCGGTTTGCACGGCCAATGACACGTCTGCAATAGCTACCGTGCGGGTGCAGACCACGGCGACTGCAGTGACGCTGACACAGTCGAGCGGGACCGACACTATTATGTATATCTGCGTCGGGAATCCGAACTGAAGCTCCGACCCCTAAAAAACTGGTCGCTTGAAAATCCGGTCCCGCGTTGCGGGCGCGTGGGTTGAGGGCTCGGGCGGCAGTAGCCTTCGGCGAGTGCAGGGCAGAGCAACTCGAAAAGCAAAAGCACGATGCGCGGGCAATTGTATTTGCACGACCCCCCATGCACATACCTGAATCGGCGCATTACTGGGCGTTGTTTATTGCCGGGCACGGACTGCATGTCGTGAAGCGCGCGAGTTTATCGGCACAATCGTCACTTTCCGGGACGAAAACGCGAATGGAGTGGATGCGCACGAACGCGTTGAACTTGACGATTCGGTTTTTTGTGAACGCGGCCGCGTTTTCTTACTGGATGGCACATCCGGACGCGGCGACGCACGCAATCGGCGCGGTGGGAATCCCCGGAAACTTCACACTGGAGCCGGGCCACGCGACGGCGGCGATGTTCGGACTCTCGGGGGACAGCCTGGTGGATTGGGCGGCGGCAAAAGTGCCGTTCTTGCAGAAAGAGATTCCAGCGGTAACCAACGGGCACTAGAAACCGCTTCATAAGTATTCCATCAAAAATCGGAACACGAGCGTCAAGGCCTAAAGCCCGCAATCTGCCGGCGATCAACGGCGGGGCTGAAGCGCGGCCCCTTCGGGTGCAAAGCACCCTCTGCCCGGCGCCGGGCTTCGCGAAAGTTACGACACCACCGAATCGGAGGCACCATGCCCGTTCTACCGACTACGGCGTATTCCCAGGCGGAAGACGCTCTGACGCTGGCGCGCGCGCTGGTGAATGACTCGGCAGGCGTGGTGTTCACGGATGCTTTGCTGATGCCGCTGCTGAATTCGGCCTATCGCGCGTTGCAGCGCGAGCTGGCGGAAAACGGCGTAAGCGTGCTGGTGGAGCAGCAGGACATCGAATTGGATCTGGATGGCTCGACGGGAGTCACTAACACGGAGATCAGCGACGTCTCCAGTCCGCAGCTTCCGACCGACTGCCTGATGCCGCACATGCTGTGGGAACGCGCGACGGCGAATACGACCGACGTGTTCGTGCCCATGGAAAAGTTTACGGGCGGGGGCAGCATGCTGAATTTACAGCCGAGCACCTACCTGCGGCTCTGGGAGTGGCGTGAAGACAAAATCAATCTCATTGGCGCGACGCAATCCATCACGGTGCGGGCGCGCTACGAAAAAGTGCTTCCGGAACTGACGCTGGGGACCGACCCGGTGCAGATACGTTCAGCGACTGACGCGCTGGGAAATGCCACGGCGGCCCTGGCGGCTCGATCGCGCGGCGCGCGTGCGCTGGCCATCGACCTATTGGGCGCGGCGCAGACGGCGATAGAGAATTTGATTAACCGTTATGTACGACCGGAACAGACCAAGGGGCGCCGGCGAAGGCCGTACGGTTATCGGGCTCGGGTGATTTATTTGTGAACCGTGGGCGTGCGGAAATCAACGGCACGGAAGGATGCCCGCTGCGTCCGGAAAACACGCAGGACACACCGGCCGCTACAAGGTCCAACGCGTTAGTCCACTACGAGTGTGACGGTGAAGCCGCGCGCCGCGTTTTGCGCGGAGCCCTGCACAGTCAAATTGTAGGTTCCCGTGGGAGTGTACGGGATTGTGCTTGTCGTGCTGGAATGATGGCAACCGACAATTACCGGCGTGAGAGCCAGCAACATAAAGAGCGCAACGCTGCCGGCCATGCGCGGGGAGCGATTCTTGGGCAGGATAAGCGCCATCAATAGGCCCGCGAACGCGATGACGTACGCTGCCGATAGGAACGGGACGATCGGGGCGCGTCCCGACCCGGACGGTCCGTTCGCATCGCCATCGTTCGAGCCGCCCGGAACGAATACGGCCGCGCGGCCGACGCGGCGCGAACTGGGACTGGTGGTCGTGGGCGGAATCTGAGTGCCGTTGGTCGAAGTCGTCTGAAACGTGACGGTGAATGGGGCCGGGGTACCGGCAGTCACGTTCAAAGCCAACGTGTTTGCGAACGGGGTCGTGACTGACGTTCCCGCGGTAAGGCCGCAGGTTGTGGGACTGGCGTTGGTGCCGGTGGGCCCCGCCGGTAGGCCTGTTGGACAAATTAGCGTTACGGTGCCGCTGAAGGTGTTATCCGGCACAACCTGGAGTTGGAAGGTCGCGGCTTCACCCTGCGAGATGGTGATCTGGTACGGCGCGCCGTTTGAGGGAGGCGGGCAAGTGAACGTGGAAGTGGTCATGCATTCGACCTGGAAATCGTCGGCGACCCCGCTGACCAGCGTTGTGAGCGGAGTTGTCGCGCCGTTGTAATTCACGGAAAAGGTTGCGCAGCGAGCGTTCGACGCGCTTCCGACCGCGCAAGCAGAAGCGGCGTTGGCGGTGGGCGCGAATACCACGTTGAAATCGCAGTTCGCGTTAGCGGCGAGCGACGCAGCGCAGGAGGAATTTGGGACGGTGAAGTCGGCCGTGTTGCCCGTGGTGAAAGTGGCAGCGACGCCGCTGATGGCGCCGGCCGTGTTGTTACTGAGCTCAAACGCGAGTGGCGAACTGGTGCCGCCGATAACCTGGTCGCAGAAGACGGTGGTGCCTCCGGAGCAGGAAGCGGGCGGAGTGAGTGTGACGCCCGTCGCCGGCACACCCAAGCCTTTGAATTTCAAAATCTGCCGCATGCCCTGATTCGCGACGAAGAGGTCGCCCTGCGCGTCGAAAGAGATGTCGCCGGGCTCGCTGAGGCCGCGAGCGGCAACCGTGAACTGCGACGAATGGGCGTCGAGGCGCAGAATTTGGTCGTAGGCGCCGCCGGGACTGCTATAGGCGATAAAGAGGTTTCCGCCACCGTCCACCGCCAGTCCGGTGGGAATGATTGTGGCTGAATTGGGATTTTGCAGTGCCGCGGCGAACAGCGGCGCGGGAGAAGGCGCTGCGCTGCGGAGCGCGCGAGTCTGCGTATTGATGGCCACGACCGCGCCAGAGTCCGGCGACGACGCGAAAACTGTGCTGCCGTCGGGCGAAACGGCGACGCTTCCCGGCGAAACCATGTGCGCCAGAGTTTCAAGCTGTCCGGACTTTGTGGAAGCCGGGCCATGCAGCACGAAAATAGCGTTCATCCCGTGGTCGGCGATATAGAGATTTCCGGCGCGATCGAACGCGATACCCATGGGCTCGGCGAGGTCAACGTTCTGGCGCGGCGCCCAGCGTCCCACTACGCTGCGGATAATTCCAGGCTCGCTGCTCGTCGGACTGGCAACGCTGCGGATAGTGGCGTTACCAGTATCGGCAATGTAAAGAGTGCCGTCAGGAGCGAAGGCGACGGCGCTGCGCATGGTGAATTCATTCAGATTCAGATCGAGTTCCGCGGAAGATGCCGCGCCGCCGTCGCCGACGGAGCCGATCGCTCCGGTTCCAGCCACGAGGGCTGCGAGAGATTTCGTGGAAGTCGCGGGAGTGATGCTCGCGGTGTTGCGGACAAGGAACGAAAAGATGCGATCGGAGCGGTCCACGGACGAGAGATACAACTCGCTGGAAGTAGTCGCAGCAGAGGCGGCGGTTGATTCATTGAATTGCGGCGCAACAGCGAGGGTGCGTATGCCTATGTTCGACGCTATGAGACCAGGTGCAACGCCAGTGGACGTGGCGGCGGGGACGGTGGGGCGCGGCGCAACGTTCTGGGTATCTCCCGCAGCTTGTAGCACAATCTGGCTCTGGGTTTGCGCGCGAGATGCGGGACTCTTCAGCGCTATACCGAGCGCAACGAACGCCACGGAGATAATCGCCACCACACACAGGATTCTCAGTTGCCGCAAAAGTCTCTCCCTATTGGGCCCGATTGGGCTTCGATCGCGAATCGGCTAGAACTTCGACGCTTAGGATTCAACAGCAGGCGTTTGGGTTGCGTCAAGAATTGAACATCATAACAGTGAAAAGCAATCGGTTGCCAGCCGGAATGGGCAAAATTCTGCCGGTCCGAGCGCGGACTGACTTCTGGATGTGAGATACACCGGATTGGGCGTCCCTGGCGGTGAGCAGGCCGCACCCGGTGCTATTGGGAGGAAACATGGCACTGACTTTTTCGGTTGTGGACACGTGGGATGACGGGAAGCGCATCCACGTGAGCGGAACTGTGGCGGCGACGGGGAGCTACACCACCAGCGGTGACACGCTGGACCTTTCGCAAGTACCGATTATTGCGTCGGCGCAACCGCCGATCCAGGGTACGGCGTGGATGGACGGGCTCGCTGGATATGATTACGTTTTCTATCCCGGCGCGGCGATGAATGCCAACAAGGTGAAAATCTTTCAGCAGGGCGCTGCCGCGGGAGCGTTTCCTGAATTAGCTGCGGGAAGCTATCCCGGAGCGATTACTGCGGACACGATCACGTTTTACGGGATCTTCAAGAAACTACAGTAAGCCGCCGCTTCAGCTCTCCTAGAAGGAAATCAGAATCTGATGCAACTAGCCGGCGAGACGCCTGCCTACCGAAAGGCAGGCAGGCCGGCGCTACCCGAATCCGAGCTGTCTTCCCACCAATGTCCATTGAATCATTTTCGCCCTTGCCGCTGAACGTTTTCGGCACCTGGGTGACCTTGCTCGATCCTTCGGATGTGCCGGCAGGAATGTCGCCGGCGCTTGGAGACGTGGAATTCTTCCCGGGTGGAGTGCGTACGCGTGCGGGGTTGGCGTCGCAATTTCCGGCGTTTGCCGGAACGCCGCAGATCAACGGCGTGAAGACCTACGCGACCACGAACCTGGTGCAACGGTTTCTTGCGCTGGACTCGTTTGGGAATATTTACAAGGAAACGTCGCCAGGAGTGCTGTCCCTCGCCGCTTCCGGCATTGTGCCGGGATTGCTGCTGGCTTCGACGACGCAGTTTGGGCGCGAATACATGGCGCTTTCCGACGGACTTGTCGGCCAGGACATGCCGCGGCAGTACGACGATGTGTACCTGGACCGCGTCAGCCAGGTGGGCCCAGGCGAAGGCCCGACATTGGCCGACGCAACTGATTCCGGAAACATTTCACCGGGGGTGCATCAGTGCTCAGTGATTTTTGTGACAAGACAGGGCTACTGGACCGCGCCTTCACCGCCGGCATCGTGGACGGCGGCCGGCGGAAAGAAAGTGAACGTCACCAACATACCCACCGGACCATCGAACGTGGTGCAGCGTTTGTTGGCATTCACGGGCAGCGGCGGGGCAACGTTCTATCAAGTTCCGGCGACGATGACGATCAACGACAACACTACGACGTCGCTCGAAGTGGATTTTACCGACACGATTCTGTTGAGCGGCGTGAGCATGGATTACCTGTTCAGCCAGATCGAATTGCCGAATCAGCTGGGCGTAGTGGCGTATGTGGAGCGGCTGTTCTGGTGGGGCGAGCGGGCCAAGATGGACAACTGGCGAAACCTCTCCTTTGACGGCGGATGGGATGCTTCGGGGAATGGCAGGCCCTTGGGCTGGACACTCAGTTCGTCTTTTGGCGCGGGAGCCACTCGCGAGTCGAGCACCGTGGTATGGGGTGACGCCTTTCGGATTGTCGCGGACGGAGTGACGGCCGAACGGGGGTACATTTCGCAGAACGCGGCCACGGATGCATCCGGCGATCCGCTGCTGGTGAACAATACGGACTATTCCGTGCGGGCGCGCGTGGCGCGCAGCACGAATTTGAACGCGGGTACGCTCCGCGTGAACGCCTTCAGTCCCACGATGGGACAGATCGGGCAGGGACTCGCAATAACGGCCGCGCAGGCGGTGACCGGCTACGTGGAGTTCACGTCCGAGCTGTTTACGCCCCAGACCGCGTTGCCTACGGATCTCACGTTGCGGGTGTACGCAGACGGCGTGCCGGGGCCCAGCGGGGAATCGTTCTACGTGGACAATATCGAGATATTCGCGACGAACGCGGCGCAGAATGCGTCGCTGGTGCGGGCGTCTGCGACGGAGGCGCCTGAAAGCTACGATGGAGTTACGGGTATCCAGAGCGTCGCTGAAAATAACGGGCAGGGAATTCGCGCGGCGTTTACGTTGCGGAACAATTTGTACTTCGTGAAGGAACGCTCGCTGTATGTGACCGCGACCGATGGAGTGAACGAGCCGGCATTGTGGCAGGTGGAGGAAATTTCGAACAAGGTGGGAACGCCTTCGGCGCACGGCGTGGGGTTGGGCGAGGAGTGGGCGGTGATCGCGGGGCGTTCAGGTCTCTATTATTTCGATGGCAGCGAGCCGGTTAAACTGTCGCAGGAAATTCAGCCGACGTGGGACGCGATCAACTGGCAATACGGGCAAAGTTTGTGGGTGCAGGTGGATACGCAGCACAAGAGAATCCTGGTCGGCGTGCCGATGGGTGCGGCCACGCAGCCCAATCAGGTGCTGGTGCTCGATTACACCGAAGGATTGCAGGATCCGCTGGTGGCTGTGCTGAGCACACCGGAGCGCGGGCGCAAATGGGCGCCCTGGATGATCGCGGCGAATTCATGCGCATTGATCGAACGGGCGAACGGCGTGGCGCAGATTTTCCTGGGCTCGAATAATTCGAGTGGAAAGATTTACTCGCCGGTCGAAGGACAATATTCGGACGATGGCGCGGCGATCAATTCGTTCTATTCCACAGCATTTCTCGCGGCTACCGGCTTGAGCGGGCGAAACCTGTTTGGTTATTTGACCGGATACGTGCAAGGAGCCGGTTCGCTGGCGTTATCGGCGATTTCGCCCGGCAGCGCGGCTTCGTCGTCGCTCGGTGCGTGGACATTGAGCGTGCCGGCATCGCGGGACATGGAACAATTTACGAATGTGCTGGCCGAACGCGTGTCTTATCAAGTCGGCACGAACGCTGTGGGAGCATGGTTTTCCGTGACCAAGCTGGTGCCCTGGGCCAAGCCGGATCCGTTCGCGGTTGTGCGCGGCACGAACTGAGCCATGCTGAACGTTCCACAAATCGAGGCATTGCGGAAGAGCAATCCGCAGCTGTACGAGGCGCTTGCGCGAATTGCGGGGGCGTCCTTGGGACCGAACCAGGGTTGGAGCCTGGACGATCAGATCACGGATGGCACGAATTACGCGCGAGTGGTTACCGGCGCGATCACTGGCGGGAAAATTGATCCGACCAAGGCTGGCGTTTTGATGAAGGGGTCCGTGCCGCCGACGTGGTCCGGAGCTTTCACGTACGTTTCGACGACGACTACGATTACCTGGACGTGGTCGTCGCTGATAATTGCACGTGCTGATGGAACCACTACGGCTGTGGCGAATAGTTCGCTGGCCGTGACCGGCCTCACTCCGGGCACGAGCTATTATTTTTACCCTTACTGGGACGATGCGGGGCTTGCGCTGGCATGGGTCGGCGCACTTTCAGGAAGCGCCGGCGCTCCGGCGAACGCGTTCAGCGCAAAAACGAATGCGGCGGCGCAGCAGCAAGCGCTGCAGGGACGCATTCCGCTATCGCAAGGGGCGATGATCGCGGCGACGACAACGTCCGGAACCGGGGGAGGATCAGGCGGCGGGAGCGGGAGCTGCCTGCGTAGCGGGACGATGGTGCTGACACGAGAGCGCGGAACCGTGGCGATCGAATCCTGCAAGGCAGGCGAGCATTTGCGATGTCCGGGCGCGGCTGCCAGCGAAGCTTGGACGCGCATTGTACGCCTGGAGGTGCGCGATGCAGACACGTTCATCCGCTTACATTTTTCGAATGAGGAATCGCTAGATGTGACGCCGCATCATATTTTTACTTTGGCGGATGGCTCGCCGATGCGCGCGGAGCGATTGTGCTTGTCGGATATTTTGGTGGGTCGGTTTGGGCGGCTGACGCTGCGGAAAATCGAGGCCGTGGTGGAAGACTCGCAGAAAGTGACTGTGGGTTGCGAGCCTACGCATCAATTCTACGCTGGGCGACACGCGGCGGCGATCCTGACACACAATTACACGTTTAGTTCGTAGCCGCACGTCTGGGACTCTGGCGCTCGCGCCGGATATTATTTGTTCGCGTTGCCCACAGAATTTTCCATGACTGGAAAAGCCTATTACCTCACGACTCTTGGCGCCTGGCGGCGGCATGTTGGGCGGCTGACGAATTCTCACTGGCTGGCACTGAAAACCCTGCCAGAGGGTGGGGCAAATACGCCTGGCGAAACCGTGCAGGCCGCTGCGACGGAGGACACGGTGTCCGTTACCTTCGTGGCAAATAATCTGGATGACGCGGAAGCAGCGGGCACAGCATACCGTGCCCCCACTGGCGACGCTGCCGTGAGTGATGAGACTCCGATACTTGCGTTGATTGAAGCGGATGAGGGCGGGCATTTGGCGCTGCTAGACGATGCGGATTTCGAGCAGTTACCGCATCCCTTGGCGCCGAAGCCGATATCGGACGCGGCGCTTTCAGCGCTCGGAGCGCACGGTGTCACGGCCGGCGCAACGACATTTGAAGCAGCCGAAGCCGTCGCGGGGGTTCATCCGCTGTTGCGGCATCACGTGTTCTGAGCGGACTACGAAAGGTTTACGAACTGTGCGAATTCGCGAGTACTGCGAAGCGGATTTGGGAACTCTCAAGCAAATGCACGCTCGGCAGGGATTCGAGTATCCGTTTCCGGATTTGCGCGATCCCATTTTCGTTTCGAAGCTGGTGTTGGAGGATGACGCCGGACGCGTGGCGATGGCGTCTCTCGCGCGATTGACTTGCGAGATATATTTGCTGGTGGATCGCAGCACCGGCGCTGACGGTGCGCAGAAAGATGGAACGAGTGCCAGATTAGAGAAGAATGCGGCGGCGCGCGGCGCCCGCGAGCGTTACGCACAGATGCTCGAGTTGCATCGGGCTTGCGAGGGAGATTTGCTCGGGCGCGGCTTGGATGACGCGCATGCATGGTTGCCGCCGCCTATCGCCAGGCGCTTTGGCCGAAGGCTGGCGGCGCTGGGTTGGATTCGCGATGACACCTGGACGCCTTATTGTTTCCGGCTGGGCGGAAAAAGGTAAGAGCAAGACGAAATGAGTGGCGTAATCGTTTGTCGCCGCACGGTTAATGACGAACCGAAGCACACCTTCCCAGACGCGTGAGCTTGCGCTCTTATGCTTTGCCGGGCCCGGCCTAGCTGGAACGCATCACAAAACTGTTGGGTAGTAGTGCGGTACGGTCGCGAAACGTTTCAGTGTTTCACAAAATAATTGAGGGGAGGCATCCCATGTCCCGAGGCGCACAACGAACTACCCGGCAACTTACAGACCAGCAACTGGCGCAGCAAAACGGCCAAATCTCGCAAGAAAGCCAGTCGGACGCACAGGATCGTTCGCTGCTGCTGCCGACGATCCAGGGCTTGCTGAATAGCCAGGGCTACACGCCGCAACAGCAGTCGGCGATAACGCAGCAGAGTTTGGGCGCGTCGAACACCGCTTTTGACGCGTTGCGCGAGCGCGCCGCGAATCGCACCGCCGCGACAAATAACTCGGCCGGCTACGGCGACCTGACCGCGCAGCTCGGCAGGGAACAGGCGCAGACCGACGCCTCGCAGGCACAGCAGAATCAGATCGCGTTCGCAAACCAGCAGTTGAAGGAGCAGATGGCGGGGTTGAGCGCCCTGGGCCAAACCTACGGGGTGGACACAAATCTTCTGGGCAAGGCGATGGGGGTTCCGGCGGAATTGCTCGGCGTGCGGCAACGCTCGTCAACTGGATCATCCACTGGAGGATTGGGCAGCATGGTGGGGCTGGGGAGCAGCATCGCATCTTTATTCGGGTAAAGTTCGCGCGCATCAAGTTCGGGTGCCGGGAGTTCGCGCAACATGGCGCGGCGCACCCAACAGTGGTTTCGCGGCACGGCAATAATTCTTACAGGCTTGTGATTGCACTGCAGAATTGAAGGACGCTCGCGGTTTCCTAATTCATTCTAAGTAATGAAAGGGTCGCGTCCGTAATGCCGCCATTGCCAGAGCCGTCGCTGCAACCACTCAAAATCATGCGAGAACCGATCGACCCCTACTGGTGGACGTTCGCCTTGACCTCCCTGGTGCAATTCTTCCTCTTCCTGCGCTGGCTATACCGGCGCATCCGCAACGATGAGATGACGCGGACGTTCGTGGAAGACATGGCGACCAACCATCTACCGCACATTTATTCGTTGCTGGAAAAACTGTGCGACGAGAAGGGAACTGAGACGGCGCCGAGTCCCCAGATCCGCTGGATTGATTTGAATGGCCCCCGCCACTGAGATTGTCACGCTTGCGCGCAGCATCGCGGATCAACATGGGCTGGACGAAACACTGGTGTGCGCGGTGGTGGAGCAGGAATCAGCGTGGGACACCCACGCGATGCGTTACGAGCCGGGATTCCGGATGCGCTATGTGGCGCCTCTGCGTTTGCCGCCTACCGAAGAGATCGCCCGCTCTATTTCCTGGGGACTGATGCAGGTGATGGGGCAAGTCGCGCGCGAATATGGATTCAGCGGCAAGTTTCTAAGCTCGCTTAGCGACCCGAGTGCCGGCATTGCGATGGGTTGCGAAGTGCTCGCGAGCAAGATTTCAGCTGCCGGAAATGACATCTGGCGCGCTTTGGAACTCTGGAACGGTGGTGCGAATGCCGACTACGCGGCACAGGTGATTAAGCGCGTCCCCCGCTACAAATAATTCCAACCAATGATTTGGACACTTACGGATTTTCGCAGCTGGTGGACGTCTACGGCGCGCTATCAATGGCTGCGCGCGATGCGCCTGCGGCCGGCGCGCGACCTTACCAACTTTGGCGACGTGCGCTAGCAACCTTGCGCGCGGCTTCTATTTCGGTTACTTAACAAGGAGAGATTTCCATATGAAAACGAAAAGGGCGTTTTTCGGCAGAGTCGGGAGCGTGGCGCTGATCGGGATCGCGCTGCTGCTGCAGCTATTGATTGTGATGGTGGCGCACGCGGCGTCCATCACGCTGACCTGGTCGTTTGACTACACGGTTGACCCAGCGTGCACGGCTACGCTGACGAAAAACTGCGTTTCGGGATTTGAATATGGCACTACACCGGACGGCGGCAAGACCTTGGTAAAAATCGGGACGGCCGCTAATCCCGCGACAACCGCGGCGAGCGGTCCCACTTCCGTCAGCGTGCAATTCACGCAAGGGCCGCCGTACGGCGCGGTGGTTTTCTACGCGCGCACGCTGGGGTTCGACGGAAACGGTAATGCGGTCTCTTCTTCGGTAGCCATCGCGCCATCCGTTCAAGTGGTGCCCGCGTCGCCTTCTAATCTGGCGATCACCGTAAAATAGCCACGCGGAGACCGTAGCTACTGGACGGTCACGGTGACTATCGCGGTGGTGCGGCCAAATTCGTTCGTCGCGTTGAGAGTGTACGTGGTGGTCTGCGAAGGCGTAACGATCGCGCTGGTGCCGCGAATCGCTCCGACGGCCGGCGTTACGTCGTAATACCACGCAGCGGTGGCGCTCCAACTGAGGGTCACTTGGGTTCCTGCAGAGACGTTGTTAGCGCTGGCCGTGAAGCTGGCGATTGCAGGCGCGGCCCCGGTCGGTAGGTTCGATTGCGTGTATATCGGGTTCATCTGGACCACTTCGAAGTCAGACACCGTGACCTGATCGAGATCGTGCAGGTCGTCGTTGTCCCAGCGATCGTCGGGCGCGCCGCTGATGTACATGTTCGAGCCGTTATCGGCCATGATCATTCCGTATTGCTGCAGCGCTTTCAAGATCACTTGGTTGGCAACAGAGAATTGGGAAATGTCGAAGCTGGCCTTCAGTCGCAGCCGCATCCCCATCGGCGCGGCGTTCGCATTGGTGGAGTTTGCAGCCCAGTGCGAAGCCGGCGGCACGAACGCGGCGCGGCTATTTTGCAACGTGAAGCGCAGGGCATGCTTGATCTCGCCGCTGGCAACTTCGTCGTAGCGCGCGAGCCCGGCAAATATCGAAAGGCCGGCTGCGTCCGCGGAAGTCCACGTGAGGGGTCGCTGCTCGTCCGCCAGCAGGTCCCACACGGCGGCCGAGCCTGCGTTCCAACTTCCGTCGGTTTGCGGGTAGGAACTGTAGAGCTCGTAGAGCCAGCATGTGGTGTTGTCCAGAACAAGCACGTGCCGGTCGCCCGAATCCGGATTTGGATACCCTTCGATCGGCGCAGTTGCCGGCACAGGCATCGGTCCGGGATCGCTCTCGTTTCCGTACGCTGTGAAATTGATCGCGACCGGCGTTTGCTGTGAATCCACGACGACGTAAGGGATGCCGATGCTCGAGCCGTTGTATTCACCGGAGCCAAAATCCGGATGGAGCGGATCACTCGCTCCGATGAAATTGATGATGGCCGCGGAATTCGGATCCACGGCGGCGCTCGCGATGTTTTGATTCCAGGCATTATCCGCCGGGAAGGGAAGAAAGCCGTTGAGGCTGGCTCCCTGGCCCAGGCTGATTCCGTTGCACGCGCTCGGCGGGGGATTCCCGCCCGAGGACGAGGTGACGGTTACGTTGACCGCCGCTGAAGCGCTGCTGCCAGGGTTGGGATTGCTCACGCTGACCGCATATGTGCCGGCTGTCGGTTCCGAGCCTCGCGCCGTGAGTTGCGTTGACGAAGAGTAAGACGTTATGAGCGCCGAGCCGCCGAATAACACCTGCGCGCCATTCACGAATTTGCTGCCAGTGACGGTGATTGTGTATGAGCCCGCTGTAAAACTGGCGGGGCTGACGCTACTAACTACGGGCGTTGGATTCCACAGAGTGAGGTCGCTTGAGCCACTGGCGCTGGCATCGGCGACGGACACCGCCTCGACTGTGATCGTGTTTGGATTCGGCACGGTTGCTGGCGCGGTGTACACACCGCTCGAGGCAATCGTTCCGAGCGTCGCATTTCCGCCCACAACTCCATTCACCGACCAACTCACGCTCTCGTTCGTCGTCCCAGTTACGGTGGCAGTGAAGGGCTGCGTAGCACCCGCCCGAACATTTGCGGCAGTGGGCACAACGCTGACCGAAATTCCGGGCGGCGGAGGCTGCGCGTTCTTGCTGGACGCCGTGCCGCACCCGGTATGGACAAGGATGAGCGCGATGAGTAGGAGCAGGGATGCGCGTCGCAAATTGGTCTCCGTTTGCAGCGGGAGGATCGTGGGCCGAACGTGTTCAGCGATGATGCGCGCAGCCTGGCCTGATAAACAACTGGACGAAAGTACAACTTAAGTGCAGTGGCGAAGGGTTCTGTGGAGTTGGACATACCGTCGTGGACGCGCGCCTTTGTCGTTGTTTTCCTGCGGCCGCTGCTGCCATGAGTGGTCGCGTTAAGCAACTGGGATCGAGACGTCCGTAGGGCGCCTGCTTAATCGTCCGGCTTGTCCTCGCGCGGGTGCCGAAACACGAAGTCCGCGAAGGGAATTGCCGCCACACTTCACCGGTAACTGTCGCTCAAATGCGTCGTACACTCGAAATTTCGGGAATACTGCTCGCGCTGCTGCTCGCCGCGATGGCAATACATGCCGCGATGGCTGAACACGAAGATCGGCTGCGCATGCAGGCGACCATCGCCGCTCAAAAGCAGTTGCTTGACGCCGCTGACACGCGGGAGCGTGATCGTGCCGCTGCGTTGAAAGATACCTTGACGCAGATCGAGGCGCTCAAGCGTTCAGTGCAGACTCCTGCGGAGATACTCCGCGACTTGCCGAAATACTTGCCGTTGCCGCAGCCGATCACTATGACGCCAACCGCCGGCGGCGGATTGGTTACACAGCAGGGGAGTGCGGCTTCCGAAGTATCGGCTTGTGCGACTGCCGGCGCAGGAAGCTCCCGCAGCGGCGGCGCGCCAGCACCGACGGCCTCAACGGAAGCTACTTCACAGGATCCCCTGCACTTCAGCGCCGGCTCAGAAACGGGGTCCCGGCAGCTATCTGACGCTCCGGTGCCCGCCGCTCAAATTCCTGCCGTTGACCTCAAGCCGCTCTACGACTACGTACAAGACTGCCGCGCATGCCAGGCTCAGCTCGCCGCCGCAAAGCAAAACTCCGCCGACGATGCCGCCAAACTTTCAGCCCTTACACGCGAACGTGACTCAGCTCTCACTGCAGCGAAAGGCGGCACATTCTGGCGCCGTCTGCGCCGCAACGCGCTATGGTTCGCACTAGGTGCGGGTGTCGGAGCCGTCGCAGCCTGTGGCACCGGCCACTGCCGATAGGCTAGCCTTTTGGCTCGGTTCCGGATTGCGCTTCTACTGACCGGCCTGCAGTAACGCTCTCACAAACTTCAGACTGCCTCCGAAGCCCGTCTTGTCACTATTGTGTTACGGCTATTGGCTTCACTTTCCGCCAATTGGCAGACGGCAACCGCCGCATCACGACACCCCAGCAAGCTGACCTGGGAGCCAACCGAACAACGTGCAAGCCGGGGCTGCCGGGATCACTGGCCCAGCCTGCCGACCGGGCCGCCAATCTCGCCCGACGCAGGCGTTCCCAACGCACATCACACGCCAAAAGATATCGCTCCGCCGCCACCCAGCAATCCTTCCCGCGAACAAAGCACCCAAACGCAGCAAAAGTCCTAACCCACCACCCGTTGCGCACCGGCAATGCGACCCAAAGCTCGGTCCCCCGCACATGCAAGAAGCCGCCAGCAATTACCAGCACAAGTGGCACAGGCCCATAATTTCCTTGCATTCCGAGAATGCTTATTATGTTGCTCGCGCCTCCGGCACAGTGGGATGGGCGTTAATGGATTGGAGCGTTTGTGGGGTCACGCTCGGGGTATGTGCCGCTGCCGGTTAGGGGGTGGTTAGACCGCTGGTCTTTGCGAAGCGCTCGTTCGGTCGGTCGGTCGATCGGTCGCTCACTTTGGGTTATGGCATATGTCGTTGGAGCTGGCTGTGCTGGAGGCGGGGTTCGTCGCGTTATTGCGTTCGCTCTGGGAGGGTGTGATGTTGCTCCCGGATTTGCCTGGATGTTGTGCTTAGGGTTTGGGTTTGGTTTTGGCTAGCTCGTATTTTATGTACTGTTCTAGGGTGGGTTTGTCGCCACCAATTAGGGGGCGGCCGTTGATGAAGATGGTGGGGGTACTGTTGACGTTTAGGGCTTCACCATCGCGGCGGTTCGCTTCCACTGCTTGCTTGGCTTCTGGTGAGGCCATGCAGGTCTTGAAGGTGTCGGCGTCGAGATCGTCCTGGGTCGCAAAGTCGCTTAACTTGTCCCAGACGTTCTCGGGCGAGATGAGGTCTTGATTGTCGAAGATCTGAGCTTGATAGGTCCAGAAGACGCTGGGTTTTTGGATGAAGGCACAACGGGCGGCGATGGCGGCTGTATCGGCCCAAGGGTGTATCTGGGTTAGCGGGAAGTCCTTAAATACTACCCGAACCTGCGGGTATTCCGGTTCGACGGAGCGCAGAATCTGCGAGAACTCGCGGCAATGGGGACACTCGAAATCGCTGAACTCGACGATGGTGACCTTGGCGTCCGACGGTCCCTGCGATGGATTCCCTTCAATGTGAAGTTTCGGGAAATTATCCGCGAAGGGATTGGCGGTCATATCGAACATCTCGCCACGTAGAAATGTTTTGCCATCTTTGCTCACGTACACGGTTCCAGTATCGGTTTGTCCGTTGATAGTGACGTGTATCGGAGCCAGGTAGAACTCTGGCGACGGCGAAGACGCCAGCGGCCCGATGCTTACCTTAAATTCCGGTCCCCAGGCAAAAAGATCACGAACAAAGGCTTCCGTATTCTTGATGATTTGGGCTTGCTCGCTTGTGGGAACCGATGCAGCTGGAGCGGACTGCGCGAGCGCGGGTCCTGCGACTGATAGGATGGCCAACGACATCATGAGTGTCGCTCTACGAATCATCGCATGCCACTCCTTTCGGGAGTCTTCGCCGGCAGTACAACTAAAACTTTCACGGCGTGATCGCTCATTCATTGGAGAACTTCTGTGCGAGGGGGAATCGGCGCCCCACGCTGAAGGCCTTGGAGGTGACTTTCAGACCTGGTGGGGCTTGCTTGCGCTTGTATTCGTTCTGATCCACGCGCAAAGCGACGGAGCGCACGAGCTCGAGCGGGTAGTCGAAATGGTCCGCAATCTCCTCGGGGCTGCGCAGGTCTTCTACGTATGCTTTCAGGATGCGATCGAGGACGGCGTAATCCGGCAGGGTATCCTGGTCAAGCTGATTAGGCCGGAGCTCGGCGGAGGGAGCCTTGACGAGAGTTTCCCGCGGGATCAGTTCCCTCTTGCGATTAGCGAACTTGGTCAGCTCATACACCATCGTCTTTGGCACGTCCGAGATTACTGCCAAACCTCCGGCCATATCGCCGTACAGCGTGCAATATCCCACGGCCATCTCCGACTTATTTCCCGTGCTGAGGACCAGCGAACCGAACTTATTCGACAGCGCCATCAGCAGATTACCGCGGATGCGAGCTTGGATGTTCTCCTCGGTGACGTCCTCGCCGCGGCCAGCGAAGGCCGGAGCCAACGTCGTGAGGTACGTTGAGAACGTGTCCGTGATCGGAAGCGTTAGGAACTCGATACCGAGGTTCTTAGCCAGTTGCCGGGCGTCCTGCAAGCTGCCTGGGGACGAATATGGCCCGGGCATGGCGACGCCCAAGACGTTCTCGCGGCCCAGGGCTTCGACGGCGATGACCGCCACGAGCGCGGAATCAACTCCTCCGCTCAGACCGACGACAACCTTCTGGAAGCCGCACTTGCGTACGTAGTCGCGCGTGCCGATGACCAGCGCCGCGAACGTGGCCTCGTGTTCGTCTTCGACTAACGGCCGGATGTCACCTTCGCCGGTGCTGCTATCAAATAGCACCAGGTCTTCCTCGAACGATTTGGCGCGGGCGGCGACGCGGCCATCGGGCATAAAGGCCACGCTGGAGCCATCGAAGATGAGGCTGTCATTGCCGCCCACTTGATTCACGTACACGACCGGGACGTGGTGTTCCCGGGCGATGGCCTGCAACATATCGTGGCGCAGAGAGCGCTTGTCGAGGGTGTAGGGCGACGAAGAGATATTCAGCAGCAGGCTGCTTCCCTTCCCGACAATCTCCGCAACGGGGTCGCGGTCGTAGAGGCGCTGCGGCCAGAAGCTTTTGTCGTTCCAACAATCCTCGCAAATGGTGATGCCCAGGTTCTCGGAGTTGAACGGGAAGACGAACTGCGAGTGCGCCGGCTGAAAATAGCGCGACTCGTCGAATACGTCGTAGGTCGGCAGCAGCATCTTGCGCTGCTCGAAGAGGATCTGGCCGTTGGCAATCAGCGCGGCGCAATTGGCGACGGGTTTACCGGTATTGTCCATGGCGTCGCCGACGAAGCCTACCAGCGAAGGCAACGGGATCGCCTTGGCGAGACGGACTAATTCCTGCTGGTTGCGTTCAACGAAGGCGGGGCGTTCGACCAGGTCCTGCGGCGGATAGCCGCACACACACAGCTCGGAGAAGACGGCGATTTCGGCGCCGCGCTGCAGGGCTTCGCAGGCTAATTCCAGAATGCGCTTGGAATTGCCGTGAAAGTCTCCGACCGTGGGATTGAACTGGGCTAGTGCGATCTTCATGGACGATATACGGAACCGGAACGGAGGTTAACAGTTTCGATCATCGCAGGGACGTTCGCTCCGGGAAATTCTCTGGGCAATGACGAGTATCTTCGCAGGCCAAAAAAAACTCCCGAAGGAGGCGATCCTCCGGGAGTATTGCGAGCCCGCACATAGTGAAATGGACGTGGCGCTGAGCGAAGTTCTGGGCGCAGCGGCGCGCTTAGACGCTGAAAGAACTGCCGCAGCCGCAGGTGCTCTTGACGTTCGGGTTATTGAACTTGAAACCCGAGCCCTCGATTGTTTCGATGTAATCAATCTGGACACCGTCGAGATACATCTCGCTCATCTGATCCACCAGAACCTTCAGGCCGTCGAACTCATAGACGTTGTCGCTGTTTTCGTTCACCGCGTTTTCAAAAGCCATGTGGTAGCTGAATCCCGAGCAGCCCCCACCCACGACAGCGACGCGCAGGCCCGTCGGAGACGGATTTTGCTGGGTCAGAATTTCCTTCACTTTCGTTATTGCCACCGGCGTTAGCTGAACCATTCTCGATTCCTCCACAAATTGCCCAAAGAAAGAGCGGGCCCCGACTGCAGGGACATTATATCAGATTCGTGAGCATGGCAAATGGCTGCAAGAGAATGTGTCGTCTTGGGACAGAGGGCGTGAACCGTGGTTTGTGAGTCGTGACCTGCCTGCCGGCGAGGCAGGTTCGCGGCGCTCGGAAAAGAGCGCGCCGAGTCTATCAAAAAATGACGATTAGAGTGTGTGCCGGCTGTTTGTTTTGAGGAAGTTACGGCGCTTTGTAATCGCGAGGTGTGACGATTAGAATTGACGTGATTCGTGACTTGTGGCTTGTGACCTGCCTGCCGGCCAGGCAGGTTCGTGACCTGGCGGAGTCGAGATAGCGGCTGGCGCGGACGGTCCGGGCTGGCCGTGAGCACGGCAACTCGAAAACTTCGCGGGAACGGCACCGCGAACGGTGCGGCGCTGCGCGCCGTCAGTTCCCCGCCCTTGCGGGCGGGGCTAACTTCTGCCGCACCTCCCTTCGCCATGGCACTCAGGGCAAGCCCTTCGCCGTGGCACTCAGGGCAAGCCGGTGCTGGTGGGTTGCGGTGGATTGCAGCGTGCGTTGAGCCAGGCGCGGGAATCTGGCGACGGGCAAGGCGCCTGGCGGGGGGGTGCGCGGGGCACGGGTTTCGGTGTTGTGGTTGAGTGGTGACATGGCCTAGTTACCATTATATCATAGTCCACAAGCGAGAAACAAACGGGATCGTTAGGCGGAGGTAAGTCGCAGAAATTGTGTGGATTGCTGGTGTGTGTGTTTTTGATGCGAAGGAAGGCTGGGATTGCCGGTCTATGACGCCAGCCGCGCACCCTTTGCGAAAGGCGCAAAGAGTGCGGCACCCCTAACTGCAACTCCAAGATCAAAAGCCGTCCAATCACGCCAGCGGCCAGCGCCGCTGGGTACAAGGATGGGCCACCCGCCGCATCACGCCCCATTTTTCAACCCACAAATACGCTGTCATCCCGAGCGCAGCGAGGGACCTCTCCGAGGGGTGGCCACGCACCCGGCCGAACTCGTAAATATATGGAGTTGCCTCCATAATGTACTCTATGCCATATTAGTAGCGTGCAATGGGCCGTTGAGATGGCCGATGAATTCGAGCCGGAATTTCACGCGCTGCACGAACATGTGCGGACAGAGATACTGGCCTTGTCAATCGTTCTAGAACAGTTTGGGCCGCAGTTGGGCCGGCCTCGTGTTGACACACTAAAAGGCTCCCGGCACGCGAACATGAAGGAATTGCGATTCAGCGCGGCGGATGGTGAATGGCGAGTGGCTTTCGCTTTTGATCGCAGCCGCAAGGCGATTCTACTCGTGGCTGGAGATAAATCGGGAGGTAGCGAAAAGCGCTTTTACCGCGAACTGATCAGGAAGGCGGATCAACGTTTGGACGCCCATCTTGCCCGGACCGGAAAGGGGACGTAACCATGACCGTGAAAGTGCATGAAATAATTCGGAAACTGAATCCAGCCGAGCGCAAGAAAGTTGAGGATCGCGCAGCTGAGATCGTCGCGGACGAGATGAGTTTGCGTGATCTTCGCAAGGCCCGCAAGCTCACGCAGGCTCGCGTCGCCAAGACTCTCGGAATCACTCAAGACAGCGTGTCACGACTCGAAAAGCGCAGCGACCTCTTAATCTCGACGCTGCGCAAGACGGTTAAAGCCATGGGCGGTGACGTACGCATTGTCGCTGAATTCCCCGATCGTGCGCCGGTCGTGCTTTCAGAATTATCCGGGGGCGACCCGCCGCGCAAATCCTCCGGCAAACGGGCGCGCGCACAGGCTTAGGACTTCTTTGCTGTTCTCCGCCTTGCGAAGAGACTCCGCACCTGTTTGTTAGCGTGCTGCGACGAGAATTTGCGGGTGCAAGCCCAAAGACGCCAGGCAAGACCGCGCCCATCGCAGCGGAGTCCAAAGGCTCCTCGCCTGCGGCCCGCAGGCCGCAAATCGGCGAGAGTGCGGCACCCCTAAATTCAACAGCAACAGCCACCCTAAAACCAATGAACTTTCCGGTCACCTGCCGCAGTGGTATCATCCACTCCCGGAATGCGTCAAGAACCGCCTGCCGCAATCGGACATTTTTCCGAGCGACAGGGTGCGCCACCCGCCAAAGGGCCATCGATTCCTACGGGGCCCAGGGCGTCGATAACGGCGTAAATGTTCGCTTCGACAGCAATGTGACGGGCGGAGTCACCGAAGTGAGTGGTGTCGCGAACGGGGATAAGAGCGCAGACAATCCTACGGGACAGAACATCAACGTCACATTCAATCCGAATGCGGTCGGAGGGGATTTCAGCGGGGGTCTTGTCGGCCACGAAGGATCCCATGTGGCGGATGCTTCTGCATGGGTCGCCTCCGGGTTTTCCCCGAGCATGAATCCAACGAACTCCACGACAGAATTCAACGCCTACCACGTTCAGTTCGACATCGGGAATGCGCTGCTGAACATGAAGGCTGGCCCTGGTGGCAGCTACACCGGGTACTTTAACGTTCCTCCAAACGGACGAGTTGATTGGAAGAAGGGGGACACATTCAAGGTAATCACGCCTGATCTGCAGCAAAAGCTCAAAGAGAACTACCAGAACTTGAACTCCCCAGCCTTCACGAAGGGAGCGGTTCTACAGCCATGAAATTCACTGCTTTAAGCCTGCTGGGCCTTTGTCTCTCACTCAATGCCCTCAACGCCGCGCAAGTCACTAAAGAGAGTGATCATGATTACTCAAAGTTTCTCATTGATACGACCAAGCCATACGTTTATCTAGAGGTTGACCACGTCGGTCCCAGAACGCCGCTGCGGAATGACGAGCCGAAGACCGGCATATGGCTGCACCTGAAGAACAACTGCAAAGTTCCCATTGTGATTTTGGCAATCGGGGAGCGGCAAGTGGACCCCAAAGAAGGCATAGCTTTGCAGGATGAAATCGTGCCTGAGCCTATAGCACCGGCAACACGAGGGGATGGAGTTAGCGGTGGGATTGTAGCACCGTCCGGATCGGGAGAATTCTTGGGCCTTTTCCGCTGGCCCAACATGACGGAAGAGGAGGTCAGGCGCGCCGAGGAGGCGCAGAGGGCAACGAGTAAGCCCGTAGAACGCCCGCTGGGTTATGGGAGCCAGAATGGTTTCAACTCGTTTGTGCTGACCGTAATTGCGCCTGGAGACCAGTTGTACTTCAGCGTGCCCGCGAACCACGTGAGCAAGAGTTGGCATTTCGAAATTCCTTTTCGCCTCGCCGTGCCCAACAGTAGCCGAATCAGGCCGCCATACAGCTACGTGGCGTTCTACCAAGAAGACCTCGACCGAGCAGAAGAGAAGGCTCCTGCGCCTACGACGCGCTGACCTTTATGTACGACGGCACAGCCCATCATGCGCTTGTGACCCACAAGTTCAATGGCAAAGAACGCGACTCCGAATCCGGCCTGGATAACTTTGGGGCTAGGTACAACTCGTCGAGCATGGGTAGGTTCATGAGTCCTGACCCGATGTTCATGAATGATCATCACCTGTACGATCCGCAGGAACTCAACCTCTACAGCTATGTTCGAAATAACCCGTTAAGCCTGACAGACCCGACAGGGCTAGACCTGTGGTTGAAGGGTTGTGGCAAAGATACCGCGACTTGTCACAAGGGGTACGTCGGCACTTGGGACAAAGACCACAAGCACTTCACACGAACGCATCTCAGCGGCGATCTGACGAACTCTGCCTCTCTTGATCGGCGCGGAGTCACAGTCAAATACAACGGCGGGTCATATCAGGGAGTCTGGGACACCAACAAAGGGGAAAACAACGCGGCTCAGGTAGCTGGGGCCGATGCGCTTAAAGGATTCACGGCAACAATCGACGGCAATTGCAGCAACACTTGCGTGGTGAGCGGATTCCTGAGCATCAACGGCAACAAGGCTGTGTCGGGTCCGGCGATGTCCGCTCTTGGTGCACCCGGAAGCGGATATCAGCGCAACGCGGGATTCGACTCTTTCGACGTTTTCCACAAATCGGATGGTTCGTTCGACATCAACTTCCGTGGCTATCTGCCTGACGATCCCGAGGGTCTACCCTCTACGCACGTTCCTGTCCCGAATCAGCCCGGCCAAGATGTCGGTTTCCACGTGGACGGCAGGTACCCATACGAGGATGCTGTCGGTTTTGCTGAACACAGTGGCAGCGTTGTCAAGACAATCATCCAAACTGTCGCTCCGCCGAAGACTCCACAATGAGCAGCATGCGAATCTTCAGTCTAATTACGGTCGTGCTTCTCCTCGGTCCGCTCTCGTATGCGAAGAATGCGGGCATCGCAATTCCCAAGGCGGTGTGTGTAGCAATTTCGGCGTCAGGGATGAGTGCCGCCGTTACCCTGACGGCGAAAAACCTCGATCTAGAAATCACTGACGCCTCAGGGCGCTCAAACCCTTTGAGCGCCTCCCTAGAAGCAGAGAGGGACGACTGCCGTGCCGTTTTCGACAGTAGCGGCAATCTTCTCGCTGTAGCCGTTCGACAGTCGTTCGATGCCAAGCAGGGCCTAAAAATCTTCATCGCAGACACTCGAACGTCAAGGTGGAGTGCGAACTTCAGCGTCGAGCCACAGACCGGCCTATCCGGTCCGCTGTGGCTGGCAGGTTTTTTAGAGAACTCGGAATCGCTAATCGTCAAAGGTTCTGGCGAAAAAGTAGGAGCTGCGACAACATCCGTTGGGACGATCCTCCTCGACTCTTCGGGGAAGACGCTCGATACCAAGCCATTCGAGCGGCAAATAGCGGGCAATCCTCAAAACCAGCACGACCAGTTCGCTGATTCGCGCAATAACCGCCTCTGGTACTTGAGCTATCCCCAATTCTGCCCGATCAAATCCACGACCTTAACTGGAGAGGAATCACCCGGCCCCGAGATCGACAAAAGTCCGGGGAAAGCCGACCCTTGCGATCTTCCCAATGTCATCGCGTTTCCTGACCGCCGCACTGTGATCATGGCCTCGACTCGGGCCGACCATGATGCGGTGTGGCGCATCGACTTGGGTGCTGGCACAGGTGAGGAAATTTCAGCGCCTCGGGGCCGCTTTCCGAAAGGCGACCAAATCGACGGCAACGGGTCACTGTCTCCTGATGGGCAGGTCTTTGCGTTCTCGCGCCACCAATTTTCATATGGTCACTTCGACAATTTCAATTACAAGGGGAGCGACATCGTTGTTGTCCAGGTTCGTCCTTTGCGTCTTCTCGGAGTAATCGATCCGAAAGGTAATCTCTATCAGCACGGGTTCGCAGTGGACCATCGCGACGGCAACACCACAGTTTTGGTGTTCTCTGAGGGTACTTGGAAACGGCTCACGGTTGCGGCGTCAAAACCGGACGGACATTCCGCCGCTATGGACCCGAAAACCGGCAACCTGCACATGCAAATCCCGGTGCTGGCGAATACGACGCTCACACAGTAGCGCGGGCAATGCACAAGGCCGCCGAATCCATCCTGGTTGTACTGCTCGCAGTTGGCTTTTACGTCGGCCTGCCTGCCGTGATGATCTGGGGTTGGGTGCGCTGGTTGAAGCACAAGCAACCGCGAACTCCGTTCTCGATCCTGTCCCTAATCGGCTTCGCGCTCGCCACGGCATCCGGCTTGCTTGCGGCCTCGTCCGTTCTGTACGCGCACGCCATCGGAGGCTTTCCGTTCTATGACCCGTTGCTCCTCAGAATCTATCGGTGGGGGGCGCTGGCGGGTGGCCAACCCTTCCAGGCCCCGCGACGGCCTTTAGCTTCTTGGGGTGCCGCACTCTCGCCGGTTTGCGGCCGGAGGCCGCAGCGAGGGTGCGTGGCTTGACGCCAGATCCTAGCCCGGCCCGGGATTTGGCGTGCAAGAGTTCCGCTCCCCATACTGATAAAAGCGGTAACTACTCCACGCCCACAGCTTCGGGTCCGCCACCAGCCCCCGTTTCACCGGGTTTCGGTGCATGTAATTCAACTTCTCGATCCGCTTCTTCCTGCTCCACACATTGAAATCATAGAATCGCCGCTGCCAGAAGCTTCGCGTCTCTTCCTCCGGCCTTTCCTGCCACAGTCGCAACTGCTTCCCGTTTCGCGTCCTCTCTCGCAATGCTCGCGACACGCGTTGCTTCAAAACCTGCATCACCGTCGAAGGCGTGCCCACCTTCGGCTCCGAAACCAACAAATGAATGTGCTCCGGCATCACCACATATCCGATTAGCCAGAACTGATAGCGCGTACGCACCTCATCTAGGACCTTCAAGAACACGTCGCGCCGGCGCGCGGTGCGTAGAAGCGGACGCCGCCCGTGGCAGCTGCACGTAATGAAATGCAGCTGCTGACGTCCATAACGCCGCTCCAGTTTGTTGCGCATCGAATAAGGCTACAGCCGCGCACCCTCGCCTGCGGCCCGCGGGCCGCAAATCGGCGAGAGTGCGGCACCCCGAAAGTCAACAGCAACAGCAACCCTAAAACCAATGAACTTTCCGGTCACCTACCGCAGTGGGATCATCCACTCCCGGAATGCGTCAAGAACCGCCTGCCGCAATCGGACATTTTTCCGAGCGAAAGGGTGCGCCACCCGCCGGGCGGCCCATCCTTCGCCGCGCCGGCGGATATCCCACACTTGTAGCCAGGCGAGCGGCGGCCTTTCGGTTTTTAGGGGTGCCGCATCCCTTTGCGCCGTTCGCAAAGGGTGCGTGGCACAACGTAAAGCCCCGTTCCCTGCCCCGCTCCACAGCCATTCGGCTCGCACCCAACCACGCGCGCCTTTGACCTCGCCGTGCTCGCCCCTCACTCCATCTTCAGCCAATTTTACGCTTGCCTGAAGTTAACTACTATGTTATCATGAGTCGGGTTCTCATTGCGCCCGGCGGAGGAAACGACATGGTGCAGCTCGGACCGGCCAGCATCGCTCCTGCGCCGAATTTCGCCTGCCGTCATCCGCGCAATCCGCGCGACCAACGCTTCATTTCTAATCGCAACAAGATCCCGTTCAGAATTCCCGCTAACGCCATGAAAATAAAGCCCAAACCAAAATCTAATCGCAACACGAATACCACTTCGCCGCGTCGCGAATCGCCATTCACCGACCTGCCTAGCCGGCAGGCGGGTCACCGCTCACGAATCGCCAATCGCTGGGCGTGTACATCTTGGCGGGATTCTCATAAAATGTTGGGCCTACGATGAAACACACCATTACTTTGATTCCCGGCGACGGGATTGGTCCGGAAGTATCCAGCGCGGTCAAACAAATACTGCAGGCGGCAGGCGTCGAGATTAATTGGGAGGAGATACCGGCGCGGGCGGAGATGGAGCGGCGCGGCATGGATTTCATGCAGGCGGGCGTGCTGGAATCCATCCGCAAGAACAAAGTGGCGCTGAAGGGGCCGCTGGCGACGGCGGTGGTGGGCGGGCCTCCGAGCATCAACGTGGCTTTGCGCAAGGCTTTGGAGCTTTATGCCAACGTGCGGCCGGTGAAGAACCTGGAAGGAGTGCAGGCGCGCTTCACGAATGTGGATATCGTGCTGATCCGCGAAAATACCGAAGATCTTTATGCCGGGCTCGAGCACACGGTGGTCCCCGGAGTGGTGGAGAGCCTGAAAATTATCACCGAGAAAGCTTCGACGCGGGTGGCGAAGTTTGCGTTTGAATTTGCGCGGAAATTCGGGCGCAAGAAAATCCACGCCATTCATAAGGCGAACATCATGAAATTGTCCGACGGGCTATTTTTGACGTCGGTGCGCAAGGTGGCCGAGAATTATCCGGACATCGAGTACAAGGAATTGATTGTTGATAATGCGTGCATGCAGATGGTGCTGAACCCGAACCAGTTTGACATGCTGCTGCTGACGAATTTGTACGGCGACATCATGAGCGATCTGGCGGCGGGGCTGATCGGCGGATTGGGATTTGCGCCGAGCGGAAACATGGGCGAGACGATCGCGGTGTTTGAGGCCGTGCACGGCACGGCGCCGGATATTGCGGGCAAGGGCCTCGCGAATCCTACGGCGCTCTTGATGAGCGCGATTTTGATGTTGCGGCATATCGAGGAAATGGCGGCGGCGAAGAAGGTGGAGGATGCGTTGCATAAGGTTTACCGCGAGGGGAAGCATCTGACGCGGGACGTCGGAGGGACGGCTTCGACTGGCGAGTTTACGGATGCGGTCATTCGGGCGTTTGCGTAGAGTATTACGTGGATTCGGTAGCTTCCGCACGGGCGCGAGCGCCGCTTCGTATCATTCCGGTTCGTATTTGGCCGGTTCGTATTAGTCCGGTTCGGTCGCTCGCGGCAGTTTGCTGGAGAGCCGCGCCGCCTGGGCTAGCAAGTAGTTTTGCTCGGGGAGGCTGCCGGTTTTCGCGGCCGCGGCCTGGTAGTGCCGGACGGCGCCATGCTGATCTCCCGCGAGTTCCAAGAGATGCGCTCGCACGGCGTCCAAGCGGTGATTTCCGGCGATGCGCGGATCGTCTTTGAGCGCATCCAGGAGTTGCAAGCCCTTGGTTGGGCCGTGGACCATAGCCTCGGCGATGGCGCGGTTCAGCGCGACCATCGGATTGTCGGACATATTTTTGAGCAGGTTGTAAAGGGCGAGAATCTGCGGCCAATCGGTATCGTCGGGCGTGGCAGCTTCATCGTGAACGGCGGCAATGGCGGCTTGCAATTGATAGGGGCCGACGGCGCCTTGCGGCAAGGTGGCGGAGAGAAGCGCGACACCTTCGGCAATCTGCTGGCGATCCCAGAGCTGGCGATCTTGTTGGGCAAGGGGGATCAATTCCCCGCCGTCGCCTGTCCGCGCGAGGCGGCGGGCGTCAGTGAGCAACATGAGGGCGAGCAGTCCGGCGACTTCCGTGACATTCGGTTGCAAACGGTGCACGATGCGCGCGAGGCGCACGGCTTCCTGCGACAGATCGGCGCGGCGGAGATGGGGTCCGGCGGTGCTGGTGTAGCCCTCGTTGAAAATCAGGTAGAGCACGTGTAGAACCGCGTGCAGGCGCTGCGCTCGTTCTTCGCTGGTCGGAAGCTGGAACGGAATGTTGGAGTCCTTGATGCTTTGCTTGGCGCGGCTGATGCGCTGGGCCATGGTTGGCTCCGGAACAAGAAAAGCGTGGGCGATTTCTGAGGTGGTCAAGCCGCCGACCGCGCGCAGCGTCAGCGCGATGGCCGATGCGGGAGTCAATGCCGGGTGGCAGCACATGAAAAGCAGGATGAGCGTGTCGTCTTCATCCGATTCGTGAGCGGGCGAGGCCGGAGGCGCGAGTTGCTCCATCTCGAGGGCCGCTTCACTTTCGCGGCGGCGGCGGGCTGATTCGCTGCGGATGTGGTCTGTGACGCGGCGGAAGGCAACTTGGGTGAGCCAGGCGCGCGGATTTTCCGGCAGGCCATCGCGCGGCCATTGCGTGGCGGCGGCGAGCGACGCTTCCTGGACGGCGTCCTCGGCCGCGGCAAAATCGCGGAATCTTCGCACCACGGTGCCGAGCACCTGCGGCGTCAATTCGCGCAGCAGGCGTTCGATGGCAGGTTGTGAAGAGCGTGTGGTCACCGAGCGTTTCCCTTCCCGACTGTCAGAGTCCCAAATCAGAATGACTGCTGAGCACCAGGCGTACTTCGATGGGCATATTGCCAGGAACGCCGCCGAGGCCGGGAGCGGCCGAAGCGCGCGCGGCGATCTGGTAGGCCTGGTCGGGGCTCTCGACGTCAATGATCCAGTATCCGGCGAGAAACTCCTTGGATTCCGGAAAGACTCCATCGGTGATCGGGGCGTTGTCCTTGCGGGCGCGAACGAGTTTGGCCTGATCGGGCCAGCCCAGGCCTTCGGTAGAGACGAATACGCCTTCGTCCTTGAGCTGCTTGCTGAAAGCGCGCATGAAAGCGACGTTGGCGTCAATGTCCTGCTTCGACCATTTGGCGTAGTCGGCAAAATTGGACTTGGTGCCATTCATCATCAGAATGTACTTCATTTTTTTTCCTCCTCGCGATTCCGGCGCCGGGGTGGCGCGTGATTGCCGTTTGCTGCGGTCCGACGGTGTAGCCGCTGACCGTGGGGCATTCTCGACATCCACCTAGGACGGTTTTTCGGGACGATCCATGATCTGGCGGACTTCGATGGGCATGTTGGTGGGGACGCCGCCGGGACCTGCGGCGGCGGAAATGCGGCCGGCGATGGCGAAGGCGCGTTCGGGACTCTTGACGTCAACGATCCAGTAGCCGAGCAGAAACTCCTTGGATTCGGGGAAGATGCCGTCGGTGATGGGCATGCCGTCTTTCTGGCCGCGGACGAGGGTGGCCTGATCCGGGCCCGCGAGACCCTGGGTGGCGACAAATTCCCCGGATTCGGTGAGTTCCTTACTGATGTTGCGGAGAATTGCCATGTGCGCGTCGGCGTCTGCCTTGGTCCAAGCGCGATAGGTGTTCACGCCTAGTTTAGAGCCGGTCATTAACAGTATGTATTTCATGTCTTTAATCCTCCTGGGATTTTCGCGCTGGATGCCGCGTTTTCATAGAGTAGTCGGAGCAGTTGGGCAGTCCTCGACATGCCGCGAGAGAAAAATTTTGGGCGAAAATAGCGCTTGCCGGGTGTCGAATTCGCGCTGCAAGAATCGACAATGCTATAGAGGCGCGAAAATGATGAGCGACGCACAAGTTTTGGACGTCAGTTGGGACTGGATGACCGCCTGCGATGTGCAGGAGAGGTTCATGCGGCAGGCTGGCCCCGCGATCGGCACGCTGAGTTACAGCGCGCGTTGCCGGCAGATGCGGGCGTTGGGCGGAGATTTCTACGATTTTATGCCTTTGGCGCATGAGCGGCTGGCAGTGGCGATTGGAGACGCGTCCGGGAAAGGCCTCGCGGCCGCTTTGATGATCTCAAATGTGCAGTCCTCGCTGCGCACGGCGGCGACGTTCATCCGAGACGACGAGCCGGCAGTGCTCGAGGCGGTGAATCGCCAGGTGCACGCAGCATCGCTTGACGACCGCTACGCCACGCTATTCTACGGCGTTTTCGACGGAGCGAGGCGCAGGCTGGAGTATGTGAATGCAGGGCATAATCCGCCGCTGGTGATGCGACGAGACGGCGCGCTTTTCACGCTGGGAGCCGGCGGAGTGCCGCTGGGAATATTTCCCAATTCCAGTTATACGCGAGAAATAATTCAGCTCCAACCAGGCGATTTGATCGTGGGCTACACGGACGGAGTGATTGAAGCGTTGAATCCGGCGGGCGAAGAGTGGGGAGTAGAGGGATTGCACAGGAGCGTGAGCGAGAACAGAGCGCTGTGCGCGGAAGAGATCGTGCACGCGATATTCAGTTCGGTGGATGATTTTTCGGGAGGAGAGCAGAGGGATGACGCCACAGTTGCCGTTGTACGCGTGCACTGAGGGCGAAACTTTCGCCCGTAGAGCGCTGGGCGGAGGAGGCGGGAAGCGGAAATTGGTTTGCCGGCGGCGGTTGACTTCCCTGCCCCGTGCGAAGAGAATGTGGCTAGTTCCGGTTGGCGGAGGGTGCATTGGCTGAATTGACCGTGGATGTGGCGAAATTTGTGAACGGGCAAGTGGAGAAGTGCCACCCGATTTCCGAAGGGACGACGACCCGCCGCAAGCGCAAGCCGCATATTGTCGCGGTGATCAACGAAATGTGTACGGGTTGTGCGGGGTCGCCCGCTTGCGTGGAGTATTGTCCGGTGGCGGATTGCATGTTCTGGGTGCCGGATTCGGAGCATCCTCCTTTTGGGAAGATCCTGGTGGATCCGCTTTTGTGCATCGGATGCAAATTGTGCACCAGCAAGGGGCCGGATGGGTCGTTTCTGGAAGGGTGCCCTTGGGATGCGATTGATATGGTGCCCTTGGCGGAGTTTGAGAGTACGTACGGCGCGATGCCGTTTTAACCGCAGCTGCTGATACAACGTGGTTACCGTTGCGATTTTCCCGCCGGTTTAGAAAGCGAAGAGAGGTTCCTCACTTCGTTCGGAATGACAATGTCGTTTTAGTGTCGGCAGTTCGCAGGCAATCGTGGCAATCTTGTGGTTCCTCACTTCGTTCGGAATGACAATGTCGTTTTGGTGTCGACAGTTCGCAGGCAATCGTGGCTAGCTTGTGGTTCCTCACTTCGTCGGAATGACAATCCCATCTTAGGATCAAAGGCGAGTGGGCGTTGCCTTGGAAAAGGCGGTGCTCTGCGATGGAGGAATTATTGCTTGCGGCAGTCGGCGCAAACGCCGCCCACTTCTGTGCGGGCTACCGAGATTTCTATGCCGCAGTCGCGGGCGATTTGGCTCTTCAGCTCTTCGTATAGCTCGCTTTCGAATTCGCGGACTTTGCCGCAGCGCAGACAGGCGACGTGGATGTGGTCGCGCGGGCCGTGGCTTTCGTAGAAGTGGCGATCGCCGCGGAGATGCAGCAGATCGAGCTCGTCAATGAGGCCGTGGCGCTTCAGGAGATCAATGGTGCGGTAGACGGTGACCTGGGTGACGCGCGAATCGAGTTTGCGGGCGCGTTCCAGGATTTCTCCGGCGTCGAGATGGCGGCGGGCGGTTTCCATTACCTGGAGAAGGACGCGGCGCTGCCTGGTGAGGCGAATGCCGCGAGCGCCGAGTTCGCGTTGCAAGCGACCGGGGGCTTCGTGGTTGATGCGTTCACCGGTGGAGACGCGATGTGCGGGGGTGGCGGTCATGGTGTACGGGGTCATTATAGCAAAACGTTGGGGAATGATGAGTTGGCGATTGAGGCGCTGGGGAAGGTGGCTGGTTGCCGGCAAGAGAGATTCTTCGCTTCGCTCAGAATGACGGCGTAGAAGCAAAGGCGACCGCCGAGGCAACTGGGACGGTTTGCGCAATGGCGAACATAGGCGAAGAGAGGTCCCTCGCTGCGCTCGGGATGACACCATTTCCTATTGGTGACTTTGGACCGGTTCCTATTAGTGGCTTTGGACTAGTTTGAAAATGTCGCTGTACATTACGAAGGCGAAGATGCCCAGCAGGAAGACCAGGCCTACTTGCACGAAGCGTTCTTTTACGGCGAGGCTGAGGTCGCGGCGGAGGATGCCTTCGATGGCCAGCATCAGGACGTGGCCGCCGTCGAGAATCGGGATGGGGAGAAGATTCAGCAAGCCGAGATTGAGGCTGATTATGGCCATCAGCCAGATGAGGTCCACGGGGCCGCGTTTGGCGGCGCGTCCTGATTCGCGCGCGATGCCGACTACGCTGCTCAACTGGCGAATTTTTACTTTCCCGGTGAAGAGGCCGCCGAGAACCATGCCGATCTGCTTTACACCAACCGCGGTCTGAACCGCGGCGATATTGCCGGCTTCGAGCAAATGCTGGCGCTCAAATTTTTCCTGCACCTTGGGCGAGACGCCCACTTGCCAGACCGAGCTGCCATCAAGGGCCATGCCGCGCGCGGGGGCGATATCGAAGGAGACGTCCTTGCCGTCGCGCAGCACGATGAATTGAATCGGACGACCGTCGGAGTGGCGCACACCTTCAACCAATTGCGGCCAAGTGACGATGGGCTTGCCGTCCATGGCGATGATCTTGTCGCCCTCTTTCATGCCGGCATGTTCGGCAGGAGAGCCGATGGCGATTTCGTCGGCGACCGGCGGGACTAACGGATATCCCAGCACGGAGTCAATGGTGTCGGGCGGAGCGGGGATTGTTCCGGTCAATTTTTTTTGCGCGTTCTCTTGCTGGACGGTGAAGGTGAAGGAAGCGTTGGGTTGGGCGTCTTTGAGTTGATTGAATACGGATTCCCAGGTGGGAGTGGAGACGCCGTTGACGTCCACAATGCGGTCGCCGCTTTGTACTTTGGGCGCGGGCGTCGAGTCCAGAGGAACGGCGGCGATTTGCGCGGGCTGGCGGAGGTAATCTTCCGATGGAGTACCAACGATCCAGAAAATTCCCCAGAAAATCAGGAAGCCGAAGATGATGTTCATGGCCGGCCCGGCGCAGGCGATCAGCACGCGCACCCAGCGAGGCTTGGACAGGAATTCGTAAGGCGCGCCGGTGCGTTCTTCGATGGGGTTATCGCCAGCCATGCGCACGTAGCCGCCGAAGGGGAGGGCGCTGAGGCGGTAATCGGTGTCGCCACGCTTCACGCCAAACAGGCGCGTACCGAAACCGAAGGAAAACACTTCAACTTTCACGCCGGAAAGCTTGGCGGCGATGAAATGTCCCCATTCGTGGACGAAAATCATGACGCCGAGCACTACAGTGACCGACAGGATCGCTATAATTGCGTTTTCGAAATTAGCTGCCATAACACCTCGGACCTATATTTTAATTCTTTCTGCGCGCGACTTCCACGCGAGCCAGGCGGCGGGCTTCGGCGTCGGCCAGCAGCACATCGTCAATCGTGCGCATGGGCGTGCGCGGCATCTTTTCCAGAACGCGTTCGATGACGGCGGCGATGCCGAGAAACGAGAGCTTTTTTTCCAGGAATGCCGCCACCGCGATTTCGTCCGCGGCATTCAGCGCACAGGGCAACGGGCCGCCCTGGCGCAGCGCATGCTGGGCCAGCGTCAAACACGGGAACTTTTTCGCCGGGACGTCCTCGAAGTCCAGTCTGCGCATGGCGGACCAATCGAGCGCACATCCATTCGACGGAATGCGCTCGGGATAGGTTAGCGCATATTGGATGGGCATGCGCATGTCGGTTGGACCGAGTTGTGCCAGGATTGAACCATCCACAAATTCGACCATGGAATGAATTGTGGACTGTGGATGGATGACGACCTGGATTCTGTCTAGATCCATACCGAAAAGCCATTTGGCTTCAATCACTTCGAAGCCTTTGTTCATGAGCGTGGCGGAGTCTATGGTGATGCGCTGGCCCATTTTCCAATTGGGATGGGCTAAGGCTTGTTTGGGCGTGATTTTTTTGAATTGGGATGCGGGAGTTTTGCGAAAGGGGCCGCCGGAGGCGGTTAAGACCAGGCGTTTGACTTCGCGATGTTCGCCGGCGCGGAGGCACTGGTGGATCGCGTTGTGTTCGCTATCTACCGGGAGCAACGTGACGCCTGTGCGTTTAACGGCGGCGGTGACTACTTCGCCCGCCGCGACCATTACTTCTTTATTGGCCAGGGCGATGTGTTTGCCCTGCTCGATGGCTTTGTAGGTTGCTGGAAGGCCGACTACGCCAACTGCTGCGGAGAGGACCATTTCGGCGTCGGGGTGGGTGGCTACGCGCTCCATGCCTTCGGGGCCGAACACGATTTCTGGTTGCGGCGTGGTTTTGGCTTGGCCCGCGCGCAGCTTCTTGAGCGCGGCGCACAATTCGCGGGCCGCGGATTCCGTGGCGACGGAGATGACTTGCGGTTGGTGCTTGGCTGCTTGCTCGGCTGCCAGCTGGACATTTGAGCCCGCGGCGAGCGCGACGACTTGAAATTTTCCGGGATGCGCGATTACTACGTCGAGGCATTGGCGGCCGATTGAGCCGGTGGAGCCTAGTATGGAGATGCGTTTCATAGGGACGTACATTCCATTTTATAGACGTTTGGTAGATTATGCGAACGAAGGTTTAATCCACCGAAGAGGCGTCCCGACGACGTCGGGATAAACGCCGGGCGCTGACGAAGACGACTGCTGGGAAAAAGATTTAACACCGAGTTCACTGAGGACTGCAGAGAGAGCGCACGGAGGCACCTCGGAGTGGGGCAGTTTGCGATGGCGGCAGGATTTGAATCGAAGCGACGACCTGCCAGGATTCTTGGTTTGCTAAACGCGCGGTGAGGAGTTGGCATGAATTCCACGGAATCGGGCGGAGTTGCGAGTGTGGGTGCCGGCACCCTGCGCTATGGGCCTAGCGATTATCTGGCGGCGGAGCGCACGTTTCTGGCCTGGATTCGCACGGGGATTGCGTTGATGGGTTTTGGATTTGTGGTGGCGCGGTTTGGGTTGTTTTTGCAGGAGTTTCAGGTCGTGCAACCCAACGCTCACGTGCACTCGTCGTGGTTATCGCTGGTTTTTGGGACTGTGCTGATTGCGATTGGCGTGGCGGTGAATATATTTTCGACCTGGCAGCATGTGCGGTTGGTGCGCGGGTTGAATCTTGGCGGGACGGCGTATCGGCGGCCGTCGTCTTTGGCGATTGCGGTGGCTTTGGTTTTGGCGGTGATTGGAGTAGCTTTGGCCGTTTATCTGACTTTGTTTCGGGGGGCGGAGATGTTGCATGCTGGGAATGAGCCGGGGAGAGCGATTCGTTGTAGCGCTGGGAACGGCGGGGAAAAGATTTTGATTTACCGCAGAGACGCTGAGAGCGGAGAGAAAGTCGAAGGCTAGGATTGAGATTTAGCAGGGAGGGCACCGAGGTGTGGTTCACCTGATGGTACTTAGTGCGGTTGGCCTAGCCACTGATAGAGCGCCCAGAATATTGGGGCTGCCAGGATGAGGCTGTCAATGCGGTCCAGCACACCGCCGTGGCCTGGGAGCAATGCGCCGGAGTCTTTTACTGCGGCGGCGCGTTTGTAGGCGGATTCGATCAGGTCGCCGGCTTGCCCTGCAATATTTGCTACCGCTGCGATGATCAGAGGGACGACTACGTCTATTTGCATCCAGCGGGCGAACACTACTGCTACGAGCAGGGATGCGATTACGTTGGCTATGGCGCCTTCCCAGGTTTTCTTGGGGCTCAGAGCGGGGGCCATGGGGACGCGGCCCAGCGATTTGCCCACGAAATAGGCGAGCATGTCTCCGGCCCAGACCAGGAATAGCGCAAACAGGACCAACTGTTTGCCGACTTTTTCGATTTCATTCAGGCGCACGATATAACTGAACGGCAGGACGACGAAAAGTATGCCGGCCGCGCTGATGGCGATGGCGGGGAGAACTTCGTGCAGAGGGCGGCGCGTGAAAAGGCCGAGCGCGATGCAGCCAAAAATAAAAATCAGCAGCGCGGCCTCGATGGAGAGCGAGCCGCCCGCGGCGTCGCGGACGATGGAGATGCCTTCGGCGAAGGAATGCTTGATCAGGAAGCCCGCGGAATATTGCGCGTAGAAAATCAGGGCGGCGCAGAAGCAGGTCCACTTTTTGAAGCCGCGCAAGCCGACGCGATCCCCCAGCTGGAAAAATTCGAGCAGCGCGAGAATTGCAATCAGCGCCGCGATGGCGGCGAGCAGGGCCGGCGGACTCCACCATACCAGCGCCACAACGACGGGCACCAAGACGGCAGCCGTGGCGATGCGCAGAAGCATGCGCGGTCAGCTCCGGCCTGACTTGCCGGAGGCGGCGGCCAGTCCCTTGGCGCGTTCACGGGCGCTGCCGAGGCCGCCATAGCGGCGTTCGCGCTTTTGAAAGTCCACCAGGGCTTCGAGAAGTTTCCCGCGCGAAAAATCCGGCCAGAGGGTTTCGGTGACGTAAATTTCGGCGTAGGCAATCTGCCAGAGCAGGAAATTACTGACGCGCATTTCGCCGCTGGTGCGAATCAGCAGATCGGGGTCGGGTAATCCGGCGGTGTAGAGATGTTCGGAAATGGTTTGTTCATCGGCCTGGAAGGCGGACATGCCGTTGGAGCGGACTTGTTGGAGCAAGGTATTGAACGCGTCCACCAGTTCGGCGCGACCACCGTAGTTCAAGGCCACGACCAGTTTCATGCCGGTGTTTTTCGCGGTGAGGCGCATGCCGTTTTCAATGTCTTTGCGGACCGCCTCGGGCAATTGTTCGGAACGGCCGATCACCAGCAGACGGATATTATTTTTGTGGATGGCGGGAAGTTCGCGTTTCAAATATTCGCGGAGGAGACGCATGAGAAAGTCCACTTCGGCCTGGGGCCGGCGCCAGTTTTCGAGCGAGAAGGCGTAGAGGGTGAGGCACGGGAGCTGCAGGCGGGCGCAGGATTCGATGATTTCGCGCGCGGCTTTGACGCCCGCGCGATGACCAGCGACGCGCGGCAAATGACGGCGCTGCGCCCACCGGCCATTGCCGTCCATGATGACGGCCAGATGTTCTGGCAATCGCTGCAGGTCAATTTTATCGAGAAGCTCCGCTTCTTCGCGGTTGGCGGCTTTCAGAAGTTCAGTGGCTTTCACTCAGTTTCGCTCGAGGACAGACAGTGAGGAAAGCTAGCACACGCGGTGATGGCAAGCAAGGTGGATGGGGTGATCGCGCTTATCGCGAGAAGATTTACCGCAGAGGCGCAAAGGGCGCAGAGAAAAGCCAAAGCGGGTCGGCCACCGGGCTGACAGCGTGGCGAGCTGGGGCGCAGCCTGTCTGCGGCAGGCAGGCGAGCAGCGCCCCTACCGGGGATTGGCGAACGTGGCTAGGTGGACGCGGGCATGAACCGCAGAGACGCGGATAACGCAGAGAAAACCTCCAGAGAGATCCTTCGCTGCGCTCAGGATGACGATGCTTGCGGGGTCATCACGGGGAGTGGAGGAGGCTGCCTACCAGACCTGTGCTGGAGGGTTGGACGATGGAGGCGTACACGAGGACTACCGTGAGGACGATCATGATTATGCTTACGGCCCAGGCTACCAGGTTGAATCCCCAGGTGTTGGTGTGCTCACCCATCAGGTCGCGGCGATTGATGAGAAGCAGAATGAAAATCAGAACTACGGGGAGCCAGACGCCGTTGGCGACCTGCGAGAGGACCAGGATTTTGAACAGCGGAGCTTTGGGAATCAAGATGATGCCGCCGCCGGCGACGATCAGCCCGGTGTAGAGGGAGTAGAAGGCTGGGGCTTCTTTGACTTTGCGATCTATGCCGGCTTCAAAGCCGAGGCCTTCGCAGATTACGTGGGCGGTGGAGAGCGGCAGGATGGATGCGGCGAAGAGCGAGGCGTTGAGCAGGCCGAAGGCGAAAAGATAGGCCGCCCACTTCCCCGCCAGCGGCACGAGGGCGGCGGCGGCCTGGGCGGCGTCGGTGATGTTGGTCATGCCGTTCTTATTGAGGGTGGCGGCGCAGCAGACGATGATGAAGAAGACGATCACCATGCAGGAGATGCTACCGACTAAAACGTCGAGACGGGCGTGCTTGTATTGTTTGGGGCCGACACGCTTTTCCACGAAGCCAGCTTGCAAATAGAAAAATTGCCAGGGCGCGATGGTGGTGCCGACGAGCGCAGTGAGCATCAGCAAGTAGCTGGTGCTGAAATGCAGAGTGGGCCGGACGGTTTCCTTGGCGGCGAGCAGCCAGTCGGGCTTGGCCAAGATCGCCGAGGCCACGTAGGTGAGATAAAAGCCGCAGGCAACCAGGAATATTTTTTCGACCTGGCGGTAACTTCCCTTCACTACCAGCAGCCAGACGGCGATTCCCGCGAGAGGCACGGAAATATATTTGCTTACGCCGAAGATTTGCATGGAGGCTGCCACGCCGGCAAATTCGGCGACGGTGTTGCCGAGGTCCACTGCCAGGGCGGCAATCATCACGAAGAACGTGGAGCGAAAGCCGAATTCTTCGCGGATGAGGTCGGAGAGGCCTTTGCCGGTGACGACACCCATGCGCGCGCACATTTCTTCGGAGACGTAGAGAGCGATGGTCATGGGGATCAGGGACCAGAGCAGGGTGTAGCCGAATTGCGCGCCGGAAGTGGTGTAAGTGGTGATGCCGCCGGCGTCGTTGTCCACATTGGAGGTGATCAGGCCGGGGCCGATGACGGCGAGGAGGACGGCGAGGCGGCGGCGCGTCATGCGGGTGCGGCGCATGAAGTTTGCGCCACGCTCTCTCCAGAGCGCCAGGGTGGTGGTCGGGTTGGCTTGGTCGGACATTTTTTTCTCGCGTGACTGCGAGCCGTGCGCTCACTTAAATCGCGTTGCGGGCGACGTCGAAGAGAGGTCCCTCCCTTCGGTCGGGATGACAATGCACGTTACAGATCGCTATGAGCCGGCGCGACGCTGGCGCTACGGACCGCGACGCCGGCATTCGCTTCGGAGCCGAAATCGTGCCCCACTACCCTTCCTTCCTAATGCAAATACTTAGAGCTTGGCGCGCATACGGCTTACTACGTCGTCCACTGTGATGGTGCCGATCGGGTGATTGTCGCCGTCCACTACTGTGAGGCTGCGCAAATTGTATTTGTCGAAAAGCTCATAAATGTCTTTATCGTGGGTGTTGGGAGTTACCGACAACAATGGTTCGAACGCCAGTTCGGACATGCGCTGGTCGGAGGAGGAGAGGAGCAGGCGCGCGATAGGGACGGTGCCGGCCATGGCCGCGTCTTTATTGATGAGGATGATGTTGTCGAGCTGGTCGGGCGGGATTTCGTGGAAGCGGATGTAATCAACGACTTCGCCGCGAGTGGCTTCGTCACCGACGACGACGATTTCGGTGGTCATCATGCCGCCGGCAGTGTCCTGGTCAAATTTCAGGAGCTGTTCGACGTCGTGGGCTTCGCGATGTTCCATCTCGCCGAGAACTTCCTGGGAAGTTTCGGGCTCGAGGCTGGCGAGCAGGTCGGCGGCGGCGTCGGGACTCATCTCTTCGATAATGTCGGCGGCGCGTTCGGGATCGAGCTTTTCGACGACTTGAGTTTGCAGGCGCTTATCGAGCTCGGAGATGGTTTCGGCGGCGGATTCCTCATCGAGAGAAGAGATGATGCCCTGGCGTTCGTCGGGCGAAAGCTCTTCCATGATGTCGGCGAGGTCCGCGGGGTGGAGGGCGGCGAGTTTTTCGCTGGTCATGCGTAGCTTCACGCGGCGCAGCGGGTCCGGTTCGATGAGATTGACGAATTCCCAGAGAATCTTGCGCGGCGGCAATTTTTTCTGAATGCGGCGAATGGCCATGGGCGGGACGATGCCTTGCAACAGGCGGCGCACGGCGCCGGGGAGGCCGACGTCAACCTGAGTGATGCGCAATTCGGTGTTGCCGTTGGTGCGCTGGTCGGCGAGGTCAATATCATTGACGCGGACAACTTTGCGGCCGTTGGTGTCTATGATTTGCTGGTCGAGGAGGTCTTTGCCGACGGCGAGCCAGGCTTCATTGGGGTGATAGAGCTCGAGAGCGGATTCTTCGGTGGTCAAGTTGATGCGGCCGGGGGCGATGGAGCCAATCTGATCGTAACGGGCGATGAGCGGGCGATATTGGCCGCGGCCGAGGAGAAGCTTCGCGACGCGGTTGGGCTGGTCGGCGGGCTCGACGAACATTTCTTTTACACGGCCTACGTAATTGCCGAATGAGTCGTAGGTTTCGGCGCCGATGATTTCGGTGGCGTGCAGCATGGTGACTCCTTTAAAGAACGCGCGGTGCAACCGGTTTCTTGCTCGACCGCGGCGAGGGAGAAGAGAGATCCCTCCCTTCGGTCGGGATGACAAGACGCAATACCCGCAGGCAAATCAGCAAAAAAACGCGCGGTGCAACCAGTTTCTTGCTCGACCGCGGCGAGGGAGAAGAGAGATCCCTCCCTTCGGTCGGGATGACAAGACGCAATACCCGCCGGCAAATCAGCAAAAAAATGCGCGGTGCAGCCAGTTTCTTGCTCGACCGCGGCGAGGGAGAAGAGAGATCCCTCCCTTCGGCCGGGACGACAAGAAGCAGTACGCGCCGGCAAATCAGCAAAAAAAATGCCCGGGACCGGCAATGGTGGCCGGCCTCGGGCATTGGAAATTTGCCCTTCGTTTACCGCAGGCCGGGCCTCGCCTCCCTGTCCCCGCGCGCATCGCAGGTCCAGCGAACCGATAGTGCACGGGAAGGTCCCTGCCCTCGCCGAGAGTTACGGGCGTGATTCGCGGGGCGGCTACTTCCCGGTTCCGATTTGGACGGCAGCTCCATTGCGTTGCGCTATTGTCCGAATTGACTAGTAAATGCAGATGCGAAGTTTGTCAAGCAAAGAGTGGATTTTTTGCAGATTATTTTGGGGGGAACACCATATTCGCCAGCTTGCGACCGCGACGGCGGCAATCCGCGGCGTAAACGTCCCAATAGGTGCCGCGGATGTAAGCGGAAGGCTGGTATCCGAGGGCGCGAGCCACGCGATCAATTGCCGAGGGAGGTCCTTCTAGTTCGAGGAATACGCCGACCGGTGTTTCATCCAGGTCCATGTGGAGACGGCCGAGGCGAAAGCTGGTGCGATATTTTTCGTAGCGGAAGCTTGGTCTGAGGCCCAGGGTTTTCAGCGCGGCGGGCCAGTTGTGCGGATGGCGGGCTTGAACCTCGCGTTCGGCACGCACTTTGTAGCGAGGATGGGCTTTGGGTGCGATTGTACTTTGCTGGGGAGCTTTGGCGGTGAGGACCACGCGGCTCGATTGTCTGTGAGAGATTTTGGGTGATGTGGGGGTCTCGATGCGCACGCGGAGGAGGCGCCCGCGGCTGCGGAGGTCGGATTGTGGCGTGTCGTAGAGCGTGTTGGTTTCAAAGACGCGGCCGTGGGAGGTTGCGCCTAGCGCTTGAATTGCACGCGCGGCGGCGCGGTGGTCGGTGACTGGGAGCTTGATCTCGATTTCGCGGTGTGTTTTGCGAGACTTTGGCACAGGGCAGTATAAGGCAGGTACGGCGCGAGATGGCATCCGCGGCGGGCGCGGGCGGTGTTGCCAAAGGCGAGCGCGAGCCAGCATAATCGAAACGCTGCCGACGCTCGAAACCTGGCACGAATGTTGATTCGATGCGGTGCCACGGTGTTCGCGGCGTGCGGTCCGCATTCATGACGGAACCTACAACCCCACTGATGCAGCAGTATCATGCCGTCAAGAAGCAACATCCGGCAGCGTTGCTGCTATTCCGCCTGGGCGATTTCTACGAGCTTTTCTACGAAGACGCGGTGGTGGCTTCGCGGATTTTGCAAATCACTTTGACCGCGCGGAATAAGGAAAAAGGGCAGGCGGTGCCGATGTGCGGGGTTCCTTATCACGCCGCGGAAAACTATATCGCGCGGCTGATTCGCGCGGGGCATAAGGTGGCGATCTGCGAACAGATGGAAGTGCCGGGGCCGGGCAAGAAGATTGTGCGGCGCGAGGTGATCCGAATTCTTACGCCGGGGACTGCCGGAGGGGCGGGGCTGGTTGACGCCAAGGAAAATAATTACCTGGCGGCGGTGGCGCGGAGTGGGTTGACAGGGGCCGCTGTGGGAGCGGGCGGCGGTGGCGGCGGGCGAGTGGGAGCTGGGGCACGCGGTGCGGAGGCGGCGATTGGTCTGGCTTTCGTGGATCTCTCCACGGGCGAATTTCGCGCTACGGAATTTTCCGGTGACAAGGCCGAGGCGCGTTTGCGCGATGAGCTGGGGATCTTGCGGCCGCGGGAAGTGCTTTTGGCGCGACCGGCGACGCTATTTCCAGTGACGATGCCGGCGGAGATGGATGGGCTGGGCGCGGTGGAAACGCGGTTGGACGACTGGGTTTTCGAAGCGAACTATGCCGCGCGAATGCTGGAAGAACATTTTCGCGTGGCGGCTTTGGAAGGATTTGGATTGGCGGGACACGCGCAGGCGACGGCGGCGGCCGGGGCGCTGGTGCATTATTTGCGGGAGACTTCGGCGATCGGCGCGAGAACCCCGGAAGATTCGGCGGTGATTCCTTCGTTGCGGCCCGCGGGAGCCGGGCTCGAACATCTGGATCGCATTTCGTATTACGAGCAGCAGGAGGCGATGATTCTGGACGCGGTGACGGCGCGGAATCTGGAGTTGGTTGAGCCTGCGGCCGGCGACGACGCTTCCGCGACGCTCTTGAAAGCGATTGACGATACGGCGACGGGGATGGGAGCGCGTTTGCTGCGGGGATGGATTTTGCGCCCGGAGATTTCGCTGGTGGAGATTGAGGCGCGGTTGGATGCGGTGGCTGAATTAAAGGCGCAAACGGTGGGGCGCGAGGAGATTCACCGGACTCTGGAAGGCGTGCTGGACCTGGAGCGGCTTACCAGCCGGGTCACGCTGGGCGTGGCTGCTCCGCGGGATTTGTTGGCGCTGCGTGGCTCACTTGAGCGCATTCCCGGGCTGCGCCGGATTTTGGCGGATGCGATTTCGTCTGCGTCCTCTGGCTCCGCTGCCCCGCCAGGTTCTCTTTCCGTGAGTTCGCGGCTTTCGTTGCTTCACGAACAACTCGACGAGATGGCCGATGTGCGCGACACGATTGCGCGCGGGATTTCCGATGATCCGCCTGCCCTGCCGAGCGATGCGGGAGTGATTCGCCGGGGTTACGACGCTGAACTGGATGAATTGCACGACATTACCAAGAAGGGGCGGCAGATTATAGCGTCCATGGAGGAGCGCGAGCGCAAGCGGACCGGGATTGCGTCCTTGAAAATCCGTTACAACCAGGTTTTTGGTTTCTACATTGAGATTTCGAAAAGCAATTTGCACCTGGCTCCGGCGGATTACGAGCGCAAGCAGACTTTGGTGAATGCAGAGCGGTTCACTTCGGGCGAATTGAAGGAGCACGAGCAGAAAGTGCTGTCGGCAGAGGAGCGGGTGCTGGCGATCGAGCGGCGGCTGTACGCGGAGATTCGCGAATCCATCGCGCGGGAGGCGGCGCGACTGCGACGGACGGCTGCGGCGATTGCACAACTGGACGTGCTGGTGAATTTTGCGCGCATCGCGGCTACGCGGAATTACACGCGGCCGGAATTCACGGACAAGACGCTCGCGAAAAAGGGCAAGCGTGGAATGTTAATGATTGCGGGCGGGCGACATCCGGTGATCGAGAAACTGCTGGAGGAGCGCGGCGAGAGATTTGTGCCCAACGATTTGTACCTGGATGATGAATCGCAATTTTTGCTGCTGATTACCGGGCCGAACATGGGCGGGAAGTCCACTTATCTGCGGCAGGCCGCGCTGATTGCGATTTTGGCGCAGATGGGATCGTTTGTTCCGGCGGTGGAGGCGAAATTGCCTTTGCTGGACCGGGTGTTCACGCGGATCGGAGCCGCGGATAATCTGGCGCGCGGGAGGTCCACTTTTTTGGTGGAGATGAGCGAGGTGGCGGCGATTTTGAATACGGCGACGGCGGCGAGTCTGGTTTTACTGGATGAGGTGGGGCGCGGGACGGCTACTTTTGATGGGCTTTCGATTGCTTGGGCGGTGGTGGAGGCTTTGCATTCGGGGGCGCGGCCGCGGACTCTATTTGCCACGCACTATCATGAGTTGACGGAGCTGGAGCAGCTGTTGCCCGGAGTTCGGAACGTGCATGTGTCCGTGCAGGAGGCGGGCAGCGAGATTATCTTTCTGCGGCGCGTGGAGCCTGGGAGCGCGAACAAGAGTTACGGGATTGAGGTGGCACGACTGGCAGGATTGCCGAATGACGTGATTGCGCGGGCGCGGGAGATTTTGCGGCGGCACGAGCAGAGCGAGGAGAAATTGACGCAGGAGTTGTCGCCCGGGGCTGCGGCGGCGGAGATAGCGCAGCAGACTAGTTTTACCGCGATTGATGAGTCGGTGCTCGAGGCTCTGCGCGTGGCGGATTTGAATAAGTTGACGCCGATTGAGGCTATGAATTTGTTGGCGGCTTTGCAGAAGCAGCTTTCGTAGCTCTGTTGCGAGTGTCGTTACGCGCAGATTTGCTGAAATGAAGGCAGGCGAGCCAAGCCTCGCCCCAACAACAGGCGGGAGCAAGCTTCAGCACTCCCAGAAAAGGCGCGGCGCCAGGTACGTCAACGCGGGGGCTTCTTGTCACGCGTTGATGGGTGGCGATGTGTAAACCGTGGGTGAATTCGGGGTTGTCAATGTTGGCGCGGGGCCTCTAGACTCATTTCAGCGATGCTGGTACTGGGAATGATGTCCGGGACATCCGCCGACGGCATTGACGCCGCCTTGGTGCGGATTTCAGGCGCGCCACCTGCAATTTCAGCAAAACTCGAAGGACATCATCACTTGCGGTTCCCGCCGCGCGTGCGACACGCGATTTTGCGCCTGGCGAATGGCGGCGCTACTACTACTGCAGAGATCAGCCAGCTTAATTTTTTGTTGGGGGAGGAGTTCGCCGGCGCGGCTATCCAGGCGTGCAGGCATTGGCGGCTACCGCTGAAAAAACTGGCGCTGATCGGATCGCACGGACAGACGATTTACCACCAGGGAGTGGCGTCGCGATTTTTGGGATCGCGGCGGATCGCTTCGACGTTGCAGATCGGCGAGCCGAGCGTCATTGCCGCGCGCACGGGCGTGACAACGATCGGCGATTTTCGTCCCGCGGATATGGCGGCGGGAGGACAAGGCGCGCCGCTGGTGCCGTTCGTGGATTATCTGCTGTACCGCAATCGCAAGCTGGGACGCGTGGCGCTGAATATCGGTGGCATTGCGAACGTGACCCTGATTCCGGCGAACGCGCGGCTGGAGGATGTCCTGGCGTTCGACACCGGGCCCGGCAACATGTTGATTGACGCGCTGGTGGAGAATTTTTCGGGCGGCAGGAACGCTTACGACAGAGGCGCGCGCATGGCTTTGCGCGGGCAGGTCATCCGTCCGCTGCTGGAAGAAATGCTGCGACATGCTTATCTGCGGCAGGCGCCGCCGAAGACGGCGGGGCGCGAGCAATTCGGCCAAGAGTACGCGCGCAAATTATTGGCCTGGGCGAAGGAACGGAGCGCTCGTCCGGAGGATATGGTGCGGACCGTGACGATCTTCACCGCGCTTTCCATCGCGGATGGTTTCCGGCGCTTTATTTTTCCGCGGGCGCGGGTGAATGAGCTGATTGTTGCCGGGGGCGGAACGAAAAATCCGCTGCTGATGGCGCAATTGGCCGCGGCGCTGCCGGGAATTGAAATTGTGGATTCGGCGCGGTTTGGGATCGCGGCCGAGGCGAAAGAGGCGTTCGCGTTCGCGGTGCTGGCGTACGAATCATTTCATGGACGGGCCAACAACCTGCCTTCGGCGACCGGAGCGAAACGCGGCGCCGTGCTTGGCAAACTGGTGCACGGCCACGCGCGCTAGAGAGTCTGTGGAAACAGAGAAAAACTTGCCTCAGGGGCCAAAGCCCCTGATTGATGAGGCCGGCCCGACGTCGGAGCAAAAGCTCCGAACCCGTACAAAGCGGTCTATTCCCTTAAACTGCGGGACAGAGCCAGCGAGACACCGGTTCGAGCTCGCCGGGTCGCTGGTTACTGCGGCGTTGGCCGGAGCTTTGATATTGGCCGGTTGCAATTCCTCCAAACCTACGGCGGATTCCGGAACGGTAAATTTCCTTATTGAAGCGGCGCCGACGAATCTGGACCCGCGGATTGGCGCGGACGCGTATTCGGAGCACATTGATGGGCTGATTTTTTCGAGCCTGGTGAATCACGACGCGCAGATGAAGGTGGTACCGGATTTGGCGGAGTCGTGGGAGACGCCTGATCCGCGGACGTACGTGTTTCATCTGCGACGGGGCGTGAAATTTCACGACGGCCGGCTGCTGACTTCCGCGGACGTGAAATTCACGTTCGATTCGATTCTTTCCGGGGCGATCAAGACGCCCAAGCGCGGCTCGTTCAAGCTGGTGACTTCCGTTGAGGCGCCGGACGATGCCACCGTGGTGTTTCATTTGAGTGAGCCGTACGCGTCCATGCTGTGGAATTTGACGGCGCCGGCGATTGGAATTGTGCCACGAGGGTCGGGCGCGGAAATGTCGGCACATCCGATTGGCACGGGGCCGTTCCGGTTTGTGAGCGCGACTACGGATGAAGAAATCCTGCTGGCGCGCAATGACGATTATTTCGGCGGCGCTCCGAAGATCGCGAGTTTGCGTTTGCGGATTGTGCCGGACGCGCTGGTGCGCGCACTGGAACTGCGGAAAGGGTCGGGAGATGCGACGATCAATTCCTTGACGCCGGATATGGCGGTGACGCTGGGAAAGGAGCGTGGATTGGTTGCCGAGCAGCAACCTGGGACCAGCATGGCTTATCTTTCATTCAACTTCGCTGATCCGATTCTGGCGAAGCGCGATGTGCGGCAGGCTTTGGCGTATGCGACCGACCGCGCGACGATTATTCGCTATTTGCTGCGTGGGCAGGCGCGGCCTGCTTCCAGTTTGCTGCCGCCGAATCACTGGGCGTATGAGCCGAACGTGCAGCAATACGATTACGACCCGGCGCGGGCCGAGCAGCTTCTGGATGCCGCAGGATTTCCGCGGGGCGCGGACGGCGTGCGCATGCATTTGACGCTGAAGACTTCCACGGATGAGTCCACCCGGCTGATGAGCGAAGCGATCGCGGATCAATGGAAACGCGTGGGCGTGGCTTTGGAACTGCGGCCCCTGGAATTTGCGACTTTTTATTCGGACATTACGCGCGGAAGTTTTCAGCTTTATTCGTTGCGGTGGGTGGGCGCGAATAACGATCCCGACATTTTCGAGTATGTGTTCAGCTCGAAGAAGATGCCGCCGAACGGGGCGAATCGCGGGCACTATCGCAATGCGGAGCTGGATGCCCTGCTGGATGAGGCTCGCGTGGAGATGGATCAGGGTAAGCGGAAGGCTTTGCTTTCCGAGATACAGAAAATTGTTGCGGAAGACGAGCCTTACATCAATCTTTGGTATGTGGATAATGTTTGCGTGCATCGCGAACGTTTGGCGGGCATTGTGCTCGCGCCCAGTGGGGATTACGATTTTCTGGATACGGCTTATCTGAAGTAGGGGGTTTGCGGTTCGATTGGGGGGCGTTCGAACCGGCACAGCCGGTCCTGAGGGAGAGGTTGTGTCGCTGCTCAGATGGCAGCCGTCGGTGCGATTCAAAGCGAAGAGAGATCCCTCACTTCGTTCGGGATGACAAGGTTTGCTTGCGACTAGGACCCTGGCGGCGGGACGGGTCGCTGCTCAGCTGGCAGCCGTCCGTGCGATTCAGTTCGAAGAGAGGTCCCTCACTGCGCCGCGCGCCTTTCGCTGCGCGAAAGGAAAGGCTAACTGCACGCGGCTTCGTTCGGGATGACAAGGTTTGCTTGCGACTAGGACCCTGGCGGCGGGACGGGTCGCTGCTCAGATGGCAGCCGTCCGTGCGATTCAAAGCGAAGAGAGGTCCCTCACTGCGCCGCGCGCGTTTCGCTGCGCGAAAGGAAAGGCTAACGGCGCGCGGCTTCGTTCGGGATGACAAGGTTTACTTGCGACTAGGATCGAGGTGGCGGACGCTCCGCGTCGTGACGGCGATGGCGTGCTGAAGTGCGCCGCAACTACTTCAACGGCTAAGAGCCGGCGGGACGCCGGCGCTACTAACCCGGGACGAACATCGAGCTGACGTTATTGGTTGAGCGCTTTGTGAATTTCTTCTTCGGGGATTACGCCTTCGCGGACGATTGTCCAGTTGTCGCCGTCAATGCGGACGATGGTGGAAGCCAGTATGCCGCCGGTATCGCCTGCGTCGAGGATCAGCGGCAGCCTGTCTCCCAATTGCTTTACGATCTGCTGGGCGCTGGTGCAGGATGGAAAGCCGGAGAGATTGGCGCTGGTGCCGGTGACGGGGCCGCCGACCGCTTCGATCAGCGCGGCAGGAACTTGGGAGTTTGCCCAGCGCAGAGCGACGCGTCCGGTATTCCCGGTAACTTTCAGCGGCAGGCGGTGAGTAGCTTCGACGACCAGGGTGAGGCCGCCGGGCCAGAATTTATTGGCGAGGACCAGAAAACAATCCGGGACGTCGCGCACGAGGCTGACGGCTTGCTCGACGGAGTTTACGAGGATCGGAAGAGCTTTGGTTTCCGGCCGGCCCTTAGCGCGGAAGACGGCTTCGATCGCCGCCAGATTGAAGGGATCCACGGAGAGACCATAAAACGTGTCGGTGGGAATGCCGACAACCTTGCCGCGTTTTACGAAACTCGCGGCGTATTGCACCAATTGATCTTCCGGCGATGCGGCAGAAATTTTTAGGACTTCGACAGGCAAGTGATCACTCTCGGCGGGTTACGCCCCAGGTCCGCTTGGCAAGCTACCATAAGCTACACGATAGAAGCAAGTTGCAGGTGCGCGGGGTGGTAGATGACTCGACGAGGGGAGACGCGTTTGTTACGCTTGCAGGATGGTGGAGCATTTGACTGCGGACGTGATTACCAGCCGCGATAATAAGTGGCTGAAAATGTTTCGCGCCGCGCTGCGCGGAACTGGGCCCACGGGGGACGATGCGCTTGCGGTGGAGGGGCGCAAACTGGTGGAAGATTCGTTGCGCTCGGGGCTGGAGGCGGTGGCGCTGCTGGTGAGCGAGTCCGGAGAGCGGGAGCTCGAATATATTTTGCGGGCTGCGAGCGAAAGCGTTGCGGGGATTCCGCGGGCGCGTATGTTGCGGACGACGGATAAATTGTTTGAGAGCGTAGCGGGGACGGAGACGCCGCAGGGTGTGGCGGCTTTGTTTCGGCAGCCTGCCTGGCAATTCGAAGATATTTTGCGCGGAGCGGCTTCGGTGGACGGGGCGTTCATTGCGAGCGCGCCGCTATTGGTGGTGATGGCTGCGGTGCAGGATCCCGGAAACGTGGGAACGACGGTGCGCTCGGCGGAAGCTTTTGGCGCGACGGGAGCTGTTACCACGCGTGGGAGCGCCGATCCGTGGTCGCCGAAGGCGGTGCGGGCTTCGGCGGGGTCGGCGTTGCGATTGCCTTTGTTGCGTGGGATAGCGATTCCGGTGCTGATTGCGCAACTGCGGGTGGCGGAGGTGAAGATTGTGGCGGCGAGTTCGCGGGTGAGTGCGGCTGTGGACAGGGCCGCGGATGTTGTGGCGGATTTGCGCGATGCAGTGGCGATTTTTATCGGGAATGAGGGGGCGGGGTTACCGCCGGAAGTGGAGCATGCGGCGGATGCGCGGATTTCGATACCGATTGCGGAGAGCGTGGAGTCGCTGAACGCCGGGATTGCGGCGTCTATTGTTTTGTATGAAGCTGCGCGGCAGAGAAAAGGCACCTCAGATGAAAACAGAGGATAGATTAGAACCGTGCTGCAGGTGATTGGTGGCGGCAACAGCGTGTCACAGATGTCTCTCTAACGATTTGCGTTTATCTTCCTGCATCAGTGTTTAGCTGTGGTGATTTTGAACTGAACTGACCATGGGACTATTTCAGACAATTCAGCCGGAGGAAGAGTCGCAGGCGGGGCGGCCGTTGGCTGACCGGATGCGGCCGCAATCGCTTGATGAATTTATCGGGCAGGAGGAATTGCTCGGGCCGGGGAAGCCTTTGCGCGTGCAGATCGAGCGTGACGATCTGACTTCCCTACTGCTTTGGGGGCCTCCGGGGTGCGGCAAGACTACTTTGGCGCGAATTATCGCGCGCATGACGAAATCAGAGTTCATCCCCTTCAGCGCGGTGCTTTCGGGGATCAAGGAAATCAAGGAGGTGATGGCGAAGGCGGAAGCGGTGCGGCGTTATGGGCGGCGCACGATTGTGTTTGTGGATGAAGTGCACCGCTTCAATCGCGCGCAGCAGGACGCTTTTTTGCCGCATGTGGAGGCGGGAAACTTTTTATTGATCGGAGCGACGACGGAGAACCCGTCGTTTGAGGTGATTGCGCCGCTGCTTTCGCGGATGAAGGTGTACGTGCTGAAGGCGCACACGCCGGAGCAAATTGTGATGTTGCTGGGGCGCGCGCTGGGCGATGCGGTGCGCGGGCTGGGACGGGAAAACGTGGAGGCATCCGCGGAGATTCTGGAGCGCATCGCAATGCTTGCGAACGGAGACGCGCGCGCGGCGTACAACACGCTGGAAGCGCTGGTGATGGGGACGGCGCCAGACGCGGCGGGACGGCGGGTGTTGACGCAGTCGCTGCTGGAAGACGTGCTGCAGCGGAAGCTGCTGCCTTACGACAAGTCCGGCGAAGAACATTTCAATCTGATTTCGGCGCTGCACAAATCGGTGCGGAATTCCGATGCGGACGCGGCGCTGTACTGGTTGGCGCGGATGCTGGAGTCCGGTGAGGATGCGTTGTACATCGCGCGGCGGCTGGTGCGCATGGCGAGCGAGGATATTGGACTCGCGGAACCGCACGCGGTGCAAGTGACGATCGCGGCGATGCAGGCTTTTGAGCTATTGGGACCGCCGGAGGGACATTTGGCGCTGGCGCAGGCGGCGGTTTATTTGTCGCTCGCGCCAAAATCGAACGCCGTGTATAAAGCCTATGGCGCGGTGCAGGACGATTTGCAGAATACGATGGCCGAGCCGGTTCCGTTGCAAATCCGCAACGCGGTGACCGGGCTCATGAAAAATATCGGTTACGGCAAGGGCTACCAATACGCGCATGATGCGGAAGAGAAAGTGACGGACATGACTTGCCTGCCGGAGAGCCTGGCGGGCCGGGTATATTACAAGCCCACGGACCAGGGGTTTGAGGCGCGAATTCGTCAGCGCTTGGAAGAGATACGACGCATACAGAAAAAGGCGGCCGGGACCTAAAGCAAAGTGAAAGTGCCGACGACTAACCCAGTCCATGCGGTACACCAGCGCGCGCGGCGCTTTCCGCGGTCATTTTTCGCGGCGCTCTCGCTCGCCGCTATTCCTTTGATCGCGCTTGCGGACATGAAGCCGATCGCGACGTTTGACCAGGACGTTCAGGCATTTGCCATCTCGCAGGACAATCACATCATTTACGCCGTGCAGCGGATGAAGCGAATCAAGAAATTGATCGTGGAGCACGACGATTTCTGGGTGGGAGACGTTGACGGCAAGCGCAAAAAGATAATTGACGGCGACAAGTTCGATCCCGCGCCGGGTTCCGAGGAAGAAGCGCCGCCGGCCGAACCGAGCGACGACGAGGACACGACCGACAAGAAGGGCAAGAAGCACCCGCCTCTTCCGCGGCAGCATAGCTACCAGGTGGATTCGCTGACATGGTCGCCGGACAGCCGGCGCGTGGTGGTGAAGCTGGACACTTCGGAAATGGCGCAACCGCAAGGGACGGTGGTGCAGCAGCTCGACGAGCAGCAAACCGTGCGGCCCAATACGATTCTCTACATGATGGACGCGGACGGGCGGCAGATTCAGATTCAGGGAGCGAAGGTTTCGACGCTTTCGGACGCGTTCAATGCCGATTGGATGGCGGACGGCGCGACGCTGGTTTATCTCTCGAAGACGAGCGGTAATTTTTCGCAGATCAACGCGCTGCGTCCGGCGGACGGGAAGACGCGAGTGCTTTTCCAGGGGCACACCTTTTCGGCGGTTTCCTGGGACACCAAACGGAACCAGGCTTTTGCGGTGGAGGAAAGCACGCAGGCGATCGGTCCTCCGAAAATCGTGCAGCTGGACCTGGCGAACGAAAAACTGAAGGAACTGGCGCCGCTGGAAGAGTACGCGGGATTTTTGACGATTTCGCCTTCGGCCACGAAAATTGCTTATTTTCGTAATGGGGATACTTTGGAAGTGAGAGAGGTTGCCAACCCGATGAAGCCTCTGCAGGTGCGGGTGGCGATCGGGCAATTTCAGTGGGATCACAGCGAGCAGCGGATATTGTTGAAGCGCGGCGAGCCGCAGAGGTCCGGTGATTTGGTGTGGGTGGGGCTATACGATGGACGGTTCGACCCGTTTTTTCACGGATTGGAATTTCATAATTTTGCGATTGCGCCGGATGGGGCGACGGTGGCGGTCACCGAGCCCGGGAAGCGGGCGCTGGTGCTTTACAGGTTCTAACGGTTACGCAGCGCGGTAATAGAGCCGCGGCGTGCGAAGCTTCTGCGTAAGCGCGGACCTCCAGCCTGAAATTTTGCTCTTCTGCGAGCCGCGCCGACGGCGCTGGGTGACCGTTTTAATTCCGATGCGAAGAGGCGGCGGGACGCCGGCGCTACGAATGGTGGCGTGGACGTTGTCGTTCGCAGAAAGTTTATGCGCGGAGAAAATGGGAGCGCTTGATGTGTTCTTTCAGGATGCAGGAGTCCATTATTACGAAAAGGCCGGCTAGACGGGCGCGTTGAGCGGCTTCTGGATGGATTACTCCTTCCTGCATCCAGATCGCGCGGGCGCCGATGCGGATTGCTGATTCCACTATCTCCGGAACGAATTCGGAGCGGCGGAAGATGTCCACGATGTCTATTTTTTCCGCGATATCCTCGAGGAGCGCGTAGGATTTCTCGCCCAGCACTTCCCTTTCGTTTGGATTTACCGGAATGATGCGATATCCCGCCGATTGTAGATATTCGGCTACTCCGTGACTGGGCCGGAATTTGCGACTTGAGAGGCCTACGACGGCGATGGTGCGGCTGGTTTTCAGAATATGCGTAACTGGATCGCCGGCTATAGCGTCATTGGCGGGATCCGTACTCATCTATATGGCCCGGGAATCGCCTTCAAGGAATCGCGCGATTTCGGCCTTGGGCGGGTGCGGCTCCGCGTTGCGCGCGGCGTCGAGCGCGGCGAGAAATCTGTCGTTTTCTTCGCGCGTTCCGACGGAGACGCGAATCGCCGTCGGCAATCCCATCCAGCGCATAGGCCTGACGATTACGCCGCGGGTGAGCAACTCTTCGCTGATGGGCTCGGCGTCGCGGCCGAATTCGACGAGAACGAAATTGGCGAAAGAGGGGACAAACTGGATGCCCATCTTTTGCAAACCCGAGGCGATTTGAGCCAGTCCCGCGCGATTCGATTCCACCGAACGGCGAACATGCTCGACGTCGCCGAGCGCTGCCAGAGCGGCTGCCTGGGCGACGCCTGAAGTATTAAACGGGCCGCGCAGCTTGTTCATTTCTTCGAGCATGACCGCCGGGCCGATGCCGTATCCGATGCGCAGACCGGCGAGGCCATACACTTTGGAAAATGTGCGCAGGACGATGACGTTGGGACGATGCAACGCGAGCGGGATGGAACGCGAATAATCGGCGCGCTGGACGTATTCAAAATAGGCTTCGTCAACGACTACCAGGACGGTTTGCGGCACGCGCGCGAGGAACGCATCGAGCTCGCCGGCGGTGAACATCGTGCCGGTGGGATTATTGGGATTGGCGAGATACACGACTTTCGCGTCAGGCGGAAGATTGCGGGCCATCGCGTCGAGATCATAGGCATATTGACGCAGAGGAATTTCGAGCAGACGGGCTCCTGCCGCGCGGATGGCGATGTAATAGAGCGGGAACGAGCCGTGGGAGGTGACGCCGCAATCTCCGGGGCGGAGCATGATGCGCGCGGCGAGGTCAATCAGTTCGGTGGAGCCGGCGCCGAGGATAATGTTCTGGGCGGGCACCGCGTGTTTTTTTGCGAGCGCTTCGCGGACGTAGAAGCCGCTGCCGTCGGGATAGCGATTCGAATCGGCGAGAGCTTTCTGCGCGGCGGCTATCGCGAGGGGCGAAGGGCCCAGCGGATTTTCGTTGGAAGCGAGCTTGATGGGATGCATGTTCAATTCCCGCGCGACCTCCTGAATTGGTTTTCCGGGAATGTAAGGAGCGAGAGCGCGAATATGCGATGGAACGAGATCGTGGATCTGAGTCGTCATTCGGCGAGCGGTTTAGCTTCGTCCTTTCGGCCCGGTGAATCTTCCGCGATTGGGTTTATGGCTTGGAGGGCCGCCTCGTTTGGGCGCGCCTGATTCTGATCCGGAGGGACGCCCCGGCTTGAAATTGTTTTTGGAACGGCCGAAGGCGCCGGGCTCCCTGGATTTCTGGCTGGATTTCCAAGGGGCACCGGATTTTGCCCCCGCCGAGCCGCCGGGCCGGAAGCTTTTGTCGCGACGCGCAAAAGATCCTGGTTCGGATGGACGCTCGCGAGAACGCCACGGGGCGCCGGATTGTGGGCCGCGCGGGCCGCGATTTTTGGCGCCGAAATCCGGGCGGCCGGATGATGGCGGACGCGATTCTTTGTAAGAGCTGCGCGGAGCGAACGGTTTTTTGCCGGCGGCGCTCGGTCTGGCGGGCTTGAAAGTTTGGTCCGGCCGCGAGTGCTCGGCGTATGGCGGTGGGGCTTGGGTCGGGCCTGCAGGTTTGAAACTCTGGGTGGGTCGCGAGATGCCCGTGCGAGCGGCGTCGCCGTAGCTCGGCCTCGGGCCGTGGCCGGATTTTGGTTTTGGCTGGAACGGCCGACGCTTGACGAACGGCCGGCGTGCAGCGGCGGCAGGCGGTCGGGCGCCGATCGTAGCCGGCGCAGCAGCGGAGATGCGTGCGGGCGCAATTCCCTGCTGGATTTCCGGCGCGTTCGCGGCCGTGATGTTTTGCGCGGCGCCCGGCTGAACTAAGCGGCGGAGAGTTGCGACCTCTGCGTCTGAAAGTGGGCGATGGTGTCCGGTGGGGAGTGATTCCATGGCGAGATTGCCAATTTTTACGCGTTTCACTTTTTCCACGGGGTGGCCGGTCTGGAAGAGGCGGTTGCGCAGCGCGTCGCGGCGCGCTTCCGAAATCGTGACTTCATACCAGGGAGCGTCTTTGCCCTTGATGCGGGTGATGTGCGCGCCAGTGGAGCGGGAAAGGCTTTCGATTTCTTCGAAGGTCAGCAGGCTTTTTATCTTCAGGTGATAGGTTTGCGGCAGGTTGTGCGCTTTCAGGATCAGGTTGGCCAGTTCGCCGTCATTGGTCAGGAAGACAAGGCCGAGCGAGTGATATTCCAGACGGCCGACTGGGAACACACGCTGCGAAACACCGTGAAGCAAATCGCTGAGAGTGCGGCGCCCTTCGGGATCAATCATGGTGGAGACGACTTCGGGAGGCTTATTCAGGAGCAGATAAGCGCGCTCGGTCTGCGGGCGCAGGAGCTTGCCCTGGACTTTGATGTGATCCACGGACTCGTCGGCTTTGGTGCCGAGCTCGGTGACGGTCTGGCCATTCACGGTGACCAGGCCGGATTTGATGAACTCTTCGGCGTGGCGGCGCGAAGCGATGCCGGCGCGGGCGATGATTTTTTGCAGTCTTTCGAGCATGGGTTGCGTGGGTTCCTTTTGTGAGTTTACAGCTTAACGGAAAACGGGCTGGGAGGCGAATGGCGGGATGACGGTGGATCGAACAATTTCCGGGAGCTTCAGGGGCTGAAGCCCCTTTCGTACTCGCAGGGGTGATGTCGCGGCTAAAGCCGCGACCCACAAAGATTCTCGGGACGCGGTTGCTGTGCCCCGCCGTCGCGGATTCGTTCAAGAGTACGCAGGGCCCGGTTTGAGCGAAAAGCGTAAGAGAGATCCCTGCCTGCGGCAGGCAGGCCTCACTGCGCCGCGCGCCTTTCGCTGCGCGAAAGGAACAGCAAACTTCGCGCGGCTCCGTTCAGGATGACGGTGTTGATGCTCCAACTATTCGCCTTTGTGCGGTTTCAGCGGGCACGGCGTGCCGTGCCCCTACGAGCGGATCGATGTCTTGCGTGGCTGTGTTTTGAAGCCCGCGCGGGCGCTATGCTTCAGATTCCGGCGATTGCTTGTTGGATCCCGCTGAAGCTGCGGCGGCGCGGGTTTTGTCGGAATCTTCCGCGGGCGCGTCGGCTGTGGAGTGCGTGACCTCTTCGGTGGATGCTGGGTCTACGGCTGGGATGGATGAGGCGGGCGACTCGACATCAATTCCCTTGGCGGCCGTCGCTGCGACTTCGTTGGAGGCCGCGGCTTCTGACTGGCCTTCGAGCTGGTCTTCTGGTTGCACCTCGGCGATACCTTCGTCGGAGCCTAGCGCGGCTTGGGCCAGGGCTTCGAATTCTTTCAGGCTGGGGAGCTCGTCGAGATCGGAGAGGCCGAAGCGCATCATGAATTGTTTGGACGTGCGATAGAGGATGGGGCGGCCGATGACTTCTTTGCGGCCGGCCGTGGTGATCAGTCTTTTCTCGAGGAGAGTCTTGATTACACCACCGACGTGGACGCCGCGAATTTCGTTGATCTCTGGGACGGTGGCGGGCTGCTTGTAGGCTATCACGGCTAGAGTTTCCAGCGCGGGCATGGTCAGGCGCAGAGGCGGTTGCAGGCTCTTGATGAATTTGCGGACTACGTCGTGATGCTGGGCTTTGGTGTAAAACTTCCAGCCGCCGGCGACTTTGCGGACTTCGATGCCACGGTCTTCGGTTTGGTAGGTGGCCATCAATTGGTCGAGAGCGGCGCGGGCTTCGGCTTTTTCGATGCCGAGGACTTTCGCGATCTGGTCGAGAGTGGCGGGCTCATCGGCGGCGTAGATGATGGCTTCGAGACCGGCTTGGATTTCTTGTGCTGTCATGCGTTTCCCCTTGGTGCGTGCGGTATTGCGGTGGTTGCGGCTACGGCAAAAGCAGATCCCTCTCTGCGTCCCGCGCCCGCCGAACTGCGGCGGGAAAGAAAAAGCGCGGGACTTCGTTCGGGATGACAGGTTGGCGCGGACACGCTGTAGGTTGCCGCAGAATCGGTCGCCGCTTCTACAAAAGCAGGTCCCTCGCTGCGCTCGGGATGACAATTAAACCCCAATAGCACGGTGGCAGTCACAGGTATTGCTCCTCGATTTGGGACATGGCGTCCGGGCCGGCGAAGACGGCGTCGAACATTTTGTGTTTGCGCAGGCGGATATCTTCAAACAGTTCGGACTGCACGAGTAACACGGCCTGCATGCGGACCATTTCCAGGACTGCCAGTAGCGCGACGATCATGGCGTTCCTGGTTTCGCAGGTTTCGAAGAATTCGATCAGCGAGACGGGCTCGTCGGTTACTACCAGGCGCTGGCGCAGGCGGTCCATCATTTGGGCGATGGAGACCTGATCGTGCTTCAGCTCGAATTTGGGGACTTCTTTGCGGCGTTCGAGGACCTGCTGAAAGGTCTTGACCAGGTCCACCAGGGAGACGACCAGTTCGCCCTGGACTTCGTCGCCGCCGTAGAGAGATTTATCGGGGTGGGACCAGACGTGGTCTTCGACCTGCTGCTTTTGATATAGGAGCTGGGCGGCGTTTTTGAATTTTTCGTGTTCGAGGAGGCGGTGGACGAGTTCGTCGCGCGGATCTTGCTGCTCTTCCCCGGCGAGGAGCGGGTCAACTGGCAGGAGCATTTTGGATTTGATGTGAATCAGGGTGGCGGCCATGTAGATGAAGTCGGCGGAGACGTCTATATCGAGTTTTTCGATTTGGTGGAGGTAATCGAGGTATTGCTCGGTGATTTTGGCGATGGGGATGTTGTGGATGTCCATCTCCTGCTTGCGGATGAGGTCAAGGAGGAGATCGAGCGGGCCTTCGTAAACCGGTAAGTTGATGCGATAGGGTGATGCCATGCTACGGGTTATCCTCCTGCGACTGCTGTGCGGCTGAAGTGCCCTACTGCACGATGGGCCGAAAATCGTAAGAGAGATCCCTGCCTACGGCAGGCAGGCCTCTCTGCGCCGCGCGCCTTTCGCTGCGCGAAAGGAAAGGCTAACTGCGCGCGGCTTCGTTCGGGATGACATGGTTGCCTCTCGTCAACTTTGACGCTTCGTTCAGGCGCGCGCCACGTGCCTTGAGTGTTGCCGTTCATTGCAGCGGGCACGGCGTGCCGTGCCCCTACGGCCGAAGCGCTTGCTATGGCGCCTTGCGCGCTTCGTCCCAGTGAAAGATCGCGTTGCGGACGCGCTTCATGGTTTTGCGCGCGGCCTTTTGCGCTTGCTTGGAACCGGTGTCGAGGATATCCCAAACTTGCTGTGGATGGGCGTCAAATTCTTGGCGGCGTGTTTGGATCGGCTCGATCCATTTCACGAGGTTATCGGCCATTTTTGATTTGCAGTCCACGCAGCCGATGCCTGCGGTACGGCAGCCCTGGTCGGCCCAGGAGATTGTGGCGGGCGGGGAGAAGAGTTTGTGCCAGGCGAAGACTGGGCAGACTTCGGGGCGGCCTGGGTCGGTGCGGCGGACGCGTTGCGGGTCGGTGAGCATGTTGCGGACTTTGGTGCGAATTTCGTCGGGTGGATCGCTGAGCCAGATGGCGTTGTTGTAAGACTTGGCCATGCGGCGGCCGTCCAGGCCGGGGAGGCGCGGGGTTTCGGTGGGGATATATGCCGGTTCCGCAAGAATTCGCTCCAGTCGGTAGAATTTTTTCAGATTTGCCGGAAGCTCTTCGATTGCGTTCTCAAATCCAATCTCTCTCGCAGTCTTCTTCAGCTGCACGGTCCAATCCTGCCACGCGCCGTCCGGCATTACGGGGGCATCGAAGAACGCGCCTGTAGGCACGATGCTGTTGAGTTTTACGCGGGAGTGCTGATTGGCCGCGGTGTTCAGTTCTTCGGAAATGCTCAGTCCAAATTGATAGTTGAAACGCCGAACGACTTCGCGGGTAAGTTCGACGTGGGGGGCTTGATCTTCGCCTACTGGGACTAGCAGGTCCTTCTTTGGTTCGCCGTACATTACGATGTCTGCGGATTGGAGAAGCGGATAGCCCAGGAAGCCGTAGGTGCCGAGGTCGCGGCCTTTTAGATTTTCAATTTGCTCTTTGTAGGTGGGGACGCGTTCCAGCCAGCTTAGAGGAGTGATCATGGAGAGGAGGACGTGAAGCTCGGCGTGTTCGAGGACGCTGGATTGCACGAAGAGCGTGGATTTTGCGGGATCGAGGCCTACGGCCAGCCAGTCGGTGGCGACCTGGCGCGTATTTTCGGCGATGGAGGCGGTGTCCTCGTAGTGCGTGGTCAGGGCGTGCCAATCGGCTACGAAGAAGAAGCAATCGTATTCGTCCTGGAGTTTCAGCCAATTTTGCAGCGCGCCGAAATAATGGCCGAGATGGAGGCGCCCGGTGGGGCGCATGCCGCTGAGAACTCGTTTGCGTTTGGTCACGCTGAGAATGGTCTCCGTGGTGCGGATTTCGTGCGCCGAGCGTTCGTGGTGGCGTTTGCAAGGCCACCGATCTGGCCGCGACGGTAAATGCAACGGCGGGCGGCTCTGAGAGCCGCCCCTACAGCCGCTTGCGGTGTCTTCTCGCGAACTTGATCGTCATTTCCGCAAGTTCGATGGCGCACTGAAGTGCGCCGCTGCAAATTCAAATGCTAAGAGCCGGCGGGACGCCGGCGCTACAAAATCAACCGCTACTGCCCTTCGCCATGTTCTGCGCAGTCGTCGCGTTCGCTGGCGCGATCATTGCCTGAGCAGGTCGCGGGCTATTACCAGGCGCTGCATTTCGCTGGTACCTTCGTAGATTGTCAGGACGCGGGCGTCGCGATAGTAGCGCTCGACGTCGGTTTCGCGCGAGTAGCCTACGCTGCCGTGGACCTGGACTGCTTTGTAGGCGACGCGGTTGGCCATTTCGCTGGAATACAGCTTGGCGCGCGAAGAATGCGAGCCGGAGCGGCCGCCGCCATTATCGCGCATCCAGGCGGCGTGATGGGTGAGCGCGCGCGCGGCTGCGATTTCGGTTTGCATGTCCGCCAGCATCCACTGGATCGCCTGATATTCGGCGATGGGCTTGCCGAAGGTTTTGCGTTGCTTGGCGTAACGGACGGAGGCTTCGAGCGCGCCTTGCGCGAGGCCTAGCGCCTGGGCGGCGATGCCAACTCGTCCGCCATCGAGCGATTCGAGCGCGATCTTCAGGCCCTGACCTTCTTCACCCAAGCGGTTTTCGACGGGCACGCGACAGTCCTGCAGAGAAACTTCCGCGGAGCGCGAAAGCTTCAGGCCCATTTTATCTTCATAGCGGCTGATGCGAAATCCCGGGAAGTCCGGTTCGACGAGAAAGGCAGTGACGCCGCGGCTGCCTGCGGAGGGATCGGTCTTCGCGAATACGAGGTACACGCCGGAAACGCCGCCGTTGGTGACCCAGGCCTTAGTGCCATTGAGGAGGTAGTGGTCGCCGTGGCGGACGGCGCGCGCCTGGATCCCGGCGGCGTCCGAGCCTGCCTGGGGTTCGGTGAGGCAGAAGGCGCCGAGAATTTCGCCGCGCGAGAGGCGCGTGAGATATTTTTTCTTTTGCGCGTCAGTGCCGGCTTTCCAGATGGGAATGCCGACGACGGAGTTCGTGACGCTTAAGGCGACGGCGGTAGAGGCGTCCACGCGGGCGACTTCTTCGAGCATCAAGGCGTAGCTGACGGTATCCGTCCCGGCCCCGCCCCATTCTTCAGGGACGAGCATGCCGCAACAGCCGAGTTCACCGAGTTTCCTGAGTTGTTCGGCCGGGAATTTTTCCTCGCGCTCGTATTCGCGGAGGATGGGGCGCATTTCCGTCTCCATGAACTGGCGGACGGTGTCGCGGATGAGGATTTGGTCGCTGCTGAGTGAAAAATCCATGGAGAAAAGTGTACTGGCGATGCTAGCACAGGGCGTGCGGAAAGCGAAAAGCCTGCCGCGGCAGCGGTGAGCGGTCCGGGTATGAGCGCAGCGCTAGTCGTCGTTATTGTTGTCGGTCTTTGGCTCTGCTGGCAATTTCAGGTGCACGTTCACGTTGGTCTTTTTTCCGGCTTTTACGTTGATTGTTTCCGTTTTCGAAATCAGGCCTTTGGAATCGAAGCGGATCGAATAGCGACCGGGCTTCACGCCCTCGATGCGGAATTCGCCGGTGCCGTCCGTGGAGGCGTCCATATATTGGCCGCCCTTGGTTTGTTTGGTGTTTTCGGCGAGTAAGGTGATCTTTGCGCCGGCGAGGGGCGTGCCGTGTTCATCGCTCACATTTCCCAGGACGGTGCCGGTATCCTTTTGCGCGAACGTGAGGGCCGGCGAGAGCAGGAGCACAGCAACGACCATTACCACACAGCATTTCAATCTAGCGAGCGGCATATTCCCCCGAAATCAGATATGGAGTTGCGCGGAGCGCGCGAACGCGACGAAAAGCAGATCCCTCGCTGCGCTGGGGACGACATCCGCTTCCCATTTTGCACACGGTGAAGCGCCGAACTCTTGCGGATCCGTTCACCACACGACGTATAACACGACGCACCAGCCAGCGATCGAGACGTGTGCCACGCACTTACAATTTGAGCAGCTCGCGCAGACGTTTGGTCTGAGCTCGGGAAACGGGAATTTCGCTGGCGCGCTTGTCGTTCATTTTCAGAATGTAGCTGGATTTGAACCAGGGCACCACTTCCTTGATGTGATTGATGTTGATCAGGTACGAGCGGTGGGCGCGCCAGAAGCGGTCGGCGTCGAGAGATGCGGCGAGTTCCTCGATGGTGCGGTAGTTGGAGACGCCTTCGAATTCGCGGGTAAAAATGGTGATGGTGCCGTCCTGGATGGAGGCATAGATCACATCGTCCGCATCCACGAGGAACATGCGCGCCTGGGCTTTCACGAGTAATTTCACCGGCTGCGCCGAGCGGGCGGCCACAACCGGCGCGGCGAGTTGGCCCATCAGAGTTTCCAGGCGCTCGACGGGCGAAGTATTCGCTTCGACCATTTTTTTGGCGCGCTGCAGGGCTTTGGCGATGCGGGTCTTGTCAAACGGTTTCAGGATGTAATCCACCGCGTTAACATCGAAGGCCTGGATGGCGTAATTATCGAACGCGGTGGCGAAGACGATTTGCGGGACGCGCTGTTTCCGTTCGAAGAGTTTTTTGATTACGCCGAAGCCGTCGAGGCCGGGCATTTGCACGTCGAGGAACACGAGATCGGGATCGTGTTCTTTGATGAGCGCGAGTGCTTCGAGGCCGTTTTTGCCCAGGGCGATTACGTTCACGTCCGGAAAGCCTTTCAGGAGATAGAGAAGTTCGTCCCGGGCGGGGCGCTCGTCGTCAACGATGACGGTATTGATGGGCATGGAGTTTGTACGCAGCCAGTATATGCATCGGGGATAGCGGCGGCAAGAAATCGGGGGGATTAATCGGGCTGGGTTTCTCGCTGATGGGGACCGGGGTGACGCGCGGGGCCAAGGATAACGGCGCGCGCGCAGAGGTGCGTTACTATGGAGGCGATTTCGCCCAGCGGGGCCTACGGAGCCAATGTGCCGACGAAGAAAATGGCAACGACCAAGACGCTCGGGAAAGTATTGAGCAGCAAGGTGGTGTTCAGCAGCCGCGTGTTCGATGTGCGCGAGGAGTTGGTGGTCGAGCCCGGGGGCGTGAAGGCGACGCGCGATTTCATCGAGCATCCAGGGTCGGTGGTGGTGCTGCCGGTCTTTCGCGACGGACGGATTTTGATGATCCGGCAGTACCGGCACAGCACCGGGCAGTATTTGTGGGAGCTGGTGGCGGGGCGGCGCGACGGGAACGAGACTTTTGCGCACGGGGCGCATCGCGAGTTGCAGGAAGAAACTGGATATACGGCGCGGAGGATGCGGAAGTTGGTGGGGCTTTATCCGAGTCCCGGGTTTCTGCGTGAAAAGATGGTGATCTTTCTGGCGAAAGAGTTGCAGGCGGGGCCTGCTCATCCAGAGGCCGACGAAAAGATCACGTTGCGGATTTTTTCTTTGCGCGAAGCATTGGAGTGGATACGGCAAGGGAAGATACGCGATGGGAAGTCTATTGCGGGAATTTTGTATTATGCGCGATTTGTGGTGAAGAAATAGCATCGCGGTTATAGCCTGAGCCTGTCCTTTGGTTCATTGACGATTAGGCACCCTCGAAGGTCCGCAAAACGGGCGACGCGTTCCCGACTGCTAGACTCGATGCAGTATAGGAGCCGCTGCCATGCCTGCTGCGCCACTTTTCAAGACACTTTACCGGATATTGAGCTGGTCGAGCCTGGCGGGCTTGATCATCGTGATTGTACTGGTGCTGCGGAAATCGCCAGCGCCGACGGTGCACTTTGATCCCAACGCGGCGGCGAGCGCGGAGAAGAAATTTCAGGCGGCTGATGAGGCAAAGGCGGCGGGACAGCCCGGGCAGGTGGCACTCAACCGCACGGAGCTGAATTCATATCTCGCACAGAACCTGCAACTGGAGCCAGCGGTGGGAGTGACTCCGGCTGGGGCCGTCCCTGCTGCAACGGGCAGCGGGACTGCTGCTTCGCAGGCGGCTGGCGGCAACCCGCCGAGCGGGGAGCCGGCGCCGAGTGTTGCTGACGGCGAGCAGCCTTCGCTGGAGCAAGTGCAATCGTCGGTGAAGGATGTGAAAGTGGATATGGATGGCGACGTGGTGAAGGCTTATGTGATTTTCGATTTCCACGGGAAGGATTTGTCGCTCGAACTGGATGGACATCTGAGCGCCGATAATGGGTACATGAAATTCGAGCCGGTAAGCGGGAAGCTGGGGTCGCTGCCGTTACCGCAGTCAACTTTGGATGCCGCAATGCGGGAGATGATGTCGTCGCCGGAGAATCGTGAGAAATTGCGTTTGCCGGCGGATATCAGCGATATCAAGATTGTGGACGGGCAGGCGGTGATTCAGTACAAGCAGTGACGGCTTTGTGGAACGCGACCTCGGGGGCTAAGGAGCCTGTGTGAGTGCTGCAAAACCTGCACTTCAGCGGCTGAAGCCGCTCTGATTCGCCGCGTTTATGCCGTAGCTAGAGCTACGGCCTACAAGGATTTTCGTGACAGCTTCTAAAACCCCATAGACCGGGCCAGCTCCATATTGGGGCTAGAGCCCCGCCCCCCCAAATCCATTTCTTACGCACAATTCATCTGCGCCTGCACCTCGCTGGCCGCAGCGTGCTCAAAATCAAATGCAAGGAGCCGGCGGGACGCCCTTCGACGCTGCCATTGGCAGGCTCTCAGGACAAGCCGGCGCTACTTGCTTTCTAGTGGCTGGCGCGGTCGTGGATGGCTTCGGCTGTTGCTTGGGCTTGAACTGCCACTTGTGGGGACATGCCGTCTGCGCCGCGGACGAAGCGCTCCACGTCTGGCAAGTCTTCGGGGCGTCCGGTGAGGTACAACGCACGCAGGGCTTCCCAGGCCATGCTTTCGTTGGGGGCCAGGGACAGGATCGGCTGACCGGCGGTTACGGTGGCGCCGTCGGCGACCAGCCAGCGGTCCACGGTGCCGGGAACCGTCGCACGAACTTCGTTGCTCTTCCCTGCTGCTGCGATGTGAGCCAGCAATGTTCCGGGATTGACGATGTCCGCGGGCTTCAGGCGAGTGGTCAGCACGCCCGCGAGCGGCGAGTCCATGATGTAGGGACGCAGCATCGCGACGATGAGTGCGTGGCCGGAATCATCTTGGAAGCGCACGAGGGAGAGAGCGGCGTTGCGTTGCACCATCGGATTCGGATCGTGCAACATGCCGAGCAGCGCGGCGTGAAATTCGGGCGAGGTATTGTCCTGGCCCATGACCCAGGCGTCGGTGACGCGAATCTCGTCAATGGGATCTTTGCCCAGGACGACCATTTCGGGATACCAGCGGCGCACGGAGGGATCGCCTTTTTCGATGCGCGTCTCGAACTGCGAGAGCACGTGCTGAATTTCGCGGGGGTGCGAGCGATCGGCAAGGGTTTTCGAGATTTGATTATCGGTGATGGGGCGTCCGAACCAAGTGGCGTTCCAGAAAAGAAACGGCATCAGGACGAAGGCAAGCGCAAGGACAAGGATCGCGAGGGCCCAACGGCCGCCGAAAGATTTCTGAGGTGGCGCGTCTGGAGTCATGTGCTGGTTATTCGACGCCTGAAACCGCGGGCGCGCGCAGGCTATCGGTCGTGAGAGGAAAGAGCATGCTCCGGATTACTTCGTGGTTGGCGTGGGCGGAGTCGGTTGCGGCGCCTTCTGCGCGGGAGTGGCGGCTGGCGCTGGCGCGGTTGCTGCCGGCGCCGGAGCTGGCGACGCAGCAGCCGCTGGAGCCGTGGCTTTTGCAGCGGCCGCCGGCTTGGCGGGTCCCGCGGCCTTGCCTTCCTTCGGCCGGAAGATCGGAATCAGCTCGGCTTGCCAGAGCATCACCACCAGCATCAGGCTGAAGATTCCTCCCATCATCAGGCAAATGGCGAGCAGCATGATGCCGTCAATGCCGCTGGTGAGCAGACCGCTGCTGATGTTCCAGGCGATGCCCCAAACCGCCAGGAGTATGAAAAACACGCACAGGATGCTGAGCTCGATCCGGTTCGACTTAAGCGTCATCCCTGATTCCCTTCCGATGGCGGTGGCCGTCATCGAGCCAACTTGTCCAAGATCATCCACCCGAGCAGGAGCGGAATATGCGCGACGGTGGCGTGCATCAGCCACTTCGCGCGGAAATTGGTGCGGGAACGATTGGCCCAGGAGGAGACCTGGAGCAGAAGCAGCCCCAGGATAAGAGCGCCGTAGAAGTAATGGATTCCCGTCATTCCCAGCACCGCGGGAAGCAGGCTGACGGGGATCAAGATGGCCGAGGTGGCGACGATCACGCGAAAAGTCTTATTGCCGCTGCGGTCCACCACCGGCAGCATCAAAATGCCGGCGCGGCCGTAGTCTTCGCGGTACATCCAAGCAATTGCCATGAAATGCGGAAACTGCCAGACGAATAATATTGCGAACAGGACCCAGGCTCCCAGCGAGAGCGAGCCGTGAGCAGCTGCCCAGCCGATGAGCGGCGGCAACGCTCCAGGAACGGCGCCCACGGCAGTTGCGAGCGTTGTGCGCGTCTTCAGGGGAGTGTAGGCGGCCAAGTACGAGACGCTGGTGGCCAGCGCGAGGAAAGCGGCGAGAGCGTTAACGGCGAGCATGAGCCAGACGGTGCCGGCAATTATCGTGGCTACGCCAAAGAACAGAACTTCGGTTGGCTGCAAAATGCCTGCGGGTAATGGCCGGGACGCGGTGCGGCGCATCACGCTATCCATATGGCGCTCGATGTATTGATTGAGAGCCGCCGTGCCGCCGGCCACGAGCAAAGTGCCGCCCAAGGTGTTCAACAGGCGAAGCCAATTCAAGGGGCCGCTCGAACCGAGGTAAAAACCGGCGACGGTGGTGATGACGACGAGAAAAGTGACGTCGGGCTTGGTGAGAACGACGTAAGCCCACGGCCGCTCATAGGCGGGAATGGCGTCAACGCGTCCGTTGCTCATCGCTGGGTGTCCATCGGTTTCATGCTCTGGAACTTTCGGCGTTTGAACTGGTGATTGCCTGCGCTGCGGTGGCGACGCCGCCGCGGATCAGGCGATAGCTTGCAAGAGTAAGTACGACGCTGGCGGCGAGGGTCAGCGCGCCCACCAGCACATGGGCGACGGTGAGCACGACGTACGTCGCCGTTGGCTGCGCTGATTTGATCTCCTGAACTACCGCCCAATATGCGGCGATGCCGAGGAGAATCTGCGTGCCCAGGAAGGCTTGCAGCAGGATGCCCCATCGGCGCAAGTCACGAACCGCGCCGAACCGCTTGCGGACCGAGCGGCCGGTCCAGATGACCAGGAACAGGACGACGGCCGCGCCAATCATGTGCGGCAGAATTCCGAAGGCTCCGTGGCGAAAGCCCGCGCCCAGGATCAATTGGACGAAGATCGCGGCGGTAGTGATCAAGGAAAGCGTGCGAACCGAGGGCGAGCCGGGATCATCGAGCTCGGCCAGCTTGCTATTCCACCAGCCGCTGGTTAACAGCGCGAGACTGACGACGGTGACGAAGAAAATTTGGGCCAAGATGGCATGGATTGTGGCGGTGAGCGCGGGGTCGTGGAACAAAACGCGCATGCCGCCCAGAACCGCTTGCGCGAGCACCAGAGCTAGCGCCGTCCAGCCGAGATTTCGCAGGAGACGGGAGCCCCGGCGCGCCAGCCAGATCGCGAGAATGGCGGTGAGGATGGCGACCGTGCCGGCCGCGAGACGGTGGGTATATTCGTAGCGAATGCCTCCGACCCATGGCGGGATGATTTTGCCGTAGGCTAGCGGCCAATCCGGGACTGAATCAGCGGCGTCGTTGCTGGTGACGAGCGCGCCGGCCATGAGAAGCAGGACGGTGCAGGAAGCCGTGGCCATGGCGAAACGGTGAAGGGCTGACGGAACCTGCGAGATAGTTGTCCGCTTGTCCATTAGTTGCCGCACGTCTTTCAGGAAAACACCCTAACACATTGTGGAGCGTAATTCATGCGCCGGAAACAAGGTTTGGCGACCCTAACCGGGCGAACAACGGGCGCGCCGTAAATTTTTGAGCGTGGCAAGCTGCGGCGCAGCGAGCAGCGCCCTTACGGGAGCTTTGCTCGAGCGGCGCCCGCGAGGCGCGGGGCCTGCTGATTCATTCGGACGCAAAATTCGCGCCTGAGCCCCGCCCCTGCAGGGGATACGCTCGACTAATCCGCGGGTGGCGGAGCCGGCGCCGAGGCGTCGAATTTGAAGTCCACCGTTTTGGACTCCTTCGGGCCGATGGTCACGGTCTGATCTTTGACGCCGTATTTTTCCTGCCAGGCCTCGATAGTGTAGGTGCCGGGAGGCAGGTTCTTGAGATCAAACGAGCCGTCCTTCGAGGTGATGGCGTAGTAGGGGTTCTTGAAAACGAAAATGTAGCTCTTCATCCAGGGATGCACATTGCACTTCACCGGGATGGCGAGTTCGGGGCGCGCGAAGGATTCGTCAATGGGCGAAGTGCCGGGAGCTTGCGACTTGTTCCATTCGCGATTGTCCTTGGGCATGGGGTGAATGTTGTGGGTGGTCTGGTCGTCGTTCTTCACTTCGAAGGTTTGGCCGGCCATCAGCGCGATGATGTGGGGATCGTACATGCAGCCCTTTTGGGCGAGAGGCACGGAGTCTTTCGGAGTGTCGAAGACATAGTCACCGAGGCCGTCCTTGACGAAGATGACGACGTCGCCGAGGTCGCCTTTGTCGTCCGTGACGACCGTGGGCGGAACAACCGGACTAGGATTCGCTTTCTCGCAGTAGGGCTCGGCGCTCATATTGATGGGCTTTTCCTTGGGCGCCTTGCCTTCGAGAGTAACCTTGCCGCTGATGGAGCCGGCGGTGGAAGCGTCCACCGTCTTGCCGGCGGGAGCGGTGGCGGCGGGCTGCTCGGCGGTTTCCGTGCTTTCTTTTTTGCCGCAACCGGTGATGGCGATGGCCACGACGGCTGCTAGCGCGAGAGTGAAGTATCTATTGCTCATTTCGAAGAAAACCTCCTTGGGTGCGACTGGATATTCTAACAATTTCGAGTGTTGCCGACGTGCGATTTCTTCTGCGCGGCGGCTCGCTTGTTGCCGGACGCCGAGATCGAAGAGAGATCCCTCGCTGCGCTCGGGATGACAATCGCCGTGGGCGGAATGTCGGCGTAATTCATTTTCCGCCGGCGCTACTTGCCGCCGGATGATTTTGTGCCGCCGGTTGCGCTGGCGGGCGTGCGGCCCAGCAGGGCGGCTTGCTCCTGCGGCGTGAGCGAGAACATGTAACGCACCAGCAGCTCGGCTTGATCGCCGTGATATTGCGCCATGGCGCCGGGAACCGCGCCGGAGAATACCCAGTGATCGCCGTCTTTATGGAACAACCCCGAGGGCATCGCCGTGCCGGGAATAATTTTCGCCGGGTCGGTGATCCATCGCGCGGTCCAGGCCGGCTGCAAGCGTTCGCGGGCCAGCAGGAAATTCGGCGCGGAAGCGTTTTTGTCGTGCGCTTCGTTGCCGGTCATGTGGCACTTCAAGCAGGGCGCGGCCGGGCTGGTGAACAGGCCGCGCGCCATGGCTCGTTCCGCATCGCTGAGCGGTTCCACCTTCGGCGGAATGAAGGGGTCGGGCTGGGCCGACATCGCTTCGAAGAATAGGGTGAGCTTTCTGATTTCGTCGTCGGACAAGAAGAACGTGGGCATGCGCACTTGCAGATATTGACGGACACCATTGCGGTTCGTATCCGTGGTGCTGAGCGCGGGATTCGCGAGGAATTGACGGAGCCAGTCGGGATTCACGCGGGCGCCTTCGGTGGTGAGCACCGGCGGCAAGTTGGCTTTGTTCTCGCCTTGATACATCGGCAGGGTCATGAGGACGGATTTTTGAGCGACGTCAATCTGGTGGCAGCCGATGCAATTATATTTTGTGACGATCCACCAGCCGTCCTGGATGTATTTGCGGCGATCCGCAGGCCGGTACATATATTCGGGCGGGAGAGTGGGATCGGTGCTGCCCAGAAGCATCGTTACGAGCGCCTGCACTTCGTCCTGAGACTGAAGATTGGGCTTGGGCATGCGCAGCTTGTCCATCGGGTTGGCGTGGAATTTGCCCTTGTCGTAGATGCCGGGATTTTCAAGTTTGTGCTCGAAGAATCCCTTGGCGTCAAACCACGCGATCTGTTTTCCCTGGCGCAGGTAGGGAGTCAGGACGAAATTATCGTCGGATTTAAATTCGGGCTGGACGCCGCGTTTCGCGTCTTCGGTCCAGAGCGCGAAATCGAGGCGCTCGATGGGCTTGCTGCCTTCATTGGTGAGTTCGGTGCCGATGCGGCCTTCGTCTTCCAGGCCGCTGATTTCGTGGCAGCCGGCGCAGCCGTAGTGGCGGACAAGTTCCTTGCCTTCTGTCGCGAGCTTGGGGTCGTCCATATAGCTAGCGGCGGCGTAGGTCATGTCCGCGTGCTTCTGGGTCATCAGGTAGCTGGCGATATCGCGCGAATCTTCGATGGAAAGGCGCAGGCTGGGCATGATGGTGGGTTGCTGGACGACGAGCTCATGACCGTCGTTCGGGCAACGCGAGTGATCGAGGTCAAAGACGTACGGCAAATTGTGCTTGGCGTAATCCTCGGGGCCGAGATCCTTCTTTTCGTAGGGGCAGTAGGGCGCCGAGCGTTGGCGCGGGTTGTGGACCCAGCGCACGAGATAATCGTAATTTTCCTTTTCGCCTACGCGGCTCAAGTTCGCAGCGAACGTGCCGCCGACGGCACTTGATCCTTCGCCGATGGCGTGGCAGGCGAGGCAACCGCGCGATTCCAGAAGAACTTTGCCGTGAGTGGCATCTCCCGCGGGCTGCTTCTCGAGAGGCGGACCGGAAAGAGAATCCTGCCAGATGAAGGCGGAGATGGCGTGGATCTGGTCTGGCGTCAGATTGAACTGCGGCATTTTGGTGGTCGGGCGAAACGCGGTGGTGTTCCCGATCCAGTACGGAATCCATTCCTTGCGGAGTTTTTGCCGGGCTTCTTTCAGGTCCGGGCCAACTTTTTTAATTTCTTGCAAAAGATCGTGGCTGTGGACCTCGAGCGCCTGGCTCTGCGCGTCCATGCGACTGATTTCGACGGTTAGGTTGGTGGCCTTGGCGTAATATCTGTCGGCGGTGGCGTTATCCGCGGCGGTATCGCCGAGTTTTTGCAGGCGCGGGATTTCCAGTTCGTCGTCCGACTTGGTTTTCGCGAGCTGCAAAATCGTTTGGCGGGCATTCACGAGCTGCTCGTCCTGATTATCGAAGCCCTGGAAGCGGTGGCAGCCGATGCAGCCTTTCTGGCGATAGAGCTGCTTGCCTTCGTTCAAGACGGGAGCGTGCTCGGTGACCATGTCCGCGGAGTGGCACTGCTGGCAACCAGCATCGTAATTTTCGGGATAGTAGAGCGGCCAGAGCCAATGTTCGTAACGGCCGTGCCCGCGCTGCACGGAATTGATGGCGCGGCCATTGCCACCGTGACACGGAGAACAGCCGAATTTTTCGAGCGGATGATATTGCAGCAGATCCAAGTCTGGGTGGCTGGTGTAAGGAGCGTCCTTGCTCTTGGCCATGCCCAGGTCGGCCTTGGTGAGCGTCATCTGCGGCGGAACGTATTTCTGGTCAGTGCCTACGTGGCAGGATTGACAGCGATCCACCAGTCCCGCGCCCCCGAGATTATTGAGCGAGGCGCCCGGAGGATTGACGTTGATCTGGATGATGCGCTCGTCGAAATCTTCCATGGAGTGCTGCAGGCTTTCCAGCGACGCGGAACTGAGTCCCGGCAAATGCTCCGAGGTGTACGTTGCGAGGGCTTCGCGCGCGTCCTTGGCGGGCTTATCAACGTCACCGCGTTTGGCTACCAGGGCGGCGCGCTGGGCCATGATGCTGGTGAAGGTGTCGTTGAGCTCATCGCCGGTGAAAGGTTTATTTTTCTGAATTTGGCCACCGGCCAGCGGCCAATCCACTTTCCAGATGCTGTTGCGCCCTTCGTTCAGATCTTTCAGGCGGGCGGCCTTGGCGGATTTGTCCGAGGCCGGAACGGTTTCGTACTGGTAAACGAGAGAGCCGATTTTGCCGCGAGCGTCCTTGAAGGCGTCACCCATGGCAGCGCGCTGGTCATCGAGGAGGGCGATTTGCTTGGCGATGTCCGCGTCCTGGGCTTTCGCGGTTTTCTCCGCATCATCTACTTTTGCCAGGAGCGTCTTGTAATCGGCGGAAGCGTAGACGGCGTCTTCGCTCTTTTTCTGATCTTTGACGGCTTTGCGGAGGTAGGTGGAATAGGCCCCGGCGAAGCGGCTTTGATATTCGCGCCAGGGTTGCAGGCCGTAGAATTCGACGTAGAAGGACCAGGCCACGGTGACGATCAGCAGGAAAGATGCGATCAACAGCGGCAGCGCGAAGGAACTGCTCTTGATTGGATCGTCAGGGCCGGTATCGGGGGAACGATCAGGCACCAAAAACCTCCTGCATGGGAATCAAAACCGCTGCGGCCCGATTTGCGCGCCTTGGCAAAGGAGCGACCGTCGGGGCGGGTCGCAGACCCGCCCCTACAAGTTCAAAATCGGGATGCGTGCCGACGCCACCGATTGAAATCGTCATATGCTGAACCACGGAGTGACCCACACATAATGAATCGTAAAAACCAAGCGCAGCAAAATTTTTGCCGGCAGCGAAATCATGAAAATCAGGAACGTGTACATGGTGACGAGCTGCAGAAGGCTCATGCGCTTATAAATCTTGCGGCTGAATTCGGTGCGCATGCAAATCCAGTGGACCAGATATCCGGCGAGAATAAAAAACAAGACAAGTGGGAATATGCCGAAGACGACGCGCGCCCAAATGGCGCCTTGATCTTTGCTGAGGTGGAAGATCGAGGCGAACCACGAGCCATCAATCCCGAAAACCTGGTCCAGGTTTCGGTTCACCGCGTAATCCACTCGCTCGGCGTCCCAGGTTCTGCCCGGCCAGAACCACATCCATCCAGGGCCGCGGATGAAAGTTCCGATGGTGATCATCAGAATCCACAGGCCGATGAAGCCGAAGAGGAATGTCCAGATGGAGAAGCGGCGCTGCTTGTAGGTGTAATAGCCATTGCCGAGGGGATTCGCGTCAATATAAGGGATGACCATCAAGCCGACGATGACGAGCGTGGGCATTACGACGCCGGCGATCCATGGGTCGAAGTAAACCAGCATTTCCTGCAAGCCGAGGAAATACCAGGGAGCTTTCGCCGGATTCATCGTGACGTTGGGGTTGGATGGCTCTTCGAGCGGCGCATTGAGCGTGAGCGACCAGACCATCAGCAGGACCGTGATGATGATGGCCACTAGAAATTCCATGCGCATCAGGTAGGGCCAGGTGTGCACTTCGCGGTCCCACTTGGGATCCCACTCCTGCGTCTTGCGATATTTCGTCTTGGCCAGCTGCGGGTCAGATTCCAGGACGGCGATCAGTTTGTCGTTTTCAATTCCCTGCTTCAGCGCGTACCAGAGATAGAACGGAATGAAGAAGAGCAACGCAACGATGGGGACGTTGTCGGGAGCCGATGCGATTTCCCAGATTTGGCGCCAATCCATCCGTCAGTCTCCTGCTGAATGCGCGCAACGACGCCCACGATCACAATTCCGCGCGCGGGCTGCGGTGGGCACGGCATGCCGTGCGCCTACGGGCTTGTCATTTTGTGCGTATCGGGTCATTTATCGTGCTGGCCCATGCCAGCGGGCCGCAGCACCACCGGCCGCGGATTGCGTTCTTCTTTGATTTCGCTTTCCAGCATCACGGGGGCTGGGCCCGAGATGCCGCCGTCTTTGCGGACGCGCCAGAAATGGACACCCATGAAAATTGCGACGATCAGCGGAATCGCGATGCAGTGCCAGATGTAAGCGCGCAGGAGCGCATTGGCATCCACGATGGAGCCGCCTAAGAGCGCGAAACGGACATCGTTGTAGGGAGTCATGCCGAGGAGCGCGCCGAATGGCCCTTCGTGGCCTAAGAGCGGCGTGGCGCGGGCCATGTTGGTCCCGACGGTGACGGCCCAGAAGCCGAGTTGATCGTCTGGCAGAAGATATCCCGTGAAACTGAGAAGCATGGTAAGGACCATCAACAGGACGCCGACGCACCAGTTGAATTCGCGCGGGCGTTTATAGGAGCCGGTCATGAACACGCGGAACATATGCAGCCAGACAGCGATGATCATCAGGTGCGCGGCCCAGCGATGCATATTGCGCAGGAGCTTGCCGAAGGGGACGTCGTTCTCGAGATAGAGAATGTCGCGGAAGGCCTGCACTTTGGTGGGGTGGTAATAAAACATCAGCAGCACGCCGGTGAAAGTGAGCACGATGAAGAGGTAGAAGGTGATGCCGCCCATGCCCCAGGTGAAATTGTATTTGGTGGCGTCGCGATTGACTTTGGCCGGGTGCAGGTGAAAGAAAACGTTGGAGAGCACGCTGAGAGCGCGATTGCGCGGCTCTTCGTCGTGCTTGACGCGAAAAATGGAGCGATAGAGCTGAGTCTTTTCGGGCTCTTTCAGCCCGTCGGCTTGCTCTTTGGCTTTTGCAGTCAGCGTGTCGCGGAGCGCGGCAGCGCTATCCTGAACTTTGTCCAGGACGCCGGTTTTCGGCTTGCCGTCTCCGTTTTCTTCGGGCATCGCTATCAACCCCTTCCGAACCCAGTTCTACTCGACCGGTGCTGCTCGCAAGCGCGCTATACGTTCAGATACGCTCCGGGATCATTGAAATGGTTGACGCCGGCGCGGGGATCGTCCACGAAAAGGCGGCTGGTATCCACGGATATTTGGCCGGTGGGATCGAGCGAGACGACGGCGCGATCCATGGGGCGCGGGGCGGGGCCCTCGAAATTCACGCCTTCGCTGTCGTAGCCGCTGCCGTGGCAAGGACACTTGAATTTATTTTCCGCGGGCTTCCATTCGGGCGTGCAGCCCAGGTGAGTGCAGCGCGCGAAGATCACGAAAAGGCGGTCTGGTTCACGCACCACCCAGACGCGGTTGGTCATCAGAAAGCGCTGGTCAATACCAAGGGCGAAATCCGACGGGAATCCGATATTGAAAGTGGTATTGGGTTCGTATAGCGCGCGGGGAAAGAAAAACCGGAGGAACATCAGGAAGTTAACGCCGAGATAGCCCCAAATACAGGCCCAGACAATTCTACGGCGGCCCGTATTGACCGCTTTTGCCGCCGACTTTGCTTCCGGCGATTGAGATGCGGCCGCTTCCGCCGCTCCAGGCGACGATGCGGGTTGTCCCGGCTTCCCTTCGGAAATTTCTGCCATAGGCCCGTTGAAATTGCTGTCCTGCAAACCACAACCTAAGAAATTAAAATGGCCGAACCAGTCCGAAGAAATGAACACTGGGTTATATGATTTGGGAGAGGCTGTGTCAAGACATTCTCGTCGAATTTTTCCGCGAATTGTTTTTCCCGGGGGACAGGAGATTTGCGGCGGGGACGCAGTGGGGGCGCGGTCGGGCGGGCTACGTGGCGAGCGACGCGACGCCGCTGCGATTGCCTACCGAGCGCAGCACGAGGTCGGCCAGCGCGCGGATGAGCAGCGGAGAATCGTTGAGGGCGGGCATCATGTAAAACCCGGTCACGCCGAGCGCTTCGGCCTCGGCGCGCGCCTCGATATTGATTTCGTGCAGAGTTTCGATGTGCTCGGTGAGGAAGGCGACGGGGATCACCAACATGCGGGTGATGCCAGTCTTGGCCATGCGTTCGATGGTGCCCGTGAGTGAGGGCTGCAACCACTTTTGCGGACCGACCTTGCTTTGATAGCAGAGCACGTAGGGATTTTCCCAGGAGCCGAGTTCACGAACGAGCTGGACGGTTTCTTCGATCTGTTTGGGATAGGGATCGCCCTTTTCCACCAAAGCCGTGGGCAGCCCGTGCGCGCTGAAGACGAGATGAATTTCGTCGGGACGATCGAGGGTTGCGAGGAGTCCGTTGATACGCTCGACGATGGCGGCGATGTAATCGGGGTGGTCGTGGAAATGATCAATGATTTTCACGGGGGTTCTGGGTTTGTATTGGCGATTCCATTCGTTGAGGCTGCTGCGGGTGGTGGCAAAAGAATATTGCGGATAGAGCGGAAGCAGGACGAGCTCGTCGTAGGTCTCGCGGTCGAGCGCGGCGATGGCTTCCGCGGTGTCGGGATGCCAATAGCGCATGGCCACGACGGTGCGCGCGGGGATATGCAGCCTCAACGCTTTTTCGAGGGCGCGGGCTTGCTGTTCGGTAAGCCGACGAATCGGCGAGCCTCCGCCGATTTCGGCGTAATGTTGGCGAACGATTTTCGAGCGCGTGGTGGAAATCAGCTTGGCGAGGGCCTTACGCGCGAGGAATGCGCCGGGGAAATTTATGATGTCCGGATCGCAAAATAAATTATAGAGAAAGGGCTCAACAGCGGCCTGGCTATCCGGCCCGCCGAGCTGAAACAAGACCACCGCGATTCTTTTGGCCCCAGCCATGACGCACCTCTGGCAAACTCAGCCTTGCCCTTGCCGCAATTGCTGCTTCAGACGTTCGATTTCCTGGCGCACTTGCGAAATGCGCCGGGCGACACTGATCTCATAGACGAAGAAAACCGCCCAGACCACCATCCATGCGGTAAAGAGAAACTGAAAATTCTTCATCGTCCAGCCTTTCCCAGCGCGGTTTCGGCGGCGCCGGGGGAATCGGAACCGCGGGATTCGATTTCAAAGCGAAGTTCAGCACATTCGTTGCGCAATACTTCCAACCTGTAGCGGTCCACCAGCACCAGTATCATCACGCAAAAGATGGCAATAAGGCAAAGCAACAAAACCTTGCCCATGGTCGGGTCGAGACCGGAACCCTCGCCGCCCAAAATCACTGGCTGAGGATGCTGCGTGCGCCACAAACGGTTCGCGAGATAGACGAGGGGAATATCGAGCGACGCGAAAATTGCGAAAATAGCGGAGAGGGATGCTCTCTTTTCGGGGTCCTCGACCAGGCCGCGCAGCAGCAGGTAAGAGATGAACAGCAACCAGAGAATGAAGGTGGAAGTTAGCTTGGCGTCCCAGGTCCACCAGATTCCCCACACGGGACGCGCCCAGAGAGGGCCAGTGATGAGGCCGATCGTGCAGCAGATGACGCCGACTTCCGCGCCGGAGACGCCCAGAGCATCCCATTTGCGTTTGGCAGTGACGAGATAGGCGACGCTGCCGTAGAAAGCGATGAAGAACGCGCAGAACATAGCGTTCCAGCTGGCGACGTGGAAATAAAAGATGCGCTGAATCGCGTGCATGGTGGCTTCGTCGGGCGCGATGAACAGCGCGGCGTAGCCCGCGGAGAAAATCAGCAGGGCGGTGAGAATCGTAAGTGGTAAGCGCGCTTTCATTCGTTGCTTGGCCTCACTCTTCCATCAGTCTGCCATCAAATGGTCGCACAAAAGCCAGGAAGCCGTCAGAAACACAATATCAAATCCGGCGAGGAATGTGACCCAGGTGCGGTCGAGCGCGGGTTGCTCGGCAAATAGCGCCGCCGTGGATTCCACCGCCGCAATCAGGAGCGGCGTAAGGATCGGGAGCAGCAGCAACGGCAGGAGGAGTTCGCGCATGCGCGCGTGCGCCGAGATGGCTGAAAATACCGTGCCGGTAACCGTCAGGCCGAGGGTGCCGAGCGCCAGAACCAAGATTAAACGGCCGACGATTCCCGCGAGCGAGACGTTGTAGAGGACCGCGAAAATCGGGACGAGCACGATTTCGGCCAGCGCCATGAAGATGAAGTTGGCCAGGATTTTTCCCAGCAAGATCGCGAAGCTGGAAACGGGCGCCATGCGCAGGGCGTCGAGAGTCTCATTGGACTCTTCGCGCGAGAACGAGGGGTTCAGCATCAGGGAGCCAGCGAACAGGAAGGCGATCCAGAGGAGGCCCGGTCCATAGCGGCGGGATTCGGCGGGCGTGGGATCGAATGCGAAGCTGAAGAGCACGACTACTACGAGCGCAAAGATTATGGTGGCGGTGAGGAGCTCGCGGGTGCGGAATTCGAGGCGCAGCTCTTTGGTGAGAATAATTCCCGCTGCTCTCACGGTGGTCAAAAGCAGATCCCTCGCTGCGCTCGGGACGACAGTGCGCTGTGACACATTGCCACGGGTTTAGATTTGGCAGATCGCGATCGCGCACGAAAGTTCAAGAGACTAGGCCTCGGACCGTAACGCCGCGAGAAGCGGAGCAGGGTCGCCGTGTGGGCCGCTGTCGCGTTCGACGCGGCCGCCTGCTAGCGCGATGGCGCGGGTGGCCAGGTCGAGGGACTCGTTGCGCGCGTGGGTGCTCATCAGCACCGTGCAGCCCTCTTGTTTCAATCGAGCTAGCCTTGCGCTGAACCACGCCAGGCCCTGGCGATCGAGGCCCGCTGCAGGCTCATCAAGGAGAAGCAGGCTCGGAGCGTGCAGCAGCGCGCGGGCGATAGCGAGGCGCTGGCGCATGCCTCTGGAAAAAGTTCGCACCAGGCTTCCGGCGCGTGTTGCCAAGCCACAATCTTCGAGCGCGGCCACGACGCGGCGTGGGGCTGCATCCAGGCCGTAAAGCTGCGCGAAGAACGTGAGATTTTCCGCGGCAGTGAGATCGTCGTAGAGCAGAGTGCTGTGGCCGACCATTCCGATTGCCGATTTGGGCTGGAGAGGCGAAGTTTTGGCGCTTGCGCCTGCCCGACCGTCTCCATTGCCTGAGTGATTGCTAACGACGACACTGCCGCGCGAGGGATTCGAAAGGAGGGCGGCGATTCGCAACAGAGTGGTCTTCCCCGCCCCGTTCGGTCCCAGCAGCGCTACGAATTCACCGGGCAGGATTTCCAGCGTGACATCACGCAGAGCCGCGAACGCTCCGAAGCGTTTTTCGACGGCGTGGAAGGATACACCTAACGGCGAGGCGGCTGATTGCGAAGACACGCTGGGTGCGGCCAATGCGTTGCGCCTATCCTCGCACGAAACCGCGGAGCGTCTTTTCGACGCGCTCGCGTTCGCGCACGTAATCTTCTTCGCTGATGGTGCCGGCCTGTCGGCGGAGTTCGAGGCGGAAGATGCTGTCCTTCAATTCGTCCAGGCTGCCGCGCACTTCCTGGTTAACGGAGGCGACTGTTTCAGCCGGCCTCGCTGGAGCGGATGCGACAGGCGGCGCCGCTGCCATGTGTGCCGAGGGGTTCGCACGCGCGGCCGACTTTTTCGAATTGCGAGTTTGCGCGACTTCCGTTTCAACCGCGGCCGCGCCATTCGACGCGACGACCGTCCGCGGCCGCAGCCAGAGGTAAGCGAAGCCCAGGACGAAAATAGAGGCGAAGCCGCCGGTGAGAATCCATTTCAAGCCATCGAGGCGTGCCGGAATCGTGGTGGCGCTGACCGACTGCGCCTCCGCTCCGGCGGCTTCATCGGCGCGCGAGTTCACGGAGGGATTCTGGGAGTTATCGGGGCTGGCTCCCGCGCCTGCGGGGCCACCCTGAGCGTTACCCGGCGGCGGAGCCGTGCCGGAGACGGTGACGTCTATCGGCGAATTCGCGGCGACATTGTCGCGCATGTACACGTTGAATCCCTGGTCCTGACCGGCCGGCGAAATTCCACTGCCGGAGACCTGCACGGTGGGAGGGGCGGCGATGATGAGGCGCTCGGTAGCGTAAGGGGAGACGTTACGCAGCATCAGATGATTCCCCGCGTAGGGCATTTTGTACGAAAGGCGCACTCCGCTTTCGCCGGGACGGAACGGAAACGCGATGGCCATTTTATTCTTGCCTTTATCAATCGTTCCCTGGACGACGGGCATGCCGGAACTCCCCCAGGCGGCGGCTTGGTTGAAATCGGCGCCGTCGGGGATGGTGAAATCGAACGAGCCGTCCTGGCGATAGAACGCGACCGGGGGCTGCGTTTTATTGGCGATCATGTATTCTTCGCCGACCATCAGGTCGGAGCCGTTGGGCTGCAGGATAATGGCGTGATTGGCGACGGTGAACGCGTCGGGCTTGTCGGTGGGTTCGAAAACTTCCACATCGGCGGTGGTTTTGCCCGGAGTGATGGGCTCGTGGTAATTCACGCCTTTGTAAACGACGCGGACGAGCATGGGTCCGGTGCCGAGCTGCGGATTATCGAAGTGATAGTGGCCATGGGCGTCGGTCTTGGTGTTGGCAACGGGCTGCATGCCGCCTTGCAGTTGAATCAGGATCACGTCCGTGCCGACGGCGAGCTGCCCGTTCGTGCCGTTTTTTACGGTACCGTCCAGCGTGCCGGCGAAAACAGTTTGTGCGGTGAAGGCAAGCGTGAGCAAGAACAGAAACAGGGTGATGGCGTTGGCAGCAGCGGGCGCGGCGTGCCGCGCCCTGACGGACTTGTGGTTTTGAGCGAAGCGTTGGTTCATGAATTTCTTACCTTCTCCGTGGCTGCCAGTTCGGCTGGCGTTTGGCGCATGGAAGCCTGGCGAGTGGCGGGTGTGGGGGTGCCGCCAGTCAGCTGGTCCATTTCCGCGAGGACGCGCGCGGCTTCGACTTCCAGGGATTGCTTAATCTCTTCAAAATCGTGCTCGGAAAACTTTCCGGCGCGGAACTCGAAGCGGAGGTCGCGCAGATTTTCGTAGATTGCGTCGCGGCGCTCCAGTAGTTGGTCGAGCTTGGTGCGATGCGGAGCGGAATCCGAGGCGTCGGGCTTGACATTGAAAATAAATAGAATCGCCGCGGCGGATAGCAGCGCGCAGGCTACGGCGATGTCCACGCTACTCATGCGGTTCTCTGCCTGGTTCCCTGCCGGCTTCGCGCTGGACGCGGTCCAGGAATTGCGCGTCAACCGGCGGACCGCCCGCTGGTGCCAGGGCGGCTTTTTGTTTCCAGCGACGGACGACCTGCCAGACGAGGACTAGCGCAATCAGCGGCAGCAGGATCGGCATAATCCAGGCGAGCAGATCGAAACCCTTTTTCGGAGGTTCGACCAGAACTGTGGGCCCGTATTGCTGCACGTAGGCGGCGAGGATCGCGTCATCGGATTCGTTGCGGGCGACGCGGACGTCGAGATCCTTTTGCATACCGCGGGCGGTTTCGCAGGGGCCGGAAAATGTGCCCCCTGGGTGACTGCAAAGGCCGGCGGAATCTTCACAGCCGCCGCACATGCACATTACGCGTTTGCTTAGAGCTTTCGCGCGGGGCAGTTCCTGGGCGGTGGCGGGAGTGAAGGACGCCAGCGCTAGTAATGCAACGAGCGCGAACGAACGTGAGAAAAACAGCAACGCAGAGGGCGCAGAGAGAGGCCGCGGAGGACGCGAAGATTTCTGAGTGAACTTTGGAAAAGCGAACACGTTAGTCATGGCCTTCCGCCCGGCGGGCTATGGGGCCGATCGCCGGCGCCGCGTCGGCGATGGAGCCTGTCCAGGCACGCTCGGCGACGGGACGGAGCACTAGCGCGGTACGGCGATTCGGGATGAGGGCGAGAATTGTTCCCAGCACTACGATAATGCCGCCAAACCAGATCCATTTCACGAGCGGAAGCAAATAGGCATGAACGGAGGGACGGCCGCTTTCCGGGCTGCGCCCTGCATAGACGACGTAGAGGTCGCGAAGCGGCGAAGACTGCACGGCGACCATTGTTTCGGTTATCTGGCTGGTGAGGAAAAAGCGCCGTTCGGGATAGAGCATCATGTCCGACTTGCCGTTCTTGAAAACTTCCAGCGTGGCGCGGTCGGACTGGTAATTGCCGTTGGCGACCTGGTCGAAGTTCTGGCAGAGGATGGTGTAGGGGCCGATTTTCAAGGTGTCGCCGATGCCCAGGTCTTTTTGGATGTCCTTATTGAAGGGCGTTCCGGCGATGCCGATGAAAACCAGAACCATCCCGAAATGGACGATGTATCCACCGTAGCGGCGGGTATTGCGCATGGTGAGCTCGCCGGCGGAAGTCAGCAGGTTGGTGCCGTCGCGCGAAGAGATGACGCGCGCGCCGCGATAGAACTCGGAGGCAATCGTGAGGGTGACGAAGACGCTCAAGATCAGGCACATCAGCGCATAAATGTCGCGGAAGCCAGAGATCGCCGCGATCACTCCTGCGAGCAGGCCGCCGCCAAGCGGCCACGCGAAATTGCGTTTGAGGGCGTCGAAGGATGTTTTACGCCAGGCGAGCAGCGGCCCCACACCGGTGAGCAGCAGGAGGAAGAGGGCGATGGGTATCATGACCTTGTTGAAGAATGGCGGGCCCACGCTGATCTTGCTCCCTTCGACCCACTCGGAAAGGACCGGGAAGAGAGTTCCCCACAAGACGGCGAAGCAGGCGGCGAGCAGGATCAAATTATTGAAGAGGAAGCTCGATTCGCGGGAAACCAGCGAATCAAGCTGATTGTCGCTGCGGAGGTAATCGCGATTCTTCCAATACGCGGCGAAGCACACCAGAAAAATGATCGCCAGGAATCCGACGAACCAGCCGCCAATCGAGGACTGCGCGAAGGCGTGCACGGAGCTGACCACGCCCGAGCGCGTGAGCATCGTGCCCAAAATACACAGCATGAAGGTGATGAAGACGAGCCAGACGTTCCACACTTTCATCATGCCGCGCTTTTCCTGCATCATCACGGAATGCAGGAAGGCAGTTCCAGTGATCCAGGGAAGCAGCGAAGCGTTTTCGACCGGGTCCCAAGCCCAGTAACCGCCCCAGCCAAGCACGGCGTAAGCCCAGTGCGCGCCCAACAGAATGCCGATACTTTGGAAGCACCAGGCAATCATGGTCCAGCGGCGCGTGATGTGAATCCATTTCTCCCCGGGATAGCGGCCCAGCAGCGCGGCGAGCGCAAAGGCGAACGGCACGGTGAATCCCGTGTAGCCGAGATACAGCATGGGAGGGTGAATCACCATCTCGGGATATTGCAGCAACGGATTCAGACCGCGGCCTTCAGCGAGTTTCGCCAGGTGCATGACGCCGGCGCCGTCCGAGCTGGCGATAACTTGGAAGGGAGTGGCGACGAAATTATTGAGGGTGAGAAAGAAAGTCTGAACGCCGGCCAGGACGACTCCGGTGTAAGGCATCAATTCAGGATGGCGCTTGCGGTTGAGAAATAGGACGAAGAAGGCGTAGCCGGAAAGCAGCCAGGTCCATAAGAGAAGTGAACCTTCCTGGCCGGCCCAGAGCGAGGCGAATTTATAGTAAGGCGGCAGCGCGCGATTGCTGTGTTCCGCTACATATGCCAAGGAAAAATTATTGGTAAAGAAAAAGTATTCCAGGCAGGCGACGGAGATGGTGACCAGAACAAAAACGGCCATGCCCGCGTTGCGGGCACTTTTGGTGAGGAGAATGCGGCGCGTGATGATCCCGACGATGCCCGCGACGACGGCGTAGACGGCCGCCAGAAAGGCGAGGAGAAGCGCTAACGAGCCTAGAATATCCACAGATTTCCCCCGCGCTGATTTGCACTAATCGTGTAAGGCGCTAGCTTCCCGAAGGCCGCGCGTAGGAGCCCGTCGAGGATTGCCCCGGTTCCGGAGACGCGGCTTTTGGCGCAATCGGCGAAACCTCGTATTTCGAGGCGCACTTGGCTTGCACTTGCTCGGCCTGAAAGCGATTGTCCGGCATCAGTTTGCCTTCGACCAAGGCCTGAGCGCCATCTTTGAACGTATCGGGCAGTGGATCGCGTCCGATGTAAGTTACCGGAAGGTTTTTGCCCTGTTCGGTGAGCACGAAATCCACGCGGTCACCGAGATGCTCGATCGTACCGGCTCTGACGTTGCCAGAGACGCGCATGCGCTGGTGCAGGGCCGGGCCCTGGAGCGAGGAAAGCTCCGTGATGGTGTGGTAGTAGGTCTTGCTTTGAGTGAAGCCCACATAGGCCAGGGCCAGCAAGGTAATCACGATGATCGCCGAACCAACCAGGAACTTACTTCGGGCATTCATGCGCGGCACTCCTGAGTGCGCTTCGGTGTAACGAGGGATTCTAACACAACGCTTGCGCGCGCTTGAAAGGCTATTCTTGACAAAACTTTACGAGGGGGGAGCGGTACCCTAGCTTTCGCCTGGCCGTTGGGTGGTTGCGAGCGCGGGGAGCTTGCTAAGCTCGGTGCAACAGGGCTTTGGTCAAGCGCTCGCCGAGTGAAGTGCCGAATTCGGCCTGCCCTTGAGGGTCGCCGAGGAACGGATCATCGAAGGGCTCGCCTTCGTGCAGGATCAGTTTCTCGCTCCATCCCTTGAGCTGCAATAGCGGGATCAACTGCTGCAGATCGCGCGAAATCGGCGCGACGAGTTTTGGCTTATAGGAGGAATTTACGCGCAGCAAGACGGTGGAGGCCAGGCGGTTGACTGCTTGCGCGAGGTCGCTGGAGGATTCGACCGGACATTCGACCGCGTAGGCGAGGAAGAATCCGCGCTTCTGAAATTCGGCGAGGGTGGACTCCTCCTGCGTCGCCGTGCTGCGAGCGTGTCCGACGCACTTGGCCAGTTCGTCAAAAAACATGCGCGACGCCACCGAGCGCTCGCTCGGGCTTTGCGCCGGGCGATAGAAATAGTCCTCGAGTTCGGCGGGAGGCGCGGCGTCCAGCAACAGCACCTGGATGTGGATCGGGCGGAAGCGGGTGGCGAGTTCCAGGCGTTCGATACGCCTGCGGATATGCGCTTCGTCAACTTCCGCGCCGCAACCATCGCAAACAGGCATGCTTGACCTCCTCGACGTTGTGAAACGACGGATGAAAATATCACAGGTGGAAGCGCTGGTGCGCAAATCGCGAGAAGGGATGCGAGCTTGTGCGGCGCAGGCTGGCGATGGCGAAGACGACGGCGCGAGGAAAGCTAGCTACTTGTGACCGCTTTCAGCTTTTTCGCTATTCGGGGCGGGATTGGCGGTGGCGCCCGAGACGGACGGCTTGGGGTTGTTCTGAGCGGCGGCGCCTAACTTGGCGCGCAAGCAGCCTACGAGTTCGGGCGCCATTTCGGAAATGTTCATTCCTTCGGAGACCAGAAATTTGCAGCTGAGGATCGGGCGCGCCTGATCGTCGTCGGAGAGCTGGCAATTCACCTTGCAGTATTGGCACTCCTGATTCCAGCAGAAGCGACCGTATGGGACAGTTTCCGGGCTGATGAACTGGAACGCGCGCAACAAGGAATTACGTTCGGGAACCAGAAACGTCTTTCCCAGGATGGTGATTTCCACCAGCTTTTCGTATGGGCGAAAGAGGTCGGACATAAGTGGCGCGCTCGTGTCTGCCATTGGAATGAATCCCCTGCTAAGCAAGCTAAAGCACGGCGGAACGCAGGGCAACGAAAACAGGACTTGGAGGTGTTCAATGCTCCACTGGGGAAGGAATTACGAAGCGGAATGCTTTGGGTTTACGGACGGCTCGACGCCCTGGCGGTTCGCTGGCGCGGCTTTGGCGTCCACATGAGAACTGAAAGCCGGTACCGCAGCGGCTGAGGCCGTGCCCTTGCGGACGCCACTCTCGCGATCCGAGTTCGCAAGGTGTGCCGTTCCGGGAGACGTATATGGGCTGGCGTCCAGCAATCACAGACCGAAGCGCTTTTGACGGACTCTAGGCGTTCCGGGTATCGGCTCGCACCAGAAATGCCAGGGTAAAGGCGCCCAGGGCGATGCCTAGCGGGCCGTTGGTGAGGCCGAAGAAGGCTGCCACATATGCAAGCTTGCGCGCGGATGCCACGCCGGACATCAAGTTCAGGCCGGCAATGATGCAGACAATTCCCGCGACAATCCCCAGAATAATCGCGAATATCAGGAAGCCCTGAAAGAACGCTATCCACGGCTCGTAGTGCGGGACTCGAGTGAGAAGCGCGCCCCACATCAAGCTTAGAGTGTTGCTGTACAAGAATACGAAGAGCGCGCCTATCAAACGTAGCAGGCCGTATAAAACCCAAAGAATTCCGTACGTGCGCATCATGTATGCTCCTGGCGGTGCGTCGAGACATTCAACAACCGAATCGAACGAAAAGCAATACAGTGAGTCAGGGAGCGCGGGTTGGCGACGCGGCGCGAGGCTAGACGAAAAACTGGCCCATGCGACGAAACTTCTCGTAGCGCTGTTCCAGCAGTTCGCGCGGAGCGAGCGAGGAGAGTTCGTCGAGCGCACGAACCAGGAACGGTTCGAGAAGTTTCGCGGCCGCCACGTGATCGTAATGCGCGCCACCGTCCGGCTCCGGAACGATTTCGTCAACCAATTTCAATTCGAGCAGGTCCGGCGCGGTGATCTTCAAAGCCTGCGCGGCGATTTCGGCTTTCCCGGCGTCGCGCCACATGATGGAAGCGCAGCCTTCGGGAGAAATGACGGAGTAGACGGAATTTTCGAGCATGTACACGCGGTCGCCGACGGCGATGGCCAAGGCACCGCCCGAACCGCCTTCTCCGGTGATGGTGATCAGGATGGGCACGGGAAGACGCGACATTTCGCGCAGGTTGAAAGCGATCGCGGCGGCCTGCCCGCGCTCTTCGGCGTCCACGCCGGGGTATGCGCCGGGCGTATCCACGAAAACAATTACGGGACGGCCGAATTTTGCCGCGAGTTGCATCGCGCGCAAGGCCTTGCGATACCCTTCCGGCTTGGCCTGGCCGAAATTACGCGCGAGACGTTGTTTGGTGTCGCGGCCCTTTTGGCTGCCTACGATCATTACGGGTTTGCCGTGAAATTTGGCCATGCCGGTGATCAGCGCGGAGTCGTCGGCAAAATTGCGGTCGCCGTGGATCTCGGAGAAATCGTCGAAGAGCAGGCGGATGAAATCGTCGGTGTAGGGACGTTGCGGATGGCGGGCGAGCAGCAGGCGCTGCCAGGCACCGAGATGAGTGTAGAGATCGCGCTTGAGCTCGTCCACTTCCCTGCGGATGCGTTCGATTTCGCCGGATTGGTCGCCGCTAGGCGCCGAGAGCAAGCTCAGTTCGGCCACGTCGCGCTCGAGCGCGTCAATTACCCGCTGCTTCTGTTTATCTTGTTCACCGCGGGAGCCGGCTGGCATCTTTTCGGAAGATCCTTGCTTCGACGCGTGCTGTTTTGCGCCGGCGTGCGAATTTGTTTTTTCCTTCGCGCGGGCTGCGGGATTCTTGGCCGTTGCGGTCGCGACAGGCCGGAGATCTTGGGCGGCTTGCTTCGCCGCGGCGGCTTCCCGAGCGGCGCGGCGGGCCGCTTTGATCGCGCGGAATTTCTTCATGCGCGCCTTGCGTTCGCGGCGCTTGCGAAGTTTTTCCTCAAGAATTTGTTGCTTCGTCACCGCTTCCCCTTCACTTGCCTGCTGGAACGTAATACGCGCCCCTGGAGGATAACAGCTGGGCCTTATTGAACGAGCGCCACTGAGTCAGTACCGCAAATCTCGCGGACGCGCTCGACCAGCTCGCGATCGGCGAGCACCGCGCTGCCTGCTTCCAGCGTCGCTTCGGTGCCGTCGTTCTTTACCAAATCGAATGTCACGCGGCAACGGCCGGGCCTGCTGGAAAACAATTTCTGCAGCCGGTCGAGAGCCCCGGTATCCACCGTACTGAGGTCCACGCGAACGCGCAACTGGCTCGGCGGCCGATCCGCCACCTGGTCGAGCAAGCGCGCATCGCCGACAATCAGGCGCGTGCCGACATCTTCCACCGCGACGCGGCCCTTTACCAGGAGCGGCGTGTTCGCTTTCAGGATCGGCTCGAGCTTCGCGAACGCTTCCGGAAACGCCAATGCTTCAATCACGCCGGTGCGATCCTGCAGCGTCAGGATAGCCCAGCGCGCGCCGCGACGGGAGCGCATCGGGCGGATCTGCACGATGATACCGGCGACCACGATATCTTCGTTATTCTTGCGGCCTTCCATGCTGGCAAGCTCGGCGGCGTTTAGATCTTTCAGGCGGCCCGCGTATTTATCGAGGGGATGCCCGGAAATATAGAAACCCAGGACGGAATACTCGCCGGCGAGGCGCTGTTCTTCGGACCAATCGTCCGCTTCCGGCAATTCTGCTTCCTGCCAGGATTGCTGCCGGGATTCACTGGGACTGGAAAGAAACAGGCCGCCCTGCCCCACCGTTTTTTCCTGATGCTTTTTCTGGCCGCGCGAAATGGCCTGGTCAATTGCGGCGAACAAGCGCCCGCGCGAGCCGCCGCCGACGCAATCGAGCGCTCCGGCCTTCACCAAACTTTCCAGGACACGCTTGTTGATGAATTTGGGCTCGATGGCTTCGCAGAAACCGAAGAAACTTTGGAAAGTGCCAGCGGTCAGGCGCGTTTCGCAAATAGCTTTGGCGGTGTTTTCGCCTACGTTCTTGATGGCCGCGAGGCCGAAGCGGATGTCGTCTCCCACGGGCGTAAAGTAGAGGCCGCTTTCGTGCGCGTCCGGCGCGAGCACGCGAATTCCGATCCCGCGCGCTTCGTTGATGTATTTCACCACCTTTTCGGTATTGCCGGCTTCCGAACTGAGCATGGCGGCCATGAACTCGACGGGATAATGGACTTTCAAATAGGCCGTCTGGTACGCGAGCAGGGCGTACGCGCAGGCGTGCGCCTTCGGGAACCCGTAGCGGCCGAACTCTTCCATCAAGTCGAATATTTTCTCGGCCTTTTTTGCCGGAACTTTGCGCGCGGCGCAACCTGCCAGGAACTTTTCGCGCTGGGCGGCCATGACTTCCACCTTCTTTTTGCCCATGGCGCTGCGCAGAATGTCGCCATCGCCGAGGGAGAAACCCGCCAGGCGGTTGGCGATTTTCATTACCTGCTCCTGGAAGACGATGACGCCCCAGGTTTCCGAGAGGATTTCCTCCAGCTCCGGCAGGTCGTAGGTGACTTTCTTCTTGCCCAGTTTCCGCGCGATGAATTCATCAATCATGCCGCCCTGGATGGGACCGGGACGATAGAGCGCGTTGAGCGCGGTGAGGTCTTCGATCTGGGTGGGCTGATAGCGCTTCAAAATATCGCGCATGCCGTGCGATTCAAATTGGAAGATGCCGGTGGTATCGCCGCGCGCGAAGAGCGCGTAAGTGGGCGCATCCTCGAGCGGGAGCGAAGTGAGGTCGAGTTCCACGCCGCGATTTTCTTTGATCATGCGCACGGAGTCTTCGAGGATCGTGAGCGTAGTCAGGCCCAGGAAATCCATCTTCAGCAGGCCGATGCGGCCGAGCGCATTCATATCGTACTGCGTGGTGATTTCTTCCTTGTTCGACTTATAGAGCGGAACGATTTCGGTGAGGGGCCGCGGCGATATCACCACGCCGGCGGCGTGAGTGGAAGCGTGCCGCGCGAGGCCTTCCAGGCGCATGGCGACTTCGAGCAATTCCTTGCCCGGACCTTCCTTGCACGCGGCTGCGAGCTGCGGAGATTGCTTGAGCGCTTCTTCGAGCGAGATATTCAAGGTCAGCGGAATCATCTTCGCGAGACGGTCCACGTCGCCGTAGGGCATGTCCAGAGCGCGGCCGGCGTCTTTCAACACGGCTTTCGCGGCCATCGTTCCGAAGGTAATGATTTGCGCGACGCTTTCGGCGCCGTATTTCTGGCGCACGTACTCGATGACTTCGCCGCGGCGGCGCATGCAGAAATCAATATCAATGTCGGGCATGGAAACGCGCTCGGGATTCAGGAAGCGCTCGAAGATCAGATCGTACTGCATGGGATCCACGTCGGTGATGCGCAGCGAATAGCTCACCAGGCTCCCGGCCGCGGAGCCCCGACCGGGACCAACCGGGACGTTCTGCGCGCGGGCGTAGTGGATAAAATCCCAGACGATCAAGAAGTAGCCGGCGAAACGCATGGTCTTGATCATTTCGATTTCGGAGGTCAGGCGGCTTTCGTAATCGGCAAGCGGCCGGCGCTGCTTCCCTTCCTTTTGCAGGCGCTCGATCTGAGGCAGGCGCGAAGCGAAACCTTCGCGCACGACTTTTTCGAAATACGAATCGGTGCTGTGGCCTTCGGGAACCTTGAATTCCGGGAACGGATCGCTGACGCGCTGGATTTTCACGTTGCAGCGTTCGGCGATGGCCATGGTGCGCGTGACCGCGTCAGGCAATTCGCGGAACACGTGAGCCATTTCCTCGGCGGTTTTGAAAAAAAACTGATCGGTGGCGAATTTCATGCGCTGGCCGTCGCTCATGGTCTTGCCGGTCTGAATGCACATGAGGACTTCCTGGGCGTGCGAATCGGCCTGGGTGAGATAGTGGCAATCGTTGGTGGCGACCAGTGAGATGCCGGATTCCTTGGACAATCTTACGAGGTCGCGATTGACGCGAATGTCCTGCTCCAGGCCCTGGTCTTGAACCTCGAGAAAGAAATTTCCTTTGCCGAAAATGTCGCGCAGGCGATACGCGCTGGTGCGAGCCTGCTCGAACTTATCGGAGAGTAAGGCGTCGGCGACTTCACCGCGCAGGCAGGCTGACAGCGCGATCAGGCCTTCGCTATGTTTGGCCAGCAGCTCGTGATCCACGCGGGGCTTGTAGTAGAAGCCGTCGAGATAACCGGTGGAGACCAGCTTGATGAGGTTCTGGTAGCCCTTTTCATTTTCGCAAAGCAACACCAGATGGTTGGAGCGTTCCGCGCCGGCGCCGCGATTTTTGTGATTGTCGGGCGCGACGTACATTTCGCAGCCGATGATGGGCTTTACTCCGTGCGTGGTGGCCTGATGGTAAAAATTCGCGGCGGCAAAAAGATTTCCGTGGTCGGTGACGGCTACGGCGGGCATGCCGCGGCGCGCGGCTTCGGCAGTCAGTTCGCCGATTTCACACGCGCCGTCCAGAAGAGAGTAGTCCGTGTGCAGATGTAGGTGGACAAAGTTCGAGGAATCCATGCGAGGACCATTTTAAACCAGCTTGAGAGATTCGGGTACGGGCAATGTGAGTTTGAGGATCATTATTGAGCGTACGACGAGCACGAAAGATTGTCTGAGCGAGAAATTAACTGGCTCGCGCGCTTTGGGGAGTACGGCTGTTCCAACGCGAAACCTCCCGGGCGCTATGCGCTCGGCGACCGCCGCCGCGAATTTAGATCGTGCCAATGCGAATCAGCGCCGAGATTTCTTAGGCGAACGCGGCTTGGGCTTTTTGCTTCCTGCTGCGCGCTTCTTTGCGGCGACGCCGGCTGCTTTGGTATCGTGCTCGGCCTTGTCGTGCTTGGCCTGCGCCCTGGCTCCGATGGCGGCTGCAGCGGATTGGCCGGCCTTCGCCGGAGCGGGAGGCGATTTTGCGGAGGATGGCTTGGCGTTCGCGGCCGGAGCTGGAGTTGTCTTCGTTTCGGCGGGCGGGGTCTTGGATTTGTCGCGGCCTTTAGATTCCGCGGCCGGCGCGGCTTCTTTTTCGCCTTTGCGTTTTTTCTCCTTCTTTTCGGGTTTTTTGGGTTCGTCTTTGATGCCGGCGAGATTCTTGAGGATTTTCGTGCGGTCCTCCGGCGTCTTACCCTTCCCACGCAATTGCAATTCGAAAAATTGTTCCACGATCTTGTCGAATTTGGGGCCGCGCTCGACGCCCAGCGCATCCAGTTCACCGGCGGGAGAAGCCATGCGCAACGGGCGCCATTTTTGCAAATAATTTCGGATTTTGGAGAGCGCGCGCGGGTTCGGCATCTCCACTTCAATGAACGCGAGCGTTTCAGCCGGCAAAGAAGCGAGGTAATAGTAAGCGTCTTTCGCGGCATTGGTCTTCGCGCTCTTCAGCATCTTCACGACTTTTTGGGTTTCGGGAACCAATTCGGCAATCTCTGCGGTTTCGGCGACGCGGTACTCGAGGTTGCGCAATGCGGAGGAGGCCTCGCGCGATTTCAGCCGACCCAGGGTGTAATACGCGACCGCCAAATGCAGACGCGGCCGCAATCCAGCGCCGTAGAGATTGGAGCGAACGCGGGCCAGCTTGTTCAAGCTGTCGTAATCCGGTTTTCGTTTTTGCAGCGATGGATGAATCAGCGCCAGCAGCCCATGGGATTCCCACAACTTCAGAGTGGCGACGGGATTATCCTCGCGCGCCAGAGCGCGCAGTTCGTGGCCTACATCCGAGCCTTCGATGCGTTCGGTGAGTTTACGTTCCATGGCGAGTTCGAACCATTCCTGCGTGCGCGACTCCATTTTGAAGCCCATGCGGGCGACGTAGCGCAACACGCGCATCAGACGGATGGGCTGATTGGTGAACGCATGAATCGAGAGCGCGCGAACTTCCTGTTTTTCCAGGTCGGCGAGGCCGTTCATCGGGTCAAGCAATAGGCCGCGAGATTGCGTGTTCAGCGAAATGGCGATGGCGTTGATGCCCAAATCGCGGCGGCGCAAATCTTCCATCACGCTGGAGAAGCGGTATTCGGGCCTGACGCCGGGACGTTCGTAGTAGTCTTCGCGCGCGGCGGAGATGGAGCCGTCCACGTCGCCGGCGAAAATCATTTCGTGATGCCGGATCTTTTCACTTTCCCATACGACACGCGCCCCGCCTTTTTCGAGCTCGCGCACCATCTTCACGGGATTGCCTTCCACCGTGAAATCGAGGTCGCGGATGGGCATTCCGGAGATCAAATCGCGCACCGCGCCGCCGGTGAGGTAGACATTGACGTCCTGGGTGCGCGAGAGCTCCTGCACGCGCTCCATTACGGCGCGCTGCTCGGGAGAGAGCCGGCTTTCCAGCAGGTACATGTAATCGGGCATGAAGTTTCCGCCTTCTTCTGGATTCCCGCAGCCTTTTTCAGGCGCGAGGGTGGTGCGCTTTATAAACTTGCTTCAATCTCTCTTCGACGACATGGGTATAAATCTGAGTGGTGGCTATATCCGCATGGCCCAACATTATCTGAACTGAACGGAGATCCGCGCCGCGGTCAAGCAGATGCGTGGCGAAGCTGTGCCGCAGCATATGCGGGGAGAGCGTCCTGCGCAATCCCGCTTTTCGGCCGTAGGCGCCGAGAAGTTTCCAGAACATGATGCGGTTCATGGCCCTGCCAGTGCGGCTGGCGAATAAATACGGCGAGGTCTTTTCGCCCAATATTTCCGGGCGGGATTTTTTCAAGTATTCCTGAACGGACTGCAGCGCCCGGCGCCCCACCGGGACCAAGCGCTCTTTATTTCCTTTGCCGATGCAGCGCAGGCAGCCCGTTTCCATTTGCAAGTCCGCGGTTTTCAGCCCGCAAAGCTCCGAGACGCGCAGGCCGGTGGAATAGAGCAGCTCGATCATGGCCTTGTCGCGCAGACCGGCGGTGGTGTTGGTGTCTGGCTGGGCCAGCAAACGGTCCACTTCCTCGACGCTGAGAAAATCGGGCAAGGCCTGGCGGAATTTGGGCGACTGAATATTGATCGCCGGGTCTTCCTGGATAATCCCTTCGGTGAAAGCGAAGCGAAAAAAGTGGCGGATGGTGACCAGGTGGCGCGCTACGGTACGGCTGTCCAGCTTTTGCAGATAGAGCATGCGCAGGAACTCCACCACGTGGGTGCGCTCGATTTGATCGGCGCGCAATTTCAGCTTGGCCGCAAAGGCCGAGAACTTCGCCAGATCCCGGCGATAGGCCTGGATGGTGTTGGGGGACAACCCCTTCTCGACTCGCAGGTAATTCAAGAATGTTCGAATCTGCGCTTCCAATTTACCGCTCCCCATTCACCAGCGTCATCGAGGCGAATATCGTTCGGATCTAAACGTCCAGCCCGGTGGCTGCAACTTCCGGCTCGGCTCTTCTAAGCAACAGGAACAGCTCCGGCAATTCCTGGCAGCGCAGCAGCCACGCGAGGCCGAAGTAAATCGCCGTCGAAAGCGCGATCATGGCGAAAAGCAGCGCCGCGCGGGCCAGGAGAGGCTCCGCCGCGGCGAAATGCGAATACTTCAGCGCCGCGAAACAACCCGCGGCCATGGTCGCCGCGCAGGCAATCATCTTCGCGAAAGAACCTAAGATCGCGCGAGCACCGAGAGCGCCATGGCGGCCGCGATAAATCCAAAAGAGCGCCGCGAAATCGAAATAGGCCGCGAGCGAACTGGCCAGCGCGGGACTGGCGTTCCACAAGAATCTGCCGAAAGCGAAAAGCAAAATAAAATTCAAAGCCAGGTGCAGCACCAGCGCGTATGCGCCAACTTTCGCGGGCGTCACCGTGTCCTGCGTCGAGTAATACACGGGCGTAATCAGCTTAATGGCCGCAAAGGCCGGCAACCCCAGCGAATAAAAGAGCAGCGCGTGAGCCGTGAGCGCGGTGGATTGCGCCATGAACTCGCCGTGCTGGAACAGCACTTGGGTAATCGGCACGCGCAGCAGGATCAGTCCGACGGCGGCTGGGATCGTGATGAATGAAACGATCCGCAAGGCGAAGCCGAACGTCTGCTTCATCTCGCCGTGCTGTCCGCCAGCTGCCTGATGCGACATGGTCGGCAGAATCACGGTGGAGATGGCGATCGCGTACACGCCCAGCACCAACTCCATCACGCGGTCCGCCACATACAACGAGCTGATGCTTCCGACGGGCATGCGCGAGGACGTCGCAAAAATCCTGTCCACGAAAAAATTCACCTGGAACACGCCGGCACCAAAGAACGCCGGAGCCATCAGCTTGCCGACCTTTTTCACGCCCGGATCGGCGAACGTGACATCCGGACGAAAGCGCATCCCCAGCGCGGCGAGCGCGGGAAGCTGAATCGCCAGCGTCAAAACCGAGCCCACGACAATCCCCGCGGCCAGCGCCACCGCCGGCGTGCGATAGGCGACAGGAGCCCACTTCAGAATGGGCCGGTAAATCACCCCGAAGGAAAAGGCGATAAACACCAGATTGAAAAAGATGGACGTGGAAGCCGGCAGACCGAAACGGTGAAAACTGTAAAGAATCGCCGACGCCAGGGCCGCAAGTCCCAGGAAGAACACGCACGGGAAAATGATCCGGTTCAGGTAAATCGCCAAATCCCACCGGACGTGCTTCATACCAAGAATGGTGAACAGGCCGATGACTTGCCTGGAAAACACGCATCCCAGAACCGCGACCAGCGCCAGAATCGCGGCAAGATCCCAAAACATCCGCTGCGCGAAGACCCAAGCCTCCTTGCGCGGCTTTCCGCGGAGGTAGGAGGCAAAGACCGGGATAAACGAGGCCCCCAGCGCGCCTTCCCCGGTGAGGCGCCGAATCATATTGGGAATGCCGAACGCCAGGATGAACGAGTCGGCAGCCGGCGAAGTGCCGAGCAAAAGGGCTACCCGCTGATCGCGTAAGTATCCGCAAATGCGGCTGATAACGGTGGCAAGGGCTACTACGGAGGCAGACTTTAGAATCTTGCCTTTCTCGGTCAACCGGCGGCAGCTCCGATGCTAACCCTTTAAGCACCAATAACTTGACAAAAACCAGAGCAAGAATAACATAACCCCTTAGAACATGGCAAGAATCTCCCCGTAAAAAGGCCTAAATTTCGTGAAAGAACGAGTTTCCTCCTCCACCCGCAAGAAGGTGGTGGTGTTGCTGATGGATCGGACGCCGCTGAAGGGCTACCTCAACTCTCCGAGTCTGGGTGCGGCGGAGACAATTGACCTGCTGACGCCCGATGGCGAGCACGTGGAAATAGCGGCCGCGAACGTGAAATCCGTCTATTTTGTGCGAGAGTTTCCGGAGGCGTTTGACCCGGAGCGCAAGGTCTTTCTGAGCCGGCCGAAACTGGATGGGTTGTGGGTACGATTGCGATTCCGCGACCAGGACGTGATGGAAGGGATCGTCGCGAACGACCTGCTGGAGCTGCTGGATAACGGCGTGCAACTGACTCCGCCGGATATTCACGGAAATAACCTGCGCTTGTTCATTCCGCGGTCGGCTATTGCGGATATGAAGGTGCTGGGAGTCGTCGGAGCGGCGCGCCAGACGCGCCGGGAGTCCGCCGTTTCTACCTCGCAGACCAAGCTCTTCAACGAATAGGCGGTTCGTGCAGTTCCCTTCGTGGACCCGCCCGCTGATATGTCCCTGCGATCTTGCTCGGTACGGCTTATCGTCCGTTCTTTTCGTCCGTTTTTTTCATCCGTTCTTATCATCTGTTGCGGCTCTGATGTACATTGAGCCTGCTCAGCGTCAGACTGAAAGCGCCGGCGGGACGCTTGGCCAGCGGCAGGCAGGCCGGCGCTACTAACCGCATTGTGAGGAGAGTTGCAAATGAAGCTCGGCGAGATCGCAAGACAGCTGGAGTGCGAGGTGGACGGCGACGCGGGGCTGGAAATCACCGGCGTGGCGGGGATCGAAGAGGCGCAGCCGGGCGAATTGACGTTCTTCGTCAACCGAAAATATCGCGCGGCGCTGGATACCACCCAAGCTTCGGCGGTGTTCGTGGCGAAGGATGCAGGCTCCATGCGCATTGCGGCCCTGCGTTCGGCGAATCCCTACCTGGATTTTGCGCGGGCGATCGAAATTTTCCATCCCGCGCCGCGTTACACGATGGGAATCCACCCGACCGCTATTATTGCCCAGACGGCGAAGATCGCGCCTGGGTCGCATATTGGGCCGTATTGTTTCGTGGATGAGGGCGTGGAGATCGGGCGGAATGCCGTGCTGCACAGTTTTGTGACGATTTACAGCGGCGCCAGGATCGGGAACGACTTCTTCGCGCACTCGCGCGTTACCGTGCGCGAAAACTGCCGTATCGGCAACCGAGTGCTGCTGCAGAATGGCGTCACGATCGGGAGCGACGGTTTTGGATTCGCGCGGCAGTCCGACGGTTCGTGGCACAAAATCCGGCAATCGGGCATTGCGGTGATCGAAGATGACGTGGAAATTCAGGCGCACTCGGCGATTGACCGGGCCACGGTGGGAGAGACGCGCGTCGGGCGCGGAACCAAGATAGATAACCTAGTGCAGGTGGGTCACGCATGCAAAGTCGGTGAGGATACATTGCTGTGCGGGCAGGTCGGGTTAGCTGGGACTACCAAGGTGGGCAACCGCTGCATTCTCGCGGGCCAAGTGGGAGCTGCGGGGCATCTCACGATTGGCGATGGCGCGATGTTGACGGCGCAGTCAGGTGTGCCGACGGATGTTCCCGCGGGCGCGATCTATTCGGGATATCCGGCGATGGATAATCTGGCGTGGCGCAAATCTGTCGCGGTTTTCAATCGTTTGCCTGAACTGCAGAAAGAAGTGCGCGGGCTGCGCGAGACCGTGGAAAGATTGAGCACGAAGTGAAAACCCGCGTGTGATACACCGCGCGGGGCGACGTCATTTCGTTTCGAGAGGCTTTTGATCTTCAGGCAGACCCGCTGCCACCAAATCCTGGACGCGCTTGCGCAGTTCGTCGCGCTGATCGGCGGAATACTCCGCGGCGTTGACCGCTGGACCGAAGCGCACGACGACCTGCCCCGGATGGATGGTCCAATCTCCCTTGCGCATCAGGCGCTGCGTTCCGGCGAGCGATACCGGCACGACGGGCACTCCGGCACGGATGGCCATCACGAAAGTTCCCTTCTTGAACGGCAGGAGGTGACCGTCGGGGCTGCGAGTTCCCTCCGGATAAACGCAAAAGGACAGACCTTCCTTCAGATATTTAATTGCGGTCTCGACGCTTTCCGCCGCCGCTTCCTTATCCCCACGATTTACCGGGATTAATCTTGCGAGGTACAACGCCTTCGAGAGAATGGGGATGCGAAACACCTCTTTTTTGGCGAGCAGAGCGACCCGCCGCGGGATGTGCGGGACGAGCGCGACGGGGTCAACGTTGGACGCGTGATTTGAGGCAAAAATGCAGACACCCGGGGGGATGTTTTCGGTACCTTCCACGCGGATCTGGATTCCCGCGATGCGCATGGTGATTCGTAACGCGCCCAAAAACACGCGATACATGAAACTCGCGTCGTTGGTAATGAGGGTCCAGAGAATGAGCCAGGGCAGGCCGAATACCAGCGCCAGCACGACGAAGCCCATCACCGCGATCGTGCGAATCATTGAGTCACAGGAGCGTTCGAGTCGGAAATCTTTCGCGGCAAGACGATTCTTCCTTCAGTTCGTGGTTCCCTTCAACCAACCCTCGCGGATGCGGCGCTGTTTTTCATTGATCGATGACATTTCCGCGATTGAGAACCTCTTCGTATCGTTCCCGCCGAGCAGGAACTTGATGTCCATGTCCTTGTTATCGCGATGAACGCGCAGAGTAATCTTTTCGCCGGGGGAACGATCGTGCAGCCATCCTGGGAGATATGGCGGAACCGGCTGGCCGTTGAGCGCGAGCAGAACATCACCGGGTTTTAGTCCGGCCGTTTCCGCGGGCGTTCCGGGCACGACCTGCGAGACCTGCACGGGCGCGCCGGGCGCGTGGCCCGCGGTCCAAAAGCCGAGGTCGGCGCTTTTGTGTATTTCGACTTTCAGCTGCAAGCCGGCGGCGTTGAAAAAATCCTGGTACGGGATGTCGTCCGTGCCAGCGATATAGCGGCGAAAGAAATCGCCGAATTTTACGCCGGCAACTTCTTCGGCGACCGCTTCGACGCCTTGCGAGTCGTCGTAAAAGCGACCTTGCTTGGCAAAGACTTCGTACATGCGGCCCATCACGTCGTCGAGGGACTTGTGGTTGTCCGTGGCTTCACGAATGGCGAGGTCGAGCAGGACTCCGGCGATCTGACCTTTGTTGTAGTAGGAAATGCTGCGATCGGGCTGGCGGTAGTCATCGTACTTTTCGAGCCAGGCATCGAGGCTGGAATCTTCCACACTCTGCCAGGTGCGGGCGGGGCGTGAATCGAGTTCACTAATTTGCCCGGCGAGGTCGCCGTAAAATTGGTCCTTGGACCAAATTCCGGTGCGTTCAAGTGTGTAGGCGCCGTAGGTGCTGGTGACGCCTTCGGCGAACCACAGCGCGCGCGTGTACATTTCCCTGGTGTAGTCCACGGGCTCGAGGGTCTGCGGGCGTATGCGCTTCACATTCCACAAGTGAAAAAATTCGTGCGCGGCGGTTGCGCCGGCGCTTTCCACCGTAGGCGCGGCAATCGCGGTGCAGTTGGAGTGCTCCATGCCTCCGCCGCCGGCTTCGGGGTACGGGCCGAAGTGGAAGAAAAAAGTGTATTCGCTGAACGGAGGGCCGCCCATCAACTGCAATTCGGACTTGGTGATGCGCTGCAGATAGTTTTCCAGCTTGTCGCGGCGCCAATCCTTGCCGTCCACGACCACGCGAAAATGCGCGCCATCTGCGTCGAAATCAAATTCATCGAACTTACCGACTTCCGCGGGGGCGTCCACCAGTTTCTCGTAACTTGAGGCCGTAAACGAATTCGCGGCAGAGCCGGCGGGCAATTCCGCGGCCGCGCGCCAGCCCGGCGGGACATCGTCGAATTGCACGGTGGCGTCTTCGGCGCGGCGGGTGGGGACGTACATCAGGACTTCGGCGAAATTCACAAATGCGTGATGAGTGTTCAGTTGCGAATTGAATGGACCGGGATCATTCCATTCGATGGTGTAAGTCACGTCCGCAGAGAGCGAGGCAGAGCCGGACCAGTCAATTTTCCAGGTTTGCTTGTCCAGTTTCTGCACGCTGAGCGGGCCGGAGGAAGATGCGGACGGGCTGGCGCGCACGTCGCGCACGCGATAGGCAAAATCGCGCACCTGGTACAGGGCATTCCAGGCGGGCATGGCGACAATGATTTCCTGATCGGCAGCGGTGGCCGGAATTTGCATGGAAACCATGAATTGATGCTGCTCCGGATCCTTTAAGGAGATGTGATAGGCGATCGTCGCGGCGGCAGGCCGCGCGAAAAGTAATACGATGGCGACAATGAGGATTCGCTGGACCGACTTCATCTGCGCGCTCCCTCGAGCGCCTTCAGTTTTTCGAGCAATTTGCCGCTGAGACCGTCGAAGCTGCCGTTGGACATCACCATTACCACGTCGCCGGAATGAGCCTGAGCTGTGAGGTGATCCGCGATTGCGGCGGCCGATTCGAACGCTTTGGCTGGACGCCCGCGTTCGAGCAGCGAACCCGCGATGGATTCGGGCGAGAGGCGTTCGCCCTCTTCCAGCAATTGCGCGCGGCTCACCGGGCCGATGACGATTTCGTCGGCGATGGCCAGGGCATCCGGAAGGACATGCTGGAAAATCTTACGGCGCATGGTGTTGGAGCGCGGCTCGATCGCGGCCCAAATTTTGCGCCCCGGCCAACGCGTGCGCGTGGCTTCGAGCGTCATGCGGATGGCGGTGGGATGATGCGCGAAGTCTTCCACCACCAGCACGCCGCGCTCCTCGCCTTTGATTTCCATGCGCTTGCGAACGCTGACGAAGGTTGCGAGAGCTCGTTCGATGGCTTCGCACTCCACGCCGCGGCCATAGGCAATCGCGATGGCGGCGAGCGCATCGAGGACGTTGTGCTTTCCGACGACCGGCGTGCGGATCCGCGAGACTTCCCTGCCGCGAAGCGCGACGCGGAATTCGGTGGCTTCGTCGTGCCACTGAATATCGCCCGCGCACCAATCGCATTCGGAAGTCAGCCCGAATGTTTCCACGGGGCAAAATGCCTTTGCGGCGGCTTCCTTTAGTTCGGGACACTCGCCCCAGAGCAAAATCTTGCCGCGGCGCGGCACCAGGTTCACGAGGCGGCGAAATTGCAGCGCGATGGAAGCGAGGTCGGGATAAATGTCCGCGTGATCGTATTCGAGCGACGTGAGGATCAATTCGTCGGGATGATAGTGCAGGAATTTCGGTCCGCGGTCGAAGAACGCGGTTTCGTATTCGTCGCCTTCGATGATGAATTCCTCGCCGCCGCCGAGGCCGTAGCTGCGATCGCCGAAATTCGGAGCGACTCCGCCAATCAGGAAATCCGGCTTACGCCCCGCTACTTGAAAAATCCAGGCGAGCATCGCCGTGGTGGTGGTTTTTCCGTGGGTGCCGGCGATGACAATCGAGGTGTGCCGCGGAATGAAATATTCCTCGAGCAGCTGCGGCATGGAGCAGTACGGCAGTTTTTCGTCGAGGATATATTCGATTTCCGGATTGCCGCGCGCGATCACGTTGCCTACCACGCAGAGGTCCGGCGCAGGCTTCAGATTTTCTTCGCGAAATCCTTCGTTCCAGCGGATGCCGAGGGAATCGAGCAGGGTGGAAGCGGGCGGGTACACGTTGACGTCCGAGCCGGTGACGTGAAAGCCGCGCTCTTTCAACATTCCCGCCACCGGAGCCATGGCTGCGCCGGCGATTCCGAGGAGATGGATGTGTTCCGCGTTCCGATTAGGATTCGTTGAGATGTTTCGTCTCCTCGGTACTGCGGGATGCGCGGCCCCGGCTCACAGGCGGCACGCCGGTTCCAGGATTTCCAGGCGCGACACTTCGTCCGCCTTCAGGCGCGCGCGCACGCCAAGCGGCAGCGTCAGCATGGGTCGCTTGGTGTGGCCGATGGCAGCGCCCCAGACGATTGGAAATCCCAGCGTTCCCAAAATACGGCGGGCGACGTCCTGCACGCTTTCCGTTCCCTCGGGGCCTTCGCATTCCGGAAATTCGCCGAGCAGGATGCCGGAGACGCCGCGCAATTTTCCGGCTTGTTTCAAGTGCATCAAGGCGCGATCCACTTGCCACGGCTTCATGCCACGGTCCTCGAGGACCAGGAGCGCACCGTGCGTGTCGAGTTCCCAGGGCGTTCCCAAGGCGGTTTCGATCAAAGTGAGGCAGCCACCGAGTAGAGTGCCGTCCGCCGTACCGGGCATGATCGCTTCGGCGCCCGGCAACGGGATCGGCCAACCCTGCTTGGTCTCGGCGAGCGCGCGGGTGAAACTATCCGCATCGTATCCTTCGGGCGCCCCGGCGCCCTTGTCCAGGCCGGCGGCTACCATGGGACCGTACAAAGTGACCCAGCGAAATTTCTGCCAGAGAAAAATTTGCAGCGAGGTCATGTCGCTGTATCCCAGCAGAATTTTCGGGGCGGCGAGCGCCACACTGAGGCCTTCCAGCAAGTAATTCGAGCCGTAACCGCCGCGCGAGCAGAAAATCGCGGCGGTGTCAGTTTCCGTCAGCGCTTCGCGGAGCGCCGCGCTGCGCATGGCGGCGGAGCCGGCGAAGAATCCGCCGCGGGCCAGCGCGCGTTCGCGATCGAGCTTGGGCTGGTAGCCGAGACGCGCAATTTCCTGCATGCCCGAGGCGAGGCGGGATTCATCCACGGGACTCGCGAGCGAGAGGATGCGCACCGAAGCGCCGGAGTGGAGTGGTGCAGGCTTGAGAGTTTGCGGCATGTGCCGCAAAGGAGAATAAGGAATTTTGTGCAGCGAGTCCAGCCGCGCTCGCGCGGGTGTTTACATCCGAGCAGTAGTCCTACGTTGCTGAAATCGGCGGCTTGGCGGGTCCGTGCGAAGTATTCGGGCTACTGGAAAGGCGTAATGGTCAGGTACACGTCGCCAATGCCGCTGGCGGGTTCCGCCGCGACGGTATCGGGCGCGTAGAACGCCGCGAAACGCCCATCGGCGCTGACCGGCGCGGCGCTGTACTTATCCGCGATCAAGGACGACGCCTTCGCCGCACCCGCATTGGTTGAACTTGCGAGCGTCGCATGCGCGGTGCCTTGCGCAGCAGCATTTGGCTGAACCGCATAAGTGCGCGGCGTGCATGCCGTAACCGCGGCGAAGCAGGTGTCGCGTACCAGCAGCGAGCCTTCCGTGGTGACCTGACCGGCCGGAGCACTCGGGCCGCTTCCAGACACGAAGGAGATGTACCTTCCCGAGGCGCTAATGGCCGGCGAAAAACTTTGCATTTTCGCGGTTGCGCTGCTGGCGTCGCCGGCTATCAGAGTCGTTGAAGGGGTGCAATCGTCGGGCGCCGTCTGGCCTACGCATGTATCTCGCAGAAGGGCTCTGCTGGCGCTGCCTGTGTTGCCTGTGGCCGACTCCGCCGGCTGCGTTTCGAACACCACAAAGCGGCCATCGCCGCTGACCGAGGGCGAAATGTTCGCTCCGCTCAGGGCCGAACCGTCCGGCGCGTAGGAGATTCTCTGCGCGGAAGGATTGCAAACCACGGGAGCCTCAATGCTGAGACATGTATCCGCCAGAACGATTTGTGAAGTGCTTACGGCGGATTGCGCCGCGGATGCGCTAGCCCACATTTCAAACGCTACGTATCTGCCGTCGGCGGAAATTGCTGGACGCCCCGCTTGCGCGGTGATTGCCAGATCTTCCGCGTCCAGCGGAACTGAAATGGTCCTGGGGAGGCACGCTTTCGTGCCGGTGGGTCCCGCGCAGGTGTCGCGAATATAGACTTGAGCGCCTGAGATGCCCGTGGCAGCAAGATTTGTGGCTGCGGAAACGAATGCAACGTAGCGGCCATCACCGCTGAGGGACGGGCTGGCGCTCGGCGCGTTCGCGGAGTCTCCGTCACCGCCGACGGAAATCATTTCCGTGTTGGGAACGCATCCCGATGGCGCGTCGCTGCCGAAGCACAAGTCGCGTACGTAGAGTTCCCAATAGCCGGGAGCCGCGGCCGAAGTGGCGGGCAGCAGATTCGTGGCGCGGGAAATGAATCCGACGAAGCGGCCGTCGGCGCTGATGGCGACTTGGCGGCCGGTCTTGCCGTTGGGAGCGCTGCCGTCGGGAGCGACATCCACGGCGATGGTTTTCGGCGTGCAATTCGCCGCTCCGACGCAAGTGTCACGCACAAAAATATTGCCGGAGGCTTGTTGCGACACCAGATTTTTCGCTTGCGAATAGAAAGCCACGTAACGGCCGTCGGCGCTGATGGCCGGAGCTTCGCTGGGTCCGTTTGCCGGCCCGTTGAGGGCGCTGACGGAGACGACCTGCGGGAACCTGGCCGCCGAACTGGAAGCGGAGGAAATCGTAAAGCTCAGAGGCGCGGATGTAGCTACTCCGCCGTTGTCGCCGAAGTTGACCACGGTGATTGCGGCGGTGCCGGCTGTGACGATGTCGGATGCCTGAATGGCCGCCTGCAATGACGTGGCGCTCTTGTAGGTGGTGGTGCGCGCTCCGCCATTCCAATCAACCACCGAGGCGGGGATGAAGTTCGTGCCGGTCACGGTGAGGATGAACGCAGCGCCGCCCGCGGTGGCTGTGGTGGGCGAAACGGAAGTGATCGTGGGGGTAGCGGGCGGAGTCGGCGAAACGACGAAGTTTACCGGCGCAGACGTGCCGCCTCCGGAACCTGAACCTGTGACCGTGACGGACGCCGTGGTGACCTTGGCAACATCCGTGGCGGTGATTTGGGCTTGCAAGGTGTTCGCGTTGACGAATGTAGTGGTGCGCGAGCTGCCATTCCAATTGACTGTGGAAGACGAACCATAACCCGCGCCGGCCACCGATAGAGTGAAGGCAGGCGCTCCCGCCACCACGCTGGCAGGCGAGATCGAACAAATCACGGGCGTGCCGCTGGAATAGACAATGAAGCTGAGCGAAGGTGAATAGACAACGTTTCCACCGCCGCCGTAGGTGAACACGCTGACGCTGTTGCATCCCGCCGTGGCGATGTTGGCGGCGGTGACCTGCGCCGTCAATTGTGTGGAACTCGCGAAAGTGGTGCAGAGCGGAGTGCCGTTCCAGGACACCACGGAGCCGGAATACGGCGCGGGAGGTGGCGTGGCGCTGCAAAGCATGTCCGCATTGCCGGCAAGAAAATTCGCACCGTTTACGGTGAGAGTGAAAGCAGCACCCTTCGGGGCCGCCGTGGTGGGACTGATGCTTGAAATCTGTGGAGCATTGAGTTGCGCCGGATAAATTTGAAAGGTGGCCGCATTTTGGCTGACGCCCCCGCCCGGTATGGGGTTTGACACCGTGATGGCCGCGCTCCCGGCGGTCGCCACATCCGACGCCAGAACGGTGATCGCGATTTCGTCCGTATTCAGGTTCACGGTGGAGGTGCGCGGAGAGCCGTTCCAATAAGCGGTGGACGTGCCGGACGATCCGGCGATGAAACCGGTGCCGGCGATATTAAGGGTGAAGGATTGGCTTCCGGCGGTGATGCTGGAGGGATAGAGGGCGGTAATGGCCGGCGTGGGATTGGGCTGCACGTTGCTGCTGTTGGTACAGCTCGAAGCAACTATGGCCATCAACACCAGCATCGCGAGCGCGGTCCACCGCAAAAACATCAATCCTGTCCTCCTGTAATTTTCAGCTTTAGAATTCGCGAATGCTTGCGTGCCCTTCGTTACCAGCGCCGGGATAGCGGAACGAGGAAAGCGATCGAATCGCCTGCAAGTCGCCCAAATATCAGTCAAGAATTGATAGCATCCCAGCGCACAACCGTCAACTCGGATTCCCTTCGGCTGTGTTTGGTTGGCCGCGCCGGGAGTTGATTGGGGCTAAGGAACGACGGCTGGTATCTTATGCGAAATGGCTGGGGTGAATGGGAACCGCCGCGCTATGCGGCACGTGCTCGGAATGCGCGTGCCGGGCGTCACGCGATTGACGGCCGCACTTCCACCTTGGCATTCAGCGCGCCGAATTTCGTGAGGAGCTCGCGTTCCTGCGGGGAGCTGACCTCGGCTTCGAAGTCCACCACCATGGCATCGTCGCGCTTGTGAGTTTGCCAGCGGCGGGCCGGAACGTGCGCCTCTTCGACAATCCTGTGAGCCGAAATCAGCAGCTCAGCGGGCGCCGTGGAGCTGGTCAATTGAAAGACCATCAGTTGCGTGTGCAGTCCCAGGCGGTCTTCCAGGATGCCGAGCGCGACGAGCGCCACGAGCACGAACAACGTGGCGAAAATCGCAGTCGCCAGCATCCCCGCGCCGACCGCCATTCCAATGCTGGCCATCACGAAAATCGTGGCCGCGCTGGTGATTCCGAGCACCGCTCCGCGCTCGCGGATCACGACGCCAGCGCCGATGAAGCCGATCCCAGGGATAATTTGCGCCGCGATACGGGTGTGGTCGCCCGTCACTTCACCGGCCATCACATAGGAAATGATGGTGAATAACGCCGCGCCGAAACAAATCAGCATATTGGTGCGAATACCGGCGGGCTTGCGGCGGAGTTGGCGCTCCAGGCCGATGATGCCGCCCAGGGCAGCGGCCAGAATCAGCCGCAAGAGAATGTAAGAGTCGAGATCGTGCAGCATGACACCCCCGTGTCCTGTGCCGGCGGGATTCTACCGGAACGCGGGTCTGTAGTTAAGCGCCGAACTTTAATTTGCTGGGGCTCGGCGGCCCGAAAACCGGCCCCTCCGCGGCTACGGCCGCATTGATCCCACTGCTATTTTGTCGTGCCGGAAACCACGAGCTACCAACATTTGCTCGCTGCTAGTTGGCCGAGTGCGAGTTGCTCGCGCGAAGTGAAGATTCATCGAGGGTGCGAGCCGTTCCCGTGGATGCGCAGTACTACCAGCGTACGGTCATCGTGGGGTTCTTCCGGCCGACCGCTGAATTTGTCCGTGGCCGCGAGGATCGTCGAACAAATCTCCCCGGACGACGCGCCGGGCCGGAGGGCGCGCATCGTCTCCGCGAGGCGTTCGAAGCCAAACTGTTCCTCGCGGGAATTCATGGATTCCAGGATGCCGTCGGAAGCCAAAATCAAAATATCGCGCGGCTGGATCGCGAGCCGTAGAACTTCGTAATCGAGGTCGGGGAAAATGCCCAAGGGGGTGCCGTCAATTTTTAGTTCCTCGCTGCGGCCGTCGCGCACCAGGATCGGCCGCGGAATCCCGGCGTTGGCAATCTGCAGTTCGTGCTTTTCCATGTTGTAGAGCGCAAAGAGGAGCGCCACGAATCCGGGGCTGATGTGCGAAGCGCACATGCGGCCATTCAAAATTGCCAACAACTCCGCGGGCTGCAGGGCGTGATCGGCGGTGTGTTCGCGGAGTATGCCGATGGCCATAGAAGCGTAGAGCGCCGCAGCAGTTCCCTTGCCGGAGACATCGCCGACCACGATCGCCAGGCAGCCATCGTCATGGGGCAGAAAATCGTAAAAGTCTCCGGCAAGTTCCCGCGCCGGCTCGTAAACGGCAGCAAGATCGAGCCCCGGGATTTTGCGCGGCTTTTGTGGAAGCAATTGGCGTTGAATATCGCGCGCCGTGTCCAGGTCGCCTTGCAAACGAAGTTCGTTTTCTCGCGACGCCGCGTAAAGGCGTGAGTTTTCCAGGGCAATGGCGATGTATGAGCCCAGAATTCCAAGCATGCGCTCGTGCTCGACGGTGAAGGCGTTCAGGTTGATGCTTTCCAGATCCAGAACGCCGATCAAGCGGCCCTGGAGCAGCAGCGGAATCACGAGTTCGGAGCGCACGCTGGCGCTATTGGGAAATTCCACGTAGCGGGGATCCTTGCGGACGTCATCCACGCGAAACGGCTTGCGTTCGCCAGCGGCGTGTCCCGTGATGCCTTTGTAGAGGGGGACGCGAAAGCGCGCCGGAATGGGCTCCCCGAAGTGCACGGAAAAAACACCTTCGAGTTGGGTGACCTTTTCGTTCCAGAGCATCACGCTGAAGAGATGATAGTCCACGACTTTTTTCACGCGTTCCGCGATGCGGCGGAAGAGTTCGTCGCGCTGCAGAATCGAAGTGATTTCCTGGCTGATCTCGGAAAGCAGTGAGAGGCTCTGGCTCAGCGCGGGGTGGCCGGCACGAGCGGCCTGCTTGGAGCGTTTGGCGTTGGAGCGTGCAGGAGACTTCTTGCGGGGTTTGGCTTTCTTTTTCACCGCTGCGACTCCAACTTCGCTACATATGCAACACAATCGCGGCCGCAAGCGCAGATCGCTTGCCCGGCGAAGAATATCATTTTCGTTCGGCTGTCGCCTCCCGCGCGGAGGCAGCGCCAGCGGTTTTATAGTTTGAACGAAGTCAGCTTCGAAAATAGACGCGCGCGCGCGGTGATTTCGCGGCGCGTGAGTCTGGTCAGACGCTCCACGCCGAATTTCTCCACGGCAAAGCTGCCGAGCACCGACCCATAGACCATGGCGTTGCGCAGAGTATGCTCGGTGATTTTGCCCACGCCCGCCAGGTATCCCATGAAGCCGCCCGCGAAGCTATCGCCGGCGCCGGTGGGGTCATGGACTTCGTCCAGCGGATAGGCCGGGACAGAGAACAAGAATTTTTCGTGGATCATCAACGCGCCGTGCTCGCCGCGCTTGATGACGAGCGTTTTCGGACCCATCTTGAAGATCGCTTTCGCGGCGCGCGTGAGGTTGTGCTCGCCGGTGAGTTGGCGCGTTTCGTCGTCATTGATCACTAACACGTCTATGTGCGTCAGGGTTTCCTTCAGTTCGTCAGGGGTGCGCTCGATCCAGTAATTCATCGTGTCCATGCCGACGAGCTTCGGCTTGCGGCGCACTTGCTTGAGGACGGAGCGTTGCAATGCGGGGTCAATATTTCCGAGAAAAATGAACGGAGAATCGGTGTAAGAATCCGGCAAGGTCGGCTTAAAGTTTGCGAAGACGTTGAGTTCGGTGACCAGCGTGGTGCGTTCGTTCATGTTCTGGTTGTAGCGGCCGGCCCAGTAGAACGTCTTGCCAGCGGCGCGCTCGACGCCGGCGAGATCAATGCGCCGGTGCTTGAACACCGCCATGTCTTTTTCGCTAAAATCATCGCCGACAATCGCGACCATGCGTACCGGCGCGAAATGGCAGGCGGAGAGGGCGATGTAACTGGCCGCGCCGCCGAGCAGACGGTCTCGCTTCCCGTGCGGCGTTTCAACTCCATCAAATGCCACGGACCCTACTACCAGTAAGGACATGCGTTCTCCCTGTATTGAGGATAAATCAGCGCACAGCGCCAAGCGCCGGCGGCTAATCAATATACTTGCCAATGATCGGAGCCAGACGCTTTTTCGTTGCTGCCGGAATTAGCGCCCGGTCCGTGACAATTGCGTGAGCCAGGGCCTTTTCGCACTTGCAGCCGCGCTCCGCAGGTAATGCCCGGACGGCTTCGTGCAGCACGGTTTGCACGTTGGCGGTATTGCGCGCCAAATTCTCGATGATCTCGGCGAGCGTGACGGCATCGTGCTGGGGATGCCAGCAATCGTAGTCGGTGATCATGGCGACTGTGGCATAACAGATTTCGGCTTCGCGCGCGAGCTTGGCTTCGGTCAGGTTGGTCATGCCGATTACGTCGAAGCGCAACTGGCGGTAGGTGTGCGATTCCGCGAGCGTGGAAAATTGCGGACCTTCCATGCAGACGTAGGTGCCGCCGCGATGAACTTTCACGCCGGCGCGCTCGCAAGCTCCCGCTACGTGCGCCGAGAGGTGCGTGCAGGTGGGCTTATCGAAGCCGACGTGCGCGACAATTCCGCCGCCGAAAAAGGTGGCTGCGCGATTCTTCGTGCGATCGAAGAACTGGTCGGGGACCAGGAAATCCATGGGAGGCAAGTCATCGCGCAGCGAGCCCACCGCGCTGACGGAAATGATACGCTCGACGCCCAGCATCTTCATCGCGCAAACGTTGGCGCGATAATTGATCTCGCTGGGCGAAAACACGTGGCCGCGGCCGTGGCGCGCGAGAAAAGCGACTCGTTTGCCTTCGAGCGTGCCGATTACAATCGCGTCCGAAGGATTCCCGAACGGAGTTTTCACGCGCACTTCGCGCGTATCGGAGAGGCCCGCCATGTGGTAGAGGCCGCTGCCGCCGATGATGCCGATGCTGACGATTTCTTTCTGCGAGCTGGATCCTGCCGTCCTGCGTCGTTTTGCTGTTTTCGCCATTCTCAGTCCACCTTGAGCGGTTCAACTTCCCAAACACCGTTGCGATCGCGCAGATGTCCGGCGGGAGTCTTTGCATCGTGCGCGAAGAGAGCGATCCAGCCCTCCTGGATGGCTTCCGGAATCCACCTCTTTTTGTTTTCGAGCGTGGTCATCGGATAGAGGTCGAAGCCCATGATCCATGGCAAGGGAAGATGCGCCGTGGTGGGCACGAGGTCGGCGAAGAAGAATGCGGTTTGCCCGCCGCCCGTTAGTTTCACGCATTGCATATTGGCGGTGTGGCCGGGCACGCGAATCAGTTCCACACCCGGGGCGATGGCGCGGTCGGCCTCGAGCAACGCCATTTTCCCGGAGGATTCAATGGGCACATAGTTGTCCGGGATGTAGCTAGCATGATCGCGCTCGTTGGGGTGCTTGGCGTGTTCGAATTCGCCGCGCTGGACGACATACTTCGCGCTGGGAAAGGAAGCCACGAGTTTGTCCTTTTCGAGCCGCGTGTTTCCGCCGCAATGATCGAAGTGCAGGTGCGTATTGATCACGATATCAATTTCGGTGCGGTCGAGGCCGTGGTCGCGCAAGCGATCGAGGAGGAAAGGACCGTCGAGACCGTAGATATCCCGCAGTTTCGGGTTCATTTTTCCACCGGCGCCGGTTTCCACCAGGATCGTCTTGCCTGCCGCACGGACGAGCAGGCAGTTCATAGCCAGTTGAATGCGATTCCGCGCATCCGGCGGAATTTTCTTTTCCCACATCACTTTCGGTATCACGCCAAACATCGCGCCGCCATCCAAATAAACGTGCCCATCGAGCAAGACGTGAAATTCCAGGTTCCCCAGTCTCAACGTTTCTCCCCAAGCCCCGCGCGCGCCAGAATCTCGTTCACGGCGCCGTAAGGATCGATTTTTCGGTCGGCCACTTGAGCCGCAATGGCGTCGAGCTGTGCTTCGCTCAAATGGTCTTTCGCGACGCGCTCCATCAGCCGCGTTTCCAGCAACTGCAAAATCCATTCTTTCCAGTGCGTGATTTCGCGCGACTTGCGCTCGCGCGCTTTCTCGAAATGCTGGCGAAAACGCGCGATCTGCTGCTCCAACTCCGCGATGCCTTTGTTTTCCGTGGCGATGGTGCGCACCACCGGGGGCTTCCAGCCGTCGCGCTCCGGAACCAGCTGGAGAATCGCTTTCAACTGCTGCTCGAAGCGGTCGGCGCCTTCGCGGTCGGACTTATTCAGCACGAAGATGTCGCCAATTTCCATCAGGCCGGCCTTGAGGCTTTGCACGTCATCGCCCATGCCGGGCATGAGGACTACCAGGGTGCAATCCGCGAGGCGCACGATTTCGATTTCGCCCTGCCCCACCCCGACGGTTTCGACCAGAATGATTTCTTTTCCGGCGGCGTCGAGAAGCAGGGTCGTATCTCTGGTGGCCTGTGACAATCCACCGAGGAATCCGCGCGTGGCCATGGATCTTATGAACACGCCCGTATCCGTGGCATGACCTTGCATGCGCACGCGGTCGCCCAGAATCGAGCCGCCTGTGAATGGACTCGAAGGATCCACGGCAATGATGCCCACGGTCTTCTTCTCGCTGCGGTAGCGCGCGGCGAGACGATCCACCAGCGTGCTCTTGCCTGTTCCCGGCGCGCCGGTGATTCCGATACGATAGGCGCGACCAGTGTGCGGAAAAAGCTGCCGGAGGATTTCTTCCGCTTCGGCGTCGCGATTCTCGATGGCCGATACGGCGCGCGAAATCGCTCGCACATCTCCCGCGCGTACCTGCTCGGCCCATTTTTCGACGGACACAGTCATAGCGACGTCAATTACAGCTTGGGAATGGTAACACTGGAAGCGATTATTACAGATTCGGGCGATGTCCGTCACGAGAGTTGGCGATCCCGCGGCGGGTGTGATTCCATCGCCTAGGCCCGAATTGCAGTAAGGGCGCTCGCAGCGCGTCCGGACTATTTCTGTCCTAGAATCTGGCGCGCGATGACCATGCGCTGGATTTCGCTGGTGCCCTCGCCGATGGTGCAGAGCTTGACGTCGCGGTAAAATTTTTCCGCCGGATAATCCTTGATGAAGCCGTAGCCGCCGTGAATCTGCACGGCTTCATTGGCGACGCGCACGGCCACTTCGCCGGCGTAAAGCTTCGCCATGCTGGATTCCTTGGTGATGCGTGCGTCGTAATTCCCCGCTGCGATGGCGCGATCGGCAAGCCACGCAGCTTGATAGGTGAGCAGGCGCGCCGCCTCGATCTGCGTGGCCATGTCCGCGAGCTTGAACTGGATGGCCTGAAACTCCGCGATGGCTTTGCCGAATTGTTTGCGCTGCTTGGCGTAACGCACCGAACATTCATAGGCGCCCTGTGCCATCCCGAGACCCAGTGAAGCGATCGAAATCCGGCCGCCATCGAGGATTTGCAGGCTGTTGACGAATCCTTCGCCCTCTTTGCCCAGCAGATTTTCCGCCGGCACCTTGCAATCCGTAAAGACTACTTCGCTGGTGTCGCTGGCGCGCAGCCCCAGTTTATTTTCTTTCTTTCCAGGCTTGAATCCGGGCGTTCCCTTCTCGATGATGAACGCCGAAATTCCGTGGCTCTTTTTTGCGGCGTCGGTGACGGCCATACCCACGCATACGTCGGCGTAATGGCCGTTAGTGGTGAAGGTCTTCGAGCCATTGATGAGCCAACTGCCATCTTTCTTCACTGCTTTTGTGCGCGTGCCGCCGGCATCGGAGCCAGCCTCGGGTTCGGTGAGCGACCAGCATCCGAGCTTTTTGCCTTGTGCGAGCGGTGTTACGTACTTTTTCTTTTGGTCCTCGGTCCCGAATTTATAGATGTGATTGGTGCACAGCGAATTGTGCGCGGCGACGATGATGCCCACCGAGCCATCCACGCGCGACAATTCCTCGATGATAATGGCGTATTCGGCGTAGCCCATGCCCGCGCCGCCATACTTTTCGGGGAAAATCACGCCGAGGAAGCCCATTTCGGCCAGCTTGGGTATCAATTCGGAAGGGAATTTCGAGGCTTCGTCCCACTCCATCACGTGCGGCAGGATTTCGCCTTCGGCGAACTCGCGCACGGTTCGCCGAAGCTGCTGCTGTTCATCGGTCAGTGCAAATTCCACGTGCCCTCGCGCATAACCAGAATTTATCTCGCTGTTCGCTTTTCATTTATATCATACGAAAAGCGCCGAAAGTATTTAGGGCAGCGTATATGCCACGATCGCGTCGCTTTGTTTTTCTTCGGTGACTTTGGCATGCCCACCGGCCGCGATCACCAGGAACTGCTTTCCATTGGGGCGCAGCTGGTAGGTCATCGGCGTGGCGCCGCCGCTGGTGGGAAGCGCCGAGCTCCAAACCTCTTTGCCGGTTTCGACGTCGAATGCGCGAAATGTGGGGTCAATCATGGTTCCGGCGATGAAGACCACTCCGCCGGCGGTGACAATCGGTCCGCCCAGGCTCGGCGCGCCCACGGGAACGATGGGCTTCTGTGGCGCGAGCGAACCCAGCGGTACCTGCCAGCGGATCGTGCCGGAATTCATATCCACGGCAGTGAGCATTCCCCAGGGCGGCGGCGCGCACGGCAAGCGATGCGCCTTCGCAAAGATAAACGTCCGAAACATGCCGTACGGAGCTCCCTGCTGGCGCGTGTATTCGCCATCTTCGGCGTTCGCATCTGCCGTATCCCAGAACTTATCCGCCGGGATCACGCGCATTTTGGACGGCAAATTATTCGTATTGACCAAGAGCAGGGCGTGCTGCGGGTCATAGGCATAACCGCTCCAGTTCATGCCGCCAACATTGCCTGGTATGGAAAGCGAACCGTTGACGCTCGGCGGAGTGAAGAGCCCGTCGTTGCGCATGCTCTTGATTCGATCGCGGCAGTAATCGCGATCGTCCGGAGTGATGCCCCACGCGTCGTCCGCGGTCAACTTTTGCGGGCTGACGGCAGGCGGGGTCGAGGGGAACGGCTGCGTGGGAGAAGTGACTTCTCCGGGAACATCGGTCTGCGGGACGGGCTTTTCTTCGACCGGAAAAACCGGGATGCCGGTGTCGCGATGCAAAACGTAAAGGAAACCCGTCTTGTTACCTTGAATCACCACCGGCACATCTTTTCCGTCGTGTCGCACGGTCGCCAGCAACGGAGGAGACGCCGAATCGTAATCCCAGAGATCGTGATGCACGAGCTGAAAGCCCCAGGCCAATTCTCCGGTCTTGGCGTGCAGCGCCACAATCGAATCGGCCCATTTGTCATCGCCGGGCCGCAGGCCGCCGTAATAATCCGGGCTGGCGCTGCCAGTGGGGACGAACACGAGATCGCGTTCCGGATCTACGACCATCGCCGTCCAGGCGTTCCCTGCTCCGGTGCGCCACGTTTTGGCGTCAGCGCTTTGCTGCGTGCTTTCCTCATCTGCGTTCGGAGGCAGCGGCTCCCATTTCCAGCGCAGCTTACCGGTGCGCGCGTCGAAAGCTTGAACCACGCCGCTGGGCATGTCCACGCGGGAGTTGTCGTCAATGGCCGAGCCAACCACCACGATGTCGTCAATCACAGCGGGCGGGGAGGTCATGTGATATTGAAAGGGGACGTAGCGCGCGACGTTGCGGAGGCTGATTTGACCGCGATAGCCGAAAGCCATGCACGGTTCGCCGGTGGCGGCATCGAGCGCGATCAGGCGCGCGTCGAGGGTGGCCTCGAAAATTATTCTGCGGCACGGATTTCCTTTCGCGTGCTCGGGGTTGAGCCAGGTTGCGACGCCGCGATTGATCAAACCATCGCCGTAAGCTCCCGCGACGTCTATCATCGGATCGTAAGCCCAGCGTTGTTTTCCGGTTTCCGGGTCCAGCGCGATTACACGGTTGAAAGCGGTGGTGAGATAGAGAGTGCCATCCACCAGGATCGGCGTGGTTTCCAGGCCGCTGCGCTTCTTGCCGCCGCTGCCGTCGGAAATATCGCCCACGTGAAATGTCCAGGCGACCTTCAATGTCGCGACGTTTTCCCGATTGATCTGCTTCAGCGGCGAGTAGCGCATGCCGCCGGCGTCGTGGCCGTAGTAAGGCCAGTCGCTACCCGATTCGCTGGCACGGTGCGGCGATTGCGCCAGCGCGTAGTGTGTGGTGGAGGATGCCAGTGCGAGAAAGGCGATTGCAGCGGTTCGGAGAAACTTCCCCATTAAATCCTCCCGAACAAAATGAATGAAATGATTGAAACTTGAATTATGGCCTCCGAGCCGAGATGCATGCGGAGGCCATGACTTGAGATCTTGTGCGTCGCTCGCGGCAAACTACCGAGCGGCGGCCGGAGCGGAAGCGCGCTGGGCCAGTACGTCGCCGGTTGCCGCGATGGCGCGCTCGATTCCGGCGCGGTCCACGTCGCAGTGCGTCACCATGCGAACCGAATATTTGGCGGTCGGCGCGCAGAGGATATTCTTGAGCGCCAAATCGTCGCAAATTTCCGCGGCCGTGCGGCCCGCGCCTTGGACGTCAAAGATCACGATGTTGGTTACTACACGCTTGGGATCAATTGTGATTCCCCGGACGGCGGCCAAGCCCTTCGCGAGATATTGCGCGTTTTCGTGGTCGCGCGGCAGGCCCTTGGGCGATTCTTCCAGCGCCAGCAAGCCGGCGGCGGCCAGCACTCCGGCTTGGCGCATCCCGCCGCCGAGCATTTTTCTATTTATGTGCGCCTGCTCGATGAATTCGCGCGGCCCAAGAAGCATCGAGCCCACCGGCGCGCCCAGCCCCTTCGACAAACAAAACATAACTGAGTCGAACTTTCGCGTGATGTCCGCCACGTTCTGGCCGAGCGCGGCCGCCGCGTTGAAAATGCGCGCACCGTCGAGATGCACGCGCAGGCCTGCCGAGTGCGCCCGCTCGCAAATGTCTTCCGCGACGGCAGTTGGATACACGGTGCCGCCGTGCATATTGTGCGTGTTCTCCAGCGTCACGAGCGCGGTCTGCGAGTCATAGTAGATTTTTTCGCGTATCGCCGGCTCGATCAGATCCCAGGCTAAAATTCCGTCCGGCGCCGGAATCGCGCGCGGCATGACGCCGGCCACCGCGGACATGGAGGCAAGCTCGTAGAGGTTCACGTGCGCGCGCTGCTCGCAAATCACTTCGTTGCTGCGGCGCGTCCAGCCCATGATGGCGAGAAGATTTCCCATGCATCCGGTGGGGACAAACAGAGCCGCTTCGCGCCCAAAAATTTCCGCGGCGCGATCCTGCAGGCGATTTACCGTGGGGTCTTCGCCGTAAACGTCGTCGCCAACTTCGGCGGCGGCCATGGCGGCGCGCATCGCGGGCGTTGGACGCGTGACGGTGTCGCTGCGCAGATCTACAACGCTGCTTGGCTTGCTTGCGTCTTCTGTTGCCCTAGGCACGCGCTACTCCCTCTTCCAGTAGTTCGACGAACACTTCATTTGAAACGGTCAAGCGATCCGGTGCGAGGCGCAATCGCGTGCCAGCGAACTCAACGAGCCCATCGCGGAGCAACGGCGCGATCCGCTCGCGCAGATTGACGCGGTAGCGGCGCTCGATCTGCGCCAGATCAATGCCTGCGAGCTGCCGCAGGCCGAGGAATAATTCCTCTTCGAGCGCTTCGTGCGGCGCGACTGGCTGGAGCTGCTCTCGCGGCGAAATTCCCTGCTCGACGTAGGCGACGTAGTTTGCGGAATCATGGATGTTCGACCATCGTCGCGCTCCGTCGAAGGAGTGCGCGCCCGCGCCGAGGCCGAGGTATGGTTCGCGGCGCCAATATTTGAGATTGTGGCGCGAATGAAAGCCGGGCAGACCCCAGTTGGAGATTTCGTAGTGCTCGTAGCCGGCGGCGGCCAGCCGCGCGCACGCCGCGTCGTAGAATTCCGCCATGGCATCGTCGCTGGGAATCGCTTTCGCGCTATAGCGATTGCCGCCTGCCAGCGATTCGCTGCCGAGGTGGCTGCCTTCGTCAATTTCGAGGAGGTAAATCGAAATGTGCTGGGGGCGGATGTCCAGGATACGGGCTACGGATTCATCCCACGATTCACGCGTCTGGTGTGCCAACCCGGCGATTAAGTCCATGCTGACGTTGCGGAATCCCGCCGCGCGCAAGGTCTGTGCCGCGGCGAAAATATCGGCGCGGCGATGCATCCGGCCCGCCGCTTGCAGCTCGCGATCATTGAATGACTGCGCGCCCAGGCTGACGCGGTTGAATCCGGCACCTCGCCACGCTGCTGCCTTCTCAGCCGTGATGGTTTCCGGGTCGGCTTCCAGCGTTATTTCTGGAATTAACGCTGCGGGCTGCGCTACGAGCGAGCCCAGGCCGAAATTCGCGCGCAGCGAATCCAGAATTCTTGCGAGCGCGGCGGGTTCCAGCAGGCTTGGAGTGCCGCCGCCGAAATAAACGCTGTCAATCGTCGCGCCACGCAGCGCTGCGAATTCTTCCTGGGCGGCCAGCGCGGATATTTCACTGCAGATTGCCGCAGCGTACGGTTGGTACTTGTCGCGCGCGACGACTCCCGTGTGGAAATTGCAATACGTGCATTTGGTCTGGCAGAAGGGAACCTGAATGTATGCGCCGAGATTCATTTGGTCCTGGCAACCACGTCAAACTCGTCGGACACGGCCTGCTTCATGTCTTTGGGATCGTCTATCGCTTCGCAATGAAAACCCACGCCTTCCACGCTCACATCCTTATAGGGGAGGCGCAGGCGGTAGGTGCCAGGGTCCACAAGTTTGATCTTGAATTCCTCGATTTCGCCGCCATGGATGATGCGGGAAGCAACGCTATCGCCGGCGTTGCAGCGCCACAACTGAATCTCCCACCGTTTGCGCACGCGTTTTTGCACCGTGAAGGCCGGTACTTTCGCGGTGCCCGCCGCATCAATAATTTTTCCGCACATCGTCATGCAATAGGTCAGACGCTTTTCTCCGTTATTTCTGATGCGCACGACGAACAGGCTTCCCGCCACTTGCTGGTCACCCAAGACTTCGATGGATAGATTTTCGACACCCGCCGAAATTCCGATATTGGCGAAGAGGACGAGAAGCGAGACTGCGGCCGCCGCTTGTATGAAGCGTCTCATGGGGAAAGAGTTTACCGCCAAACGGAATCTACTTCACGCCAAAGCGTCCGGAACGATCTTGACGTGCAACTCACGACTTCTGGGCCCGTCAAATTCCGCGAAGAAGATGGCCTGCCAGCGCCCGAGCGCGAGTCGCCCGCTCGTGATCCAGATGGTTTCGGTGCAGCCGACGAGGGCCGTCTTGATGTGCGAATCGGAGTTCCCTTCCGCGTGGGATGAATTGGCAACGCGTGGAACAAGCCGGTCAAAGGCGGACTCGATATCGTGCGCCACCGCTGGATCGTAGCCCTCATTGATGATTACGCCGGCCGTGGTGTGCGGGACGTACAGATGGCAGACGCCGCTGGCGCATCCGGAATCGCGCACGGCCGCGGCAATCTTGTCGGTGACGTCCTGCAATTCGGTGCGGCGGATGGTGCGCAAGGACAGTACGCGCACCGCTGCGCCACCACTGGATTTCGGGTTCGTCTTCATTCGCTCGGCGTTTCGCCTGCTTGTTTCGCTATTTGCGGTTAGTGCGCTGAGCCTGTTCGCTCGCGAGAGCGCGTTCGCCCGCCGGCGTAGTGATCACCGTATCAGGTAGGCGAATCGCGGCGTAAGCAAAGGCCGCGAGTGCTGCACCGATGAGCGGCGCGACTATAAATAACCACAATTGCTGGAGCGCCCATCCTTGCACGAACAATGCGGGGCCGATGCTGCGCGCTGGGTTCACCGAAGTATTGGTGATCGGGATACCGACGAGGTGAATGAGCGTGAGCACCAAACCGATCGCGAGGCCCGCGAATCCCACAGGGGCCTTCACGTCAGTTGCGCCCAGAACCGTCACCACCAGAAACATCGTGAGGATGACTTCCGCGACGAACGCCGCCGGCATGGAATAGAGTCCCGGCGAATGCGCGCCGTAGCCGTTCGCGCCCAGGCCGCCGGCGGCGAAGTTGTAACCGCCTGCGACGCCGCTGGCGATGAATAGAATCAGAGCCGACGCTACGATGGCGCCGAAAATCTGGGCGACGACGTACATGACCGCGTCCTTCGTACCGATTCGTTTCGCGAGCAGCACGCCGAGCGTCACCGCGGGATTGATGTGACAGCCGGAAATAGGCCCGATGGTGTACACCATGGCCAGCAGCGACAGACCGAAGGCAAACGCGACGCCGACGTACCCGATGTGGCTGCCTGCCAGTACAGCGCTGCCAACGCCGCCGAACACCAGCACAAACGTGCCCAGGAATTCCGCGAGGTATTTTCGCATGGGAAGGCCTCCTTCCTCCGAGAGTGCGGGGAGTATACACCCGCGAAGCACGACGCCGTAAAGCCACGCGCACGCCGCCGATTTCTTGCGGCGTGTATTTGCAGCCGCCTTCCCCCATGCAGTAAACTCGTGGATTCGCTTTCATCCAGGGGGATATTCATGCTGGTGGTAATGCGGTCACACGCAACCGACGAGGAAGTGCGCGCGGTCTGCGAGCGCATCGAGACGTTGGGGTACAAGGCGCATCCGATTCCGGGAGCGGGCCGCACGGCCATCGGCATCACGGGCAACAGCGGCGCCGTGGATATTGGGTCGCTGGAATCCATGCCGGGCGTGGTCGAGTGCATCCCCGTCAGCAAGCCCTACAAGCTGGTCAGCCGCGACGTGAAAGCGGACAACACGGTGGTGCGGATTCCCACGGCCTTAGGCGACGTACTTTTTGGCGATTCGAATGTCGCCATGGTCGGTGGCCCTTGCGCCATTGAGACGCGCGAGCAGGCCTTCATTGTGGCGAAACACGTGAAAGCCTCCGGGGCGCGGCTTTTCCGCGGGGGCGCGTACAAACCGCGCACGTCTCCCTATAGCTTTCAAGGTCTCGGCGAATCCGGGCTGCAGATTATGGCGGACGTACGCAAGGAATTCGGCCTGGGAATCGTCACGGAGGCGATTGACAATGAGTCGCTGGACCTCGTCGAAAAATACGCGGATATGATCCAGATCGGCGCGCGCAACATGCAGAATTTTTCGCTATTGAAGCGCGCCGGCCGCTCGAAAAAGCCGGTGCTGCTGAAACGCGGCATGTCCGCGACGCTGGACGAATTTCTGATGGCGGGCGAATACCTGATGTCCGAAGGAAATTACAACGTGATCCTGTGCGAGCGCGGAGTGCGCACATTTTCCGATTTCACGCGCAACACTTTGGACTTGAGCGTCGTGCCTGCCGTGCAAAAGCGCAGCCACTTGCCCATTGTGGTTGATCCGTCGCATGGTACCGGACGCCGCAACAAGGTGCTGCCGCTCTCGCGCGCAGCCGTGGCCGTGGGCGCTGACGGGCTGCTCGTCGAAGTCCATCACGATCCCGACCGCGCGCTTTCGGACGGACCGCAATCCATCCTGCCCGAGGAATTCGCACAGCTCATTCGCGAAGCGCGGCAGATTGCCGCCGTCCTGGGCCGCACCATCAATTGAAACTGCGCTTTAACTATCGCCTCGTCTTTCTTCTTGTGATGCTCGCGGGGCTGGCCATCCGCGAAGTCGCGGTGGAACTCCGGCCCTCCTTCCTGCGTCCGGGCCTGCACTTATTCGCTTATGTTGGCAACACCGCCGACGGAACAGTTTCCGCTATTGATTTGATCAGGCTCTCGCCCGTCGCGACGATTGCGGTCGGTCCCGGGCCGAGCGGCTTGCGCGCACATCCTACGCGTCCGGAAATCTGGGGCCTCAGTTCCGTGGGCGGCTACGCGTGGATTCTCGACGTGGAATCGAGTCAGGTGGTGGCGCGGATCCCGATTGGAGCAGCGCCGTACGCGCTGGATTTTTCGCCAGACGGCCGTCGCGCGTACGTGGCTGCTTCGGGGCCGGGCACGGTTCTCGCGATAGACACCGCGTCACGACAGATCGTCGCCCGGGGACGCGCGGGACGCCGCCCGTGGATTGCACGCGTCACACCGAATGGAAAGACGGTGCTGGTCTCCAACCGGGACGACGCGACGGTTTCGCTTCTGGATGCCAGCACGCTTGCGCCGCTGGGCGCGATACCGACCGCGCCTGATCCGGAACAGATCGTGATCCTGCCGGATAATTCCAAAGCGTTCGTCACTTCCGGCTCTTCGGATCAGATTTCCGTGCTGGATTTGAAGCGGAGGGTGCTGCTGACCAATCTGGCTCTGGGCGGCGCGCCGAGCGATCTGGTATTGAAGCCTGACGGAGGCGAACTCTACATTACCTCGAGTTCGGCGCACGGACTTTTGATCGTGAATACCGGCACCAACGAAGTTGGCGATTTTTTGCTGCTGGGAATGTCGCCAACTTCCGCGGCGTTTGCTCCGCTGACGGAGACGCTTTACGTCTCTGATTCAGCCGCCGGCCACATCGTGCCGGTCGCCGTGAACACTCGCCAGGTGGGCCGGCCGATTCAGGTGGGCCAGTCGCCGGCAACGTCGCGATTGACGCCGGGCGGGGACATCCTGCTGGTGGTGGATGCCGGTTCAAATGATCTTGCCGTGGTGCGGACGAAGACGATCGCGATCGGACAGCCGGGGCTTTCTCCCCCGCGGCCGCCGACCGCTCTGATCGCGGTTGGCTCGCAGCCGCGCGATCTGGCGGTAAAGGTCTTCTGAATTTTCCGGAACGCACCGCTCGCGGTTGCTGCTACTCCTTGCGCTACCGCTACTATTGCTGCTATTGCACGATCAACGTTAGAGGAATGGTCCGAGTTGTAGTACCGGACGTCGCGGTGATCGTGAGCGTGTAGGTGCCCGTCGGCGTGCCGGTGACAGCGTTGCCGCCGGTGCCGCCACCGAAACATGCCGCGAGACTGACCGCGAGCAAAATCGCCATGGCGGCTGTGCGGGCGAATTGCGCGCTACGCCTGAGCGGAGGCGCTGGCACCGCGGTCCAGAACGTCATTAGCAGCAGGACCACGAGGAGAATCTTCGCCGACGGCGATGCGATTGGCGTGACGCGCTGCGTGCCGAAGGGCTTCGCGGACGACGCTGCGCTTCCCGCGGTGGTAGTTACACTCACTTGAATTGGTACCGGCGTGGTGCCGGAGGCGGTCGCTGAGGCCGGGAGCACGGTGCAAGCGCTCGCGGCGGCGGGATCCGTGCACGCCATCGTGACCGATCCGGCAAATCCCGTAAACGAAACGAGGTCCACTGTGTAGGCGGCGGAAGCGCCGGCCGTCACCGTTTGCGTGGTGAGCCCCGGCGGATCCACGCAGAAGTCCGTGGCTGATCCGGTCAAGGCGATTGTTTGCGGGCTGTTGGGCGCATTGTCGTTGATCGAAAGCACCGAGTTCTTCACGCCGGACGTGGAGCCGCAGGTACTTCCGGTTGGCGCTGCTGCTGGATTGAAGGTAAGCGCCAGAGTGCACGTTGCGGAGGCTGCTAGCGCGGCCGTGCAACTATTCGTTACGGCGAAGTCGGCCGCGTCTCCAATGCTTGCGCCGCTCACTTGCAGCACCGCCGGGCTGGCACCGGTGTTTTTCACCGTCACCGTCATCGGCGCGGAAGCTGTGCCAGCAAGTTGACTGGCAAAAGTGACAGACGGAGGAGTAACCGTCGCGGAAACTGGGATCGAGATGCCGCTGAGCGAAACGGCCTGCGGACTTTCCACAGCGTCATCGGTGAGCAGAATTGCCGCCGCAAAGTTTCCGGCCTGCTGCGCGCTGAAGGTCGCGTTGATCAGGCAACTCGCCTTCGGCCCGAGCGTAGCCGCGCAATTATTGGTCTGCGCGAACTGCACGGCGCTGGCAGGCGAGACGGCAATCTGACGGATCGTCATGCCCGAGCTGCCCGTGTTGGTGAACGTGATCCCCACGGGCGCGGTGGTAAGTCCCACCGTCTGCGTTCCGAAGTTTACACTGGTGGGACTGACGGACACTTCCGTCGCCGCTGTGCCGGTCCCATTGAGAGCGACCATCTGCGGACTTCCGGAGGCGTTGTCCGTGAAGCTGAAAGTTGCGCTGACCGCTCCGGGACTCTGCGGGATGAAGTCCACAAGGATGGTGCACAGCGCGCCGACGGCGACGCTCCCGCTCGGCAACGGGCAGGCGTTGCTGCCGCCCGCGTAGTAACCGAAACTTGCAGCATTAGCGCCGCTGATTGCAAGGTTCGTCAGATTCAGCGGAGCGCTGCCGTTATTGGTCAGAGTGATCGGCTGAGTTCCGCTGGTGGTTCCGACGGCCTGAGTTGCAAAGGTCAGCGCGGCGGGGCTGACGTTCGCGAGCGGCGCTGCGGGCACGGCGATTCCTTGCACAGAGACGACTTGAACCGCTCCAGGGGTGCCTTGCGAATTGTCCGTGACGTTGATTTGTGCCTGGAATGTGCCGGTCGCGACCGGCACGAACGCCACCGAGATATAGCACTGCGACCCGGGCTGCATTCCTCCCGAGGTGCTGCCTGAAATCGTGCAGATTTGGAGATTCGTAGAAGTGCTGCCGCCGGGATGAAACGCGGAAGCACCGGTGATCTGGATACTCGAGATCAGGAGCGGCTGATTGCCTGCGTTGGTGACGGCCACAATCAGGTCCGGCGTGGTGCCCACCGGCGCGCTGCCGAAATTAAGGCTGGTTGGCGAAAATACCGCCAGCGGGCCGCTGCCAGCCCCCACTACCTCCAGTTCCTGTGAGCCATTCGTGGCGTTGTCCGTCAGGCTCAAATATGCGCCTTCGGGTCCCACCACTGAAGGTACGTACGAAATTTCGAAGGAGCACATTGCTCCGGGGGCAACGGGCGCGATGGTGCAGGACGCGAAATCCTCGACTGAAAAATCACCGCTATCGGTGCCAGTGATGGTGACGCTGGAAATGGCCAGCGGAGCGCCTCCCGTGTTCTGCACCGCTACCGCTTGCGGCGGCACGGTAGGCGAACCAATCGGCTGCGTACCGAAGTTCACTTTGCCTATGCTGAAAGAGACGCTGGGCGTCGCCGTCGCGTTCGGAGCAATCTCCACGAGAAAGGCGTCGGGGAGCGGAGGCGTTTGCTGACAGCTCGCGCAGGTGAGTTGCACGCCATTATTCAAGGTCCCTGCTTGCGGGAAGTCGCCCGCCGTTGTTGCTCCCGCGAGGTAGATGTTCCCTGCGGCATCCGCGACAACGCCATTTGCAGTCGCGGTGGCTTTCGTGCCGGCGGGGGAAGTTCCACCGAGGGGCGTGGCTACGATCAACGAGGCGCTGCCCGCTGCCGTGGGATTCAGTTCGGCGACGAAGGCGTCGGCATCTCCCGTGAAGGCTTGAAAATTGAACTGCCACGGAAAATCCCACGACGTGGTGCTTCCCGCGACATAGACCTGACTCGGCGCAGCGAGCCATACGCCCATGCCAGCGTCGGTCTGCGAACCGCCGAGATAGGTCGAATAGGCGAGGCGCGTCAGTCCCGTGGCCGGGTCCTGAGGGATTACCGCGAGGAAAGCATTCGCGGTGCCGTTAAGTTTGCTTTGATACGCCGCGACCGAGCCGGAGGCGCCCTTCGTGATGGGAAAATCGGGCGATTGGGTCGTGCCGGTCACGTAAACCGTTCCCGGCAATTCCGTGCCTACCGTAATCGCGAGCGCTTTGTCCGAACCTCCACCGCCCAAATATGTTCCGTACGAGAGATCCGCGAGCCCGTTGCCGGAAGGCAGAATCTTCATGACAAAACCGTCGTACGGATCGCCGGCATACGCCGGCTGAAAGCCATTGGTGGTGAGCAAGGTTTCGAGCGGATTTGTCGTATAGCCTGCGATGTACGCGTTGCCCACCGAATCCACGGCTACGCCCGTCACGGTGGCCTGCGCATTGATGCCCAGGTAGGTACAATATTTCAGATTCGGCGCGGTGGGCGTGGCAACCGGGCGAAAAATTACGAGAAATCCGTCGCTGATTCCCCCGCCATAGGTTGACTGAAACGGTCCGGAAGATGTGGAGGTCACCGCAGGAGTTACGGTTAGATTCGTTGACTGCGTGTCCATCGCCACGAAGATATTCCCAGAGGAATCCATCGCGATGCCGCCGGGGCCGAGCGAAGCTTCATTGCCATTCCCGCCGAACAAAGTGGAATAGATGAGCTTGGCTCCTGTCGAATCGATTTCTGTGACTGCGGCGTCGTTTACGGGCGTACCGTTTGCGGCGGCGGTGAGGACGCTGCCATCGGTGACCGGATAGTCGGCGGAAGTCGAAGTTCCCGCGATTGCGACGTTGTCGCTTGCGTCCACGGCAATTGCTCCACCCTCTTCATCGCCGCTGCCGCCGATAAAAGTGAGATACACCAGCGAATTCAGACCGCTCTTGGCGGGATCGAACTTAGCGATGAAATAATCGGACGGGCCGCCGCCTAAACCGATTTTGGTTCCGTTGGTGGCAACGAAGGTCGTCGCCGAGGTGGTCGTTCCGCCGATGTAAATTTTCCCCGTGGAGTCCAGCGCGATGCTATTGGCGGCATCGGCGCCCGTTCCGCCCAGAAAGGTTGAGTAGGCGACCGTTAGCGACGGATCTATCACCAGCGTGGCCGAGGGGTCGTGCGGGCCTATCGCGAAACCCACGGTGCCGTCGGGTGCAATTTCGTAGCCTCCGTCAACTGGCTTGCGTGTTGGAACTGCTCCATTAGTTCCGCGCCATTCCTCGTAAATTAAGGGCCTCTTCATGCGGGCCTCGCGGCCGCCGACGGCCATCACCAGATCACCCGCTGGGTCAATATGTTTGCCGTCGCCGCCTGAAATTTTCAGGCGCAGGCTGGCGGGATCGGAGCCGGGCGCGAAACGCAGGTCATATTCCAGGTCTGCATCATTTCCATAGGCGATTAAGGTGACGCCCGTGCCGGATTCCGCGGCCTCCGCGCGCGCGAAATGCGGCACGTGGGTTCGCCACGAAGCAGGATCGTTTCCCAGGAAATAATTCGTCTCGCCGCCTAATTTCTCGAGACCACGCCACGCAAGGCCTGGCGCGTTCTGTGAGGGGCTGCGTTGCAGGCTGCTGGGCTGCTTATTGGGCTTCGGTTCGTGCGGGAGACGCTGCTTCGGCGCTCGTTCCCGGTGCAGACCGTCGCGCTGGCGAGCCGGAAGACCGCGGCGCCGGGATTGCCGCTTCCCACTTTGCTTGCGGGTCCGCATACCCGCGGTGGCGCTGCGGCGCCGCTTGCGTCGCGGATGTATCGCGGATTGTTGCAGGCCAGCGTCCGGCACTGCAGGACTCTCTGCACGCTCTGCCGCGGCCTTGGTCTCACTTACGAACTGAAATGTCAGAAGCGTCGAATCGGCGCGTGCCCCCCCAGCGGTCTCAACTGAAATGCCATCCGGGCGCAGCAGGACGGTCATGTTCATTCCGCGGCCGACATACTGCACGGACGCATCCGCTTGGCCAAGGTTGGGCTCAAAAGTTATGGGGAGTCGAATCGAGTCGGCGCCGCGCCCGGCTTTTGGCGCGGGGGGATGAGCCGGCGTTTCGGCCAGACGCGCGTTTCGCAGAGCGAGCTGCGCCGTAGGCGTCGCGCGCGCCGCGCGCTGCTCACCTGCGTGAACGGTGATGATGAGGATTGCCGCAACCAGAATGCAGGAGAAGAGGCAGACAAAATATCCGTTCGGACGCACGGAGCCCTCCGCGGGAACACACTTCCAGTTCCTGCTTGGGCGGCTCCAACACCGCGAACACCTTTACCCTGATTGTGAGATCCCAAGGGACTGCCGTAAGGGGTAGGGCGAGCATCTGCTGAATGGATGCGGATGTCAATGCGTGTTAATGCTTGGTAAGGTGCGATTGACCGCAGAACGCGCAGTTTGTGCGTGGGGGGTTATGAGCTCGCGGCGGGCTACAATTTCCGCTCTGGCTCGATTTTCCAAGCGAAATTGTCTTCGCCCAATGCCAGTTCCAGCATGCCATCCACTGGAAGCACTTCGATCGGCAGACCGCATTCCCACAGCGCGACGCTCATCAGCAGCGCGCGTCGGCCTCGCAGATCGAATAGTTCGCGGGCCATGCTCACCTCGATGATTTTCCCGTATGCCGCGGTCACCAGCGACTCCGGGTGCAGCGGGCAGATTCCCGCTTGTTCCAGAACGCATCCGGCAAACTTGCTCTTGGCTACGCGGACGGTGATGCGTGTCTCGCGCGAATCCCACAGCGCGAGTCGCAATTGGAAATCGGGAATCTCGGCGATGGCTTCGGGCACGGGATCCACGCGCAAATAAAATTGTCTTTCGCTGAACCCGTAGCGCAGCTCGGAGAGGACGCGGCCGCGGCCGTGCATCGTTCCGCCGCGCGAGCCAGTGAGATACAGCCCGGCGCCCAGCCATTCGAAATAACTGCTCTCGCGGCCGTCCACGGTAACTTCCAGATACGATTCCGGGACTTCGCGACGGCCATGCTCGGGGGCCTTTTTGATTGGATGCGCCAGGGCCTCCGGAGCCTGTTCGCCGAGCGCGGAATAGATTTCCGTCAGGTGCTTGCGGTACAGCTCATCGAACTCGGCGTCGTTCACCGAACCATGCTCGGGACCGTACCACCAGTTCCAATCACTGCCTTCGGCGGCGAGCAAAGCTTCGTACGCCCGCTGCAATGCGTCCGCCGCCACGCCCGCTTTGCCGTGGTGTGGCGCGCGTTCGACGTGGCGCTCGTACACTTCCCGCGCGTCGCGCAAGAGATCCCAGGCGCGCACGTCCTCCGCGTGGCCGATCCAGACGTCGAAATTGGCATTAATCCACGACGCTGGGAAAATTCCCGCCATCACCGGAGCGCTGGCGTTGGCTTCCACGGCTTCGCTAACGGTGAGCGCGCGCATTTCCGGATCATCCTGCACGCGGCGATAAAATTCCCGTAAGAAATGGCGCCCGTTCTCCGGGTAATATTCCCAGGCGTTTTCGCCGTCCAGGATCACGCTGACGGTCGCGGTGCGGCCTGGGGGTTCGCGGTCTCCGATGGCGCGAATTCTGCGATGCAAGTCTTCGGCTGCCGCTACCGCCCCCATGCGGCTGTATACGAATCCGATTAAATCCGATATGTAGTGATCGCGGAAAAACCCGAAGATTTCTCTTCCGGCGCGCTGCAATTTCCACGGGGTATAAAGCTCCGGACCGTTTTCCGGATAGCCTCCCGCGTCGCGCCAGAAGCCGATGTTGCGGGTACGCCCCAGGACGCCCTCGTCCGTCGCGAACCATTTAAATCCCAGGTCCATAGCGATCTCGAGCGCCTGATCGGAAACTGAGCCTTCCGAGGGCCATAATCCAGCCGGAGGCTTGCCGAATACGCGTTCGTGATAGGTTTTCGCGCGCAATAATTGTTCGCGCGCGTCTTGCGGAAAGCGAAAAGGGGGCTGCGGCAGGGGCGTGTGGGGGTTGGAAACTCGCGCGATGTCCGTGTCGCAAAGAAGCGGCAGAATCGGATGGTAATAAGGAGTGGTGGAAATCTCGATCTGTCCGCTTTCCGCGGCGATGCGATATTCGGGAAGCACCGCTCCCAGCAGTTCGAGCTGCTTTTCCTTCAGGAAGCGCTTATCTTGCTCGGTGAAATCCTTCCCTTTGGTGGCAAGCACGTTCACGACGGGGGCTTTCGCGATGTATTCCTCATCCATCCACACCAATTGCGAAAGCAGCTGCAAATCGCGCCAGTCGCACTGGTTGAAATTCGCGACACAAGCTTCGGCGCCGCCAGAACGCACCTGTGCTTGCAATTCGGCGAAGCGCGGCCATCGCTGGACGTAAATCTCATTCACCTGGAAAGCGCGCTCGAGGAGTTCCCTCTTGTGCTCCGGCTCTAATTCGCTGGCCGGCGCGAACACGACCTCGAACCACGGTTCGCGAAACTTGCCGGTGGCGTATTCCTCGATCTGCGCCGCGAGCAGCGGGACAAAATTGAACGTCGCGTGGACGCCGGGAAATTCCCCGAGCACTTTCACCATCCCCCAGTAGTCCTTCAGGGCGTGCAGGCGCGTCCAAGGGAGCAGGTAACGCCCGGTGGAGGGATCGCGATACTGCGGTTGGTGCATGTGCCAAACCAGGACGAGGTTTACGCGGCTCAAGGGGCAGGCTCTCGCAGGAGGTTTATCGGCATCTTTTGATCTGCAGATTTGTGCGATTCCGGAAAATTCCGCAAATTCACGGCTGGTCGCAGGCATTCGCTCTCGCGCACCATGCTAGAATCCTCTGGCGCACCCATGCGCCTGCTCGATAAATATATCGGACGCGAAGTTGGCTCGCATGCCGCGCTTGGCCTCGCCGTTTTCACTTTCGTTTTCTTCGTTCCCCAGCTGGTACGGCTGATGGATCTGATCGTGCGCCATTCCGGCGGCATCGGCATGGTGCTGCTCATTTTCCTGTGCTCGCTGATTCCCGTGCTGGCCTTCACCATACCCATGGCCGTGCTGGTGGGCGTGCTGATCGGCCTGGGCCGGCTTTCCGCAGACAGCGAAATCGTCGCGCTGCACGCTTCCGGAATCAGCCTGCGCCGCTTGCTGGTTCCCATCGGCTGTGTGGCGCTGGCTTGCGGCCTGGGAACGCTCGTTTTGACGTTCTGGCTCAGTCCCTTGTCCGTGCGCACGCTGCGCAGCCTGGAAACGCGCCTGCTTTCTTCGCAAGCGCCTTATGCGATTCAGCCGCGAATCTTCGACGAGCGCTTTCCGCACCTCGTATTATACGTACAAGACGTCGAAGCCGCAGCGACCCGTTGGCGCGGTGTGTTCCTGGCATCCTCCGGGCAAGCGGCCACCAGCGATGTGACCATCGCGCAGGACGCGCAGGTGGTGGCCGGGGCCGAAGACAATCAAATCGAGCTGCATCTGGGGAACGGCAGCACGCACGAGTACGACCCGCGGGATCCGCGGCGATACAACGTCACGACTTTCGGTGAAAGCCAGATTCCGGTGGAAATTTCGAATCCCGTCACCGGGCCGAAAACCGTCGCGTTGAGTGATGCGGAGCGCTCCGTTTCCCAGTTGCTTGCCGAGCGCGGACCGCAATGGCGCGAGGCGCGCGTTGAATTCCACCGCCGCGTCGCCTTTCCCGCTGCGTGTCTGGTGTTCGCGCTGCTGGGCGTGCCGATCGGCGTCAGGCCTCGACGGGGCGGGAGGGCCGCCGGGCTGATCCTCACGCTGGTGTTGATTGGCGGATATTATTTTCTTTTTGTTACCGGCGCGCACATGGCGCAGCAAGGCTCGATCGCTCCCTGGGCCGGGATATGGGCCGCGAATATCGGAGCTGTGATCCTGGGTCTGATTTTTCTGCGGCGCATCGAGTCCATTCGCAAGCCGAGCCGCGTGATCGCCTGGTTCGACTCGCTCTTCCGGCGAGCCCGTCCGGCGCAGCGGCGTGAAGCCGACGCTGCGCCGATTCCCGCCTCAAACGGAGCAGTGCTCAACGGCTCGGCGCAGAAGCCCACGCACGTCGCTCGGCATGAACTGCCGCCCGGCGATCCCGTGGCGTTTCCGATGCTGATTGATGTTTACCTGCTGCAGCGATTTTTCTATTACTTCCTGGTGCTGCTGGCAGGATTCGTGATGATTTTTGACGCGTTCACGCTTTTCGACTTGCTCGGCGACATCTCCAAAAATCACATCCCGATCTCCATGGTCTTGAACTATTTCCGCTATCTGGTTCCGCTGATGGTTTATCAGTTGGCGCCTTTGGCGACGCTGGTTGCTACTCTGGTGACGCTCGCGGTGATGGCGAAAAACAATGAAGTGATCGCTTTCAAGGCGAGCGGCATCAGCCTTTACCGCCTCGTTCTGCCGCTGACCCTGGCCGGATGCGTGGTGGCCGGCTCCATGTTTCTGCTCGACGATACTTTTCTTCCCTACGCCAACCAGCGGCAGGACGCCCTGCGCAACCAGATCAAGGGCCGGCCGCCGCAGACTTATTTTCAGCCGGCGCACCAGTGGATATTCGGCGAAGAGAGCAAGATTTATAACTACGAGTTCTTCGATCCCGATCAGCAGCTCTTTGGCGGGCTCAGCGTATTTGAACTCGACCCCAAGACGTTTCAGATTCGACGGCGCGTATTCGCTACTCGCGCGACCTGGGAACCTTCTGAGAACACTTGGGTGCTGGCCGGCGGATGGATCCGAGATTTTGATGGCGGCAAGATCACTCGATACACGCCGTTCAGGGTTACGTCGCTCCCGGAAGTCTCCGAACCGCCCAGCTATTTCCGGCGAGAGGTGCGCCAGTCCTATCAAATGAACTGGCGACAATTGGGCGAGTACATCCTCAGCCTGCGGCACGCGGGATTCGATACTTCGCGGCTTTCGGTGCAATGGCAGAAAAAATTCGCTTTCCCGCTGATCGCCGCGATTATCGTTTTTCTCGGCGCGCCGTTTGCGTTTCTGGTGGGAACGCGCGGCGCGATTGGCGGGCTTGCGCTAGCTGTCGGGATCGCGATTGTCTATTGGGCGGCGGCTGCGCTCTTTGAAGCGATGGGCTCCGTCGGACAGCTTCCGCCTTTGCTGGCCGGCTGGGCTCCGGACGCAATCTTTGGCTTTCTCGCCGTGTATTTCTTCCTGAAGATGCCCACCTAGGGTCGGTCTCTGAACTGGACGGACGCCTCCTCCGGCCATCATTGCATCGGAAACCTGCTTTACTAACCCGTCACAAGTACTATTGGCGAACGCCCCGTTCGCGGCAAAAATAGAAACCGTCTTGTGCCGGCACAAATCTCGGATGCGGGTGCGTCGCTGCCCCGCGCCATTTTCTCGGGGACTAAAATGAAGCTGCGATTGCTGGTCGCCGTGATTCTCGCACTCTCCGCCGCCGGTGTGGCGCGAGCGGGCTCCACCGGATACGCCTATTGCAGCACCTACGACGTCTATGTCTTGCTCTACAAATCCACTGACACGTTCGAAGAGCTTGGCAAGCTGCGCTGCAACGAAAAAGTGGAGGTCATCACTCGCTACCTGGAATATTTCCAGGTGCGTACAAATGACGGCCGGGTAGGTTGGGTCCGCTCAAGCGATATATCCGGCGCGCCCGCTTCGGTGAATGAATCGAAGACTCCGTTCGGCCTTACGAATCCCAACGTGGCACCGCCGGAGCAAGTTGCGCTTCCGCTCAGCAACCGGGACATCCTGAATATGCACGGAATGCGCCTGAGTGACGACGAAATCATCGCGAAAATACGATCAGGCCAGTGCGATTTTGATACGTCGCCTGCGGGTCTCCAGAAGCTTAGATTGCTGAGATTGCCGGAGACGATAATCCTGGCCATGATCCAGGCGCCGGCTGCTTCGGCTGCGATGGAATCCAACGCAGCGAAGCCGTTCGAGGTTGTGACCGTGCGAGTTCCCGATGGCACGGCGCTCGAAGTTGTCCTTACCGCAAGCGTCTCGTCCGACGCTGTGCGTCAAGACACCATCCTGCCAATGACCGTGGTCCAGGACGTGGTGGTGAACGGTTTTACGGTGATTCAAAAAGGGGCCGCGGCGCGCGCGCGCGTAATCGCGATCACTGACCCCGGACGCATGGGTCATCCCGGCGAGATCGGATGGGCCATGCAGGATGTGACCGCAGTGAACAGCGACCACGTACAGATCGATTTTGCCGCCGAGCAGGCAGCTGCCAACCCTGCGGGAGGCGTACAAGGCTCAGTCGCACCTACTTGGGAGTTTCGCAAGAACAAACCTACCGTGATGGCTGCCGGTTTACATTTCAAGGCAGTCGTGCACGGCGAAACCCTACTGAAGCTAACTCCGGCTCTCGCCAACAGTCTGACGGTACCGCAGGTCGCCGCGCAGCCTTCAGCAAGCACGGCCGTTCCGCCCGGTTCGAAGCAGTAACGTCACCGGCGCGAAGTTCATGTTTTGGTTTAAATACGGATTATTGCAGAGCGCGAGTTCAATTCGCAGGCGAGCGCACAAGCGACGTCGAGTTCGCGGCGAAGTGCAATGGTTTAGATACAACTCGAACTGTCGGCTCGCCCGCATTTGCTCACTTCATAGATCACTTTAGGTGGCCGAGTGCGGACTGCGTCTCGTTAAGCTCGCCGCGGCCTGTACTCTCCCTGGGAGCCAGCTGTTTCAAAGTACTATTGCCACTCATCCCGCCGCGGCCAAAAATGCGCTAATGCATTTCCGGGGGAGCCGTTCAGCACACGATCCCCGGTGGCGGCTTGGGAACTTGGGATGAAATACTTCTCTCTAATCATTGCGGTCTTGTTCGTTGGCGTGCTGCCGGTGCGCGCTGGTAGTGCCGCGTACGTGCAATGCGGAACCTACGACTCGTACATCCTGCTTTATAAATCCACGCAAAAGTTCGAAGAGCTCGGAAAGCTGCGCTGCGGAGAAAAAGTCGAGGTGGTCGCGCAGACCGACGACTATGCTCAGGTGCAGACCGAGGACGCCAGGTTGGGCTGGGTTTCGCGAAGTGATCTATCCGCAGCGGCGCCGCCTCCGCAGGAAACTTTCACTTTCGGATTAACCGGAAGGCACAAAGCCGAAGCCGCCCCGCAGCCTGAAATCGTGCGGGTGCAACCGGTAGTAGCGCGAACTGCTGAACCCGCTCCGCTGATCACCAACGTGAACGTGATGAAAATGCAGGGGGATCACGCCAGTCCCGAGGAAATCATCGCGAAGATTGGTGCTTCGCGATGCGATTTTGATACCTCCCCCGAAGGCATTCATCGGCTCAAGCTGGCGGGCGTCTCCGACCGAATTGTGCTGGCTATGCTGCACGCACCGGCCGCTTTTCCCGCACTTCCTCCCGACGCAGCCGCAGTTGTCGGGGCCACGATTCCGGCCGGCACGCCGGTGGAGGTCGCGGTGAGTGGTGATGTGGCGACGAAAGGTTTGCAGGAGGGTTCGGTAATCGAGCTGTCCGTCGTTCAGGATGTGGCGATCAATGGCGTGACCGTGATTCGCAAGGGCGCCGAAGCGCGCGCGCGAATTATGGCGGTGCGACGCGGAGGGCTCGGAAGCTCGGGCGAGGTGGTCTGGTTTATGCAGGACGTTCAAGCCGCCACGGGCGACCGCATCCCGGCGAATTTCGCGGCGTCGCAGGACGGCAGGTTGCCGGTGGGAAATTTCGGCGGCTACCCGTTCTTCATATCCGAGTTTCGCAAGAACGCGCCGGCAATCGCGGCTTCGAGCGACCAGTTCACGGCAGTCGTTACCGGCGACATCGCCGTACGCATTCCGCAGACACCAGACGCCGGTGAAGTGGCGGCGAAATCCAAACTTCAAGTGGTCCCTCGATTTTCTCCAACGGCCGCACCGCCGGGCATTTTCCCGGTGGTCGTGCAAACACCCGAGCAGCAGCCCGCGGCCAAACCCTGAGCGGGTACGCGCGCTCGCGGTATTCAGCATTACATCAAAGTTAAGGTGATTCTTCAGATTGCGCGGCGCTTCGGAAGATCTAACACGTTGCGCGAGATGTCGGCTCGCCCGCCGCCTCCTTCGAGACATCAAATTTCACTTGAAGAAATATTGCATCGGCGCGCACGCGGCAACGACGATAGCGCCGCCACTCCGCAGTCGCGAGCACAGCGAAAGCAAGACCCCTCGATTCGTCCGGGATGACAAGTCTGCGTCGAGTCGCAAAATCGAGACGAAGACCCGCCTCTAGATTCAAAAACTAGGCCGCTCTTGGTCCGCGCAGAATGCGCGCGGGCAAAAACAGTATCGCGCGCAGGAGTTCAAACACGCCCTCGACCGTAATGCCCACGATCCGAAACGGCAGCAGAAGCAACCAGATGATCGGGTAAAGCACCAGGGCCAGCAGCGCGAGCGGCCAACACAGCACCAGCAAGATGCACCACAGCAGAAATTTCACCATAGCCTCCTCCGTTGCCCTCACCTGCTAATACGTTGCCAGGCACGTTTTCGTTCCGTGCCGGCGCAGAAGAATTCTTGCGAAGAAGTCACTGCCTTACGAGCGAACGAATCTTCTGAATTACCAGGTCAATTCCCACGTCGTTGTATCCGCCTTCGGGAATGATCACATCCGCGTAGCGCTTGGAGGGCTCGACAAACTCCAAATGCATCGGCCGCACCGTGTTCATGTACTGCTCGACCACCATCTCCATGGTGCGGCCGCGCTCGCGAACGTCGCGCACCAGGCGGCGTATAAAGCGCAGGTCCGCATCGGTATCCACGAAAATTTTGATGTCCATCAACTCGCGCAGCGCCTTGCTTTCGAAAATCAGAATGCCTTCCACGATGATTGCCGGGAGCGGCTCGATGCGCACTGTTCCCTTCAAGCGCTGGAAATTCGGGAAATCGTATGTGGGCCGTTCGATCGCTTGTCCCACGCGTAGCTGCCGCACATGCTCAGCCAGCAAAGGAGTATCCATCGAATCGGGATGATCGAAATTCACTTTGACGCGCTCTTCGAAGGAAAGCCCGGGATAATCGCGGTAGTAATTGTCCTGCTGCAGGACCACGACGCTTGTCTCCGTCAAGGCTTCGATAATGCGCCGGGTGATCGTGGTCTTGCCCGATCCCGTGCCGCCGCAGATCCCAATGATTAGAGGTCTGCTATCGAGTGGCCGAAGATTAAATGACTGAATAGAGGGCTCCTTTGAGCTACGGCGATGAGCCGACCATCGAGCCTTATCGAATTCCGGCGCGCCGGGCTACTTATGCTTTCCCTTTCCGCGTTTTTTCTCTTCAATCTCCGCCTGCGCCGCGGCCAGCCGCGCGATGGCCACGCGAAATGGTGACGCGCTCACGTAGTTCATGCCCACCCGGTGGCAGAACTTTACGCTGTCTGCATCGCCGCCATGTTCCCCGCAGATCCCGATCTTCAGCTTCGGGCGCGTTTTGCGGCCGCGCTCGATCGCCCACTCGATGAGCATCCCGACCCCGGCTAGGTCGAGAGTCTGGAAGGGGTCCGCCGGAAATATGCCTGCTTTGCGTTCGTCCACGTAATCGGGGAGGAAGCGGCCGGCGTCGTCTCGCGAGAGTCCCATGGTGGTTTGGGTCAAGTCGTTCGTGCCGAAGGAAAAGAACTCGGCGACTTCGGCGATTTGATCCGCCAGCAGCGCGGCGCGCGGCAATTCAATCATCGTGCCGACGAGATATTCAAGTTTCACTTTAGAGCGCGCAATAATCTCGTCCGCGACTTTACGGGTTTGCTGTTCCAGAATTTTCAGCTCTTTCTTGTCCATCACGAGAGGATGCATGATTTCAGGAAATACTTTAATGCCGCGCTTCTGGCAATCAAGCGCGGCTTCAATAATCGCCTGAACTTGCATGTCCAGGATTTCCGGATATGTGATGCAGAGCCTGCAGCCACGGTGCCCGAGCATCGGGTTAGCTTCATGCAATTGATCCACGCGGCGCGCTACCGCTTCGGCGGAGATACCGATCTTCTTGGCTAGCTCGGCTTGTTTGACGGGATCGTGCGGAACGAACTCATGCAGCGGCGGATCAATCAGGCGGATGGTTACGGGATATCCGTTCATCGCTTCGAAAATGCCGATGAAGTCGCGCCGTTGGAACGGCAGCAATTTCGCGAGCGCCTTGCGGCGCGCTTCCGGCTGCTCGGCCAGGATCATTTCCTGGATCGCTTGCTGGCGCTCGACACTCTTTTCCGGATGCTCGAAATCCTTGAAGAACATGTGCTCGGTCCGGCACAGTCCGATGCCCTCCGCGCCCATGGCCCGGGCCACTTTCGCGTCGTGCGGCGTATCCGCGTTGGTGCGCACGCCAAGGCGGCGAACCTTATCCGTCCACTTCATCAACGTATCGAACGCTTTGGGCGGCTCGGGGCGCACCAGTTCGATTTGGCCGGTGTACACAGATCCGTCGCCGCCATCGAGCGTGATCCATTCGCCTTCGCGTACCGCGCGCCCGTTGGAATTCATCGCCTTTTTCGCCAGGTCAATATCCAACTTCTCGGCGCCCACGATGCAGCATTTGCCCCAGCCGCGCGCAACCACCGCCGCGTGGCTGGTCTTCCCGCCCGTGGCAGTGAGAATTCCCTGCGCGACGTACATGCCGCCGACATCCTCCGGGCTGGTTTCATGCCGCACCAGAATCACTTTCTCGCCACGCGCGGCCCAAGCCTCCGCGTCCTGCGCGGTGAATACCGCCTTGCCAACCGCGGCGCCGGGCACGGCGTTGTTTCCCGTCACTATAAAGCGGTTCGACAATTCGCTACGCGACATCTTCGGGTCCAGCACGGGATAGAAAAGCCGCTCGACATCTTCCGGCTTGATACGTTCAAGTGCTTCTTCAACTGTGATCAGCTTCTCATTCACCATGTCCACGGCAATCTGGAACGCCGCTGAGGGCGAGCGCTTGCCGGTGCGCGTCTGCAACATATATAGTTTGCCAGTCTCGACGGTGAACTCGAGGTCCTGCATGTCGCGGTAATGTTTCTCGAGCGTCTGGCGCACGCGTTCCAGCTGCGCATACACTTTCGGCATGCGCTTGGCCATTTCCTTCAAGTGCATCGGCGTGCGGATACCCGCGACAACGTCTTCGCCCTGCGCGTTCAACAAGAAATCCCCGAAAAAGATCTTCTCGCCGGTCGAGGGGTCACGCGTGAAACAGACTCCGGTGCCCGACTCAGCGCCCGTATTTCCGAAGACCATCTGTACGACGTTCACCGCAGTTCCCAGTAGTCCTGTGATTTTTTCGACGCGCCTGTAAGTCTGGGCTTTTTCACCCATCCAGGAGTCGAATACCGCGCCAATCGCGCCCCAGAGCTGCTCTTCAGGATCTTCGGGGAACGCCGTGCCGGTCTTTTCCTTGTAATAGGCTTTGTATTCGCTGACCAGTTTGCGCCAGCCCTCGGCGCTGACTTCCGTATCATCCTTTACGCCGAGAGATTGTTTCATCGCGCGAAGGCGGTGCTCGAGTTCTTCTTTGGGCAACCCAATCACTACCGAGGAATACATCTGCACGAAGCGGCGGTAGGCATCGTACGCGAATCGTTCGTTTTTGGTCGTGCGCGCCAGGCCTTGGACCGCTTTATCATTCAGACCAAGATTGAGTATCGTCTCCATCATGCCCGGCATGGAGCGAGCCGAGCCGGAGCGGACGCTGACCAGCAGAGGGTCTTTGGCGTCACCCAGTTTTTTGCGCGTCAACTTTTCCAGTCGCGCCAAGCTCTTGGCGACTTCCGCGCGAAGCTCCTTTGGATATTTGCGGCCGTGGTTCAAGAAGTAGTCGCAAGTCTCGGTGGTGATGGTGAACCCCGCAGGCACTGGAAGGCCGATGCGCGTCATTTCCGCCAGACCCGCTCCCTTGCCGCCCAGCAGGTCGCGCATATCGCCCGTGCCATCCGCCTTGCCTGCTCCGAAAAAATAAACGTATTTCATTTTTGACCTCAAAAGATGATTTAAGTTTGAAAAATGCGAGCCGACCAACAACCGCTGGCCGACTTCATGCAGTTGTTGAATAAAATTTGTCGGCGTTCCGACAACTCAACCGTTACCTCACAGATTCGTCCGTACCCAATTCCGAGAAATCTGCGATCGTAGAAAATTCTTTAAGTAAGCTTCCGAGCAATGCCAGGCGATTCCGGCGGACGTTCTGGTCCTCAACCATCACTAGAACCTTGTCGAAGAACAAATCTACCGCAGGACGCAGCTCGGAAATTGCTTCAAGTGCCTCGCGATATTTTCGCGCCTTCTTTTTGCGAGTCGCCTCTTCTCCGATTCGCTGCGCGGCTATGTGCAATTCGCGCTCGGCGGGTTCCCAGAGCAGGTCTGCCTGTACTACCAGCTGGGACTTGTCCGCGCCAGCGGCGGATTTCTCGAGGATGTTGCGGATGCGCTTGAACGACGCCGCCAGCGGCACGAAATTCCTGGTGTTGCGGATCGCCTTCACCGCCGCGACGCGATCGGCGGCGTCCACCAGGTCGTCTGCTCCGGCGGCGAAGGCCGCGTTGACTTCGTCCGCCGCGAACCCGCGGCGCTCGCGCAGGATGTGGCGGGCGCGGTCGAGCAGGAAGTCGAGGACTTGCTTTTGCACGGCATCGGGCGCTTCAATAGGCGGTTTTTGTTCTCGCAACGTCTTGGCTGCCGCCGAAATCGCCGCGGAAAGCGATAGGGGCAGCTTTTTCTCGAGAATAATCTTCACGATTCCCAGGGCCGCGCGGCGCAAGGCGAATGGATCGCTCGAGCCAGTCGGCACTGCCCCAACCGCGAAGCAAGCCACCAGCGAATCGAGCTTGTCGGCCAGCGCCACGGCACATCCCGTCAGATTGCGCGGCAGAGGATCGTCCAAGCCTGCGGGCTTGTAGTGATCGTAAACCGCCCAGGCAATCTCTTCGGGCTCGCCTTGTGCGCGTGCGTACAAGCCGCCCACAATTCCCTGCAGCTCTGGGAACTCGCCGACCATTCCGGTCACCAAATCGCATTTCGCAAGTTCCGCCGCGCGATCGGAGCCAGCAACGTCCGCTTGCGATACTCCGCCGCTGAACCACTGTTCAGCCAGCCAACGTGCGAGTGAGCGCATGCGCTCGACCTTATTGCCGTAACTGCCAAGTCTCGATTCGTAAGTGACTGCGGCGAGCTTCGGCAAATAATCGCCGAGCTGGGTCTTCTGGTCGGTCTCCCAGAAGAATTGGGCATCCGCAAAACGCGCGCGCAACACGCGCTCGTGCCCCGCGCGAACCAGGCCCTTGGAGTCCTTGGGCAGGTTGATTACCGCCAGAAAATGCGGCGCCAGGTCGCCGTTCTTTTCTTCCAGGGCAAAATACTTCTGATGGTCGCGCATCACCGTGATCAGGATCTCGTCTGGCAGCGCGAGGTAGGCCGGGTCGAAATCTCCAATGATCACGCTCGGGTATTCGTTTAAATATGTGACCGACTCGAGCAGCGCCGCGTCTTCGTGTGCGCGCAATCCCTTGCGAGTCGTGATGGCGCGAATCTCCGCGTCAATCTTTCTGTGGCGTGCATTGGGCCGGCACAATACGAAGTTTTTCTTTAACTTTGATTCGTAGTCGGTTGGCCCTTGCACCAGCACGTGTTTTTTGCCGAGGAAACGATGGCCGTCGGTATGATTGCCTGCGCTAACGCCGGCGAATGAAAACGGCACGACCTTGCCATCGAGCAACGCCACGATCCAGCGAATCGGGCGAATGAAGCGCGGCCCTTGGGCGCCGGTCCAGTACATCGAGCGCGGCCAGGATATTTCCTGGATTACTTGCGGTAGTACGTCTTCTAGAATCCTCGCGGCCGGCCTTCCGATGATGACTTGCTTCGCGGCAAGGTATTCGCCTTTGGGCGTGTTCACGATGGTCAGCTTCGAGACGGGAATTCCCTGCTTCTCCGCGAAACTCATTGCGGCGCGCGTCGGCTCGCCGACGCTGTCGTACGCCACCGATTTCGGCGGCCCAACGATTTCACGCGTAACATCCTCTTGGCGCAACTTCACGCCGCGTACAACCGCCACCAGGCGCCGCGGTGCGCCGAAAGTTTCAATTGAATCTTGCGCGAGCTTTTCTTCCAGTAATCCATTCGCAAGAAAATATTTCTGAAGCAGAGCTTTAAGTTCTTGCGAGGCCTTCGGAATCATCCCGGCCGGAACTTCTTCGCAGCCGATCTCGAAAAGAAAGTCGCCGCTTAGCTTCATGTTTTGCTTGACGGCCCTTTTCATGCGCGCGCCCCGGTGTGTTCCGAGGCTGGAGCCGCGGTCACGCCCGCTTTTTGCCGCAGCCACAATTCCGCAACGCGCACCGCCAGCTTGCGCACTCGCCCGATCATTGCCGCACGCTCGGTCACGGAAATCGCTCCGCGGGCGTCCAGCAGATTGAAAAGGTGCGAGCAGCGTAAGGTGAGGTCATAAGCCGCGAGCAGCGGGAAACGCTCCACGTTCACCCCGCCGGCTTTCGGCCACGCGTCGAGGATTCGTTTCGTTTCCGCTTCATTCAAATCGAATTGTTTGCGGATAGAAACCGCGTCCGCATAGTCGAAGCTGTAGGCGGAAAACTGCTGCTCTTCCGCCATGCGCACCTGGCGGTAGGTCACCGTTTCGGACCAGCGCACGTCGAAGACGTTGTCCACGCCCTGCAAATAAGACGCGATGCGGTCGAGCCCGTAGGTCAATTCCACTGAAATTGGATCGAGGTTCTGGCCGCCGCTCTGCTGGAAATAGGTGAACTGCGTGATCTCCTGTCCATCGAGAAGCACTTGCCAGCCGATTCCCCACGCACCGAGCGTCGGAGACTCCCAGTTGTCTTCTTCAAATCGAATATCGTGCTCCTTCAAATTGATTCCTACTGCGGCCAGACTTTCCAAATAAAGATCTTGGACATCGGCGGGTGCGGGTTTGAGTATCACTTGAAGTTGCGTGTGCTTGTAGAGGCGGTTGGGATTTTCGCCGTAGCGGCCGTCCGCAGGGCGCCGGCTCGGTTGCGTGTACACCACGCGGTAGGGCTCCGGTCCAAGCACTCGCAGAAAAGTTTCGGGATGCATGGTGCCGGCGCCAACTTCCACGTCGTACGGTTGCTGTAAAATGCAATCGCGCCGCGTCCAGTATTCTTCAAGTCTTAGTAGAAGATCCTGAAAGCTGAGCCCCTGCGGCTTCGCGCTTGGCTTCTTCTGCTTTCCTCCATGCGATTTCGTCTTCAAGCTGGTGACTCCAGAAGTTCCCGCGAGAGTAGCTTGCGGTCAATTTGATGCTCGATGACGTCGAGCATAACATCGCTCAGCTCGCGCGCAGCCCGCGGCGGAATCATTTCTTCGGTCAATTTATCGAGCCGTTGAACCAGCATCTGGCGCGCGGCCGCAAGCGCCGCCGGCGAGATCGTGCGCATCCCCGGCCTGCGGCACTTGCTGCAGGAAATCGCGGAGGCGCTCGGCGAAAAATAGGCGGCTTCCTTGGGATCTAATGCCCTGCCGCAGCGCGCGCACGAATCCAGCGGCGGCAGCCAACCGCCGAGCCTTACGGTCCACAGGGCGAAATAAGCCAGCGGCAATTCGGGCCTGCCGGTTTTCTTGATGGTTTGCGCGGTCAATAATAGCAGGCGGAAGTTGGCGTCCGCGGGCTCGTGGTCAGGCAGCACGGTCTCCGTCACTTCGCTCAGGACCGCCAGGGCTACCCCCGAGCCGTAGTCTCGAAATGCGTCCAGAAACGATTCCACCAGTTCGCACTGGCTGATGCGCACCAGTTCGCGGTTTTCGCGCTGGTAAAACCAAATATGGACGTGCGAGAGACGTTCGAGCGTTGAACCGAAGCGGCTTTTCGTCCGTCGCGCGCCAGAAGCCACTCCGCGCACGCGGCCCATGGACCGCGAGAGGAAACTGACCAGGCGGTCCGCTTCGCCAAGCGGATAGGTTTGCAGGACGATGGCCTCGGATTCGTGAGTTGGCATTAGGGTGTTGGTGCGCCGGCTGGTGGGGAAAGTGACTTGTCTCAATAATTCCAGACGTACAGACTCAAGTGCCCGCCCAAGCGCATGCGAAACAAATTTTTTTATCACAGCGCGGCATCCGGCGCAATTGTTAAACGAGCCTAGAGCAAAACTTTAAATGCAAATCCGCGGCATTTGCGCGGAGCATGATTGCGCTTGAAAACGACGCGCTCTCGGATAAAGTTCTGTTGCGTCCTGGCAAACCTTGAACCACATCGGAAGACACAGAGGAACCAGCAATTGATCCCGCTCAAGGACCTGACACCAAGGCGCTCCTTCCCCATCGTGACGCTGCTTTTAATCCTGGTGAACGTGATCGTGTTTCTCTATCAGGTGTCGCTGCCGGCGAGCGCCGCGGACGCGTTCATCATGACATACGCCGCGGTTCCCGCGAAAATTCAGCTGGCGCTGGCCGGACGCCACTACACCATGACGCAAGCGCTGGTGCCGCTCTTCACCTGCATGTTCCTGCATGGCGGCTGGCTGCACATCATCGGCAATATGTGGTTCCTGTGGATTTTTGGCGCGAATGTGGAAGACCGCATGGGGCCAATTCCCTATTTGCTGTTCTACCTGATATGTGGAGTGGGCTCGAGCATCGCGCAAACGATTTTTTCGTGGGGTTCGCACATTCCCGCTTTGGGCGCGAGCGGCGCGATCTCCGGAGTGTTGGGCGCGTACGTGGTATTTCTGCCAGGCTCGCAGATATTGACCCTGGTGACGCTCTTCATCATCTGGTTTCGCGCGAGGATTCCGGCGCTGGTGTTTATCGTGTTGTGGTTCCTGATCCAATTCCTCAGCGCGATCGGCTCGCTGGGTGCGGCGGGAACGCAAGCTGGCGGAGGCGTGGCCTGGTGGGCGCACGTCGGAGGCTTTCTGCTGGGCATGCTGCTGGCAAAAGTATTCTCACCAAGTACTCGAAGTTATGCATACCGGTAGATGCGTCGCCACGCCGACAATTCGAGCAAGGGTTGAATCAGATTTTTGGCGGTGCGCTTAGCGCGAGACTTTCAGGCGATAGGTTTCGCAGATCTTTCGTTCCTTCATGTTTCACTTGAATGCCCGGACGGCGGCACGCACGGTCGTGCTGCCGCGATCTTTCCGGTGTGAACGATCATCAGGAATGGTGACTTTCCGCGGTTTCGCGCGTTCTAACTGAAGCAGGGGTCTGGCCGGTGTGATTCGGAAATATTAGGAGGAGCATCGGCTTCGCGAGCCCGTGGACGAGAGCTCGGCCGCAGGAATTTATCGCGTCTCGGGCGTACGCGAGTCTGGTCGCGATACACTAGAGGTACGAAAACCGCCTGCCGCGGGTGCTGCGAAATTTCCGGATTCGTGGTGCGTAATATAAACTTGGGCGGCAAATTCAGCTGAAGAAGCAGGAGCGCTTACTGTAGATGTCCACATCGCCCCATTCCGCGAGACCCGACCTCAGTTCGCTGCGCATTGGCGAAGGCCAGCGCAAGAGCGGCAAGGCGGGTAAACGACTGGGAATCTTCGCGGCGCTTCTCGGAGTGCTGGTGGTCGTAACCGGAGCGGTCTTTGCTTTTCGCGATCAGAAACCGGTGGTCGAGGTGGCCACCGTGCAAAAACCCGCGACCGGCCGTCCTGCCCTGCTGAATGCCAGCGGGTACGTGACTCCGCGCCGCCGCGCTACAGTGGCCGCAAAAATCACCGGACGAGTCACAGGCGTCTTCTTCGATGAGGGTATGCATGTAAAGAACGGCCAGATTTTAGCGACGCTGGACGATTCGGATGCGAAGCGAGCGCTGGACTCGGCCGTCGCCGACCGCAATTCCACGCAAGCGCAAATCACGGATTACCAGGTGCAACTCAAAAACGCCGAAATCGAACTGCATCGCGCGAACGAACTGCTTGCCGCCGGTGTGCAGAGCCAGGAAACGCTCGATAATGCGCGCACATCCGCGGACAGCCTGAAGGCCAAGATCGCGCTTACCAAGGAGCAGGTCCTGGCTTCGGTTGCACGTATCAACGAAGCGCAGCAGGCCGTGGATAATTGCGTTATCCGCGCTCCCTTCGAAGGAATCATCGTATCCAAGGACGCGCAGGTGGGCGAAATGATCTCGCCAATATCGGCGGGCGGCGGATTCACACGTACGGGCGTCGCCACGATCGTGGACATGAATTCAAACGAAATTGAAGTGGACGTGAACGAAGCCTATATCGCGCGGGTGGAGCCCGGGCAACCGGTTACGGCCGTATTGGACGCCTATCCGGACTGGCAAATTCCTGCAAAAGTTCGCACCGTGATTCCCACGGCCGACCGCCAGAAAGCTACAGTGAAGGTTCGGATTTCATTCTTAAAGTTAGACCCGAGGATTTTGCCGGACATGGGCATCAAAGTGACGTTTCTCGGCAATGAACCCGACAAAAAGGAAGGCGTCGCGCCCGCCGCGACAGTGCCGGCCGCCGCGCTGCGCGACGAAGATGGGAAGAAGATTGTATTTTTGGTGAAGTACGAAAAGCTCGAGCGCCGCGCCGTCACAGTGGGCAATGCCAGCGGCGGCGATACCGAGATTTTAGCCGGACTGGTGGCGGGCGACACGGTGGTGGTGAAAGGTCCAGCCGACTTGCACGATGGTGAAGCGGTTCAGGTCAAGAAATAACCCGAGAGAGTAACAGGAGACTGCGATGGTTCGTGTGGACGCAACCGGCAAAGACAACAGCCTGATTCAGATCCGCGGCGTGGACAAGACCTACAAACGCGCCGGCGAGGAAATTCACGTCCTGCAGGGGTTGAATCTGGACGTGGACCAGGGCGAGTTCGTCGCTTTCATGGGGCCCAGCGGTTCCGGCAAGACGACCCTGCTGAACCTACTCGGCGGACTTGACGTGCCCACGCGCGGCAGCATCACTGTCGCGGGCGACGAAATCACCAACATGTCCAGCGGCAAGCTCACGGAGTGGCGCGCCCGGCATGTGGGCTTCATTTTTCAGATGTATAACCTGATCCCGGTGCTCACCGCGTTTCAGAACGTCGAGTTGCCGCTGTTGCTCACGAAACTCTCGAAGTCCGAGCGGCGCACGCACGTGGAGGCTGCCCTGGGCATCGTCGGTCTCGCCGACCGCATTAATCATTACCCGCGACAGCTATCCGGCGGACAAGAGCAGCGTGTAGCGATCGCGCGCGCGATCGTGGCCGATCCGACATTCTTGCTATGCGATGAACCCACCGGCGACCTGGACCGCAAAAGTGCTGATGAAATACTTGAACTATTGCAGCGCTTCTCCAAGGAGCACAATAAGACCATCCTGATGGTCACGCACGATCCCATGGCTGCGGAGCGTGCGGAAGCAACATTACACTTGAACAAAGGCGTGCTGGTGGAGGCTGCGCGCGTCGGGAGCCTGGCATGAAATTCCTTCCGCTGATTTTCGCAAACCTCTCGCGCAAGAAGATGCGCACCGCTCTAACGATCGGGTCGTTCGCCGTCGCCGTCTTCCTGTTCGGCTTCCTCTCGATCATCCATGGCGCGTTCAGCGGAGACTTGGGCGTGATTGGCGTGGACCGGCTGATGGTGATCAACAAAGTCTCGATTATCCAGCCGCTTCCGATTTCCTACGAGGCACAGATTCAACGCATTCCCGGCGTGCAGTACGTCACGCCGCAAACGTGGTTTGGCGGGATCTTTCAGGACCCCAAGAATTTCTTCCCCAGCTTCGCCATTGACCCCGATACGCAACGGCAGGTTTATCCCGAGCTGGCCGTTCCGGACGACCAGTGGCAGAAATTCCTTGGTGACCGCGAGGGCGCCATCGTGGGCGCACGCACGGCGAACCGCTTTCACTGGAAAGTCGGCGACCGCATTCCGCTGCAGGCGCCGATTTACGGCGGTACGTGGGAGTTCAACATTGACGGCATCTACAACAACCCCAAGGACGGCGTGGACCTGACGCAATTTTGGCTGCACGAAAAATATCTCGACGAGCGTCGCACTTTCGGCAAGGGCCAGATCGGCTGGTACACGGTGAAGCTCGACTCGGCGGACGACGCGCCGCGCATCATCAAGGCCATTGACGATCAGTTCGCCAACTCCCCATTTGAAACCAAGAGCGAGACGCTCGCGGCGATGACTGCGTCCTGGGTGAAGCAGGCCGGCAACATCGAATTTTTGATCATGGCTATCGGCGGAGTGGTGTTTTTCACGCTGCTGCTCGTGACGGGCAACACCATGGCTCTATCCGTGCGCGAGCGCATGGGCGAACTGGCGGTGATGAAGGCGGTCGGCTTCTCCGATCGCTTCGTGCTGTTTATCGTGCTCGCGGAATCGCTCACGATTGCGCTGATCGGAGGCGTCATTGGAATTCTTCTCGCGAAATTAATGACGCTGGGCGGCGATCCCACTGGCGGGATTCTTTACAGCTTCATTCTGCCGGTATCGGCGATGCTGCTGGGGCTGGTAGCGGCGATCGGGATCGGAGTGCTTTCGGGCATCATTCCGGCGACGAATGCGATGCGGCTGCGCGTGGTTGACGCGCTGCGGAGGGCCTAGCTCATGGCGGTTCCTATCGTTTACAACCTGCGCAGCATGAAGGTTCGCTGGCTTACGGCCGTGGCCGCGGTTCTCGGAATTGCCGGCACCGTCGGAGTGTTTGTCGCGATGCTGGCGCTGGCGCACGGCTTTCGCGCCACGCTGGTGAATTCCGGCTCACCGGACAACGTATTGATCCGCAGGGCCGGCTCTTCCGCCGAACTCGATGGCTCGGTGGCGCTCGACCAAGTGCAAGCTATCGAAGACGAGCCGGGAGTGGCGCACGAGGATGGCAAGCCCCTCGTGAGTCCCGAAGCCGTGCTGATCGCCGGCTTCAACTTGAAAAGCACCGGCACGAATGCAAACGTGCAAATTCGCGGGGTCTCGCCGATCGTTTTGAAGGTTCGCCCCAACATAAAGATGATCGAAGGCCGCTTCTTCGAACCCGGGCTTGCCGAACTGGTGATCGGCAAGAATGTGACCTCCACCTACGAAGGTCTCGAGCTGGGCAACACGATTCCCTTCGGCGGCCAGACCTGGAAAGTCGTTGGTGTGTTCGACGCGGGCGGCAGCGCTTTCGACTCCGAAGTCTGGGCCGATAGCCGCGTGCTGAATCAGGTGTACAAGCGGCCGGAGAACCTCTATCAGTCCGTTACCGTGCGCCTCACTTCGCCGGCGGCGTTTACGTCATTTAAGGATGCAGTTACCGCCGACCCGAAATTGACGGTTCAAGTGGATCATGAGGTCGAGTATTACGCGCGCCAGTCGCAGGTGCTGACCACCCTGATTACCATACTCGGTGGCTTGGTCGTCTTGATCATGGGCGTCGGCGCCGTGATTGGCGCGCTGAACACCATGTATGCGATGGTGTCCGAGCGTTCGCGCGAAATCGCCACGATGCGCGCGATCGGCTTCTCGCGCGTCAGCATCGTTCTTTCGTTCGTCTTCGAAGCGCTGGTGATCGCGTTCATCGGCGGGGTAATCGGCTGCCTTTCCGTGCTGAAGCTCAACGGGTACACGACCGGCACCATGAACATGCAGACGTTCTCGCACATGGCGTTCGCATTTCAGATCACGCCGATCCTGCTCGCGGTGGGGATTCTCTTTGCGCTGCTGATGGGGGTGGTCGGAGGAGTGCCGCCTGCGATTCGCGCGGCGCGCCGTCCGGTGGCATTGGCGCTACGGGAACTCTAGTCATACGGCGGGTTGGCGCACTTTTGATCCGGCTGGCGCGCCGACAACTCAAGAGTCCGTTGAATCCCGGTGGCTGGCAAGAAAACCTAAAGTGAATCCTTTATTTCGCAAAAATAAATTCCTCACGTTTCACAAAATCCGCATCGGCCTCGCCAAACGAGACTAAAATAGCCGAGGTCCCAGCCCGGCGTATTATTGACAAACAAATTCGACGCATCGCAGAGGGAGACTCAGAATGTCCAGCGACTTATGTTCACGCGAAATGGCCCGCTCTTCCATCATTTTGCTCGGAGCCGCAGCAATGTTGGCCGCAAGCCTGCTGCCCGGGGCAGCGCCGGCTCGCGGCCAGCAGAGCCAGACCACTGGGAATCAAGTGATGGGGCAGGTGGAATTCGAAGGTAAGACCAAAGCCGAGAAGACTGCGGGTGTGTGGGTGGACGGCCAGTACGTCGGCTACGTAAATGAATTGAAGGGCGACAAGAAAGTGCTGCTATTGCCGGGACAACACGCCATTTCGATCCGGCAGACCGGCTACCTCAACCTCGACCAGCAGATTGTCACCGAGCCGGCTAAGAAGACCATCCTTACGGTCACGCTGGAGAAAGATCCGAAAGCGGTATTTTCGGTTTCCAACGCGCAGGTGAAATTGAAAGTTACGCCGGAGCGCGCGGCCGTCTTCGTGGACGGCAAATTTGCCGGAACGGCCAATCAATTTCAGGGCGTCGGCCGCGCCATGCTGATCGGTCCGGGGCAGCACCACATCAAGATCGGCCTCGCGGGATACCAGCCGTTTGAAACAGACGTGAACCTGGTGGCGAATCAAAAGATGACGATCAAGACCGATCTGATCGAGGGCAGCATCGAGCAGGCCGGCCCGGCGATCAAAAGTAATTGAAGCAACGCCTGAAGTGTCATGCAAGGATTAAACCGGGCATTGAAGAAAAACCTGAGCTGTCACCGCGAACCGGACGCGGTGAAAACTCAAGCGCGGTGATACGAGCAAACGGCGCGAGCAATAATTCAAGCTGGACTTGAGGCCGAGGCACGATATCTCCGTAGCCCCGGTTTTTTCTTGCTCTGTGCGCTCTGTGTGAAATCTTTGATTTCAGCCAACCCCATCTATTTCGCCACGCCGGATTTGGCGACCAAATTTGCCACCCAGTCGCCAACTTCCTGCGTCCCCAGCGTCCCGCCGAGCTCCGCCGGGGTTTTCCTGTCCTTCAACGCTGCTCGCACGGCAAGCTCAACCGCCTGCGCCTCCCGCTGCCACCCCAGATACTCGAACATCATTCCCACTGTGAGAATTGAACCCAGCGGGTTCGCGATGCCCTTTCCCGCGATGTTCGGTGCGGAGCCGTGCACCGGTTCGAAGAGCGAAACCTGCCCGGGATGGATATTGCCGGAGGGTGCCAAGCCCAGGCCGCCGGCCAGTTGGGCGCCCAAATCGCTCGCGATATCGCCGAAAAGATTCGAAGTAACGATCACCTGAAATTGCGCGGGATCGCGCACCATTTGCATCAGCAGGTTGTCAATGTATTGATGAGAGGCGTCAATGTCCGAATATTCGGCGCGCACCTGCTTGAATACGCGCTGCCATAGGTCGTGGCCAAACGTCAGCGCGTTCGATTTGTCGCTCATGCACACGCGCTGCAAACCGCGCCGCCGCGCGAAATCAAATGCGTAGCGTATGATACGCTCCACGCCTTTGCGCGTATTCAGATCTTCCTGGATCGCAATTTCGTCCGCAGTTCCCTTCTTGAAATTGCCACCCATCTGCACATACAGCCCCTCCGTGTTCTCGCGGAGCACAATAAAATTCACATCCTGCTCGCTGCGATCTTTCAGAGGCGTTAAGCGCCTATCGAACAGCACGCAGGGGCGCGCGTTCACGTACAAATCGAGTTTGAAGCGCAGTCCGAGCAGAATGTCGGCCGCATGGATGTTTGTAGGGACGCGCGGATCGCCCATCGCGCCCAGCAGGATCACGTCAAAATCGCGGTGAAACATTTCCACGGCATCGGCCGGCAGCGTAACTCCGTCGCGCAGATAGCGATCGGCGCCCCAATCGAATTCGGTTATCGCGACTTCGCGGCCGCCGGCAGCCGCGGCCGCTTCCAACACTTTCACGGCTTCGGGAATCACTTCTTTCCCGATGCCATCGCCTGGAATCACCGCGATGCGTTTGCGCGTCGAGATATTGGGTTCGCTCATGGTCGAGCCGGAAGCTAACACGCTGGAAGAACGTCTGCAACCTCAGAACAACGCACGAAAGGTTGCGGCTCGCCGCGGAACTCACAACGATTCGGTCGCCGAAGGCAGCTTGTTTCCGCCGCATTGCTCGCTGGGGCGAAGAGAGCGCGAAGATTGCACCGAAAAATAGTAGTCAATGTTTACGCAGCCGAGTCCGGGCGCAGCCCGTTTTCGCTGTGCAGGAGTACTATTGTCCGCCGGCGCGAACGGGGGTACTTTACTTAGGGCCCAGTTCACTCCTTTCTGCGAGGCACACGCGATGCGAAATCAGCGCCGCAGCAAGCGCCTGCCCTTAAGCATTCCAGTTCGAGTTTACGGACGCACGCCAGACGACCTGCCATTCCGGGATATCACCACCACTAATGCGGTCAGCGCGCACGGTGGCCTGCTTTCCTTGGCGCCGCGCGTGAAGCAAGGCCAGACGATTTTACTGGTGAATAGCATCACGCAGGAAGAGCGTGAATGCCGCGTGGTTTACGTGAAGCCGCAGCTATGGGGCAAGAATAAAGTGGCGGTTGAATTCGGAGATAAGACGAAGGGCGACTTCTGGCACGTGTACAGTCCGATCGTTGCTCCCAAACTGCACGACGCCGCCGATTAGCTCCAGTCCCCTGCTGCAATTTCTGGCTGGACATTATTTTGAAGCCCAGCGATCCCGCAAAAGCTGCTACTGGTAGCGCAACGCCACCATGGGATCCACGCGCATTGCTCTGCGCGCCGGGATATAGCACGCCAGCAGCGCCACCGCTGTCAGAAGTATCGCCACGCCTGTGAACGTGATCGCGTCCGCGGCGCCCACCCCGAACAAAATCGTGCGAAGGAAGCGCGTCAGCACCAGCGAAAGGGCCAGGCCGATTGCCAGGCCCGCGACAATCAGGCGCACGCCGTGGCTCAGAACCAAGCGAAAAACGTCCGCGGTCTGCGCGCCCAGCGCCATGCGGATGCCGATTTCGCGGGTACGCTGGCGCGTGGTATAGGCGATGACGCCGTAGATTCCCACCGCCGCGAGTATCAGCGCCAGGAGTCCGAACGCGCCCACAAACGTTCCAGCGATGCGTTGCCCGATGCTGGCTATTTGCACGCGAGTTTTCAGCGTGGACTCATCGAACACCGGCATACTGGCGTTCAGGTTGTGGACAGCCTTTTCCACCGCCCCGGCATAGCTGAGCGGATTTCCGGCAACGCGCAGATGCACGGTCGCGGTATTGGAATAATCCTGCAGGATGGGTTCGTAAATGAATGGGAGCGAGGTGTCGCGCAGCGAAAAATAGCTGCCGGTGCGTGTCACCCCCACGATGGTGGCCCAACCCTCACCGACGTGGACGCGCTTGCCCACGCCGTCCTGATTCGGCCAGTAGCGATGTACGAAGGCTTCGTTCACGATCACCACACGCTGGGAAGTGAGCGTGTCCTGGTCGGTGAAATCACGGCCGGCGATCAGCGGAATCTGCATCGTGCGCAGATAATTCGGACCGACGCAGGAATCATTGACGTCCATTGATTCATGGGGCTGCGGAACGTATCCCTCGGGATTCACCGTGGTGGCGTCAGAGGTATAGCCAAGAGGCACCCAGTCAGCCAGCGTCGCAGACTCGACACCGGGTAAGGCCTCGAGCTTGGCAAGGAGCTGGCGGTGGAATTCAATTCCCGTCGCTGCGTCGTAACCCGCGGGAAAAAGGCTGTAGGAAGCGATGAAGACGTGGTCGGGATTGAAACCCGGGTTCACTTTCTGAGCGGCGCGGAAACTGCGGATGAAGAGGCCGGCGCAAACCAACAGGAAAAGCGACAAGGCAATCTGCGCGACGACCAGCGTGCTGGCGAGGCGTGCTTTTCTGGCACCGCCGGAGGCTGCGCTGCCCTCTTCCTTCAGCACGCTAGATGGTGCGAGGTCGGAGGCGCGCAAAGCCGGTAGCACGCCGAAAATCACCCCCGTGAGGACGGCGATCAGCATGGTGGCCAGAAGAACGATGCCGTCCACGTGGACATCGAGGGCCAGGGGCAAATTGGTGGGAGGAACGAACTGCGAAAAAGTCCCGGCAGTCCAAAAAGTGATCAGCATGGCGATCCCGCCGCCCGCCAACGCGAGGATGAGACTTTCGATCAGAAGTTGGCGGACCAGCCGCCAGCGAGTGGCGCCAATCGATAGGCGAATCGCAATTTCACGGCGCCGGGCTACGGAGCGGACCAGGAGCAGGTTGGCGACGTTGGCGCACGCGAGCAGCAAAACCGCTCCAGCGATAGCCATCAGCATCGGAAGCAGAATATAGAGGTAGCCATTGGCGCCGAAGGGAGCCCGCCAGAGCGGATAAACCGTGACGACGTTTTCGCCCTGATGGTCCTTGGGATACTGTTCAACAAGTTCTTTCATCCGGATGTTCATTTCGGCTTGCGCCTGGCCGGGGGTGACTCCGGGGTCGAGACGGCCCAGCAGGTTGACCCAAGTGTCGCTGCGTTCGTGCAGGCGATCGCGATTAGAAATGATCTGCTGCACCATCACGATCGGAATCCACAGCTCGCTGCGCAGACTGGTCTGGGTGCCCTGGAAGACAGGAGGCGCCACGCCAACGATCGTGTACGGATGATCGTTGATCTGCAGCGTGCGGCCGATAACGGATGCCTCGCCGCCGTAACGCAGCTGCCAGAGCCGGTAGCTGATGACGACGACTGGCGCGCCGCCGGGCTTCTCGTCTTCCGAAGGCAGAAAGCCACGGCCGAGGATCGGGTGCACACCAAGAAAGTCGAAGTAGTTCGCGGAGGCCAGAGTGCCCCAGGTGCGCTCGGGCTTGGCTTTGCCGGTGAGATTCAGCGGATAGATGGACGAGCCAATCAGCGAAGAGAAACTCGTGCTGCGCTTGCGCAGGTCCTCGAAGTCCGGGTAAGAAAATGGCACGGGCACGCGCGAGTTTCCGCCCGAGGTGAAGGCGAGAATGTTTGCGGTGTTTGCCGCTCCGGGGATTGGATTGAGCAGCGTGGAATTGATCCAGCTGAAGATGGTGCTATTGGCGCCGATGCCGAGAGCTAACGTGAGAACCGCAATCGCAGAGAAGCCCGGGGATTTCAGCAGCATGCGAATCGCGTAGCGGACATCTTGCCAGAGCGAACCCATCACGCCCCTCCTTCGTACTCCCAGTAACATGATGCAATCGGCGCACCAAGCCTCGCAAGACTAAGTCGCTAGCGGGGTGAGGGTTACCACAGACGGTTTGCGACCGCTTCTGCGCTTCTGTTCGTTCGTGGGATGTTGCGCCCGGAACTGAACGGCTTCGCTCGCCGTTCACGCACCTGTCCGCGCGTACAGTTTACGAAGGGACACCTTTGCAACGATTTGCGATTGCCCACCCTGTAAGCCGCGCATACATTGAGTTCAGCATCCTGCGCAACGCAGCGACAACTTGGGACCGAAAACCGGAGGGGAAAATGTGGAGCAGCAACAAACAGTCTGATTATCCAGGCGCGACCCCGGCACAGCCGGCGGCGAGCTCGTCAACACCGTCCAGCAGCAGTTTTAATTCGAATGCAGCTCCGGCTGCCTCCGCACCGATTCGGTCCAGCGTGCCGTCGGCGCGCAATCTGGCAACCCTGGGACCGGGACTCACGGTGAAGGGACAGATTTCGGGCGACGAAGATCTGCAAATTGACGGCAAGGTGGAAGGTCCGATTGCGCTGAAAGGCCAGCGCCTCACCGTCGGGCAGAACGGCGAGATTGTTTCGGATGTACATGCGCGCGAAGTGATCGTGTATGGCAAAGTGCGCGGGAATCTGCACGCGGAAGATCGCGTGGAGGTGAAGAAGGACGGCTCGGTAATTGGCAATATCACGGGTGGCCGTGTCCTGATCGAGGACGGAGCGTACCTGAAGGGCCAGATCGAGATCGAACGTGGCAAGTCGAAGCATCACGCCGAGCAGGAACTGGAAGCGGTCGGCGTCGGCAGCGGCAAAGCCTCTAACTAACACTCATTTTCCAACCCCGATCGCAGACGGCGAGATGCACGGGCCGTGGCGGAGCGGGCTGAGATTCGAATGGCGCTGCAACGAAACGGTTGCCGCGCCATTTTTGTTTCCACGCAGGATCGTGGTGCGTGGCGAACCAACTTCCCGTTTGATTCGATCAAAAATGCAGAAGCGAAGAGCCGGCGGGACGCCGGCGCTACTGAGCCGGTCACGCGGCTAGAAAATCGTAACTGCGATACACGCTCTCACGGCACCACCGGGACGATGAGCGCCGAAGGATGCGTTTTGTCGTGATAAATCACGTTGGTGGCCTTGACCATGCGCGTGGCGCGGGCTTGCTCTTCGCCGGTATTCAGGTTGCGATCGAAGCGCGGGAAATTGCTGCTGGAAACTTCCAGGCGCAATTTGTGGCCGGCGAGAAAGACGTCGCTGGTGGACCAGAGATCCAAGGTGATGCGATAGGTTTCGCCGGGATTCGCGAGTTCGGGTTTTTCCTGTGAATCGCGATAACGCAACCGCAAGATTCCCTCCGTCAGATTCTGCGCGAAACCATTGGGCCAGACGTCCACCAGCTTTCCGGTTAAATCGGTATCCACGGCGGAAGTGCTGACGTAGAGGTCGAGCGAAATGGGCCCGGTGACCTCGGTGTCTTTTGTGAATGCGGGCGTGGAGTAAATCAGCACATCGCTGCGGGCTTCGGCGGGCCGCTGGTCTTCGGGGCCGATGCCGGTAGGCAATGGTGCGCAACAGAGAGGGCCGCCGATGGTAGGAACGGCGTCACCAGGATCGTAAACGTATTGGTCGGACTTCTCGGCCGTCGGCGCTGTGGTGCTCAGAGATCCGTCACCGGCGACGCCATTGGCCGCGCCTCCCGAGTGCAGGTAATAGCGCGTGCTTTTCGCGCGAGCGAGCGGCCAGTCATCTTCCTCGCGCCACTCGTTTTTCCCCATGATGAAAATTTTGACCGGCTTTTCCTCGGCGATACCGTTCGATTCGCCCTTGAGCAGCCAGTCGTACCAGCGCAGCGTGGCCTCATCGAGATCCAGCGGCGCCTTGTCGCCAAATTCCACGCCGCCGACTTTTTTCTGCTGCGGGCCGCCGGCATGTCCGCCGATGTACATGAGGAGACGCTGGCCGTGGCGCGCAGTGTCGCTTCCTGCTTCGGTTTTGAGATGGATGTAATTGTGCAGGGTGCCGCCCTGGAAGATGTCGTACCACGCGCCCTCGCTGAAAACGGGTACCTGAATTTCCGCGTAATGATCTTGGATGGACCACTGCTTCCAGTAATCGTCAAAATTGGGATGGGCGAGCCAGTCGAGGAAATAGGGAGCGAGTCCGGCGGAGCTGGAGGCGCCGAGGATCGGATAATCGAGCAAAGGCAGGAGTTTGGATCCGGTTAGGGGATCGCCAGATTTGTCCACGCGGCGTTCCATGGTGTTTTCGGCGAGGCCGCTGGTCCAGGATTGGTTGAACCATTGTTCGAAGGCGCCGCCCTGGTAAGTCCATCCGTCGTGATAATTCGACGCGGTGACGTTGGGACAGATTCCCGCGAGATGCGGCGGGTGGGCGATGGCCGCGAGGTATTGCGTGGCTCCCACGTAGGAGCCGCCAAACATTCCGACTTTGCCATTCGAGTATGGAAGCGCAGCGGCCCATTCGACGGTGTCGTAGCCGTCCTGCGATTCGTATTTGAAAGTGTACCAATCGCCTTCGGATTCGTAGCGACCGCGGGTATCTTGCGCGATGACGACATAGCCGCGCGGGACGGCTTTCAGCGCGAATTCAATTTGCCATTGCTTGTCGTACGGAGTGCGCGTGAGCAATACGGGAAACTTCCCTTCCGCCTTGGGACGGTAGATGTCCGCGCGGAGGGTTACGCCATCACGCATTTTGACGCGGACGTTGCGCTCGACGGTGATTTGGTAGGTTTCGGCGGCTGCGACCGTGCGCGGCAGCACGAAAGCGAGGCACAGCAAACAGACCACGGAGACGATCGGAACGCTAGCTGCGAACGAGAGATCGGGTTTGTTGTTCTCCATTTTATGTGCGACGCCCCCTGAGGTTGAACTGGCGCATGAGTCTATCGCAAAAGTGGGACGGTGTGGCGACACCGATCGGGATGAAAACAGCGAAAAGTTGGCGGTTGAGGTGTGTGCGGAGTGTTTGTTTTCTGCGGGTTGCGGAGGTTTCTAGTCGCGTGGGTCGGCGATTGAAGGCTGCCAGGATGTTGCGCGCTGCGGGATTTGTTGGCGGGAAGTTGCGCGCCGAGTATGTCAAAAATTGACGATTAGAGTGTGTGCCGGCTGTTTGTTTTGAGGAAGTTACGGCGCTTTGTAATCGCGAGGTGTGACGATTAGAAATGACGTGATTCGTGACTTGTGACTTGTGACCTGCCTGCCGGCCAGGCAGGTTCGTGACCTGGCGGAGTCGAGATCGCGGCTGGCGCGGGCGGTCCGGGCTGGGCGCGAGCACGGCAACTCGAAAACTTCGCGGGAACCGCACCGCGAAAGGAATGGCGCTACGCGCCGTCACTTCCCCGCCCTTACGGGCGGGGCTAACTTCTGCCGCACCTACGGTGCTGGTGGGTTGCGGTGGATTGCAGCGTGCCTTCAGACAGGCGTGGGAATCTGGCGACGGGCAAGGCGCCTGGCGCGGGCGGTTCGGGCTGGGGGAGAGCACGGCAGCTCGAAAACTTCGCGGGAATCGCACTGCGAAGGGAATGGCGCTACGCGCCGTCAATTCCCCGCCCTTGCGGGCGAGGCTAACTTCTGCCGCACCCACGGTGCTGGTGGGTTGCGGTGGATTGCAGCGTGCGTTCAGGCAGGCGCGGGGGCTTGGCGGCGAGCCGGGCGCTGCGCGCGGGGTGCGAGGGGCACGGGGTTCGGTGTTGTGGTTAAGCGGTGGCATGGCCTAGTTACCATTATATCATAGTCCACAACCGGCAACCAATAGGAGTCGGAGGCTGATTACCTGGCGGCTGGTTTAGAGGCCCAGTGCGCTCAGGCCGGGGTGTTCGTCGGGCCGACGCCCGAACGGCCAGTGGTATTTGCGGTCTGATTCTTTGATGGGCAGGTCGTTGATAGAGGCCAAGCGCATGCGCATCAAGCCATCGTCGTTGTATTCCCAATTTTCATTGCCGTAGGAACGATACCAATTACCGGAATCGTCGTGCCACTCGTAGGCAAAGCGGACGGCAATGTGATTTCCGGTAAACGCCCAGAGCTCCTTGATCAGACGGTAGTCCAATTCCTTGGCCCATTTGCGCGTGAGGAAGGCGACAATTTCTTTCGTGCCGGTCACGAATTCCGCGCGGTTCCTCCAGCGAGAATCCAGCGCGTAACCTTGGGAGACTTTTTCGGGGTCGCGGGAGTTCCAGCTATCTTCGGCGAGCCGGACTTTCTGAGCGGCGGATTCGGCGGTGAACGGCGGTAGTGGCGGACGCGTGGCCATGATTTTTTCTCCTGAGAGTGCTTCGAGTTTTGTGGGGCCGGCAGCGAAAAGATACCCTAGCCGTGGCTTCGCGACAAGAGTGGGGGTGGTTCGGGATTGGCGGGGCTCGAGGAGGAGTTGTCGAGAATTATGAACGGGTGATTGCGGCGAAGAGAGGTCCCTCGCTGCGCTCGGGATGACAAATTAAAAGAAAGTGCGTCTGGGATGAGGGATTGAAGAAAGAGCACAGCCAAGAGTGGCTGTGCTACAAAACCCGCGGGATGACAAATTGAGAGAAAGTGCGTCTGGATTATGGATTAAAGAAAGAGCGCAGCCAAGAGTGGCTGTGCTACAAAACCCGCGGGATGACAAGTTAGAGAAGGTGCGTCTGGATTATGGATCAAAGAAAGAGCACAGCCAAGAGTGGCTGTGCTACAAAACCCGCGGGATGACAAATTAGAGAGAAGGTGCGTTTGGGATGAGGGATTAAAGAAAGAGCGCAGCCAAGAGTGGCTGTGCTACAAAACCCGCGGGATGACAAGTTAGAGAAGGTGCGTCTGGATTATGGATTAAAGAAAGAGCACAGCCAAGAGTGGCTGTGCCACAAAACCCGCGGGATGACAAATTGGAGAGAAGGTGCGTTTGGGCGGGGCGCCTGCGTTCGGCGGGCAAGCCGGCGCTACCAACTACGCTGGCTGCTTAGGTGAGCTTTTCGATTTGTTGCTGGACCTGGCTGCGAAATTCGAGCGGGTGGGCAACTTTGTGAAATGGTTCGGGAGTGCCGCCTGTGCCGATTACCACGATAGTTCCGTAACCGAGGATTCTGCCCAGGGCTGTTTCGCGGACTTCGATGCTTTCCACTTTGTTGAGGAGCATTTCGATGGTCTTGCGGGTGAGCAGGCCGGTTTTGATGATGACGCGGCGATTGGTGACCGCCATTTCGGTGGCGTTGCGGCGCACCATGCCTATAACGATCACGATGAAGCCGCAAATCAGCAGCGCCACACCCGCGGCTTCGGTCAGGTGCAGCGTGTTGGAGGGCATTGCAGTTTGGCTGAGCGCGTAATAGAGCAGCAGCGCGCCGGGCAGAGCGAGCAGCAAGAAGCCCACGATCAGGTGGCCGAGCATAACGACCCAATGGAGACGGGTTTCGTAGATTACAGTTTCGCCAGGGATAAGGTTCGCGTCTGCATAACCCATGATGCAACGAGGCTATCACAACCGGTGGAGGCGCGAACTACTTGTGTGGGCGGTAGTGCGATGACGCGCGGCCGATTTGCGGTGGTACGACCTTATGCCTAGCGTTGGAACCCTGTGCCGCGCCTACGGCGCTCGAGTTCATTTGGTGAGGCGTACCTAGCCGTTACGAGTCTGTGTCGCGACTGCCAAACGCGTACTTCAGCGGCTAAAGCCGCGGTAGTTTTGCCGGATTTATGTCGTCGCTAAAGCGACGACCTACAAAGCTTTTCGGGCCCCTTGTGAATGCTAGAACTTTAGAGCGTTTGCGATGTGGTTTCGGTTTGTGGTTGCGGCGTGTCGCTGGGCGCGGTTGCTGGCGCCGCATTGTTGTACTGGTTGGGCTGCTGAGTCTGGTTGGGCGGCGCGGACGAATCACCGTTGGAGTCTGGCTGTGGATTCACGCGGTTCGGGCGCGGCTTCAGCGAGAAAGCGATGCCGCGGCGCGCGTTTTCATCAACGGTGCGCTGGAGGTCCACGTCGCCCATATCGAGCGTGCTTTCGCCGCCGTAGTTGACGATGTAATGGAGCTGACCATCGGCCAGCCAGTAATCGCTAGCAGCGTAGGTGGTGCCATCCTTGAGATAGATCAGGACCGTTGGCGTGGAAGCGGCGACGTTGCCGGTAACAGGATTGTCGTCCGGAGAGCCCTGCGGTTCGATGGCTTCGCCGGAATTGTCTGCCGGTGCAGAATTCGCGCCGGAATTGTAATTTCCAGAATTATTGTAGTTGCCAGAATTATCGCCGTACGCGCCGGAGTCATAATTCGGACTCAGATTCGAACTGGAATAGTTCGGGTCGCTGTAGGTGATGCCGTAACCAGGATAACCGTAGTAGGGATTATAGCCCGGCCAACCCCAGTACGGGTTATAGCCGATGTATCCCGGCCAACCCCAACCCAGGCCCCAGCCAGGTCCCCACCAGCCGCCCCAGCCGAATCCCCAGCCAAATCCCCAACCGTACCCGCAGCCCCAGCATCCCCCGCGCCAGCCATAACCGCCCCAGCCGCCGTGCCAGCCGTAGCCACCCCAACCACCGTGATAGCCATTGCCGACGTAAATGCCCGAGCTATGGAAGCCGGACGAACTGCCGGCGAAAGACCTATTGCCCGCGAAAGAGGTGTTGCCGTGAACGTTGAGCGGGCCGCCGAGTCTGGCTGAGCTCATGCCGGTTGCGGAGCCAAAATGCGAACTGGTGAGGCTGGTGTTGCTGAAACGCGATCCTGAAACGGAGGCGCTGCTGCTACGCGAGCTGAACGATGAGGAGTTTCCGCCGAAGTGAGAGTTTTCGATGTTGGAAACAGCGCGGTTCGTCGAAACAGCAGACGCGGAGCCGCGTGAGTTATTCGAGAAGTTGGACGTGCTGGCGGAGCGAGAGCCAGCGTACGCGTTGGACGTCGCTCCGGCCGAGCCGCGTGAATTATTCGCGAAGTTGGATGTGGCGGAGGAGCGGGAGCCAGCATACGCGTTGGAAGTTGCGCCGCCGCGCGCCGCTGTGGCTGAGCTCGGGCCTCCGCTACGGCCGAAATATGGCATCGAGCTGCTGCGATTGCCTGCCGCCGAGGAATAGCCGTTGTGCGCAGAACTGTAGGAATTGCCGGTTCGCCCGCCAGCGGCGCTATACCCGCGGTTCCCTGCTGCGTAACCACGATTCGCGGTTGAATTGTAGGTGTTGCCGGAACGTCCCGCGGAATACGAGCGATTGGGCGAACTGTAATAGTGATTGGAACTGCCGTAGGAGCCACCGCGATAGCCGCCGCCGTAACTGCCGCTGCTGCGTGGGGCGCTATAGTGTGCACCGGCTCCTCCGCCGTAGCTGCCACCACCGTGGAAACCACCGCCGCCACCGCCTCCGCCGTGGAACCCACCACCACCACCGCCTCCGCCGTGACCACCACCTCCGCGCTGCGCGAATGCTGACGGCGCGCACAGAAGTGCTACGGATGCGACTACGGTCAAAAGAAACTTAAGAGAGGTGAACTTCATTTTGGTACCTCCGCTCAACAGTTGCTGGAGCGAGAACAACCTTGTGGCTATTCTACACCTTTAGATTCGCACTGGACGCTCTTGGTTGCAGATTGTTGAGATATCGTGTGTTAAGTCGCGCATATTCAGCGAATGGGCCATTTTCAGACCTAGCTCCAGTTCTACTAACACGGCGGGTTCGAAAAAGTTTCGTTTGGACTTCAGGACAGGCTGCCCAGGCCGGAATTAGGTAGGACGTCCGACGGAGAGACGCTCAGGATTTGCCGCGTTCGGCGAGGAAGACGCCTACGAGGACCAGGGCCGTGCCTTCGAGGAGGTTGCGCGTGGGGCGTTCGCCCAGAAAGGCTATGGAGAGGAGGATCACTACCACCGGCTGGAAGTAGCTCATGGCGCCGACGCGGGACGCCGTCATGTGGCGCAAAACCCAGTAAAAGATGGTGTATGCCGCGACCGAGCTGCCGGCGGCCATGTAGGCCATGCCGAGCCAGCCGCTTGGCGCGATGCTGTGCCAATTGAGATGGACCGCCTGGTGGACGCTGAGGGGCAGAAGCACAATCGCGGCGGCCACGCAGTTGAAGGTGTTCATGGAGATGCTGTCGTACTGACCAGCGACGCGCTTGCCAAGAACCGTGTAGATGGCGAAACCGATTACGCTGCCGAGAGTGATGATGTCCCCGAGCAGGAACCGCGAATGAGCGGGCGAGCCGTGCTCAGTTTCTAGCAGATAAACGCCCGCGAAAGAAATCGCCATGCCCAGGATTTTGCCGATCGTGAAGGCTTCGAGTTTCATGATGCGGGCGAGCAGGAGAATGATCATGGGTCCGACGGCGATGATCACGGCGGAGTGGTCGGAGGTGGTGTAGTTCAGACCGACGGTGAATAAGCCCTGATTGACGATGGCGCCGAAGAATCCGAGGTAGGCGAAGGGCCAGATATCGCGCAGGCGCAGAGGGGAGCGGTCGCGTTGCGCGAAGTAGATGGGAAGCATGATGAGGGCGGCCAGTTCGAGGCGAAAACTGACGAGGGTGATGGGGTCCATGGTACGCAGCGCGATTTTTCCGGCAACGTAGTTGAAGGACCAGAGCATGAGCATCACGACCAGCCAGAAAAGCAGAGTGAGCGTGCTGGGAGTGCGCGAGGACTCCGATGCGGGAATAATAGCTGCGGGCAAAGTCAAATTTGGGCTCGCTGATTCGGCGCTGCGGTCATTCGAGGACTTCGCGGCGTTTGGTTAATTGCTCAATGCGATCGAGGCGCGGGGTGTAGCCGATTCCCGGCGCGGTGGGCACGCGGATAGTGCCTTTGGCCGTGACTTCTACTTCGGGCTCGATGATGTCTTCGGTCCAGTAGCGGCGGCTGGCGGAGACATCGCCGGGCAGGGTGAAATTCGGAAGCGTGGACATGGCGATGTTGTGCGCGCGTCCGATGCCGGATTCGAGCATGCCGCCGCACCACACCGGAACCGATTTCGCCTGGCAGAGATCGTGGATTCGGCGCGCGGCAGTGTGGCCGCCAACGCGGCCAAGTTTTATATTGATGATTTTGCAGGCGCCGATTTCGATGGCGGCGCGGGCGTGTTCGATATCGTGGATGCACTCATCGAGGCAGATGGGCGTTTCGAGCTGGCGCTGCAGCGCGGCGTGGGAATAGATGTCGTCGTAGCCGAGCGGCTGCTCGATCATGATCAGGAAAAACTGGTCGAGCTGCTTGAGGAGCGGCGCGTCTTCCAGGCGATAGGCGGAATTGGCGTCCACCATGAGGCGGATGCGGGGGAATCTCTGGCGCAGGGCGCGAGTGGGTTCGACGTCATCGCCCGGCTTGATTTTAATTTTGATGCGCTGGTAGCCGGCGGCGAGTTCTTTTTCAACTTTAGCGATGAGGGATTCGATGGAGGGTTGGATGCCGATCGAGACGCCGGAGGAGATTTCGTCGCGCACGCCGCCTAACAATTTCGCCAAGGGGAGATTCTGTTGTTTGGCTTCGGCGTCCCAGAGCGCGGTTTCGACGGCGGCTTTGGCCATGTTGTGGCCGCGGATTTGCCCGAGCAGATCGGAGACTTCCGATGCCGAATTGAATTCAGTGCGCCGCAGAATAGGCCAAAGAAAATCGCTGATGATGTGCCGCGCGGTTTCGACCGTCTCGTAGGAGTAGTAGGGATCTTCGCCGGTGGTGGATTCGCCCCAGCCGGAGATGCCGTCAACATCGGCTTCCACCAAGAGGATGCGGCGGAGCGTGGTGGTGCCGAAGCTGGTTTGAAACGGAGCGAGCAGCGGGATATGGATTTCGCGCAGAGTGATTTTGCGGACGCGCATTTTGGGCTGGACCTTTGGCTTTCAGTCTTCGAATTCTTCCGGGCGATATTCTGGCAGACGCAGGCCCGCTACGGAAGCGGCTGGTTCCAGAATGTAATCGGTGGTGGCGCCGCGGGGCTCGAGGCCAGTGGCAATGTAGCCCTGGTGGAAAAGTTTCTGGAACTCGGTTCGGGCGTGGGATTGCACGCGGACAGCGGCGGCGCGGTCGGATGCTTTGACTTCATTGAGATTCGCGGGCAGCGAAATGGACTGGAGGTCGGTGGCCGCGGGCAACGAATTATCGGCGAGGATATTTTTGACGCGGTCGGAATCAATCCACCATTCGGCGACGAGGCGGTCGGTGGGCAGTCCGGCGTGCAGCGGACTGTTGGTGACGCCGTAACAATCCGGGATGAAGCGGCGGGCGATCGCGCCGAGACGCACGAAATTGAAGTGCGCATTTTTCAGTTCGAGAGGGTCGAAAGTCCATTCGACCAGGCGGATATCGCGTTTCAGCGCATCGTGGCGCTGGAAGAGTTTCAAGCGGCGGCCGACGCCCTGGTTCTGGTATGCGGGCAGGACGGCGGTCATGTGCGAGTGCAGAAAAGGTTTGCCAGCGCGCGTGCCGGCGAGAGCGAGTGTGAAGCCGACCATTTTCTCGCCGTCGTAGGCGCCGAGGATTTGGCCTCCGGTGTGATGCGCGACGACGAAGATGGGCGAAGGGACGGCGATTTGTTCGCCCCAGACCTGGAATTGCAGTTGGACGCAGGTTTCATATTCCGCCAGGGATTCGCAGTGGCGGACTTCGATTTCGAGCGGTTCTGTGAGTGGCGTATCGGTCGAGATGTTCATTTGGCGTTGGCTGCCTTGCGGGTTTGCTCCTGCGTTTTGGAAAGATTCCAGAGTTCTTCCATGCGGGCGCGCGGCACGTCGGCCAGGCGATGGCCTGCGGCGGCGGCTTGCGATTCCATCCACTGGAAGCGGGATTGGAATTTGCGATTGGCTTTTTTCAGCGCGATTTCGGGGTCGGCGCCGAGGAAGCGGGCTACGTTGACGGCGGCGAAGAGGAGGTCGCCGACTTCTTCTTCGAGGTGCGCCGCCGTATGCGCGGGTGGCCGAACCGAACCTGGCGCGATCTGTTCCGGCGCAGAAACGGGCACGGTCCGTGCCGACCTAGACGTGGGCACGGCATGCCGTGCCCCTACATCTTGTGGGGCAGCGTGGGCTAGCGACGCGACGATTTCACGCTTTTCTTCGTCGAGTTTGGCGAAGATGCCTTCTAGGTTGTCCCAATCGAAGCCGATGTGGGCCGCGCGGCGGGTTAGTTGGTAGGCTTCGAGGACTGCTGGGAGGCTGCGCGGGACACCGGCCAGGATTGATTCTGTCTTGGCTGCGTCGTCGCCTTTGGCTTCGCGCTTGCTTCCCTTCCCGTTGGATTCTTTGCGTTCTTCAGCTTTGATTTGTTCCCAATTTTTCAGGACCGCGGCGGAGTCTTTGGCTTGGGCGTTGCCGAAAACGTGAGGGTGGCGGCGGACCATTTTTGTGTGGATGGATTCGATTACGTCGGAGATGGTGAACGCGCCGGTCTCTTCGGCGAGGATGGAGTGGAAGACGACTTGAAGGAGGAGGTCGCCCAGTTCGGAGGCGAATTTGCGCGGGTCGTCCGCGGAGTCCATGGCGTCCAGGACTTCGTAGGTTTCCTCGATCAGAAATTTGCGGAGGGATTGGTGGGTTTGCTGGTGGTCCCAGGGGCAGCCCTCTGGACCGCGCAGGCGGGATTGCAGGGCTACGAGCTTGGCGAACCATTGGCCGGCTTGTTTGTCGCGGCGGTTGAGTGGAATGCGCGGATTTTTGGCGCGTTTTCGATTGGCGGGCACTCGGGGACGGTTGGATTGGGATGGTTTCTTTCGCAAGGAAGAATGATGGGTGATTCGGTGGAGCGGCGTCAAGCGTGGGGCGACTTTTTTTGGAGTATGGGCCTGGGAGATTGGAGACGGTAAAGATTTAACACGGAGGGCACAGAGGCCGGAAAAAGAGAGGTCACGGAGACGGATTGCCGAAAAGGTTGATTTGGATTTCGGGCCGTGGGAAAAGCAAATCTACCGCAGAGGCGCAGAGGGCGCAGAGAAAACCGGCAGCGCGGGAACGTTCGCGCTCGGGCACGCTGGGGTGCAGCTCGCAGCGACCCTATTGAGTATTGGCGGGCGAGGTCCGGCGAACCCTGCACAGCTAGTTCGTGGCGGCGTGGGCTGGGGCGGTGGCGCTGCGACGGATTACTGTATCGGAGAAGCGGTCCATTTCTTCGGCTTGGGGGCTGAATTGTAGGAGCAGGAGGTCCATGCCGGCTTGTTCGAATTCGCCTATGCGGTCGGCTACTTGTTGCGGAGTGCCGACCAGGCCGGAGCGCAGGCCGCGATTGGAGACGGAATATTCTTCTAACGAAACGCGCTGTTCGAGTTGGGTATTGGCCAGCCATTGCTGGTAATTCTGATAGCCGGCGGCATTTTGTTGCACGTCGGTGATGCGGGCGAGTTCCTTCTGGGCTTCTTGTTCGGTATCGCGGACGATGGCGTAGGCGGCTACGCCGAATTGCATGCGCGGAAGATTTTTGCGGGCGCGGCGCTCGGACATGTCCTTGATTTTTTCAGCGACGCGAGCCGGCGAATCGCCGTGCATCACGAAGGCGTCGCATTTCTGCGAGATCAATTCCTTGGCGGCTTCCGATTCGCCTCCCGCGTAGATCGTCGGGCGCGGTTTTGATACCGGCTTGGGCTGCAGCACCAGATCCTGCACCGAATGATATTTTCCGGAGTAGGAGAAGTGGCCCTGCTTCCAGGCGGCGTCCACGATATCGAGCCATTCGGAGGTGCGGGCGTAGCGGTCGTCATGCTGATCGAATTGCACGCCGTATTTTTTGGCTTCTTCGGCCCACCAGGAAGAGACGACGTTGAGCGAGACGCGTCCTTTGCTGATTTGATCTATGTTGGCGGCTTGTTTGGCGAGCAGCGCGGGAAGATGGAAAGTGGGGCGGACCGCGACCATCAATTCCAGTGAGTCGGTGACGGCGGCGAGAGCGGCGGCGGTGGACCAGGCATCGAGCGAGGGCGCATCAACGCCCTTAATGTCGTTCAAATTGAGTTCGGCGATTAGCGTGAGGTCGTAGCCGATTTTTTCGCTGCGGCGCGCCAAGCGTGAAACGTAATCCCACGTGGGCTGCATCTGTTCGTCTTGAACATTGCGGAGCCAGCCGCCGAAAACGGGGAGCCAGTAGCCGTAACGCATCAGCGCGCCTCCTTGACGAGATAATCTACCAGGCGCGCGAAAGGGTCGAAGCCGACGATGCGCGGGCCGTCGGAGACGAAATTTGAAAGCGCGTTGACGTCGTAGTAGTAGAGCTGGCCATCGCGGTCGTCAATAATGTATTCCAGACCGCCCACTTCGATTTGCGCTTCACGGAAAACACGTTCGACGGCGTGGATTACTTTCAGCGGCGGACGATAACCTTCGACGCGCAGCCCGGTTTTCGCGCCTTCCACTACGCAGGTGGTCTTGATTTCGGCGCCGTCGGTGGTCTTGCAGATGTCCATGGGGCAAAGATCGAACGTTTCGCCAGAAGTAAAAACCTTGATGCCGTAAAGATATTTGTAGCCGAGCGTTTCGACGCGGGTGATGTGGCCGCCGCGCGCGGGAATGAATTCCTGGACGATGCCGGTGGAATCGAGGCCGAGTTGGATAGCGTTGTTGCGGACAGCGGATTCGAGTTGGTCGAGCGAATCGAAGCGCACGATGCCAACGCCGCTGCCGCCGATATTGGGCTTCACTACGATGGGAAAACGCAGGTCGCGGGCGGCGGCTACCGCTTGCGACGGATGATTGATGACGGCGGAGCGCGGATGCGGAAGGCCGAGCGAATGCAATAGCGAAAGTTGCAGGGCTTTGGAGGTTTCCACGCGGAAGGCGTGGCTGCCATTCACTACGCGAACGCCGGAGTTTTCCAGGTGCGCGAGATAGCTGAGAGTGTAAAAGATGGCGTGCGCGTTGCCGCGCGTCCAGGCCGAGGGGCTCATGCGATTGAAAAGCAGGCTGTAGTTCTGGTCGCCGTTGGGAGATACGTCGAAGTGATGGCGGGCGGCGTCCAGGCGGACGTAGGGGATTTTGCGGCGATCGAGTTCTGCGAAGACTGGTTGGAACCAGCGAGGGTGCTCGTGGTAGATGGCGATGGGGCGCGCTGCATTTGGGGCGTGCGCGCGGCGCGGTGACGGCTGGCGCGATTTGGCGGCGGCTCTCGGCATGCAATTCCTTGGTGGCTTAGGTCGAAGGTTGTTGGATGCACCAGACTAGCGCACGTTGCGGGAATTTGCGAGAGTGCGAGATGGGGACAGACAACCTACCGCAGAGACGCAGAGGGCGCAGAGAAAACCTACGTCAAGAGATTTGGATGCACCAGACTAGCGCACGTTGCGGGAATTTGCGAGAGCGCGAGATGGGGACAGACAACCTACCGCAGAGACGCAGAGGGCGCGGAGAAAACCTGAGTCAAGAGATTTAACACAGAGGCCACAGAGAACTGCCGGAGGACACGGAGAAGGATCAAAGCATCGCCCGACAATACGCCCGGCGAGAATCACGAGCAAGCGCAATACGGGATCCGGAGCGCCGAAATAGGCGCTGGATTGTAGCGCGTCGGTCGGCCGGCGAAATCAGGCCGGCTTGGCCAGGCCGTGGGCTACGGCTTCGTCCAGGAGCTGCTTCATTTGTTGAGCGGCTTTGTGGGAGGCTTCTTCTTGCTGGCGGCCTAGTTCGCCTTGTTGCTCGCCCAGCTTGCCCTGTTCGTCGCCCAATTTGCCCTGCTGGTCGCCCAGGGCGCCTTGTTTCTCGCCCAGTTCGGATTGACGTTCGCCGGCTTGCGATTGCAGTTCGCCGATGCGGTTTTGGATTTCGCCGATTTTCTCCTGGATGCGGTCGAGATCTTCCTGAGTGCCGCCGTCGCTCATTTTTTTCAATTCGGCTTCGAGTTTTTGAAGTTCGGCGGTCATGTCCGGAATTTTCACGCGGACTTTTTCCATCTGGTCGCCGAGAGCCTCCTGCTGCTTGCCGAGAGCATCCTGTTGCGCGCCCAGAGCTTCCTGCTGCTTGCCGAGTTCATCTTGTTTGCGGCCGAGGTCCTGGACCGGAGCGAAGAATTCCATGGCGCGCTTGATGGTGGCGGGATCGCGAATGACATAGGATTTGCCGTCGCGTATGAACCATATGAAATCGCCGGAAAGATTGTGGCGCAGCGAGTTCACGAAGCTGGAGTCACTGCCGGAATTCATGGAGAAGCCGTTGCCGGAAACGCTGACGGAGGAATTTCCGGAAGAAATGACGAATTGCTGGCCGTCGTCATCTTCACCGGTGATCAGATTGTTGGAGTGCGAGGACTGAGATTCTTGCGCCGCTTGCGGAGCGATCAGGGCCAGGCGTCCGATCGAGACTACGGGTTGGACCGCAACTCGGGGCGCTACTTGGACGACGGGTGCGACCGGGGCGACGGCGACGGGCGGCAGAACGTGAATTTCTTTCGACACGTCAATGTGAATCGCTCGAACAGTATTGACGGACACGACCGGGGCGATTGGCGCTAATTCATCACGGGACTGGACGCGAATTACCGGAAGGACGGAAACGTGAACGTGTGTTGCCGGAAGCGCTGCCGGAGCGGGCGCTGGTGCAGGTGTCTGCGCTGGAATCGCTGGTGGTTCGGGGGCCGCGGACGGCTCGGGGAGCGCGGCGGGAGCCGGCGCAGGAGCGGGAGGCGCGGACTGCTGAGATTGCGATTGGGCCGCATGGACATTTTCAATGGTCGGCCGGAAAGCGGCCGTGACACAAACCACCGGAACGGCAAGAAGTGCAACGCTGACGACGACTGATTTCCTTAGTTGCATGGCGACGCTCCCTTTCCATTCGAGAATGCGATCGAGACGTTTTTCGGCTTGTCCGGCACTGGCCATGGCGACCCCTTGCCACCAGACGCGGCCCGGCGCGGCTTCGAGCGCGGCGAAGAATCCGAGCAGGGTTTCGGCGTAACGAGTGCGGTCGGCACCGGCGGCGAGAGCGGCGTCGTCACTGGCTTCTTCGGCGAGCTCGGCGAGACGGCTATCGAGCCACCAGCTGAGCGGGCTGAACCAAAAGATAGAGCGATGAAGGAGCGAGAGGCGCTCGGTGAGCGCGTCGCGTCGTGCCACGTGGGAAATTTCGTGCGCGAGGACGGCGTCGAGTTCGGATGGCTCCCATTCGCGCCAGGTGACGGGAAGAAGAATCGAGGGATCCTTGATGCCGAAGGTCACGGGTACCGCCAGGAGTTCAGATTCGGCAAAGCGCGGAGTTGCGCGCAGGCGCGCGGCGCGAGAGAAGAATTGCAGACGGGCCAGTGCTTGGGGGTCGTCAATCGCTTGCGAGTTACGATCGAGACGGCGGCCGAAGGTGATACCGAGGAACAGGCGCACGAGAAAGAAGATTGCGACTGTGGCATAGATGCTGCCCGCGACGGCGATACGCGAGATTGGCGTGCGCAGATGGACGGTCGGCGGCGGTGGCGCAACTTGCTGAGAATGATTATGGGTGGGAGAGGCGGTGTAGTTGAAGTCTGGAACCGCTGCTACCGGTATCTCGGCGGGCGCATTTGAGGCTGGTGATGCGGGCGCGACTTCGACAGGTACTTCAAGTACTGCGACAGGCACTGCGACGGGTACGGCGACGGATGCGGCTGCGGGTGTGGCGACTGGCGGCGGTTGTAAGTAGCTGAATTTTTGTGCGAGCGGCACGGAAACGTGCAGCGGCGGCATCAGGAGCGCGAGAAACGGCATGGCCAGCGCGGCGAACAGAATCGTGCGCCAGACGCTGAGGCGGAGCGCGATATTCTTCGCGCGGCAGATGGCCAACGCGCCGGCCGCGATGCAAGCGAGCGCGAGCGAACGGACGGCGGGATCAACGAGGTGGCCGAGGAAAGTGGAAGACGCGTCGAGAACCGGGGAGATAGTCATGACTTCCCTTCCTTGCGCTGGTCGGCTTTGCGTGCGGCGATTTTCTGGGCGAGGCGCGCGAGTTGTTTGCGGTCGAGAACGGCGTTGTCCACCATGCCGATGACAAGTTGTTCGGCGGAGCCGCCGCAGAAACGGTCAATGATGTGTTTGACGGCGCGGACGGCGACATGCTGGCGAGGTTCGGCGGCGCGATAGATGAAAGTGCGGCCGCTGATTTCGTGAGTGACGTAGCCTTTTTCTTCCAGGCGGCGCAGGACGGTGCGAATGGTGGATTCCTTCATGGGACGCCTGGCGGCGAGGGCTTCGCGGCAGGCTTCGGAGGAAACCGGGCCATGGGACCAGACGAAATCCATGACGAGTTGTTCGACTTCGCCGAGATTGCGCGGGCGGGATGATGGTACGCGAGTCATTGTAACGCTACAGGTTGTAACAGATGGCGCGGAGGCGTGTCAAGCGGAAACGTATCTGCAATCTCGGGCAGGCAAAAACGTCCCTACAAATTCAAACCCGGGCGGGTCCCGCAACATCCGGGATGCGCACATCGCGTCTGAGCCCCGCCCCTACACAGCCAACAGCGCCGGCCTCGCACAGTCAATGTCGTAGTGCTGAAGGACGGCGTTCGTCGTTTCGTGATGTGAGTGAGTTTGAGTGCAAAGATTTAACACAGAGGACACAGAGAACATCTGGAGTGCACGGAGATATGAAGCCTAGGACTCATGATATTTCTCGCTGTGCTGGTTAGAGCAATTGGTACTGTCGCCGCGGACTTCGCGGCGCACGGCCGAGAGTGGCTGTGCCACGCTTTAGTGGCTGGCCACGCGCTTGTGGCGGAATGTAGGCGGGTGTTAAACTTCGGTGTAACTTTTAAGAGGAAGTCCTGAGGATACCGGCCGTGGCTGATTCGAAACCCGAAGAAACGTTTAAGGTGATTGACCGCCGCCTGTTTGGCGAAGACGGCGAATTGCGCAAGGACGTGGTGGAGCAAGAGCGACGCGACGAGGAAGCGGCGGAGAAGAAAGCTGCGAGCCAGGCGGAACAAAAGGCCAAAGCCGCAGCGGCGGCGCCGAAATCCCCTGCTCCGGGCGTGGGCGCGGGACCCGGCGACGCGCGGCCGGCGGCGCAGGCTGCAGGCGGACACGGACTGATAGCGCCGGATGGATCGCAGCAATTAGTCGGCGAGGATGCCGGGGGTGATGCGGCGGCGGGTGGCGAAGAACATTCCACTTCGCGTAGTTTTCAGATGCTGGTGGATTTTTTGACGCGCAACGCAGCGGCGATGCTGGGGGGGATGGCTGATCCGCGGACGGGTCAGGCGTTTGTGGATCTGGAAGGCGCGCGCGAAGTGATTGACATGTTGGATGCGCTGCGCGAGAAGACGCGGGGAAATTTGTCGAAGGAAGATGATAATTTGTTGATTGAAGTGCTGGGGAGTTTGAAGCTGACGTTTATGGAGATTTCGAAGGCCGCGGCGGAGCAGATGGCGAAGAAGGCGAAGGGAAAGTGATCCTTGCCGGTGATCGAGGGCGGGGCTGAGCCCCGCCCTACCTGGCGGCGTTTCATTATCGGCCACCGCGATTTGCCAGACTTAATCGCGACGTGGCGTTCGCTTTCCACATGAATCGAAGGCAATTTTTGCGGCATCCCACCTCACGATGGCTTCCCTGCAATTAACGATACTTGGATCTGGCACATCCATGGGTGTGCCGACGCTCGCGTGCCACTGCGAAGTCTGCGAATCGCAGGACCCGCACGACAAGCGCACGCGGCCTTCGGTGCTGCTTTCTTATGGAGGCCATAATGTGGTGATTGACACCACTCCGGACTTTCGCGCGCAGGCGATGCGCGAGCGGATTGAGCGGCTGGATGCGGTGCTGTACACCCACTCGCACGCGGACCACATTCTGGGGCTGGACGATATACGACCTTACAACTTGAAACAGGGCAGCGTGGTGCCGATTTACGCGTCGCAGGACACGGCTGAGATTTTGCGGCGACAGTTTTCCTATGTTTTTGACGGAGTGCAAACGGAGAGTTCCGTGCCCGCGGTGGAAATGCACACGATTGATGGGCCGTTCGAACTTTTCGGATTGCAGATCGTGCCGGTGCCAGCGAAACACGGGCCGCAGCCGGTTTTGGGATTTCGCTTCGGCAGCGCGGCTTACCTGACGGATTTCAGCGCGGTGCCGGAAAGTTCGAAGGCGCTTTTGCGGGGATTGGATGACTTCATTCTGGACGCTTTGCGGTACACGCCGCATCCGATGCATTCGAACGTGGAGCAGTCGCTCAGGCTGGTGGCTGAACTGAAGCCCAAGCGGGCGTGGTTTACGCATATTTGCCATGACCTGGGGCACGAAGCTGCGAACGCGAAGTTGCCGCCGGGCGTGCGGCTTGCGTATGACGGACTGAAGTTCGAGGTGAAGATATAGTGGCGATCGCGATTTTAAATTCACCGGCGGAATGGATTGCGCGCTTCGGGGAGGCGCGCAAGCCGACGGCAATGACGATCGGCAATTTCGACGGCGTGCACGTGGGGCACCAGAAAATTCTGCGCGGCGTGATCGAGCGGGCGCGCAGTTCGGGGGCGATGAGCGCCGTGCTGACATTCTATCCACATCCGGCGCGCGTGTTGCGGCCGGAGGTGGCGCCCGGACTGCTGGAAACTCTGCCCCAGAGACTGGCTGAATTTGACGCGCTCGGGATCGCAGCGGCGCTGGTGTTGAAATTCGACAAAGACTTGGCGCAGGCCAGCGCGGAAGAGTTTGCGCGGAAGTACTTGGTGGAGACGTTGCGGACACGCGCGGTCTTTGTGGGCGCGAACTTCCGATTTGGGCACAAGCAGGCGGGTGACGTCAAATTGCTCGAGCGATTGGGACGCGAGAATGGTTTCGCGGTCGAGATCGTCGAGCCCGTGGTGGTGGACGGCATCGTGGTTTCAAGTTCGGCGATTCGTCAGGCGGTGCGCGAAGGCCGCATCGAGGAAGCGCGGAAGATGTTGGGAAGGCCGTTTGCGCTGGCGGGGGAAATTCGCCCTGGAACGGGATTGGGGCACAAGCTGGTGGTGCCGACTTTGAACCTTGCGACGGAGCAGGAGACCTTGCCGAAGAACGGCGTTTACGCGACCGAGGTTGCAGTGGGCGGCAAGAACTATCAGGCCGTGACGAATGTGGGTGTGAGGCCTACGTTTGATGGGCAGAAGTTGGCGATTGAATCGCATTTATTTGGATTTGCGGATGTTTTGACATCGGGCGCGATGACGGTGACGTTTTTGACGCGGCTGCGGGACGAGCGGAAGTTTTCGGGCGCGGAAGCTTTGCGCGCGCAGATTTTGATGGACATTAAACAGGCGAAAGAGCTTTTTGCGAAGCAGTGACGCCGCGCTAGAATCCCACCGTGTTTCAATCGAGTTCGGGCAAGCGAGTCCAGGCCGCCGGAGCTACGAGGGACTGCAATGGAAAATAGAGAAGTCGCACGAATTCTGCGCGAAACCGCGCAGCTTTTGGAAATTGATGGCGCGATCATCGGGCGCTACCGGAGCTATGAGAAGGTGGCGGAGCTTCTGTACAGCCTGCACGAGCGCATCGAGGATTTGGCGAAGGACGAAAAGAAATTAAAGGAGCTGCCGGGGATCGGCGACGGGATGGCGGCGCACATCCGCGAGATATTGGATACCGGGGATTACAGTTTGCGCGAGAAATTGTTGAAGAAGTATCCGCTGACGCTGCTGGATTTGCTGCATTTGCAATCCATGGGACCGAAGAAAGTGGCGCTGCTGTGGAAGAAATTCAAGGTCTCGACGGTGGAAGGAATCGAGAAGTTGGCGCAGGACGGCAAGCTGCGCGATCTGGAAGGATTTGGCGAAAAGAGCGAGCAGAATATTTTGAAAGCGACGGCGCTGGCGAAGCGTTCTTCGGGGCGTTTCAAGCTGGATGACGCGGATGAAGCGGCCGAGAAGCTGGTAGCGTATATCAGCCGGATGGACAAGATCGTGGAGTCGGTGACGCCCGCGGGATCATTGCGGCGCGGAAAAGAAACGATCGGGGACCTGGATTTGCTGGTGACCATGCGTCCGGGGCACGACAAGCAGAAGGATGTGGATGCCGTGGCAGAGCACATTTTGAAATATCCGGGCATTGATCAGACACTGGCGCACGGCGAAAACAAAGTGAGCGTGATTCTGGGGAACGGGTTGCAGGTGGACGTGCGTTTGCTGGAAAAGGACAGCTTTGGCGCGGCGCTTTTGTATTTCACGGGATCGAAGGAGCACAACGTCGTGCTGCGCGGGCGGGCGCGGGAGATGGGCTGGACTTTGAATGAGTACGCGCTGACGACCTTGAAGGGTGGGAGGTTCGTTGCCGGCAAGACCGAGCGGGATATCTACGACAAGCTGCGGCTGGACTACGTCGAGCCGGAGCTGCGCGAGAACACTGGGGAAATTGACGCGGGGGAGAATCACCGGCTGCCCTCGCTATTGAAGCTGGAAGACATTCGCGGCGATTTGCAGATGCATACCACCGCTTCGGACGGGCGGAATTCGATCGAGGAGATGGGAAAAGCGGCTGCGGATCTGGGCTACGAGTACATCGCGCTGACGGACCATTCCAAGGCCGTTACCGTCGCGAACGGGATGGACGAAAAGCGCACTCTGGAACAGATCAAGAAAATTCGAGCGGCGCAGGCGCGGGTGCCGGAGATTCGTTTGCTGGCGGGAATTGAGGTGGACATCCTGAAGAACGGCAAACTCGATTTGGATGATGAGGTTCTTGCGCAACTGGAGGTGGTGGTGGCATCGGTGCATTCGTACATGAACCTGGGGCGCGAGGAGATGACGGAGCGACTGGTGGCGGCGATCGAGAATCCTTATACGCAGATTATTGCGCACCCTACCGGGCGGCTGGTGCTGCGGCGGGATCCGTTTGATTACGAAATGGAGAAAGTATTGGAGGCGGCCAAGGAACGCGGGGTGGCGATGGAGTGCAACGCTTACCCGGACCGATTGGATTTGAAGGATGTCCATTTGCGGATGGCCAAGGAACGCGGGGTGAAGATCGTGATTTCCACGGATTCGCATACGGCGGCGAATTTGAAGTTTATGAAGTATGGAGTGATTACGGCGCGGCGGGGTTGGATCGAGAAGAGGGAGGTCATTAATACTTTGCCGACGGCGGAGTTTTTGGATTCGCTGCGAGCGAAACCTGGGGCGGCGAAGGTTGCCAAGAGGAAATCGGCGTAAATTGGTTGGTGCGGGCAGCGTTAGTGCGAAAGATTTAACACAGAGGACACAGAGAAAGGCGGAGAGCACGGAGACGGCAAAGGCTAATCTACCGCAGAGACGCAGAGTAAGCCCTTCGAACCGGCACTGCCGGTTCTCAGGATGAATCGCCCTGTGGGGCGATTCACAGAGAAAACCGGGATCTATGGCGGGACGATGCGTGCGGGAACATTTTTCGGGCGGCTTGCGTATCTTGTGGTGGAACTGGGAATGCAGCTGAACGGCCCGCATCGTTGTGGTGGCCGGCGCTGACCGGTTCTTCGAGGTTGGACATTTTGCTGGCACGGTCGGGACGGGTCGTGCCACGGAGCGAACAATGAAGCTGGCTACGACTTTTTGGGCGGGTTTGGTGGCTGCAGGAATTGCCGTGGGAATGGCTGCGGCGCCGGCGCGGGCGGATGATTGGTCGAAGACCTACCAGGTGAATGGGCGCGCGGATTTGCATGTGACGACGAGTGACGGCGATGTGTCGGTCACCGGTTCGGACCAGAAACAAATTGACGCGCACGTGACGACCCAAGGCTGGAAGCTCGGGCCGAATGACGTGCAGATCGTCGAAAGCCAGAACGGCAACAGTGTGTCCATTGAAGTGCGCGTGCCGCATTGGAATTTTTCCTTTTTCGGCGGGAGCCACCGGTCGGTGCACGTGGATTTGCACGTGCCACGTGAATTGGATCTGGATGTGCGCACCAGTGACGGAAATGTGGTGGCGCAGGGGGTTTCCGGTAAGGTCCAGATAGATACCGGTGACGGCAACGTGACGGCGACGAACGTCCGCGGCGACGTGCGCATGCACACGGGCGACGGGCACATCGTGGGTCACGGGTTCGATGGATCGCTCGACGCCGACACAGGCGACGGAAACTTGCAGGTTGACGGCCGATTCGATGTTCTGGCGCTGAAGACCGGCGACGGCAGCATCGAGGCGCAAGTCGGGACTGGATCGAAGGTGGCGAACGGCTGGAACCTGCATTCCGGCGACGGGCATATCACTTTGCGAGTGCCCGGCGATCTGAACGCATACGTTGACGCGCATACCGGCGATGGCAGCATCACCTTGGATATTCCGATACAGGTTTCGGGGTCGCTGAGCCATTCCGCAGTGCGCGGGAAATTGAATGCCGGCGGCGGGACCTTGGCGATTACGTCGGGCGACGGGTCAATTCACATCGAGAAATTATAGGCTTGGAGACGCGGGCGTGTTCGTATGGAGCGTGCTCGCGTCTGGTAGTTTCGCTGCTACGGTTGGCTACCGTCCCCGTATGTGTGTCCGTCTCGAATCGGCGGCAGCGTTCGACCTGCAAGAAAATTCCGACGAAATGTCGTCCGTTGACCACATATGCTTCAACGCTGGCACGCGTTAACGTGCAATTCGAGCGTTGGGCATTGCAACGATTGCGGTTAAGTCGGGTGCGAGAGTGGCACGTTGCTTGCAGTTCCGTACGCGTCGGCGGCGAAGGCGACGAAGGATAAAAGGGGAGATATGATTCCGTTTCTCATGTTGGGGGTTCTCGCAGTACTAGTATTTCTTTCTGTGTCGGATGGAATTGCCGCCGCAGTGCGCCGAAAATAACCCGCCTCGCGTTTCTCCAGGTCGGACCGTCCTTTTCGTAGTGAGTTCCCTGCCCCCTTGAGTCTGTGCAACTTGCTTTAATCTGGCGTTCGGCTTCAGGTCCATCTCTATTCTTGAAAATTGCATGCGCCCGCGCGCCGGGATTCAATTTGCAAATCTTTACGGCTTGCCGCATCATAAATTGTTTGTTCGGGGCCGTTCGCCGCGCTGTGACGGTGCATTCACAAACAACAACAGAACAAGCGAGCCGCAGAAGACACGCGGAAATTGCGTTGCGCTTTCAGGCGCAATGAACGGCGCGGCATTGGGCGCTTTTATTACACAACTTCGAGAGGAACTGGGGGAAAACGCATGCGCAGGCCTGTGAGTGTGGCTCCGCCTAAGGGAAAGCTGGGAGTGCTGACGCCGGGGATGGGCGCGGTGAGCACGACTTTCATGGCGGGAGTGGAGTTGGTGCGACGGGGGCAGGCAGTGCCGGTGGGGTCGCTGACGCAGATGGGAACCATCCGGCTGGGAAAGCGGACGGACGCGCGGACACCGAAGATCAAGGATTTCGTGCAACTGGCGAAGTTGGACGACCTGGTTTTTGGCGGCTGGGACGTATTCGGCGACAACGCGTTCCAGGCGGCGACGAAGGCGGGCGTGCTGGACGCCAAGGACCTTTCCAAGGCCGAGAGATTTCTGAAGGGCATTAAGCCGATGAAGGCGGTGTTTGACCAGAATTATGTGAAGAATCTGCAGGGGCCGAACGTGAAGAAGGGCAAGACAAAAATGGATCTTGCCGAGCAATTGCGCGAGGACATCCGCAGTTTCAAGAAGAAAAACAAGTTGGACCGGCTGGTGATGGTGTGGTGCGGCTCGACGGAAGTGTTTTTGAAGCCGCAGGACGTACACAAGGACCTGGCGTCATTCGAAAAGGCGATGAAAGCGAACCATCCGGCGATCGCGCCGTCCATGATTTATGCGTACGCGGCGATCAGCGAGGGGGTGCCGTTCGCGAATGGCGCGCCGAATTTGACCGTGGATATTCCGGCGCTCGAGGATTACGCGAAAGCGAAGAACGTGCCGATTGGCGGCAAGGATTTCAAAACCGGGCAGACGTTGATGAAGACCGTGCTGGCGCCGGGATTCAAGGCGCGCATGCTGGGACTGAACGGATGGTTTTCCACGAACATTCTGGGGAACCGCGACGGTGAAGTACTGGACGATCCGGGGTCGTTCAAAACCAAGGAAGAATCGAAGCTGGGCGCGCTGGAATATATTTTGCAGCCGAGTCTTTATCCGGAGCTTTACGGCAAGATTCACCACAAGGTGAGGATCAACTACTACCCTCCGCGCGGAGACAACAAAGAAGGCTGGGACAACATTGATATTTTCGGGTGGCTCGGCTACCCGATGCAGATCAAGGTGGATTTCCTGTGCCGCGATTCGATTCTGGCGGCGCCGATCGTCCTGGACTTGGCGATTTTCTTTGATTTGGCACAGCGGGCTGGAATGCGCGGAATTCAGGAGTGGCTGAGCTTCTATTTCAAGTCGCCGATGTGCGCGAAGGAGCTTTACCCCGAGCACGATTTATTTATTCAGCTGATGAAGCTGAAGAATACTCTGCGCTGGATGATGGGCGAGGAGTTGATTACGCACTTGGGGGCTGAGTATTACGATTAGTAGCCAGCTCATAAATGTTAAGCCGAAACCCGGGGCTTCACGGACCAAAGAGTTTGTGTGAGAACCGCAAAAGCTGCACTTCAGCGGCTGAAGCCGCTGTGATTTTGCTGCATTTATGCCGTAGCTAAAGCTACGGCCTACAAAGATTTGCGCGTTCTCACACAGACTCTGAAGCCGAGCCCTTCCGGTCACGCCGTTTGTGAGATAGGTTTTAGTCGCTGAAACGATAGGTTTGCAGGGCTTGCGCGGCTGGAGCGAAATCAAACGGCGGAGAGAGTGATTGCTCTCTCCGCCGTTTTTGTTTTGGAGGCTTAGAACTGGTTCCAGAGGTACTGGTTATAGACCTCGTGGTGGTATTGGACTTCGGCGGCTTTGACTACGGTGCCCAGGAGGCGGGCGCAGCGGTCTGCCGAAGCTTGTTTCAGGTCGGCGTAACGAGCTTTCACATCGGCGCCCAGGAGTTTGGTAGTCCACGCCGCGTTCCGGAAATCGTCAATCGCGGTGTAGATGTTGTCCGGCAGATAGCGTTCGGCCTGGCGCAGGTTCTTGATCTTCGCGGTTTCGCCTTCAAGGCCTGACCGGAAAATCGAATACATCACCATATAAGGATTCGCGTCGGGCGAAACGGAGCGAACTTCCACGCGCATGCTCTTTTCGTTGCCGATGGGGATGCGAATCATCGAGCCACGGTCCACGGGAGATGCTTTGATCTGGTTGGGCGCTTCGAAGTGCGGATCGAGACGGCGGTAGGCGTTGACGCTGGCATTCAGCATCAGGCAAACGTCGTTGGCGTGCGTGAGAATGCGGTCGAGAAAAGCCCAACCAACTTTGCTGAGTTTTTCATCGCCTTTGGGATCCCAGAAAAGATTCTTGCCGCCTTTGCTGACCGAAACGTTGGTGTGCATGCCGCTGCCATTGACGCCGACTACCGGCTTGGGCAGGAAGCTGGCAGTGAGGCCCATGTTGGTGGCGACCTGGCGACAGATCAATTTGTAGAGCTGAATCTGGTCAGCGGCGGCGACGACTTCGCCGTAGCCGTAATTGATTTCAAATTGCGACGGCGCGACTTCAGGATGGTCTTTTTCGTTCTGGAAGCCCATGGCGCGCTGGACTTCAGCGGTGGTGTCAATGAAAGTGCGCAGCGGGTCGCCGGGAAGAGAGTGGTAATAGCCGCCGGTGTTGACGTACTCAAACTTGCCGGTTTCAGAATAGTGACGCTCGGCGTCGGGACCCTTGAAGAGGAAGCCTTCAATCTCGTTCGCGGCGTTCAGCGTGTAGCCTTCTTCCTTGAATTGCCTCTGCGCGAAGCCTTTCAGCGCACCGCGAATGTCCGCGCTGTAGGGCGAGCCGTCCTTGTCAATCACTTCGCCGAAGATGAGCACTTTGCCGGAGCCGAATACATCCGCAGGTCCCCAATAAAAAGCGCTCCAATCCATGGCGAGGCGCAGGTCGCTTTCGCGCTGTGCGGTGAATCCGCGAATCGAAGAGCCGTCGAAGGTAAGATTGTCCCAGCTCTTGACGAGAAATTTCTTGTCGTAATCGAGCATGTGCAGGCGGCCTTCGAGGTCGCTGAACAGCACGGTGACGGCTTTGATGCGCTTCTCGTCGGCGAGATACTTGATGCGCTCTTCCTGGATTTTATGCGGGGCGACGCGGTTTTTGCGCTGCTCCTTGGCTTTCAGGTTGAGCTCTTCGAGTTCGTCGTAGGGGATCGCCAAAAAATTACGAAGTTCTGTGGCCATGAGTCTCCTTCTTATGGAATGCGGTTCGCGCCCCGGGCGCGTGCGCCGTCGTTTCAAAACAACGTAGAGTATCGTGAGGCAGTTGGGAGGGTCAAATCCCAAAATGGGATTTTGGGCACGGAATCATTTATGGAACTGATAAATGAAACTTTGAGGTGGGGGTTAGCGTCGGTGGCGACCTTGTGACGGAAGGCATTTACCGCAGAGACGCAGAGTACGCAGAGAAAACCACAGCAAACTAGGGACGTTGAGGTTTCGCGCAGAGTGTATACGGGTCCTTAGTGCTCGAAGCGGCCGATTAGTTGGGCTTTGGCCAGGATGTGACCTTTGATGGCTTGCTCGAGCTCGGGTTTCGTGGCTTTGGGCTTGAGGTTGGTCATCTCGTCGAGAGCGTACAGCTTGAAAAAGTAGTGGTGGATGGCGCCGTGGGGCGGACATGGGCCGCTGTAGCCAATTTTGCCGTGGTCGTTCTTGCCCTGGAGCGCTCCGTCGCGAAGCTTTTTGTCCTTCGGAAAGTTTTCCTGCAGGCCGCGGATGTCCGGCGGAATGTCATAGATCAGCCAGTGGACAACAGTCTTATTGGGAGCGTCGGGATCGTCCACGACGAGCGCGAAACTCTTCGTGGCTGCCGGAGGATCATTCCAGAGAAGGGCGGGGGAAACGTCCTCGCCGTCGCAGGTGTACTTCGCGGGGATCGCGGCGTCCGGTTCGAATGCTGAGCTGGTTAGTTGGAGCGTGTCGGCGGACTGCTTTAAGGTGTCCTGAACTGCGAGTTTGCGATTGGCGGCGCTGCCCGGCTGGGTGAAGAACGAGACACTGGCGACGAGACCGATAGCTATAAATAGCGTAATGGAAGTTTTGCAGGGTGTCATATGCACATGCTACGGGGTGATAGTTAAGTGCGTCAAGCAGTCCGTAACAACGCATGTGCATGTCGTTGAACCACGGCGCCTGGTGCCAATCACATCGTCGTTGCATCCGTCGGTGGTACCGTGGTACATTGGTACCACGATGAAGACGCCACGATATCGCAAGCAATTCGTTGTCGAGCGCGTGCAGACCGGCGTGCGAATGGAGAAGCGGTTGTTGAAAGTGCTCAAGGCGTTGGCGGAATTTCACGATTTGACTTTGGGCGACCTGCTCGAGGGCATTGTGCTGCACGCGTTTGATGGCAAGACGGCGTTTCAGAAAGCGTCACGGCGACGGATCAAGGAGCTCAAGAGATTCTACGGATTGGACTTGGATGCGCGGGCCAGTCATCGGCTGACGGAGGGGCGCGCGGCAGCCCAACCACGGATGGCGCGGACTGCAGCGGAGGCACGAGCTACGGCGAAGAAGTTGCGCATACGCGGCAAAAATGCAGGCGGTAAACGGCGGCCTCGCGCTTCGGCGCAAAAGCGAGGAAAGCAGAGGAAGCACTCACGATGAATCCGTCTTTCCACAACACTGCTGTGCAGGGATTGCGCTGGGTGTTAGGAATCGTCGTGCTATGGGAATCATGTCTGTTCCTGCGCGCGACGATTCTGAGGGCTCACGACGCCGGGCACATTGGCGTGCACAGCTGGTTCTTCCTGGTGCTGGCAGCCGCAGAGATAATTGCGGCGGCAATGTTCCTGGCGCCGCTTACGAAGGTCAGCGGAGGATACTTGTTGCTGGTGGTGTTTTTCTTCGCCGCGGTGTTTCACATTCTGCATGGTGAATTCAACGTGGTTGGCGGACTGGCGGTGTACGCCGCGGCGGTGGTGGTGTGCCTGACGCAGCGGACCGGCGCAAGCAGGGTTCAGGCGTGACTGGCACGGACATCTGCGGCGACGATGAAGCCCTTCTGACGCAATTTGAGAGCTGTTCCCTTCCCCTGGAGCGATTTCATCATGGCGTGCACGTGCGCATCGTGTTTTTGTATTTGCGCAGATTTCCGGTCTTGGAGGTGCTGGCGCGATTTCCGGCGGCCTTGACACGATATGCGGATGCGCATGGCAAGACCGGGTTGTACAACGAGACGATCACCTGGGCCTACATTTTTCTGATTTACGAGAGGATGGTTCGCGCCGGTGGGTCCCTGAGGTGGGACGAGTTTCAGTCGCAGAATCCGGATTTGCTTACCTGGAAAGACAGCGCGCTGAAGAAATATTATCGAGCGGAAACGCTTTCGTCGGGCCTCGCCAAGCGCGTGTTTCTGTTTCCTGACAAATTCCCCGCGGACGACGGATCAGACACGAATAGGCACGAGCCGCCTCCCGTCTGAAACTCTTCGCAGCACCTCAGTAAACCAGGGTACGTCCCTTTTTCCGCGGATCTTCGACAGGCCGCGCCCCTTGCAACCATTTCGTTTTCTTCCATTGGGGATACGTAATGTGTGAGCGGCGAACTTTGTGCTAAGGTTGTGGATTTGGAAGTGAAGCGTTGGAGCTGCATTAAGGGCGAGCGGACGCCGGGGAGAATTGCAAAACCATGAAGAGTGCTTACAACGGAGTGGCCGTGCCGGCGGGCGGTAAGGCGATTGATTTCGCTGGCGGAGGGTTTCATGTGCCGGATCGGCCGGTGATTCCGTTTATCGAAGGCGATGGCACGGGCCGCGACATCTGGAAAGCTTCGCGGCGCGTATTTGACGCCGCGGTGGAGAAGGCGTACTCGGGAAAACGCAAGATCGAGTGGCTGGAAGTATTTGCGGGTGAAAAAGCGTATCGGCAATTCAAAGAATGGCTGCCGCAGGATACGGTGGACGCGATTCGCGATTTTCGCGTGGCGATCAAGGGGCCGTTGACGACTCCGGTGGGCGGCGGCATCCGGTCATTGAACGTGACGCTGCGGCAGGTGCTGGATTTGTACGCCTGCGTTCGCCCGGTACGTTATTTCACGGGGGTGCCTTCGCCGGTACGCGAGCCGGAGCGAATGAACGTGGTGATATTCCGGGAGAATACGGAGGATGTGTACGCGGGTATCGAGTGGCGGTCGGGCTCGACGGAAGTAAAGAAGCTGATTGATTTTCTAAATAACGAGATGCTGAAGGGCGTGACCAAGAAGGTGCGCGAGGATTCCGGCGTGGGCATCAAGCCGATTTCGCCGACCGGGACGAAACGCCTGGTGCGGCGCGCGATCGTTCACGCGCTGGAGAACCGGCGCAACGTGGTGACGCTGGTGCACAAGGGAAACATTCAGAAGTTCACGGAAGGCGCGTTTCGCGATTGGGGCTACGAGCTGGCTACGCAGGAATTCCGCGAGTACGTGGTGACCGAGCGCGAGAGCTGGATTTTGGATAATAAAGACAAGAATCCGAGCATCACGGTGGAGCAGAATGCCGCGGCGATCGAGCCGGGCCTGGAGCAGGCGACGGACGACTTCAAGAAGCAACTTTATGACGAGGTACGGCACACGATCGAGGGGATTTATGCTTCGCACGGAAACGGCAAGTGGAAACAGAAGATTTTGATCAACGATCGGATCGCGGATTCCGTGTTTCAGCAAGTGCTGACGCGAGCGGATGAGTATCAGGTGTTCGCGACGCCCAATCTGAACGGCGACTATCTGTCGGACGCGTGCGCGGCGCAGGTGGGCGGGCTGGGAATGGCGCCGGGAGCCAATATTGGCGATGGTTTTGGAGTATTTGAAGCGACCCATGGAACGGCTCCGAAATATGCGGATAAGGATGTGATTAATCCCAGTTCAGTGATGCTATCGGGCGCGATGATGTTCGATTTCATGGGTTGGAAGGAAGCGGCGCGGTTGATCGAGGATGGAATCGCGCGGACGATTCAGCAGAAGCGCGTGACGTATGATTTGGAACGACTGATGCCGGGAGCGAAGAAGTTGAAGACGTCCGAGTATGCTTCAGCGATTATCGAAAATATGCAAGCGGCGGTAGGCGCTCGTTAAGTAATCAGCCGTTCGCCAGAGCGGCGATACCAGGAGAGTGGAATGCGGAAGAAGGTGACGGTGGTGGGGGGAGGCTTCGTGGGTTCGACTACGGCTCAGCGAATTCATGATGCCGGCCTGGCGGACGTGGTGCTGACCGATATTCTGGAAGGGGTGCCGGCGGGCAAGGCGCTGGATATGGCGGAGTCCGGGCCCATCCTGGGGTCGGATGTACATACCTCAGGAATTTCCACGGCGAGCGGGGACTATGCGGGGACGGAAAACAGCGACATCATCGTGATTACGGCGGGATTTCCGCGCAAGCCGGGGATGAGCCGCGACGATTTGTTGAAGGCGAACTACGATGTGATCAAGGGAGTGGTGGAAGCGGTGGTGAAGCTTTCGCCGAACGCGATCCTGATTATCGTGACGAATCCGCTGGATGCGATGGCGCAGGCTGCGTTCAAGATCAGCAAATTGCCGAAGGGGCGCGTGATCGGGATGGCCGGCGTGCTGGATTCCGCGCGGATGAGCACGTTTGTGGCGCGGGAGCTGGGAGTATCGGTCGAGAACGTACATTCATTCGTGCTGGGAGGCCATGGCGACGACATGGTGCCGCTGACACGATATTCCACCGTGGCGGGAATACCCCTCCCGGAATTGATTTCGGCCGAGAAGCTGGAGGCGATTGTCACGCGCACGCGCAAGGGCGGGGCGGAGATTGTGAATTTGCTGAAGACCGGATCGGCTTATTACGCACCGTCTGCGGCGGTGGTGGAGATGGTGGAAGCGATTCTACAGGACAAGAAGAAGATTTTGCCTTGCGCCGCGTACCTGGAGGGCGAGTACGGGATCAGCGGTCTTTTTGTGGGCGTGCCGGTGAAATTGGGCGCGAAGGGGATCGAGCAAATTATTGAAATCAAGTTGCAGCCGGAAGAAAAGGCGGCCTTGGATAAATCGGCGGCTTCGGTGCGGGAATTGGTGAACGTCCTGGGAGTATAGTCAGCTTGAACGAATAGCAGATGCTGCAGAATTGCTAGGCGCGTTCCCAGGTCAAGCAGGCGTCGCGGGCCTGGCCGTCATCAATTGGCGTAAGGGCGAGGTGGTTCCCGGAGATTTCGTAGGCGCGGGTGAAGTCTTTGCCCACGTCGCCGGGACGCAGGCTTCCTTCCAGATGGTGAGTGATGGTTCTCTTCTCCCAATTCACTTCGTAGGTGCCGTAGTACGCGTAATAGCCCTTGTAGGCGATCTGAACTTCCTTTGGGCTCGGAAAGCCGGGGCCGGAGGAAATATCCGGCCGCGGATTGCGCATGATTTGCACGGCTACGTGGCCGTCCGCGTCATACATCAGAATGCCGATGGGCCGCTCGCCGAAAAGACGCGATTCCGACGAGGTGATGGAGACCAGCCGCCACGTGCCGACGAAGGGATTGGAGTCGGGCTGCTTGGAGTCGTAAACCGAAGAGCTTCGGCTGTGGCTCTGGCGCTCGGTCTGGTTCGGGCGCTGGGTGGTGGTCATGGCAGAGAGCCTTTCCGCGAACTGGCCCTGATGTTCTGCACCGCTGGATTCATGTGGCGCATCAACCCGGGCTGAATTTGTTTCGTTAACCTGCAAATATATATCCGCACTGGCGCGAGGGCAAGTGACCAATCAGCGAACGGTGCGCGCAGATTTCCAATGCGGCAACGTGGCCTCTGATAGCATTAGTGCGGGAGTCATCCGGTCGCATGAAGCTATTTGGACCACGAAAAAGGAGAAGTCTGCGCGCGAAGAGCAACGGCTCGGGCGCCGGAGAGGGTCGGCGCGCCCCTGATGAAGCCAACGCCGCGGATGCCGCGGCGACCGTCAGTCACCGGTTGACGAAGGATCTGGCCAGGGCCGAGCAACTTGCCACGATGCTTGCGCACAGCCGCGCAGCGGGGGCCGTGGAAGCCGCTGACTTGCTGGCAGGCATGTACATTTATGATTGGGAACGGCTTTCTAAATACTGGGCGGAGCAGGACGCGATCGAAGAATATTTGCAACAGATTTGCAGAATCAGCCCGCAGCGCTGGCACCATTGGATTCAGTTCTACGACCAGCAGCGGCAGACCGACGAGCACCAGGGCAAGTGGAAATGGTTGTGGCCCGGGGCCGCTCCGGAGAAAAGTGATAAGCCGCTGGCGCGATCGGCGGAGTTGACGGCGCTTTTGAAGAGCGCGGAGGAAATCGCTCCGGCGCACGATTCGGTGGAGGGCCGCACGATTCCGATTTTGACCTGCGAATGCGTGCTGTTTGCGATTGCCAAGCGAACGGATTCGGAGATTGGGCATCGTCTGGTGGCTTCGGGATTGAACGTCGCGGAATTGGAGCAGGCCGCGCGGAACCCGCGCCATGCGCCGCTGCATTGAGTGCGCGCGGTGACGATAGCAAAAGCAAAGCGCGGATGAATCTAGCGCTTCGGAACTCAAAGCCGAAGGCCATGACCCGGCGGGACACCGGAACCGCGCACGCTCAAATTATTAGTTTGAAGTGCGGCCACAGTGTTGCGAGCGGGGCGGAGGGCTTGCGGCAGAGATACACGTGGACATTCTGCTCGGCGACAGCGGCGTGCGGATCGGTGATCGTGGCGACAAGATTTGATTCGCCGAAATATTCTTTGTACTGGTCGGCGCGCTCGCCAAAAAGTATGACGCACGAGCCGGTGTAATCGCGCGGGCCCCAGTAGTAGTAGCTGTTGTGGCCGCTAATGGCCTTCGGTAGCCCCAGGCTTGGGCCATAGTGGTCAATTGCGCCGGCTTCCCCGTAGTTCCCTGCCAGAATCGCGCAACCGGATTGTTCTGCCTGAGGCAAATGGTGATACACGAGTGAAATTTGTTGCGCCATATTTTCCCAGCCGAACATGTCCGCATAAAGCTGTGGCAGCGTGGTGGTGGAATCACGCTCGGTTTTGACGTCGCGCGAGTACGGAAACATCTGCGAATATTTCAAGAACATATCCACGGGCAAGACCGGCACGCCGAACGGAATGGTCAGGATGCCGACGATGACGAGCACCGCTGGATATGCGACTGCGAGCCAGCGCCGCTTGGGAGCGGCAAACAATTTCTCGAGAGCGACGCCGCCTGCGGCCATTAACACCGGATAAACCGGAAGCGTGTAGTACGATTTTCCGTCAAGCGCGATGAAAATCGCCATCACCACGAGATAGGCCCAACCCAAAAAGCGAAAGCGCTTCCCTGCCGGCGACGCGAAATACCAGATCAGACCGGCGAGCCAGACAGGCAGCGCGAGCGGCTGCAGGAAGAGAACCTGTTCGAACAAAAATTCAGCAGGGCTGATCTGGATATTCTTGAATTCCTGGGCGTTGCGGACGACTTGAATCTGGGGCCAGCCATGGCGAGCTTCCCAAAGCAAGTTCGGCAGAAAAATCGCAAAGGCGATCGCGGCACCGATCCAGATCCATTTCGAGCGGAAAAGATGAGCTTGTCCTGACACCAGAAGCCCCACCACCAGGGCAAAGCCAAAAACCAACATGCTGTGCTTATTTTCAAGTCCGAGGCCGGCGACGATTCCGAAAAGGAGCCAGAGCTTGGGGGATGCGCCCTTGACGATCAGAATCACCAGCCAGGCGCAGAGCAGCCAAAAGAGCGGCTCGAACGCGTTCATGGAAAAGAAGCTATCGAAGGCCAGATAGGCTGGCGCAAGCAAAATCGCCGTCGCAGCCAGAAATTGCGCGAAGAGGCCGCCGCCGAGATCGCGCGCGACGCGCCCGGTTAAATACACGACCGCCGCGCCGGTGATGGCGCAACGCAGACGCAAGGCGAAAAGCGTGTACCCCGCCGAATGGCGAACGATCCACGCTATTAGCGCAATCAACGGTGGCTGGTCCACATAGCCCCAGGCGAGATGTTGGCCGCAGGCCATGTAATACAGCTCGTCGCGAAAAAATCCGTAGTGATTGATTCCGGCGAACTGGATCAGCAGTTTGCCGAGGGCCAGCGCCAGCAGCAAATATGTGGAATTATGGTTCGATTGCCGCACGTCTTCAGCTGATGGTGGCCGACGTGATGCGGTCGAGCTTCGGGAAATTCTTGTCCAAGTATTCTTTCCCGAGCGCCGTGATGGAACCCTGGTCGGGCGATTCGCCGTAGCCGCTGTGAATTTTCTTCACCACGTCCATGCCGGAAGTGACCTGAGCGAACGGCGCGAAGCCCATACGATCGAGCTGGGCGTTATTGCCGGTGTTGATGAAAAGCTGGGTGGTGCGAGTGTTGGGCCCCGCGGTGGCGAAGGTGAGGAAGCCGGGCTTGTTGCTTTGTGTGACGGGATCGTCCTTGAAATTGGATTTGCGCCAGACGTTATTGACGGCGGGATCGGCGCTGAGGCCGAATTGCACGACGAAGCCGGGAATGACGCGGAAGAAAGCGGCATCGTCGTAGAACCCGTGCTTGACGAGGTTGTAGAAGCGGTCAGCGCCGAGCGGAGCCCAGGCGCGAGTGACTTGGACGACGAAATCGCCGGCGGTGGTCTTAAAGTTCACGTTAAAAGTGTCTGGAGCGGTTTCTTTCAGATTGCCCGGATCAAGTAAGGATGGTTGTGTGGTCATAATCTTTCTCCGAAGGAACCGTGTCTGGACGGTTCGCACTGATCTTGAAGTTGCGTATCCGAGAGCCTTTGTAGCGGCGGGCTTCCGACCGCCGTGTTTTGGCGTCGTAGGCTCGATGGCGCACTCAAGCGCGCCGCTACAAATGCAGAACACATCCGACCATCCGGATGCTATGGATTCTTCGCGGGCGGAGCCGCGGTTTTGTGAGCCGGCATGGTGTGAACGGCCGGCGCGGGTGAAGTTACGGTTGCTGAGACGATGTGATCGAGCTTCGGGAAGCTTTTATCGAGATAGGCTTTTCCTTCAGCGGTAATTGCGCTTTGATCGGGCGATTCGCCGTAGCCGCTGTATATCTTCTGGACGACGTCCATTCCGGAGGTTACCTGCCCGAACGGGGCAAAGCCCATGGAGTCCAGCCGGGTGTTATCCGCAAGACTGATAAAGAGCTGAGTCGTGCGCGTGTTGGCCCCGGCGGTGGCAAAAGTGATGTATCCGAGGTGATTGCTCTGGGTGACGGGATCGTCCTTGATGGAGGCCTTGTCCCACACTTTGTTCAGGGCGGGATCGGGACTTAGTCCGAATTGCACGACGAAACCGGGGACGACGCGGAAGAAGGAAACGTCGGTGAAGTAGCCGTGCTTCACGAGATTGTAAAAGCGGTCAGCGCCAAGAGGAGCCCACGCGCGCGTGACTTGCACGACGAAATCGCCAGCGGTGGTTTTGAAGGTGACTTCATATTGCTCGGGAGCTTTCGCCGTGAGCGCCGCCGGATGGAACAGAGCCGGATCGGTGTGGTGCACGGCTGAATGCGCGTGCGTAACGGCAGGCTTCGGAGCTGGAGCCGCTGTTTGACCTTGAGCCGAAAGCGTGACCGGCGAAAGCATGGCGATTAGCACGGCAAAAAACCAGGGGAACAAGCGTTTCACGATTACCCTCCTAAGATTTGGACTACTCGAGCACTATTTTTGCGCCGCGGCTTCCACATCCTGCATCAAGCGCAGGGTGTTGCCACCTAGAATTTTGCGGATGTCGCTCGGCGAGTAACCCTTGGCCAGCAGCGCATTGGTGATTTGCGGCAGATGCGACGCGTCTTCCATACCGTAAGGCATGTCCGCGCCATCGAAATCGGAGCCGAGGCCGACGTGGTCAGCGCCGACGAGTTTCACGGCGTGGTCAATGTGGTTGATGATCTCGGTCCAATCCACGCGGGGCAATTTGCCCTGGGCGACCATGTCGCGGACGATCTTATCGGCTTCGATCAGCTGGCAGGCTTCGTCATTGCCGCAGCGCTTCTTGGATTCCGCCTCGATTTCCTTGCCGAGCTGGGGATTATTCTTCTGCGCGTCCTGAAATTTCTGGTCCAGGAAACCGACGTGGTAATTGATCTGGATCACGCCACCCTTGGCGGCGAGAGCCTTGATCATGTCGTCGGTCATATTGCGCGGAGCATTGCAGAGCGCGCGACAGGAGGAGTGCGAGGCGATCACGGGAGCCGAGCTGATGGCCAAAACATCGTAGAAAGTCTTATCGGAGACGTGGGAGACGTCCACCATCATGCCCAAACGATTCATTTCGCGGACGACTTGCTTGCCGAATTCGCTGAGGCCATTGTGCGCAGGCTTGTCCGTGGAGGAATCGGCCCAATCGGTATTGACCATGTGGGTGAGCGTCATATAGCGGACGCCGAGGGCGTAGAACTTGTCGAGGTTGGCGAGCGAATCGTTGATCATGTGGCCGCCCTCGACGCCCATCAAGACGGCGATCTTGTTGTGAGCCTTGGCGGCGCGAATTTCGGCAGCCGTGGTGCAGAGGACCAGGTCATTCGGATGGCGGGCTACGGCCTCGCGGACGGCCGCAATCTGGTCGAGGGCGCGCTGGACGGCCGTGGGGCCCGTGACAGTGCCGGGAATGTAAATCGAGAAGAAGAGATGGCGCTGAGGCCGCCTTCGCGCATGCGCGGGATGTCTATGCCGCCGTCGCTGTGGCGGGCGCCGAGATCGAACTTAGGATCGAGCAGACGCTGGGTGGTGTCATCGTGCGTGTCAATGACGATGGAGCTGAAATGAAGTTCATGGGCCTGCGGCGTGATGCTGGAATCCGATTGGCCGGTGGCGGCTGCGAGCGGCAAAAGTCCTCCGAGTAAACAGCAAAATCCAAGCAACAACATACGAGCCATGCATCCCCCGAAATTCCCTTGGAATTCTACGACACGTTGCCGGGAAACAAAAATGCGGAAGCCGACGCGGCGCTTGCGCTAGTTCTACCCCACAAAATTAACACAAAGGGCACAAAGAAGGGCTTGAGGCCGCGGACAGTGCTCGCCATATTCGGGTTTAGGGCTTCCCCGTGAAGAACGATTTCACTGCGTGAATCAGCACCTGACCGTTCACCGCTGCCAGGGACTCCGTGAGCGGAATGCCTTTGGGACAGACTTTCACGCAATTCTGCGCGTTGTCGCAATCTTCGATGCCACCCGGACCCATCAGTGCGTCCAGACGGGCACCGGCGTGCATTTCGCCGGTGGGATGCATGTTGAAGAGGCGTACCTGGCTGACGATGGCAGCGCCCACGAAATGCGAATTTTCGTTTACCTTCGGACAAATTTCCAGGCAATTGCCGCAGGTGATGCAGCGCGAAAGCGGGTAGCCGATTTCCTGTTTTTCCGGCGCCATGCGCGGGCCGGGACCGAGATCGTAGGTGCCGTCAATGGGGATCCAGCATTTCGTGCGCTTGAGATTTTCAAACATGGAGCTGCGATCCACCTGCAGGTCGCGGATCAGCGGAAACTTCGCGAGCGGTTCGAGGCGAATCGGCTTTTCCAGATCATCCACCAGCGCGGAGCAGGCCTGGCGCGGATTGCCATTGATCAGCATGGCGCATGCGCCGCAAATCTCCTCCAGGCAGTTTGCGTCGTAGGTGACAGGAGTGGATTCGCTGCCGTTGCGGGTGTAGGGCTTTTCGGCGATGTCGCGCAGGCAGGTGATCACATTCATGTACGGGCGGTAGCGCAGCTCAAACTCTTCCCAGCGCACCGATTCGTCGGGACGTTGCTGGCGCTTGATGCGCACAATGAAAGTTTTATCGGGCATGATGCCTCACTTAGCCGGAGCGTAGCACAACCACAAAATCTGTACTGCAGCGGCTAAAGCCGCGCCATATTCCGCGCTAATCATGTCGTGGCTGAAGCCACGACCTACAAACACTCTCGAACGCCAAATCCGCGCCCGCTACTTTGCCGCCGTGTATTTACGTTCGCGCAGCGGGAGCAGCGAAGTGTCCACCGCTTCGTACTCGAGCTTGATGTTTCCGCCGTTGTAGCTGGCTTTGGTGGTTTTCAGCCAATTGGCGTCGTCGCGATTGGGGTACTCCGGCTTGTAATGCGCGCCGCGAGTTTCGTTGCGGGCCAGCGCGCCGAGAGTAATCACTTTCGCGAGGATGAGCATGTTGCCGAGCTCGCGGACGAAATTAAGGGTTTGGTTGGCCCACTGGGTGCGATCCTGCAAATTAATTTGGGCGAAGCGCTCGCTAAGCTCATCGAGTTTGCCGAGCGTTTTCTGCAGTGCCGCGTTGTAACGGATGACCGTGACGTTTTCGGTCATGATGTCGCCCATTTCGCGCCAAATCGCCAGCGGATTTTCCGTGCCGGTGTGCTGATTGAGGAGGGCGTCGGAAATGTCCTGCTGGCGGACGCGTTCGCGCTCGAACACGGCGGGCGAGGTATTTTCGCAGCCCGCTTCCAGATTGCGCGCGTAACGGACCGCGGCTGGACCGGCGATGCCGCCGCCGTAGATACAGGACACCAGCGAGTTCGCGCCCAGGCGATTCGCGCCGTGATACTGGTATTCGCATTCGCCGGCGGCGTAAATCCCCGGAACGTTGGTGGCTTGATTCTCGTTGTCCACCCAGACGCCGCCCATCGTGTAATGCATCGCGGGGAAAACTTTCATCGGTTCGGTGTAGGGATCCGTGCCCACGAATTTTTGATAAATTTCGAGGATGCCTTCGAGCTTGCGTTCGAGGACTTCGCGCGGAATGTGCGTCACATCCAGATAGACGGCGGGCTCGCCGGCGAGTCCCATTTTCATTTCATAGACAACTTTATGGATGGCGCGGGTAGCGACGTCGCGCGGGACCAGGTTGCCGTACTTCGGATACCATTCTTCGAGGAAATAGAAGCGCTCACTTTCGGGAATTTGTTTTGCGGGACGCGGATCTTGCGGAGTCTTGGGCACCCACACGCGTCCGCCCTCGCCACGAGCGGATTCGCTCATCAGCCGGCATTTGTCTTCACCGGGAATGGCGGTGGGATGGACCTGGATGAATTCACCATTGGCGTAATAGACGCCCTGCTGGAACAGCGCGGATTGCGCCGAGCCGGTGCAGACCACCGAATTGGTGGAGCGTCCGAAGACGGCGCCAATGCCGCCGGTGCAGAAGATGGCGGCGTCGCAAGGAAAGGTTTTGATTTCCATGGTCTTCAGGTCCATGGCGCAGATGCCGCGGCAGACGCCGGCATCGTCGAGGACCACGGAAAGAAAAGTCCAACCCTCGAATTTTTTCACTTTATCTTCGGATTCGTAGCGGCGGACTTGCTCATCGAGGGCGTAGAGCAGTTGCTGGCCGGTGGTGGCGCCCGCGAATGCCGTGCGATGGTAAAGCGTGCCGCCGAAGCGCCGGAAATCGAGCAGACCCTCGGGTGTGCGGTTGAACATAACGCCCATGCGGTCGAGCAGGTCCACGATGGCGGGAGCGGCGTCGCACATTCCCTTTACGAGGCCCTGATTGGCGAGGAAATCGCCGCCGTAAATGGTGTCGTCAAAATGCTTCCAGGTGGAATCGCCTTCGCCCTTCAAATTCTTGGCGGCGTTGATGCCGCCCTGGGCGCAGACGGAGTGGGAGCGTTTCACCGGAACAATCGAGAATAGATCCACCGGCACGCCCGATTCGGCCACGCGGATGGCGGCCATAAGACCGGCCAATCCTCCGCCAACGATGATGATTTTGGGGTGCCTCATTGCACGTAACCTCCAAGCGGGAACATCCCGTAGTGGAGGCCGATGACAATCGCGAGACCCACGCACGTGAATACCACGGCCACCGCGGCGCCAAACCAGCCGGCGGCGCGCTGCGCCTTCACGCTAACTGCGATTCCCCACTTGCATGCGAAATTCCAGAGCCCGTTGCCGAGATGGAACGACGCGCAAGTGACGCCGATGACGTAGAAAGCGACGTACCAGGGATTCTGCATGGATCGCTGCAGGTCGGCGTAGGCCGTCATGCCATGGCCGAGGAATCTTTCGGTGTAAACGTGCCAGCCGATGAAGATGAACGCGACGATTCCGGTCCAGCGCTGCAGAACATATAACCAATTGGCCATCCAGGGATGACCAAGCACATTCGACTTCCCGCGCCACCAGATGTAGATGCCGTAGAACCCGTGGAACAGGATGGGCAGCCAGAGCACCGCGGCTTCAACGAAAATCCGCCAAGGAATCAGCTGGAGTTCGCTGGAAACGTCGTTGTAGCTCTTGACGCTGACGAGGGCGTAGCTATTGGACCAGAAATGTTCAGCCAGGAAAGCTCCAATTGGTATCACGCCGCTGAGGGACTGCAGTTTGTCGAGGATGTAACTCGTTCTGGATTCAACCGCCGCCGACATGCACGCTCCGAGCTTTATGCGTATAACGAGAAGGAAGTTTCAGTATAAGCACGGGCGAATAAGTTTGCAAGAAGGCGAAAGCGGCGGCCAGGAATTTCGCGGACGAGAGTAGCCGCGCGGCGACGTTCAAGTGACCGGTATTTGTGAGGATGACCCTGAAAGAAAGGACTAGCTGCGGTTCGGTTCCAGATTTCTCGCGTCTTCGTGTGCGGAGTCATTGCGCCAGAACTCGGGGGCCGGGTAGATGAATTCGACTCCCACTTGGGTCTTGCCCATAAAATTGGCGCCCAGCGAAGTGACCCGGCAGAGCAACTCCTCCTTGGTGTTGGAGTTTTCGAGCCGGATGATCTGATTCACCGCGACCGTATTGGCCAAAAGTATCAGCGCGCCGTGCGAGTTTACGATGATGGTGTGCGTCTTTTCCGCGACGGATTGCTTGTTGCTGTTCTGCAAGCGCACCTGGACCGGAACCCGCATTTTCAAGCGGCGGCTGCGGCGACGGTTCCGGGGGTCAGTGACGGGCGGGTTGCTCACGGCGCAACCCTATCAAATCTACAGCCGGTTCTCAATGTTCCTGGCAAGAGCTGGTTCACTGCAAGTTACGAGATTTGTGCGAATTGCGCAGGATGGCTCCCGAGCCTGCCGTGCGCAAATCGGCAGCTACCCTTTGGAAACAGCCGAGTGATTGGCCGGACGGGGCCGTTTTGCGGGCATGCTAGACTTTGCTGAAAGACAAGCCCGTACATGTCCAGCGAACAGATCAATGATCTGAAGAAGTGGGTAGTAGAGGTCGTCCGGCAAAGCACGGACGGTGAATTCGTGGGACTAAACCGCATCGTGGACCTGGTAAGCAAGAATTTCGCGGTGCAGGCGCACGAAGTGGCGATCCTGATGATCACTTCCGACGACCGCTTTCTGAGATTTGTGGTGCCCGAAAAGCTCCGGGAGATGGGCCAGATTCCCTTGACCAGCACGAACTCGCTGGCCGCGCGCACAGCGCGGGAAAAAAAGCCGGAGGTCATTAATCACTTTGCGGTGGTGCCGCATTCGTCGGTGTTCGAAGCAGTCCCGATCATAGAGGAGCAGCGCGGCGAAGCGATTCAGAAGATCATGAGCGCGCCGATTCTGCAGGACAGAAAGATTGCGGGAGTCATCCAGATTTCGCGCAAAGGCCGAACGGCCGCCGACGCCGGACCAGACTTTACCCATCCGCAGTTGCGGGAATTGAAAACCGTGGCTGAGGCGCTGTCCCCGTGCATTCCCTTGCTTGCCAAGGCTTAGCCGGCGCTTCGTTTGGAGTTCCGCGACGCCCTTCGCTGTCTTTCACCTGACGAATAGATACCGAAACTTTTCACTCGATTGTGGGTTATATATTGCCGGAGAGAACTCCGACGCCGGGAGATGTGCGTCCGCCTGTGGTAGCGTGAGATTAGTAACTCAGTAAGCGAATCCGGGCAGCCAATTTCGGAGTCGCGCATCGAAATAAGCTAGGAAGGAAGATGGAGGCAAAGGCCATGAATCCGATGAAATTGAGGAATTGGAACCGCAGGGCGATAGGCGCACTTGCGCTGGGTGTACTCTTGAGCGGCGCTCCCCTTTTGGCGGCTCCGCAGGATCAGCAGCAACCTCCGGCGCAGACCGATCCGTCAGCGGCTCCGGCGCAACAGGATCAGCAAGCGCAACCCGCGCCGCCGCAGCAGCAGGATCCGCAGATGCAGCAGCAGTCGCAGCCCGACCCGCAGAGTGGGCCGCAAGATCAGCCTCCTCCGCCTCCTGCATCTCCCCAGACGAATGCGCCCGCACAGAGACCGATGGTACCCGAAGCCCTCACGCTGCCCGCCGGAACTGTGATCCAGATCCGCACAAATGATTGGATATCCAGCGACCGCAGTCAGAAGGGCGACCAATTCACAGCAACTTTGGTCCAACCGATCATTGCTGACGGCTTTGTAGTGATGCGTCGAGGACAGACTGTCATCGGCCAAGTGACGGATGCGCAGAAGGCCGGACGCGTGAAAGGCGTTTCCAAACTGCAATTGGATTTGAGTCAGTTGACGTTGGTGGATGGGCAACTGCTGCCGGTGCAAACGAGTCTATTGAACGCCTCGGCGGGAACTTCAAACGGCCGCGACGCGGCCGCTATCGGCCTGACCACCGGGACAGGCGCTGCGATTGGCGCGGCGGCAGCAGGCGGTCCGGGCGCGGCGATTGGCGCCGGAGCGGGATTTGTCGCGAGCGTGGCAGGTGTTTTGCTTACTCGCGGCAAACCGACGATCATTCCTCCTGAAGATGTACTGACGTTCAAGCTGGAAACTCCCGTGACGATTTCAACCGCGCGCGGACAGATGGCCTTTCGCCCGGTGACGCAGCAGGATTACGCACAGACGCAGCGGCCCGGGGTTCGTCCGCGGCTGGTGCGGCCTTATCCGCCGCCGTATGGCTATTACGCGTATCCGTACCCGTGCTGCGGTTACTATCCGTATCCGGCGTTTGGATTCTATTACGGGCGCAGGTGGGGTTGGTAAGAGTGCCGCTTCCGGGGACGTTCTGAGCGCCTGACGCACCCCGCAATTTTATGGGGACTCGATTTTGCGAGTCCCCATTTTTTGTTTGGCGCGGCAAGTTCCGAAATCGTGCGCGTCGAATGGCGATTGGCGCGCGGCCCGTGCCGAGAAGAGCATCGCGCCAGTGGTTGTAATCAAACTGTAATAATCCGCGGTGTTCGCGCGCGCGTTCGGCGAAACTAGTTAAGCTACAACGCTGAAATAGATTGACATCGGTGCGCGTGCTTGTTAATTTTCGTTGCGCCCCGAAATTTTGTGTCGGGCCCAGTGGAGGCACCGCAGCTCGGTACTGCTCATGGCGTTCGTCGCGAAGAAAATTTTCCTCACCAAGGGAGTTGGGAAACATCGCGAGCGCTTATCGAGCTTTGAGCTCGCGCTGCGCAACGCCGGAATCGCCGCCTGCAACATCGTCCGGGTCTCCTCGATTTTTCCTCCGTACTGCAAGCTGATTTCGCGCAGCGAAGGTCTGAAGCACATCAAGCCAGGACAAGTCGCCTTTACGGTAATCAGCGAAAACCAGACGCGCGAACCGCATCGTCTGATCGCCGCGGGCGTGGGACTGGCGCTGCCCGCCGATAAATCCATGTTCGGATATTTGTCCGAGCATCATTCGTTTGGCGAAAGCGAAGAAATCGCGGGAGAGTACACGGAAGAGCTGGCCGCCGAGATGCTGGCGACGACTTTGAACGTGGAATTCGATCCGGATTTGTCGTGGGACGAGAAAAAAGAGGTTTACCGCATTTCGAATAAGATTGTGCGCACCATGAACATTACGCAGTCGGCGGTCGGCGACAAGCGCGGGTTGTGGACCACCGTGCTGGCTGCGGCAATTTTGATCGGCGAAGACGATTAAGCGCCGTTCCCTCGAACAAAGCTTCCCGTCTCTTACTGCTCTAAATTAAGCGTGAGCTGTATTGATCTTGCGGAGTCGCTCGACTGCATCGGTGTTGTAGGAGCGGGTCTGAGACCCGCCCCTACGGCAGCCCGCTAAATTTGCGGAATTATTTCCCGCGAGCTCGATTGCTTTTGCCGGGTTTGGACTCTTTGTCGTGGCGATAGCCGAGGCGCTCGAGCACCGCGCCAACGATTAGCGGCAGGGCCACGGTCGCATCGTCGAGGACCTCGGCGAAACGCCCACCTTCTTCCAGCGGCACGAATTTCCCCCAGGAAACAGCCTCGGTGTAGGTGCTCCCGGACAGGCCGCCCCAATTGACCGGCTCGGGACAGATGCGCAGGCCATAGTTGTAGCGCTTGAGCGGAATTTTTTCATAACCGCGACGCGCGAGCAATTCCGCATACACACCGAATTGCTGCGCCCAATTGCGCGGAACTCCACCGCCGATGGTTACGATGCCCATGCGTTTTGTTGCAAGCATGGTGCTGGCGTAGTGCTCGAAATCAAGAAAGGGATCGAAGCGCAGCGGAGGCTTCCCCTCTTTTTTGCGCTGGCGCTGATACAGCGCGAAATCAATTCCCAGTTCGGAGTCGGTGAAGGCCGGAACGAAGACCGGAACTTTGCGTTCGACGCACGATTTTAGGATGCCGCGGCCTTTGGCGTGGCGCGCAAGATATTCGCCGATGCGCTGGTTGAGTTTCCAACTGCAGACGATTTCTTCCTCGGGCCAGCGCACCAGCACGTGATCTACAACTTCTTCCACCGCGTCGAGATTTACTTCCGGCTCGAGCGAGTCGTAAACGCGATTGTAGCCGGCGAGAAAGAGCTCGTTGTCGTCCATTTTCGCGTCGTAACGGAAATGCGAACGGCCGGTGGCTTCTACCAGCCCATGAGCCATGAGCGCGCCGGTGGAAACGATGGCTTTGACGATTCCGGAATCCACCAGATCGCAAAAAACCAGACCCATTTTTCCGACAGTGAGCGCGCCGGAGAGTGTGAGAACGATGAAGCAATCCTTATCGCGTGCCATCGCTTCCAAGACGTCCGCCGCGTCGCCGATCTGGCGCGCGGTGTAAGCGGTCTGGCCCATCGCGCGGACCATATCGTCAATGGTGCGAATGCGCGAGAGATCGAGCGGGTAAATGGGAGTGAGGCGATCCTCGACGGGATCGTGCAAGATACGCCCCGTTGCGCCCTTTTTCTTTGCCATTCAGCGTCCTCGCAGGTAATGTATGTCTCCCAAGAGGCCCGGGAGCAGGGATTCGCGCGCGTGTGCGCATCATTGATAGTACAAATGCGCGCGCGGCGAAAGAAAAATATCAAGATCAATCCAGGAGCTGGAAGCGACCATGTCTCGATACACGCCCATGCCGCCGCAGAATTTCGGCGGACTGCCCGAGGAATACTCGAAGTACGAGACCGCGCGCGCGGTGATTTTTCCCGTGCCGCTGGAACGGACCGCAACTTACGAGCGCGGGACGCGCAATGGGCCCGCGGCGATTCTGGAAGCCAGCCGCCATATGGAGTTGTACGACGAGGAACTGGAACTTGATCCCAGCCAGCATATTGGAATCGCCACCTGGCGGCCGATTGATACGATGGACGGCACGTTTGAGGAAGTGCTCAGCGAACTTTATACCGCGCAATTGGAACTGCTAGACGCTGGAAAATTTCCGGTCGCCTTGGGCGGCGAACATTCGCTCACACCCCCTCTGGTGTCCGCGACGGTGAAGAAATTCAAGGATCTCTGCGTGCTGCATATCGGCGCGCACGCCGAAATGCGCAACGAATACCAGGGCAACCCCGGCAGCCATGTTTGCACCATGCGGCGCGTGGTGGAAATGTGCCCCGCGGTGCAAGTGGGCGTGCGTTCGCTTTCCGAAGAGGAATCGAAAGTGCTTCCGAAATTGCGGACGAAGGTCTATTGGGCGAAGGATATCGTGCGTGCGCCGGTGAAGGCGTGGATCGCGAAGGTGCTGGAGGATCTGGGGCCGCGCGTGTATCTCACGGTGAACGTGGACGGGTTCGACTCTTCGATTGTTTCGGCGACTGGCGCGCCGGAACCGGGCGGACTGGATTGGTATCAGGTGACCTCGCTGATCCGCGCAGTGGCGGACCACAAAAAAATCGTGGCGATGGATGTGGCCGAACTTTCGCCGCGCCCGCGCGACCATGCTTCGGACTTTCTCGCCGCCAAACTAATTTATAAGACTTTAGGGTATATTTTTTGTCAGGCGTAATTTTTGGAGGATGGATTTATATGATTGCCATCGCGACGGCCTTCTATCAACACACTCCCAATACGGAGCATGATTGGGTTGTTTACGTTGAGACGCACGGAATTTTCTGGTGGATTCTGATTGGGCTGATCGCCGGGTGGCTGGCCGGGACGATCGCGCGCGGGCGAGGATTTGGCTGCATCACGGACGTGATACTCGGCTTGGTGGGAGCGGTGATCGGCGGCTGGATTTTTTCGCGGCTGGGAATTGCGACCTTCGGATTCTTGGGCAGCCTCGCCGCGGCGACTGTGGGCGCGGTCTTGCTGGTAGCGGTCGCGCGGCTTTTTGCCGGCGGTGGCAGGGAGTAACGCCCTTACTAATCTTCCTCGAGAACGGCGTGCGTTTTTTCTGTTTTGCCGCGTGCGCCATCCGCGTTTCAAGACATTCCCGACTGCTCCGCTCGCATGACTCTCGCTAGCCATACCGCAGGTGTGCGGATGTGATACGATTGCGCGAGCACGAAGCGCGAAGACACTGCGTAATAGACGCGTCAGCCGACCTTCACTGCGGGCACCGCCGCCGCTGCAGGAATCACCGTTGGAAGAGCCGAGCGAGAAAGCCGGAAACATAAATTGAGCCAACAATCGTTGTGGGCCATTCCGCTGGGCGGACTGGGCGAGTTCGGCATGAACATGCTCGCGCTGCGCACCGGCGACGACATTATTGTGATTGACGCTGGACTGATGTTCCCCGAGCAGGAACTGCTGGGCGTGGACATCGTTATCCCCGATATCACCTACCTGAAGCAGAACAAGCGCATGGTGCGCGCCATCGTGCTGACGCACGCGCACGAAGACCACATCGGCGCGATTCCCTACATTCTGGGCGAATTGAATGTGCCGATTTACGGCACGGAATTCACGCTGGCGATCGTGCGCAAGAAACTGGAAGAGCACGCGCTGCTCGACAAAGCCAAGCTGAACGAAGTGAAAGCCGGGCAAACCACCGTGCTCGGTCCTTTTTCGATCGAATACCTGCACGTGACGCACAGCACGATTGATTGCGTGGCGTTGGCGGTCAGGACGCCCGTAGGCGTCATCATTCACACCGGCGATTTCAAGATTGATCACACACCGGTGGACGGCAAGCCTTTTGACATGCACGCATTCGGAAGGTACGGCCAGGAAGGCGTGCTGGCGCTATTCAGCGATAGCACGAATGTGGAGCGGCCTGGATTCACGCCGTCGGAGCGAGCGGTGGTAGTGCGGCTGGAGGAATTATTCCGCGCGGCGCCGGGAAAAGTGGTGGTCTCCTGTTTTTCCAGCAGCGTGCACCGCGTGCAGCAGGTGATTGATATCGCGCGCATGGTGGGCCGCAAGATCGGGTTCGTCGGACGCAGCATGGTGGATAACGTCGAAATCGCGCATGGATTGGGCAAGCTGCGAGTTCCGGACGGCAGCGTGGTGCGGCCGCAGGACATCCGCACGTTCGATCCGCTAAAACTGGTGGTGCTCGCGAGCGGGACGCAGGCGGAGCCGCTTTCCGCGCTTTCGCGCATCGCCGTGGATAATCACCGGCTGATGAGCATCGCGGAAAACGACACGGTGATTTTGTCGTCGCGCATCATTCCCGGGAACGAAAAAGCCATTTTTCGCATGATTGATCATTTTTTCCGCCGGCGGGTCCTGGTGTATTACGAGGGCGGGCGCTCGGCGCCGATTCACGTTTCGGGCCACGCCAGCCAGGAGGAAATGAAAATTTTGCTGCAACTGGTGCGGCCGAAATATTTCATTCCGATTCACGGGGAATACCGGCAACTGTTTCGTCATTCGGCGCTGGCGGAGCAGCTGGGAGCGGTGGGCAGCCAGATATTCCTGCTGGAGAGCGGCCAGCCGGTGGAGTTCACGGCGGATGGCGGGGCACACCGGCGCGAGCCAGTGACCGCGGGACGTGTGCTGGTGGATTCCGGGTCGCTGGAGGAAATTGAAGAGGTGGTGATCCGCGACCGGCGGCACTTATCGGAAGATGGCGTGGTGGTGCCGATTATGGTGATCAACAAGCACACGGGGCGCATGGAGACTCCGCCGGAAATCGTGACGCGGGGATTTTTGCCTTCCGATGATGGCGCGGAGATTATAAATTCCGCGCGCGAGATTATTTTGCGCACGATTGAGCAGTCCACGCAGGAAGAAAAGACGGATTGGAGCGTCATCAAGGAAAAAGTTCGCGCCGACCTGAAACGTTTTCTCAACAAGCAAACGGCCAAGCGCCCGCTGATTCTTCCCGTGATCCTCGAAGTATAGACCCGCGGCTGTGACCCTCACGCTCAGAAGCAATACACCCGAGGATTTCGATACTCTTCACGAAATTGACCAGCTTTGCTACGAAGACGAGGTGGCGTACTCGAAGCGTGAGCTGCGCGCTTATTTGCGCTTTCGCGGCTCGGATTGCGTGGTGGCTGAAGCGGACGGCGCGATTGCGGGCTTCTGCATCAGCGCGCGGCAGGGCGAACGCGGCTACGTCGTGACGATTGATGTATTGCCACAATTCCGGCGTTTGCATGTCGGGACGGCATTGTTGCAGGAAATTGAACGCCGGCTCGTCGCGAACGGCGTCCGCGAAGTAGCGCTGGAAACGGCAACCGACAACGAATCGGCGGTTGCCTTCTGGAAGAAGCATGGATATCGTAGCCGCGGGATTCGCGAGGGATATTATCCGAACGGCCGCGACGCTTTTGCCATGGTGAAGGCCTTAGAGTAACGCTGCACAGCAATTACGCGTTTGGATCGTTGACATCTAATTTGCAATTATGAAAGCGGGGTAGCCTCGATGTGGTTCTTGCAGGTAATTATTCTGGCGATTGTACAGGGGTTGGCTGAACTGCTACCTGTTTCCAGTTCGGCGCACGTTATTGTCGCCGAAAAGTTGATGGGGATGGATGCTACCACGCCGGCAGCCACCGTTCTGCTGGTCATGCTCCATACCGGCACGATGTTCGCCGTAATCGTTTATTTCTGGGGACGCTGGCGGCGCGCTTTCCTTCAGAATGCGGCCGATTTCAAGCAGTTTGTGGTGGCGCTGATTATAGCCAGTGTGCTAACTGGGATAATCGGCTATGGCTTGATCAAAGCGATAGAAAGATTCGCATTCCCGGGCAAACCGCACGCATGGGTAGAAGAGCTTCTCTTCGGGCGCCTCGACCTGATCGCCGCGGCGCTGGCGGCGGTGGGTGTTCTGATTCTGATTGCCGGAGTGATGGAACGGCGCGCTGCGACGGAGCAAGCGTCCACACTGCAGGTTAACAACAAGCAGGCATTCTGGATCGGCGCGATACAAGGGTTGTGCCTGCCGTTCCGCGGATTTTCGCGCTCTGGCGCAACGATCTCGACGGGCATGCTCGCCGGTGTGCAGAAAGCACGAGCCGAAGATTTTAGTTTTGCGCTGGCGGTAATTTTGACTCCCCCGGCGATTGCGCGGGAGCTTTGGAGGCTGCACCAGACTCCGCACACCGGAATGGCGGCGAACGTAGGGCCGAGCCTCGTGGGTGCGTTTTTTGCGTTTCTGGCTGGATTGCTTGCGCTGAAATGGCTGAGCCGCTGGCTGGAAGCCGGGCGCTGGTATTTATTCGGCATCTACTGCCTGGTTGCCGCGGTCGCCGTGGCCTTTCTGTATCACGCGGGATACTGACCGCCGAAGCGGTGTTGCTCCATATTGGCTTGTTGTCTCTACGGCACGTTCGCAAAAATTTCCCGCCTGCATCTGCGCCCTTTGGTATAGTCGTTGCGTTGCTCGCGTTCCTCCCACTGGGCTCCGCGCGTTAGCGCCGGCGCGACCCAGGTTCTACGCGGCGGCCTTCCCCTATTTGTATCTGCTGAGCCTTGCGGACGCCACGTAGCGAGTCCCAGGGCGTAGTTTGTCCTGATTTAGCCGGGACTCAGTATTGGTGGTTCGTTTCGCGCGTGTGCGTATGGCCCGCGCGAGCGAAGGTTAAGGGGAGACAGCCTTGCGCATTTTGACGCCTACCGAAAACAAACGCATCAACGAGCTCATCGGGTTCGTTGGGCTAAGCCTCGCGATTCTGCTTACGCTGAGTCTGCTGTCTTATTCGCCGCACGACGCCTCGTTCAACGTGTCTGCCTCGCCGCCGGGATCGGGGCCTGCGCGGAACTGGATTGGACCGGTCGGCGCGCACCTGGCCGACTTGTTTTTCCAATTTTGCGGGTTCGCCGCATTCCTTTTTCCGATCGGCATGTTCCTGGTGGCGATGAAGTGGTTCCGCAGCCAGTTGCTTGTGGCGCCGGTAGCGAAAGTGATCGGATTCACGATGCTGCTGGCTTCCCTTTCGTCGGAACTGGTGCTGATCCACGTGATGCCGGAGGTGCGCGGCGCGCTGCCTGCGGGCGGATTGCTGGGAACAATTCTGGCGGGGGGACTGCGCGCGGCATTCAATCCGCTGGGAGCGAATCTGGTTTCGATTGCCACTTTGCTGACGGCGCTATTTCTCACGACCAGCTTCTCTTTCCGTTCGGCTGCGGCGTGGATGAAGAAACCGATGGCAAGCGACGGCTATGTGGGCCAATTGATTGCGCGGGCAAAGGATTGGCGCGAGGCACGCGAATCGGACCGCCTGCGCAAGCGCGTGGAGGAAATCAAGATTGCGGGACGTCCTCCGGTGCAGCAGCAGCGCGTTTCAACGAAGGAACTGGCGCAGGAAGAGGACGAAGCGGAAGACGAGGACGAAGCCGAGCAGCCCAGAGCGGAAGCGCGCCGCGGGCCCGCGGTGATCAAGTTCCACGAGAACGAACCCGCCACGGCCCCTTCATCCAGGAAGAAATCGTCCGAGCCGAAGATTTCCCTCGGCAAGACGAACTACAAGCTACCGTCGCCCTCTCTGCTCAGCAGCGCCGAGCGCGGCGAGAAGATGGACGAATCCGAGCTGAAGGAGCGTGCCCGGGCGATCGAGCAAAAGTGCATGGAGTTCGATATCGGCGGGCACATCACGCAGATCAATCCCGGTCCGGTGGTCACCACATTCGAATTCAAGCCGGAGGCAGGAATCAAATACAGCCGTATCACCGGGCTCGGCGATGATTTGTGTTTGGCGCTGCAGGCAGAATCTATTCTGATCGAGCGCATCCCCGGCAAGTCCACGGTGGGCATTGAAGTTCCCAACGTGCATCGCGAGACGATCGCTTTGCGCGACGTGGTGGAATCGCCGGAATTCAGCCATTCGCCTTCCAAGCTGACGCTGCCGTTCGGCAAAGACCTGATCGGACGCATCCGCGCCGGAGACTTGACGCAGATGCCGCACCTGTTGATTGCGGGGTCCACGGGAACCGGCAAGAGCGTATTCATCAATTCCCTGCTGATGGGCATGCTGTTCAAATCTACCCCCGAAGAACTGAAGTTGGTGCTGATTGACCCGAAGCAGCTGGAACTGGGGCTCTACGCGGATATTCCGCATTTGTTCACGCCGGTGGTGACGAATCCCAAGGTGGCGGCGAACGTGATGCGCAACGCGACTCGCGAAATGGAGCGCCGGCTGAAACTGCTGGCGGCGCGTGGTGTGCGAAATATTGACCAGTACAACCGAACCTTCGAGAAGGGGCAGTCGCTTTCGCTATTCGATGGGGCCGAGGAAGAAGAGCACAAGCCACTTCCCTATCTGGTGATCGTGATTGACGAATTGGCCGACCTGATGATGGTGGATACGAATGGCGTCGAGGAATCCATTACGCGTCTGGCGCAAATGGCGCGCGCCGTGGGAATCCATTTGATCCTGGCGACGCAAAGGCCGTCGGTGGACGTGATCACCGGATTGATCAAGGCAAACTTCCCGGCGCGTATTTCGTTCCGGGTTGCCAGCAAAGTGGATTCGCGAACGATCCTTGATGCGAACGGCTCGGAATCGCTGCTCGGCAAGGGCGACATGTTGTACCTGCCCGCGGGATCTTCGCGGCTGCATCGCATCCACGGGCCTTATGTGAACGAGCGCGAAGTGGAAGCGGTGTGCGATTTCTGGCGCGATCAGGCGCAGGCCATTTACAACGAAGAGATGCTGAAGCCACCGAAAGACGAGAACGCGGCGGGTGAAGGCGCCGCGGGAGGAGCAGGCGGCGAGGGCGGCGAAGAAGTGGATGACGAGCTCTACCAGGACGCCATTCGCGTGGTCTGCGACATGGGCCGCGCTTCCACTTCCACGTTGCAACGCCGGCTGCGCATCGGCTACGGGCGCGCCGCGCGGCTCATTGACCTGATGGAGAAGGATGGGATCGTTGGTCCGGCCGACGGCGCCAAGGCGCGCGAAGTATTGAAGAACCGGAATTGGATGAAAGAGTACGACGATTCGATGAAGTAACTACGAACCTGGGAGTTCGTTGCGGTGAACGAGATCCGGATCCGGGACGCCGCCAGCTCGGATATTGCGCGCCTGACAGAGATTTACAACCACTACGTCGTCAACACGCCTATTACGTTCGATCTGGTGCCGCATCTTCCGGAAAATCGCGTAGCTTGGTTTGGCCAATTCGCGGCCGCGGGACGTCATCGCTTACTAGTGGCTGAAGAAAACGGGGTCGTGCTGGGTTACGCGGGGACCACCAAATTTCGCGCGAAGGCTGCGTACGATACGACGGTCGAGACGACGATTTATTGCGCGTTGGAAGCGACGGGAAAGGGTGTCGGCAGCCGGCTTTATGCGGCGCTGTTTCAGGCGCTCCGCGAGGAAGATGTTAATCGCATCGTAGCGGGCTATACCTTGCCAAATGCGGCTTCGGCGGCGTTGCACGAGCGCTTCGGTTTCAAACCCGTGGGAATTTACAGTGAAGTGGGACGCAAATTCGGCCGTTATTGGGATGTGGCTTGGACGGAGCGGCCGCTGCGCTTGTCCAACGAAGCCTGAGCTGCGACGAAGGCTCGCGCCGGATCGGGGTTGCGGTGTTGTCGAGCACTCAATCGCCGACGTCCGCGCGTTGCGGCAGGCCGCACTGGCGTTTTCGCGGCTAAATTAACTCCGTGTGCGGGCCCGTTTTCGTTTGTCACACCGCGTGAATTTCCGTAGAATTATTCGACCCACCGGTGCCGAGGTAGCTCACCGGTAGAGCGCGGCCCTGAAAAGGCCGGCGTAGCCAGTCCGATTCTGGCCCTCGGCACCACTTCCTTCCTGTTTTTATATCCTCAACGCAAAGACTTGGATTAAGCGGACTTCAGGGAGGAGTGATCGCGGGGGCGAAGCGGGCGCGGTGGCGCGTCTTGAGAGCAATCCGCGGCATGGAATCTCGTTACGATGGGCCGGTCGCCGCCGGGGCAAGGCTTGCCGTCGTGGCCGACGAGCAGATGCTTCAGGAGCGCATCAATTTTGCGGTGCTGATCGCTGCTTATTTCGGAATCCTGATGGAAGGAAAGATCGTTGCTCCAGCGAATTCTCTTCGCCTCGAGAACCGCCGCCACGGCCTCGTATCGCAGCCTTTCATGCTCCTGGCACACGACTTTCAACCCCATGGCGCGCAATTCTATAGCTGTTCTGAATCCACACAACGGTACTTTCGTACTACGGGCCGTAGTCCGCGGCGCAGTAGCACCCTTTCGTTTTTCTTTTGCTCATTGTCCGGGTGACCCAGCGTCAAAAAAATATTTCCGGATTTATTTTTTGCTGGCCCGTACCTGCCAGAAGCCGTCGAATCAGGGTTATCATGCAGCGCTCGCAAAAGGGGGAATCTTGAAGACAGCGATTCTGCAGGCGGCGGCGATCTTATTGTGCATCGGCTGGGCTTGCTCAGCGGCGGCGCAAACCGGAGCGACACGCGGCCCGAATGGCGAAACCCGCGCGGTGCATCTGACGGCGATCAAAGCCGGGCGTTTGGTGGACGTGGATGCCGGCACTGTCTTGACGGATCAAGTGATCCTGATACGCGACAATCGCATTACCGCCGTCGGCAAAGCGCTCGCGATTCCAGCAGGGGCCGAGGTGATTGACCTCTCCAACATGACGGTGCTGCCCGGCCTGATTGATTGCCACACCCACCTGGCTGATGGCGCGCGCGATCCTAGCGGAGATCCGCTCTCGTATCTGAAGAAAACCGCGGCTGAAGTGGCGCTGGAATCGGTGCCGAACGCGAAAGCTACTCTTGATTCGGGATTCACCACGGTGCGCGACGTGGGCGTCTATCGCGCGCTGACGGATGTGGCGTTACGCGACGCCATTGCGCGCGGAGATATTCCGGGGCCGCGCATGTACGTCGCCGGCGCCTACGTCACAATCACCGGCGGCGCGGGTGCACTCACAGGCGCGGCGCCAGACATCCTATTGCCGTGGGATTTGCATTACGGACAGGCGGACGGGCCCTGGGAAGTGCGCGCCGTGATTCGCAAGCTCGCAAACAACGGGGTGGATCACATCAAGATACTTTCTTCCGGAGCGGTGCTGGAGCACGGCAGCAATCCGAATTCGCAGGAATTCACGATGGAGGAATTGCAGGCGGCGGTGGAGGAAGCGCATGCCTTCGGGTTGCGCGTCGAGGCGCATGCTCATTCCGCGCAAGGGATCAAGAACGCCATCCGCGCGGGAGTGGCTTCCGTGGAGCACGCCACGATGATTGACGACGAAGGTATCGCGCTGGCGAAAGAGCACGGGACATATCTGGACATGGACATCTACGACGAAGAATGCATCGAAGCCGACGCGCGCGCTGGCAGGATTCCCGCGGATTTCGTGCAGCACGATGCGGCGCTCGGGCAAATTCAACGGGATAACTTTCGCAAGGCGCTGCGAGCCGGGGTGAAATTGTCGTTTGGCACTGACGCGGGAGTGTGCCCTTACGGAGTGGCGGCGCGGCAGTTCGCGTTCATGGTGAAATACGGCATGACGCCGATGCAGGCGATCCAGGCGGCCACCAGTTCGGCGGCCGATCTGCTGGGCCAGAGCGACGTGCTCGGCTCCATCGAGCCCGGGAAATGTGCGGACGTCATCGCCGTGACGGGAGATCCGCTGCAGGATGTACGGGCGCTGGAAAACGTCAGCTTCGTGATGAAAGACGGCAAGGTTTACGTGACGCAGCCACACTGATCGAATCCGACGGGTGCGGAAGAATTTCGACGCTCTAAAAGTTCGCTACGGCAGCGCTGCGAGCGCCTTCTTGATGCGCTCGCCGAATCCAGTGCCAAACGTGGCCTGTTTCTGCGCATCCCCGAGGTAGGGATCCACGAAGGGACCGGCCTTATCGAGGATCAGGCGGTCGCCCCAGCCGATCAGGCCGAAGAGGCGGATCAATTCCTTGGTAGGCTCGCTGATGGGGACGATGTAATTGGGCTTCAGCGAATATTGCACGCGCTTAAGCGCTGTGGGCGCGAGGCGGCGAAGCGCGGCGTGCAGTTCGCCTTCGGATTCGAACGGGCATTCCACCGCGTAGCTGAGGAAAAATCCGCGGCGGCGGAAATCCGCAAGAGCCGAATCTTCCTGCAAAGCGGTTCCCGGCAGCGATCCCGCGGCTTTCACGAGCTCGTCGAAATACATGCGCGCGGACGCCGAACGGGTGGCGCGGTCCTTGGCCGCCAAATAGAAAAAGTCTTCGGAACGGGCGGGCGGCGCGGAGTCCAGAATCAGAACCCGGATATCAACGGGACGCTGCCGTAACGCCAGTTCGATACGCTCCGCGCGCTTCTGGATATGAGCGTCATCCGTTCGCGTTCCGCACCCTTCGCAAACCGGCATGCCATGGCCTCCGACGAAGTCAGCTGTAGTTGCAAAAGGATGGCACGGAGAATCAAATCGAGCAAGCCCGAGGAAAATTTAGGACTAGAGCGACGGAGCGACGCCATGAGTGCTCGCTCAGCCGTGCACTTTCCGGATGCGCGCCAAGATTAGACCCGGTGCCGGATGCTTACCGACGCCGTGCGCGGGCAAGTAGTCGGCAAGCAGGTGCTGCACGGGATGGCTCCAGGGGTCGGCAGCATCCACGTGGCCTTTAATCACATGCCCGCAACGGCTATGGGATCGGTATCGCACTTCGAAATGGAGTGACGGCGCGCCTTTGCCGCGAAACCACGAAGAGTTCCCTGCTCTGTTCCAACACCGGCGAAAGGAACGTCGGCCCGCTGCATTCCACAGCTTCGAGATGGTGTTCGCTGGATCGGAAATCGCCGAATGTAAATGGAAGGACCACGAAATCCAGTCGCCGGAACCCACCGTGACGATCAAGCTGTCGCCTTCCACCAGTTGCGCCAGATCGGTCTCACGCAAGAGATATTCGACGACCGCTTCGGCGCAGTCATTTTGATCGTGTGCCGGATAATTCGCAGGCACAAACCCGCTCGCAGTGACGGACGCAACCGACATTGGGTTCATTAGGGGCGCACTCATAGCATCGCTTTCGAAAGTGGAACGTTCTTTCAATTTGCGGTGCTCAGGCGGGTCCGCGAAGGCAGGTTCAACAGTTTCGAATCGGAATCGGGCAGACTGCGGCTGCGCACAGCGCGGTGCCGCGCGAGAAAATGCTTCTGTGCGCGGCGTCCCCATGAGCGCACAAAATAATAATTCAGCGTGCCGCCGAACCCGGAACTCAGCAGCGGGATCAAGCGCCCGGTCCATTTTTCGGCAACCTCAGCGCCGACGCGCACGGCGATGCGATCAATAATGCGCGGGACGATGCGCTCGACGGCTTGTTTCTCGATGAAGTCGCGTCCCAAATCCAGGCCGGCAGCGCTGGCGGCAGCGAACCAAAGCTCCGTGACTTCGTCTTCGGTTTGATATTCGAAGCCGTAGATCAGACTGAGCTTCTGCAGCATGCGCACGGTGATCGCCGAAAGGATCCCCGCGTCGGGCAGAATGGTCAGCATTCCACCGAGACCAAAGCCGGCGCCTTCGAAGGCGGCCGTGCGCGTGGAAGCCCTAATCACACGATCGGCGTAACGATTCACGAGCGATTGCTCAACGTTGAACATGTCCGTCCAGGTCTGAATCGGCAAACGGTGGGATTTGCGGAATTGCTGGAGATATTTCTGCGGATCCACCTGGACGCCGTTGTAGGCGCGACGAAATCCCGCGCGCATAGACGCCTGAAAGACGTTGGAAACCAAGTTCGATTTGGGTCGTCGCGGCATAACCATTAGATGCGCGGGCCGCTCGAACGGATCACGGCATCGGCCTCGCTCATGACCGAGCATAGCAGGATATTGGGCGCGGCGCTTGCCCGGGATTTTCGCTTAATGGCCATACGATACTCCGAGCATTGGCATATACTGCGCGGCGCCATGACTCGTCGGTTCGTCTCTACGGCATGCGGACTCGTAATTTTCATAGCCGCAGCAGCTGTTTCGTCGGTCGCGCAAACGACAAAGGGCGATGGCTACGTCGCGTATACGACTGCTGCCAGCCCCCCCGAACCGCCGCGCCCGCCCAGTTACGTTGGGTTGCTTCTCGGGGGCGATGGCGACGTGGACGAAGCCACGCGTATTTTTTGCGAGCATTCCGGGGGCGGCGAGTTGCTGGTATTGCGCGCGAGCTACGCGGACGAATACAACGCCGAATTTCATGCCGCATGCCCCGCGAACTCGGTAACCACGATCGTGATCAGTTCGCGCGACGGCGCCAGCCAGCCGTTTGTGGCCGAGAAAATTCGCGCGGCGCACGCCATATTTATCGCCGGGGGAGATCAGTCGAATTACGTGAGATTTTGGACTGGCAATCCCGTGGAAGTAGAGATCAATAAAGCGCTCGCGCGCGGCGTGCCGCTGGGCGGGATCAGCGCGGGTCTGGCGGTGCAGGGCGAGTTCGTCTTTTCGTCCATGATCGATACCATCACCAGCCCGGAAGCGCTGGCCGACCCTTACGGCCCGCTGATTACACTAAGCCGCGAATTTCTTGATGTCCCGGTGCTGAAAGGCGTCATTACAGATAGCCATTTTTCGCAGCGCGAGCGAATGGGACGGTTGATCGTTTTCATGTCGCGCATCGTGCAGGACGGCTGGGCGAGCCCGGTGCACGGGATCGGCGTGGATGTCACGACTGCGGTAATTGTTGACGCGGATGGAAAAGCTCGCGTGGCGGGCAACGGTGCGGCGTATTTTATGACGCTGGATCACGAGCCTGAGCAATGCGTTTTTGGCAAGCCGCTTACGGTGAGGCACATCAAGGTGGTAAAAGTGCAAGCCGGAGACGGCGGAAGCTTCGATCTGAAAACGTGGGTGGCAGCCGGCGGGCAGGCGTTCGAAGTGAGTGTGATAAGCGGCGAGATGGCGGGCGCAAATCAGTAGGATTGCTCTTATCTGCGTTCATCTGTGTTCATCTGTGGCGCCTTTTCCCGACGATCGCGAAAGTCCATGCAAATGTCTCGGTCCGCTCACGAACGGATTGCCGCGTTCGAAAAAACGCAGCGGCCGGTGCGCTTCCTTGGTGATGCCGATGCGCACACTGACAGCGATTTTCCCCGGCGGACGTATGGCGGTGCCGAGCCACAGCTCACCTGGGCCGCACAGGTCAGCGCCATCGAGTTTGGGAGTAATGCGAAAGGCTTCCGCCAGACGCCCCGGCCCCCGCGCGAGATCGAGCAGGCGCTCGGTAAGGCGATAGCGTTCCATCCGTGCGATGCCCTCGAATGGCTCGACCGCGCGGAGCAGTACGCCCTCTCCGACGCCCGCGCACGCACCAGAAACGTTGAGCATATAGTGGTTTCCGTAGATGAAATAGACGTACGCGTGTCCGCGCTCGAGGAAGAGCGAGCGATTGCGGTCGGTGAGACCGCGAAAAGAATGGGCTGCCGCGTCGCCGACGATATAAGCTTCCGTTTCGACGATGCGCCCGGCCAGGCGTGCACGGGGAAGTTCGTGCACCAGAGTCTTGCCGATGAGAAAACGCGCGAGCTTCACCGTTTCGAGGGGCAGTTGAGCGCGTTTGAGACGACGGATTGCGTCAGGGTTCATGCGATTGCGCTTTCCCGCGCGCATGTTTCACTGGAGAAACTTACCGCTGGCCAAAGTCGTGACTGTTTCGTCGTGGATTTTCCGCCGCTCGCTGAAAGTTTCTGTAGAATGAACATTCTGCGCGAATCCTACGGGAGCCAAATGCCATGAATCACACCGCCGATCCCCGCGAGCACCTCTGGCCGGCGCTCCCGCTGCAATCCTGGAACGATACACGCGCCACCCTGCATATGTGGACGCAAATCGTCGGGAAGGTTCGCCTGGCGCTGACGCCATACGTGAATCATTGGTGGGAAGTCCCGCTATACGTCACGTGCAGCGGACTGACGACTTCCGCGATCCCGTACCCAGGCGGAATTTTTGAAATCAGCTTCGATTTCATTAACCACAAGCTGGACATCGCCACCAGCGACGGCCAGCACCGCACCGTGTCACTTTACCATCGCACCGTAGCGGGATTTTACCGCGAGTTCATGGAGCTGCTGCGTTCGCTGAATATTCGCGTGAAGATTTGGCCCATGCCGGTGGAAATTCAGAATCCGATACGATTCGATCAGGACGTTACGCATTGCGCCTACGACCCTGCTTACGCGCAGCGATTCTGGCGAATTTTGACAACGCTCGATCCGATCTTAAAGGAGTTTCGCGGACGCTTCATCGGCAAAGCCAGCCCCGTACATTTTTTCTGGGGCAGCTTCGATTTCGCGGCTACGCGATTTTCCGGACGGCGCGCTCCGGAACGCCCCGGCGCGGACAAAATCACCAGGGAAGCATATTCGCATGAGGTTTCCAGCGTGGGCTGGTGGCCCGGCGGAGGCGACGTCGCGACGCCGATGTTCTATGCCTACGCCGCTCCGGAGCCTGCCGGTTTCAAGGAAAGCAAAGTTCTTCCGGCCAACGCATTTTACAGCACCCAGCTGAACGAGTATCTGCTCTCCTACGATGACGTGCGCAACGCCGCCGATCCGAAAGCAGCCGTACTCGACTTTTGCCAAAGCACCTACGAAGCCGCAGCGATCAATGGTCATTGGGATCGGCAGGCGCTCGAACACGTGCCTCCCGCGCAGTAGCGCACTACTTGCCGCGCTACGCATGATTGTGGAATCTGCAGCGATATCTGATGTATTGATTTCTCGCCCTGCCCCGTCAGTGCCCTTCTTTTCGCGTCCCCGCTTTCGGGCGACGGACTCGCCACGCGACCGGGCCGGGCAGATGGCCCTGTTCCAAACGCTGGAGTGCTCTCTCTGCTGGCTTGTGGTTCGAATCAGAAACGGAGGCAACGATTTCAAGTCGCTTCATTGACTTGCCGTGCCGGGCGTCCTAAGATTTGCGCCTCCGCACAATAGTGCATTGCAGTTGTTGCTCAAACCTGGAGGAGCATCGTGGAAGATTGGCAGTATGCGCAGGCCGACCGTTCCGAGGAACTGGCGCAGGTGCATTATTTCACCATGACCAAGCATCAGGACGGCCGGGAGATTCCTTTCGCCGTCACCGTGAAGGAATTCGCCGTGGCCCCCAAAGGGCAGCATCTGCGCTTCTTCGCCGAAGCGGATAAGCAAGTGAATCAGAGCACTGCCGGTTTCGTGCCGTCTGGTTGGGGCGACTCGGTGCTCAAGGCGCTGGCGGATTGCATGCGCTTGATTCGGCAATTTCCATTCGAGGGATAGCGCACATGATGATGTCGAAAAAACAAATCAAGCCGGGCGTGTGGGTGCTGGAATTGAGCGGCCGCGTGCAAATGGGTCCAGACTGCAAACGCATTGATTCCGAAGTGAACCATCACATTGACCAGCACGAAAATTCGATCATTCTGGATATGGCGGGCGTGGATCACATTGACAGCGCTGTGATCGGGCAAATCGTAAAGTCCTTCAGCAGACTTAAGAAATCCGGGGGCACCCTGCGCCTGGCGGCGCTCAATCCGATGGTCGAAGGCGTGCTGAAAATGACGCAGGTGAACCGCGTGATTTCAATTTATCCGACGGCGGCTGAGGCTTCCGAAGGTCTGCCGCAAACCACGTAGCCGCGCAGGCGCCTCCATTGGCTACCAAGAAACCAGCAGGCTCCGCACCAGCAAAGCAGGATTTCGCGCGCACGTTCGCCGGCCTGCGCAAGATTTTGCAGCCGTACGCCGCGAAGCTGCATGCCAAGGACGATACGAAAGCCAGTTATTATCTGGAGACGCGCACGACCAACCCACGCGGCAAGCCCTTCTTCTTCGCAGCAGCGAAGATCAATAAGAACTACGTGAGCTTCCATCTGATGGCAGCCTACTGTTTCCCCGAACTTCTGGAAGGTATTTCGGCAGAGCTGAAGAAACGTATGCAAGGCAAAGCCTGCTTCAATTTCAGCGCAGCGGATCCGAAGCTCTTTAGCGAACTCGAAGCGCTGACAGCCGCCGGAGCGCGCAAGTTCCAGCGGCAGAAAAAGGCCTAGAACTCGCTCTGCGGCGGACAGCTGTTCTACGCTGAAAACAAACGCCTTACGATAAGTGTCCCAGTTTGAAACACCCTCGCTTTCTGAACTTCCGTAGGTACCCGGTAGTACCGGCGTCCTATAGGATTCCGTGCTTTCGCCACCTACATTGGTTCCGCGGCAAGAAGCGCATTCTGCATCTGGAGGGCGTGCATGGCGACGGCAGTCCGTACCCCGAACGTCCCAGCCATTTCCGTGGCGGGGGCCAAAGCCTCGAAAGATGCTCGCCGGCGCGAACGTTTGAAACTTTCGCTGCCGCTGGAAGTTCGCCCGTTTGACGCGCGCTTCACCGAGATCGTGGACGTTGGCGAGGTGGTGGATTTCACGCGCGACGGCCTCTATTTCGCTACCTGCATGCCGCACTACTTCGTGGGAATGCGCTTGCTGGTAACCTTTCCCTTCGGCAAAAAAATATCGGCGCACAAGAAATTTCTGGGCAGCATCGTACGTATGGAAGACCGGCCCGACGGAAGCGCAGGGATCGCAGTACGGTTCCTGCTCTAGCAAGCTCGCGCGATCGCAGGATCGTGGTTTGAATTTCAACGGGGGAAATCACACCCGATAGTTTGTCGCAACCTACGATTTGGCCACTGTTGAAGCTGCAGACGGGCCGCGCAGGCTGCAAAAAGGACGCCAGAATGCACAGTTCGTCGCATCGCAAGCCTGTCCACACGTTCGGGAAGTCAGTCGAAGTTCAGGAAACCGAGCGCCGCATCGCGGAGCGCCACACTTTTACCGCCTCCGCCGAGGTGATTGAATTGGTTTCGGGAGCGCGCTTTTCCACGCGCACCACGGATCTCGGTCCCGGCGGCTGTTTCGTGGATACCACCGTGCCCTTCCCGGTGGATTCGCGCCTGCGCATTGCCCTACAAAAGGGCAAGAATACGTTTCAAACAATGGGCACGGTGGTTTATTCGCAAGTCGGGCTGGGCATGGGCATATCGTTTGACGACCACGACGACGAACAGCGCGTCGCCTTGGCTGAATGGCTCGCCGATATCACCGGCGACCGCCAGATCATCCAGGAGATTGCCCATTTGCCGCGTACGGCCGCCGCGGGTTCGCAGCACGGAGCGCACCACGGCCCGGAATGGACCGCGCTTGTGCGCCTGGTCCGCCTGATGATCGGCAAGGGCATCCTGACCGAGGCGGAAGGCACCTCGGTTCTGCACGAGCCTCTGCTTTAAAGCCACGCGTTTCAATGGGTTTTGGGTCGGTGCCGGGGTACCGTACGGTGCCGGACTGCCATGGAGCTATTTCCCTAACCAGGAAAAAATTGCAATATGGTTGTAACTTTGATTGACCCCTGCCACCTCTAAAGTCTTTCCTATCAGCGTTTGAACCCGATATGTCGGGTGGCCCACCACTTGCAACCTCTTCTCGGGGGGACCATTATGGGTGAACGCAGAAAAGCACGGAGATACGAGGTTTACCTGCCTGTGCAGGTGTGCATGTCTAAGCAGCGCCCGCTGGAATACCATACGGGGCAGCTCCGCGACGTGTCACGCACCGGCATCTATTTCCACTCGCAAGTCCCGATTGATTCGGGCACGGGCCTGGAATTGACTTTTTCTTTGCCGGCGGAAAGGGATCGTGGCACATCGGTCCTGGTTCGCGCCAGCGCCAAGACGATTCGGACGTCGCAGTTGGATGGCGAAGTTACTCCGGTTTACGGCATTGCTGCGGCGATTGACCGGATCGATTTCGTCCGCCCAGTGGTTTCCACCGCCGCCTAATTTACGCGGTTAAGGGGCCCTTCCTGGGGGCCCCTTTTTTTGTCTCCCCGGCCGCTAGACTTCGGTTCGCTCTCCACACGCTCGGCGCATCCTACTACAATGCTGTTTCCAGTTTGCCAAGGTCCAGACCGACACCCACGCAATGCCAGCGGCTGACAAATCGCCAGCGATCATCGAGCTCGAACGGGAGATTCTCCGCCAGCTCTGCTCCGCGCACGGAATATCGAGCCGTCCAGCGGACACCGCCGCCTCGCGTGCTAAGACAATTGCTGATTTGTCAACTTACGCCTGGCATGACGCCGAGCATCGCGTCGTTTTCGAGGCGCTCGTGAGATTGCCCGGGCGCGATGCCACTGAGTTGCAAAGACAGCTTCCCGCACAAGCCACGCGAATGGGTTTCCCGGACGTGCAATGGGAAGCGTACCTCGATCGCGGTGCAACGAGTCGCGGCGATCGTTCGGCGGAAAAGGCTGCCACGAATCTCGCAAGTCTCGTCGCGAGTTTGCGCGCCGCGTCGCGGGAAGCAGCGTCGTGAACGCCCGCTCCCTGCGCTGGCTCTCCCTGGCCGACGTGACCTTGCTCCCTGCCTTCATTCTCTGGTTCATCTGGCAATTGCAGTTCACGGCACGCTGGACTTGGGTGATATTCGTGGTGTGGCTTGCCGTCAGTTTCCTGCTGCACCGCGACACGCCGAAAACTCTCGGCTGGCGCGCGGATAATCTGCTGCCGGCGACGAAGCTCGCCACCATCGTGATCGGCGCAATGGCCGCGGGGCTGATTGCCGTCGGCTTCGCGCTTCGTTTCGCACTCAGTTCGGCCTTTGCGATATCGCCGCGGCTGCCGCCCAATCTGATCTCCTGGCACCGGCTGTGGGGATACTTCGCGTTCTGCGTCCTGCAGCAGGTAGTTCTCAATTCGCTGGTGCAAAACCGCATGATATCGCTCATTCGCAACGAATGGAGCAGCGCTGCGCTTACCGGCGTGATTTTCGCAGCGTGCCATTGGCCGAATCCTGTGTTGGCGCCGCTCACATTCATCGGCGGCGGCGCGATGGCGTGGCTATTCGGCCGCCATCGCAATATCATTCCACTGGCGATTGGCCAAGCCCTGCTCGGCTCGATTATTTTCTGGGCGTTTCCGATCGCCTGGCACCACCACTTGCGAGTGGGTCCGGGATTTTACGGGGTGTGAAGCGTTATCAGAGTTTGCAATGACGGCCACGGTTGCAACCGCCGCGAGACCTTTGCGCGCCGTCAATGGGCTTCGGGGGTTTCGGGGAGCGTGTACTCGAACTCGTAAGAATGTTTTCCGTCGGCGATAATGATGTTCATCTTGCCGGTGAGGCCCACCAACTCTCCCGTGCCGGAATCGGGCACTACTGTAATCGTAAGTTGAAAGTTGCCTTTGCTCATCGTACCGCTGTGCTGCAATACGAAGCTGCCTTTGCGCCCGTTCAGAGTGCCGGTCACTCGTTCGATCGCGACGTAGCCCGCCGAGCCTTTCACGTCCGTCCCGGCAGTGAGCATCTGGCCCTTGGAAGTTCCCTCGATGTCGCCATGAAATTGCTTGTCGAGGGACAGGCGGCCAAGCGTGGAGCCCTCCGCCGTATCCTCCGGCGGTTCGGGAACCGCTTTCACTTCGAACGTTCCGGTGGCGTGCTTGGTCATGTCCGTCCCCTTTTGCGTCGCGGCACTCGCCGACGATTGTATCCGCGCGTGCGCCAAGGAACCAGTCAACGCAAGACCAATTACCAGAGCGAGCCCCGCGATAAAACTGCCAGCAAAAATTGGCCGCAAAGTCATCGTCACTCTTTTCGTCCGTTGTGAGCGGCAGCTATTTCGACGGCGTCAGCCCGAAAGCACGCGACTGAAAGGCCAGCGATGCGGGAAGGTGTTCGGCGAAATAGTTCCAGTCATGCCCACCCGGATAGAGATGGAATTCGTTGGGGATGCCGCGCGCGTCGAGCAAATCGTGGAATTGCTGCGCGCCCCGGTTGAATCCGAAATCGTCGTCAGTACCGCAATCGAAATAAATCTGCAATCCCGTGGGACGCGGGGCCGTGCGCACGATGGTAAACGGGCTTTCGCGATCCCAGAACGCTGGATCAATCGGCGAGCCAAACGCGTTACCAAGGATCATGGCAACCGTAGCGGCCTGTTCGCTCGTTGCCTGCATCTTGGGCAGCTTTTCGATCAGCGCCGCGCTGTGTGCGCTCACCGCACTGAAAAGTTCGGGATGGCGCAACGCCAGGTGCAGCGCGCCATAGCCTCCCATGGAGACTCCCGTTATGCCGCGCGTCTTGCGCCCGACCCGAACACGATAGTGGCTTTCGATGTAGGGAATAAATTCGCGAATGAAGAAATCCTCATAGCGCACTTTGCCGTCCCGCGAATTAATGTAGAAAGTTCGTCCGCCATCAGGCGCGACTACCAGAAACTCGCCGATTTTCTTCTGCGCGCGCAAATCCTGGATCAAGTCCATGCCGCCGGAATTCAGCAGCAGTTGCTCGTTTCCGCCCAGGCCGTGGAGAAAGTAGAGAACGGGATAATGCGCCGTCTTATCGGAGTCGTAGTTCGAAGGCAGAATTATGCAGTAAGCGACGGGATGGCCGAGAATTTTGCTGGGAACGGAGCGACATTCCGCGCGGCCGGGGTCGGCTGCCCGAGCAGGCGAGGCGAGCATCGCGAAGGCAAGCAGCGCGCCGACCAGAATGAGCGCCCGGCCCCGGGCGTTATTCATACCGGAGCGCCTCGACGGGGTTCAGCTTCGCCGCGCGCGCGGCGGGATAAATCCCCGCGGCCAGGCTCACCACGAATGAGAACACGATTGCCGCGCCCACCATCCACAGCGGCACCGAAGACAAGTCAATCGGAGGAAGCTGCTGCCGCGCCAAGTAAGCGTTGGTGCCAAGGGTGAGCGCACGACCGATCAGCCAGCCCAGCACGACGCCGAAGACTCCGCCGACCAACCCCATCGCTCCTGCCTCAGCGAAAAATAGCCGGCGCACGTCGCGGTCGGCAGCGCCCAAAGCTTTGAGGATTCCGATTTCGCGGCGACGCTCGAGAATGGCCATCACCAGGGTATTGATAATCCCCAAAGAAGCCACGGTCAGCGCCAAGCTGCCAAAGATTCCGAGCAACAGGTCGAACACCGTGAAAAATAGCTGCAAGTTTTTCGTCGCGTCCAGAATTGAAAAAGTTCCGAAGCCCATCTTTTTGATGCTGTCTTCCACGCCTTGCACGACCTTCGGGCTGGTAACACGCACCGTCAGGCTCTCGTACGTGGGCTTTCCGTCGCTTCCGCGCAACATCGCGCGCAAGTCGGTGGGCTGCGCGATACGGAGCTTTTGCGCGATTTGCTGCGGAATCAGCAAGCGTCCGCGACCCAGGCCGCCGAACCCGGCGGCAGGTTCCGTCTCAACAATGCCGATGATTCGCAATTTCAATTCCCGCGCGATCACCGAAAAGCCGGGAGAGAATCCCGCGGCGTCCGATCCTGCAGAGGCCTCCGCTGCAGATTTGCCGCCGAGTGCGGGCGGAGGCGGAGGTTGCTCCGGCAGAGATTGCCGTTCAGCGTAACGCAGCGTAATTTCCTTGCCGATCAGCGCGTCGGGGGTCTTCGAGAGGTCTTTCGCCAATTCAATCTGCAAAATGGCTTCGTCGGCGTCCGGCGCGGAGAAAAATGTTCCCTGCATGCCATCGAAGGAGCCGTCCGCGCGCGCCGACGCCGGAATTCCCGCAACGACAGTGGGGTAAGTCTTTCCGTCAAACTGAATATCGGTAGGAAAGCGAACTTCGGGGTAAACCTCGACGACATTTTTAAGTTGCGCGAGCTGCTGGCGAGCATCGTCATCGAGGCGGCGCACCGGCTCATTCGAATCGGATGCCGGTTGGGGACGCCCGCCGAATGCACGTTGGTTTGCCCGAGACATCACAAAGATGGCGTCAAAGAGGCCGGTCTTCGAGAGGCGCGTGCTCGCCAATTCCTGCAGGCCAACGCCCAACGAGAGCATGGCCACCAGCGACGCGACGCCTACCGCGATGCCCAAGGTCGTCAGCGAATTGCGCAACATCGCTTCGCGCAGGTTGCGGGCGGCAAGCTCAGTGAGGTCGCGCAGCTTCATGCCCGGCTTCCTTCGCTTTTCGCCGAACCACCGCTGGATTTTTCTCCGCGCAAACCAGCGTCAATCAATTTTCCGTCGCCCATGGTGATGATGCGATGCGCAAAGCGTTCGGCGCGCGCGCGGTCGTGCGTCACCATCACGATGGTCATGCCCAGCGCTACATTGATTTCCTGCAGCAAATGCATGATGGCGTCGCCCGTCGCGCTGTCGAGGTTGCCGGTGGGCTCATCCGCCAGAAGAATCGTGGGCCGATTCACCAACGCACGCGCCAGCGAGGCTCGTTGCTGCTCGCCGCCGGAAAGCTCGCTCGGACGATGCGACAGCCGCGCCGCCAGCTTCACACGTTCCACGGCTTCGCGCACGCGAGCAGGACGCTCGGCGCGGTCCACTTCCGCGAGGCGTAGGGGGAGTTCGACGTTCTCTTCGAGGGTCATGCGCGGCAGCAGGTTGAACGCCTGAAACACCATACCCACGGTGTGGCTGCGGTGCTCGGCGAGCTCTTCCGGATTCATCGCAGCGAGATTCTTTTCGTGAGCGTAAATCGCGCCGGAGGTAGGGCGGTCGAGGCCAGCCAGCAAGTTTAGAAGGGTTGACTTGCCGGAGCCGGAACTGCCTAGAAGCGCGACAAATTCGCCGGGTTGAATTGCAATCGAGACATCGTCCACCGCCCGGACCAGCGCGTCACCCATTTGATAGTGCCGGGAAACGTGGTCGGTGCGGATGGCAAAACCATTAGAAGGGCCGGTCATGTCTTCCACGATGGTATTACGGATGGCGGGAGCGGCGAGTTACATTCCGCATTTGATTTTTGGCTGCGCGCAAGCCGTCGCACGCCCAGATAGTCCTAGCCTTTGGGTGATTGGACGCTGAAAAGCGCGAAACACGAGGCTATGCGACGAATTACAAATTCAGATCGCTGTATTTTGACGCCGTGGTGTCCACCGCACGCTCATAAAGCTTCGGCGGCGTCTTGCCGTGAGGATTCGACCACCGGCCCGGAATTGCCAAGCCACATTTCGGGCAATCGCCGTCTTTTATGCGGTTCTGCTGCACGTCGTGCCAAGAGCGTTTGACCAGCAGGGTCCCGCACCCAGGGCAGGAAGTATGCGCTCCATCGCTAAAAATATTGCCCTCGTAAACGTAGTGCAGTCCCACGTCCAGTGCGATGCGCCGCGCAGAGTGCAGAGTTTCCGGCGGAGTGCGCGGCTTATCCTGTAGTTTGAAGTCAGGATGAAACGCGGTGAAATGCAACGGGACGTCGGGTCCGAGATTCTCCAATATCCATTCGGCCAGCTCGCGGGATTCGGCGCCCGCGTCATTCAATGTCGGTATGATCAGGTTGGTGATCTCAAACCACACGTTGGTCTCATTCTTCAGCCATTTCAGGGTGTCGAGTACGGGCTGCAGATGCGTCAACGTGATCTTGCCGTAGAAATTCTCTGTGAACGCCTTCAAGTCAATGTTCGCGGCGTCCACGTGGTCGTAGATATCGTGGAAGGCGTCGTAGGTGATGTAGCCATTCGACACCATTACCGTGTTCAGCCCGGCTTCTTTCGCGGCTTGGCAAATATCAATCACGTATTCGCCCCAAATGGTGGGTTCGTTGTAGGTGAAGGCAATCGAGTCGCAGTGATTGCGGATGGCCAGCAGCACGACGTCTTCGGGCGGCACGAACGATGAGCCCACTTGATCGGCGCGCGATTTCGAGATGTCCCAATTCTGGCAGAAGAAGCAGCCCATATTGCAGCCGGCCGTTCCCATCGAAAAAATCCGGGTGCCCGGAAGGAAATGATTGAGGGGTTTTTTCTCGATGGGATCAATCTGCATCGCGGCGGGATGCGCGTAGCCCAAACTGTAGAGTTTTCCGCCTTCGTTTGCGCGGATAAAGCAGAATCCCGCCTGCCCTTCCCCGATATGGCAGTGGCGCGGGCACAGATAGCAATGCGCCTTTCCGCCGGCCTCGGGTTCCCACCAACGGGCTTCGTGCAGCTGCGCGGATTTTTGGAGTATCTTGAGATCCTGCACGGTGTTTGTCCCTTCGTGTGATTATACGCCCGAACATCGCGCGGGGCTGTGATGCGCACGCAGAAGCTACGGGCCTGTTGCGAGTGCGCCAGAACACCTATATCGTTGCAAGATGCTATCTCGGGATGTGTTCCTGGCGTTGCGAGCTGCTCGCCCGCGATGAAATTCGCCGCAACAATCAAATGCATCGTCGCTGCTTGCTGCGTGCTTTCCGGCAGCGCGGCATGGGCACAATCGTCGGAAGGCAATGCCGGAAAAATTCACGAATACAAGGATGACGTAGCCCTCTCTACAGGACAGATCCGCCGGGGCGACGTGTGCGTGAATTTAACGCCGGTGCTGCAGTCGGGTGATTTCTTCGACGGCCTGGAACGCATTGACACCGCGCAGGGTTCTGAATTCCGCAAGAATTCCCGGGTGATCACGAATTTTCCGGACTACATGATCGTCGAGATGAACGTGCGCATCGAAGACTGCGATACGGACGTTTACACTCCCGCGCCCACTCCGGATTTCGTGAAAAGCATGCACTTCCGCGTGCAGTGGAAACGCGGCGTGTATTTACGGCCGGTCGGCAGCGTTTCGATAGAAAGCAAGCCGGTGCGGATGGACGAAGGCGACAATCGCATGTTGTTCGTGCTGACCATTCGCGACCGCAACGTGCCGCTCACGGATCATTTGATCGTTTCGGTGATCGGGTCGGATGGAAAACTGATGTCGCGCATGTCCGCGCGATTGTAGCGCCGGAAACGCCGTGCAGCGCCGGCGTCCCGCCGGCTGCTGGCACTCCCAACGAATGGCTTGAATGATAGGTTCGCGACGCACACCACTAGCGCGCTTTGAGCTGATGCGGTATGGACGCAACTCTGCCGGACGGCGAGCTGCAAAGAGCCGGCGGGACGCCGGCGCTACGCTTGTCGCTGGCGACTTTCGGCGACCCACTCGAGAAAACGCTCCATGCGCGCGCGTTCGCGCCACATCAGCCGCAGGAACTTGCCCACGTTCATGTCAGCGGCTTCCCGACCGAAAAATGTTTCCATCCGCCAGCGGATGTAGGGCGACGTCCACGGGCGCAGGCGATATCCTCTGGCAATGATCCAGTAATAGCGCAGCGCGTTCAACATCGCCAGAGCCCTGCCCAGGAGGATGTTAGAATGCCTTGGTGACCGCCGCGCCCGACCGAACCGCTGAAGATCACTACTACGCCGGAATTGACTTCTTCGGCGAAGGAAAACTGGCGGAGGCCATCGCGGAGTACACGCGGGCGCTCGAACTCAATCCCCAATTTAGCGACGCGCTGCATGGCCTGGCGCAAGCCTACCACGCTCAACAGGATTTTGACCGAACGATTGAAACCGCGCAGCGCATTTTGGCGCTCGATCCCGAAGACATTCTCGCCTGGACGACAATATCGCGCGCCTACCAGCGCAAAGGCATGGTCCCCGAGGCCGAGGAAGCCGGCAACAAGGCGCGCGTCCTCGGCTGGAAGCAACAATTGCGGGAGCAAAAGGCGCGTAATAACGGGGTTTAATCCTTAGCGAAAGGAATGACGATCATGCGAATAGCGCTGCTACTTCTCTGCTTGGGATTTTTCAGCGGGCATGCGCACTGCCAAGAACAGCCGTCGGAACCCGTTCTGAAAAATTTCTCTGATGCCGACATATCCTGTGATCGCGGCGACCGCCCATATCGAGGGTGACGTGAGAGCTTCGTTCGTGGTAAACGAGGACGGAACAGTTGCCGCTGTTGAAATTGTTTCCGGTCCGCCGCTACTGCTCCGCGCGACCTTGGACAATATTCGGAGTTGGAAATTCGGACCGATCAACGACAAACCAACGGCCAACAAAAGTTTCGAGACGGTGTTCTATTATAGGATTTCGCCGCGTAACGCGTGCGAAAACAACAAATGGCTGACCGTTAGCACGCGTTCATTTCACGAGATCGAGATCACAGCTGAGGTTCCGCGGATATTGTCTATGGGCGACACCAAGACGAGCAAATCCAGTCACCGAGAAACAGCTAGCCATCAGTAGTCGATTTCGTCTTCGCTGATTGCCGCGAGCGTCGCATCGCCCCGGCTACCAGCGCGGTGTTGCTCGGAGCTTGGCGGCCGTCGGGCAGCGTAACCACGTCCTCGAATCCGATGCGCGTGTCGTAGCCGCGCTTCAGCGCCTCATCCATCAAACCCCAGGCTGTTTGGTTTAACCCGTGGAGCAAGCGCGGGATTCGCACGCCGCCGCGATCCAGCATTTTTTCCAGGCGATCGACAACATCGAGCGCGGCCTGGAGATCTTGTTGCTCCGGTTCGAACATCACGCGCAAACAAGTATCGGCGAGGCCGCTCGCGACGAGTGCTTCGACAGCTTGTGGGCTGCCCACCCCCGCTTCAAGGCCCACGCCGCGCGAAAGCAGCAGTTCGGCCAGCGCGACACCACCTTCCTCATTGAAATTAATGGAGGCAAAGGGCGGCAGGACCTGCCACGCCGCCACTTTTTGGTGACGCGTTTTCACATCCGGAACAATCCAAGCCCCGGTACTCACGCCGAAGGGCGTCGCAGGGATTGCCGCACGCACGGTCTCGACGGCTCTCGCCACATCATCGGCATCAAGGCTTTCGCGCCCGTCGCGACCACGCACATGAAAATGAACCGCGCCGGCTCCCGCGGCCACAGCTTCGCGAGCAGAATCAGCCAATTCTTGTGGCGTATACGGAATACCAGGATGTTCCGCGCGCGTCCTGCCACCGTTCAAAGCACATTCGATCAACATCTGTTCTCCGCAAACAAGTAGGGGCGGGTCTGAGACCCGCCCCTACAGCCAACTGATTCACGCCGAAACATCCGTCGAGCGACCAACACGCCGCACTACATGGCTGAGCAGATTGATTTCACTTCGGTGTAATGCTCGAGCACCTCGTGCCCCATCTCGCGGCCCCAACCGGATTGCTTGTAGCCGCCGAACGGAAGCGCTGCGTCGAACACGTTGTAGCAATTGATCCACACGGTGCCCGCCTTCAGTTTGGATGCAAGGTTTTGCGCCTTTTTGATGTCACGCGTCCAGATTCCGGCGGCGAGGCCGTAGATCGTGTCGTTGGCTTTCGCAGCGATTTCATTGGTGTCGCTGAACGGAATCGCCGTCACCACCGGTCCAAAGATTTCTTCCTGGACCACTTTCATCTTCTCGTTGGTGTTGATAAGCACGGTGGGTTTCACGAAGTAGCCCTTGGTGCCTTCGCGCGAGCCACCCGTAACGGCCTTCGCGCCTTCCCTTGCGCCGGCATCGAGATAACCGCAAACGCGATCGAGCTGCTCCTGGGATACCAGCGGACCCAGGTCGCTTTCCGGATCAAATCCCGGACGCACGCGGATTTTCGCGGCGTTCTGGGCCACGCCATCCACAACCTTGTCGAAAAGCTTCTTTTCGACGTAAAGCCGCGAACCCGCGCAGCAGCACTGGCCTTGATTGAAGAAGATGGCGCTGGCCGCTCCGGCAATCGCCGCGTCCACGTCCGCGTCATCGAAGATGATGTTCGGCGACTTTCCGCCCAACTCCAGCGAAACCTTCTTCAGGTTGCCCGCCGCCGCTTGCAAAATGAGCTTGCCCACTTCGGTGGAACCGGTAAACGCAATCTTATCCACGTCGGGGTGCGCGGCAAGCGCGGCACCAGCAGTCTCGCCGTAGCCCGGGACAATATTTACCACACCATCCGGGAAGCCAGCTTCCTGGATAAGTTCGCCCAGTCGAAGCGCGGTGAGCGGCGTCTGCTCGGCAGGTTTCAACACCACCGTACAGCCCGCCGCGAGAGCAGGACCCAGTTTCCACGCGGCCATCAGCAGCGGGAAATTCCAGGGTATGATCTGGCCAACCACGCCCACCGGTTCGCGAACCGTGTATGCATGGAAGGTGTTCTGCTTCCAGATCGAAAGCGGGATCGTATTGCCTTCAATCTTGGTGGCCCATCCGGCGTAATAGCGGAAGTGGTCAATCGCCAGCGGCAAATCCGCGACGCGCGCAACCTTCAGCGGTTTGCCGTTGTCCAGAGATTCCAACTGTGCAAATTCTTCCTGATGCATTTCGAGCAGGTCGGCAAGCCGCCAGATCATGCGGCCGCGTTCGGAGTGAGAAATCTTCGACCATTCACCGGTGTCAAAAGCGGCGCGGGCCGCTTTTACGGCGCGGTCAATGTCTTCCTTGTCGCCCTCCGCGATATTTGAAAGCACTTCACCGGTCGCGGGATTGTAGGTGGGAAAAGTCTTGCCGGAAGCGGCGTCAACCCATTTGCCATTGATGAGCATTTTGCGGGTTTTGGTGACAAATCCTGTTACGTTTTCATTCGGCTGTACAGCTACGGATGCAGTCGCCATATCACACTCCTCCTTCGTCTCGTGTCGCTGGAAGTCAGGTTTCTCTCCGCGCAATGCATGTTGCGGACGGTACTGTCGGACGCTGGTCGCCCTCGCGGCTGAAGCGGGGGCAGCCGTCTGAGGTGCCAGTGGCCGCGCCAGGGGTGAATAACAAACGAAGACCCGTCATTTGCGACCTAGCAGGCACCATATAACTCGGGCGGACAACCGTATCATAGTCGCCCCAGCCGCCCGGTTGCAATAGGCCACGCAAATGTCTTGGATTGAATTTTTTTATGCGGGAAGGTTGCGGACCCACACACGTTGCGTGGCCGGCTTGCCCAGATGAATGCGGGAAGAGGCGTGGCCCGTCACCGTAAGGGCCATCGTCTCATCGTATTCGCGCTGGTGCACGCGGACTCGCGCGCCGGGACGCAGATTCAGACCGGAAACAAAGTCCAGAAACTTGGGATCTTTTTCGTACACGCGCAGGACTTCGTAGCTGCGCCCGACTTCTGCGTCCGATAGACGCACCGCGCCGAATTTGCGGCGCAGTTTGGCCATCCCGCCGAGCAGCGGCACGCCGTGCGGGCAGCGACTCTCGCGCCCAAAGCGCTTCAGGAGCAGTTCAGCGACTTCGGTTGAAATTCCGTGTTCCAAGCGCTCGGCCTCTTCATGAGCGCGAACCCACTCGAGGCCGATGACGTCGGTGAGCAGCTTTTCCGCCAGCCGATGCCGCAGCACCAGGTGTTGCGCGATGGCTTCGCCCTTCGCGGTTAGCTCGATTCGACCGTCGCGCCGAACATGCAGATAGCCGCCGCGGGTCATGCGCTTCAGAGCGGCCGTGACCGCCGGAGGAGTGACGCCAAGATCTTCCGCGAGGCGCGCGCTGATGGGCTCTTGCTCTTCCTGAACAAGTTCCCAAATCGCTTTCAGATAATCTTCCTGCGAGACGCTGGTTTTTTCACGACGCATGATGCGACGCCTTGCGCGATGCGCGTTCCGAGCCTGCGGAATCCTTGCGACGAGATCTGGCCGCGGGCATTAGCCGGCCCCGGCCGTTTTGGTGCGCAGGCGCGCGGCCAGTAACGTCACGCGGGCCTCGATATCATCGCAGACAACGCGATGCGCAGCCAGGTCCTCGCCGAACGGATCGCGCACGCTCCACTCTTCCACATGGTGCTCGGGGAAAAGCGACTTGCTGTGAATTCCAGACATGTTGACAACCAGGTCCGGCTTCCTCAAGGCGTGGCTGCGCAAACCCTTGGAAAATTGACCGTCCACGGATATTCCGCGCTCGCGCAGCACTGCCTGTGCCGTCTTATCAATGAAACCCAGCGGCGATACTCCCGCGCTTTCCGCGGCGATGATATCCGCGCAGGAGTGCCGCGCGATCGCTTCCGCCATCTGGCTGCGAACGCAATTGCCCACGCACACAAAAAGCACCTTCACTTGATCAGCCATGTGCTTTACAGAATCTCACAGATGTCCGGCGGATTGAAATTCGGACTCGCGCGCGCAAAACCGGCAACTCGCCGACCCTAGATTTGCCCCGCTCATCCCCAATGGAAGTTGTCGGCGCGCAAAGCGCGCTAATCGGCCAGCGCCGCCGCGGAACTGGCGCCGTAGAAGCTGTACCACGGCTTGGCCGCGGTGAGGCGCGCGTTCACGTTGTCAATGTTCTTCACGCCCTGGTCGTTGAGCCAGTCTTCCAGAGCTTTGGCGCCCTGCTTGGCGTACACGGGAATGCCGTCTTTCCACGTAGCGCGGCCGCACAGCACGCCGGAGAATTCCACGCCCGATTCGGCAGCGAGTTCCAAAGTTTCGGCGAAGACGTCGTTATTCACTCCAGCGGAGAGGTAGATGAACGGTTTCTTGGCGGCGGCAGCAGCGCGGCGGAAATGCTCTTTGGCTTGATCGCGAGTGTAGGCCGCGGCGGCCGTCTCACCCTTGTTCGCTTTCGAACCCGCGACGAACGCCATATTCACCGGAACCTCCACCTTCAGCACGTCCACGCCGTATTGCGGCTTGGAAAATTCCTCCATGCTCTTGCTGACGATTTCCGGCTTCTTCTTGGCGTATTCGATGCCCTTCTCGTCGCCGTTCTCAACATACCCGACGAATTCCAGGAAAAATGGCACGTCGCTCGCGATACATTCGCCGCCAATGCGCTCGACCCAGGCGTGCTTGATGTCATTCACCTCGGGCGGATCGAACGGCGTGTAATAAAGCAAAATTTTAATTGCGTCCGCCCCTGCGGCGACCAGGCGGCGGACCGACCAGATGTCCAGCAGGTCGGGCAGGCGTCCCGGGCGAGTATTGTCGTAGCCGCTATTCTCATAGGCCAGTAGCAGGCCGGCATTCTTAGCCCTCGCCTTCGCGGCCGGCAGCCCGTATTCCGGGTCAAGCAGAATCGCGCTGGCGTGCGGGGTCAGCACGCGCGTAACAATGGTCTTGAATTCTTCCAACATCTGCGCGGACACGTCCTTCTTGTCAATGCCCTTCTCTTTCGCAATCGCGCTCTTCAGCGATCCGCGCTGATCCATCGCCGCCGCGGCGATCACACCGCGGGAATCGGATACTGCCGTCAGGCCCTTCTGTTTGCCAGGAGTGATTTTCATGTGCCCCCTCCGGAACATACCGGCTCAATAAGTCCGCCGCATTTTAGCACGGGAGCTGGGGGCAAGCTAAGGCCGCAAAGTGCCGATTAAGAACACCACAAACCGAAATTGAAACAGGGGCGAACAATCCCGAAGGCCACAGCTTACACGTGGCCGGCAGAGCTCGAAAAATGGCCGCCACAGTGGAATAAAGCCTTGCTTTGCGCCGCGATAGGGATATAGTTTCGCTCCATATCACACATTCCTTCGCAGCCGGAGCTTGCCGGATCGCTTGTTCGGCACGCGCCGCTGCCCCCACGATTTGTGATAGGGCCAAGTAGTCTCCACAAAATTCAGAATTCGACGAAGTTCGAGGAAAGGGAGATTCGATGATTGCGAGAAAATTGCTGTGCGCGGTGGGTGTCGTCCTTTTCATTGGGATTGCAACTTTTGCCCAGGAACAGCGCAACACCATCGCTGCGATTGAATTCCAGACTCCGAAGAATGGAATGGTGAAGCAGTACGAAGAAGGACGCAAACAGAAGGTTGAATGGCACAAGCAGCAAAAAGATGCGCAGGGTCTCTACGTGTTCGAAACACTCACGGGGGAGAATACCGGAACGTACATGATCGCGCGCTTCGGCCAGCACTGGACGGATTTCGATAAGCCGTCGGTGCCGGACGCCGCCGATCTTGACCAATACCAAAAGCTCATCGGGAACTACGTGGAGAAGCTCGTCGCGGCTTACTACGAGGACTTGCCGAAATGGAGCAACCCCTCGCCGGACATGACCGCGAAGTACACGGAGGTCATCACCTTTCACGTGCGTTATGGAAAAGCTGACGATTTCCGCAGCGCCGTGATGCGCGTGCACGAGGCCCATCAAAAAATGAACTCGCCATTTCACTACGAATGGCATCACCTGGTAGACGGCGGCCCCGGCGGCCTCTATGTCCTGACGATTGATCATGCCAACTGGGCATCTTTCGAGGACGACCCGGCCATCAAGCCGTTGCGCGATGACTTGCGCGGGGCGTTCGGCGAGCAGGAAGCGATGTCCGTGATCGAACGGCTCAACGCCTCGATCGAGAGCAGCTACAGCGAGATCATCGAGTTTCGTCCGGATCTCAGCTACGTTCCAGCCAAGTAAGAAGACCACGCGCGATTGCTTATAATGAGGCAGCGCGGAGCGGGGCGCCGAAACATTTGTCGGGTTTCGGCGCCCCGCTTTACGTGAATACGACGTGATGCTGGTGGGCGCATGGTGTGGCCTTCGCCGATCGTTTCTCCGAGGGCGCTGCGCTGATAACGCCAACGGCGGATAACTGCGCAAGTTCGTCCAGGAACTCCGGCCCATACGCTGCCAGCCACGGCAGCGCGGCTAACGTGCGTTCCTGAAGGCCCTTGTGGGGATATAGCGCATCAACCAGCATGCGCTCGTGGCGATCGAGAACGCCCGTGCGGAAATTCTCCGCGCGGCCCGCCTTGCTTTTCAATTTTAGAAACTGGTGCAGGACCTTGCGCTCGGCGAGAGCAAGCGCCCCGTTAAGCGTGCCATCGAGCCGTTCGAAGGGTTTGCGATACGCAGACAACAGCTTGCGCAGCGATTTTTCATCTTTTTCGAAGCGCCTTGCGAGCGCCGGAGGCAGCGACTTTGCTTCCATCCTCGCGCGAAGGTGCTGGCGGCCGCGCATGACGTCGCGAAATTCCAGGTTGTATTTCTTCAGCAGCCGGGCTATCGGCGGCTCGATGATCGTGAAGCTCGCCCGCGGCAGAATCGCCGGCATACGTCCTAGAAGCTGCTTATAAACCACTTGAGCTTGCGCCATGTAAGCGATTTCGGCGGGACCGCCGATGTAGGCTGCGGTAGGGAGCAACGTATCCTGGACCACCGGGCGCAACAAAACGTTGGGGGTGAACGCCTCGGGCGTTTTTTCGATCGCCGAGCGCAATTCCTCACTGGAGAAAGTCGCGCTGCCCGCAATGAATTTCCCGTTCCGCTGGCGCAAGGGTTGCCGGATCCCATTCACATTATAAAAAAGTAGCGTGGACTCGCGCGCAACTTTTACCTGCGCGTGGAATCCGCCCCGCTCGAGCTCTTTCGAGCGTGCCAGCAAACCATCGCGCAGCGAATCCGCTTCATCCAGCGCGCGGCGATAGACTCCCGCGGCATAATGGTGCAGCTGCGAGTCCAATGGATCGAGCAGAATAATTCCCCGCCCCGCGAGCAATCGCGCCATCAACTTTCCGTACCCGGAGCCGTAGGTTTCGTCCGGCGCATAGGATTCGCGTAACGCGCGCGCTACGTCCCCGGCGTACGGACCTTCGAAGGTATCCACCGCCGTAACCACCGGCGCGGTAATCGCCGCTCCCAGCGCAATTTCTCCCACGCGCCGACCCTCTTCGCCTTCTCCGATGGGCAATACGAACTCAGCCAGCCCGGTGCGAGTGGTCCAGGCCGCGTGATTGATTTCCGCAAGATCGTGATCTTCCGTCGCCAGCCAGAAAACCGGCACGGCCTCGATTCCCTGCCGCGTGAGTTCTTCGGCATACGCCGCGGCGGTAACGGCTTTATAGAAGCTGTACGCGGGACCGGTGAAAAGTCCCACCTGCTGCCCGGTGACAATCGCGACTGCGCCATTCGCCAGACGATCCAGGTTGCGGGCGAGTTCCTTATCCAACGCAGGGGTTCCAGCGAACCGCTTGTTTTGCTCGCGCAGAACTTCCAGCACGCCTTGCCGCACCGCGGGATCGAGCCGGACTTCCTTGGAAGCCGCTGTCACGCCGGAAACCGCCGGAGGATGGCCGTAATATCGCGCCACTCGATTGAAATCTTCCAAAAACGTGGCGAAAAGCTTAGTGGTCTGAGGAATCTCGCGGAAGGATATACAGTGAGACTCCATGGAGGACGTCATGATATGCGCGGGCCTTGTGCGCGGCAACGAACGTGGGACGCGCGCCGCAAGCAAAGGTTAGCGCGCGAGGCATCGCCGCGGCGACAGGCGCCCCGCCACGACAGGCGCACCAGCAGCGGAGCGCACACGAACTGGAATCTTGAGTTTCGGGAATCCGTTTGAATGACGTCCTCCCAGCCCGCCCGTAGCCGCGGAAATCGCTTCTACAAAAGATGCGCGGGCTGGGACATAAGATTCGCCAACATGGCGTCAATTTCCTGGCGCGCGACGTCGCCCGGCGACTGGAGCGGAAGACGCGGCGGGCCGCCGTAGTAACCCAGGCGGTCTAGAGCGTACTTCAGCCCGGCAATTCCGTATTGCACTCCCAGCATTTTTGACGGCACGAGCAATTTCTGCGCGAGTGTGGCCGCCTTGGCCCGCTCACCGGCGCGCGAAAATGCGTAAATTTCCGAACACAAGTCCGGAAATGCGTCCGCGAAGGCGAGGATCGCGCCCACGGCACCCACTTCCAGCGATTCGTAAAGGGTCGCAGCCGAGCCGACGAGAGTTTGAAAGTGCTTGGGTGCCGCGGCGATGATCGCGGCCACTCCCTCCACGTTTCCCGAGCTGTCTTTAATGCCGATGATGTTTGGATGATGGATCACGCGCGCGATTAGCGGCGCTGCGACGGTGACGTGCGTGAAAATCGGCACGGAATACACCAGCAGCGGAATGTTCGAGGCATCCGCAACGCGCAGGTAGTGCTCGGCCAGGGCGTGGTCGGTCATGGCGGGCTTGTAAAAGCTAGGTGTGCGAACCAATGCTGCCGCATAGCCGATTTTCGCGGCGCGATGGGTGTGTTCGATGGTCTCCGCGGTGGATTCGGCGCCCGTCCCGGCGATCAGGATTTTACCCGGCGCCGCCGAGTCAATTACAGTTTCCCAGACCTGGTAAACCTCTTCCCATTTCAACAGCACCGATTCGCTGGTTGAGCCGTTGGCGACATAGCCCGCGAGGCCGGTTTGGTTGTAGCGAGCGACATTCTCGCGCAAACGTACCAGCGCAAGGTTGCCATTCCCTTCAAAGGGCGTAGTAAGAGGTGCGAAAACGCCGTGCAGATTCATCGGGGTATTTTATATCACACACAAGGGCAGCGTCAGACAAACCCAGACACAGCACGATGATTCACGAGGGCCTCCCTGCGGCCAGCATGCACGATATCGCCGTGGCCTCAAGGTTTCCTCTGAGGACTCTGCGTTGAGCCCTGTCTTGGTTTTCTCTGCGTACTCTGCATCTCTGCGGTAATCCATTACGACGCGGCAAACGAAAGCGGAGTGTCCACCCGTAGAGCGAGAAAGCGGAAAGTCTTACTTTTCCGCCGGAGCAGCAGGCGCGGAAGCGGCAGATTTTCGCCGGTGCAAATCCTGCAAGGCCGCGACATCCACAGCGTGCCCCGCCATCGCGCGCATTCCGCGCGCGGCCGCGCTGGCGGCCGAAAGCGTGGTGATACAAGGAATGTTGTAACGTATCGCGGCTCGCCGGATCGATTTCTCGTCGTAGAAAGATTCGCGGCCCAATGGCGTATTGATGACCAGGTCCACCTTGGCCGTCTTGATCAGGTCCACGATGTTCGGCCGTCCTTCATTGACCTTGTAAACGGTTTCCACTTCGATCCCCGCGCTCGCGAGCGCCGCTGCCGTCCCGCGCGTCGCCACCACTTTCAGCCCTGCCGCCAGCAAATCCTGCACCACAAACGCGACGTGCCGCTTGTCATGGTCATTCACGCTGAGAAACACCGTCCCGCGCTGCGGCAACCGCTGCCCGGCGGCCAGCTGCGCTTTCGCAAAAGCCAGCCCGAATGTGGAGGAGATCCCCATCACTTCGCCCGTCGAGCGCATTTCCGGCCCAAGAATCGTGTCCACCCCGCGAAACTTGTTAAACGGAAACACCGGCGACTTCACGGCATAGAAATTACGAACGGAAAGTTCCTTGATGCCGTTGGTCTCCGTGTATGGCAGGTGCAGGTCGCGAAGCTTGCGGCCGGTCATCAGGCGCGCAGCAACTTTGGCGAGCGGGACGCCAGTGGCCTTGCTGACATAAGGAATCGTGCGCGACGCTCGTGGATTCACTTCCAGCACGTAAACCGTATCGCGCTGAATCGCATATTGCACGTTCATCAACCCGACGACTTTCAGCGCGCGGGCGAGGCGCGTGGTGTAATCGCGTATGCGTTCCAGCACCGAGGGCTTCAGGGTCACCGACGGCAACACGCACGAAGAATCGCCGGAATGAATGCCGGCCTCTTCGATGTGCTCCATGATTCCGGCGATCAAGACGTCCTCGCCATCCGCGAGCGCGTCCACATCCACTTCCGTGGCATCTTCCAGGAACTGGTCAATCAGGATCGGGCGCTTGGGATCGGTCCCCGAGCCAATCAACGCGGCTTGGGCAACATATTCTTCCACCGTTTTCAAATCGTACGCGATCACCATCGCGCGCCCGCCCAGCACGTAACTCGGCCGCACCAGCACCGGCAATCCAATTTCCGTTGCGAGTTGCACGGCTTCCTGCGGCGCAAACGCCGTGCCGTTGCGCGGCTGCGGAATTTTCAGCTCGTCGAGCAGCGCGCCAAATCTCCGCCGGTCTTCCGCCAAGTCAATTGACTCCGGCGCCGTGCCGATGATTTTCGCGCCGTTCTGCTTCAATTCCAGCGCCAGATTCAACGGCGTCTGTCCACCGAATTGCACGATTACGCCCTGCGGCTTCTCGCGATCCAGAATCGCGAGTACATCTTCCAGGGTGAGCGGCTCGAAATAGAGGCGGTCGGAAGTGTCGTAATCCGTGGAGACGGTCTCCGGGTTGCAATTCACCATCACCGTTTCGTAGCCGTCTTCCTTCAACGCGAACGCGGCATGGCAGCAGCAATAATCGAACTCGATTCCCTGCCCGATGCGATTCGGCCCGCTGCCCAGAATCACCACCTTCGGACGATCCACGACGCCGGATTCGTCTTCTTCCTCGTACGTCGAATAAAGGTACGGCGTGAATGACTCAAACTCCGCGGCGCAGGTATCCACGCGTTTGAACACGGGCTGAATGCCCAACTCCTTGCGGCGCGCACGCACGCTCGCGGCCTTCACGTTCCACAATTTCGCGATTTCCTCGTCGCTCGCGCCCGAGCGTTTCGATTCCAGGAACAATTCCGGCGGACACTTGCCGAGCGATGTGGCGGCGACGCGCTTGTCCACCGCCAACATTTCCTGAAGCTGGCGTATGAACCACGGGTCAATCTTGGTGAGGTCGCAAACCTCTTCGGCGGACATCCCGCGCTCGAGCGCCTCGAAGAGCCAATGCAACCGGTCCGGACCGGGTACGTGCAATTTCTCGCGCAGCAGGACAGTGGTGACTTCCGCGGGCGGCCGCCACGCAGTACTCGGCTCCAGCGAACGAATGGCCTTGCAGATCGCTTCCTGAAATGTGCGGCCGATGGCCATCACTTCCCCGACCGACTTCATCTGCGTCGTTAAGGTGCTGTCGCTGCCGGGAAACTTCTCGAATTGCCACTTGGGAATTTTGGCCACCACGTAATCAATCGTCGGCTCAAAAGAGCACGGAGTTTTCTTGGTGATGTCGTTGGGAATTTCGTCCAGCGTCATGCCCACCGCGAGTTTTGCCGCGATTTTCGCGATGGGAAACCCGGTGGCCTTGCTCGCCAGGGCCGAGCTCCGCGAAACGCGCGGATTCATTTCGATCACGGTCATCCGTCCGGACGCGGGATCCACCGCAAACTGAATGTTCGACCCGCCCGTCTCGACGCCGACCGCGCGAATAATCGCGGCGGCTGCGTCGCGCATCCGTTGGTATTCCTTATCGGTGAGAGTTTGCGCTGGAGCGACCGTGATGGAATCGCCGGTGTGGATGCCCATGGGGTCGAAATTCTCGATCGAGCAGATCACCACGAAATTATCGCGGTGGTCGCGCATCACCTCCAACTCGAATTCCTTCCAGCCCAGCACCGATTCTTCGATCAAAGCCTGGTGCACGGGGCTGGCATCGAGCGCGCGCGCAATCAAGTCCGCAAATTCTTCGTGGTTGTAAGCGATCGAGCCGCCCGTGCCGCCCAAAGTGAACGACGGGCGAATCACTACGGGGTAGCCGAGCTGATCAGCAAGCCGCACGCCATCCGGAACAGTGGTGACCACTTCAGATGCCGGAACCTCCAGGCCGATCTTGCGGCAGACGTCCTTGAAGAGCAGCCGGTCTTCGGCGATTTTGATGGCATTCAGTGAAGCGCCAATCAGCTTCACTTTGTACTTTTCAAGGACGCCCGCTTCCGCAAGCTCGACGGCAAGATTCAGCCCCGTTTGTCCGCCGACGGTAGGCAGCAATGCATCGGGCCGTTCCGCGGCAATGATCGCTTCCAGATATTCTTTTGAGAGCGGCTCGATGTAGGTGCGGTCCGCGATTTCCGGGTCGGTCATGATCGTCGCTGGATTGGAATTCACCAGCACGACCTCATAGCCCTCCGAGCGCAGCGCCTTGCAAGCCTGCGTCCCGGAATAGTCGAATTCGCAGGCCTGCCCGATCACAATTGGCCCAGACCCGATGATCATGATTTTCTTGATGTCAGTCCGTTTCGGCATAGCCTCTCAAATGTTGTCGCTGCATCGTTGCTCTCGCGGGCTCAGCGACCTTCGTTGCGGCGCAATTTTCTAGTTTTCCGAAATCCAAAGACAATGTCGTCCCGCAGGCCTTCACATGCGCACCTACGTAAGGTTCCAAACCTAAAAGCAGATCCCTCGCTTCGCTCGGGATGACATTCCCTCGTGAGAGCGATCCGTTCGTGATGGCAATTGTCGAACCGGCGGAAGTCCCGCGGCGACAAGCTGCGGCACGATTCGGTCTCCGTTCTCAACTCTTCCCGCCCGTTTCCTTCATCAGCGAAATGAAATCATCGAACAAATATCGCGCGTCGTGCGGGCCTGGGGATGCTTCCGGATGATATTGCACGCTGAAAAGCGGCAATGAGCGATGCCGCATGCCCTCATTGGTGTGATCGTTCAAATTCACGTGCGTGATTTCCACGTCGCTCGAGGGCAACGACTCCGGATCCACGCAAAAACCATGATTCTGCGCGGTAATCTCCACCTTCTGCGTCAACAAGTTCTTCACCGGATGATTCGAGCCATGATGCCCAAACTTCAATTTGAACGTCCGGCCGCCGAGCGCCAATCCACAAAGCTGATGTCCAAGGCAAATCCCAAAAATCGGCACGCGTCCCAAGAGCTTTCGAATATTTTCCACGGCGTATCCAATCGGCTCCGGGTCACCTGGACCGTTCGAGAGGAACACGCCATCCGGCTTCAGCGCCAGGACGTCTTCAGCGGAAGTCCGCGCGGGTACGACGGTAACTTCGCAATCGTGATCCACAAGAAGCCGCAAAATGTTCTGCTTGATTCCGAAATCGTAGGCCACCACTCGATGCCGCGCCGCTTCTTCGGCGCCAGAAGCCGCCCCGCCACGCCCCGCAGCCGCGCCCGAAGCACCAACGCCGCTGGCGGCGGACTTCCCTGTCGCCGATGCACCCGCCGCAGCCGCCACAGAAATCGGCGCCGCCAGATCAATCGAGCCCTTATCCCACACATACGACTTCGCCGTCGTCACCCGCCCCGCCAGTTCCTGGCCAGCCATGGTCGGCAGCGCGCGCGCTTCGGCGATCAATTGTTCGGCAGCAGTGCCGTCGGTCGCTACGACGCCACGCAATGCCCCTACTTCGCGCAAATGCCGCACGAGCGCGCGGGTATCGAGATCCCAGATGACCGGAACGCCGTGTCGTTCCAAATATTGCTGCGCCGATTCGCTCGAGCGCCAATTAGAAGCCAGCAACGAAAACTCGCGCACCACGAGAGCTTCGATATAAGGCTTCGGAGACTCTTCATCATCCAGATTCGCGCCGACGTTCCCGATATGCGGATAGGTGAGGCAGACAATCTGACCGGAATAGCTGGGATCGGTGAAAACTTCCTGGTAACCCGTGAGGCTGGTGTTGAAAACAACTTCTCCGCCGCGGCGCGTGCGAGCGCCGGCCGCGCGGCCGTTAAATACTCTTCCGTCTTCCAGCGCGAGTATCGCGCGACCTGCGGGCTGCTGCGTCAGTGTGGCCTCCAGAAGATTTCATCGCGATGCCGCATTTACCGTGGACGAATAAGTGAGCGAGCCGAAATGGTCCACGGGCCAGTAGGCAAAAACCGCTTTGCCGTAGATATACGGCCGGCTCACCGGACCAAAAACCCGTGAATCGTTCGAACTATCGCGGTGGTCGCCCATCACAAAATAATTTCCCGCGGGAATGTGCATGGGGCCATAGCTGGAGCCATCGAGGTAACTCGCCGGAACATACGGCTCCGCCAATTCCTTGCCATCCACATACACGTGCCCCGCGCGCAACTCGATCGTTTCCCCCGGCAAGCCAATCACGCGCTTGATGAACGATTTCGAGTGGTCGAGAGGATACCAGAAGACGACCACGTCGCCGCGCTCAATCGGCTCGAAGCGATACTCGAATTTATTGATGAAAATGCGCTCCTGATCGCTCAGAAGCGGCGCCATGCTGGTGCCTTCCACTTTTACCGGTTGGTACAGAAAGATGATGATGACCAGCGCCAGACCGAGCGCCACGGCGAGATCACGCGTCCAACTGCGCAGTTCACGCCGCAATTGGGGCAAAGATGGAGTGCTATCAGGGTTCGGCGGGCTCGGCTGGGAGATATCCAACATTCTTCGCTCAAATATTTATATCACGGGGAGATAGCGCGCGCCAAGTGTTCGCATGCGCGGAGGCCGCGCGTTCGCCGTTGCGTTCGCCGCGGAAAAATCTCCGCAGATGAACGCAGGCTAACGTTGCCTCGGACTTTCTCTGCGATCTCTGCGGCTCCACGGTTCAGTTTTTTACGCATCCAAAGCGAAGTTTAAAATAGCCAGCGACGCCAGGACCGCCGTTTCGGTGCGCAGCACAAGATGCCCCAGCGACGCTTCGACGAAATCCGCCGCTCGTGCCAAGCTCAGCTCGCCATCCGTCCAGCCGCCTTCCGGACCGATCGAGACTGCCGCGGAATGCGCGGTCACATTCTGCAAGACATCGTGGATCCCCGGCGCGCCGCTGCGCTCGGAAAGCAGCAGTTTGCACTCGGCGCTACAAGCAGCGTAGGCCTTCTCCGGCGTCACGGGCTGCCCCAGTTTCGGAGGGCGCAGACGCCGCGATTGCTGCGCCGACTCCAGCAATATCTTTTCCCAGCGCGCCTGCCGCTTCGCCGACGCGCCGACCAGCGCTTTATCCGTTCGCGCCGCGGTCAGCGGAGTGATTTCGCTCACGCCCAGCTCACTCGCTTTTTCCAGGCACCACTCGAACCGATCGAACTTCACCAAGGCAATCAGCAATTGCAAATGCAGCGGCGGTTCGCGCACCGCGATCGGTTCCACTAAAGAAAACTCTACACGATTGTCTCCGCGCTTCAGCAACCCTACGCGTTCCACTCGCCCCAACCACACGTGCTCGCCGTCGCTAAGTTCGTAAAGCTGCCCCGGCTCTGCGCGCAGCACGCGCCCCAGATGCTCCGCCGCGTCGCCACGCAAGGTGGCAGTCCCATCGTCAAATTGGTCCACGAAAAATCGCCGCCGCACGGCTCAGATTGTACCTTGAGGATTGAAAACCTACGAGCGACGCGAACTGCCGCGGCTTAGCAATCGAGTCATGCATGGCGACGACAATGTGGAGTGCGGCGGCGCGCCGCCGCTTTGCGGATGCGACCGCGCCGCCTGCCAGCCGTTCTGCTACTTGACGGGCATCAATTCCACCCCCATAATCCCCGCATCGAGGCGTTCTATGCGCCGCGCCAACAGTTCCGCGAGAACGATTGCACCACCTCAATCAGTCTTCCTCACCATACTGCTTTGCTCCGTCGGTTTCATCGGCTGCGATAACTCCTGCGTCGTATTTGTCTCCAACCCCGGCGGAAGCGGAGGCACGCTATTCGGCAGCATAAATTCCTGTCCGCTGAATCAGGCGAAGGGTAGTGTTCGGACAAGTATAGCGTCATCATTCACCGCGCCTGCGGACGATGCGACCAACCGGATCGAGCATATTTATGTGACCATCCGCGGCATTGATGTCAACCCGAGCGCCACCGCTGCGGACGAGTCAGCCGACTGGCAGGAGCTGGCGCCGCAACTGGTAACGCGGCCGGTGCAAATCGACTTGCTGGCGCCGAGCGGCGATTCACGCGCGCTGGATACTCTCGACGACGTCGCAGTTCCAGCAGACGCGGATCGCCAGATTCGCCTGCGACTGGCTCCCGATCAACCGGACTCGAGTGACTCGATTCCGCAACAAAACCTGTGTGGGAGTGTCGGCTCGAACTGCATTGTGACTTCCGACGAAAGAGTGCGGGCAGTCGTCCTGGATAGCGGGCTAACGCAAATCCACATTTCGTCAGACTACATTGCCGGCGGATTCTTTCGCGTACTTCCTGAAGCGCGCGTAGCGCTTGAAATCGAATTCAATCCTCAGTCGTCGCTCTTCATTTTCGCGGACGAAGCTGTACGGCTCGTTCCCGTTTTTTCCGTGAACGCACGAAGCGCCGGCGAATCCGCCGTCATGGCAGCTCAGTAGTGGATTGGGGTGCCCTACCCGAAGATGTCTTTCACTTTGTCGAAGAACGTGGAGTTTCGTTCCGCGGGCCGGTTTTCGACCTTTAACGATTGCCCCAGCTGCTCGAGCATTCGCCGCTGTTCGCGCGACACCTTCGCCGGAATCACGACGCGAATGCTGATGTAGAGATCGCCGCGCCCGCCATGCGGATTGGGCAGGCCTTTACCCTTCTTGCGAAAAATCTGGCCAGACTGCGTGCCTTCGGGGATTTCCAGCTCTTCCTCGCCCTTCAGCGTCGGCACCTTGATCTTCTCACCGAGCGCGGCCTGCGAGAAACTGATCGGGATTTCGCAAATCAGGTCGGAGCCGCGGCGCTCGAAGAAGGCGTGTTCCTTCACTTCCAGAAAAATATAGAGGTCGCCCGCCGGTCCGCCATTCGTCCCGGGTTCGCCTTGTCCAGCCATTCGCAAACGCGTCCCGGAATCCACTCCCGCGGGAACTCCGACTTCCAGGGTGCGCTCGCGCTCAATGCGTCCCTGGCCGCGGCAGGTGACGCACGCGTCCTTGATCATTTGTCCCGCGCCCTGGCAGGCCGGGCACGTCCGGGTGATCGAGAAAAATCCTTGCGAGTAGGACATCTGCCCGCGCCCGCCACAGGTGCGGCAAGTGGTCATGCCCGTCCCGGGTTTGGCGCCGGTGCCCTTGCAGGTCTCGCACAACTCGTGGCGTGAGAGCCGGATCTTGCTGGTAACGCCCGTGGCGGCTTCCTCGAAACTCAGGGACATGTCGTAACGAAGATCCGCGCCACGCTGGCCGCGCGCGCCGCCGCGTCCGGTGCGCCGCCGTCCACCACCTAGAACGTCATCGAAGCCGAACAGGTCGCCGAGGATATCTTGAAATTCCTCGAAAATCGTGGAATTGAAACCCGCGTCGAATCCGCGATTGCCGAGGCCTGCCGCGCCAAAACGGTCGTAGACGGAGCGCTTCTGCGGATCCGAGAGGACCGCGTAGGCTTCCGAAGCTGCGCGAAAATTGTGTTCGGCCTCTTCCTTGTTCCCGGGATTGCGATCAGGATGCCATTGCATGGCGGCTTTACGGTAAGCCGATTTAATCTGATCGGGCGAAGCGTCGCGCGCGACGCCCAACACTTCGTAAAAGTCCACCGTATTGCTCCCCGTCATATTTCGCTTTACTCCCTAAAACGAGAAAAATAATCACGCCTTCCAATCATCAAACGGCACTGCTTCATCTTTGTAGGCCGTAGCTTCAGCTACGGCATCAGCAGGCGCACATCGGGGCGGCTTTAGCCGCTGAAGCACCGCCGTTGCCACGCTCGGCACGCTCAAGCCGCGATGCCGAACTGGCTCGCGTCCATCTCGTGCCTGCCGGAAGCCGAAGAGAACAGATATTCTTCAGACTTCGTAGCGAGTCGTGCCGCGACGGGGTTGCCGCCGATGTAGTCGCGTCGCGCTTTGTATTCTTCAGCGTTTCGAATCCAGCGATCGTGGAATCCCTTCTGCCAAACCGGCGAGAGGTAATTCAGCACCTGCTTGATCGTGCGGGACGAACCGCCTTTGATCATTTGCATCGCCATTTCCAGACTTACTGTTGCTGCCGGTGTCAACAGTGCGTGGAAATGATCCGGCATCACCACGAACGCGTGCAATTTGTAAAAGCCTCTGGCTCGACAGTCGAGAAGCTGGTCCACTAACAGCGTCGCTATTTCTGGCCGCCGGAAAAGCGCTCGGCTTTGCCAGGTGCGGCTCGAAACGAAATAGACGCCTGCTTGCCCCACGCGCCTCTTAATGTGCGACATCCTCGACTCTGCCGTTTCACAGTGCGGAGACCGGGACGAAATACCAGCAGCCCCCTACTTCGGCGGCTAAAGCCGCCCGCCTTTCACGCGACGTATGCCGTAGCTAAAGCTACGGCCTACAAGGCCTTTCCTCTCGACCAATACACGCCAAGGCACGACGCGCAAAATCTCCTTCGCAGGCGTCAAAGCCCTTAATTCCCTGGCGCGGATGACACGCGGACCATCGCGGGACGCAGCACGCGGCCGTGAAACGAGTATCCCGGCTGCATTTCTCCGACGACCACACCCTCGGCGTGGTCGGCCGTCTCCACGCTCTCGATCGCGTGATGCAAATGCGGATCGAACTCCTTACCCACGGATTGAATGCGCTCCAGACCTTGTTTCGCCAGAGCGCTCCACAGCTGGCCGCGAATCATTTCGAATCCCTTGCGATAATCGGCGTTCGCCGGATCGTCGTGACCCACCAGCGCCCGGTCAAACGCATCGAGCACGGGCAGAAGCTGCTCGATCAACAATTCCGCGCCGCGGTGACGTTCCTGCTGGCGCTCCTTCTCCACGCGCTTCCGATAATTCTCAAAATCCGCCTGGCGGCGCACCAGTGTATTCGTCAATTCCTGCTTCTCGGCGAGAGCCTTCTGCAATTGCTCTGCAGCGGTGCCATCGCCCCCGGAGCCGGCAGGCGGCGGGTCAGTCGCCTGATTCCCAGCGGAATCTTCGGCACGGCCCGCAGCCGCCCCGAAGCCCGGCCTGGAATCTTCGTTGTCTTTGTGATTCTTGTGTGACGCCAAGGAAATTAGCTCCCGTCTTGTTCTTCGGAAAAAAATTGCGCCATGAACGCAACGGCAGTGATCACCCGTTCGTAATGCATGCGCATCGGCGCCAGGATACCCAGAGTGCCCTGTACCTGATCTTTAGATGAATAAGAGGCCGAAACGATGGCAAGATGTTTTCCGGCATTCGAGATTTTGTCCAGACCCAGCTCCACGTGCACCGGCTCGGGCGATTCGATGCAGCCGCTCAAGAGCGCGATTAAGCGGTCTTTTTCCTCAATGGCTTCGAGAAGTTCCCGTAATTGTTCCGGGTTGGTGAAATCGGGCGAAGAAGCGATTTGCGCCGCCCCGTCCACGTAGATCTTGCGCTCGCCGACGTCGCCCAGAATGCTGGGATCGCACAAAAGCAGTGCGTCACCTGCCAACCGGCCATACTGCTCCCTATCCTGTTCAACCTGTTTGCGCAGGTCGGCCCGCATCGCCTCGAGTGTCCAGCCGATATAATGCCGATTCAAATGCTCCGCGGTGCGGTCAAGGTCTTCCTGCTTGAAAGGACGCTCAGGCCGAATCAATTTGTCGCGCGTTACGCCACCGCCCGAAATCAAAATCACCAGCACGCGTCCGTCGGGCAGCAGCAGAAAGCGAAGATGCTCGACGACGCTACGCGCCAGCGGCGGCGCGATGAAAATCCCAAGTCCACGCGAAACCGCCGCTAGAACGTGGCTAGCCCGCTCCATGACTGCTTCCGGAGTCTGCGCCGCCGCCAGTTCCCGGCGAATCCACAAGCGATCTTCCGGGCTGGCTGTGGCCTGCGCGGCCACCTGCTCCACAAAAAAACGATAGGCGGCAGCGGTCGGAACGCGTCCCGCGGAAGTGTGCGGTTGGTACAGCAATCCGGCGTCTTCGAGATCGGCCATCACGTTGCGCACGGTGGCTGAGCTGAGCGCCTCGACGTGACGATTCGCAATGCTGCGCGAGGAGACTGGCTCGCCCGTCTCGATGTACTCGCGCACCAAGTCCGTTAAAATCTGCTGGTAGCGTTTCTGTTGTAGGACCGTTGAAGTCACCGGAATCCGTAAAAAGTGAAGTCGCGCCGCTCGTGTGGCGCCATCCAAACCACTGCAATAGTTCAAGTTTAGACGGTGTAGCGCGCAGCGTCAACTTGCGACGCCTGCCGCCGACGCGGACTGAATAACCGCCGCGCCCGACTGCGCAGCGAGGCGAGCGGTAGACCGCTTCCTTGCCCCGCGGACGAACCAACAAATCTTCCACGCCAATCTTGCGCGCAACGGCAACGTATCATATTGTGTACCCGGTTTTTGAGTCCCCGCGGATATTCCCTGGAATATGCAGTGCGGCACGGAGGAAGGATGCGATTAGCGCAAGTGTTGGTGGTGGCCGGCGCGGTGTTGCTTTATGGCGCACCCGGTTTTTCGCAGACTGCCGCGAAGAAGGCCGAGCCGAAGCCGGCGTCCGATGCCAGCGAAGCCGCAGCGAAGCCTCTTTCGACGCGCGTGGTGGCCTACGCAATTGACGCGAAGCTCGATCCTGCAAAGCACACCATCGCGGCCACCGAGACGCTCACCTATCACAACCTCACCGGCAAGCCGCAGCAAACTTTCCCCTTCCACCTCTACCTGAACGCCTTTCAGCCGCAATCCACTTTCATGACCGAAGTTCGCCTCGCCGGCACCCGCGGCAACGGCCCTGATTCGGAATGGGATCCAAAACATTACGGCTCGATAACCGTTGATAAACTGGCAGTCGAAGGCGTCGGCGATCTCACCGCAAAAATGGAGTTCATCCAGCCGGATGACCACAACACCAACGACCACACTGTATTTCAAGTCACCTTGCCACAGCCCATTGCGCCGGGCGCTTCCGTGCAGTTCCAAATGACGTTTCACGACCAGCTGCCGAAGGTCGTCGAACGCACCGGCTACGCCCACGATTTCGATATGGTCGGGCAGTGGTTCCCCAAAGTGGGTGTGTGGTGGAAGAACGCCTGGAATTGCCACCAATTTCACGCCAGCACTGAATTTTTCGCCGATTTCGGCACCTTCGACGTGAAAATCACCCTGCCGCAAAACGAAATTGTCGGCGCCGGTGGCGACCTGGTTTCCAGCACCAACAATTCCGACGGCACCAAGACGCTCGCGTATCATTCCGAGGACGTCCACGACTTCTCCTGGACCGCCAGCCCCAGCTTCACGGACATCGAAGATTCCTGGACCGGCAGCCAAGGTCCCGTGAAGATTCATCTCCTGATGTCGCCGGGCCACGCGTCCTCGGCGTGGCGCTACATCAAAGTGCTCAAAGGAACTCTACGACTTTTTGACCAATGGTATGGTCCCTATCCCTACGACCGCATCACCGTGGTGGACCCGCCGCATGGCGGCAGCGATGCCGGAGGCATGGAATACCCCACACTGATCACCGCGGGCACCGCTTGGTGGATGCCGCAAGGATTGCTCGGACCTGAAGTTGTCACCGAACACGAATTCGGGCACCAGTATTGGTACGGCATGGTCGCGACCAACGAATTCGAAGAAGCGTGGCTCGATGAAGGAATCAACAGCTACACCGAAGTGAAAGTGATGGACGCGCTCTACGGCAAGGACACCTCGGTTTTGAATTTTCCATTCGCGCACATGGGCGAAACTCAACTGCAACGCGTTTCCTATCTCAGCGAGCCAGACATGGACCCGATATCGCGCTTCGCCTGGCAATTTATCGGCAGCAACTCCTACGGCGCCATCACCTACGGCAAAACGGCGACCATGCTCGTCACACTGGAAAAAGTGATCGGCGAAGACACGCTGCGCAACGCTCTGCACACCTATTTCATGCGCTATCGCTTCACGCATCCCACCGGCGAGGATTTTCTGAAGACGATCGAGGAAGTTTCCGGGAAGGACCTGCGCTGGTATTTCGATCAGGCCGTTTACGGCACCAACGTACTGGATTACGAGGTCGGCGACGCGCACTCCGATCCGCTGGACTGGTGGGTAAAGCGTCCGGCATTCACCAAGGACAAGGACGAGGTTTACCGCACCTACGTCACGGTGCAGCGCGAGGGCGATTTCATTTTCCCCGTGGACCTGCAAGTGAAGTTCGACGACAACACCTCGGCCACCGAACACTGGGACGGGAAAGACCGCTGGGTGCGCTACCAATACGATCGCAAGGCCAAGATCGTTTCCGCGGAAATTGATCCGCAAAATCAGATCACCATGGACCGCGATACTTTCAATAACAGTTACGTAAAAAAGTCCGACGCGCGCGCCATCTACAAGTTGCGTAACATGTGGCTCTTCTCCAGCGAATGGCTCTCGCAATTGCTCGCGTGGTTGACCTAACCGGAAACGCCGTACGAGATCGAAGGAGCGAGACGAATGTCTGCAACGAGACCGAAAACATTTCTGTCGGGCGCGGGACTGGTATGGAAATGGCAGCGCCTGGTCTGGTGGGTTTTTGCGATCACCCTGATTTTTGGCTTTTTCGCGACGCAGGGGATGGTGGATCGCGCCGCCGGAACACTAAACCACGGCCTCGCCTCGCAGCGCCTGGTGAATGGCTGGGACGCCTCCGCGCTGATGGAGTTGGGCCAACTGCAGAGCCACCCCATCGAGTTTCAAGGGCCGGCGGTCATTCACTTCTCGATGGTTTTCGCAATATTTATGCTATTTGTGACGGGCGGCATCTTAACCGCCTACTTGCGCGACGAGAAACCCCGCACCGCTCCCTTCTTCGAGGCGTGTGGCCAATATTTCTGGCGGTTTTTACGGCTGCTGATCTATTTTGCGATCGTGCTGGTTCCCATCGGAGGCATCGGTGCGGGCGTCGGCGCGCTCTACGACAAGATTGACGCCGATTCGATATCGCCCTTCCCAGCGGTGTATTTCTTCGTGGCGGCGGCCGTGGTGATTCTCCTGCTGCTCTCGATTGTGCGACTGTGGTTCGATATGGCGGAGGTGATCGCCGTCGCTGATGACGAACGACGCATGCACAAAGCGCTGCGTCGCGCGGCTCGCTTGTTGTGGCACAACTTCTTCTCGCTGCTGTGGCTCTATCTGTCCATCGCCATCATCGGACTGGTGCTCTTCTTTTTCGGGCTGCGGCTGTGGATGACGTTCCTCAGCCCGCAATCCAATATCCTGGCGTTCCTGCTCAGCCAGCTGATGATCCTGGTGTGGATCGGCACGCGCCTTTGGCAACGCGCGAGCGAGGCCCTTTGGTATCGCGAGTACGCTGAGACCAGCGTCACCGAACCGGTCTGGGTTCCCGCGCCCTCGCTGGTCACTTCCGCTGTCGCAACGAATCCGGAATCGTAGGGCTTTGCCCGACGTCACGCCCGCCGCGGCGGTCCGACGCAGACGGCGCACAGATCGCAGCAAGCCCAATCTGGCGTCCGGGGCCGGCCCCCGCCTGTTCGTAAGCGAGGCATGCCTCGCCTTCCTCGCTGCCGACGCGACAATCAGTTCACGCGAAAAGCGGCGGCTCGCCGCCGCACTCCACATGAATCTCGGCCGGCAAAAATCAAGCCAAGGCGGTTTAGTTTGGCTTAGCGAAAACCCGCAGCCCACTCACCAAATTCTGCAGCGCAACGAATCGGCGCGCACCATCGGTGAATTCGCGCTGCATCCCCACGCCTTGGCGAATGCCGGCGTGTTGGAGAGCGGAGCGTTCACGCGGAACCTGCCCAACGGATGCGGATTCGTGGCTACGATCATGCGCGCGTATTCGGGTCGCTCGCTTCCAGCCCAAATTTGCGCGAACGCCAAGAAAAAGCGCTGCTCGGGAGTGAACCCGTCAATCGCGGCAGGCGCGGGTTTCCCTTCCATGGACTTTTCCAGCGCGGCGTAAGCAATCGTCACTCCGCCCAGATCGGCGATGCTTTCTCCCTCCACCAGTTTGCCGTTCTCGTGCAGTCCAGGCTCCACTTCAAAACTATCGAATTGCTTCTGCACGCAATCAGCCCGCGCGTTGAAGTTCGCCAGATCCTCCGGCGTCCACCAGTTCTTCAAGTTCCCTTGCGCGTCGAATTTCGCGCCCTGATCGTCGAAGCCGTGCGTCATTTCGTGCCCGATCACCGCCCCAATCCCGCCGTAGTTCATCGCATCGTCGCGATTCGCGTCGTAAAAAGGCGGCTGCAGGATTCCGGCGGGAAACACGATCTCGTTCATCGAAGAGGTGTAGTAGGCATTCACCGTCGGCGGCGTCATGTCCCACTCGGTACGGTCCACCGGCTTGCCGATTTCAGACATGTCGTGCGCCACGGCGAACGCGCTGCCGCGCCGCACATTTTCGATGTAAGGCCCACGGTCCACGCGATACGCGGAATAATCCCGCCATTTGTCCGGGTAACCGATCTTGATCATGATGGCGTCTAGTTTCACGGTCGCCTGCTTGCGCGTCTCAGGACTCATCCAGTCCAGAGTTGCCAGGTCATCACGCAGCGCCGCCATCAGATTCTTCACCATCGTCACGGCTTTGGCCTTCGCTTCGGGTGGAAAAGCGCGCTGCACGTAGAATTGCCCCAGCGCTTCACCCAGTTGCTGGTCAGTGGATCGCACGCAGCGGCGCCAGCGCGGAAGATTTTCCTGCGTGCCCAGCAGTGTCCTCCCGTAAAAATTGAAATTCTCATCCACAAACTTCGACGACAGCGACGGAGCCGCGGTATGCAGCACGTGCCATCGAAGATAGATTTTCCAATCGTCGAGTGGAACGGAGACCAGGGCCGCGTCCATTTCCTTAAAGAAATTTGGCTCGGCGATATTCAGCGAGGAGATACGCGGTGATCCGACGCCATCCAGGAACGACACCCACGCAAAGTGCGGCGTAATCTCGCCGAGCGCTGCTACGTCCATTTTGTGATAGGTGTTGTTGGGATCGCGCGTCTCCACACGCGTCAGCGAAGCCTTCGCGAGCGACGTTTCAATATCCATCACCGTTTTTGCCTCTGCTGCCGCGGTGGTGTCGCTGTCGCCCAGGAGTTTGAACATATTCGCAACATGCTGCAAATAGTCGGCCCGCAGCTGCTTGGACTTGTCATCGTCTCTGGTGTAGTAATCGCGGTCCGGCAATCCCAGGCCGCCCTGGCGCGCTACCGCAATCACCTGGGTGCTGTCTTTTACGTCCTGCACGGAATCAAAACCAAATAGCGCACGCACGCCGACCCGCTGCAGGCGGGCAATCTCTCGCTGCAAATCCTCGCCGTTCTTCAAATCCGCGATACGTTGCAATTCGCCATCCAACGGCTTTGCGCCGGCGGCTTCGATTCCGGATTCGTCCATGCAACTCGCGTAGAAGTCGCCGATCTTCTGTAGATTCGTTCCCTGCTCGGCGGTCTTGTCTTTTGCCGCTTCTTCCAGGATTTGGTGCAGCACTTCCTCGTTGTTTTCGCGCAACTGATCGAAAGTTCCCCAGCGCGGATAAATCGGCGGTATGGCGTGTGATTTCACCCAGCCGCCGTCTGCAAACTGGAAGAAATTTTCGCAGGGAGACACCGCGCGGTCGAGGTTTGCCAGATCAAATCCGTGGCCGGTTTGCTCGTCGGCATTCAGGCCGGCGACGCAGCCGCCGCCGATTGCTTCCGCGGAAATCGCCGCGCGGCTGGCATCGCCGGTTTGCGAGGCCAGGCCCAACGGGAACAGCAGCCATCCACATGTTAATAAGGCCAACGAAACGCGTCGTATCATCGGAGTAACCTCTTTGGCGAAGAGCGCCTGCGCGCCGCGCGCAATTTCGGGGCTAGAATCTACGCCGCTCAAAAGTGCACCGCGCTGCGTTCTCAGCGCGTGCGTATTTTGATGATCCCAGTATTGCCTGTCAATGCTTGGGTTCGTGACGCGATTCATCGGGAACTACACCACTTCTTGCGGCGCTTTTCGGAATTCCGACCCACAATCGAAGCCGTGCACGAGCATGCGATTGAAAGGCTAGCTTGCGTGCGGCACGAGAGTAGACTAGGCAGCATTACCTGGAGGGTAGATTTGTCGCAACCGCGAGCGGAGTATGCCAGTCGCCTGGAATCACGCCGTGAAATCATTCGCACAAAGGACTCCCTGCACGCGCAGATCGGCAACGCAAAACTGGCGACGGTAGTCATCGGCCTCGTCCTCGCATGGCTATCGCTGAAGGATCACTTCTTTCCAGGCTATTGGCTGGCGTTTCCGGTCGCAGTTTATGCGAGTCTCGCGCTGGCACACGAATTCGTGTTGCGCGTTCGCGCGCGGGCCGCGGGGGCAGCCAGCTTTTATGAACATGGGATTGGTCGAATCGAAGATCGCTGGCAAGGCACCGGAGCTACCGGCGAACGATTCCGCGACGGGAAGCATGTGTATGCGGATGATCTCGATCTTTTCGGCAAGGGCTGCCTTTTCGAATTGCTCTCGCAAGCCCGATTGCCGATGGGCGAAGAATGCCTAGCGAGCTGGCTTACAGCCGCATCGCCCGTGCCGGTGATTCGCGAGCGCCACAGTGTAATCGCTGAGCTACGCGCGAAATTGGATCTGCGCGAAGAATTGGCGCTGATCGGTGAAGACCTGCGCGTGCGATTGGATCCACGCTCGCTCATAGTGTGGGCGGAAAGCCAGCCGTTGCTTCCCGGCGGAGCAGCGGGAGCAACGCTGCGGCTGTTTGCGGCGTTGCTGTCGCTCTGCGCCGCTGTGTCCATAATTTATTTCCTGTTTACGCTTAGGCCTTTGCCCGCGCTTACTGTGCTGCTCGTCGAGAGCGCCATGCTGCGCTGGTTGCGTCCGCGCGCAGTGCGCGTGGTTTCGGGAGTGACGTCGAATGCCGAGGGCCTGGTGCTTTTTTCCAAGATTCTCGAGCGCCTGGAACAAGAGCCGTTTACATCTCCACGCTTGCAGGCCTTCGCAAAGGAGTTGAAGAGCGGCGGCCAACCCGCTTCGCGGGCAATTCGACAGCTGGCGGGCATCGTCTATTGGATTGACGCGCGCAAAGGACTGCTCGGGCAATTAATGGAGCTTCCGTTTCTCTACACCGTGCAAACTGCGATGGCGGCGGGTTCCTGGCGCAGACGGTGCGGCGGCAAGTTGCGCGATTGGGCGGAAATCACCGGCGAACTGGAATCCCTGTTGTCCCTTGCGGCCTATTCCTACGAGCATCCCGAAGATCCGTTTCCGGAATTTATCGCGGACGAACCAAAGTCTCCGGCAGTCTTTTCCGGAGAAGCGCTCGGGCACCCGCTGATTCCGTCCGCGGCTTGCGTGCGCAATGACGTGCGACTTGATGCGGGGACGCGAGTGCTCCTGGTGAGCGGATCGAACATGTCCGGCAAGAGCACCTACTTGCGCACGGCGGGCATCAATGCGGTGCTGGCGATGGCCGGCGCGCCGATTCGTGGCAAGTCGCTGCGCCTGACTCCCATTGCGCTGGGAACCAGCATCCGGCGCGCGGATTCACTGCAGGAAAACCGTTCCAGCTTTTACACCGAGATATTGCGGATCAAAGATGTCTTCGAATTGACGGAGGGCACAGCGCCAGTGCTGTTTCTTTTCGACGAATTGCTGGAGGGAACGAACTCGAACGATCGCAAAATTGGCGCGGAAGGATTGCTGCGCGCTCTGCTGGAGCGCCGTGCGATGGGGATTGTGACCACGCACGATCTAGCGTTGACTGAAACCAGTGCTGCCCTGGCCGGAGCGGTGCGCAACGTGCATTTCCAGGACTACGTTGAGGCTGGGAGTATGCGCTTTGATTACAAGCTGCGCGAAGACGTGGTGGCAAAAAGCAACGCGCTCGAATTGATGCGATTAATTGGATTGAAGGTGTAGCGGCGGACAAGACAGAGCCACCGTTTCAGATGGGGGACGCGCAGAGCAAGGCGAGAGAGATCCCTCGCTGCGCTCGGGATGACAACACTCTGACGCGGCGGCGAACGTGGGCGCGGTTGCCGACGTGGTGCTGCTTAGTCGGCGTTGTCTATTTGGGCGCGCTGCAGACGGTCCGAGTAATCAATGTAAATCGTCTTCCACTCGGAGTAAAAATCGAGCGCTGCTTCGCCGGATTCGCGGTGACCGTTGCCGGTATTCTTGATCCCGCCAAAGGGCAAATGCGTTTCGGCGCCGATGGTGGGGGCGTTGACGTAAACGATGCCGGTTTGCAGATCGCGTTGGGCGCGGAAGGCGTTGTTCACGTTGCGGGTATATATAGATGCCGAAAGGCCGTAATTTACGCCATTGGCGATGGCCAGCGCCTCGTCGAAATCCTCGAACGGAATCACGGCCACCACCGGGCCAAAAATTTCTTCTTGCGCGATGCGCATCTTCGGGTCGCAATCGGTGAAAACGGTTGGCTCGTGGAACCAGCCGCGTCCCCACATGCCGCTTTCCAGGCGATGTCCGCCGGTTGCGAGCTTGGCGGTTTCGTCCTTACCGATCTGGACGTACTTCATCACGGTATTCAGCTGCTGCTCGTTGATGCAGGGACCCATGTCCGTGGCGGGATCGAGCCCGTCACCGACTTTGAGCGCCTTCACGCGGGCTACGAATTTCTCAACGAATTCGCCATAAACTTTTTTGTGCACCGCGACGCGGCTGGCGGCGGTGCAGCGCTGTCCGCTGGTGCCAAAACCGCCCCACACCGCGCCATCCACGGCGAGATCCAGGTTCGCGTCATCCATGACGATGATGATGTTCTTGCCACCCATTTCCAGATGGCATTTCTTGAATGTCGGCGCGCAGGCCTGACTCACGATGCGGCCGACTTCGGTAGAACCGGTGAAGCTGACCAGACCGACGTCCTTGCTATTTAGAATCGGCGCTCCAGCGCCGGGTCCATCGCCGAAGACGACGTTCATAACGCCGCGAGGGAGGCCTGCTTCGGTGAGGACGTGCATCAGGTTGTAGGTGGAGAGGGGTGTATCTTCGGCGGGTTTGATGACTACGGTATTGCCGGTGACCAGGGCGGGCATCGCTTTCCACGACGGGATCGCCATCGGGAAATTCCAGGGCGTGATGAGACCGGCAACGCCGACCGGGGTGCGCACGGACATGGCGAACTTGTTGGGCAGCTCGGAGGGGGTGGTCTGGCCGAACTGGCGGCGGCCTTCGCCGGCCATCAGGTAAGTCATGTCTATGGCTTCTTGCACGTCGCCGCGGGTTTCGGCGAGGACTTTGCCCATCTCGCGCGTCATGTCGCGCGAATAGTCTTCTTTGCGTTCAATCAGGATTTCGGCGGCGCGGTAGAGGATTTCGGCGCGCTTGGGCGCGGGCGTGAGGCGCCAGCCCTCGTAGGCCGATTTGGCGGCGTCAATCGCGATGTTGACATCTTCTTCGTTCGAGGCTGGAAACATGCCGACCAGCTCGCTGGTGTTCGCGGGATTGCGGTTTTCGATGGATTTGCCGCTGCGCGATTCAACCCATTCGCCATTGATGTAGTTCTTGAAGACTTTCAGAGTTGCCGGACTGGCCATGCGTATTCCTCCGTAGCATTTGCCGCGCGTGCCAAAGTATTTTCGGTAAACAGATTGGATGCCGGCGTAATTTCCGGGGATTCAGAGTAACAAGCGGGCGGCAGCGGCGTCAACGCAGCGGTGCCGGGCGGCGCGAAGGACCGGCGCAGCGGCACGGGGGCACAGCGAACATCTGCTGCTGCTAAAACTTCAAGACAATTCCCGCCTGGTAACGCAGGTTGTTCTGAATGTTGGCGTGGCCGTCATTTGGTTTGAGGCTGTTGCCGAAGCGGGTGGGCTCGTAATTGACCTCCAGCGGGCGTATGGAAATATGTTCCTTGAACGGGATGTCCAGGCCGCCGCCGATGATGAAGTTGAAGGCGTTGTTGTTAGGCATTTTGCTGAGGTTGATGCAGGAGCCCTGGTTGTAGCAGGCCTTGTAGAGGCTGGCGTATGCGTTGTCATGGGCGCCGCCGAACATAACTTCCACGAAGGTTTGGACGCGCTTCACGCGGAATCTGACGATGGGGCCGACGGTGTAGGTGAACAAGTTGCCTGCCACCGAGAGCGGGCAGTCCGACTGGCTGATGCATCCGGTAGTCGCGCCGGGCACGGAAAAATTGAGACTATGAGTGCCGTAATCCTGAAAATCGGCCTTGACGCCGATGCGCTTGTTGAAGAAATAAGCGACGGACGCGCCGGCTCCGTTCGAAGAGAAACTGGGGACGAAGCTGTTTTCCGGAGTGTGCAAGAAGGAGTAATCCACGGCGACTTCCAGTGACGCGGTATCTTGCGCAAAGACGGCGGGTCCGAAAAACAGAACGAGCGCGATGAGAAACAGTTTCTTCATTTCGAAGGCTCCCTGAATTCCAGTCAAGAGACGGTTGCCGGGCCGCAAAGGTTGCAGGGAGTATCGCAACAAACTTTGGCACCGGGCGCAAGGTCAAAGTGCGGCGTCAGCGTTTTCTTGCTTGCGAATCCGGGGCAAAGTTGGCGATTGAGAGGCAGCGCTGGGGTTTGTTTTCAGTAAGTTGAAGAGCTTTCTAATCACCGAGGTTGGCGTTTCAACGGCGGCTGACGCTGAGCGCACTCGAGTGCGTACCAGCGCAACGCGAGAACTGCAAGAGAGATCCTTCGCTCCGCTCAGGATGACGGCATTTGCGTGTGGCTGGCACCAAGCGTATTCGAGCGCAAGGCAAGAGAGGTCCCTGCCTGCGGCAGGCAGGCCTCGCTGCGCTCCCTTCGCCACTGCCCTCAGGGCGAGCGGGATGACGGCGTTTGCTTGTCGCTAAGACCGAGCATATGCGAAGTGCGGAGCTGTCACTGGCGCTAGCGCGTTATTTCGCGGCGGCGGGGGGTAGTAGGGATTCGGCTAGGGATTGCCATTCGGCGTCGGGGGTGGGGCGCTCGTGGGTGCGGCCTGCGCGGGCGTACCAGTAGTCGGCGTTTTCGATCTGGCCTCCTTTGCGGTGGAGATAGGCGTGGACGGCCATGCCGTCCGGGGATTCGAGCTCGTCAACCAGATCGTGGGCGCGGGTCCAGTCGCCTTTGGCGTCCCACCAGAGAGCCGCTAGCGGAGCGGAGAGCGCAGCGGGCGGCTGGTCTTTGGCAAGCGTGGATTTGAATTCGGCTAGATTCATTTTCGTCCTCCTTCCTGCTAGGAAGCTGCGTGCATTGGGGGGCGCGTCGCCCGGCGATGCGCGTAGTTTATGTTTTGGTAGATGGTGGAAATCTGGCGTCAATCCTGCGCATCAGTTCGATGGCCTGATCAATAGAATCGCGAAAGGCGATTTCGCGCGCGGGCGAGGGGCGTCCGTCGAGGGCTGCCAGGCGGCGGCCGAGGAACATGGCGGCGGCGAGGTAGATGATGCGTTTGCGCGGCTCGTCCATCGGGTGGAGGATATCATTTTCGCTTTAGTTTCGCCTAGGGGATTTTGGAGCTTGGATGACGAGAGACCCGACCTGCGGTACAGGTTACCGGGACGATATATCAGGCGGCGATATCGTTGACCGCTTCGTGCGGCGGGACTACGTTGGAGTGAAGATCCTGCCGAGTGGAGGCTAGCCATGAGCTTGCGTCGCGAGAAGTTTGTGTCGGGCGAATTCGTGTGGGCCGGTTTGCTGCTGGGGGCTTTGTCGCTGGCGCCTGCGGCATTGGCGCAGGGGCAAGGTGGCGCGGCGGCTGCGCCGAGTGCTGCGTCCGGATCGGCTTCGGGGTCGTCGTCTGGTTCTGGTTCGGGTGGCGCAGCGGGACATTCGCAGGGGTCTTCTGCTGCTAAGTCGCAGGCCGGGAGTGCCAGCGCGACATCGAGTTCGGCTGTAGCGCCGGCGGCTGGGCAGAGTGCTGCGGGGAACTCCGAGCCGCAGATGGTGGACCAATCGGCGCCAGCGACGGATTCCTTGGCGGAAGCCGCGCGGCGAGCGCGGGCGCAGAAGGCGAAGTCGGGCGCGAGCGCGGGAGCGGGCGCGCCGAAGGTTTACACCGAGGAGAAGCTATCGCGATTGTCGGGGCACGGCGTCTCGGTGGTAGGAGATGGCAGCGCAGGCGGAAGCGGATCATCGGGCGCGGAAAGTTCTTATTCCGGCGCCGGCGGAAATTCCGAGGCGAATGCAGCTGGGGCGGGCGGCAGCGGCGAACAGTATTGGCGCGGACGGGCACGCGCGATTCGCGATCAGATGGCGCAGTGCGATTCGGAAATCAGCAAGTTGCAGGACGAAATTGCGAAGTATGGAGCAGTGAGCGTGGACCCGCAGAGCGGGGCGATGCAGAGCATTATTTATGTGAACGACCGGAACGCGAAGATCAAACAGATCGAAGAGCAGAAGGCGGGGCTGCAGGCGCAGATGGATGCGTTGGAAGATGAAGGGCGGAAGGCTGGAGCGGATGCGGGGTGGTTTCGGTAGAGGGCTCGCTGCGGTGCTGCGGCTTGTTCGGGCGAGGCGCGCCTCGCCTGGGTTGATTGGCGGTTAGGCTTACTTCTCAAAAGCGGCGGCGCGCCGCCGCACTCCCAGATGGCGCTGCGATTATTGCGCGAGGCGGCGACGGCTTCGCGCTTCCCTGCCCCCTTTTAGATTCACGAGCCGTTGCGCGCGAGCTTGGCGAAATATTCGTGGACGGTGGGGTCGTCGGTTAGCTCTGGGTGGAAGGTGGAGGCCAGGATGCGGCCTTGGCGGACCAGGACCGGGCGGCCGGCGTCTTCGGCCAAGACTTCTACGCTCGGGCCGATTTTTTCGATGATGGGGGCGCGGATGAAGACCATTTCCAGTGGGGCTTCGTGGAGTTTGGTTTGGCCCATGTGGACGTCGCTGGCTAACTGGCGGCCGTACCCGTTGCGGAGGACCGTGGCGTCCAGGAGAGCTAGCGAAGCTTGCGGCGGGTTGTGGACTTCTTTGGCTAGGAGAATGGTGCCGGCGCAGGTGCCGAAGAAGGCGCTGTTTTTGGCGGCAAAATCTTTCAAAGCTGCGAAGAGGCCTTCTTCGGTTAGGACTTTCAGGTGCGTGGTGCTTTCACCGCCCGGGAGGATGATGGCGTCCAGGCCGGCGAGATCTTTTGGTTTGCGGACGTAGGTGTGTTCGACGCCGATGCGTTGGAGCATTTTGGCGTGGGCTTCGTAATCGCCTTGGATGGCCAGGATGCCGATTTTCATTTTTTGGTTTCGGTGCGGTGTTGCGGAAAGTCAAACGCAACACAGATAAACACTGATTAACACAGATAAAAGCGTTTATAGAAAAGGGGCGGATTCTTCGAATCCGTTCTCGCGGCTCTCGCAATAGGGGCGGGTCTTAGACCCGCCCCTACAAAGTGAGATTCGTTCGATGCGGCTGGCGACGTTGAGCACGTCTTGCCAACTGATCGTCACCCGTTACCAGTCACCAATCACTACTCATCAACCACGACTCACCAATCACCAGTCACCAATCACTGAGTTACCAGCCGCGGGTTTGGAGTAGATCTTTTTCGTCCATTTGGCGGATGTCTAGGCCTTTCATGGCTTCGCCTAGTTCTTCGGAGGCTTCCAGCACCGCTTTCGGGTCTTTGTAGTGTGTGGTGGCCTTGACGATCGCGCGCGCGCGGACCGACGGATCGCTGGATTTGAATATGCCGGAGCCTACGAAGACGGCTTCGGCACCGAGTTGCATTACCAGGGAGGCGTCGGCGGGAGTGGCGATGCCGCCGGCGGAGAAATTGGGGACTGGGAGCTTGCCGTGTTGTGCGACCCAGGCGACCAATTCGAAGGGCGAGCCTAATTCCTTCGATTCGTGGACCAGTTCTTCTTCGCCCAGCGTGGTCAGGCGCTTCATCTGACCGACGATGGTGCGCATGTGGCGTACCGCTTCGACGATGTTGCCGGAGCCGGCTTCGCCCTTGGTGCGAACCATGGCGGCGCCTTCGGCGATGCGGCGAAGAGCTTCGCCGAGATTGCGCGCGCCGCAGACGAACGGGACTTTGTAGCCGTGCTTCCACACGTGATGCTCTTCATCGGCGGGAGTGAGGACTTCGCTTTCGTCAATGTAATCCACTTCCAAGGCTTCGAGAACCTGGGCCTCGGCGAAATGGCCGATGCGGACTTTGGCCATCACGGGGATGGAGACCGTGTCCATAATTTCGCGGATGATGCGCGGAGCGGCCATGCGGGCGACGCCGCCGTCCTTGCGGATGTCCGAGGGGACACGCTCGAGGGCCATGACGGCGCAGGCGCCGGCGTCTTCGGCGATCTTGGCCTGCTCGGCGTTGGTGACGTCCATGATTACGCCGCCTTTCAACATTTCGGCGAGGCCGACTTTCACGCGCCACAAATTATTGTTCATCAAATCCATGTGCATTCTCCGTGACTGCTGAATTTTACGATTCTACTGCGATTCCGGTCTTTGGCCGCTACCGTTTCCCGGCGACTTCTGGCCGAGGATGACGAAGCGTCCGCGGCCGCGCGCGAGGAGCTGGCCGGCTTGGTTGCGAATTTCGCCAGCGATGTGAATGTTGCGGCCGTTCATTGCGATTTCGTGGCCCTCGATGAGCAAGTCCGCGTCCACCGGGACTGGTTTGAGATATTCGATGTTCAGCTCGGCGGTGACGGCGCGAGCGTTGCGGAAGCGGCAAACCTTGCCCATGACTTCGTCGAGAACCGTGGCGATGATGCCGCCGTGGATGAAGCCGGCGCCGCCTTGATATTCGGAGCCTAGACGGAAGGCCCCGTGGATGCGATTGGCGGAGTCGTCTTGCTCGAACGTTAGTTGCATGCCGCGGGGGTTTGAGCCGCCGCAGCCGAAGCATTTATTTTCCGGGTTGGGTTTGAGCAACATTTTCTAAAGCTCAGCCGTTTGTCAAAGTCTTCGCTAGAAGTGCAAGACCTGTACTTCAGCGGCTAAAGCCGCTTTCGGTTTACGGGGATAATGTCGTAGCTAAAGCTACGACCTACAAAGATGGCCCCGACATAAACCACACCACCAAGAGCCGGCGAGACGCCTGCCTACCGGCAGGCAGGCCGGCGCTACGAAAAGCAGATCCCTGCCTGCGGCAGGCAGGCCTTGCTGCGCTCCCTTCCTGCGTCAGGGCAAGCGGGATGACAACTTAAAACCAAGACAATCACACCAGGGCGACGCGGGACTGCGATTCGGCGCGCGCGCCTCGTTGGCGTTTGCGAAATTCGGTTTTTACCAGGTCGCCCAGCTTTTCGATGCCGCGAGCGATCTGCTTTTCGTCCACGCTGGGGAAACCCAGGCGCAGAGTGTTCGGTTGCGGATTCTGAAAATAAAAATGGCGGCCGGGCACGTAGAGCACGCCGCGTTCGCGCACGTGAATGAGCAGTTCCCCGGCATCGAAGCCGGGCGGGAGCGTGACCCACACGGACATGCCGCCTTCGGGGCGGGTCCAGACGACTTCTTCGGGCATGAATTTCAGGAGCGCGGCTTCCATGGCTTCGAGGCGGCTGCGATAGATTTTTTTCATCTTGGCGAGATGCCGGGAGAGATAGCCGCGGCGGACGAATTCGGCGAGCGTCGCTTGGGCGAGCTGATCGGTGTGCAGGTCGGTGGATTGTTTCACCAGACGCAGGCGCTCGATGACGCTTTCCGGGCCAATGCACCAGCCGACGCGCAGACCGGGAAACGCGACTTTCGAGAAGCTGTCAATTTGGATGATGTTGCCGGTGCGGTCGAGCGATTTCAACGACGGAAGCGCGGCGCCGCGCAGGCGGACGCGGGCGTAAATGTGATCTTCGACCACCGGAACCTGGTAACGCGCGGCAACCTCCAGAAGGCGGCGGCGTTCGGCGATGGGAAGCACCGTGCCGGTTGGATTGTGAAAATCCGGAGTAACCAGGAGAAATTTCACGCGGTTCTGGAGAAGCACGGATTCGAGCGCGTCAATATCCAGGCCGACATGGCCGGTGCGTTGCGAATTGGTTTCCACGCCGACGGCGAGCATGCGTATGCGAGCGGCGCCGAAGATCGCGAGCGCTCCGGGATAGGCGGGATTTTCGAGAGCTACGGCGTCGCCGGGACGCAGCAGAGCTTTCCAGAGGAGCTCGATCGCTTGCTGGCAGCCGCCGGTGATGAGCAATTGTTCGTTTGAGACGTTGAGGCCGTCCTCGCGCAGGAATTCGATGAGGACGCGTTTGAGGGGTTCGTAGCCATCGGAAGAGCCGAGCTGCAAAACTTTACGGCCGGATTCGCGCAGGACCGCGTTGCAGCAGCTGCGAAATTCCTCGACGGGGAAAAATTCCTCGGGCGGGCGAGCGGTAACGAAGCCGATGGCGTTGCTGGGGACTTCGGGCATCATGCGGCTAAGGGCGTCTTCGGCGCGCTCGTCAGCAAAGAGGGATTCCCAGCGCAAGCCGCCGCCATTGCCATTGGTGCGCGGCGGCGGAGTGAATTGCCGGACGGGCGAGCCGCAGATGTAGGTGCCGCGGCCGACGTGGCCCTGGATGAGGCCTTCGGATTCGAGTTCCGCGTAGGCGTTGGCGACGGTGGTGCGGTGGACGCCGAGTTGAGTGGCGAGCTCGCGGCTGGCGGGGATGCGGTCGCCGGTGCGGAGGTCGCCGGAATGCACGAGGGCGCGGAGTTGGTCGCGCAGTTGTACATAGAGGGGAATGTGGCTTTCGGACTGGAGGTGCAGCGGAAGCATTGGCTCACTCCTATAGGCCAATATATAGGGGTAATTGTACATGTAAAGAGCCAATTTGTCTTTGGGGAGAGTGGACCGAGATTTAGACGAAGCGCGGATCGCGCCGCGGCGTGATTTACAGGGTCAGATTCAAGAGCGGGCGGTTTCAGTCCGGCCCCGACAAATGCAAGATCAACGGCAAAAAGCGGACGGGTCTGAGACCCGCCCCTACAAATGCAAAATCAAAAGCAACAAGCCGGCGGGTTTCAGTCCGGCCACGACAAAGGCAAGATCAACGGCAAAGAGCCGGGGGAACGCCGGCGCTACTTGAGGTGCTTTACCTGGAGCGGAGGAGGTAGCGCTGGATTTTGCCTGTGCTGGTTTTGGGGAGTTCGGTTACGAAGCGGAATTCCTGGGGGCATTTGAAGCCTGGAAGGCGGGTGCGGAGCCAGCCATTGATTTCGCTATCGAGGCCGCCGGCGGCATTGATTACGCTATGGCGGAGGACGATGTAGGCGACGGGGCGGATGAGTCCTACCGCATCCGCGTGGGCGACTACCGCACATTCCGCGATGGCGGAGTGTGCCAGGAGCGCATTTTCCACTTCGCCGGGGGAGACCCACATGCCGGAAACTTTCATCATGTCGTCGGCGCGGCCGCAATAGTGGTAGAAGCCGTCGGCATCGCGCGTAAATTTATCGCCGGTGTTGACCCAGCCATCGCGCTTGGTGCGCGCGGTGAGTTCGGGAATGCGCCAATATTCCGCGAAGGCGCTATCTCCCTTGGTCCAGAGGTTCCCTGCTTCCCCGTCGGGTAACGGCTCGCCAGAATCGCCGAGAATGCGCGCCTGATAGCCGGGAACTTCGCGGCCGCAGGAGCCGGGGCGCGCTTGGCCTGGCCGCGAGGAGAGAAAAATGTGCAGCATTTCGGTGGAACCGATACCGTCCAGGATTTCGAGGCCGAAGCGCTGACGAAATTTCAGGAAGATCTCGGAGGGTAAAGATTCGCCGGCGGACACGGCCAGACGCACGGAGGAGAGATCCAGGTTGAGGCCGCGTTCCAATTCCTGAAGGAGCGCGGCGTAAAAAGTGGGTACCGAGAAAAATATTGTGGGACGGTGCAGCGCGATCAGTTCGGCGATTTCGTCGGGACGCGGGCGGTCTGGATGGAGAATCGTGGTGGCTCCGAAATAGAGCGGGAAATACATGCCGTTGCCCAGGCCGTAAGCGAAATAAAGTTTGGAGACGGAAAAGAGGCGGTCGTCAGATCGAATGCCGAGGACGCCTGCTGCGAAATTTTTCGTGGCGACCAGCATGTCCTGCTGGCGGTGGACCGCGGCTTTCGGGGTTCCGCCGCTGCCGGAGGTGTACAGGAAAAAGGCGGGGTCGGTGGAAGACGTGGGATGTGTGGGGACGTCGCTGACTTGTGGCGGGGCCTGTGCCGGCGCCTGTGCGAGCGTGGGTAGCCAATCGTCCCAGGCGAGGATCTGGCGGGCGATGCGCCCCGGCCTTTCCGTGCCGGAGGTTCGATTGCAGATTACCACGAGATCGAGCGAGTTGGCAGCGGCCGCGGCGGCGAATTCTCCGAGGATCGGCGCGTCCACTATGGCGAGGCGCGCGTCGGAATTTTCCAGGTAGTGACGGTAATCCTGCGAGCGCGCCATGGGATTTACCGGGGCGGCGAGCGCGCCCATTTTTACCGCGCCGAAAAATGCGGCTACGAATTCCAGGGAGTCGGGAAGGGCGATCAGGACGCGGTCACCGGGTTCGCAATGGGAATTGCGGAGTGCTTGGGCTACTCGATTCACTTGTGATTCGAGGTCTGCGTAGGTTACGGCGCCGGCCGGGCGCAGGATGGCGATTTTGCGCGGATTTTCGCGGGCTGGGCGGTGGATGAATTCGTCGGCGATGTTGAAGGGTCGGGCTGCGAGGTCCGGCATGCGGGCATTCTACTCCAGAATGAATACGGTGCGGCGGCGGTGGGATGCGGTGACGGAATGGAGTGATTGCGCGGAGATGAGTGATCAGGAATGCTGGGGGCTTCGCTGGTACCGATCAGTTGGCGATTGGTTGGCGGGAACTTCAGCGGCTGAAGCCGCTCTGATTTTGCTGGGCTGATGCCGTAGCTAAAGCTACGGCCTACAAAGATTCTCGTTTTCTTACACACACGCTAGAGCCAGGACCTAGGAAGACTGATTGACCGGTAATTTTGCGAGGCAGCTGCAAGAAACCGAAGAGCACAGCCAGGAGTGGCTGTGCCACGCGCGGGGCGCGACCGAGCCGAGATGCGAACGCCTGTGTGTTGCAGAGATAAAGCGAGGACGCCTGCGTTGCCTGTAGCACGCGCGGGGCTGCGGCTGCGACTGCGGCTTCGGCTTTCGCTTGCGACTTGCTTAGCCGTGCGACTTACTGGGTGGCGGATTTTTCGCCCAGGCGGCGCATGCGTTCCTGAAGCTTCTTGCGCAGGGCGGAGGGGGCATTCGGATTGAACGCTACCAGGTACCAGAGCGGCTGGGTGCGATCTTTGCTGAGGCGCGCCAGCGTGCCGGCATCGCTATTGGGGTGGCGCGCGATATTTTCGCGGATGGCGGAATAGGGATGGTGCGAGAGGCGGCCAAGAGTTTTGGCGGAAACTTTAGGATGTTCGCTGATCAGGCGGAGGAGGTAAAAATCCTCCTTGGGCGCCTGACGGGAAAGATTGTCGAGAGTTTCCGGCTTCACTTCGGCGCTGAGCACGACGCCGACTTTTTCATCCCAGCCGGCATTGATGCGATTCAATTCCTGGGTGCGCGCGTGGATCAATTGCTCGAGCACGCGGCGTTCCTGTTCCAGACGCGGCGCGGGAAGCGCGCTGCGTTCCACGGAATCGAGAACGCGCAAAAGATGTTGGCGCTCGCCGAAAACAATTTGCGACGTGCGCACGGTCTTACCCTTCGCCGCGTTGCGTACCAGATCTGACCGTCTCATCGTTTGCTCACCCCGCGAGTCTCAGAAGCCGCATTGATCCCAGGCGGCGGCTTCAAAGGAGATTCAGAACTTGCTGTGCGTGGCGATGGCCACGGGCCTAAGTGCGCGCCAAAGATCGCTGACCGGCGCGTGCGTGCTCAGCTGCTCAGTCACTTAATTGCGTGCAGCTAGTATAGCGTTTGCGTCCGAATCCGATAACTGTGCCCCGTTTTGAAACGAAAGCTCGGCGTCGTTCAGGGCAATGAGCCAGATTATCCGGCGTCGCGGAGGCGGAGTAAAGGAAACTGGGAAGTTGTGTTCCGTAGGGCGCAATAGAAGGTTCTAGAACCATTGAGATAGGGGGATTTGCCGCTGGGGCGGCGCGGGGAGGTGCGGCAACGGTGTTAAGTTAGGAGTGAGGAGCCTGCACATGGCGGTATTCGACGAGCACAAGGACGAGTTAGAGCACTATGAAACGATGATGGGGCCGCAGCGCGGGCGACTGGCGGTGACTTTAGACCTTTTGACCAATGCGCTGGTATTGGTGGGACAGCATGGCGTGTATTGCCACACGAATCGTGATCCGGACGTCCCGGTGATGGATATACGGATTATTCAGGCGGAAATTGGGAAGGCGAAGGCGTTGATTCAGAGTGTGATGGAAGCGATGAAGATCGAGCGCGAAAATCGGGAGTGAGGTCGCTGAGCGATGTAAGCGCGTAGGCGAGCGATCCTGTAAGTCATGCACACGCTAAGTGGGATGAACGCGCCTCACGCGCACGGGCGGGTCTGAGACCCGCCCCTACTCCGCGGTTCCACACAAATTGTTGGTTACAGCTTCAGGTTCCAGGTTTCGGCGATTAGGTGGTGGCCGAAGCTGTGGTGACGCTTTTTTGCGCCGCGGCGAAATCCGTGGGCTTTGTAGATGTGGCGGGCGGCGCGAAGATTGCTTTGGGTCCAGAGGCTGATTTTTTTGTAGCCAGCTTGACGCGCGAAGCGGATGCATTCGGCGACCAGCCGGCCGCCAATTCCGAGTCCGCGGGCCGAGGGTTCGACGTAGAGCAGACGCAACTTTGCGACCGCATTGGAATACTTCACCAGGAAAACCGAGCCGACAATTTGGCCCTGGCGTTCGGCGATCCAGCAGCGTTCGCGGCGCGGGTCGAAATTCTGTATGAATTTTGCGACGATTTCCGCGACGAGCGCTTCGTATTGCTCGTCCCAGTGGTATTCCTGCGCGTAGAGAGCGCCCTGGCGATGGACGATCCAGCCCATGTCTCCCACTTGATGCGGACGCAGGATGTAGGGTTCTTTTTGCTTGGCGCCTGGCTCGGCGCCGGATGGCGGCGCGAGAACATCTTCGATTGTGTTCATCGCGGTAACGAGGCGCCGCTTTTCAAATTCCGGAATGGAGCGCAATTTGGCGGCGACTTCTTTGTTGGAACGCGCGTTGAGGGTGGCGATGGCTTTGCGGCCGCGCGGGGTTAGCGAGAGGAACGTTTCGCGGCCGTCGGACTGCGAGCGCTCGGCGCGAATCAGGCGCGATGATTTGAATGCGCGCAGGATGCGGCTGAGATATCCGGGATCCAAGCCCAGGTTGGAGCGTACGGCGGTGGCGGTGGATTTTTCGCGCTGGGCCAGTTCGTAGAGAACGCGGCCTTCGGTAAGAGAGTAGGGACTGCCCAGGAAGGCTTCGTTGAGGACGCCGATCTGGCGGGTGTAGAAGCGGTTGAATTGGCGGACAACGGCTACGCGGGAGTTGTTGCCCGGCTTCGCTGTGACTGTTGTGCTTGTTCTTAGTGTCATTACTTGACTTTGTCACATAAATGATTGCTTTTGTCAAGTATCAGGTCGTGGGCGGTGGAGCGGTTCGGGGAGGCGCGGCGGATCAGCGATGGCTTGCGGCGTCAGGCTGTTTGGTGCGCGGCTTTTGGCGGGGCGCCGGCCAGGAGGCGCGTCAGGCCTTCTGCTGCCGTGGGATGCGTGAAGATGGCGTCGCGCAGGGCTGTGTATGGCAACTTCGCGAGCATGGCGATTTGCACGGTGGCCATGGGCTCGCTGGCTTCCACGCCGAAGGCGGTGAGGCCGAGGATGCGGTCGCTTTCTTTTTCGAGCAACAATTTCAGGAAGCCGCGAGTTTCGCCCAGGGTGATGGCGCGGAAAACGATGGCCATCGGCATTTTCACGACACGATATTCGATGCCGCGACTTTTCGCTTGCGATTCGTTCAGCCCGACGCGGGCGAGTTCGGGATCGGTGAACATGCAGTATGGGATCAGGCGGCCGGCAGTGGTGCGATTCCCTCCTTGCAGGTTGTCGCGCACGACGCGGAAATCGTCATAGGCGACGTGCGTGAAGTGGGGGCTGCCGGCGCAATCGCCGAGCGCCCAAACGTTCGGGGCGGTGGTTTCCAGGCGTTCGTTGACTTTGATATAGCCGCGGGGGCCGATTTCGATACCGGCCTGATCGAGGCCGATGGATTCGGTGTTGGCGACGCGGCCAACGGCGACGAGCAAGTCGGTGGCGGTGATGACGCGCTCGCCGGTTGCGTCTTTGACGTGCAAGCGGATCTGCTCGCCGGAACGGCCTTCGACGCGCTGTAGCGTGGCGCCGAGGAGAACCGCGATGCCTTCGTCGTGAAACAATTCGCGGATGGCGTCGCCGACGTCGGGATCTTCCATACTGGCAAGTTGCGTGCCGGGTTCAATGACCGTCACTTGCGCACCGAAGCGGCGCATGGCTTGCGACAATTCGAGGCCGACGTAGCCACCGCCGAGCACGACGAGATGTTCGGGCACGCGTTCGAGATTGAGGGCTTCGATGTGCGTCATCGGCTGCGCGGCGGCGAGGCCGGGGACGTCCGGCATCATTGCGCGCGAACCCAAATTGAGAAATACGCGGTCGCCGGAAATTACTCGGGTGCCTCCGGAGTTGAGCGAGACTTCGACCGTGCTGGGGGCGACGAAGCGCGCCGAGCCCATGATGAGTTCCGCGCCGCTCGTTTTGAAAAGATGGAGGTGCTCCTGAATGCCGGCTTCGACCATGGTGCGCTTGCGGCGCTGGACGCCGGGCATGTTCGTCGAAAATGAATCGAGATTGAGGCCGAATTCGGCGGCGCGCATGGCGAAGGATTTTACTTTCGCGCTTTGAATTATGTTTTTGCTGGGGAGGCAGGCGACGTTGGGACAGGAGCCGCCGACAACTTTTCGTTCGATGACCGCGGTGCGATGCCCGGCTTTGGCCATGAACCAGCCGATGTGTTTTCCGGATTCGCCGCTTCCGATCACGAGGACTTCGTACCGCTCGACTTCTGACATGAAGGGCTCCTTGGAGTTAAGAGTGCAGAGTTCACAGCTAACAGTCAAAAGTTAAAAGTTTACGGGCAAGACCGTGGATTTGCGCGGGCTTGCGGGGCGCATTGTCGCGTTGCGCGCGTCGGCGACTGGCGGTGCTGGCCGTGGTTGCGGTCACGGCGCTTGGCGACGGGGCAATTTTACGATGCTGGGGCGGCGGAGCAGAAGACGAAAGTTAGGGGAGAAAGTTAACAGTTGAAAGTTAAAGGTTAGAAGTTAAATGCGGAAGCGCGGAAGGGTTCGTGGCGCGCGGGAAATTGAACGGCGCGGGGGTGGCACACGCAACTCGACAACTGCGTGCGGCACAGCGGCACTGATGGGCTTAGCGGACCTTTAGGGACGAGATGCGATTGTTCCAAGTATGCGGAGGCTTGGAGGACATTTTCCATTGGCGCAGGTCGGGGACGTCCCGGTTGGTGACGTCTTGACCGCCGCTAAAATTTCTGTCGTTGAAGACGATAACGCGGGCGCCGCCGAAGACGCGTATGGACGAGAGGGTGCCACCATAACTGCCGAGCGAGTCGCGGCTCTCGCCGAGACGCATGCAGAAATAATCGCCGCCGAAGTTGTATCCCCTATAGAAGCAGGCGCCGCCTTTGCCCCAGTTGCCGCCATTCCAACTGCCGCTGGGCGGCCAGGGATTTCCTGGGCCGGGGTGAATCCAGCCGGGACCGCCGGGAGGAGGCGGAGGGGGACCGCGGCGAATGACAAAGACCGCGCGGCAGCCGCGGTCCACCCAGAGACCTTTGCGATCCACTCCCCAGCTTTTATCCTGCACGCAGGAAGCGCTGCTTATTTGGCGCTGCAAGCTGACCTGGTCGGGACTGTAACTGCCGCAGTAATTGCGGTTGCCGTCGTTCGATTCGCAGGTGACGGTCTGAGCTGATGTGGAACGCGGGAAAATTAGCAGCGCCAGGATGAATCCCAGGAAGAGGATGCTGCGCGTCGGTGTTTTCATTGCTTGGCTCCTGCGGCTGGGATTCTGGTATTGGGCTGTGGCTTGGGAACTTGAAGCGCGTTCCGGGGTAGTTATACACCTTGGAGGGTTTTAAGTGAACAGTTGAGAGTTGAAAGTCGAGAGTTGAAAGTTGAAAGTTAAATGCGGGGGTGTGGCACGGTGCGTGGCGTGGCGAGCGGAAAATTCGTGGGTGTTGATGCATGCAACTCGAAAACACGCGGCGAGTGCGCCGCGAGAGGATTGGCGCTGCACGCCTTCTTTTCTTGGCGCTACTAATTCAACTGCTGCGAGTGAGAGGCGGCGCTGCGTGGGTGCGGGATGGCTGGGGGAGTTTGAGACTTGCGCGTGTTTCACGCGGGGCGCGGCTGGGTCCGAGGGTATAATTGCTGGCAATTATGGCTTTGGTTCCCGGGACACATCTTGGTGATTACGAAATCGTGGCGCTGCTCGGCGCGGGCGGGATGGGAGAGGTGTACCGCGCGCGGGATTTGCGTTTGGATCGCATTGTAGCGATCAAGATATTGCCCGCGGCCATCGCTGCCGATAGCGACCAGTTGCACCGGTTCGAGCGGGAGGCGCGCTCGGCGTCGGCTTTGAATCATCCCAACATTATTACCATTCATGAGCTCGGGCGGGACGGAGCCACCCGTTATATTGCGATGGAATTGATCGAGGGCAAGACTTTGCGCGAACTTATGCGCGAGGGGCCCTTGGCGATTCGTCGGGCGATCGAGATGGCGGCGCAGGTGGCGGAGGGATTGGCGAAGGCACATGAAGCGGGGATCGCGCACCGAGACCTGAAGCCGGAGAATTTGATGGTGACGAATGACGGATTCGTCAAGATTCTGGATTTTGGGTTGGCGAAGCTGGGGCCGCGGGCCGGAGAGGCGGCGCAGACCAGCGCGCTTTCGCTTCCGGCGTGGGAGACGCAGCCGGGGGTGGTGCTGGGGACGGTGAATTACATGTCGCCGGAGCAAGCCAGCGGCGGCGAGCTGGATTTCCGGTCGGACCAGTTTTCTTTCGGATTGGTGCTGTACGAAATGTTGACGGGAAAGCGCGCGTTCGCGCGAACCACGGCGGCGGAAACTTTGGTGGCGATCATACGGGAACAGGCCGAGCCTATCGCGGCGCTGAATCCGGATGCGCCGGCGCCGCTTTGTTGGGCGATCGAGCGCTGCCTGGCAAAAGAGCCGGATAAGCGATACGTCTCGACGCGCGAGCTGGCGCGCGAACTGGCGGCGATCCGGGACCGCTTCTCGGAAAGGCCCAGCCGGCCGGCGGAGACGCGCGCGAGCAATATTCCGGTGCAGCGGACGGCGTTCGTGGGGCGCGAAAAGGAAATCGCGGCGGCGCAGGAAATGCTGGGGCGCGAGAATGTGCGCCTGGTGACGGTGACCGGGCCGGGCGGGATCGGGAAAACGCGGCTGGCGCTGGAAGTGGCACGGGGCCTGGACGAGAAATTCCCCGGCGGAATACATTTTGTGCCGCTTTCGCCGTTGCGCGACGCGGGTTTGCTGGTTCCGGTAATCGTGCAAACGCTGGGAATCCGCGAGGCGGGAGGCCAGCCGCCGCTGGAAATCCTGAAGAGGAATTTGCAGGATATTTTGCGCGCACCGCTGCTGCTGGTGCTGGACAATTTCGAGCACCTGATGCCGGCGGCGCCGACCGTGGCGGAATTGCTGGCGATGGCTCCGCAGCTGAAGATTCTGGTGACGAGCCGCGCGGCGCTGCACGTCTATGGAGAACATGAATTTCCGGTGCCGCCGCTGGCGCTGCCGGATGCGCAGTCGAAGACCGTGGTGGAAGCGCTGGGACAATTCCCTGCCGTGGCGCTATTTGTGCAGCGGGCCATCGCGGCCAAGCCGGATTTCGAATTGAACAAGCAGAACGCCTCGGCGGTGATCGAGATTTGCACCCGACTGGACGGTTTGCCGCTGGCGATCGAGCTGGCGGCGGCACGAATCAAGGTGCTTTCGCCTTCGGCGATGCGCACGCGCCTGGCGAGCCGGCTGCAACTACTGACGGGAGGCGCGCGCGACCTGCCGCAACGGCAGCAAACGCTGCGTTCCGCGATTGACTGGAGCTACGACCTGCTGAGTCCCGCGGAACAGAAACTTTTCCGGAGATTGGCGGTCTTTGTGGGCGGCTGCACGCTGGACGGGGTCGAGGCGGTGTGCGACACGAAGGGGGATTTGGATTTAGATCTGTTGGACGGCTCGGAATCGGTGGTGGATAAAAGTTTATTGCAACGCGTGGAACAAGCGGACGGCGAATCACGCTTCGTGATGCTGGAAACGATTCGCGAATATGCTTTGGAGAAGCTGGAGGCCAGCGGCGAGGTGGCTTCGACGAAACGCGCGCATGCCGCGTATTGCCTGATACTGGCCGAAGAAGCGGCCGCGGAGCAGAACGCTCCGCAAGCGGCGCAGTGGCAGGCGCGGTTTGTCCTTGAGCGCGACAATTTTCGCGCGGCAGTGGAGTGGCTCACGGAAACCGGGAATGTGGATTGGGGGTTGCGGCTGGGCACGGCGCTATTTCGTTTCTGGGAGACGAGCGAGTATCTGGCGGAAGGTCGCGACAGCCTCGTGAAATTGCTGAATATCCCAGGAGCGGAGGCGCCGACCAAAGCGCGGGGGCGCGCGCTTTTCGCCGCGAGCGTGCTGGCCACCGAGCAGGGAGATTTCGCTGCGTCGGAAGCGATGATGGCGGAGAGCCTCGGGATCGCGCGGAAATTGGGAGACAAGCAGGGCGCGGCTGTGTCACTGAATGCGCTGGCGGTGATGGCGCGGGACCAGGGGAAAATGACGGTGGCACACGAGCTGTTTCAGGAAAGCCTGGCGCTCTGGAGAGAATTGGGAGACCTGAAGGCGATTGCGCGCGCTTTGAGCAATTTGGCGATTGTGCTGAAGTCGCAGGGAGAGTACGAGCACGCGCGGTCGTTGCATGCGGAGTGCATGGCGATATTCGAAGGGCTGGAAGATCGCGTGGGCGTGGCCTGGTCGCTGAATTATCAAGGAGACGTGGCGCGCGAGCAGGGCGATTTGGCAGGGGCGCGCGCGTTGTACGAGCAGGGCCTGGAGATTTTCCGGTCGTTGAACGACCGTTGGGGGATCGCCGGAACGCTGGCGGATCTGGGAACGCTGGCGCGTGAAGAACGGGATTGCGCGACAGCGCAGAATTTATACCGCGAGAGTTTGAAGATTTTTCACGAGTTGGAGCATAAACGCGGGGTGGCGCGACTGCTGGAATGCTGCGCGGGTTCGGCGGCGGTGCAGCAGCAGGCCGAGCGTTCGCTGCGGCTGGCGGGGGCGGCGGCGGCCTTGCGGCAAAATATTGGAGCGCCTCTGACGCCCGCGGAGCACGCCAAACTGGAGGCGATTTTGGATCCGGCGCGGCGCGCGTTGAGCCATACGGCCGGGGCGACGGCGTGGTTGGAAGGTTGGGACATGCCGATGGAGAAAGCGATTGAGGAAGTGATGATGTGCGACGCGGAGGCTTCGGCGGGCTAGAGCTGTGTGATTTTGTTTTGGGTGGGGCAGGGGGCGCGAGATTTTGCGTGGTGATTATTCCGCTGTGGATGGGTCTATGAGGCGACGGACGGCGGAGACGCGATTGCAGGGGATGCCAACGCGCTTGGCGTGTTCCTGAACCGTGGCTTCGTCGGGCGCGAGGTAAACGCAATACAATTTGTTGCCGGTGACGTAGCTATGGAGCCATTGGATCTCGGGACCCATGCCCTTCAGCACGCTGACGGATTTTTGGGATGCTTCGCGCAATTGAGCGTCGGTCATATCACCGGCTCCGGGGATTTCGCGTTCGATGACGAATTTGGGCATGAGCGCTCCAGTGATTACCGAGTGTAGCGGGTCGAAATATTTGGCCTCAGGGCTACGGAGTCCGTGTGAGAACTGCAAAATCTGTACTGCAGCGGCTAAAGCCGGTCCGATTTTGCAGCGTTTTTGCCGTAGCTAAAGCTACGGCCTACAAAGATTCTCGTATCCTCACACAGGCTCTAAGACCCCGCAGATATTCTGCGTGTTATGGCGCGACTGAACTTCCGCGCTTCCAGGAATTGGGCGCGCGACCCGGAAACCATTCTTGGGTGATGCTAGCATGCGGGATGAGCGGCTTCAAGGCGTCTTAGCAATGTACTGATGGAACCTGCCGCGGACGGCAGCGAGAAATTTTCGAAGAAGTGAGGTTGCGATGGACCTGCGAGCGTTACAAAAGCCGTTGAAGGAACAATACCGGGCCGACCCTAGCGCTTCGCGAATTACCTTGCGCGCGAAAGGCGGGCAGACGGATGCGCCGGTATCGTGCTCGGTGGACCTGGGGCGCGCGATTTATCAGGCGGAAGCGCATAAGGGCGTGGGCGGCGCGGGAGCAGGGGCGTGTTCCGGCGACCTGTTGCTGGGAGCGCTGGCGGCTTGCGCGCAAATTACGTGTCAGATGGTGGCGGCGGCGATGGGAATTGCTACCGAGCGGATTGCGGTGAGTGTGGAGGGGGATCTGGATCTGCGCGGGACCCTGGGGATAGCGAAGGACGTGCCGGTGGGGTTTGAGAGCATTCGGCTGAATTTTGACGTGGTTGCACCGGGGGCTACGGCGGAACAGTTGCGGGGATTGCGCGAGAAGACGGAGCAGTATTGCGTGGTGATGCAGACTTTGGCGCGGCCGCCGAAATTGCAGAGCGAGTGGAGCGGGCAGGATTGAAGACGCGTCAGCGGCGGCGCGCTGATGGACGTGATGAAAACGACGGCGCGTGACTGGAATGTGAGGGAGAAATGGCGAAGCTGGAGACGATCCTGAAGAGGTTTGAGCAGCCGGACGAGGTGCGCACGTTTGAGAAAGGGAAATTCGAAGTGGTGCAGATCGGCGGCATGACGATTGGGCGGGCTACTTACCAGCCAGGATGGAGGTGGTCGCTGCACGTCGGGCCGGGAGTGGGTGCGACGCGTTGCAATGTGGAGCATGTAGGGTTGGTGGTTTCCGGTTGCGCTACTGCAGCGATGGAGGATGGCACGATTCACGAACTGCGGGCCGGGACGCTTTTTTATATCCCGCCGGGGCCGCCGGGACACGACAGTTGGGTGGTGGGAGATGAGCCGTATGTGTCGTTGCATTTCATGGGTGCGGGGGCTTATGCGAGCGGGCATAGCAGTTGAGAGTTGACAGTGCAAAGTTGAATGCTAAATGCGCGCGGCGTTGTTCACGGATGCGAGGGGAGAAGGTCCCAGATGGCCGGATCTTCCGTGCCCAGGACCCAGGAGCAAAACCCTTCCAGGTTGCGTTGCTTAGCGAGATCGTAGCGGGCTGCGAAGGTGCGCGCGTCGGTGTAGAAGATCCATTCGCGCTCGTTGTCGCGATAGAAATAAAGCCAGGCGGTGCGGTCGGTTGCGTCCCATTGGATTTGGCCGCCGTAGGCGCGGGCTAGATCGAGGGCGTCTGGCGTGGAGATGTAGGCGGCGGAGGGATTGCCTTTGTCGGGGGCCTTCACGTTTGCAGGCGGAGGGGCGGCGGCGAACCAGTGGTAGCCGTAGAGCGGGATGCCGAGGGACAATTTTTCGCGCGGGACGAATTTGAGGGCGTAGTCGAGATTGCTGACGGTCCAGGTCCAGCCGGCGACGGGGCCGGGAGGGGTCAGGCGGGTGTGCTGGTCATAAGTCATCAGGCAGATGAGGTCCACCGACTTCGCCAGGGCTGCGAGATCATAGGCACCGCGCCAATTTTCGTAGATCCACGCGGAGTAGGCGGTTTCGCCGGCTGCGCCGGGAGCGTTGGGGACGGTCGCGATGGTGAGTTGCAGTTTGTTTTGGTGAAAGAGCGCGGCGGCTTCGGCGACCATGGCGGATAGAGCGTCGCGGTCGGTCCAATCAATATTTTCGAAATCGAATTGAAAGCCGATGTAGCCGTTCTCTTTGCAGGCCTGGATTAGTTGCGTGAACATCTGGCGGTACGCTGCGGGACTGCTTAGGAGTTTGTGAAAATCGTCCTGCACGAAGCCGGCGTCCACAACTATGGGCATTACAGGGACGTGATTTTGGCGCGCGGTATCGAGGACGAGAGGATTGGGGCCGCCGGAAACGAGGCCGGAGGAGTCCACGATGTACCAGGTGGGGACCAGCGTGTCTATTTTATTGGCGTGGGCCAGGAACGAGCGGACGGAGTTGGGATCGCGGGTCATGTAGAAGAGCGATTTTGGTTGTTGCGCGCCCGCGGGGAGCGCGGTGAGAAATATCAGGAAGAGGACGCATCGCGGAATTTTCATGGCGCTGCTATGTTATGCGGTTCTCTTCCTGGAGACAACGGAGTTGGCGATGGCGCGGAAGGCTGCCGGCTCGCTTTGCGAGCGGGCGCTGCAAGTCCTACTGCGTTCGGACGCCGATGTGTTCAGGGTTGCTTTTCCAGCGCGCGGCCTACCAGGGTGGCGGCGTGTTCACAGAGGGTGCGATCGTCCGGGGTGAAGGCCGCTGGGAAGTGGCTGTCAATGTCCAGTTCGCCTGCGACGATTTTATTTACGAAGATGGGGACTACAATTTCGGATTTGGTTTCGACGGAGCAGGCCAGGTAGCGCGGGTCGGCATTGACGTCGTCCACGATGATGGTCTTGCCGGTGGAAGCCGCGGCGCCGCAGATGCCTTGATTGAGCGGGATGCGCGTATGCGGAGTCATGGTGCCGCGGAAAGGGCCGAGGACGAGCATGTCCTGCGGGCCTTCTTTTTCGAGCATGTAGAAACCGACCCAGTTGTAACGCAGCATTTCCTGATGAAAAAGTTTGGCGATGCCAGCCATCAAGTCAAGCGCGGAAGCGGATTTAGCAGCGAGGGCATCGAGCTTTTCGATTACGCCGCGGATTTTTGAGTCGGCAGTGTGCATAGGAATGGAATATTAGACGGAATTCGAGAATATCGCCAATGGTACGAGAGGATGCAGAGGGGGCGCAGGAGACGCGGGATTGGTTAGGCCTTATTTGTGCTGGCGCGGTGCGCAGCGGCTACGGGTGCGCTGAGATTGTTTGTTGGTCCGTGGTGGAGACGTTCTCTGAGTTGTAGCGCGTGTTTCTGAGGCGATATCCGGCACGCGTGCGGATGCGGTATTTCTTGTGCTCCGGGGTGACTAGCTTCACCGAAATGGTGCGCCAGCCGCGATTGGGATTTGGTTTGGGGTAGTAGCTGAGCGAATAGAGATGGGCCAAATCGTCGCGGATGGAAGCGAAGGCGGCCTGTTCGTCCTTCCAGTTCCTGGCGAAATAAACTTTGCCGCCGGTGGCGGCGGTCATGCGCTCGAAGACGGCGTTGGAGATTGGTTCGAGGTGCGCTGTTTCGGTGCTAACCATGTAAATGGTGGTGCCGGTGGATTGTGCCAGCTCGGCGACGCCTTCGGGCGGCACTTCGCTGGCGTTGTCCGGACCGTTGGAGAAAACCACGATCACTTTTCTACCGGTGAGGTGCGCGGCGTCCTGCACGGTGAGCAGCAGGCAGTTGTAGAGCGCGGCATCGTCACCTGCGACGGTGGTGCGGGCGGCCCGCAGGACTTCGGCGCGGTCGGACGTGAGCAGGGCGGCGCGGGAAAGATCGCGGCTGTAAGAATAGAACGCCACTTTGTCAGCGCCTTCGAGGGAGCGCACGAAATCGGCAATGGCGTCCTGCGCGAAAACGAAGCCGCGGTACATATAATTGCTGGTATCGAAAAGAACGAAGACGTTGGCGCCGGTGACCAAACTGCTGAGTTCGCTGGCGGAAACGCGCGCGCCGGAATCCGGTTGCTGATTGGCGGCGGAATCCTGCGGCGGGCCGCCATCCGGCGGCGCGCCGGGCAGGACCGCGCGCACTTGCTCATTCCCTTCCCCGAATCTGGCGATTTCTTCCCCTATACCGTCCTCGGTGACGACGAAATCCTGCGGGCGAAGTCCGGTGACATATTTTCCCTTGCCGTCAGTGACGGCCACATTCAACTGAACCAGGTCAACCGTGACGTTGATGCGCGGGGGGACCACTTCCTGAGCCGCCGCAGAGATTGGGAAAAGAAACAGGAAAGCGAGGAAGAGAGCGGAAAGCACCAGACATCGCTTGAGCATGACGGACCTCGGTGATAGTGGTTGACGCATTTCGCGGGCCGGCGGAGCAAATGCCGAAACGCTCGCGCCGCCCACCCGCTGACTAAGGCTGAGAACCGCCGGCGTTCGCGGGCAGCGACGCCAGCTTTCCCTGCCGAAATTCTTCGCCCGTTTCGCGCATGGCGCGGAGCAGCGCCGGCCAATCGTTGGTATCGGAGGCAAAAATCCTGGCGACCATGCGAACGGTGAGGTCGGGCGCGAGGCGATTGAGCGCGACGGGCGGATAGCCGAGCTCGTCTGCCAGACGCGCCCAATAGAGATTCGTGGAGTCCCACTCTTCTGCCAGCAAGCGGCTGGAATATTCCTGAAACACGGGAAAGGGCGCCTCGCTGAGCAGTTCACGGGCGTAGGTGCGCGCCATCGCGGGATGCGGCACACCGAAATCCGCCGACAAGCGATCCCAGTTGAGTTCGGCGGAATGCTGGCGAGTCAGGTCGGCGAGTTCGCGGCCGGCCGTGCCCCAGGAAGCGGTGTCGTCCGGATACTTGCTGCGAAATGCAGCGGTCAAGTAGAAGGTATCGGCCGGCGTGGTCATAGCGGATATTTGCACGGTCTCGCCCGCTTTGAGAGCGTGGGATAAGCGCGCGGATCTTTCCGGGATCATGCGGGTGGAAAGAATAGCGGTGACTTTGCCGCGCAGTTCTTCATTCTGCTGGGAGGCTGCCAGGAGTTCTTCGCCCGCGCGTTGATAGAGCGCGATGGCGTGGAGCTCCGTGGGGCTTACATTCCACCAGCGCGGGACGACGGAATTGGCCAACATGCAGGGCACCACGTCCGACCAGATCAGCGCCGCCACGTTGACCGGAGCGATGAAATCCTGCTCCATTTCGCCGAGAACGAAGGGCAAGTCCGCGAGCGAGCCGACCAGATGAGCGCCGCCGCCCGCCGGAGAGCCTACGCCGAAGAGGCGTGGAGTCTGCCAGAGGTAGAGTTCCAAGCCCATGACGGTGTCTCCCGAGAAATCGTGGGAGCGAACGAGTAGAGGATTATTGTGGAGCACCTGAGCGCCGGGCGGTTCGTAATAGGCATAAACCAAACCGACGAGCGTGTCGCGGAAGAACGGAACAAGTTCGCCGCGAGCTTGCTCGAGTTCCGCGGCGGGAGCGTGGGACTTCAAAAGATTTGCGACGTCGGTGCGCATCTCGAGGTCGGTGTGTTTATTGTTGTAGGTGCCGGCGGTAAATTCGATTCTTTCGCCGCGAGTGAAGATGGGGCGCGGCATCTGGAATTCGGTTAGTTCTTCGGCGAGCGCGCTCAGATTGTCGGTGGAAGCTCCGTGCCCGGCGGCGCTGAGGCCTTCGCCCAGCGAGAGCAGAGTATCGAGCGAGACCAAGCGCTGATCGTTCAACGCCGCGCGCATTCTATCAGCCAGATCGGCGTGGACACGCTGCGCTTCGGTGTTTGTCTGGCGAGGACCGGCGAGCAAATTAATGATTTCATCCTGGCTGCGACGGGATTCGCCGGTGGAGGCGCGCAGGACTTCGCCGAGCGAGGCGCGCGCCGCGTCGAAAAGCTGCGGTGAGGAGGAAACGTGCGCGAAGGGCTGGAGGGTTTCGCGCCAGGACTCGTCCATGCGAGGCGCTGGAATCTGACCCTGGCGCGCGAGGATTTGCCAGAGCGCGACATTGGCTTCCAATATGCCCATCCCGTTGCCGCAGAGAGTTCGTTCCGGAATTTTTGCCACGGACTCCGCAGTGGTGATGAATGTAGCGATGGAGGCATCGGTCAGCTCGGGAAACTCGGAAAAGATCAGATACTGGTCGTGAAATTCGAAGAACTTGCCGGCCATCAATTCGACGGTCTGCGGGCTGAGGCGGCGATCAGCGGGGCGCTTGGAGTCTATTTCGCTCAGTTCGAGGTAGGCTTCGGTGGGGCCGCCGTCCCAATCAAAACGCGAGAGGGCGAACATAACTTCCAGGAGGCCATTGGCATTCTTCGAACCTCTGATATCCACATCGGAGTTACGGGCGAGTTCGGCATAGGCTTTCTGATTGAGGATTGTTTTCCAGGCAGCGAGATTTCCGGGGACGTGCGGGGTGCCGTCCGGTTCCCATTGCACGCGAGTCATCAGGAGCAAGAGGATGGGATCGGGACGAAACACGGAAGCGGTGGCCGACGGAGTGGTGTTTTTCCCGCGCAGCGCGTTGTAGCAACGTTGCAAGCGAGAGCCCTCGAGAAAGCGGGCTTGCTGGTCCGCGCTGATGCGGGCGAAGGAGTCGTAGTAAGCCGCCAGCCAACCGTTATCTTTTTCGAGGAGACGCGGGACAAATTCTCCCGGAGAGTGCGGGCTGGCGCCGACCAGATCTTTCCATGCGGATTCCGCGTCCGGGCCACCGGGCACGACGACACGGCCCGAGCGAACCGTGATGTAGTTGCCGTAGAAATCCAAGGGAGCGGCGAGCGGGAGCAATTTCTTCAAACCGGGCGAATGCAACAGGGCGTCCTGCGTTTCCGGATCCAGGTGGGCCCAGGCGTAGTACAGGCGAGAGAGAGCGCGGTCGTACAGAAGCGCATCCAGCAGCGTGCGACCGTTTAGGTCTTTGCCGGCATCTTTACCGGCAGCCATCCATTCGTGCTGAGTGAGAAAAATGGGTAGTTGGGAGCCGGGATACGGATAGGAGAAGGGTTCTCCTCCCTGCAAGGTTTTCTCGAGGTCCGGGAGCGGGAAGCCGGAGTCAATGGTGAGGAAGGCGCGGCGCGCGTCGGCGGTCTCGACGTAGGTATTGCTCTTCCCGCAGTCCGGGCGCGTGCGATAGCCGAGGATTTCGAGCAGGTCTTTCGCGTCGGCACAATTGGAAACGTGAATCACGCCACCGGGACCCGCCAGCGCGGCCAGTTCCCTGGACTGCTGCACGTAGCGGCGGAGCAGAAGCAGAAATTCGGTGGGGCGCGCGGTGTAGCCCGAGCCTTGATAGCCAAGGAGAAACACGTTACGAGCGAGGAGCGGCAAAACTTCTTCGGGCGTGACTTTCTGGCTGATGCCAGCCATGCGCAGGAACGAGCGAAGCGGACCAGGAATGGCGACCGTGGCCAGCGCGTTGGCCTGCGCTTCTTGTGGCGGCGGTGCGGGAGGATGGAGGGGAGCGGCCCGGGTCACGCTGGGAGCGAAGCAGGCACAAACGCACGCAACAACCGTTAACGGCACCGAAGGGTAAAGGGGAAATCTCATCGCTGGCGCTCGCCCCGAACCTTCGCGAAACCCTCCAACCTGCAGGTACATCTCTTTCAGCGGCAAGAATCACTCGAGGGGAGTCGGCGCGGCCTAAGTGCGAGTCAGTTACCTAGTCAAAACCAGGACCTGAACCCCTTTGACCCGCATCCTACGCTTATTCCCGCCCGAGAGACAAATGAAATTATGCTGAAGCCGGTGGCGGAATCTAGCGCAATGCGGCGCGGGTTGCAAGCGAAAGGCTTGGGGGTATCGGCGGGCCCCGGTGGCGGAGGCTCGTTGTGGCGGCGGGCGCGATTTCGTTAGCGCCAGAACACGCGCGACATCGTTCGCGGCAGCGATGAAGGAAAGATGGCCGGTGCGTGCCGTACGGCGCGGAAGACCGCGACTGCTACATAGTCAATTCCAACAGCTCGCGCTCCCGCGGCTTCATCCGAAGCGCAAAAGGGCGCGGCTGAACACTAGAGGGACCCACCTATTCCGGCGGACGTTCAGTTGTGCGATTGCGGTTGGGCGTAATAGCCTTCGCGAGTACGGGCGGTAAGGCCGGGCTTGGATACTTTTACTTCCAGGTGGTGGTATTCGTCGGGGCGCTCGGAGGGAGGCGCGTCGAAGGCGAGTTCGTAGTATGGCACCGAGTCCGAGATGCAATCCAGCAGGAGCGTGGAGACGTCGTTATTGAAATCGAAAACTTGGCCGCCGCTCTGCAGCGCCAGGACCTGAAGGGCGAGATTGCCTGCACTTACCTGGTTGGGTTTGATGATGCCTTTTTCGAATTGTTTGTAATACGTACCGCGGGAGACGGACTCGCCCGCGCCGAGCGGACTGACGGCGTAAAGAGTGATACGGCCCGCGAGGAACTGCGCGGAGAAACTTACGATATCGGCGAATATCTGCTTCTCTTCCTTCGAGGTGAGCTCGACGCCGGGGCCGGATAGCAGCGGCCAACCGGAAGAAACCCACAGGATGATGTTGCGTCCCGGGCGCGCGGCCATGCCGGCGGCGAGTTGGTGCATCGCGCTGAGGGAATATTCGAGGCGATCGGCGGCACCGTAGAAACCCGCAGAGCGCCCGACGATGCGCAGACCGATGTTTTGCTTGTCCAGGGCGTCAGCTAGCCTTTTGCCGTCGCTCGAGTAATCCGTGAGCGGCTGGATGCCTTGATCGGTGAGCAGCGCCAAAGCGAAGGGGTAGGCGAGCTGGCCTCCTTCGGCGCGGAGGAATTTATCAATCTGCAGGCGCGCATAGTTTGTGGTCTGGACGTTGTTATTGACCGCGTCAATCACCACGACGAATTGCAGGGGGGCCTGGCGGCCGCTGAATGCCTGGAACGACGTGATGGTTTGCGGAGATTTGTTATCGAGGATGGTGAAGTCCTGTTGCGCGAGGCCGGTGACCGGCGGCCCGGACTTGGGGTTGACGACGACGTCGAGGTAGATTTTTGTGCCGGCCGAGGCTGGCGTTGGCGTGGGTTTCTGTTGCGCGGAAACTGCGGCGGCGGCGCAGAGCAGCGCCAGGGCCGCGAGAGAAAAACCGACGAAACGCGCGTGTCCACAACTGCGGTTGCGGGTGACGATGAGCATGAGTCGGGTACCTCGATGCGAAAGGCCGCAAAACGCCTTCGCTTATGAATTTTGGTGAAATCGAGCGCGCCGAGTATCAGTGACATAGACGCGATGCGAGATGGAAGCGTTTCGAGAATGTGCTGGTACGCGTCGTAAATCGAAAAGTGAGTCGCTCCGTGCCACCGCCGACGATGCCGTGATTTGATGCGAAGCTTTCGATGGACCCTCTGGACGACGCTTCCTTAGGCGCACGGTTCGGCGCGCGATCATCCTCCGAAAATTTCGGAACGACTGGCAACTTATTAGCAATTGCCGCGTCTGTTGGAATGGCGGATTTTCTTGCGCTAAGATCGCTGCGGTTGGTGGTAGGAATCAGCAGGCATTTGAAGCGGCGAAGGGCGCTGCCGGCGCGGATCTCGGTATCGGCCGGATGACCCTTTTCGTCGTGACTGCTGGTCGCAAAAGGTCACTTTTTGGGGGCATATCGCATTGCGAAAGGTACAAACGTCGGCTTTTTTGTGCGGGAACTGCGTAAATCCTTGAATTTCATAGAGAAGGCATGGCCGTCGGTTACACGGCACAAACGGTTCAATCTGGAACTGTTCTTGCCTTATAACGTAGTGAAACCCCAGTCGGTGTTACCGCCTAATCTCAGAAAACCTTCCTATAGGAGAGAGAAAAAATGAAGAGGAATCAGAAGGGTTTTTCGTTGATCGAGTTGTTGATCGTCGTGGCGATTATTTTGATCATCGCGGCGATTGCTATCCCGAACCTGCTCCGCGCGAAGATTGCCGCGAACCAGGCTTCGGCGGTCGGCGCGCTGCGCACGATGTCTTCGGCTGAGGAAACTTTCTCGTCCACCTACAGCGACGGCTTCACGCTGACGCTGGCCCAGTTGGGTGGTCCTGCCGGTTCCGGTAGCTGCGCGAACGCGGGCTTGATTGACGAAGTTCTTTCGACGGCTCCGAACCAGAAGAGCGGTTATGTGTTCGTGTTTACCCCGAACGGCACGGTCGCTCTGACCGCTGGTATTCCGGCGGCTTGCGGTGCGTCTGGCGACACCGGGTTTTCGATCAGTGCAACTCCGATCACCCTGGGTTCGACAGGTACGGCCAGCTACTGTGTGGACGAAACTGGTGTGGTGCGTGTGAACGCGGCGGGTGTTGTGATCCCGGCGCCTTGCTCCACCTCCGGCTTCCCCCCATTGCAGTAATCATTTGATCTGCGTGAGTGAAGGGAGGACGTCTTCGGACTTCCTCCCTTTTTCATTTTAGGATGCCTCAACCTCGCAAATCTACGATCCCTATCGCGCATCGTATGAGCGACGGCCCGACGCGTACGTCAGCGGCTAAAGCCGCAGTGATTTTGCGCGAGTTGGTGTCGTCGCTGAAGCGACGGCCTACAAAGATTTCCCATTCGTGATGCAGCCTCTAGACCTTCCATTCATTCCGGCTATCAACTGCGTGGCTCTTGGCGCGACCGAAAGCGGAACTCCGCAGTTGGCTTTTTGGCTTGCGCCTTCGTGTGCGGTTTGCGAATTGCGATGCCAATGTCTGGCCAGAATAGCCAGTGGTCGCTCAGGGTTTGCGCCCCGTGTTTTTTGTAGAAACGGCGGGCGACGGCGTTGGTTGGTTCCACGTCCACGCAGACCCGCAGGGCTTTTTGCTTTACGAACCATCGGGCGAGGCGGCGGAGAAGTTCCGCGGCTACGCCGGTTCCCCGCTGTTCCGGCGTGACGTTGATCCATTGCAGCTCGCCGTCGCAATCGTAGCGGCGAGTGAGGTGTCCGGCGATGTAGCCGACTACGGCGCGGGAGTTGAGCGCGACGTAGGCGACGCGCGGGTGCAGCGCGTGCCGCGGATGATGTTCTTTCGCAAGATAGCTGGCTATGCGCGCGGTCCAAGCCTCTTCGGAAGGCAGGTTCGCGGCGCGCAGGCGAGCCATGGCGGGGACGTCGGATTGGCGAGCGATTCTGTAGAGCATGCGGCGCACCGCAGCGCCTGAGTATCACATCTTGTCGCGCGATGGGATGATTTTCGGGACATCTCTCTGATGAGCGCCGATATTCCGCTCGGTCCGAGACCCGGATTACGATGCTTTTATCGGCCTGGCAAGCTGGGGCGCAGCAAGCAGCGCCCCTACCTTCGTCGGGTCGTTGGCCTTAGGATTCGACGAAATTGCGCAGGCGGTTCAGAGTGTCGTCCCACTGCCGCGAAATTTGGGCGAGGTAATGGCGCGCTTCGGCGAGGCGACGCTCGCGCAATTGCCAGATACGCTCGCGTCCGCGGCGCTTGCTGCGAACCAGGCCGGCGTGTTCCATCACGCGCAGATGTTTGGTGATGGCCTGGCGGCTGACGTGGAACTCCGCGGTCAGTTTGGTGATGGACATGGCTCCATCGGCACCGGGCCGCGCGCTCAAGCGCGCGAGGAGACGCAAGCGCGTCTGGTCTCCCAGCGCCGCGAAAGTTGTGGCGAAAGCCGGGGCAGAACCAGCGGTGCGGCGCCGGGCGCGGCCCCGCGCATCGTGCACAATTATGCGGGCGCGACTAGGCATCGGTCGCCTGGGAGCCGGCGTTCGCGGACCGGGGGCCGTAATTTCCGGTGACATAGGCGTTGATCAGTTCCATCTGCTTGCTCCAGCCTCCTTCGTTGGCTTTGAATGCCTTGGCGCGGCGCTCGAGCGGAATTTGCGCGAACCCGGATTCAGTGACGGTCAGCAGCACGCCTCCCTCGGCGTCTTCGAGTTCGAAAACGATCAGGGTGGTCGGTTCTTCCGAGTAGTCCACGTCACGCTCAATTGCGTAGGGATGCCAGCGGAAGCTTAAGAGGCGCTCTGGCTCGACTGCGACGACGTGGAGTTCGATGGCCTTGCCTTCGTGGGCTTTCTGCATCTTCGCGACTTCTTCATTGACAGTTGTCGGCACGATCACGCCGCGCACCGTTTTGCCGGCGACGAACGGTCCTGCCACCTTCATGCCGAACCATAATCCGAATTCGGCGGAATCGCTGAGGGCGCGCCAAACCTTCGCGCGCGGAGCCCGCAGCAAGACTTTCTTTTCGATCCGGTCCAGCGAGTTCGCGTCCATGTTCATGTGCAACCTCCGGGTTGCAGGATAGCAGCGACGCGAATGAAATGCAACCGTGGGGTTGCAATAATCACCCTGCCGGCGGCGGGCTCCGGCTTGCGCGGCGGCGCGCCGGAAAACGCCGCCCGTGGTGCGGCGGGCATCGCGTTATAATTCCAGACGTGCGAAAGAGGCTGATGCTATTCGCGGTCTGTATTGCGGTTTGTATCGCTGCCGCGATGCCGGCGCTGCGCGCGCAGCAGTCCGCTCCCGCCACTCCTGCGGCCGCGGCCAGCCAAGCGGCAGCGCCGGTTCCGCCAGGCGTCGAGCTGGTGCATGACAATCTGGTTTACGGCCTGGCGGACGGCCAGACGCTGCTGCTCGATGTTTATGAACCCCCGGACAGTACCGGGGCGCCGCGTCCGGCGGTGATTTTGCTTCACGGCGGCGGCTGGACCAGCTTCGACAAATCCACGATGCATCCGCTGGCGAGATTTTTGGCGCTTTCTGGTTTTGTGACGGTGACGGTGGATTACCGGTTATATCACGACAACGCGAATCGCTGGCCGGCGCAATTGGACGATGTGCAGCGCGCGGTACGCTGGGTGCGCGCGAATGCCGCGAAATATAATGTGGATCCCGAACACATTGGGGCGTACGGTCACTCGGCGGGGGCGCAGCTGGCGTTGCTGCTGGGAATGGTGGAGACGCGCGACAATTCCGATGCGGCGCTGGCGAAGTACTCGAGCAAAGTGGAGGCGGTGGTGGAGGCCAGCGGTCCCACGGACCTAACCGCGGAACACGACGCCCCCAACGCAAAGTTCCTCGCCGATTTTCTGGGAGCAGATTACGAGACGCACCCCGAGGTCTGGCGCGACGCTTCGCCGGTCTGGCACGCGGCAAAATCGAATGCGCCGATTCTGATCATCCACGGCACGCGCGATCAGATGGTGCCGGTTGCGCAGGCGGCAGAGCTCGATGCGGCGCTCGTGAAAGCCGGCGCCGACGTGAAATTCCTGCAGCTGGAGAGCGATCATACGTTCCAGGAACCGGCCGCGCGCCGCGAACTGGCCATGGGAACACTGGCATTCTTCAACCAGTATCTGAGGGGCGCAGGGCCGAACACATCCACGCCGACGCCGTGACCGCGCTGGGGCTTGCTTTCAGTGAGAATCACCGCGGACTAACATTGCGATGCACGCGGTTGGCCGAAAATCGCCGCCACAATAAATAAAAAAGGGGCGGGAACAATTCCGCCCCTGTTCCGGTTAGCGCGAGCGCCGATCACGAGAGTCTATGGCGCGGTGCCGCAGGCGTGCGCATCGTTCGAGTAGATGGATTGCACGGCGTAGGGATGTCCGTCAATCTTGAAGACTGGCGGATCGAAATAGGCATTTTGCCCGATAACGACAACGAACTCGCATTCGTCGGCAATTTCGTCGCCGTAGAGCGCGTTCGAAGTGCTGTTGAGCCAGGCGGTTCCGTCGGGATCGGTGATGGTTTCAAACGATTCGTGGTTCAGCACCGTATCGGTGGAATCCACCAGCATGCCGTTCGGCGAACCGGGATAGACCTGACAGCCGGGAACGTTCTGATATGGCTCGACGGTGTAGAGAACGTGGCCGATGTCGGAGAAATCCACGCTGCTGTGGTAGGCGCAAAAATAAAACGTGTTGAAATTGTCGGGCGAATAGCACTCGGTGAAGGTCGAGTCGAAACACTCGTCCTGCCCCGGCGGCAGAAAGATGTGATAGATGTGGCCGTAGCCCGTATCGCCGGAGGCCGACGCGACGGCATGCACCACCGAGAGAATGTCCAGGTCCGTCAGCGGAACGTTCGGCGGAGTGTAAGCGACCTTGGCGTGGAATCCGACCGTGTAACGGTCCCCGCCGAACAGTCGGATGTATTGGTCCGCGAGATGGATGAAATTGCTTTGGCCGAGGTTGCGCAGGAAACCTTCGGGATCGCCCCAGCAGACAGCGACGGGGCAAGAACTTCCGGGCAACAGATAGACCGCGTGGAAGGCGGCGAACTGCACCACGTCACCGCCCTGGTAGGTTACGTCGCCCGGATATCTGACTATGCCACCGCCGCTCGCGCCGGCGGAGGAGCCCTTAAACATTGATCTGTGTTCGGCGATTTCGCGACCGCGCAATTCCTGCCCCGTCGGATTATTGGCTGGGCGAGCGTGCTGGTACACTTTTTTTGCAGAAGCGGCCGCGGCGTGGTCGGCGGCCGTGGGCGTGACCTTGAGTTCGTCGGATGCGGAACTCTGCGCGCGGGTAGCGATGACGGCGAAAGACAGCGCCAGGCAGGCGGCAGAAAGTATTGCGAATGATCTCGAGATGAAGGTTCTCATGCGTTCTCCTTTCGGGTACGAAATTAGCGCAGCGAGCAACTCGGCCGAACCAGGGGACGAGCGCCGCGACTCGTTTCCGTCGCACCACCTGGCGTCAATTCGCAACGAGCCGCGGACGGAGAGAGGCAGCACGGTCGCGGTAGAAACTGGCCGGTTCGGCTGTGTCGCTGCGCGCGACGTTACTCCGCCTTGCGGAGTGTCGTCAAGCACTGCGTCGCGGTTCGCGTGACGGCCGCCGAGCTGCGACCCTCGCGGAACATTCTGATGGAAGCTGGGTTGAAGCTGGCGTGCCCCCTCCTTACCTGAGGCAGGACGCTGCAGCCGCTGCGTTACGTTCCCTGCGCGGCCCGGATCGCGCGACTTTGCGCGAAACCATGAACGACGGGAACGCGTCAATTAGGAGCATGTTGATACGGGAGAACTGGTTTGCGAAAACGAGCGGTGGTGGTGGTGCCATTCATAGCGGCCATATTTCTTTTATTGTTTCTGGCGATTGGCCTTCATAGAAGTTTTCACGGCACAAAGAGCAACGGCAGCGGGGACGACAATTCGGGTTTCAGCTGGCCCTGGAAGAATGCGCCGGCGCTTGCCGATAATCCGCCCTCGCCAAGCACGGTGAGCGTGCTCACTTACCACAACGATCTGGCGCGCACGGGGCAGAACCTCGAAGAAAAGACTCTGAGGCCAGGGAACGTGAATTCCAGCGGCTTCGGCAAGCTGGGATTTCTTGAAGTGGATGGACTGGTGGACGCCGAACCGCTGTACGTATCGAACCTGCTGGTGGCGGGACGCGCGCATAACGTGGTGTTTGCCGCCACCGAGCACGATTCGGTTTATGCGTTCGATGCGGACAGTCTGGCGCAGCTGTGGCGGGTCACGGTGCTCGGCCCGGACGAAACTCCCAGCGACGATCGCAATTGCGGGCAAGTGAGCCCGGAGATCGGCATTACCTCCACGCCCGTAATCACCTACGACGGCGACCGCGGCACGATATATCTGGTGGCGATGTCCAAGGACGCCGACGGAAATTATTTCCAGCGGCTGCACGCGCTGGACATCGCGACGGGCGCGGAGATGTCCGGGAGCCCGGCGACGATCGGCGCGACGTACCCGAATCTGAGGGGCCAGACGAGTTTCGATCCGAAAGAATACAAGGAACGCGCTTCGCTGCTATTGCTGGACGGAGTGGTGTACACGAGCTGGGCTTCGCACTGCGACCAGGGCGATTACACCGGATGGGTGATCGGCTACAGCGCGGCGACGCTGGAGCAGGTGCAGGTGCTGAACGTCACGCCGAATGGGAGCGATGGAGCGATATGGATGTCCGGCGCGGGGCCAGCGGCGGATCCGCAGGGTTACATATATGTTTTGGATGGCAACGGCACCTTCGACAGCACATTGAACCCGGCGGGCTTCCCGATTCATGGCGATTTCGGCAATGGATTTCTGAAGCTAGCGCCGAGCGGCACGAAACTCACGGTGGCGGATTATTTCGACATGCACGATACCGACGCGGAATCACGCCAGGACCTCGATCTCGGGTCAGGCGGAGCGCTGGTGTTACCAGACCTAAAGGATGACGCGGGCAATATCTGGCAACTGGCGGTGGGCGCAGGCAAGGACAAACGTATCTACGTGGCGAATCGCAATGCGATGGGAAAATTCAGCACTCCGAAAGACAACGCGATTTATCAGAAGATAGACCATGCGTTTGTGGGAGGAGTGTGGGCGATGCCCGCGTATTCCGCGGGCACGGTTTATATTGGCGCCGTGAATGATTCTTTGAAGGCTTTTTCCATCGCGAATGCCAGGCTGCTGCCGAAACCAGCTTCGAAAACGGCGGCAATATTTGCATATCCGGGAACTACTCCCAGCATTTCGGCGAATGGCAGTAGTGATGCGATCGTTTGGGCCGTGGAGGCACACGGCGACGACGCGGGTGTATTGCACGCTTACGACGCGAGCAATCTGGCGAACGAGTTGTACAACAGCAACCAGGCCGGCATTCGCGATGTGTTTGCGGACAACAAATACATCACGCCGATGATTGCGAATGGCAAGGTGTTCATCGGAACGCGAACGGGCGTGATGGTTTTTGGGCTGCTGCATTAAAGGCTCCGGGCCGCAGCTGAGCCGTGCCGTGATGGAACTACTGATGGCAGGTGGACAACCTGAACCAACTACGCACAATCAAAGGTTAATGGCTGATGGGGTACACAACGACGGCTATAATCCAGTAAACGTGAAACTTACGCATAGAGGCGGGACCCACGCCGGCCTGGCTGGAGGCTTCCGGAAGCCCCGTCGCGGCAGCGTGCTCTGGCTGGGCCTCTGCTTCCTGTTTTGCGGCTTCCCCGCCCTGGCACAATCCCAGAACTCTTCGAAGGTGCTGCCCGGCAGCGAGGCGCCGGCAGCCACACCGCAACCTGTGCCAATTCAACAAGCCCAACAAGCTCAGCAACAAGTGACCGGTTTCGTCAACGGGACGGTTCTGGATTCGGCGGGAGCGGCAGTCGTCGGAGCGCACGTGAAACTGACGCGCGACGACCAGGCACCCGGCCAGGAGGCGCTGTCCGGCAACGACGGGCAATTCACCTTCGCGAATGTTCCGCCGGGAGCGTTCCACATCACGGTGACGACCGAGGGGTTTGCTACGCAGGTAGTTTCCGGCGAGCTCCATCCGGGAGAATATTGCGTGGTGCCGCAAATTGTGCTGACGATTGCGACGGCGGTGACGGAGGTGCGCGTCGCGCTATCGCCCGTGGAACTGGCGGAAGAAGAGATCAAGATTCAAGAGAAGCAGCGCGTCTTCGGAGTGATTCCGAACTTCTACGTGACGTACATCCCCGACGCTGTGCCGCTCTCGTCGAAACAAAAGTTCAAGCTCGCGTGGAGATCCACGATTGACCCGGTGAACTTCGTATTGATCGGCGGCATTGCGGGCGTCCAGCAGTGGCAAAACGATTACAGCGGATACGGACAGGGCGCGCAAGGTTATGCAAAGAGGTACGGCGCGGCATACGGGAATCTGGTTACCAGCACGTTTATCGGCGCCGCCATACTGCCTTCGCTGCTAAAACAGGACCCGCGATATTTTTACAAGGGAACGGGCACGGTGCGCGAACGGCTGATGTACGCGATCGCGAACGCCGTGATCTGCAAGGGCGACAACGGGCGCTGGCAGCCGAACTATTCGAGCATTCTGGGCAGTTTGGCGGCGGGCGGGATTTCCAATTTGTACTATCCGTCGCAAAATCGCGACGGCACGGTACTGACGTTTGAGAATACGTTGATCGGGATTGGGACGTCGGCCGCCGTGAACGTGATTCAGGAATTTATTATTCCGAAATTCACGCCAAACTTCCCTAACCGGCAGGCCGCAAAGCCCTGAAGCAGCTTCCATAGGGGAGTTGCGCGACTTCCTTCCAGCTCCAAATTGCTTTGCGTAAAGCGGCGCGGCTCAACTTCGTGCCTGCTGCGCAACCGGGCAAAATCTGCAGCGTGGATGAAACGCGGGGCGGCACGTTGCGCAGGGAGTTGCAGCAAGCGCTTTCGTTGCAATCGCGGAGCGATTCTTCGATGGCTATGGGCTTGCACGTGGTTTGCTGGGGCAGCCCATGATAGAAAACCGCAAAGCCGCACGATTTTCGGTACACGTTCCGTTGCACGTGTGCGCGCCCAAGGGCGGTGTGCCGGAATACTACACGGGGCAGCTGCAAGATATTTCGCGGACCGGGATTTTGTTCCACTCGCAGGTTACATTCGAATTGGGAGCAAGCCTCGAACTTAGCTTCTGCCTTCCGGCGGAGAAGGAGCGCACCACGTGCGTCCTGGTGCGCGCGAGCTCGAAAACCCTGCGTGTTTGGGAGTTGCCCGGGGAGCCCGGGGCCTTGTACGGAATTGCCGTGACGATTGACCGCATCGAATTCATACGACCAGAAACTTCTACTGCCGCATAAATCCCCCCTGCGTTGTGATTTGCCCTCACGCGTTCCGTTGGCCGGATGGCGGGCGTTGGCTTCGCGCTTGCGGAACGCGGCGATTTAGGTCGCACGATGACAAATGGCGGCGTCTTACTTTGCCTTCTTGGACTTGCCGTGACGCGTGGAGCGGAGCAGCGATTCGAGGGCTTGCAGCACGCGCTGCGGGGATATGTGATGCAGGCCGCGGCGATCGCGAATGTGGTGGTGATGCGCGAAGCGAAATCCCCACCGCCGCGGATCGGTAGGCCCAAACAGCCCGACGCCGGGCACGCGGAAGAGGTCCGCCGCATGGAGCAGGCAGGAGTCCACACCGAGGAAAAGTTCGCTTTCGCGCAGCAGTCCGAAGGCGTAAGGCAGCGGCAAGCCGTAGGAATGGATGATGCGGTCCGCGAATGTTGCGGTGTGCCACCGGGGCCTCGCAAGATCGAGAATGAAAACCACGAAATCCGGATGACGCCGCAGAAATTCGTTGACGAGCTTGCCCAAGCGGTCTGGCGGCCAGAGCTTTTCGTGTTTAGTTTCGTTGTGGATGGCGAGGACGCGTTTGCCGGGCGCGACGCTCTTTAGAAATTCCCGGATTCGCGGACGCACGCGAGCGGGCAGGCGCGGCGGGATTGCAAACTCCTCGCAGCGCAATGAAAGGTCCAGGTAAGCCGGGACGCGAAAGGCAGTATCCATCATGTGCTTCGTGGGGGAGCGAGCCAGAATCACTTCGAACGGCTGCAGCAGGCCGATGGATAGTTCCGGCGAGAGACGCCGCAGGAGGCGGCGGAGCGACGGCGAGGTCCAGGGATTGAGAGAGAGCAGCAGGTCGCATTTGCCGATCTTTTTTGCCACGGAGGCGGAATCGAAAAGCCTTTGGCCTTTGCGGACGCGCATGGTGATTTCGCAGACGGAGCGCAACGGAAGATCGGAGAAGAATTTACGGCGAAATCCGGGCATGCAGATCAGGGCAAGACGCGAGGGGAAAATAGCCGCCAGCGCACGCAGCGCTGGGAGCGCCAGGAGTTGATCGCCCAGCGCGTTGCCGAAGATTACCGCGGGATATTTGAAACGCTGAAGCGGAGGAACAGGCTGGCGCGGAGGCATCACTTTACTGGGAGTTCGGATGAAAAGGGTTCATGCGGCAAATCGCTATGGCTGCGGAGCGCTCTGCCGCATTCGGTGGGTTGGAACCTGTCAAGGTTTAACCCAATCGCCCAAGGTAGCCTGCTTCGCGGTCAACAAGGTTACCTGGCGACCTCCCGTGTGACGGGACAGCAATTCGTTTGGCCCTGGGCAACCGTCCGGCAGCCGTAAATTTCCGATCCTGCTTGCCTGCGGGCGGACGGCCGCGGCATTTCAATAGCCGTTGATGATCACGGTTTCCAGAGTGGGCGTGAAGTATGGGACCTTGTCTGCACGGAGCGGCTTTACCCTGGGCAGCTTCTTCCCTTTGCTCAGAACTTTCTTGGTTTTGCGGGTGGTCTTTTGCGCCATGATTTTCTCTCCTTTGTGCGGGTTTGCCCCGCAGATTATGCGGATACTAGGCAATTCGGCACCCAATGTCCAGAAGGGAGCAATCGCGGTTCATCTCTCGTGGAATGTGCGGGATGCGATGGCTGGGCGTCTTGGACGCGCGGAGAACAGGGTAGGATGGCGCTGAAAAAATCAACGGCGGTTGAGAAATTCAACTAGGTGCGTCGTGCGTACGACCGGATGCGGCGCGAAACTGCTGGTGACGATGGGGCGGGAAAACCGGTCGCGACCGGGTCTCCGTATGCGAGGGTTAGAGCAACGGGACGGACAGGGTTGTATCGGCGGTACGTGCGAAAAACTTGCTGGGTACAGGGAAAATTTCCACGGCGGGCGGGAGTTGCGATCGGACGCGAATGGGCTGGCCGCGCGATTAGCGGCGGATCGCTACTAAGTCCTGCGTTTCTTTCACATTTACTCTTGACCGAAACAGCACATTTTCTGAGAGTTAGCGATTTTCGTGCGGCGCTTGGCGGCATTGATGCTCTTGGCTGATTCGCGTTACTTACCTTAACAATTCAATGAGAACTCCTGGGGGCCCCGAATGACAAACTCGTACGCGACGATGGTGATTGAGCACGATGCGACGGTGGAGACGCGATTGTGGCAGGCAGTGGTAGTAAGCACCATTCAGGATTGGATTTCGGGTCCGTTGCGCGCCAAACGAGAGGCCGAGAAATATTTGTTCCAGGATCCGAAGGATTTTCCGCTGGTGTGCCAGTCGGCGGGGCTAGATGTGGACCAGCTGCGGGCGAAGTTATCGCGGCTGCGCGCGAAGGTTACGCCCACGCGCCCGGAATGGATGAAGGATTTCCTCACTTAGAGTAGCCGGAATACCGGGACGTAAGGAACCTGATCGACCGTAGGGGGCGGGTCTTAGACCCGCCCCTACACTGCAGCACTTTACTGTCGCTCCTGCCTAATGCTCCCAAAACAACCGTCGGAACTTTCGTGCGGAGAGCCTCGTATCAGACTACGAATGGTTGCGGTGGCTACCATTGCGTTGGTTCGTTCGTCTGACTCTGTGACAGCAGTGTGTGCCGAGACTTGGAACGCCGAATAGTTGTTTGTTGACGACGGTAGACCCACACAACGTAAAATCTGGCGTCGTATCCTCTGGTGGTAGCTGAATGATGCTGGCCAGGAGGTAACGCGGAGATGAGCACATCTCAGGTGTTCGAGACTTTCTGGGCTGACATCAAATTCGCGGCGCGCAGTCTGCGCAAAAGTCCGGGATTCCTCGCCGTGGTGGTTCTCTCGCTCTCTCTAGGAATTGCCGCGAATAGCACGATTTTCAGCGTGCTGAATGCCCTGCTCTACCGTCCTCTGCCCTACCCGCAGCCGCAAAACCTGGTGGTGATCTGGCAGACGGACCAGGCGCACCCGGATTCCCTGAATGCCCCGCCGATTGCGGAAAACGTGGACTGGAACAAACAGAATCACGTCTTCGAGGATATTTCGTTGAGCAGTTTCACGGATCGCGCGATCGTTTCGGGCGCCGGCGAGCCGCAAACGCTGCACACGCAATACGTGACGCCGGATTTTTTCGACATGCTGGGCGCGAAACCGGTTCTGGGGAGAATTTTCGCTGCGGAAGAGCAGCAGGACCTGACGCAAACAGTCGTGATCAGCAGTCCATTCTGGAAGCGCGCTTACAACGGCAACCCGCGCGTGCTGGGAAAGAGCGTCAACATCGAAGGAGTGGCTTCGACGATCGTGGGGGTGATGCCGCCGGGATTTGCGCCCTTTTACGGATATCCGATTGATATCTGGCAGCCCATCAATCCAGCGAACAAACGGTACAACGCGCGCTTCGATCACTGGCTGATGCCGGTGGGGCGGCTGAAGCCGGGCGTCACGCTGGGGCAAGCGCAAGCGGACATGAACGTGATCGCGCAGCGCCTGGCGCAGGATTTCCCCGATACAAATAAAGGCCTGGGCGACAAAGTGATTCCGTTGCAGCAAGATTTGTACCGCGGCGCGGGCAACGCCCTCTATCCGCTGCTTGGCGCGGTGGCGTTTGTGCTGCTGATTGCTTGCGTGAACGTCGCGAACCTGATGCAGTTCCGCACCGAGACGCGGCGCAAGGAATATGCTTTGCGCATGTCTCTGGGAGCGGAGCGCGGCCGCCTGATCCGGCAACTGCTGACGGAAAGCGCGTTGCTGGCGTTTACGGGAGGGGTGCTGGGAACGATTTTGACTTTTGTGGGCATCAAAGTATTTCTCTCGCTGGCGGATGATTTTCCGAACGCGGACTCGATCACCTTAGACGGGCGAGTGCTGCTTTTTACCCTCGGCGTGTCCCTGCTGACGGCAATTCTGTTCGGGCTGGCTCCGGCGATTCGAGCTTCGCGCCCCGATCTGAATGCAGTGTTGCGCGAGAGCGAACGCAAAACGACCTCGGCAGCGAGCCGCCTGGCGCGGCACGGCTTAGTGATTTCCGAAGTCGCGCTCGCGATGGTGCTGCTGGTCGGCGCGGGATTGATGATCAATACCATTTTACATTTGAAGCGCGTGCACCCCGGATTCGATTACCACCGCCTGCTCACCATGGAATTTCAATTGCCCGAAGGCGGCAAATATCTGGAGCGCGTCCCGGGTGGCGACATGGAAAGGACTTTGCCAACCGCGACAACTTTTTACACGCGCTTGCTGGAGAACGCGCGTGCGTTGCCCGGTGTGGAATCCGCGGGATTGATCGGCGCTTTGCCGCTGCGCTGCTGCTCGGAACGATATACGTTTTCGATTCTCGGCCATGCGGTTCCTTCGCAGGATAACCGCGCGCACGCCGGATACAGCGAGATCAGCGCAGGAATATTCAGCACGATGAAGATTCCCTTGGTGAAGGGCCGCTGTCTTGACGAGCACGATTCGGAGAGCGCGCCGTGGGTGATTGACGTCAACCAGGCGTTCGCGCGCAAATATTTCCCGAATGAAGATCCCATCGGGCAGCAGATTTTGTTGCGTTACGATCCCTACCCGGTGGACCAGCCGCGACCGCGGCAGATTGTTGGCGTGGTGGGCGACGTGAAACATTGGGGGTTGGGGGAGGAGACGCCTCCTTTCGTGTACGCTTCGTACCTGCAGCAGCCGGAAGTTTTCCCTGGAGGCGCGACGCGCGCGCACCTGCATGAGAACCTGGTTTTGCGCACAACGCGTGAACGGGAGGCCGGGCTGGTGGCGGGCGTGAAGCAGGCGGTCGGCAATATTGACCCCGATCAGCCGATTAGCCACGTCATGACCATGGAAGCGGTGCTCGGCGATTCACTGGGCGACTGGCGTTTTTACATGCAACTGCTGGAGATTTTTGCGAGCGTGGCGGTTTTGCTGGCGGCGGTGGGGATTTACGGCGTGATGTCCTATTCGGTGAACGAGCGCACGCACGAAATCGGGATTCGCATGGCGTTGGGAGCGCAGCCCGCGGACGTGCTGGGCTTGGTGGCAAAGATGGGAATGAGATTAACTTGCATTGGAGTGGTGGTGGGAGCGGGTTTGGCGCTGGGTCTGGCGCGGTTGATCACTACGTTTCTATTCGGCGTAAAGCCCAGCGACCCGATCACGTATGCGGCGGTTGCGTTGGCGCTGGGCGCGGTGGCGTTTCTGGCCTGTTACATTCCAGCGCGGCGCACTACGAAAGTGGATCCAATGGTGGCGCTGCGTTACGAGTAGGATCCCGGCGCGGTCGGGCTGCCGCCGTCACTCAGTCAGATTGTAAATCAGGCCGTAGGGATCCTGGATGTAGACCCTGGGAAAGTCGGGCTCGTCCTTTACGACTTTGCAGCCCTTTTTCTTCAGGTTCGCTTTGGTCTTCGCGACATTTTTCACGGTGACTTCCAGAACGGGCCCGAGGGCTGGACCTGGTTCGATAAACAAATTAATGTTCTTGCCGTGGAGTCCGATCATCTTGGAATTGTTGTCGGTAATCGTAAAGCCGAGTTCCTTGACGTAGAATCTCGCGGCTTTCTTGGGATCTTTCGCTTGAATCAGAATGTCGGTGCCAAATGTATTCGACATATCACACCCTCGCTCCTATTATCGCCAGCGCAGTGACTCTACCACCGGCGGTCAATCTTAGTCAGCCGAATCGAAAAATGACCACCGCGGATTGACGGCGGCTGCGTGAAAGGAGGCTAGGATGACGATTTCGGTTTTCGTCGGCACCAGCGTGGACGGCTTTATCGCGCGACCCGATGGCGCGTTTGACTTTCTGGACGAGGGCGGCAGCGAGCCTCACGGCTACGATGAATTCATCGCCGGCATCGACACCTTGGTGATCGGCCGCAACACTTTCGAGATAGTTCTTGGCTTTCCCGAGTGGCCATATGGCGACAGGCGCGTCGTCGTGCTGAGTAGCCGGCCGCTGGATTTATCCGTGGTGCGCGGCGGCCGCGCGGAACAGATGGATGGGCCGCCCGCGGAGATCGTTGCAAAACTCGCGGCGAGCGGCGCGCAGCATCTCTACGTGGACGGAGGAATCACGATTCAAAGATTTCTGCGCGCCGGACTGGTGGATCGCCTCACCATCACGCGCGTTCCCGTACTCATCGGGCAAGGCATTCCGCTCTTCGGCAGCTTGCTGGGTGATGTGCGCCTGCGTCACGTAGCAACGCAGCACTATCCGGGCGGCTTAGTGAAAAGCGAATACCAGGTTACGAGGTAAGGGATGGCGGCTTCCTGGATGGCGCCAACTTTTCAGCGCGCGAAAACTTTGCGGAAGAGCGCAATCATCTCCGCGAACGACTGATCGGTGGCTTCGGGATCGTAGCGCGGGCCTTCATCGCGCGTGAAGGCGTGTTCGGCAGGATGGAGCAGCGTGCGATAACGGATGGCGGAATTTTTCAGCGCGCGATCAATCGTTTCGCGGCCGGCGTCGGGGACGTGCGGGTCTTTGGTGCCGAAAATCATCAGCAATTCACCGCGAATTTCTCTGGCGCGGGCGAGCGAGCCGGCATCCGCATCCTGTCCTAGTTTGCCGTCGTGGATGCCCGTCCCGTAGTAGCAGACTGTGGCGCGGACGTCCGGTTGAAACGCGGCGCGAAACGCAAGATGCCCGCCGATACAGAATCCGACGATTCCGATCTGTCCGGGGGCCACGCGCGGATGCTTGGCGAGCCAGTCAAGGCCGGCGCGACAATCGGCGTCGAAATGCGCGACGGGTGTTTTTGCGGCGTCCTCTTGGCCGCGCGTGCGTCCCGCGTCATCGAAGGGGATGACGGTGCCGGAAGGTTCGATGCGGCGATAAATTTCCGGAGCGGCCGCGACGAAGCCGTAGCCCGCCAGGCGCACGCAAAAGCGTAACAGCGGCGGCGTCAGCTGAAAAATATCGGAGTAACACCAGATGCCGGGATATTGGCCGGGGGCCTTGGGCGCGGCGACGAAGGTGCGCATTGGCGAGCCGGCGAGAGGGATGTCCGCGTATTCGGTGGTGACGATCATTGGTATTCGCGGGAAATTCTGCGGGAGTGCGTGGTTAGAGTCAACCGCGATTCGCTTGCGGAGCGGCGATGACGGCGGCGGTCGCGAGTTACGAAAGGCCCGCGAGGCAGGCGCGCGGAGCGAAGGCTTTTTCGCCGATGAACTGGCCGCCCAGGATGCGCACCTTGCAGCCGAGGGCGGCGTTGCTGGCGTCGAGGATTTGCACTCTGGTTCCGCAATTGATCAGGAGAAGTTTTTCGGCAGCGACCAGCAGAGAAATTCCCAGCGCGTCGTGGGATGTTTCGCAGCCGCACATTTCCTGCAGAATTTCTTCCGAGACCGGCAGCAACACGTAGTTGCGCCCAGCCTCGTCTTGGATCGTGGTGACCTGCCCGACCCATTCCGAGCCCGGCGCGGCGATGACTGGCTGCTTTGGCAGAACGGCGGTGGCGAGCGGTGGCGCGGGTTTCGGCTGGAGGCCTTCCACCGCGGCGATAAAACGATAGCCGCGGCGCGGCAAGGTTTCGATAAAGCGCGGGTTCTTGTGCGAATCGCAGAGCGCGCGGCGGAGCGTCTGCATGGCGGCATTCACGCCGTGCTCGAAATCTACGAAGGTGTCGGCGGGCCAGAGGCGCTGTTGCAATTCCTTGCGTGTGAGGAGTTCGCCGGGTTGTTCGAGCAGCAGCGCGAGAATCTGGAAGGGGCGGCCGGCCAGACGGATTTTGCGGCCGTGTTTGCGAAGCTCGCCGGTGCGGAGATCAACTTCGTAGGCGTCGAAGCGAAGCCCATCCATCGAGGGAACCTCGTCGCGCAGTGCGGATGCTGGGAAGAAGAATGTACCGCGTGCGCGTAACGAACTCAAGGTGGCCGCTGGCCGAGTAGGAGCCCGGTTGCGGCAGGGCTCGACGGCTTGCGAAGGAACGACCGAATTGCCAGTCCTCTGGCAAATTTGGCCCTAGGAGTCAACGTTGCTCTCAGGGTTTCAGCGAAAAGCAGATCCCTAGCTGCGCTCCCTTCCTGCGTCAGGACAAGCGGGATGACAACCGCTTCCTTTTTCCGCAAGGTGTAGAGCGGTGGCCTGTCGAAATCTATGGTTCTCATAGAGGCTGAAGCGTCTCGCGCGCAGAGCTGTGCATGGGGGCGGTCGTGTGCCGGTGACAGCCCCCGGGAACTTGCTTCAGAGCCTATCTTGTCTTGCGGCCCGGCTTAACGCTGAAGCGAAAAAGGGTTAAACGTGACCTTGCCTGCGCCGACACCAGTTGATAGCGCCTTCGTCGGCACCATTTTTTTGCCGGCCTTGAGCTTCTTGCTCGCTTTGGTTGTGGCCTTCGATGGCATGTTTTTCTCCTCGGTTCAGATTGGACGCGGACGTTTGCTGTGATGCAGAGTAGATCGAGTGTGCGTTCAACTTTGCCGCATCGCAGCCCGCGATTTTCGTGAAGCTCGGCTGTGAGCAATCTATGGGGAACGCGGGGACGAGTCCATAGATGGAAGGTAGAACCTAGGTGAGTTTTGGGTGAGCGACGAAGCGCCTGATTTTGCGGGGCTTAAATCGCTCGGGAGTCGCAAGCGGGGACGTTTCCGGGCCGTGGTGCGGCGGCAAAAAATGGATCGGGCACCCGAACGCTTTCGGTGGTTGACCGGATGCCCGACCTAGATTGATGGATCGTCTGTGGCTGTTGCGAGACTAGCGGCTCGCGGCTGCTGCGGAGGCGACGGGCTTGTACCCAGAGCTGCCGGCACGCTTGACCGCTTCGAGAGTCTCTTCCGTGGAGAGCAATGCCGTGGTCTTGACCGCTTTGCAACTGCCGCCTGCCGCGACCGCGATGGCCATGGCAGCAGCGTCCACATTCGTGGGCATCTCCACGATCACAATCGTATCGTAATCGCCAAAAGCGGCCCAGTTTCCGACGAGTTTGCCACCGAGATGCTCAATTGCGGCGCGCACAACTTCGGTGCGGTTTTGCGGAGCTTTGATCAGGGACTGCAGAGCTTCCGTCGTGTAAGCAGCTTGAATCAAGTAGTGAGGCATCCGAATCTCCTTTTGTGAACGTACTTGCGCGCACTGTGACACCGGGTGGGCAGCGAAGTCAATCAAAGCTTCGGATGGACGAGAGTCCACCTACTCCGCGCGCCATAAGCGACGTAACTTCAATTATTTACCGCTTTACCTGCGATTTACCTACAAAGGACCTCCGTTGCATTGAACGGTTTGCGGGTTCGCGCGACACTGCGCGTGCACTGAGGGATGAAATGAAAAATTCAAGTGCAGAGACTAGAGGAGAGAAGGAGAGCAAAATGAAAATCACGACTGCAGTGAAGACTTCGGTGATTACAGTGGCGCTGGGCGTCGCGTGTTTGCTGCCGCTGACGGCGCATGCGCAGAGCGACATGTCCCCTGACGAGTTCGCATTCTCAGCCCCGGTTGCGACGGCGGCGCAACCCGCGCAGGTTTCCAGCGCGACCTTGGTGAAGGCCGAATTTGAGGGCAAAGTTTCGCTGCCTTACGATGTGCAGTGCGGAAACAAGAATCTGAAGGCCGGACAGTATGTGCTCTCCGTGAAGTCCGAAGGGATGAGCCGAGTGGTTACGATTGACGGCGCCGGTGAAAACATGAAGATGCGCGTGCAGCAGGTGGCGGCGAATCGCGCGGAGAGCCAGAGCGCGTTGCTGGTGCGCAAATCGAGTGAGGGGAGAAAGCTGGAAGCGGTGTACGTCGAGGGTTTGAACGCGACGTTATACCTGCAAGCAAGCACGAACGGGAGCCATGCGCGGATGGAACGGCTGCCCATCTCGTAGCTTGCCGTAGAAGTTAGCCCGGCCTGGAGCACGCCCCGTCGGCCAAATGGAGCCGGCGGGGCGTTGGTGTTTTTGGGCGCATGCGAGCGGTGCTGGTAAATTTCCTGCCATTGGCCTGCAACGCTACCCGCGACAAGCTGGTTCCCGAATGATTCCTTGTTCCCGGGTTGCTGTGGTCGAAAATCAGGCGTTTTGTGCAAGGATTGCGCGCTTGAGGGGCCGGGTGTACTTTATCGCACGGCCAGACCGGCAAATCTTGCTGGCTCGTGAATGTCCGGTGTGGCTTCAGCAGACCGGCAGGTAGGAAACCTTGGCCGCGATTGGAAACTTGCGCGTTAGGTCGCGCGGTTTTTGCAGCTAAACGTTGGGGGTAATCATGCGATTGAGAAATTGCCTGGAACTATTTGTGTTTCGGAAGGCGTGGCGCACAGTTGGCGCATCGGCGGTGGCCCTTCTTATGTTGCTCGCGCCAGGAGCGCCACTTGCGGCGCCCGCGCCGCCGACGACTTCGGAGCAAATCCAGGCGCTGGCGCGCGCGATGACGTTCGACTGGGCGAAGACGCATCCGCTGACGGCGACGTTTCTAGGCCTGAGCGACGAAGATGGCCAGCTGAATACGCCGTCAGAGGCTGAGAATGCGCGCGATCTGGCGACGATCCGCGAATGGCAGCGGCAACTGGCAGCGATACCGCTGGAGGGCGCGACGTTGGTGGAGAGGGACGACGCGAAGCTGCTGCGGGCGCAGCTGACCAGCATGGAGCGGCAGTACACGGTGTACAAAACGTATGAGAAGGACCCCTCCGCGCCGTCGCTGGGGATTCTCGGGGCGATCTACACGCAATTCCTGTATTTGCCGGTCGCCGGGACTGCGGGCGCGACGCCGGCGGACGTCACCGCGGCGTGGGAGAAGATCATTGCGCGGCTGGAAGGCGCGCCCGCGTACATCGCGGCAGGAAATGCGTTGGTGACGCGCCCGGGACACCTCTATGGCGTGACGGGCGCGGAAGAACTTGCGGGAGCGCCGAGTTTTCTCGCAGGCCCTTTGAGCGACGCGGCCAAAGAGCAATTGCCGGCCGAGCGATTCGCGGCGTTCACGAAAGCGCGTGACGCAACGCTGGCAGCGATGGCGCAGACGAAGAAAAATATTGACGAGCATGCGGGATCGTGGCCGGAAAACTACGCGATGGGCCGCGCCGCGTACGACGCGATGCTGCGCGACGAAGAGCTGTTGCCGTTCAATTCCGACGAAATTGAATGCATGGCGCGCGACGAGCTGGGGCACGGTTGGGCCGTGCAAATGTGGGTAGAGGAACTGGCGAAGCAGCGCGGGACGCCGATCGGGCCGGAGAGCGGCGGCGGGCTCGCGCCCGGCGGCGCGGCGCTGATAGCGTACTATCGCGAGCGCATCGCGCAACTTCGCGAGTTCGTGACGCAGCGCCAGGTGGTGGATATTCCCGAGTGGCTCGGCAAGATTGACGTGATCGAGACGCCGAAATTCATGCAGCCCGTTTCGCCCGGCGCGTCCATGATTTCGCCGCTGCTGTTCAGTAAAAGCAGCACCGGCTTTTATTTTATCACTCCCCCAACGTCGCTCGCGGAGGCGGCAAAGAATCTGGATGCCAATCAGGACTTCGATCGCGATCGCATCCTTTCCACCGGCGCGCACGAAGCGATGCCGGGCCACTTTCTGCAGCTCTCTATCGCGCGTCGCAGCCCGGACTTCGTCCGCAAAATACAAAACAGCGGTGAATTCGCGGAGGGCTGGGCGTTCTACGGCGAAGAACTTTTCGTGCAGTTGGGACTCTACGGGGACAATCTCGACGGGCGCTACTTTACCGCGCAGTGGGAACGCGTGCGCGGCGCGCGAGCCATTGTGGACCCGGAACTTGCCAGCGGCGCCTGGAGTTTCGATCAGGCGGTGCAATTCTTCGCGCACCAGACCGGCTTTTCGCAGGAGCAGGCGAAAGCGGCCGTCTCCGGGATCGCGCTGGGGCCTGGTTACGTGATTGCGTACACGGCCGGGCGGGCGCAGATTGAAGCGCTGCTGACGGATTACCGCGCGAAAGCGGGACCGAATGCGTCGCTGCACGATTTCCACGTGCGACTGTTGTGTTACGGCACGACGCCGCTCTCGATTGTCGGGCCCGAGCTGCTCGCGGACCTGAACAAACCGCTCGCGACGGTTCGCGCCGGCGCCAACTACTGATTCGCGCCCAGCAAACGCCGCGGATCGGGCGTGAATGGCTGCCCGGGTGAGCCGACAGGCCCGGTGGCCTCCGCGATTCCGCGACGGACCGAAGGCAGATGCGCGGCGGTTCGCAGGCCGACCGTTCGCCGGAAAGTTTTCCACATTTCCGAGATTTCCACATCGAAAATCGCTCGCGGTGTGATTGACTCCTTTTCCGCGCAGAGTTACAACCTCTTTGCCAAAGTTGTTCGAGCTTCCGATTCTTACGGAGCACGCCGAGCGCAAGCTTGACGAGCCACGCAGAGGACGGACGCGAAGAACGGCCGCGGAAAAGTTCGGAATGGTACGGCATCACGGCGAGGCATTAGGTTTGAACTCGCGGTAGGCGCGGCGGCTCCCGTTAAGCAAAACTTGACGGGGCAACGCCGCGCAAGCCACGGAACGGATCTAGCGACGCTTGTGGTAGTCAGCTTATCCCGGTAAAACGGGAAAACGCTTGGCAGCTGCTACTTTTCGAGACTGAAGGGAAGGGGCGAGCAATCGCCCCTTTTCTTTTTTTTTACCTCTAGAATCTATCCTCGTATCTGCCAAGGCTCGTTTGCCGCAGGCGGGCGCCCTCTTTGCGCTGAAGCCAGGATAAAAGCAGATTCCTCGGTCCAAATTCGCCCTCGGAATGACAATTTGGTTGTTTTTTCCGCGTAGTGTTTAGCCGCACATTAAGAAGTGCTTGGCGTTTGGCGAAGATGAGTGTAGTTTGCGCGCGGAGGATACACCGTGTGCTTTTCAGCTACCGCGAACTTTGTGGGCAGCACCTTCCTGGCAGCCGTAGGCGTGGTTACTTTGACGAAGGTGAAGCACCGGCGCGAGCTGCTTTTCGCATCGCTGCCGATATTATTCGCCATTCATCAGTTCATTGAAGGATTCGTGTGGCTGGGGCTGGACGGGATTCTTTCGCCCACGATAACGCACAACATGGGAGCGGCGTTCATGTTGTACGCGCAGGGGCTGCTGCCCTTCCTGCTGCCGCTGAGCGTGCTGCTGTTTGAACCCACCGAGAAAAGCCGCCGGCGCATGTTGCCGTTCCTGGCACTGGGAACGGGAACGACGCTTTATATATTGTGGGCGCTGACGGCGTATCCGACCCAAGTGTATGTGCGCGCGAACAGCATCGTGTACATCAATCCAGCGACGAACAATACGGCGGTGGCGATCCTGTACGTGATCGCGACGTGCGGGTCGCTATTTTTCTCGAAGGTTCGCGCGATGGTGATTTTTGGCGCGGCCAATCTGGCGATTCTGCTGGCGGTGATGGCGTTCAAACGGTACGCGTTCACTTCGCTGTGGTGCGCCTACGCGGCGATCGCGAGCGTGATCATCCTCGCGTACTTCTGGAAGAGCTACGCGCACCGGCCGTTCCTCTACGCGGCGAAACTGGCGTGATCGACTGAAGTTACAACCTGCGCTGGCGACTGACCTCGATTAAACTAAAATAGATTTGCGCGGATTTTCGGGAGGTAGCAGCCATGCCATACGTGGTCGTGGGAATTCTAAATAGTTACGCAGAAGCGGAAGGCGCCGTGCAGGATCTGGAGTTGGCGGGGATCGTCGGCGAACAAGTGGAAGTGATCAGCGATATTGACGAGGATGCGCGGACGGCAAACACGCCGGGCGAGCCATTGACGAAGCAGCACGAAGCGCATCCCGGCTGGCTCGCGCGCTTATTCGGCAATGGAGGCGCGCTCGAGCAACGCGAAGTGCGCGATGTTTCAGGCGAGCAACCGAATTACATCGGCGACCAGGAATATTACGCGACCCACGTGAAACAGGGCGGCGCGGTGATGATCGTGCAAGCAGCCAGCGAGCCGATCGCCAACCGCGCCGCCGCAATTCTGCACGAACACGGCGCGCGAACTCCCGGACAGAAGGATGGCCCTGCGATCCGGCGCATTGGATAGGGCTGCGCGCGCGAAATTGCCCTAATTCCGCCGGCAACGAGGAATGGCACGAGTCTGCGATAATCTTTCGGAGTGCGGGAGCCCTCCCGCCTTCTCTTGGTCGAAGCGCGCCTCGCCTGCTTTGATCGCGCCGTGTCTGACGCCGCGAGAGCAGCGGTGAGCTGCTAAGAAAACAAATGCTAAGAGCCGGCGGGACGCCGGCGCTACGCTGCGATGCTGACCCTCATGCAGGAGCTGAATAACGTCGCTATTTTGGAGTTACTTCTGGCTTAGAAGAAAAAGATCGGCGTGGCCGCCCGCGCGGGCATAGACCACGGTGGCAAGATCGCTTGAGAAATCGTAGGCGTTGCCGCCGCTGACGAGCGGAAAAGCAAACGGAAGCTTCAGCGCGACCTGGGGCTTGCCGATGACTTTGCCATCCTGCCAGCCCTGGCGGTAAATGGTGACGTCCTGTTGCGAGGGGATCGCATACATAAAGGATTTGCCGTCCTTGCCGGGGACGATGCCGAAGGTGACGACGCCTGGCACCAGAACTGTACATTTCCTATCAGCGAGCGAGAACTGGTACACGCCGACCACCCGCTGAGAACCGCCCGCTAACGTCAGCAAGTATTTTCCGCCCGGAGCGATATTGAAAGCGAAACCACACGTGTCGGTGAGTTGCTCCGGAGTGGAGCCTTCGGCATGCTCTTGCGAGATGGTGGTCGCGTTGGCGGTTTTTTCGAAGCTATTCAGATAGATGGTTTTCTGGTCGGGACTGAACAACAACGCCTGAACGGTCCCGCCGGACCAGGTCAGCGGCTGCAGGCCGCTGCCGTCAACCCGCACGATGTAGGGTTTGTCGGGGGAGCCGGCCTTTTCTTCGATGAAAGATAAGCGAGCGCTGTCCTCCGCCCAAAAACCCGTTGCCAACGATTCCGCCGCGGCGATTTTCGTTTTGTTGCCGCCGTCAATATCGGCCACCCACAGCTCGTTGTGGTCTCGTGACGGGACCGTGATGTACATCACCTTCTTGCCGTCCGGCGAAATGGCGGGCTGCGTGGCGTTTTCGGAGGCGATGTCAGTGGACTGCCTGGTGCGGGTATTGTAGGCCGTCAAAAATCCGGAAGACTTGCCGTTGACGAAGTAGAGGCCTTTCCCTCCGGGGTCAGGCATGGGCCAGGTGTCTGGCCCGGTTCCCATCGTAACCTGCTCCAATTTCTTGTCGGCGAGCCCGTACTTCCAGATGTTGGTCAATCCGTTTACGGTGCGGCTGAAAAGGATTGTTTTATCCGGATCGGCCCATACTACGCCCGACGCGATACCCGGAATTTCGTCCAAATCGGTTTCTGTCTTGTTGACGATGTCAATTTCGTGGGCGCGGAAACCTTCGCGCGAAGAAACCGGATCTGCCGTGAGCACCAGCAGATGGCGGCCGTCGGCGTAGGGCAAGATCCGGCTGATGGGAAGCGTGGTAGCGGCGAAGCTGAATATCCTTTCCTCATCCAATCCGGATTTTCCGGAGCGCAGGACGAATCTCTCCTCAGGGTTGGTGTAAAAAAGATAAGCGCCGTCGGGAGAAGGAGACAAATGCGTACCGGCAACGACGCGGCTGGGCTTTCCGCCCAGCGTCGGCACCGACCACTCCTCGGCGCGTTCTTGGGATTTGCCGTAGTAGATTTCAGCCCCATCCGGCGAAAAGCCGTCCACGATTTTCGCGCCGTCATCGTCGGTTAGCTGCAATGGCTGACCGCCGGAGGTGAGCATCACGAACACCTGGTCAACGCCATTGACGGTGGAGCTGAAGGCGACCGTGTGGCCGTCGGGGGAGAGCCTGGCAAAATCTACGGGCTTATCCCATTGGCTGATCTGCGCGATTTTCATCGGTCCGCTGGGAGCGGCGGTACCGGCCCAATGGTGATATACGCCGAACACGGCCGCGGCCAGTAACACAACGCCCGCGCACACAGCCTCGATTACGTATTTCTTGCGAGCGTTCCCTGCTGCAGGCCGCGCGACGACTGGCGCGGCGGCGGATGAACTGCTTTTGGCTGGCTCTGGTGTTGAATCCTCCACCTGCGCCGTACGGCCGCTCGTGGAGGAGATGCGGCCGGAGTCGGTGTCGCGGCGCAGGCGCTTGAGGTCCGTGCGGATGTCTGACGCGGCCTGATAGCGCAGGTCGCGATCTTTTTCGAGCGCTTTGTTGATGATGTCTTCGAGCTTGGCGGGAAGTTCCGGGTTCAAGCGCACTGGAGCTACGGGGGCGCGATTCAGAATCGCTTCGGTGATCACGCCGGAAGTTTCGCCGCGAAATGGGACAGCGCCGGTAGCCATTTCGTAGAGGACGACGCCAAAGGAAAAAAGATCGGTCCGCGCGTCGAGCTCTTTGCCGCGAACTTGCTCGGGAGACATGTACGCGACGGTGCCGACCGCGACACCCGGGCTGGTGAGGTCTTCCGGGCGCACACCCGAGCGCATTTGCGCTCCGTGTGCCGCGTCCTGAGTGACGGTATGGACAGCGGCGCGGCCTATTTGTTTGGCGAGGCCGAAATCAAGAATTTTGGCGTGGCCGCGCTCGGTGACGAAAATATTGGCGGGCTTGATGTCGCGGTGGACGATGCCCTTGCCGTGCGCGGCGTCGAGCGCGTCGGCAATTTCGATGCTGAGATTCAGCAGCAGCTCAAGATCCAGCGGGCGGCCGGAGATGGAATACTTGAGCGTCTTGCCGTCGAGGCATTCCATGGCGAGATACGTTTGGCCCTTGGCTTCGCCGATGTCGTAAATCGTGCAGATGTTGGGATGATTCAGGGCGGAAGCGGCGCGCGCTTCGCGGCGGAAGCGTTCGAGCGCGGCGGGGTCTTCCGCTAATTCGTTGGGCAGGAATTTCAGGGCCACATCGCGGCCGAGGTTGGTGTCCTCGGCTCTATACACTACGCCCATGCCTCCACCGCCGAGTTTTTCCGTAATGCGATAGTGCGAGATGGTCTGGCCTATCAGGGAGTCGTTGGAGGGCATCAGCGGCACATATTAGGTTGTACCGCGAGGCAAGTCAACGAAGAGCACGCGGGTGGGTGCGAGCTGAACCTGCGTGCGCGCGGGTATCGCGAGAATCGCGCGCGACAAACGGATATAATCGAGGCGCATGATTCCTGCATCTTACAAGCCGCGCAAGAAATTCATGGAGCTCGCAATTGCGGAGGCGAAGCGCGCCGGCGATCGCGGCGACTATCCCATCGGCGCGGTGATCACGCGCGTTACGGGACGCCGCGAAGTGGTGATCGCCAGCGCCGGCAACCGCGTGAAGACTTCCGGTTCGAGCATCAAGCACGTGGAACTGGAAACACTGAAGTACGTTTCGAGCGGCTACGGGCGATACCTGCCGGAGTTCGTGCTGTACTCGACGCACGAGCCCTGCGCGATGTGCGCCGGAGCGTGCGTGTGGTCGCGGATCGGCGCAGTGGTGTACGGCGTTTCGCAGGAAGATATTGCCGCGTATGGGCGCAAGCACGGGACCGACGTGTACAAGTGGCGAGCGCTGCTGATTTCCTGCCGGACCGTCCTCGAGAAGGGCAATCACGTGGTTCCGGTCTTCGGCGGATTTCTGCGCAACGAGTGCCAGAAGCTTTTCAGTTACGCGGGCGCGCGACGGTAGCGCATTGCGGCCTTCGCGGCCGAGAGCGAATGGGTGTTACTTCGAATTGGATTCGGGTTCGGAGGCGGAGTCTATCGCGCCGTTTTGCAGGGCCCACGCTGCGAAACCTTCAGGGGGATTTTTTGCGCCGTGCAGGTTCGCATTTTTGATATTGCTTATGCTGCGCCAGATTATGCCGCTCAGATCGGTATTGCGCAGGTCGGTGTTGGCGAGGGACGCTCCCGAAAGATCGGCGCCGGATAGATTCGCGCCGACCATATCGGCGTCATCGAGCTGGGCGCGCTGCAACGAGGACTTGTAGAAATTGCTGTAGCGGAAATTCGCGGCGTGCAGGTCGGCGTCGGAAAAATCCGCGTAGCTGAAATCACTGTTGCGCGCGTCCGCGGCGCTGAAATTCGAGCGGACCAGCTTGCTGCCTTCCAGCCGAACACCCATCAGGAATGCGCCGGAAACATCCACACCGACCAGCGGCACGCGGTCGGCATTGAGCTCCTGCAGCGCTTCCACGCGGCCGCCGCTGCCGCCTTTGCCCTGCGCGGTATTGATTACCTGCCAGGCCTGGTAATGTTTTTGTTTGGCGCGGTCGCCGGACTCCGAGAAATAAAAAATCACGGCGACGAGAATGCTGAGGCTGCTCATGTACTCGAGAACTTCCAGGAATTTCCAGTTGCTGAGGAAGTAGGCGAGCCAGTCCATGCAGTATTCCACCGCAAGGAAGGGGATCGCCCATTTGTGCCTGACGGAAGCTCTCTGGGCGCGCCAGGTTTCGGGGCGTTCTCGGCGATAAAATATTCGCATGGAGAGAGTCAGGCGCCGCGCGCGGCGCAATTATTCGCGGGTGCGGCGTCCATGACGGTTGTGGCGCAGATCTCCAGTCGCTGCTGGGGCTCGCGGATGTCGCGGCGCGTCTAGCCGCCGGCGGCGGCGGCTTGCGCCTTGGGCTCGGGTGCCGCGAAGGCTCGGCTGGCAAGCTCGACGACCTGTTTCAGATGCCACCATTCGCGCTCGCTCATTTGCCTGCCGTCGTTGCTGGAAAAATAAATCGAAGCCCAGCCGTCCTCGGACAACGGCGCGCGAATCACCAGCATGCTTTTCTGCTCCGGCATTTGATTATCGGCCACGGTCAGCCTCCCTGTCTTCGAACGATCCTTGCAAAAGTGCAACGCCCGACGGAGGGCATTCTCTCTCGTTGCCCGAGCGGCTGCAAGGGCTATGGCGCAAGGCTTCGTGAGTCGCCCGGGCGCAGCTCAAGATTCCACACGGAGTTCACAGAGAAAGGCGCGGAGAGTACGCGGAGAAGACTTGGCGCGGCCCAACGGCGAGCGCAGGCTGCGAGTCTCCGTCAGGGCGGCGCCCAAGTCTGTCTGGCAGCAGCTGACGGGACAGGCTGCCGCTTGCGTATTCGGTCTTGGGCCCCGCAGAATTTCGCTCGCTTTTTTTGCAATTTCGTATAGATTGCGCGTATCAAGCGGTTCGTTAATGGCTCCTAGAAGACCACATAAAGTGACAAATCACATGAAAGTGTATCCGCGCGCGGTTTTCAAGCTGTTCAATCAGGCGCCCATGAACTCGACCATTCTGACGCGCAATCGCGGAGGATTCTGGATCCAGGGCGGCAAGCTGGCGCAGTTTCTCGGCAGTTGCGATTGCTCGGGCGTGCAGGTGGATGTGTGCTTTCTGCCGTCGGACAAGGTGGAGTGGTACCGGGTCGCGTCGCAGAATTCGAAAGCGTCGGAATTCGAAAGCTAATTGTCCGGATATGATTCTAAGTTTCTCCGTCCGTCTCCTTTGAAGGCTTCCAGCGGGCCGCTAATCGTTTGATCCCTGATTGGCGTGCGGTATCGCGACGCTGGCCGCGCTCACGGTTGATGTTGCCGTCCTGGTGCTATTCTCGTGTTATGGCCGAGCAGATTGGGCTAGACCCGGAGCGGATGCGCGCGGGATTGTGCGCGGATTGCGCGCACGGGCGGCGGATCGAGTCAGACCGAGGGTCGGTATTTTATTTGTGCGAGCGGTCCGCGAGCGATCCATCGTATGCGAGGTACCCGCGCCTGCCTGTCATCCGCTGCGCCGGCTACACCTGTAGTCAGCCGCCATCCGCGGACAAAATTTGATTCCCCGGCTCAAGCGTCGCCACTGTCCGAACGCGGACACTATAAGGATGGACCGTCACCCGGCTCCCGGGGGAAGCGGTGAAACTTTTCCTCAAGTAAATACCGAAGCCACTTTGCGGTAACGCAGGCGGCGAGGCCAAAACGAGCTCCGCGGAAACTATTTCGCGGGCGCTAGCATGTAGTCCTGGTCAACGAAAGCGGTGAGTGGTGTGCCTTCCGGGATTTCGACGTTCTTGCCGTGCTTGATCAGGCCGATGGGCCCGAAAAGAACTGTGAGAGCGACGGTGGCGCCTACTTTCCCTTCCCCTTCTTTACCTTTGTTGCCACGCAGGTGCAGGCGCTGGTCATCTGATTTCAGGTACTCCAGACGAATGCTGAGTTCTCCGGGGCGTCCCATCATGCCGGCTTTTTTAGCGCTGGTGACGGTGGCGACGGCGGGCGCGCCTTTTTTGACGACGATCACGTCGCCGACTTTCAAATCTTCGGCGAGGGTCATGTTGACGGTATCGTCGTCAACAGCTGTTTTGGAAGTGAGTGCGGCGGCAAAGACCAACGGCACTTCCGTGCCCTCTTTCAAGACCACGCGTCCGACGGACGCGGCCACCGGGGAGCTCGCGGGAGGGGCGGCGACTGGCAGCGCGGCCGGCGCAGCCGCGGGCGCGGGGGCTGCGTCTTGGGCGTGCGCGGAAGGCTGCAGAAGGAAAATCGCCGTCGTGAAGCACAGCGTTGCGAACGCGGACCGCGAAATGGCTTTCATCGTGTTCCCTCCGCTTGACGCACTCATCTTGTAAATCTCGGGACCGACTTCCGGCGGAATCTGAATGAATTCTTCAGTCGAAGCGAAATGATTCAGCGAATAGCGGCAAGAGCATTCTTGCTGGCTCCCTGGCAGACGTCAATCGCTGTTCCTGATGCGTTTCGTATCACGCAATGGAAAAGATCCTTCGCCCGCGCTCGGCCGGATTGCTTTACAAAGCCCCCTTCCCTTTCGGCATACGCGTTGTTTCTAGCGTTTCGTCGCTGCGGGCGGAGTGGCAGACGTGAGCGATTGCAGGTCCGCGACGACCCTTCCCAGCGCTTGCTCGTAATTCTTCTCGCGATTACCTTCCAGAAGCGCGCCGCCCACGTATTCGGTGATCGTCCACAACGTTACGCGCGTCTTGGGATCCATGATCACCAGACGAAATTTCGCGTCCGCCGTGGTGGGACCGGTTCCCGATTTCGTGGCGTCACCCGCTATGGGAAACTCGGAGAAACTTATCTCGAAAACCAAATCGGCGTCGGCGGGCGCGGAAACGAGCGTGTAATTCGGGAAGGTTTTCAGCGCCGCGTAGAATTCGTTGTAAGCGCGGTCGGGGCCCCCGGCAAAATCGCCGTAGCGGCCGGTATAGGGATCGCTCGAGCCGCCGGCGTTGCCCACGAAAATCGTCTTGGCGGATAAAATCTGCGAAGGGAGCGGGGCGGCCGGCGTTTGCTGATCTGCAGCGCGCGGAGCTGCGATAAGGCTCGAAGAAACAGCGAACAGGAACGCGAACAGCACGGCTGGGCGTGTGCGCATTGGTTGCTCCTTGCTTATGGGACGTTTGCGTATAATGTTGCGTTACAAGCGTGCGCGAGCGGCGTGCTGCCGGCGCACGTTTTCTGGAACGAGAGGACACCATGAGCGAACCAACCAAGGAAGAATTGCTGGCGCGTATCGCGGAGCTGGAGAAGCAGGCGGGCGGCGCGAAGCGCAGCGGCGCGCTGGAATTTCGCGTGGGAGAAAAAGGCGGCGTCAGCGTATACGGGCTGGGACGCTTCCCGGTGACACTGTATTACGAGCAGTGGGTGCGCTTGCTGGATACCGCGGACAACCTGCGCGCTTTTTTGGAGGAGAATAAGCACCGGTTGAAGCTGAAGACCAAGGAATAGCGAGGCGGGCGGCGATCGAGGCACCACAAATTAATTAACGCAGAGAGCGCAGAGGCCGGAACGCAGACGGCGCAGAGAAAAGCTACTGCGGGACGCAACGGGCCGCACTGCAAGCACCGTCAACCGGCGAGATTCTTATGGAGTGCGGGAGCGCGCCGCCGCGCTCGACTGTTTTGTCCGCTGAGACTCAACCGTGCACATCCGCGTGATATTGCCGCAGCTCGTGAAAACGACCGATTACTCCCTGGTCAGATACTTCGAGGCGCGGTGGCGCAATCTGCCCAGGCTTTTGTTCAGCGGGTTGGTGCGTTCCAGGAACGGCAGGATTGGCTGACGGCGCTTTTCCACGCGGCTGCGCGCCTTCATCAGGCGGATGTTGGGCCCGAAATTTTCCAGGGCGCGATCCAGTGTGTAGATGGCGCTCTCGCGGCGGCCGGCGGCGGCGTAAACCTCGGCCAGATTCAAATGCAACTGCAGCTCTTTGCGCTTCAGCTGCAGCGCGGTTTCGCACAGCTTCACCGCTTCCGACCACCTTCTTTCAGAACGTGAAATCGCCACTCCCAGGAACGAAAGGTAATAGGGATTGCTGCTTTCAATTTCCACGGAACGGCGCAGGTGCGGGAGAGCGTTCTTGTTGTAACCACCCTTCAGCAGTTCGATACCTTCCTTGAATTCGTTGAGCGCGTCAATTTCAGGCATGTGACCCCCAAGCATTTTCCACGGACGGCTGGACGTCCGAGAGGTGTGTGCGCGGTAGGAGCCGCGGGGTGCGGCGCAGACGCGCACAGGTAAGTTAGAAAAAAAACGGGGCAAAAGATACTGGTCCGATGTACAGGTGGCGGGGGCGCAGCCGCTTCCGCGCGGATGGACTTGTGCGCAGAGCTCGCGCGCGAGGGTGCGGCCGGGGCGCGTGCGCGCGAATACGACGCCTGCGCGCTAGGGCTTGTGTTGCTGCGATTTCGCGATGAGGTAGCCGGCCGAGGCGATGGCGACGAAAAGGAAAAGGAGCGCGCCGTCCAGCATGCTGTGGTAATCAATTCTGCCAGAGCCGGGAACCGAGTGCGTCAATTCGTATCCCATCACGCCGGCGGCGCGCATTCCCAAAGCGATCAGTGCGCAAACGACGCCTAACCAATAGCTTCCGATCAGAATGTATTTTTCCATACTGGCCTCCTGACAGGACAAGTTGATACGGCATGGCCGAAGCAGGACGGGCTTGAAAGTACCGCGGAGACGCTGGGGAGTCAACGAACGAGAAGTTTACTGTGGTGCTCAGGCCGCGCGGAATACTTCGTGAGCGTGGCGGACCAGGCTCATGATTTCTGTCTTGGGAACGACGCGGCGGATTCCGGCGGCCGCGGCTTCAGCCGGCTGGATTGCCTGGGCGTAGAGGGTGTAAAGAATGATGGGAACGGCGGGCATTTCGCGATGCATGATACGGGCGGCGTCAATGCCATTCATCACCGGCATGGACAAGTCGAGAATGATCAAGTCCGGGCGGTGCGCGCGGGCCTTGGCGATGGCGTCGGCGCCATCCACCGCTTCCGAGCACATTTCGAAGCCTTCTTCGGACTCAAATACACGGCAAAGAAGTTGCCGCATGTCCTGGCTATCGTCCGCAATCAGTACGCGTTTGACCATGAGGCTCAGCGCCAGTAGCCCGCCGCGATTGTTGAGGAAGCTGGGGCGCGGATAGCGGCTGCCTAGACGCTAGCAAGGACTGATTTCTCAGGGCAATACACGGATGCTGGTATTCGGCTATGGTGCCAATCCGGTTCACGTAATCAGTCGCATCCTCACGTTTCCCGAGTTGCCGGCTTTGACTGTTTCGACAGCCTCCATGCGAATGATGCGGGAAATGTCGAAGCGTGACAGAGCCTTCACACCAGCCGGGTGCTGATTCAGGAGTGCAAAGGGCACGGCGCAGGAATTAACGCCGTGCCCTGACGAGAAGCGGAAGTTCCGCGCGCTATCGCGCTACTGCGCGGGTCTTTCGGTGGAGGCGGCGGTGCCGTCGGTCTGGCCTGCCGGAACTGCTATTTGCGGTGACGTCTTCCAGAAGCCCGGATCGGCGTTTATCAAGTCCGTGCCGACGTAGCTCATGCGCGGATTGATGATGAAGAGATTGCTTTCGCTGCCTTCAATTGCGGCGGCGGAAAGCGCGCTGAGTTGTTTCATGCCGTCTTCGCCCATCGCGGCGGCGAATTTCGGATTGTTGGCGTAGCCCTGATCGATTTCCGCGGCGGACTTCATCACATGAAAGACCACGAAGGCTGGGCCGCCGGCACCGTAGGCGCGCTCGTACATGGCCCAGTTATCGTCGGGATTGGCCTTGATGAGCGCCGGCTTCACCAACTTGACGATGGCGTCCCAATCGGCTTCATGGCCCGGCTTGATGCGGTACACGGTGATTTCGAAATAGCGCATGTGCGCGATTCCACCCTTGGTGTTGTAGCTTTGATCTTCACGCAAGATATATAGGCCACTCTCGTATCCGCTCAGCAGTGCTCCATCGGCTTCGGCGGCGCGATCCAGTTCGGCGGAAAGCAGCGGATTCTTCAGGTCCGCGGTAACCTGCTCCTCCCACTGCGCGAAGGAATCATACCCACTCAGGAAAAGCGAACGGCTGACGCCGGAAAGCGAATCGAGCGCGATGTAATGGCTAGGCGAATTGGCGGCGGTCATGGCGTCCACGAACCCCCGCTCGGTCTTCTCGTGCGCCGAGCCCGCTTTTCCCGGCTTCACAAATTCACGAATAACGCTGAGAACTTTGGGCGCCGGCATCAAGCCCGGTTTTTCCTGCGCGGCGGTAATTGCGGCGCTTCCCAGCAGCAGCAACGCGACAAGCAAACTTCCACAGATTTTTTTCTTCATAGATGCCGACCTCTTCGGCAACTTGCAGTTGTTAACAACGTGAATTCAAAGTTCAGGTAGGTGCGACGAGTTCTCCAGCCCCGGCAGACAAGCTGGGGGGCAGGACGCGCGGAGCTTAGCGAAGAGACGCAGCGAAGTCAAGCAGGGATGGCTCGCGGAGGCCTTGCTGGCTGAAATATCCTGCCAAAAAAGTGATTATTTTTCGTCACTGGGGTTGCGGCGAGATTTGTGATGTTGGCCAGTGCGGTTTTGGTGCGGAAATGTTTCACAACGAATCAGTTCGTGCGCACCGCTTCCCACTCGCCGTGCCTTCCGCGGTTGCCGAAATCGCCGCTCATCTTGTCTCCTTCCACTTTGCCGCGGAATGTCAGCACATCGCGAGTCTTGGTGCGGAAGACGATGTGATGAACGTTAATCGTGCCTTCCAGTCCACCCGATTGGTGGGGGCCCTTGAAGTGTCCGGTGAGCTGCGTGCCGTCTTGTTTGATTTGAATGTATTTCGTAGAGGTGCCGCCGTCGGGATCCTTCGCGTAGATCGTCCAATTCCCCGCTACGTTGTCCGGCGGCTGCTCGGTGGGAGGCTGCTGCGCCAGCGAGACGCTGGTTACCATAATCAGCAGAAGCGCAGGCAAAAGCAGCAGCGATTTCGAGCGGTAATTTTTCATAGCACAATTCCTGGACCGGGTCGGTCGAGAATTCCCCGGGCGATTCTATACCTCAGCTGCCTTCGGCGCTTCACTGAAAATCGGGCAACCGCGGCAAGCAACTTCCGCTTATTCGCGGACGCGGCCGTGATATAAACTTTTGCGAATCGCCGGGGAAATCGGGCTGCAAGGCTGCGCGAATCGCCGCACGGCGAACAACAAGGAGAGGGAGCGCATGTCGCAGACCATCAGCCGGCGAACATTGCTCAAGGATTTGTGCGGCACGGCTGCGGCGGGAATCATCGCGCCGCGGCTGGCGGGAACTTCGCCTCTTCTCCAGGAACAAGAGGAACACAACGGCAGCCGCGCCGCGATGTTCCGCATCGCGCGGGCTTTCATGGTGAAGTATTCGGTTCCAGGGATGTCAATCGCCATCACTCGCCGCGGGAAATTTGTTTACGAACACCACTTTGGCATGGTGGACAAAGACGCGGCGCAGCAGGTGCTGGCTACGAGCTTGTTTCGCATCGCCAGCGTCACCAAGCCGATCACGTCCGTGACCGTCTTCAGCCTGATCGAAAAAGGGCGCCTGAACCTGAACGACAAAGTTTTTGGCGCCTCCGGGATTCTGGGAACGCAATACGGAAAAACGCCCTACGGGCAGTACGTCACAGACATCACCGTGGACCATCTGCTGACGCATACCTGCGGCGGATGGCCGAACGATTCGACGGACCCGATGTTTCGTTTCGATTCCTGGGATCATGCAAAATTGATCGGCTGGACTCTGCAGAATTTGCCGCTGAGGTATCCCCCGGGGCAGCACTGGGCCTACTCCAATTTCGGATATTGCCTGCTGGGCCGCGTGATCGAGCAGGTCACCGGGCAGCCGTATGCGGATTACGTGCAAGCGAATATTCTGGCGCCCTGCGGAATCAGCGATATGCGCATCGCCGGAAATAAATTGAATCAACGCGCGGTGAATGAAGTGGTGTACTACGGACAATATGGCGAAGACCCTTACAAAATGAATGTCACGCGGATGGATTCGCACGGCGGGTGGATTGCGACGCCTTCCGATTTGGCGATTTTCCTCGATCATGTGGCCGGCGCCGGAAATGTTCCCAGTCTGCTGAAGCCGGAGACCATCACGACGATGACTACGCCGAGTCCTGCATACCCGCAAGGCGCGGCGGGAAAATACGCTCGAGGCTGGATGGTGAGAGATAACGGCGCGGGTAACTGGTGGCATAGCGGCAGCCTGCCCGGCACCACTACCATTATGGTCCACACCGCGACAGGCTTGTGCTGGGCCGCGCTGGCCAATACGCGCACAGAGCCCTCCGACGAAATTGGGACAGCGATCGATAACATGGTGTGGGACATGGTTCACCAAGTGCCCGCCTGGGGCGCGTGATGGACTCAGGCAGATAACGCCGTGGTTACTTTCCTGGAATGTTCATTGATTGCAGGCCACGTTGGCAGTACTTTCTGTGCGTCACAACACCCTGCAGAGCCGAGGTCCATTCTTGCCAGTTTCCGCTACGGACGCCATTGATGTGGCGATGCGCCATGCGAAGGCGCAACTTTTTCAGCCGTTCCGCTTTGGGCAATGGTGGCGACTGGCACTGGTGGGGCTGCTGGCAGGCGAGATGGGCTCCGCGGGAGGATGCAATTCGAACGTCAATCTTCCCGGCCGCAATTTTCCATGGCCGGGCCACCAGACGGGATCGTCGCACATTCACAACGCGCTGTTGCCCTCGCAATGGGCGAACGATCCGGCGCGGGTCGCGGGAGTGGTTGCTATTCTGCTCGTAGCCGGGCTAGCACTGCTGGTGATTTTCACTTACGTCAGCAGCGTGATGCGATTTGTTCTTTTCGATTCGATCATCGCCAAGGAATGCCACATCCGGGCGGGCTGGGCGCGGCGCCGGCAGCCCGGTTTCCGCCTGTTTGTGTGGCGCATTTTATTTCTTCTGGTATCTTCCGCAGCTTTTCTGATCGTCATTGGCGTGCCGGTGGGGTGCGCCTGGGCGCTGGGCTGGTTCGTGCATCCCGGCGAACACATCCTGCGGCTGATGCTGGCCGGCTTGCTGTTGCTCGTGATCTTCCTGGTGATTGCGCTCGTGGCGGCGGTAATCCAGGTGATGACCAAGGACTTTGTGGTACCGCAAATGGCGCTGGAGGACATCAGCGCCTTCGAGGGCTGGCGCAGACTATGGCTATGGCTCAAAAACGATAAGGGCGGCTATGCCGGATACGTCGCGATGAAAATCGTGCTGGCGATTGGCGCCGCGATCGTCTTCGCGATCGTCACAGCGGTGGCGTTGCTGTTCTTGCTGATACCCATAGGGGGCGCCGGAGTCGCGGCGGTGCTTGCCGCAAAGGCGGCGGGATGGACCTGGACCGCGCAAACGATCGCTCTGGCGGCGGTCGCAGGTTGCATCGCGCTGGCGATTTTAGTATTTGCGGCTGCGCTGATCTACGTGCCCGCCGTGGTGTTCTTGCCGGCGTATTCCATCTATTTCTTCGCGCCGCGTTACGCTCTGCTGGCCGCGCTGCTCTGGCCGCAACCACCACCAGCATCGAGTCCGCCTGATTCGGCGGAGCCTGCCCCGGCGTTGTAGGAATCGACTAGGAAGAAACGATGCGTGACGTAGATCGCGTGGTGTGGCCGGCAAGAGATTAGTTTCCACCGCAAGCGCCGGTTTTCACTCCTGACGTTGCCACGCCATACTGGTTCGAGCCGGAAATGCGCGTGCCGCCCCCCAGAAGCAGGACGGTATCTACCGGGCTCGGCCAGCTCATCTCACAAATTCCGCGCGACGCGTCCACGGCGCGCTCGATATCACGGGACTACGGAGCGAGGCCGGTGGTCTGCAGCAGCTCGCGAAAACGCGGATCGCCGCGGAGCGGGTCAAAGACTGGATCAACCTTTAGCGTGGTAAGAATCTGCGCATGTTGCGCGCGGGCTTTCATGAGCCAGGCGAGTGCCTGTTCGTTGTCATTGCCGACGTAAGCTATGCAGAATGGACCCGGATCAACCCGAGAGCCGCGGCTCATCTGTTTCAGTTTCTCAATAGCGGCTTGCGCTTGCGCGGCGTGGCCGGACCGGCCATAGACGTAGGCGAGCGCCGCCCAAGTCCACGCCCGATCATCAATCCGACGCCAGCGCTCGACGTCCGCGACGGCTTCGGCGAACTTCCCCTGCTGAACATAGGCAAAAGCCAGTACGTGGGCGCGCGGAAAATTCGGCTCCATCTCCAGAACAGCGCGGAGCTGTTCGATCGCCTGATCGTACTGGCGTGAGAAATACAAAAATGCGCCGTAATCGGCGGAAATGATCAAAGAGAGCGGATCCTGCTGGCGGGCGAGCGCCATTTCCGAAAACGCTTCATCGAAGCGGCCTTGCAGCGCCAAATTTTCGGCATACCAGTGATGAGCGGTGGCGTAGTTGGGATCCAACTCTATGGCACGGCGATATTCGGTTTCCGCTTTTCGCCAATCCCAATCGTAGTTTTGCGCAATCAACGCAAGCGAAGTGTGGGCTTCGGCAAGAGTATCGTCGAGCTGAACTGCTTTGAGAGCCGCGGCGCGAGCCTTGGGGACGTATTCGTCCTGCGCGCCGAAATCGTAGCTGCTCATGAGGGCGTACGCATCGGCTAAGCCGGCATAGGCGCGGGCGTTGGTCGCGTCCGCGTCAATCGCCTGTTGGAAATATTCCGCGGCCTGGTGAAAGCCGGAAGCCGTCCGCTTGTTCCAGAAATAGAGGCCTTTGAGATATAGATCGTAGGACTCGTAGGCCCTGGGCGAGGCGAATCGCGGCCGCGAGTCTGCGAAAACCTTGTCGCCACCCAACGGCGCTCGAATCTCGTCCACCACTTCTTGCGCGATTTGCGTCTGTATCGAAAGCAGATCGGTGAGCTGGCGGTCGTATTCGCGCGCCCACACATGTGTCTGATCTTTCACCTGAATCAGCTGCGCGGTGATGCGGACATTCCCGGAATCGCGCCGTACGCTTCCTTCCAGCACGTACTGAACCCCCAGTTCGCGTCCGATCAGCCCCACGTCCTCTGAATTATTTTTGTAATGCATCACGGAGGTGCGCGCAATCACCCCCAACTTTTGCGGATCGAGGCTTCCGAGCTGCGTGATCATCTCCTCGGTAAGCCCGTCGCTGAAATACTCCTCTGCGGGATCGCCGGTAAGGTTTGCAAATGGGAGCACGGCCAGCATGATGCGTCCGCTAACCGTGGCTGGCTGCCGGCGAACGCTCTTGCGCGACCACTCGAGGTACGTCCCAGTCGCCACCGCCAGCGCCACTGCCGCGGCAACGACGGCCAACAGCGCTGGGCGCCACGCCCGCGTCTTTGGCGCGAGGGGCGCTGCCCCGGCGGCGGCTGTGGCGTTCCCTTCGGTCCGGGTCGCGCTCTCTTCGGGCGCCGCCCGCCTGTCTTTCTCCGCCGGCTCATCGCATTCGACCACCGCCCGCATTCGGTAACCCAGCTTGGGCAACGTCTCCACGAACCGCGGATCGTTTGCGGAATCGTTCAGCGCACCGCGCAACTCTTTGATGGCAGTGTTCAGCCCCTGCTCGAAATCCACAAAGGTCTGTTCGCTCCAAAGCTCCCGCCGCAATTCCTCACGTGTTACCGCGTCGCCTGCGCGTTCCACCAGCGTTTGCAGCACGTGGTACGTCTGCGGGCGCAGCTTTACCCTTATTCCGTTTTTGTAGAGTTCCCGCGTCCTGGGACGCAGCTCGTACGGGCCAAATCGGAATACGCCGGCTGGGGTCGGCATGCGGACACCATGTGGGACGTGGCGGCATTTTGCCCCTAAGGACTGCCGCCTGGCAAGGTATTTTCCATCCCGTGAGTGGGTTGCGCGCACAGATATATTTCAGGATTTTCTCAGCCCGATTCCATTGCCAAAGCTTCACGCAATTTGCTATTTGCACGGTCACTGAGGCAGCTCGTCCCTGTTGCGCTGGTGGCAAACCGGGCCTCCTGGCCCACGCCACAAGAATGGCCGCGGGTTTAAAAGTCTTTCGGCACGACTGACACGGAGTTCACATGAGAAAAAAACTTCAGGCGAAACCAAAGCAGAACCGGAAGCTTCAACACCCGAAGCATCTGGAGGCGCAGAGGCCTTTGGATAAGCCGTCGGTGTCAGACTTTCACATTACGAAACCCGTTGACAGTTCGAGTGCCTAGCGGGTCTGGTGACGCGCGGTGCCGGCTGCGTAAAGCCCGGCGCGTGAGATGTGCTCGCCGTATTAAACGAGGATAGCGACGACGGGGAAAGGATGGAGGGCAGCATGAAAGCGCTACGCAGAATGCTTCTTACCGTGGCTACGGTCATAGCGGTGGCCGCTGCTGTTTCGCTCGCCGTTCCGCGCGCGATTCACGCCGTGGCCGCGGCGCTGGTGCGGGATGTGGACAATGCCGCGCGCCAGCCTTTCCGCGCCAACTGCCAGTCAAACAACCCTGGCAGTACCGCTTGTGACTTGGTCACCGTGCCCAGCGGGCAAGAGTTGGTGATTCAGGGCGTGACGTTTGACGTCCTGGTGAAGCCGGGACCAGGGTCTTCCGTGCGGTGTCTGCTGCAGGGCTACGGCGGGACGCCGTACAAGGCCTTTATCTACACATTTGGTGCGCAGGACCTTGGACCAGCCATTGGATTTACCGACGGCACGGAGGAGTACACCTGCGTCCAGAATTTTCCAGTGTATGCCGACCCGGGAATGACGGTTACTGCAGGCTTCGCCCGCGGATTCGTCGAGCCGGATAGCTGGCAGTCCGTCGCAGATTTGTCCGGCTATACCGTCAGCCTGCCGTAAGGCCAGCCCGGCGCGAGTTTGCAGAGTTTGATGAACGGAATTCGGATGCTTGCATCCGCAAAAGGACCAAAACGATGACCAAAATCAATTGGCTGCTGGTAACCGCACTCCTGGCGCTCGCCGCCTTGCCTGCTCGCGCCGATAGCACTCAATCCTACGTGGGAACCCTCGCAAGTCCGAACGATGACTACGAGGTGCTCCTCACCTTGACGGCTACCTCCAACGTCACAATTCAGACCTACGGCTTCGGAGGAGGCACGAACGCCCAAGGCACCCTGATTGCTCCCGGCGGCACCGATCCATTCATCGGTTTCTTCGCCAACCTGGGCCTCAGCCCCACGTTCATTGACGGCACCTCGCTCGATCTCACCAATTACACTCCGGGCTGCCCCGCCGCCAATACCGTATCGAATTTCGGCGACACCACTTGCGGCGACGTCCTGCTCTCCTTCACTGATTTGGCCGCTGGCACCTACACCATCGTCCTTTCGGACGGCCAATTCATCCCTCTCGCCGCCCTGGGCGCCAGCACCACATTTGACAACTCCTTTTTTGATTTCACCGGCGGAGTTTTCTGCAACTTGCAGGACGTGGACACCGGCACCGCCTGTCCGAATACCTCCGGCGCATTCGCCTTTGATGTCACCGAGAGCGGGCCATCCACACCGGCACCCGAGCCTGCCACGCTTTTCCTGCTCGGCTCCGGCTTGGCGGCCACACTTGGCTTTCGCAAGCGCCGCGCCTAGCTCGCAAAGCGCGGCCCGATAACCAGTTGGAATTCCACCGCGCGGCGTGCAGCTCTTGCGCGCGCACGCCGCGTTGCGGTGCTGCGATCAAACACAGGAGACGCATATGAAAATACGTTCGAAATTCCGGGCTTCGTCAGGCTTCACGTTAATCGAACTTCTGGTGGTCATCTCGATTATAGGAATCCTTGTTGGCCTGCTTATACCCGCTCAGCCAAGCGTCGCCCACGCCGCCAAGGAAATGGCCAAGAACCCCCACTTAGCTCCGCTTGCTGGCCAGATCCTGCAGTTCAGCCAAGATTCAGAAACGAATGCCCAGAGCTTCATCCTGAGTGTGGCAGACCAGGCCACGGCGGCCGAGGCTGCTGGCGCCGCGGGCGCTCCGGACATGCAAATGGATGTGGACCTGAGTTCCTTGCAATATTTCTGCAACGCCGACACCACACTCATCGGCCTGCAGAAGCAGGTGGATGCGCTGCTGCCACCCGCAGGCGGACCGGCGGGGGCTCCTTCTTCCGCCTACAGCTCGTCCGACCGCTTCAGCGATGACGATGGACGCGTGGATGAGGCCAGGGCTCTGAGGGACGCAAAGGCCGCTCTGGACGCAGAACTGCCGGCGGTGCAGAGGCTCGCGAACCTGCTGCGCGGACAGGGCGGGGGTTTGTGTCCGGCCACCGGGCAATGAAAGTGTGCCGAATGTCGAGGCGCATGGTGCTGGAGCCAGCTCCGCGATGGCGAAAGTCCGATGAAGCCAGCACCGCAGCGAGAGGAGAACTTTAATGATCACGATACGCAAAGCAATGTCGGCACTCGGCGCCGTTGTTCTCGCCGCTTTGTTGCTCGTCGCACTCGCTCCCCGCGCTGCCCGCGGCGTCGCCGCTGCTCTGGTCCAGGTGGTGAATACCACCGCCAACCCCGTCCCCGACCGGGACGTGGACATGCCCGGCCGCCACGCCGTCACGCTGGGATTCGACGACGAATCCGATTCCGGCCGCGCGAACTTCAGCAACCTCGACCAAACTCCCTTCGTCGTTCCCTCCGGCAAGCGCTTGGTCGTCGAATCTCTCAATGGCGTCGTGGAACTCGACAACACAACTACGAATGGAGGCTATTACATTGTTTCCTGCGGGGTAGGGACCGGTACGAACGCCTTCACTGCCATCCTGCGCATCGTGCCGCAAGCCACTACTTACTCGACCTTCTTTGTTTTTACCTCATCCTCGAGGCTCTATTGTGACGCCGGATCAGCAGTAACAATCGACGGCTTGCCGGACGGCAACCTCATAGGCGCCGGTGGCCGTTTAGTCGGTTACTTCATCGATTGCTCCAGCGCGCCGTGCGATGCCAATCCCGGTGGCGGAATTTCGGGCGGGAATACTACAGGTCCCGGGGAGACGAACGACTAGCGCGCGCCGCTGCTTTTCGATTTTCTGCAAAGACGGAGGTGCTGAGCACGTGAACAACACACGAAAAGCAATCACCACACTCGGCGGGGTTTTGCTGGCCGGTTTGTTGCTCGTCGCACTTGCGCCGCGCGCTGCCCGGGGCGTCGCCGCCGCTCTGGTGCAGGTGTCTAATACTTATTCGAACCCCGTGCCGACGAGCGATGTCGCGCCCATGCAGCCTTATCTGAGTTCCTGCTATGCCAACACGCTCCCAATTTCCTCCGAGGCGGCATGCGACCTCCCCGTCCCGGCTGGAAAAAGGTTAGTCGTCCAGTCGGTAGGCATCTCGGTGGTTGCCAGTCCAGGCGGAAGAGTCGTCACAGCACAACTGATTGCGACTGTGTCCGGAAATATAACTAACTTTCCCGTAGCCGTTCCCTATCTCGTCAGTCAGAGCGGCGTTGACTATTCCACCTCCAGCCAGGCACTGCGCTTGTACTCGGACGACGATCTCGTGTGCGCCTTGATGTTTAACAACGCCAACGGAGCTTCTGGAACTTGCGTCGTCTCCGGCTATCTGGTGGACGTGCCCTAACAGTTCCCTTTAGTCGTCGCCACGAGTTACGCGAGAGCTGAGCGCATGAATATCACGCGAAAAGCAAAGATGACTCTGGCCGGCATTTTTCTCGCCGCAGCGCGGCACGAATTTTCTCTTGAAGCTATACCTTCGCTGAAAGGAATTCACATGAACATGATCCGCAAATCTATCTCTTATCTGGGAAGCATCGCACTGCTCGCTCTCCTGCTCAGCGCGCTGGCGCCGCGCGCTGCCCGCGGCGTCGCCGCCGCTCTTGTGCAAGTAACCAACACCAGCGCCGACCCGGTGCCCGTCGAGGACCACGCGCGGCAGGCTGTGCTGCTCTTCGCTTACTCCTCTTCGGTCCAAACGGCAGTTCTGATCCCTTTCTACGACGCGCATGGCGGCCCATTTACGATCCCGCCTGGGAAACGCCTGGTGATTGAATTTGTAAGTGGGAGGCTATATCTTCCCGCCGGGTCGTTTCCTGTTGGAGCTTCACTCAACGGTACGCTCGGCACCGATTACGATGAATTTCTTGTAACCCCCGCGATCACCTACTATGGCAGCGGCGACATCCTATCCATTTCCAGCTTCTCGCAGTCCGTGCGGTTCTATACGGACACTCCTCCGTCAATCGTCTTTAGCGTCTCTGGCGCCGCTAGTGGCGCGGACGTCACTGCGTCAGGATATCTGGTGGATTGCACCGGGGCGTGTCCGGCCCAGGAGTAAGAATAATCGCCGCGATTTGCAATCCGCGAGAACTGGTGGGATTATCTTGAAACGGCTCGTTCGCACGCCAACGGATACACGATGTCCTACCGTTTCGATTTTGATCCCACGAACCGCATTTTGCGATGCCTGTTCACCGGCCGCGTCACTGACGAAGAATTGAAGGATTACTACAGCGATGCGTCGCAGTACACCGCGCAGACGGACGCACTCGCCGGAATCACGGATTTTTCGGCGGCGGAGGCGGTGGATGCTTCACCAGAAACCGTCCGCGACCTCGCGAGCCTGCCGCCCGTGATGACCGACGTGCGCCGCGTCCGCTGCATCGTTGCTCCCTCCGACAAAGTGTTCGGGCTCGCGCGCATGTTCGAATTGCAGGGCGGGCACACGCGAGCCAACCTGCACGTCGTTCGTACCGTCAAGGAAGCTTTGGCGATTCTGGGTGCTGCCGAACCTAGATTTGAGCCACTCAAAGCAAAGTAGCAGCACCCCTCGCCACATTCCGCTCGGCTTACTATCGTAATGCAGAACCAAGACGGAAGTGACGAAGCGACTGCCATCCGCGCGATGCTGCCGTAATCGCCTTAAATTGAATGCCTTGCCATCCCTACCAAGCTCGCTAAAATTGAGCTTGACAGAACACACTGCTGATATATCATACGACATATCTTAGTTGTATTGGAGAACACATGAAGCACAACAGATTTGAAGACCGATCTGACGTACCTGACACCCGGTCCGACGAGTCTCGCCACTTCCGCTTCGGGCACCGTTGCGGGTCGCACCACTTCCGCGTACGCGAGTCCGAGTTCGGCGAGCGCTTTCGGCGCAGTGGCCGGCACTTTGGCGGATGGGCGGGAAGAGGGTTCGGCGACCGCATCTTTGATAGCGGCGAATTGCGTTACGTGATTTTGCAGCTCATCGCCGAAAAGCCGCGGCACGGTTACGAGCTGATGAAGGCGATCGAGGACCGTTTGAACGGGGCTTATTCTCCCAGTCCGGGGCTGATCTACCCTACCCTGACGCTGCTGGAAGAAATGGGCTACGCGACAGTAAGCGCCAGCGAAGGCAGCAAGAAGCTTTACACCATTACCTCGGAAGGCCGCGCGAAACTGGAAGAGAACAAGGCCGCCGTGAATGCCGTTTTCGAGAGGATGGACAAGGCCGGAGCCGAGTTCGGACGCGGACGCGCGCCGCAGATCATGCGAGCCATCGAAAATTTCCGGTACGCTCTGCGTTTGAAGACTTCGCAAAGCGCGTTGACGCCCGAGCAGGTGCAAAAAATCGCGGACGCGATTGATGCCGCCGCGAAACTGATCGAACAGTCATAAGCGCCCACACGTGCGGCGCGGCCATCGAGTGCACGTGGAGCTTTGGGGCGGACGATCGAATCGCACAAAGCGCGCGCAAGCGCGGATCAGCTCTGCCAGCGGGCTGCGCGGCTGGGAGGGGTCAACTTCCAGCCTCACGAGGACCTACGGCGACGGCATCCGCACTGCGCGCTTTTTGTTTCAGAAGATGGTGAAGACCGGCGGCACAGCGTTTCATGCCGCGCTTAATTTTCACAACCGCCGCAAACTGGTTGTGTCGCCGAACCGCAAAACTGGCGCGTTGCCGTCATGCAGCGGCATCCGGGGGGCATAATCACCCCTGGACGTCGCTGCCACTCACGGCCGAAGCACCTGGATTTAAAGCACGACGGTTAATTCCAGCTGCACGCCCGGATGCGCGAGGTCGCACAGATAATAGACTCCGCCATCATCCACGATGTACACGTCATCGTCATATCCCCAGCCGGCCGGCCAAGGCTGGACGATGATGAACGAATAGCCGCCGTAACTGAAGCGCGGACGCCCCTCGACGACTTGCGGATGACCGACGTGGAAATGGTGCTCGCGGCCGAAGTTCGCCTTGAAACGGTCGTCGGGAATGCGTCCATTACCGCCGTGGGAGCGATCGTTGCTGTCGCGTGACGCGTCTTGCTTTTGCGCGTACTCGTGTTGTTGCTCGGTCTGTTTCTGCTGCGCTTTCTGCTGACCTTGCTGAGTTTTTTCCTGCTGCTTTTGCGCCTTTTCCTGATCCTTCTGCTGCTGTTCGTTCTGCTTTTCCTCCTGCTGCGCGGACTTTTCGGTCTTAGGCTGCTCAGCCTTCGGCTGCGCCTTGGGAGGTTTGGCATGCGTTTCCTTCTCCGGAGCCGGCTTATCGCTGGGAGTCTTGGGCGGCGCCGCTTCCGGCTTCGCTTGATCATCGTGCTGCTCCTGGGCGTAGGCCGGCAGCGCGCAGCCCAAGACCACCAACAAGGTTGACGTTCCAATGAGGGCAATCATCTTCTTCATGAGCGTTTCCTCCTGTTTGATCTACCGTTGCTTCTTAATTTGATTTCCCGACGTGCGTGCCCTGCCGTGCACGCAAGCCGCTCTTTGGCCCTATTTGTTTTGACCCATGGACCTGAAACCACCGCCGCGATTAGAGCTGGGAAAATACGCCGGGCGCTGGATGGAAGAACTGCTCACTGACAAAGCGCCGGCTGCATTTGATCCGACGTATGCGAAAGCGCACTGCTTCCGTGCCCAAGGGCGGCACGTACCGTGAGGTTAGCGGAGCCGGGAAACAGTGCGAATACCGCGGAGGCTGTATATCGCGGCGGAAATCGCGTTACTCATTTCTGTCCATTTAGTTTGTGTGCGGCTACGTTGGGAACAGCCGATTGGCATCGGCGTAGGGTATCGCGCCGTCGAGCATTCTGGAAAATGTGCCGTCGTGCTTCAATTCCGCGGCGATGCGGCGCGTCAGGCCCATGGTGGCGCGCATAATCCCGGAGCCGACGCTGACGCGCGCGACGCCTAATTGCTCCAGGCGCGGAACGCCTGGAGAATTCGCGGCCGCCAGAATATTCACCGGAAATTTCAGGGTTTCCACGACGCGCCGAATCGTGTGTTCGTCGGTAAGGCCCGGCAGAAAAACACAATCCGCTCCGGCGTCAATATAAGCACGCAAGCGCTCGCAGGCGCGGTCGCAGCGCGTGGCGGGATCGCCGATCTGGGCAAGAAACACGTCGGTGCGCGCGTTGATCACCACTTTCACTCCCATGCCGTCAGACTCGCGACGGACCGCGGCGATTTTTTCGATTTGCCTGCCGATGTCCGCCAGCGCGTTCGATTCACCATGTTCCATGTCTTCGAGGTTAAGGCCCACTGCGCCGGAATCAATCAGCGCGGCGGTCGTATTGGCGATATCGTGGTAGCCGGCCTCGAGGTCGGCGGTCACCGGAACGGACACGCACGTTGCGATTCGCTTCACCACGGCGAGCATTTCGTTCTGCGGGATGCGTTCTTCATCGGGATAGCCCAGCGAAAATGCGACTCCCGCGCTGGTGGTGGCGATTGCCGGAAAGCCCAATTCCTCAAAGATGCGCGCGCTGGCGCAGTCCCAGGCGTTCGGCAGGACCAGAATTTCCGGTCCGTGGTGCAGGCGGCGAAACAACTCAGCTTTTTCGTTTTGTGCGGTCATGCGGACATTATAAACGCGCCGGTGAGTCACGCCGAAAATCTGTTCGGATCGCGGGCAGGCCAGATTGGCCGCAAGCCATGGTCCCCGAAATGAGCGCGGCCGCGCGTGCACGATGGATTACAAGAATTGGGCGGCGACCTTATACTAGATAACAGGACGCGCCCAGCTCCGCGCGTAAATGCGCGCGCATTAAAATCACAGGAGACAGGAATACTGAAACGATGAGAACAGCACTGCAATATGCCATGCCCGTGGAGAGGCAACAACGGCTGGAACGAGCGCTGTTTCGCGGCGGAGACCTGACCACTGAGAATCCGGCGTACGTGCGCGTACTGCGCGGGATCATTGAGACGCTGCTGGAAACGGACCTCGCGCCGCGCGATTTGACGGTCGCCGCTCTGGGAATCAGGGAACGCGCTGGCTCGGCCAATGTGCTGGCGCGCGAGCCGGGCGTTGCAGCGGGACTGGAAGAATACGCTTACATCATGCGCAAACATGGCTTGAAGGTGACGCTCAAGAAAGAAGATGGCGACGTTTTCGAAACCGGCGACACGCTCCTGCGGGCGGAAGGCGGGCAGAACAAGCTGCTGAGCCTGGAGCGCGTCGGCCTGAATCTGCTGCAACGCATGTGCGGGATTGCTACGGCGACCTCGCGATTACAGGAACGCGCGCGGCGGCGGTGTTCAGCGACCAGAATTCTCGGCACGCGCAAGACTCCCTGGGGGCTGCTGGATAAGCGCGCGGTTCATTTGGGCGGCGGCGGCACCCACCGGCTGGGGCTCGGCGACGGCATCGTGATCAAAAATAATCATCTGGCGCTGCTCGCGCGACGCGAGGAGCAAGCCGTTCCGCTCGCGATCGCCAAAGCTTGGGCCGGGCGGCGGAACGCCGCGTTCATCGAAGTGGAAGTGCGCAGCGAGGAAGCGGCGCTCGCGGCCGGATGCCTGTTCAAACAGTTACAAGCCGAAGAAGCGGCCCGCGGCGGCAGCGCCGGCGGAAAACAAAAGCGCGAGTGCCCTTGCCTGGTGATGCTCGATAACATGATGCCGGAAGACGTGCGCAGCATCATCGTGGCGATGCGCAAACAAAAAGTCTGGGACGGCGCGCTGATCGAAGCCAGCGGAGGAATCTCCGAAACGAATATGGAGTTGTACGCCGATGCCGAAGTGGACGCCATCTCCATCGGCGCGCTAACTCATTCCACGCATGCGCTGGATTTGAGCCAAAGAATGGAGTAGCGCGTTTGCAGAAAAGCAGCATTCGCAGCGGCCACTTTCCGTGCGACATTCGCCCAGCGGCTATGACCGATCCCCCGGCTACCCTGAATGCCTACACGCAGTCGCTAGAAGCCCTTGTCAGGGCCACGGGTGCCAACAAAAAGACTCGGCGGAGTTGACCACTTGCGAGAATTCCGCGGGTTGCGCTAGTATTTCGGCAGACTCTTTTCCTCGATCGAACGTTTGGCGTGAGGTGGGGCGATGACTACCCTGCGGCCACTCTTTGCATTCCTTAAACGACGTTGCTCTTCCCTGTTGCGCGCCGTTCCCTTGATTATTCTCGGCGGAATCGCGCTCGCTGGCGCGCCGGTCTCATTGTGCCAAAGCGCGAAATTGACGTCCGCGACGACGCTGGCTCCCGTCCCCGATTCGCCCCTGGAAATGGTCAACGTCCCCGCCAGGCTGCTCACATCCCAGGATGAACGCGCGCAGGCGTTGCAACTTTTCACGCACGCGCGCCAAAGCCTGATGCTGCACGCCGGGGGCGTGCCGGCGTTCCAGATGAAAGTGTCCTTCATGTCGTCCGGGCAGACGCTTTACGAGGGCGACGGCGCGATGGAGGAGATCGCCGCGGGCGCCAGCTGGCGCTGGACCGCGCAGATCGGGAGCTCGTCGCAGACGCATCTTTCCGCAGGCGGCGGTGTGGTGTACTCGAGCAATCCGCACGATCCGATCCCAATGCGCGTGCAAATGGTGCGCGGCGCGATCTTCGCGCCGATTGCGCTGAACGTCGGCGGCGCCGTGATCCGCACCGCGGAAATCACGCGCGACGGCAAGGAGTTCACCTGCATGTTGCTTTCGGCTTCCGCACCCGACCCCTCGGCCCCGCGACAATGGTATGAGACCGAATATTGCTTCGACGCGGACACGGGCCTGTTGCGCACGTGGTCGGAGGCGCCCGGAATTTACATTGATTACAATTACGCCGAGGCGATTCACTTTGCCGGACGCACGATTGCGCGCGACATCACGGTGACCGAAGGCAACGAGGCCATCCTGCAGATTCACATCAACAGCCTGGAGCCGGCGAGCGTGAGGCCGGAAATGTTCCAGCCCACTCGCGCGATGCTGGCGGATGGTCCGGCTTTCGTGGTCGGCGCGCCGCAGCGATTTCCGTTGCGTGTAGATCGCGCCCCGGAGGCTCAAACCGGCCAGGTGCAGCCGGTGATCATTCACGCCACCTTGAGCAACAGCGACGGAAAAGTGATTGAAGCGGAAGCCTTGCCGGGCGTCGATCCGGCGCTGGCTCAGGAAGCGCTGAATTTAGTGCAAAGCACCAGCTTTCAGCCCAATGGAATGCAGCAGGAAGTCTTTGTAAACGTGAAGTATCACCTGCCGCAGTAAGCACGCGTGTGAAACCTCCCCCATCGCCCTTAGTAAGTCTAAGTTTCGATCATTTTCTGCCGTGGTCCTGCCGAACCCGAAATTAGAGCCACGCAAAGCAACGTAGTTGCATTTGGCACCGGGAACTACTTCTGGTGTTTATTGGCGGCGTCCAACGATTCCTCGAAGGCCTGCAAGGAAGCTTCGTGGGCTTTCCTGGAGTGCTCCATGGCCTGCTTGGTAAGCTCGTGCGCGGTCAAATGGTCTTCTTTATCGGGGCGCACCGCCGCGGCGCGATGAGCGTGCGCGGCCAATTCGTGAAATTCCGCGGCGCGTTGGTGCGAATCGTAGGGCATGCCACCACCTCCGTGCGCCAGTTTTAGTTGTTGGCGCAGTGCACTCCCAATGTAGTCCATCGCGTCCGGCCAAGTCCACCACCCGACGCGAACTGCAATCGGCGGAGACTCGCGGCTTGGCGGCAAACCTCCGGCTCAATGGAATTCGCCGCTGCTGCGCCCGATGTTTTCTCCGTGCCTCTTGCCACTGCGGCACACGTTCAGTTCCCTGACCCGTTCGGCGTCCGCCGCACTTCCAGCGCGATCACCGGTACCGCCCCGCACGGCAAACTGGTGACGAAGCGTAGGGTGCCGTCACTCGCTTCAAACGCCAAACCCGCCTGATTGGAGCCGCCGCGATATTCGCCCCACGAGCGCGGCACAGCCGAAACACATTGCGCCTCGGAATTCAGCCGCGTGGCGCTCCGCGCCCTTGCCGTGCCATCCGCTGACAGATTTATTTTCGCGGAAGCCAGCGCCAGCATCGTAACCCCCACAATCACGTACTTCTTCGCTCGATTTTTCACCCGAAGCCCTCCTACTGGAATGTAAGGCACGCGACATCGCACATGAAACGCCCGCAACGTCGGCATCTGCCGCCGAGTTTAAACCGGAACGTGTCGCAGTGTGGGTCGATGTGCTAAACGCACGTCATAGCGAAGGGGCCGTGCAGAGGAAGGGACCGCAGTGGCAGAGGCGGCCGAATCGAAGATTTCGCAGAGGGGCGGATTGCATCCGCCCCTTCGCGGGTGTACGCGCGGCACCCGGATCTTCATCCGTCGAGGATAGCGTCCGCGCGCGTTGAGAGAAAAACGCGACGCTTACTTCTTGCAGGAATCGCTGACCATCTTCAAGTCGGTGACGATGAGCATGTGGCCGCCGCCGTGCCCGCTGCCTTGGCCTCCGCCCGATTGCGCTGCCACTTTGGGATCAGACGACAAGCTGCTCGGCGCTACCGGTTCGCCGGCCGGCCTGCCCTGCGGCACTCTGCCCGTGACGGTAACGGTGTGCCCGACGTGTTCGGCGAGATCCACGGTCTTGCTACGCAAGTGATAAGTAGTCCCGTCCTCAGCAGCGAGGGTGTAATGGCCCGCTTTGTGTCCGGCTTGCAGGCAGCCCGTTGCCGTGGTGGTGTTCGCGCTCGGCGTGTTTTCCTGACCCGAGCCGCCGTTTTCTTGCGCTTGCAGCCGCGATGGCAAGAACGTGATAGCGGCCAGCAGCGCCAACAAAGTAAAAAGCTTTTGCATGTCAAATCTCCTGTTCGGGGCGCGCAGTTTCTCGCCCCCACATACATGGGACGTTCCCTCAGTAAACGAGGTTTCCGCTGCGCGGCCAATCAGGTAAAACACCGACGCGGTGGTAAAAGTTTCGCGTAGAGGCGCTGACACCGGCACCCAGAAGCGGCGAACCGAATCGTGCCCTGTCGCGGAGATCGCTCGCCTGACCGGCGTCCTGAGAAAAAAAAGGAGCCTCGCGGGGGCGAAGGCTCCTGGAGGAGAGAAGCGGGAGGGGAAACTCCATGGTGAAGAAGCAAAGCGCAGGTTGGGCCCAGCCCTTAGTATTTTATTTATTAAGGATTCCCGGCCTGCGCCTCGCTTCTTGCAAGCGCATAATCAACGAAAGCGGTTTTTCGGACCATACAGCGAATCCCGTAGATTACGCGGAGAATTACCTTAAGAAATCGTACTCGTACGTCCGTATCAGCCATACTCGTATGATTCGTAATAATCCTTAAGTACAAGTTGCCGAATCACCTACACCTTGCACACACAAACGTATCAGCAATGCGCCCCCGTCTTGGGCCAATGGAGCTTTTTCAGCATCCAATCGCTCAAAAGGCGCGGGAGGGTCGTCCGATGACGCTTTATCCTGTTGCGCTGCTGATTCTGGCGTAGCACATTGACCCATCATCGCCTTGCGCGCGGAGTAGCGCGGTGCGTCTCGACTCTTGTCCGGCGTTTGGCTACAATTACAGGCATGAGATTATCCGCGCGTAACCGTCTGGTCGGCAAAATCGTCGAGTTGCAGCTCGGCGACATCATGGCTCACGTCGTACTGGAAGTGGGCGAACATCAGGTCGAGAGCATCATCACGCGCCGTAGCGCGGAAGAGATGAAGCTCAAGATCGGAGACACGGTCGCCGCCGTCATTAAGTCCACCGAAGTTCTGCTGCAGAAAGCTTAGAGTCTCCCCTCCCTCAGCCGATTTCCCGTTTGCACGTCTCACTGGTCTGCGCAGGAATACCAACGGGCCTGCCGAGTCGGTCAACAGCGCCGAACGGGAGCGTAAGCCCTTCGCGCATCACCCATGTTGTCAGTTAGTTACAGACATCTTCGTAGGGTACATGACCGAAGTTAGCAATAAATCGGTACTTCCCGGCTATTGCTCCGGACGCGCAGCGAATAGAAAATAAGGGACATCAGCCGCACCGAGCGCGCGCACCGCAGAATCACCGCCAGCGCGCACACGGACAGCGGCTAACAGCAGCAATTTCAGAGCCCTGGGGGGGCAACATGGCAGTTTCGCAAATTTCACCGAGCGACGCGGAAAGGCAGAGCTAATTCCGTGTCCGGCGCTCAACCAACCGCCTTGGAAGTCCCGGTGACCGTCCAAGGGGCCACGCACGTCGAAGGGACCGACCAGCGACAGCTCTTCACTGAAGCCACCAAAACCACGATTGTCTTCGACAACGGCGCGGTGGTGAACCTGAAGGCCAAAGTTGCGCTGGGGCAGTGCGTTTTTCTGCGCAACGAAAAATCCGGACGCGAAATTCTTTGCAAAGTGATCGAGTGGCGCCCCGGCGGACTGGGAGGCTACACCGATCTGGAATTCACCTCGCGCGATCCCAAGTTTTGGGAAGCCCCCACGGAACAGCCGGCCGCGGCTACGCCGACAACTGAAGTGAAAGCCGTGGCCCCGGCGCCAGAAGCGCGACCCGCCACAGAAGTGAAAGTTGCGACAGACGCGCAAGCAGAAGTTCGCGCGCAAGCGCCAACGGAGAATCCGTCCGATACTCCCCAGTTCAAATACAGCACGCAGTCCAGCGCGATGACTTTCACGCCTCCGGCGGAATCCGTTGCGGCGGCACCCGTAATTTTGCCAACTCAAGCGTCACAAGCTTTGTCCGAGGAATCCAGCGAGCCCGGCACCGCAGAATCGCATCCGGAACAAGGCGACCAGCCCGAATGGAATGGCGCCAACGACGGCGAGATGCTGGCCGCGCTCATGGCCGGCGACACCAAATCGAAGCCCAAACGCGAATTCGTTGCCGACAGTTCCGATGGCGATATTTCGGTCGTAGACAACACAGAGAGCGTCGTACCCGCGGAGCCGGCTTTCGAAGAAATTTCGCAGGATGCCGGGCCCAGCCGCGTCGCTGCCGCCGGCGCAAAAGTAATTTCGATCTTGGCGGGAGTGACCGGCAAAATCCGCGAGATCGATCCGGGCAAGAATGCGGTGACGATCGGAATCGCCGCGTCCGTTTTGCTGGCGGCGGTGCTGGGCGTGGCATGGCACGTGAAACGAAGATCTTCGCTGAACGCAAACAGCCGCTCAACCGCGGCACAAGCCGCGCCCGCGCAATCCGGCGCGCGCGTGCAGACCGCGGCGTTGCAAACGTCTCCAGCACCTGCTCCCGCCACTGCGAGTGTCATTCCGGCGTCAACTGGCTCAACATTGACCAACACCTCCGCCAACGCAGCGGCCGGCAACGCATCCAACGCCGCGAGCGGCAGCGCGCCAAGTTCGATCGATGCCAGCGCGCCCCCCGCGCCAGCCACAGGCAAAGTTCAGCCCACAAACGCCGCGAAAGCGTCGAGCCCTGCCTCAACAACGGAGAACGCCAGCTTCGATGAGCCGACCGTGGTGGCAGAAAAGCGTCTTAAGCTCAAGAGAGCGAGCGCCGGCGAAACCATTCCGGCGAGGATCGTCTCGCAAGCTCCGCCAGCCGTGCCGTCGTGGGCGAAGAAGCTTGACCTGGACCCGGTCGTACGACTGGACGCAGTGATTGACTCGCACGGCAACTTGACGCAAACCAAGCCGCTCTCCGGCCCGCGCCTGCTGCAAGGCGAAGCCGAAAGAGCCGTCGCGTTATGGATTTTCGAGCCCGCGCTGACGGACGGAAAGCCGATCACGACGCACATGGTTCTCACGGTCGAATTTCAGCGGTAGGCGAAGCACTCGCGCGGGCGACCGTTCCCTTTCCACCACGATCACAACGATCGCCGTGCCCTCCGTGCCGGCGCTGTTCGACTCCGCAACGCGCCATCCCACAATCGAGCAGCGCGCGAAGCTTCGGGCATAGTCCTCCCTGGTCAACTCTCTGATAAGCTTAAATTTATCTCTTTGACGGCCCGGCATCCGGCGTGCCCTCACATTCGGGGATTTTCTTACCAAGCTTAGAGAGGCGTGCTCGTGGGAAACCTGATTCAAGACCTGCGCTACGCGTTGCGCACCTTCGTTAAAAATCCCGGCTTCGCCTTCATCGCTATCCTCACGCTCGCCTTGGGCATCGGCGCCAACACCGCCATCTTCTCCATTCTCGATTCGGTGCTGCTGCGCACCCTGCCGGTCGCGGATCCCGGCCGGCTCGTTATCCTCACCAATCCGGACGCGCACGGTACCGCCACGGGCAGCGAGAGCGGAAACCGCAGCATGCTGGCCTATTCGGAATTCGAATACCTGAGAGACCACAACGACGTTTTCTCCAGCGTGTTCGCCGCGGATAGTACCCTTCCGGAATTGCAAGTGACGATCCCGAACGCCTCCAACTCGGCTTCCAGCGCAGAAAACGCCGCCAGCCCGGCCGGGTCCGCCGTGCAAGACTCCGCGCGCGTCCTTCTCGTCTCGGGCGATTATTTCCGCACACTCGGCGTGCAGCCCGTCATCGGGCACGCCTTCGGCCCGGAAGTGGACCGCTCGCGCAATTCGTTCCCGGTCGCCGTAATCAGCCACGGATTCTGGAGCCGCCGCTTCCATCTCGATCCGCAAGTACTCGGCGGCAAAATCGAAATCAACAACACTTCCTTCGCCATCATCGGCGTCGCGCCGGCGGGATTTTTCGGCGCGTCCGTCGGCGAACTGCCGGACGTGTGGGTTCCCGCCACAATGCAGGCCGCCATCTATCCCGGCGGCGATCTGCTAACTGCGTTTCCCGACGGTAATATTGACCAGCACTTCTGGCTGCAAGTACTGGCGCGCCTGAAGCCGGGCGTGACCGGCGCGCAAGCCAGCGCCAATATCAACCTCGCCCTGCAGCGCTACTTTGCCTCCGCCCCCGCGCTGCAAACGCTCACCTCCGACGAGCGCAAGGGATATGCCAAGCAGAACATCAATTTGCAAGCCGGCGGGCGCGGCGCCTCCACCGTGCACGAGGAATTCGGCGAACCGCTCAAGCTCCTGATGGCGCTCGTCGGGTTGGTGCTGTTGATCGCCTGCGCCAACCTGGCGAACCTGCTGCTCGCCCGCGGCGCGGCGCGCCAGCGTGAGTTTGCCGTGCGCCTATCAATCGGCGCGTCGCGCGCGCGCCTGATTCGCCAGTTGCTCACGGAAAGCTTTCTTTTGGCGTTCCTGGGCGCTGCGGCGGGATTATTCCTGGCGGGGTGGGCAGACGTGGCGCTGCTGCGCATGGTTTCGGGGTCCGGACCCGAGCCGATTCAACTCGCGCTCAGTCCCGACGCGCGAATTTTTGCGTTCATATTTGCCGTTGCCGTCCTCACGGCGATTTTATTCGGGCTGGCGCCCGCTTTGCGCGCGACCCGCATTGACCTTTCACCCGTGCTCAAATCCGGCACCACCGGTTCCACCGCCGAAGCGCTGCATCGCCGCTTTCCCGTCGCCAAAATCCTGATCGTTGCGCAAGTGGCTTTCTCGCTGGTGCTGCTGGTCGCCGCCGGGCTTTTCGTGCACAGCCTCGAACGCTTGAGCGCAGTGAAACTCGGATACAATCCTGCGCGCCTGATGGTCTTCGCCGTGCGCCCGTCTCCGGCAGGCTATAAGGGCGATGCCATTCCGCTGCTCTATCGGGATCTGCTCGAAAAATTCAAAGCGGTGCCCGGCGTATCCGGCGTCACACTTTCCGGCGACGGCCTCTTCAGCCATGTGGACGCCGGCGATCCCATCTTCGTCGAAGGCTACACTCCCAAGGCGGGAGAAGAAATCCATTCGCGAGTAGACCACGTGGGCCCGGACTATTTCGCGGTGGTCGGCATGCCCATCCTGCGCGGGCGCGGCATCCTCGCACAAGATAGCGCGCCGCCGGGGGGCAGTGCTCCGCGCGTCGCGGTCATCAATCAAGCGTTCGCTAAAGCGTTTTTCCCGAATAGCGATCCCATCGGGAAAGTCGTCCGCGATGTTTATCCGGGCAATCCTGCCGACTCGGTAGTCGTCGGCGTAGTCGCCGATTCCAAGCACAACAGTTTGCGCGAGGAAATTCAGCCGCGCGTCTACGTCCCGATCTTCAATCCGTTTTGGCCGCAGACCGGCACGTTCTACGAAATTCGCACCTCCGCCGATCCCGCCGCGGTTGCTGGCGCCCTGCGCGAAATTGTGCACAACACCAACTCCGCCATTCCGGAAGTGGAGATCCACACGATGCCGGGATTGGTGCAGGAATCGCTGCACAGCGATTATTTTGTTGCGCGTCTGGCTTCCGCTTTCGGGCTGCTGGCCGTTATTCTCGCCGGCGTCGGGCTCTACGGCATCATGGCCTTTACGGTTGCACGCCGCACGCGCGACATCGGCATTCGCATGACGCTGGGAGCCAGCCCGTCCACAATCCTGCGGCAAGTGCTGCGCGAAACTTTGATACTTATGCTGATCGGCATTGCGGTCGGCGTTCCCATCGCTCTAGGCGGCACGCGCCTGATCCGCAGCATGCTCTTCGGCCTCGGCGCCGCCGATCCGGTCGCAATCGCCGCCGCCTGCGCGATTCTCGCCGCCATCGCCGCGGCCGCCAGTTACATCCCAGCGCGCCGCGCCGCGCACGTTGATCCCATGGTCGCGCTGCGTTACGAATAGGAGAGCTGATGACAACCTTGCTGCAGGATCTGCGCTACGGCCTGCGCATGCTCCTGAAATCTCCGGGCTTCACTGCCATCGCGTTCCTGACGCTGGCCCTCGGCATCGGAGCCAACACCGCTATTTTCACCATTCTCGATTCGGTGCTGCTGCGTACGCTTCCGGTCGAGAATCCGCGCCAGCTCGTCGTACTTACCGATCCCGACGCGCACGGCATGAGTACCGGCAGCGAGGGCGGCGATCGCAGCCTGCTGGCCTATTCCGAATTCGAATACCTTCGCGACCATAATGACGTCTTCTCTGGAATTTTCGCCGCGGACAGCCAGCTCCCACAGGTGCAGGTGAAAATCCTCAGCGCCGCCGAAGAAGCGAGGCCCGCCGCATCCACCGTGCAGGATTCCGCGCTTGTCCGCCTCGTCTCCGGCGATTATTTTCAGACGCTGGGCGTGCGCCCGGTCATCGGCCGCGCATTCGGGCCCGAAGTTGACCGCATGCGTGATTCGTTTCCCGAAGCGGTGATCAGCCATGGCTACTGGCGCCGCCGCTTCGACCTCGATCCGCAAGTGATCGGCCGCAAAATCGAAATCAATAAGACCTCGTTTGAGATCATCGGCGTCGCTCCAGCCGGATTTTTCGGCGAATCCGTCGGCGGATCGCCGGATGCCTGGATCCCGGCCACGATGCAGGCTGCGATTTATCCGGGCAGCGATCTGCTCACGGCGTTCCCCAACGGCACGATTGATCAACACGCTTGGCTGCAGGTGATCGCCCGTTTGAAGCCGGGCGTGGCGCTGGCGAAAGCCAACGCCAGCATCAACGTGGTGTTCCAGCGCTACATTTCCTCGGCCTCGGCGGTGCAGAAGCTCACCGCCGACGAGCGCAAAGGATATTCCGAGCAGCAGATCAAACTGCAATCCGGCGCGCGCGGTTCGTCCGTAGTTCACGGAACATTCGCCCAGCCGCTCAAGCTGCTGATGGCCCTGGTCGCCCTGGTTCTTCTGATTGCCTGCGCCAATCTGGCTAACTTGCTGCTCGCGCGCGGCGCCTCGCGGCAACGCGAATTTGCCGTGCGCCTTTCCATCGGCGCCAGCCGAGGACGATTGATCAGACAACTTCTCACCGAAAGTTTCCTGCTGGCGTTCGCCGGCGCTGTAGGCGGGCTCTTTCTGGCGCAGTGGGCGGACGCGCTGTTGCTCCGCATGGTTTCCGGCGCCGGATCGCAGGCGATACAGTTATCAGTGAGTCCTGATGCGCGCATCCTCGCGTTCACCTTCGGCGTCGCCGCTCTCACCGCGATATTGTTCGGACTGATTCCCGCGCTGCGCGCCACGCGGATTGATCTTTCACCCGTGCTGAAATCCGGGACTTCGGGTTCTACCGCCGAAACGCTTCATCACCGTTTGCCGGTGGCAAAAATACTGGTCGTCGCGCAGGTTGCCGTTTCGCTGGTCCTGCTCGTTGCTGCCGGGCTGTTCGTGCATAGCCTGGAGCGGCTGAGCCAGGTGAACTTGGGTTTCAACTCCTCGCGCCTGATTCTGTTTCGCGTCATGCCGCTGCCCGCCGGATACAAAGATGCAGCGATCCCGCTGCTCTATCAGGATTTGCTCGAGAAATTCAAGGCGATCCCCGGTGTTTCCGCCGCCAGCCTCTCCACGAACGGCCTGTTTAGTTCCACCGAATCGGGTGATCCCATTGCCGTCGAGGGCTATACGCCGAAACCGGGCGAAGAGATGGACTCGCGCATGGACCACGTGGGCCCCGACTATTTTTCCGTCGTCGGCATGCCTATCCTCTATGGGCGCGGGATTCAGGCGCAGGACAGCGCGCCCCCAGGGCTGAAAGCTCCGCGCGTCGCCGTGATCAACCAAACATTCGCGAAGCATTTTTTCCCAAATACGAATCCTCTGGGCAAGCGCGTGCGCGATACCTATCCCGGCAGCACCGAAGACGCGGAGGTGGTGGGAGTAGTGGCCGACGCGAAGTACAAAAACCTGCGCGAGGAAACGCCCCCGCGCCTTTACGCGCCGATCTTCAACCCATTGTGGCCGGAGACTGCGGCCTACTTTGAGGTACGCACCGGCGCGGACGTCGCGAGTGTTTCAAACGTGCTGCGCGCCGTGGTGCACGACACCAATCCCAACATTCCGGAAATCCAGATTCACACCATGTCCGGACTGGTGACCGATTCTCTGCACACGGATTATTTCGTGGCGCGGCTGGCCTCGGCCTTCGGCCTGCTCGCGATCGTTCTTGCCGGGATCGGCCTGTATGGCATCATGGCGTTCAGCGTCGCGCGCCGCACACGCGACATCGGCATTCGCATGACTCTGGGCGCAAGCCCTTCGACGATCCTGCGACGGGTGTTGCGCGAAACCATGATTCTCATGCTGATCGGGATCGCGGTCGGCGTTCCCATCGCACTCGCGGGCACGCGCCTGATTCGCAGCATGCTTTTCGGCCTCGGCGCTGCGGATCCCCTCGCGCTCGCTGCAGCCTGCGCAATCCTGGCCGCCATCGCGGCCGCAGCCAGTTACATTCCGGCGCGGCGTGCCGCGCACGTCGATCCCATGGTCGCGCTGCGCTACGAATAGGAGGCAAGATGACCGGCTTGCTGCACGACTTGCGCTACGGGCTGCGAATGCTTCTGAAATCCCCCGGATTCACGGCCATCGCGCTGCTTACACTCGCTCTGGGCATCGGCGCGAACACCGCCATCTTCAGTTTCGTTAACGCTTGGATGATTCACCCGATCCCCTATTCGCAACCCGATCGCCTGATGGTGCTCCTCTCGCACGACACGAAAAAAGGATGGACGAGCAGCGGAGTCACTTCCGCCGCGGATTTTCTGGATTATCAGCAGCAGAACACATCCTTCGAGCAGCTGGCTACCTGGACGCAGTGGTATTTCAATCTCACTAGCGACGGGCCACCCGATCGCGTCATCGGCGGCCTGGTCAGTTGGAATTTCTTTCAGACTCTCGGCGCCAAGCCGTTGCTGGGCCGCACATTCCTGGTGCAGGAATCGCAGCCGGGAGCCAGCCACGTCGCGATTTTGAGCCGTGGACTGTGGGAAAGCCGGTTCGCCGCGGACCCCAATATCGTGGGACGAAAAATCCGTCTGCAGGGCGAGACGTACACTGTCGTCGGAGTCATGCCTGCCGATTTTCAGTTTCCGCTTATGGGTGTCTGCAATATCTGGTCACCGCTTGCGCTGGACGATAAACAGCGCGCCGATCGCAGCAACTCGTGGTTCTCCGCGTTCGGACGCTTGAAGCCCGGCGTCACCCAGGAACAAGCCGCCGGGGAAATCACCGCCATCGCGTCGCGTCTGGAAAAACTCTATCCGCAGACCAATACCAACGAAACCTCGCTGCTGAGCCCAATGACTTTCGAAATTGGCAAGAACGAGGGCACGCAGCAGATCGTGGTGTGCTTCTGGATCGTCGGCTTGATCCTTTTGATTGCCTGCGCCAACGTCGCGAATCTGATGCTCGCACGCGCCAGCCGCCGCATCAAGGAATTTGCCGTTCGCCGTGCCTTGGGAGCTTCACGCGCCCGCCTGGTGCGCCAACTGCTCACCGAATCCATGTTGCTGTTTACTGCGGGCGGCGCTGCGGGAGCTTTATTGGGGGTTTGGGGCGTGCACTGGCTCGAAGATGCTATCCCCGCACGCATTCGCGGCTACCTGGTGAATTATGGCCACGCCAGCCTGGATGCCACCACGTTTGCATACACGTTCGGCATCGCCTTGCTGTGCGGCGCAATCTTCGGGCTCGCGCCCGCCTTCGAAAATTCCGGAATTGACGTCAATCGCTCACTCAAAGAAGCCTCCGGGCAAGCTTCCGCCGGCCGGGGTGGCGCTCGCCTGCGGCGGATTCTTGTGGCCAGTGAGGTTGCCGTCGCCATCGTGGTGCTGATTTCCACCGGGCTGCTCATGAAGGACTTCGCGCGCATGATGTTCGGCGACCCCGGATTCAATCCGCAAAACGTCACCACCGCGACGCTGGTCATACCTCCTTCCAAATACGTCTCTGATGCGCAGATTCGGACTTTCTACGAGCGGGTGATGGCAGGCATCCGCGCTCTTCCCGAAGTCGCTTCCGCCGATGCCAGCGAATACATCCCCTTCGGCGACGGGAACCAGACCTATACGATTCACGTGGTGGGGCGTCCGGCCGCTTTGCCAGGAGAAGAAATTGGCGCGGACTACACGGCCGTCACGCCAGGATATTTTTCCACCATGCAGATTCCCCTGCTGCGCGGGCGCTCGATCGCGTCGAGCGATGGCGCCGCCGCGCCGAATGTCGTCGTCATCAACGAGACTCTGGCACGCCAGCAGTTCTCGAAGGAAGATCCGCTCGGCCGGCAGATGGACATCGGCGACAAGCATGACGTCCTCACCATCGTTGGCGTGGTCCACGACGTGAAGAAATTCACCCTCAGCGACCGGCCCGAAAGGCAGATGTACGTTTCCGCCGCGCAATTTCCCAATCGCTACATGTCCGTGGTCGTGCGCACGTCGCGCGCGGCTCCTGATTTAGCGTCCGGGATTCGCAATGCGATCTGGGCTGTGGATAGCGAGCAGCCGGTGTCCGCCGTGCGTCCGCTGAATGATTTGATCACCGAACGGAACACGCCGAACCGCATCATGGCGCAAATGGTAACTTTCTTTGGCGTGCTGGCATTGCTGCTTGGCGCGGTGGGAATTTACGGCGTGATGGCACATTCGGTGCAGCAGCGCATTCACGAGCTCGGAGTGCGCATGGCTTTGGGCGCGAGCCCCGGGGAAGTGATGCAACTGATTTTATTGCAAGGTCTCAAGCTGACGTCTGCCGGAATGTTTTTCGGCCTGCTGGCAGCCGCCGCGGTCACGCGCGGCCTGGCGGCGATTTTGGTGAACGTAAAACCCGACGACCCGTTCACGTTTATTGCCGTCGCTGTCTTTTTCTCGCTCGTGGCGCTCGCCGCGTGTTACATCCCAGCCCGCCGCGCTTCCCGTGTGGATCCGATGGTGGCGCTGCGCTACGAATAGCGGCGTTGACTGAATCAAGCGCGGATGGGTCTGGCGGGTTTGGTTCGGCTCTCCAGCAGCGCTAGCTTTGCTTCGTGGGTCATGGGTTCCCACGTTTCGAGTCTTTCTGCCAGCACATTCATTCTGCGGAGCAGAGTGAGCTCGATGAAAAGCTCCATGAAATCCAGGTCGCGGAAGACCAGCGAGCCGGCTTCGCGCATTTTGTCGCGAATGCGCTCGAGGTGCGCGGGCATTTCGGTCCAGTGCAGGCCGCTACGATGGTGATGGCAGAGGTGGAAGCCCTCGTTCATGAAATTCACTTCGTCGTACACTGTCACGGTGTTCGCGAAATAATCTTCGGGATGTTCCGCGTCGCAGAAAGCGTGCTGCACCCAGGCGGTCATGGCCATGATGAAATTCATCACGAGCAGGGGGACTAGCGCGAACCAGATTCCGATTCTCCAGTTGTAGAGGAAGACGGCCGCGAAAAAAACGTAGTAACGCGCCATGCCCCAGAGCATGCGCCGGGCGTTCTTATCGTCGCCCTTGGATTTAAAGTAGGCATAGGGCGCGAATCCCAGCGCGGTCCAGATGTTGTCCGCAAGATACCAGAGAAAATGCAGCGGATTGGTGCGGTCGTAGCAGGTGGAGGTGACGGTATCCTCCGGCCCGCCGTTTTCGCGATGGTGCAGGCGGACATGCACGGTGCGATCCAGTTCCGGAACGTTGCCGTATAAATATCCCAGGAAGAATTCGACGTAGCGTCCGAAGACTTTTTCGTATTTCTCGGCGAAGTAGCTTTGCGGGCGGTGCGCTTCGAGGTGTTTCGCGCTGAACATCCTGACGAAGCGCTGGAACTTGGGACCGTAGAGGCAAAGATAGAAAGCGATCGTGAGCAGCAGTCGGGGTCTCCCTAAAATCAATTGCGCCACGAAAACCGGCAGCACGGTGAGCGTGACGGAAACCATGAGGCGCAATGCGGGCGCGTCGCGCGGGTCGCGCAAAACTTTTTCGGCGAGCCGTTCGATGAGCCGGTCGTAAGTCCGTGACAGAAATTGATATGCATCGCGGAGGGGCCGAACCCTTTCCAGAGCCAGGGCGAGCGCATACAATCCGAAGGACAGCACGCCGACCATCGCTACCGCGGCAATGCTGGCTACAGCCACGATCACTGCGACGCACTGCGCTGCCAATCTCGGGATAGCGCCGAAGCTCAGCGCAGGCCAATACGCATTCGCGCCGGTGGTTGACACCGCGGAGTTCAAATCCGATTCCGCCAGCTTGCCTACGGATCCCATGTGGAAGGAATTTACACCCGAGAGCAGCAAAGTTCCAGCGTGGCGCGGGATTTGGGGGTGGCGAGTGGTGAACGGCGGGTGAGCCAGTTGGCGACAGAGGCAAAGGCCGGATCGTGGCGGCGGATTGGGAGCGAGAGTGCGGCTTTTGATTTGATGAAAGAGTATGCCGCTTGCGCGGTTCGTGATAGGTTTAGAGTTTCCAAAGATGCTGAAAGATGGTCCGAGGTTGAGGGTTTACGGTTTTCACCACCTGAGGAAGCTCGGCTGCGCTGGAGGAGCGGCGTTGCTGGGCGTCCTGTTTTTTTCCGTCAGCGCTCCTGCCGGTTTCCTTCCTACGCTGCAGGGCGCGCAGCAGAACAATTCTGCTGCGAGTCCTGGTGCGAACCCTGCTACGACTTCCCCGAGTGCGCCCCCCGCTGTAGTGGTGCAGCCTGGCGCTCCGGGACAGCCAACCAAGCGTTTGCCGAATTCAACGAAGGGCACGCTCCCGCCGCCATCGCCCGCGGATGTGGCATTCATGCAGGGCATGATCATGCATCATTCGCAAGCGGTTGAAATGACGGCGTGGATTCCTTCGCACACCGAGAATAAGGATTTGCGTTTACTGGGCGCGCGCATCAGCAGTTCGCAATCGGACGAGATCAATTTTATGCGGCGCTGGCTGGCGGCGCGCGGAGAGCCCACTTCCCTGCCGATGGCGGGAATGCCCAACATGAACGCGTCGGGTAAACCCGATATGGACAAAGCAGGCCATTCATCAGGAGGGGACATGCCGCTGATGCCCGGCATGTTGACGCCGGAGCAGATGGCAGCGCTGAACGCGGCCAGGGGTGCCGAATTCGATCGTTTGTTTCTGGTTGGCATGATTCAGCACCACAACGGCGCGTTAATAATGGTGAAGGATTTATTTGACACGGCGGGCGCGGGGCAGGACGCCGACATATTTAATTTTGCGACGGATGCAGACAACACGCAGCGGGCCGAGATCAGGATTATGCAGTCCATGCTGGACAAAAAATCGCTAGAGGAGAAACGATGAACCGAGTGCCCAGTGGAGTTTTCCGCGCGGCTGTGGCGGCAGTGGCCGCATTGATTTTATGTACCGGCGCGAGCCGGATGCACGCGCAGACGGCTACGCAAGAGCCGCCCAAGTCCACAACCACGCCGCCCGCCGCGCAGGAGCAGAAGGCGCCACCGCCGGATGCCGAGGACGCGAATCCCTTCGCACCGCAGCCCGCTCCGCCGCTGCCGGCGGGGATGAAGGGGTCGGATGTGAATGATCCGCGTTATAAGCTGACGCCGGGCCTCTTTGACGCCGGTGAAACTTCGATGGGCATGAAGCACCTGCTGCTGCTGAAGAAGCCGGAAGCGTTTCAGCTAGGAACCGATTCGGCGGACGACCCGAAAGTGCAGAAGACGATCAGTCAGCTGGGCATCGGCGGCGGCGACCTGGCGAAGATTCCGAAAGAGCTGCAGATGGTGATCGCGCAACTGGCGTTCGCGAACTCGGACCTCGCGTTCCGCGGCGACTACCTCTTCCAGGGAAATTTCTACGGGATGAATATTTATGACATCACCCATCCGGCGCAGGCCGCGCTGGTGACTTCGATGGTGTGCCCCGGCGGGCAAGGCGATGTGTCGGTGTTCAAGAATTTGATGTTCATGTCCGTCGAAATGCCCAACGGAAGAATAGATTGCGGCACGCAGGGATTTCCGCCGGAGCCTCCGCCGGCGCCGGGCCACGAAAAAGAACGCCGTTTGCCGGTGGCGCAAAAGGATCGTTTCCGCGGCGTGAGGATTTTTGATATTTCGGACATTAAGAATCCCCGGCAAGTGGCCGCGGTGCAGACATGTCGTGGTTCGCACACCCATACGCTGGTGGTGGACCCGAACGACAAGGAGAACGTTTATATCTACGTTTCGGGGACGTCGTTTGTGCGCCAAGCGGAAGAACTGGCGGGCTGCTCGGGCGAAAAACCGGATAAGGATCCGAACACCGCGCTATTTCGCATTGACGTGATCAAGGTTCCGCTGGCGGCGCCGCAGGACGCGAAGATCGTTTCCAGCCCGCGCGTATTTATGGATGCGCGGACCGGCGCAATCAACGGCTTGAACAACGGCGGCAGCCACGGCAAGGATGCGACGAAGCCACAGGACAAGCCCGAAGATACGAACCAGTGCCATGACATTACCGTGTACTCGGCGATTGGACTGGCGGCGGGCGCGTGTTCGGGCAACGGAATTTTGCTGGATATTAAGGACCCGGTGCATCCGAAGCGGGTGGATGCGGTGAACGATCCGAATTATTCCTACTGGCATTCGGCTTCGTTCTCGAACGATGGAACCAAGGTTGTGTTCACCGATGAGTGGGGCGGAGGTTTGGGCGCGCGCTGCCGTCCGAACGATCCGGCGGATTGGGGCGCGGATGCGATTTTCCATTTGCATGATGACAAGCTCTCGTTCGCGAGCTATTACAAATTGCCGGCGGCGCAGGGCGACACGGAAAATTGCGTGGCGCACAACGGCTCGCTGGTTCCGGTTCCCGGGCGCGATATCGAAGTGCAGGCGTGGTATCAGGGCGGCGTCTCGGTGATGGACTTTACCGACGCGGCGCATCCTTACGAGATCGCTTACTTCGATCGCGGGCCGATTAATCCGAAAATGTTGGTGCTGGGGGGCGACTGGTCGGCTTACTGGTACAACGGAGACATCTACGCTTCGGAGATTGCGCGCGGGTTGGATATTTTCGAGCTGACGCCGACGAAATTTCTGACGCAGAACGAAATTGACGCGGCGCAAGCGGTGCAAGTGGCGGATTTGAACGTGCAGGACCAGCAGAAGTTCGTGTGGCCGGCGACGCTGGTGGTGGCCAAGGCGTACGTGGATCAGCTGGAGCGTTCGCAGGCTTTGCCGGCGGAGCGCATCACGGCTCTACGCACGGCGATTGAAGGCGCGGAGACTTCGCACATGAGCAAGGGCAAAGTGGCGAAGCTGCGCGGGATGGCGCCGTCATTGGAAAAGGATGCTGCTACGGCAAAGTCTCCGAGCGACGCGAAGCGCATGCAGGCTTTGGCGGATATATTGAAGCATCCGTCGGCGTAGCTGTTCATGACTGCCTGGTTCGAGCGATGGAGTCGGCGGCAACGAGATCTTGCGCGAGGCGCTGACGCCGACCTCGTTCGTGACAACGGCAAACGCTACCAGATCGCATTTGGATTAATTGGGTTGGGTTTCTTGCTAGCGTTGCTGGGGAGCCAGATCCGGCCGCCCAGTCCCCTTTATTGGATCCTGCTCGGCATCGGCGGCGTGTCCGTCCTGGTTGGCTTGTTCACGGCAATCTGGGCACGCGAAGAATCAGCTTTCTTGAGTAAGCCCGACCCCGAGGAGCCGGCGAGAATCTTCAAGGAATAGGACCGCGTCGCAATGCAGTGGTCATCTATAAATTGGCCACGCCTGATGAAATTGGCGGTGCTGGGCGCGCTGGCCTTCTGGGTGCCTGATGTAATCCTTCACGCCTTGCGGGGCTATAACTTTAATGGCCACGACGTGCTCGTCGTCACGGTGGTGTCGCCCGTGGCACTGCTGATTGCCGTTCTTCTTGCCAAGTGGGCGGTTAGACGAACGCCTCAGAAACGGGTCGTGCCGGAAATGCTCGCTGGGGTTTGGTTTTTTGGCGGCTTGTTCATGATGATTGGTGCGGGTTTCCACACCGCTTTCCCTCTGGTGATTACGCTCTTGGTCTCCATCTTGCCGGTGTACACATTCATGATGGCCACTTACGACGGCGCGCTGGGCGCGCTATTGCTAGTAACCGCTGCTGCGCTAGCTGTCTGGCTGGTCGAACGCAGTGGCATCCTCTTACGTCTGCGCGCAAAAGCAAAGATTTACAAACCGCTGTGACACACGGCTTCGAACCTCGTTCTCGCTGATTCAGTAGCAGCTGTCTTCACGCCTAAAAAACACGCGTCGCGCACGAACACTCGACGACACTGCCAGCGAGCCCTGCCGATGGTTGCGCCGACTTTACTCCGTGAACTCTAAATTCACGGGCTTCTCAGGAAGGTTACTGGCACCGGGGCTGGTTACCGGCACATCCGTTCCTACGACATCAAATTTCGTGGCGCTTAGCCAGACTACTCCTGTGCCCGCCAGCAAAATCCCGAACGAAATACCGGTCGCATCCTGCGGCACGTCCAGAACCACGTCGTAGCGCTGCCAGTCGGTGGTGCCTTTGATCGGGCGGCCTTGCATGTTGTCGAACGCGACCATGTCCTTTCCCTGGTCAACTCGCATCCATAGGCCTGCCCAGCCTTCGACGTCTTTCGAATACACCAGGCCGCTGAGGCGCACTCTCTTCCCTTGGTACCGTTCCGCGCGGATGTTTTGCATCAGCGTGCCAAATCCGTCCACGCTCGATTGTCTGCTTTTCAGGAATGCGCTCGCGTGCCCTTCATGCGCATGCTCTGCGTCCACGCCCGCTGCAAACTCATCAGGCTTCGATCCCGCCATGAACCAGCCCCGAGGTACATTCGCATCCGCCACCAGCACGCACGTCACCAGGGCAACCGCCGTTCCCGCCGCTAACCGCCGAAGGAAATGCTTAGTGTTGAACATCGTACCCTCCTCGTTTTCGTCTGAATCAGAACCTTGCGACAAGGTTGCCTGCGGCTATATTACAATCCTGATTATCGGTAGTAAGGAGTGCTGCGTGGCGAGCGATGACACGGCCGAACGTGTGAAGCTACTTGTGGAGTCCGGAAAGGCGAAGGGGTACGTGCTTTGCGACGAACTCGATGGGCTCCTGACTTCCGACTCTCGACGCGCAGCGACGCTCGACGCTATTTTGTCCGCGCTGGCCGCGAACGGCATCGCATTGCGCGAAGAGCCGAGGGCGAAGCTCGACAAAGAGCGCGGCCAAGATGACAAACCGCTCGGCGACAACGAACTTCAGGAACTCAGCGAACAGATTAGCGACGGACCGTTAAGCATGTATCTCCGTGAGGCGCTGACGACACCTCATCTGACGCACGAACAGGAAATTGAACTTGCCAAACGCATCGGTGGCGGCGCTCCGGAGAACGAAGGCGCACTGAAGGAGCTCATCGAAGCGAACTTAAGGCTCGTGGTCAGGACCGCCACGAAGTACCGGGGTCGCGGTCTTGGCATGCTCGATCTGATTCAGGAAGGCAACATCGGCCTGATGAAGGCCGCTCAGGATTTTAATTCCCCGCGAAGTTATCGCTTCTCAACGTATGCGATTTGGTGGATACGCCGGACGATACGTATTTCCCTGCCGCAATGAAATGCCGGGGCGAGGCGGCGCGTACGTGCGTCGCTTCGTCGCCAGATCCGGGTGAGCAGCTGCGTTGAATAATTCAACGCTGGTTGACTTTTTCCAACGGCGCACCTGCCCCGTCAGGCGCGGAGCAATGGTCCCGGGTCAGAATCGAAAGGGCTTAGCGCGGGCTGTGGGAGGCCGTGGAAATTGGAACGGTGATTGCAGATAAGCAGGGTGAACGCCCGTTGGGGGCGATCCCAAGCGAGGAGAAAAAACATGACCCGAACGAAAGCGAAAAGAGGAACCAAGAAGCCGGCGAGGATGGAGAAGGGAAAGGCGTTGAAGCCAGTGAAGCCGCTGCAGGAGGCGGTCACGTTCACCTACGGCAAGTTGGCGGTGGACTACAAACCGCAGTCAGCCAACTAGAAACAGGCAGAAAAGAAAGTCGAGAAGGCTCCGTTTTTGCAGGAGTGACGAGTAGAGACGTGTCATTCGGACCAACCTGCGAAATCAGCACGATAAATATTCGCTCGTCGAGAACGACACCGCGCGGCGACCGCGGTTACCTGACGAGTGAAGGGTTCATGCGCAAAATGGCGGTTAACGCGGATTGCTGGGAGCTGAACTCGTTGCTGTGTTTTCGGCGGCTCTAGCGCGATTCGCTGCGGTTCATTTTGGGTGACCTATCCAGGAGTATTGCCAGGCCACCGAGATGTTGTGGTAGTTGCCGCCGAATCGTATGTAGGTGCCGTCGCTGTAGCTGGCTTTTATGGATTGGTGCCTGGAGATGGGGATGGAAGCGGTGCCGCCGAGACGGGATCCGGTCTGCTTGGTCTGGACATTTTGTATGCCGCTCAGGCTGGTGACACCGCCCACCCAAAAATTGGCGTCCAGCGACATCCAGAAGCGCGGCTTTATGTCGTAACTGAGATGCCCCTCAAACGCGCCGATGGGCGCTTCGGATTGCGGGGCGACGGTCGGACCGTCGTAGGACGCAGGATTCGTGGTGTAAAGCCAAATTCCGGCGTAGCCGTCCACCAGCCAATGTCCCCAACGTTCCGAATATCCGAGCTCCGGCTTGAAAGCCCAGCGGTTATTGCCCCAGTTGACCAGCTTCGTTGAACTGTATTGCCCGGTCGGCGCCACCACCTTCAGGCTTACACCGAGCAACCTCTTTTGTTTCCAGGTGGCCATTTCTCGCGCTTGCATGGCGCGGCCGCCCAGCAAGTTCACGGAAATTCGAAAGACGGAATCGAGCAAGCCCGAGCGATAGGCCTTTTGAGTTTGCCCCGAGACGTCGCCGCGAAAATTTCCCACGCCGTAGGGCAATGCGGCGGTCACGTTGGCCGAGCGGCCAAAAAAATTCAGGGCGTGGTAAAGAGTGAGAGTCGGAACGTAGTAGGTTCCGGTGGCGTTGGCGATGGGCACGGTGCCGTTGAAGTTCACGCCGCCATCGAAAAAGCCAGTACTGAGGGTGACTGCGTTGGAATGTATCGGCGTTATGACATAGGCACGCGGCGCTAAATCCTGCGCGGCGAGCGGCGCAGCGCCTGCCACAAGCAAAAAGATTTCTGCGAGGAAGAAGCAAAGTCGCATGTTCCGCATCGTATGGAATTCGGAGCGCAGGCCGGGATTTCCGGGCGAGCCGCAGGCCTCCAATTGTCAGAACATTCAGCAGCCGCGGCATGGCTTCGCGGCATTATCGCAAATGCGCCACAGCGAAGATACTGCTTCCGAATCTTTAGTGAATCGTCTCTCTTACGGCTTGGCAGCCGACGGTTGGGGCGGCGGCGGCTCTGGCTTGGGAATCCGCAAGGTCCAGGAAAATCCAAAAACGATGGTGCGGCCTTGCGGACGAGCGAGAGCACGATACTCGTCATAGTATTTGAAGAAGGCCGAGAGGGCCTTCGCCGGGAGAATCACGTTGGCCTGAACACCGAGGGCATGCACGGAGTAGAAAGGGATGGCACTTTGCGGGATCGGCACACCACCAATCGTTGACGTTCCGCTGTTATGCGAGACTTGCCACTGGTCGTAACCGACGAATCCGAGTTGACCCAGCACGCTCATATCCTTCTTGATCGGAAGCACCTGTCCCAGCCCCCACTCGATGGTAAAAGCTTGCCCCGGCGTAATGTTGGTGCCGCTCTTTTGCCCGTGGATTTCCCAATCGGTAGTCAGGTTTGCGGTGGTGGCGTGGTTCTTGGTGATGTAAAGCGTGGAGCCGCTCGTTATGTTGTTGCCCCAATATCCGGAACCCACATTGTTGCTGGCTCCCGGAGAGAATCTGCCGGTGGGAGCGACGAAAGCGTAACCGGCGGTAAAGTCAACGCGCTTCCCGAAGTGCCAACCGAAGTTAAGCGGCTGAACGAACATGTCGGCAAAGCCCGAGCCACCTCCGGCGGCATTGAGGTCGGTGCCAGTGAAACTGGCCACCAACTCACCGCTCGCCCAGTTGAGCGCAACATAAGGCATGTAGTAGCCGCCGAGGAATTTGTGCTTCGGGACGTAATAGAAAATGTTTTCGTCCACCCAGAACGAATAGTTGCCCGTGATACTTGGGAGCTTGTTTCCGTTCGAGTCATTTAATTGGCCGGCGGAGTAATTGAGCGCCAGATTGGCGTAGGTGATGCCGGGATCGGGAATTACCCCGGCGTTGAGGCCAAACTGCCCAGGAACCCATTGGCCTTTCTGCTGGGCCATCGTTGGAGAAATTTGAAAAAGGATGACGCCCACGAGAACCGCCAGTTTAATCTTGCAACGCACTTGTTTGGCCATAGGCCCTCGTTATCTCCGTCCGAAATCGCCCGACGCGGAGAACCCGCTGCAAGGATCCATGCCGCCGGCACACACTGCTCAAAAAGCCGAATCGGACCGGAAACGTTCGTTCTTTTTTGCGGCAAAGGCCTGGGATCACACTGGCGCGCTTCGTCATACTGCCGCGTCGCCGTGACTACCGACAATTGTCAAAACTGACAGGTTGCGGAGCAGTTTCAACTGGAATTACTTCCGCGTTGGGCGGAGTCTCGGAGTTGTCCGATTTCGTTTGTGTTGCGTGGTAGTATTGCGTCCACCCTGGGAAGGTGCGCCGGAGCGTCCACGGGAGGGCCTCGGAATGGCGAGATTGGAATCCGTGCACGTGCCGCTGGGAGATAGCGTGCCACGTTCCGCGGCGGAGGCGGAGGAGGCGCCGGCCGTGGGATCGGCCGCGCCAGCTACGACGGTTACTTCGCGGCACTCTGGGGTCGTTCGCGTCACTCATTGGATCACCACGCTGTGTTTTCTTGCATTGGTCGTTACCGGCGCTGAGATTGTGATTTCGCACCCGCGCTTTTATTGGGGCGAGACCGGGAATGTATTGACCACACCGCTTTTTCAACTGCCAATTCCCTCTTCGCGGGCGCTGGTGCGGACGGGCTACGGGTACGTGCTGCCGGACCAGAACGGCTGGAGCCGCTATCTCCATTTTCAAGCAGCGTGGATTGCGGTGCTGACCGGCTCGCTTTACGTAATTTTCGGCTTCTCGACAGGACATTTTCGAAGAAACTTGACGCCGGGCAAGAGCGATCTTTCGTGGCGCGCGCTGTCGAGGACGATCGTCAGCCATTTGCGCTTTGCGCGGCCGAGCGAGTCGGAAGCGTGGTCGTACAACGTGCTGCAGCGTCTCAGCTACCTGTTCATCGTCTTCGTTCTGTTTCCATTGGTTATCTGGACGGGATTGGCGATGTCGGACGGGTTTATTTCCGCGTTTCCTGCGACCGTAAATATGTTGGGGGGCCGGCAATCGGCGCGCACGATTCACTTCTTCGTGTCGCTGGCGTTGGTGCTCTTCCTATTTGTGCACGTCGCGATGATTTGCCTTGCGGGATTCTGGAAGCGTACGCGACCGATGATCACTGGACGGGCGATCAGTGGACGGGCGATCGCGGGACTGGTGCCAACGGAAACCGCGGACACGGGCGGGGCCGCCGCAGAAATGGAGCGCACATGAGCGATCTCACACGCCGCAAACTGCTGATCGGCGGGCTCACGGCCACCGCGGGCGTCGCGGGCCTGGGCGTGGCCGCGCACCTTGCCGAAAAATATGGATTGGTGCCGCCCGACCACGGCGGAATCTACGGCCTCGGCGAAACGCTGACGTACGCTTCGCAGCGCTTGCTGACGCGGCACTCCCTGGCGCGTGAATTCAAGCCGAGCCAGATTTCGCAGCGCCCGCTCGCGAATGAAATCGCGCCACCGAGCGACGCGTACAAGCGACTGCAGGCTGGCGGATTCGTTGACTGGAGGCTCACTATAGATGGCCAGGTAGAGCGGCCCGGCTCGTTTTCGCTGGCGCAATTGAAGAGCTATCCCTCGCACAGCCAGATCACGCTTTTGGCGTGCGAAGAGGGCTGGTCGTATATCGCCGAATGGATCGGCGTGCCGCTTGCTCGCGTGCTGGATGTGGTGGGCGTGCAGCCGCAAGCCAGATACCTGGTGTACTTTTCGATCGAGCCGGACTGGTGGGAGAGCATTGATATGGCCGACGCGCTGCATCCGCAGACTTTTCTCGCCTACGGGATGAATGGCAACGAACTTCCGCTGGGGAATGGCGGGCCGCTGCGCATGCGTGTGCCGCGCCAGCTCGGTTACAAGAGCGTGAAATTCATTACCCACATCACGGTTACCGACAACTTGAAAAAGTTCGGCAAAGGTCTGGGCTCCGCGGCTCCAGAAGCCGGCTACGCATGGTACGCCGGAATCTGATAAGTTTGCAGAACCAGCAGACAATCCTGCCCGGCAGTTCACCCAGCGTACTTTTTGAAGTGGTCTAGTGCGAGTGGCTAGTAGTCCTAGCCGTCGCGACGTGCGTTAGGGCAAAATTGATATTTTTTTCTGGTGCTTGGCGCTTTTCGGTGGTCCTCTCCGCCAATTGTCACACCTGTGCCGTCGCCGTACGCGCGCGAACACGCGCGGCACAGTGCAGCTACGCTGGGCCGTCGGATCATATCCTCCTCCTAGCAGGCAAGAGGAGTCACCAGTCTGCGCGTTCGCGGATGATTTCCTTCATTGCTGGCAGTCGCCGGCTTGGCGCTGATATTTTCGACGGTGGTAAGTTGTGAGGAAAGCTAAGCGCGCTCCGAAAACTTGCTGTATGCTCATGCCGCTAAATTTCGATCCATTACTGTTTCCCGGCTAGACAATTTGCAGGTTGATTGGAGCCATATGAATTTTGGTGTTTCGCCGCTGAACGGATTGAAAATGGAAATTGCCCGGCCGGTCACCAAGCTTGCGCGCTCCAGGTTTGTTTACGTGCTTGTCTGCGCCGCGGGCTGTCTGCTGCTTGGCGCGCGCGTGGCCACTTTAGGTCAAACCTCAAAGGGCGACGAAAAGTACGTCCGCCGGTCCGCGCCTGAACTGCTGACGTTCGACGAACTGGTCGAACTGGAAAAAACAGAGGAGCCGAGGCCGGAGCTTGCCGCTCGCCTGGAGCAGTTGCTGCACACTCCCTTTCTCAGCAACGAAGCGTATTACGCCGGCGCCAAGCCGAATCGCCCCTCTTCCGAGGCTCTCGGCCCCTTCCTGCGCGCCACGATGTGGAACATCGAACGAGGAATTGAGTTTGACGGGATACGCACCAGTCTCGCCGAGCCGGATAAATTTGACGCGTACATCCAGGTGAAGAAAGACCCCAACTCGAAACCACTCACCGACGCGGCGCTGGCGGTTGTCAAAAGTCAACTGGACATCCTGAAGCCTACCGACCTCTTCATCCTCAACGAAGTGGATTACGGAGTCACGCGCACGGATTATCGCAACGTAGCCCACGAACTCGCGCAGGCGCTCCACATGAATTACGCTTACGCCGTCGAGTTCCTGGAAATTGACCCGCTGAATCTGGGCCTGGAACAAGTGAAGATGGACAACAAGGACGCGCAAGCCGACATACAGAAGTCCTTCGAGCCCGATAAGAACCGCTACCTCGGCATGCATGGAACCGCAGTCTTGAGCCGCTATCCGATTCTCAAGGCGAGCATTCGTTCGTTGCCGGTTTGCTACGACTGGTTCCTCGGCGAGAAAAAGGCCATCTCCAAGCTGGAATCGGGCAAGCGCTCGGGCGCCAATCTGGTATTCATGGAAAGAATTGCGCGCGAGGTCCGTCGCGGCGGCCGCATGACGCTCTTCGTGGAGCTCGCGGTGCCGGAATCTCCGACCGGAGCGGTGACCGTGGTGGCGCCGCACCTGGAAACGAAGTGCAAACCGGAATGCCGCAGAAAACAAATGGCCGCGATCCTCGGCTGGATAAAGGCCGAGAAAAATCCGGTGATTCTCGCGGGCGACTTCAATACTTCCGGGAGCGATACATCGCCAACTTCGGTCTCCAAAGTCATCACCAACCGACTGAAAGATCCCGACCAGTGGGCGGTCGCTGCGGTCAAATGGTCCACCGGCGCACCCACGATCCTGCTGATGCCGGTGAACTTTATGCGAAATAAGAACGATCCCACCGGCTTCGATCTTCCTCTTTTCGCTCGAAAGAAGGAGGCAAAGCTTTTCGGCGATCTCAATGGCTTTCGGTTCGATGATGGCAATACGTTTGACTTCCGCGGCGAAGATGCACGCAGCGCGGAAAACAGAGGCGGCACGCTCAGCGATTCGAATCAACGGGCCAGCAAGGGGTTCCGATACACATTCGCGCTGGCGCGCACTTACGGCGGGCTCGTCGGTGAATACAAACTTGACTGGTTTTTTGTGAAAGGTTACGCCACCGACTCTTCGAAGCCGGGAGGAAACTACCAGTTTTCCCCGAATTTTGCGCGCACGCTGCAGGAAGTGAATGAGGCGCCCGACGATTCACTCTCGGATCATTTTCCAATCACAGTGGACATGCCGCTCACCGAACCGCCGCAGAAAGCGGCGCAGCCCTGACCCGTTTTTGCCGATAGAGCCCGGCGAGACGGACGTCCCGGCCCGGGCGCCGGCGCGGGCGTGGCAAAAGGGAGAACAAAATGACGGATGCGGAGCGCGAAGCGTTACTGACAACTCTGGTGGAATCGCGCGAGCGTTTATTGCGCATGGCGCAGGGCCTTTCGCGCGAGCAATTGCACTATCGTCCCGCGCCCGGCCGCTGGACGGTCGCCGAATGCGTGGAACATATAATTACGGTTGAATCGCGCGTGCTCGGCCGCATACAGAAGAGTCTGGAGAAAGGCCCCGAGTTTTCCAAGCGCAGCGCCATGGAAGGCCAGGACGAAAAGATTGCGGCGGGCGCGGCGGCCCGCGTGGCTCGTTTCCAGGCGCCGGAGATTCTGGAGCCGACCGGCCGCTGGACCGACGACCAGCTATTGCAGGAATTCACAGCCGCACGCGAACAATCGCGAGAGTTCGTTGCCACCACTCAGGCAGACTTGCGGCGGCACTTTTTCCCGCATCCGATATTCGGCGATCTCGACTTGTATCAATGGGTGCTGATGATCGCAGCGCATTGCGATCGCCACCGCGCACAGAGCGAAGAGGTGATGGCTAGTCCGGGATTCCCGCGCGACAGCGCCACGCAGGCCAATGCGAATATGCCGGCGTGATGACGGACGCCTACTGAATTCCGTGTTACCACAGGCTTCGCGCGCACCTTTTTATTCGCATCATTCCTGATTTTCGCTTGCTGATTTCATCCGCGCGTCAAATTTTGTTGATGCTGCCTGCCGGCGGCCAGCCAACACGGCTCGTGTTAAACTGCGGCGTTCCGCGAAGGAGGTTTTTATGCAGCGAGCGAGATTCCGTGCCGTTTTCCGTTTAACGATTTTGATTTTTGCTTGCTCCGGCACTCTCACGAATGCTCACGCGCAGTCCAAGGCTCAGCTCTCGCCCGAAATGCAGCACAAAATTGATCAAATAGCCGCTGACGCGCTCGCGAAAACCGGAGTGCCCAGCGCTTCGGTGGCAGTGGTAAAAGACGGCCAGATCGCCTATCTACGCGCCTATGGGAACGCGCGACTCGATTCGCAAACGCCGGCAACGCCACAAATGCGTTACAGCATCGGCTCAGTGAGCAAGCAATTCACCGCCGCGAGCATCTTGCTGCTGCAGGAACGAGGCAAACTTTCGCTCGACGACAAAGTCGCGAAATTCCTTCCCGAACTCACGCGCGCAAACGATGTGACGATTCGCGAACTGCTCTCGCACACTTCCGGCTACCAGGATTATTGGCCGCAGGATTATGTGATGCCTGAGATGTTGCAGCCCACCACCGCGCAGAGGATTTTGGACATGTGGGCGCGCAAGCCGCTGGATTTCGAGCCGGGCACGAAGTGGCAGTACAGCAACACGAACTACGTAATTGCCGGGTTGATCGTCGAAAAAGCCAGTGGCGAACCGCTGTTGCAATTTCTACAGCAGGAGATATTCGCGCCTTTGCAGATGAAAAGCGTCGCCGACACCGATAAAGCCAAGCTCGGTGACACCGACCCCGGCGGTTACATGCGTTACGCCCTCGGGCCTCTGCGTGCGGCGCCGAAGGAAGGCAGCGGCTGGCTCTTCGCAGCAGGTGAGCTCGCCATGCCCGCGGAAGACCTGGCCAAGTGGGACATATCCATCATCAATCAGAAATTGCTGAAACCTGCTTCCTATCGCGAATTTGAAACGGAAGTGGTGCTGGCCAACGGCCTGGGGACGCGTTACGGACTTGGCGTGGATGTCAGCTTGCAATCTGGCCATCGCACGTTGTCACACAGCGGCGAGGTTTCGGGCTTCACGTCTGAAAACGACGTCTTTCCGGACGACCGTGCCGCCGTGGTCGTACTCACGAACGAGGACGCCTCCGAAGCGGCGGGGGCGATCGCTGCAGGGGTTGCGCCGCTCCTGCTGGCGAATGATGACGCGGCGACTCCTGCGAAGCTGGCACAAGCGCAAAAGATTTTCGCAGGGCTGCAACAAGGCACGATTGACCGTTCCCTCTTCACCGACAACGCGAATTTCTATTTCAACGAACAGGCTTTAAAAGATTTTGCGAGCAGCCTGGGCCCGCTGGGCGCTCCGCAGGGATTTGTGCAGATTCGCCAGGCCTTGCGCGGTGGAATGACGCTGCGCGTGTACGCCGTCAAGTTTGCAAAAACGGAGCTGCGCGCCTGGAGCTACGAAATGCCCGACGGAAAACTGGAACAATTCCAAGTCGCTGCTTCGGATTAGTGCGCTGGACGGGCATCCCTGAAGAGCCCGCGCATTTGTTCCTCGACAGCGGCATCTGATTTCATATCAGCACCACAACAGCAACGTGGGTCATTCTCTCCAGGAGAAGACAGATGTCCGCCAAGAAAGAATTCAAGAGTCTCGGCGGGCTCGCAGCGCAGTCCGCGCTGCCCGGACGATTCGATTCGCATCATCCCGCGACGCGCACCTAAGCACGAACAAAATAACGCGACACGACGACGTCAGTGATCGAATACGGCTGCTTCGCGAATCGCACTATATGAAGCGGCGGCGGTTGCCTCTTCGGACCACCTGAACTCTAGTACAGTTTCTCTACTATAGCTTCGTGGTTATCATTTTTCCCATGCGCGCTGAACGTATTCGCAGTCCATACAGAATCGCCCGTATCTTTTTGCCGGCACTCGTTGCCCTGGCGACGTGTTCTTGCGGCCGCACGCAGGCATCCCCTCCCGCGGTCCCGATCGAGACCGTAATCCAGGTGGTTCATGACTACGGCCGTGGCCACGTAGCTTCGCCTCCGCGCGCGCCCTCGTGGACTCCGGGAGAGACGGAGACGGGGTATCAGGCTAACGTCAGTGTGCTGCTGATCGAGGAAGACTTCGCGCAACTCGAAAAAATTGCAGAGCAGAATCGCGTTGAAAGAGGCATCTTCGAGGGCGGGGTGTGGAAGACCAACGCTTTCTACAATATATTGGGCTCGCCGCCCCATGAAGGGGAAATGCAGGATTCCGACTACCAACTGCAGTTTGCCCGAATCGAAAAGTGGGTCGCCGCTTATCCAACGTCCGCCGCGGCGCGAATTGCCCTTGCACGCCTTTACACCGGTTACGCTAATTTCGTTCGCGGCACGGGCACGGCGGATACCGTCTCAAATTCTCAGTGGAGGCTTTACAACCAGCGAACCGCCCTAGCGAAGGACGCCCTTCTCGCAGCCGCCCGCCTCAAAGAGAGAGACGCGCATTGGTACGAGGCCATGCAACAGGTTGCCTTCGAAGAAGGATGGGATAAAGTCCACATGCGCGAACTGCTCGACCAGGCGCTCGCCTTTGAACCCGGCTACTATCACTACTATCGCGAATATGCTGATTATCTCCAGCCCCAATGGTACGGCGCGTCCGGCGATATCGAGTCTTTTGCAGAGGAAGTATCTGCTCCGCTTCCTGAACCGGACGGTTCAATACTCTACTTCCGCGTCATCAGCTCCCTCGCGTGCAATTGTGGCCCTCAGATCGCGGAATTGCCTGAAGCCTCATGGCCGAAAATCAAAACAGGTTTTGCCAACGTTCAGCGGGTCTATGGAAACTCTAACCTGAATGCCAATCGCTTCGCGTTCATGGCCTTGGAGTTCAAAGACAAATCTGCTGCCCAGCAAGGCTTCGCTTCCGTGGCTACCATGGAACACGATGTGTGGTGGAGCACGCGCACTTTTGAGTCCGCTCGCGCCTGGGCCAATTCCCCATAGCTCCGGTTCCGTCCCGTTTCGTACCGGTATCAATCTCGGCTGAATGCCCGATAAGCGCCTTGCCGGACGCTGGCGTATTCTGCAATTCCCGTCGCACACGCGTCTCTCGCACCGTTTTTCATTTGCATCATCCCATGATTTCTTCGATCATCTTTTCCCGGACGACCGGGACAACCCAATCTGATGGATCTAACTCTTTTCTTCGCGCTTCTGGGGGGCCTGCTGGTTCTGGCGTTTGTGGCCAATCGGCTGGTGCGCTTCACGCGCGTGCCGGACGTCATCATTCTGATGGCTACCGGTGTGCTGATCGGCCCGGTGCTGCACCGGGTGAACCCGGACATTTTTCGCGGAGCGTCCGGCGGGCTGGGCGCGCTGGCGCTGATCCTCATCCTTTTTGAAGGCGGGCTCAATCTCAAGCTGCGAGAACTCCTGGCACATTTCGGCGCGGGTTTTTTTCTTTCGCTTTTCAGTTATGTGCTTTGCAGCGCGGCCGTCGCGGCCGTTTGCCGTCCCGTGCTGCACTGTTCCTGGATTGATGCGCTGCTAATCGGCGCCGCGATGGGCTGCATCAGTAGCTCGATTCTGCTGCCTGTGCTGCAGCAAATCAATCTGCGCCGCGAAGTGAAGGTCACCCTGCTGGTCGAATCCTCTTTTGGCGATGCCCTGGCCGTCCTGGCGGTCACAACTCTATTGGATATGGCCTCCGGGGGCAGCGCATCCGCGAAAGCGGTCGCCTGGAGTTTGCTTTCCAGCCTTATCGTCGGCGTCGCCTCGGGAATTCTGGCCGGCATGCTGTGGTCCTACCTGCTTCCGATTCTCACGGAGGAACATTTTTGGCACGTGCTGACTTTTGCCGCGGTCCTGCTGGTTTATGCCGGCGTCCACGCTATCAAGGGCAATGATTTAATTTCAGTTCTGGTCTTTGGACTTACACTGGCCAATTTTCCCGCCGTGCAAAGGCGTCTGCATCTCGATAAGCCTTCTCGCTCCGATTGGTTCAGCGAAACGCCGCTCAAAGGCGCTCCAGGCGGAACGTTGGAGCATCCGCAAGCCCAGATGCTTACTTTCCACGGCGAACTGGCCTTCCTGCTGCGTACGTTTTTCTTCGTGCTTCTGGGCATGCTGGTGGAATTCGAAGGCTTGCGAAAGAATAGCCTGCTTGCGCTGCTCTGTTTCGCCGCGATTTTCGTGGCCCGCTGGGTTGCAGTACAAACCGGCCGCCTCGCCTGGCGCACTTTTTCACCGCTCGAGCTCGAACTGATGATCTGGTTCGTTCCCCGCGGGCTAATCACTGTCGTCCTGGGGATAGATATTCTCGAAGCGCGCGGCCCCAGTTTTGCATTTTTGCCCTCGCTTGCTTTCGCCGTCGTGCTGCTCACCAACCTCACGGTCCTGATCGGCACAATCCGCGCGCGGAATCTCGTTCCGGAGACAGAAGAGCTCAACGTACCCGCCCCGCACGAAGATCTCCTCGAAGGCTAAATCTATTTCAAAATCTCGCCTGGGAGCATCGGCCCGGCGTGCCGGCGCTCAGTGTGGAGCATCCAAGTCCGACTCGGCCCAGTGCCGAGCGCGATTGATGGCCACACTGTCACGACGCATCACTCATGGCGAAGCGCGATCATGGGGTCCACGCGCGTGGCGCGGCGAGCGGGGACGTAGGCGGCTAAGGTTGCGACTGCAAATAGGAGAAGCGCCACAGCGGTGAAGGTGGCGGGGTCCGCAGCTCGGACGCCGAAGAGGAGATTCGAAAGGAAACGGCCGAGACCGAGCGCGACGGGAATGCCCACCGCTAACCCTATGAGAACCAGGCGCGCAGACTCGCTGAAAATCAGGCGCATGACGCTGGCCGGCGACGCTCCCAGAGTGATGCGGATTCCGAGCTCATGCGTCCGGCGGGACACGGAATAGGAGATCACGCCGAAAATCCCGGCTGCCGCCAGAACGAGAGCGATTAAGGCAAACGAGCCGAGCAGCCACATACGAAAACGCGGCTGGGCGACGGACGTAGCAACGAGGTCAGACATGGACACGACGCCGGTGACGGGCAAGTCTTTATCAACCTGGTGCACGTCATGGCGAATCGTGGCGGCCACGCTTCCCACGTTGAGTTCACTGCGCACCACCAGTTCGGCTCCCCAAAATGGCGACTGATCGAATGGAGCGTACATCATGGGGCCGGGATCCTGGCCGATGGATACATCGCGAACGTCCCCCACAATTCCAACTATCTGCCGCGGAACGGCGGGATTGGGCGGAAAGCTGAAGACGAGCTGTTTGCCGATGGGATCCTCGTTCGCGAAGTAGCGCCGGGCAAAAGTTTCGCTGATGATGGTGACGCGCGGGGCGGACGAAACGTCCTGCCCGTTGAAGGCGCGGCCGCGACGTAGCGCTATTCCCATGACGTGGAAATATCCCGGGCTGACGGAGACGAAGTCCGCGCTCTCGGGAGTGCCTTTCGGCAGCGCCGCATGGTCCATGATCTCAAAGGGGAGAACGGCGGAGCCTTGCGCGTTGAGCGGGAGAGGCAGGCCGATGGCGCAATCGTGCATGCCCGGCTCAGATTGCAGGCGGCGAAGCAGTTCATCGGAAAACTCGACCCATTGCTCGGGCTTCGAATACTGGAATTGGGGCAGCTGAATGTCCGCTTTCACGAGGTGCGTAACGCTGAAGCCGGGGTTCACGGAGGCGAGTGCAGCAAAGCTGCGAAGTAGAACGCCGGCGGCGACAAGCAGCACCATGGCCAGAGCCACTTCGGCGGCGCCGAGAAAGCCGCGCGCGAAGCGGCTGGCCCCGGTTTCGCTCGAATGGGCGGCGCCTTCTTTGAGCGTGGCTTGCACGTCGGACTTTAGGGCAAAAAAAGCGGGCGCGAGTCCGAAAAGGAAGCTCGCGAAAAGCGCGAGCGCAAGAGCGAACAACAGCACCGACGCATCAACTCGAATGGCATGGATTTGAGGAATGTCTTCGGGGAGGAATGAAGTGAGCGCATGCACGCCCCAATAAGCGAGTAGGATTCCAGCAGCGCCTCCGGTCAAACCGAGGACGGCGCTCTCGGTGAGGAGTTGGCGGACCAGGCGCGCGCGCCCTGCGCCCAGCGCGATGCGCAGAGCGATTTCCTTGCCGCGCGACGTGGCGCGAGCGAGAAGAAGATTTGAGATATTCGCGCAAGCAATCAGGAGCACCAGGCCGACGGCTCCCAGAAGGACGAGAAGCGCGGTCCTTACGTCGCCCACAATGACGCGCTGCAGAGGCTGGAGGCGAATCACCCAGCCGGAATTCTCCGTGGGAAATTTCTTGGCGAGCTGCGCGGCGACGACCTCCATTCCCGACTGCGCTTGCGCAAAGGAAACGCCGGCATGCAGGCGTCCTATGACGGCGAGCCAGCGCAGGTCCTGACGCGGGATCCAGGGGCCGAAGAGCGGGTCCTGCGCGATGGGAATCCAGAATTGGATTCGCCGAGGCGAAAAGATGACGCTGGGTTCGTCAGGCATCACGCCGACGACCGTGTACGGACGATGATCGAGGCTGACCGATGAGCCGATCACGTTCGGATCCGCGACGAAGCGGTCGCGCCAAACGCTTTCACTCAGGATGACGGCGGTCGGAGCGCCTGGTTTGTTGTCGTCGGGCACAAATACGCGACCGATAACCGGCTTCGTGCCCAGGAGCGTGAAGAATTCCGGCGTGACGTCACCGGTATCCGCGGGGGCGGGTTCTCCCCGGCCGGTAAGCGTGAGTTGGTGGGTGGTGAAGCCGGCGAGTTCGCTGAAGACGCCTTTTTGCGCGCGGATCTCGTTGAAATTGTCGTAGGACGCCCCCGCCGATGTAATTCCGTTTTGTGGTTTCGCTTCGGACAAGAAGACCAACTGTCCGGGATCCGGAAACGGCAGTGGTTTCAACAGTACAGCTTGCACGATGCTGAAAATTGCGACGTTCGCGCCGATGCCGAGGGCCAGTATCGCAATAGCAATGGTGGAAAAGCCGGGCGATTTCGCGAGCACACGCAGGCCGTAGCGCAAATCTTGAATCAGATCCTGTATCCAGTCTATGCGGCGCGTCTCGCGGCACTCTTCCTTGCATCTCTCGACTCCGCGTATTTCGAGCAATGCGGCGCGCCGCGCTTCTTGGGGCTGCATTCCCTTCGCGACATATTCGTAGGTCTTTCGGCTGATGTGATCGCGTAGCTCTTCGTCTAATTCTCGGTCAAGCTCTCTGCGGCGAAAGAGCGACCGCAGGCGCAGAGGAATCGTGTACAGCCAACGCTCCGATCGCATCGCTACCTCCCTGGGCGCTCACGCCTCTTTGAGTTTCACCACTCGTGAAATCGCGCTGGAAAGCCTGTCCCAGTTGTCCGCTTCCTTTTCGAGCTTTCGCCGCCCCATCCGCGTGAGCGAATAGTATTTCGCGCGGCGGCCATTTATGGACGTCTTCCACTCCGCTGTGATCCAGCCCTCCTGCTCCAGTTTGTGCAACGCTGGGTACAACGATCCGTCGCTCACCTGTAGAACGTCGGCGGACACTTGCTTTAGCCGTTGACTGACGGCAAAGCCGTTCATCGGCGCTAGCGCCAGAATTTTCAGCAGCAGCATGTCGAGCGTGCCCTGCACCAGATCGGGAGGTTTGCTCATGTCCTCGGTAACCGAGACCAAGATACACCTGCTCTGCTTGGCAAAACAAGAAGATCCTAAGCTACGGTTTTTGTGTCAGCAGAATGGCTACGGCATTCTCGTTCGAATTGACAACGGCAAGGTCGGGGAGGCCCGTAGCGCGGCAGATCGCTCACATACAATGAAGTTTCAAGAATGCCATGGGTGTTCGGAACCATCGCCTCTCCAGCCCCCACCGGCTTTTACGCTTCGCACTCCAGGGCCGGATTGCGAAGTGCGCCTGCGGCGCGGAGCGCGGCGATTGTGGGATATCCGTTCACCGCCATGAGCAGGTCGGCCTCGGCCAAAAGGCATCGCAGTACGTGCGTAGCTCCCGCGGCGCCATCCAGCGCGAGTCCATAAACGTACGGGCGGCCTATGCCGACGGCGGTTGCTCCCAGCGCCAAGGCTTTGATTGCGTCCGTGCCCGACCGCACACCAGAATCGAAGAGCACGGGCGCGCGAGCCGATGCCTCCGCGACTGCACCAACGACGGCAGGCAGCAAGTCAATCGCGGCGATTCCGCCATTCGCCTGACGACCACCGTGATTGGAACAGTAAATGGCGTCCGCGCCTAGATCGATCGCGCGACGCGCGTCGTCAGGATGACAGATACCTTTCAAGATTAGCGGCAACTTCGTCAAAGAACGGAGCCAGGGCATGTCATCCCAGGTGAGCACCTTGCCGAATGTGGCGGCCCATTGGCGAATCGCCGTCGGCAGATCCTCCTCCGGCGGCTTCGCGAGCATTCCACGGAAGACTGGGTCCGAGAAGTAATTCGTCAGCACATGACCGCGCAGCTGCGGGAAGTTTGCGGAATTCAGGTCTCGTGGGCGCCAGCCCGTCAGCCAGGTATCCAGCGTCACGACGATACCCGTATAACCGGCGGCTTCGGCGCGATGGACCAGGCTCTCCGCGAGCGCTTTGTTTTTGGGTGTATAGAGCTGAAAAAATCCGGGAGCGCCGCCGAGTGTCCCGGCGACCGTCTCGAGCGAATCGTTCGACAGCGTTGAAACTACGAGCGGTACCCCGCTCGCGACGGACGCACGGGCCGCCGCCAGATCGCCATGTCCATCCTGCGTGCAGATTCCGACCACGCCCACCGGACTCATGAACAGCGGTGTCGGAAACTTCATACCGAAAAGTTCGATGGATAGGTCGCGGTTGGAGCAATCCACCATCATGCGCGGCGTGATGCCCCAGTGACGAAAGGCGAGAACGTTTTGCTGCTGCGTCCATTCGTCGCCGCAGCCACCCTGCACGTACGATAATACGGAGGGCGGCAATGCAGTGGCCGCTCGCTCCTCCAGCTGTGCGAAATCAACGGGCAAGCGAGGAAGCAAGCCTTGCAGACCGCCGCCGTAAATCTCGTTCTGATAGTCGCCGTAATGTGCCATGAAAGTCCTTGAAGAATTTAAAGCGACGACAGCCGCGCGCATTCGTTCAGATATTTTCTGCGGGCGTGAGATTATCACTCTGGAATCTACGCCGTCATCCATGCCGCGAGCTATCCTACATCACGCTTTTTCGTTTTGGCAGGTCTTAGGTTGGTCTATAATTGCAATGAAGACCCGCTAGCTAAATCGCCGGGAAAGAATCATCGTCGGATTCGGATTTCGCGTCGGAGGTTTCGTTGCTCTCGACAAGTGAAGCGAGGAAATCGCGCGCCGCGGCGGCATCATCTTCGCGCACTAGAATTTTGAACCCCGCGCCGGACCACGCCAGGTGCTCCCGCATTCCTCCCGCCGTGTCCCCCTGAATGATTGCGGGAATGCCGGCATCTTCGAGCGCGCCCCGAACCAGTTCCGCCTCCGGGCGGCTGCCGCATGATTCGACGACGACGAGCTTGCTGTCCTGCACAGTAGTATTATATCCGCGGACGAGCGAGAGAGGGAACGACAACTCGCGTTCGCTTTGCGCCTCTCTTGGCCGGACTGTCCGCGCGACGGCCTTGCGTCGCAAATAATTTCGCGGAGCTTCCATGGCGCCGAATTCCCACGACGAACACGCCGCGCTTGCCGAAATTCGCGATTCCCTGCTGGAAATCTATGCGGCCAACGACGCGATGAACCAGCTCATCCTCTCAACTCTCGACCCTCGCGCATGGCGCGGGCACCCGGCGGGCCACAAAGGCGGCGGCCGCACCATCGCAGCCATCATCGCGCATCTGCACAATTGTCGCCTCTCGTGGCTGAAGAATTCGGCGCCGCATCTGAAATGTCCTCCGCCGCTTAACCCCGATCGTTGCACGATGAAGCAGGCCGCCGCCGCGCACAAGAAAAGCGCCGCGCAGTGCCTGCGCATGCTGCAGGACGCGCTTTCCGCCGCGCCGAATCGCCGCGTCAAAAAGTTCTCGCGCGGCAGTTGGACGCAAACCTGGCCCGCCGGCGCCACCATGTTCGCCTACATGTTCGCTCACGAGGCCCACCATCGCGGCCAGATCCTGATGCTGGCCCGCCAACAGGGTTACCGCGTGCTGCACGATACCCCCGGCATCTGGCACTGGGAAAAACTTTGGAAAAAAGCAGGCCTGACGACGCGGCCGCGCTGAAGAACCATCCGCTGGACGTGGGCCGGGTCGCTGGCGCGAGCGCGGGAGCGCTTGTCGCGGCGGCTCGACGGTTGGCGTTGAGCCGGCCGCCGCAAAAATCTCTTGTCATCGCCGCGCATCGAGAGTAAACAATCGTTGCGCATGTCCACTACTCCACCTCTTCCTCCGCTCCCGCCGCGCACGCTGAATCTCCACACCTACGCCTGGGAAGACGCCACGGTCGTACGCTGCACCGGCCGCCTCACCTCCGAAACGTCGCCGCTGCTGAAGACGGAAGTGAAAGCACTGCTGCCAAATAAGCGCCGCGTAATCCTGGACCTTACCGAGCTAGGCTACATGGACAGTTCCGGCCTCGGCGCGCTGGTAGGCCTGTACATCTCGGCGAAGGGCGCCAAATGTGAATTGCAATTACTGAACTTGAGCCCGCGCATCCGCGAACTCCTCAGCATGGCGAACGTTCTGTCCGTCTTCGAAGAGTGCGGGCGTTCCGGCACGCGCTGGGGCTGAGGGCCGCGCAGGCCCGGAAGCGCCACTCGCACTGTCGCGCGCTGAGACGAACAGCGCGATCGGAGACTCTAGCTCGTCATCGTCCTCCGCCAATCTCCAGTATCGTCCCCGTCGTGTACGAAGCCGCGGACGAGAGCAGCCACAGTACACCCTGCGCCACCTCGAGGGCTGTGCCAGGACGCCCCATCGGAATCGTAGGCGCCAAACGATTCAGGCGCTCCGGCGCGCCATTCGCCGCGTGAAGTTCCGTCTCAATTAATCCCGGCGCGACGGCATTCACACGAATTCCTTCACTCGCCACCTCGCGCGCCAAACCAATCGTAAAGCTGTCGATCGCTCCCTTGGACGCCGCATAATGCACCCATTCCCCTGCGCCGCCGGTCCGCGCAGCCAGCGACGAAATGTTCACGATCGAGCCACCCTTTCCACCGTGGCGCGTGGACATGCGCCGCACTGCCTCCCGCGAACAAAGTATCGTGCCCGAGACGTTGACGGCCAGCACTTGCTCAACCGCGCGCGCAGCGAGCGCATCCACCCGCGAGAAGCCACCGGTGATTCCCGCGTTGTTTACGAGGCCTCCAACTGGCCCAAATTCGCGCTCGGCCGCTTCGAAAAGTTGCACGATTTCCGATTCACGGCTGACATCGCCTTGTACCGCGATCGCTCGGCCGCCGCATGCGATGATTTCGCGCACCACCGATTCCGCAGCGGCCCGATTCGCCGCAAAATTCACCACCACAGGAGACCCGCGAGCGCCGACCAGCGACGCGATCGCAGCTCCAATCCCACGGCTAGCCCCGGTAACAATCACAGCGCGCCGGTCTTCGCCGCCCAAGCCCCGCCTCCGCGCCTCATTATTTTGCATCGCGTCGCGTGAATCGCTCATCGCCGCCATTTTAGCCGAAATTCAATGCATTCCAGAATCTCGCGGTCATTTCTCATTTGCGCTAGGAACGGCCGCCGCCGAGTATTAATCTGACCCGAGCGAAATACGGTTGGATGCGCCCGTCGGGAGAATGACTCCATGAAGACTTTGATCCTTGCAATGGCTTTCCTTGTTTCGACTTTCATCCCTGCTTCCCTACGCTCAGCCCCCGCCAAGCCCGCGCTGGAAGTAATCGTGCTAGGTTCCGGCGGACCGCGCCCCTTCGGCCGCGCTGGCTCAAGCTTCCTCGTGGAACTCGACGGCACTCCGCGCATTCTGGTGGACGCCGGCCCCGGCGCATTCCTGCGCATCGGGGAATTGGATCTCGACCTTGACAATGTGAATACGGTCCTGCTGACGCATCTTCACATAGACCATAGCGGAGACGTGCCGGCCTTCTTCAACGCGCGAGCACTCTCCGCTGACGGGCCCATCGTTTACCGCATTTTCGGCCCGGACGGAGCGGGACTCTTCCCCAAGACTTCGCGTTTCGTGAACCTGCTGGTGGGAAAAGGCGGCGCGTTCGAATATCAGAAGACCTTCGGCGCGGATGAAACTTTCGAAGTTCACGACCTGCCGATCAACCTGAATTCGCCTCGCACTACAATCGTGAATGACAAGGATGGCCTGGTCGTCGAAGAAATCGCCACGCATCACGGCGACTGCCCCTCGGTGGCCTACCGAATTTCCTACAAGGGACTAACTGTGGTCTTCTCCGGAGATATGGACGCTTCCGCCCTGCCGAACCTGATCCAATTGGCGAAAGACGCGGATCTTTTGGTTTTCAATTGCGCCGTGCTCGACCCGCCCGCCTCGCCGTCGCAGCTCTACGATCTGCACACACCGCCCAGAAAAATAGGCGAAGCCGCCCGCGCCAGCAATGTTAGGAGTTTGCTCCTGAGCCACCTGGCTCCGGACGTCCTAAGCCAACAGGAAGCCGTTCGCAATTCAATCCGCGCAAACTACGCAGGGCCGGTAGCGTTCGCGAGCGATAAGCTGCGCGTCCAAGTCGAAAAGTAAAGCACCAGATGGCTGAGCTGGTTAAACTAATGGTCGCCGCAGCGCCCGCCAAATAGCGAGTCGCTGCTGCGGCTTGACGCCAGCTCTTAACGAATCCCTACTTCTCCGCGCACGCTATCAATCAATTTCTGCGAATCGTAGCCGACTCCGGCCTTGAACACGGTCTCGACGTTCTCGATCTCGGTGATATTCTTCGCGGGATAGCCCTTGATCAGCACCAGGTCCGCCTGCTTGCCCGGCGCGAGCGTTCCAATTTGATCTTGCCGGCCAAGATATTTCGCGCCATTCTCCGTGGCGATCTGAATCGCTTGCTCCGGAGTAAATCCCGCCTCCACCAGCAATTCGATTTCGCGCTGATCGCCGAATCCCGGCAGAACACCGCCGTTTCCGGTGGGATCGGGACCGGCCAGCAATAATCCCCCGGCTTTGGCAAATGCGAGCTCGAAATCCATTTCCTTGCGCAGCAGCGCCGGATCGAGCCGCGGATAGGCGCGCGCGGTCAGGTAGCTTTGCTGCGATTCCGCGGACATCGCGTCCAGAGTGCGCCGCTCGAGCGGCGGCCTTCCGGCGACACTCGCCTCAAAGACGGGCAGCGTGGAGGTCACAGCCACGTGATGCGCGATGAGATTCTGTATCAGCGCCTGCACCGGCGCCCCGTTCATATCTTGCTGCGCCCAACTGGCGCCGCCGCCCGACGGGCATACGTCCGGCTTCTTGTCCGCCACGAATTCGGTGTCCGTAAAAACGGGTCCATGTTCGAAATCGTCAATCCCCAGCGCAACGGCTTCCGGCCACGTTACCGAACAAAGATGTCCGGTTAATTTCAACTGGCGCGCATGCGCGTCCTGAATTGCCACTTCCAATTCCTCGCGCGTAATGTTCATGTAGGCCTTGTACGATGTCATGCCTTCCTCGGCCCAATAATCCACCATGCGCTTTGCGTCTTCCGGGCCGGTCAATTCATGCATTTGCGCAAAAATCGTCGGCGCGCCCTCGAGGTACGGCGCGGTAGCGTCAATGCTCGGCCCCGGCATCAGGCCGTCGTCAATGCGCTTCTTCACTTTCAAATCGGTGTAGGGCTCCAGGCTCCCGGTGGTGCGCATCGTGGTGACGCCTGCAGCCAGATAAAGCCGCGGCGCCGTGTAAGGAATTTCTGCAACGAACAACCCAGGCTCGCCGATTTTCCCCGTGGCGCGTTGCACCGAGATGGAATCCGTGTAGTAAAGATGATCGTGCATCCCCACGATTCCGGGAATTACGGTGTACCCCGGACGATCCAGAACCTGCGCGCCCGCAGGAACGACAGCCGAAGCAGCCGGCCCAATCGCCTGGATCTTCCCGTTCGCCACCACCACAGCCTGGTCGTCCGCCGCCGCTGCGCCAGTCCCATCAATCACGCGCACATGGTTAAGCACAAACACCGGTGCACTCACGCTGATGAAGGGCGTCACATCCCCAGGCGGAACAGTTTGCGCCACGGCAACAGCAGCAATCAGCAGCGACCCCAACAAAATAAAAATGCGCATCCAGCACCTCGCACGCAAAGCGGTTGGAAACCCGCAAGCGCGCGCAATTCTACCTCTGCAGCATGTCAACTGGAAGGCCGCGACCTACTGAAAGCAGGGCGGTCTCCTAACCCATAGCACCGCCCAGGCGAAAGGATCTAGATTTTGAGATGCCGCATCCTCACCGCAGATGAGGGTGCGTGCCTCCGCATCAGGAGGCTCCGTTCCACGTGGTGACAATGTTCAGCGGATCAGCGACCCACCATTTTTTGCAGTTCCGCCGGATACCGTTCGCCTTGCACCGCGATCTTCGAAGTTGCAGCATCCAGTTCGCGCAAATCGTCAGCCGAAAGCTCCACGTTCACGGCTGCGATGTTTTCCTCCAGGCGATGCAACTTCGTTGTCCCCGGAATCGGCGCGATCCACGGTTTCTGCGCCAGCAGCCAAGCGAGCGCGACCTGCGCCGGCGTCACCTTCTTCTGCCGCGCAAACTTGACCACCAAATCCACCACCACCTGATTCGCCTTGCGGTTCTCCGGAGTGAAGCGCGGAACAATGTTGCGGAAATCGCTTTTGTCGAACTTCGTGTCTTGGCTGATCGCTCCCGTAAGGAAACCTTTGCCAAGAGGACTGAATGGCACGAACCCGATCCCCAGTTCCGCGAGCGTGGGAATCACTTCGCGTTCGGGCTCTCTCCACCACAGCGAATATTCGCTCTGCAGCGCGGTAACGGGCAGCACCGCGTTTGCGCGACGAATCGTCTGCACCCCCGCCTCCGAAAGTCCGAAGTGTTTCACCTTCCCTTGCTGGATCAAGTCCTTTACCGCTCCCGCCACTTCCTCGATCGGCACGTTGGGGTCCACGCGGTGCTGATAGAACAAATCAATCACATCGGTCCGCAGTCGCTTCAGCGAGGCCTCGGCAACTTCCTTAATGTGCCCGGGCCGGCTGTCCAGCCCGGCCTGCTTGCCGGTGCCGGGATCAATCTTGAATCCGAACTTGGTGGCGATCACCACTTGCGCGCGAAAAGGCGCGAGCGCTTCACCCACAAGCTCTTCGTTCGTATAGGCTCCATACACTTCGGCCGTATCGAAAAACGTGACACCGCGCTCCACGGCCGCGCGTATCACCGCGATCATCTCCTGCTTGTCTCCCGGAGGGCCGAAGCCAAAACTCATGCCCATGCAGCCCAGCCCAATGGCCGAAACTTCCAGGCCGCTCTTTCCAAGTTTGCGTTTTTGCATCACTCTTCCTTTTATAAATTCCTTTCGATTAAGACGCTACTTTTGCTCGCTGCTGCCCGGTCAGTTTTTGCTGCACCGCGCCGCAGACGCGCTCCGCGAAATTCTCGCCGGCGCTCTCCTGCACCAACTCTGCTGCAAACTGCAGGGCCAGGGTTCCGCGCAGCTCTCCGAGTCCGCCCCAACCGGCGCCCTACTTCCCATTGTAATCCACAAACAAATCCGGAAACTCCTGCTTGAGCGCCCGAATCTTCGGCAGATCGCAAATCTGGATATAAGGATTGCCGGGATTATGGAGCGCGTAGTCCTGGTGATAATCCTCCGCGCGATAGAAACCCTTTAGCGGAGTAACCTCCGTCACAATCGGCGCCGCAAAGACTTTTGCTGCGTCCATCTGCGCAATGTAAGCCGTCGCGACGCGCTTCTGCTCGTCATCCTTATAAAAAATCGCCGAGCGATACGAAGTGCCGACGTCCGGCCCCTGCCGGTTCAGTTCCGTGGGATCGTGCGCCACCGAAAAAAAGACGCGCAGCAACTGCCCATAGGTAATTCGCGACGGATCGTAAACCACCTGCACCGATTCCGCATGCCCCGTGGTTTCGGTCACCACCTGGTCGTAGGTGGCAGTAGCCGCCGCGCCCCCCGCATAACCAGTGGTTGTCGCGATCACGCCCTTCACCCGTTCAAACACTGCCTGCGTCCCCCAGAAACACCCGCCAGCAAAGACTGCCGTCTCTTTTCCCGCAGTCGCAGCCAGCGGCGCATCCACCGCAGGCGCAGGTACCGGCTGCCGGGGCGCAGCATGCACCACAAAAAGCAAAACTAAGACAGCGACCGCAAATCCCAAACCAAACAACCAGCGTGCCCACATTAGCGATCTCCTCTGAACCCACTTCCTCTGTATATAGTACGTTTTTCAGGGCCACGCGGATTGCGGAGTGTGGGTGGAAAGAATCTCGCGCCTGATGGCCCGGCGCCGATTACTTGCGCGTGCGGCTTACTTCACTGCAGCGTTCTAAGGTTCACTTACTCGCTGCTCCTGCTCCCTGCCCCGCCGCCACCAGCTCCCGCACTTCATCAAGCCAATTCAGAGCCACGGTAGGCCCGGAAGGCGTAGCCTTTCTGCCGGCGGTGAGCTGAAACATCACGAAGTGCTGGCCATCGGGCTCCACATCGTAGGAGCCCAGCGGAGCGCGCATCTCGAAACGGTCCGCGAGGAGCGGCACAGGTTGTCCGGGTTGGAATAAGTTGCCCTCGACGGAGTAAGGCAGCGCAACCAGTCCTTTCCCGTTCAAGTAAAAAAGCTCGTGGCTGGTCTTTGACCAGCGCGCGTCCACCCCGCCGCCCGTCGAGACTTGCCATTTGCCTCCCGGCCCGGGAAAAGGCACCACATAAATCTGCACGATTCCGGATTCCGGCGAGGTGTACGCCAACCAGCGCCCGTCAGGAGAGAACGCCGGCCCGAAACCTCTGGTCACTCCCGGAACCGGCTGCGGCTCGCCGGGTTTCCCATTGGCGTCCAATGTGACGGTCCAAATTTCGCAGCAACCCCCGTCTTTTTCCGAGAGCCGTTGCATCGCCAGCACTTTTCCGTCCGGCGACCAAGACATCGGGTAGGCGTTCAATATCGTGTCTGGAGTCAAAGACTGCTCGGGGCCTCCTCCATCGGCGCGCTCCCAATAGACGGCTTGTCCCGCGCCTTTCGACGTGGTGCGGGGATGCGCATAGGTGAGGCGCTGGCCGTCCGGCGTCCAAAGTGGCGCGGTGGCGCCAGCCGATCCGAGCGCTACGCGCGATGTGGTCTTGCGTTCCAGGTCGTAGATCCAGATGCTTGCCGTGCCCTGCTGAAAAGCGAGCCGCTTGCCGTCGGGAGAAAGGCGCGGCGAAGCAGCCTCCGGCTGGCCGGAGAGCAAAACCGTGGCGTTGCCCTTGCGGTCCATCAACACTACATTCAGATTTTCGCCCGCGGAGCCGCCGTCCAGATGAACGGCCGTGCCGTCTCGCGAGATGCTCAGTTGCGCGCTCCCGTTGGCCAAGTCGAAATTCACCCCCTGCAACACCGGAATGGCTGTCCCCGTCAATTTCAATGCCTTCGCATCAAACGGAGCGACGAACACAGTGCCTTGCGACACGTATGCCAGGTAGCCGCCCGTGAGGTAACGCCCGAAGTAGGCGTTCTCGACAAGCACCTTGGGAATACCGGTATTCAGCGGCGCGACGTCCACGCTCGCGTGGCCGAAAAAATTGTTGTCCGGGGATGCGGTGAAGAGGACTGCCTTTTCCCCGGGCAGGAATTGCGGCCAGCGGTGCGTGATCTCCGCGCGTGCGTGATCCAGATGCGTCGCCTCCACCGGGGTACCGCCATCCGAGGACACCCGGTAAAGAGCAGTCGTGAACTGCGGCGGGAAAATAATATTCCCGTCTTCTCCCCAGGCTCCGCCGCGCGAGCTGGCGGCGTCGCACAACACAACCGGCGCGCCGCCGCGCACGGAGATTTTCTTCAGCTTCCCTTCGCCGTAAAACGCGATCCACTGGCTGTCCGGGGAAAAGAAAGGAGCCTGACCCGCACCGGCACCGTCCAGCAGCACCGCGTCCACTTTGTCGAGGTCGCGGACGTACAGCTGTCCCGTCCCGGTTCCGCTCTCGGCCGCCATGTAGGCCAATCGCGATCCGTCCGGCGAAATCACCACGCTCGGTCCACTTGCCAGATCCAGTTGCTGGCCCGGAGGAATCCACAGCGAGAGTTCCACCAACCGCGCGGCGGAGGGATGCGACGCTTTCCACCACCCAAACACAGTGACCAGTAGTGCCACGCCAAGCACGGCGGCGAGCGCCCACGGTGCGATCCGTCGCCGCACCGGCGAGCCAGCACGCGATGTTTCCGCATCAGCGGCACCACTGGGCTGCGACATCCGCCATTGCTGCGACGAAATGCGCGCCGCGTTTGCATTCGCATTGGCGCCCACACTCGCACTCGACGCATCCGCTACCGAGCCGGGAATTTCCTCCAGCGCGCGGCTCTGACCCTGCGTCGCGATACGCCCACTCGATGTATCGCGATTCAGCCGCTTCAAGTCCGCGCGCACGTCTGACGCGTTCTGATACCGCAGGTCGCGGTCCTTCTCGAGGGCCTTATTAATGATGTCTTCCAGTTTCGCCGGCAAGTCCGGATTCAACCGCACGGGCGCCACCGGCACGCGATTCAGAATCGCATCGGTAATCAGTCCCGAAGTGTCGCCGCGAAACGGCAAAGCTCCGGTCGCCATTTCGTAGAGCACCACGCCGAACGAAAACAGATCCGTCCGCGCGTCCAGCTCCCTGCCGCGCACCTGCTCCGGAGACATGTACGCGACGGTGCCGACGGCCACTCCCGGACTGGTGAGGTCTTCCGGGCGCACCCCGGCGGACAACTGCGTCCCGCGCGTCGCGTCCTGCGTTCCGGCATGAACCGCGCGCCCCACTTGCTTCGCGAGGCCGAAATCCAAAATCTTCACGTGGCCGCGCTGCGTTTCAGGATGGGCGCCGGCAAACCCGGAATGAAAAGTCGTCACGAAAATATTTGCAGGCTTGATGTCGCGATGCACGATGCCCTTGCCGTGTGCGGCGTCCAGCGCGTCCGCAATCCCGATCGCCAAGTCCACCAGAACATCCGTCTCCATCGGCTGCCCGGAGATCCGGTGCTTCAGCGTCGCGCCTTCCAGGAATTCCATGGCGATAAACGCGTCGCCGTGCTGATCGTCAATTTCGTAGATCGTGCAGATATTGGGATGATTGAGCGCCGAGGCTGCCTTGGCTTCGCGCTGAAAGCGGCTGAGAGTTTGCGCGTCTTTGGCAACATCGTCAGGAAGGAATTTCAGCGCCACAAACCGGCCGAGCTTCAGGTCTTCGGCCTTGTACACCACACCCATCCCGCCGCCACCGAGTCTTTCCACAATACGGTAGTGCGAGACAGTGCGCCCGATGTAAGAGGAAGAGTCCGCCATGTGGCGCGCTCATATTAGGTTGCCGATACCGGCAAGTCAACGACGCGCGGGTCGCGCGAGTATTTTCCGGTGCGCACCGCGCGGGGTTCGAACAAGTTGCATAACCGTAGCGCGCGTGTCATCGCGAGCACAACGCGTTTCTCGGGTCTTGGTCGCTCCCTGCGGGACGAGGAATTTGCTTTTCGCTCAGAAGTTAAGATTAAGACGAATTCCTCAGGCCAGCTCGGGCATCGGAAGTGGACCTTCATACGCCTGCCTGCGTGGCCGAACGGACCAACGCGAGGGCGAAAACGGCCATTGACTTTCGCCTTTTGTTCGCCTATGATTCCCGCCGCTGCCGCTTCACCATTTCACCCCTTCTGGAGGCGTCTATGGCACTGAACGAAGCACTTCTCCCCGAATTCGACATGGAAATGGCCAACGCCCGCAAGACTCTGGAGCGCGTTCCCGCGGAAAAATTTTCCTGGAAGCCGCATGAGAAGTCCGGCACGATGGGCTGGCTGGCCAATCACGTCGCCGACATTCCCGAGTGGGCCTCTTACACTATCAATCAGGACGCGCTGGACATGGCGCCAAATGGCGTGCCGACTACCCCGCCGCCACCTCCGAATACCACGAAGGAGCTGCTGGATAAATTCGATCGCAACGTCAAAGCCGCCCGCGAGGCGCTGAGCAAAACCAACGACGCGCATCTCCACAAAACCTGGTCCCTGCTAAGCAACGGCCAAACCATAATCGCCATGCCCCGTATCGCGTGCCTGCGCACCTGGGTAATGAACCACGCGATCCACCACCGCGCCCAACTAGGCGTTTACCTCCGCCTGAATAACATCCCAGTCCCGGCCATCTACGGCCCTTCCGCCGACGAAACCGGCATGTAACGCAAGCGTTCCCGGCTCGAGAGACGGATCGTCCACTGCAGGTACCGAAAACACGGCCACGGTAAGGGCGCCGCTTGCCTGCCGCAGGCAGGCCGCGCCCGAGCTTGGCCGGGCGTTCGTATCTCTTCGCTCCGCGCCATTTGCGGGACGCGGCGGGCGCCATGACTTACCGCGTTGATGCCCGGAATCCCGCAATGTAGGCCTCCCTACGCAACCTCCGCTGCCCCCGGAACTCCCCCGCAGACCTAAGTACCTTAGTACCATCGGCCCATTTCAACCCCCACGCCCGGCAGCTATCTTTCATAGGCAACCTTGCTACGCAGCCGGATTAGGCATAGGCATGCACCGAAACAAGTTCCTAACTTACCTCCGCCAGCACGCCAAACCACCACAGTGGTCCGCGAAGCTGCGCCTGCGCACAAAATTCCTGCTCTCCGTAATCGCCATCATCGCCGGCCTCACATCGGCCACCCTGCTGATCGTAGGTCACGCCGCCGAAGAACAAGTGCAAAAGTCCGTCGAGCAGGACACGCGCAACTCCGTCCTGACCTTCCAGAATCTCCGCGCCGAGCGCCAAATCGAACTGAACCGCAGCGCCGACGTCTTTGCCACTCTTCCCGCCATAAAACAATTGATGGCCGACGACGATCCCGCCAACATCCAAGCCGCGTCCGAAGAAATCTGGCGCTCTGGCGACACCGAACTCTTTGCGCTGGCAGACTGGAGAGGTCAAATCCTCGCGCTGCACACAGTCACGCCCGGCTTTCCGCAAAGCGCCGCCCAGGAAATGATGACGAAATCCACCACCCCGGGCAGCAGCGGCGGATGGTGGTTCGGCGCCGGCCGCCTCTATCAAGTGGCCTCACGCGCCATCCAACTCGGCGCACCCGCTTCGCAATTGCGCCTCGGCACGGTAGTCGTAGGACGCGAAATTGACCCCGGCGTCGCGAGCGAAGTCGCGCGCATCGCGCTCTGCCAGGTCGCCTTCCGTTACGGCGACAAGCCCGTCGTCAGTTCACTTTCCACCATGGACGACGCCATGCTGGCAAGCGAACTGCGCATACCGGCCGCGCGCGGAAAGATCCAAATCGCGAACAAGACTTATTTCGCAAGCTCCGTGAATCTGACTCCTGGGGTTACCCCCGCGCTCACGCTGACCGTGCTGAAATCCAACGACGAAGCGATGGCTTTCCTCACACGCCTCAACAGCACGCTGCTCACTCTGGGTTTCTGCGCCGTGTTCGCCGGCGCCATCCTCGTCTTCTTGATTTCGCGCACCATCACTCACCCGCTCGATAATCTGGTCCAGGGCGTCCGCGCTCTCGAACAGGGCAATTATCATTTTCCGCTCGCGGCGGGCAAGGGCGACGAGGTCTCGGAAGTCACAGCCGCTTTCGACCGCATGCGCGTCACGCTGCAAACCAACGAAGAGCAAAACAAGCAGCTGGAAACGCGTTTGCGCCAAGCCCAAAAAATGGAAGCGGTGGGACGCCTGGCGGGAGGAGTGGCGCACGACTTCAACAACCTGCTCACGGTGATCAAAGGGCACAGCGATTTGCTGGAAATGAAGCTCGGGACGCTCAGCCCCGCGCAATCCAGCATCGCGCAAGTGCGCAAAGCCGCCGACCGTGCCACCGCGCTCACGCGACAACTGCTCGCTTTCAGCCGCATGCAGGTGTTGCAGCCACGGGTGCTGGACCTGAACGCGCTGATCGCCGACCTCAATAAGATGTTGCCCATGCTCATCGGCGAAGAAATCGAATACACCTTCCGCGGGGGCGATGCGCTCGCACGAGTGAAAGCCGACGCATCCCAGGTCGAGCAAATTCTAGTGAATCTCGCCGTCAACGCGCGCGATGCCATGCCCAAAGGCGGCAAGCTCACCATCAGCACCCGCAACGTTCTGCTCGACGCGGACTACGCGCGCAGCCATCCTCCCACGGTTGCCGGCCGCTACGTCCTGCTCACCGTCGCCGACACCGGGTGTGGCATGGACGAACAAACCAAGGCGAAAATTTTCGAGCCGTTTTTCACCACAAAAGAGCTCGGCAAAGGCACCGGACTCGGCCTGGCCACCGTTTACGGCGTGGTGAAACAAAGCGGCGGCTACATCTGGGTGGATAGCGCCCCCGCTCAAGGCACGCGCTTCGAAATCTTCCTGCCGCAAAGCACCGAGTCCACTCCGCTTCCCTCCGAGAACGAGCCACCCACAAAATATTCACCCGCCGCCGGCACGGTTTTGCTTGCCGAAGATGAAGAAGCCGTCCGCGAACTCGCCGGCGAATTTCTGCGCTCGAGCGGCTACACGGTCATCGAAGGAAAAGATGGATTGGACGCGCTGGAAAAGGCGGAGCAGGAATCCGGAACGATCCACGTGCTGGTTACGGACGTAGTGATGCCGCGCATGCGCGGGACGGAGCTAGCCCAGCGCCTCAAGCGCGTTTACCCCAACATAAAAATTGTGTACATGTCCGGCTACCTGGAACACAACACCGAAGACGGCTTCGTCGCCGACAGCGCCCACCTGCAAAAACCCTTCTCCCGCCAATCGCTGCTCCAAAAACTCCGCGAAGCCCTGAACCAGGAAGCAGAGCAAGCCCTCGAAACTCTCTAGTGCGGCCACGGCTTCGACTGACATGAAATCATTTGTAAGAAGTTACGAAATGACGGTCGAACAAGAGTTGCAGCGTTACCACAGCTTCACTTCCCTGTGGGGTCGAACCCGCAGGCCGCTCGTGAACCGACGTACGCGCCGCGGCGGTAGCAGCGAGTTAAGCGCGCCTCACTCCGTCCTTGCCCCCGGCGGTAACTCCAGGTTATGGTCCATCACCATGCTTCGCAGAAGAATTAATCGCGCCTGCTCAATTGCTTCCGTTGCGCCAATCTTGGCTCGCGTAGCCTCTGGCAAGAGGAGAAGTATGCCCACCAGCGACCAAATCGAATTCTCCAGCTCCACCATTCGCCTTACAATCTGAGGCGCCGATATCTGCGCCTTGATGATCCGGTCTAGTTCGATTTCTCCGGGAACCTGCTCCATCACCTGCTCGATTGTGGCCGTGTCTTCATCCGCCCTGGGAGGCTGCGCTGTAGGGAACATAGCAATCTTGTCACTCATCGTCATTTTCCTCTCTGCGCAATACTACCATTTTCGCGAGCTAGCCGGAGTCGCGCGCGCAATCTGCCAGGCGGGTGATCTTGCGAAACGAGCGGAAAAGAGTGCCAGCGAAAATCAGCGCTATTTGCTTCCTGGCTGCAGGAGCTCGCGAGTTTACGGAAATCTTTCGCGAGTGCCGATTAAGTCTTAGGAGGGAAACTCTTCATGGTCTTTTGTATAAACTTGTCCACATTCTCCTGCATGTTGTTTGCGAATTTCTTGGGGTCGTGAATCTTCTGCGACGCCGTCGCCTGCCAAAGCTGGGCTTTTGTCGAGGCGTCCGTTATGGTCACCTCCAGTTTCGCCATGCTGGAAACCCACACGTCTGAGGACATACCACTCATGTTGCCCCAGTAATAGTTCTGCATTTCCGCGGCGAACAAGGTGCGCTGCGCGCCCACATCGGCTTTGGGCATCCCGCCGGCCTCATAAGTAATCACGAAGTCCGGATTCTTATCATCTTCCGTGAAACCTCTGTTTCGCAAATTCCGGTTGATGTAGCCAACGATTGCCATATTGAGCTGTTCTTGAACTTCCTTGGTCTGCTGAGTGAGCAGGTAGTTTGAGCCCCACGTATATCGCTTGTATTTCGAGAAGTCCGCGGCTTTGTCGTAAGTGGACTTTACATTCTGCGCGATGGCGCTCGCCAGTGGTTGCAGCAGGCCAAGACCAAGCAGAAAAATTCCCGCCACTCGTCTGCCAGACATAATCGGTTCCCTCGGGTTGTCGCGATGTAAACTGCAATTATGCAGTCCGCACCAGCCAACAGTTCACTTTTTTAAGCGCGATAAGTGGAGCTACGCGCATCCGGGACGCTGACGGCGTCCCCCACCGTTGTCGCCGAAGTATAAGCCAAAAAGCGGCATTTTCTGCAACGCGCCAAGCGCCGGCTTTCCCCAATAGCTTGTCCACCTCAGGAAGGCCCGCCGGCGGCTGGGTCGAAAGGAGGCGCGCCTCGTGCGTGCTCAACTGCCGGGGACGGGCAATCCCATTGCAACGCAAGCGAGAAACCGGGATTTACTGGATCAGGTTAATCGTGTCTTGAATTACGGTGTCCAAAGTTGTCACCACTTTCGCGTTTGCCTGGTAGCCACTCTCCGCCACAATCAGATTGGCAAACTGAGTGGAGATGTCCACGTTCGACGCTTCCAGCGCGCCACCTGAAAGAGTCCCGCGTCCACCCGTCCCCGGCACGCCAATATTCGCGGCTCCCGAAGACAGCGTGGCCAAATAATCGTTCGAGCCGATGCGCGAAAGACCGCCCTCGTTGGGGAAATTGGCCAGAAGAATTTGTCCCAGCGGTTGCGTCTGTCCATTGCTGAACGTGCCCTGAATCGTGCCGTCAGAACCGATCGCGTAGCTGACCAGCGAGCCGCTGGCGTAGCCGTCTTGTTGCGTATTGGAGGTTGCGGACGGCGAGGCCACTTGAGTGAGCAATCCGTTGCCGTTCGCGTCGTAAAGATTCCAGTTGAACGTCAAGGTGTTCGCGCCATCGGCCAGTCCCGCGATGGGTATGCCAGTCACGTCGGCGGCTGGGGCAGTCAATTGCCCGGTGCCGTCGAAGGTGAGCGTCCCACTCTTTACAACCACCGGCGCGCCCGTTGCGCCCACATCAGCCGCAGGAATGGTAATCGAGTAGTTCCAAGCGCCCGCTGCCGTATTGGTGAACGTATAGGTGAGGACGTGCGCGGCACCTAGCGAATCGTAAACGGTTTGAGCCGTGCTGAACGTCCCCCCAACCGCCGTGCCGGAATCGAGGTTCGCCGTAATTTGCGCGTTCGCGGTAGCCAGTGGAGGATTGGTCAGGCCCGTCGGTATGGTGAGCGGTCCCAGAGTTTGATTCGGATTGATCACGCCATTGACCGCGGAATAACCTAACACGGTGGAACCATCGGACGCGACCAGCGTGCCGTTCGACAGAATCGAAAGATCGCCGGCGCGAAAGTAAACATCCTGCCCCTGATTCTGGCCCACAAAAAATCCGGATCCTTCGATCGCGACGTCGGTGGGTACGCCGGTGGATTGGATGTTGCCCTCCGTGAAGTTTGCCGGCACGGAACCGATCTGCGTTCCTACGCCCACTTGAATGGGATTTCCGTCTCCGCTGGTGCCCAGTTGCTGGTAGAAAAGATCCTGAAACGACGCGGTGGCGCCTTTATATGCCGTCGTGTTCAGGTTCGCCAGATTATTCGAAATTACCGACAAATCCTGCGAGTTAGCTTGTAATCCGGAAAGTGAAGTCGCGAAGGATCCCATATGTTTTCTCCTTGAGTTACAGGTTTCTACTGGCCGCCGCACTTACCTGCGCTGCGGCGGCGGGAACAGCGTTCGATTGCGTGGCGCTGTCCGACGCGGTGGCCGTCGGCGTTGTCAGCGTTTGATTGATGTCAATCAACTGCTGCAACTGGTTGAACTGCACCAGCTGAGTGACGAAGGTGGTGGGATCAATCGGATTCAACGGGTCTTGCGCCTGCAGCTGCGCCGCGAGCAAGGTGATGAAATCGTTGCCCGTCAATTGATTGCTGGAATCGGTGCTCGAAGTGGAAGATGAAGCAGAGGATGAACCGGAGGTACTCGAGGGACTGGAGCTGCCAGATGCCGCTTGGAATGGCGAAGTGCTCGCCATTTGCGGAGTGGCCGGATCCAGTAAGCTGATGGGAAGCATGTTCTAGTCTCCTTGTTCGGGAATTCATTCAAACGTGCACGCTGATTCGTCCGCTGCCGCTGCTCTCACCGGAAGCGCCATAAGCAGACGATCCCGCGAACATTGCCGCAGAGTCTTCCGCGCCGATCGCGCTCGATGCACTGATGCGCGATGCGGCCAGGCCGCGGGATCCGGGTGAGTTCTGCTGTGGCGACGGTTGCTGACCGTTCGAGCCGCTGCGTCCGCCGACGGAATTGTTCAGCACCGTAATTTGCTCTACGTGGAAATTCCTGTCCGCCAACGCGTGCTGCAGCGCCGGAAGTTCATTGGCGAGCAATGCTTGCACGTCCGAGCGCTGCACGCTGATTGTTGCCGTCAGCGTGCTCTGATGCATCGCGGCGCGCAGGTCCACTGCACCCAGCAAATCGGTCTGCATCGCGATGTGCATCTCCGACCCGCCCACGCGCTGGTAAAGTTCGCTGGCTTTCACTACGTCGCTCAAGGATTGCGGCAGAGTCTCGGGCAAGGGCGCCGGCCGCATGACACTCGTGTTGCTGGAGGCGCTTGCAACCGGCGGAGACGAAGTCGAAACCGCGGCGGCTGATGCTGCCGGCGCCGCAACGTCCAACGACACATGCGCGACGGAATCCGCCGCTGGCACCAACTGCGCAGCCGTCTTCAGTTCAGCGGCGAGATCGGCACCCGGAGCAGCTCCCGCGACGGCGTTCGTGCCTGACGTTGTCGCGTCGCTGGCATCTACGGCGTGACCGCCCGCCCCGCTCGCTGTCGCTGCTGCGCTCTGATTCGCAGTATCTTGCGCTGACGAATTCCCCGGCGCGTTTCCGGAGTTCTGCCCCGCCAGGTTTCCGCCCGCTCCCGTAGAAGTTGCCACGCCACCGACGGATTTGGCCGGCGCCGCAACCAGTTCCGCCTGGAGGCGTGAACCAATCTGCTGCGCGAGCTCGTCGCGCATGTCGGAAATCTCTTTTTGCAGGTCCGGGTTCACTGTTGCGTCGTTCTCTCGTGATGTTTGGGAGGACGCGACTCGCGCGGCAGATGCACCGGCCTCCGCACGCGAGACTGAGGCACGATCTTCGCTTCCTCGCTGCGAGGGTCCTGCGTCACCCAATTGGCCGCGAAGCGGATTGGCCAGGAGGGCTGCTACGCTAGCGAATTGTTCCGAAATATCTGTGCGCGCTGGAGTGATTGGTGGAGTTGATTCCAAGTCCGGCGTGCCGCTCGATCGCGATGTCGTAGGCGAAGATTGAGGCTGGTCTAACGCGCTTCCAGCGGAAGGCGCTGAAGACGAGTCCGCGAGAAGCTCGACTCCAGCTTGCAAAGCCGCGCCCACTGATTGCGCCCCTCCAGATTGCGCAGTCTTCGCCGGCTCCTCGGCAGCAATCGTTTCACTCCCGGTCACTTCTTCGACGGATTCTGCGCTCGCAGCGTTCCCGACGCCCGAATCTCCGCGAGCTTCACTGTCCGACGCCACGTTTGCTGAAATGGGCTGCGCGAATATTGAGCCACGGTCGTCTATAGCGTGTGGTTGAGAAGGATTTGCGTTTGGCGATGGGACATCCTCGGAATTCCCCATCTCCGATATTTGACGTGAAAAGTCAGACGCAAGCGCTGCGGGAGCATCCTTGCTGAGATCCGCGCCGCGCGTCGCAAGCTGCGGAGCACTCGCCGGCGCGGCGGAAAGGGGCGCGGGCGGATTCACAAACGACGGATTGCCGGAGGCAAGCGACATCGAAACTGGCTTGGCGGTTGGCAACGAGCGATTGGTCTGAGGGGTGGACGGTTTTTGTGCCGCACTCGAGCCTGGCGCAGGCAAACTGGATTTCTTCCCAGGACTGCCCGCTGCCGCGCCTGCGATAGGAGGCGATGTGCCCGTCAGCACATCCGAAAATCCCTCAGATCGAGGGGTGGTCCCGGAACCGCCGCCGAAATTTCCGCTCGCCGCGACGCTTGCGGCGGGCGAAAAGGCGTTCGAAATTTGAGCAATTCCAGTCATGGACGGTCTTCCGGCCATCGTTGGAAATGCAAGCGCAGCGCCAAAGTCCGCGCCCAGCGAAACCCCAAGAAAATCGGCCAGGACGCTGAGGCTGCAACCGCTTACCCGCGGCGAGGGACGGGCCGTACCCTCGGCACGAGCGTTGCAATGAGCGCACGCGGCAAGCGTTGCCGCACCGCGCGGCAAGGTTAGTCTGGCGAGCCGTGCCGCAGCGAGGCGCGGTGCAGCAGAAACAATTCGTCGAGCCGTTGTTGTTCGCGTCGCGCCTGCTCGCGGCGGTACTCGTCCCATTTTCTCTGCCGAAGGTTGCTGAGAATTTCCCGTTTTTGCCGGGCCGCGCGGTAGGCCTCCCGCTGCAGATGCTCCCGCTTTTCCAGCGCAGCCAGACGAACAGTAAACTGGCGTTTTCGCTCCAAACGCATATTCTCGGCCTGCAATTCAAAGTGAAGTTCCGCGCCAGCGATGCCGGCGCGCATTTTTTCCTCCGCGTCCAGCCGCGCAGCGATGGATTCCCGCGCCAGTTCAGCCAGTTCCTCGCGTGCCTGCACAATCTCCGCCGCAATGGCCAGCAGCCGCAGGCGTTCGAGCCGCTCGTAACTGGTGTGCAGCCGCAAGACCGGCTGCAATGAAAACGCAAACGGCATGATTTTAGCCGGGCAGCGCCAGCAAGCGCGTGCGCGCCTCCTCAAATGTAGACTTCTCGTCTTTGGTTTGCTGCAAGTATGCGTGCAGTACGGGAATCACGGCGATGGCCTGGTCGAGCACGGCGTCCGCGCCTTTTTGGTAGGCGCCCACGCGGATCAAATCCTCCGAAGCGGCGTAGGCCGCCAGCAGGCGTCGCAGGCGATAGATTTTTTCCACGTGCGGGCGGTCGCACACCGCGGTAAGCAAGCGGCTCAGGCTATCGAGCACCGCAATCGGAGGATAGTGGTTCTGCGCGGCCAGGCGGCGGTCCAACACAATGTGGCCATCGAGCAACGCGCGTACCGCATCCACCAGCGGATCCTGCTGGTCGTCGCCCTCCATCAACAAACTGTAAAACGCGGTGATGCTGCCTTTGCCAAAATGTCCGGCGCGCTCGACCAGCTGGGCAAGCAACGAGAACACCGAAGGCGTGTAGCCTTTCGCCGTGGGCGGCTCGCCGGCCGCCAGTCCAATTTCACGCTGCGCCATCGCGACGCGCGTAAGCGAATCAATCACCAAAAGGACGTGCCGGCTACGCGACGCAAAATATTCCGCGGCAGCCGTGGCCGCGAGCGCCGCGCGCAAACGCAGCAGCGGAGACTGGTCCGAAGTGGCTACTACCACGACGGAGCGCTTGCGGCCCTCTTCGCCGAGCGACTCTTCCAGAAATTCGCGCACTTCACGCCCCCGCTCGCCCACCAGCGCCACTACCGTCAGGTCCGCCGCTGTCCCGCGCGCCATCATGCCCACGAGCGTGCTTTTGCCGACGCCGCTGCCGCCGAAAATTCCCACGCGCTGGCCGCGCCCGCACGTCAACATTCCATCAATCGCGCGGATGCCGCAGCCCAGCGGCTCGCGGATCGCGGTGCGTTCCAAAGGATGTGGCGGCGAGCCGCGAATAGGCCGGTAATCCGGCGCGCGGTAACTGCCGAAGCTGTCCAGAGGCTTGCCGGCACCATCAATCACCCGGCCCAAGAGGCCTTCTCCGGCCGCGAGAGCGGGTTGCTCGCCGTGCGTGACTACGCGGTCGCCAAAACGTATCCCGCTCGGCGAACCTAGCGGCATCGAGAGCACCGTGCGGCCGCGAAAACCAACTACCTCGCCCGGATGCGATGCGCCATCCGCGCAGATAATTTCGCAGCAATCCCCTACCGAGCAGACCGGCCCTTCCGATTCCACCAGGTGGCCGACCGATTTCGTCACGCGTCCCGAGGAGTTCCACGTGGAAATCTGCGACAGGCGGCGAAAAAACGGATCGAGCAGCACGGGATCGGCGTTCATCTGAGCCTTTGCACTGCGCAGTTCATTTGGGCGCGGGCCTTTGCGCCAGCAAATCGAAAAGTCCTTGCTCGATTTCTTTCAGTTGCGTTTCCAGGCTGATGTCGGTGACGCCCAATTCCGTTTCAACCTGGCAGCAATTCTGTTCGAGCGTGGCGTCGCCGGAAAGTTCCGGCGTAATCCGCAGGTCGCGCTGCTCCAATAAGTACTCGCGCCACGGACCAATTTGCGAGGGATGCACGCGCATGCGCACCGTGTGGCCCGCCGCCATTTTTTCGAGCGCCACGCGCACCAGGCCCGACAGCAGCATGGGATCCACCTGCGCTTCGCGGCGCAGGACTTTGCGAACCACCGCCAGAGCCAGCGCCACCACTTCGGCTTCAACGTTATGGAAATACTCTTCTCGCGCATGCGAAAAATCGCGCAGCGCGGCGGCCATGGCTTCGCGCTGCTGCAAACTCGCGGCTTCCACTTCGCCGCGCGCGCGCGCCAAGCCTTCGCCGAGGCCTTCGTCCCAACCTTGCTGGTGCGCCGTTTTGAGCGCTTGCTCATTGGCAACGCCCGGAGCAGCGAGCGGTGCTTGAAATTCCGTCGCATCATCCAACACGCCGTTTGCGACGGCGGTGCCCGCGGCGCTGTGCCGCGCGTTCCATCCCGGCGCGGGACGATAGATTAGCGGCGACACGTCCAAAGCTGTCTTGCTCCCAGCCATTCGCCCCTCAGACGATAAAAGCTTCTTCCGACTCGTTGTTCAGCACTAGTTTGCCTTGAGCTTCCAAGCCCCGCGCGGCCTGCACGATCTCCTGCTGCGCTGCGGCAACGGTTTGCGCGCGCACCGGGCCCAGCGCCTCCATGTCTTCTTTCAGCATTTCCACCGCGCGCGAGGACATGGTCTTGAAGACGTGATTCTTCAGATCTTCCGGCGCGCCCTTCAGCGAAATCGCCAGATTTTTTTTGTCCACGGCGGTGAGCAGTTCGCGAATCCCCGTTTCCGGAACACCCAGGAGATCCTCGAACGTGAACATGTTGTTGCGGATGGTCAGCGCCAGACGCGCGTCCTCCGCTTCCACCGTCTCCAGGATGGATTTGCTCACTCCCGGCTCGATGCGGTTGAGCAGTTCCGCCGCCGTTTTCACGCCGCCATACGACCGCCGGCTTTGTTCACCCAGCGAGCGGACCTTGCGGTTCAAAACCACGGAGATTTTTTCCGCCATTTCCGGGGAAAACTGCTGCATTTCGGCCAAGCGCTTCACCGTCTGCCCGCGAATTTTCTCCGGCAATAAAACCAGCAGCGAAGAGGCCGCTTTGCCGCCCAACTGCGCCAGCACCATGGCAATCGTCTGGGGATGTTCGCCTTGCACGAACTTCACGAGCGTTTGCGGATCGGTTTTCTGCAATCCGTCGAAATTAGTCGAAGTCGTTTCGCGCGCCTGCGTCACCTGTTCGATTAGAGTTTTGGCGGTCTGCTCGCCAAACGCTTTGGAAAGTAGTTTCGCCGCTACTTCCGGCCCGCCTTCCACCAGATATTCCTGCGTGGTCGTCAGCCGGTTGTATTCGTGCAAGACCTGGTCAGCGGCTTCGGGCGGCACGTTCTGTAACGCGGCAATCTGCTGCGTCAGCCGGTGCAAATCCTCCTCCGAAAGGTTGCGATACACCGCCGCAGTGGCCTCTTCGCCTAGCAGCACCAGCAAGATCGCGGCCTTCTCCATCCCGGTGAGCGGTTTGGCGGAGGCGGTGGCCATTACGTTTTCTTTCCTTCGTTAATCCATTGCCGGATCAAAATGCTGGCCTGTGCCGGCTCACGCTTTACCTTGTCGGTGAGATGCCGCTTCAGCCGAACCACGCGCTCGATGTCCGAATTGCTCGCGCCCTGCTCACCGGGAAATTGCCCGGGCGCGAGGCCAGCCATTTCCTCCGTGGAGAGCTGGCCGGCGCCACCGGCAAGAGCCGGCACGCGCGACCCTGCCAGCTGGAACGTCTTCAGCAACTGGTCTTTCACCGGCCGCAGGACCAACATATAGACCACGCCAAAAAGCAGCAGCAGCGCCGCGTAGCGCAACAGCCAAATCCAGTTTTGTACTTCCAGCCGCACGCGCTCGACGAGCGGAGCGGGCACGGGCTTCTCTACCGGCGGGACCAGGAACGACACGTTTTCCACCGAAAGCAAATCTCCGCGCGTGGCGTCGAAACCAATCGCAGCTTTTGCCAGATCTTCAATCTGCTTCATCTCCTCAGGAGTACGTTTCCGCCGCGATTCCGACGCTTTGCCTTTCTCATCTTTAATTTCCACCAAATCGTCCACCAGTACGGCGGCTGCGATTTTCTGGATTCGGCCCGCGGGGTCGCTGGTATGCCGCACCGTATTGCTTACCGCGAATGTACGGCTCTCGCTGCGCTGTCCGTCAGACTCCGACGAAATGGACACAATCGGGTTCAGCGCATTCGCTTGGGCGGCTTTCCCGGCAACGCTGGTTGCCTGCCCGGCTGCTGCTTGATTTGCGGCTACAGGCGCGGGCGGAACGGCAGGCGCCGCAGCGCCGGCCGCGCCTTTGGCGGATGCCGCTCCACCTGCCGGCGCGCTTGGAACGTTGCTGGGCGTTCCGGGAATTCCCGCGGGCGGTGAACCGCCGAAATGTTCTTCCTGGACTTGATCCGTAACCAGCACCGGATTCGTGGGGTCGTAAGTCTGCTGGGTGGTGTCCGCGGTGCTTTGATCGTATGCCAGCGTGACGCTGGCTTTAACGTGGTCGGCGCCCACCATCGGTGTGAGCGTCGCGACCAGCTTTTCGGCCATGGCGGTCTCCAGCTCTACCGGCGCGTACGCTCCGCGCATGGCGTCATGGCCTTTCGCCACCAACGGAGTGCGCCCATCGGCGCCGATCAACGTGACGTTTTCCGGCGAAAGATTGTCCACCGCGCTGGCGACGAGGTGCGTCACCGCATTTACTTCATCGTCGGACAAGCCGCCGCCGCGCAGTTGCAGCACCACCGCGGCTTTGGCCACGCGCTCGCGGTCGCTGAAAAGCGATTCGTGCGGCAGCACCAGATGAACCCGCACCGATTCCACGTTGCCCAGAGCGTGAATGGTGCGTTCCAGTTCTCCTTCGAGCGCCCGCTGATAATTCACCTGTTCGGAAAAATCGCTGCCGGCCCAATTGGGCTTGTCGAAGAGTTCGTACCCGAGGCGTCCGGTTTGCGGCAACCCATCCGCCGCCAGATCCATCCGCGTCTTATCCAGTTGGTCTGCCGGCACGCTGATGCTGGTGCCATCCGTCGAAAGCTCGTAGGGAATATTCTTGGCGGCCAGACGCTGCGCCACCGCTTGCGCGTCCGGCGCGGCCAGCCCCGAATAAAGCGTTTTGAAATCCGCTTTCTGCGTGAGCTTTACAAAGATTCCCAGCACCGCCGCGACCAGGATCGCCGCAACGCCCAGAAGCAGCTTCTGGTTGAAGGAAAGTGCGCGCAAGAGCTCCTGGGCCTGCTTGAAGAATTTTTCCACGATGGACTGCTTCCCCTGGCCCCCTCCGTGCTGCTGGGAGCGATTGCCGCGGGCTTAGAATTGCATTTGCGAAATGGTCTGGTAAGCCTGAATGATCTTGTTGCGCACTTGCATCATCAACTGGAATGACAGATCAGCTTTTTCCACGGCAATCATCGCGCTGTGCAAGTCTTCGCCATTGCCCTGCAGCATCTCGCGAACTTTCGTTTGCGCGTCGCTCTGCGCGTCGTCCACCTGATTCATCACGCCGCCAAGCGTGCGCAGAAATTCGTTCTTGTCTCCGCCCGGCACAACGGCGCTGGCTGGCTGCGCGCTTGGTGCGGCGGCGGCAACTCCCGCGATTGGATTGGCCATCAATCTCCTCTTCGCTATTCGAAAGCTGTTTGAGTTTGCCTAAATATTCCCGCGCGCGTCCGCTCAGGAAAGCAGTTCCAGCGCGGATGAAATCATGTTCTTGGTCGCCTGCACCGCCGAAATATTGGCCTGATAAGCCCGCGCCGCGCCCATCAGGTTCACTTCTTCCTCGATTGGATTGATTGCGGGCGATGAGACGTAGCCATCCGCGTCCGCATCAGGATGACCGGGATCGAATCTGCGAATCGGGGGCGTAGGGTCAGGAATCACGTCGTCCACCTGGACGCCGCGCGCGCTGAAGTCCACCATGGTCGCGAGTTGTTGGCCAAACGGCAGGCCAAACGGCCGCTGCGCGGCGAAAACGACGTGCTGCCGCGTATAAGGACCACCCTCCGCTGTCCGCGTGGTTTCCGCGTTCGCCAGATTGCTCGCGACCACTTCGGCGCGCTCGCGTTCGGCGAGTAGCGCGGTGCCGCTGATCGTCAAAATGCCGAATAGGTTCATGATCTATGACTCCGCGCCGTCGTTGATGGCGCCGTGGATGGTGCGGAATTCCGCACGAATCAGCTCGATCGCGGCTTTGTATTGCAGCTGCGTTTGCGCGAGCAGCAAACCTTCGCGGTCCAGGCTGACGTTGTTGCCGTCGGGTCGCTGGATCAGTCCCTGCACGCTGCGCACGAATGGACGCAGCTCGTCCTGAAAATTGCTGAAACTGGCATAGGCCAGTTCGCCTTGAAAAGCGACGTCGCGCGTCTGGTAGCCCGGCGTATCAATGTTCGCCAGGTTCGAGGCCACCAGCGTCTGCCGGAAAGTTGCGAGGTCCAGAAAACGTTCGAGAAATGGGACGTTCGGCGTGTCAATCAAGCTGTAACTCATGCGTACCTCCTCGGCGGCAAGCCGTACTCGCGGATTTTATTGCGCATGGTGCGCGGACAGATCCCGAGGGCCAGCGCGGCGCGCGTGCGGTTTCCACCGTGCGCTGCGAGCGTGGATTCGAGCAGGCTGCGCTCCATGTCCCTCAGAGATAGTCCCTTGGCAGGTGGCACGCACGGCGCGTGCACCGCGGCGGGCGAGCTTGCTATCGCCGGCGATGTTTCCTCGGAAGAGCGCGCGACGCCATCCAGAATTTCCGGGCCGACCAACTGCCCGCCGTGCAAGGCCACCGCGCGGCGGCAGAAATTCTCGAGTTCGCGGATGTTGCCGGGCCAGGAATGTTCCTGCAAACGCGCCGCGAGTTCGCCCGAGAAACGCGGCGGCTCGCCCGACCCTTGGGGAGCGTACTTCGCGAGAAAATGCTGGATGAGGATAGGAATGTCTTCGCGCCGCTCGCGCAGTGGAGGGATGCTTAGCGGGACCACGTTCAACCGGTAGTACAAATCGGCGCGAAACTTTCCGGACTCAACCAGTTTCGCGAGCGGCTGGTTGGTCGTGGCGATCACGCGCACGTCCACACGCACCGGACGCGTATCTCCCAGGCGGTCCACTTCACGCTCCTGCAGCGCGCGAAGCAGCTTGGGCTGCAAAGGCAACGGCATCTCGCCGATTTCATCCAACAAGAGCGTTCCGGTATGCGCCAACTCGAATTTCCCGGGCTTGGCGCCGGCCGCTCCGGTAAACGCGCCGCGCGTGTGGCCGAAAAGCTCGCTTTCCAGCAGCGCTTCTGGAAACGCGGCGCAGTTCACAGCCACAAAGGGACGGTTACGGCGGCCGCTGGCCTGATGGATCAGCCGCGCAAGAAGTTCCTTTCCGGTGCCGCTCTCGGCCGCCACCAGCACATCCATTTCCGTCCGCGCGACCTGCCGGGTGCGCTCGAGCAAGCTCTGCAAAATCGCCGATTCTCCGACGATGGCCTGTTCGCGCACGCTGTACACCCGCGACGCGGCGCGCGCCAGCACCCGCTCCGCCACTTCCTTCAGTTGCTCGAAGCATACCGGCTTCACCAGATAGTCGCTGGCACCCTCGCGTATCGCCTGCACCGCGTCCGGCACCGAACCAAACGCCGTCAGAAAAATCACGCCCACCTGCGGCGCCAGTTCGCGCAAGCCGCGCATCACGCGCAGTCCATCGCCATCGGGCATGCGCATATCAGTGACCACCAGCGGACAGGGCTCGCGGCGAAATCTTGCCAGCGCATCATTGGCCCCGTAGGCGGTGACTACTTCCCAGCCGTCGCGCATGAAATGCGCTTCCAGAGCCGCGCGCATCGGAGCTTCATCATCCACCACCAGTACCTGGTTCATGCGATCCCTCCACACGGCAACGTCAACAAAAACCTGGTGCCCTTGCCCGGCTCGCTGCCCGCGCGAATCGTGCCGCCATGCTGTTCCACCACCGTCCGGCAAACGGCCAGACCCAGTCCCGGATTCCCGGCATGCGTCGTAAATCCCGGCTCGAAAATGCGCTCCAAATCCTCTACCGCGATGCCGCGTCCGGTATCTTCGAATTCTATTTGCACGCTGCTGAAATTGTCGTGATTGGCCCACTGCAGGCGCACCGCGAGCGTGCCGCCCAGCGACATGGCGCGAAACGCATTGAGTGCCAGATTGAAGAATACTTGCTGCAAACGGTGAGGATCGGCGGGAAGTTCCAATTCACCGAGCGAATTCTGCAGGTCAATTCGCAAGCCTGCCTGGCGCGCCACAGGACGCAGGAATTCCACCGACTCGCGCGTCAGCCTGCCCAGATTTACCGGCGCGAGCTGCGGCGCGGGCTGACTGTGAAATTGCAGGACGTTATTGACCGTCGCGGAAAGCGAGCGCAATCCCGCCTGAATATGATCCGTCCAGCGGCGCAGGTCCGGCTGCATTGCCGTCGCATCCGCCAGCAGGCCTGCAAATAGTTCCAGGCTTCCCAGCGGATTACGGATTTCGTGCGCCAGCAGTGTGGCCATTTCCGCGAGCGACTCCTTGCGCCGCGCCGTTTCGCGCTCTGCCGCCCGGCGCCTTTCTTCCGTGACATCCCGCAAGATAAATAACGACTCGCTCGCAGCGCCCTCGCCGCGGCCATCGCCCAGAACCGCGCAGGCCAGCCCAATCGTCCGCATGCCCTGAATCGTCTGAACCTGGCATTCCTGCTCAGTCACGCTTCCCGTGCGCGATTCGCCCAGCAGCCTGCGCAGCAGATCCGGCGCAAGCCCGCCCAATTCAGTCACGCTACTGGCGACGGCGAGCGCATCTCGCGCGGGCGCACTGCCTGCAATTTCGCTTGTCGCGGAAAGTAAACGCCGCGCTTCAGGGTTCGTAATCCGCGGCGTACCGTGGGGATCCACGACCAGCACTCCGCAAGGAAGATTTTCCAAGATGCGCGCCAGGTAGCGCCGCATCCCGGCATTTTCTTCCACACTTTTCGCCAGCTCGGAGTTGCTGCGTTCCAATTCGAATCGCAGCCGCAGCACTTCGGAGTGCAGTTGGCCGTAGGATTTTTCCAGCGAGCCGGCCGCGGCGCTAAACGTCTGAAAAGCGCGCTCGAGGTTCCGTTTGGCGGTTACGCTCGCGGCGCTCCGGCGCGGAATGATTTCCTTTTGCGCCGCGGATTTCGGGGTTGTGGCGGTAGCCGGCATGGCAAGAAGTTCCATGCACGGCAGCTTCCACCCAGGATGGCAATGCCCTTAAAATTCTCTGAATTCAGATTTCCAGCACGTGCATCATCAGATCGTCGGGGCCTACTTCCTCGCTGGACTCTGCGAGGACGAAGGCGCGCTCGATCCAATGTTGCAGTTCGCGAACGTTTCCCGGCCAAAGATGCTTGCGCAGCAGGTTGACCGCCTGCGGCGTGAAGCGCTTCGCCGCGCAGCGCGCCTGCCCGCACAGGCTGGTCAGGAAATACTGCGCCAGCGGCAAGATATCGTCTTGACGGCTGCGCAGCGGCGCGATTTGCAGCGGAAACACCGCCAGACGATAGTAGAGGTCCTCGCGAAACTGCTTTTCGCGCACGCGCTGCAGCAGGTCAACATTCGTTGCGGAAATCAGGCGCGTATCCACACGAAATAAATCCGCGCTGCCCAGCCGCTGGACTTCCCCTTCCTGCACAAAACGCAGAAGCTTGGCCTGCATGCTCAGCGGCAACTCGCCCACTTCATCGAGCAACAACGTGCCCCCATGCGCCGCGTGAATGCGCCCCAAACGCGACTGGAACGCTCCGGTAAACGCGCCCCGCGTAAATCCAAACAGCTCCGCTTCCAGCAGGCTTTCCGGTATCGCCGCGCAATTCACCACCACAAACGGACCCCGGCTACGCTTGCTGTATTCGTGGATGCCGCGCGCGACAAGTTCCTTGCCCGTGCCGGTCGGCCCCATCACCAATACGGCGGTATCGCGCGGCGCCACCAGGCGCGCCAGGCGGTACAACCGCTGCATTGGATCGCTTGCGCCGATCATTCCCGGCAATGGCTCGGAGCGGAACGGCGCCGCAGGAGGTTCGAAAGTCGCGGCTGTCCCCGCGAGTTCGCTGATGCTGGCGGCCTCCACAGGCGGCATTCCCGCTGTGAGCGCCGCCGGCTGCTCCGCAATCGCTTCATCCATGCGTTGCCCGGATATTTCAAAAGAAAGCTGCTCGGAACCCGTGTGCTGCTCCATCACCACCACTTCCATTTGCGGGTAGCGCAACTGGATCACGCCCACCAGCTCCGGCACATCCAGGTCTTCTATCTCCGGGTCCAGCAGCACCGTGTGGAATTCACTGGCGGCAAGTTGCAGCAGAGCGTCTGCGCCTCCCGCCGCCTCCGCCGAGTGCGCCAGCGCCGGCGTCAGACATTTCAGCACGCGCTTGCGATATTCCGCACAGGAACTCGCCACCAGGATTCTGCCCTCGCCGCTTCTTGAGAATGGTGCGCTGGCCACGGACATCGTTTCGTTCCTCCCTCTTTTGAAACTCGTTTCGCCATGGACCTACGACGAAACCTCCGAAGATTAACCAACTGCGCCCGACGATCGTAGCTTCTCAACCTGCATGACCCGGCGCAGCAGCCGTTTCCTGCATCTTGTATCCAATTCCGCGGACGGTCTGAATCAACTTGCGGCCCGGCGGCGCGTCTATCTTCTTGCGCAGGTAATTGATGTAAACGTCCACCACGTTGGTCATGGTGTCGAACGATAAATTCCACACATGCTCGATGATTTGCGCTCTGGTCACGTTCTGGCCCGCGTTGCGCATCAGATATTCCAGCAGCGCGAACTCTTTGGGAGTCAGCTCCACGGGCCGCGCCGCGCGCTTCACCGAATGTTCCACGCGATTCAATTCCAGGTCGTCCATGCACAACACCGTATTCGCGGCCCGGCCGCCCCGCCGCAGCAGCGCGCGCACGCGCGCCGATAACTCCGAAAACGAAAACGGTTTCAGGACCAGATCGTCCGCGCCCATATCCAGAACCTCCACGCGATCTTCCGGGCGGTTGCGGCTGGCCAGCACCAGAATGGGCAGTTGCTGGCGCTTTGCGCGAAAGCTTTGCAGAACCTGTATCCCGCTCGAGAGCGGCAGGTTCATATCGAGGATGGCCAGATCGTAGCTGCGATCCTGCAGCATTTGTTTGGCTTCCTCGCCATTCCGCGTCAGGTCAACGGCGTAATGCTCGGCGTCAAAACTATTGTGAAGAAACGTGGCGAGGGCTGGGTCATTCTCGGCGACCAAAAGACGCATTGCTGCTCCTGAGGAAGGGGGGAACGTCAAATAATAGGAAGGGGGACAGAACTTTAGTTAATGCTAACGAAAGTGTCAAACAAAATCGTCATTGTGGCTAAGATTTTTCGAAGGATTTCTCAGGTCCGATACGTCGCGATTAAAATCAGATAACTCAGCGCAAGGGGTGTACCACAATGGAGCAGGGCGCGGCGCTTCCGTGCCGCTTTCACGGGTGCGTCATTCTTTCCGGCCGAACCAACTCATCAAACTCTTTTTCGCTCAGGTATCCGAGCTGTAAAGCGGCTTCGCGCAAGCTGATATGCTGCTGATGCGCCTTGTGCGCGATCTCCGCAGCCTTGTCGTAGCCGATCTTGGGGCTCAGTGCGGTCACCAGCATCAGCGAATTCTTCACGTTGGCCGCGATACGGTCCAAATCCAGTTCCATCCCGTTAACGCAGTGGTCCACAAAGGAACGGCACGCGTCCGCAAGCAAACGCACCGAATTAAGAAAATTGTGAATCATTACCGGCTTGAAGACGTTCAGCTGGAAATTCCCCTGCGAGCCCGCGAACCCGATTGCAGCGTCGTTGCCAAACACTTGCACGGCAACCATCGTCATCGCTTCAGACTGCGTCGGGTTCACTTTCCCAGGCATGATCGAAGAGCCCGGTTCATTCTCTGGCAGAATCAATTCACCGAAACCGGCGCGCGGTCCCGAGGCCAGCCAGCGCACGTCATTCGCAATTTTCATCAGAGACGCCGCCAGAGTTTTCAACGCGCCGCTGGCGAACACAATCTCATCGTGCGCGGAGAGCGCCGCAAACTTATTCGGGTGCGAGCGGAATGGGTGGCCGGTCAGTTCCGAGATTTTCGCAGCTGCGCGGTCAGCGAATTCCGGATGCGCGTTCAACCCGGTTCCCACCGCTGTGCCGCCAATCGCCAATTCGTACAACCCCGGCAAGACCATCTTCAGCCGCTCCACATCGCGATCCAGCTGGCTGACCCAGCCGGACATCTCCTGCCCCACCGTCAGCGGCGTAGCATCCATCAAGTGCGTCCGGCCAATCTTGACGACCTGCGCAAAAGCCCGGGCTTTGGCGTTGATCGCATCGCGTAAACGCTCTAGAGCCGGAATCAGTACCTCGTCCACGCGCGACGCGGCGGCGATGTGCATCGCCGTTGGAAAGGTATCGTTCGAGGACTGCGACATGTTCACATCGTCGTTCGGATGAATCGGCTTCTTGCTGCCCAGCACGCCGCCAGCGATCTCAATCGCGCGGTTCGAAATCACTTCATTTGCGTTCATGTTCGTCTGCGTGCCGCTGCCGGTCTGCCAGATGTGCAGCGGAAAATGTTCATCCAGTTGTCCGGCGATCACTTCATCCGCGGCCTGCGCGATCAGCTTGGTCTTTTCCGGCGAAAGCTTGCCCAGATCCTGGTTTACCAGCGCCGCAGCCTTTTTCAGGACGCCAAAGGCGCGTATCAATTCGGGCGGCATGGTTTCCCGGCCAATGTCGAAATGAATCAGCGAACGGGCGGTCTGCGCCCCGTAATAGCGGTCATTGGGGACCTCGATTTTCCCCATGCTATCCGATTCAATGCGCGTTCCGGCCTTCGGTGCCAAAGACGCCTTCGCGTCCACGTTCCCTCCGCTGAAATGACCTGTCGCGCCGGCTAAAGCCAATCTCTGCCGTCTTTGTCAACGGCAACCTCACATAAGGATACTGCGGAAACCGCTCTGGCGCAGCCATCTGTTGTCTTAACGTGCCCCAAAAGGGCAAGTTTGGCGCCCGGCGTGCCACTCACCCTCCGCCAGATCGCTCCTACTGGCCTCAGTTTTGCATACAAGGACTCGCGGTCAGCTGTCCGCCTGTTGCACCTTCGTACAGGCATGTTTTGAGAAACGCCTGCGCTACGATGCTCTCAGGCGGGCCCAAATTCAGATTAAGATTATCCCTGCGAACAAGGGGAATAACTCTTTTCATCGCACCATATTTCGCACTCATTTTTTGGGGGATGGCACCATCGCATGGCGTCTCTATTTAAATTTGCGTTTTCGCGTGAGCGAACCCAGAACGCTACAGCCACCGCGGAAGCCGAGCCCGCGGCGGAGCTCTCTCCGGCCACACCCAAGCGAGCCGAACCGCAGCCCGCCGCCCCGGCGCCTGCTGACGATGCACAGCTGAAAGAATTCCTGCTGAGGAATTTCCTTACCGCGGAATCGTCCGCGGACACCCCGACGACGGCCACCACCGCGCCGCCACCGCAAGCTCAGGTTCCAGCTACCGCTCCGGCGGCCGTCGCCGCTACTGCTCCGGCCCCCACGCCGGAAGTTACGCAAGAATCTGCGCCGCAGATTTCTCTGGAAGCCGCACCGCAAATCGCGCCGAAGCCGCAGTTGGAACCCAAGCCGGAGCCGGAACCAATTTCGGCGGCAATTACGCTCGCCGACCTCGATAAAGATGCTGACGTCGTTACGCAGGCGGAATCCGTTAGAGAGTCCGGGACCGCCGCAACCCCCAAAATCGCTCCGCACGAATGGGCGCTCGAGGAAACTCTGGCGAACCACAAAGAGTGGCTCGATTCGCACGCGGCCGTCGGCGCCAGAGCCGATCTTCGCAATGCGAAACTGCAGGATAACGAATTAATCGGCGTGAACCTGCGCTACGCCGACTTGCAGGACGCCAACCTGAAATCCGCCGACCTGTTGCTCGCCGATCTGCGCGACGCGTGCCTGGTTCGCGCTGACCTGCAGGAATCGTGCCTAGTGGGCGCCAACCTGGAAGGCGCAAATCTGGAAGGCGCATCGCTCGAAAGCGCCATGGGCCTGCTGCCTCGCCAGTTGGCCGGCGCCAATCTTCATGAGGCATCCTTGCCCGCGCCGATTTTGGAATTCAACGCCCTGACCGATTTCGAGCGCACTTCCAATACTGCCGCGCGCTTATTCAGCACCATGCTGGGCTTGAGCGTCCTTTCCTGCATTGCGATCTGGAAGACCAAGGATATCCAGCTTCTGGCCGACTCTGCCATCATTCCGTATTTGCGTTCGGCCGCCGCCTCTGCGGCAGTCCCGACGGACGAAATCTACCTGATCGCCCCTGCTGCGTTACTGGTGCTCTTCCTCTGGTTCCTTTATAACTTGCAACGCGTGTGGGATGCCGCGCTCGAATTACCCGCCATTTTCCCGGATGGACGCGTCCTCGGCCAGAAGGGCCCGCGAGTTATCACTGGCTTGCTCCGCATGCATTTTCGCTGGATGAATCCAGACGCGCCCTCCACGCGCATGATCGAAAAGACGGCATGCGTAGTCCTGGCCTATTGGCTTGTTCCCTTCGTTCTGCTCTGCTTCTGGGCGCGCTACCTGACGCTCCAGGAAATCCACGGTTCGTTTCTTCAGATTGCTCTGGTCCTGGTCGCCGTGGGTGTGGCATTTTATTGCACCACCAGCGTCGGCCGCCCCGCTGACATTTGGGCCGCGCAAGGCAAGCCCACCAAAGACTACTTCGCGCGCCTGAAATTCCTGAAGCCCGCTACCCTGCTGCTCTTCCTGTTCTTGATTCTGTCGGTGATTTCCGTGGGGACCGTTGTCGGCGTTCCTCACGACAAAGACCGCGCTCCGCAGTTCGACGCTGCCAGCATTCGGCGCTGGATACCCAGCGCGATGTGGACGCTGGGATACGACCCCTACGCCGAGTTGACCGAGGCGTCCATTTCGCGGCGGCCGGCAGGCTGGAACGGAGGGGACAGCGAGCTTTCGTCGGTGACCGGCGCGCACCTCAACGGCACAAATTTCCGTTACGCGCAGGCGTACGGCATCTTTCTCGCGAACGCGCACCTTTTCCGCGCGAATTTTCAAGGCGCGTTTCTCTCGGAAGCAGACATGCGCGGCGCTGACTTGGGGCAAGCCAATTTGCGATTTGCCATCCTGGACCGCGCGCAGATGAATCACGTCAATCTCGACCGCGCGGCATTAGACGGCGCGAACCTGACGCGCGTGGACCTGCGCGGCGCCAACTTGTCGTATTCGTCGCTCGCCGGGGCTGTGCTGGTGGACGCTCGTCTCGACGGCGCCAGCCTCTACGCTTCCCACGCCGAGAACGCCTCGCTGATTCGCGGCAATCTGGAAAAAGCGGACATGCGCGAAGCGCGCCTGGACGGAGCGAATCTGGAGAGCGCGGACCTGCAGCAAGCCTATATGTGGTCCACAAAACTCGCCGGCGCCAATCTTCAGAAAGCGCAGTTGGCCACCTCTATTTTTATTGACGCCGACCTGCAGGGCGCCGACCTGCGCGACGCGCAATTTAATGGCACGGTGCTGAACGGCGCGAATTTGCAGAACGCCAATCTCGATGGTGCGGACCTCCGCGGCGCGCTGCAATTAAGCGCCAGCCAGATTTGTTCGGCGAAATCGCGCCAGGGCGCCTTGATGGACGAAACGCTGCAGACTCAAGTTGACGCGCTGTGCGGCGCCACTCACCAGCCGTAATTCGCTCCAGCGTTTCACAAACATTTCCATTCTCGCTGATTTGTCCGGTCCAGACTCTGCCGAGTCGGCTACAATAGCCCCGCAACTTCCCCATGGACAGATCTTCTGCTATCGAACCGGCGCAGCCGCTCGCCCGAACACAATTTCTTCCGAAAGCTTCCATCCTCTGCATCATTTTTGCCGCCTGGTTCCTGATTTATGTCCCAGGACTTGCGCAGCCTGGGTTGCTCGATGATGCCGACTCCATTCACGCGGAAGCTTCCCGCGAAATGCTGCTCAATCACAATTGGGTCACCCTTTACATCAACGGCATCCGCTATCTCGAAAAAGCTCCGTTCATGTATTGGGCCGTGGCGCTGAGTTACAAAATGTTCGGCGTGGGCGATTGGCAGACGCGCCTTCCTCTCGCGCTTGCCGTGCTGGCATTGGCATGGTCTGCGCTGATTTTTGGACGCCGGTATCTCGGAGAAGAGGCGGGCTTTTATGCGGCGTTGATCGTGGTGACGGCGCCGGGAATCTATATTTACACGCGTTTTCTAATCCCGGATGTGATCGTGGCCCTGTGGCTCACGCTGGGCCTGTATTTGTTTCTAATCGCCTACGAGCAGGACAGGCCGTCGCGTTGGCTGTCTTGGGGCATAGCCGCGACGATTGCGCTCAACGTGCTGACCAAGAGCCTCATCGGCATGGTCTTCCCCGGAATGGTCATCCTCGTGTTTCTGATTCTCGCGGGGAATTTCAAGAAGCTGCTGAAAATGCATCCATGGTCCTCGGCGCTGGTATTTCTTGCGATCGCGGCTCCCTGGCACATTCTCGCCGCGATCCGCAGTCCCGCGCTACCCGGCGGGCCTGAAAAGGGATTCCTGTGGTTCTATTTCGTGAATGAACAATTCCTGCGCTACATCAATCGCCGCATTCCGCGAGATTACGACAAAGTTCCGGTGGTGCTTTTCTGGGCGCTGCTTTTCATCTGGCTCATACCCTGGTGCATCTTCTTGTTCCCCGCGCTGCGGGAAGCTCCGCGGCGGGTCCGCGGCTGGCGCGCGCAACTCGATCAGCGCTCGCGCGCCAACCTTTTCTTCGCGATTTGGGCCGCCGCGATCATGCTGTTTTTCAGCTTTTCCACACGCCAGGAATATTATTCCTTGCCCGCGCTGCCTCCTTTGGCGCTGCTGATCGGCGGTTGGCTGCAACGGGAACGCGCCGCCGCCACCGGCAGTTCGCAACGGAAAGCCGGACAAACTGCATCCGCGATTCTGATGGTATTCGGCATCCTTGGATTTGTAGCTGCGATGGCGATGCTCGCCATCACGCATCCCTTTCCACCGGGGACGGATATCGGCACGGTTCTAACGCCGCATCCCGGACAATACCAACTCTCGTTGGGTCACGTGCAGGACTTCACGGTTGACGCTTTCGGCCTGTTTCGTGGTCCGATGCTGCTCGTCGGACTAGCCTTACCCATCGGCACGGGCCTCAATTGGCTGCTGCGCCGCCGCGGCCAATTGCTGAAAGGCAACCTGGCGACCGCCGCGATGATGATTGTGGCGCTCTTCTGCGTGCACTGGGGCTACGTGATTTTCTCGCCCGAAATCACTTCCAAGAAGATGGCGTTACAACTTAAAAGCGAGCTGCAACCGGGCGATACCATCGTGATCAATGGAAAATACGAGCATGGCTCGACTCTGAATTTCTACACCGGGCTGGAGATCTACGTCCTCAACGGCCGCGACGGCAATCTCTGGTTCGGCTCATTCTTTCCTGGCGCGCCGGACATATTTCTCGACGACCAATCGTTCGAGCGCCTGTGGAATGGCCCGCATCGCGTTTTCCTTTTCACCGAAGACTACGTCAAGGACCAAGCTTTGCGAGATCTCCCGTCCGCCAAAGTGTTCGTGTTCGCGCAAGAGGGCGGCAAGACCATCCTCACCAACTGCGCGAGCAGCCAGCGAGCTCGGCGCTAGCACGAAGCGCGCGACAATTCCTCGGTCTTCCATCTCGCGACTTCGTTACAATCAATCCCGGAGGAAGCGCGATGCACCCTTGGCATGACCTCAGTCCCGGCGAACACGTGCCGCAGGAATTCCACGCCGTGATCGAAATCCCGCTCGGTTCCAGCGTCAAATACGAACTCGATAAAGCGAGCGGCATCATCAAAATGGACCGCGTGCTCTATTCGGCCGTCTATTACCCCGCGAATTACGGCTTCATACCGCAATCGCTTGCTGAAGATCACGACCCGCTCGACGTCCTGGTGCTCTGCCAGGTGCCTGTGAATCCGCTCACAATTATGTACGCGCGCACGATAGGCCTGATGGCCATGGTGGACTCCGGCACACTCGATCACAAAATCATCGCCGTCGCGGCCGCCGATCCCGAATACAACTCCTACCATGAAGCGAGCGAGTTGCCGCCCCACAAGCTGGCGATGGTCCGCAGATTCTTTCAGGATTACAAACAACTCGAAGGCAAAATCGTCGAAGTGGACGAAATTCAGCCGGCGGCGGCCGCCTATCCTGTAATTGAAAGCGCGCTGGCCCGCTACGACAAGAGGCGCCGCGCCGGCCACCACAAGAAATGAGCCACCAGCGAGCCGCGGATTTGCGATTTCACGCCTCGCGCACCCCCACGCGACTCAGCGCGCCTCAGACCGTCGCAAAAGTCTCTCGCCGAGGCGACGGGTCCCCGAATCGCTGAATGGCGATGAAAAAGTGAACTGTCCCGCGCTGCCCCTTTTCTGAACCTTTGTCCAGTTGTGCCCGAATTTCGCTTGTCCTCATACTGGATGTGACGATTGTGGCGATTCTTTCGGAACGGTGGAGCTTGGGGAACGCCGTGCAACGCCCATTCCTTTCTTGCCACCCACGATTCGCGGTGCTGCGGGCCATAAGGCCTCGCGTCCAATGTACACAGCAGGGCCCAGTCTTTCGCTCCTGGTCGCGTGACGCCCTGCGAACGCCACCACAAGCATCGGCAGCACCCGTCGTTGCACCGCAGGCCGTTAGTGCCGGAGGAAAAATGATTCGTCCGCTTGTTTTTGTTCTCGCGCTCTGGATTGCCGGCTTAGCCTCGCCCGCAAAAGCCGGCGGCAACACCAACGTAAAGTGCGCTGTGAACGAAGACCGCGTGTGGGTGTACGAGTCCCTGGACGATTTCAACGTGGCCGCCAAACTCAAGTGCGGCGACCCGGTACAAATCATCGGACGCGTGAAGGGTTACGTAAAAATCGAAACGGCGAATGGCACGGATGGCTATGTACTGGATTCCGCTGTGCCGAAATCCGCGCTGCCGCCCGAGCCGGACGAGAAGCCTAATACCGTAGAAGCCGCGTCGCTGGCCTTTGCGGCGCGCCGCGCATCGAAGCCCTCTACGAGTGCAGCAAGCCCAGTGCCAGCCGCTGCCGCGACCGAAACTTCGGCACCTGCGGCAAGTTCTAGCGCACCCGTCGCCGTCGCTGCCAGGCCAACGCCGATTGCTCCTGCAAAGAGCGCGCCGACGCCACCTCAACCAGCAGTGACGGTGGCCGCGACTACGTCGCCCGCGACGAATTCCGCGAGCCAGCCGACGAGCGTGCCGGCAACGACCCCATCCGTTGTTTACGCCGCGGCTTCGGCCTCGACACCGAGCAGTGCCCCAGCAGCGAGCGCATCGAGCACGGTGACGGCGCCAGTTCCACCAGCGCCAGCAGCGCCGAAAACCGTCGCCAAGTACAGTAGCCCGCAGCCGATAGCACCGGCGCCAGCAAAGAAACATAAACCTGCGCCCGCCGCGTCTGCTGAACCCGCAGCAGCGGCGCCCGAATCCACGGTCGAAGTGGAAACCGCGAGCGCGCCTGCCGCAGCGCCTGACAACCCTGCTCCAAGAACGTCAATCTCGATTTCCTCGGTCGAAGTCTCCGCTCCCGCGCCGTCCGTGGCAAACAACGCAGCAGTAAACCCAGACGCCGCTACAAACCGCGTCACCGCCGAAACCTCTGCAAGCTTGCAACCGGTCTCCGGACCTGACGCGCGACCAGTCGTCGCTCCCGTGAAGCCGCGAGTGAATCCCGACGACGAAGACGATCCGTCCTACCAACCTCTCGACGAAGATACCGCCAATTGCACGCATTACTTTTCCGCATACGGCCTGTCGCCCAATCAGTACAAGTGGATCGCGCAGAATCGCCACAAAGCGTTTCCGAGCGTCTGCCCGGCTCCCACTCCCGCCATGGTGGATTTCGTCGTGATCTTCACGCACGACGTCGCCTTCTACAACGTCACCATGCCCAACGCGATCCACGTCGAGCAGAACGGCTTTTCCGATTGGACTCCGCTCGGCACCGTGGACACCGCGCTGATGACCGCGTCGGAAGCGGACAAGAGCCACCACGAATACGTTTGGGTGTTCCACACCACGCGTGGCGCGTTCGATCCCGCGAAGTTTTCTTCCCGGCGCCGCCCGCTCTATTCCAAATCCGAAACCAATACGCTCGGTTCGCGCGGCGGCTTTCGCACCGTGATGGACGCGCTCACCTTCATCGAACAGAACGGGACAACGAATCGCTAGCGTTCACGCGGTCGCGCCAGCAAAGCGCGGTGAACCAAAACGGCACGTCGTGCTGTATCGCCATACGCTCGGGATATATTGAATTTGTAGGGGCGGCTTATTGCGCCGTCGCTGTTTCCGCAACAAACCGCGTCTCCCGCACGAAACACAACCTGTTCCGCGCTTTACCCCGTGTCATCGCTCCGGGTGCAACGTTCACACTCGCCACCACGTGGTTACTATCTAGCACTCTGTGCGCAGACGGGCGTGACGCTGTTTCGATTCCGGACGAACTTGTGTTATACAAGAAAGTAGTTCACCCCTTCCGCTTGTTTTCATTTTCCCGGGCTGCGTCTGCGTTCGTTCCTCCGGGAGAGGCGCGCGTAATGAAGAAAAAGCGGTTGGGTGAAATCCTCCGCGAGCGGAATCAAGTCTCCGCAGACGATCTCAACAAAGCGATTCAAGACCAGCAAGGCCAACTCGTGCATCTCGGCGAGCTCTTGCTTCAGCGCGGCGTCGTCTCGAAAGAGAACCTGATCTCGGGGCTCGCGGAGGTCGCGCGAATTCAGTACCTGGACTGCACCGCCATCACGGTTGCCCCCGCCGTGCTGAATGTGATCCCGGCGGCCATGGCCAAACGCTGCTGCTCCCTGCCTATCGAGATGGATGGCCCCAGACTCGTAGTGGCTATGGCCGAACCACAAAATCTGCAACTCCTCGATGAACTGCGCTTCAAGACCGGGTTCATAATCGAACCGCGGCTCGGCTTTCGCGGCGAAGTGAATGCCGCCATCGAACAATTCTACGGGCCGTCCGAGGTGGTCGTAGTCGCCGCTCCTACGCCCGCGGAGGCCATGCAGCGAGCGGCGCACGTGGCGCGAGACTCCGAAATGGAGTTCATCTCGTCCAGCTCGCAAGAACGCAACGTAGAAGCCATGCGGGAAATCCAGTCGGAGCTACTGCAGAAATCAAAAACCACTCCGGCCGTCATGCTGGTCGCCTCGATGATCAAAACCGCCGCCGAGCGCCGCGCCAGTGACATCCACATCGAACCACATGCGGACGATACCGCCATTCGCTTTCGCGTGGACGGCATGTTGCGCGAATACCAGCGCATCCCCAGAGCGCTGCAGAATTCCGTGGCCTCCCGCATCAAAATTCTTTCGGACATGGACATCGCTGAGCGCCGCGCTCCGCAAGACGGCCGCTTCCTGGTGAAAATCGGCGGGCGGCGCATTGATTTGCGTGTTTCCACGCTGCCCACGCAGCATGGCGAGAAAGTCGTGATGCGTCTTCTCGAGGGCGAAGCCCCACTGCAGGATTTAGCGAAGCTGGGCTTCCCCACCTGGATCGAAGAACGCCTCCGCCCCATGCTGCGTCTGCCGCAAGGTATGATTCTGGTTACCGGCCCTACCGGTTCGGGCAAGAGCACCACGCTCTATTCTTCGCTGCATCTGATTCGCAGGCCTTCGATTAACGTCATCACCGTCGAAGACCCGGTCGAATACGCGGTGCCGGGGCTGAATCAAGTCCAGGTGAACACCAAAGCCGGACTCACATTCGCAACCTGTCTGCGTTCGATCCTGCGCCAGGACCCGAACGTCATCATGATCGGCGAAATTCGCGACAAAGAAACCGCGGAAATCGCGCTGAAGGCTGCACAAACCGGGCATCTGGTGCTCTCCACGCTGCATACCAACGACAGCATTTCGGCCATCACCCGTTTGCTCGATCTCGGCATTCCGGCCTATCAAATCGCCACCTCGCTCACCTCCATCATCGCCCAAAGGCTGATCCGGCGGCTGTGCGTGTGCCGCAAATTAATTCCCACCACACCCGAGTACGCCGCGCAGCTGGTGCAAGTCGGAATCCTGAATGACGCTCCATTTCACAACGCCCCCAATGGCTGCGACCTCTGCGACCACACCGGATTTAAAGGCCGCATCGGCATTTACGAAATGCTCGCCCTCGACGAACCCATCCGCTCGGCCATTCGCGAAAATGGACACAGCGACGAAATCCGCGCGCTCGCTCGCGATAGCGGCATGAAACTCATGCAGGAATATGCGCTCGAACACGTGCGCGAAGGGCTCACCACACTCGACGAAGTTCAGCGCGTGGTGCCCTTTGCCCAAGTCAATCTCGTCCATTGCGGTTCGTGCCGGCGCGAACTTTCCACCGGCTTCCTGTTTTGTCCGCACTGCGGAAAAAAGCGCACCCCGGACAAGGAACCCAAGCGCAAGCGGGTGACGCGTCCACGACGCGCAACGCAAGGAGTGATGGTCACATGACGGCTCGAACTCCGCCAACAAATTGGGATACCGCCCGATTCGGCCCGCGCATTCACAGCATCGGCGAAATCAACGTCAAATATGAAGGCGCCGACGAAGCTGTAATCACGCGCGTACCCGACGTCAGCACCCGCGGGATGTTTATCAGCACCTCCTGCAGATTTCCGGAAGGCGCCGTACTGAATTTGCGTTTTCGCCTGGAACTTACCAGCGCGGAAGTTTACACACGCGGCGAAGTGCGCTACTGCCTGCCGGGTGTCGGAGTCGGCGTCGAATTCATCGGCATCGAGGAGTCTGCAATCCAGGCCATCGTTGCCGAAATTGAAGCGGCCGTGCGCGCCAGACCCGCCAGCAACCGGGCCGCTGCCCGCAAATCCATTCGCCGCACGCCCGCTCGGCGCAAGACCAGAAAGCGTAAGTAGCAGTTCTGGCCGCGTTTTCCGCATGAAACTTTAAAATCGGCGATTGACTCTCGAACGAATCTGGCACCACAATTTAGCCGCGCTTTCGCGCGCCAGCTGCAGTTTTCGGGAACGCCAGCGCTGATTCCAACCCACGGAGCAAGCCATCATGAAAACGTTCATTCGTACAGCAATCTGTGGAATTCTCCTTCTCGCCGTTGCATTCGTTGCCTCCACCATGACCATCCACAAATCCTCTTCCGGCACCGCAGCCGCCAATGCGGCGGACATCCAGCGCGGCAAATATCTGGTGGAAGAAGTCGCCAAATGCGCCGAATGCCACACTCCGCGCGATGCCCAGGGCCAGTTGGATCCTGAACACTGGATGCAGGGCGCACCAATCTGGATTACGCCCGTGCACGCCAATGCGCAATGGGCCGAACGTGCGCCCTCCATCGCCGGTTTTGCCGGCTACTCAGACCAGGACGGTGTGAATATCCTCGAAAAAGGCATAGGCGCGAATGGCGAGGTGATTCGGCCGCCGATGCACATCTATCATCTGAAACATGAGGACGCGATCGCCATCATCGCGTATCTGCGATCGCTGCCAAGCTCTCCCAGGTAAGCGCTCGCAGCGAGCATCAGCGAAATCTTGATTTCGCCGCAGCCTGCTTCCCTGCGGCCCGAGCGTCTTACATTTTTTCCTGTATTGTTCCTCTCGCCAACTGGAGTATTGTCTTCGTGAGGGAGGGCCCAAACGATGCCCAGCTCTGGCAAGAGAATTCCGTCACAGGAAGCGATCGAACGCCGCGCGTATGAGATCTACATTGAGCGCGGCAGCGCAGACGGCAACGACATGGCTGATTGGCTCGCTGCCGAAGAAGAACTGATGGCGCGTGCTGAAGAAGCCGAAGCCGCCAAGACGCCGCCCGGCGACTTGAAGCCCGCGACCCTGCGAAAGAGCGTGACCGCCGGCTAGCGCCGCACGCCACGCAATTTCCGGGAACTGCTCGAGAATAACAAAATCCCGCCGGGGCGAAGACCTCAACGCCTCTTCGGGGAAAAGTTGTCGAATTTTTTGGATGGCCGGTCGCGGACCGTCAGTGGAAATCATGCGAAGTAGTTTCCGCCTTTGTAACCAATAGCCCCTGCACATTCTCCACCTTCACCGAAACCACTTTGTCCAGATTCTGCAGCCGTCCCTCGATCAGCAGAAATTGCTGGTGCACGATCACCACGTGGCACTCCGCAAATAATTGCGGCGTGATAATCGCATTCGCGATGCCGGTTTCATCCTCCAGGCTGAGAAATACAAATCCCTTCGCAGTCCCCGGCCTCTGCCGCGCGATTACTCCCCCGGCAAAACGAACATAAGTCCCGTCCGGGAGATTATTAAGCTCGCTCGCCGTCACCACTCCCTGCCGCTTCATTCTCGCGCGGTGATATTTCATGGGATGCGGCCCGACAGTCATTCCCGTCCCGCGAAAATCCGCCACCAATCGCTCATCCGCAGTCATCGGAAGCAAAGGCGACTGTCCTGTCATGTTTGCAGTCCCAGCCGCATCCGCACGTGCCGCGCCTTCCACTTCTTCATTCTTCGCGACAGCGATTGCACCGCCTTCCGCGCATCCCTCCAGCAAAGGTCCGGCATGGCGCGCCACACGCTCAATTTGCCAAAGCGCATCCCGGCGATGCGCTCCGCGCGCGCCTCCGATGAAATTCAACGCGCCAATCTCCCCGAGCGCCGTCAGTTCCGCCTTACGCAACCCCGGAACGCGCAGTTTCAAATCATCAATCGAAGCAAATGTCCGCAGATTCCGTTCGCGAACGATTTCAGCGCCCACGTCGGCGCGCAAACCCTTCACATAGCGCAAGCCCAAACGAACGCCAAAGCCCTCGCCCTCCTTTTCCAGCTTGCACAGCCACTCCGAGCAAGTCACATCAATCGGCTTGATCCGCAAACCGTGCCGCTGCGCATCCTTCACTAGAGTTGCCGGTTGGTAGAATCCCATCGGTTGGTTATTCAACATCGCGGCGGTAAAAGCAGCCAGGTAATGGCACTTCAAATACGCGCTGGCATAAGCCAGCAAAGCAAAGCTTGCCGCGTGCGATTCCGGAAATCCATACAGCGCGAAAGAAGTGATGGACTGCACGATCGTATCCTGCACTGCGCCGGTGATTCCGTTCCTTTCCATTCCGCTGCGAAGTTTCAGCTCGATATCCTTCATGCGTTTTTCAGAACGCTTGAAACCCATTGCGCGGCGCAACTCTTCCGCCTCGCCCCCCGTAAATCCAGCCGCAATCATCGCCATGCGCAACAATTGCTCCTGAAAAAGCGGCACGCCCAACGTGCGCTCCAGCACGGGCTCGAGCGATGGATGCAGGCAAGTGGCCGGCTCGCGTCCCTGCCGACGTTTCAAATACGGATTCACCATCTTCCCCACGATCGGCCCGGGCCGGATAATCGCCACCTGCACTACAATGTCGTAAAAACGCACCGGCCGCAGGCGGGGCAGACAACTCATCTGCGCGCGGCTCTCGATCTGAAACATGCCCACCGTGTCCGCCTTGCGCAGCGTCTCGTAAACCACCGGGTCGTCCGCGGGCAATCGCCCCAAATCAATTTCTTTGCCATAATCGTCCCGGATAATCTGCAGCGACTCTTCCAGCACCGCCATCATTCCCAGTCCCAGCAAATCCACTTTCACGATGCCCATGTCCGCGCAATCTTCCTTATCCCATTGCACCACCACGCGCCCGGGCATCGTCGCCGGCTCCAGCGGCACCACCGAATCCAATTGCCCCTGGCACACGACCATCCCGCCCGAATGCTGTCCCAGATGCCGCGGCAAATCCTGAAACTCCACGCAGAGCTCCAGGAATTTGCGAATCTGCGGATGCTGCAAATCCAGGCCCGCGTCCTGAAAATGCCGCGTGAGCGTGTCGTTCTCGTCTTTGTATTCCCACGCTCCCACCAGGCTCGTCAAACGTGCCAGCGTTTCCGCGTCGAACGAAAGCGCTTTGCCGATTTCGCGCGCCGCTGAACGCCCGCGATAGGTGATTACATTCGCGGTCATGGCCGCGCCCAATTTGCCGTAGCGCTCGTACACATATTGAATCGCGCTCTCGCGTTGCTCGCCGCTGGGAAGGTCCAGGTCAATATCCGGCCACTCGCCGCGCTCTTCGGAAAGAAATCGTTCAAAAAGCAGATCCATCCCCACCGGGTCCACCGCCGTGATCCCCAACGCATAACAAACCGCGCTGTTGGCCGCCGATCCGCGCCCCTGCACCAGAATGTTGCGCTCGCGGCAAAATCGGATGATGTCCCAGACAATCAGGAAATATCCCTCCAGCTGAAGCTTTTCGATCAATTTCAATTCCTTCTCGATTTGCGCGCGGGCTTTCTCGTTCTGCGCTCCATAGCGTGCCAGCATCCCCTCCAGCGTCCGCGCGCGCAGGAAATGCGCCTGCGATTTACCGTCCGGAACCGGATACTTCGGAAACTCGTATCCCAAATCGCTCAAATTGAATTGCAGGCGGGAAGAAACCAGTTCCGTATTCGCGATGGCCTCCGGAATGTCCGCAAATAAACGCGCCATCTCTTCCGGAGATTTCAAATAGCGCTCGGAATTGCGCGCCAGCAATCGTCCGGCGGTCGCCAAAGTGCGGTGATTGCGAATGCAGGTGAAAACATCCAGCACTTCCCGCTGCTCGGGCAGCGCATAGGACACGCCATTCGTCGCCACCAGCGGCAAATGTAATTTTCGCGCGATCTCCACTGCGGCGTGATTGCGCGCTTCCTCCGCCCGGTCGCAATGCCGCTGCAATTCCACATACACATTGCCGCGCCCGAAAATCTCGCACAGCCGCCGCACGCATTCCGCCCCGCCTTCGATTCCCCCGCGGCCCAGAGCGTACGCCAACGGCCCTTCCCTTCCTCCCGTCAGGCAGATCAGCCCCACCGCGTTTTCCGCCACCTCTTCATCCGAGACGTGCCCTTCATTTTTTCGCGCGCGCAATTTCATGCGCGTAATCAAACGGCACAGATTCTGGTATCCCGCGCGCGTTTCCACCAGCAGGGGAAAACGCCACCCGTCCGCAGCCGTGACCTCCGCCCCGATATGCGCGCGCAACGATATTTTCTGCGCGGCCAAATAAAAACGCGGCGCGCCATAGACCCCATCCCGATCCAGCAAAGCCATCGCCGTCATTCCGCGCTCCACGCACACCGAAGCTAATTCCTCAGGCAAGGCTCCGCCCTCCAAAAAACTGAAAGCCGATCGCGCATGCAGTTCCATGTACATGGAGGCAAAACACCGGCAGACGAGGGATGATGCCCAAATCGCTCTTCTCTACAAATTCTCCGTGTCCTCTGCAGTTACTCTGTGCCCTCTGTGTTAAATCTTTTGATTGGTTTCGCACTCCCCGGAAGTGTTTTTCTCTGCGTCCTCTGCGTCTTCTCTGCGCTCTCTGCGTTAAATCTTTTGACTCATCCTTTTTTGCCGCAACATGCAACCTCTAATCAATCGTAAACGCCCCGCACAAACCACCCTCGGCACTCCGAATCGTAATAAACGCAATAAACCCCCGCCCCACCCTCCGCCACATGAAATTCAATCTCCAGATCCCATTCATCCTGATGCCACGAATTTTCCCGCCACCAATCTCCCGAAGTCCGCCACGGCCCCGAAGCCGTCACCACCCGTCCGCACAAACCACGAAAAAACACCTTCGCCGGGCAACCTTCCCGTAATTCCACAGCCGCCGGCACGCGCGGACGAAAAATCCGGCACCCCGTCGCCGGCCGACGCAAACGCTCCTGGCCATCAGCCCGCGCCGCGCCAATCGCACTGCCCGCCACCGTTTTCCCGCGCGCCATCCTGTTCCGCGCGCGAAGCCCCGCTCCATCGCCTTCCACCACGAATCTCTTCATCCGGAATTCCCCAGGCCGGTGCGTATCCAGCAATTCCGGCGAGCCGATATTCGCGTTGCCAACGAGCTTGGCCAAGCGCGCCACCGTAAGCTCCAGCTTTTCCGGGTCCGGCGAACCGGGAACAAATAAGCCGCCCTGCGCGGAACGTGGCCGCGCAGGCTCGGCGACCAGCATAATTCTCACAATGTCGCCGGCCGGCGGATCACCCTGCAATTGCAGCCGCAGTAATTTCAAAAGCATCTTGGAATCGCGCATGGGCACAGGCAGTTGCAGCACCTTCGCATAACTTTTCCGCGCGTCCACGCCACCCGCGGAATTCGCCGGCAACTCTTCTGCCCGCACTTGAACATCACTCGCGTACAGATCTCCCAAATCGAATTGCACCCGAATCGCAGCCGCCGCCAAAGAACGTGCCGCCAGACGCGCGCACATCTGATCCAGCAATCGTCCCAGCAAGAAAGACAAAGGCTCCAAATCCTCTACGGCATCCTCCAGTTCCATCTCCTCTTCCATGCGCTCGTCCGGTTCGGCCAGCACCATCGAACGCGCGCTCGCTCCGCGCGCCAGTTCATGCAAACGAACCCCTTCCTGCCCCAATCGTTCCGAAAGCTCCAGCACCGGCAGCGCCGCCAGTTCTTGGCAGTTTCGTATGCCCCAGCGCTGCAAAGTTTCCAGCGCGTCCAACGAAGGTGAAAGCGCGCGAACCGGCAAACCGTTCAGGCACTTTTCTTCTTCTCCCGCCGGAATCAGAGTAATTCCCCGAAAACCAAGCGCCGCATGCACGGCCGTTTCCAGGTTCGCGGCAATCGCCACCTGCGCCGGCAAACCCAGCCGGGCCGCCCGCTGCACGATTTCCCGCGCGATATTCTCGTCGGAACCAAACAATGAACCGAGCCCAGCCACATCCACAATGATCGTGTCCGCCGCACGATCTTCCACGCGCGGCGAAATAGACCACCCTAAATCAAGCAAGGCTGCATGCGCCGCCTTCTCCTGCGCCCGCGAACGCAAACGAATTTCCACTCCGTATAATCCCGCCTGCAATTTCGTCATCCCCAATTGAATCCCAGCCCGCAAAGCAGCTTCATTTGCCGCCACCACATTGACCAGCGGAGGAGCCCCATCCACAAGCGCAATGGCGCGCTCGCGCGGCTGCGCCTCACCGCGTACCACAGCTTGCACCATAAAATTCGCAACATGAATCGCAGCAAACCCCACGACTTTCAACCCTCCATTCACATCCTGCACCCAGCAGTGGAATCGCAATTCTCTGCGGTCTCTGTCTGCGGTCTCTCTCTTTGCGTTTCTGTCGGCCGCTGTCTGTAATGAAGCTGCCTCTCTCCGTGCCCTCTGCCTTTACTCTGTGGACTCTGTGTTAAATCTTTTGACCTGGTCTTCGCTTTTGTCTTTGCTCTCGCAACAAATCCGCCCAAGACCTAAAAATCCCTTCACCCACTCTCTGCCCCCGCGAACGCGACACTTCCCCCCGCGCGCTCAACCCTCCCAACAACCACCCCAGCGAATGCCGCACATGATCCGCATCAGGCATGGGAACCGTCCGGTCCCAACAAGCTGCTTCCGCCCCCATCCGCAAACCCAAAGAAGCGCAAGTCTTCGCATTCGACTCCTGCTCCAAGAGCACTAAAACCGTCGGCGTATCTTCCACCGCTCGCCGAAAACGGAACCACGATTCCAGCGGCACATGCCGCACCAACCGCGGCGAAATATCGCTCAGATCCACCGCGATAAATCCAAATCCCCCGCCTTGCAAAAGCAGGTCCGTCGCTCGCAAGGTCTGCTCAATATTCCTGCAACGCACCCACAGCAATTTCCGCAGTTCCACCCCTGCCGCTTCCGCGGAGTGCGGATCAAAAGCGTCCGCTCCATCAATCAAAGCGCAAGCTTCCTCCTGCGCCGTTCGCGCGCTCAAAGCGGAAAGCAGCAAACTGGTGCGCCCGGAACATGACGGCCCGAAAATTTCCGTCAACGCTCCGCGCGGCAAACCTCCCGTCAACGAATCAATTTCAGGAATGCCGGTGGAAACGGTCGTAACCGTCTTGCGGTCGCGATAGGTAAAAGGCGCAACGACACGCCCGGCCAGAGCCAGTTCCACTTTTGAGCGCAAAGCAGCAAAGTTAGCGGCCATAAGGCATCGCGAGGCGCCAAAACGAAGCACCGCAGTCTTCGCCTTTTCTTCGCCTACTCAATTTTCTACACCTTGCCAAGCATTGTCAACCTCGCTGGATAATCCAGTAGCCTTCTTTACGGCACACGCCGGAATCAACGGATCCGTGAATTAGCGCAGGGAAATTAAAACGCGGAGAATTTGCAGCAGAGCAAACTTGCGCGGACCAGCAAACAATTCTATAAATTCACGGGAAGTTTCACAGCTACTACTGTCCCCTTGCTGCTGGAATCAATTCGCAGTGTGCCGCCGAATTGCCGGATTCTTTCTTCCATCCCACGCACGCCCACGCCGGTCTTGGCAGAGGACATTTCCCCTTGCCGCGCCGTGGAAATGCCCGTGCCGCGGTCACTCACTTCAAATTCCACGGCGCCAGGCGTGCGCGCAAGGTAAATCCGCGCGGAAGAACTGCCGGAATGGCGATGAACGTTGGTCAGGCTTTCCTGCACCACGCGAAATATAACCAGTTCCAGCTCTCTGGGCAGCCGATCCATCTCCGGAGACAAATCCAAATCCACTTTGATCTTGCTTCGCTCCGAGAACCCTTCCACATACCAGCGCAGCGCGGACACAAGTCCCATTTCGTCAAGGAGCGGCGGGTGCAGCAGATAAGAGAGCGTCCGGATTTCTCTCGAGAGATCCTCGGACAATTTACGGCTCTCCGCCGCCATTTTAGCGATTTGTGAGTTCTGATCCCCGGCAACTCTCTCCAGAGCGGAGAGATTCATGGTCAGGAGTGCCAGAGTTTGTCCGGCATGGTCGTGCAATTCGCGCGCCATGTGCCGCCGTTCTTCGTCCTGCGTGACCAGCAAACGCCCGCTCAGTTCCCGCAGACTCGTCTCCGCGCGTTTCCGGTCCAGAATTTCCGTTTCCAGGGCCGCGGTACGGTCCGTCACCTTCTTTTCTAATTCATCGTTCGCGTTTCTTAACGCTTCCTCGGCGCTTTTTAAGGCCGTGAGATCCGTCACAAACGCCGCGACTTCGGGGTCGGCTCCTGAAACGGAGATGGTGGACGCTCCGATCAGGATCGGAATGCGCCGCTTATCTTTCGCGATGTAAACTTTCTCATAGACATCGCAACGCCCGAACTCACGCAGTTGCTGAACGGCGTGGGCGTCAGCCGCCGCGTATTCGGGCGGCGTAAGTTCATCCCAACGTACCTGCCCCGTGCTAACTTCCAATTGTGAATAGCCCAAGGTCTTCAGGAATGTCGGGTTCACGTACTGCAAGGTCCCATTCAAACTGCCTATGACCATGCCGAAAGGGTTTGCTTCCACCAGGCTGCTGAATCTCTTGGCAGCCTGCGCGAGCTCCAGTTGATGGACTTCTCCTTGCAACAAACCCGCAATCCGGGCTCCGACCACTTGGAAAAAAGTCAGGTAACGGTCGTCGAAAGGCAAGCGCGGGCTAGTTCCAAAAACGAGGACGGCCCGCACGGTTGATCCCGGCAAAGCGAGCGGCAAAACGTAACCGCGTGTCACGGGTTCCGGCCAGGGCTCCAGAATCAAATCGCGGAGCCGCAATTGCAAATCTTCCAACAGCGACGGAGATTGCGAATTGACTACGTTCGCCCACGGCCACTCGCTGGGATCTGCGAACTTCGCCGATGGCAAAGTACCCTCGGCCAGCCGCAATTTGCCTGCGCTGAAAAGATACAACACCGCAAAAGGAATATCCGCGGGATCGCTGCGGAGCTTTCCTACAATCGTTTGCGCAAAGCGCGCCAGCGACTGTTTTTCTGGAAGTTGATCTTGCGATTCGGAACTTGCGGTGATTCCCAGCAGCGTGCGCAGACGCCGTTCGCTCAATACCTGCTCGGTGGTCTCGCTGCAAACCACCAGCGTCCCGCGCACGGCCCCGTCCTTGTCGCGCACCGGACTGTAACTGTACGTCCAGTACACTTCCTCCAGTTTGCCGTTTCGATTGATGGGGACCAGCTGGTTGGTGTTCCAGGTGGACTGGCCTTTGCTCATCACCGCTTCTATCTGCGGACCGATGATCGGCCAAATTTCCGGCCAACATTCCGTCCCGCGCTGGCCAACCGCGGCGGGATGTTTATCAGACCTGATACTCGGCCGGTAGCCGTCGTTGTAGAACTGAATCAGCTCCGGCCCCCACCACAAAAACATGGGGTGCCTGGACGCCAGCAGCACGTTCACGGTGGTCAGCAGAATATCGGGCCAGGTTTCGATGGGACCAACGGGGCTTCTGGACCAATCGTAGCCGCGAATCAGCTCAGCCATTTCCCCGTCGCCGATAATCCGCGAAGATGGAACGGCGCGAATCATGGCGTGCCGGTATCGCTGCAGGATGAGTGATTCGATAGCAGTGTCATGGTTGACGTTCCGGAGCCCCGACAAGACATCATAACCCGTTCGGTCAGGCTAGATAGGAATTCAGAATCCTGCGAACCCCTCGCGCCCCTGCCAGGACTTTAAGAATGTTTCGCGCCGCACCGCGTTCGCGGGTGGAAAATGCTTCGCGATAGACCAAGTCTCAAGCCCCGCGGTTCTTGGTCCACTTCATGACGCCGAGATCGCGCTCACCCAAACGCTGTTCCACATCTTGTGTGTGACCTGCGTAGAGGCACCTGGTCCTTTGATTTCTGAGTATGTACACGAAACACATAGAGGATGTACGGCGCGCCCGGAGAGAGTCGAACTCCCGACCTTTCGGTTCGTAGCAGGCGCATCTAGGCTAAGTTATTGAAAACATAGCGTGTCGAGAGGGCGCGAGAGAGGGATATCGAGGTAGAACGGGTTTTTGAGCCTTGTTGTAGGTTTGTTGTACAGGTTGAATGGCGACCGTCGGCACCTTTCGATGCCGGTTCCGCAAAATGATTTACGCTATGCCAAAGACCGCTCCGCGTCCTACGCTTCGCCTCACGCCTTCGGGCACGGGGCGTGTGCGTCAAATTCCTCTAACGACGGGAATGTCGCGTGGCAAAATCCGCATTCGTAGACTCCGACTCTAGGCGAGTTCAGCCCACCCGCACAGGGACCCGCGTGTCCTTCCACTCGGATGCACCGACGGTTGAAGTTCACCATCGCGGGACACTGGAACTTCCCTTCGTTTGTCACCCGGACACCTCCGCGCCCGCCATGATGTGCCTGTGCACTCTGGCTGGCAATTCTGCCGACTATTTCTTTTGATCCAAGAAATCTTGATGCGCGTCTAGCACCGCCTTGTGAAAACCGCTCTCTTCAAACTCGTCGCGGTGTACCACAGCCAACGTGGTGAGCCCATCCCCGTCGTGGCTGTAAAGTAGTTTCCCCTCGGTATCCTGAATAATCAGTTGATCCCCTCGACTGCAGGCGATCATCGCGTTTCTCCAAGCCCCTACGAGGTCTGTCTTTTTCCCTGGCTGGGCCATGATTTCCTCCCGAAGATTGGCGCCGAATTTCATCTCCCGCAACCTCCGGTGTCACTCCCCACGGGGGTATATTCGATGTCGAATAGAAGGGCTTCAACGAGCGAGGTTAAAGATCTTCCGCGCTTCCCTCCTGAACGCGGCACTCGTTTTCGCTTTTCCGAATCCGCGCGGCACATTCCGATTGGCGATCTGATCGAAACTTTCCTGTGGATCGTCTGCGGCCACGTCATAAAAAGAGACGGCGAGATCGCTGAGCTCCATCGGCAAATCGGGAGACGATGGACGTTTCCGTTTCATTTCGCAAGATTAACTCCTATTATCGTGTTGAAGGAAGCGGAGAATCATGTGATGAATTGCATCCGCGGTATGGATGGTGGCAAAAAAGGGGGAAGCCATGGGCAACCGAGACGCACGTGGTCGAGAGAAGCGAAAACCAAAGAAAAAGGAAACCAAACAGCTAAGCCGGCCGGCGAAACCAGTCGCTCAATACAAACCGGTGATTGTTGCACCGCAAGAGCAAACGAATACGCCTCCCGCGAAGATGCCCTAGCCGGTTCGCGGAGCGACGGTCGCTATTCGAAGCAGGCCGCCGACAGGCTCAGCAGTCATCGTGCAAGCTGCCGCTCAAACCGCGGATAGACTATTACCTGAGAGGTTCACGCGAATTAGCGACAGGGTCGCGACCCCGTACCTGAACGGTTCGCGCATGCGTCTCAACCTTCAGGAGAATCCCGATGAAGCTAAGTCTTCTGGCATTTTTTCTCTGCGCAGTTCTTGCCTGTGCTGGCCAGGTCTGGGCTACCAATTTGCCGGATTCCTGCGGCGACGATAAAGTTAAATTCGACGTCAAAACAGAGAAGGGTCAGCCCGTGCCTGCGGGACCAGCGGAAGGCAAGGCACAGATCGTCTTCATCGAAAGCGAAAACCAAATGGTTGTCCCCTTCCACGATGCCACGGTCCGCTTCGGTGTGGACGGAGCTTGGGTCGGCGCCAATTACGGCGACTCTTACTTCGCGTTGACGGTTGAGCCCGGAGTTCATCACTTATGCGCAAGCTGGCAATCGGACCTAAGTCTAAAGAAGAACGTCGCTGTGACATCCTTTACTGCCGAGCCGGGCCAGGTCTACTACTTCGCGGCGCAGGTCACGGTGAACTCCCGCACCAGCATAACCTTCGGTCTCTCACAATTGAACGAGGACGAGGGTAAGTATCGGCTCAAAGCCTTAAAGCTGAGTACCTCAAAACCAAAATAGGCGAGCCGCCGCACCGCGATTGCTTCCGCCTGATTGTCTTCAGCGGGAAACTATCACGCGATATCCGGATGCTCTATTGCTCGACCTGTTTGCTGCTCCCGCGTATGCGGGGTATGATTCCTCTTTGGAGGAACAGTGGTCATCGGCGATCGATTGAAGGCGATACGCGAACAGAAAAATATGTCCCAGGGCGATATCGAGAAACGCACCGGTTTGTTGCGCTGCTATATTTCTCGTGTCGAAAATGGCCACACGGTTCCGGCCATCGAGACGCTGGAAAAAATGGCTAGGGCGATGGAAGTGCCGATGTATGTCCTTTTCTACGATGGCGAGAAACCACCCAAACCAAATATCCCTGAGCAAGTCGCTACTGGCTGGGGTAGCTCCGGTCGCGATGCCAAGACGCTTCATAGATTGCGCAGGCTGATGAGCCGGGCAGATGAGAAAGACGTGAAGTTGCTAATGTTCATGGCACTGAAAATGTCTCAGAAGAAAAAGCGTGGTGATCGGGCAAAGGCGGCTTAGAATTTGGCGCTTGCTGAACTTCGTGCCTACTCTGCGTGCACTTTCCACAAATTCCGTAGCTCACTCAGCGGTTTTGGCCTACCCGTTAAATCGCGCGATGGCTGGTCGAGTTCGCTCCTCGCAGGCAAAGGCGCAGGCGTCCTAAGCAGCTCGCCATAGGTCGCAGGGTAGCCGAGATGCTGAACTTGAATTAGACGCAGGTGGTGGATTGCATCGTCAAGAGCTTCCCGTTCAGGAGCGGATATTACTTGGCTTTTGGCTTGACGAACGCGCTCGGAGAGAATACCTGCGGCTTCGGAAGCCCGATCGGCAAGTTCAGTGTGAGGCAACGATAAGCAGTGGTAAAAGCGGATTTCCCAATCGAACTTTTGGCTGGCAATGCATGGTTCACAGGAGTGTGGCATTAGAGCCTCCCGGTGGGAGTATACCACCATCCCTGTTACGATGTTCGGCATGTCGTGTTCTGCCGCCGACGTTCTCTTTGAGGATTATTCTCGCGCCACGATGGAGTTCTTCGAGGCCAGCGACAGGCTAACGACACTAGTGGGGCGACATAAAGAGTTCGCGGAAGCCGAGAAGCAGACTGACCGGACCCATGCGAAATGTCGCGACGCCCGTCGCGCTTTAGAACAACACTGGAATGAACATGGGTGTCATGCTCGCGAGTACAGTGACACGAATCCTGCTTCATGCAAGGTTTGATGCCCCCGCGCGAGCGGCGTATTATCCCCGCCTTCTCGGCGATAGCGACCTTGTACATCGGTAGGCAGGCAACTGAGCGCAGCGTAGGCTGAAAAAAACGTATACTCGCGACATACTCTGGTGTCGGCCGAAGAGATGCTGAAATGCATGACGAAGAGTGGGTCAAAACACTTAACGATGGCAGAATGGTGAAATTTACCTATCAACAAATTCCGGAGCACGGGGTATTTATCACTGCGCAGATCGCAGGCCATGAGGTCGTTTACTCAGTCTTGTTGACCGAAGCAAGTGACCCGTTTAGTCGGGAAGATGTTGAAAGCCATTTCAAAGGTGAGCTTTCAAAGAAGTAGCGACACTCAATTTCGGATCTTATCCGCGAAGCAACCATTCCAGGATCACGGGTTGAGTCGTCTCATGGCTTTTGCGGAAGCCAGGATGCCGCGCTTCGCTAGCCGGCGAAATCGAGACAGTCGGCAAGCGCCCGCTTGTCTTTCGCATACTCCACTTCGCGGACGGCACTCTCTACGTCTTCATAAGTTGGAATGCGCACGGAAAGGATAATCGAGGCATTCCGGTCGTGTTGGTCATCTTCCCGTCTAGTTGCGTCTCTCCTCGTCACTCCTGAAGGTGGAATCCTAGTCCGAAAGGAATGCAGGTGTGTAAACGAGTTCATGGGACCCGCCACTCTGAGGCACTGTGAAGAATGTCTTGCGAAGAAAGAAAAGCAAAAATAAGAAGGCAGGGCAAATGGGCGCGGAGGCCACCCGCAACTAGAATGTACCGCTTCCTTTTGGAGACGCCACACGTAGGACAGCGGACGGAACATGTCTCGTTGCGTGTCATTTCTCTTATTTTCATTTCTCCACGCTTCTCTTGACGGACATAGGACGGTTTTGCAGGAACTCGACGATCCGTGCGCGATGTATTTGCAAGCCTCCGTTGTAGCTAACCAAACCCTTCTTCTTAAATTCGTTCATGAATTTGCTTACCCTCGATCGGGTGGTACCAACCATCTCCGCCAAGGTTGATTGGCTCACCTTCAGGGGGGAGTCGGACTTCGATTCCTTGGTTATCTCCCCAAACAACAACAGAATCCGTGCCAGCCGCCTTTCGCTAAAATTGAAGAATTGATCTATCAGGTCTTCCTCGATTCGAACAACCCGTGAAAGCAAATATCCGACAAACATGCTTGCAAATTGCGCGTCTCTCTGGAGCGTGCGAACTATGCTCTCCTTTTGCAGTCGAATGACATTGGACTGGCCAATTGATCTCGCCGTGCAAATCCGCAGAGACTGCCCTGCTAGACAGCCTTCTCCAAAAAAACTGCCTCGCTGCAAGATAGCAATTATCGCCTTTTTGCGCGTAGTGACCACCGTGAGCTTCACCGTGCCGCTCTCGATGAAGAAGACGGAATCCGCCGAATCTCCTTGTGAAAAGACGACCTCTTTGTCTCGGTAGTGCCTAGACGTCATCCCAGCACGGAACTTTCTGCGGAGAGCTGTACGGCTGATACCGAGAATACGCTTGCTCGCCATTCGAGTCTGCCCCTTCACTGAACTCGGGAAACTGGTCCTGCGGGCAGCATGGTAGACTCCCCGGACCGGCCCGTCTAGATGACCAAAATTGACCATACGCAAGGTGTGCACAATTGAGCTAATGAAGCGAGTAACTATGGCGTCCGAAAACATCGAAGGCTGTGAAGCACATTGGTGATGTGCGTGCATGGTTGTCGGTCAAGAGCTGCGTGAATTGGCCGGGCCAGATGAAGGCGACGTGAAACTGCTGCTATTCATCGCCCAGAGAAATTCTCAGCAGAAAAGGCGCGGTGCTGGAGTGTAAGTAAAGCTTTATATCTTGCGCTCATCGCCTTGCTATCATATTCGGCGTGCAATGCCCGACCGCGAGCGTTCTCTTTGAATGTTACGCTGAGGCTAAGGAATTGGTCGTGACACTGTGATCGCCCGGACGGCAGTGAAAGCACTTGTCCGATTAATGTTGGACTCAGCCGGTGAATCCGTCGCTCTGTGGTCACAGAAAACCCATAGATACGCACTGACCTTGCTAGCTGAGAGTCACAAGTCAAATCGACGCCCCACCATTCGATTTCTGAAAGGTGGGGCGTCTGCGTGTTTGGTATCGCCCGCGTCGAATGGAAAACGATTAGCCGCCCCAAAGCCGGATCAGCCGCTCGCTTAGAAGCTGAATACAACGCCAGCCTGTATCGGGAAACTGCTCTGATTGTTGTTGCCGGCCGTGAACGAATTGCCGGAGCGCGTTAGAACGTACTCGGCCTCGGCCGCCCGGATGGCGATGGATTTATTGATCGGGATGCCTAGGCCTCCAACTCCGCGTCGTCCGGTCGCACTTTCTTCAGGTGGGGTTCGCGCCCGTCAGCGGTGGAAGGCCGACACGGTGCAGTAAGTTTTGAAAACGTGGGTTGTCGCGCAGTGCGTCCATGCTCGGATCTATATGTAGATAGATGAGCCAGTGGGAGTGCTCTTCGTAGGATTTCTCCAGGTATTCGATCGCCCGATCGTAATCTCCCAAACCGATATGGATTCCTGCGAAGAAATAGGGTGCGACATATCTGTGCGTTGCTAGCTCTTTCAGCTCATCGAGCGTCTGAACTGCTTCGGTTCTCCGATGAGCCGCGCCAAAAGTATGCGCCAGCGCCGCGCGCATCATGGGGCTGCCCCCGGAGAGCTTCACACTCATTTCACCCTCGGTAATGGCTAGTTCGTAGGAGCCTTTCTTCCTAAGCAGCAGACCAAGAATCCAGTACGTGACGGGGTAGCTTGGGTCGAATTCGGCGGTTCGTCGCAGCTGTTCGATGCCTTCGTCGTATCGGCGGGCGAAGTAGAAGGCCCATCCGACCGCCACGTTGATAATGAGGGACAGCGGATCGAGTTCCTGACCTTTCCTCACCCTGGCGATGACTTCCGCGTGTTTCCCCATCGCCATCGCATACTCGGCGTACCAGTGGTTGGCTGTTGGATACGTGGGGTCCAATTCGAGGCTGCGCTTGAATTCCGTCTGAGCCTCGTCCCATCGCCAATCGTGAAGCCACAACAGCGCCGCCAAGGACGCGTGCGCTTCCGGGAGATCCGGGTCGAGCTGCAGGGCGGTCGTCGCCGCGGTTTTGCCTTTGGGGAACACTTCCTTCGGCGGTAGATAGCTGTTCCATCCCAGGAGTATGTAGGAATCGGCCAGACCGGCATAGGCGAGCGCGTAGCGGGGATCTTTCTCGACCGCCTGTTGAAAGTAATCGATCGCCTTATAGAACCCTTCTTCGGTCCACCGGTTCCAGTAATGACGACCTTGTAAGTAAAGCCGGTACGCCTCAGCATTCTCGGTGTGGTGTTTTGTCAGCCGCTTCTTTTCGGCGCGGGTCAACTGTAACCGCAATTTTCCGGATATCTCGTTGGAAATTTCGTCTTGGACCACGAAGATGTCGTCATGCTTGCGATTGTATTGCGCTCCCCATAGTCGAGAACCTGTGGCTACGTCAACTAATTCGGCCCCTATGCGTAAAGCGCCACCGACGTGCATTATTCTTCCGGTAAGCACCGCGCGCACATTGAGCTCGCGACCGGCCGCTTGAGGATCAATTTTCCGGTCCTTGTACCGAAATACAGTGCTCTGCGCCATGACGCGCAGCTTCGGTACCGTTGCCAGCGTATTGATGAGGCTCCCTGTGATCCCGTCACTGAGATACTCGTGGTCAGGCTCGCCACTGGCATTTTCAAACGGTAAAACTGCGAGTGAGTCAATGATCTTGGAGACTCGCTGTGGGCGGAGCGCAGGTGTTTGCGCCGACGAAGTAGGTGCCCTGCGCTTGCTGTTCGACGATAAGAGGCTTGTGAATGGCGCCACGACCGGTTCCGTTTCTTCCACGGTTTTCCAGCCTGAATCGGAGTCTCGCCTTAGCCGTTGCAGCTCAACCCCCATATCGGCCGCGTTCTGATAACGCAGGTTACGGTCCTTCTCAAGCGCTCTGCGAATCACCTCCTGGAGGGCCGGAGGGACGTTGGGATTCAGTTGCAGGGGAGCCACCGGATTGCGATTGAGGATGGCTTCCGTCACGAGGCCCGAACTGGCACCTGGAAAAGGCAGCCTCCCCGTCACCATCTCGTAGACAACGATACCGAAAGAAAACAGATCCGTGCGGCCATCCAATTCCTCGGCCCGCACTTGTTCCGGAGACATGTAAGCCACGGTGCCCAAGGCCGTGCCCGGGCTGGTGAGATGTTCTTCGGCGAGGTAGGACAAAGATTGCGTCCGCTGCGTCGCGATCTGGCTTTCGAGGCCCTCCTGACGAATGCTCTTGGCCAGGCCAAAGTCGAGAATCTTGACGCGACCCCGCTTGGTGATGAAAATGTTGGCGGGTTTGATGTCCCGATGAATGATGCCCTCGCTGTGCGCGGCATCGAGCGCATCGCAGACCTCGATGGCAATCGAAATAATACGCTCCGTATCCAACGTCCCCGCGGCTGTCCAGTATTTCAGGGTTACGCCATCCAGATACTCCATGGCGATGTACGAATGCCCTTCGTGGATCCCAATTTCGTAGATGGTGCAGATGTTCGGGTGATTGAGCGCGGATGCGCGCCGTGCTTCGCGGCGAAGACGTTCCAAGGCAAGGGGGTCTTCAGCTGCGTTCTCGGGCAAAAACTTTAAGGCGACAAACCGGCCGAGTTCATTGTCCTGCGCTTTGTACACTACCCCCATACCACCGCTTCCTAGTTCCTCCAGGAGGAGGTAACGCGAAACGGTTTGCCCGCTAGCGGCAGGGGTGTGAGTCACACTTGAAGTTACAGCGGGGGCTATCCAGTGCATAGTGGTAATAATGACAGTTGCGTCCGAGGGCTCTGATCTCGCGTTACCGGACAATGAGGGCGAGTTTCCGATTAGCGCGGTGGTCTCAAGAGGTGGACGCAACGCTAGCTCGAACCCACCTTGCATTGAAAACAAAAGTTAAAATCGCTCGCTAGGGTTAGATCAGCTGGAACGCTGCCCAGGCTAGGTTTTGGCCGAGTACAGTCGAGCAGGATGGTTCTTCCGCGGAAGCATTGCCGAATCATTGCACTGGATGGTATTGCATCGACCGGTTGAGCTGGCAGCCCTAATCGGACAAGTGCCACTGACTCCTAATCAACGCCATCGCCGTTCGAAGCCGGCCTCATCGACCGAATATGTTGTACAAGATTCTGGTGAAATTCCGCGGAAGTGAGAAAACCCTTATAAACATTGGTTAGAATGGCGCGCCCGGAGAGAGTCGAACTCCCGACCTTTTGGTTCGTAGCCAAACGCTCTATCCAGCTGAGCTACGGGCGCGCCGGAACCACTCATGCAGTCCAAATAGATTACGACACACGAGCCGCGACTTCAACAGCCCGCCTCCAGAATCATTCGCTAGATCCAACCAAGGTAACACCACTGGAATTTGGACAACAAAACCGAAAACCCAACCCCGGCACCCGATCTCATTCCGTCGCTGCCTCCCTGCTTCTTTGCCTCCCTGCTTCCTTGCCTCGGCCTCACCACGGAAAAACCTCTCCGTCCCTCGTTACTCAGGATTGTTCATTCAATTGTCATGCGAGCGTAACAATGCCGCAGTACCGTCACCCGCCTCGGACCCAAATCACATTCTTGAGGTGCTGAATGGCGGCAGGCACGTCAGTTCTAGATAGCAAGATGACCGTTAGCACCCCGGCCAAGATCGGCATGGCAATCTTCGGCGTGGCTCTGATCATCGGATTGGTTTACGCCGGAGCGCATTTGCTGCGCGACCTCGCGGACGTTCACCCCACAAGCGCGTTGCCCTTCATCCTGCTGGGAGTAGCGCTGCTCACCGCCTTGGGATTTGAATTCGTAAACGGATTTCACGACACCGCGAACGCGGTTGCCACCGTCATTTACACGCATACGCTCGAACCGCACGTTGCGGTGGTTTGGTCCGGAATGTGGAATTTTCTCGGTGTACTGGTTTCCAGCGGCGCCGTCGCTTTCGGAATCGTCTCGCTGCTCCCCGTTGAATTGATTCTGCAGGTGGGAGGCAAGGCCGGTTTCGCCATGGTTTTCGCCCTTCTCGTAGCCGCCATCATCTGGAACCTCGGCACCTGGTGGTTCGGACTTCCGGCGTCGAGCTCGCACACTCTCATCGGTTCTATCATCGGCGTCGGCATCGCGAACCAGTTGATGTCCGTGAAGACCGGCACCAGCGGCGTGGATTGGGGCCAGGCCACCAACATCGGAAAGTCCCTGCTCCTCTCTCCGGTGGTTGGATTCGTCATGGCCGCCCTTCTGCTCATCGTCTGCAAGAAGCTGATTCCCAGCAAAGCTCTCTATGAAGCGCCCAAAGGCACCGAGCCACCGCCATTTTGGATTCGCATCCTGCTCATCATCACCTGCACGGGCGTCAGCTTCTTTCACGGCTCGAATGACGGTCAAAAAGGCATGGGCCTGATCATGCTGATTCTGATCGGCACCGTCCCCACCGCGTATGCCGTCAATCACGCCGTCAATTTTCAGCAGACTCAGGACTTCGTGGCCGTCTCCACGCAGACCGCCAATATGCTGGACCATTACGTTTCACCTAACGCCGTCATTGGCGACGCGCGCGACGATTTGACGGCCTACATCCGCACCAAGCAGTTCACGCCCAACACCATGTTGGCCTTGCGCGAAACAGTGAACGGTATCGGCACGGAAATGGCTCTCTACAAGGAACTCAAAGCCGTCCCGCAGGACAAAGTTCGCAACTTCCGCAATGACATGTACGTCGTCAGCGAAGCGCTGCGCTTGATGAACAAGACTCACCAGCCCGAATTTTCGGCGGCCGACGCCGCCATCTTGGCGAATTACAAGCGCCACATTGATAACGCCACCAAGTTTATTCCCACCTGGGTCAAAGTCGCGGTGGCGCTGGCGCTCGGTATGGGCACCATGATCGGCTGGAAACGCATCGTGGTCACGGTGGGCGAAAAAATCGGAAAAGAGCATCTAACCTACGGACAGGGCGCGGCAGCCGAAATCACCGCGATGGCCACCATCGGCGCCGCGGACTGGTTCGGATTACCCGTCAGTACCACGCACGTGCTTTCTTCCGGAGTCGCTGGAACCATGGCCGCCAATCATTCGGGATTGCAAATGAGCACGATCCGCAATCTCGCACTTGCCTGGGTGCTTACGCTGCCCGCTTCGATTTGCCTGGCTGCCACTCTGTTCTGGTTGTTCAGCAAAATTGGCTAGCTGGAAATAAACGAAAAGGGTTCGCAGCGGCGCAATTCAGCGCAGCAGGCGAGCGACGCAGCAGTCAGTGGTATTATCGAAACCGCCGCAGCCAAATAGATTAGAACGAACAGATCTCGATCCATTTTCTTCAGGGGCGCGGAACGGTCCGCAGGCCACAATTGTTAATATCAAGAATCGTCCTGGCGATATTCGCTTGCCTTTGCGTTGCTCACGCCTATCCGGGCCTTTGCGCTCAAGAACTGCCCAACAACACGTGTCCTCGCCCCGCGATCGGCAGTCCGGTTCCGGAACCTGAGGACTTGCGCAGCCAGCACGGAGTTCTCAAAGTAGATCTGACCGTTCACAATTTCACGGACGCCAACGGCGCCACCCGCTATTGCTACCTCACCGATGACGGCAAAGAGTCCCCCACTCTGCGCCTGAGCCCCGGCGATCTCCTGATTCTGAATCTAAAGAACGATCTAAAGGACCCGGACCACGCGATAGCGCCGTCCGGCCATCAGCACAAAATGCCGCAAAAAAGCGGGGATCCGTGCAGCAGCGGGTTCATGTCCATCACCTCTACGAATTTGCATTTTCATGGACTTACCGTGCCGGCGGTTTGCCACCAGGACGACGTGCTGAAAACTTCGATTCAACCCAGCGATCCGCCGTTCGAATATCGCTTTTACATTCCCGCGAACGAGCCGCCCGGATTGTATTGGTATCACCCTCACATCCACGGTTTCAGCAAAGTTCAGGTGTTGGGCGGATTATCCGGAGCAATGATTATCGAAGGCATCGAGCGGGCCAACAAAGAAGTGGCCGGATTGCCGGAGCGCGTGCTGATCATTCGCGACCAGGATTTGCTCAACCCGAATTCGCCGCCCGCAAAATCAGAACCGGTTATTCCCAAGATGCTGATTGACCACGACGGCGACGCCGCCAATAACGGGACCGGCTTCGGCAAGCCGGCTAAAGACCTCTCGATCAACTACGTGCCGGTTCCCTATCCGGATTACCCGCCGGCGGCGATTGAAATGAAACCTGGGGAACGCCAATTCTGGCGCGTGTTAAACGCTTCGGCCATCACCTACCTGAACCTGGAAGTCCTCTACAAATTTAAGGCACAACAATTGGGAATCGTCGCCCTCGATGGTGTTCCACTGAACGCCAGTGGAATGAACGGAAATTTCATTGATTGGCAGCCACACATCGGAATCCCGCCGGGTGGGCGCGTCGAGTTTATTCTTACCGGACCGCCTCCGGGCGTACCGGGACTTCTGGTGACGCGCACCGTTGACACCGGCTCGGGCGGTGAAAACGATCCCAATCGCATGATTGCCACGATCACAGCAACGAACGATGCTCCGGACCTCCGTTCAAAGCTTTCCGACTCACCTCTGCCGCTTCCCCCGTCCGCGCTGCCGTGGCTGGGAACCGTGGCGCCGGTTCGTACGCGAAAACTTTACTTCTCCGAGAAATTGCTCGACCCTAACGATCCCAACAGTGCCACTACTTTTTACCTGACGGTGGACGGCCAAACTCCGAAAGTGTTCGAGCCCACGTCCAATGTGCCGGACATCGTGGCGCATCAGGGAGACGTGGAAGACTGGATTATCGAGAACCGCTCTACCGAGCTTCATGCTTTTCACATCCACCAACTGCATTTCCTGATGATGTCTTGGATGGATGTTCCGGTGAACGAACCATTCTTACGCGATACGGTGAACGTCCCTTATTACGACGGCCGAACGTTGGAATACCCCAGCGTCACCTTGCGCATGGATTTTCGCGATCCCAATACCGTGGGTACCTTCGTTTACCATTGCCACCTGCTGGAACACGAAGACGGCGGAATGATGGGTACCATCCGCGTGCTGCCTCCCGAGGCCACGCAGCAGTCCAGAGCAAAAAGTCCCAGTACTTCGGCACATGCCACATCCACCCACTCATCCAGCACAGATTAATTTTGCCGGCGCGGCCATAAGTCCCACGATTTCGCCCCGCCTGATGTAGGGTGCGCGACATTTCCTGCTGCGAATCGTCAGTCCCAGTACGAAAAGTTTTCGCGTGCGCCAAATTCGTAGTGATTTCCGTGACAGTCCCCTTTTCGCCGGCCTTTATTCTTCCATTCACAATAGAAAAATGCTCCTGCAACAAACCGCGGTTATTACTCTCAAGCCTCACTTGTAGGCGATATCGAAAAAATCAGGAGGGTGAATGTCCTTCAAGCATGCTGCATCAAACGCTCTGTACTGCCTGCGAATTGCGCTCGCGACTCTTGCAATGTTCCAGTTCACGGTCGGCGCTTCTTTGGCCGGCGCAGCCCCGCCACCGCCCGACAATGACGCAAATACAAAATCGCCGATTAAGCACGTGATTGTAATCATCGGCGAAAATCGCAGCTTCGACCACGTTTTCGCCACCTACGTACCCAAAAACGGCCAAAGAATTTGGAACCTGCTGTCGCGAGAAATCATCAACGCCGACGGCACGCCCGGGCCCAACTTTCACCTGTCACAACAGATCGCCGCAACCGACAAGGGCACGTCCTCTTCCGACGTTTTTCTATTAAGCCCGCCCAAGACCGAGTTCCCCGGCACGGTACTGCCCGCCCCGCTGGTGGGCGGAGCTAAGGACTCCTACGTCGAAGGCGACAGCCTCACCCTCGCCCAAGAATCGGAAAATGGCCTGCCCGCCGATTACTATCAATACCTGATCTCCGGCGGCACCGGCCTCACCTCCAAGACTCCGGACACACGCATTACCAACGTCAACGCACTGCCCGCGGGTCCCTTCCAGCTCACCAACGGCAACGCCTTCACCTACAATTCCTATGCTGCCAGCCCGGTTCACCGCTTCTATCAAATGTGGCAGCAGTTGGATTGCACGTTGGCCGACTCAGTTCAGGCCAATCCCTCCGGCTGCGACGAAAAGTTATTCTCGTGGGTAGAAGTCACCGTCGGCGCCGGAACGAACGGCCTGACGCAGCCCCCAACGTGCGTCCCTGGCAAGGTTACGGCTACCTGCTTTACCACCAATTATCTGCCGAGCCCGGCCGTCACCACCGGTGAAGGCTCCACGGCTCTGGGCTTCTACAACGTGCAGAACGGCGACGTCCCCTACTTCAACAGCCTCGCCGACACCTACGGTATGAGCGACAACTTCCACCAGTCCGTCAACGGCGGCACGGGTGCCAATCACATCATGCTCGGCCACGCCGATATGATTTTCTTCGCCGACGGCCACGGTAACGCGCAGATTCCTCCGCACAACGTCGAAGTGGTTGCTGGAACTGCGAACGCCGGCATCGTGGACGAAGTCGAAAATCCCAATCCCGCCATCGGCACCAATAACTGGTACACCGAAGACGGCTATGGCGGCGGCTCCTACGGTTCTCCGTCCTACGGCGGCGGCTCGTACACCGATTGCGCGGATATGACGCAGCCGGGCGTGGCGCCGATTGTGAATTACCTCCAGTCACTCCCGCGTCCCGTAAATCCGAATTGCCAAGCGGGCCACTACTACCTGCTGAACAACTACAATCCGGGCTACTTCGGTAACGGCGCGAACGCGTATCTAGACACCAACGCGAACAACACCGTGTTTACCATTCCACCCTCCAAGGTCCCCAGCATCGGCGATGACCTCACCGCCGATTCCGTTTCTTGGGTGTACTTCGGCGACCAGTGGAATAACTACGTGCCCGACCCCTACCAGCTCAATTATGGAGCGATCGGCGCGGCTACCGACGAGTACTGCAACATTTGCAACCCGTTCCAGTACGACACGTCGAGCATGGTCAGCAACGATGTCCGCAAGACGCACATTCAGGACACCGCAAACCTCTACACGGACATCGCGAACGGCACTCTTCCCGCCGTTTCCATCGTCAAGCCCAGCGGCCTGGTGGACGGACATCCGTCTTCCTCGAAGCTGAACTTGTTCGAGGGCTTCACCGAGAAGATCGTGGCTGCCGTGCAGGCGAACCCGAAGCTCTGGGCCAATACGGCAATCTTCATCACCTTCGACGAAGGCGGCGGCTATTACGACTCCGGTTACGTTCAGCCGCTGGACTTCTTCGGCGACGGCACGCGCATCCCTTGCATCGTTGTTTCTGCCTACAACAAGCCTGGGTATATTTCGCACGTGTACACGGACCACGTTTCGATCGATAAGTTCATCGAGCGCAACTGGAGCTTGCCTCCGATCAGCACGCGGAGCCGCGATAATTTCCCGAACCCGGTAACAGCGCCCAATTATCCCTATGTGCCGACCAACGGTCCGGCCATCGGCGACCTGTGGGATCTGTTCACCTTTAGCAGCAGCAACACAGACTAAACCAGTCGTCCTTGTGAACCGTTCCGCCGGGACCGCAATCCCGGCGGAACGGCTATCCATCGTGGCGCCGGCTTCGCCCTTCGCGAGCCGGCGCCATTTTCTTCGCGCGATGTCCGCGGACCCCGAAGGCGGATTGCGAACCCCGCGCGCATTCGTGTGACCCACTTTTCGCAACTTACTAGCATCTTTTGCTTTGCAATTTCATCTACTCAGGTTAGGATTTCACTGTGAATCGTTACTCCTGCTCCAACCAATGCGCGCCGTGTTGTTGTCCACGCGACGATTGGGGCGGGGTGCGATCCGAATAGTCCAGTAATCCTATAAACGGATTTCAAGCCCGCCAACAGCCGAAGCTGTTGAGCGGGTTTTTTGTTTTTAGAGGACGAATTTCTCGAAAACCCGCACGAAAGGAGCAAGAGCCATGCCAGAGAAGATTCCATACACGCGAAACGCAGCGAACGGAACAGCGGCGCCGCCGCCATCGCCGGCGATTTCACTCGATACCTGGGCAGTAATCGTCGCGCTGGCGCTCTCGGGAGCCATCTGGATCGGCTTGATCAAACACATTCCGTGGTAACGCGCAGCGTGGGTCACAAAATCTAGTGGAGGACACACAGCATGGCCAGTTCGATTGCGGTCGCCCAACCCGTTTCCGAGGGATTCTTCAAGCAGGCCGTGCGCCTGGTACCCGGATTATTGCTTCTGACCGGCGTCGGGTACGCCGGGAAAATCATTGAGCGTTCGATCGCGGCGTACGGCAAGGCGCACCACCTGACGCTGCCGAATATCGAGTACGTGCTGTGGGCCATCGTGATTGGACTGGCGATCGCCAATACGGTGGGGGTGCCGCGTTTGTTCCAGGCGGGCATTGCGACGTATGAATTCTGGCTGAAGACCGGGATCGTGCTGCTCGGCTCGCGGTTCTTGCTCGGCGACGTGGTGAAACTTGGCGGCGTAAGCCTGGTGCTGGTGGCCATCGAAATCGCAGTTTCGCTGGCGTTCATGACGGCGTTGGGCAGGGCGTTTAAGCTGAAGCCCAAGCTCACGGACCTGCTCGCGGTGGGATCTTCGATCTGCGGAGTGTCCGCTATTATTGCCGCGAAGGGCGCGATTGACGCGGATGACGAAGACGCGTCGTATGCGATTGCGGCCATTCTTTCCCTCGGCGCAATTAGCCTGTTTGTATTCCCGCTGGTGGGCCACTGGCTGCATCTGAGCGATCTCAGCTACGGACTATGGGCTGGCCTGGGCATAGACAACACCGCGGAAGTGACCGCCGCGGGCGCGCTTTATTCCGATTCCGCCGCGAAAGTAGCGGTGCTGGCGAAGACCGCGCGCAACGCGATGATCGGATTCGTGGTGCTGGGGTACGCGATTCACTGGGCGCGCAAGGAAAAGACGGAAGGAGTCACCAATAAGGCCGCGTTTCTGTGGCAGAAGTTTCCCAAGTTCGTGCTGGGTTTCCTGCTGATTTCGGCGATCGCGACGGCGCACGTATTCAGCAAAGATCAGCTGGTGAGTTTAGCGAATCTTTCGCGGTGGGCGTTTTTGCTTACGTTTGCGGGCGTTGGATTGCGGACGAATATTCGCGAACTCGGCAAACAGGGATTCCGGCCGTTTTTCGTGGGCGCGCTGGGAGAAATAGTGATCGCGTTTTTGACGCTGGGGCTGGTGTTCGGCGCGGATCGTTTATTGCGCTGAGCCGCGCCAATTTTCAATTCAGCGTCCCAGCTGTTGATCGAAAAATTTCGCCATCATCTGGTCCGCTTCCTGCGCTTCGGGCAGCGAAGGATTATTCCAAAACGCGTGGGGCAGCGCTTCGAAAACGACCAAGCGCGCATCCACGCCGTCGCTGAGGAAGTGGCGATGCAAAATCGAAGTGCCGCTCAGCAAGAGATCCCGGGTGCTGGTAATAAAAAGCGTGGGCGGAAATCCGCGTACGTCCGCAAAGACTGGCGAGAGCACTGGATCACGCGGATTGGTTTCCCTAACATAGGCATCGCGTGGGTCCTGGTCCGCGGGTCCATCCAGATGCCCCGAAAATCCGTCCAGTGCATAAATCGCCACCGAATCTCCGTTCCGGCTGAAATCCCCCATCCCCGAAAACACGCCCAAAGCCCCGGGCAATGGCAAATTCAATTGCCGCAAACGCACCGCCACCTCCGCGGTCAAAATCGCCCCAGCGGACGTGCCGTACAGCCCGATATTCCCCGGCGCGTAGCTCCGCAAAAGTTCCTGGTACACCGCGACCGCATCGTCCACTGCCGCGGGAAAAGGATGCTCCGGCGCCAGCCGGTACAAAACCGAAATCACCTTGATATGCGCCAGGTTCGCAATCGGAATGGATTCGGTGAGCGAACCGGAATCCACCTGGAAGCCTCCGCCATGTATGTTTAAAAGGACGCGGTGGAGATTGGCCGGGGAAATTTCCGGCGTGACGACGCGCACGGGAACCCCGGCAATGGTGTCAGCGGCGATCTGAACGGGATACATTGCCAGACTCTCTTCGCCGGCGCGCTTCTGCCAGGCATCGGTGGCGGCGCGGCGCTCGTCGAGCGTCTTGGTATCAGGTACATCAGCAACAACGCGCGCGAGCATTTTTTGGGCCGCGGGACTGATGGTGGTGGGCACTGGGACGACGCGAGCGACGTGCGCGGTGCCATCCGGGGCGATGTAGCTGGAGTCGGTTTGCGGCGGGGCGCACAGCGCACCGGGACCCCCTGTCTGCGCTTTAACTTGCTGGGTAGCCTGCGCGCGCGCCGGGAGCGGACCTAGAAACGCTAGAGCTGCGCTCAGTACGCTGATGTTCAGAAGTGCCGTGGAAGATTTGCAATTCATTTTGAGGTATCACCTCGCCGGCCGAGTGGAATGAGGAGCGGCCTTGGCTTGAGGAGGCATTTGTATCACGAGGCCGCGGCTGGTGAGTCGTGATTCGGAAAACTGACTTTTGAAACCCGCAAATAGTGACGATTAGAAGGGCTGAAAAGTGCGTTTTTGTGGGGATTATGGCGTTTTCTAATCGCGAGGTGTGACGATTAGAAGCGACGTAATTCGTGAATCGTGACTTGTAAGTCGTGAAATCGCGGCCGAAGTTAGGTTGCGAGGTTGCAAATGGGCTGGCAGGCTGGCGGAATCGGCTACTGAAAGTCGGCCACAGTTGGGAATTGAGGCGCGTCGCTGACGTTTGTTTTCTGAGAGTTACATTGATTTCTAATCGCGCAGGTTGGCGATTGAAAGAGGCGTGATTGGTGATTCGTGAGTGGTGAGTCGTGACTCGCGGGCGGCGGTTGTAACATTGTAGTTGAGGGGTTGTGAGCGCGGGCAGCGCTGTTTTGGCGGTTGCGGTTGCTCTTTGCGCGGCAGGTTGATCGGAAACGTACGCGTCCAGGCGCGCGGGGGTGCCGATGTGAGCGATGCCGGCGTTCACCATGTCGTTGCCTCCGCTGAGCGCAATGAAAACGGGGCATGTTAGCATATTAGTTATCAGAAGACAAGGGTAAACTAATCGTGCCGTTAGGTAGCTCAAATGATTGGAGATACGCGCTTCGTGTTCGTGTGTGTTGCGCCGAGCAAGGTCGTTGTAGCTCTGCCACTTCCATCGGCCTCAACTTCCCGATGGCCCGTGACTCGGGAAGAGGCATTTCAATCGGCATGCCGAACTGCCCAGAAGCGGACTTCTGGAAAGTCAGCGGGATTCCACTTGTCCGATTGAAATTGCACCGCGAAGTGACCGCGACCGTAAAGCTGGCTGTCCAAGAGCAGGAGTAATTCCTGGGAACGCCAAAGTTGTCGCGAGTAACGCCGAGGGATCTGCCGATGAGTGCTTGGAAAATCTAAGTGTCGCGCTTCTCGCCGGATTCCGTCGGCAGGGAAGCGCCGACCCAGCCACTGATTCCCGCGGACATTACGTAGACGTTCCGGTATCCCATTTCCTTCGCGCGGCGGGCCGCGTTCGGCGCCTTTCTACACATGAAATTCGAGCAATAGAACACCAGCGTGGAATCTCTGTCTGCTGGGAGATCGCTCTCGGCGTAGCCCATCGGGTCGAGAGGCCGCGCACCCGGCACACGCGCCTTGAGCCAACTCTGCCGCGAGTTCACATCGAGGACGCTCACGGGCTGCTTCTGCATCAATTGCTGCAGCTTGCCGGGCGAGATGACGTCGAGGCCCATCAATCGGGCGAACATGGTTGCTCCTTAATCTCCGCGGCGCTTCAGAGTGCGCTCGGCTTCGCCCGTCGCAGCCAGCCCGCTTGACCGACCGTGACGAGGATGGCGCTGGGCAGCAAGAGGAAGGACATCGCCTCTGCCAGCTTGATCGGCAGCGTGAGCCATGCAATCGCAACCGCGAGACCCGCCAGCGCCCAGATCCAGCCGGCGAGACGTTGAACGGCCTGAACCTTTGCCGGGTCGCAATGTAGCGCCGCTAACGGCGTGAGGGTTTTCGGTATGGCGTTCCCGGTCACCGCCAGGAAGGCGCCCCCGATCGCCATCGTCCCGCGTAGCCCGATATCGCCGTAGTGGACCGCGCCGAGCGCCACGGCAAGTTTCGCGCCAAGCGAAATCATGAGAATCAGACCGGCTGTCACGATCCCGCTTCGGACGGAACCCCCGGAATTGCGGCGCGCTGCTTCGTCCTTAGGCTTGCGAGAAACGACGACAAGAGCCAGCGTCATCCCGACGAGAACAAGCAGGACCACGAACCAGCCCCCCGCGCTCTGGGGCCGCAGATAACAGTTCGCGGCGACGAGCAGAGTGTTGAGGGCGATCAACGCCGGCGGAATGTAGTTCCAGATCGGTTTGGCTGCCATCGTTAACCCTCCTGCTTCAATGGACGCAATCTTGCTCCGCTCTTTAACGCGGCCCGGCGCGCAGCGCCCGGTGCCTTCATGTCCCAACCCACGGTTTGCGCGAAGCCAAGCAGCGTCTCCTCGAGGACGGACATCTTGAGCCGGTAGAAGATGGTCCTGCCGTTTTTTTCGGCTTCGATCAGCCCCGCATTCTGGAGCACGGAAAAATGGGCGGACATGGTCGGCTTGGAGACGGCAAAATGGGCGGACAACTCACCGGCCGACATGGGCCGTTTGCGGAGGAGTTGCAGCACGCGGCGACGCGTTGGATCGGAAAGAGCTTTAAACACGCTGTTCACGAATCTATATTTAGCTAATCATCGAACTATTGTCAAGCGCCGATTTCGAAGTACCGGCAGCCAAGCATAGCGATGATTCCGACGTGGATCACGTAATTGCGCGTGGTTTCGACTGGAGTCGCCCGGCGAGGCCGGATTGCCGCCTACACGGAAGCTGTCCATAAGCGGGATTCTGCGAAGTTTCGGCCCACGGCGAATCCCCCGAACCCGGACGAAAAGTCGGCCAAGCGGAAGTAACCGGTTTTATGCGTCAAGCCGCGCGCTGGCGGTGGATAGATGGAGCTCTGGATCTCGGTGGGGCAGACCCTTTCCGGTCGCCCAGAAAGAACCTGGTTCGATCAACGCGCATGAGGACAAAACGGTTGTAGAGTCTTTGCGATTTTCGAAATCAAAAACAAAATCTCGGGTAGAATCGTCCCCGCGCGCCGAGTTTCGCTAGCTCGTCACGGATGCTACGCGCCTGTTGCAAGGTCGCGCGGGCGGAGCCTGACTATGCCTTCCACTGAAAAACTCGACACTCACAATAAAGCGCTCACACTGAATCTCGATGCATCCGCCTTCGGCTCTTTCGCCGAAATCGGTGCCGGACAGGAAGTCTCGCATTGGTTCTTTGTAGTTGGAGGCGCCTCCGCTACGGTCGCCAAAACTATTTCCGCCTACGACAAGGAAGTCAGCGACGATCTTTATGGCTCCGGATCGCGCTACGTATCCAGGCAACGACTCGAGGCGATGGTGGACAAGGAATGGGCCCAGCTTCTCGCGCAGTTAAGCGGCACCCGTGGGCCGCATACGCGCTTTTTCTCCTTTGTTGATACCGTCTCCGCGCGTAACTTCGCCGGGACTAACGACCCGCACGGCTGGGTCGGTCTCCGGTTTCAATTGCAACCCGCCGGCCCTCCAAACGACGTCCTGTTGCACATCAATATGCGCGATCCTTCAAATGTCCTCCAGCAGGAAGCCCTCGGTATTCTGGGCGTCAATCTCATTTACGCCGCGTTCTATGAATCGCAAACCGAGGAATCATTTCTGGCAGGCTTGGCACAAGACGTCGTCAAGGAGCGAATCGAGATCGACTACGTGGATCTTCGCGGGCCAGCATTCGAAGGTTGGGATCGCCCTACCCTGATCGCCCATTTGGTGAGTGGAGGATTCGCCGAGGCTGCATTTTTTCCCTCTGAGGGCCCCACAGTTCCTCCTACCGAGGCGCTCTACAAGAAAGCCGTAGTGCTTGCCCCGGGATACTTTGGCCGCGGGGATCCATCTCATTCGCAAGTTCACATGCGGTTGTTGGCCTCGGCTGTTCAGGAGCTTCAGAAGGAGCTGGGCGAAACAAAGGTGGCGCCCGCGGGCTTTTTTTGCCTGACGGCTGCTCCGCTCACGCTGGACGAACCGGTACCGGAGGTCCCCGACTTGCTTCGCCGTATCAATGCTCTTCTCGCTGCTGGAGGCGATGTGCTGCTTTTTCGCCAACGCGAGCTCTACCATATGACAGCTCTCGTAAATCGCTATACCCAGGCGCCTGTGCGCTTCGTCGCTGGTCTTTCCCTGGTTATTCGAGCGTTTGAGGGCATTTACGGCAATCTCGAAGGGACACTTCTGGAAGCACTTGCACGTCTTTTCGCACAGAACGTGCGCATCTACGCTTATCCGATGAGTTCGACGGAGCTGCGAGAAAAACTGAATGGTCTTGCGGCTAGCGGTTGGGAATGGAGTGAGACGAATGGAATGGTTTCTGCCACCCAGCTGCGGCGCGCGCCGCCTCTTGGACACTTGTTTGCCTATCTTCTCGCCAGCAACTTTCTTGTCCCTATGCAAGTTCCTGCGACCCTAAAAGCCGACGCTTGACCGCACCTCTGCTGCACTTAGAGGCGCCGTTTGCGCCCGGCACCTTCCGGGTGCATCGTCGGCAACCCGGAAGCTATCCAGAAACGGGTTTCTGCGAAGTTTCGGCCCACAGCGAATCCTCCGATCCCGGACGAAAAAGTCGGCCAAGCGAAAGTAATTGGTCTGATGCGTCAAGCCGCTGGCTGGTGGCGGATAAGTGGAGGCACGCAACCTTTGCCAACTGCGCAAAGGGTTGCGGCACCCCGAAGTACGACGGCAAACGCAAATGCGAAGCGAATTCAGCGCAAGGCACGCGTTCGTCGGTGTCCGCTCGGCCGTCGGGCTTGAGGCTGTGGCGTGGTACACTTCGGCAACGTGACATTTGAACGCAGGATCGTGGTGGGTCTGGAAGAGATTCGCGCGATCTCGTTTGAATGCCACAAATGCAAGTCGCGCCTGACCGTTTCACCGGACGACATCCGAGATATCCCCGCCGCGTGCCCGCATTGCAATTTTTCCTGGAGATTGCCGGAGGACGCGAACGCGTCGCCGGCAACATCGCCGCCGAAGAATTTTGCAGTGGCAGTCCGCGAAATCAAGGTACGTTTTGGAGCCGATGTGATCGGCTTTAAAATCCTGCTAGAAATCGACGAGCCGCGGAGCGGGTCGTTTTAGCCACGGATGATGGCAGAGAATTCTCCGATAAGAGTGGGCACGTCGGCGTTCACGGCCGCGGGCTGGGAAGGATCGTTCTACCCCGCCGGGATGCAGCCGCGGGACTTCCTAAGCTACTACGCGACGAAATTCGACACGGTGGAAGTGGACTCGACGTTTTACCGCACTCCCGCCGTCTCCACGGTCAAAGGTTGGGCGCAGAAGACCCCTCCCGGGTTCCTGTTCGCGCTGAAAGTCCCGCAAATCATCACTCACGAAAAATGCCTGGACGACTGCGGCGCCGAGTTTGCCGGCTTCCTGGCTGCCGCCGAACATCTGGGGGATAAACTCGGCCCGCTGCTGCTGCAATTCCCGTATTTCAATCGCACGAAATTCAAGAGCGGAGCGGAATTCCTCGCCCGCCTGAGCCCATTTCTGCAGAAACTTCCGCAGGAATTTCAATTTGCCGTGGAAATCCGGAATAAAAGCTGGCTGGACCAGCGCTTCACTGAACTTCTGTGCGAGCACAAAGTGGCGCTGGCGGTGATTGACCAGGCCTGGATGCCGTCCATTGAGGAAGTGAGCAAGAAACTCGATCCGCTTACTGCTAATTTTTCCTACGTGCGGTGGCTGGGCGATCGCAAAGGCATCGAAGAACAAACCAAGAGCTGGGATAAAACCGTCATTGACCGCCGTTCAGCGCTACAGAACTGGGTGGAGTACTGCTATCAGACCACGCGGCGCGGCGCAAAGGTCTATGCGTATGCCAACAATCATTATGCGGGGCATGCTCCCGCGACGGTCGCGTTGTTTTTGGAATTGTGGGCGCGTAAGACGAAATCGTAAGCTGACCTTCCTTGCGCTTTTGAGAGAGTGTCGCGCCTAGGGAAGGCGCGGATTGATATCGCTTGGCGAAGGCGGCGCGGTTTTTCTTTGGCGGATGTGAGACTGACCGCCAAGTTCGATTGGCTTGTTCGCGTGCGGGAAGGCGTTGTCGATGCCAAGTGCGCGATCTGGCTGCGCCGGATTCGGGGTGCGAGTTCAAGTTCAAGTTCAAGTTCAAGTGCAAGAGCACAGCCAAGAGTGGCTGTGCCACGCCCGGAGGCGGGATTGGCGGTCCCCGGAGAGGCTTTGCCGATGTTTGCAAATTCAACGACGAGAGAGTGGGCCGGGTTCTTGGAGGATGAAACGAAATGGGGCGGGGGGTCACTATTGTACGAGGGTAAAAAGGTGAGGCCCATTATGAAAGAAGATTCATGGATTGACACACTGCCTGACGGAAGGATTGTGAAATACGGATACAAGGAGTTGTCGGATGGCGTGGCGGCGCTATCGGCGAAAGTGGAGGGAAGGCTGGTGATGATCGTACAGCGGGATGTGCGAGCGCCGGTGACGCGTGAGGAAGTGGCGGCGTTGTTCGAGCAAAACCTGCTCGCGGAGGGCTGCGGAACAGGGTCATTTGAGCAACGACGCGACGGTCAAGCTTCGATGTGAGGCGGTGGATACGGTAAGGCCGTTAATCGGGAGGTTGGCGCTCCCACGGCCGGCTGTCCCAAGTTGGGGTTCCCAGGTGGGCGTTTCTTGCTGGCGCTCGAGTTATTTTATGTAGAGGACTTCCCTGCTGCTTTTTTCCCGGTGGCTTGGGCAGACAGGTGGCGCTCGAGGACCGTCTGGAATTTGGCAAGCCAGGTGGGATGGGCCGGCCACGCTGGGCCGGTGACGAGGTTGCCGTCGGCGATGGCGTCGGTGATTTCGATGGCGGCATAGGTGCCGCCGGCGTTTTCTACTTCCGAGGCGCAGGCGGGATAGGCGCTAAGGCGCTTGCCTTTTATGACGCGCGCGGCAGCGAGAATTTGCGGGCCATGGCAGAGCGCGGCGATGGGCTTATCGGCTTCGGCGAAATGGCGGACGAATTCGAGGACTTTTGGTTTGGTGCGGAGATATTCGGGAGCGCGGCCGCCGGGGATTACCAGCGCGTCGTAATTTTCGGGATGGACGTCGGCGAAAGTGGCGTTGAGCGTGAAATTGTGGCCGGGCTTTTCGGAGTAAGTTTGATCGCCTTCGAAATCGTGGATGGCGGTGCGGACGGATTGGCCGGACTTTTTATCGGGGCAGACGGCGTGGACGGTGTGGCCGAGCATTTGCAGGGCCTGGAATGGGACCATAACTTCGTAGTCTTCGACGTAATCGCCTACGAGCATTAGGATTTTTGCGGTGGGCATTGGTGCGCTCCTGCGCTGCGGAAGTGGGATGAGATTTCTATGATAGCACTGGTGAGAGCGGCAGGGACGAGAGGAGGCAGGGAGAACGGGCTTCGGTGGCGGGTTTGTGTGTCGCCAGCGGAGCTTGAGGATGTCCTCGCGCGGGGTGGCCGACGCGTTGGAGCGACTGCGGTGATGGATCGTAAGAGAGATCCTTCGCTGCGCTCAGGATGACGGCTAAAGAACTTGCGGCTGCAGTTGCGGACGTCGATTCCCGATTTTTTGTTGTGCGTGGATGAGGTCCGCTGCGCTCAGGATGACGGCTAAAGAGCAGGCGGCCAGCTAATTCTTGGGTTTTGAGTCTTTTTCCTTGGATTGGGATTTTGGCTCAGACTTTGGCGGCGGGGCCTGGCGATGCTCTTGTTGAGGAGCTTCGGATTTGTTGTTTAGCGGGGGGTGGACGTCGTAGTTTTCGTCTTTGGCTCTGGGGGGCGGCGCGAATTTCACCGGCGGGCGCTGCTGGGAGGGCGCGACTTCTTTTGGCTGCTCGGCCGGCTTTTGCTGGGGCGTGGTTGCTTCGCGCTCCTTCCCGGTGGAGTTCGGTTGCTCCGTCGAGGCGGGCTGCGGAGCGCGCGGAATATTTTCGTTGGTGTAAACGTTGGGGCGCGGGGCGGATGGATTTTCGCGGGCCGCGGGCGGCGTGGTTTCGCGTGCGGCGGGCTCCGCGACGTTGTTCGAGCGCGCCGGTGGTGCTGCCGAGCGCGCGGGAGGGACGCCGCCACGCGCGGGACTTTCGGCGTTGACGATTCTGGGAGCTGCGTGACTGGCTGGCGGAGACGGCGGAGTGAGCCGCGCGACTACTTGCCTTTGGCTGAAAGCGACCGCGGGCCTGGCGTGAGCGGGGTTGGCGGTGGCTGAGACGTAGCTGGTGCGCGTGGGGGCGAGCGGAGTGGTTTCGGTGACGCGCGCAGCTTGTAATTGTTCGGAGGTGACGCGGACGGACGCAGTGGCTACGGGCCGCGCGCTGACGAAAGTTTCGCGAGAGACGGCGGTGACGGCGGCGGCGTTGTTCGCGTAGGTGTAGTTCATGCGATTGACGGTCACGTTGCGATTGACGATGGTGGTGTTGTAAACGGTGGTGACCTGCGTGACGTTGATGACGCGCGTATTGGTGATGTTGATGCTTTGCACGTAGCGCGGGCTGCAGCGATATCCGGGGATATAAACATCGCGCGGGCCGAGCGGAAACCAGGCCACGCCGGCGAACCCACCGCCGAAGCCAACTCCAACGCTAAAGCCGCCTCCGCCGCCAACGAAACCGACGACGGCGGGTGCGTAAACGGGACGCACTACGACCGGACCGGGGACCCAGCCCCAATAGCCGCCGCGAACATACGCCCAGCGTCCATAGTGAAATGGCGCGAAGCCCCAAGGTTCGTCTTCGACCCACGTCCAACCCCACGGACCAACCCAAACCCAGTGGCCGTAATGATAAGGCGCCCAGCCGACCGCGACGCCGGCGGGAACCCAGACCGGGCCGTAATCGGGATCGCTCTGCCACTGACCGTATTGATCGAGATCGTAGTAGCCGTCCACGTCGCGCGAGACGTATTTTGCGGATTGAGAATTATTTTCGAACTGGTCGCGCGATTGGCACCAGTTTTCGAAATCGTCGAATTCGGGGGCGGGCTGCGCGTCGTAGGTGAGCTGATCGGTGCCGGTGAAAACGTACTGCTGTCCGGCAGGAAGATCGTAGGTTTCGCCGCCGCCGGTGACCTGGCCTTCTCCTTCGCGGACGATGATGACGGTGGAAGCGCCGTTGGGGTCGGTTTCGATTCTGTATTCGCCGGAGGCGGTGAGCGTGAAGGCGAGATTGGGCGTGTCCACTTCGAAGGCGTTGCCTGGTTCGAGGTGGCGCAGGTGGATTTCGATGGCGCCTTGGGCGAGTTGCAACTGAACGGTGCGGTCGTCGAGATTCAGGAAGGAGATGCCGGTCTCGCTGGAAAGACGAATGGCGGTGGCGCCGATGTGAACTTCGCCGCGGGAATTTTGGTCGGCCCAGAGATTGTCGCCGGTGGTCAGGGGGCGATTGGGGTCGGCCTGGATCCAGTCATCTTCACCGGCCGGTTGAAAGGAAACGGAGCCTTGCAGGAAATTCAGGCGCGCGACGCGAGTGGGAGGGTCGGGCTGATTTTGATCCTGGTCCTGGGCTGCGGCGGTGCGGGGCAGCGCGAGAAATAGCGTGAACACAAGCAGCGTGAACAGGGAGAGCGAGAGCTTATTCGTCATCGAGCAGACCTCATTCGCGGAGTGGTTTTGAGCGCCGGACTGGCGGGTAGCATAGCGAGTCTTTGCAGCCAATGGGAAGCTAAAAACCACGCGAACCAGAGAATGACTTTGGCGTCTGACATGGCGTTTTGGGCCTCCGTATGTGAAACACTTTCCCGGGAGTTTAGTTGCGGGTCGCGAGGCGGCAGGCGGCGCTGGGGAGATCGAGTGAGAAGGAACTGCAGAGGCTAGAGCCGCTCTGGATCGGCGGCTTTTATGTCGTGGCTAAAGCCACGACCCACAAAGATACTCCGGTCATCAAGCTTGCCTAAACCTTCCAAATCTAGTTCAGGCGGTTCAGGCCGTTGAAGGCGGCGGTTTTGTAGCATTCGGCGAGGGTAGGGTAATTGAAGACCGTGTCTATGAAGTAGGTGATTTTGCCTTTCAGTTTGAAGACGGCCTGGCCGATGTGGAGAAGTTCAGCGGCGTTTTCGCCGAAGATGTGGACGCCGAGGAGCTCGAGGGTTTCGCGGTGGAAGAGGATTTTGAGGCGGCCGTCGGTGTGGCCGGCGATCTGGCCGCGGGCGATTTCACGGTAATAGGCGACGCCCACTTCGTAGGGGACGTCGGAGTCGGTGAGTTGCTCTTCTGTTTTGCCGATAAAGGAAATTTGCGGAATGGTGTAAATCCCGTAAGGATAGCTGGCGGGATCGGTTTGCACCTGGACGCCGAAGGCGCGGGCGGCGGCGATGCGGCCCTGTTCCATGGAGACGGAAGCGAGGCTGGGAAAGCCGATGACGTCTCCGACGGCGAAGATGTGGGACTGGACAGTGCGGAAATCGGCGTCCACTTTGATGCGGCCGCGATCATCGGCTTCGATTCCTGCCGCGGCGAGGTCCAGACGCTCGACGTTACCCTGGCGCCCTACGGCGTAGAGCAAGGCGTCGGCATTGATGCGTTTTCTGCTGACGAGATTGGCGGCGACTTTTCCATCGGGCAGTTCTTCGACGCTTTCCACTTCTTCATTGAGGCGCATGGTGGCGCGGTGATCGCGCATTTGGTAACTGAGGGCTTCGACCATTTCGGTATCGGCAAATTCAAGGAGGCGCGGGCGCTTTTCGACGATGATGACGCGCACTCCGAGCGTGGCGAACATACAGGCGTATTCGACGCCGATGACGCCGCCGCCGACGACAATCAGGGTGCGCGGAATTTGCGGCATGCTGAGGATCTGATCGCTGTCAATGATGTTGCGGCCGTTGATGGGGACTTTGGAGTTGGCGGCGGGCTTGGTGCCGGTGGCGATGACGACGTACTCGCCTTCCAATTCGACGAAGCCATTGCCGTTCTCGACGCGAAGATGGTGCGGGCCAGTAAATTTGCCGACGCCGTGGATGACGTCCACGCCGTTGCGCTTGAGCTGGTCCTGAGTAACGCCGACTTCATTTTCGACGACGCGCTGCACGCGGAAAAGCAGGTCGGACATGGTGATGCTTTCGGAGGCGGCACGATTGGCGCCGTAGAAATTCTTGGAGTAGAAACCGGAGAGGTGCAGGACTGCTTCGCGCATGGTCTTGCTGGGGATGGTGCCGGTATTGATGCAGACGCCACCGATGGCGGCTTGCTTTTCGACCACGGCAACGCGCTTGCCGGCTTTCGCACCCTGGATGGCGGCGCGCTGGCCTCCCGGGCCAGAGCCGATAACGATCAGATCATACCGGAGCATTGGAGTGGTCCTCGCTGGATGGCGCGCCCGGAGGGTGAAGCGTTCTCGCGGTGCGCGTAAAAGGATGGATCATGGGAAGAAGAGTGATAGCGCAGGTGTGTTACGGCTAGATGAACACGCGAGGCGGCCGGCGGCGTGATCAAGCGTCAGAAGTCCCGGCCGGGAGTGGGGCGATAGGCGCCGATTAATCTGGCGACCAGGACCGCGAGGTACAGGACGCCGAGAATGGCTTCGACGATGGTTACGGAGCGCGCTTGCGCGGAAACCGGGGTGATGCCGGTGGCGCCGAGCGAGGTCATGGTGCCGTAGCTGTAATAAATGAAATCGAAGCGGTCGGCAATAGCGTGGTGATTGGTGAGCGGGTCGAGATAGAAAGCGTGAGGCTGCAGGGCGGCAATCATGCCGTAAACGCTGGCGAAGCTAAAGCCGACCAAAAGATAGATACAGAGAGCTCCGAAGACCGTCTCGGAATTAGTCTGTTCCCGGGCGAAGACGCGGCGGAAGATGACGATGACAACGTAAACGTCGAATGTGAAACTGAGGACGATGTTCAGGATGGAAAACGTGCTGGCGGTGGGCTCGGGGAGCCGGAGGCGCTGAACCAATGCCGGAACGGCCAGGATCAACGCAAAAATCAGGACGCTGCGGCGGAGGCTGATCGCGTAAACGCTGACGACAATGACGGCGCTGCCGAGCACACGGAGAGCGTAATAGCCGAAGCGGCTGGTTTCGGCGTAGGGATAGAGAATCAGCACCGACAATAGAAATATAAAAAGCAGAAAGAAGCGATAGCCGGTGGTGACGGCCTGATATTCGGACGCGATTTTGCCGGGCATTTTAGCTTATGACACGACTGCGCCGCCGATGGTACAACAAGTCCCTGGGAAATGCGGAGCGTATCCGCTTGGTGGAAGTACGTTTTGATTAAGGGAGGGTTCGCTGGATGAGGGCAGCAATTATCCGAGAGTTTGGGCCCGCACAACTCCATCGCCACGGGCATCACGAATCCGTCGTGGAGAGAATCGGGGGTGAGACAGAGCGATCCGGCGGCGGCTGAAGATATCAAGTTACCGCAGAGACGCTGAGTACGCAGAGAAAAACAAGCGCTGGTGGGGCGGCGCGTCGAACGCGAGCGGTCGGTGAGAGAACCGCTTCGCGTGGCGGACTAGAAGTAGTGGGCTTCGTGGTTGGTCCCGGCTTTGGGCAGGACCTCGGAGAGAACGAAGTCAACTCTTTCCGTGGCTAGATCGAGGACGCGGAGGCGCTCGGCGGTATCTTGCGAAGACATTACTTGCGCGAGAGGCGTGAGAGCGTCGCGAACGTAATGGCTTACTTCCTGAACGATGATGGCGCGCTCTTTGGCGCGGGCGACCAGCTGATCTTTGCGGCTTTGCGAGAGAAAAGTGACGAGGAGAACCGCGCCGGCGACGGAGATGGCCAGGTCGTTGAGGATGGTCTTGGCGGCCACGACGCCGAGGATATACATGACGGCATCGCAGACGTAACTGAGAGCGAAAAGCACGAGGCCCGCAACCACCGCGGCTCGCAAAGTGTCGTCATTCAGCCAACTGGAGATTTTCTTAACCCGCGACATACAATCCCTCCCTCACCGCGATGTTGAAGAGGATAGTCTATCGGGTTGGCGAGCCGCCAGCGTAAAGTTCGAACGCGCGGTTTAGACTGTGTCGGGTGCGCGACGAAAAGGGCGTCCGAGGGTTTGAAGATGCACGCTGCGGGAAGATAGAGGAAACGAGAAAAGATTTAACACCCCGACTGCATCGGGGCAAGCGCCGGTCACAGAGAAAAGACTGAGGGCACGGAGAACGCGAAAGCGGGCAAGGATCATCGCGGAGAAGCGGAGACGCTTAGAGGCAAATATGAAGATGCGAGTTTGGGTTGGGGCTGCGGCCTTATTTTCGATTGCGGCGGTCGCGGGGTTGGGGTGGGCACAATCTTATCAGTATCCGTTTCAAGATCCGCGGGTGCCGGTGGAGACGCGGATCAACAATATTCTTTCTTTGATGACTTTGGACGAGAAGATTCACGCTCTGAGTACTGACCCGGGCGTGCCGCGGCTGGGCATACAGGGCTCGTCACACATTGAGGGGTTGCATGGCGTGGCTCTGGGAGGTCCGGGAGGATGGGGCGGGCATGGACTGGAGCCGCTGCCGACGACGCAGTTTCCGCAATCGGTGGGACTGGGGGAGACCTGGGACCCGAAACTTTTGCGGCAGGCCGCTGGCGTGGAGGGTTACGAGGCGCGTTACATTTTCCAGACGGATTTTCAGTATTCGCACGGATCGCGCGGACAAGAATACCGGCGCGCGGGAATCGTGGTGCGCGCGCCGAACACGGATCTGGCGCGGGACCCGCGGTGGGGGCGGAGCGAGGAATCTTACGGCGAGGATCCGTACCTGACGGGGACGATGGCGACGGCGTTCATCAAGGGATTGCAAGGCGACAATCCGAAATATTGGCTGACGGCCGCGCTGATGAAACATTTTCTGGCGAACAGCAATGAGAACGGGCGCGGAGGCTCGTCCTCGAATTTCGATGAGAGGCTTTTGCGCGAATACTACGACGTGCCATTTCGCATGGGCGTGGAGGACGGCGGAGCGCAGGCATACATGACCGCCTACAACGCTTACAACGGGATACCGATGGCGGCGCAGCCGATTTTAAAAGATATAACGATGCACGAGTGGGGGTTCGACGGAATTATTTGTACGGATGCGGGCGCTTTGACGAATATGGTGACCGAGCACAAATATTTTCCGGACATGGACCAGGCTGCCGCGGGAGCGATTCATGCGGGGATCAACCAGTTTTTGGACAACTACAAGGAGGCGGTAACTGGCGCGATTGATAAGAAGCTGGTGAACGTGGCGGAAATTGACGAGAACCTGCGCGGAGTGTATCGCGTGATGATTCATCTGGGGCTATTGGACCCCGCGGCGATGGTGCCGTACACGACGATCAAGGGGACGGCGCCGGCCTGGGACAATGCCGAACACAAGGCGATGGCGCGGAAGGTGACGCAGGAATCCATCGTGCTGCTGAAGAATACGGAGCATTTTCTGCCGTTGGACAGGACGAAGTTGAAATCGGTGGCGGTGATCGGGCCTTACGCGGATATTGTGGCGCTGGACTGGTATAGCGGAACGCCTCCTTATGCGGTGAGTGCGCTGGACGGGATCAAAGCAAAATTGGGGGGCGACGTGCAGGTTCGTTTTGCGCACGATAATACGGACGATGCGGCGGTGAAGATTGCGCGCGGGGCGGACGTGGCGATTGTGGTGGTGGGCAATCATCCGACTTGCAACGCGGGGTGGGCGAAATGTCCCTTGCCGAGCGATGGGAAGGAAGCGATTGACCGGCAGTCCATTAATTTGGAGCAGGAAGAGATTGTGAAGCAGGTTTACGCGGTGAATCCGAGGACGGTGGAGGTGCTGATTTCGAGTTTTCCGTTTGCGATTTCGTGGTCGCGGGAAAATGTGCCGGCGATTCTGCACATGGCGCACAACAGCCAGGAAGAAGGAAACGCGCTGGCGGATGCGCTGTTTGGGGATTACAACCCTGGCGGAAGGCTGGTGACGACGTGGCCGAGTTCATTGGAGCAATTGCCGCCGATGATGGATTACGACATACGGCACGGGCGGACGTACATGTATTTCAAGGCGGAGCCGCTTTATCCGTTCGGGTATGGATTGAGTTACACGACATTTCAATATGCGAATTTGCGGACGAGTGCGGAGCGGATGGGGCGGGACGGCGAGATTACCGTCAGCGTGGATGTGCGGAACACGGGAACGCGGGCCGGCGACGAGGTGGTGCAGATGTACGTAGCGCATGTGAATTCGAAAGTGGAGCGGCCGAGCGAGGAGTTGGAGGGATTCAGGAGAATTACGCTAGGTCCGGGCGAAATGACGACTGTGGAGTTGCCGCTAAAGGCGCGCGCGCTGGCTTATTGGGATGTGGCGAAGGGGAGTTTTGAGGTGGAGGCGGACCAGGTTCGCGTGATGGTGGGTTCTTCTTCGGCGGATATTAAATTGAAGAAGAACGTGGAAGTGGAGGGGGAGGAGCGGTAGTCCTGCGAGCTTCATGTAGAGAAATTTGCGTTTTTCTTGGAGTTAGAGCGAAAAGCAGATCCCTCGCAGAAAAATCGTATCATCATTCAAGGTTGCGCCGGATACGAGTGTTTGCCAATTTTCTGCAGCGCCGACGATTACTGCTTTGATGCTATACACATGATTTTCAAGAATTGGTGTATGATAGCGTTATGAGCAGAACAAACATCGAACTCAACGATCAACTGGTCCGCAAGGCGCGCAAGCTTACTCGCCTCAAGACCAAACGGGAAATCGTGGACAAGGCATTGGAGCTGCTGGTGCGATCCGAGACCCGCAAACACATATTGCGCTACTACGGCAGCGGGGTCTGGAAAGGCGAATTGAGGAGCATGCGCAGGAACCGCGTTTGATACTTGTGGATAGTTCCGTTTGGATCGATTTCTTTAGTGCATCTCCAGGGGCGGCCGGAACTGAATTGCGGCGACTGATCGAACAGGCTGAGCCCATCGCGTTAACCGGAGTTATCGTCGCCGAGATTCTGCAAGGACTAACCCGCGATTCTGCCCTGATCGAACGCTCCTTGAAAATGTGGGAGATGCTGGAACCTAAGGGGTTTGCTACGTACCGTGAGGCGTCGGCAATCTTTCGCTCCGCCCGCGCCAAAGGAATCAGCCTGACTACGATCGACTCGTTAATTGCGGCTATCGCGATCGAATATCGCGCGACCGTCTTCACGCTCGATAAGGACTTTTCGCGGATCTCCCGCATATCAACACTTTCCCTGTATAAACCGCCTCTCTCCAAAGTTTGAGAATCAGACTGCCGGCGGCTCTTCCCTCGTTGCATCCCCTTTCGACTACAGAGGATCCGTCCGACGTATGTGTGATTCATGTAAACTGTGGGCTTCCCGACAAATCAGAGCTGCGGCTCGAAATGAAAAGGGGGTTGAGGCAACGTGACTGATACTTTTATTCAGCAGGGGCTGGCGGTTTTAGGAGCCGGCAAGATGGGCGGGATATTGATTGAGGCGTTTCTGAAGGATGGGTTGATGGCGCCTGCGCACATTTTTGCGACGGTGCAGCAGAGTTCGTCCGAGCGGCGGCCGATTTCCAGCGGGAAAATCACGCCGGGGACGGACAACCGGGCGGCGGCGAAGAAGTCGGATGTGATTCTGGTGTGCCTGAAGCCGTTGCAGGTGAGGCACGTGCTGGATGAGATTCGCGGGGAATTGAATGACCAGAAGCTGGTGATTTCGATTGCGGCTTCGGTGCCGACGGAGTATTTCGAGAAGAGGATTGGCGGGAATGTGCCGGTGATTCGCGCGATGCCGAATACTCCTTCGATGGTGGGCGAGGGGATCACCGCGATTTGCAAAGGGAAGCATGCTACCGCGAAGCATCTGGAGATTGCGCGGAAACTTTTTGACGCGGTGGGCAAGACGGTGGTGGTGGATGAGAAGCATATGGATGCGATCACGGGGTTGTCAGGGAGCGGGCCGGCATTTCTTTATATTATTTTGGAGGCGCTGGCGGAGGGTGGAGTGAAGATGGGCCTTTCGCGGGAATTGGCGACTTTGCTGGCGGCGCAGACGATGTTGGGGGCGGCGAAGGTGGTGCTGGAGACGGGACATCATCCGGCGCTTTTGAAGGATACGGTGACGACTCCGGCGGGGTGCACGATTGATGGGATTTTGGAATTGGAGGAGGGCAAGCTGCGGGTGACTTTGATCAAGGCGGTGGTGAAGGCTTCGCAGCGGGCAAAGGAATTGATGTTCACGGATAAGGAGGGGTAGTGGCTCAGGGTGGGCTGGATCGGAGGCAAAAGATTTAACACAGAGGACACAGAGAAAGGCGAAGAGAGGTCACGGAGACGGCTGGGTGGGACGGAAAGGCTTGAAGATCTACCGCAGAGACGCAGAGAGCGCAGAGAAAACCGGGATCGAAGATTTAACGCACAGGACACTGAGAAAAGCGAAGAGAGGTCACGGAGACGGCAGGGTCAACACGGAAAGGCTTGAAGATCTACCGCAGAGACGCAGAGGGCGCAGAGAAAACCGGGATTGAAGATTTGACGCAGAGTGCGCAGAGAAAGCCTTGGCGGGGATTGGTGAGGCGCTTTAGTGCTGGGGTTGGTCTGGAGTTAATTCGGCTGTGGATTGGATTTCTACGGTTACTGTGTCGCTGGCTTTCAGGAGCCAGGTGCTGGGGTCTTTCAGGCCCCATTTTATGTAGGGGATGGTGAAAGTTACCGTCGAGTGGAGCGCGGGGCCTTCGGGCGGGGCGACTGCTACTGTGGCGGTTAGCGGGTGTTCCTGGCCTTTGAGTTGGAATATTCCATCTAGTGCGAGTTGGGATGCGGCTTGGGGATTGAATGTACCCGTTATTTTTTGCGGCGTGAAGGTGATCTCGGGATATTTTTGGCTTTCGAGAATTTCCTGATGCATTTTTTTGTCGCGGGATTTGTTGCCGCTGTCACCGGTGGTGGCATCCACGACGATGCGGCCGGTGGCTTTGCCGGTGGCAGGATCGAAGTGAATTTCGCCGGATTTCAGTTGGAATGTGCCGTGGACGGCGTGCAGCGTGGAATCCACGGTGTAGGCGATGGTGGTTTGCGCGGGGTCGAGGGCGACGGAGTATTGTTGAGCGGCCAGCGGAGGCGCGAGGACAGCGAAGGCTAGCGCGGCGAGCGCCATAATCATTTTTGGGGGCGTCTTCGCGGCCGGGAGTGTCGCGCCTACGGCGCTCGGGATTCTTTTTGCGCTGACCCAGCGCTTACGCGCTGGGCTAACTTCTGCCGCGGCTGCGGCGCTAGGTATGGACGCGCGGGCGAATTCCGCTTCGCGCAATAATTCCAACTTACGGCGGGGGTAGAAACGGCGACCTGCGGTTGAGGCCTCGGCGGAATATGGACTCGCGGGCGGAACGAGCCGGCGGGACGCCGGCGCTACTGGTCCGGGTACGAACGGACGAGCGACGGTTTTCACGCGCTGAGGACCTCGCCGCTATGATTGAGGACTGCTGGCGGGGCGAGAGGTGCTGGGCCTGCGGAACTTGCGTGGAACGCGGCTAGCTTCGCGAAGAGATTGGGATTTTTGGCAAGGATGCGCAGAGTCTTGCGGCGCAGCGGGTTGTTGCCAGCCAGGAGCAACAGCAGGCGGGCCATGCGCGCGGGCGCGGTTATGATTTTGCGGTGAGCGCTTTCGTAAGACGCCAGATTTTCCGAGGCTAGCGCATCACCGAGATGGATTGCTTGTTGGAACGCCAGGCTTAGGCCCTGCCCCGTAATTCCGTCCACAGTGAAGGAAGCGTCGCCGACTAATGCTGCGTGCGCGCGCGCGACTTTGCCGAAGCGCTCGAGGATGGTGACGCCGCCGAGTTCGGCGGTGAGCGGCGGAGCGGTGCGCAGGCGCTCGGCGAGTTCTGGAAATAGCGGAAGCGCTTGCGCGATACGCATGCGCGGATCGGCGGCGAGGAGCGCGATGCAGACTTCGCGCGGACCGGTCGGCGTGACGTAAATCTGGCAGCGGTGGCCCCAGTGGACTTCGACAAAATCGGTCCAGGGGACAACCGCGAAATGGCGGCGGAAACCGAAACGCGAGGAGCGCGCGCGGCCAGGCCCGAGTTTGGACCATTTGCGGACGGAGGATTTTTGACCGTCGGCGCCGACGAGCCAGCGGAAATGGAAAAGCGAGCCATCGAGACGAGCGGAGGCGGTTGCGCAATCGGAAACGTGAGTTCCCCACCGGAATGAAATGCCGAGTTGATTCGCGCGCAGAAGCAGGAGCGCGTGGAGAGCGGTGCGGCGCAGTCCAAACGATGAGGCGCCGGGCGGCATGTGGCTGGCGGCGGAGGATGATTCGTCGCAGAAACGAATTCCCGCGATAGGAAACGCGACTTCGGGATTCAGATAGATGCCAAGGCGGGAGAGAGCGGCGACGCCTTCGGGAAGAACGCCTTCGCCGCAAGCTTTTTCAATCGGTGGCCTGCGGGAATCCGCGACTGTTACGCTGAGACCTTTGAGGCTCGCGGCTATCGCGGTGGCGAGCCCCGCAGGGCCCGCACCTACGATCAGGACATCCGCGTTTACAGCCACAGGCCCTCGTTGCTACCACTTCAAGAGAACTAGCTCCGCGCAAAAACCAGGACCCATCGCCGCGAGAATGCTGAGCGAACCGGGCTCCGGGCGCCTATTGGTGAAAACATCCTCCAGCACCAGCAGAACGGACGTGGAAGAAATATTTCCCACCCGACGCAAGCACGCCCACGAAGCAGCCAGGTCGTCTGCGGTGATGCCCAAGGCAGTCGCGGTAGCTTCCAGAACCTTGGGGCCGCCGGTATGCATGATCCAAGTCTTGATGTCCGAGCGCTTGTGGCCATTTTCGGCGAGGAAAGCGTCCACATCCTTGCCGAGATGCTTGGTGACCATCTCGGGAACTTCCGGAGACAATACGATGCGGAAGCCTTTTTCGGAGATGTCCCAGCCCATGACTTTTTCGGAGTGGGGATAGAAACTGGATTTGGTGGCGAGAATTTCGGGCCCGTCGGATTGGCGCTTGGAGCCGACCACGATGGTGGCGGCGGCGCCGTCACCGAAGAGCAATGCGGAGATCAGGTGAGCCATGGAGAGATCGTCGCGCTGCAAGGTGAGCGAGCACAATTCAACGGAGAGAAGCGCGGCGGCCTGATCGGGGTAGCCGTGGACGTAATCAGCGGCGCGGGAAATTCCGGCGGCGCCAGCGACGCAGCCGAGTCCGAAAATCGGAATGCGTTTGATGTTGTTGGAGAGGCCCATGCGATTGACGAGGCGTGCGTCGAGCGAGGGAGCGGCGATGCCGGTAACGGACGTCACGAAGATCGCGCTGAGGTCCTTGGGACCGACGCCGGCTTTGTGCAGCGCTTTGCAGAGAGCTTGTTCGCCGAGTTCGAGCGCATGCTGGATCCAGGCGTTATTGGCCTGTCCGAAGGTGGTGAGATTTTCGTAGAAATCAATCGGATGTACCAAGTAGCGGCCCTCGACCTGCATGCTCTCGTCGAGACGATCGAGGATGTCAGGATTGGGCAAACGATGGCGCCAGTCGTTCTTCAGTGCCTCCGTCAAAATCTCTTGTTTGTAGTAGTACTCGGGGAAGGCGCTCGCAACGCTAGCAATCCTCATCGAAGGGGGCTCCTATTGTGTGGGTTAATCGTTCCGAAGGATAGTATCGCGAGTATGGGGAATATCAATAGGGTTTAGAAAAATAGCTTCCACGGCAGAGATGCACGGGTTACGGCAGATGGGAGGCGAATTTGAACCGAACGGGCGGCCGGGGCGGCAGTTGGTTGGAGCGAAATGGCGGGTTCGCAAAAAAAGAACCCCGGGTCTGGGGGCGCAGACCCGGGGCGGGGGTTAGGGGGAGGGATGCTGGGCCGAAGACTTTTTAAAGTTTGCCGCGATTAGTAGTTCCAGCGGCGCATGACCAGTGCCGCTCGAAAAACGAGCTGGATGGCCAGGACGATCAGGGTGTCGCGCAGGGCGACGAGGCTTCGGCGCATAACCGAACCCTCCGCAGAATCAGGAAAAGGGATCGCGTGGACCGCGGTTGCGGTGCGGTTGCCGGGCTTCCAACCCATGCTGGTCAGCGCGCTCATGCGTTTCCCCCTTAGTTCACAACGTAAACAGGATTGTCGTGCTCAACGCCAAGAACCATGGATTTGAAGATGTCCACATCCCAGCTATCGGCGATGCGCAAACGCACGACTTCGTTGGTTTCCGAGACCAGGCGACCGCGCAAGGGCACGCGCAGATTGCCTGCAACAACTCTAAGTACGACCGGCTGCCCCATCCAGATTGCGAAACCGCTTACCATGTGGTCCCCCCTCAGTGAAGCAGTCGTGCTCGAACAATGCGATTGTGGAGGAGGGGGCCGGACTGGCCAATGGTACAGCGGGCTAAAGCTGGTAGTAGGAAGGTACCAGGAGTCCCAGGGGCTTTGAGGCGCGGCGCTAAGGGGTTTTCTGCTATTGTGTTTACAGACGATTCCGGATTCGTTGGGAACCTCTCGGAAGGGCAAGGAACCGCTGAATGATTGAGCTTTTGAAGGAGCTTCTGCACCGGCTATCGGATGTGCGAGGGCTGGTGGCGCTGGGCGGGATGCTGGCGGTGTGCGTGATCGTGTTCGTGGAAACGGGGCTTTTTGTGGGGTTCTTCCTGCCGGGGGATTCCCTGCTGGTGACGGCGGGAGTGGTGGCGGCGGATCAATATTCGGGGCTGAAGATTGCGTGGCTGCTGCCACTGGTGACTTTGTGCGCGATCGCGGGAGATCAGCTTGGTTACCTGATCGGGCGGACGATGGGAGAGAAACTGTACCAGCGGGAAGATTCGCGGTTCTTCCGGAAGAGCCACCTGAGGCAGGCGCATGAGTTTTACGAGAGGAATGGGGCGCGAACGATTATTCTGGCGCGGTTTATACCGATTGTGCGGACGTTTTGCCCGCCCGTGGCCGGCGCGGCGCGGATGAGCTATACGAAATATCTGGTGTATGACATTTTCGGCGGATTTTTGTGGGTGTGGGGAATGATTCTGCTGGGCTACACGCTGGGGAACACGATACCGAACATTGATAAGCGGATTCATTACGTGATCGCTATCGTGATTTTTTTGTCTTTGCTGCCTGCTATTTATTCGGCCTGGAAGGCGCGGGGGCGCAAGGGAGCTGGCGAGTTGAAAGGGCCGCAGACGGAGGAAGAGTAGAGCAGCCGACGAAGGCTGCGCCTCGGCAGCGTCCGGCTTGGCGTGAGGCAGCGCGGTGTGGAGGGTTTATTTGGTGTGAAACGCAAAACGGGGAGCCTGGCGGCTCCCCGTTTTGCTTCTTCCGTAGGCCGCCGTGGCGCCGAAGGTGCCGTGGCGGTTTCGCACCGCAAAAGCGGTGTGTAAACGGTGATTAGCTCAAAGTCTCCTGCCCGGTGGCGTCATACAGCATCCTCCGCGCAAAAACGACTTACAGTTGTCGTTTTACTCCCGCGGAGTGGTGATTGCAACTGGAAAGTTTTGCGCGGAGAGCGCGAGAAAATTTGCGCGGGGACGGTTCGCCGAATTTATTTCAGAAAGAGCGCTTCGCGGACCTGGTCGCGGCCTACGAAGGTTTTGGAGGAGCGGAACTTGCCGAAGATATCGAGAATTTCGCGATTCTGAAATATGCGAGCGTGAACTGCCAGCGTGGGGGCAGGGACGAGCTCGACGGTTTGCGAATCCACGATTTTGTAGCGGTGGAAGCGTTCGGGCGCGCGACTGTGGAAGGAGGCGAGGACGGCGCCGCCGGGGCGCATCAGGGTATAGATTCTTTCCATGACGCGGGGCAAGAGTTCCGCGTCGAGGTAATCGAAGAGGTCCCAGGCCAGCACGCCATTGAAGGTGTCTTCCGGATATTGCAGCGCAGTATCGAGAAATTTTCCGGCGAGCATGCCTTGCGAGACGCGGCCGGTTTCGTCGCCGACTTTGGCGTTGCGCAGATTTTCCTCTTCGGCGAGCAGAAATTCCTTCCAAGAGCGGAGCAAATCCTCGGTGGAGAGACGAAAACCTTTCTCGATGAAAAACATAACGGTGGATTGAAAGACGGCGCCGAGATCGAGAATTTTGCCCTGTTGGCCGGCGTCGGTGATCAGCCAGAGAAATTCTTTCAGGCCGTTGGAGATGCGGGAGTTTGGAGACGCAGGAGCCGCGGAGGCCGCCGCGGGACCGGGCTTCGCCGGATTTCTGGTGGGCAGCCCCGCGTTCGGCCGTGTTTTGGCCATCCAGTTCATGGGACGCTCTAGCTACCTTGCGAGCCGGCAGCCGCAGCCGCCCTGGGACCCGCGGAAGATTTGGAATTTTCTTCGGACGGCGCGGTGATGGAAGGATTCGCGGAATCGTTGGCGCGAATCATTTCGACTTTGCCGCGGAGGCGAGCGCCGTCATCAATCGCGATGCGACGGGTGAGGATGCTGCCCTGCACGTGACTGTGCGCGCCCAAGCGGACACTTTCGGTGGCCTTCAGATTGCCTTGGACGTTGCCATCAATGGAAATTTCCAGGGCTTCGATATCGGCGTGGACACGGCCGGTGGGGCCGACGGTGACGCGTCCATTGATCATCTGAACTTTTCCCTGCACGTCGCCTTCGATGACCAAGTTGGAGTTGCCGGAAATGTCGCCGCGGATTTTCAGTCCGGCGCCGATGGTGGAGCTGGAAATGGCGGTTGGCGCGGGAGCCGGCGCGGCGACTGGAACAGTGGCCGCTGGCGCTGGTGTGGTAGCCGCGGCAGGCGCGGCGGCGATCGCAGGCGTGGTTGACGGCTGCGCGGACGCCTGCGTGCTTAGCGACGATATCGCTGTTTGATTTTGTTTCGCCGGAGCGGAAGTTGCGTCGGACGCGTTGGAACCCGGCGAAGATGGCTTGGCCTCTTCGTTTTTACGCCACATCATATTTTCCCCCAGTAATTTCGGACCCCGCGCCGGGTGGCAGGACCCTGAAGTGATTCCCGGACACTATAGTACAGAGGCGTACCGGAGCGAAAGGGGCGAACGTACTTAAGTGTTAACGCGTTGCGCGGAGTACGGAAAAGATGGGGCGAAACGGGGGGAGGCGCGCCAGCTCATTGGTAGCAGGAGGGAGTTCTTCTAGAGAATTCAGGGAAAAGCAGGTCCCTCGCTCCGCTCGGGATGACATCCCCCTAATTTTTGCACAAGCGGCCGGGGCGTCAGGACATTACGTGGTGCGGACGTCGGCGTGGCGCATGTCCCAGAGGGCAGCCAGGTATCCGCCGGCTTCGTGGAAGAAAATTCTCAGGCCGTCGCGGGTGCGCCACCAGCTTTGCGGATCGTATTCGGTGTCCGGGGCGGAGATCACGCGAAGCTGGGTGCCGGGGGGCAGAGTGCGTGCGTAGAAATATTCCGCGCGGCGGGTGTGGTAATTGGACGTGACCAGCAGGATTTTTTTCCAGCCGTGAGAGGCAACGAATTCGCTGACGGCGATGGCTTCGTCGCGCGTGTCGTCGGCACGATGAGTGAAGGGAATGACAGCGGCTACAGGGACGCCGTGGTCAATGAGATCGCGCTTCATCAGTTCGGTGGTGGTGGCGTAGGAGCGCAGGGCGCGTCCAGTGGCGACGACGCGCGGGGCGAGGCCGGCGCGGAAGAGAGCGGCGGCGCGCGCGGCCCTAACGGCGTCGAAATTGTCGCCGCTTAAAACGATGATGACGTCGGAAGATTCCGGCGCGTCGTCCACAATCCAGAATTCCCCGGCGAAACGCAGCAGCGGGACGCGCACAAGATAGAGGATGGCGAGCAGGACGACGACGGCGAACAGGAACATGAGCTTGAAGATGATTCCGCCACGCTGCGGAGCAGGCTCGGTCAAGAGAGTGGCAGCCAGGTTCGTCATTTGATTGCGGGATCGAGCTGGCGGAGGCGCTCGGCGGCTTCTTCGGGAAGCGTGCCGTTGAAATAGACTTCTTTGATGCTGTAAGACTTGCTGCGCTGCTCGACGATGGGAAGGATTTCGAAATGCCAGTGGTAATCGCCGGCGATGGTGCGCCAGTAGGCGCTGAGTTCACCCTTGGTTTGCAGAGTATTGGGCGCGGTGTGCAAGACGAGATGGTAGCTGGGCGAAACCTGGAGCAAGCGGCGCAGGGTACGGCCGAGGAGGCTGGCCAGATGGCGGCGATTTTCTCCGGAGAGCACGGTTTCGAATTGATGATTGTGAGTGCGCGGAAGAATCCAGACTTCGTACGGGACGCGCGAAGCGTAGGGGCAAAAGGCATGATAATCGCCGGAGCTATCCACCATGCGTTTGGCCTGGCGCATATCCTGGCGCAGGATGTCGCAGAAGACGCAGCGTTCGCGTTCGCGGAACCATTCGCGAGCGGCGCGCAATTCGTAAAGGATGCGGCGCGGGACGAAAGTGGTGGCGGTGATTTGAGAGTGGGCGTGGGGCCATTCTTCTCCGGCCTGGACGCCGGTATTTTTGAAGACGGCGACATATTTGAAACGGGCGTCGCGCTTTAGATCGGCGATGCGGCGGGCCCAGGCGTCGAGGACACGCTCGATATCTTCTTCGGACATCTGCGCGAGAGTACGAGTGTGCTCGGGAGTTTCCACCACGATTTCATGCGCGCCGACGGCGGCCATGCGATCGTAGATGCCTTCGGCGCTGCGGCCGGGATCTCCTTCGATGCGGTAGAGGGGGCGGAAATGCGGATAGACGCGAACTTGCCATCTGCCTTGCGGAGGGAGATCGAGGAGCGTTTTGGTTTCCAGGCGGTTTTCGGGGCAAAGCGGACAGGGGTCGGGGCGAACTTTTTCGCGCTCCGGATGGCCAGCCACAACCCAACTGCGAGTGATTGGATCTTTGCGAAGTTCCATCATTCCCCGAAAAGCAAATGCGAAGGCGACATCTTATAACGCGAGGCGGGCGAGGGCAAAAGATAACGCGAAGTCTGATTACTGGCTCAGGTTCAGTTGGATGTAGGTGGCGGCTCCTTGTCGGAGTTTCCTTGTGATTCTTTTTGCATCTCAGCGAGTTCGCTCTGGACACGGTCGTGGGCTTTCGCCATTAATTTCTGATAGACCCCTGAAGAGGCTTGCATAGCCTCCGTGGTAATGGCAGGCATTTCCTTGAGGACTTTCTGGCCCGTCGGGCCCGAATAAAATGCGGTGAGCGCCTCGACGTCGCCTTTGGTCAGATGCTTTTGGTACACGGGAATCATCGCCTGCAAGAGGTCCTCGTAAGGGAAGTCCTTAAATATGTCATCCATCATTTTGTTCATGCGGACTTCGGCGTCAGGCGGTAAGTTGGTCTGCTTCTTCATTTGTTCGTGGGTCATCTGACTGACTTGGTTTTTCATCGCTTCGAGCATTGTCTTCATCAGGGCGCGTGTGTGCATGACTTCGAGATACTTTTCAATATCTTCCTTTGAGGCTGGCGCATCTGCGGGGTTCTGCTGAGCGAAGCTAATCGATGAGAAGAGCAGCGACACGAGAATAGCCAGAGCGACGCGTTTCATGGGCGGCCTCCTAGAATTGAGCAGATAGTAGCGCGGTCCGGGTAGTAATACCAGAGGTTCGTACCCGCAAAGTGACGGGTATGCGGCGAGAGCTTAACGCGTGTAATGCGTAGGGGTGGGGCCGACTTCGAGGCGGTGGCGATCCCAGATGGCACCTTCGCGGCTGTAGTGGGCCATTTCGAAATCCTGGGTTAATTCGAGGCAATCGGTGGGACAGGCGTCTTCGCAGAGGCCGCAGAACATGCAGCGGGAGGTGTCGTAGGTGAACGTGGTCAGGACTTTGCGGCGAGTGGCGTCATCGCGCAGCCAGCCGACTACGATCAAATTTTCGGGGCAGGCCAGCGCGCAAAGATTGCAGGAAATGCAGAGCGATTCGCCGGTTTCGGGATTGATGTTCAGGCGCGGGGCGCCGCGATAGCGTTCGGCGACCATGGGGCGCTCTTGGGGATATTGCTCCGTGTAAACGTTCTTGGGCGCCTGATAGCGAAAGGTCAGCCACATGCCTTTGATGAGGTCCACCAGAAAGACGCGGCGCAGAAGTTCGTTCATTTGGTGGATTGTGACTGGGCGGTTTGCGGAAGTCAATAGAGGCGTTGCGGGGATTTTGGGCGCGCGGTGGTTTGGCGAAAACGGCAGTGGCTAGTGACGAGTGGCTGGTGGCTGGAGCGGGTTGCGAGCCAGACGGCGCGAATCAGAATCGCCCGCCCTTAATCGCCACGAATAGCATTAACGCTCCTATGAACAATGCAAACGGTGCGAACACCGAACCATGCCAATAGTTTTGATAGTGCAGTTTTCCTCCGAGCAAGGTGATAACTCCAAAGCCCATTACCAGCACTCCCGCGAAGCCTAGAAACAGACGTCCATTCGTCTCTTGCCGGGAGTGGGACCTCCGGTTTCTCAATGTGCTCCTAGGGTATCAGAAGTCACCCGCTCGAGATCATTCCGGCTAGTGAGCCAAGTGGCCGAACGTGTCTCACGCACGACGAGTCGTCGATGGAGCCGTATCAATCGGGCTCCGCATCCGTGCTATTCTGCGAAAAATGAGCGCTATGGATGACAGGGACACGCGGTTCATGCGCGCGGCGTTGGACGAGGCACGCGCGGCTCGGGAACGGGGCGAAGTGCCGGTGGGCGCGGTGATTGTGATGGATGATGCAATCGTGGCGCGGGCTGGGAACGGCACGATCGTGGATTGCGATCCAACGGCGCATGCGGAGATGGTGGCGTTGCGCGAGGCGGCGCGGAAGATTGGGAATTACCGGCTGTTGGGGGCGACGCTTTACGTGACGATTGAGCCTTGCGCGATGTGCGCCGGGGCGATGATCCAGGCGCGGATTGCGCGGCTGGTGTACGGCGCGGAGGATGCGAAAGGCGGCGCGGTGCGGTCCTGTTTTAGTGTGCTGGATCACGCGCAATTGAATCATCGGGTGGCGGTGACCGCGGGAGTGATGGCGGAGGAAGCGGCGGCTTTGCTGAAGGATTTTTTTGCGGCGCGGCGGTAACGAATCGGCGCTGCTTTCAGGAGATCGAGGATGATCGGCGATATCGCAAGGATGGCACGAGGCGCGGCGCGATTTTTGTTGCTGGGCGCGGCATTTTCCTTTTGCGCGACGGCTGGGCTGCCGGCGCAGACGGCTCGGGACGCGCAAAGCGCGCAGGATGCGCAGGCGCCGAAGACTCCCGCGGAAAGCGCGCGGAAGGATCTGCTGGCGGAATTCAACGAATCGCTGGAGGAGCTCACGGCGCGGGTGTCGCCTGCGATTGTGCAGGTGCAGGTGACGGGTTACCGGGCGGTGGAAGACAAGAGCTCAGACGAATCCAGCATGATCGGGCGGCAGCGCAGCCTGGGTTCGGGCGTGATCGTGGATTCGGACGGCTACATCATCACGAACGCGCACGTGGTAAAGGGAGCGCAGCGCGTGCGCGTGGTGCTGACGCCTTCGACGGCCGGTGATTCACAAGTGCGCGCGAGCCTGGGGCTGGGCGAGCACAGTCCGCCGATTGAAGCGCGCATTATCGGAATTGCGCCGACGATTGACATCGCGCTTTTGAAAGTGGAACAGAATAATCTGCCGGCGATCGGCTTCGCGGATTACACGAAATTGAAAAAGGGCGAGCTGGTGCTGGCTTTCGGAAATCCCGAGGGGCTGGAAAATTCGGTGACGATGGGAGTGGTGAGCGCGGTGGCGCGGCAGGCGGATCCGGACGTGCCGTCGGTCTATATCCAGACCGATGCGCCGATCAATCCGGGAAATAGCGGCGGGCCGCTGGTGAACACGAGCGGCGAGCTGGTGGGCATCAATACATTTATATTGACGGAATCGGGCGGCAGCCAGGGGTTGGGGTTTGCGATACCCAGCAGCGTGGTGGAATTTGTTTATCACGAACTGCGGAAGTACGGGCGAGTACACCGCAGCGTTATCGGGGCAGATTTGCAGGAAATTACCCCGGACCTGGCGGCGGGACTTTCGTTGAAGAAGCAACGCGGCGTGGTGGTTTCAGACGTGACACCCGACGGCCCGGCGGATAAAGCGGGATTGCAGATACAGGATATTTTGCTGAGCCTGGATGCGAGAGCGATCGGGAGCGTGCCGCTGGCGGAAATGATCGTTTCGACGCGGCCGGCAGGCGCCGCGGTGAAGGCAGAAGTGTTGCGCGGCGACCAAACGTTGACGTTGACGATTCCAGTTACCGAGCAGAAGAACGACGTGGATCAATTGGGCGACCTGGTGGACCCGCAAAAGGACCTGGTGGCGAAGCTGGGAATTTTTGCGGTGGCGATTGATGATGAGTTGGCGAAGCAGTTGGAGGATTTGCGGGAGCCGTCGGGGGTGATCGTGGCGGCGATGGCCGCGGATTTATTGGGGGTGGAGGCGGACTTGCAGCCGGGGGACGTGATTCATGCGTTGAATGGGAAGCCGGTGACGACGCTGGAGGGATTGCGCGCGGGTTTGAAGGAGCTGCCCGTGGGGGCGGCGGGAGTTTTGCAGGTGGAGCGGGACAGCAAGTATATGTACGTGACGTTTGAGATGGATTGAAGATGGCAGCGGTCCGCTTGCGACGAGAACCCGGGGCGATCTGGCGCGGTGATTCTCCATCGCGCTCAAACCGCTATGGGAACAGTGACGGGCGTGGATGGTTGTGAGGGTTGGGCGCGTTTGCTAAGCTTATGAGGCTGCAGCCGCGGAGAGGTGTCTGAGCGGTTGAAAGAGCCCGCCTCGAAAGCGGGTAGCCTGGCAAAACCGGGCTCGTGGGTTCAAATCCCACCCTCTCCGCCACCTTACGCGCTTCGGGGTTCGATCCGCGCGCCTCCCTCGTTTCGCAATTGCCTGGTCAGGATTTCTTGTGCGTTGGCTTGTTGGTGATGGGGCCACCGATTTTGTTCAGGGTGTCCAGGGCTAGTTGTTTATAGGGCGTGTTGTAGGACAGCACTTCCGTGAGGACTACACGGGCTTCGGGAATGCGCTGCATTTTTGCCAGAGTGAAACCCAGACGATATTGATTTTGCGCGTAGCTGAAGTTGTCGGATTTAAGCAGCGGGGCGGCTTGTTTGAACGCGTCCACGGCCTGGGGGTTGCGGCCCTTGTTCACGTTCACTTCGCCTAATGAAGAATAGGCCAGACCCTTCTGCAGCGAAATCTGCTTTTGCCATTGATCGTCCGCTACGTTGTCCGGCTTTTTTGCCTGCGCCAACAATTCGAGTGCTTTTTGGGCGTCCGCGGCGGCTTTGTCGAGTTGCTTCGGATCATTGCACCAGGTGTCCGCGAGCAACAGGAGCATGGAGATATTGTTGGGATCGGCAGCGAGAACGTTTTGCGCGGCGGCGAGCATTTTCGGCTGGTTCTGGGCTTGTTGATAGGCGACGGCGGTCTGTTCGCGCACGGTGGTGGTGTAACTGGAATCGGGAAAGAGGGCGACGAAGCGCTCGAACAGAGCGGCACGGGCCGTGGGATCAGTGGTCTTGTACGCGGCGTTGACCATGGCGTACTGCACGTAGTCAATATCACCTTGCGCGTATTTCAAGGCGGCGTCTTTCTGAGTCGCCCAGCGGTCTGCCGGCGTGTCGTCCGGCGGGGGCGAGGCTTTATAGCGCGCTACGATGGCGGCGACTTTTGCGCCCTCGTCGAATACCTTGGCGAGGTCGCCCTGTTCGTCCGCGGCGTGGACCATATTGACGGCGGTGGAGAAGCTATTGGGATCGAGCGCCAAAACTTTGTCGCCGAATTCGTAAACCTTGGGGTAATTCTTTTGCGCGAGGTAAGACTGGACGTAGAGCTGGTCGCCCAGGAGCTCGAGATCGCCCTTGCCGTAGTCGGCCATGAATTTATCGAGCAGGGCGATTTTGTCGGGCCCGTCCGGGGCGGCGTAGATGTCGGCCAGCGCTTTATCTTCGGGAGTGCCGGCTGCTACGGAGATGCTTTTGCTGAATTGCGCCGACGCGGTGGCGGCGAGCGCGAGGAAGATCAGGACCTGACCGGTTAGGCGATACATGCTTCACCTCCTGTACGAAATTCAGCCGCGCATGGGTTTTGTGCGTTTCGCTTGCTCGGTTCGCGCCTATCGTCGGCGCTGCGTGGTTCAGCAGCGTGCTGCTTCAGGGTTTGGAGCACGAGCGGCGCGTGCCAGGCGAGAGGTGTCACGCGGGCATATTAGTCGAAGGGCGGTTGCGCGACAATATTTTCGTTTGGCTGGGGGGAAGGACGAATTGGCCGCGGAGGCATCGAGACGCAGAATTAAATGCGCTTGATTCCAAGCGGCGTACGGTCATTTACAGCGTCGCGGATACGTGGTTTGGCGTTCGCGCCACCCGCGATTCGGAGTAGGGATTGACGATTTGCGGGTTTCGATGGACGATTCTGGGCGAGGAATTTCGTTTTTGGAGGAGTGAGGATGCCAGCAGCTACTTCGTTCGAGAAGGTGGAATTGGAAAATCTGAGCACGCATATCACGCGGCAGATGTTGAACGGCGAGGACGCGACCCTGGCGCGGATTTTCATTGCGCGGGGAGGGATCGTGCCGCGGCATGCGCACCGCAGCGAACAATTTTCGCTGATCCTTTCGGGCGCTTTGAGATTTTATTTCGACGATGGAGAGGCGGTGGTGAGCGCGGGTGAAATCATCCTGATTCCCGCGCACGTGCCGCACAAAGCGGAGGCGTTGGAAGATACGGTGGATATAGATTTCTTCGCGCCGCGGCGGGAAGACTGGATTGCGAAGGACGATGCATACCTGCGCGGCGGCGCAGCAAAGGACTAAAACGATGGACCTGGGACTGAAGGGGCGAGTGGCAATCGTGGCGGCGGCGAGCAAGGGACTGGGCCGCGCGGCGGCGGAGGAATTCGCGAAAGAGGGATGCGAAGTGGCGATTTGCGCGCGCACCGCCGCAGAGGTGGAGCAAACCGCGAAAGAAATCGGGGGGGCGGCGGGACGCGAAGTTTTCTGGCGCGCCGTGGACGTGACCAACGCGGATGCGGTGCGCGATTTCGTTGACGCCGTGGAGAAGAAATTCGGGCGTATCGATATCTGCGTGACGAACGCGGGCGGCCCGCCATCCAAGAAGTTTCTGGACACCACGCTGGAGGAATGGCGCGCGGCGGCGAACCTGACTTTGCTGAGCGCGGTGTATTTCGCGCGCGAAGTGCTGCCGCGAATGCAGCGGCGCCATTGGGGACGATTGATTACGATCACTTCGATTTCCGTGAAGCAGCCGATTGACGGGTTGATGCTTTCTAATTCGTTGCGCGCGGGCGTGACGGGAATGGCCAAGACGCTGGCGAATGAATTCGGCGCGGACGGAATCACGGTGAACAATGTTTGTCCGGGATATACGTTGACGGACCGATTGACGGAGCTTTTCGAGAAGCGCGCGAAGGATGCGGGAGTGAAATACGAAGAGATGTTGAAACAGGCGGCGGCGAGCGTGCCGATCGGAAGGTTTGCGCGGCCCGATGAATTTGCGGCGCTGGTGGCTTTTTTGGCGTCGGAGCGAGCCAGTTCGATTACCGGCACGACGATCCCGGTGGATGGCGGCATGGCCAAGGGTCTGCTGTAAAGATTAACGAAAAAGCTTCGGCTGCTGAGAGCGGTACGTTCAGCGACGACTGTCCCTCGGTACAGTTTCTTAGTCGGCTACTCTCCTGGGCAATAAACTGACTTGGCTTCCGGGTACCTTGCATAATTTGAAGAAGCAGGATGCTGGACCCGGAGGTCTTCGATGAAGCCGAAACATTGGGCTTGTGTGTTCATGTCCGTGGCATTGCTATCGGTGTACGCGGGGCGCGCCGCGGCGCAAACCGGAGCCGCATCGGCTGCGACGGTGACGACAGTGCACGCGAGCGCGGCCGTGGCGCCGGGCGCAGACGCGCCGCTTCCGACGACCAGCGAGATTCTGCAGAAGTTTGAGAAAGCCATTGGCGGGCGCGAAGTGTGGTCCGGATTCACGACGCGCACGATGAAGGGAATCTACCAGCCGGAGGACCTTTCCGGTTTTGCCGGAATCGAGATCATCAGCAAGGCCCCGAATAAGAGATACATCAAGACTACTTTTCCCAACGGCCTGGCGCTGCGCGAAGTTTGCGACGGCAAGTCCGCCTGGATTGAAGACCCGCGCGGAGGCATGCACGAATTCACGGGCGCGGCTCTGGAAAGCCGGCTACGGCTGGCGAACTTCAACACCACGAGCGCGGCGGCCTTGATGATGTGGAGCGGACGAGTGACCGGAACGGCGCAAGTGGGAACGCATTCGACATACGTGGTGGAGTTCGCGCCGGACAAAAAGATCACGTCGAAGATTTACTTCGACGAGGAGAGCGGGTTCGCGGTGCGCGCGGACGATACGATCCATCGCGAGGAAGGCGACTACATGGTGCAGACGTTCACGGATGACTACCGGGAGGTGGACGGCGCGTATTTTCCGTTTCGCATCAAGCATGTGGAAAAGGGCAACGTGTTTACGGTGCGGATCACGCAGATCAAGAATAATCCGCCGGTGGACGATTCGGTTTTCCTGAAGACCGAGGGAGCGGGGGGCGAGCAGTGAGTTGGTGCGGGGATTCGGCCCGAACGAAATGGGAGCGATCTCAGGGAGCCGCACTCATGAGCAAACAAATCGTCATTTTGGCCGCGGGAATTCTGGCGATGGCGCTTGCCGGCCCGGTGCTTGGACAGACGGCGCCGCAGCAGGCTCCCCAGACCGTGGCGAAGAATTCGGCGCCGGCGTCGCCGGCTTCGGCCTCGGCAGCAGGCTCGCCTTCGGCTTCCTCTTCCGTCTCGTCTTCGGGGCCGGCTTCGTCATCCAGTTCGGCTTCGGTTACCGCGAAGCCTGCCGCGGCTAGCGCCGCGAGCGCTGATTTCATCCAGCCCGAGCAGCCGATGACGCTGGGCGAATTGGCGCGGCGGGAGCGGGCGCGACGAAGCACGCAAGCGAAAGCGGTGAAAATATTCGATGATGAAAACATGCCGAGAGCGCCGATCAGCAGCGGGGAGAAGGCGCCGGGATTTGCGGATGGAGGATCGTCACATTCCGGAAAGGTGACGCTGCTGGATTTCTGGGCAACCTGGTGCGGGCCGTGCCGTCACGCTTTGCCGGGACTGAAACAGGTACAGTCGGTGTACGGCGGCGACCAACTGGAAATTATCAGCGTGAGCGAAGATGATGATGAGGGCGCCTGGCACGAATTCGTCGCGCAAAACGATATGACCTGGACGCAGCGGTTGGATACGAACCACGAGATGATGCGGCAATATGGGGCCAGCGCTCTGCCGACGTATGTCTTAATTGGCAGAGATGGCGCCGTGGTGAACCAATACGTGGGCGACGATCCGGACATGCCTATTATCGAGCGCATTGGCCCCGATTTGAAGAAAAGCCTGGACTGATCGCAGCGGGTTTCGAGCGTCGCGCGCGCTCCCTGCAACTTCTCTACCGGGGCCTGGATTCTTTGCCGCCGAGTCCCGCTATCTTGTTGTGATTGAATCCGTCTAATTCCCAGAGCACGCCGAATTTTGCGCAGAATACGAACCTCGCAATTTCCGCTCGCCGTATTATAATTATTTGTTTGGCCGCTGACGTTTATTCGACTGAGGGAGACGAGAATGATTGAGATTTTGGGGCGGATTCGCCGGTGTGTGCCGAAGGTTTTGTGCGCCGTGCTGCTGTCTGTGGCGCTGCTGACAGCCGCGCCGGGGCGCGCGGACGAGCCTTACGCGCGGAGCCGCGATTACGATTTGCAGAATGTGAAGACGCACCTATGGTTTGATACGGAGCACCGCAGCGTGCGGGGCGAAGTGACGCACAGCATTGCAATGCTGCGTGACGACGTGTCGCAGGTGAAATTCGATTCCGTGGAACTGAAGATTGAGGCAGTGACGCTGGACGGCAAAGAGGCGAAATTTTCCGTCACGGACAAGGATGTGATTGTGCCGCTGGAGCATCCCTCGAAGCGCGGCGAGCGGCACGAGATTTTTATCCGCTACGAAGGGCAGCCGAAGAAGGGGTTGTACTTCGTGCTGCCGGACAAGAATTATCCGAACCGTCCGAAGGAAGTGTGGACGCAGGGCGAGGCGGAGGATACGCGCTATTACATTCCCATCTACGACTACCCGAACGACCGCACCACTTCGGAAATGATCCTGACGGTTCCGGCGACGTGGATCACGATTTCCAACGGACAGCTGGTGAGCGTGAAGGACGAAGCGGACGGCGAGAAGACCTGGGACTGGAAACAGTCCGAGCCGCTTTCCACGTACCTGATCAGCGCGGTGGCGGGAGAATTCGTGGAGAAGAAGGAAACGTGGCGTGGGATACCGGTGCGTTTTGTGGTGCCGCGCGGACAGGCAGATACGATCGAGCCCACCTTCGCGCGGACCACGCAAATGCTGGATCTTTTTTCGGACAAGCTGGGAGTGAAATATCCGTGGGCGCAGTACGCGCAGACTTCGGTGAACGATTTCGTCGAGGGCGGGATGGAAAATACCAGCGCGACGACGCTGACGGCGCGCAGCCTGGTGAATCCGAAGCTGGCGCCGGAATTGCGGCAGAGCTCGGACGATCTGGATTCGCACGAGCTGGCGCACCAGTGGTTCGGCGACCTGGTGACTTGCCGGGACTGGGCGAATATCTGGTTGAACGAGGGATTCGCGACATATTTCGAACATTATTGGGCGGAGCAGCATTATGGCGCGGATGATGCGGCGTACGAATTCTGGCGCGATCAGGCGAGCTGGTTCCGGGAGAAGCGGATGTATCCGGTGCCGATCGTGACGCGGAACTTCACGGATGGCATCGAGTACGCGGGGAACGTTTACACCAAGGGCGGCTGGGTGCTGAAGATGCTGCGCACCAAGCTGGGTGATGAGGATTTCTTCCGCGGGCTGCATCACTACCTGGAAGTGAATCGCAATCAGAACGTGGTGACGGCCGATCTGGAAAAGGCGATTGATCAATCCACGGCTACGAACGTGGATCATTTTTTCCAGCAGTGGATCTGGCGAGCGGGCGCGCCCAAGTATGCGGTGAGCTACACGTACGACGACGCGGCGCACCAGGTGAAATTGAACGTGAAGCAGACGCAGAAGGTGGAAGGCATGGTGGAATTGTTCGACATGCCGGTGGAAATCGAGATCGCGACGGCGAGCGGACACAAGACTTATCCGATCGTGGTGAGCAAGGCGGAGGAGACGTTCACTCTGCCGGCTGATGGCGCGCCTTTGATGGTGGTTTTCGATAAGGGCGACAATGTTCTGAAATCGGTGGAATTCAAGAAAGACGCGGCGGCGCTGATCTATCAATTGAAGAACGCGGAGACGGTGCCGGACCGGGCCGACGCGGCGGTGGCGCTGGGAGAGATGCGGGACAATCCGGAAGTGGTGGCGGCGCTGGGTTATGCGGCGCAACACGATCCCTTCTGGGGAATTCGCGCGGAATCGCTCAAAGCACTGGGCAAGATCGGCGGCAACGGAGCGGAGCAGCAGATTCTGGCGGCGGTGCACGACGACAAGCCGTGGGTTCGCAAAGTGGCGGTGCAACAGCTGGGGAATTTCAGCGAAGACGGGTCGCTGGGGCCAAAGCTGACGGAGATTGCGTCCACGGATAAGGCTTACGGCGTGCGCGCTGCGGCGTTAAATGCCATTGGGGAAATCAAGGCGCCGAATGCGTATGACATTCTGACCGCGGCGGTGAAAACCGAGTCTCCCAACGATACGATTCGCAATGGAGCGCTGGAAGGGCTCGGATCGCTGGGCGATGACCGAGCGGTTCTGGCACTGCTGGAGTGGTCGGCTCCGGGAAAAGATTTGGAGACGCGCGGAGCGGCGATCAGGGCGGTGGCGGAAATGGATCTGAAGAACAAAACGATCACGCGGACGCTGATTTCGTATATTCGCGAGCCTTATACGGACGTGAAATTCACCACGCTCTTTGCGCTGGGGCAGCGCGGGGATCCTGACGCGATTGAGCCGTTGGAAGAGCTGGTTAAATCGGGCGACCTGAATTTGGGGGACGCGCCGTTTGTGGAGATGCAGATTCAGGGGTTGAAGGCGAAGGCGAGCGGGACTGCTGGCGCGAGTGCAAATCAGGCGCCGGCGGCTGCGAGCGCTAGTGGTGCGGCTCCGGCTGCGACCTCAGCTCAGGCTTCGGCTTCGGGGAGCGGACAGGAAACGACGCTGGATGCGTTGAAGCAGCTGCAGAAGCAGATGGATGAGATCAATACGCGGCTGGGGAAGATCGAGACGCAGCTTGGTGATACGAAGAGGTAGCGGGGAATTTCGCTCGGGCGAACTTGCAATGCGTTAGGCGAGGCTAGCCTCGATACTAATGGCGTCGTTTAGGCGCGCGGAGAAAATGTTGGATTTGAGGCTGGCGGGACGTTATTGTGGCGCGGGCTTCATCGGCGCGAAGAGCCGGTGGGACGCCTGCCCACCGGCAGGCGGGCCGGCGCCTCGGATCGCGCTCGACGTGCTGCTTAGTACGCCAGCAGGATGCGCAGGTCGCGAAGATTGTTGCCTGTTGGGCCGGTGACGATGGCATCGTTGAGGCTCGCGAAGAAATTGTAGGCGTCGCAGCTTGCCGCGAAATCGGCGGGATCCAGGCCAGCGGCGCGTGCCCGCGCCAGAGATTCACCGTCGGCGATTGCGCCGGCCGCGGGGCTATTGCCGTCAACGCCGTCGGTTCCCGCGCTGAGGACCGCGATTTTCTGTCCGGCAATTTTCGTAACGCATGCGAGCACGAAGGCGGAATTGCGTCCGCCGCTTCCCTGCCCCGTCACCGGGCTGCTTAGTTCCCCGCCCGAGAAAATCGCTACGCGCTTGCCGGGATATTGCTGCTGCAAATTGTCCAACTCGCGCAGCAAATGATCCGCGGCTTTTTCCAGCGGCCAGCCATCCGTTTCGGCGTCCACCATGCAGATAAAACCTTCGGCTTCGCAGCAGTGGTGCGCGGAGTGGAGCAAATCGTGTTCGCCGAGCAAGATTTCGAAATGGGAGCGAGCGAAGGCGGGATCGTTTGCTTTGGGAGTTTCGGGGAGGCTGGCTTGCTCGAGCATTTCGCGCACCGATAGCGGAAATTTCCGCAGCAGCGCGTATCCGCGGATGATTTCCTGCATGTCGCGGAGAGTGGTGGGGTCTGGGACGGTGGGACCGGACGCAAGGGCGGATTCCTGGCCTTCCGGAACATCGCTGACGGCGAAGGTTAATTTCATCGAGCGGGGCGCGGCGGCGGCGAGGCGGCCGCCTTTTGTGGCGGAAAGATGCTTGCGGACTGCATTGATTTCTTCGATGGGGGCGCCGCAGGTGACCAGCGCGGAATGGAGTTGCTGAAAATCTTCCAGGGTGACGCGCGGGTCGAGCGGCTGTTCAACCAGCGCGGAACCGCCGCCGGAGATGAGGAAAAATATCAGGGTGCGCTCGTCGCAACGGGCCAGGCGATCCAGAATTGCGCGGCCCGCCTGGAAGCTTGCCGCCGTGGGGATGGGATGGCCGCCGACGATCGTGGCCCAGCCTGGAAGCGCGCGCGGTGGCGGCGCGGGAACGACGAGAATACCGTCTGGCTGGAATTCCGGGGCGAGGATGGAGGTTAAACCGTCCGCCATGGCGAAAGCGGCTTTGCCGAAGGCGATGGCTACGATTGCGGAGTAGTCGCGCAGATCAATTTCAGCGGGACCAACGCAGATGCGGGAATCGCTGCGTTGGAGCTTGCGGGCCAGCGCGGAGGAGACGTCAATCGCCGCGAGGGTGTGCCGAAAAACGTGTTCAGCAGTTTGCTTCATTGATTTGGCATGGAACTGCAAATTGGCCACTGGGAGACAGAGGCACAGAGAAAGGATAGGAGAAAAGATCAAGGCTCGGCTGTATTGCTCTGTGTCTTTGGAACTCGACGGCGTTTTTGATTTCGCCTTCTCGCATTGCTGAGTGGATCATTTTGATGGCAGCGCTTCGGGATTCAGTGCGTTGGGCGGAAGTTGGCCCGCGAAGAAAGCTACTACGTTATTGGCGGCCATGACCGCCATTTTGGTGCGCGTCTCGACGGAAGCGCTGGCGATGTGCGGGGTGAGGATGACGTCGCGGCGGGAGAGGAGGCGCGGGTGAACTTGCGGCTCGTGCTCGAAGACATCGAGCGCGGCGCCGGCGATTTTTTTATTTTCGAGGGCGTCGGCGAGGGCGGCTTCGTCAATCACGGGGCCGCGGGCGGTATTGATGAGGAACGCGGTGCGTTTCATTTTTTCGAGATTTTCCGCGCAGATGAGGTGGCGGGTATCAGGCAAGAGCGGCACGTGCAGGCTGATAAAATCGGATTCGCGGAAGAGCGTATCGAGATCCACAAATGCGGCGCGCAGCTCGCTTTCGGCAGCGGCGGGCGCGGGCTTGGTGCTGTTGTAAATCACGCGCATGCGAAATCCCAGGGCGCGGCGAGCGACTTCCCGGCCAATGCGGCCAAAACCGATAATGCCGAGCGTTTTTCCCCACACGTCGCCGCCGACGAGTTGATCGAGATCGAAGCCCTGCCAGGTTCCGCTGCGCACAAAGGCGTCGCCTTCGACAACGCGGCGCGCGACGGCCATGAGCAGAGCCCAGGCAAAATCGGCGGTGGTGTCGTCGAGGACGCCGGGCGTATTGGTGGCGACGACTCTGTGGCGGGTGCAGGCCGCTACATCTATATTGTCATAGCCGACGGAAACCGTGGCGGCAATGCGCAGTGCGGGCGCGGCGGAGAGCAATTCTTCGTTCACTTTTTCGTTGAGCATGCAGACGAGGCCGTCTTTGCCGGCGACGCGCTGCAGGAGGTCGGCGCGGGACTCGCGAGTGGGCGGGGACCAGTAGTCCACGTCGCAATGCTGGTCCAGGATCGCGCGCGCGGCGGGGAAAAGCGGGCGAGTGGAGAGTATTTTCGGTTTGGTCAACGCATACCTCGAAAAAACCGTGACCCAGAATTTGTAGCATATACTGCGCAATTAGCAAACGGAGCGCGAGGGTCGAGCCGCGCGCCGGAGCGGACCGGAGCGGAGGCTCGATTGCGGATTCATTACATGCGGGAATGGCGCCGGGAGGAAGAGAGGGCTATGAAGCTTTTGCGCAGAACGATTTTGTTTTTGGTTCTTGGCTGCTGCTTCGCACCGCTGGCGATGGGCCAGGTGACGATCCGCATAAAGATTCAGGCTTCACAATTGGATCGTAGTTTGCTGTTTCAAAAGCTGAACGACCACGGCGCGGATCACCACATGCGATTCGTCCTGGTGGACACGGGATTCGACTACCGGGTGGCGTACGGAACGGCGGGCGGGGCGGTGATGACTCCATATGGACCCACGGGCGGGAGCGCGTCGGTGACGAAAGTTTTCGACCCCACGGGCGCGGAGATTTTCGAATTTTCGCGCAACGGGCGGGCGACGAATGACCAAGCCGCGAACGCCACGGCCAAGGAGATTATCAAGCGCATACGAAAGTTGCGGGGGCTCGGGTAGCGCCCGTCAGGCAGCCGCCGAGCGGAAACCATTTGCCGAATCAGGACACACTGATTCTGACGGGCTTCCATTGTCCAAGATTCCCCGGCTGGTTCGACCACTGGTGCTTGTACCTTCCGTCGGCACGTAAGACCAGGACTTTCTGCGACGGCTCATATAACAGCCACTGTTCGAGTTTCTTGTCGAAAGGCCGGGTATTCAAGGTGGCGCCGAGATCAAACTCAAAAGCGCACGTAAGATATCGAGGTGACATCGAAAACCTGACGAGCTTTTGGCCATTTAGGAAGTCAGCTGCACGACGAATTTTCCGTGTCGCTGAACTATCTCCGATGCGCTTGCCCTTAAAGAGCACAGTCCAATCGCAACAATAGATCCAGAGATGCCAATCCCCCCGAGCGGTAACGATGCGACGCGCCAAAGCCGCTTTGACATTCGCCGAGGCGGAACTGCTCGCGACAATTGGTTCACGTACCCGCAGGCGAGGATTTCCAAATTCCAACGTGAGAAAAGATCCGTGACCAGGACGCACGCCCCAGCATGGCTTTCCGTATAATTTTCCGAATGATCTTCCAAAAACCGGTGCAATTTGCATTTGCGAAAGTGTAGATAGCCCTCCTCGAAAGATCAAGAACTGACGCCATCGCCTTAGCCTGTCACGATCAGAGGCGCTGAACAGAAGGTAAGACTCGAAACAACTCATTTTGTCAGTCATTTATCGAGCTCGTTGACGCCTATCGTTACAGACGGCTATAGTGGCCGTTGAAGCGCGCGCTTTGAGTTTGCGTGTGGGCGCGGGCCACTTTCATGGATTCACGACTCCTCCACGATTTGAAAACGCTGCTGGGTTCCGACGGGGTTCTGCACCGGCCGGAGGAACTGCTTTTGTATGAATACGATGGATCGGTGGAAGTGGCGCGGCCGAATTGCGTGGTGTTTCCGCGGACGACGGCGGATGTGCTGGGGATCGTGAAGCTGGCGAACCAATACCAGATTCCTTTGGTGGGGCGCGGCGCGGGAACGGGGCTTTCGGGCGGGGCGCTTTCACGGAAGGGCGGGATTCTGGTCGTTTTTTCGCGGATGAACCGGATTCTGGAGATTGATATCGAAAATCAGCGCGCCACGGTGCAGCCGGGAGTGGTGAATTCGGATCTGAGCGCGGCGGTGGCGCATGCGGGGCTACATTTCGCTCCCGACCCATCGAGCCAGAAAGCCTGCACGATTGGCGGAAACGTTTCGGAAAATTCCGGCGGTCCGCATACGCTGGCTTACGGCGTGACTACCAATCACGTTCTGGCGATGGAAGTGATTCTGCCTACCGGCGAGCTGGCGCGGATCGGAAGCCCGGCGCTCGATGCACCGGGCTACGATTTGATGGGGCTTTTCGTGGGGTCCGAAGGGACGCTGGCGCTGATCACGGAAATCACGGTGAAATTGACGCGGCTGCCGGAAGCGGTGAAGACGCTGCTGGCGATTTTCGAGACGCTGGACGACGCGACGGAAACGGTGGTGGAGATCACTTCGCGCGGAATCACTCCGGCCGCTTGCGAAATGCTGGATGGCTGGACGCTGCGGGCGGTGGAAGCTTACGTTCACGCGGGATTTCCGCTGGACTGCGCGGCGGTGCTGCTGCTGGAAGCAGACGGCCTGCGCGAAGCGGTGGAGCAGCACGCCGAAGAGATTGCGGAGGTTTGCCGCTTGCATCATGCGCGCGAGGTGCGCGTGGCGCGGGATGCGCGCGAGCGGGATTTATTGTGGAAAGGGCGCAAGAACGCGTTTGGGGCGGTGGGGCGGCTTTCGGCTACTTACTACGTGCAGGATGGAGTGATCCCGCGGACGAAACTTCCGGTGACTTTGCGGCGGATCAATGAAATCGGGGAGAAATATGGATTTCAGATTGGCAACATTTTTCATGCGGGAGACGGCAACCTGCATCCGTTGATTCTTTTTGACGCGCGCGACGAGGCGCAATTTCGCCGGGTGATCGCTGCTTCGGACGAAATCATTCAATTCTGCATTGACATGGGCGGCGCGATCACCGGCGAGCACGGCGTGGGGATGGAGAAGGATCGTTTGATGCCGCTGCTATTCAGCGAAGCGGAGCTGGAGTTGATGCGGCGGGTGCGCGGTGCATTCAATCCAATTGGCCTGTTGAACCCCGACAAGATTTTCCCCGCGTCGAAAGGCTGCGGCGAAATCCACGTGCGGCCACTGCCGATGGCGGGCGCGCCGGCGGCATGAACGTCACCGGCACAAGCGCCAGTTCGCGGCTCGGCGATATCGTTGGGCACGCGAACGTCGTGGGCGATCCCACACAGCTTGCTGCTTATGCGATTGGCGGCAACACGCCCGGCGCGGCGGTGCGCCCGGGCACGGCGGCGGAAGTCGCGGAAATCGTGAAATTTGCGGCAGCGGAGAAATTGGCGATCGTGGCGTGCGGCGCGCGGACGAAACTGGGGATGGGTTTCGCGCCCAGCCGCTACGATCTGGCGCTGGATATGACGCGGCTGAATCGCGTGATCGCTTACGACCCGGGCGATCTTACTCTGAGCGTGGAGGCGGGAGTGCCGCTGCGCGCGTTGGGGCAAACACTGGCCCAGCACCGGCAGTTTTTGCCGCTGGCGGCGCCGTTTTTGGGGCAGACGACGATTGGCGGATTGGTCGCGTCCGGCGTGGATTCGCCGTTGCGGCAATTTTACGGGACGGCGCGCGATTTCCTGCTGGGGATGGAGTTCGTTACGGGCGAGGGCGTGGCGGCGAAGAGCGGCGGACGCGTGGTGAAGAATGTCACGGGCTACGATATCCACAAGTTGATGATCGGCGCGCTGGGGACGCTGGGCGTGATTACGCGCGTGAACTTCAAGACTTTCCCGATGCCGATCCGGTCGCGGGGATTTGTCGCGCGATTTGCGACTGCCGAGAGTGCTTTTGATATGCGCAATCGGGTGGCGCAGTCGGTTCTGACGCCGCTGACGATGGAGATTCTTAGCCCGGGTGTGGCGGAGCTGTTCGAAAGCGAGGCCGCTTCGCATTATGAGCCGGCAGCGATGCCCGCTGGAGTGATTTCCCGCGGAGAATGGGCGCTGACGACGGGGTACGCGGGGAACGGGGGCGTGCTGGAGCGGTGCGGCGCTGATTTGCAACGAATGGCTGAGGAAGCTGGGGCGAGCGGAGTTACGGTGCTCGGCGACGAGGATTTGCGGCCGGCCTTCAACCGCAAGCGCGAATTTATTCCCATTGCGATGGCTGCGTCGCCGGCTGCGACCATTGTCAAGATGAGCGTGCTGCCGATGCGGATGAAAGATGCGCTGGCGCGCGCGCAGCGGGCGGCAGAAAGCAGCTCGTTGCGCTGGGCGGCGATGGCGCGGGGATTGGGAGTGATTTATTTTGCGCTCTTGGCCGCGGAACGCAGTGAGGATGCGCGGGCGCGCTGTGCGACGGTGGCGAATGCGATTCATGCGGCGTGCGCGGAGCTGGGAGGACATTCGACGATTCCGTGGTGTCCGGCGGAATGGAAGGGCGCGCTGAAGATTTGGGGATTACCGCGCGCGGACTTCGCGGAAATGCAAAAGGTGAAGCGGGCGTTCGATCCTCACGGCGTCTTGAGTCCGGGGCGATTTGTGGGAGGCATCTGAGGCGATGGCTCGCGATACGCAACCGCAGGATTCCAGCAGCGCGGCCTCACCGCTATCGCATGATGATGCGCAGCGCGAGTTCGCACTTACCCTGAGCGGCTTCAGCGCGACGGACAAACCCGAATATGCCGATTATTCGCGCTGCGTGCATTGCGGATTGTGCGCAAACAATTGTCCGACTTACCGATTGTGGGGACAGGAAGCTGATTCGCCGCGCGGACGCATACGGCAGATGGCGCTGGTGGATCAGGGGCGGTTGGAACTGGGCGAGGCGTTCGTCACGCACATTGACCGCTGCCTGAATTGCCGCAATTGCGAGACGGTGTGCCCTTCGGGCGTGGAGTACGGGAAGATTCTGGAGTTGGCGCGAGCGCAAATCGAGCAGAAATATAAGCGGCCGTTGGTTTCGCGCGTGCTGCGCGATCTGGTTTACCGGCGATTGCTTCCCTACCCCAGCAGGATTGCGGCAGCAGCGCGCGGTTTGAAGATTTATCAGCGTTCGGGGCTGGCGGCGCTGGCGCGCGGAACGGGAATTTTGCGACTGCTGGGTTTGCAGAACCGCGAAAAGTTATTGCCGCCGATTGATTCCGAGTTTTTCTTCGGCGAATTGGGCAAGACGTTTCCAGCGCGCGGCGAGCGGCGGGCGCGGGTCGCGTTTTTTGCGGGCTGCGTGGCGCAGGTGACGTTCAGCGAATTGAATCGCGCGACGATTCGCGTGCTGCAAGCGAACGGCTGCGAAGTGGTGGTGCCGGACGGGCAAGTCTGCTGCGGCGCGCTGGCGGCGCATGCGGGAGTGCGCGACGTGGCGCGCGAGCTGGCGCGACGGAATTTCGACGTGTTTTTGAGCGAGGATTTTGACGCGATCATAACGAACGCGGCGGGGTGCGGGTCCACTTTGAAGGAATATACGCATTTATTTACTGGGGATGATGCAGCGCAGGCGCGGGCTCAGCAGTTCAGCGCGAAGATGCGGGATGTGACGGAATTTCTGGTTGATCTGGGGTTGAGCGCGCCGCTGCGGCCGCTGCCTTTGCGCGTCACTTATCAGGATTCGTGCCATCTGGTGCACGGACAGAAGATTCGAGAGGCACCACGGGAATTGTTGCGCGCGATTCCGGGCGTTGAGTTCGTGGAGATGCCGCTGGCGGAGCAGTGTTGCGGATCGGCTGGCGTGTACAACGTCACCGAGAACGAAACGTCGCTCGAGATCCTTGCGAGAAAGATGGAGTGCATCGGCACGACGAAGGCTCGGGCGATCGCGACGGCGAATCCGGGATGCATTTTGCAATTGCGCGCGGGAGCGGCGATGCAGAAGACGGGGCAGGAAGTTTTGCACGTGGTTGAGCTGCTGGATCGCGCGCTGGCCTGAAACGACGGTCGAACGATTCCAGGAGAAACAGGAGGGGCCTTGCGGGCGGATGGCGGGATGGTCCGCCCACAAGTGCTTCGCGCTACAACCTCAGTGCACGATCTTCTTGCGATTTACTGCTCCGGGGGAGGCTGCGGACCGCCCATATGGCCATGTGCGTGGCCGCGAGCGGGGCCCTGAGTCACCGTGTAGCCCGCCGGCACCTGGAAGAGAGTGGCCGCGGGTTCCTCGCGCTGAATGTTCGTCATCTGAAAGGTGGTTTCGCCGGAGCGCGGATCGCTGCGCTTGGTCATTACGACCATTTGCAGGTCGGGCGAATACCAGCGTTCGGTGACGATGACGATGGGCTTGGTGTTACCGATTTCACCGACCGGGATGGTGCGCGTGTAGCGCGTGCCCTCGGCCGAAACACCGCCGATCGTTTGCGCGCCAAGAGAAGTGGTAACTTCCGCATCGTTGCGCGAGGCGCCGCGCGGACCGTCCTTAGGCGAACCCCTCTCCGCAAACTCAGAGCGGTTCGGAGGCTCGGGCATCTGCTGGGCGAGCTTTTTGTCTTCTTCGAGGACGAAGCGAGTGCCAGCCACGGGATCGTTGAGAAAAACCACGTGCGAAGCGGACTGGCCGGAGACGACGGCGAAGGAGCCGATGGCGGGGAGCGTCATGTCGCGGCGGGTGCGTCCCTGGCTATCGCGAGCGATCGTGCCGGTGGAACTGTGCTGGATCTGATTGCCGTCGGCGAGGGTCTGCGTGGACTGAGTGGAAAAAGTGGCGCTGAACGGCGCGCCCGTAACCGTCTTTTCGCCGAGCCCGGCCTCGAAGCCGAGGAAGCCGATGCCTTCGCGCATCATGGGGCCGGGACCTTCGCCGCCGTGCGCCCAGACTGCATTGGGCGGCGGAGGCGGAGGAGCGTCCTGAGCGCGCGCACTGGCACTAAGAGTGAGCAGCACGAGCATGGCGCCAGCCAAAGCCAGAAACGCGGAGCGCGTCTTCATGCGATTCATGTTCATGCGATTCCTCTTCATGCAGCTCCTCTTCATGCAATTCCTCCAGAAAAATCCCGGGACACGATTAATCGGCTTTCGGAGTCGCTTGCGCCACCAGACGGATGGCCTGCGGCGTGCCGTCTTCGCTGACGACCATATCGGCAGTGACCTGGTCGGAGACACCCATGCCGTCCACGGGCAGGCCGTAAGAAATCAAAGCGGAGCGCGGCAACACCACGCGAACGACCGCGCCACCTTCGAGGCCCGAGGGATCATAGGCGTACGGGAGCGGCACGTAGGCCGTGGCGTATTCCACGGCGCCGGCATCGTTAGCCGAAGTCTTCTGAGCGACGACCGGCACTTGAGCGGATTTCGGCTGAACATTCGAAACCGCCGGGAGTGTTGATGACGGCGCTTCGGGCAATGCGGAAGCGGCAGACGCGGGAGCGGCGACGGACGCGGTGGCGGAAGGCGCCTTTTCCGGCGTGACAATCCGGGGCCGATGGAACGAGAGGCCCAGGGCGATGAGCGCGGCTGCTGCAATGCCCAGCGCCGCCAACTGCCACCGCAAGCCGCGCGAAGCGGTTGCCGATTTTTTCTCGCGAAATTCCCGGAGCAACGCGGCTTCGATTTTGCGAGGCGCTTGCAAATCGGCTGATTCCTGCGCGATGTGGCCGAGGGCGAAATCGAGGGACTCGGCCGCGGTGACGAGCGCGCCACAGCGGCTGCACAATTCGGCGTGGGCCAGCGCGCCTTCGCGCAACGCGGCGCCGGGAGTGCCAGGGCGGTCGAGTTCGTGCAAGACTTCCGCGAACTGCGCGCAATCCACTGGATTCATTTTCTCGCGGTCAAACTTTTCGCGCATCGAGTCTTCTTTCATTCGCCCACCGCCGAAGCACGCCGCGCCGGCTGCGCGTCACGCAATTTTTCCAGTAACAAGGCTCGCGCGCGATGCAGCCGGGAGCGCACGGTTCCTACTGGGCAATCGAGCGCGGCTGCCGCGTCTTCATAGCTCATTTCGTCGAGCTCGCAGAGGACGACCACTTCACGGTAGTTTTCGGGAAGCGTGGCGATAGCGTGACGCACGCGGCTGACGTTTTCCTGCGAAACATAGTCATCGCGATGCATCGGAAACGCGCTGACGCTTGCTGCGAGTCCGTGGCCGTTGCCATTGCCATTCCCGTTTCCGATTCCGTAGCCATCGCCGTATGCGGGAGCGTGATGCGGGCTATTGTTAAGACCGAGAGCGTTGCGAGACATGATGGCATCCAACTCGTCCGCGGTTTCGGGCAGCGGCACGGAATTGCGTTCCTGTTCCCAGCGGCGGCGAAGGTGATTGCGCGCGATGCCGAAGAGAAATCCGCCGAGAGTCCCGCGTCCCGGATCGAAGCGCTTGGCGTCGCGAATCAAAGTCATGAAAACCTCTTGGGTGACGTCCTCCGCGACGGCACAGTTCCCGCTCATATGCAAAGCGAAGCGGTAGATAGCGGGGTGCTTGCGGTGGTAAAGCAGGGTGAAAGCATCCTCATCCCCGGCAATCATCCGCCGAAGCAGCAGACCGTCGTCTAGCAACTCTGTGCCCCTGGTCATGTCAAACAGTTGGACGGCCCGGCGCAACTCTCGTTACATATTCCGGAAAAGGGTGCAAAAAGTTCCCGCAATTCGGAGTCCGGGACACGGGCCAGCGAGTAGGCTGTCCGCGTGGGTTTGAGGGCCCCTCGAACGGCCCTTAAGCTGGTAACGGGAGCGAATCTATCACTGGGGGGCGCGAAGTGCTATAGCTACGAGATTCGAGCGCCGGGGGGCGGTTCTTGACCAAACCGCGTTAGTTCAATAACGTAGGGACCGTCACGAGGCTGATTCCCAGCATCCTGCCTACCGCTGGTGGGGCAATTCAGAGTTTCGCTGCGCGCAAGCACGGAGGAGCCATGCAGGAATTCGATCCACACGTCCTGGAAGAGAAGCCGATCCCGCCACCGGAGGAATTCAGCAAGAAGGCCCGCGTAGGATCGCTGGAAGAGTACCGCGAAATGTACGCGGCGGCGCAGGCCGACCCTGAGGGCTTCTGGGAGGAGCAGGCCAAGCTCCTGCATTGGTTTGAGGCGCCGAAGCAGACCCTGGAGTGGAATCCCCCACACGCGAAATGGTTTGTGGGGGGCAAGCTGAACGTCGCCTACAACTGCCTGGACCGCCATCTGGAAAAGAACGCCAACAAGCCAGCGCTGATGTGGGAGGCGGAAGACGGCTCGACGATTCAGTACACGTTCGCGGAACTGCACGAGCGCGTCTGCAAATTTTCGAACGCGCTGGAAGGGCTGGGAGTGAAGCCGGGAGATTGCGTCGCGATTTACATGCCGATGGTGCCGGAGGCGGCAATCGCGATGCTGGCGTCGGCGCGGATCGGCGCGGTGCATTCCGTGGTGTTCGGCGGATTCAGCGCGACGGCGTTGGCCGACCGGATCGCGGATGCGAAGGCGAAGATTTTGATTACGGCCGACGGCGGTTTTCGCCGCGGGAAGATTGTTCCGCTGAAAGAAACAGCGGATGCGGCGATGAAAGCTTGCCCGACGATCGAGAAATGCGTGGTGGTGCGACGCACGAAGGAAGAGGTGGGGTGGCAAGAAGGCCGGGACCTTTGGTGGGACGAGCTGGAGGAGAAGGCGTCGAAGGAACACGACGCGCAGCCGTTTGATTCCGAGCATCCGCTGTACATCCTGTACACCAGCGGCACCACCGGAAAGCCCAAGGGCGTGCTGCACACCTCCGGCGGATATTTGCTGCAATGCACCTGGAGCACGCGGCTGGTATTCGATTTGAACGACGACGACATTTACTGGTGCACGGCGGATATCGGCTGGGTGACCGGGCACAGCTACGTGGTGTATGGACCGCTGGCGAATGGCGCGAGCGTGGTGATGTATGAAGGCGCGCCGGATTTTCCGAAGAAGGACCGCTTCTGGGAGATTATTGACCGTTACAAGGTGACGATTTTCTACAGCTCGGCGACGGCGGTGCGCGCGTTCATGGCCTGGGGGATGGAATGGCTGAAGCCGCACAGCCTGGCGAGTTTGCGTTTGCTGGGGACGGTGGGCGAGCCGATTAATCCGGCGGCGTGGAAATGGTATTTCGAGGCGATCGGAAAAAATCGCTGCCCGATTGTGGATACCTGGTGGCAAACGGAGACGGGGTCCATTCTGATTTCGCCATTGCCGGGAGCGACGCCGACAAAGCCCGGTTCAGCGACGCTGCCGCTGCCCGGCGTGGCTGCAAAAGTGGTGAACATGAAAGGCGAGCCTGTGGGGCCCGGGGAAACCGGATACCTGACGATTCAGAAGCCGTGGCCTTCGATGCTGCGGACGATTTATGGAGACGATGAGCGTTATGCGCGCGAGTATTGGCAGCGCATTCCCGGCGCGTATTTCGCGGGGGACGCCGCGCAGTGCGACCAGGACGGTTACATCTGGGTGCTGGGGCGCGTGGATGATGTGATCAAGGTTGCGGGACATCGGCTGAGTTCGATGGAGATTGAAAGCGTCCTGGTGAGCCACCCGGCGGTGGCGGAAGCGGCGGTGGTGGCGCGGCCGGACGAGATCAAGGGCGAGGCGATTGTGTGCTTCGTCGCGCTACGTACCGGGCATGAAGCTTCGAAGGATTTGCGCGCGCAATTGATGGATCACGTGGCGAACACTATTGGCTCGATCGCGCGGCCGGCGGATGTGCGTTTCACTCCGCTGCTGCCAAAGACGCGCAGCGGCAAGATCATGCGGCGGCTCTTGCGCGAACTGGCGACCAAGGGCGCGGTTTCCGGGGATACGACGACGCTTGAGGATATGGCGGTGATCGAGCGTTTGCTGAAGGCGCAGGCTGACGACGAAGAATAATTCGAACTGGCGGAAACTCACACTGCGCAGCTATGAGGCGGTGCCACAACCTCGCCGGAAGTTGTGAGGCTGGGCGGCAAACTGCTATTCTCGCCGGACGTTCCTTCGTGGTTCATGAGGCAGGGCTATGGCTCAGAGCGCGCAGTCCACTATTCCTTATGCCATCGCTCACGAGCACGGACGCGCAGCTGCGCCTTGGTACATCTGGTGCGGCGTGCTGGGCGTGTCGTCCATTGTGTTCGGGCTGTACTGGGATATTTCGTGGCACATGAGCGTGGGGCGCGACACTTTTTGGACGCCGGCGCACATGGCGATTCAGCTGGGCGGGATTCTGGTGGCGCTGACCAGCGTTTATTTGATTTTTGCGACCACGTTTGGACACGACGCGGCGACGAAAGCTGCGTCCGTAAAGGTGTGGGGATTCCGCGGGCCGCTGGGCGCGTTTCTGGCATGCTGGGGTGGCGTGGTGATGGTGACGTCCGCGCCTTTTGATAACTGGTGGCACAATTCGTTCGGGCTGGACGTGGAGATTGTAAGCCCGCCGCACATGGTGCTGGGCCTGGGGATCATGGCGGTGGCGATCGGCGCGCTGCTATTGCTGGCGAGTTGGATGAATCGCGCCGAGGGCGACGCGCAGGTGAAACTGCGCAGGCTGTATCTCTATCTGGGCGGCGTGATTCTGTCGCTGCACTGGGTGCTGCTCTCGGAATATGCGAACGGGGACCAGATGCACAGTCCCGAGTTCTACCGGGCGCTTTGCCTGGGAGTGCCGCTGATCCTGGTGAGTTTGGCGCGCGCGAGCGGATATCGCTGGGGCGCGACGGCCATCGCGGCAATCTATACGGCATGGGTGCTGGGCCAATTGTGGATCATGCCACTTTTTCCGGCGACTCCGAAACTAGGCCCGGTCTTCACGAACATCACGCACATGGTGCCGCTAGAATTTCCGACGCTTTTGATCGTTCCAGCGATTTTATTGGATTGGCTGCTGAACCGTTTTGGCGCGAAGAACAAATGGCTTTTGGCGGTGATGCTCGGCACCGGTTATCTGGCGGTGATGCTGGCGGTGCACTGGCCGTTCGGCAATTTCATGATTTCCCCGGCGGCGCGGAACTGGATTTTTGGGCAGAATTATTTTCCTTACATGCAGTCCCCTTCCGACTATCACTACCAGTGGGAATTCGTGGATCTGGCGGGGACGACCGGGCTGTTTTTGCGCGGCATGGGAATTGCGTTGGTCACTGCAATTATCGGATCGCGTGTGGGGCTTGCCGCGGGTGACGCGCTGCGTCGCCTGCGCCGGTAAACTGCGATGAGGCGGCCGGGAATAAGAATTGCGCTACGGCGATTCGCGGTGGTGCTCGCGATCGTCATTTGTGGTGTGGGGCCGGCGTGGGCGCATGTGGGAAGTCCGGACGTTTATTTTCAGGGCGTTGCCGGGCCGTATCACCTGGTGATTACGGTGCGCACGCCGCAGATGATTCCGGGCATCGCGAACGTGGAGATTCTGAGCGCTACGCCCGGCATCGCGAAGATCACCGTTGTGCCGCTTTACATTGTGGGCCCCGGCGCGAAATATCCTCCGGTGGGCGACCTGCTTGCGCAATCGAAAGACGATCCGCAATATTTTGCCGGCAAGATCTGGCTGATGGAATCGGGCTCGTGGCAAATCCGCGTGCAGGTGGAGGGAACGGAGGGCCCGGGCGAACTTGCGCTGCCGGTGCCGGCGGCGGCGCGACGTACTTTGCCGATGGAGAAATCGTTGGGCGTGCTGCTCTTCGCGCTGATGACGCTGCTGGTTCTTGCGATTATTTCGATTGTGGGAGCGGCGCGACGCGAAGGCATGCTGGAACCCGGCCAAGCGCCCGGCCCTGAACACGCGCGGCGCGGACGATGGATAATGGCCGGAGCCGCCGTTGCGGTTTTCGCGCTTTTATTTTTCGGCAACTGGTGGTGGAACTCGGAGGCGGTCGCGAAAGCGCGTCAGATGATTTACAAGGCACCGCCGCTGAACGTTTCGCTCGAGCCCGGCGGCAAAATGGTGCTGCAAATGGGCGACTCGGAGTGGCATCGGTCGCGGCCGGAAACCGTGATGACCAATTTGATTCCGGATCACGGACATCTGATGCACCTCTTTCTGATTCGCGAGCCGGGCATGGACCGTTTCTATCATCTGCATCCTCAATTGCAGCCGGGGATTCGTCCGGCTGGCAACAATTCCTTTGCGCTCGAACTGCCGGCGATTGCCGCGGGCAGATACCAGGTTTTCGCGGACGTGGTGCGGGAATCGGGTTTTCCGGACACGATGACGGCGGAGATTGATTTGCCGGATGTTCAGGGAGTACCGCTCTCGGGAGACAACTCCGAGGCTAGCGCGCCGCCGCTTGTGGCGCAAAATGACGCGGAGGCAGCGGGCGCGAGCAGTACGAGTGGCGCCGACGGTCCGGTCAATGTGCTGCCCGACGGGTATCGCATGGTTTGGGAGCGTGGCACTGCAACGCTTGTAGCAAATCACTTCGTATGGCTGCGTTTCCGGTTGGAAACGCCGAATGGCAAGCCGGTAATGGACATGGAGCCGTATATGGGGATGGCAGGACACTTGGAAATTGTGCGGTCGGATCGCTCAGTTTTTGCGCATATCCATCCGGATGGATCGGTGGCGATGGCGGCGTTGGAATTGGCGCAGAAGGGGGTGCCGCTCAAGGTTGCGGATGGCGCGGCGGATCCGGGGATGACTATGGATATGCGGATGGAGCCGGCGGCTGCGGAAGTGTCATTTCCGTACGGATTTCCCAAAGCGGGCGAGTACCGGATTTTTGTGCAGATGAAGCGCGGGGGGAGGATTGAGACAGGGGTGTTTGATACGCAGGTGAAACCGTAGCCGTCCGCGCGATTTTTTGCAAAGAGTGCTGTTAAGGATTACGGCAGGGCGTGGCTGAATGCGGCGAGGCGAGCCCGCCGCGGCGGGCAAGCCCGGCGTGGCGGGCAAGCTTGCCCTGGTAACAGACGGCGGCCCTTCGTTCCTCAGGATCAACAAGCGGACGCACTCCCAGATGCTTTGTTGCTAGGCTTTTTCGGGGCGCATCATTTTTGCTGATATTTTTGTTACCAGGCTTCTGGGAGCCAGGCGCTGGGATTCTTTCATTAGATTATTCATGAAGCCGGAAATTACGTAAGGCTTGCCGTTGGCCAGGGCTTCCAGACCGACGCGCGCGACTTTATCGGCTGATTCCGCTTTGCGGAAGATGCGGTCCGGCTGCTGGGCTACGCTTTGGAATTCGGTGGTGGTGGTGCCGGGGCAGAGCGCTGAGACGCGAACACCGAAGGGCCGCATTTCCTCCGCTACTCCCTCCGCGAAAATCAGATCGAACGCCTTCGTGGCGGCGTACTCCGAACTGTACGGAAGCGGCTGAAAGGCCGCGAGGGATGCGACGATCATCACGTCGCCGTGGCGGCGCGCTACCATATCCGGCAAATACAGCCGGGTGAGATAGACGACCGCGGAACAATTGACCTGAACCATCTCCAGCATTTTCGCGACGGGTATTTGGTGAGTATTGCCGAAAGCGCCGAAGCCGGCGTTATTGATCAGCAGCTCGATTTCGATCTGCTTGCCGGTGGTGAATGCGAAGATGCCCGGCGGGGCGTCAGGTTGGGTGAGATCGGCGGCGAAAACTTCGACTTTGATGCCGTGCTGCGCGGTTAGTTCGGCGGCGAGTTGCTGGAGTCGCTCAACGCGCCGAGCCGTGAGGACCAGATTTGCGCCTCCCAGGGCGAGCAACTTTGCCAGTTCCATACCGATTCCGGCACTCGCACCGGTGATGAGAGCCCATTTGCCGCGCCACTCTTGCTTCCAACGCTCCGCCACGAAACCCTCCAGGGATCTGCGAGCAGGAATAAATGAGCTCGCGACGAGTCAATAGTATCGCCGACGGACGGATGGGAGAGGATGATTTTGCGGAGTACGGGATTGGAACGGAGTTTTAGGAGATTCCACGCGCGAGCATGGCTCAGGCGCTGCCGGGTTTTTCGCGCGGGAGGACGGAATCGCGGAGCCGTAAGCCTTGCTCTTTCATCCGATCGAGCAGGCGGCGCGCCCAGACGAATTCCGCGGCCAGAACGCCGAGAGCGAGCATGATGGTGAGCCAGCCGGGTCCCGGAGTGAGAATCATTACCAGTCCGAGAGCGAGCAGGGTGAACCCGAAGAGAATCTTCAGGTAGCGCTTCGTCTGCTGTAGAGACTTTGTCAGCATTTGGTCAGCACTTTCTTATCTCAATTCGCGCGGTGAATCGGTGCTGCGTACTCACTCTTAAAGCGTTAGATGCGCGACAACGTAATTAGTATCGGTGTGCACGTAAAATTCCATTCCTGCAAGTTTTCCTGCGATTCAGCGCCGCAACTCAGACGTATGTACGCAAATTTCCGGAGGATCAGCCTCCGCGAGCGCGAGACGCCCGCAACTTGGAGGAATTACCCCGCCGGATGATCGAAGTCGAGAGAAGCGCCTGACTAAACGCGGCCGCTACAGCGTGCGGAGGGCGGCTAGAACTTATAAACAATGCCGGCGGAAGCTTTCGGGCTGACCTGATACGTTCCGAAGTAGTTGCTGCCGATGGCGTCTATGGCGAAGCGAAGAGCCATGTGACGATGGTGGCCGTTCAGGTCCACGCCCACGCCTACGAGACCAGCAATCGCGCCCTGGCTGCCATAGGGCGTCCTGGGAGTGATGAACATGCCTCCAATTAAGGCGTGCCCCCAAAAATCCATGCCTTTGGGCCCCACATAACGAAGGCGCGGGCCGCCGCCGAAGAAGGTCTGCCAGGAATTTTGTCCGGGCTGGCTGCCATAGACGGCCATAACTTCCCCGTCGGCGCCGAGCCAGTCGCGATACCAATAGACAACCGAGCCGTTCACACCATTCATATTGGAGCGGATGCCGGGCACTTCGTAAAAGCGAAAGAAGGTGTAGCCGACGTAAACGTCATAGCTGTATTTCTCGAAGACGCCCTGCACGCCTTGCGGAAACGGTTCCGGGGGCGGGGGCGGAGTGGGTAGGGCGAATGCGGGAGCTGCCACTGCGAACGCAGGCGCGTTGAATGTTGATGCGGGGGAAGTGGCGGCTGGAGCGGCGGGCAGAGGGGAGGCCGTCATGAACGCAGGTGCTGCCAAGGTGACAGAGTTGCCAAAATTTGTCTGTGCCCCTGCATTTAGGGCCAATAAGAACAGGCCGCCTGCCAAAACAGAGATATATTTCATCGTCTATTTCCCCCAGACGAAGGAATGCCCACCCGCCTGCTCCCTTAACTCTGACTGATAGCTAAAGGCCATGTCCACACGTTTGACGGAGGATGCGGCGAGGGAATCACCTGTTCCGAGGGACAGTGGGAGGTGGCGTTTAGGGTCACGGAGGGGAGCAAGTGGGCCGCGGCACCATTGACCGGCGGGTTAGCCTATAGTACAGGATGAGTTACCCATGGCCCGGTCCTTCAGCGCGTTGGTACTTGGCGTTGCCATTTTGTTCGCTACTCCTCTTTCTGGCGCGAAGCATGAGAACTGGGTGGAAGTGCGCACCGCGAATTTCATTGTGGTGAGCAATGCGGGTGAGAAGCAGGCGCGAAAGACCGCGATTCGCTTCGAGCAGATTCGGGCGGTGTTTCGCCGTTCGTTGGCGGTAGCCAGCGGGCATCCCAGCCCTTTGATCACCATCCTCGCCGTGAAGGACGAGGACTCCATGCGAGAGTTGCTGCCGGAATACTGGGTGAAGGGGCATTCGCATCCGGCGGGAATCTTCGTCGAGAACCTGGACCAATATTTCGCGCTGGTGCAGCTCGATGCGCCAGGGACCAATCCCTACAACACGATTTATCACGAGTATTACCATTCGCTGACCTTGCCGTACTTTCCTAACCTGCCGCTGTGGGTGGCGGAGGGGCTGGCGGAATTCTGGGGAAATACGGACGTGAGCGATTCGGGCACGAAGATGGGCGAGGCGGACCCGGATCTACTCGAAGAGCTGAAGCAGAACCGGCTGATACCGCTGGACGTGCTGTTCAAGGTGGACCAGAGCTCGCCGTATTACAACGAGGACCACAAGACTTCCATTTTCTACGCGGAATCGTGGGCGCTGATTCACTACCTGATGATCGGCGATAAGGCGTCGCACCGGCAGATGCTGATTACCTATCTCGACGCTCTCACGCACGGAGCCAGCCAGGATGAAGCCGCCGCGAAAGCGTTCGGCGATCTGAAGAAGCTGCAGGTTGCGCTGGATAGCTACGTCGGGAATCGCGCTTTCTATTACTTGAAGTCTCCGCCGCCGCCGGAAATTCCGCCAAACGATATACAGGAGCGGGAGCTTAGCGATGCGGAAGCGGATGCTTACCGCGGCGGATTCTGCGCGGTGGCCGGGAAGACTCGAACAGCGAAGCCGCTGCTGGAGGAGGCGGTGAAACTGGATCCGAAACTGGCGCTGGGTTATCAATACCTGGGATTCGCCGAATATCAGGATGGACAGAAGGCCGAGGCGCTGGCGGATTTCTCGCGCGCGATTGAATTGAATCCGCAGAATGCGCTGACGCGTTACCTCCGCGCGTATCTGGCATCCACGCAAGCTGGAGCCATCGGCGACGACGAGCAACTGGAAGCGGATTTGCGGGCGGCGATTGCGGCCAGCCCGAATTTCGCGCCGCCGTACGGCGTGCTGGGAGTGTATCTGGCGGTGCGCGGCGAGAGCTTGCCGGAAGCGCTTTCGTTGGCGAACAAGGCGGTGGTGCTGGAACCCGGCAATGCGACGTACCGGCTGGACCTGGCGCAGGTGCTCGCGCGAATGAATCGTTACGCAGAAGCGCGAACGGCGGCGAATCAGGCGAAGGAGAGCGCCAGAAGCCCTCTACAGAAACAGCAAGTGGAACAATTCTTGGCATTCTTGCGGGAGGCACAGAACAATAGGGGCAACGACCTTCCGGCAGGCGATGACGAAGAGGCGAATGAAGACCTCCGCGCGCCTGGGGCTGCGGAAACACATGAGCAGCCTGCCGCGGAGGCGCCTCCATCGGGAAATCTGCGCGAGGCTACCGGACTGGTCACGAGCCTCAGCTGCATGAATGGTTTGAGAGTGAAACTCGAGACGGCTGGAGGGTCGCTTACCTTACAGCTCAATGCGGGCACGCAATTGCGGATTCAGATGGCGCTGAAGCCGACGGGGCCTTTCAATCCTTGCACGGCGTTGAAAGGGCAGCGGGTCAAAGTGGAATATGAAGCGAAGGACGCGAACGCAAAAACCGGCGCGCTGCAATCGGTGATGGTCCTGGGGCCCGCGGGGAGCGACGCGGATGGAGCGCCGGAACTTGCTGGAGCGCGGCGGCTGGGCGGCGGAGATACGACGCGTCAGGAAACCGTTACGACTTCGGCTGAAGGCACCGCGACGCAAGTGACTTGCGCGGGAAGCGAAATGGTCGTGAAACTGGACGCGGGAGAGGCGTCTTTTACATTGCACGCGCGCGACGCCTCGCGAGTGCCGGTGGAACAGGACGTGGCGTTTGATTCCGGCGATTTTCAGATTTGTAGTCAGCTGCAGGGACACAGCGCGAAAATCACTTTCGTCGTGGTGGATGGGAAGACCTACGACGGAGAAATTCAGTCGGTGGAAGTGCTTAAGTAACGGGATTGAAAAACTACCATATTGTCATTCTGAGGGCGAATTCCACCTGAGGAATCTGCTTTTTCATCAACTCTAGAGCGAAAAGCAGATCCCTCGCTTCGCTCGGGATGACGATCGCTTTACCTTTTCCGCAGACAATAGAGCCGTGCCCTGACGAAAATCATCGTTCTCACACCAATGCCGGCCGGTTTCGGAAGGTGTGAGCCGCGGAAGGAGTTCAGTAATCGGGGCGAGGCGGGGGTTGCTGGTACACGATGCGGCCACCGACGATGGTCATCTGTACGGGAGTGGATAGCAACGCGCGCGCGGGGATTTGATTGAGGTCCACGGGATATATGACGAGATCTGCGAGCATTCCCGGGGCGATCGTGCCTTTGGTCTGGTCCGCGAATTCCGCATACGCCGAACCTACCGTATAGGCACGCAGACAATCTCTTAAAGGCAACGCTTCTTGCGGTTCCCAGCTGGGGCCACCTTGCGGCAATTGCCGCGTGACGCAGGCGTAAATGCCGCGCAGGGGATTGAGCGGCTCAACAGGATGGTCGGTGCCGAACGCGAGATGCACGCCGTGCTGTTCCATGGTGCGCCAAGCATAGGCGCCGAGAGAACGTTGGGGACCGAGGCGATCGGTCGCCCAGCGCTCGTCATCGAGCAGGTGGGAAGGCTGCATAGAAGCAATGACGTCGAGCTTGGCGAAGCGCGCGAAATCGTCCGGAGCGACGACTTGAGCGTGTTCTACACGATCGCGGCGGTCGCGCGGGCCGTTGGCTGCGGCGACGGCTGCGAAAGTGTCCAACGCGACCTGGTTGGCCCGGTCTCCGATGGCGTGAAAGGCTAATTGAAATCCGGCGCGGTCGCGTTCGATGGCCATAGCCTTGAGTTTTTCGGGATCCATGCGAAGAATTCCAGACGTGCCGGGAGCATCGGAATAGGGGGCGAGCATGGCCGCGGTGCGCGAGCCGAGGGAACCATCCATGAAAGCTTTCAGCGCTCCGGTTTTGAGCCACGGGTCGGTGGCGCCCCATTCGCTGCGCATTTCCTGGAGCCTGGCGACCGGGACGGTAAAATCCAACCACTCGGTGATGCGCGCGGTCAACTTCCCTTCCTTGCGGAGCTGCTGGTAAACCAGGAAATTGTCGGGGCTGAACCCGGCGTCGGTGCTGAGGCTGAGAACTGAACAATCCTGCAGCGAGGTGACGCCGCTGCGAGCGGCGTTGGCGAGCACCAATTCGATTCCGTAGCGCCGCTGTTCCAGAGTTGGCCCGGGAACTTTGGAGTACACCAGATTCATCGCGGCGTCTTCTTCGAGGAAGCCGGTGGGTTCGTGGGTAATGGGATCGCGGCGGATGCGGCTGCCGGACGGATCGGCGGTTTCCCTGGTGATTCCGGCGGCTTGCAGCGCGAGCGAATTGGCGACGGCGACGTGGCCATCCACTCGCGTGAATATCATGGGATTTTGATTGGAGACGGCGTCCAGATCTTGACGAGTCGGGTCGCGTTTATCCGGCCAGAGAGTCTGGTCCCAGCCGAATCCGGTGATCCATTCGCCGGGTTTGTGAGCCTGCAGGCTCTCGCGGATGCGTTGCTGGAATTGAGCGAGGGAGCGCACACCGTTAAAACTGACGGCGAGCTTGGCTAACGCAGACTGGCCGATGTGAACGTGCGCGTCGTTGAATCCGGGCATGACGAACTGATTGTGCAAGTCAATGACACGAGTCCGCGGGCCGGCGAGAGGTTTGATTTCCGGATCGTCGAGGGCATGCGCGGGCGATTCGGCGTAGGAAACCGCAACGATTGATTCACCGCGGATGGCGACGGCGCTAGCCCATTCGTGAGCGGGATCCATCGTTTCGATGCGCGCGTTGGTGAGGATGAGATCGGCCGGGGCCTGCGTGGACGGCGGCGCGGACTGATTGTGGGTGAGGGGAAACGGCGAGTTCGCCGACGGCAGCGCGGCCTGGGACGCGACCAGTGCCGCGAGGACGGTGCTGATTGCCACGGGGACCAGGAGAAAACGCCGGGACATACTAGGGTTTCACTCCGGCGAGCGCGACGGTGGCGAGGAAGAGGCGTTTCAAACCCAATTCGCGTCCGGTGGGATCGTACCATTCGGTGAGAGTGTGCGAGCCGCCACCGCGGCCGCCGCCGCCGAGAGAAACCGCGGGGATGCCGAGCGAGAGAGGGATATTGGCGTCTGTGGAACTGCGTTCGAGGCGCGAACGATTGCCGAGAAAGCGATCCACGCCGCGCAGAGTTTCGAGCAACGGCGAATTGTCCGGAAGCTTTCCGGCGGGCCGCGAACCGAGGGAGCGAAAATCCACTTGCAGCGAATCGTTGTTGTCGCGCGAGGCCGCCATTTCCTCTTTGGCGCCTGCTTGCATGGCATCGCGCAAGGCGCGCTCCATTTTGTCCAATTGCGCTTCGTCTTCCGAGCGCAAGTCCACTTTTACGGCGGCGCGGGCGGGAATGGAATTTACGGAGGTGCCCCCTTCGATGACCGCGAAGTTGTAGGAGCTGCGGGGCTCATCGGGCACCGGCTGCGCGGAAAACTTCACGATGCCGCGGGAGAGAGCGGTGATGGGATTCGGCGCTCCGAAATCAGACCAACTATGTCCGCCGGGGCCGGCGATGGAAATTTCAAAGCGGTGCGAAGCGATTCCCTGGGTCGTGATGTGTTCGGTGGAAGCGCCGTCCACGGCGATAACGGCGGACAGGCGCGAAGCGTATTCTTCGACCAGCGCGCGGATGCCGCGAAGATTGCCCTCGCCTTCTTCGCCGACGTCTCCGGCTATGACGATTGTCTTGGTGGTCTGGATTCGAGATTCGGAAAGAGCGCGCGCGAGGCCGGCAAGAGCGGCGAGGCCCGCGCCGTTATCGGCAATGCCGGGAGCGGCGAGGCGGCTGGAGTTGCGTTTTACGCGAACGTCCGTGCCGGCTGGAAAAACAGTGTCGAGATGAGCGGCGAGCAGGATGACGCTATTGGCATCCGAACCGGGGCGCTCGGCGATGACGTTGCCGGTCTGGTCCACGTGAACTTTCAGGCCCGTGGATTCCAGCAGATTCTTGAAAAATTCGGCGCGTTGCGCTTCTTTCAATTCCGGCGCGGGGATTTCGGTGAGGCGTACTTGCTGGTCGGTGACCCAGGAGGCGCTCTTTTCTATCCAGGCGAGGCCGCGAACGCAGGCGGGACCGTCCGCGAGCTTTTCGATCGAATCGCCGGCGGCGCGCGCGTAGAGAGTAGCCATCGCAAGAAAGATACAGCAGATGAGCGCGAGTTTCATCAGATTCGTGCGGCGTTTTCTGGCGCCATTCATCGAATTTTAACACTCCGCTTCAATTGTAACTGGCTGGGGAGGCGGCTGTCTCTGTTGCGGAATGCCGGAAGCACTGGAAATCGCCGCGGCGGGGATCAGCGCGAGCGGGATTTCGAGGCGGCGGTTGCGGGATCCACCAGGGCGAAGACTTCGTCTTCCGTCATGACGCGTTCGGACTGCTTAGCGGCGGCGAAGATGCGGTCCACGAGTTCTTCGGTGGGGGGAATTTTGCGCTTTTCGAGCCAGTAAATGACGTTGGAGCGGCCGCTGAGCGGTCCTATTTCGATGATTTGCTCGAGTCCGAAAAGATGCGACGGGACACCGCTGTAAATTGAATTGGCGAGCTCGTGGTCGCCTTTTTTATAGGCTTTGACGATGGCGGCGGCGTGGACGCCGGTGGCGGTGCGAAACGCGTCGCGTCCGACGACGGGATAGTTGGGCGGAATCGGCGTGTGAGTGGCTTTGGAGACGGCTTGGGAATATTGCTTGAGTTTCGAAAGATCGTGATCAATCAGGCCCAGCAGCCGCAGATTGACGAGCATCAGTTCCATGGGGGTATTGCCGACACGTTCGCCGAGGGCGAGCGCGGCGGCGTGGACTTGATCGGCGCCGGCGGAAATCGCGGCGAGTGAATTGGCGATGGCGAGGCCGCGATCGTTGTGCCCGTGCCAATCCACGCGAATTTTTTCGCCGGAGGGCTTCACGACTTCGTCTTGGACGAATTTCACGAGATTGTAGGCACCGCGGGGAGTGGCGTGTCCGACGGTGTCGCAGAGGACGATGGCGCGGGCTCCGGCGCGAATTGCCGTGGAGTAGAGCGTGATTACGGTGGAGGGGTCCGTGCGGATCGTATCTTCGGTGACGTACATGACGGGCAAGCCCGCGGAGACTGCGAATTTCACGGCTTCTTCGGTGGTGCGCTGGAGATGGTCCACGGTCCAGTCTTCGACGAGGCGGCGAATCGGGCTGGAACCCAGAAATGTGGCGGCTTCGAGCGGCCGGCCGATTTTTTCGGAGATTTCGATGATGGGCCGGATGTCGTTCTTGTGAGTGCGGGCGGCGCAATTCGGACGGATCTGCATTCGGGCGCTTACGATTTCGCGGGCCAGAGCTTCGGTGTCCGCGTAGGCGCGCGGGCCGGCGCCGGGAAGGCCGATATTTACGGTGTCAATACCGAGCGATTCCATCAGATGCAAGATTTCGATTTTTTCGGCAATGCTGGGATCGTGGACGGAAGGATTTTGTAGGCCGTCGCGGAGGGTTTCGTCATTGAGCATCACGCGGCGGCCGATGGGGATTTCGGCGCCGGTGAAGGTATTCCAATCGTGGATGAGTTCGTGCTGCATCAGTAGCGGATGGTGTAGCTGTGCGGAGCTTTGGAGAAGCTGGGTTTGTAGAGCGTTTTGCAGAATTCGCAGCGGTAGATTTCGGCCTTTTTGCCGATCAGGGATTCAATCTCTTTCGGGTAGTCGTACCAGCGCTTCAGGTGGCCGCAGCAGAGTTTACCTTTGGCGTCTTTTTCGTCGCAGGCGCGTTGGGTGGGCTTTTTGGGTTTGATCTTGGGAGCGGCTGGGGCTTCCGGTGCGGCGGCGGTTTCTGGAGTGGTGGCGTCGGTCATTTGGTTTGCTCCGTGTGAAGCGTCGCTATTGCAAAACCAACGGCAAAAGGTAAGGCAAAAGATCTAACACAGAGTGCACAGAGTGAAAAAACCGAGGGCACGGAGAAAACTTGCTGCGTGTCCCTCCGCTTGCGCTGCGGCTTGATGCGACGGCAGGGTCAACGGCTCAAGAGCTAACGCAGAGTACGCAGAGGAGGCGCAGAGGGCGCAGAGAAAACTGGTTGTGCGCTCCGGTCGTTCATTTGCTCCGCCTCCTCTACTTCCCTTGCCTCCTCTACCTCGCTGTACCGTTTCTCCACTCCCTGGAACGTCTCCCTGCTTCCCTGCTTTGTTGCCTTGTAGCTTCGTTGCTTGCGGCCTAAATTCGATCGCGGCGGAATATTACGCCTCTTGCGCCGCGTTTTGCGGTGGCCGCCGTCAGGCGCTGTTTCCAGTTTAACGCGAACAGCGATTCGGTGAAGCGGCTCGCTGCTACCGCGAGATCCGAGGTGTAGCCGAACCACCAGGATTTGGGGACGCGCGGCAGGCGGTCCACGTCTATGTATTTTACTTGAACCATTTCCAGCAGTCCAAGGCGCGAATGAGTGTGTCCCCAGCCGCTCGCGCCGGGGCCGCCGTGCGGGGCTTCGGTGATGCCGTAATAGCTGGCGACATCGTTGATCATGACCGAGCCGGCGCGAATGCTGGAGGCGATTTCTTTGCCGCGACGCGAGTCGCTGGTCCAAACGCTGGCGCTCAGGGCAAACGGCGAATCGTTGGCGAGCTTGACTGCGTCCTCAGCGTTCGCCACGGATTGAATCGCGATTACGGGACCGAAGGTTTCTTCGCGCATGAGCTGCATGGAGTGGTCAACATTTGTGACGACGGTAGGCTCGAGGAAATTCGGGCCGAGGTCGGGCCGGCGATTGCCGCCGGTGAGAATTTGCGCACCGCGGGCGGCGGCGTCGCGGAGCTGCGCTTCCACTTTTTCGAGTTGGCGCAGGCGAATCATGGGCCCAATTTCGACATCGGGATCGGAGGCTGGACCAACGCGGAGTTTTTTAGTTTTTTCGAGACACAATTGCGTGAAGCGTTCGGCGATGGGTTGCTGGACATAAATGCGTTCGACGGAAATGCAGGTTTCGCCGCAATTCATGAAGCCGCCCCAGACGGCAGCGCTGGAGGCAACGTCGAGGTCAGCGTCCGCGAGGACGATCATGGCGTCTTTGCCGCCGAGCTCGAGGACGGATGGGATCAGTTTCCTGGCGCAGGCTTCGGCGATGCGCTGGCCGGTGGCGACGCTGCCGGTGAAGAAGACCTTGTCGGGACCAGCCGCGATTATGGCGGCGCCGATTTCGCCACCCCCTTGCAGAACCTGCACGAGTTCGCGCGGAAATTCTGCCTGCGCGACCAACTCGCCTACCAAGTGGCCGCACCATGGCGTCAGCTCGGATGGTTTCAGCACCACGGCATTGCCAGTGACGAGCGCGGGAATTACCTGCGCCATGGGAATCGAGAATGGATAATTCCAAGGAGAGATGATCGCGACGACGCCAAGGGGATTGAATTCCATCCAGCCGGATTTCGCTTTCATGGCGAGGCTGTGGTGCGGGACACGTTCGGGGCGCAACCAGCGGGGAGCCCGGCGCGCCAGAAAATCGGCGGTATCGAGAGCGAGGAGCACTTCGGCGAAGATGGCTTCGACGCGCGGCTTCCCTGCTTCGCGGGTGACGACGTCCGCGATTTCGTCGCGGCGGGCGAAGATTGCGTCGCGCAGTCTGCGCAGCATGGCGCAACGCTCTCGCAGCGAACGTGCGGCCCATTCCTTTTGGGCGACGCGGGCACGTGCGAAGATCGCGGGAAGTTCGCTCGGTTGCGTGACCTCGAAACGCGCGTTTACTTCCTGGGTGGCCGGATTGATGGAATCGAGGGTGACCACGGCGCGCGAGGGTGGTGAAGCGAGCTGTGAAGGGACTGCCATTTCTTCGGTGATTGTAACTGAAATGGGTCATGAAGGAGGGGGTTTGGTGATTGTGCTATCGGTCGTCTGACGACGGGGCGCCACGCTCGAAAAATGGTGTTCTCTGCGGCGCGTTCTGTGTTCCTGCTAGAGGGGTGGAGTTTCACTCGGCGCGGCAGATGGTAGAATTCGCGGAAGAGCAATGATCCTTGTAGCTGCGGTATGGGCAATCGACGTTTCGGAGAAAAGGTCAAATGGACGAACACGAGTTTGATGCGCGGTTCCCGATGCGTGCGTTTGAGGGCAACGATCTGAGGCGGGCCGAGCGCACCGCTGCGCTTGGCGCGAAGCTATGGGGTACGACGCCGGATTATCTGGAGCGCCAACTGCTTGCGCCGTCCCCAGTGATGCCTGTGGGCTTTGATTTGGCCGACTACCGGAATCTGCAGCGACTTGCTGAGATGGCTTTGCAGGATTTGGCAAAGAGGGGCCGGCAACATCCGCTGGCTTCTTTGGGGGCCACAGTTATTTTGGCTGGCAGTCAAAGCTATACGGCGATGGAGGCTCGGTGCGAGATTGTTCGTCGCGCCATCGAGCTTTTAGAAAAGCGCTGATTGGAATTTTGCACGATTCCCTGCCGCATACATTTGAACATCCCTTAAAGAGGCCAGGTTGAAGTCGCGAAGGACAGGGCGGGTGTGGGAGCCTGTGCGGGAACTGCAAAACCTGTACTTCAGCGGCTGAAGCCGCTCTGTTCTTGCCAGGTTTATGCCGTAGCTAAAGTTACGGCCTACAAAGATTTTCGTGTTCTTAGAGTGACTCCAACTCCCACAGTGGTGCGGGACGAGCGGGAGATTACGTGAAGCGCCGGCAAACAAATATGCACAAACCAACACAGGCAAGATTGCGCATGGTACGAAAAGCAATTCGCCGGCGAGACGCCGGCGCTACGTGGTTCGTTCCCGGCGGCGGGTGGCGAAGGAGGCTAGTGAATCGGTGGGGTCGGGGTATTCGAGGGCTACCAGGTAGAGACCTTCGGGAGGGACGGTGGGGCCGGAGCGCGAGCGGTCACGGGCTTCGAAGATTTGCGGGATGTCGGCGGGGGTGAGGCGGCCTTTGCCGACTTCGAGGAGGGTGCCGACGATTTTGCGGACCATGTAACGCAGGAAGGAGCGGCCGCGGACGACGTAGGCGATTTCGTCGCGGTCCGGCTGGCGAATGATTTCCGAAGAATGAATGAGGCGTAGCACGTCGCGATCTTTATCGTCCTCTTCCGAGCCCGAGGATGCCGCGAAAGAGGTGAAATCATGTTCGCCTGCGAATGCGCGGGAGGCGGCGGCCATCGCGGATTCATCGAGCGGCCAGGGATAGTGGAGCGCGCGACGGTAATCGAAGGGCGGCAACACGGGGCCGCGAAAGATGCGGTAGCGGTAGGTCTTTCCTTGCGCCATCCAGCGCGAATGAAAATCCTGGCCAACCTCTTCGGCGGCCATGATGCGGACGGAGGGAGGCAAGAGCGCGTTCATGGCGCGCTGAATTTCATCGGCGGCGAGAGTTGAGTGCGTTTTGAAGTGCGCGACCTGACCCAGCGCGTGAACGCCGGCGTCGGTGCGGCTGGCGCCGTGGACGGTGAGCTTTTCCTGGGTGATCTGCTGAAGCGCTTCGTGCAGAGCGCCCTGGATGGTCGGAATGCCGGGCTGGAATTGCCAGCCGTGGAAGTCCGCGCCGTCGTAGGCGATGGTGAGCTTGATCGTTTGCATCGGCTTGCTGAGATTATCTCATGTGAACGAGAAGGCACCACAGATGAACGCAGATGAACACGGATAGAGGCTTTGATAAACGCGAAAGAAAATGCGAGGGCAAAAAACGCGCACGGAAAAAACAGATTCCTCACCCGCTGCCGCGGGTTCGGAATGACACCGTTGGGTGCAGGGCATTCCCGCGCCAGTTCTGATTGCTTTGGATGCGGCAGGCCTCGCGCTCTGGGGTGCGCGGGGTGCGATTTCTGGATTGGGATTGGATCGGGATTCGCTCGGGAGTAGATCGGGATTGGCTCGCGCGCGGGTTTCGGTCGCGACCTGGACTATTGCTTTGGATGGTCTTTGAAGAAGGTCCAGATGAGGTCGGTGGCTGGGACGCTGTTGTGGCTTAGACGGAGGCCGGGCCACATGTGGTGGCCACCCTGAATGGCGTAAAGAGCGACGGCGCTGCCGGCGCGGCAGCCGGAGTAGATGTCGGTATGAACTTCGGCGGATTCTTCGTGTTTAGGAGTGGCGGCACATCCGTCGTATTTCACCCAGAACGCTACGGCGTCCAGCACGGGCGTGTCCGAGCGTATCGAGCCCATTTGATAGGGGGTGCTGCCGCCGTTGAAGGGCACGAGATGATCCGCGGTGCCATGGAAGACGATCACGGAAACGGGGCTGGTGGGGTGGCACGGAAGATCCTGAGCGCCTTCCACGGGAGCTACAGCGGCGAATTTATCGGAGACTTCGCAAGCGAGGCGATACGACATCATGGCGCCGTTGGAGATTCCGGTGGCGAAGATGCGCTGGGGATCCACGGAGTAGTCTTTTTCTAGTTTGACGATGAGCGCGCGGAAGAAGGCGACGTCATCAACTTTATTGTCCTGAGCGTAGCCGCAGCAGGCGCCGGAATTCCAGGTCGGAACGTTGCTCAGGCGTCCCGTGCCGGTGGGATAGACCGCGAGAAAATTCTCCTGGTCGGCTTTGGCGCTCATTCCGGACATGCGTTCAGCGGATGCCGCGCTTTGCGTGGCGCCATGCAGCACAAAGACCAGCGGGAGAGGCGTCTTGCCGGTGTAGCCCGCGGGCGTGTGTACGACATAGACCCTGGTGCGACCGTCAACATCAATCGTGCCGGGGTGATCGTTCTGAGCGGCAAAGGCGCGCAGCAAGCGGCAGCCGCAGAGCGTCGCGGAGAGCAGCAGAAAGATGGAGATCGCCGCGACCTTTCCCTGATGTGTTCTGCGCCTAGATTTCATCGTTGAGAGTGCCCACGCGAGCGCCTATTGAATTAAGTTTATGCGTGCCTGTAGCTAGCAAACCCGGAAATGACTGGAGAGTTTCGAGGCTTGCAAGAGGCGGTTACAGCTGGGCGCGGGAGAAGCGGGAGCCGGGGCGCGTCGGCATGCCGCCGGCGCGGCAGAGCGGGCAATCGTCGGGCTCGTAGCTGGGAACATCCATTTCGAGGAGCGCGCGCGAGGTTACGGTGAGTTCGAGGCGGCCGCCGCTGCGGTCAATGATGGCGCCCGCCGCGACGGCGAGGCCGCCTTCCTGTTCGACGACGCCGATGGCTTCGCGCGTGGAGCCTCCGGTGGTCCACACATCCTCGATTACCAGAACGCGCTCGCCGGGCTTCAACTCGAAGCCGCGACGGAGAGCCATTTGGCCGGAGCGATCGCGTTCGACGAACAGCGCGCGAACGCCCAGCGCGCGGGCAACTTCATGCCCGATGATGACCCCGCCGAGCGCGGGAGAAACGACGCAGGCAACGGTGAGGTCCTTGAAGCGGTCACCGAGGGCGTGGCCCAGTTGCTCGGCACATTTTGGATGCTGCAGGACCAGCGCGCATTGGATGTAGGTGGCGCTGTGGCGTCCGCTGGAGAGTTCGAAGTGGCCGGTGCGGATCGCGCCTACCTGTTCGAGGAGCTTGAGAATTTCGTCGCGTTGCATCGCAGTTTGCCTGGCGCGCTTGTCGAGAGGAAATGCAAGCAGCCAGTGGCGCTAGCCTAAAGGCGAAGATGAAAAGTGTCAATGGGGATGAGGCCGGGGATGGCGAGTAGCGATCGGCTAGCGGCGCTGAATGAGGCTACGCACGCAGCGCCGGGGCGGGGCTGGGTATGCGACTAGCTATTCGAGTTGCAGATTGATGGCGCCGACGCCGCCTTCGATGCTTACGTCAATCGTGGCGGGAGTTTTGCCTAGCATTGCGTTGACGTAGTCGTCGCCGTCGTGGCTGAGGCCGCCAGAATCCACGGCGCCGATGCCGCCAGAAGCGTGGACACGCACTCCGACATCTCTGGGCAAGCGAATGGTGGCGGCGCCCACGCCGCCGTGGATTACCACGTTCAAATTGGTTTTGCGGGGACCGGTAAGGTCGAGTTTCAGGTGACCTGCGCCGATGTTGACGTCCAGATTCGTGACGTTCAATCCTCGCAGGCTAAGATTGCTTTCTCCCGCGCCCATCCGCACATGCAAATCCAAAGGGACGTTGTCGGCGAGACGCAAGCGCCAATCGTTGCGCGCAGCAGCGAGACGGAGGTGTTGATCGTTTTCCTGGGTGATATTCAAGTCGCCGCGGCCATTGGCGACGGAATAGTCAATATGCGGGCGCCCGTCCGCCTGGTGATAATTGAAATCCACGTCGAGCAACTGGGCAGCGGCGGCACCGGCGCTCAGATCGAGCGAGCCGGCTGGAATTTCGATATTGGCAGTGACGGATTGCGCGCCCTGCAGAGGGATTGCCTGTGTTTCGTGGAGAGTGCCGCCGGGAGTTCTCCCGCGCCATAGAGCGAGTCCGAGGACAAGCGCGATGACCAGCACGGCGATGGGCGCGCCGGAGTGGTGGCGCGGCGCGTTTGGATCGGGATAGGCGTGATCGAGCCAAGCGTCCCACATCTTGCCCAGGCCGACGACAATCAGAATGACTGGCCAGTAACGCGAAAGGACGTACCACCAGAGGTCCGGCTCGGGACGCAGGTTGACGATTAGAAAGAAAACGCCGACAGCGACGACGACGAGCGCGCCGGTGAACGATTCTCGTCTTGGACGATCGCCTTGAGCCATGCGGGGTACCTCTTATTTACACTACGCCCGGGGGAATGGAAAGTTTCAGGGACTCTGCGACGAGCGTCTGGCCGCCGGTCGGCGATGCTGACACTCATCTTCTTCTGCGTTATGCTCCTGCCATGTGCGCGCAAGTAGCAAAGCTAAGCATACTGATAATCGTGTTGCTTGCTGTCTCTCCTGTTAGGGCACAAGAGAGCGCGACCAGACTCATCACGATTACTGTGAATGACCCGACAGGAGCGGGCGTCGCGCACGCACAGATCCGCGTGGTGCCTGCGGCCGATTCGGTCCCTGCGAAATTAGAAACTGACAGCCTGGGCCACTTGTCGTTGCATCTGAAGCCAGGCAGTTACGCGCTATTTGTTTCCGCACAAGGTTTCAAGCAAGCTTCAGCGGCCTTTGACTTTGCCAGCCCAAAGCCCGGTGAGGTGAGTTTCACTCAGACCGTTACAGTGACGCTCGGGCTGGCTGACGTGGGATCTCCGGTCGTCTATCCAGCGGAATCACTGGTGCTGACGGCCGAGGGATACCACGCGCCCGTGGTGCTTTCGGCGGCAGAATTTCGCGCGTTGCCGCATGTTACGGTGACGGTGCACAACGGGCACACGGACGCGGACGAAACTTATGGCGGCGTTGCACTCGCGACGTTGCTGGCGATGGTGAATTCACCGATTGGCAGGGAGCTGCACGGAGAAGCGCTCGCGGCGTACGTGGTTGCGACGGGCACGGATGGCTATTCCGTGGTGCTTGCACTTGCTGAAGCCGATCCCAGCTTTCACGGCGATGAAATTGTGGTGGCTGATACACGCGACGGTCAGCCGCTGGGTAAATCCGGCCCGTTCCAATTGATTGTCTCCGAAGACAAACGCCCGGCGCGCTGGGTGCACAACCTCGAGTCGATCGCCTTGCGAAGCGCGCATTGATTGATGATGAGAGGCTGGGGAAAATTGACAGGAACAGATGCGTCGGATATTCTTGGTGATTCGAAATAGACGACGGAGGAGTACTGAATGGCTCAGGGTGCGGCGGTAAAGCATAAGAAGAAGACGAAATCGGTATTGAAGAATATCCGGCAGTCGGCGCACCGCGCGGCGGTGAACCGCATGAACCGGACCAGAGTGCGGTCTTCGATCCGGCGGATGCGCGCGGCCCTGACCGCCGGCGATCAAGCGACTGCGCAAAGCCTGGCTTCGGCGACGTTTTCCGATTTGGACAAGGCCATCCGCAAGAGGACGCTTTCCGAGAATACGGCGAACCGCTACAAGTCGCGGCTGACCTTGGCGTTGAATGCGCTGAAGGCAAAGAAGTAGGCGTAAACATAGTCGTTGCGGGAGATTTGTGGGATGAAGCGCTCCGAGAACTCGGAGCGCTTTTTTTATTTGGGATGGTGAGCTCTTGATGCGGCGGAGGTCGGCCGCGACTTTTATTTAAGCTGACTCTAATGTGTGCGAGTGTACGAATATCCGGCAAGATTGCTTGCGATCGAAGTCACTTGCGGCACCCACCAGATTTTGTGCCAGCGCGGCGAGCGCGCCATTTTCCAGCCCAGCCAGTTCACGCCGGTGGCGAACAACGCGCCTGCCGCATAGTAAGCCGGCGCCGGCAATCCCACAAACGGCCTTGCCAGCGGATCATATTCTCGAAAATGGGGAAGCCGGGATTCGGATTCCTGCATGTCGAGCGCGGACGCGGCGTAAACTCCCGCGCTCAGCGTGATGAACAGGCGCTGGTGCGCGTCGCAAACAGGTTTGCGGGGCTCGCTGCGAAGAGGCGGGAGCAGCGCCACCCGGTTTGGAATTTTTGAATCGGGCGAGGCGGCGCGAGTGAGGCTCGCGGGAATGATTTGCGCGCGAGCTGAGGGCGCTGCGGCGAGCGGGACGATTGCAACGACTGCCGCGAGAATAAACTTTGCTTTGGTGCGTGGGACTGCGATTTCAATGGCGCGGGGGAAGCGGATCGTGTTTTTCATGCCGGGGATATTGCAAGCGATGTGCCGCCGTGGAGCACCAGCGGAGATACCCGGCTAGATGATTGTTCGATTGGAATGGTTCGATTTAGTGGAGGTTTGGCAATTGCTGACGGCGAAGGTTACGTTCCGGATTGAAACGTGACGAAAGGTTGCGGTTCCGAAACGGTACCCGCCGCGCTGCGACGAGCTAGTTTAACTCGGGGTCCGCCAGCTTCTTTTTGTGTTTCGCAGGCTTCTTGCGCTTGTCGGGGATCACTCTTTCGCCGGGAGGCATGCCGATTCCCAAACGAGCGAGGCGCCGCGCTTCTTTGTGCACGCGCAGCCGATCTTTTTTCTTCCGAGCCATGATGGGTGGTACGAAGCTATCACGTTTTTGGATTTCGCTGTCGGAGACGATTCGAGTGGCTGGGAATCCATCCGGGAACACCTTGCGTCCGAGGCGAAGGAATGCAAGGCTTGCGAATCATGATGAAGGCTGTGCGCGGGGCGGCTACTTCCATCTGGGTGATATTGCTGGTCGCGCTGGCGCTGCGCCTGGGCTTCATGTGGCAGTACGCGACGAGCCATCCGAAGCAAGCGGTGAGCGTGATTCCCTTCCTTTTTGAATCGGGCAACATCGCGCACTCTGTCGCGATGGGCCGAGGTTTCAGTTCGCCATTTCGCGTGGATACCGGACCGACGGCCTGGATGACGCCGGCATTCCCACTGATCCTTGCCGGGATTTTTCGTTTATTCGGCTCGTACACGTTCCAGGCGTGGATTGCGGTGGTGCTGGTGAATATTTTGTGCTGCACGCTGGCATGCGTGCCGATTTTTTATGCAGCGAAGCGGATTCGCGGCGCCGGTTTGGCGGCCGGTGCGGCGTGGCTGTGGGCCGTTTTTCCGAACGGAATTCTGATACCGGTGGAAAGCGTGTGGGACGCGTCCATTTCAGCGCTGCTGGTGGCGACGATCTTGTGGGCCACGCTCGCGCTCGAGGAATCGGAGCACGGGCGCGATTGGTGCCTTTATGGATTGCTGTGGGGCGTGGCGTTGATGGTGAACGCGACGCTGGCGGCGCTTTTTCCGTTACTGCTGGGATGGTTAGCCTACCGGCAGCATCGGCAAAACCGTTCGTGGGGACGGCGAGTAGCGGCGGTGGTGGCGATCGTCGTGCTGTGCTGCGTGCCGTGGACGATCCGGAATTACAGGGTGTTTCACCACTTCGTTCCGCTGCGCTCCGTGCTGGGATTGCAATTGTGGTTGGGAAACAACGATCAGACGCAGGACATATTCCGCGGCGACCTGCACCCCATTTACAATTCAGCGGAGCGCGAGAAATACATTGCGCTGGGCGAGATTGCTTACATGCATGAAAAGAGGCAGGAAGCGGTGGAGTACATGGTGTCGCATCCGGCGCGTGAATTGCATTTGATCGTCAACCGATTTATTTCGATCTGGTCGGGCGGCACGCCGAATCCGTGGGCGGACTTTGCCGGGACGCCGTCGCTATCGTTCCGCTTCATACTGGCATGCAATCTGCTGGGTGCCGTGGGAGCGCTGTGCGGCGTGGTGATTCTCTGGCGCAACGGGAACACTTTCGCGTTTCCTGTCGCCGCGTTTCCGGTGGTCTATCCCTGGGCGTATTACCTGACGCTGGCTTTGCCGCGTTACCGCTTACCGATCGATCCGGTGGTGCTGCTACTGACGGCGGTGGCGCTGCAGCAAATATTTCGCGGGGGCGCGAAGTCCGTGCCACAATCTACGGCGCGCACTGGCAGGCGGCGCAAATAATCTCATCGTAAATCGCGTCGCCAAGACAAGGAGGCACCCATGGCCACGGCAGCCCTGGACAACGGCGTCATCAACAAACCCAGCAGTCATTCAGTGGATGAAACGGTGGAGAAGCTGAAGGGCATCCTGCAGGAGAAAAACGTCACTTTGTTTGCGTTGGTTGATCACAGCGGCGAAGCGGAGAAGGTGGGATTGAAAATGCCTCCGACCAAGCTGCTCATTTTCGGGAATCCCAAGGGCGGCACACCGGTGATGCTGGCCGCTCCCAGCAGCGCCATAGACCTGCCGCTGAAAATTCTGGTTTGGGAAGATGGTTTGGGAAAGGTCTGGGTGTCTTACAACAATCCGATTTATTTGCAGGGACGGCACCGCATTCCGGCGGATTTGGTGAAAAACATCGCGGTAGTAGCGGCCTTGGCCGAGCAGGCCGCAGCTTAGTTCGCGGCGAGGCCGGGATTTCGCTGGTGTTGAACCTGCCGTCGGCAGCGAGGACGCAGGTTCTTGTGACGGACGCGGGGATTCCCTTACAATCGTGTGCCCAGATTTCGCGTGCAAATGCAAACTATGCCATCACACCTCAGGAAGGTTATGCTTAAACACATGACAATTCTAATTACGACGGGCGCCGTCGCGGTGGGCGCCACGCTACTTTCCGCGGGCGCGACGGATACGAAGTTCGGTCCCGCAAACCCGTTCTACGCACCGAGCACATTGCCATTTCATGCGCCGCCGTTTGACAAAATCAAGGACGAGGATTATCAGCCGGCCATCGAGGCGGGCATGGCCGAGGAAATCACCGAGATTCAGGGGATCGCGGATAATCCGGCGCCGCCGACGTTTGAAAACACGCTGGTGGCGATGGAGAAAACCGGGCAGTTGCTGCGACGGGCGTACGCCGCTTTCGGCGCTGTCAGCGAGGCGAATACCGATCCCGCGCTGCAGCAAGTGCGCACGGAAGAGGCACCGAAGCTGGCGGCGCATCGCGACGCCATTTATTTGAACGCCAAGCTTTTCGCGCGGGTGAGCGCGGTGTACAACGAGCGCGAATCACTGAAGCTTGATGCGGAATCGCAGCGGCTGCTGCAGATTATCTACGACGAATTCGTGCACTCCGGCGCGAACCTCTCGGATGCAGACAAAACCGAGCTGAAAAAGCTGAATGAAGAAATTTCGACGCTCTCGAATAGCTTTTCGACGAAACTTCTGGCGGCGACCAAGGACGGCGCTTACTCGACGACGGACAAGAGCGCGCTGGCTGGCTTTAGCGACGCGCTCATCGCCGCAGCCGCAGAAGCCGCCGCGGAGCGCAAGCAGGAAGGCTACGTGCTGCCGCTGCAGAATACGACGCAACAGCCGGATTTGGCTTCGCTCAGCATCCGGGCGACTCGCCAGGCGCTCTTTGAGAATTCCTGGAACCGCGCCGAACACGGCGACGCCAACGACACGCGCGACACGATCGCGCATCTGGCGCAGCTACGCGCGCGGCGGGCGCAATTGCTCGGCTTCCCCAATCACGCAGCATGGAAGCTGCAAGACCAGATGGCGAAAACGCCCGAGGCCGCTCTGAAATTCCTGGATGCGCTGGTGCCCGGCGCGACGGCCAAGGCCGCTAGCGAGGGCAAGGATATTCAGGACCTGATTGACGCGCAGAAGGGCGGCTTCACGCTGCAGCCGTGGGACTGGAACTTCTACTCCGAGCAGGTGCGCAAGGCGAAGTACGACTTGAACGATGCCGAGGTGAAGCCGTACTTCGAGCTGAACAACGTGCTGGAGAATGGCGTCTTTTACGCGGCCAACCAGCTATACGGAGTCACGTTCAAGGAGCGCAAAGATATTCCGGTGTACCAGGCGGACGTGCGCGTCTTCGAAGTATCAGACGCGGACGGCAAGCCGTTGGCGCTTTTCTATTGCGATTACTTCAAGCGCGACAACAAGAGCGGCGGGGCGTGGATGAGCAACTTCGTGGAGCAGTCGAAGCTGCTGGGAAATTTGCCGGTGGTGTACAACGTGGCGAATTTCTCGAAGCCCGCGCCTGGGGAGCCGGCGTTGATCAGCTTTACAGACGTGACGACGATGTTCCATGAGTTTGGGCATGCGCTGCACGGGATGTTCGCGGATACCGAGTATCCGAGCCTTTCGGGCACCGCGACGCCGCGCGACTTCGTGGAGTTCCCTTCGCAGTTCAACGAGCACTGGGCGCTCTATCCCACCGTGTTTGACCACTACGCCAAGCATTACAAGACCGGCGAGCCAATGCCCGCGGAACTCGCGGCGAAAGTCAGGAAGGCCCGGACGTTTAATCAGGGGTATTTGCTGACTGAGCTGCTTGCCGCGGCCGAATTGGATATGCAATGGCACACGCTGCCGGCCAGCGCACCGCTAGAGCAGCCGGATGAGTTCGAAAAGCAGGCGCTGGAGAAAAAGCATCTGCTGATCAATGCCGTCCCGCCGCGTTACCGCTCGAGTTATTTCAGCCACATCTGGGGCGGAGGCTATTCAGCGGGCTACTACGCTTATCTTTGGACCGAGATGCTGGATGACGACGCCTATCAGTGGTTCGAAGAGCACGGCGGGTTGACGCGCACGAATGGCGACCGTTTCCGGCAGATGGTGTTGTCAAGAGGGAATACCGAGGATTTGGCGAAGCTGTATGCGACGTGGCGCGGAAAAGCGCCTAGCGTGGAGCCGATGATGAAGGACCGCGGCCTGGAAGGCTCCGGGCGCTAGGGCGCGTCCACCACACAGCGGAATCCGATGGTGCCGGCGCGATCGCGGCCTGGCGACATCAACAGGAATTTCTGATGCTCGTCGAGGCGATAGATTTGGGGGAAATACCAGACCGAACCGCGGGGCTGATAGAACGCGCCACCACGCACAATCGCCGCGCGCGTATGCTCGTCGCGAAATTCGTCGGTCCACTGGGAAACGTTTCCAATCATGTCCAGCACGCCGAAAGCGCTGGCGCCCAGGGGAAAGGCGTTCACGTCAGTCGGAGCGCGCATCGTACGATCGCGGTCGGGCGGAGGAAGCGCTCGAGTGTTCCACTCATTTCCCCAGGGATAGAGCCGCGAGTCGGAGCCCTGCGCGGCATACTGCCATTCCCAATCGTGCGGTAATCGCTTCCCTGCCCAGGCCGCGTATGCGCGCGCATCTTCGAGCGAGACCCAGGCGACTGGTTCGTTCGCCGCACCGTCTGGAAAAGTTCCGTTCGACCAGTTTCGAAGGAAATTGTGATTGTCCGTCGGGCGGTAGTGTGTGGCGTCAACGAATTCCTTGAACTCGGCGTTGGTAACCGGCGTGCGGTCAATATAGAAAGTTTTCACGTGGAGCTGCTTGCGATGGAAACGGCGCGGGGCATCTTCCCACGGATACTGCACGTCCACCCCGGGATCGTTCCCGCCTTCGATTTCGGTGCCGCGTACCACGAAATCGAAATCTCCGCCCGGGATCCGGATCATGCCAGGTGGAGTGGTGGCGGCGGGCTTGGTCGCTGGGATCTCAACCATCGTTTGCGCCAGATACTTCCATTCGCGCGAGTAGGAACTCAGAGGGCGCTTGGCGCGCTCAGCCATGAACGCACGCAACTCTGCCCATTCGCCACTCGGCGAACTTTGCGTGGTGGCGAGCACCGCGCCGAAGCCCAGACCTTCAATCGGAAAACGCAGCGTGGCTTTTCCCGCGGCGACTTCTGGATGCAACTCGAGCCCATGCCATAAGTCGAAGTAATGCAATCCGTCAATGTGCGCGATGCGAAGCTGCTCGCCGGAGACGTCGTACTCGTTGCGGTTCACGATGGTCCAAAGCGTTCCGTCTTTGCCCGGGAACTTGCTCGCGAAAACGCCGGACTGCAGCGTCGCGGCATACGGCTCCCAATCGGGACTTTGCAGAGTTGCGCCGGCCGCGCGCTCGATTCGCGTGAAGCGCAGGACGGCTTCCGCGTCGTGCGGCGTCATCCCGTACCAGAAGCCCCAAAGATTTTCGAGCGAGGCATAGCCGACACCGTTGAAGAAAGCGTGCTGGAGGCTGTTGGTCTTGTCGCGCGTGAAGCGGTCGGTGACATTGACGGTGTGGCGCCGTTCGAGCCACTTCGCCTGATCAACCATAGGGACGAAAGGATAGGGCGTATCTTCCCAGGTGACCCAGTCGTTCCAACTGATGGTGCTCCATGCGAGGGATTCGTCGCGGATTGCAAATTGCGGCTCGAGCGCGAGCGGATGACGCGCGGCGTCGGCCGCGGCGCGAAAGGCGGCGGGGACGTCCTCAAGCGTATCGAAATTGACGCCGTCCGCGCCGATCTGCGCCATCAATTCCGCGAGCGCCACTGCGGTTGGCGCGCCTTCGTCCCGCGTGCCGGAATCCCAGGCGAGAGTGGGAAATAGAACACGTACACCGCGCTGGTGGAATTGGTCCACCATGCGGCGAACGCCGGGAATTCCGCCGGGCATGTCGCGGATGAGATCGAACTGATTGCGGTCGTCCACGCCGATATTGGGATAGAGCGGCCAGATCAGTACGGCGTCAATCGGGCCGAAGCGTGCTTCGACATCGGCGAGAAAACGGTCCACGGTGTAGCGATCTGTTTCAGGGTCGAAAAACGTGCGGTCCCAGATGAGCATCTGGACCTGCGAATAGACGTGTTGCGTCCACGCGAGGTCGGGCCGTTCGTACTCTGCGCCGTCGTAACGCAGGCGCGTGAGCCGTTCATCGCGCCACGATTTCATTTGGGCGCGCCAGGCGCCGGCGGCGGCCGGACTTTCCGGCCCGGGCAGCAAAACGTCCGTCGGGCCGGGCGGCTCGGTGAGGTTCAGCACGCCCGTCGGCGGGTAGAGGGCGTGACGAGGCCGCCATTCATCGGAAAACGCGGTGGCGGAAATCATGGTGAAGGCGATGAGAGCAGCACTGCGGATTGTGCGCGAGCGTCGTGCGCCGAGGAGACGTCGGATCATTAGGCCGCCCTTGAGTCGAACCGCGATCACAAAAGATATGGCGGAAGCGTGTGAATCGGACACAACCCTAGCAAGGATTTCAGGGACTTACGAGAAATTTGAAGGGACCCCACATCATTGTCCTGATCGTTTCGAACGCTCAACTTAAAATCAGTGATGCAAAAACATTCCTGCGCATCTTTAAATCCTCCTAGCAGCAGGCGGACTCGATAAAACCACAAGACGGCGGCAGCTAGAAGTGGCTGCGGGCAGCTTGCGCGGCGGGGCGCGTGCTGAAGTGGTCCGGCACTGTCAAAAGTGACAAGTGACAGCCACGAATGTTCGATGTAGCTTCCGACAAAATTGGCAAGGCGAAGTGTGGATCGTCTCCCCCGGCCGATGATCCCCAGGAAAAGTGCGCGTGAGTGTATTCGCGTGGTGCGCAAGCGACATAAAGGTTCAGGGCGGCTCTTACGATTCATTGACCTGCCCGTAGAGTTTCCTCGGACGGATTGACAAGAGCAACACCTGGGTGCGGGGGCCGACAATGAAAACGGACCGGCAGTTCCTTTCGATTCTCCTCAGTGTCAGTCTGACTTTTGCGCCTTTTATGCTGGACGGGTGCAAAAGCTCGGAAAAAGCGCCCACGAACGCGAACGGGCAAGGAGCGTCTCAGGCCGGGCAGGCGCAACAGGTTCAGCAAGCGCAGCAAGCGCCAGCAACCACGGCCGCTACGCCGACTCCTGACGAGCTCTATCAACTTGTCGCCCCGATAGCGCTTTTTCCGGACAATCTGGTAGCTCAGGTGCTTGCGGGATCCACTTATCCGGATCAAATCACGGCGGCGAACACCTGGCTGCAGCAGAATTCCAGCCTCAAGGGCGACCAACTGATGCAGGCGGTGGATCAGCAGCCCTGGGACGTCAGCGTGAAAGGGCTCACGCAGTTTCCGGACGTGCTGAATCAGATGGCGACCAATCTCTCGTGGACTTCCGCGCTGGGCGACGCTTATTACAACATCCCGCAAGACGTGATGAACGCCGTACAGGTGATGCGCCAGCGCGCGCAGCAGGCCGGCAACCTGAAGAGCAACAGCCAACAGAATGTCACTGTGGAAAGCCAGGCGCCGGCTGCCGCCCCGGCCCCGACGTCTTCCGGCGCTCCGCAAACCGTGATCGTGCAGGCGCCTCCGCAGACGATCGTTATCCAACCCGCGCAACCGCAGGTCGTCTATGTGCCGACGTACAACCCGACCGTGGTGTACGGCGCGCCGGTGCCCCCGTATCCAGGCTATTCGCCAGGTCAGGTGGCAGCCGCCAGTATTATCTCCTTCGGTGTGGGTATCGCGGTGGGAGCGGCGATAGCGAACAACAACCATTGCTGCGGGTGGGGTTGGAATTCATGGGGATGCGGGTGGCACAGCTCGACGGTGGTTTACAACCGGAACGTGTACGTCTCCAATTCGAACACGTTTGTGAACCGCAACAATTATTACAACAAGAACGTGAGCCACTACAATCAGGCCAACATCAATCGGAACAATGTGAACGTGAACAACGTGAACCGCAACAACATCAACACCAACAACGTCAATCGGAACAACGTGAACAACAATTACCGCGCCAATAATTTCAACAACACCGCGCAGCACAACAACATCACCACGCCGAATTTCAACCAGAAATATAACCAACCCCAGTACGGCAACAACCGCGGCAATGCGGCGCAAAACAACCGGCCGCAAAATGGCGCGCAGCAAGCCAACCGGCCACAGACTGGCGGGCAGCAACCCAACTTGAACCAGCAAAATCGCCCAGGCGCCAATCAGAATCAGAGCCGGCCCGGCAACCTCAATCAAGCCCAGCGTGAGCCTGCGCGCGGCTACGGACAAGCGCCGAGTCAAAATTCCAGCAAAAGCACGTTTAGCAACTACAGTCCGGGTGGCAACACGCGGACCAACAGTGCGCGCGGCGGGCAGAGTCTGCAGACGAATAGCGGAGCTGCCGCGCGGCCGCAACCAAAGGCAGAGCCACAGTCACGTGGAGGCGGCGGGCGGCGCCGGTAGGCGACGTATCCGCGAATCGCACGTCGCGGTTCAAGTGGGAACGAAGGAGAACACGCTCATGCAATCCGGATCAAACAGGCTGGTGAGATTTGGCCGCGACCTGCGCGCCGCGTCGTGCGGATGGATCAAGTTCACGCTCGTTGCGGCCGTTGCGGCGCTGCTGGTGGGAGGTGGCCCCTCCGCCGCGCAACAGGGGAACGAGAAGACTTTTTCGTCGCCGGGTGAAGCCGCGCTAGCCCTTTATACGGCGGCGAAAGCTTACGACAGCCAATTGCTCACGGTGATATTTGGTTCGCATTCCAGCGACATTTTGCACACAGGAGACGATGTGGCGGACAAGAACATGGCCGACAATTTTGTGCGCCGCTACGAGCAGATGCATCGCGTCGTCGTCGAGCCGGATCAGACCGTTACGCTTTATATCGGCGCGGAGAATTGGCCCCTGCCCATTTCCATCGTCAAAAACAGCGCGGGCGCCTGGTACTTCGATACCGAAAGCGGCAAGGAAGAAATCCTGCGGCGGCGCGTGGGCGGTAACGAGAATGACGCAATCGAAGTGCTCGGCAACCTCGTCGAGGCCCAGCGGGACTACGCCTCCGAACTGCGCGAAGGCGATAAGAGCAAACATTACGCGCTGAAATTCTTAAGCGATGACGGCAGGCAGAATGGATTGTATTGGAAGACCAGCGACAGCGAACCGCCTAGTCCCATTGGGCCACTGCTCGTTTCCGCCGCCAACGAAGGATATGCAGTGCAACACGGCCAATCCGCCCCCTTCCACGGCTACTACTACCGCATGTTGACAAAGCAAGGCTCCGCGGCGCAGGGCGGCGCGATGGACTACGTGGCGGACGGCAAGCTCACGCGCGGCTTTGCTTTTGCGGCCTACCCGGCCCAGTACCGAAACTCCGGAGTGATGACTTTCATCGTGAATCAAACCGGGGTCGTCTATCAGAAAGACCTAGGCGAGCAAACGGCGACGAGTGCCGCCGCGATGCAAGAGTACAACCCCGACAGCAGTTGGGAACGAGTGGAATAAGCAGCTGGGGTTTATGCGACGACCTCTCGGTGAGTGAAAGGCAGTGTTTTTCCAGAGTCGGTGAAGGACAGGCCCAATCAGGAGGGACGTGAAATGAAAAACCGAGTGAGTAGATATTGGCCGGATGCGCTGCATCTCGTCCATCGTGCATGTTTCGCGATAGCAATGCTGCCGTTCTTGATGGCTGGAACAGTCAGCGCGCAACAGAAGCCGAACATTCTGGTGATTTTTGGCGACGACATCGGCCAGGCTAACATCAGCCGTTACACGCACGGTGTTGTGGGTTATATGACGCCGAACATTGACCGGATTGGTGCGGAAGGAATGACCTTCACCGACTACTACGCGGAGAACAGTTGCACAGCGGGCCGCTCGTCCTTCATTACCGGCCAATCGCCGATGCGCACGGGACTCACAAAGGTGGGAGCCCCGGGAGCGCCCGTCGGTCTGCAGGCCCGCGATATCACCATTGCGCAAGCGCTGAAATCGCAGGGGTATGCCACCGGCCAATTCGGCAAGAATCACCTCGGCGATCGCGACGAGTATCTGCCTACCGTGCATGGTTTCGACGAGTTCTTCGGCAACCTCTATCACTTGAATGCCGAGCAAGAACCGGAAATGCCCTATTGGCCGAAAGACGATCCGGCGTTTCTAAAGCTTTACCACGTACGCGGCGTACTCCACAGCTGGGCACTTCCTGACGGCACACAGAAGATTGAAGACACCGGCCCCCTCGATATGAAGCGTATGGAGACGATTGACGACGAGACCTCGAATGCCGCAATGGCTTTCATTGACAAGCAAACAAAAGGCGGAAAGCCGTTCTTCGTGTGGATGAATTTCACTCGCATGCATATTTTCACGCACATCCGCCCGGAGTATCACGAGAAGAGCGGCATGCCTGGAAATGATTACGCCGATGGCATGTGGGAACACGATCAGGATGTCGGCAAGTTGCTCAAGCAGCTCGACGACCTGGGAATCACTAAAGACACAATCGTGATTTATACCACCGACAACGGCCCGAACATGTTCAGCTGGCCCGATGCGGCGATGACTCCTTTCCGCAGCGAGAAAGATTCGAACTGGGAAGGCGCGTTCCGTGTGCCGGCAGTGGTTCGCTGGCCCGGTCACATCAAAGCCGATGTGTGGTCCAACGAAATAGTATCCGGCTTGGATTGGTTCCCCACATTGCTTGCCGCAGCAGGAGATCCAAACGTCAAGGAACAGCTCTTGAAAGGATGGGCACCGACATCCGGCGGTAAGGTCTTTAAGGTTCACCTCGATGGATACAACATCCTTCCTTACTTGACAGGCCAAGAACCCCATTCGCCGCGGAGAGACTTTTTCTATTTCGACGACGATGGCCAACTGGTGGCGGAGCGGCACGACAACTGGAAATTTGTGTTTTGCGAGCAGCGTGCGCCCGGCAATCTAAACATCTGGATGAATCCGTTTACTTGTTTGAGGCTTCCGAAGATCTATAACCTCCGCATGGATCCCTACGAGCGCGCAGACATCACCTCCGACCAATATAACGACTGGTTGGTGCACAACGACTACCTGGAGATCCTCGGGATCATGGCGTCCGAACAATTCATTGAGACCTTCAAGGAATATCCACCCAGTCAAGCTCCTGCGAGCTTTACCGTTGACCCGGAGGCGATTCTGAAGATGCTCAACATGCAACTGGCACAAACAGGGAAAGATTGAGCACGAAGGCCCGCATCAAGAAACGGATGGCGTTTTAACGACGAAGGGTGGCTGAGGGCGTGATGCTCTGATCGCGCCCTCATGCTTCGAGTCGCGCAGCACCATCGGCGAGTTTTCCTGTGATCGGCCCGGGGGACATGGTGAACAACTCAATCAGCCGACGTCTTGGATCTGATCGGATTGTCGTTCTCATGCGGCGGACGATTCTTGCGTGGATCGGCATCTTTCTCTTTGTCGCCCTCGGCCCGGCCGGATCGCTCGCCCTCGCTCAAACAAAGGCACCTTCCGCGGGCAACGCGAATCAAACTGCTTCGGCCCCGAGTATTCAAGGCGCTGCATGGACTGGCGATTTCGATGGAATCCTGAAGCGCCGCTACATTCGCGCGCTGGTCGCGTACTCCAAGACGCAATATTACGTCGTTAAAGGCGTGCAATACGGAAGCTCCTATGAGTTCCTCAAAGCTTTCGAGGACGCCATCAATCGCAAGTACCCCCAAAAGCAGAAGAACCTGAGGTTCCACGTCGTTTTTGTTCCCGTGCCCAGAGACAAAATGTTTTCGCGACTCGCGGAAGGCCGGGGCGATATTGCCGTTGGCGCGCTGACGATCACTCCCGAGCGGCTCAAGCTCGTGGATTTTTCCAACCCCCTGGTGGAAGGCGTAAAAACAATTGTCGTGACCGGACCGCAATCACCCACTCTCAACACGCTCGATGATCTCTCAGGAAAAGAGGTCTTCGCTCGCCAAAGCTCCAGCTATTGGGAACATCTCCAGGAGCTGAACGCGAAGTTTAAGAGTGCAGGGAAAGCGCCGGTGAAGCTGCGTGCCGCTCCGGAGGACCTGGAGGATGAAGATATTTTAGAGATGTTGAACTCCGGCCTGATCCAGGTAGCCATCACCCACACCTATCTTCCGAAATTGTGGGGGCACATTTATACAAATATTCACGCGCATACGGATATCGTGATCAGCGACAACGATTCGATCGCCTGGGCGATGCGAAAAAACAGCCCGCAATTGATGTCGGCTGTGAACGATTTTATCCGCGCGCACAAGATCGGGACGGCATTCGGGAACGCCGTGGTGCAAAGATATGCAATCAATTCGCAAATGCTCAAGAACGCGATCTCTCCGGCGGACTCCAAGAGATTCGAAGGGACTGTCGCACTTTTCCGAAAGTACGCGGCAGAATATAACGTTGATTATTTGCTGATGATGGCCCAGGGATTTCAGGAGTCGTCCCTCAACCAGGAGGCAAAAAGCAAAGTGGGCGCGGTGGGAATCATGCAATTGATGCCGGCGACGGGGCAGCAAATGAAGGTGGGGGACATCGCCCAAATTGACGCCAACGTTCATGCCGGCGTGAAATATATCCGCTTCACGGTGGATAAGTATTACGCCGACGAACCGATGACGGATACCAACAAACTGCTTTTCGCATTTGCCGCCTATAACGCCGGCCCGGGACGTATTCATTCCCTGCGCGTGGAAGCGGCACAAAAAGGATTAGATCCGAACGTGTGGATCGACAACGTGGAGATGATCGCGGCGGCGCGGATCGGGATGGAGACCGTCACGTATGTGGCGAATATCTACAAATACTACGTGGCGTACAAATTGCTCGCCGAGCAGCAGGAGGAGCGACGCAAGGCTTTGCAGCAATTGCAATCCCAACCGAACAATTGATTTCGTTTCTGCGGGGGTAGGGTCAAGCGGGTCTTGGCTTGGATCGCTCCTGGGGCTAGTACAAGGCTCATGGCCTTCGCACGTGGGTTGGCGATGACCGGGACGGAAAGCGATGTCACTCGACCGTCGAGTTATATTTGCGGCAGCGCTTTTCAGCTTGGTGCAGATGCTCGGTGGCACGGCATGCTTCGGCAAGGTCAGCCGTCACGACACGATCCACAGAAAAATGCGACCGGGCTGAGCACCGACTGGGGCTGGTCATTTTGATATTCGCGATCAACCGACACTGGCGGAAATCATTCGATGGTTGAGCCAATGAGTGAAGACAAGGGTTTCGCGGAATTGCCTGAGTTTTCGCTTTTTTCCGGCGGCCTCCTGTTCCAGCTGTTTCGGAAGACTCGTTTATCAGGCGATCATCTAGAGTCTATTTCTCGCCGCATATTGGTCGTGTTGTGTCGGGTTTGCCTGCCGTTCTTGGTGCTGTCGGCGTTTGCGGGAGCCTCACTCGGCATCCTCCGTGTGCCGGGAGGTCGCTCGCCTCGGTGGCCGTCCTGCCTATCGTGCCCCTGATGCAGATCGCCAAGCTTGGGTTTCGGCCTTGCGTCCGGAGAGATGTCTGCTTGGCGTCAACCGCAAGTTGCGTGACCTCGTTGCGAGTAAACTGCGCACAGGTGTTGCGTCGACCGTCTGAGCCGGCAGGATTTACTGGAGAAGTGAAATTGCGGCAAAACCACATGTATGGTGACGCGACGCAATATAAAAGGGCGCCCCGATTGGAGTAGGTTTGGAGTGTTCGGCTCGAACCTACCTCAGAAAGGAGCGCCCTGTATGGATAACGTGAAGTATATCGGGATGGATGTGCACAAGGAAGCGATCTCGATCGCGGTTCTAAACTTCTCGGGCAAGCTGGTGATGGAGTGCACGATCGAAACCAAGGCCAGCACCATTCTGGATTTTCTGAAAGGCCTGCGCGGAAGCTTGCATGTGACTTTCGAAGAAGGCACCTGGGCCGCCTGGTTGTATGACCTGATCAAGCCGCACGTAACGGAACTCGTAGTGTGCAATCCCCGCCGCAATGCTTTGCTCAAAGAAGGCAGCAAGAGCGACCGCATCGATGCGCGCAAGCTAGCCGAGTTGTTGCGCTCGAACATGGTCCGCGCGGTGTATCACGGAGAGCATGGCGTGCGCACGCTGCGCGAGCTGGCGCGCAGTTACCTGACGATCAGCACGGATCTGATCCGGGTGATGACGCGCGTGAAGGCGATCTACCGCAGTTGGGGAATTCCCTGCCGGGGAAAACAGGTTTACGCAGAACGCTATCGCGCCGAGTGGCTGGGCAAGATCCAGGAGGCCGGCGTGCGCCGCCGGGCGGAGTTCTACTACCAGCAGTTCGATGCGTTGCGGGCGCTGCGCCAGGAAGCGCGGCGCGAGTTGCTCGCCGAAGCTCAGAAGCACGACGCCTGGAAATTGCTACGCGAGATTCCGTTCATCGGCCCGATCCGGGCGGCGCTGCTGATCGCTTTGATGCAAACGCCGCATCGTTTCCGCACCAAGCGGCAGCTCTGGACCTACAGCGGATTTGGGATCGAGACGCACAGCAGCGCCGAGCAGAGGTTCGTGCAGGGAGAGCTGCAGCGCGCGAAAAAGCCGGCTTCGATTCGCGGGCTGAATCGCAATCACAATCACGAACTGAAGAATCTGTTCAAGGGTGCTGCCACCGTGGCCGCTGCGAAGGCCGGCCCGTTCAAAGAGTTTTACGATGCGCTGCTGGCCAAGGGAATCAGGCCGGAAATGGCGCGGCTGACTTTAGCGCGCAAGATGGCTGCGATCACCTTGCTCGTCTGGAAGAAAGGAGTGCGCTTCGACGCCCAACATCTGAAACCACAAACAGCTTGAGTGTCTCGAGCCAATCCGTTCCATCCTGGAATTTCTTCCGGTGGTGGCAGTCGGGTTCTGGAGACATTTGGGTTCGAGGGCGAGTCTCAGCTGATTAGTTAGGCTCTGCGTGCCTCGGCACGCTGCGTCTCTCACGCGACCCTAGTCCCCCTCGGACAACCCGAAAAAGCTATGGGCCACGAGTCCCCAATAGAACCATGGTTGGCACCTGACAACCGCGCTGCTTGTGGTCTCCGAACCGACTGGCTTCGTCGCGCCCAAGTGATGAAAACCGCTGGCAGAGAAAACCAAACGCGCTGCCTGAATGAAGCAGCGTCCCGAGATCACGGAACGGAAGGCCACAGCAATCCTGCTCCATGGGGTGGGCTGGAAGGCAAGAAAACATCCGGCCGCCGAAGAAGTGTTTTTTTCTTGACTCCTTTTATAGAACTAAGCAGGCGCTAGACCGAAATTGTGATAAAACTTTGTCGAGGTGGCGTCGCGGATGAGCGAATCGTTGCACGAAATCATGAGCAAACTGTGGACAACTCCCGAGCGTGCGGAGTGGACTCCCAAAACCGACGTTGTGACGCTCAGCGAGGTTCAGAGGCGGATGGCAGGCGGAGATGCTGAGATTCTCGGTTTCACTCGTGCTCTGCTGGGCGCAATGAAGTTTCGGGGATCGGAATCGGAGCGAAAGCTGCCGCGAAAGCACGATGAGCGCATGGCGCGTGCAGGAGATGTGCTGCAAGGAGACGAAAAATGAAGCAGAGTTTCGGGTGGGTTTTGGTTCTCGCCGCGATCGCGGCGTTTTTGGTGGAGAGCTGCGGGAGCGGAGCGCCAAAGGACACGCGCGCCGAAGACGAAGCGACGATTCGCGCCTACTCGCAAGGCTACAGCGAAGCTTCGCACGCAAAAAACGTTGACAAGGGAATCTCCTTCTACGCTGATGACGCGCTTGGTTTCGGCACCGGGAGCAACACCACGACGACCAAGGAAGCGACTCGAGCGGACATGGAAAAAGCCTTCTCGATGCCGGGAACGATTCGCTGGAAGACCTCGAAAGTCGTCGTTGCACGCTCTGGCGACCTTGCCTACGAGTATGGCCACTACACATATACGACACCGGAAACGGACGGGAAGATCAAAACGCGGATGGGGAACTATCTTTTGGTGTGGACGAAACCACCCGGCGGCGATTGGAAGATTTCGGTTGATACGGATGCAGAGGAGCCGCCGCCCGCGCCACCTGCGCCGCTTCCGCCATCTCCGAAATAATCCACGCGAGTAAATTTAGAGTGCGGGAAATGTCCTCGCGCTCAACTGCCGAGAGCACCAGCGGGGAGCGCCGACGGATGTGCGGAACAATTCCACGGTGCTGCTTGTGGATATCCGAACCGACCGGCTTCGTTGCGCCAGAGCGATGAAAACCGCTGGCAAGGAAAACCAAAAGCGCCGCCGGAATGAAGCAGCGTCCCGAGGTCACGGAATGGACGGCAGAACACTCTTGCTCAAACGAGGTGGGCTGGAAACCAAGAAAACTTCCAAGCGTCGAAGAAGTGTTTTTTTCTTGGCTACTTTTATAGAACTAATCAGGAGTTATCGGCAAAACAGTTGCGTCAACCATCTGAGCCGGCAGCGCTGACCGGACAACGGAAAGCCGGGGCTTCCGTACCCAAAGTAGCGCTTCAGCGTTTTCGGCGGAGCTTTACAACCCCGAACCGGAGCTGCACGGCGTAAGTGACCACGGAAAAGGAGAACTTATGAGGCACTGAAAGATTCTGTTTCCTCACTGCGAATGATTGGACCTAAACTCAGGCCATGAAACCCAATTCGCTCTCTTCACTGGGATTCGATTTCTCCATCCTGGCAGCGGCCGCAGGCTCGTCCGATTCCAGCTATAGGGCCAAGTATTGATGAATAAAAGCGATGGCCATGCTGCCTTCGCCCACTCCACTCGATACTCGTTTGATGGAATTATGGCGCACGTCACCGGCCGAGAACACACCCGGGAGGCTGGTCTCCAACGGAAATGGGTGCCGCTGGAGTTTCCAGGTGGTGAGGTCGCGTCCGGTGCAGATATAGCCGTGTGAATCCCGTTCCAATTCGCCGGGCAGCCAGGAGGTGCTGGCATCGGCGCCGATCATCACAAACAAGGCATCGGCTTCGTGGCCAACTATCTCCTCCATCTCATGAGGCACTTGAACACGAGCTTCAATTCGTTCCAGGTGATTTTCGCCGTCAGCCGAAACGACCTGGGTAAAGGGGCGCACCTGAATGTTCGCCTTCGATGCAATCTGATCAATCAGGTATTGCGACATGCTGGGTTTCAGCCCTTCGCCCCGTACCAATATTTTTACTTCAGCCGCATAGCTCGACAAAAATATCGCAGCTTGTCCTGCTGAATTGCCGCCTCCTACGACGAAGATCTTCTTGCCGACTACATTGGTCGCCTCGTGACGGGCCGCTCCATAAAATATGCCGCGCCCCAGCAGGCGGTCTTCACCCTTGGCCTGCAGCCGACGCCAGTCCACGCCTGTGGCTAACACCACGGCTCGGGCTGACACCGACTGGCCTCCGTCAAACTCGCATATATAGCCTTCACTGGCGGGAGTAAGCTTTTCAACCGACCGCGTCAGCGCAACTTCCGCGCCGAAATAAGTCGCCTGCTTGAATCCACGCCCGGTCAGGTCTTCTCCTGAAATCCCTTCAGGGAAGCCCAGATAATTTTCGATGCGCGATGATGTACCGGCTTGCCCGCCTGCCGCACAGCGCTCGACAATCAGCACCCTTAGCCCTTCAGAACTGCCATAAACGCCGGCGGCCATACCCGCCGGTCCGGCCCCCACGATCACCACGTCATAGCTGTCGCGATTGGGCTTGGTCTGCAGTTGCAGGGCTTCGGCAATTTGCCTCGTTGTCGGCGGCTCAACGAAAAGCTGTCCGTCAACACTCACGGCCGGACAATCCGGGTCGTCGGAGACGCCAGCAGGAACCCGCTCCGGATAGCGATCACGATCTACCCACTCGTAAGGAATACGGTTCGCGGAAAGAAATGTGCGGATGTTATGGCAGTCCGCATCCCGGTTACGGCCGAAAATGAACACCCGCGAGGTTGGTAAAGAAAGCGAACGTTGCTGGATCAGCAAGAGCCGTTCACCGAGCGTCTCCAGAATAATGGCGCGGGCCTCTTTTGAGTCCCGAATCAAGCGATGAAACTGCTGCTTATCCAGGCGCGCGACACGGCACGGGGTTTGGGCTCGCAATGAGCCGAAGGTCGGAGTGCCCATCAGAAGCGGCACTTCACCCAAGAAATCACCGTGCTTGAACTCTTGCGCCGCAAACTCGGTCTGCTTTCCGTAAACATCCAGAACTATCCGCAGACGGCCTTCCATCAGCACATAGAACGAGGGGGGTGCTCCCTCTCGAAAGAGCCATTCTCCTGGCTTGAGTCGCACATCGGCGACAGTTTGCGCCAGCCGAGCGCATTCGGCTTCATCGAGACAGACAAAGATTTTTGCTTGTCGCAACTCTTCTGCAGTGAACACGTGCCCGCTCCACAATCGCTAGAACTGATCGTCACACTTATGTACCACAGGATGCTGTGGATCAAAGCTCGGGTGATCTGTCTTGGGATCGCAGGCGCGGTGCCAGCGGTGAAGCTGCCGCATCCTTTTTCCGGCGCTTCGTGCAAAGTCAAGATCCAAGGCTGGCGGCATTTAGACAACAAGACATACGCGCCCTCATCGAGAAGGATGGCGTCGTATTGATGCGCGGGAAGATGACGCGCGCGCGAGCGCGTATTAGTTCGCAAAACAGCTTGTGAGTGATTGCAACGTGAGGGTTTGGCGGAAGCGTGTGGGAGTCGAATTTACTTGGAGCTGATTATCCAAGTACTTAAGAGGAAGGCCTTGGACGGAATTGGAAGGATTTAGCATCCCTCGGGACCGCTATTGCCGCCTTTTTGCCGCCTCGTTTTTTCATCCCACTTTTCTCTTTGGAAGAACCATTTCGACGACTCGACTGTTGGCCTCCCGCATCGCATCGGGCACCGCTCTGCGTGTAGATATTCATTGTTGTGCGAATGTCCGAATGCCGCAGAAGTTCCTGCTGAACCTTCAAGTCCACTTGCAACGAGCGCAGCAACGTGGAGTACGAGTGCCGAAAACTATGCCAGCCAATCGGACCTAGTCCGGCACGTATTCCGGCGGGAAGCAATTGATCGCGCTGGATCGTCCACGGCCATCGTGGACGCCCGGTCCCGTAAGGACTTGGGAACAACCAATCGCAGTTCCCTGCTCCTGGAGCCGTCTCGGCCTTGTACTCAAGCAGTAGGTCCGCCAAGTTCGGATGCACTGGCAGTCTTCTGTTTGAGTTGGTCGTCTTCACTTCATCCACGCGGCCAGTGACGACTCCCCGTTGGATATGGACTTCAAGAGTTCTCCAATCGAAATCGCCCCACTGCAAACCCACGAGTTCGCTCGCCCTTAGACCGAGACACGCCGCCACGATGCACATCGTTCGGACTGGTTCTTTGCAATTCGTCAAGCAGCACCCGGAATTCTTTGACAGACAGAATCCTGGGTTCTCTGAGACGCTTCGAAGAACCTTCCACGCGGACGAGACTCATGGGATTCATCCTGTCGATATCGATGAATTCCCATTTCATCGCCCAGTTGAACAGGATATGCATGATGCTGCGCACGTGCCCCTTGCTCTTCGGTGCCAGATCGAGGCTCATGAGCCATTCCTCGACAAGGAGGGGTTTCACTTTCCTTATCGGAGTGTCTCCCCACTTCGGCTTCACATGATGCGTGATCCACGAACGATACTTGCTCGCGGTGGAATGGCGCTTCGGAAGCTTTTCCCGCACGTAACGGTCTATTAATGCCCCAAACAAAATCTTCCTCGTTTTGTTTTTCGGAGTTCACCGCTATGTCGGAACGACTCAGCCGCTCGCCATGCCTGTGCTTCTGTAGGATATTGGTCGACGGTTCCGACAATCACTGTTTCTCTCTTGCGCCGTCCATCCGAGTCCAGTAGCGTTCCGCTCCCAAACCCAGACATCAGGCTTCCTCTTGCGAGGCTTTCCGACGCAAATAGCCGAACTGATATCGTGCTCGCTTGAACATGACGATTTCTCCTTAGTCTGTTCTAGCGGCACGAGTGACGCGATGAATGTAACTCTGTTCGCATCCAGCCGTCCAGCTCTGATGCATAGAAGAACCAGCGACCGAATCGAAAATGCCCTGGAAGTTTCCCGCTCACGCGCCATGCGCTTGACGGTCTTGGGATGAACGCGCACGAGTTCGGCTGCTTCTTCGCACGTCAGCGGACGTTCAATGCCAAACCGCGTCTCGCATCCGCTCAGGTTAACCGCAAGAGGAGTTGCTTCGCATGCTTCTCCTCCTGTGGCCGCGCGTTGTGGCGCGGCGTTGCACAGATTCGGAAGGTCTGCGCTTGAGGTTCTGTTATCCGACGCAGACATTCGCGTCTGAATGTCTTGTTCTTTGGTCCAATTTGAATTCCGACGGACGTGTGTTGCAAGGCGCAAGTCATGCTGTCGAGGAGACGCTGTGTTCTGGCGCACACCGGATTTGGATGGACAGGGCTTCATGTTTCTTACGCGCTCTCGTTCAGGTCGCCTCCTGCGGTTATTTGACCGTCTCCATTGCTGGGATGTTGACTGAGCCAGTGTTTGAATTGCTCGTCGCGCTTGAAGAGCAGCTTCAGAGCCTCGGTAATGACGTAGGACGGGGTGGAGTCGATGAACTTCGCGTATTGGTCGAGTAGGCTTTTCACCGACTCCTCGACTCGCGCCTGAATCGTGACCGCCTTCGGTTGTTTGGGTGGTGCCTTAATCATCGCCATGTTTTGGTTTCGTTCCTCCTCGTTGGTTTTGTCATACGGGTTGTCTTACAAATTCGCTCGTTCCCTTCTCCTGCGCGGCCAAAACACGATCTGCGGCTCCCAGCAGAAAGAGGCGGGAGTGACCCCCGAAGCCCGGAGGGATCGGGCCGCGATTTTGCGGCGCGATGGGGTCGCTCCCGCCTCTGCTCGTGTTTTGGCCGCGCTTCATGTCCTTGCCGCCTCCGTCGCATCTGCCTACTCTTTCTGCGTGTTATCCTCGCCCTGGACTGAAGTGGGAGGTGAAATCTCCCGAGAAAGATGTCTCCCCGGAACTTTTCACGGGCATATTTACCGCCCAATGTGGGTGCCGCTCAAACAGCGCCGCCTGTCCGTTCACCGTGGAGAAAATAAAGCTCACCTGCGAGGGGGTGCGGAACTTGAGGGAATCGGATCGCAGCGCGTTGTCCGTGATCTCTCCCGCGCGCCATCTTCGGTATAGATTTTCCAGTTCCGGGCTGCCGAATCGTTCTTTGCCTTCGTTGATGAAGGCGATGTCATCGTTGCTCAACTTGCCGTAGTTCTTCTCGTCCCACGTTCGCCGTGTAAGGAAGTAACGGAGGAGTCCAGAGGGGTGGTCGGGGTTCCAAAGCCCCTGAAAGGTCGCATGGAATACCTTCTTAGCACGCTCGAAATTCGTGTCGCGGGTTGCGATGTAACGGAAGTTGAGGCTCTGGAGCTTCGTGAAAAGATTCAGATAGGCATCCAGATGGGTCCTGAAGCTGTCCATGCTTTCAAAACCCGGATCGATGAAACTGAATGTCACCACCGGCGGGAGAGAGGCGGCGGGGTTGAAGTACATCGGGAATTTGTCCACGAAATAGCGGTCCGTGAAGTTAGTCTTGATGGCACCCGAATAGCGTTTGTGAGGCAGGATTTTCTTGTCGATTCCTAGCTGGTTGCAGAAGAAAGTAAGCTTCTGTTCCTCTGATTCGAGATAAGCGAAGCCTTGATTTCGGAGAATGAAGTCGAGAGCAATGAGCCGCGTTCGGATGTATTCGGTCGAGTGGACACGCCGGAAACGGACATTCTCCCTGCCAATGGCTTCATAGAGATTCCGCGAGAACAGGTGAAAGACTCGGCCATGCCGGAGGTATTCCTTGGAGCTGGCGTGCTTCCTCTCCACCACCTTTCGCGCGAAGGCGACGCTGCGCTTGCCGGGTTTTGTCCCGACGAACTGCAAAAACTGCTGGCAGGTGAAGTAGCCGGAATGCGTAGCCACAAGGTAGAGAAAGCGAGCTTCCTCCTCCGTGTAACCGAAACCGCAGAGGGCTTCCGTATGGATGGGAAGGATTTTCACAGGGCGAAGATCCTCGCGGTGATTTCATGGGTATCGAGAACGCGGCGCAACTTGGTGTGGTCCTGCTGCCGAGCGAAGAGATGAAATCCGGCCTTGGCCTTCTCGCCAAGCCCTTGGGGCCGATAGTCGCGGGTAGCAACTTCGAGGTCGAGGCGGCGGATTTCCCGGCAGTCATCCTCATACTCGATACGCAGGTCCGGGATGGGAATTTTGCCGTCCACGACCTTGAGGTCAAACTGGTTCGCGATGAAGATTCGTTCGTACCTCGGGTCTTTGTCAGGCCGCATCCGGGAGAGGGATTTGTAGAGGTCTTTCTTCAGTTCGAAGTCAAGGACGACGCGGCGAACCTTTCCGCCTGAGTCTTCGATGTCTCTTGCGACCTGCTGATACAGCCTGTAGAGATCGGCGTCGTGACGGGCTTCCTTCGGTTTAACAAGGCCGTGATACGTGGCTTGCCGACGGGAAACGAGCTGGGCTCGCTCCAGGAGCCAGTGGCCGTCCTTGGTTAGAGTCAGAACTTTCGTCGAGAAGGACGAGTGGCCCTCGATGGTCTTCTGTTCGACCAATCCGTGCCGGGCTAAGTTTCTGACGTCGCTTTCCATCTGCGGAGACGCTCGCCGTCGTAGCCGAACCGGGCAAGATCGTCCGCCGGCACGACGCGGAACTTGCCCAGTTCGGCGAGGGTACGAACCTCGGAATCGCGCAACGAGTATTCGCGGTTCCGGCCTCGATAGATCGTTCGCGAATGGTCAGAACCACGATTGGACCGACCCGAATTTGGCTCCCTGTCGCGTTCTGGCTTGCCGTGCGAACTGCCCCTGTCTGGAGAGTCGCTGCTTCTTTCGATCAGATCGCGCGTGGTTCCCTCACGTCTTCTGAACGAGAACGCGAAATCGGAAATGCTATAGGGATGGTCCACGGAGAACCTCCTCTCGTTTCACCTTGGTGCGAACTTGGGGAAAGACTTCGAGCGGCGCACAAAGTGAAGAAACCGAGATTGCGAGCTACCACACATCGTGTTGCTCTTGCTGGAGGCGAACTCAGACTTGCGGGGAACGAGCCTGGTCTTGCCCCTCGGGATACAAAAACACCTCTTCTACCGTCTTTCCGAAAATGCGAGCGATCTTGAAAGCGAGCGGCAAACTGGGATCGTACTTGCCCGTTTCAAGTGCGTTGATCGTGCCGCGAGCGACTCCGACTTGCGCGGCAAGCTCTGCCTGCGACCATTCCTTTTCCGCTCTCAAGACACGCAGCCGGGTCTTCATCGATACCGCCAGGAATACAGAATCAATCCGACGCTCCACAAAATAATCATCAGGGGCGGGATGCCGAGCCACGAGAGGGGATGAAATCCGAAGCTCTGAAAGAAACCGATAGCTGCGGAAAAGACGAGCGTACCGGCAAAGGCGAAGGTCAGCGCACGGTAGTTGACCTGCTGTTCGCGCTCATCATTGGACTGCAGAAAGCGCAGCAGTAACAGGATGGCCGTCCCGGCTCCCGCAACCGCCAAAGCGAATAGGAGCGTGCGGAAGGTTGGAATCTTCGCTACGAGAGTGATGGCGATGGCCGAAACCAGCGCAGAGACATAGAAGAGGAAGAGCGCAGATCGGCGGCGCTCGGCGAGGCCTTCTCTAAATGACTCAAGGGGCATTGGCACCTCCCAAGACTGCCCCTAAGAGTACGCCAAGAGAATCTATATGTCAAGTATAGCGTACATATAGAACGCAATAGCGTTCTCTCTTAGACCCCGTCTCGGGGCTGCGCGCGACCAACACAAGAGCGCCCCAGCCACAATCGTAGGGCAGGCGTGTGCAATGTTGACTGCCTTCATTGCTCGGGGTCAGGGTCGAGTTCGCGCTCCGCAAATATCGCAAGCTGCTTGAAATTTCCCGTTTTCCAGTCGCTCAGATCGGCTTCTTCAATTACCAGGGACGTGCCGATTCGCCAGCATAGTTCGGTCTTGTCTGTGAATCGGACGTGGAGATAAAGCACGTCGTCCTCGAATGCATGATCGACCCAATCCACGACCTTGCCACGGACACCGGGATATTGTTTGCCGCGCATGATGTCCCGAGGGCGCAGCTTCACACGTGATTTGCGTTTCGTCATTGGTGATTTCCCTCCTCGTGCGTTGGCGTGGCTTCGGGTCGTGAATCGGCGGTTGACCGTTGCGGCGGGTTCGCGAGTTTCGGTGCGCGCTTCTTTGCCTTCCTTCGACGCCTGTTGGCGGCGTACTTTTTCTTCTCAGCCTGTTCTTCTTCATAGCGTTTCTCGTCGTTGTAGTCCCAATCGGGAAGGATTACTACGCGCGGAGGAAGTCCCTTAGCTTTGCGTGCTTCCTCGCGGTGTTTGATCTCCAGATAAACATCGTCGGGGTCGGTAACCCTCTTTCGTGTGGTCGCGCAAAAATTTGTACGCCTCAATCGCATCGTTCTCGACGATGGCGTCAAACTCGTCGAAGAACTGCCGATTCGCTTCCACTTGCGCGCTCTGTACGTGGGCCTTCGCCCAGCGAATCATCTCCTTCTTATAAGTGGGCTCCTGTTCCATGCGCGCAAGGCCATGGATGACGTGACCGAACTCTTCGTTTAACGCAAGCAATTCCTGGAAGAGATGGATTTTCATTTTTTCCTCCTCTTCACAATTTCCTTCGGTGAGGAGACTCGCTTGCGTTTCTTCGCAACCTGCGCTCTCTTCGCGGCCAGGAGCTTCTCTTCCTCCTCGGCGGACCAAGGCAGGACGATGATCCGCGGTGGAAGGCCCTGCTTCTTACGCTCTTCGTCGCGTTCCTCGGCATCCAAGAACACGTCGTCCGGGTCTTTGAGCCACATTTCGTACTTGTGGTGGATGCGAGACCAATGGGTCGCCTGGTCTTGCTCGAAATCGCTGGCTTCGGTGGTCACTTCGAAGCCGGCCTGTGCCCTCACGTATTGAATCTCGTTCGACAGGGGCGTCAGCACGTCGGACCTCTGTCCTGGACACTCGACAAGCTGTTTGAAAAGGTTGACCGATTCGCGAAGATTGCGGTCGAGTAGGGCGAGCAATTCGTAAGCAGTTTGTTTCACGTCGGCGTACCTCCTTTTTGGTTTTGCTGTTCGCTTTCGCCTATGGTCCGAGGCTGTTCGGGTTGTGTCGGGAGCGAGGAGGACGCGGCCCTTTGCATCAGCAGGACGCGATCGTCATCGGCCTGGGTCCAAGGCAGGATCACGGCTCGCGGAGGCAAACCCTGTTCGCGCCGAAGCTCCTCGCGGGATTTCAATTCCAGGTAAATCTCATTGGGACCCTCCTCGGCCTTCTCGCGGTTCCGGCGAAGGCGGTAGAAGTTGTTCTCTTCCTCCTGCTCCTTCTGCGCGATCTCGGAAGCAAAATGGTTGTTGGCGTAGGAGCGCAGTTCGCTCAGATTGGCGTGGATTTTGCTTATGCGACTAGGAGATTCCAAAACCAGTTTGTCGAGGATGTCGAGGGATGTAAGGGCTTGGTCGAGTCCTTGATTGAATTGAAGCAAGACTTCGTAAACATGAACATCCATCGGGCTATATTCCTTTCCTTTGCGAGATCGGGAAGCCGCTCGCGGGTTCGAATCGTTTCGCTCGAGGAGCGTGGGCTATGCCGTTCCATTCGTCGAGGCACACCGGTAACGCGACGGTTCGACGAACAACCGAAAGGGAGAAACTCATTCAAAGATTTTCAACTAGGCGGAGATTCAGCGACAGGCTCAGGAGAAGATAAACTACGAAACACGGAGTGCGCGGAGAGTTGCACCCGAAGCGGATAATAGATAACTTCTCTTTCAGCCATCGTTGCACCTCATACGTGCGACTTGGTCAGGGGCGCGCTCGGTGTTGAAGCACCGGCGCGTCCCGTTATTACTTGATGTTACCGATTTTGTGCTTCCTTTTCCGACTCGGCTTCTGCTGGTAGGGGTTCTGTCAAAAACGAACATCGATGGAAAATTTGATCTTCAACGCGGATATGGTTTTGCAACCGTGAAGTTGTTATGCTTTGTCTCTGAATGAGGCGGCGGCTCCAATCCGGGATTTGTCTTTTGATTCTTCTTTTCGCGAACTTGCAGCTCCTCGCGGCTGCGCGCGCAAAAACTCCAGGGTGTTGTAGCGGAGCGATCTGTCCGATGCGTCACTCCAGGGTTTCGGATGAGGCGTCGCGAACGGTCTGCGGCCCCGGTAGCCATTTCGCGAAGTTTTCACGGTCTCTCGAATGTGCGCCGGCATGCTGCCAGCGCCAGCAGGCGCAAGTCGTCGGCTACAGCCCGTTCGTTCTGCCAACGCCCGCTGATTTAAATCGACGGCCTACGTTTGCAGACCTGCATCGCAAGCCTGCATACATCATATTTCCCGCATTTGAATCCATCGATACGCCTCCCCCGCGACTCTGCTTTCTAACGTAATAAAGCTCTAAAAACACTCGTTCGTTCAACTGGTGCGGCTTCGCGAGCATGCATCCGCCGACGCTGCGCATAGTTCGTGCGTCCGTGCACGCCGTCACGCGTCGAACGCGTTCCCGCGGTCGAATATGGACGCGGTGGCGAAGGTCTTGAAGTTCACGTCGGCAGACTCCGCGGGGCTGCGGGCGAATCAGGAATTTTCCTGGAGGAGAGACGCAATGCTTATATCGTGGCATTTATTGCGTTTTCCAAGGTCATCTAGAGCCTTGGTTGCGCTTGCTGTCTTGGCGGTCATTGCTGGGTGCGGCTGTGGGAGCGACCACAAGGAATATCAGCTCACAGGGTTGGTCGTCGGGAAGAACCGCCTAACTCAGGAGATTATGATCAAGCACGATGACGTCCCGGGATTCATGCCGGCAATGACGATGCCGTACCGAGTCAAAAACACCGTCAGCTTCAGCGGCGTGGAACCGGGAGACACGATCGCTGCGAAACTTATCGTGCCGAAAAACGCGGCCGACGATTATTGGCTTGAAGATTTGAAGATTGTCGATTCCAGCAAACGCGGCCAGGTGCTGGAGACTTCCGCCTCCTCCGACGTAGCTACGATCGGCGCATCCGTTCCCGATATACCTCTCGTGAATCAAGACGGCAGGGTGATTCGTTTCAGTCAATTTAAGGGGAAAGCGGTCTTGATCACATTTGTTTACACTCGCTGCCCGTTCCCCAATTTTTGCCCTCTCGTTTCGAGTCATTTCGCCGCCATTCATCGTGAACTCGAGAAAAACCCGAAGTCCTATCGCAGAACGCATCTTTTGAGCATCAGTTTCGATCCAAACTACGACAAACCGCCCGTCCTCAAGAAATACGGCCTCGCGTACCTGGATGACCCTGCGGGCTTCGCCCAGTGGGATTTCGCATCGCCCGCGCCTGCCGATCTCCATAGGTTGGCGCAGGCCTTCGGCCTTTACTACGTGCCGGATGGAAACCAGATCGCGCACTCGATGGACACCGTCTTGATTTCGCCTGGCGGAAGGATCGCAAAAAGCTGGCTCGACAACCAATGGCAAGTCGAGGAAGTTTTGGGCGCGCTGGTGAAGGAATCTCAGGTCCGCGACGGCAAGAGCGAGAAGGCGGGCGAATGATGCATTCAAAATCCTGCCGCATGAATGCGGGCATCGTTTTGGGCAGCGCTCTCTTGACTCTAGTCGGCTGCTCTAAGACGGAGACAAAATTCCCAGAATCAAATCAGACAAGACCCCATGGCCGCGCGCTCTACCAGATGTACTGTCAGGGTTGTCACGATGAAAAACATCCTGAATTCGTGAAACAGCCTCCGGAACTCGCAGGAATCTTTCAGCGTTCACGATTGCCAAGCGGCGCACCGGCGACAGACGAAGCCGTCCGCAAGACGATCATGGAGGGTCGGGGAATAATGCCGTCATTTCAACAGACCCTCAGCAAGGAGGACATCGATGATCTGGTGCGGTACCTGCACGCAAAGGATGGACATGGCCTGCAGGCAGGTGGGACAGCGGGACGTGAAATCCCATCGCAATGAATCCCGCTCACCGTCCAAAACAGTGACCCAAACGTATCCGCGATAGAGGTTTTATGGATACCCGGCCGATTCGGCGAGGAGAGCGTAATGGGTATGAAGGCGTCGATGTTTGCGGTCCTGCTTGCGACGATTTTGCCTTTGTCTGCGCAACAGACGGCACGGATTAATCGCGTAGAGAATCAGCTTCTCGCGCCCTGTTGCTACACCGAGCCCGTCTCCAGGCATGGCAGCGAAGTGGCGATCGAAATGAGGCATGAAATCGAGATGATGGTTTTAGGCGGTCAGTCTGAGCGGCAGATCCTCGACCACTACAAAGCCCTGTACGGAATGGCGATCCTCGTCGAACCAGAAGGCGGGTACCGTGCGGCGCTGTACATTTTTCCCGGCGCGGCAGTAGTTCTCGGAATCCTGCTGCTCGTCACGTTTTTGCAGCGCTCGATGAACGGGGGCGAGGCCGGCCTTGCATCGACAACTTCGGGCCAGTCGAGGCAAGAAGAGTATCGCGTTCTTGTGCAAGCCGAGCTCTTAACGGAGGAGTTGGAGTTTGGCGATCGGGCTCAGCAGCAGGCAAGTAACGAGCGCCCGACGCGGCGACGGTCTTGAGGATGGCAGCGATCCTGCCCAGAGGTCGTGCGCGCGGGCTTTCACCTTTGATCGCCGCGTTCTTTGTTCTTATTTTGGCTGTCTTGACCTGGCTTTCAATTGCTCGTTCGAGTTTTCCAGGATTCGGAGCCGAAGATTCAAAGTCCGTGCTCGACATCGCGATACTTGTTTTTCGAGAGGGATTAGAGTGTGTTTTGGTCCTCGCCGCGATTACCGCGAGCATGAGGGGCTCGGATGGCGGATACCAACTACCCGTGGCAGTCGGGGCGACAGTTGGATTTCTCGCAACGCTCCTGACTTGGTATGTTGCCGTTGGCGTCCTCCGAAATCTCAGCGAGCGGGTCTCTGGTCTTGCTGTCCAGGCCGGAACTGGATTGCTTGCCGTCTTGGTCCTGCTCTTAGTCATGAATTGGTTCTTTCACGGCGTCTATTGGACCGGCTGGATTTCACTTCACAATGATCGCAAAAGACAGCTCCTTCAAAGTGCGGGAAACCGAAATCACAGCATTCGCGTTTGGTGGGGAATGGCGTTGGTCGGATTCACCTCGTTTTATCGGGAGGGTTTTGAGGTTGTGCTGTTCCTCCAAAGCTATAGATTAAGAGTCGGCGTTCGGGACGTGCTGAGTGGCGTTTTGTGGGGCTCAGGACTTGCGGGAGTGGTGGCGATCCTTACGTTCGTTGCTCATCGGCGACTGCCATATCGAAAAATGCTCGTTGTGACCGGCGCGCTGCTGGCATTTGTGCTCCTCGTGATGGTCGGAGAGCAAGCACAAGAAATGCAGCTGGCTCAGTGGCTTCCGACAACGCGGCTCCCGGTATTAGAGCCCGTGATTCCTACGTGGGCCGGAACTTGGCTGTCCGTGTTTCCCACTGCCGAGACTCTGTTCGCCCAGGCCGTTGCCGGGGCGCTCGTCTTGGGTTCTTACTTCGTTGCGACTCGGTCCGCCCGTTCGGAGCAATCGATATGAAAATCATTCGGCATTTCGTTCACAGCGTGGAGTCCGCTATGATGTCGCTGATGAAGGCTCCGCGCCGGGGATGGATTGTTTGGGGACGACGTCTTGGCGCTTCCGTGTGCCTGATTGCTTCCGTGTTGCTTTACGCGCCAGACTGGACGGCCGCGTGGCAAACAGGTTCGACGGCCTGCTGCAACGGAATCGAATGCCGGGTTCATGCACACGCCGGATCGGACAAAACGGCTAAGCCCGAAGCCCGCGATGATGGCAATACTAAATGCCATCAGGGCAGCTCACGCGCGCGCGCGAGTTGTAGTATTTCGTGTCGCTACGGTATGAACCGCACCGTAATCGGCGCGGTGATCTTTTTGCTTCCGAAGCCCGTTTCGCTTTCCACGCAACTTGCCCTTCGGTCTGCGAGCACGGAACTCGCGATCAGAAAAATCACACGTTCGTTTGAACCTCCTCTCCCACCTCCGCGAAATATTTCCGAAAGCGCCCTATAAGAACTCACAAGCATTCAGCTTGCGGCGTCGAGTCGCGTCACTCGCGAGCCTCGATCGCTGTTGGTCGCGCGTGACACTCGCAAGATTGTCGTTGCCCCTCAAATGATATGGAAAATTCGACTTTTTAATTTTCGGAGGAGACCAAGATGGCTCAATCTCGATTTCTTAGTCTGTGGATCACGGTCGTTACCATTCTCGTAGGAATCTTTGGAACCGCCTCGGTCGCTTATGGGCACGCGGTGCTGGTGGAGTCGACGCCGAAGGCAAACTCCACGGTCAAAGGCCCGGAGTTGGCGGTGGACCTGCGATTTAATTCGCGTATTGATGCAAGCCGCTCGCGTCTAGTTTTGGTGCTCCCCGACGGATCGAGCTCGACTCTTGAGATCGCCAAACAGTCGAGCCCCGATCATCTTCTCTCCAAAGCGACGAACCTGAAAACGGGGGCCTACAAATTGCAATGGACGGTTCTTGCCTCCGACGGCCACATGACCCGGGGAGAAATTCCCTTTACGGTCAGTTAGGTCGATCGTGAATCTTCAGCTCACCGATCTGTTTGGATTTTTTTCCGTTGTGCTGCGGGCTGCGACGCTGGTGTTTCAGTCCCTGCTCCTCGGTGGTGTGTTGTTTGCTCTGTGGGTCGCGCGGAGTTCGCCGAAGGTTGGGGGCGATGGCCTCAAAGTCGTCCAGCAGTCCGCTCGCCGGCTACTTCGCGCATCCGCCGCCGCTCTGGCCCTGGTGCAAGTCGCCTACCTGTATGTGGACTCCAGCGTTTTAATGGCAAGCGCCGAGATACCTTTCCGCGAGGTTCTCGGCGCGAATTTCTTTATCGCAGGATCTGGCATATTTCTCGCTGCGATCCTTGCCTTCGTTGCGTCGCAAATGCCGCCGCGCATCCGCAACGTTTGCCTGCCGCTGCTGGCTGCGGCTGTTCTTGCTGCGTCGCTGGCGACCAATCACGCGGCATCGCGCATGGATAATCGCCCGTTGCTCATCGCGCTCACGACGATTCACGAGGCGGCAACGGGTTTTTGGATCGGAGGTTTGCCGTTCTTGGTTTTGGGCCTCGCGCGCGTCAAAGACGGAGCCACTCGCTGGTACGTCACCGAACGGTTTTCCCGGATGGCACTGGCCAGCGTAGCGGCGCTCGTCCTGAGCGGCCTCATTCTCAGTGTCGAGTTTATCGGTTCGTGGCGAGCCGTCCTGGGAACGGCGTATGGCGTTATGGTGGCGGCCAAAGCGGTCATGTTGGGCGCACTGCTTGTGCTGGGCGAGATTAATTTTCTTTTGATCCGGAAGAACGACGTCGATTTTGCGATGCCACGCTTGCGTCGTCTGATCGAAGCGGAAGTGGGTATCGGTATTACGATCATTCTTGCCGCCGCTTCGCTCACCTCGCAACCGCCTGCAGTCGATCTCGTAAGCGATACAGTCACTCCTCAACAGATCATCGCTCGCGTGATGCCGACCTGGCCGAGGTTCAGCTACCCGAAACCCGTGGCTCGTCGTTCATCGACCGCGCCCGCTGCACCGTCCGCTCCAGCCGCTGCACCTGACGCGCCCAGAAACATCGATGGCATTCCGCTCTCGCCCAAGAAGGTGGCGGACATCCAGGAGTCCGAGTCCAATCACCATTGGATGGGGCTAATCGTACTCGCAATGGGTCTGCTCGCGCTTTTGGCCAGGACCGGAAAGGCGCCCTGGGCCGAGTATTGGCCGTTGCTGCTCGTCGGGATCGCGATTTGGATATTCTTGCGTGCCGACACCGAATCATGGCCGTACGGTCCGGATGGATTCTGGGTCACGTGGCTCAGAACGGACGTGTTTCAGCACCGGCTCGCAGCTCTGGTTTGCATACTTTTTGCTGCATTCGAGCTCAGAGCCCGCAAACAGAAGTTAACGACAAGTCCGTTTCTTTTGGTCTTCCCGCTGATGTGCGCCATTGGGGGTGCCGTTTTGCTGACGCATTCGCATGGAATCAGCAACATCAAGGAAGAACTACTCGTGGAATTAAGCCACGTCCCTATGGGAGTGATAGCCGTATTCGCGGGCTGGAGCCGGTGGCTCGAACTCCGGCTGCCGGCGGCGAATCGGTCGGTGCCGTCATGGATTTGGCCGATCTGTTTCGTTCTCATCGGTGCCGGCCTTCTCAACTATCGCGAGATGTAAGTCTCGCCAGTTCTTCTCCAGATCGGCAATTTTACCATGCGTGATCGGCTGGCCTTATCCTCGCGATGCACGCTCCGATAAAGTGGTCAGAGTCGGGCCAGACGGACAGACTGAGCGCGGCACCGGTGCACTTCGGTGGGATGGTTGCACCGCGCGCTTCCCGGTATGTGGCACCAGCAGCGGCAATTAGGTAGGTTGCATCGCCTCGTTTGCGGGCAGACGCTCTATCCAACTGAGATACGGGCTTCTCGGTGCCGATTCCTCGAGAATTTGAGTTGCAGCTCGTCGATGTATTCGAGGCTCCGCTGGTTTATCGGAGAGATTTCGGATTCAAGTGAATCGCGGAATTCTGGAGGCGGTCGATGATCTCGCTGGTCGGAGCCATCAAAAGGCGAACAATTTCCGCCATCTTGTGAGACCGGGGCGAGACGGGAACCACGATCACGCGAAGTTGGTATCGGGAGTGATCCACCTATCAATCTCACGGAGAATGGGCGAAGAACGAATGTTAGGAACGGCTCGTCGCCTTCGTGCGGTGAGCTTCAGAAACCGAAACAGATACGAGCCTGCCTAAACCACAAACGTCGAAACGTACAACTCCCCAATTACGAGAGCTTGTATTCCGCCCCGAGGCCTGGAGCACGGGCGGTGGGTTTTCAAGAACAACAACAGCAGGGATTTCAAGGACTTACGAGGAATGCGAAGAAACACTAGGTCATTGAAAAGGAATGACGGGGGACGCAGAGGAATTCTTATTGCTCCCTTAATGCTCACTCGCATTTCTCGTCAGCTCGATTCCCCCGCTCGTTGGTTTCACCCCTCGCCGTGAACCGGAAGTCGCCTTCGGGCCCAAATCTTGCGGCACGGATGGCGAGCCGGCAGTGCCTGAACGAGTTAAATGTTCGTGCATGGTCCTAATCTGAAGACCACTTCTCCGGCAACGGCGTTCACCAGATGGGAGAAGGCCGGTCTCCAGCGGGATGCGATACGCTCCCAGTGTTCGACGTGCTCGAGGCACAAGAAAAGGAGAATGGCTATGAAGGAGCTTAGCACTGTGCAGACATCTGAGACTAAAGGTGATGCGTGCCGTGGCCTAAAGAGTTTGGATCCGAACAGCCGAGCTCGACCGCCGAGTCTAGGTGACTGCGACTAGGTCCAGGAGCTCAGCTCCCACCGAAAAGGTGAGAAGAGAGGACGCTGATCAGATAGCAGCACCTATCGAAACGAGAACACCCACCTAGCACCGAGCGACAATCGCTCACAAATGAGTGCGGATGGAAGTATGGCGACAGAGGCGGCTCGGTGAATACGGTTAGGATCCACAGAAAGAAACTCAAAACCGTTTTGACTCAGACCGGCCTTCTCATGGAAGGACTTAGCCGCGTGACCCGACGATAGTTCCGAGCAAACGACAACCCACGATGGAATCACGTAGAAGGCACGACGCCTAATTGGACTCTACGCGGAGGCCCACCGATCGGCTGGCGAGTAAGTGTGGCGGACCAAGAACTGAGTCTGCCGAACAGTGCTACTTCGCACGCGTCGCGCGTGCTGAGAATCGGCGATCTTGGATTTGGCTAGATGCTGATCTTGGACGCGTGTCCGCCCCCGCGAGAGCAGTGACACTGAACACGCGTCCAGGTGTCCACTTGCTCCTCCTGCGGATGATTGCGCACAAGGGGCACCACGACCCCCGCTTTACTCGGCCCGGTGTTGCTTCCCATCTATGTCCATGTGAGCAACGCCACCATAGAGCCGTCCGTTCATTTACGTATTCTTCGGACAAACATGCTCCGCCTCTGCCTGTCGCAGTATCTTGCAGCTCGGACAATCCGAGCGGTTGATTGCGAGCGCAAAGCGGGCACCATGTTCCTTGGACCACGGAGGTCGGCAGTGCTTGCCAGCGATGCCCTTTCGCACACCTCCAAATCAGTTTAGTTTTGCTGCTGACGTACTCGTTAGACACGCATACGCCCCCGCGAGCTGTAGCCAAGTCTTTCATCTCTTCTATGTCGTGTTTCGCGTGAAAACGTCGTCGGTAGTTGTAACACTGAGGACACCAGGTTCCTTTCCTCCGCTTCCCGCTCCTTATATTCGCCGGAGACGCTCGCCAGCGATGCCCGCGGTTACATTCCCATAAAAGAGGGGTGCGGCCATTCTTGTACCTGATCGATAGGCAGCTTCCACGCCGCTGCATGGCGATCTTTTGCATTTCTTCGAGGTTGAGTCGTTGATTGTGTGCGCAGAGAGGACACCAGGTGCCCGCTTTAACGGACGATGGACGTGCGAGCCATTCATGGCCATCTCGACATCTCCACTGCAGCACACTGGACGAATTCAAATATTCGCGCGACGTACATCGGCCACCCTTCTGAAGTGCAATTCGCTGGAATTCGTGCAAGGTAAGACGGGCACACTTGGCACAGAACGGACACCAGTGACCCCTCGTAATTTGGAGTGGCGTGGCGCTCCATCTGTGGCCTGCCGAACAACGCCACTCCAGCTTTGTCGCATTATTCCGATAGTTCTCGGAAAGACACATGCCTCCGCGAGACGTAGCAATCCGTTTCATCTGCGCGAGCTTCAGTCGTCTGACCCCCACACCGTCTGAACACGAACTACTCTTTCGAATGATCGACAGCATAGTCCTCCACCGATGTCCAAGCGCGCATTGCCGCATCAGGAGGGTTCTCGAGTTGACGTACGACGTTGAGATGCACCTTCCGGCATCATTTTTAGTAACGGCGTCGTCGCCAAAAGTGCCGCGTTCTTCACAAAAGGAGATCCGGAGGAACGAGATCTCGTCGCTTTGCGCGCCGAGACGGGAATCCGACCCTAGACTGCGCTTACCGCTTTTTTACGGACGGACGCGAATATCGCAGCATCTCTCGGCAGCGCCGATTTGCAGCCATCCGCAAGTGGCTTGGCCATGGTTCACGCCATCACGTTTATGCCAATTCTCAGCCGGGTCCCCGACGCGACACGGTGATACGGATTGTAGTCTCACGTTTTACCCCGTGAGCTGGGCCTGTATCCAACCTCACCCGGTCGAAAGATTGCGCCATGCTCATCACCGGTTCCGATTTGAATCTGAGCCTGCCCTGTCCGCAAAATCTGCACTGCGGCGTTGTAGTCTTGATCCCACATCGCGCCACAAGAGCACGTGTGAACGATCTGCCTGGCGGCGTCCCATTCCTCGATTCGCCCGCAGAGATGGCATGCCCTCGTTGTATTTCGTGCCTTTATACGTTCAAGTCTCACTCCGGTCCGTCGACACGCGTTCTCGATGACCTGCCGAAGAATGCCTGGTGCGGCAATCACTCGATACTTCCCACTAATGGGTGTTCTCTGAATCTCCGGAGGCGCAGTTCTTGAAAACCACCGAAGATCGAACTGCTCCAGGAAAACCGTTCCGTATTTTTTCACCACCACAGCGGCAAAACGACGGAAAAGCTCCAAACGTTTCCGTGTTAACTGATCCCGCAGATTTACCGCCCAAGTCCACAGGTGAATATGCTTATCTCTCCACCATAGAAGCTTTTCGAATACCTCAGAATCCCCTCCAATACGATGCTCTTGCCAGGCGTCGAGCAACCGTAGAACGCCGTCTCTTGACTCACGCTCCGCTACCCCGTCAAAGTGAGGAACCAGCGCTTCCGGAACCTGATTCGCGCCCCGCCACGTCAAAAGGGTGCCTCGAATTTGAGCAAGCTGTTTGTCGAGAACCGACCATAGCTCGCCGACCTTTGTAAATTCCGAAATGTCCGACAAGGGGATCACAAGCTCACCGTGCGAGCCCAGCGTGTCGGCCCAAAACGCCACTCGCAGACCCTCCGGCGTGAGCCGCCACCCTAGATCGAGTGCGATGCTGGGCCGCTCCGCCGATACACAAGAGGGCGGATTCGCACAGGCGACCGTGACGATCAGCCGATAACGCCAGATAAGGGCCACGCGTTCCCGAATCAACGCCGCAGATCGAATCATTCCGTCCGCGGGCAAGGGGCGATGAATCACTACGGGAATCTCGAACCAAACAGGTTGATGCTCCGGCGTAGAGGCGATTCGAATGCGCACCTTACTCCGGGACAAGTTCCGGCGCACACTTCGAACGGGCGAAGTCCACGCCTCGTCGCTTACTGGATCGATTTGGAGCCTAAGACCACGACGGGTGAAGGCAGTGCGCACCGGCAATCCTCTTTGAAAACGCACGGAAACTCGTCCTGAGTCGTTCCATGGATGTTCCCGCAATTCCGTGCCTTCCTTCATTACTCTAACGCGCGCAACCTCGTACGCGTGCCGTACATCATCGTAGTTGCACCAATACAACTTGCTGTCTCTTTGGGCCTGTTTGACTTGACCGGCACGTTCTTCTTGCAGCTGATTCAAGGCTGTTCGTGAACGCATGAAACGTTGCCTTCTGTTCAATTTGGCTCGTGCCAGCAGAGCCGCTAACTCGTTTTGCGACGCCACAATCAGTTTTCGGAGGTCTTCGATCGCGATAGCGTTCTGCCCATTTGTTTTTCGCCGTTCCAGAATCGAAGTGCGAAAACTGGCGATCTTAATTCGTAGCTCGCGAATCCCACGCTGCTCGCCTTCATCGATCAAGAGTGAGCGGGCTCTTCGTCGGATTTCTCTTTCGATCGCTACGAACCGATTCCAGAGTTGGACACGGCGCTCCATCTGATCAAGTGCCGCGTCGAGGCCGGCGATGGGCTCCTTGCGGCAACCGTACTCGTACATTTGTACGAAACCTTTGGACTTCCGGCCAAACATCCGGCCCCCCCCGCTCTCCGCCATACGAGGCCCGGCGCTACCGCGAATAGGAGGCCGATGTTCTGACGGAAAGCGATTTGAAGTGCGGTAGCCCCCAGGGAACTACCGCCCCTCTTGTCGTCTTCCGTTAGAAGTGGAAGCCGACTTCCGCTGTGAACGCGCGCGGTGTGACGTAGTGTGTGCCGCTGAACGTTGACAGGAAGTTGTAAACGGCTTGCTTGTTGCCGATGTTGATTGCGGTGAGGCGAAGGCTCCACTTATAGCGGTCGCCGCGGAAAATATTGTCGTCGCCGAGCGCTAGATCAAACAAATTGCGGGCAGCGACGCGCGGGGGATTGTGGTCGTCATCCTCGGTCCCGGGAGCGGGGATCTTCAGGTACTTGGAAGCGTATTGGGACGACGGGCACGAGCCCGACGCAATGATCGGAGTGCCGGTTGGATTCGACGGACTCGGTGGAGTTGCGAATACGCCCGCGCAGGATAGTCCGGCCTCGAACTGCTGATCCGGCGAAAGCCCAGACACGTCTACGAAGCCAGGCACCTGCGCGCCTGCGCAGTTGCCACCGTCACAGGGAACCGGACCGGCGACCAGACCGCTGTCGTACCGCCAGTTAAAACCAATCCAAGGCCACAATTTCTTCGGCTGGTATTGCAGGTGGGTGGTCTGGTTGAAATGTTCGTCGTGGTCAATGCGAAACGGAGTGAAGCTTCCCGGCGTGATTGGTACGGCACCCACGCCTCCAATTTGCGGGGTGAAGAAACGCGCGGCAACGCTGGACATAACCACGAAAGCGGTGAGGCCGTGATAATTCGGCACGCTGGCGCGGACCGCAAAGCCGGGAATTTTCGAGTTGTTCCACTCGATCGGGAAAGTGATCGGCGTAGCACCCAGTATGCTGAAGTCGTAAGCGTTGTGTGTGTACTTCCAAATGTACTCGCCGTCAATGACCAGATATTTTCCGAAGGCTTGTTGCAGACCCGCGTGAAACTCGTTGCGAAAGCCAGGTGCGAGCGGGGTGGAGGTGCTGGAGGTACAACCTTCGCCCTCGGCTAAGAACAGCGCGCCGACGATAGGGTTCAGACATCCGACGCTGGAGAGCACCAGGTTTTCGTTGAAGGGAGTCTCCAGTGTTCGCGCGTACGAAACTCGCAGGACCGTGTTGGTGGGCTTGATGTTGTAGGCGATGCCCAGGCGAGGCTCCGCCTGAGTTGCTTTCGAGATACCGTTATAAATGTCGCCGCGAATCCCCAGGTTAAACGCCCAATTCTTCCAAGTGATCGAATCCTCGACGTAGAGCGCGAGCTGTTTCACGTCCGTATGGCCCGGATATAGATATTGAGCACTCGTGGTTTGGCCCGCCGGACAGCCGTCGCTCCCTGGGAGGGTGGCGGTCCTGGTCAAGTCAATGCAACCAAGAATTGGCACGAATGCTCCGACGGATCCCTGCCCGAGGTTTGGCTGCAGGGTTCCGGTGCATTGCGCCTGATCCGTTACGGCCGGATTCGTGTACGGGGAGCCATCGGCATTGAGGCACACCGCGTTCAATGTGGGGTCCACAATTCCGAAGGTGTCATGCTCGGTGAGGAACGTCTGCTCGTACGTGATTCCAGCCTTTATGTTGTGGATGCCTTTCACGTAGGAAAGTTCGGAGTGAATGCCGGCGTTAGTGAGAGTCCGGTATTGACTGGCGGACTCCTGTTGAAGATTTGAGGGACCAAGATCGGCGAAGGGGTTGTCGCTGCCGTAGTAATTGAACTGATCGCGGCGGACGAAGGCACCCACGGTAAGCACTGTCGAGGAATTAATCAGGTGCGTCCAGGTAGGTGCGACGTTGTAGGTTCCAATCTTGGAGCGCTGGTCGGTGGGGCCGACGGGATTGCCGTCAGGGCCCAGCCCGCCATTGTCAACGACCACGCCGAACCATGGTGAGGCGTATTGTGCGTCGAACGAATTAGGCGTTTGGAACCAGGAGCGCGTGTATTGAAAGTTGAAGTGGATCGAGTCTGCGGTGGTGAGCTGGTAATCCACGCGGTCGAACACGTTTTCTTCGTTGCCTTTGTCGTGCATGACGGTATATTCCGGTCCGTCGAGAAACCGGCCGCTGTTCAAACCGCTAACAGCGATGAAATTTCCCCACTTTTCGCCGCCATAGGCGAGGTCAAAACCCGCGTTCGCGGTGCCGAACGCGCCGTAAGAAGCGAAGATGCTGCCGTGGGGAGTGGTTACGCCCTGGCCGGAGCGCGTCGTGACCTTGATGACCAAGCTAGTCTTGTCTCCAAATTCCGCCGGCGGTGCGCCTGAAATCACTTCCAGCGATTGGACGGAATCAATGGGGATCTGATTCGAGAAGACCTTGCTCTGCTGATCGGTGATGGGCTGGCCGTCCACGGAGAAGGAATTTTCGGCGTGATCGCCGAGGCCGTGAAAAAGTCCGTTGGAGTCCGCGGCGACTCCCGGGGTAGACAGCGTCACCAACGAACTCACCGATGACGACGCACTCTCCAAAGGAAGCTTGTCGAACAGGGCGCGGTCCACGTCCGTGTGGTAGGTGGGCTCGTTTTCGAGAAGGTCTGCGCCGCCTTCGACGGTCACCGTGCTGGAGCTGCCGGCGACGGTCAGACTGATTTTCACCGCGAGAGGCACCGAGGAGCGAACGTCAATGTCCTGCGCGTAAGGGCCAAATCCCTTCGCCGTTACGGATAAATGATAAGGGTTAAACGGGACGTTGGGGAAGCTGAAGCTGCCGGAACTGTCGGTGGTGGCTGAGCGCTCGTATGCGCTGACCGGATCGTGGATGGTAACGGTCGCGCCAGCCACAACAGCCCCCGAAGGGTCGGTTACGGTTCCGGTGACCGTGCTCGAATTTCCGATCTGAGCGAAGCCAGCGGGTGCAGCCACAAATGTTCCTAGGAAGAGAAACAGTATCCCAAGAAAAGCCTTCACGAATCTCATCAATGGTTCTCCCATTATGAATTGCGGCCCCGGTCGCCTTTGGCGCCGGCTGCTCGGATGAATGTGGAAAAATGCCTTCTGCCGCGGGTAACCGCGGTCAATGCATGGGAAACAATTATTGGGAGGAATTCAGATTACGCAGGCGGAGCGCGCGGAATTCTATGGCTGCAAACGGGGTCGGCGGCCAAGTTCTGATTTTCGGCGACCGTAAATCTCGCCACCGCGACGGGCGACTGCATCCCCATCTGCACAGCAGGTTGCGGCACAGCGGCGTGGCCGATGTGGCAAATCTGGCAATGCTGTTCGTCAGAGGGATTCTCATGCCAGTGCGCAGCTGCTTGCAAGGCAAACAGGCCCACGCAAAGGATGAGGGTCACGGCCAGCAGCCGTATGGCTATTCGCTTGGGCATCACGAAACCTTGGCACCCCCGCCGAACATGATACCTCTGATGCAGCTCCGACCGTAAACGTTAGCAAAATTATTTCCTGGTAATCGGGGTGGTTGCCACGGCGCGCGACAAATCACCATCTGGCCCAAAGATTACTATACTGGTGTATAGTATAGCGTGGCCCATACGACGAAAGACAAAGAAAAGCTTCTCACTCGCGTCCGACGGATTCGCGGTCAAGTGCAAGCGATCGAGCGCGCTCTCGATTCCGAGGAGGAGTGCGCCGGGGTGCTGCAGCTCATGGCTGCTTGCCGCGGAGCGCTCAACGGCCTGATGGCCGAGGTGATGGAAGGGCACGTCCGGTTTCACGTGCTAGCACCGGACAAAAGCAAAGACTCTCCGCAGGCGCAGGCCGCCGAGGAATTGATTGACATCGTCCGTGCTTACCTGAAGTGAAGCAGCCGCGAACAAGTGCGCTTGCCTAGAAGTCAGGACAATGCCGTGAACCACGCGAATCTGAAGAAGCATCGAGAGCTGAATATTGCCAAGCCACACAGCCGGAAGGCTTCATTAAGCCACGCCAACCATGAAGGCGAACATGATCACGCGCTGAGTTGGCGCGAAATCAACCGTGTGTTCTTTACGGCTGCCGCCGCCGGGGCCATCTGGTTTCATGGTGGCGCGGAGAATCCTTACATCACAGCCGTAGGGGTGATCTGCACCATCGTCGGTGGATTTCCGATATTCCACGAAGCCTACCAAAACATCACGCAGCGACGCATGACGATGGAGCTTTCGATGACGATCGCCATCGTGGCAGCGCTGGCCATTCGCGAGGTCTTTACCGCCCTCATCATCACGCTCTTCGTGCTGGTGGCGGAGATCCTGGAGGGCCTCACGGTGGGGAGAGGGCGACGTGCGATTCAGCATTTAGTGGATCTTCTGCCGAGCGCGGCAACCGTGCGCCGGAAAGGAACCTGGATTGACGTAGATATCCAGCGGGTTGCAATCAACGAAGAAGTTCTCGTCCGGCCAGGTGCTCGGATTCCCGTTGACGGGAAAGTTGCTGGAGGGCATTCCTTCGTTGATCAGGCGCCAATCACCGGTGAATCCATACCGGTGGAAAAGCACGTTGGCGCGTTCGTCTATGCCGGAACGATCAATCAATCCGGGGCGCTTGAAGTCCGCGTCGAGCGCCTCGGCCGCGACACCACCTTCGGCAAGATCCTCGAGGCCGTCGAGACGGCGGAAAAGTCGCGCGCGCCGATTCAAGGGATTGCCGACAAGCTGGCGGGTTACCTCGTTTATTTTGCCTTGGCCGCGGCCGTGTTGACTTTCCTGGTTACCCACAACATCCGTTCGACGATTTCCGTAATCATCGTGGCCGGGGCATGCGGCATCGCTGCCGGAACGCCCCTTGCGATCCTAGGTTCTATCGGCCGCGCGGCCCGGGAAGGCGCGATCATCAAGGGCGGGCTTTATCTCGAAAAGCTTGCGGAAGTTGACACAATTCTTCTGGACAAAACCGGCACGCTTACTTACGGCACGCCTGAGTTGGTCGAAACATGCCCGGCGGTCGGAATTTCCGCCGCACTCTTGCTGAAAACCACTGCAATCGCGGAGGCGCGCTCTGAACATCCGATCGCGAAAGCGATCATGAGGAAAGCGGTGCAATTAGGAATCCCGTACGAAGACCCCAGCGAGTTTGAAGATAGCCCCGGCAAAGGAATCGTCGCCACCAGCGACGGCGATGAAATCATTGTCGGCAACTGGCACTTCCTGCTGGAACGGCGAGTGCAATGCGAGCAATCGAGCAACGCGAGGGGCTCCGAAATCTTTGTGGCGCGCGGCGGCCGTTTCCTCGGAACGCTGCAAATTGCAGACACGCTCCGACCCGAGGCGAAAAGCGCGATTCAAACGTTGAAGGCCATGGGTCTGAGGACCATCCTGTTGACCGGAGACGCCAAGGCAATCGCACACGATGTCGGCAATAAATTGGGAGTAGATGAAATTGCGTCAGACCTGCTGCCGGAAGACAAGTTGCAGTATGTGAAGCAGCTTGTGGCCCATGGCCACAAGGTAGTGATGGTCGGAGACGGAGTGAATGACGCGCCGGCGTTGATGCAAGCGTCGGTTGGCGTGGCCATGGGATCCGGGACCGATGTGGCGCGTGAAAGCGCTGACGTGGTGCTCATCGGCAGCGATCTATCGAAGCTCGTGGAAACCCTGCGGACGGCGCGGCGCTGCGGCAGCACGATCATGCAGAACTTCGTTGGAACGTTGGTCGTAGACAGCATCGGCGTCGGCCTCGCAGCATTCGGGTTCCTGAATCCGCCGCTGGCCGCATTCATTCATGTTTCCTCTGAAATGGCTTTCATATTGAATTCCGCCAGATTGCTTCCCCCAGTGTCGTCGGCGAATCAATTTGCACGCGGCATTCTTTCACGATCACCTTCAACAACGAACTAGCCCGGACACGCAATCCCAACTGGACAAGATCGCGCTGCGTTTAAATCAACGCCCGCGAGTAAGCTGCGCGCAAGGGTTGCAGCGACCCCTTGAACCCGCACTACTAATCGTCCACTTAAACTAAATAACCGGAAGTTGAGCCAACAGCGAGCATGTCGCATTGCGGGTGACCAGTCCGTTACTGCTTCCCGATGGCCTCGTTGGCTGCTGCATAATGAATCGTGACCTCAATAGCATCTCCCACCGCCGGGTACATCGACGGCACAAGAACCACGTCAACATTCGCCTCCTCATTGCCTGGGTGCCGCTGATTGCGCCTGAGGGCAGGGAGGCAAGCAAGGGCCAGCCTTGCTGCCAAGGCGCCACGAATAAGTCAGAACATCGGCTGAACTGAGTCAAGAAGCGCGACGAGCTGTCCAAGCTTGGACATCAACCGCGAAAAAGGACGCGAACCTTAAACACCTATCGGGTTCTGGAGCTATTGGGCTGTCGGCCCACGAACTATTTGAACGAATCCGTTGGGCCGAATCCTTTTTGCAAAAGCCGCACGCACCTGCTCAGCAGTCATCGAAAAGTACAGTTTCGCTGCGCGGACCGGTTCGTCCAGTGGCAGGCCCATTTGCGCTCGGGCCAACAAGCCCCCGGCCAAACCATCTTCACTTGATTCACTCAGTGGGATTTGCCGCAGCAGCAAAGCTTTGGCCTGCTGAAGTTCCGCCGGAGTGACATCCTCGTTCTGCATCGAGTTCAGGTCGCGAACAATCAATTGTCTCGCTTTGGATACGTTTTGCGGGTCACATCCATAACGCACGGAATAAGTCGTTCGCGTTCTCGTCGCATTTAAGCTGACGTCCACCGTATAGACATAGCCGTTGACCTGTCTCAAATCGTGGTAAAGACGGGTCGCATAAAATCCACCGCCCAGAACGTGGTTTCCGAGTTGAAGCGGATAGTAATCGGGATCGAATCGGTTCATCGGGAGCGTCTCAGCAAGAGTCACGGTGTCCTGCAGTTGAGTTGCGTCCGGGACAGTGGCCGCTGAAGGCTTGTTTTCAGGAACGCCAGGGAGATCGACCTCGGGTTTCGGTCCTACGGTCTTCCATTGGCCGAACCATTTTTCGATGACACTCTTTGCCTCTTCCGAGCTGACATCTCCGATTACGACGATGGTCGTAAGGTCGGGGCGAACTGTTTTGGCGTAGTAGTCCTTCAGGTCGTCAAGACTGAGTGAGGAAACGGTTTCTGGGGTTGTTTGTTTCAGTACTGGGTCATCGGCTGGCAGTAAGGCAATGTTTAGGGCCCGTCTGGCACGATACCCGGGACTCTTCAATTCTCCGGCGACGAATTGCGCCGTTTGTGGCTTGACGACACTGAACGCCTGCTCAGGCAGCGCCGGATTCAACTCGTTGTCCGCCAGCAATTGAACGCCTCTTGAGAAATTCTCTTTCAAGACCTGAAGCGAGAAATCGAATCCGGCTGATTCGTCAGCTGCTATATCGTCGAGAGCCTTCTGAAATGCAAGCCTGTCGAGATTTTTCGTGCCATATGAAAAGAGATTCTGCAGCACGTCCGCAACACCGTCTTTTCCCGGCGGAGTTTCCATTCGAGCGTCGTGCTTTACGCTCCCAAACACGCTCACAGTCGGTGCAATATTCAGAGTCTTTACGATCAGCCGAATACCGTTGGGCAAGGCCATGTCCGCGACTGGAGCTGGGGCAGCTGGTACCTGGAGTGACTGCAATTCGGACGAAGCCCAAGCCGGCAATTCGATGGGTTTCGTAGGAGCTGAAGTCAGTTCCTCGGTTCCGCCGTATCCTTTCGAAGCGACTGCCGCACCCGAGGGCGCGGGCTTCAGCACCGCCGTGACGGAGTTCTCATCAAGCAAATGCTGCTTGGCAATCCGGTTCACGTCTTCTAGGGTCACCCGTTTTATCGCATCGATGTCCTCATCGGGAGAGTTGCGTCCTTCGGCGGCCAGAGCTTCCGACCAGGTATCGGCCAGACCTGGAATTGAGTTGCGGCGAAATTCGGCCCCGACAATTGCTCGACGCTTCGCTGCCCCCAACAAATCTTCAGGCACGCCGTTCTTCGCGTAGTCGGCTAGAATGCCGCGCATTTCCTGAATTACTGCACCGGAGTCTCCACCGGCCGGTAGAGCCGCCGCACTATATGCGACGCTGGCTTTCGGGTACGCCTCCGCCAATCCGAATTCGGTTCCTAGCGCCTTGCCTTGTGGGACCAGCGCGTATAAATTCGCCCGCTGACTCGACAGGACGTCGCACAAGATCTGCACGGCCCCATAATCCGGGCTGTCGGTTCCAGGCATTCGGTAGGCGATGAACGCGAGCAAGTACGGGAGATTACTATCGAGCGTGAAGGATTCCGACTTCACGGGTGGTAATTTGATTTCGGGGCGCGGCGGTAAGGATTTCCGCTCGATTGTTCCGTAGAACTCCTTGACCTTTGACAATACCGCGTCCGGTTGCACATCGCCGGTGATGACGAGTATTGCGTTATTCGGCGCATACCAGTTCTTGTAGAACTGCTTCAGCATTTCCCCCGTTGTTGCGTCAAAAGACTCCTTTGTTCCCAGAGGGTCGTGGCTATAAACGGTGCCGGCAAACATATCTTCGTTCGCCCGGGTGATGAACTTGTACGTTGGATTGGACAGGTCGCGCGCCACTTCCTGCTCGATCGCACCTTTCTCCTCGGCCCATTCGGTCTGCGAATCTTGAATGTCTCGCATGCAATCTGCGTCGGTGCGCAATGCAATATCCAGGTCGTCTGCGGGAACGGTTTCGAAGAACTGTGTAATGTTCTGTTGCGTGTCGGCGTTACCGGCGCCGCCTAGTTGCGCAAAGATTGCGGCAATTTGGTCTGCTGTCAGGGAGGAGCATCCGCGGAACGCCATATGTTCCTGAGCGTGCGCCATTCCGGGGAATCCCGCAGGCGTTTCGTCCCCGCCTGCAAGATAATTCACTTCGACGGTCACAACCGGCGCCAGAGGATCGCGAACGATCACCACTCTCAATCCGTTGTCCAAGGTCGCCCGCATGACCTGTGCATTTCTGGGCGGTACGCCCTGTGCGAATACGGGCAGCGCGGTGATGAAAACGGCAGCGGCAATTCTTAGCTTGAAAAGCATGGCACCTCCGATGAGTGGAATGCTTTGGTCCCTACAGCTTACGCATTTGCGGCATATACAGCTTATTTCCTGCATTCAGTAGATCTCCAACCTGGGCTGGAACGCTTAACCGGTGGCACGAAGAGTGATCAACGTGATTTCCGGTGGCACGCCAAGACGAACCGGTATTCCAATCGTTCCTAAGCCGCTGTTCACATAGAGAAAGGCCGGCTTCGCTTGTTGATCCGCTAATCTGTGCTGGATGTGTTAGCATCCGTCGCAAACGGAAGACGGTACAGCCCAGCCACAAAGTTCGTCATGAAACGTGCGGGACACCAAGAGTGATCGACTATTTCGACACGGACCTGCCCGCCGTGCGTGTGGCCGGCGAGACTCAGCTCAATGCCTAGTTCCGCGGCGCGTCTGAAGTATGTGATGGATAAAACTATGATCACCAAGGACACTTGCAGCGGTATCGTTGTCAGGTAATCGCGCATTGAAAGTGTATCTCTCTATCCTCTCGAGTCCGTCTGTGACTAAGAAAAGATCCGCACCTAATCCGCCGCACCATTGTCATTACCGTATGGGATTGAAATCGTCCGAAGGTAGCGCCAGGGATTCACCGGCTCGTTATTGATACGGACCTCGTAATGCAGATGAGGACCGGTAGCCCTTCCACTCTGCCCTTCGTCTCCGATCACGTCTCCGCATTTGACGTTCGCGCCCACTTGGGTTCTGAATTTTGAGAGATGGGCATACCACGTTGAGTATCCGAAACCATGATCGATGACTACCACGCTTCCATAACCTGCTTGCTCGCCTGCGAAGATTACCGTACCTTCCGCAGCGGCACGGACTTCATCGCCATAGTGCGACGCAATATCGATTCCGGTGTGAAAGGCTCCTTCACCGCTGAAGGGATCGAGACGCTCACCGAAATAGGCGGTAATCCTTCCTCTTACCGGCCAAAGCGAAGGGATGAATTCCATGTGACCGAACTGCGCCATAGAAAACAGTTGTGAGCCGTTCCCGGAATGCGCGGAAGCGAAAGGAATCCATTCCAGATACTCAAACTCTTCGACCGACCTGCGAAAGCTTGAAGTCGCCTCTGCGGCGGGCTCCGCCATGGAAGATTGAAACGGAACTTTCCGATTGGACATGTTCCCGTAGGCCATCGTCATCTCCGCCGCGAGAGATTGGAGGGCATCCAAGCGTTCGTGCGTACTACCCATTTGGGTTTGAAGTTGGCCGTATTGTCGCCTCAGAACAGATTGCTGTTCACGAAGGGAGTTGTAGTCTGCAACTTTCCAGAGCACTCGTAGATATGAACTCACGCCGGCGATCACGGTCGTTCCGCCGATTCCAACCAGAAGTGCCAGAACTTGGATCGCAAAAATGGGGACACGCACGCGCGACACTCGCCAGGAAGCGCTTGACGCTACGAATACCGTGTAGCATTGACTTTTGCGGTTCACGATAAAGGTCAAGGCTGCTGATCGGCCGGGCGGCGCTTCAGAGTCGGCGGAGCATCATCATCCGGGATAGAGCCGGCTGAACCGCCGCTTTTCTGATCGGTCCGCTTTCGCAGTGTGGGCTTGTTGGGATTGGCATTGTTCACCTTTTGGCCGGATTCGATCATCTGCAAGCGCTTCTTCACGGCATCGAATTCAGACGTACTGACGACGTATTCGTCGCGAGCTGGCAAAATCGTCGCAATTTCCTTCTGGATCGCTTCGATGCGATCGGGCGTCGGCGGATGGTCGGCAAAAATGGTGGCAACGGTCCCTGGCTCCTTTTTTTCGGCCGCTTCGACCTTTTCGAAGAAAGACACGAAAGCATTAGGGTCGTAGCCAGCCTTGTACATGTACTGCAACCCGAAGTAATCAGCCTGATGCTCTTCATCGCGGGAGAACTTTAGGAAGGCTACCGGGATCGCGAAGTTCATGCCCTGGTACATGGCCAATCCCGCGAGCGAATAGGGAATAAACATCATCGCGGGAATCGAAGCGAGTTGCACGATCTCCTGCTTGGTGGCATTTTTCGTGCCGTGCCGCAGGCAAACGTGAGCGGTTTCGTGGCCCATCACGCCAGCCAGCTCCGACTCTTCATCGGCTCGAAGGATCAGCCCGCTGTTGACGTAAAGGTATCCGCCGGGCAGGGCGAACGCATTGACCACGTCCGAATCGATGACTTTGGTCGTCATGGGCACCCGGCAATCGGAATTCCGCGCCAGGTTCTGTTCCACACGGTTCACATATTCGGTGACAACGGGATCGGTGACAAACTTCGCGACCCTATCAACTTGCTGCGACAGCTGTTTTCCCAGGGCAATTTCCCTTTCCAGCGAGTAGAAATCGAGGCCCTTCCCAACGCCCCGATCTCCAATCGCATTGACGTCGGCTTTGCTGCCCGGCTTCACATTCGGATTGTCTGCCTGCGCGACGGTTGGATCGGGCGACTGCCGGGACGATGACTGTTGACCGGCGGACGTTTGTTCTTGGATGGAATCTTGGGTACCAACTGCGGCCATCGCTGGGAGTGTTATCAATAAGAATGCCGCGAACGCCGCTATCCCTCGTACTTTTGTTGTTATGTAATTCATGAACGTTTCTCCCCTTAGAAGGAAGCTCCGCCGGTTTCTTGCGGCGACGGAGATTGAATGGGGACCGATGCGTAACGCGGAAAGAAGTCCGGCGCATCCGGTCAATCTGACGATTCGTCGATTGTTTAAGAGACGAAAGGTTGCTTACAGTCGGGGAGGAGCGCGATCTTGCGGCAAGAGCGGCTGGACGAAGACAACGGCGGAACTATTGGAAGGAACGAGAATGCCCGTCTGAACTTGCGTAAAGCAAAGTGCGACAACGGGAGCAATGACCGCTTGCTTCGCGGAATGCAAAGCCATGCACAACGGACAATGAGACTCATCGGCTGAGTTGGCGTCGAGGTGGCCGTGGGCGACCGCCGCAGTTGAAACTGTGACGAGGGCCAGGATCGCTACACAAATCAACAGTAGACGAGTGAATCGGTTGGTCATGTCAGGATATCACTCATAGGATGGTCGAACGTAAGACATCGGTTGTCAACTTAATCTTACTTTCAGCGGTCAGATCGATAACACTCGCCTCGCAAGGAGTATAGTAGCGCGAAGACGCAAGACAGGAGCAGGGATAATCGATACCAAAATTGCTGCCGTGGTTCTCAGTGCGTTCGCGACGCTTTCGACCCTCTGCGGAGGCTTGGTCGCAGTTCGTGGACGGAAGCGAATTCACTTGCTGCTAGGAATAGGCGCCGGAATGCTCCTCGGTGCCACTTTCTTCGACCTGCTGCCGGAGTCCATTCAAGCCGCACAGTCACAAGGATGGGGCGTCCGGCCTATGTTTCTCGTTCTGGTGGTCGGCTTCCTCGGCTTCTACGTTGCGGAGCGCGTCTTGATTCTTCATGCATGTCCTGAATGCGATTGCGCCAACGAAGCACATCGCCGCCTCGGCCGGATGAGTGCCATCGGACTCATCGCCCACAGCACTCTGGATGGCGCAGCTATCGGCGCGGCCAGCCTGGTGAATTTGCACGTTGCCGTCGTGGTGGCGCTGGCCATCGTGGCCCATGACTCGAGTGACGGCCTCAACACCATGATGCTAGTTGCTCGGGGCGAAAAACCTCGGCGTACAGATTTCTTGTTTCTGGGAATGGACGCCATAGCACCCATGGTCGGCGCAATTCTTGCTCTGCGATTCTTGCCGTCTCCCAAGTGGCTCGCGGTTTTTCTCGCTCTCGCATCCGGATTCTTTCTGTACACTGCAACATCAGATTTGCTCCCTGAGGCGCACCGGCGTTCTCCCAGCCTTTCGGTCACGATTCTGACGATTGTCGGAGTGTTGATAATGGCGCTGGCTGTCGGTATGACGCGCCTCGACTACGGCGAGCTTCAGCGGTTGATTTGGTCGACGTTCTAGCGGATGGAGAGCTTCGCAAGTACAGTGAGTAACTTCAGAAGGCGATCGTCGATGCCGTGGTCTTCAAGGGCTATCCGGCAGTCAACCAAGGGAAAGCCTCAGCGGTCGGAGTCGCCGCCCTAAGCCAACAACGGACTCAGGTGGGAGCGTGAGTGATTTGTCGACGGAACCAACGCTGGTCTCCGAGTCGTTATGCTCATACCCGAACTGGCACCGACACCGCCACACCTGAACTTCCACAGGAGCCAAGCGTTTCATGCCAATAGCGAATCGCCATCCACTTGGCTCGAAAACGCGCGACGCGTAAAAGTGGCGTGTTCATCATAGTTCAGGAGCGAGATACCCGCCGGATTGTCGGCAAACCGGATGTTGGCCAGAAAACTGGATTCTGTGAGATTGTTGGCGCAGAATCCGGTGTAAGTTCTGGAGTTCTGGTGTCAGTTCGATTGACCAAATGAGGCATGCACCGACGCACGTGGGCATCGTGCCGAGCTAGGATGTAATTGAAATGGCATGGCTTGACGAGTCGCGGCGTGCCGAGGCAAGTCGTGACGCTGACGGAAAAATGGCTTAAAAGGCCCTGGCTCCGTTTTCCCAGGCCTATCAACAAAAGCTCACTCGAGTCGAGGGGGCCGCTATTGTTATGCAATCAAGTGCCTCGAGCTGGCCGGAAACGGGCTTCGAGGAAATATCGATTGAAGGCTGAAATTGGCGCGTCCGGTTGTCACCCGTGCCGCTCAAAGTTTTGTACAAGACCGGACGAATTCCCCTTAACGCCGCCTTTTGCCGCCTCGTATTTTTGTAAGTTCGCTCGCGTCAATAAGATATGGCGGAAGCGTGTGGGAGTCGAACCCACCATCCTGGCCGCTGAGGACAGGATCAATGGCTTTGAAGGCCACGAGGATCACCGGACCCTTTTCGCCTCCAGATGAGAAACGCTGCGATGCCGCAGCGTCAGGGCGTCGCGGCGTGGCTTGCGCGCGTGCGCCGACGCGTCCACGAACGCCAAATATGCTGCGCAATCGCAAGGGACAGCTGCTGCGTTCAGCCTATATGATCGCCGCTTTGCGCGCGCAGAGATTATAGGGGCGTTGCGGCGGTGCTACAACTTTCTGGGTGACGAATCAGGCCTTGGGGGCGGCGGTGGCGAATTTCTTGCGGGCTAGATCGAGGAGCTTGGAATCCGTGCAGACTTCGTAATAGGCGCGGGTGCCCTGCGTGCCGATTTTGGCGCCGGGCAAGAGTTGGTGGACAAATCCCTTGCGAACAACCACAGGCTCGAGCGAATCGCCGAGCGGCACTTCGCCAAAATAGAGTTGCACGCGCTCTTTGCCCCAAGGCATCGGAAAATTTCCTCCCATGGGCGACATGGCAATTTCGGCGCTGAGCTTTTGAAATCCTTCTTCGTTCAGTTCGATGCCGTTGAGATTAAAGCGCACCAGGAGTTCTTCGCCTTCGTCTTCCGCGGCGTCTTCCATCAAAGGTTGCAGCAGGAAAACATTGAATGGCGAAGGATTATTCAAAAAGAGGCGCTTGGCTATTTTTGTGCAGCTGGAGAGACGGTCCGACAAATTCAATGCGCGCGAAATCATAATTTTCGATTCGCCGTCCATCCACAGAGACGGCGCGGAATCCTGGAAGGCCACGCCCACGCCGATTTCAAGCTGGGGCAAGCCGGTGGACTTGGTGCGCAAGTTGTAGGCTTGGGTTACCGCGAGGATTTCGCGCGAGAGGATGCAGGCGCGGGCGACACCGCGCGTGGTGGCGCGGGTGGCTTCGGTTTCATAAATGGCGAGAATGATGGCGTCGCCTTCGATAAATACGGTGGCCGCGCCATAGCGCTCGAGCATGCGCTTTACCGGCTCGTGCAGGTTCATGCTGAAATGCGACGCGGGATTCATGCCCTTGGCAAGCAGGTCCTTGGTGATGCCGGTGGAGCCGCGCACATCCGCCTTGATGACAGTGTGGTTGATGACCGGATCTTCGATGGGACGGCCTTCATCGGCGTGCAGAAATTCGTAGAGGCTCTTATTGACGCGGGAGAGTTCGCGCGCGCGTTCCGAGCGCACCAGATTGATGCGCTCCATCCAGGCGGCCACGTGCTGGTAATTCCGACGGTCGCGCCGCAGGCGCATGAGATCTTCGGCAAATTGCAGGACGGTCGCGAGTTGCTCTTCACGCGTGCTGCGGCGAATCGCGCGGGAAGCGTCGTCCAACCGCTTCATGGAAATCTTGCGCGCCGGAAACTGTTCCAGGATCGCTTCCACGCGCTTGGCCTCTTCGCGGTTTACCAACGCTTTTTTCAGCGCTTGCAAGTGGACCGGAGGGCAATAATCCGCGTAGATGCGGCGCAGTTCGTATCCGGCCAGCACGTGAAAAAGCAGGTCGCGTTCTTCAAGGCGGTGGAACCACTCTTCCAAAAGCTGCGAGCGCGTTTGCCGGGCGCTTTCGCCTTCACCCGAGGGAGCCTGCGCGTCAAAGAGGCGGCGGGCATTCTGCGGCTGATTGAGGTAGTCGCCCAGGCGGTTGCGATATTCTTCGATGCGGAAATTCATGTGCTGCTTGGCGGCGTCAATCTGAGGGCCCAGCTCTTCCAGGGTTTTCTCGGCCAAGGCCAGTTTTTTGCGCAGTTCCGCAATTTCAGCCTGAGAACCCGGCGTGGAGCTGCCTTTGCGCTTGAACAGCGAGGGGAACAATCCATCGCCATCGCCGGAGCGTCCGGAGGCTTCCTCAAGCTCTTCTTCCATGCGGGCGATTTCGGTACGTTTCTGGCGGGCTTGCTCCAATAGGCGTTCGTGAGCTTTACGGGCTTTACTGAGATCGTCAATGTTATCGCCGGTCAGGACAAAATCACGGAGCAGGTCCAGGAGGAGCGTGTCGAAGACTTCAAACCGGTCAGGATCGTTGACGAAATTAGCGACCAGAACGTAGTGTTCGAGGAAAAGATGATCGTCGTTGCCGTTTTCGACGAAGAGAAAACGATTTTGCAGCAGCTCGTAGGTATCGTGAAAATCGTCGCCGAAAAGAGCGCGGCGCGATTTCGAGAGTGTGCCCTCTTCCACCTCACGCCAGATGCGGCAGAGCGTCTCGCCCACCTGGCGATAGACGTTTTTCTTGTCGGACTGAATTTCCGCGATCTTGGCGCGCATGACGTGGGCTTGTTCGCTGTGTTCGAAGTGCTCGCCGCGGGCGCGGATCCAGTCCTTGCACTCCACCAGGATGCTGGAAAACTGCACGGCGATTTCGGAAGTGAGATGTTTGATCAGCGCGAGCTGGTGCAGTGTATCGGTTTCGATGGACTGCTGAAATTTGGCGCGGGTGAGGGAGGCTTGGAGAACTTCGATCAGCAGCTTGCGGAACGCTCCGTGTTCGGGCGCGCCGGATTGCTTGCGGTCCTTGCCGTAGAAAAGGCTGATGTTGACGCACTGGCGGACCAGGTCCTGCAGATACTTCTTGGTGAAATCCACGAAGCGAGGGCTGAGAAAAACGTCATAATGGATGTTGTCCACGCCCAGGGTAAGATTCGTCAGACGGATTTCGGCGGAGTAAGACTCCAGCTTCATCCGGGCAGGATGGTCGGGCGAAGGCGCGATGCGGATATCGGGCATACGGGCGCTGCGAGACGAAATTTCACTGTAACGAGGCGAGGCGCACAGCGCAATGGCACGGTTCGTAACCGTTAATGATTTTCCGGGCAGCAAGGCTGCGGGGGGACCTTTCGATCCCGATCTGGAGGCGAATCCCGGAGGGGAGTTCGACGCTGCCCGCCCAGACGCCGCTTGGCAGGCTGCCGGTTCTACCTTGGCCGACGGGACGAGGCAAAACCAGGGGCCCTGCCTCTATTTGGGTCCCAGCGGCCAAAGATGCAGCAACGCCGCAACCGTTGGCGGATTCTGCACGCGGCATCAGCCGGGAGAGGCGAGCACCGTGTCGCGAGGGGTGTCTCGCTTGGCCGCCGCCGGGATCGGGATACTTGCGGTGATGTGGCCGGTGCTTGCCGACCTGCTCCGCGAGGTGCTCCGCTGGATTCATTCCCACTGAGTTTGCCGGCCGCAGGCGTGCGCGGGGAGAACTTCGCGCCGAAATTGAGGATTCCGAGTAGAATATCGAGCCATGTCCAAATTGATGGAAGGCAAAACGGCAATTGTTCTGGGCGTGTGGAACAAATGGAGCATCGCCTACGCGATTGCGCAGGCGTTCGCGCGCGAGGGAGCTACGCTCCTGCTCACCTATCAAAATGATCGCGCCAAACCAACGGTGGAAGAACTGGGCAACGAGCTGGGCGCGAAGGGATTCTACCCTTGCGACGTGCAGCAACAATCAGACATTGACGGCCTGGCGGAGTCGTTGAAGCGGCACGGTCACAAATTGGACGCGGTGGTGCACTGCCTGGCATTTGCCAACCACGAGGACTTGAACCAGCCGTTTTTGAACACTTCGCGCGATGGTTTCAAACTGGCTTTGGATGTCAGCGCCTATTCGCTTGTGGCGGTGGCGAAGGCGTTGTCGCCGCTGATGACCACCGGCGGCGCGATCATGACGCTTACTTATCTGGGCTCGACGCGGGTGGTGACAAACTATAACGTCATGGGCATTGCGAAGGCAGCGCTCGAGGCGGAAGTGAAATACCTGGCCAGCGAACTGGGCGCCCACAAGATTCGAGTTAACGCGATATCTGCCGGCCCGATCAAAACCATTTCCGCGCGCGGCATCAAGGATTTTTCGAAGGTGCTGGAATTCGTGGCGCAACATGCGCCGCTGCGGCGGAATACCGATATCGCGGAAGTTGCGGACGCAGCTGTGTTCCTGGCCAGCGATCTGGGGCGCGGTGTCACCGGCAACACAATTTTTGTGGACGCTGGATTCCAGATCATGGGCCTGGACCCTCCTGCGCCGCCGAAGTGAAGAGGCTTCCCTTGCGCGGAACTGCCGCCGGTTTATTCCGTGATTAGAATTCTGCGAGTGTCGTCCCCGACGTGTTCCAATTGAATCCGCACGATGGGCCAGTCCGTGCGGAGCTTCAGGCGATCCGGCCATTCGACTATCACGACGGCGCGCTCGGAAAATAGGTCTTCGAGTCCCAGCGTTTCCAGGTCGTGCTGGTCTTCAATGCGGTAAAGGTCCACATGATAGACGCGCGTACTGCCTTCGTATTTGTGAACGAGAGTGAAGGTGGGGCTGGTAACATCGTCTTCGCGCGCGGCGCCCAGTCCAGCGGCGATTCCCTTCGTTAGAGTGGTCTTCCCTGCTCCGAGGTCACCGGAGAGCAAGATCAGTGCCGGCGCTTTCAGTCGGGCGGCGATTTCGCGGCCTCGCGCAATCGTTTCTTCGGAGGAGTGCGTCAGGATTTCGCGGTCAGTCACGGGCAGACTCGGGGTCACGCATGGGAATAAAAGCGCTGGTAGGCGCGCGGAATCGCGAGGATCAGGTCGGACGCCATCAGAGGGGCTTCGTCCGTGTCCGCATAGGCAATATCACCGGCCAGGCCGTGAAGATAGACGCCAAAGGCCAAAACACGGACCCAATCGCTCGTCCCGAATTGCGCGGTCAAGCCGGAGAGCATGCCGGTGAGAACGTCGCCGGTCCCGCCCGTGGCCATTCCCGGATTGCCGGTGGAGTTTATGAAGGTCTGGCCGTCGGGCGAAGCGATGACGGTTTGATAGCCCTTGAGAATGACGAACGCGTTCCAGTCGGACGCCGATTTGCGCGCGAGTTCTATGCGACGCGCTTGCACGTCCTTAATTTCGCACCGCAGCAGCCGCGCCATTTCGCCCGGATGCGGCGTGAGGGCGAGCGGGCCTGAGCCGCTTTTTAATTCCGGGGCACGCCCGGCGAAGGCGTTGAGGCCATCGGCGTCCAAGATGATCGGCACGGTGCGCTTGCCGACGACAGCGTGGACGAATTGCTGCGTTTCGTCTTGCGTGCTGAGCCCCGGGCCGATCGCGAGCGCGCGTTTCCCTTTCACCAGCTTGTCGAAGCGCTCGTACTCGAAGCTGCGCATGGAGATTGTGCCGGCGTCGGTTGCGGGCAGCGGTTCGGTCATGATCTCCGGCGTGTGGGCGGCGACGATCGGAAGGACCGGTTCGGGAGTCGCTACGGTTACGAGCCCCGCCCCCACACGAAGCGCGGCCCAGGAGGCGAGGACTGCCGCGCCGCTTTTTCCCAGCGAGCCTGCCACGATCAGCGCGTGACCGTAGTTGCCCTTATTGCCGTCCGCGCGGCGTGGCAGCGCGAACCTGCTGACTTCTCGCGCGTCAATCCAGCGAATGTCGCTCTTCCCGATTTCTTCGACCAGCTCGGGTGGCGAACCGATGTCGCAGACACAAAGTTCACCGGCGTAATCGCCGGATGCGTCGGCGATCATGCCTGTTTTGGGAGCAGTGAACGTGACTGTGCACGTTGCCTTGATGACTGGGCCATTTGCTTCGCCGGTGTCGGCTACCAGCCCCGAGGGAATGTCCACCGCGACGATGGCGGAACGCACCGGGCCGCGGCGCTGGTTCACTGCTTCGATCACTTCTGCCAGCAGGCCTACGACCGGGCCGCGCGTGCCGGTGCCGAGCAGCGCGTCAACGATAACGTCGGCGGAGGCGACGGCGGGTTTCGCGGTCTGCCAAGTATTCGAATCGCGAATGACGTGCAGCGCGCCCGAAGACTCCCGCCAGCGATTGAAATTTGTCGCGGCATCGCCGCGCAGTTCTTCGGGCGCTGCAAACAGATAAACTTCGGGTTTTGCTCCCAGATCGCGAAGTCGCCGAGCGGCGACGAATCCATCGCCTCCGTTATTTCCCTTGCCGCAAAGGATGGCGATGCGGCGCTGCGCAAAGTCCGGGCGTCGCTCCGCGATGAAACGCGCGACGGCCGCACCGGCGTTTTCCATGAGCGCAAGGCCCGGAATGCCGTGGCGCTCGGTGGAGAGCCGGTCAACCTCCCGCATTTCTTCCGCTGTAAGGATTTTCATGGTCGAGAATTAAATCCCGGGACCTCAACGCTTCTCTTGCGACAGCGTAGCGACGTATTTTGTGACCACTGCGAATTCTATCACGCGTTTGCACGCTCCCATTCGCATGGCGCCCGCTCGACGATTATTGGCCCCGGCTTGCCCAGGGTTATGACCTACGCAATAATTGCGTCGGTCTATCCGATTTCATACGCGCCACCCTCTCTCGGAGGTCCCCATGCGTCAGCCTTTGCGAGTGCGCTTCTCCCTTTTTGCCATCATTTCGATTGGCGCGATCGTGCTGTGTTCCAGCGCTCGATCGCAAACCCCCCAGACGGATTCGCCGCAGGAGCAGCAGCGGCCGCCGCAATCTGTGGACCATGCGCTAACGCGGCAGCGCGCGAAAATCGGCGTGGCCCTGGAAGGCGGCGGTGCACTGGGGCTCGCGCACATTGGCGTCCTGCAATGGTTCGAGGATCATCACATCCCTGTTGATTACATCGCTGGGACCAGCATGGGCGGACTCGTCGCGGGGCTGTACGCCACGGGCAAAACTCCAGAGCAGCTTGCGCAGTTGGTGCGCGAGCAAAATTGGGACATCATCATCGGCGGAAAGACGCCATACGAGGACCTTTCGTATCGGCGGCGCGAGGACCAACGCGCGTTTCAAAATTCGATCGTGGTCGGACTTAAGCACGGCCTTTCCTTGCCCGCGGGCCTGAACGCCGGCCAGCAGATCAGCATGTTGATTGATCGCGAGACGCTGCCATATTCAGAATCGGAGTCGTTCAACAGCCTACCTATTCCGTTTCGTTGTGTCGCGACGGAACTCGTTTCCGGAAAGGAGCACGTCTTTTCAAATGGCTCGCTGCAGGTAGCGCTGCGCGCGACGATGTCCATCCCCGGGGTGTTTTCGCCCGTGCGCGATGGCGAGAAAATCTACGTGGACGGCGGACTGGTGGGCAATTTGCCCACGAACGTGGTGCGCAAGATGGGAGCAGACATCGTCATCGCAGTGCATTTGGACGTGGCGCCCGCAAATCCGGAGGACATTCAATCGCTTTTCAGCGTGCTGGGACGCTCGATTGATGTGGTGGTCCGCGAAAACGAATTGCGAGGTTTGGCCGCCGCCGATTTGATCGTGAACGTGGACCTGAGCAAGTACAACTCAATGGACTACGACAAATCCAAGGCGATCATCGGACTGGGCGCAGAAGCCGCCCAGGAAAAGCAGCGAATTTTGGCGCCCTATTCGCTCGACGATGCCGCGTGGCACGAATATTTAGAGGCTAGAAAGGAACGCGAGCGGCATACCGTCCCCACGCCGCAGTTCGTGGAAGTGGAAGGCACGAATCCGCGCACCGCGCGGCAACTGGAAAGATTTCTGCAGCCGGTGGTGGGCAAACCGGTTGACAGCGAGAAGCTATCAACATTACTGACACGGCTGACTGGCATCGGTGGGTTCGACTCCGCGGATTACCGGCTGGCCACGCGCGACGACCAGAGCGGGCTGGTGATTACGGTGCACGAAAAAACTTACGCGCCGCCGACGCTGAATTTGGGTTTCTCGGTGGACGGCTCGGAGAGCAACGACGTCACCTTCACGCAATTGGCGCGGGTTACGTTTATGGACGTTGCCGGTTACCGCTCGGAATGGCGCACCGACGTGCAGTTTGGGAATACGTATGGCATTGAAAGCGAGCTGTACCGGCCGTTCAACGCCACGACGAAATGGTTTTTCGCGCCGCGCGGCGATGCCACGGACAACGCTTTCAAAATCTATCGAAAGAGCAATCCGGTCGCCGATTACAGAATCGGCCGTGCGGATATCGGCATGGACGTGGGATACACTTTCAGCCGCTTCACCGAAATCCGCGTGGGTTACGAGGTTGGCGATTACGATGCGAAGCTGCTTTTGGGAACTCCGGAATTTTTCTCGTACTCGGGACGGGTGGGCGATACGAGGTTGCATTTATTGACGGATCACCGCGACGATCCCATCGCTCCGCATCGCGGGTACAGTGTAAATGGGACGTTCCAGTGGTTCGATACCAATCCAGGGGCAACTGCGGCATTCCCGTTGATGCAAGCGCATGCCGATTATTTCTTGCCGCTGAAACCGACGGCGTCGGTTTTTGTGGTGGGCGAAGGCGGCACCAGTTTCGGATCGACGCATATCGGCGTGCCGCAGTTCTTCCTGGGGGGACCTGGGCGGCTGAGCGCGTACGGGACGAATGAACTTTTCGGGAACCAATACTATGACTTTCGTTTCGGCTACTTGCACGATCTAGTGACGCTGCCGCCATTCGTCGGCGGAAAGGTGTACGCGATCGGGCGTACGAATTCGGCAAGATGTATGGCGCGCCGAACGAGAGCGGATTCCCGAATGATTTCGCTGCGGGAGTCATCGCGGAAACCGTGGTCGGGCCGTTGTTTCTGGGAGGGAGCATCGGAGATACGGGACACGACAAGTGGTTTTTCCAGTTAGGACATGTGTTCTAGTTTATTTTTCCGGGATTCCGGGAGACAAGCCTCGCTTACGATGGCGGCGGCCCTTCGTTACTCGGGATAAACAAGACGCCGCACTCCCGGAAAATCGCGTTGGCGCGGACGGTTCTTGAACCGCCGTCATTTTGAGCCGCGACACGGCGGCCGCACTGAGGCGCTTCGCTGCAAAATCCTGGAATTCAGCGGCTGAAGATCGGGAGCTTTTACAGCATCCAGCCGCCGGTCACGTTGATGACCTGGCCGGTGATGTAGTCGGCGCTATCGGAGACGAAGAATTTGACGGCGGCGGCTACGTCTTCCGAAGATGGCGGACGGCCGATGGGCGAGCGGGCGTCACGAATGCGGCGCGCTTCCTCGGCGGTGAGTTCGCGTTCGTCTATATTGGAGGGATTGATCACGTTCACGGTGATGCCGTGTTTCGCTTCTTCGATGGCCAGCGACCGCGAGAACGAAATGACCGCCGCTTTTGCCGCGGCATACGCAGAAATGGTTCCCTGCCCGAAGCCGCGCTCAGCGCCGACCGCGCCGAGATTGACGATGCGTCCCCAATGCTGCCTGCGCATGGCCGGAAGCGCGGCTTTACTGGCGTAGAAGACACTAAAAAGATTTGATGCGATAATTTCTTCCCATTCCTGCAGCGACGTTTCGGCGACCGGCTTCCAATTGAATTCGCCAACGTTGTTCACCAGGATATCGAGGCGCCCAAAGCGCTCCAGCACGGCATCAATCAGAAATTGCACTTTCTCGGGATTGGTGGCGTCCGCTTCCACCGCAAAACATTCCGCGCCCTGCGCCTGCAATTGGCGAAGAGTGTTCTGCGCGGCGGTCTTATTCATGCGGTAGGAAATGGCGATGCGCACGCCTTCCTGCGCCAGGCCTTGGGCGATGCCTTTGCCGATACCTCGGCCGCCTCCGGTGATGAGCGCGGTTTTTTGGCGAAGTGGCACGATTGCATGGCTCCCTGGGCGCCGACAGTATAATGAAAATACAGGATTTAGTGTAGGGCTGGGAGCAGCCTCTGTTCTTGACCTGAACGCGCTTTCCTGATACAAAAGGCGATTCTGTGCGGTTACTTCCCGCAATCAGCGGGCTCCCCGTCAAGGAGTTTTTCATCCGGAGGCAGAATGTCGGCAGCAGCTTGGGTTTATATGTGTGCCAAGGCACGCGCAGCGGAGGGCAACTAATGCGGTCTGCAATCATGAACCTCTGGTCACGAGGAAGCCGCGCCGCGCGCACGGGCGCGGCAATGGCATCGGCATTTCTTTTGTACGCGGCGGCGACGCACGCGCAGCCCGCGCCGGAAGCGGTGGGCGGTGAGGCGAATCTCAAGCTGCCGAACTTGTCGTCGGTAACTTTTCTGGGGATTGACGGGCACCGGCTGCTGCTATTCGGGATTTTGTTCTGCGTGCTCGGCCTGGCTTTCGGAATGACGATCTACACCAGGCTGAAGAATTTGCCGGTGCATCGCGCGATGCGCGAGATTTCCGAATTGATTTACGAGACCTGCAAGACTTACCTGATCACGCAGGGGAAATTTTTGCTGCTGCTGGAATGCTTCATCGCCGTGATTATCGTGCTTTATTTCGGACTGCTGCTGCATTACGAAGCCGCGCGCGTGATCATCATCCTGGCGTTCAGCATGGTGGGCATCATGGGCAGCTTCGGAGTGGCCTGGTTCGGCATCCGGGTGAATACGTTTGCAAATTCGCGGACGGCATTTGCCGGGCTGCGCGGAAAACCCTTCCCGATCTATCACATTCCACTAGAAGCCGGGATGAGCATCGGCATGATGCTGATCAGCGTGGAACTGCTGATGATGCTCTTCATTTTGCTTTTTATTCCGGGCGATTATGCCGGGCCGTGCTTCATTGGATTTGCTATCGGCGAATCGCTGGGCGCGGCCGCGTTACGCATCGCAGGCGGCATCTTCACCAAAATCGCGGATATCGGCTCCGATCTGATGAAGATCGTCTTCAAGATCAAGGAAGACGACGCGCGCAATCCCGGCGTCATCGCGGATTGCACAGGCGACAATGCCGGCGATTCGGTGGGGCCCAGCGCCGACGGATTTGAGACTTACGGCGTCACCGGCGTCGCGCTGATTACCTTCATTCTGCTGGGGGTCAAGAGTCCTACCGTGCAGGTTCAGTTGCTGGTGTGGATCTTCGTGATGCGCATCGCGATGCTGGTGGCGAGCGCGGCGGCATACTTCCTGAACGATTTCATCGCCAAGGCCCGCTTCGGCAACGTGGACAAGATGAATTTCGAAGCGCCGCTCACGTCGCTGGTGTGGATCACTTCCATCGTTTCGATCGCGATGACCTA
>CAWDRE010000005.1:0-313729 GCA_963804655.1 uncultured Acidobacteriota bacterium | reverse complement strand
GGAGATGAAGAACGAATTGGCAGAGTTGTAGATGCGATGTTCGACCTCCATGACCGCGTGGCACAACCTGAATTAGCTGGTTCATGGCCATTCCTGTTCGACAACCTCTTGGACAATAAGAAGATTGAGCTAACTGAAGCACAGCAAGAACGAATTATTCGTTCACTGGAAGAGATTCTGCGGAGGTCGGTAGATCGAAGTGCGCCGAAAGAGTTTAATCCCTGGGGCGCACAAGGCGCGGCTGAACGTTTGGCAGGCATCTATCGAAGTCAGGAGCCAAAGAAGAAGTTCAGCGTGTCATCAGAACCTATGGAATGGCTTTCGAGAAGCTCGCAGAGGAGGCATCACCGACTCTGGCTCTGGGCGTGGTTACAGCCGGTGTATGAGGCATATCTCAATGCCGGAATGAAAGATGACGCTCAGCGCGTCCAGCTCGCGTCCGAGAAAAAGGGCAAGCGAGCCCACGAAGATATGAAGGAAATTTCAGCCCGCGTCGAGGTATCTGAGGCTGAGAGTGGAGAAATTCCTTCAGGCAATCACCGCTGATAGTCTGGACCTAGCCTACAAGAGGATCGCTGACCGATTTCCACCAGGGCGACTGCGGCGCGTGACTTTCTTAAAGGAAATGATGCAGTCAAGCGCCATTTGTATCGATGATTGGAGTTCAAAAGATCGCGGATGGGCATATCGCAGCTCAAGCTGGGTCTGTCGAAAGTGACCCGGATGGTCGTTTGATTATGCAATTGGCGCAGATGATCGAAATGGAGTCCGTGTTCCTCTCTACGGCGCTGGAGAAGATCCACGAGATCTACCAACCGACTGCAAAGGAAATCTGCTGACTTCCTTCGTCAATCTCGCCGTCTTTACTCCTGAAGCAGAGAGCTTGTTGACCGAAGGTATTGAGGCTTATCTGAAAGGCGATCACGTCAAGGCGGTCCACGTTTTCATCCCGCAGATTGAGGCGGCATTGCGAGCGCTACTTGGTCTCTTGGGACTCCCGACAAACAAACCGATGCGGTCCTCAAAGGGCGTGATGCAGGCGAAGAACCTGAATGATGTGCTCGGCGATCCGAATGTGAAAGAGATCTTGGGTAGCGACGCAATTCTTTATCTTCAGACGTTCTTGAATGATCCTCGTGGCCAGAACCTACAGGAACAGGATCTCACACGGCCTGACCGAAAAGCGATACCTGAGAAACCTCTCGCCGACAGAGTATTTCACGTCCTGCTTGCCCTCAATCTGATCCGAAGGAAGGACGCTCCGCCCACGAGTGACTGACTGAGCTCGCATAATGTGGCGATTGAAGCGTGCATGCTCACGAGCGGTTAGTGAGAAGAAGCTCGCCGGTCAGGTGGGTTCGTTGTGGGAAATGGTTAATCGGTTGAAAGTGCGGTCCTCAGAGCTTCACAGAATCGGTCCTCGCCAAATGCGATTGCTGTGTTGTTCTCTCCCGATAGCATCTGCACACGGCCCGGAAATGCGTGCATGAGACTCGCCAGAGGCGTGTTGGGCTGGGGCAAGTGCTTTAGACAGCAAACGATCCTTAACCGTGGATTCGCTCGAAGAGCGAAGTCGAATGTCTCGCGGATATAAGGGTCCGCGAACTGGAACCCAATCACGAATACGACCGACGACTTAACGAGAGTGTCTTTGAAACGATTGTGTAATGTTCTGAATGGGTCCGTTTCCGGTACGCTTTTGTAGCCGAAATAAAGCAAACAATCAGTATCTCCGGTCGGTTGTCTCCAGTTCATTTCAACCGGCTCCAGACCGGAGCCGGTCGATTCCCACTTCCAAGTAACTGAGCCGTGAAGCTTGAACAAGTTGACCTGGCGCCTCCCCGCAGCGGGCTTAACGTCGAACAAGTCGGGCTTCCATCGACCGGGATTCCCTTGCGCGAAGCCTGTGGATACGTGACCGGCGCTATGAAAGGTTTCCTCGGGAAACGACTGCGAATAAAAGAGGTCCTCGATTATGGTGTCGTAGTTGGTCGTGTAAACGCAGATAGGCTCTTCGGCTGGGACTATTTCGTTGAGTAACGCGAAGAGGTCCCGGTGGGGACAAGGCTTCGACGGCGTGAAAACCCTTCGTCCGTAAATCCGCAGAATCTGCTCTTTCAGGAATACCAACAAATCCTCCGGCGATACGCCCGCGTTCTGCGGCGATAAACCAGTGTGGGTTACTGGCAAGCCGAACGGTACGCTTGTCAGTTTGTTGGAACTAACCAAAAGCTCCAAGTTGCCCCAGAGTTTTTCGGCGTCGAATCGCGGCCAGTTATTATTTTCCTGCGTTCGTTCGGCGATTGCGATTCTCCGGGCCAGCTCCATGCATGCCGTCTTAAAACCTCGGGCATCAACCCCGTCGGGGAAGTCAACGTGCTCAAAAAACTGAAAAACCGTCGGGAAGGATTCGCAGGCCGACGCGCCCGCACCCAAAAATAAAGTGATATGTGCCTTGTCCAAAGCACTCACTTGGCATCCTCCCAATCCAACGAGCCAATTGTACTGGAGAAATCCTGCTGCCTGCTATGCTCCGCTCCTACAGTGGTTTCAGGCTATTTTCGCTTTCTGAATCAACACCAAGTTTTCTGAAACACGGCTCAGGTACGATGAACTTGACTCCCGAGCGCTGTCCGGTTCTAATTCCCGACATTGTCGCTAGACTACGAACAAATCGGTGCATGCCTAGAGGAGATTGACCGGGCACTCTTCCGAGTAGCTGACCATGAGGACTGCCAGCGTTTCCACGTGGACACCCAATTGACTGCTGTCGTCCTGCTTCTCCTAAGGTGCTCTTCGCTGTTACGGGCATTGTTGATTCTTTTCCGATCAGGGGAAACGGACGCTTTCCAAGTTGTGTTAAGAGCTTTCGAAGAGTCGTGGTACCTCGCCCACGATCTTCGATTAGCCGAGCACAGCGGTAGAGCCTCACGGTGGTTAGCGGAAGAGAATGACTCGTGGGCAGCTCGCCTCGGCAAACTCATCACATTCGCTAGAGGACGGGGACTTCCCAATCCAAGCATGGGACGTGACTACGGTCGTCTCAGTGAGGTTGCTCACCCAACCAAGTCAGCAGCTATGAATTCCGTCACACTTTGCGGCGCTCGACTAGGAATCGACGGGGCGGATGCCGAACTGGTCGAGGAGCGCAAAAACGAAGAAGCACGCTTCCCAGATGCGCTGTATCGTCTCCTCTGGCTAATGGTGGATCAAGACAAGAAGTTTATTCCCCTTCATGTGAAAGCGAAGAATGTGCCGCTATCCTGGAAGTTCTGTGACGGAGAGAAACGTCTCGAATCTGCCTAGGCAGGCGAATTCCCAAAACGACGAAATTGCGGGCAGACAGCAAATCGCGTGGTGTGCTAATTCGGGCGGGCGGCCGCCTCGGGTCCTAGCCCTAGAGAGCGCGCGTCGTTGAGTCCCACCCCACTGCTGCAAAAGCAGGCGCGTCCCCTGTGCCAAAACTGTGCCAGAATCCGATGTTTTCATGCCATTGGGGTTAGCTTTGAGCGAAAAGCAGATTCCCCAAATTACTGAAAACACAGAGAAGTCAAAGTAGAGTAATGGAGCTGTTGGAGTCGGTCGGTCCGCGCCCAAGGCAGGCGCGCTACCAGGCTGCGCTACGCCCCGACATGAAGTGCGTGATTCATTCTAAAGCACTTTCCAACATTACTCCTAGTCCGTACCATCGTTTTTGCCTCCGACTGTGCCCGAACCGTGCACGGACGGTTTGGTGCACCGTGACTGTGCACATTGGCGCCCTCATCAGGGTACCGGCGGCGACAGGTGCGATTTCGTTGGCTCGACGATTGAGCTTTACCATCACTTCCCGCTTCATCTGCATCGTCATTTGTGAATAGTTCTTGAAGACTTGCGCATCGCTCAGTTGAAGAATCTGAGTTGGGCCTTGTTGTTTGCTGATTCATGACTTCCGGCTTCGTCCCTGCTGCGTGTCATGGCCACGGAACCCGTCTCGCCCTGACGTGGTATTCTGATTCCGAGAGACGTATCGCGGCCTCGGTTCGTAAAGGCGAGGGGCCGAGCTTGCGTACCGGGTAAATTTCGAGATGCCAGACAGGCCGGCATTCGCGAGAAGAAAAGAATGACCAAGTTATCGGCACAAGTGTCCGGGATATTCCTTGCGGTGTTTGTTTTCTGCCAGTGCTGCGCTCTGCCAGTCATTGCGCAAACCTCGTCTCCCACCTCCGCTCGCAAGCCCGTGGTCGTTGAATTATTCACCTCGGAAGGTTGTTCCAGTTGCCCGCCGGCAGATACGCTCCTGCAGAAGTTAGCGGAGCAACAACCTTTGCCTGGGGCCGATGTGATCGCACTGGAAGAACATGTGGACTATTGGAATCACGACGGTTGGACCGATCCGTATTCATCGGCGGATTGGACGCAAAGGCAGTTGGATTACGGCTCCGTGTTCAAGACCGAGACGTACACGCCGCAGATGGTGGTGGACGGGGAGAGCCAGTTTGTGGGCAGCAGCGCGCGAGATGCTTCGTTCGCAATTGAAACAGCAGCACGCGCGCCGAAAACCGAAGTTGCGATTACCGCGGAAGCTCCGGATGGCAAGGACGCGCAGCAATTCACGGTGTCCGTCGGAAAGCTTGCCGGAAACACGCCCGGAGACGTCGCAGAGGTGTTGCTGGCGGTGACCGAGGATGGCCTGCGTTCGTCGGTGAGCCGCGGCGAGAATGCGGGGCACGTCCTGCGACACGTCGCGACGCTGCGTTCTTTACACAAGATCGGTGTGGCGTCGAACAATCAAGGGTCGGCATCGTTCCGCGGGGATACTCGGGTGAAGTTCGATTCGCGCTGGAATCGTGAGAAAGTCTCGGTCGCGGTTTTCGTGCAGGAGAAAGAGAGCAGGAAAATTCTCGGCGCAGCTGCGATCAGAATTGCGCCGACAACAACTGATTCCACCGTCGCCGCAGTGCCGGACAAATAGGCAGGCCAATCGAAAAAAGGACGGCGGCGGGGTTTCAGAGTCGTGATGCGTTGATTATGCCGTGCTCTTCGCGCCGGCAATCACGAGGACGATTCCCCCCACGAGCGCCAGACCGCCGAGAATCGGAGGCAATGGAATCGTGTGGTGCTCCTCCGTCGTTGCGTGCACGGGACCTACGTCCAGAATCTTCTTGTTCGTAGTGTAATGGATCCCCTGATACGCGAAAGAAATGACTCCCAGCACGACGAGAATAATCCCTAGAATCGTAGTCGATTTCATAGGTCAGTTTTCCTTGTGCGGCACAGATATCCAGACTGCCCAGCTCAGACTTATAATACTTATAATTAGCGACTAGCGGTGGCCGGCGGCTTTCTTGCGGCCCTCAGAGAGCCCAGTGACGAACGCGTCGGCTTGTTTTTCAGCTTCTTCCCGAGCGATTCCGTAGCGCTCCTGGATGCGCCCCACGAGCTGGTCACGCTTCCCGGCGATAACATTGAGATCGTCATCGGTCAATTTTCCCCACTGCTCGCGAACCTTCCCTTGCGACTGCTTCCATTTGCCCTGCAATTGGTCCCAGTTCATTTTCTGGTTCTCCTGTGGTGTCTAAACACTGCCGGTACCGGCCAGCGACTGCTCTATCACAACAGGCGAGTCTCGATCTGTATATACACGGAAGCCTTGAGATTTGGGGCAAGATTTCTTCACCGCCGAATGCTGGGACATTCGCAAATCACCGTAAAACTGCCGGCACCGGACCGGCGGTAATCGTCGGCTGCCGGTGGCGCGGAGCCCGGATCGTCGCGCGGGGAATTCGCGAAGCCGGAGGGGCTGGGCGCCTATTATGAAACGCGCCCTCGGTTGGTTTGTTATTCCGCGACAACTATTGCTGAGTCTCGGCAACGCACGGGCCGGAATCGGCGAGTTCATCACAGGCCAAGCGGAAATTTTCGTACCAGGTTTCGGTGAAGGAGGTGACGAGCTGTTCGACTGAGCGCCCGGCGATTTTCAGGCTGGGACGGACGATTTCGCCCCAGGTGTGCACGCGGGTGGCATTGTCGTTTTGGCGCTCGAAGGTGACCCACTGGCCGATCACGATGCCCATGGCATGGTCTATCCAGCCGACTTTTTGCGCCGGAACGCAGTGGGTGATGACGTGATTGATTACGGCGTTGACCGGGTGCAGTACCTCGATCTCCATGCAGCTGCCCGGTTCCCAGGGGCTGCCTTCGCGCCAGCGTAGCTGGCCGTAAATATTAGCGAACTGATTCCAACGGCGCCAGTTAGTGAAGACATCCCAAGCAACGTTCTTGCAAGCCCGAGTGGTGACCGAATACTGGAAATGAATCATGATTCTTGGCATCTCCTGGTACGCTTTGCCGAACTGAACGATTGATCCAGCAGGACAAGCAGGTAGAATAGGGGCCTGGATTGTTTATACGCTGTTTCTTTAACGATGTAAAGACTATAATGCATGCCAGGGATGCCGAGGAGGGAACAGGCCAGATGCCGCGCAAAGCCGACGTTGGATTGGAAGTCCGGATTCTGGACGCCGCTTATCAATTGTGGAGCGAACGCGGCGAACACGCGTTGACGATGCGCGCTGTCGCCAAGGCGGCGGGAACCACGACGCCGACGCTGTACGAGCGCTTTCGCGACAAACACGACCTGCTGGAATTGCTGCGCGTGCGCGCGCGGGAGAATTTATACTCCGCGATCCGCCCGGCGGATTCGGCGACGGATGTTTGCCGGCGCGCGCTGGACTTCATTGCGCGGCACGGGCACGAATACCGCCTGCTCACCGACGGCTGGGCAGTTCGCCTGGGACGCAAGGAGCCGATGCCTTCGGTGGCATTGATGAAGCAGCGTTTGGCGGAGCAACTGGGGGGCGTGCCGGATGATCATACGGATTTATCGCTGGCGTTAGTAGCGCAGGTGCACGGAACGGCGCTCCTGCTGTTGGCTGCTGGCGTATATGAGGACGTCGCGCGGCAGTTGCGCCGCGTGTGCATGGACGCCTGCGAGGCTTTAATTCGCGAGGCGTTGTCGAATGGAGCTGCGCCGCGAAGGCGGCGCGCGCGCTAACCGTATTAACGACGGGGCCGCAGGGAAAAGCAAGCTCAGCGGCCACGACAACTTCCACATCAGCATACTCACCACAGAGCGCACATAGTAAAACCCAGAGAGAGCACGAAGAAATGGTGCGCGGTGCTACTTTGTGCTGGCTGTTGTGGTTTCCTTGAGAACTAAAACCAGGATGCGGCCGTCCGAGTGGAAGCTGCCGCCGGTGGCGGTTTTGGCTTCCGTCAGCGGATCGGGCGGAGTGACGTGAGTGCGTTGGATGACCAGACCGGTGCTGGAGAGCGTGTCGTTGACGTACTCGCGCTCGCCGTCAATCGCGGGATCTATTTTGTGGGTGACGCCGTTATTGCGTTGATCGCGTTCGAAGCCGATATCGTGCGTGGCGGCGACGCACCAGAGCGGACGGCCATCCACTGCGTACGGCGATTTCCAGACGCGCAGATGATTGCGCGACATGGCGACGCGCACAGGTTCGGCGTGCGCGAATCCGAAATCCTGCGGCCGATCAAACAGAAACAAAGTGCTCATCGGCATAGTGAGGTAATCTTTTTTTTCCAGTGAGTCGGTGATGGCGTTGATCACCGTGTCTTGCACGGAACTATCCACGTGCACCCAGCCAGCCGCGGCAAAAACCTTCACCACCTGAGCTTTCGTGCCGACGATCAGGATGTTGACCATGTCACCGGGCTTGCCTTGCGGATCCGAAACGCGCCGCGGAATATCCCGCAGGATCGCAGCCGTGATGGAGGGGACGGGAGTTTCGGGCGGCCCACCGATGGCGATCGCCGCGGCAGTGCTTAATCCTGGATTCACGACCGCGATTTTCACTTGGAAGTTGCCCTTGGCGGCCGCCGCATCTTTCATGCTCTGATTGATCCCGAGATAAAGGCGCCCAGCGATGGGCGCTTCGTAGTCAGAGCTGGCGCCGATGGCGAAGGGCTGCGCGCCGTCGTTATCCCCCAGGCGGCCGACCAGCGAGCCGTGGCCGGCGTCCGTGACGGAATATTCGTGGAGCAAATCTTCGAAGCCGCGCGCGAGGCCGTCGGGGCCGAAGGGACGTCCATCCGGATGCTTCTTGTCGGCGGGGTAGGTAATCGTACCGGTGGCAGTGATGTGGAGTTTCTCTCCGGAGCGCAGATCAATTTTCGTATCAATCCATTGCTTGGCGGCATCCACGTCAATCTGATACGAAGTGACGCTGGCGACGCCTGATTGCGCGTGCGAGCTCTGTGCGAGGATCGCGGGCGCCGCGTCGAAAAACGTGGCCGTGAAAAATATCAATATTAATGTGGGTCTTGTGATTGCGGCCTTCACGTGTTTCTACCTCTAAATCATTGATACAACATCACTTACCGTGACGCTAATCACCGGCGAGATTTTTCGGCGAGCGTTCGTTGAGTGTGGCGATCAGAAGCTTGGCGCAGTCAGGCGGCGAGACTTTGCCGCGGAGTACGACGTCCTTGGCGTCAATCGCTTTTCCGTATAGGCCGGTGTTCGCGCTGTTGTCCGGACGAAGAGTGGACCCGGCCAGAGAGATTCCCGCGAAGAGGCCGCGCGCGCGCGAATAGGAAAGCACTTGTGCACGCAGGGTGATATCGGTCTCTGCCGAGGTGTTGCGTCCCACGGGACCTGCCGCAGCGGAGGCATCACCCCCCAATTTCACTTTGCTGGTGAGAATGCTGTCGGCGGCGCGCTCATTCATGAGCAGCAAGACGAAATCGGTGGCCTGTCCGCCGAGTTGCAAACCAAAGCTGCCACCCTCTAGAGCCATCATGGTCGGAGCGCCCCAGGGACCGCGAAAATCCGGACCACTGCGACAAGTCATGACACCGCGCCCATAGCTGGCGCCGAAGACAAAGGCGAGTTTCAGGACGGAAGGAAGAACGACGACGCAGTAGGCCTTGTCAATTACGGTTTGCGGGATATCGTCCGGGATATCCATGATTTCTTTCATCACATACCCGGCGTTGTCCACGCGGTCGCACTCTTTGGTGCCGGCGGGCAGGGGTGCGGCCAGCGAAGCAATCAGCGCCAAGGCGATAAAGGCTCTGCCAATCGAGCTATTCATTCAGTCTCCTAGATTTTTGTACCATTATAGACCGTTGGAACCGGACGAGCGGCGCATCCGAAGCCGCGAGATGAGCGAGAAAGTGGTGTCGAGCAGCCCCCGCGAATTCTACACGGGAGGAATGGCGAGGGCAACCGCAAGGGCCGCGGAAATGGGAGTTAAAGGACAGCGGCTATTTACTTCGGGCGCGAGTTTACCTACCATGTGCGGTGCCAGCGAAGCCGCTCCTGGGCCAGGCTTTACGTTGATGTTTCGCTAGACAAAAAAACCATAACCTATGCCACGCGCTCCAAGACTTGTCGTTATCGAACCGAACGGCGTACGCCGCGAGGTTTCCATCAGCAGTACACCGTTCCGCATCGGACGGCAAGCCGGCAACGAACTGACTTTGCGGGACAGCCGCATCAGCCGGCAACAGGCGCAGATTCTTGCCGTAAACGGAACTTTTGTGCTGGAGGACATGGGCAGCCGGCACGGAACGTACGTCAATGGCGAGAAGACCCTGAAGCACGAGCTGCAGCCGAAAGATCGCGTTGATTTCGGCATGGCGGATTCCTACAAGCTGCTGTTTCTAGGCGAGGGCGCGACGATTGAGGAATTGGTGGAACGCGTGGAGGCTCCGGCGCCGCAGCATGCGGGATCGCGCGAGCTTTATCACTTGGGCGTGCTGCTGGAAGTGGCGCGGACGCTGGGCACGGGACTTTCGTTGGAAGACGTGCTGACGGCCGTGGTGGATGCGGCGATCCAGGTGACGCGCACCGAACGCGGAGTGCTGCTCCTGGCGAACGAGCAGCAGGAATTGCAGATGATCGTGGCGCGCGACGCACAGCGCGGGACACTGCGTCCAGACCAGTTGCAGGTTTCGCAATCGGTGGTGAAGCGCGTGGCGCAGACGCGCCGGGAATTGATCGTCAGCGACACGGGCGAAGACGGCGGCATGAGCCAGCAGGAAAGCGTGGCGCGCCTGGAATTGCACACGGTGATTGCGATTCCGGTGGATAAACTGCCGGTAATCGAGACACTGGACGCGACGATTTCGACGCGGCAGGGCGAACTGCTGGGCGTGCTCTACCTGGATAGCCACGTGCCGTCGAGCGCGTTTTCGGATTTGGACCGTGAAGTATTGCGCACGCTGGCGCGCGAGGCCGCTACGGTGGTGGAGAATGCGCGGTTGTTCGCTTCGTCGCGCGCGAAACAGCGGCTCGACCACGAGATCGAGATCGCCAGCCAGATTCAGAAACAGCTTTTGCCGAAGGCGTTGCCGAATTTGCCGGACGTCGCGGTCGCGGGCTCGACGTTATCGTGCCATTCAGTGGGCGGCGATTGCTTCGACGTAATTGGCCTCGGCGGCGGACGCCACGGATTTTTCGTGGGCGACGTTTCCGGGAAGGGAATCTCGGCGGCGCTACTGGCTACCTTGCTGCAAGGAGTTTTCTTCACCACCGCCGCGATGGATATTTCGCTGCCGGGTGTTTTTTCGCGCGTGAATCAATATCTGTGCGAGCGCAGCGGCGAAGACCGTTATGCGACGGTATTTTACGGAATTCTCGACAAGATGGGCCGCTTCGAATATGTAAATGCCGGGCACGTTCCGCCACTTCTGAAACGGAAGAAGGGCGGCCTGGAAGGTCTGGGCTCGGCCAATTTTCCCGTGGGCATGTTTCAGGAAGCGGAATACCAGAGTGCGCGAGTGCAATTGGAGCCGGGCGATTTTCTGGTGATCTATACGGACGGGGTTTCCGAAGCGAGCAACACGCAGAATGAATTGTTCGAAGAAGCGCGCTTGCGCAAGATCATCGAGGATTTCAGCGGAGAAACAGTGACGCAACTGGGCGACGCTATCCGCGAAGGCATGCGCGCCTTTACCGAAGGCGCGGCGCAATCCGACGACATCACCATCCTGGTGATCGAATATAAGGGAAATGCTTCATGAAACGGAAGCCAGCATCGCGTGCGCGTGGCGGCATGCCGCTCGAGACGCTCGAGCAGGTGGTCGCGACGCTCAATCCGGAAACCGAGCCGGGCGAACTGGCCGCGCAGATGGTTTGCGTTCTGGCCGCGCCGGGCCGTTTGGAAGGCGCGCGGCTTTGGCGCGTGGTGAATGGATTACCCACCGTGTGGCAGGAAAGCGGCGACCTTCCGGCGCCTGACCCGGTTCATATCGAAAGAATCCTGCACGGCAAAAATCCGCACGCGAATGGAGAGAACTCCACGTGGGTACTGGGGCGCGGATTGAACCCGGTAGGCGTGCTGGAAGCGCGTCCGAAGGGCGAGCTGGATCCCAAGACGCGCGGATGGCTGGAACTTTTCCGGCGCTACGCGGAAGTGGCGCTGGAAAGCAGCGAGCGGCGTCATGCGGTAATCGAGCTTTCAACAATTGTGGAGGCTACCAAGCGGCTGAATTCGACGCTGGACCTCGCCGAATTACTCAACATTATTCTGCAGCTCACCACGCGCCACACCGGCGCCGAACGTGGAACCGTTTTCCTGGTGGATAGCGAGCGGGACGAAATATGGTCTCTGGTAGGGCTGGGGCTCGACCAGCACGAGATTCGGCTGCCGATCAGCCGTGGAATCGCCGGGTGGGTCGCCGCCAACGGCGAGACCGTGAATCTGGCGGACGCTTACGCCGACCCGCGATTCGAATCCGAAGTGGATCTGCGGCTGGGTTTCCGCACCAAGTCTCTATTGTGCCTGCCGATCCGCAGCAAGAGCGGCGAGACGATCGGCGTCCTGCAATTGCTGAACAAGAAAACCGGAGCGTTCACGAGCGCGGATGAGAATTTGCTGCGCGCGATTTCCGATCACGTGGCGCTCGCGCTGGAAAACGCGCAACTGCATCGTGATTTATTGCACAAACAACGCATGGAGCGCGATCTGGCGCTGGCGCGCAGCATTCAGCTCGGATTATTGCCGGAACGGCCGCCGGCGCTGGCAGGATTCGATATCGGCGTTTCGCATCGCCCATCGCTGGAAGTAGGCGGGGATTATTACGATTTCATTCCGCTGGCTCCCGATACGATTTTGACCGTGGTGGCGGACGTGGAAGGGAAGGGCGTGGGGTCGGCGATGGTGATGGCGAACCTGCAAGCCACACTGCATGCGCTGCTGGCGCATTTACATTCGCTGGAGCGGCTGGTGGAATCGCTGAACGACATGATGCTGGCCGATACGCGCGGCCAGAAATTCATGACAATGTTTTTGGGATTGCTGGACCAGCCGCACCGCACGCTGCATTACGTGAATGCCGGGCACGTGCAGCCGGCGGTGGTTCGCGTGAACGGGGAAGTGGAATATCTCACCGAAGGCGGCATGGTGGTGGGTCTATTTGCAGGCGTGCGCTACGAGCGCGGCCACGTGAAGCTGCATCGCGGCGATGTAGTGGTTTTTTGCACCGACGGAATCACCGAAGCCAATAATTCCTCGGAAGAAGAATACGGTTCGCAGCGGCTAGTGGAGCTGGTGGCGCGCAACCGCGAGCTGCCGGCGCAGGAAATTGTGCAGTCCGTGCTGACGGAAGTGGATTTGTTTTCGCGCGGCGGCACGCACGAGGATGACCGCGTGATTTTGGTTCTTAAGGTTGTGTGAGTTCATAGTTCCTCAGGGTTTGCCTGGATATCTCTCGAAGAAACTGACGACGCGATTTTCGTATTCCGCGGGGGCCTGCCCGAGCGCGGCGGCGTGGCCCGCGCCTTGCACAATCCACAATTCTCTCGGGCCGGTGGCGGCGTCGTAAATTGCTTGCGCATGACGGCAGGGAATGCGCTGGTCCGCGGTTCCGCAAATCAATAGAACGGGGAACGCGCGCTCCGCGACGGCCCTTTGCGGAGAGACGTCATCGGGATTGAAGCCACCCGCCCGCGCCATGGCTTCGAGCGCGAAAATAGAAGCCGGGCGGAAGAGAGTTTTGCCGAGGAGTGGGCTCGCATCCAAGCCCGCGTAGTCGTAGCTGACTTCGCGAAGATTCGCGGACGGATCTTCGGCTGCCACCGCTGCAATGCGGGGCTCGACGGCGGCGGACTGCAGCGCGATTGCCGCGCCCATCGAGACGCCCAGTGCATACAAGCGGCGGACGTTTTCGGTCGTATAGAGAGCATTGGTGATTGCCACCGAGTCGTAGCGTTCTTTCCAGCCGTAAGTGCACATTGCGCCGCCGCTTTCGCCATGCGCGCGCGAATCCATCATTGCGACGCTGTATCCGTGGCGAAGCAGGAATTCGGCGGCGCCAAGAACTCCTGTGCGATTATCCGCAACGCCGTGGAAGAGCAGAACCCAATCGCCGTTTGGTGATGGGGCCGCGATCTTCCAGCCGCGAAGTTCGACGCCGTCATCCGCGCGAACGATGAAATCCGTTTTGCGCGCACCGTTGCGCGCCAGCATCTCGTCCGTCTGTGCGAGTCGCGGCGGGTTCAAATTCGCGGGATGCAAGATGTTTGGCCCGATGGTATTGCCGATGACTCCGGCAGCGACCGGGAGCAGTGCGAGGATCACGACAGCGAAATACGCGAACCGCCGCATAGGGCCCATATAGATGTTACGAAATAAACTGATGCAGTGTTTCAGCGGGAAGGGGAAGTTAAGATCCTGTGGAGGAATAGTGGCGGGTGCCGAAATTCCACAGGGAGACCGCGATGGTGAGGAAAACCACGGCGACGACCGGCACGAGCGGGGCGTATTCGGGATGGACTGTGCGGCCTAGCATACGAACGCTCGGGTAGAAGGAGGCCAGGCCGAAGGGAACGATCCAGCAAAGGAAAAATTGCACGACGCCACTGTAAATCGAGAGCGGGTAGCGGCCGAAGGCGATTACGTTCCAGATGGGAGGGTGGACGCCGATGCGGTCTTCGAACCAGAACGAGACGGTGCTGAGGATGAGGAAGACCGATATATAGATGATGCCGGCGCAGGCGCCGAAGAAAAAGAGCATAGCGAATTTGGCGGGGGTCCAGTGCAGGCCGAGATGGTGCGTGGCGTACCACATGCAGAAAATGCCGGTAGCGATTTCCTGGAAGGATTCGATGCGGAAGGTTTCAAAGAGTACCTGGAACAGAGACGAGATCGGCCTGAGCAGGACGCGGTCGAATTTCCCTTCGATGATGAAATTGTTGCCGAAGTCATAGAGGTTCAGGCTGACCACATTGAAAATGCCGTAGGGAATCAGCGAGAAGCCGTAGAGGAACAGGACTTCTTCGAAGCGCCAGCCGGCGAGCTGCGGGACTTTCTGGAACAGGACGATGACGAAGCAGAGCGCGAAAATGGTGGCGGCGAAGCTGGTGCCCAGACTGATGAAGAAGTCGCCGCGGTAGCTGACGCGGACTTTGGCGTATTGCGAGAAGTAGTCGAAGAAGAGGAGGAAGTGGCGGTGGATTTCGGCCGGAAGGGCGGCGAGGCCGCGCTTTTCTTCGATCGGTGCGCTGGTGGGAAATGAGGTCATCGGTTCGTTACCAGTGTGCTCGGTTTGTTCGGGCGACGGTAGCGCGGGCTGCTAAAAGCCTATCCCTCGCTGCGCTCCCTTCCTGCGTCAGGGCAAGCGGGATGACTTTCGATTTGAGTTTGGTGTTCATTCAGGTCGTGTTGGCGTCAGCCGCCGTGGATCGTGATTTTTTTTGCGGCGCGCTCCCACCAGAGGTGCGCTAGGAACAGCAGCGCTACTACCCAGAGCCATTGGATGCCTAGCGCGCGGAGAGCGGTGTGGCGGTCGAGTTTGCCCAAGTAAATTTGCAGGGGGGTGTAGGCGATGTGCTCGAACGGGAGCCACGCGAGGGCTCGCTGAACTTTGTCCGGGAAGAAAGTCATGGGGATCAGCAGGCCGGAGAGGAGTTCGATTAGCCAGTATTTCGCGCGGATCAGCGCGAGGATGGATTTGAGGGGGATGGCGCAGGTGCCGATCATGAAATTGATGGCGGCCATGAGGAAGAAGCTGCCGAGGACAGCGACGAGGAACAGCAGAAAATTTTCGCTGGACGAAGGGCGCTCGACGGGAAAGACGAGCGCGACGACGACGGCAGTCGGTAGCGTGAGCAGGCCCAGGCGGAAGGCCGATTCGCCGATCGCGCGCGAAATCCACATCCATTGGACGGAGACGGGCTTGATCAGGTCCATGGCGATTTTGCCTTCGATGACTTCGTAGGCCATTTCCTGGTCAATCGTGTTCCAGTAAAACGAGCGAATCATCCAGCCGACGCTGACGTAGGTGATCATCTGGCCGAGGTTGTAACCGGCGATGGAGTGGCCGCCGCTGTAGACGGCGCTCCAGATGAAGTAGTACACCGTGACGTTGAGGAAATACGTGATGATGCCGGTGAAATAGCGCAAACGGAACGCAAGGATATTGACGAAGCCGACGCGCGAGAATTCAGCGTAGGGGACCAGGGATTGTACCCAGCTGCTCACACCGCAACCTCTAGATGAGCTTCGCCGGCGTAGATGCGTTTGATGATTTCTTCGATGGGCTCGTCTTCGATGAGCAGGTCGCGGACTTCCACGGCTGCGAGGATTTGGCGGATGAGGTCGGACGTGGAGACTTTCACGCGGTCGAAGCGGATGCGATAGGTGAGCTCGTCCACCTGGTCTACTTCGAGGCCGTCGCGGGTGAAAGCGTCGAGGCATGGGGCTTGCGCGCGGTCTTTCAGTACGAATTTAATTTGCTTGGTGCGCAGGAGTTGCTGTTTCAGTTGGGCGAGTTGGCCATCGTAGAGGACTTTGCCATGGTCAATGATCATGATGCGGCGGCAGAGCTCCTCGATGTCGTCGAGGTCATGCGTGGTCAGCAGCACCGTGGTGCGGAACTCGCGGTTGATGGCGCGCAGAAAATGGCGGATGTGGTCTTTGGCGACCACGTCGAGGCCGATGGTCGGCTCGTCGAGGAACAGCAGCGGCGGATTATGCAGCAGCGCGGCGGCCAGGTCGCAGCGCATGCGTTCGCCGAGGGAAAGTTTGCGCACCGGCGTGTGCAGGTAATCGCGAATGTTCAGGATGGCATCGAAATGCTCCATGCGTGCGTCGAAGTCGCGCTGCGAGACGTCGTAGATGCGCCGCAGAAGCTTGAAGGATTCGATGACGGCGATGTCCCACCAGAGCTGGGTGCGCTGGCCGAACACCACGCCGATCGTTTTCACGTACTGGCGGCGCTGGCGGTAGGGAACGTAGCCATTGATGCGGATTTCGCCGCTGGTGGGGACCAGAATCCCGGTGAGCATCTTGATGGTGGTGGATTTTCCCGCGCCGTTGGGGCCGATGTAACCGACCATTTCGCCGCGTTCGATGGTAAAGCCGACGCGATCCACCGCCGCCACCGTGCGGTAATCGCGAACGAAAAGATTCTGGATCGAACCCCAGACGCCTTCGCGGCGTTTGAATGTGCGGAAATGCTTGCACAGCTCGTGAACGTGAATGAGGGAGTCAGCGCTCATTGCTGCATGAATTCTAGCATTTGCGGAGTGGCGTTGCAGGCGTGGTGGCACGGACCGCGTGCGCTGCGAAAGGCGTGCGGCTCTCGCAGCGCGTGCCATCCTGTATGTTGCGCCTCTGTCTCCGTCTCGCTGCTTAGACGCGAAGGAATGAAATTCGGTTCGCGAACTTTTCTAGTGCTGGAGCGAGGACGCGGGCCGAGTGTCGCTAGCCTTTGTGGCAGACAGAGCAGTGCTTGGCTTCGTAATTTTCCATGGTCACTTCGAACATGTTATTGCAGCCGATGCAGACGCGGTGGATCGTCGCGGGTGGTTTGGCGCCGGGTTTGGTTTCGGTCGCGTGCGCGGAGTGCTCCGTGTGTTGAGGTTCGCTCATGAGCGAATTTTAGCACGAAGAGCGCGCGGCGCATTTAGGTTTGAGAGCCTGGGCAAGAAGCGGGCGCGCTATGACACCCCCTCCGGGCGCGTCCATAGGCAGCGCCAATCTAAGGGACTACCGGCACGGCGTGCCGTTTCCCTACGGCCTTGGATTTCGCCAGAGATTTCCAGGTGAAGCAATGCGAATTACGCGGGGTGGCCGGTCTTGAGAAGGTCGAGAACGCGGGTGACGATTTCACCGATGCGTACGGGACGGTAGAAGACGGCCGCGACGGGAGGGAGCGGGACGTTTTCGGTGCGCGAGGCAATCAGCAGGGTGGGAACGCGCTTCACGAGCGATTGGATTGCGGCGTCGCCGGAAAATTCAGCAACCGCTTCCAGCACGACTACGGCCGGCATTTGACCTTCCGCGAGGCTGCGGCCGGCATCTTCGGCCGAATCCATCCCCAGCGCGTCAATCCCGCGTTCGCGGAGTTCGGCGCGCAGCCCTGCGCGCAAAGTCCAATCGCGGGCAATAATGAATACGATTGGCATCTTGCGGCGGAATTATAGCATCGTGAAAGATGCAGTCGGGGCACGCTCGGGGCGTTTGCGTAGGCAAGCCGGGAAGGGGTCTGCTACAATTTTGTGGCTTCGGGGGAACGCTGCGGCGAAGGCGTGCGCGGCATTACATGGCGGAAAATCGCAAACAAAGATGGATCGTTTTGATCCTCGTGGCAGTTTTGGCGGTGGTGGTCGTGGCGGTGCTGGCGCTGCGCGAGCCGGCGGCTACGGTGCAGGTGGTCAGCGTCACGCGCGAGGATCTAAGCTCGACGATAACCAGCAATGGAAAGGTTGAGCCGATTTCTCCCACCGTCGCGCGCGCGCAATTTCCCGCGTTCGTGGCTGAAGTGAAAGCCGCCGAAGGGCAGGCGGTCCATCGCGGCCAGCTCATTTTGCGCCTGGACGATTCAGATATTCGCGCGCAGCTCTCCCAAGCGCGCGCGGACTTGTTGACGGCGGAAACGGATCTGCGCAATGCACGCGAGGGCGGCCCCCCCGACGAGGTAGCGCAATTACAGGGAAGTTTGCAGAATGGCGAAACGCAGGTGGCTAATCTGGAGCGCACGCAACAGGCCCTGGAGCAATTGGCGGCTAAGCAAGCGGCCACGCAAGATGAAGTGGCGCAGAACCAGGCCGCTTTGACGACGGCGCGCGCGAATCTGCAGACCCTGCGAGAGAAAAAGGCCGCCCTGGCGCAACGCGCGGCGATTGCGGCCCAGAGCGCGGGTTTGCGCGCGCAACAGGCGCGCGATCAAGTGGCGGCGCTCGAGGAAAAAGTACATTCGGCGACCGTAATTGCCCCTGTGGACGGCACATTGTATTCGCTGCCCGTGCGACAGGGCGATTTCGTAAAACTGGGAGATGTGCTGGCGGAAATGGCGGACCTGCGACAGGTGCGCGTGCGCGCTTTCGTGGACGAGCCGGACCTGGGCGCGCTGAAGACGAATCAGGACGTGCAAGTGAAGTGGGACGCGATGCCCACCCGCACCTGGACGGGAAAGATCGAGCAATTGCCCAAGCAAGTGGTACCGCGGGGAGCGCGCAGCGTCGGCGAGGTGCTGTGCTCGATTGACAACGACAAAATCGAGCTGCTGCCGAGCGTGAATGTGGAGGTACGAATTCTGGTTCACGAGGAGCGTGGCGCGCTGGTGGTGCCGCGTGCGGCGGTGAGTGACGATAGAGGCCAGCATTATGTGTTCGCTTATCACGGCGATGAAGTGCACCGCCGCGATATCCAGGTGGGAATTGCCAGCGACAGGAAATATCAACTGATTTCCGGACTGTCGTTGGGCGACAAGGTCGCGCTGCCCAGCGATGTGGATTTGCGGGACGGAATGAAGGTACGTGTTCTGGAGGCGAAATGAGAATGCCGGACGCGAGAACGGCAGGGATCTTCCTCGCAGGTCTTGTAGGAGTGGCCTTGGTTGCGGTTGCCCCTTTGGCGGCGCGCGCGACGGCTATGCCCACAATAGCGGCCCCGATGCCTGCCGGCGTGAGCGGCGCATTTTCCGCGGGCGCGGACGCCTCCGCGCTGATTCAAACCGCGCAGAGAGAATTCAATGCCGGTAATTACTCCGGCGCGATAGCCACTCTGGAATCGGCAGTGACACAAAATTCGAATAGCGCGGAGGCGTACTACTGGCTGGGCCGCAGTTACTACGAAATTCGCGATTACGACAACGCGATCACCGCCGCGGAGAAATCCGTCGAAATTGACGCGAAAAATTCCGTCTATCATCAGTGGTTGGGCCGGATTTATGGCGGAAAGGCAGACCGCGACCGCAGCTTTACGTATGCGCGCAAAGTGAAGAAGGAATTCGAAACGGCCGTGCAATTGAACCCTTCGAATATCGCCGCACGGCGCGACCTGGAGGAGTATTGCCTACAGGCGCCGTGGGTGGTCGGCGGAAACAAAGACGAAGCAAAGGCGCAGGTGGAAGCGATTGCGGCGCTCGATCCCATCGAGGGCCACTTGGCGCGCGCCGTTTACGACCTGGACGGGCAAAAAAAGCCGGATCTTGCGGAGCAGGAGTATCGCGCCGTGCTCGCAGCGAAGCCCGGGAAGATTGACCCGTACTTTGAAGTGATTTCTTTTTTCCAGCATCAGAATAAGCCCGGGGATATGCAGGCGGCGATTCAAGCTGCCGCCCAGGTGAGCCCAAACGATCCTCGGCTGGAATATGCGCGAGGCGTGGCGCTGGTGCTCTCCAATTCGAATCTCTCTGATGCGGAGAAGGATTTGAAAGCCTATCTGGCAAGCACACCGGACCGCAGCGACTGGCCCTCCCATGCCGCCGCCCGTGGGTGGCTTGGTCGCCTGTACGAATCGCAAGGGAAACGCGGGGACGCTGCAGAACAATACCGGGCGGCCTTGCAACTGGATCCCGACGACAAGGACGCCAAGTCGCGATTGGAGCATCTCGAAAAGGCTTCGCACTGAATTCCGTGAAAGAAACGCTAGAAACTCTCAAGCCGCGAATCGCATCCGATTCTGTTGTGCCGCCTCCATTACCAGCGCCGAAAAGCACTCCGATCTTCTGGAACGAGACGTGGAGTCTTGCGCTGCAGGCGCTGCGCGCGAATAAAGTGCGCGCGATGCTTACGATGTTGGGCGTCATCATCGGCAGCGCCTGCATCGTGCTGGTGGTGACGGTGGCGCTGGCAGGGAAGCGTTACATCATCGAGCAGATCGAAGGGGTCGGCTCGAATCTGATCTACGGCGAACTGATCCACTCCGGCGATGCGCAACGCACGACGCTGGCGGACGAAATCACAGTGGAGGATATGGACGCGCTAAAAGCCGCGCTGCCGCACGTTGCGGAAGCGGCCGGGACACACGACATGCCGATGACCGTGGTGGTGAATGGGGTCAGCCGGCCGGTAAGTATGGTAGGCGTGACAGACGGGTTCGAGGAAATTCGCCGCCTGGTGGTTGTTCGCGGACGGTATTTCGACCAAGACGACATGGTTTCGCACAGCAAGGTGTGTTTGCTGACCGAGGATCTGGCGAAACTGGCTTTCCCCGAGACGGATCCGGTGGGCAAGGAGTTGCGGCTGGGAGAACTTTACTTCACCGTGATTGGAGTCTTTCGGGAGCGAACGGCAACCTTCGGCCAGACGGAAATCACGCGTGATTCCGTGATCGTGCCAATCGGGCTGATCAAGTACTACTCTGGACAGGAATATCTGCGGACTTTCTACGTGCAGGCGGATCGTCAGGAAGATGTGCCGGAACTGACGAAGCAGGTCGCGCAGTTCCTGAGCAGCCGGCATCGGCCGGGAGCGCAATACCGCGTGGAGAATCTGGGCTCCTTGCTGGATTCGGCGCGAAAAATCGCCCTGGCGCTGACCGTGATTCTAATCGTGATCGCCATGATCGCGCTGACCATCAGCGGCATCGGAATCATGAACATCATGCTGGTGACGGTGACGGAACGAACGCGCGAGATAGGAATTCGCAAGGCGATCGGCGCGCCGCGCAACGCAATCTTGTATCAATTCCTGATGGAAGCGTTTCTGATCAGCGGAACCGGCGCGTTGCTGGGGATTGCGATCGCCGTGGCCATTCCGGCTGTTCTGAATTTCGTGATCAGCCTGTTTCCAGAAGTGGCGGGAGTGCACATTCCCGTATCGTGGATCTCGGTGGTGCTGGCTTTTTTGGTATCGTGTTCCACGGGTTTGTTGTTTGGCTATTTGCCCGCAAACCGGGCGGCGCGGCTGCATCCGACGGAGTCGTTGCGTTATGAATAAAATGGCGACAAGAAAATGCAGGCTAGGATTGGTTGTGGCGTTGCTGGCGGCGATGGCGGTCGCCACGGTGGCGCGCGCGCAGGACGGGCGCAAGTTGACGATGCGCGAAGCGGTGGGGCTGGCGCTGGAGAATAGCCGCGATCTGGCTTTGGCGCGCGTGCAATATAAAGTCGCGCTCGACGCGGCGGGCCTCGATCACGCCGCGTTCTTGCCCAACCTCTACACGGGTTCGGGTGCCGCTTACACCTCGGGATTTCCTTCGCTGGGGGGCTCGCCTCCTGCAGTCTTCCAGGTGAATTACAACCAGGCGATCTTCGATCCGATATTAAAGGCGCAGCAGCGATCGGCGGAAGAACACGCCAAAACCATGAAACTGGAAATTGACCGCACGCGCGATGATGTGATCGTGCGGACGGCGACGTCATATCTGGAACTGGCCAAGGTGCGGCATTCGCTGGAATTGCTGCGAAGCGAGCAGGCCAGCGCTGAAAAAGTGCTGGAAGTGACTCGCGAGCGCGTGCAGGCGAACCAGGAGCTGCCGATCGAGGTCACCCGCAGCGAATTAACCGCGGCGCGAGTGCAGGAACGAATTATCAAGCTCGAAGGACGAGACGAAGCCCTCACGCAGCAGATACGCGATTTGACGGGGATTCCCGACACGCAATCAGTAGAAGTGGAAACCGGCGAGCCATCGTTTTCGACGGACCTACCGGACACCGAACTTGCGAATTTGGCCTTGCAGAGCGATCGGGGAATTCAGGAAGCTGAAAATGATCGCCAGGCCCGCCAGGATATCCTGCACGGCGCAAAGCTCAGTTACTGGCCGACGTTTAGCGTGGTCGGACAATACAGTGTCTTGAGCAAGTTCAACAACTATGAGGAGTTCTATAACCATTTTGAACGCAACAACGTCAGCGTGGGCGTGCAGATCAATATCCCAATCTTCGCGGCGAAGACGCGCGCTACGGTAGCGCTCGCCAAGAGCCAGCTGCAGGCTTCCGAGCTTTCGCTGGGAAATAAACGCCAACAAGTTCGGCTGGACGTACAGCAGAAAGCCCGCAACGTGCGCGAATTGGACGCGACCCGCGAAGTGGCGCGGCTGGATTTGAAGTTGGCGCAGGAAACCGTGGAAATGACTCAGGCGAAATTCGACCAAGGCCGCGCGACGCTGCGAGACATCGAACAGGCCCGCTTGGACGAAAGCGACAAGTGGGTGGCGTTCCTCGATGCCGATTTCGCGCGGCAGCAGGGCCAGCTAACCCTATTGCAGGCAACGGGTCAGCTCGCAAAGGTGTTCCAGTAACAACGCCGGCTGCAAAGCATGGCTTGGGCTGAGTGGCCAAATCGGGTAAAATGGACGCTGTAACCTTGTGGGAATTTCACGTCTTAGCTGCAACCCTGAGGGGGTAATAGTACATGCCGTCAGTAATGAAGACTTTGTTTTTGAATCCGCCGAGCTTTGAGAAGTTCGACGGCGGCGCGGGTTCCCGCTGGCCCGCGACACGCGAGATTGAGTCCTATTGGTACCCGGTCTGGCTGGCATATCCCGCGGGGATGCTGCCGGGCAGCCGTTTGCTGGACGCGCCTCCGCACGGCGTCACTCCCAAAGAAGTAATCCAGATTGCGCAGGACTACGAATTCGTCGTGTTATTCACCTCGACGGTTGGTTTCTACAGCGATTTGCGCATGGCCCGGGCCATGAAAGAGAAGAAGCCTGGATTGAAGATCGCATTCGTGGGCCCGCAAGTGCAGATCAAGCCGGCGGAAAGCCTGCTGGCCAGCCCGGACATTGATTTCGTGGTACGCGGCGAGTTCGACCACGCGATTGCGGAATATGCGGAGGGCAAGCCGCTGGAAGGTATTCTCAGCGCGAGTTACATCAAGGATGGAAAAGTTGTACACAATCCCGCGCGCCCGATGCTGCAGACGGCCGACCTGGACGCGTTGCCTTTTGCGACCGACGTGTATCAGAACAATTTGACGATCGAAAAATATAATGTGCCGTTCCTGCTGAATCCATACGTTTCGTTCTACACCGCGCGCGGCTGTCCGGCCCTTTGCACGTTCTGCCTGTGGCCCCAGACGCTTTCCGGGCATGCCTGGCGCGTGCGCTCGGTGGAAAACGTGGCGCGGGAATTCAAGCAGGCGCACAAGATGTTTCCGCAAGCGAAGGAATTTTTCTTCGACGATGATACCTTCAATATCCGCAAGGACCGCGTGCTGGCGCTGTGCAAGGAATTCAAGCCAGTCGGGTTCCAGTGGTCGTGCACGGCGCGCGTCCACAGCGATTACGAGACGCTCAAGGCCATGGCGGATGCCGGAGCTCGTTTGCTGATCGTGGGCTTCGAATCCGGCGATCCGCAGATTCTGAAGAACATCAAGAAGGGCGCCACGATCGAAATGGGCCGCACCTTCGTACAGAACTGCAAGAAAGTGGGAATTCACGTGCACGGCGACTTCATTATCGGGCTGCCGGGCGAAACCAAGCAGACCATCGAGAAGACCATCGAATACGCGAAAGAGCTGGATTGTGAAACCATTCAGGTTTCCATGGCGCATGCCTATCCCGGCACGGCGCTCTACGATCAGGGCATGAAAGAGGGATTCCTGGCGGGCGAAGCCATCACGGATGACATGGGCCATCAGCTGCCGCACCTGGAATATCCGGAACTTTCCCGCGAATACATGGTCGAGTCGGTGAATCGTTTCTACGACCAATACTATTTCCGGCCACGAGTGGCTTGGCGCATCGTGCGCGACGCATTGTGGGATTCGCATGAGCGCAAACGCCTGTTCCACGAAGCAGTGGACTTCATGAAACTCCGTCATGACCGCCGCAAAGTGGCGAAGAAGGGCGTTCAGAAAAAAGCGATGGTGCAGGTACCGCCATCGGTCGGGGTGGCCGGCGAATCACAAGGCGCATGAAGTCTTCAGAAGGCCTGCACGTCAAAACCTACATACTTCTTTTGATCATGGTCACGTTCGGCCCGTTGGGCGACGTGTTTCTGGGCAAAGGCATGAAAGGCGTGGGCGCGGCGGGCGCCTGGGCGCCGGCGGATATCGTGCATTTCTTTGCGCGCGCGTTTACTTCCGGAACCGTGTGGGCGGGGATTGCGCTGCTGATCGCTTTCTTCATCGCCTACACCTTGGTCCTTTCCTGGGCGGACTTCAGTTTCGTGCAGCCCGCTTCCTCCATCTCCTATGTGTTCGTGGCGCTGCTCGGGCATTTCCTGCTGGGTGAGATGGTCAGTTCCACGCGATGGGCTGGCATTCTGGTCATTTGCGCGGGCGTGCTGCTGGTGGGGAATACTCCGCCGCGAACCACGGAGCGGGTCTGATGCTCATCATCGCCGTGTTGCTGCTCTTCGTGGTGTGCTGCAGCACCGCGGGCGAATTGTGCATCACGCGCGCGATGAAGTCCGCGGGCGAAGTGAAAAGTTTTCATCCCCGCGAGTTGTTGCGCGTCTTCGGGCGCGCTTTGCGCATCGGTTGGATGTGGATGGGCCTGATGCTGATGATGGTCAGCTTCTTCGCCATGCTCGCCGTGCTCTCGATGGCGAACGTTAGCTTCGTGGTTCCGGCTACCGCGCTCAGTTACGCAGCGGGCGCGTACGGCAGCCGCGTGTTTCTTGGTGAGCGGATCACCCACCTGCGCTGGGCGGGCGTTTTCCTGGTGTGCATCGGCGTGGCCCTGGTGTGGCAGGGAAAAGGCTAGCGCGCGATGTTGTGGATGGTGATGCGCGACGTCCTGCTGCTTCTGGCGCTCGCCTCATTCGTGTACTACGCCGTTGCGATCGTAGCGGCGCTGCGCTTTTTTCGCGCGCAGACTCCGGCTCCTCCGGGTTTCACTCCTCCTCTTAGCATTCTAAAACCCATCTATGGCCTGGACCGCGAAACGTACGAAAACTATGCGAGTTTCTGCCTGCAGGACTACCCGGACTACGAAATTTTATTTTGCGTGAGCGACGATCAGGATCCCGCGGTTCCGGTGATTGCGGACCTGGCGCGCAATTTTCCCGAGCGGACCATCAAATTGATCGTGGGTTCCGAACCCTTGGGCGTGAGCGACAAAGTGAACAAGCTTTGCCGGATGGCGCGCGCGGCGACGCACGAAATTCTGGTCGTCAGTGACAGCGATGTGCGCGTGGAACCAGGCTATTTGCGCGCGATCGCCGCGCCGTTTCGCGATCCCAAAGTGGGAGCGGTGACCTGTCTTTATCGCGGGCTTACGGATGGATCTCTCGCGGCGAATCTGGAAGCCATCGGCAACAGCACGGATTTCACGGCGGGAGTGCTGGTGGCGTGGCTGTTCAGTGATGTGAATTTTACGCTGGGTGCGACCATGGCAACCACCAAGACCCGGCTCGCAGAAATCGGCGGTTTCGAATCCCTAGTGGATCATTTTTCAGACGATTATGAATTGGGGAATCGCATTGCGGCGCACGGACATCGCGTAGAACTGAGTAGCTTTCCGGTTTCGATTGTTTACCCGCAGCAGACGCTGGGCGACGCCTTCCGCCACCAGTTGCGCTGGAATTTGAGCATTCGATATTCGCGCCCGGCGGGCCATCTGGGACTGATCTTCACGCAAGGCTTGCCGCTGGCGCTGCTGGCGGCCGTGTTTGCGCCGTCTGCGGCGTGGGCTGTTTCGCTGGTGCTTGGTTATTTGGTGCTGCGCGGCGTTTCCGCGTGGATCATCGGCGTTGTGGGAATGCGCGACGGATTATTGCGGCGGAAGATGGAGCTCTTGCCCTTGCGCGACGGGTTTGCATTCGTCGTGTGGGTGGCGAGTTTTTTTCCGCAGCGCATCCACTGGCGAGGGCAGGAATTCTATGTGCGCGACAAGCGGCTTGTTTCCACCGGCCCTCGCCAGCCGTAAGCCGCTCGCGTTCAAGCACTTCATTCATGGCGCGCCGCAGACCGCCGCTGCCGATCCCCGCTATCCTTCCTTTTTCAAAAGCCTGTAAATTTCGTTGGCGGCCGTGAATTCCTGCTCGAGTTCCTTCGATGTCAGGCGCGTGCGAAGATGCTCCACTGCCTGCTCGAGGCGATTGAGAGCGTGCGAAATGTTTTCGGTATTGGTATGCGCAATGTCGCGCCACAAACCGTAGGGGCTGCCCGCCAGCCGCACCATGTCCTGCAGACCGGGCCCGGCTAGCGTCAGGGGCAGGCCGGTTTCATCCGTTTCGTCCAGCACCACGCGCGCCAGCGCGACGGCCAGCAGTTGCGGCAGATGCGACACGATGCCCACCGCCCAATCGTGCGTCTCGGCGTCGCACCACACCGGCTCCGCGCCCAGCGTGCGAAGAAGAGCCGCAAATCCCTGAACGCGCGGGTCGGCATCGTCCGGCGAACCGATCAGCGCATAGCGCGCGCCGCGAAATAAATCGGGGTCGGCCTCGTCGATGCCCGAAGCTTCTTTGCCGGACATGGGGTGGCCGCCCAGGAATCGCGCTCCGCCTCGAAAAGCGCGTTGCGCGGCGCGGCCGATGACGACTTTGGTGCTGCCGGTGTCTGTTATCAGAGAGCCTTGCTTCGTCGCGGACGCGATGGCGGGCAACGCGTCAATCGTCGCGCCAATGGGCAGCGCCACATACACCAGGTCGGCGCCGCGGATCGCGGCGGGGATATCTTTAGCGGTTTCCTCGATGGCTTCCCGGGCGCGCGCTGCAGCCAGCACCTCCGGTCGGTCGAATCCCACAATCGCGATATGCGGAAATTCTCTGCGCAGGGCCAGACCGAAGGATCCGCCAATCAGGCCGGTCCCGAGAATGGCAACGCGCTGGAAGGGAACTGCGTCAGTGGCGTCAGGCACGGCGCTAGTTTAATTCAAAAGCGTGGATTCCGTGAGGGCGCGCGGGCCCGGCGGTGGCTTCGGACGTTCGGGTCAAGATTTCGCTGATGACGGCACTGGCTGGTTATCAGGGTTAGTTACCAGAACAGGCGGGTGGCCCCGTTTTATCACACGGCCCGAGCGTGTTCTGTTTCGGCAGGACCCAGAATTTCCACATGCGAGACATCTTCAAGTTTTTCGATCTGGCGCACCAGGGTGTGCTCGGCGCGATCGGCTTTAACGGTCATCTGAACGTCGAGAAAGTTGCCGTCCTCGGTAGCATCAGCGGTAAGGTGCAACAAATCGAACCGGCGCCTGCGCGTAACGCCGAGAACGCGCACCAGAGCGCCCTCGCTTTGCTTCACGCGCAATTGCAGGGTGAAGGTGCTCACCTCGTGACCTCATCCAGCATTTCGGAGTTCGATTTGCCGGGGCCGACGATCGGCCACACGTTCGCTTCCTGATGGATCAGCACGTGCACGAGGACCGGACCCGGTTCGGCCAACAGGCGGTCAATTGCGGAATCCACATCGCGGCGATCCTCGACGCGGAACGAAGGAATGCCCATGGACTCCGCGACGCGCACGAAATCGGGATTGTCGGAAAGGTCCACTTCGCTATAGCGCTTGTCGTGGAAAAGCTCCTGCCACTGGCGAACCATTCCGAGCGCGCGATTGTCGAAGAGCACGATCTTCACCGGCAAATCGTAGCGCCGCAGTGTGGCGAGTTCCTGCAGGTTCATCATGATGGAGCCATCGCCGGAAACGTTGATGACGCACGCATCGGGAAACGCGAATTGCGCTCCGATCGCCGCAGGCAGGCCGAATCCCATGGTGCCCAAACCGCCGCTGCTGAGATGCTGCGCGGGGTTATTGAAATGAAAATGCTGCGCCACCCACATCTGGTGCTGGCCAACGTCGCAGGCGACGATACAGTGCTTGCCGGCGCGATCCGAAAGGGTCTTCAAGAATCCAGGCGCATACACTTCGGAGCCGGGCGCATCGTAATCCCAGGCGTGAGTCTCCTTCGCGGCAAGGCATTCGCGGCGCCAGGGCTCGATATCAAGCGGGCACGAAAGTGCGGCGAGAGTATGGCGCATATCGCCGATCAGCGGAACGTCGGCCCGCCGCAGCTTGCTGACTTCCGCGGGGTCCACGTCCAGATGAATCACTTTGGCGTCCGGCGCAAACGCGTTCAGGCGGCCCGTGGCGCGGTCGTCGAAACGCGCGCCCACACAAATCAAAAGATCGCAGGCCTGGACCGCGTGATTCGCTGCTTTGGTCCCATGCATGCCCATCATTCCCAGCGCGAGCGGGTGAGTGGTGGGGATGGAGCCAAGACCCTTCAGCGTGGCCACCACCGGAATGCGCGTCGCGTCTATGAATTCCCTGAACTCCTGAAGCGCGCCGGCCATGCCGATGCCGCCTCCGGCGTACACGACCGGGGAGCGGCTCTCGCGCATCAATTCGATCGCGCGCGCAATGGCTGGGTCCTCCACTTCGGACGCTCTAGCAACCTCAGGCTCATCGTGGAATTCGAAGTCCGCCATAGCGTTCGCGATGTCCTTGGGCAAATCAATCAAGACGGGACCCGGGCGGCCCGAGCGAGCGATGCGAAACGCTTCATGCACGATGCGCGGCAACTCGGCGGCGGTATTCACCAGGAAGCTGTGCTTCACAACGGGCAACGTGATGCCGAAGATGTCCACTTCCTGAAATGCGTCGGTGCCCATCAAGTGAGTTGCCACTTGGCCGGTGATTGCGACGACCGGGACAGAGTCCATGTAGGCATTCGCGATCCCGGTGACAAGATTGGTGGCGCCGGGCCCGGAGGTGGCCATGCACACTCCCACTCTGCCCGTGGCGCGCGCGTAACCGTCCGCCGCGAGCGCTGCAGCCTGTTCGTGGCGCACCAGAATGTGGCGAATCTTGGAATCGAGCAGCGCGTCGTACACCGGCATAATCGCGCCGCCGGGATAACCAAAGATGATTTCCACTCCCTCGCGTTCGAGGGCTTTCACCAGAAATTGTGCGCCTTTCATTTGAGACCCCTTGCCGCCGTCGCCGTTTCGGGCTTCAGCCAGGACATTTGAGCGCGAAGTTCCTTGCCGACCGCTTCGATGGGATGGTTCTTGTCTTTTTCCAGAAGCTTGGTGTACTGCGGACGTCCCGTTTGATTCTCGAGGATCCATTCCTTGGCGAAAGCGCCGGATTGAATTTCTTCAAGAATTTTTTTCATGCTTTCGCGCACGTGCGCGTCAATCACCCGCGAGCCGCGCGTGATGTCGCCATATTTGGCCGTTTCGCTGACGAACTGATGCATCTTGGCTATGCCGCCTTCGTAAATCAGGTCCACGATCAGCTTCAATTCGTGCAGGCACTCGAAGTAAGCGGCTTCGGGTTGATATCCGGCCTGCACCAGGGTTTCCCAACCGGCTTGAATCAATTCGCGGGCGCCTCCGCAAAGGACAGCCTGCTCTCCGAAGAGGTCGGTTTCCGTTTCTTCCGCGAATGTGGTCTGAATGACGCCGGCGCGCGTGCCGCCGATGGCGCGGGCATAGGCTAACGTGCGATCACAGGCGTGGCCTGACGCGTCTTGATGAATCGCCAGCAAACAGGGCACGCCGCGGCCTTCTTCGTACGTGCGGCGCACCAGATTGCCGGGGCCCTTGGGCGCGATCATGGTGATGTCCACATTTTTCGGCGGAGTAATTTGGCCGTAGTGGATATTGAATCCGTGCGAGAAGAGAATCATCGCGCCGTCCTTCAAATTCGGAGCGACCTCGTTCTGGTAGAGCGCCGGCTGCGCCATGTCTGGCGCGAGCATCACGATTACATCCGCGCCCTCGACTGCTTCGGAAGGGCCGCTGAGCGCCCATCCGTCCTGCTCGCCTTGCTTCCATGAAGGACCACCGCGGCGAAGCCCTACGACGACGTTCAGCTTGCTGTCCCGCAAATTCAAAGCGTGTGCACGGCCCTGGCTGCCATAGCCCAGCACTGCGATGCGCTTGCCTTCGAGAGCGCGGGGATTCGCGTCGTTTTCCCAAAACATTTTCGCCATGGTCATTCTCCTTGTTGCTGCAATTTCTACGCGGCGCTGGTCACTGCGCCTTGCGATGCCGATGAAACGAGCTTTGCGTATTTCGCCATTACGCCGGTGGTGTAATTGGGGGCGGGTGGCTTCCATTGTGCGCGCCGCTCTTCGAGATTTGCTTTCACGTCCAGCCGGCGCGAACGTACGTCGAGCGTGATGATGTCGCCGTCGCGCAGCAGCGCGATAGGGCCGCCAGCGGCTGCTTCCGGCGCCACGTGGCCCACCATCAGGCCGTGCGTCGCGCCGCTGAAACGTCCGTCGGTAATCAACGCGATGGAATCGTCAATGCCTTGGCCCACCAGCGCGCCGGTGACAGCCAGCATTTCGCGCATGCCCGGACCGCCTTTGGGACCCTCATAGCGGATGACGATCACATCTCCAGGCTGAATCGTGCGGTTCTGAACTGCTTCGAAGGCCGCTTCTTCGGAATCGAACACGCGCGCAGGACCGCTATGCAGCACGCGCTCGTGCCCGGCAAGCTTTACGACGCAGCCTTCCGGCGCGAGCGAGCCGTACAAAATCGCCAAGCCGCCGTTCGGCTTGATGGGATTCAGCAGCGGCCGCACCACTTCCTGGCCGGCGGTCTCGCTCGCTTCGCGAATTTCGTCGAACAATTTGCGTCCCGAGGCGGTGATGCCGTCGTACAAGCGGCCGTCTTCCATGAGCCGCTGGCCCAGCAAGCGCATGCCGCCGGCGCGGAACATGTCGGGCGCGTTGAAGCGGCCCCCCGGTTTGAGATCGGCAAGCAGAGGGGTCTTCGCGGAAATCTCGTCAAAATCCTTCAGGGTCAATGGCACGCCGGCATCGGACGCTATGGCGAGCAGATGCAGCACGGCGTTGGTGGAGCCGCCGGAAGCCGCGACGCTGGCAATTGCGTTGTGCAGCGATTCGCGGGTGATGATTTGTTTGGGCCGGATGTCCTCTTTGAGAAGTTGCATCACCAGCTTGCCGCAATCGAACGCGGCTTTGCCCTTGCGCGGATCGGTGGCGGGAATTTCGTTCGCTCCCATGGGGGAGATTCCGAGGAAGGTGATTGCGGTAGCCATGGTGTTGGCCGTGAACTGCCCGCCGCAGGCGCCGGCGCCCGGACAGGCTTTGTCCTCTAGTTCGCCCAGCTGCTTGACGGTCATCTTGCCCGCGGCGCACGCGCCAACGGCTTCGAAAACGTCTTGAATGGTGACCTCGTGGCCGTTGAAGTGCCCGGCGAGAATCGAACCGCCGTACAGCGAAAGGGAGGGGATATTCAGGCGCGCGAGCGCCATCACCGTGCCGGGAATCGTCTTGTCGCAGCCGCATAGCGCCACCACCGCGTCGAACGCGTGCGCGCGCACGAAAAGCTCGATCGAATCGGCGATCACTTCGCGCGAGACCAGCGAAGCCTTCATCCCCTCGGTTCCCATGGTGATCCCGTCGGAAATGGTAATGGTGTCGAACTCGATCGGAGTGCCACCCGCGGCGCGAATGCCGGCTTTCACGCGCTCTGCCAGCTGCCGCAAATGAAAATTGCAGGGAGTGACTTCCGTCCAGGTATTGGCCACGGCGACGAGCGGGCGAGCGAGGTCGTCGTCGGTCAGCCCGGTGGCTTTCAACATCGCCCGTGCCGGGGCGCGAGCGAACCCTTTTTTTATGACGTCACTCTGCATGATGACCTTGGGTCTCCCTTAGAGCCTATAAATCAAAAAAGCCCCGCCACCGTTGTTCGGGTGCGGGGCGCAGCGCCTAGCAGCAGTCTAGGCGGGTGGCCCGCACCCGATAATTACTACGACCAGAATATTCACTGCTTTTTTCATGGACTCGTGTTCCGCCGGACTCCGCTGCGTTGCCTGCGCCGGTCTCGATCAGTGGCCGACCCTCGACAGCGCAAAAAGACGCGCTGCAAAGGCCAGTAGGCGCCCCGGGCGAAGATAAGTCAAATTTGTAATTATTGGTCTGAACATAAAAGCTGCTTATGTACGTCCGGCACATGAAACCCTTGACGCCTCCGCGCCCGTTTCGTATAGTAGCCCTTCGCTGCCGGAGAACCGGCCGCGGTTGGAAGGAATTAGATTCGCGTGACTGGCACGTTTTATTACCGTTTCGCTTTTACTTACCGCTTCTCCTTTACGGGGGAGCGGGCCGGCGAGACGCGCGCGGATCACGCAAGAAATAGCAGCTAAAAACCGCACAAAGTCTTAAACGCCGGCCGCGAACCTCGCAAGAGAACGCGGCCTTTTTTGTTTTTGGGCGCAAATCGGGAGGGCGGTATGAGCCAAATCAAGATCGGCGACTGGCGGGCGAAAATTGACGCGATCGATACCACCCTGCTCCACTTGCTCAACGTGCGCGCCGGTTTTGCGCTGGAAGTGGGCCGTTTGAAGGGCGCCAGCGGCATCGCGCTACGAGTTCCCGCGCGGGAGCAGGAAATCCTGTCGCGCATGAAGAGTTTGAATCCCGGCCCGCTGGATAGCGAAGCAGTGGGCAAAATCTACCGGTTGATTCTGCACGAATCCATTCGCATTCAGGTGGCTCACGGCTTGGGCAAGCTGGTGCTTCCCAAGCGCAGGAAGACGGGCACAGGCGCGCGTCCGCACGGAAAGCGGCCAAAAGCGGATCGATCCGCGAAGACGGCGAAAGTGGCGGCGGCATGACAGCTGCGTCAAATGCGCGCATAGCGTTCCAGGGCGAACGCGGAGCATTCAGCGAAGAGGCCGCGCTGAAATTGCTCGGTGCGGATATCGCGCTCGTGCCTTGTGGCACGTTTGACGCTACGTTTGCGGCGATTCGCGAAGGTCGCGCGGATTACGTGCTGGCGCCGATGGAAAATAGCCTGGCGGGCTCGGTGCACCGCTCGTTCGACCTTTTAGTGGAAAGCGGTTTGCATATCGTCGGCGAGGTGATTATTCCGATTGCGCACAATTTGATTGCGATGCCGGGAGCGGCGTTCGAGGAATTGGTTTCGGTGGCGTCGCATCCCGTGGCGCTGGCGCAGTGCGAACAATTCTTCGCCGCGCATCCCCGGCTGAAGCGGATCGCGGCGGAGGATACCGCCGGAAGCGTGCGCGACATCATGCGCGCGGGCGAAAAAAAGCGTGCGGCGATCGCGAGTAAGCGCGCTGCCGAGCTTTATGGCGCTGCGATCCTCCGCGAACATCTGGAAGACGACCGCGAAAATTACACACGGTTTTTTCTGCTGGCGGCCGCGGCTGAGCCGCCAATTCATTTTGCCGGCGGGCTCGCCGCGGACAAGATCTCCCTCGTGTTTCAGCTCGCTCATATTCCAGGGGCATTGCTGCACGCGCTCGAGCCTTTTGCGCGACGCAACATTAACGTGATGAAAATCGAAAGCCGTCCGATGCATGGGCGTCCCTGGCAGTATCGTTTTTACCTGGACTTGCAGGCGGCGGCCAGCGACCCGGAAATCATCGCGGCGCTCGGCGAATTGGAAAAAGTCGTGGTGGAGCTGAAGGTGCTGGGATCGTACAAATCGGCTTCCTACGTCGCGACGTCGCAGCAGTCACCGCCGCGCGACCTGGCGGAGACCGCGCGGATCAACGCAACTCTTCACGAGGGGTCACAATGATCGTTAACATGGCAGCACGAGCAACCGAAGAAGAAATCAACCACGTAGTGGCGCGCATCAAGGAGTGCGGCTACCAGGCGCACTTAATTCAGGGTGAGGAGAGAACCGTGATTGGAGTTGTGGGCAAGAGCGACCATCATCGCAATGAACTCGAAGCGCTGCGCGCCGCGCCGGGCGTGGAGGAAATCATCGCCATCGCGCATTCGTTCAAACTGGCCTCGCGCAGCGTGCGTCCCGAAGGCTCGATCGTTGAGCTAGGCAACGGCATCAGCATCGGAGGAACCGAAATCGTGGCCGCTGCCGGGCCATGCGCCGTGGAGTCGGCGGCGCAGATCAACGAAATCGCCGAGCGCGTCGCCCGAGCGGGGGCAAAACTCCTGCGCGGCGGCGCGTTCAAGCCGCGCTCCTCTCCCTATTCGTTCCAGGGACTGGGTGAAGAGGGCCTCAAGCTGCTGCGCGCCGCTGCGGATCGAAACGGCCTGCTCGTCGTCAGCGAAGTAATGGACCCGTCGCAGATTCCCGTGATGCTGCCCTACGTGGACGTGCTGCAAGTGGGCGCGCGCAACATGCAAAATTATTATCTCTTGCGCGCTCTCGGCGAAATTCAAAAGCCGGTGCTGCTGAAGCGCGGCATGTCCGCAACCATCGAGGAATTGCTGCTCAGCGCCGAATACATTATGGCCGGAGGCAACTACAACGTGATTCTGTGCGAGCGCGGCATCCGCACGTTCGACACCTACATGCGCAACACCATGGACATCGCCGCGATCCCGGTGATCAAGCAGCTCTCGCACCTGCCGGTGATGGCTGACCCATCGCACGGCACGGGCCGTCGCGATAAAGTGGGCGCACTGGCGCGCGCGTCGGTAGCCGCCGGCGCCGATGGCTTACTGATCGAAGTCCACCAGGACCCCGAGCGCGCGCTCTCGGATGGTGCGCAGTCACTCTATCCCGATCAATTCGCACAACTGATGACAGAAGTGCGCATGATCGCTCCGGCCGTGGGCCGCCGGATCGCGCAGGAAATCACGCACGAGCGCGCCGCGAAGAATTGACTTCGCGATTCGCGGCGCCGTCCAGGAGTTGCGGATCAAAGGCCCGCTCTTCACGAGCGTTCAGCTCAGGGCGAGACCTAGGATGCAGCGCCGCGTGTTAAGCTTCGCCGCTACTTAAAGCGACTTCAGGAACTCGATGATGGCTTCCTGGTCCCCGCTTTTCAGTTTTTCAAATTGCATGGTTACGTGTCTGGCTTCGCCGGCGTGCCGTGCAATGGCGTCGCGAAACGTCAGCGAAGCGCCATCGTGCATCAAGCGCGGACGCAGGCGTACTCCCCACAATGGCGCGGTGCGGATCTTGTTCCGACTGCCCTCGAAGTTCTGTTTCGTCATGTAAGTTGACATCATTCGAAAAACTTTCTTCCCGTAGTGCTCCGGAATCGCCTGCAGAATGCCGTCGCCCGTGCCCACATCGTGCATCAGGAAATCGCCGTAGGGATGGAACGTGATCGAGCCAAGCGCGGCGGGAATCGTGAACGTTCCGCCATTGATTACTGTTCCGGCGGGAGCGGTGGTCATGCTCTCGGTATGGCAAGTCGCGCAGCCGATCTTTTCGAACAATGCCGCGCCCTGCTTGGACAACACGGTGGCCGCTTGCGTCGTATCGCGCGCGGGCGCCTTCGTGGCCCGAATAAACCGCGCGAAGTGATCAATATCGGAAAGCCCATCGGGCCCGGGCGTGTCGTTCGGCTCCGCGACGGTGTTGCAAATCTTGGTCACTTCATCCGGTTGCAGACGATTCGTGATGCCCATCTCGTTCAGATACGCGTCAGCGGCGAACGATAGCAGGCTCGCATGCTGGTCTTTCCAGCCGAACCGCCCCACGCCCATCTCTCCAGGGGCTTCCACGATGGGCACGTGGAGAACTTGTCCGCAAATTTTCTTATGCGAAGATTTGCATTGTTGCTCGGCAAGGTTGACGAGTGTTTGATCGGCAACCGCCTCGACGAACCCATCGCCCAGCAGACTCAGTGAGAGCCGAAACGTCCGAATCGTCTCCGTATCCGGAACTCGTTCCTGAATCTCGTCATTGGGAAAAGCCCCGTTGGGGCAAATCGCGCGATCGTTCACCAGCGACCGGCCGGTAATGATTTCTGCTCCGTGCGCGATGGGAATTTCCGGGTTGAGGAAGCGCCCGTCTCGCCCCTGATGGCCCACGCGCAACTCCGTCACCTGTGAGCCCGCGCCGGAAACCGGATTCTGATGGCATTCGCGGCAAGACTGTGCGTTATACAGCGGTCCCAACCCGTCGCTTATTTTTTCGACTTCCTCAAACGTCGTTTGGTCGGCCTGACGAGTCGCGTCGTTCGTGACGCCGTTGCTTGCATTGTCGAACCCAGTGGGCGCTTCTGTCGGTTGAGCAGCCGCAGACGCGAAGAGGAGAGAAAGGAAAGCCAAAGGAACAATGGTTCGCATGGCGATACCTCCTTTTACTTGGGTGGGTGCGCGGCACCGGCTTTGGGGGCCAGGGACTTGTCTGTGCTCGTTCGCGAGACTCAGCCGGTGGGCTGGGCGCCCCCTTCCGGCGCGCGGAGACATGTCCGCGCCGAACGCCGCATTTTCTATGCTGAATGTTACGCCTGTGCTTCGAGCGCGCCACGAAAAAAGGAACGCGATGCCCAAAACGTGACGGCTCCAAGGGTCAACGCGCCAGGGCGCTTCTGGCTCCTCGGGCAGAAGTTCGCCGGCAAGACTGCGGCGAGCATCAGAACGAGTTCAAATAGAGTCAGAGTTTTCCATTGCATGTGAATTCTCCGTTGTTCGTTTTCGGCCCGTTACCTTCTGCCATTAAGGCGGCGTTCGGCGGCGGCCAATTTGGACAACAACACATCGCGTGCGGCCCTACGTCTTGCTTGCGAGCGTCACCCTCTCATGGCAGGCTGAATCTTCGTCGGCTTCCGCGTCGTCGGATGTTCTATTGAAATCGGAGGAGCGGCATGGCGAAAACCCATCACTTTGCCGTGGTCGTGAAATGGACTGGCAACACCGGGACCGGTACGTCGGGATATAAGAATTACGAGCGGCGGCACGAAATCCTCGGCGAAGGAAAGAAGCCACTCATTCCGGGCTCCTCCGATCCCGCGTTTCGTGGCGACGCGACGCGCTGGAATCCAGAGGAATTGCTCATTGCCGCGTTATCGGCGTGCCACCAGCTTTGGTATCTGCATTTGTGCGCGACATCGGGAGTTGTCGTCGTCTCGTATGTTGATCATGCGGAGGGATTCATGGAGGAGACGCCCGACGGATCAGGCCGCTTCCAACGCGTAATCCTGCGGCCCGATGTCACAGTCGCGCCCGGCACCGACCTTACGAAGGCTCGTGAATTGCACTCGGCAGCGCACGCCAAATGTTTCATCGCGAATTCCGTGAACTTTCCCGTTACCCACGAGCCACAAGTAGGCATCGCTCAGCTGGGCGCGTAGCGTCCCGGAGCGCGTGTCACCAAGCGGAGCAGGAATGTTGTGCACTGTGGCGGCGATCCGCAAAAAGATTCGCTTGAGGTGTCGTGTTCCATTGACGGCCAAGATTTCACCGCCGTGCGGCAAGGTTACTTCCAACCAACGCCGCAAGTGTACGCGGGAATTATGTGCGCCGCGCCTGAGGGGCCGCGATTCGACGCTGGTTTTAGCGATCTGAAACTCGAACTCGGCTAGTTTTTGCCGACGCACACGGGTAAAGCGGACCTTGGGAACGCGCACACGATAAGAATCAATAGTATGGCGGCGAGCGGCGTGATCAAACCGATGCGCAGGCTCCCCACGAGATTGGAGATGAAGCCTACCAGCCACGGAAGCACCCCACCAGCGAGCCCGCCAATCGCCAGGACCAGCGCTGCCAGTTGCCGGTTCGCGACGCCGCAATATTCCGAGAGCCAGGACATCGCAATCGGGAAGACTCCCGCAAGGCCAGCACCGGCAATAGCGCAGCCCGCGGCGACTCCCGGAATATTCGGCGAAGTTAGCAGCACGCAACAGCCGATCGCACCCAACGCGAGGCCGGTGCGCAGCAGCCGCAGCTCCGACATTCCCCGCAGTATCATCGGCAGCGAAATCCGTCCAAGCAGTATGCCGCCCCAGAAACAGGAGGGCATCAGCGCCCAAGCGTCGTTGTGAAGCGTTTGCAAGCGATGCGCGTAGGTCGCCACCCATCCGGACAGACAATTTTCGGTCCCCACATACAAGAAAAAAATCAGGCCAAAAGCTGGCGCGAAACGATCTCTCAATGTTTTGCTGAAAGGTACATTCGCGCTAGCTGCCGCAGTTTCGGTGACGATCGGCGCGGCAGTTTCGAAACGCGATGCGGCGAATGACGCCGCCAGCACTGCCGCCACACCCGCCAGAGCCGTCAATACCAAGGTCGTTTGCTGAAAATGATCACCCAGCGCCACCAGCGAAGGAGAAGCGAGAGCGCCGACGGTCCAGGTGAAATTCACGAGACTGAGCGCGCCAGCGCGGCCTCCCGGATTCGCTTCGCCAATCCACAAATTGGTGGCGGTGATGCTCACACCGAGACCGGAGCCGTACAGAAAGACGGCCGCTAGACCGAGCGTCCACGGCCCACGGCCCAGAAGCAGCGTACCCAGAGCAATCATCCCGAAGGCCGCGACAAAGCAGAAACGGAAGCCGCGCAGCGAAATCAAGCGCCCACAGAAAACGGCGGAAAGGAAAGAGCCGATGAACTGCGCGAGAAAAAGATCTCCGGAGCGCGCATCGTTCAATGACCAGTGCGCCGCCAGAGTGGGAAGCAAGGGCCCCAGCAGCGTAGTCATTATGCCCGTGAGCGCGAACCCCGCGTGAACGAGCGGCACGAGTCCGCCGGATGCGCTGCCTGCGGGTTTAGGTGTCATGATGGATTCCATGCATCGAGTAGGGAAGGATTTTGAAAGGCGGCATTGAGAATGTCAATTTTTCAGCGGAATCGCAGGCGCGTCGGGCGTCAGGAATCGAGGCAAGCAAGCAGCGCTGCAGGCCCACGCGTGGATTCGCTTCGCGCGAAGTCGCGTCTCGCGAAATATCTTCGAAGCGCCGAGGCTGTTGACGAAATTCCGTTCCGTCGGTAAAGTAGTTCAGGGTCGTGCCAACGGCCCTTTTTTGTTGCCTGCCCTCCGCTGGGAGGTCGTACAATTGGCAGTACATCAGATTCTGGATCTGATTATCCTGGTTCGAGTCCAGGCCTCCCAGCCATAATTACTCCCGCGCTTGCAGCTGGCCTCCTCAGCGCACGTCATTCTATTTCGAGTGGTCTGGGCTCTCGCGAAGTGTCGGCGTCAGTGGTTACCTGCGCCAGCGACAGCGAAAGCGTCCGGTCTATCTGGTTTCGATTCGAAGTTTACATCAGCGGCCATCGCGGTATTGGTTTCGACTGCTTTCCCGCGCAGCTGCAGGACGCCGAGTCCTGTCGGTGCAGACGCCAATCATGTCCTTGGAGGGAGCCCTAGCTGGCGGCGATTTCGAGGTCGGTGTGGGCGAAATCATCACCCTTGAACAAAATCGGTTCGCTCATTACTTTGGCCAGGGCGTAAGCGAAGCAATCGCCAAAATTCAAACCGGCGGCATGCCGGCCTTTCCCATATTTGCGCCACGCAATCCGTACAATTTCGACCTGTTCGGAATCCGCTGGGACCATCTCGATTTGTGCGTGATGCAGGAAAAGATCGAACTCGCGACCCGCCGCTTCGCCGCGCCGTGCTTCCAACACAATGCCCGTTTCCAGGGCGTTGACCGCAGAGATGCGCCGCGTTTCGGCTTGGGTTATTGCCTCTAAGAATTGCCTTCTCTCCGGCTCCGCCAAGAAGATAGCGAGCAATGCAGAGGTGTCAACGATCATTGGCGGGGAATCCCCTGTTCGTCATACCCCAAAATCTCCGCCCCGGGCCGACTGTCACGAGTGGGAAGGCTGTCCACGCGGCGCAAGATGTCCGTGAGCTTGTCGTTCATAATCCGCCCGTGGCGTCGTTGCTTGAGCCGTCGCAGGCATTCTCTTAGGGCGTTCTCAATTGCCTTCGTCAAAGACTGCCCGGTTTCTTTTGCGACCAGTCGCGCCAACCGCTCCGTCTCGCTGTTTTTGATGCTCAGCGCCATAATTTAACCTCCTGGCCGTAATTATAGCACTGTATAAGAGCATCTATAAATATATATTCATGCCGGATTGAGAGTTCAAAACCTTTCGGGAATCCACGGTTGACCTCGGCAGGACGCAGACGTCGCTATAGAACGGGTTCCCGTCCGGCAACAATCCACGAGGTTGTTGTCGCCGCCGTCCTGCTCCAGGAGTGCTCACATTTCTCAGTCGGACGAGTTTGCACGAATCGCTCCGTGGAACGGATGTTCGCGATAGATACTTTCGATTGGACTAGCGGTACTGGCACTGCCACACTCGAATTGCCAATTATCAGCGACGTAGTCGTGATTGGCACGGACCCTTGAGGTTCCCTCCTTAGCCTTGCTGCTCCTTTTTTTCGAACCGCGGACTCTGCCGTCTGCAAACGCCACACCGAAACGCGGACAATTCGCGTTCCGCAAGACAGTTCGCGATTCCAATTCAGGAGGATTTTATGAAAGGCTTACGCCGTTACACGCAGGTCGCAGTGCTTTTGTTGGGTTTGCTCAGTGCCACCGTAGTTCCCATCGCCGCGCACGCCGATAACATTCTCGGCAGATTCACACTCACGTCCGAAGCTCGCTGGGGCGACACCGTGTTGCCGCCTGGTGAGTACACCTACAGTATCTCGGCGGACACCACGCTGCCTATCGTGATCGTTCGGTCGGCGCGCGGAACCCTCGGAGCATTCGTTGTGCCGATCAGCATGACGGAGTCTCGCGAAGGGCAACCCGATCGGTTAGTGCTCGAACAGACCAACGGCGGGATGGTAATCACCTCCTTGTACGTGAAAGATCGCGGAGTGATTCTCCATTACCGCATCCCGAAAGCGATGGTAGAGACAGCAACTAAGGCTCCCGAATCGAAGCTCGCAGCGTCCTTACAAGCGAAGTGATTCGGGATCGTTCAGGCGCGTGGGCAAGCATTCGCTTGCTCACGCGTTTCTTCTGATTTCTCGGGGATCAGCCAGATTGCCCGCCACCACGACCAGCAGAAAATCCCACGGGAGCGACGGCGGAAGCCTACTGGGTCGCCGATTTTTGCGCGACTTCCGGGCGGGAGCCGCGTTTCAATTCTTCCGATAAGACCACAGCCTCCGCGATCAACTTCATTGATTTACGCGTTTGCCGGCTCTGCTGCTGCAGTGCCAGGTAGGCCTTCTCCTCGTCGAGTCCCAGATCGCGCTGCAGAATTCCTTTGGCGCGCTCCACGAGCTTGCGCGTTTCCAGCCTTTCGGAAAGCTGAAAGTTTTCGGTTTCCAGGCGCGCCATTTCGATTTCGGCTCCCACCAGGAAACCCACCGTGGAAATCACCCGGATATCTCGTTGCCGGTAGACGTGCGGCTGAATGTGCTGGAGATTGATCACGCCCACCAGCCTGCCGCGGCACATCAGCGGAACGGAAAGGAATGCCTGGTAGCGGTCTTCGGGCAATTCGTTGAAGAATTGGAACCGCGAATCCTTGCAAGCATTCTGCGCAATAGCGACGGCCGTGCGGTGCGCGGCCACCCATCCGGTGATGCCTTGGCCGACCCGCAATTTCAGCCGGTCCACTTCTCCGGCGTGGGGATTCTTGGAAGCGCGCAGGATCAGATCCTGCCCCTCCAGCACATACACGAAGCACGAATCGCATTTCACCAGCGCCACGGCGCAGCTGACTACCTGTTCGAGAACTTCGTGAAAAGGATCGGCGGCGGCCATACGGCTGCCTATTTCATGGAGGAAATCTACTTCAGGGCTGCTGTATACCGCGTGCATATTGTCCATGTTAAAACTTATCGGCAAGGGGCGTCGTAGTCCAATCGCAATTTTCGATGTAAAGAATAGTCACAAATGAAGCCCAGTTCGGAACACGCGCGCGTTGCGATTTTTCTTGCCGGCGCTCCTAACTGAAACATACTGTAGGAGTTCCGCGAAAGTAACAGTTTCGAGAACCGCCGACGATGGGTGCGGCCAGATTCCTGGGGAAGGCTGAGGTTACTACAATGAACGCCCAATTTGATTATGCAGCGATGCTCGAGGTTGCTTTGGCGCAGGCGCGGACAGGCCTGGCCGAAGGTGGCATCCCGATCGGTGCGGCAATTTTCGATGCGCACGGCAAACTTCTCGGCGCCGGCCACAACCGCCGCGTCCAGCAGGGAGATCCTTCCCTGCACGGCGAAACGGACGCGTTTCGCAACGCCGGGCGCCAACGAAGCTACCGCGAACTGACGATGGTCACCACCCTCGCGCCGTGCTGGTACTGCAGCGGGTTGGTGCGCCAGTTCGGTTTCCGAAAAGTGATTGTAGGAGAAAGCCGCAATTTCCAGGGCGGCATCGAGTGGCTACGGTCGCTGGGCGTGGAAGTGATTGACCTGGATTCGCAAGAGTGCGCGAGCATGCTCGCGGATTACATCTCCGCGCATCCAGAAGTGTGGAACGAAGACATCGGCGAAGCGCCCAGCGCCTGAATCCAGGAGGGACAAGCGAGAATGGCGGAACGGGGCCGCCACTCTCGCTTGCGAGGGCTGCACTAGAAGAGGATGCTCAGCGACATTTGGATCTGCCGCGGGCTGCCGATCGTTTTATTCGTAACTCCCAAGCCGCTCAAAGAGGGGCAGACGTACAGAGCGGTGTACGTCGTGTCGCACGGACTCGTGGTGCTCGGTTGTCCCTGGTACGGGAAATCGTTGAAGTTGGCATTTTGCGAGACATTGTCCACCGGTATGTCGAAGCTGGCAGTGTTCGTCAGGTTGAAAACGTCAAACGAATATCTCATTGTGAAGCGCTCGGTCAATTTCGTGGTTTTCACGATGGAGATGTCCGCGCGCCGCTGCCAGGGCTGGCGGAAGATGTTGCGCTGGCCTTTGTCGATGAAATCGGTCTCGTAGGGATCGTTCGACGGGATCGCGCCATTAAGTCCGCCCGGGCTGAGTAATGGCAACGCGAAGCAGTCCGGGTTGAGCGCGGGAGGCCCCAAGGGATTCGCGCCACTGGAGCCGGTGAGCGCCGACTTCGGAGTGCAGCCGGCAGCGAGCGGCACGATGGGGTTGGTAATTCCGTCCGAGGTGCCATAGAAAATGCTGCCGACGGCGCCGGAATAGTCAATCACGCTGTACGGCTGGCCGCTTTGCAGCACCGTGAGCCCCTCCACAGCCCAGCCATTAATGAATTTTCCCTTCAGTGAAGATTCGGAAGCGAATTTCGGAAACTGGTAGAGGTACGTGAAATTAATCACGTGGGTGCGATCGAAGTCCGAATTTCCGTATCCGGAGCGAAGATCGAGCGGATTGTTGCCGTTGTAGAACAGGCCCAACGCGCTCTGTTCATCGGTCGAGTGCGAGTAGGTGTAGGAGAAACCAACCTGCAGTCCGTGGCTCATTCTTTTTTCCACGTGGACCTGCAAAGCGTTGTAAGCCGAAACACCCGCCGCCGTGTAAGACTCGGATTCCGCCGAATAACCGATGTAGGGAACGCGCAAGTCAATATTGCCGCCCTCAAACGTCTCTTGATACGGCTGATCCTGCGGCGCAGGCGGAGGCGGGTTGGGCAAATTAATCGTGTCGAACGATCCGGGGCTATCCACGATCGAGTAGCCGTATGTGTAGTCCTGCTCGAACGGAGTGCCGGGCCGGATCGGATGCGAGGGCGAGGCGATCTGCGCCTGGTTGAAGGGTAGCGGCACAATTTCATGTCGGCCGAGATTGCCTACGTAACCGACGTCAATCGCCAGGTCGTTGCGCGGCTGCCATTGTATATCGAGCGTCTGGTTCATCGTGTAAGGAAGCTTGTTGGCGCGGTTGTAGTCGGCAAAAGAAAAGAGCGGCAGACCAGTCGAGATTGCCGCGGCGTTCGGGATCACCAAGTCGGCTGGGTTGCCGCTGGGTGGTGGACCGAGCGTCGGGCCCCACGGGTTCGAAAAGCCTGCAGTGCAAGTCGTGTAGGCGTACACGCTGCAACCTTGCGAATTGACGTACGGAGGAGACTGCGCCACGCCGAACGGGCCTCCTGCTATTACACCGGAAGCAAAACCCGGGGAAAGATACGTGAACAGCTCGCCGCGGTCGTAGTAGAGGCCCCAGCCCGCGCGCACCACGATTTTATTGTTGAATCTTTTCGGGCTCCACGCGACACCCAGGCGTGGCGCGAGCCCCCATTGCCGGCCGGTTAGAGTCGAATTGCTGACGCCTTTGCTGGGAAAGTCCTTGTTGTTTCCGGCGATGATGAAGCCGTTGGAAACGATGGTGTCGGTGTCGGCATCGTAGTCGTAGAGCGAAGGATCGAAATTGTACAGCCGGCCCTCTTTTTCGGTGAGTCCGCCGTGATAGTCAAACCGCAAACCGAAAGTGAGACTGAGGTTGGAGCGAATCTGAAATTTGTCCTGGCCGTACCATCCGGTGTCATTCGCTCGATAATGCCGATTCGCGTCACCCTGCAAGAAGCTGGAAGTGATGAACCCATCCGCGGAGTACGTAATGTTGTTCCCCTGCAGAAAATCTGAGAAGTCCTCGAAACCTATAGTTCCGTAGTCGGTGCGCTGGTCGCGAACGTTGAGCTGGGTGTACGCAAAACTGCCGCCGAACGTTAGTGTGTGCCGTCCGTGCGTCCATACCGCATCGGCGGAGGGCGTCCAGCGGTTCTGGAATATCCCCGTGAACGCGCCTTGCGAGTTCGCGCCGCTTCCGATGTTGGTGCCGGCGCCAAAAACGAAGTTGGGGTTATAGAGATTGCCCGTATTGGGATTGTTGTACTCGTTTTCATTGTTGCCGTAGTCGTCCACGATGGAAATTCCGGGAAAGCGCGTCGTGCCGAAGGTGTTGATCGTGGAATCGCCGGCGGAAGCGCCTGTGAGCCCTTCGACGTACGTGGCGAGTCCTTGCGGCGTGAACGGCTGGTCAATCGTGCTGTACAACTTTTCGCGCACGAAACCAAAAACTTCCACGACACTCAAATTCGGCGAAAGCGTCTGCGTATTTGTGATCGAAGCCACTTGGCTACCGGCATCGAGATGCTGGGTGAATCCGGTCATGCCGGAATAGGCATAAGGAGCGATGCTGGGATCGTGCTGGTAGTAATACTTCAGCGCCAGAGTGTCCTTGGAGTTGACGATGTAATCGAGATTCGAAACGGCCTGGTCTGACAGGAAATATGCGGTGCCGGGCGTGAAAGTGTTCTCTGGAAAGCTGTAGGTAGGATCAATTCCGTCGGCCGAAGGAATCAGAAATTGGCCGTTGGGCAATTTGTAATTCAGCAAGCCGTAAGCGATGGGATTGATTTGCCCCGGCCCCGTGCCGATGGTGGCCGGCAACGCGATGGGAGAGCTGAAGTAAGAGCACGGGGGCAATGTACACCCGACTGTCGCCGTCGTGTTTTCAACTGCGTTTGCCAAACCAGCGGGGCTACGGTCGTCGGTGAGGTTCGCGGGTACCGCCACGCGCGAGCTCCCGATTTCCTGGTCGGAAGTGTGAATGTGCTGATAAGACAAAAAGCCGAACAGCTTGTTCTTGATAAGTGGACCCCCAATCGTGCCGCCGGGCACTTCGCGGTGCAGTTCCGGAACTTTGTCGGCCAGAGGGATGTTCGGGTCCTGCTTGTAGAAGTAGGGCGCGGCATTGATCCAATCCGTTCCGCGGTGAATGTAGCCTTGGCCGTGAATGGAATTGGTGCCGGAGGCGGTGCTCATATCAATGTGCGCCCCGCTCGTGGAGCCCTGTTGCGCGTCATACATCGAGGTGGTCACCCGGAGTTCCTGGATCGTCTCTGGAGCGGGCGTCGGCAAAGCCTGGCCCACGGCGAGATAAGGAGAAGCCGTAACCTGGATCGGCTCGGCGGGCGTGCTGTTCAAGCTCGCGGCGCCGCCGATGCCGGTATTATTAACCACCCGCGCCGAAGCCACCTGGCTGGTGCTCTTGCCGTTGAATAAATTGCTGGAATCCACGCCATTCAAAAGAAAAGTATTGCTGGTATCGCGCTGTCCGTTGGCCCAGATCGGGGCGTTACCGAGACCGCTGTTGGCGCCCGTGCCGCTGGAAAGTTCAGCGTTCACGCCGGGCGAAAGAATCGCGACGCCGGTGAAACTTCCCGTGGGCAGCGGGATCGCTTCAAGTTGCGCCCTATCGAGAACGTATCCATTGGTCGTATCCACGGCATTCAAAAGCGGAGTTTCTTCCACCGTGATAGTGGTGCCCACTTGGCCGACCTTCAAGGAAGGATTCACGGTTACGGTGCGGTCCGCTTGCACGAGAATCGCCGGGACTTTCTGGGTTTCGAACCCGTTGTGACTGAAGGTGAGCGTGTAAGTTCCGATCGGCAGGTTCACAAATTCGAAGGAGCCGTTAAAGTTCGTTTTTTGGGTTCGCGTAAGGGTGGTCTGATCACCCACCAGAGTCACCTGCGTGTCCGCCAGAACTCCACCCGAGGTATCCGACACCGTGCCGGTGATGCCGCCCAGCGTCTGCTGCGCTTGCGCGGAGAGCGCAAAGAATAAAATCATCCAGGCAAATAACGCCACGACGAAGATCGAGAGACGAACTCTCTGCATCATTCACTCCTCCCAAGACCGTCGAGATACACCCGTTCGCCACCGCCATTCGACACAGCTCAATCCTTGCCCAGGTTGTTGCGCGAAAATGGCGGTGTCGCCCGGTCCCGTACCCATCACCCCAAAAGAAGATGACGGACGTTACGCCACGTGCCTGTGGATAAGTGAGAACATTTTTTGAATGGCCCGTATCAAAAAAGTTGATGTCGCGAACAAAAGCACAACCACACCCGACAGCATCGCCGAAGTCTTGCTCGATCAAACTGTCACGCCCAAAACGGCGGTATATTCAGAACCTCGCGCGGCGCCGCGATCGTGACTCGCAGCATTCACTAAGCTCCGCGCGGCCTATTGTTCGAGGAGGGAAACGATGGCGCTACGCCTTGCCAAGATTTCGCTGATCTTCGCAGTGGCTCTCTATTATTCGTTCGTCGTCCTCAACAACGTCACTGACTACGATTCCAATTTTCAGTTCGTCCGCCACGTCCTGATGATGGATTCCGCTTTCCCGGCAAACCACGGCATGTGGCGCGCGCTGAACCAGCCGGTCTGGCACACCCTTTTCTTTCTCTTCATTATGGCGTGGGAAATTGCGACCACGATCCTGTGCTGGTGGGGCGGATTGCGTCTCGCGCGACTGCTGCGAGCGACTGCGGCAGAGTTCAATCGCGGCAAGCGCGTCGCAATCTTCGCTCTCACGCTCGCTCTGCTGATGTGGCTGGTGGCGTTTCTAAGTGTGGGCGGCGAGTGGTTTCTGATGTGGCAGTCGAAAATCTGGAACGGCCAGGATGCCGCCGTTCGCATGTTCACAGTGATTGGAATCGTCTTGCTGCTGGTCGCCCAGCCGGATACGGCCGAACAACCTTAGCTACCGGCAGGCGCTGCCTTCTTGCCGCGGCCTTGCCACACAAACCACAGCAGGCCTGCAGCCAGGTAAGCCAGATAAATGTATGGGAGCCTGCCGTAGGGTCCTTCGGGCACCGGGTATAGATTCCCTGCGAGCGCCAGCAACATCGCCAGTCCAGCCAAGGCTGAAATAATCCGCGCGCCGGGCCGCATGACTCCGTGACTGCGCAAGTATCTCGGCAGCGCGAAGCAAACCAAGCCGTACGCGACGATAAATCCGTACGTTGCGAGCGAACCTAGCCAGCCATACACATCGAGCCCGCTGGCGCCGCGCACAGCCAGCACGATTACCGGCAATACTGCGGCGATTCCGGTCGCCGCCACAGCGAAACTCGGTGTTTCATTCCGGGCGTGCGTGATGCGCAACGACCCATGCGCCAAGCCGTTGTGCGCCATCAGCAGCAGCACGCGCGCGGCTGCCGTTATACACGCGAGCGTCCCGGCAAACATGCTCACCAGCGCGCCTATATCAATCAGCAATCCGAGCACTGGCACCCCGGCCACTCCTGCCACCACGTGCATCGGGGCCGGACTACTTCCCAGATCTTGGCCGGCGGTGCGAAACCCCAAAACTTCCGCGTAAGCACAGATAGTAAAGAACGCTCCTCCCAGCACGGCGCTTTGGATCACCGCGCGCGGAATCGTCTTCAGTGGGTTGCGGGCCTCCGCGCCCAGCGTGGTAGCACTTTCGAAGCCGACAAAACTAAAGAGGGCCAGCACCAGCCCGAGGCGCAGTCCGCTGCCGGTCATTTCGCGCAATTTCAGTTGATCCCAGTCAAGATGCGAGCCGTGGCGAGCGAGCACGAGCAACACCACAATAATGATTACGGATACGGATGCGGCCTCCATCCACAGCATCAGCCGCGCCGAAATTTTCACGTCGCGCCAGGCGATCCACACGGAAACGCCGGTGACGATCAGAGCCAGCAGGGCGGTTGACACTCCGTGACCGGTAGCATCCCGCAGCAGCAAATTTGCAAAGTGATAGAAGCCGCCAATGACGCTTGATCCGGTCGCGATGTAAGCCAGCAATAGGCTCCACGCGACGGTCGCTCCCAGCCACGGTGGCAAAATCATCGCGGCATACGTGTACAGCGAGCCCGGCGAGGCCGAATAGCGCGCAAAGCGCGCAATGCACAGCGCCACCAGAAAGACGGCGACGGTCGCCAGTGCATACGCGAACCAGGTGCCATTCCCTGCGAGCGCGCACACCAGCGGAATCGTAGCCGCCGGCGTTGTGGTGGGAGCGATGGTGGATACCGACTGCGCCAGCGTTTCCAGCGGAGAAAGCGCTTCACGGCGCAAGCCGTATTCCGCAACCGCAGGATTTTTGTGGGATGTACTCGCGACAGACGGAAGATCGGGCGTTCCAGCCAATTTTCCGGGTCCGACCATGCCGTACGATACAGATGCACCCGCCGCCGCGCAAGCGGTGAATCATTCGCTAATCGAAAATATTTTGTGACGCCGCCGGCCGCGCCGCAACTTTACAGTTATTCCGCTCGCTTGATTTAGGAACCTGCGCCTGCACCCGCGGCTTTTCCCGTCCGGAATACGCCGCGCTTTGCCGCCAGTTCCGACGACCACAGCAGAATATCGAACAGCCGCGCACGCTCCAGATTGTCCAGGCCGCGCATGGGATGAACCAGGCGGGCTGCCTGTTTGGCGCAGGAATTCAGGAAGCGGTCAATCGAAACGGAAGTGGCTTCATCACGATCCGCGAAGGGACTGGCGCTGCAATGATTCAAGCGTTCGTAGCAATGGGCAATGAAATGGTCCACGCAGAATCGTCTGAGCTCGAGCGAGGACATCGCCGGACGACCGCAATCCCCCGCATCGCAGTGCATCGGTTTTTGCAGTGCAGACGGGTTCTCTTGTTGCTCGTCGAATAATTCATAAGCATCTTCTGACATGGTTCCCTGGCCCTCGGAATTCATAGATGCGGCTCTGGCGTGTGTGGCTGCCATGCTTTTTTCGAAAAAAATCGGCGATGATCCTTTGAGTGGCCACATACGCGTTTTCCGAAGTCACGCCATTGCGGCGATTGTGCCGCCGGATTCGGGCGCGGAAACTTCGTAACAGTGAACTTTCGCGCAGACGTCTATCAGATTCGAGATATGCCTGCGCACGTCCGGTGCATCCTCCCAACGGTTTTCCGTGGCTTGCTTTGCGCTGTTCCAGAAACTGAGCACCTGGATCAGGCGCGGTTCTTTACGCGAATTCAGCACCAGGATTCCCGCGAACCCGCTCTGCCGCTCAAGGATTCCGGCGACTTCGCGCCGCATGCAATTTCGCAGATGCTGCACACGCCCCGGCTTGGCGATGAATTCCACGCAGCGCGCGTTTAGCACGTCGGACTCGGCGCCATCGTGATAGGCCGTGAGCATCCTCGCCATTCGTGAATCGAAATTGCCGGCCACTCCCTTAATCACTTCCAATTCCAAATTCATGCATGCACTCATTTCAATTGTTCCTCGAATTTGGCTCGCATACTTGCGGGCCGCAGATAGGGGAGGCGCACTCCGGTGGGGTTCCCTGACCGGCAGGGCCGAAGTGCGCCTTTGGGGATGGGAGACGTGCGCTGCACCATCACCCGGATTGGGCCACCTGCTTTCCCAATCCGATGTCAGTACAACTACGCAGAAGTAGTGCAACTCGGATAGGTAGCGTTTCACTCTGGGAAAAATTATCTTGCCACGCGGCCATTTGGGAATTGAGCGATGCGGCGATCCAGCGAAGCGAACAACCAGGCGAAATGGAAAGCGTAACGGGCTCAGATTGCGTTAGTTATCTAGCCCGGGATATACTCGCCTTCCTTTCGAGGCGCATGTGGAATTTTTCTCCTTCGATGAGGCCTACCTCAAACGCCTCCGTGACCGGGATTTTCCCACGGAGCAGCATTTCGTTGCGTACTTCCGCAAGCTGCTGATGATCAAACTAAGGTCGCGGCTGCGCTCCTCGCAGGCCGTGGAGGATATCGCACAGGAAACCTTCTTGCGTGTTTTCAAAGCGATGCAAGCCGAGGGTGGAATTCGCCAGCCCGAGCGCCTCGGCGCCTTTGTTAACTCCGTTTGTAACAATGTCTTGCAGGAATTCTACCGTTCCGCGAACCATGGCACCTCCTTAGAAGATGACGGCGCCCCGGAGCCGGTGGACAAAGTCATAGATCTGGAAGGGTTTCTGGTAACCAAACAGACTCGCGAGCAGGTCAGAAGGGTTTTGGCGCAGCTCAGCGAGAAGGATCGCCAACTCCTCCGCTCTATCTTCCTGGAAGAAAAGGAGAAAGACGAGGTTTGCCGCGAATTTGGCGTGGATCGCGACTACCTGCGCGTGCTGCTGCACCGGGCCAAACACAGCTTCCGCGCTTTCTATGAGAAGAGCGAAGCCGAAGGCTCCCGCCAGGCGAAACAATAACGTCGTGCAATGAAACGCTTGGAGGCCCGAAGTCACTACCTAGGTGACGAAAACCATGGAACACACTGAAGCAATCCAGCTAAAAGCCGCTGAGCGCTACGTCCTCGGGGAACTCTCGCGTGACCTCCGGGCGCAGTATGAGGAGCACTTTTTCGATTGTGCGGCGTGCGCCGAAGAATTGAGGCTGGCTGCAACCTTTGTCGAGAATGCGCGAGTCGTGCTGGAAGCGGAGCCCGTGACGCTACCCTCCTTCGCGCCGGCGATCACCGCGCGCAGGCCTGCATCGAGTGGCTGGTTTGCAGGACTGCTGCGGCCGAGCGTCGCGGTGCCCGTGTTCGCGCTGCTGTTGCTGTTTGCCGGTTATCAAAGCTTGATTGTCATTCCTCATTTGAAGTCGGCGGGCACGCAGCTCCAGCCGCAAACTCTGCAGTCCTATTCCTTGATAACGGCGGATTCCCGCGGTGGAGCGCCACTCACCATCACCGCGCCGGCGAATAAGCCGTTCAGCCTGTACATTGATATTCCGCCCGCCAAACCGTTTCCTCTATATGTTTGCGAACTGGTGGATGCCTCCGGCGCCACGGAATATTCCTTGAACATTTCCAGCCAAGAGGCGCAGAATTCCGTGCAGTTGCTGCTGCCGCCAGCGACTCTGAGGCCGGGAAGTTACACATTAGTCGTGCGCGGGCTGGCGACGCCGGAAAGTGCGGCCGACAGCGGCACCGAAGTAGCACGCTACCCATTCACACTCGCATTTTCGAAGTAAATAATTTCAATCCTGACGCAGGAGGATAATTACGATGCCCACCCCCTTCCGGATCTTTCTCTATAACGCCCATGGTTATGGTCTCAGCGGGCGAATTGACCGCCCGTTCCAGCAAATGATTGACGTGCAGGCTATGGGCTCGCTCCCGCTGACCGGCGGGCATGGGTATGCGCGCGTTGAAAATTTTAACCTCAAGGATATCGTGTCGTTCAAAGCTGCCTATACCCAGGTTTCCGGAAGCCAGAATCCGAAAGATGGCAGCTACACGACTTTCGTATCCGCCACCCTCGAGGGTTTGAACGTTCACAACATTGTCACTGCCGATCGCGTCGTTGCGCGAATTTCTTCCAATCATCCCGCTGACGGCGGCGAACCCACGATCACGCCGGTCGGAAGTCAGTTCGATAATCTGCGAATTGCGGGCTGCCAGGTCCAGGTGGAGCTCGACAATTATCTCTTTAACCGGCTGGGTACCTATAGTGCATTCAAGACCGAGTACGAGCAGAACGAACAAGCTCGCAAAGCGATGCAAGAACGCTTTCTCTGGGGTCAGCTCAAATCCGACGTACCGGATTTCCTGCGCGAGCGGTATAACTGGGTCGCGGGAGATGGCTTACCGGAGTCTAAGGGGACCGTGCTTTGTACCTTGGTGAAAGACGTCAAGTTCAATTGCCCGGAAGTGCGCCGCTACGGCAACGTGCTGGTAGTTCCGCATTTCGGCAAGATTTATCTGGCCGAATTCGTCGTGCAACCCTACCAGCGCACTGTGACGATGCTCCGCCTGGATATGGGCTCAGGCACCACCGCCAACGTGAGCGGACCGGGCGGCACCGGCAATGGCTCGACTTATCCCTGAGTTCGTTGCTCTTTCTGGTTCTCGCATTCTGCGGATGCAATTGGCATCCTGCGGCCGCGCCGGCGACTAAGTATCAAGATGCGCGAAGTCAATTAGACAGAGGAGATCTCGTAGCTGCGTCGAATGCGGCTGACGAGTCCTATCGTCAATATGCCGCTAGTGACCCGGACTGGAGTTGGCGGTTTCGTGTCCTGGAAGCGGAAGCGCTTGTCTCGCGGGGTCTGAGCAGGGATGCCCTAAAACTGCTTGATGCACCGCTTCCACCAAATTTAATTCACACGGACATTGCAGTTCGGAAAGAAGTCTTCGAAGGGCTGGCGGACTGTTATCTGCAGGATTTCTCAAGCGCCGCGCAGCACATCGCAGAAGCTCAGAAATTGGCGGAGTCTGGCCAGCCCGACGTATTGGCGCAAGTGTTTCTCACTCGCGGGACTCTCGCTTTCCTTCAGAATGATTTCCCGGCCGCGCAAACCTCCTTCCGGCAGGCCCTCCAGCTGGCCCGCGAACGGAAGCAACCTTTCATCGAAACAAAGGCACTCGGAAGTTTGGGACTGGTCGCCATGAAGCAAGGCCGCTTCGACGAATCAATTGATTGGTACACCCAATCCCTGGAAATCTCCCGCTCCGTGGGCGCGCGAACAATCACCGCGAAAACGCTCGGGAATATGGGCTGGAGTTACTACAAAATGGGAGATCAGGATCGGGCGCTATCCCTCTACACCGAAGCGAAAACTGCTGCGACCCAGCTGGGCGTGCTCAGAGATGAAATGCTTTGGCTCACAAACATTGCGACGATTGAATACGACGAACGGTCCTACGCGAATGCCGCGCGCGACTACCAACAGGCGCTGACCCTGGCAGATAAACTTGAGAATAAGGCCGCGGCTGCCAATTGCTTTAACAATCTTGCGCACGTGGCGTTGATGGAGCAAAAGTACGATCAAGCGGAGCAGTACAACAACGAAGCCCTCAAGCTGGAGCGTGCGGCCAACGACAGACCCATGGAACTGTATTCGCTCATAACCGACAGCTATACCGCGATGGGCAAGGGGGATTTTGCACGCGCCGAGTCGGATTTAAACAAAGTTCTCGGCGAAAAGACGTCCGATAGTTACTTGCGCTGGCAAGCGGATTCGGCCTTTGCCAGTGTATATGCGGCGCAAAATCAACCCGTGCAAGCCGCGGAATATTTCCGCAAGGCTTTGGTCACCATTGAAAGCGTGCGGTCTTCGATCAATCGCGAGGACTTTAGGCTCTCTTTCTTGGCGGGTGCCATCAGTTTCTACGATGACTACGTTGATTTTCTGGTCGCCCATCACCAGATAGAAGAAGCGTTGCAAGTCGCCGAATTCAGCAGGGCTCAGGCTTTGGCTGAAGGTTTGGGCATCCACTCCTCTCCCGCCAGCGCTTCCATACGCCGTTTCAGCCCGCGGCTGATTGGCGCGCAGTCCAACACTATTCTCCTCGATTATTGGTTAGGCGCTGAGCACTCCTATCTTTGGGTAATCACGCCCGCCCGCGTATCGCTATTCACTCTTCCCCCGGCGGCGGAAATTGATCCCCTGGTGCAATCTTACCGGCAAGCTCTGCTTGGTTCGCGCGATGTGCTCGAGACACAGAACGCCGCAGGGCAGAAACTTTACGATCTGTTGGTGGCTCCCGCGGCGACATTAGTCCCGAAGGGTTCGCGAGTGACGATACTGCCGGATGGCAGCCTCTACAGCCTCAATTTCGAGACGTTGGTGGCTCCGTCGCCGCGGTTGCATTATTGGATTGAGGATGTTGACCTGTCGTACGCCAATTCGTTGACGTTGCTTGCGGCCGGCGCTGCCCATCACGCCTCCCCGGCGAGGACGCTGCTGCTGCTGGGTGATCCCGTTTCAGCCGACGCGGAATTCCCGAAGCTGCCCCAAGCAGCGGCGGAAATGAGCGGGATCGAGAGCTATTTTCCCGCGTCGGAGCGAAAAGTTTTCGCGGGTGCGGCAGCGACACCGGATTCATACCTCGATAGCCAGCCGCAGGATTTTACCTACATTGATTTCGTCGCGCACGGCACCGCCAGCCGCACCAGTCCGTTGGATTCGGCGGTGATCCTCAGCAGGGAAGGCGACAACTACAAACTCTACGCCCGCGACATTATTCAGCATCCTCTGCACGCGGACCTGGTGACGCTCTCCGCCTGCCACGGCGAAGGCGTGCGCACCTATTCCGGTGAAGGACTGGTCGGCCTTTCCTGGGCGTTCCTGCGCGCCGGCGCGCACGGTGTGATTGCGGCGCTTTGGGAGGTGAATGACAATTCCACACCGCAGCTCATGGATCATCTCTATTCCGAAATCAGCAAAGGCGTCCCGCCGGCCGTCGCTCTGCGCGACGCCAAACTCGCGCTGCTGCATTCCGGCACCGTGTACCGTCGTCCATTCTACTGGGCGCCCTTTCAATTTTATCGCGGCGCGTGAGCGCGAAAGGGAATCAAGCTTTATACTCGACCGATGCCAAAAGTGGCTTTGTTCATCCCCTGCTTCGTTGACCAGTTGAGCCCCCGAGTCGGCATGGATATGGCGCACGTTTTGCGCCGAATCGGTTGCGAACTTGATTTTCCCGCCGAACAGACTTGCTGCGGGCAACCTGCCTTCAACACCGGCTACTGGAAAGATGCCAGGCCGCTCGCGGCACGATTCGTCAAGGTCTTCCGCGACGCTGACGCGATTGTTTGCCCTTCCGGTTCTTGCACCACCATGGTCCGCAATTTCTATCCTGAATTGCTCGCCGGAAGCCCACTGCATGACGAAGCCGGGAAAATAGGCCGGCGCGTCTATGAATTTTCCGAATACCTGGTGAAAGTGGCTCGCGTCGGCGATGTCGGCGCCAGCTTTCCCCATCGCGTCACCTACCACGACGCATGCCACGCTCTGCGCGAATTGCGCCTGAAACAGGAGCCGCGCGAACTCCTGCGGCACGTCCGCGGCATCGAGTTGGTCGAAATGCCTTACAGCGAGGAGTGCTGCGGCTTCGGCGGGACGTTTGCCACGAAGTTCCACATGATTTCCGCGGCGATGGGAGACACCAAAGCAGGCAACGCCGAAAAATCCGGCGCGGAGTATGTGACATCCACGGATCCGAGTTGCCTGATGCAGGTGGAAGGAATTCTGCGGCGCCGCAATTCGCCGGTTCGCACGATTCATCTGGCCAGCATCCTGGCACAGATCAACGATGCAAAAGAAACTGCGCGCGGCGCGCGAGTGCCATCATGACGGCGGCGCAGGATTTTCTCCGCAATGCGGCGACGAAGTCCGCTGATCTGGTTCATCGCCAGATCCTGCGTCGCGGAATTGATCACTATGACGCCGCGGTCAGCAGCGGCCGCGCGCGATTCCTCGATTGGCAAGCGGCGCGCGCGAAATGCCAGGACATCAAACGCGAAGCCGTCAATCACCTCGATCGCTACCTCGAAGAATTCGAGCGGCGTGTGAACGAGCGCGGCGGACACGTGTTTTGGGCCGAAAACGCCGAAGAGGCGCGCCGCTATATTCTGGACCTGGCCGCAAATCGCGGCGTGCGCACCATCGTTAAATCGAAATCCATGGTTGCCGAGGAAATTCATCTCACGCCCGCGCTCGAAAAGCAGGGGATTCAGGTTTTCGAGACAGACCTCGGCGAATTCATCGTCCAGTTGCGCAACGAGCCGCCGTACCACATCGTTACGCCCGCCATGCACCTCACGCGACTGGATATCGCCGCGCTCTTCAAAGAAAAGCTGGGAGGTATTGATACCGACGATCCCCAGCAATTAGTCGCAGCAGCCCGGCACGCGTTGCGCCGCGCCTTCTTCACCGCTGAAATGGGAATCACCGGAGCAAATTTTCTGGTGGCCGACTCTGGAATGGTTTCGATTACAACGAATGAGGGCAATGCCGATCTGGGCGTAAGTCTTCCCAAAATTCATGTCGTTCTTTCGGGAATCGAGAAAATCGTTCCGCGCATGGAAGATCTGGCCATTCTCTGGCCCGTGCTGGCGACTTCCGGCACCGGTCAGCCGATTACCTGCTACAACACGCTGGTGGGCGGACCACGCCGCGCAGATGAATCCGGAGGGCCCGAAGAATTTCACGTTGTGCTGCTCGATAATGGACGCACGGAGCTGCTTGCCGATCCGGAACAGCGCGATGTGCTGCACTGCATCCGCTGCGGCGCCTGCCTGAATGCCTGTCCGATCTATCGCAACGTCGGCGGCCACACCTATGCCACTACGTATCAAGGGCCCATCGGCAGCGTACTCACGCCGCATCTGCGCGGGCTGGACGAGTTTCAGCATTTGTCGCAAGCCTCCTCGCTTTGCGGCGCGTGCACGGAAGCGTGCCCGGTGAAAATTGATCTGCATCATCATCTGCTGCACAACCGGCGCAACGCCGTGGAACGCGCGCATCGCCTCTGGCACGAACGCGTCGCGTTCAAGCTGTGGCGCTGGAGCATGATGAGCGCGCCGCGTTTTCGATTTCTGGGTGCAATGGGACGCGGAGCGTTGCGATTGCTGTACGGTCTTGGGCTGCAGGGAACGCCGCTCGATCCTTTGCGCGCGTGGACTGCGCATCGCGCCGCGCCGCCGATTCCGACGGCGTCGTTTCGCGCGTTGTGGAAGGAGCACGATGGCGCCGACTGAAAATCCCGGACGCGAGAGAATCCTCGGGCGCATTAAGGAGGCGCTGAAGACCCCCGCGCCTTTGCGGGTGCATGCGGAGACCGATGTTACGCGGAGCTTGCAGCCAATCTTCGCGCCGATTTCGGACGCACTGGAACGCTTCCGCCGCGAATGCGCCGGCAACAACACGGAATTGATCGAAACTCCCAACTCGCGCGCGAGTAGCGATGCGCTCGCTGGCGTGCTGCCGACCTTGCCCGCGGGCGAAGTATTCATTCAGGACGCTCCCGCGCTGCGCGAGATGTCGTTCGGGTTGCGCGATCAGCAACATGTGCGCTGGTCGAGCGCCGGAACACCGCGCGAGAATTCGCAGGCGACGATTACTTTGGCGGAAGTACTGGTTGCGCAGACTGGATCGGTAATGGTTTCAGCAGCGTGCGGGGGCCGCGGCGCTTCCGTTGTCGCGCCCGTGCATATCGTGCTCGCGACCATCGGCCAACTCGTTCCCACGCTGAACGAAGCATTCGCGCGTATCCGCGAGCGGGAAACCGCCGCGCAAAATTCTTACCTTTGCCTAATCACCGGCTCCAGTCGCACCGCAGACATCGAAAAAATTCTGGTGATGGGTGCCCACGGCCCGCGACGCCTGGTCGTAATACTCGAACTTGCCCCGGAATAATCCGCTTCAGGAACTGCCCGTGCTGGACGGCGATGCACGAACCTGAAACTATCTGAGTCACCAGCCGCCACGCTCCGCCTTCTTGGCGCGGTATTAGTGGAGAGGCGTCCCATAGGTGCATTCGGCTGACGAGGGGCGAGAGTGGCTGAGTCCGTTTCCCGCCAACAGCTTGGCTGTTCAACCCGCCACATAGCGGCGTCGGCTTCGATCGACCTGCACGAACACCAGCAACAAAACCGCAAATCCCAGCGAGATCAAATCTCCCGCAGTCCGGTCCCAAGTGCTGCGGAACTCCACATTCACCTGGTGTACGCCGGCCGAAACCGCTATAAGCATCTGCGCCGTCTGTGGAGCCGCCGCGGCGCGATAGCTCTTCCCGTCTACGCGAACTTGCCAACCGGGGTACCAGAGCAGCCGCAGCCCAACTGTCACAGGCGCGCTCGCTTGCGCCGAAAATATACGCTGGTTCGCAATCCAACGCTGGACGTGAAAGTTCGCCTGAACTTCAGGCGTATCGTCCGGGGAAGATGAACCAAACTGCCGGATCAGCGGCGCCGGCGATTGAGCGATCAATTCTCCAGAAGTATCGCTGCCCGGCAATTCATAACGATCGCAGCCGAACGGCTGATATTCGTCGGTCCCTTCGTAGCCAACGCCCGATTGAATCGCCTTGGCCAGCACCGGGACGTCCTCGCTGTCCCACCACGCGTCGTTCACCATCACCGTTCCGAGCGCTCCCAAAGTGATGATGATCAATGTCCAGCAAATCCATTGGCGTTTCGCTCTCGCGACGGCTGCCGCAATGAAAAACGCCAGGACGCAATCCAGTGGTCCCAACCAACGCCACGGGAACTGCACAAATTCCAGTTTGGGCAGCAATCGCCAGAGAAACAGGCTTGCCGGGAACATTAGAAATATCGCGGCGCCGCCGAGAGCCAGAAGCATCCACCAAAGTTCCTGCAATTCCCGGCGATGCCGCGCGGCAAAGACCGCCGCAATAGCAACCGCCAGGACTACCCCGAGCGCCACTCCCGAGACTTTCCAGTTAAAAAAAAGAAATTCCGGATCTGCGCCGCGTGTGAAAAGAAAATTCTGCTCGGGGCGCAACATATCCGCCAAAGCCTGATGAATTTGCACCCAGCGCTGTTCCCAGGCAGCCGGCAAGATGTAGAAAGCCGCGAGACCGAATCCTCCTGCCATTCCAAGTCCGCCGCTCAACAAAATCCGCGCGCTGCGCCGGAACACAGCCGCCACAGTGAACACCAGCGCCAACGAATAAGTCGCCAGCACCGCAGCCGGCGCATTCGATAACCACACCGCCGCGAATGGCAGCGCGATCAGTGGCCAGCTTCGCCAGCCATCGCGACCTCGCAGGAGGCGCAGCGCGCCCCACAACACCAGCGGAAACAGTGCGCTGGCCAGCAGTTCCGCGAAATCGCTGCGCAAGTAAACGATCAGCAGGTGGTATGGATTCACCGCGTACAGCACTGCAGCCATGATCGCAGCGCGTCGCGGCAGCCATTCGCGCGCAAAACGCCACATCGAAAATCCCGCCAATACCAGCGCCAGCCAGATGAACGCTCCCGGCGCGATTTTCCACGACACAATCGAACCGAGCGCAGCGCCAACCAGCCACGACGCTGGCGGATAAAAAATAAATCGCGGCTCTCCAAATCCCCAGTTCGCCCATTCCGCCCAACGGGGATAGACGATACCTTCGCGCCATTGGCCGGCGACGTCCATCCACGAAGCCAGATGAAACTGGAAATCGTGGCCTGAAGCGTTCCCCAGAAACAGCATGGGCGCGATCACTGCGGTTGCCGCAATCGCCACCAGCAAGAGCGCAATTCGCCCCGAACCCGCGGCCCTATCCAGATTCCCGCGCGATGACGACTCGATTGTCGTGGTTGATGGAATTACGTTCGATCCTTCACGATGAGCGCTCGAGTTTCGGTACTCAGCTTAGAGAGAATACAGAATCCAGCGCACTCCGCGCCACTCGCGAATGTGCAGGCTCGCGTGCTGATTTCATGTAAACAGCCCACTTACACCGCCTTGCCAATCCGCCGTCCCTGCGGGTACAGTGCTTCGGGGCCGCATCAGGCCGTTCCGGTGCATCCCAATATCCACCATCCCCGAGCCAGGACGCTTAACTTCATCCGCGTCTCAGGCGCTGCCGATAAGAGATGAGCATGGATTCTGCTGTGACAGCCGAAGATCGGAGGCTCCAGGCCAGCCTTGAGCGGGTGACCCACTGGAAGCGCTGGGGTCCGTACCTGGCCGAGCGGCAATGGGGCACCGTTCGCGAAGATTACAGTCCCAATGGCGATGCTTGGGACTATTTCCCCCACGACCACGCGCGCTCCCGCGCCTATCGTTGGGGGGAAGATGGCATCGCCGGATTCTGCGATCGGCACCAGCACATCTGTTTCGCTCTGGCGCTCTGGAACGAAAAAGATCGCATCTTGAAGGAACGCCTTTTCGGCCTCACCAATCGGGAAGGGAATCACGGCGAGGACGTCAAGGAGTATTACTACTATCTGGACGCCACTCCGACCAGCTCCTACCTGCAATTTCTCTACAAATATCCTCAGGCGGCATACCCTTACGACCTGCTGCGGGAAGAAAACGCCAAACGTTCGCGCCACGATCCAGAGTACGAACTGATAGACACCGGAGTGTTCTCTGAGAATCGCTATTTCGACGTCTTCGTCGAGTATGCAAAATCCTCTTACGAAGACATCGTCGTGCGCATTACGGCCTGGAATCGTGGACCGCAGCCTGCGCCGCTCCATTTGCTGCCGACCTTGTGGTTTCGCAATCGCTGGGACTGGGGCGATCCCTACGACGCGCCGGAGGTCAGGCGGTTGCCGCCCGTCGCAGGCGCCGAACTGTTTGCATTAAACGAATTTCACTATGGGAAACGCTGGTTGCTCATCGAAGGCGCTCCCGAGACGCTCTTCACGGGAAACGAAACGAACATGGAGCGCCTGTTCAATCAGAAGAGCAAGACTCCTTACGCGAAGGACGCTTTCCATCGCTACATCGTAAACGGCGAACGCGGCGCGGTGAATCCAGCGATGACCGGCACAAAAGCCGCCGCCCATTTCGTCGCGCAGATTGCGCCGGGGCAGAGTTGGACGATCCGCTTGCGGCTCACCGACCAGGATCTTTCGCAGTCCCAAACACCCGCGCAGGATACTTTCGGGCCGTCATTCAACGCGATCTTCGAGCAACGCAAGAAAGAGGCGGACGAATTTTACGAGAAGCGCATTGACCCCAATATGAGCGCTGACGCGCGCCACGTGCAGCGCCAGGCCTTCGCCGGCCTGCTCTGGTGCAAACAGACCTATCACTACGATGTGCGCCGCTGGCTCGAGGGCGACCCCACTCAGCCGCCTCCCGATCCCATCCGCAAGCAGGGACGCAATCACGAATGGACCCATCTATATAATTCCGACGTGATTTCCATGCCGGACACCTGGGAATACCCGTGGTACGCATCCTGGGATCTCGCCTTCCACTGCGTTTCGATGGCTCTGATCGATCCAGAATACGCAAAGCAGCAACTCATTCTCTTCCATCGCGAGTGGTACATGAGCCCCAGCGGTCAGGTTCCCGCTTACGAATGGAATTTCTCCGATGTGAATCCGCCGGTGATGGCCTGGGCCGCTTGGCGCGTTTATAAAATCGCCGGGCGCGTCGAAGGGAAGGCGGATCGCAATTTCCTGGTGCGCTTATTCCACAAACTCCTGCTGAATTTCACCTGGTGGGTGAACCGCAAGGATCCGGAAGGGAAGAACGTATTTGAGGGCGGCTTCCTGGGTCTGGACAACATCGGCGTCTTCGACCGCTCAACCCCGCTCGGCCCCGGCAATTTCATCGAGCAGTCTGACGGTACCAGCTGGATGGCTATGTTCTGCCTGGACATGCTGGCCATGGCCATGGAGCTATCGCACGAAGACCCGGCCTACGAAGATGTGGCCAGCAAGTTTTTTGAGCACTTCGTTTATATCGCCCAAGCCATGAATGATATGGGTGGCGAAGGCATCGGCCTGTGGGACAACAAGGACGGTTTCTATTACGACGTGTTGCATCTGGGGCAGACAACGCACTTGCCGATGAAGGTGCGCTCCATGGTCGGCCTCATTCCTCTATTCGCCGTCGAGGCCTTCGAGCCCGAGGATCTGGCGCGCGTCCCGGGATTTTGCCGGCGCATGGATTGGTTCCTCAAGCACAATCCGGACGTCTCCGAACACGTGGACATGAGCCAGAAGACGGACAAGGGCACCCGCCTGCTTCTCTCTATCGCCAACCGCAACAAACTCGAGCGCATCTACAAGTACGTTTTCGACGAGAATGAATTCCTATCGCCGCATGGTATCCGCGCGCTCTCGAAATTTCATCGGGAGCATCCCTTCGTCCTGGACGTCAACGGCCATTCGCAATCGGTTGATTACGAACCCGCCGAATCCACGGGCGACTTGTTCGGCGGAAACTCCAACTGGCGCGGGCCGGTCTGGTTCCCGTTGAATTTCCTGCTGATCGAATCGTTGCAGCGCGTTCATTACTATTACGGCGACGATTTCAAAGTGGAATATCCCACGGGCTCTGGCAACCAATTGACGCTGTGGGAGGCTGCTCGCGAAGTGTCTCGCCGCCTCTCGCATTTGTTCCTTCAGCGAGACGGCCGCCGCGCGGTGTATGGAAATGTGGACCTCTTTCAGTCTGATCCTTACTGGCGGGACCTGATTTTGTTTTACGAGTATTTCAATGGCGATAACGGAGCGGGCCTGGGCGCCAGCCATCAGACGGGTTGGACCGCGCTCGTCGCGAAGCTGCTCGAACAGAGCGGAGAATAGCCGCAGCAGCCGAGGCCGCGCGGGCCGCGACCTCTAGAAATCGCTGACCAGTCCCAGCCCCAGCGAAACGCGATTGATATAGTTGAAGTAAGCCACGGTAAGCACGGTTTCGCGCACGGCCGCGTCATCCCACCCGGCTTTTTTCAGCGCGTCCGTATCGGATTCGCCGATGTCGTCCGGATGCCGCGTCAATTTATCCGCGAACCTGAACAATTCCTTCACTTTCGGCTCCACTGCGGCGTTTTCGTAGTCCGTGGTCAGCTTCCGCGCCAGGTTTTTCTCCACTCCGAAGCGCCGTAGCAACTCCATGTGGAACATGATGCAATACGCCGAAGAATTGATCCCGCTGACCACCAGCCCGACCTGTTCCTTGATTAGCATGGGCAGCGCGCCATCCGCCATCACCGCGGGGCTTAGCTGCAGTTGCGCTTCGATGGCGGCCGGTTTCGCGCCCAACGTCTTGAAATAGTGCGGCAGAAAGCCGAGCTCTTTTTCAATCTTCCCGTAAATTTCCAGCAGGTGGGCGTCTGCCTGTGATTCTTCGATTTCATTTACGAATGGCATTAGATAACTCCTCGGATGTTAGGAATGCGGAAAAGCTCAATGGCGGTGGCCCTAGAGCAGAGTGTAGCACGGCTAAATTAATGTGCGGTTAATTCCCGTTCGTGCGCGACGCGCGTCGCCGCGGCCGGTTTGCGGGCGCGCCACCGGCGCAGCGGTTGCCCCGCCTAGGCTTGAGCTTCCACTAGCTCGATTAGCACCTTTTTCGCGTCAGGAGTGGTGGCGAGAAAGAAATTAACGCGCGTGCCGTCGGCGCCCGCGCGTGTGACTGGGTAAATTGGAGCGAGGCCGAACCGCGACCGCAGAATCGCCGTCGCGCGCTCCACGTCGCGCACATAAATCTCCACCTGCTGAATGCCCTCGCCGAATTTTTCCAGAAAGCGGGCGATCGCGCCGGTGCCCCCCGGCGCGCGCGTCGTCAAGATGTCCAATTCAATCGAGTCTTCAAGGTGCAGCTCGAACTCCTGCGCGTCTTGATCCGGCGGGACATTCGCAAGTCGCGGAGAATCGTTCGCAGCGCGAATTTTCTCGAATGTGACGGGCTGTACCGCCACTCCCACAACAATCGTCGAAGGTGGGAAATGGGGAAATGCTTCTGCGGCTGTGGGCGCGGGTCTGGCGCCCGTTCCGGCGTTTGCAGACTCACTCAGGCGCCCCGGCAAGGTCAGCTCGCGAAATTCAGGATCGCCGGCCCACTGGCTGAGCAGCGGCATGCACAGGTTCACTCCTGCCAAATATAGCCGCAACCCGGACTCCGCTTTTTGTCTTGCGTCAGAACCGGCCAGATGCTGAATCCATCCCGCGATTTCGGAGGCTTCCTTCATTTGCTGCGAATGCCGCTACCGAATGCTGGCACGCTCGGGGGGAGCGGCATTCGCATTCGAGAGCATCACGTAGGTAGGTCCGCCGGGCCGCACGATGATCGGCACATCCCAGCGTTCTCGGGCGTCTCCGGCGGCGGCATCTATGTCCAGCGTGCTGAGCCAATAATTTCCCGGACGAAGTCCCCGGATGTAACCCTGGCCTTGCAAATCGGTGTCCGCGCGCGCCACCAGATATTTGGACTGCGCCAATTGTCTGGTTTCGCGGCTGGTATCTTTCGCTCCCTGCGCCTTCAACATATCCCACTTGTGACCCGGGTTTACGTCTTCCAGGCTCAAATCAATTCCGTCGGTGGACGTGGGATTCTGGATCAGGAACGCGCGCACCGCATCCAGATACTGTTTCTTCAGGCGGGCGTATTTTTCCGGATCCTTTGTTTTGTCTTCCGGCTTGTACTTCGGCGTGGGAAACATCACGGTCGAATCGCCGATCTCTCTTTCCACGTAAGCATGGAAAAATTCCGGCACATTCATCACGTCGTCCGGTTTCAATTTCTTCACAAAGTCTTCGCCCGAGAGGTTCACCCATTGATTGGACTTCATCCAGGCCTTCATCTCTTTCGAGAGCTCCAGACCTGCGATAAAAGCGTCCATGTTGGCGCCCGGAGCCATCACCGCCGCTTCTTTCTGGATGTCGGAGTAGCTCTTGCTCAGCAGGTAGAAGGGAAATGAACGCACCGGCTCGTCAATGCCGCCCGAGGGAGTGATGTGGGCCACAAATTGTAGGGAGCCGCCTTGCGCGGAGGCGCGCGGGGCGCACGAGATCACGCCTAAAAACAAAATGACAAAAACGCGAGAGAGAATTTTCATACCGCACATCGTAGCAGATGCCGACCGGCGCAGATATGGCGTGGTCCTTAAGGTAAACGTCCACGTCAACGTGCAAATCGCGGAACAGCCTGCAGCGCCGGCTGATAGGGAGGAGGATCAGTACAGATGGAACGTGACTTCGATCGTCTGGCGCACTGGCGCCGGCCTGCCGTTCGGTCCCGCCGCCGGCCGGAATCTCCACGTCCGCACGGCTTCGATGGCCTTTTCATCCAGCCCCAGCCCGAGGCCCTTCACCACCTTAATGTCGGTGGCCTTCCCATCCGCCGTGATGATCGCAACCAGTAGGACGGTCCCTTGATACTTCGCCTTCACGGCTTCATCGGAATATTGCGCTTGGGGGCAATAAATACATGCGGGATATCCGTAACCGCCTGTCCCAGCGTTGAACGGACCGCCGCCGGTGCCGCCGCCCGACCCGGGTCCCACGCCGCCGCCTTCTCCAGAACCAACTCCCGTTCCATTCCCTGACCCGATGCCATTGCCGCTGCCGGGACCGTTCGAGTCATTCAAGACTTTCGAAAGCGGATCGCCCCAGTTATTCATGTTCGGGCTGGGCAACTTCAGTTCCGGAGGGCCCAGGACCGTCGGCGTCATAGCCAGTCGCGCGTTCGGGTTCGTGACCACCTTGGGAGGCGTAAACTGCGTCATCGAGAATTTGGGAAGTTTGCCTACGCTGGCTGGTCGGGGATCATGTGCTCCGCCACCGCCGCCACCCCCTGCCTTCTTCGCCCCAGCGGGCAACTTTGGCAGGAAGGGCGAAATCGCGATCACATCCAACTTTGAATTTGCCTTGGTGGTTGCCGGTGAAAGCAGCTCGGGAAGCAGCGGCACGATAATCAGCACCAGCACCACCACGTGAAACGCCAGCGACAACGCCTGCACCCGCGTGAACTGGGTGTTCTTCGACCATATTTCCTTCACCGCCACCGGCTTGCTGGTGGTTTGCAGCGGTGGCAGCTTCGGAGGTGAAATCATGTCGCGCAGGTTCTGCCAGAATCCTCCGAACCCCGCATTCCAATTCACCAGCAGGTCGGATTTCACGGCTCCGCGCGGCGCCGAACGGAAAAGCTCTTTCAGGTTGGATCCCGTGCTGTCGCCAAAGACTTGCGGCACAAACACGACCGGCTGGCCGCCCTTCAACTTGATGCGGCGTTCGGTGAGGAAATCCTTCAGGTTGGAGATGAAATTCTTCAGTTCAGACTGCTGGTGAGGCGATTGGAACCGTCCAATCGGGAGAGTCGGTTCAGCCGTCGTGCGGCCGGGGTCGTCAATTCTCGTTGTGAAGTCTGCCATTTGAGCTGCCTGGAATCCCCCCGTGCAGTCTTATCTAACCTTAGACGCAAAGCCACGGAAAAGGATGTCCGGCCGGGCACGGCTGACACCGTTCAAAAACCATTGTAACATACGAGTTGCAACTTTCGTGGCGCAGCAATTCGTACCCGTGTTTGTGCACCACGCGGGCCAGGCGACGCGCCCGGCGTGCCGCGCACAATTCTACAGCGCAATATAGAAATTTTGAAAGGTGTCCGAGCCCCTGAGCAATGGCCAAATTCATTGACCTGAAGCGCACCCTGAATCTGCCGAAAACTGATTTCCCGATGAAGGCCAAGCTGCCCGAGCGCGAACCCGAGCAGCTCGCCGCTTGGGAGGCCATGGGTCTGTACTACCGGATTCTGGAGTCGCGCGCCGACGCTCCGCTTTTTGTGCTGCATGACGGGCCGCCATATCCCACCGGCGAAATCCATCTCGGCACTGGCCTGAATAAAATCCTGAAAGACTTGATCGTCAAGTCGAAAACCATGGCTGGCTTCCGCTCGCCGTATATTCCCGGTTGGGATTGCCACGGCTTGCCCATCGAAACAAAAGTCGAAAAAGAATTGGGCGGTAAAACCAGCAAAGTTCCCGCCGCGCAATTTCGCCGCATGTGCCGCGAATTTGCCGCCGGCTTCGTGGAAAAGCACAAAGTGGAATTCAAGCGCCTGGGCGTCTTTGGCCAGTGGGATAAGCCCTACCTCACCATGGACCCGCGCGACGAAGCCTCCATCGCCGGTGCCTTCATAGATTTCTTTGAGAAGGGTTACGTCTATCGCGGCTTGAAGCCCGTGTACTGGTGCATATTCGACCGTACCGCGCTCGCGGAAGCCGAAGTGGAATACGAAGACCACGCCAGCCCTTCGATCTGGGTTAAGTTTCCGGTGATCGCGGGTGAAAAATCAAAACAGCTTGGCCTGGGCGACGACGTCAGCGCTCTGATCTGGACCACTACGCCCTGGACGCTGCCTGCCAACCGCGCTCTCGCCTTCCATCCCGATTTCGCGTACGCAGTGGCGGATACTTCCGCGGGAAAACTTCTGCTTGCGAAAGAGCGTGTGCACGCTCTGCAGTCCGAACTCAATCTCGAAATTCACGGCGTGCACGGCAATTGGAAGGGCGCCGATTTCGAAGGCGTGAATTTCCAGCATCCCTTCCTCGATCAGCAGTCGCCCGGCGTGCTCGCCGATTACGTCACGCTCGATCAAGGCAGCGGCATCGTGCACACCGCCCCCGGCCACGGCGCGGACGACTTCCGCACCGGTCAAAAATACGGCCTGGAAGCCTACGCTCCGCAGGACGACGAAGGGCGCTTCGTCGAAGGCCTCGCCGAATACAAAGGCAAAAACGTCTTCGAGGCCAATCCGATTGTCGTCGAACTTTTGAAAAAGCGCGGCATGCTGGTCGGCGAACGAAAGATCACGCACAGCTATCCGCACTGCTGGCGCTGCCACAATCCGGTGATCTTCCGGGCCACCGAGCAGTGGTTCATTCATATGGACGCGGGCACGGCTGCGATTCCCGCGCCGAAAGCGCCGCCGTTGCGCCAGCGCGCGCTGGAAGAAATCAATAAAGTGAAATGGCTGCCCGCGTGGGGTCACGACCGAATGCACGAAATGGTCGCGGGACGCCCCGATTGGTGCATCTCGCGCCAGCGCTTCTGGGGTGTGCCGCTGATCGTTTTTTATTGCGACGCCTGCGGCAAGCAATTGAAAGACGCCGCCGCGCTGCGCCACGTTCTCCCATTCTTCGAGCGCGAAGGCGCCGACGCCTGGTTCACGCACACCGCCGAAGAACTGCTGCCACCGGGAACGAAATGTTCCTGTGGCGAGGCCAAGTGGCGGAAGGAATCGGACATTCTCGACGTGTGGTTCGATTCCGGCTCGACGCATCTTGCGGTGCTCACCCGCGACAATCAGCGCTGGCCGGCGGATGTGTACCTCGAAGGTCCGGACCAGTATCGCGGCTGGTTCCAGAGCTCCTTGCTGGTGGGGATTGGCACGCGGGGGGCCGCGCCCTACAGGCAAGTGATGACGCACGGCTGGACTTTGGATGAAAAAGGCGCGCCGATGTCCAAGTCGCTCGGCAACGCCATTTATCCCGCGGAAATCTGCGCGAAATGGGGCGCGGATTTGCTGCGCGTCTGGGTCGTCTCGCAGGATTACACCGCGGACGTGCGCATCTCCGAAGCGATGATGACGCAGCTCGCCGAAGCCTATCGCAAGATCCGCAACACCTTTCGCTTCGCGCTCAGTAATCTGAATGATTTCGATCCCGTGCGAGATTCCGTGGCCGACGCGGATTTGTGGGAGATGGACGCTTGGATGCTGCGCCGCACCGGCGCTCTCGTGCGCCAATGTCGCGAGTGGTACGACAATTTCGAGTTTCATCGCGTGTACCACGCGCTGCACGATTTCTGCACGGTGGACCTCAGCGCGTTCTACTTTGACGTGCTGAAGGACCGCCTCTACACGTTCGCGCCGAATAATCGCGGCCGCCGTTCCGCGCAGACCGCCGTGCACCGCATCGCCAGCGCGCTGGTTCGCTTGATCGCGCCGATCCTCGCGTTTACGGCCGAGGAAGTTTGGAAACACATGCCGCGCGGCTCGGGCCAGCCGCAAAGCGTGCATATGGCCACTTTCCCGTCCGCCGAAGAATACGAACGCGCTCTCGACGACGCGCGCGCGAAGAATTGGGACCGCTTGCTCGTGGTCCGCGAAGAAGTGTTGAAAGCTCTCGAACCAGCCCGCGCCGCCAAAACGATCTCGTCCGGTCTTGAAGCGCGCGTAGCGATTGCGACGAGCGCGGAACTCGGCAATCTCTTGCAGAAATACGTAACCGTTCTGCCGGGACTCTTCATTGTGTCGCAAGTGGTCCTCGCTGCGCCCGGATCACATTTAGAGGGTTTGGATATTCGCGTCGAGCGCGCGCAAGGCGGCAAGTGCGAGCGCTGTTGGAACTATTCAACCCACGTCGGCGAAAACGCGGACTACCCGACGCTCTGCGAGCGCTGTCTCGCGGCACTCGCGGAAATCGAACGCGATGGCGGTGTTCTGGTGGGGAGCGTGCAGTCCTGATGCCTGAAGCGTCGCGTCCGCACTTGATCGCACTGAGCCTGCTCGCGCTCGGCGCGCTGGCCGCGGACCAAATCAGCAAGCACGCCGTGGAAAAATTGACCGCGCCCGGCTCGCTGCGCGTCCTGGTTCCCGGCCTGCTCAATCTGGTGCACACCACCAATCCCGGCGTCGCTTTCGGCTTGTTCGCCGATTCCGAAAACCCCTGGCGAGGGCCGCTTCTGATTGTTTTCTCGGTAGCCGTGATCGCCATGCTGATTTGGCTGCTGGCCACCGGCCGCGCCGGCGGACGCGCCGGCGAGTGCGGCATCGCGCTGATACTGGGAGGCGCGCTGGGAAACGTGCTGGATCGCGTTCTGCATCACAGCGTCACTGACTTCATTGACTTTCACGTGGGCGCTCATCATTGGTACACCTTCAACCTCGCCGACTCCGCCATCGTTATCGGCGCGGCCCTGGTAGTCGTGGAACTCTTTCGCGACGCGCGGCATCCTACTCAGGAGCGCGCGTAAAGATGCATCCCATTCTTTTCCAATTCGGCGGCATTCCGATTTACACCTACGGCGTGCTGGTCGCTTCCGGCGTGCTCATCAGTTTGTGGTACGGACGCCGCCAGGCGCCCCGCGCCGGCGTGGACCCCGACAAGCTCTGGAACATGGGCATCTACTTCGTCCTCGTGGCGCTGATCGTCGCGAAAATATGGCTGATTTTCAGCGCGTGGGATTACTACATGGCGAACCCGCGCGAGATTTTCAGCATTGCGACGTTTCAATCCGGCGGCACGTTTTATGGCGGCGTGGTGGGCGGCGTCCTGACGATTTTGCTCTACACGCACTTCCAGAAAATGGCGCTCTTGCCCACGCTCGATACCTGCGCCGCCGCCTTGCCCATCGGCCACGCCATTGGGCGCATGGGATGCTTTTTCGCTGGATGCTGCTACGGCAAGCCGACCACCGAACCCTGGGGCGTCACTTTCACGAATCCCACCGCCGCAACGCTCGCCGGAACACCGCTGGGCGTGCATCTGCATCCCACCCAGCTATACGAAGCCTCTCTCGAATTTCTGAATTTCCTGTTTTTGATGTGGCTCGGCAAGCGCCAGCGCTTCGTCGGCCAGATTTTCGGAGCCTATTTGATGTTGTACGGCACCGAGCGCGGCATCATCGAGTTTTTCCGCGGCGATCCCGGCCGCTCCATGATGTTTCATGACAGCGTTTCGCTGATGCAATTAGTGAGCGTAGGGCTCATCATTACTGGCGCGTTTCTCTGGTGGCGCGGCCTGCAAGGGAAAGCGCCCATCACGCCTCCCGCCATATCCAGCGTAGCCACCGGCGATTGACACTTGTAGGATTGTTACTGGGCGATCCGTAGGGGCGGGTCTCAGACGCGTCGTTTGCGTCCCGGATGGTGCTGCGGGACCCGGCCCTCCAGCGTCAAAGTCGGCTAGCGTTTTTGTCGCTCACCACTGTAATCAAGGCAGTGTAGAGGCACCGCATACCCGCCCGCCGCAGGAGGGCCGTGCCCGCTTCTCGTCAACGCGACCGAATCCACGATCTCTTCATGCACGATTACTCAGACACCGACGACAATTTCGAACGGGATGACGATGGCGCGACGAGCCGTAGCGAATTCACGGTCGCTGCAGAACAAGCCGGCCAGCGCCTCGATCGTTTTCTAGCCGCGCAATTCCCGGACATCAGCCGCACCCACCTTCAAACTCTGATTGACGAAGGCCGCGTCCTGGTAAGCGGCATCGCCAAGAAACCCTCCCACCACGTGGAATCCGGCGAAACAATCTCTGTCGAAGTTCCAGCACCGCTGCCGCCTGGCGTCGAACCCGAAAATATTCCGCTAACCCTCCTCTACGAAGACGCGGACATCGCCGTGATCAATAAGCCTGCCGGAATTATCGTTCATCCCGGTGCCGGAGCGGATACCGGCACGCTCGTCGCCGCTCTCCTGCATCATTTCGGAGCGAGCGGCCTCTCAAATGTCGGCGGCCCGTTGCGGCCGGGAATCGTACATCGCCTCGACAAAGGAACTTCCGGCGCGATTGTGATTGCCCGCAACGATGCAGCGCATTTGAAACTCATCGAAGAGTTTCGCGCGCGCCGCGTGCAGAAAACTTACCTCGCGCTGCTTCACGGCCTCGTGAAGGGCAATAAAGGAATCATCGAGCTGCCCGTCGCACGCGACCTGCGCCGCCGTTCGCGCATGACCAGCCGCCGCAGCGAAGGCCGCGAGGCTCGCACGGATTGGCGCTTGCGCTTGCGCCTCGGCAATTTCTCGCTCATCGAGGCGGACCTGCACACCGGACGCACCCACCAGATCCGCGTCCATTTTTCCGCGCTGGGATTCCCCGTGGTGGGTGACACGCTTTACGGCGCGCCTCACGAAGAACGCATCGGCCGCGAACTGCTCCCGTCGCTCGGGCGCAACTTCCTGCACGCCGCGCGCATCGCATTTGCACACCCCCGCACGGGTAAGCAGATGGAATTTCGCGCGCCTTTGCCCGAGGCGTTGGTGGCGTACATTCGCGTTCTCGGCCGCCTCACCAATCCGGCCACGGCGGCGCCCGATAGTTCGATTGACGCTGCGTTGCAGGATTACCTATGATGGTTGGCGTGAAAGCATCGCGCTTCATCCTCGTGCTGTTTGCGCTCGTCATAATTTTCGCCGCCCGCTCGCGTGCCCAGCAAACTCCGGCCTCCCCTCCGCCTCCCGCAGCCGCTCCGGAGCAGCCGGATGCCGCACAAACCAAGAGCCAGCCTGCGGCTGCGGGCGCCGCCACGCAGGAGCCCACGCAAGGGAAGACGCCTCCCATCGTTTCAACCACGGGGCTGGTGCATCTGGTCGCCACCGTGATGGACCGCCACCGCAACTTCGTCACCGATCTCGATCAGAGCGATTTCAAAATTCTGGAGGACGGCGCCCCGCAGGAAATCCGCTACTTTGGCCGCGACACCGATCTCCCGCTGCGCATCGGTATCCTCCTCGATACTTCTAATAGCATTCGCCCTCGCCTGGAATTCGAAAAAGACGCCGCAATGGATTTTTTGCAGCATGTCATCCGCAGAAATCAGGACCAAGCCTTCCTGATGACCTTCGACAACGAGCCGGAGATCATTCAGAATTTTACCGGCGACCTCGCCCTGCTCACCGACGCCATTCGCAAGCAGCGCGCCGGCGGCGGCACCGCTCTCAACGATGCGATCTTTCTGGCCGCCGAGAAACTTTCCAACCCTCCGTTACCCAAAGGACCGAACCCCGAAGTTCGCCGCGTGCTGGTGGTCATCAGCGACGGCGATGACAACCTCAGCGATCACGCCTTGAGCGAATCCGTGGAAGCGGCCATTCGCGCCGAGGCTGCCATCTATTGCATTAGCACCAATACCGACTGGCTGGCGATTGATGGCGACAAACCGCGTAAGATGCACGTCGAAGGTGGGGACAAAGTTCTCGAGGAATTCGCGGATCAGAGCGGAGGCCGCGTCTTTTATCCCTATAAAGTGGACGACCTCGCGCAATCCTTCGTGGATATCGGCACCGAGCTGCGCAGCCAGTACTTCATCGCTTATTCGCCCACGAACGCGCAATCCACCGGCCAGTACCACAAGATTGATGTGGAAACCGACCGCAAAGGCCTGACCGTCCGGACGCGCAAAGGCTATTTCGCCACGTCCCCCACATCACCCCTGGCGCCCAGCAAATAATTATCCGTGGTTTTCTCTGCGGACTCAGCGTCTCTGCGGTGGATTCTGCGGAGGTAACGGTCCCAAGTGGTGCCGGAAAATCTCGCCTCTATTTGTAAGGCGCGTAGTAGCCCTTGCGTGCCAGCAATTTCACATCCGGCCGGTTCACCGTCACCTGAATTTTGCGAAACGTCCCATCGCGCTTCACGTTGGTCGGGTAGTAGCCCAGCACGTACTGCGAACGCAGCTCTTCCGAAATCTCATCGAACGCTTTTTCCAGCGACTTCTCGTTGTGTACGTCAATCACGCGCCCGCCCGTGTCTTCCGCCATCTTTCGCGCCACGCCCGGACCTGTCCCGAAGGTCGCCATGCGGTCCGAAATCAGCAGCACGTGGATGACGGCGTCGGCTCGCTGCGCGGCCTCGATCGCATCCTGCATTCTCAGCTTGCTGCCGGTATCTTCCGCGTCCGTCAAAATAATCACGCCCTTGCGGCCCGCTTCGCTGGCCAGTTCGTCGTGGCAAGCCAGATAGATCGCGTCGTATAAATCCGTGCCGCCGCTGTTGTTGCCCTGCGGAATCGTTCCGGGAGTGACGACGCCGCCCCCGCCCACCGAATTCACTCGCGCCCGCCGGATGGCGCTGGCCAGCACGGAAGTGTCCTGTGTGAAATCCGCCAGCAGGTCCACGTCGAAGTCAAAAGTGATGACCATGGCTTCGTCTTTCGGGCGCATCACCTCCCTCAGGAATCGCGAAGCCGCGTCCTGCTCGGCGTCAATCATGCGATCCATGCTGGCGCTGGTATCAATCAAGAGCCCCAGCGTGATCGGCATGTTCACTTCTTTGGAAAAGAAAGCGACCTTCTGCTCCACGCCGTCTTCGGAAACCTTGAAGTCATCCTTGGTGAGATCCGTAACGATCGCGTGGCGTTTGTCGCGCGCCGTCGCGAAAACGTTCACGATGGTGGTCTGCACTTGCAGCGGCTGCTGGGACTGCGGCGCCTCCTGCTGTTGCTTCGCGTGCGCAAGGGGCGTTAGCGTCGTCGCGGAATCCTGAGTTCCCGCTCCTTTCGCCGGCGTCTCCGTTGCTACGCCCACATATCCGATTATGGCCACCGCAAAAATGCCCGCCGCGAGGCTGGTCAGCCGCATTGTATAATCTCCCTGAGGTCGAACGCGTTTGATACGATGCATCGGGCGCGCCAGCGGATGTTCGGCGGTGGCGGCCGGGTTCGCAGTATGAGCGCAAAAACGCTACCGTGCCACTGGGCACGAAACGAGAAATCTCGATGACGCGAGCAATCCTGACCCTCGGTATTGTATTCCTTTTCGCCGGCAATTCCGCGTGGCCTCAGGTGCCGGCTTCCCCAAGCGGCCAGCAGCAGAACAAGCCCCCCGTTCAGCCGGGTCAGTTGCCTCCGCCAGTGCAGCCGGGCACTCCGGCGCCCGTGCCCAATTCGCAAGTCCCGGCCACGCAGACGCCGCAGCCGCAGACGGGCCAGTCGCAAGGACAGAACACGCGAACCAAGATTATCAGCCGTACCACGCTCGTCATCGTTCCGGTCACTGTGAAAAATCACGACGGCGCCCTGATCGGCGACTTGCAACAAAATGACTTTCGCGTCTTTTGCGACAACGTAGAGCAGCAGATTGTTTATTTCACTTCCGATCCTTTCCCGCTTTCGGCCGTCGTTCTCATTGACAACCATCTCTCCATCAAATCCGCCGAGCAGGTGCAGAAAAGCCTCACCGCGATTTCCGGCGGCTTTGGCCCCAACGACGAAGTGGCTCTGGTCACTTACGACCAGTTTCCCAATACCGTCGCCGATTTTTCATTCAATAACGATCAGCTTTTCACCAAGCTCAAGCGCATGGAGCTCGCTTACCGCTACCCCGGCTCTCCCCTCGGCGGCCCTTTGACCGCCGGCGCCACCGCCAACGGACGTTCGCTCGAAACGGGCGCTCCAACCACGGGCGGCGTGCAGCAACCGAAGGAAACCACGGACCTGGATGACGCCGTGTACGCTGCGGCCGACATGCTCAGAGGACGCGGGCGCGATCGCCGCAAGATTATTTTCCTGATTTCCGACGGAAATAATTCCCACGAGAACGAACACAGCTGGGACCAAGTCTTGCAGCTCTTGCTCAAGTACGATGTGTCCGTCTACTCCATTTCCGTTGGCCACGCCTTGCTCCAGAAGCAAAGTACGCGCCTCGAAAAATACGCGGAATCCACCGGTGGCGATACTTTCTACGCCAGCAGCGACCGCGGGCTCGAAGGGCTCTACGCTTCCGTCACCGAACAGGCTCGCAATCAGTACACGCTCACGTTTCAACCGCAAGATACCGATCGCACCAAGGATTATCACAGCATCGAAGTCCGCGTGCGCCGCCCCGATCTCGATGTAAGCGCGCGCCAGGGCTATTACCAGAGCGGTTTGCACTAAATTTCGCGTCGCTCCTCCCGCGCGCGGCGCGCGTTGTTTCATAAATCGCGTCCGCTGAAAAGTTTTTCTTCTTGACTTCACTCGCGCGCGCCTTTATAGATTGACGAAGCGATTTGAGCGCGCTTCAATTTTCGGCGCTGCTGAATCGCCGGGAGAAAGTTCCACAGTAGTTCTTGCGCGGAACCATCCCGGGTTTCGTTTTACCGCGAAGCCCGATCCGGAAATAAAAATGGGGCGTCCAATTCATCGGACGCCCCGTTTTTTTGTAGCGCCGCGTCGTCCCGCCGGCTCTTTTCTCAGCTCACGACACAGCGCGATGGTCCAGCTCGCCGCCCCGTCTCTGCCCGCGGATAGTTCATGGTTTTCGCGCCCGTATCGAAATCAATTGCTCGTGCGCGGGACACAGCGGCTTGTAATCGCAGAATCCACACCCAAACCCCGGCTTCGCGGAAAATTCCCGCGCGCGAATCTGGTCCGCCACTTCCGCGATTTTCTCTTTCGTCTCTTTCAGCGCCTTAGCGTCGCGCGTCGCGGCCACCGCCTCGTTCGTCATCAGGTTATAAAACACCAATCGCACCGGATCGAGATCCAGCACTTCCCGCGCCGCCAGAGCGTACACGCCCAGCTGCAAATCTTTCGCCGCGGCTTTTTCATCCTTGGGCTTCCCCGTCTTGTAATCAACAATCTCGACCTTATCGCCCTCGATGCGATTCACCTGGTCCATGCGGCCGGTGACGATCACATCGTGCTCCAGCGCCAGTTCGAACGTTTTTTCCTGGTACAGCACGTCAGCCGGCGCCGCGACGTACGTCTTATGAAACGCTTCCAATTGTTCGCGGCCCGCCTTGCGGTATTCCTCCTGGTGATAATCGTCAATGTATCCCGCCGCGGACCACTCGCGGTCATAGATCGCCGCTACCTCGGTAAATGGAATTTTTCGGCGCTTGCCCACCTCGCTTACAAATTCCTTCACCGTCGTGTGCATCACGTTGCCGAAAGTGGCCATCGCGTGCGGCCCGCCGCGAATGCTCCAGACGTACTGGAACATGTAGCGCATCGGGCAGCGGTCGTACGCATCAATCGCCGAAGCGCTCAGTTGCAGCGGCTCGGGGCGCGGCGGATGAAACGCCTTGGCCCACAGCGCAACGCGTGAATACGCGCGCGTCGGCTCGCTCCCCGGAGGAAACAATTGTGTCGGGTCGGCGGACGAAGCCTCCGGGCCGGTGGTCTCCAGCGCCGCGGGAACCTGGACCTTGGGCTCCAGTTGCTTGGTGTCGAATTTGTTGATCTTCGGATTCGCCAGGAAATCTTCCAGAAATAGCGAAGGCTTCTTACGCTTGTTCACCAGCGTCGAAAGCGTCAGTTGCCGCTCCGCGCGCGTCAACGCCACGTAAAATAGCCGCCGCTCCTCCTGAATCCGGAAGTCGCCTTCGGGTTTTTCTTCCTTCATCATCTCCGGAGGAAATTCGAAGACCACCTTGCGTGCGCCGGAAGGGAAGTCGTTCCGCGAAAGCCGCAAAATAAAGACGTGCGGAAACTCCAGCCCCTTCGCCGCATGCACCGTCATCAATTGCACCGCGTCGTCCGCGATTTCTTCTTCCAGGCAGATGTCGCCACCCGCCTCGTGGAAATACGCCAGGTATTCGATGAAGTCCCGCAGTTGCTTTTTCTCGAGCTTGCGCTCCCATTCCCTCACGAAAGTCACAAAGCGCTCGAGGTAATAGCGATCCTGGTCGGAAGGCATTGGCGCGACGCCTAGCCCGGCGATCAGTTCATCCAGCACTTCCGTCGCTGAACTTCGCCGCGCGCTTTGCCGCAACCGCGTCAGCAACGCGACAAGCTCTTTAAGCTTCACCCCGTCACGATCGAAGGGAGCTTCGTTCTGCGCGCTTTCCAGTTCGTCGCTCAGCGGGCGCCGGTGATTCTTGTCCGCGCGCTCCGCCAGCCGCACCAGGTCGCGCGGCTCCAGGCCCCAATACGGCGCAGCCAACACTCGCGCGCACGCCACATTGTCCGCCGGCGCCACAATGAGCCGCAGCCACGCAAACAGATCGCGCACCAGCGTGCTTTCCAAAATCGATAGCTTGCGGATCACAAACGGAATTTCCTGCCGGCGCAAGCAGTCCACCAGTTTCTCGCGATGATTGTGCTTGCGGTACAACACCGCGAAATTGCGCCAGCGCGCCCCAGCCTGGTGCAACCGCACGATCTCGGAAGTCACCCAGTGAGCTTCTTCCTCCGGCATGCCGAATTCCGCGACGCGAATTTGCTCGCCCTCGCGATTTTCCGTGGTCAACAACTTGAGCGGCAGCAGCGGCGATTTTTCGTTGTGCGAGATCACTTCGCCGGCCACGCGGAGAATCCGCTGCGTCGAGCGGTAGTTCTGCGAAAGCGAGACCAGGAACTTTTTCGCGGCCGCCGCGCCCAGTTTCGCGTCGCTTACGCCGCAAAAGCGCTTCAGAAAAATCGTGAAGCTGCCGAACGACGCTCCCCGAAACCGGTAAATCGCCTGGTCGTCGTCGCCCACCGCCACAATATTCCGCCGCTCGCCCGCCAGCAGCCACAGCAGCTCCAGCTGCGCGATATTCGTATCCTGAAATTCATCCACCAGAATGTAGCGATATTGCTCATGCATCTTCCGCCGCAGCGCTTCGTCGTCGCGCAACAATTGCACCGCGTGCATTAGTTGCGCGCCAAACGTCAGCAGGTTGCGCTCGCGCAGCAGCCGCTCGCTCACGCGATAGACGCGCGCCAGTTCTTCCTGTCGCGCAATTTCACTCTCTGCGATTTCCAGCGCATCAGCCTCCAGCGATTTTTTCTGGGTCTCGTGTTTTCGGCGCAGGCCTTCCACATAGCGCTGGTAATCGTCCGGCGTCACCAACTCGTCCTGGCAGCGTGAAAAGAATTTCACGAAGTCGCTGATGAATTCGCCGGGATCCTGCAGGCGCCGGAAATGTTTCAGGCCGAGCTCGCCGATGTGGCGACGCAGCAGAATTTTGTGGTCAATGTCATCGAGCGGCTGGGTGTCGGGATTTACGGACTGCAAAACGCACTCGATGCAAAACTTATGAAACGTGCTCAGCCACACGCCCTCGGCCCGCTCGCCCACCGCCTGCATCACGCGATACTTCATCTGCCCCGCGGCCTTGTCCGTGAACGTCAGCCCCAGAATGTTTTCGCCGGCAAGCTCAGGATTGGTTTCCAGCAGATTGCCGATGCGCTCGACGATCACCCGCGTCTTGCCGGTACCCGCGCCGGCTATCACCAGCAGGGGACCGTCGCCATGCTCCACAGCCGCGCGCTGGGCGGCATTGAGTCCCGCATTGCGCGCCGCATTTTCTTTCGGATTCATTGCTCAGGATTCTCGCAGGCCTATCTTAACAGATGTCTCCGCAGGCGAATAGAAGGCGAAACATCAGCTGCACCAACGCGCCCCCGAACTACTTCGGAATACTCAGGAAGACGCGTCTCTATCGGTCGCGGTCTTGAAGTTTGCAAAAATGCAACGCGAATGTCATCCCGAGCGCAGCGAGGGATCTGCTTTTCGCCGGAGTCCGCCCCAAGCAGATTCCTCGGGCGCGAATCGGACTCGGAATACGCTTCGCTCTTCGCTATCATTGGCAAATGGACCCGTGGTTTCCCATCGAGACCGAGCGCCTGCTTCTGCGCGGAATCCGCGCGGACGACGAAAACGCCATCCACGAATACGCCTCCGACCCCGAAGTCGTGCGCCTGATGATCTGGGGCCCCAACACGCGCGAAGCCACTCAGGCATTCCTCGCTCGCGCTCTCCAGGCGCAAACAAAATGGCCGCGCAACGATGTCTGCCTGGCCATCGAACTGAAAACCGAACGACGCATGATCGGCTCGATTGAGCTGCGCGTCCAGGACGGCAAGAACCTCACCGCCGATTTCGGCTACGTTCTCGGCCGCAAATATTGGGGCCACGGCTATATGACCGAAAGCGCGAGCGCCATTCTCAACGTCGCGTTCAAAACGCTGAACCTGCACCGCGTCTGGGCCACCTGCCACGCGCAAAATCACGCGTCCTATCGCGTGATGGAAAAGCTCGGCATGCGCCGCGAGGCGCTGTACCTGAAGAACGCGCTGGAAAAAGGTGAATGGCGCGACACCTATCTCTACGCCATTCTGGCTGAGGAATGGAGCGCTATTCCAGCCAATCGTCGCTTCGCAAATTAGGTTCAGATGACTGGCAGTTCAGTCTTGGCGCACGCAGTTCGACGCAAGAGGAAGCAAAATGACGCAGCTAAACGTTCGTCCGTTTCTCATGTTTGAGGGCAAAGCCGAGGAAGCGATGAACTTCTATGTGTCCCTGTTTCCTGGCGCCGAAGTGCTTGACGTTGTCCGCTACGGCCCCGATGGTCCAGGCGCCGCTGGCTCGGTCTTGAAAGCTACCTTTAGAATTGGAAACGAAACCGTAATGTGCATAGATAGCTTTGTGCGGCACGCCTTTTCCTTCACTGCGGCGTTCTCGTTCTTCGTTGACTGCGCCTCGGAAGACGAAATTAATCGGCTCTACTCCGCGTTCCTCGCAGGCGGCACCGCGCCCATGCCCCTCGACAACTACGGCTTCAACCGGAAATTCGGCTGGGTGACCGACCGTTTCGGCGTTTCCTGGCAGCTAAACCTCGCATAAAGTTTTGTCCGGCGCCCACCTTCTGCGGTTCGCCAAATTGACGGGTATGCGGATAGGGACGGGGAAAAGGGACTACCCTCCTCACGTTTCTCTTCAAAGCTCGTTGAGTATGTAGTCCAATAGCGAGACACTGTGCGTACTCAGGGCTATGAAAACGAAAGACAAGAACGCCGTCTCTCTTGCTGGCGAGTTCGCGGTGCTTTCGCAACTTGCGCTGCGAAACTACGACGCGAATATGACCTTGGGGCGCACTAAAGGTGTGGACATTTTGGTTTCTGATCCGCAAAGCAGCAAAATGTTCAAACTCGAAGTTAAGACAAAGCTACGCGAAAGCGACAAAGAAGTCTCCGAGTCAAAGATTTTCGGGAAGGTCATCGGTGGTTGGCTGATGAGCGAGAAACACGAGACGATTGCTGACCCTTCACTTTTCTATTGTTTCGTCATCATCTGGAAGTCAACACATAAGTCCCGCTTCTTCATCGTCCCTAGCGACTTTGTTGCTCGGTACGTCAAAGAGCAACACGAATTGTGGCGAATGGAGAAAAAGAAAGAAGGTAAGAAGGTCAAAAACACAGAAATGCGAGTCCTTCGTATCGGCTTCGAGAATAACAAATACGCGCTACCAACCCCAACGGTCGAGAGATACGAAGATAACTGGGACTTCAAAACCTAAATAAGACGCTCCCAATCGAGGCGGGACTGTAGGCCCGATACCGCATTCGAGAGACTGGCTAAAGCTTGCAGAGCACGTCGATGTCAGCAAAGGCAAGTTCATCCAAAATTGACTTATCCGGTTAATGCGTTTACCAGGATCCAGCAGCTCAGTTTTGGAACTCTCTCTGCCATGGGCGTACGGTTCTATAAATGACACTGGATGAAGCTCGGGAAAAGGTAATTTCTGGAATTGATTACGCTGCTTATAAAGAGAGGGACTCTTCTCTCCATGACACAGACAAGAACCGCTTGTTCGGTTCAGAACACTACAAGTCGGGGAGGCCCGTTTACGAACCTAGTCCGTGGGAAGAGGGGGATTTTGAAGATAAGATGGCAACTCTTCTGCGGATGGCCAATGCATCGAACCGCTCTGGCTCAACTTTTAGAGAAGCACAGCGACTTCTCGAAAATGAAGAATCGGTCTTGGGCCGAGTGGTCCGACGAGCCAACCGCCCTGGAACCTGATGAAATCAGCTCCCGGTACCCACCGGTTAATGCGTTAATCGGGCATTGGCGCGACATGGTGCTCACAGGTTGTCCGCCATCCCTTCGCCAAATTGACCACCTCCGCCCGCACGCCTATACTGTACTTTCCGGGTTTGCGGCACAGACCATCGGACCTGTGCGTCATCTTGAAGGAGCACTGATCATGGCAATTTCCGGCACCGAACAGCCAGTCATCCTGAGCGCCGTCCGCACGCCCATCGGCAGATTCATGGGCGGCCTCTCGCCTCTCTCTGCCACCGAACTCGGCGCGAAAGCCGTCGCCGAGGCCGTGCGCCGCGCCGGAATCGAACCGAATCTGGTGGACGAAGCGATCATGGGCAATGTGGTCCAGGCCGGCCTCGGCCAGAATCCCGCGCGTCAGGCCGCGCTGCGCGGCGGACTCGATTCCCGCGTCGCCGCCATGACCATCAACAAAGTCTGCGGTTCGGGACTGAAAGCCGTGGCTCTCGCAGCGCAAGCCGTGCAGCTCGGCGAATCCGAAGTCGTCGCCGCCGGCGGCATGGAGTCCATGTCCAATTGCCCCTATCTGCTGAAAGGCGCGCGCAGCGGCTACCGCCTCGGCAATCAGGAAATGTTCGATTCGATGATCACCGACGGCCTCTGGGACGTCTATGAAAACTATCACATGGGCGTCACCGGCGAACTCGTCGCCGAAAAATATGGGATCTCGCGCCAGGAGCAGGATCAGTTCGCGCTCGCCAGCCATCAGAAAGCGATCCGCGCCATAAAATCCTGTTTCTTCAGCGCGCAAATCGTTCCAGTCGAAATCCCGCAGAAAAAAGGCGGGCCGGTCATCATCAAGACCGACGAATCCCCGCGCGAAGACACTTCACTCGAAGCACTGGCCAAGTTGAAGCCCGCATTCACGAAAGACGGCACCGTAACGGCTGGGAACGCGCCGGGCACCAATGACGGCGCCGCCGCGCTGATCGTCACCAGCGAAAAAAATGCCGCGCGCCTCGGCAAATCACCAATGGCGCGCATTGTCGCGCAGGCGGTCAGCGGCGTCGAACCCAAGTGGGTGATGATGGCTCCAGTGGACGCCGTAGAAAAGCTGCTGAAGAAAACCGGATGGGACCGCGACAAGGATGTGGATCTCTACGAACTGAACGAAGCCTTCGCGGTTGCCGCGATCGCCGTAACGCGCGTCCTGAAACTCAACCCTGAAAAAGTCAACGTAAACGGCGGCGCAGTAGCTCTGGGCCATCCCATCGGCGCCTCCGGCGCACGCGTGCTGATCACGCTGCTGTACGAAATGCAGCGCCGCAACCTAAAGCGCGGCATAGCAGCCCTCTGCCTGGGCGGCGGCAACGCAGTAGCCGTAGCCATCGAACGCCAGTAGGAGTCGTTGTGGCACAGCCACTCTTGCCTGCCCTGAGGGCCTGCCAGTAGCAGGACCGAAGGGTCTGTGCTCTTCGCCGTTCGCGGCGACATGCTCCCGCCATCTCTCCGCTCCGTGTATGCGGCGGCACTCAAAAAAGCAGCTGTCATCCCGAGGAGCGCAGCGACGAGGCCTGCCAGCCGCAGGCAGGGACCTCTCTTCGATTTTCACCACGCCCGAGTCGTCCGCCACTGGCTGCGCACTTGACGTTCCTCCACCTCCTGTGCTTCCTTTACCTCCTCTACCCCATTCTAGCGCCTGGAGCGTCCATGAAATCCGCAGCCCTCGGTTTCCGCGCCCATTCCGGCTGGACCGCGGTCGTGGCGCTCTCCGTCACCAAGGGCGTCCCCAACGTCCTGGCGCGCCAGCGCGTTCACCTCGTTGAGAAATTCACTTACCGGCTCCGTCAGCCCTATCACACCGGCGAAAGAATGCCGCTCGACGAAGCCCGCGCCTTCATCTCGCGCGTCGAGACGCAAGCAGAAGCCCTCGCCCTGAGCGCAATCAACGAGCTGGAGAAAAGTCTCCACGAGCAAGGCTACGAACTGAAGCGCAGCGGTCTGGTGCTGGCTTCCGGCAGACAGCTTCCCCCGCTGCCTCAAATCCTGGCGTCCCATGCGCTGATTCACACCGCCGATGGCGAACTCTTCCGCCGCGCAATCCTCCACGCAAGCGCGCACAGCGGCCTCGCAAGCGCGACCGTCAAGGAACGCGAACTTCTGAACGAAACTTCTCGCATTCTGCGACTCAAACCCAACGATCTCACGCGCCGCATCGCCGATCTCGGCCGTCCGCTCGGTCCTCCGTGGTCGCAGGACGAAAAACTCGCGTCCCTGGCCGCGTGGCTGGCTCTGGCTTCTCCGCCTTCCGCCCTGACTCGTGTATAGAAGATCGCTTCCCAACGTTTCCCTCATCTCCTTCGCTTCAAGTCCTAGACGCGTCTTGACCTTCCGCTCTCTCCTATGCATCCTTTACCTCCTCTACCTCTAATTCGTCCTGGAGGCTTGATGCCCGTACGCCGCAGTCCCCCCAAAACTCCGAAACCCAAGCCAACGAAGCGCAATCGTCAAGCCACCAGCGTGCCCGCAACCTGGGAAACCGTGCGCCAAATTTCGTTCCCGCTCGACCACGTCGAAGAAAGTACCTCCTACGGCACGCCCGCATTCAAAGTCCGCGGCGCGCTCTTCGTCCGCCTGCATCAGGACCTCGATTCGACCATCGTCGTGCGCACCGATTTCGAGCAGCGTGACGAACTGCTAGCCGCCGATCCCGACACGTACTACATCACCGATCACTACCGCAATTACGAATGGGTCCTAGTGCGTCTCTCGCGCGTGCAACCCGAAGCCCTGCAAGATCTCCTCCGCATGGCCTGCCGCCTGGCGTCCACAAGCAAGCGCCGCAGTTCCCGCGACTGAGCAAACCGCGGCGCAACCACGATCGACCGTCGCGAAGCGCTCCTCTACCTCCTTTCCATCCTCTACCTCCTCCACATCCGTCCTCCGCCCCGCTTGACGTTCCTCCACCTCCTATGCTTCCTTTACCTCCTCTACATCCACCACACATTCCGGAGGTTTCATGTCGGCCGATGCAATTAAGACCGTAGCCGTGCTAGGCGCGGGCACCATGGGTAACGGCATCGCCCACGTTTTCGCCCGCTCGGGCTACAAAGTAATCTTGCGCGACGTCGAAACGCGCTTCCTCGATCGCGGCATCGAAACCATCACCAAAAATCTCGATCGCGAAGTGAAGAAGGGCAAAATCACCGAAGCCGAGAAGCCCGCCATCCTCGCGCGCATCCAACCCACCACCGAAACCTCCGCGCTAGCCGCCGCTGATTTCGCCGTAGAAGCCGTCCCCGAACAGCTCGACCTGAAAGTCCGCCTCCTGAAAGATGTGGACGCCGTGCTGAAGCCCGCAGTCATCCTCGCCAGCAACACATCCTCAATCTCCATCACCCAACTCGCCGCGCAAACCAGCCGCCCAGACCGTTTCATCGGCATGCACTTCATGAATCCCGTCCCGGTGATGGCACTTGTAGAAGTGATCCGCGGCTTGGCAACCAGCGACGACACCTTCCAGATCACCATGGCGCTCTGCGAAAAACTCGAAAAGAAACCCGTCGCCGTGAACGACGCCCCCGGCTTCGTCTCCAATCGCGTCCTGATGCCGCTGATCAACGAAGCCGCCTTCGCGGTCATGGAAGGCGTCGCCACTCCCGAAGCCGTGGACGCCGTGATGAAAATGGGAATGAACCATCCGATGGGCCCGCTCGAGCTGGCCGACTTCATCGGTCTCGACGTCTGCGTCAATATCCTCGAAGTCCTGCAGTCCGGCTTCGGCGATCCCAAATACCGCGCCTGCCCGCTCCTCCGCAAGTATGTCGCCGCCGGCTGGCTGGGCCGCAAGTCCGGCCGCGGCTTCTACAAATATTGACCCGCCAAACCTCCGCGCCTTGCCCCGCACCAACCGCTGCTCGCCCACCGACCTCAAAATACCTTTTGCTTTTTGTTCGCCTTGTGCTATTCTCCCCTCCAGAAAGGCTAGGTCGGGACCTCGGCTCTCTGGTACACTGGGCCCGCCTCGGTCTCCAGCTAAGACCAAAAATGAAAGCCCTCTAGAGGTGGCACTGTGAACGACGAAAAGACAAAAAACCTGGATTTGGCTATCTCCCAGATTGAAAAGCAATACGGCAAGGGCTCCATCATGCGCCTGGGGAACAAGGACGTGCTCGTTCCGGTGAACGTGATCCCCACCGGCTCGATCTCGATTGACGCTGCACTCGGCGTGGGCGGCTTCCCGCGCGGCCGCGTCATTGAAGTGTACGGCCCGGAATCGGGCGGCAAGACCACGCTCACGCTGCACGTAATCGCCGAGGCCCAGAAGCTGGGCGGCCAGGCCGCCTTCATTGACGCCGAACACGCGCTGGACCCTTCCTACGCGCGCAAGCTGGGCGTGGATGTGGATAACCTGCTGGTATCGCAACCCGACAACGGCGAGCAAGCGCTGGAAATCGCCGAAGCGCTCATCCGCTCGAATGCCGTGGACATCATCGTGGTGGACTCGGTCGCCGCACTGGTCCCGCGCGCCGAACTTGAAGGCGATATGGGCGACGCGCAAATGGGCCTGCAGGCGCGGCTGATGTCCCAAGCACTGCGCAAGCTCACTGCGATCGTCTCCAAGTCGAAGACCTGCCTCATCTTCATCAACCAGATCCGCGAGAAGATCGGCGTGATGTTCGGCAATCCGGAAACCACCACTGGCGGCCGCGCGCTGAAGTTCTACTCCTCCATCCGCGTGGATATTCGCCGCATTCAGGCCATCAAGGAAGGCGACCGCGTCGTCGGTTCGCGCACCCGCGCGAAAATCGTGAAAAATAAAGTCGCCGCGCCGTTCCGCGAAGCCGAGTTCGACATCATCTACGGCGAAGGCGTCTCCCGCGAAGGCGATCTGATTGACGTCGGCGTCACCAGGGGCTTGCTCGAAAAGTCCGGCACCTGGATCTCGTACAAGAACGAACGTCTGGGCCAGGGCCGCGAGAATGCTCGCGTATTCCTGAAAGAAAACGCCGACATTCGCGGCAAGATCGAGCACGAACTTCGCAAGCAGCTCGGTTTGCTGGCGCTTCCTGCCGCTACCGCCGAAGGAAACGGCAAGCCTTCACCCGAAGCGCAGAAACTTGCCACCGCCGAAGCCGCCAAGCAGCCTCCCAAGGCCGCAGCCGCAGCCCAAGGCCGCGCCAGCCGCTAGAATATCTGGTGAGTTTCGCGAACGCGAAAACGAAAACGATCCGCAAACGTTCGTCAATCTAGAAAACAGCAAAGTGCCAGGAGCGCGCGCAAGCAATTCGCCCCGCCCCCTGGCGCCCATACACCATTGCAATTTCCACCCTGTCCTTACGCTGTCATCCCGAGCGCAGCGAGGGACCTCTCTTCGAATTGAATTCCGCCACGGTCGCAAACCGCGCCCCATTATCGATCCAGCGGGTTTACGCTGTCATCCCGACCGCAGGGAGGGACCTCTCTTCGATTTTAATCCCGCCAAACGCCGCCGCAGTATCGCATCTCCGTGCTCTCTCTCGCATTTCTCCGTGTCCTCTGTGTTGAATCTTTTCGGCTGACTCCCAACCAGCTTCGCCGCAACACATCTGTCCCAACGAACAGCTATGCCGTTCAGGAAAACACTTCGCCTTTCCAGTTGCACCCGCCTGTAATATTTCCGTAAACTAAAAGTCCTTCGGCTGCAGCACGCAGTTTTCCGGCCGATATAGAACCCAATGCCACGCCACCCAGCGGCCAAACAATTTGTCCCGGTCCTCTGCCTGTTTCTCGCGGGCGCCTTCGCGGCCGCCTCCGGTGCAACGCCGGCGACATCCAAGTCCAGTTCCACAACCCGCACTCATCATCGGAAGAGTGGCATCTCCGCCTGGGGCGATCCCACGAAAGACGACAATGCCGAGTACGATGATCCCGTCATCCGGCAGGTCGCCGTGGACGCGCTCGGCCACGCCAACGGCTCGGTCCTCGCTATGGACCCTTCCACCGGACGCATCCTCACCATCGTGAATCAGAAGATGGCCTTTTCTTCCGGCTTCGAACCGTGCTCCACAATCAAGCCGGTCATCGCGCTCGCCGGACTGCAGGAAGGCGTAATCACCCGCGACACTATGATCAAGATCGGCCATCGCCGTTACATGGACCTCACCGAAGCGATGGCCCATTCCAACAACGTTTATTTCCAGGAAGTAGGCACGCGCCTGGGATTCGCGCGCGTCCACCAATACGCGCACCTGCTCGGCTTGGGCGAACGCGCTGGTTACAATATTCCCGAGGAACAGCCGGGTTTGCTGCCGGGCTCTCCGCCTGCGTATGGCGGCGTCGCGCGCATGTCCAGCTTCGGTGAAGGAATTCGTCTCACGCCGTTGCAACTGGCTTCGCTGGTCTCCACTCTTGCGAATGGCGGCACGCAGTATTTTCTGCAATATCCGCGCAGCGAAGAAGCTCGCGCCAGTTTCCAGCCGCGCGTGCGCCAGCAACTCGATATCGCGCCCCTGCTCCCCGATCTTCGTGAAGGCATGCTCGCGGCCGTAATGTACGGCACGGCCAAGCAAAGCTACGATCCGGATGGCGAGCAAGCCTTGGGCAAGACCGGCACCTGCAACGATGAAGCTCTCGGCGGGCGCCTCGGCTGGTTTGTTTCTTATGCCGATCAGGCCCATCCGAAAATCGTGCTGGTGGTCCTGATTCGCGGTGGCGGCCGCTCCGTCAGCGGTCCGCACGCCTCGGAAATCGCCGGGCGCATTTACCACGGCTTGCGCGAACGAAATTATTTCGCCGAAGCGGCCCGCCGCCAGCAATACACCACCGCCGCCGGCGCCTCGCATTAGCTTTTGCAGCCCCGGCCCACTAACCGGGAAGCAGGCGTCCCGCCGGCTCTTTGCAGTTGACTGCGGAGGCACGAGCTGCGAGTTCTCACACAAGCTCTTTAATCGCGACATCAGCTCGCTAATTTCGCATCAGGTTTTCTCTGCGTACTCTGCGTCTCTGCGGTTCGTCCCAGCCGTTACTCGCAAGAAAAATATCGCGCATTTTGTATTTCGCGGGTCACCCCGCTGCGCTATGCTCTTTTTTCGACTTCCGGATAGCGGTACGGGAACATGAACAATAAATGGAAGGCTGTTCTGTGCGTCGTCCTGCTCGCCGCTGCTGCGGCCTGCGCTGCGCTGGCTTATAACGCGCGCCTCGCCGCCGAAAACGACGTCGCGATGCAGGCCTCGTTCGCGCGCGAAGAAGCCCGCCACATTCAGGAGGAAGTGGTTCTTTTTTCGGACAGCGTGGTCCCGGCGCGCCTGCCGTTTCAAGTGTTCCTGCAGGGCTTGGGTATTGCCCCGGATGCTGCTGCTCACCTGATATCCTCCGCGCAGTCTGTCTTTGATTTTCGCCATGTGCGCGCAGGCAATCGCATCACCGTGGGCCGCTCGATTCTCGGCGAGCTGCGCGAAGTGCGCTACCGCATTGACGCCGATCGCGTCCTGAATATCGCCCCGCAGGGCCACGACTTTCATTCCGAGATTCAGACCATTCCTTCGGAAACCAAGACCGTCGGCGTGACCGGCGAAATCCGCGGCTCCCTCTTTAATGCCGTAACCGACGCGGGAGAAAAGCCCGAGCTGGCCATGCGCTTGGCGGACATCTTCGGCTGGGACCTGGACTTTTATACCGATCCGCGCCCGGGCGATACCTTCCGCGTGGTCGTGGAAAAGAAAATGCTCGCGAACGGCGAACTCTCTTCCTACGGGCGCATTCTCGCCGCCGAATATAACAACGGCAATCATCCTTACCGCGCCGTCCTGTTTCACGGACCGAGCGGCCTGCCGGCCTATTACACCCCCGACGGCAAATCCATGAAGAAAGCCTTTCTGCATTCGCCTCTGAAATTCGCGGCGGTGATCACCTCGCATTTCAGCGAGCATCGCTTCCACCCCATCTTGAAGGAGTACCGGCCGCACCTGGGAATTGATTACGCCGCGCCCACCGGCACTCCGGTGCAGACGATCGGCGATGGGCGTGTGATTTTCGCCGGCAGGAAAGGCGGGGCAGGGAATCTCATCGAGATTCAGCACTCCAACGGCTACACCACGTACTACATGCACCTCTCGCGCGTCCTGGTGCGCCAGGGCCAGCGCGTCGAGCAGGGCCAGCGCATCGGCTTGGTCGGCATGACGGGCCTGGCCACCGGCCCGCATCTCGATTTCCGCATCCAGCGCGGCAAAGATTTTTTGAACTTCGAGCGCCTCCCGCTGCCGCCCTCCGATCCAGTAGCCAAGCGCGACTGGAGCGACTTCGCCGCGCAACGCGACCAAGCCATGGCGCTAATGCCGCCGCTGCCATCCCAACAGGGCACAACCGCGCTAGCGAAGAATGCAGCGCCAGCATCGTTGCCGCCAGCTCCATCCTCAATTCCCGCCGTGCACTAAGCGCCATCCAAGCCGCCAAACAAACATAAATCTCCGGGGCAGTTGTGGCACAGCCACTCTTGGCTGTGCTCTTCGACTTTGCCAGTTACGCAGGCAACCACCCCCCTCGCCACGCTGAGTTTTCGCTTCCATACATCCTCAGGATGTTGCACGAAGCCTGGACGAAAGACGGGACACGCTGAGCGCGATCTTGTGGATGCCCTTTAGACGCTTGTCCTGCTCAGCTGGTGAGAACTGGGAGAGGGAAGCACTCTTCATTTCCGCCAGCCCCACCACCTCAATTCCCGCGGCGCACTAAGCGCCATCCAAGCCGCCAAACAAACATAAATCTCCGGGGCAGTTGTGGCACAGCCACTCTTGGCTGTGCTCTTCGACATTGCCAGTTACTCAGGCAACCACCCCACTCGCCACACGGAGCTTTCGCTTCTATATATCCGGCATCACGAGTGCTTTTTACCTTTATGAGTAATGACGCGGAAAATGTCAGTCTGCGCGACGCGATCCGGGAAGAGAACAGCCTTGGCGCGCCCCACCCTCCCGCAAGCTGGCAAGAATGGGGCGCCAGGCTCTAAAACGAACCCGCTCTGGCAAGCTGGCTCCAAGCCTTGCTAAACGGATTCCTGAACACGTCAGTCGCTGGGGAACTGCGCCTCGTACGCGGCATGACCTCCGCGGAATGCCATACGTTTCCCATTTTGGGACTAGTAATCAGACGGTAAATGTGATACTGTAAATCGGGGCACGTTTCTTGCCTCATCGAGGACGCAACATGCGGGCCGCCGCATTGGCTACTGGCAGAGTAACCCCACGCGCAGGGAAAACTGTCGCCAGCGCTCCTGCCGCGCCCCCGCCCGCCGCACTTTCCCCCATATCTAACCGCAACAAGACCGCATTCAAAAATCCCCGCAACCCTCTGAAAATAAACGCCGCGCCACTTTCTAATCGCGACACGAATCCAGTTTCCGCGCATCCGCCGCAACACGCAGCGTCTGCTTTCGCGGAACGCTCCGTTTGTGCCGGCGGTGATTTTGCGGGCCACTCGTCGCGGACCACGGATTACGGGTCGCACCCGCGAGCCACGACTCACGAGTCACGAATCACCAGAGACGCCGTTTCTAATCGTCACACCTCGCGATTAGAAAGCGCTGCAACTAACAGAAAACAAAGAGCAGTTGTCAGTTCTAATCGTCATTTTTTGCTAGGGTCTGCGCTGCAAATAATCGCCGGAGCACATTTCGACTCGATACAAACTGCCGATTCTACTCGATACAAACCAACTCACTTTCCGAGCAAGAGCCGACGAGCCAATCCAGCACGTGCAACTCTTGGCCGCGCCATATTCCGAGCAGCGCAGCGGTGCCTAGGGCACGTACGATACGCGCCAGATTACGTTCTGGCCGTCGTCAGAGACCAGCAGGGAGCCGTCAGCGGCTACGGCGACGCCAACCATGCGTCCGTAAACATCTTTACCGGCGGGATCCGGCACAAATCCCGAGAGGAACGGAGTCGGCGGTCCGCTGGGAACACCGTCGTGGAACGGGATGAAGACGACTTGGTACCCGCTTCGCATGCGGCGATTCCAGGAACCATGTTCGGCGATGAAAGCGCCATTGCGATACATCGCGGGGAACTGCTGCTTATCGTAAAAGGCAAACTGCAGCGGCGCGACATGAGCGCCGAGCAAGTCGGGAACGATGGATTTTGCGACCAGGTCCGGCCGCGACGAGACGCGATTGTCCACGTTCTGGCCCAGATAAGCGTAGGGCCAGCCATAAAAGCCGCCGGCAACCACGTGGGTGAAGTAATCGGAGGGAACGTCATCGCCCAGGTCGTCGCGCTCGTTTACCGCGGCCCAGAGGTCGCCCGAATAAGGATTAAAGGCGATGCCGACGGCATTGCGCAGGCCGTTGGCGTACACCTGCATGTTGCGGCCGTCGGGATCCATCACCAGAATCGCGGCGCGGCGCTGATCTGCTTCGATCGAGACATTGCTGCGCGAACCCACCGACACAAACAGTTTGCCACCCTCGGGACTAAACGCCAGCGAACGGGTCCAGTGCTGGTGATATCCGCCACCCGGCAAATCGAGGATGCGCTCGGCGCCGGAAAGCCGTTGGGAGGTTTTTGGATCGAAGCGGAACCGCACGACTTGATCGGTATTGGCAACGTAAACGTAGTCGCCGTGAAAGGCGATGCCAAAGGGCAGGCTCAAATGATCGGCAAAGACTTCGCGGGAAGCGAGGCCCGCTGGCGGCGCCGCGCGCAATACGATCACGCTGCCGCCCCGGAATCGGCGACGAACACGTCACCATTGGGAGCTACCGCCAGCCAACGAGGCTCCCGGAATCCGCTGGCGAAAATGGATGCCTTGAATCCGGGCGGCACGCGCGGCTGGAAGTTCGCCGGAAGCGGGACGACGACCGGCCAGTTGTAAACGCTCCCCAACACAGCGGTGACGCGCGCCCGCCAACCCCCTACATTCAACAAAAGGAACAGCGCGAATGCCGCAATTGCGAGCGCAAGCACCGCGATTAAAGTTTTCCACACGGACTTCGCAGACGCCATTCGTTTATCTCCCGCCATGTAGCGTTTCATTTATATTGCAAACGCGCGCGTGCAACCACTTTTAATCGCGCGACGAAACATCGCGCCGCGCGGGCGTTGACTTGGCTTTCCGGCGCGGCCTAAGATGCTCGCTTCGGTGGAATACCACTTGTGAGCGAGCAGACCGTCTCCCATTACCGAATCGTCGAGAAAGTCGGTGCAGGCGGGATGGGCGTGGTCTATCGCGCGCATGACGACCGTCTGAACCGCGACGTGGCCCTGAAGTTCCTCCCCGCAGAACTGGATAAGGACGAAAACGCGCGCTTGCTTCTGATTCGCGAGGCGCGCACCGCGTCCGCGCTGAATCACCCCAACATTTGCACGATTTACGACGTAGGCGAGGCCGACGGCAAGAACTACATCGTGATGGAGTTCGTGAACGGGCGTTCGCTGGCGGAGCAGATTCCCGAGGCGGGGCTGCCGACGGAGACGGTGATCCGCTATGGCGAACAGATCGCCGATGCCATGGCGCACGCGCACGAACACGGAGTTATTCATCGCGATCTGAAGACTCCGAACGTGATCATCATGCCGGGAGGGCGCGTCAAGGTCCTGGATTTCGGCCTTGCGAAGCACATGACTCCGGGTGAAATCACGCTAAAGACGCAGTCCATCAGCACGCTGACGTCGGAAGGCGCGATTGTGGGGACCATGCACTACATGGCGCCAGAATTGTTCCGCGGGGAGCCCGCTGATGCGCGCAGCGACATATGGGCGCTGGGAGTGGTGCTGTACGAAATGGCCAATGGCAAGCGGCCGTTTCGCGGAAGAACTTCGTACGAGTTGAGCTCGATGATCCTGCACGATACGGCCCCCGCGCTGCGAGAGAATGTGCCGGCTGGATTGCGCGCGGTGATCGAGCATTGCCTGGCGAAGGAGCCGGAGCAGCGCTATCAGCATGCGAGCGAGGTGCGCGCCGCGCTGGAAGCGTTGCGCACGAACTCTGCCGTGATTCCGCCGAGCGCGCTTCGGGCTGCGGCCGTTCAAACGGCCGGAGATAAGTGGCGCCCAGGATTGCGCAACGCAATTTTGTTCTCCGTGGCCGGTTTGGCGCTGCTGGCGATCGCGGCGCTGGTGTGGAAGCTTGTGGAAGTGAAGTGGCGAGGGCCGCGGGCCGTGGGTGCCGGCTCCATTCAATCGCTGGCGGTGCTGCCTCTGGAAAATCTTACCGGGGACCCGAAGCAGGATTATTTCGCGGACGGAATGTGCGACGCGCTGATCACGGAACTTTCGCAGATCAAGAGATTGCGCGTAATCTCGCGCACGTCGGTAATGCAATACAAGGACAAGCACGAGAGCCCCGCGCAGATCGCGCAGGAATTGGGAGTGGATGCACTCGTGGAGGGGTCGGTGCTGCGGTCAGACGATCGTGTGCGGATTTCCGCGGAGCTGGTGCAGCCGCAGACGGGCCAAAATCTTTGGGCGCACAGTTACGAGCGCACGGTGACGGACATTCTGGCGCTGCAGAGTGACGTCGCACGCGACATCGTGACACAAATTCAGATTCAATTGACGCAGCCGGAGCAGGAGCGATTGGCGAAAACGCGGACGGTGGTGCCGGCCGCCTACGATGCGTACTTGCAAGGGAACTACTACGCGAACAAACGGACAGGGGAGGCGATGACGCAAGCCGTTGCGGATTACCGGCAGGCCATCCAGCTGGATCCGACCTACGCGCCATCGTACGCGGGACTCGCCGGGGCATTGACACTGGCGGCGGATTACAACGACGTGCCGTCCACGCAAGTGCTTCCCGAAGCGGAGGCGGCGGCGGTGAAGGCGCTGCAATTGGACGATACGCTAGCGTCCGCGCACGCGGCACTGGGCCAAATTCGCGCGTACAGTTTGCATTGGCCGGGAGTGCTCGATGAATTTCAGCGCGCGATTCAGCTGAATCCGGGCGACGCGAACGGCCACCACTGGTACGCACTGGCGCTGGCGGAAGCAGGGCGGAACGACGAAGCGATTTCGGAGATGAAGCTGGCGCAGGAACTGGATCCGCGCTCGTTGATCATCAATGCCAATTTGTCGTGGGTCCTTTATCTCGCCGGCCAAAACGACGAAGCCATCGCGCAGGCGCAAAAGACCGTGGCGATGGACCCAAGCTTCGCGGTGGCGCACGGGACCTTGGGGCAGGCGTACCTGGCGAAAGGCGAAAATGAAAAAGCGCTGCGGGAATTGCAGCAGGCGCTCGTGCTTTCGGGGAACGAAACTTCATTCAAGGCGGAATTGGGGAACGCGTACGCGGTGGCTGGGAAAAAAGCGGAGGCGCTCGCGACCCTGCACGAACTGTTGCAGCTGTCCGCGAAGAAGTATGTTTCGCCGTACAACATTGCGCTTTTGTATGTGGGATTGGGAGATAAGGATCAGGCATTTCAGTGGTTGGATAAAGCGTACGAGGAGCGCTCCGTGCGGCTGATCAACATTGCGGTGCATCCGCGATTCGCGATTTTGCGGAGCGACCCGCGATTTGCGCAACTCGTGCACAGGATCGGATTGCCGATGCCGCCAGCCCCCGAAGTTGATAAGTAAATACAAGATTGGCCGGTGAATCGCGCCGCGGCGCGCAATCTTTCTTGACGCTGTGTTGCGGGTCAACTACACTCACGGCGGTCAGGCGCTCACCGCAGGGTATCGGCCCAAATATTCCACGCAAAGAAAATCTCAAGGCGCCGGATGGGGGAGAGGTCGTCATGGCCAAGATCCGCTTTACGCTTAAGAGCGTGACCAGGGAAATCCGCAAGGCGGAGAAGAAGCTGCGCGCGCTCCGCAGCAAAGTAACTCCGGCCGACCAGAAAAAGATTGACCTGAATCTGCGGGCCCTCAAGACATCCTACGGAATCATCGGAGTTGTTTGCCGGCCGCCCACGCTATTCGGGCAAACGTTCACCAAAAAATCCAACAAGTAGAGCCGCCCGCCTCGGCTACGTGCCGGGACGTCCAGGCATTCACCATTTTTCGCGATTTTGAGACACGATGTGGAAGGAGACTCGAATGGCCAAGATAAATTTCACGCTTCATGGTGTTGCCGCGGAAATTCGCAGAGCGGAGAAAAAACTGCGTGCGCTTCGCTCGAAAGTCAGCAAAGCTGACCAGAAGAAAATCGATCTGGATCTGCGTGCGCTGGAAAAATCCTACCGCTGTATACGAATCATTTGCCCGCCAAGGCCAATCAATGATTTACCACTGTTTGGGCAACGGTTCACCACAAAAGCCAAGTAACGGAACGGACAGACTGCTGGGATTTGGCGTGGCGCCAGCGAGCCAATGAACCTAATCACTGCGCATGCCTAAGTCGAAACAGGTGAGGTTCCGGCGCTCTCCCTTCTTGGTTTCCTATTGGAATGAAGGAAGGCTGATCTTCGAGAATTACGCGACGGGCCAAGGCGCCACGGCCGCGCCTATCGCGACGGAAGTTTTGGATTTCTTCAGCCGCTGGCGCTCGGTTGGAGCGATATTCCGTCATCTTCCCCGATATTCACCTTCCTCCTTGCGCGCGGCGATTGCCCAATTAGTGCGGCATTCGCTGCTGCAGCGTTCCGACCGCAAAAAACATCCTACGGAACACGCCATGGCCGCCTGGACGCATTGGAATCCCGCTGCAGGTTTCTTTCATTTCACCGGACGCGACTTGCCGTTCACCGCGGACCTGGTGCGCACCGGGCATTACATGGAAGAGTTGATCCAGGACCACGCGATGCCCGTTCCGGTGATGCGTTATCCGCGGGCGGCGCAGACGCGATTGCTGCCGGCGCGCGAAAGCGGGGAATTTCCGCGCGTGCTGACGGCGCGCAGAACCTGGCGCAGATTTGCGCGCGGGAAACTATCCTTCGCGGATTTAAGCACGCTGCTGGGGTTGACGTTTGGAGTGCGCGAGTGGGCAGATGTGCCGCCACTGGGACGGTTTGCGGTGAAGACGTCTCCTTCCGGGGGAGCGCTGCATCCGATAGAGGCGTACCTGGTGGCGCGGGACGTGGAGGGAATTTCTCCTGGGATTTATCACTACGACGCGAGCAGGCACCGGCTGGAACTGTTGCGCCGCGGAATCACGCGCGACCGAATGTCGGGGTACATGTGCGGGCAGCGGTGGTTTGCGGATGCTTGCGCGTTGGTGGTGATGACGGCGGTGTTTACGCGCACGCAGTGGAAGTACCGCTATCCGCGGGCGTATCGAGTGGTGCTGGCGGAGACCGGACATTTGTGCCAGACGTTTTGTTTGACGGCTACGTGGCTGGGGCTTGCGCCTTTTTGCACGATGGCGCTGGCGGATTCCAAGATTGATCGGGATCTGGGAATTGATGGAGTAACGGAGGGAGCGCTGTACGTCGCGGGCGTGGGGCAAATGCCGCCGGGCGTGGATTGGAAGACGGCCTCTTTACCGGTGGATCCTACGGGGAAGAAACGATCCAGGAATTAGGCGCGCGTCCCGGTTGCGAGATTTGCCATGAGAAAAGGCAAAAAGCTCCGGCGAGACGCCCTTTATCCTTCAGGACAAGCCGGCGCTAGGCTTTCAGTTCCCAGGTATCGCCTGCGCGCAGGAGTTTGGCTAGATCACCCTTACCTTTCTTGGCTTGGACGTCGCGAATTTGTTGGGTGATCAAATCTTCGTAGCGCGGGACGTGGTTCCAGGCCCGCAGCACGCCGATGGGAGTGGGGAACCCTTCGCGATGTTCCATGTGCGCGAGCAGGAAGGCGTAGGCGGCGCGGGGATGCTGCTCGTCATGCACGAGCAGATCTTTTTCGGTGATGCCGTTGCCGAGTTCGACGACTTCCAGATCGAACCCGTTCATGCGGATGCCCTTGTCGCGCTTCTTGCCAAAAATGAGGGGTTTGCCGTGCTCGAGCTGGACGACGTGCTCGCTGCGCGCGTCTTTTTCGGTGATGTTCTCCCACGCGAGGTCGTTGAAGATATTGCAATTCTGCAGAATCTCGACGTAAGCAGCGCCTTGGTGGGCGGCAGCTTTGCGCAGGGTTTCCTTAAGATGTTGTTGGAAGACGTCCACGGAGCGTGCGACGAAAGTTGCTTCGGAACCGATCGCTAGAGAAATCGGATTGAACGGGCGGTCGGTAGTGCCGTACGGCGTGGACTTGGTTTTCTTGCCGATTTCGGAGGTCGGGGAATACTGGCCCTTGGTGAGGCCGTAGATCTTATTGTTGAACATCAGGACTTTTAAGCCGACGTTGCGACGGAGCATGTGTATGGTGTGGTTGCCGCCGATGGAAAGCGAGTCACCGTCGCCGGTGGCGACCCACACGTCGAGGTCCGGACGAACCAGTTTGATACCGGTAGCGACAGCGGGGGCGCGGCCGTGAATCGTGTGGAACCCGTAGGTGTTCATGTAATACGGGAAACGGCTGGAGCAGCCGATGCCGGAAATGAACACGAATTTTTCGCGCGGGACGCCGAGTTCGGCGAAGACCATTTGCACGGCGGAGAGAATGGCGTAGTCGCCGCAACCGGGGCACCAGCGGATTTCCTGGTCGGTTTGGAAGTCTTTCTTGGTGTAAACGGGAAGGGTATCGGTAGCCAATTTATATCTCCTTGGGTAGCGGAGCGTACGGACGACGTCTGCCACGGAGGCACAGAGACACTGAGAAAAGAGTTGGGGCGGCAAATTCATGATCGGGAAGGCCGAAAAGGCGTTCACCGCAGAGACGCAGAGTACGCAGAGAAGGGCGGATTTCTTGGTGCGCTGCGGACGGCGTCAAATTGTGGTTTGGTGTAAACATTTACGTGAGTTAGTCCAATAGCTCTTCTATTTTGGCTTCGATTTCGGACTGCTTGAAGGGTTTGCCCTGGATTTTGCCGTAGCTTTGCGCGTCCACCAGGAATTTCGCGCGGAGGAGCATCACCAGCTGGCCCATGTTCATTTCGGGGACCAGAACTTTCTTGTAGCGCTTCAGCAGATCACCGAGATTTTTGGGTAGCGGATTCAGATAGCGCAGATGGACGTGGCCAATGCGACGCCCTTTGGCGCGTTGGGCGTTCATGGCCGCAGTGATGGGTCCGTGGGTGGAACCCCAGGCGACTATCAGGATATCGCCGGAAGCATCACCTTCGGCCACGGCGTCCGGAATATCCTGCACGATGCCTTCGACTTTTTCCGCGCGCGTGCGAACCATATGCTCGTGGTTCAGCGGCTCGTAATTTACGTTGCCTGTGACGTCCTGCTTTTCGATGCCGCCGACGCGGTGCTCGAGGCCGGGCGTGCCGGGGATGGCCCATGGGCGCGCCAGGGTTTCGGGATCGCGTTTGTAAGGCTGGAAACCTTCCGGATTGGTTTCAAAGCGCACGGGAATCGCCGGCAGATCTTCCACCGTGGGAACTTTCCAGGGCTCGGAGCCGTTAGCGAGATAGCCGTCGGAAAGGATGATTACGGGAACCATGTATTTGATGGCGATGCGGCTGGCTTCCAGGGCGATCCAGAAGCAATCGCCGGGAGTCGCGGGTGCGAGCACCGGAACGGGGGCTTCGGAATTCCGGCCGAAGAGAGCTTGCAGCAGATCGGCTTGCTCGGTTTTTGTGGGAAGACCGGTGGATGGCCCGCCGCGCTGGATGTCGCAGATAACCAGCGGCAGCTCGACCATCACGGCGAGGCCGAGAGCTTCCGTTTTCAACGCCATGCCTGGTCCGGAGGTAGAGGTGATGGCCAGAGCGCCGGCATAGGACGCGCCAATCGCGGAAGTGATGGCCGCAATTTCATCTTCGGCTTGAAAAGTCGTGACGCCGAAATCCTTATACATGGAAAGTTCGTGCAGGATGTCAGAAGCCGGAGTGATGGGGTAAGAGCCGAGAAAAAGCGTAAGGCCGGCCTGTTGGGAAGCAGCGACAAATCCGAGGGCGAGCGCGGCATTGCCGCTGATATTACGATAGACGCCGGGCTGCAATTTCGCCGGCGGAATTTCGTAGCTGATCTGAAACGCTTCGGTGGCCTCGCAATAGCTGTAGCCGGCCTGCATGGCCAGCTTATTGGCTTGCACCAGTTGCGGCTTGTTCTTGAACTTGTCTTCAAGCCAGCGGAGGGTGGGCTCCATGGAGCGGTTGTAGAGCCAGTAGCACATGCCCAGGGCGAAGAAATTCTTGCAGCGGTCCATGCTCTTGGCGTCAAGGCCCAAATCTTTCAGAGCGGCGCGCGTCAGCTTGGTCAGCTCGACGGCAAAGAGGCGGTAGCCATCGAGCGAATGATCTTCGAGCGGGTTTTGCACGATCTGAGCTTTGCGCAGATCGGTTTCCTTAAAGCTGTCGAGATTGACGATCAGGATCCCGTTGGTTTTCAGGTCCGCCAGGTTCATTTTCAGCGCGGCGGGATTCATGGCGATGAGCGCGTCCACGGAATCGCCGGGGGTGTACACGTCGCTGGAAGAAAAGTGAACTTGGAATCCGCTGACGCCCGGGAGCGTGCCGGCCGGGGCGCGAATCTCGGCAGGGAAGTCTGGCAGCGTGGCCAGGTCGTTACCGTAGAGGGCCACGGTGTTCGTGAACTGGCTGCCCGTGATCTGCATGCCGTCGCCGGAGTCGCCGCAGAAGCGGATAACGGCCTTGTCTATGGTTTCTTTCTTGCGCCCGGAGATCTCAACGAATGTACTGGACATTATGAGTTCAACACCTCTTTTCAAAATTGGCGGAGAGGCACGTGAAGGTGGAACTCCGCAGCCATAGTTCTTTGACGCGAGTAAGCGGGTTTCTATTCAGCGAAACGCTAGCACAGTGTGGGGGTGTATGGGGATTACAAACGGAGTGGTTGCCAGCAAGTGAATAGTGCCCAAAATCGGAAGTAAGCCCAAAAGATAGGCCGAGTTGGGAGCGATGACCGTTGGCTCCTGGCCATGGGAAAGCCGGGGATTCGCCGTGCTGTGGGGCGCGGCGCTGCCTGGCGCGCGGCTTTTCTTCTTCCCGCATAACTCCGAGCCTAGGCTAGCACAACGTGAACCATTTTGCCCGAGGTGCGAGTAGAATGTGTCGTTTTCGCCGCTATGCCGGAACCAGGAACGGGAATATAGCGTCGAATGAAGTAGATACGCACCTGCGAGCGTGCCGCGATGAGGGTTGACTTCGCAAAATTCGTGCTGGCGGCGACACCCTCAAAGGCGCATGCCGTGCGGCACTGGTTGTTTACGCTGGGCGGCCCGGGATTGATCTTGCTGGGGCTGGTTGATAGCTCGGTGATCCCAGTACCGGGCAGTATGGATGCGATGACGATTGTGCTGGCGGCGCACGATCGGGAATGGTGGCCATACTATGCGGTGATGGCCACGGCGGGGTCGGTGATCGGGGCGTATCTCACGTACCGGATCGCGAGAAATCGCGGCGAGAAAGCGTTGCATGACAAGGTCTCGCCGCGCAATGTGAAGAAGGTTACCAAGGCATTCGAACGTTGGGGCTTCGGCGCGATCGTTATTCCGGCGCTGTTGCCGCCGCCCATGCCGATGGTCCCGTTTGTGATTGCGGCTGGCGCGCTGCAGTATTCGAGCAAGAAATTTCTCGCGGCGATATCCGCGGGGCGCCTGGTGCGGTACCTCATTTTGGCGTACCTGGGCGCTGAGTACGGCCGGAAGATCTTTAGGGTCGTCCTCGCGCACGGGGAAACAACTTTGATTGCGACAATCGCGCTGGTGGTGATGGTGGCGCTGGTGCTGGTGGTCCTGTATTTCCGGCGCAAACGCGCGTCGCTCGCGAACGTGCATTAAGCCGGCGGATAGCGCGAAACCCTTGCAGGGAAGCATTTTCACCGCGCTGGAAAGCGGCCGCCTTTACCTTTTCGCACCTTACTCGCAACGTGTACCCTCCCGAAACACCCCGGAGTGCTAACGTTGGAGTTTCCCTCGGAGTGCGTTGTGAGCGATTCCTCGCGATCAAACGAACCTGGGGCGGAGAAGCGCCGCAGCACGCGGTTAGCGAAATCCGTACCAATCAAGATAACGGGGACTGATGCGCTCGGCCACCCTTTCCAGGAATCCACAATTACCATAATCATTGACTGCTACGGGTGCAAGTATCAGTCCACGCATTACGCACCCAAGGATTCAATCGTCAGCGTCGAAATCCGCCGGCCGGAGTTGCGTTTGCCGTCCAGAGTGGTGCAAGCCCGCGTGGTGTGGGTGCAGCGGCCGAAGACGTACCGGGAGGTCTATCACGTGGCGCTGGCGTTCGAGGTCCCGGGAAACGTGTGGGGAATTCCATGGCCGCCGAGTGACTGGTTTCCTTGTCCGGGCGAAGAAGAGATCGTGGTAGCGGAGGAAGCGGCGGCACCAGAGGCTGCGCCGAGGGCGGGGACTACCTCCGCGCCGGCATTGGCAGAGTCCGGCAGGAGCCTAGCCGCGCAGTTGGCGGTGGTGGATGAGGTGGTGCTGGATTGCACGACTGAGATGATGACGGCGCTGGAAAAAAGCAAGAACCGAGCGCGAGCGGCCAGTGAAGTCGCGCGTGAAGCACAGTTGGCGGCGATCAAGGAGGCTGCCCAGTTGGCAGTTGCGGAAGCATTCGCGGAGCAAACAGCAGCGATGCGCCACGAACTGGATGCGGCGATGAGGTACGTGGTTGAACAGAATGCCGAGCGCGTGACCGCGCAGCTGGAGGCGACGCGGCAGGAGATGGAGGCGCTGCGGGAGGCGGTGATCGCGCAACCGGGCCGGCGAGGCAAGGGCCCCGGAGCCAAGCGTAAGCTAAAGGAAGCGGCACAACCACCGGAGTGAAACAGCAGCGGCGGGAGAAGGTCACCTCTTGAAGGCGTAACCCCTGAAAAAAGGCCAGCCTGTCCCTAAGTACCATTGACTTTCGCTTTTAATTCGCCTAACATCCTGACTTCAAACTCGGGGTCGAGGGGTGTGAAATGGCGCTCACGAAGAGACAAAAGGAAGTATTGAATTACCTGGTGGGATTCCTCAACAAAAACGGCTATTCGCCGAGTTTTGAGGAGATTGCGCACGCGCTGAAGCTGACGTCGCTGGCGACGGTGCACAAGCATCTTTCCACGCTCGAGAAAAAGGGATTTATCCGCCGCGGATACAATCAGAGCCGGTCCATCGAAGTGGTGCAATTGCCGAAACCGATCCGCGAGCAGGTGCTGGACCGTCACGTGGTGGAATTGCCGCTGGCCGGTCGGATTGCGGCGGGCCAGCCGTTGGAAGCCGTAGAGCAAAACGAGACAATTTCGCTCGCGGATTTTGCGCGCGGGCAGGGAACCTTCGTATTGCAGGTGAAGGGCGAGTCCATGCGGGAAGACCACATCCTGGACGGGGATTATATTGTGGTGGAGCAGACGCAGGTTGCGAATCCCGGCGAGATTGTGGTGGCGCTGGTGGGCGAAGACGACGCCACGGTGAAGAGATTCTATCGCGAGCCGGGCGGCAAAGTACGTTTGCAGCCGGCGAATTCGGCGATGGCGCCGATCGTGGTGCAGGGCACGGACGTGAAGATTCAAGGCAGAGTTGTCGGCGTGCTGCGCAAGTATTAGTCTTCGGCCGAGGCCATCGAGCAATGAGCTTGCCGGGACGCGATGAAGCTGCGCCGTACTATTTCACGTACATAGACCGAATCACAGACGATGATGTTGTTGCCGTTCTCGAGAGCCAATTGCACGAGGTTCCCACCTTTTTGACCAGCATCTCGGAAGAAAAATCGTTGTACCGGTATGCGCCAGGAAAGTGGAGTATCCGGCAAGTTTTGAATCATGTGAGCGACACCGAGCGGGCATTTGCTTTCCGCGCGCTGTGGTTTGGACGCGGATTCAGCGAGCCGCTGGCGAGTTTCGATCAGACGATAGCGGCGGATGCCGCGCGCGCGGACGATTATTCCTGGGCTAGCCACGTGGCGGACTTTCGCGAGGTGCGCGGAGCTACGTTGACATTTTTTCGGAATCTCCCGGCGAACGGGTGGTCGCGCCAGGGCATCGCTAGCGGGAACACTGTGACAGTCAGGGCGCTGGCTTACATCATCGCGGGGCATCTCTCGCATCATTTGGCGATTTTGAAAGGGCGTTACTTCTGATTGCAGCTGGTCGCGGGCTGACGGCGGCGAGGCAAGCCCCGCCGTGGCGGGCAAGCTTCGACTTGCAAAGAGCGGGTGCGAGCCCCGGACTCCCAGACGGCCGGGTTCCGCGACAAGATCGGGAATGCGGGCGATGCGACTGAGTCCCGCCCATACAGGCGAAAAAAACATTAGGCCTTGCGCTTCGCGGCGGTCACGACGTACGATGCGGTTCCCCAGCTTATAGATACAGCGTTACCTCACCGGACACATCTGTACCATTTTGGATTTGGCAGGGTTTCAGCACGGGACTACATTCAAAGACCCGGACCTCATATGAATCTGATTCGTGATTCTGGCGCCGCTTGGGCCCAAGGAGGGTAAATGTGGGGAGACAAGAAGCCGGACGCACCGGCTAAGAATCCGCTCCCGCAGCAAGGGCAGCAATCGCAGCAAGCACGGCCAAACTTTCCGAGTGCAAACGCACCGGCAAATCCTGGGGAGGCAAAAACGATGGCACCGATTGATTCGACGTATCCAAGCACGAGTTCAGGCGGCACGGCACGGTTGGGCTCCAGCCTGCATGTGAAGGGCGAGATCACCGGCAACGAAGACCTGCTGATTGACGGCAGCGTTGAAGGGTTGGTGCAGCTGGAAGACCGTAAGTTGACCGTGGGCGCCAGCGCCAAGGTGACGGCGGACGTGATTGCGCGCGAAGTGGTGGTGTACGGCAACGTGAAGGGCAATTTGCGGGCGCGCGACCGGATCGAGATCAAGAAGGATGGCTCGGTGGTCGGCGATTTGACGACTGCGCGCATCTCGATCGAGGACGGGGCGTACTTCAAGGGCTCGATCGAAATTGACAAGACCGGCGACGCGAGTGACGACAGCGCGAAGTCGTTTGCGCGTACCGGCCGCAGCACTGCCGCAGCAACGTCGTAATCATCACGGTTCGCTGCAACAATCAGTTTCTGCCTCCCCAATCACGGCGGGCCGCTCGAGAGTGGCCCGCCGCTGCATTCGCCGCTGTGCGCTCTTCTTCGCCGCTTTCGCACGTTGACATAAGTGGAGGGCTACTTTAGAATCAGGGTTTACCTTTAGTGGGAAAGGTGTGACTGAGCAGATGCCGACGTATGTTCCAAGAGGCCGCGAGGCCGAAGAATTGATGGTGGGGAAGAACTGGTTCGTGATTGACGCCGAGGGAGTGGTGTTGGGGCGGTTGGCGACGCGCGTGGCGCGTCTGCTGATTGGCAAGGATAAGCCGACGTACACGCCGCATCTGGATTGCGGAGATCACGTGGTCGTGGTGAACGCGCAAAAGATCAAGCTGACGGGCAACAAGATTGATCAGAAATTGTATCGTCATCACAGCGGCTGGCCGGGCGGATTGAAGGAAGTTCCAATCCGCACGCTGTTGCAACGGCGGCCGGAAGAGGTTGTGCGCGAAGCGGTGCTGGGAATGCTGCCGAAGAACAAGCTTCGCGCGCGAAGAGCAAAGAAGCTGCGTGTTTATGCCGGAAGTGAAGGCCTCGCCCGCCACACCGGACAGAAGCCTCAGCCACTCTCGCTATAGCCTCGCGACACACAGGGATCGAAAATTCTGCGTTTGGCGGATGCATCCGTCAGGGCTTTCTTCGGCCGGTCCGTGCAACCGGAGTAATTTCCGCGCTGCAGGACGCGCTGGGCAAACAGGAGGAACTTTGAGTTCAGCAGCGAGTTCATTGGAAGGTAAGAGCAAGCAATTTTACGGAACCGGGCGCCGGCGGGAATCCATTGCGCGCGTGTACATCAAGCAGGGCGCGGCGCGCTTTACGGTGAACGGGCGTCCAGTGGACGAATATTTCCGCAACGTAGCGTGGAACACAGCGGCCGTCGAGCCGTTGAAGTTCACGCAGATGCTGGACCAGGTGGAAGTGAAGGCCATTGTGAAGGGCGGCGGCGTGGGCGGCCAGTCCGGAGCGGTGCGCATGGGCCTTTCGCGCGCGCTTTCCAGGCTGAACCCGGAGTTGCGGCCGGCGCTGCGCAAGAACGGTTTTCTGACGCGCGATCCGCGCATGAAGGAACGCAAGAAGTACGGCCAGAAGGGCGCGCGTCGCAGGTTCCAATTCAGCAAGCGGTAGCTTGCGACCGGGCGGCGCGGTGATCGAAGAGAGGTCCCCGCCCGCGGAAGACAGGCTTCGCTGCGCAGGATGACGGCGCGAGGCACAGCCGGCGGGTCTGAGACCCGCCGCTACGGAAATTCGTTCTTTTTGGCAGCGTGGTTGACAGGCAAGAATCCGGCTTCGATTCGTCGGGGCCGGATAAATTCTCGGCCGGTTAGGAACCGGCAGAAAAGGATGCTGCTCCGCAGCATGGAGTACCAAGCATCCCTTCAAACAAGGAGGAACATTGGGAGTTGAAATAACCATGAAAGAGTTGTTGGAGGCTGGAGTTCATTTCGGCCACCAGACGCGTCGCTGGAACCCGAAGATGAAGGAATATATCTTCGGGGAGCGCAATGGAATCCACATCATTGACTTGCAGAAGACCTTGAAGATGTTCCGCGATGCGGCTCGTTATGTTTCCGAGCTGGCCGGACAAGGCAAACGAATTCTTTTCCTGGGCACCAAACGCCAGGCACAGGAAGCCATCGCCGAAGAGGCCAACCGCTGCGGCATGTTTTACGTGAATCACCGCTGGCTGGGCGGCACGATGACGAACTGGGTGACTCTGCAGAAATCGATCAAGCGACTCAAACTGCTGAAGGGCATGGTCGAGGATGGGCGCATGGCGCAGTTTTCGAAAAAGGAAGCGGCGCGCCTGGAGCGCGAACTGAAGCATTTGCAGCAGAATTTTTCCGGCGTGGAAAACATGACCACGCTGCCGGACGCCATGTTCGTGATTGACCCCAACGCGGAACTGATCGCGGTACACGAAGCGCGGCGCATGGGCATTCCGGTGGTGGCGATCGTGGATACGAATTGCGACCCGGACCTGGTGGATTGGGTTATTCCCGGTAACGATGATGCCTTGCGCGCGATTCGCTTGTTTACCTCGAAGATTTCCGACGCCGTGATCGTGGGGCACCAATCCTACGAGCAGACGCAGATCGCGGATCAGAAAGCGGTGGAAGGCGGGGGCGAAGAGGGCGTGGATTACGTGGACACCAGCGCCTACGAGGTTTACGAGAAACAGGAAGGCGATTTCGTGGAAGGCGAGCCGGGTGAACTGGTCGCGACGGAAGAAGCTGCGGCTGCCGCCATTCCGACGGAAGACGAAACCCATCAGCACGCAAAATAAGGCGCTCCGATACTGCGTGAGCCGCCTTCCGGCGCGAACGGTATCCAGCGCGCCGGCCGAACCGGTAGTGAGTCCCGAATTCATTCAAAGGAACTGAGTACATCCATGGCAACAGCAGATGGCAAGCCGAATATATCCGCGCAGCAGGTGAAGGAGCTGCGCGACCGCACGGGTGTGGGTTTCGCGGCGTGCCGCGAGGCTTTGGTGGAAACCGGGGGCGACATCGAACGCGCGATTGATATTCTGCGTAAGAAGGGGCAGGCCACCGCCGCGAAGAAAGCCCAGCGCGCAACTTCCGAAGGGTTGGTGAGCTGCTACATCCACGCGGGCGGAAAAATCGGCGTGCTGGTGGAAGTGAACTGCGAAAGCGATTTCGTTGCGCGTACCGATGATTTTCAGCGTTTGTGCCACGATGTGGCGATGCATATCGCCGCGCTCGATCCGCGATTTCTGCGGCGCGAGGAAGTGACGCAGGAAACGCTGGACCGCGAGCGGGAAATCTACAAGGAACAGGCCAAAGCCACCGGCAAACCGGAAAACGTGATTGAGAAGATCGTGAACGGCAAGATGGAGAAGTTCTACGAAGAGAATTGTCTGTACGAGCAGCACTTCATCAAGGACGAAGGCATGACGGTGAAGGAGCTGATTGACCACACTATCGCGAAAATCGGTGAGAATATCGCGGTGCGGCGTTTTTCGCGGTTTAAGGTCGGCGAGATGGACGGAGCGGGGCCGAAAGCTGAAACCGTCGCTGAACCCGAAGGCCCAGTGCCGGCGCCGATGGCGTAATCTCGGGCTGTCCAATTTCCCAGCATTTCAAGTCCGCCGCTTTTGCGGCGGATTTTTTTTGCACGGATGATCGCGCGGACATGGCAAAAGGGGCGAGTCTGAGACGCGCCCCTACAGAGCTCTGATTCAACCACCAGGCGAGGGAGAGGGTTGGGACTGGAAGATGGCGCGGTGTTCTGCGGGGCGCAGCGGCGGAAACTTTGCTAAAATGCACGCGGCCAGGGGGCTGGCCCATCCGCAATGACAAAAGCCGCGACGAGCAAAGTGCAGACGGCAGGGCGACCAAGCGCAGGAAGCAATTCGCTGACGAAGGGAGCGCCGGTTTACGAGAGGCTGGTGCTGAAGCTCTCGGGAGAATCGCTTTCGGGGCCGCACGAGTCCGGCATTCACGCCGAAACGATTCAGGGCATTGCGCGCGAGGTGCAGGAAGTGCGCAGCCTGGGCGTGCAAGTGGCGATCGTCGTGGGCGGCGGAAACTTTTTTCGCGGGACGCGGCAGAAGGAACTCAACATTGACCGCGCCACCGGCGATTACATGGGAATGCTGGCGACGGTGATCAACGGCCTGGCGATGGTGGACGCGCTGGAAAAAGCCGGGTGCCACACGCGATTGATGAGCGCGATTGAGATGCACCAAGTGGCGGAACCTTTTATACGGCGCCGCGCGACCCGGCACCTGGAAAAAGATCGCGTGGTAATTTTCGCCGCGGGCACCGGGAATCCCTATTTCTCCACGGACACGGCGGCGGCGCTGCGGGCGATGGAAATCAAAGCACAGGTGATCTTAAAAGCGACGCGGGTGGACGGCGTGTATGACGCGGATCCGGAGAAAGTGAAGGGCGCGAAACGGTTCGAGAAAATCACATATCTGGATGTGCTGAAGAAAGGCCTGCTGGTGATGGATTCGACGGCCATTTCGCTGTGCATGGACAACAAAATGCCGATCGTGGTGTTCAATATGACCGTGCCGGGAAATTTGAAGCGCGTGGTGCTGGGCGAGCCGGTTGGCTCGATCGTGACCGCGGCGTGAATTTCATTTGGCGGAGGCAATTTCTTCGATGAGCACGATTGCTACAAGCAAGGACGCGATGGCGCAGGCCAAGACGCGGATGGAAAAAGCCGTGGAGGATTTTCGCAAGGAGCTCGGCAGTGTACGTACCGGTCGCGCAAATGTCTCGCTGCTGGATCACATTCGCGTGGATTATCACGGCACGCCCATGCCCATCAATCAGCTGGGAACCTTGAATGTGCCGGATGCCTCGAGCATCGTGATTTCACCGTGGGATCCCGGGGCGGTGCCTCTGATTGACAAGGCCATCCGCACAACCGATTTGGGATTGAATCCGACGAATGACGGGAAAGTGGTGCGCGTGCCGATTCCGGCGCTGACCGAAGACCGGCGCAAGGAGCTGGTGAAGCATATTCATAAAGTGCTGGAAAATCACCGCACCGCTATCCGAAATATTCGCCGGGACATCAAGGAAGGCGTGGAGAAACTGGAGAAGGAAAAGAAAATAAGCGAGGACGAGAAGAAACGTTCGCTGGATGAATTGGAGAAGCTCACGCATTCGGAGACAAAGAAAATCGAAGACTTATCAGCCGTGAAAGAGAAGGAAGTTCTGGAAATCAAGTAAGCAGCGTGAGAGACGCCGGCCCCAGCACTACCGCACTACGCGTGGCGATGCGCCGCGCGGCCCACCAGCTTTACGACCATCCAAAAGTTCTTAACGATCCGATCGCCGTGCCGATCCTTGGGGAAAAGGCCCTAGAGCGGATACGTCTGGATGGCTGGAAGATGCACACGCGCGCGTCGCTCGCGGTGCGAGCGTTCATGGTGGCACGCAGCCAGTTGGCCGAGGATAAATTGGCGGCGGCCGTCGAGTGTGGCGCGAGCCAATTCGTGATTTTGGGCGCGGGGCTGGACACGTTTGCGTATCGCAACCCCTATGAGGACGCGCGCCTGCGCGTATTTGAGGTGGACCATCCGGCGACGCAGAAGTGGAAGCGCGAAAGGTTGGCCGCGGCGCAGATTCAAGTACCGGCATCGCTTAGATTCGCGCCCGTGGATTTCGAAAAGCAGTCGCTGAAGGATGGTCTAACTGCAGCGGGATTTGACGCGGCGAAAATTACGTTCTTTTCATGGCTGGGCGTGACGCCGTATCTGACTCCTGCGGCTATGAACAGTACGCTTGGATTCATCGCAGTGATGCCAGCGGGAAGTGGAGTGGTTTTTGATTATGCAGTACCGCGCGAATCGCTTAGTTGGTTCGGGCGCTGGGCTTTTGATTCGCTGGCGCGAAGAGTGGCTAGCGCGGGCGAGCCGTTCCAATTGTTCTTCGATCCGGCGGAGTTGGTGAATGAAGTGCGGCGATTGGGTTTTCGCAAAATTGAGGATTTGGGCGCGGACCAATTGAATGAACGCTATTTCAGCGGTCGCGCGGACAAATTGCAAGTAGGCGGGAAACTCGGGCGAATTATCAGCGCGAACGTGTAATTTTTGAGTTTCTAATTCACGAGCAACGGCGTTAATTCAACGTACGGACGTCTTCGGGAAGAATCAGCGTGAAGGTGCAATTTCCCGTGGTGGCAGAACATGCCAGCGTGCCGCGGCGCACGAGTTTGGCTGGCGAAGCGTCTGGAAACATCGCGCCAAACTCGATGGCGTGAATCTGTGCTGCAAATGGGCGAAGGTCCTGGCTGCCGCTGACAAATTTCACCGCATCCACTTTCGGATTTTTTGCGCCGGGCGAGAGCAGGATGAAGAAATCGGCCTGGGCGGTTTCGCTGAGGAGCTTGCCCATCGGAAAAGTGCGGATCCTGGTCAGACTCAGTTTGGCGTGGTCCGCGAGTCCATCAATCTTGGCCGTGTCCCCGACGAGCGAAACGAGCCGGGTGCGGGTTTCCGGCACGGAATGCGCGGCGGCGATGGCTTCCGCGTAAGCACGTTCGGCTTGTTCTTTTTCGCCGCGCTTTTCATAAATTTGCGCGAGATGATCGCCCACTTCGCCGTGCTGATTCAGCAGCCACGACGCGCGGACGAAGCGTTCGGCTTTGTCGAGTTCGCCCTTCTGAAAATAGATCCAGCCCAGGGTGTCCCAGTAAACGCCGATGCTGGAAACCTGATTGAGATCGTCGAGCGACAAATGAGCAAGCTCGATATTGCGCAGATTCGCGGCGGTGGCGGAGACGGCTGATTCGGCGTACTGAGCGGCCTTATCGAGTTCGATATCGTGCTGCGCGAGATTGTAGGCAACGTTGTTCCAGACCACGGGAGTCTGCTTCAGTTCAATACCTTTTTCGAAAGCTTCGAGCGCTTTGTCTTTTTGTCCAGTGTTCAGAAAAGCCTGCCCCAAGCTCACCTCGAGCTCCGCATTCTCCGGAGCGAGTACCGTGGCTTTATCGAGTTCTGGCACGGCTTCCGCGTATTTGTGTTGTTCGAGGAAGAGCGCGCCGAGAGCGGCGTGAGCGATGGGATCGAGCGGATTGATGTCCAGCTGTTTGCGGAACGCGACGCCGGCTTCGTCGTATTTCTGCTGTTGCTGCAGAGTGAGGCCGAGATAGTTGTAAACGTGCTCGTCGTACGGGTTCACTTCCACTTGTTTGCGAAACGCAGCGGCGGCATCGCTGAATTCGCCGAGACGCAAGTAGGCGAGTCCGAGATCGTTCCAACCCTGCTTGCTTTTGGGATCGAGCTGGTTGGCGCGGTCGAGAAGCGGGATTGCTTCGCGAGGATTGCCGGAATCGAGAGCGGCGACGCCGGCTTCGAGCAGTTCCGCGGCGCCGGCCGTGGTGGGAATCACGGGCGCGCCCGTGGTGGAATTTTCGACGACGAGAATTTGGGTTTCGTCCGCGTCCACGGCGCGGGTAAAGGCGAGGTAATCACTGAGGCGCGAGGCTGGAAGTTCGCGCATTTTGAAATTGAGCGTGCGTTCGGCGGTCAGGACGTGGTCTGCGAAATGGTACGAGGATTTGAATTCGGCGTAATCACGATCCACAGCCACGGCGACCGGCGCGCGCGCGATAAAGTTCGATGGCAGCGTCATTTTTAGATTCATGGTGACGTCGAGCGGGCTGCCTAGGTGAATGGGCCCGGTGGAATCTTGGGGCGCGTCGGGCATGCCGATGGCGAGGAGGGGAACTCCGACTTTCGACTTCTTGCTGGACCAGTCCAGATAATTCGCCTGGGAGAATTCCAGCTCGAGCTCGAATGGTTTGGCGGTATCGGTCGGGTCGCTCGGTTTTACGTTGGTGACTTCGCCCTTGATGCCATCGAGCGCAGCGATCGTTTGACCCAGTTCTTTCCACTCGGTTTGTGGCGTGCGGCGAAAGGCGACGCGCAGCGCGTATTCATTATCGCCGCGAAGGAAATAGCGCAGCTTCGCGGTAAGTTTGCCGAGGTCGCTCACCTGCGCATCAATTTCCACGAGTTGAGTGGAAAGGAACGGCGGATCTACGGGCGTTTCAACGATTTTGCCGACGCCGTCGGATTGGACCAAGAGCGCGGATTTATCGCGGAGCGGCGCTGAGAGCAGCCGGAACGGCGCGACTTCGGCGGTGGAATCCATCCAGATGAGATCAGGACCGATGGGTACGGCGGTGATCATGTGATCGAATTGCGACGGTGAGGGGACGGAAATGTCCAGCGCGCGCTTGAAGGGAATGAGTACCGCATCGGACGGAATGCCTGCGGCCGCCAGCATGGCAGCGAGCAAGGTGTGTTTGTCCTTGCAATCGCCGTATTGATTCTTGAAAACGTCCGCGGCGGAGTGCGGCTGATAACGCCCCAAACCGAACGAGAGGCTGACATAACGGATATTTTGCGCGACGTATGTGTAGAGCGCCTGAATTTTATCGAGTTCAGTGGCGCGGCCCTGGATAAGTTGCTGCGTCTTGGCGCGAATTTCCGGTGTAGGGTCGGTGCGGCCCTGTTCGAGTCCGGCGTACCAAGCCGCGACTTCCTCCCAGCTCTTGAAGCTGGTGAATTGCACATCAGGCGGTTTGGTGCGCGGCGCCGTGGGTTTCTTGTCGGCATCGTCATCGGCGGGATGCGCCAGGTTCGAATGCTGCCAGCGATAGATCGTACGGCCGGCCGCGTCGTGTTTTGAAAATGGCGAATTGTCGTCGTCAACGCCGTCGCCGTTCGGCGCGAGCTTTACCTTGCGGATTTCCTGGCCGCTGACGTTCGAGTAGTCCTGGGAATCAATGATGAGCGCGCGGCCCGGCGGGACGTTCACCTCAAGCCGTTCGTCCAGGACGATCGCGCTCGAAAGGAAATTCTGTTCGTACCAAAATTGGTTGGGCGCGAGCGGTTTGACGATGCGCGTGACGATTTCGTATTCGATCGTGTCGCCGGCGTGGAGCGACGGGACGGTAATATGTTTTTCCTTGTAGTCGGTGTATTCGGGAGCATCGCGCGCCACGCCGGCGGTCATTTCCTTGATCGCGTCGGGCGCCGCATTGACGACCGAGCCATCGGCTTTGCGGACGCGCATGGTGCGCACGTCCATTTGCTCGTTGGCGGAGTTGTAGCCGAAGACGAGTTCGCCTAATTGTTGGACGCCGGCGTCGCTCTGTACGCGGATGCGCGCGGAAACAGCGCGTTCGCCGGTGCCATCATTTTCAAAGCGTGCGGTGGTGTAATACCTTTCGACGACGAATGGTTCCTGCGAATAATCGGCAGCCGGTGATTTTTGTTCGGACGATTTGGCTGGGGATTGCGGCGCGGCGGACGCGGCATCCTTACGTTGAGCTACTGCGGCGGATGAAAACGCAATTGCACAGAGCGTGGCGATCCAGAAACGCTTCATTCCTACTCCCAGTCGGAATTAGACGGAACTAGTGTAGGTGCGTTGGCGTACTGGGTAAAGCAGTACGAGCCTGTTCGGTGAGCAATTGCGAAACGCCCAACGGGCGATACGTAGAACGAAGGCCAGTGGCGATGGGGGGCCGGGGCGGCTACCCGCATTGGCAGCAATGGGCTTAGGGGAAGTTAAGCACCTTGTTATCTGCGTGTTACAGAAGCACCCTGAGAGGTTCCGAAATCGAACCGCTTCCCAGTTTTCCGCATCGAATTTTTGCCAAGCAGAGGCGACTAAGGACCGGAAGCCCGGGCGAAGGCCGGAGGAATCTAGTTGCGGCTGCGGAGCGTTCCGCAAGAGCACGGCGCAAGCCAATCGGCCAGATTTATTTTTCAGAGGGAATCGAGTTGACAAGACCTATTGATTCTCCTATACTTCTGCGGTTGTCTTAGGGCCAATGGGCCCAGTGGTGATTAGGGAAGTCTTTCGTATCCCGGAACAAAGAACGACGGAACGGGGTAAGAAAGAGCGGCCGAAATGGGGCGCCAGCCCCGCAAAGCCGTGTGAGCCTCTCCGCAGATCAGTAGAAGATGCAGTTCACTCCTTGGGGTGAAGCGTTTTCGCGGAGTACCTGGTAATTCCTTCGGGTGTGGCGACCTTTTCTGTTCATTCACTCGCCGAATTTTGCGCGGGTTAATTTGCCTTGCGCGGAAATGTGCGCGCAGAGATTTTTTGCGCGCGAGAGTTTTGCAGCGAGTTTTTCGCAATAGGGGGCAAGCGTGCCGACGTTTTCACAGCTCGTGCGTCATGGCCGGGACAAAATCCGGGTAAAGACAAAATCACCTGCGCTGGAAGGTTGTCCTGAAAAGCGCGGCGTGTGCGTGCGTGTTTATACGCAGACTCCCAAGAAGCCCAATTCGGCACTGCGCAAGGTAGCGCGCGCGCGTTTGACGAATAGCGCGGAAGTGACAACCTATATTCCCGGTATTGGCCACAATTTGCAGGAGCACTCGATCGTGCTGGTGCGCGGCGGCCGCGTGAAGGACCTGCCCGGAGTGCGTTACCACATTATTCGCGGAACTTTGGATGCAGCGGGTGTTGAAAATCGCAAGCAGGCGCGCTCGAAGTACGGCGCCAAGCGGCCCAAAGCCGCGCAGAAGTAGGAGAGCGGAACGATGCCACGCAAAGGATGGGTTCTCCGGCGCAAGATTCCAGGAGATCCGGTTTACGGCAGTGATCTGGTGCAGAAGTTCATTTCCAGCATGATGTATGACGGCAAGCGCGCGACGGCGCAGGCCATCTTCTACAACGCCATGGATCAGGTGGCGAAGAAGTCCAACGACGACGCTTTCAAGCTGTTCAAGAAGGCCGTGGAGAATTGTAAACCGGTACTGGAAGTGAAATCACGGCGTGTGGGCGGCGCGAACTATCAGGTTCCGGTGGAAGTAAATCCGTTCCGCAAGCAGTCGCTGGCGATTCACTGGCTGGTGCTGTATTCGCGGACGCGCAGCGGCAAGACCATGACGGAAAAGCTCGCCGAAGAAATTATGGATGCGGCGAACGGCCGCGGCGGAGCGGTTAAGAAGAAGGAGGACGTGCACCGCATGGCGGAAGCGAACAAAGCTTTCGCGCATTATCGCTGGTAGCACGCGAAAAAGTTTCGAATGGCACGTCAGGTACAAATCGATCAGACCCGCAACATCGGGATCATGGCGCACATTGACGCGGGCAAGACCACGTCAACCGAGCGGATCCTTTTCTATACGGGTGTGACTTACAAGATCGGCGAAGTGCATGAAGGCACCACAGTGATGGACTGGATGGAGCAGGAGCGCGAGCGCGGAATCACGATTACCTCCGCGGCGACGACAGCTTCCTGGGTACGTTTCGGCAAGAAATACCGCATCAACATTATTGATACTCCGGGCCACGTGGATTTCACGGTAGAAGTTGAGCGCTCCTTGCGGGTGCTGGACGGCGCCGTCGCGATTTTTGACGCGGTGGCGGGCGTGCAGCCGCAGTCCGAGACGGTGTGGCGCCAGGCGGACAAGTATCGCGTGCCGCGCATCGCCTTCATCAACAAGATGGACCGCATCGGCGCCGATTTCGATCATTCGATTCGTTCGATGCGCCAGCGCCTTTCGGCCCACCCCGTTCCCCTGCAGTATCCCATCGGACGCGAAGACAATTTCCTGGGCGTGATTGATTTCATTGAAGAGCGCGCGATCGTCTGGAAGGACGAGACGCTGGGCGCCGAATACGAAACTTTGCCGCTGGAGAATCTTTGGGACGCCGAGTATTTGAAAGCGCATCCGGCCCTGGAAACGGCGGTAAAAGCGTCGGCGTTGACGCCGGAATTTTACAAAGAGCATCGTGAGAAGGTCGTCGAGTACATCGCGGAGCACGATGATGCCATTCTGACCAAATATCTTGAGCAGCATAAACTCGAGCCTGCGGAGCTGCGCGCTTCGATCCGGCGTTCGACGATTGGTCTGAAACTGGTCCCGGTGCTGGCGGGGTCGGCATTCAAAAACAAGGGCATTCAGCCGCTGCTGGACGCGGTGGTGGATTATCTGCCTTCGCCGGCCGATGTGCCGCCGGTAGAAGGCACGGATCCCAACGGCGACGAAGCGATTCTGCGGCGCGCGTCGGACGAGCAGCCGTTTGCGGCGCTGGCATTCAAGATCATGACCGACCCGTTCGTCGGCCACGTGACTTACATCCGTGTGTATTCCGGCGTGCTGAAAGCGGGACAGAACGTTTACAACTCGACGCGCAAAACACGCGAGCGCATTGGACGATTGCTGCGCATGCACGCGAATAAGCGAGAAGAGATTGAGTCCATTGAAGCGGGCGACATCGCCGCGTGCGTCGGCTTGAAGAATGTGACCACGGGCGACACGTTGTGCGACGAAGAAAAACCGGTGTTGCTGGAGAACATTGATTTTCCGGCGCCCGTCATTTCCGTGGCGATCGAGCCGAAAACCAAAGCGGACCAGGAAAAAATGGGCACCGCGTTGGGAAAACTGGCGCAGGAAGATCCCACTTTCCGCGTGCACACCGATCACGATACCAATCAGACGCTGATTTCCGGAATGGGCGAGTTGCACCTGGAAATTATCGTGGATCGCATGATGCGCGAGTTCGGCGTGCAGGCCAATGTGGGCCGGCCGCAGGTGGCATACCGCGAAACGATTCTGAAGTCGGCGGAAGGCGAAGGAAAGTACATCAAGCAGACCGGCGGGCGCGGACAGTATGGCCACGCGGTGCTGACGGTACATCCGCTGGCGAATTCCAATCATGAAGACATGCACGAAATGTCCACCGACGAAATCGACGAGCTGGCCAAGCAGGTGGCCGGCGGCAAGGGCGGCAAGTGGCACTTCGACAAGGAACACCGCCTGCTGTTCGTGGATAAAGTAGTGGGCGGAGCGATTCCCAAGGAATTTATCGCCCCGATTGAAGCGGGTGTGCGCGAGGCCATGGAAACCGGAGTTCTCGCGGGGTACGAGATGGTGGACGCCGCGGTGGTCCTGACCGACGGCAGCTATCACGACGTGGACAGCTCGGAAATGGCGTTCAAGATCGCGGGCTCGATGGCGTTCAAGGATGCTTGCAAGCGAGCGCATCCCAAGCTGCTTGAGCCGATCATGCGCGTCGAAGTGGTGGTGCCGGAAGACTACATGGGTCCGGTGATCTCGGACCTGAACTCGCGGCGCGGACAGATGCAGGGACGCGAATCGCGCGGCGGCACGGAGATTATCAATGTGCGCGTGCCGCTGGCCGCGATGTTCGGTTACGCCACGGAAATCCGCAGCCGCACGCAGGGACGCGGAAGTTTTACGATGCACTTCTCGCATTACGAACAGGTTCCCGGAAACATCGCAGACGAGATCATTGGCGGAGCGAACGGCGATAAGCCCAAAAAGTAGCCGCGGCCACGCAGCAGCAGGACGAATCGTTTTATTCGAGGAGCAGAGAGAGAAATGGCGAAAGAGAAATTCGAGCGTAATAAGCCGCACGTGAATATTGGGACGATTGGGCACATTGACCACGGCAAGACAACTTCGACGGCGGCGATCACCAAAGTGTTGTCGAAGAACAATCCGAAGGTGGCCTTCCGGGCGTTTGATTCGATTGACAACGCGCCGGAAGAGCGCGAGCGGGGAATCACGATCGCGGTGTCGCACGTGGAGTACGAGACGGCGAACCGGCACTACGCGCACATTGATTGCCCGGGGCACGCGGATTATGTGAAGAACATGATCACGGGCGCGGCGCAGATGGACGGCGCGATTCTGGTGGTGGCGGCGACCGATGGTCCGATGCCGCAGACGCGCGAGCATATTCTGCTGGCGCGGCAGGTGGGCGTGCCGTACATCGTGGTGTTTTTGAACAAGTGCGACATGGTGGACGATCCGGAGCTGCTGGAGTTGGTGGAACTGGAAGTGCGCGAGCTTTTGAAGAGCTATCAATATCCGGGGGATACGCTGCCGGTGATACGCGGGTCGGCTTTGAAGGCCTTGGAAGGGGATGCGAAGTGGGAGAAATCCATCCTGGAATTGATGGAAGCGGTGGACAAGAACATACCGCAGCCGGTGCGGGATATTGATAAGCCGTTTGCGATGCCGATCGAGGATATTTTTTCGATTTCCGGCAGAGGAACGGTGGTAACGGGGCGCATCGAGCGCGGCAAGGTGAAGGTGGGCGAGGAAGTAGAGATTGTGGGATTCCGTCCAACGATGAAGAAGACGGTGACGGGCATCGAGATGTTCCGCAAGTTGCTGGATGAAGGGTTGGCGGGAGACAACGTGGGATTGCTGCTGCGCGGGACGGAGAAGGATGAAGTGGAGCGCGGGCAGGTGCTGGCGAAGCCGGGGTCGATCACGCCGCACACGAAGTTCAAGGCGGAAGCGTACGTCTTGACGAAGGAAGAAGGAGGGCGGCACACGCCGTTTTTCACGGGGTACCGGCCGCAATTTTATTTTCGCACGACGGACGTGACGGGGGATGTGAAGTTGCCGCAGGGAGTGGAGATGGTGATGCCGGGCGATAACATTTCGTGCGAGATCACGCTGATCACTCCGGTGGCGCTCGAGAAGGGCTTGCGCTTCGCGATTCGCGAGGGCGGGCACACGGTCGGAGCCGGCGCAGTCGCCGAGATCATCGAGTAAACATGGCCAACGGAGAAAAAATTCGGATTCGTTTGAAGGCGTACGATCACCGCATTCTCGATCAATCCACGAAGGAAATCGTGGATACCGCAAAACGCACCGGCGCGGATGTGGCCGGGCCGATTCCGCTGCCCACGGTGATTAACCGCTGGACGGTGCTGCGTTCACCGCACGTGGATAAGAAATCGCGCGAGCAGTTTGAAATGCGCACGCACAAGCGGCTGATTGACATCCTCGAACCGACGCCGGACACGGTGGACGCGCTGATGAAGCTGGATCTGCCTCCCGGCGTGGACGTCGAGATCAAGGCGTTTGGCCGCGAGCATACGACGAAGTAGCAAACGGAACTTCAGGGGCTAAAGCCCGGTTTTCTTTGAGCGGCGGACGTCGCGGCGGAAGCCGGAACGCACAGAGAAAGCCAAGGAAAGAGCGGACGAAATGGCTGTCAACGGCATACTCGGAATCAAGCTGGGGATGACCCAGGTTTTCGCGGACGATGGCACGGCGGTGCCCTGCACCGTACTGCAGGCAGGCCCGTGCGTGGTGGTGCAGCGCCGCACGAAGGATAAGGACGGCTACGAAGCGGTGCAGTTGGGCTTGGTGGAATTCATCAAGCCGCAGCGCGTGAACAAGGCGCGCACCGGCCACTTCAAGAAGGCCAACGTCGCGCCGCTGCGTTATCTGAAAGAGATACGCATCGAGGACGCGAAAGACGAAAGCAAGTCGGGCGACCGCGTGCTGGTGGAAAGTTTCAAGGTTGGCGAAGTTGTGGATGTCACCGGCGTCAGCAAGGGCAAGGGATTTCAGGGCGGCGTGAAGCGCTGGCACTATCGCGGCGGCGACGCGAGCCACGGTTCGATGTTTCACCGGGCGCCCGGCGGAATCGGCGCGAGCTCGTTTCCATCGCGGGTATGGAAGGGCCAGCATTTTCCGGGACACATGGGCAATGAGCGCAAGACTTCGAAGAATTTGCGCGTGGTGAAAGTAGATTCCGAAGAGAACTTGCTGCTGGTGCGCGGCGCGGTGCCGGGACCTTCGGGCAGTTACATTTTTATTCGCAAGTCGAAGGCGGACCTGTAAGGCAAATTCAGTTGCGAGTTTGTTGTGGGCTTGGAATCACAAGGCCGAGAAGGCCGGCAAAGAGACGACGACAATGCCAGTTGTGGACGTGATGAATCTCGAAGGAAAGAAAGTCGGCCAGATCGAGCTGGCCGACGACGTGTTTGCCGCCAAGGTGAACCAGAACCTGCTGCATGAAGCCGTGCGGCACCATCTGGCGGGCGAGCGCGCCGGAACGCATAAGACGAAAGACAAGAGCGAAGTGTCCGGTTCGGGCAAGAAACTGTGGAAGCAGAAGGGCACCGGGCGCGCGCGCGTCGGCTCGATCCGGTCGCCACTTTGGCGCCACGGCGGCACGGTACACGGTCCAGTGCCACGCAGCTACGATTATGCGCTGCCGAAGAAAATGATTCTGGGTGCGCTGCGCTCGGCGCTATCCGCGAAGTTCGCGGAGCAGAAGTTGACCGTGGTGGACGGATGGAAGCTGGATTCACACAAGACGAAAGCATTCCGCCAGGCGCTCGGAAAATTGCATGGCGAGACCGATTCGTTCCTGCTGGTGGAAAGCGGCGCGAACGTGAATCTGGAGCGCGCCAGCCGCAACATTGCGGGAGTCACGCTGGTTCCTCCGACCGGCCTCGAACCGTACGATTTGTTGCGCCACGAGCATGTGATGCTTTCGCGGGAAGCGGTGGCGAAATTGAGCCGCGCGCTTTCCGCGACTCGTCCGGAAACGCCGGTACAGATCGAGCCGGCCGCGCCGGCAGCAACGAAGAAGCCGTCTGCAGAAAAGGGCGCGGAAACGAAAGCGCCGGCAAAGTCCGCGGCAAAAGCGGAGACCGCGCATAAGGCGGCGAAGAAGCCGGCGGCCAAGAAAGACGAGAAGTCCAAAGCCAAGCTCAAGGCGAAGAAGGATTAAGCGATGGAGAACAGGGTCTATCAGATTATCCGGCGTCCCATCATCACCGAGAAAGGCCTCGGGGTGAAGGAGACGCAGCACACGGTGGTGTTCGAGGTGGCCAAGGATGCCACCAAGACGGAAATCAAGGAAGCCGTGCAGCGCGTGTTCAAGGTGAAAGTGGACCACGTGCGCACCGCGATTTTTCACGGCAAGTTCCGCCGGCGCGGGCGCGCCGAAGGCTTTCGCAGCGATTGGAAGAAAGCGTACGTGCGCCTGGCGGAAGGCGAAAAGATGATCGAGTACGCCGAGAATATTTAGTCCGGCAAAACCGCCCCGCGCAAACGGAAGTTCGCGGCGAGGGCCAGCAAGAGGCAGGCAAGTTTAGAGGCAACAATGGCACTGAAAACATTTAAACCGTACACACCGTCACGACGCTTTCTGACCATGCTCGATAAGAGCGAGATCACCAAGCAAACACCGGAGAAGTCGCTGGTGGAATCGAAGAAGCGCACCGGCGGCCGCAACGCGCAGGGCGAAATCACGTCATGGCATCGCGGCGGCGGGCACGCGCGGAAATACCGCGCGATCGATTTCCGGCGCGAGAAGACCGGAATCCCGGCGAAGGTCGCCGCCATCGAATACGACCCCAACCGCTCGGCGCGGATTGCGCTGCTGCACTACGCGGACGGCGAGAAGCGTTACATTTTGCAGCCGGTCGGCCTGGAAGTGGGGATGACGGTGCAGAACGGCGAGGGCGCGGACATTCTGCCGGGCAATGCGCTGAGCATCCGGCACATCCCTCCCGGCACGATGGTGCACAACCTGGAGCTGTATCCCGGCAAGGGGGGACAAGTAGTCCGTTCGGCGGGCGGCGCCGCACAGCTTCTGAGCAAGGAAGGCGATTTCGCGCTGGTAAAGCTGCCTTCGGGCGAAGTTCGCAAGTTCAGCGTGGATTGCATGGCCACGGTAGGCCAGCTGGGAAATCTGGATCACGAGAATGTGACGTACGGCAAAGCGGGGCGCACGCGCTGGCACGGCAAGCGTCCAACGGTGCGCGGCGTGGCGATGAACCCGGTGGATCACCCGCACGGCGGCGGCGAAGGCCGCGTGAAGGGCAACCACCCGCAAACGCCTTGGGGATTTCCGACGCTGGGGGCGAAGACGCGTAAGAAGCGTCCGAGCGACCGGATGATCGTAGAACGGCGCAAGTAGCAGCGCCAAGAAGTTCCCTTCGATTCCTGAAGGTGGAGACGAAGGAGCAAAGCAGAGCATGAACCCGGCGCGGCGGGGAATTAGGAGTTCTATGATGACAGCCACACGAACGTCTCGGCGCACACCCAGGCGCGCGACGCGTGCGCGGAAAGCGGTTCCGCGGCGCGCTGCCAAGCCCGTGGTGAAGTCTGCTTCGAAACTCGTGCCCCCGCCCCAGATTCAGTTCCGGCTGTGCCGGGCAGGTTGGGCCGTGATTGTGGAAAAGATTCCGAACGCGCAGGGGACAAGGTTTGTATGTCCTTTCTGCCCGCTTTCGCACCGGGTACCTGGACCGGTACGCGGATTTAAACGAGTACGCCGCGCGCAGTGGGTGAAACTGCGCCGCGTGGAGGAATAGGAACCCGATGGCGCGATCGCTTAAGAAGGGACCGTTCGTTGACGGCCACCTGCACAAGAAGGTGGAAGCGCTGAACGCGCGCAACGAGAAAAAAGTTTTGAAGACCTGGTCGCGGCGTTCCACGATTCTGCCGGACATGATCGGGCACACGTTGGCGGTGCACAACGGCAAGAAGTTCATTCCGGTGTACATCACCGAGCAGATGGTGGGGCACAAATTGGGCGAATTCGCGCCCACGCGCACGTTCAAAGGCCACGCCGTGAAAGCGGCGCTGGAAAGGGCGGCCGCCGCGGCAGGCGTGCCGGCGGCAGGAGCAGCACCAGCAGGCGGCGCGGCAGCACCAGCGGCCAAGTAATAAGAAGATTAAAGGAACGAGACGATGGCAACGGCAATACCGGGTTCGACACAAGTTTCGACGCAGATTGAGGGCATCGCCAAGGCGCGCTATACGCGGGTTTCGCCGCAAAAGGCGCGGCTGGTGATTGACCTGATTCGCGGACGGCGCGCGGAGGAAGCGCTGCATACTTTGCAGTTCACGAAGAAGCGCGTCGCCAAGGAAATCGAAAAGACGTTGCGCAGCGCGATTGCGAACGCCGAGCGCAAGGCCGAGGATTCCGGCGAATCGCTGGACGTGGATGAGCTGTTCGTGACGCGTTGTTACGTCAACGAAGGTCCGCGCTGGAAGCGCATGCGTCCCGCGCCGATGGGCCGCGGTTTCCGTTACCAGAAACGCACCAGCCACATCGTGGTGGAGGTTTCCGAGCATCACCGCGCCGCGGCCGATCGCGTGGCGGCGGCTGTGGCGGAAGCGCAAGCGTCCAAGGGTGTGAAGGGCGCGGTGCGCAAGGCGCGCAAGGCTCTGGAACAGCGCAGCAAGCAAGCGCAGAAAAAGAAGAAGTAGGTAATAGCGGCAAGAGAAGAAGCAGGAGGACAGTTTGGGTCAGAAAACACATCCGTACGGTTTTCGGCTGGGCTACAACAAGCCGTGGAAGTCCCGCTGGTTTGCCAAGCGCGATTACGCCGACCTGTTGCATGAAGACGTGCAACTGCGCAAGCAATTGAAGGAAAAACTCAAGTCGGCGGGCATCAACGGCATTGACGTCGAGCGCGCCGCCAACAAGCTGGTGATCCGGATTTACACCGCGCGGCCGGGAATCATCATCGGGCGCAAGGGCTCGGAAATCGACAAGCTGAAGGCCGACGTGCAGAAGCGCACCAAGCGCGAAGTGCACATTGACATTCAAGAGGTGCACCGTCCGGAATTGGACGCGCATCTGGTGGCGGAATCCATCGCGCTGCAATTGGAAAAGCGCGTGGCGTTTCGCCGGGCGATGCGCAAGGCGGTGGATTCCGCGCTGCGTTTCGGATGCAAGGGCATCAAGGTACGAGTGGCCGGACGTTTGAACGGCGCTGAAATCGCGAGGAAAGAATGGTATTTGCAGGGACGGCTGCCTTTGCAGACCCTGCGCGCGGACATTGATTTCGGGACCGCCGAGGCGCACACCACCTACGGAGTCATTGGCGTAAAGTGTTGGATTTATCAGGGGGAAAAGATTCCACAGCGCGGCACGAAAGCGGGAACCACGCCGCCGGCGCAGAGTTAGAACTTAAGAGTTCAGAGTTCAGAATTTAAGGACACGGAAGAACCATTATGTTGATGCCGAAGAAAGTGAAGTACCGCAAGCAACAGCGCGGCCGGCGCACGGGCAAGGCCTGGCGCGGCGGGGCGCTGGCGTTTGGCGAGTACGGACTGAAGGCGCTGGAGCCGGCCTGGATCACCGACAGGCAGATCGAGGCGGCGCGCGTCGCGATCACGCGATTTATCAAGCGCGGAGGAAAATTGTGGATCCGGATATTTCCGGATAAGCCCTACACCAAGAAGCCGGCCGAAACGCGCATGGGCAAAGGCAAAGGTCCACCGGAGAAGTGGGTGGCGGTGGTGAAGCCGGGGCGAGTGATGTTTGAGATGGCCGGTGTGGATTTGACCGCGGCCACCGAAGCCATGAAGCTCGCGGCGCACAAACTGCCCATCCGGACCAAGTTTGTTTCACGGGCGGAGGAATTGTAATGGCAGAGCGTGGGACGAACCGTATCGAAAAGTACCGGGATATGAACAAGGCCGAGCTCGAGACGCAACAGAGCGAGTTGGCCGAGCAGATTTTCCGCCTGCGTTTCCAGCTTTCCACCGGGCAATCGGAAGGACTGCGGAAACTGCGGGAAGCCAAGCGCGATTTCGCGCGGATTAAGACGTTACTGCGCGAGAGCGAATTGAGGAAGGCGTAATGGCCAACGAAACGACAGCAGCACCCGCGCAACAGGCGACGCGCGAGCGCGGCGTGCGGCAGGAGCTTACGGGCATCGTGACGTCCACCAAGATGCAGAAGACCATCGTGGTGAAGGTGACGCGCGCGGTGCAGCATCCGCTCTATCAGCGGGTAGTGCGCTACGCGAAGAAATATTACGCGCACGACGAAACGGGCGAAGCGCGCGTGGGCGATACGGTCCAGATTGTTTCCACCCGGCCGCTATCCAAACTGAAGCGGTGGCGGTTGAAGGAAGTCTTGCAGCGCTCGACGCGCGTAGCCTAACACGCGAAGCGCAGCAGCGGTTTCACAGGGAGCACGACAATGGTACAGATGCGGACATGGCTTACGGTGGCCGATAATTCCGGCGCGCGGCAGCTGACCTGCATTCTTCCGATTGGGGGAGATGCGGGATTGACGGCGGGGTTGGGCGATGTGATCACCGCAGCAGTGAAGGAAGCGCAACCCGACAGCCAGGTGAAAAAGGGGAAAGTGGTGAAAGCAGTGATCGTGCGCACCAGAAAAGAGCAACGGCGCAAGGACGGGACTTACATCCGGTTTGATGATAATGCCGCGGTGCTCATCAACGATGCGAATGAGCCGATCGGGACGCGCGTCTTCGGGCCGGTTGCCCGCGAACTGCGCGACAAGAAGTTCACCAAGATCATCTCGCTCGCTCCGGAAGTGTGGTAACGATGAGAAAAATAATCGAAAAACCGGCGGCATTCAGCATCAGGCACGGCGACACGGTAAAGATCATGGCGGGGCGCTCCAAGGGCAAGACCGGAAAAGTGCTGGCGGTGAATCCCTGGAAGCTTACGGTAACGGTCGAGCACGCCAACATCATTAAGAAACACACGCGGCCGAACCCGTCGAAAAACATTAAGGGCGGAATTCTGGAGAAGGAAGGTCCGGTGCATGTTTCGAACGTGATGCTGGTTTGCCCGGGATGCGGCAAGCACACCCGCGCGGGACACACCACGCTGCCGGACGGCACCAAGGTTAGAAGTTGCCGGCGCTGCAACACGACTTTTGAGAATTAAAACAGAGGTAAGGGCGAGAAATGATCACGCGTTTGCATGAAAAATATCGCAACGAAACGGTCCCGGCGCTTTCGAAGCGTTTCGGGTTCAAGAACACGATGGCCGTGCCGCGGGTAAAGAAGATCACCGTGAATATCGGCATGGGTGAAGCCAGCGCGAACGTAAAGCTGCTGGACACGGCCGCCGTTGAATTGGGGCAGATTACCGGGCAGAAGCCGGTCATCACGCGGGCCAAGAAGTCCATCGCCAATTTCAAGATTCGCAAAGGCATGGCCATCGGCTGCATGGTGACGCTGCGCGGCGAGCGCATGTACGAGTTCCTGGACCGGCTTTCGGCGATCGTGCTGCCGCGCGTGCGCGATTTCAAGGGCTTACCGCCGAACTCATTCGACGGGCGCGGCAATTACACGCTGGGCCTGAAGGACCAGTTGGTGTTTCCCGAGATTGATTACACGCGAGTGGACAAAATCAAGGGCATGAACATCACCATTACAACGACCGCCCGCAACGACGAGGAAGGACGCGAGCTGCTCAAGCTGCTCGGCGTGCCGTTTCGCGCGTAGGCGCGAAGCGTAAGGAGAAAGAGCGAGTATGGGACGTACCGCGCAATTCGCGAAGCAGAGAAAGAAGCTGAAATTCAAAGTGCGCCGGCGTAATCGTTGCCGGATCTGCGGACGTCCGCGCGCTTTTCTGCGCAAGTTCGAGATGTGCCGTATTTGTTTCCGCGGTCTGGCGCTCAAGGGCGAAATTCCCGGAGTGACCAAGGCCAGCTGGTAAGTTTCAAGTAAGGACTAAGGACAAGGAAGAATGACGACTGATCCGATTGCCGATTTGTTGACGCGCATACGCAACGCGTCGCGCGCCAAGCACTCGCGCGTGGACCTGCCCTCTTCGAAGCTGAAAGTGGAACTGGCGCGCATTTTGAAAGAGGAAGGCTACCTCGCGAATTTCAAAGTGGTGGAAGAGCAGAAGACCAAGAAAACGCTACGCCTCTTCTTGCGCTACACCCCGGACCGCCGCAGCGTGATCACGGACCTGAAGCGCGTTTCGCGCCCAGGTTCGCGGCGCTACGTGGGCAAGACCGACATCCGCCAGGTGGTGGGCGGCATGGGAATCTCGATCGTGTCCACTCCCAAGGGTTTGATGACGGGCCAGTCGGCGCGCAAGGCGGGCATCGGCGGCGAAATCATGTGCGAGGTCTGGTAAGGATTCAGCAGGAAACGCGTAACCACGAGGATCGAAGAGAGCTATGTCGCGAATTGGAAACAAGATTATTCCGCTGCCGTCCGGGGTCAAGATTCAGATTAAGGACAGCAGCATTGAAGTGCAGGGGCCGAAGGGCAAAATGCAAGTGGCCGTGCCGCGCGGCATCCATTTCGAACAGAAGGACGGCACGCTGACCGCGAAGCGCGAGTCCGACGATCAGCGGGCGCTGCACGGATTGGCCCGGGCGCTGGTGGCGAACGCCGTGACGGGCGTGACTGCCGGCTTCAAAAAAGATTTGGATATCGTAGGTGTCGGCTACCGCGCCGAAGTGAAGGGTAAAAACGTGGTGCTGGCCCTGGGATATTCGCACCCCATCGAGTTCCCGATTCCCGAAGGAATCACGATCACGGTGGAAAAGCAGACGCACATGGTGGTGTCCGGCGCGGACAAGAACCAGGTGGGCCAGGTGGCGGCGAATTTGCGCAGATTGCGTCCACCCGACCCTTACAAGCAAAAGGGCGTACGCATTACCGGCGAGCGGCTGAAGAAGAAGGCCGGCAAGGCCGGCGCGAAGTCGGCGGCCGCTTAGGCCGGGAGGAGAGCGAACGTGGCAGCACCGGTTCACAGATTATCGCGGGAAGCGCATCGCCGCCGCATTCACGTGCGGACGCGCAAGACGCTGGCGGGCACGCCGGAGCGTCCACGGCTATGCGTGCATCGTTCGTCGAAACACATCCGGGCGCAGGTGGTGGACGATTCCACGAATCGCACCATCGTATCGGCCAGTTCGCTCGACGGCGAAGTGCGCAAGACGATCAAGGGTGGCGGAAATATTGCCGCCGCGAAAGTGGTGGGCAAGATTATCGCGGAGCGCGCCCAGGCGAAGGGCGTGGATAAAGTGGTGTACGACCGCGGTGGATATCAATATCACGGGCGCGTGAAGGCGCTCGCGGAAGCGGCCCGGGAGGCGGGCCTGAAGTTCTGAAAATTATGTCGAAACAAGAGCTCAAAGACACGCTATCCGTTCGCCGTCCGGTGGAAACCAATCAGGCGAACCTGAAGGACCAGGTAGTTTCGATCAACCGCTGTACGAAAGTCGTGAAAGGCGGCAAGAACCTCAGCTTCTCGGCGCTGGTGGTGGTGGGCGACCAGGGCGGCCATGCCGGATTTGGCATGGGCAAGGCTCGCGAAGTCCCCATGGCGATTCGCAAAGCGATCGAAGCGGCCAAGAAGAACATGGTGAAGTTGAATATGAAGGGCACCACGATTCCGCACCAGGTGCTGGGCCGCTACGGCTCGGGACAAGTGCTGTTGAAGCCTGCGCCCGAAGGCACCGGCATCATCGCCGGCGGCGCGGTGCGTGCGGTGATGGAGGTTGCCGGGATCCAGAACGTGCTGACGAAGTCGCTGGGCACTTCGAACCCGCACAACGTGATCAAGGCGACGTTCGATGCGCTGATGCATTTAAAAGATGCGGCCAAGGTGGCGGAAGGCCGCGGCAAGGTGGCGGAGGAAGCGGCGGCGTCCTAGATTCCCGCGCGCAACGACCATGACAACGACCAAGAAAAAACCGGGAACACTGAAAATCAAGTGGGTGCGCAGCTTCATCGGCTGCCCGCGGGACATGCGCCAGACGGTTCGCGGACTGGGTTTCCGGCGCATGCAGCAGGTATTGGAAGTGGCGGACACCCCGTCCATCCGCGGCATGATCGCGCGCGTGCATCATCTTGTAGTGATTGAGGGCTGAGAATGGCACAGAAACCGACACTATCGAATTTGAAGCCGCCGCGCGGCTCGCGTCACCGCAAAGTGCGCGTAGGGCGCGGTATGGGCTCGAAGATGGGCAAGACCGCCGGCGCGGGAAATAAGGGACAGCAGTCCCGCCGCGGTTACTCACGGCGGCCGGGTTTCGAGGGCGGCCAGATGCCTCTGCACCGGCGATTGCCGAAGCGGGGATTTTCGGCGCCGGATTCCACGACCTACGCGGTGATCAACGTCGAGAGCCTTAACGTTTTTTCGGCCGGCGATACCATTTCGCCGGATCTGTTGTACGCGTTGGGTGTGCTGCGTGTGAAGCGCGAAGGCCTGAAGATTTTGGGTGATGGTGAATTGAAGGTGGCGCTGACGGTGCAGGCGCACGCGTTCAGCAAATCGGCGGAGCAGAAAATCACGGCCGCCGGAGGCAAGGTAGAAGTCCTGAGATGAACAAGCTGGTCCAGGCATTCCGGAATATATTCAGCACGCCGGATCTGCGCAATCGCGTGTTGTTTACGCTGGCTTTGCTCGCCGTGTACCGGCTGGGCGGGCACATTCCGACGCCTGGAATCAATACGGAATTGCTGCAGCAGCTTTTCCAGCAGGGGCAGGGTTCGGTTCTCGGGCTGATTGACCTTTTCAGCGGCGGCAACCTGCGCCGGCTGACGATTTTTGCTCTGGGCATCATGCCGTACATCACGGCATCCATTATTTTGCAGTTGATGGTGGTGGTGTGGCCTTACCTGGAGCGCTTGCAGAAGGAAGGCGAACTAGGCCGCCGCAAGATCACGCAGTACACGCGCTACTTGACGATCATCCTGAGCTTGTTCCAGTCGTTCACGATCGCCGAGACTTTGACGCGCCAGAGCATGAGCGGCCAGTCGCTGGTATATCACCCAGGACCAAGGTTCATCCTGATGACGATGCTGACGCTCACGACCGGCTCGGCGTTCATCATGTGGCTGGGCGAGCAAATCAGCGAGCGCGGCATCGGCAATGGGATGTCGCTGATCATTTTCGCCGGAATCGTGGTGGGTTTGCCGAACGCGGTGCGCGATCTGTACGTGAAGGCGACGACGCAGCAGTGGGGCTCTTTCACGCCGATCGTGCTCGTGGGCTTGATCATTTTGATGTTTGCCGTGGTGGCGTTCATCGTGTTTGTGGAAGGCGGCCAGCGGCGCATTCCGGTGCAGTACGCCAAGCGGGTGATGGGGCGCAAGGTGATGGGTGGCCAGATGACATATCTGCCGCTGCGCGTGAACTCCGGCGGCGTGATTCCGCCGATTTTCGCCAGCTCCTTGCTGACCTTTCCGCAGACTCTGGCGCTGTTTTTTCAGAACAAGTCGCCGGGCTTCGGCAAATTCGCGAACATGATCAAGTGGGGCGAGCCGCTCTACACTCTGATCTATGTGACGTTGATCATATTTTTCGCCTTTTTCTACGTGGGCATCATTTTCAATCCCACGGAGCTGGCGGACAACATGCGGAAGTACGGCGGATTCGTGCCGGGAATTCGTCCGGGGCGAAACACTTCCGAGTACATCAACCGCATCTTGACGCGGCTAACGTTCGTAGGCGGCGTGTACCTGGCGGTAGTTTGCTTGCTGCCCGAATGGATGATTTCCGGCATTCACCTGCAGCATTTGTGGCTGGTGGGCGATTGGTTTGACACGCACATGTGGCGCTTCGTGCTGGACGGCTTAAATGTACAGTTCTACTTCGGCGGCACGTCGCTGCTGATCGTAGTGGGTGTGGCGATGGACACGGTGCAGCAGCTCGAAGCCCAGTTGGTGATGAGGAATTACGACGGCTTCGTGCGCAAGGGCCGAGTTCGTGGCCGTCGCAGTTAATGAAAGCTTCTCGGCGGTGAGGATGGCGCTCAAACGGGCGTTGATTTTCTTGGGGCCGCCGGGAGCCGGGAAGGGCACCCAGGCCAAGCGTATGGCCAAGCGGTTGGGAGTGCCGCACCTTTCCACCGGCGATATGTTGCGGGATGCGGTGGCTCGCGAGACGCCGGCGGGTGTGCTGGCCAAGCCGATCATGGAACGCGGTGATCTGGTGCCGGACGGTATCGTGCTGGGAATGGTTGAAGAGCGGCTTTCGCACCGTGATTCCGCGAACGGATTTATCTTCGACGGTTTTCCGCGGACGCTGCCGCAGGCCGCGGAATTGAACGCGATTTTGCAGCGGGGTGGACTGGGGCTGCCGCTGGTGATCGAGTTTCGGGTAAGCCCGGAAACGCTGGTGCGGCGCGTAGCGGGCCGTTGGACGTGCAGCGTGGGCGGCGAAACATACAATGTTTTCGAGCGGCCGCCGAAGACGCCGGGAAAGTGCGACAACGACGGCGGCGTGCTGGTGCAGCGCGACGACGATCGTCCCGAGATCGTGAAAGAGCGCTTCGCGGCGTACGAGCGCCAGACCAAGCCGCTGGCGGATTACTACCGGACGCACGGCGTGCTGGAAGTCGTGAACGGGGATGCAGGGGTGGAAGAAGTGACCCGCGCATTGAACGATATTCTCAAACGCGCGGAAGGACGCGATGGTTATCTGTAAATCGCCGACAGAGCTCGAGAAGATGTATCGCGCAGGACAGATTGTGTGGAGCGCGCTGGCCAAGATGCGCACGATGATCCGGCCAGGCATCTCGACGAAAGAGCTCGATGAATTCGCCGAGAATTACACGGCGAAGCAGGGCGCCCGTCCGGCATTCAAGGGCTATCGCGGGTATCCGGGCTCGGTGTGCACCTCGATCAATCAGGAGGTGGTGCACGGGATTCCTTCGCCGGCGCGCAAGCTGCGCGAGGGCGACATCCTCTCGATGGATTTCGGAGTCGAGCTGGAAGGCTACTTCGGCGACGCGGCGTTGACGGTGCCGGTAGGTAAAATCACGCCAGAGCGCGAGAAGCTTTTGCGGGTGACGCGCGAGTCTCTTGAGCACGCGATTGACAAAGTCCGGCCGGGAAACCGGTTGGGCGACGTCTCGGCCGCGGTGCAGCAGTGGGTGGAAAAGAACGGTTACTCGGTGGTGCGTGAGTTTGTGGGGCATGGCATCGGCACCAAGATGCACGAGGACCCGCAGCTCCCGAATTACGGCACACCGGGCCAGGGGCCCAGGCTGCAAGAGGGCATGGTGCTGGCCATCGAGCCGATGGTGAATACGGGCGGTCCGGGTGTGCGGGTGCTGGAAGATGAGTGGACCGCGGTGACCGCGGACGGCAGCGATTCGGCGCACTTCGAACACACCGTGGCGGTGACGAAGAACGGCCCGTGGATTTTGACGCGCCCGAAAGAAGCGGCGGGGCCGGTTTGGTAAGAGCTTTGGTAAGCGCGAACAGCGGGAATTTGCGGCAGTAGCAGACAGGAGCGCATGAAAAGGCCACCGCAGGAAAAGAAGAAGCCGGGTGAAGGCAGCGGGAAAGAGGACGCCATTGAAGTGATGGCGACCGTGATCGAGCCGCTGCCGAACGCGATGTTTCGCGTGGAGCTGGAAAATAAGCACCAGGTGCTGGCGCACATTTCGGGCAAGATGCGCAAGAATTTCATCCGCATTTTGTCCGGAGATCGCGTAGCGGTGGAGCTTTCACCGTATGACCTGACGCGCGGCAGGATTGTTTACAGATACAAGTAGAGCAAAGCAGGAATAGGGAAACAGGGGAACGGAGTCGAACATGAAGGTACGTGCATCGGTAAAGAAAATCTGCATGAAGTGCAAGATCGTGCATCGGCGCGGCGTGGTGCGGGTGATTTGCGTGAACGCCAAGCACCGCCAGCGCCAGGGATAAGGGGAAAACTTTATGGCTCGCATCGCAGGTGTGGATTTACCGCCGAACAAGAGACTGTGGATCGGACTGACGTCCATTTACGGCATCGGGCAGGCGCGCGCAAAAGAGCTCGCCGAGAAAGCCAAGGTAGATCACACCAAAAAGATCAAGGACCTTACCGAAGACGAAGTGACGCGCCTGCGCGCCGCGATCGAATCGGAAGGCGGTATCGAAGGCGATCTGCGCAAGGAAATGCAGATGAACATACGGCGCCTGATTGAAATTCAGGCCTACCGCGGGCTCCGTCACCGCCGTAATTTGCCGGTACGCGGGCAGCGCACGCACACCAACGCGCGCACGCGCAAAGGTCCGCGCAAGGGCGCCGTGGCGGCGAAGAAGATCGCGCCGCGCAAGTAGAGTTTGCAAGGAATTGAACGGTTAAGAACGACAGGAGAGAGACGAGCGTGGCAAAAGAACCCAAGGACGCAGCGGCAGCACCGGGAGGAGCGCCGGCAGCAGCGGCGAAGACTTCCAAGCGCAAGAAGGAATTTCGTAAGAAGCGCGAGAAGCGCGTGGTGCCGCACGGCGTGGTGTGCATCCAGGCGACATTCAACAACACGATCGTGACTCTGACCGATCCCGATGGCCGCGCGGTGAGCTGGTCTTCGGCGGGTTCGGTGGGATTTAAGGGCTCGCGCAAGGGGACGCCCTACGCGGCGCAGCAGGCGGCCGCGACGGCCGCAGGCGTGGCACGCGACCAATATGGAATGAAATCGGTGGAAGTGCGCGTAAAGGGCCCGGGCGCGGGCCGCGAATCCGCGGTGCGCGCGCTGGCTTCGTCCGGCTTGCACATCAATGCGATCAAGGACGTGACACCGGTGCCGCACAACGGCTGCCGTCCACCCAAGCGCCGCCGCGTATAAGAGCGGGGCAGCGCATCAGAGATTCGGATTTGAAACAAAGGAGAGAAGGACTTGGCAAGACATCGTGAAGCAGTCTGCCGGCTGTGCCGAAGAGAAGGGCAAAAACTCTTCTTGAAAGGCCTGCGGTGTTTTACAGAAAAATGCGCGATCGAGAAGCGCAATTTCGTTCCCGGGCAGCACGGCCAGGCCCGGCGGGCAAAGATGGTGGGCTACGGCGTGCAGTTGCGCGAAAAGCAGAAGGTGAAGCGCACCTACGGCCTGCTCGAGCGGCAATTCCGCAATTACTTCGAGAAGGCGGTGCGCACCAAGGGCCCCACCGGCTCGAACCTGATGGTGATGCTGGAGCGCCGTCTGGACAACGTGATCTACCGCATGGGCGTGGCGGGCTCGCGCTCGCAGGCACGGCAACTGGTATTGCACGGGCACATTCGCGTAAAGGGCCAGAAGGTGAATATCCCAAGCTACCTGGTGAACGTGGGCGACGAAATCGCGCTGAAAGAGAACATGCACGAGAACGCCATGATCCTGGAAGCGCGCAATCTGGCCAAGAGCCAAGGTGTTGCACCGTGGCTGGATATTGATCCTGCCAATTTCAAGGCACGCGTTGTGGCGCTGCCGCGCCGCGAAGACGTGCAGACGCCGCCGATGAACGAACAGCTCATCGTCGAACTTTACTCGAAGTAGTACCGGGAAATTATCAACGTTAATAAGTCTGTGGGTCCGCCGCGGGCGGGCCAGGAGGAATGTCGAAGATGTGGAAGGGCTTCCAGAAACCAAAGCGATTGGCAGCAGAACCGGAAACACTGACGGACAAGTACGGGAAATTCGCGGCGCAGCCTTTTGAGCGCGGCTGGGGCACCACGGTGGGAAATTCGCTGCGGCGCGCGCTGTTGAGTTCGATTGAAGGCGCGGCCATCACCGCGGTGAAAATCGAAGGCGTGCTGCACGAATTTTCTCCGATTCCGGGCGTGGTAGAAGACGCCACGGACATCATTCTGAACTTGAAGCAGGTTCCGCTGAAGTTGAACACCGACCAGCCGAAGACGATCACGCTGGTGGTGGATACCCCTGGCCCCGTGACTTCCGCGAAGATCGAGGAGGATGCGGATATCGCGGTGCTCGATAAGAACGTATACATCGCCACCGTAAGCGAGGGCGGCAAGCTCGAACTCGAGTTGCGCGTCAAGAACGGCCGCGGTTATGTGGCCGCCGACCGGAACTTCGACGAAGACCTGCCGATCGGCTACATTCCGATTGATTCGGTGCACTCGCCGGTGCGCAAGGTGAACTACGCGGTGGAAGCGGCTCGTTTGGGGCAGATGACCGACTACGAAAAGCTCACGTTGGAAGTCTGGACCAATGCCGCCATCACGCCGCAGGACGCCATCGGCCTGGCCTCGAAGCTGGTGAAGGATCATATGAGCATCTTCATCAACTTCGAAGAGACCCCGGACCTGCCGGAAGAAGTGATCGAAAACTACAGCGATCCTCGCCTGGAGTATCTGGACCGGTCGGTGGAAGAGCTGGAGCTTTCGGTGCGCTCCTACAACTGCTTGAAGAACGCCAACATTCAGAATCTGCGCGAGCTGGTGCAGAAGACCGAATCCGAAATGCTGAAGACGAAGAATTTCGGACGAAAGTCGCTGAACGAGATCAAGGACATCTTGCACAAGATGGGCTTGAGCTTGGGCATGAAGTTCGACGAGCACGGCCGCATCATCTGGCCGCCGTTGCCGAGCCAGACCGCGCCTCCGCCTTCCGAGGGGGATGCCACGGCTCTGTAGCCCCGCTGCAGGGTGCGGGCGGGAGCCAAGGTAAGCGACTATGAGACACCTTAAATCAGGGTCCAAACTGGGGAAGCAGCCGGCGCATCGTCGCGCCGTGCTGCGCAACCTGGTTACGAACCTCATCGAAAAGGAACGCATCCACACGACCATCCTTCGCGCGAAGGCCACGCGGCGTCTTGCGGAGAAGATGATCACGCTGGGCAAGCGCGATTCGCTGCACGCACGGCGGCAGGCGGCTGCGTTTCTGATGACGCCGGGCGCGACCGAAAAGCTGTTCAGCGATCTCGCGCCGCGTTTTGCCGATCGCCCCGGCGGCTACACGCGCATCATCCGGGCCGGCTGGCGGTTGGGAGACGGAGCGGACCTGGCTATTCTGGAGTTCATCGGTTCGGAACTGAAGAAGAAGGAAAAGAAGCCGCGCCGGAAAGAGGAAGTTGAGGCTCCGGAAGAAGATAAGGAAGCGGTGGCTGCGAAGTAAGTTCACATCGATTCACAATTGCAAAAGGCCCGCGCGGGAACCCCGTCGCGGGCCTTTTTTATTTTGCGTTTAGTGCTCCGCTACTGCTTGATCGCCAGCCACGAATTGTAGATGGCCTTCTGCTCGTCCGTCGAGTGTTCCATGGGCTTGAGGCTGTACGTCGGATAGGGATTCGCCGCGACCGTGACGGGGATCTCCTTGAATTCACCGAGGCGCAGGACCGTGATCTTTGCCTCGGCACCCGGTTTAAGCGCGGCAATCTCCTTGGTGAACTCGTCGGAATCCACGGCGTGGCCATCTACGGCGTAAATGATGTCGTCGCGATCGAGTCCGGCGGTTTCCGCCGGGCTGCCCGGAATGATATTGCGAATCTTGGCGCGGTCGTCGCCTTCATTCTTCGTGGTGTCAATGCCGGTCCAGGGCTTATCGGGGTCGAGTTTCTTTTCGACGGTAATTCCCGCGTAGGCGAAATACTTCTCGTAGGGAATCGGGTCCTTCCCAGAAATATAGCGGTTGAATAGATCGCTCACGTCGGTGCCGGCGATTTCGGAAGCCGCCCCGATCGGGTCGCCGGGCTCGAAGCCGGGTTTCGGCAGCGCGTAACGCGAGTAGAGCAGCCGCATCCAGTCGTCGAGCGATTTTTGATTGTGCGTGTCTTCGCGGATCGCGAAATCCAGAATGTGGCCCATCACCTGGCCGCCGTCGTAGTATGAATACCACGTGTTTAAGAGGTTGTTGGCCTGCTGAATTACTCCGCTACGTGGGAACCAGGTGTCCCAACTGGTGTCTTCAATGCTGCGCTCGGAGCGGCCCGGCTCCTGTTCGAATTTGGTGATGAGCTTGGCGATCTCGTCGAGATATTGCTGCGGCGTGATCAGCCCGGCGCGCTCGGTAGCCAATGCACCGTAATAACTGGTGAGTCCTTCCGAGATCCACAGCGACGGCGTGTGCGCCATCTGCGTATAGTCGAACGGCCCGAGCGGCCGCGGCCGCAGGCGCTTCACGTTCCAGGCGTGAAAGAATTCGTGCGCGGCGACGAAAAGTTTCAGATTGTATTGCGTGCCATACATGGGGTTTGGCTCAGCGGAGTCCCAGTCGGAGGAAAAGTCAATCTGCGTGGAATTCAGGTGCTCCAGGCCGCCGCCAGTCTTGGGCCAGACGTGAAAGATGAAATAATAGTCGGCAAAAGGCGCGGCTTGAGTGGGAGTACCGGCCACGGGCTGGAATATCGGAACGATCTTGGCAACGGCTTTCTGCAAATCGTCCACGAACTTCGTGAAATCCTTATGTCCCATGACGTCATGAACGATCACGTGGTATTTAGTGCCCAGGACCTCGAAGTCTTTCTCCGCGAAGTCTGAAATTTCCAGAGGGCAATCGGCGAACGTATCGTAATTAATCGCCTGGAATGTGCTGGCCGAGGTATGTTGCATGCCCGTGGCAACGCGCCAGCCATTCGGCACGGTGATAGAAAGCGTGGCCGGGCGTTCTTTCGCGCCGGCCACGTACATCCAAACGGAAGGTCCGCCGATAAAAGCATGGCGCTCGTTGTATTGCGCGATATTGTTTTGCAGCGTGTTGGCGAAAATCTCATACTCCACCGTGATTGCTTTCGCGCCCGCGAGATCAATGCGCCAGGTCTGGCTGTCCGTCTTGCGCCAGGAAAGCCCCTGGCCTGCCGCGGTGCGCGCGCGAAAGCGCTGGACATTGGCCGCATAATTTTCGATGTAGTACGAGCCGGGCGCCCAATCGGGAATGGCAAAATCCACAGTTGCGCCGGAGAGAGAATCGGCGCGCATCGTGATATCGAGCAGGTGCGTATTGGGACGCTCGAATCTCAATTCGTACGCGATCGGAGGCACGGAGGTTGCCGCTGACGGAGCGGCCGAGGCCGGCAAATTCGAAACGCTAACCGCGGCGAGCAGCAGCAACGCAACACGCAAGCGATGAGCCATGGGGAACGTCCTTTCGAGATTTTCCGAAACCTAATGTGATTCCGTAGAACATGGTTCGGGAGCGCTCATTTGATTTCATCTCGCTGACGCTTGGCACGAGTCGCGCCTACGAGTGCCCACAATGAGGCGACAATTTGCGCGGTGGCCCCGCCGGAGGTATCAATCAACACGTCACCGACGGCGGCGGTGCGCCCCGGCACGAATGACTGGTGAAACTCATCCAGCGAAGCATAACCCGCAACAATCAAGATTGTAAGCAGCGCCCAGCGCAGACGCGTGCCCTTTTCGCCGGCGCGAAATCCGCGCAAAATCAACAAACTGAAAATGAAATATTCGGTGAAGTGCGCGCATTTGCGAATGATGTGATGCATGAAAGCCAAGGTGTCCGGAGAAGCGTGCGGAAAAAGAAAGTGCAGAATGGGGAGGATGATGCGGCTGGTATTTTCAGAGGTGAACGCGCCTGTGGAGAAACTCGAAATCGCGATCGCCCATACGATGGCCGGCCACCAGCGCTTGAGCCACGGCATTCTAGCAGGCCTGCCGGGCGAAAAATCGTGATGGTTCGATGGAGTCCCTCAAGCGCTCGCTCTATTCCAGCCGGTAGTTCGGAGCTTCGCGCGTGATGATCACGTCGTGCACGTGGCTCTCGCGCAGGCCCGCGGAGGAAATGCGAATGAACTTGCTGCGTTCCTGGAGCTCGTTGAGATTCGCCGCGCCGCAATAACCCATGCCGCTGCGCAGCCCGCCCACCAGCTGATCAACCAGTCCCGAAAGCGGACCTTTGTACGGCACTTGTCCCTCGATGCCCTCGGGAACGGATTTGCCGCGTGGCGCTCCTTCTTGCGCATAACGATCTGCCGAGCCCGCTTCCATCGCGCCGAGCGAACCCATGCCGCGATACGATTTGAATGTGCGGCCTTGGTACAGAATCGTTTCACCGGGAGACTCCTCGGTGCCGGCGAAAAGGCCGCCAATCATCACGGAATTTGCGCCGGCAGCGATAGCCTTGGTGATGTCTCCCGAAAACTTAATGCCGCCGTCGGCGATGATCGGCACGCCGCTGCCTTTGGCTGCGCGTGACGCTTCCATTATCGCAGTAATCTGCGGCACTCCGGCGCCGGTGACGACGCGCGTGGTGCAGATGGAGCCCGGACCGATGCCTACTTTCAGCCCGTCAATCCCCAGAGAAATCAGATCGCGCGCGCCCTCGGCGGTTGCCACGTTGCCCGCGACAATCTGAATTTCCGGGAATTTCTGGCGCACCGCGCGGACGGCTTCCATCACCCGCGTGCTGTGGCCGTGCGCGGTGTCTATCGCGAGGACGTCCACTTTCTCGCGCGCCATTTCCTCGGCGCGTTCCAGAAAGTCGCCCGTTGCGCCGATGGCGGCGCCCACGCGCAGGCGGCCGTGCTCATCTTTGGTGGCGTTGGGAAATTCGATTTTCTTCTGGATGTCTTTTACGGTGATCAGGCCTTTGAGGTTGAAATCGGCGTCCACCACCAGAAGTTTTTCGATGCGATGGCGCTGCAACAGGCGCTCGGATTCTTCGAGCGTGGTGCCCACTGGGACGGTGACCAGATTATCCTTGGTCATCACCGCGCTGACGGGCTGATCCAGGTTGCGCTCGAAGCGCAAATCGCGATTGGTCAAAATGCCCACCAGGCGCGTGCCGCGCGTCACCGGCAAGCCTGACACTCTGTATTTCGTCATGATGTCGAGCGCCTGACGCACGGAAAGTTCCGGCGAAATCGTGACGGGATCCACGATCATGCCGCTTTCCGAGCGCTTCACGCGGTCAATTTCTTCGGCTTGGCGGTCAATAGTCATATTGCGATGGACGAAGCCGATGCCGCCCTGGCGCGCGATGGCGATGGCCAGGCGCGCGTCGGTGACGGTGTCCATGGCCGCCGCAACGATCGGAATATCCAATGAAATTTTCCGCGAGAGGCAAGTGCGCGTGTCCGCCTGCGTCGGCAGGATTGCAGATTTCCCCGGCAGCAGCAGCACGTCGTCAAATGTCAGCCCCTCGGGGATGGGTCCTTCAATCATCTCTTCTCCTGTGAGTGCCAAAGGCGCCTATATACACCGAAGCCCAGCACCGTGCGCTGGGCTTGTGGAAAATTCATCGTAGCAGCTGACCTTCATTATCGAACTTTCATTTTATGTGCATCAGCGAATGAAATCAAGCTGCGAAGGCCGGAGCCAATCCGGCTGTTGCCCTCACGCAAGGTTTCGGATATGACTCTGACGTGGAAAGTGCGCAGATTCAGATTCGGCGCCTGGAACCGTCCGAAGCCGCGGCGTACCGCGAGATTCGCTTGGAAGCATTGCGCCTCAGCCCGGAGGCGTTCGGCAGCACCTTCGAATCCGAAAGTGTGCGGCCGCTCGCGCGATTTACAGAACGCTTGACCGCTTGCCCGGTCTTCGGCGCTTTTCATGACGCAGAACTGGTGGGGATTGCGGGATTCATGGGCCGCGAAGGCATAAAGGACGCCCATAAGGGCATGCTCTGGGGCATGTATGTGCGTCCGGATTCGAGGAGCGCGGGAGTGGGGCGGAAACTCGCGGAGGCCGTGATTGATTTCGCGCGCCAGCGCGTCGAGTTGCTGCAACTGGCTGTGGTGAGCGACAACGATGCCGCGCGGCGGCTCTATGCAAGCCTGGGTTTCATCGAATATGGGATTGAACGCAAAGCGTTGAAGCAAGAGGGCCGCTATTATGACGAGGTCCTCATGGCGAAAGACCTGGCACCCGATTCAAAATAAGAATCGCGCGAAGCTCCGGAACAGTTGCGCGAACTCTCCAGACTGCCTACCATGTGAACGGTGAAAGAATTTATCCCACTCAGCTTCCTGCGCAATCCTCACGCGATGACCATTGCGGCGAATTTCTGGCCGCGCCCGGTTCCGATGCTCGGCAAAAGTGTGTCGCGTTCTTTTGAAACCGAGCCCGGCACGCGTGTGCGGGGCGAGTGCCATTGGCAACAAAACCCCGGCGCACATCCGACCCTTCTGTTGCTGCATGGCCTGGAGGGTTCCTGCGAGTCAAATTACATGCGCGGGACGGCGGAAAAGGCGTGGGTGGTGGGTTTCAACGTAGTGCGATTGAATCAGCGGAATTGCGGCGGCACCGAGCAGCTTACTCCCACGCTGTACCATTCCGGTTTGAGCTGCGATATGCGCGCCGTGGCGCTGGAACTGATTGAACGGGACCGGCTGCCGGAGATTTTTGCCGCCGGTTTCTCGATGGGCGGGAATCTGGTGCTGAAGATGGCAGGAGACATGGGCGATTCCGCTCCCAGTGAACTTCGCGGCGTGGTGGCCGTTGCGCCCGCACTCGAACTTGCGTCTTGCGCTGACGCGCTGGCTGCGCCACGCAATTTCATTTACGAGCATCATTTCGTCACGCGGCTTAAGCGCCACATGCGTTACAAGGCGAGCCTATATCCGGAACTTTATAAGCTTCGCGGCGTGGCCGCTTTTCGAAAGATCCGAACGGTAAGGGACTTCGATGACGTGGTGACCGCGCGCTACTGTGGCTTTGCAGATGCCGGCGATTATTACGAGCGGTCCAGCGCGGCTCGCGTGATTTCCAAAATTAACGTACCGACCCTGATCATCACTGCGAAAGACGATCCCTTCGTGCCCTTCGCGCCGTTTCAGAACCCCGCAATTCAAGGCAATCCGCGAATCAAGCTGAGCGCGCCGGAACACGGCGGACACTGCGCATTCATTTCGCGGCAAGGCGGCACGGAGCGTTTTTGGGCGGAAGCGCGGATTGTGGAATATTGCAGGAATCAATCGCGATTGGGCGACGGCGTCAAGGATTCGAGCCCAGAAGACGCCGTGGCGCAGGAAGAGTCAGCGCTCTAGGCGCCGCCGCTACGCGATGGGAGTTTCCAGCGAGGGCTGGAAACCGCGCGTCAGAAGCTGCGCGGCACCCGATTCTGAGATGACCATGTCGTCCTCGCAGCGCAATCCGTAATCACCGACGACGTAAATTCCCGGTTCGTTGGAAAACGTCATTCCGGGCTCAAGAACGGTGCGATTTCCGCGCACCAGGTAGGGCCATTCGTGGCCGTCCATTCCGATGCCGTGGCCCAGGCGATGCGAGAAATATTTGTAGCCCGGCCCGAATCCCGCGTCGGTAATCACTTTGCGCGCGGCGTCGTCCACGGAGCCGCACTCGCGTCCGGCCACTGCCGCAGCCAGCGCGGCATTCTGCGCGCTGCGCACAATCTCGAAGGCATGCTGAAGCTTTTCGGGAGGCTTGCCGAGAACACCCATGCGCGTGACGTCGGATTGATAGCCTTCCACGGTTGTTCCGTCATCAATCATCACGCCGACGCCTTCGCGCAAGATTTGCTCTTCGCGCGAGCCGTGGGGCAGCGCCGAGGATGGCCCGAAAAATACGGATGCCTCGCCGCGAAGGTTCATTTGAGCATAGCCGCGCACCACAAGATCGGAAACCTCCCGCTGGGTCATGCCTTCGTGGAGCGAGGCGAACGTGGCCTTGTACACATCGAAAGTTGCCGAACAGGCGAGCCGCATCAGTTCCAGTTCGTGCGCGCTTTTCTGCGCGCGGCAGCCAACCGTGATCGGATCGCCGCTGGCGTAATCAAGTGAAGCGGCTGCATGGCGCAGGCCGTCGAAGAATGCATAGCGCGTCGTTTCTTCCACGCCGACCTGCCCAGCGCGAATCCCGCGCTCCGCAAGCCATTTGCCGATAATCGCGTAAGGGCTTTCATCTTCCTGCCACACGCGAATCTCAATGGGCCAGCGCATCTGCTCGCGCAGGCGGCCTTCCTCGAACGCGGGAGAAACCAGCAGCGGATCACCTTGACGGGGAATCAGCAGAGCGAGGATACGTTCGCTGGGCCACCAGTGGATGCCGGTGTAATACACCAAAGTCGTGCTCGGAGTTACGTAGAGCGCTTCGAAGCGCGGCTTCGCGTCCATCATCAACTGCTGCGCGCGCGCGATTCGCGCTTGCAGTTCGTCGGGTCTGATTGGCTTCACGCGATCGCCGAGAGGCTTGAGAGTGGCGAACGCCGGTGGGAGCGGCGGCTGCTCCGATTGCTCCGCCCGGCCTTGCCCGAAAGCGGGGCTGCCGAATCCCACGCCAATCGCGGCGCCTCCGAAGGCCAGCGAAGCGGTTTTGCATGCATCACGCCGGGAAATCTTCACGAAGTTCTCCGATGGAGGTTCTCCAATGAAAGATCAGTGGAAGTGCGAAATCAGGACGGCGTCTGTGACGTGACGGCCGTGCGCGTATACGATTTGCTTGCCGTCCGGCGATAAGGTGTAAGCGCCCCACTGGAAATCAGGTCCCAGGTTCATCACTTCCCGTGCTGCGGATGGATTGCTGCCTGGCGAACCGACTGGCTGCGCCCACAACGAGACAACCGCGTCTTTTCTTACGGGGTATAGAATCGCGAGGCCATCCTTCGTCCAAGCGAGCTTCTGTCCACCGTCGCCATTAATCGCGTCTTGCGCTTCCACGGGCAGATTAAAGACGTTGCGTACCTCGCCGCCGCTCAGGCTCATGGTCGCGAGACTTGGACGCTTGCCAGGCTCCGGCTGGTAAAGAACCGCGAGAAGGGTGCCGTCGGGCGAAATGACGGGGGAAAATGCCTGGGCCTTGGAAATCTGCGTAGGCGCGCCTCCGTCAATGCCAACTTTCATGAGGCGAGTGGAATCTCCCACAACATCCACGTAAACCACGAATTTGCCGTCAGGCGAGCAATCCGGATGCACGGCTATCTGGCTGGTGCTAAGTTGCGTGAGGTTGGAGCCGTCCTGGTCCGCACGCCAAATAGCGCTGGTGCCCATGCCGCGGCCCATGCTGAAGACGAAGTGCTTGCCGTCTCCGCAGCTTGAAAGCCAGCTGGGACTGACCACGCCTGGCGCAATATCACGGACATTCGTCCCATCCGGCGAAGCACTGGCGAGCTGGATCGATCCGGACGTGTAGTATGAATAGATGATTTTATCGTCCGGCGTCCAAATGATTCCGGAAATGCCGTCGGCTCGGCTGATGCCGCTGGTAATCTCGCGCGGCGGGGAAAATACCGCGGAACTGGGAAATTTCGCGAGCCAAAGATTGCCGGTCAGAGTCACCTGAACGGTTGCGAGTGTAGAACCGTCGGAAGTGATGCTGTCTCCGCTATAGAAGTTTAGATCGTTGGTGATGCGGCGTACCTCGGCGCCCGGGTAACTCAGCTCAAAAAGCTGGGCGTTCAACGACGTCTTGGTGGCGCGTGCGTTAAAGAGGATTGCGGATCCGTCGGGCAGCCAAACCATCTGATCCGGATCGATCCAATCGGCAGTACCGACGCGCGTCTTCTTTTTGGAATCAATTTCCACGACTTCGATAGCGGATTTACCGAATTCCCCGGTGGGATTGTCCGCGACTGCAATGCGCTTCCCATCGGGAGACCACGCCGGTCCATCGCCGGAAAAAGCAGGCGGGTTGGTCAGAACTTGCAGGATCTGCTCGCCCGTGCCGTCTGCATTCGCGACGACTAGGCTGGAGGTTTTGGCCTTGCTCGATTGCCTCACGAATACGAACCGCTTGCCGTCCGGCGAAAAACTAATGGGGCTGTCCACGTCCGCAATAATCTGGCGCGGCGCGCCCCCGAGCGATGGCACCTGAAACACGGTGCCCACGCCCGCGGCCTCGTCCAGCTTGCCGAAATAAAGATAATTGCTGTCCGGCGAAAACGTTAGACCCCCAATCTCGCCCGGGGAACCAATTTGCACTTGAGCCGTGCTGCCCGTGGCGACCTGGCGAATCCAAATGCCGTGAGAACCCTTTTCGTCCGCCACGTAGGCCACCCACTTGCCATCCGCGGAGATCGTTGCGGAATGGATGTTGCCCGTGGAAGTGAGCGGCGAAATTACCATCTGCGAAAAAGACGAACCCGGTTGCTGCTGTTTCGCCGTCCGCAGATGTAGCACCAGCGCCACAAAAGCCGCTAAGATGATTGCTGCCCCCGCGACTTTCATCCACGGGAACGCCCTGCGGAGTGGAATAGCCGCGGTCGTTGCCATGGGCCCTTCCGGAGCCGTCTGCATCGCAGCCGGTCCAGAACGCGAATGCGCCGAACTCACCGCGGAGCCCTGCGCTACCGTGCTCGCAGCGGACCAAGCGGACGTGGAGCCGCTGGAAACGCGGCCGGAATCGGTGTCGCGCCTGAGTCGCTTCAAATCTCCCCGAAGCTCGGCGGCGGTCTGATAACGGTAGTCGCGATCTTTTTCCAGGGCCTTGCCGATCAGGTCTTCCAGCTTGGGCGGCACGTTGGGATTGATTGAAGAGGGCGCAGCGGGCGTGCGGTTCAGAATCGCGTCGAAGACGACCGCGGAAGTGTTGCCGTTGAAGGCGGCCTGTCCCGTTGCCATTTCGTAAAGCACAGCGCCCAAGCTGAAGAGATCGGTGCGCGCGTCGAGGTCCTCGCCCCGCGCTTGCTCCGGAGACATGTAAGCCACGGTGCCGATCGCCGAGCCCGGGCTGGTAAGGAACAAATTATCCGTCGTGGGCTGCGTGACGGAATTTCCCGCGCCGACCGCTTCGCCCACGCGCCGTGCCGCAGCCTGCTTGGCCAGTCCAAAATCCAGGATTTTCGCCTGCCCGCGCGCGGTGACGAAGATATTCGCGGGCTTGATGTCGCGATGAATGATGCCGCGCGTGTGAGCGGCATCCAGCGCATCGGCAATTTGCGCGCCGATCTCCAGCAGGGAATCGGTGGGAACGGGACGCCCGCCAATGCGCTCACGCAGCGTCTGGCCTTCGAGGACTTCCATCACCAGGTACGGACGGCCATTGTGCTCGCCAACGTCGTAGATGGTGCAAATGCCGGGGTGATTGAGCGAGGATGCGGCGCGCGCTTCGCGCTGGAATCGTTCGAGCGACGTGGGATCGCGGGCGAGATCCGCGGAAAGGAACTTCAGCGCGACCTGTCGTCCGAGCCGGGTGTCTTCGGCGCGAAATACCTGGCCCATACCGCCGCTGCCGAGCGGCTCCAGAATTCGATAATGTGAGATTGTTTCGCCGATCATTCGTTACAGTCGCGCGTTGACGTCCGCCAGCAATCGTAAACAACTGCACGCCGGGGCGCAAGGCAGGAAACGCGATTTGATTTCGCGAGAGCCACCGATTACCGGGGTTCCTACGCTAGTGGCACCGGCGGCGCGCCTGCACCTCGCCGCCGATTAATCACTCCAGGGCGATCAACGCCGCCCAATTACTTCCGATTGAGCGCGGTCTGCGATTCATTCCGCGGGAGCGTTGGGTCGCGGCATCACCGTGATTGTCACCGGTTGCGAGAGCTGAAAATCGAGTTTCGTTTCGGCTGGAATTTTCACCTGCTTGCCTCTGGTCGCTCCCTGATAGACCGCGCCGCCGCCTGCGCCCACTCCCGCTCCAATCGCCGCGCCTTTTCCGCCGCCCAGCAATCCTCCCAATAGAGCGCCTACAATCGCGCCGCCGCCAACTTTCTTCGCGGTATTCGCGCTGCGCGAACTGCCGGTTTCGGAGTAGGTGTCGCTCACGAGGTCATAGGAACGCCCTTGAAAATCCATTTTTACCAGCTCCAGGTGCAGTTCGCTTTTGCCTTTCAGATGTCCCGCGGAACTCGCGGCCGCGAGCCGGACGTAAAGATCCGTGCCCCGTGGAACGACCACGCTATCCCCAACGACCAGAGGAGCATCGAGTGAAGCGTGGAAAATCTCGCCGGCGTGGTTCACCGAGGAGTCCACGCCATCAATCATGAGGATGGAGACTGTCGAGGACGCCGGAATAACCACATCTTTGGGTTCAGGAGGTGGGGGCGGCGCTGGCGGCGCAGTCGGTACCACGCTTGGTGGCGCGGTCGGGGCTGCGTTTGCCTCGATCACGTTTGGAGGCGATGGAACATTGTCAGCACTTTGGACCGGCTCTTGCGGCGGAGCCTCCGCCGGCGCCGGTTTCGTTTTGCGCGCGGCTGAAGTTGCCGTAGAAGTCTTGGGCGACGGAGTCGCAGCGGGCGGCTCGTTTTCCGGCGGCGTTTGGATTGCAGCGCCAGGCTCACTCGCAACACCCGCCGAGGGTGCCAGCCCCACGTTCATCTGGTCGTTTACCTTCGTCACGCCCGCGGTCTGCGTAGCCAGCTTGAACGCATCCAAGCGCGCCGACGCGCTGGGCACCACGCCGTTGAGCGTGACTTCCCCATTGGCCGACGTCACTTTCAGTGTGGCGCCCTTCAATTGCGGGTCGGAAAACATCTCTGATTGGATATTGGCAACGATGGCCGCGTCGTCGGCTTTTTTCGCGCAGCCCATGGCGAAGAAAATGGAAAACACCGCGACCGCGAGCACAACTCTATGGCCCATGAGTTTCTTCTCCGTACTCAAATCGGCGCTCACGCAGCGCACACCCCGCGCGCTTCGGGGTCATCCCAAATTGGTGCTGGCTAGTGTACTACGATGCAGCAGGCCGCTTAAGTGCTGCATCGGCAACGTGCTGGCGCTTGAGCGCGAAGCCCTCGCCGGCCGCCCAAGTTTCCACAATTTTTTGTCGCGAAATTCCTGCAACTTTTCCAGAACCTATGGGTTTCACTTCGAGCAGCAGTATGGGGCCTGGCCCCGGGTAATTATCAGTTCCTAATAAAAGGAGATTTTCAATGGGGAATCCTAGAGCTATGGGTGTGTTCGCGGCGCTTTTTGCTGCTCTGGTGCTTTCGAGTTGCGGCGGAGGCGGCAGTTCCACCACAACTAATCCACAGACGCAGGCCTCGGTTTATACGGTGGGAACCGACGCTCCGCTTCCGAGCGTGATTTCCTGCGAAGTTACGGTGAGCGGGATTACGTTAAATAACGGCACCACCAATGTAAGCGTTCTATCGCAACCGCAAATTGTGGATTTTGCGCAATTGAGCGGTTTGCACCAGTTGCTGGATCTCACGGCGGTGCCGACCGGCACTTACACCTCCGCGACGATCACCATCGCTTCACCCGTCATCGGATACATAGACACCACGAATAATCCGCCGACGATCAGCACGATCAATGGCACCTTGTCGCAGTCCAGTGTCACCGTGAATTTTGCCCAACCCGTGGTCGTTTCCAATGCGGACCTTTTCGGTCTGCGTATGGAATTCGATTTGCGCCGGTCGTTGCAAACCGACGCGAGCGGGCAAGTCACCGGCGCGGTGAACCCCGTCTTTGAAGTCGCGCTTCTGAATTCCACGAACGCGCAAGTCGCCATTGACGATTTTCACGGCGGCGTCGTGGGCGTGACCGGCAGCAACACGTTCACGATGCAAGGGCCGCATGGGCGTCAATGGATGGTGACTACGGATGACAGCACCGTGCTGGATGATCCCGGCACTCCGATCAGCGCGTTCACCAGCGATACCATCGTCGAAGTGTCCGGCACGCTGGACCCCGTCACCCACAGCATTGATGCGTCGGAAGTGGAAGTCGTATCGAACGATAATTTCTTCATGGGCGGACTTTTCACTAGCATCCGACCGCCCACGGGACCCGCCACCGCAGCGGACCTGTACGTTCGTGAGTTGTTGCCTGCGGTGAACGGCGTCTCGGACGGTCAGATTGAAACATTCACTTTGAATGGTTCAGAAAAATATATGATCGAGCACATCAACCTGCCGCTGACCACGCTGCTCTTCAATAATTCAGAGTTGGCCGCGGGCCAGCGTGTGGGAATCGGCGGCAAACTCACCACCACGAACGGCACCTCCACTGTGACGGTTCACCGCGTGGTATTGCGGCGCCAGGGACAAGCCGGCACGTGGCTTCCCGGTAGCACGGTGATCGAAAACGGCAACAACGGCAGCTTCCAATTGAATGACAACTGGACCGCAGGCGTGCTGTTGCCGAACCCGCTGACGGTGATGACCACGGACGACACCAACTTCATCAACTTGACCGGCCTCTCCGCTTTGCAGGGAGCTTCGCCGATCTCGATTCGCGTGGTCGGATTTATTCTGATCAATCAGGCGACGGGCCAGCCGGTTATGGTGGCGCGCTCGGTGGAGGAACTTGCCTCATAACAATTCATAACGGTCATACCACGTCATAACCGTCGCGAAGAATTATAGCGACGGCGCCACTGTCCTGCTTCGTGAGGAGCAGGACAGTGGTTTTTTTTGTGCGTCAGCTTGCGGCGCGTCGTGGCGTGCGTTTAGTGCGGGAGACAATAGGCCTGGCGCTCATGGGACGCCGGTGTGCCGCGCCTCCCGACTTCGCCAGGCTTTTCTTCAGCGCGGCCATCATGTCTATGACGGGAGCCCGCTGCGGGTGCGGGATGGCGGCGACTTCGCGGCCCTTCTGCTTCGCGGCGATCAAGGCGCGCAGGCGGGTTTCGAACTGGTCGTGATATTTCTTGATGTCGAACTCCTCCGACAAACTGTCCACCAGTTGCTCGGCCAGCTTGATCTCTTTGGCGCCGAGCTTGATTCCTTCGGTTTTGCCGTAGCCGGGCGCTTCGCGAATTTCGTTTGCGAAATACATGGTATGAACCGCGAGTCCGTGATCGTAGGGCCGGAGAAAAACTGTGTATTCGCGCTGGTGCATCGTGAGCTTGGCGATGCCAACCTTGTGCGTTTCTTCCAGAGTTCTCACCAGCAGCTGATAGGGCTTCTTGCCGGCATCCTCCGGAACGAGGAAATACGACGAATCGAAAAAGAGAGGATCGATCTCCGACATTTTCACGAAGGCCAGGATTTCCATCGCTTGGCCGGAATCGGGCGTGATCTTCTTTATTTCTTCCTGGTCAATCAGCACGTATTTGCCGTCTTCGTTTTCGTAGCCCTTCTCGACTTCGGAACGATCTACCATGCGATTGCAGGTCGGGCAGAAAAGCGGCTGGCGCAGCCTGGTGTGGCAAACATTATGCAACTGATGGAGTTTTACTCGCGAGGGACGCGCCGCGGGGAACAGGCGGACGGGAAACGAGATCAATCCGAATGAGACAAAACCGCGCCAGGCTGACGGCATACGATCACCCCCGAAGGTCGATTCGGGCCATGTTAACGGCGATCGCGCAAAAATGCCATCCGGTCAAAGCTGTAGATCCATTTCACGGTTGCGCGGCGTTGGAAGCCGCTGAACTTGGGAAATTAATGAGCGGTGCCGGACGGACGGGTGTGCTGGCGGACGCAGGCTGATCTACGTGCTGGCTAGGGCTCCATGCGCGTCGCGACAACGTCTTTCCCGCGCACTTTCACTTCGATCGCGATCGGCGGGCGGATGGATTCGCCCTTCGCCACGGCGCCGCGCACGACGCCATTCGGTCCCGCACCATAGCGCGTAAGGTCATACACCGTGTGACTGCAGGGATCGGCGATCATGGGATGGTCCGCAGTGAGCTGATAATCGGCCGAAAGCTGCTGCAGATTGGTGACATATTGCAGCTGGCAAGTGCCAAATGGTTCGCGCATCGAGATCGCCCAGAAAATGCTTCCCGGCAGCCGCACCACGAGCGCGGGAACGTCGTCTGCTGTTTGCGGAGAGCGGAACAAAAATTTCTTGGAGGACCAGGTCTTGCTCAATTCGGCCGTCGTCGCAATCGGACCGGGCCCAAGCGGCAGGCTCACCACCGGCTGCGCCGGCTGGACCGAGGGAAGGTCGGCGGGATCAGCGATCACCGCCGTTTGTGTTTCGCTGGCGGAGGCGGCATGTTTCCTCGAATACATTCCCAGCGCGGCCAGAACAATTACGATTCCGCCGATGGCCATCCACACATTGGGCGAGATCGCGCTGAAGATACTCGGCGCGGGTGGCTTGGGAGACTGTGGCAACACGATGCGCGGCGGCTGCGGCGCCGGCTTTACCCGTGCGGGGTTACCGGTGACGCCGGGTATGCTTGGTTCTTCCGGTTTGAACGGATTGTGTTCCTTGGGTTCGTCAGGCATGGCCTAATTCCACAATAATCTTGAATCTTCAGCTTGAGTTGCTTTCGCGGATTTTGCAAGCAGGCCCATGCCTTAGAGGTTAACGTCTGTGCGTACCCGGTTGGCCTGGGCGGTCGAAGTCTTGGAAGGTAAACGAGCCGTTAGCGCGCTGGCTGATTCATGCCGGACGTTCTACGCGCACGGAGTGGTGCGCGACGTACTCGTGGAGATTTGCCAGGATCAGCAATAATTCGAGCATCCGGTCGCGCTGTTCCGGCTGCGGTTCATCGGCGCTTTCCTCAAGGTTCTTGACGGTGGCCAGCGCGTCGGCCAGCAGCCATTCGAGACTATCCTTGGTAAGCGTGGCGCCTTCGCGGCAGCGCGTGAGGGCCTGATCCGTGCGCAGAAATGCTTCATCCAGGAAATGATCGAGGCAAAGTTGCGTGCTGGCGAGCGCCGAAGGCGCGGGCTTGGCACACCCAGGCCGCTGGCAACTGGCAGAACCGGCGGACGGCATCTCGCACCCCTGTTTCTCGGGTCACCATCACCCCGACGTTGGGGAGAGAGTAGCGCACACTTTTTTCGGATGCAAGTTGACGTGAGTGGTAACGATTAACACGGTGAGAATTGCTTCGCCGGCGGATGCGCCAGATTCCGCTGGCTGCGAACAGCATGAGGTGGCGCGCGGCCACCTCATGCATGCGTCGCTAAAATATTTCTAGCGGATTTCGATGCTTCCCGAGCTGGTGCTGAGGTCCACGGTCGGTCCGCCGGCGCCGACTTTGCCTTGCAACTCGCGCGGGCTCAGCTTTCCTTGCACTGAAATCTGGCGGTTCGTCTCAATATTCCCTGAACTGGTGCGCGCCACCAGATTGAATCCGGCTTGCTGCGGAAGTTCGACGGTCACGTTGCCCGAGCCGGTGCGCAGCCGCCAGTCTCCGGCGGGATCGCCCTGCGCGCTGATACTTCCGCTGCCGGTCTGCACTTTCACAGCGCCCTTGGCGCCCTTTATTTCCACGTCCCCTGATCCGGTGCCGATTTCCACATCGCCGGGGGCCGTCTGCTCAAACTTTACGTTGCCGCTGCCGCTGGAAGCCGTCAGACCTCCCGCAATGCCGATAGCGTGAATCTCACCGCTGCCGGCCGAAGCGCGCGCCGGCCCGTGAATCGCTTTGAGCTCGATATCTCCCGATCCAGTGCGTACGTGCGTCTCAGCACCGATGTTCGAAAACCGCACATTTCCGGAGCCGCTGCTCGCGTCTGCCGGGCCGCTGATGCCGTCCACGAGCTGATCTCCCGAGCCGGATTCGGAGTGCAGCTTCGTTTGCGACGGAACAACAATTTCGTAACTGATTGAAATGTTATTTTTCCAATCGCGATTTTCGATATGGCCCACGCGAATGGTGTTGCCGGTCTGCTCAACCGGCGGATTGGATTCAATTTCGTGGATGCGCTGCTCCACGTCGCCGCTCATCCATCCGTGGTTCGCGTGGATGCGGCCGTGGACTTCCACCTTCGTGGAATCGCCCACGCGCACCGTAATTTCACCGGAGCCGGTTTGCACGTCGAGGTCCACGGGGCCGGTTACGGCAAGCGTGCGGTCAAAATGACCTTCATCGCTGGCCATTATGGGCCTGGACGCGGCCAGCATGGCTACCGATATGGATAGAGCCAGCAGTGCGGGGAATAAGCGTGCGCGAATTCTCATCTTTTCTCCTCCTGTGCGAGTTTGGGCCTGTTCAAGCAGGAGATACGCAGGAAGGCGCGAAAAAGTTCAATCGTTCAGGGATACGCCGCCAACGGCGCGTGGCTTCAGGCTGCTTGCCCGTGGCACTTCTTGTATTTCTTGCCGGACCCGCAAGGGCAGGGATCGTTGCGGCCGACTTTAGCGCCGGAGCGCACGGGCTTAGGAGCCTCGACGGGCGCAGAACCGGCTTGAAACTGCAATTGTTGCTGCTGGCGCCTTTGCCGGCGTTCCATTTCTTCCGGCGAATATTGCGTGAGCCCGCGCGGCGCAGCCGGTTTCGGCGCGGTGGAGGTGGTCTGCGAGGACGCCGCCTGCGGCTCCGCGGGCCTCACCAGGAACAGGAATCGCACCGCCTCGGTGTCAATGCGGTTCATCAAGTCGTCGAATAAAACAAAGGCTTCCTTCTTGAATTCGACCAGAGGATCCATCTGCCCGTATCCACGCAGGCCGATGCCTTCTTTCAAGTGGTCGAGCGTCAGCAGGTGGTCTTTCCACTGGCCGTCCACCACGTCCAGAAGAATATGGCGCTCGAGCCACCTCAGCGTCTGGGCGCCGAAGAGTTTTTCCTTTTCTTCGTAGCGCGCGCGAACCTTTTCCAGCAGTATTTCGCCGACGGTTTCATAGTTCAGCGTCGCGAAATCCATGCCTACCGCTTTGGGATCAAAACCAAACTGGTTCAATACTTCGTTCGAGAACTGCGTAACGTTCCACTGGTCCGGGTGCTGTTCGCGCGGGCAATACGTTTCCACCAATTCATTGGCGATGGCTTCGGCGCGTTCCAGGACGAATTCTTTCTGGTCACGGCCCTCCAGGAACGAGCGGCGCAGGTTGTAAATCGTCTCGCGCTGCTTGTTCATTACGTCGTCGTATTCCAGCAGGTGTTTGCGGGCTTCGAAATTCTGCGCCTCCACCGCTTCTTGCGCGCCCTCGATCTTCTTGCTGATCAACCGCGATTCGATGGGGATCCCTTCGGTCATGCCGAGGCGGAACATCAGATTTTTCACTCGCTCGCCGCCAAAAATCCGCAGCAAGTCGTCTTCCAGCGAAAGGAAGAATCGCGAAGAGCCGGGATCGCCTTGGCGGCCGGCGCGGCCGCGCAATTGATTGTCAATCCGCCGCGCCTCGTGGCGCTCGGTCCCCAGAATGTGCAAACCGCCCATGGCGACCACTTCGTCGTGCTCCACCTTGCACTGTCCCGCGAATTGATCGTAGATCGGTTTCCATTGCTCCAGCGGCACCTGGAAAATTTTGCCTTCCACCTGGAATAGCACCATGGCGGGAGCGCTTCCTCCGTTAGAAGGAGCTTCACTGCCACCGTTGCCGGCGGTAATCGCAGCGTCCGCCTGCCCGGGAGTCTCCGAGCCGGGCAGGGCGCCAATCACGCTGCTCGCTGGTGCATAAGGCAGCGCGAGCTTATTTTTCAGGCAATAATCGCGCGTCATGGCCTCGGGATTGCCGCCCAGCAAAATGTCCGTACCGCGGCCGGCCATGTTGGTGGATACGGTCACCGTGCCCTTGCGGCCCGCTTGCGAAATGATGATGGCCTCGCGCTCGTGCTGCTTGGCGTTCAATACCTGGTGCGGGATGCCCGCTTTCTTCAAGTGCGCGGCGATCTTTTCTGATTTTTCAATGGAGATGCTGCCCACCAGCACCGGTTGCCCGCTTTCGTAATACTGGCGAACTCCGCCCGCGCGCGTGCCGTCCTCCTGCAGAATGCCATTTACGGCCGCCTCGAATTTTTCCGCTTCGGTGCGGTACACCACGTCGCGATGCTCGATGCGGATGAGCGTTTTGTTGGTCGGGATCGCCACGACTTCCAGCTTGTAGATTTTGTCGAATTCGGGCGCTTCGGTTTCGGCCGTTCCCGTCATGCCCGCGAGCTTCTTGTACATGCGGAAATAATTCTGGAAAGTGATGGTCGCTAGTGTCTGATTTTCGCGCTCGATCTTTACGCCTTCCTTGGCTTCCACCGCTTGGTGCAAGCCATCGGACCACCGGCGGCCCGGCATCTGGCGTCCCGTGAATTCATCCACAATCACCACTTCGCCGTCTTTTACGACGTAGTCCACGTCTTTCGTGAAAAGAGTGTGCGCGCGCAAGGCCTGATATACGTGGTGAATGATTTCCATGTGCGCGGGGTCGTAAAGATTGCCGAGGCTCAGAAGCTGCTCGCATTTGGCCACGCCTTCTTCGGTCAGCGTCGCGGTGCGATGTTTCTCATCGAGCGTGTAATCAATATCCAGAATTAGCTTGGGGATAATTTTGTCTATGCGGTAATACTTGTCGGTGGATTCCTCGGCGGGCCCGGAAATAATCAGCGGGGTGCGCGCTTCGTCAATCAGGATCGAGTCCACTTCGTCCACAATGGCGAAATGATGCCCGCGCTGCACGCACTGTGCCAGGTCGTACTTCATGTTGTCGCGCAGATAGTCGAAGCCAAATTCGTTGTTGGTGCCGTAGGTGATGTCCGCGGCATAAGCGGCGCGGCGTTGCAGGTCGTCCAGGTCATGGACGATGACGCCAACCGAAAGCCCCAGCATCTTGAAAATCGGACCCATCCACTCGGCGTCGCGCCGGGCCAGATAGTCGTTCACCGTGACGATGTGCACGCCCTTACCCGTGAGCGCGTTCAAATACGCGGGCAGCGTGGCCACCAGCGTCTTGCCTTCGCCCGTTTTCATCTCGGAAATTTTGCCCTGATGCAGGACGGAGCCGCCGATGAGCTGCACGTCGAAATGGCGCATGCCCAGCGTGCGGCGTCCGGCTTCGCGCGCCACGGCAAATGCCGGCACCAGCGCCGGCTCCAACGCCTCTTGCAGGCGCCGCTTGTAATCGGGGTCGTCGTTCTCGAGGCCTTCCATCCGCGCCTGTACTTCGGCCTTCAGTTGCGGAGTCTTCGCCGAAAGCTCGGCGTCAGAAAGTTTCTGCAATTCCGGCTCGAGCGCATTGATCGCTTCCACCAGCGGCTGCAGAGCTTTGACGTCGCGCTCGTGCTTGGTTCCGATGAAGCGCGCGACGACGCTATTGATAATCTTTTCAACGTCCATATTTTTGGATTAGACGCATGCGAGCCCACAAAAGGGGCGAGAATGCTATTTCTGCTCCCGTGATTAGGGAAGCCCGGCCTGCAGGTGCGGCGGCTGCGAGGATCGCGCGTCTCCCTGCTTAGTATTGTAGCCGCTAGCGCGCTTTCCTGCAAAGCGGCACTGCACGGGTGTTTTCCGGCTTGGTGCTAGGATTTCAGCCGAAGCGCGGTAGGGTGTTTCGGCTGATACAACCCCATTTCGCCGCCTCCGGGGACCTTGATTGACGTGACCAAGCCCCAGCCTTCGTCTTTCACCGGACGCGCGAACTCGACATTTCTGGTTTTCAACTCGGCGATTGTCGCCTGGATGTCGTCGCACATCAGATAGAACTCGTGATGGGGCTTGTCCTCGGTGGGATGAATTCCCAGCTCTGCCGGCGGGAGCGCAAAAATGAGCCAGCCGTGTCCCGCGTCTACCGATCCGAGTTTGAGCACGTCCTTGAAGAAGCCGCGAACCTTGTCTGCATCCTGGGCATAGAAAAGCGCATGGACCCCGTTAATCATGATCAGTCCTCCATCGCAGTCGGCAGCGCCAGTTCTTGATTCCGCGAGCTGCTCGGCCATCCTAAGGTTTTTCACGTGCTTCCGCAAGAAACTGTGTGCGCGGTTGCGAAGGGTTTGGCCCGCCTTGCCGCCGGACGCTCCGCAGTCTATGATTTAACTCGCTCTTTAGCTGTGGCAAGCCGTGCCGCATGCGGCTTCGCCGAAAGGATTTATATGCCTCCCGGACACGGACCTGGACCTGGAAATGTCGTCGAAAAGAAGGCGCCCATCCCGGGCGTGAAGAATCTAGTGGCCGTCGCCAGCGGCAAAGGCGGCGTGGGTAAGACGACCGTCGCCGTAAATTTGGCGATTGCGCTGAAAAAACTCGGCTCTACGGTCGGCCTTCTCGACGCCGACGTTTACGGCCCAAACGTCCCTGTGATGCTGGGCACGAATGAACAGCCGCGCGCGTTGGACGAAAAAACCATCATTCCCGTGGAAGCCTACGGCGTAAAAATGATTTCGATGGGTTTGCTGAACCCCGGCGATAAGCCGCTGGTGTGGCGCGGTCCGATGCTGCATAGCGTGATGCAGCAATTTCTGCGCAGCGTGCAATGGGGCGTGCTTGATTATTTGGTGATTGACCTGCCGCCAGGCACCGGCGACGTGCAGCTTTCGCTGATTCAAAGCGTATCGGTGACGGGCGCGGTGGTGGTGACGACGCCGTCCATCGTCGCGCTGGCCGATGTGCGCAAGGCCATCGAGATGTTTCGCCAGGTGAATGTCGAAATTCTCGGCGTCGTCGAGAATATGAGCTACTTCAATTGCCCGCATTGCAATGGACGCATTGACGTATTCGGCCACGGCGAAGGCCAGCACATGGCCAAGACATTCGGCGTGCCGTTTCTGGGCGAGATCGAAATTGACCCGCAGATTCGCATCGGCGGCGATACCGGCAAGCCCGTCGCGTCGTTCGGCGAAGACGCTCCCGGCGGCAAGAGCATTTATGCAATCACGCGGAATGTCGTGGCGCGTCTCGACGAGGTGAATTCTTCGGCAGGCGCGCCGGTGGTGCAGATTCTGTGAAGACGACCGCATTTCTTCACCGCAATCCAGGAGCTTCTCTTTGATTCGCAGTTATCGCGGGCATCAGCCCCAGATCGCGCCCAGCGCTTACATTGACCCGCAAGCTGTCATCATCGGCGACGTGGTGATCGGCGAGGATTCCAGCGTGTGGCCCTGCGCGGTAGTGCGTGGTGACGTGCATTACATCCGCATCGGCGCGCGCACGAATATCCAGGACGGCTCGGTGCTCCACGTGATGCGCGATACCAATCCGCTGGTGCTGGGCGATGACGTTACGGTCGGCCACAGCGTCACGCTGCACGGCTGCACTATCGAATCGCGCTGCCTGATCGGCATGGGCTGCATCATTCTGAATGGCGCGGTCATTGGCTCCGGCTCGATCATCGCGGCGGGGACGCTCGTCCCGGAGCGCACCATCGTTCCGCCCGGCAGCCTGATGATGGGTCAACCGGCCAAGCTGCGTCGCACGCTCGCGGCCGAGGATCTCGATTCGATTGACGCCTACGCGCGCCGCTACGTGGGGTATAAAGACACCTACCGCGCCGAGGGCGCACAGTGAGCGAAAAGAAACAGTTCCGCGCCATCAAAGGTACTCGCGACATTCTTCCCCCGGATTCCTCGCTGTGGAATTGGTTCGAGACGACGGCCCGCGAAGTCTTCGAATCCTACAGCTTCCGCGAAATTCGTCTCCCCGTTTTCGAGCAGACAGACTTGTTTGCGCGTTCTGTGGGCGCAGAGACGGATATTGTTTCGAAGGAAATGTTCAGTTTCCGTCTTAGCGAAGGGTTTCATGGCTCGGCAAAAGACGAGGAAGGCGCGTCCCAGCTTGGCGAGCAGGTGTCCTTGCGTCCGGAAGCGACCGCCGGCACGATGCGCGCCTACATCGAACACAACATGCAGGTATTGCCCGGGAACGTGAAACTGTATTGCATCGGACCGATGTTCCGGCGTGAACGGCCGCAAAAGGGGCGTTACCGGCAGTTTTATCAGGTAAACGCTGAAATCCTGGGGCAGTCGGATGCTCCCGCGATTGACGCCGAACTTCTGGAAATGCTGCTCGTTTTTCTCAAACGAATCGGTTTGACCCGCACGACGCTCTACGTGAATTCCATTGGCGACAAGAATTGCCGCCCGCAGTACGTGGAATTGCTGCGCGAAGAGCTGCGCAAAGTGAAGGACCAGCTCGGGCCGGATAGCCAGCGGCGCATAGAGACGAATCCGCTGCGCGTGCTCGATTCGAAATTGCCGCACGAACAAGAAATCATCTCCAAGCTGCCGCGCATTTCAGACCATCTCTGCGCCGAGTGCCGCGAGCACTTCGCACGACTAAAGGATGAACTTCAGCTGCGCGGTATCAGCTATGAAGAAAACTGGCGCCTCGTCCGGGGCCTCGACTACTACACGCGCACCACGTTTGAGGTCACTGCCGAGGGCCTCGGTTCGCAGAACGCGGTCTGCGGCGGTGGGCGCTACGACGGCTTGGTGGAATTGCTGGGTGGACCTCCCACGAAAGGCATCGGATTCGCGATCGGCAGCGATCGCGCCATTTTATCCATTCAAGAATCCGGCAATCTACCCGAGCTTCCGGGCCTGGACGTTTTCGTCGCGTGGATGGGCCAGCCAACTTATGCCGCCGCTGTCGCGATTACGAGAAAAATGCGTGGCTCCGGCATTTCGGTCGAGCTCCCCGCCGAAGAAATGAAATTCAAAAAGTCGCTGAATCTGGCTGATAAACTCGGCGCGCGCTACGCGCTGATTATCGGCGGTGACGAAGTCGCTTCCGGAACGTTCACATTAAAGCGGTTCGCGGATGCCGAACAGAAGAAGCTTTCGGAATACGACCTGCTAGAATATCTGGAATCCGAAAAGCGCGGAACGCGAGGCTGAAGGCAACATCGCGAAAGATTGCAGTGGCCAGCTCGCTGACACGGAAGGGAACTCAATTTTGCTCGACACTCTCGGAAACCTGAAACGCACAAACTATTGTGGTGATCTGCGCGTGTCGGACGCCGATAAAGACGTAATCCTGATGGGCTGGGTGCATCGCCGCCGCGATCTGGGCCAATTGATTTTCATTGATTTGCGTGACCGTGCCGGAATCGCGCAGATCGTTTTTAATAAAGAGCTGCATCCCGAGGCGCACAAGAAGGCCGAAGAGCTGCGTTCGGAATTTGTGGTTGCAGTTGAAGGGAAGGTGATCCGCAGGCAAAAATCGAATCCGGAAATTCCTTCAGGCGAAGTGGAAGTGATGGCCACGCGCCTACACATCCTGAACAATTCGAAGACGCCTCCCTTCCAGATTGAAGACGAAGTGACTGCGAGCGAAGAGACGCGCCTGCGCCACCGCTATCTCGACCTGCGCCGGACGCGCCCGCATCGCAATATCGAATTGCGCCATCGCATTCTTTTCGAGATGCGCAAGACTCTCGACGAGCTGGGCTTCTTCGAAATCGAAACGCCGATGCTGACGCGTTCGACGCCCGAGGGCGCGCGCGATTACTTGGTGCCCAGCCGCGTGCATCACGGCCAGTTTTACGCGCTGCCGCAATCGCCGCAAATATTCAAGCAAATATTGATGATTTCGGGCATGGACCGCTATTTCCAGATCGTACGCTGTTTCCGCGATGAAGATTTGCGGGCCGACCGCCAGCCCGAATTCACCCAGTTGGACCTGGAGATGTCGTTCCCGCGCCAGGAGGATATTTTCGGGGTCATCGAGCGTGTGATGATTCGCGCGCTGGACGTGGTCGGGGCCCGCGTGCAGGCGCCTTTCCGCCATCTCGATTATCAAGAAGCGCTGCGCCGCTACGGCTCGGACAAGCCCGACCTTCGCTTCGCAATGGAATTGCACAACGTCACCGAATACTTCGAGCCCGCGCGCGCGACGATTCAATTTGCAGGCAACGTGCAAGCGGTGGTCGCGCCGGGGGGGGCGGCGTGGTCGCGGAAGCAGCTCGATGAACTTGGCGAAATCGGAAAATCCGCGGGAGCCCGTGGCGTGTACACCGTGAAGGTGACTGCGGAAGGAATCAGTTCGCCGCTGGACAAAACGCTCGGCGCCGAAGGGCTGCGGAAGTTGTCGGAAGCTCTCGGCGCCAAGCCTGGAGATTTGATTGTCGCCGTCGCGGCCAAGGAACAAATCGCGCACAACGACACTTCACTCGGCGTCGCCGGGCAGATTCGCCTGTATCTTGGCGACAAGCTGAATCTCATAGACCGCAGCAAATGGGAATTCGTCTGGATCACCGGCTTCGCGCTCTTTGAATGGAGCGAGAGCGACAAACGCTGGGTCAGCGCGCAGCATCCGTTCACCGGCATCTTCGAAGAGGATCTCGACAAACTCGAAACTGCGCCGTGGGAGTGCCGCTCGAAGGGTTACGACTTGGTGCTCAACGGCGTCGAACTTGGTTCCGGCAGCATTCGAATTCATCGCCAAGACGTGCAGGCGCGCATGTTCAAGGCGCTCGGCCTCAGCGACGAGCAAGCCCGCCAGCGCTTCGGCTTCTTTTTGGACGCTCTCACGTATGGCACGCCGCCGCATGGCGGCATCGCGCTAGGCCTCGACCGAGTGGTGATGTTGCTGGCCGGTGAAAAATCCATTCGCGAGGTGATCGCATTCCCCAAGACGACCGCGGCCCAGGACCTGATGGCGGAGTCGCCGTCGGGAGTGGGGACTGACCAGCTCAATGATCTGGGAATCGCTGTCAAAGAGCCGGTGACAGGTGCGTCGTCGAAGAAGGGAGCATGATTTCTTATCGCTTGTTGCTTGGTATCACGACCGCTGCTCTCTTATGTGTCTTCTTGCTGGTCCGGAGCATGCACCGGCTCAGCTTGCGCGTGCAATTCTTGGTGTTGCTGGGCATGGGCGTAACGATCGGCTTCATTTTCCTGGTGATGGTGCAGATGCCGTCGTTTCCTGAATGGTTCGGAGTGTCGCTTATCATTCTGGTGTTCATGGCCAGCTTGTTTGGCACGCGCATTTTTTTGCGCAGCATGGCGCAGGAAGATAAAAAGACTGAAGACGAAGCGCGTGCCGAATATCTCTCCGGTCCCGCCCGTCACAGAGTCTCGAATCCCCACGCGACGGGACATACTCCGTGAGCCGCATCCGCATTTTGGCCGAAAACGTAGCCAATAAAATCGCGGCTGGTGAAGTAGTCGAGCGGCCCGCGTCCGTGGTGAAAGAACTGCTGGAAAACGCGCTCGACGCCGGCGCGCGCTCGATTCGCATCGAAACGGAATCCGGCGGCAAGCGCTTGATCCGCGTGATTGACGACGGCTGCGGCATGAATCACGACGATGCGCTGCTGGCCTTCGAGCGCCACGCCACCTCGAAACTTCGCTCCGCCGACGATCTGCTCTCCATCGCCACGCTGGGCTTTCGCGGAGAAGCGCTCCCTTCGATCGCCGCGATTTCGCGCTTGCTTCTTGAAACGCGCGACGCGGAAGAGAACGAAGGCACGCGCATCGAGTTCGCCGGCGGCAAACTCCTCAGTGTTAAGCCCGCCGGAGTGCCGGTGGGAACTTCTATCAGCGTCGCGGACATTTTCTATGCCGTTCCAGCGCGGCGCAAATTTCTGAAATCGGAAACCACCGAGCTGGGACACATCGCCTCGCTGGTCACGCATTACGCGTTGGCCCATCCCGATCGCCAGTTTCTGCTCAAGACGCCCTCGCAGGAAATCCTGAATTGCGCGCCGGTGGAAAAGCTGGCGGACCGCGTCTACCAGATTTTTGGCCGCCAGGCGCTCGATGAACTCACCGAAATTCCCGTCACCGAAGCGCCCGTGCGCGGCGCCATCACCGAACCGCCGCTCGAAGCCGGCGAGCGCGAAGCCACCCTGCGCGTCAGCGGCTTCACCTCGCGGCCGGAAGTGCAGCGCAGCAACCGCAACGGCATCTACATTTTTGTGAACCGGCGGCTCGTGCGCGACCGGTTGCTCCTTCACGCCATCAGCGAAGCCTATCGCAACATTGTGCCGCCGGGAGTTTTTCCGGTGGTGCTGCTTTTCCTCGACATGCCTTATGAAGAAGTGGACGTGAACGTGCACCCGGCAAAAATTGAGGTACGTTTTCGACATCCACAATTCATCCACGATTTCACGCGCGATACGCTGCGCCAGGCGCTTTCCGCCGCGCGGCCGATCCCCGGTTTTCCGGCCACGCGCGCGGCCGCAGCCACGGCAGTTGCCGCGCCGAACGGCGGCACCACGGCGTTCCCGGCGGGAGCAGCAGCAATAGACCCGGCCTACCTTGCGTTCGCAGCTCCCAGCGTGTTGCCCGGAGCCCCGCAAGGACCGCCGCGCGCGGTGATTCCCCGATCGTTTGGCGACGTTACCGGCATCGCTGAACACTTCGAACTAACCGGTGCGCCGGATCGCCCTGTTTCGCAGCGCTTGCAATTCGATCCCTCCGCCGCGGCCGATTTTTCCTTCGGCTCGCCCGGGAATACGCCTCCCCTCGTGGACGCTGTGGTTGACGCAAGCGCCGCGGCCGCGCCCGGATCCTTGCCGAGCGTCGAGGACATCGCCGATCTGAAGCCGTTGGGGCAAGTGAGCAGCAGCTTCATCGTCGCGGTGAATAGCGAAGGCCTGTGGATCATTGACCAGCACGTGGCGCACGAGCGCGTTCTTTTCGAACAGCATCTGCGGGCGCGGCGCGAGGGGGAACTGGGCGGACAGCGGATGCTCGTCCCGCTGATTGTGGAGCTGAATCCGCGGCAACTGGCAATTTTCGAGCAGATCGCCGAAGAGCTGCGCGCCAACGGTTTCGAAGCCGAACTGATGGGCGCGCGCAGCGTCGCCATCCAGGCCGCGCCCGCGGGAATTACCAGCGGCGACGCGGAAAAATTGCTCTACGAAATTTTGGACGGGATCGCACGCGAAAATCAGGCGATCTCCATAGATTCATTGCAGGCCAAGATCGCCGCCTCCACTTCTTGCCACGCGGCCATCAAGGTCAATACGCCGCTGGACTCGACGAAAATGGAGTGGCTGCTTGGCGAGCTCGCTAAAACCGAATATCCCATGAGCTGTCCGCACGGACGCCCTGTCGTCCTGCGTTATTCCGTGCGCGAAATCGAAAAAGCGTTCAAGCGGATTTGAAATTGCCGGAATTTCCGCGGGTGGCTTCTTGAAAAACCTGATCATCGCGATTGACGGCCCGGTCGGCTCGGGCAAAAGCACTCTGGCGCTGCGCGTGGCCCAGATGATGGGCTACGTGTATGTGGACACCGGCGCGATGTATCGCGCACTGGCGTTTAAGGCGCTGCGCTGTGGCCTGGCGTTCGATGGCAACGACGAAAATCTGGTCGCCCTCGCGCGCGACACGCGCATTGACTTGCGAGCAGAAGACGGCACGCAGCGAGTATTCCTGGACCACGAAGACGTGACCACCGCGATTCGCACGCCGGAAGTATCGCAAGCAGCGTCAAAGATCGCGGTAAACGCGGGAGTGCGGCACGTGCTGGTGGCCGAACAGCGCCGCGCCGGCGAACAGGGTGGCGTGGTGATGGAAGGCCGCGACATCGGCAGCGTGGTCTTTCCCGATGCGCAATTGAAAATTTTCCTCACGGCGTCGCCGGAAACGCGCGCGGAGCGCCGCTGGCGTGAACATCAGCAAAAGGGCGACGCCATTGATTTACAGCGCACGCTCGAAGAAATCCACGAACGCGACCGGCGGGATCAGGGACGCACGAACTCGCCGCTCGTGCGCGCGCCCGATGCGGTGGTGGTGGATAGCACTGCAATGGACCCCGAAGAAGTGGCCCGCCTGGTGGTGATGCTGGCCAATCACAAGGCCGGAATCGGCGCAAAAACGGCCTAGCTTTCCAACGCCCGTTCAAATCGCCGAATTGAGAATCTCCCACCGGCCCATCGCCGCGCCAGGCACCCCGTCGCGCGCTTCAGGCCGGCGTCAACTCTTTCTCATTGTGTCCCGACAAGATCTGCTGCGCCCAATCCACCGATTCCAGGTAAAGCGCAGGAATTACTTCCTCGCCGATTCCCAGGCGCTGGGAAGCGCTCGCAATTTCCTCGAAGTTGCCGCGCTCGTAGTTCAGCACCAAATCGAAGATGTCCCGCAGCGCGTTCGGCCTTCCGATCAGCGCGTCGCGAATGTCGCTGCGAATGGTAATTTCCTGCAGCACGTCGGACATGCGCATGTCCAGGATCGCGTCCATGGCCGACAAAAGACCCAGCAGAAAAAGATCGTTGCCGCGAGCGGCCAGCCGCGCCGGGGGCCCCAGCAACTCGCAGAATCGCGCACGGATCAGCGGTAAAGTCATTAACTCCGCGGGCTTTCCGTCAGCCATGCAGGCCACGGCAATCATGGACACCCAGCGGCGCACGCCGCGCTCGCCCAGCAGAGAAAGCGCGTGCGGAATCGAGTGCACTTCCACGATGAGTGGGAACGCCGGTGAATTCAAATAGCGCAGCAGCCGGAAACTGAGCGAGGCCTCGGCCTTGATGCGATCGCTGACGTCGGCAATGTCCATCACCTCGCGGTTGACGGCTTGTAGCACCAGCAGGTGATTCAGTTTGTTCGAGGGGATGTCGCTCCGCGACATAATCTCCGGACGGCTGAAAAAGTAGCCCTGAGAGTAGTTGTAGCCCATCTGTTGCGTTCGATGAAATTCGTCGTAGTTCTCCACCTTCTCCGCCACCATGCGAATGTTCATTGGCAGGTAAGCGCGCGCCAGGCGCAGTTGATCCGCAGGTGAAGTTAGCAGCAAATCCACTTTGATGAAATCCGCCAGGGAAACCAGAGGCTTCCAGTCCGGGTGATCCAGGAAGTCGTCGAGGGCGAGCAGATATCCGGCTTGCTTCAGGCATCGGCAAGCCTCCACCACCTGCCGGTCCATCTGGATGCTTTCCAGGATTTCCAACACCACACGGTCTTTGGGAAGCATGGTGGCAAAATCTCGCAGCAGAAAATCGCGAGTGCAGTTGATGAAGGCGCGGCAGCCGGGAGTTAACCGCTCAATGCCGAAAAGCAGGAGGCTATCCACGGAAGAGGCGGAGGCCATGTCCGCATGAAGCGCATTGCAGTGATTCTCTGTGCCCGAGCGATACAGCAACTCGTAGCCGTAGACTGCGCGTTCGGAATTGAAGATTGGCTGGCGAGCGAGATATCGCTTCAAGTGCGCTTCTCCTTCCCGCTACAGGCGGACGAATCACTGCGGGAAGGGGAAAGCCAGGGGCGCGAGCCCCCGTGAAGCAAGTGCGATTACGCCGGACTGGACATCGAGGCCAGAAATTCGCCGTTCGTCTTCGTCTTCGAGAGGCGGCCCAAGAGCAGTTCCATGGCTTCCACCGTGGAGAGCGGGCTGAGCACCTTGCGCAGCACCCAGATGCGGTTCAGCTCGTCCGGCGGCAACAGCAATTCGTCTTTGCGCGTTCCCGAGCGGTTGATGTCAATCGTGGGGAAAACGCGCTTATCCACCAGCCGGCGGTCCAGGTTGATTTCCATGTTGCCGGTGCCCTTGAACTCTTCGAAAATTACGTCGTCCATACGGCTGCCGGTATCAATCAGCGCCGTGGCGATGATGGTCAGCGACCCGCCCTCCTCCACGTTGCGCGCGGCGGCAAAAAAGCGGCGCGGACGCTGCAGGGCGTTCGCGTCAATACCGCCAGAGAGGACTTTGCCGGAAGGCGGCGTGACGGCGTTGTAGGCGCGGCCCAGACGCGTGAGCGAGTCCAGCAGGATGACCACGTCGCGCTTGTGCTCCACCAGGCGCTTGGCCTTTTCCAGAACCATTTCCGCCACTTGAATGTGCCGTTGCGGCGGCTCGTCGAAAGTCGAACTGATTACTTCGCCCTTCACGGTGCGCTGCATGTCCGTCACTTCTTCCGGGCGCTCGTCAATCAGAAGCACGATCAGCGCCACTTCCGGGTGGTTCGTGGTGACCGAATTGGCGACCGACTGCAACATCATGGTCTTGCCGGTGCGCGGCGGAGCGACGATCAAGCCGCGCTGCCCCTTGCCAATGGGACAGAGCATGTCGAGCACGCGGCCGGTCAGGTTTTCTTTGGTGGTCTCCAGGCGTATGCGTTCCTGCGGGTAGAGCGGCGTCAGGTTGTCGAAGAAGATCTTGTTGCGCGCAACTTCGGGGTCTTCGAAGTTAACGGCTTCCACTTTAATCAGCGCGAAATAGCGCTCGCCGTCTTTCGGGGGACGTACCTGGCCGGAAACCGTGTCTCCGGTGCGCAGGTCGAATTTGCGGATTTGTGACGGCGACACGTAAATGTCGTCCGGGCCGGGCAAATAGTTGTATTCGGGCGCGCGCAGGAAGCCGAAGCCGTCCGGCAGGCATTCCAGCACGCCTTCGGAGAAGATCAGGCCGTTCTTTTCCGTCTGGGCGCGGAGGATCTGGAAAATCAACTCCTGCTTGCGCATGCCCGAAGCGCCGGGAATGTTCAATTCCTTGGCGATTTTCGCCAGGTCGGTGATGTTCTTGTCTTTCAGTTCTGCAAGGCTAATGCTCATCGAGTTCGTTCCTTCTCAAGCCTGGTTTTCAGGCAGATTGATTTCTGAATGGTCCACGGGCGGGCGCAAAATCGAACCAGCCGCACTCTCTAAATCACAAACGGGAAAAACCACAGACAATCGCAATCCTCTGGCCGCGGACCGAGCCTGCTGATCAATATGTGGAAGGACCAGAGGGTTTCAATTGGTTAGTTCGTTGTCCTGCGCGACATCCGCGCCGAACTTGGGTTCGACTCCCGCAACCGGTGGGTGGCCGGGAATCGGCAGCGGATGCTCCAGCGCAATCTGCAATACCTCGTCCATGGATTCCACAAAGTGAATGGACATTTGCGCCTGGATTTCCTGCGGAATATCCGCAAGATCTTTTTCATTGTCCTTCGGCAGAATAATGGTGCGCAGGCCGAGGCGGTGGGCCGCCAGCAGCTTTTCCTTCACGCCGCCGATCGGCAGCACCTTGCCGCGCAAGGTGATTTCGCCCGTCATGGCGATGTCGCAACGTACCGGAATCAGCGTCAGCGCGCTGACGATCGAGGTGCAAATGGTGATTCCGGCCGACGGGCCGTCTTTGGGGATCGCTCCCTCCGGCACGTGCATGTGTATGTCTATGTGCCGGTAGAAATCCTTGGGCAGGCTGAAAAGATGGCTGCGCGAACGCACGTAGCTCATGGCCGCCTGCGCCGATTCCTGCATCACATCGCCCAGTTTGCCGGTCAGCGTGAGCCGGCCCTTGCCCTGCATGATGGTGGCTTCGGTGGATAGCACTTCGCCTCCCACCTCGGTCCAGGCCAGGCCGGTGGTCAAGCCGATTTCGTTCTTCTTTTCGGCAAAGAAATCGCGGAATTTCAGTATCCCCAGGAAGTCGTTCAGGTTCGTGGGTGTCACTTCCACGGCGACGTTCTTGCCTTCGGTGACCACCCGGCGCGCCACCTTGCGTGAGATATTGGCAAGCTCGCGGTTCAAGTTGCGGACCCCGGCTTCGCGCGTGTAATGGCGAATCGTGTTCTTGATGGCGTCGTCGCCGAATTTTAGCTGTTCCTTCGAGAGGCCCGTAGCTTCGAGCTGCTTGGGAATCAGGTAGCGCGTCGCGATCTGATGTTTTTCCTGTTCGGTATAGCCCGGGATGCGCAGAACTTCCATGCGATCCTGTAGCGGCTGTGGAATCGTATGCAGCACGTTGGCGGTGCACACGAACATGACTTTCGATAGATCGTATTCCACGTCCAGATAGTGGTCAGTAAAGGCGTGGTTCAGTTCCGGATCCAGCACTTCCATCAGCGCCGCCGACGGGTCACCGCGGAAATCCATGGACATCTTGTCCACTTCGTCGAGCACGAACACGGGGTTCGTGGTCCCAGCTTTGCGCATCATCTGGATGATTTGACCGGGCAGAGCGCCGATGTAGGTGCGTCGGTGCCCGCGAATTTCGGCTTCGTCGCGCACGCCGCCAAGTGAGACTCGCACGAACTTTCGTCCGGTAGCGCGGCCGATGGACATCGCCAGGGAGGTTTTGCCGACGCCCGGAGGCCCCAGGAAGCAGAGAATCGAGCCTTTCGGATTCTTTACCAGCTGGCGAACTGCCAAATATTCCAGGATGCGGTCCTTGATCTTTTCCAGGCCGTAATGGTCTTCCGAAAGAATCTGCTCGGCGCGCTTGATGTCGCGTATTTCCTTGGAGCGCTTCTTCCAGGGTACCGCCAGCAGCCAATCAAGATAATTCCGCGAGACCGTGGATTCGGCGGACATCGGCGGCATCATCTCCAGCCGCTTCAATTCCTGCAGGGCCTTTTCTTGCGGCCCTTCGGGCATGCCGGAGGTCTCGATTTTCTTCTTGAGCTGCTCGATTTCGTTGGCTTCGCCGCGGCCCAGTTCCTTCTGGATGGCCTTGAGCTTCTCGTTGAGGTAATACTCTTTCTGCGCGCGCTCCATCTGGCGCTTCACGCGCGTATTGATCGAGCGATCCACATTCAGCTTTTCGATTTCCACTTCCAGAATGTCCGCGATGCGGTTCAAGCGCTCCAGCGGTTCGAAGAGTTCCAGCAGCTCCTGCTTTTCTTCGACTGGAATCTGCAGGTTGGCCGAGATCGCGTCGGAAAGCTTGCCCGCGTCTTCCACGCGCACGGCGGCGATCATCGTGTCGTAATTCAAGCTCTGCGAGAGTTTCACGTACTGCTCGAAGAGGCCGGTCACGCGCTCGGAAGCCTGCTGCAATTGTGGCGAGGGCTCGGTCTTGGAAGTCACCACGCGGATCGAAGCGCGGAAAAAGCCCTCTTCGCTGGTGATCTGGACGATCTTGGCGCGTTCGGTGCCCTCTACCAGAACTTTGATGTTGCCGTCCGGCAGCTTCACGCTCTGCACAATATTCGCAAGCGTTCCCACCTGATAGATTTCTTCCGGCTTGGGGTCGTCCACCGACGCATCGTGCTGCGTCACCAGAAAAATCTTCTTGTCGCCCGCCAGCGCGTCTTCCAGCGCGCGCACCGAAGCTTCGCGCCCCACGATGAAGGGATGCATCATTTCCGGGAAAATGACCATTTCCCGCACCGGCATCATCGGCACGCGTTTGATTTCGGATTTTTCCCGGTTGAACATCAAGTCCCCTTAGATCCTTTGAGAGTTACCTGTGCTAGCTACCTCTAAAAGTTAGCCAGCCTTTTCCAGCAAGCTCCAATTAATTTCGCGACCTTTCACCATGTCCGCCGTCACCACAAAGTCTCGCAACTTTCGCTGCGCCGGCAGGTGATACATCATCTCCAGCATCAAATCTTCCAGGATCATGCGCAAACCGCGTGCGCCCACTTTGCGCTGCAGCGCCAGTTCTGCGACGGTATCCAGCGCGTCATCCGTAAACCGCAGCCGGACATTCTCGAACTCAAAAAGCCGCTGATATTGACGCACCAGCGCATTCTTCGGCTCGGTGAGGATGCGCACCAACGCTGATTTATCCAGATCGCTCAGCACGCCCACCACCGGCAAGCGCCCCACAAATTCCGGGATCAGGCCGTAGCGAATCAGATCGGTCGGCTGCGCCTGCTCCAGCATCTCGATGTTGCGCCGCGACGTGGTCGTAACTTGGGCATCCGCCTGAAACCCCAGCGACTTGTGCCCCACCCGGCGCTCGATGATTTTTTCGAGTCCCACGAACGCCCCGCCGCAGATGAACAGGATGTTAGTCGTGTCCACCGGGGTGAATTCCTGGTGCGGATGCTTGCGCCCGCCTTGCGGCGGCACGTTGGCGACGGTGCCTTCCAGGATCTTCAGCAGCGCCTGCTGCACACCTTCACCGGAAACGTCGCGGGTGATCGAAGGGTTTTCGTCCTTCTTCGAAATCTTGTCAATCTCGTCGATATATATGATGCCTTGCTGGGCCTTTTGGACGTCTCCATCCGCGGCCTGCAATAGTTTCAAAATGATGTTTTCGACGTCTTCGCCGACGTAACCCGCTTCGGTCAGTGTGGTCGCGTCCACTATCGCGAACGGCACATCCAGCATTCGCGATAGCGTCTGCGCCATCAGCGTCTTGCCGGTGCCGGTCGGACCAACCAGCAAGATATTGGACTTAGCCAGCTCTACGTCGCCCGGCTGCTTGTTCAGGAAAATCCGCTTGTAGTGGTTGTAAACCGCAACCGCCAGCTTCTTCTTGGTCTTGTCCTGCCCGATAACGTAACCGTCCAGGAATGCCTTGATCTCCGGCGGACGCGGCAGCCGCCGATTCGCCGGACTGGACTGTTCGCGCTTCTCGTCTTCCAGAATTTGTTGGCAGACGCCCACGCACTCGTTGCAAATGTACGAGCGCGGGTACTCCGATGGAGAACTGATCAGCTTCTCCACCTGCTCCTGCGTCTTATGGCAGAAGGAACAGCGTAACGGCTCTTCTGGTGTGAACCGTTTCACTGATTAGGCTCCCTTGTCTCGGATTTCACCACACCCCTGACGAATCTATCTATCATTGTAAAACGGAATGCAGGCCAGGGGCAGGGAATCATCGGCTTCGATACTAACCCTTTGGAACGCAATTACCTGTGCTTCGTAATGATTTCGTCCACGATGCCGTAGGCCTTGGCCTGTTCCGCCGTCATGATGAAATCGCGTTCCACGTCTCGCTCAATTTTCTCCATCGGCTGGCCCGTGTGGCCGGCTAGCAGCTTGTTGAGCGCTTCCCGTGTCCGGATAATCTCTTTCGCGTGAATGTCAATGTCCGTGGCCTGCCCAGAGAGGCCGGACATCCACGGCTGGTGAATCAAAACGCGGGAATTCGGTAGCGCGTAGCGCTTTTTCGGCGTGCCGGACGCGAGCAAAACAGCCGCGATGGACGCCGACTGGCCGATGCAGTACGTCACCACGTCGGGCCGGACGAACTGCATAGTGTCGTAGATCGCCATACCGGCCGAAATCGAGCCGCCCGGCGAGTTGATGTACACCGAGATGTCCTTTTCCGGATCCTCGGAGGCCAGGAATAACAGCTGCGCCGTCACCAGGTTAGCCACATGGTCGTCAATCGGCGTGCCGATGAAGATAATGTGGTCCTTCAGCAGCCGCGAATAGATATCGTAGGCTCGTTCGCCCCGGTTCGTTTGTTCAACGACCATGGGAACCAGCGTTGTGGCACGCGGAGTTGCGTCGTCAGTTTGTCTCATTGGAAGTGTGTTTGCGCGCTGAGGAACCCGAACCAGGTCTTACGCTTCACGTTTGGCTGTCGTCTCGATTCGGGTATTGCGGTAGAGCCACTCGATTGTTTTGTCGCTACGCAACTTCGATTTCATCCTATCGAGCGCTCCTTGCTTTGTCAAGCGAGCCCGCAACGCCGTTGCCGATTCGCCACTCCTTTCCGCCAGCGCACTAATCTCTTTCTCGACGTCCTCGTCGTTTGCTTCGATTTTTTCCGCATCCGCCACGCGGTCCAGCAGCAGCTCGGCCTTCACGTCATCCACCGCGCGATCGTGCTGGCGGCGACGCAACGACACCCAATCCACGTTCACCGCGCGTGGGTCTACGCCCTGAGCCGTCAACGAGCGCACCGTGCGTTCCAGCCGCACATCCATCTGATGCTCTACCAATGCTTCCGGAACCGGAAAATCATGCTTCTTCACCAAAGCTTCCAGAATCTTTTCACGCGCTTGCGACGACTGTTGCTCTTCCTTGGCCGCTTCCAGATTCTCCAGGATTTTCTTGCGGAGCTCCGCGACGGTGGTCACCCCGGCCGCTTCTCCCGCGGCATCTTTCGCGAACTCGTCATTTACTTCCGGGAGCTTCTTTTCCTTGATCGCCAGCACTTCCACCGAATAGTCGTAGGTCTTGCCGGCGAGTTTCTGGTCGGGGTAATCGTCCGGATATTTCGACTGGAACTTCTTGGTCTCGCCGGGATTTGCTCCGCGCAGATTCTCCGTGAAGCTTTCCAGGGTTTCCTCGGCGCCTATGTGGCACATGATGTTGTCGGCTTCCACCGGCTCGCCACCGCCTTCCGGCATTCCGGAAAGCTTGATCAAGGCGTAATCGCCATCTTTAGCGGCACGCCCTTCCACCGGGATGAACGTGGCGGCGCGCTCGCGCATTTCTTCCACCACTTTATCCACTTGCGCTTCACCGGCTTCCACGGCGTCCACCTGGATTTCCAGGCCCTTGTACTCGCCGAGCTCAAATTCGGGCAGAACCTCAAACACCGCGCGAAACTTCAGCGGCTCGCCTTCCTTGAATTCCACCTTATCCACTTCCGGACGGGTTACCGGGACAAGCTTTTTCTCGTCGAGGGCTTTTTCCAGGAATTCCGGCACCAGAGATTGCAGCACTTCGCCTTGGATGTCGCCCGCAAACCGCCGGCGAATCAGAGTTACGGGGGCTTTGCCCGGACGGAATCCGGGGATGCGCGCCACGCGCGCCAGATCACGCGCCACCTTTTCGGTGGCTTTCGTTACGTTCTCGGCTGGAATCTCCAGCTCGATCTCACGCTTGCAAGTTGCCTCTGTCATTGGGGTCTTTTCAGGGGAGCACTGCGGTACACCCTGGTTCCAATCTGCCTTTCACCGGTTCGAAGTTCGTGAGCGAGGATGGCAGGGAAGTGCGGCGAGAAGCCGCCGCAGTTGAATTCTAAGTATAAGGAAAGTATAAGCGCGCGTCAACTTCGATCCGGCACTTTCGCAATCGCAAAAATAGTGGCTCCCCCTGTTCAACCGGCACCGAAAGACTGATCGCGCGACGCCCGTTGGTCGTGCCAGTTCACGCTCTACCCGCGCTATACTCTCCGCGAGGAGAAAACGATGGCTGACGAAAAGGACGAATCAACGGAACGATTGCTGCGCGAGCATCAGGCCATGACCAACAAACTTACTGCGCTGCGCGAACAAGCCCGGAAATTGGGCCACGAAGTCGAAGAGAAATTGAAGCCGGAAATACTGGAAGCTGAAGTGGAACTCACTCGCCTCAGCGGCATGCTGGGGAAAATCGGTTTGTAGCCGGGCAACTCGGCGGAGGCTCTCCGCGAACGAATCAAGAGTGCGGAAGAAGGGACTCGAACCCCTACGGCCTTTCGGCCACCAGCTCCTAAGGCTGGCGCGTCTGCCAATTCCGCCACTTCCGCAGCGAAACACAGTATAACATCGGCCCAAAATTCCCAGGCGCGTCAACTCCCAGCAGAGCCGTTTCACGCCTTGCTCCTCGCTACCCTCGTTTGCGCTTGCCGCTTCGTCGCCGTTTTGCTAGTCTCCGCGCCAATGACTAGCTGGTTGTAACCACACCTTGGGAGGAACTCGATGCCACATTGCACAAAATGCGGAGCGACTGTTGCAGATAATGCCGGATTCTGTCCTAGTTGTGGCGCGCCGCAAGCGGTAGCGGGAGTCGCCGCGCCTGGGGTTGCTGTCGGCTCCTCGCCGGCCGCCACTTCAGGGATGGCCGAGAACGTGGCGGGATTGCTGTGCTACGTGCTCGGCTGGGTTACCGGCCTTATTTTCTTCTTCATAGACAAGCGCCCGTTTGTCAGATTTCACGCCGCGCAATCGATTGTGGTGTTCGGTGGCTTGACGATCATTCAGATCGCGCTGAGCATGGTATTCGCTGCCGGCGGCGTGGCATTGGGGTTCGGTCTCCACTCGCTGCTCTCGATCCTTGGATTCGTTCTTTGGATTCTGCTGATGATCAAGGCCTACCAGGGAGAAAAGTATCGCCTGCCGCTCGCCGCGGATTTGGCCGATCAACTTTTCGGCAAGTCCTGACAATTTCGGCCAAAATCGCCGGAAGCGTTCGCGCTTTTTCCCTTAGCTATTGACAACTGCGGACTGAACGTCCATCTTTATTGGCTTTCCCGCACGCGGGATTTGGTCCCGCGGCGGACTCGCCAGGAGAGGGAATTGAAAGTCCGGGTCTGCTTCCACGATAAATGCTTTGACGGAGCCTCCTCTGCCGCCATCTTTTCGCGCTTCTACAAGGAGCGCATCAACCCGGCCGCCGAATTTTTCTATACGGGCATGACGCACAAGGCGTCGCAGCCCTTTGAAGATGGCACATTTGACGGCGACGAAAACGCCATCGTGGATTTCAAGTATTCCAGTTCTCCGCAGCTCACCTGGTGGTTCGACCATCACCAGAGCGCGTTCTTGAAGCCCGAAGATGCCGAACATTTCCGCCACGATCATTCCGGCAAAAAGTTTTACGATCCCGCTTACAAATCCTGCACCAAGTTTCTGGCCACCATCGCGTCGGAAAAATTCGGCTTTGACGCCAAACCCCTCGCCGAGCTGATTCACTGGGGCGACATTATTGACGGAGCGCAGTTCGCTTCGCCCGAAGCGGCTGTGGGGCTCGCTGACCCCGCCACCAAACTGGCGCTGGTCATCGAAGCGGCGCCCGAAGCGGACCTGGTTCCGAAACTGATTCCGCACCTCGCGTATCTCTCGCTCGCCGAGATGATCGATTTGCCGGTCGTGCAGAAATATCTGCCCGCCTTGCTCGAACGGCATCGCAAATCCATTGACGTATTTCGCGAGCGAGCCGATTTCCGCGATGGCGTGATTTATTTCGATGTTAGCGACCTGGACCTCGAGGGCTATAACAAGTTCGTTCCGTATTTTTTGTTTCCCGATGCCCTTTACTCGGTCGGCGTGAGCGCCTCGCCCACGCGCGCGAAAGTTTCGGTCGGCACCAACCCCTGGAAAGAAGCTTCCGCCGACGTGAATCTTGCGTCGCTGTGCGAAAAATACGGCGGCGGCGGCCACGCCCGCGTCGCCGCAATTTCCTTCGGTCCCGGCGATTTGGTCCGTGCGCGGCAAGCCGCGCAAGAGATCGCCGCCACTCTCCGTCGCCATCCTTAGATATTTGCCGCCCCAGCCCTCTCTGCGAATTTCATCCGATTCGGGACTTCGCCATTCAGAAGCGCCGGTTGGGCGCATCCTCCGCTCGTGTTACAATCGACGGCTCGTGGGCCGGTAGCTCAATGGTAGAGCAGCTGCCTCTTAAGCAGCGGGTTGGAGGTTCGAGTCCTCCCCGGCTCACCACTCCTCGGAACGCTGCTTTCTGCCGCTCCGCTGCGTTTTCTGCTGCGGGCTTCCCTGTAGGAAGGTTTAGAATCAAATGGTATTGCCAGTGCCTCCCCTCAGCGACGAAAATTGAGAGGGACGGTTCCGGAGCCGTCCACGCCCTCCCAGCCCGGGGTGGACATTCATCTTCGGCGCCCCAGCCGCCGCCGAGTTCTGAATCGGACGTGGATTTCGTTCTGTAAACTTTCATTTTATGGGCCTCAGCACTGGCGTCCAGAGCCGGCGCTGCTGCCGCGCTCGCTGCTTGTGCCTCGGGACCATTTGGATTCACGTATTCTAAGTGTCCCCCGACCGGCTCTGCGTTTCGGGAGAATCAGAATTACAAAAATATGACCAGCTCGATCCAAACTCCGGCGCCGATTTTTACGGAACCAGAAAAGCCGATTCGGTCCGAGCTTTTCAGCGTTGAACGCCTGGAGCAGCACGCGGAAAGCCTTGCCGCCGCACAAACCGTCGTCAGCGATCCAGAAGGCGGCCGCCCTCTCATTCCGCGGGTCCTCGAAAATGGCCACATCCTGCTGGAATATTACCGCGCCATCGCGCGCGCGATTCAGCACGAACAGGCCATCATCCCCGCCGCCGAATGGCTGGTGGATAATTTCTATATCGTAGAAGAACAGCTCCGCGAGATTCGCGATGACTTGCCTCCCGGGTTTTATCGCGAACTTCCAAAGCTCGCATCCGGCCACCTCGAAGGTTTTCCGCGCGTCTTCGGCGTCGCCTGGGCTTTCGTCGCGCACACGGATAGCCGGTTCGATCCCGAAGTATTGCGCCGCTTTGTGACTGCTTACCAGCGCGTGCAGCCGCTCACCATCGGAGAACTCTGGGCCGTCGCCATCACCCTGCGGATCGTGCTGGTGGAGAATTTGCGCCGGCTTGCTGAACGCATCGTGGTGAGCCGCAGCGCACGCGTGGACGCCGATATTCTCGCCGATCGCGTCCTGGGCACCGGCGGCCAGCCTGCCGTCTCGCCAGAATCCATTCTTCGCCGCTTTGAAAATAAGCCACTCGACCGCGCCTTTGCCGTGCAATTGGTCCAGCGTCTGCGCGACCTCGATCCCAAAGTCGGGCCAATTCTCGTGTGGCTCGATGAGCGCCTGGCGGCCCAAGGCACCACCGCCGACGAAATCGTCCGCGCCGAACATCAAGAGCAGGCGGCCATGACCGTCACGGTGCGCAATATCATCACCAGCATGCGGCTGATGTCCGCGTTTGGTTGGGAAGATTTTTTTGAGAGCGTCAGTTTGGTGGATGAAATTCTGCGCAACGGCAGCAATTTCGGCGAGATGGATTTCGTCACTCGCGATTATTACCGGCACGCCGTGGAAGATCTCGCGCGCGGTTCCAGCCACAGCGAAATAGATGTCGCGCGGCGCGCGATAGACCGCGCCAAGCGCGCCCACGCGGAATTTCACACGGATGGGCAGCCAAGCGAAGAGCGCACTTCTGATCCCGGCTACTATCTGATCTCTCAGGGACGTCTCGATTTCGAACGCGAACTCGGCTTTCGCATTCCCTGGCGGCGCGGTCTGCTGCGACTCTACGTCCGCGCCGCCGTGCCGGGCTATCTGGGAACGATCGCCGCGCTCACCGCGATTATCCTGGCGCTGCCTCTGACGCACGCGCACGCGCTGGGGGTCCGCGCCACCTACCTGATCCTGCTGGGTGTGCTGGCTTCGGTGCCCGCATCAGACCTGGCGATTGCGCTGATCAACCGCGCCGTGACTGACCTGCTTGGTCCGCGAACCTTGCCCAGGCTGGAACTTCGCGACGGCGTCCCATCCGATCTGCGCACCATCGTCGTAGTCCCCACTCTTCTCACTTCGCTCCACGCCATTCAGGAGCTCGTCGAGCGCCTCGAAATTCATTTTCTTGCGAATCCCGAAGGCGATCTGCGATTTGCGCTGCTTACGGACTGGGTGGATGCTCCCACCGAATCCCTGGCGGCAGATGAACAGCTGCTAAACGCCGCCATCAATGGCATCGCGAATCTCAACGCGACCCACGGTCCTGCGCCGGGAGGCGGCGACCGGTTTTTCTTGTTTCATCGCAGGCGCGTCTGGAACGAACGCGAACGCAAGTGGATGGGGTGGGAGCGCAAACGAGGAAAGCTTCACGAATTGAATCAACTGCTGCGCGGCGCAACCAACACCACGTTCTTGCCGATCGCTGGCACGCCACCGCAAACAGTCCCTGGGATTCGTTACGTTATTACGCTCGACGCAGACACCCGGCTCTCACGCGGTACTGCGGCTCGTCTGGTGGGTACGATGGCGCACCCGCTCAACCGGCCAAAATTCAGCCAGGAGCTCGGGCGCGTGGTGGACGGCTACGGCGTGGTCCAACCGCGCATTACTCCCTCGCTTCCCAGCGATCGCGAAGGCTCGCTGTTCCAGCGAATTTTCTCCGGTCCCAGCGGCATTGATCCCTACGCGGCAGCGGTCTCGGACGTTTACCAGGATCTTTTTCACGAAGGCTCTTACACCGGCAAGGGAATTTACGATCTGGACGCCTTTGAAGCGGCCATGGCCGGCAAGGTGAAGGAGAATACTCTCCTCAGCCACGATCTCTTCGAAGGCATTTTCGCCCGCGCCGCGCTGGCCACCGATATCGTGCTCTTCGACGAGTTTCCGTCGCATTACGAAGAGGCGGCCGCCCGCCAGCATCGCTGGGCGCGCGGAGACTGGCAACTCCTCCCCTGGATTTTTGGCCGCGGAAGTTTTTCCAAGGATCTTCGCCGCCGAATTTCGATTCCCGCCATCAGCCGCTGGAAGATGTTCGACAATCTGCGCCGCACCCTTTCGGCACCGTGCATGTTTCTCACCATGCTACTTGGCTGGCTGCTGCCGCAAGCCTCTCCCTGGATGTGGACCAGATTCATATTGGCCATGATCGCGATTCCGGCGCTGATTCCGTTTCTGGTCGGCCTGAATCCCCGGTTTGACGGCATCTCCAAGCGCAGCCACATTCGCGATCTTCTTTCCGATCTTTCGCTCGGGCTTTCGCAGGTCGGCCTGACCGTCACATTCATGGCCTATCAAGCGTGGCTGATGTCCGATGCGATACTCCGCACTCTTGGCCGGCTGCTCGTCACGCGCAGGAACCTGCTGCAGTGGACCACTGCGGCTCAAGCCAAGCACACCGTGAACCTGAATTTATGGGGCGTGTACGGACGCATGATCGGAAGTGTGGTACTGGCCATCGCTGCACTGGCCGCGGTCATTCACACGCGCCACCACGCTATGGGCGCCGCGATTCCCTTCGTGCTGCTCTGGATCGCCGCGCCGGCCGTCGCGCGTTGGATCAGCGTTCCTCCTCCCCCCGAGGACGTCAAACCACTTTCGGCGGAAGATACCAGAACTCTGCGCTCGATTGCGCGTCGCACCTGGCGCTTCTTTGACCGTTTCGTTACCGCCGAAGATCATTTTTTGCCGCCCGACAATTTCCAGGTGGATCCCAAACCGCGTGTGGCGCATCGCACTTCCGCAACTAACATGGGCTTGTACCTGCTTACCGTCCTCGCCGCGCGTGATTTTGGCTGGGTTGGCGCGCAGGAAATGGTCGAGCGTCTCGAAGCGACCTTGCACACGTTTGGCCAACTCGAGCTCTATCGCGGCCACTTTTTCAACTGGTACGACACACAAAGCCTGAAACCTCTCGACCCCAAATATATTTCCAGCGTGGATAGCGGCAATCTTGCTGGCGATTTACTCGTGCTCACCAGCGGCTGTCGCGGGCTGATTCAGGAGCCGTTCGTCGAAGCGCGGATGTTTGCCGGCATCGCGGACGCGGTCCAACTCCTCCGCGAAGTGCTTGGAAAAATTACGGACGCGCCCCGCACCCACACCGTCACCCGCAAGCAGCTTAGCAACGCCATTGAATCGTTGGCGGCATTGCTCGATCCGGTGCCGGCCGACGCCAGGGAATGGGCTGCGCGTTTCGTGGAATTGCGGGAGTATTCGCAGACCGTTGCGGATATCGCCGAAGCTCTCGCGCAGGAATTTGGCGAGCCCGCCGATTCCGAATTGCGCGCGTGGGCGGAAGCCGTCCGCGGCTCCGTCGAAAGCAACATGCGCGACGCGCGCATCGCCATTCCTTGGCTGCGTCTGGACGTGAAGGAAGTCGTCGCCATGGCCGGTCGCTCGCAGGAAGAATCTCCCGAGTGGGTCGCGATCGAATCTCACTTCCGCACCTTGCCCACTCTGGCCGATGCTCCGGAACGCTTCGCCTCCGCGATACGTGATCTCGCGCCCGTGCATGAAAAATTCGCGGCCAACGCATCCGCGAATCCCGAACTGCTCGCACGCATTGACGCGCTGGCGGAGGCGCTGAAATCCTCCGCCCAGGAAGCCTCCTCACTGGCGGATCGCCTCAACCAGATCGCGTCTACTTCGCAGAATATGTTCGACGCGATGGACTTCAGCTTCCTCTTCGACAATTCGCGCAAGCTTTTCTCGATCGGAATGCGCGCCACTGACGGAACCTTAGACGCCAGCTGCTACGACTTGCTCGCATCGGAAGCGCGCCTCACCAGCTTTATCGCGATTGCCAAAGGAGACGTGCCGGCTTCCCACTGGTTTCATCTCGGACGCGCGTTAACGCCCGTAGGTCGCGGTTCTGCGCTGATTTCCTGGTCTGGCTCGATGTTCGAATACCTGATGCCGGCAATCATCATGCGTTCTCCTGCGAATAGCATGTTGAGCCAGACCTACGAACAGGTTGTTCTGCGCCAAATCGAGTACGGAGACGAAAGAGGCATTCCGTGGGGAATTTCAGAATCGGCTTTTAACGCGCGCGACATTGATTTCACCTATCAATATTCGGGTTTTGGCGTTCCAGGACTGGGGCTCAAGCGTGGCCTCAGCGAAGATCTGGTGATTGCGCCGTACGCCACAGCTCTCGCCGCGATGATCGAACCTACCGCAGCTATAGAAAACTTCACGCGGATCGCGCAAGTGGGTGGCGCAGGCGCTTACGGTTTCTACGAATCGCTCGACTACACTCCCAGCCGCCTGCCCGAAGGCAAGGACGTCGCGGTCGTGTATACCTTCATGGCTCACCACCAGGCCATGTCTCTGATGGCATTTGCGGACGTCTTGAATGCCGGCGTGATGCGCAATCGTTTTCACGCGGAACCGATTGTGCGGGCCACCGAATTGCTCCTGCAGGAGCGCACCCCGCGCGACGTTCTTGTCGCCCGGCCTCGCGCGGAAGAAGTGTCCGCAAGCGCGAAGGTGCGCGAACTGATTCCTCCCGTAGTTCGCCGCTTCAGTACGCCGCACGACGTAACTCCGCGCACGCAGCTGCTTTCCAACGGACGCTACTCTGTGATGCTCACTGCGGCTGGTTCGGGCTACAGCCGTTGGCGGGATATGGCCATCACGCGCTGGCGCGAAGATGCTACGCGGGATTGTTGGGGCCAATATATCTTTCTGCGCGACGAGCAGACCGGGAACGTCTGGTCCGCGGGCTATCAGCCAGCCGGCGTGGAGCCTGACGCCTACGAAGCAGTGTTCTTTGAGGATCACGCTGAAATTGTTCGCCGCGATCGCTCGCTGACCACCACGCTCGAAGTCGTCGTCTCGTCGGAAGATGATGCGGAAGTCCGCCGCGTTTCGCTCACGAACCTTGGAGTGCGCGCGCGCGACATCCAGGTCACCTCCTACGCGGAACTCTCTCTCACCACTCAGGCAGCCGATGTGTCCCATCCCGCATTTGCCAAGCTATTCGTCGAAACGGAATACAAGGCGGACGTAGGCGCCTTGCTGGCCACTCGCAGGAAGCGCTCGGATGACGAAAGTTCGGTGTGGGCCGCGCATGTGCTGGTGGTGGACGGCGAAACCGTCGGAGATCTGCAGTACGAAACGGATCGTGCGCGCTTCGTGGGACGCGCCCGCAATCTACGCAATCCCGTGTCCGTAATGGATGGTCGTCCGCTCTCCGGCACGGTCGGCTCCGTGCTCGATCCGATCATAAGCCTGCGCCGCACCGTGCGGGTTCCGGCCGGTAGCACGGTGCATCTGATTTTTTCCACTGTCGCGGCTGGGACGCGCGAAGAAGCTCTCGACCTCGCCGACAAATATCGCGACCTCCGGACCTTTGAGCGCACTCTCACACTGGCCTGGACCCAGGCGCAGGTTCAGCTGCATCACCTCGGAATCAGTTCGGAAGAAGCGCTGCTGTTCCAGCGCCTGGCCAACGCCGTCATCTATGTGGATTCGTCGTTGCGACCTGCGGCTGACGTCCTGGCGCGCACGCCTCTGGACATTTCCACGCTTTGGGCCCAGGGCATTTCCGGAGATCTGCCCATCATTCTGGCGCGCATTGACGATTCGGAAGATGTTGAAATTATCCGGCAGTTATTGCGCGCGCACGAATACTGGCGCATGAAGCAGCTGTCCGCAGACGTCGTCATCATCAACGAAAAAGCCGCTTCCTATGTGCAGGAACTCCATGATTCCCTCGAAGCGTTGGTGCGCGGCAGTAAGCTGAGGCTCTCCCCGGATGCCGGCGGCCTGAGCGGGAAACTCTTTCTGCTTCGCGGCGATCTGCTCTCAGACCAGGCGCGCGCGCAGTTGCAATCCGTCGCTCGCGCGGTGCTCTTGAGCCGTCGCGGCACGCTCGCTGAGCAGATTGTACGCTCGCAAACCACGGAGAAAGAGTCGCCTGCGCTGCTGCGTCCACCGCGCACACGCAAGCGCCAGGATTTGCCCATGCCGGAGCGGACTTTGCAATTCTTCAATGGCTTGGGTGGATTCACCGAGAATGGCCGCGAATACGTAATTGCTTTGAGTGAAGAACTGCGCACGCCCGAGCCCTGGATCAACGTGGTCGCGAACCCAAATTTCGGGTTCCTGGTTTCTGAATCCGGTGCGGGCTTCACCTGGTCGCTGAATAGCCGCGAAAATCAACTCACCCCCTGGTCCAACGATCACGTTTTCGATACCCCGGGCGAAGCGATTTATCTTCGTGATGAATACTCCGGGGAAGTTTGGACTCCCACGGCGCTGCCTATTCGCGACGAAGATTCCACCTACATTGCCCGTCATGGCCAGGGGTATTCCCGCTTTCAACACGGTTCGCGCGGTATCGTACTGGACCTCGTGCAATTTGTGCCGCCCGAAGACCCCATCAAGATTTCGCGGCTCACGCTGCACAACGATTCGGGCCGCACGCGCCGGATATCCGTCACCGCGTACGCCGAATGGGTGCTGGGGAATTCTCGCAGCGCGTCAGCTCCTTACATCATTACTGAACTCGACCCGCAATCGCGCGCCGTATTTGCTCGGAGCGCGTGGAGCGGCGAGTTTGGCGGCCGCATCGCCTTTGCGGATTTGTCCGGTCGCCAAACTTCGTTTACGGGTGACCGCACGGAATTTCTCGGCCGCAATGGAACGCCGGAACATCCTGCGGCCCTCGAACGAGGAGCGCCGCTCTCGGGGAAAGTGGGGGCTGGCCTCGATCCCTGCGCCGCACTGCAAACAATCGTCGAGTTGCGTCCCGGCACGAGCGCCGAAGTCGTATTTTTCCTGGGTGAGACGGCGGATAGGGAACGTGCGCGCGAATTGCTGACGCGCTATCGCGGCGCCGACCTCGACAAGGTTTTCGCGGATGTCACCAGGCAGTGGGACGACCTCCTGGGAACGGTGAAGGTCACAACTCCCGATCCCAGCATGGACATCTTGCTGAATCGCTGGCTGCTCTATCAAACCCTCTCTTGCCGAATCTGGGGACGCGCGGCGTTTTACCAATTGAGCGGCGCGTACGGCTTCCGCGATCAACTCCAGGACGGCATGGCGTTAACGGTTTCCAAACGGGCGGTTACCCGCGAACATTTGCTGCGTGCGGCCGCGCATCAATTCCTGCAAGGGGATGTCCAGCACTGGTGGCACCCGCCTTCCGGTCGCGGCATTCGCAGCCGCATTTCGGACGATCCGCTCTGGCTCGTATATGCCGTCATCCAGTTCATCGAAGCGACGGGCGACCGAAGCGTGCTGGAAGAGTCCGTCGCCTTCATCGAAGGCGATGAATTAGCCGAAGGTCAGAAAGAATCCTATTTCCAGCCCCGTATTTCGGAGACTCGCGCGCCCTTGTTTGAACATTGTGCGCGAGCGCTCGATCACAGCCTGGGTCTCGGTGTCCACGGCCTGCCGTTGATGGGCACGGGTGACTGGAACGACGGAATGAACCGCGTCGGCCAGGATGGTAAAGGCGAAAGTGTGTGGCTGGGATGGTTTCTGCATACCGTGCTTTGGGAATTTGCCAAGCTTGCCGACGCCCGCGGCGAATTGCAACGCGCGGAAAAATGGCGCATTCACGTTAGCGGACTCAAAGCCGCCTTGGAACGCGAAGGCTGGGACGGCGAATGGTACCGTCGCGCTTACTTCGATGACGGTACTCCCCTCGGTTCAGCGGAAAACGTGGAGTGTCGCATTGATGCCATTGCGCAATCCTGGAGCATCATGTCTGGCGCCGCGGAACGCGGGCGCAGCCAACGCGCGATGGCTGCGGTTGATCAGCAACTGATTCGCCGTCCAGAGGGGCTTATCTTGTTGCTTGCGCCGCCGTTTGATCACCCCGTGCACGATCCGGGGTATATCAAGGGCTATCCTCCGGGCATTCGCGAGAATGGCGGGCAGTATTCTCACGCATCCACCTGGAGCTTGATTGCGTTTGCAGAACTTGGCGACGGCGCGAAGGCATTCGAGCTATTTCGCATGCTGAATCCCATCAATCGGGCGAATTCGCGGGCGAACGTGCAGCGCTACAAGGTGGAGCCGTACGCCGTTGCAGGCGATATCTACGCGGAAGCGCCACACGTGGGGCGGGGAGGATGGACTTGGTACACGGGCTCGGCGGGCTGGCTGTATCGCGCCGGCATCGAGTGGATACTGGGGTTCCGGCTGCGCGGAATGGCGCTGTGGATTGACCCCTGCATTCCGCGGGACTGGCCGGGTTACAGCATTGAGTTTCGCTACCACTCTTCCACCTACAAAATCAGGGTCGAGAACCCTTCGGGAGTGACGCGCGGGGTGGCGCTGACCGAACTGGATGGGAAATTGCTTCCTGGCTCGGCAGATATTCATCTGGTGGACGATGGCAGCGTGCATCAGATTCGCATCGTGCTTGGCTGATGACCCACGGTTCGCCCCGCTCACATATAGAACATTCGTTTAGCCAACAGGCGGTAACGCACAGAACCACCAGGCCTTTGCATCTTCGAAACAGTCATTAGATTGCTGGGTTCCACGGTTTTATTCGCCCGTAGCATCGTCTAACATTGTCTTGTGGGCGACATTGGGTTTATGCGTGGGCGGCTCTCGCGCCGCGAAGTGCTCAGGCAGCTGGGGCTGGCCTCCGCCTGTGGGATACCCCTGCTTGGAGGAGTGCCGCTCGTTGGCCGACAGGCTCCCACGCCGCAGGTTGTACCTTCACCGTCTGAGCTTCCACCTGCTACGTACCTGACTCCGCGGGATGACGCGTTTCTGGAGGAGCTTGAGAAGGCTATCTTCCAGTATTTCTGGGACCAGACTAATCCCACCACCGGCTTGACGCGGGATCGCTGCAACGTGCGGTCTTCGGACAACGGGATTCTGGGCAGCATCGCCGCAACCGGGTTTGGGCTAACGGCGCTGTGCATCGGCGAGAAGCGCGGCTACGTGTCTTTCACGCAAGCGCGCGAGCGGGTTATCAATTGCCTGCGCTTCCTATGGAAGAAACTGCCGAACGAGCATGGGTTCTTCTACCACTGGGCCAACATCAATACGGGGGAGCGGCTGTGGCAGGCGGAATTCTCCTCGATTGATACTTCCATACTCCTCTGCGGGATTCTGATGTGCCGCGAGCATTTCCAACATTCCGAGATCAGCCAACTGGCGCACGAAGTCTTCAACCGCGTGGATTGGAACTGGCTGTCAGAAGATACGCGCATCCTGCCGCATGGCTGGACGCCAGAGACTGGTTTCCTGCAGTACCGCTGGGACAGCTACAGCGAGATGATGATGATGTACCTGCTGGGGCTGGGATCGTCGTCGCATGCGCTGCCTCCAGCGACTTGGGATGCCTGGAAGCGGACGACGTTCGAGTTTGACGGCATCAAGTTCATCGGGTCTTACGCACCATTGTTCGTGCATCAGTATTCGCAGGCGTGGTTTGACTTCCGCGGCAAGCGTGACAAGTACGCCGACTACTTCCAAAACTCGATCGTCGCGACGGACGTGCACCGGAGATTCTGCCTGAGCCTGGCGAACAAGTTCCCGGATTACAGCGACGACCTGTGGGGAATTACCGCGTCGGATTCGATCAAGGGTTACGAAGTGTGGGGCGGGCCGCCGGAGACGGGACCGATTGATGGAACGGTGGTGCCGTGCGCGGCTGCGGGATCGTTGCCGTTTCTACCGGGACCCGCGATGCGCGTGCTGCGGACGATTGATAATCGTTATGGAGCGGGGACGTGGAGCCGCTACGGGTTTGTGGACGCCTTCAATCCGCTGATCAACTGGTACGACAGCGACGTGGTGGGGATTGATTCGGGGATTACGATTGTGATGGCGGAGAATGCGCGGACGGCTTTTGTGTGGGACACGTTCATGAAGAATCCGGAAGCACAGCGCGGGATGGAACGAGCAGGATTCAAGGCTTACCAGCCGCTGGCGGCGCAGGAGACCGTCGAGTTGCATGCCCACGCCGGCGGCGGCTCGACCAACGAAGGTCCGAAGTAGCCTTTCTTAAAAGCCCGCGGAAAATATTTCCAAATACCAGGAACGCTCAGCGGTAATTTGCGGCTTGGAGTTCGAAGAGTTCCGCGTAATGTCCGCCGCTCTTGACGAGCTGATCGTGCGGACCCTGCTCGGCGATTTCTCCATCTTTCAGAACGAGAATGCGGTTGGACATTTTCACGGTGGAAAAGCGGTGCGAAATGAGCACGGACATTTTTCCTTCGGTTAATTCCGAAAAGCGCTGGAAGACTTCGTGTTCGGAGCGGGCATCGAGAGCGGCCGTCGGCTCATCGAGGATCAGCAACTGCGCATCGCGCAGATAAGCTCTGGCGATGGCGATTTTCTGCCATTCGCCGCCGGAGAGATCCACGGCGCCTTCGAAGCGCGAGCCGAGGACCTGGTCGAAGCCCATGGGGAGCCGGCGGATGGTTTGTTCCGCGAGGCTCTTATTAGCGGCAGCGCGGATGCGGAAAGGATTGTGGCGTTCCTCGATGCGGCCGACGGCTATGTTTGCCGACGCGGTCATTTCGTAGCGCACGAAGTCCTGGAAGATGACGCCAATCTGCTTCCACAGGCTCTCGAGGTCGTAATCGCGGAGGTCGCGTCCATCTAGAAGGATCTGGCCTTCGGTGGGATCGTACAAGCGCGTCAAAAGTTTGACGATGGTGGTCTTGCCCTGGCCGTTTTCGCCGACGATGGCGATACGTTCGGAGGGCGCGAGCTTGAAGTTGACGTTTTTAAGGACAAGGCGCGAACTGCCGGGATACCGGAACGAAACGTTTTTGAACTCGAAGCCCTGTTGAATATGTTTGGGAGCGGCGAGCGCGTTGGGTTTGGAAACGATTTTGGGCTTCACGGCGAAGAATTCCAGCAAGTCAGTCATGAACAGCGCTTGATTCGCGATTTCAGAAAATGTGGTGAAGACCGCTTGTATGTTGCTGCTGGCGCCGCCGATGGCGCCGGTGAGCAAGATCATTTCGCCAATCGAAAGACCTCCGAAGAGGGTCCGATAGATGACGACCGCGTAGGTGCCGTAATATCCGGCGACTCCCAGGAGACCGAGCAGCGAGCCTACGGTGAGTTTGCGGCGCGCGACGCCGACAGTCTGGTCGCAAAGTTTCTCGGCTACATCGGAATAGCGTCCTACCAGGAAAGGAGCGAGGCCAAAGAGCTTGACCTCCTTGGCGCCTTCCTTCGTTCCGCTGACAGCGCGCAGGTAGTCCAATTCGCGGCGCGCGGGGGTCTGCTGGAAACTCATCGAGTAGCCGAGGAAAGCGAAATGGGTCTCGCCGAGGAAGGCCGGCACCACGCAAACGATCAGCGCAAGGAGCAGCCAGGGCGAGTAGAAAAGAATCCCAGCCGCCAAGCTGACAGTGGTGATGACTTCCTGAATCAGGCGCCCGGCAATTTTGATGGTTTGCACGCGATCGGTGCTTTGCACGCGCGCGCGTTCGAGCTTGTCGTAGAAAATCGGGTCTTCGTAGGATAGCAGGTCAAGATTAGCGGCGTGCTTCATCAGCGTGATGCTGATGTGGCGCATGAAGCGCTCGGCCAGAGTGATGTCGCAAAAATCAATCAGGCGGATCAGGACGGCGGAGAGGCCAGCGAGCGCGAATTCGAGCGCCACCAGGCCCCAGAAGTAATGGGGCAGGGCGGTTTGATGCGCTTTATAGGCTTCGATCGAATCAACGATGCTGCGGGTGACAAGCAGTACGGAAAGCGGGACGAGGGCGACGGCGACGCGCGAAATGATCTCGCCGACGACGACGCCGGGAGCAGCTTCCCAAACGAACTTCATAACCTGCGGGATATTTCGCAACGCGCGGAGGCGTTCGCCCCATCTAGGGCTTGGAAGATCTTCGGAAGGCTTTACTTCAGCGGCTGGCTGATTGCCGATCAGTGCTCTTACGCTCACGACTGGGTCTCCATTCCTAACAAGGCTGTATGAGTCTTATGGTTATAAATCGCGGCTGCCTCAGTGCCGCCAGTATGGAGAAGGGCACGTTGTCTGCCAATCGAAAATCGCGCGTAACTTGCTAAAAAGTAAAGACCTACAGAATCGGTGGGAGATGAGCGAATCTGTTGTTTTTTCGCACTGTCAGCAAGAAGTACTTGATCGTGATTCGCGAAAAAAACACTCGGTCCTCGTGCGGCGGCTTGCACGAGCGCTTTCGAGCGAGCGAAGAGAGGTCCCTGCCTGCGGCAGGCAGGCCCGCCTGCGGTGGGCAGGCTTCGCTGCGCTCGCTTCGCGACGGCACTCAGGGCAGGCGGGATGACAACGACGACATAGCGGCGGGAAGAACGTTTGGTGATTGGTGATTCCTGGAATGCGAGCTGCGGAGTCCGTGCGGATGGAGTTGGTGTTGCGATTAGAAATTGGTTCGCTGTTTGTATTCAGGAGGTTACGGGGAATTTTGAACGGGATGTTGTTGCGATTAGAACGAGTCGGGAGGGCGGCACAGCGGTTTCGAACGACGTCAGTGAGGCTGTTGTTCGCCATGCCCGTCTCTCCGTGGGGCGCGATAAAAGCCCGACTAATGATAACACACTAGTTAACATCAGTCAAGGGTAAAACGCGTGGAGGACAGCGGAGATCGCGCGGGACCCACGGGCCGCTACAAAGCCGGGGCGTCGGGCAGCATTTAGCGGTGAAGTGCTCGCTACTTGAGGTGAATTACGCCGAAGAAGATCAGCAGCATGGCTATGCCGATAGCCAGGATTATCAGAGTGGGAGCCCAGAATTGGAAGGGGTTCGCGGCGCGGTCGAACCCGCCGGGAGGGCAGCCTTTGTAGCGGCCTTTTCCGGTGGCGAGGCTGGAACCGGCCCAGGCCAGGGTGATGATTCCGATGATCAGGAAGGGCATGGCGCTTGTGACCAGTGGCGATTGTGGCACGCGCGAGTTGTGCGCCGGAATGTGCAATTTGCGCTGCCGTTGCGGGCAAGTAAACCCGCGGCGGTTCCCGGTTTTCCCGCGGCAGGCCGAGCGTGGATTGGTTGGGCGGCTACGCGCTGACGTGCGCCTTGGATGAGTGTGAGGCCTGCCAGGCAGAAATAGAGAAGGCGGCTCTGGTGCGAGCCGCCTTTTTTCGTGCGCGTGCGTTTGCTGTCCGCGGATGGGGCGCTTGGTTGCTATTGCTTGTCGAAAACCTGGACGTCGTGCTCTTTTTTGCCGGCCGCGTCGCTGCCGGTGGAGTCCACGACGGTGACCTTGCCGTCCTTGGAAACCGACACTTTGGAAGTGCCGATTGGCTTGCCGCCCTTTTTCAGGGTCGCGACAAAGTGGTGGGAGTCGGTGCGCTTGGCAGAAATGGTGTCCGCGCCGCTGGGGATGGAGCCGGAGATGGGATTGTCTTTGCCATCGAATTGGATCGAGAAGCCGTAGGCGACGGGCTTGCCGTCGGCGGAGATTCCTTCAAACGTGTATTTCACGCCATCGCCCTGGGCTTCGACGGTGCGAGTGAGGCTCTTCGGGCCCGGTCCGGGATCGAATTTCGATTTTGCGCTGTTGAGTTTCCAAGTGCCGACGAGAGGGCTGCTTTGAGCTCGCAAACTGGAGGAACCAGCGATCGCGAGAAGAGCAATCGCGGCAAACCGTATGAAACGATTCATGGGTGACCCTCCTTGGGTCCGATCATTCGTGGATCTGCGACTAGACTTTGGTTTTTGCTGGAGATTTCTTCGGGTAACCGACCGCGGGAAATGACCGGGCGCAACAATAGGCTGTAAAGCGGGGCGAGTCAACAGCGAAACCGAGGCTGGCCGTTGCGTCCCGAAAGGCTGGGACGCGACAGGCGCTCCAGAACCCTTGCATCATGCAGGCGCCTTAATACAAATCCTTGAAATGACGATACAAGATGTTGAGGGAGTATGTCTGGTTTGTGGATTGAGAGCATTGAGTAAATCCCAGCGATGACAGGTTTGCGCATATTCGTGGTGGACGATTCGATGGTGGTGCGCAAGATCGTTTGCGAGACCTTGGCGGAAGATGCCGCCCTGGTGATTGCGGGGACGGCCGGCGACGGGCGGACGGCGCTCGCGAAATTGCCGGGCGTGAACGCGGACCTGGTGACGCTGGACATCGAGATGCCGGGACTGAGCGGACTCGAGACGCTGGTGGAGATTCGGAAAATTTATCCGAAACTACCGGTGATTATGTACAGCTCCTTGACGGAGCGCGGAGCGTCGGCGACTTTGGAGGCGCTATCTTTGGGGGCTTCGGACTACGCGACGAAGCCGGACGGAGTGAATAGCGCCGCGGAAGCGCGGGAGAACATTCGAGCGGAATTGATTCCGAAGATAAAGTCATTGTGCCGCGCGGCAGGAGAGCGGCGAGCAGCGCGGGAGCACAGCGCCTCCTGGAGAATTGTGAGACCGCAGCGGCGACGGATTGAAATCGTGGCGATAGGGACTTCTACCGGGGGGCCGAACGCGCTTTCGGAATTGCTGCCGGCGATTCCGCGGGATTTTCCCGTGCCGATCGTGGTGGTGCAGCATATGCCACCGGTGTTCACGCGGCAACTGGCGGAGCGGCTGGCGTCGCGGAGCGCGATTCCGATCTCGGAGGCGAGCGAGGGAGCGGCGCTCGGGAGCGGGCAAGCGTGGATCGCACCAGGAAATTTCCACATGACGGTGGGACGCGCGGAAAATCGCAACCGGCTGCATTTGAATCAAGGGCCGCAGGAGAATTCGTGCCGTCCATCGGTGGATGTGCTGTTTCGTTCGGTGACAGAGGTGTTTGGGGCCGGAGTGTTGGCGGTGGTGATGACCGGGATGGGGAATGACGGAGCGCGGGGAGCGGAGCAGATTCGCAGCGCGGGCGGAGAGGTGATCGTGCAGGACGAGGCGACGTCGGTGGTATGGGGGATGCCGGGGGCTGTGTATGCGGCGGGGCAGGCGGACGGGATGTACCCGTTGAGCCAGTTGGAGCGGGAGGTTACGCGCCGGGTGGTGGAAAGCCGTGCGCGGCGGGCGGTGGCGGGGAGCGAGGGTTCGCACGCGGTGGAGAATGTGCGGAAGTGAGTGGGAAGAGAAATTCGGCGATGGCAACGGCTAAGGCCAAGGATTAACGCAGAGGGCGCAGAGGTAGGAACGCAGAGTTCGCAGAGGAAGCGAAGGCAACGGCAACGGCAACGGATTTAACACAGAGGGCACAGAGTAAAAGCGGAGAACACAGAGGAAGCAACTGCAACGGCAACCGCAACTGGAACGGCAACAGCAACAGCAACGGCAACGGCAACCGCGATTGCAACCGCAACCGCAAGGGCAACAGCGCAAGAGCCGGCGGGACGCGTTCATCCCGGCCGGCAGGCCAGCGCTACTTTCTGCGGGATTCACAAAAGCGGGATTCAGACGCGTTCGATTATGGTGGCTATGCCTTGGCCTACGCCTATGCACATGGTGGCCAGGGCGTAGCGGGTTTTGGTGGCTTGGAGTTGGTACATCGCCGTCGAGATCAGACGGGCGCCACTGGCGCCCAGCGGGTGGCCGATGGCGATAGCGCCGCCGTTGGGGTTGACGTGAGCGGCGTCGTCAGGGAGGCCGAGGTCGCGGGTTACTGCCAGAGCTTGGGCGGCGAAGGCTTCGTTTAGTTCGATGACGTCTATTTGGGAAAGCTGCAGGCCGGTTTTTCGCAGGATTTTTTTTGTAGCTGGCGCGGGGGCGAAACCCATGATGCGCGGGGCCACGCCGACTGACACGGTAGCGAGGAAGCGGGCGCGCGGCGTTAGATTATATTTTGCTACGGCTGCGGCGGATGCCAGGAGCAGGGCGCAGGCGCCGTCGTTGATGCCGGAGGCGCTGCCGGCGGTTACTGTGCCGTTGGGTTTGACGATGGGCTTGAGTTTTGCGAGGCCGTCGAGAGTGGTGTCCGGGCGCGGCTGCTCGTCGGCGTCGAAGATTTTGGGGTCACCTTTTTTTTGCGGGACGGAGACCGGCACGATTTCGTTTTTGAAGAAGCCGGCGGCGCGCGCGCGGGCGCAGCGCTGCTGGGTGCGGTAGGCGAAAGCGTCTTGATCGGCGCGGCCGACGTGAAATTCTTCAGCGACGTTTTCGGCGGTTTCGGGCATGGAGTCCACGCCGTATTTGCATTTCAGCGCGGGGTTCACGAAGCGCCATCCAATGGTGGTGTCGTACGTTTCGACGCTGCGGCTGAAGGCGGCATCGGATTTGGCGGTGACGAAGGGAGCGCGGGTCATGCTCTCGACGCCGCCGGCGATCAATAAATCGGTTTCGCCGGAACGGATGGCGCGGGCGGCGATGCCGGCGGCGTCCATGCTGGAACCGCAGAGACGATTAACGGTGGCGCCGGGGATTTCCTGGGGGAGGCCCGCGAGAAGCAGGGCCATGCGGGCCACGTTGCGATTGTCTTCGCCGGCTTGATTGGCGCAGCCGTAAATTACGTCATCGAGCGCGGCCCAATCCACCGTGGGATTGCGCGCGATGAGGGCGCGGATGGGAATGGCGGCGAGATCGTCGGTGCGAATGGTGGCTAGCGCGCCGCCGAACCGGCCGAAGGGAGTGCGGACTGCGTCGCAGAGGAAGACTTCGTTCATTTAACAAGTATAGCCGAGCGATGGGTGCTGGGAACGTTGGGCAAAAGAACGTGTGCGATTAGCGAGCAGGGGGCGAGCGTGCCAAGAACATCGAGCGGGCACGGCGTGCCGCCCCCTACGATGCGCAGGTGGCTGCAACCGCGCCCGGCGTGTTTTCGGGTAAGATATGGGCATGAGCGAAAAAATACGGAAGAGCGATGCGGAGTGGCGGTCGAAGTTGGACGAGAACCAATATCATGTGACGCGGGAGAAGGGGACGGAGCCGCCGTTCATGGGCGAATACGCGGACACGGAAACACCGGGGACGTATGTTTGCGTTTGCTGCGGGCAGGCGTTGTTCGCGTCGGAGGCGAAATATCATTCGGGATCCGGGTGGCCGAGTTATTACCAGCCGGTGGCGGCGGACAATGTGGAGTTGCAGCGCGACACCAGCCACGGGATGACGCGGACCGAGGCCATTTGCAGCCGGTGCGACGCGCATTTGGGGCACGTGTTTGAGGATGGACCGGAGCCTACCGGATTAAGATTTTGCATTAATTCGGCGGCGTTGAAATTGGTGGAGAAGAAGAAGGACGAGAAGTAGGGATTATTTTGGAGCCGGGCGGCGCTGAGAAGCCGGCGTGGCCTGGTTGAAATATTCTTCGGGTTCTTCTGCGTGTTGTGTTGGCCTCGTGGTTTCTGCGTGTTGTTGCCTCGCTGATCTTTTGGTTGTGAATTGGATTCCCACTGGAATGCTCGCGGCGCGGGGGTGTGCCGGCGGACAGGCCCGCCACGGCGGGCAGGCCCACCGCGGCGGGCAGGCCTCGCTCAAAAAACGGCGGGGACTCTTCGTTCTTCGGGATAAACAAGCCGCCGCACTCCCAGATTAATGGCGCGCCGCAGGTCGGTTTGGATCAGTGGTCAAGGTAGATAACCAGGGGATGCGCGTTGCCGGGATTGGAGTCGGTGGAGATGGCTCGGAAGCTGGACGGCGAAACTACGTAAATGACCAGATTGGTCGGCAGGCCAATCGGGGAATTCGTGGTCATGGTGCCGCGGCCGGTGGTGGTGCCGGTGAGGGCATAGGTGGTGCCGGCCACGGATTGATTTATGTGCGGGGTGCCATCATTGTCCACTTCATCGAGAACGCCCTGAATGCTGCCGGTGCCGTTGGGAGAATTCCACTGACCGACGATATTCAGTGTGGCGTCGTCGAGAGAGTAGGGAGCGCTCAGCGTGTAGCCTCCGAGGATGGACGCGGAATTGAAGGGCGGCGGGGTGGTTTGCGCGTCCAAGCGACCGAAGGTGACGGCCGCATCCGAGCCGATCAGGAATCCTTGATTAGGAGCGGTTAAATAGGCCGCGGAAATTCGCGCGCCCAGTCCGGTAAACCCGAATCGTCCATTGGCGCTGGCGTCGGCGGTGAAACTGCCGGCCGCGGGATTATTCAGCGTAACGGTGCCGCCGTCGTTTTGATCGTATGTGAGATTCGCGGAGCTGATGCCATTGCCGGTGAGAAGACCGGCAAAAACGCTGGAGTTCGCGCCATCGAGGCCTGTTCCGGTGGCGACGCTGGTGGCGCCGAGAGCATCGGCGGTGAAAGCCGCGGAGGGTTGCTGCAGAAACATCTCGCCAGCGAGGCGAGGATGGGTGGTGTCCGTGGGATCCGCGGCGATAAAGAAAAGGTCAGACGGAGAAACGAAATAGAAAGTATAGGTGAGCAAGACCTGCGCGGAGTTGGGGAGCTGGAACGTCAAGTACATCACGCCTTTGTTGTTCGTCGAAGAGACCGCAAAGCTGCCGGAAACCGCGAGGGCGGGAGAATAGGTTCCGGCATCGTTGATATCCATGGTGCCGGGACTGATGGTGGAACTGTTATCGGCGTGCAGGACTCCGACGATCACTTCGGGCTTGTTGGCAACGTCCTGGCCGTCCAACTCGAAGACGTAATTGCCGCTGAAACTGGCGGCGGTGAGGATCCCGCCGATGACGGGCTTGATGATGCCGGAGCCGTGGGACTGTGGCGTGCCGAGCGTGTCGTTCTCGATCATGGCGATGCTGCCGTTGGAATAGAGCGCGAGCAAATAGTTGAAGGTGGCCACCGCGCCTTTGCTATTGGTCACGACGATCTGCATGGTGCCGCGGCCATCATTGCCGATGGCATAGGTTCCGACGAAAGTGGAACCGTTGAAGACGCCCAGAGTGCCGCCGAAGCGATTGCTATCGAGCTGGCCACTGGTGATATTTCCCGAGCCGTCGGCGTTGAAATTGCCGGCGATGATCACATTGCCGTCGGGATCAAAACCGTGGAACAGGAAACTATATGGCCCGTTCATCAGAATGTTGGTGCCGGTCGTGCCCGCGGCGACCGTAAGGGTAAGCGGTTGGGGCGCGGAGATGTTGGAATTGGCGTCCGAGACCTGCACGGCGAAATTGGCGGTGGTGGCGAGGATGGGCGTTCCGGAAATGACGCCGGTGGCTGCATCGAGCTGCAAACCGGAGGGAAGTTGCCCGGACGCGAGGCTCCAGACGTAAGGCTGGACGCCGCCGGTCGCCTTCAGAGTAGCGGTATAAGTGACGGCGACATCGCCGGTAGGAAGCGGAGGCGTCACGGACTGCAGCGGCGCAACGGTGGTGACGGTGATGGTGACGCCCGCGGCCGACGTAGCAGTTTGGACAGGAATCGCCGAGTCCTGGACGCTCGGAAAAAATTTGTAGACGCCGGCAGTGGTAGGCACGCCGCTGATGATGCCGCTGGTGTTATTGAGAGTGAGTCCCGGCGGAAGAGTGCCGGAGGTAATGCTCCAGGTGTACGGCGGGACGCCGCCCGGACCGGCCGGGACGATTGCCGCGCTGTAACTGGTGTTGACGAGGCCACCGGGAAGAATGGACGTGGGTATGGCGAGCGGCGGCGCCGGATTGATGGTGATCGTGTAGGTGGGCGAAGCGACCACGAGATTGGGAGTCATGCCGACGTTATCGGTGGCTTTAATCGTGAAGGTGGAGGTGCCGTGAGAGGTAGGAGTGCCGAGAATCGTGCCCGCGGTATTTATGGTGAGACCCGCCGGGAGACTGCCGGATGCCAGCGAGTATTGAACGGGAGGAACGCCGCCGGTGGTGACGACGGTTGCGCTGTACTGGACGCCATTGGAACCGTTGGGCCAAGTTGTGGTGGTGAAAGTGACGGGGAGGACGATGGAGACCGTTGCGGTGAGCGTGGTGTTCATGTGCGCGTTCGCAGCAGCTTCCAGGCTGACGCTGATGCCAGTGGTGAGGCCGGTGGGCGCGGTGTAAAGAACGGAGGTGGTGGTGATGTTGGATAGAGTGCCGCAGCCGCTGCCGGCGCAGCCCGAGCCGGTGAGGGTCCAGGTGACACCTTGATTGTTGGTGTCATTACCGAGAGTGGCGATGAACAGGAGGGATTGACCTTCGTCCAAGGTGGCAGTTTTCGGGGTGACTTCGAGGGTGATGGAGCTGCCGCCGCCACCGCAACCGGAAACGAACAATGCGCAGAAAATGGCTACAAGAATGATGGGCAAGGACACGGCGAGGCTTTTTTGTCGCCCGACGGGTGGGCTCTTTTTGGCCCCGAGTGACAAGCGGCGGTTCATGCGGGCATACACCTTCGATATTTTCATAGCACCTTGGATTTCTTTTCGGATCCGCCCGGCCGGAGGGAGTCGCTCCCACATCGAACCATTGGCTTGTTTAGCGAAACTAGTTGAATAACAAATGCGCTGCGGTGTGTCAACGCACATCTCCGCCTACCCTCAGCGACGGGCGTGCGTCAAAGGTGTGTACGGCCTGCCATGAATCTGGGATAATTCGCGCCATCGTTCAGCCATGTGGATGCATACAAGACGGCCACCGTTGCCCGGCGCTTGCGCGCTGCTAGTGGCGCTGGCGGGGTGCGCCTGCGGGATAGGGAGCGCGCGGGCGCAAAATCCGCGGGGGACTTTGCGCGGGGTGGTGCAGGACGCGAGCGGCGCGGTGATTCCAAATGCCGCGATTTCGCTGCGGGCGAAGGAATCATCCATCGAGAGGACGGCGGCCAGCGGAGCGCGCGGCGAATTTCGCGTGGAGGATTTGCTGCCCGGGGATTACACGCTGACAGTGAACGCGCCGGGATTTGCGGAGGTACGCGCGGACGTAACTATCGTGGTGGCACAGGTGCGGGACATCACGATTTCGCTGCAACCGAGCGCGGTGCGGCAATCGGTGCAAGTGAAGGCGCAGCCGGGCGCGTCCATCACGACGCAAACGATTGATGTGAACAGCGCGGTGCATCAAGGCGCGGTGTCCGCGGAGGATCTGGAGAATTTTCCTCTCTCGCACAGGAGTTTTGCGAACGTGGCGTTTCTGGTGCCGGGGACGGAACCGGTGGAACCGTCTGATCCTACGAAGGCGCGAATTACGGCGGTGTCTTTCGGCGGAAGCTCGGGGCTAAACGTGGAGCTCTCAGTGGACGGCGGGGACAACTCGGATGATTACATTGGCGGATTCCTGCAGAACTATTCGCCGGATGTGATTCAGGAGTTCGTGGTGCGCACGGCGCAGGAAGATGCGGACACGGGGCGCACGACCGGCGGTTCGGTGGTAATTACGACCAAGCGCGGCACGGATGACTGGCACGGAGACGCGGCTTTTTACGAGCGCGCGGCGGCGTTGAATGCGCGATTGCCGATTGATAATCCTGCGCCGGAGCCGAAACAGCCGTTTTCGCGGCAGAATTACATTGGCACGGTGGGCGGACCAGTAAAGAAGGAGAAAGTGTGGTTTTTCTTCTCGCTGGAATACGTGCACGAGGATGCCAGCATCGCTTACAGTCCCAGCAGCATCAGCGAATTCAACGCGCTGGCGCAACTGGCGTCCGCGGGACTGGTGCCGGAGGTGAATGCGATCGCGGTGCCGACGAATGCCCCGGTGCCTTTTCACGATTATCTGGTGACGACGCGATTCGACTGGGCGCAATCGGCGAGGTCGCAATGGTTTCTGCGCGCGGCGGTGGACCGTTATACGACGAATAACGATCTGGTGCAGCAGGCGACGCTGCCGTCCACCGGCGCGACTTCGCGGTCGAATTACATGAATTTGCTGGTGAGCCAGAGTTTCACGTTCAGTCCGACGTGGGTGGGGACCTTGACGCTGGAGGCGAGCGGGCTGCATCGCACGGAGGAGCGCAATTCGGATCTGGGATATGCGTTGGCGTTTCCGTTCAGTTCGACGGACAGCACGATTTCGGGGTTTGAGACTTTCGGCGACAACCAGTTTGTGACGCCGATTACCGCGTTTCCGGTTTTGCGCGAGCAGCAGAAGTACCAGTTCCGCTACGACGTGAGCCAAAGCAGCGGCAATCATGCGCCGCGCGTGGGAATTAATTTCATTCACGAGCCAGTATTGAGCGGGGCGCTTTCAGGGAACGCCGAAACGTTGATTCAATATCCGAACGATCCGAGCTATTACGCGGCGAACCCGTCGCAGTTTTACAACGATCTTGCGTGCACGCAGCCGCAGCCGGCGGGAGTGGCATGCACGGCAACGCCGGCTGCAAACGGAAGTTTTACGCAAAATGTGCAGCGGCTGGGAGTTTATGCGGAGGATTCGTGGCGGGTGACGCCGCGGCTGACGGTGAATTACGGTTTGCGTTATGACACTTCGTTTGGTTTGTTCACGGCGAATGGCGAGAGCCAGCTCGAAAATCCGGCTTATCTGACGTTGAAAGCTCTGGGGATTCCGCTGGTGGGCGGAGCGCCGCAGGATTACCGGCACGCGTTCGCGCCGCGTTTGGGGGTTGCATATTCGCCGGGACAATCGAACAAGACTGTGCTACGAGCTGGATTCGGGATGTATTACAACGATCTGGCGCAGAACGGATGGGTAACGGCGTTCCAGGCGGTGAACGCGCCGGCGGGGACTTGCGTGGCGCCGACGGATCCGGGGTGCTTGCCGGCGGGATCGCAAGGCGCGTTGATTGATGGGCGGTACCGGACGCCTTATGCGATTCACTCGACGGCGGGGATCGAGCACGCGTTCAACGCGCAGTGGTCGGTGAGCGCGGATTACACGCACGAGCAGGGAAATCATGGCTACCGGCGTTACGACTACACGGCTGGAGTAAACTTGCCGGCGGACGCGCCGGACATTGCGCTATTTAAGAGCGACAACCGGTCGAGTTACAACGGGCTTTCGATTCATCTGCAGGGAAATGTGTCGCGCCACTTCAACCTGATTGCGAATTACACGCTTTCGAAGGCGCAGACGTGGGGCTGCGTGCTGGGCGAGTTGTTTGATTACGTGAACGGCGTGTGCGATCCGCTGAATCCGTTTGCGGCGGGAGATTACGGGCCTTCGGGCGAGGATGTGCGCAGCCGGTTTGTATTGGCGGGATTGTGGCGATTGCCGGGCGGGTTCGAATTGACGACGTTGTCGCAGGCGGAGAGCGCGCGGCCGTTTACGATTACCACGATTGACGGGACCGATCGCATCTTCGTGAACGGCGAGAAGACGACTCTGGATGAATTTCGCGGGACGCCTTACATTCAGGTGGATTTGCGGGTTAGCCGGCCGATCACTTTTCATGAGCGATATACGGCCACGCCGTTTATTGAGTTTTTCAATTTGTTTAACCGGAATAATCCCGGAGCGAATTACGTGACGAACGTGGGGGCTTTGCCGGATTTGAACGCGATATGCTCGAACCCGCCGGTGTGCTCGCAGGTGGCGGTCAGTAATGTGAATCAGTTGCGGTTTCCTGCAGGGGCTTTGGGGGATTTCTTTGGGCCTGGGACTACCGTGGGAGTGCCATTTGCGGCGCAGGTGGGGGGCAGGTTTACGTTCTGAGTTTAGGGGAATGCTAAAGATTTATTACGGAGGGCACAGAGAACTGCTGGAGGGCACGGAGACGCGTTGCTGGGGAAGACTGAGACTACCGCAGAGACGCAGAGTACGCAGAGAACGTCAAGAACGAGAGACTCGATCCGCCGCTGACACGCTGATTTTGTGGAGAAAACCTTCCGGGGATATGTCGGCATCCGATAGAATTGTGGCGATTTTCAATTTTCTCTTATTTTTAGTATAAACGTTGGTTCGGGAATGTCTGGCGGTCCTGCTGGGTCCCTTTTTATTTTGGAGGAAGGCATTGATTGAAGTACAGGACTTAACGAAGACGTACGGTGCGGTGACCGCAGTTGATCACGTTTCATTCACGGTAAATAAGGGCGAGATACTTGGTTTTCTGGGCCCCAACGGGGCGGGGAAAACCACGACCATGCGCATTCTGACCGGATATATGCCGGCGACGTCGGGGACTGCGCGGATCGCGGGGTTTGACGTCTTTGGGGATTCGCTGGAAGTGCGCAAGCATATCGGTTACTTGCCGGAAACTCCGCCCGTTTATCCGGACATGAGCGTGGAGGGTTACCTGGAATTCGTGGCGCGGATCAAGAATGTGCCGGCGGAACGAAGGGCTGGACTAATTACCGACGCCATACGCAAGACGAATCTGGAAGACCGCCGCGGGCAACTGATCAAACGGCTTTCGCGCGGGTACAAACAGCGCGTGGGAATTGCGCAGGCGCTGGTACACGATCCGGACGTAATTATCCTGGACGAGCCTACCGTGGGACTGGATCCCAAACAGATTATCGAAGTGCGGCATTTGATCAAGGGCCTGGCGGGAAATCACACGATTATTCTGTCCACGCACATTTTGCCGGAAGTGAGCATGACCTGCGATCGCGTGGTGATTATCAATAAGGGGAAAATCGCGGCGGTGGATACGCCGCAGAATCTGACTTCGCAACTGAAGGGCGGACAAAAAATTCGCGTGGAGGTGCAAGCGCCGGAAAAGGAACTGCGCGAGGCGCTGGCGACGGTTCCGGGAGCGACGCGCGTCCAGGTGGAGACGATGCCGGCGGGCGGGCATGTGGCGGCGACGATTGAAACGACGCAGGGCGCGGACATTCGCAGCCAGATCGCGGCGAAAGTGCTGCAGAGCGGGTGGCAGTTATTCGAGCTGCGCGGAGTGAGTTTGAGTTTGGAGGATATATTCCTGGAGTTGACGACCGACGATGCCGCGCATGCGCAGGCGGCGGGGAATTGAAGGCGCAGGCAAGGAGCGAAGGGAGACGATGAATAATTTCTACGCCATTTATCGCAAGGAGATGGGACATTATTTTGTTTCGCCTATCGCGTATGTGTTTATCGGAGTTTTTCTATTCCTCAGCGCGTATTTCTTCGATTTTTTCCTTTCGGCAGTGATGCAGCAATCCATGCAGATGGAAATGCAGAGCATGCAATTTGGGATGCCGCCGCAGTTCGACGTTCCCAGCGAAGTGATGCGGGCGTTTTTCGGATTGCTTTCGACGCTGATTCTTTTTATCACGCCGATATTGACGATGGGAGTGTTCGCGGAAGAGCGCAAACGCGGCACGATGGAATTGCTGATGACTTCGCCGATTTCGGAAACGCAGATCGTGCTGGGGAAATTTTTCGCGTCGCTGACACTCTACGCCATTATGCTGCTGCCGACGGCCAGTTACCTGGTTTTCATGTTTCTACGCAGCGACCCGACGCCGCCGTGGCGGATGCTTCTGGCCGGGTATGCGGGAATTTTGCTGCTGGGCGGGGCGCTGCTGTCGCTGGGGGAGTTCATTTCTTCGCTGACGGAAAATCAGCTGATTGCGGCGGTGCTGACGTTTGCGGCGTTCTTGTTCGTGTGGGTCCTGGATTTGGGGCGCACGGCGGATGGCGGGATCGGGGCAGTGTTGCAATATCTTTCGGTGATCCGGCATTACGACGATTTCACGAAGGGGATTGTGGATACGTCCAGCTTGATTTATTACGCGAGTTTTATTGTGTTTTTTATATTTCTGACGGTGCGTTCGATTGATTCGATGCGGTGGCGGAGGGCTTGAGGAGACAGGGAGGCAGAGAGGAACTGCAGCGTCTGAAGCCGCCGGGTTGTTGCGGGTGTGATGTCGCGGCTTTCCCGCCGAAGGGCGTGGGGACGCATAAATCGCGAAGGCCACGAACTGCAAAGATTCGCGAAAGTTCGCAAGGATATTGAGGTCTCGCGAAAGCTAGAAGCCAGTGCGCGTGTGGAGTTCATGGAGGGAATTGCAGGATGAAATGGGATCGGGAGGAGACAGCACGATTTATCGGAACGCTGGGCGTGGCGATGCTGATCGCCGGGTATCTGCGTTATTCGATTCAGGGCGAATTTTTGACGTTCAGCAAGATTCTATTGATAGCGGGCGGCGTGTTTGTTTTAGCGGCAATCGTCATCGGTATTCGCGGACTTATCGGATTTTTTTCGAAGCGCTCGGCGCAGCAGGGAACGAACACCGCTATTTTGGCGCTGGCGGTGCTGGTTATTCTGGGCCTGATCAATTTTGTGGGTTACCGGCATCACAAGCGGTTCGACCTGACCACGGAAAAGCTTTATACGCTTTCAGACCAGACGCGAAACATCGTGCGAGGTTTGAAGCAAGACGTGACGGTGCTGCGTTTCGACAAGAGCCCGAATTCCGCATTTGACGATTTGATGGCGGAATACAAAAACCTTTCCGGGCATTTCAAATTCCAGGATGTGGACCCGCAGCAGAAACCTGAAGTGGCGCAGGAATACGGCGCGACGCACATGGGGGACGTGATTGTGGCGTCCGGAACGCACAAGGAACACGTGCAAACGGGCGCGCAAGGCGACGTGGGCGAACAAGACATCACCGGCGCGATCCTGAAAGCGACCAGCGACAAGGTGAAAGAGGTTTGTTTCGCGACGGGGCACGGCGAAAAAGCGCTGAGCGACGACGGGCAGGACGGCTACAGCCAGGTGGACGCCGGGCTGAAGAAGGAAAACTACACCACCAAGACCGTGAACCTGATCACCGAGAATAGCGTGCCGGCGGATTGCAGCGTGCTGGTGATCGCCGGTCCGAAGCAGTCCTACTATCCGCAGGAAGCGGCGATGATCGGGAAGTATCTGGACGGCGGCGGCGAAGCGCTGATCATGGAAGATCCGGCGACGGACCCGAAGCTGGACGATCTCTACAAATCGTGGAACATCGCGGTGGGCAGCAACGTGGTGGTGGATGCGAGCGGCATGGGCCGGCTTTTCGGCGGCGGTCCGATCATTCCGCTGGTTGCGGATTTTGGAGTGAGTCCCATTACCAAGGGATTTCAGGGGTCGGTGACATTTTTCCCGCTGGCGCGGACGGTTTCGCTTGCGGACAAGAGCAAGTCCATTCCACAGGCGGTGGAATTGCTGAAGACTTCGGAGCGGAGTTTCACGATTCCGGGCTTGAAGCCGGGCGAGACGAAGATTTCCTACGATCCGAAGACGGATACGCTGGGGCCGCTTTCGTTGGGGGTGGCCGCGAGCCGCAAAGTGGATGATAAGGACGCGCGGCTAGTGGTCATCGGGAATTCGCAGTTCGCGGCCAATCCGTGGATCGGGCAGCAACGGAACGGCGATTTATTCTTCAATACGATTGACTGGCTGGCGCAGGACGAGTCCTTGATTTCGATCCGGCCGAAAGCTCCCACGAACCGGCGCGTCACTTTGACGGAGGCGCAATCCACGGCGCTGCGGTGGCTGGACCTGGTTTTCCTGCCGGGACTGGTGATCTTCTCCGGGATTTTCATCTGGTGGAAACGCCGTTAATTCCAAGCAGGCATGACTAAAGGACAATGATCAAAAAATCCACGCTAATCGTTTTGCTGGTCGCGCTGCTGGGCGCGGGCGCCGTCTATTATTTTGATTGGCAACGCGGGCAAAAAGAGGCCGCGAAGGCGACGGTGGATACGAGCAAGCCGGCATTTGCGGTGCAGGCGCAGGATATTTCGTCGCTGAGCATTTCTTATCCCGCCGATCCGAAGGCGCAGGCAATCCAACTGGCGAAGGTTAGTGGCGCGTGGGAAATCACGTCTCCGATTCAGACGGGCGCCGACGATCCTGCGGTGGAGGGGATCGTGGAGCAATTGGCGACGGCGCGGGTGAGCCAGACGGAGCCGGCAGCGCCGGATCGTCTGAAGGCGTATGGGCTCGAAACTCCCGCGGTGGGGCTGGAGTTTCAGTTGAAGAACGGAACGAAGCACACTCTGAAACTGGGCACGAAGGATTTCACGGGGGTTTCGGTGTACGCGCTCGCGGATAACTCGAAGGAAGTGGCGCTGCTGCCGGAATCTTTGCTGGTGAGCGTGGATAAGCCTTTGCAGGAATTGCGGGATCGCGCGGTGCTGCATATCACGAGCGACGACGTGAATTCATTCGAGCTGAAGAACTCCTCGGGCGAAGTGGCGGCTAGCAAGGGGAAGAACGGCTGGCAATTCAGCAAGCCGGCCAGCACGGCGGGCGACGAGGACGCGATTACGTCGCTATTTACGACCGTGGCGAACGCCAAGATGGTGACGGTCACGAGCGAAACCGCGGACAAGCTAGGCAGTTATGGGCTGACGAGTCCGGCGATCACGTTCACGGCGTCGGACGCGAGAGGAAAGAGCGCGACCTTGCTGGTGGGGAAGAAAGAGGGCGACGAGTACTTCGCGCGCGACATTTCGCGCCCAACGATTTTCCGGATCAATCAGGACCTCTACAAGAAGCTGACGGAAAACTACAACGATCTGCGCGACACGAAGATTGTGGAATTCGATCCGGCGAGCATTACCCACGTGGAGATCCACAACGCGAACGGCACGATTGCGCTGACGCGCAAGAGCGAAGCGGAATGGAGTTTTGAGGCGCCGGCTGACGAGAAAGGGAAATCGGCGAGCGCGGAGAAGTTATTCTCGTCGCTGCAACTGGCGCGCGCGGAGGAGATTTTCGACCATCCTACGGCGGAGGTGGCGGCGAAGCTCAGCAAGCCGGCGTTTGAGGCGATTTTGACGGAGAAGGATGGGAAGAAAGTGACCGTGGAGATTTCGAAGGAGAATGGCGGGTTTGTTTACGCGCGGTCCAGTGAGGGGGCGGCGGTTTACAAGCTGAAGGCGCAGACATTGACGGATTTGAATTTCAAGGCTGGAGATATGGCGTTTTAGGGGCGGCTGGACGCGAGCGTGCGACGCGTGGATTCGGGGAGCGTGGCACCTCATCACGGACGGTAAGGGTACGGGCCTTTAGCGCAACACTGGGTGCTAAAGTATGCCGCTAGGACGGAAAATGACCCAGAGCCGGCGGGGCACCCACCCACCGGAAGGCAGCCCCGCACTACCAGCGTGATCTATGCTGCGTGATGGGCTCGCGCGAGGACGTTTTCGCTGGGCCAGGTGGCCAGGAGCAGAATCTTCCCGGTATTGGGGGAAATGTGGACGTAATAGACGCGGTCGTCGCTCTCGATCTCGTAGAAACCCGGATGATTGGGGTCCGGATCGGTACGGGCGCCGCGGGTAAGCAGGCTCCGCAGGCGCGTGACAAGCTCCGCAGGGTGATTGCGTAAGTCTTCGATTTGCACTTCGGGTTCCCAGCACATCACCATAATGCCCTCCCGCCCGTTGCTTTGCCCTTCCTTTACTATTACGGTTGGACGCTGCCAAATGTTCCAGGACTCACGAAATTTTTAAATAATTTGAGGCTATGTTCCTATATCCTCTAGGTGTTGCGTTACGCCTTCCTGGGAAAGTATAGGAACGTTAACCCCTAACTTGTTACTTGCGCGCCCGGCGCAAACTTGCCATAGTCGCGAAACCCGAGGGGATTACTCAATTGAGAAAAGCCAAGCCGAAAAAGACCAGCCGCATGCGCCATGACAAGCGGCGCAAACACCATCACTGGCAAGTGACGATTTACTACGCGGACGGCGAGAAATTCGCGCGCGTGTATATTGATCGTGAACGCGCGCAGAAATTCGCGGACCGGCAGAAGAAATCTCCGGTGGTGAAGTCGGCGCGCATCATGGAAGTGGATTAAAGGGTGTAGCGCCGGGCTGCGGCGAGCGGCCCGCAAGATGCCAGAGACCGGGACGCCGGGATGCTGCGCGAATTTGCAGTTCGTTGATGTCATCGGCAAGACCCGCGCGCGGGGCCTTGTCCGCCCCGAGGCGCCATGCTATAAATAAAACGCTGGCACGCAGCCTTCCGTTACGCGGGATTCGTATAGTGGTAGTACGCGACCTTGCCAAGGTCGAGGCGAGGGTTCGATTCCCTTATCCCGCTCCAGTTTGTCCTGTTTGTCGTGTCCGTGTGTCCGGTGGCGTGTCGCCCTCCTAATTCGTTAAGAAGAACTCCTCCCAACGGTTTTCTTCCCTTGCGAAGATTCCGAGCCAGGCTAGGCTGGGCCAAAAAGATTTGACACGGAGAGCACGGAGAAGGACGTGAGGGCACCGAGAAGGCTGCGCACGTTGTGAGTGCGCGGTCTGACTGCGCCTGACCGGCCGCCTCAGGTGCATTGGCAATGGCGCCTTGCTGCACCGCCGAATCGCGTGCGTAGTGGCTTGTCGTTACTAAGGCGAAGCAGGGGAACTGGGAGGGCTTGACCGCTGGGAGAGTGGGCGATAGCGTCGCTGATAGGCAAATGAATTCCACCACTGCACCGCTCACGAGCAAGGATTCCGATTACGGCGTGGCCGAGATCCAATCGAACCGGCGCAAATTGGAGCGACGGTACATGTGGGTCTGGGGCAACGTTGCAATCATTATCCTGAGCTTGACGGGGCTGGCGGTATCGCTATCGGTTTCGCTCTATCTGCGGGGTGCGAAATCAATTTACGGATGGGATCTGAGTTTCGCAGTTTGGGCGCTGGTGGGGCTGGTGCTGATTTTTACCGCGCACATGATTTACCAGCACGTATTGCTCCGGCGGATGCAGACGGAAATGGCGGAGCAGCAGATTCAGGCGGAAGTTTTCCGGCGGCTGGCGCTATTCGATCCGTTGACGGGATTGTACAACCGGCGGTTTGCCGAGCAGCGTTTGCGCGCGGAGATTGCGCGATCAGAGAGAAGAGGGCTCTCGATGATCGTGGTGCTGCTGGACCTGAATGACTTTAAGAAGATCAATGACAAATACGGGCATCTGGCGGGCGACCTGGTGTTGAAGCAATTTGCGAAGTGCTTGAGCAGTTCGACGCGGGGGTCGGATCTGGCGGTGCGCTGGGGCGGGGATGAGTTCATGCTTTTGCTGCTGGACTGCGAGATGGAGCAGTTGTCGCTGGTGCTGGCGAGGATTGATGGTTTGACGGTGGAAGTGAGCGGGACGACGCTGCCGGTGTCGTATTCGGTGGGGTGCAAGGCATACGAGCCTGGGGATGGGATTGAGGAATTGATCGCCGAGGCGGATCGAAATCTTTACAGCCACAAGGCTGTCAGTAAAGCGCCGAAGGTGCCGGCGGCGGTGCAGGAGTAGCCTGGTAGGGCGCGCCCGCACTTGGAAAACACTTCTCCGGAAAATACTTTGGTCAGGGCCTCTTTGTCGCTTCAGCAAAGCCAAGAATCCGTCGCGACGACGAAATAGAAATACGCCAGCGAGGCCGCGAACGTTCTTAGTTCTCCTTCCTTCAGCGTCAGTACTGCGCATGCGCAGGCAGCTCCAGAAAGTCGCATAAGCGAAAACTGAAGCGTTGCGCGGTGGCCAGTTTTTCTGGTGCGTGCTAGAGTTTCGATTGTTCAACCCCGATGCTGGCATACCTCTGCGGTCCTATTGAATATGCGGAAGACGGCGGCAGATTGTGGCGCTGCAAGCTGGCGCCTTTTTTGCGCGAGCAGTTGGGACATCGTGTTTACGATCCCGCGGAAGACGAGCAGAAAAACCTGAGCGCGGATGAGAGCGCGCATTTTCGGGAATGGAAGACGACGGACCTGGAACGTTTTCGCCGGGCGATACGGAAAATCATCGCGTTCGATCTGGATCTGATCGAAAACCAGGCGGATTACCTGATTTGCTTTTGGGATTCGCTGGCGAAGAGCGGCGGGACGTCGGCGGAGCTGACGGTAGCGCATCGCAAGGGAATTCCGGTGTATCTGGTGAGCACTCTGCCGGTGCAAGAAATCAGCGGGTGGATGCTGGGATGTTCGGACCAATTATTCCATTCGGTGGAAGAGCTGAAGGAATTTCTGGCGGCGCGTTTTGCGCGAGAAAAACAGAATCAGCTGTGGAAAGATTGATAGAATTCGCGGCGCATGGGAAAAATCATCGTGGCCGTGGGAAGTACGCGCCGCCCGAAGGTCAACGCGGTCAGCGAAGCGCTCGCCTTGATTCGCAATTTGTTCGAAAACTCCCCGGAATTTGAAGTGGTGGGCGCGGAAGTGGCGAGCGGCGTGCGGCATACGCCTTTGACGCGCGAGGACTTGATGGCTGGGGCGCGGCAGCGCGCGGAGGCTTTGGCGCGTCTTGCGCGGGACGGAAGGCACGCGTGGAAATATTTTGTGGGGCTGGAAGGCGGATTCGACGTGATTCCGGGTTTGGATGCGATTCCGAACCTGGACGTGGTGCCGGAAGTGGATGTGGTGCGCGAAGCGGAGCAGCGTTGGGTCTTCCTGGAGAGTTGGGCGTACGTGGCGGACGACTCGGGGCGCGGAGCCTATGGGCGTTCCGGGTCGGTGCTGGTGCCCGAAGCGCTGGCTGCGAGCGTGGTGGACGACGGAGTGGAGCTTTCGGAGGCGATTGACGCGTTTGCGGATGGGCACAATATACGGGACGCAGAGGGAGCCTGGGGAATTTTGACCGGCAACTTGATTACCCGGCAGGAGTCTTTTCGGGTTGCGGTGATCAATGCGTTTGCGCCGTTTTTTAACAGCGAGATTTATTTGAGGGGCGGCGGCTGATTGGTGATTCGTGAGTGGTGATTTGTGGCTCGAACAGTTGGCGGCTGGATTGGTTTTGGAAAGCCGCCGCATGAATTTGCACAGCGCGTTGTGCTAGCCTGATGATGGCAAGGACAAAGAATTAACACAGAGTTCGCCCTTCGAACCGGCGCTGCCGGTTCTCAGGGTGAATCGCCCTGTAGGGCGATTCAGAGGAACTGCAGAGGGCACGGAGAAGCGGCAGAGGTCACGGAGGCTTTGCGCGTGGATATCGTCAAGGGCAACATGGGGTGGATTGAAGTGGTGGTGGGGCCGATGTTTTCGGGCAAGAGCGAAGAATTGATTCGCCGGCTGCGCCGCGCGGAGATTGCCAAGCAGCGCGTGCAGATTTTCAAGCCGGTGATTGACAAGCGTTACGCGAAAAACGGGATTGTGTCGCACTCCGGGCTGGAGCTGGATTCGGAATTGGTGAAGGATGGCGCGGAAATTCTGACGAAAGTGGCGCCGCGGACAGAAGTGGTGGGGATTGACGAGGCGCAATTCCTGGGCGAGTCCGTGGTGGAGAGTTGCGTGAAGCTGGCGGACATGGGGAAACGCGTGATTGTGGCGGGGCTGGACACGGATTTCATGGGGCGGCCGTTTGAGCCGATGCCGCGATTGCTGGCGGTGGCGGAAGAGATCGTGAAACTGCTGGCGATTTGCATGCGCTGCGGGAATCCGGCGGTGCACACGCAGCGGCTGGTGGCGTCTGAGGAATTGATTGTGGTGGGGGCGGGAAATATGTACGAGGCACGTTGCCGGCGGTGCTTCGAGCCGAATCTGGCGCATGAGAAGATCGAGGAAGCGAAAGTAGCGGCGACGAAGGTGCAGGCTGCTACGCGGTAGAGGCGAGGAGAAAGGATTTAACACAGAGGTCACAGAGAAGAGACTGAGTGCACGGAGAAAGCGCAAGACGGCAACAATTACCGCAGAGACGCAGAGAACGCAGAGAAAAGCCTGTGTGGCGAAGAGGGGAGATTTAACACCGAGGGCGCCCTTCGAAGCGGGGCTGCCGGTTCCGGGGCGTGAATCGCCTTGGAAGGCGATTCAGGGCTCCTGCCTGATTTGGCGCGCTCGGCTTGCTGGGCGCGGATTCCTGCAACCATCTGGGGTTCTGGCGAATCCATATTCACGGAACGGTCAAAACACACTAGAATAGGCGCTGACCGACTGCCATGTACTTCCGGACGACTATCGTGCTGGCTGCGGCGCTGGCTATGTGCGCCGATCTTAGCGATGTGAATCGCTACCGCACGCCCCTGCTACCCGGCGAGCTGGACCTGGGTACACTGCCGAATACCGGCGCGCTTCCTGAAATTTACCTATCCGTGGTGCAGCAGAGTTCCGGGAAGGCGGAGCCGTTGCAACCGCAATCGCGCCTGGAAATCGTGCGTTACGTTTCCGGGGAATTCGCGAAGGCGCGCAAGCCGATACCTTCGGGGAAAAAGGGCTTCAAGATCGAAGTAGGCAAGCAAGTGGACGACAACGATCTGCGGAACGCGCTGCGCTCGCACGGGCCGGCCGCGAGCCCGGGTGACACGGTGCAGGTGACGGGGATTGAATTCCGCGCCAAGGAAATCGTGGTGGAAATCAACGGCGGCGGGAAAAGCCACTTCAATATCCGCGACCACATACAGATTGGAATGGGCGGAGGCGGGATGGATCCGCTGCCGGTGTCTTCGGCAGCGCAGCGGCCTACCGGCGGGACGCTGATTCTGGATTTTGGGAAGCAGGTGCCGGACATGAGCGCGGACGATTTGATGACGGACCTGCAAGCATTCCTCGATTTTTCGAAGGAACATTCCGGCGCGGTGAATTGGATTGATACCTTGCCGCCGCAATTCAAGCAGGCGATCACGGATCACGAGGCGCTGGTAGGAATGAATCACGAAATGGTGCTGGCGGCGTTGGGACGTCCCGAGCACAAAGTGCGCGAGCGGGACCCGGACGGCACGGAGACGGAAGATTGGATTTACGGGACGCCGCCGGCGCGCACGACCTTTGTGACATTTACCGGTGATAAGGTAATTCGCGTGAAGGAATTTGATTGATCGCGCATTGAGTGGAATTTTGCCGCGTCGCAGCCTCGCCGATTTGATATAGTTTCACGTTCGAGTTTACGCAGGTCGCTGCAGTAGCTTCCGCTGTGAGAGTGGCCTCAGTCGAGCCATCTACGAACGAGCGCGAGTTGCGCGCAGTTTCAAAACCGAACTGTTTAGGAGCACTTACTAAGCCGCTTTTCGCGGCCAATTTTGGGGACTCGCGAGAGCCCCGTCGGAGGAGTCATGGCAATTAAGGTGGGGATTAATGGTTTCGGGCGGATTGGGCGCAATATTTTTCGCGCGGCGTTGAACGACCCGGCGATCGAAGTGGTGGCGGTGAACGACATCACGGATTCGAAGACGCTGGCGTATCTGTTGAAATACGATTCGATCCTGGGGAATCTTCCGAATAAAGTGACGCACAAGGACGATTCGATTTCCGTGGACGGGAAGAGTTTCAAGGTGTTTCGCGTGAAGGATCCCGGGGAGCTGGATTGGTCGTCGGTGGGGGCGACGATCGTGGTGGAATCCACGGGCTTGTTTACGAATGGCGCGGACGCGCGCAAGCACATTCGCGGCACGGTGAAGAAAGTGATTATTTCCGCGCCGGCGACGGATCCGGATCAGACCTTGGTGCTGGGAGTGAACGAGAAGACGTACGATCCGGCGAAGCATCACGTGATTTCGAATGCATCGTGCACGACGAATTGTCTGGCGCCGGTGGCGAAGGTTCTGCAGGATACGTTTGGAATTAATGTGGGGACGATGACCACGATTCACTCGTACACGAACGACCAGAAGCTGCTGGATTTGCCGCACAAGGATTTGCGGCGGGCGCGGGCGGCGGCGCTTTCGATGATTCCGACTTCGACAGGGGCGGCGAAGGCGTTGCAACTGGTGATTCCTGAATTGAAGGGCAAGCTGGATGGTTACGCGATGCGGGTGCCGACACCGAACGTGAGCGTGGTGGATCTGACGGTATTCACCGAGAAGCCGGCTACGGTGCAGAGCGTGAATGCGGCGCTGAAAGCTGCCGCCGACGGGCCGATGAAGGGGATTTTGCAATTCGAGGAAGAGGAGTTGGTGTCCATTGATTTTCGCGGGAATCCGCATTCTTCGATTGTGGATTCGGGGTACACGCGCGTGGTGGGGACGAACTGCGTGCAGGTGCTTTCGTGGTACGACAACGAGTGGGGCTATTCATCGCGTTGCCGGGATTTGATTAAGTTTTTGGCAAACTAGGGTTTGGCAAAATCCGCGCGACGATGGGTTTTGAGAGCTGCGCGGGCGTTTAGGTGCAACGGTTTACTTCACGGCTCGCGGGAACGGCGCCGCGAAAGGTGCGGACGCTGCGCGTCCGGATTTTTTGTCGTGGCTAAAGCCACGACCCATAAGGCACTTTGATTTAACGCGGACACGGGGTTGGCGCGGGCGTTTGGGTGCAGCGGTTTACTTCACGGCTCGCGGGGAAGGCGCCGCGAGAGGCGGAGGCGCTTCGCGCCGTTTTTTGTCATGGCTGAAGCCATGACCTACAAAGAACTGTCGCGTGACTGCGTGCTGTGGCGGGCGTGCTGCGTCCCGCGGGCGGTCTGCGCTTCGCGGGCAATCCGGAGGCAAAGCAGAAGCAGATTCCTCGGGCTAACGGCGCCCTCGGAATGGCACGTCGTTTTTTTTTGTGCTTATTTGAGGAGTGCGCGACGCTTGAGAATATGGGCGCAGTTGCGAATCCGGGAAAAGGTTGGATGAAATCACGGTTATGAACAAGCTTTCGATACGGGATTTGGAGATGAAGGGGAAGCGCGTATTTATTCGCGTGGACTTTAATGTGCCGATGTCCGGTGGAAAGGTGGAGGACGACACGCGGATTCGGGAGACGTTGCCTACTTTGCGTTTGGCGATGGAGCGCGGGGCGCGGTTGGTGCTGGCCTCGCATCTGGGGCGGCCCAAGGGAAAAGTGGATTTGAAGTATTCGCTCGAGCCGGTAGCGGGGAAGCTGGAAGAATTACTCGGCAACAAGAAGGTGGTATTTGCGGGGGATTGCGTGGGCGCGGACGCCGAGGCCAAGAGCAAGGCTTTGCGCGATGGCGAGGTGCTACTGCTGGAAAACGTGCGGTTTCATCCCGAAGAAGAAGCGAACGACGCGGAATTTGCGCGCAAGCTGGCGGCTTTGTGCGACGGGGTGTTTGTGTGCGACGCGTTCGGTTCGGCGCATCGCGCGCATGCGTCGGTGGTGGGCATTACGAAGTTTGTGCGCCAGTCAGCGGCAGGTTTGCTGATGGAAAAAGAGCTGGCGTATCTGGGGAAGGCGATTTCGCAGCCGGACCGGCCGTTTGTGGCGGTGCTGGGCGGGGCGAAGGTGTCAGACAAGATTGAAGTGGTGCAGAACGTGATGAAATTGGCGGATGCGATGTTGATCGGCGGGGCGATGGCGTACACGTTTTTGAAGGCGCAGGGATTGCCGATCGGGAAATCGCTGGTGGAGAACGACAAGCTGGATTTGGCGCGCGATCTTTTGAATGAGGCTCAGCAGCGGAAGTTCCGTTTGGTACTGCCGGTGGATCACGTGTTGGCGGAGTCGTCTGATTCGACTACTACGCGCGTGACGGATATTGCACACACGCCGGACGGTTGGATGGGCTTGGATATCGGGCCGAAGACGATTGAATTGTTTCGCAAGGAAATATCTACCGCGCGGACGATTGTGTGGAACGGGCCGCTCGGGATGTTTGAGAAGCTTGCGTTTGCGCAGGGGACTTTGGCGATTGCGCGGGCGGTGGCGGCGGCTTCGGCGGCGGGAGCGACTTCGATTGTCGGCGGCGGGGATTCGGTGGCGGCGGTGGAGCAGTCTGGATTGGCTTCGCAGATTTCGCATATTTCTACTGGTGGCGGGGCTTCCCTGGAATTTTTGGCTGGCGAGAAATTGCCCGGGGTGGAGGCTTTGACGGATTCGGCGAGGGAGTAAGAGTAGGCGTTACGTTTGACAGCGGGGAGGCGTGCCTCCCCTTGCGAAAGCGGCGGCGCGCCGCCGCACTCCATATTGTTTTGCGCCGGTCATCGAGTTGAGGCTGTTGCGGCAATATCGCTTGGGCTGAGCGGCGTGTGAACATTTTGCGATGAATGAGGAGAGAGCTTGCGGCGACCGGTGATTGCTGGGAATTGGAAGATGTACAAGACGCGGGAGGGGGCGCGGGCTTTTTTTGAGGCGCTCAAACCTCTGGTGGCTGGGACTCACTCTTGCGACATTATTGTGGCGCCGCCATTTACGGCGATTGCCGCGTCGGTGGAGGCTGCGCGCGGCAGCGACATCGAGATTGCGGCGCAGAACGCGCACTGGGAGCGGGAAGGGGCGTTCACGGGCGAGATTTCGATGCAGATGATCTCTGATTGCGGGGCCGAGGCGGTGATAATCGGCCATTCGGAGCGACGGCAATATTTTGGAGAGACGGATGAGACCGTGAACAAGAAGGTGAAGGCGGCCTTGGCGGCGGAGTTGACGCCGATTGTGTGCGTGGGGGAAAGCCTGGCGGAGCGGGAAGCAAATCTGACGCATTCGGTGCTGAAACGGCAGTTTGAAGGCGGGATGGCCGCGTTGACCGCTGAGGACTTCTCGCGTATTCTTTTAGCGTACGAGCCGGTCTGGGCGATCGGCACGGGCAAGACCGCCACCCCTGAAATTGCCGAGGATGTTCACCGTTATCTCCGGGGACTTGCTGCCAAACATTTTTCTCCCGAACAAGCATCCGCGGTGCGGATTCTGTACGGCGGAAGCGTGAAACCGGACAACATCAAGGCGCTGATGGCCGAGGCGGAGATTGACGGCGCGCTGGTGGGCGGAGCGAGCCTGGACGCGAAATCGTTCGCGGCGATCGTGAATTTCTAGGCTCAATAATTTCCAGATTGAGCGGGAGTCAGCAATGCCATCTTGGGCAAAATGGGGTTTTTCGCTGTTGATTGCGATCGGATTGATTGCGATCGGCTGGCGCTTGATACCGGTGCTGGTGACGCTGCATATTGTGGTGTGCTTCGTGCTGATCATTGTGATCATGCTGCAGAGCGGCTCGGCCGCGGATCTGGCCGGAGCGTTTGGCGGAGCGGGGAGCCAGACAGCATTTGGACCGCGCGGCGCGGCGACGTTTTTATCGCGGGCGACGACGTGGTGCGCGATCGTGTTCATGATGACGTCCCTGGCGCTTTCGGTGAAGCGCAGTCCGACGGAATCACTGGGAACTGGGTCGGTACTGGAACAGACGCAGAAATCGGGCACGGTTCCGGCGAAGCCGGCGCAGGTGCCGCCGATACAGATTCCGATTCAGCCTGCGCAGCAGCCTGCTCCAGCACAACAACCGGCGCAGAACCCGGCTCCCAAGAAATAGCCTGATCTGCTATACTGCGACAAGTTCTTGGCGGCAAGTTTCAGTGAATTGCGGTCGTGGCGGAACTGGCAGACGCACCAGCTTGAGGGGCTGGCGGTAGCAATACCGTGGTGGTTCGAATCCACTCGACCGCACCAATAATTTCCGCGGATTATCCTTCGTATGTGTTATTCCTTCCTCGTAATTGGCTTGGATCGCTGCAAAGACTTACCACAGAGTTCACAGAGAACCGCTTGAGGGCACGGAGAGATTGAGGTGAAGTGCGCCCCTGCGCGAGCGCGCTGTGTTTGTGTTGCTGGTTACTGCCGGCGAAAAGCAGCTTTTTATTTCGCACAATCGTCCTTGATATTCGTCGTCCGTTGTATATGATGTGCTGTTTTGAAAACGGCCCTGCGGTCCTATCGAACGCTTTTTTGCCAAAGTTGTCAGGAGAGCAAAAGCGATGCGGATCAGGAAACGCGCTAGCGGTTCTGCGGCAACACCGGCTCTGCTGTCCCTCCTCTTAGTGACTCTCGTAGTTGTTACCGTGTACGTTTTTGCGTCGGGAGCATACGCGCCGCCCCCCGCCATCACTTCGGTGGGCACCGCGATCGATCATCAATATGATTTGACGCTGGCGGTGGTGGCTACCGTGTTCATTTTGTCGCAGCTGGGACTGGCGTTCGTGATCTTCCGTTTTCGCGATCACGGACAGAAGGCGCATTTCACGCGCGGCAACAACACCATGGAAGTGATCTGGACGACCGCGACCGTGGTGCTATTTGTGGGATTGGGACTAATGGGCCGAAAAGCCTGGGCGGAAGTGCGTTTCACGAATGCCGCGCCGGACGCGATTCCCGTGGAAGTGACGGAGAACCAGTTCGTTTTCAATTTCCGCTATGCGGGCCCGGATGGAAAATTCGGCAGGCTCGACCCCAAGCAGATCAGCGCGTCCACGGGCAATCCTTTGGGAATTGATCAGAACGATCCCGCGGGAAAAGACGATATCGTGGTGCCGACTCTGACGGTGCCGGTGAATCACGAAGTGCAGTTGCTGATCCGTTCGCAGGATGTGATTCACAATTTCTACGTGCGCGAGCTGCGTTTGCAGCAGGACGCCACGCCCGGGATGGTGGTGCCGCTGCATTTCACCGCGAACACGATCGGAAAATACGAGGTGGTGTGCACGCAACTTTGCGGGCTGGGCCATTCACGGATGCACAGCTACCTGAACGTAGTTTCGGACGCGGACTATCAGGCGTTTCTGAAGCAGCAGGCGGCGGCGAACCAGTGACGCCGTTATGGTGTGAGCGTTTGAGGAGACTGATGAGCGAGACCCAATTTCCAGGAGGCCAGGCATGAGTTCGCACGCGCATCCCGCCGGATCCACTGTGCATGCGCCAATGGCAGAGCCCTCGGGTTTCATCCGGAAATACATTTTCAGTGTGGACCACAAGGTGATCGGCATTCAGTACTTCCTGCTGGCGCTGACGGCGGTGATGATCGGCATCGTGCTTTCGATGCTGATGCGCTTCCACCTGGTGTGGCCGAACGCAACGCTGCCCTTCGTGAGCGGCGGGCAAATGTCGCAGGAGCAATATCTGGCGCTGGTGACGATGCACGGGACGATCATGGTTTTCTTCGTGCTGACTACCGCGCCGCAAGGCGGCTTCGGAAATTATTTTCTGCCGATTCAGATTGGCGCGCCGGATATGGCGTTTCCGCGGTTGAACATGCTTTCGTTCTGGGTGACATTTTTGGCATTCGTTTGCATCGTTGCGGCTTTCTTTGTGCCGGGCGGCGCGCCGATCAGCGGATGGACGGGTTACACCCCGCTGAGCGGGCTGGGAGAGATTACGGGGCCGGGCGAGGGTTGGGGCCAGACGATGTGGATCCTGAGCATCTCGCTGTTTTGTCTTGCGTCGTTGCTGGGGGCTTTGAATTTTATCGCGACGACGATTGATTTGCGCGCGCCGGGAATGACGCTGATGCGCATGCCGTTGACGGTGTGGGGCTGGCTGGTGACCGCGGTGCTGGGATTGCTGGCATTCGGCGTGCTGCTGGCGGCGGGAATTTTGTTGCTGCTCGATCGTTCGGCGGGAACGAGTTTCTTTTTGCCGGCGGGACTGGTGGTAAACGACCAGATTCAGGCGCACAGCGGGGGTTCGCCGCTATTGTGGCAACACCTTTTTTGGTTTTTCGGGCACCCGGAAGTGTATATCGCGATTCTGCCGGGCATGGGCGTCGCGTCGCACGTGCTTTCCACTTTTTCGCGCAAGCCGGTATTTGGCTATCGCGCGATGGCGTTTGCGATCTGCACCATCGGGTTTCTGGGATTTATGGTTTGGGGCCACCATATGTTTTTGAGCGGCATGAGCCCGTATTCGGGGTTCACGTTCTCGGTGCTGACGATGGCCATCGGCGTTCCTTCGGCGATCAAGACTTTCAACTGGCTGGGAACTTTGTGGGGCGGAAAGATTCAGTTCAAAAGCCCGATGCTTTTTGCGCTGGGGTTCGTGTCGCTGTTTGTTTCCGGCGGGCTTTCCGGGCTGTTCCTGGCGCAGCCGGCGATTGACAACATGCTGCACGCCACTTATTACGTGGTGGCGCACTTCCACCTGGTGATGGGCGTGGCGGCGATTTTCGGGATTTTCGCGGCGACGTATTTCTGGTTCCCGAAAATGTTCGGGCGAATGATGAGCGAGCCGCTGGGCAAGGTGCATTTCTGGTTCACGTTCGTGGGGGCTTATTGCATTTTCATGCCGATGCACTTTGTGGGGTTGGCGGGAGGAATCCGGCGGTATGCGGACGCGTCGGCGGTGGGATTTTTGGCGCGGTTGCAGCCGGTGCATGAGTTCATGACGATTGCCGCGTTTATCACTGGAGCGGCGCAATTGATTTTTCTTTGGAATTTTTTCTACAGCTTGAAATTCGGGGCGAAGGCTGGGAAGAATCCATGGAACGCGACGACTTTGGAATGGAGCACGGATTCGCCGCCGCCGATTGATAATTTCGGGGGACATTATCCCAGCGTTTATCGCGGGCCTTATGAGTTCAGCGTGCCGGGGGCGCAGGAGGACTTTATTCCGCAGAATCTGGAGCCTTCGCAGGTGGCTCGGACGAAATAGATTGGGAACGCAAGGGCGAAGGCAACGGCAAAGAATTAACACAGAGCGCACAGAGAAAGGCCAGAGGCCACGGAGAGCACTAGCGAACTACCGCAGAGACGCAGAGTACGCAGAGCAAGGCAGAGAGGGTACGGAAAGAGTAGATGCCGCAGATTACGGTAACTGAAGAGGTTATCGAGCTGATGCACGAGGGCAGAGGCCCCGGAGGCGGAGCTGACTCTGGGGATATGGGAGGCGGCGACGGCGGCGATGGTGGCAGTTCGCCGGGAGGCAAGGGAACACCGCAGCGTGCGTATGTGACGGGGATGGTGGTGGCGCTGGCGGGGATTTTGATGTTTTTTATGGCGTTCGTCAGCGCGTATGTGGTGCGCAAGGACATGCCCAACAGCGCGTGGATTCCGCTGACGCTCCCGCGCGTTCTGTGGCTGAACACACTGATTTTGATCGCCAGCAGCTTCACGCTTACGCACGCGCGCCGGCGCTTTCTGGCGAAAGATCAGGAAGGCTTCCGGCATTGGTGGGCGACCACGACGATTCTGGGAATTATGTTTGTGGCCGGGCAGATCATCGCCTGGCGGCAGCTGGTGGCGGCAGGTACGTTTCTTGCGAGCAATCCCAGCAGCAGTTTCTTCTACGTTTTCACCGGTGCGCACGGGCTGCACCTGCTGGGCGGAGTGCTGGCGCTGCTTTACATCCAGTTCCGCACGCCGCGTAAAGTGGCGATGAGCACGGCGGTGGACATTGTTTCGATGTACTGGCATTTCATGGATGGGCTGTGGATCTTTCTGTTTCTACTCCTCTGGTTGGTGAGGTGAAGCGTGAGTGAAGCGGAATACGAGGGCATAGTCGAATCAAGGTGGTCCGGCGGCGCGTCCCCCTTCGCAATTAATTCGAAAAAACTGGGGATGTGGCTATTCATCGTTTCGGACTCGCTGACGTTTTCGGCGCTGCTGATCAGCTATGCCTACGTACGGCTGGAGACGCCGAACTGGCCGCGACCATTTGAAATTTGGCCGGCGATCGCGAAATCGTCGCTGATGACGTTTGTGCTGCTTTCCAGCAGCTTGACGATGGTGCTGGGGGTGAACGCCGCGTTCAACGGCAACGTGAAGAAAACGGTGCGTTACCTGATCGCGACGATCGTTTGCGGCATCGCGTTCGTGCTGATTCACGCGACGGAGTGGGTGACGCTGTTTCACGAAGGCGTGACGCCGTGGTCGAATCCGTGGCAACCTTCCGTGCCGCTATTCGGTGGGACGTTTTTTGGGCTGACCGGGCTGCACATGGTGCACGTGACGATCGGAGTGATCTACCTGGCGGTGATCGCGTGGGGCTTCGGAAAAGGGAAGTACACGGCCGAGCACGTGGAAGTGAGCGGGTTGTACTGGCACTTCGTGGATTTGGTATGGATGTTCATTTTCCCGATGGTGTATTTGTTGAGCGTGAACCCGAAGTGACGATCTACAGCGGTGATTTTAAGTAATGGGGAGCCAATCAGACGATGAGCGCGCACGGACACGCAGCGGAGTTGACGCACGAACACGCCGTCGGGACGACTAAATTATTTGCCACGGTTTGGGTCTGGCTGCTGCTGCTGACGGGGGTGGAAGTGTTCCTGGCGTACGAGCGGCTGGGAGTGCAATTGATGATCACGATTCTGGTGGGATTGTCGCTGATCAAGGCCGCGCTGATCATGTCTTACTTCATGCACCTGCGATTTGAGCGGCTGGGACTATTTCTTTTGCTCGTGCCGGCGATGGTGTTTTGCATTTGCATGATGCTGCTGATGTTTTTTCCGGACAGCATACGATTGATGAATCTGCGGCCGCATTAGGGCCGGAGGCGTTGGAGATTTCCGCGCGAGGGACGCATTGAGGCGAGAGATTACCGTTCGGTTGGCTCTTTTGGCCGGTTGTTTTATAGGCTTGATTGCACTGCCCGTGCCGCGGGTGGTGGCGCAAGGTTGCGCGATGTGTTATCAGAGCGCGTCGGCCGCGGGAGCGCAGGGCGGGGCGGCGTTGCGTCATGGGATTTTGATTTTGCTGTTTCCCACGATCAGCATTTTTGTGGGGATATTGGGATTGATGTATCGGCGGCGGAATGTTTCTCGCTCGTCGCGCGAAGTTACTACCGCTTTGTAAAGTCCGCTACGCAGACGTCCCGTCCGACTTTGAACGCATCCTCGTCTCGCAACGACCTATAAAGACAGAGTCAACGGCTAAGAGCCGGCGGGACTCCGGCGCTACAGACTGAAGTGCTCGCCTGCCGTAGAGTCTGCGCCTAAAGCAGATCCCTCGCTGCGCTCGGGATGACAACCGCGCTTTTTGTCCGGCGACCAAGAGGCCGCTGCGCTCGGGATCGCAACGGCGCTTTTATCCGGCGACCAAGAAGCCGCTGAGCATGAAGCCGTTGAGCGGGGAGCCGCGGCCTGACGCCGCGGCTCGCTCGGGAAGAAGTGCGCTACTGGCCTTTGGGTTTGTGCAGGCCGGTGCAGATGGAGACGGCGCTATTGGGATCCACGGCGCTATCGCCTTGCTCGACGTGCTGAATTTTTCCTTCCTTGTCCACGACGATGGTGGTGCGCTGCGCCCATTCGTATTTGTCCCCTTGCACGTCGTAGGGCTTCAAGATGCCGTACGCGGTGAGGACTTTGCGGTTCATATCGCTGAGCAGGGGAAAAGTGACTCCGATTTGCTTGGCGAATGCGGCGTTGGCGGCGGGACTGTCTATGCTGATGCCCAGAACTACGGTGTCGCTGGCTTCGAGCTTGGCCATATCAGCCTGATAGGCCTGCAATTCCTTGGTTCAGCCACCGGTGAAAGCGAGAACGTAGAAGGCCAGGACGACGTTTTTCTTGCCGCGAAAATCACTGAGCTTCACGGGCTTCCAATCATTCGCGAGCAGAGTGAAGTCCGGGGCGACGTCGCCGACCTTCAAGTTCGTCTTGGCGATGGTGTCCTCTTGCGCCGCGGCGGGAAATTGGCCGGCCATTAGCAGCAGCAGGAGGAACGCGGCGAAAGCCGTGACGATCCTGTTCATGGTTTATCTCCTTTGTGGATTTTCAACGTGCGCAACGATTATAGGCAGATTCCTGGTGACGACCCTAGTTTTTGACGAGGGTGGCGCGGAATTAGCTGCTCGCGGCGCGCGGTTTCCCTATAATCCATGAGCTGCGCGGGAGCGTGATACGAGTGTTTTCTGAGCGCACTAATTGGAATCTGGACGCGAACCGGCTGAGCGCAGCTTTGGCGCGGCATCGCGCGGCGGGGAAGCCGTTGCTGGACTTGACGGCGTCGAATCCGACGGAGTGCGGGTTTAAGTACGATGGCCGCGCGATCTTGCAGGCGCTGGCAAATCCTGCGGCGCTTGATTATTTGCCCGATGCCAAGGGTTTGCGGAGCGCGCGTGAAGCGGTGGCCGGGTATTACGCGGCGCGCGGGGACGCCGCGCCGGTGGACGACATTATTCTCACGACGAGCACCAGCGAGGCGTATTCATTCGTTTTTCGCACGCTGTGCAATGCGGGCGACGAAATCCTGATTCCGGAGCCGAGTTATCCGTTGTTTGCATTTTTGGCGGATATTCAGGATGTGGTCTTGGTGCGCTATCCGCTGGTGTACGACTACGGCTGGCAGATCAATTTTGCTGCGCTGGAGCGCGCGATCACCGGGGGCACACGGGCCGTGATTGTGGTGCATCCGAACAATCCTACGGGCAATTTTGTACAGGCGCAGGAGATCGAGAAGCTCAATTCTATTTGCGCGGCGCGCGGGATGGCGATTATTGCGGACGAGGTGTTTCTGGATTTTGGGTTGCCGTCGGCGGAGAAGGTGCGGTTTAGTTTTGCGGGGAATGCCGGAGCGTTGACTTTCACTATGAGCGGGCTATCGAAGATTTCGGGGTTGCCGCAGATGAAAGCCGCTTGGTTGATTGCCAGCGGGCCGGAGAAATTGAGGGTGGCGGCACTGGCGCGTCTGGAGGTGATCGCGGACACGTACCTTTCGATGAATGCACCGGTGCAATTGGCGATGGCGGCGTTTCTGGAGCAGCGTCATGGCTTTCAAAAGCAGCTACTGGCGCGGGTGCAGCGAAATTTGGCCGAGCTGGATCGCCAGCTGGCGCTGCAGAAAGCGTGCGCTCGATTGGTTGTGGAGGGCGGCTGGTACGTGGTGCTGCGAGTTCCGGCGACGCGGGGCGACGAGGAACTTGCGATCGAACTGCTGGAGCGCGCGGGCGTTTATGTGCATCCGGGTCATTTTTACGATTTTCCGGCGGATGGATTTTTGGTTTTGAGCTTGATTACGAGGGAAGAGGAATTTCGGGCGGGCGTTGGCGCGATGCTTGCGGTGTTTTGAGCGCCCCGCGGGCCGATTCGCGGAGTTAGCGCAGGCGGCCCGGCGGATCTGCGGGCTCCGGGGTTTCCAGCTTCAGGTCCGGGCCAGTGCTATCAGGCATTTTGCAGGGAGCGGGTTGCGGGAGTCCGATGCCGCGATTTTTTTCGAGATGCTCTTTCGCGCAATTCGGGCAATAGCCTTTGCCGGTTTCGTCATCGCGTTGGCTGGCGAGTTCATAGCACCCGCAGATGCAATCGCAGTATCCGGTGGTTGAAGCTGTTTTGATCGGCACCAAAGGCATTGGGCCCTCTCGAGCAACTCTAGACTTTGTGAAACGTGGCAGGGGCGGGTCTGAGAGCCGCCCCTACAACGTCCTGGGTGAATCATACTTATGCGAGGATTGCGGCGCAAGGATGCTTAACGGGCGTTGAGGCCTTGGTTGAAATTCAGGCTACCGGTTGCGTCCCGACTAGGGAGGGACGCAACGGCCGCTTAGACGTGTTCCAGCTGGGTGAGTCTGAAGGGGTCGCCGATTTTTTCGTGCAGGTCCATCCAGACGCGGTCTGGGTGCGAGAGAAACACTTCCACTACGCGCGGGTCAAACTGCTTGCCGGAGTATCTTTCGATTTCCTTGCGGGCGGCTGAAATCGGCAGGGCTTTGCGGTACGGGCGATCGGAAATCATGGCGTCCAGAGTGTCCGCAACCGCGAAAATTCTGGCTCCGATGGGGATTTGTTCGCCACGCAAGCCGCGCGGATAGCCCGAGCCGTCGTAACACTCCTGGTGCGAGAGAACGATTTCGGCGGCTTCCTTGAGGAACGGAATGCGCTCGAGAACCGCGAAGCCGATTTCGCAGTGCTTGCGCATGATGTCGCGCTCTTCGGCGGTCAAAGGGCCGGGCTTGCGCAGGATGCTATCCGGCACGCCCATTTTGCCGATGTCGTGGAGAAAAGCGCCACGCGCGATGTGGCGAAGCAAACCTTTATCCACGCCCATGGTGCGCGCGATGGTGATGGTGAACGCGGTGACGCGCTGGCAGTGGCCTTCGGTTTCGGCGTCCTTGGCATCCAGCGCGCCGCCGAGAGCTTCCAGCGTGTAATCGTAAGATTGCTCAAGATCCTGCAGAGCAATGGATAGTTGCTGGGTGCGCTCGGCGACGAGGTGCTCGAGGTCGCTCTGATACGTGCGGTTTTCCATCACCAGACGGCGATGTTCGAGGGCGCGGCGGACGCTGAGGTGCAGCTGGTCTTTTTCGAATGGCTTGAGAATGTAATCGTAGGCGCCGGCGCGGATCGCTTCGAGAGCGATGGAAATATCGTGCATGGCGGTGACCATGATGACGGGGACGTCGGGATCCTCGTTGCGCAGTTCGGCGAGGAGCTTGAGGCCGTCCATTTCGGGCATCACGATGTCGCTTAGAACCAGGTCGAAGGTGTCTTTGCGGAAGGCTTCCAGCGCCAATCTACCGTTGGAGCAGACGGTGCAGGTGTACCCCTGAGCTTCCAGAAGCGTGGAAACGACTTCGCGGATCGCTTCTTCGTCGTCCACCACAAGGATTTTTTCGGTTTCCACGATTGGCTCCCAAGAGCAGAGTCAATTATACGATATGAGTAGGAGTGCGCCGGGAGGCCGCAGCGAGAGTGTTGCTGAATCGAATAACCGGTCGTAGAGCGATGGGCGGGCGCGGGGCGCGGTGTCCGACGCTTCGCGCGATGCCGCGGCGCGATGCTGGCGTGTGGTCGCGGAAAGGACGTGGCGCAATTTGTGGGATCAATCGGGGCGAAACCTGGAGAGGGACCCCCAGGATTCCAGTGCCGGGAGGTGGGTGAGCCTGGACATGTTTGCTTCGGTATGCATGGAGAGATTGCCGATGAGTTCGGCGAGCCTGGTGATCCGGCCTGCACAACCGAGGCCGCCGACGCTGAGGAGCAGGGCAGCGGCACGATAGTTGACGCGGAATTGCAATTGCAGGGACGCCGGAATGTCGGCTTGGCGCGCGAATTCTTGCGGGAGCATGGCGCTGGCGAGCGCGGCGAGTTGTTCAAGGCGAGCGAAGTCATCGCCGAGCGCGAGCAAGAAGGTTTCGACGACTCGACGGCGCTCCTGGCGCCAATTTTTTTCAATCTGCTCGGTGGCTTTGCGATGGACGTAACGGCGATTCATATCGGCGAGGGAATGGCGCAATTGCGGGAGGCGCAGGGCATGCTGTTGCAGGAGAGCTTCGATCGGCTCGCCCGGGTGCGGCGGCGATTCTTGAGAAAGGGGACGAGCGGCACACCAGGCGAGCGCGAGGAGGCTGACGACGCATGCCGCTATGCAGGTGATCGCGAACAGGCTCATCTCGCGGTCCTTTCGAATCGCGCTTCCGCGTTTTGCGACGCTCTGGACGCCGACCATGCGAACACATGCGCATGGGTGCGCGTCGAACTGCCGTGCATCAGCGGAGTATCGTGAGGCGGCGACGCCCGCCGCCCGCGGGTGATGCGAGGCAAAACCCTTGGCGATTAAGATGACCGGTACGAGGCCACAAGTTGGCGGCACTGCCGCATATTATTCCGAATGTGATGCGGAACCAGGAGCCGACTGAGAGTGAGAATAGCACCGGAAGCTATTTCGCGAAAAACGAATTTGCAATTGTTCTACAAAAATTTACCAATTACTTATTGACGGTGGTTCCGCTTGAGGGTAGCATTCCGGCGATCATCACCGCAAAACAACGATGGAGCGCCCGGAGTCCTCCTGGCTGGACTCTGTGCGCGGCAGATGGCGATGGAGCGCGCGAAGCAGCCCGTCCTGGTGGGTCAATCCGGGCTGATGAGTGATGCTGCGCGCGGCTGTGGCGGGCAGGGGGAATGCTGTGGGTTCGCTGGAGCGCTTCACCCAGAATCAGCGCATTATCGAAGAATTTGTGGAGCAATGGCTGGGCTGCCTGCCGAGTACCATGGCCCGGCTCGCGCATGTCGCGATGTTGCGGGACTTGTACACGGGGCTTTATAGCCATGTAATCCTGGAGCAGAGCTATTCGAAGGCGGCGATTCACGAATCGTTATTGTTCTGCCACGAAGAACTCTTCGAAAAGATGCTGGAAAGCAGTTTCCAGCAGCAGGAATCGGATTTGCGCAAGTGCCTGGCAAATCGGGACGCGGCTGCGGCGGAAATCGCGCGGCGCTGGCTGGAGGCAGAGGTTTTTCGCTGTTTCGTGCCGTTCGGCACGCCGCGCTACCTAGGAGATCTCTTCGTCTCGAACCTCCGCGTGATCCTGGCCGCGCTGGCCGCGGAGCAAGATTTGATGCACAGCGGGGCCGCGCCGCTTTCCTCGCAGACACCGAACTCTGGAAACCCTTGACGCACACCACCGCATCAAAGCACGATGACCGGAATCGTGCGTAACATCTTTCGCGACCCCTTCAAAAGATTGCTCTTCGAACTCGGCGCGGGATACTACGCGCGGAAACTGGCATGCGGGCCCGAGGCCGACATCCGGCGCGAGTTCGGGCGCTCATCGGGCTCACCTGCTTCCGGGAACCGGCGTGGGATTCTTCCGCGACGTGCAGCGGCAGATTTCAGGAAGGGCACTTGAGGCGGTTGCTTACGGACGCCGGCCTGGGGAGTCTCACACTAGAGTAGCGGCTGGGCGGCATGGTGTGGTTCTGGGGAGGGACTGTGCCAGCGCGGGCGTGATGCTGGGGCCGCGGGTGAGGGCCTGAAGGTTGCGGTTCTGACGCGTGCGAAAAATTTGTTGGAGGTGGGGATGAAGTTTTCCTGGGGCATGAAGCAGCGGATCGGGCGGAAATGGATCGCCGGCGTGGGGGTGCTGGTGGTGTGCGGCGCAGGCTTTGCCGCGCAGCACGGCGCGTCGGCGCCGAAGTCCGTTGCGCCGGCGCAGCCGAGGAGTTCGTCGCAGACGGCGCAGGCGGCTTCCAGCCCGGAATTCATCAAGGCAGCCGATGAAGTGCTTTTGCAGATGAGCAAGATTCTGGACCTGCCGATCAAGGAGCCGCTAAAGAAGAGTCTGCGTTCGAAACAGGAAGTGCGCGAATACCTGATTCGCGAGGACAAGGACGACAAGAACGAGGCGCAGAAGTATGCCGACGCAAAAACGCTGGAAGCCTTTGGCCTGATACCCAGGGATTTTCCGTTAGATGCTTTCATGCTGAACGTGCTGACGGACCAGGTGGCGGGGCTGTACGACCCGAAAGCCAAGGAATTTTATATTGCGGATTGGATTCCGGTGGACGAGCAGCGCACGGTGATGTCGCACGAGCTGACGCACGCGCTCGAGGATCAATCGTTCCACATTGATCCGTGGATCAAGGCGGCACGTCCTAATGACGATGCGGAGCTCGCGCGTGACGCGGTGAGCGAAGGTTCGGCGATGGCGGCAATGGTGGATTACCAGATGCTGGATCAAAAGGTGGGGGTGCGCGATCTGCCGGACGTGACGATGATGATCCGCGTCGGCGCAGTGAGCGAAATGGACAAGGACCCGAACCTCGGGAAGGCTCCCGCTTATATTCGCGATGAACTCTTGTTTCCTTACCTGGAGGGAACGGGCTTCACGCAGCAATTTTTGAAGGCGCACGCGGGATGGCAGGATCTGCATTTGATTTTCCAGAATCCGCCGGTATCCACGCAGCAGATCATGCATCCGGATCTTTATATGCAAGGAGTGAAGCCAGAGGTGGTGACGTTGCCGGATTGGAAGGGGGTGGTTCCGGGGGATTGGAAACTATTGGAAGAAAATACGATGGGGGAATTCGGGCTGGAAGAAGTTCTGAAGCAATTTCTGGATGAAAAACGGGCGGATTTGCTTTCGCCGGCCTGGAAGGGCGACCGCTACGCGACTTTTGAGGATGCGAAGAGCAAATCTTACCCCTTGGTCTTTCGCTTAGCGTTGGACAATGCGGACGACGCCGGGCAATTTTTTGGGCAGTATAGCGACGCTTTGGCCGCGAAGTACAAGACGCGGACGGAGATTTTTCGGAGCGGGAACTTTTTGCAATTTCAGGGCGGTTCTGGGGGAGTGTTTCTACGGTGTGTGGAGAGCACATGTTTGACTGTGGAGAGCGCTACGCGGGAGACTTTCGATAGGATTGATAAGGGTTTGGGGTGGACTCCGGCGCCCGCGGCGGTTCAGCAGGCTGGAGTACGCGGATCGGATGGCGGCGTTCGCGGGGCGCAGTTGGCTTCGCGATAGGGGTCGGCTAGGTTGTGGAAGGCAAATCTACCGCAGAGATGCTGAGGACGCAGAGAAAAGAGCGCCGAAAAGGTTTAACACCCCAACTGCGCCGGGGTAAACGCCGTATACAGAGAACGGCTTGAGGGCACGGAGATATTGCGGCGTTTTCGAACGAGATTTAGTTGGTTTAGATGTGGATTACCCACCGCGGTGCGTCCGAGTCACTTCGCAGAAATTCCTTCCTGCTTGTTAATCGTTTAGAGAGAGCTGAACCGTGTCTGCGCGGTGGACCACCATTAGAGTTTGATCGTCGGCTTGCTTGCGGCCTGCTGAGTAGGTTCTTACGTCCTTCATGCAGGCGGCTGCCAACTCTTGCGGCACCCAGCCGTGGCGTTCTGCGGCGACATTCGAGAGACGCGAGGCGCCGTATTCGGCGCCGGATGCGTTGGTGGCTTCGGAAATTCCGTCGGTGTAGAGAAGCAGGCTGTCGCCGGGCTCCAGCCGCAGCCGATCAATCGTGTAGCGGCTGGCGCTGAACATTCCCAGGGGAACTCCGGTGGAGCAGACTTGCTTGACGCCGTCTTTCGCGATCAACAAGCCGGCGAGATGCCCTGCGCTGCCAATTTCGATTTCGCCGCGGCGTCCTGCACGGCCGCAGACCAGCGTGGCGTATTGTCCGGCGATCGTGCTCTGGCAGAAGACGCTATTGGCCATCTCGAGAAGTTTATCGAGCGACATGGCCACACCGGCGAGGCTGCGGAACATGGCGTGGAGATGGGTCATGAGCAGGGAAGCGGCCACGCCTTTGCCGGCGACGTCACCGAGGAGAAAAACGAGTTCGCCGTCGTCGTTCGCGGGCAGAATCAGATCGCAATAATCACCGCTCACCAGACCGGCGGGATTGTATTGGTAGTGGACGCGCCAGTCCTTGAATCCCACGTCGGAGCGCGGCAGCAAGCCGCGCTGGACGCGCGCGGCAAGCTCGAGGTCGCGCTCGAGCGCGCGGTGCTCGTCGCTGGTCATGTGATCGAGGCAGAGCCGCACAAGGGGATCGGCGAGCAGGCGATCTCTTTCCACCGTGTCATTGCAGGCGGGACAAATTCCGTAGGTGCCGTCGTCCATGCGCTGAAGGGCGGAATCCACTTCGGTGAGAAGCTCCAGAAAAGGAGCCGCGGGAACTGCGCGCGCGGCCGACGAGATGACGGTTTGCAATTCGTTGCGCCGTTTTTCGAGCTGTTCACGAATATAGGGGTCGCTTACTCCGGGCATTGCTTTTTCCTCCGGCATAGACGTTCGCGCAACCTGCGTGGCAGTGCTATCCGATTCAGGCATGCAAACTCCCCTTTCGCCCCTGGTGATTGGATTCCCGAGGCCGGGCGGGGGACTCAGGTTCCGTGGGCTCCAGCAGCGGGCGGACGGTTTTTTGCTCGAGGCGATCGAGGCGCTTTAGCCGATGCTCGAATTGGGTTTTGTAGCGGCGCTGCAAGGCCGCGGAAAGCGAAGCGTGGCGGCGCGCGCGCTGCAGCTCGGACAAGGCTGCGCGCGCCAGGGCGGCAGCGCGTTGTGGCTGGCAGGCTTCATGTTCATAATAAACCGCCAGTTGTTCGTAGGCTTCAAAACCCTCGCGCGAATTCCCCAGGATGCTTTCCCATAATTCACATGCTAAGGGCAAATCTCCATCGCGTTTGGCCAAGCGCGCGAGAGAGCGCCGGGCGGCGCGATCGGTTTCCGCGGGCAAAGCGGCGGCTAATGATTGCGCGTAATGCTTTTTTGCGCGCAGCGTGTCACCGCGGCGCTCGCAGATACGCGAAACACCGAAGAGTTCAAGGCCGTCGGTTGCGCCGCGGGTTTGCGGCTCGGCGAGGGTGGCGACGATGCGACTGGCGAGGCCGGCGAGACCGCGCAGGTCCATCTGATTGTGAAGAAATACCTGGACGAGAGGCTCGGGCGGTCCGCCACGCAGATAATCGAAATAAAATTGCGGGATCATTTCGGAGATCAGGTCCGCGCCGCGGTGCCATCCCAGGACGTGCTTTTCGAGTTCGGCGAGACGCACGGAGCCGAGGCGTATGCGCCAGAGATTGCGGGCGGGATGCAGAAAATCCAGATGCGCGCGCGGGGCGGAGGGTTTGATTTTGCGCGTCATGCGGTAACGGGTTTCGAGCAGCGGCCAATCGAAAGATTTTCCGTTGAAGGTGACGAGGACGGGGCGTTCGGCCATGCGTTCGGCGAGGGTGACGAGCAGGGCGTGCTCTTCGCTCAGCTCGCGCATGAAGAATTGCTCGACTTGCAGGCCGCCAGCGTCCCACCAGGCGATGCCGACGAGAAACGGATAGGTCCCAGTGCCGCCCATCAGGCCGGTGGTTTCGGTATCGAGGAGTAGCCATTGCGATGGATTGGCGACTTCTTGCGAGGCGTTGGGCGCTAGCAGGCGGAGCGCGGATTCCTGGACTGCGCCGTCGGGCGGCGCGCAGCCGATGGGTTCGGAAAACCATTTGCGGACGGTGAGGTGTTCGCCGAAGTTGTTTGTGGAGGCTGCGGCTTGCAGGAGTCGCGCGAGACGTTCGGCGCCTTCGGGCAATGCGGGGGCAAAACCTCGCGTGGGTTCGGCACTGGCGCGGGTTGCAGGGCTCGCGTTTTTCGGCGGCTTCAGGGCGGTGAGCCGCGCGAAGCGATCGATGATATTGGTGGTCAAGCTTTTGCTCCGCGCATATTCAAGACAAGGCGCTGCCGGTAATTTCCCAGTGCTGGACTTTGGGTTCGAATTCGAGCAGGTAGTCGCGATCTTCGGGATAATACTTCGCGCGATCCACCGGATCTCCGGCAAAACCCTGGATGGCCTCCAGCGATTCCCAGAAAGTGAGGGTGATGAAATGCGCTTTGCCGCCTTCGTTGTGGCGGAGAATATAAACGGCCAGGTTTCCGGGAGTGCTGCGATAGTCCGGGATCGCGCGTTCGTTCAGGAAATCGGAATAATTGTCGCCCTTGGCTTCTGGCGTGGTGCCATGCCACATGCGTGCAATCACGGTAGCTCCTTTCACGGATTTTGCAATGCTTGGTGGTTACGCGCACAAGCGATCCAGAATCGCGAGCGCGGCTTCTTTTGTTTTTTCGCATTTGTCCCCTGCGGGGCCGACGCAGGAGGGGCATCCGCTTTCACAGCCGCAGCCGGCAATCAGTTCGCGAGTGCGCCGGAGCAAAATATCATGGACGCGGAAGAGCGGTTCGCTGAAGCCGATGCCGCCGGGATAGGCGTCGTAGAAATATAAATTCGGCTCGAAGAATTCCTTGATTTGTGACGCGTCTGAGGCGACAGCAGCTGTTGCGTCGAATTCTGGCCAAGCGGTTTCGATGCCGGGGCTTGCGGGGCATTCACCGACGGCGGTGCCTAGATCGCGGCTATCGCACATTAGGAGCAGCGAGGCCATGGAGGCCATCGCGTAGAGCAGTCCGAAGATGCCGGACTGGCGGTCGGAGAGCGCGTAGGGGAGATCGGCGAGGAGTTTTTGCTCGAGAGTGATCCAGAAAGCGGTGGTGTGCATTTCGTTTTCGGGGAGCTCGAGCTTTCCGGCGCCGATATTTTCATTGGTGAAAAATTTGATCTTCTTGAAGCCGACTACCTGTGAGCGCATCAGGACGTCTCCGTGGGCTTTCGCGGCAGGTCCGGAGATGCGCTGTTCTTCGGCGATTTCCAGCACGCGTACCTGGGTGTAACGGATCGCGTCGGTGTAGTAATCCACGTTCACTCTTTTTACGTAGGCTTTGCGCTGCTCGAAATCGAGGCGCTCGACGTGGTATTGCTGTCCCTGGTGCAGATAAATCGCTTTGGGATGCACGGTGGTGAGCGCGGAAGAAAAATCCACTTCGCCAATTACCTCGGGCTCGCCGTCTTCGACGCCGTTGGCGCCGCCGGTGACGTCCACGATGACAAAATTGTCGGAGGTCACGGAGCGCAGGCTTACGGCGTCGGCCGGATAGGCTTCCTGGACCCAATGCCAGTGCGCGCCGCTACGATGGAGGAAGCCCGCCGCGGTGAGACGTTCGCAGAGCGCAGGGAGGTCCACACCGCCAAAGCGTTCGTCGGGAGCGAGAGGGAGTTCGAACGCGGCGCATTTCAAGTGGTTGACGAGAATTTCCAGATTGTCGGGCTGTACGTAGGCGTGCTCGGGTGAACGGCCGAAAAAATAATCGGGATGCTGGACGATGAATTGATCGAGCGGCGCGGAAGACGCGACCATCACGGCACAGGAAGTGCCGCTGCGGCGGCCAGCGCGCCCGGCGCGTTGCCAGGTGGAGGCGATGGAGCCGGCATACCCGGCCATGACGCTGGCGTCGAGCGAGCCGATATCTATGCCGAGTTCGAGCGCGTTGGTGGCGACGACGCCGCGAATGCGGCCGTCGCGCAACCCCCGCTCAATTTCGCGCCGTTCGCCCGGCAGATAGCCGCCGCGGTAGCCGCGGATCGGTTCGGGCTGGCCGGGCTGCGGGCGATTGGCCTGCTGCAAACAGGTGAGCAGAAGCTCGGTGTGCAGGCGGCTATTGGCGAAGACGATCGTTTGCAGTTTGCGCGCGAGAAGTTCTTTCGCGACGCGCGTGGATTCGTTGATATAGCTGCGACGAATGCCGAGATTGCGATTGACCATCGGCGGATTGTAAAAGACGAAAAGTTTTTCGGCGGCGGGCGCGCCATTTTCTTCGACGACTTGCACCTGGTCTTCGATCAATTGTGCGGCCAGTTCGCCGGGATTCGCGATCGTTGCGGAGCAGCAGATGAATTGCGGCTTCGAGCCGTAGAATTCGGCGATGCGGCGGAGGCGGCGGAGGACGTTGGTGAGATGGCTGCCGAAGACGCCGCGATAGGTGTGCAATTCGTCGAGGACGATGTAACGCAAATTTTCGAAAACGCGCGTCCACTTAGTGTGGTGCGGCAGGATGCCGGTGTGCAGCATGTCTGGGTTGGAGAGAATGATGTGGCCGCGCTCGCGGATGGCTTTGCGCGCGTCGCCGGGAGTGTCGCCATCATAGGTGAAGACGCCGAAGGAATCGTCGAGGCGCGAGGCGAGGTCGTGGAGTTCGGCGAGTTGGTCCTGGGCTAGCGCTTTGGTCGGGAAGAGGTAGAGTGCGCGAGTGTCGGTGCTTTCGAGGATTGCATTTAGAATTGGCAGGTTATAGCAGAGCGTCTTGCCGGAGGCGGTGGGGGTAACGACGACCAGATTCTTGCCTTCGCGCGCGAGGCCTGCCGCCGCGGCTTGATGGGAATAGAGTTTTTCGATGCCTTTGGCGCGATAGGCTGCGGCTAGCTCAGGGCGCACCCAGGCGGGCATGGGGCGAAATTGAGCCTCGCGAGCGGGAAGGTGCTTTACGGCCGTGAGGACCTCTTCGGAGCGATAGCGTGCCACGAGCGCTCCCAGCGCTTCCTGTACCGTTTCCAGTGCGGTGCTGCCGCGCACTGCCAAGCGCCCTGCTGCCCCTGGTTGAGACGCAGCCATCGCTCCTCCTGCCTCCAGGCCGAACAGCGGAGTTGGAAGCGCAGGCTTCCGCCCGGTTTGCTGTTTCGCCTTTTGTTCGCTGAGGCTACCACGCTGCTGCGGAGCGCGCAACCGCAATTTCCGATGGAATTCGCGTGGTTGCCAGCGGTGCGCCAAGCGTCGAATGCGAAACTCTTCACGCGCCGTTCCGCACCGCAACTGGCTTGGCCAAACCACTAATTGCTAGCCACCGGCTACGGTACTTTGCTATAGATAAAGCATGGCTCACGACTTTTTGATTTTCGATTTTGCGACGAACGAAGAGGCCGCGCAGCAAGCGCGTCACAAAGTGGAAGGTTGGACGCAGGGGTTTCGCCTCGGCAAGAAGATGCTATTGAAATTCGAGCGCGAGGATGCCAAGGCTGCGAAAGAAGCGGAGAATTCCGGAGCGAAGACGGGCGGCGGAAAGAAAAAGTCCGCGGCGAAGGAGAATTCCGCGGAAGAGGCTGGACGGGTGCGCGTGCTGATCCGACTGGATTTTTCGGAGCACGAAAAGCTATCGCACCAGCGGTGGCTGGACCGTATTCCCAGCGAGGAGCCTTTCAAGGCCGCGAAGACGGAGATTATCCGGGAGGGCGATCCGGAGTTCGACGAAACGGCGGAACTATTTGATTCGCTCTCGTAGGCCGATACCAGATGTGAGGCGCCGAGCGAGGACCGCACGGCCTTCCGCGAGGCGTGGAAGCGCGAAATCAACGGCGGCGGCGTAGAAGCCGTCGCTCCCAACCCAAATGCCAAGAGCCGGCAAGACGCCCGCGCCACGAACTAAACTCGCGACGCGTTTTTTCTCTGCTTGACCGCCGATTGGCTATAATGGTGCGAAGCTGATACCTGCGGCGAAGCTTCAGGCGAAAGAGAGCCGATGGCCACGCAAGCCAAAATAAAAATCGGAAAATTCGACGCGACGAAATACCAAGGCCTGGAGCGCGAGGCTTTGATCCGCATTTACCGCACGATGTTTCTCTCGCGGCGCCTGGACGATCGCGAGATTCAGCTCAAGCGCCAGAACCGGCTATTCTTCCAGATCAGCGGCGCAGGCCACGAAGCGGTGCTGGCGGCCGCGGGACTGCTCCTGAAGCCTGCCTACGATTGGTTTTTCCCTCATTATCGCGATCGCGCCTTGATGCTGATGCTGGGCGTAACGCCGTACGAGATGCTGCTGCAGGGCGTGGGGGCGAAAGACGATCCGGCGTCCGGCGGGCGGCAGATGCCATCGCACTGGGGCAATCAGGACCTTAACGTGGTGACGCGCTCTTCGCCGACAGGGACGCAATTTTTGCAGGCGACGGGCGCGGCCGAGTGTTCGTATTATTTCGAAAAATTCCCTAAGGCGCTGGATCAGGCGCGCAAGGCGCCGATGGGCGGCACGGCGGCGTTTCATCGCGATGAGATCGTGTACGTTTCCGCGGGCGACGGCACGACGAGCGAAGGCGAATTCTACGAGTCACTCAACACGGCGAGCACCAAGCGGCTGCCGCTGCTTTACCTGATCGAAGATAACGGCTACGCGATTTCCGTGCCGGTGGAAGTGCAAACGCCGGGCGGAAACATTTCCAAACTGCTGACGAATTATCCGCACTTGTACCTGGAGGAAGTTGACGGCACCGAGCCGCTGGAAAGCTACGCGGCGCTGCGGCGTGCGGCGGAGCATTGCCGGGCGCGCAAAGGTCCGGCGCTGATACACGCGCATGTGACGCGTCCCTATTCGCATTCTCTTTCGGACGACGAAAAACTCTACAAATGCGAGGCGGAACGGTCGGAAGAGGCGCAGCGCGATCCTTTGCCGAAATTCGCTGTGTTCCTGGTGCGCGAGGGGATCCTGGAAGAGAGCGAGATCGAAGCTTTGGAAGCGGAAGTGGACCGGGAAATTGTAGAGGCGACCGATCGCGCTTTGGCGGCCGAGCTTCCGGCGCGCGAATCCATTCACAAGTGGGTGTACTCGCCGGATATAGATCCCACGTCGCGCGATTTCGAAGCCACGCCGAGAAAAGAAGGCCATCCCAAGACGATGGTGGAGATGGTGTCCGTCACGCTTCTGGACGAAATGAAGCGCGACGAACGCATCGTGGTGTTTGGCGAAGACGTGGCGGATTGCAGCCGCGAAGAAAGCCTGACGACGGTAAAGGGGAAGGGCGGCGTATTCAAGGCGACTGCGGGGTTGCAGCGTAAATTTGGGCCGCAGCGAGTTTTCAATTCACCGCTGGCGGAAGCGAATATTGTGGGCCGTTCGATCGGGATGGCGATCCGCGGGCTGAAGCCGGTGCCGGAGATTCAATTTTTCGATTACATCTGGCCGGCCATGATGCAGCTGCGGAATGAACTGGCGACGATCCGGTGGCGATCGGGCGGACATTTCAAATCTCCCGTGGTGATTCGCGTGGCGATCGGCGGGTACCTGACGGGCGGCGCGATTTATCACAGCCAGTGCGGGGAAGTGACGTTCACGCATATTCCCGGCTTGCGCGTAGTGATGCCGTCAACAGCACTGGATGTGTGCGGGATGCTGCGCACCGCGATCCGGTCTGACGATCCTGTGTTGTTCCTCGAGCACAAACATCTTTACCGGCAGCCGTACAATCGTTCGGAATATCCGGGGCCGGATTTCACGATTCCATTTGGCCAGGCGCGCCTGGTGCGCGAGGGTACGGATGTGAGCATCATTACGTATGGAGCGGTAGTGCATCGCGCCGAAGTCGCAGCGGCGGAACTTTCACGTGACGGAATTTCCGCGGAAATCGTGGACTTGCGCTCGCTAAGTCCCTACGACTGGGATGCCATTGCCGCGACGGTGGGCAAAACCAACCGGGTGCTGGTGGCCTACGAAGATACGCGGTCGTGGGGCTATGGCGCGGAGATTGCGGCGCGGATTGCCGACGAATTATTCGATCAATTGGACGCGCCGGTGCGGCGGGTAGCAGCGACGGATACGTTTGTCGCCTACCAGCCGAAACTGGAAGATGAAATTTTGCCGCAGACGGAAGATATTGTGCGGGCGGTGCGCGGGCTGGTGGATTATTGATTGCGGGAGTTGGAGCGAGAACTACCAAGAGGAACTTCAGCGGCTGAAGCCACCCTCGGGCTGCGGTTTTGATGTCGTGGCTAAAGCCACGACCCACAACGATTTTTAGTCGCAGAGACGCGCCAAAGTCCTTTGGATCTGAACTTCAGACGGCTACCCTTCTTGAGTCAGCACGGCCAGAACAGGATTGAACTTGGAAATTATTGATTCGCACGCGCATCTGGAGTCTGAAGATTTTGATGGGGATCGCGCGGCGATGCTGGAGCGCGCGCGGGCGTCTGGAGTGCAGGCCGTGCTGGCGATTGGCAGCGGCGGCTCGGGGCCGGATCGCTTGGACGCAGCGATTCCTTTGGCCGAGGAATACGACTGGATTTATGCCACGGTGGCCATTCATCCGCACCATGCCGGATTGGCCAATGAAGAGCATTACGCGCGGTTGAGCGAACTGGCGGCGCACCGCAAGGTGATCGCGTGGGGCGAGATGGGGCTTGATTATCACTACGAGGATCCGCCGCCCGAGGTGCAGCAGACGGTGTTCCGGCGGCAACTGGCTCTGGCGCGCGCGGCGAAATTGCCGATTGTCATTCACTGCCGCGATGCGTGGGACGATTGCCTGGCGATCCTGCAGCGGGAATGGGCTCCGGCGGGCCTCGGCGGGATATTTCATTGCTTTACGGGAACGCTGCGTGAAGCGCAGCAGGGAATCGAGATGGGGTTCGTGGTTTCGTTCGCGGGTAACGTGACTTATCCGAAGATGCAGCTGCTGCGCGACGTGGCGCGCGAATTGCCACTGGAAAGCCTGCTGACGGAGACGGATTCGCCTTTTCTGCCGCCCCAGGGGCGGCGCGGCAAACGCAACGAGCCGGCCTTCGTGGTGGAGGTAGCGCAGACGCTTGCGAGTGTGAGAAACTTGGGCGGCGAAGAAGTCGCCGCTGCGACGGCGGCGAATTTCAGACGATTCTTCCGGCTGGGCGCATAGGGGCATTGCGCGGCAGCCAAGGTGAACCTCCGGGATGGCTTTCGCTGTCCAACTGGCAAAAGGTATTTTTGATCTGGTTCGCGACGATTTAGCGCTCGTGGAACAGGAGATTGCCGCGCAGAATAGCGCGGCGATCGAGCCGGTGTGCGAAATTTCTAGCTATTTGCGGGAAGGCGGCGGAAAACGGCTGCGTCCCGCGCTGCTTTTGCTGGCGGCGGGAGCGTCGGGGTATCGCGGGAAGAGCGCGATACGGCTGGGCGCGGTGGTGGAGATGATCCATAGCGCCACGTTGATCCACGACGACGTGATTGACGGGGCCAACACGCGGCGGGGACGTCCGAGCGCGAACGCGCGCTGGGGAAACCATATGAGCGTGCTGGCGGGCGATTGGCTGTACATGCAATCGTTCGAGATGGCGTTGCGCGAGCGGAATTTTGCGGTGCTGGATATTTTGATTGACCTCACGCAGAACATGGTCGAAGGGGAATTGCTGCAACTGACGCGATTGGGGCAGATCGATTTGAACGAGGCGGAGGCGACCGAGCTGGCGTACCGCAAGACGGCTTGTTTATTCAGCGGATGTTCGCGGCTGGGAGCGGTGTTGGGGAAACAGCCGAAGGAAGTGGAGGACGGCCTGGCGGATTACGGGCGGAACGCGGGGCTGGCGTTTCAGTTGGTGGACGATTTGCTGGATTTCACGGCATCGCCTGAGAAATTGGGGAAACCCGTTTTGAGCGATTTAAAGGAAGGCAAAGTTACCTTGCCTTTGATTTTTGCTTTGCAGGCGCAGGCTGCTTCGCGCGTTGCCGACGGAGCTGGGAACGGCGACGGGCGGCGGATGGTGGAGAAGGTTCTGGAAGAGCGTGATTTCCGAAGCGTGCGGCCGGAAGAAATTACTCGATTGGTGAGAGAGACGGGAGCTTTGGAGCGTGCTGCGCAGATGGCTAAGGAGTATGTGCAGCGGGCCAAGGCTAGTTTGGAAGTTTTGCCTGACACGGAATACCGGCGAGCTTTACGCGCTGTCCCCGATTTTATCCTCGAACGAGAAAATTAGTTTCTCGCTGCAAAACGACAATTTACCGCAGAGACGCCGAGTACGCAGAGAGAACCTTCCTGCAAAATCCAACGGCTTGGCTCAAATGTCGGCGGTGCCGAGGTAAATGCAAAGAGTCGGCAGGACGCCAGCACTACTTAAGGCACGGTGCGCCTGCGGTGGACCTGCGACTTGCCGCGCCCTTACGCCCGTTATCGGACTGCTCCGCTGGTGCGCGCGTCAGTAGTGGAACCTCCAGCGGAATTGCACGTACATTTCGCGGGGGTCGTTGTAGTGGAAGCCTCCGAAAGTGAGGCTGTTATCCAGCAGCACGCGACGATTGGCTACGTTGAGCGCAGTGAACGACACCGTATATTTCTCGGCGAAGGTCTTGCCGAGGGAAATATCGAAGGTGGTGTGTTGGGGCAGATAATTTCCGGGATATTGCGCGTCCGGCATACCATTTGTGAATCCAGAGCCATAGTACACATTGGTGGAAGCATACGACTGCCACGGTAGAGTCGCGTTGAAGCCGACGTTGAGCGTGTTTCTTTGGTCGTGGTCCACCGGGGCGTATCCGGGGGGCGGCTCGCAATCTGGTGCGTTGCTGGGGCAGATCAGGCCGCCCGTGAAGGGCCCTCGGGCTTGCGCGATCTGGTTCGAATAGGACAGGTGAGCCTGGCCGCGTTTCCACAGGCGGGGCGAGCGCAGAGTGAGCTCCCAAGCTTGAATCAAAGCGCCATCCCAAGTGAGCGGCCAGAATAGATTCGATTCGCCGATGTTGCTGTGGTCTAGCCAATTTTTTGCGCGGGTTTGAAAAGTGTCGGCATCGAGCGCCCATCCGCGAAAGGGGATGGTGACGCCGTACTGATGTTCTTCATCGCGCTCGCCGCGCAACGGGCCGAAAGTAAGGTCCTGACTATTGGCTAAATCGAGCAAGGGACCGGTCGCCGTCAAGAGCGGAGGCGCTTGATAGAAATCGCCGTAAAAGGCGCGGAAGACCCAGTTGAGGTGGGGAATTTGGACGGCGATGCCGACGCGCGGGTCAGTCGCGTTCTCGACGACTTCTGGTTCGGTTCCAACTCCCGGAGCATCGAAGTGCGACTGGCGAAGGCCGGCAATAATCGTCAGCCACGAGGTGACTTTGAAGCGATCGCTGATGAACACTTCGGCGAGGCCGCCAGTGACCGCGGCAGACGATGGGCCGTAGTTCTGGCACGAGGGATTATTGGGAGGATTGCAGACCGTAAAGACATTGTTGAAGTAGTTGTTCTGGTTCTGAGCAAAGCCGTAGGTTCCCACCTCAAAGTTGTTTTTCCAGACTGTCGCCGCCAAGGTCGCTTGCAGGCCGCCGTAATTGGCGGTTTGGTTGACATTGGTGATTACGGGGACGTCGTTGGGCGAGGCGCTATAGCTGGCCTTGTTGTAATGGTAGAACGGCGAAACAGTGAGGAGCAGATTGGGATTGAAGGTGTGGACCCAGGAGAGCGTGACGTAAGCATCGGGTTCGCGTTCGCTATCACGCAGGCCGTAACTGGGGTAAACCTGGTTGCCGGGTGAATTGGGATCGGGATCGTAGGGAATCTGGTAGTAATCCTGACGCAGGGAACCGACTACGCGAAACTGGTTGCCTGGGCTGGGATTGAATATGAAGGACGCGAATCCGCCGTAACCATTTTCGGCGTCGTGAAAAACCTGGCCGATGGGAGGCTGCAGGCCGTAATTGCTGCGATTCCCGTTTACGCTGGCGTAATAGGCGAAGCGCTCGGTGTGGCCGCCGAAATTGAACTGGTCGTTGGTCTGATACCAATTACCGAAAGTGGTGACGAGTTCCGCTTCGTTATCGCGCTCGAAGCCGGTGCGCGGGACGATGTTGAAGATCCCGTAGGTGCGGTCACCGTAGCCGGCATCGTAGCTGCCGCGCTGAACTTCGAGGTAATCAATGTCCTTGGGATCGATTTGCGGGCCGAGATTGGTGGCGATGTTGGTGTTGGGGATGGGCACGCCGTCAATGAGCCAGTCAACCTGGTGGCCGCCGCGCATGTGCAACATGTCGTGGGTGACGTACGCGCCGGGGACGTAATCGGTGACCATGGCCATGCTGTTGGTGCGGTCGGCGCCGGGAGTTTGCGCGATGTCCAGGCGATCGAGCAGGGTCGTGGGGGTCACCGAATCCACGTTGACCGCGGGAGTCTCGCCGACGACGACGGTGGTTTGCGTCACCGAGGCAATGGCCAGTTGAAAGTGAAGAACGGGCGAGGAGCCGGAAGTGACGGTGACGGTCTGCTCCGCGGTCTGGAACTTGGACTGAGTGACCGTGATTTTGTAATCGCCGACCGGGACCGCGGTGAATGAAAATTCGCCGTTATCGTCCGATTGCGTGGTTTGGGACCAGTCCGAAGTGACGGCCTGCAACGTCACCGTTGCGCCGGAAACCGGCCGATGCTGCGGGTCGTGCACGATTCCCTGGATTTTTCCGAAAATGGTGGCGTGCAGAAGCGAACCACCGAGCAGGAACAGAGCAGCACACAAGGAAACAGCGAGCCTGCGCATAACGCCTCCGTCGTAGATTTTTTGATTCAGGGAACTAGCGGACGGGACTAGCTGCGCGGAGGCTGGAACGGATTCGACAGAAAACCCGCGGATAAGTTTTGCGCGTAAGATTGGAAACCCGCGGCGCGGGGAAGATTTACAGCCGTGATGGATACCAGAGCGGACGGCTTGGTGGGGGCGATGGGCGACAGCAGACCATAATCGAGGCGCTGGTGGCCTGATTTCAGGGTGCATTCGAGCGCATACCCGAGCGCGCCGTGTTCGCAGGCCATGCCGTTATGTCCGGAATTTTGCGGGGTCTGGTGAGGCATGGAATGGTGCGGTCCATGCGGCAGGCAGCACATGCCATTGCAATCCATCGCGTCGCTGGCGGTGGTGCGCGCGAGCAATGCCAGCGGCGTAGAGAGCAGCGCGAGGATGACGAGAATGGCTTGGGTGCGGCGCATCGCGAAAAAGGTTACCACAGTTTAATTCATTTTGTATTTGCGGCGGTGCGCGCGAGCGGCGAGCCATCCAGTGGCGAGAGTTTGCCTTGGAAAGGGCATGAGGGTAGGCTGGGCTTATTGTGCTGCCTTTTAAACTGATTTACGACCATGGATATGATTTGCACCTTGGCGCGCACGTGTTTCCTTCGCAGAAGTACCGGATGGTGCGCGACAAACTTCTGAAAGATGGAATCGCGGACGCCGGCGATTTCCTGGCGCCGGCAGCGGCCACAGACGCGGACATTTTGCGCGTTCATTCGGCGGAGTATGTGCGGAAATTAAAGACGGGATCGCTTTCCTACGCCGAAGTGTTGCAGCTGGAGGTGCCTTATTCGCAGGAGTTGATCGAGGCGTGCTGGCTGGCGGCGGGCGGCTCGATTCGAGCCGGAGAACGGGCGCTTCAGGACGGCTATGCCGCGAATATCGGCGGAGGCTTTCATCACGCGTACCCGGATCACGGCGAGGGCTTTTGCGTGATTCACTATGTGGCGGTGGCCATCCAGAGGCTACGCTACGACCAGATGCTGGTGCGCGCGATGGTGGTGGATACGGACGTGCATCAGGGCAACGGAACGGCCGCGATTTTCAGCGGGGATGGCGATGTGTTCACGCTCTCGATTCACCAGCAGAATAATTATCCGTTCGTGAAGCCGCCATCCACGATAGACATCAATCTGCCGGACGGAGTTGGCGACGACGACTATCTGGCGATCCTCGAGAAGAACCTGAATCAGGCGTTTACGGACTTCGGGCCGCAGATAGTTTTTTATGTGGCCGGAGCAGATCCTTATTTTGAGGACCAGCTAGGCGGGTTGGCGCTGACGATGAGGGGTTTGGCGCAGCGGGATGCTTTGGTGATTGATTACGCGCGGCGAAATAATTGTCCGGTGGCGATTACGCTGGCGGGAGGGTATGCGCGGCGTGTGGAAGATACTGTGGCCATTCACGTGGGGACGATTCTGGCGGCGCGGGATGCGGCGAGAAGTAAAGCGGCGACCGTGTGAATATGTGGCAAGCGGCGGGGATTGCAGGGTTGCAGCGGAAAGCAGATCCCTCGCTGCGCTCGGGATGACAGCCGCTTTATTTTTTCGCATACTATAAAGCCGCGCTCTGACGAAAGTCAGGGCTCTCCCCTCCCTCAATGCGCAGGACGGCAACACCCCCCTCCACCGGTAACTGGCGTTTTGAAGAAAACTCCAGAAGTTTATTGGGATTGTGCTACGGCGCCCGTAGCGGCCTGGATTGCGGTGGTTAGATTTTCCGCGAAACCTTCGGGCGGGAATCCGTTGACGCGATAGATGATTTTCCCCGCGCGGTCAAGAACCATCACGGTAGGCAACGATTCAACTTTCATGAAGTCGTCGAGGCCGTCGCCGAACACCACCGGGACATCCCACTTTTCATGGGCGACGAATTGCGAAACGAGCGATTGGTCCTCGTCGGTATTCACGGCGAAGAAAACGATATCGGCGTTTCCTGCGTAGCTTTTCGCGACATCCACAAACTCAGGTTCCAGTTCCTTGCAAGGGCCGCACCAGGTCGCCCAAAAACTGAGGACTAGAATTTTGCCTTTGGCGGACGCGAGAGGCACGGGCGTGCCGTCGAGTTTGCGCAGGACGAAGGCGTAGGTGTCCTTGGCATCCTTGTTGCGAGGGGGGACGTTCGCCGTGGGCGCGGCCGCGCCGAGCAAGTCGTAGGTGGCGAGAATGGCCTGGCCCAAGCCCTGTTCGGTGCCGTGAACCTGGCGCCAGACGTTGCCCAATTTTTTGCGAACGTCGCGGCGATCCACTTTTCCGGCCGGTCCGTTTTCGGGAAGGACGAACGCGAGAATGTATTCATCAATGGCCGTGGCGGAATCGCGGCGCATTTCGGCGAGTTCGCCGAGCTGTTCGGCGGCCACGGCGCTGGGATGGATCGAGTAACTCATGCGCAGATCCTTGGCGGCCGCATCGTAATCATGTTGCGATTTTTCGATCTGGCCGCGGAGATTGTAAAGAGCGGCGCGGAGCTGGTCCTGATTGTCGCGCCAGTCCTCGAGAGACATGCGCGGAGATTTTTCGGCGGGCGCCGATTTTTCGACGCGATCGAGCACGCGGCTGACGTAGCCGGAAGCGCGCGTGAGGCTGGCTTCGTCACCTTGCTGCTGCAAAAGGCCGACGGCGAGCATCATGATTTCGGAATCGTCGGGACGAACGGCGATGAGCTGCTCGGCGTAATCGAGCGCGCAGGAGTTGTCCTGCAGCTGCTGGCAGGATTCGATGAGGGCGCGATAGACGGCGGCTTTTCGGGGCGCGTCGGGAAAGCGCTTCAGATAATTTTTGAGATTGCGGACGAGCGCGGCGCGATCGTTGCCGGCATCGGCGATGGTTTTTTGCAGCTCGGTTTCGGGGTCGGCGTCTTTTTTCGAGATGGTGTTGGAGGGGGCTTTCGACTGGTTGGCGTCTGGTTGAGTTTCTTGGGAGTGTGCCGCCGGTGCGAATGAAAGAAACGAAGCCAGGGCAAGAATGGCGGGAAGCGGGGATATCCGCCAGCACCCGGAGAGTCGCGGCGGCATCTAGAAGATTCCTTCGGTTGCGGGTGCGCAGGGCATGCGAGGTCAATTCTAACGCGAAAGTGGAGCGCGCACACAAAAGGCGTGCTTGGGCGGGGCTCAGCATTTCGCGGTTGCTTCGGGCGAGGGGTCGGGGACCTGCGGACATGGGACGCAGGCCGCCAGTCCCTAACGAAGCCTTTAGGTGCGGCGCAGCCGGGCACGAACCTCGAGCATGCGGTCCTTATTGACGGCTACTTCAGCGAGATGCTGCCGGATGAGGATTGCGCTTCTACGCGGGCTTTGCCGTCGCCTATGCGGGCGCGTAGTTCATGTTTGCTCGTTGTGCCTTCCATTACGATGGGAATGTCGGCTTCAATATCGCCGGAACTCGAGCGGGCGTACAGGCGGAAGCTCGCCGTGGGCGGGACTTGCAAGACGACGTCGCCGGAGCTGGTGTGAATGTCCCAGTAATTCGAATTGCCGGGATTGCCATCCACGGTGACGTCGCCGGAGGAGGTGCGCACGCGAACGTCCGCGGATGCGCCTTTGATATCGACGTCTCCACTGCCGGTGCTGGCTTCCAGGGCGTCGCCGGGATTCGAGATTTCCAGGTCGCCTGAGCCAGTGTGCAGGCGCGTTTCGCCATGGACTGCCGTGAGCGTGATGTCTCCGGAGCCAGCGGTGACTTGAACCTGGCCTTGAATATTTGACAGTTCGACGGCGCCGCTGCCGGCGACCGCTTGGACGTCGCCGCCAATGTTGGAAGCGGAGATGCTGCCCGAACCGGATGTGAAGGTTGCCGGGCCCTTGACGCCGTTAATTTCGAGATCGCCAGAACCCGTGGTGGCGCGAACTTCAGCCTCGGCCGGAACGACGATCGAGTAGTCAATCGAGACATCGTGAAAGTGCTGGCCGGAAGCTCCCACGCGGATCAGGTTGCCCTCCTGCGAAACGGGCGGATCGGATGCGATCTGCTGCACGATGTGTTGCCCGCTCTCTGTGGACCACGAATTCACCTGGATCTCACCGTGGATGCGCACTTCTCCTGGAGGGCCGGTGGTGACGTGCGCGTCGCCGCTGCCGCTGGTGAGTTCCAGGTGAATAGGGCCATTGACGGCGAAGGTCTTGTCGAAGGTACCTTCCGCGCTGGTATGGGTGCCGCATCCGAGCAGCAGAGTGGCAGCGAGACCGGCGAGAACTGTCAGTGTAATTCGTCCGCGATGTGGTGAGTGGGTCATTTTGTGGTGTGGCATGGTTGCGCGCGCGATCAATTCTCGCGCCCCGGCATCCTTCCTATCAGAGATATACGAAGACGCGCAACCAGAAGTTCCCCGGGAGAGCTGACGCCGATATTTGCAGCATGGTCCATCCAAACCAGCGGGACGAATGCTATCACTTCACTTTGAGCAGACTATTGAGCGAGCCTTGGCGATAGCCTTCCAAGTCCAGAGCCACGAACGAGAAGCCAGTGCGTTTGACGCCTTCGGCGATGTGGCGCGCCATTTGGGGATCCAGCCCGCGAGCGAGTTCTTCCTGGGCGAGTTCGACACTGGCGAGTTCGCCATGGGCGCGTACGCGAAACTGGCGGAAGCCCAGTTCGCGCAGAACTGCTTCGGCGCGGTCAATTTTATCGAGGAGCTCCGGCGTGACGGCTGTGCCGTACGGGATGCGGGAAGAAAGGCATGCAGAAGCGGGACGGTCCCAGGTGAACAAGCCGGCGCGTTGCGAGAGAAAGCGAATCTCAGATTTGTGGAGAGCGGCGTCGAGTAGCGGCGCGAGCACGCGATGCTCGTGGGCGGCGCGGTGCCCGGGGCGAAAATCGCGGGTGTCGTCCTTATTGACGGCGTAGGCCACGGCGCGGAAATGGCGGGAGCGCGCGAGCGAATCCATCTGGTCGAAGAGCTCGTCCTTGCAGTGATAACAGCGGTCGGCATTGTTGGCGACGTAAAGCGGATTATCGAACTCGTTGGTCTCGATGAATTCGTGGCGCAAGCCGGTGGCGGCGATGAATTTTTCGGCTTGTTCGCGGTCGTGCCGGGAAAAGCTGGCCGAGAGCGCGGTGATGGCGAGCGCGCGATCTTGCAGGGTTTGCTGGACGGCCCAGGCGAGATACGCGGAGTCCGCGCCGCCGGAGAAAGCTACCAGGAGCGAATCGATCTTGCGCAACGCGAGAAATAGATTTTCCTGCTTCGCGAGTGCAGTCGCCGCATCAATCGCCGGGGCCGTGGCGGCAGCGTTTGGGTTTGGCGCGATGGAGGTCATGTCGCAGTCAGTATAGCTGATATCGCGTTACTGGAAATCCAGCATCACATCTACCTTCCCGCCCTTCTGATCTTCCTGCAGGAAGCGTCCAATTTTGTCGTAGTGCACGGGCAGGCCAGCGAAAGCCGCCTTCAGGCCGGTATCTACGAAACTTTCGTACGAGGTTTTGTTGAAGACCGCATCGGGCGCGATGGGGAAAGCCTTGCGAATGCGGCGCTCGCCCTCGAGCGAGAGGCCCGTAAGCACCAGATTGCCCATGTGGTATTGCGGGCCTTCGGTGATGGTGGCGGAGTAGATGACGCGAGCCGATTTGTCATCGAATTGCGGCTCGTGGTCCACAGCAGCATCGAGAAAACCGGCTTGACCGTAGGCTGCGCGTACGCGCTGCCAAGTGTCCTGGATTTTATTGCCGTCGGCGGGCTCCCCAGGTTTCAGGTCAACGAGCTGATCGAGGTCAGCCGAAGGTATGGACGCGTTTCCGTGCCATGTGACGCCCCCCCACTGATAAGCCACCCCGACAATAATCGGCGCGGAGACGATCACGGGGCCCGAAAGCGAATCGGGAGACTTCGCGGCGAATTGCGCGGAAGTGGGACCGAAGCGCACCTGCAAAAAGGCGTGGGCGAGATACACGGGCCGCACCTGCTCAAATTCAAATAGTTCCACGCGGCTGCGTGAGTAAGGTTTGCCGACTAAGTCCGGGAGGCGCTCCTGAATGCCGCGCTCATTCTTTGCGAGCGGGTCGTTGAACTCGATGGATTGGACCGTGAGGTTCGCGTCGTCCACGCGAAATTGCTGGACCATCTGATCCTCAACCGGGAGCGTGATGACTTCGTGGACCACGCTTACGTGGATGCCGCGCTGGTCGAGAATGCGCACGAGCGCCGCAGACATCGCGTCGAGGATGGCGCCCTTGGCGGGCGCGCTACCGTCGAAGAGGATTCCCGCGGATTTTAATCCGGCAGAAAGGTCCTCATCGGAGACCCAGGGGAAATTATCGAAGGTCACTGGGAGTAGCGGCGCGTCCGTGACTTGATAGGTGACTTGGACGCCGGTGGCGACGGTGGTGAAGCGATACTGCGTATTGGAAAACAAGCCCAGCTCCGCCAATTTATCGGCGGCGTCCTGAAGGGTCTCGCGGTTCACCACCTGGCCTACGCGCAGTCCGACGGCTGAGGCGATTTGCGCGGAAGTATAGCGCTGCGAACCGGTCACCTGGACGGAATCCAGGTGAGCGGCGGGGGGCTCGGCGCTCTGGAGATTGGCGAAAAGCCGGGGAGAAGGAAAGGTTGCGATTGTGGAAAGAAAAAGAAGGAGAGTGAAGATGTGCCTGAGTGTGCGAGTTGAGTTATAGAGGCGCTTCATCCCGTAATTCTAGAACAGTCGCAGCACAAGCGAAACTGAGTATCGGAATTTCGGTGACAGCAAAGGCGCAAGGGTTTTGCGCCGATTTCAACGAAATTGGAAGTGAACATTCACGATTAGCGCGCTGGGGTCAACGGCTTCCTTTATCGAGGAGGTGTGATACGCGACGCCTGCCTGCGCCAACTCTTTACCCGCGGTGTTCTTGAAAAAGTCGGGGGGGTACGTGGCGTCGTAAACGTCTCCGGGTTTCAGCTTCCACTTTTTGGCTAGCGCAGCAGCGACGTCTGGCAAGCCTTCGAAAAAGACTTGTCCCATGTGAAACTGGCTGCCTTCGTTGATCTGAACGGAGTAGCTGGCGAGCTTCGCGGCATCGTCCAGGTCTCGCCGCGGATCGATCCGAACTTGGATGTAGCCTTGAGACAGATAGGCTTTGCGTGCGTTCGCGAATCCGGCGTCGATTTTCAGCTGGTTGGCGACCTCTTGCGGATTCATCCCCACGGCCTTGACCAGTTCATTGGTTGTCAGCGCTTTGTTGCCGGACCACGTCGCACCATTCCATGAATATTGATTACCTTCGGTGACGGGGAGAACGATAGCAACGTCGGTGACGGGACCCTTGGCCGTCGCGTCCAGCGGGCTTACTTTTGCGCGGCCAAATTGCGACCGTAGATACCCTCGCTCGTAATACAAGGGGAGCAGCGCGGAGGATGCGTAGGACGCGACGTTCGTCACTGAAAAATCCTGATTGGTGAGGCCAGCCGAGGCGGCGAGCAATTGCTTGTCGGTCAAGGCGGCCTCTCCGGAGAAGGCGATGCTTTTGATCGGCTGCGAAGTTCCGTCCACGTGAAACAGGAGACCGCTGAGTTTTCCCAGCGAACCGTAAGGTATCTCGCTGACGTCGCCGGCGATGCCATTGGCGCGGAGGAAATCCTGCAAAGCGCCGCGAATCTGCTCGACTGTGTCACCTCGCACGGGAGACTCACCGGTGTATAGCGGAACGTGTTGGCGGAGCACGTGGTCGAGATCGGCGTCGGAGAACCAGACGAAATTATCGAAGATGCAAGCGAGCACGTCTTTCGTTTCGGTGACGCCAAATTTCGCGGTGAGATCGTTGCCGCGAGTGGAATATTGGAAGGAAACGGAATCGAAGGCGCCGGTTTGCGACAGGTGTTCCGCGGCGGACTGGAGGTCGCCGAGCGAGACGGCACTGCCGATGTGCAGGCCGGAAGCGGCGATGCCTTGCTCGGCGGTGTAGCGATGCAATCCTACGAAATGTATGGCAGCGAGGTTGTAGCTGGCGGAGGATTGGGCGTTGGCGCAGGACGCGGATAGAAGCAGCAATGCCGAAACGAGGAGAGTCCTGTTACGCAACTGGTTCAGTATCATGCGCGGCATTCTAACGGAAGACGTTGCCGCGCAAAACTTTATTCTACCGTGACGGATTTGGCGAGATTGCGAGGTTGGTCCACATCGCAACCGCGGCGAACGGCGATGTGATAGGCCAATAATTGCAGCGGTACGATTTCGAGGATTGGCGCGAGGATTTCGGGTGCCGAGGGTACCTCGACGACGTGGTCGGCGACCTCGCGAGCCTGGCGGTCGCCTTCGGTGACGACTGCTACGACAATTCCGTCGCGCGCTTTCACCTCTTGAATGTTGGACAGTGTTTTTTCGTAGCGGGTCATGGAGGCGGGGTCGGATTCGTCGCGCGTGGCGATGACGACCACCGGTAGATTTTCGTCAATCAGGGCGTTGGGACCGTGCTTCATTTCTCCGGCGGGATAGCCTTCCGCGTGGATGTAGGAGATTTCTTTCAGTTTCAAGGCACCTTCGAGCGCGATGGGGTAGTGGATGCCGCGTCCCAGATACAGAAAATCAGTGTGGCGGAAGAGGATGCGCCCGAGTTCTTCGAATTCCGCGTCGTGCTGCAGAATCGTTTCGATTTTATGCGGGATGCGTGTGAGTTCCTGCATCAAATGCGTGGCCGCCGCGGGAGTAAGCTTGCCGCGCACTTGCGCGAGGTAAAGAGCAGTGAGCATGAGCGCCGTCAATTGGCCGGTGAAGGCTTTGGTGGAAGCCACGCCGATTTCCGGGCCCGCGTGCGTGTAGATCGTGCCATTGGCCTCGCGGGTGAGCATGGCGCCGACGACGTTGCAGATTCCCAGAACTTTCGCGCCTTTGAGCTTTGCTTCGCGCAGGGCCGCCAGGGTGTCCGCCGTTTCACCGGACTGGCTGATGGCGATGACCAGATTTTCCTTGCCGACGATGGGATCGCGGTAGCGGAATTCGCTGCCGTAGTCCACTTCCACGGGGACGTGGGCCAGGCGTTCGATCATGAACTTGCCGGCAAGCGCGGCGTGCCAGCTGGTGCCGCAGGCTATGATTTTCACCGATGCGAAATTGCGAAGTTCCGGCTCGCTGATGTCCATCTGGTCGAGAAAAACTTTACCGGTTTCCTGCGAAATTCTGCCGAGCAGCGTGTCGCGCACGGCGCGCGGCTGCTCAAATATTTCCTTCTGCATGAAATGCTTGAAGCCGCCTTTTTCGGCCATGATCGGATCCCAGGCGACGTGCTGGGCCGGACGGCTGATGGGATGGCTCTGAAAATCCATCAAGCGGACGCCCTGCGGCGAAAGGACTGCGATTTCGCCATCGCCCAGAAAGAAGACGCTGCGAGTGTGCTGCAGAATCGCGGGAATATCGCTGGCGACGAAGAACTCGTTTTCGCCGAGGCCGACGACGATGGGCGGACCGAGCCGCGCGGCCACAATCTTTAGCGGATCGCGGGTGGAAAGGACCACCAGCGCATAGGCGCCGCTCATCACTTTTACAGTTTTCAGGACGGCCTCTTCGAGCGATGCGTCCTTGGAATATTTTTCAACCAGATGCGCGATGATCTCGGTGTCCGTCTCGGTGACGAACTTGTGGCCTTCGGCGATGAGTTGATGTTTCAGTTCCAGGTAATTTTCGATGATGCCGTTGTGCACGACGACGATTTCACCGGTGCAGTCGCGGTGGGGATGCGCGTTTTCTTCGGTGGGGCGGCCGTGGGTGGCCCAGCGCGTGTGGCCGATGCCGTAGATGCCATCGAGCGGAGTGATGCGGATGGATTCTTCGAGATTTTGCAGCTTGCCGGGGGCGCGGCGGATTTCCAGTTTGCCGTCGGCTTGCACGACCGCGATGCCGGCGGAGTCGTAGCCGCGATATTCGAGGCGCTTAAGGCCGTCGAGGATAACGGGGACGACGCGCTTGGGGCCGATGTAACCGACAATGCCGCACACGAGATTTTGCTCCGGGAAGTTGCCCACGATTAAGACCAGGCAACAGTGCCTGCATTAAGGTTAGCACACGGGAGTCCGGGCGAGCGCAACGGGCGAACGACTTGTGCAGAAATGGAGACGTCTTGGCAAACAGCGGAAAATGAACGTTAGAAGGAAATCATTCGACGATTTCGAAGCGGAATTCTTCGATGATGGGGTTGGTGAGGACGTCCTTGGCGATACGTTCGACCTGGGATTTGGCGTCTTCGCGGCTTAAGCCGTCGAGCGCGAGGACAAAAAATTTGCCCTGGCGGACGTCCTGAACCTGCGAATATCCCAGCGACGACAGAGCTCGCTGGATCGTTTGACCCTGCGGGTCAAGAACTGTGGGTTTCGGCATAACCCAGACGTGTGCTTTCATCGGCGTAATTATACCAGCCCGGTGGATTTCGCGGCCGCACGAAAATCAACGAGCAATTTGCGTTTGTCGTCGGGAGTGAGGAAGGCGGCATGAAAACTCTGTTCCGCCAGCCGCACGAGTTCCTGATTCGTAAGGCCGAGAGAAGCGGCCTTGGAATATTCGGTGAGGAGGTCGGTGTGGAACATGCCGGGATCGTCGGTGGAAAGAGTGACGGAAAGGCCGCGCCGAATGAAAGCGGGAAGCGGATGGTCTTTCAGGGTGGCGTCGAGCTTTTCTGCTTGCCTGGCCAGCGCGCCCGTACACAAATTGCTGGTGGGGCAGTTTTCCAGCCAGACGCGCCGGGTAGCCAGCGATTCGGCGAGCGCGGGATCGCGCATCACGGCAATACCGTGCCCGATGCGTTCGGCACCGAGCAAGTCAATGGCTTCGGTGACCGACTCCGGACCGCCAACCTCGCCGGCATGGCAGACCAGGCGCAGGCCTTCGCGGCGCGCCAAATCAAATGAGGCGCGAAAATTAATCGTGGGATAGGCCAGCTCGTCGCCGCCCATGCCAAACGCCACGACGCCCAAGGGTTGCAGCTTGGATGCCCAGCGAGCCACCTCCATGGCGGGTTCGGGGCCAAACTGCCGCGTAGCGTCCAGGATAAACGCGGTGCGCAGGCGGCTGAAGGGGACGGACTGCGCAACCTCGCGGATGGCGGTGAGATTCGCTTCGAGGTTTTGCATGCGGCGCAGCATGACGCCCGCCGAGATCGTGATTTCGGCGTAAACGACGTTCTGGCGGAGCAATTCCTCGCAGAGCGTCCGGGTGATGTGCGCGTAGTCGTCGGGAGTGCGCAAGAACGACGTGACCCATTTGAAGGTTTCGAGGAAACCGTTGAAGTTCGAATAGTTGTAACGGCGATTGACTTCCTCGAGCGTCAAGGTGACGCCGTGGCGAGCGGCGAGGGTCACCGCGGCTTCCGGCCGGATGGAACCTTCCAGATGCAGGTGCAGCTCCGCCTTCGGAAGCGCGTCAACGACGGTCGGCGATCGTGTCGGTTGTGTTTCTGCGCTCATTTTATTGCGACGGCAATGGCGGACGGCCTGCATTGATCCAGGCAGACATCCAGTAGGAGCCCACGTCAGTGGAAGCGTCGGAGAGCTGGCGGACGAGAATTGCGCCGGCGAGAGCGTAGAAGCGATCGTAATAATCTTCCTTGTAGCCGCCGACGTCCGCGTGCGCGCGGCGGTCGGCCAGCAGGACGTTTTCCAGCCAGGAGTGAGCGGTGAGGCAGTCTTCGAAAGCGTGGTCGGTGGGATCGTGAATCAGGGCCGCTTCATTCGGCTTGACGAAGAAGAAGAGTTGGTAGCGGTCCACCAGGCCGCTCGAGAATCGTTCGTCCACCCCGGGCTGATTCGACAACTTTCCATCCATGTTCACGGTGGTATTGAAAGGGTCATGCGCCGCGTTCACGTAATGCGCCAGAATCGCGGCGGACAGCCGGACCTGGCCCCAATCGTGGTCGCGGAACGCGTCCGTTAGCTTTTTGCTGTACAAACCGATTTGCCAGGGGAGCAGGCCATATTGTTCCAGCGTGCGGCGATTGAATTTGGCGATCGCGGCATTGTACTCGCGGGGCAGCGTGGAGAACGGGAACGGGCCGTAGTGATCGAGCTGAATGAAGTCCGCGCGGTGGCCTGTCGGGCTCGCGGCAGTGGTCTCGTCAGCGGTGGTGACATGCTGAACCAGAAACTGGCGGTTGTTGTAAAAAAATGGCTGCATTTCGGGCGGGAGCGTATCCACGGCTTTGTTGGTCACGAGCCGGTCGGCGGTTTCACCCCACCCAAACGAGGAGAGCGTGCCCAGGAACAGAATTCCCAGGCCCAGGAGCAACACGCCTTGAAGCCCACGACGCATTACGGCATTTTCCTCTTAGCAGCGGCGGCTTGCAAATTCGCGTCGGAGAGTTGGCTGTGCCGGCGGCCGTAAGAATAATAGAAGCACAGGCCGATGAGGAGCCAGACGAAGAATCGAATCCAGTTCGTTATCGGCAAGCCGGCCATGAGCAGCAGGCACGTAAGAATGGTAACGATGGGAGCCAGCAGGCCGCCGGGGGCGCGGAAGGCGCGGGGGCGGTCCGGCTCGCGAAAACGCAGGATCAAAACGCCGGCGCCCACGAGCGCGAATGCGAACAGGGTGCCGATGTTCGAGAGGTCCGCGAGAGTTCCGATGTCCAAAAGTCCGGCGGGAATGCCGACCAGAAAGCCGGCGACGATGGTCGAAAAATCCGGCGTGCGAAAGCGTTTGTGCACGCGGCTGAAAATGGCGGGCAGCAAACCGTCGCGAGACATGGCAAACCAAACGCGCGCCTGACCTAGTTGAAATACGAGCAGGGAAGAAATCATGCCCAGCAAGGCGCCGATGAGAACGATCAGCTGGATATTTCCGAAATGCAGACGCTTCAGGGTGTTGACGACGGGAGCGGCGTCATCCATCAGCGTTTGCCAGCGCACCAGGCCGGTGAGCACGACGACCACCGCGATATACAGGATCGTGCAGACGATCAGAGTAGCGATGATGCCGATGGGCAGGTCGCGTTTGGGATCTTTGCACTCCTCCGCGGCGGTCGAGACGGAATCGAAGCCGATGTAGGTAAAGAATATGATCGAGCCGCCGGTAAGAATTCCGGGCCAGCCGTTGGGCGCGAAAGGATGCCAGTTGGCGGGATGCACGTAGCGCGAAGTGAAAATGACGAAGACCATGATGGCCGTGATTTTGAGCGCCACCATGATGTTATTGGCGTCGGCCGATTCGCGAATGCCGCGCACGAGAATGATGGTGAGCAGCATCACGATGATGAACGCGGGCCAGTTGAATCCAAAGTGCCAGCCGGGACCGTAGAGAGTGTTTCCTTGCAGGTCGGAGAGACCGGAAGGAAGGTACGCGGGCGAAATCCATCGCAAATCGGGATGTACGCCGAACCAATCGAGCAAATTTACGACGTGCGCGGAAAAGCCGACGCTAACCGCCATATTCGAGACGGCGTATTCGAGGATCAGGTCCCAGCCGATGATCCAGGCGATCAGTTCGCCCATCGTAGCGTAGGTATAGGTGTAAGCGCTGCCGGCGATGGGGATCATGGCCGCCAGTTCGGCGTAGCAGAGCGCGGCGAAAGCGCAGACGACTCCAACCAGAACGAAAGAGAGGGCGATCGCGGGACCGGCGCCGGGACGGCCGAACGACGCGGAATGATAGATCAGATATTCGAGCAGGGGAGCGTTGAGGATGGATTTGAACTGGAGCCTCTGTCCGGCAATTGCGGTGCCGACGATGGTGAATATTCCGGAGCCAATTACGGCGCCGATGCCGAGGGAGGTGAGGCTCAGCCAACCGAGGGATTTCTTGAGCCGCTTTTCAGGCTCCTCTGAATCGGAGATGAGTTGGTCAATATTCTTCCTGCGGAAAAGCTGTGCGCCCAATCGCCACCTTCCTCATGCGAAAGCGACAAACTTTACCTTGCGCTAAGCTTCTGCGCAACTTCTAGCGGCCGTATCTTCGGTATCTATCCGGACGAGGGCTGGCCTGCGCCATCATCCTACAGCAGTCGGGCGTTCACATAACTGGATTGTGAGCGCCGAGGACTTGACTTGAAACCGTGTGTTACGCCAGTTGCAGGTTGGCATAGCGTTCGACGAGTTTCTTGGCGCCATAGTCCTGAAAGCTGACGGTCAAGCGGCGCTCCTCGCCTTCACCTTCGACTCCGATGATCGTCCCGACTCCGTATTTGGAATGGCGCACACGCGTGCCGATGAGCGGATCTTTGGACGAACCGCGAGATGCGCGCGCGGGCCGGCCGTAGGGCGCGCGGCGCTTCTGACGATACGCGTAACCGTCGGAAAACTCGGGAACGGGTTCGTAGCGGCGCGTTTCGCCTGGTTCCGATTGCGAGCCTAGAGCGGCTTCGATCAAGTCGCCGGGAATTTCGGCGAGAAAGCGCGAAGGGAGCGACGCGCGCAGGCGTTCTTCGCCGTAGCTGCGGCGATACACGGCGCGAGACAGGACGAGAGATTGTTTGGCGCGCGTCATGCCGACGTAAAAGAGGCGGCGCTCTTCTTCTACTTCCGCATTGGTGCCGAGGGCGCGGCCGTGGGGCAGGAGTCCTTCTTCGAGGCCCGCAAGAAACACGGCATCGAACTCGAGGCCCTTGGCGCTGTGCAGAGTCATCAGCGAAACGGGAATGGTGTCGTCATATTCGTCGGAATCGCTAGCGAGCGCGGCGCTATCGAGGATGTCTTCGAGAGTTTGACCTTGCTCGGTGGCTTCAGCCATGGCGTTGGCCAGTTCTCGGAGATTTTCCGCGCGCGAGGAGTGTTCGAGATTATCCTGCTGCTCGACCCAATCGAGATAGCCGGTGCTGCCCAGGACGCGTTCGATCAATTGCGCGGGGGGCAGGTCCCGGCATGCGGCTTGCAAGTCTTCGATCAATTTGCAGAAGGAACGCAGCGCGCCGCTGAATTTCTTTCCGGTGAGGAATTCGCCGCTGCGGATGACGTCCCACAATGATTGCGAGGTTTCCTTGGCGCGCGCTTCGAGGGCGGCGACGGTTACGGCGCCGATGCCGCGCGGCGGCACGTTGAGGACGCGAAGCAAGGCGACATCGTCCTCGGGATGGAAGATCAGGCGCACGTAGGCCAGCGCGTTGCGCACTTCGGCGCGTTCGTAGAAGCTGAAGCCGCCAACCACGCGATAGCGAATGCCCAGGCGGCGCAGGACCTCTTCGAAGGAGCGGGATTGCGCGCCCGTGCGATAGAGCACGGCGATGCGCGCGTCGGGATCTTCGCGCACGCGCGCCGAAAGCTGCGCGGAGATGTATTCCGCTTCGGCGGAAGAGTCCGGCGCTTCGTAGAACTGCAGCCGGGCGCCGGCGCCCAAAGTGGCTTGCAGGGTTTTCCCCAGGCGATCGGAATTGTTTTTTACGACGGCGGCTGCGGCGTCCAGGATCGTTTGGGTCGAGCGATAATTTTCTTCGAGGCGAATGATTTTTGCGTCGGGGAAGTCCTGCGTGAAGCGTTTTAGATTTCCGGCGCGAGCGCCGCGCCAGGCGTAGATGGATTGGTCCTCGTCGCCTACAACGCAGACGTTTTTGCGCGTTCCCGCCAGGAGACGGACGAGTTCCTCCTGCGAGCGGTTGGTATCCTGGAATTCGTCCACCATGATGTAGTGGAAGCGGGAATTCCATGCGGCGCGCACATCGGGATGCTCGCGGAGCAACTCCACGGCGCGGAGGAGGAGATCGTCGAAATCGAGCGCGCTGGCTTTGCGCAGGATTTCGTTGTAGGCGCGGAAAACCGCGGCGGTTTCTTTGCGCGATTCGTCGCGGGATTGCTCGGCGCTTGCTTCCATTTCATCGGGAGTAAGCCCGTGATTTTTTGCGTAGCTGATCTGGGCGCGCATGGCGCGAGGCGGGTAATCGTCGGTGGAGAGCTCGAGCTGGGCGAGAGCGCGTTTTACGGCGGCGGTCTGATCGTCGTCATCGTAAATGGCGAAATCGCGCGGCAGGCCCAGATGATGCGCTTCGCGACGGATCAGGCGGGCGCAGAAGGAGTGAAAGGTGGAGACCCAGACGTCCGAGGCGTCGCGGCCGGTGGAGCGGAGCAGGTCGCCGATGCGGTCTTTCATGACGCTGGCGGCTTTATTGGTGAAGGTTACGGCGAGAATGGCGCCGCCAGGGACGCCCATCTCTATCAGGTGAGCGACGCGATAGGTGATGACACGCGTCTTGCCGGTGCCGGCGCCGGCCAAAACCAGCAGCGGGCCTTCGGTCGCGAGCACCGCTTCGCGCTGGCGCTCGTTGAGTTTGTCGAGGAGTGTTGTGGATGAAGTGGAATTGTTCAAGTGCAAATTCTAACCGACGCGGTGGGATTGAGCAATTTTCGATTCGGAAATGAATCTGGTTGCTTCCAGCCGGGATGCGAGAGTCTGTTACAATCGTGTGATTTTGCCGGGGCGTTTTTCGAATATGAATCGTAAGCACTTGTTCGTTTGGCTGCAGGGGCTCGTCGCTACGATGGGCGGCGGCGGATTATTTGTGGTGACATTTTTCGATTCTTCGTTTTTGGCGTTTCCATTCTTTCCGGATGCCGTGGTGATGGAGCTTTGCATTAATAAACCGTCGCACATGCCTTATTACGCGGCAATGGCGGCGTTTGGTTCGTTGTGCGGGTGCGTGCTGCTGTACTGGGTGGCGAAGAAGGGCGGGGAGGCTTTTTTTCATAAGCATGCGCGCGGGAGGGCCGAGAAGATCAAGGAGTGGGTGGACGCGAATGGGTTTCTGAGCGCGTTCATTCCGGCGATTTTGCCGCCGCCGTTTCCGTTTAAGCCGTTCGTGCTGGCCGAGGGGGTGTTTCAGGTGCCGGCGCGGACGTTCATCATGGCGATTCTACTGGGCCGGGGACTGCGGTACGGCGTGGAAGGAATACTGGCGGTGCGTTATGGGGTGGCGACGCTTAATTTTATGAAGACGCACGGCGCGGCGTTCGTGTTAGGAATCGTTGCGCTGATCCTGGTTTTCTACGTTATTACGCACTTTGCGTTTCGCGGCTCTTCCGCGAAATCATAGCCCGAGGCGTCTATGTGAGCGTGGCTCGCCCAGCCGCTCAGCGATCGCTGAACGTGGCGTACACGAGTTTCTGGCTGGTTACCATCGAGTTCGGATCCAATTCCACGACGGCCACGATGTTGTCCGGGCTTGCGTCGGTTGTAGCGAAGCGCAAGTCGCTTAGCGAGACCTGATAGCCGGCGTCGGACTGTTGGATGCTGGCAAGCGGGAAGCGAGCATAGGCTAGAAACCGCTTGGCTGTTTCCGTTTGTTGCGCGGCGTCGAGCGCGGCGGAATCCTGGGGCTTGTAATGCGTGAACACGCGATCGGGATCGAATTGCGCTCCCGGCGCGAGCGAGATTTCAGTTTCGTCAATGGCGTTGTCCGTGGAGATCACAGCGCGCCAACGGAAGGGCGAGAACGCGGTGGGGAACGCACCGACTGCGAGAGACGGCGCGCCGCGATACTCGCGGGAATTGAGGACGTCAATCGCGCGGCTGTGCAACTCGGACCGCGCCCCGAGATGGACCGCGAAAAACAACAGCGCCACCACTGCGGCGGCTTGCCCCCGCGCGCCTTTCCTTTTTTCTCCGATTTCCTCGCCGACCAGACGGAAAAGTTCCGGCAGGCAAATACCCAGCCCGAGAATGAGCAGAATCCAAGGATCGAGATTGGTGAGGAGATTCCCGGCAGTCCAGCCGCCGCGGAAGGGCCACAGCAGCCTAACGCCGATTCCGCTGGCAAGATCGAGAAGTAGATTCGCGGTGACTCCCACGGCGCAGACCATCAGTGCGGCCACGAAGGGCAGCGGTGGCAGAGCCGTGGCGGAGGGCCGTTGCATATGTTTGCGATCCAGCAGACAGAACATGAGCGCGAGCGCGCAAGCCAGGACGGCGGAGCCGAGAAGCGAATGTAGAAGCGTGCGATGCAATCGGAGAAAAGCGCTGGCGCCGGCGAAATAGCTCAGGTAATCGAGATCGGCTGCGACGCCGGAGACGATGAGCATGGCCGTGCCGTAGCGCGGCAAATGCCTTTGTCCGGCGCGCGCGAGCACCAGAGAGGTCAGCGCATGAGTGACTGGTTCCACTCTCGGGTCCTTTTCGGTCTGTGAGTGTTTCGCAGGGGTTTGGGCACGATCGAAGAGTCCGGCTTCAGGGGCTAAAGCCCCCGGGTCGCGCGGACCATGAAAAGCAGATCCCTCGCTGCGCTCGGGATGACATCCACGTTAATTTTTAGCACAGTGTAAAGTGCTGCGCCTCCGATGAAATATTTGCCGCGCGGCTGGCTACTTCAGGGCCGCGGGCGTCACCAGGGAGAGCGCGTCCGGCACGATGCGAAACGTCAGCGGCAAACTGCCGATCGGCTCGCCGTCCACCTGCGCGTACACTTTCGAGCCGTTGGCGGATTCGCAGATCACTTCGGTGTCCTTCCAGGCGGCTATGCCGTCCATGCCGCGAAGTTTTCCGAGCCACAGCGCAGGCAGACAGACGAGATAGCGCAGGCGGCTGCGCGAGGAATTGGTGAGAAATTCGAAAGAATCCTCGAAGAGGCTTGCGCCAGTGGTGATTTTGAATGGGCCGCCATAATTGACGGTCCTGCCGACGACGATAATCGAAGCGCGGCGTTCCTGACCATCGGAGCGGACACGCATCTCGGGAAAATCGTAGCGGAAAAGCTGGCGAGCGCCTTCGGCCCAATAGGCGATTACGCCGGCGCGTTTTTTCAATTCGCCGTTGACGGCGTTGACGATCGCGCCGTCCGGTCCCGCACCGGCGACGCTCAGGAAGTAACGGCCCTGGGGCGGCATATCGGCGGAATGAGCGCCGTTCGTCGAGGTCGCCAGGCCGAGCGCGATGCGGCGGATTACGCCTTCGGAAATCAAGCGCGCGGCATGCGGGATATCCCACGGAATGCGAAGTTCTTTGGCAAGAATATTGGCTGTGCCGGCGGGAAGCAGCGCCATGGGCACGTGGCTACCGGCGAGGCCGTTGATAATTTCGTTGATGGTGCCATCGCCGCCGCAGGCAATGACCATGCCGCGGCGCTGGTTGACGGCCTGGCGCGCGATGCCTTGCGCGGTGCCGCTAGCGGTGGTGGCGGCGAGCTCGACGGAGATTCCCTGCTCCTTGAGAATGCGGACAGCCTGCTCGATCTCAGCGAAGCGGCGATGGCGGCGGCTCCCGCTGGTCGGGTTATAGATCAACAGCGCGTCCTGGATTCCGTGGGGCATCAGTTCGGCTAATCCTGTGGAAACAAACGCACATTGTATAATATCCGGCGTATTTGTGGCTCGCGGAGCTCCGAGGTTTCCATGTCCAAGAACGCTGCGGTGGTGAAAGAAATCGAACGCCTGCGGGAAAAAATCCGGCACCACGAGTATTTGTATCACGTGATGGACGATCCGGAAATTTCCGACGCGGCGTACGACAAGCTTTTCCACCAGCTGAAGAAAATCGAAACGGAACATCCGGAATTGGTGACGCCGGACTCGCCGACGCAGCGGGTGGGCGCCGCGCCACGCGAAGGATTCCAGGCGGTGCGGCACAGGACGCCGATGATCAGCCTGGACAACGCATTTTCGTTCGAGGATTTGGCGAATTTTGACCGGCGCGTGCGCGAATTGACGGGACGGGAAAAAATCGAGTACGTCACGGAGCACAAGTTCGACGGGCTGAGCATGTCGTTGATCTACGAGAAGGGCGTGCTGGTAAGCGCGGTGACGCGCGGCGACGGCACGACGGGCGAGGATGTGACGCCGAACGTGCGTACGATTCGCTCGATTCCGCTGAGCATCGGCGTGGCGGATTTGAAAAAGGCGGGGATTGCAAGTTCGTTTGAGGTGCGCGGCGAAGCGATCATGACACGCAAGGCGTTTGACGCGATGAACGAGCAGCAAGACGCCTTGGGTTTGAAGCGTTACGCGAATCCGCGCAACGCGGCGGCGGGCTCGGTACGCGTGCTCGATACGAATATCACGAGGTCGCGTAATCTGGGATTTTTCGCGTATTACCTGCTGGTAGATGGGCGCGTGCCGAAGAAACGTCATTCCGAAGTGCTGGAGACGCTGGGTGTGCTGCGATTCAAGGTGAGCGAGGATTGGGAATTGCTGACGGGAATCGAAGAGGTGGAGAAATACATCAATCGCTGGGATTCCAAGCGCGAGAAATTGGGATTTGATATTGACGGCATCGTGGTGAAGGTGAACGAGATCGGATTGCAGAACGAATTGGGGTACACGTCGAAGGCGCCGCGCTGGGCGATTGCTTACAAGTATCAGGCGCACCAGGAAACGACTTTGCTGAAGCAGATTGAAGTGAGCGTGGGGCGGACGGGGGTGCTGACTCCTTTCGCCGTGTTTGAGCCGGTGCAAATCGGCGGCGTGACGGTGACGAAGTCCACTTTGCACAATATGGATGAAATCGCGCGCCTGGGAGTGCATGCGGGTGACACGGTGCTGGTGGAGCGGGCAGGCGAAGTGATTCCGCACGTGCTGAAAGTGGTGAAGCATGGCAGCGAGGAGAAAGAATTCAAGATGCCGGAGAGGTGCCCGGTGTGCGGGACGCGCGTGCATCGCGCGGAAGGAGAGGTGGCGTATCGGTGCGTGAACGTTTCGTGTCCGGCGCGGCGGCGGGAATCGTTTCTGCATTTTGCGGGGCGCCATGCCATGAATATTGATGGGCTGGGCGAGAAGGTGGTGGACCAGCTGCTCGAAAACGATTTGATCAAGGATTTCGCCGATCTTTACAAGTTGGATTTGGACGAGCTGGCGGCGCTGGAGCGCATGGGCGAAAAATCGGCGCAGAATTTACTGGATGAGATTGCGGCTAGCAAGAAAAACAGTTTGGCGCGATTGATTTATGCGATCGGCATTCCGTTTGTGGGAGAGCGCACGGCACAATTGCTGTCCGAGCATTTCGGCTCGATGGATAAGGCAGCTGCGGCTAGCGACGAAGAGCTAGTCGAAGTGTCCGAAGTGGGCCCGAAGATCGCGGCGGGCGTCCGCGAATTCTTTTCGGAGGCGGCCAACCGGAAATTGATCGAGCGCTTGCGCGCCGTGGGTGTGAATATGAAGGAAGCGCGACGCGAGTTGAAGGATACGCGGTTTGCGGGGATGACGTTTGTGTTTACCGGGACGCTGGAGCGGCGGTCGCGCGAGGATGCCGAAGCTTTGGTGGCCGCGCATGGAGGCAAAGCGGGATCGTCGGTGAGCAAGAAGACGAATTATGTGGTCGTGGGCGCGGATGCGGGGTCGAAGTTGGAGAAAGCAAAGTCGCTGGGAGTGGAAATACTGAACGAAGCGCAGTTCGACAAATTAGTGTCGGCGAAATAGTGACGGTCCCCGTCCGTAGCGCGATTGTCGCGTGTTTCTGTTTCTATCCACGTCATTGGGCCTCCGAATTCACGCTCCCTATCGTATAATTGGGAAAGCGGGTGAGTTGGATGATCGCCGGTTTGTTCCGCGCGAGCGGGATGGACGGGAGGAAAGTCCGGACTCCGATCGCTGCGACCTCGCAAGAGACGGCAGCGACAGGGCGACGCGCCTGGTAACGCCAGGGGGACGCGCTTCATGGGAAGTGCGCCGGTGAAAGCCGGCAGTGAAGTCGGGTCTACGGAAAGTGCCACAGAAAATTAAACCGCCGGTGAGGCTTGGACCTCGGCGGCAGGCCTGCGGGAAACCACGGGGCTGCCTGTTTCGGTCGAGCGCATTTGGCAAGGGTGAAAAGGTGGGGTAAGAGCCCACCGCCCGGATGGCAACATCCGGGGCACGGAAAACCCCGCGTGGAGCAAGGCCAAATAGGAGGGGAGGGCTGGCCCAGCCCGTATGCAGCGAGCTCGCAGGAGCGGACTGCTGCGACCCTCGGGTAGGCTGCTGGAGTCCCGGAGCGATCCGGGACCTAGAGGAATGATCGTCGCGCAGTGCGTTGGGAATTCTCGATGCAAGTCGGGAGCGCTTGGCACACGGCGAACAGAATCCGGCTTACAGGCTCACCCGCCAATGTATTTGCCATTCAAGCACTTACAGCCGACCTTCCTATGATGTGACGCCCGTGTGCCGGGAATTGCACTAGCCGCCACAACGCAAGGCTTGAACACATCTCCGCTGTTAGTAATACTTGAAAAATCATGAAACGCTGCGCTGCCCTTGTCAGATTCTGCTTGTTGCTTTTGCTTGTTTCACCGTGCATGGCTCAGCAATCCCGCATAGTTAAGGTCACGATTGAATCGAAATGGGGTGGTCTCGGCACACCGAGCCAGACAGAAGAGATGATAAGCCGAGACCGAGACGGTTACCGGGGCAAACATGACCGAATCGAGGCTCGCACTGTCGAGTCGCTTCTAGCTGCTCTTAGGGAACCCACGATTGCCGCACCCGAACCATTAAACCTTGGTATCAATCAAGCATGGCTGGATGCCAATGCAATTCCAGCAGTGGAAAAATATGGAGGGAACTTCGATAGTGCCGCACCCAACCAGAAAGCCCTCTATCAGACATCGTTTACGGACGAATCTTTAATTCGGCGGGTGGTCCCCAATCTGTTCAATTTTAGCCGCACCGATGACTATCCTTCCGCCAAGGTGGAAGTGACGTTCGAGGATGGCTCAACCGTATCTGCGCTTTCGACTTCCCAGTATCTGTTCATGCTGCCGTGGAAGGTGAAGAGGGGCAGCGAGGAAATTACTACCTACAACGCAGATGTATCTAGGGCTGTAGCAGCACTCATGCCCAAGAAGGCGACGAACCGGTCTCGCATTGCGGGTGACACTCTCGATGTGAATTTGGCTGAAGCCGTCATGCGGCACATCGAAAAGGATTGGAAGTTGCTCAATGTCGAGAATCGGGTTGGAAGCACATTAACGACCCTCAGAGAGAAGTACACGGTCGAAAGTGCCGATATTAATCCCTATCACGGCGTAGCTTATGGTGTCGCATGGAAGGGCAATCAACCCCATGAAGAGAACCTACACGTTGTTTTGAGGCGGGCGTCATTTCCTCCCGGTTTTTCCGAAAGTGCAATATTTTTGTACCGGGATGGGAAAGTATCTGGTACAGAAGATTTTCTTCAGAACGCAGAGAAATACGAAGAACTTGTCTTCTCTGTTCCTTGGCTAAGAGCCCTTGCCGAGAAGTACCCGGGGTACGAAACTCAACTCCTGTGGGTACACAACCATTCATTCAGCGAAAAGGCAATGAATCTTTTTGCGGCTGATATGACTGCTATGGGTAAGAGCGCCCTTGCAGACGAAGTCCGAGCCGAACAAGACAGGATTGCGCTGACAACGATTCAGTATGGCGATTACTGGCTGGTGCTTCCTGACCGAAGAATGGTCTTGTGGCGATACAGCAGCGTTTCTGGACTTCTGAACTTCAAACCCTCGGATTTCCACTTCCAACGATGCTCTGAGTACAACACGGTCACCGGTGGTTGTGTTGGGGTGGTTGTTCTCCCTGACGGAACTCTCGCAAAGTAATGCCGAATCTTCTCCGGCTTTTCCTGAGAGAGGTGCTGATCCTTTGAATTGGCGGTATAGGATTTGTGACGCCGGTGTGACGCAAAACCTGCCGACACTGCCCAAGTTGACATCATTGACAGCGAATGGCAATTGACTCCAAACAACCTATTTGTTTTCAATCTCGCCCAGCGAATCCGGCTTACAGGCTCACCCGCGCATTTTCTTTTAGTTACGTCGCTGCTCGCTGCGTGTAACCATCTGCGCTAACCAGCCCCCACGTGTTTGCTCGAGTGACTGCTGCGAACATTCCCGGTTCGGCGCGTTACCCTCAGCGCGTTTGTCGCACACCGCCGCATCTCCGCCCGTTGCGGCAGGTACGTGCCGGCGGTACTGACTGTCTGGCTGACTTGATGCGCAGAGGCTAGCGTTTGGGGTCGGGGAAGACTGCGCCGACGACAGCGCGGATCTCGGCGTAATACTCTGGGTGCTTTGCAAGAAGCGATTTAATCTCTTGCGCGAGAGGACTTTCCGCGACCCATACCTTTTGTTGGTCAGGAAACATCGTAAGATTGAGCGCTCGCGCTTCGTCCAGCAACTGCTTCAATTTCAGACGGTCCGCATCTGCCGTTTCACTCATTTTCCGTCCTTCGACATCTTCTATTGGACACCCGCGCTGCAGCTCGAGGTTTACCACAGGGGACGGCTCGGTTGCAAAGCGAACTTCCGAAGTCCGCGCGTCGTGGAACGAAGTAAGACACGACGGGGAAAGCGCCGCCGGTGATTCGACCAAAGCGTGCCTGGGGCATAGCTGCGGAAGCTGCCGGCGACTTGGTTTCTGTCCTGTGCGCTGGGTTAACGAATGCGCGCGCGCTTGTGGGGCTCTCTTACATGCAGATGCAGGAAGGATAGTATGAGGCCCCAGGCGAGGCTGGCGGCCTCGGGATGATATTTGGGGCCGACATCGCGAAAGAAGGCGTGATCGGCGTCGGAGAATTCGACGTTGACGTACGGTTTTCCCAAGCGCTTGCATTCATCCACGATGGCGCGCGTCTGATCCGGGCCGATGTGCTTATCGAGGCCGCCCCAGAAAAATAGAATTGGCGCGTGCAGTTCCGCCACGTGCGGCAGCAGCGCGGGCGCGATGCCGCCTCCGTAGAAGGAGATGGCACCCTGCAGCGGAACTTTGGCGCACGCGAGAAACGAGGCGCGGCCGCCCATGCAGAAGCCTACGCTCGCAATGCGATCCGTATGCACGCCGGGATCGCTAACGAGCCACTCGTAGGCGGCCTTAATATCGGAGATCAGCTGCTCGGTGGTTGCGGCTCGCGCATGCTGCATCGCGGTGGGCGCGTCGTCATAGTTGATTTCAGCGCCGGGAGCGGTGCGGTGGAAAAGCTCCGGAGCGATCGCGACCAGCCCGATTTTTGCGAAGCGCTCGGCGACGTCTCGAATGTGAGCGGTGACGCCGAACGCTTCCTGAAAAACGAGAATGGCAGGATATTTCCCGCTCGCCGCCGGACGAGCAACGAAAGCGTCCATCGTGGAGCCGTCCGCTACCGCCAGGGAAACCTTCTGGGTCGCGACTTCCTCCACTCTGGGGTCCTCCGTCCCGCGTGTTTTCGGGAAGAGGTATAGCATAATCGTGGCGGTGGCGAATAATAAACAGGATTCGGTTGCGGGACGCGATGGCGCGCTGGCACGCGCTGTCATGAAGTTCTGAAATGACCACATGCCGTGAGTCGCGCGGCAAACCCACGGCATCCAACCGGGGACAAGGAGGTTTTCAAAATGAGCGGGCAGGACTACATAACGCTGGGACGTTCGGGATTGCGGGTAAGCCCGCTTTCACTGGGAACGATGACGTTTGGTACCGAGTGGGGCTGGGGCAGCGACGAAGCGCAAGCGCGCGAGGTGTTCGATCGTTACGTGGATTGGGGCGGGAACTTCGTGGATACCGCCAACATGTACACCGGCGGGAAAAGCGAGGAGCTGGTGGGAAAGTTCATCAGCGAGAAGAAGCTGCGCGACCGCATCGTGCTGGCGACAAAATTCACGTTCAATTCCGAGCAAGGAAATCCCAATAGCGGCGGCAACGGCCGGAAAAATACTTACCAGGCGCTGGAAGCGTCATTGCGCAGGCTGCAGACCGATTACATTGATCTCTATTGGCTGCATGCGTGGGACCTGGTGACTCCGGTGGAAGAAGTGATTTCGACGCTTACGGATCTGGTGCGCGACGGCAAGATTCGCTATTACGGTTTTTCGGATACGCCGGCGTGGTACGTCGCGCGCGCGCAAACTTTGGCGGAAAAAGAAGGGAAGGAACGGCTCATCGCGCTGCAACTGGAATATTCGCTGGTCGAGCGCAACATCGAGCGGGAACACATTCCGGTCGCGCAGGAACTGGGGATCGGCGTTTGTCCCTGGAGTCCGCTAGCCGGCGGATTTCTCACTGGAAAATACAAGCGCGAAGGCGCTGACTCCGGAAAAGGCGAAGGCCGGTTGGAGACGACCAAAAATTCCGGCAATCCGGCTTTCAACAAGTTCAGCGAGCGCAACTGGAAGATTCATGATGTCTTGATTGACGTGGCGAAGCAGATGAATAAGCCGGTCGCGCAGGTGGCGCTGAATTGGGTGATCACGCAGCCGGGCGTCACGTCAACCATCATTGGCGCCACCAAGATTTCACAGCTCAACGACAATTTGCAGGCGGCGGAAATCACGATTCCCGCGGAGTTGCGCAAGCGGTTGGACGAAGTGAGCGCGCCTGAGGGCATCCATCCTTACGTCTTCTTCGGGCCGGACATTCAGCCGATGGTGACGGGCGGAACGTCGGTGCGGAAATGGGCGCCGGCGCAGGCGTCGGGCGGTCCCGCGACGAGTATCACCGCTCCCAAGGCGCAAGCCGCCGGCGAAAAGTAGCCCGGGCCGCGATCGCGATGGCGCTTTATTACGGACCGGTGTCCGATCACTTCGACGGCCAGCATTTTTACAATTCACCGAACGGAATGCCGCACGGAGCGGGAAGCGTGGCCAAATGGCTTGCGAACCGCGAGCCCGGAGCGTGGCGGAAATGGATTGATGCCGTGCCCGGGCCTCCGCCGCCCGAACGAGTGAGCGACGGGAAAATTCGCGCGACGTTCGTGGGCCATTCGACCGTCCTGATCCAGATGGATGGCGTGAATATCCTTTGCGATCCAATCTGGTCGCAGCGAGCCAGCCCGCTTTCGTGGATTGGGCCGCGGCGGCATCGCGCGCCGGGAATTCGGTTCGAGCACCTGCCGGTCATTGATCTGGTTCTGCAAAGCCACGACCACTACGATCATTTTGACGTTCCCACATTGCGGAGGATTGCGTCGCAGTGGCGGCCGGGATTTGGTGTGCCCTTGGGTGTCGCTCAGCGGCTGATTTCGAAACGCATCGCGGATCGTTCACAAATCCGCGAACTTGATTGGTGGCAATCCGCCGACGCGCTCGACAAGTTGCGAATTACAGCGGTTCCGGCGCGGCATTTTTCGGGGCGCGGGTTACGCGACCGCAACGAGACGCTATGGTGCGGGTACGTGATCGAAGGGCCGTCCGGCGCCGTCTATTTCGCGGGCGATACCGCATACGGCGCGCATTTCCGCGAAATCCGCGAGCAGTTTCCGCAACTTCGCCTGGCGTTCTTGCCGATTGGCGCGTATCGCCCGCAGTGGTTCATGGGACCCGTGCACATTTCTCCGGAAGATGCGGTGCGCGCGCATGAGGAAGTGGGCGCTGCTACCAGCATCGCCATTCACTTCGGAACGTTTCGCCTTGCGGATGACGGGCAGGACGAACCGGTGATCGAACTGCAGCGAGCGCTGGATGCGCGCAAGGCGGCGCACAGGTTCTGGGTGCTCGATGCAGGGGAGGGAAGAGACATTCCTTGAGGTGAACGGAAGACCGCGAAGAAAATGCGATTGGCAGCTACCGCGAAATAATTTCCTGTTTATTCGCTAGTCCTTAACCACCAAGACCGCGTCAAAGACCAATTCAAGAAGCCGGCGAATCTCCGCGCCCGAAAGCGATTTCGGATCCACCAAATGTTCGAGGAACAGAGTGTGAGAGAAGGCGCCGAGCACCGTTGCCGCGGCGGTGCTGGAGACCGGGAGCGATCGCGCGAGCGACTTCGAAACGCGCTGCAGCAGTTCGCCGCCGCAATCGGCGAGTCCCTGGCGGCGGGCTCGCAAACGCGCGGCAGCCTCGGGATGGCGCACGGCAAAGAGCTTGAATTCCAGGGAAAGCAGGACCAGCCGGCGGTCTTTGGCGTTCTGCGCGTAATAGTTGCGCAGGGCGCGCAGCCGCTGTGCGGGATTCTGGTGCTGGCGAAGCAGGGCATTCACCTCGGCGATGCGTTGCGCGACCCAGTGTTCCAGCAGCGCGAAGAAAATATCTTCTTTGCTATCGAAGTTTGCGTAGAACGCGCCGCGGGTGTAGCCGGCCGCCGCGGCGATGTCTTCCAGCCGGGCCGCTTCAAAACCATCGCGCGCGAAAAGCTGCTCGGCAGCTTGCAGAAGTTTTTTGCGAGTGGCGTCGGTGCGCGCCTGCTGGCGCGAGCCGGCGGGGATTCTGCGAGCTGTCGCCAGCGTGTAGCTCCGAATGGCTCTCATGGTGTGGTTACGAGCACGCGCCACGGCGCTTTACAGCATACATACATGCATGTATATAATGCGAAGCGCCGAATTGCAAGCGCGGTGAAACTTGGCCACTGCCGAACTGACATTCGACGCCGCTGCGTGGCGCCCGCGCCACAATCCCTGGCTCATCGCCCTGACGGTGACGCTCGCGACGTTCATGGAGGTGCTCGATACCTCCATCGCCAACGTGGCGCTGCCGCATATCGCCGGCACGCTGGGCGCCAGTTCCGACGAATCCACCTGGGTGCTCACCAGCTACCTGGTTTCGAACGCCATCATCCTTCCGATCAGCGCCTGGCTGGCCACCCGGCTGGGGCGAAAACGTTTTTACATGTCCTGCGTGGCGCTCTTCGCCGGGAGCAGCTTTTTGTGCGGACTGGCGCCGAGCCTGGGGATGCTCATTCTGTTCCGCGTGTTGCAGGGAGCCGGCGGCGGAGGATTACAGCCCAGCGAGCAAGCCATTCTGGCGGACACGTTCGCGCCGTCCAAGCGCGGCATGGCGTTTGCCGTTTACGGAATGGCCGTTGTGGTGGCGCCGGCGATCGGCCCGACGCTCGGCGGATGGATCACGGACAATTACAGCTGGCGCTGGATCTTCTACATCAATGTGCCGATCAGCTTGATTTCGCTCTATCTCACCCATCGCCTGGTGGAGGACCCACCGTACTTGGAGCAGGAAAGAGTGCGCCGCAAAGGAGTTCAGGTTGATTACATCGGCCTGGGATTGGTGGCTCTGGGAATCGGAGCGTTGCAGATCGTTCTGGATAAAGGCCAGGAATCGGATTGGTTTTCCTCGCATTGGATCGCCGCCCTATTAGTGGTGGCGGTCGTGCTGCTGGTGACCTGGGTGATTTGGGAATGGCGCCACGAACATCCCATCGTGGAATTGAAGCTGCTCAAAAAGCGCAATTTTGCGACGGCGATGTTTTTCATGTTTGTGCTGGGCATCGTTTTGTACGGCACCACTGTATTGATTCCGCAGTTTTTGCAATTGGAGCTTGGTTATTCGGCGGTAAGCGCGGGAGAAGCCCTGGCGGGCGGCGGATTCATCATGATGCTGATGATGCCGATTTCGGGGATGCTGGTGTCGAAGATGGATCAGCGGTTATTGATGTCGCTGGGATTCGCGACCACGGCCACGGCGCTCTATTACATGGCCACGCACATCAGCTTGGGGATGGATTTCAGGACGGCTTCGATGCTGCGCGTCTATCAGGTGATGGGACTGGCTTTCATCTTCGTGCCTTCCAACACGCTTTCTTATGTGGACGTGCCGCAGGAGAAGAACAATCAAATTTCGAGCATGATCAGCTTTATCCGGAATATCGGCGGGAGCATTGGGATCGCTTTGATCAGCACGTTCATCACGCGCTCGACGCAGGAGCGACAGACATATCTATCCGGGCATATGAACGCCGGAAACCCTAAGTTTCGCCAGATGCTTGACGGGTTGACCGCCTCACTGCGCAGCCAGGGGCTGAGTCCTGCGGAAGCGGCGCATCAGGCGTACGGGCGGATGGCGGCTATGTTGCAGCAACAGGCTGCCACGCTGGCTTACACTGATGTGGTGTCGGGAATGGCGCTGGTGGTTGCGTGCTTGGTGCCGTTGTGCTTCATTATGAAACGGCCTCCTAAAGATTCAGCCGCTCCTCCGATGCATTAGTAAATCGCCGGCATTATCGTTGCGCGGAGCTTTGCTCAAGGCGCGGCCGGCTCGTCCGTGGGATAAGTGATCTGCTTGCCTTTGACGCGAGCGAAGGGCGTTAGCGTGTGCGGCTGTGTGCGTGAATCGCTCAAGATATGTTCGACGGGAACGTGGCGCACCGCGAGCGCGTCGGCAACCATGGAGCGGTGGCAACGCCACGGCACCGCCTCGGCGCACATCAGGGCGGAGGGCTTGGCGGACGAGAGCTTCAGGGCGCGTTCCAGGCCTGCTTGAAATTCCGCAGTCTGCATATAGTCGGCAAAACCGCGAAAGCTGGCGTTGCGCCAGCCGAGGTTCTGCGAGTCCGGCTTGGCATGCCGCAAGCCGCCGAGTTTTTTCAGGTGCACGTAACCGATCTTCGCAGCGCGCAGAGCCGCGGCAAGCGTCTCGCGATTGAATTGAGGATTGTGGCGCGAGCGAGGGATGGTACGTATGTCTATCACGCGCTGAACGCCGTACCTCCGAAGCATCGCTATGAATTCTTCCAGGGGCCGCGTGGAATGTCCGACGGTGAAAACTTTGGCATTCGCGCTTTTGCGACGGGCAGGCATGTCGTCGTTTGCTCGCTGAGACCCGGTTACGATTATAGAACGAGCGCGCCCGGCAAGAATTGCAAACACGGCCGACCGCAAAATTGGCTTCGGCGCGCAAGCATATCCGGGGATAATGTAGCGGCCGGCGCGGTCCGGAAAAGCAAGCTCGCCGCACATCGCGAATAGAGGGCACGATGGCAAAAGTGAACGCGTTGTTCTGGGACAATGGCGGGGTGATTCTGACCAATGGCTGGGATCGCCATTCGCGCCGGGCCGCCGTCGAGAAATTTCAGCTCGAATGGGCCGATTTCGAGGATCGCCACGAATTGATGCTGAATGCTTTTGAGACGGGCCGGGCGACGCTGGACGAATATCTGCGCAGAACGATTTTTTACAAACAGAGGGCGTTCAGCAAAGAGGATTTCGAGAAATTCATGTTCGAGCAATCGCAGCCTTTTGCCGAGCCGCTGGAATTTCTGGGAAAACTCGCACGGACACGCGCGTACCTGATGGCTTCGCTGAATAATGAATCGCGCGAAATCAACGAATACCGGATCCACAAGTTTCATCTGCGGGATTATTTTCAGGCCTTCTTCAGTTCCTGCTATCTGGGAGTGCGGAAGCCGGAAGAGCAAATTTACCGGCTGGCGCTGGAAATAGCGCAGCGCGATCCGGAGGAAACCGTCCTGATTGACGACCGGGGATTGAACCTGGAATGCGCCCGGGAAATTGGGATGCAGGGAATTCAATTTCAAAACGTGGCGCAGTTGCGAGATGAGCTTGCGAAGCTGGGAATCAGCGCAGAAGCACATTAACCAGGTAGCAGAAAGCCTCTAGCCAGCGCAGATTGCCAGGCTGGCCAGGATTTATCTCCGATGAAACTCGATACGCGTGTATTTTCGGACATTGACGCCCTCAGCCGGGGGGCTCTGGAAGCATTGCTGCACGATATGCACAACGCCATCGCGGAGCGGGGCCGCTTCGCGATTGCGCTTTCCGGCGGGCGCACGCCGGCGAAGATGTACGCGCTGTGGGGCGCGCCCGGAAAATATCGTGACGAAACCCCTTGGGATCGCGTTGACATGTTTTGGGGAGATGAAAGGTACGTGCCGGCGGATGACCCGCTGAGCAACTATCGCATGACGCGCGAGACGCTACTTTCGCATGTGCCCATTCCGGCGGCAAACGTGCATCCGGCACCCACGAGCTTGCCGACGCCAGAAAAGGCGGCGGAGGCCTACGACGCGCAACTGCGTGGATTTTTTGGCGCGGCGGAGCCGGAATTTGATGTCACGTTGTTGGGCCTGGGACCAGAGGGCCACACCGCGTCTCTTTTTCCTGGTTCGCCAGCCTTGGAAGAGCAGCGGCGCTGGGTCGTTTCCGTGCAAGTTGCGGCGAAACCGCCGAACCGTCTGACGTTCACTTTGCCGGTGCTGAACCGCAGCCGCAACACGTATTTTTTGGTGGCCGGCAAGGACAAGCGTGAAATTCTGGCCGCGCTGCGTTCCGAGCCCGATTCGCGGCCTAGCCAGTATCCGGCCGGCAGGGTGCGTCCGGTGGATGGACGCGTGCTTTGGCTCCTTGATCAGGCCGCTGCTGATTGAGCTTTTCTGCTTTTTTCTGATGCCTTCCGCCGAGTGCCACGTCTAAGTTAAGACCGGTGTGAGGTGCCTGCGAAGTTTGCCGCGCTGCGCCAATTTGGCGTGATACTGCACCGAGAAATTTCGGATGCCGGTGCGGGGAAGGCTGTAAAATAGGGCGAATTGTGGGTCGAGCATGGTCCGTTGGGCCGGCGAAACATGCAGCAGCCGCCTCGGCCCGCTGCGCCGATTGAAACCGCAAAAACAAGCGAGCAATGACGCAACTACTTAGGAAAGCCGCCAAAGATTCCGCTGGACCGATCGCCTTGCTGGCGATGTCGCTGTGTTTGTCCGCATGCACCACCAGGACGGCGGAAACGGCGCCCAACCTGGCCGTTCCAGTGACGGTGGCGAAGGCTGAGCAGAAGACGGTACCGATCAGTCTAACCGCAATTGGGACGGCGGAAGCTTATTCGACTGTTTCGATCAAGAGTCAGGTGAACGCGATCCTGGAGCAGGTACATTTCAAGCAGGGAGACTTCGTGAAGAAGGGCCATCTGCTTTTCACTCTCGATGCCCGGCCGTATCAATCGTCGCTCGCGCAGGCGCAAGCCAATCTCGCGCGCGATCAAGCGCAGGAAGAACTGAATCAGGTGCAGGCGACGCGCTATGAAAAATTGTACGCCGCGGGCGTCGCTCCGAAAGAACAATACGATCAGATGCGGGCCAATGCCGACGCGCAGCTGGCGCTGGTTCACGCGGATGACGCGGCGGTGGAATCCGCGAAGCTGCAGCTGCAGTACTGCACGATTTACTCGCCGGTGGATGGGCGTACCGGCGCGCTGCAGGTCTATCCGGGAAATCTGGTAAAAGAAAATGACGTACCGGTGTTGGTGGTGATCAACGAGATTTCGCCCATCTTCGTGGATTTTGCGGTGCCCGAGCAGTATCTGGGAGTGGTGAAGAAATACATGAGCGGCGGGCGGTTGCAGGTCGCGGCTACGCCGTACGGCGATACCGTGCCGGAAACCGGTTACCTGACGTTTGTGGACAATAATGTGGACAACACCACCGGAACCATCAAGCTGAAGGGAACATTTCCAAATGGCGATCACCGCCTGTGGCCCGGACAGTTTTCCACGGTTTCGTTGCGGCTGGCGGAAGAGGAAAAGGCGATCGTGGTTCCGTCGCAGGCAGTGCAAACCGGCGCGTCAGGCGATTTCATTTTCGTGGTGAAGCCGAACGACACTGCGGAATCGCGACCGGTGAAAGTGGCGCGCCAGATGGACGGCGAAGCGGTGATTTCCAGTGGAATCGCACCGGGTGAAACCGTGGTGACGGATGGGCAGCTGCGGTTGATTCCTGGAATCAAGGTCCAAGTGAAGGCCAACCCTCCGGGCAGTTAGAGAATTTCGATGATCAGCATCGCCGAACCATTTATACGCCGTCCGGTCATGACCACGCTGGTCATGCTGTCAATTCTGCTGTTCGGCGTCCTCGGTTACCGCGCGCTCGCCGTCAGCGAACTTCCGAACGTAGATTATCCCACGATTCAGGTCGGTGCTTCTTTGCCCGGAGCCAGCCCGGAGACGGTGGCTTCGGCGATTGCCACGCCGCTGGAGAAACAGTTCTCGACGATCGCAGGCATTGATTCGATGACCTCGTCGAGCTCGCTGGGCGGGACGTCCATCACTTTGCAATTCGACCTGAGCCGCAACATTGACGGCGCGGCGCAGGATGTGCAGGCCGCGATTTCCCGCGCGTCATCGCAATTGCCGCCGAATATGCCGACGCCGCCCACCTACAACAAGGTGAATCCGGCGGACCAGCCGATCCTTTACATCGCGATGGGTTCGAAGTCGCTGCCTCCTTATACCGTGGACCGCTACGCCGAGACGTTGATGGGCCAGCGGATTTCGATGGTGAAGGGCGTGGCGCAGGTGCAAGTGTACGGGTCGCAAAAGTATGCCGTGCGCATTCAACTCGATCCGCAAGCATTGGCCACGCGGCAGATTGGCGTGGACGAAGTGCACACCGCGGTACAAAACGGCAACGTGAATATGCCGGTGGGCACGCTGTATGGAGATCATCGCGCGTTCACGCTGCAGGCCAATGGGCAGCTCACGCACGCGTCTGTTTACCGGACGTTGATCGTGGCCTATCGCAACGGTTCTCCGGTACGCCTGGAAGACGTGGGCAAGGTGTACGACAGCGTGCAGGACAATCGCGTGGCGAACTGGTGGAACGACACCGAATCGGTGGTGCTAGCCATCGAGCGCCAGCCCGGCACCAACACCGTGGAAGTGGTTGACGCGGTGAAGCAGCTGCTCCCGCAGTTCCGCGCGATTATCCCGCCTTCGATCCAGATGGAAACGCTGTACGACGCGTCGGAATCCATCCGCAATTCCGTGGCGGATGTGAAATTCACGCTGTTCATGGCCGTGGTGCTGGTGATCATGGTCATCTTCCTGTTCCTGCGAAACCTTTCGGCCACGTTGATTCCCAGTTTCGCGCTGCCGATGTCCATCATCGGAACGTTTGCGGTGATGTATGTGCTGGGCTACACGATAGACAACCTATCGCTCATGGCCTTGACGCTTTCGGTGGGCTTTGTGGTGGATGACGCCATCGTGATGCTGGAAAACATTGTCCGGCACATGGAAATGGGCGAAGGCGTAATGGAAGCGGCGCTGAGCGGTTCGCGGGAGATCGGATTCACCATTCTTTCGATGACCGTTTCGCTGGCCGCCGTGTTTCTGCCGGTATTCCTGATGGGCGGGATCATGGGCAGGCTGCTGCATGAATTTGCGGTGGTGATTATCACGGCGATTCTGGTGTCGGGGTTTGTTTCGCTGACGCTCACGCCGATGTTGTGCAGCCGATTTTTGCGTCCGGCGGCGGAGCAGGAGCACGGCCGCGTGTACATGGCGCTGGAACGGTTTTTCGAGCGCTTGCTGCGTTACTACGACGTTTCGTTGCAGTGGGCTTTGCGACACCGCGTATTCGTGATGGCGGTGTCCGTAGTGATTCTGCTGATTACGGTATGGCAATTCATAGTGATCCCGAAGGGATTCTTGCCGCCGGAGGACCGCTCGCAGATTTTCATTTCCACTGAAGCGCAGCAGGGAATTTCGTTCGATTCAATGCGGGCCCATCAGCTGGAATTGAACAAGATTGCGTTGGCCGATCCGAACGTGCGGGATTTCTTTTCGGGGGTGGGAGACTTTTCGTCAAGCAATGCGGGAATCATGTTCCTGCACCTGAAAGACCGCCCGCAACGGCCGCTGATTCCCAGCCCGACGCTTACGGCGCTGGCGGCGAAATACGCGAGCGTGCCGCTGGTCGGCAGCTCGCTGCGGGCTGCGGCGCCGCTGTTTGCGCATCACCCCACCATTGACGAGGTGATAGACGAACTGGGAGTGAAATTTGCGACCGTCACGGGGATGAACGCTTACATGCAGAATCTGCCGCCCATTCAGGTGGGGGGTGAGCTGACCAAGAGCCAGTACCAGCTGACGCTGCAAAGCCCCGACACAGAAGAGCTGTACCGCGAGTCCACCGCGTTCCAAGCGAAGATGGCCAAGCTGCCCGGCCTGCAGGACGTGACCAGCGACCTGCTGATCGCCAATCCGCAGGTGAACGTGAACATTGACCGCGACAAGGCTTCGGCTCTGGGCGTGACTGCGGAGCAAGTGGAAGACGCGCTTTACACCGCATACGGGCAGCGCCAGGTTTCCACTATCTATGCGCCCAACGACGAATATTGGGTGATTATGGAGCTTGAAGATAAATACCAGAAAGATCCTGCCGCGCTCTCGATGCTGTACATCCGCTCGAGCAGCGGCACGCTGGTGCCCTTGAATGCGGTGGCGAGTTTATCATCCAGCCTGGGACCGCTGACCGTGAACCACTTCGGGCAGCTTCCAGCGGTGACGATTTCTTTCAATCTGGCGAAGGGCACGGCTATCGGCGACGCGGTGGACTCGGTGAAGAAGCTGGCGCGCGAGGAATTGCCTCCGTCCGTAACCGCGCAGTTCCAGGGGACCGCGAAGGCGTTCGAAGCTTCGCTGACGGGCTTGGGAGTTTTGCTGTTCATGGCTGTGCTGGTGATTTATATCGTCCTGGGGATTTTATACGAGAGCTTCATTCATCCGATTACGATTCTCTCCGGCTTGCCTTCGGCGGCATTTGGCGCCTTGCTCACGCTGCAGATTTTTCATCTGAGCCTGGATCTCTACGGTTTCGTGGGCGTGATCATGTTGATCGGCATCGTGAAGAAAAACGCGATCATGATGGTGGATTTCGCGGTGGAACGCGAACGAATCGGACATAAGACAGCGGCAGAAGCCATCTATGAAGGCTGCCTGATCCGCTTCCGTCCGATCACGATGACGACCATGGCTGCTTTGATGGGCACCGCACCTATCGCGTTCGGTATCGGTCCCGGCGCGGACGCCCGGCGGCCGCTGGGACTCGCGGTCGTCGGCGGATTAATCTTCTCGCAAATGGTTACTTTGTATCTGACGCCGGTGTTTTACACGTACATGGATACATTCCAGGATTGGCTGGAAGTCCATTTCGGGAAAGTGACCGGAAAAGGGAATCCGGAACTCGCGGACGGCCACATTTCGGCGGATTAGCGGGCGCGCACCGCTGAATTTGCTTCCAAATTGCCTTCCATTTTCAATTGCCCTCTCGTACAGTCTTGCCCGCCAACCTGTACCGCAACTACCTGTCATTTCGTACCATTGACGCTGAAAATGCGGCTGCTTAGCATGGATGAAGGACGCGAAAGCGTCCCGGAATGTGGGGATTGGTGACCCGTGTTTCGTCCTAGCCTCGCGGGGACTCAATCAGAATGCCATTTGGCGAAGACCTGCCAAGAGATATCAGAATGCGCCAGAAGCGGCGCGGCCCCCGGATGAACTCGCGCGTGCCGGTAATAATTGAGTGGAACGGCAAAGCGGGACCAGTGCATCTGGAGCCCGGATTCACGCGAGTCGTGAATGCGTACGGCTGCCTGCTGGTGTGCCCAAAGGAAATGGAATTGCAGACACGTTTGCGTGTGACGAACATGGCCACGCGACGCGCGGTGGATGGGCACGTGGTGTGGAAGGGAATGCAACGGCCAGACGGATGGGATTTGGGAGTGGAACTGATTTCCGCCGACCAACATTTCTGGGGTGTCGAGCTTTGAAACTCGAAACGCTTAGGGTTCCTGCGGCGAAATCCTCGACAACGTCGGCAAAAACGATGCCGGCGCCTGCGAAGACGGCGGGACGCGCAGCTGTGCAGTCTGGCAATCAGTCGGGCGCGCAGTCCGGTCAGGCGCGCGCAAGCGCGGCAAGCGCATCCGTAGGAACGCAGGCGGTGGCGGGTGAAGAGCGACGGCGCAGCCAGCGAGTGCTGTTGCGGGTGCGTGCCAGCATTCACGTGGCATTGAAGGGCAAGCCCACCAGTTTCGATACCACGACCCTGAGCGTGAATAGCCACGGCGCGCTGGTGATTCTCCAGCAGAGTTTGCCGGCCGATACGCGTCTGGTGCTGGAACATTCCGGAACCAGAGAGCGCGTGGCCTGTAAAGTAGTTCGGCCATCGCGCGAAATTCCCGAGGGCTACCAGATTCCAATCGAGTTCGATTATCCCGCGCCGAATTTCTGGGGAATTTCGTTTCCGCCCAGCGATTGGCGGCCGGACGATCTGTAGTTCTCCGCGGTTTCGCCGCTAACCGTGCTGCGCGAAAGGGAGCTGGTGGAGGTCGAGGTTCCCGCCGGAGAGTATGATTCCCACCTTCTTTCCAGAGGCGCCGATCTTGCGAAATAACGCCGGCGCGGCCGCCACGGCGCCGGAAGGTTCCACCACGAGCTTGAGGCGTTCCCACAGCAAAAGCATCGCTTCCACGATCTCGTCTTCCGTCACAAGCGAAACTTCGTCCAGCTTGTCGCGGAGAATTGAGTACGTCAGCGGGCACAATACGGCGCGCAATCCATCCGCCATCGTCTCCGCGGCGGAAGCTGCCTCAATCTTACCGGACGATAAAGAGCGGTAGGCGTCATCGGCATTGCGCGGCTCGCCTCCCAGCACACGAATGCCGGGACGGAGGCCCTTCGCTGCGATGACCGTGCCGCTGAGCAAGCCGCCGCCGCTTACCGGAGCAATTACGAAGTCCAAATCGCGAACTTCCTTCAGCAGTTCGAGCGCGGCCGTGCCCTGGCCGGCGATGACGCGCGCGTCATTATACGGATGCACCAGGTGCGCGCCCGTTCGATTCATCACTTCAGCGGTGACAGCTTCGCGAGAAGCGATGTTGGGCTCGCATTCCGTGATTTTGCCGCCGTAGGACTGGACCGCGCGCTTCTTCGCGGCGGATGAATTGGAAGGCATGACGATATAGGCGGGAATGCCTCTCCAACGCGCGGCCTGCGCGATTGCCGCCGCGTGATTGCCCGATGACGGCGCGACGACTCCGTTGCGTGCTTCCTGTTCGGTGAGCGAGAAGATGGCATTGGTAGCTCCGCGAATCTTGAATGAGCCCGTTTTTTGCAGGTTTTCGCACTTGAAAAAGAGGCGCGCGCCCGCAATTTCATCGAGAGAGGAAGAAGTTACCACCGGCGTGCGATGAATGCGCGGAGCGATGCGCCGGTAGGCGGCGCGAATGACGTCGAGGTTTGGCGGGGCGGATTGAAATTTGCTCGGCTTGGAATCGGGGGGCATGATCGGCGCGGTTCATTATGGCACAGCGTATTTTGCCGATTGGCCGGAAATTTCGCGCCGAACATTATAATTGTTGACTGCGCCTTCGCCCGGTGCAATTCTGAGACTCCCCCTTCCGGAAGCACTTCGCGCAAATTCAACGACAAGAAATTTGAAGGAGGAGTCCATGTCCAGCAATGAACGCCGCATTGTTCCCCGCAAGGCTTATGCGATCCCCGTCCGGTTTAACGTAATCACACACGAATTCGCAGCGATTGCAACAGGCGCAAAGACAGAAGCGCGCGGAGTCTCGCGGTTCCTGGAAACAATTCCGCTGCCGCAGCAAGGGGAAACCGTAAATTTGTCGGAACGGGGGATTCGCTTCAAGACGCGGCATAGCCTCAGCGTCGGCGAGAGCGTGGAGATATTCTTTACGCTGCCGACGGAATTGACCGGGCGCGCGATTGAGGACGTGAAATGCAACGCGCGGGTGGTGCACGTGGACCGCGAGGCGGATGGGAACGGCCAGATCGGAGTAGGCGCGGCGATTGAACGATTCGAGCGTACGTCCGTGTCGCGCAATTGGGATAATTAGCCGCGCGACCGCCTGGCGGGGCTACTTGGCGCGGCGGGAGGCCACGGTGAAGGTGACCTTCGCGGCCGTGGTGTTGTCGAACTGATCGGAAATCTGCACGGCGACGGTGTGTTCGCCCGGCGGCAAATCCGGAATCGCGATCTGGTAGCTTTCTTTGGGAGCGTCGGACAATACTCCCACGGGAAACGTCGTCAGCCAATCGCCCGCGTCCACGCTATATTGCGCGTGCGCGATCGAAACCGCCGAACTCACACCATCAAAACTGACTTTCGCGACCGGCCCGCTGGCCTCCGCGCGGAGATTTTCGATACGCGGCGGAGTGTTTTCGATTTCAAACCGGTCGCTGCTGCGCTCGTCTGTCAACGCGTCCTGCGGCGGATTCGACGGCGAATCCGAGGCGACAATCTTCAGGTAGTAGGCGCCATCGGACATGGTGGTGGTGTCCCAGGAATAAAAGCGCTGAGTCAGTTTGTCCTTCAAGAGCCGCCAGTTCTGCTCGCCTTCTCCGCGATAATAAATCGAGAAAATCAGGTCGTCATCGTTATCGTCATGCGCGTTCCACAGAACGCTTGCGTAGCCCTTTTCTTCGAAGCCTTGTGGCGGCACCTCGACCTTCGGGGGCTTGGCCGCGGTGTCGGTAATCGCGCCCAGCACCGGGAACGGATTGACGCCCGGACGCTGCGGCATTCTCAGTTGCACGGAGGCGGCTGTCGCGGGGCCTCCTTGCGGCACCGAGAATCCTTGCACGCGGACGCCGGGATCTTGAATGGAGATTTCATCCACCACCGGCGCAACGTTCTCCGGCTGGTACGCAACGCTGACCCAGGAAATGTTGGGAGGAGCGCCCTTGCCGGTCTCGAGGAAAACGGCCTTCCATTGAATAAAACGTGCCGGAGGGCAGGTCACCGCCTCACTGGCGACGCTCTTGTAAGGGCCGGACCAGGCGCTCCAATTTTTCTCGGGGCTGGAAGTATTCCCGGAACGCACGTAGAAGGCGACTTTACCTTGCGTGGCGCCGTTGTCTCCCCACCAAGTGAGGCGGCCCCAATGGGAAAAAATCTTGGCGTCGAAAGGATCCGATTCGAAGCTGCCTGCGGACTCGTAGCCGGGGCCGAGCGTAAATATTTTTCCGGGATTGGCGGTGCCGACGAGAATTGTGCCGTCGCGGCCCGCGATCAGGCTGGTGACCTGGGCGGAAGCTGTTTTTGCGATGCTGGAATAAACGTTGCTGCCTTCCAGTTCGATAATGGCGCCTTTGTTTCCAGTGCCGAGCAGAATTTTGCCGTCCGCGGAAAAGCCCATCGCAAAAACCAATTCCTCACGCGAGGTCCAAAGCGTGGCTGGCGCGCCTTCCGGCGAAATCTCCACAACGTCCGAACCGCCGGTGGTGGAAGGGAAAAAGGAGAAGGGCGCGGCAACCTGCGCGGCCTGCGGCTGGATTGAAATCGTTGCGGCGCCCGGCTGCACGTTCAGCGGAGAAGTTTGTTGCGGAGTAACAACGGCGGTGAGCGGCGCGGGCGTCGGGGCGTGTTGCTTTTCGCCGATGGCAGCGGCGTAGATCTTTCCGCTGGCGTCGGCGAGCAGGGAAGTGACCTCCTTCTTATCGGTTTCGTAGAGCACGAATGAGGCCCCTGCGGTGGGAGGCTCCTGCCGGTCTTTGCGGCTGATTTCGATTCGCAGGATCAAGCCATCCGGGTCCGTACCGACCAACAAATTGCCCTTGGAATCGAATGCTAGCGAACGCGCGTGGCGTTCATCGCTTTGATAAAAAAGCTGGCCTTTGCCTTCCGGCGTAACTGCGAAAATTTTGCCTTCGTCGCCCGTTCCGGCGAAGAGCACTCCCTGCGCGTCCACCGCGAGCGCCCAGATGTATTTCGATTTCGGGTCGAAGAAGACGGATTTTTGTCCTTCAGGAGTGACTTTATAGATTTTGCCGTCCGGCGAAGTGCCCACGTAGAGGTTGTCGTGCGCGTCGAAAGTGATGGCTTGCGCCGCCAGCTCGGGTGATTCAAATACGGTTGTCGGCTTGTTGGGATCGTCGAAGCGAAGCACTTTGGCATCCGAGCCGCCCGCGCCGTAAATGCGCCCGCGCGAATCCATGCGCAGCGCCCACAGATATGCGAGATTTGGGTCGGAATAGGCCGCGAATTTTGGCGCGGGCATCAACCGGCCGTCGCTGCGGATCGCCACGCCTTTGGCCGTGCCCTTCTCGAAATCGGAGTAATCGGATTGCCGCCAGAAATGGGTGTGCTCGGCGTAAACCAACGCGGGCGCCGCAATCGCCAGGATCAGCACTGCCGCCAGCATGGTTCGCCGTTTCATCGTTCGAGATCTCCTTGGTTGCCGGACATCACCTGACGGTGATCGTGAGCGTTCGCTCGCCCGACACTACTTGATGCATTTCGACCGACCATTCGCCGGTCATGGATTGGTAGAGCAAGCGCGCGCCGCCGGGATTTTGGCGCTGGTCCAGCACGTTGATTGCCGACGCTGGAGCATTGGGCATCACCTTGTCTTCGACCATCAATGTCGGCGTCGGTTGCAGCAGCGTTGCGTAGAGGCGGTCATTCTGGTGGTCGCGATTGATCAACTTGATCAGTTCCTCGAGGCCGGGCAATTGGCCCTGCGAAGATGCCTCGAGTGAGTCAACCGTGCGATTGGCGATTTCGGCGTCGCTGATTACAAGTTGCAGGTTGCCGCGGGCGGTCTGCGCCGGGATCGTGATCGGAATCTCCTGCACGAAAGGGGCACCGCGGTACGGGCGCAGCTGAACCTTTACCGCGACGGTCTCTCCTGGATTCACCTCGTTCTTCTCGACCCAGGCGTTGTCAATCGTGGCTCCGCGCCGCTCGGGCAGAGCCGTCACTCGCAAGTGAATGCCGTTCACGTGTGGCGCTTCATAGGGATTCAAATAGATCCGCGAAAACACGCTTTGCACGCTGGTGGCCACGAAAAAGCCTCCCGGAATGGGCATGTCCGTCGGCGCATAGAGATCCTTTAGTTGGACGGGGGTGTGGCCCTGGATATCAATCTCGCCGTCCAACTGCAGGGTCGAGCCTTCGCCGTAAGCTGCATTTCCGACGATGCCGTTGTAAGTGGCCAGAGCCACCAGCACGGGCGTGAGTTCGGGATTTTCAATCAGTTCGAAATGGAACTGCTTCTGCGCGAGCGGCGTCACCAGCGTCACGTCCAGCGGAATCATCGGAGGACCCGGGCCCAATTGGCCGGCAATTGCCGTAACGCGATCCTGCGTCAGCGTTCCAATCGTTCCGCCGGTGTCGATGATTTTCGTGGAAGCCATCGCCGAGGCGAGCGTAGTAACCACGTAGGCGCGCGCCAGGGGCATGGATACATTGCCAAACGAAAAGATGGGATGACCGCAGGCGAGGATGCGGCCTTTCTCAACGGTCGTCACCGTGCAGCCCGGCGTGAGCGAAAGGTCTCCGCGAATTAATTCCACGCCCACCATCTCTCCCGGCTTTAGCTGAGAGTCTTCGGGCGACGGCGCGGTTGTCCCACCAGCCATCATGGACATTCCCCAGCCGGAAAGTTCCTTGCTGAAGCGCGCGATAGTCTCGGGGTAAAGGCCGGTGGAAATCAGTGGAGTTTCGATGGGAACCAGAAACTGGCCCGCGCCGGCGCTGGTAAGCCTGGAAAAATTTTCAGGAAGAGGAACTTGCGGCGCATGCGCTGCGCTTGGGTTATTCGCGGCTGAGGCGCGCGGAGTTTGCGGAGCAAGGTCCGAGGATTTCTCCACATCCAGCATGTTTTCGATAGGAGTTACGCCGCCGATGGCTTCCTTGGTGAAGACGCCGAGTTTGAGAGATAGCGCGCCCGCCAATTTTCCGTCGAAATAGACGGGACTGCCGCTCATGCCCGCTACCACACCTGTGTGCTCGACCTTTTCGCCGAGTAGCTGCACGAGAATCACGTCCTGCTTGGGTCCCAGCGCGTTGTGCAGGACGCCGAGAACCACCAGGTCCACTTTCTCGATCTCGTTGCCGGTGAAAATGGTGTAAACCTCGCCTTTCAACCCGGGCGTCACCTGGCTGAGGGGAAAAATTGCGGGGGCATCGTCGGCATTGGTCGCTACGCCGAAAATTAGAATCAGAGCGGCAAGAACTGCTGGAATCAATCTCCGGAGGGCCACAGGCATGAGACATTCATGATACCTGCCGCATATCCGGGAAGCAAATGGGGCCGTGTTAGAATCCCGCGGTGAGCAAGAAGACAATTTCGCCCGGAGGACAAATCTCGGGCGTGGTGGAACTCCCCGGCGATAAGTCTATTTCGCATCGCTACGCGATACTGGCGGCGCTGGCCGAAGGCGCGAGCGAGATTCACAATTACTCCCCTGCCGCGGATTGCGCGAGCACGCTCGAATGTTTTCGGCGCCTAGGCATCGCGATAGACACCAATCGCGAACGGGTGCGCGTCGTGGGGAAGGGGCTGAATGGCCTGAAAGCCCCTCGGCGCACGATTGATGCGCAAAATTCCGGTTCGACAATACGAATGGTTTCGGGGGTGCTCGCGGGGCAGCCTTTCGCTTCGAAAATCACCGGCGATAGCTCGCTGCGCCGCCGTCCGATGCGGCGGGTGACCGATCCCCTGCGCCAGATGGGCGCGGAGATCCGCGCCGAGGATGGGGACCGCGCGCCGCTGGAAATTCGCGGCGGCAAGCTGCGTGCAATTGACTACACCTTGCCCATACCGAGCGCGCAGGTAAAGTCGGCGATTCTGCTGGCGGGGCTTTACGCGGACGGGGTGACGACGGTTCGCGAGTCCATCCGCACCCGGGATCATACCGAGCTTGCCTTGCGCGAATTTGGAGCCTCGGTGCCCAGCGCGTCGGGGCAAATCAGCATTCATCCGCGGCCGAAATTGCAGCCACGGCATTTGATCGTTCCCGGCGACCTTTCTTCGGCGGTTTTCCTGATCGGCGCTGCCCTGATACTCCCGGAATCTTCCCTGATGCTGCACAACGTCGGATTGAATCCCACGCGCGCCCGCGTCCTGGATTTTCTGATTTCGCTGGGAGCTTCGATCAATCTGGCTTCGGTGCAATTGCGCGACGGAGAACTTATAGGCGATGTGTCCGTGCGCCATGCGGCGCTCGCGGGAGGCAGCATTTCCGGAGCACAGGTGGCGGAAATGATTGACGAACTGCCGATGCTTGCCGCGCTCGGGCCCTTTACCGAGAACGGAATCGAGATCCACGACGCGCAGGAATTGCGCGTGAAAGAAAGCGACCGGATCGCTGCTCTCGCGGCGGGCTTGCGCGCAATGGGCGCGCGCGTGGAAGAATCTCCGGACGGTATGCGCGTGGAAGGCCAGCCCGCGGGAAAGCTGCGCGGCGCGAAGGTGGACCCCCACGGCGATCATCGCATTGCCATGGCGCTTGCGGTGGCCGCGCTCGGCGCGGAAGGTGACACCGCTATTCGCGACGCTGATTGCGTGGGAGTTTCCTTCCCGGAATTTTTCACCGTGCTCGAAAAGCTCCGCGGCGGCGCGCAATCCTGACGCTGCAAACGCGGCCGCGCTGCCAGCCACTCGCCCGGCCGCTCGAATATCGCATTTCAGTCCGCGAAGCGGTAACATTTGCGTCCAAGTTTGCGGCCCCGGCAGTGTGAATTCGAAATTGCGGCAGGGACAGGAGAAGCGCCATGCAGAATTACCAGCAGCCGGCCTGGATCGCGTTACTCGTCTGTTTCGTTATGGTGGCAGCGCCGGCAACGGCACAAACGGGTTCGCTGAACTGCGCAAGCAACGACGGGCGATACCACTATTGCCGAGCGGACACGCAGAACAATGTACGCCTGGTGCGGCAGAATTCCCGCTCGCGTTGTGATTACGGCTACAGTTGGGGCTATGACTACCGGGGAATTTGGGTTGACCGCGGTTGTCGCGCGCAATTCGAGTACGGACGAGGCGGGAACGGCGGCAGCAACACCGGCGCGGCGGTGGCGGCGGGCATTTTGGGGGCGCTGATCGTCGGGTCCGCGATCGCCAATTCCAAATCCAACGATGACGTGGCCGCCAACCGGCGCGACTACTATCTTGACGGCTATCGCCACGGACAACGCGATTGGGATGACGACCGCCGGCCCGATTATCAACGATATCTCGATCGCTTTCCCAGGGAATACGAGAACGACTTTTTGGCCGGATACAATGACGGCTACAACAACCGGCCCAACAAGTATCGCTAGTTGATCGCGAGGAGAGAGCGACTGCCATGAAACCGAAAATGCTTCCCGCGTCGTGGAAATCTCTGGTTGCGGCCGCGGTGTTGCTGATTTTTGCCGCAGGGGCGCCTGCGCAACAGTCGGTCGCTCCAAAAGCGGAGCCCGCGGCGCCCCAAAGCGCAGCGCCGCCGACTCAAGCCGCTGCGCCGCGCGGCAACGCGGACCTGCTCGCGGAGATCAAGCGCAGCGGCAAGCTCCGCGTCGGAGTTTCCGAGATTGTGCCGTGGGCCACTCACGATAAGGACGGCAACCTCGTCGGGTTCGAAATTGACGTGGCCAAGAAGCTCGCGCGCGACTTGGGAGTGGAGCCGGAATTCTATCCCGAGGAATTTCGTTATTTGATTTCGGACCTGGTGGCCGGAAGATTCGACATCATAATCTCCGGGCTCTCCATCAATCCAAGCCGGGCGCTGCAAGTGGATTTCAGCGCTCCTTACAACATCACCGGCGTTACGCTGGCTGCCAACAGCAAGTTTGCGGGCGCGTCCCCGAAGCTGGCATCCTTCGACAAAGACAGCGTGACCGTTGGAGTGTTGGAGGGCACCACGGCGGAAGATATGGTCGGAGAGGCTTTGCCGAACGCTCAAATCAAGACGTACACCGACGACAGCCGGCTTTTTGATGATTTGATTCAGGGAAAATTGGACGCGGCAGCGGCTGATAGCCCCAGGCCCGAGATCGTCGCGAACCTTTACTCGACGAATGTCGTCTGCGTTTGCGACACTCCGCTCGCGACCTATCCGGCGGCCTTTGCGGTGCGTCGCGGCAATCTGGAATTCGTCAATTTTCTGAATGCCTGGATCGCATCGCGCGCCGCCAACAAATGGCTGGAAGAGCGCAGCGCGTATTGGTTCAAAACCACGGACTGGGCGAAAGACCTTTAATCAGAACGGGAATCGAAGCGCTCGGGTTGAGAGCCAATTCTTTTTTTACGCAAGCTGTTTGCCGGGCTGAGTTTTACGAGGACTTCCGCAGGTAAATGGTTCCGTAGCTGGTAGCGATCTGAATCTTCGGGCCTTGCGCGCCCACTTTGCCGTTGAGCCGTCCCGTACCGTTCTCGTTGTCTTGCTTCAGCGAGGGATCATCGAAGTCGCTTTGTACTTCGCCCGAGCGGGAAACCGCGGAAATTTCGAATTTCGATTCGGACGGCAACGTCAGATCCACTTCACCCGACTCATTTGCAATATTAATTTCCGCGCGCGGTGGCTGCGAATAGGACACCTTGATGCTGCCATTCGTGTCGGCGATATCGAGCCGGCCGGCGACGTTCTCGACTTCCATATCCTTGTCATGCGTAATCAGCTTGGCCAAGCCGCCGACGTCCGAAACATCAATCTCATTGGAATCCAGTTCCAGCCGCCCGGTCATGTGCACCAAAGTCAGGTCCGACTTCTGCGAACCATAGTGCGTGGTCTTGGTGACATTGCGTATGCGAATCGGCCCGAAGAATTCTCCGTCGAATGTGGCGTCGCCGGCCACGTCGTTCACTTCGATCTGGTTGCCGCGGCCCGTGACGCGCACGCTCCCGGAAATGTTGCTGATGCGCGCGTCGCCCGTCGCCAGCTGCGCGGTGACGTCCGAACCAGCGTCGTGAATTTCGATATTGCCGTGCTGCGTGCCGGCAATCACCGCGCCGGAAACTCCCGAAATGTTGATGTCCCCGTGATTGGAATTCGCAGTCAGAGAAACCTTTGCGGGAAGGGTCACGTCGAGATCCGCGGTCATCTCTTCGCCGCTATCAGAGGAATTCACCGGATGAACCGCGTAGCCATCTCCGGTTTTCTCGATTACGACTTTCATCGAGTTCAAGCGTTCTTGCGCCGCAACTTCCGTGGAGCCCTGCGCGGTCTGGTTGACGTTGACGCGCAGATTGTTGCCATCGCTCACGTGGGCGGTGATGGAGCCGCGGCCGGTGCTGACCGTCACATGGGAACCCGCGGGGATTGCTTGCGGGGGAAGCTCCTGGCTTTGCGAAGCTTTGTGATCGAAGAGCCCGACGTCAATATTCAGATCCGGCACCCTTTCGCGGACCTTGCTGTAAATCCCCATGCCTGCGAGAACCAGAATCACCAGCACCAGTAACGCCGCCTCTCCGCCTGTCAGCAGCGGCGGTCGGGTTTGTCCGGCTTGATGGGCGCTCAGGTGGTCTATGAGTTTTGCGATGCCCCACAGAATGATGAGGACGGGCCAGTAACGCCAGAACAGATGCCACATGCGCAGATCGGGATTGAACCGCGCCAGTAGAAACAGGACCCCGAGAAGGATCAGCAGCAAACCGCCGAAGATCGAACTGCGTTGCCCTCCGCCGTTGCTCACGCGCGCCTCACGAGCCGGTGTGGCCCTCTTTCGAAGCCAGTGACTGCGCCGTGAGAACGATGCCCGCAACGATCAGCAACACGGGCCAAAGATCTCCGAAGCTGTAGCGGCTGTATTCCGCTGCCAAAAAAAGAATTCCCACGGTGATGATCATCAGCGGGCCCATGAGCCCGCGGATCCGGCAATGAGCGCAATGGCACGCCGTGTTGTTCGGAATAGGACTAGGACTGGCATTAAGATCGGGCATCGCTGTTTCTCCTAGGACACTTTCTTCATGCGATCCCAGAGAAGCCATCCGCCGATCAGGATGAGCGCCACGGGCCAGGACTTTTCAAACCAGTCCCGTTGCAAAAGCCCGAAGTTCCCCAGGAGCAGCAGAGCGCCGATGCCAATCAGGACCATCGCGCCGATCGGCTTGCGCCCTTCACCCTCGATCAGATTGGCAGGCTCGGGCTGGCCCTGACGACGGGCCATTGCAGTGCGGTAGGCTTCAATGGGCATGTAAAAATAAAAGCAGCCGAGAGCGATTCCGAAAAACGCGTCGTACGAGGAGGGAATGTCGCTGCTGAGCAGCGCGATCAACCCGCCAAAAATCAGCACGTGGATCAGAGCCTTCACGTACTGGCCGTTGTACACCGCGCCGAGTCCGGGAATGAAGCCGAGAGTCGCGGCGAGTCCGGGATTCACGTTCGATTTGGGTTCGATCGGGGCCGGAGGAGCTGCCAGCAATCCCGCGAGGCACTCCTCACAGTAGAGCGCGCCGCGCACTTCGCGAGTGCACTGCGGACATAAGGCCTTGCCGCAGTTGCGGCAATAGCCGGTAGCCTCCACATCGGTGTGCACCGCGCAGTTCATCGAGAGCTCCTGTTCGTGCCGTTGAGCGTTGCGCTGTTGAGAATCACTGCGCCAATACTCGCCATCCCGCTTCCATCCACCAGGCAAGCAAACATCGCTCCGCCACGGGCTTGTGTGTGTCCCGGGTGCGGCGCAGTCTGCGATTTCTCCTGGGGATTGGTCGAGGGCGGCTGCGAATTCTGCTCGGGCGCCGGCGCGGGCGTGACCGACGGTTGAGGTTCAGTTTCCGGTTGCAGGCGCGACTGGATCTCGTACACCACGCGCAGGTCATTCACGAACTTGGCGCTGCGCGCATAAGTCAAATGCACTTGCCGGTTGGCAGCGCGCAGGACGTTCGCAGGATTCAGGTCCACCTTCTTCAGCTTGGAAGGCGAGAAACCGGCCGTGTAAACAATGATCAGCAGGGTGGCAACGACCGTCGCCAGCCCCATGGTGAAGCGCGGCTGCCAGAGCGTTGGAATCCACGCGAATCGCCGGCTCCATGAAGGTTTCTGGGTGCGCGGTCCAAGCGTCGCGTCCAGAATCCTGGTAGCCAATTGCGGCGGGGTTTCGAGCGGTTCGAGTCGCTGCATCCGATTGACGAGTCCGCCCACTTGCGCGACGAGCTTTCCGCACTCCCCGCACCCAGCGACGTGCGCGGAGAACTCCGCAGCTTCGGCGGGCGATAGCAACCCATCGAGGTAATCGCTCAACCGTTCTTCTGTGAGTACGCAGTTCCAGTCCATGATTCTCTCGCTTCAGCCGCTAATGCGGCCGAACTCCCATTTCTTCCAAGATACGCGCCAGCTCAATCCGTCCGCGATTGATTCTTGATTTTACCGTGCCTTCCGGCACTGCTAATACCGTGCGGATTTCGTTGTAGTCCAGGCCTTGCAAATCTCGCAGGATCACCGCTTCGCGCAGTTCCGGCGAAAGCTTGGCCAGGCCCTGTTGCAATTGCCCGCTGAGTTCGGATGCGAGCGCCAACTTGTCCGGAGCGCGCGCCGAAGAATGCTTTTCTTCCAGCTTGGGCATGGCGTCCTCGATCGAATCCGTCAGCCGGTCGCGCCGCGTGCGCCGGTAGTTATCTACCAGCAAGTTGCGCGCGACGCTGGTGAGCCACGTGGGGAACGCGCCGTAGGCAGGCCGGTAACTGGAGAGCGTGCGATAGATGCGCAAAAAAACTTCCTGGCTGAGGTCCTCGGCTTCCGTCGGGTTGCCGGTGAACCGGTAGCACAGATTAAAAACGCGCCGCGTGTGGCGCCGCACAAGCTCCTCCCAGGCCGGCCCTTCGCCCCGGAGGCATCCCTGCACCAGTTGGGCGTCGGGCTCCAATCTTTCCTTGCCTCGCGAATTGCATTCCCTTTCAGCCTCACAAGATGTAACGCAATCCTGGGCCAAAAAGTTCCGTTCCCATGCCTTCAGGATGGCCGCGCAGCCCGCTGGTTCAGCGGACTCTCGCACCGTGCCGCATCTTATCCAGCTTGGCAGCGGGAACACAAGCGCCTAGATGAAGCGGCGCGGGGAACGCGAAACAAATGCGAAGGGCCGCCTTGACACTTTCGGAACCTTGCTGTTACGGTGCGAAATCAATGCTGCGCAATTCACGAAGGCTGCTTTTGCTGGTGCTCGCCGCGGCGGCCCTCGGCTATCTATTCTACAAGTTCCGCAATTCCATCACGCTCGAAGGATTCCGCTGGTCCATGGTGGGGCAATCGCTTCACCAGGCGCGGCTTTCCTTGCTGCTGCTTTCGATTGTCGCCGTTTATGGTTGTTTCGCGATTCGTGCGGTCCGCTGGATGCGCTTCTGTCGCGCCCTGGGGCAAACCCATTTCGCTAAGGTCTACGCCGCGACGCTCATGGGATTTTCCTGCACTTTTCTGCTGGGGCGAGCCGCGGAACCGATTCGGCCGGTGCTCATCGCGAAGAAGGACTCGCTTTCCGTGCCGCATATGTTCGGTGTGTACGTGCTGGAGCGCGTCTTTGACATGGCGGCGACCGCCGTTCTGGCCGGCACCGCGCTTCTGTTGTTCGAGCGGCACGGAATTTCCGGCAGCCAGAACGACCTGGTGATGAAGGTCGCGCGCTCGGCCGGAGTCGCGTTGCTGGCAGGACTGGTCGTGGTGATTTCGTTCCTGATTTATTTCCGGTATCACGGCGCGGGATGGCTCGGACGCAGGCTGCAAAAGTCGTCGTGGCGCGCCGGCTGGCGCGGCAAGATTGTGGGGCTGCTCGAAGGATTCGGCGAAGGGCTGCAGGGCATCCGTACCTGGAGCGACCTGATTGTGTTGATCGGACTCACCGCCGCGCACTGGTTGCTCGTGGTCTGCTGCTATCTCTGGGTTTTTAACTCATTCGGCGGGCGGCTCGGGATGCTGACGTTCGCCAGCGCGACGCTGGTCCTCTCCTTCTCTATGATCGGTTCGGCGGCGCAGCTGCCGGGAGTTGGCGGCGGCGCGCAACTCGCGACGTTCCTTGTGTTAACGCTGATCTTTGGAGTAGAAAAGGTGCCGGCAGCTACCGCTTCCATTGTCGTTTGGCTAGTTACGTTTGCATCGTGCTGCCTGGTCGGTCTGCCGCTGCTGTTTCGTGAAGGATGGTCCATGGGAGAGTTGCGCCAGATGGCGTCTGAAGCAGAGCACGAGGCGGAAGCTGTCGCCGAACAAGCGGCACTCGGCGCCGCGGCTGCCAGGCCAGGAGAGAAATCGCTGTGAAATGCCCGTTCTGCACGAATCTGGACGACAAAGTGGTGGACTCGCGCGAAGCGCGTACCGGTGATCTGATTCGCCGCCGCCGCGAATGCCTGAAATGCGGGCGGCGGTTCACGACCTACGAGCGCATTGACGAAATTCCTTACATGGTCATCAAGAAGGACGGGCGCCGCGAAAAATTCGAGCGGCAGAAACTTCTGCAAGGTTTGCTGAAAGCGTGTGAAAAACGCCCGGTGCCGGTCGGCAAACTGGAAATGATTGTTGACGAGGCGGAACAATTTGTCAGCGAAGCGCCGGAGCGCGAACGAACCACGAAAGACATCGGCGAGCACATCATGCAGAAATTAAAGAAGCTCGATAAAGTGGCTTACGTGCGTTTCGCGTCCGTCTATCTGGATTTCAAGGACGTGAAGGAATTCATGGACGAATTGAAAGTTCTGCTGAAAGACCGCGCGAAGAAATAGTCGTTCAGGCGTGCCACACGCCTGCCGCAAACTTCTTGATGGTGCGAAAGCCCAGGTGCTCGTAGAGCTGCACGGCGGAAGTGTTCACGCTGGTTACGGTGAGCGAGAGCGATTCGTAGCGCCTGCGCCGCAATGCCTGAATCGCGCTTTCCATCAATGTGCGGCCGATGCCGTGGCCTTGGTGCCCCGGCATCACGCAGATTTGCGTGGTGTGCCCCACTCGCTCAGAGACCGTGGACGTCAGCACCATTCCGATCGGACGGTCGCCGCTCGCCGGGCGCACCAGGAACGAAGCCTCCGGCAAAAATTGGCCGCAGCCGGGCAGCAGTACGATATTCCGCAGGAATTTCATCCCGCCGGCCTCCGAGCGGTACTGATCGTTGATCTCCCCATCCACATGATTCGCGTAGGAAAGTTGAATCAGCCGCGCGGCGGATTCGAATGCGCGGTCGGTCCATGGTTCCAGGCGCAGACCACTCGATAGTGGTTTACCGCCGAGTCGCGCCTCCGCCAGGTCCAGCAGCATGAATTGACGGGAGTAGAGGCGGAAATGTTGCGAGAGGAAGTCGGGATCGAGTTCCGCGCCAAAGGGCATGAGTTGCGCTTCGACGCGTTCCAGCCGGGGCGTCGCGTGCAGCGCGGTGACCATCTCGCTGACCAGCGATCGGGTGATTGGTTCCTGAGTGAAATTCGAAGATACGAACAGGCCGCCGATCAGTCCCTTGTGATCTTCCAGCACGTAAAATCCATAGCCCGCCGGAGAGCCATCCTCGGTCGCCACGAACCCTCCGAGCGAACGAGAATCAATGAATTTTCGAATGAGTTCAATCGAAGGGCGGTAGTCCCAATGCAACTCGTCGCGCCAGTGACGAGCCTCTTCCTGGAACAGCGGATCCAGGGTACGCGATTGAATTTGCCGGAGATCGACAATCTGCATGAAGTGCCGAACCAGCCCCCGGATCATTATAGCCATGCGCAGCGGCAGAACCCAACTGGATCGAATTGCCCGAAGTATAACGAGCACTCGGTGCGCTGACGGGGTGGTGGCAGAGAATTGTGCTAACATCCAATTCGCCGAGGCGAGAAGTTTCTAAGCCCGCGCTTACCGGATGGCCGTCCTCTCAGAGCTACGCTATCCCACCACACGTATCGCTAAGTTTCTCTCGGGAATCTTTGCGATTGCCCTGTTTCTATTTGTGTCTATCGCGGCTGTTTCCGGGTTTCTCCTGTACCAGGTACTGCATCCTTCGCGCGCCGCTGTCAGCATTGATTTGAGCGTGATGATGGGGCATCCCGTTACGTTTTCGTTCCCGCTTGGCAATGGCGTGGACCGTGAAGGCTGGTTTTATCCGGGATTGCGCGGCGCCCCCACCATCGTGGTATGCCACGGCTATCATTCGCAGCGCGCAGATGTGCTGACGCTGGTCACCGCGCTCCAGGACCAGCAATTCAATGTGTTCCTGTTTGATTTCTCGGCGCACGGAACAAGCCCAGGCGTCACCACGCTCGGTTATCGCGAAACCTCCGAGCTCGAGGCAGCCATCTCAGCGCTGGCTACCCGCGACGATGTGGATCCCAAACATTTCGGTTTATGGGGAGCCGATATGGGGGGCTACGTCGTGCTGGAGAATGCCGTGGCCGACCCGCGCATTGCCGCCTTCATCGTGGACGACGCCTACGCCGATCCGCGTGACATGCTGCAGATAGAGATCCAGCGTTCCGGATTGACCGTTTTGCCTTACGTCAGCAAGTTCTGCGACATCGGCTTCCGCCTGGTCAATTATCAATTCCGCGATCAGCCGCCCGTAACCGTGCGGCTTTTGCGAACCAAGGGCGTTCCTAAGCTTTTCTTCTTGTCCGACGACCGCCCGGCGCTGGCTAGCGCAACTATGAACCTCTTCACGCATGCTCCGGAGCCGAAACAATTGGTTCGCGACCGCGTGGGTTACGGGGCAATGACCGACGATGACCGCAAGAACTATGAAAGCCAGGTGGTAAGCTTCTTTTTGCTGAACTTGCAATCGTCTTCGCGATCCCCGCACTAACGCGGCGCCGGTTCGATCGGAACAAAAAAGATTCCGGTGCGAGGCTGTTCGAGCTCTCCCTGAAACCTTCCCGCTTTTTCCACCTTTTCGAATCCTGCGCGGTCGGTTAAAACCAACGCCGCCTCGGGATCTTCCGGCGACCATTCCGGCAGCTCGCGGTGAAGGTAGAAGGCGAGACCGTAATTCCACGAGCGCTTCAGCTGAAACGCAAAGAGGCGGTCCGGATGAAGATCGTTTCGCAGCAGCTCCGCATAGGATCTGGCTGAAACGGCCGGATCGAGCGCCGGCAAAATTACGATATTCGCCATCTCGACGGCTCCTACAGCGCTCAGACAGCAAACCGCGACCGCCAGACGTAAATCTCGCCGAAAGCCCGCAAATATAAGCGTCACTGCAATCACGATTGCCAGCGCGACCATCACTGCGAAGAGAAGCGTGCTGTGACTTTCGACGCCGTTTATCTTTCTAACGCGTATGGCGTGGATGAAAAACGCGACCAGAGCAATCCAAACAGTGGCGGTGCCGGCGCAGATTACAAGTGCGTCGGCGTGGCTGTGTTGAAATGCGCGGATTGCGCCTACAGAGATGATCAGGGCCAGCGCCGGAACCGCCGGAAGAATGTAGCTGGGCAATTTGGACTGCGAAAAGCTGAAGAAAACGATCGGGAAAATGGCCCAGCATGCGAAGAAAAAGCCAGGAGAAGCGGCCCAGGATTTCAGACGCCCCAGGCGGGCACCTTCCTGCGCGCTTCCTAACAAGAATATGGTCCAGGGAAGCAGCGCCAGGAGCGTGATCGGCCCGAAGAACCAAAACGGTTGTTTGTGCTGAAATACCGGTGTCAGGTAGCGTTCGAAGTTATGCTGAAAAATAAATACGTGTAGAAAATCCGGATTCCGTCGCGCGCAAATCACGTACCACGGCAGCGCGACTAATCCGAATGCCGCGATGCCAATCGGATGGGCGAGCCGCAAAGCCGCGCGCCATTTTCCGGTCGCCAACGCCCAAATTCCGACCGCGCCTCCAGCCAGAATCACCGCGGCCGGACCTTTCGCGAGAACGCCCAGACCAAGAAACGCGCCGAAGAACGCTAGGATCGCGAGATCGGGCGGCTGCACGCGCGCACGGGCGGGGTCGGTTTCATCGTGGCCGCGCAGATCACCGCTGCGGCGCAAAACGCTGGCTGCGCAGGCCATCGCAACCGCGATGGGTGCTGCGAAAAGCATGTCTGGAGTGGCCGCGCGCGCAAATCCGATGGCGGCGACGCTGGTGCAAAACATGGTGGGAGCCAAAAGGCACGGAGCGCGCGACCAATCCTCGCCGCTGCCGTAGTGTTCCCATCCCAACCATCCAATTGCGATGGCTGCGGCGGCAGCTGCAAACGCGGAAGGCAAACGCGCCGCCCATTCCACCGGCAGATGCAGGCGAAATCCCAGCGCGGCGGCCCAGTAGTAGAGCACCGGTTTCTCGAACCACGGCGTGCCGTAAAGCCTCGGCGTAACCCAGTCGCCGGTTTCCGCCATGGCCCGCGCAATCCACACGTACCGCGGTTCATCCGGACCAACCAATCCAAGCGCGCCTAAATGGCTGAAGAGACAGATGAGGCTGATCACCGCGGCGCCCGCGGCTGCCGCGATATTCGTCTGGCGGACTGATTGTGATTGTCGTGGCAAAGCGCGTCGAGTCTAACATTGCCTCCGGCAAACTTGCTCCGCGAAGAGCGATGCGGCTTCGCGCAAGGATATCTGCGCAATGGCTGGCGTCCCGTCTCCAGCCTCTTGCATAATGGCCCGCTATGCGGGAATGGCTCGAATACGCCGTCGCCTGGGCCGGGATAAAAGTGCTGGGGCTTTTGCCGCGATCCGTCGCGCGATTCGTGGGCGCGACTTTCGCGTCGGCGGCTTACACCGTGCGCACTCCCTTGCGGCAAGCCGCGATGTTCAATTTGCATCTGGCATTCCCCGACTGGAGCGAGGAAAAACGCAGGCAAACCATCCGTGGAATGATTCGCCAGGTCGGATGGATGGCGGGCGAATTTTCGCAGTTCCCGAAATACACGCGTGAAAATATCGAGCGGGTGGTAATCGTGGACGGGTTTGAAAATTTCGACGCGGGACGCAGGCGCGGCAAAGGCGTGCTCTTCCTGACCGGCCACATGAGCGCGTGGGAATTGTCGTCCTTCGCCCATGCATTGTACGGCTACCCGCTGCACTTTCTGGTGCGGCCGATTTCCAATTCGCGCGTGGACAAGCTCATCAACGATTACCGCTGCCTTTCCGGCAACAGGCCGATAGACAAGAACAAATCCGCGCGCGCAATTTTGAAGGTGTTGGGAGACGGCGGAACCGTGGGAATTTTGTCGGACCACAACACTTCGCTGGAAGAAGGCGTGTTTGTGGATTTCTTCGGCATACCGGCCTCCACCACTTCGGGCCTCGCGCGCATCGCGTTGCGCACGGATGCCGCGGTTGTGCCGGGTTTTCTTTCGTGGGACGAGTCGCGTCGAAAATACCGGCTGCGGTTTGAGCCGGCCGTGGAGCTTCGGCGAACCGGCGACGAGGAAGCCGACGTGCGGGAGAATACGCAGCGCTTCACGCGGGTAATTGAAGATTTCGTCCGCGCCCATCCCGATCAATGGCTGTGGGTTCACAAAAGATGGAAGACTCGCCCGCCCGGCGAGAAAGAGATTTATCCCTCGTAAAGCTTGCGAAAAGGCATCTAGACCCGTTTGATGCCTGAATTTTGTTGCACCGAGGACGCCATGACTCATACCGCCGCTGATCTAGCCAAGTATTTGGGAGCGAAAATTCACGGAGACCCGCTGGCGCAAATTGCGGGCGTGGCAAGCCCGGAAAGCGCCGGGGCGGACGATTTGATCTACGTGGATTCGCCGCGCCACGCAGACCGTGCGGCGCGCTCAACCGCGCTATGCGTGATTGTGCCGGCGGACACATCACTTGCCGGTAAGACCCTCCTTGAAGTCCAGAACCCGAAGCTTGCGTTCGCAAAAGCCGCTGCATGGCTTCTGCCCAGGCCTGCGTTGCGCCCGGAAATTCATCCCACGGCAATTGTGGCCGCAACCGCCCGGCTTGCGCCGAATATCCGCGTCGGCCCATACGTGGTGATCGAAGAGCAAGTCGAAATCGGCAGCGGCACCGCCGTGGACGCCTTCTGTTTCCTCGGCCACGGCTCGCGTATCGGTCAGAACTGCTGGCTGCACCCCCGCGTCACCTTATATCCGGGCGCGCGGCTCAAGGATCGCGTCGAAATACATTCCGGCGCCGTCATCGGCGGCGACGGCTTCGGCTACGTGTTCGGCGAAAATCGGCACATCAAGTTTCCGCAAATCGGCACGGTCGAGATTGGTGATGACGTTGAAATTGGCTGCAATTCCACGATTGATCGCGGCTCGCTCGATCAGACGCGCCTGGCAGCGGGCGTGAAGATTGATAATCTCGTCCAGGTCGCGCACAACGTCCAGATCGGCGAAAACTCCGTGGTCGCCGCTCAGACCGGAATCTCCGGCAGCAGCGTTTTGGGCCTCGGGGTCGTTGTCGGCGGCCAAGTGGGTATCGCGGACCACTGCAAATTGGAAGATGGCGCCATTGCCGGAGCGCAGGCTGGTATCCCTACGGGAAAGACCATTCGTCGGGGCCAGATGGTGTGGGGTACACCGGCGCGGCCCATCGAACGCTTTAAAGAACAGTACGGCTGGCTTTCGCGTCTGCCCGAACTTGCCAAGCGGATCGCCAAGCTTGAGCAGAAATCTGGGTCATAATGCGCCCCAGGCCGGCCATGGCTTCGTCTTCTATTCGCTGTTTTGCCGCAAAGACTGGCCCTGGCGGACGCGGTTTGCGCGCCGTTGCGCAAACATTTGCACATCGCCGGTAACCCTGCGCTCCATTTCAGCAAGATTTTAGGCACCCTTTCGCCACATCCGGACATCTGAAACTGGGAAACGCGCGGTTGTTTTTAGTTGACCGTAAGTCGAAACCCAAAGATAATGCTAATCTTAGCGGGCGTTCCTGGCGTGGCAGTGGGTCTTTGATTGTTTCAGACGGTTCCCCTCGGGTGGATGTGGCGGTGCTGAGGCGCATTCAGATCGCCGTTTTAGGGTTTTGGGCGCATCCGAGCAGACGGGAAATCGTCAAATTGACTGAGGGAATTGATGACACCAGAAGCACAACTGCGTATTGAAACACCCAATGAGGGCGGCCAGCAGGGTACCGCGACCGTCCGCCGCAGAAACGTCGAATTCCAGGTTGAGCAAGCCATCGCGCGGAGCACGGAGTGGCTGCTTTCGGCGCAGTCCCAGGATGGCTACTGGTGGGGCGAACTGGAAGCTGATACCACGCTGGAATCCGACTACATCCTGTACCTGCACGTGCTTGGAGAGTTGAACTCCGACAAAGTTTCGAAGCTGGCGAACTACATTCGCCGCAAGCAGCTCCCTGATGGCGGTTGGAACATCTTCGAAGGCGGCCCTTCCGAAGTAAATGCAACGATCAAGGCATATGTGGCACTGCGCCTGGCGGGAGAACTCGCGTCAGCGCCGAGTTTGTTGCGCGCGAAGGAAAAAATCCTCGAGCTGGGTGGATTGGAAGCCACCAATTCCTATGTGCGCTTCTACCTGGCGATGGTCGGCGCGGTGGATTGGAGCATCGTTCCGTCAATTCCTCCCGAATTGATGCTGCTGCCGGATTGGGTTCCCATCAACATCTACGAAATGTCTTCGTGGACGCGCGGCATCGTGATCCCGCTGGCGCTGGTTTACGCGCACAAGCCGGATTGGCGTCTGCCGGAAGGCATCACGGTCAACGAACTATTCAAGAATACCGGTGGCAAGCCGAAATCGTTCGCGTGGGACAAGCGCATCATTTCGTGGCGAAATGCGTTCTTGGCGCTGGACCGCGGACTGAAGCTCTACGAGCGCATTCCTTGGAAACCCTTCCGCAAAAAAGCGCTTTCTCTCGCGCGGACCTGGATGCTGGAGCGCCTGGAGCGCAGTGAAGGCCTGGGCACGATTTATCCGGCAATGATGAATTCGATTTTTGCGCTCCTGGCGGAGGGCGCCGACCCGCAGGAACCGCTGGTCGCGCGTGAGATCAAATTCCTCGAGCGCTATGAAATTGAGGAAAACGATACGATCCGCGTGCAGCCGTGCATCTCTCCTGTGTGGGATACGGCCATCGCGATGGTCTCGCTCGAAGAAGCCGGACTCGACCCGGCTCATCCGTCGCTGATTGCTGCGGAGCGCTGGGTGGTGGGGAATCAGATCCTCGGGCCGGGCGATTGGCAGGTGAAGAATCGCAATGCCGCGCCGGGCGGCTGGGCGTTTGAATTCCAGAATGAATTTTACCCGGATGTTGATGACACCGCTTTTGTGTTGATGGCTTTGGGCCGCGTGGCGGACCCCGACCCCGAGCCTTTGCGGCGGTCCATGCGCCGGGGATTGGCGTGGCTGCTCAGTATGCAGAATGAAGACGGCGGCTGGGGCGCTTTCGACCACGAAAATAATCTGCAATTCTTGAATCACATTCCCTTCGCGGATCACAACGCAATGCTAGATCCTTCCACCGCAGACGTCACTGCGCGCGCCGTGGAATGCCTCGGCCAGATGGGCTGGCCGGCGGAACATCCCGTGCTGCAACGTGCGCGGGCGTTTGTCCGCCACGAGCAATCAACCGACGGGTCGTGGTTCGGCCGCTGGGGCGTGAATTATATTTACGGCAGCAGCGGAGTTTTGCGCGCGCTGGAAACCCTGGGACTTTCATCCGGTTCCGACTGCCAGGCCGCGGCGAAATGGTTGCGTTCGGTGCAGAATCCCGACGGCGGCTTCGGCGAATCAATTCTTTCTTATTACGATCCCGCGCTGAAAGGACAAGGAAAGAGCACCGCCTCGCAAACGGCTTGGGCCACCATTGGATTGCTCGCTGTGGCGGGGCCTGATGATCCCTCCGTTCAGCGCGCCGTGGCCTGGATGCTGGTGCACCAGAACGAAGATGGCACGTGGGACGAAGCGGAATTCACCGGTACCGGTTTTCCATGCGTCTTCTATCTGAAGTATCACCTATATCGCAACGCCTTTCCGCTGTACGCGCTTGCCCGTTATGACAATATGCGAAAAGGACGGCGCAGGTTCGCCGGCGTGCAGATTCCTGCCGAAGAATTGCAGAGCTGCAACGCACTACGGACGTAAGCAATGCAAGATCCTCTGGACGCAAATCACCGCTGCGCAGCCTGCAACGGGAACGTTTCCCATTCATTGTGCGGAACTGCCGCATCTCCGCGGCGCTTGACCCAATTCCACAACACAAAAATAGTCGAGCGAGTGAAGGATCTCCTTTCTTCATGAGAACGCTGGTTACCGGCGCTACCGGGTTCGTGGGCAGCCACGTGGCACGGCAACTTGTCGCTGCGGGAAATTCCGTTCGCGTTCTGGTGCGCCCTACCAGCAATCTGAGCGTGTTGGAGGGAGCGGCCGTCGAACCTATGGAAGGCGATCTCCGCGATGCCGCGTCGCTGGGCCGCGCGGTTCAGGGCGTGCGGCACGTTTACCACGTGGCCGCCGACTATCGCCTGTGGACGAAGAACCCCGCTGAACTCTATGAGAGCAACGTGGAAGGCACCCGGCGCCTAATTGAGGCCGCGCACAGCGAGGGTGTTGCGCGTATCGTATATACCAGCACGGTTGCCACCATCGCCGTACCGCGACATGGGGCACTGCCGAACGAGGAAATCCGGACGACTCTCGACGAAATGATCGGCCACTACAAGCGATCCAAGTTTCTGGCTGAGCAAGTGGCGCTGGAGGCCGCGAAAGAGGGCGCGCCGGTGATCATCGTGAATCCCACTGCGCCGGTGGGGCCGGGAGATTGGAAGCCGACGCCGACCGGCCGCATTATTCTTGATTTTCTCAAGGGCAAGATGCCTGCGTACGTGGATACGGGCTTGAACGTTGCGCCGGTGGAAGATGTTGCCGCCGGTCATTTGCTCGCTGCCGAGAAAGGGCGCGTTGGCGAGCGATATATTCTGGGCGGACGCAATATGACGTTGAAGCAAATTCTGGATGCGCTGGCGGCCATTGCCGGCCTTTCTGCTCCGCGCATTCGGTTGCCTCACGCCGTCGCGCTGATGGCCGGATATGCGGATGAAATGTTCTCGCGCGTGCTGGGCCGCGAGCCGCAGATTCCTGTAGAGGGCGTCAAAATGTCGCGGCATAAGATGTTTGTCGAGAGCGACAAGGCCCAAAGGGAACTGGGCTACAAGCCGACGAAGGTTGAAGCGGCTTTGGAGCGCGCGGTGCGGTGGTACGAAGAGCGCGGCTACATCGCCAATCGCGTGGGAAGTAAACGCGTCGCGCATCCGGCTGCGGCATAAAGAGATTCATGAAAATATTGGTCACTTTCGCGCTCGAAAATGAATTTGCGCCGTGGCGCGCGCTGCGCAAGTTTCGCTCTGAAACCTGGGGCGAAGCCGATACGTACGTTACTGAGATTGGCGGCGCCGAAGTGGGTGTCGTGTTGACCGGCGCGGGTCCGAAGCAGGCGCGAATCGCGGCATCGAGAGCGATGAACCGTGAAGACGAGATCAGTTTTTGCATTTCTTCCGGATTGGCGGGAGCCTTGCGCCCTCATCTGCAGATCGCGCAGGTTGTCGTAGCGCGGGCCCTCTTTGCCGAGCCTGCGAACGTGGAAGAAATCACCAATCTGATTGAAGTCAGCGCGCCGCTGGTCGCCTTCGCGCAAGAGTCCGGCGCCACGGTGGTGGAACGGTTCTACAGCGCGGAACGCGTGATCGCGCGGTCAGAAGAGAAGCGGTTTTGGGGCAAGGCGGCGGAAGCCGTGGAGATGGAGAGCTACGAGATTCTGTCGGTCGCGACGGAATCTGGAATTCCGGCCGTCGCGATTCGTTCGATCAGCGACACAGTTGACGAAGACCTGCCTCTGGATATGAATCGCATCTTCAGCGACGAAGGGCAAGTAAGCCTTCCGCGCGTGATTGGCGAGGTCGTGCGCCATCCCGGGTCGGTTCCCAGCCTGATGCGGCTGGGGCAGAACAGCAAAGCCGCAGCGGAATCGCTGGCGCGATTTTTGGATGGCTACGTCGCCGTCATTGCGGAACGCTACAAGACGCTGGAGGCGCGTGCTGGCGCAGCCGGCGGCGCGACGATAGCCTGAGAGTTCTTAGATGAGCCACACAGTCGAACATATCGAACCGCGCTACGCGGCGCACAAATCGGGACACATGCGCGCGGGTGTGTACCGCGGCAAAGGACAAGTGGTCGTCGAGTCCGTGCCGATTCCGGAAATTGGCGAGGGAGAATTGTTGTTCCGCGTTGCTGCATGCGGAATCTGCGGGACTGACATCAAGAAAATCCATCACGGGTTCGTCGCCCCGCCGCAGATTCTTGGCCACGAGCTGGCCGGCACGGTAGTCGCGGTCGGTCGGGGCGTCACAAAGTTCAAGCCGGGCGATCGCGTGGTGAGCTTCCATCACATACCGTGCGGCAATTGTTTCTATTGCGCGGAGAAACTTTTCTCCCAGTGCGCGGGTTATAAGAAGACGGGACTTACCGCCGGATTCGATCCCAACGGCGGCGGCTTCGCCGAATACGTTCGCGCGATGCCCTGGATTGTCGAGCGCGGAATGATTGCGCTGCCCGCGGATGTGAGCTTCGAGGAAGCCACCTTCGTCGAGCCGGTGAATACCTGCCTGAAAGCGGTGCGCAAAGCGCGCGTAAAGCAGGGCGAGAGCGTTTTGGTGATCGGGCAAGGTCCCATCGGGATGCTGCTGATGATTCTGGCGCAATATGAAGGCGCGGATGTTTACGCGAGCGATCCCATGCCGGGCCGCCGTGCTGCGAGCCTCCGTTTTGGCGCCAAGGAAGTGTTCGATCCGGGCAGCCGAAACTTGTCGCAGGAAATTCGCCAGAGAACCGGCGGCAGAGGCGCGGACGCGGTGCTGCTGGCGGTGCCCAACCCAGCATTGGTTTCCGAAGCTCTGGCACTCGCGCGACCGGGCGGTCGCGTGCTACTGTTTGCTCATAACGACCCGGTATTGCGCCTGGAATTTCCGGCCGCCGCGGTCGGGGTGGAAGAGAAGGAAATCCTCGGCAGCTACAGCGCTGACGTTGACGACCAGGCCGAATCTGCGGCGCTGGTTTTTGAACGGCGCTTGCCGCTGCGCGAACTAATATCCCATCGGTTTCCGCTGGAGCGAATCGCCGAAGCTCTGGAATTGGCGGCGCGTCCGTCGGATAATACGTTGAAGGTAGTCATAAGGCACGAATGAGCGCTCATACGCAAAGAAATGGACACATGACAGCGGCCGTGCTCTACGGCGCGGAAGACTTAAAGATCGAAACTGTGGACATCCCCAAAGTCGGCGACGACGAAGTTTTGGTCCGCGTGGCAGTGGCGTTGACCTGCGGCACCGACCTGAAAGTCTGGAAGCGCGGATATCACGCGCGCATGATTCAGCCTCCCTCTCTTTTTGGACATGAGCTCGCCGGCGTGATCGAAGAAACAGGCAGCCGCGTGAACGGCGGAGTGCGCAGCGGCATGCGCGTCCTGCCGGCAAATTCCGCGCCTTGCGGCACGTGCTTCTTCTGTTGCAAGGGCCAGCCAAATCTCTGCGAGGATCTGCTCTTCAATAACGGCGCCTACGCGCAATACATCCGCATCCCCGGACGCATCGTTCGCCAGAATATGCTGGAAATTCCGGACGGGGTCTCCTTTAAGGATGCCGCGATGGCGGAACCGCTCGCCTGCGTGCTGCGCGGTATCCACGAGACGGGCATCCAGCCGGGAGATACCGCGGTGGTGATCGGCTGCGGCGCGATCGGCCTGAAGTTCATTCGCATCCTTTCGCAGCGAAATGTCCGGGTGATCGCCATCGGCAAGCGCGCCAGTCAAACCAAAGCCGCGGAGCGCTTGGGCGCGGTGGCCACGTTTGACGCCGAAAAAATTGAAAATCCCGTCGAGCTGGTTAAGCAATTGACGGAGGGCGGTCGCGGCGCGGACGCCGTGATTGAAGCCGTGGGACGCTCGGTCACCTGGGAATGGGCGCTGCAGATGGTGCGCAAGGGCGGAACTGTGAATCTTTTTGGCGGTTGCCCTTCGGGAAGCGAAGTGAAAATAGATCCCGCCGCGCTGCACTATTCGGAAATCACCATCAAGTCCACTTTCCATCACACGCCGCGATTCATGCGCGAGGCCATGGACACGATCGCGCGCGGCGAAATCCGTTCCAGTGACTTTATTACCGGTGAAGTGCCGCTCGAGGGCTTGCCAAAAGTCTTCGAGGACATGAAGAACCGGAACGGCGAACTGAAGACCGCCGTGATCCCGTAATTGCCAACCGCTGCCGATTTTTATGCTGGCCACACCTGAATTGGAAATCGCGCGCAATCTGCCTCCGGCGAATTGCGCTCCCTCGGAAGCCGAGCGCTATACGCGCTGGCTGGCGACGCATCACTACGAAAATTTCAACGTCGTATCTTGGCTGCTGCCTCGGCGTTTGCACCAGCACTTTTACAATTTGTACGCGTATTGCCGTTGGTCGGACGACCTGGGCGACGAAATCGCTGATCCCGCGCGGGCATTGCAACTGCTGGACGCCTGGGAAGACGAGCTGCGGCTGATCTATACCCACGGGCGCGATCCCTCCCATCCGGTCTTGATCGCGCTCGGCGAAACGGTCCGCGCGAAAGACATTCCGGTGCAGCCCTTCAGCGATTTGCTGCGCGCCTTTCGCCAGGACCAGACTGTTCACCGCTATGAAACGTGGCAAGACGTCCTGGAATACTGCGTCTATTCGGCGAATCCGGTGGGACGCTTGGTGTTGTATCTGTGCGACTACCGCGACGAAGCCCGCCAGAATCTTTCGGATCAGACCTGCACCGCTCTGCAACTGGCAAATTTCTGGCAGGACGTTTCCCGCGATCTCGAAAAAGGACGCATCTATATTCCGCTCGAAGCGCTCGCGGCGCACGGACTGTCCGAAGCTGATATCGTCAACAAGCGCTTCGACGCCCGCTACGTCGCGCAGATGAAATCCCTGATCGCCCGCACTCGCGCCTTATTCCGTGCCGGCATGCCTCTGGCGAAAACAGTCGCTCCCTTTCTGCGCGTGGATCTCGAAATGTTCAGCCGCGGAGGCCTCGCAATCCTCGACGCCATCGAATCTTCCGGTTACAACACGCTCGAACAGCGGCCCGCGCTCACGAAGTGGAGGCAGCTGGGCCTGCTGGGCCGCACGCTCATCACCATGCCATTTACGGGTGGCTCCGGCGATTCGACGTCGCGCGAAGCGGAACTGGATGGCTCGGTCCGATCAGTTCCCGCGCGTGTGGCGACGAATCGCGCAGCCGCAGCCATGGCGCCGTATTCGGAATCCGTGCGCGCTTCTTACGCTGAATGCAATCGCATCGCGCGGGCCGCGCGCAGCAGCTTTTATCTGGCGTTTTTCGGCTTGCGCAAGGAAAAACGCAACGCACTTTGCGCGCTCTATGCTTTCATGCGCCTTGTGGATAACGTCTCCGATGAGCCCGGCGCCCTGGAGTCCAAGCGCCAAGGACTAGCGCGCTGGCGCTCCATGCTCGATGAAGCCGTGGCCGGCCGCACCGCTGGGCACGCGATTCTTCCCGCGCTGGCGGACACCATCGCGCTCTTCGACATTCCCACGCGCTATTTCCATGATTTGATTCTCGGCGCGGAAATGGATTTGACGGTCGCGACCTACGCGACGTTCGATCGCCTGTCTGAATATTGCTACCGGGTCGCCGGAACGGTGGGGCTCACGTGCCTGCATGTCTTCGGCTTCGACGATCCCAAGGCCCCCGATCTTGCCGAGCGTCTGGGTCTTGCGTTTCAACTGACCAATATCATCCGCGATGTAGGCAGCGATTACGCGATGGGACGCGTTTATCTTCCGCAGGAAGATTTAGACCGCTTCGGCGTGCGCGCTGAAGATTTGCGCGGCCCGGTCAACGAGAAACTGCAGAAGTTACTGGAGTTCCAGTCCGACCGCGCGTGGCAGATGTATCGCGAAGGCGCGCCGCTGGTGATGCAAGTGAACCAGGACAGCCGTGCGACTCTGTGGGCGCTGGTCCGCACTTACAGCAGCCTGCTCGCCAGAATCGAAGAACGTGGCTTTGACGTTTTTGGTCCGCGCGTTTCGCTCTCCAGTGCCGAAAAAATCCAATATCTCCTGACGGCGGGCATCGCGGCGCGAAGAGCCGGCCGAGGGAAGGGTGATGCCCTCGCAAAGCGTTCTAGTGATCGGCGGCGGCCTGGCGGGACTGTCCTCCGCCGTCGCGCTGGCTGAAGCGGGCCTTCGAGTTCGCCTTCTGGAAAAGCGCCCGCATCTCGGCGGGCGCGCCACCTCCTACACGCTGCCAGACGGCAGCGAAGTGGATAATTGCCAACACGTGACCCTCGGATGCTGCACGAATCTGGCGGATTTCTATTCCCGCGTCGGTGCCGCAAATAAAATTCGCTTCTACGACCGGCTATATTTCGCGGATGCGCACGGCCAGCGTTCCATCATCGAGGCCGCGCCGTTGCCGCCACCTTTGCACATGGCGCCGTCGTTCTTGCTTTTCGGCGCGCTGACGTTTGCCGACAAGCGTTCCATCGCCAAAGCCATGCTGGCCATCGCGACCTCCGGCGGGCATCCACCTGGCATCGCGGGAACTTCGATGTTGCACTGGCTGCACCGCATGAAGCAAACGACGGATGCGATCGAGCGCTTCTGGCGGGTCGTGCTGGTCAGCGCGCTGGATGAAGAACTTTCGCGCACGGATGCCCGTTACGGGATTGAAGTTTTCTGGAAAGCCTTCCTCGGCAACAGAACGGGTTACCGTGTGGGAATTCCAATTGTGCCGCTCGCCGATCTTTACGAAGGATGCCGCGACGGGATTGTGCAGCGGGGAGGGGAAGTCCAATTGCGCTGCGGAATCCGCGAGATTCGCGTGCGAGATGATCGTTTTGTGGGCGCGTTGCTTGAGGATGGCACGGAGATTTTTGCCGACGCCTGCGTCGCGGCGGTGCCGCACGATGTGCTGCTGGATCTGCTGCCCGAGCAGTTCACGCAGTCGGACGGCCCCCTCGACGGCCTGCGGCATATCAAGACATCGCCGATCACTGGCGTCCATCTTTGGTACGACCGCCCGGTGATGACCGAGCCGTTCCTCACGCTTCTGGATCACACCACGCAATGGGTTTTCAACAAGACGCTTTTGTACCGGCCGGATGAAACGAACGGTCGCGCCGAGCGTCCAAGCCGGAAGCCGGTCGCCGCGGACGAAGGGGAAGGACAATACCTGCAGCTGGTGATCAGCGCGTCGTACGATCTGGTGCCGCGCTCCCGCCAGGAAATCATTGACCTGTGCCGGCGCGAGCTGGCGGACGTCCTGCCGGCCACCCGCGAGGCCCAATTGCGAAAAGCCACCGTGATCAAGGAAGTGAACGCGACGTTTTCGCCGGAGCCGGGCGTGGACCGCTGGCGCCCCGGGCAGCAAAGCCCCGTCGAGAATCTCTATCTCGCGGGCGATTGGACGCGCACCGGGTGGCCCGCGACGATGGAAGGCGCCGTCCGCAGCGGATATCTGGCTGCCGAAGCCTTGCTGGCGGCGGGCGGGCAGCCGCACAAATTTCTCCAGCCGGATTTGCCATTCGAAGGGCTCTCTAAGTTCTGGGCGAACCGCAATCGCCAGGCGAACCAGTGAATACCGCGTCAAACCCCGCCTTGGCCGCGGAGACGCTGGTTGCCACCCCGCACGATTCCCAGAAAAAGCATGTTGCATTTCCCAGCACAGGGGTATTCTATAGGCAGGATGGCCGCCAGTCCTGGCAGCCTCTCAGCCGCGGCACTCGCGCCGGTTCTTTTGCCAGAGCAGTTTCCCGACCTCGGTCAATGCGTGTACGAGTTGTTTTCCGCGTGGGGTCTTATCTCGCAATTTGGAATTTGCGTGGGAACGCATCCAAGTGAAAACTGAATGGACCGAATCCGCCAGTTTTTAATTCGGTCCGGCGATGGCCGGTTCCTTTGCAATTAAGATGAAGTCTAGCCGCGATGATTTTTGGCAGTTTTCCCTTCCGCCGATTTCCTCGGTGGAATTATTTGGACCGTTCGTTCGAACCAGCGTGACCGCCGATTATCTTCGCGCCTGATTCGATGACCTTTCCACACCGGAGTTTGTGTTAGCCGTTTGCATCAACACTTTCACAGCGTGACGGATTTACCCCCTAGGAGGTCCGATGGACCGGAAGTATAAGCAGAGGGGCTACAGCGATCGCGACGCTCAAGACAAGAAACGAGAGCGCAGCGACCGCCCGCCGAGCGGAGAGCCCCGCCCGAAGCAGGACGCCATGGGTCCGCGCACTCCACGCATGGTCGGAACCGTAATGAGGGCGCGCTGTTCGAGCTGCGGCGCCGTCCTGATGCCCGGCTTTGACCCGAATGGCGAATGTCCTCGTTGCCACACGGCGCTGCATTGCTGCAAGCAGTGCGTGCATTTCGATACCGGCAAGCAATTCGAGTGCACCCAGCCGATCCCGGAGCGCATCGCCAAGAAAGACGCCAAGAACGATTGCACGTTTTTTGAGTTCCGCATGACCGTGGAAAAGGACACTTCGCCGGTGACCTACGCTACCGCCACTCCCGCGGCGGTAAGTCCCGGGCGCCCGAACGACGCGCGCAAGGCCTTCGAAGATCTCTTCAAGAAGTAACTGCTCCCGCACGGCGGCTTGTGTCAGCTCTCCAACCATCTGCGCCCGTTTCGTCGTTTTATATGCTTCCGCGTGGATCCGATTATTTCGGTCGCAACGGAAATAGTGTGGGTTCTTTTGCGGGTTCATCCGCGATTGCTTCCAGTTGCGGATAGTGGCTGCGGAGCGTCTCTGGAACCTTGATTTTATTTCCAGTGAGTAGGTGGATGAGCTGCAGCGCGTTCACAATTCCTTTGCCTTGAAAATGGTTATTGGTGACGACGAAGGTGGTCGGCGCACTTTCCGCCACATGCTCGATGCGCTTGGCCCAGGGTTCGAGCTCTTCTTCTGAATAAAGATAATTGTAGCGTTCGGACGGAGGCGATGCCGGATCATCGCTGAACCAGGTGTCGTAGCGGCGCCCATGCAGCCGGACGTAGCCGATCGGTGAAGTCACCCGTTCGCTCGGTTTGATGGAGCGGCCGATCACCGGCTGGTCTATATTGCAGAAACCGACGCCGCGCTCCTGCAACAGTTCGTAGAACTCTTTGCGCGCCCAGGACGCGTGCCGCACTTCCACAACCAATGGGTACTCGCGGAAGTCATGGAGAATCTCGTTCAGCCGCCCCAGGCTTTCCGGCGTGTTGTGAAACGAAAAAGGGAATTGCAGCAACACCGCGCCGAGCCGCTCCGCGTCATGCAGGATATCGAATCCCGCACGCACGATCTTGACGTCTTCGGCGGTGGTGTCGCCTTCATGCGTGAATTTCTGCCAAAGTTTTGCGGTAAATAGAAAACGCGGATTCGCGGCGATGCGTTTGAGCCATTGCGCCGCAAGATTCGGCTTCAGCGGCTGGTAAAACGACGTATTGATTTCGATGGTATCGAAAAAATCGGCCAGAAATGTCGCTTCATGAAATCCTTTTGCGCGATGCGCCGGATATACCACGCCCTTCCAGTCCGCGTAGGACCAACCCGCGGGCCCGACACGGATTCGCGACAGATTGGATTTTTCGGATTTTGAACTCGCGGACATTGGCGTGATTTCCAACTTTTGCAGAAACCGCATCGGTTCAGTTGCAACTCACTCGGCGGCGCGCTATGCTGGAATTGCCTCGATGCGAATACCCCTTCCATTCGTAAACCAAGCTAAACCAGGGTGCCCGAATGAAAATAACATACAGCCATATCGAACCGGAATTTCAGACCGAAATCGAACATGAAACCGAACGTCACGCGCAAAAGCTGAATCGCCTCCTGAAACGCTACGCAGCGGATCTGGTCCATTTGCACGGATCGCTAGAAAAGACGCCGCGCAAAACGGAGTTCAACCTTTCGGTGAACCTCAATCTCCCTACCGGCACTCTGCACGCTACCGGTGTGGGCGCGGACGCGCTGGGCAGCGCCAAAGCCGCGTTCGCCGAACTCGAAAAACAAGTGAAGAAACACCAGGCCAAACTGCGCAAGGACTACGTGTGGAAAAGGAAACGCGCGATCGGCGCACCCACGCCGCACGAAGCTTCGTAATCCCACCCGCCGCGAATTCCGCAAGCACACCGGGAGGTTAAGGGTTGTGCGCGAGCGCGATCGGTGTAGCCGCGCCACATGAAGCCGCGTCAGATGACCAGGTAGAAATTCAGCAGATACACCGGCGCGTAGCGACCTATGATCGAGGCAGTCGCGGACCCGCGTGAGAGTAGGGCCCATCACTCGACCAGACACGGATTGAATAGCTAGACTGGCACTTTACAGGCGCCGACTGCGCGCGGTTGCGCTCCCGCTTCGTTGCGGCCGAATTGCGCTGATGCCGATCAAATTGTTTCCGTGTAAGATGTTGACTCCCATTTAGGGGCGTAGCTCAGTGGTAGAGCAGCGGCCTTTTAAGCCGAAGGTCGTGGGTTCGATCCCCACCGCCCCTACCAGCTTTCTCTTTCACTCCACAGGACTTCCGGAAACGGCGAGGCAGCAAAAGGCAGCAGTAAGAGCAGCGTCGGCAAGCGAGTAATATAATCTCGCGGCACGGATGGCAAGCCGACATCTAGCTCCGGTTCGGCAGGTACGTTCGAAGCTGGCGGGTTTCCGATGCAAATAGGCTACTTGTTTTGAACTGCTCTGAGCAGGCGTCGTAGAACGCGCGGGAGTTCGTTGGTTCAAATCCAACCCCCGCAACCAAAATTTCTTTTCTTTCGGCGACTTCAGCAGACCCTGCAACTATCCGAATCGTGCAGTCCAAATGCACTTAGGTGCCGGCGGTCGGGAGGATCATAGCCCCAAATCTGGTGCGGTTCTCGCGAGATTCTAGTTAATCCGCCTCAATCAGGTTGTGGTTCCGATTTGCTCGTCTGCATCTCCCTATCATTCTGCAGTCAGCTAATGCTATAAACGCTCATTCGAAGGACCTCATCCGAATGTTCGGCTGCCCGGGATGGCGAATCCTATGTCCGAGGTGCCGCTTGCCACGCCAGTGCCGGCGACCCGGGCCAACTTGTTCAGTATGAAACGCAATGTGTTCATATGTCTCGCACTTCTCCTGGTTGTGTTGGCAATCCTGCGTTCGGCCCTGACCACCCGCCTCGACGGCTTCACCATCGATGAGGCCTATCACATCGCCGCCGGCGTCTCTTACGTGAAGTATCACGATTTCCGAATTAATCCCGAACATCCGCCGCTTGTAAAACTTTGGGTGGGCAGTGTCATGGCGGCGACCGGATTTCGCCTGGATTCACTCCGCCAATTCAACGACAAGCCAGGAGAACGTGACTTTGCGAACCTCGCCGTTTTTCGACAGAACGACCCCGACTCGGTCCAGCGGCGCGCCAGAGTCGCAATGTACGGGTTGAACGGCCTCCTGTTGCTCGCTCTGGCGATTGCGCTGGAGCGTGTTTTTAACGCGGGTGTTTCTCTCGGTACTCTTCTATTCCTCGCAATTGATCCGACCGTTGCGGCGCACCTGCCTGTCGTCATGACTGATCTCCCGGTGGCGCTGCTCTCGGCAACGGCTGTTGTCCTCGCCGCAAGAGCCTTTCGTGAGTGGAGCTGGCACGACCTTGCTATTTGCTCCGCATTTCTAGGGCTAGCGCTGACCGCGAAACATTCTGCACCGGTGGTGGTGTTCGGCATAGTTCTCATAGGTGCCTTGCTTGCCATAATTCAACCGCGTGAATCATCAAAGCGTTCGAGCTGGCATAAAGGTGTGAAACTTTGCGGGGTACTGGGCGGGGCAATGCTAGTCCTGTGGGCTTCCTATTTTTTTCGCTATTCGGAAACTCCAAATGGCAGCGAGTCCTTCAACCGCCCGCTGGTGGAAAAAATTAACGACATTTCTTCGCTCCGCTATCACGCCGTACTAGCTGCTATGGCTACAACTCGCGTGGTGCCGCGCGCCTACCTCTGGGGTTTTGCGGACACCATCCGTGCGGGGATCGAGGGCAGAGAGAGTCCTCAGTTGTTTTTTGGCAGGGTATACCACTACAGAGGTCCACGATACTTTTTCCCCGCAATGATTGCTGTCAAAGTGCCCATCGGTCTGATCGCGCTAATGGTGCTCGGTCTGTTTCTCTTTATTACCCGCCGCCTTCCGCCGGACTGGATATTGCCTTGTGGAGTGGTCCTTGCCAGTGCGGTTTTCTTTCTGCTCGTTCTTTCAACGGGCGCGACCTACGCAGGTATCCGCCACGCTTTGCCGGTGGTTGTTCTGCTTGCCGTTTTCGCCGGCGTGGGCTTTGAAAGAGCGCTATCGTCCAGGGCTTGGCAACTTAAGAGTCTGGTAGGGCTGGCTTTCGTGGCTGCGGCTGTATCAACACTACCGCAGATGCGACCTTGGGAATATTTCAATGAATTCGTGGGCGGCACCACGAACGCTTATAAATCTTTCAGCGATGAAGGGGTGAACCTGGGACAGAGGTCGAAGGAACTTGCGGAATACTACAAGCGGGAGCTGAAACCAAAGGGTCTGCGCCCCGTCTGTCTCTATTGGGTTTGGGACGAAGAAAAGGCCGCGAGAGGCATTGAATGTTTTGGTAGTGACGAGAAATACGACGCTGCGCTCATTGAACTCCCGGAAAGGTCGGGAACGATCTTTGCCGGGCCATCCGATTTTATTCGAAGCAGCTATTGGGATACTGCTGCTTTGCGGGAATTCAAGCCTGCGAAGCGATTGGGAAATCTATTCATCTTCCAGGGCACCTTTTACCTGCCCGGAGAAGCGGCCTCCGACTTCTACTGGCATGGAATCAACAAGGTTTATGGCGAGAAACCCGATGATGCCGAGGCGGAGAAAGCATTTCGTCGCTCCGTGGAACTCGACCCAACGGCATATTTCGTTCACATTGAGCTCGGAAATATCTACTTGAAGCGACGATCTCGCGACGAATGCGTTCGCTCATACACCGAAGCACTCAAGTACGCGCCGGAGGAACCGGGGATTCGCGCTGTACTTCAGAATCAGATTCAGCTTGTATCCCGCGAGGCTCTGGCGGGGGTCAGTCCACTGCGAGATCCTCACATGGAATGATGCCTCGGGAAGGGCAATTGATAACCGCAGAGAGATTCTTGATCACCGGATAGCCCTCCCGAATATCTGGTTTGCATCGGCATTCACTCGGTGACAACCATCTGGCCCTAATTCTTGGTTGTGCCTAAGCGGCAGTGCGGGACAGTTCCAACATGAATGGCAGCACTAGCAAATTCGGATGGTTGCAGGCCCCCGCAACCAAAATTTCTTCTCTCTCAATCAGTTCCGCAAACCCTGCAACCCCATCCGAATTTGTGATTTTCATTGTTGTTTAAGGATATCGAGAATTCGTCTCCTACTCCGACCACAAGGGTGGCCCATCCATTGACGTAGTCGAAGGGTGGGGACTTTCTCTTGTCCCTTTTCTATTTTCTAGCTAGCCGCTGCTTGTTGAGAACGCTCTGCCGCCTTCTTCAATCGCGCCAGAGCATCCGCTACTCCCTCGTGTAACTGTCGGCTGCCGAAATGTTCGAGCATCCATCCCCACCATCCAGGTGAGATTGTGAAGTCTCAATCAAAGCTCACCCGGCAATGCTTGTTATCCAGCGTCCCACACACTATATGGCTGTGCACCGTGATGCCGAAAGGTAACTGCGCCGTCAGATCCAAGGCCCTTTTGTCCGGGTCGATGCTCGCAACCGTGATCTGCACGTCCCAATCTTTCCCGAGCGCTCTCGTTCGCGCGGATATTCGCTGCCCCGACTTGGCCGGGCCAGCCGGTTCTATCGAGCATGTTTCCGCATCCCACCACAACCCGTAATTGTAGGGATCAGCCAGGAGTTGCCAGACCTGCTCGACGGACGCTTCCACTGTGGCGATGGGACAAGCGCTTATGCTCATCGAGAGTTCACAACCTGCTGACAAGTGACGCTTTGTCGCCGACAACAATACGAGTGAAGGAGGAATTATCGGCTCGTTGAGAGTTTGCCGCAAGCGGCTATAATCTGCTTTTTCTTGGTACGGAGTGTTATCTGTTCTTGTGCTGCCCAATAATGATTAGATTGATCGGCACAATATCCGGAACACCGGTTTCTGACCCTTCTAACACGCCGTTGAATCGGGGCATCCCGCAGCAACAATCCCCGCAGGCTTCATATTTGCGTCTTCTGGTACTGTTATCTCGGCGTCTTATGCAGATCAGCATAACACCTCCTACGCCCGCTGCCTTATCGGGAGCCCGGAAAGCTCTTCCATCCGACAGTTCCGGACGAGTGGTCGGCAATGCGGAAGTAATTCGGTAACTTCCCTTTTTGCCCATGATCCTGGCACGATCCACTCACATCCCTGATCGGAGCCCTCCCACACAAAATCGACGGGCAGTCCGGGGTATCTCGGTGTGCGAGTAGCTTGACCCATACCCCTTCGAGGCATACAGCCTCCGAAACCGTTCTACGTCTGCCCGACATGCCGCA
>CAWDRE010000004.1:0-56068 GCA_963804655.1 uncultured Acidobacteriota bacterium | reverse complement strand
ATGGCTAAGCCCGTATTACGGGTGCCTAGGAAGCCCTATTCATCTCCTATCATAACCATGTATGGCACTGTCGAAGAGTTAACGCAAAACAAACGCGGCAGCAGGGGCAATGATGGAGGCAAGAAGCCCCCTAATCGCACTGGCTAGCGAAGGGGTACCTCCGCAGTGATGGAATTGCATTTATTCGCACGTAAGCGGCTGCACCCGATCTGATACGTTCCGTGAAAAGCACGGCAGCAATCTGCTGTGTACGCTCGAATCGAGACGCGAACTGCGGTTTTCGTGACGTGGACCTCCTACTTTGAGTGAGTTCGGCTTTACCTACGCTGTGTTCGGTCTCACCCTTCGCTCGAATCAGCAAGTCCCTGAATTGCTGCCCGCAAAATGCTGCGACGCAGGTCCCGCGGTGGACGTCCACCTGAACGTTTCGCCGGCGGGAACTCATATCGCCTCATCCGACCCGGAAATCCTCACGTATACGAGTTCCTTTCAGGATGCAGCGGGCAATTCCGCTCTTAAAATATGGAATATCGCCGGCGGAAAATTTTGCCGGCTGGACTACGTGGACGGAACGCAATTTTGGTTGAATCGGCAAGGAACAGAAGTCTGGGGCACCTGGCCGGCAAGTTCCTCGATCGAAGATGCGGCGACTTATCTCCTGGGTCCGGTCCTCGGCAGATTGCTACGGCTGCGCGGCGTCACCTGCCTGCACGCCAGCGCTGTGGCCTTCGGTGAAAAAGCGGTGGCCTTCGTTGGGCCAGAAGGCTCCGGAAAATCAACGACGGCGGCGGCACTCGCGGTGCGCGGCCATGCTGTTCTATCCGACGACGTAGTCGCCCTGGCGGAGCGCAACGGGTCCTTCTATGTCCATTCCGCGTACCCCTATCTGTGCCTTTGGTCGGAGTCCGTGCAATCCCTTTATGGTTCACCTAACGCGCTTCCGCAATTCAGCGCGAATTACGAAAAGCGTTGCCTGGCGCTCGGAAAACACGAACTGCGTTTCGAGGAACGCCCGTTGCCGCTGGCCGCGATTTATATTTTGGGCGAACGTCGCAATGATCCCGCTCCTGTCGTGGAAGCCATCCCGGCCCAGCAAGCATTCCTCTCGCTGGTGGCGAACACGTTCGGAGCGAATGTGGTGGATGGCAGCTTGCGCGCTAAGGAATTCGAAACCCTCGGGCGCTTGGTTCCACACGTGACGATCCGCCAGCTTTACCCGCGCCCGGACTCTAACCTGCTCCAGGAATTGTGCCAGCAGATTTGCGAGGACGTGCAGAACTTGCCGGGGATGGGCCCGCCGCAGCCGGACCAGCGGCAGTGAAATCCGCGGATTAGAATGTGTTCCACTGAGAGTGGCTTTTTGAATACCGTGTAGTGGAATAGCTGGCCATCTTCGGATTTAACAATATTTATAGCTATGCTACTATCCCCGTTCAAATGGCGTGTCCGACCCCCACGAATCGGCGCTGGTGTCTGAGCCGGTGGGTTAGCGTGCTCCTACGAAGCGGGATTTCGCCGTTCTCTCTCGAGCCGGACGCAGCCAACACCCCTTTCAGCTCACAAAGCATCGCTGTTCACGAAAACGGAATATGAGGAGAACTTCCATGCAGACGAAATCCCGGTTGGGACGAATTGCAGCTGGCGTTGCAGTAGCATTGGCTATTCCCGCGCTACTCATATTTGTGATGATCCACCATGGACGAAGCACGTCGCGCGCAGCGGCGGCATCACCGGCAACTGTGACCGCACGGAAGACCACGCCGGCTAATTTCGATTGGACCAATTACGGCAAACTGCCTCTGGCGTTCGAGGCCAATCAGGGACAAACGGCGTCCGACGTCCACTTCCTTTCGCGCGGCGACGGATACGCGCTATATCTTACCGGCCAGGAAGCTGTGCTGGCGCTGCGCCAGCCCGCAGCCCACGCCGCCGCGCAGCCTGATCGCTCGAAATCGGGCAAGTTGCACCACAACGGACGCGTAGCGGAGAGACTTTCCGTTGTTCGCATGAGACTCGATGGCGCTAATCCGAACGTTGCAATCGCAGGCGTCGAGCGCATGCCCACCAAAGTGAACTATTTCATCGGCAATGACCCGAAAAAATGGCACTCGGATGTGCCGGTCTATTCCCGAGTGAAATACCAAGCAAGTTTATCCGGGCGTGGATCTGCTTTTTTACGGCAATCAGCGGCGCCTAGAGTATGACTTCGTGGTGGCGCCGGGAGCGGATGCGCAAGCGATTGCCTTGGACGTACAGGGCGCGACTAGACTTCGGGTTGATCGGCACGGCAACCTGCTGATGAAAGTGCAGGGTGGCGAAGTCGACACTGCAGAAGCCGCTCATTTATCAGGACTTGAACCGCGAACGCCGCGAGATCGCGGGAAATTACACCATCGCGAACAATCATGAAGTCCGGTTTGCAGTCTCGGACTATGACCGCACGCTGCCTCTGACAATCGATCCAGTTCTGAGCTATGTCACGTACCTGGGTGGGACGGGAACCGACGCGGCGTACGGGATTGCTCTGGACGCGGCCGGAGATGCGTACGTCGCAGGCACAACAACCTCGTCGGACTTCCCCCAGCAGAATGCGGAATCGGCTACGGCGCCCTCGGACATCGCCGCGGAAGGGACGGCCTTCGTATCGGAACTGAACCCGACCGGCACCCAGCTGCTCTATTCCACGTATCTCGGCGGGTCGCGGCAGCGCAAACGGAGGCGATTTCGCGGAGGCGATTGCGGTGGACGCCGCAACACCGCTCAATATTTACGTAACGGGCTATACCTACTCGCCGGATTTCCCGATAAGCACGAATGCGCTGATTACAACGCCTGCACCGGCGAGAACCAGCACCGGCGGATCTGGGTTCGTAACCAAACTCACTCCATCGCTTACCGGCAGCGCACAACTCGCCTACTCAACCTACCTGGGCGGAGACACGCTAGATCAGGGCAACGGCATCGCGGTGGATGCCACCGGGAGACGCCTTTGTTACCGGACTGACGGATTCAACCAACTTCCCGACGACGACGAACGCCTATTCCCAAACTCTCTTAAATCCGAATGGCAGCATCCTTTCCTGACAGAAATTAATACAACGCATCCGGCGCGGACGTCTATTCGACGTACTTCGGCGGAACGCTGGGCACCGGAAACGCCTTCTTGTACGGGGATGAGGCGTTTGGCCTGACGATTGACGCGAGTTCGAACGCATATGTCGTCGGGACCACCACGTCCACCGACTTCCCCACGGCCGGCCATACCGTTAGCTCCTGCGCCACCGACGCCAACGGCATCGCTTTCGTTTCCGTCATCAATACCAACACGCCGGCGTTGACTTACTCCACCTGCCTGGGCGGCGCGACCACGGAAATCGCCAAGGGTCAGTCTCGCGATCGGCGCTAGGCCCCAGCAATATCGCCTACGTAACGGGTCAAACCGACGTCCTCCGACTTCCCGGTGACCGCAAACTCGATTCCTCGCGCCGGGCGGTGCAGGCGCACGGAGTGGTCGTTCGTCTCGTTGCTCAACACCAGCAGCGCGACCCCGAACACGTATTCGACGTTCTTGGGCGGGACCAACGGCGACTGTCCCTCTTTGGCGTCGCCGCCGCTTGACGGGCAATGCCTACGTCGCTGGCTTCACCGGTTCAGCGGATTTCCCGATCACGCAGGGCGCGATTCTGCAGACCAGAAATAATCGGGAACGGCACCGGCTTCGTTTCGAAAATCAGCCCCAGGCGGAAATGGACTGGCCGATCTGGCTGTACTCCACTTACTTTGGCGGGAACGGCATCCGGCGGCACCTTTGATTCGGCGAATGGTATTGCCATTACCACAGCTAACAACGCATACATCACCGGTCAGGCGGCGTCTCCCAATCTGCCCGTGACATCGGGAGTGTATCAATCCACGCTTACGCAGTACCACCTCAAACGCGTTCGTCGCCGATTTGCCTCTGGCTGGCCAGCATCACCTACACGCCCACCAGCATCGACTTCGGAACGCAGCTGGTGGGTTCGCCAACGGCAGCGACAGCTCGTTACGCTGACGAACAACACCGCGTCCGCCATCACGCTCACTCCGCCGCCGGTCAGCTTTACCGGTGCAAACCCGGGAGATTTTTCCGTTGATCCGCTAACCACCACGTGCACTGCTTCGCTCCCAGCTTCTCCAGCCACGTGTACCTACGGGCTCATCTTTACGCCGTCAATTAACGGAGCCGAATCCGCAACGTTCAACGTTTTTGACGGCGCCGATACAGTCGTCGCACCCGATCCAGGTTGCGCTCACTGGAAATGGCAGCAACACGGTGGCGGGCATCGCGTTCAGCCCCACCAGCCTCACTTTCGCTGGCCAGTTGCTTACGACCACCAGCGCCGCACAAACTCTCACCGTCAGCAACCCGAGCACTACGACGGCGCTGACTATCTCGGCGATCAACGTCAGCACGAGCGACTTCACCATCGCTTCCAACTCGTGCGGCAACTTGCCCATCACGATCCTGCCCTCTCCCGCCGGAGTCGCCTGCATGTTGAGCATCACTTTCAATCCGTCAGCGACGACCGCACCGGGCGCGGATAACGGGACGATCACCTTTACCGACAACGCCAACGGCAGCCCACAATCCTATGCTCTCTCTGGAACAGCGTGGGATTTCTCAGTCACTGGGCCGGCGAGTGCCAATCTGAAGAGCGGAGTAGCCAGCATGATCCCGATTACCATCACTGGGCTCGGCGGCTTCAACGGCACCGTGTCATTAAGTTGCACCGGATCCGCGAATGTAACCTCTTGCACGATTCCGTCCAGCTCGGCTCCCGGGATGGTGAATGCGACCGTCACGGCAACCCGAAAATCGCTCGTCGTGCAGCCTGAGGCTTTCCGAATTCCGCCTGCTTCGGTACGGCAAGTGGTGTTCGTAATGCTCGGATTCGGCATGCTGTTCATGATCCCAGCGGCTCGCCGGTATCGCACCCGACTCGGTCTTGCCGGGGCGATGCTGGTGTTTGTCGTCGTGGCGGGCTGCACCGGCACTCCGCCGCCGCCAGTGGCGGGGAGCATCACGGTTACCGGCAGCGTTGGCACTCTCACCAGGACTGCCACCGTTGCGCTCAGCATCAGCAAATAGCATAACGTCCGCGAAACAGGCCGCGCGCTCTGGCACACAGGGCGCGCGGCTTTTTTATTGGGGCTGGTTTTTCAGGCCGAAACCCCGCGTTTTTCAGGTTTTGGGCGTTGGCAACTCCCGCGTCACCGCCGGGATCTCTTCTCCGCGCGGGTGATTTTCTCTGGCGGCACTACACTTAAATCCTCTTTCCATCTATTCTAAGTGCCGCCGCGCGCCAACGAATTGCGGGCCGCTCGCATCTGAAACACTCGCGGAACAAAGCACTCTGAAACCTTGATATCCACTGGAGGATGCGGTTGATGAAAAAAGTAGCGGGGATTTTGCTGTTGACGGCCCTTTTCTGCGGGTCCGCCAGGGCCCAGGAAAACTCGATGTTCAAGCCCAATCTGTCGAAGTTCAAGCCTCGCAAGCCGGACCGCTCGAAATTCGAGCTCGGAGTGGGTTACACTTATCGTTCATTCCTGGAACCCTCTAGTCATCCTCCCAACCTGGGCAACCGGCTGAACACGAACGGTTTCAATGTTCACGGTGAATATCGCATCTTCCGCTGGCTCAGCGCCGCCGGCGATATTTCAGGCGCCTACAACATCAGCAGCACCAACGGCAACACACAGCTTTACACGCTGATGTTCGGCCCGGAATTCTATCCTCTCGGCCACCGCCACAAAATAACTCCGTTCGGCCACTTCCTTTTCGGGGAAGGTTTTTCCGTTTTCAGTCTGCAGAGCCAGGGCGGATTCGCCTCGATAAGCACCTGGGACCACGGATATGTGTGGATGGCCGGCGGCGGTCTGGACGTAAGGTTCAAGAAGCGCTGGACGATACGTCTGATTGACGCGAACTACGAGATCACGCACTTCGGCAACATCGGCACGGGAAGTTATGCTGGGACGAGCCAGGGAAATTACCGCGTCTCGGTCGGGTTGATATACCGCTTTGGCGTGAAGTAGCGCGCGGCTCAAATCGTCAGTTGATCACCGCGCGCCACAGCTGGATGCCGTGTGCATGCCGCGTGTTCCACGTCGCCTCTGATTTAAGATTGGTCTTGCGAAAAGACCGATAGTCGTAGGAGATTACGGCACCGTGGAGCGCACCATTGGCGAAGACCGGACGCGACTCGTAATTCTACCGCTGGCTCTCGCCTGCGGGATATTCCTTTGCTATCAGGCCGCGAGACTCTGGCTCGCCGACTACCGCATCCATTCCAGCAAGCTCGAAGTCATCGAGCGTGGCGCCGCGCTGGAGCCCGGCAACGCCGAAGCTTGGGACATCCTGGGGCGTCACAGGCAACTCGACTTCGCCAACGCCGATCCGCTGCTGGCTCAGGAAAATTATCAACGAGCCATCCACGACGATCCTCTTTCCGCCAATTACTGGATGAATCTTGCCGGCGCCTACGAAGCGAACGGTGATTTGACCGCGGCGCAACAGGCATTTGAGCGCGCCCGTAATGTTTACCCGCTCTCCGCCGAAGTCGCCTGGAACTACGGAAATTTCCTGCTACGCCAGGATCAGGACGCCGCCGGGTACGCGGAAATCCACCACGCTCTGGAGTCGGATCCATCGTTTCTGAATCTGGCCATTTCACGGGTATGGCGCTCCAGCCGCGATGTGAATGTCCTGCTGGATCAAGTGCTGCCCGCGGACCCGGACGCGTATTTTCAGGCACTGGACTTCTTCGCTTCCATTCGCCAGCCTGATCCGGCGCTTGTGGTGTGGCGCCGGCTGATCGCTCTGGGAAGACCGATCGCGTTGCGCCGCACCTTCCCCTTTTTTGACGAACTGATCCTGGATGACCGCTCCAGCGACGCCAGTCGGGTGTGGACCGAAGCGCTCATCGCCGCCGGTCTGCCGCACGACCCGCCGTTGAAACATTCCCTGATTTGGAATGGCGATTTTGCGCACGAATTTGAAAACGGAGGGCTCGGCTGGCGCTGGAACGCTCCCGTAGGCGCGGCGATAGACTTTGACACCGCACCTCCCCCGGCCGGCGTACGCTCGCTTGCGCCTGGATTTCGGCGGAGGCAGCAATCTGGAAATATTCGCGCCCATGCAATATGTCGCCGTCGAACCGAACCGGAAATATCATTTCCACGCGTATATGGAAACCGAGGGAATCACCACCGAAAGCGGGATGCGCTATTCGATATACGACCCCGTTCACAACGGCCAGGTGAACTTATTCAGCGACGATTTCACCGGCTCGCACAAATGGACGCCAATCGAGATGGACGTGGATACGGGGCCGGAAACCCACTTCGTGGTGGTGCGCCTCTATCGCGCCGCCAGCCGCCTGTTTGAAAACAAACTGAGCGGCACGGTCTGGCTCGCGGACGTTACGCTGGTTCCGGCGGACAGCGACTCCGGGAAGTCTCCGCAATGAAGTTCATCCGCGCCGGACTGATGCTTTTGTTTGCCTTTTCCGTGCTGGCATTCGGGTCGGTGGAAGTCTGGTCGGAATCGCTGCTGGAAATCGGAGCCGGGGTCCTGTTTGTCGGTTGGGCGGCGATCGTTGTTCTCAACCCCGGCGTCCAGATTGAATGGAACCCCTTGAACTGGCCGCTCGCCGGCTTTCTGGCGATCGGGCTCGTGCAATTGGCGCTGCACATCACGCCTTATCCGTTCTTGACTCGCGTGGAACTGCTGAAACTGGCCGCGTACCTGATCATTTTTTTCCTGTCCACGCAGGCCTTTCGCCAGCGGCGCGATCTCACCAATCTTGCATGGTTCCTGATTTTTCTTTGCTTCTCCGTTTCGCTTTTGGGCATCGTTCAGCACTTCACCTCCGGATCCAAGCTTTACGGGTTTCGTGCGCTTACCGCAGGCGGCGATCCCTTCGGCCCATTTGTGAATCGCAACGATTTCGCGGGCTTCGTGGAACTAACTCTCCCTGCCGGCTTGGCGTTGATGATTTTCCGCGGGTTGCGGCGCGACATGTTTCCGTTGGCGGGACTTCTGACAATTGTTCCGATCGGCGCCATGGTGCTTTCCGGCTCGCGCGGCGGAATCGTAAGCTTCGCATTCGAAGTAGCCGTTTTGGCTTTGTTGGCGCGTTCGCGTAGGGGGCCGCAAGGACCGCGCCTGGCGGCTCTGGGAATTGTGGGCGTGGCGGCGCTGGCCCTGGTGGTGTGGCTGGGGGCTGGAAAGGCGATCGAACGGTTCTCCACCTTGCATTCCGGGGATGTGACGCTTTCGCGCCGCGCCACCATGGTTCGCGGCGCGGCCCACATGTTTTTCGACCATCCGATCGCCGGCACGGGAGTGGGATCGCTCGTAGCCGTGTATCCGCGATACGAAACGCTTTACGACGGCAAAGTTGTGGACCATGTCCACAACGACTACATGGAGTTGCTCGCCGAAACCGGAATCCTGGGGGCGCTCTGCGGCCTGGTATTTCTCTGGATCTTGTTTCGCGAAGCGCGGTCTTGCTTCGCGGCGGAACAGGGCCATTTCTCGCGCGCCATTCACGCCGGAGCGATCACCGCCGTATGTGGGCTGTTGCTCCACAGTCTGGTGGACTTCAATCTGCACATCCCCTCCAACGCATTGCTGTTTCTCCTGCAGGCACACCTGGCCACCACCACACCGTTGCCCTCGGAAGGAGCCATCACGCGCCGCCGAATGCGCGTCCGGGAGGACGATTCGGCTGGAGAGAGCGAGCAGCGGGGCGGCTGAAGATTCCTCCCGATGAATTAGGGGGTTCGGCGGGCGCAAGCGAAGAGGTTTGTAAACATTAGAAACTTTTAATGAGATTGGGAGGCCCTGGTGCGTTGTCAAATTGGTTCCGCTGGTTGACAGCGGTACGTTCGCTAGGGGATAGTCTTTCTGGGGTTTTCTATACCTATGATAGCGACCGTCCGATCCATTTCGGACTGGCTCAGAGCGAAGCCTGTCTTTTTATTGCCCGTGCTTTTGCTGTGTAACCCTGCGGTGCTGCGCGGCCAGCAAAACGTCGAAACCCAGCAGCAGGCCAATCAGAAGATTCAGGAACTCGCGTCGGAGGCCAAGACTCGTCCGCGTGACGTCCCCATAGGGACGGGCGATCTGCTGCATATTGATGTTTTCGACGTGCCGGAACTTTCCCGCGACGTGCGGGTTAGCGATTTGGGAAGCATTACCTATCCCCTGATCCCCGGAAAGATTCAGGCGGCCGGATTGACGAGCTTCCAGCTCGAAGAGAATATGGCGCAGCTCTTAATCGAAAATGGCCTGGTGACTCATCCGCAGGTTTCCGTCTTCGTTAAGGAGCAAACCAGCCAGCCCGTCTCAGTGGTTGGCGCGGTGGGCAGACCGATGGTTTACCAGATCGTCCGGCCGACCACCTTGCTGGAATTACTCGCCAACGCCGGCGGAATTACGGACGAGGCCGGGAGCGTGATCCTGATCACCCGCGTGAGCGGCGTGCCGGCGCCGCGGACCGTGGCGGAATCCACCACCGAGCCGCCCGACCAGAATTCCCAGACGATTTCGATCCGCTTGCAGGACCTTCTGGAATCAGGCGATCCGTCTTTCAACATTCAGGTCTTTGGCGGCGATGTGGTCTCCGTGCCGCGAGCCGGCATCGTGTATGTGATGGGCGCGGGAATCTCCCAGCCCGGCGGCTACGTCTTGCAAAGCCACGGGGAACAGATCAGCGTGCTCAAAGCGATCGCGCTGGCGCACGGCACCACGGGATTTGCAAAGGCGGATGACGCCGTCATCATGCGCACGAATCCCCTCACCGGCCAAAGGGACGTGATTCCAGTGCACATCAAGCAGATCGAGCATCGCAAGGCGCAAGACGTCGCCATGAAATCGAATGACATCCTGTATATACCGGACAGCGCCGGCAAAAAGGCGCTGGTAAAGGGCGCGGAAACGGCCCTCGCGGTGGGTACTTCGGTCGCCATCTATCGGACCGCGTATTGATTCAGTGTTGGCGCGTGGCAAAGTTAAATCAGCCCAAGAAGTGGCTGCAAAGGTGAAGGGATAAATGGAAGAGCCATCGCGAATCGTTCCCAGCGTTCGTGAACGCAAGCCCGGGGAAGCGTTGACGGTGATTCCCGCGCCTTCGGTGCTACCTTGGGACCAGGTCCCGCGCGAGCCGCACCTGCTCGATTACCTGATCATCCTGCGCAAACACCAGTGGCTGATCGTCACTTTCCTGCTCACCGTCGTGACCGTGGTCACCATCGCCTCTTTCAAAATGAAACCGGAATATGAAGCGGCGGCGCGCGTGGAAGTGGACAAAGAAGCGCAAAACATGCAGCCCTTCCCGGACGCCAATGGCTACGGCGAGTACGAAGACTCGGAAAATTACGTCGAGACGCAAACCAAGATCCTGCAGAGCGAAACCCTGGCGCTGATGACGATCAAGTCCATGGACCTCGGGCGCTATCCCGAATTTGGCGGCTCGCCCAACTCCATGGCTTGGCAGCACGGTGAGGCCACCATGCGCAAGCCGGCGATTCTGGGAGCCTTTCTGGGACGCCTGAGCGTGAAGCGCGTTCCGAATAGCCGCTTGATTGAAGTCCAATTCGAGGCCGAAGATCCGCAACTGGCAGCCCAAATCGTCAATACTCACCTGCAAAATTACGTCGAGGAAAATTTCCGCAGCAAGTATGACGCCACCACCCAGGCTTCCAACTGGCTCTCGGGCGAGCTGGAAGAGCTTCGCATCAAGGTGGAAAAATCCGAAGATGCGCGCATCGCCTACGAGCGCGAAAACCAGATTTGGCAGATTGACGAAAAACAAGACATCACCACCCAGAAGCTTGCGGACCTCAGTAAGGCCGTGACGGACGCGCAGACCGATGTGGCCCAGAAAGAAGCCCTGTATCGCATGGCCGTCTCGGGAAACGTGGATGCGCTGCCTGCCGCGCGCAGCAATCCGGTAATCGCCAATTTGCTGAACCGCAAATCCGCGCTCGAAGAGGAGTACGCGGAAGCTTTGGACCAGTACGGTCCGAATTTCCCAAAGGTTTTGCGCATCGCCGCCCAGCAGAAAGAAGTGGATAACGACCTGGCCGCCGCGCGCAAGACGATGGTCGAAGGCGTGGAAGAGGACTTCACCACTGCACGCAGCCACGTGGAACTGCTGCAGGAAGCGCTGGACAAGCAAAAAACCGAAGCCAACGATCTGGCCGAAAAGCTGGTGCAGTACCACATTCTGCAGCACGACGCCGAATCGAATAAGCAGCTCTATGACGGCCTGTTGCAAAAGCTCAAGGAAGCCGGGATCACCGCCGGCTTGCGCTCCAGCAACATACGGGTGGTGGACCCCGCTTTGGCTCCCACCACTCCCGCGCGTCCGCAGAAGGCTCGTAACATCCTGCTTTCATTCCTGGTCGGGCTGGTTGGCGGCGTAGGCCTCGCGTTGTTCCGCGAGTATCTCGATAACACCGTGAAATCTCCCGACGATATCGAAGCGCTCACCGGGCTTCCCTCGCTGGCAGTGGTACCGTCCCTGCCGGGCTTGAGTGCCACGCACGGCCGTTTCTCGCGGCTCGCGCGCGAAGCTGCTCCGCAGTCAGCCTCCGGTCCGCGCGTAGAACTTTTGTCCTACATCCAGCCCAAATCGCAGATTTCCGAGGCGTTCCGCGCGCTGCGCACTTCCCTGCTGCTTTCGCAAGCCGATCATCCGCCGCAGGTGATCCTGGTCACCAGCGCGTTACCGCGCGAAGGAAAGACCACCGCCGCGGTGAACCTTGCCGTCACTCTCGCGCAACTCGGCGATCGCACACTGCTGATGGACTCCGACTTGCGCAAACCCGGCATCCGTCGCGCGCTCAACCTGACCATCGGCAAGGAAGTAGGCTTGAGCTCTTACCTGGCGGGCGTTTCCACGCTCGATGAAGTCACGATTCCGCATCCCACAATCAATAATCTTGTCGCACTCACCACGGGACCGGTTCCGCCCAGTCCCGCCGATCTGCTTTCTTCGCACCGCATGCGCGAGGCGATCGTGGAACTTCGCCACCGCTTTAAATTCATCGTCATTGATTCGCCTCCCGTGATGGCGGCCACGGACCCCGTGATCCTTTCCGCGCTTACCGACGGCGTTCTGCTGGTAGTGCGAAGCGGTGAGACGCCCAAGGAAGCCTTTACGCGCACGCGTGATTTGCTGGCGGCGGTGAAGTGCCGTTTGCTGGGCGTGGTACTGAACGCCGTGGATTCCAGCGCGCCCGATTATTATTACTCGTACCGCTACTATCCCTACGCCTATGGCTATGGATATGGCGAAGATGCCGGAAAGAGTCCTAAATTTTCATCGGGGTCCGAAGACACTCACGGGCCATCCACCTAGAGGTGCAATCATGCGTTGTCTCATAACCGGCGGTGCCGGATTCATCGGCTCTCATTTATCGGAAGCGTTATTGGCGCAGGGCGAGGAAGTGTTTGTTCTGGACGATCTTTCCACCGGCAGCGTGGAAAATATCCGCCACCTCAAAGCCAACAATCGTTTTCACTACATCTTCGATTCGATCATGAACAAGCATCTTTTGGCCGAACTGGTAGATGAATCGGACGTGATTTTCCATCTGGCCGCGGCTGTCGGCGTGCGCCTCATCGTCGAAAGTCCGGTGCGCACCATCGCCACCAACGTTCACGGCACGCAAAATGTGCTGGATGCCGCTTCCAAGAAAAAGAAACTGGTCTTTACCGCCTCTACCTCCGAAGTCTATGGAAAAAGCGACAAGGTCCCGTTCCACGAGGACGCCGACCTGGTCCTGGGGCCTACCACGAAAGGCCGTTGGAGCTACGCTGCGTCCAAGGCGCTCGATGAATTCCTGGCGCTCTCGTATTGGAAAGAGAAGAATCTGCCGGTGATGATCGCCCGCTTCTTCAATACTGTTGGCCCGCGGCAGACGGGGCGTTACGGCATGGTGCTTCCGAATTTCGTGCGTCAAGCCCTGGCAGAAGAACCGATCACCGTATATGGCACCGGGCAGCAATCGCGCTGCTTCTGCGACGTGCGTGACTGCGTCCAGGCGGTGCTGCGCTTGATTGCCAACGAGAAAGCCATCGGAGAGGTCGTGAACATCGGAAGCACGCAGGAAGTCACCATTCAGGAACTTGCGCAGCGCGTGAAGCAGAGAACCAACAGCAATTCGCCGATTACCCACGTTCCCTACGATCAGGCATATGAACCTGGCTTTGAAGACATGCCGCGCCGCGTCCCAGCCCTCGGCAAGCTCGAAGGTCTTACCGGCTTCCGCCCGGGGATCCCGCTCGACGACATCGTGGACGGTGTGGTCGCTTATTTTCGCGAGAAGCAGGACACCGGCATGGCCAAAAGCGTTACGGCTGCGGGATCCGCGACCCGCACGGCAGCGGGACTGTCCGCGGATTGATCTCGCGATTCGCGTGACTTACGAGCGCCGCTAACGCTGTGCAGGTAGGCTATATGTCTTCTCCACTGGAGAAGGCCAGAAAGACGCGCCGCTGTCTTTGATGTCCCGATTGAAGCGGATCGATTCACATGAGGGTAATTGGCAGACGCAGTGTTTTTGTGAATTACGAAACCGCAGCATCACCCTAGAGGTATGAGCACTCCGCCGACTTCAAATCAAGTGGCCGATGCCAGTCCCCGCCGGTTGGCTGCGGGCGCTCCGGTCTCATCGAAGGATGACTCCGCCAAGAATCGAACCACCACGACTCTCTCCGTCATCGTGCCGGTTTACAACGAACAGTTTCTGATCGAATCCAGCCTGAAGGGATTAGCGGTACTGGACGAATCGTCCCATCTGCAGGGCATTACCGTGATTGTGGTGGACGATTGCTCGACGGACGCCACCGCCGACGCGATTGACCGTTTTCGTAAACACCTGGAATCTTCCCCCGATTTCAGGAAGTTCAACTGGGTGTGGCTGAAGCATGCCACGAACATGGGAAAAGGCGCGGCTATCCGCACCGCGCTCGCTCACGTGGATACCCAGCTCGTGGTCATTCACGACGCCGACCTCGAATATCATCCGCGCGATTTGCTGCAAATGCTCGAACTGTTCCTTTATGAAGACGCCGATGCCGTGTTCGGATCGCGCTTCATGCCCGGCGGCTACAAACGCGCGCTGTTTTTCCGTCACGCGCTGGGTAACCGGCTGCTCACGCTCTTGTGCGATCTGGTCTGCGACCTGAACCTTACGGACATGGAGACATGCTACAAAATGGTGCGCGCGGATTTGCTCAAAAGCATTCCGCTCACCAGCTGCACCTTCGATGTCGAGCCGGAGTTAGCCATCAAATTGGCCAAGCGCGGCAGCCGGATATTCGAAGTCCCTATCAGTTATTCCGGTCGAACCTACGCCGAGGGTAAGAAGATTAGCTGGAAAGACGGCGTACGCGCGCTTTGGGCCATCCTTCACTACGCCGCCTCCGACAAAATCTACAAGGAAGATGGACACGGCGGAGAAATCCTGCTGCGATTGGCGCGCGCGCCCCGTTTTTCCAAGTGGATGGCGGACGTCATCAGGCCGTACGTCCGTAGCCGCGTGCTGGAAATCGGAGCGGGCATCGGCAACCTGACGATGCAGCTCGTCCCGCGCACATCCTATTGGGCCACCGACGTGAATCCCGAGTATCTCGGCACACTCGATAGGCTGCGCGTAAATCGGCCTTACCTGCACGTGGGCTACCTCGACGCCACCGATTCCGGATCGTTCCCGGCGGAGCCATCCTTCGACACCGTGATCTTTCTGAACGTGTTGGAGCATCTCACCGACGATTTGTCCGCACTGCGAAATGTTTATAACGTGCTGCACGAGGGCGGTGACGCTGTCGTGCTGGTTCCCAGCGGTCCGGGCCTCTTCGGCACACTCGACGAAGTTCTCGGGCATTGCCGGCGTTATACGGAGCAACAGCTCATTGCGGTGGGCCAATCCGCGGGATTTAAACTCGAGCGAATGATCAAATTCAATCGCACCGGCGTGATTGCCTGGTGGTTGAATGGAAAAATTCTGCGGCGCAAAACATTCGGTCTGGGGCAGATCCGGCTGCTGAATTTTCTGACGCCGGTTTTCCGGGTAATTGATCCGTATCTTCCATGGCCGCCGCTCTCCCTGATCGCGATATTCCGGAAGGATAGCGGCTCCGCGCCAGCCCCGGAAACACGTTGCGAGTCCGGCGGCGACGGCGCCACGGGCGCCGATCGCCAATCGTAGGGTACGCCGCAGACACGGCGGCCGCGAAATCCGCATACCGCGCGGCGGCTCGAGGAAAAACTTCTCAATTGTTCAAAGCTCATAAATACGAAAAGATTCTGGTCTTGCTGTTTGTCTGCACGCTGCCCTTGGTCAATCCTTGGGTGCGCGGCGACGGCGTCGGCTACTACGCCTTCGCTCGCGCGCTGCTGATCGAACATCACTTCGATTTCCAGCAAGACTGGCTGCGAGCGAATTCGAGTTTTCGCATGGGCCGAGTGGACGATCAAAATCGTATTCTGCCCACGGAGTTCACCTCCACCGGACATCTCGACAATCATTTCTCGATCGGTCCGGCGATGCTCTGGTTTCCATTTCTGCTCGCGGCTCATGCCGCAGTTAAAATCAACCACTTTGCAGGCGGACACATACCCGCAGATGGTTTTTCCTTTCCTTACGTATTCGCGATGGCCATGGGAACCGCGCTCTACGGCTTCGCCGGAATTCTGCTCTCGTTCCAATGGACCAAGAAATATTTGCCGGTGCGCTGGGCGTTCTGGGGAACGCTCGGAATCTGGTTTGCGAGTTCTCTGCCGGTGTACATGTACTTCAATCCGTCCTGGTCTCACGCTCTCTCCGCATTTTCCGTGGCGCTGTTCTTCTGTTATTGGGATCGCACCCGCGAAGATCGCACCTGGACGCAGTGGCTGGTCCTCGGTTTGATCTCCGGACTGATGATGGACGTTTACTTCGTCTGCGCGGTGCTGCTGATCGTGCCTTTAGTCGAATCTCTCTTCGGCTATTGGCGAGGATTGCAATTACACCAACCACAAGTAGTGGGGCGCTTGTTCCTGCAAAACGTTCTCTTCGCGTTGACCGTACTCGTCGCATTTTTTCCCACCCTCATCACGAAAAAAATCATTTACGGCAGTTTCCTGCAGTTCGGCTACGGCCCGCAGTGGTATCTTTCTTCACCCGCGCTGCTGAAGGTGTGTTTCTCTTCCGAGCACGGCCTGTTCAGTTGGACTCCCGTAGTTTTGTTCGCGGTCGTCGGGCTCGTTCTTCTGCACAAAGCCGATCGCGCGCTGAGTTTCTACGCGGTGCTCGCCTTCGCGACCTACCTTTACACCATTGGGTGCTACGAGGATTGGGCCGGCATTTCTTCCTTCGGCGCGCGCTTTTTTGTATCGCTCACGCCTCTCTTTATTTTGGGCCTGGCCTCGCTCTTCAATTGGCTCGCCGAGACGCTCTCCGAGCGCAGCGCGGCAATCCTGGCCCCCGCGACTGCGGGCATTTTGATTGTGTGGAATCTGGGGTTGGTCTTTCAATGGGGCACGCACCTGGTACCCGCACGCGGCCCGATTTCCTGGCGCGATGCAGCATATAATCAGGTGGCAGTGGTTCCCGTGGAGGCTACGCGCACCTTGAAATCCTATCTGACCCGGCGGAAACAATTGATGGGCCACATTGAGGACCAGGACGTGCGACAAATAAAGTCCGGCCAAGCGGCCGGTACCGAGCCCTCTCGATGAATTCCATCGCCGAATCCGCTGCTCTCGCGAATCCGCCTGTTCCGGTGATGCGCATTACTCCGCCCAGCCGCTGCTGGATTTTGCCGTTCCGCGAGTTGTGGGATTTTCGCGAACTCATTTATTTCTTCGTCTGGCGCGAGTTGAAGGTCCGTTACAAACAGACTGTGGTGGGAGCTGCGTGGGCCGTCCTGCAACCGTTCTTGACGATGCTTATTTTCAGCCTATTCTTCGGAGCGCTGGCCCACATCCCCTCGAGCGGCCTGCCGTATCCTGTTTTCTATTATTGCGCTTTGTTGCCCTGGATGTATTTCGCGGCTTCTCTGCAGAACGCGACCAGCAAGATCGTCGAAAATCAAAACGTGATCACCAAAGTCTATTTCCCGCGTTTGATCTTGCCGATTTCGGCGGTGCTTTCCGGGCTCGTGGATTTCGCAATCTCATTCCTGATGTTTGTTGCGATCATGATCTATTACCACATTCATCCGGGTTGGCCGGTCCTGATGCTTCCGGTTTTTCTGTTGCTCGCGGTGCTGACGGCGCTAGGCGTGGGGCTGTGGCTTTCGGCGCTGAACGCGATTTATCGCGACGTGCGCTACGTCGTCCCTTTTCTCGTGCAGTTCTGGATGTTCGCTTCGCCCGTCGTGTATCCCAGCTCGCTCGTATCAGCGAAGTGGCCGAAGTGGGCGTGGCTGTACGGATTGAACCCCATGGCCGGAGTGATCGAAGGTTTCCGCTGGTCGCTCACGGGAGCGGGCGAGCCGCCCAGCCGCATGCTGCTCCTGTCGTCCGCGGTAGTCGTAGTCGTCCTGATAAGCGGCCTGATGTACTTTCAAAAAATGGAAACCACGATCGCCGATGTGGTCTAACTAATGAGTGATTCTGTCATTCGCGTCGAAGGGCTTGGCAAGCGCTACCGCATCGGTGAGGGCGTGCGTCACACCGCGCTGCGCAACTTGATCGGCGACGCGTTGCGCGCACCCCTTCGGATCTTCAACGGCAGCAGTCGCGCTTCGCACAACGCTCCGAACGCGGAGTCACCCGCGGTCAACACTGCTGCTGCGGCGGCCGCGAACGGCAACTCGCGTTTCATCTGGGCGCTCAAGGATATCAATTTCAATGTCCGCCAAGGCGAAGTCGTCGGCCTCATCGGACGCAACGGTGCGGGCAAAAGCACGCTGCTGAAAATTCTCGCCCGCATCACCCGCCCCACCGAAGGCCACGCCGAAATTCACGGACGCGTCGGCAGTCTCCTGGAAGTCGGCACTGGCTTCCATCCCGAACTCACGGGCCGCGAAAACGTCTATATGAGTGGCGCCATTCTCGGCATGCACAAAATAGAAATAGACCGCAAGTTCGATGAAATCGTAGCCTTCTCGGAAGTCGAACGCTTCCTCGACACTCCGCTCAAGCACTACAGCAGCGGCATGCAAATGCGCCTCGCCTTCGCGGTGGCCGCGCATCTCGAACCGGAAATCCTGCTGGTGGACGAGGTCCTCGCCGTCGGAGACGCCGCCTTCCAGAAGAAATGCCTAGGCAAAATGAGCGACGTAGCCCGCCGCGGGCGCACGATTGTCTTCGTCAGCCACAACATGGCCGCAGTGAAAGCGTTGTGCAGCAGGGCGATTTTCATTCGAGACGGTGGTGTCGCGAAATCTGGCGTGACCGCTGAAGTAGTTGACGATTATTTGTTGGGATCTGCGCCTGGTGCCAGCGCTAGGGAATGGTGGGATCCTGCCACTGCTCCAGGTAATGAAAACATTCGAATGACTTACATACGGATTATCCCTCCGGACGGAAACGCGACGATCACCATTGATACGGGCATTTTGATAGAGATCGGTTTCGATAACCTGCAACAGGATATAAACCTCGATTGCACGATTTACGTCAGCAGCAGCGAAGGCGTTCTACTTTTTGAATCTGGTTACATTATTAGTTCAGACTGTCACTCTCGCGCCGGTTCCTATAATTTGACCGGAAGAATACCCGCACATTTGCTCAACGCCGGACGTTACTCCTTGAACGTGCTATTCGGCAAGGACCAGCGCTATGTCCTGTTCCGCATGGATGACGTTGTCTTCTTCGAAGTGGAGAACACCGCGACGGGGAGGGGCTCGAACATGGCGATTGCTCCGGGTATCATCCGGCCTTTACTATCGTGGCAGCACTCCTTCAATGAGAAATATTCGTTGATTAAGGAATCATTATGAGTCAGACCGAAAAAGCTCGGCTGGAAAGCATCAGCAACGTGTCGCTCTACTGTTCGGGCGTTAACTCGGCCAGCATAAAATATTCTTTCAAGATCGCGCGGCGGCACATGGTTGGCGACTCCATTCTCGAGTTGGGGCCGGCTGAAGGCGTGATGACCGAACTGCTCGCTGCCACCGGCAAGAAGCTGACACTGGTCGAGGGCTCTGCCTTGTTTTGTGAGTCCTTGCGCAGCCGGTTCCCGGACGCTAACACTGTCAACGCCCTCTTCGAGGAATTTCAATCAAGCGAGCATTTTGACAACATCATTCTGGGACACGTTCTCGAACACGTGGAGGACGCTGTAGACATATTGTCGCGCGCGAAACAGTGGCTCAAGCCGGGCACGGGACGCCTGTTCGCCGCAGTGCCCAACGCCCGTTCCTTGCACCGTCAGGCAGCCGTGATTATGGGGATTTTACGCGAAGAAAACACTCTCAATGAGATGGATATGCACCATGGCCATCGCCGCGTGTTCAACCCAGAGACGTTTCGCAACGCGTTCGCTCGAGCTGGTCTCAAAGTTGAAATATTCGGCGGCTACTGGATGAAACCACTTTCCAACGCGCAGCTCGAAGCCTCGTGGACCCCAGAGATGATAGAAGCCTTCATGGTGCTGGGTGAACGTTATCCGGACATTGCGGGAGAAATTTACGTCGTGGCCTCGAGGAATGTCTAACCGTTCTCGATGATTTCAACTAAGAGCAGATTTGGCATCATCACGAACGCGACATAGCGGTTGTCGAAAGCCACCGCAGGTGTAGGCGGGAACATTAGTTTCGCCCGTTGCGCGCGCAGATGTTCAATTTCAGCCGAAAAATCGCTGGCTAAGAAAGCTACGTGGTAAAGCTTAACCCCCTGACTTAGCCAAGATCTCACCGGGCTCTCGGTGCCGTGCGGCGCGACCAACTCCACGCGCGGCGCTCCTGAACCGCTGCCCGCAACCATGAATTGGCCTCTCATTCCCAGCCGCTCGTCCACCCATGCATCGCCTTCGGGGGTGTAGCCGAGCAAGTCTAGATTTTGCCGGTCAGTCCCGCGCGCGAACGCCTCGGAGCTGCAAGCGACTCCGACGTGGTGGAACAAAAGCTTATTTATATGCACGACGCGCCAGTCGGGAAAGCGTGGAGTAATGCCGGGACCGTAACGCTGGCCAGTCGGCCGCCTCTATACGGTGTTCGACTGCGGATTTACGCTCGCCGCAGACAAGAAAGTGGCCGTCCAGTATGGTGGTCCGGCGCGCGCCGAAACTGTCGTGGAACGAAACGACCCGTGGATTTTCTACTAGAGTTCGGGACGACAGGCTTGCCAGCCCCAACGTTGAGAATCCCGTCTCGCAAATTAGCCATGCACTTTCCAGAGCTGCCATCGAACCGTGCTTCAGAATCCATCGGCCCCATTGCGCGCCGGAAGCGTCTTCCTCCATCTCATATATTCCTATCGCGCCGTGCGGTTCGCCGGAATCTGCATCCTCGACGACGAAATAATAATCGTTGGGGCGTTCGAAATAGCGCTCCAGAAACACAACTTGGTCTTCAACTCGCGGAGAAATCTCGTGGAGGTAACGGCTCAGAAGCGGATCGGTACGTAGTTCCACAATGAACGCCGCATCTTCCAAGGTGACCGGGCGCAATCGGTATCGCATGCACGAAAGGCTGATGCTATGCCGCATGCTTCTCCTCAACAGCACGCACGATGTCGTCCGCGGTGCACAAAGCGGCCATTTCTTGCTCGCTGAATTGAACGCCAAATTGCTCCTCAAGCATCAGAACCAACTCGACGTGCTTCAGCGAGTCCCATTTCGGATCCGATTCGCGCGTGACCGACTCGGTCATTGCGACCTGACGTCCCAGGATAATGCTCAGTAGCTCGGTGACAACTTTTTGGATTTCCAATCGAGTCATCCAGCGCTCCGCTCCCAACGACTCGCGATCGGCGCTTCCAAGTGCTCTTTGAGCTGGGGAATCGCTTTCCAAGTGACAGTCATGAATCTGCCGTCCGAAATATCCTGCTGTCCGGTGAAACTCGTCAACCACGTCCTGGCAGGCAAATTGCGCGGCCCCTCGCAAAACCAAAAGGCAACGTCGCGTAACCCGTACCGTTCGATGATCGGAGAGAGCGCGAGGGCGATCATCGGGCTCTCGATACCTCGTCCGAGCGCTCGGCAACTGACGGAGATCTCATCAATGACCAGTTGATTGCCCTGCACCTTCGCAAAGATCGCTCCTATGACGCCGCTGTCGCAGAATCTGTCGCGCATCCCGAAGGAAATCGTGAAGTGGTTTGGTTCCTCCAGCCTACGCGCCACTTCTACATCGGAGAAACGCCGCAAACCCGTGTTGAATTGATTTGTTTTTTGCGAGAGCTCAGCGAGCCGCGCACGCGAACTGGTCGAGTTGAACGCATAAACAACTTCAATCTGCATTTCGCGAATGTAGTCCGAGCCGCTGGTCGAAGCTCGCAGCAACTCGCGCTGGCGCGCCGCCTCCAAATCGTTCACTCTCAGCGCCGTCGTTGAATTCGCACGATAGCCGTTGAGGGCCGGATAGTGCCGCAACCAGAACAGAGTCTGCGCGGTATTTTGCGAGTGCAGCAAAGGAGTATTCGCATGAGCCGCGCAGAGTTGAGCAATTTCACCCGGATTGTCGTCAACAACTAGAATCGCATTGACACCGATGCGTAGCTGTTCGGCGATACGCATCAATCCTTCCGGCTTCGGATGCCAACCGATGCTGCTAGCGGAGAAATGCTCCGGCTTTAGAACGAAATCCGCTCGCTTCTTGCAAAGCTCGATAAAATCGCGTTCGTCATTCTTCGAAAGAATTGCCAGAAAAACGCCTTCATCCCTTAATCGCAGCAGTTCCTTGTAGACGGATTCATGCTCGGCGCTGACTCGGATTCCGTCCGGGCCATCTTCTGCCAGCACCCCCTCATAGAGAGTGTTATCCAAATCAACGGCGATAGCTTTGATGCGGGGACGCAGAACGCTGGGCAGCCTGACCAAACCCAGGTTTCGAGCCATCTCGATACAGGCGCTGTTGCTTAATCGTGAGCCCGTCGCACGGGCGGCTCGTTCGTCAAAAAAGCTCCCGTTCAGGCTTCGAAAAATTCCGTCTATGTCCCAAACAAATACCGAAGCCAACATGTCGGCCGTCTCTTGCAGTTCGAGATTGAACTCTTCCGCTCGGCGCTCTTTGGAGGGCCAATTTGACACCACAATGGGTCGTTCCGTCGCCCCCCGCAACGACTTCAGGCGCCCAGCAAACCAATCGCGAAACGACGCCGGACCCCGCGTTTCCGCGTAGCGCTCGAAATCCAGCGAAATCATCTGGATGGCCGCGGGGTCAATCCGGGCAAAGGCGAGGCTGTCGTCGTAATCGCTGTAAGTAATACTCGGTTTATAGCCAGACAACCAAAGAAACGGCGCCAGGACGCTCCCGATCAGCTCGAACGCGTAATTGCGGTGAACCTGCAGGCTTACCGTCACTAATCCCAGCGGCTGAACGAGGCGCAAAAGATCCGCGCGCTTCACCGAGGGCGCGGCCCTGACCTCGTTTTCCGTAGTACTCAGCAAAGGCATAGTCAAGGAACCCACTAGATTATATTCGACGTTGCCGGACGCCGCGAGCCTTCCGATAAATTGCGCCGGCCCGCAGGTTCAAAGTAATATCGTAGAGCTGGGTTCGAAGCACCAGGAGCAAGCGGCAAAAGAAACCTATTCTTGCTGCGTATCGCAAAATTCATGAGCCTAACCGACTGCCGTATTATTGACCTTCCCAAAATCAGCGACCCCCGTGGCAATCTTACTTTCATCGAAGGCGGGCGTCATGTGCCGTTCGATATCAAGCGCGTCTATTACCTTTACGACGTTCCCGGCGGAGCCGAGCGGGGCGGCCATGCGCACAAAAGCTTGCACCAGCTGATTATCGCCCTCTCGGGAAGTTTTGATGTGATTTTGGATGACGGCAAAGATAGAAAACGCTTTCACTTGAACCGTTCCTATAGCGGGATATATGTCTGTCCGATGATTTGGCGCGAACTTGATAACTTCTCGTCGGCGTCTGTCTGCATGGTTCTTGCGTCGAATCTCTACGACGAAGCGGATTACTACCGTGATTACCGGGAATTTGTTCAAGCCCAAAACCCATGAAAGTACCTTTTCTTGATCTGAAGCCGGGTTACGACGAACTCCGCGGAGAATTAGATGCCGCCTATAAGCGAGTGATGGATTCGGGATCGTACTTGCTAGGAAAGGAACTCGAGCAGTTCGAGAGCGAATTTGCGGCATATTGCGAGGCGGATTTCTGCGTCGGCCTTGGGAACGGCCTTGACGCCCTCCATTTGATCATGCGGGGGTACGGTATCGGCACCGGCGACGAAGTGATCGTTCCTAGCAATACATTCGTCGCGACGTGGCTCGCGGTCTCCTACGCAGGTGCCACTCCGGTACCAGTTGAACCTGATCCAACAACGTTTAACATTGCGCCCGAACGGATCGCCGCGGCCATTACCTCAAGAACCAAGGCTGTCATTCCCGTGCACCTATACGGGCAACCGGCGGACATGGATCCCATCATGACCATATCGCGAAACCACGGATTGAAAGTCATCGAAGACAATGCTCAGGCTCACGGTGCCAGATACAAAGGACGGCGGACCGGCTCTTTGGCGGATGCGGCAGCCGCCAGTTTTTATCCAGCAAAGAATCTTGGAGCATTTGGGGACGCGGGCGCGCTCACTACCAACGACGCAGAGCTGGCGGATCGCGTTCGTACGTTGCGAAACTACGGCTCAAAAAAGAAATATCACCACGATTGCCAGGGCCACAATTCACGAATGGACGAGCTGCAGGCCGCTTTTCTGAGAGCAAAATTAAAGAGGCTCGATGAATGGAACTCGCGCCGCGGCGCAGTTGCTGCGCGCTATCTAAGTGAGTTGGACGGCGCTTCTTCGTTGAAGTTGCCGTTCGTCCCCGATTGGGCCGAACCGGTCTGGCATCTATTCGCATTACGCCATCCCCGACGCGACGAATTTCAAGATTCTCTGGCCGAGGCTGGCATCGGTACGCAAATTCACTATCCGATACCTCCGCACTTGTCCGGAGCATACACAAAAGCGGGTTGGAAGCCGGGCAGCTTCCGCATAGCGGAAGAAATTGGTAAAACCGAATTAAGCTTGCCCATGGGTCCTCACCTTGCGCCCGCGAACCAGGAAATCGCGATTCAGGCGATCCGCGAGCTTTGTTAACATCGGAACGTGATTACCGCCGCCGAGACCAACAGTCCTTCGGTTAGTATGATCGTCGCCTGCTACAATCAGTCTCGATTTGTCGTGGAAACTCTCGAAAGCGTCAAAGCTCAGACATATAAATCTACGGAGTTAATCATCGTCGACGACTGCTCTTCGGATGACTCGGTCGCAACTATTCAACGCTGGCTACATGAAAATGGAATGGAATGCACATTTATTCGCCACCACCAAAACGAGGGGATCTGTAAATCGCTCAACGACGCCCTGGCGATCTCCCGTGGCAAGTACCTCTCCATGGTGGCAGCGGACGATATTTGGCTGCCGGACAAAATCGCGCGTCAAGTGGAGATAATGGAATCCCAGCCGGATGACGTGGGCGTCCTATACACCGAAGCCTTCCAGATAGACTCAAATGGAAATCCTCTGCCCGAGATGCACGTCGCAGCCAACTGGAAGCTGCCCGTACCACAAGGCCGAATACTAGATATGCTGCTGCAACGCAACTTTATCCCTGGGATGACTACGCTGGTTCGGCGAAGCTGCTACGATGTGGTCGGATTGTATGACGAGAATCTGCCATGGGAGGACTGGGACATGTGGCTGCGGTTTGCGCGCCACTATTCATTCGTTTATTCGCCGATACCATCGGCGAAATATAGACTTCACAAAAAGTCATTGGCACGCTCCGACCCTTGGCGCATGGTCAAGGATTCGTTGAAGGTGCTCCTAAAGCAATTCCGCCTCGGGGATCTCACAGAACATCAGAAATCAACGCTCACCCTTACATTGTTGCACCTAGCGGCGCTGCTATACGACCGAAAAGATAAAGAGGCCTCCACAATTCTATTCGCTGTGTGGCAAGTGACCGGGCACAAGAGAGCCGCGTGGATGTACCGCTTTGCGAGAGTTGGAATTTCTTACAGAAATTGGCTGAGGGCTAACAGTTGCCGTCTGAGGCTCCGGCGCATGAGGTTAATTCCATGACGTTACTCGTGCTGATACCGGCGCAATAAGACAGCGATGCGCAGGTTAGCCAAATGACAAGGATTGCGTTCATCGCCACAAACGGGTCGGTGCCATGGGGCGGCAGCGAACATTGCTGGAGTGCGGCGGCCGAAAGACTTGTTCGCCGAGGCGTGCAGGTCCGCGTCAGTTTCAAGGATTGGGGAGCCCCGGTGAAACAAATCGAACACCTCCGGTCCCTGGGCTGCAGTATTTTTTATCGCTCTTATTCGCTGTCTCTTCCAGCGCGCATTAAGCGAAAGTTTTCGCTCCGGAACGGGTATGAGCGGCACCATGTGACGGAAATCGGAGCGGGAGCTGACTTGATCGTGATCTCCCAAGGCGGAAGCTTTGACGGCGTCCCGTGGATGGAAGCAGCGCGAGCCGAAGGGCTCAAGTACGCAGTCATCTCGCAATCGGCCAATGTACAGTGGTGGCCCACTGATGACGTCGGCGAGCGGCTGGCCGAGTGCTACGAAGGAGCCTGCGCCGCCCATTTCGTATCCGAAGCCAATCTCGCGCTCATTCGGCTGCAACTTGTCACTCCTCTCCTCCGCGGCCGTGTGATTCGTAATCCATTCAACGTCCGCTACGACGCCCAACCGCCCTGGCCCGGCGATCCCTCCGAATCTCTATCGCTCGCGTCCGTGGCGCGCCTCGACGTCGTACAAAAAGGCCAAGATTTGCTGATCAAGGTCTTGGATCGCCCTCACTGGCGCGCCCGCAACGTCCGCGTGACGTTCGCCGGAACGGGGATCACCGAACGGGCACTGCGCAAAATAGCCGCCAACTCTAGCGTCCCAAAATTGGAGTTTGCGGGCTTCGTCGAAGACATCGAGCAGTTCTGGAGCCGCCATCACGCCCTCGTGCTTCCTTCCCGGTTCGAGGGCATGCCGCTCGCCCTGGTAGAAGCAATGCTTTGCGGCCGCCCGTGCGTCGCGACGAACGTCGGCGGAAACCCGGAGCTGATTCGGGATGGAGTTAACGGCTTTCTGGCCGAAGCACCCACGGTTGACTTGCTCGATGAAACCATGAATCGCGCTTGGGAGAACCGGCACCGTTTGAAAGAGATGGGGCAAGCGGCGGCGAGGGACGTTCGCCGATGGGTCTCCCCGGATCCAACCGGCGATTTCGTCCGTGAACTGGACGCGCTCGCCGAACGGACCAGCTGACGAGGAAGTGAATCCATTGGAACCAAATGCACAAAGTCTGAGCGCGTTCCAAGGCGGCATCTTGTTTGTGGGCAATGATGCGACGCGCACGGGTGCGCCGATCGCTCTGCTCCACTTCCTCCGTTGGTTCAAGACACACAGCAATCTGCCATTTTCGATCTTGCTAGGCGAAGGCGGCGATCTCACCGCTGACTTCGAGGAACTGGCCGACACGTGGTCAACGGACCGCAGCCGCTGGTGTCCTGGCGGCACGCGAGTCACGTACCTATCAAGGGCAGGCTTCGGTTGGTGGGCGCGCCGAGGGGAAATTCGCGACGTGCAGCGTTTCGCTCCCTCTGCATCGCCGGCGCTGGTTTACGTCAATTCGATCGTGAGCGCGCGCACTGTTGAAATGCTGGCGCCTCGAGCCCCTATCCTCACTCACGTGCACGAGCTGGATTCTTCGTTCCAGCTAGTGGCCCCTCCCTTGCTCTCGCGCCTTATCGCACAGACGCGCCGGTTCATCGCTTGCTCGAACGCCGTTCGCGAAAATCTGATTCGCGCACATGGCGCGAGACCGGAAGCAGTCGAGACCATCTACGAATCAATTCCGATCGCACAAGTTAGGCCGCAACGGACCTGCCGCGAGGTGCTGCGGGAACTTCGCATACCCGCCGACGCCCTACTCGTGATGGCCTGTGGGACCCTGAATCAGCGCAAGGGGGCGGATTTGTTCTTGCAGCTAGCGGCAGCGGTCTGCCGACAGCGCGAAGAAGTGTATTTCGCCTGGATCGGCGGTGGGCTGCCTGCAGAGGTCGCCCAGTTTGAAAATGGAATTCGAGCCGCTGGCCTTGCCGAGAAAGTGCGTCTCACCGGCACGGTGCCGCATACAGCCGACTATCTGGCCGCGGCCGACGTATTCGTCCTCACGTCTCGCGAGGACCCCTATCCGCTCGTATGCCTCGAGGCAGCCTCACTCGCGAAACCTATCGTTTGCTTCGCCGATGCTGGCGGGATGCCGGAGTTCGTAGAGCGCGACTGCGGTTTCATCGTGCCGTACCTCGATATCGTGGCAATGGGTGACCGCGTTGTTTGCCTGCTCGATTCTCCGGATTCCCGCCTTACAATGGGAGCGGCTGCCCGACGCAAGGTCGCGCAGCGTCATGACGTCAGCGCGACCGCGCCGCGTATCATGGAGATCATCGAACGGACCATCGCGGCAGGATGAAGACGGTCGCGGCTTGCTATGCCTGAACAGAACATGCCAACCGTTAGCGTCGTGGTCCCCAATTACAATCACGCGCGCTTCCTGCGGCAGCGCATTGACACCATCCTCGCGCAAACATTTCAGGACTTCGAACTGATCCTGCTCGACGACTGCTCCACGGACGAAAGCCGTTCCATCCTTCGCGAATACGCCGGCATTCCCCGCGTACGGCTTGATTTCAACGACGCCAATTCCGGCAGCACCTTCAAACAATGGAACAAAGGTGCCCGGCTCGCGCAGGGAAAATACGTTTGGATCGCTGAATCCGATGATTATTCCGATCCGCGCTTTCTTGAGCGACTCGTCGCGTTGCTCGAGGCAGACCCAAAGGTTATGATTGCGTACTGTCGCTCCTGGCGCGTCAGCGACGGCGATTGCGAGAGCCGAGAGCCGGACGATTTCGCGTACCCCTTGCTGGACGCTGCGGATTTGCCGCGCTGGACGGTGGATTTTCGCGCGGACGGCATCGAGGAATGCCGCCGCTACTTCGTGCTGGCGAACCTGGTTCGCAACGCCAGCTCGGCCGTGTTTCGCAAGTCCGTTTACGAAAAAGTCGGCGGCGCGGACGAGAATCTGCGACTTTGCGGTGATTGGAAACTCTGGGCTTCCATCGCGCTTTGCGGCAGCATGGCATACGTAAGCGATCCGCTGAATTATTATCGCCTCCACCAGGGAAGCGTCTGGGGGCAAAGCCGCGATGGCGCGCTGGAAACCGCTGAAGTCCTGCACGTGGTGCGCTGGGTGATGGATCACGCTGTGCCGGAGGAAGCTGTCCGCAAAAAGTCCTGCGCGAAACTCTCGCAGGGCTGGGTGATGGCGCTGATGAGCTCGCATGTTTCGCTCGAGCGGAAGAAAGCGATCCTCCGGGACGTTCGGGCGATTGACTCACACCCCATGCGCCGGGTGCTGCGTCCGGCCTTGACCAACGTGCGCATGAAAATTCTCCGGAACTGGCGCGACTTATTTTCCAGGACGCCACGCGCCGGCCAGAGCACGCGGAGCGCGCCATGAACCACACACGGTGTTTCCAGCCATGAAGCCGCCGCCGCGAAAGGTTTCCGTCGCCCGCGTGGAAGATCACGCGGAACTCGCCCGCGGTTTCCGGTTGGCCCTGCAACAACTTCCCGGCTTGCTTCCGCAATCCCTTCCACGCCAGGTCGTGATCAAACCCAACCTTTGCGACATCCTGCCTTGGGAAACCGGCGTAACCACCGACCCGCACTGGATCGGCATTCTTGCAGCCGAACTCCGCGCCATCCGTCCGGATGTAGAAATTCGCGTGGTGGAATCGGACGCCATCAGCGCCTACAAGAGCTATCGCTCCTGCGAGGAAACCTTCGATCGCCTTGGATATGCGGTCGCGGCGCGCGATGCCGGAGTCGAGCTCGTCAACCTCTCGCGGCGTGACGCCATCGAAATCCGCTTGGACGGCATTCCCCAACCCGTGCGCGTCCCGCAACTGCTACTCGAAGAAATGTATTTCATCTCGATCGCCAATTTGAAACTGCACGGTTACACACGCATGACCGGCGTCCTTAAAAACTGCATGGGCCTTTTGACCGACGCCGAAATCTCTTCGCTTCATCCCCATCTTTCCGTGCTGATCAGCCGCCTGCACAAACTTTGCTCGCCCGATCTCTGCATCATTGACGGGCGCATTGGCTTGGAAGGCAACGGTCCGATCATCGGCCGGCCCGCGCGCATGGATACTCTTATCGTCGGGAATGACGCGCTTTCGGTGGATGAAGCCTCCTGCAGGCTGATGGGAATTCCGCCCAAGCAAGTTGCCCACCTGCGGCAGACCGCCAGGGACCTGAAAAGACACCTCGGCGAGTACGAAATTATCGGCGACCTGCGCCCTCGTGAATTTGTTTACGACGGGCTGCGCGTACATCCAGCGATTCAGACGAAATTCGCCAATCGCCGCCTGCACCAGCGCATGGAAGCAATTTCGAATCGTTGGATTGATCGCGCGTATCGCTTCAAGGACGACCCGGTCACCTTCGCCAAGGAAGCGCTCCCGAAGCTCCTCGGAGGTCGGCGTGGGCGATAGATTGAAGCTCGGAGTCGTCGGAGCGGGCGTTGTCCTCGACCGTTGCCACATGCCTGCGATCAACGCGGTTCCTGAAGTCGTTCGCACTATCCTCATTGATGCGGACGCCGATCGCGCGCGCCGCGAAGCCGAGCGCCATGGCTTTCCGCAGTGGAGCACGGACCTTGCCGAACTCGTTCGCCATGCCGATCTCGCGATTGTCCTGGTCCCCAACGGGTTGCACGCTTCGGTGTCATGCGAGCTTCTCGGACAAGGGATCCACGTGCTTTGCGAAAAGCCGATGGCGCGCAACACGGAAGAATGCCTCGCCATGATCGAAGCGGCGCGCCGCGGAAATGCGCAACTGTGCATCGGACACAATCGCAGGCTCCAGCAGCACATCAAGCTCGCCAGGCAGCTTCTGCAAAAAGGGCTGATCGGTGAAATCGTAGGCGTCCAGGCCGAAGAAGGCAGCACCAGCGACTGGCCGCGTTCTCCCGCTTATTTCGATCCGGTTATTTCGGGCGGAGGAGCGCTGCTCGACGTGGGCATCCATTCCGTTGATCTGATCCGTTGGTTCGCAGGGGAATTCGACCAGCTCGAGTACCAGGGAAATGGAACTGCGGCGGCTGTCGAGAGCGATGCCCGGCTCAATTTTTCGTTGGCGAACGGCGCGAAGGGTTCCGTAGTCACCAGCCGCACCCGAACTCTTGCGCAGAAACTCACTATGGTGGGCACCGAGGGATTCCTGGAAATTGGCCTCTGGTATCCAACGCTGGGAATCCGATCCGCGAAGGGCAAAGCGTTTCAAAGTCTCTACCGCCTCGATGCCGCGGTTCCGCGCCGCCCTCCCTTGGACGGATCTTTCGTGGACCAGCTCCGCAATCTTGTCGCGGCCATCAAGCATGAGCAAGAGGTGCTGGTGAACGGACACGAAGGCATGGCTGCGGTGGAGGTCGTTCGCCGTGCTTACACCGGACAGCCCGCCGGCCCCCTGTTGCGGAATACGCGCCCGTAGGTATTCTCCGCAATGGGCTTTCGCGCCCACGCGCGGTCCCGGTGGTAATCTCTAATATGTAATACCGCGCCCGGTAAGGAATCGCGATTCGAGAGGACTGCGTGAAGCCCGCTGTCACAGTTCTGATAGACACGTACAACCACGAGCGCTTCATCGAAGAAGCGATCGTGAGCGTGCTTGAACAGGACTTTCCACAATCCGATATGGAAGTCCTGGTCGTGGATGACGGTTCCACTGACCGCACGCCTGAAATCGTCGCCAAGTTCGAACCGCGCGTCCGCCTCATTCGCAAAGCGAATGGAGGTCAGGCTTCCGCGTTCAATGCCGGTATCCCGCAGGCATGTGGCGAAATCGTTTCGTTCCTCGATGGCGACGACTGGTGGGCGCGCAACAAACTCACACGTGTGATGGAAACGATCACTTCGGACTCTGCGCTCGGGATCGTCGGCCACGGAATCACCATTACCCATCCTGGAAATCTGGCGCAATCACACACGCTTCGCGAGGGATTCCGCTTTAAGGCCAATACTTTGGAGGGAGCGCTGTTGTTTCGCTTGCGCAAAGCCTTCCTCGGCACCAGTCGCATGACCATCCGCGCCGACGTGCTTCGCCAGATCGGCGCCATCCCCGAAAAAATTGCGATCCAGGCTGACGAATACCTCTTCACCCTGGCGGCCACGGTCGCCGCGGGACAAATCCTTCCCGACACGCTTACCTACTATCGCGTGCACGAAGCCAACGGCTTTTTCACCTTCGCCATGGACCCGCGCAGGGAACGAACTCGACAGGAATCTCTCGCCGCTTTGGCGCGCGGCCTCGACGAACGCCTCGAGCAATTCGGAATTGAGCCGCGCGTTCGCGACGCGGTCACCGGAATCACCCGAAAAGAGGCAGACCGGCTGCGCTTGATTTTGGATGGCGGCTGGCCGTGGGAAACCGTGAAGACTGAGTGGGGGATTTACCGCGTCATGGCCGTTCATCCCTCGCCCGCGCATCGCGCATTCAAAGCGCTTTCCCTGCTGCTGGCGTTGGCCATACCTCCCAAGGTTTATTATGGAGCGCAGCGCAAACTAATCCAGAGCGACCTGTATCTTCGCGCGCGCAAACGCTGGCTCCCGATGGCGGGCCTCGCTCACGTGGAAGACAATTGGCGGGCCGGCCTATGAATGTGATTGTGGATCACAACGAACTTCTGGCGTCCAGGCACGTTAGGTGAAAATCTTGATTGCGATAGGAGTTCTGCGGCAGCAGGAGGCAGGCGCGGCAGGTGTCGCGCTCAACCACGCGCGCGAACTCGAAAAGCGGGGCCACAGCGTGGATTGCTGGTTTCTCGAGGATGTGCTGCCCAACGCCACGGGCGCTGGAAGATTCGACGCGCTGGCGTTCGCCCATCGCGTGGCTAAAAAGGTCCTCAACGACAGGCAAAAGTACGATGTCGTCAACCTTCACGCGCCCTGGGGCTGCATTTACGGCCTCCGCCGCAGATTTTTTCGTCCGCAGGGCGCGCCGCCCTACGTTTTCACCATGCAAGGTTCTGAAGAGCGCACCGTCTTCACGATGTCTCGCGAATATCGCCTGGGCCGCGCGCGGAATTTCTCATGGAAGAATCGCTGGTGGCATCGCCTCTACCATCAAAGGATGTACGATTATTCGATCCGCACAGCGGATTACGGAGCTGTCGCCAATCGCGAAGCATGGGCCATGGCGCAGATTACGCACGGGCGCGATCCCGGATGCGTCTGGTATGTACCGAACGGCACGGAAGATTGCTTTTTTGTACAGCGCGATTACGCAAGGCAAGAATCGCCCCGCTTGCTCTTTGTGGGAAGCTGGATAGACCGCAAGGGTATTTACTACCTCGCGGAAGCTTTTGGATTGCTGTGCCGCGCGATGCCGGAAGTCACTCTTTCCATCGCGGGCTGTATGGCGACTGAAGACGTGGTTAAAAATTCTTTCGCGCAGGAATTCCGCGACCGTGTGCGGGTGATTCCTTTCGTCAAGCGCCAGGACATGCCCGCCCTTTATGCCGCGCACGATGTTTTCGTGTTTCCGTCGCTGGTCGAGGGTATGCCGCTGACGCTTCTGGAAGCCATGGCCACGGGAATGGCGATCGTAACCACTGAAGCCCCTGGGATGGCGGATGTGATTGAAGATGAATTCAATGGCCTGCTCGTGCAGCCGGCCGATGCCCAGGGCCTCGCTGCAGCAATCGAGCGGCTCTGCCGCTCGGCGGAGCTGCGCCGCCAATTCGGCCAGGAAGCGCAACGAATAGCCCGGCGTTACACTTGGACGATCGTCACGCAAAAGCTTGAAAGGGTCCTGCAACTTGCGGAGCGTCGTGGAGCAGCGGGAGCCGGCAAAAGAGATCACGGGAATGACTGAAACGAAATCCGACCGCATGGCCGAGGTGATGCGGCGCGACTGGGACGAGCGGGCGCGCAAGGATGCCTATTTCTATATCGCGTCCTTGGCGCAAGGACTGGGACGAAGCGTCTTTTTTCCAATCCGGCGAGGAGGATTATCAGCGTCTCGTGTCACCGTCGCTCGATCGCTTTCAATTTGTGCCCGCGGGCAAAACCATGCTGGAGCTCGGTTGCGGGGCCGGACGCATGACGCGAACTTTCGCGCGGAACTTTTCCCGCACGTTTGGTTTTGATGTATCGGCCGAAATGCTGGAGCGCGCCCGGAATTTGAATCGTTCCATTGAGAATATTTCTTGGGTGCAAGGGAATGGCTCCGATTTAAGCAATATCGCCTCCGCCTCGGTGCAATTTGTTTTCAGTTACCTTGTCCTGCAGCATTTGCCCGCCGAAAATTTGGTTCATTCCTACGTTCGCGAAATCCTCCGCGTTCTCGGCGATGGCGGTGTCTGCTTGTTTCAATTCAACGGAAGCTCGGAAAAATACATGAACTGGCGGGGACGTCTTGCCTGGAGCGTGATCGATTCGCTCTGGGCTATGCGCTTGAGCGGCGCGCAGCCGCTTCATCGCGAATTCGCTTGGCATGGATCCGGAAATGGCGGGCAACAGCTGGCACGGCGTGGGTATGAACGCTGAAAACGTAGCGCAAACGGTCCGTTCCAGCGGCGGTACGGTTCTGGAACTTTCCGGGATCGATACGCCGATGGCTTGGTGCTGTGCCAGAAAGACTTCCGCGCTCGCCGGAGCGCCTGCAATATGATTTCGATCGGCATGAACTATTCGCAGTTGCACGACTCATCGGCATGCATCGCGCGCGATGGCGAAGTGTTATTCGCGGTGGCCGAAGAGCGCCTCAGCCGCGTCAAGCACGACGCCCGTTTCCCCGCGCTTTCGATTCGAGCCTGCCTGGATTTCGCCGCGATTCGCCCCGAGCAGGTGGATTTCCTTTGCCAGGGCTGGTCGCGCCCGCGCGCGGGGTTTTTGCATGATCTCAGCTGCTACGCCACGCGCAAGCAGCCGGTGGATGCCCGCGCGCTACTGAATTCCACCCGCTATTTCGCCAGCATGTGGCACCAGCGCGGTGGCGAGAACCGTTTCCGCCAAATGTTCCCTGACGTCAAGACGCGTTTCCGTTTCGTGGATCATCACCTCGCTCACGCCATCAGCGCCTACGCGTTTTCCGGATTCGACGACGCAGCCGTACTCGTTCTCGACGGGCGTGGCGCTTGGGAAGCCACTTCGCTCTGGCGCGGCCGCAACGGCCGCCTCGAACACATCTGGACCATTCCCTGGCCCAATTCGCTCGGCCTTTTCTACGCGCAGTTCACTCACTATCTCGGCTTCACTCCGTACAGCGACGAATGGAAAGTCATGGGTCTCGCTCCGTACGGTGAGCCGGGAATCAATCTGCGCGACTTCATCGTGCCCGACGACAATCCGTACCGCGTGGACACGCACCGTCTGATCGGCAAGGACTCTGCGCCGATCGCCGGAATCGAATCTCGCCTCGGACCAGGCCGCGTTCCCGAATCCGATATTGATGCGCGCCACAAAAATATGGCGTTCGCCGTGCAAGATATGTGCGAGCAAGCGATGATGACGCTCGCGCGCGCGGCTGTCACGCAGACGGGCTGCCGCAATCTGTGCTTGGCCGGCGGCGTCGCGCTCAATTCCAAAGCGAATGGCAAGATTCTCGCCTCCGGCATCGTGGACCGCATCTTCGTCCAGCCGGCCGCCAGTGACGACGGCGTTTGCCTCGGCGCGGCGCTCGCCCCCATGCTCGATAACGGCGGAAAATTTCCTATGCGCAAAATGCGCCACGCTTATCTCGGCACGGAATCTTCCGACGCCGAAATCGCCAAAGCCCTGGACACCTACAAAATTCGCGCCACGCGCGTCGCTGATCCGGCAACCACCGCCGCCGAAATGCTGGCCCATGGCAAAATTCTCGGCTGGTTTCAAGGCCGCATGGAATTCGGCCCGCGCGCGCTCGGCAGCCGCTCGATCCTTGCCGATCCTCGCGATCCCGAAATGAATGCGAAAGTAAACAACGCCGTCAAATTCCGCGAGTGGTGGCGCCCGTTTGCCCCCTCGATGCTCTCGGAGGTGGCCTCCGAATACCTGGAATCCGCCACCGATTCGCCGTTCATGGTCCTCACCGCGCAAGTGCGCGCCGAAAAACGCAGTGTGATTCCCTCCGTCACTCACGTGGATGGCAGCGCCCGTCCGCAAACGGTCGAACGCGACGTCAGCCCGCTCTATTGGCGCCTGATCTATGAATTCGGCCAGCGCACTGGCGTGCCGGTGGTTATGAACACTTCCTTCAACCTTCGCGGCGAGCCGATCGTCTGCTCTCCCACCGACGCGATCCGCACATTCTTCAGTTCGGGCATGGACGCGCTGGTTATCGGCAGCTACGTGGTGGAAAAATAATATGCCGGACGCGCGGCAATGGATCGGCGAGTTGCTGCTCCGCGCGCCGCAGCCGCTCCGCGCGCTGCGCCGCCTTCCGTTGTTGGGCGATTGGATTCATCGCGTCAGCCATCGCGTGCTGCCCACGGACCAGAAAGTGTGGGCGCGCGTGGAAGCCGGTCCCGCGCAAGGCCTGTGGCTGGAACTGAATCCCCGCACGGGGCAAAATTATCTTCGCGGCGGCGCGGAACTCACTGTGCAGAAAATTCTGGCGGAACGCCTCCATTCCGGAATGGTCTTTTACGATCTCGGAGCGAACATCGGGCTCTTCACGTTGCTGGCCGCGCGCCTCGTCGGCGATTCCGGTAAAGTATTCAGCTTCGAGCCCGACCCCGAAAATGCCGCGCGGCTCCGGCGCAATATCCAGCGCAACGGTTTCGCCAACGTGACCGTGGTGCAGTCCGGGATTTGGTCGGCAACGGGAGAATTGAATTTCGTCGTGTCCGGTGGCGCATCACCCGATCACGGCGTCGGCAAATTCGTCGCCACCGAAAATGGCGCCGCAGGAACTCTCACTCCCTGCGTTTCGCTCGATGATTTCAGCAGTGATGCCCCGCCGCCCGACGCGCTCAAATGCGATGTGGAAGGCGCCGAAGTCGAAGCGCTGCGCGGTGGCATGCGCATCTTGCAAGCGCGCCACCCGTGGATCATCTGTGAAATGCATTCCGAGGCGAACCGCCGCGCCGCCCTTGAATTGCTAAGCAGCCTTGGCTATACCGTTGGCGCTGTGGGCGGAGACCACGTGCTGGCAATGGCGGATGCGTTGAGCGATGCGCCGGCCATTTCATCGCCACGATGAATTGGTGCGAAAGGAACTAAAGTGAAAACGATCCCCGAATGGCCGGAAGCGCAACGATTGGAGAAGAACCTGTGGGATGGCGTCGTGCTCGACGAGCATTACACCCTGACGGTTCTTACCGCCAACGCCGCGAAAGCCATCAAGCTTCGCAATTGCGTCGCGCACATGCCCGAAACCGCTCTGGAAGTCGGCATCGGTCCTTTTGGCCTCGGTCTCATCGCCTTTCTCCCGGAAATATCCCGGCGCTTCGGGATTGACCCGCTGCCGCTGGTGTCCCTGGACCTTCCCGCCGATTCGCCAAAAAAATCCAGCGCGGAGCTTCGCCAGTATATGGGCCGGCTGCGCGCCCCGGTCGGTTACATTCGCGCGTTTGGCGAAGATATGCCCGTCGCCAGCGACAGCATGGATCTTGTACTCTGCTGCAACGCGCTTGACCACGCCTCGGATCCGCTTGCCGTGTTGCGCGAAATCCGCCGCGTGTTGAAACCCGGCGGATTGTTTTTCTTTGAAGTAGATACTCTTTCGGTTTTAGGTCTGGCCAAGTGGCATACCTACACCAAGTACAAGCATAAAGACGAAATTCTCGTGAAGGCTCACCCTTACCGTATGTACGAATCGGACGTGGCACGCCAACTGACGTCCTGCGGCTTTCAGATTCGCAAAGTTTACGGCCACACCTTCGCCAGCAACTTGATCGGCCACGCTCGTGACTCCACTTTCCTGGGAACCAAGTGAATTCGGTCGTCGCACTTTTGGGGCGGCCGGATACTCCTACCGACGGCGTCGCGGATCATTGCGCATTTCTTGGCCGTGCGTTGGCTCGTCGCGGCGTGGACTTCAGCATCGTGCGCGCTCCGGCTCTCGACAAGAGCGGGATGCGCGCGCTCTGGCGCCTCTGGAAATTCAGCGCGGACTGGCGCGGAAAATGGGTCTTGCTGCAATATACGGCGCTCGGTTGGTCACGCCGTGGCTTTCCTTTCGGCGCCGTCGCCGCCATTCTGCTGATGCGCATTCGTGGAGTTCGTTGCGGCGTTGTGTTCCATGAGCCTTTTCGCCAGGGTGGCGATCGCAATCTCGCCTGGAAAGACTCTTTTCGCGGAGCCTGCCAGGATTGGGTGATCCGCGCGCTGCACCGGTTCTCACAGATGAGCATTTTCACCCTGCCACTCTGCAAAATCTCTTGGATCGCTGCGGAAGACCCGAAGGCCTTCGTAATCCCCATCGCGGCCAATATTCCCGAAGAGCTTCCAGGCGCAAATTCCGCGCCGAGCGCCGCGAATAGCTCCAACGTCAAAACCGTCGCCGTATTCTGCTACACGCCCGGCCCGAACGCTGTTCAGGAAGTCGCGGACACCGTGCAAGCAATCCGCGCCGCTCGCAGCCAGGGAATCGCTGTTCGACTGGTTGCCGTCGGGCGAAGCACCACCGAAATGCGCGCGGAAATCGAAAGCGGGCTGGCCGGCAGCGGCGCCGAGCTCTCCATTTTCGGGATGCTTCCCGCCGAAGAAATAGCCGCTCATCTCTCGGCGGCGGACGTGCAACTTTTCGTCTGCGGCCCTGTGTCGCAACGCCGGAGCACCGCGTTGGCCGGTATTGCCTGCGGCCTGCCGATCGTTGGCTACCAAGGCCTCGCGGAAGGCACGCCGATTGCCCAAGCAGGCCTGTGCCTTGTGCCGTACCGCGATTCCAACGCTCTGAGCGCCGCGCTTACCAGAGTCTTGCAGCACGATGAATTTCGCGCGGAGCTCCGGCGCAAAAGCCGCGCCGCGCACGCAAAATATTTTTCATGGGATGCGGTCGCGAGCCATTACCTCGAAGCGCTGGGGATAGATGCCCGCGCCGTAAGTACCGTCGCAGTCGGATCCCGAGGAAATTGAGATGAAGCGCGCCGGCACCAATCCGAAACTTCTCATCTACGCGGAGTATTTTCTCCCGGTGATTGGCGGCGTGCAGACGGCCCTCGCGCTTCTGGCGCGTGGACTGGCCGAGCGCGCCATCGCCGATCCCTCGAGCGATCAATCCATGGAAGTGACGCTGGTCACCCGTTCGGCAGGCCGATGGCATGGACGACTCCGCAATACCGTATCGAATCATTCGCCGCCCAAGTTTCCGGCAACTGACCCGCCTGGTCAGCGAAGCAGACGTAATCCATATCGCCGGCCCGTGCTTCGTGCCGCTGGTGCTCGTCTGGCTGCTCGGCAAACCAGCCGCCGTGGAGCATCACGGCTATCAGGCTGCATGTCCCAATGGATTGTTACTCATTGACCATGCGACCGTTCCCTGTGCCCGGGACATTTCATGGCAGGCCGATATCGCAAGTGTGTCGCTTGCAATTCCGGCACCATAGGATGGCTGAAGCAGTCTACGACTAGCTTCTCATGACTTTCCCGCGGCGTTGGCTCTGCCACAGAGTCTCGCGGTAAACATAACCATCACGAACCATGTGGGTGTTCGCCTGCGATTTGCCCCGTAGCACGACCATCTACTATGGCATCGAAATTCTGGAACCTCGCTTGCCGGATCTCAGCAGAAAGCCCTCGCAAATACTTCGCTTCGCATATCTAGGAAGGTTCGTTCGTGGAAAAGGGCGTGCCGGTATTGCTGCGATGCCGCGCAGCAGTCTGGCCAAAGATGGTTGTAACTTTGAACTCACGCTCATCGGTGGTGGTCCCGAAAGAAGCAATCTCGAAGCTCTGACCGCAGAATCTCGGTCTCGCCGCTCGCGTGAATTTGCAGGCGAGCTCCAGAGGCAGCAAGTTGACCAGGTCTTGCGCACCACCGATGTGGTTGTCATGCCTTCGCTGTGGGAAGAAACAGCGGGCTTGGCTGCCATGGAGCAGATGATGACTGGCGGCGTGGTCGTCGCTTCCGAAATTGGCGGGCTGGCCGAAGTCGTGAACGGTGCGGGGCTCAAATTCTCACCGGGAAACGCCGCAGAGCTATCTTCCTGCCTCTCGCGAATTGCAAATCAACCCGGCGATCTGGTGCAGCTTGGCTCCCTGGCTCGAACGCGGGCTTTAAATCAATTCACCGTGGACCGTTTTGTTTCGGAACATGCCTCTCTCTATCGAGAACTCCTTTAATAAATCGCGAAATAGGCGGCGCTCCGCTCGGGCGATCATATCCGGAATTTCGGGATGCTATCCGTCGAGCCTCATGAACCTGATTTTGTGTTTGTCCGAACCGCCTGAGGCGCAGCAAACTGGATGGCCAGGGACAACACGATTTCGCCGTGTAGCGCGTGCTGCTGAGATAGAATTTCTACCTCGCTGGACCATGCCTCCGAAAAACGCAGCACTGGCGCCGAAGGAGGCCGCAACCTGATCAACGCTCGCATTCCCGCAATGAGAAGCCAAGCCCTCATCGGCTTTTGCGTCTTCGTCCTTGGCATTTTTGCGGCCTAGCAACTCGGCGGAAAGATTTCAGGCGGCGATATGGGCACCGTCGAGTTCGCCGCCTTCGGTTTCGCCTCCATTTGGGTAGGCCTCACCATCCTGAAAAATTGGCGCCTGGGCACGTACATGTTCTTCATTTGGCTTTTATTCGAGGACCTGGTCCGTAAATATCTCGGCAACAACATGGCCATTTATTTTGGCAAGGATATTTTGGTGGGCCTCGTGTTCGTCTCCTTGCTCGTCGAGGTGCGGAAAGGCCGCGTCAAGCTCTTTCGCCCCCCCTTTCTTCTGTTTCTCTATTTTTTCCTTTTCCTGGGCGCGCTCGAAATTTTCAATCCAAATTCTCCAAGCGTCCTGTACGGATTGATGGGTTTCAAACTCTATTTTTACTACATGCCGCTCATGTTCGTCGGGTACGCGCTGATCCGCGATGATGAAGACCTGCGAAAATTCCTCGTCTTCAATGTGGGGTTGGCCGGCCTGGTCGGCGTGATCGGGATCGTTCAGGCTATTCTGGGCCATTCCTTTCTGAATCCTGCGAATCTCGCTCCCGAGCTTAAAGATCTCGGCGAGCTGGATCGCTATACGCCCCTCACCAACCAGTTTGTCTCGGTTCCCAGCTCCGTATTTGTCAGCTCAGGCCGCTACAGTCTGTATCTCGTGCTGGCGTTTGTGCTGGCGGTGGGAACGGCGGGATATTTGTTCCTGTACACCACCAAGAACCGCAAACCCGTATATCTAGTGCTGGGAATTCTCGTAGCCGCCACGCTGTTCTGCGGGTCTCGAGGAGCCGTGGTGTACGTTTTCGCCAGCTCGCTGATTCTGGCCGCCGCCTTTCTGTGGGGCGCGCCCTGGCGGTGGCAGCAGGCCCATCGCATGTTCAAAGCGATGCGCCGCGTCTTCATCGTGGGAGCGCTGGGCCTCACCGCAATTCTCTTGATCTTTCCCGAAGAAGCTGCGCCGCGCGTCGCCTTCTACATTGAGACTCTCGATCCCAATAGCTCTGCCTATGAAGTGAGTGAGCGCACGTGGGATTACCCGATGGGCGGCCTGGTAAGCGCCATCGAACAACCTCATTGGCTCGTGGGTAATGGCATCGGCACTGCTTCGCTGGGAGGCCAGTATGTTGCGAAATTCCTTCATCAGCCTGCAATTCCCGTCTGGGTCGAAGAAGGTTACGGCCAGATGATCCTGGAGATGGGCTTCTCGGCTCCTTTTCTCTGGATTCTCTGGACCGCGGCGCTTCTCGTCTATAGCTGGCGCGTCGTGCGCCGCCTGCGGCAGACGCGTTTCTTCCCGATCGCTTTCGCCATTCTCTGGTACATGTTCCTCTTACTTTATCCGTTCACTTACGGAGGCCTCGCACCCTATCAAAATTTCCTCGATAACGCGTACGCTCTGGCTCATTGTCGGTATTCTCTTCAAGTTGCCGCAGTTGTATGCGGAGAACCCGCGCGGTGTGCCCGCGCCGCCGCAGTCCCTCCGCCACCCGGCTGGGGCCATCCACATGCTTCAATCTAGATTTACGTGGGAACTCTTTGGAACGAACTCTCGATCGTTGATCACCATCAGTTTTGATACGCACCAAACTCTTTGTCTCTTGATTCTCCACACCTCCGCGAGTATCACCTCGTTTTTCAGACCTGCGCGCGAGGTGTGAAATATACCCACTGTTGCCCGCGCGGCCTGAACTCGCGCGCAAACTTTCGCCAGCGATCCGGCACCGATCCGATCTTCTCTGGCTCGAACGTGATCAACCGGGCGTCGTGGGTGCTATGGAAGCGCTCGAGCAAAATTGCCCGGACATCCATTCCGGGCACCTCGTGCAGCTCGATGATCAAATCGCAATTCTTCAGGGCCGTAACGACGTCGGCAGAAAACAACTGTACTTCGTATCCTTCGCAATCGGCGATGACCAGGCACCGCCCAATCGCCACTTTCTTAAGCGTTGCAGTGCTACACCAATCTCGCACATGCACTCGATCAGCCACGCCATTCTCGCGAGCCATTCGCCGACAGTAGCGCCGTTCGCGGGGCTCACAATCAAAGGCATAGATTGTTGCTTCCGTGGCGCGGGCAAGTCCCACCGCGTAATAACCTTCCGCAGCGCCGATGTCGATGATCCTGCTGTAATGTCTCGCAGCGGCTTCCTCGATGATCGGATGGAGTTCGAGCTCATATGTCCCAAAAAGAATCGGGATGCTTTGGCGGCTCAGCAACGAGCCGGTCGGGTATTTCATGCCGCGAAAGGGTCCATCCAGAACGGTGCGCCCGTATTGGGCCTCTATTTCAAGGTTTGACTCGGACACGCCCCATTCCTTGTGGAGTTGCTTTTGATAGTTTCGCGACCGGATGGATTGGATGGTTACAAAAATTCGTTGCGGCAGCACGATCTCGGCGATTCTCTTGATGTGCCGGTTCATCACGAATGTTAGTATATATGTTGAACAATCTACCGGCCAACGCCCTTCCCTCAAATGTATCATGGACCTTCGTTGCCCGAAACGACGGCAAGGTCCGCGCCAAAATCCTAAGCGAACTACAATGTGCTCATGAGTCTGATGCGTTTTCATCAGGCAGGCCGTGAATCATGACCAGCAGCGCGCGTAAGCCCCGCCTGGCGGTGGTTTCCCCGTCGCTCGATAAACGCCACGGCACCGAGCGTCTGGTCGTCGAATGGATTTCGCGTCTTGCTCCCGCTTTCGAAATTCACATTTATAGCCAGCGGGTCGCGGACGTCGATCCTTCGGTGGCTACCTGGCATCGCATTCCTGAAATCCCGGGCCCGCACATCCTGAATTATCTGTGGTGGTTCGCAGCCAACCGGCTGTGGCGCGCCTGGGATTCGCGCTTCCGAAATCTGGCCTGCGACCTAGTCTATAGTCCCGGCATCAATTGTCCCGATGCGGAAGTCATGTCCGTTCACATCGTTTTCGCCCAATACGTCCAAGGCATCCAGTCCGAGTTGAGCCTGTCGCGAAATTCACTTCGCGCGTGGCCGCGCATTCTTCATCGCCGCCTCTATTACAGCCTGATCATGGCGCTGGAGCGCCGACTCTATACGTCCTCCGGCGTACCGCTGTTCTTGATCGCCAAGAGAACCGCAACGGAACTCGAGCGATTTTATGGCCGCAAGGACAAGCTATTTGGCTTTTACGTCGGCCTCGATCACGAAACCTTCAATCTGCCGCGGCGCCGCGCATTGCGCGAAGAAGCACGCCGTCTGATAGGTCTTACACCGGATCGCTTCGCCCTGCTCCTGGTGGGCAATGATTGGCACAATAAAGGCGCGGGCGTTTTGCTGGAGGCTCTTTCGCAATTGCGCGGTCGCCCGATTGATTTGCTGCTGGTCAGTCGCGAGAACCCATCACCGCACCTCGCCGCTATCCGCGATGCGGGCCTCGAGGGTCGCGTGCTTTTCCTGCCGCCCCGCGAGGATGTGGAGTTTTATTATGCGGCAGCAGACGCGTACGTGGGTCCGTCGCTCGAGGATACTTTCGCTCTTCCTGCGCAGGAGGCCATGGCCTGCGGAATGCCTGTGATCGTTTCCGCCAATAACGGCACGTCCGAAATCATCACCCACGGACAAGACGGTCTGATCCTGCGCGATCCCACGGACGTCAACGCTCTCGTTAAAATGATCCTGCAAATTGTCGATGATCCCGCGCTCCGCGCGCGCTTGGGCGAACGTGCCGGCGAAACCGCCCGTCAGTTCACCTGGGAGCGCAACGCGCACGACTTGACCGCGCTCTTCCAGGAAATTCTCCGTCAGAAGCAATCGTCTGCGGCGCCCACTCTAGCCCCGGAGTCCGGCCCCGGCGGAATCGCCGGCCACAAATGAGCGCCGGGTCCAAACGTAATCGCGTCGTGACTCGCATATGAATCCGTCGCGCCCCTCGCCGCCGAATTCTCCGGGAATTGTAGGTCTGTTTCCCGAACTATTGGGTGTCGGCGGCGTTCAGGAGGCCAGTCGCCAAGCCGCTCACGCCTTGCAGAATATTTCTAGCCCGATTGCGTTGCCCGACCAACTTCCTCGGGCTCAACGACCCACGCGGCACGCACGAATATTCGGCCGGTGACATCCGCATCCATCTGCGCGGCTTCAGTCGTTTCAAATTGGGATTTGTTCTAGCCGCATTAGCATGCGCCAGAAAAAATCCACGCCTCGTTCTGGCCGCTCATCCAAATCTGGCCGTTCCCGCTTCGTGGATGAAACGCTTCGCACCTCGAATGAAAGTGATTGTCCTCGCGCACGGAATTGACGTGTGGGAACCGCTATCTCCGCGTCGCCACGCTGCGCTGCTCGCTGCGGACTTGGTATTGGCTCCCAGCTCCTACACCGCGCAAAAACTCGCGGAAGTACAATCCGTGCCTGCGCACAAAATCCGTAAGCTTCCCTGGCCGCTCAATGCGGAAGTCCTGGCAATGGCCGCGTCCCCGGAGGCTCTTCCTCTGCCGCCAGCTTTCCCTCGCGCGCCGGTGATACTTACGGTAGGCCGCTGGGCGGCCTCGGAACGCTACAAGGGTGCCGACGAACTGATTCGCGCCGTCGCGCAACTTCGCACACGGTTCCCGGATTTGAATCTGGCGGTGGTCGGCGGCGGCGACGATCTTTCACGCCTCAAAAAGCTCGTGTTGGACCTGAACGCCTCGGACGCTGTACATTTCCTGGAAGGCATCTCGCGGCGCGAATTAGGCGCGTGCTACTCCCACGCGGACATCTTCGCCCTCCCCAGCACCGGCGAGGGCTTCGGCTTCGTGTTTCTCGAAGCTATGGCCTTCGCGAAACCGTTGGTGGGCGCCCAAGCCGGCGGCGCAACCGATCTCGTAGAAGACGGCGTTAACGGCCTGCTGGTCCCGCCGCACGATCCGCCAGCGCTCGCCCAAGCCCTGGAGCGCCTGCTCCGCGACGAATCCTTACGCGCGAATCTCGGCCGAAAAGGCGTGCAAATCATTCGCGAAAAATATCGCTTCGACGTATTTCAAACGGAATTCAGCCGCATCCTGGCCGAATGCGGCGTGGACGTAACCGGTCTGGATTCTGCCATCTCCGCGTAGTATTCTAGGCCCTCTTCCCCCGGCCCGACGGTCCAGCCCACACACATATGAGGGACTCGACCTTGCCCGCCGGCACGCCGGACGAAATGCGCGTACTAAAAGCTGTCCAATCTTATTTTCCATTTCAAGACCGGGGTGGTCCCGTCGTCAAAGTTCGCGCGCTAGCTCGTGGGCTGATTGAACGCGGCCACCAAGTCACGGTGCTCACCGCGGATCTCGGCTTGGCGCGGCACAGTGGTTTCGGCGCCTCCTTCGAACCCTGCAAATGGGGCTGGCGCGCGGAGGAAAGCGGCGTCGAGGCTGTTTACCTTTCCACTCTGGCGAACTACCGCGCGCTCACCTTCAATCCCGATGTGCTAGGCTTTTGTGGAGCCTCCCTGGACCACTTCGATCTGGTTCATTTTTATGGCCTTTACGATCTCTTCGGGCCAGTGGTCAGCTATTTTTGCCGGCGCCGCGGCATACCCTACGTGATCGAACCCATGGGCATGTATCGGCCCATCGATCGCAGCTTCCAATTGAAGCGCGCCTGGCATCGCAGCGTTGGGGACACCTACTGGGCCCACGCCGCCCAGATCGTCGCCACCTCCGAAATGGAGCAGCAGGAATTACTCGCAGATGGCGTCCCGGCTGAGAGGCTGGTCATGCGCTACAACGGCATCGAACCCGGCACCGCCGCAAAGCTTCCCGCTCGCGGAGGTTTTCGCGCCAAATGGAACATTTCGCGGGAGGAACCGGTGATCCTGTTCCTCGGACGCTTGATTCCCCGCAAGGGAGCGGATACTTTGATTGCTGCTTTTGCCGAGGCCTGTCCGCAATCCGGCCGCCTCGTTATCGCCGGACCCGAAGGCGAGCCCGGCTACGGCGCCATACTCGCGAACCGCGCAAGGGAAGCGGGCGTCGAATCGCGCGTGATCTTTAGTGGTCCGTTGTATGACGACGCCAAGGCCGCAATCATGGCCGACGCCGATGTTTTTGCGCTTCCGTCGCGCTATGAAAATTTTGCGAACGCTGCCGCGGAAGCGATCGCTTGCGGCATCCCGGTCATCATTACGGACGCTTGCGGCATTCGCTCTCTTGTGGATGGCCGCGCGGGCTTGGTGATTGCTCCGGAACGCGAGCCTTTGGCCGCGGCGATCCGCGTGTTGCTTGCGGATCGTGCACTGTATCAAAAGCTGCAAGCAGGCTGTCCGGACGTCGCCGCGCAACTCAGTTGGAATCGCTTGACCGAGCAGATGGAAGGATATTACCTGCGAGCGCTGGGATCGAAAAATGGCCACAACTGAGCAGCAAACATTCTACGATCAGCACCCGTTCGATTGGGTTTCCGCCGACGCGCCCGAGGCAATCAATTCCGTCGTGTCTCCCCCGCTGGTGGATTTCATTCAAACTCTCGGCGCTGAATCTCTGGTGCTGGACGTCGGCTGCGGCCCCGGACGTGTGCTCGGCTTCCTCGCGCGGCGCGGCATTCGCTGTATCGGTCTGGATCGCAGCCGCGTTTCGCTCGCTCTCGCCGTCGAGCGCTACGGAAGGCCTGGGACCGTCGGTGACAATCTCCATCTTCCCTTCGCCGACGGAATCGCCGACGCCGTTATCTCCGACGGCGTGATCCATCACACGGATAACCCGCAAGCTGCTTTCATCGAAAATTTCCGCGTCCTGAAACCGGGCGGCCGGATGTACCTCGCCGTTTACAAGCCATCAGGCCGTTATCCGCTGCTTTACAAACTCCCTGGCGCCTGGATTCGTGCGGGCCTGCGCCATGGCTGGTCGAGCCCTTTCGTCGTTCTGTTTTTCCGGATACCATACTTCCTCGTTCATTTTGTCCGTTCGAAGGGCGCACGCACTTGGGCCGCAGCGCGCAATCTCTTCTACGATTATTTTGTCACGCCGCAAGTGGCTTTTCTGCCGCGCCAGACGGTGCAAGAATGGTGCGCTGCGCAGGGCGCCCGCGTCCTGCATTATCAGGAAAATCCCGGGCAGAACGTTCACTCGTTCCTGCTGCTGAAAGAACGTGCCCGGCCGGTACAGCCGCGAGCTTCTGGTCCGGCTCCGCAAGAAATGGCGGTCGCTGAAAAACAGGAAACCGCATGAGCGACGATCACGTCCTAAAATCCGCCCATACCATCATGCCCGACGAGGAACCCGTCGCTTCCGCGTCGCAGAACTCAGCGAACTGGAAGGCTTCCATCGCTTCGCAGCCGATGCTCGCGCACAAGCACAAGCTGTTTCAACTGGCGTGGTACGGCGTAAACGCCTTGCTCGTGGTCGCTATCCTGGCCGCCCTTTATTCCTTCGGTTGGGAGTATTCCACACGCCGTTACTTGAAGGGTTTTTCCGATGCCATCGTCCCCGCAACGGCGCCCGGCGATGAAAAAGTCCAAGCGATTCTCAATTGGATGGCACATGGCCCCGCCCGTTTGCCGTTTGGTCCTTCCCCCGCCGTCCCCGATCGCGATCCTACGGACACGCTGAACTATGACGCGCTCCTGCAGGTCTGCGGAACCGCCACCAACGCCTTTATCAATCTCACGGACACCGGCAATCTGGCCGTCCGCCGCTTGCTTCTCGTTGATTCGCACATGATGACCAAACACGTCGTCGCCGAGGTACTGGTAAACGGCCGCTGGATCATCGTGGATCCCGCTTACCGCCTGGTCCTGCGCGACGCTCAGGGTCGCACGCTCACGCGCGAGGAATTGACCAACCCGCAAACTTTCGCCGAAGCCACCCAAAATATCCCGGCCTACGATCCCACTTACACCTTCGACCGCACCATCCATGTCCGCATCGGACGAATACACTTTCTTGGCGTCCCGCTTCGCAAGATCGCCGATCGCATCTTCCCCGGCTGGGACGAATCCACGACTATGACCCTCCTCGTCGAGCGGGAATCTTTTGCCGCCACGGTCGCCTCGATTCTGCTGGTAATTTTCCTCTGCCTCCTCCGGATTTCGCTGCGCTGGTTCGGCGAAAGGCGCCTCGGCGTTCCCAGGGTGCGTTTCCGCGAGCAATTGCTGCGCGCCGGCAGCGCCTTTTTGCATTCCACGAGCTGAACTCCTGTGAATTGATCTCCCAGTGAGTTCGTCGAATCGAACGCGTCTTGAAGGTGAAATCCCGGACAAATTGGAACTTTTCGCGGACGCGGTGTTAATCAGATGCGAGGATTTGGCTCGTCGCTTCATTGATCCGTAACGAACGGAGATAATTCATGATAATGAAGAAAGCCTGGATGTGCTTTTGCCTCGTGGCGCTCGCTGTCCTAGGCGGTTGTTCGTCTAGCTCTTCCACGAAAACCGGCTCCATTTCACCGGGCGCCGTCGGAGTTTCGCTGGGCCAGTCAACCCAATTTCAAGCAACTCTCCCGGGGAAGTCCGGAAGCGAAACGTGGTCCGTGAACGGCATCGCGGGAGGCAATGCGACGGTCGGCACGATCACCTCAACCGGCCTCTATACGGCTCCCTCCGATACCGACAGCATCGCCGTGACGATCACCGCCGCTAGCTCCGGCTCGTCTGCATCGTCCTCCGCCACGGCGCAAGCCTACGTCGTCGCGCCCGGCGCCGTCCAGCGCACGCAAAATCCGCAAGTTGCGCTCTACACCATCACGCCCCCGGCAGCCGCGAATGTCACTATCCAGTTTGGTCCCACCACCAGTTACGGCCTGTCCACGTGGACGCAAGGCTCTCCCACAATTGGTGGGCCCGTCAGCATCTTCGTCGCCGGGATGACTGCCAATGCCACCTACCACATGCAAGCCACCTTGCAGTTTGCAGGTGCGGCGGCCTACACCGACAGCGATCACACTTTCGCCGCTGGAACTTTCCCGGCCGGCGAACTCCCCTCAATCGCTGCTACCACCACCGCAGGAATGACGCCGCAAAGTGGCATAGAGCTCTTGGATCTCCTGAGTGTTCCCACCACCACGAAGGTCGGGGTTGCAGTAACCGACTTGAATGGCAATGTCCTGTGGGCATATGCTCCGGGCACCACAGTGCCTGCTGGGGTCGTTCCCGGCCCCGTTAAATTATTGCCCAACGGCCATTTCCTGATCGATTTCGCGCAAGGACAGGCGGATGGTCTGGATTCCATCATCCAAGAAGTTGACCTGGGTGGGGACGTGATTTGGCAACTGACGGCGGCGCAACTGAACGCGGAGTTGGCGGCGGCGACCTGCACGGGCTGCAACATCAAGATCGTCGGTACCCACCATGATTTCGCAATCCTGCCGAACGGACACTTGATTGTCATCGGTGCCGTAGATCAAGTTATCTCCGGCACAAACGTAACCGGAGATGTTCTGATTGACCTCGATCAGAATCGCAATCCTGTCTGGGTGTGGAATGAATTCGATCACCTGGACATCACCCGCCGCCCTTATATGTATCCGGACTGGACGCATACCAACGCTGTAATTTATTCGCCCGACGACGGCAATCTGATTGTCTCCATGCGCCACCAGAATTGGCTCGTGAAGGTGGACTATGAAAATGGCGCCGGTTCGGGAGACGTCATCTGGCACCTTGGCTATCAGGGCGATTTCACCTTGTTGAATGCCGACGGATCCACCGCCGATCCCACGAACTGGTTTTTCGCCCAGCACGGCCCTTCGTTCACCACCCCAAACACCACGGGCAAATTCGGTCTCGCCATTTTTGACGATGGAGACGACCGCGGCGTCGTAGATGTTGCCGGCGGAACTTGCGGCGTTGCGGGACAGCCGGCGTGCTATACGGCCGTCCCCGTACTGAACCTGGACGAGACGGCCATGACGGCAACCTTGGCCTTCGATCCGGTGGCGCCGGACTACTCGTTTTTTGGAGGCAACGCGGAGGTCCTCAAGAACGGCAACCTGGAATACGGCCTATGCGCCACAACGGCTCTCCCAGCAAATAATGGAGCCGTTTACGAGATCACGCAGACGAATCCCCCGCAGACGGTATGGCAGATGCAAGTTGCGGGACAGTTCGTGTACCGCGGCATGCGTACACCCAGTCTCTACCCTGGCGTCCAATGGTAGCGTCCAAATGCAACTTCGGCGTTTGAGGAAGGTAAACTCTGTTTCTTTAAATTATGATTTCTTCGACCGATTAGTTCCTTGCTTGGGGGGCTGGACCGACACGATGTGAGGAATCTGCGGGGCTATCGGGTTCGTCTCGGGAAACCGGCGAGGGCGTGGTCCCGCGCATGCTTGCCGCGATTGTTCATCGCGGCCCGGATGATGAAGGAGTTCTCATTGCTCCGACGGCCGTCGCCGGGTCCCGGCGACTGAGTATCATTGACCTGCCCGGCGGCTCGCAGCCCGTCTGGAACGAAACTGGCACGCTCGCGGTGGTCTATAACGGCGAAATCTACAATTTCCGCGAACTGCGCGCCGAGTTGGAATCCTCCGGCCACAAATTCCGCACGCGCTCGGACACCGAAGTAGTCGTCCATGCTTACGAGCAATGGGGCGAGCAGTGTGCCGCAAAGCTTCGCGGCATGTTTGCCTTTGCCGTGGTCGAATTGCCGCAGGGACGCAACGGCCGCGCCACGTCCGTGTTTCTTGCCCGCGACCCGCTGGGCATCAAGCCGCTCTATTACGCGCGAGGTGACGGAGCGTTCGTATTCGCCTCCGAAGTGCGCGCGCTGCTGGCCAGCCGGTGCGTCCCTCCGCAGCTCTCCGAGGAGGCCGTACCGTCGTACCTGTTGTTCGGCTCCGTCTGCGAGCCGATGACCATGGTGCAAGGCGTACTTTCCCTCCCGCCCGGTCACTCTCTAGAAATTCGCGCCGATGAGCCTTTGCGCGCGCCGGAACCGAAGCTGTACTGGGATTTCGCCCGGGACTTTCACCAGTCGGCGGACGCCACGCGAAAATCTGCACCGGCCGATTCCTCCGCCGCAGCCTCCGCCGTCCGCGCCCTGCTGGAAGATTCGGTGCGCGGCCATTTGATCGCCGACGTCCCTATTGGAGTGTTTCTGAGCAGCGGACTGGACTCGACGGTAATCGCGGCGCTGGCGAGCCAGGTTCAGAAGGGTGTACACACGTTCACGGTGGCGTTCCCGGACTCCGAATTCAGCGAAGCCGAGATAGCCCGCAAAACCGCCGAACGGCTTGGCAGCGAACACAGCGAACTCACGATCTCGGGCGCTGAGATGGTAGCGCGCCTCGATGAGGCCGTCGCCTCCTTCGATCAGCCCAGCATGGATGGTATCAACACGTTTTTCGTTTCGTGGGCGGCGCGGCAGGCGGGCTTGAAAGTGGCGTTGTCGGGGTTAGGCAGCGACGAACTTTTCGGCGGGTACACTTCTTTTCGCGCGACGTCGCAGGTGGCGCGCCTGGCGGGTGTGGCGCGCTGCGTTCCCAAGGCGGTTCGCGAATTGGCCACCGCTGGTTTCAAGCGCACCAAGACTTACCGCGGCGCCCCGGACGTCTTTCGCAAGGCGCTCTCTGCGTGGCTTGACCCGAATCTGTTTGCCTCGCCATATTTTTATACGCGGGCGCTCTTCACGCCGCGGACCGTTGCGAGCCGCCTGGGCGACGACACCTCCGCGTGGGATGCCATGCCGTGGATGCAGTGGCTGACGAACGCGGCGCGGCAAGCGCAGCCGATGAATCCCTTTACGCGCATATCGTGGCTCGAGCTGCGTTCTTATCTGGTGAATACGCTGTTGCGGGATACCGACGCGATGAGCATGCGTCATTCGCTGGAAGTGCGGGTGCCGTTCCTGGACGCGCCGTTGGTCGAGTACGTCCTGGGAGTTCCGGAATCGCTGAAGGGCAATGCCGGCAGGCCGAAATCGCTTTTGATTGATGCGATGAAGGACTTGCTGCCCGCGGAAGTGGTCGCACAGAACAAGCGGACATTCACTTTTCCTTGGGAAACGTGGTTGCGCGGGAATTTGGGAGAGCGCGTGGCCGCGGGGCTGGGCGATTGGTCGCCGGCGCTGCAGGCACGGTTCGATGGGCGGTTCGCTCTGGCGGTTTGGCGGGACTTTTTGCGCTGCCGCACGACGTGGTCGCGTCCCTGGAGCCTGTACGTGCTGAACGAATGGGCCAAGCGCAACCTGACCGTCCAAGATTCCAAGGCCGAGCCCACCCAGAAGACCGCCGCCGCGCACGTGGCCTGAGGCTTGCGAATCGTGCGTTCCTACCCACGCAAAAAATGACGATTAGAAGGCCTAAAAACCGCGTTTTTGTGGGCTTTTCGGTGATTTCTAATCGCGAGGTGTGACGATTAGAAACGACGTGATTCGTGACTCGTGAACCGTGACTCGTGGGGTGCAACCCGTGGCTCGTAAAACTACCGGTGACGCGAACGGCGCGTTCCGCGAAACTGGGGCCTACGGGTTGCGGCTTATGCGCGGAAACTGGAATCGTGTTGCGATTAGAAAGTGGCGCGGCGTTTATTTTCATGGGGTTGCGGGGAATTTTGAATGCGGTCTTGTTGCGATTAGAAATGGGGGAAAACGCGGTGGGCGGAGGCGCGGCTGGAGCGCCGGCTACGGTTTTACGTGCTGGCGGGAGTGGCGCGCTCTCCGATGCACGCGTGCGTAGGAGGCGCTGCCTTGAGCGCTTGCCCGGCGCCGGTGCGGCGGTTTGCATGTTGCGTCCTCGGTGGGGCTGAAAGATTGCCCCGATTCACTGTATCACATTTTGGGTGTATTTACTATCGAATACACTGTTGAGGAGCTAACCAGCAGAAAAGACGGGACGTAGATCGCGTGTAGGGGCGTGCGCGAGCGCAGGAGACAAATTCAACAGCGCCGACCGCGTCCATTCGTGTCTGCGGGTGACAACTGCCATAGCAATTAGAAAACCATGTCCGGGATGTTAACTGTTATGTTACGGTCTGAGAAAATGCCCCGCGGTGAACGGCCATCTGATAGGCTATTAGCCAGTTCAAGTGGAGGGCACAATGATTAGCTGTTCCGATGTCGCCCGCTACTTCCTAGCACTAGTGGATGAAGATGCCGGCGATTCGCTCTCGAATCTCAAACTTCAAAAACTTGTGTACTACGCGCAGGGCTTTCACTTGGCCCTCTATGGCGAGCCGCTTTTCCCTGAGGTGATTCGAGCGTGGAGACATGGCCCTGTAGTGCCTGAGCTGTATCATGCTCTGAAACAGTTCGGTGCTGGACCGGTGAAGATGGAGGGAGAGCTCGACGTTAACAAGTATTCGGTCGACGTGCTGGGCCTCTTGGAGGAAGTATATTCGGTGTATGGGCAGTTTTCGGCTCTCAGGCTGCGTAGCATCACACATGAAGAGCCGCCGTGGATGAATACGCCGCAAGGTGATGTGATTCCCCTCGAAGCGATGAAGGATTATTTCAGAACTCAAGTAACGAAGTGACATTCAAGAATCCTAAGGCTGTCGGCGGTGCAAGAATTTTTGCGCCAGCACAGCAACCGCAAAACACAGATAAGGAACCACCGTCCTTTTGCCTGCGATTTATCGTTCCAAAGTATTGCCTCACAAGGTGCAATACGGAACAGAAAGCAGCCTTTGCGCAGCGCCTATATGAGTTGAGCCGGCGTACTTGGATTGAGCTTAGAAATGCTGGAAAGAAGGGCGGAACAGAAGTCTTACCTCAGTTCAGAATCAATGAGGCTATACCGGCGGCTATAACTCCCGATGTTACGCTGATCGCATTTCGTTTTTGGGGAAAAGCGCCGATGGTCGGATTTAGGGACGGCAGAACGTTTCACATCGTTTGGCTAGATATTAATTTTTCGCTTTACGACCACGAATAGATACATCTCTTCAAACGACGCCACTACCCGCTAAGCGGGCGCTTTTGTAGCCACGTCCCGCTGGTGGGTGGTGCATCTGCAAATGCAGCGGCAAATCCAAGAATCAATCAACGTCTATGTCCGCCGCCGGCGTCGCATGGCCTCTGTCTCCACGCGTCACGCGCCTCCACTCGGCACGGCAGCAGTGCTGTCGCGTAAACGGGTGGACCACCCGCCAAACTGAGACACCAATCAACTTCTACGTTAACTGCCGCAGTGGTATCATCGCCAGTCGCAATGCGTCGGTCGCAGCTACGTCGCATAGCGACAACGGCGATGCTTACAAACATGAGTCACCTGCGCGACGAGCGGAAATCACGGAGTGGGTTGTGATACCGTCGGCGACATTTAATCGGGCCCCAGTAGCACTGGACGATCCGAAGGGAAGAAACACGAGGAGTTTTGAATGCCTGATGACAAATTGCGGCCGGTAGAAAACATGGCGCAGGGCGAATTTGTCGACATTACTCCTGCCGTCGATGCAAATGCCGAGTTTTTTGAAATTGCACACGATTTTGGTGACGCGCTCGAACTTGTGCGAGAAGCCATTTCCAACTCATCAGATGCGGAAGCGTCAACTATTGCAATCGAGTTCCACGTTGAGCAAATAGACGGTGACGATGTGCTGGTTATAAGGATCGCCGACGACGGCAAGGGGATGTCTCGGGAAGTCCTGCAGCGGGATTTCTGGGGCTTGGGTTATTCGACGTCGCGGGGAAATGCTGGAAAAATTGGCGAGAAAGGGCACGGAACGAAAATATACCTGAGATCAGAGAAGATCGTTGTCAAAACTCAGACAACTGATGGTGCGCTTGAATCCATCTGCGAAAACCCGAGCAAGAGTTTATACAGGCGCGAAACTCACAAGCCTAGAATGCGATCGATCCCAAACTTTAGGGAGGGGTCCGGGACTGAGATAACGATTTACGGGTATAACAAAAGCGCGCGCGCGGGGACGCAATTCTATCGGGAAAATATTATCGACTTCATAAAATGGTTTTCGAAGTTCGGTTCAGTTGAGAAAGAGTTCGGAAAAGATAAATTCAGCGGTGCAATCGTAAGGGTGAAAGGGCTCGATAGGGATCAGGGGGCGCCCATCACCTTTGGACACGTATTTCCGCCCGAAAGTCCGTCGGTTGAAAAATTGTTCGAGAAATATAATACCGACGCAGCTGAGATGTACGTTAAGCGATACCAGAGGAGCGGAAACCTAGAGGCCAAGCCTGAAGTTTCATACGACGCCATCATTTATGTTGAAGGTGACCTAGTCAAGCGAAACTACAATCCCATGATTCGCGATCGGTCGAGATCCGACACAGGGCGTTACAAGGTTGCGGATCGATATGGGATATACCTCTGCAAGGACTATGTTCCGATCGAGAGAAAGAACGACTGGATTAGCGGATTTGGATGGGGATCCAATTCTTTTGTGCTTCTTCATGGGTTCGTGAACTGCCAAGCCCTGAGACTGACAGCGAATCGCGACTCGATCGCGAACACGGACCCTCTGTTGCTTGACGAACTTCGAAAAGTAGTAAAAAAATTAGTCGATGAAATTGATACAGACTTGAGAAAGGGCGACTTCTACACGCTTGTTCAGTGGAAGCATGAAACAAAGACGAAAGAGCAGGAGAAAACGGAATATAACAGAAGGGTACGAGTTATTACTCACCGCAAAACCGCACTCCTGGATGGCCACCTGCTTGTTGAGCCAGGAAACGAGTCGGAGCTATTTGGCCTATTCATTTCGCTGGTGGTGCTCAAGCCTGAAGTGTTCGACTTCGAGCCTTTAGATTACGTAACTTCGCGAGGAGTTGATATTCTTGCCAGAGTGAAGACGAACAGGCCCGTTTCTGAAAGTGAATTCGCTTATATCGAACTCAAACACAAATTGAAGACTGACGGGTTCAATCATTCATTCCTCAACTTGAAATGGATCGTCTGCTGGGATTTTGACAAATCTATTGTCCATGGTGCGGAGTTCAGATCAGCGGTTGACGAGACTGACGTCCGAAAACTAGACAGCGATTCGGACCCAAAGCTAGGCACCGTCTACTTCTTAACTCAAAAGCGTGGCACGCAGAGAATTCAGGTAATTAACCTAAAACAGCTCATAAAGGAAAAATTTGGTCTAGAGTTCAGTAGCTAAACGAGTCAAAAGTGGAACTCCTATTCGTTCTCCGACCCGACATACGCAAGTGCGCGCTCGATCCGGAGACTTGATAATCTTTGTAGGTCGTGCCTTCAGAGTCTGTATGGGAACTGCAAAACCTGTACTTCAGTGGCTGAAGCCGCTCTGATTTTGCTGCGTTTGTGCCGCAGCTAAAGCTGCGGCCTACAAAGATTCTTGTGTTCGCACACAGACTCTTCACCCACGAGACGAGAAAGAAGGTGCGCAGCGCTATT
>CAWDRE010000003.1:0-7878 GCA_963804655.1 uncultured Acidobacteriota bacterium | reverse complement strand
TCCATGGCACTTATCAGGCCGCCCATCGGGTAATCCCATGTGCGCGTGCCCACTTCATATGCAGAGCTATTGGGATCGAGAGTCTCCATGTAAAAGGCGACGCGCGGGGCAGCTTCTTCGGGAAAGATCAAGAGGATTGCGGTGAGGCCCAGAGCTCCCACGATGAAGACTCGGCGCATTGCTTTGAACATGCGATGGGCCTGCTGCCACCGCCAGGGCGCACCCCACAGAAAGGCGGCGGCCAGAATCAGCGAGCTGGCGAAAACGTACAGCACGGCTCCTCGCGACCCGCAGAACAGCGTGGCGGCCACCAGAATTCCCAGCACTAGATATACGAGTTTGCGGTTCTTCGTAGTGTACAGGAACAAATATCCCGCGGTTCCCACCGCCAGCGCAAACGCCAGCACGAGATACAGACTGTAGCGGCCAGCGCTGACAAAAACGGAGCTGGGAATCGAAACAAGCTGGTTGGTGAGGGGCGTATAGCGATCCAGCTCGCCTAGATCTTTAAGCTCGGGAGCGAGATTCGCGGGATTCAGGAAAGAATGGCCCAGAATAGCCTGAATGATCCCAATCACGCCGACCAGACCGGCCAACCCCACATTGAATACTAGGAATTTTCGCAAATCTTCGTCATCGCGGATCAGCGCGTAGCCGACGAACATGAGAGGCATGTAATAAAAATAGAGTTTGAAACCCATCAGTCCGTACAGGATGCTCGGAGAGTTCGAATTGAAAATCTCGAGCGCGCCCAGGAACAGGAAAAAATAGAGGAACAGCAGAAAAGGAGGACGAAAGAGTTTTACGCGGCCTCTCCGCACCTCGGTCAAAAGGGACACGAACACCAGGCCCACCAGGACGTCCTTGCCGAAGTAGATGGCCATGTTGTTGCCGAGATATTTACGGACCAGGTCCTCGAATATAAGCCATACCAGGAACATATAAGTACCCAGGCGCCAATTTTTCAGGATGGTGAGGCCGACCCAAATGGCGGCGAATCCGAAGCCGGCGAACTCGACGGTGCTCATATCGCCGCCTGAAATCTTTCCGCCCAGTTGATAGGCCGCGAAAATACCAATGACGAAGACGCAAAAGCCGATGACGGCTTGGCTTCTCATTGCGGGAATGCGAGCGCTGATCAGGTTGCGGCCTCTTTCGACGCCAGTGCTGCCTTTTTCGGAGGCATGGTCCAGCGAGGTAGAAATTCTATCTCAGCAGAGGGTACTACACCGCGAAATCGTGTTGTCCCCGGCCATCCAGTTTGCTACGCCTCAGGCGGTTCGGACAAACACAAAATCACGATCATGAGGCTCGACGGATATCATCCCCGCTTCCGGATATGATCCCGGAGCTGGAGCGCCGCCTCGTCGCGATTTATTTGGATGAACTGATCAGTTCTCGGTAGAGTGAGGCATGTTCCGAAACGAAACGGTCCACCGTGAATTCATTTAGAGCCCGCGTTCGAGCCAGGGAGCCAAGCTGCACCAGATCGCCGGGTTGATTTGCAATCTTCAGAAGACAGGAAGAAAGCTCGGCGGAATTTCCCGGTGCGAACTTGATTCCCGCACCGTTTACGACCTCGGCCAGCCCGCCAATCCGGGAAGCGACGACCACGCCGCCAGTCATCATCTGCTCCATGGCAGCCAAGCCCGCTGTTTCTTCGCACAGCGAAGGCATGACCACCACATCGGTGGTGCGCAAGACCTGGTCAACTTGCTGCCTCTGAAGTTCGCCTGCAAACTTCACGCGGGCGGCGAGACCGAGTTCCGCGGTGAGAGTTTCGAGGTTGCTTCTTTCGGGGCCGCCGCCAATCAGGGTGAGTTCGAAGTTGCAACCTTCCTTGGCCAACTGATGAGCGGCATGCAGCAGCACCGGAACGCCCTTTTCCACGACGAACCGGCCGACATACGCGATGCGAAGTATCTGCGAGGATTTTCTCGCCGATTCCGGCACGCGAGGTTGCAGAATCTCGATGCCGTAATAGATCGTTCTGCCCCGGGGCAACCGCAGGCGTTCACCCACGTGATCGCTGATGGTCACGTTTACCGGGATTCTTTTGCAGAGCCAGCGCCGCGGAAAAGTCATGAGCAGCTGACGAATGCTGCCGAGCCGACCCATGGTGCCGGAATTGCAGGCGACACACTTGGCGTAGCGGCCTGCCATGAAGTGTCCGGGGCACAACGAATGGTCCTGGTCCATGAATAACAGTCCGTTGGGACATGCAGCCTGATAGCCGTGATGCTCCACGGCGGCTGGTTTGCCGAGCAGCCAGACGAGCACCAGCGGCACGAAGCACGGGCCGGCGATATGGATCACGTCTGCTTCGCGGATCAGCCGGGTCAGCTGCCGGAAACCTGGGCGGCGAATGATTCGATACGGTAGAGCAGAGTCGTCCATGCCATCGGCCGCCGAACGGGTGATCAGCGTTACTTCCATGAATTGATCGCTCGAGGGATCGGCGATGGCGCGCTCGGCCAGTCCACGCGCCAGAAGCGCGAGGGCCGTCTGCACGCCGCCAATCACCGGGAGAAAATACTCCGCGTAGATGAGAAGTTTCGGATTGGTGCCGGCGCGCTTCATCTCAATTTCCCCGGGATCCGACCGCGACGGCACTTGCGGCGCGGGCATCTACCCCCAGCGCTTCGAGGTAATGGCTCGCGACCGCATCCCATGAAAAATATTTTGTGTGCGCGGCGCGGCTTTTGCGCCGGAGCTCCGCGCGAAATTCATCGTGCTGCAAGACTCTGGTAAGCGCTGCGCTCAGAGCGTTGGAATCGCGGTACGGCACAAGGCACAGGCCTGCTTGGGCAATCGGCGTGCCTTCCGCGAGGCCCTGGTAGCCGACGATCGGCAGGCCGCAGGCAATACCGGCCAACGCGGTGCTCCGGCGTTGCGATACGGGGCCGCAGACGAAAAGTTGCACGTCTGCCGCCGAGAGATGAGCGGCTATTTCTTCGGCGGGAAGCATCCCGAAAATGGAGAGCTCGGTGCCGCTGCCAGCCAGCCCGCTTTCGATTTCAGCGCGCATTTCGGTGGTGCTTCGCCCGACGGCAACCAGTCGAACAGCGATTCCCTGGCTGCGAGCGGCGCGGATTGCTTGCACGGTGTCCGCGACTTCCTGAACAGCGTTCGGGCCGGGCGTGTAGCAGAATACGGCGACGGTTTTGACGTTGGAGCTATTCGCGACGCGCAGCGCGGAATTTGCACCTGGAAACTCTTCGGGAATATTGGCCGCGATGGGGATTACGAAGGCCTTCGGGTCTTCCGCAGCGATCCAAGAGATTTTGGAGAGTGGCAAGGTGAAAATGCTCATCTGTGAGAACCGGTGCAGCGCGCGGATCACCCAATCCTGGCAGGCTCCGCGAAAAGTGTCTTTCCAGGCGAGATCGCGATCGCCACCCTGGCGAAAAGGCTCATGGAACACAACGCCGCAACGAACTCCACGAATGCGCATCAGCAGAATGGCGGCCACGGCACCGAAAGGAAAGCCACGGCGTGACCAACCGAGCGCCGTATATTGCAGCAAGACCCATTTCCCGCGCCAGTCCGCGCTGAATTTCCAGAGGCGCCAGAGCGCGCGCATCCCGCTCTTGTCGAGAGCCGGAGCGCGCACGATGCTGAAGTCCACGCCGCGACGAGCCAACGCACGGCCAAGAAATGCGCAATGATCCGCGACGCCGTCGGTAGGAGTATCCGGCCGCCCCAACAGTGCGACGACCGAATTCACTTGGTTCCCAGGAAAGTGGAGTCACGAGCGTGGCCGATCAAGTTGCTGGCGAAGGTGTGGCCGTAAACTTTGCGAATCTGAAAGCCGCAGGACGTCAGTTGGCGTGCCACGTCCGATTCGTACATACGGTAAGGGTGAGCCTTCACGAGAATTTCGTCTTTATGCTTGTACTTGGTGTAGGTATGCCACTTGGCCAGACCTAAAACCGAAAGAGTATCTACTTCAAAGAAAAACAATCCGCCGGGTTTCAACACGCGGCGGATTTCGCGCAACACGGCAAGCGGATCCGAGGCGTGGTCAAGCGCGTTGCAGCAGAGTACAAGATCCATGCTGTCGCTGGCGACGGGCATATCTTCGCCAAACGCGCGAATGTAACCGACCGGGGCGCGCAGCCGGCCCATATACTGGCGAAGCTCCGCGCTGGATTTTTTTGGCGAATCGGCGGGAAGGTCCAGGGACACCAGCGGCAGCGGGTCAATCCCGAAGCGCCGGGATATTTCCGGGAGAAAGGCGATGAGACCGAGGCCAAAAGGACCGATGCCGACTTCCAGAGCGGTTTCGGGCATGTGCGCGACGCAATTGCGAAGCTTGATGGCTTTCGCGGCGTTGGCGGTAAGAACCGTCAGGGTGTAATGCTCGTCGAGCACGACGCCATCCCACAGGTTCTTCTCCAACCGTTGCGCTTCCGGCCATTCGGGGATCGTTTTCACTTTAGTTCCTTTGGCACCAATTCATCGTGGCGATGAAATGGCCGGCGCATCGCTGAACGCATCCGCCATTGCCAGCACGTGGTCTCCGCCCACAGCGCCAACGGTATAGCCAAGGCCGCTTAGCAATTCAAGGGCGGCGCGGCGGTTCGCCTCGGAATGCATTTCACAGATGATCCACGGGTGGCGCGCTTGCAAGATGCGCATGCCACCGCGCAGCGCTTCGACTTCGGCGCCTTCCACATCGCATTTGAGCGCGTCGGGCGGCGGAGCATCACTGCTGAAATCATCGAGCGAAACGCAGGGAGTGAGAGCGCCTGCGGCGCCATTTTCGGCGGCGACGAATTTGCCGACGCCGTGATCGGGTGATGCGCCACCGGACACGACGAAATTCAATTCTCCCGTTGCCGACCAAATCCCGGACTGCACCACGGTCACGTTGGCGAAACCGTTGCGCTGGATATTGCGCCGGAGCCGCGCGGCATTTTCGGGGTCGGGCTCGAAGCTGAATACTTTACCGGAATCGCCGACCAGGCGCGCGGCCAGCAACGTGAAGAGCCCGATGTTCGCTCCGAGATCGTAAAAGACCATCCCGGAATGGAGGCGTTCCGCCAGAATTTTCTGCACAGTGAGTTCCGCGCCGCCGCGAAGATAATTTTGCCCCGTGCGGGGATTCAGTTCCAGCCACAGGCCTTGCGCGGGACCGGCTTCCACGCGCGCCCACACTTTCTGGTCCGTGGGCAGCACGCGATGGCTGACGCGATGAATCCAATCGCCCAACAACGGAAGGCGGCGCAGCACGCGGAGCGGCTGCGGCGCGCGGAGCAGCAACTCGCCGATCCATTGCCTCGCGTCCGGCATATTATTTTTCCACCACGTAGCTGCCGATAACCAGCGCGTCCATGCCCGAACTGAAGAATGTGCGGATCGCGTCTGTGGGAGAGCAGACGATCGGCTCGCCGCGAAGGTTGAAGGAAGTGTTCATAACCACCGGCACGCCAGTGCGCTGGCCGAATTCATAGATCAGGCGCCAATAGAGCGGGCTGACGTCGCGTTCGACCGTTTGCGGACGGGCGCTGCCATCCACGTGAGTGACGGAGGGAATCACACTGCGTTTTTCGGCGCGCACTTGCGCGGTGAGGACCATGAACGGCGAATCGGTGGCGGATTCCAGGTATTCGGAGGCCACCTCCGAGAGCATCGAGGGGGCAAACGGGCGCCACCACTCGCGGAATTTGACGGCGTTGTTTACTTTCGCATTCATTTCGGGATCGCGAGGATCGGCAAGGATCGAGCGGCTGCCGAGCGCGCGAGGGCCGAATTCCATGCGACCTTGAAACCAGCCGAGAATTTTGCCATGAGCCAGCATTTCGGCGGCGGTGGTTGCCGGATCAGCGACGCGCGTGGCGCGAATTTTGTAGGCGTCCAGGGCTTTGGCGATCTCGGCGTCGGAAGATTCCGTGCCGAGATAAGCGTGGCGCATTTTGCGCATAGGAAATTTTCCGCCGTTATCGAGCATGGGGGCGAGCGCTGCGCCGAGGCAAACGCCGTCGTCACTGGCGGCCGGCTGGACGAAGATGCGGTCCACGATGCCGGAGGCGAGAATCTTGCCATTCGCTTTGGAATTGAGCGCGACGCCGCCGGCCAAGCACAGATTGCGGCAGCCCGTCTGCGTGACAGCCGCGCGGGCGAGCGTCATCATCGCTTGCTCGCACATATCTTGCACGGCGAACGCCATATTTTTGTGGCGCGCATCAATATCGGATTCGGGAACGCGGCCTGGTCCGAGGCGAGATTCGATTCCGGCGATCGGCGCAGAGTCCTTGCCGATCAGACGGTGCGTGTCCACGCGGTACGGATTGTCGTCGGGCACGATGAAGTCGCGCAGATTGATTCCCGGCTCACCGTACGGAGCGAGACCCATGACTTTCCATTCGTCGCTGTACGGAGTGAAGCCGAGATAGTGAGTGAACTGCGCGTAGAAAAGGCCGAGCGAATTGGGCCAGGGAATGGTCCAGATGTGTTCGAGGCGGCCGTTGCGGCCGCGCCAGAGCGAAGTGGCTTCCCAAGCGCCACGCCCGTCGAGAACGAGTACGGCTGCGTCGTCGAATCCGGAAAACGCGTAGGCGCTGATGGCGTGAGCGAGGTGATGATCCACGAAACGGAAACGCGTCTTGACGTCAGGGAACATTTGGCGGAAACGGTTCTCGCCACCGCGCTGGTGCCACATGCTGGCGAAATAGCGGGTGGAATTCAGGAGCGCGCGGGCATCCACCGGCTGCTTGCGCGTGGCGTAGCAGCTGAGATCATGCAAAAACCCCGCGCGCGGGCGCGACCAGCCCTGACAAAGGAAATCCACCTGCTCGGGGCGAATCGCGGCGAAATCCAGGCAGGCTCGAATCGAAAGCGCGGGGAAACGGGCGTCGTGCTTGACGCGGCTGAGGCGCTCTTCGGCCACCGCGAATAACACTTCGCCATCGCGCGCGATGCATGCCGATGAGTCGTGCAACTGCGAATAGTTCATGCCGATCGAAATCATATTGCAGGCGCTCCGGCGAGCGCGGAAGTCTTTCTGGCACAGCACCAAGCCATCGGCGTATCGATCCCGGAAAGTTCCAGAACCGTACCGCCGCTGGAACGGACCGTTTGCGCTACGTTTTCAGCGTTCATACCCACGCCGTGCCAGCTGTTGCCCGCCATTTCCGGATCCATGCCAAGCGAATTCGCGATGAAGCGGCTGGCGCCGCTCAAGCGCATAGCCCAGAGCGAATCGATCACGCTCCAGGCAAGACGTCCCCGCCAGTTCATGTATTTTTCCGAGCTTCCGTTGAATTGAAACAAGCAGACACCGCCATCGCCGAGAACGCGGAGGATTTCGCGAACGTAGGAATGAACCAAATTTTCGGCGGGCAAATGCTGCAGGACAAGGTAACTGAAAACAAATTGCACCGAGGCGGAGGCGATATTGCTTAAATCGGAGCCATTCCCTTGCACCCAAGAAATATTCTCAATGGAACGATTCAAATTCCGGGCGCGCTCCAGCATTTCGGCCGATACATCAAAACCAAACGTGCGGGAAAAGTTCCGCGCGAAAGTTCGCGTCATGCGTCCGGCCCCGCAACCGAGCTCCAGCATGGTTTTGCCCGCGGGCACAAATTGAAAGCGATCGAGCGACGGTGACACGAGACGCTGATAATCCTCCTCGCCGGATTGGAAAAAAGACGCTTCGTCCCAGTCCTTGCGCCAAGACGCGATATAGAAATAGGCATCCTTGCGCGCCCGCTCGTCCCAGTCGCGCCGCATCACCTCGGCCATGCGGTCGGATTTCGTTTCAGTCATTCCCGTGATCTCTTTTGCCGGCTCCCGCTGCTCCACGACGCTCCGCAAGTTGCAGGACCCTTTCAAGCTTTTGCGTGACGATCGTCCAAGTGTAACGCCGGGCGG
>CAWDRE010000002.1:0-1656704 GCA_963804655.1 uncultured Acidobacteriota bacterium | reverse complement strand
GTGAACCTCAACGATGCCCCCGCACACGATGTGCTCGTGGACGACTCGAAGGAATCGCAGGTACGAGAACTCGGGGACAGCATCAAGGAAATCGAACTTAAGGGAAATTACTTCGGCAACTTCTCGCTGACCGTCGTTATTTACGACCTCGACTTGGCAAAAGTGGAACGGGCATGCGCCGAATTCTACAAGGTGTTCAGCGTTCACGACGCACAACTTTACGAAGAGAAATACAACCTTCTGAATTCATTCCTTGCCACCGTTCCCGGCAACCACGTCTTCAACCTCCGTTATGTGTATCTGCTCAACTCGAATTATGCGGATTATTCGTTTCTGTTCACGCTGCACTGTGGCGAACACCAGAACCACCATCTCCGTCAGGAATATCTCGCAGTTCTCGAAACCAACCATCACACGCCGTATTTCCTAAACCTCCATCACCGGGACGTGGCCCACACCATGATTCTCGGGCGAACTGGAGCCGGAAAATCGTTCCTTCTGAACTTTCTTATCACCAATCTTCAGAAATACGATCCGTGGACATTCATTTTTGACCTCGGCGGCAGTTTCGAAAGCCTCACGCAGCTTTTCGGCGGTTCGTACGTGAAGATAGGAATCAACTCCCCTGACTTCAGGATCAATCCGTTCTCTCTTCCGCCGACGAAGGAGAATCTCGACTTTCTTGCCCTGTTTGTGAAGGTTTTGCTGCAAGGCTCGTCTCCAATCGACTTGGAACCCGGCGAGGAACGGGATCTCTACCAGCAGATCGAGAATCTGTATTCGGTTGACCCACAGCTCCGAACGCTTGGAGTTTTGGCAAACACGCTGGGACATCGGATTGCCGACAGGCTCGCGAAGTGGACACGCGGCGGCCAGTTCGGATTCCTCTTCGACAATTCGGAAGACACGATTTCCTTTTCCCGTTTCCAGTGTTTCGACTTCCAGAAAATGAGCCAATACCCCGAAATTCTCGAACCGCTCCTGTTCTATATCCTGCATCGCGCGAACTCCGTCATTAGCGACCGGGAGATCAGTACCGTATTCAAGGCGTTTTTCATAGATGAGGCATGGGTGTTTTTGAAGAATCCGAGCATTCAGCGGTACATCGTCGAGGCGCTCAAGACGTGGAGAAAAGCCAACGCCGCGATGATTCTCTCTACCCAATCCCTCGACGAGCTGCGCCGGTCGGAAGTGTTGGATGTAATTATCGAAAGCTGCCCGACCAAAATCTTCCTGGCCAATCCCGATATGGATCGGGACCTCTATCGGAGGCAGTTCCATTTGAACGAGAACGAAGTTGATTTAATTTCGTCACTGGTCCCCAAGCAGCAGTTTCTGATTAAGACCCCGGAACTCGCGAAGGTCGCGAACCTCACGGTTGACCGGAAGAGCTACTGGATCTACACAAACGACCCATTCGACAACCGCAAACGGAAGGAAGCGTTCGAGGCCTATGGATTCGAAAAGGGGCTCGACGTATTGGCGGGGATAGCCGAATGAAAACCTTACCCATGCCCAGGCTTGTCAAAGGAGAAGACAAATGAAGATTCCTCTGATGCTCCGTAGAAGCAGTCTCTCACTCGCGATTCTCTGGTTCGTTGTCTGCATTGCATTACCTGTATTTGCGCAATCTGGTGTCGCTCGCACGGTGAAATACTCGCAACAGGACGTTATCGCAGTTCGCGCAAAGCTCCGATATTCCACCCTTATTGTGTTGCCGCAGGACGAAGACATTCTGGACTTTGCGACCGGCGACAAGGACTTCTGGATCATCAACGGGGCGCACAACCTGTGCTACATCCATCCGGCGCAGGCTGGGATTCGGAGTGACCTCCACCTAATTACCGCATCAGGCCACGTCTACTCGTTCCTGCTGACGGAAATAAGCAATGAGCCGACCGTCGAACCGGACCTCAAGCTCTTCGTCGAGCCCAAAGAAGAATCGAGCGTCGGTAGCAACAGTCTCTTGCAGGGCTATGTTCGTGCGGGCGAGGCCGAAGCCTACAAGAAGGAATTAGACGCCCTTCATGCGCAGACAGACGAACGGATTCACGCAGCCGAAGCGCGCGCAACCGAGCAAGTCGACAAGTTCAAAACCGACTATTCAACGAAGCTCCAGTTCGATTACGCACTGGACAAGAAAGGTTCGCAGGAACCCTTCCTCGTGTCGGCGATTTACCACGACGACTCCTTCACCTATATCAAGTGCGCCGCCCGCGAGAAACCGGCCCTCTACGAAATCAAGGACGGCAAGCCGAACCTCATCAACTTTCAGCTTGAGAACGGCGTCTACATCATCCCGAAGGTGATCGACTCGCGGCTACCTTGCCATCGGCAAAAAGAAAATCACATTTACGCGGCGAGGATAGTGGGAACCCCGAAAGCCCGCGAGAAGGAGAGAACCATGAACGAACCAATTCAAGAAAAGACGACGACACCCCCCGGTCTTCTGCCAAAGCACGTTCAATCGTGGCTCATCCTGGGTCTCGCAGTTCTCATGGTTGTCATCATGTGGCTCACGGGTGGGAAAAAGCAGGCGAGTCTCCCAAAAGCAAATGCCTCCACGATCCAAACCCCGCTTCCGCTTGAAGTAAACGAAACGAAGATTACGGACTTACAAAACCGAATTCAGGAACTTCAGAGAGAGCAACTCGCAGCCCAGAGTGCTCTTGTGCAGCAAAATCGTCTGCTCGGTGCTGCGCCGGACCCACAGCAGCCGCAATCGAGCAACGCATCCGGCACTTCGACACCGGCAGTACCGAAGATCCGATTCAAACGGAGCGCAAAAGGCGGCAATACGTTTCACTGTTCTCCTCAAATATCGCGCTGAGCTACCGAAAGACCGCGCCGGGAGCAGCAGTCCCCACTCTCCGATCCGGCGTCGCAAAACGCGGATGCAGCTCCTCCAAGTCCTCCTCCACTGGGCCTGACTTGGCTCAACTAGCCCAAGTCGCCCAAATCCTAAAGGACGCCCAACCCAATATCGCAACCCAAGGTCCGATGGCAGGCCAGCCGAATTCTATGCCCTCTGCGCAAACGGGCAGTTCTTCCGTACCAACAGGTCCAGCCGATGTCAAAACTGAAGGCAAGGAGGCGACAACCCCTGCCGCCGCGATCCAAAAGTCGTCGGACGCGGCGGCAGGGAAAACTTACATTCTATTCGAAGGAACAATTCTCGAATCCGTTCTCATCAACCGTCTCGACGGACAGTTCGTCGGACCTGTCGAATGCCTGCTCTCGAACGACGTGTACTCCCACGACCGCCAGCATCTCCTCATTCCCGCAGGAACGAAAATTCTTGGTGAGACAAGGCGGGTTGAGGCGTTCGGCCAAACCCGGCTTGCCGTCGCCTTCCACCGTCTCATCATGCCGGACGGATATTCCCTGAATCTCGACCAGTTCAAGGGTCTCAACCAGATCGGCGATGCCGGTTTACGAGATCAAGTAAACAACCACTATCTACGCATTTTCGGCACTTCACTCGCTATCGGTGCGCTCGGGGCCGTAGCGGAGGCCGGAACCGGAGGCACATTTAACGCTTCCGGTGCCGACCTGATGCGCCAGGGCTTCGCTCAGAGCATGGCGCAGTCCTCTGAGCAGATTCTCGACAAGTTTCTCAACATTCTGCCAACCGTAACGATCCGGGAAGGACATCGCGTAAAGGTCTATCTTTCGGGCGACCTCGCGATGCCCGACTACAACAATCACAAAATGCCGCCCGACCTGTGAAGGCCGGGTGCAAACAGCAACATCGCTAAAACTCAGAAAGGAGAATAGAAAATGAAAAGAAAGGCTCTGGCACTCTTGCTCATCATGGGGTTGTGCGTTGGAACTGCTTCGGCGCAATTCGGATTCGGGATTGTTTACGACCCCACGAATTACGCGAACGCGTTACTGCGCTATGCCGAACTTCAACAACAACTCGTTCAATTGAAGAACAGCTACACCCAACTCATTACTCAGTACAACCTGGCTTTGCAAATGTCCCGCAACCTCCAAAACATGCCTGCTCGTTATCAGGCCCAGTTCTCGCAATGGAGGAACACTCTCGCTGGGAATACGTACCAAAATACAGGAACTTGGGTGACCGGGATCAACTCCGGCCTGTTTCCCACCGTAACCACAGGCTACCAGCAAGCCACAACCCAACTACTCCAATACAGCCCCGACCATATCTCCGGCATGACCGACGATGAACAGGCACGAGTGAAATCCCAGTATGCGTCCGTTGAACTCGCTGACGGCGCAAACACCACGGCGATGGCCGCTATCGGATCAATCCGTGGGAACGCTCAGAATGTTCAAACGCAGATTGCGAACCTTGAACAGGATTCGTTGTCTGCGGACCCAAATCTGAACACCGAAGTCTCCGTCCTGAACAAGATCAATGCGGCCGGAGTATTGACGCTCCGCACGCTTCAGGACTCCAACAAGCTCCTCGCGTCGCTTCTCGAACAGCAAACCATTATCGCGAAGCAGCAACGCGAGGCCACGACCAATGCCATCAACACCGACATCTCGCGACGTGCCAACCTTGCCGGAAATATGGCTCAAGTGAACGGCACGTTGACAGAGTCTCTACAGAACTTTCGGATGCCTTAGAAGGAATTGCTCATACCCGGCGCGTCGAAGGAGCCACTACGATGGACTACCTCCAATTCATCTTTCAGGCCATCAACAATCTGCTCACGCAGAATCTTGGCTTCTTCGACGCAATGGGCCAGAACCTGTTCCGATCCTTTGCCACAATCCTGGTGGTTTGGTATGGCGTGAAATCGGCACTCTCCGCCGCTGGCGGGCGGCACATGTTTAACTTCGACAACTTCGCAAGCCTGCTCCTGACCATCGCCTTCGGTTTTGCAATGGTGAATTACTACAGCACCCCGATTCCGGGCATGGGCGCAAGCTTTCATAACCTCATCACCGACGAGTCGCAGTTTCTCGCAAATAAAATCAATCAGACCGAACTCCAAACTGTCGAAGAGAGAATCGCCGATTACGAGACACGCATGGATTCGCCGGGCATCACGGACATCCTTGGAACGATCATCTATGTCGTCATCATTATTTTGCTCGCTGCCGCCCAGGCCATCGCGATTGTCGTAATCGCCTTCGGATTCATCGCCACTGCCGTGTGCGTGCTCGTAGGACCTATATTCATACCCTTCTTTATCGTCCCGAAATTGGAGTGGCTGTTTTGGGGTTGGTTCAAATGCTTCATCCAATATGCTTTTTACCAGGTCATCGCAGCGGCGGTTGTCTACGTAATTGCGAACCTCATCTTGGGCATCTTCGATCTTCAGCCCACAGGGACTATCTCGACGGTCCAGCTCATTGAGGCGTTTCCGGTCCTCTTCATCACTTTTCTCGCGTCGATCTATACGCTTCTGAAAATCCCGGCGCTTACCAACCACATCTTTAGCGGAACGGCAGGAGGGTCTTCTGCCGGAATTCTGGAGAGGGTCTTCGGATGAACAACGACGCGACCTTTCAAAATGCGAAACGACTCTATCTCGAACAGTATGGCGATCCGATGGTGACCAACACCTATCTGAAAATCGCGCTGGTCCTCGTCTCTCTTGTAGCCATCGGACTCGCCCTTGTGGACCTGAGAACGATTCGCACCTTTCAGAACTTCCGTCCCCTCGTCATTCGAATTGACGACTTGGGCCGGGCTGAAGCCATCAATTATCACAACTTCGAGTACAAGCCACAGGATGCGGAAGCCAAATATTTTCTTTCACAGTTCTGTGCGCTCTATTACCGCCGCAACCGCTACACGATCCAGGATGACTTTTCGAAGTCTCTCTATTTCCTGGACGGCAAGCTTGCGGACGGCATCATCGACGCCTACCACAAGGACGATGTCATTAAGAAGTTCATCACGAATACCTCCGTTCCCGAAATCGACATTGATGTGAAGAAAGTCGCGCTCGAAGACATGCAGTCCCCGCCCTACAAGGCGCGTGTGGACTTTTACATGGTCTATTACTCACCCTCGGATCACAGCGAGATCAAGCGTGACCTCTATACGGCGAATTTCGTGTTTGTTTTTAAGAGCAACGTTCCGAACGAGCTTATTCCGATCAATCCGTTGGGCCTTGCGATCACGTATTTCCGCGAGGACCAAGCCTTCAAGTGAGCACCTATGGTTGCGAACGCACTCATGCTGACCATCGCCATCGTCCTGGGACTTGGCTTCTGGTGTATGCAGACGCTGACCTACTTCATTTCCTATAAGAGCGTCTTGTTCCGGTTCTATGGCACGCCAATCTTGATCTACTGTGCGGTTCTCTTTATCAACGTCTTCGCGCTCGCCTTCGCTTTGAACCGCAAATTCTTCCTCAAAGACACCGGCAGAAAACTCTCGCATCTCGACAAGCAGCTACATGTCGGGCAGACGGAAGTGACCGCTCCATCCCTCGAAGAGGAGGTGGACTAGCGTGTCTCGCGATTACGCGCCTGAATCCGTCGATCCCAGAGACGCCGGACCCGAGCCGGTTTCCGGTGCCCGCCAAACGGGTCGCTCCGACTCCTCGTTGGAACAGGGACCTGGCAGTGACGCGCAGGATGATGCTCGGCTGGCACCCGAACGCGGACCAAAAGCGGAAACGGAGCGCCCTGTCGAACCGCGCAAGGCGTACGAATTTCGCGGCAGAACGTATGCCGTCCGAACTTCTGAAATTGAGAGTCTCACTGAGATTGGCAAGTTCCGTGCCGTCGCGAGCGAGGATCTTGAAGAGTTCCAGTATCACGGTGACAAGGACCGCATGAGACCGGATGTAGCAAGCCTCATCCGGCAAGGTCTCATTGTTGAGAAGAGCATCCCACACTCTGATACCGCTCCTCGCCGACTGCTGACTTTAACCAAAAAGGGCCATCAATTCCTTCGGTCAACCGGAACGGTCCCTGGCAAATCAAGCGACCTATTACGGCTTCACGAAACCACGCGAAGCGCACCACGACGCCGACCTCTATCGCCTCTATCACAAGGCCGTCGAAGACATTGAGCGGCAGGGCGGCAAGAATCCGCGCGTTGTCCTCGACTTCGAATTAAAGAAGCGCGTTTTTCACGACTTGGCGAAGCTCGGCCCAGAAAAACATTCCGCCGAGAGCAAGAGAGAGATAGCGGAGAAACACGGCCTACAGCTTGTTCGCGGAAAGATTCCGCTCCCCGACCTTCGGATCGAGTACGAAGGCCGTGATGGCGATATGGCTCGCGTGGACCTTGAGCTTGCTACCGAGCACTACCGGGGGAGCAATCTAGCAGAAAAGGTGCGTGCTGGATTCTCTCTTTATGCCCGCGCACAAGACGCCCCTGGCCTGCGTCGTGTTCTAGACCAGAAAGAACTGACAGCGGAGATTCTCTCCCTATGAACATCCAGGCTAACCAAATCGAGCGAATCAAAGAACTCGGCTACACCGAAGCGGAGGCTCGCTTCATTTATATAGTCGCGATCCACTCAGGCTACTTCACGCTGCGGCAGTTCCTCAATTTCACGCAGGCCAAGCGCGGTAAGCGGTCGAATGCCTTTGCCCAGAAACTCCTGAAGCATGGGCACGCCACCATGCGCGACTATATGGGCGCAGGGTCTGTCTTTCATCTATTTTCCAGGACCATTTACGGCCAGATCGAGAAAGACAACCTCCGCAACCGCCGCCAACATTCGTTTGATTTCATCCGTACGCGCCTCGTCCTTTTGGACTTCATCCTGAACAATCAGGACCTCGCGTATTTTGAAACCGAGCAAGACAAGGTGAGCTTTTTCTGCGAGAAATTAGAGATTTCCAAGGACCTCCTTCCCGCCAAGGTTTACGAAGGCGCTTCTGGTAGCCGTCCTACGATTCGTTATTTTGTAGACAAATTTCCTCTCTTCCTTGCCCCTCCTCTCCCAGGGGCTCCCCCTGTGGTCACGCTGAGCTTTGTGGATTCGGGGTTCGAAACGCCTTCCAGCTTCACAGGTCACGTCAACGCCTATCAGGGGTTGTTCCGGCAGCTAAAAACTTTTCGCTTTCTATACATCGCACCAAAGGACGCCCATTTCCGAACGGCTGAAGACCGCTTCCGCGCCTTGGTAAAAAGGCCGCTTGAATCGGACGTTTCGAGTGAAGTCCTCCGCTACTTCCAGGTTCGCAGGAAGTGGGACAACCGCGAGTATGTCGTGCCGGTAACCGAGGATTTTGAATTCCTGAACGATGCGCGGCGGCGGTTTCACGGGGAGCGGTTTGAGAGCCTGTACGAAGCATGGCGCACCGGAGAGCTAAAAGAGCGCGATCTGCGGAGGGAATTCTCCCAACTGACTCCCGATAGAACTGTGTTCTTCGATACCTATCTGGTGAAAGACCATTGGTCTCCGGTTTCTGAGGACCGTAATGACGGTGAACGGTGCATGAAAGACACAGATCACCACCCCGTTCACCGTTCCGTTCACCCGGATGGTGAACGGAAGTTAGTGGGAGCGTAGAGGATGCGCATGGCGCGGCAGTCAATTTTGGACGCGGGCAAAACACCGAGTTGGGCTGGAGCGACCCCACTTTTGGGAGCCTTCGGCTGCCCAAAGAATCGTGGGGTCGCTCCAGCCCAGGGAACGGAATGCGCGTTCCTTTTCAGACCGTGTTTTGCCCGCGTCCAGGGAAGCAGATAACTCACAAGGAGGAAGGATATGTCGATCATCAACAAACGACCGGAACTCGTTAAGAGGGAGTACGAGCTGGAGGACATTGTCGTCTCGACCGTCGAAAAGTACGCAACGTTCATCGAAAGCACGCCGGATCATGTCGTGAATTCGGCTTTGAAGATCCTCCTGTTCAAGGACAAGCAGTTCCTGAACTGGCGAAAGCAGCAACAAACGGCTGGCAAGAGGGACGGGAACGCGGTTGCAAGAGCGGCAGCAAAATGATGCAGAAAATCCTTAACTCGAAGAACTTCGTCGCCTGCTTGCTGGCGGCGGCTACGGGTATGACCCTCTATTTTCGGGTACCGTTTCCCGAAGAAAATGTCTTCCTGCAGGTCATGGCTCTGCGGTCGCCGTCAATCTTCTACTTCGTCAAATACTCTTACACGCTCTTCCTCTTCTCGACTCCGTACATCGGCTATTCCATTGTGCTCTCTGGCGTATACATTTTTACTCTTAAAGCAGGCCGCCGAATTCGCGCGGGCCGATTGCCTCTCTTTCCCGACCCTCGCAAGAGGGACGAACTCTTCCTCGTCCTCGGGGAGGTTCACAATCCTCGTAAGCACGTACCCGCAGAAAATCCGCAGTGGCTCGTGATCCCGGAAAGAGGTCTTTTCACGGGCATCGCAATTCTCGGCGCAATCGGCACCGGAAAGACAAGCTGCTGCATGTACCCATACGCAGACCAGATTCTTGGGTACCGGGCAGGAGATAAAGATAAGAGGATCGGAGGCCTCGTTCTCGAAGTGAAGGGCGACTTCTGCCACAGGGTTAAAGAAATCCTAGAGCGCCACGGGAGGGGTGAAGACTATATCGAAATCAGCCTCAATTCTGAATATCGCTACAACCCGCTCCACAACGACCTCGACGCATACGCCTTGGCATACAACATCGCATCGCTGCTAAACAACCTCTTCGGGCGGGGTAAGGAACCTTTCTGGCAGCAGGCATACACAAATCTGGTCAAGTTCATCATCCTTCTCCATAAGGTAGCGTTCGACTACGTAACCTTGTTCGATGTCTACGAATGCGCGATTGACCCCGCCACGCTCGAAAAGAAAATCAACGAAGCAGAGCGCAGACTCACCGAGACGGATTCCGTGCTGGTTTCGGAGGAGGAATATCTCAAGCATCCCCGCGAGCTTGAGCCGTTCAAATTCCGGCTGGACGAAGAATCGAAGAGTTATGTCGCGACTCTGACGCCCGGCCTTGCCGCTGTGTTGAAGGACAAGGCGATTCAATGGGAAGCGGAGAATGTCGGCGGACGCAAGCCGGTTTCACCAGAAAAGAAAGAGCAGCTCGAAGCAGTCAAGCGTTGGTTCAATCACGATTGGCGACGGATTGAGCCAAAGTTGCGCACATCAATCGTCGAAGGGATTTCAGTATTTCTTTCGCTGTTCGACGACAACCCTGCCGTGAAGCGGACGTTCTGCCCACCGGCGCAATGCTACGACCCCCAGGCGAATGCCGACTTCAAATACGGCAAGCCACTGCCTTCATTCAGATGGCTCATCGAGAACGGCAAGGTCTGCGCGCTGAACTTTCCGATTGGGATGAACGCAGGTCTGGCAAAGGCTATCGGCGTAATGATGAAACTCGACTTCGAACGAGCAGTCTTGAACCGTGTCCCGGAAATGGAAGCTAACCGCGACCGCCATTTCCGTGAGGTTCTATTCATGTGTGACGAGTACCAGCATTTTGCCACCGTTGGTGAAAGCGAGCCAACGGGCGACGAGAAGTTCTTCAGCCTCTCCCGACAGCCGAAGTGCATTCCAATTGTCGCTACTCAAAGCATCAGTTCTCTCAAGTCCGCTCTGCCCGGTGAAACTTGGCGCACACTCTTGCAGACTTTCCGCACGAAGATATTCCTCGCACTCTCGGATGATTTCTCTGCCAGAACCGCCAGCGAGCTGTGCGGACGCGAAGACAAGCTCAAGGTCAGTTACAACCTCTCCGAGAGTGGGCACGACGCCCGTGTAAGCCTGCTCACAGGAAAAGCGCTCTCGCACAAGTCCAACATTACGGCCTCGAAGAGCTACAACACACAGGTCGATTTTCGGTTCGACATGAAGACCTTCACGGAACTCCGCAACGCGCAATCCGTGACTATCGCGTATGACGGCACGAATCCTATGCCGCCGATGTTCTGCTACTTGAAGCCGTACTTTAACGACGCGAACAAATCCTACTTCCGGCAGCTCGCAGACGGAGAACTCTGATGAACGGATTCGAGACGATCCTTCCATTTCTGAAGCCTATCGAGCACCTGATCCTGGACGACTCGATCAGCGAGGTCATGGTGAACGGGGCAGACCGTGTGTTCGTCGAGAAGGCCGGTTTCGTCGAAGAAGTCCACGGGCTCTCGATTGGGGAAAAGTCCTTGATGGTCGCGGTAAAGAATATCGCTCGCCGTCTCGGTGATGATATTTCGGAGTCTAAGCCGATTCTCGACTCACGCCTGCCTGACGGCAGCCGCGTCGCGGCTGTAATTCCCCCGTGCAGCTTGAACGGGGTAACACTCACCATTCGCAAATTCAATTCCCGCCACTTTGGGATTGAGGACCTAATTAAAGTGGGCACGATTGAAAGATCACTTGCGAACCAGCTTGAGAACTTTGTCCTGGCCCGCAAGAACATTCTCATTACGGGCGGGACCGGCACGGGTAAAACGACTCTCGTAAATATCCTCGGGAAATTCATTCCCCCGGACGAGAGAATTCTTCTAATCGAAGACACGTCCGAAATTCAGATGGGTCAGGACAATCTCGTTCGTTTTGAGGCGCGGCAGCCACAGAACGGCCTGCCGGCAGTGAGCATCCGCGACCTGCTGAAGGCAGCCCTCCGCCACCGCCCGGACCGGATCATTCTTGGTGAGATACGCGGCGGCGAGGCGTTCGATCTCTTGCAGCTTCTCAATACAGGTCACTCTGGCAGTCTCTCGACCGTCCATGCAACGTCTGCCAAGCAAGGTCTCGCTCGGTTTACGAGTTGCGTCCTCCAGAGTGGGGTTGAACTCCCGTATCGGGCCATCAAGAGCAATATCGGCGATTCTCTTAACGTTGTAGTGCAACTCGAACGGCGGCCCGGTAGGCGTTTCATTTCTGAGGTGCTCGAAATCCATCGGTATGACCCCGACGCCGACGAATACGAATTCTCCGCCATCTACCAGAAGCGTGAGGAACCTCGATGAACGAAACTGAAAATGCCAAAACGTTTTCCCCATCAGCGTCGGAGTACATCAACGACAACTTCAAGCCTTCCGATCGAATCGCAGTTCTTGTTCTGAATCGGAATCTAGGCGAGACGACACAGCGGATCACGACGGCACAGAAGGCGGCCAGCCCTGAATTCCAGGCATGGCTCCGCTACAAGAACGCGAACGGGGCTGACATCTATGTTGGGATGAACCCGCTGAAGCAGGATGCATCGACTCGAACAAAAGACGACATCGAGACAATCCGCCATCTTTATCATTGATCTGGACCACGGCGGGTCCGCCGCTCTCGAAGCAATTAAGAACTCCGATCTAGTTCCGCAACCAAACTACGTACTGAACACGTCGCCAGAGAAATTCCAAGTCGTATGGAAGGTTGAGGGAATCACGCCCGAAGAGGCAGAGGCGTTGCAGCGTGCGATGGTCAGAGAGTTCGGGGGCGATCCGGCAGCAACGGACTCTACACGCGTCCTGCGATTGCCCGGCTTCGCTAACAAAAAATACGATCAAGATTTCTATGTGCAGGCCCGTGTCGAATCAACGCAGACATACCACCTTCGGGATTTCAAGGTTCCGATTGATTCACAGGATGCTCCGCGACACCACAATGAAGAAACCGCGCGCAGCCATCGCGCTCCCGGTACCGCGCTGAGCCAATCGGAGCATGACTGGGCCTATGCCAAACGTGCCCTGGCTCGTGGTGACGACTCAGAAGAAGTGATCCGACGAATCGCAGATTACCGCGCCAACGACAAGAGTGATCCGGTGTATTACGCGCGCCACACCGTGTCAAAGGCCCAGGAAGACCTTCAACGTAAGACAGTTGGCGCGGAAACAAGAACTGAAGAATCAGATCGCTACAGATGAACGAACAAACGGTGTGTGAATCCGATCGGGATGGATCACCCAAAGCTGTCAGTCTCAGGTCACAGCGAAATGTCGCAAATCAGACAGGATCGGTTGCAAAGTGAACCGTTAGACGGAACGGGCCAGGAAGGTTGTGCTAACATTCTTCCTCGAATCCGGCAGAGCCATGACCCAACGAAAGGGAGGGACATGGCTCGCACACGTTACCAGCACGGAGAAATAGTGGTTAAGCACGGCAAAGCGCATGACAGCTATATGGGACGGTGGAAAGAGGATATCCGTTTGCCGAATGGCCAGATTTTCCGAAGAAAGCGTTCCAGGGTCTTCGGAATTGTCGGAAGAATTACAGAGAAGCAGGCCAAGAGGCAGCTCGACGGCATCCTTGCCCGCGTTAACGATCCCGGATACCTTCCCGAATCAGCCACGACGTTTCAGGCTCTTGCCCAAGAGTGGAGCGACCAAGCGTTTCCAGAGATGAAGCCTTCCACAGTTTTGAATATGCGTGGACATCTCACGAACCATTTGCTCCCCTTTTTCGGCAAGCGGCAGATTCGGGAAATCACCACACGGGACATTGACACGTTCCTATCGAAGTTGGCTGTCAGTCGCAAGACCAAGAAGAACATCTTCGGCACGTTAAAACTCATCCTGAAGCAAGGCCGGGCATGGGGGAACGTGCGGGAGAACATTTGGGAGTCGGCCAAGAAAATTGGAAAGTCGGAAACAGAAGTGCGCGCCTATTCGGATGCTGAAGTGGAAGCCATTCTCAGCAGGTCAACGGGAGCGGTGAGGCTTTTCTACTGGCTGGCCGTTGAAACCGGGATGCGGGCGGGTGAACTGTGTGGGCTTCGTGTTTGCGACGTTGACCCAATCAGAAAACTGCTTCGCGTCCGTCAAGCCGTTTGGCGCGGCAAGGTTCAGTCTCCGAAGACGAAGAACGCAATTCGGGAAATCCCCATCCCATTTCAGATTGTGGATGAACTCAGAACCCACATTGGAAACCGGGCTGAAGGATTCGTCTTCACCACGAAGAACGGTACGCCGTGGAATGCTGACCTTGTGTTGAAGAGGCACCTGCGCGGGAAGCTGAAAGTTACGAACGGTCATTTGCACATGTTTCGCCATACGTTCGCAACGCGGCAGCTACAGGCTGGGGTGCCAGTGACTGTGGTGTCCAAGATTCTGGGGCACGGCAGCATTTCAACAACTCTGGACATTTACGCACACGTCTTGGCTGAGCACATGGAGCAGTTTGAACGTCAGCGTGCTCGAATTCTGGGCACTTATCGGGCACCTGATGTGGGTGCGGTTGCAGAAGAGCAGCAAGTCGCGTAGTATCTATGACGCGGGGTGGAGCAGCCTGGTAGCTCGTCGGGCTCATAACCCGGAGGTCGTTGGTTCAAATCCAACCCCCGCAACCATCCGAAGACGCTGGTCGTCGCGCCAGCGTCTTTGGTCCAAATCTGAAACAGCCCCCAATAAATCCCAGGCTCCATCTACCTCGTAGCACCGGCCATCACCGTCTTGGGAAGGAAACATCCGAGTCTCTTCTATATGGCGATGTAGCTCAGCCTTTCCAGCTACGCTATGTTCATCGAGTAGGCCCCGCAGGTCTGCGATTCCCCCGTCAACACGTGTCTGATATTTCTGAGTTGGACGTTCAGTCGGACTGCTTATCCGTCTGCTCGTTGTCGGCGCGCCCGAACGTAGGCAGGTACCTGCCGAAGTTCAATTCGAAGTCGCTCGGAACGCCGTACCCGATGTCGCGGACCTTGGCACGGCGCGCCTGTGCACCGGGCAAGGCCAGCAACGGGAAGAACAAATCCGTGCTCGATTTAAGCTCGGCAGCTGTCGGCATCCCAAACCGATTGATCTGGGCCTTCGCCGCGGTCAGCGTTTCACGGTCGAACGAGGCCAGACGCCGGGCGAGCGCATCGACAAACGAGTCGAGGTCGTCATCATCCAGCGTGCGGTTCACCCAGCCATAACGCTCGGCGATATCAGCATCGAAATCGTCGCCGCTGAGGACAATCTCAAGCGCGCGCGAGCGGCCAACCAAGCGCGGGAGCCATTCCAGCGCGCCGCCGCCCGGAACCAGTCCGACGCCGACCTCGGGGTTGCCAAAGAGGGCGCTTTTCCGGCTGGCGAAGCGCATATCGCAGGCCAGCACGAACTCGTTCCCGATGCCGCGCGTGCGGCCGCGAATCTTGGCGATGCTCACGACTGGTGCTGACGAGAGACGCAGCACAAAGTCGCGCCAAAGACCCAGCACCTCTGGCCGCTCAGCGGCCTTAGCCACATCGAGATGGGCGACGAAAAAATCGGGATTCGCCGACTGGAACACTACGACCTTCACGGATGAGTCCGCCTCGATGTCGGTCATTAGCGCTCCCAATTCGACGATTGTTGTGGGAACAAACATGTTGATCGGCGGGTTGCTGAATGTGATCGTCCAGCGGCCCGGATGGGTGCGGTCGGTGTGGAACTGTGAATGGTCGCTGCGTTGTTGCGTAGCGCCTACTTGGTTCATGATATCGCTCCTCTTTTGGATTGAATTGAGGCGGGTTTTTTGCCACGGCTGGGCGTGTGGCCTTCTCTGTCGTCGACGGAAGCGCGAAATTTCGGATAGGCGGCGCCCGTGCGCGCCGCCCCGCCCCACATTCGAACTAGCGCAATGACCGGAGGCCCCGCGCGAACCTCCCTTCCGGCACATTCACCTGAAACCGACGAATTGCATCTGCCTGCTCACTGCATCGTCGTGTGGCGCTGGATTCGGTCATGGGGCCTTCCTTTTTAGTGATTCGGATTGGGGGATTCGTGCTGCAGGGTTGATCTTAAAATGCTCGCCGAACGGGCGGGTGGGATTGTCAACTGCGACCAAGAGAGCTTCTCGGCGGGGCGGATGATAACTCCGTCGGGCCACCTTGGTCAATCGCAGTCCTTACGGGACGATCTGCGGCGAAAAATCATTTGGAGATCCGCTGGACGAGCAGATGAAATTAGTGGCGACCGATGTAACGGTGATCGTGCTGCCGAATGGCGGGCACTTGTTGATGGAGGAGCAGCCCAAGAAAATGATGGACGCGTTGCGGAAGCTTCTCTGACGTTGTGTGCGTATCCAGCTTTTGACGCTTGCGGAGGACTGGCAGCGCTCGCGGCGTGCCCGGAATCGTGACGTCGCCAAGCGCCGCGAACCGCAACTTAGCGAACGGGCTGCGAAGGGACGTCTTGCGGGACTTACGATGTACCAGGTTTCGTATGTAAGTAGAACTACCGAGCACCTAGCGGCTAATGCGAATTGACGGTTTGGGCATCGTTCTAGTATCACTAAGACTTATCAGGCGTTCGTGGTTGGCCCCTGCAGCTTCAATCTGCTTCGATGGGCAGCGAAGTTCAGATCGCTACTTTCTCTCATCAGCGACCTTTCACGGCTAACCGCCATTGATACAGCCAATGGCGAAGGAGACGGCCAGTGGGAAGCCCCGCACCGAACAGGCGCGACCCTCTCCAGCCGTCGGACGAGGACCGCTTCATTTGTATCGCGGCAGATGACCTGCTCGCTGCCATGACGGAGCTGCACTCTCGCCTAATCCACACCGGCACACCCCGGATGGTAGCTCAGGTTCTGCTGGCGGAAGCACATGTTAGCGAAGCGATTGGCCTCTTGCGGTCTATCCTGCCAAAACCGAGGGCGCCATCAGCCGTGGTCTGCGCTCAACCGCACAGCCCGCGGCATGCTGCGCGCGCCGCCGTAAAACCAACATTGAAGGTGTTGAATCAGCAGCGCAGGCATGTACGAACGGCCTGATTCGCGTGCGAGGCCCGTCCAAGGCCCGCGCGCATCGCGAGGGTGCTACATACGGCATCGAAAGGTTTCTTCTTACGTTATGCGCTTCCTGGAAGTGATAGAAACGAGGAAGTAGTCTTGGATTAGCGGGTCGTGGATTCCCTCTCGGTTCAGGGCGCTGGATGCATTCGGTTTAGCGCTCGACCATCCTAGCTTTAACCCCTTCTGACGAACGTAGATTCCTACGCGTGTACCTGCGCGTGGCGCGGCCGTGGAAAGTCCGTGTGCACTGCCAGAACGGCGCTTCACCGGGTCAACAGGTTGCGGAAACAGCGGAACGCCACTTCAGCGGCCAAAGCGTTCGTGTGCGAAATGCAAAGGCGGAAGTTCAGCGACTAGAGGCGGCTGGATTGTCGGCCTGTATGTCGTGGCTTACCGACGAAAAGCGTCGGGACGCGCAAACCGCGGAAGCCACGACCCACGAGGAATAAGAGTCGAAGGGGCCAGGAAATGAAAATTCGAGTTTGCTGGAGCGATCTTGAGAGATACCCTCGCGGAAAACCGCGGGAGCTTGCGGCGCGAAAGATTCTGGCGCGTGGGTGTCTGGCTTTGCAGATCGCCCTATCGCTGGCCGGCGCTGCGCCGGCGCAATCACAATCTCAAGACCTCTCAAAACTGAGCGTCGAGGACCTGATGAACGTTGAGGTGACGTCGGTTTCGAAGAAGGAGCAGAAGGTCTCCGACACGGCCGCGGCCATTTACGTGATCTCGCAGGAAGATATCCAGCGCTCCGGCGCGAACAACATTCCCGACCTGCTGCGCATGGTTCCGGGGCTCAATGTGGCGCAGATTAATTCCAACGTTTGGGCGATCAGCGCGCGCGGGTTCAACGGAGAATTCAGCAACAAGCTGCTTGTGATGTTGGACGGGAGGACGGTGTACATCCCCACGTTTTCGGGAACCTTCTGGGACGTGTTGAATCTTCCCTTGGAGGACATTGAACGAATTGAAGTGATCCGCGGACCCGGCGGAGCGACGTGGGGAGCCAACGCCGTTGACGGCGTCATCAATATCATCACCAAGAAAGCTTCTGAAACCCGTGGAGGAATGATCGTAGCTGGCGGAGGCTCTCTCGATCAGGGTTTTGGAACGGTTCAGTATGGCGGGACAGTTGGAGCGCATACCGACTACCGGGTCTACACCCAATATTTCAATCAATACCATCTGTCCGCGCTCGACGGCCAGAATGGCGGCGATGGCTGGCATGCGCTGCGCGGCGGATTTCGGCTGGATACCAAGCTTTCGCTTACAGACAACTTGACCGTGACTGGCGATCTGTATGACGGACGCAACGGCGACGTCAACGGCAGCGTGGACTCAGTGACTTCGCCCGCACTGGTGGAAGCCTTCGCCGAAACGAATGTTTCCGGCGGATATCTTCAAGCGAATTGGGACCATCGCCAGTCGGAGCGATCGGATACCGTCTTGCAAGTCTCGTTTGATCGCTACGCTCGCGACGACGATCTGGGCGAAGTGCGGAACACTCTGAACGCTGATTTTGAGCACCATTTCCGGTGGAATGAACGCAATGACATTGTGTGGGGAGTTGGCTACCGCTATTCCTCTTCCACAACCGACGGTGACGGTTTCTTTGCCCTCGTCCCTCCCAATCTCAATACTCAGCTTTTCAGCGCTTTCGTGCAGGACGAATTCACGCTGGTGCCCGACCGTGTGACGCTGACCGTCGGAACCAAGATCGAGCACAACTACTACACCGGTTTCGGAGTGATGCCTACGGTGCGCGCGGCCTGGACGCTGACCTCACGCCAAACGATTTGGGGATCGGTTTCCCGAGCCTTGCGGACTCCCTCCAGCATTGATACCGCGTCTCAGCTGACCGTTGGCGGTTTTGTGCCTCCAGACGGACCCCCTGTATTGGTGCGCATCGTGGGAAATCCGGCTTTTCAGAACGAGAAGGAGATCGCCTACGAAGCGGGCTACCGAACACAGATCTTTAGCGGACTGTCGCTGGATCTCGCCGCATATTACAACTCCTACAGCCAAGTGCAGACTGCCGAGCCCGAGCCGTCCTTTATTGAGAACACGCCTCCGCCCACGCATATCGTTATGCCGATTGAGTATTTCAACTTGATGCGCGGAGAAACGCACGGCGTCGAGATTTTCGGAACTTGGAAAGTCACCAGCCGCTGGACGCTGACTCCGGCTTGTGCTCTTGAGGAAATCCATATGCACCTGGATTCCACGAGCCAGGATACCTCGACGGTGGCGGGCGTGCAGGGCAGCACACCGCGACAGTGGGCGCGCGTGGATTCGCATTTGCGGCTGGAGCACCGCCTTTCCTGGGACGCGAGCGCGAATTTCGTAGGGCGTCTCTCCAATCCAAACGTCGCGTCGTACACCCGCGTGGATACGCAGTTGACCTGGAGTCTTAAAGAGCATCTATCCGCGAGCTTGGTGGGACAGAACTTGCTGCAAAACCAGCACATCGAGTTTGTGAGCGAGCAAGGCACGGGCGACACAAATTACGTCAAGCGCAGCGCGTTCGCCAAATTGACCTGGCGATTCTGAGCAAGGGTGCAGGAGTGAATCGTCTGTCACGAACAGCGCGCGCACCAATTGCGAACGATGCTCGCAGAACCGCGCCGTCCCGGCGTTCAAGAGCCGGCGCGCGAGCACTGTTGCGTTGCGCCATCGGCTTGCTGGTGGTTTCGCTCGGGTTTGTGGGTTCCGGGCGGGCCCAGGTTCAGATGGAGGAATATAAGGTAAAGGCCGCGTTTCTTTTTCATTTCATTCAGCTGGTGGAGTGGCCAACGGGCGCTCTGGGAGATGAGAAAAGTCCGCTCACCGTTTGCACGGTGGGAAAAGACCCATTCCAGGGCGACCTGGAGACCACGCTGCAAGGAAAATTAATCGGAGTTCGCTCGCTGCGCGTGCAGCATTTCAAGACACCGCAGGAAGTTCAGGGGTGCCAGGTGTTATTCATCGGCAGCGACCGCGCACAGATCCCGGCCGTGATCGCCGCGCTGAAAAACGGCGCCGTTTTGACCGTGGGGGAGACGGACGATTTCGCCGCGCAGGGCGGCATGATCGGCTTCTGCGCGGAGAACAATAAAATCCGCTTCGAGATCAATGTGCAGGCAGCCGACCGGGCCAAGCTGAAGATCAGTTCCCGTCTGTTGCTTCTGGCAAAAACGGTAATCGGAGCTCGCGAGTAACCGCGATGATGCAGCTTCTCAAACACGGATCCATCAGGACAAAGCTGGCGCTGCTGGTTCTGTCCGCAAGCCTCTTCGCGCTGATCCTGGCTTCACTGGGATTTGGAATCTACGAACGCGCAAGCTTTCGCCCCGGCGTCGCCGGAGAGCTTTCCACACTGGCAGACACGCTGGGCGAAAATGGCGCGGCTTCGCTGGCATTCGACGATCCCAAGACGGCGAGAGAGATGCTCGGGGCGCTGCACGCGGAGCCACACGTTCTGGCCGCGTGCCTGTACGACGATCAAGGCAAGATTTTTGCGCAGTACCGGCGGGCGGGATTGGACGGTGATTTCAAGATGCCGCCTTTGCAAAGTGACGGGGCGCACTTCGGCCCGGATTCACTGACGCTGGTTCGCGCAGTGTCGCTGGGTGGCGAAAAAACCGGTTCTATCGCGATTATTTCCGATTTAAGCGAATTTCGCGCGCAGATGTGGGAATTCGCCAAGATTGCCAGCCTCGTGCTGCTGGTTTCCATTTTCGCCACGTACCTGATTTCCTTCCGGCTTCTCCGGGTAATCACGGAACCCATGCTGCAACTGGCGGCAGTGGCCGGCAGGGTTTCGCAGGAAGAAAACTACAACCTGCGCGCGATACCGCGCGGTTCCGACGAAATCGGGGAGGTAATTCATTCCTTCAATCACATGCTGGATCGGATTCGCGAGCGGGACGGCGCGTTGCAAGACTCCAACAACCAATTGGAAACTCGCGTGAACGAGCGCACCAGGGAATTGCAAGCGGAAGTGAACGAGCGCACGCGCGCGGAGAAGTCGCTCTATGAGGAGCGCCGTGTGATTCGCGCGCTGATAGACAACGTGCCGGACTTTATGTACGTGAAGGACACAGCTCGCCGGTTCCTCGTAGCCAACGCATCGCTGGCGCGCGCGACCGGCTTGAAAGGCCCGGAAGAAATGATCGGCAAGACGGACTTCGATTTCTTTCCGAAAGAGTTCGCCGAGGCCTACTCGCGAGACGACCAGTGCGTGATGAAAACAAAGGAAGCTCTATTCAATCACGAGGAGGAGTGCACCAACGAGAAGGGCGAGAAAATCTGCCTGCTCACCACCAAAGTGCCGCTATTCGGGAACGACGGCGAGGTAACCGGAATCGTTGGGATCGGGCGTGACGTCACGGAGCGCCTGGAAGCCGAACGCGAGATGCAGCGAGCCAGAATAGCCGCGGAAGAGGCGAGCCGGGCGAAGAGCGAGTTTCTCGCCAACATGAGCCACGAAATCCGCACACCGCTGAACGGGGTGATGGGAATGACCGACCTGGCCCTGGACACCGAGCTCACCGTGGAGCAGCGCGAATATCTGGAGACGGTCAAGATGTCCTCTGATTTTCTGCTCACGGTGATCAACGACATTCTGGATTTCTCCAAGATCGAGGCCGGCAAGATTGATCTGGAAGCGGTTGACTTCAATTTGCGCGATTGCCTGGAAGCGACGCTGAAAACCGTCGCAGTGCGCAGCGATGAAAAGGGGTTGGAGCTTCTTTGTGAGATCGCCCCGGAGGTGCCGGAAATGGTGGTGGCCGATTCGAGCAGGCTCCGCCAGATTCTGATCAACTTGGTGGGAAATGCCATCAAGTTCACCGACGAAGGCGAAGTGGCGGTGAGAGTGCGCCTAGACGCCGCAGACGGTGACAAGCGTTTGCTTCATTTTACGGTGACCGACACGGGGATCGGCATTCCGCCGGAAAAACAAAAACTGATATTTGATCCGTTCACTCAGGCGGACACATCCACGACGCGCAAGTATGGTGGAACGGGCCTAGGACTGTCCATTTCCTCGCGCCTGATTAAAATGATGGGAGGCAAGATCTGGCTGGAAAGCCAGGTGGGCAGCGGGACGCAATTCCACTTCACCACACAATTTAAATCCTCGGAAAAGACCGTGGAGCTGGGATCGGTGGCCCCGCCGGAAGTGCTGCGCGGCGTGAAAGCGCTGATCGTTGACGACAACCTCACGAACCGGCGAATCCTGGAGGGGATGCTCAAGCGCTGGGAGATGAGGTGCCACTCCGTGGAATTAGGAGAACTGGCGGTCGCGGAATTGTCGGCCGCGCGAGAGGCCGGCGAACCCTATATTTTGATTCTTACCGACGCGCACATGCCGGGAATGAGTGGATTCACGCTCATCGAGCGCATCCGGCGGATGCCGGAACTATGCACCGCCACGATCATGATGCTTACTTCGGCGGGTCACCGCGGAGACGCGCAACGATGCAAGGAGCTGGGCGTCTCCGCCTATTTATTGAAACCGATCCGCCAGTCGGAATTGCGCGAAGCGATCGCGCGCGTGCTGGGGGCCCGCGAAAAACCCGGCGCGATTCCGCTGCTCACGCGCTATTCGCTGCAGGATGCGCGCGATCCCGCGGAAGTTCTGCGCATACTCGTGGCGGAGGACAACGTGGTGAATCAACGGTTGGCCACTCGGCTGCTGGAAAAGCGGGGGCACCGCGTCGTCCTGGCAGCGAACGGCCGCGAAGCGCTTGAGGCGTTGGAGAGAGCATGCTATGACCTGGTCCTGATGGATGTACAAATGCCGGAGATGGACGGCATGGAGGCCACGGCGGTGATTCGCGAAAAAGAAAAGCTCACGGGAAAACATCTGCCCGTGGTGGCCTTGACGGCGCACGCGATGAAGAGCGATCAAGAGCAGTGTCTGGCTGCCGGGATGGATGGCTATCTGACGAAACCGATCCGCCAGCAGGAATTGGACGAACTCCTCGATAAATACAAGCGCATGGCAACGGCCCCCGCGATTCCGATCCCCGCAGGAACCTGAGGTTTTTCAGGGCAGTACGGGCGCAAGATATAGGCGAGGTTCCGCATTGAGGCCGCGCGCGTCTCAAGATACTCTTGGACTCCATGAACGTCTTACTTTTTGGTGCTACCGGAATGGTGGGACAAGGCGTATTGCGCGAATGTTTTCTGGACCCGGGCGTGCAAGCGGTAGTGACGATCGGCCGAACCGCTACGGGTTTGCAGCACGCAAAATTGCGGGAAATCGTGCAGCCGGACCTGTGGCACTACGAGGCGATGCCGGACCAACTTTCCGGGTTTGACGCGTGCTTCTTTTGCCTGGGTGTGGCTTCCAGCGGAATGAAGGAAGCGGACTACGAGCGCGTCACTTTCGGCATCACCATCGCCGCCGCCGAGATTTTGTGCCGCTTGAATCCGCGGATGACCTTCATCTATGTTTCAGGCGCCGGGACGGACAGCTCGGAGCATGGAAGAATCATGTGGGCACGCGTGAAGGGCAAGACGGAAAATGCGCTGCTGCGACTGCCTTGCGCGGCGGCGTACATGTTTCGTCCCGGAATCATCGAACCCCTTTATGGAGCGCGCTCCAAGACCGGTGTTTACCGCTTCTTTTACGCGATCGCCGGACCATTGCTGCCTTTGCTGCGTCGAGCGTTTCCAAATTATGTTTTGACGACCCAGGAAATTGGGTTGGCGATGCTGGCCGTCGCGCAACATGGTTATGCGAAGCGCATCCTGGAGACCAGGGATATTCGGGCGGTTGTTTCGCCGAGGCTCAAGCTCGAATAGAATTGCCCGGCGCCAGGGGTCCGCCGCGATGGACAGGAGATTTATATGCCGGTGGTGATCGCGATGCTTCGCGCTGTGAATGTCGGTGGCCACAACAAGATCAAGATGGAGGATTTGGGCGCGCTGTGCAAGGCGCTGAAATTTCGGGACGCGCGCACTTTCATACAAAGCGGCAACGTGATTTTCAAAACCGCGGAAACGGACATGGCCGCGTTGGCCAAGCGCCTGCAGGATGCCATCGAGCGCAAGTTCCGGTTTCGTCCCGAAGTGGTCATGCGCACGCATGCCGAAATGAAAGAAGCGATCGCGCGCAATCCATTCGCGAAGCGGCGCGACGTCCAGCCAAACAGGCTGCTGGTGACTTTTCTTACTGGCGAGCCTGGAACGGAAGCGCGGGAAAAGGCCGCCAAACTTAAGACCGAGCCCGAGGAACTGCGCATCGAGCGCCGCGAGGTCTATATATATTTTCCGAATGGCATGGCGCGGCCGAAAATATCCTGGCCGACGATCGAGAGAACGCTCAAGGTCACCGGCACCGGCAGAAACTGGAGTAGCGTGACGAAGATGCTGGAGATTGCGGAGGAACTGGCAGCTTCGGAGTGACTTCCGCATGCGGAGCGAGGCTGTCTTTGCAAGTTAAGCGCCCCGCGGAGTTACGCGTGCTGTATATTCGGCGGGTTATAAAACGGCGAGCTATTTGCCCCCGTTCCTTTGTGAAAGGCACAAAGCTATGAATCGCAGGCACATTGTTGCAATGGCACTAAGCGTATTGCTGCCGGCAGCCATTTTTGTTGCTGGCTTGGTGCAGGCCTACGCAGTTGTTGCCGGACGGTCGGGCTATCAGGTGGTGAAGACAATTCCTATTGGCGGAGATGGCGGATGGGATTACTGCACGGTGGATAGCCGGGCGCGCCGCGTGTACATCTCGCACTCCACGCACGTGGTGGTCCTGGAGGCGGACACCAACGCGATCGTGGGGGACATTCCCGATACACAGGGTGTGCATGGAATTGCATTAGCTCCCGACCTGGGACGCGGATTCGTCAGCGACGGCCGCGCGAACACCGTGACGATCTTCGATCTGAAGTCCTTGAAAGTCCTCGGGACTGTGGATACCGGAGGACAAAATCCGGATGCGATTTACTATGACGAAGCCTCCAAGCGCGTTTTTGCGTTCAACGGGGGCACCGGCAACGTCACGGCCATCAATGGCGTGGATGGCAGCGTCGTTACGATGTTCTCCGTCGGCGGCAAACCTGAGTTCGCGGCCGGCGCGGGAGACGGACAAGTTTTCGTGAATATCGAGGACAAATCCGAGCTGCTGGAAATTGACGCGCAGAAACTGACGGCGACGAATCGGTGGCCGCTGGCGCCGTGCACGCAGCCCTCGGGCCTCGCGATGGATGCCAGGCACCGTAGATTGTTCGCCGTGTGCGACAACAATGTGATGGCGGTGGTAAATGCTGACACCGGTAAAGTGCTTGCCACGCCCAAGATCGGCGACGGTCCGGATGCGGCCGGATTCGATCCTCGCACAGAGCTGGCGTTCAGCTCCAATGGCAGGTCGGGAACGCTCACCGTGGTGCACGAGGATTCGCCTGACAAATTCACGGTCGTGGAAGATGTGCCGACGAAAAGATATGCGCGGACGATGGCGATTGACTTCAAAACCCACAATATTTTTCTTCCCGTCGCCGATTTTGAGGCCGTGACGCCCCCGGGCGAGCGGCGCCCGCCGATGAAAGCAAACTCCTTCGAAGTGCTGCTGGTCGGACGATAAACGACGCTCCGCCGTCGCAAACCTCCAGCCAAAACTTCCGGATTCGCCTGGAATTCATTTTCGGTTATAGTCGCGCGTGCAAACGAATCGGCGGACGCCGCCGATTCGCAACGCCATTGCCATCCTGGCTCGCGAGTGCGATCTTACTGGGCTTACGCGTGGACCAACTCGACCGAATGCCACCCGTCATGAACCTGATACGGCCAATCACTGATTTGGATTTGACTGATTGTGCGCGCCTAGGTTCCATACCTTGTTGCTTGCGGCGTGTTTTTCGGTTCTAGAAGGAAAGGAGCAATCGAAAATGAAGCGTATTGATGCCGTTATCAGGCCTTCGCAGCTGGAGGAGGTGAAGCAACGCGTCACTGCCCTGGGCGTGACCGGACTGACGGTTTCCGAGGTTCGGGGCTTCGGCAGGCAGAAGGGCCACACGGAAACTTATCGCGGGTCGGAATATACCGTCGATTTTCTGCCGAAGATTTTTGTGAGCATCGCCGTGGCCGAAGAGCTGGCGGAGCCCGTGGTGGAAGCCATTATCGAGGGAGCGCGCACGGGCGTAATCGGCGACGGCAAAATTTTCGTTTCGTCTCTTGATGAAGTGATTCGGATACGGACAGGAGAGCGAGGTCCCGGCGCCATTTGACGAAACGTCTTGGCGTTTTTGGCGATTGTTGCGGAGTCGCCGACGGAACCCAGCGTTTATCCCAATCAGGGAGGAACTTCGAGATGCAGAAAGCATTGGTGGGACGCAGGAGAAAATGGATTTTTGCGGCAATCAGCGCGCTGATTTTCGCGCAGATTTTCCTTGGATCGCTAAGCACGGCCCTGGCGGACCAATCGCCGCAACCGGATCCCACGGGGACCGCCACCGGCGACCGCACGCTGGTTTTCGACGCCGCGGGCAATCCATTTGTGGTTCCCGAACCGACGGATAAATCCGCGCCGGACTACGCGAAGAACAAGCAAGACTTCGACACTTTTCAGGCGCAAGCCGCGAAAGAGCCGCTTGCGCTGAAGCTCGCGGATGACGTGGGGCACGTCCGCTTGGCCACGAATTTTTCCTGGACGCTGCTGACCGGATACCTGGTGCTCTTCATGCAGGCCGGTTTCGCGCTGCTGACGTGCGGGCTGGTGCGCAAGAAGAACGCCGCGCACCTGATGATGCTGAATTTCGCCGCGTACGTTTTCGCGTTCCTCGCATACTACGCGGTCGGATACGCGTTTCAATTCGGGGCCGTTGCCGTGAATGCGGCTCCCACGAATCTCGGCGGCGTTCCCACGTTGGATCATTTCCTGATCGGCCACGGCCAGTGGGGCTTTCTGGGAGGCAAAGGATTTTTTCTGACCGGCCCCGCGTACGACGCCGGCAGCAATTGCCTGACGCTCTTTGAAGTGGTGTTCATGGAGACGGCGGGATACATCATCGTCGGCGCGATTTGCGAGCGCATCACTTTCTGGGCGTTCCTGCTTTGTGAATTATTCGTGGGCGGCCTGCTCTATCCGATTTCCGGCTGTTGGGTTTGGGGTGGCGGATGGATGTCGCAACTGGGCTCCACGATGCACATGGGTCACGGCTACGTGGATTTCGCGGGCTCCACGGTGGTTCACGCCGTGGGAGGGTTTTGCGCGATGGCGCTGGCGGTGATTTTGGGGCCGCGCTTGGGAAAGTATGGACCCGACGGAAAACCGCGCGCATTTCCGGCTTCGAATATCGTGTTCGTGGTGACCGGCACGTTCGTGCTGCTTTTCGGCTGGATGGGATTTAATCCTGGTTCCACATTGGGCGCGACGGACCTGCGCATTTCAGTGGTCGCGGTGAATACCAATCTTGCGGCGGTGGCGGGCTCGGCGGCCGCGATGCTGCTGTGGTACAGCCTATTCGGCAAGCCGGACATCACCATGGCTTGCAACGGCATGCTCGCGGGACTGGTGGCCATCACGGCGCCTTGCGCGTTCGTATCGCCGACCAGCGCGGTGATGATAGGCATCGTGGCTGGAGTTGTCGTATGTTTGGGAGTGCTCTTCAACGAACGGATCCTGAAGATTGATGATCCCTGCGGAGCGATTTCGGTTCACGGTTACTGCGGATGGTTTGGAGCGGTGGCGGTGGGAATCTTCGCGGACGGCACCTACGGCGCAGGTTGGAATGGCGTGGGGGTGGCGTCGTATCTTGGCAGGGCCGGCCAGGGTGTTACTGGTTTGATTCACGGAGATTTCTCGCAGTTCTGGTTGCAGCTTGGCGGCGCGACGCTTTTGGCCGCGTATTCGTTCGGCGCCACATTTGTTGTGTTCAAGGGCGTGAATGCCTGGCGCTCGATGCGCGTCTCGAAAGAAGTGGAACTGACAGGGCTGGATGTGCCGGAGTTCGGCATGCTCGCGTATCCCGAAGACGCCGTGGAAATGCTGACCGCCGGATCGCAGGCGCAGCAGCGAGGAGCGTAAACACCGAAGCGCATCGTCCTGGAGACCTAAATTACCGATGAGAAGTGATTAAAATCGATGCCGCCAACGCCATCGCTCTCGACTGAGTTGCGCGATTTTTCCGCGAAGGAATCGGCGCGCCTCCAGGAACGCTTCGTGGCGACGGGCGATGGGCACGCGGCGCTGCTGGGACGCACGGCGCTGATTGAAGCCATCATGCAGCGCTTGTGGCAGCAATATGTTTCTCCCGAGGCCGAAGGCCCGGCGGAGTTTGCCGCAGTCGCGCTCGGCGGATTCGGGCGTCGCTGGCTATTTCCCTACTCCGATATTGATGTGCTGTTTCTGCATGCGGGAAACGGCAGCGAAGCGAAACTGAAAGACGCTCTCCGCAAATTCTCACAGGACCTGTGGGATTTGGGCCTAAAGCTCAGCCCCGCTACGCGCACGCTCGCCGAATGCGGGCGCTTCGACACCGAAAACGCGGAATTTGCGATTTCCCTGCTCGATTGCCGTTATCTCGCCGGTGACCGCCGCCTCTTTGCACGCTTGCACGACGAGGTGATTCCGAAACTGATCGCGCGCGACGCTGCGCAAATCATCAAGCGCCTGGCGGACCTGACGCGCACTCGCCACGGCAAATTCGGGAACACCATATTTCATCTGGAACCCAATATGAAGGACGGTCCAGGGGGCCTGCGCGACTACAACGTCGTGAACTGGCTTTCGCTGCTGACGGCAATCGAAAAATATCATGTGTGGCCGCGGGAAAATGCGGTGCTCCCGGAAGCAATCCAGAAACCATTCGATGCCGCTTTGAATTCGCTGATGTCCGTGCGCTGCTTCCTGCACTTCCGCCACAAACGCGACGACAACACGCTGACGTGGGAATCGCAAGACGCGGCCGCCGCTCATAAAATCGGGATTGCGGGCGCGTCTTCGGCGGCACTGGCCCCAAACGGCGTGGATGAAGAGTCGCTGACCGCTTCGGACTGGATGCGGGTTTATTTCGGCCACGCGCGCACGATCTATCGTGTCTGCGTGCAGCTGCTGGAAGAAACACCCGCCGCGCGGCTCTCCATGCATCACCAATTTCAACAGCTGCGCTCCCGGCTCTCCAATGCGGAATTTTCCGTGGAAGATGGGATGCTCACGCTGCGCCAGCCCGCCGCGCTCAACGATCCGGAACTGATCCTGCGCGCATTCCGGTTTCTGGCGCGCCACGGGCTCACGCTGAGTTCCAGCACCGAATATCAGATTGAAAGGATGTTGCCGGCGCTGGCCGAAGCGCCGCCCAAAGGCGCCGAGCTGTGGCACCTGCTGCAGGAAATTCTGATGGCGCCGCACGCGGCGGATGCCTTGCGCGCGATGCACTCGCTGCGCTTGCTGACTCTGCTATTTCCCGAGTTCGCCGGGATTGATGCCCTGGTGGTGCGCGATTACTCGCATCGCTTCACTGTGGATGAGCACACCTTCGTCGCCATTGACAACCTGCACGCGCTGCGGCAATCGCAATCAAAATGGGACCAGCGTTATGCGGAACTTTTGGATGAAATCGAGCAGCCGGATCTGCTCTATCTGGGATTGCTCTTGCACGATGTGGGCAAAGGCGCGAAAACCGCGGATCATGTGCGCGCCAGCGTGGAAATCGCGGAGGGCGCGTTGGACCGGCTGGATTTGGACGAGCCGGACCGCGAAGCGGTGCTCTTTCTGATCGGGAGCCATCTGGAAATGAGCGCGGCTCTGCGGCGCGATATCTTCGATCCTGAAACGGTTCGCGCATTCGCTGAAAAAGTGGAAACGCCCGAGCGCCTGAAAATGCTCTGCCTGCTCACTTACGGCGACATCAAAGCCGTCAATCCCGAAGCTCTCACGCCGTGGAAGGCCGAAAATATCTGGCAGCTCTACATTGCGACGGCGAATCACCTGAATCGCAGCCTCGACCAGCGCTTGCACGTTGACGCGCACGACGAAGTGATGGCGCATCTGGGCACGCTGGCGCTCACCGTGGGAAACCGGCTGGATAGCTTTCTCGAGGGTCTTCCCCGCCGTTATTTGCTGACGCACGCGGCGGGAGACGTTCTCGCGCATCTGGAAATGGCTGCGCGACTGGACAAAGATCCAGTGCAGATCAATCTGCGGCGCGGCCGGCACTGGTACGAGCTCACTCTGGTGACCAAAGACCGCGCGTTTCTATTTGCCACCATGGCGGGCGTGCTGGCCGCCTGGGGAATGAACATCGTGAAGGCTGCCGCATTTTCCAATCAGGCTGGAACCGTCGTGGATACCTTTTATTTTACCGACCGTTTCCGCACGCTCGAATTGAATTTGCCCGAGTGGGAGCGTTTCCAGACGAGCATTCACGACGTGCTGGCGGGAAAGGCCGATCTCGATCGGATGTTGCGCGACCGCCTGCGCGCGGAGAAAAATCGTCCGCCGAAGATCAAAGTGGAAACGCGCGTGAAAATTGACGACACGTGTTCGGCGCAAAGCACGCTGGTGGAAATCATCGCGCAGGATCAGCCCGGACTGCTGCACCGCATCAGTTCGGTTTTTTCGCGCGAACTGTGGAACATCGAAATCGCCATCATTGAGACGGAGGGAGAGACGGCCATTGACGTCTTCTACCTCACATCCGCCGGCGACAAGCTGTCACTTCCGCATCAAGTGCGCCTGCACGAAGCACTCTTGACGGAATTTGCGCCGGCCGCGTAGGCACGGTTCGCCGCAATATTCCGCGGGCGTTGCGAACCGCTACTTTTCGAGTTGCTCCAGCATCTTTTTTTCCAGTTCGGCCCAACGCGCATAGAGCCCATCCACGACTTTCTGAGCCGCTTCCATCTGAGCATAGGCATCGTGGAGGCGCGCGGCGTCGCTGGCAATTTCCGGATCTTCCAGCGCGGCGCGCTTGGCTTGCAGGTCTTCATCAGCCTTCGCGATGCGCTTTTCGATCGAAGCAAATTCGCGATTTTCCGAATGGGAGAGCTGCTTCTTCGTGGCGGCTGCGGGCTGGGGTTGCTGCTTCGTTTGAGTCGGCCGCTCGCGCGCCGGGCGCGCGGGCGTCTGCGCCGCTGCGGTTTTCGTCTTCTGCGAACGCAGCCAATCATCCCACTGCGAGTAATCGGCAAAGCGCTCCGCGGCGCCGCGCCCGTCGAGCCCCAGCACAATCGTCGAGACGCGGTCGAGCATGTAACGATCGTGGGTGACCAGTACCAGCGCTCCGCGATAGTCCAGCAGGCTTTCTTCCAGGATTTCGAGCGTAGGAATGTCGAGATCGTTGGTGGGTTCATCCAGGAGCAACACATCCGCTGGCTGGAGCATCAGTTGCGCGATCAAGACGCGCGCGCGTTCGCCACCAGAGAGCTTTCCCACGGGCCGATTCAGATCCTCATTGGTGAATAGGAACCTGGCGGCCCAGGACGCCACGTGAATTACGCGATCCTGATAAATCACGGAATCGCTGTCCGGCGCGAGCGCGCGCCGCAGGCTGACCTCCGGCTCGAGCTGGCGATTCTGATCGAAGTAAACGATGCGCAGTGAATCGGCTTTTTGTATGTTCCCACCCGTGGGTTCCATATCTCCGCGCAGCAGGCGAAGCAAGGTCGTCTTGCCGCTGCCGTTCGGGCCGACCAGCCCCACGCGCATACCGGCCGTAATTGCAAAATCAATGTTTTGGAAAAGCGGGCGGTCGCCCATGACGTGCGCTACGCCGTCCAGGCGGATCAGCTGCTTGGTTTGCCGGCTCGATGCCGAAAGGTCGATTCCCGCGGTCCCGGTGCGCGTCCGCGAGTTGAGATCGGCCAGTTCGCCAATCATGCGATGCGCTTTATCAATACGCGATTTTGATTTGGTGGTGCGCGCCTTGGGGCCCCGGCGCAGCCACTCGATTTCGGTGTGGACCAGATTGGCCAGCGCGTCCTGGCGCTTGCCTTGCGCGTGCAGATATTCTTCCTTAGCCTCTAGAAACTTGCTGTAGCTCCCGTTGACGCGCAGGAAGCCGTCTTCGTAGGTGCGATTCAGTTCCACCATCTGCTGCGCGATATTCTCCAGAAAATAGCGGTCGTGACTCACTACCACATAGGCGAAAGAAGCGTTGCGAAGGATTGATTCGAGCCACTGGATGCCGGCCAGATCGAGATGATTAGTCGGTTCGTCGAGCAGCACGATGTCCGGCTGCTGAACGAGCGCCTCGACAATCGCCAGGCGCTTGCGCCATCCGCCCGATAAGGCCGCGGTATTGATCTCGGGGTCTTCGAATCCGGCGCGATGCAGCGCTTCCGCGGTGCGAAACCCGCGATCCCTTTCCGGCACGGCGGATTTCGAGAGCGCTGCCTGGATCACGGACTGAATCGTATCGCTTGCGCCGAATTCAGAAATCTGCGAGACACAGGTCAGTTTCGTGCCTTTGCGAATCGCAACATCGCCGCGATCGGGCTGCACACGGCCACGCAGAATTTCGAGCAGCGTGGATTTTCCCGAACCGTTCGGTCCGATCAGGCCGATGCGATCTCCTTCGGATATCGTGAACGAAATGTTCTGGAAGAGCGGCGCTGCGCCGTATCGCTTGGACAAGCCTTGCGCATTGATAATCGGAGGCAAATTGTGAGGTCTTCTCCCGAGAATAGTCTAACCGCAAAGAATGCGTGCGCTGTGGAGAAACGACCGGCAGAAATTAGAACCAATCGCTGCGGTAAGCGAACCACCAGCTGATGTAACCGATGGGAATCGTTGCAGCCAGCGCCCACCACAGAGGCAACGCCATATCGGCGAGCAGGCCCAGGATGGTAAACGAAGTCCAGAATATCTTCTTCTGCATACTCTTATTGTAAGTCGAACTGCGCGGTTGCGCCGCAACGTGTGCGAATTCGTCATCTTTAGGTCATTCTTCCGCCATTGCCTTCACACTGCGGCCGCAGTGGCGAATTTCGCGGTGGATTCGTCCGCGCCCACTGCGACGCCGTCCACAAAAGCCACGGTCCGGCCTGAACTAGACGCGACGCGATCGCCTGGAATCAGGACGCCGACCAGATTCAGAGGGTCCGTTGCGGCGACGGTGACAACCTGGCCCACAGAAGATTGCTTGCTCATGGCGCGCAGAGATTCCACGGCGACGGGCAGCGCGAATTGTTCGCCGAGAAACCCGCTGACGAAGCGCCCGCCGCGAATCTGGCCTTGGTCTTCCAGCCGGCGAAAAGCGATGAGCAGTTCGCGCCAGCGCGGAACGATCGTCTCCCGCGCAATCATTTCGCGAAACACCACACCGTACCTTCGCAGCAGCATCCAGCAGGTGGATTCCACCACGCGCGCGTGTTCGGCGGGTTCGCCGGCGTAGAGCAACGACCAGCGGCCGGCGCTGTGGCGTGGGCGCGCATTGTGCCCCTTGCCCTGCCCCGCACGCCGCTTGGGATCAATCAGCGCGCGAATATTGTCGAAGCCATCCGCGGTGATCATTCCCGCGGTCACCAGTTCCCACAAGGCTGTCTCCACTTCCGCTTTGATTTTCCCCGTTCCGCGCACGATGTCCGGGAAAAATGACGCTCCGCGCTGACGCAGTTGAGCCAGCACGTCGCGCGCGGTGAGACTCAATCCTGCAGCTTCTTCAACGCCGGTGGAAGCGTGCTGCGAAATCATCCAGTCGGCATCTTCCCGGATGAAAAATGTGAGCGGGGCGGTGCTGGTGGGCACCACACGGCGAATCGTGCCGCCATTTTCGGCGAGCGTTGCCGGATGCGGCGAAAGGCGTCCCCAGCCGACAGCTCCGGTGAGGCAGAGCTGATCGAGAACCTTGGGATCGTAATTGGCAATTCTGCGCGCGAGGATTTGCTGTTCCCAGGCATTCGCAGGCGCTTCGAATCCCTGCAATTGCTGCAGCGCTTCGAGCGTGCCGCGTTCGCCCAGAAGCTTGGTCTCCGGAGTGAGGTGCTGCCAGCGTAGCAACCAGCTCATGAATTGTGCGGCGGTCACGGGTTGAATTTGTTTGCGCAGAGATCCCAGCGTCAGGCGATGAATGCGCGCGAGCAGGCGGCGATCGCACCACTCAGTGACGCCGCTCGATGAATCCGTGAACTGGCCGCGCAATATGGTTCCGGCGGCTTCCTGGCGCAAAAAGCATTTTTCGACGTCAGCGGTTGCGATTCCCAGAAATGCCGCGAGGCTCGGCGCTGTGACCGGCCCGAGATGCGCGAGCCAACCGGCGATGCAGGCGAAAATGGCGTCGTCGCGTGAGGGCTTCCGTGCCTGAATATCGGCGAGAACGGAATCGAACTCCGCCGCTGGGAAAATTGCCGCAAACGTCTCGGATTTCTCGGCCGGCACCCAGTAAACTCGCTCTGCGAACCGCGCGCGCGCGGCGCGGCCTGCGGCGACCAAGTCAGCGAAATAATCATTCCATATTGAAATGGACTTCGTAGCCACTGCAACGCCATTCGCGATTTCGGATTCGGGAACTGCGATTAATTCCTGCAACACGTCGTGAAGTTCGTCTGCATCACGGACGTCTGGCCACGCCTCTTCGCGTACTTCGGCAATCGCGGCGGGATCCAGGCGTCCAATTTCGGAAAGCACGGATCCAGGAAGCATGCGGCGCATTTCCACGGCGCGCGCGCGGCGCTCTTCCAGCGGAGCGTCATCAAGGTAGGCGTAGGGGTTCGCGTTCAGAATCTCGTGTGAAAATTGCGAAGGTACGGGAGTGTCCACGGCAATGCAACGAATCTTGCCCGACGAAATATCGGCGAGGACCATTTTCAGACCTTCCACGTCCATCGCTTCGGTGAGCGCGTCTTTCATGGTCTCGCGCGCGAGAGGATGGTCGGGAATGGCGATGTCCCCCGAGATATTTTCCTGGCACGCCGCGGCTTCGGGGAAAATAGCGGCGAGCAAATCGTCGGAGCGCATCCGCTGAATCGGCGGCGGAACTTTTTTCCCGCCCATGAAGCGCAGCAGGGCCAGGGCGCGTCCGGCAACCCAACGCCAGCGCGTGGTGAAAATCGGGGAGGCCAGCACGGCTTGCTCGAGCAGCGGTTCAACGCTCTCGCCGTGCAGAAAATGAAAAGCGTCAGCGAGAGGGAAACTGTGCTGGTCGCTGAGAGAAATATTCAGGCCATTATCCGTGGCTGCAGCCTGCAACTCGAAATTAAACGAGCGACAGAAGCGCTTGCGCAGCGCAAGGCCCCAGGCTTTATTGATGCGGCCTCCGAAAGGAGCGTGAATCACCAACTGCATGCCGCCGCTTTCATCGAAGAAGCGCTCGGCGATCACCGTCTCTTGCGTCGGGACCGCGCGCAGCACGGCCCGGCCTTGCACGATGTATTCCACAGCTTGTTCCGCGCCCGGGCGGTCCATGCCGCATTCGTCCGCGAGCCACTGAATCGCGGCCGCGGCTTGTGGCGAATTCATCAAGCCGTCGGAGGGAACGGCATTTTCAGTTAACGAGCTGATTGCCTCCCGGACGTGTGCGACCTGTTGCGAGAGTTCCATCGTTCGCGAGGGCGCTTCGCCGCGCCAGAAAGGTACGTTGGGGGGAGCGCCCTTGGCGTCTTCCACTGACACAGACCCGGATTGCACGCGGCGGATGCGCCAGGAAGTGTTGCCGAGCAAGATGATGTCCCCGCGCAAACTCTCCACCGCGAAATCCTCGTCCACCGTGCCGACAATCGTGCCTTCCGGCTCGGCAACCACGGTATAGAGTGCGTTGTCGGGAATCGCGCCGCCGCTGGTGATCGCGGCCAGGCGGCTGCCGCGGCGTCCGCGCAATCGGTGATTCACTTGATCGCGATGCAGGTAGGCGCCGTATCGGCCGCGTCGCGCGGCGATTCCATCGGAAAGCATAGCAATAATTTCGTCGAAATCTTTTCGCGCAAGGTTGCGGTATGGAAACGCGCGACGAACCAACGCGAAAAGGTCATCTTCCCGCCAATCTTCGGCCGCGCAGGCAGCCACTATCTGTTGCGCGAGTACATCGAGCGGCGCATCGGGAATTTCGATGCGATCCAGCTCGCCGTGACGAATCGCTCGCACCAGCGCGCCGCATTCCAGCAGTTCATCGCGCGTGGTGGCGAAAAAACGGCTCTTGGGAATCGCTCCGCGCCAGTGCCCCGCGCGTCCTGCGCGCTGCAGAGCCACAGAAATCGAGCGCGGCGAGCCGATCTGGCAAACCAGATCCACCGTGCCGATATCAATTCCCAGTTCCAGCGAAGCAGTGGCAACCAGCGCGCGGACTTCTCCGGCTTTCAGCTTTGATTCCACCGCAAGCCGCCTGAGCCGGGAAAGACTGCCGTGATGAGAAGCGACTGCGTCCTCGCCGAGCAGCGCGCGCAGATGATGCGCAACGCGTTCGGCCAGGCGGCGAGTATTCACAAAAATAAGCGTGGAGCGGTGTTGCTGCACCAGCTCGGCAATCCGCTTGTAGATTTCTTCCCACATCTCGTTCGAAGCTACGGGGCCAAGTTCGCTGGCAGGAACTTCAATCGCAAGATCCAAATGCCTGCGCTGCGCGACTTGCACGATCACCGGAGCGTGCCGGGCGCTGCCGGTGAGGAATTGCCCGACCAGCTCGATCGGTTTCTGAGTGGCGGAGAGGCCGATGCGCGTCAGAGGCTGCGTAATAAGAGCTTCCAGACGTTCGATGGAAAGAGCGAGATGCGAGCCGCGCTTGTCGTCAGCGACCGCGTGGATTTCGTCCACAATCAGCGTTTTGACTGTACGTAGATTTTCCCGGCTCTTCCCGGCGGTCAGCAGGATATAGAGCGATTCCGGCGTGGTGACCAGGATGTGCGGCGGACGCTTCTGCATGGCGCGCCGCTCGTGCATCAGGGTGTCGCCCGTGCGCACAGCCGTGCGAATCTCAGGCATCAAGTAGCCGCGCTCGCGAGCCAGTTGCAGAATTTCGCCAAGCGGAGCGTCCAAATTTCGTTGGATGTCGTTGCCCAGAGCCTTTAACGGCGAGACGTAGAGAACTTCGGTTTGATCGAGCAAGTCGCCGGCGACAGCCTTGCGCACCAGCATGTCAATGCACGCCAAAAACGCGGCCAAAGTCTTGCCGGAGCCGGTGGGGGCGCATATTAAAGTATCTTTCTGAGCCAGGATTTGCGGCCAGCCGAGTTCCTGAGGTTCCGTTGGAGTCGCGAACTTGGTGACAAACCATTCCCGGACGAGCGGGTGCGCCCATTCCAGCGTGGGTACTTCGGGTGAGTTTCCGGCGGCTGCGAGATCCATGGATAAGCTCCGGCGCAAGTCGCTCAAAGATTAGACGCGCGGGATACCTTTAGGATAACACTGAGTGAAAACGGAGGCGAATCGGGAAGATTTCGCCAGAGTGGCGGCGTGCGCTTATCGGCGTCGAGCTGAAGGCGCGCAAAATAAAAAACCGGGAGGCAGCTGCGCCTCCCGGTTTCGATCGTAATCGCTCACACTTCACAATTCGTACTGACAATCAGTGAGGGCGATGTTCTTTACCTCTGGTTCTTGCCGTTGTGCTTGTCCTTGTAAATTTCCTTGCTGGTCTTGTTCTGTTCCTTGTTCACCTGTTTCTTTTCCGCGCCACTCAACTTGCCGCCGTTGGCTTCGCGGTCATCCTTCACCTGGTGATTGATGTGGGCTTCCTGCTTTTCAACGTGGGCCGTTTCGCCCGCCGTCATTTTGCCGCTCTCAACACCATTGCCAATGCGCCTCTGCTGGTTTTCGGCGCGCTCTCCCACATGGCTCATCGCCGGATTCGCGGGTTTGCCGTGATTCTCAGAAGCGAAGTTGGACCGGTCCAAGCTGGCCGTGTGTTCGTGCGACATTTGCTCGGACGTGCGTTCCACGTGCGGCTCATTCGCCGCCGCGCGCTCTCCCGCTGTCGGTCGGGCAGCGATCCCGCCCGGGCCGCCGTTAAAGCTGGTGCGATTCACCACAGTGGTGTTGACCACCGTCCGGTTGACATAAGTGGTGTGAACCACGGCAGTGTTCACGTGGACCACCGCGGTGTTATACGCGAAATGCCCTCCGCGCCACTCGCCGCCGACGAAGCCCACGCCGCCGTATCCGAATCCGTAGTTCACGCCTCCGTAGAATCCGACGTGCGGTCCCCAATAGCCGGTATGAAACGCGTAAACGCCGCCGGCGTAGCCCCAGTATCCGGGAGTCCACAGCAAGCCGGCCCGCGGTGGAGCGACCCAAACGCCCGGAACCCAGTAATAACCTGCGTCGCCATAAGCCCAATAACCCGGCGTCCAAAGGTAACCTTCCGTGGGGCAAAGTGGCTGCTCATACACCGGCAGTGCTGGAGGTCCCGCGTGGACTGAGATGCCCACAGCTATTTGCGCGGAAGCCGGAGACGCCATTGAAAAAGATCCTGCCGCCACGAAAAGGCCAAGAACGAGTGCTCGAACAAGATTCTGCTTACGCATCGCAAATTCCTCCCTAGATTTGGTTCTCTGGGCCGGCAATTTTTAAGTTTTAAAAGGGCGCTTCTGACATCGGAATGCGCCAGATCCTTACCGTATCTAACACCGCCCCTTGCAAAATGTTTCTCATACTCTTGGGAAAAATCCTTGGAAGATGCTCCCCGTTCACCTAATTATACTGGGCAGAAACCGCCTGGAATTGCGATGTGGAAAAGTACTCCCCGATTCGGTAAATAGAGGCTAAATCATTGATAAGAAGAGTGATGCGCGGGGCTAAAATTAGCCGAGGCCGAGGCGTCCCGGAGCATGCCGATCAGATTTTTTTGAGTCCCCGCGCGGCGTCTTTCAAGCTTTGGCGATTCTCAAAAAAGTCCGCCCACGGGTCTTTGGCCTTCAGGCGTTTTTGAAAATTGCCGAGGTTGAATTCCGACGGGTCCAGGCTTGGTTTCACTTCCGACCACGCCAGCGGCGCGGAAAAGGGTGCTTTGTCGCGGCGCCGGACGGAATACGGAGCGACGACCGTTTGTCCGAAGCCATTGCGGAATGGATCGAGATAGACCCGTTCCCCACGAGCTTTGATGGAATGTTCGACGGTGAAATCCTTGGGATTCGATTGCGCCACAATCGCGCCGAAGGCTCGCGCGAATTGCAGCACTTCGTCGGTATCCGGTCCGGGGCGAATCGGCACAAAAACATGCAACCCTCTGCTCCCTGAGGTCTTGGCGTAGGAATCCAGCTTCAAAATATCCAGCCCTTGCTTCACCTGCAACGCAGCTCGCGCCGCGTCGGCGAATTTGCCCGAGCCGGGATCGAGGTCGAAGCACACCCAATCCGGCTTGTGCGGTGACGCGGAGCGCGTCCCCATCACGTGCACCGCAATGCAACCGAGATTCACGAGCGCCAACTGAGTTTTCAAAGTGCCTCCGACCACGTAGTTGGTCGCTTCGTCGGCCGGGTCCGAATGCTGTATCAGAATTGTGCGCGTATCCGGCGGCATGCTCTTGGGCTTTTCTTTTTGGTAGAAACACTGTCCGCCCATGCCATCGGGGCAGCGTTCGAGCGTGAGGATGCGATCTTTCACGTAGGGCTGCAGCTTGTCGAAGATCGCCGCATAGTATTCGGCGAGATCGAGTTTCGTGTAGCCTTCCTTCGGCCAGAAAACCTTGTCGGGATGAGAGATTTCGACGGGAAGTTTGCCCGTCGCGCGCGGGTTTGTTTTAGCTTTCGCTTTGGCTTTCGTCCTGGTCAGGTGTGCACCTCCGGCAAAGAAACATCGCGCGGGTTTTTGTCATCGCGCAAACCAAGGTAAACCGGCTGGCGGAGCTTATGGTCCTCGGTAATTTCCTGATAAGAAATTTGTGCCACGAGTTTGGGCTCAACGTAAGTGACTGCCTTCTCGCGCGGTGAATCAACGTACGCAGGCTTCGCGCGCGCCAGTGGACGCAGCTTCTTGTAGAGCGCGCTTAGAGTTTCCTCGTCAAACCCGGTGCCCACTTTCCCGACGAAATGAAGTTTTCCGCCACTATAAGCGCCCAGCAACAAGGCGCCGAAATACTTTCGCGAGCCTTCAGGCGCGGTGAACCCGCCGATCACAAATTCATCTTCCTGATGTACCTTCACTTTCAGCCAATAGGGGGAGCGCGATTCGACGTAGGGAGCAGACAAATCCTTGGCAACGAGCCCTTCGTAGCCTTTGCTCTGCGCTACCTTGTACGCTGCGATGCCGTTCGCGGCCAGCCGATGCGACGGTATGAGGATTTTGCCCGAACTACCGATGGCGTCGTCCATGACTACGCGGCGGGCGGAAAGAGGCTCTTTGCGCAGGTCTTTCCCATCGCGATAGAGGCAGTCAAACACGGCATAAACGGCGTCCTTGGTGGCCTGCTGCAGCAATTGAAAATGCGAGACGCCCTTGCGATCAAAAACGACAGCTTCGCCGTCCAGAATGAGGGTACGGGCTTTCAAGCTTTTCACCGCGGTGGCGATCTGCGCAAAGCGGGCGCTGCGGTCAATTTCATTGCGGGACATCAACGTCACGCGATCGCCCTCTTTATATGCGAGAAGCCGGTAGCCATCGTATTTTTCTTCGTACACCCAGCCTTTCCTCTCGAAAGGTTTGCGCACCAGGGTCGCCAGCATTGGATGGACGCGAAATGGGATGACATTTTTCAATGGGACGCCATTCGATCCGCGGTGAATTTTGCTCAGGAAGCTTTCCTGGATCGTTGACGCGAGCGCGCCGGACGGTTTTTTGCAGCCACCGGTTTTGCAGCTGGCTTTCCCGCAGCCGACTTTGCCGGGCGCGCGGCCTTCCGAACCGGATCACCCGTCGCGGCCTTCTCCACATCTCCGCCGCCTGCTTGCGCGATTTCCGCCAGAAGCTTGTTGCTGATCGCCGAGCGCGGCTTCTCCGCCGTGATGTCTTCGGTGGACGCGTACTGATCACGATGCTTGATCAGCAGCCAGGACTTTCCCGGCTTGCTGCTGCCGAAGCCGTGCGTGCGCACCAGCACCCAGGAGCCTTTCAGTTTCTTGCCGTGGAGCGTAAATTTCAGATCGCCTTTGGCCAGCGCGGCGTCCACGTCCGGCGATTCGGGTGTCCACGTGCCGTGGTCCCAGACCATCACGGTGCCGCCGCCGTATTCGCCTTCCGGAATCACGCCTTCGAAATTCGCGTAGTCCAGCGGATGATCTTCCACCTGCATGGCCAACCGCTTGACGCTAGGATCCGGCGAAGGCCCCTTAGGCACGGCCCAGGAAAGCAGCACGCCTTTCCATTCCAGACGGAAGTCGTAATGAAGCTGCGTGGCGCGATGTTTCTGGACGACAAATATGAGGGACGATTCTTTTTTGCCTCCCGATTTCTTGCCGGAGGGCTCGGGGGTCACGCCGAAATGCCGTTTCTTGGTGTATTCCTTGAGTGTCATTCGTCAGTCCTTGCGCGCGCACAGGCGGTGTCTAAGACCTATATACCTCCGGCAGCGATTTTGCACAAAGCGCTTTCCGCAGATTTTTACTCGCGCGCAGGCCGCCATCACCCCTCGCTTATTTCCGCGCGGCCGAAGGCGCCGCTTCATTCGACTTACTTAGAAAAATAAAAACCCAGCACCCATGAACCATGCAAAGCATCGTAGTGCATGCTTCGGTAAGCATCTTCTTTGGTGAGCGGTCCTTCGAGAAATAGTCCATATTGCTCCACGACTTGCGGTCGAATGTACTGCTCGAACTTGTTCCAGACCTCGCGCTGCGACCTGGCCCGGACTTCTCCCCCAAATCCGCCCATGAGCTCCTCCAGCACCTGAACGATTCCACGTGCGAGGGAACGATGCAGCATGTAATACGAAGCTGGCGGGGTCCATCGGGGCGTTACTGTAGGAATATGAGGAATTTACTCGACGCGCGGCCGAACGGGACCGCGCGCCCGGAGCTGAAGGCACGGAACGTCGAGACGCTACTCAGAGCCCGCGGGGAGACGCTGAACCACCCGCGCAGCGGGTTAACTCGCCGCTTTGATCATTGGAATTCAGCTCGCTGAGCTTTTAGGAAAGCGCCTGTTGAATGGCCGCCTGCAATTTGTTCAAGCCTGCCGCCAAATCGGCGCCCAAATGAACACGCAGCGCCCGGCGGTCGCGGGCAGCGAGCACTTGAAAATCGCCGCGCGCCTGGGCGGCCTTCACAATGCCGAAAGTGTATTTCTGTCCCGGCACAGGCAGATCCGCCGCATCATCGCAGGTAACTTGCAAGAACACGCCGGAATTCGGGCCGCCCTTGTAGGCTTGGCCGGTGGAGTGCAGGAAACGCGGGCCGAAGCCCAGGCACGTCGCCACGTGTTTCTTGTCGCGGATGCCGTGCCGTATCGTCTGGAGCTGGGTCTGATGCGCGGCGTTTCTTTCGATATACCCGAGCAGCGCGAAATAATCGTTGGCCTTGATGCGATTCAAGTGCGCGCGCAGGAAACCCACCAGCGTGGGAGTTCCCTGCACGGACTGTTTCAGAGCAGCGGCGTTCTTTTCGTCAGTATAGAGCTTGATTCCCTGCTCTTCGAAGAACGGCGATTCGGGTGGCAATGAGCCGGTCTTCTCGTACTGGTCGGTTAATTTTCGCGTTTCGATTTTGCTGGCTTCCACGTCCGGTTGATTGAACGCGTTGATTCCGATAATGGATCCGGCCACGGCGGTGGCAATTTCCCACCGGAAAAATTCCTGTCCGAGATCGTATTTGTCTTTCAACGTGATGCGCACCACGGGCTGGCCGGCCTTTTCCAGCGCGCTGACGGCGGCCTCCTGCTTGGCATCGACATCGCCCGCCAGGCTCACGTACGCGAATACGCGGTCCTTGCCATACACATCGGGTGTTCCCACAGCTTCGAGGTCCACCGGGATGAGGCCCTTGCCTTCTTTGCCGGTGGATTCCGCGAGAAGCTGTTCAAGCCAGGCGCCGAGGTCCGAAATCGCGGGCGATGTGAAGATGGTTACTTTGTCGCGCCCCGATTTCTGCGCCGTGCCCAGAATCACGCCGAGAATTGCCCCGGGATTTTCATCGGCGGGCACGGCCGAAGCGCAGGCGTGCACCATCTCCTCCACGCGATCGAGAAACCGCGGCACGTCCACGCCCTGAATCGCCGCGGGGATCATGCCGAAATTCGAAAGCGCCGAATAACGTCCGCCAATGCTTGGCACGCCGTAAAATATGTGCCGGAAACCATCGCCTTCGGCCACTTTCTGCATGTGCGAGCCGGGGTCGGTGATGGCGATGAAGCGCTTGCCGGCTTCCGCGGCGCCCACGGCTTGCTTCACGCGCTCGTAAAAATATTGCTTGAAAATGTTGGGTTCGAGGGTGCTGCCGGATTTGCTGGAAACGATGAAGATTGTTTTCGCGATGTCTATGTTCTTGTCAATGGTGCGAATTTGCGCGGGATCGGTGGAATCCAGCACGTGGAATTGCGGATGGCCGGGAAGCGCGCCATAGGCCTTCTCGAAAACTTCCACGCAAAGACTGGAGCCGCCCATTCCCAAAAGCACAGCGTGCTGAAATCCAGCCTTGGCAATTTCGTCGGCAATCTTCTTAAATTGGGCTTCGTTGACAACCTGGTCGTCGGCAACGGCCAGCCAGCCGAGCCACTTGCTCTCGTCCTGCTTGGTCCAGAGCGACGCGTCGCGCGCCCATAGGCGCTTTACTTTTTGCCCTGATTTCCAATCTTCAAGGTTTTTTTTTACGGCTTGGTTCAGGTCGTCCGGCAACTGCGAACTGAGCTTATTGACCGAGGGCGGCGCGCCTTGCGTGGTCCGCTTTTCCACGGCCGCGAGAAGCTTGTCGAACGCGTCGGCGAATTGCTTAACGCCGTCTTCTGTCAGTTTGTCGGTGGCGGCCTTCATCGAAATGCCGGCGCGTTCCAATCCCTGCATGGTGTCCTGCGCGGCTTGGATATTTTCCTCCAGGCTGGCGCGTGGTTTGCCGTGATCGCGAAATGCGTCGAACGTCGCGGGCGGAATCGTGTCCACCGTGTCGGGCCCAATCAATTCCTCGACGTAATACACGTCGCTGTATGCCGGATTCTTGGTGCTGGTGCTGGCCCACAGGACGCGCTGCGTTTGCGCGCCGCGCGCGGCCAACGCCTGCCATCGCGGACCGCTGAAGATCTGCTTGTAACGTTGATAGGTGATCTTGCCGTTGGCGATTGCGACTTTACCCTTCAGATTGCGCAGCGCCGCTTGCTCGCCGGCGTTGGAAGTGGCTTTAATCTTCTCGTCAATTTCGCTGTCCACCAGCGTATCAATGCGGCTGATGAAGAAGCTCGCGACGCTGGCCATGCGGCTCACATCGCCGCCATTCTTGGCGTACTGCTCTAAGCCGGCGATGTAGGCTTCCGCCACTTTCACGTACACGTCCAGCGCAAAGAGCAGCGTCACGTTAATATTGATGCCTTCGCTGATCAGTTGCTGGTATGCGGGAATGCCTTCCGGCGTGCCGGGAACCTTCACCATCAGATTGTCGCGGCCCACGCGCTTCCAGAGCCGGCGCGCTTCATCCATGGTTTCCTGGGTCTTGTGCGCGAGATACGGAGAGACTTCCAGGCTCACGTAGCCGTCGCGCTTTTTGGACTGTTCGTAAACGGGACGCAGGAAATCGGCGGCGTCCTGAATATCTTTGATGGCGAGCTCTTCGTAGCGGCCCTTGGCGTCCAAGTCCTTGCGCTTTTCCAATTCTTCGAGCGTTGTCGTGTAGTCCGTGCTGCCGGTGATGGCCTTTTCGAAAATCGTGGGATTTGAGGTCATCCCGCGCAGGCCGTCTTCTGCAATCAGTCGTTTCAATTCGCCGCTGGTGAGGAGATTGCGGCGAATGTAATCAAGCCAAACGGATTGGCCAAACTTGATTAGGGCCTTGAGCGGATTTTCAACGGGCTTTCCTTCGCCGGAAGCTGAAGTCGGTTTTGCTGTAGTGCTCATTGGAATCTCCTCCGAATCAATATCGCAAAATTTGTCGCGCTAAACTGAAGGGTGGGCGCCGTGCAGGCACCGCGGTTGTGTTTCGATCCCGAAACGCTCGCTTTGAGGCAATGCGGCTCGAGCCGTGGCCCCAGCCGTCCCCAAACTTGGATTCTATCGCACAATCGCGACAGAAGCGCGCAAAACCCAAACCGCCGGGCCGAGCGCAGCGTTCGGTGATGTCATCGCCCACTCAGCACGCCGGATTGCTCGTTGGCAATGTTGCGCTCCGGTGTTGCGTGCCGGAGTTGCGTGCCGGTGTTGCATGCCGACGTTAGGTTCGCACGTTGCGTTCCAAGCCCGCGTTTCACGGCTTGATTGACACCGCGCGCCGTGCTGTTTAGCATCCGAGCCACAGAACTACGGAGCCGCCATGAAACCCGCAAAATTATTTACGCCGCGCGAAGCCGCGCAGGTGCTCGGAATCAGCTACCCCACCCTGAAACAGTGGATCTACAAGAAGCAAATCCGCACGGTGCAGACGGCGGGCGGCCATCATCGCGTCCCGGAAAAAGAAGTGGATAGGTTTCTTTATCGCAAGGGCGAGCATGCTCCCGTGCCGGAACGTCGCAGCAATTTCCGGCGCATCAGCGGGCGCAATCAACTCGTGGGGCGCGTGATGGACCTGAAGACCAGCGGTCTGATGGCGCAGGTGACTTTATCCATCGGCGGCCAGCACATCACGTCAATCATCACCGCGGACGCGGCGCGCGAAATGCGGCTGAAGAAGGGTCAAACGGTCGCGGCGCTGATTAAGTCCACGGAAGTGATGATCATCAGGATGTAGAGATGTGGGCAGCGTTCGCTGGCCAGAAAATCACGCGGTAGGCTTGGGCTGCTCGCGCCCAGCCCAGCCGTATTTGCGCAAGAGCCTGAACGGACGCAGCGCGATGTAGAGAGGCGCGAGCGGCCGCGGCAGACGCATCATCACCCAATCTTCTTCCGCTGGCACGATCGCCAGGCGCAGCACATAACGCCATCCGGCAGCGAAACCAGCGAGCATGTGTCGCCGAAAACGCAGTCTTCCTGCGGCATCGAACGTCTGCGAGGGACGGCTCATCAGCATCTGCTGAATCTCTTCCGCGATCTCACACGCGGTGCCGTCCGCATGCACTCGCTGCAGAATTTCGGCCGGCAGCGGTGCTTGCAGCAGCCCATTCGCCAGCGCCAGACCCAGAAACAATATCCGCATCGCTCCCAGAGACTCTGTGACACGCATGACTTCGTCCCAATTCAGCGCCGGATGCGACCGGATTAATTCTGCAACGTCCGCCACCCAGGAAAACCGCTCATAGAAGTCCTTTGATCCGTGAACGCATAGCATCGGCAGCAAGTCCTCAGCCGTGAAGGTGGGCACTTCGTGTTCGCTGATGCGCACCGGCGCAAGCCTGCCCAGAAAATAATCCAGATCTGGCTTTACGGGAAAATGCCGCAAGGTGATTTCGGTGTGCAGCTCCACGAGAACGCGCCGCCGCTCGTCGCGGTAGTTGTACTCTCCCGGGACCAACGAAGCGCTCGCATCCGGCGAAAGAATCCAGTCGAACTTCGCTTTGTATCCGCGGGACAGGATTATTTCGTGCGCCCTCGGCACATCGCGCTGGCGCAGAATAATGTCCAGGTCGTCGAATTCGCGCAGCGCAACGTCGCCGTAAACTTGCGCGGCCAGCACCGGACCTTTGTAGGGGATGGCCGGAATCTGTTGCGCCCGAAAACGTTCGAGAACATTGATCAGTTCAGCCGTGAGATACAGGCACCGAACAGTATTCGCCCGGCTCGTTTTCTTGAGTTGATCTTTCGGGGCAGGAGGCGGAGCGTCCGGCGCAATCGCCGTCAGGTGGCGCTCCAGCAACGGCGTGATTGAATTTGCTTCCGCCTCCGCGAGCAGATATTCCCAATCGAGCGGCTGGGCGGTAATTTCACGGATTCTTTGCGCCTCGGCCGCGGCGACGCGTGTGCGCGCGCAACAAGCCAGCAGCTGCTTTTCGAGGCATGAATTACTTTGGGTTTTCGCCGTCATTCATTTCCCGGCCGGTGACGCGGCGAGGAAATTCTACGCCATAAGGGCGACAGCGATGGGACGAGAATTTGGAACCGGTACGCGCACTGCAAGCCGGAATCAGGCGGCTTTCGGCAGCAGCGGCCCTTGCATTTCGATGCGGCGGCCAACCTTCAACAGGCGCCGGCGAAAATCATTGGCGTTCAGGCCTGCGCCGGAACAAACCATTTCGAAGTCGGCGTCGCGATCCAGCAGAAATTCCTGCGCCTCGCGGCGCGCGCGCAGCGTACCCCCGCGCCACTCTTGCACCGCGCTTACCAGCACCGCTGTCCACAGCCGGCGCTCCGAAATCGAATCCTCCGTCACGTTGCTTTGGGTATCGAGCGATACCTGGCTTGCCATCCCGTCCATATTGCCCCCTCGCCGCTTTCCCGTTGTTCGACCGACGCACGCGGATGCCAGATGCATCTGCAACGCCAAAGGGGCAGCGAGAGCGAGCGACGCACCGGGGGCGCGCAAGTAGCTCGCACTGCGGGACTTCACGATTGCCGAGCCGTCAGCTAGGCGAAAGGCGGGAATAGGACATCACGATGCGATGGTTCGTACCCGCGCAACCGTTCCCGAAAGAAACAGAACGGAACTGGATGCAGGCACGGAGAAGTCTAGGAACGGTTCGGGAAATGCGGGTTGCGGCGGCTACTGCACCATTTCTGCACTTAGAATCTCGCGCAATTTCGCCGCCAGCGCTGCCATCGTGAAGGGCTTCTGCAACAATGCCGCGTCCGTATCCAGGATCCCGTGGTGGACCACGGCCTGGTCGGCGTACCCGGACATAAAAAGAACCTTCATATCGGGGCGGAGACTCTTGACGCGCCCGGCGAGTTCCCGGCCGCTGATTCCGGGCATCACCACGTCCGTCATCAACAGGTGAATCGTTCCCACATGCATGGCGGCGAGTTCCAGCGCGGTGTGGCCGTCTTCGGCTTCAATCACGGTGTAGCCGGTCAGTTCGAGATACTCGCGAGCGAGTTCGCGCACGCCTTTTTCGTCTTCCACGAGCAATACGGTTTCTGATCCGCGCGGGAGCGCCCGGGCGTCCGCCTGGCGATCGCGCCCGCGTACCGTCTGCTCATCTTCAATGCGCGGCAGGTACACTTTGAAGCTCGTTCCGCGTCCGGGCTCGCTATACACCCACACGTAGCCGCCGCTCTGTTTCACGATGCCGTAAACCGTGGCGAGCCCGAGTCCAGTTCCCTTCCCTTTTTCCTTGGTGGTGAAGAACGGCTCGAAAATATGTGCCTGTGTATCGGCGTCCATGCCGCAGCCGTTGTCGGTAACTGCCAGCATCACGTATTTGCCGGGCGAGAGCACGGCAGGTGGATGCGAGGAGGCTTTATCGAGCTCAACGTTGGCGGTTTCAATGGTCAGACGGCCGCCTTCAGGCATGGCGTCGCGCGCGTTCACTGCCAGATTCAATATCACTTGCTCGATCTGGCTGCGATCGGCCTTGATCAGGCCGAGGTCCGGGGCGCTGGAAGTTTCCAGCTGGATGTCTTCGCCGATCAGCCGGCGCAGGATTTTTTCCATCTCCGCGACGACGCTTTGCACGTTCAGTACCTTGGGCGCGAGCATCTGTTTGCGGCTGAAGGCCAGCAACTGGCGAGTAAGAGAAGTGGCGCGCTGCGACGCGGTCTGAATCTGTTCGGCATTACGGCGCAACGGATCGCCATCGGCGAGGCGCTCGGTCAAAAGGTCCGCATAACCCTGAATCACCATCAGCAAGTTATTGAAGTCGTGCGCGATGCCGCCGGCCAAGCGCCCCACGGCTTCCATTTTTTGCGCCTGGCGGAGCTGCTCCTCGAGCTGTTTGCGATCGGTGATGTCCAGCGCCATGCAAATTGCGCCTTGCAGCTCGCCTTCCGCCGTGCGCAGAGGCTCGACGTGGCAAGTGTAGGAACCTCCCTTCCATTCCACGTGGAAGGTGACCGGCTCGCCTCGGGTGGCGCGGCGATGCGCGGCGATGGGCAAGAAAGTCTGATCGTTCGTTTCAAAATATTCCAGCAGCGAAACGCCCACGATTTGATTGGGCTTCAGTCCCAGGCGCGCCAAACCGGCGCCCAGGGCCGATGTAAAGCGCAGGTCCTTGCCTACAGTCCAAAGTACGGCGGGCAACTGCTCCACCAGCACACGCAGACGCGCTTCGCTTTCGCGAATCTTTTCTTCCGCTCGTTTACGTTCGATGGCCAACGCGATCTGGCCGCCAACCGAGACCAGGAATTCCAAGTCGCGCTCCGTATAGGCTGCTTCATTCTCGTAGTGCTGCACCACCAGGACGCCGATGGTGGCGGCAGGAGTGCGCAGCGGCGCGCCCAGCCACGCCGGTGAAGGCGTGCCGACCAGTTCCACTTCGCCTTCCGCGGCCAACTGATCGAAAACGTGCTGCGGAATCAGCATGGCGCGGCCGGTGCGATACACGTAAGCCGTGCAGCTTCGCCCCACCTGTTGGGGCGGCGGAGCTTCGTCAAACTGGTCAACAAAGAAGGGGAAGTGGAACATTCCGGACGAGGGCTCGTAAAGCGCGACGAAGCAATTCTCCGCATACAGCACTTTCTTCAAGGCTTGGTGCACCAGAAACAGCAGATCGTCCAGATTGTCGGTGACGTTCACCGCATGAATAATCTCAAAAGTGACCTGGCGCTCTAGCTCCGCTCGTTTTCGGTCGGTGATGTCCTCCATCGTTCCTTCGTAGGCCACGATTTCGCCGCTGGAGACGCGCACCACCCGCGCGTTTTCTGAAATCCAGATTCGCGCGCCGTCTTTCCGGCGCAGCTGGTATTCGAAGCTTTCCACCGAGCCGCGTTCCGTCATGAGCCGCTTGAATTCCACGCGCGCTTGCGGATCGGCGTACAGATCCTGGCTCATGTCGCGCACGTTGATAATCATTTCCGCCGGAGAAGCGTAGCCGCACATGCGCGCGAGCGCCGGATTCACGCTGAGAAGCTGGCCATCCACGGACGCCCGGAAAATTCCTTCCACGGCGTTTTCAAAGAGCTGGCTGAGCTTTTCTTCGGCCTGCTGCTGAGCACGCTGCGCCTCGCGCCGCTCGGTAATATCCTCGTAGATCGCGAAACAACCGACTGACTGGCCGTTCGCCATCAGCGGCACGCACGTGATTTGCACTTCGACGACGGATCCGTCGCGGCGGCGACGTTGCGTGCTGGCGCGCACCACTTCGCCGGCGGCGGCGCGTTCCGTAAAACTTACGGCTTCGCGCGTGAGCTCGCTCGGCGCGAGAAGCGCATCCAGGTCCGCGCCGTGAATCTCTGCTTGGCGGTGCAGGAACAGCTCTTCGAACGCCGGATTGCACATCTGGACGCGGCGCTGGCCGTCCAGGACCACCATCGCGTGGGGATTACTCGAAAAAAGAAGTTGCAAGCTCTGATCGGCTAGAGAGGCATCGCCGTGCGCCGAAATAGATTGCGGCGCCTGTGATACAACCGGCTTCTCGTGCCCCTTGGAGCGCAGGAGGCCGTGCCCGTTTTCCGTGGATGCAGTGACTTTCTTCGGCATTGGCTAGGTTCGGAGCAAGGCTCTGTGTATGCCCATTGACCCCATGTAGTGGTATAAATAGGTCGCCCTTTCGCCACAATGGTACCTTCGTACCAAATGCTCACATTCCGCAACACTTAGGGGCTAGCTGGAGGGTCATTCGCCGGCTCTGGGGCGCGATGCAACTGCGCAGAAATGCATCCAAAACGGTCACTTTAACAACCCAAAATCCGCTCGTTTTTCGCTGGGGATTCGAGGGTTAACCCAATTTCCGCAGGGCCCCGAGCACAGCGCGCCCGGAGTCTCAGAGTAGCGTCGGAAGACGCGAGAAAAACCCGTGGCTCGGAGTCGTGCGCCATAGGGCACGACGTCCGAACCGCGAGTTCCTAAGCGTTCGTTGCCCGGCCGCATCTCATTTACTTCTTCGGACGGGATTCCGGAGGCACGCCGCCGCTCGCGCGGTAATACGCCACCAGCAGTCCGTAGTGCTCGCCCATGTGCTCGGTGTATCCGATCCAATCTTCCAGATGCGTGATTACGCCTGCATCGCCTTCCTTCTCGGCGAGCGCCGCGCCGTCCTCCACTGACTTTTTCAGGTAAGCGATTACTTCCGCCTTGGTCTTGTACTCGCTCACGGGTGGATCATTTCGCGCATCGCCGGCTTTCGTGCCGGTCAGGCGGTTGATCATGTCGTAGTTCGCGCCGGCAATATGCAGAATTACCTGCTCAAAACTGCGGACCTGCGGGGTCAGCTTGTAACTGTATTTATCCTCGGGCCAGTCCTGCGCCATCGTAATCAACCGGCCGCCGACGTCGTTCCAATTATCCACCACCGCTTTGGTTGGCGTACGCGGAGCCTTCGATTGCGCACCATCCTGGGCGCGCGCCACGGTAGCCGCGCCGAACAACACGAGCGTCGCCAGCAGAAAGGACGAGCGAGCGAAATTTCTCATGAGCAGTCTCCTTCGTGAATTGGCCTCGCCGTGCGCCCCAGGGCCGGCGGCTAGCCTATCGAGGTTTCGCACTCAAGTCCAGCGACGACATCCGCTCCGTGACATTCAGCGCAGCGGACGGTTGGCTCGCGTAATTACCCACGGCTCTTCGTGCGTCGCTTTGGAATGTTCTGATTTGCATTGCCAACATCCCGGTTCACGCCTCACGCCGCCTTATCTGGGTTTGGCGCAGCGCTGCCGCTTCGGTAAGATGGAGTCCAGCCCTCATAAGGATTCATACTCACATGGGAAACGAAGAGAAGGCCACAAGCTCTGCCGCCAATCCCCAGGAAAATATCGCTGCGGAATTCGATTCAATCATTCGCGGCGAGCATTCGGACCCATTCGGGACACTTGGGCCGCACTGGATCACAGTGGACGGCAAACAATCGCTGGCAATCCGCGTGTTTCGCCCGAATGCCGTGGAAGTGACCATCGTTGGCAGTAAGGACAACAAAACTCACTCAGCCGCGCAGGTTCATCCCGAAGGATTGTTTGAAGCTCGCGTCCCTTCCCCGGCTTTCGGCACGGCGGCGGGCGACACGGTACCGCCAACTGCTTATCGTCTGCGCATTCGGTTCGGCGACGGTAACGTGCTGGACACTCTCGATCCCTACGCATTTCCGTCAGTGCTCACCGAATACGATTTGTACCTCTCCGGCGAGGGCACGCACTACCTGAAATACGAAAAACTGGGCGCGCATGTGCGCGAAGTTGCCGGTGTTCGCGGTGTGCATTTTGGCGTCTGGGCGCCGAACGCGAAGCGCGTCAGCGTGGTGGGCAACTTCAATTTCTGGGACGGCCGCGTCCATCCTATGCGCCATCGCGGCGAAAGCGGGATCTGGGAAATTTTCGTCCCCGGGCTGGACGAAGGAGAAGTGTACAAATTCGAAATTCTCGGCCGCTTCGAAAACTACCTCGGCTTGAAAACCGATCCGTACGGATTTGCTGGCGAAGTGCGGCCGAAAAATGCGTCCGTGGTCCGCAATATTGACGGGTACCAGTGGAAAGATCGCGCCTGGATGGAATCACGCCCGCTGCGCGACTGGCTGCACTCACCAATGACGGTGTACGAGCTCCACGCGGGCTCCTGGCGGCGCAAGCCCGCGGAGGGAAATCGCTGGCTCACTTATCGAGAACTCGCCGAGGAACTAATTCCTTACGTCAAGCGCATGGGGTTCACGCATATCGAGCTGCTCCCCATCATGGAGCATCCCCTGGACGCTTCCTGGGGCTATCAGACCGTGGGATACTTTGCGGTCACCAGCCGTTACGGCACGCCGGCCGACTTCATGTACTTCGTGGATCGCTGCCATCAGGAAGATATCGGCGTGATTCTCGATTGGACTCCCGCGCACTTCCCGCGCGACGCCCACGGCCTGGGATTTTTCGACGGCACGCATCTCTACGAGCACGCCGACCCGCGGCGCGGCGCGCATCCCGATTGGGGCACGCTGGTTTTCAATTATGGGCGCAACGAGGTGCAGAATTTCCTGCTTTCGAATGCGCTTTTCTGGCTGGATAAATATCATCTCGATGGATTGCGCGTGGACGCCGTCGCTTCCATGCTTTACCTGGATTATTCGCGCAAGCCGGGCGAATGGATCCCCAATCCTTTCGGCGGCCGCGAAAATCTGGAAGCGATCGGGTTTCTCAAGCACCTGAACGAAGTTCTACACAGCAGGCATCCCGGCGCGCTGATGATTGCGGAAGAATCCACTTCCTGGCCGGCGGTTTCGCGCCCCACCTACGTCGGCGGCCTGGGTTTCGATTTGAAATGGAACATGGGATGGATGAACGACACGCTGCGCTATTTCGCCCTCGACCCGCTCTACCGCCAATACCATCACAACGAACTCACTTTTTCGATGATCTACGCGTTCCAGGAAAATTTCATCCTGCCGCTTTCCCACGATGAAGTCGTACACGGAAAGCGCACGTTGCTGGAAAAGATGCCGGGCGACGATTGGCAGAAATTCGCGAATCTCCGCCTGCTCTTCGGCTACATGTACGCCCACCCCGGCAAGAAACTCCTCTTCATGGGCAGCGAGCTGGCGCAGCGCGACGAGTTCTGGGAAGAGAGGAGCGTCGAATGGGCGCTCGAGCAGTCCGCGCCGCATCGCGGAGTGCAGCGGCTCTTGGCCGATTTGAACCACTTGCACGCGACCGAGCGCGCTTTCTTCGAAGTAGACTTCGAATGGGCCGGGTTCGAATGGATCGAAGCCAACGACGGGGCCGCCAGCATCCTTTCGTTCATACGCCGCGCGCGCAACGCGGAGAACTTCATCGTGGCCGTCTGCAATTTCACTCCGGTGTTGCGTCAGGATTATCGCGTCGGCGTCCCGGCGGCGGGCTACTACCGGGAAATCCTGAATAGCGACTCCGCTTACTACGAGGGAAGCGATGCGGGGAACGCCGGTGGAGTTCGCGCGGAACCGATTCCCTGGAACGGACGCCCGTGGTCCCTGAAGCTGCGTGTGCCGCCTTTGGCCGTCGTCTACTTCAAACCACAGCGCGACTAGCCACCCGGTCTTGCCATCCCGGGGCGGCATACTGCACGCTTGTCTCTGTCCGCGAGAGCAGCCCTCCGTAAGTAATTCACGGAACATTTCTCCCTACACCTCCGTACATAACAGCAGGAAGAGCACGGGAGGCTTCCCCAAAATGCGAAAAACTCTGCGATCCGTAGCGGTAGTTTGTTTGTCGGCTGCCATGGTGGCGGGCACCGTAGCGCCGGTGCTCGCTGCTCCGCCGGAGCGGTATTTGCACGTTAAGGTGGACGACCCTGTCAAAGGCGAAAGCATCAACGTCAACGTTCCGCTCTCCATGGCGGAAAAAATCCTGCCCACGGTGAACAAGGGCTCTCTGCACAATGGCCACGTCACGATTGGCCACGGCGACTTGAACGACGTGGACGTGCGCGCCATCCTCGATGCCATCCGCACCGCTCCAGACAATGAGTTCGTGACCGTGAAAGAAAAAGACCAAGACGTGCGCGTCGCGAAATCGAATGGAAACCTCATCGTGCACGTCCGGGATACCGGGAAAGACGGGCAAAAAGTGGACGTCACGGTTCCTATGAAGGTCGTGGACGCGCTGCTCTCGACCGCCAAGCAAAACGAACTCGACGTGGCGGCTGCGCTGCAGGCTCTGAGCGAAGAAGGCGACGCGCTTCTGGTGACTGTTCAGGACGCCACGCAGCACGTGCGCATTTGGGTGGATTCGCGCAACACATCGGCCGAGTAAGCACACACTTCCGTCTGGACGAGGTGCACGATGATTCTCTTAGGAAAGGTTGTTCTTGGAATCGCCGGAGTCGCTGTCGCGGGTGTGGGATTGATTTGCAGCGAGGGCCTGATCGAGGTGAACGTGGTGGAAAGGCAGCCGGAAGCCCACCACGTTTACGTCCTGGCTCCCGCGGCGCTGGTTCCCATGGCCGCGCACTTCATTCCCAGCCGCAAGTTCGGGCAGGCCTCTCGCGAACTGCGGCCATGGATGCCGACGATTCGCGCCGCACTCGAACAGTTGCGCCAGACGGACGACGTCACCCTGGTAGATGTCACCGAGCCCGGCCAACACGTCGTCGTGGCCAAGAATGGCGGCTCGGTGGTTGTGGACGTCACCGATCAGGACGACACCGTGCACGTCTCGGCGCCGATTCGGGCCATCTCCAGCACCATCGAACAAGTTGCCGCCGCGAGCGACGAGTCTTCGAAATAGTTCGCAGCGGATTCCCTCACTGGCGGGCGCTGCGATGCCCCTCGCAAGCGCCCGTCAGAATCAGGGATTTTTCGCCGGCACCCAGTACACTTCTTGCTGCAGCGATTGTTTCGCGAGTCCGCGCCGCTGCAATATTCCCATTCCGAGTTCGATCATCTGCGGGTGACCGCAGAGATATCCCGTGGTATCAGCCGGATCCAGCGCCCACATATCCGAGTACTTGCGGATCAAATCCTCCACGCGGCCGGTTTCGCCCTGCCACGCGGCGTCTTCCCAAGGCCGGCTGATGGTGGGAACGTACGTGAGCCACGGCACCTCACCGGCGATGCGTTCGAGTTCGTCGCGATAACCAAATTCCCAGGAGCGGCTGGCGCCCTGTATCACGTACAACCGAATATCCGCAGGAAAGCGGTTCTCTTTCCAGTCAGCGTGCAGCGTGCGAATGTACGATACATAAGGCGCGATTCCCGTGACGGTCGCCAGCAGCAGATGATTGCGATGCCCGCTCTTCAAGTCCAGCGTAAAGCGCCCCTTGGCGATTTTCCGCATGGACATTTCTCCGCCCACTTGCAGCTTGTGCAGCAGCGGCGTCAATTCGCCCTCCTCCACAAGCTCAAAGAAGACCTCGATCTCACGCTCGTAGGGCGACGACACAATGGAATACGCGCGTTCCACTCGTTTCGCCGCCGTTTCCACACCCAACGTCGCGTACTGCCCCGCCGCGAACTTGAATTCGCCGCCGGGATCCAGCCTTATCTTCCAAAGGTCCGGCGCGATATTTTCCCGATGGGAAATGCGCGCACGGAAGAATTTTTCTTCGGCTGGCCTCATATCGCGTGGCTCCCAGGTTGTCGCTGCGCCCGGTACTATCCGAAACATCCGCGCTAAAAAATAAGAGGCGCCCCGAAAACTCCGGAGCGCCTCTAAGTACTGGAACTAGAGGACAACCGTTACGGATGCTGTTGATCCTGCTGGAACATCATAGGATTAAACGGCTGCGGCGTCCCGGTGATTTTATCTTTCCCGTCGGTGATCACTTTCGTGAGCACCATCGTCGTGTCCTTGCCCTGAAATTTCACCAGACCATAAGGGCCGGCCTTGTCCGCGATCCACATGTCGCCCGAACCGTCCTTCATTTTGTAGTGTTCGGTCGCGAAGGTTCCCGCTGGAGTAGTGACGGACTCGGGGCCGACGTCCTGGGCGTCAGCGCGAGAATCGATTGGGCGTTTTTGCCCGCGCATCTGCACCATCTGAGCCGGCATTTCCATGGGCGGCCGGTTCGGCATCTGCATAATAATGCGCGACACATAAGTGTCCTGGCCATCCACTACCGTTAACGCCTTCGTGACGATCTCACCCATCTGCGTATTGGACATCGAATTTTCGAACCAGTAGGCGTCCTTGCCGTCCACCGTTTCCTTGCCGACGATCACCATCTCCATCACAATCTTGCTGTCCTTCGCCGTCGTAATTTCGTATTGCCCTCCCAAGCCAACGGTCGGGTGCAATACGCCACGCATCGTGGGTGCGCCGTGCATGCCCATCTGCGCATTCGCCGCCAGGGCAATCGCGGCAACCAGAAAGCAAGCCACGCCGAACCGCCGCAGTATCATCATGAACGCTCCTTGTGCCTTCGAGCTTGAGGTATGTGTGAATCCAGCGAGGCCGCGCCCTAATCCATGTTCCATCTTGGCTTCCAGCGGGAGCCGGGCGCCTCGAACCTTGCGGGCGCCACTTTATCCGTGCCCTTGCCTCGACGCAAGAGCTTTTGCTTCCACGCCTCCGGACGCATCACTCGCGCGCGATGCTCCGTACACACGCTCCACCCGGTAGATCGGATTCTCGCGCGATTCAAAGTGAGTGCGCATCAGCAGTTCACCCACCAAGCCCACGGCTAACAGCTGTACTCCAAATAAACACAGCATCATTCCCAGGACCATCAGCGGCCCGTGCTGCACGAAAATCGGCGCTTGCCAGAGAATCTTTTCCACCAGCAGAAACGCCAGGATCACACCGCCAGCAAACATCCCCAGCAATCCCGGCGGCCCGAAGAAGTGCAGCGGACGGGTCATGTAGCGCATCAGGAAGCGGATCGTGATGATGTCGAAGAAAACGCGCAGCGTGCGGGAAATTCCGTAATGGGATTTGCCGCCCGGCCGCACGATATTGCGGATGGGAACTTCTACAATCTTGGCGCCATTCCACGCCGCCAGCGCGGGAATGAACCGGTGCATCTCGCCGTAAAGAGGAATGTCTTTGATGATTTCTCGGCGATAGACCTTGAACGTAGTCCCAAAGTCATGGATGTCCACGCCGGAGAGCTTGGCCATCAGCCAATTGGCGACGCGCGAGGGAAACCGTCGCAAAATGAAATTGTCCACGCGCTTCTGGCGCCACCCACTGACGATGTCGCAACCCGTCGAATCCATCGCCTCCAACAACGTGGGGATGTCGGCGGGATCGTGCTGCAGATCGCCGTCCATGGAGATGATGATGTCGCCCGAAGCATAATCGAAGCCCGCGGCGAGCGCGGTCGTCTGCCCGTAATTCCGTTTCAGGCGCAGCACGGCGACTCGCGGGTCTTCCTCGGCTATCTGCGCCAGAATCTGCGGCGTTGCGTCGGAGCTTTGATCGTCAACGTACACAAACTCAACCGGATCGAAGCGCCCGGTCATGATCGCGCTCAACTGGCTGTGCAGTTCGCGAACGCTTTCTTGTTCGTCGTGGAAAGGCACTACCACTGAATATCGCGGCGGCCTGCCTGGTTGCTCCCGCATAGGCTCAGTTTAACTCCCGATAGGTGATTAAGCGAATGTCGCGTTCGGTAACCGCACTACGCGCGCCGGGATCCAGCAGGCCCCGCAGCTCGTACTCGCGCTGCTTCTGCAGCCGTGAGCCCGAACGCGCCAGATCGGCGTCGCAGATGCCCGGATGCAGCATAATTTCGGTGCTTCCGTCGGTAATTGTGCCGATTACGCTGCGCAGGACGCCCGGACCCAGCTGCCCGGTCATCGCCAGTCCCAGGAAATGATCCGGATAGAGCAATCCGTATTTCTTTGATATCGCCGTGAACTGTGGGGCGATGGCGCGAACGGCCCCCGCCGCCAGGATTTGCAGCGAGATTCCCTGGCCGCCAGCCCGGCTCGTCTCCCAGGAATCGCTTAAATTTTCAATTGGCTTGCGCACTCGCGCGATTCCGCACTCTTTGGCGACTTTTCCCAGCGCCTCCATCACCCACGGATGTGCGTGGGTGTGCTTGTGGGTATCCAGGTGCGTCGGTTCGATTCCTGCCCCGCGAACTTTGGCGATTTGCGCGCGCATCTCCCGCTCAATTTCCTCTCCCCGAATGCTCCCGGAGGTGATCCGCGCGACAAAAAGCGGCAGAGAGTCCGGCAAATTGCCGTCCGCGTCCGCGAGCGACGGCACGGTCTCCTTGGGCGCCACACATTTGCCGCCTACGAGGACCAGGTGACATCCCACTCCGAGCGTAGGGTTAGCGCGCGCGCGCTCCACGGCATCATCGAACGCCTCGCCATCGGCCATCAGCGTCGTGCTGGTCAGAATGCCTTCGCAGTGCGCGCGGATGATCGCTTCGTTCACACCACGGGTCATTCCAAAATCGTCGGCGTTGAGAATTAGTTTTTTCATCTAGACCGCGAGCAATCCCGGCAGGAACGCACAAATATTATCACGCAGCCGCAACACGATGCATCCAACCGGTTCATTTTTGCCGCCACGAAAATTATTTCTGCTTTGGCGTACACTGCGCTGACTGGAAGGAGCCGCAAAGGCAGGCGCACGCATTTTTGAAACCACTCGGGCAACAATCACGATAAAAAATATGAATGCTTTGTGAAAGTTTTCAACAGTTCTGTTGAAAACCGTGTGGAAAAGGCCTGCCGCAAAATAAAATCGCCCAGCAATTCATGGGATTAATCCGCTTTGCACAATTTCAGTGCAGTTCCCGGTCGCAACGCAAAAAAATTAGCAGGCAATACGCGCGGAAATAATTCTCGAGGCGGGCTTAGTACCAATGCGGCGGCGGATCGAGCTTGATTTCAATCGTAGCGGTGTCTTGTTCGATGTCGTACCACTTTCCGAAAGTGTGCAATCCTTTAGCAATCACTTGAATCAAAATCTTTCCGGCCGGCACCGCTGGAACTTTCACGGTACCGTCTTCATTCGTTTTGAAACTCAGCTCGGCAAGTTTGTCATGGCGCAGGAACCCGCCTGATTCGTTGAAGCGCACGTACACGCTCGCATTCCCAACCGGTTTATCTTCACTGTTTGTAACAACTATCTTCAACCGGGTGGAATGAGCGGCCGCGGACTTGTCATCTTTATCGTTGGACTTGTCGTCTTTCGGCGGCGGCTGGCTCTGCGCGGCAGGCTTGTCAGGAGTGTTCGATTGAGCTCGACAGGGACCGGCATGAAGCAATCCAATTGCCAAGAATACGGCGAGCGCGCACGTTGAAAAAATCTCCCGGTGAATGGTGACGCCAATCATGCACTCTTCTTTTACTCCAATCGGACGACGCGCTCAAGCCCTCGAGGGCTCCCCGCGCTGCCAGCCATTTTCCAAACTACGCTCGTAGTCGCATCCGTCACACGCAATCTGCGCCGCTACATGCTTTCTGAGAGCGTCGCTTTGCATTTTACGTAGCTCGCGACACCGATGCATGTCGTAGCTGCCTCCTCCTGACGTATGATTGAGGTTCGAATCCGCCAGCGCCCGCGGATCGAGAAGTCGTGCCCGCCTTCGCAAATAATGTAGAAGGCTTCCAATGCAATCTGTCGCTCCGTTGTCTTGAAATGGACACGGTGCATGGCTGAAACATGGCCACGAAACAATTCAGGAGGAACGAGATGGGTTTTTCCACCGATGCAATTCACGTGGGCCAGGAACCGGACGCGCTCACCGGCTCGATCGTGGCGCCGATCTATCAGACGTCCACCTACGTGATCGAAGCCGTGGGCAAAAGTAAAGGCTACGACTATGCGCGGACCAACCATCCCAATCGAAAAGCGCTGGAGCGCACCATTGCTAAACTGGAGGGAGGCCACGCCTCTTACGTTTTCACTTCCGGCATGGCCGCGATTGATTCCGTCTTCCGGCTTTTGCGCCCGGGAGACCACGTCATACTTTCGCAAGCGGTTTACGGCGGCGTCTTCCGCCTTACCACTCAGCTCCTCGTCCAATTCGGAATGGAATTCAGCTACGTGGATACCTCGCAGCTCGACAAGGTAGCGCAAGCGATTAAACCTAATACGCGCATGATTTACGTCGAGACCCCCACCAATCCCACGATGATCGTCACAGACATCGCTGCCGTCGCGAAACTTGCGCACAGCAAGAACCTGATGGTCGTGGTGGACAACACATTCCTAAGCCCTTACCTCCAGCAACCGATTGCCCTGGGCGCGGACATCGTCGTCCATTCCATGACCAAGTTCCTGAACGGGCACAGCGATTGCACCGGCGGCGCCGTGATCGTCAGCACGCAGGAGCAAGCGGATAAAATCTATTTCATTCAGCGCTCCGCCGGCGCGGGCCTGGCCCCCATGGATTGTTTTCTGGTCTCGCGCGGCGTGAAAACCCTCGCGGTACGTATGGATCGCCACAATTCCAACGGTATGGCCGTCGCCAAGCACCTGGAAAGCCATCCCAAAGTGAAATACGTGATTTATCCCGGACTGGCTTCCCACCGGCAGCACGAAATCGCCAAGAAACAGCAGCGCGGCTTCGGCGCCATGATTTCTTTTGACCTTGGGTCACTCGACGCGGCCAAAAATTTCCTCAATCACGTGAAGCTCTGCTCGCTCGCTGAAAGCCTGGGCGGCGTCGAGACCCTCATATCCTTGCCGGCGCTGATGACTCACGCGTCCATTCCGCCGGATATTCAGATGCAGATCGGCATCACACAAGGGCTGGTGCGCTTGTCTGTAGGAATCGAAGACGTGGAAGACCTGATCGCCGACCTCGATCAAGCCCTTGCCAGAATTTAAAGGATCGGGAAAAGTCGGCGTTTTAGGGGGTCGGCGCTCTGGCTCCAGCATCAAGCTCGGCTCGTTATGAGGGACTTTAGCTCCAGAGGCACGTTTTTGGCTTTGGGAAAAACCGTTAGCGCCGATTTACGGATTCCGCGATCCACTTCAAATATGCCGGCGATCCCTCCACCACCGGCAGCGTGATAATTTCCGGCACCTCGTAGCTGTGCAATTCACGTACAGCCGCGCGCAATCCGGCGAACCGTTGCTTCGTCGTCTTGATCACCAGCAAGAACTCTGCGGCCGACTCGACCTTGCCCTTCCAGCGATAGACCGACCGCATCGGTGCGCCGAACTCATTCACGCAAGCCGCCAATCGCCGCTCCACCAGCGCGCGCGCAATCTTCCGCGCCTCCCGGCGCGTTCCGCAAGTCACCAAGACCACAATTTTATCGGTCATCGAATCTCGCACCCGCGCCTTTACTCTTGCGACTCGCCACGTTCTTTCGTAAGTTTGATTCGGAGGCCAAGATACAATAGGCGCCCGTGACGAAACAAACGATCCATTTCGGCACTTCCGGTTGGCGCGGCGTGATCGCCGACGATTTCACGTTTCCCGGCGTCCGCCGTGCTTCCGCCGCCGTCGCGGGACATGTCTCCGCGAACAAGAAATCCCCGAAGCTCATCGTGGGCCACGACACACGTTTCTTTTCGCCGGAGTTCGCGCGCACCTCTGCCACCGTCTTGCGGAAAAACGGTTGCCGGATCGTTTTCTGTCCTGAGCCGACGCCAACTCCGGTGCTCGCTCACGCCATCATCCACAATAAACTCGATGGCGGCGTCAACATCACCGCCAGCCACAATCCCGCCGAATACAATGGTCTGAAATTTTCCGGCCCCGACGGCGGCCCGGCGCTTCCTGAAATCACGAAGGACATCGAAAAGCGCGCCGCCGCGTTGCCTGAAGACGAGACTCCGTTTCAGGATATGGCCGACGATTTCGAGCGGATTGACCCGCGCGGTCCCTATTTTGCGCAGCTCGAAAAACTGATTCGCTTCGACGTGCTCACCAAAGCCAAAGGCAATTTCGCCTATGACGCGGTCCACGGCTGCGGTGCGGGCTGGCTCGATCGCATCTTAGCCGACCACGGCATGACCGTGGAATCCATTCGCACCAAGCGCGACGTCCTTTTCGACGGCACCGGCCCCGACCCATCGGAAGAAAATCTCGCTCCGCTGACAAAACTGGTGCTCGAAAAGAAGGCGCTCGCCGGCCTCGCCACCGACGGCGATGCCGACCGCTTCGGCATCCTGGATCGCGACGGCTCGTTCGTTTCGCCGAACCACATTCTGGGTCTGGTTTTCGATTACTTGCTCGAAACGCGCGGCTGGAAGCTTGGCGCTTCCCGCAGCGTCGCAACCACGCACCTGCTCGATGCCGTCGCGCGCCTCCATGGCGTTAAGGTTTACGAAACGCCTGTCGGTTTTAAGTATGTCGGTCCGCTGCTCCGCGAGGATAAGATTGCGCTCGGCGGCGAAGAGAGCGCGGGCATGACCATCCGCGGCCATCTGCCGGAAAAAGACGGCATCCTCGCGTGCCTGCTGGTGGCGGAAATGATCGCGGCGCGCGGCTCTTCGTTGGCCGATCAGCTGCGCGAGCTTTTCCGCAAAGTCGGCGCTGAATTCTGGCCCATCCGCAAGAATTTGCATCTTCCCGCGGAAACGCAGGCGAAGCTGGCGGACCGTTTGGGCGAGAGTTTCAGTGAGTTCGCGGGGCGCCACGTGGCCAAGATCGATCGCACTGACGGATTACAACTGATTTTCGATGACGGGTCCTGGCTCTTGATGCGCCCCTCGGGCACCGAGCCGGTCGTGAGGATTTACACCGAAGCCACGAAGCCCGCTGCCGCGGAAAAATTGGCAGAGGACGCGCAGGCCTGGATCACCAAGTGAAGAAGCGGCACACAAAGACCCGGCATCCGAAAGAACGCGCAGTGGCAGCCGCCGCTGCGAATCCGCGCGAAAGTTTCAGCGAACAGCTCCGCAGCTTTTTCCGCCGGAATATGAATTGGTTTCTCGTCGCCGGCTTTGCCCTGCTGCTTCTGCAAGATGTCTTTGGCACCCACGGCGTTTTGGCCATGCACCGCTCGCAGGTAGAAGCCCGCAAAATCCAGGAAGAAATCAACCAGCTCGATAAAGAAAATCAGGCCCTGCAAAACCACGTGAAAGACCTGAAGACCGATCCCGCCACCATCGAATGCATAGCTCGCGAAGATATGGGCCTGGCGCGTCCCGGCGAACACATCTTCAAAACCCAGCCGCGAGCAACCGATCCGGCGCACCCGCAGCCGCAACAACAACCTTGTTCTTCTCAATAGCCGTATCCGGGGTAGGCTCATCTTTCTCAGCGTTCTCTGCTTTTACTCTGCGTCCTCTGCGTTAAATCTTTAGTCTTTGACCTTCTGCAAACCACTCCGAAACCAAGCCATAATTTCCGCCCCACGCCCTTTCGAACGCGTCCGCGCCATCGACAACAAAACCATCGCCGCTGTAATAATCAAAAATCCCAACGTAGCAATCGGAATAGATTCCCCATTCTTCCGCAAAATCGAAAATCGCCCGTACACAAATTCGATGTGCACCCAATAAACCAGCAGCGAAGTCTGGCCCAGCTGCACCACCGGGCTGAACGGAATCCGCGCCCCCACCCAGCGGCACCACCAGTAGCTCAGCGGAAACAAAACCATCATGATGCCCACGCGCGCGAGAAAAAAGTCAGGGCTGGTGTGCCAGTAATCGTAAACCGCGAACATCTGCACCGGCCGCGCATCCAGCCAAGCCGCCAGATAATACAGCGCCAAGCCCACCGCGCCTGTAAGCGCAATCGCCTTCGCCTGATTTTTCGTCGCCCAATCGTCGAAAAGAAAAAATCCGAGCGCCAGCCCAGCGAACGTGAATCCCGCCCAAGGAAAAACCGGAAATAGCCACGGCTGCGGCGATTTAAAAGTGTGTACTCCGTTGATGTACGACTCCAGGTACCAAGGCAGCCAACTCGGCCGCCAAGTCGTGTACAGCGCCGGAGTGGTCAAGGCGATCGTCGCCGTCGCCGCCAGCGCCAGCGCGATGTTGGCCGCCCGCGATCGCGCCAGCCAGGAGACAATCGCCACCATCACGATCGAAAGCCCGATCGTATTCAGAATGTCCACCCGCAGCAGGTCGGTCCACGGCGCCCAGGGCAGCCCCAGCAAATATTCCTGCAAGCGAAAAAGATAGCCCAGCGCCAGAATTTCCAGGCCGCGCAAAATCATTGTTCGCGCGATCTGGTTCGGCGGGATGCCCTTCTTGCGCGATTTGTCCGTCACCAGCGCGCAGGAAACCCCGGCAAGAAAAAGAAAAAGCGGCGCGGGAAGCGTCCCGCTGAGCTGCGTCCACTTGAAGAAGTGCGTCTGGCGCGCCGCAGCATTCAGCCAAGAATCGTACGAATGCACCTCAAACATCAACACGCAGGCCAGCCCGCGCAGCCAGTCAATGTAAGCCAGTCGTCCTTGTTTGGGAGGCGCTGCCATGCAGTTTTGAGCCGCACCAGAATCGCACAACTATCGCTTGGCCGGAACCCAAAAGAGGCTTCCGTCGCTGTTCAATTTCCGAAACTCAACTCTTCGGGATTACTGAACCGCTCCGAATGATGGGTTACTGTTGAGTTGGCTGACGCGGTCGTCGTCGGCGATTTGATCAGCAAATAATGAAAGCGTCCTGGAGCTGTTACTTATGATGCGGCTTAAGAAGATTTCTTTATTGCGTGGGCGCGTGGCTCACTGGAATGAATATCCCTTCAACATTCCCGCGCTTGCATCGTTCAATGCACTAGATATTGCCAGCCGCGTTTGCTTCTTCGTCGGCGAGAACGGAACAGGAAAATCCACTCTCTTGGAAGCAATCGCTGCTCACTACGGATTCGGGCTTGAAGGTGGAAACCGCAATTTCTCGCCAAGCACTACTGCCACCGTGACCTCCGTTGGGCCGCTGGTTAAGGCGCTACGCCTATCGTTCACTAAGAGGACAGGGGGTGGCTTTTACCTCAGAGCCGAGAGCTTCTTCAACGTTGCGAGCCACGTAGACGCCGTGGGAGCTGCGAACAGTTATGGGGGTAAGAGCCTGCATGACCAATCGCATGGGGAATCATTTCTCTCGTTGCTGCAAAATCGTTTCGCGCGTTCTGGCTTCTATCTTATGGATGAACCCGAAGCTGCCCTGTCTCCTCAACGCCAGCTGAGCTTTCTTGTTCTGCTTCATGATTTGTTGACCGACAACGACGACATCCAAGTTCTCATCGCGACGCATTCCCCAATCTTGCTGGCATACCCGGATGCGCAAATTTTCTCCTTCGACGAAGGAAAGGTCCACCAAATCAGCTACCGTGAAAGCCAGCCGTTTCAATTGGTCAGCCGGTTCGTCGCTGCTCCTGAACGATATATACACGCCCTGTTTTCCCAGTCGTCCCATACCGACGCGTAACGGACCGCTGGAGAAATCGATACTCCGAAATTGAACCGGCAGCTAAATTCTTCGCGGCGCGCACACGCAGTTCAGTAAAATCCTTCCCGATGGCAACCAACTCGAAATCCCGGCAAATGAATCTGGCGACCGCTGCCGGTATCTGGGCCGCGATCGTCATTCTCGCTGGATTTTTCGGAATGCGCCTCGGCTACGGAGGCCGCGCGTTCGCGCTGGCGCTCGGCGTTGCTGCAGTCCTCTTCGCCTTCGAATTGTTTCTTGCCGCGCCCAGCGTTCTCGATCAAGCCCGCCAATCGCTCGGTGAACACGGCGCCGCGCTCGCGCCCCTGCTTCCGCTTTTCGCCGTGCTGATTTACACCATCGGCGTCACCACCGATTGGAAAATGGCGCTGATCGGCGCGGCCTACGCAGTGCTGCCCGCGCTGCTGGTCGCAAGCAGCGCTGGCAAGCCGCCCGGCACGTGGGCTGACTACGCCGCCGCGGTCATCGTCTGGCTCCCAGTGGAATTCCGCTGGATGTACCACGTCTTCCCGTATCCCACGCAATTGACGCACACGCTCACCATCCTTCTCGCGCTGAGCACGGGAGTCGCGGCCTTCGTCCTGCTACGTCGCATGGAAGGAATCGGCTACGCCATCGAGTGGCGGCGCGGCTTCGCGGGCAACGTGCTCATACACTTCGCCATTTTCGCCGCGATCGCCGTAGCTATCGGCATCCGCATCGGATTCCTCACCTACGATCCGTCCGTCGCGCGGCTGCGTTCCCTGCCTCTCACGATCATCGGGATTTTGTTCTTCACCGCGTGGCCCGAGGAATTTCTATTTCGCGGAATCCTCCAGAATCTGTTTTCGCGCACCTTCAGAAATCAGTGGATAGGGTTGGTCGCAGCGTCCATCATCTTCGGCTTCTCGCACATCTTCCACGCGCCCTACCCAAACTGGAAATATGTCGCTCTGGCAACCATCGCCGGCCTCTTCTACGGCCACACGTGGATGAAAACGAAATCGCTGTTCCCAGCCGCACTGGTCCACGCGCTGGTGGACATCCTCTGGCACGTGTTGTTCCGATAGGTGCTGCGTCTCATTGAGCCGCTGCGCGCGTGGGAATGTCATCCCGAGCGCAGCGAGGGATCTGCTTTTCGTCTCGACGTCAGAGAAAAACCAAATTCCGCGGGCGAACTTCGCTCTCGGAATCACAATCTCGATTGTCGGATTACGATGCGGTAGGGTTTCAAACGTCGCGGCGCGAAACTACCTCACCACGCCGTGCAGCGGGCTCGAAGCGGCCGCATACAATTTTTTCTCAATTCGCCCAGCCAAGAAAGCCTTGCGCCCCGCATCCACGGCCGAGCCCATCGCCTCGGCCATCAGCACGGCGTCCTGCGCCTCGGCAATCGCCGTATTCATCAACACGCCGTCCGCGCCCAATTCCATCGCCAGCGCCGCGTCCGAGGCCGTTCCTACACCTGCATCCACGATCAACGGCACTTCCGTGATCCGTTCGCGCAAAATCCGCAAATTCGCCACATTCTGAATTCCCATGCCGGAACCAATCGGCGCGCCCAAAGGCATCACCGCGGCAGCCCCGGCGTCAATGAGCTTGCGCGCGGCGATCAGATCGTCATTCGTGTACGGCAGAACGACGAACCCTTCCGCCACCAAGGTTTTCGTCGCGCTGATCAATTGTTCCGTGTCCGGAAACAAAGTTTGCTGGTCGCCGATCACTTCCAGCTTCACCCATTCCGATAAACCGACTTCGCGCCCCAGGCGCGCCGTGCGCACCGCTTCATCCGCGGTGTAGCAACCCGCGGTATTCGGCAAGATGAAAAAATTCTTGCGGTCAATGTAATCGAGCAGCGATTCCTTGGATTTGTCGGTGAGATTCACGCGCCGCACCGCCACGGTGACCATATCCGCGCCGGAGGCTTCATGCGCGCGCCGCATTTCCTCGAAGCTGCGGTATTTCCCCGTCCCCACGATCAAGCGCGAATTAAAAGCGCGCCCCGCAATCACCAGTTGGTCAGCCATGAATGCTCCCCAATCTATTCTAGCGCGGGCAGGACGACGGCGTTCAAGCCAGGTGCTGCGGCCGCGGCTCTTCCACGTCCGCGTACAGCCGCGCAATCAAATCCTGGTAACGCTGCTCGATCACCCGCCTCTTCATTTTCAGCGTGTAGGTGAGTTCGCCGTTCGCGTAAGTAAAATCCTGCTCCAGCAGCGCGAAACGCTTCGGTTTCTCGTACTGTGCCAGGGGAGCCGTCAGCCGCTCGACCTCGCGCGATATCAAATCGCGCACCCACGGATCGGCGATCGCCTGTGAAGGCCCCGCAAATTCATGCCCCTGCTTCTTCGCCTCCGCCTCGATCGCCGTGAAATTCACCACGAGCAGCACCGACACGAATTTTCGCCTGTCGCCCACCACGATCGCATTCGTGATGTACGGAGAAGTCTTCAGCATGTTTTCAATCGGCGCGGGCGCCACGAACTTCCCCGCTGCCGTCTTCAGCAATTCTTTCTTGCGGTCGGTGATCACCAGATAGCCGTCTTCATCAATTCGGCCGATGTCTCCCGTGCGGAACCATCCGTCATTGGCCAATACTTCGCGGGTGGCATCGGGCTTGCTGTAATAGCCCTGCATCACGTTCGGGCCCTTCACCAGAATCTCGCCATCGTCCGCGATGCGTACTTCCACGTGCGGCAGCGGACGCCCCACCGTTCCCACCTTGTTCGCGTTCGGCACGTTGGCCGAAACCACCGGCGCGGTCTCCGTCAATCCGTACCCCTGATACACGGGCAAATTCAACGACCAGAAAAATTCCGCCAGTTCCGGCGCCAGCGGCGCGCCACCCGAGCAGAACGAGCGAATCCGTCCGCCCAGCCCCGCGCGTATTTTCGAATAGACCAGCCTGTCCGCGATACTCCAGCGCAATTTCAAGCCTGCCGAGGGTGCTTTTCCGTAAGCGCGCCATGGCGTGGCCTCTGCCGCCACATGCAGCGCCCAATCGAAAATCTTGCGTTTCAGGCCGGTCGCCTGATGTCCCTTTTCCAGGATGTTCGCGTACATTTTCTCGAAAAATCGCGGAACAGCCGCGGTCGTCGTCGGATGCACTTCCAGCATCGCTTGCGCCACTTCTTCGATCGCCGCAACGTACGCAATCGAAACGCCGCGAAAAAGGTAGGCGTACCCGACCGTCCGTTCGTAAACGTGCGCCAGCGGCAAGAATTCCAGGGTCACGTCTCCAGGGAGAAATTCATAGAATTGCACCGAGTCAACCGCATTCGACGAGAGATTCGAATGGTTCAGCATCACGCCTTTGGGCTCGCCGGTTGTTCCGGAAGTGTAGATGATCGTCGCAAGCTGGCCGCCGGTCACTTCAGCCGAACGCCGGCGGTATTCCGCGACGTCAGCGTCTCCCGTCGTCGCAATCAATGTCTCGTAGCGCAGGATATCCCCGCGCAGATCGGCGGGCGGAACCACTGAAATCACATGCTCCAACTGCGGCACGCGCTCGCGCGCCTCCGCGATTTTTCGCGCCTGCGCTTCTCCCGCGGTAAACACCACCCGCGCCCCGGAATCGTTCAGGATGTAAACCAGCCGGTCCGCTGATTCGTTGAAATAAATCGGCACGCTCGCAGCGCCGAGCCCGGTGATGGCAAAATCCGCCACGTGCCATTCCGGGCAGTTGGGCGCAAACAATCCCACCCGGTCGCCCGCTTTGATTCCCAGTTCGCTCAGCGCTTTCGACAAGCCCGCCACCCGGCGCAGCATTTCCGGCGCGGAGACGGATTCCCAGACGCCGTTCGCGGCCTTGTAAACCTGCGCCTTCGGATTTGCATAACGATCTACCGCTTCCAGGAAAAGTTTGTTGAGTGAGGGATAGTCCATGTGCGCTCCAGCAACTCTAACGTATAGGAAACCACCACGCAACGCGATTGGCCCCGCAAGCCCGCTCCGCGCCATCGAACCCACATCGCATCCCGGCTATGCAGCGGGCACTCGTTTCCGGCAGCGCAATAGCCCTGAAAGCCACAGCGCGAACAGCCTCGGGTTCTCCGGGCACTCCACGGTTCTCAGTGATTTCTGTGTTTCAATCTTGTTTTTCCCGCACGTTTTGTATCGGTGTTTCGATATTCGCCACCTCCCCCGGTCTGCGCTAAGATAGCTGCGGGAGAAACGCGAATGTCCAAGCTAGCCACCGAAGAAGCCGCTGGCTACCAACCGGTACGCGCGCCGCGCGGCGCGACCCTCTCATGCAAAGGCTGGCAGCAGGAAGCCGCCCTGCGCATGTTGATGAACAACCTCGATCCCGAAGTGGCAGAAAAGCCGGAAGACCTGATTGTTTATGGCGGCCGCGGCAAAGCCGCGCGCAATTGGAACAGTTACCACGCTATCGTCGCCTCGCTCCGTTCGCTCGAAAATGACGAAACACTGCTCGTGCAATCCGGCAAGCCGGTCGGAATTTTTCGCACGCACTCTTACGCCCCGCGCGTCCTGATCGCGAATTCCAATCTCGTCGGCCACTGGAGCGACTGGAAAAATTTCGACGAGCTCGATCGCGCCGGCCTGATGATGTACGGGCAGATGACCGCCGGCAGCTGGATCTACATAGGTTCACAGGGCATCTTGCAGGGTACCTATGAAACCTTCGCAGCCGCCGCGCGCCGGCATTTCCGCGGCGACCTCGCCGGAAAACTTGTCGTCAGCGGCGGCATGGGCGGGATGGGCGGAGCGCAACCTCTCGCCGCCACGCTGAACGGCGCGGCATTTCTTGGCATTGACGCTGACCCCGAACGCATCAAGCGCCGCGTGAAAACCGGTTATTGCGATGTGATGGTCAATGACCTCGATGAAGCTCTGCGCATCTTGAAAAATGCGGTGCGCAAAAAGGAAGCCACCTCCGTCGGCCTGGTCGGCAATTGCGCAGACGTGATTCCCGAGCTCGCCCGCCGCGGCGTGCTTCCCGATTTGCTCACCGATCAAACCAGCGCGCACGACCCCATCGGCGGTTACATCCCGCAAGGTCTCAACGTCGAGCAGGCTGCCGATCTTCGCAAGACCGATCCCGCAACCTACGAGAAGCGCTCCCTCGATTCGATGGCGCGCCACGTGGAAGGCATGCTCGCCCTGCAAAAAATGGGCGCGGTCACGTTTGATTACGGCAACAACATCCGCACCTTCGCTTTCCAGCACGGCGTGAAAAACGCCTACGATTTCCCCGGCTTCGTGCCCGCTTATATTCGCCCGCTTTTCTGCGAGGGCCGCGGCCCCTTCCGCTGGGTCGCGCTTTCCGGCGAAGCATCGGACATTCATCGCACCGACCAGCTCGTACTCGAAATGTTTCCGCACGACGAAATTCTTTCGCGCTGGATCAAGCTCGCGCAAAAGCGCGTGCGTTTTCAGGGATTGCCCGCGCGCATCTGCTGGCTGGGCTACGGCGAACGCGATCGTTTCGGCGTCGCGCTCAACCAGCTCGTGGCCAGCGGCGAACTGAAAGGCCCCATCGTCATCGGCCGCGACCATCTCGATTGCGGCTCGGTCGCCTCGCCATTCCGCGAAACGGAAAAAATGCAGGACGGCTCGGACGCCGTCGCCGATTGGCCGCTGCTCAATGCCCTGCTGAATACCGCCAGCGGCGCCAGTTGGGTCTCCATTCACAATGGCGGTGGAGTTGGCATCGGCTATTCGCTGCACGCGGGGCAAGTCACCGTCGCCGATGGCTCGAAGGAAATGGGTGAGCGCATCCAGCGCGTCCTTACCAACGATCCCGGCATCGGCATAGCCCGTCACGTGGACGCCGGCTACGACGAAGCCATCAATTTCGCAAAAAAGTCCGGAGTAAGGATCCCGATGCCCTAGCTTTTTCCGGGAGTGCGGCAGCTCGCTGCCGCTTTTTTTCGACTGACGAAGCGCCACGCGCCCGCCGTTCGTCGTCATCCTGAGCGCAGCGAAGGATCTCTCTTCAGCCTTCCAATCATAAGGAGCGAACAATGATCGTAATCACCGGAGCAACCGGACACACGGGAAGGCCTGCAGCGGAAGCATTGCTCGCCAAAGGCGAAAAAGTCCGCGTGATCGGCCGCGACGCGAAGCGGCTCGAGCCTCTGGTTCAGAAAGGAGCCGAAGCGTTCGTCGGCAACGTGGAAGACGCAGCCTCCATGACCAAAGCTTTCGAAGGCGCCACCGCCGTCTATCTCGTGCTTCCCGAGGATGTTTCGCAACCAGATCTGCGCGCGCATCAGGAACGGGTTTCCGATTCCTACGCCGCGGCGATCGCGAACGCGCGCGTGCCTTGCGTCGTAAGCCTCAGCAGCATCGGCGCGCAGCACGCGGAAAAGACGGGCCCCATCGTCGGCCTGCATAATCAGGAACTAAAGCTGAATCGCATCGCTGGCCTCAACGTACTCCACTTGCGCGCCGCTTACTTCATGGAAAATCTGCTGATGAGCATCCCGCCGTTGCGCTCGATGGGAATCCTTCCGGGTGGTTTGAAAGGCGATATGGCAATGCCGTGGATTGCTACAAAGGATATCGGGGCATACGCCGCAACCCGCCTCGCCGCGCGCGATTTTTCCGGCAGTTCGACCCAGGAACTCCACGGCCAACGCGACATTTCGATGAAAGAGGCCGCATCCGTCGTAGGCAATGCGATTGGCAAACCGAAACTTTCCTACATGCAGGTGCCGTTCATGATGCTGGAGCCCGCCCTGGTGCAGATGGGCCTGCCGAAGAAAACGGCGGAGCTCGTAATTGAAATGTGGAAGGGCGGGAACGCCGGGCTGATAGTGCCGCTGGAGGAACGCACGGCGAAGAACACGACTCCGACGACGCTCGAGTCATTCGTCAGCGAAGTTTTCGCTCCGGCTTACCTCGCGCAAGCAGCAAAAGCGTAGCGAAGCTCTGCCCGCCGCTAGGCACGCATCTCGCCGGCGCAATCCTCATCCTTGCGCGCACGTCTAATCGCTGGGCGTATTGATGAATCCGTATCCCTCTGTGGTCTTTGCGCTCTCCCGGCGTTAGTATCCAATCGCCCATGCCAGATTGGCTGATCACCGGCTGCTCGCAGCTCTTGACGCTGCGCGGGCCCGTTCCGCGCCGCGGCAGAGCTCTCGGTGAACTGGGCATCATTCGCGACGGCGCCATCCTGGTTCACGAAGACCGCATCGCCGCGATCGGCCCGCGCCGCCGCATCGAAAAACTCCGCGCCGCGCGCCGCGCCGAAAAACTCGATCTGGCCGGCCGCGTGGCCCTTCCCGGCTTCGTGGATTCGCACACCCATTTGATTTTCCCCGCCAGCCGCGCCGCGGAATACGAACAGCGCAACGCCGGCGCCACCTACGAAGAAATCGCCGGCAAAGGCGGCGGCATCCGCTCCACGGTTGCGCATCTGCGGCGCGCGCCGGCCAGCCAGCTCGAAGCTCGCGCCATCGCGAACCTGAACGAATTCGCGATGCACGGCACCACCACCATCGAAGCGAAAAGCGGCTACGGCCTCGATTGGAAGAGCGAACTGAAAATGCTCGAGCTGCTTGCGCAACTTCATCAGCGCCATCCCGTGGACATTCGCGCCACCTTTCTCGGCGCGCACGTCGTTCCGCGCGAATTTCGCAAACGCCCTGACGCCTATGTGGATCTGCTGGTCCAGCGCTGGATTCCCACCGTCGCGATGGCCGGCCTCGCCGAATTCTGCGACGTTTACTGCGATCGCGGCGCATTCACGGTCCCACAAGCGCGCCGTGTTCTCGCTGAAGGGCGCGCCGGCGGCCTGGTTCCGCGCATTCACGCCGAGCAAATCGCCAATACGGGCGCCGCGCGCCTCGCCATCGAACTGCAAGCCGCCAGCGCCGATCATCTGGAAAAAATAAATCGCGGCGACGTTCGCGCGCTCGCGCTTTCCAACGTCGTCTGCACCCTGCTTCCCGGCTGCTGTTTCCATCTCGGCCTGAAAAAGTACGCTCCCGCGCGTGCGCTGATTGACGCCGGTGCCATCGTCGGCGTCGCCACGGACTTCAACCCCGGCACCAGCCCCACGCTCAGCATGTCCATGATTTTGTCTTTGGCCTGCACGCAAATGCGCATGACTCCCGCGGAAGCCATCACCGCCGCCACCATCAACCCCGCGTACTCTCTTCGCCAGCACGATCGCGTCGGCTCGCTCGAGGTTGGCAAATATGCCGACGTCGCCGCCTTTGACGTGGCCGACTACCGTGAAATCCCGTATTATTTTGGAGTGAATCTTTGCAGCTTCACCATGAAACGCGGCGCCGTCATCCACTCGAAGAATCTCTGACTTCATGAAACGACTCGTTGAATGTGTTCCGAATTTTTCCGAAGGACGCGACGCGGCCAAAATTGACGCCATCGTCGCGGCCATGCGCGAAGTGCCGGGAATCTACCTGCTCGATCGCGAAAGTGACGCCGACCACAATCGCAGCGTCATCACCATTGCCGGCGAGCCCGAAGCCGTCGCGGAAGCGGCCCTGCGCGGCGTCGGCCAAGCTGCCCAGTTGATTGATCTCACCAGGCATTCCGGCGCGCATCCACGCATGGGCGCCACCGACGTTGTGCCGTTCATCCCCGTTGAAGGCGTCAGCATCGAAGATTGTGTTGCCCTCGCAAAGAAAGTGGGCCGCGCAATCTGGGAACGCTACAAAATTCCCGTGTATTTCTACGAAGCCGCCGCGCAACGGCCGGATCGCGCCAATCTCGAAAATATCCGCAAAGGCCAATTCGAAGGCCTGCTCGCCGAAGTGCCCAAAAATCCCGAGCGCGCTCCGGACATCGGTGAAGCGCGCCTGCACCCCACGGCCGGTGCCACGGTCGTCGGCGCGCGCAAATTCCTCGTCGCCTACAACATCAACCTGAACACTCCCGACATCGAAATCGCCAAAAAAATCTCCAAGAACATCCGTTTCTCGAATGGCGGCTTGCGCTACGTGAAGGCCATGGGCGTGGATCTCCGCGCCCGCCATCTCGCGCAAGTTTCTATCAACATGACGGACTTCGAACAGACTCCGCTGCACCGCGTCTTCGAAATGGTGAAGCGTGAAGCCGAACGCTACGGCGTGTCCATCGTTGGCAGCGAAATCGTGGGCCTGATTCCCAAGCGCGCCATCGAACTCACCGCCGATTTCTACCTGCAGCTGGAGAACTTTTCTCCCGCGCAAGTGTTTGAGAATCGTATCGAAGCTTCGCTGGGCGGCGCTGCGGCTCCCGATGGTTCCGGCAAATTCGCGTCACTCGTGCAGCCTTTTCTCGACGCCGTCGCCGAGCCAACTGCCACGCCCGGCGGTGGCTCGGTAGCGGCCCTGGCCGGTGCGCTTGGAGCCAGCCTGGGACAGATGGTGGCCGGCCTCTCGCGCAAGAAAAAGTCGCAGGCCGCGCACGTGGACGAATTGAGCGAGGCCTTAGCCGACTTTCAAGCCGCTTCCCGCGCGCTCTCTGCAGCGATTGACCGCGATTCCGCCTCCTTCGAGCAGGTAATGGCTGCTTACAAGCTGCCAAAAGAAACGTCTGAACAGGAGAGGAACCGCGACGCAGCGATTCAGCAGGCTTTGCATGGCGCCGCGAACGTGCCGCTGGAAGTCGCGCAAAAAGCCATGGAAGTATTTGACCGGCTCGGGCAACTGGAAACCATCGCCAGCCCGTCTATGTATTCAGACATCCGCGTGGGACGCTTGATGGCCGCCGCCGCTGTGCGTGGCGCGCTGGAAAACGTGACCATCAACCTGGAATCCATCACCGACAGCGCGTTTGCATCCAGGTTGCGCTCGCAGTCTGCATCGCTGGCTGCGCGCGTCGCGGAAAGTCCCGTGAACGTGGGGCGCTAAACTATTTCTAGCGAAGACGAAACAACCGGAACTGAGGGGACAAACAGTGAAACAATCGATCCTACGATCGGCAATATCAAGTTTGCTGGCTGCGGCTTTGCTCTTAAGCACCGTCACGATCGCACCATCGCGCACATCGGCCGGCACGCTCAGCACCGCCATCATCGCCATGTTCCCGAAAAATGTGGGCGAATTTGCCTACGCCGACCTCAAGGCCGCGCGAAAATTCTCCTGGTTCTCGCAGTTGAATGACCAGGTGCTCCCGCCGCGCTTCAAGCAATTCGAACAATTCCTCGGCTCCTCGGGAGTTGACCCGAATTCCCAGGTAGAAGAAATCGCCTGGGCCAATATCACCAGCGGAAAGGGCGATGACACTGTCGGCATCGCACTCGGCCAGTTCGATCCCTCCGCTTCGGAAGCCAAGCTCAAAGCCCAAAAAGTTCCGGTGTTCGAAGTGCAGGGATTCCACCTCTACGCGTTCGGCAGCGGCGCTGCGGCCGGCGATATTCTGTTCGTCTTCTTCGATGCCAACACAGCCGCTTTCGGCAATCGCTCCGTGCTCGAACATCTCATCAACGTCCGCATGGGCGGCGAAGAAACTCTGCTCACCGGCAAGCTATTTCCGCTGATCTCCGAAGCCAATGGCAACGGAATCATCTGGGCCATCCTGGATAAAGACCACACCCACCTGGCCATGCAGCAATTGGTTCCGCAAGCCAGCCAGTTCCCGCAGGCCGCTGCCATCATCGCGCGCATGCACGCCATGATCATCAATATCAACGCCGATGACGGCGTGGACGCCCACTTCCAGGCAGTCTGCGATTCCGTGGACGACGCGAACCTGCTCAGCGCGGCCATGCAAGCCGGCCTGATGTACCGCCGCTATCAGGAAGCGCAGACCAATCCCGCGCTCGCCAAAACAATTGACCAAGTCCGCGTCACTCCCAGTGGCGATCGTCTGAAGGTGGATGCTCCCGTCAGCCAGGAGCAATTGATGTCGCTCATTCAGACCAAGGCCTTCGCCGCTCCGATGTGATCAGGTCCTAACGCAATATTTTCCATCGAGCGGGGGTTTTTGGCGGCCTCAGGACGGGAAACGACGGGGAAAAATGCGGATTCTGCGGACTAGACCGTCGCCTTGCTCTTGCTTCCATCGCAATACTTGATCAACGTCATGCGCGAGACGCCATCGCGCGTTTCATACTTCACCCGATCCACCTGCGTCATCTGCAGCGCCATGCTCAATCCCGCGTCGGAACCCGCCACGGCGTCTTTCACGAAAGTATCGAGGCCCGCCGTAGGCAGCGGCTCTCCGGTGTGCTCGATCGCGACTTCCACCCGGTCCGGATAGTCCGAGACCACCACTTTCACCTTCGGCTCTCCCGCCGTTCGTCCGTCCATCAAGGGAAAAGCTTCGCGCGCCGCTTCGATCGCCGCGAAGGCCAGCCCTTCCTGCGACTCCACAGACAGGCCGCAGCGCTGCGACGCATGTTGCACCACCGTGGTAATAGCGCCGAGCAACCGCTCGTCATGGGGCAGCGTGAGTTCGGTTCGCGCCGGCTCGTTGCTCATCGCTCAGTGCTCATCGGTGAAGCCCGTGGCTGAAAACCCGGGTGTAGGCTCCAAGATCAGTGCTCTTCCTTGTCGGCAACGCGCACATCGCAGGCTTCGCGGCAGTCCGGACAATAATACATTCCGTCCACCGCCAGACGAATATTGTATTGCGACTGGCAAAAGCAGCAGAACTTCTCGCAAGTGCATTGCATTTCCGGTTTGTCGCACTGCGAGCACAGCGTAATCACGGTTGAGGCCTCTCCGGACCGCTCACGGTCTCCATTCGACCAATAGTAGGGCAACCGCGACGCAGCCACAAGCGCCTTGCGCACCCCAATTCCCTCGCCAACATGCCCTGAATCTGCGCCAATCGCGGGGGCGAGTGGGCCCGAGAGCCGAAGCGGATGCGTGGAGCAAGCCCCACAAATCTCGCACGGTATCTCCGTGCCCTCCTGTTTTTCGGCTCTGTGCCCTCTGTGTTAAATCTGTAGCTGTTAGTCCCGAGCGCGCGTCAGCCAGCGGGTCACGAAGGCCACATATAAGAACTCGCTAAGTGGACGATTTTGCGAGCATGATCTAATCATGGAAGAAGCAAAATCGCGGTGAGGACTCGGCAATGAAAAATGCCATATGCGTGTGCATCAACACCGTGGGAATGCTTTTGTTCAGCCTGGCGTTAATTGGCGCACCTCCGATGTCAGAGCAATGTGACGGAATCAATTTTCAGTTCCTTACGGACAAAACCGTATATCGCCCCGGCGCCGCAATGAAGGTAAAGTTCACCGTTGAAAACACTGCTCAGTCGCCTCTGTACTTGTTTCGCCTCAGCGGCTGCAGCAGTCAAATGGGGTCCTATCTACTATTGATTCATGACCGAACGAACAGAGTGGTCAATCAGGGTGGCTGCTCGGTGGACTTCTGGTGGGACCAAGTGGATGTCGTCCAGATGTTGACCGACCCGAAATCCGGGATTCGCCTATCGCAAAATGAAATTTATGGGTCAGAGGAGCTCGTAAAGCTCCCTGCCAAGAGAGGATCCTATCGACTTGAGGGAGAGGTTGTGCCGGCGGCCTACACCGCATTGCAACGAATCGCGCTTGCCAGCAAGGAGATGAGGGTACTGGACATCTCGTGCCCTGCTCCGACGGTAACCATAAAGGTCAAGTAGATGGCCGAACCAACAGCAGGTCCTCCCGCCGGAAAAGAACCTGTTTGCGGCGCGCCGCAATTCGCATCCGGATTCTAAAGCGCCTCCGCTTCGCGCTCCTGCGTTCCTTGACACTAAAAAACTCACATGCTAGCGTCAATGTTTAACCGCTTTCATGAGAATTCCCCTGTGAACACGTCGGCCGCCGTCGAATTGCGCAAAACAGCCCTGAATTCCATCCACCGCCGCCTCGGCGCCAAGATGGTCAATTTCGGCGGCTGGGACATGCCCCTCGAGTACTCCGGCATCCTCTCCGAACACGAAGCCGTGCGCAGCCGCGCCGGCCTCTTTGACGTCAGCCACATGGGCGAACTCGAAATCCGCGGCTCCGGTGCCCTGCAACTCGTCCAGTGGGTCAGCTGCAACAACGCTGCGAAGCTCACCGTCGGCCAGGCCCACTATTCCGGCCTGATGACTTCTCGCGGCACCTTTGTTGATGACCTGCTGGTCCACAAAATCTCGGATACGCACTACTTGCTCTGCGTCAATGCCAGCAATCAGGACGCCGACTTCGGCCACATCGTCGCCAACAATAAATTTGACGCCACAGTCGAAAACGCCGGCTCGCGCTATTCGCAGCTGGCCATTCAAGGCCCGCGCGCGAAAGAGATCCTGCAACATCTCACTCCCGTCGCGCTCGACCACATCCGCTACTACCATTTCGCCTTCGGCAAAGTCAGCGGCGTGGATTGCCTGATCGCTCGCACTGGATACACCGGCGAAGACGGCTTCGAAATCTATTTTGCGCCTGAACACTCCGAAAAATTGTGGAACGACCTGATGCACGCGGGCGAATTCGCGAAAATGATTCCCTGCGGCCTCGGCGCGCGCAACACTCTGCGCCTGGAAGCCGCCATGTGCCTCTACGGCCACGAAATTGACGACACCACCACGCCCTGGGAAGCCGGCCTCGCCTGGATCTGCAAAATGGAGAAGGCTCCGTTCCTCGGCAGCGACGCGCTCGCTCAACAAAAGCAAACCGGCTTGCCGCGCAAGCTCGTCGGCTTCGAAATGCTCGATAGGCGCATCGGCCGCGACGGTTACCCCGTGCTCATCGCCGGGCGCGAAGCCGGGCGCGTCACCAGCGGCTGCCCCGCGCCATTTTTGAAGAAAAATATCGGTATGGCCTACGTCCCGCCGGAATCCAGCGCCGTCGGGACGGAAATCGAAATCAGTATTCGTGGGCAGGCCGCCGCGGCGCGCATCGTCCCGCTACCCTTTTATAAGCGACCGCAATAGCTCCAGCGCATCTAAATAGAGAGGGAAAATGTATCCCACGGATTACCGCTATACGAAACAGCATGAATGGGTGAAGGTGCAGGGCGATATCGGCACGATCGGCATCACCGATTACGCTCAACAGGAACTTGGCGACGTCGTCTTCGTCGAAATGCCCAAAGCCGGCGCCAAACTGCAAGCCGGCTCATCCTTCGGCACGGTGGAATCGGTGAAAGCCGTCAGCGAAATTTACAGCCCCGTTTCCGGCGAAGTCACCGAAACAAATCCCGCGCTCGTGGACGCGCCTGAGAAAATCAATTCAGATCCGCACAGCACCGCGTGGCTGATCAAAGTGAAACTTGCCGATCCCAAGGAAGTCTCCGGCCTGATGGACGCCGCCGCCTATCAAGCCTACATCGCCGAAGCCGCAAAGGAACATTCCGCCTGATGCGTTATCTGCCCAAAAGCCCTAATGAACGCCAGGAAATGCTCGCGGCCATCGGCGTTCGTTCCATCGAAGATCTGTTTACTTCCATCCCGCAAAAATTTCGCCTGCGCGAACCGCTGAATCTTCCCGGGCCGCTTTCCGAAACGGAAATCATCCAGTATTTTCAGGCCCGCGCCGCCGAAAACGCTCGCGGCTACACTTCCTTTCTCGGCGCCGGCGTTTACCAGCATCTTCGTTCGGTCGCTGCCGACGCACTGATCCAGCGCGGCGAATTCCTCACCTCTTACACGCCGTACCAAGCCGAATTCGCGCAGGGCACGCTGACCGCAATCTTCGAATTTCAGACGCTGATGTGCCAACTCACCGGCCAGGAAGTCGCAAACGCTTCCATGTACGACGGCTCGACCGCGCTCACGGAAGCCATCCTGATGGCCGAACGCCTGACCGGGCGCCGGCACGTTCTTATCGCGCGCTCCGTGCATCCCGAATATCGCCAGGTACTGAAAACTTACGCGAAGAATCTCGGCCTCGAAGTCGAGGAAATCGGCTACACCGAGTCAGGCCAGATTGACCGCGCCGCGCTCAAGCCGGAAACGCTTGCCGCGTCGGCAGCCCTTGTCGTGCAGTCTCCCAATTTTTTCGGCGTGCTCGAAGATTTACCGGCGCTCGCCGCAGTCGCGCATGCCGATGGCGCCCTACTTGTCTCGACGATCACCGAGGCTGTCTCCCTCGGCGTTGTGCGCCCGCCCGCCGAAGCGGACATCGTCGCCATGGAAGGCCAGGCCTTCGGCATCGCTCCCAGCTACGGCGGTCCCTACGTTGGCGTGATCGCCACGCGCGATAAATTCGTGCGGCAGATGCCCGGGCGCCTCGCAGGACAAACGACCGACGCCGCCGGTAATCGCGGTTTCGTGTTGACTCTCGCCACGCGCGAGCAACATATACGCCGCGAGAAAGCCACTTCCAACATCTGCACTAACGAAGCGCTCTACGCTCTCGCCACCACCATCCATCTTTGCCTCATCGGCAAAGAAGGTTTGCGCGAGCAAGCGCTGCAGAATCTGGCCAAGGCGCGGTTCGCCCAGGCCGAACTACAAAAAATTCCCGGCGTGCGCCGCGTTTTCAGCGGCCCCACGTTCAATGAATTCACACTCGAATTCCCGCGCTCAGTGAAAATGATCAACGCCGAGCTGCTGAAGGAAAAAATCATCGGCCCTTACGCGCTTGGCGTGCATTACGCGGATCTCACCAAGCGCGCCGTCGTCTGCGTGACGGAAACGACGCCGCGCGCCGAAATTGAAAGGTTCGCAACCGCCGTCCGCCGCATCCTGGAGAAGCCGGTCTAGCGCCAAGTCGTAGGGGCACGGCATGCCGTGCCCGCGTTTCAATTGCGACGCGAGAGTTTGTGGGGAGCGGCTTTAGCCGCGCCAAAAGCAGAGTGCGGCAATTGGGGCTTTGGCCCCTGAAGTTCCCTCGGAAATTAGATCGGCAATTACGTTTGTGGCACCAAGGAGCATTACCACTTTGAACTCGAAACTCAGCGATCTCGAAGCCCCCGTAAAAAACGTCGGCAAAGCCCGCGCGCACGTCAGCCAGAACGAAGGCCTGATCTTCGAGCAATCCGCGCCCGGCAAACGCGGCATGGAACTCCCGCCGCTCGACGTCCCAGCGGTTGACCCAGCCGCCGCGCTCGGGTCTGCCTTTACCCGAGACTCCATCGAAGGCTTCCCCGAAGTCAGCGAGATCGAGGTCATCCGCCACTTCACTCGTCTTTCCACCTGGAATTACGCGATTGACCTGGGCATGTATCCGCTCGGCTCTTGCACCATGAAATACAACCCGCGCGTCAACGAATTCGTCGCGCGCCTCGAGGGCCTCGCCACGGAACATCCCGAACAGCCCGCGGAAGTCTCGCAGGGCCTTCTGCGCATCCTTCACGATTTGCAGAAATGCCTGCTTTCGATCACTGGCATGGACGCCGCGACGTTACAACCCGCGGCCGGGGCGCAGGGTGAACTCACCGGCTTGCTGATGATTCGCGCCTACCTCGAAAGTCAGGGCAACGCGCGTCACAAAGTGCTGATTCCCGATTCCGCGCACGGCACCAATCCCGCTTCGGTCGTCATCGCCGGGTACGAAGTGCAAAACATTAAATCCAATAGCCGCGGCCAGCTCGATACCGACCATCTCCGCGAATTCGTCACCGATGATGTCGCCGCGCTGATGATCACCAACCCCAGCACCCTGGGAGTCTTCGAAGAGCGCATCGCCGAAATCGCCGCGATCCTGCATGAGCGCGGCGCCCTGCTCTATATGGACGGCGCCAATATGAACGCGCTCGCCGGCGTCACGCGCCCCGGCGATTTCGGTGTGGACGTCATGCACCTCAATCTCCACAAGACGTTCTCGACCCCGCACGGCGGCGGCGGCCCCGGCGCCGGGCCCGTAGTGGTCAAGAAAATACTCGAGCCGTTCCTGCCAGTTCCGGTGGTCGTTCAGAAACCAGACGGCGCCTACACCCTCGACCACCAGCGCCCCAAATCAGTCGGGCGCGTGCGCGCCTACGCCGGAAATTTCGGAGTGCTGCTCCGCGCTCTGGCTTACACGCTCGCCTACGGCCCCGGCATTCGCCAGGCCACTGAAGATGCGGTGCTCAACGCCAATTACATTCGCAAAAATCTCGAGCCTTATTTCGATCTGCCCTACAATCTGCCTTCCATGCACGAAGTGGTTTTCAGCGACGCGCGCCAGAAAGCTCGCGGCGTCAATACCATGGACATCGCCAAGCGCCTGATTGACTACGGCTTTCACCCGTACACTACCGCCTTCCCGCTCATCGTGTCCGGCGCGATGATGATCGAACCCACGGAATCCGAATCGAAGCAGGAATGCGACCTGTTCATTGACGCGATGCGCTCCATCGCCGCCGAGGTGGACGCCAATCCCGAGCTGGTAAAGACGGCGCCGCACAGCACGCGCGTAGGACGCCTCGACGAAGTAGCCGCCGCGCGCAAACCGATCCTGCGCTGGAAGCCCGCATAGGAAAATTTACCGCGCGACGACCCGCTGCCGCCGCGTGTCTTTAGCAGTCTCGCCGGCATCTTATGGAAGTACGGTTCTAGCCGCTGAGTCTAGTTTCGGCCAGGTTCCGTGAAGGGAGCTATATCATGACGCCCGAGCAAGCAAAACTTCTCGCGGAGATCTTTCTGCCGTCGTTGCAGAAGGAATACGCCACCACGCGCCGCGTCCTCAAAGCCGTGCCGGTAGGCAAAGACGGCTATCGCCCGCATCCCGATTCCCGCAGCGCTCTGGAACTCGCCTGGCACATCGGCTCCTCGGAAATCTGGTTCCTCGATGGCTTCCTCGGCGGTCAATTTGAAATGGAAGATGACTCCATGCCCGGCGATATTGGCAACACGGATGACATCGTCGCTCTATACGAAGACGGCTTCGAGTCAAAATTCCCGAAAGTCGCGCAAATCTCGCCGGAAGTCTGGGCCACTCCCGTGCCCTTTTTCGGGATCTACAATAATCCCATGGTCCTGTATCTCCAGTTCATGCTCCACCACACTATTCACCATCGCGGCCAGCTCTGCGCCTACCTCCGCCAGATGGGCGGCAAAGTCCCCAACATCTACGGCGGCAGCTTCGACGAACCCATGGCTTTCCCGTCCGAGGAATAATCTTCCGGGGACGCCCATTGCGCACCCACCGAACAGGTATGTCATCCCGAGCGGAGCGAGGGGTCTGCTTTGGCCTCGCCGAAACGATTCACCAGGGTTGCACAGCGAGCAGCATCAACGGGTGAATCGCGGCGCCACCGCCGGAGGCGCGGCAGAACTTAGCCCAACGCATAAGCGTTGGGTATCCGCGCAATAAGACGTCCAGCGCCGTAGGTGCGACACTCTTTTTAGGATTCGATCGCAACTCGAGACTGGCGCTCAGGGGTCCGGGAGACATACCGCACACGGGTGCGCGGCAAAAGCGCCGGAAAACCATCCGGCGCCCGCCGCAAAAGGAAGGAACCTGCTCTAGCGAATCTACTTCTTATCGTTCTTGGCCTTTTCCACCGGCAAACCGCGCGCAGCCGTCGGCGGCGCCACAATCTTCGCCGAAGTCAGGTCCGCCGCAGCCGTCGCCGCCGGAAACAACGCCGTGCGGCCGTCGGTACTTGCTGCAGCAGCATCCGCGAGGCGTTCGGTTGCAGGCGACGCCATTGGCACCAGCGCGCCTTCGGCTTCCTTCAGAAACTTCAACGCCATTTCCCCGCTGTGCCAGTCAATCGAAATCACATCGCCCAGCGAAACCTGCTCGGTCGCCAGCAAACTCGCCAGTGGGTACACCACGTGCCGCTCGATCGCCCTCTTCAAGTGCCGCGCGCCGTACTTCATGTCCGTGCCTTCGCGTAGCAGAAAGTCCCGCGCCGGCTGCGTCACCCGAAATAGAAACCGCCCCTTGGCCGTCTCCAGCACGCGCTGCTGCACCATCCCGAGTTCAATCTCCAGAATCTGTTCCAGCTGCTCCGAACGCAACGGATGAAACACCACCGTCTTGTCAATCCGGTTCATGAATTCCGGCGCAAATTTCCTCTTCGCTGCTTCCGCCGCCGTCTTCTCCACCTTCTCGTCCAGACGCACTACCGTATCCGCGCGCTGCACCGGAGCAAAGCCCATCCCGCCCGTCATCAGCTCCGTGATTTCCACTCCGCCCAGATTCGACGTCATGAAAATCATCGTCTGCGATAGGTCCACCCGCCGGTTGTCTCCGAGCGTCAGCGTGGCCTTGTCCAATATCCCCAGCAGCAATTGCCACAACGCATCCGAGGCCTTCTCGATCTCGTCAAACAGCAAAAATGAAATCTTCAGCTTCTCGGTGTGATATTGCGCCAGCGCTTCCTGCGTGATCAGAGGATGCGTCTCGCGGTGCCCCAAATATCCCGGAGGCGAGCCAATCAATTTCGCAATCTCGTGCGAGTGCTGGAACTCCGCGCAATCCACCTTGATCACCGCCCGCGGATCGCCAAACAGCACTTCCGCCGTCGCTTCCACCACCCGCGTCTTCCCTGCTCCCGTCGGCCCCAAAAACAGCAAGTTTCCTACCGGCCGCCCCGGCGAATTCAGCCCGGCGCGAAACACCTGGTACAAGTCAACTACCGCCTGCACCGCTTCGTCCTGTCCCACAATCTTGCGCCGCAGTCCCGCCTCGAAGTCGCGGGATTCCACGCTGCGCTGGGTTGGATCGAGTTGTAGTCCTTGCGCGCCCACGGTCATGCTCCCCTACCGGAACTTTCTGCCGCTTTCCGCATTGCCCGGCCCCGTCCGCTCGAATTGGTCCAACTTCACATCGAGCGTTGACCGCAGCAAACGTAATTGCGTGACCAGTTCCCGGCTCGAATTGGCTCGATCCGCCAGCAACAGTAGAGGTGGCGATAGATCGGCCAGGTCCAGGTTAAGGTTGCGTAACGAATGCATCAGGTTCTGCACATACGGCGACCGAATATCGAATAACTCGACTCGCCCATTTACCTGCTCCCGCAGCTGCGACCAATCCAGATCCAGGAACGGGTGGTTGCGCGATACCTTGCGCACCACGTCGTCCGTAATCCGTGGCCGTTCCCCCAGCCGCGCCAAGTGCAACTGCTGCACTTTGCCTTGCCGGCGCACATTGTGCACCAGAAAGTACGTGTTGCCTTTGCGCCGAACGAAAGCCAAAACAGCTCCTTTTCGGACGGGAACCGGTAACTTGCAGCGTAGTGTATTGACCCTCCACTACACCGTCAATGGTACGATGCGTCAAATTAGCGAAAGTTTGTATCGTATCGGTCATTACTCGTGTGGCACTTGCGCGAACGCCGCACACCCCCCGTTTCCCGGCATTCTGGCGTCATTCTGCGGCATGCTCGCCGCAAGTCCCATTCAAAAAACGAATATGTAAAATCAGGTAAGATGTGGGTATGTCTTGGGATCCTGTCTATCGTCTGGTGAAACGAATTCCGCGCGGCCGTGTTACTACCTATGGGGCCATCGCGAAATCTCTGCGCCTGCCCGGCGGCGCGCGCGCCGTCGGCTATGCCATGGCCGCTTGTCCGAATGGGCGCGGCATTCCCTGGCATCGCGTCATCGGCGCGGGTGGCCGCACGCGCATGCCCGAACCGTACGCCAGCTTGCAGCGCAAACTCCTCGCGTCCGAGCACGTCGTCGTGGACGGCAGCAAAATAAACATGAAGCTTTACGGCTGGTCGCCCAAGAAATCATCCAGCAAAACCCGCAAGCCAAAACGCAAACCCGCCCGCCGGACCTAGCAGGATCGCCGCATCTCGCGCATTTTGGCGGCCGACGGGCATCTTTCCTCTCGCGCCCCGCCGTCACCGCCTCCGCCGAAATTGCACACCCGGCATCCGAATGTGATACAAAAGATAGCTCCGCATTTCATGGGAAACGTCTATTGGCCGAAACAATCATTCAGGTAGAAGGTCTTTATAAAAGTTACGGCGCGGTCGAAGCCGTCCGCGGCCTCAGCTTTGCCGTCGAAGAAGGCGAAGTTTTCGGCCTCCTCGGACCCAATGGCGCCGGCAAAACTACCACCGTCGAAATCCTGGAAGGCATGCGCACTCCCGACCGCGGCACCGCGCGCGTCTGCGGCCTCGACCCCGAAAAAAGCGGCTCCGCGTTCAAACAAAGAATCGGCGCAGTGCTGCAATCCACTTCCCTGCCCGATAAGCTCCGCGTCAAGGAAGCCATCGAGCTCTTCGCCAATTTTTACGATAACCGCGCGGACACCGATTTCCTGCTGAAGCGCTTCCAGCTCGAAGAAAAACGCACCGCGTTCTACAGCCAGCTTTCCGGCGGACAAAAACAGCGCCTGGCCCTGGCCATGGCGCTGGTGAATAATCCGCAAGTCGTTTTTCTCGACGAGCCCACCGCCGGCCTGGATCCCCAGGTCCGCCGCGAAATTTACGACATCATCGAAGAGCTCCGCCGCGACAAGAAAACCGTTCTCATCACCACCCATTACATCGAAGAAGCCGAGCGTCTCTGCGACCGCGTCGCCATCGTGGACCACGGCCGCATCATCAAGACCGGCACGCCCCGCGAATTGAAACACGCCTCCGCGGGCACCACGCGCATCGAAGTCCGCCTGGCGAAGCCGCTCACCAACGGCGTGCTGACTGGCCTGGAAGGCGTCGCCGACGCGCGCGAGTTTGACGGCACATACGTGATCCATTCCACGCGCCCGCCGCGTACCATCGTCGCGCTGGTCAAGCAGCTCGAAGCGGACGACAACGAGCTGCAAAGCCTGGAAATGTTTTCGCCGTCGCTCGAAGACGTGTTCATCGAGCTAACCGGCCGCCGCCTGCGCGATTAGATTTTGACCTACGCGATTAGCGCGCTGAACCGGCTTTGTAGGTCATGGCTTTAGCCATGACATTGATTAGGCGGTGCGCAGTGCGGCTTTAGCCGCTGAAGTTCCCTGCGGTTGTCGCGGTGCCGGAAATCATTACGATCTTGCGATCGCAGTCGAAACAAAGGACCACAATGTCATCGAACCCGATCAGCAACACCTGGACGCTCACCAAAATCCGTGTGCGCCTCGCCATGCGCAACCGCACGTTCCTCTTTTTCAGCCTGCTGATGCCCCTGGGCTTCCTTTTCTTCTTCGTGATGATTTTCGCCAAAGGCGAATCGCAGTGGATTGCCTACATCCTGGGCTCGATTCTTACCATGACGGTCATGGGCAGCTTCTGGGGCCTCAGCGTTCAACTGGTCATGTTCCGCGAAGCCGGCATCCTGCGCCGCTTCCGCCTCGCGCCCGTGGGCGCCGGCCCGATGCTGGCTTCCAGCATTTTCGCGAACTACCTGCTCGTGATTCCGTCCGTCGCGATAGAGATTCTCGTCACCAAGTGGACCCTGCACATGCAATCCTGGGGCAATCTCCTGGCGATCTTTCTGTTGGTCACGTTCGGCTCGGCTGCTTTTTCTGCCTTCGGCCTGATCGTCGCCAGCGTCACCAACACCATGCAGGAAACTCAAGTCATCAACCAGATCATCTGGACCGCGTTCCTCTTTCTTTCCGGCGCCACGGTTCCGCTCGCGAAATTTCCCCATTGGATCCAGCGCGCTTCGCTCTTCATGCCCGCGACGTATCTCGCCACCGGCCTGGAATTCGCCACCACGAATCTCGCGCCGTTTACCGAAATCCTGACCGATGTAATCGCCCTCGCTCTCGGCCTGCTGGTCGCTTTCGAGATTTCGCGCCAATTGTTTCGCTGGGAGCCCGAAGCCAAAGTAGCCGGCCGCGCCAAACTATGGGTTCTCGCGGCGATGATTCCCTTCATCGCCTTTGGCGTTTACGAGAACGTCCACGGCAACCGCCTCGAGCGCGTGAAATACAATTTCCAGATGCTCTCCAGCGGCGCACAGCCTCCAGCAAGTGCTCCTGACACACACTAACTAACGCAACATCTCGCGACCGCAGCCGCGACAAACTATTTCGCAATCCGCATCCGCGCGACCTCCTCCCACATCCAATCCGCTGCCTGACTAGCTCGCCGGCGGCGCGTCCAAAGGGATTCTATTTTTCGGTCCGACGCCATATGATACGGCTGCTATCTCAAGGCTCCGCAGCCACGGCATCAAGCAAAAGGAGAACATCATGCAACGCAGCGCTTCCGCGGTCTGGACCGGCACTTTAAAAGAGGGCAGCGGCAAAATCTCCACCCCCAGCGGCGTGCTCAACGACGCGCCTTACAGCTTCCTCACGCGTTTTGAAAACGCCAAAGGCACCAATCCCGAAGAACTGATCGGCGCGGCCCATGCCGGCTGCTTCGCCATGGCGCTTTCCGCCCAATTGAGCACCATGAATTTCACGCCGCAAAGTATGCGCGCCACCGCGAACGTCACGCTTGAAAAACTCGACGCCGGATGGACCATCTCCAAAGTCCATCTGGACGTCGCCGCGCGCGTCCCCGGCATTTCCCGTGAAGCTTTCGAATCCGCGGCCGCCAGCGCCAAAGCCAATTGCCCGGTTTCGCGTCTGCTGAAAGCCGAAATCACTCTCGCCACCACATTGGAGCAGGCTGCATGATTCTTCCGGCCGTCTTCGGCCTCTGCCTCATCGCCCTGATTCTTCTCGAGGCCTTTGAAACCATCATTTTGCCGCGGCGCGTCACGCGTTGGTTTCGCCTCACTCGCGCGTTCTATCTTTCCATGTGGATTCCCACGCGCGCCGTCGCGCACCTGATTAAATCCACGAGGAAGCGTGAAACTTTCCTGAGCTTCTTTGGGCCGCTCTCGCTCCTGGTCCTTTTTGCGCTCTGGGCCACTCTGCTGATCTTGGGCTTCGGCTTTTTGTACTACGGCAATACCCCTCACGATCCCACCAGGCCCTCGCTGGAAACCTGCTTCTATCTGAGTGGCACCACGTTCTTCACTTTGGGCCTCGGCGATGTCACTCCGCACACTTCCGTGGAACGGGTCTTGGCTATCTTTGAAAGCGGCCTCGGCTTCGGTTTTCTCGCGCTCATCATCAGCTATTTGCCCGTCATCTATCAGGCGTTCTCCAAACGCGAAGTCAGCATCGTCCTGCTGGATGCCCGGGCCGGCTCGCCGCCCACTGCGGCGGAACTGCTCAGCCGCCACAGCGGTTCGAACGGCGAGGAAGCCCTCCAGAGACTTTTCCGCGACTGGGAGCACTGGTCCGCCGAACTGCTGGAAAGCCACATTTCCTATCCCGTGGTCAGCTATTTCCGTTCGCAGCACACCAACGAATCCTGGCCCGCCGCGCTCGCCGCAATTCTCGATACCACCGCGCTGCTGATCGCGTCTTCCGATAATCCTTGCTCGCGCCAGGCGCGCCTCACCTTCGCGATGTGCCGCCATACGATCGCCGATCTCGCCCAGGTTTTCTCCGCCCGTCCGCGCGCCGCGAATTACGACCGGCTGCCTCCCGCCGATTTCGTGCGCCTGCGCGCGAGCCTTGCTCACGCAGGCTACGAGTTGCGCGACGACGAGGCTTCCAATCGCAAGCTCAAAGAATTGCGCGATATGTACGAGCCCTATCTCCACGCTCTCGCGCACTACCTTTATATCGAGCTGCCGCCCTGGATTCTGGCCAAGGAAATTACCGACAACTGGAAGACCAGCGCCTGGGGACGTATCTCCGGCATTTCCGTCCACGGCCGGGGCGGCACCGATGTGGAAGATCACTTCTAGCTGCCGCGCGGGGCGACGGCACCTGCACTGAGCGCAGCGAAGGTGTCTCGCTGGTTCTTAGCCTGAGCGCAAAGAAGCGAGCAATTTCTGTGAGAGTGCGGAGGCCGATCGCATGACCATGCATCTCGAAAGGCTCGAAAAAATGATTCGCGGTGAAATTCAGCCTCCGCCAATCGCTCAGCTCGTCGGTTTCGCGCTCACCCAGATACAGAAAGGAGAAGCCGTCGTGGAGTTCGAAGCGAACAACAAGCACGCGAACCCCATGGGCACTCTCCACGGCGGCATCCTCTGCGACGTGGCCGACGCCGCCATGGGTATCGCCTTCGCTTCCACTCTCGCCGACAACGAATCCTTCACCACGCTCGAACTAAAAATCAATTTCCTGCGGCCCGTCTGGAACGAAAAACTGCGCGCCGTCGGAAAAGTGGTCAGCCGCGGCAAGACCGTGGGTATGGTCGAATGCGAGATCACCAACTCCAAAGGCGCCCCGGTAGCTCGTAGCTCCTCCACCTGCATGGTCCTAAGCGGCGAAAAAGCCACCGGCCGCTAGTCTCCGCCCCAAAGGCGCGCAGTCTCCGCGTCCACAAAGCCTTTCTGTGTGCACTCCGTGTTAAATCTTTGCCTTCGGTTTTCTCTGCGCTCTCTGCTTCTCTGCGGTAGTAATGCTTTTTGCTCCTGTCCCAATACCCGCTCCAATTTGGCTTCTTTGAATCCGCACACCAGTCCCACAAATGAACGCCTCGCTTTTTCCATCCTCCCTGCTAACACTACCGCGCTCTCGCTCGTCTCTATCTGCATCCGACTGCTAACAACAGGGGGCCGCATGGACTCGTTCCTTCGGGATCTCCGTTTCGCCTGGCGTATGCTAGCCAAAAATCCCGGCTTCACGCTCGTCGCCATCCTCACTCTGGCCCTCGGCATCGGCGCCAACGTCGCCACCTTCAGCATCGTTTACGCCGTTCTGTTGCGGCCGCTGCCCTACCCGCATCAAGAGCAACTCGTCCGCGTCTTCGACGATCTCCGCGGCTCGAGCGTTCCGAACGTCGGCATGTCCGTCCCTGAGCTGTGGGATTTTCAGCAACGTTCCGGCGTTTTCGACCAGATCTCCGTCGTCTGGCCCATTAGCGCAGATCTATCCGGCGGCGATCGTCCCGAACGCATCGAAGCTCTGGCCACCAGCCCGAATTATTTCACGCTGCTTGGCGCGCAGCCGCGGATCGGCCGCGTGTACACGGACCGGGATTCAGTTCCCGGCTTCATTGACGGGGTCATCCTCAGCGACGGCTTCTGGCGCCGCGAATTTGGCGCCGACCCCAAAATCCTCGGCAAGAAAGTTCGTCTCGATAACGACCCTTACACCGTTCTGGGGGTCATGCCACCGAGCTTCCGCCACCCCGGACGCACTCTCCAGACCGACGTGGACGCCTGGATCGCCGCCGGCTATGACGCCAATCCCTTTCCGCATCCGGCCCGGCGCGACTTAAGAATGATTCCCGGCGCAATCGCGCGTTTGAAACCAGGACTCACGCTCCCGGAAGCTCAGGCGCAACTCGAAACTTATTCCGCGCGATTGAGCGCGCAATATCCCACGGAGTATCCGCCAGCCGCTCGCTGGACTCCTCGCCTGGTCTCTCTGCAAGAGGACCTGGTCGGCAACGTTCGAACGGAACTCTTTGTGCTTTTCGGTGCGGTGGGCTGCGTTCTTTTGATCGGCTGCGTGAACCTCGCCAATTTGCTGCTCTCGCGCTCCGCCGCACGCCAGCGCGAAATTGCCGTCCGCTTGGCCTTGGGCGCCAGCCGCCGGCGCCTGACGCTTCAGATGCTCACCGAAAGTATCCTGCTGGCAGCCGTCGCGGGAGTCGTCGCGCTTGTGACCGTGGTCCTGATGAAATCCTCGCTGCTGCAGCTCGCTCCCGCAAGCCTCCCGCGCCTGAATGAAGTCAATCTCAGCGGCGGCGTTCTCGTTTTTGCCTTCCTGCTGTCCATCGCCACTGGAATTTTGTTTGGACTCGTTCCCGCGCTGCAGGCCTCCAGCGCCACGCAAGTAGCGAACCTCCGCGAAGGCAGCCGCGGCTCCGGCTCCAGCCGCAGCCATACGCGGATTTCGCGCGCGCTGGTCATCTCCGAAATCGCGTTGTCTCTTATCTTGCTCGTGGGCGCAGGTTTGCTGCTCCGCAGCTTCTGGCGCGTGCTGCAAGTCAGTCCCGGCTTCAATCCCCACGGCGTTACCACCGCGCAAATCTGGATGCCCGTGCCCAATGACCCCACCACGGATCCTTATCGTCCTCCCGATAAACGCGCCGCATTTCTGCGTGAAGTAGCCCGCCGCGTCGGCGGAATTCCCGGCGTCGAAAACGTTGCCATCGGCGGCGGCAACAGCCTGCCCTTGGCCGCGGCGCGCAACAGCTTCACCTTCACGATCGAAGGCCGCCCCACAGACTCTGAGCGCCAGCCCCTTGCCGAATTCGCCGGTGTAAGCCCCACCTACTTCGAAATTCTAGGCACGCCGCTAGTCCAGGGACGCGTATTCACCGAATCCGACGACACCAATTCTCAGCGCGTCGCCGTCATTGACCAAACCCTCGCGAATCGTTACTGGCCCGGCCAAAGCGCTCTCGGCCAGCACGTCCAGTTCGGCCAAGTCGATCCGAAGAATCCCTGGCTGACGATTGTCGGCGTGGTCGGCGACATGAAATCCGACGGCTTTGACGCTCCTGCTGCTCCGCACATTTATATTTCCGTCTATCAATTTCCTCCGTACGCTTCGGTCGTCTTTCTGCGCACGCACGGAAATCCCGCAACCTTGGGCGATCAAATCCGTTCCGAGGTTCAATCCATTGACTCGAATCTCCCCTTGTTCAGCGTTCGCACCATGGACGAAGTCGTCGCGCGCTCCATGGCCGAACGCCGTTTCGCGCTGGAAATACTCGGCATCTTCGCGTGCGTCGCCCTGCTTCTGGCCGCCATCGGCATTTACGGCGTAATGTCCTATTCCTTCAGCCGCAGGATCCACGAAATCGGCATTCGTGTGGCGCTCGGCGCGCAAAGCGCCGACATCCTGCGCATGGTCCTCAGAGAAGGCATGCGCCTGGTCCTCTTCGGACTGCTGGCCGGACTGCTAGGCGCCGCAATCCTCACGCGCTTCCTCCGCACCCTGCTCTATAACGTAACCTCCACCGATCCCATCGTCTTCGCATCAATCGCAGCGTTACTAGCCGCGGTAGCTCTATTAGCCTGCTACATCCCGGCCCACCGAGCCACCCAGGTAGATCCCCTGGTAGCCCTCCGCGAAGAATAAATCTCCGCATCAAATTTCTCTGTGCGCGCTCCGCCGTGCTCCTACCCTTCTCCGTGCCCTCTCTGCCTTTCTCAGTGAATCGTCCCACAGGGCGATTCACCCTGCTTGCCCCGAGCGAATTAGCGAAGAGAAGAGAGAACCGGCGGTGCCGATTCGCAGGGCGCCATCTGTGTCAAATCTTTGCAGTAGGTTTTCTCTGTGTTCTCTGCGTCTCTGCGGTAATTCTCGCCTTGCTTCGCCCATCCAATTTGGACATCTCCACTCGACACACCAATCTCACGGCCAATTGACACGAAAGAACGCGTGCTCTAGTCTGGCTTTGTCACCACATCCACGATGCAATCGGAGCAACGGATGCCCATCCCAAAGACGGACAAGATCTGGCACAACGGAAAATTTATCCACTGGGACGACGCCAAAATTCACGTCCTCTCCCACGTAGTCAGCTACGGCTCCGCCGTCTTCGAAGGCATTCGCTGCTACGACACCGCGCAAGGTCCGGCGATTTTCCGCCTGAAAGACCACATGCAGCGTCTGCTGAATTCCGCCTACATCTATCGCATGGAAGTTCCCTTCAACCTCGAAGAACTCTGCGACGCCAATCTCGAACTGCTGCGCACCAACAAAATCGGCGCCTGCTACATCCGTCCCGTCGTGCTGCGCGGCTATGGCGAAGCCGGCGTGGACCCGCAGGGCTGCCCGATCGAGGTTTACCTCGCCTGCTATCCCTGGGGGAAATATCTCGGAGAAGAAGGCCTGCGCGCCGGTGTGGACGTCTGCGTCAGTTCCTGGAATCGCCCCGGGCCGAATACTCTGCCCCAAATGGCCAAGTGCGCCGCCAATTACATGAATTCCCAGCTCATTCGCATGGAAGCGCGCGCCAACGGCTACGTCGAAGGCATCGCGCTCGATTCCAGCGGTTACGTCAGCGAAGGCTCCGGCGAAAACATTTTCGTCGTCATGGACGGCACCGTCGTCACTCCGCCGCTTGCTAATTCCGCGCTGCCCGGCATCACGCGCCACTCGGTCATCACCATCTGCCGCGACCTCGGCATTCCCATCGCCGAGCAAGTGATTCCCCGCGAGATGCTCTACATCGCCAGCGAAATTTTCTTCTGCGGCACCGCCGTCGAAATCACGCCGATCCGCTCGATTGATCGCATCAAAATCGGCATAGGCGCCCGCGGCCCCATCACCAAACGCATTCAGGACGAATTCTTCGCCCTCGCCGAAGGCAAAAAGCCCGACCGCCACAACTGGCTCGCGCCAGTAAACACCACAGCCAACGCCACCGTGGTCACCCGCTAGAAACTGGGCCAAGCGCTCGACGAGGCTGTGGCCGCGCGAGCCTCGAGCTTCCGAACCGACGCACCAGCTCCGTAGCGGAGGGTCCCAGACCCGTCCCTACAAACCAATATCGCCGCATGATCCATCCGCCTCAGCGTCTCCGTGCACTCTCGCCGTTCTCTGTGCCCGGCGTTTACCCCGATGGAGTCGGGGTGTTAAATGTTTTGCAGTAGCTTTTCTCTGCGCTCTCAACGTCTCTGCGGTAATCCCTGCCTTACAACTTTCAACTGTTAACTTTCAACTCTCTCCAGTAAAATCGCGCCCGGCCCAAGCACCACGCTTTTCCTGGGAGCACGCGTGTACAGCCTCACCCAAAAATTGCTCGCTGAATTCTCCGGCACTTTCGCCGTGATTTTCTTCGCCGCTGGAGTAATCTGCGCCGACCAATATCTCCGCGCCACCGGACAAGGCAGCGTCACCCTCCTTGGCCTCGCGCTCGCCTACGGCCTCGCCGTTGCCATCATGGTCACTGCGCTCGGGCACATTTCCGGTGGACATCTCAATCCCGCCGTCACCATCGGCTTCTGGGTCACCCGCCGGCTCGGCACCATACAATCTCTGCTTTACGCCGTCGCGCAACTTCTCGGCGCCATCGCCGCCGCCTACGCGCTCGCCCTCATCATCCCTGATTCGAATTGGCGCCCGGAAGCCCTCGGCGCGATCAACCCCGCGCTCTCTTCCGATTTCACGCGACTCCACGCCATGGTTCTCGAAGGCCTGCTCACGTTTTTTCTGGTCTTCGTTTTCTTCGCCACGGCCGTTGACGTCAAAGGCGCATTCCACAAAATCGCGGGCTTCGCCATCGGCCTGGCCGTCACCGTGGACGTTCTCGTCGGATTCCCCTTCACCGGCGCCGCCGTAAATCCCGCCCGCGCCTTCGGTCCCGCCCTGATCACCCGCAATCACTGGATGAACCACGGCGTCTATTGGGTAGGCCCGCTACTGGGCGGCGTCCTGGCAGGAGTAATCTACGACCGCATCTTCCTCCGCGACCAACCTCCCATCTAGCACCCGGCCAAAAGTTCGTCGTCATCCCGAGCGCAGCGAAGCCCGCCGACCGCAGCATGTCGTCGTTGTCATCCCGAGCGAAGCGAGGGACCTCTCTTCGATTGCCCAAAAACTCCAGCGCAAGCTGCCGTAGACGCCTTGTCCCGGTCTCGGCCGATCCGTGCCAATCACTGTTCATCCGCGCTGCAGCGATCGCAAACCCGCGCGAAACGAGAAACGACGCGCACCCACCTGTCCCGAAGTTCAGGTTGTCCAATTCGCACCAACTTCGCCCACATCCGTTGCACCCTCCGCAATCCATGCTAGCTTGGCTAGAAGCTTCTTGAGCTCAAGGACCTCTCATGGCCATCAATATTGACGATCTTCTGCGCCGCGCCGTCGAAAGCCGCGCCTCCGACTTGCATCTGAAAGTCGGCAACCACCCGTATCTCCGTGTGGACGGTATCCTGAATCCGCTCAATGACGTGCCGCGCATCACCCCTGAAGAAATGCTCTCCATGGCCTTCAGCATGATGACCAACCGTCAGAAACAAAAATTCAAGGAAACCGCCGAACTCGATATGGCTTACGGCGTCGCCGGCCTGGGCCGTTTCCGCGTCAACGTTTTTCAGCAACGCGGCAACGTCGGCATGGTTCTGCGCGTCATTCCCACCAAAATTCGCACCATCGAGGAGCTCGAACTGCCGCGCATCCTCTCCACCGTCTGCGAAGAGCAGCGCGGCTTGATTCTCACCACCGGCACCACCGGTTCCGGCAAGTCCACCACGCTCGCCGCCATGATTGACCGCATCAATTCGCTGCGCTCCGAGCACATCATCACCATCGAAGACCCTATCGAATATCTGCACCGCGATAAAAAAGGTTTCATCAACCAGCGCGAAGTGGAAGTGGACACCGCGTCCTTCTCCACCGCGCTGCGCGCTGCTCTTCGCCAGGACCCGGACGTCGTCCTGGTCGGCGAAATGCGCGACCTGGAAACCATCTCCACCGCAATTCTCGCAGCCGAGACGGGCCACCTGGTGCTCTCCACCCTGCACACTCTCGACGCCACCGAAACCATTCAGCGCATCATCGCCGTATTTCCGCCGCCCGAGCAAAAACAAATTCGTCTGCAGCTCGCCGGCACTCTGAAAGCCGTCATCAGCCAGCGCCTGGTGCGCAAAGCCGATGGCTCCGGCCGCGTCCCGGCCGTCGAAGTCATGATCTCCACCGGATACATCCGCGATTGCATCATCAACCCGGATAAAACGCGCATGATCCGCGACGCCATCGCCGCCGGCACCAGCCAGTACGGTATGCAAACGTTCGATCAATCGCTCTTCGATCTCTATTCGCGCAACCTCATCACTTTCGAGGAAGCTATCCTGCGCGCTTCCAACCCGGACGATTTCCGTCTGCGCGTCCAGGGCGTCCGCTCTTCCGCGGACTCCGCGCGCGAAGACATGGAACGCGCCATGTCCGAGTTCGACAACACCAACTCCGCCCGCCGCTAATATTTTCGCGGCGCCAAACGCAACTCCGGCACTCCACCCGCGAATCGCGTAGGGGCACGGCATGCCGTGCCCGCCGCGCCACCGTCCCGCCACCTCTATCTCGTCGTTGTCATCCCGAGCGCAGCGAGGCCTGCCTGCCGCAGGCAGGGACCTCTCTTCGATTGCCCAAAAACTCTCACGTAAGGCGCCGTAGACGCTTTGTCTCGCCCCATATGGGTTACTAAGCGCTCGTCTATGAAGTTGACTCTCTCCTTCACCTCCTGTACTTCCTTTACCTCCTCAACCTCCTGCACTATCCTCATCCCATGCGCCAGCAACCCAGTCCCCGCCGCAAACTCGTAACCGAAACCCAGCTCTACATGTCCGCGCAACGGGCCTTGATGCGCCGCGCCCACTCCATTTCCGAAATGAAAAAACACCTCGAGCGCCGCGCCGAAAATAAAGATCTGATCCCCGCAATAATCGCCCGCCTCCGCGAACTCAATTACCTAGACGACGCCAAGTACGCCCTCAACTACGCCTCCCAGCACGTCAAAATCCGCCGCCAGGGACGCTTCCGGATCGCCCGCGAACTCCGCGCCCGCGGCGTCCCCGACCGCTACATTGACGAAGCTATCGCCACTGTATTCGCGGAAACCGACGAGCCCGCCCTCGTTCGCGCCCGCCTTAAACGCCGCCTCGCTCTGTTAAATAAGAAATCCGGCCCAGGCAACACCCCGCTAGACCAAAAAAAGATCGCCTCCCTCTACCGCAATCTCCTGAGCGCAGGCTTCTCCGCCGGGATAATCCGCCAAGAGCTAAAACGCATCACCAACGGCGACCTCCCAGACGACCAAGCCCCCCCGGAAGACGAGGTCTAAACGGATCGGCAGACCGGTTTTCTCTGCGCTCTCTGCGTCTCTGCGGTAACGTCTGTACTTTCTCCGTGTACTCGAGCTTTTCTCTGTGTCCTCTGTGTTAAATCTGTGCACTCCACACCTGCAAAAATTCAACGCATAAAAGAGATTTTTCCCCGCCTCGCACGTCTAAGTCCCACAGCGGAAGTGCCGGAAACCCATGAAATCAGGCCCAATACGCTCCATCTCCGGACACCGCTCACCGCTTTTTACTGAATTCGGACAGTCGCGCGGACGCCGAATCAGCGGCCCCTACACTTCTGCCACTCAAAGGAGAAATTCACCATGAAGAAGCTGCTGCTTTCCGCTTTATCCGTCGCTTTGCTGTCCGCTCCGGCCTTCGCACGCACCGCATCGCACTCCGCCACCACTCCATCCGCGCCGGCGCCGCAGGCAGCCGCGCAGTCCACCGACAAGACTCCGCCCAGCTACGACATGAAGCCGCAATCGCTTCTGGATCTCGACGCGATGCACAAGAAATTCGTGGACCTCGCCACCGCCATCCCGCAGGAAAAATACACCTGGCGCCCCGCCGACGGCGTGCGCTCCATCAGCGAAGTTTTCCTGCACGTTGCCGGCGCCAATTACGGCTTCCCGCAGCTTCTCGGCATGCCGGTCCCCGCGGACATTGACCTGAAGAACATCCAGAAGTCCACCACCGACAAAGCGCAGATTATCGCCATCCTGAATAAGTCCTTCGACAATGCCCACGCCACCATCGAAAAAATGACCAACGCCGATTTCAATAAGGCCCTCCCGAAGCTGGGCCCCGACGCGAATGAAGGCGACGTCATCTATCTGATGGTCACCCACGCCCACGAACACCTGGGCCAATCCATCGCCTACGCGCGCGTCAACGGCATCGTCCCGCCGTGGACTGCCGCAGCCGAAGCCGCAGCCGCAAAGAAAGGCGACGACTCCAAGGAATAAACGCCGCAATAGCTGACCAACGCTCGGACGTTCTAAGTCGTCAAAAGTAAAGGAAGCTTTTGTAGGGGGCGGCTCTCAGAGCCGCCCCGCTTTGCTCTGCGAACGGCGTTGACCCCGACACAGTCGGGGCGTCTCCGCGGTGATCTTTGCCTTCCTTCGCTCTCTCCGCGCTCTCAGCCTTTTCTCTGTGGACTCTGTGTTAGATCCTATCTTTTCACTTCCTCGGCCGGGCGACCCAAGCGGATTGCAACCGCCTATAGTAATCACAGAGTAAATGTGATATAATAGAATCGCACCGATATTCCGCATCACTAAGGACGCGACATGGCGACCGCAATGACGCTGGGGCAAACGAAACGAAGCTTCCGAGATCGTGTGGCCAAAACCCTCACCACCCGCGTGCTCACCGCTCACTGGCTTTCTAATCGCAACAAGACCGCGTTCAAAATCCTCCGCAACTCCATGAAAATAAACACCGAACCAAATTCTAATCGCAACACGAACTACGGATTTGCCGCCGTTGCGACCGCCGAGTCCATCTGCAATAATGGTTCGCTTCCACCGAGGGAATCCTTGAACAGCACCGCCCCCAGCACCAAGTGGACCGGCAACCAGGTCCGCCAGACATTCCTGAAATTCTTCGCGGAGCGCGGCCACCGCGTCGTGCGCAGCTCCTCGCTCGTTCCGCACAACGATCCCACCCTGCTCTTCACCAATGCCGGGATGAATCAGTTCAAGGACGTCTTCCTCGGCCTCGAACAGCGCGATTACAAACGCGCCACCACTTGCCAGAAAGTCGTCCGCGCGGGGGGCAAGCATAACGACCTGGAAAACGTCGGCTTCACCAACCGGCACCTCACTTTTTTCGAGATGCTGGGCAATTTTTCCTTCGGCGATTACTTCAAAAAAGACGCCATTGCTTTCGCCCTGGAGCTGGTCACCTCGCCGCAATGGTTTGGCCTGCCGCTCGCTAAGCTGTATTTCAGCGTATTCGGCGGCGCCGAAATCTCGCCGGGCAAAATGCTCGCCGCGGACGACGAAGCCGCCGTCCTCTGGCTCAACACCGGCGCGCCCAAAGACCGCATCGTCGCTATCCCCGGCCTGAAAGATAATTTCTGGGCCATGGGAGATACCGGCCCCTGCGGCCCCTCCAGCGAAATCTTCTACGATATGGGTCCGGAAGCCTCCGACGAAGGCCACGCCGATTGCAAATTTCCCTGCGACTGCGGCCGCTTCGTCGAAATCTGGAACCTCGTCTTCATGCAATTCAACCGTGATGCCAACGGCAACCTCAATCCCCTGCCCAAACCATCCGTGGACACCGGCATGGGCTTGGATCGCATGACCTCCGTCCTCGAAGGCAAAGTCAGTATCTTTGATTCGGATATTTTTCAGCCGCTAATGAAAGAAGCCGCAAAGCTCGCAAACGTTGACCTGAACGACGATAAATTGCGGCCGTCACTGCGCATCGTGGCGGACCATTCCCGTGCCGCAACATTTCTCATTTCCGACGGTGTGATCCCATCCAATGAAGGTCGCGGCTACGTCCTCCGAAAAATCATTCGTCGTGCGCTCCGGCACGCGCACATTCTGGGCGCCTCAAGCCCGTTTCTTTCGCACATGTCTGCCGCCGTTCGCGGCGAAATGAAGGACGCTTATCCGGAGCTCGCAGAGGGCGCCGCGCGTGTGGATCGCGTCCTTAACGAAGAGGAGAAGAGATTCGCGCGGACCGTGGACGTAGCTCTCGCGAAGCTGGACGATTTCGTTTCTCACGCGAAACAAGAAGCTGTCCATCAAAAGCTTATGGAGCTGCCATTACTCGCCGGTAGCAAGATCTTTGAGCTGTATGACACCTACGGCTTACCCCGCGACTTCATCGAGGACGTGACCCGAGACGCGGGCATGCGCGTTGATTGGGCGGGTTTCGATCACGCTATGCAAGAGCAGCGCACCCGCGCGAAAGCTTCCTGGAAGGGCGCGCACAAAGAAGCGGCCAACCCCGTTTACTCAAAGCTTGCGCAAACCTTCAAAACCGAGCCGGATTTTTACTTTGGCACCAAGACGCGCGACGCTCGCATCGAAGCCATCGTCACCAAAGCTGGCCCAGTAAACGAAATCAAGGCCGGAACTGAAGCCGAAGTCGTTCTCGACCGCACTTCCATCTATTCCGAATCCGGCGGACAGGTCGCCGATACCGGCTCGTTCTACGACAATTCCGAATCGCTCGAACTCGCCGAAGTTTGTGGCGCGTATTACCCCGTCACGGGGGTGATCGCCCATCGCGTCGTCGCGAAGGAGGCGCTGCATGTCGGCGACCGTGTTTCTACGGTTGCTGACATGCAGCGTCGCGTTCGCGACATGCGCAACCATACCGCCACGCATCTTTTGAATGCCGCATTGCGCAATATTCTCGGCACGCACGTAAAACAGGCCGGCTCGCTCGTCGCGCCCGATCACTTGCGCTTCGATTTCTCGCACTTCGCGCACGTGGATCCCAGCGAACTCGCCGAAATCGAGCAGCAGGTCAACGAAGAAATCCGCAAGAACCTCGAAATGCGCACGGACATCATGAACATTGACGACGCGCTCGCTTCCGGAGCCCTCGCCTTCTTCGGCGATAAATATCCCGAAGCGAACGTCCGCGTCGTGACTATCCCGGATGCTTCCGAGCCGCGCGGTTTTTACAGCAAGGAACTCTGCGGCGGTACGCACGTCATCCGCACCGGCGATATCGGCGTCTTTAAAATCGTCGCCGAGCAATCCGTCGCCGCGGGCGTGCGCCGCATCGAAGCCATCTCCGGCGATCGCGCCCTCGCCGAATACCAGAGGTCGCTGGCAACTCTCCGCACCGTCGCGGGAATGCTGAACTCGGGCGAAGACGAAATCATCGCCGCGCTCGAGCGCCAGTTCGAATCCACCAAGCAGCTCGAAAGGCAGCTCGAAGCCCTCAAACGCAAAGAGGCTGGCGCGCTCGCCTCCGATTTAGCCCAACAAGGCTGCAGCGTGAAGGATGTTCGCCTGATTGCCGCCCAGGTGGACGGCCTCGATCGAGATGCTCTGCGCCAGTTAGTGGACGTCCTACGCCAAAAAATTGGCTCCGGAGTAGTTGTTCTGGCCTCCGCCGATGATGGCAAAGTTGCTCTAATCACGGGAGTTACCAAGGACCTCATCCCCAGGCTCCACGCCGGGAAGATCGTCCAGGAACTCGCCAAGATCGTTGGCGGTTCCGGCGGCGGAAAACCCGATCTGGCTGAGGCTGGCGGAAAAGACACATCGGCCATACAAAAGGCCCTTGACCACGTTTACCCCCTTCTAGACCGGCTGTTATAATTCCATTTGCGCCAGTTGTTTACGCCGGAGAAGCCCCCTTCTCAGGTGTATCCCTGTCGCTCGTTTGTTCCCGAAAATTGCGCTCTGCCTTCCCAGGGCCTGAACTCGGCTGTCGTTGCACGGATGTCGTTATCGGTCGTGGTCCGTCGTCGTCGCCGGTGTGGTTCGCAATCAGATGTCGGTAAGCAATATGAAGAAGAACTGCATCCCAGTTGCAGTGCTGGTCGCTGGCGCGCTACTCGCGCTTCCTTTGCCCACTCGCGCCCAGATATCTACCGCCGTGGATGAGCACGGCAAGCTCGTCTTCGTGAATGGGGATTCCCCCAGGCCACGTCGTGGGAGTACTATAAGTTCTCCCTCGGCAGCCGGGGGGCATGCTACGGCGATGTCGTCGGAAGATACGGCCGCGACGCTCGGTGCGACGGACGGGCGGCTGGATCGCATCGTGCGCGACGCAGCTGCGCGCCATCAAGTGGATCCTGCGCTGGTTAAAGCCGTCATCAGCACGGAATCCGGATGGAATTCGCAAGCGGTTTCCCGCAAGGGGGCCGTCGGGCTGATGCAGTTGATTCCTGGGACGGCGCAACGCTTTGGCGTTGGCAATCCTTTCGATCCCGCGCAAAACGTGGAGGGCGGGACGACGTATCTGAAGTCGTTGCTCGATCGCTATAACGGCGACCTTACCAAAACGCTCGCGGCCTACAACGCCGGTGAGCGCGCCGTGGATCTGAACAACGGCGTTCCGGCGTATCCGGAGACGCAAAGATACGTACAGAAGGTAACCGACGCATATTTTCGGCCCGGCTCCGGCCGCGACCACACGCTCTGGACTCCGCCAAGAAATCCAGTGCGTAAGGAAGTGGACGCGAATGGCCGGGTAATTTTCACGAACGAATGACGCACGTGCTTTCCTCTCGAATCCAATTTTCGGCCAAATGGTTGTTTCTAGCGTTGGCGCTAGCTGTTGCTCTCTCCACGCCCGCAGGCGTTGAAAGGAAGCTGCAGGCGCGCGAGCAGTTCGAGCGCGCTGTAAAGCTGCGCACCACTCTCGAGGGCACGCCAGACAGCGAGCGTTCGCTTGTGGATTACCGCCAGGCTCTCACCGCCTACCACAAGGTTTATCTGATTACGCCGCAGGCCGAAGAAGTCACGCCCAGTCTGGTCGCCGAAGCCGAACTGTACGACGAAATGGGCCGGCTGTTCGACGCGAAGTTCTTCCAATCTGCGATCGAAACCTACCAATTCCTGCTGAAACAATATCCCGGTAGCCGCTACCGCAGCCAGGCGATGTATGCGATCGGCGAAATCCAGAAGGAAGGATTGCACCAGCCGGATGTGGCCGAGGCTTCGCTGAAAGATTACCTGAAGCACTTCCCGAAGGCGGAACACTCGGAGGAAGCCCGGGACCTGTTGCAACAAATAGCGGCTACGCGCGAGAAAGCGAAAGAGCAAGCGGTGGCAGCGACTGCTGCCGCGGCGGCAGCTGTGCCGGCTGCTGATGCTTTGCCCGAGCTTAAGGGCAAAATGGTACAACAGCGCGAAAGCGAAAAGGGCACGCCACGCGTGACCGATATCAAAACGTGGAACTCCTACAACGCGACCCGAGTGGTAGTCACGCTCGACGACACTGTCGCCTTCAACACTGCGCGCATCGCTTCGCCTGACCGCATCTATTTCGACCTCCACCGGGCGCAGTTGCCGCCGGCGATAGCCAAAAAGAACCTGGACGTGAAGGACGGCTTGCTGAAATCAGTGCGAATCGCGCAGAACAAAGACGGTGTGGTGCGCGTGGTCCTGGACGTGGACGGCGCGCGCGATTATTCGGCTTATTTGCTCGCGAACCCCTACAGGCTGGTGATTGACGTGCACAACAAGCCCGCGATGACGACCACGCCGGCGAGCGCACCGGTCACGACGACCGCAGCGGCTTCGGCGCCGCCCGCGGCCATTCCCACGCCTACCGTGGTATATGCTGCGAAGGGAGAACCCGAAAAGCCCGCAGCGAAACCGGAAGTCCCGAACGAAACCGCGGCGACTGGCAGTGAATCCAAGCGCGCGACCCTTTCGCGGGCGGAACCCCCTCCAGCCGCCGCGAAGAAAGCCGCGCCGAAAACAAAAGCGGATGGCGCCAAAACCGCCGCGCTGGTTCCTCCCAGCGAATCAAAACCGACTCGCGACGGCCAGCGCTCGCTGACACGCGCTCTCGGCTTGAAGATCAGCCGTATTGTGATTGATCCAGGCCACGGCGGCCATGACACGGGAACCATCGGCCCGCACGGCTTGATGGAAAAGGATCTGTGCCTGGACGTGGCGCTGCGGCTCGGCCACGAAATCGAAGAAAAGCTGCCCGGTGCGGAAGTGATTTACACGCGCAAAGACGACACGTTCGTGCCGCTCGAGCAGCGTACCGCCATCGCCAATGAAGCCAAGGCAGACCTGTTTATTTCGATCCATGCGAACTCCAGCCACGACGAAGCTGCGCGCGGCATCGAAACCTACTACCTGAATTTTGCGACTTCGGAGGAGTCCATGGAAGTTGCGGCACGCGAGAACGCGCTGTCGCAGGAGTCGCTGCACGATCTGCAGGACATCATCAAGAAAATCGCGCGCAACGAAAAAGTCGAGGAGTCCAAGGAACTGGCGAGCGACATTCAAGATTCGTTGACCCATCGGCTGCAGTTGGTGAGCCAGAACGAACGGAACCGCGGCGTGAAAAAAGCGCCGTTTGTGGTCCTTATCGGCGCCAACATGCCGTCGGTACTCTCGGAAATCTCCTTCATCAGCAACCCCAGCGATGAAAAGCTGCTGAAGAAGACCGATCAGCGGCAGCGGGTAGCCGACGGGCTGTACCGCGGCATCGCTTCTTACCTTGAAAGCCTGAATAGCCTCTCGTACGATAAGTCCAAGCTGGTCTCGGACAACCACAGCGGGTCCGAAGGCGGCGGTGGCACCGCAATCGTGGCTGCTGAAGGGAACCCCAAGTAGAATTGCGGCGTCTAATGTAAGATGGTATCCATGCGTCGTACTATATTTCTGCTCACAATTATGCTGTTTCTGGGCGCTATACCCGCGTCCGCCCAGCGGATCCTTCCCACCTCGTTCGCACGATGGACCGGCACGCCGCAGGCTGGCATCGCAGCTCCCGCTATGGATTACAGTGACCGTGCGACGAGCCTAACGGACAGCCAAATCGGCGCGATCCAGCAAGAGTATGGATTCGTTTCGGGTGAACAGGCCGCGTACTTGCGTGGGACTGGCAAGATGCAGGTTACGCTCTATCGCATGAAAGACCCCAGTGGCGCGTACGGGATGTATTCGTACCTGCGTTCTCCGGACATGCCGCGAGCAGACGTGACGGACCACTCCGCGATGTCGCGCGAACGCGCCTTGGTGCTGGACGGAAACCTGGTGCTCGACATTCGTGGCGCGGAATTGCAGCGATTGGGCGGCGATTTGAACGCCTTGGTTGCCGCTATTCATCCGAAGTCGGAACAAGGGCCGCTCCCTGCGATCTCTGAGCACCTACCGACCAAAGGATTCATCGAGCGTTCCGACAAATACATCCTCGGTCCGGTCACCTTGAATCAATTTTTTCCCGTGACTGCCAATGATTGGTTGGGATTCGGAACCGGGGCAGAGGCAGAGGTTGCGCGCTACCATGTGGACGGCCGCGAACTGAATCTGCTGATCGCAGACTTCCCCACTCCGCAGACCGCGCAAAAAAAATTGGCGCAGCTGCAGCAGGATTACCACGTGAATGCCACGAGTACGGACCCGAACGGCTCGCCCATTTTTGCAAGACGCTCCATCACTTTGCTCGCGATCGTTTCGGGAGCTCGCACGCTCGAGGAAGCAAACCGGCTGCTGGATCAGATTCAATCCGGGACGGAAGTAACGTGGAACGAGCCGACTTTTCAATTCAAAGAACCCGCCATCACTACGATGATCGTTGGTGCGATAATCGGAACAGGAGTCATCTGCTGCTTCGCGCTGATTTCCGGTCTGGCGTTTGGAGGATTTCGCCTGGTGGTGAAACGCTGGCTACCGGATAAAGTCTTTGATCGCAGCAGCCAGATGCAAGTGCTGCAGTTAGGCCTGGGCAGTAAACCCATCAATTCAGAGGACTTCTACGGAATCGAACGAAAACACCGAAAGTGACCACGCGGTGGAAAACGTCTCAGTTCTCGCTAACGTTTCTATTATCAATCGGTTAGGGCGGAGTCAAAAAGTGTCTTTCCCGCTTGACTGATTTCTGTGCCTCGTACTAGACTGCGGTCGAGGAAAGGGTTCTGTGGCCTACCGCGCAGTGGCCGTGGAGCTTTCTCCCCTCGAAGGCCCGCCCAAAGGCGGGCCTTCTGCTTTTGAGGCCTCTTTAGCAGAATCCAACGAAACAAATTCTTCCCGCTTTCCCGCCGTCATATGCCGTGAGACGATACGCAACGGCAATTCATATCCGAATCCGCCACATGAGAAGATCGTACATGGAGCGTTCGACGGTCACGCCATTCGATCGCCGTGCGCTCGAATAGGGTGCTGTCCAGGTTTGCAACTATGCGGCGCCGTATCGCTGCGTCCATTCGCTGCGAATCTGTGTCCCCTAGCGTGAGGCTGGCGCTTACTGAGGCATAATCGAAATCTCGGCATGGACCCACAATACGCCAAATTTCGCGCGGTGCGTTTTTTCGGCTCGCTGGATGGATTACGCGCGTTGAGCATCATCGGCGTAATCTGGTTTCACAGCTGGTGGGGGACCCCGTACTATCCGCGATTGGAAACCCTACCGGTTCTGCGGCAAGGTTCCTACGGAGTGCACATTTTTTTCGTGGTGAGCGGATTTCTGATCACCACGCTATTGCTGCGGGAAATGCAGCGCTACGGCAAGATTTCCCTGCGAGATTTTTACATCCGCCGCGCGCTGCGCATCTGGCCGCTCTACTACCTGGTGCTGGGCTTATACGTATTGAACGCGCTGGTGTTCGAGCGCGGAACCGTCAGGGCGCACAGCTTTTTGCACTATCTGCCGAGCTTTGCGACCTTTACCTACACATGGTTCATCTCCGCGAATTGGCCGGGAGGAATGTTTAACCTGGCTTGGACGCTCGCGACGGAGGAACAATTTTATCTCTTCTGGCCGTTTGCACTGCGGATATTGCGGGGCATTTGGTCCTCGGTGCTCATCGTCGCTATCGTCGGCTTGAAAATAGCGGCCGACAACGACCTGACCACGCGCATTCTGCCGCCGGACTGGCTGCCCACGCGAATCGTGCTGAGCGTCTCGATCGCGATATGCATGGGCGTGCTGTTGGCGCAGGCGCTGCACTCGCCTCGGGGATTTAAACTGCTCTACTTCGTGTTCGGCCGGAAATGGTCAGCGCCGCTAATGCTCGCGGCCATGCTCGCGTGCCTGGCGCCGGAACAGCCGCCCATGTTGTTGGCGTTTGCGGCCACCACGGCGTTAGTCGCGGCGTGCGTGGTTCGCGAGGACAACGGCTTGGGGGCCGTGCTTCGCTTGCGCCCGGTGGCGTTCATAGGCACGCTGAGTTATGGGATGTATCTGCTCAATTCAGTTTCGATTCATTTTGTGCACTTCCTGCTGGTGCGGCTCGGTCCGGAGTACCCCCCTTTGATCTTTGTACTCGCGACGGGAGTAGCGGTAGCCGCAGCCTATATAAGTTATCGCTTCTACGAATCGCCATTCCTCGCGCTGAAGGCAAAATATTCCCGTTTGCGGCCCGCTCCGGAGCACGAAGCTTCGTCGCGAATCACAGTTCCCGGAGCCTCCGCGCCGTTACACCCGTGACGCCTGTCGCCGTTTAATCCTAAAAGCTCGTAGTCGGACGCAAGAGCTGACCTCGTGATGGCACAATTGCAGGCCAAAGTGCCGGCCGAGCGACGGATTTGCTTCAAGATGGTACAACTTGCGCCGAGGTGCGCGAATCAGACGATAGACTCAACATTGATGGAAACGAGCAGCCTCCAGCTTTTTACGTGGCTCCGGGGTTGAGGAGACGATAGACTCATATGATGACCTGTCCCCGGCGAGCCTACTGGCTCGGGTTCCCTCTAGTTGTCGCGCTACTTTTGTGTTCGTCCCCAGTTGTGGCGCAACAACCAACGCAACCGCAGGGTCAGCAGCCAACGTCAGCGCCCGCAGCAGCACCGGCGCCGGCACCATGCCAGCAAACTCCGCAACCGGGACAGAAAGCTTCGACAGGTACCGCTGGCACGGTGCAACCCGGCGAGAATGAGAAGAATGGGCAGGAGCAAACCGCTCCGAAGCCGTGCCCAGATACCACGAATCAATCGAAGGACCGGTTGTTTTACACCTTACCGAACTTCCTGACGCTTGAGCATGGCGCTAATGTGCCGCCTCTGACAGTTGGGCAAAAATTCAAACTAATTACGCGCTCCTCATTCGATCCGGCGCAGTTCGTGTGGTACGGCATTATTTCCGGGATCGGGCAGGCTGAAAACACCGAACCTGCGTACGGTCAGGGCTGGGGAGCGTACGGGAAGCGGTATGCGACTTCGATGGCCGATGGTGTGATCGAAGGCTACATGGTCAGCGGGGTCTTCCCATCGGTACTGAAGCAGGATCCCAGATATTTTGTGCTCGGCAAGGGCAGCTTTTTGCATCGAACCGGTTATGCACTGAGCCGCCTGCTCATCACTCGCTCTGATTCAGGACATTCCGAGTTCAACGCCTCAGAGATCTTCGGGTCGGCGAGCGCAGCTGCGATTTCGACGTATGGTTATCACCCCGCCAACGACAAGACTTTGAGTAACACCGCCAGCGTGTGGGGAACGCAGATCGGCTATGACGGAATTGCCATCGTTCTAAAGGAATTCTGGCCTGACATTAAGAGAAAAATGGCCAAGAAGCACGCGGCTGATAAGAACTGACGCGCCGTAAAGGCTCGCTGACCAGCTCTGAATGATTTCCCCGCCGTGATCGTTCCTCGGAAATACCTCCCGGAAACATGCGTGTTGCCACGCGTAACCAACATTCGTAGTACTCAGGAACAGGACACCTAATCAGGTCGTTGTGTCAGTTTCGGACACGCCCTCGTGCTGCTAAGGTGCCAGACCACATACGAAATCGGCGCGGACCTCTCCAAAAAATTCGTCACTGCGTTCAGGTGTGACAACGTCCGGCCGATAAATCAGCAAACCTTGACGCATTGAGAGGCCACCGTTGCGCCGCGTGAGTCTGACACCGATTGTCTTTGCTCTGGCAATGATGACGGCGAGTTGCGCCCTGGCGCCTGCCGGCTTCACCCCTCCAGAGACTGAGACTCTGTCACTTTCGCCCAGTAGCGCCGCAGTACGCGCAGGCTCGGTCCAACAGTTCACTCCGTCCCTCACCGGAAAGACGTTCACCTGGTCCGTGAACGGAATTGCCGGTGGAAGCGCAAGCCTGGGGACGATTGATACGAACGGAAACTACACCGCGCCTGTAACGCTGCCATCGCCGAATACGATCACCATAGAGGCGACAGAGGCATCGAAGTCGTCGGTAAACGCGAGCAGCGGCGTCACGCTGCTGAATCCGGTGCCGCAGCTCTCGAGCGTTACGCCTAACTCCGTGAACGTCGGTGCGTTCACCTTGACCATAACCGGAAGCGATTTTGTCAGCGGAGCCACGGTCTCTTTCGGATCTACGACGCTCACGACGAACTTTGTCTCCAGCACCCAACTCACGGCGAGCGGAACAGCGACAAGCACGCAGGTGGGATCCGTGGCCGTAGAGGTGACCAATCCAGATCCCGGTTCAGCCAGTTCGAATGGCGTCAGCGCGCAGGTGGTCGGCACGATCTCGATTGGAGCGTCGGTGGCCGATCGTTTTCTGGAGCAGACGACGTTTGGACCCACGTCGCAACTAGTTACGCAGGTGCAGTACAGCGGCCTGCAGGGTTTCTTGACGCAACAATACGGCCTGCCGGTTTCGCCATATCCTGATCCCGCGGCGGACGAAACCAGCTTAGGCCCGCTGCAGCAAAGATTTTTCGTACAGGCGATTACGGCGCCGGACCAATTGCGGCAGCGAGTGGCATTCGCACTGAGCCAGATTTTCGTAATCGGCGGCGACAAAGTGACCGATCCGACGGGGTATACAAATTATCTGCGCCTTCTGGAAGCGGATTCCTTCACCAATTACCGTCAGATCATGAATGACGTGACGTTATCGCCGGCCATGGGCCATTGGCTGGACATGGTCAACAACGGGAAACCTAACACCAGCCAGGGCGATCATGCGAACGAAAACTACGCCCGTGAATTCATGCAACTTTTCACAATCGGGACCTCGCAACTGAACCCGGACGGCTCCTATCAACTGGATTCCAGCGGCAACCAAATTCCGACCTACACGCAAGATACCGTGGAAGCTTTCGCGCGCGCGTACACCGGTTGGACATATCCGCTCACCCCGGGAATGGCGCAGCAAACGTACAACCCTGCTTACTGGACGGGTCAGATGGTCGCGGTGGATTCCAATCACGACACCGATCCCAAACAATTGCTGGTTTATCCCGGAGTCGCTGCAGGCGGATTGCTTCCCGGCGGACAAACAGCCGCGCAAGACCTGAAAGGCGCGCTGGACAACGTGTTCAACCATCCGAACGTCGGGCCGTTTGTATGCAGAGAGTTGATCCAGCATCTGGTAACCAGCAATCCAAGCCCGGCCTACATTCAACGAGTGACGAATGTATTCAATGACAACGGAGCGGGTGTGCGTGGCGACATGAAATCGGTGCTCAGCGCGATTTTGATGGATTCCGAGGCGCGGCGCGGAGACGATCCCGCGACCGCTGTGGGAACCGATGGCCACCTGCAAGAGCCGATTCTATACATCACCAGGCTGATGCGAGCATTCAACGCCACCAGTGATGGTTCGGACCTGGCCTATTACAGCAGCGGCATGGGACAGAACCCGCTGTTTTCGCCAAGCGTCTTCAATTTCTATTCCCCGAACTACGTGATTCCAGGAACGACTTCGTTCGGGCCGGAATTCCAGATATTGACCACGGCGACGTCGTTGAATCGCGTGAATTGGGCGAACACTTTTGTATTTGGCTCGATGGGCTCCGGAAACAAATTGGATTTTTCGAGCTATGCCACGCAGGCCTCCAATCCCGGCGCGCTGGTGGACACGTTGAACGGACTGCTCATGCATGGGGCGATGTCCTCCGACATGAAAAACGGCGTCGTGACCGCCATGCAAAGCGTTCCGGCGGGAAGCAAGCAATTGATGCAGGAAGCGCAAACCGCGATTTATCTGATCGCGAGTTCCTCGCAGTACCAGGTGCAGCACTAGATCCGGAGCGGCGGCGCCGCGGGAGTGTGAACATGCCTCGGGGAAACGGAATATCACGCAGGGAGCTCTTGCGAGCGGGATGCTGCACCGCCGCCTCCTTCGGCATGACGGCGGCATTGGGCCGCCTGAACATGATTCACGCGCTGGCTGCGGGTCCTTCGAGCGGTTACCAGGCTCTCGTGTGTGTTTTTCTTTTCGGCGGGAACGACAGCAACAACTTAATTGTTCCGAACGATTCGGCCGGTTACCAGAACTACGCAACGATTCGCGCGAATCTGGCATTGTCGCAGAGCACCTTGCTTCCCATCGTGACGAAAACTGGGAATGTGCCGTACGGCTTGCATCCGCAGCTTCCCGGACTTCAGGGGTTGTTCAACAGCGGACAAGTCGCCGTAGTGGCGAACGTGGGGACGCTGGCGCAGCCGGTCACGCGCGCGCAATACCAGCAAGGCAGCGCCACTCTGCCGGTGAACTTGTTTTCGCACTCGGACCAGCAGGGACAATGGCAGACGGCGCAGTTTGACGGGTATGCGCCGACAGGATGGGCCGGACGCACGGCCGACGTGCTGCAGCCGCTGAATGCCGGGGCGCAATATCCTCCGATCACCTCTGTCGCGGGCGGCGCGATTATCTGCAATGGAGCGCAAACACAGCCATACGCATTGATTCCCGGCTCGTCGCCGGGATTGAGCGGCTACTACGGTTCGACGACGGACAACGCGCGGCTGGTTTCTTTCCAGCAATTGCTCACGTTCGATAGCGGCGTCTCACTTGTTCAAGATACCAGCGCGGTGATGAGCCAATCTCTCGCGGAGAGCAAAATACTCGCGGCGGCGCTGAAAGGATTGCCAAGCCTGCAAACTCAATTTCCGACCACGGGTTTGGGGCCGCAATTGCAACAGGTGGCGCAGATCATGCAGGCGCGGTCAACATTGGGATTGCAAAGGCAGATTTTCTTCTGCTCGCTCGGAGGGTTCGATACGCACACCGCGCAATTGCCGACGCAGCAGAGCCTCTATTCGCAGCTCGATCCCGCGATGTCTGCTTTCTACAACGCTACGGTGGAGCTAGGGGTACAGCAACAAGTCACGTCGTTCACGCTCTCGGACTTCAGCCGAACATTTCAGCCCGGCACGAACGGCGGCACTGACCACGCATGGGGTAGCCATCACTTGGTGATGGGCGGAGCGGTTCATGGCGGCGATTTGTACGGGACGTTTCCGCAGCTGGCGCTGGGCGGGCCGGACGACGTGGGCACGAATGGGCGCTGGATACCCAGCACGTCAGTGGACCAATATGGAGCGACGCTGGCGACGTGGTTCGGTGTGGGAGCATCCGATTTGCCCACAATTTTCCCGAATCTGCCGAATTTCACGACGCCGACTCTAGGCTTCCTGGGGTAAGCGCTACCCGTACCACTCAACCTCGCACAGAAGGCGCATAAACTCGCGACAGTCTGCCTCGAGCACCAGTTCGCAGAAACCAAGAAGGCGGAATTTTTCGGACAAGTCCTTGGTTTCACGCAACTGATCTTCCAGCGCTTCCAAAGAATCGAGTGTCGCGCGATGCCGCAGCGCGTTTCTTTCAAACTCTCGCGAGGCCCGGAAAGTCCTGAAGCCGGCGGCGACGACAGGGAGACTGGCAGCCAAGCCAATCAGCACTTGCTCCAAGATTTTGGGTCCCGAGTGTTGATTCGCCCCTGTAGCAATGGCGATGTGTACTGTCACGTGGGCCAGGACGAATGCGAAGCTCGCGAAAAAGACCGTCTGAACAAGAGCGGCCGTCCATGACCCGGACTTTTCATCGGCCTTGGACTTGCGCGAGAGATAGCGCATCTGCACGTGGAGCCGCTTTGGACGATAGTATTCAATCAGCTCGTGCAGAGCTTCGTCGCAGGTGTCTGTGCAGGGAGGTCCACACACGCAGGGATGGACTCCGTGCGATGACCACTCCTTCGCTTCATCGTAGTTTCGCGCCTCTAACTGGCGCACTTCATCCTGCAATTCTTCTTCGAGCAGAGCCATGTCAATGGGCGGACACCACAGTCGCGAGTCTGTCAGTTTCCGAAACTTGAGGAGCCGGAGGTTTTCGGCCTTGTAACGAGCCGTCAGCCATTTTTCCTTAAATTTGCCGAAGCTGCCAACGCCGATGAGCAATAGCGTGAGGGTGGCCGTCAGCGGCTCGCCCCAAGTGAGATATGGGGATTCCGCGGGCTTTACAATGAACTCCAGAATCGCCAGGAGGATGGTCAGCGCACCGAAGCCCACCGCGAAAATCGCAGTCCATTGGTAGCAGCTTTGATAACGGACGGCCTCTCGGTCGGATCTGCGGAACGGCCGGTGAATCGTGCTTTGCAAAAGCGACAGTGCGGAATGGAGGGGAGCGTACTCTGATTGGCCGCCCTTAATTCTTCCGTCGTAGTCATCGAGCTCGACGGTATCGTCCATATCTTCGGCCGGAGCGCGGCGGTGACTCTGCGTGCCAGTTGACGTGGCCGGGAAGGAAGCAAGAGCTTTCGCAGGTTCTGGCATTCCTCACCTCTTCGTGATGCGGTATCCCAAGGCGAGAATCGTTTTGAGGGTTTCGTTCACCAAAACGCGGTCATATTCCTTTTCCGATTCCGGAAGCTGCTCGTAGGGCACCAAGCAGGGATGAGTGCGCTGGGCGTCGTCACGCTGCGGACCGTAGGTCCAGCCGTCCTGCAGACGTTTCTGGGCCCATATCTCATGAGCATTGCGCGCGAGAGCTTCGAGCAAGGGTTGCAGCTCGGCGAGACTTATCTGCGACGTGTCCACGGGATGCGGGATGTACGGCTCGCCAGACATGTCCACTAATCTCCGAGTAGAGCCTCACGGGTAGCACGGCTCCAGCGCGATGCGCCTTTTGAGAACACCTGGAACAAATCCCCTAGAGGGCGGCAACTATATCAGAATCGCGGCTTGGCCAAGAAGAGCCGTCGGACGCCGCCGTCGAGCGGTTCTAGCCGATTCAGAACGATCCTGTGCAGTGCATAAGTCCGTTCGCGCGCAATTGGAATTGCAATCGCTGGCGGAGTTAATGGAGAATAACCCCCTATTGGTGCGGTTTGGGGCTGAAACAGCGCCCTGCGGAGTTCCCCATGGGGTTGTCCAAGAAAATTTTCATCAGCTACGTGGAAGAGGACGGAGCGGTCGCTCACGAAATTGCCGCAGGCCTGGAATCGCAAGGTTACAGCAGTTGGTATTACGAACGGGATTGCCCCGCCGGCGCGGACTACTTCGAAGAAACCTACAAGGCCATTTCGGATTGCGAGGCGATGGTGGTGGTGATTTCCCCACGGTCGCTGCCATCCGATCAGGTGACGCGCGAAATTGTCCGCGCCGTGGAGACTTCCAAAGCGACTCTGCCGCTGCTGCTGGAAATTTCACACGATGACTACGCCCGCCGGCGTCCCGGCTGGAAGCAGGCCATGGCGGCCGCGAACGCGACGCGCATTCCTCCCGATCGAGTCCCCACGATAATTCCGGCGCTGGTCGCGGGACTGAGCGCGAAGGGCATTCTGGCTGACACGAACGGACACGCGCCCGCAGCGCCGGCTGTGGCGCCGAAACAAGACACACAGACGCACGGCACGACGCGGACGTCCGCGCCGCAGCCTGCGGCCACGCCGCCTGCGACCGCAAGGGTAGAAGCGTTCACGCCTCCGCCCGCGGCGACCGCGCAAATTTCGACATCGGCAACAGCCGCGACACAGACTGTGCCGTGGAAACCCGTCGCGATTGCGGCAGCGGCTGTCGTCATAGCCTTATCCGCGTGGGCCGTGGTTCACGCCCGCAAACCAAAGCCAAACCCCGTGCCGCCGGCCCCGACGACTGCCACGATTGTGTTGCAGTACGCGAGCGACCGCCACAAGTGCACACCCGATTTGAACGTGACGATTGCCGGCGCTCCGTATCATCCCGCCACGAATCCTTTCGCGGCGAGCGGCGTCAAAATCGGCGCGCAGGAATATACGATTGACGGCGTGATCAACTGCCCAGGAAGACGGGCGATCAAGGCCAGCGGATCCGGTGCGATTGACGTACACGAAGGCGCTATTTTTGACCTGGCGTGGCAAGCAAAGCCGGGTGGTGGCAGTTCGGTGGATATCATCCGAGTGGCGGACAACGGCGGGGCCGACGCGGCGAACCGGGGACCGAACGACGGCAATTCGAGTGCCGGATCGCAAGACGCACCGAGGAATAGTGCGCCATCGCATGTTGTGAAACCGGCTGCGACGCCGGTACCGGTCCCAGTGCAAGCTTCCGGGGACGCGGGCCAGCAATTTTACTTGAACGCACAAGCTGCCTACAGCCAGGGACACTACTTCGCGCCGCTGAACGCTTCAGCGCTGCACTGGGCGATTCAATCCCGCAATGCAGGAAACCAAAACGGCAAGGCGCTCGAAGCGCAGATCGTCACTATCTACAAAACGCAAGTGACGCAGCTTTATGCGCAGCAGAATTTTCCGGCTGCGTTGCAATTGAATGCAGCGATGCAGAGTTATTATCCGGGAAACCCGGGATTGTTGCAGGACCAGCAGAAAATCCTGGCGGCAGCAAATGGCCGGGCTGGCGCAGTGCCGGGGGCGCCGTACCCCCCGGGATATCCTCCGCAGTACCAACCCAGGCCTGGAACTCGCCCTCCGGCACCTCACCCATAACTCGCCGAGCGTTGTGCGGTTCTAGTTCGGACGTTCGAGTGGCGGAGTATGGTCGTTCGCTTTCGCGGTGGCCGCGATGGAACGCGCCGGACCGGGCGGAGCATCAGGCACGGTAAAAAGTTTGCCGTCCCGCATGTATAGTCGCGCGGCCTCTTCGTGATTGAAGGGCCGGGCACCGCGACGGCCAAAGACGGCTATCTGATTGCCGCTCTCGTCCACGGCGCGATCGCGGTCAATCCCCTTGGAAACTGCCAGAGCCGGTCCAGCCGTGCGAAAGGTGGCGATGAGCTTGGGAGTCGGACGCGGGCTGAAGCCGTAGGAATTGGGGGAATCCTCGGGCGAGAGGATTTGCAACACGCGAAGACCGTTTTTTCCATCGGCGATGAACGCAAAAGCGCTGGCGTCCACCATTCCGATCTTGATGTCCTGCACGTCGTTCACCCGGCCATCGCCAGTGAATATTTGGTCGAGAAGCGGCTGTTCGGGTTTTTCGACGTCAACGATGGCTACGCCCTGTTTGCCGCCTGCAACATAAGCGTACGTGCGGGCGACGTAAATATTGCGAGCGTCCTCTAGCGGAACCAAGGCGTTTGGCACGATGCGGGGATGCGCCAGGTCCGTGACATCCAGAACTTTAAGACCTTGGCGATCCACGACAAAAGCGTAGCGGAATTGGACCGCGATTCCCCGCGGCTCCTCCAGGTCCGGCGCCCCGATTTGCGCAGCGATGCGCGGTTTAAGAGGGTGATCGAGGTCCACAACCACGAGTCCGCGGTCGCAGAGCATGTAAGCGTAGGTACCAACGATGACGATGCGCCGCGCGCCATCTAGAATCCCGTCCGGATTGAATGCCAAGGCTCGCTTCAAGAAATTATTGCGCGGATCGCCGTCGAGTAGAGTGCTTATGCCCGGTGACTTGCTTTTTGGATCCGGATCGCCAATCACGACTAACCCTTCGTACTTGTCGGCGACATAGAGATAGGCATAGAGCCGGTGGATACTTTGCTCTTCGTTTACGGCATTTCGCGATCGCGCCGGATCGAGAGCTTGGGTGGAAGGGCTGGCGACGGCTGTGGCGAATTTCGTCTTGACGTAAAGGCGCTGGCCCAGCGGGGAGACAGGAGCTGTGATCGTGCGTTCGGAAAAGTTCTTATTGTCTATATTAGCCACGTCGTACGCGCGGAAGCCGCCCTTGCCCAGCGCCGCGTAGAGATATTCGCCGCGGAGTTGCACATCCAGAACGGTGCCGATGTGATGGTAGGCTTCCTGCAGCTCGCGGCCACGCTCGACGTGCTTCTGATAGTCGCGGGGATACGCGAAACGGTGGAGGTCGCTGCCGATGATCGCAGGCGGCTCATCGTGCTCGGCGACGGCTACCGCGTCGAAGCCTTTCGCGCCGTCTGCGACGTAAATGTAGCGGCCCATGAAATTCAGCAGGTCAGTTCCCTGCAACAGTGTCTGGGCCATCCAGGCGTTGTTGTCGTTCCGATCGGAGACATGGCAGTCGTCGCAGGCCTTGGTTTCCTTGGCGCGTACCGTGTGCGGAACAAATGTGCTGAAGGCCGTCCCGCTTAAGCCTTCCGCGGAGACAGTTTGCTGCGTGTAGTAGAGCCAGTCGCGATTCTGGTTTTGCGAGCTGACCAAAACCGCACAGGACGAGCGCACCGGCGCGACGCGATGGCCCGTCACCGTGCCGTCAATGCCGAGCATGAAACCGTCATCGCGGAGGACCTGGAAATCGTAGGCAGTCCAGTTGCGGGTCACCAGGCCTTCGTTGTGGAGCATGGGCTTGCGTTGATTGGCCATCATCGAGAGATGGCATCCGAAACAATTCGGGGCCCACGACGTGTGGCACGCGTAGCAGGTCATCCGGCTGTTGGCGTGTGCCAGCTGCGACGGATCGGCAGGCACGTCGCCCCAGGATTTGCCGTCGGTGCGAATGGTTTTCGCCCAGCGTGATTTTTCGCTGTAGTGCGGATTGCCGGGCGTGATGGTGTCGAGGACCTGTACAACCTCCCATTCCTTATCCGGCTCAAGCATGGAACGCTGGAACAGCTTACCGTCGCGGTATTCAAAGCGGCGAGCGTCCCAGGGTGTGCGCAGCGTGTCGAAATGGGTGCCGCCAACGGGTGACGCGGGTCCGGAAGAAATCAACGTCGCGCGTGCGTCAATGGTGCCATGGCAATCCACGCAATCGAGTTCGACGGCGGCGCGCGGTTCGGCGTAGACCTTTCCATTGCCATGAGAGTCCTGCTGAAAGTGGCAGTCCACGCAATGCATGCCCTTTTCCATATGGATGTCGGCGAGGTGGACAGCTTTCTTGAATTTGTTTGAGTCGCTGGGATTGACCATCTTATTTTCGGCGTCGAGCAGATTCCCTTTGCGGTCCCGCTTGTAAACCGCGCGGAAAATCCAGCCATGGCTGTGGAAATCGGCGAATTGGCTTTGTTGCAGTTGCGAATTGAATTCCGGGCTGCCCACTTTTTCAAGAAACCTGGGATCGGACCATAGGCCGCGCGCGGCCGCGCCCTCCGGATTGCGCAACGCCACCTGATATTGCTCCTCGGCGGTTGGATCGTGCTGCTGGCTGGGGTACATGGCTTGGCCGTCGGCTTCGTTGTCCCACCAGGTGTAGCCGAAATAGGTGGTCTCCATGTTGGTCCCCGGGTGGACATGGCAAATCATGCATTGACTGGAGGGGATGGCGCGCGTGAACGTGTGGCGAATCGGATGGCCGGACTCGTTCTTTGCAATCGTGGGATCCGCAGAGAAGCTTCCACCAAGATGGCCGTATTGAGCGTAAGGGCCTGAATGCTCCGGGGAGCGGTCGTTGGCGTAAACCACGTGGCATCCGGTGCAACCGCTGGCGCGATAGTCGCCTGGCTCGTCGTTGGTGCCTGGTAATGACAGCAACGGGTCGAGAAGCCGCGTCTTCTGCAGGCCGAGAAATACGGGATCGGTTCGCAGCAGAGTGCCGAAGCCTCGCTCGCCCAATTTATCGTCGGGCCGCCCGGATTCTTCTTCGCGATCCGGATTGCCGATTTCGCCTTTCTTCCCGGCGCCGCGTTCGAAGACACGCAAGATATTGCCCGGCTGGGAAATTTCCCAGCGCTCCAGCGGCGTCAGCTCCGGTACGACACCTTTCAACCGCGTTTCTTCCGGTGTGGGGGCCGGCACTGTACGGATTGCTTGAGGCTGCCCATCCGCGGAATAGCTCTCACCAAAGCGCGTATTCTTCAGCGGGAAGGAACCATTATTGTAAAGCGCCGCGCCCCACAACATGCCGCCGTGCGTCATCATACTGGTCTTCACTTTCAGAACTTCCGACGCATGGCATCCCGCGGTGCCGCAGGTTTCCGCGGCGACTCGCAAATCGCCGGGATTGACGAATCGAACGTAAGCGTAATTTTCGCGCAGCCATCCGGTGTAAAGGCGCTGCGGATTTGCGGCGACGTCTTTCAGTGCGGGATCGTCGGGTTGCGGATGTGCGCGGTCCTTCAACTGCTCGTACTCTGACGTGCCGGCGCTACTGCCTGGAGGCAGAATCACGGTAGCGTCTCCGCCGTGGCAGTCGGTACATCCCAAGCGGACGGTGCGCGTGGGATGCATCGAGGGCTCGTCGGTCTTGACGTGACAGGAAACGCATCCAGCGCTTTTGCGGTCAACGTCTGCTTGGCTTTGTCCGAGCAAGCCCGGCCGCTGCGCCGTGGACTGCGCACGAGAACGGCTCGCAAGCAGGAAAGCCCCGGCGATTACGGTCGCGATCGCGAAGAGGACAAGAAATCGCCGCCGCAGGACGCGGTTACGAGCTTTCTGGCCGTGCGTCGAGCCGTTCATGGAATATGTCAGCAATTCCGTTCGCTCAAAATTGCAACCGGATGTCGGTGAAAAGTGAAAACAATATTTTGCCCGTATAGATGTCCCGCAGGCCCTGGCCGGGGACCAACGTTGCTGCGCCGGCCGTGATCGCAATATTTTCCGTAAGCGGCGGCCGGTAACGGACGCCGAAGCTGGAATCCACGCCGATCGAATGGCGAATCGGCGACTGGAAAAGAATCTGTTCGAGAACCTCGGTGTGTTCAAACCGCAGATAATTTACATTGGCGAAACCGCGCAGTTTCGGCGTCAAGTCGAATTCGGCGCCCAGATTTGTCAGAAGAATTCCAGGATTCACGAAGTTGGCTTGGCCTTCGTCCTTGTTCGAGCGCAGATCGGGAAGAAGACTATCGCCGGGATTCAGTGCCACGCCCGAGCCGGTCAAACGGATGCTCTCGCGATTCCATAAACTGAAAATACCGCCCGCAAATTCGGGAAAATCGTCGATCGAATCGAACCCGCGAGCGCGGCTGCTCGCAGGGTTCGCCGAGCCCGAAGCATAGAAAACCGAGCCTTTGATGCGAAACCAATCTTTGTCGTAGGAAAGCTCCAACGCAGCCAATTGGGCGTTGATGGTGACGGGTCTTCCCGCGATGGCATTGAAGCTGTCGTTGCCAAACGCTTGATAGAAAGCATGCGTTAGGTTCACGGGGCCAATGTGGCCGTCGCCGGTCCAACCGAGGTATGCGGCATGCACGCTGTGGGGCCGGATCATGCCATTTGCAAACACGGCGCCGATGGGTGCTGGCCGAACGAGAAAGCCGTTGTCGTCGTAATGAATGCTCGCGTCGTCCTTGTTGTAATGCACGCTTACCTGCGCCGTGTATCCCGGGAACAAGAAATCCTGACGATAGGCGTTGGCGATGATGACCTGCTGATTGCGCAGGGCCATGGAATTCAAGCCGCTGTTGGTGTTTTTCTCCAGAAAATTGAAATAGGCGACGTTATATTGCCACCGATTCGAATCGAGATTGCCGAAAAATCGGATGCCCGGCTGCTCTTCCACAAAGAGGAAGCCGCGAAAATCACTGTTAAAAACCTGAATGCCGGCGCGAACGGATATGAAATCAAAATTCGGGCCGATGTCGTGCAGCTTGAGTTCCCCGAAGGCTTCCTGCAAGCCGAGATGGGAATCCAGGCGCGTGGTGCCATTGCTCACGTCCACATTGACGACGCCGAGTTCTTGCACGGCGAGATAATTCAGGCTGACCACCGGAGTGATGCGAATGCGCCAGTCCACCGGACGGAAGGAGGTATCCCCGTGAAACAGATCGAATGAAAAGGCGAAGGTCTGATCGAGGAAAATTTGCCCGCCCCGGCCAAAAAAGTCCGGACTTCCTGGACGCGCGGAGCTGACGTCGGTGGGCGTGGGCAGGCGGCGGCCATCGAAGAACGTGTCGCTGGTAGCGGTGAAATTCAGAAACGTCTGCTGGCCGATAATGGGCACGTCGCCCTTCCATTTATTGCGATCGAAGGGGTCCCACTTGCTGCCGCGTACGTACGGGTGCTCGCCGCCTATGCCGTAGCGGTCCCAGTCGGGCATGGCGACCGACCAGCGATCAGGTTCCGGCTGAAACACCTGGCTTGTTGCAGGCAGCGATTCGGGCGCAGGTGTCTGACCCGCCTCTTCGGCGCTTTTGTTCTGCAATGCGGTGGGCGGAGCGCCGGACGCCGGCGCAGGCTGCGAAGCCTCGGAGGCATTCGTTGTGCCGGCGGGTAATTGAGGAAATTGTCTGCGCGCGCCTGCGACGGGCGGAATTGCGATCAGCGTAACTTCGCAGACAAGCGCATCGCCAGCCTTCAGCTGTACGTCCGGATTTGTGAATTCCTTGAAGCCAGCCGCCACCACGTGCAGATCGTAAGTCCCCGGAACAACGTCTAAGAAACGAAAGACCCCTTGTGCATTGCTGATTTTCGCGAAAGTTGCACCGGTTGTGAGATTGTGCAAAGTCACCGTGGCGCCAATGACGCTTCGTCCGTTCGCGCCGCGCACCAGACCTTGCAGCGCGGCTTTCTTGGGAGCTGTTTGGCCGGGCAAGCGTTGTTGCCTGGCGGAGTGCCGTGTCGCATACAAACCGTCCGAAGGTGGCGATAAACGTCTTGCATACGGAGCCGCCGCGGAGCGCGCAGGCACGCCTGAAGCGCTCCACAGCAGCGCGCACAAACAACCTAGGAGCCAGGACAGGCTCGCCGGTCTTGCAAAAAATACGCGGGACGGGGCGCGCATTCTGTCAGGCCTCGGATATACGGCGAAATTCGAGACGCCAAGAATTGATTCGCGTTGTCAGCACAATTATTTCGGAACCGCCAAGCAATTCCCGGCCACTCCGTGGGCGAGGTCAGAGTCCTGATTTCTGGCCATATTCAATCACGATTGAACAACTGATTTGCAGAATGATTGAGATGGATGTGCCGGTGTGATACCAATAACTCAACCGCATGAACTCACCCGCGAATCGAATCCTTCGAGGCCGGCTGTGGAAGCCGATCGGTGTACGGGTCCGTCTTTGTCTGCTGCTGACGATCGCGTATTGCCTCGGGTTGGGCGCTTGCGGCGGAAGCGGAAGCGCTCCAACGACGCAGCCCCCGCCAGCGACGGAAAGCCTTACGCAAGCGGACGCGCAAATGCTGGTGCAAGCCGCAGCGACGGCCGCCGATGCTGATTCGATGGCGATTGCCGTGGTAGACCGGCTGGGACGCATTCTGGCCGTGTACAAAGGACCATCCGCGCCGGCTACGCTGCCGGGAAACTTCGGCGCCTCGGTGCCTTCCGATGAACTTGCCGTGTCGCTGGCTCGCACCGGCGCATTTTTCAGCAACGATCAGGCGCCTCTTTCGTCACGCACCGTGCGCTTTATCAGTGGCGTGCACTTTCCGCCGGGCGTCGCGAACACTGCGAGCGCCGCGCTTTACGGTATCGAAAACACGAATCGCGGATGCAATCTCGCCGCGAGCTTAAGCGCGACGGTGCCTCCGGCCACCACCATCGGCGGCACGTCCCCGGGATACGGAATCACGACGGGGAAAGCGGATTTGATGGACTCCGATCCGGCTGCCGTGAATCCCGGTGGCGTACCGATTTTCAAGAATGGGCAGGAAGTAGGAGGAATTGGCGTCGCTGCCGCGGATCCGGATACGGCTGAGTACGTCGCGTACGCGGCGGCCGGCATGATCGCGATGAGCGGGCCCAGTACGGCGACGGATGGCGTAGGATTCCCCGTGTTCGCCGCTCCGGGCATAGTTTCCATCAACGGAATCACGCTGCCTTTCGTGAATCAGACGACGCCTCCCAGCGGCGTCGCCCCCGGCACGTTTAACCCGGCCAATTTTACGGTGGGGCCGGTGGCCAGCGCAGGTCCTCCGCCTGAGGGCGAATTGATACCAGCAAGCGATGGCCCGCTAGGGGGCCTGACGGCCGCGCAGGTGACGGCGATCATCAATAACGCGGTGGCGACCGCCAATCAAACGCGCGCGCAGATCCGGCTGCCGATCGGAGTCCGCGCGAAAATGGTGATAGCGGTGAGCGACCTTGATGGCACGCTAATCGGCCTCTATCGCATGACGGATTCGACGGTATTCAGCATTGACGTGGCGGCAAGCAAAGCGCGCAATGTGATCTATTTCAGCGGGATGACCCGCCAGCCGATGGATCTGAACGAAGTGCCGATGGGCACGGCCGTCACCAACCGCACCATCGGATTCGGCGCGCAGCCCTTTTTCCCGTCGGGAATCAACGGTTCGTCGCCCGGGCCATTCTTCAACTTGTACGCGCAGGATGTGGCGAATGCCTGCACTCAAGGATTTCAAGTGCCCAGCGCGGCGTGGCCGCAATTCAACCAGAGCGGAATTGTATTTTTTCCTGGATCGGAGCCGCTCTATTTGAATGGCGTGCTGGCAGGCGGCCTGGGAGTGAGCGGCGACGGAGTTGATCAAGATGACTACGTTACGTCAGGCGGGGGAGTAGGGTTCGAAGCTCCCGCAGCTATTCGCGCCGACCAGATCTTGGTCAACGGCGTGCGGCTGCCTTATTTGAAGTTCCCGCGAAATCCGACGCAATAAAGATCAGCCGCGCGCGCGACATCCAGCGGCCGCAGCGCTCTATCCTTCGCGAAGCTTGTGGCCGGAAAGATTTCCCAATCCGTCGTACGCGGCGTATTTGTACATTTCAGAGAGTGTGGGATAATTGAAAACGAACTCAATGAAGACGTCTATCGTCATAGAGGCTTCCAATGCCATCATGCCCAAATGGATCAGTTCCGTGGCGTTTTCGCCGATGATTTGCACACCCAGCAAGCGGCGGTTGGACCTGGCGAAGATCAATTTCAGCATTCCCGTGATATCTCCCATGATCTGGCCTCGGACGTTATTGGCATAACGCGCGCGGCCCACGGCGTACTCGATTCTCTTCTCTTTGCAGGTCTCCTCGGATTCGCCGACTGCCGAAATCTCGGGAATGGTGTAAATCCCCATGGGAAGCATGGAAGCGAGGCGCTGTTTGTACTGGAATCCGAATGCGTGGCAGATGGCGACGCGAGCTTGTTCCATGGAGGTGGAAGCCAGCGCGGGGAATCCGATCACGTCTCCAGCTGCATAGATGCCTGACGCGGCGGTACGATAGTCTTCGTTCACCTCGATATATCCGCGCTTATTCAGCGTGACGCCGGCCTTTTCGAGATGCAACTTTTCGATCGCCCCGCGGCGTCCTGCAGCGAATAAGGCCGCATCCGCTTCGATGGACTTGCCGGACTGCAGCGAGATGCTCACACCGTTCGCCGTCCGTGCAATCTTCGTGGTGCGCTCACCCAGAAAAAAACGCACGCCAAGATGCTCGAGGCGTTCGCGGAGGCAAGCCGAAATTTCGGCGTCGAGGAAAGGCAGCAGGCGATCACGCCCGTCTACCAGCGACACTTCAACGCCCAGCGCCGTGAAGATGGAGGCATATTCGCATCCGATGACTCCGCCACCGACCACCGCGAATGTGCGTGGTATCGCATCCATTTGCAAGACCGAGTCCGAATCGAAGATGACCTTGTCGTCGAACGGAATTTCCGGCGCGCGGAAGGGTACGGAGCCGGTAGCAATCAGGATGGCGTCGGCCCGCAGCAAATATGTTTCGCCTGGCGCGGTTGCCACGGAGACGGTGGCGGCATCTTCGAACGAAGCCAGACCGCGTATGAGATCAACGTCATGCACCGCAAGATTCTCGCCTACTTTTTCCCGCTCGGTTTCCACCAGCACGTCCGTGCGGTGCATGAAATTCTTGACGGTGAGGCCTTCTTTCAGCGAATAGTCAACGCCGTATAACCCGCGCTGACGGACGCCTGAAAAATACAGCGCGGATTCGCGTAGAATTTTGCTGGGAATCGTTCCGGTATTGACGCAAGCGCCCCCCAGGGCTCCGCCACATTCGATGAGAGCCACGCGTTTGCCGAAGTAGGCGGCCTGCGCGGCGCCCTTTTCGCCGGCGGGGCCGGAGCCGATTACGATGAGATCATATTTTTGCACGCAAGCCCTCCTCAATCGTCAGCGGAATTCTCCCTCTACGATTTTTCGGGACTGGAAGGAGTCTTTCCAGGGCATCGGCGCTTACCGCAGCAGCGCGTTCACCTGGCGCATCTTACCGGCGAACCGCGCGGGATCGTAGGCGGAAGGATCCTGGAGATCCTGGAAAAGCGCGCTGATGGCGGCCCGAATTTCGGCGGAATTCTGCAAATTCTGATTCCGCTGATACGCCACGAACAATGATTGAATCGCCATGGCTGCTTGCGCTGCGGCGTGTTCACCTTGCCCGGAAATGTTGTCCTCATCGCCCAAAATCTTCTGCAACAACCGCAGCGTGGATGCGGAATCGTTCGGCATGGAATTGGTCTTCGCTGATAATTCGCCAACCAGACGCGCGCAATCATTTGCAGAGGCAGCCACCGCATCCCGGTCCGGATTCAATTGGCTCATCAACTGGGACAGCCGGCCGAGATCCGAATCCAGTTTCGCGGCGTTTTCACCGTCCGCTTGGAAAATCACTTCATGGAAAATTGTGTAGCGCGAGGGATTCCACGGCGGATCGCCGGGGCGACGTCCAGGATATCCGCGAGCTTGTCGCCAGCTGTTTTCGGGCGTCGTGAGGCTGTGATGGCACGAGTAGCACTGCAGCTCGGAAAATTCCGGCCACACTTTGCCGTGTGCGCGAGACGCCAGGCGAAGTAGCGACTGCTCGAGTTGCACGGCTTGGCCCGTGGTAAGTTCCCGAACGTCGTACCAGGGATCGCTGCTCTCCGGTTCTCCCGGCTCGCCCGGTTCTTTCCAATGACGCGGCATCACCGCCGAGAAGGAATCAAGCTCAAAATACAGGTCCGGATGCCCGGCGGCGATCATTTCGTGGTCCACGGATTTCGCGTCCGTGCCCAGGTGGCAACTGAGGCATTTCTCGGTGCGTCTGGTAAGGTCACGCGTGTCGTACATTCCCAAAGCGAGCGATCTGGCGTGAGTCCAGTCGCGCTCGGTGTGCGGCCCCAACCAGGCAGCGGCGGGACCATGGCAACTTTCGCAGCTCACCCCCTCGCTGAGCTCGAATGTGCGGGCCCGCTCGCCGACCGGAACATCCAGCGCATGGCATGCGAGGCACTTGGGGGCGGTCTCGGCTTTGCCAATACCCAAAATCGCCGCCATTCGTTCGCCGATATCACCCTGCAGCGACGCGTACGCTTTTGAATGCTTATCCTTGACGATCCATATGCTGTATTCGTTTTGGAGGACGCGATTGTCCGAACGCGGAGTCACACTGCCATGGCAAGTAGTGGATGCGCAAGAACCGGGACCTGTGTAGCGTGGCGGCTGCGATGCCTGGACCTCCTTCACCAATCGAGGCATTACCAGGCTCTGCGAATACGCAATGGAGCACGAACTAATTGTTGCCGCCAAAAACAGGGCCGCGAGGATGCGCGAAAGTACAGGGCGCGACGGTTGAGTGGGAAATCTAATTTTCATTTTCATTTTGGCACAGCCGGCAACGGCTTACGGGCCGGCAGCGAATGAAAATCCGGCGAATCCGTTTGCTTGTACTCTCGGATACTATCGAAGTCAACCGGATCTGGCCCGATTTATTCAGCGCGATTCGCGCAAGAATAACCGCAGCGGAGCGTTCACGCTTGGCCCATGCTGATGTGCGAATACGCAACACCAAACGAGACTCGTGGTTGTTTTCGGAGCTGGGAATGAATACTCTCCCCGGTGAGGAAGTCCCTTCTTGATTTTCAACGAGCTCAGGAACATCCAACGACAGTTCGGTTATTTGCCCGCCGACCAACTGAAGACACTCGCGAAGAAAATTGATGTGCCACTGTATCACCTGCACGGTGTCGCCAGTTTTTATCCCCATTTTCATCTGACTCCACCGCCCAAAGCCGATGTTCGCGTTTGCCAGGATATGTCCTGCCACCTCCGCGGAGCGCGCGAGTTTGGTGCCGGACTGGACGAAGCCTGCCGGCAGGCGGGGCATGCGGAGGCGAAGGTCAGCGGAGTTTCTTGCCTGGGCCGCTGCAACGAGGCACCCGCCGTGGCGATCAACGAGCATATCTACACCGGACTCTCGCAAAATCAAATCACGGCCATCGTGGGCGACGTGCTTATGGGCCGCGCGTTACCGGAAATCGCGCAATCCCATCGGCGCGCGGATTGCGCATCCGATCCCTATGGCGAAAGTGATCAATACCAGGCGGTCCAGCGTCTCGTCCAATCGCGGGATTGGACGGGAGCTTTTGAGACATTGAAGTCATCGGGCCTTCGCGGGCTGGGCGGAGCCGGCTTCCCCACCGAATCAAAGTGGCAGCTGGTGCGCCAAGCCGCTAGCTCAGAGAAATTCATTGTTTGCAACGCGGATGAAAGCGAGCCCGGCACATTCAAGGACCGCTTCATTCTGACGCATCTGCCGCATCTGGTGATCGAAGGAATGATTTTCGCGGGCGTGCTGACCGGCGCGGAACACGGCATCATCTACATCCGTCACGAATACGAAGAGCAAGAAAAAATCCTGCACGACGAGATTCGCAGATGCCAGCACAACGGACTGCTGGGGCCGCGCGTACTTGGCAGCGAATTCGCGTTCAACCTGGAAGTTTTTGTCAGTCCGGGCGGCTATATTTGCGGGGAAGAGACGGCATTGCTCGAAGCCATCGAAGGAAAGCGCGCGGAGCCGCGAAATAAACCGCCTTTTCCGGTGCAGCAGGGTCTGTGGAACAAGCCGACGGTCATCAACAACGTTGAGACCTTCGCGAACGTGCCGATCATCCTTTTCCATGGCGTGGATTGGTACAAATCTCAGGGAGTGAATGGCGCCGCGGGACTGAAATTCATTGGAGTGAGCGGCGACGTGGCGCATCCCGGCGTTTACGAGGTACCCATGGGCACGCCGGTCGCTGATCTCATTTTCAAATTTGGCGGCGGAATTAAGGACGGCAGGAAACTGAAGGCTTTTGCTCCCTCCGGACCTTCCTCAGGGTTCCTGCCCGCGTCCATGGCGGATGTCCACCTGGATTTCAAATCGCTAGCCGACGCGGGCTCGATGCTCGGTTCCGGCGCGCTGGTGGTTTGCGCGGATGATCGCTGCATGCTGGACATGGCGCTGAATGCCACGCAATTTTTCCGCAACGAGTCCTGCGGGAAATGCGTCCCCTGCCGCGTAGGCTCGCAGAAATTGGTAGAGATGCTGACTGGCTGGACCGAAGGAACCGGTTCGTCCGCGGACTTGGAACTGATTGACGAGCTATCCGCCACGCTGCGGCAGACTTCGATCTGCGGATTGGGCCAAGTGGTGCCCGCGCCGATCGCATCGGTGTTGAAACATTTTCGCGGCGAAGTAGAGGCGCACATTTTGCACCACGCCTGCCCTTCCGAAGTCTGCCCGTGCGACAAGCACCGCAGCGATGCCTCGTGGAACAGGACGAGGCCCGCATGAGCGCGACCCAACCGATAGAATTCACAATGGATGGCAAGAAAATCTCCGTGCCTGCGGGGACGACCATATTTGACGCTGCGCGCATGCACGACATTGGCATTCCCACGTTGTGCAACCAGCAAAACGAGAAGCCTGTTGGCGTTTGCCGCGTATGCGTGGTGGACGTGGGCGCCCGGGTTTACACGGCGTCGTGCGTTCGGCCCGTGGAACCGGGGATGGTGGTGAATACCGCATCGGATGGCGTGAAACGGGCTCGCCGCACGTTGCTTGAGCTGTTGATGTCTGATCATCCCAGCCCTTGCGCGCGCGAACGGCAATCGGGCGATTGCGAACTGGAAGCGCTCGCGAAACAGGAAAACATTACGCGTGCGCGTTACCCAGCGCGCGCAACGCGCCGCGGTCCGGACGATTCCTCGATGAGCATTGCCGTGGATTTCGATGCGTGCATTTTGTGTGATCGCTGTGTCCGAGGCTGCAATGAGATTCGCGAGAATTTTGTTCTGGGACGCATGGGCAAAGGAGCGTCCACAGGGATCGCTTTTGACGCGAACGAACCGATGGGCGAATCCTCCTGCGTATCGTGCGGCGAGTGCATGGTTTCCTGTCCCACCGGAGCGCTGACGAATCGCGCGGTCACGCAAACCGAAATTGCCGTGACGCCTGATTCTGAGCCGGTGCCGCTGCACGAATTGCAAGTCCTCCCCTTCTTCGAAGGAGTGTCCGGAACATTCCTTAGCCTGAATCGCAACGCGGTGGTGCGGCGGCACTTCAGGCCCGGCGACGTGATCTGCCGCGAGGGCGAGTACGGATCCACGGCGTTTTACCTTCTGGAGGGACACGCGAAAGTTTCCATCGCCAGCCCCATCGCGCACGTGAAGACGAAAGGCGCCGTCCGCAAGTTCCTCGGAAAGCTTTCCAGCCGGTTGACGCAGCGCCAGCACGACCAGCGCGAAGAGGAGACCAGCCAGCACTGGATTCACATTGATGCCCCGATGGATTTGAATTACGAGAACCCGGTGGCCATGCTCGGGCCCGGGGACCTCTTCGGAGAAATGACGTGCATGAGCTTATATCCGCGCTCGGCTACAATCCGCGCGGAAACAGATTGCACCGCGCTGGAAATGCTGCGCAACGTGCTGGACATCATGCAGCGCAACAAGACGTTTCGGGCGAAGCTGGACCGATCGTATCGCCAGCGCGCGTTGGATAGTCACTTGCGGTCCGTCCCGGTGTTCGCCGAGTTGACCCAGGAATTCATCGCGGGCCTGCGCGAGAAGGTGGAACTCCTGCGATTTGCCCCGGGTCAGGTGATTTTCCGGCAAGGCGAAGACGCGGACAGCTTTTATCTGGTGCGCATCGGCTTCGTGAAAGTATCGCAAACTTACCCCGGCGGCGAGATGGTTCTGGCATATCTTTCGCGCGGCGAATACTTCGGAGAAACAGGGTTGCTGCACGGAACCATGCGCACCGCAACTTGCACGGCGCTTGATCACGTAGAAGTGGTGCGGATCAGCGCGGACGATTTCAGCAGCATGACGCAGCAGTTCCCGGGAATTCGCCACAAGCTCGCGGAAATCGAGCACGAACGCGCAAGAATGAATCAAGAGACGCTAGCGGTGATCAACAGCACGCCGCTGGATAGCTTCTTGAAGCAAGGGCTGATGGAAGCGCAAAGTTTGCTGCTGCTCGATCTGAACGCCTGCACGCGCTGCGATGCGTGCGTCACCGCTTGCGCGGATGCGCACGACGGGGTCACGCGTTTGGTGCGCGAGGGGCTGCGTTTCGATCACTACCTGGTCGCCACGTCCTGCCGCCAATGCCTGGACCCGCTGTGCATGGTGGGCTGCCCCGTGGGTTCGATCCGCCGCCGCAATTCGCTGGAAGTCATTATCGAAGATTGGTGCATCGGTTGCGGCCTGTGCGCGGAAAATTGCCCGTACGGCAACATCAATATGCATCCATTCAATGTGCTCACGGACGTTCCCGGAATGCCGGGGATGAAAAAGGCGATGGTGAAGCAGAAGGCGACCTCCTGCGACCTTTGCGCCGACTTCGCGGAGCCGAGTTGTGTGTATGCCTGCCCGCACGATGCAGCGCACCGCGTGAATCCGCGGGAATTTTTCGCGAACTTGCTGAGGCAGACCACGGCCAAGACGCCAGACGGTTAGAAAATCTTGCATCGCATCACGGGAATGTAGGAAGAATTGCGCATTGATCGCACACACCGGACCTGGCTGATTGCTTCGCTGATTATTTTCAGCGTGGCAACCGCGATCTATCTCGCTTATGCGAAGACCTCGCCATCCGGCCCGAGCGGCAGCGGTTTCGGGCTGATGTTCGGCGTTCTCGGCTCGATTTTCATGGTCTTCGCGGGACTGCTGGGGGCGCGAAAAAAAGTGCCGGTTTGGAGGCTGGGGCGCGCCCAAGACTGGATGCGGGGTCATCTATGGCTGGGTCTGCTAAGCCTGCCCATGATCTTTTTCCACGCAGGGTTCCGCTTCGGCGGCTTGCTCACTTCCGTTTTGATGGTATTGCTGATCATTGTGGTCGCCAGCGGAATATTCGGGGCCATATTGCAGCATTACATGCCGCCGGTGATGACCACGCGAATTCCGATGGAGACAATCTTCGAACAGATTGATCGGGTGCGAGCGCAATTGGTGGCCGAAGCGGATGAGATGTTGGAACCGGTTTGCGGTCTCCTGAATTCCCAACAGGCCGGCGCTGTGACCGGCAAGCGGGCGCGCGCGGCGACGGCGACAATCGTCGCAACCTCGGCGATCCCGTTATGCAATTTCTATCGCGAGGAGTTGCGTCCCTTCTTGCAGAACGAGCGCGTGCAGAACGCAGATCTTGCGAGCAGTGCGAAAGCAATTGGAGTTTTCCAAGGATTGCGGACGCTGCTGCCCGCCGACCTCCACGGCATCGTCAACAATCTGGAAGAAATCTGCGAAGAGGAACGGCAATTCCGGCGGCAACTGCGCTATCACCACTGGCTGCACGGGTGGCTGCTGCTGCACGTTCCGCTCTCATTGGCGCTGCTGCTGCTGGGATGCGCTCACGCGGTGATGGCGTTGCGTTACTGAAGCGGCGGTTAAGGACGAGTGATCGTGGCTCGAGCCAAGCTCACAACAAAAAACCTGGCGCAGCGCATTGACCTGGATTATTTCAAGCGCCCGCATCCGTTCCGGCGGCTGCGCGCGATACTTTCCATTTGCATCCCAGTGATTGCGCTGCTCTGGCTGGGCTGGTATGCGCTGGCTCGCAACAATCGGGTTTACAGCAGCGGCAAGATGTCGTCTGCCCATGCGGTGCTGACGGCACAATGCAATTCATGCCACGTGAAGGAAGCGAATTCGTTCAGCGCCAAGGCCACCGATCAGTCGTGCAACACCTGCCACGAAGCCCCGTTTCACCACGCAAACCAGACATTTACGCCCACGTGCGCTTCGTGCCACCTGGAGCATCGCGGCCATTTGCGGCTCGCGGTAACTGCAGACATCACTTGTACGCAGTGCCACGCGAATCTGCACACCGTCGGAACTGCGACACAATACACGGCGGATATTACCGCGTTCAATGGCGGCCACCCGGAATTTGCGATCTTGCGCGACGGCGGCAGCGATCCGGGAACGATCAAGCTCAATCACGCGGTGCACTTGAAGCGGAATCTCCGCGGTCCGAATGGCTTCGTGCAACTGGACTGCGACGACTGCCATCGCACGGTGCGGCCTGAGTCTGGATGGAGATTCGGATCAAGCCAGGCGTCCGGCGCTCCGGTTTCACAAAGGGCGCTTCCGCCGTCCATGGACGCGGGCCGGGCGTACATGTCACCCGTGACGTACGCACAACATTGTGTTGCCTGCCATGGACTGCAATTTGACGCGCGCTTCCAGGAAAGCGTTCCGCACGATACTCCCGAAGTGATCCACGCGTTCCTGGTGCAAAAGTTTCAGCAATATATACCCAGTCATACCGCAGAACTGCGTGTAACGGCATCGAATCGCAATCTCCCGCAGAAACCGGTTTCCCCCCAGGTTCGCGTGCTCACTCCACAAGAGTGGGTGACGCTGCGCGTGCGGGAATCGGAAGAATTACTGTGGCGGAAAACGTGCGCGCAGTGTCACGCCTTGAAATTCGCGGCAAATGCGGCGTTGCCAATCGTCGCGAAATCCAATATCACGCAGCGATGGTTTCAACACGCGGTTTTCGATCACGATTCGCACAAATTCGTAAAATGCGTCGAATGCCACGCTGGCGCGCCGCAGAGCCAGGAAACGTCGGATGTATTGCTGCCGGGGATTCAGACTTGCGAAAAATGCCATCGCGGCGGACGCGAAGCCGCAGAATCGCGATGTTTTGAATGCCACACGTACCACGATTGGAAACGCGAGAAGGCTGTCAAGGGGACATTCATGCTGTCCGCGTCATCACGCCGAGACTAAGCGCGCGGACCACTCCGCGGTTGCCGGGCGGTTCGCGGCTCCCACTTCCCTGCTACTTGGATTTCATCACGTACACGCCGTCCCACTCGTCTTCCGGCGCGGCCTGCGAAAACTCGATGGCGCGCTCAAGAAAAATCTGGCTCGGACCGTCCTCCGGGAAAACGGCTAGAACCTCCGAAAACTGGTTGGCGGCTTCACTCCAATTCTGATTTCTGTAGGATTTCATGGCCCGGTCGAATCGCGCGAGCAATGGCTCATACTTCGATTTTTCCGCGACGACGTCGATGAGCTCGTAGATGTTCACCGGTTGGCTTTTACCTTTCACGCGAATGCGATCGAGTTCCCGGCACACGAATTGGTTGGAGATCTGGCGATAGGTCGCTTCGCTGATGACCGTCTGAACGTGATATTGCTTGGTGATTCCTTCCAGGCGCGAAGCCAGGTTCACGTTGTCGCCCATCACGGTCCACGACAAGCGCCGCGCCGAGCCCATATTACCCACGTTTACCAGGCCAGTATTCAGGCCGATTCCGATGGACATCGGAGGCTGTCCGGCGGCGGTCCATTTGGCGTTGAGCGCCGCAAGGCCGCGCGCCATTTGCAGCGCGCACGAACAACTGCGGAACGCGTGATCCTCCTGCGGATACGGCGAGCCCCAGAAAGCCATGATCGCGTCGCCGATGTATTTGTCCAGCGTCCCATCCGTGGCGAAAACGATTTCGGTCATTTCACCCAAGTATTCATTGAGCAGGCGGACCAATTGGTCCGGCGTCAAACTTTCGGAGATGGTGGTGAATCCGCGAATATCGCTGAACAGTACGGAGAGCTCCTTGCTCTCGCCGCCCGGGCGAATGTACTTCTCCGGATCCTTTTCGATCAGCTCGATCACTCCGGGTGATAGATACTGCGAAAAGCTCTTGCGAATTTTGCGCTTGGCTCGTTCTTCGCGGATCATGCGCAGGCTGGTGATTGCGGCGTAGTTCGCCGTGAGCGTGCCGGCGGGAATCACAAAACTCAGCCACTGCCCTTTCTGGACGAAGCTGAAGTACACAAACCATGTGAATCCAGCGAGGGCCAGCAAAACCGAGACCGTCGAGTAGAGTGGCGTCACGCGGCAAAACCAGAAGCCAAAGACGAGCCCGAACAAGAGAATAAAACCCGTATCCACAGCTTGCTCGTTGAGGCCGCGCTTCAGGAAACCGCGTCCCGCCTCTTCGCTGTGCAGCAGGTTATCAATGATATTGGCGTGGACTTCGACTCCCATATACACGCCCTCGAAGGGTGTATTGCGCATGTCGCCTATCGCCAGAGCGGTCGCGCCGACCAGCACAATCTTGTCGCGGAAAGTCTCCGGCGGCAGGGCGCCGCTGATCACGTCCCACATCGAATATTGCGCGTAGGTCCGGTAGGGACCTGTGTAGTTCAAAAGAGCGCTGCCGTCTTCCGCGTGCGTCAGAGTGTGGCGGCCGAGTTGAATCCGTTCCAGGCCATACGGCCCGATGTACGCCGCGACCTGCTGGTCTGGAATTTTTTCGTAAGCGCGCACCACTTCCAAATCGAGAGACGGGAAAAAGTCCAGATCCTGATAGCGGATCATGAGCAAAGCGTGGCGCAGCGTGCCGTCGGAATCCGGAACGATGTTGATGAATCCGAATGACTCGGCGGCGTCGGCAAGTTTCGTAATGTTTGCTTCAACGCCCTGCTTCACTGTTCCGTGATTTTCGGTCCACACGCGGCCCAAATCTACGGTCTGGCCCGGCTTGAATCCAACCGGCAGCTCCTGCGGAAACACGTGCGCCCAAGCGATGTTGAAATACTCCTCGGCCAGTTTCGGGTCGGGCTGCGAGTCGAGGAATACGTGGCCCAATACCACGTTGCCGCTGTTCTTCATCGCCGCGGCGAGCGTCGCGTCCTGGTCGCTAGCGGTTTCGAGGGCTTTCACCTGTTGCAACAAGGCTGGCGAGGCGGATGTTCCGAGCTCAACTTGCAGTTTCTGCAATGCCTCTTGCCCAGAGTTGCTTTCGGGCACCGGAAAGGTCACGTCAAATGCAATCACCCGCGCGCCGCCGGCATTCAATTTGTTCACCAGCGTCGCGTAATTCTTCCTGGGTATCGGGAACGAACCGATTTTCTGCAGGGTTTGCTCATCAAGGCCCACGATCACGATACGGTCGTCGTGGGGGCGTTTCCCGCGCATTTCAAAGCGCAAATCCAGCGAGCTTTGTTCGATGTTCCGAAGAAATGCCAAGCCGGCACGCGAATCGCGCGAACCGATTCCGGAGAATGCGAATAGCGTCAGTCCAACGAGGGTGGTGAGTATGGCCAGGCCCAGATCGAGATGCTCGAGCGCAAAGCTTTTTGACCAATCCCGCCAGCGGGACCAGCGCTGTTCCTGCGAGCTCATAGAAAAGTTGGCCGGCCCTCAGTCGCGCACACGAACGCGCTCAGCCGCAAGAGGATTGGAAGTTTTGCGACCAACGCGCTCGAACCCCTGCCTCACTGCGCGCTTGGCGGCAGTTGCCGGTATCCGCCGTTAGTTGGTGGCAGTTGCTTGTTCCCGCCACCGCTCGTCACGGCCAGGCCGATACCAACTCCTAGGCCGACTGCGACCGCCGTGCCAATGATGGCCCAGCGAAGCCCATGGCCTTGGTGCGGCAGCCCGGCTTCCACGGGGATATCCGTGGCTGAGAGGCTGGCTTGCAAGACGGCGGGAGGCGTATCCGAAGTCTGAAAACCCGACGGCGGAATTTCCGACGTAATTTGCACCATTTGCCCGGCGCTCACGGCGATGGAGTTCGAAGAAGAGCCTGATTGGCTGGAATTGTTGGCGACGTGCGCGCCGTTCAGCGGCGTCACAGTGACTTGTCCTTTGTAGCAGATCACGGTCGTCGTATTCGATTCGAAGGCGACATAAAAATCCGTCCCGATGACGCCGATTACGGCGTTGGGAGTCTTCATTTCGAATTTGCCGCCCGGTTTGGTGATTTTCATCACCTGGCTGCGCACTTTGCCGAAATCCATCTCCAGCGACGTTTGCTGGGATGCGCTGTCGTGCTGCACGATGCGGAGCTCGCTGTCCGAGCCCAGGCTGAGGATGGAACCATCCTTGAGCCCGGCGCGCAGGCGCCCGCTATGCTCGGTTTGGAGCAAATCGTTCCAATCGAGCACTTCCCTTACCTTGGCGGGGGCGGAATTGCGCGTTGCAGCCGGGATCAGGGCGTTGATCTGGCCTGCAGCCTGACCCGTCTGGGGTTGCGGCATCGCAGGCAACGACGTAAGTAGCGAGCAGAGCACAATCGCAGTGAAGCGCTTAAGGGAATTCATTCGTGACTCCTTTTATTGATTGCTTGGCAGCCAGTGTAGTGATTTTGACAGAGGAGCAATGAGTGTCAACGCGCGGGCGCAGGGTCTGCGCCAATCTGGTTAATAGTACTTTTTCGCGACGAGGGCTTCCGCGGGCATCCGGAAAGCAACCGGCTGAGCCGGGGCCTGCGACAGACACCCGGGGAGATCAAAACAAGAAGTAACGCTGCGCTAATGGCAGCACTGTCGCGGGTTCACAGGTGATTAGTTCACCATCCACGCGCACTTCGTAAGTCTCTGGATCCACTGCGATATTCGGTGTGGCGGAATTGTGAATCATGTCCTTCTTCCCGATCAGGCGACAATTCCTGACGGGCGCGCTGATCTTGCGCAACCCGAGGCGCTGCGCCAAACCGGCGGCGTGGGCGGCCTGCGAGAGGAATGTGATGCTGGTCGCTCCAATCGCGGCGCCGAAAGCGCCAAACATCGGCCGATAGAGCGCGGGTTGCGGGGTGGGGATGGAGGCGTTGGGATCCCCCATCACGCTCCAGGCGATAACGCCTCCCTTGACGACCATTTCCGGCTTCACTCCGAAGAACGCGGGCTTCCATAACACCAGGTCCGCCAGTTTGCCCGGCTCAATGGAACCTATTTCCTGCGAGACGCCGTGAGTGATCGCCGGGTTGATGGTGTACTTTGCGACGTAGCGTTTGGTCCGGGAATTGTCGTTGCGGCTGGAATCTTGCGGTAACGGGCCGCGCTGAGTTTTCATCTTGTGCGCCGTCTGCCACGTGCGCGTCACGACTTCACCGATCCGTCCCATGGCTTGCGAGTCGCTGGAGAGCATGCTTAGAACGCCGAGATCATGGAGAATATCCTCGGCTGCGATCGTTTCCGGGCGAATGCGGCTTTCGGCGAAGGCCACATCCTCAGGGACCTGCGGATTCAGATGGTGGCAGACCATCAGCATGTCCAAGTGCTCCGCGATGGTGTTCACCGTGTAAGGCCGCGTGGGATTCGTCGAGGACGGCAGGATGTTGGAATACGACGCGATGCGGATGATATCCGGTGCGTGGCCTCCGCCCGCGCCTTCGGTATGGTAAGTGTGGATCGTGCGGCCGTTGATTGCGTTGACGGTCGCTTCCAGAAAGCCGGCTTCGTTGATTGTGTCGGTATGAATCGCAACCTGCACATCGTATTCGTCGGCAACCTTCAAGCAGGCGTCAATCGCGGCGGGCGTCGTCCCCCAATCTTCGTGCAACTTCAATCCACAGGCACCCGCTGCGATTTGCTCGACGAGCGGAGCCGCGCTGGCGGCGTTGCCTTTGCCGAGAAAACCGAAATTCATGGGCCACGCTTCGGCGGCCTGCAGCATGCGCGCCAGATTCCACGCGCCGGGAGTGCAGGTGGTCGCTGCGGTACCGGTCGCAGGGCCGGTTCCTCCGCCTATCATCGTGGTGATGCCGTTGGAAATCGCTTCGTAAACCTGTTGCGGCGAAATAAAGTGGATGTGGCTGTCCACGCCTCCGGCTGTAACGATCAGGTTTTCTCCGGCGATCACTTCCGTGGCGGCGCCGACGATTAGTTCGGGATCCACGCCGTCCATCGTATCGGGATTGCCCGCCTTGCCGACTTTTACGATGCGGCCGTTTTTGATTCCGATGTCCCCCTTAACGATGCCCCAGTGATCGAGCACCACGGCGTTGGTGATGACGAGGTCGAGCGCTCCTCGCTCGCCTTCGCGGACCGCAGTGCTGCTTTGGCCCATGCCGTCGCGGATCACTTTTCCACCGCCGAAAGTGATCTCGTCACCGTAGTGCGTGAAATCCTTTTCGATTTCGATGATGAGGTCGGTGTCGGCAAGCCGAATGCGGTCGCCCTTTGTTGGGCCAAATAGATCCGCATAGGTGCGACGAGGAATTTTAAGGCTCATTATTTTTTGCCTCGTTGCCGAACTCAAAGCCGCCGGCGCGAGCGCGGTCGAGCGCCAGTTGTCGCGCGCCTGGAACGTTCAGTTCGCCGCCGACCAGACCGTTTCCGCCGTGGATTACGCGGCGGCCGCCGAACTCGGTGAGAGCAACTTCTTTTTCGTCGCCGGGCTCGAAACGCACGGCAGTGCCGGCCGGAATATTCAAACGCAGGCCGTAAGCCGCAGCGCGGTCGAATGCGAGAGAGCGATTCACCTCAAAAAAGTGATAGTGACTGCCCACCTGGATCGGGCGATCGCCGGTATTTTTCACGAGAATGCGGATGGTGCGGCGTCCTGCGTTCGCTTCGATCGCGCCGGCTGCTTCGTCCAGCAGGTATTCACCTGGGATCATCGCATCTCCTCGATAATTCAGCGCCGAACAGTCATGTGTCCGCCGCGGCGGGCGATAGCAAACTCCCTGAGAGTTCTCATTTGATTGGATCGTGTACCGTTACGAGTTTCGTGCCGTCCGGAAACGTCGCCTCCACCTGCACTTCATGAATCATTTCCGGCACGCCCTCCATCACTTGATCTCGCTTTAGAATTCTGGTTCCGGCGCTCATGATTTCGGCGACGCTCTTGCCGTCGCGCGCCGCTTCCATGATTTCGGCCGAGAGGATGGCAACAGCCTCAACGTAGTTGAGTTTCAGGCCCCGCGCTTGCCGCCGGCGGGCAAGGTCCGCGGCGACCACGATCATCAGTTTTTCCTGCTCACGCGGAGTTAAATGCAAGATCCGCTCCCGGCGCTGCCTGGAAGGTGCTGAATACATCAGATCCGGCTTCGCGAAATGACCGTCCTCGCGCTAATTCACTTTACGCGGTGGAATCGCTTCGCGACCGTACAGCAGCAATTTAGCTGCGTTCCACAAATCGTGCAACGCAGGCAAGATGCCGCGTCCGCGACGCGCCAGACAGCGAATTACGAGTCCATGCGCCACCAGCGTGCTGATCCCCAATAACATTTCGCCGGAGTTTGTGTGGGCTTCGGCGGACCCGCGCAGCCGACATTCCGCCGACAGCCACTCGCTGGAACTGAGGCCCACACGACAAATATAAAAAGTAACCCAATAGCGAAAGGGGCCCAGGCGTGCGAGATCCGAAAGTTTCCGGCGCCGCGGCTCCAGGCGAACACGTTCGGCGGCGACACGCCGGTCGAGAGCGAACACGTCGGTCTTTATCTCCACACTTCCGTACTCGAAGATTTCACCGCGCGCTTCCCTGCCCGGCGCAAGGATCTCCCACCAGAAAAGGCCGGCGCCCGCCGCCAGCCGAATCGTGGTGCGCTGCGAGTAGCGCGCCCCCGCGAACGGAACGATCGCGTCCGGCACGTATTCGAGCAGCGCGTTTTCGCCGACGCTGATTTCGCTCGCCTGGCTGACGGGCGAAGCCTCTTCGCGCGGGCGGTAAATGCGCGTTGCACCGGTGGTGGTCAGCTGGACGCTGGCGCCCTCACCCACGCGGACGGACAGCGCGAGATTATCGCCGCCAACAAGCCCGCCCGACACATTGTGCAGGTGAGCAAGCGCCGAACCATCCGCGAGCGTGAAAGCGCGTACAACTTTGAGCGGCGGTTCTTGATGGCTGCTGGAAAGAATTGTCCGTCCGGTGAAAGGGTCGAGAGCAAAATCGAGATTCAGCGCGGCTCGAACGCGGCCAAGCGGCAAGTTCGCAGCTGCGATCTCGTACCTAGCGTCCTTGGCGACAATCATGGTCTCAACCGTTCGTCAGCTGATGAACAAACGAGTCGTTAGCGCGGGGTGCTCCATCGCGCCCCAATCGAGCACTGGCGTGAAAGAGCAGGCGTCATCGAGCGAACACGCAGCGCTGCAGCCCGCCGTGTGAATCATAGCGGGCTTCAGATCCCACAGAATCCTCGTCGCCGCCGATTGTCCAAGCGGTAACAAGCGCTGGCATGCCGAAACCAGGCTCGCGAGCAATTGGTGAAGGAATGCCCGCACCGCGCGGTCTTCGTCAATGCGCAGCACGCCGCTCGCAAGGCCGAAAGCCGTGCTGTGATGGACGATGACTGGCCGATTCTCATCTGATGCCGGCCGGACGGGCTCCCCAAAGGTCCTTTTCGCAACGACCAGACCGGCTTCGCGCAGGACAGGAAAATCGCCCAATGCCAGGACGGCACGCAGAAAATTCTCGCCCAGTGCGGCGCTGCCCGCGCAGCTTTCGCGCGCGGGCTTTCGCGCGCTCAACGAGTCGTTCAGTTCAATCCAGCGTTCGAGCGAGAACGCAAGCGTGTTCGGGCCCGCGAGAGCGTAAGCCGCGCGGCAAAAGACCGCTTCCACGAGCCCAGCTTCCTCCAGAAAACCCCGCAAAAACGCAGGAAGGTCCGCAACGCGCAGCACGTCACGCGCCGTTAAGGATTCAAGGCCGAATGAATGAGCCAGGCCGCCGATAGGCAAGGCGCTGTCAGCAAGGTGCAACAGACGCAATTCAGAAAGTTCGCCGTCATGCGGATCAACAGCACGCCCTGCTTCAGACTCCATCGCAGTTCCTCAATGCCGATGCTCGTCTTCGTGAGTGTGGTGATGGTGGCCGTGCTCGTCTCCTTGCGCATGAGCGCGGCCCACATAGGGAGCGTGCGCATCAATGACGATGTGGCGATCTCGCGACGTCAATCTCATTTTTTCTTCCAGCCAGATCACGATCTCGTCGAGCCCCACGGAATCACGCAGGTTCGCAAAAAGAAATGGCCGGCCATTTCTCATCTTGCGCGAATCGCGGTCCATCACCTCGAGCGAAGCACCCACATACGGCGCCAGGTCAATCTTATTGATAACCAGCAAATCTGAACGCATGATGCCGGGACCGCCTTTGCGCGGTATTTTGTCGCCCTCCGCCACGTCAATCACGTAAATCCAGATGTCCACCAGCTCCGGACTGAATGCCGCGCCCAGATTGTCGCCGCCGCTTTCGACGAAGATGAGTTCCAGTCCAGGAAGAGCGTCTTCCAGCTCAGCGATGGCGCGCAAGTTCATGGAGGCGTCCTCGCGAATCGCCGAGTGGGGGCACGCGCCGGTTTCGACTCCGCGGACGCGCTCGGCCGGAAGCGTGCCCTGGCGCAACAAGTATTCCGCATCCTCTTTGGTATAGATGTCGTTGGTCACCACAGCCAAATTGCAAGCCGGCCACAAACGCTGACTGAGGCGGTCAACAAGCATCGTCTTGCCAGAGCCGACCGGCCCGGCGATTCCCACGCGAAAAGCACGACGCGAAGTTTCTTCAGCCATTTGGATGCCAGGAACGCCTGAACTTCGCACTCAGTATGAGGATACGCGTTGAGGCGTCAAGTAAATTTCTCTGATGCATCCGATTCAGTCCGCGGCTGGCGAAAGAAAGCAGCGGCATTCATCAAACCCTACAAATCGCAACGCCGCGCGGCGCTTGCGCGACGCGACGGCAGTAGGTCAATATACCGTCGCTCGGCAAGCCTTCCGTAACGCTGACGGCGGAAGGCTGCGCACTCCCGGCAAGTAATTCGGCCAACGAGCGAAGACGCCGGCGACAAGGTTGGCCACTTTTTCGATCGCGTCTGACTTTGGGCGACGAGACGACTAACACGAAGGGCACAGAATGATGAGTTTTTCGCGTGGCGAGCAACTACGGCACCGTCGCCACAAATGGCCCGCGTTGCTGGCATTGATTTTTCTGGTTTGCGGCTTGGGTGATGCAGCGCTCGGACCCAACGATCAGATCGTACTGTACGTTTCCAATCCCACGCCGCTCGCGCGGCAAGAGGTGATCGCGGTTCCCCTCGCGGTCATACTGAAAAGACTCCCGGGGCTCGACCCGCAGAAAATTCGCGTGGAGACATTGCCCGGCGGCAAGGAGTTGCCCACACAAATTTTCAGCAGCTCCGCGGGCGGACCATCGGACACGCTACTGGCACTGGTCAGCAGTGCTCCCGCCCAGACGATTCAGCTCAGATTTTTCTTGACCGAAACCATCGCCAACTACGAGCCCATGGTTTACGGCCGCACGGTTCCAGAGCGGAAAGACGATTTTGCATGGGAGAACGACCAAGTTGCCTTCCGAGTTTACGGACCAGCGCTGCAGGCCACCGGCGAAATTAGTTCCGGGATTGATGTGTGGTCTAAGCGAGTTTCAGATCTGATTATCAACGACTGGTACGCGAAGGACGCGGAAGGCCAGCGGACGAAAAATCCGGCGCTCACCTATCACAAAGATACCGGCCAGGGACTGGATTCATACGACGTTGGAACGACACGAGGCTGTGGAGGCACGGCGATCTGGAGCGGCGGCAAATTCTTCGTGTCCAAGAATTATACACAGGCCGAAATCCTGGCGAGCGGGCCGATACGCTTCCAATTCCGTCTGCAGTACGCGCCGTGGCAAGCGGGAGACGTCCAGGTGAGCGAAGAAAAGGTCGTCACTCTGGACGCCGGGTCACACCTGAACCGGATTCAGTCCACATTTTCGTTCGAGGGCGCACCTTCGGTGCAGGCCGGCGTGGGACTCGCGACCCACGCACACGCCGAAACCGCAGCGACCCTCGAGGAAGGAATTCTCTCCGTTTGGGAACCGCTGACGGAGCCATCCGCAGGAATGGACGGCACCGGGATTGTGCTGCCTGCGGGAGTCGCGGCTAGAACCGTACATGCCGATGGAAATGCGTATTTTGTGCTGAACGCCAAACCCAACATCCCGATCGTTTACTATGCCGGCGCGGGTTGGTCGAAAAGCGACATGACGGACGAGTCGGCCTGGCACAAATATCTGAAGGATTTCTCGCTGAGCGTGCAACACCCGCTGCAGCTGAGCTGGAGCCAATAGATTCATGCGTCGCCGCGAACTTACCTTCGGAATAACGATCAAAAGCGGCGCGGGGATCGTAGCAATCGCCGCAATTCTGCTGTTGGGTCACATCTCCCGGGCTTCTTCGTCCCAGAAATCCACCACAGACCAGCAGGACGCCTATGTTGGCGATGCTCCTGCCGATCCGGGTCCTTTGGCGCAGGACGTCTCGAGGGCGCTGAAGCCGGAGGCAATACAGCACGTCATCAGAAAGGTCGCCGACTGGCAATTGTCCCGCGCGGAGAGCCACTTCAATCAGGATTGGACATATGCGGCGCTGTACCGAGGCCTGATCGCCGCATCGCGCGCCACTGGCGATGGCAAGTACGAAGACGCAGTGAAAGAGGCCTCCCATCGCTTCGCGTGGAAAATCGGTCCACGCATCGCCGTTGCCGATGATGAAGCCATCGCCCAGAGCTATTTGCATTTCTATTTTCAGTCTCACGACGCCACGATGCTCGCTCCCACCCGGGCAGCTTTCGACCAAGTCATGTCCGCGCCCGAGGACCCCACGAAGCCGCTGTGGTGGTGGTGCGATGCGCTGTTCATGGCGCCGGTCGCGTGGGTCGAATTATCCACCGCCACCGGAAATCAAGCTTATACAGACTTCATGGATCAGCAGTGGTGGATCACTTCGAAGCTCCTGTATGACTCGAAGGACCATTTGTATTCGCGGGACGCAACCTTCCTCGACCGGCACGAAGCGAACGGGCAAAAAATTTACTGGTCGCGCGGAAACGGCTGGGTTCTAGCTGGCGTGGCCAGCGTGATTGAAGCTCTGCCGGCCAATGACCCGCGACGAGTGCGATTCATCGAGCAGTTCCAGCAAATGGCCGCACGCATAGCGGACCTTCAAGGGAACGACGGGCTGTGGCGCCCGGGCTTGCTCGACGCAACTGCATACCCACTGCCGGAAGTTTCCGGCTCGGCATTCTACGTTTACGGGATCGCATGGGGTATTCGCCGCGGCGTGCTCGATCGTAAGAAGTATCTGCCAGTTGTGCGCGCCGGCTGGAAAGGGCTGCTCAATCACGTGTATGCCGACGGGCGTCTAGGATGCATTCAACCGATCGGAGCAGCTCCAGGAGCATACGGCCCTAGCGCCAGTTATGTATTCGGAGTGGGAGCCTTTTTGATGGCGGGCGCGGAAGTTGGCGCGCTAGTCTCGGGAACACGTCCCTGACTTGCTGTTCTAGCCGCCGTGCTTTTCGTTTCGTGGCTGCAATATGGGCAGCGGATTCTGCCCGTGAAATTGCGCCGCCGCCTTTGCCTTTGCTTTAGCTCGGCGCTGTCCAATCTTGTGTGAGGCTTGAAAGATCGCTCCCACACGGAGCATTCCGCCCAACTTGTGCGCTCCCACGGACGCCAAGCCCATGGATGCCATGCATCCGCAGGACGCGCAGTCGGGCTTCCCGCCAAACTGGCATGGCGTGATCATTGTTTTCAAGTCGGCCGAAAGCGTCTGCGTGGTGAGCGCGAAAATGCATTCTTCGGGGCTGTGTGGCGGCGAAGCAAACTGCTGTATCACCACTTCCGGCATATCCAACTTCGGATATTGCTTCCGCAGCTCCAACATTTCGGCGATGGCTCGCGTCCGCTCCTCGGGAGTCAGGATTTCAGGCATCTGATCTCCCACCTGAGGAGTGAATAGGCTGAACCATACTTTCTTGACTTCGGGGCGCGGGGCCCAGAATTCCATGAATTCCGCGAGGTACCCTGGCCGCTTCATCATTTGGCCGGTGACCGTGCAGTGCACCGTTACTCGCTGGCCCACGATGTTCTTGAGAATTCGCTCGTAGGTCGCGGGCGCCCGGCGCACGTCGTGCTCTGGCTGCAAGCCGTCAATGGACACCGCCACGTGCAAGTGCTCCAAACTGGCCCAGGTGGGGCTCATGGCCCGGAACGCGCTGGTGACGATTTGCACATGGATTCCGCGTCCCAAAAGCAACGGGACCAGCGTCTCGACCTCGCGGTAGCGTACTAACGGATCGCCGCCCACGATAGACAGGTGCATAGGCTTCAACCGGTCCACCACTTCCAGAACTCCATCCACGAGTTCCTGGCCTTTGCGATCGTTCAAATCTCGCAAAGTCTGTCCGCCGCCGAGATGAGCGGCGTCGTAAGCGTAACAGCCGGGACATTTCAAAGGGCATTCGCGCGTGATCTCAATTGAAAGAGAAGGTGCATCGCCCTTCAGAATCTTTCCCCACGCGCGAATGATCTGCAGCGTCTCCACTAGAGATAATCCTCTTCCGGCGGCATGCGAAGGCTACGAGCCGCTAGTGTGTGTTGCCTTGCGGGGCCCTAAAACGATCTCGCAAACTGAATGACCGCTCACGGCCGGACCTTCCGACCGCCGAAATTCCCACCCTGGAAAAGATGGCCGTTATGACAAACAAGTTGCAAGGCGAAAACCATACGCCTACAACGGCATCGTCATTTTCTGTTACCGGGTCGTCTACAGTATCCACCTATTCCGGCAAATGAGCCCTCTTTTTTGTATGCCAAGTATTCGCCCATTGGAGTGGACCACACCGCAATCACTCCGGACGCTCAATTATCCTGATAGCTGGATGCGCTGAAGAACGGGAAAGTGAATTGATCTGATTGAAATTTTGGAGCCGAGGCCCGGACTTGCACCGGGGACCTGCCGATTGCTCCAGACATTCTATGTTGTTGATTCGTCTATCTCTCTCTTGCGTCGTTCACTATGGTTTTACATGGTCTTCCGCGCCTCCTGTTCCCTTGCTGTTCCCTAGCAGTTGGCACGAAGCCCCTGTAAAGATACAAGAATTTAGGCGCACATTCAGCATTCATCGAGCGTTGGTCCGTGGAAGAGGACGGCGTTTGAGTATGCTTCCCAGATGGCTCAGCGGCCCGTAATGCGCCCTTTGCAATTTTTCCCTTGTGCGTCCGAGGGAAATATTCGACGAACACAAATTGCCGGGAAGCTTTATATTTTGCAAGCCGCCCAACGAGGAAGCCCGCGAGTTCCGTGCACATCCAACGGGCGTAGTACTTCCCCATACGTCGGGTTCCCTTGAGCCAACATAACAATGAACGGAAATGTGCTCTGGCGCACTGAAATCCGCCTGCGAATCAGGTATTGACCAACGCTGGGGACGGGAAATAGCCGGAATGCAATGACCGCAAGCACCACACACAGTTCGAGGATCCTGATTGTCGAGGACGCGCAGGAAACTCGCGACTCCATCCGAGAATTATTGAAACGTGACGGCTACTGCGTGGACCCGGCGCGCGATGAAGAGGAAGCCGTAGATCGAGTGCAGCGCAACCACCCGGACGCGATTCTCATTTCCCTGGTGGGAGCGCCTGAGCGCGTGATTGCGGCGGCGCAGAGAATCCGCATTAGGGGCGGCCTGACGCACGAGACTCCGATCATCATTTTCTCCCTGCCCATGGTTCCGGAAGGAGCGGAAGAAGAACTGAACGGAAACATTCACGTTACCGTGCCCGACAATTTCGATCAGCTCCGCGCCTTGCTTAGGCGAGTCCTACGCGGGGCTTCGCGTACCCATTGACATAGCTCTCGGCGCTGGGCGCGAGCAGCCGATGGCACTCGACCGTCACCGCCTTGTAACACTCGCACACCATCTCTTCAAGACGCTTCCGGTCCACAATGCGCAGCCGGCCCCGACTATAATGAATCAGACCCGCATCCTGCAGGCGTCCTGCGGCGACCGTGACCGTCTCGCGGCGTCCTCCCAGCATGTTAGCGATGAACTCCTGCGTCATGATCAATTCATCGGAATCCACGCGGTCACGAATCAAGAGCAGCCAGCGGCACAGGCGTTTCTCCAGCGTGTGCTTGCGATTGCAGGCGGCGGTGAGCGAAATTTGGGTGATCAACGCGCTGGTGTAGCGCAGCAGCACGCGCTGAAAAGCGCCACCACGCATAAACTGATCTCTCAGAATTCTGGCTTCCATGCGCAAGGCTTCGCCGGCGATGCCCACTATCGCGCGACTCGTAATTGCGTTTCCGCCCAAGAAAAGTGAAGTGCCCAGCACACCGTCGTTTCCCGTGAGCGCCACTTCCACAGTGCCGCCGTCTTCCATGTCGCAAATTAGGGACACGACGCTGCTCGTTGGAAAGTAAGCGAATCCGAAACCTCGAGATTCTTGCCCGACCACGTCTCCCAAACAAAGTTTCACAGTATGCAGGTGCGGAGCAAGGCGCGAGTACTCCTCGACGGAAAGACTCGACAACAATTGATTGGAGGTTTGCTCCCGGTATTGAAAACTGCTTGACATGAGGCGCCGCTTTCGGGATTCGTTGCTCTCAGTTTTGTTCTAGTTTTTGTGTTACGTCTGTGCGGTGGCGCACAGACAGCAGGTTATGGGAGTGGCATCGTGCGTCTGCAGAAGTAGTGCACCGGCGGTCGAATCCGTTTCACGTAGTCGCGGGAATCGTTCAGTTCGCGCGCGCGCCTGAAAATCCGTCGCCCGGCGAGAAAAACGAGAAGGTGACTCATGCCGCATACAGCTCACAACGCATATTCGGAAGAAACCGAAGCATATAGCGAGCAGTCCTTCGCCGAAACGCCGTTCGTAGATTCGCGAGTCCACGCACAGGAAGCGCCCCTGCACGAGGCCATCCTCGGCGAGATGCTCCAAGGGAACTGGGAGTTCACCACCCCTTTCCTTCCCGGAGAATCGCCGGAAGCGGGCGAATCGGAGGCTTCCGCGCCGGAAGTCGCGGAGTTCAGCGAAATCACAGCGGAGTTGAAGGACACTTTATTTCGCGAAGCTCTCGAACAGCTTGCGGACGAAGCTCTGGAAGCGCACGCGGATCAACTCGCGGGCGAATATGGAGATCGCGAAACTCGCGATTTTACTGCCGAGCGTCTGCTCAACGAGCACTTCGAACCGCTGGCCGCGCAAGCCGAATCAATGCTGGACCGCTTCTTCGAGCGCCTGGAAGGATTCGAAGCCGAGTCGCTCACCGACACGGAGATCGAGCGAATATCGAGTGAAGTGCTGCCCACTGGCGTGCCCATGTCTCCGGCCTCGGAACAATTCCTCGGCGGCTTGCTCCGCAAGGCGGGCAAGCTGGTGTCCGGAGCCGTGCATCTCGCCAAAAAGGGCGTGCAAGGCGCCATAAAGCTTGCCGGCAAAGGCTTAGCGGCTGTTGGCAAACTAGCGCTGGGCCCTTTGCTGGGCCCTTTGAAGGCGCTCGGAAAGTTTCTGCTTCAGCACGTGGTACGTTTCGCGCTTGGTCAACTCCCTCCCGCTCTTCGTCCATTGGCGCAAAAGCTTTCCGACAAACTGTTTCGCGCCATTGGCGAAACCCACGACGGCGAAAGTGAAGTGCAGGAACAGACGGAAGCCGAGGCTCTGCCGGCAGCCGCCGATGCTGCGCGCCTGGAAGCCGAATTTGATGTGCACGCGACCCAGCTCTTGCTCGCGAATGACGAAGCCGAGATCGATCATCTCGTCTCCACCTACGGAGAAGGGGAGAGCTACACTTCTCCGCTTCCCGAGCTGGACAATACGCGCTCACAATTCGTAAAAGAGCTCGCTCGCATGCAACCGGGTGACAACCCGCAGCCCGTCATGGAGCAGTTCCTTCCGGCGCTTATCTGGCCCGCAGCGAAAACCGCCATCACCATCATGGGCCGTCCGAAGCTTGTCAGCTTTCTCGGACGCATGCTCGGGAGCCTCATTAAGCCGCTTGTTGGCGCGGACGCCTCCGGTCTTCTGGCGCCCGCAATCGCGGACGCTGGCCTACGCATCTTCGGCCTTGAAACCAGTTACCCCGAACCGCGCGCCGTGGCCGCCGAAGCTTTGGCCGCGACGGTGGAAGAAACCATGAACACCGTCGCGGAATTGCCTCCTCATGTTCTGGACAACGAAACGCTACTGACCGACGCCGTGCACGAGGCCTTCGAAAGCGCCGCAGCCTCTTACTTTCCAAACTCTGTGATCAAGCCGGAGCTGCGCGAAAGCGCCGAGCGCCACGGCATGTGGACACGCATGCCCGCAAAATCGGAACGCAAGCGGTACGCAAAATACAGCGATTCGATTCCCGTGGAAATTCCCGCGCGAGTCGCCGGCACCGTCCACACTTTCGGCGGCGCCACTCTCCACGACCACCTTCGTGATCACTACGGCGTTCACGACGGGCACCCGTACAAAGCGAAAGTCTCCGTGTACCAGGCGCTCCCCGGCACCCGCGGCGGCACCATCGCCCGCGCCGAGGGTTTTCCGGTTTCTCAGTTGCATCCGCTTACGCCGCACGCCGCCGGCGCTCTACTGGGACACAGCGGGGGCCTCGGCATTCGCCACACCCACGGCGCTTACCTCTCGAGTCCGCACAAGCTGCACGTCGGCCAGCGCCTCTACCGCATAGAGCCGCCCAGCGGCCGTCACCACCGTGCCCGGCTGCCCCACTCCGAGTTGGTCATCAATCTCACGCGCGGCGAAATTCGCGTCTGGCTGTATCTTAGCGAGCCTCTTTGCCAACGCATCGCCGCGGAGCTTGCCAAAGGCCACAATGCCACCGCCGCATTCTCACGCCTGAAGCATCCCTTGCTGCACTTGACCGAAGCTCTCAAAATGGCGGTTGTCCATCATCATCTGCCGCCCCGGATCCACATCGTAGGCAGTACGCCGAATCTGGACGGCAAGACGCCGCAATGGCTGCGCCACGTCAGCCATCATCTCGGCGCCAAAATTTCCGAATGGGCGCAGGTAGAACTGGCCCAGTACCTTCGCCAAAACGCCGATGAATTCAAACGCGCCTGCGCATCCCACCATGACGGCGTCACGTTCCGCATCACCATGACCCGCGTTCCAGGAATCGAGCTTCTCCGTTCGCTCGCGCAAGGCAAAATTCCCAAAGAGCTTAACGCCGGCTGGCCCCAGGGCTCTCCCGCTTTTCAGGTGATCCAACACGCAGGCTACAAGATTCACCGGCTGAGGAACTAAGCAGATGACCGTTCAAGTCATGCCCGCACCGGACCGTGTCAGCATGGGGTTGCGCTCGCAGTTGCTGCGCCAGCTCAATCACTGGGAAGGCGCGGCGGAGCGCCTCGACGATTTTGAGGCCACCGCGTCGCCCGAGGCGTGGGCCAGTCTCGAAAAATACGTTGGCGTTACGTTGCGTGGCGGGCTGAAAGACGCGCGCGAACAATTGAAGCGGGAAGCCGTCGCGGTGCGCGCCACCTTCAACGCGGTTCGCACTCGCGCCGAACTGGAGCGGCTGGCGGATCAAGTCGCCGTGCTGCGCAAGCGATACTTACAAACCGAATTGCTGGTGGATTTCTATGTGGCGGCGGTTCGCGCGCGCGCCAATCCCGAACTGAGCCTGCAGCTCCGAGCTTGCGACGTGATGGCGGACCGCACCGTTCGCGGCGCGCTCGATCAGCTCGGCATGAAGACGCCTCCGATTATGACCTACTTCACCACTGGCGTCGGCGCTTCGATTTTGCGCATCGGCACGCGGTTATGGGACGGCTCGCTCAGTCCCATCGCCGCGATTCGGCTCACCTATCACAATCGCTTTCGCACCACTTCGCTGTTTCATGAGTGCGGCCACCAGGTTGCCGGAATCACCGGCTGGAACGAGCCTTTTGCGCACACGCTCCGCACGCGCCTCGCCGGCGCGGCGAATGGCGTTGCGGAGACCGTGGCAAGCTGGGCCAGCGAAATGGCCGCGGACAGTTTCGCCTTCGCTTACAGCGGCTATGCCGCCGTGGTCGCCCTCTCCGATGTGGTGGCCGGCCGCGGCGCTGAAGTATTTCGCTTCCTCTTGGCGGATCCTCACCCCATCAGCTACGTGCGCGTGTTGCTGGGCGTCGAGATGTGCCGCCGCTTTTATGGCATGGGTCCGTGGGACGAACTGGCCACCGCCTGGCAGCAGCTCTATCCCATACGCGAAGCCCCACCGATCGCCGCGACCATCGTCAATTCCGTAGTTCCAGTTCTACCTCGCATTGTGGATGCGGCCCTGCTCACCCCCATGCCTTGTTTTCACGAGAAAACTTTGGCCGAGCTCGTGGACCCGCAGCGCGCTTCGCCGGCGGCGCTGCGCGAGATGGAGCACAGAGCCGGCGGCGCGGCTTTCACCTCCAGTCACTGGATCTGGACCGAATGCGTTCGGCTCACCGCGCTCACCGGCCTGCGTTACGCCACTGAACCGGAAAAAGGGCCCGAAGTCCTCAAGCAGCAGGAAGACTGGATGATCACGCTGGGACATCTGACGGCCAAGGCTGCCTGAGAAATAGCCCAAACCGTGAAAAAGCCCAAGTCCAAAACGAAGCACAAGGGGAAGAAGACTATGGAATCAAGCAAAGGCAGAGAAGGGAAGGAAGGAAACGATGTCAACATCGTCAACGAATTTACCGAAGTGAATGAAACCGTCGTCGTTCAGACGCCGAGCGCGGGCGAGAAGGTTTTGCAGCAGGAATTTGCCCAGTTCCTGGGAGTTCCGAGCGCGGCACAGAAGAAAATCTTGGCCAACCTGACTCTCCTGCAACAGAGCCTTCGAGGTCCCGATACCTTACTGAGCCGCGGCGGTTATGGTCGCGCGATTCCCGTTCCGCCCAAGCCTGCCAAACCTGCGCAAGAAACCGGTATCTCATCCACACGTACGCCAAAAAGGTAAGGAGACCGACTATGTTTCGCCAACTTGTAACTCCTCCGCCCGCTGACACGAACCCCGTTGACTTGACCAACAACATCAACAGCTTGTTCGTTTACCATCCGTTGCAGATCTCCGCGCTCATCGAGACCGTCTGGCTGAATCGCGCGAACATCGCCGGTTCCCAGACGAACTATCCTTTTGTTCCCTGGTCTCCGGCAATCGCCTGGCGGATCTTGAATGCTCCGTTCTTCTCGGGGTACGACTGGAGTAGCCATTCTCCGAAGCTGGTGCCGCCTTCCCCCGATTTCGTGCCGCCGCTCAGTCAGCCCGGAATCCAGAACACCTGGGATGGAATCACTACTCCGCTGCCGGCGGGATTACAACAGACGAACTGGGACCACATGATCTACGCGTACGTCATTGAGAACACGCGCATTTTCGAAATCTTCAGCAAGGTCCTGGAAACCTACATGTTCAGCGAGCAGCTGGAAACTCCCAGCCCGGCCAGCCAGCAGTTTTGGCGCAACGTCGAGTTCCTCATCTACGGCGACGCGATGCCGTCCATGCTCTGGACCACCTCCAGTCGTCTGCGCCGCGATGAAATTGCAGACCGCCTGACGACCTATTTCTGGTTGTTCGGTATTGACCTTTCCCACGCCGCGGAAATCGCCGCCCAGCATCCTTATCAGAAGCCGGCCGCGGCTAACCGCGACTTCATCCCCACGTTCGAAGCCTTCGGTCGCGAAGTCTGGCGCGGAATTATTAACGCCAAAAACTCCAGCGGCGCCAATGACACCGACCCCACCGTGATTGCCTCCTTGGCCCAGCGCCTCTATGACATGATGGCCACCCGGCGCATCAACGGCAACCTATGTCGCGAAGAATTTCGCGCAGTCGCCGTCATGTCTTTCTTGCATCTCGCAGTCCTTTTTGACTCTCCGGCCGTGGTGGATCTCAAGGCCACCGCTTCCAGCCCCGAGATGCGGCTGCAAAAAATCGCGGAGCGTGTTGGCATGACTGCCCATCCAAAATCAAAACCTTTCTTCGACCTTGCGGCACCCTTCTCGATCCTGATGCAATCGGTCGAGACGGGCCAGCTAAACGACACCACCGGCGCGGCGACCCTGTATTCGCTGGCGACCCCACCAGCCCAAAATGCCGAGACGGTGATTGATCAATACTCGCTCGCCACCGGTCGCGACTTGAAATCCCAGGTTGTCTCCGTGGCCCAGCATACCTCCGCCCCTCATTTGGCGCTGCCCAAATACCCGGCTCCGCCTCCGCAGTTGGCGGCGCGCCACGGCAATGGCCACGCGCACACCCAGACGCACGGGATGCTCAAACAATAGCCCGTCGCGGAAATTTCGCGGGCGGCCGGTCAGGCGGCCGCTCGCCACCATCATTGAACCCACGGCAGGCCGGAATGTTACTCGTTCCGGTACACCTGCCACGGCAGGGGCCGCCATGCTCGACGAAAGCTTGCAAGAGTGGGAAGAATATGACGCGCGCATCCTCGATGACTCGCAGTCCGTCGCGCATACGGCTGCGGCCCCGTCATCGCGCCAGGAGTTCCCGCCCACGCGCGTCACGCTACAGGCCTCAATGCAAACTCCCTTTCTATTCAACGACGCGGGCGAATTGTCCGCTGAACCGGTCCTCGGACTCGAGGCGCCATCCAATAAACTTGCAACAATGAAACCAATTCAGCCCTCCGCTTACCCGAAGCCCGTGATTCCACCACCGCCACCTCCAGCAAGTGGCTGCGGTTGCGCGAGCAGCAGCGGGGGTGCTGGTGCGGGTCCCGTTTCCGGCGAAACAAATCCATCCCGCGCCGCCGAAAACATCGAAGCCATGGAACTCTCTCCTCTTCCCGACCCCGCCTCTCATGCACAGTCGGTTGGCGATGCTCACGAGGCACACTTCACCGCTGATTCGTTCGAATTCGATCCTTACTGGGATGTCCGTCCATCGCTTCGTCCGGAACATCGCAATCTCGGTGAAGGCGAACTCACCATCGCCGTCGGTCCTCGGCCCATGCTCATCGTGCTGCACAACATGCTTGCCTCGCCACAGCCACGGATGGCCGCGCTGGCGGCCCTGCTCGGCGGCGCCGGACGGCGCTCAATGAAAGTGGGCGGGACTGACGTTCCGGTTCCTGCCTACTTGCGCCGTCTTTCGCGGCTTTGCCACGAAGCCGCAGAACACGCGGAAGATGAAGCCGGTCCGCAGGTAGATCGGCAGGTAGCACCGGACCCACCGGTATCGCCACTGGCTCGTGATCTTCGCGAGGACGCTTTCTTCGAAGACGAATGGGCGCCGACCCCGACGCCACTGCCAAACCCGCGCCATGTGCACTTCAATCGCTTCACCACGCTTACGGCCGCCACCGCGACCGCACTCGCAACCGTGACCGCGCAAACCGTGTTCGCCGGGAAACCGAATCCGCTTGACCCGCGCGTCACCCCTCACTTGCTTCAACCCGAAGTGATTCCTTCGTCGCGTCCAGCGTCGCACGATGAATCCTATTGGATCTACGTTCCGCCGGCGTTCACCGCGTCGGTCAACAAGGCATTGCGAGACGGAAAATCTCCTCCCACCGCGCGCGTTAGCGTCTTATTCGGAGTCGGCGCCGAGGTGAATCGGCATGGACTTCGTTCGTTTTTTGCCAATACCGCCGATTGCGTTCTGATTGAGGTCGGGGGCATCGAAAGCCAACCCGAATCACCGGACCCATGGGCCATCGGCATCACCGACGCGATGATCGGCGACCTGCTCCATCAGGCGCTCGGTGCCGCGGTCAGCTACGAACTGGATGTGCTCGCCGCATATAGCACCGGCTACCGTGGGCTCAACGGAACTATAAACAACGCGTTGGTCGCCCTTACTAACCTGAAGAAATTGATTTTCTACGATTGTCTCTATCGCGGGGACCAACCGAAGGCGCCGAAGGGTGCGATCATGCCGCCGAAGCGCCACCGGGAAGCCCCGGCAAGTTCGGCGTTCAACACCTGGCGTGCTATCCACGCGGTCGCTGCCGCCGGTCCGGATTGCAAGATCATAGTTTACGATGTCACCCCAGGCGGAACGCCTACATACAGCGATGGGGCCCGCAAAGTCGAAATTCCTGGTGCGACATTCATCAAGCTTAAGCCGCTCAACGTCGAGCTCAAAGCAATCATCCTCGCACGCCTGATGGACAACGGCATCAAAGACGGCTATTTCTCCGCCGCCAAGGTCCCCGCCAGTATTAGCGCGCTGATCCCGCTGCTCCCAAAGCGCGGCACGCTCTCATCGGACACTTCGTCGAAGTCTCCGGGAACCATCGGCCGGTGGGCATCGGACCACGCTGCAAAGATCGCGCACGCGATGAAGGAATTCGGCGTTCCGATGGAGCTGGCGCGCAAGTACAAACTGATGGGCTGGGAAACGCCGGCGACCGAATTCGGCCACGACGGATTCTTGCCCGAATTCGGCTGGGAGCACCTTCCGGGCTAATGTGCACTCGCTGATCATGACCGGGCGCGAGAGGAGCACCGAACGTGCGTGATGAAGCACCGATCGTCGGCGAAACCCCTTTTATTGTAACCGGCTCTAGCCAAGCGATTGGCGAGCCCACGCGCCCCTTCCAGCTGAGAGAAACAAGCGAAGCGCGCGACGAACTGGAGAAGACCATGCAAGAATTCGAAACCCAACTGGAACCAGAAACGCTGATCGATCCTGAAAACCACGAAATCCCGATGGACGAAGCCGAAGGAAACTCGCGGCTCGCGGACACGCTCGAGTTCGACCCCTACGCCTCCATTCGCCCCGCGATGGCTCCCGAGCATGCCAATCTCGCCTCCGGCGAAATCACCTTGGTCCTCGGGCGCATGCCCGCGGCCATCGTCCTGCACCAGCATGTGCATTCTCCGCAGCTGCGCCAGGCCACACTCGCAAGTCTCATCGGAAAAGCCGCCCGTCGCACCGTGCACTTTAATGGCAGAGACATCTACATCCCCGCTTACCTGCGCTCCGTCTCGCGCCTCTGCCGCGAAGTCGCCGACTCCTCCGAAACGGAACTCCCGGGTTCGGGCTTCGCCCACGGTCTCCAAGAGAGCGAGTTCCAGGTCGCCCCGGACCAGCCCGTGTCAAAAGTCTTCGATCCATCGGCTCCGCCGAAAGACGTTGCCGACGCGCTCGCCGCCAAAAACTGGCCCCTCGCGCTCCATCTCGCTATCCAAGCCGGCGCGCGCGATGAAAACGATCTCACCAATCTGATTTTTTTCGCCAAACACCCCGAACTACCGCGTGGCAAATTGGATCCCCACAATCCGAACTTCAAGCGCCTCGGAGCGGAATGGACGCAGCTCCTCAATGCTGATGTATGGAAAGCTATTCAGGAATCCTCGGAAAACACTTCGTTGGTTGTTTCCGGCAGTGAAGTCGCCGATCTCGACAGATTCTTTTGGGGCGCCAATGGCAAAAGATTCAAGAATCTCGTGCAAGACGCAGCCAGGGATGTTGACCTGAACCCGGGCCTGCTCGGCGCGGTAATGATGGCGGAGACCCGCGATCCCCAAAGCTATCTCGCCAGCGGCAAAGTGCTCTCCTACTATATTGGCACTGATGACTTCTATGAGGGACGCGCTGCCATCGCCGCCAGAGTTCCCGCCTATGCCAAGGTCAAATGGGACAAGAGCCAAGTGCCGGTTACCCACGACAATGACGCGATCAATCCCAGGCAGGTCCAGAGCATTTACTTTGACTCCGGGCCTGACGCCGCACTGGCCACCGCGGTTTACTTGAAGTTCCGCGAAGTTCGCCTTCGCGAAATAGCGAAAGAACTAAAAGGAGACTTCGACCAGCTTCCCATCGAGACGCGGCTCGCGCTGACCCGCATGGCCATGGCCGCGGGCACCGCTGGCGTCACGCCGCTCCTGAAAGATGCGCTTCAAGGCAAAGACATACTCGTACGCAAAGCGATTCCCGTGAAAATCTATCAGACGCAGCGCAACGGCACCGTCCGCGCGGCCCAAGCCATGCATCTTTCAGAGTGGATCTTCGGTGTTCCGCTCTCGCCCGGCAACTCACCAGCGGTGCAGCCGAAAGGAACCTCTCACGAACTCCAGGAATTCTTTAGCGAAACAGAAAACAGCGAGGGTTGGGAAACGGCTGCGTCACCTGAATCGGAATTCCTGGTCGGAACCGATGCCGCCGAACTCTCCGGCGAGTCCGCTCCGTGGATTGCGCCCAATCGCTTCGCTGCCGATTCGTCTGAATATGAGTGGCATCCGGTTCCTTCCAAAAAGAAAGTAAGCAACACTTTCGCTGTGCCATTCCGCTGGATTTGTAGGATAACGATCAGAAAGAACGGAAAGAACGACGGAGGTGGCTCGGGAGTCCTCATCTCGGACCGGCACGTTTTGACCGCAGCGCATGTCGTCTACGACGTAGTCCAGGACCCTGTACAATACGATCTGGACGTCAAGATTGCGCTAGATGGCAACAAAGATCTCGGAATGTTTACGCGCGCGGGCCATCCACAGATTCCGTCGCAATACGATCCCAAGAGATCTGAATTCGATTACGCACTCATCACGCTCGATCGTCCCGTGGGTCAAACCACGCCCGACGAACTCCACGGCGATAAGCTCTGCTTCTGGGGGAGCCCCGAATGCGGCGCAGGCACCGTCCTGGTCCGCGTGGATCCGAAAGGTCTTGTGACCCAGGATGCTTCGAGTGCGGGCTATCCGAAAAACAAAGGCGAAAGCGCCATGTGGTGTTTCACCGGAATGCTAGCCTCCGTCCCCGAAAAGGCGCGCACAATGGTTTACACAGGGGAGCTGACCGAGGGGCAGAGCGGTTCTCCAGTCTGGATTGAGCGCGACGGCAAATATATTTTGGTCGGTATCGCAGTGGCGCGTGCCCCGCAGCACGAAGTTGTGCGCGTAACCCGCGAACTATGTCGGCAACTCGCCGCGTGGATGGGAACGCAGCAGGCCGCGTGTCAACCGTAAGCAGATTCGCCGCCTTGCAACATGGAGTCGTTTGCAGCGGTCCCGACGCCCTCTGCTGTGGATCGTGAACAGTGAAGAATGTAATATTTCCACTCTTCATATCGTCCTTCACCACGGTCTTCACCTAGTGGCTCCGCAGAGGCAAGCGACGTAAGACTTGGGTCGCAGGTCGGAGAGAATCGATGATTTAGGCGAATGGCACCACCAAGAGAGTGCTCAGATCTCAAGTGCTGGGACTAGTCAACGAACTCTCCGAGCGCGAGACCAGAGCAGTCGCAGGGATGTGCCAATGAGCCTGCCGGTACGCGAGGCATTCCTGCCACGTAGCAGTGTGCTCGCAGTACGGATGCGGAGGCTCTGATCTTTACCTGCCGCAACGGCACAGCACTTCATCCGAAGAATCTTCTCCGCCGCGCGTCGCAGCCTGCTTGCCGAAAGCTTGGCTTGCCAGTTGTTGGCTGGCATAGCTTACGGCACACACGTGCAACGTTGCTCGGAGAGGTCGGAGAGTCGCTACGGACGGCGCAGGCGATCCTCGGGCACTCGGACCTAAAAACCACGCTTAACGTTTACCCGCACGCGATCCCTGAGTTACAGAAACGCGCGGTAGACAAAGCGGCTGGCTTAGTGTTCCCAAATGTTCCCACGTTTTCGGTGGATCCAGAAAATGGAAAAGTGAACTGATTGAAAAGAAGCAAGTTGGAAAATCTGGAGCCGAGGCCCGGACTTGAACCGGGGACCTGCCGATTACGAATCGGCTGCTCTACCAACTGAGCTACCTCGGCGCTGCATCGAATGTAACATCGCGGCGAAAAACCTGTCAAACATTGGCCGGAATGGGTTTCATGGAAGAAATACTTCTCGGCGGCCCGAATTGCGGCGCATTCTTGCCCTCTACGCTCTTCAACGTGAAATGGGGTACATCAGCCACGCCACACCCACGCCGATCACCACAAAAAGAACGAACGACCACAGCGTGTACTTGATCCAGCCGGAAGCAGTGCGCTGCGTCAGGCAGCCAAGCGCGATCGAAACGAGCAAAGCAAACAAAAGCATGGCACCGAAGTGACTGAGCCTCAATGTACCCACGATGAACTGGATCGCGAACACTCAGTTCCTCCGCCCGGACGCGATCTCCAGCACATCGAACACCGCCAGCACATTCACAGCCCCGGCCGCGGCGATGAACCGCGTGCCGTAGTCACCTGCAGCGCGCGAGACATCTGGACCGGCGGCTTCGAAAATATGCGAGAGATAGTAGAAGACGCCTGAAGCGGCGTCCGCCAGAAATCCCAGCGTGCCGAAGGGATCGCCCGAATGCGGAGGGAATACATTTCCGCGCAATAGGTAGCCGGTGATCGCCAGTCCTCCTACCGAAACGAAAAATCCCAGCGCTCTTCCCCAACGCCCCAAAAGTAAATGTCCCAAGCCAGGCACGAGCCACGCAGCCACAGCCGCAAACGGAGCTAGAGCGCTGCGTTTCCTGGAACCAGCGGGCTGCGGCGGAGGGGGCGGCGCAGTATTCTCGACGGGCGCTTCGTTGACGGGAGCTTCGTTCACGGTCACCTAGGCCAGCAACGGAAGAATCTCTTCCTGGATGGCGCCGGTGACGCGCGCTTCGTTCTCTCCGACGTACATGTTCACTTCGCTGCGGATGCCGAATTCCGCCATGTAGATGCCGGGCTCGATCGAAAAACATGTGTGCGGCACGATTTTGCGGTCGTCGCGGGTTTCCAGGCCGTCCATGTTCGCGCCATTGCCGTGAACTTCCTGGCCGATGCTGTGTCCGGTGCGATGCACGAAATATTTCCCGTAACCCGCTTTGCGGATGGTCTCACGTGTCACGCGGTCCACTTCCCAGCCGTGGATAGTGCGTTTCCTGGCTATAGAAGTCTTCACGAGCTCAATCGCCGCATTGCGCGCGCTCTTGACGATCCGGAAAATCTTGGCGTAAGAGTCCGGGACACGCTCGCCGAGATAGCCGACCCAGGTGATGTCGTAATAGACGCTCGTGGGACGATTCATCTTTGCCCAAATGTCCAGCAGCAGTAGATCGCCGGCGCGGATGGGACGCGAGGAACCCGCTTTCGGCTCGTAGTGCGGATTGCCGTTGTTTGGTTGGACGGCGACGATTGGCGGTTCCGCGGTGGTGAGTCCGTTCGCGCGAAATTGTTCCAGGATCCACTGCTGCAATTCGGCCTCGGCCAGCGGTTTCCCTTCGCGCACAAACGCGGCTGCACGCTGGAAAGCTTCGCGGGTGACGCGATCCACGATTTTTCCCGCCTCCAAATGGCTTTCGAGTTGTTCTTGAGTCCAGCTGGCTTCGAATTTCTGCACCAGGTCTGCGGAGCTGACCACCTTTTTCTTCAGCTTGCGGATCAGCTCGATGGTGCCGGCATCCACCAATCCGATGTACGGGATGTTGTTTTCAGGCGAATATTGCATCGCGATGTTTTTGCTGCCGGAGAGAAGTTTAGGTAATGTCTTGTGCAGCTCTTCCCATCCCGCGTAGAGAAATTTCTTGCCGTTCAGAGAATCGAGCGAGCTTTGCTCAATCCTGTGCACCAGCTTGCGCGGCTCACCCTTCGCGGGGATGAAATAGAACCAACGGCGCGTGATCATCGCGTGACTATCCAGACCGAGGATGTGTCCGGCGATCGGATCCCGATGGTGGTGGTCGTAAAATAGCCAGCCGTCAATTTTGTTTGCGCGCAGCTCGGATTGAATTGCTTTGATGTCCGGCATGAAATCAGTCCTTGGCGTTCTTGCTAGTTTTCCCCGGCAGCAAAATGGGTTCCCGCGCTCGCGCGCTCGTCACGCGAGGGATGGAGACGCGCTTGTTGCCGCTATTTTCGCCGAAAACGATTCTAACAGCCGATACTGGCACGTTCAAACGCGCGGCCAAGAGCAGTTGGAGAGAATGAACCGCCCGGCCCTCCACGGGGGCGCCGTGAGACGAACTTTTAACGCGCCGGCGTGCTCGCCTTCCATCGCGTTGCGGCTCCCGCGCGGCTTCGCGCGCACATGAAACACCACTTCGTCCCCTTTCACCGACGTTTCCATTTTGTGCCGATCGCAGCCGCGTGCGGCACACCCGCGCGCGCGAGTGTCGCGCATCTTGTGACTTTTCAGAGACGAACCCCCGCGATATACTTGCTGGCCTCGCATCTCAATCCTCGCGCCAAAAGGATATTTCCGTCCATGCCCGCCACCGGTTTCGCTTTCGCCAATCCACGCCCTTCCCCGGACGACTTTAACACTTTCGACCCGCAGGATGTTTACGCGGATTCCGGAATTCAGACCACGCCGGTCACCGAAGCGATCCCTCCTCCGTGGAGAAATCCGCCGGTGATGGCCCTGTCCGATGTACTCGGCTCGCACGTCGTGCAGCAGATTCAGAAATCAGGCGAGATCGTATTTCATTCCGTCGGCGATACCGGCGGCGTCAAGGAGCCTTCGCATCAATTTGCGGTGGCCGATGCGCTGAGTGCGGATTCCAAAGGCAAGGATTACGGCAGCGGGCGTGCGGCGTTCCTGTTTCACCTGGGAGACGTGGTTTATTATTTCGGGCAAGAGCGCTACTACTACGATCAGTTTTACGACCCCTACCGCGATTATGCGGGACCAATATTCGCGGTCCCTGGCAATCACGACGGCGTTCTATTTGCGAGCGAGCCGGTGAAATATTCTCTGCAGCCGTTTTACCAGAATTTCTGCAGCAAAGCGCCTGCGAAGGATCCCTCTGCCAAAGGTTTTGCGCGAACCACCATGACGCAGCCGGGCGTCTATTTCACTCTCAACGCCCCTTTCGCGAAAATCATCGGGCTCTATTCCAACACCAGCGAAACGACGGGCGTATTGAGCGGCGGGCCCGCCGGGACGCAGCAATCCGCTTTTCTGCTGGCGCAATTGCGAGGGGCGGCTGCACAGAGAGCTTCCAAGGGCAGCAGTCCCTTCGCGTTGATTATCGCCGTGCATCATCCCCCCTTCACCATCAGCAGCGAACATTTCCCCAGCCCGAAGATGCTTCAGGAAATTGATACGGCCTGCGACACGGCCGGAATTTGGCCGGACTTGGTGCTCTCCGGGCACGCGCATTTGTACGAGCGGTACACGCGCGTGATGTCCAGCGATCGGCGCCAGATTCCCTTTGTGGTTGCTGGTAACGGAGGCTATTTCAATCTGAGCTCCGTGCGAACCGGGCAGAATGGCGATCTGCCGAAAATCGGCGTTGCCGGAAACGACGGCAAGGGCAATAAGCTTACCCTGGAGGCATACAACGACCAGGTGTTCGGCTTTCTGCGCCTCAGCGTAAGTTCTTCCTCGATTTCCTGCCGCGCGCTCGGCGTGAATGCAATGTCTGGCGCGGTTTCCAAGGTGGACCATTTCACGGTCAATTTGAAAAGGCACGTCGTCTCGAGCCAAAGCTCAGCGGGAAACACTGCAGTGAAGAAACGAACGGCTCCCGCGTCAAAGAAGAAAACTTCTGCGGTTTTACGGTCGCGAGCGAGTTCGGCTCGGAAGAAGCGAAAATGATCCATCGGCCGGGTGCGTCAAGAAACTCACGCCTGGGCCGCCCGAGCGCCGAACAGCGCGGTGCCGACCCGGATCTCAGTAGCGCCTTCTTCAACGGCAATTTCAAAGTCGTGGCTCATCCCCATGGAAAGAACGGGCAAGGGGCGACCGAGCTGCCGGCTTAGGCCGTCGCGCAATTCACGCAGCTTCCGAAAATACGGCCGCACAAGTTCGGGCTCGTCGAAAAAGGGCGGTATGGTCATCAATCCCGAGAAATCCAGATGCGCGAATGGCGCGATGCTCGCCGCCAGCGACGGCAGATCCGCCTCCGCGACGCCGCTTTTGCTTTCCTCGCCGCCCAAGTGGACTTCGATCAGCACGGGAAGGCACTTCCCTTCCGCGTCGGCCGCTGCGTGAAGCTTTTTCGCAAGGGCCAGATCATCGAGCGAATCCACACGTCGGAAAATATGCGCGGCGCGCCGGGCCTTGTTGCTCTGCAAGTGCCCGATGAGGTGCCAGGTCGCGTCCAGCTCAACGAGTTTCGGCTGCTTCGATTCCCACTCCTGGACGCGATTTTCGCCAAAGTGACGCACGCCTGCTTCGTATGCCGCCACAATTGATTCCGCAGGGTGGGTCTTGGAAACCGCGACAAGCGTGATTTCCTGGACGCGGCGACCGGACCGCTCGGCCGCCAGTGCCATGCGCTCGCGAATCTTTGCCAAATTGCCAGCGATGGCGTGGGAGTGACTATGCATTGCTGCGATTCTAGCATGGCGAAAAGCGGCCGCTGGAAATTGCAGCCTGCGAACCCGAACACAAAGATCACAGGCCACAAATGCCGGAACCAGAGCGCACAAATTCTCCGTCACCCCATGTGTTAGACTGGTCCGCAATTCGATGCCTGCGCGCGGAAAATTTATCGTCCTCGAAGGAATTGACGGTTCCGGAAAAGGGACGCAGCTGGAAATGCTGGGGCGTGTGTTTACCTCGCGCGGAATCGCATTCACGCAGGTGAGCTTCCCTCGTTACGACGGCTTTTTTGGCAAGCTGGTGGCGCGCTTTCTGAATGGTGAATTTGGGCAGCTCGATGCCGTGGATCCGCATTTCTCAGCGCTGCTCTACGCAGGAGACCGCTGGGAAGCTCGTCCGGGACTGGAAAACGATCTCGCGGCCGGTCGCACGTTACTCGCGGACCGCTACATCGCCTCGAATCTGGCGCACCAGGGAGGCCGGGCGCCGCGCGCCGCACGCCAGGAATTCCTGGCATGGTTAAGCCAACTCGAATACAAAGTTTACGCGCTGCCCGCCGAGGATTTGGTTGTGTACCTTCGCGTCCCGCCAGCGGAAGCGCAGCGCCTCGTCGGTGAAAAAGCGAAACGCGGGTACACCAAACTCCAGCGCGATTTGCAGGAATCGAATTTGGCGCACTTGCAGGCGGCTTCCGAAGTGTACGATGAACTGGCGTGCCAGCAGAACTGGGTGAAGGTCGAATGTTACGACGCGGCGGCACACGCCCTGCGCGCCCCCGAAGAAATTCACAAGGAGATTCTAGCCGCGATCGAGGCGAGGGTATTACCCGCGCTGCACGCCGGCCGCTAACGGCATGGGTTTCGACCAATTCCTCGGCAATGAACGCATCGTCACCGCATTGCGCGGGATGTTGCGCCGCGAACGACCGCCGAGCGCGCTGCTTTTCACGGGCCCGCGGGGAAGCGGAAAATATACGCTCGCGCGAATGTTTGCCCAGGCAGCGAATTGCGAGCGCTTGAAGGACGATTTTTGCGGAGAATGCGAATCCTGCAAACGCATGGCTGCGCTGGCAAATCCGGCTCCGTTGATAGCGGCCGGGCTTACCGAACGTGGCGAGAGCGCGGATGCCGCGGCTGTCGAGCGCATGCCGCTGATAATCGAAACGCATCCGGACGTATGGTTGCTGGTGCCCGATCCGGTGCGGCGGCTGGCGCCGGTGGCGCGGCCGATGATTCGGGTGGGCCAATTGCGCGCGGTGCAACGCGCTGCGTACTTCAAGCCGCAGGGCCGGCGGCGGGTCTTCATCCTGGATGACGCGCAAACCATGCGCTGGAATGATGCGGATGTGTTCCTGAAAATCCTGGAAGAGCCGCCCGAATACGCAACGCTTATCCTGCTGGCGCCCTCGCCCGACTCCCTGTTGCCAACCATCCGTTCGCGCTGCCTGCAATTTCACTTTGCGCCGGTGCCGGCCTTGCAGATGGAGGGCTTTCTCAAGGAGCGGACCGATGCGAAACCCGCAGAACGCAAACTAGTGGCGCAGCTTTCCAGCGGCAGCCCGGGCCTGGCTCTGGCCTTAAACCTGGAGGAATCCACGCGGCTGCGCCGCAGCGTTTTGAGCCTTCTCGAAAAAGCCATTGACGGCCGCAGGGCCGCGGAAATTTTCGCGGCCACCGCGCAGCTCGCCAAACAGGAGAAGGAATCGTTTGAAAATATCCTGACGCTGTTCTATAGTTTGCTTACAGACCTTCTGGAACTTTCCCAGAGTCCGAAGAACAGTCTCGCTCGCAACCCTGATCTAAGCCGTGAGTTGGAAGCGCTCAGCAAGAAAGTAAGTTTCGAGTGGGTCTCGCAGGCAATTCAAAGACTGGATCTTCTGGAAAACCGTCTGAAACGCAATATCAGCCGCCAGCTGGGGCTGGACGCCGTATTGCTTTCGCTGGGTGCGCGCTAAGGCCCGTGAGCGAATTAATAATTCTGCAAAAATACTGCAACCCAAACGCTCATTGGACAGTCATAAGGAAGTAGCGAATCGAAGGAGTCCTCATGGTAAATCGTAAACTTTTTCGCCCTACTCTCACGGACGTAAAGGATCAATTCCCGGCGCGCGCGCCGCAGGCCGCTCCGCAGCAAGGACCGCAACGCAAGAAACCTGCGCCGCCGGAGCAAACCCACGCCGAAAATTTCTACTATGTGAAGCAAATGCAGTCGCGAACTCCCGTTGCGGTGGTGCTGACCGACGGCGAAATTCTGCGAGGCAGCGTCGAATGGTACGACCGGGACTGCATCAAGCTCACGCGCTACGGCAGCCCGAACCTGCTCGTTTACAAACACTGCATCAAGTACCTCTACAAAGAGGGCGAGGACGCCGCGCAAGGCGGAGCCAACGGCGCGAATGGCTCGCACTCATCGAACGGAACGAACGGCTCGGAAGACCACTAGATACGCTCGGTCCACGACGGACCAAAGGCCGGCTCTCTGGTGCGCGTCAGGAATGGCGCTTCTTGCGGTTTTTTCTGAACGGACCGACGAAGAAAGTCATTAATGCCTTGCCGACCAACCGGCGGGAGCCATCCCGAACATCGCAATCTACCACGGCGATGTGACGTCCGATTCGCACCACGTTTGCTTCGGCGGTGACGCGGCCTCCCTCCACCGCCTCCAGATAATTGATTTTCATTTCAATCGTTGCCACCCGGGTGCCGGGTGGACACGCCATGTAAGACGCAAGCCCTCCAGCCGTGTCCGCCAGTGCCGCGAGTACCCCGCCGTGAACCACTCCGTGCACTTGCAAGTGCTGCTCATTGACGTCCATCTGCAGGATTACCTTGCCTCGTTGCGCGAGCACCAACACAAATCCGAATTGCTTCGCCGTGTTGTTTTCAGATAAGCGACGACGGATCTCTTCGGCGGCTAATCGCTCGATGGCTGCGGGCGTAGATCTGCGTTTGTTGGGCATGTCAATACGCAGTAACGCCTCCGTCAAGTGGGAAGGATGCTCCGGTGACCCAGGAAGCTTCATCTGACGCAAGGTAAACCGCCATCATCGCCACATCCTCTGGCATACCCATGCGGCCGATGGGTATTTCGGCGATACGCCTCTGAATCTCCCCTTCCGCGTTGGGCGCCTGGCGTATGGATTCCATACCCAACTGGGTCTCGACGATTGTCGGGCAGATGCAATTCACGCGTATTTTGTCCTGTGCGTGGTCTATCGCCATGGCTCTCGTCAATCCGGACACACCTGCCTTGGCGGCGCAATAGGCTGCGCGTTGCTTGCGAGCGACCAGGCCCAGCACCGAGCCAATATTGCCGATCGAGCCGCCGCGCGGCCTGCGTAGCACCGGTAGCGCAGCCCGCGACACCAGGAACGTGCCCGTAAGGTTCGCCGCGATCACCTTTTGCCAGTCTTCGTCAGAAGTATGCTCGGCGGTTGCCACGATTACGGTACCCGCGTTGTTGACGATCGTATTCAGCAGCTCGAAATGTTGTTCGGTTTGGGCTACCGCCGCCGCCACCGAGGCGGCTTTAGTGACGTCGCAGGCCAATGCCAGGGCTTTTCCTCCCGTTGCCTCGATTTCGCGCGCGACGGCCTCCAGAGGCTCTCTGCGCCGGCCTGCCACAGCCACCTGCGCCCCCTCCCGGGCGAAAGCCAAGGCGCAGGCCCGCCCAATGCCTGTACCGCCTCCTGTGATCAGCGCCACCTTGCCTGAAAGTCGTAGCATCGAGACTGCCCGCTGGCTCGTCTAATGGCTCACGGGAAGGCGCGAATCTAGCATCCGGCCGCCGTCAGGCGCAAGCAAGGAGACGGCGGACAGATGTGCTCGCGGCACGCGGACAGCGGCTGCTGGACTGGCCAGAGGGAACCATGAAAATCGGGATCACGTGCTATCCAACATATGGCGGTTCGGGAGTGGTAGCTACCGAGCTCGGCATTGAGCTCGCAGCGCGCGGGCACGAAATCCATTTCATCAGCTACGCGATGCCCATTCGGCTGAGTTCCACCCACGAGCGCATTCACTTCCACGAGGTGGAAGTCACTTCCTACCCGTTGTTTGACCATCCGCCATACACTCTGGCGCTGGCAACGAAAATGTTCGAGGTAGCGGAACAGGTGTCGCTGGACTTGCTGCACGTCCACTATGCGATCCCGCATTCCGTAAGCGCGCTGCTGGCCCGCTTGATGGCGCAGCCCAGGAAGCTGCCCTTCATCACCACGCTGCACGGCACGGACATCACCCTGGTTGGAAACGATCGCAGCTACCTGCCCATTACGCGATTTTCCATCGAGCAAAGCGACGGTGTCACATCAATTTCGAACTACCTGCGCGAGCGCACCATCCGAGAGTTCGAAATCAAGCGGCCGATTGAAGTAATACCCAACTTCGTGAACTGCGACCTCTACAAACGCTGCGAGGACCAGTCAGCGCGCAAACAGTGGGCCAAGAACGGCGAACCAATCCTGATGCATCTCTCGAATTTCCGCCCGGTGAAGCGCATCACGGATGTTGTGGAGATCTTTGCGCTGGTGCGCGAGAAAATACCCGCGAAACTGGTCATGATGGGCGACGGCCCGGACCGCGGGGCGGCCGAATACATCGTGCGAAAAAAGCATCTCACGAAAGATGTGTTTTTCATGGGCAAGCAGGACAACGTGCAGGAGAAACTGGGCCTCGCCGACTTGTTTCTGCTGCCGAGCGATGAAGAATCCTTCGGCTTGGCCGCCCTGGAAGCGATGGCCTGCGAAGTTCCCGTCATTGCGAGCAATGTCGGAGGGCTCCCTGAAGTTGTAACCAGCGGCGTGGATGGCTATTTAATTCCGGTTCGGGATGTGGGAGCCGGCGCCGGTTATGCGATGGAGATTCTGACCCGTCCCGACCACGGAAGATCGATGGGCGCGCAGGCGCGCGTGAATGCTAGAGCGAAGTACTGCGCTAACGATGTCATCCCGATGTATGAAGCGTACTACGCGAAGGTGCTGGAACAAGCACGCCTCGCCGACCGGGTTTCCCCGCTATAGCCTGCTCTGGCCACTCTGCCACCGCTTTTCAGACGGCTGCACCCGTAATTTTTCCTAAAATTGAGAATTTTATTCCTTTTACATTGATCTCTGTATCCCTGCAAAGAACTCACAGATAAGGACATCAGTTCTCGCGTATGGCAGGTCTCGTGCTCTTTCCACCAGGGGTCCCAGCCGCTTGGTTCCAACGGAGAAATTATGAAACGTGTGTTTGCGGCCGCTACCGTCCTCGGATGTGCGTTCTGCGTCGCGGTTCCATCGGCAAGTCCAAAATCAAACCTGGGATCGCTCTCGGCGGTTCCCATCATGGTCCTCCAACAACAGTCAGATTCTAAAGATCAACCTCAAAAGTTCCTCGGCACGGTCATTTCGATGAATGGAGATCGTTTTGTTTTGCGAGATGACGTCAACGATGTTTGGTATCACCTGGACGATCAAAAACAGGCTGGAAAGTATCTGGGAAAGAAAGTTCAAGTCACCGGAACGCTGGATGCGCGCGCGGACGAAATCCTGGTCCAAAGCATCCAGGTGGAAAAAAGCTAACGAATCGTTTCGAAGTGCCGAAGCAGCGGCCTGCCGCATCCGCTGAGGTTTCGTCGAGCTGTTGTCAGCGATCGATGAAGGGTACAGGCTGGATGCTCTGAATAATTGCGTCCACGTCGTCTTGTGTGATCTTCGCCGAAGTTCCCGCCGCGACCGTCAGGATGAACCGAAACTGATGGTCGCGGTCGTCAAATACGCGCAGGGCGATCGGACGCTGCTTGGCCGGATCGCCGAACTGGAACCCTCTGATTTTTCCCCAATCGAACGAATACAGTTGTCCGTCAGCCGCCAAATCGAAACCGAAAGAAAGTTTCCACAGCAATAGAGCGTTCACTCTGAGGGCGCTGCGGGTGTCCATGAGCGGCGAAAGCTGCGCGGGCGCCGCACCGTACACTGCCTGATATAATTGGAAGTTCGTGTCAATCGGCTGATCGGCGAACACATTGGCGAACTTTTGATATTCGGTGGGACTGGCGGACTTGATCGCCCGCATAGTGTCCACTTGCGATTCAGGGTCGAAGAAAACGATCACCTGCCCCGTGTCGTAGCGGAACTGGGTACAAGTCAGCGAACCGACTGGTTTCGGGTTTCCGGGCCACGGCGAATTGAATTCATAATCATATGCCTTTACTTGTGGAGCCTTCTGGGCCGCGGGCGCGGCCGGCAAAGGTAGCGGAACCGTCGCGAGCCAGGGATTCTCGGAAGCCCAAGATTTGGCTTCGATCCACGTGAGAGTCTGCAATCCGAATTTCACGCTGAATCCGGCGACCAATATCACTAAAACCAGAAGTATGATCGCCGACAGCGCGCCATCTTTTTCCGAGTCTTCGGCCATTCCACCCGTTCGCTAGAACTGAATTTTAGAGCGCCGTCATTCTACGCTATCCGCAGCGACCACGCGGCAAAATGAATGCCTCACCGGGAGCTGGGTGTTTCAAAGCGTTAGAGTCCCGCGAACGGTTCCGCGGTTGCCAGTTCCGGAATTTCGATGTGTATCTGTGTGCCTTGCCCTTCCTGGCTGCGTATATCCATTTTGAATTGATCGCCATAAAGCAGACGCAAGCGCTCGTGGACGTTGCTGATCCCGATTCCCCCGCCATACACATCCGCGAGGCGTTCCGTCGGAATCCCCATTCCGTTGTCCGAGATTTCAATCAATAGGCGCCCCTCAATGCGGCGAGTGCGCAGATGAATCTGGCCTCCCTCGAGCCGCGGCGCCAACCCGTGCTTGATCGAATTTTCCACCATCGGCTGCAGCAACATGCTCGGGACGAAGGTTTCCAACGTCTGTTCGTCAATTTCCTTGAATATCTGGAGCTTGTCGCGGCCGAAGCGGATCACTTCGATATCCAGATAGTTGTCAATAAATTCAAGCTCCTCGCGCAGAGGCACGAAGGTTTCGTGCTTTCGCAAAAGCCGCCGCAGAATGTTGGAAAGCTTCAGCACTACGCCGCGCGCCATGTCCGGATCAAAGCGAATCAGCGAGGAAACCGTGTTGAGCGTGTTAAACAGAAAATGGGGATTGATCTGGCTGGTGAGCGCATCCATGCGCGCTTTGAGCAGCAGTTGCTGATTTTGTTCCAGGTTCATCTCGATGCGCGTGTTGTTCCAAATCTTGATGGCCATGGCCACGCACATCATCGAGGACATCACGATCAGCAGCGCATAGCCCCAGTTGCTGGGACGATAGAAGAATAACCACTGGTCCTTCACGGCCTGCGCCAGTTCAATTTCACCCACCGTCACGCCCACGCAGGCGAATAGCGGAAGCATCGCCCAATTTCCTTTGCGATAGCGCACCAGCTTCCAAATCCATTCCGGGATGCTGAGAAAAAGAAACGGGCCGAAGTGCCAGACATCTTCTTTCTCGGGAATTGCCTCCCGCACGAAACCTGCCAGCAAACCCACCAGCGCCGCCACAGGACTCGACAGCCATTCGTGATTGCCAAACGCCGGCAGGCTGATCAACGAACCGCCCAGCAGTCCGACGATCCGTCCGCCGATCAGCCCCATCAGGAACGAACCTTCCAGTGTGAGGTCGAAAAAGCGGTAGCCAACCAACCGCAGCAGCACGCCGATCGCCAGCGGCGGCGTGAGGAACAGCAGAAGCATCACTTTTTGATCGGAATCGCGAATCTCGGTGAAGAGCAGGTTGCGGAACGAACGGAAACGTACCAGCAGGGCCGCGAGAGACGCCGCGAATCCCACTTTCAGTACCAGCGCGAACATCAACTCTTGCGTGCCAATCAGTGTGTTCATTTTGCGCGCAGTGTGCGCTTCCTGAATCGTCCCTGAGGTACGTTAGCCAAAGCGGGCGGCGATGTAAAGTGAACGGGCGTCCGCGACTCTGGATGTCGCCGATCACCTCGGTAACGACCGGCAAGCCCGCGCACGCGGGCGGTTCCGCCAAGCCTGCTATAATCAGAGCTTCCATGAAGCTGCGCAAAAAAACCGGCAAGACGAGCAACGCTCGCGTGGTCGCGAAGGCGCAATTGCCCACCGGCTTTGGCTCCTTCCAGATTCTGGGAATCGAAGGACGTAAAGCGGGAGAGGAAGCTGTCGCGGTTCAGCACGGGGTGCTGAATGGTGCCGCCGGCCGCGCAACAAAAGGCCGCAGAGCGCCGCTGGTGCGCATCCATTCGCAGTGCCTTACGGGCGACGTTTTCACCTCGGAGCGGTGCGATTGCCGCGCGCAGCTGGAATTCTCGTTGCGCAAAATTGCTAAGGAGCCTTCCGGCGTCCTGCTGTACTTGCCGCAGGAGGGCCGGGGAATCGGCTTGATTAATAAGCTGAAGGCTTACGAATTGCAGGACGCCGGGCTCGATACCGTCGAAGCTAACCGCCGGCTCGGTTTCGCCGACGACGCGCGCAACTACGAATTTGCTGCGGAAGCGCTCAAGGCGATGGGTATTCGCGCCGTGCGTTTGCTCTCCAATAACCCCGATAAAGTCGAACAACTGCAGCGCGCCGGTGTCCGCGTGGTTGAGCGCGTTCCGTGCCGTCCACGCACCAGCCGCCATTCCGCTTCCTACCTGCGCACCAAGAAAAATAAGCTCGGACATTTGCTGTCAGGCCTCTAGCTTCTCCACGAAGTCCTTGATTTTGTCCGAGTGTCGACGAAGATCCATTTAGCTAGACCTTTTCGGGCTACATTGGCCACTCGCAAGGATGAAATCGTCGCAGCTGCGATCCACCCGTGAGACTACGGACGATACGCCGAAATCACTGGCAGTGCGCCCGCATCTTGCATATTCTCTGGCCTTCAGAACCCGCTTCAGAGAGAGGGTCGCAACGATGGCCGACCGAAGCTCAGTGGACGTGGCAATGGCGTTCGTGGAAAAGATCAACGCGCACGACGTGGACGGCCTCGTCGAACTGATGACCGATGACCATGTGTTCGTGGACGCCCTCGGCTCCACCTTTCGCGGAGCCGAACAGATGCGCCAGGGCTGGAAGGCGTATTTCGCCTGGTTTCCCGACTATGCCATCGAAGTGACTGACGAATTCAGCCGCGGTGACGTCGTCGCGATGTTCGGCAAGGCGCGCGGAACATTCGTCGTGAATGGCAAGCTGGCGAGAGAAAATTTCTGGGAAATTCCCGCCGCTTGGAGAGCCGTGGTGAAAGATGGTCGCGTCGCCGAATGGCGGGTCTATTGCGATAATGACCCAGTTCGCAAGATCATGGCAGCCAACGCGCCGGCGAAGCCCAGCCACTAACCTCCACCGACAAATTGCACGATTTCAAAGCTATCGTTGGGAGCGACCTGCGTTTCGTTCCAATCAGCCCGCGGCAGTATGTTCAGGTTCCGCTCGATGGCTACCCGGTCGCGCGACATCCCCAAATGCTCCAGCATCCCGCTCACCTTCAGGCCGTCCGGGATTTCGCGACGTTCACCGTTGATCGTTACCGTCATTGCGCAGCGCCGGCGCTCGGACTCTTCGCGCGGGTGCGCATCGCAAAGCGAATCTCGTCCTTCCAACTCTCCGCTTGCGCGCCAATCACCAGCGCCAGATCTCCCTTCCCCAGTGGCGGCAGCGGAAAATTGATGCGCACGCGCCCTTGCTCGTCGCTCGTGCCACTATGACTTCCGCCGTCCAGCGCTCCTTCGATCACCGCCTTCACCTGGGCGCCCACCTGCGGCTGGCGATCGGCTCGGCGCGACACCTCTACTTCGAGCGACACTTTCCCAGCCGAAAGCCACGAGCTGGGATTCAGCAGCTGAACCTGGATGCCTCCGGGGCGGCTCGACTGCGTGGCGGCCTCGGCGGAAGCAATCTCCGCGTCCAAGGCACCGGAGCGAATCGCTTCAATCACAGCGCGATGTTGTTCCGCAACCCGGTGGTGGAGTTCTTCCGCGGTATAAGGAACCGCGCCAGCTTCTTGTTCGTAGTTTGAGGCGCGCCGGTGGAGAATGCGTCCGTTTTGGTACACTGCGGTGTCTATGATCGGGTGGTGTGGGCCGCGATCTTCCGTCTGCACGTGGAAGACCTGGTCGCCAACCTTCACGTCCGTGTTGAACCCGGAACTCATTAGCCGTGATTCCCTTCACTCAGCATGCGCCTCGGTGGAAGAGGCCAAAATCTTAGTAATCGAGAGTTCATTTGACCGGCTGCACTCGGGCCGTTATTATAACAGCGCAACGAAAATGAACAGCAACTACCTCGACGCCTATGGGCCTTTGTTGCTTATGTTTATACTCGCCTGCGGTTTGGCCGGCGCGCTCGTGGTGGTGTCCGCCGTTATCGGCCGGCACAAGCGTTCACGGGAAAAAGACCAGCCGTACGAGTGCGGAATCCGGCCGACCGGCGATGCCCGCCAGCCGATTTCCGTGCAGTTCTACATGGTAGGGTTGCTCTTTATTTTGTTCGACATCGAAGCGATATTTCTGTATCCCTGGGCGCTGGTCTATGGCGATCTGAAGGTCTTCGGCTTTGTGGAGATGCTTGTTTACATTATAATTTTACTGGCCGGCTACATTTACCTCTGGAAGAAGGGCGCGCTCGACTGGAGTCATTAACGCTTCGCCCCTCGGGAATCGAACTCATAGTGCAAGCACAGGACGCCGACAAAAGCCCGGTAGTGCACAAACTCAAAGAGTGGGACGCCCAGTCCGTCTCTGAAGTCCTTGAATTTCGAGGCGAGATCACCGTAGTAGTCCCCCGCGAGCGCTTGAAGCCCATTGCAGAGTATCTGGCGACGGAGCCTTCTCTTCGCTTTTCGTTCTTGTCAGACATCACGCCGGTGGACCGCTTCCCGATTGAACCCCGCTTTGAAGTGAATTATCACCTTGTATCCATAGACCGCCGCGACCGCTTGCGCCTGAAGGTCAAACTGGCAGGCAACGATCCGACGATCCCCTCCGTTACGGGCATCTGGCCCACGGCCAATTGGCATGAACGCGAGAGCTACGACCTGTTCGGCATCCGCTTCGAGGGTCATCCGGATCTGCGCCGCATTCTGATGCCGGACGATTGGGAAGGTCATCCGCTGCGGAAGGATTATCCGACCGAGGGATACCGATGAAGTGCGATCCTGGCGCGGAAAAAGGGGTTCGCTGAACGATGAGCACCACCGTCGAAACGCCTACTGGCGCCGCGCAAACGATGGTCCTGAACATGGGGCCACAGCACCCCTCTACCCACGGCGTGCTGCGCGTGATCCTGGAGCTGGACGGCGAAACCGTCGTTAAGGCTGAGCCGATCATCGGTTATCTGCACACCGGGATCGAAAAATCCTGCGAGGCGAAGACATATTCGCAGGCCATCACGCTGACCGACCGCATTGATTATCTTGCGCCGCTGTCAAACAATCTCGGCTATTGCCTCGCCGTCGAAAAGATTCTGGGTCTGGAAGTGCCCAAGCGCGCGCAATACATCCGCGTGCTGCTGACGGAGCTGACGCGTTGCGCTTCGCATCTGGTTTGGCTCGGCACGCACGCAATTGACCTCGGCGCGATGACGGTTTTCCTCTACACCTTCCGCGAGCGCGAAGAGATCCTGAAAATTTTCGAATATCTCTCCGGACAGCGGATGATGACCAGTTATTTCCGCGTCGGTGGCTTGGCTCTGGAACCGCCTCCGGACTGGCTCGATCGCGTTCGCCGCGTGGTGGATTCCCTGCCGGGTCACATTGACGAATACGAAACCCTGCTTACCAGGAACAAGATTTGGCTGGGCCGCACCCAGGGCGTGGGAGTCATCAGCGCTACCGACGCGATCGCCATGGGCTGCTCCGGGCCCATGCTGCGCGGCAGCGGCGTGGCCTACGACGTGCGCAAGGCGTTTCCATATTCCAGCTACGATGAATTCGATTTCAACGTACCCACCCAAACCGCCGGCGATTGCTTCGCCCGTTACCAGGTGCGGGTGGCGGAAATTCGCGAGAGCATCAAGATCGTGAAACAAGCGATGGCAAAGGTTCCTGCGACAGGATCGATTCGGTCCGAAGCGCCTGGGATTATTCCCCCGTCGCGCGAGGAAATGAAAACCTCGATCGAGGGCCTGATCTATCACTTCAAGATTTTCACCGAAGGTTTTGCGCCGCCGCCCGGCGAAGTCTATCAGGCGATCGAATCTCCTCGCGGCGAACTGGGCGTATTTGTCGCCAGCGACGGTTCGGCGAAGCCCTATCGTGTGAAGTTTCGCGCGCCCTCTTTCGTGAATTTGCAATCGCTGGCAAATTTGGCCGAGGGGCGCTTGATCGCCGACGTGGTCGCCTGCATCGGCACAACCGACATCGTTCTGGGGGAAGTAGACCGCTAGACCTCTAAGCGGGCACAAGGAACCCATGCAACTGCCACCGGCACTCGAAGAAAAATTTGCTACGCTGCTCGGCCGTTATCCGGTGAAGCGCTCCGCGCTCATCCCCATGATGATGTACGCCCAGGATTTTTTCGGTTTTCTGAGCGACGAGTTGCTGACCGATATCGCGCTGCGCCTGGACCTGAACATGACGCAGGTCACCGAGACCCTCGCGTATTATTCGATGCTGCGCCGCAAACCTGTCGGGCGATATCACATCCAGGTCTGCACGAATATTTCCTGCATGCTGCGCGGCGGAAATGAACTGTACGCGCACGTTCAGAAACGCCTGGGCATTGGAAACAAGCAAGTCTCGCCGAGCGGCACGTTTTCTCTGGAAGAAGTGGAATGCATCGGCGCTTGTACCGGTGCGCCGGCCATGCAGGTGAATTTCGATTACTACGAAAATCTCGACCCCGAAAAAGTGGACGTGATTTTCGAGCAGCTCCAGGATGGCAGGAGGCCCAAGCCGGTGCCGGTGATTTCCGGCGCGCTGCACGAGCGCAACCCCAACGAAGTTTTGGTCATCAGCAAGAATTTTGGAATACCCAATTCCCGCTCGATAGACGTGTACCTGAAGCATCAGGGCTATCAGGCGCTCGAAAAAGCCCTGAAGGCGATGACCCCGGATCAGATCATTGATGAAATGAAGAAATCGAATCTGCGCGGACGCGGCGGCGCGGGCTTCCCGGCGGGAATGAAATGGAGTTTCGTTCCCAAGGACATTCCCAAGCCGAAATATATTTTGGCGAACGGCGACGAAAGCGAACCAGGCACATCCAAGGATCGCCCGTTGATGGAGATGGACCCGCACCAGCTGATCGAAGGAATGATTATTGCCGGGCGCGCGATCGGGTCGAATCAGGGCTACGTGTACATTCGTGGCGAATATCGCTACATCATTGACATCATGGAAACCGCGATCGCCGAAGCCTACGCCAAAGGCTATCTCGGCAAGAATATTCTGGGCAGCGGATTCGACTTCGACCTGGCGGCGCACACCGGCGCGGGCGCCTACGAATGTGGCGAGGAATCTGCGCTGATGGAATCGCTCGAAGGCAAGCGCGGTTATCCGCGCATCAAGCCGCCATTCCCGGCTGTGGTCGGTCTGTACGGCTGCCCCACGGTGATCAATAACGTCGAGACGCTCAGCACCGTGCCGGCTATCATCCGCGGCGGCGGCGAATGGTACGCCAGCCTGGGCGTTCCGAAAAATGGCGGAACGCGCCTCTATTCGATTTCCGGGCACGTGAACAAGCCCGGAATTTACGAGCTTCCCCTGGGCTTCCCGCTGCGCAAACTCATTGAAGACGTCGCGGGCGGCGTCCGCGGCGGAAAGAAGCTGAAAGCCGTGATACCCGGCGGCAGTTCTTGCCCGCTGTTGAGCGCCGACGAGATTGACGTGAACATGGACTACGACTCGGTGGCGAAGATCGGTTCAATGCTCGGTTCCGGCGGCACCGTGATAATTGACGAAGACACCTGCATGGTGGATCTGGCGCGGCGCATCATGCATTTCTACGCGCACGAATCCTGCGGATGGTGCATTCCCTGCCGCGAAGGCACCACCTGGCTGCGCAAAATGCTCGATCGCTTCCATGATGGCGGCGGGCGCGCCGAAGACATTCCGCTGATTGACGAGCTTTCCAAGAACATGCTCGGGCGCACGTTCTGCCCGCTGGGCGACGCCGCTGCGTTACCAACCATCAGCATCGTCAACAAGTGGCGGAATGAATTTGAAGACCATCTCCATGGCAAGTGCGCGCACAAGCCCGCTGAGATGATTCTGGGAGCGCACTAGGAACCGCATGGCCGAACAAAAGCAAGTCACGTTCAGTCTTAACGGGCGACCGATCACGACGGCCGCCGGCACGCTGGTCATCGAGGCGGCCAAACTGCAGGGCGTCGAAGTCCCCTCGTTTTGCTATTACCCCGGCTTGGCTCTGCAAGCTGCGTGCCGCATGTGTCTTGTGGAAGTGGAAAAGATGCCTAAGCTGCAAACGGCCTGCACTCTCGTAGCCACGGAAGGCATGGTCGTGAAGTCTGACACGCCGCAAGTCCACAAAGCGCGCAAGGACATGCTCGAATTCCTGCTTTCGAACCACCCGCTCGATTGTCCCGTCTGCGATAAGGGCGGCGAGTGCGAGTTGCAGGACATGACTTTCCGCTACGGCCTGGATCACAGCCGTTTCACCGAAGAAAAATTGCATTACCCCGAAGAAAAGTGGTCTCCGCTGGTTTATTACGACGCGCCGCGCTGCATTATGTGTTTCCGCTGCGTGCGCGTTTGCGATGAAGGCATGGATGTGAAAGCCCTGGGCGTCGGCGCCCGCGGCGTGCATTCCGTGATCATCCCCAACGAGCCCGGCCAGCTTGCCTGCGAAGAATGCGGCATGTGCATTGACATTTGCCCGGTCGGCGCTCTTACCAGCGGGACGTATCGCTATCAAACCCGTCCGTGGGAAATGCAGTATGTTCCGAATCCATGCACCCACTGTTCGAATGGCTGCAAGACCACGCTCAGCGTGCGCAACAACGAAATCCTGCGCGCCAATAACCGCGACGCTTCGGGCATCAACGGCGAATTCCTCTGCGGCAAGGGCCGCTTCGGTTTCGATTTCACCAGCAATGCCGAGCGTATTCGCCAGCCACTCGTTCGCCGCAACGGCAAACTTGAGCCAGCCAGCTGGGAGGACGCGCTGGAAGAAGTGGCGCGGCGATTGAAGCAGGTTCGCGACCAGCACGGCCCGCAAGCCGTCGGTGTAATCGGCTCGAATCACACCACCAACGAAGAAAATTACCTGCTGAACCGTTTCGCGCGCGCAACGCTCGGCACTAACAACATTGACCACCATCGCACGGCGGATTACGCCGGCCTCGCCGCCGCGCTCGGACCGAATTACAAGGCCTCGCAAGCCACCATGGCGGATCTTTACACCGCTCAAACCATCCTGCTGATCGGCAACGACGTCACCAATCAAAATCCGCTGGTAGCCTGGCAAATTCGCACCGGAGTGCGCCATCACGGCACCCGCCTTTACGTTATCAACGGCCAGGAGAGCAAGATTCACCGCAAGGCTGCGCTGCTCGTCCAAACCGCCAAAGGCGGAGAACGCGCGGCAGTTCGCTGGCTCGCGCACGAGGAAGGCCAGTTCGACGTACCGACCACGGAATCCTTGGTTCGGCTGAAGGCTGCGCTGGAAGCCGAAAAGGACGTGGTGATTCTCTTCGGCGCGGACATTCAAGGTCCGGCGATTCGTGACCTGGTTTCCTTCGCGGCTCGCCTGGGCGGACAGACGAAGTTTATGGCGCTCGGCGACTATTCGAATTCGCGCGGCGCCGCCGATATGGGCGTATTGCCGGACCGCTTGCCCGGTTACGCGCACGTCACCGACGCATCAGACCGCGCGCGATTTGGAAAGATATGGGGCGGCATTGAGTTGCCGACCGCGCCTGGCTTGACGGCTCGTCAAATGATGGAAGCCGCCGCCGCGGGAAAACTTAAAGCCCTTTACGTTGTCGGGGCCAATCCCATTAAAACATTCAGCGTCGCTCAACCCGACAAGCTCGCGGGCCTCGAGCTGCTCGTGGTCCACGAAATGTTTCTCACGGAAACCGCGCAGCGTGCCGACGTCGTTTTACCCGCGGCGTCTTCCTACGAAAAAGATGGGACGCTCACCAACACGGCCGGCGAAGTGCAAATGACTCATCGTTCAATCGATCCGCAGGGGCCGCGCAGCGATTTCGATCTAATCCGCATCCTTTCGCATCAACTAGGCATGTTGGGAGTTGGAACTCCCATCCGTTTGCGCACCCCCGAGGCTGCTTTCGACGAAATTCGCCAGAATGTGCCGGGCTACGATATTTCCGTGGCCAATCTTCTCGCGGGTCGCGCTCTGCTTTCGTCTGCCGCTTCTCGCGCGCAGGAAGCCGCGTACGATGTTCCGGTCGGAAATATTTTTTCGTCCAACGATTTTCTCTTTACCAGCGGCTCCCTGGGACGTTACTGTTCCAAACTCACTTCTACCAAAGAGGCCAAAGATACGCCGTGGATTTCGTCGCCCAGCATCCAGTCCTGGTGGTATCGCTAGTCAAGATCGTCGGTTTGATGTTTTTGTTGATGACGACTCTGGCGTACCTGTCCTGGTTTGAGCGAAAGGTCATCGCGCACATCCAATCGCGATGGGGGCCTTACTACGTCGGCGCGCATGGATTGCTGCAGCCGCTGGCCGACGGCGTCAAATTCCTGTTCAAAGAAGACCTCACGCCTCCGGGCGCGGATCGTTTCGTGTACATCCTCGCGCCGGTGCTCGCGCTTTCGCTCGCGCTCACCACGCTCGCGCTGATTCCCTTCGGCCCGCCCAGCGTGCAATGGCTGGGCGAATCAACGCTGATCGTCGCCAATAGCAGCATCGGCCTGATGTTCGTTTTCGCCATCACCTCAATGGGAGTGTACGGCATCGCGCTCGCCGGCTGGTCTTCCAACAGCAAATATCCGCTGCTCGGCGGCCTGCGCAGCTCCGCGCAAATGATTAGCTACGAAGTTTCGCTCACTCTCGCCGTCGTCGGCGTGGTGCTGCTCACCGGAACGCTGAATTTCAACGAAATGATCTCATCGCAGAGCGGCTATTACTTGCATTTCATCCCGCGCTGGAATGTCGTGCCGCAAATTGTCGGCTTCCTCTGCTACTTCATGTCCGCCGTCGCCGAAACCAATCGCGCTCCCTTCGATCTGCCCGAAGGAGAAACCGAACTCGTCGGCGGCTTCCACACCGAATATTCCAGCTTCAAGTTCGCCATGTTTTTCATGGCGGAATACGCCAACATGATCACCGTGTCCTGCCTCGCGACCATTCTTTTCTTCGGCGGCTGGCTCTCGCCCTTCCCGGATTCCTGGACCGTAATGCGTTACCTTCCACCCGCGGGATTGCTGGCGCTCGCAGTTTATCTTGCCTACGACACGGTAGTTCTCGCGCGCGGAATTGCTCGCATCCAATTGATCGTCGTCACCACCGGCGCTTTGGTGATCGGCCTCGCGTGCTTGCATCCCGTGGTGCTCTCCGTCATTCAAGGACCGTTCTGGTTTCTGCTGAAAGTCGGCCTGATCATGTTCTTCTACGTGTGGACGCGCGCCACGCTGCCGCGCCTGCGGTATGACCAGCTGATGTCCTTCGGCTGGAAATTCCTGCTGCCGGTGTCGCTCGCGAACCTGGTAATCACAGCGCTGGTAAAAGTCTGGCCTCTGCTGGTGAGCCACGGATGAGCCTTCCCTTCATCGTGTTCTTTGTCTGTGCGCTCATCGCCGTGGGCGGCGCGCTGATGTTGATTCTGGCGCGCGAGCCGATTCATAGCTCTCTCTCGCTGGTCCTGGTGATGATCTCGCTCGCGGTGCTTTACCTGCTGCTGGGCGCGGAATTCACTGCGGCCGTGCAGATCATTGTGTATGCCGGCGCGATCATGGTTCTCTTTGTTTTCGTAATCATGCTGCTGAACGCGGGTATCGAAGAACGCACGGATTACAGCAAGGTGGCGAAATACGCGGGGCTGCCCCTGGGAATGTTCTTGTTGCTGGCGCTGGCATACTGGATGGCGCACTCCATAATCGGCCAGACGATCGCCAACGGCTCGGTCGCGAGTTCCACTTCGGCTTCCACCGAACAGCTTTCGAAATTGCTTTTTCGTCAGTACCTGTTTCCGTTTGAAGCCACGTCCATTCTCATCTTAATCGCTATTCTCGGCGCGCTGGTTCTGGCAAAGAAGGACGAATGAGCGTAGTCCCTATTTCGTATTATCTGGTGCTCAGCGCAATCCTCTTCGGACTGGGCGTCGTTGCGTTCGTGTTCAAACGCAACATCATCACCATCTTCATGGCCATCGAGCTGATGCTCAATGCCGTGAACCTGGCTTTTGTAGCCTTCGCGCGCGCGCATAACCAGCTCGACGGTCTGGTATTCGTCTTCTTCGTGATTGTGGTCGCCGCCGCGGAAGCCGCTGTGGGCTTGGCCATCGTCATCACCGTGTACCAGAACCGCAGCACTCTCAACATTGAAAAGATTAACCTGCTGAAATTTTGATGCTCATACTCGATCATCTCTGGATCATTCTCGCGCTGCCCCTGCTGGGTGCGGCCACCAATGGCCTATTGGGCAAGAATTTCTCGAAGCCCGTCGTGAACTCAGTCGGCATCGGCTCGGTAGCGCTCGCGTTTCTATCCGTCGCCGAGATGGTTCGCGAATTCGCGCAGCTTTCCGCTGCCCAGATTCCCTGGGTGAAAACCTATTTCACGTGGATTACCGCGGGCCAATTCAAGGTGGATTTCGCATTGCAGGTGGACCAACTTACGATCGTGATGCTCGGCGTCGTCACCTTCGTCAGTCTGCTGGTGCACATCTATTCCACCGGCTATATGGCGCACGAGGAAGGCTACTACCGCTTCTTCTCCTATCTAAACCTGTTCGTCTTTTTCATGTTGACCCTGGTCCTGGCCGCGAACGTGGTCCTGATGTTCGTCGGCTGGGAAGGCGTGGGATTGTGCAGCTACTTGCTGATCGGATTCTGGTTCTTGAAACAATCCGCTATCAGCGCGGGGAAGAAAGCTTTCATCACCACGCGCATCGGCGATTTCGGCTTCACCATCGGCATCCTTCTGCTTTTCTGGACGTTCCATTCCGTGGATTTCCTCGCGATTTTCAAGCAAGCCGCAAACCTGCAGACGGAGGCTTTCGCGCCGGCCGGCGTCCTGACCATCATCTGCCTGCTGCTCTTCACCGGCGCCATCGGCAAATCCGCGCAACTGCCGCTCTACGTCTGGCTCCCGGACGCGATGGAAGGACCCACGCCCGTCAGCGCGCTGATCCACGCGGCGACGATGGTCACTGCGGGCGTCTACATGGTCGCGCGCATGAATCCTCTCTTCTCCCGCGCGCCTTTTGCGATGTTCATCGTCGCGCTCGTCGGAGCCGTCACCGCGTTTTACGCCGCCACTATTGGCCTGATGCAGACCGACATCAAAAAAGTCCTCGCCTACTCCACCGTCTCGCAACTCGGCTACATGTTTCTGGGCCTCGGCGTCGGTGCCTACGCTTCCGGCGTATTCCATTTGATGACTCACGCCTTCTTCAAGGGCCTGCTGTTCCTCGCGGCTGGCAGCGTGATTCACGCCATGGCTGGCGACCAGGAAATGCCGCACATGGGCGGACTGCGCAACAAGATCCCGATCACTTTCTGGACGATGTTCATCGCCACATTCGCGATCACCGGCATCCCGGGATTTGCGGGATTCTTCAGCAAGGACGAAATTCTGGACGCCGCGCGTTCTGGCCCCCACGCCAATATCTGGCTTTGGCTGCTCGGGCTGATCGGCGCGGGTCTCACTTCGTTCTACATGTTCCGACTGATCTTCCTCACCTTCTTCGGCAAGCCTCGTTACGACGAGCACAAAGTCCACGTCCACGAATCTCCGAAGAGTATGACCGTGCCTTTGATCCTTCTCGCCATCCTTTCGACGGTTGGCGGATGGGTCGCCGCACCGCACCTCGTCGGAGGAACCGATTATTTCGAGAAGTTCCTGCATCCGGTTTTCACCGCATACGCGCCCGCGTCCGCGATAGGCGCCGAAAGCGCGGCCGAAACTTCCGAAAGCGCTGGAATCATGCTGCTGCACGCATTGACCGGATGGCCCGTCATCATCGCGTTGCTCGGCCTGCTGATTGCCTGGTGGTTCTACATCAAGAGCCCGCAATCCCCGAAAAAACTGGCGCAAAGCCTGCGCGGGCCTTACACGCTGATTCTGCACAAATATTATGTGGACGAACTGTACAACGCCGCGATCGTCCAGCCGCTGCTCTGGATCTCCACCAACGTGCTCTGGCACGTGATAGACGAAGGCGTGATTGACGGTACCGTGAACGGCACAGCGCGCGTGGCGCGCGAATCCGGCTCGCAGGTGCGCGAAATTCAATCGGGCAACGCTCGCAGTTACGCGAGTTGGGTGGTGATCGGCGCAGTGGGCGTTACTTTGCTGATGCTCGGGCTATGGGGGATGGGGCGCTAGCGTGGAAATGCAATCTCACTTGCTTTCGGTGATCACCTTCCTCCCGCTGCTGGGGGTTCCGGCGCTGCTCCTGCTGCGTTCCGAGGACCACATCTGGATTCGCCGCATCGCGCTCGCGGTTTCGCTGGCGGAATTCGCTATTTCTCTGCTTTTGCTGCCGGGCTTCGATTCATCCGCTCCCGGATTCCAGTTCGTGGAATTTCACCCCTGGATCGGCGAAGCCATCCATTACCACATCGGCGTGGACGGCATCAGCTTGTTCCTCGTTCTCCTCACCACATTTTTGACGCCGCTCGCGATTCTCTGTTCGTGGCAATCCATCCAGGAATATGTGAAGGGATTTTTCATCGCGCTGCTGGTCATCGAAACCGCGATGATCGGCGTCTTTGTCTCACTCGATCTTTTCTTGTTCTTCGTTTTCTGGGAAATGACGCTGATTCCGATGTACTTCCTCATCGGCATCTGGGGACACGGGCGCCGAATTTATGCCGCGGTGAAATTCATCTTGTACACCATGTTTGGCTCGATTCTGATGCTGGTAGCGATCCTGTGGCTCTACAACGCCAGCGGGACGGCCAGCCTGATTCGCACATTCGACCTGCCGGAGCTCACGGCGCGAATTCAAACCGGGTACATCCATCTGCCGCCGCACACTGAGATGTGGCTCTTTGCCGCTTTCTTCCTGGCCTTCGCAATCAAAGTGCCGCTCTTCCCTCTTCACACCTGGCTACCTGACGCGCACACCGAAGCGCCCACCGCCGGTTCCGTGATTCTGGCCGGCGTGATGCTGAAACTCGGCTGTTACGGAATGTTGCGCTTCTGCCTGCCGCTATTTCCGGACGCGGCGCACCGCATGGCGCCCTTTATCGGAGTGCTGGCGATCATCGGCATCGTGTACGGCGCGCTGGTGGCCACCATCCAGCCGAATTTCAAGCGCTTGATCGCTTATACCTCCGTCAGTCACCTCGGCTTCGTGGTGTTGGGGATTTTCTCCTTCACCACAATTTCCATTCAGGGCGCGATCTACCAGATGGTGAATCACGGCATCTCCACCGGCGCGCTCTTCCTGGGCCTCGGGATGCTCTACGACCGCCGCCACACCTACGAAATCAAGGAATTCGGCGGCCTGATAAACCCGATGCCGGTGCTGATGTCGTTCTTCCTCTTCATTTGCCTTTCGTCGTTGGCGTTGCCGCCGCTCAATGGGTTTATCGGAGAGTTCCTGATTCTCATCGGCGTCTTCCAGTATCACCACGCTTGGGCCTCCTGGGCCGCGAGCGGCGCCGTGCTCTCGGCAATCTATTTGTTGTGGTCTTACCAGCGCGTCGCGCTCGGCGAAGTTACCGTCGAGAAAAATCGCACGCTGCCCGACGCCTCCCGCCGCGAGCGCGTGATTCTAGTCGCCACCGCTCTCGCAATTCTGTTTCTCGGCGTGGCTTCTCCGCTCTTCACCCGGCGCATGGAATCTTCGACTAACAATCTGGTCCATCAGCTCGGCGGCCGCCCGCAAGATGCCGCTCAGCCCGCGCCGCCAGGACAACGGACAGTAATCACATCGCCGCGCGAGCGGGACCTATCCCTCGCCACCATTTCCGAAAAACGGGTGACGCGGTAATGCACTTCCCTGCCGACCAAATTTCGAACCTGCATCGCCTCGCACCGGAAATTATCCTGTGCTTCTTCGGCATTTTGATAATGGTAGTGGATCCTTTCCTCGGCGCGGCCCGCCGGTGCGCTCTGGGATGGATCGGTTTTATCGGCACTCTGTCAGCGCTGGGCGGCGTTTACGTTATGGCGCACGACCAGGGCATGGCCTATAGCGACCTGATTCGCGCCGACGCGTTCAGCGTCTTTGTCCACGTGGTGGTGATCGTCGCGGCGGCGCTCGCAATTCTGGGTTCGCTCAATTATTTGGACGACGAAGGCATTCAGCGCGGCGAATATTATTCGCTCGTCCTTTTTGCCACTGCCGGCATGGGCATTCTCGCCGGCGCGAACGAATTAGTCACCGCGTTCGTTGGCCTGGAGATGAGCTCGATCTCCAGCTACATCCTCGCGGGTTTCCGCCGCCGCGCCGTCAAATCCAACGAGGCCGCGCTGAAATATTTCATCCTTGGCTCGTTCGCCACCGCGTTTTTCCTTTACGGCATCGCCATGACGTACGGCGCCACCGGAACCACCCGCATTGATCTGGTCCAGACCGCGCTGGAAAATATGATGGCCACACAGGGGAAGCTGGCGTCGCTTGCTGTTGCCGGCCTCGCGCTGATGTTTGTCGGCCTCGGCTTCAAGGTGGTCGCGGCGCCTTTCCACATCTACGGCCCCGACGTTTACGAAGGTGCGCCCACCCCGGTCACGGCGCTGCTCGCCTCCGGTCCTAAGGCCGCGACGTTCGCGTTGATGCTGCGAATTTTCTACGTTTCCTTCGGCACCGCGGGCAGCTTCTGGTTCTGGGCCGTCTGGATCTCAGCCGTGCTCACAATGCTCGTCGGCAATCTCGCCGCGCTGGTGCAGACCAACGTCAAACGCATGCTGGCCTACTCTTCGATTGCCCACGCGGGTTACATTCTCGTGGCCTTCGCTGCTTCCACCGTTTACGGCGTCGCCGCGGTGCTCTTCTATCTTGCGGTTTACACGTTCATGAAAGTCGGAGCGTTTCTCGTCATCGCGCACCTGGGCCAGCGCGACGAGAAGCGCCTGGAAATCACCGATTACGCAGGGCTCGGCACGAAGCAGCCCGTGCTCGCGGCGTGTTTCACGCTGTTTTTGCTTTCGCTGCTGGGACTGCCGGCGACCGGCGGCTTTCTTGGAAAGTTCTTCGCATTTCAGGCTGCGCTCGATTCGCGCATCGTGTGGCTGGTGATCATCGCGGCAATCAATAGCGTCATCGGCTCGTACTACTATCTGCGCGTAATCATCGCGATGTATTTCTGGGAGCCGTCGAAGGACTACACTCCGACGAAAGTACCGCTCGCGCTGGTCGCCGCACTCGCGATCGCTGCGATTGGCACCCTATATCTAGGCATCCTGCCCTCGCACGTCCTCGACTTCGCCAGAGACGCCGCCAATTCCCTCAACCTGCATTAGCTCCATCGCCCAAATCCGTCGCGCTGTAGGGGCGAGCCTCAGTCCCACTCCACATATGCCTTGTCCAGGCCGAAGCGAGCGGAGAAGCTCTTTACCAATAAAAAAGGCCCGGCAGCTCGCGCAACCGCGAGCCCCGGGCCTCGAATCTACGCTCGAATGCTACTTAACTTTGAGGAATACGATGGCAAACGTATACAGCGCCATCGATTCAATCAATACCAGCGCCAGAATCAACGCGAAACGAATCGCCGCAGCCGCCCCGGGATTGCGCGCCAGACCTTCGCACGCGGCCGCCGTAGCCTTGGCTTGCGCGTAACCGCCCGCTGCCGATGCAATCGCCATCGCGAAACCCGATGTGATCGCCACCCAATTCGTCGCGACGGCCTCGCCCGGCGTCCCTTGCGCAAACGCTACCGGAGCGAACGCAATCACCGCGATCACCGCCAACAAAAACAACGCGTACCTTCTCATCGTGTTCTCCTCATTATGAATTTGCCGCCAGGAGGTGGCTCCCGTCATCCTCAAGCAGCCGGGATCACACTGGCCAGCGAACATGCCAAATAATAGCGCCAAGTATTAGTGCTCTTCGCCAACTGCCCCTGCAACGTAAATAACCGGAAGAATCGTGAAAACGAAAGCCTGCAACACCGCCACGAAAATGTGCAGCAATATAAATGGCACCGGACCAATCAGTGGAATGATCGCGCCCGCATAGCCCAATTTCCCGAGGTGCCCGAGGAAAAGATACATTTCCAGCATCAATCCTAAAAACAAAATATACAGCGTCTCGCTCACCAGCATGTTCACCCACAAACGTACCGTGAGCGAAAGTAGGCGCGCCAAATTGCTCACAATCTCGATGGGCAACATGATCGGGGACATTGCCAATACCGGGCCCAGGAAGTGTTTGCCGTGCCCCAGCAAGCCATTCTTCACGATGCCGACCCAGTTGTAATAAATGAAAACCACGACCGCGCAGCCCAGCGGCACGGATACTGTCGCCGTCGGAGACATAAACGTAGGGAAAAGTCCCAGCAGGTTGCAGATAAGCACAAAAATCCCGATGCTGCCGAGCATAGGGAGATATTTCTGACCGTCATGGCCGACGTTATCGTCCAGCAGATCGCGAATTCCTACGCCCATGGAGTTCGTCAGCACCGCTTCCATGCACTGCTGCGTGCCGCCGGGACGATCCACGGAAATGCGGCTCTTCATCCACAGAAAGAAAACCGCCGCGATCGCGAAGACGATGATTTCGAATGCGATGTGGTTCGGGATCGGGTATTCGGGATTGGCAGGCGTGATGTGCAGCAAGGTCAGCAGCGCCAGCACCGGCTTGTCCAGCCAGTGGTTCAGCAGCTTCGTGACCCAGGATAATGCCTCTCCCATTTCCATCCTTTCAGGAATCCGCGTGCGGAGGAGGCGGGCCCGTACGGAAAAGCTGCCCCACCATTTCCACCAAAACCGCGGCGATAACTGTGAAAAACCCGGCCAGCAGGCTTGCCGCCGGGGGTTTGAAGCTCCGCAGAATAGCATACGCGGCAACGATCAGCAACGCGTAGCGTCCAATGAACTTAAAGTACACGCTGGCAGGAACTTGCGCCCGTTGGGAACCTGCCTGCGCCACCGAAAGCCTGGCCAGAGTTCCAACTCCCTGCTTCATCCAGCGGTAGTTGATCCAGGAAAGGGCTGCTCCCGAGGCAAAACCGGCCGCCGGCCTGCCGCCCCAGGCGAACCAGGCAATCGCTGTTCCGGCAGCTGCGAACCCCAGGGAGACGTACTCGATTCGCCTTTCAGCAGCAGCGTAAAAATCGTCATCCGCCGCCATTGCCGCCGCCATCCGCCTTCTCAGCGCGGGAAAGTCGCCGGATAATGTCCCACACCCCGGCGCCGAAGCCCAGAAACCCAAGCAGCAGTGTAAGCAGCGGCGAGGTGTGCAGCCAGCGGTCCAGCAGATAGCCGGCGCCGCCGGCGATCACCACGCAGGCGATCATGATGACCGGCAACTCCATCGCCATCGCGACTTGTGTAGCCGCGCCGCCGGCTCGTTTACGAGGTGAGGGAGTTGGCGAAGCCATTACGCGTGGCCGGTCACTGCCCGAATGTGGTGAGCACGGAGTACGTTGCGAGTCGCAGGAACTGCTCCGGGAAAATCCCGGCGGCAAGCGTCACAATCACCATGGCGCCCAGCGCAAATTTTTGCGCCCAGGAAATCACCGGCACCACGGTGTCGCTGGACTCGCGCACCCACATCGCCGCCACCATGCGGAAATAGTAGTACACCGCGGGAAGAATGTAGAGCACCGCGAGAACTGCCAGCACGGTGTGCTTGGTCTCAATCAGCGCCCAGAAAATCAGCAGCTTGGCAACGAATCCCGCCGTCGGCGGAATCCCCGCGAGCGAAAGCAGGAATATCAGCATCAGAATCGCGGCGCCGGGACTGCGCTGCATCAGGCCATTCAAATCGTCCACGTCGTCGCCGATCACGCCCTTGCGCCGCAGCAAAATCACCACCGCAAACGCGCCGGTATTGAAAAAAGCATAAACGAAGAGATAGAAGGTCATCGCCTGCAGGCCGCGCTCGTGCAATGTGCCGTCCGCATTCACTGCGGCCACCAGGCCCAGCAGGATGTAACCGACCTGGGCGATGGAAGAATACGCTAGCAGGCGTTTAATATTTGTCTGGGTAATCGCCGCCAGCGTCCCGACCGTCAGCGAGAGCACGCCGACCCACTCCATGATCGTCACCCAGTCCAGATTCACCGGCCAGAAAATCGTCAGGAACAGCCGCAACAGCAGCGCAAAGCTCGCCGCCTTCGACGCCACGCTCACGTACGCGGTAATCGAAGTCGGCGCCCCCTCATATACGTCCGGCGCCCATTGATGAAACGGCACGGCGGCAATCTTGAAAAATACTCCCGCGGCTACCGTTCCCAGTGCAAGAAATGTCAAAAAGTCCGTGCCCGGATACTGTGCGTGGCGCTGTTGAATCGCTGTCTGAATCGCCTCAATGTTCGTCGAGCCGGCGATTCCATATAGAATCGAGAAGCCATACGCCAGTATCCCCGAGCTGAACGCGCCCATCAGCATGTACTTCATGGCCGCTTCGTTCGAACGTCGCTCCCGCCGCAAAAACCCGCTGAGGACGTAAAAACTGAGCGCCATCGTCTCGAGGGCCAGAAACAACACCACCAGATCATCGCCGCACGCCAGAAACATCATCCCGACGGTCGCGAACAGCATCAGCGCGTAATATTCGCCGTGCTGCTCTTCTTCGATTTCCATGTAGTTCACGGAAAATAGGATCACCAGCCCCGTGGAAGCCAGGAAAAGAAATCCGAAAAAGATAAAAAACGGATCAATCATGATCGAATTGAAGAAGCCGACCACCGGACCAATCGGCGGCGAAGCGTACGCGCGCAGCATGTAAAGCGAACCGCCGCTGAAGACCACTCCCAGCATCGCTGTCAGCGCATTCCAGGATTTCTGGCGCTTGGTAAGCAGGAAATCGGTCAGCAGAATCGCCAGTCCGAAAAACACCAGCATCGCTTCGGGCAGCACCAGGAAGAAGTCGCCGCGGCTGCGTTCGAAGATCCACTGCCAGGACATTACCGGACCTCGGCGTGCGCGTCAGCTGGCGCGGGCGAATTTGACGGAGCCGGCTGCGGATTTATGCTGCTCGATGCAGGCAGGCTCGCCGGTGGTTGCGCTTCAGGAACCGCGTAATAACCCGGATGCACGGCTTCCACCAGCCGATGCACCGGCCGATCCAGCACATGAAACAGCGGCGCAGGATAAATTCCGATCCAGAATGCCAGCACCACTAATGGAATCAAAGTCGCGTATTCCCGGCCGTTCAAATCCGGCAAATGCTCGTTCGCGGGATTCGTCACGCTGCCGAACATCACGCGCTGATATAGCCACAACAAGTACGCCGCTCCCAGAATCACGCCGAGCACGCCCCACGCGGCCCATTGCCAGCGCACCTCAAACACTCCGCGCAGAATCGTGAATTCACCGATGAAACCATTCAGCAGCGGCATTCCCAGTGAACTCAGCGTAACAATCAGATAAACCGCCGCGAAATTCGGCATGGGCGTCGAAAGCCCGCCGAACTCCGAAATCAAGCGTGTGTGCCGCCGCTCGTACAGCACGCCCACGATCAGGAATAGCGCTCCGGTGGAAATCCCGTGATTCACCTGCTGGATGATGCTCCCGGAAAGTCCCAGTGGCGTCAGTGCGAAAATTCCCAGCGTGCAGAAGCCCATGTGGCTCACCGACGAATACGCGATAAGCTTCTTCATGTCCTTCTGCATCATGCATACCAGCGCGCCGTAAATAATTCCAATGATCGAAAGCACGATAATGATCCCGCGGTATTTCACGGTCGCTTCGGGAAACATCGGCACGGAAAAGCGCAGAAAACCGTACGTCCCCATTTTCAGCAGCACGCCGGCCAGGATGACGGAGCCGGCCGTCGGCGCCTCCGTGTGCGCGTCCGGCAGCCACGTATGGAACGGAAACATTGGCACTTTGATCGCGAACGCGAAGAAGAATCCCCAGAACAGCCAGTTCTGCAGGCTGCCGAACTGCGCCGTAAACGGATGCTCGATAATCTGCCGGATGTCGAAGGTATTCCGGTTGGCGTAAATCGCCAGCACCGCCAGCAGCATCAGCACCGAGCCGGCCAGTGTGTACAAAAAGAACTTGATCGCCGCGTAGAGCCGCCGTTCGCTGCCCCACACCCCGATCAGGAAATACATCGGCACCAGCATCACTTCCCAGAATACGTAGAACAGGACGAAATCCAGCGACATGAAAACGCCCAGCATGCCGGTCTGCAGCAACAACAGCAGAATGTAATATTCCTTCTCGCGTTTGTGGATCGCCGACCATGACGACAAAATCGCGATCGCGCCCAACACCGTCGTCAGCATCACCATCAGGAAGCTGAGGCCGTCAATTCCCAGCGTGAAATGCGCCCCAATCGAAGGAATCCAACTCGCGTTCTCGACGAATTGGAATTGTGGAGCCAACGGGCCGGAATCGAATTTCCAGACCAGCGGCACCGAAACGGCCAGACCCAACATTCCGAATAGATTGCCCATCCAGCGGTGCAAATCGGCCCGCTCGCGCGGAATGAAAAGCATCAGGATCGCGCCCACCAGCGGCGTGAAGAGGATCGTGCTTAATATGTGGCTGTCGGAAAAGAGCATCCGTTCCCTCGCCTTCTTACTGTCTCTCGCAAATCTTCACTATGTCATCCCGACAGAGCCCGCAGCAGCGGGCGACGAGGAACCTCTCTTCTCTCACGTCGCAGCGTGATTGAATCGAAGCAGCACTCTCCTCGCCCCGCAGAGCTGGGACGACAAACCATGCCAACTCAATGCACTGCGTGATGCGCCAGATAAAGGTAATACCCCAGGAACCCGATCAACCCGACGACAATAAAAAGCATGTAACTCTGCACCAGGCCATCCTGTATCAATCGCACCGGAAAACTCAGCACCCACACCAGACGCGCGCCGAGTTTCACGGAACCGTCCACGATCCAGGTGTCCCACCAGATCGAAACGCGCGAAATTGCGCGCGTCAACCAGCCCGCGCCGTTTACGCCCAATCCATCTATCACATTTGCGTCAAACGCGCCGAGCGCGAGGCCCAAGTCCTTCGCGCGATTCACAAACAGCGCATCGTAGATCTGATCCACGTAATATTTGTTGTAAACCAGCCGGTAGAATCCCCCGAGGCTCTTCGCGATCTTTTCCGGCAATTCGGTGCGCTTAATATAGAGATACCACGCGAACAAAATGCCCAGCACCACCAGTCCTTCGGACATCAGCATCAGGTAAATTTCGCCCATATGCGAGCCCGGACCTTTCGTGGGCTCGCTCCGCAGCTCGTGCGCCGCCCCCACGATCGGCTCCAGAAAATGAACAAAGCGGCTGTTGCCGCCAAGGATTTCCGGCCAGCTAATCCACCCTCCGACGATCGAAAGCGCGGCGAGAATCACCAGCGGCGCCAGCATGGACCTTGGCGATTCGTGAATGTGGTGTTCTACTTCGTGCTCCACGCGGGACGTCCCGTGAAACGTCATGAAGACGAGGCGGAACATATAAAACGCGGTCATGCCTGCCGTGAAGTACCCGATGATCCACAGCGTAATGTCCTTTTCATACGTCTTGCCGAGGATCAGGTCTTTGCTCAGGAATCCGGCAAAGGGGAAAATTCCAGCGATAGCCAGCGTAGCGATCAGCATCGTCCAATACGTGACCGGAATTTTCTTCGATAGCGCCCCCATCTTGCGCATATCCTGCTCTCCGGAAAGCGCGTGGATCACGCTGCCGGCCCCTAGAAAGAGCAGGCCTTTGAAAAACGCGTGCGTCATCAGGTGAAAAATCCCGGCGGTAAACGCGCCCACGCCGCAGGCCAGGAACATGTAGCCGAGCTGTGACACCGTGGAATAGGCGAGGACTTTCTTGATGTCGTTTTGCACCACGCCAATCGAAGCCGCAAAGAGAGCTGTGACGGCGCCTACCAAAGCCACCACCGCCATGGCTTTCGGCGCCATCTGGTAAATCGCGTTGGTGCGCGTGACCATGTACACGCCCGCGGTCACCATCGTTGCCGCGTGAATCAACGCGCTGACCGGCGTAGGACCCTCCATCGCGTCCGGCAGCCAAACGTACAGCGGAATTTGCGCGGATTTTCCCGTGGCGCCCACAAAAAATAGCAGCGCAATCGCGGTAATCAAGGGGTCGCCCAGCTTAAAGTGTCCGGCAGCCAGCGCTGGGCCAAGCTCGGTAAACCGCACGGTACCCAGCAGCGCGGAAGTCAGGAAAATCCCCAGCAGGAATCCCGCATCGCCCACCCGATTGACGATGAACGCTTTCTTCCCCGCGTCCGAAGCCGACTTCCGGTGGAAATAAAATCCGATGAGCAGGTAACTGCACGTCCCCACGCCTTCCCAACCCACAAAGAGCAGCACCAGATTGTTCGCCAGCACCAGAATCAGCATGGCGAACATAAACAAGTTCAAATAACCGAAGAAACGGTAATAGCCGCCCTCGTGCGCCATGTAACCTGTGGAATAGATATGAATCAGCAGTCCGACGCCGGTCACTACCAGAATCATCACCGCCGAAAGCGCATCAATCTGAAATCCCCAATCGGCGACGAAGTGCGCCAGCCGCCCGTCCAGCAGGTGATAGGGCCCGGCGGAAATCCATTCGAAGAGAATCGTGGTCGCGAGTCGCTCGCCTTCAGGCTTCGCAATCAATTGGAAAAACGCGCCGACGGAATAAAGAAACGAAAGACCGACGCTGCCCACGCAAAGCGCGTCAATGATCTTCTTATCCAGCCGCCGCCCGTAGAAAAGCATCGTCGCCGCCGTGAGCAGCGGGAACATGGGAATCAGCCAGATATGATCTAGAAAATATGGCTGCGCTGCGTTCATGCGGCGGCACTCACCATTTCAGGATGTCCATCTCGTCCGCAAGCACCGTCTCGCGGTTGCGGAAGTACGCCAGGATAATGCCGAGCCCCACGGCCGCCTCGGCGGCCGCGTCGGTAATAATGAAAATCGCGAACACCTGCCCATCCACCGTGCCCCACATCCGCGAAAACGCCATCAAATTGATGTTCACCGCGTTCAGAATCAGCTCGATGGACATCAGCATGATGATTACGTTCCGCCGCGTCAGCACGCCGATCACCCCGATCGTGAACAGCGCCAAGCTCAGAAACAAATAATGATCCACCGGAATCATCACGCCCTCCGCTTGGCCATTACCACCGCCCCGATCATGGCCACCAGCAGCAAAATCGAAGCAATCTCAAATGGCAGCATGTATTTGCTGAAAAGCGCGTCCGCCACCGCTTCCGTATTCTTTGGTGAAATATCCACCTGCATCGCGGGCAAGCGCAACGAGCTATGCCCGGCCCAAATGGCGAACAGCACCTGCGCCCCCAGCACCACGGACAACGCCCCAGCCACCATCCACTGCCGGTTAAATTGCACCAACCGCATCGAAACGTCCAGATTCACCAGCATGATGACGAATACGAACAGCACCATAATCCCGCCTACATAGAGGATCACCTGCACGATAAAAAGAAACTCAGCCTGCAATTGCAGGAAAATTCCCGCCGTAGCCAGCAGTGTCGTAATCAGAAATACGGCCGCATGCACGATATTCCGCCGCGTCACCATCAGAATGGCCGACGCGACCGCCAGCGCGCTGAAAAAGTAAAATAAAATGGTGTTCAACACATACATCTATTCACCATCCGCCGTCTGCGCAGTCGGCGCCGGCGCATCATCCTTCGCCAGCCAGATGGCAACGCCCAGCGTCGCCAGTGTTGTCGGTATCAGCGACACAACCGGCCCCCATCCCAACTGCTGCCGCAGCACAATCGCCACACCTACGCCGATCACGTTCACCAAAGCCAGCGGGATCAAGAATCGCCATCCCAAACGCATCAGTTGGTCAAAGCGATAGCGCGGGAAAGTAAACCGGAACCACAAGAATGCGTACAGGTATGCAAACACCTTGGCCATAAACCAAAAAGCGCCGTGGATTCCCTGCATCACACCGGCCGGCGCAAACAGCGCACCCAGCAGAGCGCCGGCTAAAATGAAGCACAGCACCGCAACCAGCAGCATAACCAATTTTTGAATTTTCACCGGCTGCTTCGGCGCGAGTGATAGGCAATACAACGCCACGCCAAACGTCAGCAGCGCCGGAAACGCGTCCAGCCATTCGATGGACGTCCCCGGAAAATGCTCGTGAAAACTCGCCAGCGGCCGCAGCCAACCGCCCAGAAAAACAGTGGTTGCGATTCCCGCCACGATCACCATGTTCGCGTACTCGGCCAGGAAATAGAGCGACCAGCGAAACCCGCTATACTCCGTCATGTATCCCGCCACCAGCTCCGATTCCGCCTCGGGCAGGTCGAATGGCGCGCGATTCGTTTCCGCAATCGAACTCACCAGGTAAATAAAAAATCCGAAGGGCACCGAGAAAATAAACCACACACCCTGATCGAGCTGCGCCTGCACAATGTCCTTCATCGAAAGCGAACCGGCCAGCAATAGCACGGACACCAGCCCCAACCCCGCCGCGGTTTCGTAACTCACCAGCTGCGCCGCGCTGCGTAATGCTCCCAGCAGCGAATAGTGGCTGTTGGAAGCCCAGCCGCCCAGCACGATCCCGTAAATCCCCAGCGAGCTGATCGCCAAAATAAAGAGCAATCCGATATTCAGGTCGGCAATCTGAAATGCGGGCCCGATAGGCAGCGCCGAATATGCCAGCAGCGCCATCGTCACGCTCACCAGCGGCGCCAGCCAGAACATCAGCCGGTCGGCCTTCTCCGGAATGATGTCTTCCTTCAGCAATAATTTCACGGCGTCGGCTATTGGTTGCAGCAAGCCATGCGGGCCCACGCGCATCGGGCCGAGCCGCGCCTGCATATCCGCCATCACTTTTCGTTCCATCAATACGATGTAGCCCGCCAGCAACGGCAATACCATTACGATCACCACCGCGTAAATCACCGGCAGCACATACTGCAGAATCCCTTGTGGAATCAGATGGCTCATCGCTTAGCGATCCACTTCTCCCAGCACAATATCAATCGTTCCGATAATCGCAACCACGTCCGCAATCAACGCCCCGCGCGCCATTTTGTCGAACGCTTGCAAATTGATGAATGACGGCGGCCGCACGCGCACGCGATAAGGCTGCGTGGTCCCGTCGCTGACGATGTAATAGCCCAGCTCGCCCTTCGGCGCCTCAATCGAGTGATAGACTTCCCCGGGCGGCGGCTTCAACACCTTCCCGATGCGCGCCATGATCGGCCCCACCGGGATATTTTCGATCGCTTGCAGGCAAATCCGCCGCGATTGCCGCATTTCCTCCATCCGCACCACGTAACGGTCGTACGTATCGCCAGTCGTTCGCGTCGGAATCTCGAATTCGTACCGGTCGTATGCGGCGTACGGCTGCGCTTTGCGCAAATCCCATTTCACGCCGCTGGCGCGCAGCACCGGCCCGGTCACTCCCATCGCGATGGCATCTTCCGCGCTCAGAATGCCGACGCCCTTCGTCCGCCCTACCCAAATCCTGTTCTCGGTCAGCAGCGTCTCGTACTCGTTAATCTTGGTGCTGAAATCGTCGCAGAACCGCTTCACGTCTTGCTCGAAACCGTCATACGTCTCGTACTGCAAACCGCCGATGCGGAACGCATGCGTGGTCAGCCGCGCGCCGCAATATTTCTCGAAGATTTTCAGGATCTCTTCGCGTTCGCGAAAACAATAGAAAACGGGCGTCAACGCTCCGATATCCAGCGCGTGAGTCCCCAGCCAGAGCAGATGGCTCGCGATGCGCTGCAGTTCCGTCAAAATGGTTCGGACCACCCGTGCGCGCGGCGGCGCTTCCGCGCCCAGCAATTTCTCCACGGCCTCGCAATAGCCCAGCCCGTTCGAAACCGCCGCTACGTAGTCCATGCGGTCCACGTAAGGCGCGAATTGCTGGTAACTGCGATGTTCCGCGATCTTCTCCACCCCGCGATGCAGATATCCGATGATGCATTCGGAGCCCACCACGCGCTCGCCATCGAGTTTCAATTTCACGCGCAGCACGCCGTGCGTGGACGGGTGCTGCGGACCCATGTTCAGGATAATTTCGTCCGCGCCCAGCACCGTGGTGCTCACGTTGCTCATCTCGTTTGTGCGCTGCTCGTTCATTCGCTCGGTCGCCGCTACTGTCCGCTCTCAATTCCTAGATTTTCGCGAACCCACTCCGTATCCTGCTTCAAGATGTCGTAATCCTTGCGCAGCGGATACCCTTGCCACTCGTCCGGCATCAGAATTCGCTTCAAATTCGGATGGCCTTCGAACACGATGCCGAACATGTCGTAACATTCGCGCTCCAGCCAATTCGCTGCGGGCCACACCTCGCACACGCTGGGAACCGGCTCGTTTTCGCCCGCGTGCGCCTTCAACCGCAGCCGCTCATTTTTCGCGAACGAATATAAATTCAGCACGATATCGAAACGCTGCTCGCGCTTCGGCCAATCCACCGCCGTCAAGTCCACCAGCATCTCGAACTTTTCTTCGTCCCGGCAATAGCGCGAGATTTCTCGGAGTTGTTGGACAGAAATTAGAACAATCGCTTGCTTGCGGTCGAGCGCCGCCTCGCGGATTGCTTCGCCGAACCGCGCCTTGAAGCGCTGTACAAGTTCATTGTCGAGCGGCACAGGCTTCGGCGGCGCTTCTTTCGGAGGAGCTGCTGGCGCCGCTTTCGGCGTAGCAGCAGCAGGAGCGGTCGGAGCGGCGGGTTTAGCGGGTGCTGGAGGAGCAGCCGCGGCAGGCGGGGTAGCGGCGGCTTGCTGCGAAGGAACATCTGAACCAGCGGGCTTGGCGGGAATAGCAGCACTATCCGCCGTGGTCTCCGGCGGCTTTGCGGCGGGATCCTTTTCCGAGGGGTCGTTGACCATCGGTTCGATCGGCTGCGGTTGCTGACTATGCGCGCAAAGCTATTGCGCGCATTTCGTTCGCAGCCCGCCTTTTTATCACACCCCAAAAAACAACGTCAATTCCAGTCTGTTCAGTCCCCAACACCCGCTGCGCCCCAAGATTCGCGCTAGCGTCCTACACCCAATCCAGCGCGCCCTTGCGATACAGCCACACGTATCCGACCAGCAGAATTCCCAAGAACACTAGCATCGTGGCTAAGCCATACAATCCCAGTTGGTTGTATTTGATCGCCCAGGGAAAAAGAAAAATGGTCTCCACATCGAAGATGACGAACAAAATCGCCACAATATAAAAACGCACGGAATACCGGCCGCGCGCGGAGCCCTCCGGCGGCACCCCGCATTCGTAAGGTTCCAGTTTTGCCCCCGTGGCTTTCGAATCGGGGCGGATATATTTGAAAATAGCGAGAGTGACCGCGGGGAAAGCCGCTGCAAGAAGAGCGAAAATCAAGATCGGGATGTATGCGCTTGGCATCGCCAAACAAACTTCAAATGAACAGCGCATCCTAGCACAGCGGTCAAGCCTCAGCCAGCCTCATCCGGCAAAATGCTGCGTTCCGAAACGCCACTGCCTGCGCGCGGGCGGAATCGGCCGCCTTTTCGTTTGTAAAGAAATGTTAGTGGCGGGCGCCGTGCAGCACATCCAACGCGTGAGGCAATAGCGTGGCGATCGCGTCGAGCGACTCAACGGCTCCGCGCGGACTTCCCGGCAGGTTTACGATTATCGTGGTTCCGCGAATGCCGGCGACCGCACGAGAAAGGATCGCGCGCGGCGTCTTCTTCAAACCTTCGGCTCGCATCTGCTCGGCGAATCCTGGTATTAGTCGCTCCGCCACAGCCATCGTCGCTTCCGGCGTCACATCGCGCGGACCAACTCCGGTGCCGCCGGTGGTCAGAATCAAATCCACTTCGTTCGAATCGGCTTTTTTCTCGAGAAACGCCGCAATTCCCGCACGATCGTCCGGTAGGACGGCACCCTCCGCGACGTGCCAACCCAGCTCCCGGCAGCGTCCAGCGACGGCCGGGCCGGAGCTATCTTCGTATTTTTGGCTCGCTACGGAATCGCTTACGGTAAGGATGGCAACTCGCATCACAGTGGCGCGACCGCTACCCTTCGGTGACTTCGGCGTCTTCGCTCTCGCCGTTGCGCTGTCCTTCGTCCATCAATCGCAGCGCTTCCATCAGCAGGCCGGTAGTCGTGCGCGAAATCGTGTCGCGCGTCGGCGCGCGATTGAAATCAATCTCAAACTCACCGTCCGGCCAGCGCACCGCCTGAAACACAGCCGCTTCGCCTTCCAGTGCTCCCAGCCGCGCGTCTTTGCATTGCCCGGAAGCAAAAAAGAGGTCACCGCTTTCTTCTCCGCGCCGGATCGTGAGCTGGCACGATTTCTGCCCCATCTCCAGCGATTGCATCAGGTCCATGATGGACATTTCTTCTAGGCGCCCCTGAATCACCCCCGGACGCACCTGGCGATTCTGCAATTTCTCCAGTTGCAGACGGTCCACTACTTTCTTCGCGCGTCGCACCAGATCCTTCAGGAAAAACGGTTTGGGAATGAATTCTTCCACGCCTTCCACCAACGGGCGCAATTTCTCTTCGATGTCGCTGCGGCTGGCCAGGAAAATGAAAGGAATCGCCTTGGTCTGCTGGCGCCCGCGCAGCTTTTCGTAAAGCTGGCGACCGTCGAGGCCGGGCATGCGGTAGTCGCACACCACCAGATCCGGCGGATCATCCACTATTTTCAGCAGCGCGTCAGCGCCGTCAGCCGCGGCGCGCGCGTCGCAATGCGGCAGCAAACCCTTCATCAAGAGGTCGAGGATCAACGCATTGTCGTCCACGACCAGCACTTTGACGTCCTTCATCGGAGTCATCGTTTCGCGCGCTTCCCAGGACGCAGGTAGGTTCCGCTTCGCCCGCCCGTCTTCTTTACTAGATACAGCTCGATGATTTCCATGCCGCGCTCAAGCGCTTTGCACATGTCGTAAATCGTCAACGCCGCAACCGCAGCAGCAACCAGGGCTTCCATCTCGACGCCGGTCGGGCCGGTGGCCGTCGCCTCGGAGGTCAGCTCAATTCCATTCTGGCATAGCTTGGCGTTCACATCCACGTGAGTCAAAGAGAGGGGATGACAAAGTGGAATCAGCTCCGCAGTGCGCTTCGCGGCCGTGATCCCCGCGATTCGGGCGATTTCCAGCGGGTTGCCCTTTGGCGATTTCAAGCGCCGAATGCTGTCCACGGTTCCGCGCTCCATCCGAATGAAGGCGTGCGCCACCGCCGTGCGCGGCGTGGCGGCTTTGGCCGTCACGTCCACCATACGCACGTTGCCTTCCTTGTCGTAATGCGAAAGTTTTCGATTTTGCTTCATGGCCATGGAGAGGACGTTGGGGGCGCGTCGCAGGCGCACCGTGCTGGCGCTACACTTCAGAACAATCCGCGGCGCGGCAAGACATCCGCCATCTCGCCGGCCGCGAAAGTCAGTTTCGCTTCGTGTACCACCAAAAAGCAATTCCCTTTCACCACCGATCCGATATCTCCGGATCCTTCCCAGTGAATCATTTCCACTGTCGCCTCGCCATTAGGCCAGCTCAAGCGCGCCGGCAAGAAATGCGCGAGCGGCGGCTTTTCATTCACCGGATGAGCAAGCTTGGCCTTCAATACCTTCAGCGGATGCGGCGTATGCCCGCTAAGCAGGTCAATCGCTGGCGTGACGAACAGCTCGAACGTCACCATCGTCGAAACTGGATTTCCCGGCAGTCCGAAAACCGGCTTGCCCTGGCAAAAACCGAACACGGCTGGCTTACCTGGACGAATCGCCACGGTATCGAAGAAAAATTCCGCCCCGAGCTCCCGCAGCACCTGCTCGACGAAGTCGTACTTTCCCACCGAAACGCCGCCGGTCAGCGCGACGATGTCCGCCTCCAGCGCTTCCTGAATGCGCGCGCGCAACTGCGCCAAATCGTCCGGCACCGTACCGAGGATCACGGGCTCCCCGCCGGCCAGCGCCACCTGCGCCGCCAGCGAAACATTGTTGCTATTGCGAATCTGAAATCGCTTAGGCGCTTGATCCACTGGGATCACTTCATCGCCAGTAGAAATGATTGCAACACGCGGCTTCTTTGCTACCACCAGCCGCGAACGCCCCACCTGCGCCGCGATTGCCAGCTCGGCATAGCCAAGCCGGTTGCCCCGCGTCAGCACGCTTTCCCCGGCCCGTGTTTCCTGCCCTTCCAGGACAAAGTGAGCGCCTTCGTGCGCCGCGTGCTCCACAATTACGTATTCACCCTCGTGCCGCGCGTGCTCGTTCATCACGACGGCGTTCGCTCCTCGCGGCAACGGAGCGCCGGTCATTATCTGCACGCACGTCCCGGGCTCGACAACACCGTCGAACGGCCCCCCCGCGCGGCTTTCGCCGATCAAACGCAGTTTTGCTCCCGCGCTTGCCGCGTCGGCGGCGCGCACGGCAAATCCGTCGCGCGTCGAACGATTGAATGGCGGATAATTGCGATCGGCCGCCACGTTTTCAGCCACAATCCGGCCGAGCACGCGCGACGGATCATGCGCGAATTCGATGGTTTCAGTGGCAGGCGGGGGAGCGCACGGCCGCGCGCGAATCACTTCAATTACCTTGGCGCGGGCTGCCTCGTAGGAAAACATGCTGTCTCACAGCCAGGATGCAAGTTTTGTGTCTTGCGGGACGATCGTAGCGTCGCGTTCCGGCCCCGTGGAAATCATGCCGATCTCGACTCGCAGCTCGTCGGAAATGAAATTCAGATAATTGCGCGCGGCCTCGGGCAATTCCTTTACGTCACGAATCCCCGGGGTCGGTTTTTGCCAACCCGGCAGCGTGCGATACACCGGCTCTACTTGCGTGAGCGTCTCGACGTCCGCGGGCATCTCGTCCAGCGGTTTGCCCTTAAGGCGATATCCGGTGCAGATTTTGATCTCCGGCTGCATGTCAAACACATCCAGCTTCGTGACCACCAGCGAGTCAATGCCGTTCAGCATTTTCGCGTATTTCAAGACTACCAGGTCGAGCCAGCCGCACCGCCGCGGACGTCCCGTCACCGCGCCAAATTCCTGGCCGCGCTCGCGCACCGCCTGCGCGTCCAGGTCCGGCATTTCCGTGGGAAATGGACCGCTGCCCACGCGCGTAGTGTAAGCCTTGGTCACGCCTACCACTCCGCAAATCCGGGTCGGCGCTACGCCCAGTCCCGTGGCCACTCCGCCCGACGTCGCATTTGACGAAGTCACGTACGGATATGTCCCGTGGTCAATATCCAGCATCGTTCCTTGCGCGCCTTCAAACAACACCGACTCGCCATTATCGAGCGCGTGATTCAGCAGCACGCAAGTGTCTGTCACCAGGCCGCGAATGTGCGCGGCAATCTCGAGATATTGCTCCAGTAATCCGGCCGTTTCCAGCGGGTGGCCGTACGTCGCCCGGCTGATCGCGTTTTTCTCGGCGATCACGCGTTCCAGCTTTTCCTTGAACCCATCGGCATCGAGCAAATCAATCACGCGGATCCCGCGTCGCGCCATCTTGTCTTCGTATGCCGGTCCGATGCCGCGTGAAGTCGTCCCGATTGCCGCCGCGCCGCGCGCCGATTCCGCAGCCTTGTCCATTTCGCGGTGATAAGGAAATATCAGGTGAGCGCGATCGCTGAGGAATAGCCTTCCGCGGACGTCAATCCCGGACCTTTTCAGATTCTCAAGCTCGGCTACCAGTGCCGCGGGATCCACCACCGTCCCCGCTCCGATCACCGCTTTCTTTTCTGGACGCAGGATGCCGCTGGGAATTAATTGCAGGACGTAACGATGATTGTTGAAGATTACGGTGTGCCCGGCGTTGTGGCCGCCCGCATAACGCGCCGTGTAATCGAACGATTGGGCAAGGTAATCAACTACCTTGCCTTTGCCTTCGTCGCCCCATTGCGCGCCGACCACACAGATTGCTTTCGTTCGAGACTTCTCAGTCACCCTGCCGCCCCCCCACCCTCATCAGGCCGCACCTTGCCCGCTCTCGTTCACAACAGAAGCGCTACAGGCAGGCTAAAGCGACAAACCCCAACTGAACAATCCTACCCCTCGACAGACCCGCGTGCAAGCGCGTCCCGGCGGGAGGCCTGAAACTAACTCACCTGCGGGTGGCGAAAGCAATCGCGTGCGTGATCGTTGACCATCCCGACGGCCTGCATGAATGCGTAGCAGATCGTCGTCCCCACAAACCGAAATCCGCGGCGCTTCAGATCCTTGCTCATCGCGTCTGACTCTTCCGTGCGCGCTGGGACGCCCCGCGAACTGCTCCATTTATTCTTCTTCGGGCTGCCACCGACAAACTGCCAGATGTACCGGTCAAAGGTGCCAAATTCCTTCTGCACGGCGAGAAACGCTTGCGCGTTGGAAATCGTAGCGGAAATCTTCAGACGATTGCGCACGATCCCTGCATCCGCCAGCAGCTTGCGGACTTTGCGCCCGTCGTAATGCGCAATTCTCGCGGCATTGAAATCGTCGAACGCGCGCCGGTAATTCTCGCGCTTGTTTAGAATCGTCTCCCAGCTCAGGCCAGCCTGCGCCCCTTCGAGTATCAAAAACTCAAAAAGCACGCGGTCATCGTGAACGGGTTTCCCCCACTCCTTATCGTGGTACTCCACCATGAGCGGCTTTTGCGCCCAATGGCACCGCCGTTGGTCACTTTCAGGTTTGGCCATTCGCGTCATTCAGCATTTCTCACAGTCTGCTCAGAGGCCGCCGAAAGACACCGCGGGCACAAACAATTGGCGAAGCGTCCGCGCAGCTCGTTCAATGCCTGATTCGTGAGCTTCACTTCTTCACACCAGCAGCCAGCAGCGCGCGCGGCGCAGGAGAACTGCTCCCCGCACGCCGCGCATACTTTCGCTTCCGGCTCACAACCAGCCGCTTGCGCGTTCGGGCTGCCGCCGTCCATAGCCATCGTCCTGCCCTGGGAATTGCGCCTAGGAAATGTGGCGCTGGAGGACTTTCTCGATCTGCTCTTTGGGCACCGCGCCGACGATCTGATCGGCCACCTGCCCGCCCTTGAATACCAGCAGAGTCGGTATGCCGCGAATATTGAACTTGCCAGCGGCGTTGATATTTTCATCCACGTTCAGCTTCACCACTTTCAACTTGCCCGCATGTTCCCGCGCGATTTCTTCCACCGTCGGCGTCAGCATGTGGCACGGCCTGCACCAATCCGCCCAGAAATCCACCATGACGGGCTGGGTCTTGCTCGCTTCCACCACATCGGCTTCGAAGCTCGCGTCACTTACTGCCTGGATATTTTCTGCCATTTTTTTCCCTTGTTGCGCCAACCATCGCCCAGACTGGCACGCGATGGCTTTTGGCGCTAACCTTTAGATGTCCCGGAAACGCGCGGGATTCGAGACCTCTTAGCTGCTTCATACAGTGTGACATACGCCGCTGCAGAAGCCTTCCACGAAAAATCCTTGGCCATGCCGTTCTTTTGCAACGTCTGCCACACTTTCGGCTCACGATGCAGTTTCAAGGCCGCCCGCACTCCTTCCAGCAGCGCATGGCTGTCGTAGGCCTCAAACTTGATTCCCGTCCCCTTTTGCGTCTTGGCGTCAAAGCTCTGGATGGTGTCGTCCAAGCCGCCCGTTGCGCGCACAACTGGAACCGTACCATAGCGCAAACTATATATCTGATTCAATCCGCAAGGCTCATATCGCGAAGGCATCAGGAATATATCTGCACCCGCTTCGATTTTGTGCGCCAGGGCGTTGTCGTATCCAATTTTGACGGCCACTCTTCCGGGATGCTTCTCCGCCAGCTCCTTCAACATCGTTTCGTACTCGGGCTGGCCCGTCCCCAGCGCAATCAGCGAAATATTTTCCTTCATCAATTCGACGGCGGCCTGCGCGATCAAATCGAAACCCTTCTGATCCACGAAACGCGAAACGATTCCGATGACCGGCCGCTCCAGGTTGTCTGCTTTCGTGCCCAGCAGCTTGAACTGTTGCAGCATGTCCTTCTTGCAGACCTTCTTGCCGTCGAGGTTGTGCGCCGAATAATTCTGCGCGATGAACTTATCCACCTCGGGACTCCAAATGGCATAGTCCACGCCGTTCAAGATCCCCACCAGCCGGTCCCCGCGCGCCCGGATCACCCCCTCCAGACCCTGGCCGTACTCCGGTGTTTGAATTTCCTGCGCGTAGCGCCGGCTTACCGTGGAGAGGTAGTCCGCGTAAATCAGTCCGCCCTTCAAGAAATTCACGCTCCCATAAAATTCCAATCCATTCATCGTGAAAAGCCGGTCCGGCAAACCGATCGCGCGCATCGCAGTTTGCGGAAACAATCCCTGGTAACCGATATTGTGGATCGTAAAAACCACTGGCAAACCTCGTACTACCGGGTCCTCGGCATGTTGCGTGCGCAGCAGGACGGGAACCAAAGCCGTTTGCCAGTCATGGCAATGCACCACATCCGGTAACCACACGCGCTTCATGAATTCGATGGCGACGCGCGCGAATTCCGCGAACCGCTCGGCGTTGTCGGGATAGTCGGCGCCTTTTTCGCCGTAAAGCTGTTCCCGGTCGAAATATCCGCGGTCTCCGACGAAGAAGTAGCGCACTCCCGCGACCGCGGCTCCTTCACCGATTGCTGGAAAGCGCAGGCGATCGCCCATCGCCACCGTCACGCTCGAAACCAACGTGGACGCCACTTTGTTTCCGCGGTAACACGGCAGCAGCACCGCGACTTCCTGGCCCATTTCGGCCAGCGCCTTCGGAAGCGCTTCCACCACGTCCGCCAGCCCGCCGGTCTTCGAGTACGGCAAGCCTTCCGACGCTATGAATAAAATTTTCATGTTTCGCGTGTTGAATCGCAAACGGTAACGGAAGCCGCTAGCTTCGTCAAGGCATTCCGGGCCGCGATCAGGCCGCGCGCCACGCCAAATCTGGGCCGTGAAGGGGACGCCGACGATGTGCGCATCGCGCCCTCTCAACGATTGAAGTTTGTTTGCACCCTCTCGGCATTGCTACACTCGGCTCCGGCATGGCGCGACAGCGATTAGGTCAACATTTTCTCGGTGATATTGGTTGGCGCAAACGCATTCTCGCGACGCTTCCTCTCGCCGCCGATGAGACATGGATTGAAATCGGTCCCGGTCACGGCGAAATGACGCAATTTCTGGCAGGCCAAGGCCGCCGCGTCATCGCCATCGAAGCCGATCCGAAACTGGCCGAGGGCCTGCGCGCACGCGCCGATGCCGAACCCGGCGAATGGCCCGGCGTCGAGGTGGTTTCTGGCGACGTGCTCTCCGCTGACCTCGGCAACCTCGCCCCTGAAAATTTTCATGTGTATGGAAATTTGCCGTACTACATCACCTCGCCCATCCTGCGTCATCTTTTTCGTTGGGCCGCCCAAATCCATTCCATTCACATCGTGATCCAATTGGAGGTGGCACAGCGCATCGCCGCCGATCCCGGCGTGCGCGACTACGGCTACCTTTCCACCCTGTGCCAGTTCTACGCCAGGCCAAAAATCGCGCTGCGCATACCGCCAGGCGCGTTTCGCCCGCCGCCACAGGTAAAATCCGCGCTCTTGAGCATGGCTCTCCCCGGCGAACGCGCGAACCTCAACGTCCGGGATGAAAAGTTGTTTTTGGAATTCCTGCAGACTTGCTTCGGCCAAAAACGAAAAACCCTGCGTAACAATTTGCGCGAAATTGCAGGCGACAAGAAAATCCACGAGGCCCTGGCTACCCTCGGCCTGCGTTCGGACGCTCGCGCCGAACAGCTCACGCTCGTCCAATTCGCCGCGCTGTTCGCCCAGCTTCTGGAGGAATCGCCTAACTGTCTTCCAGAGCGGCCCGCAGGCGGTCCGGAAAATTCGTCATGATCCCGTCAACACCAGCGGCCACCATCGCGCGCATCGTTTCGGTATCGTCCACGGTCCAGGTAGCCACCTGCAAGTCCACTCCGTGCGCTTGCTCAACCAGTTCACGCGTAACCAGATTGGCGCGGGGACACAGTTGCCGCACTCCCAGTTCAATCGCGGCCTTCGCATAATCCTGCCGTGGTTCGTCAACCAATAGCCCCATCATCATTGTCGAATCCACTTGCCGCAACGCAGTGAGTGTCGTCTCGTCGAAGGAAATTACGATCGTTCGCGCCGTGCTTTGCGATTTTTGCAGCGCGCCCACCAGCGAATGGTGCATCCCCCACGCCGCATCGTATTTCACTTCCAGATAGAAGATCACGTCGTGCTTCTTCGCAAACTCCAAAATCTCTTCCAGGGTCGGAATCCGCTGGCCCATGAACTCCCGGTCGAACCACATACCCGCGTCCAGCTTGCGCAGTTCGGCCAGCGTGAAATCGTGGACGTTTCCGCGCCCGTTGCTGGTGCGTTCCAGCGTCGCATCGTGGATGGCCACGAATCGCGCGTCGCGCGTCAGGTGCAGGTCAGTCTCGATGAATCCCGCGCCTAATGCGACAGCGCGCTCGAAAGCCGCTAGCGTATTTTCCGGCGCGTGGCCCGACGCACCGCGATGCGCGATTACCCAAGGTTTTCGCATAACCACGGCTATCCTAGCAGAGAACGTCGGCCCGCCGCCTACCGCGTATTACCGAGAGTGATGGAAGCTGCACTCCACCACTCTTGTCGCAGCCGCAGCGGATTTTGCAGCCTGGAACGTTCAATCGCCGAAATCGCTCTCCGGCGTAAGGCGGCTCGCAACGGGCGTCCGGTGGTGCAAATCATTGCCTAATTGGGACAACGCATTGCCCGTGGCGCCGCCGCTAACCGCGACGAGATGCTCTCAAACAGGCCTTTGTAACATCCACATCGTGTCGCGCGAGCTATCCCTAATAGCTCCTATGACGTAGCGCGGGCGCAGGCGAAATATCTTGCGCCACCTGTTTGGAATCCGGATTGCCCTTTACTTTCGCCTCTCAGCGGCGAACCGCTGAAGTTTTTCACCTTGCTCCAGTCCAACGTCGTTCCGTGACACGAGCTGAAAGAGAACAATTATCGCGGTTATACAAGCCTTGACCGAGTCTTACGGCAAAGCTTTCGCATCTATGGCCAGCACGAGATCTCAATTGAATGCCACACTAGAGCCCGTTCAAACAACGAACGCCGCCCCGGCTGGCTTCGACCCCGCGCGTGATCTTCCGAAGGGATTCATCGAATTCTTGCTGCCTTTTCACCGCGCGTTTACACCGCGCCAGCGGGACCTCATTGGACGTCGCGCCTCCACGTTGGAAATGGCGCATCATGGCCACCTGCCGAATTACCCGCATCCCTCGCACGCGACCACGGAATCATGGCACATTGAATTGCCGGGTTGGTGCCAGGACCAGCGGAATCAAATGACCGGACCCGCCGACGACGCCGAGCTTGTCGTCAAAATGCTCAATTCCGGCGCGCCCGGCGTGATGCTCGATCTCGAAGATTCCATGGCCAATACCTGGCCGCATCTGATGCAGGGTGTCCACAACATCCTTGCGGCCCTGCGCGGAGAACTCAGCTATTTCGACAAGAAACGCGGCCATGCCGTCAACATTCAAGTAGGCAAGACCGTGATTTCGGTCCGCCCGCGCGGCTTGCATCTCCGCCAGGGCGGCGTCCTGAACGGCGAAAAACTTCCTGCCTCTTTGTTTGACGTCGCGCTGATCGCCTTTCAGGTGAACCCGGATGCACTACAGCATCCCCTGACTTTTTACATCCCTAAATCCGAATCCGCCGAGGAGGCCCTGTGGTGGCGCGACCTCTTCCGTGCGATTGCGCGTGCCAAGGGTTGGCCGCACAGCTACATCAAGTGCATGGCGCTGGTTGAATCGCACCCTCTCGCGTACCAGATGGAAGAGTTCGCCTACAATCTTCGCGATCACATCCTGGCGCTGAACTTGGGCCGCTGGGACTACATGGCAAGTTTGATTCATTTCAACTTGCATGATCCGCATTGGGTGCTCCCGGATCGCAACACCATTCCCCACGACGTCGCTTTCTTTCAGAACCTGCGAACAACCATTCCCGAGGTCTGCCACAAACACGGATTGCTCGCCATCGGCGGCATGACTGCGCTTTATCCCAGCCGCGAAGACGCCGAACTGAACGCGCGCGCCCTGGCAACCCTGGAAAAAGACAAAAAGAATGAAGCCATGTCCCTGATGGATGGCGCTTGGACCGGACATCCCGATCAAAACGAAATCGCCGTGAGCCAGTTCCCCGCTCCGAACCAGTTGCACTCGCGGCCCGCAAATTACCCTGCGCATCCCGATCTGCGTCCCGTGCCATCCGGCGTTGGCAAATACACCCTCAACGGCACTCGCGCCGCGGTCCGCACGGTGATTCGCTATCGCCACGGTTTCCTGAGCGGGCGCGGAGCCAGCCTGCTCGACGGCTACATGGAAGACCTGGCCACCGATCGCATTTACCGCCTGATGATCGCGCAACGCATGCGCCACCGCGATGCCACGCATATTCTCGATGACAATGGCAAATCCGTGGAGCATACTCCCGCTTTCGTTACGCGCCTGTTCGACGAAGAACTGGCGCGCATCGTGCGTGAACTGCCGCCCGGCACGCCGGCGGAAACCATCGAGCGGTTCACTCAGGCGCGCGTATTGAGCGAACGAATGATTATGACGAGCGAGTTCGATCCGTCATAGACCGCGGGTTGCGCTTTCTCGTGAATTGCGTCGGAGCAACGTAAGGGGACTTGGGAATGGCTACGAAAGGCAGCACCGTAATTCAGGCCATGCTCAAGCGTTTGGCTGAAGAAGAAGAGCAATATAAGAAAGAAAAGGCAATGGGGTCAGTCGACGCAACAAAGCCGCTCAGGGCAAGAGCGGCCGCGTACTGAGGATGTGATTCGACGGCAGCGGCCCTCGTGCCGTTCCGGTCCGGTCCGAAGCAACCGAAGTCTCGCCCGTAGGGCGACTCTTCGCGCGCCTCGAAGTAATCGCCGGATAGGAGCGATACGTGCTTGGGGAGCGGGAACATGGCGCTGTTCGTTCTAGTGGTGGTGGGTTTGGTAGTCGCCCAGACGTGGTTTGACTGGCGCGACGCAAAGAAAAACTGGGTTTTACCGGAGTGGGCGAAGGGGATGGCGCTCGCTGCAGCTGTCGCTGCCTCGCTCACCGCTGCAACTTCGTTTGCCTTCTCCTGGCTCCAGGATTCGGCCGGCGGTTCCACTGGCCCGTTCAATCCGCAAGTCTTCTGGCCAGAGTTGGGCTTTTTGCTCTGTGCCATGGGCGTAATCATCATCGCCATCCGCAAGAAGCGCATGCGCCTGATGCTGATCCTGACCGGCATTCTAACCGCCGCCTTCTGGATCGGCATGACCATGTCGTAGTGGCCGTACATACAATCGCGGGACTCTTCTCTGCGATCTCTGGGTCCCTGCGGTAGCCTCTCTTTCCGGCTGTGCGAGCATTATGACTTGTCGGTGGTGTGCCCTGCCGCTCCCAGGTCTTGGCCCGTCTCGCATCCCTGCCTCTTTGCCTCCTCCGAAACCGCCATTCGCCGGTAACCAGCCTCCATCCGCCGAAAACCGCGCGACGCCACCCGTCTCCTCCTCTATTCTCGCCTCATGAGCGGCAACACAGTTCGCAACAAGGCCGGGGCGGGAGATGAGAATATGACGAACGCGAATGGACAGTCTTACGTAACAACGGCGCTGGCGGGTACGCGATTCCCTGAAGCCGGAGCGACTCTGCTGATCCTGCTGGGCGTCCTCTTTCAATTGGGCCAGCTCGGCTACGGCCATCTGGGCTTGGGCAACTTGTGGTTCTTTTCCATGATGCTCACCGACATTTGGAATATCCTCTCGATGCGGCTCAATATTCCGGCGCTTGGCGAGGTCCTGCGATACTGGCCGCTGGCGCTTGTGGGTCTGGGATTTGCGATCTTGCTGGCGACCCACGAAAACCGCGCATCTCGCGCGCGCAGAGGGAATCGGCATGGCCAATGACATCAGGCGATTCAGTTGGAGTTTCACGTTTGGCGCGCTCATCGTCGCCGCCGGCGTGGTGCTCCTGCTCGATCAACAAGGGCTGATCAACGCGGACCGGGTATTCAGCTTTTTCTGGCCCGTTGTATTTATTGTCGGCGGATCGCTCATGCTGGCTGACTGCCGTGGCAAAGGCGGTCGTGGCGTCTCGGGTTTTGTGTTCGTTACTATCGGCGTCATACTTCTACTGGAATCGCTTGGCATTGCTCACATCCGCTTTGATACCTTCTGGCCTCTCATCGTTATCGCCGTGGGACTTCTGATGATTTGGCGGGCGATTGGTCCGCCTCCGTCGGGGGCGCCGGGGCGTTCTTGGTGGGACTATTTCCGGGTCGGCTCGGATTCCGGCGCGGAGTTCAATCACATTGCCATTTTCAGCGGTTTTAAGCGGCGCACCACTTCCAAGAATTTCACCGGAGGAAAAATACTCGCCGTTTTCGGCGGCTTTCAGATTGATCTCAGGCAAGCCGACATCGAAGGCGACTCAGCTGCAATCGAGGCCATCTCTTTCATGGGCGGTGGCGAGATCAGGGTGCCCTACACCTGGAGCGTCGCCATGGAAGGCATCGGCTTCATGGGTGGGTATGTTGACGAGACCGATCAGACTCCGCCGCCCCCCGGCGCGCCGCGAAAACAATTAATCGTTAAGGGAGCCGCCATTATGGGCGGCATCGTCGTCAAAAACTAAGCGCGAAAATGCATCCCATCCTCAGCGACCGCCGGCGCATCGTTATTTACCTCCTTGCTTGGATTCCGATCACCGGGCTGCTCGCCTATCTCCTCACCGTATTCCATGAGATTCGCAATATCGAAGCGCTGGCCTTGGCTGTGCCGCTCTGCTTCCTGCTCGCGCTCGTCTGCCTTTCCTCCTGGTATTCTTGCCGTGGCAATCCTCTCGATAAGTACGGTCTCGGACGCCTGCTGAGCACTCATCTCACCGCTGCTCTCGTTGCCGCCGTAATCTGGGCGTTTTCAGCGGTCGGCCTCGCCAGTGCTTTATCGAAATTGCCGTCGTTTCAGGGCTTGAGCACCCGTTTCCGCCCGGAAATTCCGGTGATGATTGTCACCGGTCTGCTGCTGTATCTGCTCTGGGTCACTCTGTATTACGTAATCATCGCCGTCGAAGCCTCGCGCGAAGCGGAAGCCCGCGTCATGAAGGCCAGCGTTCTGGCGCGTGACGCCGAATTGCGCGCGTTGAAAGCGCAGGTCAATCCGCACTTTCTGTTCAACAGTCTCAACTCCATCAGCGCGCTCACCAGCTCCGATGCTTCGAAGGCCCGGGAAATGTGCATCCTGCTCGGCGATTTCCTGCGGCGCACTCTCGGCCTCGGAGAGAAATCCGCGATCCCGCTCGAAGAAGAGCTTTCGCTCATTCGCGCATTTCTCGCAGTCGAAAAAGTTCGCTTCGGTGCCCGCATTCAAATGGAAGAAAATATTGATAAGGCTGCCCTCGGCGTTCCAGTACCACCGTTGCTTTTGCAGCCGCTCGTGGAAAACGCCGTGGTCCACGGAATCGCCAATCTGGTCGAGGGCGGTTGGATTCGCCTGGATGTGCAGACCCGGAACGGCGACCTCGCGATTACCGTCGAAAATAGTTTCGACCCCGAAGCTCCGCCGCGCCGAAAAAGTGGCGTGGGCTTGGTGAACGTGCGCCAGCGCCTCCAGGCGCGCTACGGAAATCGCGCCAGTTTCGGCGTGCAGACCGAAGGCGATCGTTACCGCGTGGCCTTAACGCTTCCGGCCGAAAACGAGACGCAAACGTCATGACCCGCGAACCCGCCAGGAAAATCCGCGCCGTCGTGGTTGACGATGAAGAGCTCGCGCGCCAGGTTCTGCGCGAGTTCATGGCCAGCCATCCCGAAATCGAGCTCATCGCCGAGTGTGCCAATGGCTTCGAGGCCGTTAAGATCGTCACCGAACAAAAGCCCGACCTGATGTTCCTCGATATCCAGATGCCCAAACTCGACGGCTTCGAAGTTCTCGAGCTGATCGGCAAAGATACCGCCGTCGTTTTTGTCACTGCCTACGACAGCTACGCCATCAAAGCCTTCGAAGTCCATGCCGTGGACTACCTGCTCAAACCCTTCGGTGCCGATCGTTTCGAAGCCGCACTCGGGCGCGCCAAGCAGCGCCTGGGCGGCAAGCTCCCGGAAACCGCGCCGCCTGCCGCGGACTTGGCCGCCGCCGCTCGCCCGCCCGCTCAGTACCTCGACCGCATCGCCGTGCGCGACGGCACCCGCGTCTTCATCATTCCCGTCGCCAAACTCGATTACGCCGAAGCTCAGGACGATTACGTCGCTCTCGCCGCCGAAGGCAAGAAACACCTGAAGCAGCAAACGATCTCCAGCCTGGAATCCGCTCTGGACCCCTCGCGCTTCATGCGCGTTCACAGGTCCTATATCGTCAATTTGGAATGCGTCGTCAAAGTCGAGCCCTACGCAAAAGACAGTCACGTCGCCGTGCTCACCAACGGCACGCAACTTCCCGTCAGCCGTGCCGGCTATGCGCGCCTGCGAGCCTTTCTCGATAAATAATCGCCGTAACCGCTTCGTTTAGTTTCAAATTGAGATGAATTCGAGTTCTAGAACTTCTACTACTTCGCTTCACGGCGTGTTAACCACCTGCATATTGCGACGGGCCGCCCTTTCGTAGTAGTGTCCGGCCATGCCCCGCCCCAACACGCGACGGTCCCCCCGCCATGGCGTTAAGGGCACTAAAAGGAGAGGTAGGAAAATGGCATCCCCGGCGGACGCAAAGCTCCACAATTCAGCTGGCAAAGAGAACGCGGAAGGCGCCAACGTAGACAAGATACGCGACATATTGTTCGGGTCGCAGATGCGCGACTACGAGAAGCGCTTTTCTCGCCTGGAAGATACGGTAACCAAAGCGCTCGAAACCCTGCGCGAAGACATGACCAAGCGCCTCGACACTCTCAGCAGCTTCATGAAGGAAGAGGTTGATTCGCTCAGCCAGCGCCTTAAAGCCGAGAAGTCCGAACGCACCGAGGGCATGAAGGAAATCTCGCGGGAAATCAAGGATGGCGCCAAGGTCATCGAGAAAAAACTGTCGCAGTTGGAAGAGCAGATGGCGGACGGCCACAGCGAACTGCGCTCCAAATTGCTCGAGCATTCCAAATCCGTCTCGGCTGAGATTGACAAGCTGCGCCGCGACACCACTGCTGCGTTGAATCGCGAAGTCGAAGTTCTGCGCGATGAGAAAACCGATCGCGCCGGTTTGGCCGACCTGTTCAACGAGTTCTCCCTGCGTCTGAAAAATAAATTCGAACTGCCGGAAGAATAGCCAGCGAGTGCATAAGGAATCGCGGAACTCAGCGGGAGGCGCGCCGTGAACCCGCCGGGCCGGGACCTTCATCCTTCCAATATGGCCGAGCAAGCGCAACGCCGCGCCCCTGTGGCGCAGGCTCAGGAAACCGCGACGGACAATAACCACGCCTACGAAGAGCTTCGTGAACTGATCGTCAAGCCTGAGCAGGAAGGCATCGCGGCGATTCAGGACCGCCTGGAAAATCTCGAAAAACGCACGCAGGACGTCAGCTCCGTGGTCGCCGAAGCGATTCAGATGCGCCGCGAGAAGGGCGATGATGAAGCTCTCGCCGACGCCCTGGCTCCCACCATTCAGGAAACCCTTCGCGAATCCGTACGCCGCGACCCGCAGGTCCTTGCCGATGCATTGTTCCCCGTCATGGGCCCCGCCATTCGCAAATCCATCAGCGAAACTCTGCGCTCCATGCTCGAATCCTTCAACGAAGCCCTCGAGCACAGCCTTTCCTGGCAAGGCCTGAAATGGCGCATCGAATCCCTCCGCACCGGCAGACCGTTCGCGGAAATTGTGATGATGCACAGCCTGCTCTATCGCGTCGAGCAGGTCTTTCTGATTCATCGTGAAACCGGCTTGGTCCTCGGTCACGTGGTAGCTCCCACGGCCCCGTCGCAAGATGCCGATATGGTCGCGGGCCTGCTCTCCGCCATCCAGCAATTCGCTCGCGATTCCTTCACTCCCGAGAAAACCGAAACTCTCGGAAACATGACTTTCGAAGAGCTGCAAATTCGTGTCGTCACCGGACCCGGCGCCGTGATCGCGGCCGCCATCCGTGGACACGCGCCCGAAAGCTACAGCATCGCCATGGACGAAGCGCTCGAAGACATCCAGCGCTTCTACGGCTCGGCTCTCGCTAACTTCAAGGGTGATGCCGCCCCGTTTCGCGCTGCCGAAGATCGCCTCGCGCGCCTGCTCGAAACGCAGTATCGCGAGAAACCTGCGGAAAATAATCGCCCGCGCGCAGCGATGGTTGCCGGAGCCGTGGTAGCAGTGCTGCTTTTCGGCTGGCTCGGCTATTCCACCTATTTGCTGATCGAGTGGTCGCGCTTCCTCCATGCGCTGCGCCAGCAACCCGGCATCGTGGTTGTTTCCTACTCGAAGGACGGCCGAACATTTCACATCCAGGGATTTCGCGATCCTTTGGCCGAAGATCCCAGAAAGCTCATCTCGCAAGCGGGTCTTGATCCGGACCACGCCGACCTGCAATTGGCGCCTTACTATTCGCTGGACGACGCCATGGTAGCCAAACGAGCCGCCGCGCTTCTGCATCCACCGGCGAGCGTGACTCTCACCGCAAAAGACGGCGAACTGGACGCCGCAGGTGCCGCTCCCCAGCAGTGGATAACGCGTTTCGAAGAAAGAGCGCCCTGGATTGCCGGCGTCAGCAAACTGGATGAATCGCATTTGCAGAATTCCACCGTGCAGGAGTTGAACTCCCAAAAATCGGCCATTGAATCAACCGCATTGCTTTTCCCTCTGGGTAGCGCGGAGCTCGAAGCCGGCCAGCAAGCCGCGCTCGCGCAAGCAGAAAGGGAAATTCGCGACCTCGTGGCGCAAGCCGCGCGCCTGGGCGAGGCCGTCAGCGTTGACCTGATTGGCCACACCGATACCACCGGCGTCGAGGCCACCAATCTCCCGCTCAGCCAGCAGCGCGCCGATCAGATTCGCTCGAGCCTCCTGCGCAACGGCGTCAAGGAAGTGAATCTGCGCCCGCGCGGCGTCGGCACCACGCAGCCCTTGCGCAGCGAAGAAACCGAGGACGGCCGCCGCCTCAATCGCAGCGTCACTTTCAAGATTTATTTCTCTGCCGCAGCGGCGCCGGCGCCTTCCGGCCCCGCTCCGCAGTACTGAGCAACGCATCGCCATGCTCCAAAAGAAAATCTGCATGCTGGGCTCCTTCTCCGTCGGCAAGACCAGCCTCGTCCGCCGTTTCGTGGACAGCATTTTCGACGAGAAGTACCACACCACCATCGGCGTCAAAGTGGACAAGAAAGTGGTGAACGCGGCCAGCCAGGACGTTACCCTGATGCTCTGGGACATTTACGGCGAAGATGCTTATCAGAAGATGCGCATGTCCTATCTGCGCGGCATGGCCGGCTATCTCCTCGTCGCCGACGGCACTCGCCGCCAAACGCTCGCGGATGCTTTGGCGCTGCACGAGCGCATCGTGCAAGAAATCGGCAAGCTCCCATCCGTGCTGGTCCTCAATAAAGACGATCTTGCGGACGAATGGGAAATTGACTCGGCTCAAGAAGCGAAACTCGCGGAAAACGGCTGGACGGTGCGGCGCACCAGCGCGAAGACCGGTGACGCCGTCGAAAAGGTTTTCCTGCATCTCGCGCAAGCAATGCTGGCCGGATAAATGTACGCGAACTCCATCTTTGAATCGTTCTTTGCCGCGCAAGGTTACGCGCTATTTGAATATCTCGGCGACGGCAATTTTCGCCTGATCGGTGGCTGGCCATCCTGGTGCGCGGATATTTGGGGCGCGCAGCCGGTCGGCGAACGGATCATCCGCTTGGGCGATAAATCCCCCTTCCTCGAGAACTTCCTCTGGGAAGCCGCAGAGTTCTGGAGTTCCAAATCGCCAGGCGCGCTGAATTCCGGTAATTGGCTCGAGGGCGGTGGCGCCTCGGCTGACACGCCTCTCGAAGCTTCCGCCTCCCTGCTCGACGGAAAACAAATTCTGATCGTGCGCAATCTCTCCCAGACGTTCGCGCAGCAGCAGGCCTGGTTTCAGACCGCTCGCGAGTCCCTGCTCGAACACGAAAAGCTGATCAAGGAAATCCAGAAGAAGGAAATCCTGCTGCACTGCATCGTGCACGATCTCACCCAGCCGCTCAGCGCCATGAATGGGGTGTTTCAACTCCTCGAACGCGAATCGCTGCCCTCCACCCTGAAGAAATACGTGAAGTCCGGCGCGCGCGAGTCGCAGCGCCAGGAATTGATGATTCGCGGGATTCTCGAAGCGTTTTCGAGCGATCTCGCGGCGCAACAATCCAAAGATGCCGCCGCGGCCGAAGCGTCGGAGTTGCTCGCCTGCGCGAAACAAGCGATTGCAGAATTTTCTACCGCGTTTCGCGAGCGGGGCATTCGTTTGCGCCTTGATCCGCGCACGAATGTCTCGCGCGACTGGCGCGTAGTTGGCGATGCCTCGCGCCTTGATCGTATCTTCGGCAATCTCCTGGAAAACGCCATACGTTACACTCCGAAAGGTTCCGGCGTCACCATCGGCCTGGAAGACCGCGGCGTTTCCGTGCTCGCGTTCGTGGACGACGAAGGCCCTGGACTCCCGGCAGGACAGCGCGTGGACCAGCTCTTTGCGCTGTTTTCCAAGGGAAAGTCCCACGCCGGAAAAGCCGGCCTCGGCCTTTATTTCTGCAAGATCACCGTCGAACGCTGGGGCGGCACGATCGGCGCGGAAACTCGCCAACAGGGTGGCTCGCGATTCTGGTTCAGCCTGCCGCGCGCCGCAAAGCCTGCGAAATCCCCTGCGCGCGCTGAAAAATCCTCGCCAAAAGAGAAATCGCCCGAAAGAAGCAAAGCCGAAAAGTCTCTGCGCATCCTTGTCGCGGACGATGCCGACTTGAATCGCGAACTCGTGATCGAACTACTGCACAAACGTGGGCATTTCGCCGAGGGTGTCGCTGACGGACGCGCGGCGCTGGCCGCACTCGATCGTCGCAGCTTCGACGTGGTGCTGATGGACGAGGAAATGCCGCGCATGACCGGACTGGAAGCGACGCGCGCGATCCGTCAACGCGAAGCCGCCACCGCCACGCACCAGATCATCATCGGCATCAGCGGCCACGCCAGCGAAGAAGACGATTCCCGTTTCCGCGAGGCAGGCATGGACGCGTGCCTGGCGAAGCCCGTGCACATGGACAAGCTATACCGCGCAGTAGAATCCGCCGCGCTCATCCAACAAAATTCTTCCACGGGCGCCGCAGCGCAGCCCCGGCAACTCACGGCTGCTCCGCCCACCGTGCCGCGGCGCTCGGAGCCTGCGCCGATGGCATCTCCAGCAGACACTTCGACAGACACCGAGGATGCGTACGCACACCTCCGCCGCACAACCGGCGGAAACGAAAAGCTGATTCGCTCGCTCGCGAAAACATTTCTTGCCGATGCGCCCAAGGCGCTGCTCCTGATTCGCACCGCCATCGAAAAAAAAGATGCCGCCAAACTAGCGGGCGCCGCCCACTTGCTGAAAGGCTCCGTCGCAATCTTTGGTGCGTCCAAGGCCGTCGCCGCCGCCCGCAATCTGGAAGCCTTGGGACGCGCTGGAAATTTAGCCGACGCCGCCAGCTCCCTGCGCGCCTTGGAATCCGAATTCACCATCCTTCAGCAGGAACTGAATCTAATCCAATCCGCCCCCGATCCAGGCAACAGGCAACCATCCAAGCCGCATGCCGCTCGCGGCGACCGTTCTCGCCGATAGTTCTCCGGCAAAAACAGCTGGTGCCTGGAATTGACTTTCGCCTTTTATTCGCCTACACTATTTCTTGCATGAAACCGACAGGGTGGGTGACGCCGCTGTCCCATTGCCTTTCAGGGTGATCGCAAGTGACCGCCCGGCTCTCCCGGACAGCGCCGCACCCGCCAGACCTCGTGGGCGGTATAAAGTTAAAGCCTACCCTGCCAGCGTGGACCACCACACCAGCCAAATAAAGACGATCTGCATTGCCGTGCGCGGTACCAGTGGCGTCGCGGGCCTGCCGGCCACGTGCAACTTCTCACGCGCGGCCTTAACGTTCGCCGGGAACATCGCAACCAGCAGCAAGATGACGCAGACGCCTGCGGCCGCCCGCGTTCGCGGAATCAGTATGCCGATGGCGCCGGCGATCTCGCACACGCCGGTGCAATAAACCATCGCCATGGCGTTGCCGCAGACTCGGGGGACCATACGAGCCATTCCGTGACGCGCGCGCGTGAAGTGAGCGATGCCCGTGAATAGGAACATCGCCGCCAGCGCCCAGCGCGTGGCAGCGACCCAGGAAGCTAGCGCCGTCACCCCTAGGGCGCCCGCCACGCGAAATAGCAGCAGCGAACCAAAAAGCACCACGACCACGATCATGCGCCAGATTGTAACCTACGAAGACGACAGCGGATCAATCCGGTGACCAACCTGCGTGCGCTGCGCCGGAATCAGCGCCGGCGGAAACACTCGCCTTGTACTGACTAAACGAGCAACGGCTCAGCACCCATGCTTGCCGCTCAGCCCGCGCGGCGTGATACTCGGAACCATGAGACGAGGAGTTTCACACGGGACTGGACTCGCGGCGCTAGCCGCGCTCGTCTGCCTTTCGCTGGCGCCTGTCGCGGCGCACGCGGACGAGATCAAACTCAAGGACGGCACGAAGATCATCGGGACAATCGTCGGCTTCGAGGACAATTCCTTCAAGGTGAAAACCAGCTACGGGTTCGCCGTGGTGCAGAAAGACCAAGTCGTCAGCATCGTGGTCACGGGCAGCGCGAAGAAGTCCGAACCAGCCGCGCCGAAAACTGCCGCGCCTGCGGCATCCGCCTCAGTTCCACCGGCAACTCCGCCAACTGTAAAGCCGGACAAGATCGAGCACCCAGTCGCTGCCGCGGCTTCGCCAAAGTCTTCCGCAGCGGACACCGCTGCGACCAGCGACGTCGTCGAGTATCCGCACACGGATGCGCCGCCGGCCTCCGCGAATACCGCGGCGCCGCCCGCTATGGCCAAGAGTGCTCCGCAGCCTAAAACCGTGGCCGCCGCAGCGCCTCCGCCCGCGCCGAAGCCCGCCGCGCCGGAACCGATGCACGAAGAAGTCAGCGGCAATACCTACACGAATGACACCTACGGTTTTCACATGTACAAACCGCCCGACTGGCACGTAATTGCCGGCGCTCCGAAGATTCTTCCCGGAGCGATCACCGCGATGGGCACGGACGATCAGACTACCTATCTGCTGATCGGACAGGAAACCGGAGGAAAGTCGCTCGCGAGCGTAATGGACACCGCCGACAAGCGCTTGCACGATGTGATGGACAACTTCCGGCCGCTGGACGAAAGACGGGTCACGATTTCAGGCGTCACCGCGATCGAACGGCGATTTCGAGGGAGCGTGGACGAGCACGACTGGTCCGGAGTCGCGGTTTACATTCCGCGCGGAACGAGCGTGTACACGGTTTTCGGGATGACGCGAGCAGACACGGATTTGGTGCAGATTCAGGAAAACGTGATTTCCCGTGCGATCACCAGCATGCAATTCACCAAGTAAAAGATCTCTTACCTCTCGCTTCTTACCTTAGAACTTCGTTACTTCGCTGAAGTGGAAGTCGCGAATTTTCATGGGCGGGACCACCATCTCGAAAGACTCTTCGCCCGTGGCGCGCACCGCGGGGCCCAGCATCTCCACTTTGGCCAGCGCTTCGATGATGCTTTGATTGAAGCGGAAGTTGCGGATGCCGCCCGCGACGCGTCCATTTTCCACAAGAAACGTCCCGTCGCGGGTCATGCCGGTCAGGACTTTCTCGTAGGGATCCACCTCGCGGATGTACCAAAAACGCGTTACCAGGATTCCGCGCTCGGTGGAACGAATCATTTCGTCCACGGAGTTATCGCCGCCGGAAAATACCAGGTTCATGGGCGCTTCGCCGTATTCATTGGGCAGCGTGAAGCCGTGCCCGGTTGGTTTGGCCTTCATTTTTTTCGCGGTGGCGCGCGAATAAACTAGGTTCTTGGGAACGCCGCGATCCACCAGCAGCACCTTCTGCCGCGGCAAACCTTCGCCGTCCCACGGCGGGCCCACTTGTAGTGGATGGTAAACGTCATCCCACAAGGTAATGTTCTCGCCGAAGATCTTCTTGCCCATGCGTTCGTTCAGGCAGGAACGCTTATCGAGAATCGCCGTACCGGCAAAATCGTAAAAAATGGAGCCGACAAAATCGAGCGCGGCGGCCGGCTCGAGAATCGCCGTGTAGTGCCCGGGCTCGAGGGAGCGCGGTTTGCGGGATCCCGTCGCTTTTTCGCTGGCGCTTTCGAATAGCGCGTCCGGATCAATGTTCAGAATGTCCGCCGAATTGGACTTGGCCCAGCCGGAAGAGTTCTCTTCGAGAATCGTGACGGAAAATTCCGCGCGCGTGTGATCGTGCCGCGCGGAAAGCCCCTTTGAATTCGCCAGCAGGTTGCGCACGTAGCCCGTGGTAAAGATTCCCGCGGCGGTTTGCTTCCCTTCCTCGGCCATCTTGCAGACGCGCGTGACGGCGCGCGCGCGGTCCTGCGGAGTGGCGGAGACTGTCGAGGCAAAGTAGTGTGAAACTTTCTGGTATTTCTGCGCGCCCAGCATCGGCAGCAGATCGGGATTTTCCGGTTGGTTGCGGGCCAGGCCCATCGCGGCGGCAACCACGCGACGCAAAGATTCCTCGTCGGTCTTGTTGGTGGTGGCGCGCGCGGTGTGGCCATCCACCACGGCGCGCACCGAAATTCCCAGAGTGTGTTCGGAAACGTTTTGATGGATGGTGTTATTGGCGAAACGCGTCAGCGCGTCAACCGTCGAGTCAATTTCGACTTCGGTCTCGTCGGCTTCGCTCAATTTCAGAATGCGTTCGGCGATATGTTCCAGATCCGAGGTTGAATAACGCGCGCTGGCCGGATAGGAGGCGGAACGGCGCGGCGAAGCCAGCCGCGCACCCTTGCGGCGGGCGCCTAATTTCGATGCCGGCTTTTTTTTGGCGGCCATTTATTTAGAGAACGCCACTCCCACCTTTATGTTGCGAAAGCGGGCAGGCGACGCGCCGTGGCCAGTGCCCATGGTCTGCATCGGCTGGCCCTTGCCGCAATTGGGCGTGCCCCAGAGCGTCCAATGGTCGCGCGAACAGATTGCGTCGCAACTATTCCAGAATTCCGTGGTGATGCCGCTGTAGCTGGGATTTTTGATCATGCGGCCTTTCTTGCCGCCTTTGATCTCCCAGCCGATCTCGGTGGAAAACTGAAAATGATAGCGGCGATCGTCAATAGACCACGAGCGATTCGTCTCCATCAAAATGGCATCGTCGGTATCGGCGATCAGGTCGTCGTAATTCCACGTGCCGGGATTGATGCTGATGTTGGTCATGCGAATCATGGGCAAGCGATTCCAGGATTCCGTGCGCATGGTGCCGTTTGAGCGCGTCTCGCCGATCGCGGAAGCCAGTTCGCGATTGCTCAGATACCCGGTGAAGAGCCCGTCGGAAATGATCGGCGTGCACTGCGCCGGCACTCCTTCATCGTCGTAAGCAAACGTGCCCAGGCCCGGGCCATGCTCGAGCCGCGCATCGGCCACTACGTTCACGATCTCCGAGCCGTACTTCAGTTTGTGCAGCTTATCCACGGTGAGGAAACTCATGCCCGCAAAATTGGCTTCCTGGCCGAGAACGCGGTCGAGTTCAATGGGATGTCCGACGGATTCGTGAATCTGCAAACCAAGCTGCGAACCGCCAAGAATAATGGTTTTTGTCCCTTCGGGACATTGCGCGGCCGAGTGCAGCGCCACGGCTTCTTCTCCCACGCGCTGGGCATTGCCGGCCAGATCGAACGATTCGATCAGCTCATAGCCCTGCAGCGAGTGTTGCCCGCCAAAACTGTTCGGGTAAGAACGCTTCTGAATTTCACTGCCGGCGAAACTGGTGGCGACGATGCCGCCGCCCGCGTGCATTTTCACCTGATGAATCACCGAGCCAATGCTGGAAACAAAAAGCTGGTCTATCCGCTTGAAACTCATCGAGCCTTCGGCCAGGGTGACGCCTTTCACGCCGAGCATTTGTTTGTCCGCGGCAATCAGCAAATCAATCTGGCGCTCGACGGGAATGCGAAAGGGATCTTTCAGGAACGGGTTCTGCCAGGTATCCACGTACGGTTTTTCGGGGGCGAGGGCGACGTTCGCGCGCTTCGCGAGCGCCGATGCCTTGGCAATCGCCACTGCTTCGGCGGCGCAGGCCTGCACCCCTTCGCGCGTCAGCCGGTCAGTGGACGCAAAGCCCCAGGCGCCCCCGGCGATCACGCGGATGCCGATGCCCAGGGTTTCGGATTCGACCAGGGTACCGACCTCGCCGTTTTTTGTGGCGATTTCGCGCTGGCGGATGTCCATCACCCGGGCGTCGGCATAGGTGGCGCCACGGCGCTTGGCCGTCTCTATGGCCCAGTGGGCCCAGTCTTGCATCATGCCCGGGGGGTCCGGAGGGCGGAATTTGCGATTTTTTTGGGGAGAATTGGTGTGGCGTCGAGCTTCCATTTGTATTGAATAAAAATTTGGGCGGTCGTTTGTTTTGTTTGAGTTACGGTGAATTCTAATCGCGCCGGTTGGCGATTGCAAATGGTGCCAGCGGCGGTGTTATTTGAGAGCTGGCTTGCTGGTGAGGTGGGGAGTCGGAGCGTCCACCCAGTTACGGCGATGCACGTAATTTCATGGAGTTGATTTGTGGCGGCTGGAACGTGGGCAGATTGGTGAAGGCCGAGGACGAGGTTCGGCGTCTCGTCCGGCTGGTGCTGGCCGTCTTCGCGCGAAAAAAGCATCGAACTATCTTAGAGAGAGCGCGCTGAGAATGCAAATCGGGTGTGTGTGCCCTGAAGCCGCTCCGCGAAGGATTTATTCAAAGCAAAAGACTTAACACAGAGGAGACAGAAGACGAAAAGACGGCTGACGGTGTATCTTGGCGAGACAGTGGTGGGGTTCAGGGTTGCTTGAGCGGGATGAAATCCTGTGCCAAATCCTTCCAACCAGGGTTCGCGGATTCAATCAGCGCGACCTTTTTTGAGCGCAGCCAACCCTTGATTTGTTTTTCTCTCGCGATGGCGGAGCGAATGTCTCCAAATTGTTCCCGGTACACGAGGCGCGTGACATTATATTTTTTGCTGAATCCATCGAGTAGCTTGTGGCGATGCTCAACCATTCGAGAAGTGAGCCGGCTTGTAACGCCTGTGTAGAGGACGCCTGACTTACTGGCGAGAATGTAGACGTAGCCACCTTTCATGTTCTCACCACCGGTCGCGCGCCGTCATTCTGAGCCCCGGAATCATCGGGGCGAAGAATCTCTCTTCGGTTTCGGCTGGGCGTCCGCGTGAAGCTTACATCGCGCTCAGCTACGGAAGGCAAGAGAGGTTCTTCGCTTCGCTCAGAATGACGTCAAAGGCAAAGGCGACGACGGCCGCGATTACGTGCCTTCGGACCAGCTGGCCAGGTAGTGCTCCTGGTCGGCGGTTAGCTTGTCCACCTGGACGCCCATGGATTCCAGCTTGAGTTTGGCGATTTGGCGGTCAATTAGCTCCGGCACTGAATAGACCTGGGCTTTCAGCTCTTTGGCATTCTTGACCAGGTATTCGGAAGCCAGCGCTTGGTTGGCGAAGCTCATATCCATCACCACGGCTGGGTGGCCCTCCGCGGCGGCCAGATTGATAAGGCGCCCTTCGCCGAGGAGATAGAGTTTGCGGCCGTCCTTCATGACGTACTCTTCGACGAAGGGACGAGCGATTTTCTTGGAGCTGGCGAGCTTTTCGAGCGCCGGAATGTCAATTTCCACGTTGAAGTGGCCGGAATTGCAGATCACCGCGCCATCTTTCATTTTCTCGAAGTGTTCGTGAGCGACGACCGACTTGTTGCCGGTGACGGTGACGAAAATTTCACCGATGCGGGCGGCATCGGCCATGGGCATCACGCGGAATCCATCCATGATGGCTTCCAGCGCGCGCGTGGGATTGATTTCGGTGACGATCACATCGGCGCCGTGACCCTTGGCGCGCATCGCGACGCCGCGTCCGCACCAGCCGTAGCCGGCTACAACCACTTTCATTCCGGCGAGCAACATGTTGGTGGCGCGAATAATGCCGTCGAGTGTGGATTGCCCGGTGCCGTAGCGATTATCGAAGAGGTGCTTTGTCAGCGCATCGTTCACGGCGATGACGGGATATTTCAGCGTGCCGTCTTTCGCCATGGCGCGCAGGCGAATCACGCCGGTGGTGGTTTCTTCGGTGCCGCCGATGACGTCTTTCACCAGGTCGGTGCGCTTGGTGAGCAGCTGGGTGACCAGGTCCGCGCCGTCGTCCATGGTGATTTGCGGCCGGTGATCGAGCGCCGCGGCGATGTGCGCGTAGTAGGTGGCATTGTCCTCGCCTTTAATGGCGTAGGTGGGGATGCCGTAGTCTTTCACCAGGGATGCCGCCACTTCATCCTGCGTCGAAAGCGGATTCGAGCCGCAGAGCACCAGGTCGGCTCCGCCGTCACGCAGAGTGATAGCCAGGTTGGCCGTCTCGCTGGTGACGTGCAGGCAGGCGGACATGCGCACGCCCTTGAGCGGCTGGTCTTTGATGAATTGCTTGCGGATTAATTGCAAGACGGGCATTTGTTGATTGGCCCATTCGATTTTGCGTTTGCCTTTTTCGGCGAGGGTCAGGTCTTTCACGTCACCGGCTAGCTTGGTTGCAGTTTCCACTAGAAACTCCCTTTAGATTTAGAGTGCGAAAATTGGGGCCGAAATTTCGTTTACCGCAGAGACGCTGAGAACGCAGAGAAAACCAACCCAACGGCAGGCCCGGAGCGATGGTGCTGAGCCGGCCCCTACATAATCAAAGGCAAAAGCACGAACCTGGCGGCGGGGCCAGCGCTACGAAAGGCGGGTCTGAGACCCGCCCCTACGAATTCAACTACAAGATCAACGATACGCGGTTGGCCATCGCGACGCTTCGGTCCGACGGCGTCGGACCTAAGGGTGAATCGTCCCGCGGAGCGATTCAACTGCGCGAGACGGCTACTGCACCGCGGCTACCGGCTTCCTTGCGGATGGCGTCGGCCTTGTCGGTGCGCTCCCAGGTGAAGCCCGGGCCGCTCCGGCCGAAATGGCCGTAAGCGGCGGTAGGCGCGTAAATCGGGCGGCGCAGATCGAGCGTCTCGATAATGCCCTTGGGCGTGAGCTTGAAGAAGCCGCGAATCAGTTCGGTGATCTGCGAATTCGGAATCGTGCCGGTGCCGAAGGTATCGGCCATCACCGAAACCGGTTCGGCCACACCGATGGCGTAGGCGATCTGAACTTCCACCTTGGTGGCGAGACCGGCCGCGACGATATTCTTCGCGACGTAACGCGCCATGTAGCACGCGGAGCGGTCCACTTTCGTGGGATCTTTTCCGGAGAGCGCGCCGCCGCCGTGACGGCTGTAGCCGCCGTAGGTGTCCACGATAATTTTGCGTCCGGTAAGGCCGCAATCACCCATGGGGCCGCCGGTGACGAAGCGTCCCGTGGGATTGATGTGATATTTCGTTTTCTTATCCACCATGGCGGCGGGAAGGACGGGCTTGATCACTTCGTTCAGCACCGCTTCGTGCAAATCGCCGGTGGAAACTTTGTCGCTGTGCTGCGTGGAGATCACCACGGTGTCCACGCGGGCGGGACGGCCGTCAATATATTCGATGGTGACCTGGGATTTGCCGTCGGGGCGCAGGAAATCAACGACGCCCTTCTTGCGCACTTCCGCGAGCTTGTGGGTGAGGTGATGCGCCAGTTGAATTGGCATGGGCATCAGCTCGGGAGTCTCGTCGCAAGCAAAGCCGAACATCAAGCCCTGGTCGCCGGCCCCGCCGGTATCCACTCCCATGGCGATGTCAGGCGATTGGCGATTGATGGCGCAGATCACGCCGCAGGTTTCAGCGTCGAAGCCGTACTTCGCGCGGGTGTAGCCGACGTCTCTGATCACTCCGCGGGCAAGGTCAGAAAACGGAACGTAGGTGGAGGTGGTGATTTCACCGGCGACGACGATGAGCCCGGTGGTGACGAGCGTCTCGCAGGCCACGCGGCCGGTGGGGTCGTCCTTCATGACGGCGTCGAGGACGGCGTCGGAGATCTGGTCGGCGATTTTGTCGGGGTGACCTTCGGTCACAGACTCCGAGGTAAACAGGAACTTCTCATCGGCGTGTGGCAAAACAGTATCCTCCAAGGGGATAGTGAGGCAAATCAAGGGCCCAAGACGGTCTCGGCGAGACCTATACAAAAACAAAAGGCTAGCATGGGGCCCTACCCCTGTCAATTTTATGCAGCGAAAGGCCTTAAATAGAGCTTGAACGGAGGGTTGGGACCTTGGAAATGGGTTCGCTGGGGCTGCGGCGGCAGCCGGAGACGCTTGCGACGGGAACTATGCTTCCGCAAAGTGCCTCTAGGATGCACTCTGGCTGCCCGCCAGCCGGTCATCCCAGGTCGCGGCGGTAGAGCAGGTAGGCGCGAATGAAGGGGTCCAGGTCGCCGTCCAGGACCTTTTGCACGTCTCCGCGCTCGACCTTGGTGCGATGGTCTTTGATCAGCTGGTAGGGCTGCATCGTGTACGAACGGATCTGGCTGCCGAAACTGATTTCGGGCTTGGAGGCGTCGAGCTTGTTCAGGGCGTCGCGGCGCTTTTCCAGTTCGAGTTCATAGAGCTGCGAGCGCAGCACTTTCATGGCGATTTCGCGGTTCTTGTGCTGGCTGCGCTCGTTCTGGCATTGCACCACGATGCCGGACGGCAGGTGCGTGATGCGCACGGCGGATTCGACTTTGTTGACGTTCTGGCCGCCGTGACCGCCGGCGCGGAACGTATCTATGCGCAGGTCGTCGGGCTTGACGTTGATTTCGATACGGTCGTCAATTTCCGGGATCACGAAGACCGACGCGAAGCTGGTGTGGCGACGGGCCGCTTGATCAAAGGGCGAGATGCGAACGAGGCGATGCACGCCGCTCTCGCCGGAAAGCATGCCGTAGGCGTTTTCGCCCTCGATCTGGACCGTGGCGGATTTGATGCCGGCTTCTTCGCCGGGCGTGGAATCGAGAATGGTGGCGCGGAAACCCTTTTGCTCCGCCCAGCGCAGATACATGCGCAGAAGCATTTCGGCCCAGTCTTGCGATTCGGTGCCGCCGGCGCCGGGCTTTACGGTGACGATGGCGTTGAGGCGGTCGTTTTCGCCGGCGAGCAGCGTTTTGGTTTCAAGCTCCGAGAGATACGTGTCCGTGGCGGCGAGTTCTTTGGCGACGTCCTCGAGCAGCGACGCGCGCTGGGCGTCGTCTTTTTCTTCCTGGGCCAGACCGAAATAGGTCTCAATGTCGCTTTTCTTGCGATCGAGAGCTACTTCGGCGTTTACGCGGTCTTCCACCACCTTGCGCTCTTGGAGCGTCGCCTGAGCCTTTTCCTGATCCTGCCAGAAATTGGGGTCGCTGGTTTTTGCTTCGAACTCCGCTAATTTTTTGCGCGCGGAATCGGCGTCAAAGAAAGCTCCGCACAAGCTGGATGCGTTTATTCAGCTCGGCGAAGCGTTGTTGGAGGTCTTCGATGTGTTCGGCCATGGGCACGTTACATGTTAATTGATTTTTGAGTGGGTGTCATCGCATGACGGGGCGCTACAAATTCGACGCCAGAGGCTTGCGTCGCTGCGGCGGCGAGCCGCGGCCCTGCCAGAAACTGCTAGCTGGCTTTCTTAATTCGGACCGTTCGCTTGGTCAAGGCGATCGCCAGCAGCGCGATGGTCACGATTATGCACAGCCACGAGAACCAGTCGCCGAAGCGGACGTAGGGCGTTAGGTCGCTTCGGAAATCGTAGGGGGCGTCGAGTTGGCCGCGAATATCGAGCTGCAATTGCGCCGCTGTGCGGCCATAGGGGTCAATGGATTCGGTGTAGCCGTTGTTCGTATCGCGCAGGAGCCAGCGGCGATTTTCCACCGCGCGGACGCGCGCCATGGCCATGTGCTGCTCAGGAGCGGAGGAGCGGCCAAACCAGCCGTCGTTCGAGATGGTCACCAAGAGCTCGGCGCCGTTCGCGGTGAAGCGGCGCACCTCGCTGGGGAAAATCGCTTCGTAACAGATGAAGGTGCCGAATTTACCGCTGGGAAGCTGCCCGATCGCGTATTCCGTGCCCGGAGTGAAATCGGAAATATCCGCGGTCAGTTTCTTTGCAAAGGTGAGCCAGCCGCGCAGCGGGACGTATTCGCCAAACGGCAGCAGGTGAATTTTGTTGTACGAATAGACGCGCTGGCCCGCGGGATTCAGCAGCACCGCGCTATTCGAAGCAAGCCACTTCCCGCCGGGGTCCACTTTCCAATCCACCACGCCCACCAGAAAATAATTTCCGGCATCGCGCGCGATACGTTCGGCGCGCTGAGCGAAGGGCGGTTCGGTAAACGAGAACGGCGCGGGAACTTCCGGCCAGATAATGATTCCCGGAACGCGTTGCGCGGCTTCCTCGCTGATACGTTCGAGCTGGTCGAGCTCCCCGGCGTGAACCTCCAGCCAATCCGGCGGGTAGCTCTCCGACTGCGGGAAATTGGTCTGCACCAGATGCGCGATGTAATGAGGCGTGGCCGACGGAATCAGATAAGGACCTCCCAGCGCGATCACGACCAGGACGACAGTCGTAATTACGGCGAGCCGCCAGGCGCGCCGCGTATCGGCGAGAACCGCGTAGGCGAGCAGCGAGCCGTACGCTGCGATCAGAAAGCACAATCCATAAATGCCGGTGACCGACGTGATCTGCAGCAGGGCCATGCTGCGCGCAGCGGGATAGCCGGACAAATCCCATGAAGATCCGATGATCGGAATATTGGTGCGGAAGAATTCGAGGGCCGTCCAGAGAAACGGCGCGAGCAGACAGGCCAGGAAATTACTTTTCTTTGACGCCAGCGCGACGCCTGTGGAGAACATCATGCATATCAATCCGCCGACGAAGCCGATCAGGCCCACGAAGGCGCCGGCGATCCACGGGTCAATATTGCCGTACTGCCGCATTACCGTATCCACCCACGGCAGGCACACTGGATAAAAAACCTGCCCGTGCAGGAATCCGTAGAGCGGCGCTTCTTTCAGGGGTGCGCCGCACGACGCCAGGACCAGCATGCCCATGGCGATCCACGCGAGCACGTACAAATTGTAATTCGGAAAGGAAAGGCCGAGCGCGACACCGCTGCCTATGGCGAGCAAGACTCGCGCGTAACGAGGCAAGTTCATTCAGTGTTTAATTATAGGCTTAAAACCCAATTGTTCGAGGGCGCGCTTGGCGCTTTCCGCGGCGGCCATATCGGGGTACGGGCCGATCTGCACGTGAAAGAGACTATCCGCGGGCGAGGTGGCGACAAACGAGGGAAATCGTTTCTGCTGAATCGCGTCGGCCATTTCCAGAGCGTCGCGCTGCACCTTCACCGCGGCAACCTGCAGGACGATGGAGTTCTTGTTCAGCGGCGGCGGCTGGAAACGCGCGGGCTCTTTGGCGCTGGCAGGAAGGGCCTTCGCGGAAACGGGCGGCACGGGCGCCGGCGATCTTCCGGCAACAGAGGAAGCTGGTTGTTTCGCGCGCGACGCGGGAGCGGGCTCCAGATGATCGCTGGCCCCGGCATTTTTGCCGTAGAAATCCCAACCCTGATCGCTGCTGGAAGCGCCGCTCGCGGGAGCACCTTCCTTGTTTTTCGCGGTGGCGGCCGCAGGTCCGGACGGCGCGCTGCGCAGCGATCCGGCAGCGTCGGCAGCATGCACCGAGCCGCCATACTGCTGGCGGCCCATCACGTAGCCGAGCGTGAAGAAAACCCCGCATAGCAACACCACGCCGAGAAACAGTCCCACCAAGTGCCGGCTTTCCAGCACTCGTTCGCCGCCTCCGTGCCTGCCGCTCGATGCCATGTCCTTTTACTTTGTCTCCAGCGCCTTCATCCACTGCGAAATGATGTCCACCGGCAGCGGGAACACTACCGTGGTATTTTTCTCCACTCCAATTTCCACCAACGTCTGCAAATAACGCAACTGGATCGCCGTCGGTTCCTTTTGCAGCACGGCCGCGGCCTCGGACAGCTTGGCCGACGCTTGAAATTCGCCTTCGGCGGCGATGACCTTGGCGCGGCGCTCGCGCTCCGCCTCGGCTTGCCGGGCGATGGCGCGCTGCATATTCTCCGGGATATCTACCTGCTTCACCTCAACCTTGGTTACCTTGATACCCCAAGGCTCGGTATCCTGGTCAAGGATTTGTTGCAGCTTGGCGTTAACCTTTTCGCGCTCCGAAAGGATGGAGTCCAATTCGAACTGTCCGATCAGGCTGCGCAGCGTGGTCTGCGCCAACTGCGAAGTAGCATATAGATAATTCTGCACCTGCGACAGGGCGAGATTGGCATCGACTACGCGGAAGTAACATACGGCGTTGACCTTCACGGAGACGTTGTCGCGGGTAATCACGTCCTGCGGCGGCACGTCCAGTGTTTCGATGCGCAGGCTTATGCGCGTCAGCTTATCAATCGGGAAAAATACCAGTTGCAGGCCCGCCCCTTTCGCTTCCGGCAGCATCCTTCCGAGGCGCAGGACTACGCCGCGTTCCCATTCCTTGATGACGTACACCGAATTCACCAGCCAGAACAGGAAAATGATTACGGCGACCCCGAACAGAATCGTTACGAAATCCATTTTGTCTCCTTCAATGCAGCGTGCGACGGAGCGATTTCCCGCATAGCAAGACGGGCACACCATGCCGTGCCCCTGTGGCGCCGAGGCGATGTGGACGCCTGGGCAAGCTGGGGCGCAGCAAGCAGCGCCCCTACCTTCGCATGTTTTGTTTGTGCAAACAGGATCATGTGAACCTTCACGACGACATACTCGCTAGCGCGATTCGATTGGTTCGACTTCCAGCGTCAGGCCTTTTACTTTTTTTACGCGGACGCGGGCGCCGGCTGGAATGCTCTCGCCGGAGCGCGCGGCAGCGCGCCACAATTCGCCGTGCACAAAAACGCTGCCCGGAGTCTCCGTGGAACCGAGCGGCTCCCGGACTTCACCGACTTCGCCCACCAACTCTTCCTTGCCCGTGGAAACTTTCCAGTGGCGCGAGCGCAGCACCAGGCGCATCAGGATGATCACGATAATCCCGAACGGAATCACCACGGCCACAGCGGTCCAGAAGCTCACGCCCATGCCCGTCAGCGGCGAGCGAATCAGAAACAGCGCGCCCAAAATCATGGCCACCACTCCTCCTACTCCCAGCACGCCATGCGTCGGAAATTTCGCCTCCAGTATAAACAGCGCAAACGCCAATACGATCAGCAAAAGCCCCGCAAAATTAATGGGCAGCAGGTGCATGGCAAAAAGCGCCAGCAACAGCGCGATGCCGCCGATCACGCCCGGCGCAAACACGCCGGGGTGCGTGAACTCGACGTAAAGCCCCAGAACGCCGATGACCAGCAGAATGAAAAATGCGTCGGGCTGCACGATGCGCGCGAGGAATTTTTCGCGTCCGGTCATTTCGCGCTCAACAATCACAGGATGCGGCAGCGCCAGCACCACTTTGCTGCCATCCAGACGCGTGATCGTTCGGCCGTTCAGTTGCGCCAGCAAATCTTCTTTGGACCCGGTGACGATGTCCACCAGCTTGCCATCGAGCGCTTCCTTATCGCTGAAGGCTTTCGCGTCGGTCACCGCGGTTTCGGCCAGGTCGGCGTTGCGCCCGCGCTTGATGGTGTAGCTGCGGAGGTAGGCGGTGGCGTCGTTCACGATTTTCTTGCGCAGGGTCTCGTCAATTTGTACAGGTGAGCCGCCAATTTCGATCAGCGGCGAGGCCGCGCCGGTTTCCGTGCCGGGCGACATCGCGTCCACGTCCGCCGAAAGCAGAATGAAGAATCCCGCGGAAGCGGCGCGCGAGCCGCTGGGATAGACGTAGGTGACGACGGGCGCGGGTGAGCGCAAGATCGCCGAAATGATCGAGCGCATGGAGGTGTCTAGGCCTCCCGGCGTATTCATCGTGAGCAAAATCAGGCTGGCGTGTTCGTCATTGGCCTGGTCAATTCCGCGGACGATATATTCGGCAAGGATGGGTTCGATTTCGCCATCAATGTGCAATTCGACGACGGTGGAATTAGCATCAGCCGGGGGCGGCGGCACAGGTGGCGCGGCCAGCGCGGCAGAAAAGCTCAGCGATAGTGCGGCACCGGCGGCGAGAGTCAGCAGAACGCGGCGAACTGCGCGGAGGAACATTTCGCAAGTCATTATAGCAACAGAAACCGCCAGCACCCTAAAGTTCCCGCGGCGGTTCGGGCGAGGTGTTCTGGCGGCGAACTTCAGACGCGCCGCTTGCGTTCGGGATGAATTTGCGCGGCGGCGGGGGGTCAAGAGCTGGAACCATGGCGCGCGCAAGCGCGCCGCTGCAGCGACAGCTGCAACAAAAACAACGGCCGGTCAGTTCTGGATCTGCTTCTTCGGTGAACTGGCGTAGGACGGCGCTTCGTGCAGAACTTCCTGCACGCCGGGGTCCTTGATGACTTTGGCGAACGCGGGATCGGTCTGCGCCGAGAGGAATTCCGTGTAGCCGTCGTCGCGCGCCAATTTCAGGTAGTGCGCGGCGCGTTCGGCATCGCCCACACTCGCGTAGGTCTTGGCCACGAAGAAATAAAACAGGCCAGGATCAGGAGTGGAGCGCTGTTGCACCATGGTGCCGCCCTGCCCGCGGCGGTCGAAGACGGTGGGATCGAGCTGGAGAGCCTTCTCGAACGAATTCATCGCTTCCGGATATTCTTTATTGGCGAAGTAGGCGTAGCCCAAATTGCTGTACATGGTGGGCATGTCCCCGCGCAGAACGAGCGCTTTTTTGTAGAGGCCGATGGCTTTGCCGAAGTGCTTCCTCTCGTATTCCACCGTGCCGCAGTTGTTCACGGCGCTCGCGAAATTCTTGTCCGCGTGCATGGAACGCTTGTAGGCGCGCTCGGCGCGCGCCAAGTCGCCCAACTGCTGGTAGGCGACGCCGACCTTATTCAATACGGCCGCGTCCTTGGGATCGGCTGTAATTATCTGCTCATACTCGGCGACCGCTTCCGAGTACTCTTTGCGCGCCATGTAAATATCGCCGCGCATTTCGGTGGCTTCGCGCGGCGTCATAGTGGAAAGCGGCGTCGCCGATGCGCTCGCGGTAGTGGCGCTGCTGCTGACCTTCGTGGGGGATTGCTGCGCCCGTGTGGATACTGCCAGGCACAGAACAAGCAGGACGGCAACAAGAGTCAATCGGCTCATTGCCTTACTCCTTCTCCGCGCTAACAACCTACGGCGGAGGCTTCTGGGTGTCCGCAGGCTTCTTACTGGACCCAAAGATACCAAATATCTTGCCCAGAAGCCCCTTTTTCTTTTCCGCGTCGTCCACGGGGGGTTGCTGAGGATTCTGGCCATTGGGCGCATTGGCGGCGCTGGGCGGCGGGGGCGGCGGCGAAGGATTATTGTCCTTGCCGAAAAGATGCGAGAGCCAGCTGGCCGGAGTCGAGGCCAGATGGGCGCCGCCGTGGAGTTCGCACATCTGCGTGGGCTCGCTGCCGGAGACGAAATATTCCTGGACGGTTTGCGGGCACGAAGAAGTGGCCAATTGCCCGGATTGCGGGTCAATCGTTTCCTGCAAGACGCCGGGCGGCGGATCGAAATCCTCCGTCATTTTGTATTGGGGCAGCGCGACGGCGCGCTTCATGAATTCCGCCCAGATGGGCGCGGCAGAATCGCTGCCGGAGAGGCCGAGGTCGCGGTTGTCGTCAAACCCCACCCACACCACGCACAGCAGGTTCGAGGTGAATCCGGCGAACCAGCCGTCGCGCGAGGTCCCGGTCTTGCCCGCGGCGACGGGCGTGAAGCCCATCGAGCGCACCGTGACGCCGGTGCCCTTGTTAATCACGTCTTCCATCAGGCTGGTGGTGAGGTAGGCCACGCGCGGATCGAGCACGGCGCGAGTGCGCGGGCCGGCGGTTTCTTCCACGGTGCCATCCGCGGCGAGCACGCTGCGCAGGAAGAGAGGCTCGGCGCGCACACCATTGGTCGCAAAAGCGGTGTAGCCGGCGGCGACGTCTATCGGCGTCATTTCGTAAGCGCCCAGCGCGACCGCGGGCGTGGGCTGAATGTTATTACCGAGGCCCATCTGCCGCGTCAGGTCCACCACGCGCTGGTAGCCGATCATTTCGGCGACCTTTACGGTGGCGACGTTGAGCGAATGAATCAGCGCGTCGCGGACCGTCACGGTGCCGTAGAATTCCTCGCCGTAATTGTCCGGCGTGTAGTCCTTGCCGTCGAATTCGAATGTGGTGGGGACGTCGTCCACGGTAGTCACGGGAGTGACGACGGGCTGCACGCCGAGCACGGTATCATTGAACGCGGCAGCGTAAACGAACGGCTTGAAGACGGAGCCGGGCTGGCGCCGCGCCAGGGCGTGATTGAGCTGGCTTTCGCCATAATTGCGGCCACCCACCAGCGCGCGGATTTCGCCGGTCTGCGGATCCATGGCGACCAGCGCCACTTGCACCTGCGGCACCACCTGGCCCTTCTTTTTCCAGATGGCGTAGCGCTTGGCCAGCAGCTTGTCCACGTTCTGCACGCCGATTTGAATGGCGTCGGCGGCTGCGTGCTGCAATTGCGGATCAAGCGTGGTGTAAATGCGGTAGCTCTGCGTTTCCAAGTCGGTTTCCGAGAATTTTTCCAGGAGATGGTCTTTCACCATGTCCACGAAGTAAGGCGCGGATCCGGTGTTCACGCCGCCATTCACGAATTTGAATTTCTGTTTCTTGGCGGCGTCGGCCTGTTCCTGCGTGACGTAGCTGTCTTCCACCATCTGCGCCAGCACACGGTCGCGCGATTCTTCGGCGCGATCGAGGTGCCGCTCCGCCGAGGAATAACGGTTGGGCGCGCGGATGATTCCGGCGAGAAACGCTTCCTCTCCGAGGCTCAGCTCGCGAACGTCCCTGCCGAAATATGCTTCGGCGGCTTCTCCGAACCCGCGAATGGCGAAACTGCCGCGATTGCCGAGATAGACTTCGTTGGCGTACAGCTCGAAGATCTGCTGTTTTGAGAAACGCTGATTGATCTCGACGGCCATCAGAATTTCCTTCACCTTGCGGCTCCACTCGCGCTTGGTGGTGAAGAAAAAGCTGCGGGCTACTTGCATGTCAATCGTGCTCGCGCCTTGCGCTTTTTGACCGCGGCGCAAGTCCGCGAGGGCCGCGCCGAAAACACGGACGATGTCCAGGCCGCCGTGCTCGAAGAATCGCTTATCCTCGGCGGCGAGCACCGCGTCCACCATGTCTTTCGGCAGGTCGTCAAAACGGACGACGCGGCGCTTTTCGCGGGAGCTGTCAAATAGGTTGGTGATGAGCTCGGGCTCAATGTCCGCGGAAACGCGCTGCGCGCCATCGGATATCTGGATGATGTGGGAGATCGTGCCGCCGGAAAAATCTACGCGCAGCGCGTTGGTACCCTGGAAATAGGAATCGCGCGAGGGCCGGATCTCCACCACCGAGCCTTTGACCTTGAATTCTCCGGGCGCGCCCTCGACTTCGCCTTCCTGGTAGCCCGCGCGCAGCAGGTAGGTCGCGAGATCGCCGGCGCGCATGGTTTCGCCGGTATAAATGTGCCCGGGGGCGGAAAAAACTCGCGAGGTATTCTGGTAAACCTGGCCGGTGAGGCGCTGATCAATCAGCTTGCCGAATTGCACGTAGTAGTAGGCGAATACCGACGTCGCGACGATCAGCAGAAGCATCGCGCCACCCAGCACGCCCAGACCAACGCGCGACGTCCAGAAGCCCCGCTCGATTCGAATCCGCAATCAGGCTCTCCGCAAGAATAGCTGCCAGAATAGTCTCAGGTTATTAGACGCATGCCGTGGCCGCACGGTTGGGTAGCAACGGGCTGGCGCGACTGGCTCAACAGGGTCGCGAGCGTAGTGAGTATCAATTCTAAAGCGAATGGCTCGCTGCGTGGGAGTGAAAATCCAGGGAAAATTTATATACGATGAGGTCCACCGGCACGGAGTAGTCCACGGCCATGGTTACGGCCGAACCCTGATTGTCCCCGTTGGTGGTTACCTTGATCTGTTCCTGCGTGGCCGGAATGCCCAGTTCCTGAATCTTCTTCCAAAGATCGGCGTGGATGTCGTCGGAGGTCTTGCGCGGAATCGCCGAGGTTGCAAAGAGCGCTTCCGACTTCATCATGTCCTCAAGCTGGTAGTTCGCAAAGTATGCGGGAGCGATCTTGTAGATCACGAAGATTGCGACTCCCAGGAGCAGCAGCGTCAGGATGAACTTCAGCGTGCCCCCGCCGCGCTGGCTATTGCGAACTTCCTTCGCGCTCACGAAACCCCTCCCTAGAAACTCGGTACACCTGCGGTAATTTCATATTAGCAGTGGCGTAGCCCCGGGGAAGTGCGGGTTAAGAGGTGTGTTCTGAATGAGTAAACGCCATCCGGATGTCGGGTCGGCACCTAATAGGCGCGCGCGAAAATGGCCTTCTCTTTCGCGAGTTCTCCGCAGTGAATGCACTTCCCTTCGCCTCCAGGCTGTTCCAAAGGGATACAGCGCATCGTTGCTTTCGTTTCTTCCTTGATGTTCGCTTCGCAGTCCGCGTTTCCGCACCACCACGCAAACGCGAAGCCCTTTTCGACGGCTTTCTTGAACTCCTCGTAGTCGGCAGGCTCGGCGGTATTGGCTTTGCGGAAGGCGAGCGCGCGCTCGAATAGCGCTTTCTGTATTTCGTCGAGCGTCTGGACCACCGCGGCCGCGATTCCCTGCTGCGGGACGAACGCTTTGCCCTCTTTCCCGGGCCGGTCGCGCCGTGCCAAGACGACGGAACCTTTGGCGACATCCTTCGGGCCTAGTTCCAGGCGCAACGGAACGCCGCGCATTTCCCAATCGTTGAATTTGAAGCCGGGGCTGGAACCTTCGCGCTCGTCCAGTTTCACGCGGATGCCGGCATCGGCAAGTTCCTTCCGCAACCTATGCGCGCATTCCAGCACGCTGGATTTTTCGTCGTCGGACTTATAGATCGGCACGATCACTAATTGGTACGGCGCCAGGCGCGGCGGAAAAATCAATCCCTGGTCGTCGCCATGCACCATGATGATGGCGCCGACGAAACGCGTCGAAAGCCCCCACGACGTCGTCCAACAATGCTGCAACACGCCGCCCTTATCCAGGTAGCGTATCTCGAAAGCTTTGGCGAAATTCTGGCCGAGATTGTGCGAGGTGCCGGACTGCAAAGCTTTGCCGTCACCCATCATCGCTTCGATGGAAAATGTCTGGTCCGCGCCGGCGAAGCGTTCGGAATCCGATTTGCGTCCGGGTATCACCGGAACAGCGGCTTCGCGCACCGCGAAGTCCGTATATATATCCAGCATCTGGCGCGTTTCGGCGGCTGCTTCCTCCAGCGTGGCGTGCGCGGTGTGCCCCTCCTGCCAGAAAAATTCCAGCGTGCGCAGGAATAATTTCGTGCGCAATTCCCAGCGCACCACGCTGTTCCATTGATTGATCAGCACCGGCAGATCGCGGTAGGACTGAATCCATTTCGCGTAGGCGTGACCGATGATCGTCTCGGAAGTGGGGCGAATCACCAGCGGTTCGTCCAGCTCTTCCCCGCCGCCGTGCGTCACTACCGCAAGCTCCGGCGAAAATCCGGCAACGTGCGATTTTTCCTTTTCGATAAAGCTGCGCGGAATCAGCAGAGGGAACGCCGCATTGACGTGCCCGGTGGCTTTGAAGCGGCTGTCGAGCGCCGCGGTAATGTTTTCCCACAGCGCCCATCCGTAAGGGCGCACGATCATGCAGCCGCGCACCGGCGCGTAGTCCGCGAGCTCCGCCCGCAAAACGACCTGGTTGTACCACTCCGAAAAATCTTCCGCGCGCGTAGGCAGCTTCTGGTCCGACATGCTCCGGAGGCTCTTTTCTGAGCTGGAAGGCCAGCGAGCGCGCAGGAGCGCCCGCATACCAGCACAATAAACGTTAAAGGTTAGGGGAGAGCCAGCGCGAAGTCAACCGAGGCTCGGGCTGCTGGTGCCTGCGCCGCAGAAAGGGGTCGGTGTGCCACGCGATTCAGCAGCTGCGGCCGGCCCAAACTCCAATTGACTGACCGCCAGTCAGTGAGATATCATGCCGGCGTTGGCGGGTGACTGTGCCCGCATGCAAAAACCAATTCTTCCGAGGAAGCACACCATGACCTACCTCATTACCGGCGCGACAGGGGAGATCGGCTCGCGCGTCGTTGCGGGCCTGCTCGCGCGCGGCGACCGTCCGCGCGTCTTCGTGCGCGACACGCAGAAAGCGCGAGCGCGCTATGGCGAGCGTGTTGCTATTGTGGCGGGCGACCTCGCCGACGCCGCATCACTGCACGCGGCGCTGGAAGGAGTTGATTCGCTTTTCCTGGTCAATAGCGGCCCCCAGATTCCCTACCGTGATGAGGCCGCGGCCAAGGCCGCAAAAGCGGCGGGCGTGCGGCATCTGGTGAAACTTTCTTCGCTGGATGCACAGCAGCAAGTGGGTACCGGTGCGTGGCACGCGCGCGGTGAATCCGCGATTCGCGCGAGCGGGCTTGCGTTCACTTTCGTGCAGCCGACGGGCTTCATGTCGAACGCGCTCTTTTGGGCGACGTCGCTCAAAGCGGAGGGAGTGGTGCGTTCCAGCACTGGCGACGGCAAAATTCCCTTCATTCATTCCGACGATATCGGCGCCGTGGCAATCAAGGCCTTGACGACGCGACAATTTGACGGAAAGGCGTTGCCGATCAGCGGTCCAGAGGCGCTCAGCTATGCGGAGATGGCGGCGAAGATCGGCGCCGCGCTTGGCAAGCCGGTGAAGTTCGAGCCAATCTCCGAGGCACAAGTGCGGGCCAGAATGGCGGAGAGCGGTGACTCGCCGGAAATCGTCGCCGCGCATCTCTCGATCTACCGCGCGATTCGCGAAGGGCGTCTCGCGGCCGTCACTGACACCGTCGAATGCGTCCTCGGACGCAAGCCCATCACGTTCGATCGCTGGGTGCAGGAAAACCTGCCGGCGTTTCGCTGATAAGGGTGCCGTGGGCTTGCGCCGCTGTGCTAGTGTGAGTCGCGAGCGTGCAGCCGCGAAGTCAGAGCCGATCTCATGCCTGAGGTATCCAAGCCTCGTCCACGAACCAAGCCGCCGGAAGAGCGGCGCGAGGAGCTCATGAATGCCGCGCAACATCTGTTCCTTAGGCACGGGGTCGCGCCGACGACGATCGAGGAAATCACCTCGGGCGCTGCCGTGGCCAAAGGGACGTTCTACCTCTATTTTTCTTCGAAAGAGGATGTGGTGGGCGCCCTGCGCGACCGCTTCGCGCAGCAACTGCTGAAGAAGATTCAAGCGGCAATCGCGCGAGAGAAGAATGAGGATTGGAAAGGAAAGTTGGCAGCGTGGGCCGCGGCCTGCGTCATGGGTTACCTGGGCTCCACACGGCTGCACGATATTCTGTTCTATGGTTCGCCCCGTCCCTCGCGCCACGGGCTGGTAAAAAACATCATCATAGATAATCTGATCGAGCTGCTCCAGGCCGGCATTGACGTTGGAGCATGGCCCATTCACGATCCGCATTTCACAGCCGTCTTCCTTTTTAATGGACTTCACAGCGTGGTGGATGACGCGAATAGCCGCGAGAAACGGGTCAATCGCAGTCGGCTGGCGCGCAGACTGCAGCGGGTCTTTCTTCACGCCGTGGGACTGCCGGCAGACTGAACCGTCATCGGCGACTCCGCCTGAATCGCCACGTGTTGGCGCAGCCGGCCAAGGCACTCGGGAGCCTGCTACCTCCCAGGCGCTCCGAAGGCGGTGGGCAAGCCAAACTTTTTCAGAACGGCCAGATCCAGAAGTTTTTCTGGCAGCCAGCGCGCGAGCATCGCCAGTTTTACGGAGTCTTTGCCCGCGGCGTAGCGAGTGCGCGGGTTGTGGTCGGTGAGCGCACGCTCGACGACTTCCGCGACGGCTGCGGGTGAGCTGCCGGCGAGCTCGTTCTGCGCAAAGGTGCGCGCCATGCGCCGCAGCGGCTCGCCGTAAAGCGCCGCGCCCTCCGGTGGCAGCCCGGCAATCATCTTTTCCACTCCACCCAAAGTTTTTTCCACCGCGGGCGTATTGATCGAGCCGGGCTCGATGACGCAAACGTGAATGCCTTGCGGGCGCAATTCCAGCCGGAGCGCCGCGCTCATCGCAGCAAACGCCGCCTTGGAGCTGCACAACGCACCGATAAACGGCGGCGTGATGTGGTCGCCCACCGAACCCGTATTCAGAATGCGCCCTCGCGCCCGTCGCAGGAGCGGCAGGAAGGCGCGGATGACCGCAATTTGGCCGAAGAGATTAATTTCGTAAATTTCGCGCAGGGCGTCGAGTGAAGTGTATTCAACTGGCGATAAGGTGCCGATGCCCGCGTTGTTGAACAGGGCGTCGAGGCCGCGGCCGCTTAGCCGGGCGTTCACATCGCGCGCAGCAGCAGCGACCGAGTCCTGATCGCTAACGTCGAGCCGCACCGTCTCCAGCGCGCCTTGTGCTTCCGCTGCGATCGCTTCGGCATCCGCATCTTTGCGGACTGCCGCGAAGACCCGCCACGCTTTGTGCGCCAACCGTAGCGCCGTCGCGCGGCCAATACCGCTGGAGGCGCCGGTAATCAGGATGCTTTTCGTCGTAGTACCCATTGTCTTTCACCCGCGGTGCCTAAGGCGTGCTGGGTTCGCCGGCTCGAACCTCGCTACGACGAGATTCGATTGGCAATAAGCATCGTAACTCCAGGTGACCTCGCGTTACATCCGGCATGTTCCGAAGCGGAAGCCCTACAAGGTTTGCCTGATGGCGGTTCTGGCCTGGAGGATTCGCACACCGCCAGACGGGTACCAACATCAAGCATGGAAGTTGCGCCCGGCAGCTCCAGATGGGCGACTACTTTCGTCCAGCGGTGGGGCCGCGATTTACGGCGCGCACGCAGGAAAAGAGTCAGGCTGGATCTTGTTCGGTGTGAGCAGAGTAATCGGGGCGATGCGAGACAAGGCTATCCTCGCCTGGAGCCTTCGCAGCTCTGGAGACATCCACTTCTATCTGCGCTTGCAGCTCGTCAATCAGGTTGGTGGGGGCACCGACGGAGCCGGTTCACTGCGTCGCGAAACAAGCTCTAACCGAGACTGACTTTCGGGATGTGCACGCCGTTGCTGGTGGCATTATAAAGACTCGGCGCGCTGGCCGCCTTGAGTGGCTTCGTTGCCTCCATCTTCTTCCCTTTCATCAGGTGTTTCGTGGTCTTTGCTTTTTTAGTTCCCATGTGATTCCTCCTCTTGGTATTTGGAGCACTTTCGGGCTGCATCGCTCGCATTATTTGCCCCAACGATTTGGAGCTGCTTTGCTATCGAGTCCCCATCCCAATTTAAGTTCGGTATCGCTGAGCTGAATTTCCGAGCGCGGAGCCCGGCCGCAGGCACCTGCGCAGCCGCGAGAAGCGTGCGCGGGGATTTCCCACGGACGCCCGACTTCAATTCAGGCTTACCCAGTCGTGCTAGCCCACTCGCTTCGCGGCATCCAGGCGTGCGGCAGCGCGTCCTACCCGCCTCGAGGAAGCGACGGGCAGGAGCAGCAAATCTTTGTCAGGCACAGCAGCCCGCACCCGGGCGCCAGTAAACGTATCTGACGCTCTCGTCGGTTTCCGTCAGGACGCCTGTGGCACGGATGCCAACCACGACCGGGCGCGCCGGGAGCAGGGTGAATTGCATTGCGCGCTGTATCTCAAAAATGGCTCTGGAACGTCAATGCCGGTTGGGTGAAGGCTGGGTGGAACTTGGGTGAAGGTCTAAGACATTCAGAACAGGAAATTTATAGAGCATAAACGGCATTCCATGGTAAGAATACCGCCAGAATCCCAAGGTCATTTATGCCCCCGGCCGTGAAAGCGTTTCAGTTTGGGCCTTTTGAACTCCGGACCGAGACCCGCGAACTCTTCAAGCGCGGCATCCGCCTCAAACTCCGCCCGCAGGCCTATCAAGTGTTGCTCCTCTTGGTGGAATGCGCTGGGGAAGTCGTCTCGCGAGAGCAACTTCGCGAAAGGTTGTGGTCGCAAGAGACCTATGTGGATTTCGAGCATGGTCTGAACACGGCAGTCAAGGAGTTACGGGCTGTCCTCAGCGATTCCGTCGCTGAGCCTAAATTCATTCAAACGCTTCCCCGGATTGGATACCGCCTGTTGGTGCCGGTGAATTCCGGACAACCGCTTGCTTATGCCGAGCCGGAGCAGGATTTGGACGCTGCGCTCGCGGAACCGAATGGGCGGGAAGCAGCGATGGCGCCACTGGCGGAGGCTTCTGCTCAGAAAACCGCGCCGCCGACGGCCGCCCTCGCCGCGCCGAACGGTTCAGGCTGGTTGCGGAAATCCTGGTGGATTCCTGCGGCGGTCGCGGTGCTGGTTGCGGTTACTTTTCTTTTAGGCTGGCACAATCCCTGGCGCAAATCCAGCTCCGTCGCGCTGCCGGATGCCCGGCGCATGCTCGCGGTTCTTCCATTCGAAAACCTCACGGGAGATCCAGCGCAGGAATATTTCAGCGACGGCCTTACGGAAGAGATGATCGCCCAATTGGGACGGCTCGACCCCGCTCATCTCGGCGTGATCGGAAGAAACTCGGTGATGCGTTACAAGACGAGTCATGAGGATACCGCGGCGATCGGCCGCGAACTGGGAGTCTCTTACCTGTTGGAAGGAAGCGTGCGCCGGGAAGCCGACAAGGTACGCATCACGGCGGAGCTGATCCAAGTGCAGGATCGCAGCAACATCTGGTCGCGACAGTACGACCGTGAGCTTACGGACATCCTCGCGCTGCAATCGGAAATAGCCCAGGAAATCGCGGGGGAAATTCACCTGACGCTGGATGCCAACGCGAGCAACGAAACGCGCGCGAGACTCACTACTCCCGAGTCCCAGCAAGCCTACGATCTGTATCTGCGCGGCCTCTATTTCTGGAACAAGCGGACGACCACGGACATCCAGCGCGCGACGGACTGCTTCCAGCAAGCGGTGCAGAAAGATCCCAGCTCGGCGCGCGCCTATGCCGCTCTGGCTGACGCGGAAACACTGGTCACCGGTTACGCCGGAACTCCGCCAGACGGCCTGATCCAGAAGGCGCGCGCCGCGGCACAGCGCGCCGTGGAACTGGACGACAATCTCGCCGAGGCCCATGTCTCGCGCGCCGTGGTTGCCCAGGATTTTAATTGGGATTGGAAGACTGCGGAGAGCGAATATCGGCGGGCCATTGAGCTCAATCCCAACTACGCCACCGCGCACCACTGGTATGGCGAATATCTCGCGCTGATGGGCCGCTTCGCGGAGGCGCGTGTGGAAATGCAGCGCGCTCAGCAACTCGATCCGCTTTCGCTGATCATTGCTTCCGATAATGCCGTCATCTTTTACTACGCGCGGCAGTACGATGCGGCCATTCAGCAATTTCGCGAGGTGCTGGAGATGGAGCCGGACTTTCCGCGGGCCGCGCCGGTGGCGTTCGCCTACTTGGAAAAAGGCATGAACTCCGACGCGGACGCGCTACTCGAAAGAGGGAAGAAGATGGGCGCCGATAATCCCTGGTACTGGGGCAACGGTGCGTATGTGAGCGGGCGCATCGGAAAAACGGAAGAGGCGCGGAGCGATCTGCAAGGGCTGATCCGCTTGAGCCAACGTGAGCAGGTGGACCCGATCGTGTTTGCCACCGCCTATATCGGCTTGCGCGAAAACGATATGGCCATCGGCTGGCTGCAGAAATCGCACGCGGCGCATTCGGTTTCGCTCACCGGGCTTAAAGTGGACCCAACATACGACCCCCTCCGCGGCGATCCGCGGTTTCAGGAAGTCTTGCGGGAAATGAACTTTCCGCAGTGAGGCCGCGTCGCCCGAAAAAGTGAGCCGCCGTTGACCGGCGCCTGCATTTTTTCCCGTGTGTCCAATGCAAATTCGGTGTAGCCTATCGGGCGCGCTGGTTCCCGCCGGCGGTGCTTTAATTGCTAAAGGAGTCGTTCGAAATGAAAATCCGGCTTACTTTCCCGGTATTTATTGTGTGTTTCGGTCTTGCGATATCGTGCATTCCTGTCAGCGCGCAATCCGGCGCGGGCGCGGGCACTTCTTCCAGCCAGCAACAGACGACACCCCCGCCGCAAGAATCCAGCCAGCCCGGCATGATGTCTCCGCACGCGGCGAATGTGCAACCGGGCCAGCCCTATCGTCGCCCCACACAGAAGGAAAAACTGCGCAACTATGCATTCGATTCGTTTGGACCTTACGCATTCCTGGGAGCGGCCGTGGCGGGCGGAATACAGCAGGAGGACAATGCGGCGCCGGAGTGGGGTCAGGGATGGGACGCCTATGGCGTGCGCGTGGCAAGCAACTTTGGAATTAACCTCGTGACGCAGACGACGCGCTACGGCTTGGCCCAGATCTTCCACGAGGACACACTTTACTACCGCTGCGAGTGCAGTGGATTCGGTCACCGTTTGGAGCACGCGTTGATATCCACGGTCACGGCACGGCGGGGCGATGACGGCCATCGCACGTTTTCTTTTTCCGCGTTGGCGGCGCCTTATGCCGGCGGCGAAGCGGCAGCGTTATTGTGGTACCCGAGCCGTTACGATGCCAGCGACGGCTTCCGGATCGGGAATTACAACCTCGCGGTGCAAGCGGGCCTGAACGTTGCTCTCGAATTCATTTATGGCGGCCCGCACACGTTCCTCGGCAAGCATCACGTCCCAGTCATTTCGACGGTGACGGGTTCGGACAAGCAATAGCAATTTAATCCGCCGCGTTTAAGAATCAAGCGAGCCCGCCGCTGCAGGATCCTCGGCGGGCTTTGATTTTTGGCGCGCGGTGAGTTCGCTTTTAGGCTTCTAGTGGTAATCGGAATGATGGTGCCGCCAAGTCCAGTAATCCCGCTGTTCCTCCGGCGGCAACGTGCGAAATTCCCGGTAGGGCCGGTGAGTCTCCACGACCCACTCGCGGTAATAGACAACTTCGTCGTGGTTCCACACGTGATAATCACGGTAGTAGGGATCGTACACTCGAACGGTCGCATGCTCCGCACAGCCGGCAATCATGACCGGCGAAGCGATCGCGCCAGCCATCAGCAATAAACCCAGCCAACGTTTAATAAGACGCATTTTATGGTTTCTCCTTCAGCAGCTGCTTGCACAAATATGAGTTCTTCATTTATGTCCTCGAGCGCAGCGTCCATCGCGGCTGGCATGCTGGGTTTGTTTGCAATGCACGCAGCGCTCCGATAAAATCTCTACGAAAATGTAAACACGCCGCGCGAGCGGAAGTTGCGCGAACCGCGTGCGGAGCGCCATTCCGCGGCGCAAGTTTTAGCCGCAAATCCCGGCAGGATGCCACGAAATGAAAAATGAATCTCCCGAACTGCAACGCATGAGCCGCCGTCTCGACGAGGTGGACCCTGAAGTCGCCGAAGCCTTGCGCGATGAAGTCCGCCGGCAGGCCACTGGCCTCGAACTGATCGCCTCCGAGAATTTTGTTTCCGAGGCGGTGCTGGAAGCCATGGGCTCCGTCTTCACGAATAAGTATGCGGAAGGCTACCCGGGCAAGCGTTACTACGGCGGATGCGAAAACGTGGACCGCGTCGAGCGCCTGGCCATTGAGCGCGCCAAGCAACTTTTCGGCGCCGAGCACGCCAACGTGCAATCGCACTCCGGAACGCAGGCGAATATTTCGGTGTATATGACCGTGCTCGAACCCGGCGCGACGGTGCTGGGCATGAACCTTGCGCACGGCGGACACCTGACGCACGGGCATCCGCTGAATTTTTCCGGCAAGACGTACAAATTCGTGGCCTACGGCGTCACCAAAGACTCCGAAACAATTGATTACGACGAAATCGCCACCCTGGCGCGCGAGCATCAACCCAAGATGATCGTCGCGGGCGCCAGCGCCTATGCCCGCATCATTGATTTCCCGCGCATTGCGGACATCGCGCAGGCTGTGGGCGCGCTGTTTTTCGTGGATATGGCCCACATCGCGGGCCTGGTGGCGGCCGGCGTGCATCCCAGTCCGGTCCCGTACGCCGATTTCGTTTCTACGACCACACACAAGACTTTGCGCGGCCCGCGCGGCGGCCTCGTTCTGTGCCGCGAAAAATTCGCGAAGGATTTGGACCGCGTCACCTTCCCCGGAATTCAGGGCGGGCCGCTGGAACACATCATCGCCGCGAAAGCGGTTTGCCTGAAGGAAGCAGCGGAGCCGGAATTCGCCGGTTATCAGCGGCAAGTGGTGGCCAACGCCAAAGCGCTCGCCGCGGGCCTTGCCAAGCGCGGATTCCGCATCGTCACCGGCGGCACGGACAATCATCTGATGCTGGTGGACATGCATTCGCGCGGGATCACCGGGCGCGATGCCGAGCTGGCGCTGGAACGTTCCGGAATGACCGTGAACAAGAACGCGATTCCCTTCGATCCGCTGCCCCCAATGAAGGCCGGAGGCATCCGCGTGGGCAGCCCCGCGGTCACCACTCGCGGAATGCGCGAACCTGAAATGGAAAAAATCGCAGGATGGATCGCGGACGTGCTTACTCATTTGGGTGACGCGGGAGTCGAACAGCGCGTGCGCGGCGAAGTGGCGGCGCTCGCCGAAAAGTTTCCGCTGTACGCCGGACGCCTGGAAGCCGCGGAAGCGCTCAGCGCGCTGCACACCCAAAGCGCCCACTAGCACTCGCGATAATTTAACGCAGTGAACCTCCGGCTCGCCGTGCGGGTGTGACCGCTGCCGCCGCGTGGGCCCCTCGCCACGTATCTTAGCCAAATTGGCCGCACGCCAAATTGGTGGTACCGCTCGCGGCGGTCGCCTGTTCTACTCTGAGAGATTGCGGCTTGAACGCAACTCTTGGAGGAGCAGCAATGTTGACTTTCGCGTCGGTGAAAACCGCCATTGGGGTCGCCGGCTTGCGAGACATCACCTCAGCCGACGTGCCGGCAATTGTGGATTACTGGCTTTCCAGTCCGGACGACTACCTCGCCGCCATCGGAGTTGATCACGCCCGCCTCGGCTCCCACCAGGAGATGCACCGGCGCTTTTCAGATGCAATTCGCACCGGAGACGCGAACCAGTCGAACTTTGTCCTGGGAATTACCCTGGATGACCGGCTCGCGGGCTATACCTTGCTCAATCGCTATTCCGCGGACGTGAATTATTCTCACTTGCACATCATCGTGCCGGCCCTTCGGGCGCGAGGACTTTCGACGGCGGTGTATCCCTTCCGCATCAAGGCGTATTTCGACCTGGCGCCGATTTCGCAGTTAATTCACCAAACACGCACGCGCAATATCGCAGTGAATCGCATGCTGGACAAATTCGTCCCGGTTGCGGAAACGAAGTTCATCGCGCAGCCGGATGGCGTTGGAAGCGCCGGCGAATTTAATCTGCGTTATGTGCGGCGTGAGGATATTCCGCGGATTTTTGCGCGTGCTGCTGAGCTGGGCATCGTTCCGCGCTCGGCCTGACCCGGGCTCCCGCACTCGAGTCTCTCCCGCGGCGAGCCCGTCGCCGCGCGTGCGGCGTGCGCTGGTTGTGCCAATCAAGTTCAGCTGTCCCGTTGCGGAACAATCCTCGGCCGATCGGTCCCTTATCCCTGCAAAGCGCCGCGCCTAACCCCTGCCTGTGCCGCATCGCGACATCGCAGCCTCGTGGCGATTTGGAATCAGATTTGCGAGGTGTTAGCTACGAGGGCGACTCACGACATGAGCTCAAGTTCGACTGCGGAGGCTGTGGAGGCGGTCGCATGGCCCCACACATTCGAGGCAGCCAAGGACGAAGCGCGTCTGATTCAGGATTCGCTGCTTCCAGCCGGCACCTTGCGCGGCGATGGATTTGAGGTGGCCTTCCGTTTTTCGCCGTTGGGCGAAGTAGGCGGCGATTTTGCGGATTTTTTTCAATTGCCGAGCGGCCAGGTAGGACTCTACATGGGCGACGTGGTCGGCAAGGGGCTGATCGCCGCGATGTACGCCTCGCTGGTGATGGGCACCATCCGCGGGATCAATAAAACAGGTGAGACCACCGCCAGCGTGCTGCAACTGCTCAATAAACGCTTGCGCGTGCGGCCGGTTCCCGGCCGTTATAGCTCCACATTTTATGCGTTGTTTGATCCGCTCTCCGGAGAACTTACTTTCTCGAATGCCGGCGTGCCCTTTCCACTGCTGGTTTCCGCCGCGGGTTGCCATCCTCTCGGCGAAGGCGGCTTCCCTTCCGGCATGTTCGGCGGCGTGTCTTACGAAATCCATCGCGCGCATTTGAATCCCGGCGACACCGTGCTTTTTGCCACCGACGGTTTGCACGAATTGCGCAACGAAAAAGATGAAGACTTGAGTTGGGGCAAGCTGGGCGAAATCTGGACCCAGTGCCGGTGCAAATCGGCTGATGAGTCGCTGGATTTTCTCTTCGATGAAGTGCAAAGCTTTTCCGGCGGCGGACGCCGGCATGACGACATCACCGCCATCGCGCTGAAAGTGCCGCTCGATTCTACGGCGACTTCACTGGAACGGCCTGCGCCGCCATCGCGCGGCGCCGGGTTCTACATTCTGCACACCGGCGAGCCGATCCTGTAGCTGATTCCGCGTCCTCACGTGACGCGGATATCCAGCTCCACGACGCGTCCATCGGCTATCGAAAACGCGCGCAGCGGCTTTCCTGCCTCGGGCAGCGGCGAAATTATCAAATACGCGACATCCGGATAGTACGCTTGCTCTATGTCGCGCGCTGACGGCTCATTCTTTCCGTTAGGATGCGAATGATAAATTCCCAGAAGCTGCAGGCCGGCCGCGCGAATCTCTCTCGTGAACTGAAATAATTCCTGCGGCGCGATTTTATATTCCACGGCGGGGTTTTTCGCCGCATTCACCGCAGCAAACGCGCGCGCGATCAGGCCTTCGCGCCCGGCCAGCATGCCGCAACATTCCTCGAGCGGCGCTCGCCGTGCGTGCTCCTGCATTTGCTCGATGACACCCCTCTCGATACCAATTGAATCGGACACAAAAGCTAACCTAAGCAACGCGGTTCGAAAGAAGAGCGCACATAAGAATTCCTAGACAAGATCTTTCAAGATGACTACCACGGTGCGCAGCGGGCCGAAATCAGCACGTGCCGTCGCGCAAAAGCAAGGGATCAGCACGCTCGCCAACAATACCGCGTGTTTTCGCATCGGCGGTTCCTCTGTAATGCAATTTCACAATCCGACTCAATCGTTGGCTTCATTGCCGTCGCCAACGCCGCGCGCGGCGGAAGCGCGAGTGGCTGTCTAGGCAACCCAGTTCTGCAGTTTCAGCCCGCGTACGCGTCGGAATTCTCGCAGGTTATTTGACACCAGCGTCAAATCTGCCGCCAACGCATGCGCCGCAATCCACAGATCGTTATTTCCGATCATTTTGCCTTTGGCTTCCAGGTCAGCGCGAATCGTACCATAGGCCTCTGCCGCTGTTTCCGGCAGCGGGAGCGCCGGCAGCAGGTGGACGAGTTCACGCAAGCGCTCCAGAGCTGCAGCGCGTTGAACACTTTTGTTCGCGCCGTCGAGAAGCTCTCCAAAGGTAATCACCGACAGCGCCGCCTCTCCGGGACGAAGTTTTCGGAACCGGCGCAGGACTTCTGCCGGCTGTTCCTGGCGGATGTAAATGCAAATATTCGTATCCAGCAGGAAGCGCGGCTCCATCAGGGCCCCTTCCGCTTTTGCGGCCTGTCTTTGCCGCGCCCGCGCACCACCACGTCATCCGGCAAGCCGGCTAGCAGCTCGAAAGCCCGCGCCATGGTGCCAGTCTTCTCGCGCAGGACGATCTCATCGCCGCGCCGCTCGATTTCAACTTCCTTGGTCTTCAGCCGGAACTTCTTCGGTAAGCGCACCGCCTGGCTGTTGCCGGACCGAAATACGCGTGCCGTCGCCATATGTCAACTCCCAGAAAGTATATACATCGAGTATACACCTTTGTGCTGAACAACGCGACGGAGATTCCCCGTAGCATGTTATCCATAACTGGGCGGAAGGCGCGTGGGAAGGCTGGCGAGGTGTTGGCGTTGCGTTTTATGGTACACCTGCGAGTTGGCCTTAGAATATTGGCGTTAGGAAGAAATATAGTATACGCATGAGCTTCAGTCGTCCCCTGCTCATCGTTTTCTATGCCGCAGCGTGGCTCGCATTCGTGGCGATGCTCTCGATCCACGTAATGGCTTACTTCCGAATCGACGTGGAAGAGTTACTTCCACTCGCATGGGTGCTATACCCGCTCACACTCCTTGTTGCGGCACCGTCGATCCAGGTAGGCCGCGATCTCGCGGGAGCGTTTCGTCGGCCTGACTACTGGGAGTTGGCTCTTCGATACGCGCCGCGCGCACTGCGCTATGCGAGTTACGGCGTGTTTCTCTACGCTTGGGTAAACTTTTTCGCCTGCCTGTATCTGCTGCGCTTCGGATCTCCGGGCCATTTTAACGGACATCCGGCGCTTCTGGACCATGGAGCCCTGCGCCGCTATATCACGCCTTCTCAATACCAGAACATGAAGGCTTACGAAACGCGCATGTTATCTGGTATTTTCATGGCGTTCGACTTAGTCTCGGCCGCCATCCTTTGCTCGGCCAAAAATGCTCCTCCAGATTTTGACCGTAACCCAGCCGTGCTGGTTCCTCCGCCAGGCTCATCGATATAAAGTGGCCGGCCCGCGAACAGACACGCCTGCCGGTCAGCTGTTACGCCTTTTGCGCCTGCCGGCGCAGGAATGTGGGCACGTCGAGATCGTCGGCTGGGACTTCGTGCACCGCTTCCTTCACGTTGCGCGCGACTTGTTGCACCACGTTGGTCTGCTGCGGCGCGATGTTGGGCGCCTGATCCGGCTCACGCGTGGCCTTCCACGTTTTCGGCAGGTAGGACGGTTTCTGGTGCGCCTTGCGTGCGGCCACTTCGCGGAAGCCCGCGGCGATCACCGTGATTTTCACCGATTCTTTCATCGCATCGTCCATCACCGCGCCGAAAATGATGTTGGCATTTTCATGCGCGGCTTTCTGGATGATCGAAGAAGCTTCGTGAACTTCCTGCAAGCTCAAGCTCGAAGAGCCCGTGATATTGATCAAAATTCCCTGCGCGCCCTGGATGCAATTATCTTCCAGCAGCGGGCTATTGATGGCGCGATTTGCGGCGTCAATCGCGCGATTCGAGCCGGACGCCACCGCCGTGCCCATCACCGCGTAACCCTGCCCGGACATAATCGTTTTCACGTCGGCAAAGTCGCGATTGATGATGCCCGGAATGGTGATGATGTCCGAAATGCCCTGCACGGCCTGGCGCAAAATATCGTCGGCGATGCGGAAGGCTTCGAAGAAGCTGGTGCCGTGCTCGACGCAATCCATCAGCCGCTCGTTGGGGATCACGATGACGGTGTCCACGCAGCCGATCAGTTCCCCGAGCGCCTGCTCCGCCTGCTCCATGCGCCGCTTGCCTTCGAAGGCGAAGGGTTTGGTGACCACGGCGACGGTGAGCGCGCCGAGTTCGCTTGCGAGGTTTGCGACTACGGGCGCCGCGCCGCTGCCCGTGCCGCCGCCCAGGCCGGCGGTGACGAACACCATGTCCGCGCCGTCCAGCGCCTCGAGAATTTTTTCAGTGTCCTCCAGCGCGGCTTTGCGGCCGACTTCGGGATTGGCTCCCGCGCCGAGTCCTTTCGTTAGTTTCGCGCCCAGTTGCAGTTTTACCGGCGCTTGTGAAAGTTTCAGCGCCTGCAGATCGGTATTGGCCGCGATGAATTCCACACCTTCCACCTTGGCGCGAATCATGCGGTTGACGGCGTTCGATCCCCCGCCGCCCACGCCGATCACCTTTATCTTTGCCCCGTTCGGTGCTTCTTCCGCAAACGATACTCGCATGCTCGATTCTTTTTGCGCCATGCTTCCTCCCCAGTCTTTCCCCAGTTTCAAATTCTGTTTCCGTTGCCTATTGCGCCCCTGCAAACATGCTTTTCAACTTGCCCACCCAGCCGCTGGGACGATTCCCCGCGGCGCGCCGCGTGCGCGCGCCGTAGAGCACCAATCCAACGGCTGTTGCATACTCGGGCTGGGAAACTTCTTCGCTCATGCCGGCGAGTCCGCGCGGCGAAGCCACGCGCACCGGCAGATTGAAAATTCGTTCGGCCAATTCGCACAGGCCGCGCAAGTGCGCGCCGCCGCCGGTGAGCACGATGCCCGCGGGAATCAGCGATTCCACGCCGCCGCGGCGCAGTTCATCGCGCACCAGCATCAATAATTCCTGGGCGCGCGGCTCCACAATTTCCGAAAGCATGCGCGAAAACACCGTGCGCGGCGGACGATCGCCAACGCTCGCGATTTCGATGGCGGCGTCTTCTTGCAGCAGGTCGCGAAACGCGCAGGCATGCATGCGCTTGATTTTTTCCGCTTCGCCGCTGGGCGTGCGCAGGCCCACGGCCAGATCGTTCGTGAAATGGTCGCCGCCGACGGGAATCGCCGCGGTGTGCCGCACGACGCCGCTGGTGAACGCCACCATTTCCGTGGTGCCGCCGCCGATATCCAGCAGGCAGGAGCCCAGTTCGCGCTCGTCTTGCGTAAGGCAAGCCTCGGCGGAGGCCAGCGGCTCGAGAACCGTGTCGTCCACGCGCACGCCCGCGCGATTTACGGCCGTCACGATGTTTTGCGTGGCGGTGCCGGACGCGGTGACGATATGCACATTCGCTTCCAGGCGCTGTCCGACCATGCCGATGGCGTCGCGGATGTTATCCTGCGCGTCCAGAAAAAATTCCTGCGGCAATACGTGCAGCACTTCGCGATCTTCCGGCAATTGCACGCCGCGCGCCGTTTCGATCGCTCGCCGAACGTCGTCACGCTGCACATCGCGCGGGCGCGAACCCACGGTGATGCCGCCACGGCTGTTCACTCCGCGCACGTGCGTTCCAGCCACTCCCACCAGCGCCGATTCCACCGGGACGCCCACCAGCGTTTCCGCTTCTTCCACCGCGCGCCGGATCGAGCTGACCGCGAGGTCCAGGTTCACGATCTGGCCCTTGCGCCATCCTTTCGATTCCGCCGCGCCGAGCGCCGCAAATTTTACGCCGCTTGCGTCGTCATCCAATTCGCCAATCAGCGCGCAGGTTTTGCTGCTGCCGATATCGAGCGCCACGATATGCCGTTCCTTCTTCGTCAAATCGGCTGCTCCTTAGCTGCTAAAAAACACGGGCATGGCATGCCCTGCCCCTACTGCTGCGCCGCTCTTGCATGTTTCGCGGCAGCGCCCTTCTTCGAGTTTTTTGCCGTCGCGTGGCGTATCGCGTGTGCGGGTTGCGCCGGCTTCGATTTCGCCGGCGCCGCTGCTGCCGCCGTTGGCTTTGGCGCGGCCATCGGCACGGACAAATCCGCTTTCGCGACGAGCGTGGGATCCGGATTCACCACCGCCTCGCCATTGAAGCGCAAATCCACGGATTCAACGCTTCCGGCCCCCGCGCGCCATTGGCCGATATCATTCAGCACGGTCAGAAACTTGTTCTCGAAATCGCTGTCGCCGAAATGGATCAGGATGGGCGCGTCGGCATTGCTCCACTGGCCGCCAGTCTGAACGTCAGCTGCGCCGCCCGAAACGCCGCCCGAGGCGCCGCTCGATGCGTTGCCGCCTTGCAATCCCGTGATCCTGGCAACCAGATCTTTCGCTGCGGTGAGGTCCACTTCGCTCACCTGGTCCATCGCGCCGCCGCGCGCCGATTCCACCTGCTGCGCGAAACTCGCGAAAAGTTGCATGCGCTGCTCGCGGTCTTCGATCGGCATTTCGGAACTCATGCCGGTGATCACCGGAAAGTGAAAGTCGCCTTTCAGCGGCCGGTCCAGAATTACGCCGTGTACGTCCACCAGAGCCAGGTCGCTGCCGTCGCGCAAAAATGCAATGGGCGTGCGCTCGGTGATATCAACTTTAATGGTGTTGGGAAGCGCGCGCAGCACGCTGGCCTGTTCCACCCAGGGCAAGGTTTCGATTTGCCGCCGCCGTTCGTCGAGAGGGATGCGCAGGACGCTGTGGCCCCGGTCCACGCGGAAAATTTCGCGCACGCTGGCTGGGGAAACGTAATGATTTTGCGCGATCTGAATTTGCTCGGGATGGATCAGCGCCATTTCCTGCGACGCCAGCAAGAAATGGCCGACGAGATATGCGGCGCCCACGCCGGCGGCGGACGCGGCCGTCCAGAACGTGACGCGCAGATACGTCTTCCAGGCCTTCTTGCCGAATTTGCGTCGCTTGATTTCCAGAGGTTTCTGGCGGCGGAGATACTTCGGCTCCTCGTCGGCCAGGACTTCCTGGGGATAAGCGTCCGCGTCCATGGTTCTCAATTTTTCCAGAGAATAACCTCGTTCTCGAGCTCGACGCTGTAGCCGGCGCGCACGCGCTCGCGCACATCGTCAATCAGTTTTAACATGTCCGCGCAGCTGGCGCTGGCGACATTCACAAAAAAATTGGCGTGCCGGTCGCTGACCATGGCGTCACCCACGCGATGCCCCTTCAATTTCAGCTCGTCAATCATCCGTCCGGCCGAGCCGCCCGCCGGATTTTTGAAGATGCAGCCCGCGCTTTTCTGGTTCAGCGGCTGGCTGGAGCGCCGCTTCTCGTTGCACACGCGAATTCCGGCGAGAATTTCCTTGTACGGTTTGGACGGCAACTCCAGTTTCACGCGCAGCATCAGATCGTCCGGCGCAAAGGAAGTGTGGCGATAGTCGAAGCGGATATCGTCGCCGCGCAACGTTTCGATTTCGCCGGTCGCGGCGCGATACAGCTGCACTTCGCGCACGTAGGATCCGATTTGCGTGCCGTACGCGCCGGCATTCATCCGCAACGCGCCGCCCACGCTGCCCGGAACGCCGATGAGGCCTTCCATGCCGCCCAAATCGCGCTTCGCGCAAAAAGTGACCATACCTCCGAGGTCCGCGGCGGCGTCCACATAGGCCGCGTTGCCCTCGACGCGCATGCCAGGCTGCGACGTGGGCAGGTGCAGGACGACATACGGCAGTTCGCCATCATCAATCAAAACGTTGGTGCCGCCGCCCAGAAAGCGATGCGGAATATTTTCTTCGGCGAGCAGGCGCATCACCGCGGGTATCGTCTCGAACTGCCTCAGCAGCAATTGATCAGTGGTCCCGCCGATGCCGAGCGAGGTTTTTTCGCTGAGTGGCACGCCGGGACGCAGTTCGACGCCCAGTTCTTTCAGCCGCGCCGCAATCGGTTTGTCGCTAATGCGCATAAAAGTTAATCTGCGCCGCCGCTAATCCGCGCTGGTCGAAATCTTCGAACCCAGCAACATCGAGAGCTGCTCCAGCACGCGCCCCACACTGCCCGCTCCGATCGCCATCACCGCATCGCCCGGACGCGCTTCGCGCAACAGATATTCCATTCCCGCCTGCATCGTGCTGGTGAACACCACGTTCTTGTGTCCCGCGCTGCGAATGGCGTCCGCCAGCTTTTCCCCGGTGACGCCCGCGGCAGGCTGTTCCCCCGCGGCGTAAATTTCCGTCATCACCAGAACGTCCGCCTGATTGAATGACTTGCGAAAATCTTCCCACAAATGCTGCGTGCGCGTGTACCGGTGCGGCTGGAAGAGCACCAGCAGCCGCTGGTAACCGCAACCCCGCGCGGCTTCCAGGGTGGCGCGAATCTCGGCGGGGTGATGGCCGTAGTCATCTATTAATGTGACGCCGTTGTACGTGCCTTTGATTTCGAAGCGCCGGCCCACGCCGGAAAATTTCGCCAGGCCCGCGCGAATCAGATCGGCAGGGACGTTCAGCGACAGCGCCACTCCCGCGGCGGCGGCGGCGTTGCGCACATTGTGAATTCCCGGCGGCGCCGGCAGCTGGAACAGGCCCAAATCCTCGCCGTGATATTTCAGCCGGAACTCGCTGGAAAGCCCGTCGAGTTTCACATCGGCAATCACCAGGTCCGCCTGATTCGAAGTGCCGTACGTAATCACCGGACGCTTCACGCGCGGCAAAATAGCCTGCACGTTCGGCTCGTCCAAGCACAAGACCACGCTGCCATAGAACGGCACGCGATTGACGAACTGCAAAAACACATCCTGAATTTCCTCGAGCGAGTGATAGTGGTCCAGATGTTCGCGATCAATGGTGGTGACCACCGCTACCACCGGCGCCAGCAGCAAAAATGAGCGGTCGCTTTCATCCGCTTCGACGACCATGTATTCGCTCTTGCCTACGCCCGCATTCGAGCCGGCATGATTCACGCGGCCGCCCACGACGAATGTGGGATCCAGCCCGGCAGCCCCGAGCACCGCAGCCACCATCGAAGTGGTAGTGGTCTTGCCATGCGCGCCGGCCACCGCGATGCCGTATTTCAGGCGCATTAACTCGGCCAGCATCTCCGCGCGCGGAATCACCGGTATTTTCAGCTTCTGCGCTTCCAAAACCTCCACATTATCCGTGCGCACCGCCGAGGAAATCACCACCACATGCGCGCCATGCACGTTTTCCGCCTGATGCCCTTCGAAAATCTTCGCGCCCAGCTTGCGCAAGCGTTCCGTAACCGGCGAGAGCTTCAAATCCGACCCGGATACCATGTACCCGCTGGAAAGCAGCACTTCGGCAATGCCGCTCATCCCGCTGCCGCCGATGCCGATCAGATGAATCTGCTGAAAATTCCGGAAGGAGGCAATCATGGCCGCACCAGCCCTTCAAGCAAGTCAACGATATCTTCCACGGCGCGCGGACGAGCGAGCCCCCGCGCGTGCTCTTCCATTGCGCTGATTCTCCCGGGCTGGTCCAGGAGCGTGAAGATTTCGTTGGTCAGCCGCTCGGGCGTTAACTCTTCCTGAGGCAGCAGGCGAGCGGCGCCTGCGTCTTGCATGGCCGCGGCGTTGCGCGTTTGGTGCGCGTCGGTGGCGGCGCCGAAGGGGATGAGGATGGCGGCGCGTCCGGCGGCGGCAATTTCGGCCACCGTGATCGCGCCCGAGCGGCAGACGATCAAGTCCGCCTGGGCAAACCGCTCCGCCATATTCTCGATGAAGGGCACAACCTCCGCTCGGAATTCACGTCGCGCATAAGCCACGCGCACAGCATTATAATCGCGTTCACCAGTCTGATGCACGATGAAAAGCTGGTTTTTTCGCGCTGCTAATAGGTCCAGCGAGTCAATTACCGCGCGATTGATCGGCAAAGCGCCGCGGCTGCCGCCGGTAATCAGTATGTTGAACGGCGCGCGATGTTCGCGGCGCGGCGCGGCGGAAAATTTCCGGCGCACCGGAATGCCCGTGGCGACGGCTTTCGCGCCAAAGCGCTGCGCCGTTTCCGCGAAGCCGCAAGCGACCCGCGTCGCCATCCCCGCCAGGACGCGATTGGTGAATCCCGGCTCGACGTTCGGTTCGAAAATCACGGACGGGATTCCATGCAGGCGCGCCGCGAGAATCATCGGCCCAGAAGCATACCCCCCGACGCCAAAGGCCACGCCGAAACGGTGCCGCTGCACGATTTTCTCCGAGTCCCACAGTCCCGCCGGCAGCAGCGCGGCGTTGCGCAAGAATTGCATCCCGCCGATGCCTTTCAGCCCCGCCACGCGAATCGTTTCCAGGGGCAGCCCAGCCTGCGGCACCAGTTTTGCTTCCATCCCGCGCTCGGTTCCCACAATCACGACGCCCCGTACTCCTTCCGCTTCCCGCCGGAGCCACTCTCGCGCCACTGCCACGGCCGGGAACACGTGTCCGCCGGTGCCGCCGCCTGCAATCAACAAATTCTTTGCCCGCGCGCTCTTGTTCGCGTCGCCGCTGGCCGCAGGCGTCACGTCTCGTCCGCTTGCTGGCTGATGTTTAACAGCACTCCTGTGGCCAATAGCATGGCGATCAGGCTGGAGCCGCCGTAACTTATGAACGGCAGCGGAATGCCCTTCGTCGGCATCAATCCCAGCACCACGCTTAAATTGATCAGCGCCTGCCCCACCACCATCGTCGTGATTCCCAGCGCCAAAAACTTGCCGAAGTCATCGCCCGCCTTCATCGCCGCCACAAATCCCCGCCAGCCATACACCGCGAAAAGCGCCAGCACGATCACCGCGCCGATGAATCCCAGTTCCTCGCCGATAATCGCGTAAATGAAATCCGTGTGCGCTTCAGGCAAGAAGAAAAGCTTCTGGCGGCTTTCCATCAAGCCAACGCCCGTCATCCCTCCCGACCCCACGGCAATCAACGATTGCACCAGCTGAAATCCCGCGCCTTTGGGGTCCATATCGGGATGCAGAAAAGATTCCAGGCGCTGCCAGCGGTACGGCACACGCACAATCAACAAATAGATCGTGGGAATCGCGGCCAGCACCGTGCCCGCTATATAACGATACGAAAGCCCGGCGACGAACAGCATCACCATCGAAATCAGCACGATCATGAACGCCGTGCCCATGTCCGGCTCTTTCACCACCAGCGCGGCCATCATCAGAGTTGTCCCCAAAGCCGGCGCCAGGGTATGCAGCGGATCGTTTACGTCAAAGCTGCCGCGCTTGCGCGGCATCCGCCGCAATTCCAGAAACCAAGCCAGATAAACGATCAGCGCGAGCTTCGCCATTTCCGAAGGTTGCAGACTGAATGGTCCCATGCGGAACCAGCGATGCGTCTGGTGCGAGCGATCCAGAAAAAACACGCCGGCCAGCAGCACGAACGACAGCGCCAATCCCGTAAAAACGACGCTGGGCTGGCGCAGCTTGCGATAATCCGTGTTCATCAGCCAGAACATGCCGCCAATTCCCAGCACCACGTAAATCAGCTGGCGCAATAGGAATATGTAGCCTGCGCCGAACTGTTCGCTGGCAGTCATGGCCGAAGCGCTGAAAACCATCACAATGCCGATCAGACACAGCGCGAGGGTCACGCCAAATAATTTCCGGTCGGGTTGTACGCTTCGTGGCATCCGTTATCCTTTCCTCGTGGATGAGTCGCTGGCCGGGGCGCCGTCCGCCGCGGATTGTTCCGCGCGCTGCGCGACGATTTCTTTGAACACGCGCCCGCGCTGTTCGTAATTCTCGAATTGATCGAAACTCGAACAGGCCGGCGCGAGCAGCACGGTATCGCCCGGTTGCGCGCGCTCGATGGCGGTCTCTACCGCGCGTTGCAGCGTCCTGGCATAATTGAACTCCACCGCGCCCGCCAGATCCGCCGCGATTTTCTCGGCGGCTTCGCCGATCAGCAAAACCATCCGCGCGCGTTCCTTCAGCAAATCGCGCAGTGGTGTGTACGGGCTGCCTTTGTCCTTGCCGCCCATAATCACCAGCAGCGGCCCGGAGAACGCCTGCACGGCTTTCACCGCCGCGTCCACGTTCGTGGCCTTGGAATCGTTGTAAAACTGCACGCCGGCAATTTCCGCGACGAATTCCAGGCGATGCTCCACGCCGCGAAACGTTTTCACTCCGTTCGCAATCGCCGCGGGAGTTGCGCCCGCCAGGTACGCCGTTGCGCACGCCGCCAGCACGTTTTCGACGTTGTGCTCGCCGCGCAGCGGGATCTGCTCGCGGAGCGCCAGCACCGTTTCCGAGCCTTCGTTGCGGAAAATAATTTCGTTTTCGCGCAGGAACGCTCCGTTCGCGACGCGTTTCTGCCTGCTGAACCAGAAAATATGCGGCTTGGCGGGCATGCGCTTGGTGATTTCCGGGTCGTCCGCGTTTAAAACCGCGATGTCGCGCTCCAGCTGATTTTCAAACATGCGCATTTTTGCGCGGGCGTACTCCTCGAACGTGCCGTGCCGGTCCAGATGATCGGGCGTCAGATTCAGCAGCACGCCAATTTCGGGGCGGAAGCTTTCAATCGTCTCCAGCTGGAAGCTGCTGATCTCCGCGACAGTCACCGTCTGGTCCGTAGAAGTTTCCACCAGCGCGAGCAGCGGCGTGCCGATGTTCCCGCCGAGCAGCGTCGGCACGTTCGACGTCTGCAAAATGTGCGCCACCAGCGCTGTGGTGGTGGTCTTTCCGTTCGATCCGGTAATCGCCACCAGCTTGCCGCGCAAAAATCGCCAGGCCAGCTCGATTTCGCTCCACACCGGAATGCTTTTCTTGCGCGCGGCCTGCAGCGCCCGCAGATTCGCGGCCACGCCGGGACTCACCACGATCAAATCCTGCTGCAGAAAGCTCGCATCCCGGTGCCCGCCGAGCTCCAGCTTCACTCCGGCGGCGCGCAACTTCCCGGCGGTCTCGGCCAGCTCGCCTTCCGGACGTTCGTCCGTCGCCGTCACGGTGGCTCCGTATCCCGCGCTGAATAACGCTGTCACCAAACCCGTCCTCGCCAGCCCCACCACCAAAACACGCTTGCCCGCTAAGTCGAATCCCGGCCTCAACTGATCCTCACTTGGCCCTCAGCGCAATTTCAAAGTCGTCAGCGAAAACAGCGCGAACACCAGCGCCGCAATCCAGAAGCGCACGATGATTTTCGATTCGCTCCAGCCCAGCAGCTCGAAATGATGGTGCAGCGGCGCCATGCGGAAGACGCGCTTGCCCGTTAACTTGAACGAACCCACCTGGATAATCACCGAAAGCGCTTCCAGCACGAACACGCCACCTATCGAAAGCAGCAAAATTTCCTGCTTGATGATCACCGCGACGGTGCCAATCGCGCCGCCTAGCGCGAGCGAGCCCACGTCGCCCATGAACATTTCGGCGGGGTGCGCGTTGTACCACAGGAACCCCAGCGAAGCTCCCGCGAGCGACCCGCAAAAAATTACCAGCTCCCCGGCATCGGGAATTTTCTGGATGTCCAGGTAATCGGCGAATTTGGCGTTGCTGGAAATGTACGTCAGCACCGTGAGCGCCACCGCCGAAACCAGCACGCAGCCGATCGCCAGTCCGTCCAGCCCGTCCGTCAGATTTACCGCGTTCGAACATCCCACAATCACCAGCACCAAAAATAGGACGAACGGCACATAGGCCAGCGGCCAGACGAAATCGCGCCCCAGCACCGACGAAATCACCAGGTTGGGGTGCAAGCGCTTGAAAAATGGCACGCTCAATTGCGTCGAATAGACGCCTTGCGACTGCAGCGAGAGCAGCACGATCCCGACCACCACGCAGGTAAGCACCTGCAAGGAAAACTTCGCGCGCGGCCGCAGGCCCATATTCCGTTTGCGCACGACTTTGTTGTAATCGTCCACAAAACCGATGGCGCCGAACGCGAGCGTCGCGCCCGTCGCCAGAATCACGTAGGGATTGCGCAAATCCGCCCACAATAAGGTGGGAATCACGATCGCGGCGACGATCAGCACGCCTCCCATCGTCGGCGTGCCGGCTTTTTTCTGATGCGCCTTGGGCCCTTCCTCGCGGATGTATTGCTTCACCTGCAATTCGCGCAGCCGCTCGATCACCCACGGCCCCAGCAACAACGACAGCAGCAACGCGCTGCTGCTGGCCATGGCCGTGCGCACCGTGATGTAACGGAACACATTCAACGGGCTGAAGTGCGGCCGCAGCAGAAACACAAACAGGTAGTAAAGCATTCAGCGCTGGCCTTTCGATTCCACGGTAGCGCCGGCGTCCCGCGGGCTCTTTTGATCTTCTCCGCCCGCCGGCACAGCCGCCCTTCCGGAAAAATTCATGCGCGCATGCTTTCCGTCAATCGCCTCCAGAATTTTTTCCATCTTCACGCCGCGCGAACCTTTCAGCAGCAGCAAGTCGTCGCGCTGGATGATTTCCGCGATAAAATCCCCCGCCTCCGCGGAATTCTTGAAGAATTTGGCGTGCTCCGTGGGATGCCCCGCTTCAATCGCTGCGTGAACCAACGCCGCCGCTTCGCCCTGCACGCCGATGATCCAATCAATTTTCCGCAAGCTCCCGGCAAACTTGCCGCACTCGCGGTGTAGATCCGGTGACGAGCCGCCCAGTTCCAGCATTTCGCCGGCGGCCAGAATCTTCCGGCCGAACCCGCTGGTGTCCGCCAGCAGCCGCGCCAGCGAATCGAGCGCCGTAGGACTGGAGTTATAGCTGTCGTTGATCACCGTAAACCCGTCCGCGAAGCGCACCACTTCGCCGCGCTTGTCCGCGGGCGTCAGCTGCGGCAAGACGCGCTGCGCATCGTCCGCTCCGATGCCCCAGATGCTCGCCGCCGCAAGTGCGGCCACCGCATTCATCACGTTGTGCCTCCCGATTAATGGCAATGCCAGCGGCGCGCGTCCCGCCGGCGAAACAAAGTCAAATGTCGAACCCAGCACGCCGCGCTCCACAATATTCTCCGCGCGGAATTCCGCCCGCGTGCCCGGATCGCTGCCAAACCAAATCACCGGCCCCCGCGCCACATCCGCAAATTTCGCTACACGCTCGTCATCCGCGTTCAGCACCGCCGTCGCGACCGGCCACGCCAGGTTCTCGATCAACTCGCGCTCGGCCAGCGCGATCTCTTCAATCGAAGAAAAAAATTCCAGATGCTCCACCGCGATCCGCGTGATTACCCCCACTTCCGGAGCGGCAATCCGCGCCAGGCGCGCCAGCTCCCCCGGATGCGACATGCCCATCTCGATCACCGCGGCGTCGTGCTGCTCATCGAGCTTCAAAAGCGTCAGCGGCAGCCCGTACTCGTTATTCAGATTTCCCTCGGTCTTCAGTACGCGGAACCGCGCGGCCACAAGCGCCGCAAGGATTTCTTTGGTGGTCGTTTTTCCCACCGAACCGGCCACGCCGCCAATCCGCCGTCCCGGTTTCGCCCCCCGCCACCGCGCGCATGCGCGCGCGGCCAACTGGTGGAGAGCGCCGAGCGTGTCGTCCACCCCAAAAAGCTTTCCGCGGATTTCTTCCGGGTACTGCGCGAAGCGTCCGCGCGCAACCACCCCGGCTGCCGTTCCGCGCGCCACAGCCTCAGCCACATGATCGTGTCCATCGTGACGCGGACCGTGTATGGCGAGGAACAGCTCTCCGGGTTGAATCGTGCGGGAATCAATCGAGACGCCGGCCAGCCCGGCCAGGGCGTCGAGGGTCGCGGGAGGCGCGACACCCAGAGCTTCAGCCACTTGACCAACCGTCCACCGCATTGCGTCTCCAATGGGCTGGGCTTCTCTCGCAAGCCTGCACTCTCGTAAGTGCTCGATTTCGCTGCCGAAATCCGCCGCTGCCAGCTCTACCGCTTTCTCACAAATCCCCGCCGCCGCAAAATCGCGCGCGCCTTTTCGCGATCGTCGAATTCAAACGTGCGGTCGCGCAAAATCTGGTAATTTTCGTGCCCCTTTCCCGCCAGCAGGACAATGTCTCCTGCTTTGGCTTCGTCAATCGCAATCTCCAGCGCCGCGTCGCGGTCCGGCTCGATGCGGTAGTTCGCATTCACTTTCTGCAATCCCACCACCACATCGTTGATAATCAACAACGGGTCTTCGGTGCGCGGATTGTCGCTGGTGAGAATCACCAGATCGCTCAACGAGCCGGCAGCCTCGCCCATCGGCGGACGCGTCGAGCGGTCGCGCTCGCCTCCCGCGCCAAACAAAGTGATAATCCGTCCGGCGGGATTCAACTCGCGCGCAGTCGAAATCAAATTTCGCAAGGCGTCGTCCGCATGCGCGTAATCCACCACCACCAAAAACGGCTGCCCCTCGTCAATCCGCTGAAAACGGCCCGGCACCAGTTCCAGATTCGCGATGCCCTCTTCGATTTTTGCGACGGGAATATCGAGCGCGAGTCCCGCGCCGATGGCCGCGAGAATGTTGTAAACATTGATGCGTCCCACCAGCGATGAACGCACTTCCACTTTTCCCGCCGGCGTTTGCGCCGTGAATTCCAGGCCTGAAAAACTTAACGAAAACTTTCGCGCGGTGAGGTCGGCCGTCTCCTTCAAGCCGTAGGTCAGCGTGCGCTTGGCGAGCGCTTCCAGGCGCGGTGCGTAGGCGTCGTCCATATTGATGACGGCCGTGTCCGGCGCGCCCGCTCCGGTGCCTTCGAAAAGCACGCGCTTCGCTGCGAAATATTCCTCAAACGTCTTATGAAAATTCAAATGGTCGCGCGTCAGGTTCGTGAAAATCGCCACCGCAAAATGGCAGCCCCAGGTGCGCTCCATTGCCAGAGCGTGCGAGCTGACTTCCAGCACCGCGTGCGTTCCACCGGCCTCGCGTACCTCGCCAAACATCTGCTGCAAATCCAGCGATTCCGGCGTCGTATTCGTCGCCGCACGAAAACCTTTCGGCGTTTGATATCCGGTGGTCCCGATGCGCGCCGTAGTCTTTTCCGCCGCGCGCAATATCGAGTCCATAATAAAAGTGATGGTGGTCTTGCCATTCGTGCCGGTGACGCCAACCAGCTGCAACGCCTCCGCGGGATGCCGGTAAAAATTGGCAGCCGCCAGCGCGAGCGCCTGACGTTCTTTGCCCGGCATCAACTCGATCCACGCAATATCGGACGCGATTCCCGCGATCCGCGGCAAAGGGCTGGCCACGGCAATCGCGCCGCGCTCGATTGCGCTCGCGACGAATTCGTTGCCGTCGGCCTTGGCTCCCGGCAATGCAAAAAATAGCGAGCCTCGAGTCACTTTGCGGCTGTCGCATGCAACCGCAAGAATTGGCGCGCGCGTGTTCCCCGTCACGCGGACGCCTGCGATCCCGGCAATCACTTCTTCCAAGTCCATTTCGGTCTCTGCGCGCTTCCTTTGCCGCTTCGTAGCAGATTGCACTCTTGGGCCGCCTTCCACAACGGATCTCAATTTACGTTCCTTTGCGCGTTCGCGCCGCTTGCGTTGCTGGCTTCGTTTGCTTCAGGGCGCGCAGCGGGCAGCAACTGCGCCGCGCTGCGCCCAAAGCGCACCGTCACGCGGCTGCCGCGCATCACCACAGTGCCGGCGTCCGGCGATTGCTCGAGCGCCACTCCGCTCCCAATCAGCGCGGGCACCAAACCCAGCCGCAGGCACGCTTCTGTAACTCCGCGCACGGATTGCCCGGACATATCGGGAACCGTAACTGCATCTTCCTCGCCAAAGGCGACGGTCGGCGCGGAAGTTTCTGCGGAAGCATGCGCGCCGGGGTTCATCTTCGCCACGGCCGCCTGAAAACGCGCTTCGTTTTCGGTATTTGCAGTCTTGGCAGCCGCCGCGCGAGCTTTTTCGGGGTTTGGCTCGCTACTGCTATTCTTCGCCGTCTCGGTGTCCGGCTGCGTCGGCACGTCGTGCGCCACGTCAAGGTATGCCAGCACCTGCTCGGCGATCCGTTTGAAGACCGGGCCACCGGTATCGCCGCCAAAATGCACGCCCTCCGGCGAATCGAAAACCACCAGGATGGTGACCGCCGGCTCGTTCACCGGCGCAAATCCCACGAATGACGCGAAATACTGGTTCGGCGAATATCTTCCGGTGTCGGGATCGATCTTCTGCGCCGTCCCGGATTTCCCGGCCGCGGTGTAACCGCTCAACCTGGCTTTGATTCCGGTGCCGCCTTCCAGCAGCACGCTTTCCATCATCTCGCGCAGCGTCGCGGCGGTCTTGGAATCGGTGGCTTGCTTCGCTTCGCCTCGCGCAGGCAGCGGAACGGCCGAATCGCCGCGAATTTCCTGCACCACGCGCGGCGGATACAGCGTTCCGCCGTTGGCAATCGCAGAGACCGCGGAAATGATCTGCACCGGCGTCACGCTGACCTCTTGCCCGATCGCCAGCGAACCAATCGAACTCGGCGTCCAATCTTCCAGCGGGCGCAACAGGCCGCGGTTTTCTCCCGGCAATTCCACCCCGGTCAGCTGGCCGATCCCGAAATCGCGCATCGTGTCGTAAAATTTCGGTGCGCCCAGTCGTAGCGCGATTTTGATCGTGCCTACGTCGCTCGATTTCGCGAGCACGTCGCGCACGCTCAGAATCCCGAACGGCAAGTGATCGTGAATCAACCGCCCGGCCACCACGATGGAGCCTTCCTGGCAATCCACCAGCTCCTCGGGATTGGTGACGCCATTTTCGAGCGCCCCTGCCATGGTAATGACCTTGAAGGTCGAGCCCGGCTCGTAAGCCGCGGTCACTGCGCGGTCCATGCGCGCGTCGTCGGAAAATTTCCCGTAATCGTTGGGATCAAAAGTCGGCGACATCGCCACCGCCAAAAGCGCGCCCGTATTCGGATCCTGCACCACCACCGTTCCGCTATGCGCGTGCGTTTCCGCCATGCCGCGCGCCAATTCCTTCTCCGCGATGTATTGGATGGTTTCGTCAATCGTCAAGACCACGCTCGCACCCGGATCGGCGGCGGCTTCGTGGCGATCGTAAAAACGGCGCTTGCCGTCGGCCATCACCATCACCCGCCCCGGACGCCCGCGAATCCATTTATCGAGCTCGTGCTCGATCCCGCCCATGCCCTTTTCGTCCACGTCCACCCACCCCAGCACGTTCGCCAGCAATTCGTGCTGCGGATAGACGCGCCGGTTTTCTTTCTCGAAGAAAACCCCCTTCAAATTCATCTCGTCAATGCGCTCGACGGTTTCCGGGGAAAGTTTTTTCGCCAGGCGCACCGGCTTGGCAGCTTCGCGGATCTTCGTTTCCAGTTCTTCGGCGGGCACCCCTAGCGCGGGCGCAAGCAGCCGCGCGACCATTTCCGGATCCTTCACGTCCACGGGGTCCGCGAATACCGAATCCATCGGAATGCTGATGGCCAGTTCCCGGCCCTTGCGGTCGTAGATCACTCCGCGCATGGGACTGATTTCAAATACGCGCTGTTGTTGATGCTGGGCTCTTGCGAAGTAATCGCTATAGCAGAAGAGCTGGAGGTAACTCAGGCGGGCCAGCACCGCCCCCATCCAAATCACCGCCACGATCCAGACCACCAACCAGCGGAGACGCGGGCTGCGCTGCTCCATGGGTTCCGCCCTAACTTACGAAAAACTTTGCCCGGCAACGATGCGAGCCGCATTGCCGGTGCGGGCCAAAAAAAGCAGGCCACGGAAAATTTTGGGTCGCAGCGTTCCGCCAGACGCGTGCTGCGAAAAAAATCAGGGCTGTGCCGGCTGCAACACCGCGCGCGCCTGTGCCAGCACGGCGTCGGTCGGTCCTTCCGCCGCCGGTGCCACTTGCCCCGGAACGGAAATCGTCAACCCCAGCTGGTTGCGCGCGATGCGATCCACGCGCTCAAAGCCCTTCAAGGACGCCACTTCCACGTGCAATTGCTGATTCAATTGGGCCGATTGCGCTCGCTCCGCCGCCAGCTGCTCCACCTGGTAGCGCAGCCGGATGCACTCGAAATGCTGCCACGCATACACCAACAGGCAGGCCGCCATGGCGCTGCCCGCCACCACACGCCGCCAAAAATCCTGCATGCGCGCCGGCGCCATTGGGCGTACCAGCCGCGAGTTATCAATGCGTTTGATTGTGTGATATTGCGTCATTATTGCACCTGGGGCGCCGGGCGTTCTTCGCCGTAACGCGCTTCCGCCGTCGCCACTTTCTCGATCACGCGCATCTTCGCGCTCCGCGCCCGCGGATTGGCTGCGATTTCCGCGTCACCGGGCTGAATGATTTTTTTGGTCAGCACCTGAAACCCGCCGTCGCGGGCCAGACGCTGAAAGGCATGCTTGACCAGCCGGTCTTCCAATGAGTGATAGCTGAGGACGATCCACCGTCCTCCCAAATTTAAAGTGGCAGGGGTACGCGAAAGAAACTGCCCGAGTTCCTCCTCTTCTCGATTCACCGCTATCCGCAGCGCCAGAAACGTTTTTGTCGCGGGATGCAGTCTCTGCCTTCCCCTTGCTTTTCGTCCCCCTGCCACAACCGTTGCCAGATGCGCGGTGTCGCGAATAGGCCGCGCCCGTACGATCGCTCTGGCGATTCTGCGTGAATCCCTCTCCTCCGCCTTCTGGTAGAGAAGATCGGCCAGCTCTTTTTCCGGCCATTGATTCACAATCTCGTCCGCTGTCAGCGGCGCATCGGGACTCATCCTCATATCCAGAGGACCAGCCCAGCGGAAGGAAAATCCGCGCTCAGGGCTGTCCAGCTCCAGGCTGGAGACTCCCAGATCGGCGATCACGCCATCGAACGGCGGCAAATTGTTGGCCGCCGCCACTTCGCCGATGTTCGAAAAATCCGCTTGCACCAGAATCACCTGCCGCTCGTGCGGCCCTAATCGCTCCCGCGCAATCTCCAGTGCCTGCGGGTCGCGATCAATCCCCAAAACTCGCCCGGTCGTCAGCCGCTTGGCGATCTCGACTAAATGACCGCCCGTGCCGACCGTCATATCCGCATACGTTCCTTCGGGCCGTATCCGCAGCCACTCCAGAATCTCCGCGGCCAGTACCGGCGTATGCAGTACGCTCAAAACTTAAATGCCCAGATCGTCCAGTGCCTTTTCGTCTTCCGCCGTCATCGGATTACGGTTCATTTGCTCCAGGAACCGGGCGTGATTCCAGACTTCCAGGTACGTAAGCTGTCCCTGAACGTCCACTTCGCCCTTCATCTCCGCCGATTCCCGCAGTACGGGTGGAATCAAAATGCGCCCCTGCCCATCCACCTCGACCACTTGTCCGTAATAATTTGTGCGTGATAGGAATTTCTGTTTCGCAGCGTTGTGCGAGGAAAGTTTCGCCAGCTTCTTTTCGATCTCTTCCCAGGCTTTCATGGGATAGATCGTGGCGCGATCGCCCTTGGTGGAGGTCACGTAGAATTTCGTGCCGGTCTTGCGCAGCTCGGAGAGAAAGTCCGCGGGAATTTTCACCCGCCCCTTTTCGTCCACTGTCGCTAGATAGTTGCCCCGCAGCATGAAAGCCCTTCGCTTGTTCGACCGGCGTTTGCGCCCGTGCAATCACTCGCTGGTTCGCCCCTGCCAATGCATTCAGATATGGAACTGTGCCGTTCTGATGCGCCGCTGCCGCTAGCTGGGTCCGCCACTGCTTGCTTCTAGGATCGCCACTGCCCTACATTCTTTACCACTCTGCGCCACTTCTTCCCACTTTGTGCCCCGATTGTAGATAGGTTCCCAAACATGTCAAGCGGAATTCTTCTTACATTGAGAAATATTTGTGGAAATACGGAGGCACGCTGAACCGCGTTGTGGTGCGCGCGCGAGCAACCACAATTAGTAGGGGACGCTCACGATGACGCTCGTACCGCTAGTCTCCCGCTCGCAGAAAAAAAGTCAAAATGTTTTGTAAGAGTTAACATCCGGCCAAAATTTCGCAATTCCGCGAGCTGCTTTGCGCTTTTCTCTGCGCACTCTGCGTCTCTGCGGTGGCCTTTGCCGTTGGGGTTGCCGACGATCGTTCCAGGCAAGGGATACCGCAGCGGCGCACAGGACGCAGAGAGGAGTTTCGCGGGCGATATTACGGATTCGAAGGATTGCGCACCGAATCCAAGCCACGAAGCACGGACTGCTCGTCAGGATTCAGCCCGCGCATGAATTGCGGATCGTTCAAAGCCTTCTGCCGGTCTTCCGGCGTCATCCCCTGCAAAGTGTGCAGGCGATCCGTCACCACCTGCTTGCGATCCGGAGACATCTGCTGCCACTTCGGCAAAAGCGATCGCTGCACATACTGCCGCTGCTCGGGAGACATGCGCTGCCAGTTCTCGTAGCTGTGCTGCATGCGGTCTCGCTCTGCGGGGGGCAAATTGTTCCACTTCTGCAGCCTCTGACGCATCTGCTGCTGTTGTTCGGGCGGCAAACTCTTGAAGCGCTCATTGTTCTGCAGGAAGCGTTCTTGCTGCTGCGGTGACATATTCCGCAGCCGCTGTCCCCACGCCGGATTCAAGTTGTCCATCTGACGGCCATTCGCAGACCCGTTGACACCACCGCCATTCGGCTCAGCCGCGCGCGGATTTCCGGTCGCGCCATTTTCTTGCGGCCTTCCGCCGTTCGCGTTCGCGGGTGGACGAAACGAATTCGGCGCATGCGCGGCGTTGGGATTCCCTGGCGCGTTGTTGGGGTGCGCTTGCTGGCCCGTCGCATTTGCCGGCGGACGAAACCCACGTCCCGGCCGCGCGTTCGGATGCTGGTTCTGCCTGGCGCCGCCATACCCGCGCGGATTTTGCGCGCGCTGCATCATCCTCGGCGCATAAAACCGCGCCGCGGCACGTCTTTGCGCCGAGGCAGGCTGCGCCGCAAGCCCTATCGCGAGCGCAATCGCCAGCGCAAAAAGTGTCTTGGCCCAACGCATCGGCATTCCAACCTTATTCCTCGGCAGGCGGCTGCTGCGCACCATCCGAGTTCGGGCTCGGCGGCTGCGCTTGCTGCTGCTCCGGCGTGGCATCTACCGGCACTTCGGACAATGCATCGAACTTGCTCAGCACGTCGTAATTCTCGAGCACGCCCAGATCTTTAATCGCCTCGAAATCCTGCTGTTCGCTGGTCGCCGGATTCACGTCGCGCGGTAATTTCGCCATCCACACACTCAGCGCCAGCAGCAAAGCCATCGAAAACGCCAGGCGCGGCTGCGGCACCAGCCAGCCGAACCAGCGCGAGCGCGGTTCTTCCGCAATCCGCGCGCGAATGCGCGCGTCGAAACTGAGCGAAGGCTCCACCAGCGGCACTTCATCCAGCACGCCCCACAGCTTGCGGAATCCTTCCGCGCGCTCGTGGCAAACGCGGCAGGCGGCCAAATGCTCTTCCACCTCATGCCGCTCGGCCGAATTCGCCCGGCGATCCAGATACGCAACCAATTGCTTGGAAACCTCTTCGCACTTCTTCATGATGGCCGTCCTTCCCCTGCGCGATGCGCCACCGGCTGGGCCACAAGTGGTGCCAGTTGCACTCGCAAGGTCTCGTAAGCGCGAAACAAAAGCGATTTCAGCGCGCTTTCCGAGCATTCCAGAATTTTCGCGATCTCCGCGTAGTCCATCTCTTCGTACTTATGCAGCAGCACCGCCACGCGCTGCTTTTCCGGCAACGCCGCAATGGCCTGGCGGATGAAATCCGCCCGGTCGCGTTCGATCATGTGTTCGTCAATGCGCATTTCGCGTGCGGGCAATTGCAGCGGCGCCTCATCCTCTTCCACCGGCGCGTCAATCGAAACATCCATCTGGCGGTGCCGGTTATCGCGCACCGAATTCAATGCCAGGTTGGTGGCAATGCGGAACAGCCACGTGGTGAATTTCGCGCTCGGAGAATACTGCTTCCGCGCGCGATAAACTCGCAAAAAAACTTCCTGCGCCAAGTCCTCAGCCGTCGCGGTATCTCTGACCATGCGGTACAGGAAACTAATCAGGGGTGTGCGATATTTTTGGAGGAGAAGGTTAAAGGACGCATCATCCCCTGCCTTCACGTCCAGCATCAATTGGACGTCAGACCTGGTCATGGCCTCCACATTGTACCTAACACCTGCGGGGCCATAAAGTTGCAGCGCGTGCGAGTGTTCCATCGGTGGCGCTCCGGTACTAACTATGAAACCCGGACGGGCCGAAAAAGTTGCCTTCGCAGGGCCTTTCGATTCCCTCAGCGCGGCAAGTCTTACATCTTTAGTTTCAAGAAGTTACACGCGGAAGAGGGCCTTCAGCGCCAGCATGATCGCTACGCCCAGGAATACTAGCAGCGCCATGCCGATTCCGGGCTCGTGATTCACTTCAGGGATCAGGTCAGACGCCGCCACGTAAAGCGTCACACCCGCTGAAAGCGGCAGCGCGATTCCCAGCGTCCCGCGCAGCAGGAACATGAACCCCATGCCCAGCAAAGTCATCCCGCCGAGAATCACCGACGACACGAACGCCGCGCGCCGGCTCTGTCCGCTCGCCAGCATCAGGGACGCCACCGTAAATCCCTCCGGCAATTTATGCAGAAACACCGCGACGAAAATCACGCCGCCGAGCCACGTGGAAACCAAGAGGCCGGAAGCGATCGCCACACCGTCGAAGAACGTGTGAATCCCCAGGCCCAGCAGCGCGGCGTAACTGGCATGTGCGTGTGAAATCTCTTCGTGGTGTGTTTCTTCGCCAAAATGAAAATGCGGCGCCAGGGTATGTTCGAAAAAATGAACGACGAAGTATCCGGCGAGGACCAGCACAAAAACCGAACTCGTATCGTGGAAGAAGAAGGTCCCGTTGTCGCCGCGCAACTTCAACGATTCCGGAATCATCTCGATCACCGCGGTCGCCAACATGAACCCGGCGCCCAACGCGATGAAATATTTCAAGTAATGCCGCGACCACTGCCGGTGCGCGATCAAGCTTCCGCCCAGCACATTCGCCCCAGCCGCCGTCAACCCCAGCAGCAATCCCACCAGTACGCGCGTTGTCTCGGGAGCCATAGTCCGATGTGGAGTGCGGTGGCTTGTTTATCCTGAGGAACGAAGGGCCACCGCTTTCTCTTAGGCGAGGCGCGCCTCGCCTGCAATTCTAATCAACGGGCGCAGAAGCTAAGTGGAGCACGCCTCAAGCCGGGAAAAAGCGCCAACTTTTTCGCCGAACCGTTCCGGGGCGCGATACAGTCACTAATCACCAATCACCATTCACTAATCACTGCCGTTACCCCGAATGCCGGAACAAAATCACGTCGCCATCCTGCACGATGTACTCTTTCCCTTCCAGCTTCACCTGCGCCTTCTCGCGCGCCGCCGCAAAACTCCCCGCCTTGATCAAATTTTCCCAGTTCACCACTTCGGCCTTGATGAACCCGCGCTCGATGTCGCTGTGAATCGCGCCCGCCGCTTCTTGCGCGTTCATCCCGCGCTTGATCGTCCACGCGCGGCATTCCGGCTCGCCCGCCGTGAGAAACGAAATCAGCCCCAGCAATTGATAGCTCGCCTGAATCAGCCGGTCGCGTCCCGATTCCTTCAAGCCGTACGCGTTCATCATCTCCGCGGCCTCGCCTTCCGGCAATTCCGCCAGCTCCGCTTCGATTTTCCCGCAAAATGGCACTACCGCCGTCTGCGGCTTCGACGCGAGCTTTTCCAAGTGATGCTTCTCGACTACGCGATCAATGTCCGCCGCCTCGTCATCACCCAGATTCAGCACGTACAGCATCGGCTTGCGCGTCAGGAATTCGAAACCGGTCAGCATCTTCAATTCTTCGGGCTTGAACTCCAGTTCCCGCAAAGGCTGCTCAGCCTCCAGCGCCTTGCGGCAACGCGTCAAAAGCGCCAGTTCGGTTTCAAGGATCGTCTCCTTCTTTTTCTTCAGGTCCTTTTCCAGCCGCTCGATGCGCTTCGCGGCCTGCTCCAGGTCGTAAAGCATCAATTCGATTTCGACGCTCTCAATATCGCGCAAAGCGTCGAGCGAGCCGCCCTCGTGAGGCACCGCCGGATTTTCAAACAGTCGCACCACGTGCGCGAGCGCGTCCGCCTCGCGCAGAGGCACCAGCGAAGCCGAATTTTTCTCGCGATCTTTCTGCAATCCGCCTACGTCCACGTACTCGATCGTCGCAAACGTGTTTTTCTTCGGCTTGAATCTCTCCGCCAGTTTCAAAACGCGCGGGTCCGGCACCTTCGCGATTCCCACATGCGCTTGATTGGGCGCGCTACGCCCTTCCACCCGCGCTCCAGTAAGTATCCGAAACAAGCTGGTCTTCCCTACCTGCGGCAACCCAATAATTCCAGTTTTCATGAGCCCACGATACTAACACAGCCAACCACAACGTCTTGTCATCCCGACAGAGCGGCGCAGCCGCGACGAGGGATCTCTCTTCGTTGAATTTGCGGTGACGGCCCTCAGGCCAGCGAGTTGTGCTAATCTCCCGCGAGGAGCGCAGCCGTGTCGAATTTCATCCAGGTCACGCCATTCATGATCGTCGAGGACATCAATCGCGCCCTGAACTTCTTCACCCGCATTTTGGGCTTCGAAACAATCGTGCGCTACTCCGACTACGCCTATGTGCACCGCGAAACCGTGGGCTTCCGAATCTGGGAGCAGACTGGCAAGGACGCCGCGCCGCCCGGCACCCGTCGCTTCGCGTACTACATTGACGTGCGCGACGTTGATCAACTCTACGCGGAACTGAAATCCAAGCTCGACACCCTGCCAAAAGGCGACGTTCACGGGCCGGCCAACAAGCCGTATGGCCAGCGCGAATTGCTGGTGCTCGCCCCGGACGGAAATTTGCTGGCGTTTGGACAGGCGATCGGCGGAAATTCACCGGCAGCCCATTCCCATGACTGAAAATATCCCGCTTCCCTTCGATCACGTCAAAGCGCACGAACATCTCACGCGCACGGACAAACGCATGGCCCGCGTGATTGAAAAAACCGGCGCGTTCCAATTCAAGCTCGATGAGTGCGACAGCGTTTACGAATCACTGCTCGAAGCCATCGTCTATCAGAGCATCAGCGGCAAAGCCGCCGCCACCATTTACGCGCGCATCAAGGCGCTCGGCGCAAACGGCCTCTGCCCCACGCCCGCGGAAATTCTCGCGACCACAGTTCAAAAGCTCCGCGAAGCCGGCCTCTCGGGCGCGAAAGCCGCCGCCATGAAAGATCTGGCGCAGAAAACCGTCGAAGGAATCGTCCCGACGCTGGAAGAAGCCGCAAAATTATCCGACGAAGAACTCGTCGAGCGGCTTATCTCTGTGCGCGGCATCGGCGCCTGGACCGTGGAAATGTTTCTGATCTTCCGCCTCGGCCGCCCCGACGTTCTGCCCATCCACGATTACGGCGTGCAAAAAGGTTTCGCGCTCACGTACGGAAAAAAAGAAATCCCCAAACCGCGCGACCTGGCCGCCTTCGGCGAACGCTGGCGCCCCTATCGCACAGTCGCGAGCTGGTATATGTGGCGCGCCGTAGAGCACTTCGGCAAAACCCGCAAAATCACGAAGAGCACTAAAGCGAAGAAGCGCGCCAAGCCAGCAAAGAAATCCAGCAAGAAGTCCGCCGCAAAGAAGCGCTCAACCCTGAAGAGAAATCTCCGTCGCGCGAAGCATTCGTAAGAGCACGGCCCGCCGTGCCCGCCGCTAGTGAAGAATTCCTTTTTGTCATCCCGACAGAGCGGCGCAGCCGCGACGAGGGACCTCTCTTCCTTCGTAGAGGCATGCCGTGCCCGCCGCCGGCGCGGGCAAGCACGACGAAAAATCTCAATCGCAAAAAGGGTCCGTAGGGGCGCTGCTAGCTGCGCCCCAGCTTGCCCAGGCGCCAACCCATTCGCAGCCTGTCGTTGCGATTTTCTCTTTCGTCCTTCTCTGCGAACGGCGTTTACCCCGGCGGAGCCGGGGCGCTCCGGCCTCTGCGCCCTCTGCGTTAAATCTTTGCGGTCGCCCACACGTCGGCGTGATACTCAATTCCCCGCCGAAAACCCCCGCACAGTAAGAAAAAACGCCACCAATCCAATCAAAAGCACCGCCCCTTCCAACCGCACCGAAACTCCATGTAAGCGATCGAACTCCACGCGCAAAGGATTATCCGGCGGGGTCGCCACTACCGAAACCATCTGCCGACGCAGCGCGCTCATCCGCCGAATCACCACGTGCTGCGACACCACAGTCAAAATCACCATGATCGCCACGCCCGCCACTGGCAGCAGCAGTCGCCGACCCGCGCCCGCCGAACTCACCGCCATCGCCGCCGAGGCCAGCAGAAACAGCAACCCGGCGATCACCCCCAACGTATGCAACCGCCGCAAAGTAAACTCCACCAGCACCCCAGCCTGATCCTGGCTAGCCAAAACCCGAAACGCCCCGGGCGCCACCGCCGCACTAAAATAAAAAATCGAACCCAGCCACGTGCCCAACGCAAACACCTGCACAAATCTAAGTACGCTGGTCATCAATTGTTTCCATTCAAGCCGTATTTTGAATTCCTCAGTCGAGCCTGCGCCATCACAAAGTCAGCGGCGTGCTGGCCAGATAGTCGTGGAGCGCCTGTACTTTGTCACCGCCGCGGCAGCGACTTGGAAAAATAGCGAAGACCAATCAAGAAGCCAATTGCAAACACCAGTACCGGGAAAAGTAAAACAGCCGGAGGAGTATTATGCCAGAGCGAAACCACGTCCCACCCGACCTCTCCGCCACCTTCGGCCGCCGCATGTTTCGCTACAGAGTGCATAGCGATGGCCAGCCAAACGAACGTCGCAATGCAACAAACGGCCACCGTGGTGGCGATTCCGACGCAGGTACTTCTCAGAATTACGGTAAACATACGCATCCTTCGCCCTGAAAGCCATTCGTCCGCTGACGCGAATACCTCGCGCAAACCACCGGAACCGCTGGGTTCCGATTCACGGTGATTCAAATCCTTCATGCAAAGTACGTCAAGCGAATACTTTCCTAACTCATCCGGCCCGGCCGGCAGCCGCACACCAGCAGGAGCACAAAAACTTTTTGAGCACACCTGTCCCTTCGCCGTTTCGCATCCTCTAACAATTGATGGTAGAACTGATTACGTGGGGTGAGTGGTGGGCGACCAAGGACTTGAACCTTGGACCTCTCCCGTGTGAGGGGAGCGCTCTAACCACTGAGCTAGTCGCCCACAGAACCTACTTTTTGTAGCAGAAGGCCACGCGAATTGCAAACCACGGTCACTAGCGCCAGCACCCGCCTCGCCGAGCTTTTGCGCTCAATTTCGCGCGTCGTAAAAGGTAAAGACGACGTCATCCAGCTGGCCCTCACCGCGCTGCTCGCCCGTGGTCACCTGCTCATCGAAGACGTGCCCGGTGTCGGCAAGACCACACTCGCGCAAGCTCTCGCGCGTTCGTTCCACTGCTCGTTCCAGCGCATTCAATTCACTTCAGACATGCTGCCCGGCGACGTAATCGGCGTCAGCGTCTTCAATCCCGCCACCCAGGAATTCGAATTCAAGCCCGGCCCCATCTTCGCCAACATCATCGTCGCCGACGAAATCAATCGCACCACACCCAAAACGCAATCTTCCCTCCTCGAAGCCATGAACGAAGCGCAAATCACCGTGGACAATCACACGCACCCGTTGCCCAATCCGTTTCTGGTGCTGGCCACGCAGAATCCCATCGAGCATCACGGCACCTACCCGCTTCCGGAATCGCAGCTCGACCGCTTCCTGATGCGCATTCGCATGGGCTACCCCTCGCGCGAAAGCGAAAAAGAAATCATCCGCAATAATGCAGGGCACTCCCCGGTGGAAAAAATCGCGCCGGTGATGGACGCGGCCGACGTGGTCGCCATGCAGGAATCGGTTTCCAAAGTGAAAGTGGATGAAAGCCTGCTGGATTACGCCCTGGAAATCGTCGAGCGCACGCGGCAAACCGAACAATTGAGCCTGGGCGTCAGCCCCCGCGGCGCCGTCATGCTCCATCGCGCGGCGCAGGCGCGCGCGTTCCTCGAAGGCCGCGACTATTGCCTGCCAGACGATTTCAAGCGCCTTATCGTCCCGGTGTTCGCACACCGCGTGGTAGTCAGCTCGCGCTACATCTCCACTCAGAAAAAATCCGAGCAGGCCGAAACCATCCTCGGCGAAATCCTCGATTCCACCCGCGTCCCCGTGTAGAAACCTCATGTCTCAAGGCGAACTGTCATTCCGACGGATGGCCACTCTATCCAATACATTGTCATCCCTCGCGCAGCGAGGGACCTCTCTTCGTTCGCGCGCAGCCCCACCGCAAGCCACGCAGCGCGCATTTTGCGTCCCTGTCGCATTCGCCCAGCAACGAAGCACGCCTTCCCAAGCGCTGTCATCCCGAGCGCAGCGAGGGATCTCTCTTCCTTCGCGCGCAGCCCGGCCGCAAGCCGCGCGGCACCCCGCTGCAACCACAACGCAATCCCGGAGCGCCCACTAATGTCCGACTCCGCCGTCCTCCGCCTCTGGCGCGCCCGCGACAAACCCGGCTGGCGCAATTTCGGCGTAGCCATGCTCGTCCTTTCCCTCGCGCTGGCGGTCGCGCTTTTTTCCGCCGCTGTCGCGCAACAAGGCCGCATCCTGCTCGCCGCCGTCACCACCGTCATCGCTCTCGGGCTCGCCGCCTGGGTCGCCATCACCATCGTCCCCAACCTCGCCCGCCGCACCAGCCTGCGCTGGGTCGTCTATCAAGTGGACTACCGCCTCACGCGCGAAGGCATGGTTTATCTGGGAGTCGTCGCAATCCTGATCCTCGCCTCCGTCAACACCGGCAACAACCTGCTCTTCATGATTCTGGCGTGCTCTCTTGCGGGCATCCTGATTTCCGGCGTGCTTTCGCGCGCGGTGCTCACCGGCATTGACTTGAAATTCGACCTGCCCGAGCACATCTTCGCCGAACAGCCGGTGCTCGCTGAACTCGAACTGCGCAACGAAAAACAGTGGTGGCCGTCTTTTTCCCTGCGCGTGATCGGCGCAAATAAAAAAGCCCCGGCGCAAATTCTGACGCGCCCCGTGTTTTTCCCGTATATCCCGCGCCTCGGCGCAGCGCGCCAGAAAGTCGAGCTCAACTTTCCGCATCGCGGCGCCTATCGCCAGGACGCCTTCGGCATCCGCACGCGCTTCCCTTTCGGCTTCTTCGAAAAAACGCGCCACGTGGATTCGGAGCTGGAAATCGTCGTGTATCCGCGCGTCGCGCCCACCGACCATTTCTACGAGGTCCTGCCGCTGCTGAGCGGCGAAATGGTCAGCTATTTTCGCGGCCGCGGCCACGAACTGCATTCCCTGCGCGATTATTTGCCCACCGATAGTGCCCGGGTGGTGGATTGGAAAGTAACCGCGCGCGCCGGCCATCTGATGGTCCGCGAATTCGCGCGCGAAGATGAACGTCGCGTGATGTTGGTACTCGATCCCTTCGTCGGGCCGCCGCCCGCGGGTCCCACTGCCGGCTCGCGCGCGGCTACCGCGGCCGAACAATCAGGATTGGAACGCGCCGCCGCCGAGCACTCGCAACTCTTCGAGCGCGCCGTCTCCATGGCCGCCTGCATCGCCTGGCACTTCAACGAAATCAATTCGGTGCTGCAATTCCGCACCAATCGCTTTGCAACGCCCATGGCTCCCGCCGCCGAAATCATCTATGACGCGCTGCGCGAGCTGGCCACCATCCAGCCGGAAGAATCATCCGTCGGCGGCGCATTTCTCGATCAACTCGCAGCCGAGCACGAAATCTTCAAAATCATAATCACCGCGCGCCCGCAAAACACAATTCCCACCGCACTCTGGTCCTCCTCCTACTTCCTCTTCCTGAATTCCCTGTAAGCGCGTCTTCGGTTTTCTCTGCGCACTCTGTGCTCCTCACTCGGCGTCCTCTGCGTTAATGTTTTGACTTCCTCTCCATCTCGCCGCGTCCACGTCGCGGCACTACATCCGAAAAAATGCGAGAATACGCCAGCATGAAATCGTTGCTCACCACCCATGCTCTGAAAAACTTCCAATCGCGCCTCTTGAAATGGTTCCGCGCGCACCAACGCGATCTTCCCTGGCGCGCCAGCCGCGACCCCTATCGCATCTGGGTGGCCGAAGTGATGCTCCAGCAAACGCGCATTGCCGCAGTGATGCCCTATTACCAGCGTTTCCTGGATCGTTTCCCGAACGTCGAATCCCTGGCCCTCGCTCCGCAGACAGAAGTCCTGAAACTCTGGTCCGGCCTCGGCTATTACAGTCGCGCGCGCAATTTGCACGCCGCCGCGAAAAAAATCATCGCCGAACACAACGGGAAATTTCCGCGCGAACTGATCCACGCGCTCGATCTTCCGGGCATCGGAGCCTACACCGCCGCCGCAGTCCTCAGCATCGCCTACGACGCGCCTCTCGCCGTGCTCGATGGCAACGTTGCCCGCGTGTTGGCGCGCATCTACGCAATTCGCGGCGATTTGCGCGCCCCAAAAACCTGGCGCACTCTCACCGCCGCCGCTAATCACCTGCTCGCCAGGAATTCCGCCAGCGATTGGAATCAATCCCTCATGGAACTAGGCGAAGTCATCTGCACGCCGCAATCGCCTCGCTGCGAGACTTGCCCGGTGGCACGCTGGTGCCGTGCCTACGCCGAAGATCTCGTAAACGAAATCCCCGCTCCGCGCCGCAAACGCGCTCCCATCCACATCAAAATCGCCGCAGCCATCCTCCTCGACCCGCGCGGCTGCACCCTGCTGGTAAGAGATCCCGGCGCGCACGACGGCGTCCTCTTCTCACGCATGTGGCAATTCCCTGCCATTGAAGTCACTCGTCAGCCGAAGGCTGCGCTAGCTGCGCATCTGTGCGCAACTCTAAGCCTACCCAATAGCGAGTTCGCGCTCGAAGCGCTACCTATGGCGCGTCACGGCGTCACCTTTCGCCATATCGCGCTGCTCCCATTCCTGGCCCGCGTCCGAAAACTCCCCAAGCTCCCCCGCACGCGCATCCTCCCTCTGAAGAATCTAGCCTCGTTGCCGATTTCCAGCGCCACCCGCAAAATCGCCGCCGCTCTCCCAACATCACCGCGCCACGCGGTCGAGGGCTCGTAGGGGCACGGCATGCCGTGCCCGTCGGTCCGTGCCGCAGCGATGACTGGTCGCGCAACGAGGTGGAGTACAATGCTGAGCGGTTCACCGCGAATGAACGATTCGACTGCCCTTCCCAATCGCCGCTCGATTCGCCTGCGCGCTTTCGATTATTCCCAACGGGCCTCCTATTTCGTCACGATCGCCACCCACAACAGCAAACACATCTTTGGCGAGATTATCCTGAACCAGATGAAGCTGAGCAGAATCGGACAAATCGTTTCAGAGTGTTGGACGGAGATTCCGGATCATTTCCCGGCGATTGTTCTCGGCGAATCCATCGTCATGCCGAATCATATTCACGGAGTCATCGTGATCCGCGCCCGGGCACGGCATGCCGTGCCCCTACAATCTCAGGCCGAGAGCGTCGAGGCCTTCGGGCGCCCGCGCGTCGCATCCATACCCACCGTCGTGCGCTCATTCAAATCCGCCGTTTCGCTCAGGGCTCGCAAAGCCCTGGCCCAGCCGACCATGCAAGTCTGGCAACGCAACTATTTCGAGCGGGTCATCCGGGGCGAACGGGAGTTTAGCAAAGTGCGCAAATACATTTTGCAAAATCCCGCGCGCTGGGAATGGGAAAAGGCAGCTTTTAACGATACCTATGATTTCGACAAATGACCGCCGTCGCGCGTAGGGGCGCGGCATGCCGTACCCGCCGCTCCGTCACGCATACCCGATGAACCCGCTGGACACCGCGCGCCAAACAACCCATTACACGATAAGCGTCCCTCGCATCACCGCCTCGCTCGCCAGTGTTAGCATCATAAAAGGCCATGGCCTCCACAGCGCGAGTCAGCGCGCCGCCCCTTCCGGCGGTGCAACGTTACTTCGAAGTGTCGCTATTCCTGCTTGTCTCGACGGGCATTCTCGCCGTCGTCAGCACCGGGAAACTTGACCTATTCTCGACCGTCGTCCCGGTGATCGCGCTCGGCTACAAAGCCGTGCGCCTCTGGCGCGGACGTCCTCCCGAGCTTTCCGTGCGCGTCGCCACCTGGTTGGTGCTCGCCTATTTCCTTTTTTTCCCGTTTGATCTCTGGGTCGTTTCGCGCGCGCTTTCGGCCGGCGCGCCCAATCCGGCGCTTTATTCGGCGTTGCTCGCCGCCGTCCACCTGATGCTGTTCGCCAGCCTGGTGCGTCTCTACTCGGCGCGCAGCAACCGCGATTACGCGTTCCTGGCCATGCTCGCAGTGACGTGCATGCTGGCTTCGGCAATTCTTACGGTCGAGACTAGCTTCCTGGTGGCGCTGGCAATTTTTCTGCTGCTGGCCGTCTCCACTTTCGTCGCGCTGGAAATTCGCCGCGGCGCCAATGACGCTGTTTCGCCGCCCTTCGATTCCGGCTCACCGCTTGCGCACCAGCTGAATCGCGCGCTTGGGCTAACCTCCGCGCTGGTCGCCCTCGGCACGCTGGCGATCGGCTCGGTGATTTTCTTCGCGTTGCCTCGTTTCACCGCGGGCTACTTGAGCGCACTGAGCCTGCAACCGAAACTGATGACGGGCTTCAGCGACAATGTGACCCTGGGCGAAATCGGCGAAATTCAGAAGAGCCACACCGTCGTGATGCGCATTCACATTGATGATCAGCCCGCGCGCGGCGACGGCATGCACTGGCGCGGCATCGTGCTCACCAATTTCGATGGCCGCCGCTGGTTCACGCCCGCGCGCCAGCAAATCGCTTTCTTTCCCGATGCGGATGGCGCTTATCGGCTCGGCTCGCCTCCCTTGCCCGCCGGCGATTCCTACCAATTGCGCTATACCGTGCTGATGGAACCGCTCGCCAGTGACGCCATCTTTGTCGCGCCACGCATCGCCAGTATCCGCGGCCGGTTTGGAAACGACCTCGAGCGCCTCGGTGCCCCGCGCCACACCAACTTTCTTCTGGTGGATCCCACCGAGTCCCTTGCCAATCCTTTCCACAACGATACAAAAGTCCGCTACGAAGCCACCTCCAACGTCCCGGACGTGCCCCCGGCGCAATTGCGCGTCGCCTCCGCGGTTTTTCCCGCGCAGGTTGTGACTGCATACCTGCAGGTTCCCGCACTCGACCCGCGCATCAAGAAACTCGCGGAGCAAATTACTGCGGGCGCGCCCACCGAATACGACAAGGCCGCGAAAATCGAGCTGTACCTGAAAGCTCATTACAATTACACGCTCGATCTGCGCGGCCCGCACACCAGCGATCCCCTGGCGCATTTTCTTTTCACCCGCCGCGCCGGCAACTGCGAATACTTCGCCGCCGCCATGACGATCATGCTTCGCGACGTCGGCGTTCCCGCGCGCTACGTCGGCGGATTCCTTTCCGGCGAATACAACGACGTCGGCGGCGATTGGATCGTGCGCGCCAGCGACGCGCACACCTGGGTGGAAGTTTTTTTCCCCGGCTACGGCTGGATCACGTTCGATCCCACGCCTCCCGGCGCTCCGCAGCATGCCGGCCTGCTGCAGCGGCTGGGAATGTATTGGGACTGGTTTCAATACACCTGGGGCGAGTGGGTGATCAATTACGACTTCGCGCATCAGGTCGCCCTGGCGCAAGACGTCCAGAAAACTTCACGCGACTGGGGCGAGAGCGCGCGCAACTATTATCGCGAGAAACAGCGCCAGACCATGAATATGATCGTCGCGCTCGATAAAAAAATCGAAGCATCGCCTTATTTCCTGCCCAGCCTGCTGGTGTGCCTTATCGCTCTGCTCTTCTATCTGCGTGGGCGCAGCATGATCGCGTACATCGTGGCACGCTGGAGCCTCCGCGCGCGCAATCCCGGTAACGTCACCGCCTCGCTCGCCACGCTGGAATATCGCGAAATGCTGCGCCTGCTCGAAAAGCGCGGCTGGAAGAAATCGCCGTCGCAAACCGCGCAGGAATTTGCCGCCGCAATCCCCGCCACGGATGTAGCCGTGCCGGTCGCACAACTCACTCAGCTCTACCAATCCGCCCGCTTCGGCGATCACCCCGCCCCCGTAGCCCAAATGTCCGCGCTCCTAAGCGCCATCCGCGAAATCATCCGCGCGCGCAAACCATCGCCGCGATGAGCTGGCGCCTCTGGCTGTTGTTGGGCGCCGTCGCGGCGATCGCTGTTGCTGTCTTCCTTTTTCCGGCGATCCCGCAAAGCGAGGCCTATCACCAGTTCGCGGACACGCGCCCCTTCGCCGGAATTCCCAATGCGCTTAACGTGTTGTCCAACGCTTTCTTCTTGATTGTGGGCTTGCTCGGTCTGCGCTATGTCCTGCGAAGGCGGAAAGATCCGCGCGTTTCCGGATTCCTGGATCCGCGCGAGCGCTGGCCCTATCTCATTTTTTTCCTGGGTGTCGCGCTAACGACTCTTGGTTCGGCCTACTATCACGCGCACCCGGACGACGCTCGTCTCGTGTGGGACCGCCTTCCGATGACGCTCGGATTCATGTCGCTCCTCGCCACCACACTCAACGAGCGCATCGGCGTGAAAATCGGCTCGTTCGCGCTCGCGCCACTTCTGATTTTTGGCGTTGCCAGCGTCCTGTACTGGAGCGTCACGCAATCTCACGGACACGGCGATCTGCGCCCGTACGTCCTCGCGCAATTCGGCTCGCTGGCGGTCCTTCTTCTCCTGGTCGCGCTGTTTCCTCCCCGTTATACGCGCGGCTCCGACCTGCTCGTGTCCCTGGGAATCTACGCGCTCGCAAAAGCCTTCGAAGCAGCCGACCGCCCCATTTTCAACTTAGGTGGGATCATCAGCGGACACACCCTGAAACATATCGCCGCCGCGGTTTCCGCGTATTGGATCCTCCGCATGCTCCGATTGCGGCGGCCCATCTTGGCCGCTCCTGCTTGAATTGACGCGCGTCGAGTTTCAGCCCGCCGCATCACGTTGCCATGTTAGAATTACGTGTTCCGCAACAGCCAAAGGACCGCACTGTATGCCGAAAGTCGGATTCGTCAGCCTGGGATGCCCGAAGAACCTCGTGGATAGCGAGGTGATGATGGGCGTTCTCGCGCGCGCCGGTTACGAACTCACGCCCCGCGCCGGCGAAGCCGACGTACTCGTCGTCAACACCTGCAGCTTCATCGAGCCCGCGCAAAAAGAATCCGTGGACTCCATCCTGGAAATGGCCGAATACAAAAAATTCGGCCGCGCCCAGAAACTGATCGTCGCCGGCTGCATGGTTGAACGCTTTCGCAACGACATCCGCGAGCAAATCCCCGAAGTGGACGCGGTCATCGGCACCGGCGAAATCGAAAAAATCCTGGAAGCCTGCGAAGGCCAGTTGCGCGCCGACGATCCGCACGCCGCCGGCCTGCCCACATACCTTTATCACGACGCGACGCCGCGCATTCTCGCGACGCCCAGCCACACCGCCTACATCAAGATCAACGAAGGCTGCGACCACCCCTGCACCTTCTGCGTGATTCCGCAGCTGCGCGGGAAATTCCGCAGCCGCCGCTTCGAATCCGTCGTGCGCGAAGCCGAAAACCTAGCCGCCGCCGGCGTCCGCGAAATTTCCCTCATCGGCCAGGACACCACTTTTTACGGCGAAGACCTCGGCATCCGCGACGGCCTCGCCACGCTCCTCGAACGTCTCGCGCAAATCGAAGATCTTAACTGGGTGCGCTTCCTCTACTGCTATCCCAATCGCATCACGACCCGCCTGCTCGATACCATCGCCGCGCACCCGCGCCTCGCGAAATATCTCGACGTCCCGCTGCAACACGCCAGCCGCAGTGTTCTCGCCCGCATGAAACGCGGCTCGCACGGCGGCGCTTTCCTGAAAATGCTCGAAAAAGCCCGCAAAACGATTCCCGGCGTCGCCATTCGCACCTCCTTCATCGTCGGCTTCCCCGGCGAAACCGAAAACGACTTCCGCGAACTCTGCGATTTCGTGCGCGCCGCCGAATTCGATTGGATGGGCGTCTTCGCCTATTCCGACGAAGACACCTCGAAGAGTTTCGCCCTGGAAAATAAAGTGGACGCCAAAACCATCGCGCGCCGCCGCAACACGCTGATGTCCATCCAGAAAAAAATCTCCGCGCGCAAGCTGCGCCGCAAAATCGGCCAAACCATGCAAGTCATGCTCGAAGGCCCCTCCAAAGACACCGACCTGATCTGGGAAGCCCGCGCAGAAGGCATGGCCCCCGAAATTGACGGCAAAGTTTACGTAACCGAATTCGCCGGCGTGAACGACGCAGCAGACCTGCCCGCCCCAGGCACTCTAGCCACCATCGAAATCACAGAATCAAAAGACTACGACCTGATCGGCCGCGTAACCGAATTCGAAAAGCCCAACCAATCCTCGCGGCGCCAGCAGCAAATCGCAGCCCCCTCGCCGTTCCCAATCCTCGCGTAAGACGCCGCTCGTAGGGGCACGGCATGCCGTGCCCGTCGTCCGAACCAGCAAGACGCAACGACCCTCGCGCATCCCGTCTCCGTTTGCGGTATCCTCTGCGTATGCGGCATCGCTGCCCCATCTGCAAAAAGCCCACGGATTCGGACGCCAATCCCGAATTCCCGTTCTGCAGCGAACGCTGCAAACTACTCGACCTCGGCGCCTGGGCCAGCGAAAAATACGTGATCAGCGAACCCGCCCTGGACGACACGCTATTCGAAGACCTCGACCACAATCCCAAAGATGAACACAAAAACTGACCGCGCCTCCTCCGACGACCCCGCCGCATCGGGCAAAACCGCTTCCTCGTCGCCCGGCGCGAATTCCCACGACACTCCCCAGCCCGTTCCACCGCCTCTCAATCCGCATTTCGCGCTCTTCGTCTCAACCGTCGGCGGCATCGGTTACTTCCCGAAAGCTCCCGGCACTTGGGGTTCACTCGTCGGAATTCTTCTCTCAGTAGCCGTGAATTGGATTGCAGCGCGGCCTAATATCGCGGCCGTCAGCCTCGAGAGAAATATTAATTTCTGGACCGAGAAGGATGTCATTCCGGGAGGATTGGCTATCCTCGCCAGTGTGATTGTCGCGGGCCTTGGCGTCTGGGCATCTGACCGGGTAGCAAAGCGTTTTCGTGAAAAGGATCCGCAATATGTCGTAGTTGATGAAGTTTCCGGCCAACAACTCACTTACCTTCTCGCGTTCGTTGGTGGAAACTGGAAATATTTGCTCCTCGGTTTTATACTTTTTCGAGTATTCGATATCTGGAAGCCTTTCCCAGCCCGCCAGGCCGAGTCACTGCCCGGCGGCTGGGGTATCATGGCAGACGACTGGATCGCCGGAATTTACGCGGCCATCGGCCTGTGGCTCGCGCGCGCCGCCGGTCTTTAGCGCGCACCTAAGGTACGTTGTCATCCCGAGCGCAGCGAGGGATCTCTCTCGGGTTTCGCCACAACGCAAGCGCTCCCTCGGGCCGGCGCATCACCAATGACACCAGCCCGGATTTAGTGCAATCTATAGCAACACTCAGCACTACCGCGAACGACGCATGAACGTACACATGAACGGCACGCCCAGAATTGAAAGCGTGAAACCGGCCGCCGCGTTGCCGGGCGGTGAAGTCGCGATTCGCGGCAGCGGCTTCGGCACGCGCAATCACACCCGTCCACTCGTGCAATTCGGCGTCGCGGAAGGCTCGCTCATCCTCGCCGCCGACAATCTCCTGATCGCGCGCGTCCCCGAAGGCGCGGCGGGCGGCGCCGTCCGCGTCAAAATGGGCAGCATCGAAAGCGCTCCCTTCCCGCTCGCGCTCGGCACGCAAATCGCCGACAACCTGCATCCCGTCGCCAATCCCGCCATCGATTCCGACGGCAACACCTACGTCACCTTCAGCGGCCAGCGCGGCCAGAAAGTTCCCGTCTCGCTCTACAAAGTCACCGCGAACCACTCCATCAAGCCCTTCATCACCGAAATGATGAATCCCACCGGCCTCGCGCTCGATCGCGACGGATTTCTTTTCGTTTCCAGCCGCAACGACGGCGCCATCCATCGCGTCTCGCCCGACGGCCGCTCCATGCAATGGGTGGAAGGCATGGGCATCGCCACGGGCCTCGCGTTCGACCAGGCCGGCAGTCTTTACGTCGGCGACCGCAGCGGCACAATTTTCAAGATCGGTCCCGACCGCGAGATTTTCGTCTTCGCCACGCTCGAGCCGTCCATGTCCGCCTATCACTTGGCGTTCAGCACTTCGGGCGATTTGTACGTCACCGGCCCCACCACCTCCAGTTTCGATCAGGTCTACCGCATCAATCCCGCCGGTGAAGTCAGCACGTTCTTCCGCGGCCTCGGCCGCCCGCAGGGCATGGCCTTCGATCGTGCCGGCAATCTTTACGTCGCCGCTTCCCTCGGAGGCAAGCGCGGCATCGTCCGCCTCAGCCCGCAAGCCGAACCGCAACTGGTAGTCAGCGGCTCGAACATCGTCGGCCTGGCTTTGCTTCCCTCACATCGCGCTATGATTACCACCAACACCGCGCTCTACTCCCTCGACTGGGACGTCGCCGGCCTTCCCCTCAACGGCTAATCCTCCGGCGTATCTGACTTCGTGTCCGCGCCTCTCACAAATCGCGTAACGCCCGATGCCGCCGGCGCCGGCGCTCGTCCCTTCATCGCCGCGCCATGGCACACGCTTTCGATTCTGCTGATCTACGGATACGTCGGCTTTCGGATCGGAATGCCTCACCTCGCGCCAGCTTCCGGTTCGGGTCCGCCAACGCCAGCCGCAGCCTCCCACGCCGCGATGATTCGCGCGTACCTTCTCTCGATTCTCTCGGAATGGGGCATGGTCTACTGGGCCTGGGCGGGCGTGCACTGGAAGGGCGGGCAGATGCGCGATCTCACGGGCGGCCGCTGGACAAGCTGGCGCGGCGTCGCGCTCGACGTGGCCATCGCGATTCCCTTTTGGTTCATTTGGGAATTGACGGCCTGGCTCATGAGCCGCGCGGTCGAACGCGTGCCCGCGGCCGCCGCCACCTACCATCCGCCGTCAGGCTTCGCGGAAGTCGCACTGTGGATTCTGCTTTCAATCTCTGCCGGAATCTGCGAAGAAATCGTCTTCCGCGGTTATCTACAGCGCCAGTTCCGGGCTGCCACCCGCAGCATCGTAGCCGCCGTGATTTTGCAAGGCGCGGTTTTCGGCATGGCGCACACCTACCAGGGCTGGAAACGGGTGATCGTCATAGCGGTGCTTGGAATTCTCTATGGCACGCTGGTGGCATGGCGCCGCAATCTCCGCGCCAGCATGATCGCGCACGCCTGGTCCGATATATTTGAGGGCTGGCTGCGCTCGCTCTAATCCCGCGATTCGATCAATCAGCTCGCCCGCACGCGGTGGGTCCGTAGGGGCGCTGCTTGCTGCGCCCGCTTTTGACCTGCTGCCAAAAACACCGCAGCGCGTGTGCCATTCAACTCGCAGCGAACCTCACGCGGGCCGATCCGGATAAACCGCCCGCGGAAATCGCAGATGAATCAGCAACGCGCACAGCAAAATCACGACGAACGCAATCACGCTCCCCTCCGGCCCCGCCGAACCTCCCGTCAACCACTTCGGCCCCTGCACCGACGTGTTCAAATAATGTCCCACGCCCACCATCCCGCTATCCGGCGTGCCATAAAAAAAAGTCTCCGCCCAATCCCAAGCCGCGTGAAATCCCACCGCAAACCATAAAGTCCCGGTCCGCCGTATCGTCAAACAAAACAGCAACCCGATCACCACCACCTGCAAAATCCCGAAGACGTTCTCCCCGGGATTAAACAGGTGCGCCACTCCAAAGACCACTGAAAGAAAAAGCGCCGCCCGCCAAAACCGCAAACGTCTCGCCATCACGAAAAGCCAGTATCCGCGAAACGCAAACTCCTCATTAATCGCCACCGCCATGAACGCCGCACCCCAGCCCAGTGCATAACGGAAAAGCGCTGCCCCACCCAGCGCCACCGAATCAATCTGAAAATGCCCCGTCGCGCGCAAAAACAGCACGATCGCCGAAAGCATCGCAAATCCCCAAAGCAACCCCTCCCAAAATCGTATGCCCAGCAACCCGCGCGGCGGAATCCCATAGTCCGCGAGCGGCCGTTTCTCCATGCGCGCCACCACCCACGTCCCCAGCGCCACGAAAAGCGCCATCAGTCCCTTGATCGGTAATTCGCTGCCAACCCTGAACCCGCCCGTGCTAGCTTTGTGCCCCAAGCCGCTCGCGTAAACCAGCACTCCCGGCAAAATGAACGACAAGCCCACCCAAATCAGCAGCCGCTTGCGGTCCTCGCGCGTCCACGGCCGCCGCGGCTCCGGCTCCCCCGTCTCCGCCGGTACCACGCGTCCGTCCGCTCCACGCCGGTTCTGCAAATCTCCGCTCGAATCACCGCCGCCTTCGTCCGCCAAGCGTTCACCTCCCGCCCTTCACGCCGTCAATCAATCTTCGCTTCGTCTCGATACATCACCTTGTGCCGCATGGATTTGATCCAGTCGTCAATCTGCTCCACCGTCGCCGCGCACTCGGGATTAAACCGCTCCCAGCTCATGATTTGCGCGAGCGGCTTTTTCCACCGCTTGTAGGAAGGCTTGGCCGGCGGCCCGAAGCACATCACATCAATAATCGAAAGTTCTTCCGGCACGCCCAGCAGCGGCTTGATCTCCCGCTGGATATCCTCCTGCCCGATCGCCGTGATCCACCACACCGCATATCCCAAGGCCGCGGCGGCCAAATGCGCGGACATCGTCGCGGCCGCCACCGACTGCAGCAAAATCCGTTCCGCATTCTGATGATACAAACGGTCCAGCTCCGAGCCGTCGTTCAACACCGGAAACGCCCGCACAAATCGAAAATCCGCCAGCACCACGATCAATCCCGGCGCCGTCTTCACGCCGTTATAATTCGGAGTCGGAAAACCCATGTGCAATCGCGCGCGGTGCTGCTGCTCATCCACGAAACACTGCCCGATCGTCTCCTTCACCGCCGCATCGTTCACCACAATGAAGTGCCAAGGCTGCGCATTCGCCCCCGAAGGAGCATGCCGAGCAGCCTCCAAAATCATCGCAAAGTGTTCCCGCGGCACGTCGTAAATCGCAAACGCCCGGTTCGTCATCCGGTTCCGCACTACATCCATCAAAGCCGCATATCGGTCCACCTGATTGAATAGCCCCGCGTCCTGCGCCGCCTCGCCCATGACACGCTCCTCACACGATGCCGAATGTATTCGGCTGCGGCGAACATTCTAAGCCCGAATCATCGGATCGTGAGGCGACATCAAGCGAGCTTCCCGATAACGGCAGCAATCCGTTTCCGAAATATATCTCAGTCATTATATTGATTGGTTACATCGCAACAATTCGATTTCGTTTGCTTGCTACAATGTCTGCGGGGTGGCGAAGCGTTGGCGAAAAAATCCCGCAACGTGTACTTCTGGACCGGACTGGCGCTCTACACCCTGAGTTTCTTCTTGTTCGCCGTGAGTGATACCGGTTTTCTAGCTGACTCACCGGTCCGCGGCTATATCTGCGCGGACCTCGCGTTACATTCCTGGGTGGACTTTGCCGGAGTGGCGCCCGGAGGCGAATTCGCCGACAAGCGCCTTGCATTTGTCTGCCTTCTGATCACCGCATGGATTAATCCGATCTTCCTCTTCTATTGCATTCGCCCGATCCGCATCCTGCGCCTAGCGCTTCTACCCATGATTCCCTGTTGCTGGATCTTTTTCTACTATGAGGGTTTGATACCGCGCGAAGGCCATATTCTCTGGGTGCTGGGGATGCTACTCGTTCTCTTTTCCGACAAATTGAAACCACAAGAAACCGCAGCTTCCATGGTCCGCCCACCAGACTAAACTCGGCCCCGGGGGCGAAAGCCGAGCGGCCTCGCGGTCCCAAGGCAAACGGCGCCGCGACCGCCAAAAACAGTTTCACGCCCCCGCAACACATCATTCACACACCCGCAACCACTCGAGTGTCATACAGTCCCCTCTCGAAAACGCCAAGAGAATCCATCCACAAAGGACATCCAGCCATGTTTTCAGCCAAACGCATCCTCTCCCCCGTAGACTTCAGCGATTTCTCAATGCAGGCCCTCGAAGTCGCCGAAGACATCGCCAAGCGTTACGACTCGGAGCTTGTGCTGGTCCACGTCGTCCCAGTCATCCCCAAACTCGAAGGCCACGCCGACATCTTCACTGAGGGCGAGTACGAAAACAAATTGATCGCCAGCACCACCACCCGCCTGGCCGACATCGTTGCCAAGTTACAGCAAAAAGGCCTGCAGGCCCGCAGTACCGTCAGCCTCAGCAACGACCCCGCGATGGAAATCATGCGTGTAGCGGAAAGCGAAAAATCCGACCTCATCGTCATCGCCACTCACGGCACCACCGGATGGCGCCGCCTGGCCTTCGGTTCGGTCACTGACAAACTGGTGCGCAACGCCGAATGCTCGGTGCTCGTCCTGCGCGCCCCAGTAGCAGCAGTCGCGGAACCAGCATCGGCCGCCGCATCGGCATCCGCGCAGTCATAAAAATCTCGCTCCAACCGCTGGGCTCGCACAAGCAATCCAGCCTGCTTCCCCACGGCGAGCCCGCCCGCCGCCCCATCGTCCCCGACTTGCGCATTCCGCACGTCATCGAGTACAACATTTCTAGATGAATGCGGAGATCATAGCTGTCGGTTCCGAACTTCTTACCCCCTATCGCCTGGACACCAATTCCCTCTGGCTCACCGACGAGCTCAACCGCCTGGGCGTGCGCGTCACCCACAAATCTGTCGTCGGCGATTCGCCCTCCGACCTGCATTCCACTTTTCGCCAGGCGCTCGACCGCGCTGACCTGATCGTTTCCTCCGGCGGCCTGGGCCCCACCGACGATGACCGCACCCGCGAAACCGTCGCCGAGCTTCTCGGTAGAAAACTCCGCCGCGATGAAGAAATTTTGCGCGGCATTCAGGAACGCTTCCGCCGCTTCGCGCGCACCATGCCGGACATCAACGTCCGCCAGGCCATGGTTCCCGAAGGCGCCACGGTTCTTCCCAATCCGCGCGGCACCGCGCCCGGTCTTTGGCTCGAAGCCAGCGGACACATTCTCGTGCTGCTGCCCGGAGTGCCCAACGAACTGAAATCCATGTTCGGCTCCGAAGTCGCCCCGCGCCTGGCAAGAATGGGTAACAGCGAGCGCCTCTTTGCCCGCGACCTGCGCATCACCGGCCTGGGCGAGTCCGACGTCGAAACCCGCGTCCGCCCTCTCTATCAGCTCTATCCCGATACGGAAACCACCATCCTCGCTTCGCCCACCGGCACGCAACTTCATCCGCGCACCTGGTCGCGCGAACCCGCCAAAGCCGAAAAGTTGCTCGATGAAATCACCGGGCGCATGGCCCTCGCTCTGGGCGAGCATCTTTACTCGACGCGAGGTGAAGCCCTCGAGGAAGTCGTCGCCCGCGTCCTTACCGAAAATCACGCCACCGTCGCCGTCGCCGAAAGTTGCACCGGCGGCATGCTCGCCGAGCGCCTCACCAACGTCCCGGGCAGTTCCTCGTATTTTCTTGGTGGCGTAATCTGCTACAGCAACGAACTGAAGACTTCCCTCGTCGGCGTTCCGCAAGCCATGATCGAAGCGAAAGGCGCGGTCAGTTCCGAAGTCGCTCTCGCCCTCGCCGACGGCATCCGCAAACGCACCGGCGCCACTCTGGGCGTCGGCGTCACCGGCATCTCCGGCCCGGGCGGCGGCACACCGGAAAAGCCGGTCGGCCTGGTGCACATCGGTCTCGCCGATGAGCACGGCCCGCGCGAGCGCGCCTACCGCTTCCCCGGCGACCGCGAACGCATTCGCCAGTACGCCGCGCAGGCAGCGCTCGACGCCGTGCGCCGCTATTTTCTTTTTCCATCGCCGGGCAGAGTCTAACTACATGCGCCTTTTCGTCGCACTCGCTCTCCCGGACGCGGTCCGCTTCGCCTTCGCGGAATTGATCGCGCAATTGCAACCCAAATCGCGCTCCGCCCGCTGGGCGCGTCCCGAATCCCTGCACGTCACGCTGAAATTTCTCGGTAGCACCGATAGCGGCAAGCTCGACGCCATCCGCGCAACCCTCGCCACTATCCATTCCGCGCAACCCATCGAAATGCATTTTCGCGCCCTCGGATTTTTCCCCAATGAATTCGCGCCGCGCGTCATCTGGTCCGCCATCGCCGCCACGCCGAATATTTTCGAGCTCGCAGCCGCCATCGAACAAGCGCTCACGACGCTCGGTTTCGCGCCCGAATCCCGCCCATTCGTCCCGCACTTGACCCTCGCGCGCTTAAAATCGAGCAAGGGCTCCGAAAATCTCGTTCGCGCGTCCGACGCGCTGAAATCGTATGATTTCGGCTCCGCGCGCGAATCCGAATTTCACCTTTTTGAAAGTTTCACGAAGCCTTCCGGCTCGGAATACAAAAAACTATCCACGTTCTCCTTTGTGCCAGGTGCCGCATGAACGCGCTCTGGCTGATCCCGGTCGTTGCCTATCTCCTCGGTTCAATTCCCTTCGGCCTGCTCGTCGTCAGAGCCCTCGGCGGCCCGGACATCCGCCAGATCGGCAGCGGCAATATCGGCGCCGCCAACGTCACCCGCAACGCCGGAAAGCTCGCCGGTATCCTCACGCTTCTGCTGGACGCCGCTAAGGGCTACCTCGCCGTCTGGCTCGCCGGCCATTTCACCGCCGGCAACATTCACTGGATGATGATCGCCGCAGTCTTCGCGGTCGTCGGCCACATCTTTCCGGTGTGGCTCGGCTTCAAAGGCGGCAAAGGAGTCGCCACCGGTCTCGGCGTTTTCATCCCCATCTGCTGGCAAGCCGCAGTGGCCGCAATCGCGCTGTGGCTGCTAGTCGTGATTTTCTGGCGCTATTCCTCGCTCGGTTCGATTTCCGCCGCCGCCGCTCTTCCCCTTTTTGTGTATCTACTCTACGCTCCCGGTCACGCGCCGCCGGAAACCGTCACCTTCGGCACTCTCTTGATCGTCGTGCTGGTGATCCTGAAGCATCGCTCGAACATCGAGCGCCTGGTTTCCGGCCAGGAAAATAAGCTCAAGTTCTAACACCAGCGCACCCGCACGAACCGGGCTCGGCCTCGTGCAATCCCTGCCAGTATTGAAAATTCCAACGAAGTTGAAAATTTCAACCCAGCCCACGCCCGTCAAATTTCCTACGCTGGTGCGCACCCGCCGCTATCTCGCACATACCCAAGCACCTCCCGAAGGCCGCTCTTTGGACTTGTCCCGGCATCCGACTTGCATTACTTTACGCTGGGTCGTGACGGCATAGGAGGAGCTCAAAACATGGCAACGAAAAAACACGCGATTAAGAGGGCGAAGCTTCCGGTAGCAAGAAAGGGCCTGACCAAGGGCAAAAAAATGAACGAAGTGAAGCCTCTGGCCGTAGAAATCTTTCTGACGCTAGACGGTATCCCACGCGACTAATCGCGCATCACGGCGGGAGCCGCCGACCTCAATCCGCCGGCGGCTCCCACTCTAACCCCTTCATAAGTCCCAATCCCTGTGTGGCTTATCAGCCAACCCCAGTACTTTCGTCCCGTTGTTTCGCCTCTTCTACTCCGCTAGCATTTTATTGACGGGATTCCCATGCCCATAAAAGCCCTCACACAGCTGACGACCCGGCGGCTGCGCATCCTCTGGATTGTGCTGGGCGCCCTGTTGTTCGTCAGCATCACGCCGCTGTGGCTCTACCATCGCCAGGTCCTGCGGCTCAGCGAAGAAAAACTGCAAGATACCGAACGCGTCCAGCAATCCGAAATCACCCGTTCGCTTGCCAGCGAAACCCTGCAATTCGAGCAGAATCTCCGCGAACAGCTGCTCAGCCAGCGCCAGGTTCTCGCCTTGACCGGCTGGATCGAAAATGTGGACGATCCCGCGCACGCTCCGCAGCTCGCGCGCCTGCTGCAAAGCTTCGTCGAAAATAATCCCAATATCCTGTACGTCACCGCCGTCAATAAACAAGCCAAAGGCCAATCCGCCGGCAGCGTCAATGCCGACCAGGATCCCTTCGTCGGCGGCGCTCTCAAGCGCGCCTTCACCGCCAGCATTCAGGGCCTGCCCTTCGTCAGTGAAGCCTTCGGCCTGGGAAAAGATAATCGCCCGGCGTTGGTAGTTTCCGTGCCGCTTTCTTCCGGAGGCCAATTCACCGGCATGTTGGCCTCGGTCGTTTCCACGGATCGTTTACTCGCGCGACTGCGCGATGCCAGCGTGCGCGAACGCGTCGTCTTCATCGTGGATAATCACGGCCACATCGTCGCCTACCCGGATACCGCGGATGTCGTCCCCGGCCGCGACGTCACCAACACTTCGCCCATCGTCCGCCACCTGAAAGAACTGCCGCAGGAGTTGCGCGCCACCGAAACGATGCACTTCCTCGAGACCGACAAAAATAATCATCAGGTCGAAATGATCGGCACCTACAGCACCATTCCGGAATTGGGCTGGACCGTCGTCGCCCAGCGCAGCCTGGATGAAGCCCGCATTGACGCGGGCGTGAAAGAACTCACCGCGCAGGCCCTCAGCTTCGTAGTCGGCGTCACGCTCGTCGCCCTGTTGTTTGGATACCTCTTCGCCCTCGGCATCACCCGCCCCATTCGCGGTCTCGTCGAATCGGTTCGCGCCATCAGCCGCGCCGAATTTCACGAACGCGTGCAGGTCGAAGGCGCCGCCGAAATCAGCGAACTCGCCGAGACCTTCAATCATATGGCTGGCGACATCGAGCAGTACGTCGAACGCCTGAAGCAGGCTGCCGCTGAAAATCGCGAGCTGTTCCTCGGCTCCATCCGCATGCTCGCCGCCGCCATTGACGAAAAGGATCCCTATACCCGTGGTCATTCCGGCCGCGTCGCCAAATATTCCATCATCATCGGCGAATACATGGGCCTCGATACCGAAGAGCTCGACCGCCTGCGCATCTCCGCGCTACTGCACGACGTCGGAAAAATCGGCGTGGATGACCGCGTCCTCAAAAAGCCCGGCAAGCTCACCGACGAGGAATTCGACCTCATGAAGCAGCACCCCTCCAAGGGCGCCAACATCATGCGGCCCGTCGCCCAGCTGAAAGACATGCTTCCCGGCATCGAACTTCACCACGAGCGCATGGACGGCGCCGGTTATCCTTACGGCCTGGTCGGCGATCAGATCCCCATGATGGCGCGCATCATTGCCGTCGCCGATACCTTCGACGCCATCACCACCAATCGCCCCTACCAATCCGCCATGGACCTGGAATTCGCGGTCGAACGCATCCGCTCTCTGGCCATCGTGAAGTTCGATGCGAATGTGGTGAAAGCCTTGGACGCAGCCATAGCCTCAGGCCGCCTCCGCCTCACCGCCACTCTGGTGGAAGTCTAGTCCGCCCCGCCGCAGTTCTAGCCACCACTCACTGATTGCTGGCGACTGCCATTTTCATCAAACGTAGCCGTACTGTCCCCACATCCGCCCGCGCAACAACAGGCACCCATCCGCTTTTCACCAATCACGAATCACCACTCACCACTCACGCCTCACCTCCTTCTGCTAGAATTAAATGCTCCGCCCACCGCGGCGGCACATCATGATCTCGCTATTCGGACCACCCGAACCCACGCTCCTCGAACGGCTGAAAGATTCCGTCAGCAAAACTCGCACCGAACTTTCCGCGCGCGTCGAACAATTGCTCACCGGCGATCGCCCTGTAGATCCCGAACTTCTCAAACAGCTGGAATCCGCGCTCCTCAGCGCCGACCTCGGTGTGCGCACCACCAAGGAAGTCCTCGCCGCCCTGCGCCAGCAAGTGAACGAACACAAACTCACCGAACCCGGCTCGCTCAAGCGCGAACTCAAAAATCAAATCCTGAAAATCCTCACCGCGCCCTCCGCCAACCCGAATTCCAATTCCGACGGCAAACCCGCCAACGAACCTCGCGTCCTCTTCGTCGTCGGCGTCAACGGCACCGGCAAGACCACCACCATCGGCAAACTCACTAATCGCCTCAAAAAAGAAGGCGCCACCATCGTTCTCTGCGCCGCCGATACCTTTCGCGCCGCCGCCATCGAACAACTCGAAGTCTGGGCCCGCCGCTCCGCCGTCGAACTCATCAAGCAAAAGCCCGGCGCCGATCCTTCCGCCGTCGTTTTCGACGCCCTCACCGCCGCGCGCGCTCGCAATGCCGATGTCGTCATCGTGGACACCGCCGGCCGGCTGCACACCAAATCCAATCTCATGGCCGAACTCGACAAAATGAAGCGCACCGCCGCCAAAGTCATTCCCGGCGCCCCGCACGACGTGCTGCTCGTTCTGGATGCCACCACCGGACAGAACGGCCTGAACCAAGCCCGCGAATTCTGGAGCCACGCCGGAGTCACCGGCATCGTGCTAACAAAACTCGATGGCACAGCCAAAGGCGGCATCGTGGTAGCCATCGCGCGCGAATTGAATTTGCCCATCCGTTTCGTAGGCACAGGCGAAAAAATAGACGACTTGGTCCCATTCGATGCTCAAACTTACGTCAACTCGCTCTTTGATTGAGCGCAGCGCACGGAGCGCCGGCTTGTCCTGAGGAACGAAGGGCGTCTCGCCGGCTCTTAGGCTCTTTGGCTCTTGTCGTGGACGCGCCGCGTCAACCGGCGTCATCTCGGCGCCATTTGTCTTCGAGGGTCGGAGAATTAGCTCCGACAATTACCGTGGGGGCTTCGAGGGCCTTGCTGTCTGAGTGACGACCCAAGAATCTTTGTAGGCCGTAGCTTTAGCTACGGCATGGATACTGCAAGATCAGCGCGGCTTCAGCCGCTGAAGTACGGATTTTTCGCTCAACACACAAACTCTTCAGCTTCTGAGGAAAAAGGTTTAGCCCTTTGCCATCGCAATCTCTAAGAGCACAAAGTTGAAAACCGCCCACGCCACTGACGAAAAATGGATGTCCCGCACCCTCGCTCTCGCAAGCGAAGGCGTCGCGCTAGCGCATCCCAACCCCATCGTCGGCGCGCTCCTGGTCAAAAATGGCAAGGTCGTCGGCCAAGGTTTCCACGATTACGACCGCCGCGACCACGCCGAAATCGTCGCGCTCAAACAAGCCGGCAAAAAAGCGCGCGGCGCGACTCTCTACGTGACGCTTGAGCCGTGCTGCACCACCGGACGCACCGGCCCCTGCACCAAAGCCATCATCGCCGCAGGCGTCCAACGCGTCGTCGCTGCGATGCGCGATCCCAATCCGTCCGTATCAGGCAACGGTTTCGCGGCGCTGCAGCGCGCGGGTATCGCGGTCCGTCCCGGCGTTCTTGAAAATTTCGCCCGCCGGTACAACGAAGACTTCGCTTGCTGGATTCAATCGGGGCGCCCGCTGGTTACGCTGAAATCCGCGCTCACCCTCGATGGTCGGATTGCGCAAAAACCCGGCAGCGCCACCCAGATTTCCGGCGAACAGTCGCGCTACGCGGTCCAGCATTTGCGCCACGAAGCGGACGCAATCCTCACCGGCATCGGCACCATCCTCGCCGACGATCCGCGCCTCACCGACCGCACCGGCGAGCCGCGCCGCCGCCCGCTCCTCCGCGCCATCGTGGATTCGCGCCTGCGGCTACCGCTGCGTTCGAAAATCGTAAAATCCGCGCGGAACGATGTCGTGGAATTCACCACGCAATCCGCGGATTCACCGAAAGCCCGCGCTCTCCAGCGCGCCGGCGTCGAAATTTTCCGCGTCGCCTCGCGCCGCGGCCGGGTGGATCTCCACGCCGTGCTCCGCGAACTCGGCAAACGCGAAATCCTCAATGTCCTCCTTGAAGCCGGCGCCGAGCTAAATGGCGCTGCACTCCAGGCCGGCATTGTGGACAAAATGATTCTCTTCTATGCTCCCAAAATCATGGGTACCGGCGGCGTTCCCATGGCGCGCATCCCATCCAGTTGGTTCGCAAAATCGCCGGCGCTCCAGAACCTGTCGTTAGCTCGCTACGGCCCGGATTTCGCAGTCACAGGATACTTTCACGATGTTTACAGGCATCACCGAGCAAGTCGGAAAAATTGAATCGCTGGAGCACTCGAAAGAAGGTGGCCGCCTGCGCATTGGCTTTTGTGGCACAGCCACTCCTGGCTGTGGTCTTGGGGTGGACTCTGCGCCCTCGTCGAATTCCGACATCGCATCAACAACAAAACTCGGCGACAGCATCTCCGTCAACGGCTGCTGTCTAACCGTAGTCGAATTCACCGCTGCCCACTTCTCCGCCGATCTCTCCGGCGAAACTCTCCGCCGCACCAATTTCGGCGAAAAAAGACCCGGGCACCTCGTGAATCTGGAACGCCCTCTCGCGGCAGGCGCCCGCCTGGGCGGACATTTCATGCAAGGTCACGTGGACGGCATCGGCCGCGTCACGCGTCTCGTCCCTGAAGGCGAAAACTGGTGGCTCTCCGTCCGCGTCCCCGAAGACCTCCGCCGCTACGTAGCGGAAAAAGGCTCCATCGCGATTGACGGCATCAGCCTGACGGTAGCTCGCTGGCATGATGGCATCGCCGACATCGCCATCATTCCCTTCACCTATGCCCATACCAACGTTCAAGCCATGACAGTCAACGACGCAGTCAACGTAGAAGCCGACATCCTCGCCAAATACGTAGAAAGCCTCTTGCACCAGGAAAAATCGCCGGCCACATCGCACCTGTCCGTGAAGCACCTAATCGAGGAAGGCTTCTAATGCCCGCCCACGCGTCCCGCCTACTCATCACGAAAAGGAAGGCACCTCTAGGGGCGGGTCTCAGACCCGCCCCCTGTTCCGCGCCTCCGCTCTCCACACACGTTTTTGCCGTCATCCCGCTCGCCCTGACGAAGGAAGGGAGCGCAGCGAAGGACCTCTCTTGGTTTTCGTCGCGCCGCACCACCTCTCGCGCATCCCATCTGCTCCTCAAATTCGGCCTAATGAATTATCGAGGTTTCACCAGCACGGAAGTTTTCGTTGTCATCCCGACCGGAGGGAGGGACCTCTCTTCGGTTTCCCTGTGCCGCGATGTCTAGTCCCCACTCCCCCGACGTCGCGGTCATCGGCTCCGGCGTCTTCGGCGCCTGGACCGCGTACTTCCTGCAAAAATCCGGCTCCACGGTCGCGCTCCTCGACGCCTACGGCCCCGCCAACTCCCGCGCCAGTTCCGGCGGCGAATCGCGCATCATCCGTATGGGTTACGGCCCCGACGATATCTACACCCGCTGGTCCCTCCGCGCTCTCCCGCTCTGGAAACAAATCTTCACCGAAGCCCACCGCCCCGAGCTATTCCAAAAAACCGGTGTCCTCTGGATCGCCCACGATCAATACCAATACGCCAAAGACACACTCACCGCTCTCCAAAATCACAAAATCCCGCACGAACGCCTCTCGCTCCTCGGCCTCCGCAAACACTATCCGCAAATCGCGTTCGATGAAGACGCCTGGGGCATCTTCGAGCCCGAAAGCGGCGTCCTGCTCGCGCGCCGCGCCGTGCAAACCGTAGTCGAGCAAGCCACAAAAATCGGCGTCGAATACAAAAACGCGGCGGTCGTCGCTCCCGAAAATACCGCCACGCGCAAAATCACAAATCTGAAAACTGCCGCCGGTGAAACGATCTCCGCCGGAACCTACATCTTCGCCTGCGGCCCATGGCTCGGAAAAATTTTCCCCGACGTTCTCGCCAACCGCATCTTCCCCTCGCGCCAGGAAATTTTCTTCTTCGGCGTGCCGTCGGGTGAAACCAACTTCGCGCAACCGGCTCTCCCCACCTGGCTCTACCTGAAGGACGAATTTTACGGAATGCCGGACCTCGAATCTCGCGGCTTCAAAGTCGCCGACGACCGCCACGGCCCGCGCGTGGATCCCGACACGCAATCCCGCGTAGACAGCCCGGAAGATCTCGCAGCCGCGCAGAAATTCGTCGCGCGCCGCTTCCCGGCCCTGAAAAACGCGCCCATCGTCGAAACGCGCGTCTGCCAGTACGAAAACACCTCCAACGGTGATTTTCTGATTGATCGCCATCCGGATTTTGACAACGTCTGGCTGGTAGGCGGCGGCTCCGGCCACGGCTTCAAACACGGCCCCTCGCTGGGAGAATACACAGCCGTCCGCGTAACCGAAGCAAGCCCGGCAAAAAACGAAATCGAGCCTCGCTTCTCCCTCGCCACAAAAGAGACGCACCAAAACCGCTCCGTCCACTAGCCCGAAAGTACTCGAAAATCCATAAATGACGTCCCTGACGCGCATGCCCAGTTTCCCGCCCTGCATTGGAAATTCCCGTCTCCCAACGATTGCGTGCGAATCCCAAATGCGCTAAAGTTCCGCCACATTTTGCGCGGCGAGGTCGCCAAGTCCCTCTCGCGCGGGCAATCCCATTTCCGCATTGGGCCCGGGAGACGCTGCGAAACTATGAGTGCACCTTCGGTCAGAACCATCGAGGTTGACCCCCGTATTCTTCGCTGGGCGGTGCTCGGCGCGCAGGTTCTCGCCTTGGTTGTCTATCTCCTCTGTTTGGGATTTCTGCTCCGCACCAACGGTGGAACTCTTTTCCTTTTTTCGACGGTTGCACCGGTCTTGATTCTTCTCGCCACCTTGGCATTAGCCGCGGTCGCGCTCTATCGCTATCATCGGCGCAGCAGCATGTTTGCCTTTGCGCTCTTCGAGCCGGGCGATCTCATCTTCCAGCAGGGAGACCACGGAGACTTCGCCTATTTCATTCAGCAGGGTGAAGTGGAAGTGGTCCGCCGCGAACAGGACGTCGACACCGTGATCGCGCGCCACTGCAAAGGTCATCATTTCGGCGAAACGGCCCTGATCAGCAATGCTCCGCATCACGGCTCGGCCCGCGCTAAGACGCGTGTCCGCGTCGCGATGCTCGGCAGGAGAAAATTTCTGCACATGGTCAGATTCGTGCAGCCCGTTCAGGACGACTTCATGAGCACCATGAATCAACGGGCTACGGAGCACGCGGCCAGAAGAGCTAAGTCGGCTGCGCAAGCCGCTCCCCGAGCCACGCAGCCGTCCACCGAAGATCAAAGCTTATGAAGAAATATTTTCCCGCGCCTTCGCCCGCGCCCCGCGGTAATACAAGATCAATCCCAGCAAAACCGACAGCACCGTCCCCAGCACCAGTTTCTCCACGAACACAAATTTATCCACCGATTCCGCCGGCGGAATCAAAGACAGCGCAATCCCCCCCGTCACCACCACAATTCCCAGCAAACTAGCGATCCACACTCCCAACTTCCCGCCCGGAATCAAGACCGCATTCGCGTTCGCCCCGCGATCTCGCCGGTAAGCCAACTTGATCGCCGCCGCGTACATATATATCAACGAAATGAAGTAAACGATCGTAGTCGCATCCACCAGAATCTGGTAAGCGCTGTTCGCCGTCTCGTTGATTTGACTCAATAGCAGAATCACGGCGGAGACGCCTGCCTGCACGAGAATCGCCACGTGTGGGGTCCTCCACCGCGGATGTATCTTGCCGAACGCCGCCGGCAAATACCGGTCAATCCCCACCACAAACGGCACCCGCGAAGCCCCCGCCACCGTGCTCCCCACTCCCCCCGCATTCCCCACCGAAACCAGCAACGCCGCCACCACCCCCAAAAATCCCACGCGTAGCATCGTCGATCCCATCGTGATCGCCTGGAACACGCCGCTCTTCGGGTCCACCTGCTCCGCCGGCACCAAGGACAGCACCGCGAACGTCCCCACGATGTAAATCACCGCGATCAGCGCTCCCGACGCAAAAATCGCGCGCGGAAACGTCCGTCGCGGATCGCGCACCTCTTCGCTCATCATGGACGCAACTTCCAGCCCCGTGAACGCAAACGCGATCTGCGGCCAGAAATTCACCGTGCCCCAATCCCAGCTCGGCATCATGTTCGCCCACGTAAAATGGGTCACCGACCCGTGCGCGCGCCACAAAACCACCGCCACCGCCGTCAAAATCAATAAAGGTAGATAAGTCGAAACTCCTCCCGCGTTCTGCAGCCACTTTCCGATATTCAATCCGATCAAATTCAATCCCACCGCCACAGCCAGCAGCACAAATGATCCCGCCAGCAGAAATCCGCGGTCCTGTGCCAAAGCCGCCCCCCGCGGTCCGATCACGTAGGCGCTCATCGCCGCGCTCGCCAGCAGCAGCGCCGGAAAATAAAAAATCGTGTAGATCCAATATGTCCATCCCGCGATGAATCCGTGGAAATCTCCGAACGCTTCCTTGGTCCACGCGTACAACCCGCCTTCTTCCGGAAAACGCGACGTCAATTCCACGATCACCAGCGCCGTCGGCACGAAAAATCCCACCGCCGAAAGCGCCCACAGCGAAATCGAAGAAGGACCGTTGTGCCCGGCCGCCGCAATCCAGCGCGGTCCCAGGACTGCCGCAATATTGAATAGCAGCAAATCCCAAAAACCCATCACCCGGCGCAGCTGATCTTTTGGATTGTTCGAAGGGGTAGTGCTCACGCAGTGGCATCCAGCGCCGGAATCAATTCATCCTGCGCGAGGAAATTTCGCAAGTACGGTTCCTTGGACGCTTCCAGCTCCTGCCAGGTCCCGAAAAATCCCAGGCGCCCTTCCTGCAGAAAAATGATGCGGTCCGCCAATTTCTTCGCCAGATGAGTGTCGTGCGTCACCACGATGGAGGTCTTGTGCAATTTCGCCTTCAATTTCGCGATCAAATCGCTCATATGCGCGGCCATCAAAGGGTCCACCATCGTCGTCGGCTCGTCGTATAAAATCGCGTCCGGCTCTTCCGCCAGCGCCCGCGCGATCGCCACGGCGCGCTTCGTCCCGGTGCTCAAATCGGAAGGCAAGCGGTCGGCAAACTCCTGCAGCTCCAGCTCATCGAGCAGCCGCTGCACCGTCGCATCAATCTTTTCCATGTTTTCGTGCTCGCCGCGCGTCTCCAGCGGGAATGCTACGTTTTCCGCCACCGTCAGCGAATCAAATAGCGCCCCCGACTGAAACACCATCGTCACCCGCCGCCGTATTTGCGAAAATTGCTCTTCGGTCCATTTCGTGACGTCTTCGCCCGCCACAATTATCTGCCCGGCATCCGGCTGCAGAAATCCCAGCAATAGTTTCAGCGACACGGATTTCCCCACGCCGCTGCGCCCCATGATCACCGCTGTCTCGCCCTGCTCGACGAAAAAGCTCACATCCTTCAGCACATCGTTCTCGTCGAACGATTTCGAAACGTTTTTGAATTCGAAGTAATGGCCGCTCATGATTTCGCGCGTACCGCCAGTCTCGTCTTCGCTTCCTCGTAGTCTGCCGGTGTGTTCATATTCTTGAATAGCAGCCCCTCGGAATCAAAGCTTTTCCATTCCGCCGGTTCCAAGTATTCCACGCGAACCCGCCCCAGCCCCTCGGTTACTTTTCGCGTTCCCTTTTCCAGCGCCTCGCGAATCGCCGCCGCGCCGCGCGAGCGATACATCGCGCAAAGCGGTTCGGCTCCGCGCTCGTTCATCGGCACCACGGCATCCGCGGCCGACTCGCGCGCGCGCCGCGCCAAAAACTCCAGCCACGCCCGCGTGAGATATGGCAAATCACACGCCACAATCAAATTCCATTCCGTCTCCGACGCTCGCAACGCCGTAGCAATCCCTCCCAAAGGTCCGCAGCCCGGCCAATCATCGGCGATCGCGCGCAATCCCAGCCCCCCATACAATTCTGGCGCACCCACCACACGCGTGGACTGCGCCACCAACTCAACGAGACGCGCCGTCCGCAAAATCAGCGCCACTCCAGCAATCTCCAAAAGCCCCTTATCCACTCCCATGCGCGAACTCTCCCCGCCACCCAAAATAAATCCCGCGATCGGCCCTGTGCCGTTTGCCATTCGCCCGTTCGCAGTTTCCTCTACCTCCTTCACTTCCTCAACCTCCTCCACCTCAATTATTTTCCCGGTCGTTGAATCCCCAGCTCCCGCAATTTCTCCTGCAAACTCTGCCGGTGCAATCCCACTTCCGCCGCCGTCTGCGACACATTCCAGCGATGCGCTTCCAGCTTCCGTTTCAAATACACAATCTCAAACTGCCGCTTCGCCTCGCGAAAATCGCTCTCATTCAAAAATGTCTCGCCGCCGGACTTTTCCCCCGCCGCAGCCCCCGCCGCCACAATAACGGCTGGCTCCGCATCCTCTCGAATCTCCGCCGGCAAATCACCCACTCGAATCTCATCGCCCGCGCACAAAACCAGGCTCCGCTCCAAAGCATTCCGCAACTCGCGCACATTCCCCGGCCAATCATATTCGCGCAGCAAATCCAGAGCCTCGCGGCTCAAATGCGCACGATGATTGTGCCGCGCTCCCAGCTGCTGCAAAAACGCGTCCGCCAGCAGCGCGATGTCCTCCTTATGCGCGCGCAGAGCAGGCAGCTCCAAAGTCACCACACGCAAGCGATAAAATAAATCCTCGCGAAAACGCCCCGCCGCGATCTCCGCCTGCAAATCCCGATGCGTTGCGCTGATCACCCGCACATCCACGTCAATCGAATGAGTTCCGCCCAGCCGCTCGATTTTCCGGTTTTCCAAAGCCCGCAGCACTTTTGCCTGCGTTACCGGATTCATGTCCCCGATTTCGTCCAGAAAAATCGTGCCGCCCGAAGCCAGCTCGAATTTCCCTTTGCGCTGCTGCGCCGCGCCCGTAAACGCCCCGCGCTCGTACCCAAAAAGCTCCGACTCGATCAAGTTTTCCGGCAGGGCCGCGCAATTCACCGCCACAAACGCGGCGCCCGCCCGCGGCGAACGTTCGTGAATTTCCTGCGCCAGCAAATCTTTCCCCGTTCCGCTCTCCCCGAGAATTAAGACGGTCGCATCGGTGGCCGCCACGCGCTCCGCCATCTCAAATACGCGCCGCATCGCGGGTGAACCGCCCAACAATCGCCCAAATTGCCCGTCCGCCACTAATTCGCGACGCAGCCGCGTGTTTTCCGCTGCCAATTCCGCAAGCTGCAAAATATTCGCCACACGCTTGCGCAATTCTTCAATGTCGTATCCCTTCACGACGTAATCCGCCGCGCCGTTCTGCAGCGCGTCCACCGCCGTCTTCGCCGAATCCAGCGCCGAAACCACAATCACCGGAGTTTCCCGCCCCTCCCCGCGCAGCCATCGCATAAACGAAATCCCATCCTCGCCGGGCATCACCAAATCCAGCAAAATCAAATCAGGCTTTTCCGCGGCCAGCGCCTCACGCGCCGCATCTGCCGACCCAGCCTCCACAATCTTGTACTTGCTCTCCAGCGCCCGCCGCACGCCATAACGCGCCGCCGCCTCATCATCCACAACCAATATCGTTCGCATCAATTCACTTCCCTTCCCGGGGCCTTTGCGATGTCAGCAGCAGCACACTCGGTCCGCCATCCCAGCGCCAAAGTCCCGGTATCTTTGTAGGTCGCGGCTTTAGCCGCGACATAAAAAAACCGGCGCGCAGCGCCGTTCCTCTCGGCGGCCTTCTCGCCGAGCAGTTGCGATGTCAGCCCAGGCACTCCCGATCCGCCATCCCAGCGCCAACGTCCCAGGATCTTTGTGGGTCGCGGCTTTAGCCGCGACATTAAAAACCGGCGCGCAGCGCCGCTCCTCTCGGCGGCCTTCTCGCCGAGCCTTTGCGATGTCAGCAGCAGCACCCTCGCTCGGCCATCCCAGCGCCAACGTCCCAGTATCTTTGTGGGTCGCGGCTTCAGCCGCGACATAAAAAACCGGCGCGCAGCGCCGTTCCTCTCGGCGGCCTTCTCGCCGAGCCTTTGCGATCACACCCCCGTCGCTCCCGACCCGCCCCCGCGCGAATTTCAACTTCCAACGCCTTCCTCCTCCACCAGCGGCAAAGTCAAACGAAACCGCGTCCCCTTCCCGCCTCGCAAAGGACTCTCGCAAGCCATCGTCCCCCCCATCTCGTCAATCCTCCGCGCCACAATCGAAAGCCCCAACCCCGTCCCCGTCGCTTTCGTCGTGAAATAAGGCTGAAATATCTTCCCCCGCAATTCCGCCGAAATCCCCGGCCCATCGTCATCCACAATAATTTCCAGCCTCCCTTCATAACGCGACAAACTCACTCGCACGCGCCCACCCTCCGGCTGCGCCTCCAAAGCATTCACAATCAAATTCGAAAGCACCTCGCTCAAACCATCCTCAGAAGCCAAAGCAAAAATCTCGGAAGTCGGCCGCTCGAACTCCAACCGGACATTCCGCTGCTCCGCATCATGACGAAAAAGCACCGCCGTCTGGTTCGCCAAAGCCACCGCCGCCACCCGCTGCCCGTTCGCCGAAGGCTTCGCATAACGCAGCAGCTGCGACAGCTTCGCGTTCATGCGGTCTATTTCATTTACGACTAACGAACAATCTCGCCGCACATTCACCGGCAAGTCCGGATTCTCCAGCTGCACCTGCAGCACCGTCTTCATCGAACTCAGCGGATTCCGCAAATTGTGCGAAACGTTCGCCGCCATCTGCCCCAGCGACGCCATCCGCTCCCGCTCCGCCAATTCCCGCTCCAAACCCAACTTCTCCTCGATCAACCGCGCCAGATCCAGCATCCCCGGTAGCTGCTCGGCCAAAAATTCCAAAGCCGCCGTAGTCTCCCCGGTCAAATACGAACCCGTCGAAGCCGCCTCCAGCAGCCCCACTTCCTCCCCATCCTTCATCAAACGGATCTGCGCCACGTGCCCCAATCCACCAGGAGACTCCAGCGCCGTCAACCCAGGATCGCGCGGCACAGAAAGCCGCACCGCCGCCAATCCAAATTCCTCGCGCACGCGCTTCTCCGCCTCCGCAATCAAATGACGCACGCTCCCATGCCGCGATTCCTGCTGCAATTCCACCGACAACCGCTGCACCCGCCCCATCCGCTCCCGCATCCCGCGATGCAGTATCGGCCCAATCACCCGTTCCAGCGGCTCAAACAAAAAAATCAGCACAAATAATAAGAAACTAGCCGTAGCCTCCGGCGGCAAAACCGGCTCCAGCCAGGTCCCCACCCGCCGCACCAAAGCCAAATACAGCAGCGCCAAAAAAGTAGCCGAAAGCGCATAAACTAAATTCCGCTGTGCCCCATACTCCAGAAAGTTGTGCCGCAAGAAAAAGTAAACGAGCACTACGCCTGGCAAAATGCCCGCCGAAATCGTGGCCGTGAGGATCACGTCGGTGCGGCTCGCCGAAACTGCTCCAAAGATTCGCAGCAACACCAGGAGGACCGCCAGCAAACCGGATACCACGAACAGGCACTGAAACATCCGCCGCTCTACGCTATCCGTGGCCTTACGCCAATCTCTCAGCTCCAATACGGCATCCAGCAACGCGATCACCGGAAGAAGGCTTCTTCCACCCTGCAAGAAGTAATGCAGCGTCAGCAGGCGTCCGGAATCGGTCGCTCCACCCCAAAGAAGACTCAGCCCCATCCCCAGCCCAAGCAGCGCAATCAGGTAGAACATCACAACAAACGCCCGGCTGAAAACGCCGGTCGGGGACTTGCGTACCTGTCGGCCATACGCGTAGTGCGTGTGCCAAACAAGCGGCAGCAAGAGAAACGCGCCCAACGCCTGGAGTCCGTCGTAGAAAAACCGCGTCGCATTCGGCGGCGAGACATATTGAATCAGCGCGTTCATCTCCAGCAACGCGCCGGCATAAATCAGAAAGAGGGCGAACAGCAGGAAGAACAGCAATCGCTCCAGCATCCGCGGCCGCCGGTGCCCCAAAATTAAAGCCAGCAAAAACAAATACACCAGCGTCCCGGCGGTCAATCCAATCAGCCGCGCATAAAAAAGCAAGTTCACCCGAGTTCCTCGCGCGACGGATTCTAGCCTCGCGCCCCAAACAACTCAACGCAGAAGTGTCGGAAAAATATGACAATCACTAAGCCACACAAAATAATAGCCTTACAGAAATATACAGGAGACGCAAATGTGAGCGTCGCTTTGTCATCCTTTTCCCTTGACACCAAACCTCACCATGCTAAATTAGCACTCGTACGTGAGGAGTGCTAATCGGTCCCCTGACCCTTGAATCTCCCCGCGCGCTAGACTCACCAAACAATCGGAGGAATTGCACAATGGCAGTCAATATCACGCCCCTGCACGACCGTGTGCTCGTGCGGCGCCTGGAAGAAAAGGAAACCGTGAAGGGTGGCATCATCATCCCGGACTCGGCTAAAGAGAAACCCCAAGAGGGTGAAGTCATCGCCGTGGGCAATGGACGCCGCGAGAAGGGTGAATTGATCCCGCTCGACGTCAAACCCGGAGACCGCATCCTGTTCGGCAAGTACAGCGGCAATGACATCAAGATAGATGACGAGGAATACATGATCCTGAAAGAAGACGAAATCCTCGCCAAGATCGGGCCCTCCGCCAAAGCAGCCGGCGGCAAAAAGTAACTTCCGGACCAGCGCCAGCCCCCACCGCAATCGGGGCCCAGCAGCCGGACTAACAATCTAACAGCTTCCGAAAGAGGAGAAAGACAATCATGGCTAAACAAATCGTAACTGGTGAAAATTCTCGCCAGGCGATCCTCCGCGGCGTCAATCAATTGGCGGACGCGGTAAAGATCACGCTCGGCCCCAAGGGCCGCAACGCGGTCATCGAAAAGAAGTTCGGCTCGCCCATCATCACCAAGGACGGCGTCACCGTCGCCAAGGAAATCGAGCTGCAGGATCCGCTCGAAAATATGGGCGCCCAGATGGTTCGTGAAGTCGCTTCCAAGACTTCTGACGTCGCGGGCGATGGCACCACCACCGCCACCGTTCTCGCGCAAGCCATCTTCAAGGAAGGCGTGAAGGCCGTCGCGGCCGGCGCCAGCCCCACGGCTCTCAAGCGCGGTATCGAGAAGGCTGTCGGCGTCGCCGTGGAAGAAATCAAGAAGCAGCACAAAGACGTTAAGGGCGACATGATCGCGCAAGTCGGCACCATCAGCGCCAATAACGACAAACAGATCGGCAGCATCATCGCCGAAGCCATGAAGAAGGTCGGCAAGGATGGCGTCATCACCGTCGAGGAATCCAAGACGATGGAGACCAACCTGGAAGTCGTCGAAGGTATGCAGTTCGACCGCGGCTACCTCTCGCCTTACTTCGTCACCGACCCCGAACGCATGGAATGCACCCTCGAAGATGTCCGCATCCTGATCCACGAAAAGAAAATCTCCTCGATGAAGGACCTGCTTCCCCTCCTCGAGCAGATTGCCAAGATGGGCAAGCCCCTGCTGATCATTGCCGAAGACGTCGAGGGCGAAGCGCTCGCGACTCTCGTCGTCAATAAGCTCCGCGGCACCCTGCAGTGCGCTGCGGTTAAGGCTCCTGGCTTCGGCGATCGCCGCAAGGCTATGCTCGAAGACATCGCCACCCTCACCGGCGGCAAGGCCATCACCGAAGATCTCGGCATCAAGCTCGAAAACGTCAAAGTCGAAGATCTCGGCCGCGCCAAGAAAGTCACCATTGACAAGGACAACACCACGATCATCGAAGGCGGCGGCAAGTCTGCCGAAATCGAAGGCCGTGTCCGCCAGATTCGCGCTCAGGTCGAAGACACCACCTCCGACTACGATCGCGAAAAGCTGCAGGAGCGTCTCGCCAAACTCGTCGGCGGCGTTGCCGTAATCAAAGTCGGCGCGGCCACCGAAACCGAGCTGAAGGAAAAGAAGGCTCGCGTGGAAGACGCCATGCACGCCACCCGCGCGGCTGTCGAGGAAGGTATCGTCCCCGGCGGCGGTGTGGCTCTGGTTCGCTGCATCCCGGCTCTCGATAAGCTCAAGCTTCAGGAAGACGACGCCATCGGCGTCAACATCGTGAAGCGCGCCCTCGAAGAGCCTCTCCGCCAGATCGCGCACAACGCCGGACACGAAGGCGCTGTCGTTCTCGGCAAAATCCGCGAATCCAAGGAAGAGAACTTCGGATTCAACGCGGATTCCGGCGAGTTCGGCGACATGGTCAAGGCTGGCGTCATTGATCCGGCCAAGGTCACCCGTCTCGCCTTGCAGAACGCCGCTTCCATCGCGGGCCTCATGCTCACCACCGAAGCTCTGGTGGCGGACATCAAGGAACCCAAGGAAGCCGGTGCAGCTCACGGCGGCGGCGCACCAGGCGCTGGCGGCATGGGCGGCATGTACTAAATAAATCGCCCCACAGGACGATTTATCCTGAGAGCCGCCAGTGGCGGCTCGAAGGATCTCTCGAGCAGCGCAAAGCGCGATTTATCCTGAGAGCCGCCAGTGGCGGCTCGAAGGATCTCTCGAGCAGCGCAAAGCGCGATTTATCCCGAGAGCCGCCACCGGCGGCTCGAAGGATCCACTCAGCTATAACGTCTCGGGGGTGTCATCCCGAGCGCAGCGAGGGATCTGCTTTTAGCAGACTCCCAGCAAGAACAAAAAAGGGCGGCGCGGCCAAAAGCCGCGCCGCCCTTTTCATTTTCCGCCACCGCCGCCGCCACCGCGAACCCAAGCCGCGGCCGCACTCCACAAAAATCCTACTGCACAGTGACGCTAAAAGTCCCAGTCCGCGTAATTCCCGAAGACGTCGCCGTCACCGTCACTGTATAAGTCCCCGCTGGCGTCCCCGGATCCGTTTCGCCGCCGCCTCCACCACCCCCGTTGTTCCCGCCGCCGCCGCAACTTCCCAGCACCGCCGCGCCCGCAAAAATCCACAGCGCCATCGCCAATCGTCGCCGTCGCGCGCCGGGAAGACCCAGCAAATACACGCCGGCCAAAACGCCCAAGCCAAGAAGCCCTCCGCTCGCGCTCGCGCTCGCGCCCGTAGCCGCCGGCCGGCTCGCTCCAATCGGATGCGGCGCAGTAGTAGTAATCGTCAGCATAGCCGTCGCGCTAGGCCCGTCAATGGTGGTCACCACAGTAGGACAAGTCGCCTCCGTCATCGCCGCCGGCAACGCGCAGGCCACCGTAATGCCTCCAAAGAAATTGTCGGTCCCCACCAGGTTCACCGTTGCCGTCCCCGTTTGCCCTGGCGCGGGAATCGTGATGTTCGCGATCGGCGTGGAAATATTGAAAGTCGTATCCACCACCGTAATCTGCAACGGCCACGTGTTTTGCGATCCGCTATAGTAGGCGTCCCCAGGGTAAGTCGCGGTGAAGTTATACGTTCCAGGCGTATCGATCGAAGTCGTCAGCGTGTCGGACACGTAAGCGAAGTTAAATAACGCCGTCGAGTAGTTTCCGTTGTAGCTTCCGTTCAGTGAGAACGCCTGATTTGTCCCGGAGGGTGCGCTGCCGTTTTGCAGAATTACCACGCTTCCACTGGGAGCTTGCAGAACGCTATACGCGAATGCCGAAGCGTACACCTGGAAGGATTGCCCGGAGTACATCGTGATAGTTCCTTCGCAACACGCCCCGCTCACTCCGAAGTAATCCAAAATCGTCGGCGCCTGCGTGACCGCCAAATTAGACGATCCTGTGCTCGCGTTGTAACTATTGTCTCCGCCGTACTGCGCCTGGATCGCGTAATTGCCAATCGTAGTGAACTCCGGCGTCAGCGTCTGGTCCTCGGTATAGCCCTGGCTGTTCAGCGGAAAGCTCCCGCCATCGAGCGCTTGTCCATTGTTCGTGAGAGTCACCGTCCCGCTGGGGCACCCGGCTTGCGTCTCCTGCGGATTGGGAATGCAGGATTTTCCCGCGGCGTCAGTCACATCGCTGCGCAAGAAAAATATCGTTCCGTACGGGATCGTGTTCGTCGCATAGAAGCTGTAGGTGTTCGGGTCAAACGCTTCCATCGTCGTGTTCGTCTTGCTGTTTTCTTTCTCCACCGTCACCGAAACGCCCGCCGAATCGCTCGCGCCATAAGTCGCATCTCCGGCATAGTGAGCGGTCACGTTGTAGGTCCCGCCAGGCAGCAAAGTAGTCGTCCCGCTCGCCGTTCCGTTGCTCAAAGGAAACGATTGCACGCCGATATCCTGCCCCGCCATCGGCGTAGCCATTAACGCCACCGCGCCAGTCGGTGTTCCCGTTCCCGTTTGCGGTGTCACCTTCACGCTCACGTTCACCGCCTGCCCGTGCGTGATGCTCGTCGGCGCAAGATTCGTAAGCGTCGTCGTGCTCGACGTGAACGTCGCGTTGCTCCACGCGTTCACCAGGTTGTTCGCGTTCACCGAACCCAGCCCCGTCGCCAGATCGTAGCCCGCTGTCGTGAGCCACGCAGGGTTGCTGCTGTTGTTCGGATCAACCAGAATTCCGTAGTTGCCCGCGAGCGTCGGCGGACCGCAGTTGGGCGTCGCGGCGACGCACGGCACCGAATTATTCCCCTTTGTAATGTCGTAAAAAATGCAGGAAGTTCCCGTCAACGCCACTGTTGAGGAATCGCAGCTCGCGCCAGCCTGCGCCGCCAGCTTGTACAGGACATAATTGGCGTTGCCCTGCCGCGTGCCCGCTCCTCCGGTCATGGCCATTTTCTGATTCACCAGCGCCATAATTCCCGCGAACGCCGGCGCCGAGGCCGAAGTCCCTCCCACTCCCACGAACGTATCATTCGTCAGGCTGCACGTTTCTTGTGAGCCAAAAAACCCCGCGTCCGCTTCGCAAAGAATATAAAAACTGTTGTTGAAGCCGTTGCTCGCGAATAACGACACGTCCGGCAGGTCGCGCACGCCGTCCATCGGCACTCCGGTTCCGGTCTGCCACGAAGGTTTGCTGTAACCCGAAACGCATGTCCCGCCGCTGTTCTGCGTCGCGCAGCTGCTGGGCCCGCCGCTCCCGCTGACGATGTCCAGAAAATTGCTGGCGGAAACGCACTGCGCTACTCCCATCCCGGCGCACGAATCGTTCCAGGTCGTTTCCGGAATATACGAAAGCGCCGAAGCGCCAGTGGTGGCGTTGTTCGTCGCGCTCCAGTATGTCGGCGCTGTCGTGGCAGTCTGATCGAAATCCGTGCCGCCCACCGCCACGTTATAAGGAGTAGAAGCAAACCCGCTGACCGCCAGCCCCGACATCGCTTCTGATTCATCGTCGAAATCGTCGCATCCCGCCGAGCCGCCGTCCCCGGCCGCGACCAGCACCGTGATTCCCTGCGCCGCCGCCTGCTGCCACAGCGCGTTATAAAACGAATTTCCCGCATTGCCGACAGTGGCTTCACATATGCCGTAGCTTTCGCTCATGATCGGCGCCAGATTGTTGTCCACGATGTACAACGCCGAAAGATCCACGCCCAGCGTGCTTTCCGTGGACGCCGATACCACCAGATCAATCGTCGCGTTCTTCGCCACCGCCCCCGACCAGGAAACATCCAGAATGGCTTCCGTCTCGTCTCCATCGATTCCGGGATCGGGCCCGTTCAAAATGATTTGCGGGTCTTTCGCCGGCAAACCGAAAAGGGTCCGGAAATTCTCAATGTCCGTCACATGGATATTCGTTTCCCCCACAATCGCAATCGTTTGTCCCGTGCCGTCAATCCCCGCGCTCCACAGCGGCAGCACGTTATAAATCGTCGCGAAATCGGCAGGCCCCAGCCCGTAGTAAGTCGTCTGCTGCTGTGTGAACGTGAAGAGCGGCAGCACTCCGTCTGGGCTGGGCACTGCCGGCAACGGCATTCCGTGCAACGTCGCATAAGACCGCCGCGGAAAATTGTGCAGCGTCACCACCCCCGCCACCGCCGGCGCCAGCGCTGTGGGAATTGAAGGCTCGCTGGCATTCGCCCAGTGTGGCTCGCCCTTCACCACGTATTTGTGGATTGCCGTCTGAAACGCTTGCTTCACCAGGCCAGCCGTCCCCGAAAATTCGATCACCGTCCGGCCGTTGCTGGGCTGCGACACCTGGAAGCCGCTCGCTCGCAACCAGCCGGTCACCGCCGCGATATCGGAATCCCCAGGCCCGAATTGCGCTCCGAATTCCGCCGGAGTCAGCCATTGGTGAAAATTCGCGGAATTCTTGTTCTGCTGCGCGTCAATCAAACCGCGCAAAGCCGCTTCCTGCTGCGCGCTGCGCTTCAGAACCAGCAGCATGCGTTGCATAGGCATATCCGCCGGCGCTTCCCCCTGATCGAACTTCGTCTGCGCCAAAGGATGCACATTCCCCACCAGGCGCGTCCGCACGCGATCATCCACAGCCTGGGTAATCAGCGCAGGAGTGGGCGTAGCCTGTTGCGCAGACGCACCACTGGAACGGACGTCACTGCTGGAATTCGAATCGGTGCTGGAACCAGCATCCGTGCCGGAAGAATTCGAGCCGTTTTGTCGCGCGGCGGCCACATACGCGCCCGACAAATAAGCAATCAGCCAGACCAGCACACACACACGCAGCACAACGGCAAGGGCTAGGCCTTTCATTAAACACCTCGGGGCCGCGCCAATATATCCTAATAGCCAAGTCTATAGCACGTGAATCTTTCAAACAGTTGCGTAAGCGAAGAGCCAGCTGTAGAAGCCGAGAGGAGCGGCCCCGGCGACGAACTCTCTTTCACCTATCACGCTCGGCGCGCATCCGCTGCTCGCCCCACAAGCAGCATCGAATGGACCGGAGCTGTTGTGGCACAGCCACTCTTGCCTGCCCTGAGAACCTGCCAGCGGCAGGTTGGAAGGGTCTGTGCTCTTTCTGTTGAACTTGCAGTTGCGATCGCAGTTGCAGTTTGGGGTGCCGCATCCCTTTGCGTAGCTTGCACAGGGTGCATGGCACACCGTTAAGGTCTAATCCCTCCAGCTCCGGTCTCGCTCTACAGCCGTTCCGTTCGCTCTCCGCGAGGCGGGTGGCAGACCCTGCCACACCGCTTGCATGAACGTCCTTAAATTTTCACGGCGCGCCACCCCAAATTCAACCGCACCGGCAAATCCTAAAACCAATCAACTCCACCGCCAACTGCCGCAGTGGTATCATCCGTCCCGCCGATGCGTCGAGAAGCACTAACCTGAAGCGCCCAAATTACCGACAGTGCGAGTGCGCTGCGGTCGAGGGCGGTGAAGCAAACCGACTGCCGCAATCGTGCCTACGACCAACGAACCGATCACGGGAGGTCACCAGATGGCGGCTAAGATGTTTTTCAGGCTGGCGTTGACCTTCTTATGCGCGTCGCTCTTAGCTGCAATTCAGCTGTCTTCACAAACTCGGAATCGGAAACCGGAAGAGGCGCAGGCTAGGCCTCCGTTGCTGCTCCGGCTGGTTATTTCGGATCCGACGGTATGCGTGCAGGGTAACCTTGATTTGGAAATCGAGCTCCGCAACATCAGTCCGCAGCGGGTATCGGTGAATCCAAAGCATATTCTCTATCAGATTACCTTTGATCGCGACGGGGGTGCCCGAAGCACGACGAGCGAAGATTTCTGGAAACCGAAAGTCCCCCAGATGGTTTCGCTTGAGCCGGGGGCTTCGTATCGGACGACTGTAAAGTATAAATTAGACGACCCCTTTTTCTTAGTCGCAGGAATATACCGGACACACATCGCGTACGGCCAATTTTCAGCAGCCTCGCCCAGTTCTCCAGAGTTGTACACAGGAGTCGTGGACTCTAATGTGGTTCTCTTCGAGGTTAGGAACTGCAGCGCTGAAAATCCGTGATCCATGGGCGGGTGGCAGACCCTTCCCCATCGCATGCGTGAACGTCCTTAAGGTTTCAGGGGTCCGCCACCCCAAAATTCAACCGCAACACCAAGTCCTAAAACCAATCAACTCCACCGCCAACTGCCGCAGTGGTATCATCCGTCCCGCCGATGCGTCGAGAAGCACTAACCGGAAGCGCCCAAATTATCGAGCGTGAAGCTAAGAGTGCGCCACCCGCCGAATCTCCCAACGACTTTCGGGATTGAAAGTACCGGGGCTTTCGTGGCACAGCCACTCTTGCCTGCCCTGAGAACCTGCCAGCGGCAGGTTGGAAGGGTCTGTGCTCTTTCTGTTGCAGTTGAACTTGCAGTTGCAGTTTGGCGTGCCGCGTTCCTTTGCGTAGCTTGCACAGGGTGCGTGGCACAACGTTAAGGTCTAATCCCTCCAGCCCGGTCTCGGTCTACAGCCATTCCGTTCGCTCCCCGCGAGCCTTTGACTTTGTTGTACTCACCCTCGGCTACCCCCCGGTGTGTTCCCATTTTGGGACTGGTAATCATACAGTAAATGTGATAAAATAGAATCGGGCCACCTTTCCGGCCCGCTAAGGACGCTACATGCAACCCGCCACATCGCCGACGGGCAGACCATTCCCACCCCCAGGGAAAACTCTACCCAAAAACCGCCCCGCGCTCCTCACCACTCTCCCGGCGCCCCGCCCCACTGCGCAACCCCAATCCCACCAACCTACCAGCACCGTAGGTGCGGCAGAAATTAGCCCCGCCCGCGAGGGCGGGGAAATGACGGCGCGCAGCGCCACACCTTTCGCGGTGCCGTTCCCGCGAAGTTTTCGAGTTGCCGTGCTCGCTCCCAGCCCGGACCGCACGCGTCCCCTACCACCTCCACACCGCCGGCACGCCGCTGCGCAAACCGCGCCGCTCGACACTCGCGCAGCACATCGTCCCGCAGCGCGCCGCGCGGAATGCAGCGCGATGTCACATTGTTACATCCCCGTTCGATTCGACAATCGCCGCCGATCCCCGCTCAAAATCAATCGCCAACCCGCGCGATTAGAATCAAGCGTAACTCACACAAAACAAACACCAGCGACCCCATTCGATCGCCAACTTTTCCATACATTCGCGCGCGCTTCGCAACCCTCGCGGACCCAGGTTCTCGAAGGTCGCCGGCCACAAGTCACGAACCACGGCCTTTCTAATCGTCACACCTCGCGATTACAAAGTGCCGTAAGTTCCTCAAAACAAACGATCGCACCACCCTCTAATCGTCACTTTTTCGCGGTTGTGAATGGCAGGTTTTTCAGGCCAAGCCAGAGCTGCCGCGTCCGGGGGCGGCTCCTGCCAGCAAAACGGCGCCGCGATTGAAAAATCGCGGCGCCGTTTTTATTTTCCCGTGGAGCTATTCGCGCAGCCCGTTTCTCAACACATACGACGAAATCAACAGCAATCCTCCCAACACAATGAAGAACCAAAAGAACGGATCGCCGTGGCGATAGATCATCCCGCCGATCCCATTCGCCAGATTGAACAAGCCAATCAGAACCGCGACAAACAACGGTTTGGTATCCCCCGCGCGCAAGCGCAACCATACCCACACGAGCGTCAATCCAAACAGCAGCATGCAGGCACTGACGAAATACCACACCACGTAAATCATCGTGCTGACGTTCGGGTCCACCGGAAACTTATCCAGCGCCGCATGCACGTGGCTTACCGCCAAGGTATGGCCGATAGAGCCCAGCCCGATCACAATCCCGGTAATCAGAAACAGCCAAGAAAATAACTTGCGCATCCCGCCGCACCTCTCCTTTTCTAGGTCACCCGCTCAATCATCCATTCGCTCTTATCCACCGCGCACACTCGTCTCCTGAGCATCCGCAGGGCGCTGCGCGGAACCCTGTCAGTCCAGCAGATCCACCACGCTCAGGATTGTGAATGTCACCGGGTCGTACACCACGCAATATCCGTTGTAGTAGGCGATCACGTATCCCGGCGGTGGTGGCGGCAAATAGCCGAGCAGCGGCCCCGGCACTGGCGTGAAGTATCCGCGGTACCCGAACGGAATGTATCCACCGATCACAAATACCGGCCGGTGCGAGCGATTGATGTAACCAAGATTCCGGCGATAATATCGCCGCAGGTAGTCCCGATCGTTCGGCCGCCAGTGATAAGGCGGCCGTGGCTGCACCGATGGCGGACGGCCATGCGAAGGAGGCGGCGGACGATACCCCGGTTTGCCGGGCAGCGGTTGCGTCGGCTTACCAGGCGACGGTTTGCCGGGCTGCGGTTTGCCCGGCTGCGGATTTCCCGGGCTTGGCTTACCGGGCGACGGCTTCCCAGGTTGCGGCTTCCCGGGTTGCGGCTGCCCGGGTTGCGGCTTCCCAGGCGTTGGCTTGCCCGGTGAGGGCACCGGCTGAATCGTCGGACGATCACCCGGCTGGCCGGGTTGCGGTTTCGAAGCAGGTCGCGTCTGCGGCTTGGATTGCTGTTGCCCGCTCCCGCTCGAGCCCTGTCCCGAGTTCTGCCGCGAGGACCGACCTGCAGCGCTGGCGCTGAATCCCGTCGCCGGAATCATCGCCAGAGCGCAACCCAGCCCCAATACAAATCTATATTTCGTATGAGTGCTCATGCGGGATTCTCCATACCGCGCGTCCGACGCGCATTGTACACCGGTGCATGAAACTCCGCGACCTACAGCCCCTGGCACACAGCCTTGCCTCGAACTCATCCTCTAGTTATCCTCTCGCGTGCCCATCCCGCATCCAGTCTTCCTGTTTTTCGCCGCACTCATCGCAGGTGTGCTCAATTCTGTCGCCGGAGGCGGCAGTTTTATTTCTTTTCCCGCGCTGCTCTTCACCGGGATGGCGCCCATCGCCGCCAACGCGACCAACACCGCCGCCGTATGGCCCGGCACAGTCGCCAGCACTGTGGCTTATCGCAATGCATTCACTCCCGATGCACGCCGCCTGCTGCCCGCGCTGCTTTTCACCGGCGTCATCGGAGGCTTCCTGGGCGCGCGCATTCTGCTGAGCACTCCGCAATCTACTTTCATGCGCCTCGTCCCCTGGCTGCTTCTCGCCGCGACGGTTCTTTTCCTCGCTGGCCCACGCATCAGCGCCTGGGTGAAGAATCGCGCTGCGCAAGGCAAGACTTCCCGCCCTCTCATGATCGCTGGATTTTTTCTTGAGCTGCTGATCGCCATGTACATCGGCTATTTCGGCGCAGGCGTCGGCATCCTGGTGCTCTCGTTGCTCGCCCTGCTTGGCATGGAAAATATTCACGCGATGAATGGTGTAAAGAGTTTGCTGGTCAGCGTGGTCAACGGTGTCGCCATGGTTACTTTCATCCTCGCCAGAATGATCATCTGGCCGCAAGCTGTTCTCATGATCGTCGGCAGCCTCATCGGCGGGTACGGCGGCGCTTACTATGCGCAAAAAATGAACCCGCAACAGGTTCGCTGGATCGTGATCGTCGTCGGCTTCGCCATGTCTATCTATTTCTTTGTACGACACTAGCCTCACCGCGTAGGCTGCCGCTGCAACGCGCGCCCAGTCCTGTAATCCATCCGTCGCGAGCAAACTGATGTACAATCTTGCTTACCGGAGGGCCACGATGCAGGTCCCGGTGACAATCCTTTCAGCCCCAACGCACGTTGCTCGTCGCTTCGCGCTTTGCGCGCTCGCCGTTCTGCTGTGCACGCCTTTGCTCCGAGCGCAGCAAGACACCACGCCCGGCTGGCCTTTACACAGTTCCGCGCCCGACCATGCGCTTCCCGACGCGACCGGCGCGGCTTTTCCCATTGCTCCAGAGGCCGACCAGTCCTGCGTGCTGTGGACGATTACCGAAGCGCACGCGCCGACCGTCAGCGCCGCAACTCTGAAAGTGCCCGGCAATGCGAAGGCGGAATACCGCAAGGGGTGCAGCGATCTGAAAGACAAAAAGCTCGTGGAGGCTGAAGCCCATCTGCGCAAAGCCCTGCAGGAATATCCGCAATACGCGGCTGCCTGGGCCCTGCTCGGTCAGGTTCTCGAAGCCGGGAATCATATTGACGACGCGCGCAGCGCTTGTTCTCAAGCGTCCGAAGCGGATGCGGGTTACACGCCGGCATACCTCTGCCTCGCAGACGTGGCCGCGCAACTCAGTGAGTGGCATGTCGCTCTGGATATGGCCGATCGTTCCCTCGCGCTGGTTCCGCAGCAAAATGTTTACGGGCATTTCTACTCGGCAATGGCGCAGTTTCATCTCGAGCAGCTGCCGGAAGCCGAGAGCGATGCACAGAAAGCGATTGACGCCGACCGCTCCCACCGCGTCCCGCAAGCTCACCTGCTGCTCGCGCAAATCTACGGCGCGCAACACGACCTCCATGGCGCCTACGTGCAACTTCGCGCCTATCTGAAGGCTGCTCCCAACGCTCCGGACTCTGCCGCAGTACGGAAAACGCTCGCGGACGTCCAAGCTCAATTAGGGAAGTAACCCTGTTTTTATTCGCCGCACGATCCAGGTGACCAAATCCGGCTCTCGATCCCGCCGTGCCGCACTGAACCACAGCACACTCCAAAGCGGAACTGCACGTTGAAGCCTGACGCACATAACTCTCGTGTTGTGTCGGATGGGAAACACATAAGCCACTCGACTGTAACTATGCTTCGAAAATATTAAATTTTCCGCTATGATAGGTGCTTCACCGCACCATCATCAGGGGATCCGGCGGCAGAATAAGAATTCTGCCGATGTTGTGCTCGTCCTGGTGCGCACCTCGCAAAAAGCTGCAGCGCAGTGCCTGCGAACAATTATTGGTCGAAAAATTAGAGGGGGAAGATGCGAGTGACAGCGGGCGACGAATTTCGTGATTTATTGACGCTGGTGCGGCAGAGCGGTTTATTGGCGAAGCAGCCGGCCTATTACGTCCGCAAAATAATCCTCAACCTGGTCCTGTTCGTCGGCGCATTCCTGCTGATCAAATGGTTTCAGAATCCGTGGTTGGAACTTTGCAACGCCGCTTTCCTGGCGTTCGTCTTCGCGCAATTGGGTTTCATCGTCCACGACGCCGGTCATCAGGAAATTTTCAGCAAACCGGCTGGCAACGAAGCTCTCGGCCTGCTGCACTCGAATCTTTTACTGGGCTTCAGCTACAGTTGGTGGCTCGATAAGCACAATCACCACCATTGCTCTCCGAACCACGTCACTGCCGACCCTGACGTGGACATTCTTCCCTTTGCATTTTCCGAAGGGCAGGCTGCCGGAAAACACGGCCTCGCTCGACTCTCCGTGAAATACCAGCATTTCTCGTTTTTCCCATTGTCGCTGCTCGAAGCGTTTTTCTTGAAATACGATAGCGTCCGCTTCCTGATGCGCCGCAAGGTGGCCCATCCAGTGATCGAGGTCAGCTTCCTAATCCTGCACGCGATCTGGTTGCTCGGATTGCTCACTTTCCTGCTCGGTTGGCAACACGCAATTCTGTTCGTCATCGCGCAGCAAGCGTTTTTGGGGCTGTATTTGACCTTGATCTTCGCGCCGAACCATCAGGGCATGCCTCTGCAAGAAGGCGGCACGGCCGTGAACTTCCTGCGTGAACAGGTGCTCACCAGCCGCAATATTAAGAAACATCCTGGCGTGGATTACTGTATGGGCGGCCTATCCTGCCAAATCGAACACCATTTGTTTCCGACCATGCCTACAAACAAGCTTCGCAAGGCCCAAGAAGTGGTCAAGTCCTACTGCCGATCGCATGGCGTCCCCTACCATGAGACTTCGCTGGTGCAGTCCTATCGAGAAATCTACCGCAATCTGCGAGACGTGAGCGTGCTGGTAGGCAAAGAAGCCAACGCCGACACTTCCGCCGACTAAGCAGCCTTCCGTCGCCACGCTCGCCCCCCAGTGATATATTCAAGGGTGAACACATGAATCCTGGAGCACACCCCTATGCCTGAAAGAAAAGCGCCGTTTGTTTCCGTCGAGGAAGCGCTGGAAGAAATCAAGGCTGGACGGATGATCGTCCTGGTGGATGACGAAGACCGCGAAAACGAAGGCGATTTGACCATGGCGGCGGAGAAGGTTACGCCGGAAGCGATCAACTTCATGGCCAAGTTCGGGCGCGGACTGATTTGCCTGGCTATGACCGAACAGCGCTGCGACGCCTTGGCTCTCGCGCCGATCACTCCGCGCAATACCTCGATGTTTGGCACACCCTTCTGCGAGCCGATTGACGCGCGCCGCGGAACGACCACCGGCACCAGCGCGGCCGACCGGGCCACGACGATATTGGCGGCGACGGATCCGAACACGCGTCCCGAGGACCTGGCGCGGCCGGGGCACGTTTACACTTTGCGCGCGCGCAATGGCGGCGTGCTGGTACGCGCTGGACAGACCGAAGCGTCGGTGGATTTGGCGCGGCTGGCGGGCCTGGACCATTCAGGCGTGATATGCGAAGTGATGAACGACGACGGCAGCATGGCGCGGATTCCGCAGTTGGTGGAATTTTGCCGTTTGCACGGAATGAAACTCTTGACCGTGGCGGACCTGATTCGTTACCGCATGCAGCACGAGCGGCACGTGCGGCGCATCGCGGAATCCGTGTTGCCGACGCGGCATGGAAATTTTCGGATGATTGCCTACTCGAATGACGCCGACCACGAATTGCACGTAGCGCTCGTGCGTGGGGACATTTCGCAAGGGGACACAGACAAGGCCGGGCCGCCTTTGGTGCGCGTGCATTCGCATTGCCTCACCGGCGACGTTTTCGGCTCGACAGCCTGCGATTGCCACGCCATCATCGAGCGCTCGCTGGGAGCCATTGCGAAAGAGGATCGCGGGGTGTTCGTTTATTTACATCACACTGGGCGCGGATTTCAGATTGACGCCCCACGCGACGCCGATGCGGCGGAGTTGCCGCGCATCCGTTTCCATGCGCGCGACGAAATGGAGCACGACCTGGGACGGCAGCGTTTGGTGCAGCGCGAAAGCGGCATTGGCGCGCAGATTTTGATTGATTTGGGATTGCGGCGGATTCGCGTGTTGACCAACCATCCGCGGAAGGTTGTGGCGCTGGATGGGTACGGATTGGAGATTGTTGAACAGGTGCCTTTGGCGCTTGACGCTGCGAAATCGCGGCAGTAGTGGAGCGCGCTCGGGCTGGGTTCAAATATTGAACGCCCCGACTCCGTCGAGGTAGGCGCCGGGCACAGAGAACAGCCGCGAAACACGGAGAGATTCGGGATTACCGCGGAGACGCTGAAAACGCAGAGAAACGCGGGCTACTGCGATTTTGTCTCGTGCGGCGGTGTGACGGTGACGTACCGGCGCAACTCTTCGAGTTTGCGCCTGCTGATGCCTTTGATTGCCAGAAGGTCTTCCACGCGGCGGAATGGCCCGCTCTTCTCCCGAAAATTTATGATGGCTTGCGCGGTCTTCGGCCCTATGCCGGGAACGCTCTGCAATTGCTCGACGGTCGCCGAGTTCAAGTCAACCGGCTTCGCCGTTGTTGCCTTCTTCTGCGGCGGCGCCGAAGCGCACATCGCCGCACTGAATAGAACAGCGAGTGCGACCGCCGCCACGCGCGAAATCCGGTTATGCGCGATTGCCTTGCGCATCGTATTCGGTGACTTCGCCGAAGAGGGCGGCTTGCTCGGCGATTTGGGCGCGGTCGCCTACCAGAATGATTTGCGCGTTGGGGGAATCGAAGTGGCGGCGCGCGGCGGCGAGGACATCATCAGCGGTGAGCGCATGAACTTTCTGGCGATAGGTTTCGAGATGGTCCTCGGGCAAGCGGTCGAGATAAATCGTGGAGAGCTGACCGAGCAGGCCGTCCTGCGTAGCAACTCCCAGCGAGAACACGCCTGTTAGATAGCTGCGCGCGCTTTCCAGTTCTTCGGGAGTGACCGGAAGCGAGCGCATGCGGTCCATTTCGTAGAATATTTCGGTGAGCGTGGCGGCGGTCACGTCGTTGCGGACCGCAGCATGCACGCTGAAATATCCGTGCTGGCGAAGCGATTGCAGTCCGCTGCGCGGACTATAGGTGTAGCCCTTCTGTTCGCGGATATTCATGACCAGGCGCGAATGAAATGCGCCGCCATAAATCGAATTGGCAAGCACCAGACGAAACCAATCCGGATCGCGGCGGGTGATGGCCAGATTGCCGACGACCACTTGCGTTTGCACGCTTCCGGGCAGATGCACGAGGTGAACCTGGCGTCCAGGAATGTGCGGCGGCGCGGGCGAAATTTGTGGCGGCGGCTGCGGAGCTTGCCAGGTGCCGAAAACTTTTTCGATTTGCGCGAGCAGCGCGTCGCTGGAGAAATCGCCGACGACGATCAGCAGCGCGTTCGAGGGCGAATAATTCTGGCGGTAGAATTCTTGGAGTTGCGCGCGTTGGTAGGACGCGACGTCCTCTTCGGTGGGCGAGATTATGGCGTAAGGATGCTGGCCGAAGATGACGCGGCGGAAGCGCTCGCTCGCGAGAAACGCAGGCGTGGTGCGTTCGATGCGCAGCCCTTCGATCTTGCGGCCGCGCTCGCGTTCAAATTCCTCGGCGGGAAATGAAGCGTTGCGCGCGAGATCGGCCATGAGTTCGAAGATACCCTCAGAAAACTCGGCGAGCCCGGAAAGCGAAATCGCGCTGGAATCGGCGCCCGCCTGCGTGCCGAGATCGGCACCCATGCGGCGAAGATCCTCTTCAATCTGGCGGCTGGGGCGCGAGGCTGTGCCGGTGCGCACCACCGTGGCAGTGATATCAGCGAGGCCCGGCGCCCGATGGGCCACGCTGGCATTTCCGCTGCGGAAGAAAAGTTGCGCGGAAATTTTCGGGAAGGTGCGCAATTCGGCGAGCACGACTTGCATGCCGTTGGAAAGAGTGTGCACCGCGCGCTTGGGCCACGCGACGGGCCGTTCCGGGCCGAGCGGCGGAACGGCGGTTAGCTGCGACTGCTCAGTTGCGGTGGTGCCGGAGGCTGTGGTCATAGTTTTGGTGGTAGTTCCGCTCATGCCGCCACGTCCTTTGCGATCGGACGCCGCACCAGGATGGCGCGATTGCGGGGGACGAGATATTTTTGCGCGGCCGCTTGGACTTGCGCGGGCGTGACGGCCTCGAATCCGTCGAGAATCGTATTAATTCTTCCGGGGTCGCCGTCGAACAGGGTGAAACACGCCAGATAGTGCATCAGCCCGAAGCGGGGCATATGCGCGCCCATACCACTTTCGAGATTCGAGAAATAATCGGCGCGCAGTTTCACCTTCACCGGCGCGAGTTCTTCCTCGGTAATTCCCTTTTGCTGGATTTCGCGAATAATTTCGTCGAATTCCGCAATGACGCTCTCCGTGGTGAACTCCGGCTTGTGGAAAATGCGCGTGACCATCTGCGTGGGGCCGTTGGTTTCGATGATGTCCGCGCCGCCATCGGTCTCGACGGCAATTTCTTTTTCGAGAACGAGGCGGCGATAGATGCGTCCTACGCGGCCGCCATGCAGGGCGCGATCGAGAATGGACGCGGCGTACCAATCCGGGTTGCCGCGCTGCGGTACGGTGTATCCGATGGCGATGGCTGGAAGCGGGCCAAATTTTTCGGGAACCTCGCCGCGGCGTTCTTCCGTTTGCGGCGGTTCGGAAACATCGGCGCGCGGAGGGAGCGGATGCGCGGGGATCTCTTCGAAATATTTTTTGGCGAGCGCGAAACCTTGCGCAGGCTCAACGTCACCGACGATCAGCAGGACCGCGTTGTTCGGCGAATAATACGTGTGGAAAAACGTCTGCACGTCGGCGAGAGTGGCGGCATCGAGGTCCGCGAAGTCGCCGTAAAAATTGTGGGCGTTGGGCCAATTGCGGAAAGCGACCGGCGGAAGATCAAGCCACGGGAAGCCGCCGTAGGGCTGATTCATAACGTTGACGCGAACCTCTTCCTTGACCACGTCGCGCTGGTTGCGCAGATTTTCGTCGTCCACTTTCAGAGCGCGCATGCGATCCGCTTCGAGCCACAGCACGCGCTCGAGCGCATTCGAGGGAACGGATTCGAAATAATTGGTGATGTCGTAGTTGGTGGTGCCGTTGAGCATGCCACCGGAGGAATTGATGAGGCGAATGTGTTCCATCTTGCCGGCGTGTTCGGAACCCTGAAACATCATGTGCTCGAAAAGGTGCGCGAAACCGCTGCGTCCGCGCGGTTCAAGGCGAAAGCCAATTTGATAGTAAACGCCAACCGTGACGACAGGCGCAGAACGGTCTGGCGAGACGACCACACGCAAGCCGTTCGCGAGGGTGGTGTGTTCGACGGGAATGTGCAGATTCTTCAATGCGGATTCCTCCTAGAATTTTTCAGCCCGCGATCTAACTGTTTCAACTTGCTGGCCGGATTCTTGGCAAGAACCCTGGCGGATAGCCGTACGAGAGCGGCGTAGGAATCGCCGAATTCGGGCGGAAGCTGGCGCAAGGCCTTTTGATGTTTTCTGACCGTCGCATAGTCGCCACGCGCGGTGGGGCCGGTCCACGCAGCTTGCGCGCCATGCTTTTCGAAATTGTCGAGCATCTGGCGCATTAGCGGCAGCAGGGTTTGCGCGGCGTGCCGGCGGGTGAACCCGATTTTGACGAGGACCTGCGAGGCAGCTTCCGTGAGCGCTAACGCGTGGCCTGCGACGAGAGTGCCGGCCGCGTGGTAGGCAGGCTTATGGCGGCCTGCGACAGTCACAGGAACGCCGCCCAGCGTGCGCGCAATGGTGGCAGCGGCGCGCAGCGCGCGCGGATCACCTTCGACGGCGAAAATCACGCCTTGCAGATTCGGTTGCGAGCGGTTTGTGAACGTTTGCATAGGATGAATCGAACCAATGGCAGCGCCGCAACGCGCGAGCGGCCGCAAAATCGAACTGTCCAGAGCGCCGCTGGCGTGCAGTACGATTTTACCGCGGCAAGTCCTGCCCGCAAGACTCGCTAATTTCTGGGCCACAGCGGCAAGCGCGTCGTCCGGCGTCACCAATAGAATAACATCGGCATCCATGACCTCGCGCGTGAGAGTGGAATACCGCCTGCCTGCGCCGATCGCGCGGACCGCTGCGCGCGCGGTAGCCGCGGAGCGCGTCACCACCGGCCCGATGCGCCACCCGAGCCGGCGGAGGCAGCGACCAAGGGTGCGACCCAGGCGTCCTGCGCCGACGATGGAAACAGAGCGCGCCATGCAAGGTGATAGCATAGCGTGTTCGTTCGCAACGCGCAGGAGGATATTGTATCTTGCACTGGTTCTGGATCGGATTGCTGGGACTGACCGCGTTTATTTGGTTTGTGCAGTCCATTGATCTGGCGTTGGGGGCGCTGTCCATTCCCGGATTGCAGAAAGTCGCGCCGTTGAATGATGCGAGCTGCCCGAGCGTCTCCATTTTGTTTGCCGCGCGCGACGAAGCGGAGAAATTGGCCGCCGCGCTGGATACATTTCTGGCGCTGGATTATCCGAAGTACGACGTGATCGCCGTGAACGACCGTTCCGAAGACGCCACGGAGAGCATTCTGCAGAGCGCGGCGCGGAAGGACCAGCGGTTGAAGGTCATGAGCATTTCTTCCCTACCCGCCGGTTGGTTGGGCAAACCGCACGCGTTGCAAAAGGCGTTCGAGCATTCGACCGGAGAGTGGCTCGTCTTTACGGATGCGGATGTCCATTTCGAACCTAAGGTGCTGCGGCTCTCGATCGCCCTGGCGGAGGAAAAACATTGGGACCACATGCCTTTGCTCTGTCACACGAAAATGTTTTCAGTCGGCGAGAAAATCGCGATGACATTTTTCGGAATGGCATTTCTGATCGGAATCCGGCCGTGGCGCGTGAGCGACCCGAAATCGGGGAGCTATGTGGGCATCGGCGCGTTTCAATTGATCCGGCGCAGCGCGTACGAAAAAATCGGCGAACATCGGCGGCTGGCGATGGAAGTGGTTGACGACGTGAAGCTCGGCAAATTGGTGAAAGAGGCCGGATGCTCTTCCGGGATCGCGAAAGCAGGGAGTTCCGTGAGCGTTTACTGGCACAAGGGCGTGCGGAACATCATTCGGGGCACGACTAAGAATTTTTTTGCGACGACGGGGTTCAGCTTGCCGATGGTTTGCGTTCAGATTCTGGGACTCTTACTCCTAAGTGTGATGCCTTGGGTGGTTTTGCCTTTTGTGCACGGATGGTCGCGGGCGTTCGCGGGAATCGCCGTCGGGTTAGCGATTTGCGCGGAGTGCGGCGTGGCGATTGAAAATGGCGTTTCGCCGCTTTATGCGTTGACGCATCCGATTGGGGCGCTGATATTCGGGTGGATGCTGGCGCGGTCCACGATTGTGACCTTGTGGCAGGGCGGGATTAAATGGCGCGGGACGTTTTATCCTCTGGAAGAGTTGAAGCGCGGGTTGGTGTGAGGCTGCAACGGCAAAGACAAAAGCTCCACCATAGAGGTCGCGGAGAAAAGCTAGAGCGCGAGGAGAAATCCAGCTGGCCGCGGGAACCTACTTGAAGAACGAGTAGCCGATGTAGAAGACGTGGACGTCCACCCCTGGGTTGAAACTGTGCCGGTAGGCATTGGAAATATGCTGATACTTGTAGCCGAAACGCCAGGCGCGGTCGCGCGCTGAATTGAACCAGTCCACTCCTGTTTGAAAATCAAACGTGAAATTGAACTGCGTGCCTCCCGGAATGTCCACGGGCACGGGTCTGAGGGACGCGACAAATCCGGCCGTGGAGGCGATAAACGGTTGTAGGCGATGCACACGCCGGAAATTCAATTTTAGGCCGATAGGGCTGACGCCGCCGCCGTAAACCGTCTCGCGGCCGGTGGCGCAGTAGCCGCTCGGCCCTGTCGGCGGCGTGCAGACCTGGTACGTAGGTTGGCGCAACGTTTCGAGCGGCACGATATCGAGCGTGTACTGCAGGGCGGTGGAGGGCTTGTCGTACAAAGTGCGGGCGTAACGCAAGGCGAATACCCCGAGTTGGCGATCGGACGTGGAGCCGAAGATTTGCGAGTTCGCGACGGAGTAGCCTCCCCAAACGCCGAATTCGTTGCCGGGCGGATAGAGCGGAGCGGGCTGCGCTTGCGTTGGGCTTGGAGGTTGAGTTGGAGTTTGGCTTTGAGAATGGGCGGGGGCAGAAAACATCAGGGCAGCAAATGCCAAGAGCGGAAACCGCATCATCTGCGAGCGAGCAACCGACGGTATTTTATTCAATGGGTTCTCTCGTTCCTCGTTGGTGAGATCAGGACTTTCTAGAAACTTTGGCCGCGCGCGACCGTTTTCTGACTTGCGGAGCCTCGCCGGCAGAAGACGGCGCGTTTGACGGGGTGGCGGAGGCTGGGGTTTCCACGAAGGCGCTCAATTCTTCTTCGCTTGCAGCCGGAGCCGCGCTCGGTACAGCGCTCGATGCTTCAGGCAGAGCCGCAGCCGAGGAATCCACTTCGATGGGCGAAAAGATGGCGCCGAGGTCGCGCTGTTTCAGGCCGCGGACACGATCGCGCAGCGCGGCGGCGCGTTCGAACTCGAAATTTTTGGCGGCTTCGCGCATCTGGTTTTCGAGCTGGGCGACGACCTGGACCAACTGAGCTTCCGTGGTGATGTCCCCGATGACGGCGTCATCAACAGGAACAGGCAAGTAATCGGCTTCAATGATGCGAGCCAACTGCATATCCACGGATTTGATGATGGATTGCGGCGTGATGTGATGCTCGCGATTGTAGGCCTCCTGCTTGGCGCGGCGGCGGCTGGTTTCGCCGATGGCCTGGCGCATGGAGTCCGTCATGCGGTCGGCATATAGAATAGCGCGGCCTTCCAAGTGGCGGGCGCAGCGGCCCATGGTCTGGATGAGCGAGGTGGCGCTGCGCAGATAGCCTTCTTTGTCGGCATCGAGGATAGCGACGAGCGAAACTTCGGGAAGGTCGAGCCCTTCGCGAAGGAGATTGATGCCGATGAGGACGTCGAATTCGCCGCGGCGCAGGTCGCGCAGGATGCGGACGCGCTCGAGAGTCTCGATTTCCGAGTGCAGGTAGCGAACCTTGATCCCGACTTCGGCGAAATATTCGGCGAGATCTTCGGCCATGCGTTTGGTGAGCGTGGTAACCAGGATGCGCTCATTGCGCGCGGTGCGCTGGCGAATTTGCTCGAGGAGATCGTCCACCTGGCCTTTTACAGGGCGGACTTCAACTTCGGGGTCAACGAGTCCCGTGGGGCGGATCACTTGTTCGACGACCACGCCACCGGTTTTAGTAAGTTCGTAGGGACCGGGGGTCGCTGAAACGTAAACGACTTGATTGGTGCGATGCTCGAATTCCTCGAAAGTGAGCGGGCGATTATCGAGCGCCGAGGGCATTCGGAAGCCGTAGTTCACGAGCGTCTGTTTGCGCGAGCGGTCGCCATGATACATGGCGTGAAGCTGCGGCACGGTCTGGTGCGATTCGTCCACGACGAGCAGGTAGTCCGACGGAACGTAATCGAGCAGGGTGGGCGGGGCTTCTCCCGGCAAGCGTCCGGAAAGATGGCGCGAATAATTTTCGATGCCGTGACAATAGCCGATGGTACGCATCATCTCGATATCGAAGTTGGTGCGCTGCACGATGCGTTGCGATTCGACGATTTTTCCCTGGCGGCTCAACTCGCCCTTCCACCAATCAAGTTCCTCGTAGATGCTCTGGATAGCGCGTTCTCTTTGCTCGGCGGGGAGAACGTAATGCGTTTTCGGGTAGATCGGCTGGCGCGTGATTTCACCTTCGCGCGTGAGGCGGATTTGGCCGGTGAGCGGGTCAATTTTGCGGATGTTTTCGATTTGCGAGCCCCACAGCTCGATGCGCACGGCGAGGTCGTCGTAGGGCGGATAGATCTCAATCATATCTCCGCGGACGCGGAAGGTGCCGCGGCGCAGGTCTTCGGCGCGCTCATACTGAATTTCGACGAGTTTGCGGAGGATTGCCTCGCGCGTGATGGACATGCCCTTTTCCAGCAGGAGCATCATGCCGTAATAGGCCTCGGGCGAGCCGAGGCCATAGATGCAGGAAACGGAAGCGACGATGATGACGTCGCGCCGCTCGAAGAGGGAGCGCGTGGCGCTCATGCGCAGCTTGTCGAGCTCGTCGTTGATGGTGGATTCTTTTTCGATGTAGGTGTCACTGGCCGGGACGTAGGCTTCCGGCTGGTAGTAATCGTAATAGCTGACGAAATATTCGACCGCGTTCTCGGGGAAGAAGGACTTGAATTCGTGGAAGAGCTGGGCGGCGAGCGTCTTGTTGTGCGCGAGGACGATCGTAGGGCGATTGATTGCTTCGATCACCTTGGCGATGGTGAAGGTCTTACCCGAGCCGGTGACGCCGAGGAGGACCTGGTGACGGTCGCCGTCGTTGACGCCGCGGACGAGTTGAGAAATGGCTTGAGGCTGGTCGCCGCGGGGATCGTAATCGCTGGCTAGCTTGAAATTCATGGCCGGGTCCTCAGTGCGCGCGATGCGCTGGGTTGAAAACTACCATTATACCTTATGCCGCAAGTGGCCGCTTGCTCCCGCGCGGAGACGCCGGTATATGAGGGAGAACCCTGCCTGCGGCACAGGCAGGCTTCGCTGGGCTCAGGATGACGGAAAGTGGCTGCGATGCGTGCCACGTGCTTATGACGCCGGCGAGGTCAGGGACGGGTTTGGGGCGCAGCGTCCGCGCCGGGTGCGTTTGGCGGCAGGAGCGCGATTTCGGATTGGCTCTCGACGTGGCCTACGTAGTGAATTTTCGAGCCGGAGAGGGCGCTGACGATTTCGAAGTCCATGTCCTGCTTGGACGTTTGCGTGGAGCGAGTGATCATCCCGTTTTGCAGCGAAATCGCGTCGAGGCTTTCACCGTTTCCGGTCCAGGTGCCGGAGGTCCGCAGGCCGTTGTGGCGGTAGTCGTCGGGAGTGGAGTCTGGGCTTTCAGAGCCGTGGCGCACGATTTCAAAGCGCGTGAGAACGATGGCGCAGGAGGGCGTGTCTTTCGCGGCGGCCGGGCCGGAGGGCGCAGACTTGTCTTGCGTCTGGCACGGCTCATCGCGCAGATAAGTGGATTCGGTGCGGGAGATCAAGCCGGCAAGTGGCGTATTTTCGAGCGGGCGCTCGTTGTTCCATTTTTGACCGATGGCGATTCCTTCGTGCGGCAGCTTCGCGCTGGCCGAAAGTCCGTTGATCCAGGCGTGCACGGTGGCAGCGGCGGCGGGATTCGAGAAAACGTCGTCGAGTCCGGTGATTTTTGAAACTTCGCCAGTGGGTTCAATCGTAAATTCTATCGAGCGGCCCTGGAGCCGATTGTATTGGTCTTCGAGCGCGTCGGCTGCGGGGTCGTACGCATCACTTTCGGTGGTGGCGCTGGCTTTTTCGTAGGTGACGCGAAGCCGGACGGTGCCCAGAGCGCCATCGGGAGCCGATTGGGCGTCGAGAACGTCGAGGCGAAGCTGCAGGTCGGAAATTTGTTTTAGCTGCGACGGGGCTTCCGGATTCACTACCGGAGTGGTGGTGTTGCTGGTGGTGGTTGTGCGCGTTTCGATTTGGTAGCGGAAGCACTGGCCGGTGGTGAATTTCGGAATCAGGTGGATACGTTCGGAAGGGTTTGCGCGAGGGGAGAAAGTCAGGAGCGCCGCGGCGGCGAGCACTGCTAAGTAGAACGGCGCGCCAGGCGTCCTAAAAAAATCCCTCCGTGCGCTGAAGCATTTGCCCATTTGGTTAAACGCTAGCATAGGGCATTGGACGAGGCAAACGCGCGCTTGGTTGGATTCAATGGGGGGCCGGCGCTAGTTGTGCAGGCTCGATCGTGGGCGATTGTAGAGTACCGGTGAGCTGATAGGTGTTGTTTGCGGCCGCGTGAGGGGATCGCGGTGAAGGAACTTCGTCCTCCGAACCAGATGAATTGCGCAGGCGCAGGTCAAGATTGCGGGCGAAGTCCACGGAGCCGGAGCCGGTGATTTGCTGGGTTGGGCCGGCGAACGCCAAATTCTGGAACATGATTTTGCCGTCGCGGCAGGCGAATTCGGCGGAGGATTCGCTGAACGAACTGGCACCCGGCGACAGTTCACCCTCACTTAGCGATGCTGTGAGGTTGAGGGCGCCGAGCCGCGCGTCGGTGATGCGAGCGCGACCTCGACATTCGAGCGAAGAAATCAGATCGGCGCGATCGGCGCCATGGAAATCGAACGCGATGGCGCCGGAAGCGGACCCGGCAAACATATTGTCGAGCGTGCGGAAGGCGGAAGACAGCGCGGCAAGATCAACGCGCGAATAATCGAGATGAATGCGATAGGACGGCAGCGCGGTCAATTGTGCGTCGAAGGAGCCATCGAGATTGCCGCCATAGAACTGCGCCTTTGCCGCGGAAAGCTGCAGGTGGCGGCCGCCAATTTTCAAATCGCCTTGCAGATGGCGAACGACCAGCGGCACCAGCGAAAATTCATCCACGGAGATCTGGCCCTGGGCGCGAAGATTTTCAGGAACGACATTCAAGGGCGAACTAGAATTCAGGAATGGCAGCATACGGTCGAGAAAGCTTTCACGCCAGCGGGGATTGAGCCAGCGATCCACCTCCGAAGCGGCGAGATGGTCAGCGGCGAGCGCAAATTGCCATCCAGTGTCTGCATCGCGACGATCGAACGTGCCGGTCCAACGAGCGCCGAATGCATCGGCAGAAGTTAGCGCAATGTGGCGAGAGCCGGACTTCAAATCCGCGCGCGCCCTGATCTGCGTAACGGGCTGATCCAGGAATGGAGTAAGCAAGGAAGCGCCGCCCGGTTCCCCTCCCCATTCGATCGTGCCGACGGGCTGCGTTTGCCAGGGAAATTTCGCGCCTAACCAGCGCAGATCGCAGCGAACCGGGCCGGCGATATCCCAGCCGCGCGAAATATTCCATCCCAGAGCGCCGGCCGTAGCCACCAGATCGCGAGCTTGGGAGAGATTGCCGGCGAGATGATACGTGGGGAAATCGCGCGATCCCGGATGCGCGATTGTTTCTGCGCGCAGTGAGCCGTCCGACGTTCCGTACGAGATGGTGGACGGCAACAGCGTGAATATTTCGTGGTCGTAGCGAAATTGCGTCAGGCCGATGTGCACCGGGACACGCAGGCGAGCGCTGGCGACCTCCGCGCCTGAGATTACGCCCACCGCCGAGGTCAGTCGCGGCGGCCGGGCCGAAAAGCCCGCGTGCACGCTGGCGAAGCCACGGAGCGACAGATCGCTGGCTACGTTCGAGTGAAACGCGCGGATCCAGGCGAGCACGTCGTTGAGATCTACCTGCGATTGGGTGATTTCTATTTGATCGGGCGAAGAGATTTGCATCTTGGGCGGTTGGAAATCCGCGGGAGTTTGCCAGGAGAAACGGGCATGGGCGCGCGCCCAGGAATGAGGAGCTTCCAGCGTTGCGTCGGTCACGTCTAGTCCAGAAGCGCGCGGGTACAAGGTGATTTTTGCATTTAAATTCAGCGCGGGATTATCGGGACGCAGGGCGAGATCCCAGCGATGTAATTGGCGAAGCTCGGCGTGCATTTGGAGGAGCCAGTTGTCACTTTCGGTATCGGCATGGACGAGCAGGGCAAGATTTCCGCGAATGCCGAAATCGTAGCCGCGCGCGAGACGAAGAACGTCCGAAAGCGAAGCGTCACCCCATGCCAGATCGAGGACGGCCGGGCGCAGACGCGAGGAAGTGCCGCCGACGTGACCCGAGACATATATGGTGCCGGCCTGCTGGACGACAACCGCGGCGCGCGTGGGCACCGCTTGCAGGTTCATGGTCCACCGTCCCTGGCCGTCGGGTTCCAGGTAGCCGTTGACGTTAACTAAAGCGAACGGGAGCTTCTCGGCAGCGCGCTTGAAATTGATGCGGCCGGAATCCACTTCGATGCGGCCAAAGCGGACCGCGGAATGCGGCGGCGTTGCGCCGCCTGTTGCGGAGCCGCGGGGTTTCGGCAGCCATTCGGCAACATTCCAATCGCCGTCTGCGTTACGAACCAGATTAAGGCTGGGACTTACGAGCGAGATGGTGCCGAGCTGCAAGTGCCCGCGAAAAAGACTCTGCCAACGAAGGCGTACGGTGAGTGATTCAGCGCGCAGAAAATATTCGTAGCCGAATCTGGGATCTTCGCCGAAGGTGACGGAATTGGCTTTGAGAGTAGGGCCGCCCCACAGAGAAAAATCGTAGCTGCCGACCTCCACGTTTCGGCCGAAAACCGATTCCAGACGCGTCGTTAATCTTTTTTGCAGGGGCGTATGGCGAATGAGCAGCGATATTCCGACGTCCACGACCCACAGAAAGATGACGAACAAGAAGATATATTTGGGCCAACGGGTCCAGCTGCGGCGGCGTGGCGGCGTCGTGAGACGCTCGGCGCGGAGAGCGGGTTCGGACAGTGTTTGTGCCATGGCGACGCGGCCTGCGGTGTCCATGATACACAATCCTTCGGGCGGCCCGAGGGGTTGTCGCAATCTTCGGGGGCTTCGACGGGCCACGGATCGCCGCAGAGGTCACAGAGAACCGCTGAGAGAGCACGGAGGATTCCGTTTACCGCAGACTCGCAGAGTGCGGAGAGAAAACCGAGACGTCGCAGGATTTCTGGTTGCGGCTAACGCCGCTGCAGTCCACGAATCTCGAAGCGTTTCGCTCGGTCCGTCGAGTCGTTAGTGGACTTCGCGGAGCATGCGGTGCCAGCGGGTTCCGGTGCGAAGATGCGTCAGAGTTTCGGCGATGCCTTGGAGAATGCCGTAGGCGCCGCGGGATTTGTAGTCATCGGGTGTGGCTTGCACCGACCAGTAAATGAGCATGGGACGGCCCATGATCGCGTCACGGTCCACAAAGCCCCAGTAGCGGCTGTCCCAGCTACGATCGCGATTATCGCCCATCGCGAAGTACTTATCGGAGGGAACGATCAATTCACCGTGGCGGACGTAATTCAGAATGTCGGCAGCCCACTCAGGACGCAGGCCGATATCCAGAAAAGAACGGTTCGTGGGAGGAAAATTATCGCCGAAGGGATCTTCGTAGGTGGGATCGTGGACGACGTAAGGCTCATCAATCCGCTGATCGTTCACATACAGCTGCTGGTTGACGATGCGAATGCGGTCGCCGGGAAGACCAATGGCGCGCTTGACGTAGTGCGGATGATCGTCAAAGGGAAACTTGAAAACGATGATGTCGCCATGGCGAATGGGGCGGTACGGCAGGATTTTTTCGTACCAGGCGCCGCGTCCTTCGAAGATAAATTTGTTTACGAGCAAGTGGTCGCCGACCAGGAGCGTCGGCTCCATGGATTGCGAGGGAATTTTGAAGGCTTGAACGATGAAAGTAGTGCCGAAAAGAGCCAGTAGGATGGTAACCAGCAGCGATTCCGCGTATTCGGCGACCCAGCTTTTCGAATTCGAGCCGCGACGTTGAGCGGCGGGTTGCGGCGGAGCGTCCTGCGGATTACGGCCGGAGATATTGTCGGGTAGCGGCGCGGTGGTTTCGACTTCCATGAACTCCCTTCAGGCTTTGGCGGTGCGGGCCGCCAGAATTTCCAGAGCGGCACGCGCCGCCTCCTGCTCTGCTTCTTTCTTGCTGCGACCTTCAGAAGCCGAAAGCCTCTCGCCTGCGTGCCAGACTTCTACCTCGAAAACCTTCTGATGCTCAGGGCCCGACTCGTTGCGAACACGATATTCGACGGGCTTTCGCGCGCGTTGCTGCAGCCATTCCTGCAAGGCCGATTTGTGATCGGCGCTCTCGAGGCCATCGGCACAGTCCGCGAGCGCAGGATCAAGCAGGGTGCGCCGCAAAAAAGATGCTGCGGCATCCAGGCCGGCGTCAAGATAAATTGCGCCCAGAATGGCTTCGTATGCGTCGGCGAGCAGCCTCTTCTTATCGCGTCCGCCGGTTTTCTCCTCTCCTGGGCCTAGAAGGAGATAATTGCCTAATTCCAACTTCCTGGCAGCGCCATGAATGGAAGCAGCGCTCACGAGGCGGGCTAATCCCTTCGAAAGCTGGCCCGAGTCCCAGGTCGGGAAGGAACGGCAAAGAGTTTCGCTGGCGACCAGTCCGAGGACGCGGTCGCCAAGGAATTCGAGGCGCTCGTTGTCGGTGCCGTTGGAGGTTTGGCGATGCGAGCGGTGCGTGAGAGCACGATCGAGTTCCTCCGGGCGAGTGAAATGATGCCCAAGGATTGCCTCCAGTTCTCTGCGCTCCTCTTCAGTCATAGTGAAAACACTTTTTGCAACATGGTCCAGCGGATCGTAGCCCAGTTACGGCGGGCCCGACCTCGGAGTTCTACAAGTTGCCGCAGCCACGCAAATACGAGAATCGTGCGCTCGCTTACGCCATGGCGTCCGCATCTTCGGATGTATCGCACGCGCGATGATTGGCAAACGCGGTTCAGCGCTACTTAGGTGCTTGTAGCTCCGTCGCCGACTGCTTTTTGGCCTGCTCGGCCATCTGCTTGCAGCGAGCCTGGAGTCCGCCGGGAATCTGGCCACACTTCTCGAACGAATCGGCCGACTCAGTGAAGCGGCTCAGGTGCGTCAAGCACACTCCCATGACGTAATAGTCAGTGGGATCGGGGGTTTCCGTATTCGCGATGGATTGCTTGAATTCATCCACAGCCTCAGCGTATTTTTGGCGACGGAAATAGATAAGACCCAAGCCGCTGTGCGCCTGCGACTCCGCTTGTGCCTTGGCCTTGGCGAATTGTTCGTCGGTCATGTTCGCCGGTTTCGGCAGCGTGGTGAGAAGTGCGAGGGCATGCTTTTCGTACTGTTCGCCCTTGTCCAGCTTGCGATCCTGCTCAAGATCGTTGGGGTCATTATTGTGAGGGATGACCCATCCGACGAGAACCAATAGAGTGACGTCGTCTGGATTGAGCGCCAGCGCTTTGTCGGCGTCAGCGTACATTTTCGGGAGATCCTGCTTGGACTCTTCCGCAATCGTCAGGGCCGAATAAACCTGCTCCTCGTATTTGCCGGTCGGATACTTCTGGAGGTACTGCTCGCCGAGTTGAATGCGCTTATCGGCATCTTCTGGCTTGGTGTCGGTGAGGGCTTTGTACGCAGCCTCTTCTTCAGGGTCGGCCGGCTTGGGCGCCGCGGCTGGAGCAGGTTGCGCGCCATTGGCAGGCAGCTTGTCCAAGGACGGGGCTTCAGTTGCAGGCTTGGCCTGTTGTTGCTGATCTTGCGCGAAAGATAGCGGCGCGTAAATGAGAGCGAGTGCGAGCAATATAAACGCGGTCCCCGTGGCTTTGCGAATTGCTGGAGCGATCTTTCTCATTTCACTTCCTTCCTTTATTGAGATTGCTGGAACGCGCTGGGAAAATCGTACCAGGCACCGCAACTACCGAGCCGTGTCGCAATTCACTCAAGATCGGACGAACCAGCTAAAGCATCGGCGAACCGTCAAGGCTTCTGCGGTTCACTTGCGCCGCTTGCGCCACGCGGATTATACGGCGTATCGATTCCGCGTTGCGCGGCTACGCGAGCCGCCTCCGGCGCGCCCGCGATTGCCAGCGCCAAGCGGTATTCCGTGAGCGCTTGATCGCGCTCTTCCGCGAAGTCATGCAAGCGCCCCAAATATACATGGGACCAAGCCAAAATCGCAGGGTCGGATTCGTCGGTCGAGTTTACCGCATCATCGCTGCTCGAGGGCGGGGCGGAAACAAGTTTCTCGAAGAGCTCCTGCGCGTGGTCGGCGTCGTGATTGAGCAATGATGCGACAGCCAGGCCAAAATTGGCGCGCGGGTCATCAGGAGATTTTGCCAGCACTTTTTGGAATGCAGCAATCGCGGCGGGGGCGTCTTGCAAAGCAATCTGATGATCGCCTTCGGCGAGCAAGCGGTCCCGCTCCGATTGCGAATCAACTTGCTGAGCGGGTTTCTGGCCCGGCTGCGCGGGAGTGCCGGCAACCGCAGGTTCCTGCGCGGGAGCTTCCTCGGACGGAGCAAATTTGAAATTTGCATAACTCTTCTGGGCAGCGGCGACGTCAATTCCTTCAATCAGGTCAGGGAAATACAAGGACATGGCCGGTTCGGCTTTCTCGAACTTCTGCAACTGGGTGTCGAAAATGCGGACCATGACGAAGCCCGAACGATCGTTTTCGGCCAGAACCGCCTCGTGCTGTTCGGGAGCGAGATGGCGAACGCGCAGCTCGACGGCCTTGACGAAGCATTCGTCCGCGTACGCGATGAAATCGCTCTTGTATTCTGCGGGCAGGCGCGGGGCGCGCGCGCCGATATTCAGCAGGCCGCTCTTGCGCATCAAGGCGTCGCGGTATTTCAGCGGGAGCGGATCGAGCATGAAATGCAGATAGGCGTGGCGGACGTCGTCGGTGGGAAACTGCGGGCCGGCGCCAATGACGATGGCATAGTGGTTGCCATTGTTCCGAAAGTTCGCGCGATTGCCAACCAGAGGTTCGACGTACACGGTGAACGAATGGCCGTAGCGAGGATTGTAAATCTCCCGCAAATATCCGTTGCATACGGTGACGATCGCGCGCACCGGGGACTGACTGCGTTGCACGGCACGATCGTATTCCGGCTCAACCCGCGTCCAGCGCAAATCGAGATGAGCTTCGTGATAAAAATTGGCGAGAACCTCGTCAAAATCTTCAATGACCAGCACGTCAGGCGGAAGCAGGTCGTGATCCAGCAGGAATGGAAAGCGCGGCGGCGGTCCGACCACCAGTGCGAATGCGATGTAGCGCGAGAGCGTCTCCCCGGGATCCGCGAGCGCATGGTCGCGATAGTACTGGCGCAAAGTGTCCGTAGCGGGGCCTTGAAGCCTCAATAGTTCGCCGCGCAGCGCGAGGCGCGAGGGCATTTCCGCAAGAGTGCTTTCATCGGCGTCGAAGCCTGCCGCGTCCAGCGCACACATCGTGGCAAAAATCTGCTGGCTGGCTTCCACACTGATACCGGTCTCAGTGGCAGACTGAGCGAGAGTCGTGGGAGTGGCAGTGGCGCCAAGCAGCAGGATGATTGCGACGAAGAAGATGGGCGCGGAATATTCCTGAAGAAACTTTCTGATAACGGAGCTCCTCGGCGAACCGGTTATTTCCCCGCGAACTGCGAGCGCCCTTCCCCGATGAAGCAGCGGGCGCCTTCCTATGAAAGATGCAGACAAACTGTAAATGGCAGCTTGGGCAGAGTCAAGGTCGTGCAGGAGGTGATGACAGCGGAATCCGGCGTGCCACTCCACCAGGCGGAGGTCAGATGACACGTTGAAAGACGGACTAGCCGCGAACGCGGACTTCGCTGAAGCTTAGCAGAACACGGCCGCCATCCTGCGGGCGCCCGAAACTCAACTGCGGACGGAACCGCGAGAACAGCATGACCTGATCAATTTGGTGCTGCACGGCAGCGTCATTGGGACCGGCAAGTATCTTGTAGGAAACGACCTGACCTTCGGCGTTGAGCGTGGCTTCCAGGAGCAACGTGCCAGAATCCGCATGGCCGGAGGGACCGATGACACCGGGAACCGGAAATGGGGCAAGGCTCTCGAGCCGAGCCGGTTGCACAAGATTGAGCGGAAGGTCATTGGGCACGAATCCGGTCATGGGCACGCCGACCAGGATGTTTTGTACGACCAGAACAAAAGCGACCAAGGCCGTCAGAATGCCCCCCGTTGCGGGCACCGCGATCGGCTTGAGGATATCTTCGAATGCGACAACTGCACGGGTCCACAGGCGGCGCAGATCGGCCCAAGGAGCGCCAGACCGTGCGGCGCGCACACGAATGCGGACCGCGAGGTCGGTTGGCGGAGAGCTGGGCGCGACATTGGCGAGGCAAGTCGCAAGGCGGCGGTAGCGTTCCAACTGAGCGTAGCAATCCTGGCAGTCCGCAAGATGCGCGCGGACGAGTTCGTGGTGACGCGGCGAGATCGCGCCATCGAGATATCCTGGGAGGTGAGGCGCGGCTTGATGGCAATTCATTGATTGCCTCTCTGCGATCTGGCGAGGACGTGAGCGGTTGCGGGAGCCAGAGTCGGCTCCGGCGCCGCCGTTGGTGACGCAAATTGATTGGCGTGTTGCGCTGATTGCGCCTGGTAGGAATGGCGCGCCGACTCGGTGGAAGATTCGGCCTGGCGAGCGTGCAAGAGCGGATCGAGAATTTCCTTCAGCATACGGCGCCCGCGCAAGATGCGGGATTTCACCGTTCCGACCGAAACCTCCAGCACCTCAGCCACCTCTTCGTACGACAGGCCTTCGAGATCGCGCAAAATCACCGCGCTGCGAAACAGCTCGGGCACCTGACCTAGAGCCTCGCGCACCGTGGCTTGCATCTCGCGCGCTTCCAGCTGTTCGAAGGGCGATGCCTCGCCATCCTTCAAATCGAGAGCCGGGTTGCTGCTGCCTTCTACTTCGGCGTCAATCGAAATCTGCTGCCGGTGATGCCGCCAACACCAGCGGCGATGGTTCAGAGCCTGGCGCACCGAGATGCGGTAAAGCCACGTCTTCAGCGAACTGCCGCGACGAAAGCCGCGAATACCGCGGAAGGCGCGCAGAAAGACTTCCTGGGTCACGTCGGCAGCGTCGGCTGAATCTGAAAGAATTCCGTAAACGAGGTTGTACACTCCGGCGTGGTAGTAGGTGACGAGCCAGTCGAATGCGGCATCCGATCCGGACTGAAGTTCAGTCACGAGTTCGGATTCATCGCGGCCCCACGGCAGAGATTGTGCCAGGTCGGACATGCCTTACGCCGCCATTCTCGAGGGATCCTCCAGGGCGTGTCCCTATTTACGTTAGACACCGGAACACCCCGATCTGTTGCAAGCATAGCAGAAAACACGGGGATGGGAATGTGCCTGCGGTACTGCCCGGTGAAAATGAAGGGTCGCCAGTAAGTTGCGTGGATTCAATGGTGTGCCGGCGGGCGCAATCTCCCAGGCGACGGGGTTTGACGGTTTGCTGAGCGGGTGTTATAAATTAAGTTACTTCTGCACGTGGGGCCGTAGCGCAGTTGGGAGCGCGCCTCGATGGCATCGAGGAGGTCACGGGTTCGAACCCCGTCGGCTCCACCAGTTCTTTTGTATGTGTTGCTCCTTGCGCCGAGCCCTCGAAAGCCCTTCGATTGACTTAGTCCACAGACTTAGTCTATTCTGCAACCATGGAAGTAAATATCCATCAAGCGAAGACACACCTCTCGCGCCTGCTGCAGCGCGTGGCTGAGGGGGAAGAAGTTGTCATTGCGCGGGCGGGAGCGCCGATTGCCCGTTTGGTGCGTATTCCGCCGGAGCAAACGAGCCGTCCTTTAGGAATGGATGACGGTGCCGTTGTAGTGGCGGAAGATTTTGATGCCCCGCTTCCCGCTGAGTTGATGGAGCAATTTTTGGGAGGCCGCTCAAAGTCAAGCAGCCGACCAACCAAGATCCGCAAGCGCCGAAAGAGCTGATGAAGTATCTGCTCGACACATCGGTTTGGCTGTGGAGCGTCGGTTCGGTCGACCGAATTAATAAACCAGGCCGCGAGCTAATGGCGGATGGAAAACAGGAGTTGTACTTGTCAGCCGCCAGCGTCTGGGAAATCAGCATAAAAACTGCGTTAGGCAAACTGCGATTGCCGGACGCGCCTGCACGTTACGTGCCGTCGCGGCTGAGGCAACAAGGCATAAATTCTCTCCCTGTCGTTCTGAACCACGCGCTGGCAGTGTACGAACTCCCGATGCATCACACTGATCCCTTCGATCGGTTGCTGATCGCACAGGCTCAGCTCGAAGACATGGTGATTTTGACGGCAGACAGCAACTTTCGGAAATACAAGGTCGGCCTGTTCTGGTCCGGGTGAGCGGAGGGCCCCTCGCGGAGCGGTGGGATTAACAGCGACAAACGATGCAGCTGCGCCGGGCCAAAAACCTGCTTCTTGACTTATCTCAGCGGCCGCCCCTGAACCACGTATAGCCGACGGTGAATACCAACGTGACGTTGTAGCCTGGGTTGTGATTGCCGAGGCTGGCGCTGGAGAGGTGGCCGAGCGAGCCTTCAAAAAACAGGGCGCGGCGCGGTTTTACGAACAGGCGGGTGCCGGCTACCGCCTGCGGCGTGAAATTTACAACAGAGGTTTTCCCCGGAGGCACGTAATTCTGACTGAAGACAATGCCGCCGGCCGCCGCGACGTACGGCGCAAATTTTCGGCCGCTGGTGAAATTCCATTGCCAAATTAAAGGTTTGAAGCTGCCGCCGTAAATCGCGCTCTCAGGCGGCAGGACCGCATACAAGGGCATGACGTCCACTGCCCACTCAAAATTGCCGCGAAGAAGTCCCGGAAGGTGGTCACCGGTGAGAATGAAACCGATGCGCCCTCCGGCATAAATAAACTGGGTGCCACCCGATTTTCCGAGCCCTGTTCCACCACCTGCCAGCACTCCGAGTTCCCAGGTTTTCTTGAGAGATTGCGCAACCCAGTCCTGATCAGCCGGCGCGGAAGGGGATTCCTGCGCGAATGCCACCCCGGCGAGAAACGAACTAAGAATCAACGCAAATACGAATTTCATAATTTGTTCCAGACGAAACGGAGTTCGCCGGACCCCGCCAGCGCACAACGGAATACCGAGAAGGCTCGCCCGTAGCTCCCAGTCACGGATTGGTGAGACTACGGCGCGGACGGCCTTGGCGTCAAGCGCATCCGCGCAGAAAATTCCAGCCAGCATGCGGGACAAAGATTGCGAACCGAATCACGCTATAGGTTTACAATGGCGACCCTATGGCCAAGATAACTTTTCTGGGCGCTGCGGGAACGGTAACCGGTTCAAAGTATTTGATCGAAGCCGGCGGCACACGATTGCTGGTGGATTGCGGGCTATTCCAGGGACCGAAGGAATTGACCCAGCGAAATTGGGACAAGTTTCAGATTGATCCCGCGACGATTGACTGGGTCTTGCTGACTCACGCCCATATTGATCACACGGGGTATCTGCCGCGCCTTGTCCGTGACGGCTTCCGCGGGCCGATTTACGCCGACGCAGCGACGCACGAGCTTTGCGAATTGCTCTTGCAGGATTCCGCGCACTTGCAAGAAGAAGACGCGGAGTATGCCGCGCGCAAACAATATAGCAGCCACAAGCCTCCGCTGCCGCTTTACACGGTGGCGGACGCACAGGCGGCGCTGAAACAATTCAAGGACATTCCGCGTTCGGATCGCTTTGTGATCAGCCCCGAATTTTCCGTGCTCCCGCACGATGCGGGGCACATTTTGGGATCCACATGGTTGGAACTGACCATAACCGAGAACGGAAAGCCGACGCTGGGAGTCTTCTCCGGCGATCTGGGACGCTACGACCAGCCGATATTGAAGGATCCGGAGCCGCCTGCGCACGCCGATTTCCTGCTGTGCGAATCCACGTACGGCGACCGCGATCATGGCACAGCATCGGTGCCGAACGAACTGGCGGAGGTGATCAATCGAGTGGCGAAGCGCGGCGGAGTGATCGTGATTCCGGCGTTTGCGGTTGGACGCACACAAACTTTGATGTATTACCTGCGCGAACTCGCTGAGGCGCAACGAATCCCGCAACTGCCCGTGTACGTGGACAGCCCGATGGCAATCAGCGTCACCGGCATTTACGCGCGACACCGCGAAGATCACGATCTGGACTTCACGCGCGACGAGCAGCAAGGCAACCACGACCCGCTGAATCTGCGGGAAGTGCACATGACCCGCACAGTTCAGGACTCGAAAAACATCAATGCAGTGGTTTCGCCGTGCATCATTATTTCCGCGAGTGGAATGGCCACCGGAGGAAGAATTCTGCACCATCTGGCGAAGCGACTGCCGGATTCACGAAGCGCGGTGCTGCTGGTTGGCTATCAGGCGGAAGGCACCAACGGGCGGGCGCTGCAGGACGGCGCGCAATATCTGCGAATTTACGGGGAAGAAGTGCCGGTGCGAGCGGAGATCGTGACTCTGGATCAACTTTCGGCGCATGCGGGACGGAGCGAGCTGCTGCGGTGGCTCTCGGGTTTTTCGGCACCGCCGCGACATACGTTCCTGGTGCACGGCGAACCGAACGCACTGGAAGCGTTACGCGCAGGCGTCGTTACACGGTTCCATTGGCCCGTGGTGGTGCCGGCTTACTTGCAGACTTTTAATTTGGACGCGTAGCGCGCCGGCACGCCATTTATCGCGCGGCCGCTTGGGACGCGAACGCCGGGATCTCGATCAGATAAAAGCCCAGTTCGAACATCGGATGCGGGGCGACGCGGCCCCAGCGCGTGAGTTCCCACTTCGCGCGAAGAAAGCGAATTTCGGGTTTCATCGCGAGATCGAGAATCTGGCGCGTGTCGCCGCGGTAGAAGCGCTGCGGCATTTTCAGCAGCGGCATCTTTCCCCAATCCTGGCCGTCCGCCGAGCCCCAGATGGAAATGTCCACGGATTCCTGTTCGATCTGTTCGGTGATGTCCATCGAGCAGAGGAAGGTGCGGGTCTGGCTGGCGTCAATGTTGAGGGCTTCCCCATTGCCGTTGGCGGTGAGCCGCGTGCCGGGCGGGACCAAGTCGAATTCCACTGGCATGGAGACGCCTCCCTCTGAAAATCTAGGCGGATTCTAGCATAGGTTCTGCGCGGCGATTTCCAGGTCTGGCAAACAGGCGAATGTCGGCAAATTCCGAATTCACCACAGAGATGCAGGGTTCGCGGAGAATTCGGCGCCCACGGCCGGTTCAGCGCTGTAGGCTTCGCTGGGAAATCAAAAGATTCAACAGCCCGAATGCGTCGGGGTAAACGCCGCGCACGGAGAAAGGCTGAGTATTTCGCGCAAAGGGGCGGATCTTTCCTTTTACGGGGACTTCGGAAGTTTGGTCAGGCGCTCAGCTGCCGCTTGGAATGTTTTTTCGGTTTTGCAGAATGTGAAGCGGAGGTGAGTACGGCCGTCGGCGGGATTGCGGTAGAAGCTCGAGCCCGGAACAGCGGCGACACCGATTTCAGTGACGAGGTATTTCGCGAAGGCGACGTCGTCCGGAAACCCGAAGTTCGAAATGTCGGTCATGATGTAGTACGCGCCGCTTGGTTTGAAGCAATGGAAGCCTGCGCCGGCCAGGATGCCGAGCAAACGTTCGCGGCGTTGCGCGTAATCGGCGGCCAGCGCCGTGTAGTATTCCTGCGGAAATTGCAGTGCGATGGCGCCCGCTTCTTGTAAGGGAGCCGCCGCACCGACCGTAAGAAAATCGTGGACCTTGCGGATGGCCGAGGTGACTTCCGGCGAAGCGATGGCCCAACCGACGCGCCAACCGGTGACGCTATAAGTTTTCGAGAGCGCGTTGATAGTGATGGTCCGGTCGCGCATGCCGTCAAGCGTCGCCATGGAAATGTGGCGGGCGCCGTCGTAGAGCATGTGTTCGTAGATTTCGTCGGTGATTGCGAAGGCATTGTGCGCGATGCAGAGATCGCGAATCTGTTCGAGCTCGGCGCGGCCGAAAACTTTTCCGGTGGGGTTGTTCGGCGTATTGAGAATAATCGCTTTAGTGTTTGGTCCGAATGCGGCAGCGAGTTCCCGGGGATCGAAATTCCAATGCGGCGGATGCAGCTTGACGTAACGCGGTGTGGCACCTGAAAGGATCGCGTCGGGACCATAATTTTCGTAGAAAGGCTCGAAGACGACCACTTCATCCCCGGGATTGATAATGGCCATCATCGCCGAGATCATGGCTTCGGTGGAGCCGCAGCAAACCGTGATTTCGCGTTCGGGGTCTATCGCCATACCGGTGGTGCGCGAAAATTTATCGGCGATGGCGTTACGCAAAGATTTCGCGCCCCAGGTGATGGCGTATTGATTGATGTCCGCGGCGATGGCCTCCTGGGCGGCGCGCTTGATTTCGGCAGGCGCGGGAAAATCAGGAAAGCCCTGGGAAAGGTTGACGGCCTTGTGCTGCAGAGCCAGGCGCGTCATTTCCCGGATGACGGACTCGGTGAACTGCGCGGCCTTGGATGAGAGCCGCGGACTAGCGTCCCGAGCCGGTTCCGGTTTTACGGGATTCATTCTTCGCGCCTCGCACGGATTGCGTGTTGCCGTACAACTTACGATAGATGTCGGCGTTGCGTGTAACGATTTCGACGTACTCGCGAGTTTCGGTGAACGGGATCGAGTCCACAAATTCGGCAGGCTCGCGATAAGTTTGCCCGGTGGTCCAGAATGTGACGCGATCTTCTCCGGCATTGTAGGCCGCCAGCGCCGACTCCACGCTGCCGAAATCGCGCTTCAGGCCCGCAAAATAAATCGTGCCGATATGAATATTGTAATCGGGCTCGTAAAGCATGGGAGTGGAGTAGCGCACGCGGGCTTGCTTCGCGAAGCGCCGAGCGGTCTTGGGGAGCAGCTGCATCAATCCCCGGGCGTTGGCACCGGAGTGCGCGTCAGGGTCGTATGCGGATTCCTGGCGAATTAAGCCCGCGGTGAGCATGGGGTCCACTCCAGCTTGGGTGGAACGGGACAGAATCGAGGCCTGGAAAGGCATTGCGAAAGCAGTGAGCCAGACCTCGCGCGGGACTTCAGCGAACGACCGCCATTCTATCTGCGGATAAATCTGACGAATCGTAACGATTGCCGCGCCGACGTGTCCGGCGCTGACCGCTTCCTGGGCCGCTTCCAGCAAGAGCCGGGGCTCGCCGGTAGCGACGAAGGCAGCGCGCAGTTCCAGTTCGGCCGAGGCGTCGAATGCGATCGAGCGCAGGGCGTCGGCGCGCGCCTGCCGTGCCTGCGCGGCTGCGGGAATTGCCGGCCCGACGGTCATCGCGGGCGGAAGGGCCGGAATCAAGGCCAAAACATCAGGATCGGTTTCGGGCCCGGAGCCAAGCGTCCGCAGGCGGTCCGTCGCCGCGTTCGCGAAATAATTCTGCGGGAATCGTTGCTGGAGTTTTTCGTAGTAGCTGCGCGCGAGGCCGGAATTTTGCGATTCTTCCGCGAGGCGCCCAAGCCAATACAGGGCATCTGGAGTGAACTGCGAACCCGGAAAACGGCGCAGATGCTCGGCCAAGTCTTGTGCGGCCTCGGGCTGGCGTTTCAGCACCGCGGTCCACGCGACGCGCCATTGGGCCGGAAGCGCGTCCGCCGACGCCGGAAAATTATCCGCAAGGCGTTTGTAATAGCCTGCCGCGCGATCCCGATCGAGCTGAACCCAATAATAATTGCCGCCAAGAAAGAGCGCCGATTCCGTCCAGCGGCTGGCCGGGGCACGCGCCGCCGCGGACTCAATGGCGGCGGCCATTGCGGATTCCGCTGGTATGTTGCGGTAGTAATTTGCCACCGAATAGTAGCGCTCCGCATCCACATCAGGGTCGGTAATCTGCAACGCGGCCATTGCGGAGACGCCGGCGCCCATCGCGACGCCGCATTCCATGATGCGCAGCTCCGCGCGCTCGCGGTCGGCGCCGGTGAGCTGCGGCAAAAGACGCGAGTACTCGTTGCGCGCGTCACTCCATTGCCGCGCGGCGAAAGTTGCCGCAGCATGCTCGATTTGGCGTTCGATGGGAACTGCGGGAAGCTTATCGCCCAGCGAACCGCGGAGAAAACTCAGCTTTTCACCCGCTTCCCGAGCCTGCTCGCTCGCCGGAAAACCTAAGTAAACCGTTTGATAATCCGCGGCCGCCTGCAGCGCTTGCCCGGACTGTTCGCGAGCTTCCGCGCGCAGAAACAGCAGATCAGGTTTTTCTTTGGCCTGCGGATACGCATCGAGAGCGGCCAGAATTTCGGCCGGCTGATTCAACGCCAGCGCGGCAGCCCCCAGAGATTGCAGGGCCTCGTCGGTGATTACGGAGTCGGGATAGTCGTGGCGAAAGCGCTTCAGTTGCGCGAGCGCTTCGGCATTACGATTCAATGCCAGATTGGTTTCGGCGCTCCAATAGAGAGCGTAATCCTGCAGCAGCGAACCGGTTTGCGCGATTTCCAGCCAGTTAGAGGCTTGCGGATAGTGGCCTTTGCTGTAGTCGTAATAACCCAGCGCCAGCGCTGCGCGCGCGCGAAGTGGGGCCGAGGATTTCCGCGCGGCAAAAGCGCTGAGTTTGGCGTAACTTTGCCCGGGATTTTTCTGCTTCAGCGAGCGGCACAACAGCTCGAGCTGTTGTGCGGAGAAACCGACGGACGACTTGGACGCGGGTTTAGCAGCCTTCGGAGCCGGAGATTTTGGGGATTGGGCGAGGGAATGCGGCGCGGACATGCACAATACAAGTAGGAATGCACCAGTGCGAGAAAAAGGGCCGAGAATTTTCATTGCGGATATCTTAATGCCGCAGAACGGGCGAGGGGTACGGATATTCTCCGAGGGCCTCGGGGTCGCCATCGGCGAGGATTTCCACGAGCCAGTGATGAAAATAGTCCACCGGATGATCGTGAATCGCGCGGAAACGGCGGTCGTATTCCTTGCGCGCTTTATCCAGTTCGCCGCGCAGTCTGCTGCAAATATCTTTTTGCTCTCGGGCGATGCGAACATCCTTCGGCCGGAGCAATTTGATGTCTTGCATCGCTACTTTCGCAACGCGATTGGCGCGACGGTGCAGATCCTGCATTTCGGCGGGCAGGCTGGCAACGTCGAACGCCTCGGTGGCGGCGATGGTGGCTTCTTCAATGTCGGATTCGGTGAGCGGAGGAGCCTCATCCACTGCAGCACTTGGATGATGCGTCGCCGGCACATCTTCGGGTTCCTCAACCCACTCGACTTCGGGTTCGGGAGGCGCGGGGTGAACCTCGGCTGCGGCGGGAGGCTCTTCCACCGCGACGCTGTGAGATGCCTGTGGCGCCTCGGGCTCATCGGGTATCTGGTGTTCGCGCGGGCTAAGGGCTACGGCGACGAAGTTCGAAAGCACGGAAAGGCCCGCAGCCAGTGCAGATGCAGAGGTTTGGGCGCGCAGAAGCGCCGGCAAAGCGTTGCTGGGCCGGCTGGATGCGCAGGCCGCTACAAGATCGGCGTAGGCGTGATGCAATTCGTCCGCGGTGCGCTGCAGAGGGGCGAGGTTATCGCGCAGAGCGCGGGAAACCGCCTCTTCCAGGGCATGCTCCAGCGACTTTGGACGTGCAGTCAAAGGAATGTTCGCCTCTTTTCGATTATGAAAACGGTGCCGGGGAGTGTCAACTGACATTACAAAACGCGGTGCTTGCCATGTAGCGGCACGTCGGAGAATCTAATACGGGCCGGCTGCTGGATCCGGAATTGTGATAGGCGTACGGAGCAGCCCGCTCGGTGGAAACTCGCAAGGAGCAAATTCAGAATATGCTGACCGCGGAACAGATTCGCGAAGTATTAAAGATGCAGCCCCATCCGATCGAAGGGGGGTATTTTGCCGAAACGTATCGCGGGCTGGAAAGGGTGCCTCGGAGCGCGCTCCAGAATTACCCCGCGGACCGATCCATCTCCACAGCGATCTACTATATGCTGACCGCGGATACTTTTTCGGCGATGCATCGCGTGCGCGGGGACGAAATGTTCCACTTTTATCTGGGCGATCCGGTCGAGATGCTGCAGTTGCGGCCGGATGGGAGCGGCGAGGTGATCCTGTTGGGCCAAGACATCGCCGCGGGCATGCTTTTACAACACAACGTGCCGGGCGGCGTATGGCAGGGTTCGCGAGTATGCGACGGCGGGAAATATGCGTTGCTGGGAACCACAATGGCGCCGGGATTCGAGTACGAAGACTACGAAACCGGCGGGCGGCGGGAATTGGTTGTGCGTTATCCCCAGCACGCGGAACGGATCACGGCTCTGACTCGCTGAAGGTACCCGGGGGATGATATTCTATGGAGGACCAACGGGGGCGACACGGTTTCGACGGAAGCTGTCGCGGCTCGAAGGCATGCCGGGCGTCACCTGCCCGTAATCGGGTGAAACAAAACAACTGGCAACTCACAGTTGGCACTCGCAGCCTAACTTAAATTAGGCTACGCGCTCCCCCAGGCGTCACCTACGCGTTTGGGTCGGGGCGTCACACAGTAGGCTGGCTGCCGCTTTTCGGTCCGGATTGCGGCGGCGAGATCATCGGACTAGTTGGCGGCGCGTCTTGCCCGCTCTGAGCTCCGTCAGCGAAACCTTTGGATCGGGATAAGCATGTAGTCTTCGTGTTGCAAGGTTTCTCGGACGGGGGTTCGACTCCCCCCGCCTCCACCATTTTTGGGTCCTTATCGGCCGGCTGCAACCCCTCCTTGACAGCTTAGGGGAGACTGCAGTACCTTCCTAATCATCTTAGGAGGGCTTGTGACCGAGCAGGCGCAACTTCTTCCCGGCACCCTCGATCTCCTCATTTTGCGGGCCGCCTCGCTCGGCCCCCTACATGGGTACGGCATCCTGCTGCGAATCGGACAGATTTCGGGCAATGCGTTGCTGATCGAACAAGGCGCGCTCTATCCCGGCTTGTTTCGCTTGGTGAAGCAGGGCCTCCTGAAATCGAACTGGGGCACGTCGGAGAACAACCGCCGCGCCAAGTTTTACGAGCTCACTGCTGCGGGCCGCAAACGGCTGCGCGAAGAGACCGATAACTGGAATCGCCTGGTTACTGCTATCGGCGCAGCGCTCGCTTCCCACCCGGAGGAAGCATGAAAGTCCTCGACTCGCTTCGTTTCAGACTCGACGCGATGTTCCAGCGCTCGAAGCTCAGCGCGGACTTGGAAGCCGAGTTGCGCTCGCACATCCAGCATCGCGCGGATGATCTGGAAACGTCCGGGCTATCGCGGGAGGAGGCCGAGCGTCGCGCGCGGCTCGAGTTCGGGGGCCAAGCACGGTTCAAGGAGGAGTCACTTGAAGCGGCGGGTGGCACCTTCGTTGAATCGATCTTTCACGATGTGCGTTTCGCGTTGCGCATGTTGCGCAAGTCTCCCAGCTTTACAGCCGTAGCGGTAATCACGCTGGCATTGGGCATCGGCGCAAATGCGGTGGCCTTCAGTATGATGAATGCCCTCATCCTGCGCCCGCCCCTGAACCTGCCTCAGGCCGAAAGCCTCTATACCATCCAGCGCAGCGGCCAGGACGAACTGGTGCGCGATGATCCGTCGCAGTCCTATGCAGATTATCTCGATCTGCGTGATCGCAACCGCACCTTTGACGGCCTGGCAGCTTTCAATCCCGCGGAAGTCGGGCTGGACGCCGGCGATAATAATCCGTCCAGTTCGTGGGTCTTCGAAGTGACGGGGAACTACTTCGACGTGTTGCGCGTTCAACCGTACCTGGGCCGTTTTTTCCACGCTTCCGATGAGCACGGCCCCAACAGCGCTCCTTACATTGTGCTCAGTTACCCGTACTGGCACGCTCACTTCCAGGACGATCGTGCGGTCGTGGGCCGCACGGTGCAGTTGAACAAGCACCCCTTCACGGTGCTAGGAGTGGCCCCGCCCGGGTTCCACGGCAACATCGTGATGGTCTTTCCCGATTTCTATGTGCCACTGCTGAACTGGCAGCAGGTGGAAGGATCGGGGCCTGACTTGCTGACCGCGCGCGGAAACCACTGGTTGTTTATGACCGTGGGCCATCTGAAGCCTGACGTCACTCCGGTGCAGGCGGTCGCGGATCTCAATTCGATTGGCGCTTATCTGGAGAAAACCTATCCGAAGGAAGACGGGCATATGAATTTCTCATTGGCGCGCCCGAATCTTTATGGCGACTACATGGGCCGTCCGGTACGCGCTTTCCTGACGGGATTGATGCTGCTGGCGGGACTAATTCTGCTGGCCGCTTGCGTAAACTTGGGAAGCCTATTCGCCGCGCGCGCCACAGACCGTTCGCGGGAGATTGCTCTGCGGATGGCGCTAGGTTCGAGCCGCCTCCGCATCATCCGGCAACTGTTCACCGAGGCGATCTTGATTTCTTTGCTGGGGGGCGTGGTCGGGGTGTGGGCCAGCGTCGTGTTGTTGCAGTGGCTGAGCGTCTGGCGCCCGTTCGCGAGATTTCCCGTGGTTGTGCCCGTGAGCCTGGACGCGTACGTATGGGGAGTCGCCTTGCTGCTCACGGTGCTGAGCGGATTCGTCTTTGGCGCGTTCCCGGTGCGACAAGTGCTGCGCACGGATCCCTATCAGATCGTGAAATCTGGCTCCGCCGGCACGGTCGGCCGGCGGTTGAGCGTCCGGGACGCTTTGCTGGTGGTGCAGATCGCGATCTGCGCTGTGCTGGTCACTTCTTCTCTGGTTGCGGTGCGAGGCTTGGGGCGCACAGTGCACGGCAACTTCGGGTTTGAGCCGCAGAACGCGATGCTGGTGGAAACCACTCTGAACATGGCGGGTTACACCGGCGACAAAGTGCCGCCCATGCAGAAGCGGATGATCGAAGCTGTGGAAACGATCCCGGGCGTCACCGCGGTCGGATTGATCGATCCGCGGCCCCTGGTAGGGGGTTGGAACGACACCGACGTCTTCTCCGATGCCACGGCGGATTTTCGTCCATCCAATGCGGCCGCCGAAGTCGTGACCTACAGCATTTCCCCGGACTACTTTCGCGCTGCGGAAACGGCGTTGCTGTCGGGCAGAACTTTTTCCTGGAACGACGATGCCAAATCTCCGCGAGTAGCCATCGTCAATCGCGAGTTTGCCGTCCGCGTGCTCGGCTCCGCAACAAACGCGCTCGGCGGGTATTACAAGTTGCAGGACGGCACGCGCGTACAAGTAGTGGGCATTACCGAAAACGGAAAACACAAAAATATCAACGAAGACCCGCAGCCGGCGATGTTTTTTCCGCTGCTGCAAGCGCCCGTGAGTGAGATGTCCATGGTGGTTCGCGCGAACCGCGACCCACAAGAGCTCGTCGCGGCTATCACCACGAAACTCCACGGTCTCGATGCGAGCCTGCCTTTAAGCATCCAGCGTTGGAGCAAAGCGATGGATATGGCTCTGTTTCCGTCGCGCGTGGCCACTGCATCGCTGGGCGTCCTTGGGATGATGGGCGCGATGCTTTCGGTGACGGGAATTTTTGGAATGGCGGCGTACGCGGTGAGTAAGCGCAAGCGCGAGCTCGGAATTCGGATCGCTCTCGGCGCGCAGCGCAAGGAGGTCCTGCAGGCAGCCCTGGGTCGAGCGTTCCAACTGCTCGCCTTTGGCTCGGCCGCCGGCTTGCTCCTGGGAATCCTGGCCAGCCGCTTGCTGGCCGCGATCGTCTATCAGGCCACGCCGCGCGACCCGCTGGTTTTGACCGGTGCAGTCTTAGTGATGCTGGTGCTGGGCCTGGCGGCTACCTGGATTCCGGCGCATCGCGCGCTGTCAATTGATCCCTTGATTCTGATGCGAGAGGAGTGAACCGGGGGTGAGTCGAGGTCGGTCGTTCGCCCGGCGAGCCTGGCGCGCATCAGATCGCGTTGACCAAAAGCGGTACGACGCGCTCTTTGACCTGCTCGGAGGTGAAGGGCTTGCGGAGGTAACCTCTGGCGCCGGCGGAGAGGGCTTCGACTACGCGGGCTTCACTGCCTTCCGTGGTGATCATCACGACTGGAACACCTTTGGCGCACTCCACTCCGGCGACACCCTTGAGAAACTCCAGGCCGTCCATTACGGGCATATTGATGTCGCTCAAGATGAGGTCGAGCGAGCCTTTTTGAACTTCCGCGAGCGCTTCGGCGCCGTTGCTGGCCTCGACGACCTCAGCGATATCCAGCCCAGCCTGCCGGAGAGCTCTCTCGACGATCTTCCGCATAACCGAAGAATCATCCACAATGAGGACTTTGAGTTTCTTCAATGGCGTTCTCCTGATGCCTCGCTGACTTGGCGACAGTGATCTCTTGTAGCAGCGGCTAGACGTCGTGATGCTCGGCCGATCGGCAGCTTGCGGGTACCCAAACGCGACGAGACTCAGACTCGCTACCTTCATCGGCAGCCAGCGGTCCGAACATTAGCGGCGACCCGTGGATTTTGACGGGCCGCAGAGGTGGAGCATAATCATGTCGGCAGCAGGACGGAGGGCGAATGATGAGAAGGCCGCGGATTTCGAGATTGCGCTCAATTGCGGTGGCCGCGCTAGTCGTGATATTGGCCGCCGGAATCTATGAGGCGGTTGGTGCTTCGGAAAAGGCGCCTGCGGTGGGCACAGCAGCTCCGGATTTCACGCTGAATTCGCAGGAAGGCAAGCCGGTGAATCTGCACGATTATAGAGGCAAGTGGGTGGTGCTGTATTTCTACCCCAAGGATTTCACCAGTGGCTGCACGGAGGAAGCGCACAACTTTCAGCGCGACTTAGCGCAATTCGAGCAGAAAAACGCGGTGATCCTGGGCGTGAGCGTGGATTCGGAGGATTCCCACGAGAAGTTCTGCACCAAGGAAGGGCTGAATTTCAAGCTGCTCGCGGATACCGGACATAAGGTGTCCCAGGAGTACGGATCGATCATGAACCTGGGGGTCAAGAAGCTATCGGCGCGGCATACCTTCTTGCTGAATCCCGACGGTGTGATCGTGAAAGAGTACATGGACGTGAATACCGCAAAGCACAGCCAGGAAATTCTGGCGGCGCTGACGGAATTGCAACACGCTTCGGCTGCGAAGTAGGCTTCGCCGAACAATCACTTCCACTCGAACGCTGGATGCGGGTGGCGGAGTCCCTGGAGGAATCATTCCATGAGAATGATCAAGACGTTGGTTGGGATCTGCGGACTGTGCCTTATTTTGGGGTTGGCGGCTGCTGGGGAGGCGCGGCAAGGAGCTGGCTCGAGCCAGTCCCCCGCTTCTAACGCCGCTCCGCCGCCTTCGGCCCAAACCGCAAAGCCGCAAGGCGCTAAAAGCAATGCCAAGTTGGACGCTGACGCGCCCGAAAATGACGACGCGCTACACTTGACCGATGAACAGAAGGACAAAATCAAGTCCGTCCGAGAGGATGCCAAGCAACGCGTCCTCGAGGTCCAGAAGGATTCCACGCTCAGCGATGACGTGAAGGAGCGGAAGGTGCGGGAGATCAAGAAAGAGACGCGGGCCCAGGTTTGGGGAGTGATGACTCCGGACCAGCAGCAGCAATGGGCCAACGAGCAGCGCGCGCGACGAGAAGCACGGCGCGCAGAAAGCAAGCCACAGGAGTAAAGTCGCGACCGGCAAAGGGCCGCCAACCACAAGTCGCGACTCGAAGGGAAAGTCGCCAGCGCCGCGCGAGCGTTCCTCTTCAAGAAATTTTCACTTTTCCGCAAATTTCTCTTGCATCGAGTGTGAATATCCGTATTCTGCATTTTGCGAACTCGCTCCGCGTGCAGCGCCGGAAGAGAGCGAGGGTCGCAGATGGAGGACGCGACAAAAAATTGAGTACTTTATCCCTCCCAGCCCAATTTCCTGCCCGGGCAGTCACTTCCACAAAGAAAAATGCAAAGCTCACACTGTGGCCGCTGGTGGCCGCGACTTTTTTCATGGTGTCTGGCGGCACGTATGGAACCGAAGACATCATTCATGGTGCGGGGTACGGCCGCGGGATTTTGCTGCTACTGCTGACGCCGCTGCTCTGGAGCCTGCCGACCGCGTTCATGATCGGAGAACTTTCGAGCGCGCTGCCGGCGGAAGGCGGCTACTACGCGTGGGTGCGGCGCGCGATGGGAAATTTCTGGGGCTTCCAGGAAGCGTGGCTGTCGCTGGTCGCCAGTATCTTTGATATGGCGATTTATCCGACGCTATTTGTGGCGTACCTGACGCGGCTGGTGCCGTGGTTCGCAGTGGGACACCGGGGATGGATGGTGGCGCTGGGAGTGGTCACCGTTTGCACGCTGATGAATATCGCTGGGATTCGCGTGGTGGCGATCAGTTCGCTATGGCTCTTCTTCCTGCTGTCCGCGCCGTTCGTGCTGATCGTGCTGATTGCACCGCTGAAAATCGGCGCGCTGACTGGTGCTGTCACCGCCCCGACGACTTCGGACGTGGGCTTGATCGGCGGCTTGCTGATTTGCATGTGGAATTACATGGGCTGGGATAACGCGTCCACGATTGCGGCGGAGGTGAAGCGGCCCCAACGGACCTATCCGCGGGCGATGCTGCTCGCCGTCGTCGTCGTTTCGCTGACCTATGTACTGCCATTCGCGGCGATGTGGCTCACGGGCGTCCCGGCGAGCGCGTTCGAGACCGGTTCCTGGGCGGATCTGGCGGGAATGATGGGCGGATTGCTGGGCGGTCCGCTGGTGGCGCGCGGGTTCCGCGTGGCGCTGGTTCTGGGCGGAATGATGAGCGCGTTTGGGATGTTCAACGCGCTGGTGATGAGCTATTCGCGCTTGCCACTGGCGATGGCGCAGGATGGGCTGCTGCCTTCGGTATTTGGCAAGCTGCAAGCGAAGACGCGAGCGCCGTGGGTCGCGATTACGTTCCTCGCCGGCTGTTGGGCGCTCTGTCTGGGACTGGGATTTGAGCGTCTGGTTACAATTGACGTGCTGCTGTACGGCATGAGTTTGTCGCTCGAATTCATCGCCTTGATTGTGTTGCGTATCAAAGAGCCGGAACTTCGCCGCCCTTTCAAAGTTCCGGGAGGGATGTGGGGCGTGATTCTGATCGGTGTGTTCCCCGTGTTGCTGCTGGGATTTTCGATCGTGCATGGCGAAGGCGAAACAATTCTGGGCATGACCGGGCTCGTTTTCGGAATGCTGCTGATCGCCGCGGGTTTTCTGGTGTATTGGGCGACTGCTTCCTTGCGCCGCGAGAGTTGGAAGCCCATGGCGCTAAAGAACGAGCGCGAAGCGGCGTAGGACTTGCGTGGAATGGTGTCCCCGATTTTCCCACCGGCGATTAAAGTTGCCGCTCGGCGCTAGATAGCATTTAATCCTAGAACCTTCGATGGCGCTGACGGCCAAGTCTTACGACTACATTATTGTGGGAGCCGGGTCTGCCGGCAGTGTGCTGGCGTCGCGATTGACCGAGGAGCCACGCACGCGTGTACTGCTCCTGGAAGCCGGGGGCGCAGACAAGGCGCGCGAGATTCACATCCCGGCCGCATTTTCGAAACTCTTCAAGACCGCTATTGATTGGAATTATTCCACCGAGCCGGAAGCGCAGCTTCACAATCGCAAGCTATATTGGCCGCGCGGAAAAGTGCTGGGCGGATCGAGTTCCATCAACGCCATGATTTATATCCGCGGCAACCCCTTGGATTACGATCACTGGCGAGACCTCGGCAATCCTGGATGGGGATTCGCCGACCTTCTGCCGTACTTCAAGAAATCGGAAGACCAAGAGCGCGGAGCTTCGGACTTTCACGGCGTCGGAGGTCCGATCCGTGTTGCCGATCCACGGTGCGTGAATCCGCTGACCCGGGCTTTTCTGGCCGCCGCAAGCGAAATCGGAATTCCCAGCAATCCGGATTTCAATGGCGCCGCGCAGGAAGGCGCTGGGCTCTATCAACTGACGCAGAAGAATGGCGCCCGGTGCAGCGCGGTGGACGGGTACTTGAAGCGCGCGCTCGGCCGACCGAATGTCACCGTGCTCACCGGCGCGCACGTCGCGCGGGTGAGCATCGAAAACGGCCGAGCTAGCGGCGTGGAGTTCCTGCGCGACGGTGCGCTGAATACGGCGCGCGCGGATGCCGAAGTGATTTTGGCGGGCGGAACGGTCAATTCCCCGCAGATCTTAATGCTATCGGGTGTCGGCCCCGCCGATGAACTGCGGCGCTTCGGAATTGACGTGGTCCAGGATTTGCCGGGCGTGGGGGAAAATTTGCAGGATCATCCCATGGTTTCCGTCGGGTATTTTTGCACGCAGAAAATCAGTCTCGACGGCGCGGAAACCCTGGCGAACCTGCTGCGCTATTTGATGTTCAAGAGCGGACCGCTCACTTCGAACGTCGCCGAGGCGGGATTATTCTTGCGAACGCGCGTCGGAGCGCAAACGCCTGATTTGCAATTACTCTTCGGTCCGGCGTATTACCGCGCTCACGGGCTGGTTCGGCGCAAGGAGCACTGCTTCGGTTTCGGCCCCACGCTGATCACGCCAGAGAGTCGCGGCACGGTCGCCCTGCGCTCCACGAATGCGCTGGATGCGCCGGCCATTCACGCCAACTATCTTTCGACAGACGCGGACCTGAGGACAATGATCGAGGGAGTGCGTCTGGCGCGGCGGCTGGCGCATGCCAAGGCCTTCGATCCGTTTCGCGGCGAAGAATTGCACCCGGGACTAAATGCAAAATCGGACGACGATATTGTCGAATTCCTGCGGAACGAACTCGAGACTCTCTACCACCCGGTGGGGACTTGCAAGATGGGGAACGATTCACTTGCGGTTGTGGACGCACGGTTAAGAGTGCGCGGTATCGAGCGCCTGCGCGTGGTGGATGCTTCGATCATGCCGGTGGTTCCGGCGGGAAATACCAACGCGCCGGTGATCACGATTGCGGAAAAGGCCGTGGCCATGATTCGCGAAGGTGCGTAGTCCCCAGGGACACGCGCGCTTCTTAACGGCTGCGCATCGCGGCATTTCTGCTATTCTTTTTGCCGTGCGACATCTGATACTGGCTGCAATATTTCTGCTCTCCGTGATCTCCGTGCCAAGCGTTGCGCACGAGATGGCGGGACAGGAACAGTCTCAGACGCCGGCGCAAGTTCCCGCGCCTCCACCGTCGCAACCCGCAGCGCCACCCGCCCAGCCGCAAGCCGCTTCCGGACAAAATCCTGCGCCGCCGCCCGCCCCGGTGCATTCGGGTCCGGTGATCGTTATTGATCCGGCGCACGGCGGAACGGATAACGGCGCGCGTGGCCAAAGTGGCGAAGTTGAAAAGGACGTGGTTTTGATATTTGGACGGATGCTGCGGAGCGAGTTCGAGCGCCAGGGGTATCGCGTGGTCATGACGCGCAATGACGATTCGAACCCGTCATATGAAGACCGCGCAGCGGTCGCGAATGCGTACCGCGATTCGATATTCATCAGCCTGCACGTTTCGTCCACGGGAAAGGTTGGGACCGCGCGCGCTTATACCTACCAGTTTGCGGCACCACTCGCGGCAGCTGCTAGTCCGGCAGGGGGCACAGGAATCGCTGGGCCGCTGAACTCTCCAGCGTTCGGTGCCCGCGGAAACGGATTAATTCTGTGGAATCAGGCTCAGCAATCGTTTGTGGAAATCAGCCATCACCTGGGGGACGTGCTGCAGGGGCAACTGGCCCAGAGATTCAGCGGATCGCCGGCGGTTTCCACGCGCGTTGCGGTGCGCGAGCTGCGTTCGGTGGCGACACCGGCGGTGGCTGTGGAAGTTTCCAGCGTTTCGGTCACCGATCCCAATAACTTGCTGGTGATGGGCGCGCCGCTGGCAGCTGCAATTGTGCGCGGCGTGCAAACATTGCGACCGCTGGGCTCGGCCGCGGCAAATTCGTCCGGGCAGGCGGGGGCGAAATAATGCCGCGCAATTTGAAAATCACGCTGGCGATACTTTCAGTCGCGGTGGTGATTGGGCTGATCAGCTTGCGTGGGCTCCACCAACGCATCCAGAATCTATCGGAGGCGCAGACGTCCGAAGAAGAAGCGCGACGCGAGCTTCTGAAACCGGCTATTTCGACGCCAAGCGACGTTCCGGTGAAAGCCAAAATCTTCTGGGCCGCCGGCCCGGACACGATCGCGCCCACCGACGTGGAGCTGCCGCTATCCGCGGATCCGGTGAAACGCGGGCGTCAGGTGTTGGACGCGTTGATCGCGAACCCTACCAGCGAGTATGAACGAACGCTACCGGCCGACGCCACCGTGCTGGGCTTTTACATCCTTCCCGACGGTACCGCGATCGCCGATTTTTCCGACGCGCTGGCCTCCGAGACGCCTTCGGGAATTCTCAGCGAGGAAATGGCTGTTAATTCGATTGCTCGGACTCTCGAAAATAACGTTCCCAGCGTGCACCGGCTGAAAATACTGATTCATGGGCAGGAAGCGGACACTCTGGCGGGCCACGTGGACTTGACTGGCTTTTTCGATTTGAATCCGCCTGCGGCTGCCTCGGGAGCTCTTCCGTCGAGCGCTGCTGCTGCGCCGGCGAATTCGGCTCCGGCAACGGGAAACGCGCGAGCGAAGCCCGTGTATTAAATTCGCCCCGCTTACAATTCAAGCAGGGCCCTCCCGGGAGTGGCTGTGCCACCCACCGCGTTTTTCAGGATTTGTTGACACTTTCGTGGGCAGTCGGCACACTAAGTGCTCGGATTTTCCGTGTTATCCAACCCCGAGGTATTGAAGGGAGATTCATACTTGCGAGCCGATGGACGCGTCGCCGATCAATTGCGGCCGGTGAAAATCACGCCTGATTTTATTCCGCATGCCGAAGGTAGCGCGCTGATCGAGGCCGGCGATACCCGGGTGATCGTCACCGCGACGATTGAGGATGGAGTGCCGTCTTTCCTGAAGGGTTCCGGCAAAGGTTGGGTGACCGGCGAGTACGGGATGCTGCCGCGCTCGACCGAAAGCCGCACTCCCCGCGAGTCCAGTCGCGGCAAGCAATCAGGTCGCACGCTGGAAATTCAACGCATGATCGGACGCACGCTGCGCGCTGTGACGGATTTGAAGGCACTCGGCGAACGCACGGTGTGGCTCGATTGCGACGTGATTCAAGCGGACGGCGGAACGCGTACCGCTTCGGTGACTGGCGCATTCGTCGCGCTGGCGCTGTCACTTGAGCGCATGGTGGCGGCGGGAATCTTGCGCAAGGTCCCGCTGCTTGATTTCCTGGCGGCCACCAGCGTGGGTATCGTAGCAGACGAATTGCTCCTCGATCTGGCGTATGAAGAAGACTCGCGGGCGCAAGTGGACATGAACGTGGTGATGACCGGCAGCGGCGAGTTTGTGGAAGTGCAGGCGAGCGCGGAAGGCCGTCCGTACACGGACATAGAGTTGCAGGATCTTCTGAAGCTGGCCGCCGGCGGGATTCGCACGTTGGTCCGAGCGCAGCAGGAATTGCTGCAGATCAAATTTATGGTTCGCAGCAAGTAGGGCCGCGCGGCGACAACTCCTTGCGATGAAGCTGCTCCTGGCATCCTCCAATCCCGGAAAGTTGCGCGAATATCTGGAGCTGGCGCGCGGCACAAACATCGAGATTGAGTTGCTTCCTGATTTTTCGGACTTCCCTGCCTTCGAGGAGTCCGCGCCAACATTTGCGGAGAATGCCGCGAGGAAGGCGCTGCACTATAGCCAATTCTCGCGCGAGACCGTGCTAGCCGACGATTCCGGTCTAGTAGTACCGGCATTGGGCGGAGCGCCCGGAGTTCGTTCCGCGCGGTATGCGGGTCCCGCCGCAAGCGACGCCGATCGGATCCAAAAATTGCTCCGGGAAATGAGCGGCAAGGAAGGTCAAGAGCGCGTTGCCCGGTTCATTTGCCTGATAGCAATCGCCTTGCAAGGTCGCGCCGTCGCAGTAGTCTCGGACCTAGCCCGCGGCGTAGTCACTCAAGAGCCTCGCGGAACGGCCGGATTCGGGTACGATCCTATCTTCCTGTTTGAAGAGCCGGGCCGGACCTACGCGGAACTGACAGCGGAGCAGAAAAACGCTTACAGTCATCGCGGTAGGGCCTTCCGGAGATTACTGTATTTCATTTGACTGGGAAGCGCTGATACCTTCTGGCGGCTCCTGCATCTAATCTGGCTCTTAACTGAAATAGCTTGCCGCGAGACCGGGCACAGGGGTAAAAAGGAGTCCCTCCCTCTTCGAGGAGAACCGTGACAGCCTCCCGCGCAGTGATGAAGCTGGAACCTTCCTTACTCGTGCGCTTGCAAGAAGCGCGCGAGCGGACCGATGCGCTTTTTGCGCTGCTTCCTGCGAATACGTTCTACGACCGTCCGATCCCGGAACGCCATCGCCTGATTTTCTATCTGGGGCATCTGGAAGCGTTCGATAGGAATCTGCTGAATGGACCGCTGGGAATTTCGTCGGAGGATAGCGCGCTCGATAGACTATTTGCATTCGGCATTGATCCGGTCGGCGGTGGACTGCCAACCGACAAGCCCGGCGATTGGCCGTCGTTGGCGCAAGTAGAGCAATACCGGCGTGCGGTGCGCGCAAGGCTGGATGAGCGGCTGCGCGAGCCCGGCTCCTCGCTAGGCACCGAGCCTTCACTGGTAGACGGCACGCTGCTGAACGTTGCGATCGAACACCGGTTGATGCACGCCGAGACGTTGGCCTACCTGCTGCACAATCTACCACTCGCTCGAAAGATCGCACAGGAACCGCCGACGTATGATTCGCGGCCGGCGCCATACGCGCGACAAGTGACGATTCCTTCGGGTATCGCCACACTGGGCCAGCCACGCTCCGCGAAGTCGTTTGGCTGGGACAACGAATTTGGCGCGCTGCGGGTATTGGTGCCGAGTTTTTCAATTGACGTCTTCCCGGTCACGAACGCCGAATACTTGAAATTCGTGCAGGACGGCGGATATCAGGATGGCAAATACTGGCGGAACGAAGACTGGGAATGGCGACGCAAACAGGGTCTGGAATTCCCACACTTCTGGCGGCTCGCTTCCAACTCTTCGGTGGACGATCCCGACGCACAATGGGAATTTCGCGGGATGTTCGGATCCGTTCCGCTCCCAGCGTCTTGGCCGGTGTACGTGAGCCATGCGGAAGCGTCAGCCTACGCGCGCTGGGCGGGCAAGAAACTTCCGACCGAAGAGCAGTGGCATCGCGCGGCATATGGCACCACCGAAGGGCGCGAACGGCAATATCCCTGGGGCGACGAGGCGCCGGATGAAACGCGGGGAAATTTCAACCACCAGAGCTGGGACCCCGCAGCGGTGGATGAATACTTGCAAGGCGCGAGCGACTATGGCGTGCACGATCTGCTGGGCAATGGGTGGGAATGGACCTCCACCGTGTTCGGACCGCTGCCGGGATTTGAACCGTTCCAATTTTATCCCGGGTATTCCGCGGACTTTTTCGACGGGAAGCATTTCGTGATGAAGGGTGGGTCACCGCGCACAGACGCGAGCATGCTGCGGCGTTCCTTCCGCAACTGGTTCCAGCCACATTACCTGTACATCTACAGCAGCTTCCGATGCGTGGAGGAATAGTCGATGGGAACCGCTCCGAGAATGGCCAGTGCAAGCGAGTCGCTGCAAGTCGCGCGAGAATTTTCCGCCGGGGTAGTGCTCGGCCTCGGCCAGCCCGGGCAGAAGGAGCTGCCGTCGAAATATCTATATGACGAGGTCGGCTCGGCCCTCTTCGATGTGATTTGCCTGCTGCCTGAATACGGGCTTAGCCGCGCGGGAATGCGCTTGCTGCGGCGCCATTCGCAGGAAATTGTGGCGCTGCTGCCTTCGCCGGTGATCGTCGCAGAACTGGGGAGCGGCAGTGGGCTGAAAACGCGGCTGCTATTGGAAGCCCTTTCGCACCGGCAACGGGTGAATTATTACCCCATTGATATTTCAGGAAGCGCCCTTTCGCGTTGCCAGCAGGAAATCGGCCAAATTGACAGAGTGAGCATCGTCGGTTTTGAGCGCGCGTATCTGGACGGCTTGCAGGAGGTGTCCGCACGGCGGCGCGAGGGAGGGCGGATTCTGGTTCTCTTTCTGGGCAGTACGATCGGAAATTTCGACCGTCCCGCGGGCGATCAATTCCTGAGAGAGGTGCGCGGTATTTTGCACGCGGGCGACTCTCTGTTGCTGGCGACAGATCTGGAAAAGCCGGTGGCGCAGTTGCTGCTGGCTTATGACGATCCGGCGGGCGTGACGGCGGCGTTCAACATGAACCTACTGGCACGAATCAATCGCGATCTCGGCGCGGATTTCGATTTGAAACAATTCCGGCATTTGGCGCGTTACGACGAATCCGAGCGTCGCGTGGAAATGCACCTGGTGTCGAAGGCCTGGCAGCGCGTCACGATTCGTGAGGCTGGTTTCCGTTTCTACTTGCGCGAAGGCGAGACGATCTGGACGGAAAGCTCGCACAAGTACAATCCCGAGGAAGTAATTCAAATGGGAGCGCGCACGGGCTTCCGTTGCGTGCAGCAGTGGTTCGACTCGGAGTGGGCCTTCGCGCAAAACTTCTTCTTTGCTGTTTGATCGTCACGGCTCCCGGATTCCGGCCGCTTCGCGAACTCGACTCGTCGGTTGTGGTATATTTTTCCGCCTGATGGCTAAAACCAAGAAGAAGACCGTAAAGAAGAAGGGGGTTGCGACGAAATCGCCCGCTGCGCGCGCGGCTGCTCGGGGTAGTGGCGCAGAGGGACGAAAGCGCAGCGCCAATAGCGGTCTGGCATTCGGGCGCGGACCCAATCCGGCGCGCGTCGCTGCGATCTTGCAGGGTTTGGACGAGGCTTATCCTGAAGCGAATTGCGAATTGAGGTATGAGAACGCGTTTCAGCTTTTGATTTCGACGATTCTTTCCGCGCAGTGCACGGATGTGGTCGTCAACCAAGTCACCGAGAAGCTTTTTCCCAAATACCCGGATGCCAAGGCGCTGGCTTACGCGAATCCCGCCGAGCTCGAAAAAGAAATTCGCCCCACCGGTTTTTTTCGCAACAAAACCAAATCCATCATGGGGGCCAGCAAGAAAATCCTGGACGATTTCCACGGCGAAGTGCCGAGAACGATGGAAGAGCTGCTTACGCTGCCGGGCGTCGCGCGAAAGACGGCGAACGTGGTGCTCGGCACGGCCTTCGGCATCGCGTCCGGCGTGGTGGTGGATACCCACGTGCAACGGCTTTCCGCGCGGCTCGATCTGACGAAAAATACCGACCCGAAGAAAATCGAGCAGGATCTGATGCAAGTCATTCCGCAAAACAAGTGGATCGTTTTCTCGCACCAACTGATATGGCATGGCCGCCGCGTGTGCAACGCCCGCCAACCGAAGTGCCTCGAATGTAATCTTGAACGGCTGTGCTATTCGAAAGACAAGACGAATTGACTATGAGAAGCCGGGTTGCTGGAGGCTTCAGCGGCCTCCACGCCCCGTCAGGGCGTGATATTGCTCTGCGGTTAGCGGTACGACGGAGAGCCGTCCCATGCGCACCAGAGGCGAGTCCGCGAATAGTTTGTTGCTTTTGATCTGCTCCAATGAAATTGGTTCCGCGAGGGACCTTCCTGCCTTGATCTTGGCCAGGGGTTTCTTGGGATCTCGGGCGTCAACCGAGACGACCGAAGCGGTTCCCACCGCGCTCCTGCGGTCGCCAGTTTCGTAGATGACTAGGTTTGCGCCCGGCTTCATTTCCCGCAGGTGTTTCACAGCGGCTGGATTCGACACGCCGTCCCAGACGGTGGCCGCATCTTTCTGCAAATCGGCGAACGAGTATTCCGAGGGCTCGGTTTTCAAAAGGTAGTAAGAGGACATGGCCTCACCTCAACGTTGTTCAGCGCGAACCTATTGTACACGTGGAGCGCCCGTAGTCGGACGCCGCGGACCAGCGGTGGCGCTGGCACACAGCATGCGGCGAAATGCTTGTGAGTGGCGCGAGAACTTCGGCAAAAAGAAGAGGGGCAAGTCGCCGAAGCTGACTTGCCCATTTGGGCGAAGCATTATGAGGGTATGACTGACCTAGGCTACCAATCCGGGCTGGAGCCGCAAATCCGTGAATCACCTTAGAAATCCGGATTCTTGACCCTAGATCGCAGCCGTCCCGAGGGGCGTTTTGTTCGAACGCACGGAGACGTCTTGCAAGAACACGGTGATCTGCGAAACACTGGAAACTGATGCCAGCGATCGGATTCGGAATTCGCCGCCGCGCGACCGCTTCTCTTGTCGCGGTGGTACTCCTGTGCGGCGCCTCGGCGCTGAGCGAAGCAAGGCATAATGGTACCGAGGAAGAAATGACGCGAAAGCCCGACTCATTAACCCACATCCAAGAATATATTTCGCAGGGTTGGGACCATCTGAGGCGGTCGCTCACCGACTGCCGGACATTCAAAGACGTCAAAACCGATGACGAACCGGTGCTCTACCTTCCGGCTGAATTGCCGGACCCGCCAATCCTGCGCGAAATGCAAAAACGCTGCAACGTGCGCGTCGAGAACTTGCCCGAACGGATCACCAAAGGCGGCGATGTAGATGTTTCCAAAATTCCGACGGAAGGCCTGCTTTACTTGGAGAACCCTTACGTTGTGCCGGGCGGCCAATTCAACGAGATGTATGGCTGGGACAGCTATTTCATTATTCTCGGACTTCTGCGCGACAATCACCGGGGTTTGGCGAAGGGGATGGTGGAGAATTTTTTCTTCGAGATCGAGCATTACGGCGACGTGTTGAACGCCAACCGCACCTATTACCTGACGCGGTCGCAGCCTCCATTTCTTTCCTCCATGATTCTGGCTGTGTACGAAGCGGACAAGGCGGCCGGTGTGAAAGATGGCGAGTGGCTCGAAAAAGCCTACGGATATGCGCTGCGGGATTACGAGCAATGGACACAGGCGCCACACCTGGCCGGAGACACCGGTCTCTCGCGGTACTTCGATCATGGTGACGGTCCTGTGCCGGAGATCGTGGGCGACCCGGACCAGTATTACCGCGGCGTGGCACAATTTTTCTTTCTGCATGGAGGGTCGAACGACGGCTACCTGATGAAAGTTGATTCGGCGCCACCTTCGGTGCAGGTGCTGGGGACAATATTCTCGCTTCCCTCTTGCGAAGCGCCCGCAGGCCAAGCTCCGGCGGCCGATTGCGACAAAGTAACGCGCGTGGCGTTGACGTCCGAATATTACAAAGGCGATCGAAGCATGCGCGAATCCGGCTTCGATGTATCTTCCCGCTTCGGACCCTTTAGCGCCGATACGCATCACTACGCTGCGGTGTGCCTGAACAGCTTGTTGTACAAAACGGAAAAGGACTTGGCGACCATGAGCGAACTGCTCGGACGACCGACGGATGCGTCCAAATGGAACGCGAAGGCTGCTGAGCGTCACGCCAAAATTGATCAGTATTTTTGGAACGCAGAAGCGGGACTCTACTTCGACTACGATTTCACGAATCAGACGCGCTCAACCTATAAGTACGCGACGACGTTTTATCCGCTGTGGGCTGGGCTGGCTTCCAAAGAACAGGCTGCCGCGGTGATGCGCAATCTTCCATTTTTCGAAGAACCCGGCGGCATCGTGATGAGCCACCGGGAGTCCCAAGCGCAATGGGATTATCCGTACGGCTGGGCGCCGATTCAGCTGTTGGCGATAGAAGGCATGCGCCGGTACGGTTATGAAGCGGACGCGAACCGCGTCAGTTATAAGTTCTTGAGCATGGTCCTGGAGAACTTCGAGCGCACCAAGACGATCCGAGAGAAATACGATGTGGTCACGCGCACTTCAAAAACCCATATCGTCGAAGGCTACAAACAGAATGTGATTGGATTCGGATGGACCAATGGAGTCTTTCTGGAACTTTTGCATGAATTGCCGAGCGACCTGATGGCAAAGCTGAGCAAGGATTAGCTCCCTGTCCTATTTGTGTTTCTTCTCCGATTCCACGAACAGGCAGAAAGCCGAACCCGCGAGCGAGAGGCGCACATTCCCTGGGGATTCCAGTGATTCGGGGACTTCACTGCCACTTCCTTGCCAGCGTGGCTCGGCGGAGTCCAACTGTTTTCGCCATTGCCCTGCCGGGACGGGAAGCGAAAGCTGGGCGGGCAGCGTGGAGAAGTTGCACACTGCATATATTTGGCTCGTGCCGCTCCATCTTCGGAGGAAGAGCGTCTTCTCGTCCGAAAACGCGGTCACGTCTGTGGCACCCTTATCAAGGTGTGCGAGCGCGGGAACTTCGCGGCGAAGACGCAAGAGCTCGCGGTAGAAATCCCACAGCACGCGGTGCCGGCCATCTTTTCGTAAGTCCCAATTCAATTTCGAGCGCAGAAATGTCTCTTCACTTTGCGGATCGGGAACCTCTCCGGCCCAGCGAAATCGCGCAAACTCTTCCGCACGTCCCTTGCGCACGGCTGCAACCAGCGCCGGATCGCCGTGGCTGACGAAATATTGGAACGGTGCGATCTCGCCGTATTCCTCGCCCATGAAGAGTAAAGGAATGTTGGGAGCGAGCAGCAGCGCGCCGGCCGCAAGTTTTAATTGCTCGAAGGACACGGTCTGACCCAGGCGGTCGGCGAGCAGGCGGTTGCCGACCTGGTCGTGGTTTTGCGCAAAAACGATCAGGCCATGGCCCGGAATTTTCTCCGAACTATTGCCGTGGCGCCTGCCACGATATTTCGAATATTGTCCCGAATAAACGAAACCCGTGCGGAATGCCTGAGCCAGATCTTGGATTCCACGAAAATCCTGGTAGTATCCGGTCTGTTCGCCTGTCAAAAGAACGTGTAGCGCGTGGTGAAAATCATCATTCCACACGGAGTCGAGGCCGAGACCGCCTTCGTTGGCAGGAGTCACCTCGCGCGCATCATTGCGATTGCTTTCCGGCAGCAGATAAACGTGCCGATGAAGTTCCACGGCTCTGGCGTGGACCGCGCTCGCAAGCTCCTGCAAAAATGGAGTTGCGGACGGATCCACGATCGCGTGGATAGCATCGAGCCGGAGTGCGTCAAAATGGAAATCGCTTATCCAGTGCAAGGCGTTCTCGACGCAGAAGCGGCGAACTTCATCGCTCCCACTGGCATCGAAATTGAGAGATTGTCCCCAGGGCGTTTTGTATAGTTCGGTGAAATATTCGCCGAAATCCGCGAAGTAATTCCCTTCGGGTCCGAGATGATTGTAAACAGCATCCAGTACGACGGCCATGCCCTGCTCGTGACAAGCATTGACCAATCTCTGCAGCGCTGCGGGGCCGCCGTACGATTCCTGCACGGCGTACGGATAGACGCCGTCGTAACCCCAATTCCGATTTCCTGGAAACTGAGCCACCGGCATCAGTTCGATCGCGGTAATTCCCAAGTGCTTCAGCGTGGCGATGCGCGGAATGATTGCGTCGAACGTGCCTGCGGGCGTGAACGTTCCGACGTGCAGTTCGTAGAGGACATATTGATCGAGCGGCAGGCCGCGCCAGGCGTGGTCGGTCCACGGGAAATGATTATCCACAACCTGCGACGGGCCGTGAACACCCTGTGGCTGGAAGCGCGAAGCCGGGTCGGGGCGTTCCTCGCGACCATCAAGCCGGTAGCGATAAAGCGTGCCGGGGAGCACGTCTGAAACCATCGCGTGGAAATATCCGCGCTCCGCTGAGTGCATCGCGATAATTCGTTCTTTCGGGAATGTAATGTGAACTTCTACTTTCGTGGCTCGAGGCGCCCAGACCAAAAAACTGCAGCCGCCTTTACCTGTTAGCACCGCACCGAGTGGTCTTTCGTCCTGCGCGATCACCCTGCCTCGCTGTTCCTCGCTTCGGTCCATTGGAAAGCTACGATTTCAAGAGACTTGAAATGCCCGCCAGCGGAATCCGCACCCAGTCCGGGCGGTTGTTCAACTCATAGTTGAGTTCATACACGGCCTTCTCGAGCAAATGTACTCGCAGCACAGTTGCAAGCTGCTCTTCACTTGCGGGAATGAAGGGAGCGTTACGAGCCTCGTTCAGATACGCGTTCGTGAAATGAGCCGCGACCCACAGATACCAGGACTGCGCTACTTTTAGACGCTGGCGAATATTTTCACTGTGCGCGTCCTGGCCGGCGGACGTTGCGAACACCGAAGCAAAGGCGGCGTAGTGGAAGGAGCGCAACATGCCGGCGACGTCCTGCAGAGGCGAGAGTTTCGCGGAACGTTCGGACATTGGACGAGCAGGCTCGCCTTCGAAATCAATGATCACAAAATCGGAGCCTGTATAAAGCACCTGTCCCAAATGGTAGTCGCCGTGAATTCGCGTGCGCATCGCGGTGATCGGCCGGCTGAGTGCCGCGCCAAAGGATTGAAGAACTTCATTTTCCGCTTTGAGGACGCGTCCGGCGTCTGCTCTGGTGTCGCCGGTCATTTCGGCGACGTGCGAGCGCAACAGCGCGAGTGCATTTTGCGTTTTTTCGCGCAACGAATCTGCCATGGCAGCCTGAAATTGCGGCGTGTAAGGCTCCGGCGCGAATCCGGGAACGCTGGCTTCAGAAGCCAGAGCCGCATGCAACTGCGCCGTTCGTTGAGCGAGCAGAGCAGCTGCATCCAGATACGATCCACATAATTCGCGAACTGGCCCGGGAATAGATTGACCAGATCTCTGCAACGGAAAAAGAACAGGCGGACTCGGCGCCGAGAGCTCTTCCAAGCGCCCGGCTGCTCGCTGCCAAAATTCTGCAAGAGAATCCGACGTGAAGCGCCACGCGTCCCCCTGATTCTCCACAAATTGCTGCAGGATGCCGAGCGTTGCGGATTGGCCTTCGTTTCCCCCATATTCCAGCCAGCCAGCGACTGACGGGACATGAGGAAAACGAGCCCGCTCGGAAAGGAAGCGCCCAATTTCCAAATCAGGATTGGTCCCTGGCTGGATGTGGCGGAAGATTTTCAACACCAGGCGATCACCATAGACAATCGAGCTATTGCTCTGCTCAACCTTCATCGGCTTGGGCCTTAGTACGCCCGCGGATGCCGGACAGATATCACGATACGTCTTGGCTTGTCGGGCGCGAATCTCGCCATTTAGACCGGCGAGAACAGACTGCGCTTCGATGGCCGCGTGAAGGGCCAGCAAGAAATCTTCATTGTGGAGCGCGTCGCCGAGCAGCAGGTCCTTGCCGGGAACGGCGACTTTCATCCCGTGCGAAATCTCTTCGAGCGGCTCGTGATCCGCGGACCAGGCAAGCAGCGGAAGCAAGTACGATTCGCGAACGCCCGTTTCATATTCCACGCGAGCGAGCACGATGAAAGATTCCAGTTGAGATGCACGGAATGGAACAATGTCCAGCACCTCGGCGCCGCGAATCCGGTGTGCCTTGCCGCCGAACCAACGTTGCGCAGACAGAAATTCAGGCAGCAATGGCGGCAACAACTTTTGCAGTTCCACGAATTGTTCACTTCTCATTTTAGGCGCAGCCAAAACGTCCTCCCTGTTCACAAAGCGTCCTGGGGAGGCTGGGATTCCCTAACGCGAGTTACGATAAAGACGGTGGTTCACAGCGGCGAAGGCTCTTCTTCCTTGTCCTTTTCCTTGTCCCGCTTTTTGTTCTCGCCGAGATATTTCTCCAGCGTCTGGCGGGCCAAATCGCGTCCTCCCATTCCAAATGCAATCGCCAGCGCAAACATAAGCGCCCCGAAGATGATGGAAAATGCCGAGGTGACCGTCTGATTGGCCAATCCAATTTGCTCGAGCGCCATAGAAATGGCCAGGATCAAGATCACAAAGCGAGTGGAGCCGCTCCACAGCCGTGGAGACCGAAAGCCGGCGTTCACGGCCGCCAGCAACGCCGCTCGCGAAAGAAAATTGGAAGCCAGCACGCCCACGAAAAGAATGAGGATGGCGACGAAGATCTCCGGCAGCAGCTGAAACAAGCGCGAAATTTGTTCATGCAATTCGGGGATTCCCAGAACGCTGATTCCCACAAGCGTGAAGGCCAACCAGGTGACCCAGAATAGCGAGCGAGTCAGCAGCTCACTGATCGTCGGCAGAGCCGCATTGCGCAGCACCTGAGACGCGCCGGATTGTTCCGACAAGCGATTGAGCTGGGTGAAGCGCAAGATTAAGCGCAGAAGATACTTCAGTGCCAGCGCCACGAACAGGCCGACCAGCATGATCAGCAACATCGCCACCAAGCGCGGCAGGAACACGGAGATCATGTGCACCAAATTTTGGTAAGCCTGCTGCAGGCCCTGAACGATCAACTGTTTCATGACGTCACCTCGCTACTTCGCTTTCCACTTGTCCAGCAGGTACGCTTTCTGGCGCTCGAATTCCAGGCAAAGCTTTTCGGTGTCCGCTTCGATTTCATCGGGCGTTGAACTGTGATGTTCGGCCAGAAACGAAAAAATTCTCCCGCGATAGAGCGGCACCAATGATTGCAGCAGGTGATCCCGATTCATCACGCTGTGGTGGTAGGCAGAGGCAAATTCGTACACCACCTTGACCCACAGTTCATTCTCGAGGCGGCAATTGCGCTCGTCGAGCGCCGCGATGCGCTCAATTTCCGCGCGTGTCTCGCCGGTAAGAATCGTTTTCAGGATCGGAGACAGATCGCTGACACCTTTTTGAAAGAGCTCGTAAATGCGCTTTCGGTTGACGCGCACAGTATCCGCGGTCAATTCGTGATCCGAGCCAAAACTTGTTACCGATTCGGAGCCGCCCGATGCCGTCCAGAAATCTTGCTGCGATTCCAGGCACCAGAACAGGGTGCCGACAGTCTCCCTAACGGCTGTGACGATGTCCGGGCCAGAACCGGTCGTCGGTGGCAACTTGGGACCGAGAAAGGTTTGGCAGCACTTAAACCCCGAGGTGATCGCGCATGTGACCATCCAAATCTCCGGTGACTTGCGCACCGCCTCTTCGCCCCAGACGTCCTGTGCAAGGCACTGCGTAGCCAGTTTTCCAGAGAACCCGAATTCGGTGGAATGTAATTCGCGAACGCCACGGCCAAAAATTGCGCGGGTCATCGGATACAGCAGATTCCGCGCCAGCAGGCCTTCCGATTTGTGGCGGCTATAGAGTGGCGCGACGAAATCAAAATTGTCGCGATAGGCCGGCTGCAGCAGATTTTTGATCCAGCCGGTATCGAGGTTGGGCGAATGAGGCGAGATAACCGCGCAGGCTTTAGCCCGCACCAAATCCGCAGCCGCGAGAATGGAGCGCATCGCGATGCCCGGAGAAGGTCCGCCGGGATAGCGGGTCGAAACGCGGTGGATAGTGCGCAAGGAGGTCAGCCCACGCAGGCTAGGATGCGTTTCCGCGACGGATTTCAGCACAGTGTCGGTAGTGCCATCTCGGGAGCCGCCGTCCACATTCACGATCACGACGCGGTCCCGCGCAAAGCTCTGCCGGAAACTCTCTTCGACAAGCGCGACCGTGGTTCCGATCGTGTTGGCATCATTGTGCGAGGGGATGCCCACCAGCAGGTCAACTTCCCCGACGCCCATCAGTTGGCGTAGAAAGTCATCCGACAGTAATATTTCTTCAGCCAACACGCTCTCCGAATGGCCCTCGGACGGTGAAAGTCCGAGAGGAGAATCGCAAGTCTCTCAATAGCGAGGCAACCAGCAACAGATTGACGACACCGGCATTCGCGCCGCTGCTGCGAATTCAGATAGGCGCCACAACGGCGTCAAATTCGGCGCAAGCGGAACCAGAACGATTGATATGGTCCCAAGGTGAGCAGGTAGGGTGCATCACCAATCCGGGGAAAAAGATTCCGGCTCGCCAATTCGACTAGTATTGATCCTTTGTGGTTTCGCAGGTCCAGCTCGACCGCTTGCGCGGAACTGGACAAATTATTAACCGCTAGAACTATCTCGGAGCCAAGTTGGCGAATGTACGCCAGCACCCTGTGATTGGAAGGCTGCAGAAATTCCAGGGATCCGCGGCTGAAGACGCGCGAAGACTTGCGAACTTCGATCAGCCGCTTCATCCAGTACAGCAGCGAATGCGGCGACCGTTTTTGCGCCTCCACATTGATCGCCTGATAGCCAAAAACAGGATTCGATATCAACGGGCAATACAGCCGCTCCGGATCGGCGCCGGAAAACCCGGCGTTCCAGCCGCCGTTCCACTGCATCGGAGTTCGCACGCCGTTGCGATCGCCGAGATAGACGTTGTCGCCCATACCGATTTCATCGCCGTAGTAAAGCACCGGGGTCCCCGGCAAGGACATCAGCAACACGTTTAGGAGTTGGATGCGTCGCCGGTCGTCGTCCATCATGGGAGCCAGACGGCGTCGAATGCCCAGATTCAGGCGCATGGTTTTGTCCCGGGCGTAAACGTCATACATGTAGTCCCGCTCGATATCGGTGACCATTTCGAGCGTGAGTTCGTCGTGATTCCGCAGGAAGGTACACCACTGGCAGTTTTCAGGGATTTGCGGAGTCTGCTCGAGAATTTCGATAATTGGTTTGCGGTCTTCCAATTGCACGGCCATGAAAATTCTGGGCATCAATGGAAAGTGAAAAGCCATATGAAACTCATCGCCGTCGCCGAAGTACGCGCGCACATCCGCGGGCCATTGGTTCGCTTCGGCCAGAAGCATTCTGCCGGGAAAAGATTGGTCCAGACGCTTGCGCAACTCGCGGATGATCGCGTGGGTTTCTGGCAGATTTTCGCAGTTCGTTCCGTCGCGCTCGATGAGGTACGGAACCGCGTCCAGCCGGAAGGCGTCCACGCCGAGCTCCAGCCAGAATTTCATTACGTCCCACATTTCGTCGAACACAGCGGGATTGTCGTAGTTCAAATCGGGTTGATGGCTGAAAAATCGGTGCCAGTAATAGGATTTTGAAACTGGATCCCACGCCCAATTCGAGAGTTCAGTATCGAGGAAAATAATTCGTACCGCGCGATAGCGGTCGTCGGTATCGCTCCAGACGTACCAGTCACGTTTGGGATTGTCGCGGGAACTTCGCGACTCCTGAAACCAGGGATGCTGGTCGGAAGTGTGATTCAGAACCATTTCGATGATTACGCGAATACCGCGCGCGTGAGCGGCGGCCAGAAACGCCTTGAAATCGTCCAACGTGCCGTAATTCGGATGGATGGCGCGGTAATTGGCGATGTCGTAGCCATCATCGCGTAACGGTGATGGAAAGAACGGCAGCAACCAGATGGCGTTGATGCCCAGGTCTTGCAGATAATCCAGTTTCTGCATCAAGCCGGGAAAATCGCCGATGCCGTCGCTATTGCTGTCGCAAAAGGTGCGGACGTGCAACTGGTAAATGATTGCGTCCTTGTACCAGAGCGCCTGGTCGGTGCCAATGGCCACTTCCGTGGTCTCCTCTTGCGATGCAGGTACCAAGAACCCGCGCGAATCAGTTATATCGGCGCAACTAAGCGCTCGTCATCGCACTTTGAAAATGTGCGCCGGAATTTTCGCAGGATTCAGTTCGATGTAGTTGCGGCTGCCCTGCCAGGTGTAACGCGCATCGGCCAGCAAATCATGAACCTCGAACGGCTGTTGCGGCCCAATCTGAAAAGCGTCCAGTGGCACATTGATCGAACCGGACTGGGTGTTCCTGGGGTCCAAATTCACGACGACCAATAGGATATTGGAATCGTCGGCGCTCGACTTGCTGTAAGCGATCAATTGGTCGTTGTCCAGCGGATGAAAGCGCAAACTCCAATCGCTTTGCAGCGCGGGGTTTTCGCGGCGTATCTTGTTTACCAGAGCGATCAATTGTTTCAGGCTGTCAGGCCGGTCCAGATCCCACACGCGGATCTGATATTTTTCGGATTCCAGATACTCCTCGCTGCCCGCCGCAAAAGGCCGGTTCTCAAATAGTTCGAACGCGGGGCCGTAGATTCCGTAGTTTGCGCCGAGGGTCGCGGCCAGAATCAATCGCGCTTCGAAGGCGGGACGCCCACCCGTCTGCAAATATTCGTGCAAGATATCGGGAGTGGTCGGCCAGAGATTCATGCGGAAAAATTCGCGCACAGGGGTCTGGGTAAGCTCGGTGAAGAGCTCGGTGATCTCGGTCTTGCTGTTCTTCCAGGTGAAATAGGTGTACGACTGCGTAAAACCGAGCTTCGCGAGGCGGTACATCACTTTCGGGCGCGTAAAGGCTTCGGCGAGAAAGATTACGTCAGGATGGGCGGAATGAATTTCGGCGATCAGCCATTCCCAGAAACCAAAGGGTTTGGTGTGCGGATTATCCACGCGAAAGATGCGGATGCCTTGTGCGATCCAGTAGAGAGCCACGCTTTTCAATTCTTCGCACAACTCCGCCGCGTGGTCGCTTTCAAAATCGAGCGGGTAGATATCTTCATACTTTTTCGGCGGATTTTCAGCGTACTGAATCGAGCCGTCCGGGCGATGCGCGAACCATTCTTCATGTTCCTTCACGTACGGATGGTCCGGCGCGCACTGATAAGCGAGATCGAGCGCCATTTCTATCCCCAGGGCCTGCGCGCTTTGTTGAAGCTGCTTGAAATCCTCCAGCGTTCCGAGATCGGGATGAATCGCCTTATGCCCGCCTTCTACGGATCCAATTGCCCACGGGCTGCCGGGATCGTCGGACGAGACCTGCAGGCTATTGTTTTTTCCTTTTCTGCCGGCGCGTCCGATCGGATGGATGGGCGGAAAGTAGAGGACGTCGAAGCCCATGTCCGCGATGCATTCCAACCGTCTAGCGCAATCGCGAAACGTACCGGGTTTTCGCGGATCGGTTGTGCAAGAACGGGGAAACATCTCATACCAAGAGCTGAAACGCGCCTTCGGACGATCAACCCAAACCTGCAATTCCTTTTCGTAGGTAGTGGCGCGAGAGCGATCGGGATAGCGACTCATCAATTGCGCCAACTCTTCGCTGCGCGCCAGCTCGAGCGCAGCTTCGCGGTCGGCTCGCGCAAGGCTTTTCAATTTAGCCGAAAGTTCAAGAAGCTCTTGCGCGTCGGCTCTTTGTGCGCGCGTAGCCGCGGAGCCGGCGAGATCCGCTCCGGCCAGGATATCCAGCGCGAGATCCAGGCCCGCGTCCGCCTTTTTGACGAGATCGCGAATCCAGGTTTTGTAGGGATCCAACCATGCCTGCACTGTATAGGCATAGGGCTTGAATTCCGCTATGTGGAACGAGCCTCGCCAGCGATCGTTCCCAACCGGCTGCATGGGCGCCTCGCTCCAGTTGCGTTCTCCAGCACTTCGGAAACGAACGAATGAAGTCAGCGCCTGGTGGCCGTCGGCGTTAATGTCCGCTTCCACCAAGACGATCTCGCCGACAACACGCTTGATGGCGAAGCGGCCGCCGTCAACTTCGGGTTGCACGTTTTCGATTACGACCCGTCGGAGCAGAGGAAGGGACACTTCGGTGGCTATCCTTGAAGAGTGCAAGATGAATCCTCCGACGAAGCAGCAAACAGGCCGGACTTGGATTGTCTCGCAGAGCTGGATGCGAGCATTGAATCTCCATTCACATTATATGATGTACCGCTCGCGGGATTGCAAGTTGCGAATTGGCGTGGCGGGCAGGCCGGGGCGGGTTCGGACGTGAGCACACGGCGCGGAATGTACGGTATAATATTGTTACCAGCCTGAACGGAGCCAGTCCGCGAACGCGCTTTTGCTTCACTCCAGCTTAGGAAAATCCCACACATGAGCAATCGCTACGTTTGCGTTCACGGACATTTCTATCAACCGCCGCGCGAGAACCCGTCGCTCGAAGAAATCGAACTGCAGGATTCCGCCTACCCCTATCACGACTGGAACGAGCGAATTACCGCGGATTGCTACGCTCCGAATACCACCTCTCGAATCATGGACTGCGAGCAGCGAATTACGCGGATGGTAAACAATTATTCGACGATCAGTTTCAACGTCGGCCCTACCTTGCTTTCCTGGATGGAGGCGCACGCGCCCAAGGTGTACGCATCCATTCTGGAAGCGGACAAGATCAGCGCGCAGAAATTCGGCGGACATGGCTCGGCTCTCGCGCAGGCCTACAATCACGTGATCATGCCACTGGCCAACCGCCGCGATAAAGTGACGCAGGTGAAATGGGGTGTCGCCGATTTTCAGCGCCGTTTCCAGCGAGCGCCGGAGGGCATGTGGTTACCCGAGACCGCTGTGGACATCGAGACGCTGGAGATCATGGCGGAACAAGGGTTGAAATTTACGATTCTGGCTCCGCGCCAAGCGTCGAGAGTGCGGCGATTTGGCAGCCGGAGTTGGAAGGACATCAGCGGCGACCGCGTTGATCCCAGCCGAGCCTACCTTGTGCGCCTGCCGTCTCGCCGCACCATCAATGTTTTCTTCTATGATGGACCGATTTCTCGCGCGGTGGCATTCGAAGGCTTGCTCAACAACGGCAGGACTTTTGCCGACCGCCTAATCAGCGGCTTCTCGGATTCGCGTGACTGGCCGCAGCTTTCGCATATTGCTACCGATGGCGAAAGCTACGGCCACCACCACCATTATGGGGAAATGGCGCTTACATCGGCGCTGGATCACATTGAAACGAGCAAGCTGGCTGAACTCACAAACTACGGGCAATTCCTCGAGCGCCATCCCGCAAATCACTTCGTGGATATTTTTCAAAACACGTCGTGGAGCTGCGCGCACGGAATTGAACGCTGGCGGAGCAACTGCGGCTGCAATTCCGGCGGCCACCCGGAGTGGAATCAAGAATGGCGCGCTCCCCTGAGGGCCGCCCTCGATTGGCTTCGTGATTCCCTGGCGCCGGTGTACGAATCGAAGGCAGCTGCATTCCTGAAGGAGCCGTGGCGCGCTCGCGACGAATACATCCGCGTGATCCTCGACCGTTCGGACGAGAGCCTGGGCGCGTTTTTCGGCGAACATGCCAATCATGAATTGACCGAAGACGAAAAGGTATCCGCGTTGAAGCTACTCGAAATGCAGCGGCACGCTCAATTGATGTATACGAGTTGCGGCTGGTTTTTCGATGAGCTCTCGGGCATCGAAACCGTTCAGGTGATCCAGTACGCGGGCCGCGCCGTGCGGCTAGGCGAGCAGATGAACGGAGGGAATCTGGAAGCGCAATTTCTGGACCACCTTCGCAATGCCAAGAGCAATTTACCCGAGCATCAGGACGGCGCACAGATTTATGAAAAGTGGGTGAAACCGGCCATTGCAGATATCCCACAGGTGGCGGCGCACTATGCCATCAGTTCGTTGTTTGAAACATATACGGACCGGACTGGCATTTATTGCTATGAGGTGCAGCGGGAGGACTCGCGAAGCCAGACCGAGGGCAAATTGCGGCTGGCGACGGGTCGCGCGCGGGTGTCGTCTCGCATCACACGCGAGGCGGCGACGCTCGACTACGGGGTGTTGCACATGGGCGATCACAACATCACTTGCGGCGTCCGCCCGGCTGCGAACGAGAAGGCCCGCCTTGATTACTCGGGTAAACTTTTCGAGTCGTTCGGACGCGCGGATGCGCCCGAGGTGATCCGCGAGCTAGATGAAGGCTTCGGCGGACGGGTTTATTCCCTGCGCTCGCTATTTCGGGACGAGCAGCGCAAAATCCTCGGCGTGATATTGCGCGACACCGAAATGGATGCCGCCGCCGCGCACCGTGGCATTTACCAGCCGCACGCTCAGCTGATGAGATTCCTGATTGATTTGGGCGTTCCGGTTCCGAAGTCGTTCCAGACTGCAGCGGAAATCACTCTCAACGACCAACTGCTGCAGGCGCTGCAAAATTCGACTCTCCAGAAAGAGGCAGTTTTCGATCTGCTGAAAGAGGCGGCCAGCGTGCGGGTGGCTTTGGACGTGGCGACGCTGGAGTATGCGGTGCGGAAAAGAATCGAGGAGGCTGCCGCGGTGTTTGCCGGGGAGCCGGATAAACTGGAAATAGTGGAGCAATTGCAAAGCTTGCTCGAATTTATCGAGAAGCTGCCCTTCCCCGTCGTCATTTGGGAGGCGCAAAACCTGGCTTATCCCGCGCTACTCGCCGCGCAGCAAAAGTGGCGATCGGAAGATGAAAAAGGCAATACTGACGCAAAAACCTGGCTGGAGCATCTGGGCGTCCTGCAACAAAAGCTGAAATTGCAGCTCGCGTAAAATCCATGCCTCTGCGACACATCCCCCTCTCCTGCTACCGCTTGCAATTCAACCGCGATTTTACGTTCCGGGATGCCTCGAATATATTGAATTACCTCGTTCGACTGGGAATCACAGACATCTACTCGTCTCCATTGCTGCAAAGCAGAAGCGGCAGCGGCCACGGGTACGACGCGACCGATCCGACGCGCATTGACAGCGACCTCGGCAGCGAACAGCAGTTCGAGGCCTTTCAATCCGATCTTCAGAAGCACGGCTTGGGACTGCTGCTGGACATCGTTCCGAATCACATGGCCGCCAGCGCCGAGAATCCGTGGTGGATGGATTTGCTCGAAAATGGACCGGCTTCGGCGTATGCAGCCTACTTCGACGTGGATTGGCATCCGCCATCGCGGATCCTGGACAACAAGATTCTGCTGCCGGTCCTCGGGAGTACTTATGCCGAAGCTTTGCAGAACCAGGAACTGCGGCTCCTATTCCGCAGTGGAAGCTTTTTCGTGAAGCATCACGATGGGTTATTTCCGCTGGCTCCAAAGTCCTATCCCACGGTCTTGACCCACGCGCAGCATGTGCTGGAGCAGAAGTGGGGGCCCGAATCGCCGGCGCTGCAGGAATACCTGGGCATCATCGCCGCACTTTCGGCCGTTCCAATTCGCGAGCACGTGCCGATAGACGCAGCGGGCGAACGGCGTCGGCAGGTTGCAGCTATCAAGGAACGTCTTCGCAAACTCTATGAGAATCGTGCGCAGTTCCGGGCGTTCCTGAACGCGAATTTGAAAATCTTCAACGGTAAACGCGGCGTTGATGCCAGCTTCCGATACTTGGACCGGCTACTTTCGGAGCAGGCCTATGTGTTGTCCTACTGGCAGAACGTAAACGCCGAAATCAATTACCGGAGATTTTTCAGCATCAGCGACCTGGTGGGGGTGCGCGTCGAGGATCCGATGGTGTTCGATGCCACCCACAACGTCGTATTTCACCTCATCGAACGCGGAGCGGTGACTGGGCTGCGCATTGATCACATTGATGGTCTGCGGGATCCCTTGGCCTATTTACGGGGGGTTCAGGAACGATCGCAAAATTCCGGCAAGAAAAAGACCCCGAATCAGTTCTACGTGATCGTGGAAAAGATACTTTCCGGAAAAGAAGAACTGCCTGCGGAATGGCTCTTCGACGGGACCACGGGATACGAATACCTGAACGCGGTGAACCGGCTGTTCGTGCATCCCGAAGGCGGGCGTAGCGTAGAGCAAATTTATTCCTGGTTCTTGAAAAACAAAGTTAGCTATCAGGACTTGCTATATCAGAAGAAGCGGCTGGTTATGTCCACCCTTCTGGCCGTGGAGATGCGGTATCTGGGCCGCCATCTCGGCATTTTGGCGGAGCACGACCGCTTTGCGCGCGATCTTCCGCGTTTGGATCTGGCACAGGCGCTGATAGAGGTCACCGCAAGCTTGCCGGTCTATCGAACTTACATTCGTGACATGAACGTGCCGAAAGCCGCCAAGCGTTATATCGAGGACGCGGTGATGGCGGCACGATTGCGCAAGCCGCATATGAATTCGTCATGCTTTGATTTTGTGCGCAGCGTGCTGCTGCCCGAAGAAGGGCGCACTCATTTTGCCGAACAGCGCGAAGATCGCCTGGCATTCGTCATGCGCTGGCAGCAATTTACGGGGCCGATCATCGCCAAGGGTCTGGAAGACACGACGCTGTACGTCTATTGCCCGCTGATTTCTTTGAATGAAGTGGGCGGCGATCCCCGGCCTTCTGAGCCTTCACCGTTCGAGTTCAATTCCTTCATCCGAGAGCGGGCGCGCCGCCGGCCCTACGGATTGAGTTCCACGGGCACCCATGACACGAAGCGCGGAGAGGACGTTCGTGCCCGAATCAACGTCCTGTCCGAAATTCCGAGTGAATGGCGGCGGCGACTGAATTTATGGGCGCGCTGGAATGCAAAGAAAAAGAAGGTCGTGGACCGCCAACCCGCACCGGATCGTAACGAGGAGATTTTTCTCTACGAAACGCTGCTCGGTGCGTGGCCGCTGAGTACGGCTGAGATGCCGTCATTCGCCAGGCGCATGAAAAAATATGTGATCAAAGCCACGCGCGAAGCGATGGTTCACACGCGTTGGACACGTCCAAACGCGGAGCACGAGCGCGCGTTGACTGATTTTGTAGCCGCGATAATGAAACCCGGAACGACCAACTTGTTCCTGGCAGATTTCTTGAAATTTCAGCACAAGATCGCATATTTCGGAATGTTGAACGGCTTGGCCCAGGTTTTGTTGAAATTGACGACTCCGGGCGTGCCGGACCTATATCAAGGCTGCGACCTTTGGGATTTGCGTTTGGTTGATCCAGACAATCGCGGGCCGGTTGACTTCAGCCATCGAGAACGGCTGCTGGAACAGATCGAAAAGCGGGCGGCGGCGAGCGCCAATTTTAGTCGAGAGTTGATACAAAATTGGCGGGACGGCCGGGCCAAACTCTATTTGACCTGGAGAGTATTGAATTTTCGTAGGCAACATCGGGGATTATTTCTTGATGGTACGTCCCTGCCATTAGAAGCCAGCGGTAAACGCGCCAAGAACCTCATTGCCTTCGCTCGTAACCAAGGCAAGGAGTGGACAATCACGGTTGTGCCGAGATGGCTGGCTCATGCTCGGGCACCCATGAGCCTTGATCGCATGGCTAGTTTTTGGCGCGGCACCAAAATACTTTTGCCTGCGAATTCATCCGCGCGTTGGGAGAATATTCTCTCGGGTGATATCGTCGAGGCAGCGTCGGGTCGGAGACGTTCGTCTCTCCGAGTGGAAGATGTGCTGGGGAATTTCCCAATGGCGTGCCTCAGAGGCTGAGCCGGGGCAAAAGCCGGGCGCTGCAGGCCGGCGGAATCGCAGGCCGGTGATCGGGGGTCGAATGCAATGCTTGTATAATAAAAGTTGTGGTATCGCTCAGTGCCTTGGAAGTCGTCCCGCCCAGAAGGATTGATTTTCCAGGATTATCCCAGCTCGATAACTCCAAACTCCGAGGGATAGATCAGTAATGCGAAGCATGACCATACGGCGAAATCACCTCCGGCAAGCGGTCACTGCCATTTTGCTGTGCCTGCTCACCTGCGTTTTCATCCCGATTGGTAGGAGCGCGCCCCAGATTGACCGCGACGCAATTCTCCATCATCTGAATGTGATCATAAGCTGGTATCGGGATTCGACGGCCAAAATTCAAACGGTAGGGCTGCCGAGCGACGCGATATATCAGGATACCTCGCAGAATCTGGCGCAGCAGGCCGTGCGCTTGGCGTTTGACTCTTCTCGTGCGGCCGCACAACTGGCAAGCGCCGCGGATCAGGCATCCGGGACTCAGCCAGCAGCGGCGCCCACCGGCTCGAGCCCGCAGCCGAATTTCGCGCAAACGCTCGCTACGATCAAATCTCGCATCGCTGACAACCAATCAAAAATAGATGCGCTGAATAAACAGCTCGAAAGGGCGTCGCCCAGCAAGCGCCAAAGTTTGCTTGGGCAGCGCGACTCGCTGCAAGGTGAAATGGAACTCGATCAAGCCACCCAAGACGCAGTGCAGAAGCTCGCGACCTTCGTCGAGAGCACCAGCGAAGCGGGTACCGGCGGATTTGGAGGCAGCATCAACGACCTGGCACGGACTGTCCCCGAAGTACTAGGCGACGCCAATGCCCAAAAGGCTGCAGCCAAACCGGCGTCCAGCAAACCCGCGATTTCCAAATCCTCCGGCCTGATTGGCCGGGGACTCACGTTGTACTCGGAAATCCGCACAATGCACGAAATCGATCAGATGGCCGATGAAACCGGACACGTGCGCGAGATTGCGGCAGCGCTGCGACAGCCGATGCGCGACACGTTGGTGGCCACAATTCAGCAGGGCCGCAATCTGGTAGACCAGACGCCACCGGCCGATCCAGCGCAGGCCAAAGCGGAACAACAGGAGCTGCGAACCCTGACCGACCAATTCAAGCAGCTGGCGAATGTCGTCATTCCGCTCAGCCAGGAAATGGTAATCCTGGATCAGAGCCGAGCGAACTTTCTGAACTGGCGCAATTCGATCGCCCGGGAATCGAAGGATGCGTTGCGCTCGGTACTGATGAGCGCGCTAGCGATCCTTCTTACTCTGGGGGCGCTCTGGATTCTTTCCGAGGTTTGGCGCAGGTGGACGTTTCGTTACGTTCATGATTTACGCCGGCGTCGTCAGTTCACGCTGTTGCGGCGATTCGTGATGGGCTTCCTGATCGCCGCCGTTCTCACGCTTGGAATCATTAGCGATTTCAGTTCGCTGGCGACATTCGCAGGATTTGCGACCGCCGGAATAGCCGTCGGCCTCCAGGCGGTGCTGCTTTCGGTGGCAGCCTACTTCTTTGTGATTGGGCGTTATGGAATCCGGATTGGCGATCGCATCAGCATCGCCGGCGTCACCGGCGACGTGATTGATGTATCGCCCGTGCGTTTCTACCTGATGGAATTGGCGGGCAGCGACGTCAACTTGTTTCCCACAGGAAGAATCGTGGTGTTCTCGAACGCCGTACTGTTCCAGGCTACTACCCCTCTTTACAAACAAATTCCCGGAACCGAGTACACCTGGCACGAAGTGGTACTGCAGGGTGTTCCGGGCGCCGATTACAAACTGCTGGAAGAGAAAATATTGGGGGCTGTGAATTCGGTTTACGACCAATACCGTGAGGACATCGAACGGCAGCACAACGACCTGGAACGCCGCATCGAAATTCAGATGAAGGCGCCCGCGCCGCAGGCAAAATTGCATTTTTCAGACACCGGGCTGGAATTGCTGGTGCGCTATCCGACGGAAATTCGTACGGCGCCTGATATAGACGAACAGATCACCAAGGCTGTGCTGGACGTGATCGAGAAAGATCCGAACTTGAAGGGAGCTGTCACCGGCTTGCCGAAAATTCGGGCGGCGGTGAAGCTGTGAATGGCGCGCGAGCAGTCCCGCGCGCCTGCGAACGATTTGCTAGCCTCGTCTCACGTACACGACGCAGTCCGAGGGCGCGGTCAATTTCAGATTGACCAGTCGCGCCCTTACTTCATCAAGTCCGCGCGCCGCGCAGGTCCAAACCAATTCCCCGCTGGGCATGCGCCGGAAAATATCGTAGATCGGTGTCACGTCCATGGAAAGCAATCCTCAGTGCGGAAGGTTGCGCCGGCGCTCTCTTGGTTGCCATCACCGTGAAAGCGCCGGCCGTTTGGTACGGAGTACGAAAACGCGTGGACTGTTTGGCGACGCGAAATCCCCGCGTAGCGTCGAATCGTCTGCTTAGGACTTGTGCCGCGGCGTCCTGGCGTCGAGCGTCGCGATCAACTCCTGTCCTGATGGCGGAACGGCTGCCCCGTCGTGGAGCACGATATCCCGCGCAGAGATCTTCCCATGGTAGAGCCGTGCGTTGGCGTCATTGTCTGGGCGGATCGTCGAGCCCTCGAGAGAGACTCCCGCGAAAGCACCGCGGGCTCGCGAATAGCTCAGAATTTCGGCCCGCATGGTAGCGTCCGTTTCTGCTGAGGCATCGCGACCGACCGGCCCTGCCGCCGCCGACGCGTCGGCACCGAGCTTCACCTTACTGCTCAGTATTCCGTTCGCTCCGCTGTCATTCATGACCAGCAGAACAAAGTCGGTGGCTTGTCCGCCGATCTGCAGGCCGAAACTGCCGCCTTCCAAGGCCATCATCGTCGGAGGGCCCCAGGGACCGTTGAAGTGATCACCCTTGCGGCAGGTCATTGCGCCGCGGCCGTAGCTGCCGCCCACTATGAAAGCAGCCTTCAGCACGGATGGAAAGATCACCACGCAGTCGGCTTTGTCGAGCAAGTCTTGAGGAATGTCATCGGGAACATCCAAGATCTCTTTCAGGACGGTGCCGCAGTTCGCCAAACGGTCCTCGTCTTTTTCCTTATCGTCGCCACGGCTTGCCGTAGCGAGGACCAGCACCGCCACCAGCGCGCACATCATTGCTTTTTTCACGAAAATCTCCCTCCGATTGGATTATTGGGTGGCCTGGGCCTGCGTGCTAACTACGAGCCGTTCCGCCTCGGGTGACGTGCATGATTAGAGTGACGATGAATATGACCAGGAACACGAAAAAGAGAATTTTCGCAATTCCGGCTGCCGCAAACGCGATACCTCCAAAACCAAGGAAGCCCGCGATCAACGCCACGATCAAGAACAGCAAAGCGTAATACAACATGTCGAAACCTCCTGAACTCAATCTCTCTGGAGCGAGTGACTCGAGAAGCTTACCGAATGTACGAGGAATATTACTTCCGGGTGCGAATCGCGAACCATACTGAGAAGACCGTAGAGGCCTGCGAAGTTTCCCGTATCTGGCGCCGTGCAACGTTCCAGATAGCCGCCATGTCTGACCGCAATCGCTAGGCAGCATGTTCGGAAGGGTTGGCAAAATTACACGGCGATGGGTGAAGGTTCTTTTCGTGACGGCCGTAAATGACTGATTTCGCTAAGGAAAGCGGCTGCCGCAACTTGGCGTTGAAAATGCTTGGCTTAACGGCAGGAGGAACCAAATCATCATGTTCGACATATTCAAGCGGCTCCCCGACGGCAATTTTGTTTGGATTTCCGAAACGCAGAGCCTGGAAACGGCGAAGGCGTGCGTCGAGCGACTGCAGAAAATCGTCCAGGGAACATATCTCATTCATTCACCATCCAGAGGGCTGGTGCTCGAGCATTCCCTCAATAAATACGCCGCTTAGTTTTTGCGCCACCGGGTTCGGCAGGGGAAGAAAGACGCCAGCGCTGCCAGATATCTTCCCTCCGGCGTCTCCGGTGGCGATCTCCCCAAGCAATAAGACTTGCGACACCGTTTTGAACTTCCTGCCGCTCGCGAATTCATCTGAAGTAAAATAACCGGCTATCCGCCAGTCGCTAACGCGGAGGTCCCCTGGGCTCAGGCCGACTGTGGGTCCTGCCGCCTATAAGCTTGTGCGAGAATAGCAAGAGTGCAAGCTGCGCGGCGCGTTATTGCGATCGGATTTTGAACAGTTCGGCAGTTTTGATTCCACAAGGAGCAACTGATTCATGACCGCGAGAACCAGCATCGCTGTTTTGACGGGCGGAGGCGACGTGCCCGGCTTGAACGCCGTGATCAAGTCCGTGGTATATCGCGCCACCGAAATGGGGCGAGAAGTAATCGGCATTCGCAAGGGGTGGAAGGGACTGACGCACATGAATCCCGCCGAAAAATTCGATGCCACTTACGCGCGTGAGCTGACCCGTGAAAATACCAGAACGATAGACCGCACCGGCGGCACCGTCCTGCATACTTCCCGCACAAATCCGCGCCGTGTCGCGAGTGCCAAGGTTCCCGAACATCTCTCGGCCGCCGCATTGGGCAAGCTTCCCTTCGACGGCAAATCGTACGACTTCACTCCAATCGTGCTGGAAAATCTCGAGCGCTTGGGAGTCGGCTGCCTGATCGCCATCGGCGGCGACGATACGCTCAGCTTTGCCGCCGCTCTCTCAAGCAAGGGTTTTCCGGTAATCGGGGTCCCCAAGACGATGGACAATGACGTGCGCGGCACCGAGTATTGCATCGGCTTCTCCACGGCGATCACGCGCGCCAAGGACTCCATCACCCGGCAGCGTACCACCCTGGGCTCGCATGAGCGCATCGGCATCTTTCGCATCTTTGGCCGCGATTCCGGCTTCACGGCGCTTTACACCGCGTACGTGACTTCCACTCGCTGCCTGATCCCTGAATACCCTTTTGATCTCGATCTCATCAGCAATCTGCTGCTGGAAGATAAGCGAAAAAACCCCAGCAATTACTCAGTCGCCGTGGTATCGGAAGGCGCGGTGTGGAAGGAGCACAGCATCGGCGAAGTCGGCGAGGCAGACGCTTATGGGCACCGCAAGAAAGTGGATATCGGCCACGCATTGGCAGAAGAAATTCAAAAGCGCACCGGTGAGGAAACGGTCGCCAGCGATTTGACGTACGACCTGCGCAGCGGCGACCCCGACGCCATAGACAAAATCGTCGCGATTACCTTCGCCAACATCGCGCTCGATCTGATTCGTGACGGCGTCACCGGCCGAATGGTGGGAGTGCAAAACGGCTGCTACGCGCACGCACCGCTGCCGGCGTCCTCGTCAGGGGTGCGCAAGATTGACGTCGCAACACAGTACAACACCGAACGTTACCGGCCCAACTACGCTTCCAAGCTCGGCGAGCCGATTTTATTGAGCCGCGCGTGAGATCGGCACGCCGGTAAAGCGGCAACGGCGAGTTGCGAACGGATGACGGCATAAATCTCGGAAAGGAGTGAGCGATGAGCAAGGTGCGAGTTCTGGTGGGCACGCGCAAAGGCGCATTTATCCTGGCGTCAGACGGAAAGCGCCAACAGTGGGACGTAAGTGGTCCCCACTTTGCAGGCTGGGAGATTTTCCATCTCAAGGGTTCGCCTGCGGATCCAAATCGCCTTTACGCGTCGCAGAGCAGCGGTTGGTTCGGTCAGGTGATTCAACGTTCGAGCGATGGTGGCAGGACGTGGGAGACACCTGGGGGAGAAGCGATGCCGACACCCGGCGGCATGCCGCCCGGAGCAAGCAACAAATTCGTGTACGATGACTCTCCCGCAACAGGCAAACCTCTCACTACCCATCAGTGGTATGACGGCACGCAACATCCCTGGGAGTTCAAACGTGTTTGGCATCTCGAACCGTCGCTCACTCATCCCGACACTGTTTACGCCGGCGTAGAAGACGCGGCATTGTTCCGTTCCACTGATGGCGCTGCGTCTTGGCAGGAAATCCCCGGACTTCGCGGGCACGGCACCGGCCCCCAATGGCAACCGGGCGCCGGCGGCATGTGTTTACACACGATACTTCTGGACCCGAACCACCCGGGTCGCATGTTCATCGCCATTTCCGCGGCCGGCGCGTTCCGCACCGATGATGCAGGTAAGACCTGGAAACCGATCAACCGTGGGTTGAAGTCCAACATGATCCCGGATGCAACCGCCGAGGTAGGCCACTGCGTTCACCGCATCGCGATGCACCGCGCACGGCCAGACGTGCTCTTCATGCAAAAGCACTGGGACGTGATGCGCAGCGACAACGGCGGTGAATCCTGGCATGAAGTGAGCGGGAATTTGCCCACCGACTTCGGCTTTCCGATTGACGTTCATGCGCACCAGCCAGAGACGATTTATGTTGTGCCAATCAAGAGCGATTCAGAGCACTATCCGCCCGACGGGAAGCTGCGCGTGTACCGCAGCAAGACCGGTGGCAATGAGTGGGAACCGCTCACGAAGGGACTGCCGCAAAGCAACTGTTACGTGAACGTGTTGCGCGATGCGATGGCCGTGGACTCGCTCGATTCCTGCGGCGTGTATTTTGGCACGACGGGCGGCCAGGTGTACGCTTCGAGCGACGGAGGCGACAACTGGGCCCCCATCGTACGAGATCTTCCGGCTGTACTCTCGGTCGAGGTGCAGACGCTGCAATGATTCGAGTGATACTCCCGGCGCATCTGCGCACGCTCGCGCACGTAGAGGACGAGGTAAAACTCGAGGTGGCAGGGCCCGTCACGCAACGCGCGGTCCTGGACGCGATCGAGGAGCGCTATCCGATGCTGCGGGGCACGATTCGCGATCACATCACGAAACAGCGCCGGCCGTTCTTGCGATTCTTCGCTTGCGAGGAGGATCTATCGCTGGAACCGCCGGATGCGCCGCTTCCAGATGCGATTGCTTCGGGCGCGGAGCCATTTTTCATCATCGGAGCGATTGCCGGTGGCTAAGAATTAGCAACGACCTGCATTTTGTGATTCCACGCGAGAACGGATGGCACGCGCGATATCATACTCACAAAAGCGAGGGAGAATCTCCATGGCCGCACCAAAAAGTAGCTTCATGAAGCTCAATGAAGTGCCGGAAATTGTGACCTGGCCAGAGACGCACTACGTTTTCGTCGAGAAAATTGGGCCGTTCCAGCAGACGGCTCCGCAAGCCTGGCAAGCCATGCATCAGCTCGCTGCCAAAATTTCAGAGCACAACAAGATCGCCGGATATATGAGCCTGTACAAAGTGGAGCCAAAGATATACCGCGCGGGCGTGGCGCTCGATGCAGCACCGAACAATCTTCCCGAAGGCGTGCACTATACAATTTTCCAGGGCGGGAAATACAGCCGCTTCGTTTTGACCGGCGCTTATTCGCATTTGCCCGAAGCGTGCGGCAGGGTCTTTCTGATTGTCTCGGAGAAAAAGATCCAGCAGCGCGATGACTTCTGCATCGAAAATTACGTCAACGATCCGAGAACCACTCCCGAAGACGAATTAATCACCGAAATCCTGATTCCTACCGCCTAGATTCGGCACGCGATCGCGCGCCCCCGGTCACCCTCTACCTAAACGAGATATTTCTTCAGCGGTTCCCAGTAGTGGCTGCGCCAGCCCAAATCGAGGTGGTCAAATTCGCCTTCCGGAAAACCAGTGTGATCCAGCACGACGAGGGTGCCGGGCCCCTGCGCCTTCAGTTCAAATCTAACGATCGAGTAGACGCCCGGATCCCAGTGGGTCGGGCGCCAGGCCTGGACGATGCGCTGGTTCGGGACCAGTTCGACATTTCGCCCCACGATCATTCCCCCGAACATCGAGAAAGCACCTCCCGCTTTCGGATCAATTTCGGCAGGCATTCCGGTGCACGCGGCGAACTGCTTGGCATCCAGGAGCACCTCGTAGATGCGCTGCGGGCTCGCTTTTTGGTCGGATTCTTGATGGAGAGACGTGCGCGCCTGATTTGCCGCCGTGGCCGGTTTTTCTTGCAACGTCTGTTGCGGAGTCATTCCCCAAAGTTCGCAACCGACCGCCAGACTGGCAACGGCAATGCCAACACTTGAGATCATTTGGCGTCGCGCCGGATCACTTGGCAACGTCGCGGAAGTTTCTCTCTCGCTCATAAGCCATCCTCCCAATTCTTATCGGCGACTCGTCGCGGCATCAAAGCACGGAGTGGAACTATCTTCAAGAAAATTTTGTCGGCGGTGGCCCTGCGATTCGAAACTCGCCAACTTGCTGCATTGACGGCCTTCATGCACGGGGCCTATCATGGCGCGATTCTTTCGTTCAGGAGACGCTCGTGAAATTCAGCCGCTTGGCATTCACGCTGGTATGCGCGGTGACCGTGTTCGCTTCGGACTCGCCGGACACGCGGGAGATCACCGACCCGAAAACAATCGCATCGCTCCCCGCATTGGGCGCGGCGCCGATTCCCGTGGACGATCTCTTCTTCACCCGCTCGATCGGGGGCGGCGCATGGTCGCCGGACGGAAAGGAAGTGGTGTTCACCACCAACCTCACCGGGCGCAACAATCTGTGGAAAGTGAGCGCGGCGGGAGGTTGGCCCATCCAACTGAGCCAGTCCGATGACCGCCAGTCCGGCGCGGCCTGGTCGCCGGATGGAAAGTGGATCGTCTTCCAATCGGATCACGGCGGCGGCGAAATCTACGACCTCTTCGCGATTCCCAGCAACGGCGGCGAAGTCGTGAATCTCACCAACACGCCGGAAATCTCCGAAACCGGCGCGGAGTGGTCGCCCGACGGAAAATCGCTGGCGATCCAATACAAACCGAAGACTTCACCCGCGACGGACGTCGCCATTCTCGACTGGGCCACGCGCTCCGTGCGCAATTTAACCAACGAAAAGACCCAGGACCATTTATGGAATGCCGGCATGTGGAGCCCGGACGGCAAATATATTTACTCCACGCGCTTCAACGCGGGCTTCACTGATACGGACGTCTATCGCATAGACGTTGCGAACGGCGCGATGGAGAATCTGACGCCGCATGAAGGCGAACGCCGTACGATCGTGTCCTCGGTCTCGCCGGATGGCGACAGCTTGCTCGTCTCCGCGGACCGCCCAGGCGGCTACCTCAATGTGGCGGAAATTGAAGTGGCCACCAAGAAGGTCATCTGGATCACCGACCTGAAATGGGAAACGAACGCCGGAGATTACTCGCCGGACGGCAAGCAGTTTACCTACGCGGTGAATGAAGACGGCCGCGTGGACACCTATCTGGCGGACAGGGCCACCCATCGCGGAGGCAAAATCAATCTGGCGCCGGGCTTGAATGGTTATTCTGGAAACCCATCGCCTTTCACGCGGCAGGGCGCCCGTCTGCTCGTCGAGCACCAGAGCTCGACGCAGCCCGCCGATTTGTGGGTTTACGACATCGCCCAACGCGAGGCGCGGCAGTTGACGTTTTCTGCGATTGCCAGCCTCACCGCAGCGAAAATTCCGCCTTCCCAATTGGTCCACTATCGCAGCTTCGACGGGAAGATCATCAGCGCGTTCGTGTGGGTGCCCTTCAATTTGAAGCGTGATGGATCGAATCCGGCGATTGTGCTGCCGCACGGCGGGCCCACCGGCCAAACCACCGACTATTTCAATCGCACGGTGATCGCCTTGGTGACGCGCGGATATATCTGCATCGCGCCGAATGTTCGCGGGTCCAGCGGTTACGGGATGGATTTCCAAAAAGCCAACGTGAAGGATCTGGGCGGCGGCGATTTGCAGGACGAAGTGTACGGCGCGAGATTCCTGGAAGCCACCCGCTACGTGGATTCGAAGAAAATCGGCATCACAGGTGGTTCCTACGGCGGTTATATGACGTTAATGGCCATCGGCAAGGCTCCGGACGTCTGGGCCGCTGCCGTGGAAGAATACGGAATCATCAACTGGCTCACCATGCTGCAGCACGAGGATCCGTTCCTGCAGCAATACGAAAAATCGTTGTTGGGCGATCCGGAAAAGGATCGGGCGATTTACGACGCCGACTCCCCGCTCACCTACATCAAGAACGCCAAGGCGCCACTGCTGGTGCTACAGGGCGATAACGATATCCGCGTGCCGAAGGAGGAAGCCGAGCAGGTCGTGAAGACCTTGCAGGACGCGGGCAAGACCGTGGACGCACATTATTACTCGAATGAAGGACACGGATTCGCAAAACGCGAAAATCAAATTGACGCGATCCGGCGGACGATCGATTGGTTCGATCGTTATCTGAAGGGCGCAAGATAATTTCGCGGTGCGAGGTGGGGCGGCGCGACGGACGTCGTTGGCTGCCACCACAAGCGTTGGGTCTGGTGGCCTAGACCGCGCGCGCGGACTGGGGACGACTTTCCCAGGCGTCGCTGAGCCTGCGAATGGTCTCACGGAGACGCACGGCGAGTTCCACGACGGTTTGCAGCCGTTGCATATCCGTGGCGGGAAGGCGCGCGCCGTGTGAGAGCAGCAGTTCGGCATTGCCCAGTATTCCGGTGAGCGGATTATTGATTTCGTGGCGAAAAATTTCCGCCACATCATCCGGCATTCCCGCCCGGTGCGCGCCCAGCGTGGACTCGGAATGCTCGGCCCAGCGCAAACGGCGCTTCACCAAGCTGGCTGCCAGCGGAACAAAGTCCCCCGCGCGGGCCACGAATTCCACGTTCCCTTCGACGATCAGGCGAACAATATCGCTGTGGCGCTCGGGCGCGGCCAGTAAGACGACGCAGGCGCTTTCCGTCAACTGCCGCAGGAATTCCATCAACGGCGCTCCCTGCACCAGGTCATCATCTAGAAGGATGACACGAGGCGAGGAGTGCTCCATCAGATCCACCAATTGCGAAATATTTTGCGCAACAACTGCCGACCCGTTGGGAGTGCACCGCTCGAGCTCACGAGAGAACCGCGCGGCAAGTGCGGCGTCGCCAGTTCCTATCAGCGCCAGGCAGGCAGCCGTGAGTTTCTTTTCTTGAACTTTCATGGGCATGGCGTTCACGATCTCCGGCTCGAAGCCCGGCTCTTGTGTGTGCCCGATGCCCTGGCTGGCTGCAAAGCCATGTGACTGCGTTCCAAGCGCCGGCTCACCGCGAGTTTTAGTTCCTCGACAAGAAAAGGCTTGGACAAATACGGCAAGCCGCTCTTTTCCAGAAATTTCACCGTCCTGGGTGCAAGCGTGTCGCCGGTAACGAACATGATGCGGTCCTGCGCGGAACTGTCGGCGCGTACCAATGCGTTATAGAAAGCTGGTCCATCCAGGCGAGGCATGCGCAGATCACAAATCACCAAATCGTAGCGCGCGCGCGCAAGGCGCGTCAGCCCCTCCTGACTTTCCAGAACGGCGTCCACGTGGTGCCCCTCCTCATGCAAGACGTCCACAATCAACTGCGCAATTGTAGGTTCGTCCTCAACCACGAGAATCCGGGCTTTTGAGCGTGGGCTCGACGCCGCGACAATTGCCGGGATTGGCGCAAAACGTGGACCCGCGGGCACAGGGACTACCGGCAGTTCGATCATGAACCGCGCGCCTCCACCGCTCTGATTTTCAAGCGTCACTTCCCCATCATGCTGCTTTATGATCCCGTACACGATCGAAAGGCCCAACCCGGTGCCGACGCCTGAAGGTTTGGTGGTGAAAAAAGGATCGAAAATCCGCGAGGCGATTTCACGCGGAATGCCCGGACCATCATCGGAAACTTCCAGCGCAATTCTATTTTCGCCGGAGGAGCGCGTGCGAATTCTCACGTTCCCTCGCCCGCGCTCCTGCAACAGCGCCTGCTCCGCGTTCATAAGCAAGTTCAGCACCACCTGCTGCAGCTGGTAGGGGTCAGCCATGGTCTCGGGCAGATCGGCCGTCAGATCGCATTCCACCACGATATTTTCCACTCGCAGTTCGTAGCTGCGCAGCGCGAGCGTGCGTTCCACGATTTCGTTCAAGTCCACGCGCGTGCGCTCTGGCTGATTCTCTCGCGCGAAGTACAACAGATTTTTCACGATACGGCGGGCGCGTCCGGCTTCCTGGAATATCTTGTTCGCTTCAGAAAACTGTGCGGGAGAAAGCCCATGACCGAGCAGCAATTGGCCATAACCCATGATGGCGGTGAGAGGATTATTTAATTCGTGCGCGATCCCGGAGACCAGCTGCCCGACCGCCGCCATTTTTTCCGTTTGCAGCAGTTTCGATTGAATCTGGCGCTCTCCCGTAACGTCGTTGTAAAGCTCGAGCCAACCAATGCCACGGCCTTCGTTGTCCAGTACGGGGCGCGCAAAGCGCTCCAGGACGCGGAGGCTTGGACGCGTCATTTCCAGTTCATCGTGAGCTGGAATTCCGTGGCCCGCGACGAACGATCGCCACGGCGCTGCGAAATTTTCAGGAGTACGAAACCGCGGAGCTACTACGGATTCCAGACTCTCGAAGGTTTCCACGGAATGAATCCGCCTGTGGTTCAAGCCGAAGTACTGGCTGAACCGGGCGTTGACGAAGCGGATGCTGCCGGCCGGGTCGAGCAGAATGGCGCCGACCTGCACGGAGTCCAACGTGGCGAGCAATTCGGCTTCGACCTGGCGCCATTTCCCTTCCGCTCGCTGCACCAGTGAGCCTTCTTCGATACAAAGAAGCAAGCTCGCCGATCCCGGCAGGGCAGCGCGAAAACTGATTCGCACCGGGAATCCAGTCGAGAGCAATCCGTCAAGGCTGGACGGAGAACTTGTTTCCCTTTGCAGCGCGCACCAGCGCGAAAGATCCTGCGGCAGCGGCTGAGATAGTAATTCCGCAAGTTGTGGCGCCGGCAGGTCGCCGCGCTTGAATCGCAGCAGTTCGCGGGCGCGGGGATTGGCCTTCTCTACGATTCCGTCTGCGCTTACCACCAGCAGCGCTTCCGCGCTGGAGTCAAACACAGCCCGGAACGCATCGTGCGCGCGCGGCTGGAGAACGTCAACAGCAGCGCCCCGCAAGTCCAGCTGAGTTTCTACCGAAGGCTGGCGCGTTTGTGCGTCCAAACTTGCCGCCGAAGTTCCACCGGCGATGTGCTTCATCGGGACGCTCGCAGTTGGCGATCGGTAACGGGTGGAGTTGGAAGCGAAAGTTGGCCCTTCGGCACGACGTGCGTCGGTGCGCGTCGCAAAGTCTTCATCTGTATGGAGCCTCCGCACGATCTCGAGAGTGAAGCAAGCGGTGTTCCATTGCACTAAGCGGACCAAGTGCGGTCGCTTTCAAGCCGTTCGCTTTCAATAGGGTGGGTGCTCGGAGGGCGTGAAAAAAGAGAACAACTTCCCAGTTCGATACAGATGTTCCCTTATAGGCATCGCTCGATGTGGCTCATCGTCACCGGATTCAGACCGCATCCTCACGCATGCCTTGAGAAAACTATCCCAGTCAGGCTGGCTGAGCTTGCGCTTCGTATTGCTTTAGTTTGCGATACAGTGTGGTCTTGCCGATCCCCAACATGCGGGCTGCGGCGAGCTTGTCTCCGCCTGCCTCCCGCAGAGCGCGAAGAATGGCGCGGCGCTCGAGTTCCTCCAGAGGCAGAAGCTCGTCGTTCTGCGGCAGCCGTTCGCCGGTACCGTACTGAAGATTGGTGGGAAGATCGCCTGCGTGCAAGAGCGGTCCGGAACCAAGTGCTACGGCCCGCTCGATGGCATTTTCCAGTTCCCGGACATTGCCAGGCCAATCGTAGGCCATCAGGCGCGAGATGGCGTCTTCGGAAATTGTGCAAGTCTTACCGTTCGCTTCGCTGAATTTCTCCAAAAACGAATTGACCAGGATGGGAATGTCCGTCTTGCGCTCGCGCAGCGGCGGAATCTTGATTTGCACCACGTTTAGCCGGAAGAAGAGGTCCTGGCGGAAAGTTCCTTGGCGCACGGCGGCGTCCAGGTCGCGATTGGTGGCGGCGATGATGCGGGCAGCAAGAGGAACGCGATCCGTGGAACCCACGGGGCGAACTTCCTTTTCTTGCAGCGCGCGGAGCAATTTGGCTTGCATGTCAAAGGGAAGATCGCCGATTTCATCCAGGAAAAGCGTCCCGCTATCCGCGATTTCCATCAGGCCCTGCTTGGTGTGCGCAGCCCCAGTAAAGGCGCCCTTCACGTATCCAAATAGCTCGGCTTCGATCAAAGTCGGCACGAGCGATGAGCAATCCACCGGAATGAATGGCTTGTTGCGCCGCACCCCAGAAAAATGCACCGAGCGCGCCACCAGTTCTTTGCCCGTGCCGCTCTCACCCAGAATCAGTACGGGATAAGTGTGCTGGCTGACCTTTTCAATGAGCCGGTAAACGCGCTGCATCTTCACGGAGACGCCGATCAGGTCCGCGAAACCGGGCCGGGTCCGCAGCGTTTCGCGCAGGACGCGGTTTTCCTGGTCCACATTGAGCACGCGGACCATGCGATCCAGCTTGCCTCGCAATTCCGGTATGTGGAAGGGTTTGGTGATGTAGTCCGCAGCCCCCAGGCGTGTGGCTTCCACCGCGCTCTCGATGGTGCCGTACTGCGTAAGCACCAAGACGGCGGTTTGCGGGTAGCTTTCACGAACGCGCTTCAGCAATTCCAGGCCGCCGATCTGCGGCACCCGCAAGTCCGTGATGAGGATGTCCACCGGCATCTGTTCCAGGATTTCCAGGGCTTGTTCGGTGGTGGAAGCCATGCGCGTGCGCATGCCGGATTCGCTCACCACGTCATTGCACAAATTCCGAGTCGAGTCTTCATCGTCCACAATGAGAACTGTCGCCGATATCGGACGCGTTGCGCTAAGAACTGTGCCGCTGGCCATGTCCTTCGCTCTCCTATTCATTCCGTTTCGCGAATACAACTGCAACGCAGGCACCAAATAGGAACAATTCCCGAACTGCAGGAATTAGGGCCGCTTAGGGATTCGCAAGGCGAGGAGTGTAGAATCAAAATGGGAACATTAACAAGCTCGTAAAAGTACGCAATCGTATAAGTCTAATTGCTAGTAGGTACTGCAAGTTTGGGAATCGAGGAGTTTCAAATGCGGAACGCGCCACGCCGCGAACGGTGCAATCGCCTCGCGGCGGCACGCACGCAGCGAGTTACTGTCTGGGCTGCACAGTCACGGTTGCGACGCAACTGGCGGTCTTGCCTGCTCCATCATCCACCCTCGAAGTCAGGGTATAACTCCCAGCGGCTACGCCTGTGGAATCCCAGCGCACATAGGGTCCGACGCCGCTGATCTGGCCGGCCGGGGCCGTCCAGATGTAGGTCAAAGGATGGCCGTTTGCGTCGGTGGCGAACGCCGAAGCTGTAACGTAATCGCCCGAGCCTTCCACGACCGTGGCCTTATCAACCGAGCAAGTCGAAGTCAGACTGTCCGGCGGCAATGGCTTACCGGGCCAAAGCGCGGCTCCCAGCTTGATGACAAAACCATTGCGGTCGCGATGATTGGTAAGATCGAGATTGTAGCGATAACCGAGGTCCATCGCGAGACCCTTCCAGGCATAGATCCGAATGCCGGTGACGTTATCCACTGGGTCACGCGCGCCAAACGTGGTGTTCTGAATTCCCTTTCCGATATAAATCGTGCCGCTATATTCCGTCATAATCTGGAAACGGCTGTTTGGAAAAACCACGAAGCCTCCGCCCACTTCCATCTGATCAGCGAGATTGAGAATGACAGTCTCAGGAGTGCCGCCGATGGTGGTATTAAAGCTGGAGTCGCGGGAGAAACGGTACGACCAGTTTGCCACCGCCGTGATCGTCCGGTGCAAAATGGTCTTGCTGGCTTCCACGCCGATACCGTAATTGAACTTGCCGTACTGTACCTGGTTGTCGAGCAGCGAGTTCAAGCCGGTCTTCGTGGGAATAAAGAAATCGTTGCGAATCGAAAGGCTGACAGGTTTTCCGCGCCGCTCCGAGAGCAACCCAATCTTGAAACCAAGGTCAATCTCACCCGTGCCGCTGCCGTTGTGCGACGCGAAGGGAAAATCTTCAACATACGCAGGCGGGTAGCCCGTGGAAGGAATAATGGAATTGTAGATTGTATTCTGGTACTGCGGGTTGCCGGCGTTGACCGGCGCAAGACTCAAAAGGCTCGGCGTTCCGATGTGCAGGTGATCCATCGCATCCATTTCGAAAAATAGGGAGAACCAGTTGGTGACGCCGTAGGCCGCCGAAGGAAGCAATTGCAGCGAAGTGATGTCCCCGGGCATGCGTGAAATTTTATTCAGCGCCACGGCCGCCGAAATGCCGTGTTTAGGAAGCGTCTCACCGAATTCCAACGTGAACAGGCCGGGATTTCCGTCATTCGCGGGCATGGGCGTCCACTTGGGGCCTTCAGCCTCGTCCGCGGAGTCGAAAGTTTGTGGCGGAGGCGCTGGAACGGCTGTGGCCGGACTTGCCGCGGGGGTCGCTGGCGGTGCAGCTGACGATAGCGCCGCGGCAGGGCCTGCGGGCGACGCGGCCGGCTGAGAAGCCGCCGACGCTGCTGCTTTAGAACTGGCGTCATCGTGCGAAGCGCTCTTGGAAGGATTGGCGGGGTCGTTACCGGGCTGCGCATTCTTATCATCGGCAAAGTTGGGCAACGCCAACATTGCTATTGCCGCGGAGAGAATGGCTGCCCGCCTGATAAATCGCATGTCCGCCTCCTAAAAAATGCCTCGCCGAAAACGGTCCGCAACGCACCCGTCGCGTCGTCATTACACTCTGCGGCAAGCAGTAAATTGCCGAACTCAGAACTCGAAGGAAACCCTAAAAGGGAGTAGGGAGCGTGTCCCAAACAAATCTGGCGGATTATAGTTCAGGCCCGGCCATTCCAGAACAGTTTTTTGAGAATGTTCACCTTGCGGAAATCGTGCAAAAAGCGCCTGCGATTGCGGCTCCTGTTTGTGGCGGTCCCGCCGGAAGACTGCTGAACTGAAGGCGCCCCGGCGCGCAACATACCCAAGGAGAAATCTAAACCACGACGGGTTTGAGCGCAGGGTCGATAAACGTCACGCCGGGTCCGAATTGTTCGCTAATCTCTTCCGCGGTCCGCATGGCCACGCGCCCTACCACGATAATCGCCGGCGCCGCGAGCGCGGCCTCGGTGGCCAAATCTGCGAGGTGCGTCGAGCGAATTTCCTGATTTGCAGAGCTGGCGTGCGAGATGATCGCGCAAGGAATATCCAGCGGCCATCCCGCATCGCGCAATTGTTCCGCCACGTGGCCATAATCGGGGCCGGGCATGTAGATCACCAATGTGGTGGTGCTGGAAATTCCCGCCCACTGGATGGCGCGGTTGGGAGTGTCGCGTTGCATCGTGGTGAAGAGCACTTGCGACGCATAGCGCCGGTCCGTCAGAGATATTCCCGCGGCCGCTGCGGCGGCGATACCTGCCGTGATGCCCGGAACGATTTCAAATTCAACTCCTGCTTCACGCAACGCCGCGAGTTCCTCGCCGGCGCGCCCAAAAACGAGCGGGTCGCCGCCCTTCAAGCGCACCACGACTTCATGCGATCCGGCATAAGAAACCAGAAGCGCGTTGATCTCCTCCTGGGTAAGCAATTTCCGGCCTGCTCTCTTGCCGACGTCAATCAATTCGGCTGAAGGGGCCACGAGCGCGAGGACTTCACGGCTCACCAGCGCGTCATGCAGCACAATATTCGCGCGACCCAGAACTTTTGCCGCCTTCACAGTGAGCAGCTCGGGATCGCCCGGCCCGCCGCCCACCAGGTACACCTTCCCTACCATACGTTGCTCCCTTTGCCATCCGGGCGCCCGGATTCACGTAGAAATTTGGTGAACATTTCCGGGCTAGCGAGCTGATGCAGCAGTTGCCGGGTTTCTTCGGGGTCGTCATTCTTGGCGCGCAGGAATTTGCGCGCCGCGCCCAGCCAATCGAGCCACGGCTGGTATTCGGGCCCGAACTGGGCTTCGAGTTCGCGGCGCAAGCGCTGTGCCAGCGCCGGGCTCAACCCTTCGGTGGAAATTGCGATCTGCAAAGCGCCGCGGCGCACCACCGACGGATAATAAAAGTGGCAGTAATCGGGATCGTCCACGGCATTGCAAAGAATCCCGCGAGCCTCGGCTTCGCGGAACACTTCGTGATTCACCGCGACGACTGAAGTTGCCGCGACAACCAGATAAGCGCCGTCGAGGTCTCCTGGCTCGAACGTCTTGCGCACCCATTCGATTCGCCCGTCGCCCGCACTCGCCGCAAGCGATTCGGTTACTTCGGGCGCGATTATGCGGACCTGGGCCTGCGCGGCGAGCAAGCCCGGAATCTTCGATTCCGCGATTTGGCCACCACCCACGACGATGCAAAGCCGGTCGCGCAGTTTCACGAACATGGGAAACAGGGACATGCGCTAACCCTCGACTCCGTGAGGCACAGGCCCCGCGATCGCGTCGCGCTCCACAGGCTCGGCCCAGTCGCCGGCGAGCAATGAGCGAATTTCGTCGTTGCTGTGGCGCGCAAAGAATTGCCGCAGGTTCTCTCCGTTATTGCGGTTTTGGTCGAATGCCTTCAGCAGGCGTTCGATCGAGTCTGGAACTTCTGCCGCGGCGCAGCGGTAACCTACCGGCCGCGCAATCGCGGCGAAGCGGCCGACGGCTCCTCCGACACAAAAATAGTAGGCGTCCACCATGCGCCCATCTAGCTTGAGTTTTTTGCCTTCCAGGCCGATATCAGCGATCCAATGCTGGCCGCAACTGTTGGGGCATCCGGCGATGTGCAGTTTCAACTGCTGATCGAATCCAGGAATACGGTCCTCGAGCGCCTCCATCAGCCAGCGCGCGAAACCTTTCGTTTCGGTCAGCGCCAGTTTGCAGAATTCCGAACCGGTGCACGCAATCGTGCCGCGCGCGAATACCGACGCACCAACTGGCAAGCCGGAAGTTTCGAGTCCCCGCGCAACCGTTGCGGCGTTCTCGTTGCGCACGTTTACCAGCACGAGATTTTGCATGATCGTGGTGCGAATCTCGCCGCCCGCAAAATGATCGGCGAGCTCTGCGGCGGATCTCAGCTGGTCGGCGGAGATGCGGCCGCGTAGCACCGACGCCCCGACGTAGGAATATCCCTGCTGCTTCTGCGCGTGCACTCCCACGTGGTCGCGATAGGCGTCCTCCGGGACTTGCTCGGGCTCCGCCGGATCGAGCGTGAATCCGATGCGCTGCTGCAGTTCGTCGAGGAAGGATTCCGCTGTCCAGCCATATTTCAGGAAGAGAAATTTCAGGCGCGCCTGCTCGCGGCTTTGCCGCAAGACTTCGCTTTCGCGAAAGATCTCGGCCACTCCGCGGACGACTTGTAGAGCCTGCTGCGGCGCGATGAACGCGTTCAAGCGAACGGCGAGATGCGGCTCTGTCGAGAGTCCGCCCGCCACGCGCAAAGAGAAACCCGTCTCGATCGAGCCGTTGCGCCGTCGCGTTGTTGCAGTCAGTGCCACATCATTGATTTCCGGGTACGAGCACCACAGGTGGCATCCCGTGATGGAAACTTTGAATTTGCGTGGCAGATTGTAGAACTGGGAATTGCCGGCGAGCTGGCGCGTCAATTCGAGCGCAATGGGCGATGCGTCGAAGATTTCATCGGCATCGAGACCCGCCAATGGGCAACCGGTGATATTTCGCACCACGTCGCCGCAAGCACCCATGGTGGTGAGTCCCATGGAGTGGAGGCGGTCGAGAATTTCCGGCAGCGCTTCGATCGTCACCCAATGCAATTGGATATTCTGCCGGACCGTAATATCTGCCACGCCGCGCGCGTACCGCTCAGCGATATCCGCGATGGCGCGCAATTGCGCGCTGCGCAGGATGCCGCTAGGAATGCGGATGCGAACCATGAAAAACGGCGTCGCCTTTCCCTCGCCGCCAGTGCCGCCGATCACGCCGTGCCCGTCACCCTGCGTGTAAATCCCCCAGGAACGAAAATATGTGCCGAGCCATTCGGGAGGAATGGAGCCGTGGCCCTGCCGCGCGAATTCTCGAATTTCGTCAATGCACTCCCAGGCGTTCTTGGCCCGCTTGAGCCGTTCGACGCGCTGCGCTTTGTTTTCTTTGATCTCGGCCATAATAATTTGTTCCCAAAAACAAAAAACCCACCAACCAGGTTATCTGGCGGTGGGCTTGGAAACCTAAAGTTGGATTGCGACTTAAGTCCCGAGGCTCTTCTCGCCAGAGATGTGCGCCATACAACACGCGCAACATGCGCATGGACAGCAGTTCATCCGGCAAGAAGTCAACGTCACAAGACTACGGTACCGAACTTACTCCGGTGCGTCAATCCAAAAAGAAAATGTGTCTCATTTGAGAGGTGAATGGCATCTCATGCGCGCGATTCCAGAGAGCTCACGCCTTGGCGTCGCTTGCCACGTGCCAAATTGGTCCCGGGCACTAGCGACCTGCGCCCGCGTTCGAGCGGAATTGCTCGCCCTTGGTGCGGCGAAGTGTCTCCATCCATGACACTTGCCCCGCGCGGTGGGCTATCAACAATTAGTTGTCACACCATCAATCATAGAGTTATGCTGCTGCGCGTTGGCCCCGGTTACTTGCCGGGCTTGGAACCAACCCAGTCCCAGATCAACCATCCAACCCGTTCCAATCCACTATGCGTGGGGCAGGCGTAGTAGAAGAAGGTGCGGTTGAAGTCCAAATCCTATAGGAGGTAATTCGGGAACATGACAAAGTCAAAGAAAGCTTTGGTAGCTGGTGCAGCTCTCGCAGGATTGCTGGCCGGGACCGGCGTCACCGTTCAGGCATCCAACCTTCTCTCCGGCACGCACTTCTCTGCGCAGTCGGATCAGAAGCCGGACAACACGGTGAAGGAAAAGCATGCTTGCAAGGGCCAGAACTCCTGCAAGGGCAAGGGTGGATGTAAATCGAGCGACAACGGCTGCAAAGGCAAGAACTCTTGCAAAGGCAAGGGCGGCTGCGCGACCGACGGCTCGAAGATGCCGAAGTAAGACGCCCACAGGCGTCAGTACGATTGAAAACGAAGTGTCTGTTGGGGAGGGCCGGATGCGAAAACGCCGGCCCTCAACACTTTCAGGATCCAGCGGAGCCAGGAATGCCAGCCAACCGGTTTAACGGCCAAACAGATTACGGGATTGGGATCGGTCTGCGCGCCCCTCATTATCACCACATTCTGACGCGCAAGCCCGTGGTGGATTGGTTCGAGATCATATCCGAGAATTTCATGATTGATGGCGGGCGTCCGCTGCGCATCCTGGATCAAATTCTGGACCAGTACAAAGTGGTGCAACATGGCGTCTCGATGTATTTTGGCTCGGCGGAAAGACCAAACCGCGAGCATCTGCGGCGGCTGAAGGATTTGGTAAAGCGCACCAAGACTCCGTGGCTCTCCGACCATTTGTGCTGGGGCAGCGTGGATGGCCGGTACACGCACGACCTGCTTCCCATGCCCTATACCTTCGAGGCAGCCCGAATTACAGCGCAGAAGATTCGCGAAGTGCGCGACTTCCTCGAAGTCCCCGTGGTGGTGGAAAACGTCAGCAGTTACGCGGAATTCCACGTTTCCGAAATGACCGAATGGGAATTTCTGAACGAAGTCGTCGAGCGCGCCGACTGCGGAATCCTGTTAGACGTCAACAATATCTACGTCTCGTCGCAGAATCACAGCTTCGATCCTTTCACTTACGTCAATAGCGTTCCAGCCGAGCGCGTGGCGCAAATCCACATCGCCGGGCATTCAAAATATCGCAAATATATTCTCGATACGCACGACCATCCGGTAATTGATCCGGTGTGGAAGTTGTATGCGCGCGCGATTGAGCGAGTCGGTCACACCGCGACGCTGCTGGAATGGGACGACAGCATTCCTTCGTTCGATGAAGTCCACGACGAAGCCCTGAAGGCCAACCGCTTCCTCGTGAGCGCCTCTCTGGCGGCCGCGGTATGAAACTGCTGAGCCTGCAACGCCGGATGGCGCGCGCGGTGATGACGCCGCTGACGAACTCGGAACGCATGCGCGCGGTAGCCCCAAACGGGCGCTCGATGCGCGTGGTCGCTTCGCAAATTATCAAGCCCAATGACCGGCTCACTTCTTTCGAGCGCCTGGAAATATACAACCGCCAGTATTGGTTTCGTGTGCTTTCCGGCTTCGCCGAAGATTTTCCGGGATTGCGCGCGGTACTCGGCGGGCACCGCTTTGACGCGATGGCGAAGGCGTATTTGACGGATTGTCCATCGCAATCATTCACGCTGCGCAATCTTGGTTCGCGCCTGGAAGGCTGGCTGCGCAAGCATCCGAGTTGGGCCGGATCGCGCCAGAATCTCGCCGTGGATATGGCGCGGCTGGAATGGGCGGACATTGAGGCGTTCGACGGCGAAATGGAAACGCCCCTAAAGCCCCAAGATCTGGCCGGCGCGAGTCCCGCCAAGCTGCGTTTGCGATTGCAGCCGTATGTAAGCCTGCTCGATTTGCGTTTCCCGGTGGATGATCTGCTGCTCGAGGTGCGCAAGGACGCGGATGTTTTGGACATCGCCAGCAACACTTTCAGCGAACGGCATAAGAGAAAGCGCGTGAGCGCGGTGGCTAAGCTCAAACCCAGCTCGATGTATTTGACCGTGTACCGCTTGAATGAAGACGTTTACTTCCGCCGCCTGCAACGCGAGGAATTCTTGATTTTGTCGGCGCTGCACGCGGGAAAGTCCTTGAACGCCGCGATTGATGTAGCCCTGCGCCACAGTCCCTTGCCGGCTGAAGACCGGGCGGCGCAGGTGGAGAGCTGGTTTCGTACATGGTCGGCCCTCGGTTGGTTCTGCCGGCTGGAAAAAGTACCCGGGAACAAATAAGCCGCTTCGCATTAAACAGCAGCGGGAAAAGAGTGCTTCGCGAAATGAGTACTGTGCAAAATCAGGTTCTTCGTCTTTACGATGGTTTCTTACGTGCGGTATCGAGCCTGCAATCGCCTTTTCTGCTGGTCGTGCGCGTGTATTGGGGCTGGCAGCTCTCGCAAAACGGATGGGGTAAGCTCCACAATTTGCCGCATGTGACTGAATTCTTTTCGAGCCTCGGATTGCCGGCGCCCGGTTTCACGGCGGCGTTTGTCTCCAGCTTCGAATTGGTGGCTGGAATACTGCTGGCGGTGGGCTTGCTCTCGCGGATTGCGGCGCTGGGAGTATTTATTGATATGACCACGGCGTACTGGACTTCGGACCGGGATTCGTTCTTGGCCTTTTTTTCCAATCCCAATAAATTCGCGAACGCCGATCCATTCATATTCTGGTTGGTGGCTCTTCTGATTTTGATCATCGGTCCCGGAAAGCTTGCGGCAGATACTCTGCTGCGGCGCCGATTCCGGAAGGACGCTCCGCCGGTTGGATCCCCGACGGTTTGATGATCACCTGTTTGCCGAATCTCGTTTGTGATTGAGAGACCGGAGAGAAGCCTACCCCAGAGACGCTGGGCGCGCAGAGAAAGGCAACACCAGGGCGGCCCGGGCATCATAGATAATGGGCCCCATGCCACCGATTCCGCACAGCCTTTCACTTACGCGTTGGATCGGTTGGATCATTCTTGCAGTAGCAATGCTCTCCGCCATATTTGTTGGCGTACGTGCCCGCGCGACTGACGAAATGACCTCCACAATACTGATCGGAAATTCGCGAATTGATGTGGTTGTTGAATCCGGAAATCTGCAGGTCTCCAAAGAGGACTTGATGAAATGGGTGCGCTGGGCTGCCGAATCCGTCAGCACCTATTACGGACGCTTCCCGGTTCCACATTTATTGCTTCGGATTGTGCCCACGGATGGAAGAGGCGTGCGCGGCGGCCGGACGTTTAGCAGAGAAGACGGCGGATTCATCACCATTCACGTGGGCAGCGAGACGGACTTCGCGCACCTGGCGAGCGATTGGATGCTGACGCACGAGATGGTCCATCTCTCGTTTCCCTCGATGGCCGATAATCACCATTGGATTGAGGAAGGAATTGCGACCTATGTGGAACCCATCGCGCGTGTGCGGGCGAAACATTTTGACGCGAATGAAATGTGGTTTGAAGTGGTGCGAGACATGCACCAGGGCTTGCCTGCTGCGGGAGACGACGGTTTGGACAACACGCATACATGGGGACGAACGTATTGGGGTGGGGCGCTTTTCTGCCTTCTCGCCGACGTGGAAATCCATCGCGAATCAGGTAACAAGAAAGGACTGGAAGATGCGCTGCGCGGAATCCTCGACGCCGGCGGAGATATACGTCGCGACTGGGACTTGGAGAAAGCGCTAAAAATCGGCGATCAGGCTACCGGCGTTCCAGTGTTGCAAAACTTGTACGCAAAGATGAAAGACCGGCCTTACAACGTGGACCTTCCCGCCCTGTGGCAGCAACTGGGGATTGAGCGCGCTGACGACAAAGTTGTCTTCATCGAAACCGCGCCGCTCGCGAAAATTCGCCAGGCGATTACCTACGGCATTGCAGGCGCATCGGTAAAACCTGCAGCGACGGATTCGCGAAATGCCGCGATTTTCGCGGGCCGCACTGCCGCGCTCTTCCCGCCTGACAAACCCCACGATTGAACGCGCACCACATGTAGCGGCGCGCTTTGGTGCGCCATCGGTGTTGCGGCGCGGAATGATGTCAAAGGCCGATCAATCCTGGGTCGCGCGGGCGCCGTTGCGAAATTGCGTCAGAGCTTCCAGAATTTGCGCGCCGTATAATTCCGTCTTGCGCTCGCCAAAGCCGGAGACGGTTCGCAACTCGGCCAGCGAGCGTGGATGAATGCGGCAGAGAGAATCGAGCGAAGTGTCATGCATGATGATGAAAGCGGCGATGTTCATTTCCTTCGAGGTTCGGCGGCGCCACTCTCGCAGATAGGCGCGTAATTCCGGGTCCACATCGCTCGTCGCAAGCTCCCTCGTTTTGATCAATTGCGATTGGCGAGAAGAAGTGCGTTCAGCCGCAGCCATCGGACGCTCGGCGTCGCGCTTAGCTCCCCACCAATTCGAGCCGGCGGCACCGGCAGCTTGCGAACGCATCGGATCCGGCGCGTTTTCCGCCGAAGACCGCGGTCCGCGCGTGAAGGTGATGGAAGCCGCAGCTGCCGCGGCTCCTGCGGCGGCTGCTCGAGCAGCTGCGGCGAGCTTTGCTCGTCGCTTCGGCCGCGCCGCAGCCACCGGCTCGGTCAGCCACTTGATCTCGCAACCGCACACGTCGCAAGCTCCGCAGGATTGCCATTTGGGGCTTTCGCCGAAATGGACGCAGATTTGGCGGTGACGGCACCCCTTCGATTCGACAAAGCTGCGGATGATGCGATATCGCTGCCAACCCCGCTCGCGCTCCGCCGGGTCGCCCACCTGCTCGATGAAATGCGCGAGCAAGCCTGCGTCTTTCTTCCGCCACAGCAGAACGCAATCCGCGGGAAGGCCGTCGCGACCCGCACGGCCTGCTTCCTGGTAATACTGCTCGATGGATTTTGGCAGTGAGAGGTGGATCACCGCGCGAACGGCGGCTTTGTTGATTCCCAGTCCAAAAGCGACAGTGCCGACAAGCACCGGCACCTCGTCGGACATCCATTTTTCCTGGTTGCGCCGCCGGGTGGCACTGTCCATTTTCCCGTGATACGCGATCGCGGAAATTCCCGCCTCCGCGAGAACCGCGACTGTCTCTTCCACGCGCGCAATGGTAGGCGCATAGACGATCACATTTTCCCTGGCGTAATTTCGCAACGCCCTAACCAGCAAAGGAACTTGTGTGCGGGCGTCGCATTCCTTCACCACGTAACGGAGATTGGGACGGTGAAAGCTGGCGATGTATTTATGCGGCTCGCGCAACGCAAGCTGCTCAACAATGTCGTGCCGCACTTGCTTGGTGGCGCTCGCGGTGAAAGCGGCAATCGTGCGATCGGGAAAATGCCGGCGCAGCGAACTCAGCTGCCTGTACTCGGGCCGAAACTCGTGCCCCCACTCCGAGATGCAATGTGCTTCGTCAATCGCAAAAAAAGAAACAGGCACGCGTTGTAGCCACGCGATGGTATCCGGCCGCGCGAGCCGTTCGGGGGAAAGATACAGCAGCCGGTATTGGCCATTGATAGCTTGGCTCACAATCGCGGACTGCTCGTCCGCCCCGAGCGTGCTGTTCAGCAACGCGGCGGATATGCCCATCTGGGTCAATTGCGCCACTTGATCCTGCATCAGCGCAATCAATGGAGAAACCACGATCACAGTGCGATCGGCAAGCAGGGCAGCCGGCAGTTGGTAACAGAGTGATTTGCCGCCGCCCGTCGGCATCACTACGCAAGTATCCTGTCCACCGAGCAGGCTGCGCACGATGCGCTCCTGCATGGGGCGAAATGAGTCGTAGCCCCAGTATCGCTGCAACGCACCGAGAAGCTCGGAATTCGACTGCACCCACCAAGTATATGAAGCCGGCTACCCCGGCGTCCACTTGGCGCTCGATCCCAAAACGCGCCAAATTCCGTAAATACAAGGAGATTCCCGGAATGGTTCCGCATGGAATGTCACTCGAAGCCGCCACTAAAAGGCTGCTCTCAGGGTTTGCGGGCCCATCCGCGCCGCGAGCCGACCGTGGTCGCAGAAAATCAGCGCTGTAGTGGGTTGATTCTAAGAGCTATAATCGAAAAGTATCGGGCATGGGGCCTCGGGGTTCGGTGATGGCACCCTGCATGCATTGAGTCTTGCGTACCCCGCCAGACTATTCGAGCGGTATTCGGGGCTTCGGCCCTAGGAGATTAAATGACTAAGAAACAGAAGGGTTTCTCGCTAATCGAGTTGTTGATCGTTGTCGCGATTATTTTGATCATCGCGGCGATTGCCATTCCGAACCTGCTGCGCGCCAAGATCGCTGCCAACCAAGCTTCCGCAGTCGGCGGCCTTCGTACGATGTCTTCGGCCGAGGAAACCTTCTCGTCCACCTACAGCGACGGCTTCACTCTGACTTTGGCTCAGTTGGGCGGTCCTGCCGGTTCCGGTAGCTGCGCGAACGCGGGCTTGATTGACGAAGTTCTTTCGACGGCTCCGAACCAGAAGAGCGGTTACAAGTACGTGTTCACCCCGAACGGCACGGTTGCTCTGACGGCTGGCGTTCCGGCGGCTTGCGGCGCGTCTGGCGACACCGGGTTTTCGATCAGTGCGACTCCGATCACCCTGGGTTCGACGGGAACGGCTGCATACTGCGTGGACGAAACCGGTGTAGTGCGCATCAATGGTTCGGGTGTGGTTATCCCGGCGCCTTGCTCCACCTCCGGCTTTCCTCCGTTGCAGTAAGATCTCGCATAAGAAAAAGGGGAGGAAGTCATCGACTTCCTCCCTTTTCTTCATTCTCAGTAGCTCCAAAAGGACATGAAAATGTTAGTACGTACCCGCAATAAGGCCCAAGTGTGTCGTCACAATCGTGGTTTTTCACTCATTGAATTGCTCATCGTCGTAGCGATCATTTTGATCATCGCAGCGATTGCCATTCCGAACCTGCTGCGCGCCAAGATCGCTGCCAACCAAGCTTCCGCGGTCGGCGGCCTTCGTACGATGTCTTCGGCCGAGGAAACCTTCTCGTCCACCTACAGCGACGGCTTTACGCTGACGCTGGCACAGCTGGGCGGTCCCGCCGGTTCCGGTAGCTGCGCGAACTCCGGCTTGATCGACGAAGTTCTTTCGACGGCTCCGAACCAGAAGAGCGGTTACAAATACGTGTTCACCCCGAACGGCACGGTTGCTCTGACCGCTGGCGTTCCGGCGGCTTGCGGCGCGTCCGGCGACACTGGGTTTTCGATCAGCGCGACCCCGATCACCCTGGGCTCGACCGGAACGGCTAGCTATTGCGTAGATGCAACTGGAGTACTCCGCATCAACGGTGCCGGCGTCGTAATCCCAGCGCCTTGCTCCACGTCCGGCTTTCCTCCGTTGCAATAAGGCTTGGTCTTGCACAAGAAACGAGGGGAGGAAGTCACCGACTTCCTCCCCTTTTTCATTTCGGCTGGCCGTTCACGATCTCGCGGCTGATTTATAGCCATGCCGGTGCGGGCAATATTGCCTTACAATCGGCCTACTATGGATACCTCATCAGCAGTGCAGGCGTCTGATTCCAGCCGTCAGATGTTGCGGCATACGCTCGCCACGCTTGCCTATCGCGGCGGCAAGGCTTTGCGCGGCGCGCCACCGGGTTTCTCGGAGTTTCGGGCAGCCGAGAAGATGCGAACGCCTGGGCAGCTTCTGGCGCATCTGGGCGATCTGCTCGATTGGGCGCTGACGCAAGCGCAAGGTAAACAAGCATGGCGCGATTCGTCGCCGCTTTCCTGGCAGGAAGGAAGCACGCGATTCTTCGCGGCGCTGCAAGCGCTCGACGATTACCTCGCGTCGGATGAGCCGCTCGGCTGCGCGCCCGAGAAGCTCTTTCAGGGCGCGATTGCGGACTCGCTGACGCACGTGGGGCAGCTCACGATGCTGCGGCGGATGGCAGGCGCGCCGATTCGCAGCGAAAACTACTCGCAGGCCGAGATTGTTGCGGGGCGGGTGACGGATGAGCAGACTACACCGCGCAGAGAATTCGATTGAAGTGGCCGCAATCCCAACCAAGGCTGTGCGTCGGCAGCATATAGCCGAGAGCGGGCGCCCGCAAGCTTATCGCCTGGCCATTACTTTGCAGCTCTCGCGTTGCCGTAAAGCGTGAGCTTGCCGTCAACCACTACCCCGACGTACCGCCCGTCATCGAGGAATTGCATCACGGGCTTTCCGGATCGCGCGAGCTGTGCCCAGCGCGATTTTGTTTTGGGATTTTGCTCGATTCCTCGCAGCGGGCGACCTGCGAAATTAAAATCCACCTGCCACAAATGACTCGTCGAAGTGCGCTTCGCAGGGACCTTCACTCCATCAACTTCCGCAGCGGCTGCGTGATCCACCAGGACCTGGCGCCAGACAGACACGAGGGTTTCTTCGAGAGTCATACTACCGTCATTGTAATTCAGGCAAGTTCGAGCGCACAGCGCGAGTCGGCTGTGCCACCGATGAAGCCTACAAATAGAAAAACAGCCGGGAGGCTAGGCTGAGGGACCCGAGCCTCCCGGCTTTCTCACCCATCTCCGCAGGGTCTGGGTAAGAAACTCTTAAGCGGCGGATTCGCCGCTGCGCATGAACTCGTAGCGCTCGATGGCTGCTGCCACTCCCACTTCACCCGAGTTCTCAGGGCTGGTCCGCAGCACGCGGCCAAGACAGCGGACGCGGACCGGACCTGCTTGAGTGAGCTCGTGCGGCAAGGTCATTACGATCTCGACCGGCGCACCGCTCCTCAACCCTTTGGGCAAGTGAAAATAAAGGCCACGGGAACTTACTTCCCGCGACTCTGTTGCAGCTTCACCGACAACGCTTTCATCCGTCCAGCGGACGGTCAGCGGCAGTCGCATGAGGAAACGTCGGGTTGCGCGTCGCTCTTTTAGAGCCACAGGACACTACCTCCCTAAGTACGTGCTTAGAGTAGGGTTCTTGCTCCGCGCAACCAATAGGCCTAAAGCCTCAATTACATAGGACGATTTTAGTACACGAGTACTATACGTCGGCCTGTGAAAATGGCAGAAAACAAGGGATTTGCAGCGAAAACAGGAATTCTATTCTTCGACGTGAGGTTTGCGAAAGGCCCGAAGCGTATCGGGCAAAGTGAGCACGCCTTCGAGCTTGCCAAGGTTGGCGCGATTGACGACGGGGATCAACTGCCAATCGCCGATCACTTGGAGCGCTTCCTCCAGGGTCTGATCGCGGAAGAGATACGGCAGCGGCCCCTTGGATTTCACGTGAATCGCAGTCGTCTTCGGGGAAGCATCTGGAGCGCGGCGCGTGACGTCCTCGCTATCCAATAGCCACCATTCTCCGGGACGGACCCGCAGCAGGAGCGCCGCGTCCGGGTACGCTTCGGCGCGCCTGGCAAGGTCAGCGAGCGGCTCACCCGGCTCAAATACAAGAATGCCATCCGCGCGCATGGCGTCCTCGACTGCGAGCGACATCATTTCCCGGCGCTCTTCAATCGAAGGCAGGTACTGCCCATCCTGGCGCGCCAAAAGATCGAATAGCGGAACCTTCTGGTAGGAACGCGAGATTACATAGGCCACCATTGTGGAAATTATCACCGGAAGGATTGCGGTGTAATTTCCGGAAAGCTCGATGACCATGAATACGGACGTGATGGGCGTGCGTAGAAAGCCGGCAAAAAGTGTCCCGATCCCAACGAGCGCGAAAGTGCCGACCGTACCCGTCAGGCCGGGGACGAAGTGATGTTCGATGGCGCCGATTGCTCCGCCCAGCATCGCCCCGATAAAAAGTGTCGGAGCAAAGGTGCCTCCAGGCGTGCCGCTCAAGAAGGAAAAGCCCGTCGCCAGCATCTTCAGCCCTGCTAAAAGTAGCAGGAGTTTCCAGGTAAATTGGCCGTGCATCGCCTGGTCCACGATGGCATAACCCGCGCCCATTACTTGTGGAAATCGGATGCCGAGCAGTCCGATCAGCAAGCCCGCCGCGGCCGGTTGAAAATACTGCGTCCAACTGGGGAGCGCTTGCAGCTTGGGCCGAGCGTAAACAATCCATTTCAGCAACAGGAGTGACGCGCCACCGCCAGCGACACCCAGGACAACGTACGCGAGCATCTCGGCCGGACCCGCCACGCGGAACGGCGGCACGCGGAAGAGCGACTCCGGCCCCAGAAACGCGCGCATCGTCACTACGCTGGACACCGCCGCGAGTACGATCGCGCCCAGTGCGCCCGCGCTCCAGGTTCCGATCACTTCCTCGATCACGAACAGCACAGCAGAGATCGGCGCGTTAAATGCCGCAGCCAGCCCCGCCGCCGCTCCTACCGGCGCAATCAAACGCAGCTTTTCCGTGGATAACCGCAGGCTGCGCCCTATCAAAGAAGCGATGCCGGCCCCCATTTGCAGCGACGGATCTTCGGGCCCCAAAGATTGCCCGCTACCGATCGCGATCGCGCAGCTCACGAACTTCCCGATCACGGTCATAAACGGCACATAGCCGTTGGAAATGTACACGGCGGCCTTGGTGTGGTTCACTCCGCTGCCGCGCACGCCAGGGAACACATGAACCGCAAGCATCGCCACCACGAGTCCGGCCAAGGTCGGCGCAAGCACGACTCGCGGAAATGAAGGGTTGAGGGAAGGTCCCAGTAACGCAATTTGCGTCCAGTCAATAGCCAGGCGGAAACACACCACGGCGAGACCCGAGAAAATCCCGATGAGCACGGCGAGCAGGAGAAAAAGCCTGTCCTCCCGCATAATGAATACGCTGCGGGTCCAGGCCTCCCACCGCGTGCGGAAATTCCGGCGGACGGGCGCTGCGTTGCCCCCTGGCGTGGTCTCCTGCGGCGTTGCGGGACCCGCAATCGCAGGCGGCGTGGGGATTTGGCTCACCGGTTCACCACGGATCTGCTGCGTCCGAGCAGCCAGAGCGCCCGATCGTCGCCTTGCGGCTCGCCGCAGGAAATTGCGGCGACATTTTCCACGCTGAATACGAACTCCATCGCGGCATCCAGGCGTTCCGGGTAGCGCTCGAGGTTACGTTGGTTCCAGTCCATCTGCATGCGTTGGAGTTGGGCCCACAATATCTGGAGATCCGTGCGCGGCGGCGTTTCCAGCAGGGATTGCCCCCCATCGCGTGCGCAATTCTGCAGGCGAGTCTGCGCCAGAGTAAGTGCGTCTGTCGCGCGTTGCGCTTTCTCCTTCGCCGGCAGGCCCGAACGGAAGGGATCCGCCGCCAGCACTCGCCGCGACATGTCATAAGGCCCCGCGATATCCGCGGCGCCAATCCGTTCGCGCGGCAAGCGGTTGAAATACTGCAGGGCTTCTGAATACTGGCCGAGTTCGAAGGCGGTCTTGGCTGCGCCTGTCAGCGCTTCTTCGTCGTAATGGTCCGCAGCGAGCAAGTTGCGGTAGAGTTCCTGGGCGCGGGTCCATTGCTGCGTGCGCAGCAGCAACTGGCCCACGATTTTCAGCCGCTGCAGATCGCCCGGAGGAGTATTTTCCTCCAGCGCGATCACCTCGGGAGTAGCTTGCCTCGCTAAGCCGTGATCCAAGAGGAATTCACAAAGCTCCCGGCGCACTTGCCAGCGCGTCTCGATGGGGTCGGCATCCCATTCGCCGTAAATTGCGCCTTGATAGAAGCGGAGGGCGTCCGCAGTCGAATTATTGTGCGCGGCAATACGGGCAAGTTCCAGGTTCACTTCTCCGTTGCCGGGCGATTCGGATAACAGATTCAGGAGGTAGGCGCGCGCTTCATCGCCATGGCCCGCGGCAGCCAAGGCCTTGGCCAGAGAAAACTGAAATCGCGTGTTGTACGGGTTATAGACGAGGGCGTTGCGGTAGTCGGTCAATGCGGCGCTGCTGTTTCCCGCCTGCAGGTCCCGTTCGCCCTGAGCGAACCATCCATCAGCGAGCGTATGGACTTGCTTACGATACAAGCGGGAGCAAAAAGCGGTCACAACGACCATGAGGACCAGGGCCAGCAGGCAAAGAATAAAAACCAGTTCGCGCGAATAAACCCGCGGGGAATCCTCCGTCGTGCTGGCGTTGGTTGTCGCGCTCATGCCGAAATTCGCAACCTAAAGAATACTCTAGAAGCTTTCCATGCGGAAAGAATCGGATGAAAAAAATCCGGGAGGCGTTCGAAGATTTACGTCTGATCGATGAGGCGGTGGTGAATAGCGTAAAGCGCAAGTTCCAGGCGGTCGGAAACTCCGAGTTTATCGAAGATATTGTGGAGGTGATTTTTCACGGTCTGTTCGCTGATAAAAAGTTTCTCGCCGATTTCGCGGTTGCGGAAACCTTGCGCCACCAGCTGCACAATCTCTTTCTCGCGGTCGCTCAATAGCGGCTTTTCGCGGCGCTGTCCGGACTCCGCGGATTTCTTGAAAGCGTCAATCACTTCCGCGGTCATGCGATTATCCAGCCAGATCTCGCCGTCGGAGACTTTGCGGATGCTTTTCACCAGCAAATCGCTGGCGGATTGTTTTAGTACCACGCCGCGAGCGCCCAGCCGCATGGCGCGTACCACATCGCGATCGTCTTCAGCGGCGGTCAGCACGATCACGCGCGTGGGCAACGAGTCGAAATTCACCTCTTCGAGCACGCCCAAGCCATCCTTTTCCGGCATGCGCAGATCCAGTAAAAGGATGTCCGGCTTCAGCTTCGAGAGCATTTTCACGCATTCCGTGCCGTTGGAAGCCTCGCCGACTATCTGAATCTCGTCGGCAGCTTCCAGCAGCTTGCGGAGACCGTCCCGGAAAATGGCATGGTCGTCCGCGACCAGGATGCGAATCACCTGTTTTGCTTTCGTCATTTCAATTCAGTGGGATTTCTACCGTCAGACGCGCCCCGTGCCCGGGATTCGATTCCACTGTCAGCGTCCCGCCCACGCCCCGTGTTCTTTCCTTGATCGAAATTGGTCCGAGCCGCAGCCGATCCAATTCTTCGCTGCTGTATCGCCCTGAAAAGCTGAATCCACGTCCGTTATCGTCAACGACGAGCGACACTTTCGCCTCATCTTGCCCTAGTTTTACCACGACGTGACTGGCCTTCGCATGCTTTTTTATGTTGTTGAGTGACTCTCGATATATCTGGAACAGTTCCCGGCACAGACGATCCGGCAACCGCAAATTCCGGTCCTCGATGAAAAGATCCACCGCCAGGCCCGAATCATTGCGGAAGCGCTCCGCGAACCCCAGCATCAGTTCGCGCATATCCGCGCTTTCCACCCGCAACGGCCGAAGGTCTGTAACCATCCTACGCAATTCTTCACTTTCCTGCTGAATCGTTTTTTGCAAAGTTTCCAGTTCTTGACCTGCCTGTTCAGGTGTCCAGGGGAACTTGTGCCGCAAGACATCCAGTTGGATATTCAGGCTTAGCAGGGTCTGCAGGATGCCGTCGTGCAGGTCGCGGGAGATACGGCTGCGTTCGGACTCGACCGCCCGCGCGCGCAGGTGGCGCATCAGAAACACGTTTTCCAGCGGCGGGCCCACATGCCGGACGATATGCTCCAGCCAGCGCAGATCGCCGCTGGTAAATCGCCGGTTCGCGTCCTGTGGGTTAATCAGCAGCACGCGCCCCGCAGGGCGTCCCCCGGCCTCGATCGTCACCGCCAGCATCGTCCGCACGCCGAACTCCTCGCGCGTGGTGCTTGGCGGCGCTTGGAGGCTGCGGAATGGCTGGCCGCTGCGACGGTCCCAACCAAAGCCGCTTCCATTGCCATTGCCGTTCCTGAATTCCCAGCAAAGAGACGCTTCAAAGGCATCGGTCAGAAAGGTGTCGGCGCGCGAGAGTGGCAGCGTTTCCGGGCCGCCCGGTTCGTGCTGATTCGGATGAATCTTCCACACGAACAGCCGCTCGAGTTCCTCATCGCGAATCGCCAAACAAGCCTGCTCGCATTGAAATGCCAATGCGATTTCGCCGAGTGCCTGGCGGACCGACTCGGTCAATCCCCGGTCGAACTGTAATAAGCGCGTGATTTTTTCCAGGAACTGGCGGCGTTCCAGGTGCTCGCGCTCCCGGGCGCCCAGAAAACCCATCCCCAGGCCGGAAATTACCGTGCCCAACCCGATCGAAAGCCAGTGCCACACACTGTGCCAGCCAACCGGGTCGTTGGCTGCCAGCCGCACGATCATTCCGAGAGCGGCCGCCACCACAAGTCCAAGCATCGCGCGCGAATTGCCCTGCGTGGCCAGTGCAAATACCAGGAACAAGAAGAGGAACCACCATGCCGAAACCGCTGGAGTGAGGAAAAGAAAAACCGCCAACGCCACAAAGTCCGCCACCAGCGGAATGCTGAAATTCATCTCACTGGAAAGGCGTTCGTAAAGCATGATGGCCAGCGCCACCAGCAAATACACCGCGAGAAAGAGCGCGGCCGCCGTGCGCGAGCCCGTCCCGGACATCTCGAGCAAATCCACCAACGCAAGAGCCACCAGGATGGCTCGAGCCAGGGTCACCTGGCGATCCAGATACAGACGTTCGGCGCTATCGAGAGGCATTGTGGCGGGGCGACTGCCTCTGAAAGTCTAGCAAGCCGCAGGCGCGGCGCAACCGCCTGTCCTCTTCTGGTTATCGGCGCACTGGAACGGGGTGCTGATCAGGGTCCCCGTAACTGAACCCTGATGAACACAGATAAAGGCAATCATTGAAGCAACCGCGGGGCGGGACGCCTCGATGAGCGTTGGTTAAACCTCCTCCGTGACTCTCCCTTCCCTGTAGCGCGCACTGCCTCTTGCCTCGTCCTTCTCCGTGTTCATCTGTGGTGATCCCGACATTCGCGCCGTTATCCACAGGCCAGTACCATGTCCAGGAGTTGACAGCAGGTGCATAATCGCTTGTACCGATCAGCACAGCTTGGGGGTTCTTCGGCTTGGCGCAGCGCTATACGCGAGGTGAAGTTGGGCGCATTTTGGGGCTGGAGCCGAGCCGTCTTCGTTACTGGGAACGGTTACACTTGGTTCGGCCGCAAGCGCGCTGGGGTGAGCGCTTCTACAGTTTCGGCGACCTGGTTGCTGTGCGCTCCATCCAAAGCCTGACGCAACATCGCGTCCCCGCCCGCCGCGTGCGGCGCGCCATCGCGTTAATCGAAAGACAATTTGGTGACGAGTCTTTGCCGGTGCAAGAATTGCGCCTGGTGAAATTGGGCAGTGACGTTCACGTGGTGCCTCCCGGATCAGAAACGCCTTACAATCCCTTTCTACGTCAATGGGCTTTTCCCTTCGATGTGCCGGCCCAGCCCGCTAAATTGCACGCGATGATCGGACCGACCCCCGAGGATTTTTTCCAGTCCGCGCTGGATTGTGAAGCGCGCAGCGACACTCTGCCCGAAGCAATCGAGAATTATCAGCGCGTGGTGGAACTCGCGCCGAATTGGATCGAGGCGCACATAAACCTGGGCGTCGCTTATTATCAATTGGGGCAGCTTTCCGACGCGCGGGACGCTTTCCTGGCCGCCGTACAGATTGATCCTTTGAATGGCATCTCCCGCTATAACCTGGGCTGCACCCTCGAGGAGCTTGGCGAGCTCGACGAGGCGATTGACCACTTGCGGCGCGCCGCGCGAGCCATGCCCGCGCATCCCGACGTGCATTTCAATCTCGCGCTGGCCTATGAAAAACGCGGAGAACATCGCGCTGCTCACGAGCACTGGGTGCTCTATTTGCGCTACGCGCCCAGCGGCCCGTGGGCCGAGCAGGCTCGCGCGCGTCTGCGGCAATCTTCCGGCAAGCGCAGACGAACGGCGCCCATTCCTTTTCGCCGGCCGAGTTGAATTCAGCCTTATTCTGGAAAGGAATCCCAATGTCTTTACGATGGCTGGCCTGTGCCGGCGTGATTCTGTGGGTGCTCATGATGTCGCTGCCGTCAAAGTCTGAACAGCCAATTCAAACGGCGGATGCTTCTCGCGCCGCAGCCGCGCAAAAATTTGCCGCGCTCAGCGACCAATTCATGAAGGAATCACTGGCGCTTTCTCCCACGAGCGCCTCTGCAGCCGGCTACCACGTGCATCACGACGCAGCGACCGGTAAGGACATCGAGTTGGACGCCCTGCTCGATGATTTGAGCCTGGCATCGATCGCAAGGCAGCGGGACTTCTACGCCACGTGGCGCGAGCGTTTCCGCAAGGAGACGCCACTGACGACTTTGGACGCCGAAGACGCCGCCGACTGGCAGCTGATTGATGATCAGATCGGGCTCAGCCTGCTGGAATTCGACAAGATTCAGAGCTATCGGCACAATCCGACGGTTGTGGTGGAATTGATCGGAAACGCGCTGTTTCTTCCGCTTACTCAGAACTACGCGCCGCATGACGTGCGGGTCGGCCACGTCCTTTCGCGCGTGCGGCAAATCCCCCAGCTGTTGAATGAAGTGAAGCCGTACCTGACGGACGCCGATCCCGTGTGGGTCGCAACGGCCGTGGAGGAAAACGCAGGCAATATTGATCTGATCGAGAACACGATAGCTCAGGAGATCCCGGTCGGTTCGCCGCTCAAAGCGCAATATGACGAAGTTGCACCTCCCGCGATTGCCGCGCTCAACGGCTTCACAGAATGGCTGCAAAGCGATTTGGGCAAACGTCCAGCGAAACTAACCTGGCGTTTGGGAAAAGAGCTTTACGACGAAAAATTCAAGTTGGTAATGGAAACTCCGGTGACGCCGGAAGAAGTTCTCGCCGACGCGGAGCGCGACATGATCTCAGTGCGCGCGGAGATGCTGCAGACCGCGCTCCCTCTCCACGCGCAGATGTACCCGGGCCACGGCGATCATGCGGAACTGAGCGTTCACGACCGCGAGAATCTGATCATCGGCGAAGTGCTGCAGAAAATTTCAGACGATCATCCGCGCCGCGACCAATTGCAACAGACCATCGAGGCCGACCTCGTAGGCATCACGCGATTCATTCGCGAAAAGAAAATTGTCTCGCTCAGCTCGCGCGACAATCTGAAGGTCATCCCAACGCCGCCCTTCGAGCGTGGAATTTATTCGGTGGCCGGATTCCACAGCGCGCCGCCGCTGGAACCGCAAGCCGAAGCGGAATACTGGGTCACTCCGATTGACCCCAAAATGCCGGAAGCCCAGGCCGAATCGAAGTTGCGCGAATACAACAACTTCACTTTGCAGTGGCTCAGCATCCACGAAGCCCTTCCCGGCCACTACGTCCAGTTCGAGCATCTCAACAATATTCAGCCGGAGCGGCGCCGCCTGCTGCGATCTCTCTATGCCAACGGCGCATATGTCGAGGGCTGGGCCGAGTACATCGCGCAGGTGATGATGGACGAGGGTTTCCTGAACAACGACCCGCGCTTCCGCATGGTGATGCGCAAAATTCGCCTGCGCGTGATTTCCAACGCAATCCTGGACATCCAGATGCACACGATGGGAATGACCGACCAGCAGGCCATGGATCTGATGACCAAGGATTCCTTTCAAACCCAGGCAGAAGCGGAAGGAAAATTGCGGCGCGTGAAACTGAGTTCGACGCAGCTACCCACCTACTACGTCGGCATTCGTGAGTGGTTCGCCCTGCGCCAGAAATATCAGGCGGCAGCCGGCAAGAACTTCGACCTGCTCAAGTTCCACGACCTGGTTCTCGACGAAGGCCCGCTGCCGGTACCGGTGGTGGAGAAACTGGTAATGCCAACCGCGAAGCAATAGGCTGGTCCCAGAAACTCAGAACGAAAATCCCGCCTGCAGATAAATCTGGCGATTGGCGGCGTTCGAAGAAAACGGTCCTCCGGCCAGTTCGTTCGACACGCCAAAAAATCTCATGTTGTACGAAGCATCCGCGCCCGCAGTCTGTGGCGGGTTCAGGACCGCGCTGGGATTCTCCAGATTCACGTCGTTGAATACGTTCCGCGCGTTTACGCTCAAAGTGATGCTGTAGCGCTTCGCCAGTGCGCTGCCGCCGCCAAAGTTTCCTCCCCCGCCGAACGGGTTCGAGCCACCACCACGCCCTCCGCCACCGCGGTGGCCTCCGCCACCCCCAGGACCGCCGCTCGCCCCGCTTTTATTTTCTGGCCCAAAGTTGAACGTCTTGGCGAGCCGCACATTGAGCACGAAGCGGCCCGGCCCCGTGTAGTCGTTGACCGGAATGGGCGTTGCGTTCACCCCGGGCAGCGTGTTGTAGGTGGCGAATCCCGGCACCGTCACAATCGGACCGCCCGCGGGCGCCGACGATAACGAGGGCCGCTGGTTCAATTGCGAGCTTCCGATCAAATCCTGACTCAAGGTGACGTTGTAGGGCGAGCCGGAACTGGCAATCATGAACGGACTGAAGCGCAATCCCCATGGCAGCGCGACGGATCCGCCCAGGAAGAAACGATTGCGAGTGTCGAACGAAGCGCGGCCGTAGTCCTGCATGATGCTGAAAGGATTGGAGGGGAAACTGTTCGCGCCGGAAGTATCGCTCTTCGCGTAGTTCAGCACGTAATAAGCGAACAGGGTCAATCTGGATCCCGCCATCACGCGGCTTTGCACGAACAGCTGATTTTGCCGAAAGATCGCGTTCGATTGATATTCGTAGATGTTTTCGTTGGCAATGGGGCGCACCGCCGTCGCAGGATTCAAATAGTACGGATAAAAGTCAGTCGCGTTCGTCGGCGCGTTGATGTTGTTGGTAAGAAATTGATCGTTGCCCACGGAGTTCAGGTAAGAAACACTCAAATTCGTGACTTTGTTGATTTGCCTTTCGACGCTGACCGCGGTTTGCGCAATGTAGGGCGCGTGAAGATTTGGATTCGGCTTGTACATCGTGAGCAACTCCGTAGGACCGGGCGTAAGCAGCGGCGGAGCGGAGGGATTAGGATTGTAAAAGTCGGGGCTGGGAACAACGTACTCGGCCAGGTTCACACCGCTTAGGCGATCCTGTTCTAACACGTAGGAAGATTGGAAGCGGTCGTAGAAAATGCCAAATCCAGCCCTTAGAACTGTTTTGGGAGCGCTCTTCCCTCCGCCGCCGATTCCCCATGCAAATCCCAGCCGCGGAGCCCAATCGGCGTGGTTGCTGATGTTGTCTTGCGATTCAAAACGGAGGCCGTAACTCAAAGTAATATTGGGCCGCACGCGCCAGTCGTCTTCCACGTACAGCCCGACGTCCACCTGCGAGACGTGCACGAATGGATTGGCCGCGAGAGTCGTATTCGCAGGATTCGCGGTAACCGTGTATTGGTTAGCTGACGGGACGCCTTGCAAAGTGCTTATGTAGGCATCAATCGAAGGGAATATATATGTTCCGTTGAAGCCGCCGGTGGACGAGTTGCCGTCCGTCTCGCCCCTTAGGCGCGCGCCGAATTTGACGAAATGTTTTGTAAGTTGGATGGAAGTATAGTTCTGGAACTCATACTGGTTGGTGTTGTCGTTTATCAACCCGCCGCTATAACCGCCTCCATTGAAAGCCAAGGGAACGATGATGCTGGGCGCGGTGCTCAAGGGCGTCTGCGTGCTTTCGTCGCGCAGGTACTGAAAATGTGTCTCGTTCACTACTCTCGTTCCAAAAACCTGCGTGTCGCCGACCTGCAGAGTCTGCTCGGTGCTCAGCGAGTTGTATCCCTGGGAGGGCAGGGTGAATCCGCTGATGCCGTCATTGGATTCGTCATTCCGGTAATATTGGTAACGCACCGTGAGCGTGTTGTTTTTCGTTAGAGCGTAATCGAGCCGCGGGCCGATGTTGTATCGCGTTCTGGGATTCGCAACCGCGGCGCTATAAGGTTCCACCGCGAAGGTGGTGGGGTCCACGATCTGCGCGTTCACGATGCCCAGGTCGTGGATGTCGCGAATATCTTCCGAAAAGAAAAACGACGCCTTCTTGCTGAGCGGTCCTCCTATGTTTCCGCTGTATTGCACCGAATAATAATTCGGGTATGGGGTGCCGGCCGCCTCCTCGGAATTGAAAAACGGATTCTTGGAGTTGAAAGCCGAATCGTTGCCGTTCACTGAAAAGCCGCCGTGCCATTTGTCCGTGCCCGGCTTGGTGAATATCTCGATGCGCCCGTAGCCGACCTTGTCATACTCCGCCGAAAATGGATTTTGGTTGATGCGAATCTCGCGGATGGCGGACTTCGGCGGAAGCTGGCCTGCCGTGAATCCATCAATGTAAAACTGGCCGCCATTCGGCCCAGCGGATGGACCCGCCAATGCCGTCAAGTCCGTCTGCAATTCGTCGGGATCATCCGGCAGAGCATCCAGCGCCGCGCCGTTGATCACAATCGCGCCGGCATTGTTCGTTGGGCTCACGTCCACGGCGCCACTCTGCTCGGTCACCGTCACCTGCTGCTGCTCTTCTTCGATCGCCAACGAGATATTGAGTTGTTGCACCTGGCCCGCAGTGACCTGCACGGCTTCGTTCTTATACAGCGCGAAGCCTTTGGCAATCACTTCCACGATGTACTTCCCCGGCGCCAGACCCTTCAATTCGAAAATCCCGTCACGATTCGTCGTGGCAGCCAGGGACGTTCCATCCGGCGCCGTCACAATGATGGACGCACCCACCACGGCGGCGGCCGAAGGATCCGTCACCTGCCCGCGTATGCTGCCCGGCCCCGTCTGTGCGAACAAATTAATGGTGGCGCCGAGAACGATCACGATGGCTATGGCTAAGCTTCTAGTAAATGATAAGACCCGGGTTCTCATGCAGTCTCCTGATATAAAAGTCGGCTGATTAATCGCGAATTATTGCGTGCCACCTGCGGCGTCGCCTGTAGGCGCGCCGCCCAGACTCCACGGCGAAAGAGTCATTGCCTGAGTGGCGTTCCCAGCAGGCGCGGCGGCCAGTATCGCTTCCACGCCTCCCAGCAACGTGATGGCCGTGACTCCGCCTGAATCGCTGCCCTGTGTGGAAACCGCCATAACGGCATCACCCTTCTGAAAATCGTTGAGCGTCGCAGCCGGCAGCCGGTTCACCAACTGCTGGAAGTCGCCACGCCCGGCGCCACCTGCAGCGCCCGCACGCGGGCTGCCATTTGGTGCTCCGCCGCCTGCGCCAGCCGCGCCACCGTGTGCTTGTTCCCCAGATGAACCTTGCGCACCGCCCGCACCTGCTCCCTTAAGCCGGAACGCAATCATCTGCGCCATCTGCGCTGGCAGCTTGCGAAGTTGCGATTGATCCGTGATTTTTACGACGACCGGTTTCTTGGCGATCAGGTCCGTCAAAGTAATTGTCTTTGCGCTCGCATCCACGGCAGTAATAATTCCCGCGACATTTCGAAAAGTTCCCCAAACAATTTCATCTGCTTGAAATTCGCCGTCGTCGTCGTTCTTGGCGCCCCGCGCACGCAACTGATCTCCTGGCTTGATTTGCTCGAGAGGCGCGGCCTTGGCGTCATCGAATTTCACGGAGTCCGGAGCATAACGGCGCAAAATGGTGTTCTTCGTGGTGTGAATAACGATCGTTTTCGCGCTGGCGCCCGACCCCGTTGAAATCGTGATCGTCCCGCTCGCCGGATCAACCGCGCTCACCAGCCCGCCGATGCCGCGCTTCTGCCAGTCCTCGCGCTCCTGCGTTTTCTTGGCTTCCACATCCGTCGCCTTCATGGCGATGATTCCCACGGCCACCGCGGACTTCGCGTCCGCCGCGGTCCTGCTGCGCACCAGGATGCGATCGCCAGGCTGCAAGTCCGTCAGATGAATTGCGACCGCCGATTTCAAGTCCTTCTGGCCGGGAGCGACTTGCACAATTCTTGCAGTGTCTTGCACAGTCACCGTCACTTCGGCTCCGGCGTCAGTTGTAAGAGTGAGCGTGTTGCCGCTGACCGACTTCACCGTGCCAACTTGTTGGCTCACCGCGCTCTGCGCCGGCGCCGCCTGCGGAAATAGCCCCACGACTCCGGCCGCTGCAGGAATCGCAGCCAGCCCGAACGCCACGATTGCACCGATAACGCTTCGTTTCATGAATCGCATCGCAAAACTCCCCAAAGAACCGCTCAAGGCCAGCACGATTTCTCAGAAATACGGCACTACCAGTATACCCACGTCTTACGAGCGCACCCCGACGCGGATGCCTCCACCGCAAGTTAGACGTAGTGAGAGGGGGAAAACGTTTCCGAATACTTGCGCGAAATCGCTCGCGCGCCTCCCGAGCGCCGCAGTCCGCAGCAACCACGCACGCATTTGCGACGCCCATCAGATGGTGTAAACTAGTGAAACTCAAAAGTGGTGAGCGTAGCTCAGCTGGTAGAGCATCGGTCTGTGGCACCGAGGGTCGTGGGTTCAAATCCCATCGCTCACCCCAACATTTCTAGCGCGACTCCTCCTTCGCGTCAGATCTTTCCCGCGTTCTCGCCAGTGCTATGATCTCGTCCGGGCTCCGAATCGAATGACCTTGCCACGGCTACATCGTTCGCGTTCTGCGGTGGGTGTCCTGGTGCTGCTCGCAACGTTTGCCGTCGGCAAACCCACGGCCGGAGATCCGTTCCCGCAAGCGGAAAAATCACCCTGGACGCTGGTTTGGGGCGACGAGTTCAATGCCCCCGACGGGTCGCGTCCCGACCCGGCCAAATGGAAATTCGAGGTCGGCGGGAACGGTTGGGGCAATCACGAACTGGAGTACTACACGAACCGGACGGAAAATTCCTTCATTCGCGGCGGCAATCTGGTCATCCAGGCGTTGCAGGAAAATTTCACCGGGCCCGACCACGTGACGCGCAACTTCACGTCAGCGCGAATCACCACGCAAGGCCTCTTCGACCAAGCCTACGGACGATTCGAAGCACGCATCAAAATTCCTCGCGGGCGCGGCCTCTGGCCGGCGTTCTGGCTGCTGGGAAGTGACGTCACGAAGATAGGTTGGCCCGGCTGCGGTGAAATTGACATCATGGAAAACATCGGGAAGGAGCCATCGCTCGTCCACGGCTCGATGCATGGTCCAGGGTATTCAGGCGGCCGCGGCTACACATCCGAGTATAAGCTTCCCGGCGGCGTGAGGTTTTCTGACGATTTCCACGTCTTCGCGATTGAATGGGAACCAAGAGTGGTACGGTTCTTTGTGGATCAAGACTTGTACGCGATGTTCACGCCTTCGCGGCTCCCCGCCGGCATGAAGTGGGTTTTCGATCATCCCTTCTTCATCATTTTAAACGTCGCCGTCGGCGGCGATTGGCCTGGCCCTCCGGATTCAACCACCGTGTTCCCGCAAACCATGCGGGTAGATTACGTCCGCGTCTATAAATCGCGCGTCGCGCCATAGTGACGGGCGTTCAACGTGCGCCGCGAGGTTCACAATTAAGAACGGCCGGCGGCATCGTCCTTCAGTAGGAGCACAAGCGAATCCGGTCCCGCGGCGCGATCCAACGTGATGCTGGCGCAATTGTCCACGATCCAATCGGCGCCGGCCACGCGGAGCTCTGCTTCGGAATGGGACGTCCGCAGCGCTATGACGCGCGCGCCGGCCGCTTTTCCGGAACGCACTCCCGCTCCGGCATCTTCGATAACCACGCAGTCGCTGGCGGCCAGTCCGAGCTTGGCGGCGCCTTTCAGATACGGTTCGGGGTCGGGCTTACCACGGGTGATATCACTCGAGGTGACCAGATGTGTCGGCTGGGGCAAGCCCGCCGCGCGTATGCGCACCACGGCAAGCGGACGCGTGCACGAAGTGACAATGGCCCAGCGCTCGGGCGGAAGCGCTTGCAGCAACTCCACCGCTCCCGGCAAGGCTTTTATGTCTCCGACATCCGCGATTTCCCCACGCTCGATTTCGCGATTTTCGGACTCGGCGTCGCCTTCGGGCAGGTATTCGCGCACGGTAGTGATGCTGGGACGCCCGTGCGCTTTGTGCACAACTTCGTCAGGATCAAACCCGTGCTGCAGCGCCCAGGCGGTCCACACGCGAGCTACCGCCGGAGTGGAATCCGCCAACACGCCGTCTAAATCAAAAAGGACCCCACCGCACGAAATACGAATCATACCGTATGATAACAGCCTTCTTGGGGAGTTTGCGGCAGCGTGCGGCTGCGATTGCGCCTGGCCTAAGATACGTTCGCTGTCCGTTTTGCGCTTTCTTTGCTGCGGCGTTGGCTGTTAATAAATCCGAATCGAGCTGATCCGGTTATTCCAGTTCTTGTTGGTGTACGGCCCCAGGCTCCAACTGCGCAAGTCCGCCACGCTGTCACGCGTGGAGGCGTTGGCGCCACCGAAGTTCGCGTCGTTGTAAAACGTGACGGTCACGTGTCCGTAGGTTCGGATGGAAGAAATCTGGTCGTTGAAGCCCTGTGGAACGTTGAGGCTGGTGCCTTTCTCCTGGCAGAAATAATCGCCGTTATAATGTGCTTCCCGGAAGAAACACGCTCCGATTCGCGGCTCGTCCGTCGGACGATGGTGTCCTCCGGAATTCCACCACCACGCCGGCGTTCCGTTATAGATCGTCACCGTAAAGGTTGCGCGGCATCCGCGGTCCACCCAGATTCCCAGTCCGTCGTTTCCCCAAGTCGCTCCGTGCGTACATGGATTACTGCCCAATTGCTGCAGCAGATTTACCTGCGAGCGCGGATCGTTAATTTCGCAGTAGCGCCGGTGATTCTTGTTTGATTCACAAGTCACCACGTAAGTGCCCGGGGCCAGCGCCGGACTTCCAGGTCCGCCTGGCACCGCCGCATAACCAAGCTGAAAGACGGCCCGGCAGCCGCGATCCACCCAGACGTTTCGGCCGTCGAATCCCCATGTTTGGTTCTGCACGCAAGGAGACTGACTGTTCTGGCGTAGCAGCCTAACGCCCGCACGCGTGTCGGCGGCGCAATATTGGCGTCCGCCGTCGTTCGACGCGCAAGTGACCGTATTTTGCGCGGAGCAGCGGCCGGGCACCGCCAACACCAAGAGAACTGTCGCAAAAATGGCGTAGATCCAGCGCACACTCATCAATGTCGCTCCTCTGAGTTATCAATGTTCGCCCGCGTCCATTCACGCCGATGGACGCGGGTGGGATTTTATCGCGTCTTGCGGTCCGGTATTACTGGTCGTTCTTTGCTGCGTGATAGCCGGCTTTCATGGCGTCCGCTTCCGACATATATTTTCCGCTCTTCGTCTTGCCGTAATAGCGCGTTCCCTCTTTGTGGTACACGCCGGAATCCGTGTTCACCCAGACCATTCCGCTTCCAGAAGGTGGCGGGGTTTTAGACGCGCTGGACGCGGGCGCGGATTTCGCGGACTTCGCTGGAGCCGCCGCAGGCGGCGCTGATGCCGACGGACTTGAGCTCGCCGCGGGCGGAGGCGCTGACGCGACGGGAGCTGCGGCCTTGGCTGATCCCGAGGTCGAACCAGTGCTCGAAGTGGACGCAGTCTCGGTCGTCTTCTTGCTGTGGCTTTTCTTAGTCGAAGACGTGGACGCATCCGCTGTCGCCGGAGCCTTGGAAGAATCCGTGGATGCTGTCTTGGTGTCGGCGTCGGCCGCAGCCTTCTTCGACCGCGATTTCTTCGCACTCGTGGAACTATCCGCTGTTGCTGCCGACTCCTTGGATGTCTCGCTCGCATCCGATTTCGCGGATTTGGAAGACCGCGACTTCTTGGTGCTGGCAGAATCGCTCGATCCGGACGTTGCCGAAGCATCGGTGGCGCTGGACTTGGACTTCTTCGACTTGCTGGTTGAGGTTCCGCTGCCCGAGGTCGAAGTGTCTTTCGCGGAGGAATCCGCTGAAGTTGTCTTCTTCTTTGATTTCGTCGTGGAAGTACCGGAGCTGCCGGCGGAACTGTCCTTTGCGCTCGCGTCGGAGCTTGCGGAAGTTTTCTTGGATTTCTTTTTGCTGGTGGTACTGCTGTTACCGCTTGCGTCCGATGGTTGATCCTGCGCTTTTGACGGCGCCACGAACAACACCATTGCGGCCAATGCCAGCCACGCCAAGGATGCTGCCGCCCTGAGCCGGAGTTTTTTCATGATCGTTCTCCTTCTTGGAATCGCAGTGTTGGAAGGCGTCACCGCCCACCGTGGATGTGGCGAGTCGCGTTAATTGTGAAGCCGCGGGCTGGTGTATCGGCTTCGTGGATGGCCCTGCTGCTCCGGGAGTGGGGCGCGATTCGCCTCGGTGGTCAACGTCGCGAACACCTCGAATCGGCCGGATTGTACTTCGCGCAACCACTCATTTCAACTTTCACTCCGGCTACGCGCGCTCGCCCGGTGGGCGCCCTATTCAAACTCCTGGATTCTTCCAGTTTGACGTCCGGCCATTGCGGGATATAACTTCGATAGCGTCAGGGAAGGAGATTCGATGAAAGCCAAGCTCGCCGCCGCGAAATCGCTCAAAGTCCTGGTGATTGATGTAGGGGGAACTCATATCAAATTGCTGATGACCGGGCAAAAAGAGCCGGTGAAAATCCCTTCCGGTCCGGAAATGACGGCGAACAAGGTCGTCCGCCTGGTGAAGCAGGCCACTCGCAATTGGAATTACGACTGCATCTCCATCGGTTATCCCGGACCGATCATCAACGGCCACCCGCTGCGCGAGCCACACAATCTCGGCGGCGGCTGGATGGGATGTGATTTTCGCAAATCCTTTGGCTGCCCCATCAAGATTATCAATGACGCCGCGATGCAAGCGCTTGGCAGCTATAAGGGCGGACGCATGCTATTTCTAGGACTAGGCACCGGCTTGGGTTCGGCGATGATTGTGGACGGCGTGCTGGAACCGATGGAACTGGCGCACCTCGCCTACAAACACGGGAAAACGTACGAGGACTATCTGGGAATTCGCGGGCTGGAGAAATCGGGCAAGAAAAAATGGCGCCGTCATGTTTTCAAGATTGTTGAAAAACTGAAGGCGGCGCTGGGAGCCGATTACGTAGTTCTGGGCGGAGGCAACGTCAAGAAATTGAAGAAGCTTCCGCCGGACGCCCGCATGGGAACGAACGAAAACGCGTTTGTGGGTGGTTTCCGCATGTGGCAGCATGCCGGCGGCACCCCCGCTGTACACCGCGCCGCGAAGACGAGCGCCCCAAAACGCTAGCAGCGGCTCGGGCAGCTCAGCGCATTTCTCGTTTACAGCTTTTCTTCGCTACTGTTGCTGTGTCGCGCTCGCCGCCCCGATTTTCGTCCCAATCACTTCACCGGAAATAATGATTTCCACGCGGCGATTCTGCTGCCTCCCCATCGCCGTGTCGTTACTCGCAACCGGATTGGATTTTCCGAAGCCACTAGCGGTAATGGAGGTGGGATCGAGACCCTGTTGAACCAGGTAATCGCGCACCGCATTGGCGCGCTGCTCGGATAGTGTCTGGTTGAACGCATCGCTGCCGACGCTGTCCGTATATCCTTCCACCGACAAATGCAATCCGGGATGAGCCAGCACGATTCCGGTGAATTTCGCCAAGGCCTCGCGCGCGGGCGGCTGTAGATCAAATTTCCCGAACGCGAAAAGCACGTCGGCCATATTGACTTGCAAGCCGCGCGGCGTGTCCGTGGTGGGTAATATGCGATTAAACTGAGCCAGCAGCGCGGCCCGCAGCGCCTGCTTATCGGCTTCAGCCTTGGCAGCAGCATCTTGCGCGGCCTTCGCTTGCTGCTGTGCCGCCAGCGCCGCGGCGTCAGCCTGAGTCCGCGCCGCGTCCGCCTGGGCGCGAGCAGCATCCGCTTCAGCGCGCGCTTGCGCTTCCCGCGCCGCGTCACGCTCCGCCTGCAGTTTTTGCAATTCAGCCTGCTGGCGCGCGGCTTCCTCTTCTTTCTGCCTCGCCGTGGCCGCGTCAGTGGCTGCTTGTTGCGCCGCCCGCTCTGCCGCAGCCTTCTGGTCGGCGGCCCGTTTCAGCGCAATCACGCGCGCATCCGCGGCCGTTTGCACCGCGTCGCGCGCGGCGGCGATCACTTCTTTCTTGTTGGCCTTGCGGTTCAGCAACGCTTCCGCTTGGTTCAAGGATCCCAGCGCTTTCTGATAAGCATCGGGCGCCAGCGTGTCCGCTCCGGCACTTTGCGCGATCCCCACTGCGTTGCGCGCCTCGTAAACCTCCAGCGGCACTTTCGGCGACAGTTCCGTGACGGATTCCCGCGCCTTGGACATATCGTAGGTGTACTGGCCACGCTGGAGCAGTTCGTAATTCGCGGTGACCGGTTCAAACGTACCCGTCGTATCCGGGCGCACCACATTTTCCAGCACCACCACGTCGCTCGGCATGTTCACCGCGAAATACGGCTCCGCGGTCACGATCATGCCGAACGATTGCAGGTTCGTTGTCGCCGTCAGCTTGCTCTTGTTGCCGTCCAGCAGCAGTTCGCCCAGGTTGTTCGGCTTGCCCTCAGGCGTGATCGCCCACAACACGTACGTCAGGTACTCCTTGCCGAACATCTGCGCAGGCTGCATATCCCTGATACTGGCGTTCACGATAATCGAGCCTTGTTTGCTGTCCACTTTCGCGTTGCCTTTCGCCAGCGGCATCAACGGCGTGCCGCGAAAATCCACCATCGTCGAGCCACTGCGGTGCTGATAGCTGATGGACGTCACGGTCTTCCCCACCACCGTGACGTGATAGATGGATTGGTCCGGCTGCTGCGTCCCGGTCTGCTGCTGCGCGCCAGTGGCAGCAGCAAACATCAGACATGCAGCACTAAAAACGATGAATGCCTTTTTCATGGCTCTGAGCGCTCCTCAATTGAAAATGAGACTCTCTCTTGCTGGGTGTCGTGCCGGCAAGGTACAACCCACCTGCCCCCGCGCCCACGCTTTTCCCAATTTGGGCAAGAGTGTATCAAAATCGCGCCGCCTCTTCACAAACATCCCAGCGTTCCAAGATTTCTGTTCGCCGCTCTCGATTTTCACGCGCATCACAAGGTAGGATATCTAGCGATGATCCAACGCGCATTTCTTGCAGTGTCGTTTCTGCTGTTTTTTGTTCCTTCGGGCCTGTGGGCTTGCACTTGTTCAAAAGAGCCCCCGGGAACTTGTCCCGGGCTTCAATCGGACGACGTGGTTTTCACGGGCACCGTAACCGACGTTGCCGCCGTCGCGGCCGCGATCCCCGGTAGCGCGTCGCCGGACGCCGGCAACGAGGCCGCCGCCCAGAGCGCCGCGCCGATCACTCGTTATCATTTTCGCATTGACGAAAAATTCGCGGGCCCTAACGTTTCCGATATTGACGTCTTTTCCGGCGGCGACGACGGCGACTGCGCCTACAACTTCAAAAAGGGTGAGCAATACATCGTCTTCACGCAGCAGGAGACGGAAGGCCGTCTCTTCGCGGTCATCTGTAGCAGCACCCGGCTCGCCAGCGACGGTCGCGCCGTGCTCCCGCAGTTGCGTGCCATGCGCGATCACGAAAAAGTCGCATCCGTCTTCGGCGTATTGCGCCGCGCAGACCCTCCGCTGCTAGCCCCTACCGACGACCCCGAGGACCCGCTGCCGCGCATCAAGCTAAAACTGCGCTCCAGAGACGATCGCTTCGCCACCAGCACAGGACCGGACGGCGTTTATTCCTTCTACGACGTGCACGCCGGTGAATATCAATATACCGCCGACCTGCCCGCGCGCTTTGAGTTCACCCAAAAGACGCTGAAGGGCGGCCTGCCCCCATTCAGAATTCCCAACGGCGCGTGCTACGAATACAACGTCAATGCCCTGCCCACCGGGAAAATTCACGGCAGCATCGTCGGCCCGGATGGTAAACCACTGAAGCTTGCGTCCGTCGAGCTCTATCGCGCCGACCGCTTCGAAGAATCGCGGCCGGGCCTGTGGAGTTTCCAGGGAGAGAACGGTAAATTCGAATTCGATCACATCGGCCCCGGTGAATATCTGCTCGTTTTTAATCGCATGAACCGCCTCGATCCCAATACTCCTTTCCCACGTACGTTCTATCCCGGCACCCCGGACCAAGGCGACGCCAAAATCATCAAGATGAAAGACGGCCAGCAGTTGTTGAACGCCAACATCAAGCTCAAAGAGGGATTTCCAACGCGCAGCATCAAAGTTCAGCTCAAATGGCAGGATGGGCGTCCGCCCGGCGAAGTGACCATCATGGCCAAAGCCGAGAAGGGCGACAACCCCGCCGCGAAGAAGATTGCCGAGGGCATCTACGAATTTAGGTTGCTCGATTCCACGAGCTATATAATTTCGGCGTGGGAAGACCTCGACCCTGAGCGCCTCAGCCAGCGCCACGGCGATACCAGCTGCACGATTCCTGCCCGCATCGTTTCGGATACCCGCACGGTTGACGGAGCGGACTCCGACACCACCGAGATCACCTTGACCTTCGCCAGTTTGCCTTGCCATTAGCGATCAATTATCTGAGTTGTGTTTGACTTGCCGTTCCGCGGCTGCGTAGAATCCCTCGGCGATAATTGGGGCGGCAAATTAAGCGATCGGAGCGCAAATGAAGAGAGTGTTCGGCATATTCGCAGTGGCGGTGTTGCTGTGTTGCGGTCAAGCCCAGCGGGCGGCGGCGCAGGAGCCCAGCAAAGATTCGAAACCCGCGGCGGATGCGAAGGCCGCGGAAGCCAAGCCGTCCGAAGCGAACCCGCCGAAGGAAGAATCCTTCGTCACCGACCATACCGTCCGTATCGGCGGCCAGATGATTGCCTACAAGGCCACCGCTTCGACAACTCTTCTGAAAGACGACAAGGGCGAGCCGACCGCGTTGATTTATTCCACGGCTTACACCCGCGCCGATGTGAAGGATTTCAGCCAGCGTCCCATCGCGTTCATCTACAACGGCGGCCCGGGTTCCTCTTCGATCTGGCTGCACATGGGAGCATTCGGCCCGCGCCGCGTCGTGAATTCCAACGCCGCGTTCACGCCGCCCGCGCCTTATAAACTGGAAGACAACGCGGATAGTCTCCTGGACAAAGCGGACTTGGTGTTCATTGACCCGGTCGGCACCGGTTTCAGTCACGCCGTCGGCAAAGCCCAGAACAAGGATTTCTGGGGTGTGGACCAGGACGTCAAAATGTTCGCGCAATTCATCAGCATCTACGCGAACCGCAATAACCGCTGGAATTCCCCGAAATTCCTGATCGGCGAAAGTTACGGAACATTTCGCTCGGTGGCGCTGGGAAATTATCTGCAATCCCACGACGGAATGTACATCAACGGAATCGTGCTGATCTCCTCCGTGCTGAATCTCGGGACCATTTCCTTCAATCCCGGCGATGATATGCCTTACATTTTGTACCTTCCCAGCTATGCCGCTGCCGCCGCTTATCAGAAGGCGCTCAAGGAACCTCCCGCCGACCTGGACGCATTCCTGACGGACGCTCGGAAATTCGCTTCCACGGAATATGCAGACGCGTTGATGAAGGGATCGAATATTGCGGAAGCCGAAAAGTCGGACATCGCCAAGAAGCTTTCGCACTTCACCGGCCTCAGCGAAGATTATCTATTGAAGGCCGACCTGCGCGTCAGCCTGCCCCAATTCAACGTAGAACTCGAACGCAATCGCGGCCTGACTACCGGCCGTTACGATGCGCGCTACACCATGCCCACTTACGACCTGCTCACGGAATACGCCGAAGACGATCCATCCTACGTCGCGGTGCGCGGTGCGTTCACTGCCGCATTCAATAGTTACACTCGCGAGGAGCTGAAGGTCACCATGGATCGCTCCTACGAAGTGCTCAGCGGCGAAGTCAACGGCAACTGGGATTGGAAGCATCGTGGGCCGGGCTCATCGGGATATTTTCCCGGCTCCGCAAACGTGGAAGGCGATTTGATTCAAGCGCTGATGACCAATCCGCATCTGCACGTGCAAGTCGAAAACGGATATTACGACATGGCCACGCCGTTTTTCGCCACCGAATACACCATGGACCACTTATTTCTGCCGGGAAATCTTCGCAGCAATATCCAGCTGAAATACTATGACGCCGGCCACATGATCTATCTGCACGAAGAGGATTTGGCCAAACTGAAGTCAAACATCGCGGCGTTTATTGACAGCACCTCAAAGTAATCAACCCGATCTTGCCACTGGCCGCTCTCGTCCGCCGCAAAGCGGACGAGGCTACCCGGCAGGCCGTTGCTTCGCTGCGACTCGCTACTCCGCTGATTTGATCTCCGGCGGGATCGCCGGCCCCTCTCCCTTCACGTAGTGGCCATACCAATCGAGATACCGTTCGTAGCGGTCTTTGATGAAGGAAGGCCGCGTGAATTCGTGGAATTCTCCGGGATAGACGACCAGCAGAGTCGGCACGCCCAGGCGCCGCAAGCTCTCATACATTTGCTCGCCATTGATCACTGGCACATTGCCATCCACGTCGCCGCCCATAATTAGAGTTGGCGTCGTGATCTTGAGCACGCGGCTGAATGGCGACAGTTTTTCCCACAGCGCGCGATGTTCCCAAGGAAGTCCGAGCTCGTATTCCCAATCGCGTGAGTACAAATCGTGGCCCCAGTTGGTGATGTACAAGAATTCGCCCGCGCCGGAAATCGCCGCCTTGAATCGCGTGGTCTGCGAAATGATAAAATTCGTGGAGATCCCGCCGTAAGACCAGCCGCCAACGCCAAGTTTCTCCGGGTCGGCAATTCCCTGCGCGACCGCATAATCCACCATGGCCATATCGTCGGCGAAATCCTTGTTGCCCCAATCCGCGAAAATCGCTTTGCAGAATTCCTGTCCATACCCTGACGAGCCGCGTGGATTCGGCGTGAGCACCACATACCCGTTCGCGGCGAATAATTGCGGATCAAAATTGAATTCCGCGTAATAAGCCCACACCGGTCCACCGTGCGGTTTCAAAATCGTGGGATAGCGCACCCCGGGTTGGTAATCGGGAGGCTTATACAAATAGCCCGCAATCGTCGTGCCGTCCTTGCTCTTGAAATGCACGTACTCGACGTCCGGTAGTCGTAGTTCGGCCATCAAGGCGTCGTTGGTTGTGGTCAGCTTCCGCAGCGCCCCGTCCGCCGGCAGATAATACAATTCGGCGGGATCCGTGAGCTCACCGATCACCGCCGCCACCGCGCCGCCCTTCCCAATGGAATAGGATTCCACCATCTTGCGCCCGGCGATCGGCCGCTGAATCTCGCCACTTGCGGCGGGGACGCGCAATAAATTCTGCGTGCCATCATCGTCCGCAATGAAATAAATCCATTTCCCATCGGCGGAGAACCGCGGCGCGGTCGCGTTTCGGTCCAGCGCCAAAGTCAGCACCTTCGCTTCACCACCGCTCGCCGGCGCCACGCCAATGTGAAACGTCGCGTACTGAAAAAGTTTCGCGTCCAATTGCGTGGTAAACGCAATCCACTTTCCATCGGGAGACCACGCTGGCGCCGCCTCTGACGCCGGCCCCGTGGTGACGTGCACGAGCGTCTTGCCTTTATCCGTGTTGTCGGCGTCCACGGTCCAGATGTCGGTGTTGTAATTCAAGTCGGGTTCTGCTGTGCGGTTGCTCGCGAAAGCGAGCTTTGTGCCATCGGGTGACCACTCCGGATCGAAATCGTCGTAATCGCCCGAGGTAATTTGCGTTTGTTTGTGGTCGGCGATATCGAACACATAAAGATGCGTGCGTCGCCGGTCCAGATAGCCCAGTTCGTCCTCCTTGAAATGGAGCCGGTCAATGACCCACGGCCGCGGCTTAGGCTTTGCCTTGCTGTCCTTGGCTTTGTCGCGCGCGGCTTCGATTTCGGCCGGCGAGGGATCCTGCAGCAGGAGCACCAGCCGGTCGCTCTTAGGCGCCCACGCGAAATCTTGCACGCCCTGAATCGTATCCGTCAGCTTCTGCGCTTCACCTCCCTCGCGATTCAGAAGCCACACCTGCTTCTTGCCCGAATCATCGTCATCGTCGCTTCCCTCGCCACGCGCGGAAATGAACGCCAAAAATCTTCCGTCAGGGCTCCAGCGTGGATGCGAAGACGTAGTTCCTTCCGCCGTAAGCGCAATCGGGCTCCCTCCGGACGACGGAATCATCCAAATGCGCTCGTAATTCTTGTCTTCCTTTAGACTCGCGGTCTTTACGGTGTACGCGACCCACTTTCCATCGGGACTAAGCTGCGGATCTCCGACTTCCTTGATCCGGAAATAATCGTCCACCGTGAGCGTGCGTTTGCCGGCGGCGGAAGCGCTTGCTGGAACACCGCTCACCGACGGCGCTTGCGCGCAAGCGATGCCGGCCGCGGCGAGGATTAGCAACAGCAGCGAAAATCTATGGCGGAAATTCATGTGGACACCTTTCCGATCAATTCAGTGTCAGCGGCGGGGCAGTATAACAGAAGGTCGGCGTCGAGCGGGTTCGCAGGAAGTCTCAGCGCGCGCGCCAAAAGAAAAAGGGCAAGGCCCACGGCCCTGCCCTTTCACATCCGCCTGTAATTTGCGGAGACGGGTTTTGCTGAGTCAGTCGAAATCGCAGCCCTCGCCGATTACGACCCCTTCGCCGGATTCATCGTCAGCGACGCGACGTGGATGGTGTCCCCATCCAACGCGCCGGTGACGGTCACATCGTGCCCGGCATGGCCGTCGGCTTTATCTTGGGGCTCGAGAATATAGACTTTGTCGTCCTTGGCATCGTACAGAGCATATTTTGCTCCGTGAGACTTCACGCATTTCGTGGTGCACTCGGCCTTGGCGGCGCTGGCGTCTCGAGCCCCGCACATATTATTGGTAATCACGCCGGACCACGAACGTTCTTTCGTGCTGTCTTGCCTCGCCGACGATAGACTTACCGCGAACAGCACCGCAACCGCCGCCAGCATCAAACGTTTTGTCATGATGAATTCCCTCCTCAGCGTTCGGTCTGAGCTCGCCGCCCCGCAGCCCGTCTAAACCCAAACCCCAGTCAATGTGGCACCAATCAACGCGTTTGTCCACAGAACCGGCCGGATTAGCGGAAAGCCACAACTAACTGCTGATCAGCAGCACAAGTGCACCATCCGCTTCGGCCGTTCTTACTTATTCCCGAATTTGCTCATCAAGACTTCCTGCTGATGCATCGGAGAAAAGCTTTCGCAGCAGCTCAGCAGGCGCGCCAGCACGTTGTAATAGAACGCATCGTTGTCGCTATTCTTCAGGTCCGCGGCCGAGTCCCATACCGAAATTGCCGTGGCGTCTCGCCGATCCGGATCTTCCCCGCGAAGTACCAAGAGCACTCGGAATCCAGGCAGCTTATCCATGGCGGCGATCAGCGGCTCGACCGTGGCAGTAAACTCCTCTACTTTCCCCGGGCGAATTCGACAGTGCGTTAAGCGAGCGACCATGGCGACTCCGATTCGCGAACGACCACGCAGGCGCTGCGATTCTACTGCGACGCACGCAGCACGTAAACGGTTGCACTGGGGATGCGAGCGACCTGGCACGCGCGTTCGCTGGCCGAAACGTTTGGCGAGGCGACCGGCGCGGCTATCATTGCGCCGAAGTACGTCGTCCTCCATTGACACGTACGCGAATGGCAATTAGTCTCGGTGCAATGGCGACCTCCAATCGCTTGTCGGCTGCCTTTCGGGCTGGTTCTCATCCACATCTATATGAAATCAATACATGGGCGTGGCTCGAAGAACTTTCCGCGCGAGAAAAGAAACACATAACCCTTGCGGACGTGCCCGACGCCGACTGGGATGCCCTTGCCACACTGGGCTTCCGCATTATCTGGCTCATGGGCGTGTGGAAGCGCAGCGATGAATCGCTCCGCATCATGTTGGGAAATCCGGCCAACTATCTGCAGTTTGAACGCGCCTTGCCAGGATGGAAACCCAGTGACGTGATCGGCTCTCCGTACGCTGTAGCCGGATATATACCCGACGCGCGCATCGGAACGTGGGAATCACTGGACGCGGCGCGCGAAAAATTGCGAGCGCGCGGGATGGCGCTCTTTCTGGACTTTGTAGGCAATCACACGGCGCTCGATCATCCTTGGATGCGAGAGCACCCGGAGTTTTACGTCCAGGCCTCGACGCAGGATTTCGAGCGGGAACCGTCAGCGTATTATGTGGTGAAGACGGTTCAAGGCCCGCGCTTTATCGCTCTCGCAAAAGACCCGTACTACCCGCCTTGGAATGATGTTGCGCAGTTGAATCATTTCGATCCCGGGACGCGCGCGGCAGAGCTTGCAGATTTGCGAACCATCGCCAGCCATTGTGACGGCGTACGCTGCGACATGGCCATGCTGCAACTGAACGATATATTCGCCACTGGCTGGCAGCGCCTGCTCGGAGGCGCGGCGCGTCCTGCGACGGAATTCTGGGCGGACGTGCGAGCCAATTTGCCGAACCTGGCGCTGCTCGCCGAAGCCTACTGGGGCACCGAACAGCGTCTCCTTGAACTCGGGTTTACTTTCGCCTACGACAAAACGCTTTACGACGCGGTGCGGGACGTCAATATTCCGCAAGTGCGCGGGCGGCTCTCGGCCAGCCTCGCGGAGCAGAGCCATTTCGCGCGCTTCATGGAAAATCATGACGAGCCGCGGCGTCCGGACGTATTTGGCAATGAGCGGCTCGCTGCAGACGGAACTCTGCTGGGCACCTTGCCAGGGATGCGCTTTTATCATCAAGGTGAACTCGCAGGCCGCAGGATTCGTTTGCCGATTATGCTGCGAATTGCCGCGGAGGAGCCGACTGATCCCGTCAGCCAGGCGTTTTTCCAGAAAATTCTTCAAATCACGCAACAGGACGTCTTTCACCACGGCGAGTGGAAGCTTCTTGAGGTTGTGCCGGAAGGCGACGCTTCGCCGGATGGCTTGTTTGTTTACGAATGGCGCTCGGCAAACGCTTGGAAAGTGATTGCAGTGAACCTGGCTGGAAACTCCTCTCAGGGACGGCTGCGCTTGGGAGATCGCGTCTCTCCAGAGCGACAATACGTATTCTACGACGAGCTTAACGACGTGAAATATCCACGGAGCGGCGAGGAACTCGACAACTTAGGGCTTTTCATTCGCCTCGAGGGATTCCAGGCCCACGTGTTCGACGTCTCAGTCGCGTCTTAGGGCCGAAATCCATTCAAACGGTGCCGAAACCGGAGCGGGATTTTGCGAGCCGATAATCGCGTTGCCGCGCGACATCCTTCTTTGCCATTGAAAATGGCTGAGTAGTTCACTATGATGCCGCGCTTCGCACGTCACAGTGCAGCGGCTTGATGCCAAAAGCTTCCCGCGAAACCGGGCAATCGCTCCCCCCAACCGGCTCCCACCTGCGCCAGATTGGCTTTCTGCCGCTGTTGGCCATTTTCTATGGCTATACTGCAGGCGGGCCGTTCGGCTATGAGGCTATCTTCCGCGATTCCGGGCCGGGCATGGCGCTGGTGTTCCTGGCGTTCGTTCCATTCTTCTGGAGCATTCCCATTTCGTTCGCGTCGGCGGAATTGAACAGCATACTGCCGGTGCAGGGGGGATTTTACCGCTGGAGCCGCGCGGCGTTCGGAGACTTCTGGGGATTTCAGTGTGGCTGGTGGAATTGGACTGGCACGTTCCTGCTGAATAGCTTGTATGGCGTGCTGGTGATGGACTATCTGAGTATCTATTTCCCTTCGATCACTGGCTATGCGAAATGGGCTGGCGCGTGTCTGGTGCTGATCCTGCTTGCGTACTTGAATGCGCGCGGGATTCTGGTGGCGGGATGGCTTTCGGTGGCGCTGCTATTCGCGGTGCTGGTGCCGGTCACTTGGTTGTGTGCTGTGTCGCTATTTCACCTGCATTACAACCCCGTTGTCCCGTTCGCGCCGCCGGGCGCGCCATTTGGAAAAGTCTTCGGCGAAGGGCTCGCGCTGGCGATGTGGAACTACGCGGGATACGAGCAGCTTTCCAGCTCGACGGGCGAGATGAAAGAGCCGCAGAAGATGTTCGTGCGGATTCTGGCGTGGAATACGCCGATGAACATTCTCACGTACATTCTTCCCACGACGCTCGCGCTCGCGGTGCTGGGCAACTGGCAGGAATGGAGGACGGATTACATTGTGACGGCGTCGCGCCTGATCGGCGGGCCCGCGCTGGGAGCGGCGATGCTGATCGCCGCGATGATTGGCACGCTGTCGCTTTCGAATAGCACGATTCTGTACACGACGCGGGTGCCGGCGACGATGGCGGAGGACGGATACCTGCCGGAATGGCTGGGGAAAATACATCCGCGGTTTGGGACGCCGGTGCGGGCGATCGCGCTTTCTACCGTGGTGTATTGCGTGCTGGCGAAGTATGACGTCGAGGACCTGGTCAACATTTATATCTGGACGCGCATCGCTACTACTTTGTTGACATTGTTTGCGGCCTGGCAGATGCGGCGGAAGGCACCTGATGCGCCGCGGAGTTTTCGGATTCCGGGGGGAGCGATCGGGTTGGCGTACGTTTTGATATTTCCGGTGGTTTTATGCGCTTTGAAGGTGGCGCAAAGCGAGGATTACGTTTGGAGGTATGCGCCATGGTTGTTAGCTTCCGGGCCTGTCGCTTACTTGATCTTGCGGTTTGGATTCAAGCTGAAACCCCTGCGTGAGATAGCGCCCGGCGCTTAAGAAGTCAACGGCTTTAACACAGAGGTCACGGAGAAAGGATGGAGGGCACGGAGATATCGCGCCTGGGGATCGCAGGTGCGAAGTGGATGAGTTTCGATTTGGTTTATTTTATTTTGTTGGCCCGTTTTCTCCGTGGCCTCTCTTTTTTTCCTCCCTGCTCCGTGTGTTAAATCTTTTCCGGTTCTCGCGTGGCGCGTAACAATTGAGGCCGCTATGAATTCGACGACGCGTTTACTTCGTCGCGCCGATTTTTTCTGAGACTGTTTTTGCTTGCAGGAAGAGAAGCAGGTAATCCTGGCCGCCTGATTTTGAATCTGTGCCAGACATATTGAATCCGCCGAAGGGGTGCGCGCCGACCATGGCGCCGGTACATTTGCGGTTCATGTAGAGATTGCCGACGTGGAATTCTTCTTCGGCGCGCTCGATTTTCTTGGGGTTTTGCGAATAGACGGCGCCGGTAAGGCCAAATTCGCTGTCGTTGGCCATGGACAGAGCTTCATCGAAGTCTTTCGCCTTGGTTACCGCGAGGACCGGCCCGAAAATCTCTTCCTGGAAGATGCGCGCTTTGCGGCTAACGTCCGCGATCACGGTGGGCTCGATGAAATAGCCGTCGCCGGGGGCGCGCTTGCCGCCCACGACGAGGCGGCCTTCTTTTTTGCCGTGGTCAATGTAACCAAGGATTGAAGTCATCGCCGCCTTGTTGATGACCGGACCCATGTAATTGGCGGGATCGTCAATCGGGCCGACTTTCATTTTTTTGACGCGCTCGACGAGCTTGGTGAGGAATTCATCGTAAACTTTTTCGACGACGATGGCGCGCGAGCAGGCTGAACATTTCTGGCCCTGGTAGCCAAAGGCGGAAAGGGCCACGCCTTCGACGGCCGCGTCCACATCGGCTTCGTCATCCACGACGATGGCGTCCTTGCCGCCCATTTCGAGGACGGTACGCTTGATCCAGACCTGGCCGGGCTGCGTTTTGGTGGCTTGTTCGGCGATGCGAAGGCCCGCTTCTTTCGAGCCGGTGAAAGCGATGAAGCGCGTTTGGGGATGCGTCACCAGCGCTTCGCCGGCGGTGCTGCCCGGTCCGGTGAAGAAGCTGACGACGTCACCGGGGACACCGGCCTCGTACAAAATGTCCACAAAGATTGCGGCGATGGTGGGCGAATCGCTCGACGGCTTCACTACCACGGTGTTTCCGGTAACGATGGCTGCCAAGGTCATGCCGCCCATGATGGCCGCGGCGAAATTCCAGGGCGGGATTACGATGCCCACACCCAGCGGAATGTACTTCAGATAGTTTTTCTCGCCGCGCATGGGGGTCAGTTTCTGGGGTTCGCCGAGACGCAGAGCTTCGCGGCCGTAGTATTCGCAGAAATCAATCAGCTCGGCGATATCGGCGTCGGCTTCGGGCCAGGTCTTGCCGATTTCGTGGGACAGCCAGGCGTTCAATTCGTAGCGGCGCTTGCGCAAAATATCGGCGGTGCGATAGACGCAGGAAACGCGCTCTTCCACGGGAACGCGCTTCCAGCGTTCGAATGCGGCATGCGCTTTTTCCACCGCTTTATTGGCCAGCTCGACGGAAGCCTTCTGAAAGATGCCGACCACCTGGTCCGGATGCGAGGGATTGTGGGACTGGATTTTTTCGGTGGTGGTGATGCGCTGGCCGCCGATCGTCAGGGGATATTCGCGGCCGAACATGCCTTGCACCTGCGCGAGCGCGGCTTCCATGGCTTTGCGATTATCCGGCTGCGAGAAATCAATAAACGGCTCGTTGCGGAATTCGCCGCGATGGAGATCCACGGATGGATGGGTGGTGCCGGTAGTTGCTGCGGATGTCATTGGTCGCGCCTCTTTGCGAAGATTGCCAGCGTTTGAGAGCAAGCTATTTTAGCTCCGCGCGAGATGGCGGCACAAGAAGGCAGTGATGGCCACAGAGAAAAGATCGAGGGCACGAAGAAGCGTCCATTCACCGCAGAGACGCTGGGGACGCAGAGAAAGGCACGGGCTGAGGAAATAATGCGGAGTGTACGCAGAAATGCGGAGGAGTCCGAGGAGGTTGAGGAGCGGTGGTGGGAGCAATTTTCGGGTTATTTTTGGTTCTTATAGGCTTGGTTCGCTTGGCCTGCTTTACTCTGTTCCCTGCCCTACTTTTATTTGGCCCCGGGGCCCTCTTGCTTCTGCTGTGATATATGCAAGCGGCGCGCCATTCTTTTGGGCCGGAGCGGCGCGGCGTATGTCCTTGCGATTCATTCGGGTGATGCGGGGAGTGTGTGGCGCACGACCGTACGGATGCGTTGAAAAAATCAACGGTGGTTGAAATTTTCACCGCGAGACGTCGGCGATAAGGTGCGCCGGGCGGACCGTGCTGGCACTTTCTTGTGCGGACTGTCCCGCAATGTGATGCGCGCCGCACAGCCTGCGGGCACGGCATGCCGTGCCCCTACGATGTTGAGAATATGTGGACGGCCGGGAAAGCTGGGGCGCAGCCTGCGTGCGGCGGACAGGCAAGCAGCGCCCCTACTGCTGAGGTCAACACCGGGCGGGTCTGAGACCCGCCCCTACGACCCGAGGGGCTCAGGGCTTGCGGTAGATGGCGCCGCTTTTCATTACGAAGGAGACTTTTTGCAGGCTGGTGATGTCGTCCAGGGGGTTGCCGGGCACGGTTATTATATCGGCGGCATAGCCGGGTTTCAGGGCGCCAATTTGATCCTGCCACGCTAGTAATTTTGCGCCGTTGAGCGTGCCGGCCTGAATCGCAGCCAGCGGCGACATGCCGAATTTCACCATCAGAACAAATTCGCGGGCTTGCGTGCCGTGCGGGAAAGGGCCGACGTCCGAACCCATGGCGATGGGGACTCCGGCGGCGAGCTGCTTTTTGAATTCGGCGGCGTGGAGGTCGAGCATCTCGCGTTCGCGGGCGGCGGCTGCGGGAGTGGCGGCGTGGTCCGCGAAATATTCAGCGATGGTGAAGGTGGGAACGGCGAAGATTTGCTTTTCGCGCATGATGCGCATGGTTTCGTCGCTGAGCTGATAGGCGTGGTCAACGGATTCCATGCCGGCTTGAGCTGCGTAGAGCGTACCGGGTTCGCCGGTGGCGTGGACGGCCACGCGATGGCCGGTGCGCGCCGCTTCGTGCACGGCGGCGGCGAGTTCCTCTTCGCTGTATTGATAAGGAGTGGAAAGGCGGCCGTTGACGACGGTGTCCGGGCCGGTTTCGTAAATCTTGATGAAGTCCGCGCCTTCTTTGAGCTGTTCGCGGATGACGGCGACGAGCTCGTCGGCATTATTGGCGTAGGTGGCGTTCGGAAGCACGTGCTGCTCGGGATTGAATCCGATCGCGTCTTCGTGGCCGCCGAGAGTGTTGATGGCGTTGCCGCTGATGCGCATGCGCGGCCCGGGAATTTCGCCGGAATTGATCGCGTTGCGCACGGCGGTGTCCGCCGAGCCAGCGCCTTCGGTGCCCATGTCGCGTTCGGCGGTGAATCCGGCGAGGAGGTCGGCGCGTGCGGCGAGAGTGGCCGTGATGGTGCGCTGCGGGACGGATTCTTCGATGGTCTGGAGATCTTCGGCGCCGGGGTGGAGGAACAGGTGCACGTGCGCGTCAACGAGGCCGGGGAGAAGAGTGGTGTCGCCCAGGTCTATTGTTTCGGCATTGGATGGGTGGGTGACTTTCGCGCCGACTTCTTTTATTACGCCGTTCTCGACCAGGATTTCGCCCGGTTGGGTGATGCGGCCGGATTCGACGTCCAGCAGACGGGCGGCGTGGAGGACGATTGGTTGCGAGGGCGGCGCGGATTGCGCGGCTAGGGGGACGCTATAGAAAAGCGCTAGAGCGAGCGATGCGAGAGCGCGTTTAGTGTTCATGGTGACGCGGGGATATTAGCACGCGATGCGAAAGGCGTGGAAGGCGGAAGCGGGATGTCGCTACGAGCGGGCGGGGCGAGCGATTACACCGAAGAGAGGTCCCTCGCTGCGCTCGGGATGACGGCGTAACGCAAAGGCGCGAGGAAACCGCTGAGCGGTTCCTCCAACGCAGTCGTACTTCGCAGGGCAGGCCAGAGCCACAGAGGCAGCTTAGAGTTTCTCGCGCGGGTCCACGCTTTTGAAGCCGTAGGTTTCATAGCGCCAGGAGATTTGGCCGTCGCGCAGGCTCACTACCGTGTAGCCTTCGGGGAACGCCAGGCGCGGGCCATGCCACCAATTGCCGCAGACGGCGCCGCAGCAGGCGTACTGGCAATTTTTGTAGTTCACGAGCTCGTTGATGTGGAGATGGCCTTGCAGCACAGCCAAAATGTTGCGGTCCTCGAATAGGGTGATCACGTCAGCGGAATTCGCGACAGACACGGTGTCGTAGCGCGGGGTGCCGTCAGGTTTCGGTCCGTAGGCGAGATAGCCGGTAACGAGCGGCACGTGGGTGATGACGATCACGGGCGCGTGCGGCGCGAGCGCGCGGAGATCGTCGGCGAGCCAGTGGAGTTGCGCTTCGTCAATACGGCCTTCCCAGAGGCGGTCGGGCGTGGGCGAAATGGAATCGAGCACGATGAAGTGGTAGCCCTGGTGATCGAAAGAGTAGTAGGTGTGCGCGCCGATGCGATCTTCGTACATTTTTTTGCCGTAACCGGGATCGCTGGGTGCTGCGCCGCTTCTGGTGAGGATGCCGAAGAGATCGTGATTGCCGATGGTGTGATGCAGCGGGATTTTCAGAGCATCTTCGGTGCGCTGGTAGAGATCGAAGAGCATATCGGCGCGAGGGCGCGCGACTCCCATGGCGTCAAAGACCAGATCGCCGCCGGAAATGGCGAAATCAGGTTTCGTTGCAGCGATTTTCGCGAACGCCATGGCGCAGCCGTGAGCAGCGTCGAGTTCGGGCTGGATGTGGGTGTCCGTGAAGAAAACGAAATCAAAAGAGCCCGCGGGTTTGGGTTTGGCTTCGACTTCGGCAGCCGCGGTGATTTCGAGCCAGTGCGTGCCGGGCAGAACCACGGCTGCTCCGGCTGCGGCCCCAGTGGCGGCCAGCGTCTTCAGAAATTTTCTGCGCGCGGAATTCATGCGAGCGTCCTGTGTGCTGGGCGGCTGCGGTTGGGCTGGCCGCGGTTATGGGTACGAGGTTCCAGTGTACTTGGTTGGCGGCGCGGCAATCCATCTGATAACTTACCGATTTCCGGGACAGTTGGACGGTTTTTTGGCGATTGGCGGGAGGCGCGCGATGGTGAAATTCTTCTTCGCAATTTTGCTGCTGCTCATATTTGTTGGCGCTGGTTTCGGGCAGCAGGGCGCGCATGCCGGCGCGACGCCCGGGCAGGCCCAAGCGCACACGAATCCTTGCGATACTGCCACTACGCAGGTGGAGATGAATGAGTGCAGCGCCGCGGAATATAAGAAGGCCGACGCGCGCTTGAACACCGTTTATAAGAATTTGGTACGTTTGCTGCAAAAAGATGCGGGCGGAAGCGCGCAGCAGAGCGGCGGCGAGCAGAAGAAGCCGGAAGCGCCGGCAGTGCAGAAATTGAAGGCCGCGCAGCGAGAGTGGATGCGCTATCGCGACTTGCATTGCGACGCGGTGAAGGCGCAATACGCAGGGGGGTCCATCAGCCCGCTGGAGTGGTCCACGTGCATGACGGGGATTACCAACGACCGTGTGGCGGAACTGAAAAGAGGATACGAGACCGGCGACCGGAAGCTGGAGTAGGAATTACGGGCGGCGATACGTTGCGCGAAATTTTCTGACGCCTGGGTCGTGCGAGTCAACGTAATCCTCGAACGAGGCTTCTTGCAGACCGGCGCGAGAAAATTCGGCGAGTTCGGCGTGTGTTAGCCGCCAGGGCACATGGCCTGGGTCTTCTTCTGGATCGCGCCCTCTGGCGATTACCAGCAACAGCCCTACCGGTTTCAGAAATTCCGCAATTTTGGCGAAGGCGCGGCGGCGCAATTCCGGGGGAAGCGATTGCAGGGTGTAGGACTCGAAGACGAAGTCGAATTTCGCGCGCCAGGATTCGGGCGGGGCGAGCAAATCCGCAACGACATATTGCACATCGGTGGATGGAAAGCGGTTTTGGGTGGCGCTGATTGCGGTGGCGGAAATGTCGAAGGCGGTGGTTTGAAATCCCCAAGCGGCGAGCTGCTCGGAGTCGTCGCCCAGGCCGCTGCCGATAACCAGAGCTGATTTGTTGCGGGTTTCCTGGGGATGCAATTTCCAGAAATCGAGCAGGTTGGGATTGGGGACGAGGTCGGCCCAGGGAATCTCGCTCGCGCCGGACTGGGCTTCGCGGTAGAGAGCGTCGAACCAGCCGAGTGGGTCGCCCTTGGCGTTGAATTCTGCGGCGAGTTCGCGTGCGCGCGTTCGATCCGTCATTCGTTCACTCCTCGTGGCCAAATATTCGATGCGCATAGAACGGCGAAAGATTTAACACTCCGACTGCGTCGGGATCAACGCCGGACGCAGAGGAGAGCCGGTGGCCACAAAGAAAGCGGGAGAGAGAGCCTTCGGCCGGCTTGGAGCAAAGGCGCCGACCTCAGGATGACAGCGCTCGTCGCGTCGTCAGAAGCTCGTTGCGCAACGTTTGAGAGCTTAGCGGAGGTGCTTGAGGATTTCGCGGGCGGCGTTGTGGCCCGAGGCGCCCGTTACGCCGTTGCCGGGATGGGTGCCGTTACCGCAGAGGTAGAGACCTTTTACCGGGGTGGCGTAACGCGCCCAGCCAAGGATCGGACGCATGGTGAAAATCTGGTCGAGCGCCAGTTCGCCGTGGAAGGGGTGGCCGCCGGTGAGGCCGTAGGTGTCTTCGAGGTCCTGGGGCGTGAGAGTTTGCACGGCGAGGATTTTCGACGCGAAATCGGGCGCGTATTCCGCGAGGGTATTGATGATCGCGTCGCGCAGGGAGTCGCGTTGCTGCGTCCAAGCGCCATTTTTCAATTTGTATGGCGCGAATTGCATGTAGATGGACATGACGTGCTTCCCCGCCGGCGCCAGCGAATTATCCAGGATCGAAGGGAGCGAAATATCGAGATAGGGCGCGCGGGAAAATTCGCCGTACTTGGAATCGTCGAAAGCGCGCTCGAGATAATCAATGCCGGGACCGATGTGGATGCGTCCGGCGAGAGCCGCGTTGGCGTCACTGGAATTTTTCAGCGCGGTGAAGTGCGGCAGCGCATCGAGCGCGATATTGAGTTTCGCGGCGGTACCGTAGCAGCGGTAATTGCGCATCTTGACGACGAAGCTGGGCGGTAGATGGACGGGATCGAGCAGGCCGAGCAACGTGCGTTGGGGATCGGCTCCGGAGACCACCGCTTTCGCGGGGATTTCTTCGCCGTTTGCGAGCGCGACGCCGGTGACCTGGCCATGGTTCACTAAAATCTGCGTGACTTCCGCACCGGTGCGAATTTCCGCGCCGGCTTCCTGGGCTGCCGCCGCCATCGCAGCGGTGAGGGCGCCCATGCCGCCGCGCGGATACGCCGAGTTCCCTACTGGATAGGGATCCGCCGCAGCGCGCAAGAGCAGCAGCGCGGTGGAACCGGCGGACCACGGGCCGAGAGCGGCGCCGAAAATTCCGCGCGCGGCGATGGTGGCGCGAAGCAAATCCGTTTCGAAGAATTCGGCGACGAAATCCGCGGCGGCCATGGGACCCCAGCGGATCAGGCGCATCATTTCTTTTTTGCCGAGGCCGCGGACTTTGCGGCCAATTTTCAGGAGCTTCCAGATGTCTTCCTTCGAAGGTTTTTCAATGACAGGAGGCGTCAATTCGAGCAATTGCGCGGCGATTCCGGCGACGCGCGCGAGGCTTTCCTGGAATTCGACATATTGCGCGGCGTCTTTGGTGGAGAACTTTTTGATCTCTTGCGCGGAGGTTTGCGCGTCGCTATAGAGCGTGAGCGCGCGGCAGTCGCGGTCTGGAGCGAAAATACGGACCGGCGATTCGAGTTTTTGCAAGCCGTGGCGCGCGAGCTGCATGTCCTGGACGACGTCCGCGAGCGGAGGGCCGCCGGCGTGCGCGACGGTAGAGCACTTGAATCCGGGGTGAAACTCTTCGGTGACGGCGGCGCCGCCGACGATGTTGCGGCGCTCAAGAATCAGCGGCTTGTGGCCCTTTTTCGCGAGATAGAAGGCGGCGACGAGCGCGTTGTGGCCGCCGCCGAGAATCACCACATCGCGTTGCGCGGCCACTTTCAACTTCGCCCCGTATCTTTCAGAATCTCCAGCGCGGCCAGGCGTCCCGGCGCGCCCATGATGCCGCCGCCGGGATGGGTGGCCGAGCCGCACATGTAAAGTTTCTTGATCGGCGTGCGATAACGCGCCCATCCGGCGGCGGGCCGCAGGAAGAAAAGCTGCTCGAGCGAAAGTTCGCCCTGAAAGATATTTCCTTCGGTGAGGCCGGTCTGGCGCTCGATATCGAGCGGAGTGATCACTTGTTTTCCGATGATGAGATTTTTCAGGTTCGGGGCGTACTGCGAAATCGTGTCAATCACGGTGTTGCCGAAGGCTTCGCACTGCTCGTCCCAGGTGCCCTGGCTCAATTTGTACGGAGCGTACTGGACGAAGCAAGAAAGGATGTGTTTCCCCGGAGGGGCGACGGAAGGGTCAGTGAGCGACGGAATCACCATGTCTATGTAAGGACGGCGGGAAAATTCGCCGTACTTGGCCTGGTCGTAGGCGCGTTCCATATATTCCATGGAAGGAGAGATGGAAATCGCGCCGCGCAGATGATTTCCCGGACCGGGCAGGCAGGTGAAATCCGGCAGGCCGTCGAGCGCGAGGTTCACTTTTCCGGAGGAGCCGCGATATTTGTAGCGGCGGACATCCTCGAGGAAATCGCCGGGCAATTCGCGCGCTTCGATAAATTTCAGGAAGGTGAGATTGGGACCCACGCTGGAGGAAATAATGTCCGCGTGAATTTCCTCGCCGCCTTCGAGCACCACGCCATTGGCCACGCCATTCTTGATGAGAATCTTCGAGACCGAGGCTTCCTTGCGAATTTCAACGCCGGCTTCAAGGGCTGCGTCGCCGATGGCATTGGAAATCGCTCCGGTGCCGCCGCGGCTGAATCCCCAGGAACGAAACGCGCCGTCAATTTCGCCCATGTAATGGTGGAGCAATACGTAAGCGGTGCCGGGCGAGCGAATGCCGAGAAAAGTTCCGATGATGCCGGAGGCGGACATGGTCGCTTTCAGGACGTCCGTCTCAAACCACTGGTCGAGAAAATCGGCGGCGCTCATGGTCATGAGCTGCACGAGATTGTATTTATCTTCCGCTTCCAGATCCTGGAAGCGCTTGCCGAGGAAGGCGAGTTTCTTGAGGTCACGCGGATCGAGCGAAGTGGGATCGGGCGGGATCATGCCCAGGATCGGTTTGACGAAGCGGCACATGGCGACCATGGACTTGCCGAATTCTTCGTAGGCCTCGGCGTCGAGTTTCGAGTGGCGCTCGAGTTCGCGGCGCGTTTTGCCATGGTCGTTCTGGCGCCAGAGGTAATCGCCATTGGGCATGGGCGTGATCGTGCCGTCGAGGGGCAGGATTTCCAGGCCGTGGCGCGGGAGATCGAGATCGCGAATGATTTCCGGGCGCAGCAGAGAGACTACGTAAGAGAAAACGGAAAATTTGAAGCCGGGAATGATTTCTTCGGTGACGGCCGCGCCGCCCAGGACGTAGCGACGCTCCAGAACGAGCACTTTTTTGCCGGCTTTGGCGAGGTACGCCGCGTTCACCAGGCCGTTGTGGCCGCCGCCGATTACGATGACGTCATATTTCTTGGCCATGGATATTTTCGGGTGACTCAGCGGCGAAGTTCGGTCCGCGGAAGACTTTGCATTCTACAAGCGTATTTGCGGAGTCACAAGAAGGAAGCGTACAGCAACTGACCGTAGGTCAAAGAAGCAGTGGCTAGTGACTAGTCACGAATGACTAGAAATTTTCGACCGAGCGATCGCGCTGCCGCGCGATAATGCGCGAGATGTTGGCTTGCAGCGTGCGTGATACGGGAACTATAATCGCGGGCTGCATATCGTGGCATTTTTCTTGAAGACGGGAGTGACTGTGCCGATTGGAACCGCGGTTCATGATAGGACTTCGAAGCTTTGCGAGAGCATGAACTATCGCGAGTGGTCCGGGTATTACGCGGTGAGTGTTTATGAGATGCACCACGACCACGAGTACAACGCGATCCGCAACTCCAGCGCGCTGATTGACGTGACACCGCTGTATAAATACCGCATCACGGGCAAGGATGCGACGAAGTTCGTGAACCGGGTGATTACGCGCGACATCAACAAAGTGGCGATCGGGCAGGTGATTTACTGCTGCTGGTGCGATGAACAAGGAAAAGTGATTGACGACGGCACGATTTCGCGGCTGGGCGAAAATTCCTACCGCTGGACGGCCGCCGACCCCAGCATTCGCTGGTTCCATCAGAACGCGCTCGGCCTCGACGTACAAATCGCAGACATTTCCACCGACCTGGCGGCCCTGGCGCTGCAGGGACCTACCTCCGGACGGTTGCTGAAACAAGTGGCGGACGCAGACATCAGCAACCTGAAATATTTCCGGTTCACACACGGGAAAATCGCCGGCGTGGAAGTGGATATTTCGCGCACGGGATATACGGGCGATCTCGGTTACGAAATCTGGATTCCGTGGAATGACGCGCCGTGCGTCTGGGACGCGCTGATGGAAAAAGGCAGGCAGTTCGATCTGCATCCCGCCGGGATGCTGGCGCTGGACGTGGCGCGGATCGAGGCGGGGCTGATTCTGATCGAAGTGGATTACTTCAGCAGCAAGCGCGCGCTGATCGAGGCGCAGAAGTATTCGCCGTATGAGATCGGGTTGGGGCGCATGGTGGATTTGAAGAAGGAATATTTCATCGGGCGCGAGGCGCTGGCGACGGAGCATCATCGCGGGCCGAAACGACTTTTGATGGGGCTGGACGTGCACTGGGAAGACGTGGAACGGCTGTACGACGCGGTGGGACTGGGACCGCAGGTTCCGAGCACCGCTTCGCGCAGCGCGGTTCCGGTTTATCGCGGCGGATTGCAGGTAGGCAAAGCGACTTCCACGACGTGGTCGCCGACGCTGAAGAAAATGATCGCGCTGGCAAGTTTGAGCCGGGAGCACGCGGCGGTCGGAACGGAACTGCAAATGGAACTGACCGTGGAGGCCGTGCGTCACAAGGTGAGGGCGACGACCAGGGAATTGCCGTTTTTCAATCCGCCAAGAAAAATGGCCACGCCTGTTACGTGAAAATCTCAAGCGAAAGTGGAGGCGCCATTTGATGAGCACTAGCGCCGCAGCCTGTAGCGCGACTCCGGCCGGCTGCGCCCGGGGTTTCCGCAATGCACACCTGAACCCGCTGCGATTCTTCCTACTGATATTTTTTCTGACTGCGAGCGTGACCGCCGTGAACGCACAAGACGCCAAAGCGAAGTGTCCGCCGCCCGCGCGCGTGGACGACGTGAAAGATACGATCCACGGCACGGTGGTGAGCGATCCCTACCGCTGGCTGGAGGAGCAGAGCAGCCCCGAAACGCGCGCGTGGATAGACGCGGAGAATGCGTGCACGCAGTCCGTGCTGGGCACCCTGCCGGGCCAAGATGCCATCGCCAAACAACTGGGAGATTTGATCAAGGTGGATACGATCAATCTGCCGGCGGAGCGCGGCGGCAAATATTTTTATGCGCGACGCGCGGCGGGGGCCGATTTGTTTGTTTTGTACATGCGGCGGGGCGCGCATGGCGCGGAGGAAGTGCTGGTGGATCCCACCACGCTGAGCGCGGATCACACCACGAGCGTGAGCTTCGACGGATTATCGGATGACGGAAAAGTGGTGGCTTACGGGGTGCGCAAGGGCGGCGAGGATGAAGTGACGGTCCATTTTCTGGACAGCGACACGCGCAAGGAGCTTTCCGATGTGCTGCCGCGCGCGCGTTTTCTTTCCGGCGTTTCGTTCAAGAAAGACAAGAGCGGCGTTTACTATTCGAAATTGACGGCGGAGGGGCCACGCGCTTATTACCACGCGATGGGGACCGACGCCGGGCAGGACGCGAAGATTTTCGGCGACGGCTACGGATCCGACAAGATTTTGTCCGTCAGCGTGTCGGAAGATGGACGCTATCTGCTATTCACGTTGTTTTACGGCTCGGCCTGCGACCGGTCGGAAGTTTATGTGCAGGATTTGAAGACGGGCGGGCCGATTGTGCCGATCGTGAATACGGTGGACGGATGTTTTCAGGGATATATCGCGGACGACACGCTATACCTGGAAACGAATTGGAAGGCGCCGAAATGGCGCCTGGTGGCCGTGCCGCTGGCGACGCCTGCGCAGGAGCATTGGAAAGAAATTATTCCCGAAAGCGAAGCGCGGCTGGAGGATTTTCATCTGGCGGGCGGGAAGATCGTGGCGCAGTACTCGCACAACGCCGCTTCGGAAATAAAAGTTTTCGAACCCGATGGCGCAGTCGCGGGCGAAATTGCGCTGCCACAATTGGGAACCGTGGCGGGAATCACCGGTCGCTGGAAGAACAGCGACGTTTTTGTGTCGTTTCAATCGTTCGCGGTGCCGACGACGATTCTGCAGTATGACCTGGCCACGCGCAAACTGGAAACGTGGGCGAAGCCGAACGTGCCGATCGACGCAAGCGCGTTTGAGGTGAAGCAGGTCTGGTACGAATCCAAAGATGGGACGCGCGTGCCGATGTTTCTCTTTTACAAGAAGGGATTACAACTGACCGGCGCGACGCCGACTTTGATGACGGCTTACGGCGGATTCGACGTGAGCGAAACGCCATTTTTTCGCGATGACATCGTGCTGTGGGCGGAGCGCGGCGGCGTGTTTGCGCTGCCCAGCCTGCGCGGCGGCGGCGAATTCGGCGAGGCCTGGCATCACGCCGGGATGCTGGAGAAAAAACAGAACGTTTTCGATGATTTTTATGCGGCGGCGGAATGGCTGATCGCGAATCATTACACGCGGCCCGATAAACTGGCGATCACCGGGCGCAGCAACGGCGGATTATTGATGGGCGCGGCGATGACGCAGCGGCCCGACCTTTTCGGCGCGATCGTGTGCGGCTATCCGCTGCTGGATATGCTGCGTTATCAGAAGTTCCTGGTGGCGCGTTTCTGGGTGCCGGAATATGGATCGGCGGACGATGCCAGCCAGTTCCCTTTTCTTTACGCCTATTCGCCGTATCAGCACGTGGTGAAGGGACAGAAATATCCCGCGGTGCTTTTCATCACGGGAGACAGCGACACGCGCGTGGCGCCGCTGCATGCGCGGAAGATGACGGCGGAAATGCAGGCCGCGCAAGGCGGCGACAAGCCAATTTTGCTGCTGTATGACACGAAATTGGGCCATAGTGAAGGGCGGCCGGTGAGCAAGATTATCGAGGAAGACACGCAGGTATTGGCATTTCTTTTCTGGCAGCTCGGCGTAAATAATTAGATAGATCGTTTCATACTGAGTTTCTGGGAGGCTGAAATAATGCATCGAGCGATGGCGGCTTTTTGTGGCTTGGTCGTGGTTGGCTGCGTTGCGGCACCGCTGGCGCGCGGGCAGGCTTCGGGGCCGGGGGCGATTAAGTTGAGTGTGGATGCGACGCAAGCGCCGCAGAAAATCCTGCACACGCATCTGGAAATTCCGGTGCGGCCGGGGCCCCTCACTTTGCTTTACCCGGAATGGATTCCGGGCGAGCACATGCCGGATGGGCCGATCATCGAAGTCGCGGGGATGAAATTTTCGGCGGGAGGCAAGGCGATTCCATGGCGGCGCGATCTGGTGGAAATGTTTTCGATTCACCTGGACGTGCCGGCCGGCGTGAGCACGCTGGACGCGGATTTTGATTTTCTGCTGGCGGCGGCTTCCACTGGGTTTTCGGCCGGCGGATCGGCAACGGCGAATCTTGATGTGCTGAGTTGGAATCAAGTGTTGCTGTATCCGCAGGGGTTGCCGGCGAAGGATTACACTTTTGTCGCGACGCTGCGGCTGCCTGCGGGATGGAAATTCGGGACCGCGCTGCCGATCGCCAAGCAAGATGGCGACACGATTGAGTTTGCGCCGGCGCCGCTGACGACGCTGGTGGATTCGCCCGTGCTTTCCGGGCGTTATTTCCGGGCAGTGCAACTTACGCCGGGGGCCAATCCGCCGCACGAGCTGGATATCGCGGCGGACAGCGCCGCGGCGCTGGCGATCACTCCGGACACTCAGTTGGCGTTGCACAACCTGGTGATGGAAGCAGGGGCGCTTTTTGGCTCGCGGCATTACCGCGACTATCATTTTTTACTGACGCTGAGCGATGACGTGGCGCATTTTGGTTTGGAGCATCATGAATCGAGCGATGACCGCACTTCGGAACGCAGTCTGATTGATGACGCGGAACGTCTGGAATTCGCGAGCCTTTTGCCGCACGAATTCGTGCATTCGTGGAACGGAAAGTACCGGCGGCCCGCCGGTTTGGCCACGCCTGATTATCAACAGCCGATGACTGACGACTTGCTGTGGGTGTATGAAGGGCTGACGGAGTATCTCGGCGTGGTGCTGACGGCGCGCAGCGGACTGGAAACTCCAGAACAATGGCGCGAAGAGTTCGCATATCTGGTGGCGACCTACGAGCACCGGCCGGGGCGCGATTGGCGTCCTTTGCAGGATACGGCGGATGCGGCGCCTTTTCTTTACAACGCCGGAAACGAGTGGTCCAACTGGCGGCGCGGCACGGATTTTTACGATGAGGGCGAGCTGCTGTGGCTGGATGTGGATACGACGCTGCGTTCGCTGACAGGCGATAAGAAGTCAATGAACGATTTCTGCAAGATTTTTCACGGAGGGCCGGGCGGAGAGCCAGCGCTCAAACCTTACACGTTCGAAGATGTAGTGGCGACCTTGAATGGCCTGGCGCCTTACGATTGGGCGGGATTTTTGCGTGCGCGACTGGACGGCGTTTCCACCAAGACGCCGGAGGAGGCGGTCACTAATAGCGGCTGGAAGCTGGTTTACAGCGAGCAGCCCAACGACGTGGTGGCAGTGGAAGAAGCACTCGCGCGGCGCGCCGATTTTACGTTCACCGTGGGAATGTCGGTGGCTGATGATGGAATGGTGGGAGACGTGATTCACGGCGGGCCTGCGTATATTGCCGGTATTGGCCCCGGAATGAAAATTGTGGCGGTGAATGGAGCGCAGTACACTCCTGACGGGATGCGCGCGGCGATCGATGCGGCGAAATCGGCGACGGCGCCGATTCAGCTGCTCGTGGCGAACGGAGCGCAATACCGGTCCGTGGCGCTGGATTATCACGGAGGGTTGCGTTACCCGCATATCGAGCGCGATAGCACGCGGCCTGATTATTTGAGCGAAATCACGCATGCGCTGGCGCAATAGGCGAGTTTTGGCGGCCGGCGATGAATTACTGATATGAGATTTCATCGCATCGCGATTGTGGGGATTCTGCTGGTTGCGGCCGGGATCACCACGCTCATTCATCCGCAGATGAGCATGCCCGCCAAGACGGAAGAAGTTCAGGTTGCTTCGGGAAAAGCGATTATCGAAACGCGGCGGATTGTCACGTTTCCCCGGCCGTTCAGCGCTTTACTGATTCTGGCGGGCGCGGGGCAGATATTTCTGACTTGCCGGGTACGCTCCAGGATCTGAAAAGTTCGCGTCAGAAGCCGCTATTCAGCCAGCATTTTACGGTGCGGCCAGGCTGGTTGTGGGAAAACGCACGTGGTTGTCACTTGGGGCGTGGATTTGGGCCGAGGAATCCCCTTCTTTTTTACATTCGAGGGAAAAGCAGATCCCTCGCTGCGCTCGGGATGACACTTGCTTTACCTTTTCCGCAAACTTTAGAACCGTGCAGTAACGAAAGTCAGCGCAATTCCAGGCATGGTGCCAGACGATGGCGATGAAACGTACTGGTGATTCGTGGAAGACGGCTGATGAATTCGGCCGCACGCTTCCTTATTTCACCGTGAATCTGCTGGTGCGGGATTTGTCGCGGTCCCTCGCGTTTTATCGCGACGTGCTGGGAGCGGTGGTCACCTATTGCGATCCGGATTTCGCGGCTTTGCAGATCGGCGAGCTGGAATTTATGCTGCATGCGGATCACGCTTACGATCATCACGTGTGGTTTGCGGAATTGGCGGGAGGTGAACGGCGGGGGCTGGGCGCGGAGTTGCGGCTTTTTCAGACCGACCCGGACGTGATTGAAGCGCGCGCGCGAAAATGTGGCGCGACGATACTGCAGCCGTCACGAGATATGCCGCACGGTTGGCGCGACGTGATTATTGCCGATCCGGATGGATATACATGGGCTGTCGGGACGGCGATTGGAACGGAGTGCCTAGACGAAAAAGTGGGTTAAACGAGATTTCATTGTGGCCGCTCACGGGGCACATTTCGGCAGGGGCTGCTTGGCTGCGCGTTACGATACGTAGGACGAGTCCCGGCGCACGGAACGGCAGAGAGATCCCTCACTGGAGTTCGGGATGACAACGAGAGAGTAAGGCCGGCAGCGGCGGCCCGTGCCAGTTGTCGCGGCGGTCAGTAATGGCCGTGGCGGTGAGTCTGGCCTGCTTGAATCTTTCCTGCAGAATTCCTGTAGCTGAAAATTGTGTAGGTCACGGCCAGGGACATGCCGATGAGCCACCAGATCAGGCCGATTTTAAGGCCATAGTCGGCGGCTTTGGCGTTGGCGACCGTCAAATTATTGGCGATACCGGTGGTCGCGGGCAGCACGTTCGGATAGAGGGTGAACGTGACGCTGGTCAACATCCCCACGATATACGCGGAGGACGCTGCAAATGCGGCTGCTTCCTGCTTCGCGTATAGAAATAATTTCACGCCGAGCAGTCCGGCGATGGCTAGCAGCGGAAACACAAATCCCCAGGGATGGACGCGGAAGCTCAGCAGGCCCACCGGGAGCAAGCGAAAGCTGGTGAAGGTGATAACGACCGTCAATCCAGCGACCAGCCACCAGAACAGAGACGCGGCGGCATGCGCGCGGCCGTTCAATACGCCGTCAGTGCGCCAGGCGAGCCAGAGCGCACCGTGGAGCGTCAAGACGGCGAGCGCCACCAGGCCCACCAGAACCGTGTACCAATCGAGAATGCCCGTCTGGCCCGTGGGCTGAAAATTCGTCCACAAAGGCTCGAAAAAATTACCGGCTGAATTGAGTGGAACGCCGCGCGCGACATTGCCAAGCGCCGCGCCGAAAAAAATCGCAAGCAAAATGCTGGCGAGCGAGAAAACCGCGTCCCAGAAGACGGACCAAATATGCCCGCCGACGTGGCTGCGGAATTCCAGCGAAATTCCGCGCAGAATCAGCAGCCAGAGAACCATCATCAGGGGAAGATAGAACCCGCTGAAGCTCGAAGCGTAGAGCAGGGGAAACGCGAAATAGAGAGTGCCGCCGGCGGCGATGAGCCAGACTTCGTTGCCGTCCCACACGGGGCCGATGGATTGGATCAGCACCCGGCGCTCGTCGTCCGTGCGGGCGAGCCAAAGATGGAGGATGCCGACGCCGATGTCGAAACCATCGAGCACCACGTAGCCCGCGATCATCACAGCCACAAGACAAAACCAAATCGTTCCCATCTGCGCCCTTCCTCAGTCCGCGGCAGCCGCCACGACCGGCTGTGTATCGTCCAGATCCAGCGGACCCGGACCGTGTTCGATCTCGCGATAAACCAGAAACAGAAAAAGAATCGCGAGGACGGAGTACATGCCCATAAAACCGAGAAGCGTGAACCAGACGTTGCCCGCAGCCACCATTGACGAAACGCCGGCGCGCGTGCGCAGCATTCCGTAAATGAGCCAGGGTTGGCGACCGACCTCCGCCGTGATCCAGCCGGCTGTATTGGCGATGAAGGGCAGCGGAAGCGCGAGCATTAGGGCCCACAACATGACGCGCGACGTGAAAAGTGTTCCGCGAAAAAGTTTCCATGCGGCGAGCAGCAGAATCGCGATGAAAATCGTGCCCAGGCCGACCATGATGTGATAGCTGAAATAGAGCAGAGCGATATTATCGGGCCACTCGCTTTGCGGAAATTGATCGAGGCCTCGCACGGTCGCGCTCCAATCCTGGTAGGTGAGAAAACTCAGGGCGCGCGGGACGGTCAAAGGATTATCGAGGCGCTGGTTGGGAACATCCGGCTGACCGAGAATCGCGATGGGCGCTCCGGCTTGGGTGTGAAACAAACCTTCCATCGCCGCGAGGGTGGGCTGCTGATGTTGCGCGATCATTTTTCCCTGGCCATCGCCGGTGGGAAAAAGCTGCAGGAGCGCGGCAATCACGCCGACGATTACGGCGACGCGGACGAAAAGCTTGCCAAAATTCTCGTGCTGCTTGGAGAGGATGTAGTAAGCGCCGACGGCCGCCATGGTGAAGCAGCCTGTTTGCACCGCGCCGATCATGGTGTGCGCGTATTGCCACAAGCCCCAGGGATTCAAGAGCAGCGCCCAATAGCTTTGCAGGTCAAAGGAGCCGTTCGCGCCGAGGCGGTAGCCTGCAGGATGCTGCATCCAAGCGTCAGTGAGCACGATCAGGTAGCCGGAAAGCCACGAGCCCAGGAACATCATGAACGAAGAAAGCCAGTGCAGGCGCGGGCCAAGCCGCTTTTCGCCAAAAAGAAAAAGTCCGAGGAAGGAGGATTCGAGGAAAAACGAGAATACTCCTTCCATGGCGAGAGTCTGGCCGATGACGCCCCCGGCCGCTCTAGAGAATTGCGCCCAATTCGTGCCGAACTGAAATTCCATGGGAATACCGGTCACTACTCCGAGGGCGAAGCTGATTCCGAAGATTTTGCCCCAGAAGCGCGCGGCCAGATTCCAGGTTTCGTCGCCCGTGCGCAGCGCGATGCTTTTCAGAATAAAAATTAGAAGCGCCAAACCCATGGTGAGCTGCGGGAAGATGTAATGAAATGTGACGGTGAACGCGAAATGGAGACGATGAACAGTTAATGCGTCTTCCATGGTCCCTCTTTTCCGGCTCGCCGTTCGTGTTGGTCGGGTTCAGGTAATCCGCAACAGCGGCCGCTTGCGTCGAAGCGGGACGCTGGGACTCGAACGGGAATCCGATCGTGGAAGCGTAAGGTTACCTCTTGGAAAAGAAAACTGAAAGTGTGATCATCACACGTTTTGGTGACGCGCATCACGATTTATGGATGCCGGGAGGAACTATGGCGAGCTGGGCGACGCGTTCGATTGGAGCAGTGATCGCGGTGCTGCTGAGCGGATTTGCGGCGCAAGGGCAGACCGAGCAGAAGCGTCCGATTACTTTCAAAGATTTGATCTCCATGCATCGCTTGAGCGAACCGCAGATTTCGCCGGATGGAAAATGGATCGCCTACAGCGTGGCGACGCCCGATCTGGAGACGAACCATGCGATTCACGATATCTGGCTGGTTCCGGCCGGAGGCGGCGAGGCGCGGAAATTGACGCGCAGCGGGAGCGATACGCGGCCGCGCTGGTCTCCCGATGGAAAAAAGCTCGCGTTCATTTCCGGACGCGACGGCACGCCGCAGGTCTATTACGTGGCGCTGGAAGGCGGCGAAGCGACGCGCATTACTTTTCTTTCGACCGGCGCGGACAATGAACTGTGGTCGCCGGATGGCAAGAGCATCGCGTTCATCTCGCCGGTATATCCGGACTGCAAGGATGACGCTTGCAATGGGCAACGCGACAGCGAAATCGCGAAGAGCAAGGTTCACGCGCGGATCTACGAGAAGCTGCTGTATCGCCATTGGACCGGCTGGTGGGACGGCAAGCGCAGTCATCTTTTTGTGGCAGCGATCGGCGGCGGAGCGCCGCGCGATCTGACGCCTGGCGCGACCTATGATGCGCCGCCGTTCAATCTGGAAGCGCCCGAAGCGATTGCATTTTCGCCGGGTGGGGGCGAATTGTGTTTCACGGCGAATACCGATAAGGACGAAGCGCGCAGCACGAATGGAGATTTGTTTACCGTGCCGGTTTCCGGCGCGAGCGCGCCGCAGCGAATCACGACGAATCCCGGGAACGATTGGGGCCCGGTGTATTCACCCGATGGAAAATGGATCGCTTATCGCGCACAGATGCAGCCGGGATATGAATCGGACCGCTGGCGATTGATGCTCTACGACCGCCGCGCAGCAAGACATTTGAATTTGACTGAAAATTTCGATCAGAACGTGGAATCGTACGCGTGGACTCCAGACAGCAAGGAAATCTATTTCCAGTCGGAAGTAAAAGCAGAGATGCCGATTTACGCGATCACTGCTACGCCGGGAAGCACGCCGAGGATAGTCGTCGGCAGCGGGTTCAATTCCGATTTCGATTTAAGCGGCGACGGACAAACTTTGGCGTTGGCCCGCACGAGCCTGACGATGCCCGCGGAAATTTTCACGGCGAGGGCGGACGGCAGCAACCTGCAGCAGATCACGCATCAGAACGATGCGCTGCTCGCGCAACTGGATTTGCCGGCGGCCGAGCCGTTCTGGTTTGAGGGCGCGGAGAAAACGCAGGTGGAGGGACTGCTTATTCGTCCGCCGCATTTCGACGCGGCGAAAAAATATCCGGCGCTGCTGCTGATTCACGGCGGGCCGCAGGGCGCGTGGGACGATTCCTGGGGATATCGCTGGAACCAGCAGGTGATGGGGGCGCCGGGCTACGTGGTGGTGATGATCAATCCGCGAGGCTCGACCGGATATGGACAGAAATTCACCGCGGAGATCAGCCGCGATTGGGGCGGCAAAGCTTACGAGGACTTGATGAAAGGCGTGGACGCGGCCATCGCCAAATATTCTTTCATTGATGGGGCCGACGTTTGCGCCGCGGGAGGCTCGTACGGCGGATAGATGATTGACTGGATTGCCACGCACACGGGGCGGTTCAAGTGCTTGATCAGCCATGCGGGGCCCTACGATGAAGTGAGCATGTACGGCGCGACGGAAGAGCTGTGGTTCATGGACTGGGAATTCGGCGGGCCGCCGTGGGAGCGTCCGGAGCTCTATAAGAAGTGGTCGCCGAACGAATACGCGGCGGACCTAGGGAACTTCAAGACGCCGATATTGGTGATCGGCGGCGAGCTGGATTTTCGCGTTCCGTACAATCAGGATTTGGAATTTTTCACCGCGCTGCAGGCGCAGGGAGTGGCCTCAAAGCTGGTGATTTTCCCCGACGAGGGCCACTGGGTATTGAAGCCGCAGAACAGCCAGTTGTGGTACCACACGTTTCTGGATTGGCTCGGGGAATATTTGCGTTAGCGAGCGCGGCCTTAAATAGTAAGAGGCGGATTCGCGGTCCGCCTCCTGCCACTTTAGATTACAGGTTGCTGTTTGTGGACTTGCAGGGAATCAGCGAAATTCGATGGCCTTGTTCTTGCCGTTGAATTCCACCTGCACGACGCGGTTCGCGTCGGTAACGACTTCTGATTGGCGAGCTTTTTGCGAGAGATCAACCCATTGGCACGGTACGGTGGCAATCGTCTTGCCGTCGCTGATCCGCACCACGCGGAGTTGCGTGTCGCCGTCATTCGCTTTTAGGTTGTAATTGCCTGGCTCGAGCTGTTGGGTCCCGATGGTAAGAGTATGATCAACTTGAAGTGGCACTGAATCGGTGTGTGCCCACAGCGGCAGCGAGAGACCCAGGATTGCGATCGCTGCGAGATAGCCTTTCGTACGAATCCCCATTTTTCCTCCAATACGATTTTGCAGGTTGCCCAAAAGATCGAGTTCGATTGTTGCGCCTCAATCTTCCGCCTGTGAGAGCCGCCTTTGCGCTGGGACGAAACAGAAAAGCAGCGCAACAATGACTCCATATAGAGAGATGCGTGGTTGCTGGCGATGGTTTCGATTATTGCAAAACGTAAACGGATGATTTCATTGCGGTTGCGTGGTGTTCGTTGCACTCGGCACTTCTGCATCCTGCGATCTTGCTCGTGTGCGTACTTGTGCGGATTGACAGGTGCGTTCCAGAGTGACATCGTCCGAGCACCTTCTAGCTTCTGGGACTCTCGATGAAAACTTGGATGCGAGTGGGGCTTTTCGCCCCGGTGGTCGTGGTGTCGCTGGTGTTGTTGTTATCGCTGGCTCCGCGGAGTGGCGCGGAATCGTTGAGCGTTACGAGTTCGCCGCCGGGAGCGAACGTGGAGATCAATGGCGTGCTGGTGGGGACGACGCCTTTTCAGGTGGAGTATCCGGGCGGCTACTTTCATAAGCCGCATCTTGTCTTCAGCACGCGGCTGGACCATTCGATGACTCTGCGAATTTCCAAGGACGGATATTCGACGCAGCAGATTGCGTTGACCGAAGGACCGTTTGAGTGGGTTGCGGTGACCGGGAAACATCACGGCAATTATTTTTTGCTGAAGTCGGACCACTTTCAACTGAAGCTGGAGCGGGCCGAGGTTACCACGAGCGAAACCTGGCCGGGGGACGAGAGGGTTGGACCGCTGCACCCGCGAACCGTGACGGCTTCGCTCGCCGGGGACAGCGACAAATCGGGTGGGAGCGGCACTGTGGCGATTGCGTCCGAGCCTGCGGGCGCGGAAATTTATGTGGATGGGAAGTTTGTGGGACAGACGCCCTCGACAATTCACTTGGCTAGCGGGGTGCATCGCGTGGCGGTGAAGGCTGGCGGGAAGAAGAGTTGGGAGCGCGAACTGGAGGTGACCAAGGATAGCCAACTGACTTTGCATCCGGTGCTGGAACTGCTGCCTTAGGGGCGCAGGGTGGTTACGGCGCGATTGCCGCGTTGGCTTAGTGGCGTGTCCGGCGCGGGAGGGGTGCGTGTTCGCTTGCCTCGCGGCAAGTCCCGGGCTGGCGCTAGTTACCTGCGATTGCGCTATTGAGTTGGCGCGCGATAGCCCGGGCCTCTAAGAGCGCGGCCAGCTTTCGCGCCGGTTAGGGCTCCGTGATCGTATTCGACCTGGCCGTTCACCAGCACGTAGTCCACACCTTGCGAGAGTTTCGTGGGTTCCGTGTAGGTGGCTTTATCTATGATCGTGGCGGGATCGAAGACGGTGATGTCCGCGTAATAGCCGCGTTGAAGCAGGCCGCGTCCGGTGAGATGTTCGCGCTGCGCGGGCATGGATGTGATTTTGCGAATGGCTTGTTCGAGCGGCAGCAATTTTTGATCGCGGACGTAACGGCCGAGAAATCTGGGCATCGAACCGAACGCGCGCGGGTGCGTGTGCGGCTCGAAGAGCGGGCCATCGAGTGAAAGTTCGTTGGCGTCGAGGCCGATGGAGGTCCAGGGCTGCTTGAGCGCGTAGAGCATGTCCTGTTCGCTGGCCATGAAATACAGCGCGCCGGTTTGCGCGTCGTCGGCGAGGATGAAATCGAAAAGTGCGTCGTATTCCGTCTTGCCTTCGGCCTTGGCCATTTGCGCGACCGTTTTGCCGTCGTATTTCTTCAGGCCGGGATTGAAAACTCCGGAGATCAGCACGCCAGAAGCGCCGCCGCTATCGAGGTAGAGGTTTTCCCAATCTTTGTGGGTGACGGCCATTTCGGTTTTAATCCGCGCGCGGGTGGCGGGGTCGCGCAGGCGCTGGAGCAGCTTATCGGTGCCGCCATCGGCCACCCAGGGCGGCAACGAAGAAACCAGAGCCGTGGCGCCCGCGACATACGGATACTGGTCGGCGCGAATGTCCAGGCCGGCATCGCGCGCGGCCTGGATTTTCTCCACCACGCGGGGCATTCCACCCCAGCGCGACTTGCCACTCACTTTGAGATGGAAAATCTCGACAGGGAGCCCCGCTTCGCGGCCGATGCGGATGGCTTCATCGAGCGCTTCCATTTCGCTGGCGCCTTCGCTGCGCATGTGCGTGGCGTAGATGCCGCCGTACTGCGCGGCCACTTTGGAAAGCGAGATTAATTCATCGGTCTTGGCGAAATGTCCGGGCGGATAAATCAGCGCGGTGGAGATTCCCAGGGCGCCGTCTTGCATGGCTTGCGCGACGAGGGCTTTCATCTGCACGAGTTCGGCGGTGGCGGGAGCGCGATCGTCGTCACCGATGACGGCTTCGCGGACCTGTGCCGCGCCAACGTAGGTTCCCAGGTTGATCGGCGTGCCGTCTTTTTCGAGGCGCGCGAAATAGCCGCCGAGCGTGGTCCAATCAATCGTCAAGTGATAGTGATCGAGATACGGTTGCAGCGGAGCGAGTGTTTTTTCGTCTTGCGGCGAGATGGAGCCGCCTTCGCCGGTGATCTCGGTAGTGATGCCCTGCGAAAGCTTGCTGAGCGAGCGATTGTCAATCAGCAGCGCGGTTTCGGATTGGCCCAACATGTCAATGAAACCCGGAGAGACGATGCGGCCGGTAGCGTCAATCACTTTCGTCGCCTTTGCGTCCTGCAAGTTGCCGATGGCGGCGATGCGATCGCCGCGAATTCCGATGTCGGCGGCGTACCAGGGTCCGCCAGCACCGTCGAGGATGTGCCCGTTCTTGATGAGCACGTCGAAGGGAGCTCTATCCTCGGCTGGCGTGAGATAGATCGCGGCGGCGATTTCTCCCAGCGCCTGGCCGGCAATTTTTTGCGGCGCGTCGGGATCGTCGCCGGGAAGCGAAACGCGATTTACGTAGATTGCGAATGCGAGGCGACGGCCTTCGAGAGTGGTGGTGTAACCGGCGAGGCCCTTGCCCGTTAGCATCAATCTGCGATTGAGGGCATCGTAGGCGTCAAACGTGCCAGTCTTGGCGAAAACGTGTCCGGCGGCCGGCGAATTCACCTGAATATTCCACAGAGTGCCATCGCGGCCGAGGATGGGCAGCGCATTTTCAAAGATTGCGAAGTCCTTTTGCCGGGACATGAATGCCAGGTAATGGACCATGAAGTCCGGCGTGAAATAAGCGGACTGCGCTCCGCCCGCGCCATCGCCTTGCGAGGCTCCCGTGAGATCCAGCCCGGCTTTCACCAGAAAATCCCGCTCCAGGTCGAATCCGGCTTGGTCAATGTCTTTGGTCTTGTGCGCGAGGGCTTCGCCTAGAATATATGGCGTCATAGTCGCGTGCAGATTCTGGCTGACCTTCAACGTGACCTTAATATCTTGGGAAAGCGGCGGCGAAATATGTTCGGCGACAACATTCTCGGTCGTATAAGACGCGGCGAGCGCACTGAAATCCACTTTCTCGCTGGGTGGCGGAACGGTGGCGGCGATTCCCTTTTCGCGGAGCGCTTCGGCAAACGCCACCTGCGCGAAACGGCTGGGCGCCGGAACGTCGTACGCGTAGAGGATCGGAGCCTTGCCCAAAGGAAACGTGCCGGTGACTGTGACGGTGTAGGAGCCGTCGGGATTCGCGGTTTCGTTCGGGGGCTGGATATTCGGCTTGGAATTCGCGGGGGCCGTGACCGCCTGATTCACAAACGTGACGTAGGCGGTCGCCGGAGAAACGCTGATCGTGACTGGCGCGCCTTCGGTCGAGCCGGGAGAAACGGTGAGGTCAATAATATTGTCGTTCACGCAGATGGGCGAGATCACGGCTTGCGTGCCGTCTTCGCGGCCGCCTTCCGGAAAAAGCGTGGCGTCCACCAACACGCGGCCGGAGACATGCTTGATACCTTTTGCGGCCACTTGCGCGGCAAGTTCGCGGATTACCAACAACGGATCGCCGGCGACGGCTTTGGTATCGGGGCTGGCGTCGTAGGAATGGTCCTCATTTTGAAACGCGAGCGTGCCGTCGGCCTGGATGCGTCCGGAAAGATTGGGATCGCCGGAGGCGACGAGAATCAAGTCGCCGGTCAAGGTGCCGTCAGGCGCGACGGCGCCGGTGCGATAGACGCGGGTGTGAAACCGGTAGTCCGGACCCAGCAACTCGAGCGCAGTGCCTTCGGTGAGGAGTTTGGTGGTGGATGCCGGAGTGAAAAGCTGCTGGCCGTTCAACGAGTACAGGATTTTGTCATCGTCCAGTGAATAGACTGCGATCCCGAAGCTGGAATGCATGTATTCGGGGCGGCTGGTGATTTCGCGGATACGCGCGGCGAGCGCTGAATCATTTTGCGCCGGGGCTGAGGACGCCCAGGACAGGATTCCCGCCAGGGCCAGAAGCAGCAGCGGCAGCAGCGCGATTGTATTTTTGCTTTTCGTCATTCGTGGATCGCACCTTTCGCGGATTGTGGAGAAACGAACAATTTGCTCATGCGCGGCCGACAAAGGAGTATGCGCGCCGCAGGTACACGTCAAGTTCGGGAACCCGGAAAATCTTCAGCAAGACGCCAAGCAGCAGCACGCCCGCCGCACTGACTAATACCAATAGAAGCAGCGCGCCGCCAATGTGCTGCCAGCGGATGAAATCTTCGAGGCGGCCTGCAAGCCGGTAGCAGGCGTAGCCCACAATGCAGGATGCGGCCGAAACTTTCAGGAAAAACACCACGATGCCGGCTTCTTCGGGGTTGCGGGTGCGGCGGCCGAGCAGCGAGAAGAGAATGATGGTGTAGGCGATGATGCCGATGGTGCTGGCGAGGGCGAGGCCGCGGAAATCCATGCGGCGCACCAACAGCCAGTACAGGGGAAGGCTCAGGAGTGTGGTTAAGGTGCCGACCACGGCGGGCGTGATGGTGTCACGCGTGGCGTAAAAGCCGCGCGCCAGAATATTTTGCGCGCCCCAGGCGAATAATCCGAGAGAGAAGAACGCCAGCGCCGAAGCCGTGGCCGCGAGATCGGGGCCGTGCAGCCGCGTGCGCGAAAAAGCGAGATACACCAGCGGCTCGCTTTGCGCGATGATCAGCGCGGAAATCGGCAGCAGCAAAAAGATCAAGGCTTTAAAGGTGGAATTGAGAATGCGGTTGAGATCATCCATTTTTCGTTCCGAGTAGAGTTGCGCGAGGATCGGGAAGGAGGCAACGCCGATGGCCTGCCCCACCAAGCCGAGCGGCACGCGCATCAAGGTTTTGCCGTAACTGAGCCAGGTGATGGAGGCGGGCTGCAGGTAGGAACCAAACCAGCGAATGATCCAATCGTCCACAAACGAGAGCGAAAGCGCCAGCATGATGGGCACGGAGAGTTTGAGAAACATCCAGAAGCCGGGATGGCGGACGTTGAAGCTCGGGAAGTAGATGGCGCCGACGCGATGCGCGCCGTAAATTTGCAGCAGGAAATTCCCGAGGATTGCGCCGCCCAGAACGCCGACGGCGAAGCCGGTGATGCCAATGCGCGAAGAAAGCAGCACGCCACCGATGATGATGCCGATGTTGTACACCAGCGGAGCGAGCGAAGGGATGATGAAATGGCCTTTCGCATATTGCACGGCGCTGAGAATGCTGCCTTCGTAAAAACAGATTTGCGCCGGCAGCATCAGGCGCGTGAGAAATATAGTTTGTTGCAGCTCGGCGGGCTTGAAGCCAGGCGCAATGTATTTCACCAGATGGGCGGCGAAGATTTCTCCCAGGATCACCAAGGTGACCAGCACGAAACCCATCACGGTGACGACCGTGGAGAAGACGCGCCAACCTTCATCTTCGCGCTGTTCCGTGACGTATTTGGCGAATACGGGGATGAACGTGACGCTGAGCGAGCCACCGGCGATCAGGTAATTCAGGAAATCGGGCAGGGTGAAGGCGGTGTAGTAAGCGCTGGTGGAAGCGTTGGCGCCGATTTGATGCGCGACGGTCCAGTCGCGAAAAAATCCCAGAATGCGGCTGAGCAGCACGCTGGTCATCACGATACCCGTCGCGGCGGCAATGCGGCGGTTCAGATGCTCGGTCGTCACGAACGCAATGGTAGATGGTTTGACGCGCGCGGACTAGTAGGTTTGCGGGCGATGTTTCCGACGCGCGGCGGGAGACCAGGCGCCGGAGGAAACGATTCCACGGCGGTGTACCCTACAGCGAAGTCCGGCGCGGCGCGGCGACTTTATTCGAGGTTCGCGTCGTGTTCTGCCAGCGCGGATTCATCTGTGGGCAGCGCTATCCCTTCGCGCGGGGGCGTTCCGTCGGGCGCCGCGCGCAGATATTGGATCGGCCAGCTTACCCGGAAGCCCAGTTCTTGCCCGATCAGGAGCGGCCAGTAAGGCTGGCGCAGGAATTCACGGGCGAGGATAACGACGTCCGCCTTGTCTTCGCCGAGAATGTTATCCGCCTGGGTTGCCGAGGTGATCATGCCTACGGCACCGGTCATAATTCCGGTGCGTTGGCGGATTTGATCGGCGAAAGGAACCTGATAGCCCGGACGCGCGGGAATCTGCACGCCCGGGACGAGTCCTCCCGAGGAACAATCAATCAAGTCCACTCCGAGAGGAATGAGTTGCTCGGCGAGTGCCACGGATTGATCTATATCCCAACCGCCTTCCGCCCAATCGGTGCAGGAGATGCGCACGAAAAGCGGTGCACCTTGCGACCAGACGCGGCGAACGGCCGACACGACTTCGCGCAACAGCCGGGTGCGATTTTCGAGTGTGCCGCCATAGGAATCCGTGCGCTTATTCGAGAGCGGCGAGAGAAATTCGTGCAGCAGATAACCGTGCGCGGAGTGAATCTCGATGACCTCGAAACCGGCTTTCAGCGCGCGGGCGGCGGCGTCCGCGAAAGCGTTGACGACGGTTTGGATTCCCTGGGCATCGAGCGAGACCGGGATCGCGTACGTCTCCGCAAAACGAAGCGCGCTGGGCGCGACGGGTTTCCATCCACCCTTCGCCTCGGGAATGAATCCGGAAGGCTCCCAGGGAGCGGGGGTGCTGGCTTTGCGGCCGGCATGAGCCAATTGAATTCCCGGCACGGTGCCCTGCTCGCGCAGGAAGCGCGTGATGCGCGCGAGCGGCGCGATGTGTTCATCCTTCCAAATGCCCAGATCCTGCGGGCTGATGCGTCCTTCGGGAGTGACCGCGCACGCTTCGGTGAAGGCGAGGGCAGCCCCGCCGACGGCGCGGCTGCCGAGATGCACCAGGTGCCAGTCGTTCGCGAAACCGTCCGTGCTGGAATACTGGCACATGGGGGACACCACGATGCGGTTGCGCAACAGCACATCGCGAATTTGCAATTCGTCAAAGAGGCTGCTCAAAGTTTTCTCCAGGGCTCGCGGAAGGAATAGCGAGCCGCGCTTGCGAGACAGGCTAGTCGTTGCGCTTGTGCGTTTTTATGTGCTGGTGATCAGCGACGGGATCCAGCAAGCGCAACGAATGAACGCCGGTTTGCGGATCAAAATTATAAATCAGAGTGGCGTCCGCGGCGCGATCGTCGCCGACAAGTTCGAGCTCGGGATTGTCAATACTGATGTCGCCGTTATTTCGAATGCGCAGCTCGCTGCCAACCTGCAACACGATTTTCGTCCCGTTGTTCTGGCTTGCTTTCATTTTCCCTCCGGGCCAGGCGGCTAAAATGACGCGAAAGACGACTGGTCCACTGACCCCGGTATTGGATGACTCGCGAATGAAAAAAGTGGCAGCGTTTAGCGCCGCGGAGGGCCTGGCGGCGGGGCGTCCTGCCGCTTGAACTGCCACGCCGGGGGATCGCTTGCGGGAAAGGATTCCATGGAAGCTTCGTCCACCAGATCCGGTTCAGCGATTGGGGATGAAGCCGGGGTGGGCGGTTGCTGCACTGCGCTGGAGGCTTTCGCCGATTGTGCTGGAGTGCTCATCGCAAAATCTATCTCTGAACGGTTTACCACGCGGAGAGCGCGTCGCAAGCAAGTGAGGCGGCGGACGCGCGGGCGGAAAGGATAGAGGACGCGGCGCAATCGCGCGGCGCGGCACGGCCGAAAACTTTTCCGGCAAGTGGCGACGGGAAATTCGCAGCTAGAATTTTTAGAACTTGAAGACCACGCCCGCGAAAGCCTTGGGGCTGAATTGATAAGTGCTGAAATAGCGCGTGCCTACCGCGTCGGCACCCACGCGAATCGCCCAGCGGGGATGAAACGGCAGGTCGGCGCCACCGCCGAACTGATACGCAAGGGCATGCTGCGGGCCATCGGCTGTCTGCGGCGTAAAATGCGAATAGCCGATCAGCGCGTGAGCCCACAGCTCGATTCCCTTGCGCGCAGACCAGCGAAATCGCGGACCACCGTAGCCAGCGACGAACCAGGAGCTGTATCCGGATTGATTGCCGTGGGTGGCATCAAACTCGCCATCCACGCCGAACCAATTGTTGACGTAATAGACCATGCCGTAGTCGAAGCCGTTCATGTTCTGGGTGATGTGCGGCAGTTCGTAGAAGCGGAAGAAGGTATAGCCGAGGTAGATCTGCCAGTCATAGGTTTCGAATACGCTGGCTACGTCCTGCGCGGGAGCGGGCGCCGCGGGCAGCAGCGACAAGGGCGTGGATGGCGCCAGGGTGGGCGTGGCGTTTGACGATCCCGTGAACGGAGAGGGCGTTAGCGTGATCGTGTTTCCGGAAGCAATCGCCGGAGCTGGCACAGCAAAATAAGAACTGGGAAGTAATGACGAATTGGAGGCAAGCGTCTGTGCGCCGGTATTAAAAGCCGCTAGAAAGACCAGTGCGAGTAGGATAGCGATGTGTCGCATAGCGTGTATCCCCCAAAAAGACGAAAAAGAGTAAACCGTACCCCCATAATTTGACCGAGAAGGGGTACTCGTGTCCACTGCAAATTCTCGAAGTTTACAAAGAGAGCCGGTTGCGCGGTGAGAGGATTATAAGAGTTCTCTCATTTTCGCGCGCGTGACTCAAAGTTCCGGGGCACGTATTTGGCCAAAGCTGTTTTCGCGGCGTACTTTCGCGTGTTGGTCCGGCGGTTCATGGTTTGCCGGGGCGCCTGGCCCGTGTAATTATTAGGAATGGCCTGCCGCTGCGCGCCTGGCCGCGCAAATCCAGTTGGAGACAAATTGTGGGTCTAAAGATTACGTTTCTGGTGGGCTTCGTCTTGTGCGCGACTGGCCTGGTTTCGCCGCCGTTCGCGCTGGCCCTGGGACTGGTGTACGGATTGTCGTTCGCGCATCCTTTTCAATCGGAAAGCCGGACGGCCACGAGGTACCTGTTGCAGGCGTCGGTGGTTTGTTTGGGCTTCGGGATGAATTTACACCAGGTGCTGCGGGCGGGCCGGAGCGGGTTCGTTTACACGGCCCTGAGCATTGCGTTTGCGATGACGATCGGCCTACTGGCGGGCCGATTCCTGGGCGTGAACAAGACCGCTTCAGCGCTGATTACCGTGGGCACGGCCATCTGCGGGGGCAGCGCGATCGCGGCTGTGGCGCCGATCATTCACGCGGATCAGGAGGAGACGGCGGTTTCTCTGGGGACGATATTTATCCTGAATTCCGTCGCGCTATTGATATTTCCGCCGCTGGGTTGGTTGTTGCATTTGTCGCAGCAGCAATTCGGGCTGTGGGCGGCGTTGGCTATTCATGACACCAGCTCGGTGGTGGGAGCGGCGGCGCGTTACGGGGCGGTGGCGATAGTGGTGGGGACGACCGTAAAGCTTACACGCGCGTTGTGGATCGTGCCGGTTTCGATTGGGGCAGCGCTGGTGAAACGTTCGGACACTCGCATTCAATGGCCGTGGTTTATCGCACTATTTTGCATGGCGGCGGTGGTGAACACTTATATCGGGCGGTTTGCCGGCGTGTGGCACGTGCTGAGCACGGTTGGGAAGCTCGGGTTGACGGCGACTCTTTACCTGATTGGCACGGGAATTTCACGCGCCACCGTGAAGCAGGTGGGCGTGCGGCCGATGCTGCAGGGCGTCTTCCTGTGGATCGTGGTGGCGACCACTTCGCTGTGGCTGATTTCTGCGGGATGGATTTCGCTTTAAAGTTTGCTACGGACTTTAGCGCGTGCTGCGCCGGTTAAGCGTTGGATTCCGTGAGGATTGTTGGCGCGGGCGCGGCCTCCACCGGTCCCGCGAGTTCGGTGACCACTTCCGCAAGAGTAATGGCCATACGGCTGCCTTCGGCGAGTTGCAGGCGACCGGCGATTCGTTCGATGTCTCCGGGATAATTCCACAGCCCGATAATTACGCGCACGGCCGGCGCTTGGGCGCGCAGTTTATTGTAGAGCGATCTGGCGTGGGCGAGCGCGAAGGGCGGAAGCGCGGAGATGCAGACTACGTCTGGCCGCGCCTGCGCGATGCGCAACGCCATTTCGGAAGTGCGCTGCAGCGGCAAGCAAGTAGCTCGCAGGCCGGCCCTCTCGAGCAGCTGCATCAGCATCGTGCCGGCGAGCGCGTCGGCTTCGTCTCTGGCGGGGACGCAAATGACAGTCGTGGCGTGATTCTGCTGAGGAATGCGCAGTTGCAAACGGCCGGAGGAGTCCGCGTCCGCTTCGGAGGAAGATTGCGCCGCAAGCGCCGCCTCCTGCTGCCGCGCCTGGTCCGCTTCGTATAATTCCTGGATCAATTCCCTGGTATTGCGCGCGATGAACTTTTCAGTGTCGTCATCAATGCGATTTCTATGGCGGTCGCGTTCCGCTAAGTTCAGCGCGGGGATGAGCACGGAATCGTAAAGCTCCTCGAGCGGCTTGTTTTTCACATGCTCGACCAAGACGACGCGGGCCTCATCGCGATCCAGCGCCAGAAGGCGCTGATAGAAACGCGAGTCGGGCCCCAGCACGGGGTCGTCGCCGAGCAGCACCGGCAGAAAACTCAAACGTGGCACATAGCGCCCGATGACCACCACGCAGAGAGTCAAAGGCGTGGAAAGCAACAGGCCAATAGGCCCCCAAATCGCAGTCCAAAAGATTGCCGCCACCAGAATGGCAAGCGACGAAATGCCGGTGTAAGCGCCGTACAGCACCGGCTCAATCAAGTTGGAAACGATGATTTCGGTGATTACGAACAGGCCGAGGGTCATCAGCGGGCGCGACCATCCGTGAAAAACCGCGAGGGACAGCAGCAGCGGCAGAATTCCTCCGAGCGGCGGGCCAATGTAGGGAAGGAAACGCAGAATGCCGACGAGAACTCCCCACAAGAGCGCGCCGGGCACTCCGATGAAATGCAGGCAAGTGCCGATAAACAAGCCGTAGCAGGTATTGACTACCAGTTGCAATCGCAAGTAGCGGCTCACGCGCGCCGCGGCTTCGTCCATCGCTTGCGTCATGGCGTGCAAGCGCCCCTGCCCGGCTAGAGAGATGAAGCGATTGCGCAAATTCTCGCGGCGCACCAGCATGAAAAAAGTAAACACGACCACGATGCCGAAACTGGCGATTAAACCGAGCACATTCTGAACGGATTCCAGCGGCAGGGTGGGCGGTTTCACGATCTCCACAGGGAGTGGCCGCTGGCGCGAAGCTTCATAGGATGGACGAACTTCACCGGTAGCCTCATGCACGGGAGGAGCCACCAGCTCCTTGCTGATTTCGTTCATCGTATTGGAGGCATTGTTGATGGTCTCATTCCTGCTCCAGTGCAATGAGTCAATCTTGTTCTTGATGTTGGTGCGGTAATTGGGAAGCTCGTTCATCACCTGGCTGAATTGCTGGCCCACCGTGTATCCCAGGGCGCTTACCGCGACGACTGCGAGAAGAACGACCAACAGGGTGGAAAGCACGCGGCCCAAGCGGATACGCTCGAGCATTTTTACGATGGGAGTGAGCACGAAGGTCAACAAGAGGGCCAGCGCAAACGGAATGAGCACGACTTTCGCGAAGTAGAGAGTGGCGACCACTACGACCGCGACGACTACGCCGAGCAGATGTGCTACATCCCGCGATGTGTCCGGACGCGCCATGGAGTTCTTCATGTTAGAAGCCGATCCGTGCGACACGGTTGACTGGAGTGGACGTTCTTCGTTGCAGGCGCATCTCCTGCACGGTGGCCCGCAGGCCGACTTCCAGCGGCGAAATTTTATTCTCGATTAAGAGCATGGAAATCAGGTCCAGACGTAGCTCGCCTGGCCAGTGCAGCTAGTAGCAGTGTGCGCCCGCTCATGGAGAATAGCCATACAGTGAAGCACCGAGACTGAGCGGCGATGCTCCGAGATGGAACATCCTGGAATTGTGGGAGTGAGTCGCTTTCGATGGCTATGCGCGGGCGTCGTTAGTTATTCGCGACATGCGGCAGATTCCAATGCTGCCAGACGCTGACGAGGCGCAGAAGAAAGCAAACTACGCCGCCCAGCACGGCCGCCTGCGTGGGAGAGAGGCGCGCCTTCCTTCCCAGAATCATGCAGACCGAGCCGACCAGCGCGGCCGTCGCGTACACATCGGCGCGCAAAACGGTGGGGATGTGTGCCAGCAACACGTCGCGCACGGTTCCTCCGCCCACCGCGGTGATCGTTCCCAGGAGCACGGCGATAAAAGGATGCATTTTGTAGAGCAGGGCCTTTTCGGTTCCGGCGATTGCGAAGAGCGCGAGGCCGGCCGCATCCAACACAATCAGAACCGGCGCGGGAATTCCCTGCACCCAGCGGTGCATGAAAAAGACGATGGCGCCGCCGGCGAACGCCATGGCCGAATAGCGCCAGTCGCGCAACGATTCGGGTGGAACGGCGCCGATCAGGAGGTCGCGAAGGATGCCTCCCGCGAGGGCCGTGGCAAACGCCAGAACCATCAGACCGAGCATGTCGAGATTTCCGGCGATTGCGGCGGTGGCGCCTTCAATGCCGAATAGCAGCGTGCCGGCCAGGTCCACCGTGAAAAGCAGCTTGGTGGCGGCGTTCTCGATTCGCATGTTTGATATCCGACTGACGCGCGGGGCAGACTTCGGCGGCGCAGCCAGCCTGACGGGCAGCATGGTAGCCCATCCCGGCGCGGGAGGGGACTAGGTTGTTGGGGAGTTCCGCACCGGCGCGAAAGATGAGTACACGGCGGCCAGCGCTACGATGACGTTCGCGACGACTACCGGCGCGGCGCCGATGAGGAATCCGTACGTTACCCACATCAACGCGGCGACGGCCTGCACGATGCGCAGCATTTTCGGCTGCCGGCAGAAATAGGAGACCGCAAAAACCGCGGTGGCTACCCAACCGATCCAGCTAATCATTGCGTTGTACTCCCAGCGCAAGGTCAGGTTCCGCGGCGCCGGGACCGGCGGGCCGCAGGGTCAGCCAATCGGTGCGCACTTTGTCCCATTCCTGAATCAGAAAGCCGTAGGACTCCAGGAACGAACGGATCTGCGTGCGGTTCTTGCCGACAATTTTTTCCAATATCGGCACCAGGACGCCCAGAGCGCTGGGACTGAGAATGGTGCGCTGGGCGATCTGCGAAACGTGCTTCGTTTCGGAAACGGCGATCGTGAATCCGTCGCGGGCATTCACGTGCAGCATCACGTGGATGTCGGAACTGCCGTCTCCCGCGTAAATCACATGATCCGGGCCGATTTTCATGGCGGCCTGAAGTTCATCGAGAAACGCGACTTTGCCGTAGCCGGCCGTCGCGCGCACAATGGTGTCAATTTCGCCGGTGCTCTTGTATTTGAATTCGGTGCCATGAATGTGATCTACAGGCAGAATGCCTTCGAGGGCGGACTGGATTACTTCCACCGGCGCGGCGGAGAGGACATAAAAATCGAAGTGATAGCCTTCGATGCCATGGTCGAGAATCTCGTTGAGCAGCCCGATATTGGCCTTCAGGCGAATCTGCTTTCCGACCTGGATCAAATGTTCCTTGCGCACGCGCGAACGAAATTCCGGATCGTGCAGCAGGAGGTAGGCAAGTTCGGCGCCCTGCTGCACCAGATTGATTTTGGCCATGCCCGCGGCCTTGCGTTCGAATTCAGCGGTGGGGATTCCCACGATTTCGCTGAGCACATAGCCTGAATCATTAAACGTGAGCGTCTGATCGAAGTCGCTGACGAACAGATAAGATTTCAGTGCGCTGTCGTTCATAAAAGTGATAAACCTCCGGCTTCCAACTGATTTTTACGGCGCTTGATTTTCTCGTGGTCGCTATCCAAGCACTTTACATCAGGTTTTTCGCGGCGTCAGGGCCGAGGACCTACACCCGCGGCTTTCGCGGCGGGTAAATTCTCACTCATAGTAGATGCGATAGCGCGCGGATTTGCTGCAGAAATCGTGCATTGCGTTTCCAGAGCCGCGAGTTATCGGTAACGCTGTTGAGTTATCAGCGGTTGCGATGCGAAGAGTGGCGGGGAGGAATTCTGCGAGGGAGCCGTGCGGCCCGCGGAATGAGGCTTTACGGCGTTCTTTCGCGCAGCGCCACCAATTGCGTGTCCACCGGTACGCCACGCTCGACCTTCACGTGCAGCACCGCTTCGAATGGTTTCGGTTCGCCGGTCGGCGCGAGCGAGAGACGCAGAAGCAGATCCGCCACCGCATTCTGCCGGCAGACAAACTCGACCGCTCCCTGCGTGCCGAATGTGGTGGTTCCCGCCAAAATCATCGCCGAGCGCGACGGATTCAATCCGCGCATCAGCACGATGACGGCGTAATCGTCGGTGAGCGGCTGCTTCGAGGGCGTCGCCAGAAACTCTTTTTGTTCGTCGGGCTGGGGATGGACATTCACGATGGACAAATCACCCTTGCGCGGTCCGGACGTGACGCGTTTGAAAACGAATTCCTGCGCGCCGGGAATTTCCAGCAGCGTGAGATTTTCGGAGGGAGAGCCGACGAAGATCAGATCGTTGTTTTTGGCGTCGTCCAACGAAAACAAGCTGCCGCGCTTCACGCGGATCTGGCGGTGCAGCATGCCAAATACCTGGTCGAGATCGTGCACCGCCAAAACTTCGCCAACGCCGGTGTAATGATCGAAGATCGCGTCGCGCGAATCTTTTGCGGGATTGAAATATCGCAGGCCTGTTTCCGGCCGCCCCGTGAACGCCGCGTTGCTGAAAATCAGCCAGGGGTCCTCTGGGCTAGCCGTAAACGGCTTCCAGAAAACCTGGAAAGCTTCCGGGGCCGCCGCGGTGTCGCTGGCATGGGTAGTGTCCGGAGCCTTCCGTGCGGCCAGCATCACGGCGATCACCAGCACGGCGGCGCCGAGCAAGGTGGCTAGAGTGACGATGGCGGCAAGGCGGTTGCGCGCCGTCTGGCGCAGGCCGGAATCGTCATATTCGACTTGGTGCGCGCCGGAACCATGGCTACGGAAATTCGAAACGGCGCGGTGATGGAATGCCAGCAAGTACGTGCCCTTGGGAAGCTCGACGACGGTGGGGTCTTCGCTGCCCTCAGATGAGTAGTACTCGGCCAACTTGGCTCGCAGACGGCCGGCCTGCACCCGGATGGTAGAGTCAACCTGAGGGTCGAAGTCCTGCGGGCGGCCAAAGACCTCCGTAGCGAGCTGGTACTCCTTCAGCGGCGTTCCGGGGTGATCCAAGGCGTGGATTGCCAGATACCGCAGCAGCTTGCATAAAGACTCCGAGCCGTGAAGCGCATGACTGGCTGCAAGCTTGTCTATCTGGCGAAGGTTTTGTTCGCGATCCGCCATTTGGAGGTATGTTACATGATTGTGACGCGAAGTAACAACTTCTGAAACTCGCTGCAACAGAACGACTTTCCGATGTAACCGTATCAGACCGATTGAAACTTTCTATCCAAGGCATACAGTTTCAAAATGTGCGCATATTTTTGGGGTGGGGTCTGTTTCATTTTGGTTCACGGCCGCTCGAAGCTATCGAGACAGCAGGCGGATGCCGTTTTGTGTCCGCTGCGAAGCGCGCCCGATTCCCCCACGCCATGTTTCCAGGCCTTTTGAGATTCGATCAGCGCCCGTTTCTCTGCGCTTTACTGCTCGAAGCCAGGGGCCGCTGAGATTCAGGTACCGGCGCGTAGGTTACTAATCAGATTGGTGAGGGGGGTAAAGCCGATGAGAAAGCTCTTTCAGTTGTTCGTTTTGTCGCTCGCAATCGCGATGGCCAGCGTCTGCTTCGGGCAGACGGTGACAGCGCGACTCCAAGGGACGATTACCGACCCGAACGGGGCAGCCGTCGTCGGCGCCACAGTTTCGGCGACGAACATCGCGACAGGACAAGTGGCGACCGCGCCGAGCAACGATCAGGGATTCTACGTCATCCCCGCGCTGCCGCCGGGGCAGTATCACGAGGAAGTGACGCAAAAGGGCTTTGAGAAAGTCACGCGCGATTTCGAATTGCAGGTATCGCAGATCGCCGTGGTGGATTTTCAGCTGACGATTGGCGCGATCACCGAGTCGGTGACTGTTTCCGGCGGCTCGCCGGTGATTGACGCAGTAGATTCCTCCGTGGGCACCGTGATTGAAGGGCGCCAAATTACGGAACTGCCGCTGAATGGACGAAATTTCACGCAGTTCGCGGTGCTGACGCCGGGCGTGAATCGTGGTATCCCGACCGGCGCGGCAACCGGCACGCAAAATAATACGGAAACGTTCCGCTACTCGGAGAGCGGCGGTGGTTCGCTATCAGTGAATGGTTTGCCGCCCCAGGCGAACAATTTTCTTTTCGACGGAATTGACAACAACGAAACGCTGGTGAATACGATTATCTTCTTCACCAATCCCGACGCCTTGCAGGAATTCAAAGTGATTACGAACGTGGCGCCGGCGGAATTCGGGCGCGCGGGCGGCGGCATCGTCACTTCGGCGCTGCATTCCGGCACCAACGATTTCCACGGCAGCGCGTTCTGGTTCCGGCGCGACAACAGCCTGGATTCGAAGTTCTATTTCGACCCGGGAGCCAAGCCAGTATTCCTGAAGAATCAGTTCGGCGGAACATTCGGCGGAGCGATCATAAAGAACAAGCTGTTCTTCTTCGTGGATTATCAGGGATTGCGCCTGAATGAACCGCAGGGGTCGGGCGTTGGCACGGTCCCCACCGACCTGATGCGCATGGGAGACTTTTCGGAACTGCTTTGCGGCGGCGCGGCGACCTGTCCCAGCACCACGGGCGGCTTGACGACCCCGGTAAAAATTATCGATCCCATCACCGGTCTGCAGTTCGAGGGCAACGGAACGCAGCCCAACGTGATTCCCACGAGCCGCCAGAACATGGTCGGCATCAACTACCTGAAGGCTTTTCCCGAGCCGAATTGTTCGCCGACGGTGGATTCACGCTGCGGCACGATCTATAACAACTTCGTGAACTCCTCGAACTTGGTGGAGAACTGGAACGACTTTGACGTGCGCGGCGATTACGTGTTCAGCGACAAGGACCAGATATTCGCGCGGTTCAGCTGGGGCAAGGACGACAACGTGGAAGCGCCGTTTCTGATCACGCTGCCGTCAGGATTCGGCACCGGCACGACGTTCAACCATCCCAATGGCGCTTCCATCGGATGGACGCATGAATTCGCTCCGGACGTGATCAACGAAATGCACTACGGCTACGTGCGCACCACGTACGGTTACACGCCGCCTTTTGCGGGCACTCCGATTTGCACGCAATTGGGCATCCCGAACTGCAACAACAGCCCCGATCTGGGCGGCATCGCCCTGATCGGCGGATACAACACGCAGATCGAGTACACCGGGGACTACGGGCCGTACCTGGTCCCGCAAACCAGCTTCGTTTGGAACGACGCACTTTCCTTCGTCAAGGGCAACCATACGATCAAGGTGGGCGGGAACATAATTCGCCGGCAGCTCAACCTTTATCGGCCGACGACTGGAAAAGGATATTTCGACCTGTGCGGCAATGGCGGCTCGAACAGCGCGACCGGCTACGAAGTATCCGATTTGCTCGCGGGCTTCGTGTGCACGTATCAGGACGGAGTTCCTTACGGCATCGTCGGCACGCGCAGTTGGGAAGACGGGATTTTCGCGCAAGATGACTGGCGCATTTCCAAGCGATTGACTTTGAACCTGGGCATGCGCTGGGATATTTTCACGTCTCCCATCGAAGTGGACAATCGCCAAGCGAATTTCGACATCACCACCGGAGCGATCATCGTCGCCGGCAGCAATGGCGCTTCTCGCGGGCTGGTTCCGAATGACTGGAACAACTTCGGGCCGCGCGCGGGATTCGCGTACCAATTGACGGGCGACGGCAAGACGGTGCTCCGCGGGGGCATCGGAGTTTTTTACTTTGTGGATCGCGGCGGAATTGACAATCAATTGGCGCAGAATCCGCCGTTCAGCGGCTCCGCGTCGTTCCAGTACACCAACGGCTATCGCATCGCGCTCTCCGGTTCGCTGCCCTGCTCGCCAAACTGCACGCAGGGGCAGCTGGACTCGACAACGGCGACGGCGCCGCTGCCAACGGGAGCGGCAGCCATCGCGGCGTTGAATTTGAGCGACCCGCAAAATGTGAGCGTCATATCGTATTTGACGTCCAACGTGACGCCGCAAGTGACGGAATGGAACTTGCAGCTGCAGCGGCAGGTGGGCACCAACACGTCCGTAAGCTTGGGCTACGTAGGCGATCACGGCGCGCATATGCCGGGTTACTACGATTCGAACCAATACGAGTTCGATCAGGCGCAGGATAGCCCGGGCGCCAGGCTGTATCCGGCGTTGGGCTCCATCAGCACCTACAACACGTATGGAAAATCGAACTTCCATTCGCTGCAGGCGCAATTTGAACGACGGTTCACCGATGGTCTGCAGGTGACCAGCTCGTTCACGTGGGAAAAAGAAACCGACGATACTTGCGGAGCTTACGATTGCCAGGGCCCGCAGGATTTCCGTAACCTCCAACTGGAAGAAGGCTTGTCAAACCTGGATGTGCCGTACCGCTGGGTGATCAGCGCGCTCTACGATCTGCCCTTCGGACACGGACGACACTGGGGCAATAACTGGAATCGCGCGACGGAAATCGCCCTCGGCGGGTGGGAGTTCACGGGAATCTACACTCTGCAATCCGGTTTGCCGTTCGACACCAACGTGGGAGGGACGGAACGGCCAGATCTGCTTTCGCGGCCGTCGGTGAATCCCGGCAACATCACCACATATATCAATCCGGCGGCCTTCGCGGCGCCTCCCGCAACGCTCTACCCGGACGGCAGCGTGGTATTTAACCGGCCCGGCACCGCTGGCCGCAACATTCTGATCGGTCCAGGGCTTTCGAATATTGACCTGGCGATCTTGAAGAACTTTCACGTTACGGAACGAATCAACGTCTCGTTCCGCGCGCAGTTCTTCAACGCCACGAACACCCCGCACTTTGGCCAACCGAACGGCCAGTTCGGAACTTACGACAGCGCGGGCGTCTTCAATCCGAATTCACAGTTCGGACTGATCAATTCGGTCCTGCCGTCGAGCAATCGGCAAGGCGAGCTGGCACTCCGGGTTACGTTCTAGTTCGGGAGCGTAGGGAGGCGGGCGCGGGCCCGCTTCCCTGCTCTGATTCCGTTCGGTTAGGATCCGACTGTGCGTAACTCACCATCACGGCGCTGGGCTTCTTTGTCGGAGCTGCGTCTATTGGTTTTCTTTTTGCTTTTCGCCGTGTCTGCATTCGTCACGCAAGCTTTCTTGCTGCACGCCGCTGATGTTCCAGCCGTGGCGCACGCGTCGCCCGCATCACCCGTTTGGCACAAGCCACCGCAAGCGGGCGCCGCTCCGACGATTACGAAGATGGACCCGCCGAACTGGTGGGTGGGATTCACCCCAAACTTGATGGTTCTGGCAACGGGAGAAAATCTCGGCGGCGCCACCGTAACGTGCGCTCGCAAGGACGTGCATCTGACGCGCTCCAAGGCTACCGACGGCGGCAGATATTTATTCCTGTGGCTGGAAATTGCACCCGATGCCAACGCGGGTGACGCGGCAATCGCAATAACAACTCTATCGGGAAAGACGACGGTGAATTTTCCGCTGCTGGCGCGGGAACCCTCGCAGGGAAAATTTCAGGGATTCTCGCCGGACGACACCATTTACTTGATTATGCCGGATCGCTTCGCCGATGGAGATCCGAGCAACGATCCGCCGCCTGCTTCTCCGGGAACCTACGATCGCTCCAAACCGCGCGCCTACCACGGGGGAGATTTCCGCGGCATCCGCGAGCATCTGGATTATCTGTACGACCTGGGCATCAGCGCGATCTGGCTCACACCGATCGTGGATAACGACAATGCGTCACCGCAGGATTATCACGGCTACGGCGCGGTGGATGAATACGCCGTCGAAGAACATTTCGGGACGCAAAAGGATTTGCAAGAGCTCGTCGCGGCCGCGCACGCCGAGGGTATCAAGGTAATTTTCGATTTTGTCCCAAACCATATTGGCCCCAAGCACCCGTGGGTCGCGTCGCCCCCGGAACCTGACTGGTTTCACGGCACGAAAGAGCATCACCTGATCGCCTCTGGTGATTTTCAATACCTCACCGATCCACATGCCCCGCCGAAATATTGGCGCAATGTGGTGGACGGCTGGTTCGCCAACGTGCTGCCGGACATGAACCAGGAAAATCCGGACGTCGCCAAATATTTTATCGAAAATGCGCTGTGGTGGGCGGAGGAAACTGGGATTGACGGCTATCGCCTGGACACTTTCCCTTACGTTTCGCGCGAATTTTGGTCGGAGTGGCACCGCGCGCTCCGGCAGGTGTATCCGCGCATGACCACGGTGGGCGAAGTGATGAACGGCGATCCGGTGATCACTTCATTTTTTGCCGGCGGACGCGCGCAGAATGACGGAATTGATTCCGGCGTGACCACCGTTTTCGATTACCCGTTCTACTACGCGCTGCGCGAAGGCCTGGTGGAAAATGGTTCGCCAGCGAGAATTGTCAGCATACTTTCGCAGGATCACCTCTACCCGCACCCGGAATTGCTGGTCACCTTCCCCGGCAATCACGATGTTTCGCGGCTGGCCAGCGCGAAGGGCGCTTCACTCGAAAAAATCAAGCTGGCATTTTCGGTTGTCTTGACGATGCGCGGCACGCCGGAGCTTTACTACGGAGACGAAATCGGCATGACCGGCGGCGATGATCCGGACAATCGCCGCGATTTTCCCGGCGGATTCCCCGGCGACAAAGAGAATGCGTTCACGGCATCCGGGCGTACCTCGGAGCAACAGGAAATTTTCTCCCACGTGCAGAAGCTGCTGCGGCTGCGCAACGAGCATCCCGCGCTCCGTCACGGCCAGCTCTGGCACATCGAGTGGGACCAGTCGTCTTACGCCTTCGCGCGAGTGACGAACGAGGAGCGCCTGCTGGTGGCATTCAACTGCGGGGCTGCCGCGAAAACATTGCATCTCGAATTAGCCGGGACGCCGCTGCAAGGCGCGCAAAAGTTGACGCCGCTCCTGGGCAACGCCGGCGCGGAAATGAGCAGTGATGGCGCTGATGTGGAACTTGCTCCGAACGAGATGGAGATATTTTTAGTTCAGTGATTGAGATGCCGCCGCAATTCGGCAGCGGCCGAATTCAAAGGGTGACTGAAATGCCTTCGAAGAGATCCGGGCTCGTCCTTTTCATCATTCTTCTCTTGTCTTCGGCGTTTCCCGCGGCGCTCGCCACCGCCGCGCAAGAGCAGTCCGCTCCCGGCGCGCCAGGGAATATTCCGACGTGGACGCCAGGAAGCAAGGACGGCCTGGGAACATCCACAACCACGGATTCGCGCGTGTGGTTCACGTTGCAAGGCGGCGTTCTGAGCGAAGTTTACTATCCGCGCCTGGATACGGCGGACGTGCGCACTCTGGAATTTGCGGTGAGCGACGGCAAAACGGTGTGGCTCGAGTCGAAGGACATGCAGCATTCCATCGAGCGCGTGGATGACGACGCCTTGGTCTATCGCCAGAGCAATCGCGACCCTGCGGGACGATTCACCATTTCCAAAACATACGCGACGGACCCGGCGCGCGACACGCTGCTGATTGACGTCAGCTTTTCCGCGCCGCCGGGGTTCGCGCTGTACGTGCTCTACGATCCAGCGCTCAAGAATTCCGGCATGGGTGACACTGGATTCACGCAGGGCGATGCGCTAATCGCCCAGAAGCCGGATGTGGCCTCCGCGCTGCTGTCCAGCGACGCATTCCAGCAAATGAGCAGCGGCTTTGCGGGCGCGAGCGACGGCTACAGCGACCTGCTCTTGCATCAGAAGCTGGATTGGTCGTACGCGCGCGCGGAAAAAGGAAACGTAATCCAGGTTGCAAAATTGTCGGGCGCGCATTTCACCTTGGCGGTGGGGTTCGGCGCCACCCCCGCGGCGGCCATCGCCAGCGCGAAAGCCAGCTTGCAGGATGGGTTTGCGTCCGTGAGCGCGCGGTACGCGGCAGGTTGGAGTGAATATGCTCGCACCTTGCGGCCGGTGAACGGACCGTACGCGCGCGAGTTTCGCCTGGCAGCTATGGTGCTGAAGGCGCACGAAGATAAAACTTTTCGAGGCGCGATGATTGCTTCGATGAGCATACCGTGGGGATTCGCGGTGAAAGCGGATGCTCCCACCGTGGGCGGATACCATCTCATTTGGGCGCGCGATCTTTATGAGATCGCGACAGGCTTGCTCGCGGCGGGCGATCGCGCCGCGGCTGAGCGCGCTCTGACTTACCTTTTCACCGTGCAGCAAAAACCGGACGGCAGTTTTCCGCAAAATAGCTGGCTGGACGGCAAACCGTATTGGCCTTCGCTTCAGATGGACGAAGTGGGGTACCCGATGATTTTGGCGTGGCAACTCGGCAAGACGGACGCCGAGACCTGGCGGAAACATCTTCGCCCAGAGGCGGAATTCGTGGTCAGCCATGGGCCGAGCACGCAGGAAGAACGTTGGGAAGAAATCCCGGGATATTCGCCCTCGACGATGGCGGCGGAAATCGCGGGCCTAATCTGCGCCGCGGACATCGCCCGGAAAAACGGGGCAAGCGAGGACGCCGCGCGCTACACCAAAACGGCCGATGAGTGGGCTGCGAACATCGAAAAAATCCTGGTAACCACCACCGGACATCTCGGCGGCACGCTTGCCGCGAACGGTTACTACATTCGGATGGACAACGACACGGATCCTAACGACGGCTATCAGCTTGACGTGCGCAACGGCGGCGGCGTGTGGGACGAGCGCGACGTGGTGGATGCCGGCTTCCTGGAATTCGTGCGCCTGGGCATTCGTCGCGCGGATGACCCGATCATTGCGAACTCTGTTGCAGTGATTGACTCCACGATTCGCGTGGAAACGCCGAACGGCCCGAGTTTTCGCCGCTACAATCACGATGGCTACGGCGAGACGTATTTCGGCGGGCCGTGGCAGGGCGAAGGTATCGGCAGGATTTGGCCGATCTTTACCGGCGAGCGAGGGGAATACGAAATCGCTCGCGGGCGGGATGCGTCCACGTATCTTGACGCGATGCTGCATTTCGCGAATGCCGGAGGAATGATTCCGGAACAAATTTGGGACCGCGCCGAGCCTACGCAATCGCGTTTCATGTTTGGCGAAGGCACGGGAAGCGCCACACCTCTCGCCTGGAGCATGGCGCAGTTCATCCGGCTGGTCGTCTGTGCGCAGGAAAAACGAATCGTCGAGCAGCCGGCCATCGTCGCCGACCATTTTCTGAAGGAACATCACTGACGCTGGTTCGAGTTCGGGCCGCACGGCCTCAGCGGCGCAACATCGAACTATCACCTTTGCGGAGAACGATGTGACGCAGTTCACCTTATTTTGCCTGCTTGCTCCGGGAGTTGCGTGTCTGATAGGTTAGGCTGCTTTTCCAACGCGGGGCGGCGATTTGCGGCGATCGTCTGAGCATCCACACGAACGCTCGAACCTGGAATGCGACCCTCAGAAATTGTGATGGGCAGCGCACTCTCGCACGCAGGTAGAAAATTATGAGCAGCGCCATGAAACTGAAAAACCGGACGGCAGTGATCACCGGCGCTGCGAGCGGCATCGGTCGCGCGATCGCTATTTCGCTCGCGCGCCGCGGCTGCAATCTGGCGCTCGCGGACCTGAATGACGCGGGCATTTCAGAAACGGCGCGCTTGGCGCAAGCGGCAGAGGCGGCCTCCGCCGGTGCTGTGCGAATCACGCTACATCATCTTGACGTTGCGGAGCGTGGCGCGGTGGCCGCGCTTCCGGAAGCGGTGCTGGCCGCGCACCCCGGCGTGGATATTCTCGTGAATAACGCGGGCGTGGCTGTCGGCGGCATGTTTGAAGGCGTCAGCGAGGATGATTTCCAGTGGCTCTTCGACATCAACTTCTGGGGCGTGGTGCGCATGACGCGAGCGTTTCTGCCCGTCCTGCGAAAGAGCGATGACGCGCGGCTGGTGAATCTTTCGAGTGTTTACGGGCTCATTTCGCCGCCCGGACAAACGGCGTATTCGGCGAGCAAGTTCGCGGTGCGCGGATTTTCCAATTCCCTGCTGAACGAACTGGCGGGTTCGAATGTGGGGGTCACCGTGGTGCATCCGGGCGGCGTGGCGACTTCGATTGCAGATAGCGCCCGAGTGCCTAAGGACATGCCTCCGGAAGAAGCCGCGCGGCGCAAAGCGATCGCGAAAAAAGCGCTGCGCATGCCGCCGCAAGAGGCCGGCGAAATTATCGTGAAGGGCATCGAACGGCGCTCACCGCGCGTGCTGGTGGGCAACGATGCGAAGTTGCTGGCGTTTCTGGAACGCCTCGCGCCGAATTCCTACTGGAAGATTTTCAGCCGGTTTATTCCCAAGTCTTAATTGTTGGGCGTACTCGACGAGGTTGGGCAGAAGCGGGTACGGACGCCGGTGAAATCTTCGGTTCAGGATGTTTTTTTCAGCTCACTGCACCCGCGCGTCGAAAACTCCTGTCTCTACTTTTCCGGCGCGCTTCACTTGCACGAAAATCCGATAATTTCCCGCTTGCGGAAAACCGTACGGGAAACTCACTTCAGCAGGCACGGTTCCGGACGTCGGCGCCATCGTCATTCCGTTTGGCATCGCGGGCGCATCGCCCAGCAGGCCGGCCTGCGCCATTTCCAGGGAAGCCATCGGCGCCGAGCCGGAGGGGTGCACGTGCGCGAATACACTGAAGTCTGCGCGCACGATTTCCGCGTGGGCGGCCATGCCCATGTACGGCACGAGGTCGCGCACCGGATTTCCGTCGCTGTCCACGACGCTGAAGCGGAACTCCATCGCGGAGTTCGCCTTCAGCGGGGCCGGTCCGCGCCGCCAAATCATCCGCGCGCCATCGGGAAGCTGCGAAGTGGTTGTGTCTTGCCCGGACGCAAGCGATTCTCCGGACCAGGTGGAGTCATCGCCGGATAGAGCGGCGCCGTTTATTTGCGGGAGGTCAATCGTGCCGACCAGAGTCCATGGAAATCCGCGCGCATCCACCACATCCGCGAAAACCTGGTAACGGCCGGGCGGCATTGTGGGCAGATCGTCCACAAACGCGCCGTCTGCGGCGAGAGTGGGATGCAGATGCCACATGCGATTCATCCCGGGGAGTTCGATCAGGAATAAGTGCATCAGGTGATTGTGATCGGGAATCACGTCGCCCATATTGACTCGCTCGGACCATTTGGGATCTTGCCCGTGCGCGCGGATAATCAGGCGGTTGCCATTTTCCAGAGTGGTTTCGGCAAGCGGCGGCTTGTAGAAATTTACGCGGCTTTGGTAAACGTCGTCCTCGAGTTTCCACCAGGATTTCCCGAGATAAAGAAGGGCGATCACCACAACGACCGTCACGGCCGTAACGATCCTGGCGCGGCGCGCGTTGGAAGGACCGGGAATTTCGCCGCGCTCCAGGCTCGCTTCGCGGGCGCCGGCGCGCGCGATGGAAATCACTCCGATTCCGAGCACCAGCATCATGATCAAGAGCAGCCCGGCGAGCGGTTTTCCCATCGGAAACGTGCGCTGCGCAAACGCAGCTACCGGCACGGACAGCTCGCCTTGGCCCTTGGAGCCATCCGCTATTACGCGGACCTGCAGCGCACCAGATTCCATCATCCAAAGACTGCCGGTGAAAAATTGCGGATCGTCCCGGGAAGCGACGGCCAGATCGGGAGTGGGCGGCAGGTTCGAGCCGGGTCCACTCAGGCGCAACGGAACGATTTGTATTTTAGTCACGTCGCCGTTTGCGCAGCGCACTTCAATTTCCGCCACGCCGGGAACCACCTGGGGCATGCGCACCGTGACGAACAGATGATACGGGCCGGCGTTGCCCTCGTAATAAACGTCCGAGCTGCCGACGTGCGCCAGAACAGGAATGGCGACAGTGAGCAACAGCGCCGCCAATACGAACACGCGGCTCGTGAAATGTTTTTTCATCTGCGGATTCGCCGCATCCATTCGCCCCAGGCCATTCCGATGCGGACCATCAAGATCGCGACGCCTAGCGCGATTGCCATGCGCAGCCAGAATGCGCCGAGCGAATGTTCCGTTTGAATGAAAACGTTGCGCACCCAGGGCGATGTGGACGGGACGAAATAGGGATAGTTAGTGGTTTGGAAAATTCTATTGCGCGACTCGGGAGACATCAGGAAGTTTGCGAACGGCCACTGCACGGCGATGAAGCTGACCAAAAACGCGGCGCCTAGCGTGGCGGCCTGCCGCCGTCGGCTCCAGTCCGCCGTCCGCCGGCGCAGCAGATCGAAAATGATGGCGGGAACGATCAGTAGCATCGGGAAATCCGGTGGAACGAGATGGGTGACGTGCTGATACACCGGGCCCAGCTTCGGCTCAGCCGCGAACAACGGAAAGATCCACGTGAAAGAGAGATGCATGGCCGTGTACATTATCGTCATGATGGTTGCAGCCCAGCGGTGACCTGAAATCCAGGCCACCGTGGCCATCCAGATCGGCGCCGCAATCATCACCACCAGATAAAACTTCGCGCCGTGCATGAATATGCGGTTGGTAAGTTCCTGCGTAATTCCTACCGTCATACCCATCAGAAAAACCACGACGAGGAAGAGAACGCGCTCGAGCCTCTTCCGATATATACCGTCCGCGCGGTTCATCTCCGCAAGAACCATCACCAGGGTGCCGAAGCGGATTCCAATCATCCCCAGCGCCAGCAGCACGTGCGGAGGGCTCAGAATTTTCACGTCCAGGCCGTACGCGTTGTGCCACCAATTATCGAAAGGTGCCGAGGCGATCATCGCCGCTCCGCCCCAGGCGCAGATGAAGGCGCCGAGCGGGCCGCGGAAACCCCACATCGAGACGGAGACATCTCGCAGGGGCGATTTTTTGTCGAAGGTTGTGGAAAGAATCAGGTAGCCGCAGGAAATTCCGGCCAGCACTCCGGAGAGATAGATCAGCATGTGCGCCGGCGTCCAGAACGTGTCGCGCCCGACGCTTTCGTGCCAGGAAATATCCCACGCGCTGCCTACAACGGCCGACAGCACCGACGCGAGGCAGCACCAGATGTACCACGGAATCGAGGCGGCTACGGCGCGAGCTTGCGCGGCGCTGCGCGTTTGCGCGGGTGAATGGAGTGAAATCGTTCCGGCCACAGGTATCTCTCCGATGGCGCCATTTTACACCGGGAACGGGAGTTACGCTGGGATTGGCACGATTTGAGGAGCGCGACGGCGCTGCGGTTTTACGCGTTGGCTACTTTGAGGACGAGCTTACCGGTGTTTTCGCCCTTGAAGAGCATGAGCAACGTTTCTGGAAACGTTTCGAGGCCCTCGACGATATCCTCCCGCGATTTGAGTTTGCCGGCGGCCATCCAGCCGGCCATTTCGCGCCCGGCTTCAGCGTAACGGTCGGCATAGTCGAATACGACCATGCCTTTCATGCTGGCGCGGTTCACGAGGAGCGAAAGATAATTCGACGGACCTTTGATGGGCGTGGTGTTGTTGTACTGCGAAATCGCTCCGCAGATTACGATGCGCGCTCCGCGCGCGAGATGCGCGAGCGCGGCGTCCAGGATGTCGCCTCCGACATTGTCGAAATAAACATCAATGCCCTTCGGGCAGTGCTGCCGCAGAGCTTTGTGGACATCCTCGGACTTGTAGTCAATGGCCGCGTCGAATCCCAAATCCTTCACGATGTAGCTGCACTTTTCCGCGCCGCCAGCGATGCCGACCACCGTGCATCCTTGTATCTTCGCGATCTGTCCGACGACCATGCCCACCGCCCCCGCTGCGCCGGAGACGACTACTGTCTCGCCGGGCTTCGGTTGGCCGATATCCAGCAAGCCGAAGTAAGCGGTCATCCCCGGCATTCCGAGCGTCCCGAGAGAGACCGGAAGTGGAATTGCGCCGGGCTCCAGTTTCCTGATGCCATTTCCGTTTGATATGGCGAATTCCTGCACGCCGAATGGGCCGACGGCATAATCGCCCACGTCGAACTTGGGATTTTTCGAGGCAATGACGCGGCCGATCGCGAGTGCGCGCATGACTTCGCCGATGCCTACCGGGTGGATGTAGGATTTCTTGCTTTCGTTCATCCAGCCACGCATCGCCGGATCGAGCGAGATATAGAGAATTTTGGCGAGGAACTCGCCGTCAGCGGGATCGCCGACCGGCGTTTCTTTGTAATCCCAATCGGTTCGCTTCGGCATCCCCACGGGACGCGCCGCCAGTTCGAATTTATGATTCAGATGAGTCATGGGCTTTCCTTCGCCGCTTATCAGGCGCGTCCAAAGGTACTGCGGCTGCGTTGTGATAGCTGCTTACAGATGACACGAACTATTGCGGCGGGCATTGTATATAATTGCGCTCGCGGTGCCAACCGGGAGACTCACTGCGCTGGCACCGGGCCTGCCGCAGCACCGAGGAGGGCTACATGTCAGGAGCACCTGCAAATGTATTGAATATTCCACGGCCGCCGACTTTTGCCACCAGCGAAGAGGAACGCTTGCATCGCAAGCGCATGCTGGCCGCCGCATTTCGGCTCTTTTCGCGTTTCGGATTCGATGAAGGAGTGGCGGGCCACATCACCTCGCGCGATCCGGAAAGGCTCGATCACTTCTGGGTGAACCCCTTCGGGATGCACTTCGGCCAAATTCGCGCTTCCGACCTGATTCTGGTGAATCATCGCGGTGAAGTCGTCGAGGGGAAATATCCGGTGAACGGAGCGGCTTTCGCGATCCATTCACGAGTGCACGCCGCGCGTCCTGATGTGATTGCCGCGGCGCACGCGCATTCGATGTACGGCAAATCCTGGGCGTCGCTGGGGCGGCTGCTCGACCCCATCACACAGGATGCCTGCGCATTTTACGAGGACCATGGACTATTCGCGGATTTCACCGGAGTGGTTTACGAAACTTCGGAGGGCGAGCGAATCGCGCAAACTCTGGGACAATATAAGGCCGCGATTCTGCGCAATCACGGATTGCTCACGGTGGGCCACAGCGTGGAAGAAGCGGCGTGGTGGTTCATCACGATGGACCGCAGTTGCCAGGCGCAGTTGCTCGCGGAGGCACCCGGCGAGCCAGTGAAAATCGAACCCGGCACCGCGCTGGCCACTCGGGAACAAGTGGGAAATCATTTCGCGGGATGGTTCCAGTTTCAACCGCTGCTGGCGCGGATCGTGCACGACGAGCCTGATTTGCTCGAGTAGTTTCCGGCGGCATCGGCTTTATGTGCCGCGACAGCTCGCGAGCGCTGTTGCAAATTGCCGCACGCGCTGAAGATCCAGAGACGCGGACACAACGATGGAAACCCAAGAGCACTTCGACATCCTGATCATCGGCGCCGGAATATCCGGCATTGACGCCGCTTACCATTTGCAAACGACTTTTCCCAAGAAAACGTATTCGATTCTCGAGGCGCGGGACGCAATCGGCGGAACTTGGGATCTCTTTCGTTATCCCGGCGTGCGTTCGGATTCCGATATGTACACGCTCGGATTTCCTTTCCGGCCGTGGAGCTCAGACGAGTCGATCGCCGGCGGCCCGGCTATATGGAATTACATCCGCGAGACCGCGGCGCATTTTGGAATTGACCGTCGCATACGGCTGGGGCATCGGATGATCCGGGCTTCCTGGTCTTCGGCGGAAGCGCGCTGGAGCGTGGAGGCGCGCGTGAAAGAGGACGGCCGAATCGTCAGCTTGAGCTGCGGCTTCCTTTACATGTGCAGCGGCTACTACAGCTACGACAACGGATTCAGTCCGGAATTTCCGGGCATGAAGCGATTTCAGGGACAATTCCTGCATCCGCAGGAGTGGCCCGAGAAGCTCGATTACGCCGGGAAGAAGATCGTGGTGATCGGCAGCGGCGCCACGTCAGTGACATTGGTTCCAGCGCTGGCAAAGGACGCCGCGCAGGTCACCATGCTGCAGCGCTCTCCCAGTTATGTGGTGACTCGTCCGGCCAGGGATAGCGCGGCGCGCTGGATGCACCGGCATTTGCCGGAAGCGCTTGCCGCGAGACTGATGAAATGGAAGAACGTGCTGTACAACATCGTGATGTTTCACCTGGCGCGCAGCAAACCCGAGATGATGAAGGAACTGATCTTCAAAGGTATCAAGCACCAGCTCGCTCCCGATTACGACGTCCAGCGGCACTTCACGCCGCGTTATAACCCGTGGGACCAGCGATTGTGTCTGGTGCCCGACGGCGATCTCTTCGCCGCCATCCGCTCCGGCCGGGCTACGGTGGTCACCGACACGATCGAAACATTTATCGAATCCGGGATCCTGCTGAGTTCCGGTACAACTTTGCCGGCCGACATCATCATTTCCGCCACAGGCCTGGTGGTGAAGCTGATGGGCGGCGCGGAAATCGTGGTGGATGGCGCGCCGGCGAAATTTGACGAGAAGCTGGTTTACAAGGGCGCGATGTTCAGCGGCATTCCAAACATGGCGCTGGCCTTCGGCTATACGAATAATTCCTGGACGTTGCGCTGCGATCTCACGGCGCGCTTTGTCTGCCGGTTGCTAAAATATATGGATCGGAAGGGTTGGGCGATATGTGTGCCAAGCGTTCCCGGTCCCTCCGTGGTGCCCGAGCCGCTGCTGGGTTTGAATTCCGGCTACATCCGCCGCGCCGATGGCGTGCTGCCGCGGCAAGGGCAGAAGACACCGTGGAGGGTGCCGCAGAATTATGTAAAGGACCTGGCGGCGTTTACGTTTGGGTCGGTCAGCGACGGGACCATGGAGTTTCAGCGAGGCCCGGCGAAAATCGCTTCGTGAAGCTTGCCCGGAAAGACGCTCTTTCTGCTTCCGGAATTCCTGCCGGCTCCCGACAAGCAGCGGATGGCCGCGTATCGCAGATTCCGTTGCGCTGGTAGCAGGCGACCGGCGAAATCCGCGATTTAAGAAATTCAACTGTGGGCTTGCAACTTCGCGTGGGTCACTATAATGTCAGGGTCACTACCGAAATTTACACCATGCGCCCCCGGAGGGCGCGACCTGCAGGAGGATGGGCATGATGCGTCGCGCTAAAAGTGCCGCGAGCCTGACAGAAACGGAACCCGAAGATAAACGGCGCAGCCCTGCGGCCGTTGGGAAGGAGCCGGCGACCGGGCTCCGCGAGCGAAAAAAAGCGCGCCTTCGGCAACAGATCGTCGAGACGGCCCTGCATCTTTTTCGGCAGCGCGGCTATGAGAACACGCGGATAGACGACATCGTACAGACGCTGGAGATCAGCCAGCCGACTTTCTTCCGCTACTTCCCCAGCAAAGAGGCGGTGCTGCGCGAGGTTGGGCGGCGCGCATTTGCGCGGCAGGCCGAAAGCCTCCGGGCCGAGCTCTCCACCAAGGCCACCACGGACCAGCGCTTGCGCCGATTTTACGAATCTCTTGGCAATGTGACGGAAGTGGGGCGTCCGCTGTGGCAGGCGGTGATTCTCGCCGGCGCGATGGACCCGGTGCGTTCGCCGGAATTGCGCGGCTCCGAGGCGGCGACCGTCAGCCTGCTGCGGGAAATCATCGCGGAAGGCCAACGAAACGGCGAGATCACGCGCGATTTTCCGGTCGTGCATCTCGCGGAATTCATGGAAGGACTCTTCAATACCGTGGTGCGGCAATGGGCGGTGGATCTCACCGGACCGCACAAGCTCACCGAACGCGTGCGAAACGCCGTGGAATTTTTCCTGCGGGGCGCTAAGCCGTAACGCGAAACCATTCGCGGCCGCGCCCGAGCCAGCGACTAGCAGCTCTCCCACTCCGCCTCCCTCCATCCGGCACCATCCAAAATTCTGATGCAGCGGATTCGCTTTGGTATTGACGTTAGCAACATCAATGTGATACCTACACTCACAATTCGTCAGGAACGGGCGGGGTGACCGTGCAGTGCCGAAGCCGCGAAGAGCGGTCCACACAGATGATTCTGGCAGGAGCCCGCGTGAGGCGAATTCTCGTCGGTCGTTGCAGCGGTACCGGAGCGGATTGAGGATGCCATTGCGCCGCACGAATGCGGAATCTCCGTTACTTCATAGAGTAGCGGTTTGTCCGGCGAACCCTCGCCCGCGCCCGCGCGAATGTGAAATCTCCCAGCAGCCATTTCCCAGCGGTCCAGTCTCCCGAGTGTCCGAAGATTCAAAAGGAGGAGCCATGAGAGGGATCATCTCATTGATCGGTGTCTTGGCGTTGCTGGCGTGTTCGCTGCCGGTGACTCGAGCGGTGTACGCGCAGGGCGTCGGCAATTCGGGCAGCATCAGCGGGACGGTGACTGATCAGTCGGGCGCCGTCGTCCCGAAGGGCAACGTGACGGCCGAGGACGTGGCCCACGGCGTGCGCGTGGCAGTGCCGATAGACTCGAGCGGCGAATATCGCTTCAGCAATCTTCCTCCGGGCACCTACGACCTGACGGCGCAGATAGCCGGGTTCCAAACGCAGGTGCAGAAGGGCGTGGTGATCACGGTGGGCCAAGCCGCTATCCTGGACTTTCATCTGCAGGTAGCGACGTCAACAGCAGTGGTGGAAGTGTCTGCGGCGCCGCCCGTGGTGGAAACGGAACGCGGGAGCCAGTCCAACACCATCACGCAAGGGTACATCGAGAATTTGCCGATTGACCGGCGCGACTATCTTAATTTCACTTTGCTGCTGCCGGGCGTTTCCGATTCGACGCGGTTGACGGACGATCAGGATTTTCGCGTAAAGCAGACGCCGCAGAGCGGGCTGTCTTTTTACGGCAGCAACGGACGCGGCAACAGCGTAACCGTGGACGGCGGCGAGACCCAGGATGACGCGGGTGGCGTGCGACTGACGGTGAGCCAGGACGCCGTGCTGGAGTTCCAGGTAAACCGCAGCAACTATGGCGCGGACTTGGGCGGCGCCACGGGCGCGTCGGTAAACATCGTGACGAAATCCGGCAGCAACAACTTGCACGGCAGCGTTTACGGCTTTTTCCGCAACAGCGGGATGGATGCGCGCGATCCGTTTGCCTTCAGCCAGGCGCTGGCGCCGGGGGCAATCTTTGACCCCAGCATGCCGGATTCGACGGGTTCTCCGGTGAAGGATTCACTGGGCCGCTACCAGTTTGGCGGCAATCTCGGCTTTCCGATCAAAAAAGATAAGACCTTCCTCTTCCTCGCTTTTGAAGGGCTGCGGCAAGATTCTCAGAATGCGGTTCCGCTGCTGACGGACACCAGTGTTTTTCGTCCTACCTCGGATCAAAGCTCCATTATCACCGCGCTCGCGGGAGAGGGGACCGCAGTGCTGGTTCCCTGTCTCAACAATCCCAACGGCACCGTGACGACCCTGCCGGCCAGTGTGTGCGCGGGTGCGCTCGAGACCGCCTTGACAACCAGTCAGAGTACCGGACTGACGCCAGGGCAAACCGCGATCAACACCTTCCTCGTGAACCAATTGGAATCCAACGGCGGGCTATTCAATTACAACACGAACGAGTATTTATTTTCCGCGCGCATGGATCATCACTTCAGCGATGCGGACTCCCTGGTGCTGAGCTACCGGTTCGGACACGATTTGGAAGAGAACCCGGACGTGCAATCGCTGACGGGTTTTTCCGCCGGAAGCTCGACGCACGACTATGACAACAATCTGCAGGCGGCGTGGTATCACGTTTTCAGCCCGCGCACCGAAAATGAATTCCGATTCCAGTGGGATTACAACGGGTTCAACGTAATCCCCAATGAGCCGGGAGAGGTGGGACTGCAGATCGCCGGCTTTGCGAATAATCTGGGGACCAATATATTTCTTCCAAATTATACGATCCTGCGGCGTTATGAGATCGCGGACAACGTCACGCTGATTCGCGGCAATCACACCATCAAATTGGGCGGCAGCGAACTGCTACGCGGCAATCACACCGAATCCCACACGTTTTTTCCGGGCCGCTTCGTCTTCGGTGCGCTCCCTGGGTTCGACCTAAGCTCCTGCCTTTCTAACCCCAACGGACCAATCACTGCAAATCCGGCCACCTCGGGTTGCGGCTTGCCAGGCGCATTAAACTCGACGGAGATTAACTCGCTGCAGGCGGCCTCTTTGGGAGCGCCGCAGGTTTACCAACAGGGTTTCGGCGACGCGGACTACCCCGCCTATACTCGGCCGTTGTCTGGAATCTACTTGCAGGATTCGTGGAAGATCGCTTCCAACTTCACTTTGAACTACGGGCTGCGGTATGAGGTTGATTCGCAATATCTCCCTCTGAATACCTACTATGGCGACATCGCGCCGCGCATATCCTTCGCGTGGGATCCGTTTAAGGATCACAAGACGGTGATCCGCGGCGGGTACGGCATTTTCTACGGTCCTGTGGACGCGCAAATTCCTCAGGTGGATTTGAGCCTCGGCGTTCTAAACAAGAATAAGAGCACGGTGGAGAATCAGAAGAACACCATGCAGGTTCCCGATCAGGTGAACAACGCGGTCGGAACTTGCGGAATTGGCGTGACGGCCTTCGGTCCTCCAGGCGTCATCTTCCCGGGCACCGGCGCCAGCCCGTGTAACCGGTACATTTCCATTTATGTAGATCCGGGCTTCAGCATTCTTCCATTCGTTCAGTCCGCGGGACAAGTATTTACAGGTCTTTTCGGCACGCCAGCGCCTCCGGGGAATGCGCCCGGCGCAAATAAGATCTCATGCACAAATCCGGCACCGGGGACGAGCGCTTGCATCACTCCAGCTGATGTGGCCAACTACGGCATTTTCGTCCAGAACACCGGTCAACTTTCGCCGCTCACCGTACTTTTCAGCAACCCGCCTAACTACAAGCCACCGTACTCACAACAGGCTTCACTTGGAATCGAACGTGAGATCACGCCCGGCTTCTCGGTTTCCGTGAGCTTTATTTATTCCCACACGCTCAGGCTGCCGGTAGCGATTGATACCAATCTGCTGCCCACGACACCTATGAGCACGGTAACCTTGGCGAACGGGAAGTCAGTTTCTTACCGGAACTGGAACCTTGTCCCGCAGACCGACCCGCTCGGCGGCACCGAGGGACTTCCGTGCGCGGCGACGGCGGCGAACCCGAATCAGCCGTTCAACTGCTTCGTAAATCCTCTGATCATTCAGAACAATCAATACACCTCGGCGTCATCGGGATTGTACGAGGGCGGTATCCTGGAAGTGCGCAAGCGCTTCAACAACAATTTCTCGTTCTTCGGAAATTACACCTACAGCAAGGCGTTTGACACCGGCACCGACTTCAACACCGACTTTGGCCCGCAAGATCCCACGGACCTGGGCCTGGATCGCGCGCTCTCCGAATTCGATGAACGCAACAAAGTGGTGCTCGCCGGGGTGATCAATAGTCCGTGGAAGAACGCGTTCTTGTCCGGCTTCCAGCTCTCGCCGATTTTCCAGTACCACAGCGGCCATCCGTTCAATTTGCTGGCGGGCGGAGCGGTGAATGGAAACAATCACATCACCAACGAACGGCCGATCGGCGCGCCGCGCGACACCGGCCTCGGTCCGAACTACGTTGACTTCGACATGCGCTTGAGCTGGCAGCACAAAATCGGCGAAACAACCAGCCTGCAACTGACGGCCGAAGGATTCAACATCGCCAACCGCACGAATTATGCCAGCGTGAATAACGAGGTCAGCCCGCTCTTCGGCTTCGCGCCGGGCTTTACCACCTTCAACGTGCATGGAAGCGCGGCGGTTTCGCCCAGTACACCGCTCGGGTTCACTTCGGCGTTGCCCAAGCGCGAGATACAGCTTGGCCTGCGGCTGAATTTCTAATCCGGAAGGCGGTGAGCGGCAGCGGTTCGAAATTCGGGGACCGCTCGCGCGGATCGCGACATTCGCCGGATCCATCGCCGCGTTCTAAAAACGGCCTCACGGAATTTGCGACGAAAGGAGGAACGGACATGCGGCCAAAATTCAAACATTGGGGACTTTTCATCGCGGTCACTACGGCCCTGATTTTTTCCGCCGCGCCATCATCGCGCGCGCAAGCGAGCCTGACGACGAAAACCGGCACACTGAGCGACGGCGCGACTTACTTGATGGAAGTTCCGTCCGATTGGAATGGAACGCTGTTTCTCTATAGTCACGGCTACGTGACGCCGGGGAGCCCGAATCCCGCCACCGACGTGGGCGATCCGGCGACGCGCGCTTTTATGCTGGCGAATGGATTCGCTCTGGCCGGTTCCTCTTATGCGACTACGGGCTGGGCGATCCATGAAGCGCTCAGCGATCAAATCGCGGTGCTCGACCTGTTCGATTCCTTCTTCGGCCATCCCGTCGCGACGATTGCGTGGGGACATTCTCTGGGCGGCATCATTACGGCGGGTTTGATACAGAGAAACCCGAAACGCTTTAACGCAGCGCAGCCCATGTGCGGAGTGTTATCGGGCGGAGTGGCCACGTGGAACACGGCGCTGGACGCGGAGTTTGCGTTCCAAACTTTGCTGGCGCCCGCGGCGGGGCTGCAGGTTGTGAACATCACGCACCCGGACGCGAATCTGACGCTCGCCGAAGAAGTGCTCGCCGCCGCGCAGGCTACGCCGCAGGGCCGCGCCCGCATCGCCCTGGCAGCAGCCTTGAGTGACGTGCCGGGCTGGTTCGTTCCCACTTCGCCGGAGCCGGCACCGACCGACTTCGCCAGCCAGGAAGCGAATCAGTTTCTGTGGGATCAGCAAGTGGACTTTCCTTTCGTGTTTGCTTTTCGAGCCGAGCTTGAAGCGCGCGCCGGCGGGAACGTCTCCTGGAACACGGGGGTGGACTACCGAATCCAGCTTCTGAAATCGGTTGACCGCGACGAAGTGTGGGCGCTCTACCAGACAGCCGGCCTCAGTCTGGAACGCGACCTGGACACATTGAACGAAACGGCGCGGATCAAAGCGAATCCCAGCGCGGTGCAATATCTGGAGCAAAATATTATCTTCAACGGGCAAATTGACATCCCGATTTTGACCATGCACACCAAGGGCGATGGATTGGTGGTGGTGGAAAATGAGACTGCCTACAAGGATGTGGTGGATCGCGTGGACGACAACAGGCGATTGCTGCGCCAGACCTTTGTGGATCGCGCGGGTCACTGCGCGTTCACGCCCGCGGAAACGATTGCCGCGGTGGAGACGCTGCTGCGGCGCTTGGAGACCGGCCAATGGCCCATCATCGAAGCGAATTTGCTGAACGGGGACGCCGCCGCGCTGGGGCCCTATTTCAACATTTATACGGTGAATGGGGTGGTGGTTCCAATTCCGCCCGCCTTCATTGATTTCACTCCGGGTCCCTATCTGCGCCCGTTTGACGCGCTCACGCCGCAATGCGGCCCGGGCGGCGGCCAGGATTGCCGCTACGGCAATGATTTTCCTGGAACGCGCTGAACTGCACGTCCGCGGAAGGTGGTGGGACGTTGGCGGCACGCCGCGGAACGGGTCAGTCGGCAGAGAAGCGGCGGTGGCGTGAAGAGCAATGGCGCTCGGCGCCGAGCGGCTAGCGTTAGTTGCTAACATATGATATACACCTACGTGTTTTGCCACTGGAAATCAGCCCGGCGGCGCCGCTAGCCAGGTGAGCGCCGCGAAAATGTTTGATCTGCATGGCCGCGTCGCGATCGTTACGGGCGGTTCCGTCGGGCTCGGCAGGCAGATGGCCGAAGCTCTGGCGGAAATGGGCGCGGACCTGGTGCTCTGCGCGCGCAAGAAGGAGCGCTGCCAGCAGGCATCCGAGGCATTGCAAAAACTCGGCGTGCAAGTTCTCGCCCTCGGCTGCAATGTGAAGGATCCCGCGAGCGTTCAGGCGGTGGCCGATGCGACCGTACAAAAATTCGGCCGCATAGATATTTTGATCAACAACGCCGGGACGTCGTGGGGCGCGCCGGTGGAAACGATGACGCTGGAGCAGTGGAACAAGGTCATCGAGACCAACCTCACCGGAACGTTTTTATTTTCGCAGGCGGTTGGCAAGGCGATGATCGCGCAGCGCCGCGGAAAGATCATTAACATTGCCTCGGTCGCCGGGCTGCGTGGATCGTCTCCGAAATTTTCCGCGATCGGCTACAGCGCCAGCAAAGGCGGCGTGATCATTTTCACGAAAGACCTGGCTTGCAAATGGGGCATGCAGAATATCCAGGTGAACGCGATTGCGCCGGGCTGGTTTCCGACGGACATGTCTGAAAAAGTGATCGAGCGAAACAAGGAAGCGCTGCTGGCCGGAATACCTTTGGGACGCTTCGGCGGACCGCAAGATTTGAAGGGCGCCGCTATTTTTCTGGCATCCGCGGCGTCGGATTATGTGACTGGGCACATCCTGGTGGTAGATGGAGGCCAATCCGCCTGATCGAGGCGCGGCACGCAATGAATATCCCACTCACGCCTTTGCGTTTTCTGCGTTACGCGGCGCAGCAGTATCCTCGCCGCACCGCGGTGGTCTGCAATGACGAAAGGTTGACGTACGCGCAAATGGCGGAGCGAGTCGGCCTGCTGGCCGGGGCGCTGCGCCGGGCCGGCGTCCAGTCCGGCGATCGCGTCGCTTTTCTCAGCAGCAATTGCCATCGCTTGCTGGAGGCCTATTATGGGGTCCTGGAGGCCGGCGCGGTGCTGCTGCCGCTGAATATCCGGCTCACGCCAGGCGAACTCGGTTACATCCTCAACGACGCCGGCGTGAAGATTCTCTTCGTGGAGAAGCAGTTTCTCGGCGTAGCGGAAACCTTTCGCGAGGATATTCCCTCCGTACGGGCGATTCATTTACTGAACGGCGTTCCCGAAGCGGATTGGCTCTCGCCGCAGAACTATGAAGCTTTGCTCGCTGCGGCCACGCCTCATCGCGCGGACATCGCGTCCATTGACGAAAATGCCGTCGCAGAACTTTTCTATACCAGCGGCACCAGCGCCAATCCTAAAGGCGTGATGCTCACGCACCGCAACATTTATCTGCACGCAATGCATGTCTGTTTGGGACTGAAAATTGAAAAGGCAGCCGTCGAATTGCACACCATTCCCCTCTTCCATGCCAATGGCTGGGGCGTCGCGCATTTCCTGACATTGTTGGGAGGAAAGCACGTGATGATCCAGCGCTTCGATCCCAAGGAAGTTTTCCGGCTGATCGAAAAAGAAGGCGTAAATACGCTAAGCCTGGTTCCCATCATGGCGACGACGCTGGTGAATTGCCCGGAGCGCCGGAATTATAATTTGGGCACCCTGACCCGCATCATCATCGGCGGCGCGGCGTCCTCGCCGACGCTGATTCGCGAAGTGGAAGAAACATTCGCATGCGAATGCTATTCCGGATACGGATTGACGGAAACTTCGCCGACGCTTTCGATTTCTCCCATGAAATCCGGCCTGGAGTGGCAAGGAGAGCGGCGCTACGCGGGCCAGGCGATGACGGGATACGCAATTCCCGGCGTGGAAATGCGCGTGGTGGACGCGAACGATAAGGACGTGCCGGCCGACGGCCAGGCCATCGGCGAAATCGTGGCGCGCGGCGACGGCGTGATGGAGGGCTACTGGCGCCAGCCGGAAGCATCCGCTGAAGCTTTGCGCGGAGGTTGGTTCCATACCGGGGACATGGCCACGGTCAATGAAGACGGTTACTTGCTGATTGTGGATCGCAAGAAAGACATCATCGTCAGCGGCGGCGAGAATATTTCCTCGCTCGAACTGGAAAAGGCCATCCTCGCGCATCCCGCGGTGCTGGAAGTGGCGGTGATTCCGGTGCCCGACGCGAAATGGGGCGAGGTGCCGCGCGCCCTGGTGGTTCTGAAGCCAAACACAGCCGCCACGGAATCCGAGATGATCGAATTTTGCCGTTCGCGCCTGGCCCATTACAAATGTCCGCGTGCATTCGAATTCGTGGACAGCCTGCCGAAAACCGGCACGGGGAAAATTTTGAAAAAAGATCTCCGCAAAAAATATTGGCAGGGCCAGGAGACGATGCGTCGCGCGGAGCAAATGCCGGCCCGGTTGGGTGATGCGGAGCCCGGCAGCAGGTGAGGCAACGCAAAGGCGGAGGTGGCAAGCCGCCGCACTCCCAGAACTGCCCGGGCGACCTGGCTGATGAGGGTGTGGTTTTGCAGTTGCTCCCTGCGCTGGCGGCCAGGCCGAATCTTGGCGCGTGAGCAGGCTTCGTCCGCGACGATTTCGCAAGTATCGGAGAAAAGTGGCGCGTGCAGATTGCGCGTGGCAAAGCCAGGGAGTCTTGATCATGGATCTGAACCTGACTGACGAAGAGCTCGCATTTCGCGACGAATTGCGGGCGTGGCTCGCCGTGAATGTGCCGAAGGACTGGGCGGAGTGGCGGGAAAAGCCGATCGAGGAATCGTTTCCGTATCTGCGGGCCTGGCAACGAAAACTCCAGGAAGGCCGCTGGGCTGCGGTTTCCTGGCCGAAGGAATATGAAGGCCGCAGCGCGACTCTAATGCAGCAAGCGATCTTCTGGGAGGAAATGGCGCGCGTGGAAGCGCCGCCCATGGCCAATTCGCTGGGCTTGGGGCTCATCGGCCCCACCATCATCGCCTTCGGCACGGAAGCGCAGAAGAAACGTTACATTCCGAAGATTCTGAGCGCGGAGGAAATCTGGTGCCAGGGATTTTCGGAGCCGAACGCCGGTTCCGATCTCGCGGGATTGCAGACCGAGGCGGTTCTCGACGGCGATCATTACATCGTGAACGGGCAAAAAGTGTGGACCAGCTACGGATGGGTCGGCAACTGGTGCGAACTTGTAGTGCGCACGGATCCGAATGTGCCGAAGCACAAGGGCCTTACCGTCCTGCTGGTGGATATGAAATCGCCGGGCGTGGAAGTTCGTCCGCTGCGCCAGATGACGGGAGAATCGGAATTCAACGAGCTGTTTTTCCGCGATGTGCGCGTGCCGGTGGCAAATGTTCTGGGCAAAGTGAATGATGGATGGAACGTGGCGATGAGCACCTTGATGTATGAGCGCGGTTCGTACGGCGCGCGCTTGCATCTCACGTTCAAGCGTTACATCACGCGGTTGATCGAGCTCGCGCGCGGCATCCAGCGCAACGGCCGGCCCGCGGCCGAGGATCCCATCATTCGCCAGAAACTGGCGCAGTGCAGCGCGGAAATTGAAATCATGCGCTTCAATCAGATGCGCGCGTTCAGCCGCCTCACTGCTACAGGAGTTCCCGGCCCCGAAGGTTCAATTCAGAAGATTTTTTGGAGCGAGCTCAATCAGCGGCTACAGCAAATCGCGCAGGAGTTGCTGGGATCGTACGGGCAATTGCTGGGCGAAGACCCTCGCGCGATTGATAAAGGTCTGTGGTCTTACGCTTACCTGCGGACGCGCGGAAACACAATCGAGGCCGGCACTTCCGAGGTGCAACGCAACATCATCGGGCATTTCGTTCTCGGCCTGCCTAGAAGCTACTAAGGGGACACGCCATGCAATTCGGTCTGAGTGAAAGCCAGGAATTCTTGCAGGACAGCGCGCGCAAGTTCTTTGCGGGCGAATGTCCCAGCGCGGAAATGCGGCGGCTGATGGGAACGGAAACTGCCTATGACGCAGCATTGTGGTCCAAACTTACGGATCAGGGCTACACGGGCATCATATATCCGGAAATTTACGGCGGAGTGGGGCTCGGTAAAGTGGAATTGATGCTCTTGATGGAGGAGGCGGGGCGCGCGCTTTTGCCCGGTCCGTTTTTCTCGACCGTCGTGTTGGCCGGAGCTGTTCTGGATGCCGTGGGAATGCCCGCGCACAAGAGCAAGTATCTTGCGGCGATCTGCCGCGGAGAAACCCGCGCCACCGTCGCGATTCCGGAAGCCGGCGGAAGCTGGCACCCCGAAGATGTGCAGATGAGTGCGAGCGGCGGAAAACTGACCGGCGAGAAATGTTTCGTCCCGGACGCGGCGGTGGCCGATTTCATCATTGTGGTGGCGCGCAACGGCGTGTTCATCGTTGATCCGAAGGCTCGCGGCGTGAAAATTTCACCGATGTCCGGGATGGATCTTACGCGCAAACTGTATGCGATTGAGTTTAGCGGCGCGCCAGCGGAAGAAATCGGCGGCGCCACGGCTGGCCTGACGCGCGCTTTGGATATCGCCACTGCCGCGCTCGCCGCGGAATTGGTCGGGGGCATGCAACGGACGCTCGATCTCACGCTGGAATACGCCAAGACGCGCAAGCAGTTCGGCAAGCCCATCGGAATGTTTCAAGCGGTGCAGCATCAGTGCGCGGACATGTACCTGGAAACGGAGAGCGCCCGTTCCGCGGTGTACTATGCCGGTTGGGCGCTGGAAGAAAATTCGCCGGACGCGGCGACGGCGGTATCCATCGCCAAAATGTATGCGAGCGATGCCGCGCGTACAGTGGGTAATCGCGGAATCCAGATTCACGGCGGCATGGGCTTCACCTGGGAAAACGATATTCACTTGTACTACCGGAGAGCGAAAGCATCGGAAACTGCTTTTGGCGATGCCACGTTTCATCGCGAGCGCATTGCTTCGCTGGTGATTGATTCCGGTTGCGTCACCGCAAAGTCCGCATAAAATTTCGCGGGAAAGAGCCCATCCATGAGCGAGCTAGTGCAACTGACACGCGACAACGGCATCGCCGTCATCACCATCAATAATCCTCCCGTGAACGCTCTGAGCCCCGGCGTCCCCGAAGGCATTGCGCGAGCAATCGAGGAAATCGGCGATGACGCCGCGGTGCAGGCGTGCGTGCTGATTGGCGGAGCGCGCACGTTTGTTTCCGGCGCGGACATCAAGGAATTCGCCAAAATGAGATCAGGCAACGCGCAGGCCACGATGAGTTTTCCGGATCTCCTGACGCGCGTGGAGAACTGTCGGAAGCCCGTGGTGATGGCCATTCATGGCAACGCGCTCGGCGGCGGCCTGGAACTGGCAATGGCCGGGCACTACCGAGTTGCAGTGGCCACCGCGCAAGTGGGGCAGCCGGAAGTGAAACTTGGCATTATCCCAGGGGCGCATGGAACGCAGCGCCTTCCGCGGCTAGCGGGAGTCGCGAAGGCGGTCGAGATGTGCGCGGTCGGGGGCTTGGTCAAAGCCGAAGAAGCGCTGAAATTCGGAATCTTGGACCGCTTGGTCGAGGGCGACCTGCTCGCAGGCGCAGTTTCATTCGCGCGCGAGATTGCCGGCCGGCCGGTTCCGAAGACGAGCGAGCGAAACGAAAAACTCGGCACGCCGGAGGCAAACGCCCCAATCTTTGCGGCAGCGCGCGACGCGGCCCGCAAGAAACAGCGCGGCACGATGGCCCCGCTCGCGGCGATTGATGCCGTCGAGGGCGCCACCAAGCTTCCTTTCGCCGAAGGTTGCGCGCTGGAGCGCAAACTTTTCATGGAATGCCTCGCGTCGGATCAATCGAAGGCTCTCATCCACGTTTTCTTCAGCGAACGCGAAGTCGCCAAGATTCCTGACATTCCCAAGGATACGCCGACGGTTCCCGTGGCCCGCGCGGCGGTGCTCGGCGCGGGGACGATGGGCGGCGGCATCGCCATGGTGCTGGTCAACGCGGGCATTCCGGTGCTGCTGAAGGAAACGGATCAGGCCGCGCTCGATCGCGGGCTCGCCAATATCCGCAAGAATTACGCAAATTCCGTGGCGCGCGGGCGCTTCACCGAGCAATTTGCCGACGAGAGGTTGAAACTCATTACGCCGACGCTTACTTACGACGGCTTTGAAAACGTGGACATGGTTATCGAAGCCGTTTTCGAAGGGATGGCGATCAAGAAAGATGTTTTTCGGGAGCTGGATCGCGTTTGCAAGTCCGGCGCCATTCTTGCCAGCAACACTTCCACCTTGAATATTGACGAAATCGCGGCGGTCACTTCGCGGCCTGAGTTCGTGATTGGCACGCACTTCTTCAGTCCCGCAAATGTGATGCGCCTGCTGGAAATTGTTCGCGGAAAACGCACCAGCAAAGAAGTGATCGCGACGGCCATGCACCTTGCGAAGAAACTTGGGAAAGTCGGCGTGCTGGTGGGCAATTGCCGCGGCTTCGTGGGCAATCGCATGTTTCATCCTTACGTGCGTGAATCTGTTTTCCTGGTGGAAGAAGGCGCGAGCGTGGAGGATGTGGACAAGGCGCTTTACGATTTCGGCATGGCCATGGGCCCGCTGGCGGTGGGGGATCTTGCCGGACTCGACATCGGCTGGCGCATCCGCAAAGAATATCGCCATCTCGAAGAGCCCGGAATCCGCCAGCCGTTCGCGGGTGATCGTCTGTGCGAGCTGGGCCGTTACGGGCAAAAGACCGGAGCGGGCTGGTACAAGTACGACGAGAAACGCCAGGCGATCCACGATCCGGAAGTGGCCTTGCTGGTGCGCCGGTCCGCGGCGGAAGCGAACATCGCGCAACACACGATTTCGGCCGCCGAAATTGTGGATCGTTGCGTTTATGCGCTAGTGAACGAAGGCGCGCGCATCCTGGAAGAAGGCTACGCGCTGCGCGCTTCGGATATAGACATCATTTATATCAACGGCTACGGATTCCCCGCGCAGCGCGGCGGTCCGATGTGGTATGCGGACACCGTGGGCCTGAAGCAAGTTCACGCGCGCATCTCGGAATTTCATCGGCAGCACGGTGAGCTGTGGCGGCCCGCGCCGCTGCTGGAGCGCCTCGCGGCTGCGGGCAAAACATTCGAGCAGTTTGAGAAGGAAGAAGGCGCAGCGGTTTAGGTCTGGCGCGGCATTTAAAAATACGCGTCCTAGCAGGTATAAAGGATGTGGAGCTACGCGCTTGCGGTCATCAATATAATACGGACTGCGGCAGCGCCCTGCTCAATCAGCCGCTTCAATAATGGGAATCCTCTATCTCGTCCGCCACGGGCAAGCATCGTTTCTGAAGCAGAACTATGACAAATTGTCTGCGCTGGGAGAAGCGCAGTCGCGTCTCTTGGGCGATTACTGGGCACGGCACGGAATCGCGTTCGACCGCGTTTGCGTGGGCCCGCGTGAGCGGCAGAGAGACACCGTTAATCTGGTGAGCGATGCCTACCGCCGCGCCGGTGTCGCGTTCCCCGAGCCGCAGGTGCTGCCGGCATTCGACGAATACAAGGGTGAAGAAGTGCTCAAGCACGGCTTGAGCGAATTGCTCGAGAGCGATCAAGCAATTCGGGATTTTCACGCCGCGTTTCAGTCTTCGGCGAGTGAGGCCGAATTGCACGCGAATTTCCAAAGATTGTACGCGGCGATTATCGGCGGCTGGGTGCATGGCGCTTTCTCTGTTCCGGGAGTGGAGACGTGGCAGGAATTTGGCGCGCGCGTGAATTCCGGACTGGAAAAGTTTCTGGGCGCCGGTGGGCGCGGTGAACGGGTTGCGGCTTTCACTTCGGGCGGCCCTATCGCGGTGGGCATGCAGCGGGCGTTGCATCTGTGTGCCGAGGACACGCTGCAGCTGACTTGGATGTCGCGAAATACATCCTGGAGCGAGTTTTTCTATAGCGGCGAGCGGTTTACGCTGAGCACCTTCAATACTTTCGCGCATATCGAAGACCCGGCAATGCTCACGTATCGTTAGGGAGACTTCTTGCATGAGCGACTTGCTGGACCATCCTGCGGCGATTCGATCGGGCGAGGAACTGGACGTCGCCAAACTCGAACCGTACCTGCGCCGCCACTTTCCGGATGAAGCGGGCGCGCTCCAGGTGCGCCAATTTCCTAGTGGGCACTCGAATTTAACGTACTCGGTTCAGCTTGGCTCGCGCGAGTTCGTTCTGCGCCGGCCGCCCTTCGGCAGCAAAGTGAAATCCGCGCACGATATGGGCCGCGAATTTCGCGTGCTCTCCAAACTCCACTCCGCATATTCGCCGGCTCCGCGCGCGCTGGTCCATTGCGACGACGATTCCATCATCGGCGCGCCCTTCTACGTGATGGAACCGATCCGCGGCGTGATTCTGCGCAGGAATCTGCCGGCCGGATTGGATTTCTCGGCGGAGAAAGCGCGGCGGCTCAGCGAATCCTTCATCGAAAATCTAATACGCCTGCACCGCGTGGATTATGCAGCCGTCGGGCTCGCCGATCTGGGCAAGCCGGCAGGATACCTGGAGCGGCAGGTGCGCGGATGGACCGAACGATATTACGGCTCGAGGACGCACGATTATCCCGAAGTCGAAAGGATTTCTTCGTGGATGCAGCAGCATATGCCGGCGACGAGCGCCGTCTCGCTGATCCACAATGACTACAAATACGACAATGTGGTGCTCGATGCGAACGACATCACCAAGATCGTCGGCGTGCTCGATTGGGAAATGTGTACCATCGGCGACTCGCTCACGGATCTGGGCACCGCGTTAGCCTATTGGGTGGATGCAACGGACTCCGACGAACTGCAACACAATCGTTGGGGACCCACGACAGAGCCGGGGAGCCTTACGCGCGCGGAAATCGTGCAGCGCTATGCGCGAGAAACAGGCTGCGACGCTTCCGAGATTCCTTTCTATCTTACTTTCGCGCGTTTCAAGCTAGCCGTGATCGTGCAGCAGATTTATTACCGTTATCACCAGGGCTTGACGAAAGACGAGCGCTTCGCGTCCATGCCGGAGAAAATTGAGATGCTGTTGCGCGCTTCGTGGCAGGGGGCTGAGGCGGGGCGAATTTAATTTCGGCCCGTATGTTGCGCCCGTCCGCGAATCTATCGTAGTCGAAGCTGACAACCGGTCTCATCGCGTCAGAAGTAGTAGCGCACGAGCCATTCCGCGACGCACGCAGGTTTGTCGGAGCCTTCGCCTTCCATAGTCATTCCGTAGGTGGCTTCCACTGCGTCCGGAAGTTCTTTCAAGTTCACCAGCGAAATTCGCGCGCGAATCCGGGAATCGGCGCGGACTGCGGCGGGAAAGCGCACACGGTTGAGCCCGTAATTCACGGCCAGCCGCAAGCCCCCCTTGATTTGAATGGCCTCTTGCACAAATTGGCTCATCAAAGAAAGTGTCAAAAAACCGTGCGCGATCGGCGCGCCGTAGGGCGATTCCTTTTTGGCCCGCGCCTGATCGAGATGGATCCATTGACGGTCTCCCGTGGCTTCCGCGAACCGCGTGATGCGCTCCTGCGTAATCGGAAGCCATTCGGTAACGGCGATTTCCCTTCCCACAAATTTGTTCAGAGCTTTTGGATTATCGAGGACGAGGGGCGCCATAGGTTTCTCCAGCGGACACTTTCGCAAATCTGTCGCGCGTTCTCATTTCACTATCCCGGGAGCAGGCGCGAGCGCATGCGGAAACGCGGGCGCGAGGCGAAGCATGCGTCAGGCAGGCTTATCGCCTTTCGCCAATTCCCACTTCGCGATGGATTCCACATGCACTTCGTCCGGCCCGTCGGCCAGCCGCAACGCGCGAGTCATCGCCCAGGAACTCGCGAGAAAAGTGTCCTGCGAAACTCCGGCGCCGCCGTGCGCTTGGATTGCGCGGTCTAGCACGCGCAACGCCACATTGGGCGCCACCACTTTGATCATGGCGATCTCCGCGCGCGCGGCTTTATTACCCACGGTATCCATCATGTGCGCTGCCTTCAGGGTCAGCAGCCGCGCCTGTTCGATTTCCATGCGGGATGCGGCGATATTCGAGCGAATCGTTCCCTGCTCGGCCAGCGTTTTTCCGAAGGCCATCCTCGTTTGCACGCGTTTGCACATGGTTTCCAGTGCGCGCTCCGCGAGCCCAATGCATCGCATGCAATGATGAATCCGCCCGGGCCCCAAACGTCCCTGGGCGATCTCAAACCCGCGGCCTTCGCCGAGCAGCATGTTGGCCGCCGGCACGCGCACATTCTCGAAACTAATTTCGGCGTGGCCATGCGGCGCGTGGTCGTAGCCGAAAACCGTCAGCAGCCGCACGATTTTTACTCCGGGTGTATCCAGCGGCACCAGAATCATGGACTGCTGCTTGTGCGCCGGTGCCACGGGATCGCTCTTGCCCATGAAGATCGCGATTTTGCAGCGAGGATCGCCCGCTCCCGAAGTCCACCACTTTCGTCCGTTGATTACATACTCATCGCCGTGCCGTTCGATCCGCGATGCGATGTTCGTCGCATCCGAGGAGGCCACGTCCGGCTCCGTCATCGCGAAACAAGAGCGAATTTCTCCCGCCAGTAAAGGCTTCAGCCACTTTTCCTTCTGCTCCGCGGTGCCATACCGCGCCAGCACTTCCATATTTCCGGTGTCGGGTGCGGAACAATTGAACACCTCGGGCGCCATATGGCTGCGGCCCATGATTTCGCACAGTGGAGCGTATTCCAGGTTCGAGAGGCCGGCGCCACCGGGATTCTGCGGCAAAAATAGATTCCACAGTCCTTCAGCGCGCGCCTTCGGCTTCAATTCCTCGATAATCCGCGTGGGTTTCCAGCGCTCGCGCGCCACTCCCTCTTCGAACTTGCGCTCGTTCGGATACACGTGGGCATCCATGAACTGCCGCAAGCGTTGTTGTAATTCTTTCGTTTTGGCGCTGGGTTCGAAGTTCATAAGCGAGGATTATTTCCCGGTGAAAACGGGAGCGCGCTTTTCTACAAAGTGCGCGACGCCTTCCTTGAAATCCGCGCACTGCAGGCTCGCCAGCATTTCCCGCTCGGACGTTTCGAAGGCTTCCGTCAGAGTTTGGAACATCGCGTCGTATATCTGCCGCTTCATCACGCGCAGCGATCGCGGGCTGACGCTCGACGCCAGCTCCGCGGCGTATTCGCGCACCTTCTCGTGGAATGTTTCTTGGGGAAACACCAGGTTCGCCAGACCCATTCGCATTGCTTCAGCTGCGTCAATCATTCTCGCGGAAAATAGCAAATCGAGCGCGTTGGGCAGTCCCACCACGCGCGGCAACATCCAGGCCATCCCGTATTCGGCAATCAGTCCCCTGCGCGCAAAGGCGGTGCTGAAACGCGCGGCATCGGAAACAAAGCGTAAGTCGCAATACAAAGCGATCACCAATCCCAAACCCACGGCCGGACCGTTTACCGCGGCAATGACGGGCTTGCTGAGGGCCGGAAAATACGAATACTTTTTCTGGAAGTCTGCGCGCACGCCGTCACCCGCGCCGGCGGCGGTTTCCACCGCTTGCGCGCGCCGCGCCGCGTCCAGCCCCTGCGTCGCGACGGTGCTCAAGAGCGACATATCCGCGCCCGCGCAGAAGCCGCGACCCGCGCCCGTCAAGACGATCACACGGACATTCTCGTCGCGCTCCGCATCCAGCATCGCGGCGCGCACTTCGCTTTCCATGATGGCCGTCCACGCGTTCAATTTGTCGGGCCGGTTAAGCGTAATCGTGGCGATGCGGTCGGCGAGGTGGTACTGCGTTTCTTGATTTGGCATGGTGAGCGGGATTATATACAATGGCGGCCGCATTAGTAACATTCATCTGTGGGTGACTATCTGAGTTCACGATATTCTCAGGAGCCGCCCGGGTCTTCACCATTTCGCCCAAACGGAGGCTCCGTGCCATTTGTTGAGAATGCAGGCGCCAGAATTTATTGGGATGAAGAAGGCGCGGGTGAACCTCTGCTTTTGATCATGGGCCTGAGTTATCCCTCCTACATGTGGCATCGCACGCGTCCGGCGCTGGCGCAGAGCTATCGCACCATTGCGCTGGATAATCGCGGCGTGGGACAGAGTGATGTCCCTTCCGGTGTCTATTCCATCGCCTTGATGGCTTCCGACGCGGCGGCCGTTCTGGATGCAGCGGGCGTGCTGAGCGCGCACGTCTTCGGAATTTCCATGGGAGGCATGATTGCGCAAGAATTTGCGCTGCAATATCCGCAGCGCGTGCGCTCGCTCATTCTCGGTTGTACAGCTTCCGGCGGGCCCGAGGCCGTGCAGGCCGCACCGGCAGTGCTGGAAACTCTGCTGCGCCAGGGAATGACTCCGGAAGAAGCGACGGAGGCCATCATTCCATTCATTTACGACGCCGGCACACCGCGCGAGCGGATTGACGAAGATATGGCCATCCGCATGAAGTGGTATCCCAGTGCACGAGCATACAGCAGCCAACTGCAAGGGATTATCGCGTGGGAAGCCTACAGCCGTATCGCGCAAATCAAGGCGCCGACGTTGCTGATTCACGGCGAGACTGACAGGCTGGTGCCGGCAGCGAATGGCCGGCTAATCGCCGCGCGGATCCCTGGCGCAAAACTCGTATTGATCCCGCACGCCAGCCACATCTTCGAGACGGACCAGCCCGGCGTCGGGAATCACGCGATACTGGAATATCTCGCGAGCCAGCGCGGCCACGCGCAAGTCTCCGCCGTTTAAGAATCGCTCTGGTCCACCAGACCCGCTTCGCTTGCAATCTCCGCGAGAAATTTGCGTTCCGATCGCGGAAACTGCGGTGCCCGGCTCACGCGCGCGCACAAGCGCAACCGGGAACGTGGCGCTTCTGGCCCGGACGATTTATCAGGCAGCGGCGGCGCCGCGGGATGGCGCCAGGTCAAAGCGATCCAGGTTCATCACTTTGCTCCAGGCCGCGACGAAGTCATGAACGAACTTTTTGTGCGCGTCGGAACTGCCGTACACTTCCGAGAGCGCGCGGAGTTGGGCATTCGAGCCGAAGATGAGATCGGCGCGCGTGGCCGTCCAGCGAACTTCACCCGTCTTGCGATCCCGCCCTTCAAACGTATCGTTCGCATCCGAGGTCGCCTTCCAGGCTGTGCGCATATCGAGCAGGTTGATGAAGAAATCGTTGGTCAATGCCTCCGGCTTCTTGGTGAAAACGCCGAACTTGGTCTGTCCGTAGTTGGTGTTCAGCACCCGCATACCGCCGATCAGCACGGTGAGTTCCGGCCCAGTGAGCGTCAGGAGTTGCGCCTTGTCGAGGAGTTCGACTTCGGCTGTTGCGCCGGCGTTTCCGTTGCGGTAGGACCGGAAGCCGTCGGCGGCCGGTTCGAGCACCGCCAAAGAATGCACGTCGGTCTGCTCCTGCGAAGCGTCCATGCGGCCGGGGGCGAAGGGAACGGTCACGGCGATGCCCGCATTCTTCGCGGCCTGCTCGACGCCTGCGCAACCCGCCAGGACGATCAAGTCGGCCAGCGAGATCTTCTTACCGCCGGACTGCGAGGCGTTGAACTCGCTCTGAATCTTTCCGAGCGCCGCTAACACTTTCTGCAGCTGCGCGGGCTGATTGACCTTCCAGTCCTTTTGCGGAGCAAGGCGGATGCGCGCTCCGTTTGCGCCGCCCCGCTTGTCGGACCCGCGGAAGGTGGACGCCGACGCCCAAGCGGTGGAGACGAGTTGCGAAACCGTCAGCCCAGCGGCCAGAATTTTTTCTTTCAGGGCCGCGACGTCCTTGTCGTTGACCAATGCATGATTCACGGCTGGGATCGGGTCCTGCCAAAGCAGTTCTTCCTTCGGAACCTCGGGGCCGAGGCAACGCGCGCGGGGGCCCATGTCGCGATGCGTCAGCTTGAACCATGCGCGGGCGAAAGCGTCCGCGAACTCTTGCGGGTGCTCGTAGAAGCGCCTGGCAATCTTTTCGTAGATGGGATCGAACCGCAAAGAGAGATCCGTGGTGAGCATCGCGGGCGCGTGACGCTTTGAGGGGTCATGGGCGTCTGGCACTGTGCCTGGGCCGACGTTGCCTTTGGGCTTCCACTGATGCGCGCCGCCGGGGCTCTTGGTCAGTTCCCAGTCGTACTTGAAGAGGTGCTCGAAAAAGTCGTTACTCCATTTTGTCGGCGTGCTCGTCCAGGTGACTTCCAGGCCGCTGGTGATGGCGTCACCTGCGATGCCGGTGGCGTAAGCACTTGTCCACCCAAGACCTTGCTCCTCGATCGGCGAGCCTTCGGGTTCCTTGCCCAAGTGGGCGCCCGGACCAGCTCCGTGTGTCTTGCCGAAAGTGTGGCCGCCCGCAATCAAAGCGACGGTTTCTTCGTCGTTCATCGCCATGCGGGCGAACGTCTCGCGAATATCCCGAGCGGCCCTCACCGGATCGGGAACGCCTTCCGGGCCTTCCGGGTTGACATAAATGAGGCCCATCGTGGTAGCGCCGAAGGGATTGGCAAGATCGCGCTCACCGGAATAGCGTTTGTCCGTGCCCAACCAGGTTGTTTCGATCCCCCAGTTGACGTCGAGGTCCGGTTCCCAGACGTCCGGGCGTCCGCCTGCGAAACCGAACGTCTTGAAGCCCATGGTTTCCAGGGCGACATTGCCAGCGAGGATCATCAGGTCGGCCCACGAAATCTTTTTTCCGTATTTCTGCTTCAGCGGCCATAGCAAACGTCGCGCTCGATCCAGGTTCACGTTGTCCGGCCAGCTATTCAGCGGAGCGAAGCGCTGCTGGCCTCTGCCGCCGCCGCCGCGACCATCGCCCGTGCGGTAGGTACCGGCGCTGTGCCACGCCATGCGAATAAATAGCGGGCCATAGTGGCCGAAGTCAGCAGGCCACCAGTCCTGCGAGTCTGTCATCAGCGCGGCCAAATCCTTTTTCAGAGCCTGGTAGTCGAGGCTCTTGAACTCCTCCGCGTAATTGAAATTCCCGCCCATGGGGTCGGACAACGATGAATGCTGGTGCAGCAGATTCAAATTCAACTGGTTCGGCCACCAGTCATGGTTCGTTGTGCTGGCGCTGGCGCTATGATGAAACGGGCACTTCGCTTCGGCTGACATAAGTTCTCTCCTTCCAATTTTTCGATGCGGCGAATGAGACCACGGAAATCCGCGCAGCGGTCTCGACGAATTTAGAGTAGCATCTTGGCAGGAGATAGTTCCAATATCTAAATCGCATCCTAGGTATAGGCATACACTATGGAATTTCACCAGATACGATATGTTTGCGCCATTGCCGACACAGGTAATTTCAGCCGCGCCGCCGAGCGCTGCCAGGTTGCCCAGCCCTCGCTCTCGCAGCAGGTCCTAAAGCTCGAAGAAGATCTCGGTGCCAAGCTCTTTGACCGTTTGGGGCGCAGCGTTCGCGTGACCGAGGCCGGGCGGGCTTTTATTCCTCACGCCCGCGCGATTCTGGAGCAGATGGACGTGGCGCGGTCGAGCGTGGCCGCCAAGAACTCAGACCTTCGCGGCAGCATAGCGGTCGGCGTCATACCAACTGTTGCGCCGTATCTGATGCCGAGTTACACGAGAGCTTTCGCAAACAAATACCCCGATGCGAAACTACGCATCGTCGAAGAAACGACGTCGGTCCTGGTAGAAGGTCTGCGTGACCTGTCCATTGATGTCGCGATTCTTGCTCTTCCACTGCGCCACAAGGATCTGGAGTTGTTCCCCATCCGCACCGAGCCGCTGTTCGCGGTGTTGAAAAGAGACGATCCACGCGCGTCCGCAAAATCGCTCGCTCTTAAAGATCTCCGCGGAGAATCGTTCGTCATGTTGCGCGACGGACACTGTTTCCGCGATCTCAGCATCGGAGCCTGCATGCACGCCCGCATTGCTCCGAACATTGCCTTCGAAAGCGGCCAGTTCAGCAGTCTGTTGGGAATGGTTGCGGCGGGTGTGGGTGTCTCGCTCATCCCGGAAATGGCGATTGACCGCAACGTAGGCTGCCGTTACGTGCGGCTCAGCGACACTCAGGCTACGCGCACGATTGTGGCCGCCGTGCTCCGCGGACGCAGTTTCAACCGCGTCCAACGCGCGTTTGTGTCTGAACTTAAAAACAGGGCAGCGGAAGCACACAACGGAAAAACTCCCGCTGCGAATCGTTCCACGCGAGGCTAAATGAGTCTTGCGGTTGCTTTGCGAGGCATCCTCTCTGACGACATCTAACCGCGCCGTTCAGCGGCTTGACCGATGCGCCGCGCGGGGCAAAAAATGGCGCGCCCTGGGGGACGATTTCCGAACTTTCTTCCATGATTTCGTCGCAAGTTTGCCGCACATTAAGCTCCCCGCTGGGTTTGAGCCTGTAACCTAATTCGTAGCCTAGAGAGGGACTTTTGTGGTAACCCGACACATTGTCCACGTTCCAGAGCATTTCATCGAAGGGCCTACGGACCCGGCGAGGAGAGGATTCGTGTAAAATGTTGCGCTCATTGGTGACGTGCCTATGTCGGTATCGGAGAGGCCACAATGTTTTGGAACAAGAGAATCTTCGCCCCGTCCGATGGGGTTGCCGTTGACGTCGTTGACGTGGAAGCAGCTCGGCTGTGGTATTCCGAAAAACTGGGCCTCAATTATTCCTCCACAAAGGTAGAGGAAGCCAGCATGGTGTTAGGGTATACGTCGGACGATCCACAAGTTTATCTTTCTGAGGTCGTTGGCAATGAACGGCCCGATGTCCGACCCGGCAGGCCGCCGATTCTCTTTGCAAAGAAGGTGGAGGCCGCGCACGAGTATCTTTCCTCCCGAGGCGTCGCTGTGGACCCGCTGCAAAGCGACTCTGGCGGCAATAGATTTTTCCGCTTCAAAGATTTGGAAGGGAATGAAGTGGAAGTGTGTCAGCAATCCTAGACTGTGCCGAACAACGACTTATTGAGCAGCAAGACAGACCAGGTGTATTGTTTCGTTCAGTAAGAAATCAAGGCGGAAACCCATTGATGCTCGTTTACCGAAACGGGAAGTCACGCCTGCAGATGACCGGAACAATGTTGGTGCTTGTTTGCGCGCTCGCAGGCGGTTGCAGGGCACAGTCGCAGCTCGTGATTGATGACGAGCAATGCGAACAGAATGTCGCGAGCCATCCCGATATTGCGCTGCCACACTGTACGGCGCTGGTCGAGTCGGGACAACTTTCTCAGGAGAATCTTGCACTCGCATTAATCCTCCGTGGCTCTGCTTACCGAAACATGGGAGATTACGATCGAGCAATCCAAGACTTCAACGCAGCGATACGGATTAAGCCCGGAATTGCCAATGCTTTCAACAACCGCGGCATTACGTATGACTACAAAGGCGAGTACGACCTGGCAATCCGAGACTACGACCAGGCCATTCGGTTGCAACCAAATTATCCGGATGCGTTCAACAACAGGGGCCTGGTCTATCAAGAGAAGGGAGAATACGATCGAGCTTTACAGGACTTCGATCAGGCCATCCGCCTCAAGCCTGACTATGCCGAGGCAGTTGCGAGTCGAGCTAGCACCTACGTTTCCAAGGGCGACTATGACCGGGCCATCGAGGAGTGTACGCGCGCCATCAAGCTTGAGCCCAATTTTGCGGGCGACTTCAGTGATCGCGCCGTGGCCTATCTTGGTAAGAGGGACTATCAGCGGGCGCTGAAGGATCTAGACCATGCCGTCCAGCTTAGTCCACAGGACCCACACGTCTTGGCAACCCGGGGGATAGCGCATTTCTATGTGGGGGAGTTTAGGGCTGCCGAGAATGACCTTACGCTCGCTCTGCGACTGGCACCGAAGGAACCCTCCACGGCAGTTTGGCTATACCTAGCACAAGTTCGTAGCGGAGAAAACGCGGGCGATGCCCTCAGAAAGAGCAGCCCCGGACTTAAATCGATCTGGCCGGAGCCTGCGGCTAGATTGTATCTGGGAACCCTAAGGCCAACGGATTTTCTGGCGTCGGCCAAAAGCATAGACGCTAACCAAGGGCGCAAACAGCACTGCCAGGCCTACTTCTTCCTCGGCGAGGCCGCCCTGATTCACGGCGACCAAACTGAGGCCAGAAAGATGTTCCAGGCGTCCGTCGCAACAGCGGTCCTAGACGCCTACGAGTATATGGGAGCAATAGCGGAACTTGACCGCATGAGCGCTCCGCAAGCGAAGACCCACTGACCGGCGAATGTTGCGATAATTCATTCTTGGATTAAGCCCATTCCGGGCTGAAAGGGCTCCTACCTCCTGGCAGCTCTTCGAGGCTTCGAGGTGCCTTTCCCAGAAATTTTGATCACGCAAATCGAAAATACTTGGAGAGGTTTTGCCCGAAAACCCCCTCTGTATTAGTGAGGGGCAATTTCGATGATTCTCGCCGGTCTGACCCTCGGGCGAAGCCATCGGCATCCCATTCGGAACGGGAATGTACTGAAGTGCACTTCAGTACCAGACTTCAGGCGCACCAGGTGTTCACTTCAGCTCGGACGGGTGAAGTGGACTTCACCCCGGTACTTCACTCATAGCTTTGATTCGCTTCACCTTGGCAGTGACGCGAACTTGTTGGGACCGAGAGAGATGAACCGAAAAAGAAGGATCGTCCGGTACGCGGCAAAAATAAAGAGGGGCGGGAGCGACCCCACCCTTTGACGCACCGTGCGTCACGGGTGCCTTCGTATAAGAAGCCGTTCGATCTGATCTTCGTCAGAGCAAAAAATGAGGAATGGCGCGCCCGGAGGGATTCGAACCCCCGACCCTCTGCTTAGAAGGCAGACGCTCTTTCCAACTGAGCTACGGGCGCGTTGTCCGCAATTGGCTCAGTTTACGGCGCTTGCCTTACCTATCGCAACCGGCAACTGAGGAACGGTAGGTTGGTTGTGCCCAATTTTGCGCCCACGCAGCCTTGGAATCGCGTCCAAGACCGCGTCCTCGGAAGGCTGGACGTAGCACGCAGAAATGTTGACGGAGCCGTGCCCCGCGATCCTCCCAAGCGTTTACGCATCACAGCCGGATTGCCCCAGGCGCGTCAGCAACGTGTGCCGCAGAGAGTACAGCACGAAGAAACGAACTGGCGTAACGTTGTTCTCGTTGGCCTGAGCCGCGATCGTCTCGAACGTCTTGGCGTACTGTTTCCGAAGGCTGGAAGGCTCCACGTATCCGCGGTGGGTGGCGGCAGGCCATAGGATTTGTCGTCAACACAAACTGTTCAAAATTGAACAGTTTTCAGAATCGGTTGCATCTTATTCTGGTGTATGGTGTCTTCCGCTGTTCGAAGCGTAACTGGCAAGACCCCTCGCTCCCTGCGAAAAGCGAATCCGAGAATCCACGCCTTCGATGTGAAATTGTTTCTCGACTCCGCCGGCCTGGGAAGAAAAGTCCGTGAGTTCGCTCGAAAAGACACCGTTTTCGCGCAAGGCGATCCCGCCGAAAAGGTAATGTACATTCAGAAAGGCGGCGTGAAGCTTACGGTGGTCAATGAACCCGGCAGAGAGGCCGTTGTGGCGATCCTGGGACCGGGAGATTTCTTCGGGGAAGGGTGCCTGGCGGGCCAGTCCGTTTGCATAGCGACTGCGACCGCAATCGCGCCCACTACCGTGCTGGTGATTGAGAAAGAAGAGATGGTTCGAGTGCTCCACGAGGAACACGATTTCTCCGACCGCTTCATCGCTCACATGTTGACGCGAAACATTCGAGTCGAAGAAGACCTCGTAGACCAGCTCTTCAATTCCAGTGAGAAACGGCTGGCGCGGACGCTGCTCTTGCTCGCGCGCTATGGATCATCCGGCGATCTTCACAAGACGCTTCCCAAAGTGTCGCAGGAGATGCTGGCGGAGATGATTGGCACGACACGGTCCAGGGTCAATTTCTTCATGAACAAATTCCGCAAACTGGGCTTCATCCGATACACCAACAGTAGCAAGATCCAGATTGATAATTCCCTCCTGAACGTCGTACTGCACGACTAGGCTTGCTCGTCGCGAAATGAAAAGTCAGTGCCCTTCCGAGTTGCAGCTGATGCGGCGAGTGTCCCAAATTGAACTGTTTTGCTGCTAGTCTTTTTTTGCAGGCTGTCCAGATGAAAAAGAAAGATCTCACCCCCGAACAGCTGTTGTCCATTCCGTGCCCTAGATGTGGTGTCGCGGTCGGTCAAGGTATAAAGCGCTATCCCCAGGTAAAAAGGTGAGCGGCCCGCGTTCTTTGCTCGAACCGCTCACGGGTTATGAGGCCATCATGTGCGCAGGCGCCTTGACGCCCTAGCGGGATTCGGGTTTCTTCGGTTTGTCCTCACTCTGATGCTCCGCTTGGGGCTTTGGTGCGGCTGCTGCTTTGGGCGCAGCCTGATGTTGTGGCGCGGCAGCCCTGGGAGCACTTTCCGTGTGGGCAGGAGCGGCTTGACGCTCCGGCCTTTCGCTCGACTTTGTCGCTACGGGTTTGACCTCAGCGCGCGCAGGTTCGTGTTTTGCCGCCGGCTGCGCGGGACGCGTCGTATCGTGTGTAGCTGGCGTCGCCCGAGCATGTTCGGTGTTTGCGGCTGGTTTTGACGCTGACTTTTTTTCAGATGGCTGTTTTTCAGCTGCCTTATTCTCCGACGCACGATCTGCGGCTGCCTTGTTCTCTGTCGCCTTCGTCTCTGTTGCCTTGTTTTCTTCGGCTCTGTTCTTCGTCGCCTTCGTCTCGGCCGTCTTGTTTGCTTCAGCCCTATTCTCTGTCGCCTTCGTCTCCGCTGCCTTGTTCTCTTCGGCCCTGTTCTTCGTCGCCTTCGTCTCGGCCGTCTTGTTTGCTTCAGCCCTATTCTCTGTCGCCTTCGTCTCCGCTGCCTTGTTCTCTTCGGCCCTGTTCTTCGTCGCCTTCGTCTCGGCCGTCTTGTTTGCTTCGGCCCTATTCTCTGTCGCCTTCGTCTCCGCTGCCTTGTTCTCTTCGGCCCTGTTCTTCGTCGCCTTCGTCTCGGCCGTCTTGTTTGCTTCAGCCCTATTCTCTGTCGCCTTCGTCTCCGCTGCCTTGTTCTCTTCGGCCCTGTTCTTCGTCGCCTTCGTCTCGGCCGTCTTGTTTGCTTCGGCCCTGTTCTTCGTCGCCTTCGTCTCGGCCGTCTTGTTTGCTTCGGCCCTATTCTCTGTCGCCTTCGTCTCGGCCGTCTTGTTTGCTTCAGCCCTATTCTCTGTCGCCTTCGTCTCCGCTGCCTTGTTCTCTTCGGCCTTGTTCTCCGTCGCCTTCGTCTCCGCCGTCTTGTTTGCTTCGGCCTTATTCTCTGTCGCCCTGGTCTCGGCCGGAGCTCCGCGTGCCGCTACCACACCCTTCCCAGTAAATTCTCCCGGCTTGGACGTTGCCGCGATTGCCGGCCGCCCGTGATTCACGGACGCGAGCATTTCACGGTTCTTGCTGGCCACTTCTCGTTGGCCGGATTGTGCAGACGTGGGCGCTGTGTGGTGGGCATGCGCAAAAGTTTCTTGTGCGGCAGTGGGCCGGGCATTGATTCCACCGGTTCCGCCGTTGTAGCTGACGTAATTGGTCCTGTTGATGACCACCGTCTTGTTATAAGTGTTGCGGAAATGTTCGCCGCCGACATTATTCACGTAGGTGTTGTAGCTGAACTGGTTGTTGCGCCAGTAGCCGCCCTCGTACCCGGATCCACCGTAACCGTAACCGTAGTTCACGCCACCGTAGAAGCCGACTTCAGTGCCCCAATATCCGCCGTTCCAGGCATAGCCTCCATTGCCCCAGCCCCAATAGCCAGGAGTCCAGAGGTAGCCGACGGTGGGTGGTTCCACCCATGTACCCGGCACCCAGAAGTAGCCTTCGTCGCCATAGCCCCAGTAACCAGGCGTCCACAGATAGCCTTCCTGAGGGCAGATCGGTTGTGAGTAAACGACCAGTTCGGGCGGAGCGACGGTAATAGACGCGCTGAACTGCGCGTGTGCCGTTGCCGGAATCGCTAAAATTACGAGCGCGAGCAAAAAATATCGAATCGAGCGGAGAGTACGCATTTTTCAGAACCTTGCCTGATCATCCTTCGTTTGCCCGGTCTGACTTTGCTGCTGCGGGTTGCGCGGATGGAAGGGCTACTTTGACTTGCGCATATTGACCCAGACGGTTTTTGAAATCTGTTCAATTTGAGTCACATTTCGCACATTCGTATGACAGACACGAGTTGAGTAAAACGGAGAGATTTCAAAACGGACGAGAATGCGGAACGGCAATTAGCCTCGTCCCGCAGGCGTTCACGGTTGAAGTGTCGATTGGGAACACCACACGGCGAGGAGCCGCTTCGCTCGTGAAGCTCCGCCGAGACTATTCGCCTCAATCGCCGATCCTGGAAGTCAGCGCAACCCGCCAAGCAAATAGACGACCAGTACGATGAGGAGCACCGTGCCAACGACCCCAAGCCCTCCGCCGGTCCCCCACCTGGAATAGCCGTAATAGCCCCCGCCTCCGCCGAACAACAACACTAGAAGAACGATTAGCAGCAACATTGACAATCTCCTTTAACGCAAAAACGCATTTCTAAACTATGTGACATGCTCGCGGCCGTATAGCCCGTTTCCACTATCCCGCAGGATCCCGCTGGCGCGTCGCCTTTACTCCCGTCAGGATCCCAAATCCCAGCAGTACGACTGCGCCCACCACAATCCAGTGCGCGGGAATGTGCAGCAAGTATGCGGCGTAGATCAGGCCGCTGATTAAGATCGCGAATCCAATCGCGTAAATGCCGAACGACATAGAATCTCCTTCCCGGGTCCACCGCCGCAGTCTTCGCTCGAGAAATCAATTCGCGCGCTTGCAGGAAAGAACTCGGCGCGGCCGCGTTCCGTGATCTCGTAGAGGTCAGCGCCGGCCGCTATTCTGATGAACTAGCTTTCTGATTCTTCACTTGCAGGTCATTCACCACTTGCACTACGTTGGGCACGCCCGTCGCCACGTTCTCGGCGCGCGCACGCTTGTTTTCCGAATTCACTTCTCCAGTCAGAGTGACCACGCCGCTCTTCACTTCGTATTTCACGCTGTCGTGCAATCTGCCCTGAATCAGCGCGGCGTCCAGATTTTTCTCGATGCCTTCGTCCAGATCCGAGTTCACCGCCTTGGCTTCTTTTTCGCCGCCGACTGGGATTACGGCAATCTGATCCGCCACCACCTGCGCACCCGCCAGAGATTTGGCAAGTGTCTCGGCTTGTGACTTGTCGCTGTCGTTGGTGACATGTCCGCCGAGCGTTACCACGCCCTGATCGCGATCCTCGCTGATGGAAACGTCCTTTAATCCTGCTTGATCCAGCGCCGATCGAATGCTGTCGGATACATCCGGGGACTTCGCGGCGGTGCCGCCGCAACCGGCCAGAAGCCCGGAACAGAACAGCGCGAGCATGACCGCTGACAATCGCAACTTTTTCATGTTTCTCCCCTTATAAATTCGAGATGAAAGTCCCGCTCGTTCTTCCGCCACGCTTAGGACGTTTTGCCTTTGCATCCCGCGTGCGCGCACGAACAATCAATGTCCGGAGTCTTTTCCATGGCTTCGCACTGAGCGCTGCAGTACTTGCCCGAAGTGGTCGTGCACGAACAAACAGGGTGTGCGCACTTCTCGGCTTTAACGGTGGTCATTTCGTTTCTCCTGGCTCCGGATCCCGGGCGGCGAATCCAGGCACTAAATAGTAGTCATCCGAAAAATCCGCGTCTGTACAGAAGGGGACACATTGCGATTTGGAGTCGCACCTCTGCGACCCGACAGGGCTCCCGGCCGTCTTCCCTGACCCATCCACATCTTATGGACGGGCCGCCTGTGGCTCGGCGATCAGTTCCTCGAAAAGGGTCCGGTAATGAATCATGGCTTGCCGCAGATCCTCAGTACTGGCATGGCCTTCTGCTTGACGCAGCGCGCTTTGGTGAGCCGCGCGGTAATTTTCAAGAACCAAGGGATGATCCACGGAGATGTCCGCCGCGCGCTGTTCAAAGTCGCTTACCGGATAACCGCGCGTGGACATCACATCGCCCAATAATCGGTCGGCGTCCGTTACCGCGCTTCCCGGGCCGTCAACGAACCGCGATTGAACCCGGCCCCAGGACTCGATAAACCGCGTACGATCGCCCGCGGCGAGCGGCCTAATGTGCAAACCCTCGACGCGTACGGCCCGCTCATCAAGCGCGGCTTCTGCTTGACGCCGGCTGCCACCTTCTTCCACCGCGCGAGTGTATTCAGCGCCTCCGAACTGTGTGCGCAGCCTCTCCGTCCGGCGTGTGCGAGCAACCCGCCAGATGCCGATGCCTGCGATTACCACCACGGCCAGGATTACGATGCCTACTACGATTTCTGTCGTGCTTATCGCTGATAGGTTCATGACCTACCTCCAGTCATTCGCTGATTGCTTCAGGACACCGTCATCTCCGGCGTATGTCGCGGAGGTGTTAGGTATCGTCCGGCTCAACCGTTTTCGATAATTCTTTCCAAGTCACCGATTTTCTTTTGCATCTTTCCTGTGATCTTTTCGCCGAAACCCTCGGCTTCTAAGTCGGGATTTTTTGTCAGCTGGCCCGCTTTTTCCTTGATCCTGCCCTTCACTTCACGAAGCGCGCCTTCGCTCTTGTCTTTCGTGCTGCGTCTAATCATGGCTTCTCCTTGATTGATTCGCGCAAGGTGCTGGAGTGTGCGACCGCCGAGAAAGATCAGAACGAGACGAACGTCCCGCGAACCATTCGGCAGGTCCAGGCCAGCCCGGGATCGGTTGCGGTTCTAAGCGCTGGCGGCGCTGCCCCTCATGAAATGCACCACGAGCAAAATGAGGCCCAGCACGAGGGCGATGTGAATAAAAGCGGACGTTATGTGGAAAGCGAAAAATCCAAGCAGCCAAAGAACAATCAGAACTGCGGCGATAATCTCAAGCATGTTTTCACCTCCTTGATGCGGAATTGCACAAACTCCATGAGCCTGTCGTTTCGAATGGCGCGGATGCCTCGTGTCACGGTCTGCGTCACAACACCCGCATGAGATTACTGATTGAAAAGTTGCAGGTCTGTCTCGTTGTGAACACTTTCGCGTTTACATTTCAATTTGAGTTGGCGCGCCGGCCCGGCGGACAGGAAGAGAGACGTCACACCAGCGAGTTGCGGAAATTGCGCCAATCACGAGACGCAGCCGCCAGGTCGGATGCTCGTCGAAAGTAAGCGCACAGCGCCTGCGCTAGTGGGCGGCCGAGATCAACTGATTCGGCCGTATAGATCAGTTCGATAGAGAGCAGCGCGCGGTCCTATGAGTCCTATGCGATTCCGCGGCGGAGAGCCAGCAATCCGATGCCAACTAATCCGACGAGCGAGAGCGCGAGAGAGCCCGGTTCCGGGACGGAGACGAGCAACGGGTTGTCGCCGCCGCTTATCCCCCCGTCATGACCGTGTCTCGCTCTGCGCGATTCCATTTCGTTATGTGCGAAGGAGGAAGCGCTATCGAAGGAACCGAAGAGGCCCAGACCGACGCCGTGAATGTCCGTGTCCGATTGTGTCGCGAAGAACGTGTCCGAAACCACGATAGGTTTTGCGCCTGTGTGATCAAAAACGCGGCTCGCCAGAAAGTTTCCGGTCAGAACCAACCGTGAGGCAGGCCGCGCCAGGAATCCAGAGTCCACGGCTGCGTTCAATTCCGGCGCATGGATATTGAACTCTATCCACGAGCTTGCAATGTTTCGGGATTCTTCGCCGGTTCCGGGGTAAGCGATTCTATCGGCCCAAACCGGCATCGCCGCAACCAGGAAAGCTCCGCCAAGCAGCAACGCAGATCTAATCTTCATATAGTTTCCCCCAAGGATGAGTGGCGGGGATTCCACTCACAACGGATACTGCGCGGTGCGCAAATTCATTTCTGTTCAATTGTGCACACATGAATCGATTAATCCCTCGTTCGAGCTGCAGCACGGGCCTGGGAACGGGTGAACAGTGAGTTCTGTTGAACGGTTTTCGTGCGCAGCGCGGACTAATGGGATGGTTTGATGAGATAGGACTGGCGATATCGCACGGTCAGAGGTGATGCGGTGTCGGCAGTGCTTGCAGAGAGCCAGCAACTTCCATTTCCAGCGCCCAGCCGTTGCCCAAGAATATTTGCGAGAGTGTGCAAAAGTGAACAGTTTCAATATGGCGTGAGGTTTAGGATTCCCCCTCGAACTGCGAGCAGGGTGACAAGAACTCGTACCCGGGCTGGGAAGAGTTGGGCTCACCCTGCTCGCCGTTCCGAAATTCACATCCTTATCGAATCGGTGATGTGAGCGGTCTTCCAGATAGCCGGACTTAGAACCGGACGCGCTGTCGCCTCAGTAAGTAGATTCACCCTCTTCAGTCCGCCGAACTCATTTCTACGCGCTGGCAGCTCTCTTCTGATTCTTCATCGCGTAAAGAGCGGCATCGGCGGCATAGAGCAATGGTCCAATTGTTTCGGCATCTGCGGGGAAACTGGCGATGCCGACACTGACGGAAAGTCTGGGTTCCTCGCTATCATCCGCGAAAAGCTCGCAGATACGCCGCGCGACCAAGGTTGCTCGAGCCGCCGTCGTCTCTGGCAGAACCAACGCAAATTCGTCTCCGCCGTAGCGCGCCGCAGTATCAATGGACCGGCAACAGAGACGCAGCACGTTCGCCAGCCGGCAGAGCGCCCGGCTTCCGGTCTGGTGACCGTAGCGGTCGTTGATCTGCTTTAATCCGTCCAGGTCCAGGAACAACAGCGTGAACTCTCTGGCCGTTCGCTTGGAGCGCGCGATTTCGCCGTCCAGTACATCCACCAGCTGCCGGTAATTCGCCAACCCGGTTAGACCGTCGCTAGCGGCCCGTTTCCGGAGTTGGTCCTCGAGCGCACGTTGATCGGTGACGTCCTCAACAATAATTCCATACCCATCGAGAGAACCCTTCTCCCCGCGCACTTTCCGGCCGCTGAGGCGAACTCTCATCGTCGTGCCATCTTTTCGTTTCCAGTCGGTTTCGACGGGATCAACCCGTCCGGTGTGGACAGACTGTTCCAGCAGCTGCGCCCGCTTTATGGGATCCTGAATCAGGCCGCTCACCAGATTCGTGGATTTGAGTTCATCTCTCGAGTCGTACCCTAGCATCGCCACCAGCGCTTGGTTCACGTCCAAGAAACTGCCGCTCTTGCTACAGCGGCACATTCCGTAAGCTGAGTTTTCGACCAGGGCGCGGTAATGCGCCTTCGAGTGGCGCAAGTCCTTTTCAGCCTGGTCGCGTTCTCCTCTCAGTTTTTTTTCGTCGAGAATCCTCCGAACAATCATGGGAAGTCGAGCGATACGATTCATTTCAACGCAATCGTGAACGTCGCTGGCCGCCAAATCTATGGCGGCTTCGCATTGTGGCGTATCTGAAACAAAAATGAGTGGTGTTCCCTTTTGTCTGCGGCGCAGAAGCTCCATTATCCGCACTCCGTGCGGACCGGTGCTCGGATATTCGGCCACAACTAAGTCGTAACGCTGTGAGCGCGTACGCTCCGCCAGCTCATCCAAATTCAGCGCCAAATCTGAATTGACTCGGAATTGCAGGCTGTTCAACTCCTGCAAGCATCGTTCGACCGTCGCCACGTTGCGGTGAACGAACAGGATTTTCAGAGTCCGTCTTCGGCGGCTGTCCGAGCTTCTGCCGGCGGGCAGCGCCTGGATAGCATCGGTTCCGGTATGCGCCAAAGTGGACATTTAAATTAATTACGTATTCCCTTTGACTGGTCACCAGTAGTTCCAGCCCGCGAGGGAATGCGTAGAAATCGTTTCCCCCGGAAAGTACAGGATTCCAGCGCGCGTGGCTGTTCACTTTGGAACAGTTTCCAAACGACTCATTTTGTTTCAATGGGGCACGCCATTTCAGGTGAGAAGTCGAACCGTGACAACGTCTGAGTTGGATTTTGCTGAGAGGATTTGGATCCCTCCCGCATGTTGAACGTTAGTCGTTGCACCCTGCGGACTCGGATTCAACCGAAAGGAGAACTGCGGTGTCTGTTTCATGTCCCCATTGCCACAGCAAAGCCATTCGCCGGTCGATGCGCAGAGGAATGATCGAATCCGCTATTTTGCGGTTGATACCGGTGCGCCCATTCCGCTGCAAGGACTGCGATCGTCGTTTCTATTCCCGGACTTCTCAAATGAACGCGATTCACGGCAAAAGTGTCGCGTCGCGTTAGTCTTGGGGTGAGGCGCGGACTCTAATCCCGAAAGCGGATTGGAAATAAAATTCCTGCCACGCAGAAATCACAGAGGGTGCGGGAGCAGCCAGCAGAAATTACCTTTTCTTCTGTCGTACCTTGGACCATGCGTCCAAGAGGTGCGAATCCGCCAGGCGCCATTCCGTCGGATTTGACGGTTGCCGCAACCAGCGATATACGGATTCTTTCAATCGCGACCAATCCACCGCTCCCAAGATAGTAAGAGATTGGTTCGTCCGAACAACGCACTGCCTATACCATGGTCCGAAGAAATGAAACGATCGCTTTAACCGTTGGCGCAAAATCACACTGCTGGGAGTCCGCGCCGTTGGAGCAGCGCTGGAGGAGACCCGATTTCTCCGTCTCGCGCTCCAATCGGACAATAGGACGCGTAAGGGTCGAATACCCTTATGGACAGACCTAATCGAAGCTGAATTTGTTGCCTGAATCGCGACCCGAGGATGGGCCGGTCTTGGGGGACTGGATACCCGAGGCGCACCGAAGGCTGGCGAGAGGTCGCGCTTTTCTTTTTCCTCGACGACACAAAGGCGAGGAAAGGCTGCGGGTTGTTTCTGCGTCATCGCCAATTCGGCGATGAGTTCCGACGTGGCATCAGAAGCAAGCTCAGCCGCACTCGACGGTTGAGGTGCCTCGTTCCATCTTCGCTCGTGCGCACCAAGTTCGAGAGGCGGAACGTTCGTCGAATTGAAGGTGGCCGCGCCTTCCTGCAGGGGCAAAATCAACTCGCAATGCAGCATGGGTGCAGCCGTTTGGTTGGTTGGGCCGGCTGTGGTGCCTCCAGCAAACACCGGCGCGGCACGCCCGCCGGGAGATGAGACACGTTGTTTCTGAACGAGCATTGGACTGGGTGCCGGCGGATGAACCGGTGCTCTCACCGCAGTTTCGGGCATGGCAATCAAGTTGGAGTACATTGCGTCAACGGAAGCCTGGGATGGGGCGACGCGGCTGATTTCGTCGAATTGAAACTCGTGCGCGACTTCCGCGATAAGGCGCGCCGGCACCGGTCGAACGTGCTCCACGTAGGCATTGATCAGTGCATGTTCACAAAGCAAATTCGTGACTCGTGGAATCCCGCACGAATGGTGCACAGCGTCCATAGCCTCGGTTGCAAACACCGGCCGTTGGCCGGCGCCGGCGATTTGCAGGCGCGCGCATATGTAATCATGAGTCTCCGCGAGAGTAAGAGCAGCCGTTTTGCAGCGCAGCGCGATCCGCTGCTTGATCTGGCGCAATTCAGGTCTGTTGATGCGAACTTCCAGTTCCGGCTGGCCTGCGAGCACGATCTGCAATAGCTTTTGGCACGGAGTCTCCAGATTCAGGAGCATGCGAATCTCTTCCAGCACGTGGCTGGGAAGGCCTTGGGCTTCGTCCACGATCAGCACCGGCGTCTCGCCCGCACGATAGCGGTCCAGCAACCACAAGTTCAGGCGCATGAGCGCGCCGCGTTTCAATCCCGAATCGGACGGCACGCCAAAATCCGCCAGAATGAAATCAAATAGATGATTGATTTCCAAATGTGAATTAAAGATGAACGCGGTGGGCGTCTGCTGTTGATGCAACCACTCCAGTAAGCGGTAGATCAGTGTAGTCTTGCCTGTGCCCACTTCACCCGTAAGCAGAATGAGGCCCTGGCGGGCCTGAATTCCATACGTCAAATCATCCAACGCCTCCCGGGTCTCCGGGGTCAGGAACAGGTAACGGGGATCCGGGTTGACGTTGAAGGGATTTTCGCGCAGTCCGAAGAATTGTTTGTACATGGTCCCGTGGTCAGCCTAATCGCAGCGTTTTGTGCCAGTTGAATTTGAGCGCGCAAGCACAAAAGGAAGTCAATTGATGAACGGTGGCGTTTCGGATGCGCCGCCAATCCTGCCTCCCGGACGTCCCGAGGCGCTCTCGAAATCCTGTTCGTGCGCGTGACGTTGCAACGCGATAGCCGCCAGATCACTCACCCGTTCAATCAGTTCATTTTCATCCTTCGTGGGTCGTCGCGGATCGCAGGCATAAATCTCCAGCGTCCCCAAAAGGGTCTGGTCAACCGAGAGAATACCTGTGGAAGAAAAAACGTCCAGGCCCACTTCCGAGGCCCTTTGGGTGATCGAACAGAGGTGATTTTCTTCCGCGTCGGCAAGCGAGACCAACGAGATCACGTCGCCGATCTGAACATCGATCACGATACACAGCTTGTTCAAGATCCCGGCGAGCGGCGCGCCCAAGGATATCAGTTCAAGAATCTGCCCCTCTCCCTCGAACTTCCCATGGCGGTTGCCGGTACCATGCGGATGGAGCCAAAGCGCCCCAAGTGCCCGTTTCGTGCGCGCCTCGTATTCAGTCATCGTAGCCACCTCATCGTTCGAATGCTCACCACTGTCCCTGCTAGCGGTTGTGGTTTTCGGTTTGCTTGTCCAGTTCTTCCCGGCACATCCTCATTTCCTCTTCCGCCAGGCCAAAGATAATTCCACTGGTGAACTCAACCCATTTTTTCTGAAGCCTTTCTACCGATCGATTCCAGACATCGCAGACCTCTGCCAAGCGCATATTCTTTCCCCCAACTCTTCGGTCCCCTCGAGTGGCGGGGAATAAAATGTTCTGCCGGCGCCAGAGTGAAATGAACGATGCCTAACGCGCGCCCATTTAAGGGCTCTCACAATGGAGGTTGCATCTTAGATTCAGCCAAGAGCTGTGGCTGTGCAATATTGAACAGTCGGCAGGATGGGGGTCTGAGGTATTCGGCGGTATGGCCCCTTCCGCGGTCCGGCGTCGCTCTGTCGAAGCGTCCCCGCAGTCTGCTCGAAATGCGAGGGCAAGTGGCGCTGCGTTTGACGTGAAACTGTTTCTGGACTCCGCCGGACTCGATAGAAAAGTCGCCACATTCGAGAATAAAGCAACCGTCTTCGCGCAGGGCGATGCCGCCAAGAAGTTCCAATATGACGGCGGAATCCACATCAATAAATCCCTCCTTAGTGTTGTCCGGCACGACTGAGCAAATCTTCGCGCCAGTCCGAATCCCGCGGCATTTCCAAACAGAAGCTGCCAGGACCAAATTGTTCAAAATTGAACATTCAAATGGGTAGGAGTGTCGCACTCTGTTGCGATGAAAAAGCGAGAACTGACGCCGAGGCAGGTTTCCTCGGTTCCCTGTCCCACCTGCGGAGTCGCTGTGGGTAAGCGCTGTGTACTGCATTCGGGCGGTCCACGCTCAGAGGCGCACGTTGACCGAAAGTTTGCGGCCAGGGAAAAAATCGAGGGGAATTAATCAGGTCTGCTAGCCAGCGGAAAATGACTCCCGCACTGGCAGCCTAGCTCTGGGCAGACGTATAACTGGGCGACCGGAAAAGCTGCATCCGCAAGTCTTCTTCTCAAGCACAAACACAATCGGCGTTGAACACGCCGCCGCGCGCAGATTGCCGCAAGTAAACCTCGGATGGGCAGTCTTCATTTCTTCAGGTCCGTACCCGACACTTGATCTCTGCAGGTGTGCTGTACAGCACATCTTTACACCCGCAGCACCCGCCTCGATTCGCGCGACTCGCTGGGCGGCACTGGCATGCCGTCGCGGTCCAGCGCGGCGCCGCGCACGGCACTTGACAGCACCCAATCGCTCGCTCGAAAATAGCCTCTCCCCGGTCCGGACGGTTAGCCATATCCTCGAAACGCATGACGATGGCCATTCTGGTTATTTGAACGGCCGCTAGCCGAATCGGCTGATTGCACTCACGCGGCGCCATGTGAACGGCGTCAGGCTTCTTTCATAATGCCAGGAACCCTCGAATAAAAAACAAGGAGACACGCGATGGCAAAGACTGCGGCAGCCCCAGCAAAAGAACACGAGCGCTTGCAAATTGAAGTACCTACCGACCTGAGCCCTAACGGCGTCGCCGAAATTTCGGCTTCCCTTCGCCAAATGCTCGCGGACGTTTTCGCGCTCTACCTGAAGACCAAGAATTTCCACTGGCACATGACCGGCCGCCATTTCCGCGATTATCACCTGCTGCTCGACGAGCAGGGCGAGCAACTTTTTGCCATGACGGACGATATCGCCGAGCGCGGCCGCAAAATTGGCGGAACCACGCTCCGTTCGATTAGCGATGTTTCGGAACACCAGCGGTTGAAGGACAATAATCAGGAGATGGTCGCTCCGAAAGATATGCTTGCGGAACTTTCTAGCGATAACCAACAGCTCACCCGCTACATGCGCGCCACGCATGAGCTGTGCGACAAATACAACGATGTCGCCACGGCGAGCCTGATTGAGGTTTGGATTGATCAGACCGAGCGCAGGACGTGGTTCTTGTCGGAAATCGTCCGGGATCTTTAGTCGGCGCACCTGTCAGCTCGTCACGGATAAACGCGACGACGCTCGGCGGATCCCAGACAACGGGCGACCGGTCAAAAGTAAATCGCTGACCAGTCGTGGAATCTCGTGATCGCACGGCTTACTTTTACGCTTAATTGGAAATGTTAATCCCGCTAAGAAAGCCGCCGAGGTGTGCGGTGAGCGCGACAGCCACAACCCCCACTAATTCCAACGACACGCGATAACGTGGCAGCGACGTCCCCGGCTCGCGCCACGATCGAAAGTGTATGTACCAAATCACGCCAATCATCGTGCTGGAAACGAGCCCCAGGACCAGATGCATCAGCAATATGCCCTTGAGTTTTCCGCCGCCGAGCTGCAACTGCCACGCGAGCAGGCCGGTCGCAATTACAGGAAGCGCCGAAGCCGCCGCCACGGCAAAATTGTAGTAAGCCGCGGCGGCCAGCGTCCGGTTCTTGGTCCATTGCGCTGCAAAATCAAACGCCACGCCGGCCAAAAACAGCGCGATGGGAAAATGGATCAGCACCACGTGTTGTGCGTGTTTGGCCAGCAGCGCTTGTTTCATATCGAATGGGTTCACGTTCGTCGCTGTCGCTACTTCACGATGATCTTGCCGGTCATCTTCGGATGGACGGAACAGAAATACTCGAAGGTGCCGGGATCATGGAACGTGAACGAGAATTTATCGTCGGTATCGAGCGCTTTCGATTTGAATATACGATCCACGCTCATCACTACGTGCGGCACATCATCCTTATTAATCCAAGTGACCTGCGTGCCCGCGGGAATCGTTAATTCCATAGGTCCAAAGCTGAAATTATCTATTGTGACTTCCTTCGCGGGAGGCTGCTGCTGCGCTGCGATGGAAAAAGAGCTTCCGATGGCGCCGCTCAGTGACAGCAGGAAAACCACCAGCAGAACATTCCAGATTCGGGTGTGAAAACCACGACTGGACAAGCCAAAATTCATTTTCTCGTTTCGCATCTGACTCTCCTCATCCTTGAAGTTTGGAATCCACCACGGCCAACGTGTGCCGGCCGCGCACGAAGTTCACGTCAGTAATTCCCAGCAGACTACGCAGCTTTTCCGCTGGAACTTTCAGGGGACCCGGCGAATCGGCCTGTCCCGGTTGCGGCTGGGGAAACGCGGTGGAACACGCCGTGTGGAACGCCACATTTCCTTCCACTTTTTGCATGGTTTGGTGAATGTGCCCATTCAAGACCGTCACCGAACCAAACCTTTTCAGATACGAAAGCGCCTGTTCGCTGTCGTCAGTTCCCCATCCCCACTGCGGATATACCGACCAAAGTGGAATGTGCGCGAAGACCACAATCGGGGTACTGGATTTCAAGCGCGAAACGTCTTTCTCGATCCATTCCAGCTGTGCCGCGCCCAGATTTCCCAATCCGCCCGCTTTCAAGTTCAATACGTTGACTAATCCCATGAAATGGACGCCCTGCTGGTCGAAGCTGTACCACCCGTCTCCCTGCGCGCCCTTGCCAAAGCGTTCCTGAAACGCCTCCCCGTTGTCGTTGAGCACGTCGTGCTCGCCGGGAACGTAGAAAATGCGCTCCGTCCTGAGGCTTTTTAACGACTCCGCCAGCGTGTCGAATTCTTCCGGCTTCGAGAGGTGCGTCAGGTCCCCGGTGTGCAGAACAAACGCGGGCGGCGTGGGCAGCGCGTTTACTTTGGCGATTGCTTCGCGCAGCGTCGCGGTCACATCGGGGTTGGCGAGCTTGTTGAAACCGATGTGACTGTCGCTGATTTGCACAAAACTCAAATCGCCTTTCAGGCGCCCTACTTTTTGCTGCAGCACGTCGCTCAGTGCGAACGATTTCAAGACGCCGCCTTGCATCAAGCACAGCGTTCCCGTGCCGGCCCAGGCCATGCATTTCAGAAACCCGCGCCGGTCCACTCCGTCATGATCCAGGTTTTTTTCGATGTATTTCGGCATGTTTTCTGTTCTCCTGTTGCTCGCGTCCGCGGCTTTCTTACGCAGAGGACCGGGGAGGGCGTGTTGGGAGGGAAAAACCTCCCCGGCCTCGCCTGCTCTGTGCTCTGTTCACTAGCTAGACCCGATCGCCGAGCGCTTTATTCCCGTTGCATCGCGCGTCACACGGCGTCAGGAACGATTTCGCGGAGAACAGCCGCAATAAACTTTTTGGGAATAAATCTGGTTGAATTCAGGTCTATGAACTTGAGACTGTAATTCCGGCATGGCGGACGAAACGCGCAACTCCGGCGACGCCGGAAACTTCGAGCAGGTTGTATTGCCGCATATGGATGCGGCCTACAACCTCGCGCGCTGGCTCGTCCGCAATAGCCACGATGCCGAGGACATCGTTCAGGAGGCCTATTTGCGCGCGTTCAAATTCTTCGGCGGCTACCAGGGCGGCAACTCGCGCGCGTGGCTTTTGAAAATCGTGCGCAATGCCAGCTATTCATTTCTGGAGACGAACCGGCCCGCCGACCTCGCGCTGGAGTTCGATGAAACAATTCATACGCCCGAAGTCGCACAGCCGGACGCGGAGACGGCCCTCTTGCAAGCGGCTGACGGCCGTATGCTGCGCGAGGCGCTCGACGAATTGCCGGTACAATTTCGCGAGATCGTGATTTTGCGTGAACTCGAAGAAATGTCTTACAAAGAGATTGCCGCGATGACCGACGTTCCGATCGGCACGGTGATGTCCGGGCTGGCGCGAGCGCGCGGTCAGTTGAAAAAGAGCCTGCTGCGCGCCAAAGAGCGGGAGGAAAATCGTGGCTTGTAACGATACTCAGCGTCTGCTGCCCGCCTACTTCGATGGAGAGCTCGATCCGCTACGCAGCGCCGAATTCGAGGAACATCTGAGATCCTGTGCGGAGTGCTCCAGGGAGTTCGCTCAGCACGAAGCCCTGCGCGAGTCGCTGCGATCCGCGAATCTTTATGAACGGGCGCCGGAAAGCCTCCGCGCTAAAATCCGCGCCCAACTTCCTCGCGAAATGCAGCCGAACCTGAAGCCCTCATCCACGGGGCGTCGTGCGGTAATTGAGTGGCTCGCGGTTGCCGCCGCGATCTTCATTGCGATGGTGCTCGGCGCGAGAATGATGCCGGAGATCGGCGGCCGCCAGCAAACGAATCTCTTGTCTGAGCAAATCGTCGCGAGCCACATTCGTTCCCTGCAGCCGGGCCACTTGTACGACGTGCAATCCACGGACCAGCACACCGTAAAGCCGTGGTTCGATGGCAAACTCGATTTCGCCCCTCCGGTCAGGAATCTTGCGGATCAGGGCTTCCCGCTGGTGGGTGGCCGGCTCGACTATCTGGATCATCGCGACGTGGCCGCACTCGTTTATCAGCGCCAAAAACATTTCATCAACGTTTTTGTGTGGCCGTCCGAAGCGAAAACGATGCAGCTTGCTGCTGTGCAAACCATCCGAGGGTACAACATCGTTTGCTGGCAGCGCGACGCCATGAACTTCTGCGCCGCTTCCGACCTGAACGCTGCTGAACTCCAGCGGTTTGCGCAACTCCTACAGCGCTAGCGACCGATACCTGCCTCGCGCCGCCGATGAGCAAATAACCCCGAACAGCTTTCAGCGAAAATGATTGCTTTCAATTCGAACGTTGCCGGCAGAGCTGAATCGTAACGTTGTGTAGTCGGTGCTGTGTGGAGGGCCTGCTACAAGAATTCGCCCAGGGGCGAAGCGAAGTTACACTTTTTCCGGCTTGGCGTGCCCGGCGTTACCGTCACGCCCCGCATTCCCATCTTGAGCGGTGTTTTCGCCGTTCGCAGACGGGCCGTCACTGCCCAGCAATGCCTCAATGATGCCGACCATCGGAAACGCATCGGTCTTCGAAACCACCGATCGAATGCCGACGTCTCGCGCGTGCTTTTCCAGATCCACGCTGGCGTGCTGCGTGAACATCACCACCGGCACGGCCGGGGCAATTTCCAATAAGCGGCGCGCGGTCTCCAGGCCATTGATGCCAGGCATCTGGAAATCAACGATCACCACATTCGGCCGCAGGTTTTTGAACAGCTCCACCGCCGTCACGCCGTCCGCTGCCTCCCCGGCGATTTCCCAATCCGGATTCGCCTGCAACACCGTGCGGAGGCCCTGTCTAACAAGCTCGCTATCGTCAATGATCAGGAATCGAGTGCGCATTTCCAACCCTCTGCAGCTTCCACTGGAACTGAACTTGCCGCCGCTGGAGGAAGCATGGGCGCCGGCGGCCCGCATAAAGCCCGAAGGACATGAACAAGAATTGCGTAGTGTATAACACCTCCATGCAAATCCCCGATAATAGCCATGAGCGATGAATTTGAGCTTAGGCGCTGATAGCCACCGCACTGACCAGCGGCAGTGCCGCCGTGATGGACGTGCCGTTCTCGCTCGACTGAATTTCCAGCGTCCCACCCAGTTCGCGCACACGTTCACGCATTCCGCTCAGTCCCACGCCGTGGTTTGCGCCCAGAAACATGGAAATGCGCTTCTCCGCGGGAATCCCCTTTCCCTCATCGGACACTTGCACCGTCAGCAGCTTTTCCGAAGGCCATATCTTTATGTGCGCGGTTTCGCTTTCGGAATGGCGATAGACGTTGGTGAGGCATTCCTGCACGATACGAAAAACGGAAATCTCCAGATTCGGCGCCAGGCGTCCGATTTCAGGCGAGAGATCCACGCTCACTTTCACGTTGCTGCGCTCGGTGACGCCATCGGCGTACGAGCGGATCGCCGGCATCAGCCCTACCTCATCCAGCAGCGGCGGATGCAAGAGATGCGAAATCGTGCGAATCTCTTTGGAGAGCTGCTCCACCAGCGCCGAGTTTTGGTGCAAGGCGTCGGCTGCTTCGCGGCTCAGTTTGTCCGCTTGCCGCAGCGCCATGCCATTATTCATGGACATCGCGGCGACAAACTGGCCCACGCTATCGTGCAAATCGCGCGCGATGCGCCGGCGCTCTTCGTCCTGCATGGTGATCAGCCGCGCGGAAAGGGCGCGCAGTTCGCGGTTCAACTGTTCCAATTGGCGCGTCTTGCGATGCAGGTCCGCAAACACGCTCACTTTGGCCCGCAGCAGTTCCGGGACGATGGGAACCGAAATATAATCCACCGCGCCGCGCTGGTAGGCTTTCAGGCGGTCCAGATCCGTCAGGTGTACGGCGGAAATAAAGATAATGGCCGTTTCTTGAAAGCGTGGATGCTGCCGGATCATGTCCGCAAGTTCGAAGCCGTCGAGCTCGGGCATGCTCACGTCCATCAATACCACGGCGATATCGTTCTTTAAGAGTAGGTCGAGCGCTTCGCGGCCCGAATGCGCTTTGATGAGGTTTTCGCCCAGCTCACCGAGGATCGCTTCGTAACTGAGCAGTTTCCCCGGCTGATCATCTACCATCAGAATGTTGACTTTACCGTGCTCCGTCATCCTGCTTCCTCCACGCTAGATGATTCCGTTGGCCGCGCCACTTTCCCCATCAAACTCGCCGAAACAATGTAGTCGAAGCAGTCGCACTCACCTGTGTAGCCACATCCGGAGCGCCGAAAGGAGCTGTTCTGTATTCACCGGTTTCGCTAAATATTCCGAAGCGCCCGCTTCCAGACATTTTTCCCGGTCGCCCTTCATCGCTTTTGCCGTCAACGCCACAATCGGCAGCCTCCGGAACGAACTATTCTGCCGGATTACTTGCATCGTTTCGTATCCATCCATCTCCGGCATCATGATGTCCATCAGCACAATGGCCACGTCCGGAGTGGATTCCAGGGTCGAGATCGCTTCCCTGCCCGTGCCCGCCGTCAGCACCGTCATACCGCGCCGCTCCAGCACGCTGCTGAGCGCAAAAATATTTCGAACGTCATCATCAACCACCAGCACTTTCTTCCCCACCAGCGCCTCATCGGAATGGTGCAGCCGCTCCAGCATTTTCTGCTTTTCGGCGGGGAGATCGGCGACCACGCGATGCAGGAACAGCGCCGTCTCATCCAACAGCCGTTCCGGCGATTCCACGCCCTTCACCACCACGCTGCGCGCCAGCACTCGCAGGCGAGCATCTTCCTCCGACGAAAGGTCCTTGCCGGTAAACACCACCACCGGCAAATCGCTCAAAGAAGGCGTCTCGCTGAACCGCTCCAGCAAGTCGAAACCGGACATATCCGGCAGCCGGAGATCCAGCACCACGCAGTCGAAATTCTCTTTACCAATCGCCGTGAGCGCCTCGTTCCCGGTGGAAGCCACCGCGACATCAATGTCGTCGTAACCCAAAAGCTCGCGAATGCTGAACTGCTCCGCCGGGTTATCCTCGATCACCAGCAGCCGTTTGCGTCGCGGCATCGAATATTCCTTGATCCGCGCAAACGCGCTTTCCAGCCCTTCCGTGGTGGTGGGCTTGGTCACGAACGCAAACGCGCCTCGCGACAAGCCGTGATGCCGTTCTTCATCCTGCGTCAGCATCTGCACCGGAATGTGCCGCGTCGTGGGATCCTGTTTCAGGTGATTGAGCACCGTCCAACCCAGCATGTCCGGCAAGAAAACATCCAGCGAAATCGCGGTGGGGTGGAATTCCCGCGCGAGTGCCAGGGCCTCCGAGCCGCGCGCCGCCGTGAGTATCTTGAATCCTCGATCGTGCGCCAGATCGCGCAGCACGCTCGCGTAGTGCGGATCGTCCTCCACGATCAATAGCACAGCGTCGTCGGGCTGCAAATTTTCCCGGTCGTCCGGAATCTTCTCGATCCAACGATCGGGAGCGGCGCCCGCGGAAAGTTGCAGCGGCGTTGCGGCCGAAGGCGTTTTGCGATCCACCACTGCCACGCCCGTGGACGGCCCCACGTAGGTCTGCGGCAAATAAAGCGTAAACGTGCTGCCCTTGCCGGGAGTGCTACGCAATTGAATCTCGCCGCCGAGCAAATTCGCCAGTTCGCGGCTGATTGCAAGCCCCAGTCCCGTGCCGCCGTACTTGCGGCTGGTGCCGGCGTCGGCCTGCTGGAAAGCTTCGAAAATAATCCGCTGCTTTTCCGGCGGGATGCCGATGCCTGTATCCGATACCTCGAAGGCCACCACCGCAGCCGAGCGATCCAGCACCGGATGCCCACCGCTCCACCCGCCCTCGGCGATGAATACCGAAAGCCGCACGCTGCCTTGCTCGGTGAACTTCAGCGCGTTGGAGAGCAAGTTCTTCAAAACTTGCTGCAGGCGCTTCGAATCCGTCACCAGGCTCCGCGAAAGTCTCGGATCCGCCTCGATCTCGAAACTCAGCCGCCGGTTTTCCGCCTCGTGGCGGAAGGGACGCGCGATCATATCCAGCAAGCTTGCGAAGAACACTTCTTCCGCCTGCACCGAGACGGTCCCGGACTCGATCTTTGAGAGGTCCAGAATGTCCGTGATCAGATTCAGCAAATCCGTTCCGGCGCCGTGAATCGTCCGCGCAAATTCCACCTGCTTCGGCGTCAGGTTGCCGTCCGGATTGTCGGTAAGCTGCTGCCCCAGCACGAGAATGCTGTTGAGCGGAGTCCGCAGCTCGTGGGACATGTTCGCGAGGAACTCCGATTTGTATTTCGAGGTCAGCGCGAGTTCTTTGGCTTTCTCTTCCACCGCGCGTCGCGCCTGCTCGATTTCCTGGTTCTTGCGCTCCACTTCCACGTTTTGCTCGGCGAGTTGCTGCGCCTTCTGCGCCAGTTGTTCGTTGGTCTGCTGCAATTCGGTCTGTTGCGTCTGCAATTCGGTCGCCAGCTGTTGCGATTGCTTCAGCAGCCCTTCCGTCTGCATCGTGGCCTCGATGCTGTTCAGCACGATGCCGATGCTGGAGGTCAACTGCTCCAGGAACGCCAGGTGCGACGCGGTGAACGCATTCAGGGAAGCCAGCTCGATCACCGCTTTCACGTGGTCCTCGAAAAGTACGGGCAACACGATGATGTTGCGCGGCACGGCCTGGAACAATCCCGAGCGGATCGGCACCGCGTCTGACGGCACCTCGGTGATCAACATGCGCCGCTTCTCCGCCGCGCACTGCCCGACTAATCCATGGCCAACAAGCAGCCGATCCGGATGACCATCTTGCCCGTTATTGGCGAACGCCGATAGCAGCACCAAGTCGCTCGATTCTTCTTCCGCCATTTGATAAATCACGCCCTGCTGCGCGCTCACCAGCGGCGCCAATTCGGAGAGCAGCATGCGTCCCACCGTGGCCAGATCGCGTTGCCCCTGCAACATACCCGTCAACCGCGCGAGGTTCGTCTTCAGCCAGTCCTGTTCGTTGTTGCGGTCCGTGGTGAGCCTCAAGTTGTCAATCATCGTGTTGATGTAATCTTTCAGCTCGGCAACTTCTCCGCTGGCTTCCACCTGGATGGACCGGGTCAAGTCGCCTTTTGTCACCGCGGTTGTCACTTCCGCGATCGCACGCACCTGGTTCGTCAGGTTGTCGGCGAGTAAGTTCACGTTTCCGGTCAAGTCTTTCCACGTTCCGGCCGCGCCGGGCACGTTGGCCTGTCCGCCGAGGCGCCCTTCCACTCCTACTTCGCGCGCTACCGTGGTCACCTGGTCGGCAAAAGTCGCCAGCGTATCCGTCATGTTGTTGATCGTCTCGGCCAGCGCGGCGACTTCGCCCTTTGCGTTCACCGTGAGCTTCTGCGTCAGCTCGCCGTCCGCCACCGCCGTCACCACTTTCACAATTCCGCGCACCTGCTCCGTGAGGTTTGCGGCCATCACGTTCACGTTATCCGTCAGGTCTTTCCACGTTCCGGCCACGCCCGGCACTTTGGCCTGCCCGCCCAATTTTCCGTCCGTGCCTACTTCGCGCGCCACGCGGGTCACTTCGGCGGCGAACGCGTTCAGTTGGTCCACCATCGTGTTGATGGTGTTCTTCAATTCCAGAATCTCGCCCTTCACGTCCACCGTGATCTTGCGCGACAAGTCGCCTCTGGCCACGGCCGTCGTAACTTCCGCGATATTCCTCACCTGAGCCGTCAGGTTTCCGGCCATCGCGTTTACCGAGTCCGTCAAGTCTTTCCACGTACCTGCAACGCCCGGGACGTTTGCCTGTCCGCCGAGGCGTCCTTCGCTGCCCACTTCGCGCGCCACGCGCGTCACTTCCGCGGCGAACGACCGGAGCTGCTCGACCATCGTGTTCAGGGTCTCTTTCAGCTGCAATATCTCGCCGCGCACATCCACCGTGATCTTGCGCGATAGGTCCCCGCTCGCGATCGCCGTCGCCACTTCCGCGATGTTGCGCACCTGGCCGGTCAGGTTGCTGGCCATGAAGTTCACGTTGTCCGTCAAATCCTTCCACGTGCCGCCCACTCCGGGAACCTGCGCCTGGCCGCCCAACTTTCCTTCCGTGCCCACTTCGCGCGCCACGCGCGTCACTTCTCCCGCGAACGCATTCAGCTGATCCACCATCGTGTTGATGGTGTTCTTCAACTCCAGAATTTCGCCCTTCACATCCACCGTAATCTTGCGCGACAGGTCGCCGCGCGCCACAGCCGTCGTCACTTCCGCGATATTTCTCACCTGCGCCGTCAAGTTTCCGGCCATCGAGTTCACGGAGTCGGTCAAGTCTTTCCACGTTCCGGCGACGCCCGGCACGTTCGCCTGCCCGCCCAACCTCCCTTCGCTGCCCACCTCGCGCGCCACGCGCGTTACTTCGCCCGCGAACGCGTTCAGCTGGTCCACCGTCGTGTTAATCGTTTCCTTCAACAGAAGAATTTCGCCGCTCACGTTCACCGTGATTTTCTTCGAAAGATCGCCGCTGGCGATCGCGGTCGAAACCTCCGCGATGTTGCGTACCTGCCCGGTCAGGTTGCTGGCCATCGAGTTCACCGAGTCGGTCAAGTCCTTCCACGTTCCCGCGACGCCCGGGACCAGCGCCTGGCCGCCAAGTTTGCCGTCCGTGCCGACTTCGCGCGCCACGCGCGTCACTTCCGAAGCGAACGACCGCAGTTGGTCCACCATCGTGTTAAGCGTGTCCTTCAACTCCAAGATTTCGCCCTTCACGTCCACGGTGATCTTGCGGGACAAGTCGCCGCGCGCTACGGCCGTCGCCACTTCCGCGATGTTGCGTACCTGGCCCGTCAGGTTGCTGGCCATGAAGTTCACGTTGTCCGTCAAATCTTTCCAAGTGCCCGCGCCCGGTACCTGGGCCTGGCCGCCCAATTTTCCCTCCGTGCCCACTTCGCGCGCCACGCGCGTCACTTCTCCCGCGAACGCGTTCAATTGGTCCACCATCGTGTTGATCGTGTTCTTCAATTCCAGAATTTCGCCCTTCACGTCCACCGTGATCTTGCGCGACAAGTCGCCGCGCGCGACCGCCGTCGTAACCTCGGCAATGTTGCGTACCTGGTCGGTCAGATTTCCGGCCATCGAGTTCACGGAGTCGGTCAGGTCTTTCCATGTCCCTGCGACGCCCGGGACGTTTGCCTGACCGCCCAGCCGTCCTTCGCTGCCTACTTCGCGCGCCACGCGCGTCACTTCACCCGCAAACCGGTTCAGTTGGTCCACCATCGTGTTCAGCGTTTCTTTCAACTGCAAGATTTCGCCGCGCACATCCACCGTGATCTTGCGCGATAGGTCGCCGCTCGCGATCGCCGTCGCCACTTCCGCGATGTTGCGCACCTGGCCGGTCAGGTTGCTGGCCATGAAGTTCACGTTGTCCGTCAAATCTTTCCAAGTGCCCGCCACGCCCGGCACCTGCGCCTGACCTCCCAACTTTCCTTCCGTACCCACTTCGCGCGCCACGCGCGTCACTTCTCCCGCGAACGCATTCAGCTGATCCACCATCGTGTTGATGGTGTTCTTCAACTCCAGAATTTCGCCCTTCACATCCACCGTAATCTTGCGCGACAGGTCGCCGCGCGCCACAGCCGTCGTCACTTCCGCGATATTTCTCACCTGCGCCGTCAAGTTTCCGGCCATGGCGTTCACGGAGTCGGTCAAGTCCTTCCAGGTCCCCGCGACGCCCGGCACCACGGCCTGGCCGCCCAGCCGTCCTTCGCTGCCCACCTCGCGCGCCACGCGCGTGACCTCGGACGCGAAAGAGCGCAGCTGATCCACCATCGTGTTGATCGCTTCTTTGAGCTGCAGAATTTCGCCGCGTACGTCCACCGTGATCTTGCGCGACAAATCGCCGCTCGCGACGGCCGTTGCCACTTCCGCGATGTTGCGCACCTGCCCGGTGAGGTTGCTGGCCATCGAGTTGACGGAATCCGTCAGGTCTTTCCACGTCCCGGCGACGCCGGGCACCTGCGCTTGTCCGCCTAGTTTGCCGTCCGTACCGACTTCGCGCGCCACGCGCGTCACTTCCGCGGTGAACACGCCCAACTGTTGGATCATGGTGTTCACGATTGCGGCCGAACGCAAAAATTCGCCTTCCAGCGGACGTCCATCCACATCCAACTGCACCGTCTGCGTCAGATTGCCTTTCGCCACGGCAGCAATCGCGCGCGTCACTTCGGTGGTCGGACGCAGCAGGTCATCCACCAGCGTATTCACGGAGACTTCGATCTCGCCCCACGCCGCCTTCGACTGATGAAACCGTACGCGCTCTCGCGTTCTTCCTTCTTTGCCAACCACCTGTCCCACGCGCTTCAGTTCTCGAGCCATTTGCTGGTTGGTTGCCGCGATGTCGTTGAACGTGTCGGCCACTTTTCCGGCGAGCCCTGTCCAGTGTCCCGGCAAACGCGCGGAAAAATCTCCGTCGCGCATTGCGCGCAGGCTTGCCAATATCACGCTCAAATCCGCCGGCAGCGCTTCGTTACGAACCGCTGTCTGTCCATTGCTTTTCATATTCGTTTTGACGTCACTCGCACCACTTGCGGTTGCAGTCCCGTGGTCAGTTCTCTTCATATACATCCCCCGAATAAGCCGTCAGCGCCGACGCCAACACCAATCACGAGCAATATCGGTCCGCTTTGGAGCTCCTAGCGCTCCATCCAGAGCCTGGCCAGAGTGAGCCGACTTTCCCAATCGTATGTTGTACAAAATCCACAGGAAGAGACGAATGAAGTCACAAACTGATAACACGAAAGTTTCTTCGTCCGCCCTACAGTATTCCCTGTATGTCCTGTGGGGAAGACACCTGAGCGATAGTTACTCTTACGGTCTGCGACCCGCTGTGTTCTGCATCGTCCCGGAAGCTCCAGGGCCGTCCCCGCACCCCATTCAGAAATGCACGCACCGGAAACTTTCCAGCACGCTTCGGAATCATTGACGCCTCTTATTGACCGGGCTAGTATTTCAATGCGTCCCCCACTCGGGCCGGCCCTCGCATCGTCGCAGGAGTACTTGCCAACCTCGTCCTGCGCCAAGGAACTCTGCGATGAAGCATCTCAACGAGCTCACCGGCCTTCGGGCCACCTCCCCAAAATCCAGGGGCTCGCGTATCGCGGCCCCCCACGCATCAAAAACTTTCCCAGTGGTCGGCATTGGCGCTTCCGCAGGCGGCCTGGAAGCGTTCACTGAATTACTGAAGCACCTCCCGGAGAAAGCCGGCATGGCCTACGTGCTGGTGCAGCATCTGGACCCCACGCATGGCAGCGTGTTGCAGGAAATATTGGCGCGCACCACGAAGATCCCGGTCACCGAAGTCACCGATGGCGAAGCGATTCAGTGCGACCACGTTTACGTGATTCCCGCCAACGCCAATATGACTATCGCGGACGGCGCGCTGCGGCTGGAGCCGCGCGAGTCCACGCGCAGCCGCAACATGCCCATTGATCATTTCTTCCGTTCGCTCGCGGAAGCTCGCGGAGCACAGGCCATCGCCGTCATCTTATCGGGCACCGCATCGGACGGCACTCTGGGCTGCACCGCCGTGAAGACCGCGGGCGGCATCACCTTCGCGCAAGACGAAAAGTCCGCGAAGTATGGCGGCATGCCGCACAGTGCCGTGGATTCCGGCTGCATAGATTTTGTGCTGCCGCCCAAAAGTATCGCGCAGGAACTGGTGAGGATCGCGCGCCATCCCTACATTGCGCGTGCCACTGCCGATTCGGAAGTCCCCTCGCCCACCGCCGCCGGCGAAGAGACCGTGCACTCCTTGCTGGGAATGCTACGCCAGGCCACTGGCGTGGATTTCTCCGAATATAAGCAAACCACCCTGCAGCGCCGCATCAAACGCCGCATCGTCCTGCACCGCCTTGAGAAACTGGAAGATTACGTTTCCTACATCAAGAAGAACCCCAACGAACTGGACGACCTCTATCGCGACGTGTTGATCAACGTCACCGGCTTCTTCCGCGATCCCGAAGCGTTCGAAGCCCTTCGTAACGTGGTATTCCCCAGCATCCTGCAGGACCACCGCGAAGCAGAAGGTCCCCTGCGCTTCTGGGTTCCCGGCTGCTCTACCGGCGAAGAAGCCTATTCGATTGCCATGGTCCTCACGGAATATTTATGGGAACACGCCCGCAAACTCTCGGCCTCCGCGAAGGCCGTCCAGATATTTGCCACCGACATCAGCGACACCGCGCTCGACCGCGCTCGCAACGGTCTGTATTCGGAAGCCGCCGTATCCAGCGTCTCGCCCGAGCGCATCAAGCGTTTTTTCCTGAAGCAGAGCAATGGCTTTCAGATCCACAAATCCGTCCGCGAAATGTGTATTTTCGCGAAGCAGAATGTTGCCAAGGACCCGCCGTTTTCTAACCTGGACGTGGTGAGCTGCCGGAACCTACTGATTTACCTTGGCCAGGTATTGCAACGCCGCGTAATTCCCGCGCTGCATTACGCGCTGCGCCCCAACGGCTACCTGATGCTGGGAGGTTCGGAAAGCTTGGGATTGTTCTCCGATCAATTCAGCATCGTGGATAAAAAATCAAAAATCTACCGCAAGAAGCCCACGGCCACGCGTCTCGCTACTTTTTTCACGCCGCAGCACTACGATGTCCGCAAAGTCGGAGGGACTCAGGTGTCCAAGCCAGCCCAGTCAGGACTCACGATCGAAAAGGAAGTTGACCGCTTGCTCGTCAATCGCTTCGTGCCCGCCAGCATTGTGGTGAACGACGCCCTGGAGATCGTCCAGTTCCGCGGCAAGACGGGAGCGTATCTGGAGCCCGCCGCCGGGCAGCCCACCTTCAGCCTTTCGAAAATGGCGCGCGAGGGCCTGCTGATTGATCTGCGCGAAGCTTTAATCCAGGCGAAAAAAGAACGCGAGCCCGTTCGCAAACAAGGCGTGCGCATCAAGTCCAACGGCGACACCCGCGAAATTGATCTGGAAGTCATCCCCGTGCGCGGCCAATCCGCCGCGGAGAATTTCTTCATCATCGTTTTCCAGGAAACTCCGCAGGACAGAGCTTCGCGCGGCAAGCGCGGCGCCAAGAAGTCCGCCAAGAAACAAAAGAAGACCATTTCGGAGCGTGAGCGTACCGACCGCGAAATTGAGCATCTGCGCGAACAATTGCAGGCGCTCATCGAAGACCACGAGACCACCCTCGAAGAGTACAAATCCACGAACGAGGAAGTTCTATCCGCCAACGAAGAGCTGCAGAGCACCAACGAGGAATTGGAAACCGCCAAGGAGGAATTGCAATCCACCAACGAGGAGCTCACCACTCTCAACGAAGAATTGCAGAATCGCAACGCCGAACTCAGCATGAGCAACAACGACATGGTCAATCTGCTCAGCAATGTGAGCCTGCCCGTCGTGATGGTCGGCGACGATCTGCGTATCCGCCGCTTCACCCCCCTTGCGGAGCGGCTCATGAATTTTTGCGCCACAGACATCGGCAGGCGCCTCGCCGAAATCCGCCCCAATCTGGTCGGCGTGGACCTCGATGAAATCGTCCGCAACACCATTGAAACCGGCACTCCCCACGAACAGGAAGTGCAGGGCGAACATGACCGCTATCTCATGCGCGTCCGCCCCTACAAAACCTGGAACAACAAGATCGAAGGCGCCGTCATCACCTTCCTGGACATAGACTCCATTCGCCTGACTCTCGAGGAAACCCGCCGACACTGAGTTCCCCGGCACGCTTCTTTGATTGCGCCCGGCGCATCTTGTGTCGGACTCCCGACCGAGCTGCGCGGAGAATTGCCGCAAGATTTATTGATTTACTGGCGCTTCCCGGAGTAGGATGAATTTCCCAGGGCTGATGCGCGCTGAACGTGTCTTTACTGAAGTTTAATAGTTAGCTATAGCAATGCCTGATATAACTTTTCCGATTGTCGGTTTGGGTTTCTCGGAGGGTGGCGTTGCGTCGCTCGTCGAGCTTTTTACCCATCTGCCTGTAAAAACGGGCATGGCTTTCGTCTTACTCTCGCCCGCCGCCCCTGACCCGTCTCCTTCCATTCATAAAAGGCTCCCCGGCATAACGAGCATACCTATCAAGAAGATACGCGAAGCCACCGCGGTGCAACCGGACCACATCTATATCTGCCCTCCGAATGCGCTCGTGGCTATCCGCGATGGCGTCTTGAAGCCGGTTCGTCCCGCTCGTCGCATCGTTGGAGCTCGCGCGCTGGACCATTTTTATCGTTCGCTTGCGGCGGACTGCGGGAGCCGCACCGTCGCCGTGCTTCTCTCCGGCGGCCTGGACGGAACTCGGGGATGCATCGCGGTGCAATCTGCCGGCGGCATCACGCTCGCCTCGCAGCCCTCGGCTTCCCCGGCAGCTGATTCCTCTCGCAACGGCACAGAGTCCGGTTCCATTGACTTCGTCTTGCCCGCCGATCAAATCGCGCCCAAACTTGCCCATCTTGCTGCCCGGCTGGCGCAGACGCCCTCGGCCTCCGGCCTGCAGGCTGACCACCACATCGTCATCGCGTGTCTGCAGGAAGCCACCGGGGTCAATTTCGGCCATTACTCCCATCCCCTCCTGCAATCCGCGATCCGTCGCCGCATCATCCTGAACAACATCCCGACCCTCAACGAGTACGTGCGCTTTGTGAACGAAAAGCCCAGCGAACTCCGCGCTCTCTCTCGCGACCTGCTGGCTTCCTTTACTCCTTTTTTCGATCGCGAGTTCCCTTACGACGCGTTGAGCCAGAATATTTTTCCGGCGCTGCTAAAAGACCGCACTTCGCCGGGCGTTGCTCTGCGCATTTGGGTTCCGGGCTGCTCTTCCGGCGAAGAAGTCTATTCCATCGCCATCATTTTATCGGAGCTCTTGGCCGCCAGGCGTCACTCTGGCTCCCGAAATGGCGCAGGACCGCAGCAAATTCAAATCTTCGCCACCGATATTAACGATGCGGCACTCGAAACCGCCCGCGCCGGAGTTTACGACGAGGCTCGCCTCTCCAGCGTTTCGGCGCAGCGCCTCAAGAACTTCTTCCGCCCCTCCAGCGGCGGGTATCTCATCGTCAAATCTATTCGCGACATGTGCATTTTTGCGCGCCAGGATCTGGCCAATGATCCCCCTTTCTCGCGCATGGATCTCATCAGCTGCCGCCATCTCTTGGACCGCTTGCATCCGCTGTCCCAAAAACGGGTGATCGGACAGCTGCACTACGCCTTGAACGCGTCCGGCTGCCTGGTCCTCGGCGAATCCGAAAATATCAACCAGCTCTCCGAATATTTCGCGCCTGTCCCGGAATGCAAGAACGTCTTTCGCAGGCAAAGCCATGCGCCTTCTCTGGTCCCTTATTTTCCGAAGGACATCGCGGAACTCGCGCCGCTACGCGGCACGCGCAACTCCGCGCAAAGTACGTCCGCGCCACGAGAACTCAAGCAGGCCGAGAATATCCTGACTTCGCGTTACCTTCCCGCCAGCGTTCTCATAAACGAAGACCTGCAAATCCTGCGCATTTGGGGTCACCTTGGGCCCTATCTCGAGCCCGCCGCCGGAACGCCAACCTTCGATCTTTCCAAGTTAGCCGGCGCCGGCCTCTTGCAGTCCATCCGTAGCGCGTTGCAGCGCGCCACGAAAAAAAACAAAGTGGTCCGCCAACAGAAAGCCCCCGTTGAATCAAGACACGGCATGCTCTTCGTGAATTTGGAAATCACGCCCATCACCGTGAATTCGACCGCGAAGAAATTCTTCCTGATCGTGTTTCGCGAAGAGCTGCCCGCTGCCCCGCATCTGGCAAATACGAAGATCGCGCGCTTAAAACGCAGGGACGTCGCCGCCATCGTTCGCGAACATAAACTGCTCACGCAACAGTCGGCGCGCCTCAAAGAACAATTGCAATCGGCTACTCAGAACCACGAGATCAGTTCCGAGGAGTTCCAGGCCGCCGCCGAGGAATTGCAGACCTCGAACGAAGAACTGGAGACGGCCAAGCGCGAATTACAATCCGGCAACGAAGAACTGCGCGTGCTCAATGAGCGCCTGCACCAGCGCAATTCCGAGTTGCTCGCCGCCAATCAGGAATTGGCCAGCGTTCTAACCAACATTATTACTCCATTGATGATAGTTGACCGCGATCTCCGCATACGGCGCTTCAATCCGCCCGCCCAAAAGCTCTTGAATCTCCAACCCGGCGACGTCGGCCGCCGCCTGCGCGAGATTCGGCCCAACCTCGAGGCCGCCGACCTGGAAGCGCTCGCGCGCGAAACTCTGCGCCAGATGTCTCCCAGCGATTGCGAACTGCGCGAAAGGCGCATCGGCAAGTGGTATTCAGTTCGCGTGCGGCCCTACCGTACCGCGGCCGATCGCGTGGAAGGCGCGGTCTTCAGCTTTCACGACATTGACGTTCTAAAGCGCAATTTGGACCAGACTCGCGTTTTCGCCGACGCTCTCATCGAGAACGCGCGCGAGGCCCTGCTGGTTCTCGATCGCAATCTGCGCATCACGCTCGCGAACTCCGCGTTTTGCCGCCTGTTCCAATTAACCGCGCCGCAAACCGAAGGCCAGATGATTTACGAACTTGCTGACGGACAGTGGAACATCCCCGGCCTGCGCGTCCTGCTTGATGACGTGATTCAACGGAATCGGCGCGCCGACGATTTCGAAGTGTCCCACTGCTTTCAGCACCTGGGAACGCGCACTATGTGGATCAATGCCCGGCGCATAGAACCCCACGAAGGCGAATATCTGATCTTGTTGGCGATTGAAGACGTTTCCGAAAAAAAACGCCAAACCGAGGCTCTGCGCCGCCTCTCCACCTACTCCATGCGCGTTCAGGACGATGAACGCCGCCGCATCGCCCGCGACCTGCATGACATCACGGGCCAGAAACTCGCGCTGCAATCCATGAATCTCGCCCAAATGTTGCGGAAATTGCAGAACGAGCCCAGCCTGCTTCCCATCGCCCGCGAGTGCCAGTCGCTTACCGACCAGATTTCCAGCGAAATCAGGACGCTTTCTTACCTGTTGCACCCGCCGTTGCTTGATGAACTCGGCTTGGGCTCCGCGCTCCATTGGTACGCGCAGGGTTTTGAGAGTCGCACGGGAATTCGCGTCACCGTGGACGTGCCTTCGGATTTGATGCGCCTCTCGCCGGAGACCGAAGTCACGCTTTTTCGCATCGTGCAGGAAAGCCTCACCAATATTCATCGCTACGCCAACAGCCCCACCGCGTTCATCCGCGTCCAGACGGATGCCGAAGAAATGCACCTGGAAATTACTGATCACGGCAAAGGTATGGAGCTCAACTCGGTCGCGCCGGAATCGTTCAGCGCCGAACGCCCCGGCGTCGGCATTCAGGGGATGCGCGAACGCATGCGGCAACTTTCCGGCCGCCTCGAAATTGTTTCGGCCCCCAATCGCGGCACGCGCGTCATCGCCACTTTTCCCGTCGAAGGTCTCGCGCACGAGCAGGCGCCCGCGCCGCCGGACGCTGCAACGCTCGATGGAGATTCCGCGCCGAATCAGGGTTCCGCGGTACCTTCTTCTCAGAGCACGAAGAGCGTCCGCGTACTGATCGCCGATGACCATGAAATCATGCGCCAGGGAGTTCGCGCCCTGCTGGCAAACGAGATGGATTGGGAAGTGTGCGGAGAAGCAGTGAACGGCCGGGAAGCCGTGGAAAAAACCATGCAACTAAGCCCGGATTTGGTGATCCTGGATTTGAATATGCCGGTTCTGGACGGCCTCGCCGCGCTCCGCGAGATTGCCGCCAAGCGCCCGCTCGCCAAAGTTTTGGTCCTCACCGTGCACGATTCCGAACGTATCATCCACGAAATTTTCGCGGCAGGCGCCGATGGCTGCCTATTGAAATCGCAAACCGCCCAGGATTTAGTCCGCGCCGTCAGCACCGTCCTGAACGGCCAGATATTCCGCCCAGACGCCGACAACGCCCTCAAAACCCCGCAGGATCAAGCCAGAATTGCCCGCGCCGTCCAGTAGCCGTCGCGCGAACGCGCGAATCAACCCGAAGTCTCCGTGTCCTCAGGCCTTTCTCTGTGAACTCTGTGTTAAATCTTTAACGCAACCCTCAGCAAGCGTTCCCACAGAAAATCTAAAGATTGTGCCAAGCCACAGACGCCGCCCCCAAAAGCGGGCAATCCTCGTTCAACACGACGCTGATCGGAATTTGCGCCAGAAACTCCTCCAACTTCTCCTTATGCTTCACCGCCGCCGTAAATCTCCCATTCTTCAACTTCGGCAACACTTTCACTGCAATCCCGCCCGCCACATAAATCCCGCCGCGTGCCACCGTCCGCAGCGCCAGATTCCCCGCCTCCGACCCGTAGATTTCCACCCACAGGTCCAGCGTGGCGGCGCATACGTGACATTCCCCCGAAAGCCCCAGGCGCGTGATCTCCGGCGCCGGGTCTATCGTGCCATCGTCAAATCCCGGATGCCGCACCGACGGATCCAGAAATTCGTGCAACCTCTGAAATCCGCCGCCGGACAAAATGGTTTCCGCGCTCACGAATTCCAGCCGCTGGTTCAGAAATTTCCAGAGGTCCGCCTGCTGTTTCGTATTCGGAGCAAAGTCCGCGTGACCCGCCTCGGTCGCCATGGGAATGTGCCGCGTGCCGTCCCAGAAAAGAACTCCTTCACCCAACCCCGTTCCGGCCGCGATCACGATTTGCGTGGATTGCGGCGAAGCCACGCCGGGATGAATCGTTTCCAGTTCGTTCGGCTCCAGGACGGCAATTCCGTATGCCGTGGCTTCCACGTCGTTGATCAGCCGCACGCGTGGCACGTGCAGATGTTTCGCCACCGCCTCGCCGTCCACGATCCAAGGGAAATTGGTGGCGTGCACGCGGTTATTTACCACCGGGCCGGCGATTCCGAATGACGCGGCCGTCACTTTCGCTTTCGCGCCGTTCAGGAAATCCGCCGTTATTTCTTCCAGCCCCGTATGTTTCTGCGTCGCATAACGTTTCTCGGTTACCCGGACTAGCTTGCCGGCCAGCACATCGAACAAACCGAGATTGGACTTGGTTCCCCCCAAGTCACCCGCCAAAATCATCGAACCCTCCGAATCGCAATTCCCAGACGCCTCACAGCGGACGCCACTGCCGTCCATCGGCGACCGTCAAATCATCCACGGCCCGCGGCCCCTGGCTTCCCGCTGGATAATTTGGGAAAGGGGGCGGCGAAGCGTTCTGCCACGCCTGCAATATCGGATCCACCAGCGCCCACGCCGCCTCCACGCTGTCCGCGCGGTCAAAGAGCGTGGCATCACCCCGTATGCAATCATTGATAAGCGTCGCATACGCCGGGCGCGTGCTGGTGCCGAAGGCGTCCTTGTATTTGAAATCCATGGTCACCGGACGGATGTGCATCTGCGCTCCCGGCGATTTCGCTCCGAAAGAAAGCGAAATCCCCTCGTCCGGCTGTATGTTCAAAATCAGCGAATTCGTCTCGTTGTCTTCGCCGCGGAAGACCAAATGCGGCGCGCTCTTGAACTGGATCGCGACTTCTGTCAGCGGCCGCGCCAGCCGCTTCCCCGTCCGCAGGTAGAAAGGCACGCCGCTCCACCGCCAGTTATCCACGTACAGCTTCAACGCCACAAAAGTTTCCGTCGGCGAGTCCGGTTTCACTCCCGGCTCCTGGCGATATCCCGGAACGGGTTTCCCGTTCACCTGTCCCGGCCCATACTGGCCACGCACCACGTACTTCCAGATCGTCTCGGTCGTAAACGGCCGCATGGATTGCAGCACCTTGATCTTTTCGTTGCGCACCGACGTTGCGTCGAACTTCGCGGGCGCTTCCATGGCCACCAGCGAAGTCAATTGCAGCACGTGGCTCTGGATCATGTCGCGCAACGCGCCCGCCGTCTCGTAAAAAGCCGCGCGCCGCTCCACACCGAGCGACTCGGACGCAGTAATCTGCACGCTATCAATATAATTTCGGTTCCACAGCGGCTCGAAAATCCCGTTGCCGAAGCGGAAGACCAGCATGTTCTGCACGGTTTCCTTGCCCAGGTAGTGGTCAATGCGGTAAACCTGCGATTCGTCGAACGCACCCAGCACTCTGCTGTTCAATTCGCGCGCCGACGCTTGGTCCCGCCCAAACGGCTTCTCAATAATGATCCGCGTCCACGATTTTTCCGTCGTGGGTTTCGTCAGCCCCGCGTTCTTCAACTGTTCGATTACGTGCGCATACACTTCCGGCGGCGTCGCCAGGTAAAACAAACGATTCCCGCCCAGTTGCCCTTCGCTATCCAATTCGTGCAGGCGCTGTGCCAGCCGCCGAAAAGCTTCGGGATCGTCGTAATCTCCCGCAAAGTATTGCAGGTGTTTCAGGAATTCGGACTTCTGGCCTTCGTCCCCGCCTTCTTCGTTCGCTTTGGGCAGCGATTCCCCGGCCTTTTGCCGGAATTCGTCGTCGCTCATGTGAGTGCGCGCAAATCCCAGCAGACGAAAACGCGGCGCCAGGCACGCATGGTAGGAAAGATCGTAGAGCGCCGGCAAAAGCTTGCGTCGTGCGAGGTCTCCCGACGCCCCAAACATGACAATCGCGCACGGATCGCTCGGCGCCTCGCAATAATAAACCCCGCTGTGCGAAGCTTCGGCAGCATCAACCACTCGGGTGTTCATATCGGCTCTCCCACTACTCCGCGGTAACTTCCCGGCAGCAATTCTACAGTTTTATTAAAACTAATCTACGCCCCAAAAGAGCCTACCACAACTCCCCGAATGCTCGGTTACAAGCACATCGCAGTGCGGCCTGGCACTATCTTGCTCTGCGCCCGGCGTTTACCCCGACAGAGTCGGGGTGTCTCTGCGGTAGTTTGTCTTGCTCTGCGGGGCTCCCAGCTACGATCGTCTCGAGCCACCCCAACTGGAATTTCTGCCGCCAATGCAGTATCTTGAATTGCACTATCTTTCCCAGGAGACGCCTTTATGGCCGACGAGAAAAGTTCCAGCAATTCCGGCGCAGCCGCTTCCGCGCAACCCGCGGCCCAATCCGTGCGCATGGTCCAGTGCGTCAAGTTCGGCCGCGAAATGCCCGGCCTCGACCGCATCCCCTGGAAAGGCGAAATCGGCAAGCGCATTTATGAAAACGTCTCCAAGGAAGCCTGGAAGCTCTGGGTCGAACACTCCAAAATGTTGATGAACGAATTTCGCCTGAACCCCCTCGACCCCAAATCCCAGCAAATCATGGAAGAACAAATGGATACGTACTTCTTCGGCGAAGGCGCCAAACTGCCCGATAGCTACGTCCCGCCCAAACACTAACCGCTCGCCTCCCATCCTGATCTGTGGCAACCGGACCCCAACGCCAGGCTTTCTCTGCGTCCGGGGTTTACCCCGGCCGTGCCGGGGCGCCTCTCAGGTAAATCTGATTTAGCAGCCTCCGTTCCCTCCCGCTGCTCTCCGCGAACTCTGTGTGAATTCTTCGCTTTTTTCCGTTCGAAAACACCCCGCTCCGAAAATCCCGCAACCCCGCGTACCGAGTGCGCTAAAATAGAGTGTTCGAAATATAGGAGCAGCGATTCTCGCATGAGCCCCCAATCCAAAAACACCTTTGGAACTCGCACGCCGTTCCGCGCCGGCAACGACTCCTTCGAAATCTATCACCTGGCCGCGCTCGAACGCGCCGGCATCGGTCCAGTCTCGCGGCTGCCTTTTTCTCTGAAAGTCCTGCTCGAAAATTTGCTGCGCCACGAAGACGGCCGCTTTGTTTTCGCTGAAGACGTCCGCGCCCTCGCCACCTGGGATCCCTCCAGCGCCCAGGGCGCCTCCGAAAAAGAAATCTCTTTTATGCCCGCGCGCGTGCTGCTGCAGGACTTCACCGGCGTCCCCGCGGTGGTGGATCTCGCAGCCATGCGCGAAGCGATGCGGCAACTCGGCGGCGAACCAAAAAAAATCAATCCCCTGCTTCCCGCCGAACTGGTAATTGATCACTCCGTGCAAGTGGACAAATTCGGCGTCGCCGGCGCATTTTCCTTCAACGCCGACCTGGAAATGCAGCGCAATATCGAGCGCTACGCATTCCTGCGTTGGGGCCAAAAAGGTTTTCAGAATTTCAAAGTCGTTCCGCCGGACACCGGAATCTGCCACCAGGTGAATCTGGAATATCTCGCGCGGGTGGTCTTCAGCGAACAGCAAGATGGGCGCGCCGTCGCGTTCCCCGATTCTCTGGTGGGCACCGATTCTCACACCACGATGGTGAATGGCCTGGGAGTCTTCGGCTGGGGCGTCGGCGGCATCGAAGCGGAAGCCGCCATGCTAGGACAGCCGCTCTCGATGCTGATTCCCGCGGTCGTCGGCTTCAAATTACACGGCCGCTTGCCCGAAGGCGCCACGGCCACCGACCTCGTCCTGACCGTCACGCAAATGCTGCGCAAAAAGGGCGTCGTCGGAAAATTCGTGGAATTTTACGGCACCGGACTTTCCAGCCTCACGCTTCCCGACCGCGCCACCATCGCCAATATGGCGCCCGAATATGGCGCGACAATGGGCTTCTTCCCCGTGGACGCGGAAACTCTCGCGTATCTCCGCTTCACCGCGCGCAAGGAAGAACAGATCCGCCTGGTGGAGGCCTACACGAAGGAACAAGGTCTCTTCCGCACCGATCACACGCCCGACCCGATTTTCTCCGACCGCATCGAACTCGATCTCTCTACCGTCGTTCCGACCATGGCTGGCCCCAAGCGTCCGCAAGATAGCGTTCCGCTCACCCAAGCGAAAAGTTCGTTCGAAAAAACGCTCACCGCCGCGCCGAAACATATTAGTGTGCAAAATAACGGCGATAAATTCGATCTCTCCGACGGCTCCGTGGTAATCGCCGCCATCACCAGCTGCACCAATACTTCCAATCCGTCGCTGATGCTCGGCGCGGGCCTGCTCGCGAAAAAAGCGGTGGAGCGCGGCCTGCAAACCAAGCCCTGGGTGAAAACCAGTTTCGCGCCAGGCTCGAAAGTCGTCACTGATTACATCGAAAAAGCCGGCTTGTGGCCTTTCCTGAATACTCTCCGCTTCAATTTGGTCGGCTACGGCTGCACCACCTGCATCGGCAATAGCGGCCCGCTCTCGGAACCCATCGGCAAAGCGATCAAAGAAAATAATCTCGTCGCCGTGTCGGTCCTCAGCGGCAATCGCAATTTCGAAGGCCGCATCAACCCGCTCTGCCGCGCGAATTATCTGGCGTCGCCGCCGCTCGTCGTCGCCTACGCCCTCGCGGGCCGCATGGATTTCGATATCGTGAACGAATCGCTGGGCAACGACAAATCCGGCAAACCCGTTTACCTCCGCGATATTTGGCCCACGCCCGACGAAGTGGAAAAGACCATGCGCTCGTCCGTGACCAGCGAAATGTTCCAGAAAGAATACGCCGACGTTTTCACCGGCGATGAGCACTGGCGCGCCCTGCCTATCCCCGAAGGCGATCTCTACGCCTGGGAAGCCAAATCCACTTACATCAAGCATCCGCCGTATTTCGAAAACATGCCGCTCAAGCCCGCCGCGCTCGGCGATTTGCACGGCATGCGCGCGCTAGCCGTTCTCGGCGATAGCGTCACCACCGACCACATTTCGCCCGCAGGCTCGATTCAACCGGATTCTCCCGCCGGGAAATATTTGATCGAACACGGAGTACAGCCCAAGGATTTCAATTCCTATGGCGCGCGTCGCGGCAACCACGAAGTCATGATGCGCGGCACCTTCGCAAATATCCGTCTGCGCAACATGCTCGCCCCCGGCACCGAAGGCGGCTGGACCCTGCATCAGCCCGGCGGTGAAAAAATGTCTATCTACGACGCGGCCATGAAATATCGCGACGAACGCGTCCCGCTGATCATTTTCGCCGGGAAAGAATACGGCTCCGGTTCCTCGCGCGATTGGGCAGCCAAAGGCACCATCCTGCTCGGTGTCCGCGCCGTGCTCGCGGAAAGCTTTGAGCGCATCCACCGCAGCAACCTCGTCGGCATGGGCGTGCTCCCGCTGGAATTTCTTCCCGGCGAAAATCTGAATTCGCTCGGCCTCACCGGCCTGGAAATTTATGACATCGAGGGATTAGCCCACGGCTTCGAACCCCGCAAAAAAATGAAGGTCCGCGCGCGCAAAACCGACGGCCAGGAAATCTCTTTCACCGCGATCGCCAGGGTGGATACGCCCTTCGAGGTTGCCTACTACCAACACGGCGGGATCCTGCAATACGTCCTGCGGCAAATGCTCTAGCATGAAAATCACAAGATAACCGGCCCGGGGTTAGCTGGTGTGGCCGCGCATGGGTGAAGCTTTGCTGGGCGTCAACGAACGAGGGTTTGTAGTTCGTGGCGTTCGCGATTTGTGCGTGCCCACGCCTCTTGTCGGGAAGGAAGCCGCGACATACATCCCGCGCAGGCGCCAACTTTCTTCAGGCGCGATTCCCCGAAAAATGCGGCCCCGCATGATCCTTCAGGCGCATGCGCAAAATCACCGGCGCCGCCAATGCAAACACCACGGCGCACACCACAAAAAATCCCGCGAACGCCACCAGAAAATCCGCGCCGCGATGGCGTAAAAGCACCAGCGCCAGGTCTCCCAGTCCAAACGAAAGCGCAAACACAATGATGGCGGAAATCGGCGTCGGGCAAAGGCTCGCGTGGCATTCCGGACACACCACGCCGGACAATCCTGACGTGTTCCAAACCGCTTTTGCCGGGATGTGTTTTTGGCATTGCGGGCAGGTCATGGCGGTGTACCTCCCGAAGAATAAAACGAGACGCCCTGGGGGTCCCCAACAGCGCTAATCTACCACGACCTGCACCGAGGTCAAGTGTTGATAATTCCCGCTCGTCCCGGTGATGGTGATCTCGTACGTCTTCCCCTGATTCCCGCCGCCTCCACCGCCCCCTCCGCCGCAAGCAGCCATCATGTTCAGCAGAACAATCGCGCCCAGGCAACAAACGGCGGCCAGCGCGCCCCGGCGCTTCGCAAATCTCATCGCCGCCGCGCATAGCGCAAGAGCGAAAAGCATCGCCACCGCGAGTGGCCACGCCAACCTCCGCGTCGCGCCAAGCAAAAACTCGAACCGCTCCTCGCCGTTAAAATCCCGCACGCTCGCGGACGCTGGAATGGAAACCATCATCGCCACTTTCGTTCCGCCAGTCGCGGGCGTCGCTGGATTCGGCGTGAACTGGCAACTGGCGCCCGGCAGCGCAATGCTGCATGTAAGCTGGACCGCGCTGTTCGCAGCGCCGACCGGCTGCAACGTAACCTGATAATCCGCCGTTCCCCCGGGACTTACCGTGCTGCTCGCCGGCGTCACCGAGCCAAACGAAAAATCGCAGGGCACGCCGCTCACGCTGAATGTCAGACTATTTGTCGTCCCCAGCACCGGATCCGAAATAGTAACCGGCACCGCGCCTCCGCAAGCCGCCCCGGCGTCCGATGCCGTCGCCGTCAAAGTTGTCGCGCTCACGAACGTAGTCGCCAAAGCCGTTCCATTGAAATTGATCACCGATTGCGGCGTGAACGAATCTCCCGTCGCCGTCAGCAAGAACGAGCCGGCCCCGAAACTCGTTGATGCCGGATCCAACCCCGTCAGCACGAACCCAGGCAGCGTTGGAAGCACGGTGCTCCACAGTCCGCGTCCGTGCGTCGCCGCCACCAGCAGCCGCGAAGCATTGCGCAACTTCAAAGACAGCACTTGCGAATTCGGCAGCCCCGCTTGCAGCACGCTCCACGTCGTCGCTGCCCCGGCCGTGGCATTCGCGCTGGCGTACACGCCCGCGTCCGTCGCGATGTAAATGGTGTTGTCCGTCGCGTCCGTGGGATCAATCACAATATCGTTTACTGGCACATCCGGCAGATTGCCATCCACTTGAATCCACGCAGCGCCCGAATTATTCGTGAAAAAAACATGTCCCAGTCCGTCGCACCCGCTGGTTCCCGGACACGAAAATCCCGAATAAGCCGCAAACGCCGCCTGCGGATTCACGGCATCCACTGCAATTGCCGTGACGCTGCGCGCGGGCTGATTCACCTGATTGACGCGCGCAATATCCGGCGCTCCCTGCAGCGCTTTCGACGATACCCACAGCAGCCCATCCGAGGTCCCCACATAAATCGTGTTCGAATCGCTCGGTGCCACCGCAATCGTGGTCACAAAATTCTGCCCGCCATTCGTGGTCAGGTCGCTCGTAATCGCTGACCAACTGTTGCCGGCATTGTTCGTCTGATAAAGCCGGTACGTCCCGAAATATAAGTTCGCGCTGTTCTTGGTATCCAGCGCCAGCGGCGGAATGAAATCGGCGTTGTCGCTGAAGTTGATCCCATTGTTGAAGTCCATCGCCGCCCAATTGATTCCATCGGTTCCCGGCACTCCATTCATCATGTTCTTGTTCAGCGTTCCGGGTCCGCCCAGATAGCTGCAAGCGGCATAAATCGTGCTCGGCGTGTGCGGATCAATCGCGGTGTAGCCGCCGTCGTAAGGACACACCAGCGACCCGCTCCAGTCCAGCGTGCCGCTGTACTGCTGAACGTCATTTCCCTGGGTGCCTCCAAAAATCACTTTATCCGTGCTCGGATGAATCGAAATCCCCGGATAAAACTGCGTCAGATTCAAGGACGTGTTTGGATTGCCCGTGTCCGTATTCAAATCCGCCCAGTGCTCGTTTCCCGGCGCCACCGCGGAATTGAAAACATCCTGCGACGCCCACACCCCGCCATCGTTCCCCACGAACATCGCCAGCACCTGCGAACCGGATGCCACCGCAAAATGGAACGCGTGCACGTCCACATGTGTCGAAGTCCCATTGCCGCTGCCGTCTGCGCTCACGTCGCCCCAGGTGCCTCCTCCATCCAGCGAGCGATAAATGGACGAAGTTCCATACGCATTTTTCGCCAGCGGCGGCTGCGCCGAGCCTCCGGCAAAGACGATCGCGCCGGCAGTGCCCGGCGTCACCGCAATTTTCATGTCGTAAAAGCACAGCGGCGTGCAAAAGTCTGGCAAGTTCGAAGCGTTGGGATAAATCGCGGTGAATGCCGGTCCCGAACCATTGTTCTGAATTCCCGTGCCTTTCAGTACGCCCAGCAGGTTGTCTGATTTCGTGCCGGCATCCGCAATCGCCACCCACACCGTCGAATTCACCGGCGTGCTGCCCGGAACGATCGCCAGCGAAATGCTGCCGTAGCTGGACGCGGTCGCGGCACTGTCCAAACCGGCCACGCGACTCCAGGTGACTCCGGCATCGTGCGAAACGTAAACGCCATTGCAGGCGGCCACGGCACACGACGCGGGGCCGGCCTGGGAATCGCCGTTGGGATCACCGAGCGCCGCATACACCGTGCCGCCAGCCGAATCGCTCGGATCAAACTTCACATCGGTTGCGGGATTAAATGGCGCGCCGGTCGCGCCGCCTCCGCCCGGTTGCACGCGGCTCCAGTGGTTGCCGCCGTCGGTTGAGCGCCATACGCCCGAAAGCAGTGGTCCGCCCGCCGCAAAATCCGTTCCCTGAACCGCCGCCAGAATCACGGGATTTGCCTGATGCGGCTGCACCGCCAATGCCGCTATATAAGGACCGCTCGCACCCGGCCCCTGTGACGCACTTGCTGTAAATGTCGCATCCTGCGTCCACGTTTGGCCTCCGTCCATCGAACGCAGCACTCCCGCGCCATATATATTGTCCAGCGCGTAATTCGATTCGCCCGTGCCGACCAGAATTTCCTGGCTTTGCATGTGGCCGTTCACCATTTGGCAGCTGGAAGAGACCAGCGCCAGCGCCCCGGTTGAAAGCGACGGCTGCTCGTCCGTCAGCGGCTGCCAGGTCACAGGCTTGCCGCTCAGCGCGTTAAAGCTCGCCCACACTCCGCCGTCCGCGCCGCCGGCGTACACCGTGTTTCCGGTTGCGTCGCAGGGATCAACCGTCAACGCCGTTACTCGTCCCGAAACATTTCCGTAGAACATGGTGTTCGCGGTTGGCTGTGGCCCCAGCGCCGTCCAGGAATTTTGCGCCGGCACCGCTGCTCCGCCGCGCAAACTCAACCTGCCGGCAAAAGTGCCGTCCGCCGCAATCATCTTCTTATTTTGCGCCAACGCCCGCAGCAGCAGCGCGCCCGGCACGTGCCCGTTCGCCGACGCGCGCTGCCGAAAGAACCACTGCGCGCGCATACGCACCAATTCAGCGGCATTCAATGCGGTTGTCTTGGAAGTTGGCTGCGAAGAAATTTGCTGCGCCAGGAGCGGCGCCAAAGCCACCAGCAGCACACTCATGCACAGGACGCTGGAAGGCCCAGCGCGGTGCCTCCGGCTCCATTCCACGATCGCTGCGAAACCTCGCCTAGCCCGACCCACCCCACCGCCCCGATCCAACAAGGATCACCACCCACGCAACTAACACTATACTAGCTAATAGGTCTCGGCCGTGGCGTGTCACATAACCGAGCCAGCATCCGCGGTGCGCCTTCGCGAAAAATCAAGCCAACCGCTCCCGCCCATATCCGCGGCCAGGCCCCCGCGCGGCCCTCCTGCGCGAAAAAAAAACGCTTCCACCCGTTTTCTTGCGCGATAAAATAACCGTTGGAGCGAACATCGCTTCCATTTTTCGCGCGAACTATGTGCGTCAGTGGGGACAACATGAATCTATCAAAACGCAATTCTACGTTCCGTTGGGTGGACCACAATCTGTGCATTATTTCCACCGCGATCCTGCTGTGCGCTGCAATTGCCTGGGCCGGCGACCCGCCCTGGAAATCGAAACCCTACCAGCAATGGGACGACAACGACATTCATCGCATTCTCTCTGACTCGCCGTGGGTCCGCGTCGTCTCCGTCAGCGCGACCTGGCGAACGCCGGGAAACAGCGAGACGCAAGATTTGCCCGCGGCCTCCGGTCCAACGGCCGGAAATTCCGGCTCAGGTCCTGGCGTCTCCCAACCCTCCGCCCGCGGCACTTCCATCCAACAAGGCACGCCCTCGGCGGGACAGGACAGCGGCGGATTTCCGCTCGAGCCGTACTACGTTTACTGGCTCTCTTCCAAAACCGTGCAGGAGGCTCTCGCACAACGCGCCGTGCTTCACGAAGGCCAATCTCCCGCGCAGGCCGAAAAACTCGCAAACCAGCCGGAACCGGATTACGCGATTCTCGTCCAGGGCACCGACATGAGCCCCTTTTTGCGCGAGGATGAGAAGTTCTTCCAGGACAATTCTTACCTGCAACTTAAGAAGGCGGGCGTGAAGGTCTCGCCAGTGCGCGTTGAATTGAAACGCGACGCCAGTGGCAAGTCCATCGTGGGTGCCGTCTTGTATTTCTCCAAGACCTCGCCCAACGGGCAGCCTCTGATCCAGCCTGATGAAAAGAATATAGAATTTACGTGCAAGCTCGGCACGCAGACGCTGAAAGCTTCGTTCGAACCTAAGAAAATGGTCGCTCTCTCAGGTCCGGACCTCTAAACGGATGCCGCGCTTTCGCTTCGTCCATCGGCGTCCGCGACCGCTCCTTCCGCCGAACATCTGGAATCGCGCCCGTGCCCGGTGGTATCGTAGCCGCGACAACGGAATGGCGTGCCAGGCTCCCAGCCCTGACCGCGGCGCGTAGCCGTAATCCTTACGCCCATCCTCAAAAGGAGCATGCCCATGAAAACGAAGCTGAATCTCTCGCTGTTTGTGCTCGCGGCATCGTTGCTGATTGTTCTCGCAATCCCAGTCGTAACTCACAGCCACGCGTACGCCGCACAAAGTGCGAAACCCGCGGCGCCCGCGAGCAACAATCTCGTGGACCTGAACAGCGCCACGAAAGCGCAACTCGACGCCCTGCCGGGCATTGGCGCGGCGTATTCGCAAAAGATCATTGACGGCCGCCCCTACCACGCCAAAACCGACCTGGTAAAAAAGAAAATCATCCCGCAAGCCACCTACAACAAAATCAAAGATCTGGTCATCGCCAAGCAGCCGGCGAAGTAGCTTCGAAAACGCCGCAAGCAAGACGCTGATACGCAGCCTGAACCTTCCGCGCGGCGAGTCATTCGCGGCCGCCGCGCGGCGCGCTGCATCAATTCATGAGCCTCACTTTACTATCTCCGCTGATTCCCACCGGCCGCGAACTCACCGCGCTCCTCGTGGTCGTCAGCTTCTCGGCGGGCTTGAACGTTTACGCCACCGTCGGAATGTTGGGATTGCTGGGGAGGTACAACGTCCTGCAGTTGCCCGATTCACTTCACATTCTGCAGGATTGGAAAATAATCGCTGTTTGCGCCGTGCTGTTCCTGCTGGAATTCGTCGGCGATAAAATTCCCGTTTTCGATCTGCTGTGGAACGCCGCGCACACTTTCGTGCGCGTCCCGGTCGCCGCGTATCTCGCCTATGCCGCCACTTCGCAATTGCCGCAGTGGGAACAACTCGCCGCCACCTTCGCGGGTGGCTTGATCGCCCTCGCGGCGCACGGCGGCAAGACGGCCGCGCGCGCTGCCGTCACCCACTCTCCCGAACCATTTTCGAATTTCGCGCTGAGTCTAAGTGAAGACGCGCTGGTGATATTGCTGATGTGGATCGTGACGCAGCATCCTTACGTCGCGTCCATCATTGTGATCGTGGCTCTCTGCGTGATTGTGATTCTGCTGCGCTTCGTGCTCCGCGCGCTGCGCACTCTCTTCAGCGACGCGGAACGCGCGTTGGCCGCCAGCGCCACTAAAATCTGACGATGCGCCGTAGGGGCGCTGCCTGTCCCAGATCCGCCGCAGGAGGACTGTGCCCCGTCAGGCGACGCCCACAAACCCTTCCCTTTTACGGTTTCTTTTTCTTGCCGAACAATCCGCCCACGGCGCCCGCAGCCGCGCCAACCGGCTTCCCCGCGTCTCCCACTCCAGCCATTCCGCCCTTGACGAGGCTCCCCGCAACTCCGCCGACGTCAGGAATCACCTGCGGATTCGAAGTCGTTCCGCGCACGATAAACGGAATCCCTCCGCCCGAAGAATTTCCCTTGCCGCCGCCGAGCAATGCCGTCGCCCCTCCCGCCACTTCCGTCATTCCGGCGCCCACTCCGCCCGCAAGCTTCGCCGCCAATTTGAAATCCAGTTGGCCCGCCGCGCTCACCGTACCGTTCCCGGTCACTGTTCCGATCGAAGGCACCACCAGATTCAAATTATCAATCTTCGTGCCGGAGGGATCGTTCCGCACGTTCGCGCTAAGCGTCTGAATGTCGGTGTCTGAACCGCCGCCACCTCCTCCCCCGCCCAGCCCGGTAAACGACGACAGCGCTCCCAGCTTCGATTTCAAACTGAAGCCCGCCAGCTTCGCGTTCGAAAGATTTACCGGGCCCACGATCACGGGCTTGTCCACCGGACCGGTAATCGTCAAGTTCGCGGTCAGCGTTCCGCCTTGCAGCTTCGATCCGGGTGGAAGCACCACGCCCACAGCCGGCAGGAACCCCTCCAAATCGCCCAGCGGCATCGCTTGCGCGTTCAACTTCAAATCCACTTTCGTGGGCTCGGCCGACGCGTTGTAATTCCCCGTCAAGCGCGCCAGCGCGTTCCCGATGTGCACATCTCCCTGATTCAGCACGCCCGTCTGGCTCTTCAGCGTGTAATCCGTCGCGTAATCCACGGACAACGGCACACTCGAAGGCGCGCCGTTCGCGGAAACTTTCAGCTTGTTCGCTTTCACCGTGCCCTTCGCGCTCATTTGCTTCCCGTCCGAATTCAGGGTGCCGTTAAAATCCAGGATTCCCGCCATCCCCGCGGACGGATCAATAAATCCCGTCGTCGCCAGATTGAGGTTTTGCACCCTCACCGTCGTATTCAGCGGAGTCGCCGAAGTGTCCGTCTGATTGATCGGCCCCGCCTTTCCTTCCACCTTCAATTCCGCGCCGCCCGGCCCCGTCGCCGTCAGCTTGAAGGGAAACTGCGTGGTGTATGACAGGTCCGAAGCTTCCAGATTCACGTTCGAATAAACGCTGGGCTTGGTCTTCCCGCCCACCGTGCCCACAATTATTTTCCCGTTCGCGATGGTCAGCTTGTTCACGTTGAACCCCGGCGCCGTGGCCGTGGGAGCCGCGCCGGCCTTTGCAGCCGGCGCATTCTTTGACTGGCCCGCCGCGCCCAAAGTCGAATAATTCCAGGTGCCGCTCGCGTTGTGCAGCAGAGTGATTTCGGGTTCTTCGATCGTGAAGGAACTCACGTTCATCTGCCGCGAAAAAATCAGGGGCAGCATCTCCACGCCCACGTGCAGCGATTTCGCCGTCAAGAATGGCGCATTGCTGAACGCCGGATCGTCCGCCACCGCAACGTCCTTCACCGTCACCGAGCCCGTGATGATCGAAAGCCCGATGTCGCCGATTCCCACCTTGCGCCCGAGCGCCACGCCCAGCTTGGTTTCCAAAGTCGGCTTGAATTGGTTTACGTTGATGAAAAGCGGCAATGCCAAAAGGATCAGAAAAATCACAACCACGATGCCGCCGATGATTAGAAGGGGTTTTCTCTTCATGGTGAGCCTCCCACAGAAGGTAATTTAAAGACACCGCGCCCGTCAGTCAGCTAAGGAGAGCGCCATCATACCTCCGCGCGCTTTCATTCGCCAAACAACCCTTTGCAGGCGCAGCTCGCCTGGCGGGTCTCCGCCGCCGCGGAGCTTTCTTGCGCATATTCCTTGACACGTATATACCAGTTAAGGCATATTAGCGCTCGCCATGATGCAAACCTTGCGCGCTCTCGCCGAACCCAACCGTTTCCACATCGTCGAACTCCTGCGCACCGGCCCCCGCCCCGTCGGTGACCTGGTCCACCGCCTCCACCTCCCGCAACCACAGGTCTCAAAACATCTCCGCGTCCTCAGCGATGCCGGGCTCGTGGACATCCGCGTGGACGCTCAGCGCCGCATCTACGCCCTGCGCCCCGCCCCGCTGCAGCAGCTCGACGTCTGGCTCGAACGCTACCGCCAGATCTGGGAAGGCAATTTCCAACGCCTCGACACTCTGCTCGACGAACTGCAATCCAAAAAGAAAAAACGCCCGCGCGCCAGGCGAACCAGGAGCTAGCCCATGCCCAACACCACGGAGTTGAAGGTCACCACTCCCAGCGACCGCGAAATCTCAATGCTCCGCACGTTCGATGCTCCGCGCGAACTTGTCTTCGAGGCCTGGACCAAGCCAGCACTCCTGAAGTGCTGGCTGTATGGACCCGCGGACTGGAAGCTGGCCGATTGCAAAATAGATCTCCGCCCCGGCGGCGCGCTGCGCTTCGAATGGCGCCACCAGGATGGAAGTCACATGGGATTTAGCGGCGTCTATCGCGAAATCGCGCCGCCCGATCGCCTGGTATTCACCGAAGTATGGGACGAGGACTGGACCGGCGGCGAAACGCTCGTCACCATCACCCTCACCGAACGCGCCGGCAAAACCACGCTCACCCAAACCGTTCTCTATTCCTCGCGCGCCGCTCGCGACGGCGCCCTCAAAACCGGCATGGAGCATGGCGCCGCGCAAAGCTATGACCGGCTCGCCCAACTATTGGCAGCAAAAAATAAATAGGAGACGAACATGCGTAAAATCACGCCGTTCCTGTGGTTCAACGATCAAGCCGAAGAAGCCATGCATTTCTACGTTTCGATTTTCAAAAACTCGAAAGCTCTCGGCGTCCAACGTCTGGGAAAACCCGGCCAGCTGCCCGGCGGCGAAATCCTGATCGCCTCCTTCGAGCTCGATGGTCAGGAATTCCGCGCGCTCAACGGCGGCCCGCACTACACCTTCAATTCCGCCGTCTCGTTCCTGGTGGATTGCGAAGATCAGCAGGAAGTGGACTACCTCTGGGAAAGACTTTCCGCAGGCGGCGAGCCCCTCGGCTGTGGCTGGCTGAAAGACAAGTTCGGCCTGACCTGGCAGATCGTTCCTGCCGTGTTGCCGCAAATGCTGCAAGACAAAAACCTGCAAAAATCCGAAAGCGTTCGCAAAGCCATGCTGCAAATGCAAAAAATAGATATTCCGACGCTGCAACAGGCCTACGACCAAAGCTAACCCAAACAAATCGCAACCGCGTCCCCACAATTGCTCCGAAGCGCGCTGCAAGGCTTTGGCCGTCGCATCTCGCCCGGTAAAATCCAGCGGACTGCGCCGGCCAGGCTGCCGCCCCGCCCGCCGCTCTCTCCCAGCGCAGCCGCGACAAAACCCTCCAAGCGAAGCAAGCCGAGCCCCCTGCCTCTTTCTCTCTTCGATTCTCTCTTGTAATAAAACGAACGGTCGTGCTATTATCTCGCCGTGAAGAGGAAAGCAAGCAGCGAGCGCACGCTCCAACCGCAACGACGCTCCGCCGTAGCTTCCCTGCCCCCTTCCCGCCGCCCCCGCGGCCTGAAAACCCGCCACGCCATTCTGCGCAAAGCCGTCAACCTCGCTTCCCTGGAAGGGCTCGAAGGTTTGACGATCGGCAAGCTCGCCGCCACCCTGCGCATCAGCAAGAGCGGCCTCTTCGCCCATTTCGGCTCTAAGGAAGACTTGCAATGCGCCGTCGTGGACGAAGCCCGCGACATCTTCGTCGAAAAAGTCATTCGCCCCGCGTACAAACTCCGTGGCGTAAGTCTCCTGCGAGCGCTCTGCCAAAATTGGCTGGCCTACGGAGAAGGCAAAGTTTTCCCGGGCGGCTGCTTTTTTTCCGCCGCCTCGCTGGAATTCGACGATCGCCCCGGACGCGTCCGCAACCTCATCGTGGCACTCATGCAGAAATGGCTGGGAACCCTGGAGCACGCGGCGCGCGACGCTCAGGCCGCCGGCGACATCCGCAAAGATGTGGACGTGCGCCAGCTGGCCTTTGAAATCCAGGCGCTCGCCATGGGCGCCAATTGGAGCTCGCGCTTGTTCCGCGACCAGCGTGTTTTTCGCTCCGCGGGCGGCGCCATTCTGCGCCGCATTGACGAAGTCACCGAATCGCGGCCATCGAGGAAGTGATGTGATGAGTGCTCATCCGGCTCGGCTGGCTTGCGTCTGCGCTGGCTTGTTCCTCGCCATGGCTGCGCGCGGAGTTGCTGCGCAATCCACCTCCACCGCCTCCGAAATTCCGTTGCAGCGCTGCGACAGCCTCCCGCTTGTCGTGCTCCAGGTAAATCACGAAGACAAGCGCTTCCTGATAGACACCGCCGCCACTTCCATGCTCAACGAAAAATCCTTCCCGCAAGGTCATTCCAAAGAAATCCGTGTGCAATCCTGGAATGAGGTCACGCCGCTGAAGGCCCGTGAAGTTTCCCTGGACGAGCTTTCCCTCGGCAACCACACTCTGCGCGGCATCAGCCTGCCGGCAATTGATTTGACCGTCATCGCCAAAGCCTGCGGCGGCTCGCTCGATGGCATCCTCGGCGTAGATCTCCTCGAGCGCCTCGGCGTCACCATTGATCTGAAACGCAGCGTCGCGCGCCTCGGCATCGCGCCGCCCAGTTCCGCGGAGGAATCCCAGATCGCGGAAATGCAAAAAGCCATGCATTCCTGCTCCGAGGCCTTCAACAACGCCGACGCCGAGAAGCTCGCTTCCTGTTTCGATCCCGATTTCGTGTTGAGTTCTCCCGGCGGCGAACTCCGCGGACGCGACCAGGCCACCAATCATTTCCGCCAGCTATATTTCGGCCTCAAGCCCCACGTCCATCTCTCCATGACCATGAACGACCAACGCGCCGTCGGTGACGTCGTCTGGAGCTTGTACGACTACACCATCGAGTCTCCCTCCGTACACGCCGCCGGCCGCGGCATGATGCTCTGCCGCAAATCCGAAAATCATTGGTACATCCTCAGCATGCACGAATCCCCCGCCGACCCGTCCTCCAGCACCGCGCGATAAGCCAGATGGCCATCGTTCCGGCATCGGGCTACTTGCCAGCACACGATTCGTGATAAAGTGAACCGCGTTCCGGTAGACCGTGAATGAGTAAACGTTTGCTCGCACCCTCGGCGAGCCTTGCCCTCCTGCTATTGCTCTGCCCCGCCGTCACCGCGGCCCAGGATCCGAGCCGCGTTCCCGTGCAGGTGGAAATCGTTCGCTCCATGGACGCCGCGCGCGTCAAAGTCGGTGACCCTATCTTCGCGAAGGTATCCACAAAGTGGCAAAGCCCCCAATGTAGCCTTCGTCAAGGAGCCGTTCTGGAGGGCCGTATCATTGCCGCGGCCCAGCGCTCGAAAACCAGCAACAAATCAGAGATCGCGTTGCTTTTCGACACCGGTCAGTGCAACGGCCTGGACATGAAACCGCTGCCCCTCACCGTCGCCGCAGTCCTCGCCTTCAACCCCTTCGAGAATCAGGACAATTATGAGACCCAGCCCCTCAGCGACGCCGTCGGCCTCAGCGTCGGTGGCTTGGTCGGCGGTCCCTCCGGCGCGAGCCTCCGAGGCGTCGCCTCGTCCGGCCTGCGCAGCGTTTCCGCTGCGGCGGCCACCGTCGAGCTTTCGCCAACCGTGTATGCCGGCCCCACTGCCGTCATGCCTGGGCAGGTCCTCGGCATCAAAGGCGTAAAGCTTGACGTCGGATCCGGGCCGGAAGGCAGTTCCGTCCTTTCGACCTCGGGGCACAATATTCATCTGGAATCCGGCTCCCAACTGGTGCTCGTGCCCAACCTGAAAGCCGCACCGGCACCAGCTTCCGCAACGTCGCCGCCGCCGGCAGTCTCGCCCTCCACCGCAGCGGGGCCTGCCGCCGCGACTGCCGCCCCCGCCAAAAAATCGGACGAAGAAGACGAGACTGACGTCTGCGCGCCACCCACGTGCAGCGTGGCGCTGACGCCGGGAGAATCGGAAACCCGCGTCGCGGCGGCCTCGGCCACTCTCGCTCTCAACGATTTGGGCTTCACGCCGGTCCGCGCCGATCATGAGATGTACAGCTTCGATTACAGTTCCGCGATCTCCTATCTCGGGCCGCACGAAATCTTATTCACCTTCGATCCGCACGTAATGATTCGGCGCACCACCGCGGAATCGAAACTTTCCGACCTGCGCACGATTCGCGGTGTGCTGGTGAATGTCCAGGAAAAGAAAGTGGAAAGGACCGTGGACTGGAAGGTTCCCGACGCTCGGCAATATCAATGGCCGATCGGTCAGGACCACGTATTGGTCCACGTGGGCCGCGAGCTGCGCTTGTACGCTCCCGGCCTGAAACTCGAGCAACACATCTCGCTCGATGGACCTCTCGCCTTCGTGCGCACTTCGCCCTCAGCCACCTACTTGGCGATCGGCCAGATTCAGGAGCGACATTCCGAAATTGTGCATCGTCAGTTGCAGGAAGCCGAAGGCCGCGAGCCCGAAGAAGACGTCGCCATCAAAATTCTCGACGGCAACTTCCACGTTCTCGCCACCGTCATGCGCTCGTCCAGAGCGGCGCCACCGGTTCTCTCAGACACGGGAGAAGTTCGTCTGCGAAAGCTCCCCAAAAACCGCTGGCAAATCGTCGAGGTTGCCTGGGACGCGCAAAGACGCGCTTTGCCGCCGCTGAATTCCACGTGCGCGCCGGATGTTACGCCCTTGCCGCACGATCTTTACTTCGTCGTCGGCTGCGACAGCGAAACCATCGGCAAGTGGTACCGCGTTCTAGGCCCCGATGGAAAACCGGTCCTCAAAGGCTGGTCGCCTTCAGCCGAACTCGAACAAACCGCTACCGGCGTAATCTCCGGTAGCGACTTCGCCATCGGCATGGCGGTCGCCACAAAATCCATCGCCGCTGATTCCGCTTTTCTCGCCTCGGATCTCGAGGGCGAACGCATCGCCATCTATCGCGCCAGCAACGGCGAAAGGATGTTCGCCGTCACCATCCCTTACCCCGCTCCCACCGTGCAATCCTTCGCGCTCTCACCAGACGGCGATCAACTTGCCGTACTGCGCGGAGATCAACTCGCTTTCTACACAGTTCCCCCATCAAACGCTCACCATTAGCGCGATCGCACCGCAACGCCTTAGTAGCCGCCGGTCTGGCACGCTCGCGCCTTGCACCGCGCACACGCGGCAGCAAAACCCGCGAGATGGCCACGGGTTCTGACGCACGCTCCCCCGGCGATGCGCACAAATGTAACCGCCAATCTCCGTCCCAATCATCTTCACCGTCAACCGCCGCAATGCTATTATTCGCTCTCGCTGGAAGTCGCTCGCGAGCGCGTAAAAAAACGATGCCTTCGCGATGCATCGTCGCGGCAAGGTTTTTGATCAGATGCAAAGCGGTCGCTCTGGACGAATCGTGCGTCATGATTGAACTCAATACAGCCCAGAGCCAGCTAAGGCCCACGCACTAGCTGTCCACCACCTCATTCTAGAAGTGCCGAGGCCATGGCAGACATTCCCGAAACCAGCGGCGCGATCCCGGCCAGCGCCAACTCCAGCGCCGGCGCCGGCACAACGGCCGCGCCGCCCGCCCCCGTCTGGCGCCCCAAATTCAATCCATGGCTGATCGCCGTTGTAGTCGCGCTCGCGGCCTTCATGGAAGTTCTGGACACCAGCATCGCTAACGTCGCTCTTCCTTACATGGCCGGCAGCCTCGGCGCCAGCAACGATCAGAGCACCTGGGTACTCACTTCCTATCTCGTCTCGAACGCGATCGTGCTCCCGATCAGCGGATGGTTCGCCAGCGTTCTTGGCCGCAAACGCTTCTTCATGATTTGCCTGGTAATCTTCACTCTCAGTTCCCTGCTCTGCGGCATCGCTCCCAGCCTCGCCGCCATCATTATCTTCCGCATCTTGCAAGGCGCCGGCGGCGGCGGACTCCAGCCCATGGCCCAGGCCATCCTCGCCGACGTTATCCCGCCTCATCAACGCGGCTTGGCTTTTGCGCTCTACGGTGTCACCGCCATCATCGCGCCCACCATCGGCCCTACCCTCGGGGGCTGGATCACTGACAATTATTCCTGGCGCTGGATTTTCTTCATCAACCTGCCCATTGGGATCATGACGCTAATTTTGGTCTATCGCCTCGTGGAAGATCCTCCCTGGGTAAAAAAGGCGTCCGGCGCGGGCATCCGCTTCGATTACATCGGCTTCGGCCTTCTCACCCTCGGCGTCGGCGCGCTGCAGGTGATGCTCGATAAGGGCCAGGAAGACGATTGGTTCGGCTCGCATTTCATTCTCACTCTCGCCATCCTCGCCGCGGTCGGCCTGATTTCCTTCGTGCTCTGGGAATGGTTCTACAAACGGCCGATCGTGGACGTGCATCTCTTCAAAAATTTGAATTTCCTCAGCGCCAACGGCATGATGTTCTTCCTCGGCATCCTGCTGTTTGCCAGCCTCGTCATGATGCCGCTGTACCTGCAATCCTTGATGGGCTATACCGCTGAATCCGCCGGCCTGGTCCTCTCCGGCGGCGGGCTCCTTCTCCTGTTCCTGATGCCCGTCGCCGGGGTACTCTCATCCAAAGTGCAGGCGCGCTACATCGTCGCCTTTGGCTGGGCCACGCTCGCCATCGGCATGTACATTTCCAGCCAGCGCCTCGACTTGCAAATCAGCTTCGTGAGCGCCAGCACGTTGCGCCTGATTCAAGTGTTCGGCCTCGGCTTCCTTTTCGTGCCCATCAATTTGGTTTCTTACGTCGGCATGCCCGCGGAAAAGAGTAATAGCGTCGCGGGCCTGGTCAATTTCATGCGCAACATCGGCAGCAGCGTCGGCACTTCGATGGTCACCACCATCATCGCGCGCCGCTCCCAGTTCCATCAGGCGCGCCTGGTTGCGAATATCTCTCCGGGCCAGCCCATCTTCAACGGCACCGCCGCCGCGCTCGCCGCTCGCCTGGTCGCCTCCGGCGTGCAAGCGCAACGCGCCGTGAAAGTCGCCGAAGCCCTCGTCTATCAAACACTGCTCGCGCAAGCCAGTACCCTCGCCTACGTGGACACTTTTGTCGTTCTGTCTGTCGCCGCCGCCATTATGTTCGTCCTCTCCTTCGCCTTGCGCCGCAATGACCCCGCCGGCCGCCCGGTAGTGATGGAGTAGCGCGACATGCGTTATATTGTTGCGGTATAGTTGGCCGGAGCGGCGCGCATTCGCGCCGCCCCGTGCGGTTATCTGCGAAGGTGAGACGCCATGATCCGAACCATCACCATCGAACGCGAGTACGGCAGTGGCGGCGCCGACATCGCCAAAAAAGTCGCCCAGCGCCTTAACTGGAAACTCTGGGACCAGCTCCTCACCAACGAAATCGCCCGGCTCATGGAATGCGATTGCAGCGTCGTCGAACAGCACGAAGAGAAAAAAGATCCTCTCTACTATCGCCTTCTCAAAGGATTCATGCGCGGCAGCTACGAAGGCAGCGTGCAGGCCCCCAACGTAAATATCGCGGACACCGACTGCATCCGCGCGGTCGCCGAACGCGTCGTCAAGAGCGCCGCCGAAGCTGGCGAGTGCGTCATCGTCGGCCGCGGCTCGGCCTACTATCTGCAAAATCGCCCCGACGCCTTCCACGTTTTCGTCTATGCCCCGCTGCACGAAAAAATCCGCCGCCTCCGCGCCCAGGGCAAAAGCGAAAAAGAAGCCGCACAGCTGGCCGACAGCGTGGACCGCGACCGCGCCGCCTTCATCAAACAATATTTCGGCGTAGAGTGGCCCGACCGCCAGCGCTTCCACCTGATGATCAATTCCACCATCGGCGAAGAAGCCGCCACAGACACGATCCTCAACGCCGTCGCGATGCTAGCAAAACCCAAATCCGCCACCACAGCCGCGCCGGTCCACCAAACCGCAGGATAATCTCCCGCCCGATTTGCCAGATGACGTGCGATGGATGAGGGGTGATTGGTGGCTCGTGTCCCACGAATGCGAACGCGACGCGGAGGGCGCGATGCGGGTTTTGTGGCATTTGAAAACCGTGATTTTGTGACGATTAGAGGGCGCGAAACGTGCGTTTTTGCTGGGTTTTTGCTGCTTTGTAATCGCGAGATGTGACGATTAGGGGTGAGGTGATTCGTGAATTGTGACTCGTGAATCGTGACACGCCGCGCGGGATACGTGGTTCGCAGGGCGGGGTGCGAGGTGTGGCGATTGGAAATGCTGTGATTCGGGCTGCGCGATATCGCGAAAAGTTGGCGATTGAAATGGGTCGCGGGTGTTTGTTTTGTGTGAGTTGCGTTGATTTCTGATCGCGCGGGTTGGCGATTGGACTGATTGGTGGCTCTTCGCGAAACGCGCTCGGAGTAAACAACTGACGGGTGACGAGCGGAGGCGGGAGCGGGGATGTAACATTGTAGTTCGTGTTTATCTTGAAGTTTTGGCGTGGGTGGGCGGTGCGTGTGGCGAGCGGGGAGCGGCGCGAGGCGGTTTTTGGCCGCAGTTTTCCCTGGTGATGGGAATGGCCGCACTGCCGGCGGTGTGACGGCTCGCACGTTGCGTCCTCAGTGGGGTGGAAAAGTAACCCCGACGTATTTTATCACATTTACCTAGTGATTACTAGTCCTAAGGTGGACCGGCTGATCTGGTTTCGCTGGGGGCGCGGCAGAGCAAGTCAAAACTAGCAGGAACAGGGGGGCTGCACGCCGAAGCTCAAAGGTTTCGGCGATCATGGCTGCCGGCAAGCGGCGCGGCAACGAAGACCAGCGAGACCAGATAGACGACGATTCCAAGGCCAATCAGGACGACAGCGATGAAGGCAAACAGCACGAACGACAGTGGATGAAACCACAAAAGGCTGACGATCTCCAGGAGCAGCCCCGCAATCACCAGGGCGCTTGAGATTCGCAGAAGCCGTCCGATTCCTATGGCGCTCAATTTCATGGTCCTGGCTTCCAGAATTTCAGATGGCTTAAATTTGCCACATCGTGCGCCGTGTCGTGGCAGCCGCTAGTGAGGCAGGAGGTCTTTTCCGATTTGAGCGAATCCATCAGCGCGGCGTGGATCGGATTCTCGTCAAAATTGCGCGCGCCGGAATGGCAGTGCAGGCACTGCGCGTTCTTGAATCCGCCCGGTATGCGGATCGCGGCCGGATCAGGAGGCGTGCTCACGTATTGCATATAAATCCGCTTCAGCCCCTGCAGCTTGTCCTGTAGAGGGCCGTAAATGCTGTAGTCCGCGTGGCAGGAGTAGCAGGCCCTATCCGGCGGCACGCGGTGATTCTGAAAATGCTGCGCGGGAATGTGGCTGGGATCATCCACGTAGAGGCTCCTTCCGTAAGGAATCATCACGTGGCACGAAATGCAGAATTTGGTCTGCTCCGAGCGCTGCACGTGGGTATTCATTCCGCCGACGATGCAGAGCGCCGGGAGCACACACAAGCCGATGAAAGCCAGAATCTTCCAGCTCGCGGCGTTCGTCAGGGAAGGCCGAATCAAAAAGACGCAGGCCAACGCGATGCTCAGTACAATTTGGCAAATGAGAATCCCAATCACCGCGCCCCCTTCCCTCGCTGCAACGACTCAAGCCCAAGTTTTGGCGCCGACTCGCTCTCCGGCTACTTCTTTTTTGCCAGCTCGCGAATATAGCCGGCCAAATTCTTGATTTGCGCGTCTGTAAGCTTGCCTTTGTACGCCGGCATCGTCTTGCCCTTGCCGTCGGCAATGCTGGCAATGATTTGTGCGTCCGTCTGTTTCTGCACCGCGTCCGACCGCAGATCGGGCGCCCCGAGCGACTTCCCCGTGGAACCGCTGCCGCTGCCATCGGCATCGTGGCACGCGGCACACTTCGCCTTATAGACGCTTGCCGCATCATCGGCCCGCGTGGAAACGCTCCAGAGAAAGACAAGCGCACAACCGAGCAACACCGTTTGACCAATTCGCAACATTGAACGATTCATCTGACCTTTCCTCCTCCCGCAAATTCCGGAACCTCTCGTGCCTCAATCCCTGCATGACTGCCACGGCCTAGAACGAATACAGGAAAGAGAACGTAGCGTTACTGCCATTAAAATCCTGCGATGGAATTGGCGCAAGCCCAAACGGGTTGGTATTCCCTGTTTGGTTGAACCCGTAATAATTCCAGGACATCTTGTAGCTAAACCCTCGATAGACCGCGAAGACGACAGACGCGTACGGCCTCTGATAATCGAAATCAAGCGTTCCAGAAGGCGTGAGCGGGTTCAGGAATATCGTATGGCCGCGCACAAAACTCCCGCCATAGCCCACCATCGCCGTCACGCGCTTCACGGGTTTCCACATCACGCCGGCGTGCGCGAAATGATCCGTGCTGCTATAAGTCGAGAGGGCGCCGAGCGGCGAAGGCGAGCCGGTGATCGGGCACGCTGGTCCAGTGGGCAGTTGTGGCACGCTGGGAGGAAACGCCGACACCACCACGGTCGGATTCGCCGACGTGGTCGAGTACGCAAAGCACACTAGCGCCTGGGTGTACACGTCCCAATAGTTGTAGCCGAAATCCACGGACAAACGTTGATTCCCCATCAGCATCGCCGAAAAACTGTAGGAGCGGTCGTGTTCGAGATTGTCCACGGTCGAGACGTTGTCGCGGTTTTCGTGAATCTCGACGGCTCCATCCAAGTTGGCCCAAGGGCGCGGCTTGTAACTCGCCTGAATTTTGTAAGACTGCACCTGCCGCGGATCAATGCGCGTAAATGATTGGTCGTTGTAACCGAACTCCAGATCGCCGGTAATCCGCAGCGCATCGAAGGGCCGCACCACCGCGCCCAGCAGCAAGGCATTCTCGTTGATGGTCGTGATGCTGCGTACAGGGTTGGGTGCGGTAGGAGCCACATAAGTCACCGAGCCGTCGCCATTCAGCGTGCACCCGGCCGGCAGAGCGCCGCCCACCATCGTGCAACTGCCGCGCGCGGCCAGATAATCGTTTCCCGGCACGGCGGCAGGCCCGCCGGGGAAGTAGATCAGTTCCGTATCGTTTGTATCGCTGTATTCGGCGATGGCGCGATTCGTATAGAGATAACCGATATGCGCGGTTACGCGCCGGCTGAAATCGTACTGCAGTTCGAAGGTATTGGATTTCAGGTTTTGGCCCAGAAACGTGGAAGCCAGGCCGGTGGTGACATCCGCCGCCGAACCGACCGCGTGCTGCGGGCACGTCACCGCGTTCGACGCCAGCGGGCAATTGGCTGTATTGAAGACCGCCTGGCTTTGCTGCAGGCCTGCAAGCCCCGGATAGCCGGTACCGAAGATACTGGTTTCGTCGAGAGCCCACATACCCGGAATACGCCAGTTGTCGTAGCGGAACGTATCCAGGATCTGCAGCTTGTCCGTGACGGAATACGCGCCGGACCAATTCGCATTCACCGAGACGCGTTTCGCTTTCGCCGGTCCGCTGGTGGTGCTGCCGCGCTCGGCCGTGCGCGCAGTGTAGCTGTTAGCGGACTCCTGAAAATCGGGAATCACGTTGTCACTGGTGCTGTAACCCAGCGAACCAGACATCTCGAAGTTCCTGAAGTAGTTCGATTGGAAGCGCAGCCGCTCGGTGGGCATGAAATTCCGCGGACGGCCGACCTGGCTATAAGACAAATATCCGTTGCAGGTGGGCGTCGCGGTGTTGGTCGTGCCCATCACGACGGGAGTCGCACACGGGAACGGTTCGGAAGGCGTTTGCGTGCTCCAGATATTCCCCAGGTCCACAGGCGTGCCATTCGGTGTTCCCACTCCCGAGGTGTTGCCGATCACGAAGCCAAAATTTCCGGGATTTACGGCCGGATTGTCGCTGACCACATTGTCCTGCCGGAAATAACTGAGGAACTGATCGTAGGAAATCGTCGTGCGCGGGATGATTTTGAAATCCACTCCCGCGCGATAGGCGTTCGTCGTGTAACTGTAGTTCTCATTGAACTGCGAGATGGTCCCGCCGTCCGTGGTGAAGTCGCCGGGCCCCTGGTCGCGGTTGCGCGAATATCCCAGCCGGAACTGAATTTTCGACAGGGGCAGCAAAGTGAGGTCGTAATCCTGCATGCGGCGGACCAGATCCAAGCCATGCAGTGAATTGGTTTGCGCCACGGCCGGATTCGAGCAGTACGCCGGAGCGCCCTGCGGGAATGCTGCGGTGGGCGGGCCCACGTAGCAACCCGTCGTCAAGGACCCGGGCGGATTCAGCGCCGCCGGATTCAACGGATTGGCGTAGAGGCTGTAGTCCCAAAAATTCTTGTCGCGGCGGAACAGCATTCGAAAGTCGTACCATTTATTCTTTTGGATGCGCAGGCGCGTCACGTCGTTGGGATCGCCACCGTAGCCGAAGTTGCTGAAGGTGAGGTTATCGAACAGGAGACCGTTGTGGTCAATCGAACGCATACCCAGCGAGAAATCGAAAAGGCGCACGCCCGATCCGAGATTTTCAAATGTGTCGTAGGTGTCCTTGTTGCCGTTGATCTCGCTCGCCCGATAACCGAATTCGATGCTCTGGTGGATGTTGTAACCGCCCGAATTGATTCCCGGCGAGGCTTCGGAGTTGTCCTGGGCGCCGGCGGCAGGCGCAAGCAAGAGAGCCACGAAAAATATCGCGCCGGCGATCGAATCGCGAATCTCCCCGTGGCCCCTCATGCCTTTTCCTCCCGCATTCCGCAAGTTCATCACCGGGTTAACGCCTGCTCCAACCGTTCACGTTCTCAGCAATCGAAAGAATCCTCATGCAGCTATCTACTTGAAAAACGTGGCATCGAAGTTCGAGCCATGAATGGCCGAGTGGCACAACACACAAGACTGGAAAAAGCTCGCCTGGTTGTGGAACGACGGCGCCCCGGGAGCCGAGCTGAAGCTGGAGGCGGTATGGCACTGCAGGCACAGCAGGTTCACGTTGCTCAGTTTCAGCATGTGCGGATTGGGGCCGCCATGGACCAGGTGGCACGATTCGCAACCATCCACCCGCACCGGCGCATGCTCGTAAACAAACGGCCCTTGCTTGTCCGTATGGCATTTGAAGCAAACGGCATCCTGTGTCGAAGAAGTTCGCAGTTGGTGAGGCTTCACCGTGCCATGCGGATTGTGGCAATCCGTGCACTGCACCAGCCCTTCGTTCACTCGATGGTGGAAGGGCATATCGAACTCAGCCTTCTTCGCGAGATGGCACGTGTAGCAAAGTTCGGGCTGTGCCTTCACCAGCAAGAAATCCGAATCATTGCCGTGGTGCGGCGAATGGCAGGAAACGCAACTGACGTCATTCCTGGCATGCACCGAATTGATTGCGTTCATGTGCTGCGTGCCGCCGGCATGGCAAGTCAGGCAGCGTGCGTCAATTTCTTTCGCGGAAGCCTTTTCGAAGAGGAACAGCCTGGAAGTATCTGCGGGAGCGGCGACGTGGCTTGCGGCGGCGCCATGGCAATCCTCGCAGCCGTGCTTCGCAATGCCGCCTTCCTGGAACGTCTGCTGCCAGTGCGGGCTTTTCTCCCATCCACTGTAAATAGCTGCGTGGCAAACCTTGCAAGCCTCGGCACCGGCAAAGCTTGATGGGGTCGCGTCAGGTTTAGGTGCTGGCTTCGCTGCTTGAGCCGCAGGTGCAGGGTGTTCATTGGGAGTGGAGGCCGGCGGCGCCTGTGCCAAAACGGGAACCGACCACAAACCCAGTACAATCAGAAGCTCCGAGACCCTCAAGGCTCCGAATCGGGCCATCAACTCCTCCGGGCACTTTCGTTTTCAGTCTCGTTCGGTCTGCGATCGGCCAGTGATTGCGCCGCAGCGCCCTTTTACGATGGTCGGGACACCCGCCGTCGCCAATTCAAAGTGAGCGACTGGCATGGAGGCTTGCTTAATAATCGCGACATCGTAGGATGAGTCACGACCAGCGGCTGTTCAAAACTGCACACTTTCTCGCGTCAAATTCAGAAAAGCTAGTCGGCACACTCGGGCCGCTTGAATCTGTTTATCGGCGCCGGCGGCTCGGTCCGTGAGGATGCTGTCACTCCTCTTTGCCGTATCGTTTGCCACGCCAGCCGCCTGCAGGCACGGCCCTCCTGCGGCGGACAGGCATGCCGTGCGCCTACGAACCGAGCGTGGGGGGGGGCCCTACGAGGAGACGCGAAGAGAGATCCCTCGCTGCGCTCGGGATGACAAATGTCGGAGCGGGGAGGTGGGATGACAAACGACGGAACGGGCAGGCGGGATGACAAACGTCGCGCCAGGCAGGCGGGATGAGAGTATTCAGGGAGCGCGCCTCAGCCCGGTGTTACGAATTCCCTAGGTACGGGCGGCAAAGCGTGGTATGGTTGGTTTGCGTTTGTTGCTCTTGTAACACCTTTAGATTCGATGAAGGGGCTGCAAGTTCACACTTGCGGCCTCTTTTGCTTTACGGCTGGAGGCGGTCGAGAAGCAAACAAATAGCTTAAAAAGAAGGAAGTAAATCAGTGAGAGAACAAGGAACAGTGAAGTGGTTCAATGCCAGTAAGGGTTTTGGATTCATCCAGCGCCAGTCCGGCGAGGATGTATTTGTACACTTTTCGGCCATTCAGGCGGAAGGTTACAAGTCGCTGAACGAAGGCCAGGCGGTTGAGTTCGAAGTAACCCGCGGCCCCAAGGGCCTGCAGGCAGCGAACGTCACTAGCCTCTAGTCGAGAAGGGCGAGCCGGTTACCCCGGTTCGCCCTTTTTTTTCGCACGCGCAGCAGAAAATATAGGAGCCCCGTTGAAAGCACTCCCCGAAGGGCAGTACATCAAGCACTTCCAATACGGTTTAGGCGTCATCACGGAATCCGATAACGACCGCACTTCCATAGATTTCGATCTGCACGGGATGAAGAAGTTCGTCACCAGCATCATGGTGGTCGAGATCGCCGAAGGCACTCCCCCGAAGCGCAAGCGCGCGAAACGCGCGAAGAAGGCTGTGGGCGTTGCGGCGGTGGCAGTGGCCGCGGCGGTTCCCGCAGGAAAATGAGCAACAACAACATTATCGTGCAGTTCGTCGGCTTCGAGGCGAAGTCGCAGGGCCGCGAATATACGTTTACGGTGCGCGAAACGGCGACCGAGCCGCGCGAATTTACTCTGACGATTCCGAATGAGGCTTTCAACACACGGCGGGTGCGTTTTCAGGATGCGCCGGATATATGCTCGCTCCGTTTGCACGTGGAGCTGGCCGCCACGGAAAATCATCCGGCGAAGACCCATTTCCATTTGACGGACGCGGAATTGGAAGCTTACCGCACCTCGCACATGCAGAAACCGCCGAAATACCCCTACGCACCTAAGAAAGACGATCAGGACGCTTAGGCGTTTCGTTTTACAAAATCAAAATTGAAATCAGGATTTTCAGCTTGGCGCTGCCGGCTTGCGTTTGCGCTGCGTTGCGCCGGCGTGCTACCGCTCGCGCTGGCTCAGGCTTGTGCGGGATGGCGGATTTGCGCGTTTCAGTTGACGGGCTAGGCGATTTTCGTTACGGCGCGGCGAGCGGCCAGCGAGATCATCAGGCGCGTTACGCCGCTGAAGAAGATGCTGATGCCGACGATGGTGCCGAGCACCCATTCCGTGCTGGATGGCCACAAGCGCCAAATCATCACGCCGAGGATCAGGGTGATGATGCCGTCAAACAGGAACCAGCCGGAGCCGCCGGCGGGGCGGTGCTGGAAATAAAGCACGATCTCGACAATCCCTTCGATCAGGAAGTAGAACGCCAGAGCCAGCGTGAGCGTCGCCAGGCCGCGCGCGGGATGATCGAGCAGATAAAATGCCACGCACAGGTAAAGAATCCCGAGCAGGATTTTCAGCAGCACGCTACCCGTTCGGCGCGTGAACCAGGCGAAGACGAAATGGGCCAGACCTGCAAATATCAGCATCCAGCCGACGAAGATGTTCACCGCGATGCCGGCCTCGAGCGGCATAGCAATCGCCGAAAGGCCCGCCACAATCATGATGATGCTGACAAAGATGGACCAGCCCACCGCCTTCTTCGCAACATCCGCTACATTTACCACTGGGGGATCGCTCATCGCATGCCTCCTGCGCAGTACGCGCTGCCGCCACCCTTATACCACTGCTTGAGCGAATTCGGGCAACGCGACGATTGAAAATGCGGGCGGGCGGCGCTCAGGACGTGCCGTTCGAGGTCGAGCGGACTTGAGAGTGCTGACTGCGTTCTTCATTTGTCGGCCGAAGGGCGATTGGTCCCGTGATATGTTGGCACTGGCGAATGAAAAATCCCGGCACTCCTACTACATCCTATTTTGCGCAGAGCTTTGGAAATGGCACGGCTGACCGGCTGGATGAATCCAGCTACCGCGACGAAAAACAGACGGAATTCGATGGTGATGCACGCGCGCCGGTTCTTGGGCGAGCCATCGCGTTTGTACGCCGCAATTTTTGGAAATTTCTGGCCATTTCGGCGGCTGTGCTGGTGCCGTGTTTCTGGCATCGGACGATCGTCGCGGGAGATTTGGGCAGCCATGTGTACAACGCGTGGCTCGCGCAGCTGATCGAGCGCGGGCAGGCGCCGGGGCTGTGGCTGGCGCACCGCTGGAATAACGTGCTGTTCGATCTGTGGCTGGAGTGGCTAGGCCGCGTCGTCTCGCTGCAGGTTGCGGAGAAAATCGCGGTTTCCGCGGCGGTATTGATTTTTTTCTGGGGCACGTTTGCGCTGGTTGGTGCGGCCTCGCGGCGCGCGCCGTGGTATTTGTGCCCGGGTATCGCCATGTTTGCGTACGGCTATTCGTTCCACATGGGATTCATGAATTTCTACATTTCGTTGGGCCTGGCGTTTTTTGGCATGGCGATATTTTGGCGCGGGAAGGGATGGGAACTGCTCGTGCCCGTCGCGCTCGGGCCGCTGATCATCCTGGCGCATCCGCTGGGATTTGCGTGGCTGGCAGGAGGGTCCGCTTATGTGGTGATGGCGCAGAAGTTTCCGCGGCGCTTTCATATTGTTTTGCTCGTGGCTTGCGCCTTATGCCTTTTTGCCGCGCGTTATTATTTCTGGCACCACGATATCGTGGAGGCGCAGCCCGACTCGATTTATTTTTTCAACGGGCTGGACCAAGTAGTTCTTTTCGGCTGGCGCTACGCGATTCCGGAATTCGCGCTGCTGATATTTATATTTGCGGCATTCGCCGAGGATTTCCGCAGCCGGGCTTGGGGCCGGTTTCATCGTTGGAAGGATTACGCAATTCCGCTGCAGCTTTACGCGGTGGTTTGCCTGGCGGTGATTCTGCTGCCGGAAGCCATTCGCTTTCCGCACCAGCCGTCCGCGCTGGCGCTGCTTACGGAGCGGCTCACGTCGCTTTCGGCCGCGATGCTGTGCTGCCTGCTCGGCGTCTTGCGGCCGCGCAAGTGGCACTTGCTAGCTTGCGGCGCAATTGCAGCGGTGTTCTTCGTATTTCTGTATCAGGACACCGGGACGATCAATCAGATGGAAGCTCAAGTGCGGCGGCTGGTACGCACGCTTCCGCCGGACCAGCGCGTTCTCGGCACGATCAAGCCATTTCCCGGGTCGCGCATTCTGATTCAACACATGCTGGATCGCGCGTGCGTCGGACATTGCTTCAGCTACGGCAATTACGAACCGCCATCCGCGCAATTCCGCGTCCGCGCGACTCCGGGGAACCGGTATGCGATGTTTAGTTTCGACGATACCGTGGACATGGAAGAAGGGACGTACGACGTTCAGGCTAAGGATCTGCCCGCGTACCAGGTGTATCAGTGCAGCGCGAGCGGAAAGGAACTGTGCATTCGTCCGTTAGAGGACGGCGAGGAGAACGACCGACTGGGGGTACATCCGGAAGAATGAGGCGAGGATTAGATTCGTAGCGCCGCCGACTACTGCAACATTCCGAAGACGACCACGCTGTTGGGAGTTCCTATGTACACTTTGCCGTTGGCAATCATGGGCGTAATGAATTTATTGTCCGAAAAGTGATCGCGGCTGTTAGCGGCCTGGTTGCTGTCGTACAGTTCGGTGGCGAGATTCGTGGCGTCAAAGGCGCGCAGGACGCCACCCCCGTTATTCTGCACAACCCAGACGATCCCGTTGGAACTTCCATTCGCCGAGATACTGGGCGTGCCGCCGGGGTACGGAAAGCTGGTGGCGCTCTGCGAGCCTGGCGGCGCGACCAATTTCGCATTTGAAATCGAGAAGGCCTTCAACACGTCGCCGTTGGCGGCGTAATACACGGTGTTATTGAAATAGGCCGGCATGGACCAGACGCCGGCGCTCAATCCGTTCGAATCGATTTCCTGATAAATGCCGCCGTCGTTGTTGGTGTTGAATTTGCCCATCAGATCACGGTTCACGACGTAGATGTGGCCATCCTTGCCCGCGCCCACGCCCAAGTGCCAGGTATTTCCCTGATTGTCTTTCAGATCGGGCAAAAGCATTTCACCGCCGGAGCCGAGGTCTTCATCGGAATTCGATTCGGCATCGGTATTGAACATGTTGAAATAATCGGCGACGCTGAGAGTATTTCCGGCGGTGGAAAGCTTGACGAAGGCGTTGCCGTAATCGCCGTGTTCGGGAAATCCGTTGCTATCGAGGGTGTCGTCAAATGTGCCATTCGCATCCAGGAAATAAATGTTGCCGGAAGAATCGGCCGCCGGACCGTCGCCCGCCATCCAGATAGCTCCGTCCCCGCCATTCGGAGTTACGTCCAGCACGCTGGTTTGCGAGAGCGTTGATTCGTTGTAGGCGATGATCCACCCGGTGTAGGGGCCGGCGTCGCAGTGCGAAGCCCAGGTGGTGTAAATCACGCCATTGAGCAGCAAGAGCGCAGACCGCTCCTTGTATTGCTTGGGATCAAAAGTGGTGGTGCCGTTGGTAGTGGGAAAGGTGGCCTGCACAGTTATGGGGCTGCCGGATTCCTCGGCACCCGTGGTGAGGTCCAGCGCATGCAGGCGCTGGTGATAGTTCCCGGTATTGTCCTTGGACATGGCCACCAGGAAAATCTCGCCGTGCGCGCCAGCGTGCGGATCTATGACCGGCGTGGAAGTGATGCCGATGATCGGGGAGACCTGGCCGCAGCCACGATTGTCGCTGGCAGTTTCGCTCGCGCCCAGGACGGAAACCTGCCAGAGCTGCGCAAAGGTGTCCGCATCGAAGGCGTACACGGAATCATTTTCGGTAACCACGAACACCACATTGTGCGAGCTGCCCGCGACGGCGAGGTTAGAGACGTAGAGCGGTTCGGCGTCCACCCCAGCGTCCACGGAAAGATTGCCCACCTTGCCGAAATTGTTGAAGTTCAGGTTGGAGGTCGTCAGCGCGGTTTCATTCAGATTCTGACCGGTCCGTGCAATGTCGTTGTGGTAGGTCAATACGGTCACGGAGGTGGACTGGATCGCGTTCACAGTCAGCGTCACCGTGTTGCTGGTGGCGCTGCTGACGGAATTCGTGACGGTGACATAAATTTGCGCGTTATTTTGCGCGCTGGTGGTTTGCGCGATGGAATAGCTGCTGGAATTCGTGCCGACGGCGTTCCCGTTCATGAACCATTGATAAGCGAGCGGCGCCGTGCCGGTGGCCGCGACGGAAAATGTGGCGGCTTGACCGACGGTGACGGTAACGCTGGAGGGCTGCTGGGTGATCGCGGGAGCGGTAGGTGCCGCCGGATTCACAGTGAGAACTACAGTGTTGCTGGTCGCGCTTCCCGCGGAATTGCTCACCTTTACATAAATCTGTGCGCCAGTTTGTGCGGTGTCGGCCAGCGAAACCGAGAAGGCGCTCGAATTTGTTCCGGCGGCCGTGCCGTTCATGAACCATTGATAGGTGAGTGGAGCGGTGCCTGCCGCGGTGACGGAGAAATTCGCCGTCTGTCCCGCTGTCACGGTCTGGCTGGCGGGTTGCTGGGTGATTGTAGGCGCCGTGGCCGCCGCAGTTACGGTTAGCGACACGGTACTGCTCTTCACCGCGCCGACGGAGTTTGAAACGTTGACGTAAATTTGCGCGCCCGATTGCCCGGCTGCGGCTTGAGCAATCGTGTACGTGCTGGAATCGGTGCCCACCGCTGCGCCGTTCATATACCACTGATAACTCAGCGGAGCGCTACCCTCGGCGACGACCGAAAATGCCGCCGCCTGCCCGGCTGTAACGGTCTGGCTGGCGGGTTGTTGGGTGATCGCCGGAGCCGTTGGCACTGGCTTGGGCGTGGGAGGGGTACCGGCATAACCGCAGGCGAATAGGAAAATGCCCGCGTACGCCAGAAGCGCGAACAAGTATAGATTTCTCAGGCTCTTCAACGAGAAACGCTCCACCGGAAAAAGTTCAGCAACTGGAAATCACTGCGAAGCGCTTTATGTGCCGAAATGCGACGGCGACGGTCGCACAAAAAACTAGTGGCCACGTCCCTGCCAATTCGACTTCCCTGAGTTTACCCCACCCTACCGATGTGGAACACCTGTGCCTAGGTGCAGGTTCGGGACAGTGTCTGACGGCTCCACCAGCGCTGCCATCGGTGAAATACCTGAGAGAGACGGATTTCTGCTACGGCGCGTCCGAAAATTCAGAGAACTGACACGAAGTGTAGGGGCTGCTGGGGTGGTAGGGGCGGGTCTGAGACCCGCCCCTACGGTTGCAGCTCTCGCTACCTGATTGCTGCTTCGCTGGCGTCACGCAGGACCGCTAGGCGCCTTCCGCGGTGAATGGTTCGGTTCGCCGAGCGCCGCCAGCAGTGGCGCTTTGTCCGCGTCCATAGAGCCATGCGCCGAGGCGCCAGATTAGCAGTATGGCCACTAGAGATGCGTAGAGGAGCGGTTTGCGCTCATCGGATTTCACCAGCCAGTAGTAATGAATTACGCCCAGGATCGCGCTCGCGTAAATGGCGCGATGCAGCAATTGCCAGCGCTTTCCGCCGAGGCGCCGGATCATTCCGGCCGTGGAAGTGACCGCCAGCGGAATCATCAGCACGAACGCCGCAAAGCCCACGGTGATGAAGCGGCGCTTCAGCACGTCTTTCCACATTTCGGACCAGGCGAAAAATTTGTCGAGGCCAATCCACGTGCTGAAATGCAGGCAGGCATAAAAAAATGCGAACAGGCCGAGCATGCGGCGAAAACGGATAAGCTGCGGAAGGCGCAGAGTCTTGCGCAGCGGAGTGATCGCGAGGGTGATGACCAGAAAGCGGATGGTCCAATCCCCTGTCGCGTGCGTGATGAACTCGATCGGATTCGCGCCAAAGTCCATATTGTCTGGAAAGCCGGCGAGGCCGTTATGAAACGCGCGCCACAGCAGCATGTCGAACGGAATCAGGCAGACCAGGAACACGACGACCTTCGTCCACTTGCTGGTGAGAATGGAATTCACCGGCGGCTCACGGGTCAGAAGTATTTCTTCAGGTCCATGCCGGCATACATGCCGGCGACCTGGTCGCCGTAGCCATTAAACATCAGCGTCGGACGCCGCAGAAATTCTCCGAGGCGGCGCTCCTTGGCCTGGCTCCAGCGGGGATGGTCCACGTTGGGATTCACGTTGGAGTAAAAACCATACTCGTGCGAGTTGGCAATATTCCAGGTGGTGGGCGGCTGATCTTTCACGAAACGAATGCGGACAAGCGATTTGATGCTCTTGAAACCATATTTCCAGGGGATCACCATGCGCACCGGAGCGCCGTCCTGATTCGGCAGCGTCTCGCCGTACATTCCCACGGTGAGCAGAGTCAACGGATTCATGGCTTCGTCCAGGCGCAAACCTTCGACGTAGGGAAGTTCGATGCCCGCGCTGGGACCTTCGGGCATTTGGCCGATGCTGTAATAGCTTTCGAACGCGACGTACTTCGCTTTGGGAGTGGGTTCGACCAGATTCGCAATGGTGCTGAACGGATAGCCGATCCACGGCACGACGATGGACCAGGCCTCCACGCAGCGGTGGCGATAGATGCGTTCTTCCAGCGGCGCGAGTTTCATGATCTCGTCCATGGTGAACTTGCGCGACTTCTTCACTTCGCCTTCCACGGATACACTCCATGGCGAGGTGATGAAATTCCTGGCATTCTCGGCCGGGTCGGTTTTTCCGGTGCCGAATTCGTAGAAATTGTTGTAGTGGGTGACGTCCTGAAGCGGCGTTTCCTTTTCCGTGGTGCTGTAGGGCCACTTGGCGACTCCTGAAATCGGAACGGGCGTGGTGCCCTTTGCCGGACCCGCCAGCAGACGCGTGAGCTTCTTGTATCCCACCACCGCGCCGTAGGTGGCAGCCAAACCAAAGAGGAAATTGCGACGGCCCATGTATAGGCCCTTGGGCGTGACGTCGGCATAGGTCAAATCGGGCGCTTTCTTGATCAACATTTCCCTGCTCCGCTAGTGGAAAACTCTATCTATAGTACGCGCTCTATGGGCTATTGGATGCTGGGAGTTGCGTCGGAGAATCCGGAGAGCAGCAAACCAAGCTGACCGCCGCGCGGCGCCAATTGGCGCTGAAATTAACGTGAAAAGCGGGCAGCGGCCGGCGGGAGTTCAGTGTTTCGCGGGGTGATGGCCGCCGTCGGTGTGCGCGAGCTGCTGGCGCAGTAGGGTGACGAAGACGGCGGCAGCGCGCGGCAAGGTGCGGTCGCGGCGATACACCAGGCCCAGTTCGCGCGTGAGCGGGGCGTCCGAGATGGCGATGAGTTTTGCTTCGCCGGAGCGGACTTCGTCTTTTGCAAAACTTTCGCTGATGATTGAAACGCCCAGGCCGGCGGCCACGAAACGCTTGATCATGCCGACGCTGGCCAGCTCCATGGTGATGCGCAATTTGGCGCGATGCGGACGAAACAGCTTGTCGAATACCTGGCGGGTGTAGCCGGTTTTCGGAACGATCTGAGGCTGATCGGCGACTTCGCTCAAGGTGACGCTTTTCATGCGCGCCAGCGGGTTGCTGGAGGCGACCATCAGCATCAGGCGGTCGCGGAAAATCGAATGAATTTTCAGGCTGGGCGATTTCACGGGCAGGGTGACTATGCCGACGTCCACCGAGCCGTCTTCGATTTTCTCGATTACTTTTCGGCTGAAATTTCTGTAGATGCTGATCTGCACACCGGGGTATTGGCGATGGTATGCCGCGAAGAGGTCGGGGAGGACGTAAAGGCAGGTGGCCTCATTCGCGCCAATCTGCAACGTGCCACGGGGCGACGCGGAAAGATCGGTCACGGCGCGCAGCGATTCTTCCTTCAGATTCAAGAGGCGATTGGCGTAAACGATGAGAGCTTCGCCGGCCGCGGTTAATTTCACCGTCTTGCCGACGCGATCGAAGAGCTTCTGGCCGTATTCCTGTTCGAGCTGGCGGATTTGCGCGCTGACCGCGGGCTGGGAACGGAATAATTTTTGGCCCGCGCGTGAAAAACTGCCCAATTTGGCGATCTCGAGAAAGGTGGTTAGGTGGTCGAAATCCATGGTTTGTGAACCAGGATTATAGCAGAGAGAGCGTGCAAAAGTGACTTGCGGGCGGGCGGCCGCGAGCGGCTTTAGCGTTTGTAGCGGTCGGAGGGATTGGGCGCGAGCGCGCGAGCGGACTGGAAATTGGCGGTGCGGGGCGGTTGGGGGTCGCGGACGACGCCTACAAAAATGGGGTTGGAAATAATCCAGGGAACGTCCGGGCGCAGCAGCGGATGATGCTGCAGGTAGGCTTCGACGCGATAAACGCCGGGTTGGGCGTGCTGGAGGTCGAGGTGATCGGCGATGGCTTCGCTGATTTCCGCGCCGTCTTTCTTCAGCACCAGCCGCACCTGCTGATTTGTGACTTTTACTGCGGCATGAAGATCCGAATCGGCCGGGGCGTCGGCGCCGGACGGGAACGTTGCGCCATATTGCGCGGAAAATTCGAATTCTTGGGGTTCGGCGGCGCCGCGGATACAGTTGAAGAAGTCTCCTTTGCGTATCGCCGCTTCGGGATCGGCGCTGTAGCGCCGGTTGATGCCCATCGCGGCGAATGAAAAGGTGTCAGCATATGAGGGCACTTTTATCTGCAGGAATTTGGTGACGTGGAATCCACCGTGAGCATCGGAAGCGATGAAACCCCAGGTGCGGTCGCGTTGCAGGAAATTATCCCAATGGTCCATGGACTCGGCGGGAAACGAGACGGTTTTGAGAAAATAGTAGTGCGAGAAGGGATAGAAAATCGCGAGAAGAAGCCGATCGCGCAACGAAGTGCGGCGCAAACACGTGAACAAATTCAGCAGTTCGATCCCGCCGGGCCGCAAATCGGCATTCCAGTAACGCCAGCCGTAGCGGAGGTCGTCGGGATAGGCGAGAACGGGGAAAGCGCCCCAGGTTCGGGCGTCCTGCATCGCTTCGGGAGGAAAAGAAGAGACGCGAAATCCCGGGGCCCGGCGCGCGCCGAAAAACGTGAAGTGGCCCTCGGGCAAGGTCGCTTCCGAGCCGCCGATGATGGTGACGCCGGCGATCGTCTTGCGAAACATGGAGGACGCGAGGTTCGGCCTGCCGTGGTCGGTGAGAAGCACGAGGCTGACTCCGGCGGCGCGCGCCTGGAGCGCGATTTCCTCGGGAGACTGCAGGCCGTCCGACATATTCGAGTGCACGTGATAGACGCACCAGAGATACGTCGTGGAGGGCTGCGGCGAGTAAGCGGCGTAGCGCAATCCCGTGGCAACGTAGGCGATGAGGACCAGCGCCGCGATCAACGCAGCGGATGTCTGGATGGTTTTAGCCTTGGAGTACACCATTTTTCGGGCTCGCGCGGCACCGGCGCGCAGGCGAGTGGCTGCGCCAATTAGCGAGACGGCCGCTAGCATAGCTTTGCGGCAGGCGGTTTGACTTGCTATTTCCGGCAGCCGTTCCATGGCGGGCGCCGGGTTCGCGGGTGCGGAGAAGCGCGATAGAAGTTCGGCGAAACGAAACCTGCGACCCCGCGAAAGTGGAGTTTTCCGCGCCACGGTGTTAGTTTGATGATTCTCGGTTCCCCGCGCAAGAATCCACAACGAGGTGAATTGCAATGACCTGGGCCAAGCGGCGCGCGATAGTCATCATCATCCTGGCGGTGTTTTTTGTGGTGCTAGTGATCGTGGCGTCGAAACCCACGGCGCTGCGTTTGCCGTCCAACGGGGTTCTGGTGATGGACTTGATGGGCCAGATTGACGAGCAGCGCGCCCCCGACATTTTCAGCGCATTCAGCGGCACGACGGTGCCGGTGCTGCACGATTATGTGGATGCGATTGATTCCGCAGCGAACGATTCGCGGATTACGGGGCTGGTGGTGCGAATCGCTCCGCTGCAGACCGGCTGGGGAAAACTGGAAGAAATTCGCGCGCACCTGCTGCGCTTTCACAAGAGCGGCAAGCCCAGCATCTGCTATCTGGGCTACGACGGCATCGGAAACCCGGAGTATTACCTGGCGAGCGCGTGCGAGCAAATCTGGCTAGTGCCCACCGCGCCGGTAAGCATCCGCGGGATGATGGCCGAAGCGCTTTTCCTGCGCGGCACGCTGGACAAACTGAAGGTGGTGCCGGAGTTTTACCACATCGCTGAATACAAGACGGCCGGCAACATGTTTACCGAGAAAAAATTCACCCCGGCGCACAAAGAAGAGGTCGAGGGCCTGCTGCACAGCATCTACGAGCAATATTTGAGCGATACGTCAAAGGCGCGCGGGATGAGCCCGGCGCAGTTCGAAGCGCTCCTGAACCAAGGGCCGTTTTCCTCGAAGGACGCGGTGGCGAAGAAGATCGTGGATCGCCTGGGATACTGGGACCAGCTGCAGAGTTATTTCCGCAAGCAGGGCCGGGGGTGGAATCCGATTTCGCTGAATCGCTATCGTCCCTTCATCAAGAACGAAGGACGCAGCGAGATCGCGGTGGTGCACGCGACGGGCTTGATCGTTTCGGGCGATTCCGGCACCACGCCGGGCGGCGGGTTCGTGATGGGAGGAGATTCGGTGGCGTCTGATTTGCGCGAGGCGCGCCTGGATTCGGACATCAAGGCGATCGTGCTGCGTGTGGATTCCGGCGGCGGCTCGGTAGTGGGAAGCGAAGTGATTCGCCGCGAGGTGGAACTGGCGAATTACGTTAAGCCCGTGGTGGTTTCCATGTCCGACGTGGCGGCTTCGGGAGGCTACTGGATCGCGTCGCCCGCGCGCAAGATCGTCGCCGACCGCGACACCATCACCGGCTCAATTGGCGTCATCATCGGCAAGCTTAATATTTCGGGGCTCTATAATTTGCTGGGCATCAGCACGGATTACGTGGCCACCAGCGACAACGCGACGCTATTTTCCGATCAGCAGAATTTTTCGCCGACGCAGCGCGCTTACATCGAGAAATCACTCAACGAAACGTACGCGGATTTCACCAAGGGCGTGGCCGCGGGCCGCAAAATGCCCGTCGAGGCTGTGGACAAAGTCGGCAAAGGGCGCGTGTGGTCCGGCGCGCAGGCCAAACAACTGGGATTGGTTGACGAACTGGGCGGACTGGACCGCGCGGTGGAGATTGCCAAGCAGCTTTCGCATATTCCGGAAAATGAGCCGGTGCGCATCGTGCGTTACCCGGTGGAAAAAACGTTCTTCGAGCAGTTGCTGGAGCGCGAGAAAGACAACAATCTGAGCGAATCGCAATCGCTGGAATCCGTGGTGCGGCACGTCGTGAGCCAAATGGAACCGGTGCAGGCGCGCATGCCGTACGAATTGCATATTCGCTGATGCCGCTGGTGAGCACGCTTACCGAGAGCAAGGGACCCGGTGGAGGGCGATCGGCGCGCAACAGGTGAGATTTACGGTCACGTTCGATTGCGAACGGGCTGAAACTGCGGGCGAGTTTCGTTATACTGTAAGACCGAGGCGCGGTACCCAAGTGGTAAGGGAGAGGTCTGCAAAACCTTTATACGTGGGTTCGATTCCCACCCGCGCCTCCATCAAATCATCAATGTTTATGCGGGTCACAGAGACGGCATTTATGAATTGTAGTTATTTTGTAGTTGCTGCCGATCCAAGCACCTTCAAAACCTCCCGATCTAAAGCGTCCTGCCGGGTCTTTATCCACGGGCTGTAATGGCGTTGCGTGACTTTTATATCCGCATGGCCGAGCAGTGTGGATACATTCTCGATCGACAATCCTGCTTCCAGCATCCGAACAGCGAACGTATCGCGCAGCCTGTGACTGTGGCCGCCCTTGATGCCCGCACGGTCGAATACGTCCGCCAATCTTCGACGCCACACGGATACAGCGGCAGGCACTTTGGAACTTCCAGACCAAAAGAAATAGTCGGGGTGCTTATGTTTCACGGTCCGCAATGCTTCGGCCACATCATCCGGGATCGGCACATAGACGTATTCACCGGTTTTTTGCTGATACAGGCATAGCCGGTTACCGTTCAGATTACTCACGGCGAGGGTTGTCGTATCTGATATCCGTAAACCCGAATGAATCATGGTGAGAATAAATGCATGGACGCGCGGATCTATTGCAGCCTTGAAGATTCGATCAACTTCCTCTTGAGAATAAGGCAACGTTGGCGTGAGTTTCAGTTTTGGGGAATCCAGCTCGGAGGCCGGATTGTCGAGGATCCATTTACGACGGAGGGCGAATTTCAAAATACTGCGGAGTCTTTCAAGTTTCTTCGATGCTGACAGCGGCGCATCTTCCCATGTCGAGCGGAAGGCCGTGAGCACGTGAAGATCGAGCTGATTTACGAATCGGAAGCCCCTATCTTTCGCGAACGCATTGATCTGCTTGAAGAGTAGCTTGTATTTTCGGATCGTCTCGGAATTCAAATTTTTACCGGATGGGCTTGTTGCGTCAGCAAGAAAAGCAGTTTGCCAATCTTCAATCGTGATGCGAGATGTTTCCATGGGTTTCGCGCCGGTGTTGTCATAGTGACGTACGAAGGATTCCGCGCGCGTCCAATCTCTTAACTTCGTTGTTTCGTACACACGAACGCCCGCGGCATCAATTCCTGAAATCCAGATCGGGCATCGGCATTTGCGCTCGGCGCGACTCTTGTATTTGCACTTCAGTTGATTGTGGCGCCTCCAAATCGTTAGCATTACGCTGAAATCCTGCGATGTACACGCGCGGCAATTGAAGCGGGTATGCGAAGTGTCTTGTACTGCCGGCGGCCCGTAGGACCGCTCGCATTTTGCACTTTCAGTACCCCAGGTTCGTTTTCGAAGAGCCGACGAATTGTCTCTACGGACAAAGCCCACGTCTTGCCGAGTTCCGCCGGCGTGTGATGCTTTTCATCCACGGGGGAAAGAATGCCGTCATTCTCTTTATACAGAACTTGAAGGGCGAACTTGTTGCGGGATAGACGGCGGCGATGCCATCGGCGGAACTTCGGGGACCGGCGGGCGCGCGCTATCGCCTCTCGGCGGCTCAACGCAGATTTGGATTTCTGTTGCACGGGCGGATTATACGATGCTGGCTACGGGAATCAAATCGGCGGCCGGCGGATCAACCGCTTCATAGTTCTACGAGGGCACGATCGTCCATATCCCCATGCCCAGATTCTTCACTCTCAAGATTTCGCCGTCTGCGCAGAAGAGCCGATAAAAACCCTCTGGGAATCCTGTTCCAACTGTGGACCTAATGATTCCTTGACCGCGGAGCGTAGCCGCTACACGTGGAGGGTCTGGTATCTCGACAGTGTCAGCTTCGATCGCAAACCGATAGATGACTTCGTGCTGACCATCGGGCTGATCCCATTTTTCCAACTGCCCCGTTCCCGCTAAATGATCGAGCACTACGATTCTCCAGACCTACGTCCTTACATGAACGCCTCAGCCAGATCGCGCCGTCGCTGGACCCCATCAACCTTTCAACCGAATCGATTCAAATGCCGACTTGTAACTGAAGATGAGCATATGGCGGGAATCGGTTAGATCGCTCCCCGACAACCGCGATAGTTCTTTGTCGCGCATTTCGGTAGGCACACGAGCCTTCCTGAAAACGGCCTCCGCCGTGGCGGCCACATCTTTTATGGAGACAGACCCCCTGAATTCCTCAAAGGCATCTTTACAGGGTTCAATCTCTCGCTTTCGTGCGCGTCCGTTTAGGCCTGAGTAGTGGATGATCGGCTTGACGGGTCTTTGGAAACCGAGCCGCTTGAGATTCTTGGAGACGTCGTTGCCCACTGTGAAGATTGCTGCGTCTGAAGTGGCCACGAGGTTTATTTCTTCCTGCAACAAGGGGTACCACCTATCGTACCGCTGCGTCCTTTCTCGGCCAGCAACCTTAACGTGCATCGCTCCTTTGGACAAATCGGTGATGTGGTATTGCTGAGTAGGCTTGCAAAGATAGCGTCGAATGCAAAAGTGAAGAATGGATGTCTCCGTCGAGAAGAGAAAGTTTCTAAATCCCGCATCAACTTTCAACCTTGCATCTTCTGGAGAACTAGCCCAGTGACCCAGGGACGGTTCCATACATATGAAAATGTAATCGACAGGCCCTTCTGGTTCAGGATTCGGGAGAAAGATATGGCCATCGGCCTCTGCGAGTGCCTTCATGCGTCCTTCAAGATTCCTGTACGCGGCTTGAAAGCTTCCATCTACTCGCATGGCAAAAACTACCACGCGATGTCGGGACGGTCAATTGATTAAGCCGTTTGAAGACTCAGCACCCACGGCGTATGATCTCCCCGGAGGGCGAGAATATGGTTATTGGCGATCGATTGAGAATTTTAAGAGAACAGAAACAAATATCTCAAGGCGTCATTGAGACAGCGTACAGGTCTGCTTCGTTGTTATATTTCACGCGTAGAAAATGGCCATACAGTTCCATCCGTCGAGACGCTGGAGAAGATGGCCCGCGCACTTGGAGGTTCCGATGTATAGGCTGTTTACGGATGAAGATCGAATCGAGAAGCCCATACTCACATTTTCAAAGGCGGATCCGGCGCGCAACACGAGGCTGGACGCCAAGCTTCGCCCATTTGCGAAGGCGCTGTCGCGGATGAATGGCAAGGATCGGAGGCTTCTGATTTATGTGGCTTCAAAAATGGCAAACCGCGCGTAGATAAAGATGCCTCAACCGGATCGCTACGAATTACAAACTGGATCCAAGGTGTGGAGAATTGGCTCAGAGCACTTCTTTCAGAGACGATTGTTAGCGCGTGGGCGGAAATAAATCCGGCTTTCCTCCCTCTAACTTCACTGCATAAGTAAGAGCTGTGACGAACCTCTCGGCTCTGTCCTCATCTTTAAAGAAAATTGTCACCCCATTCGTGTTTTCGGTGACAGTGGGTTTTAACCCACACTTACCGTCTCTCTTTTTATTCTCTGAACAAATCTGCTGAGATTCAAAGCCTCCACGCTCAATAAGGGGTTTCAGGTCGGTTGTGTGAAATCGTACTGCTATCATCTTAGGCGCTGAATCAAGAAAAACGCTGTATTCGTGAGCGCATTGCGGATCTGCCTCGCAGTGAGGATGTTTGTTCCAGAACCCAGAAAGAGTGTCAACATCATACCCACCTTTTATGGATCGGATCGAAGACGGATCAATGTTTCCTGGGGAAAACGAAACATACCTTGGATAATCTTTTTGTTCATGTTTGCTGTCGCCGTCTGAAAGCACAGTGTAGGTAAATTCCGAGTAACCATGTTCATGAGTCACGCCAGTCGTAACCATTAGGATCATAAGCTGGTCAGAAATTATAGTAATACTTAGACCGTTTCTAGAATGCAGCTCTGCTCCGGTTAATTCGCCCTGCACAACTTGGCGGTGTTCGGGCTCGACCATGCGACTCATAAATTCAGCAGTAGTTTTCAGGTCAGGCGCGCCGGGAGCCTGGTCTGTGGCGGATACCGAAGGAGGAGCGTCCCCATCGTGCGATTGCGCTTTGACTGGCTCAGTTTCGTTGGGCAGGTCGTGGATCTTCGAGAAGCTGGGCAGAAGTAGACGTTTCGCATCGTTAATGGGGATCGCAAAATTCAGATTTTCTCCACCTTTGAGATACAAGGTCGTGATACCGACCACTTCTCCAGCCATATTAAACAACGGACCGCCGCTGCTCCCCGGAGAGATTGGAGCCGTGATCTGTAGAAACTTACCGCCTGCGTCTTCCATATTTCGGATTCCGCTCACGATGCCGCTTGAAACGGTCGATTCGAGAGAAAGAGGACTGCCTATCGCGACAACCGTCTCTCCGACTTGGAGTCGATCGGAGTTTCCGAGCGTAACCGTGCGAAAATTCTGACCTCTGGCTTTGATGACGGCGACGTCACGATCTTTGTCGGACGCGAGCATCCCTTCCACATCGTAAAAGGCCCCGTCAGGCAACTTAACGACCGCGGAACTGGCATTTTTGATGACATGGTAATTCGTTACGATGCGACCGTCCTTGCTCACGAGAAAGCCGCTACCTTGGGAAATCGGGCGCCCGGCCTTGTCCGACGTGATGATCGATACGATCACGCCGTTTGAATCTTTGGCAATCGTGGGAATGTCTTTTTGCAGTGGCGCGGACTGCGCGGCAGCGACGCTGGCAACGAGAAAAATCATAGGAAGAAGTTTCATCGCAACATGCTCGCCCATTCCGGACTCCTCTACTTGTAAATGCCTTCCACATCGCAGGGAGAATCGCCGTCCTTCCAGATGATTTTCTTGTCATCATCGTCGTAGATGGCGTTTTCGCCATACGCGTAGTGGTAGCAATATCGGGTTTTGATAATTAGATCACCGTCAGCTTTGTACACGTTCGAATCCAGTCGCTTCACATTTTCCAAACGGTACATTTCGGCAGCGGAGACGCTCGCCATCCCCAGGAGGACTAGAGTTAACGCAATCGTCTTTTTCATCTGAAATCCTTTTACGCTGTCTATCGAAACCAGAAGCAATCTTCAGACCTGATTCCTGTCGGTCTGTCCCCGTTTGGAGAAAATGGCCCGCCTACGAGATCGTGCTTCCTTCGCTACTTTCAGTTGTGGCTTCGTTTGGGTCAATGGGACGTTGCCAAGCAGGCACTTAACGCATGGTGTGAATTCAAACGCCAAGACCCGCGCGGAACTCCGGAATGGAAACGTAATTGCCTAGACGACGCAACCAGGCGTCCGTAGATGTCCCTGTGTGTAAATAACTGTTTGCGCAATGACCATTGACGGTAACGATCCTGCCCGTGAGTCTAGTAACCAGGGGAAGTTCGGCAACGAGGCATTTTCCCAAATCTGGAGATGGAAGAAATTATGAAGCGCGGAGTTTACATTCTAGGCAGCATCTTGGCTGTAGTTCTGTGCGCGGTTCTTGCCGCGTGCGGCACTAGCAGCGGTGGTGGAGGTTCAAAGACGACGCCCCCGCCAACGGTGACTTCTGTTGCCGTAAGTCCCGTTTCAATTTCTGTTTTTGCGGGCACAACGCAACAATTCACAGCGACCGTGGTGGGATCAGCAGGCATCAGCACCGCAGTGACCTGGAGTGTTACAGGCTCCGGCACCATCGATAACACTGGATTGTTCACGGCGAGCAGTACCCCGGGGCCGGCGATGGTAATGGCTGCGTCTCAGGAAGACCCGTCTGTTACGGGTTCTGCTGCGGTGACCGTGAGCTATCAACCTGTAGCATGGGGCAACTGGTACGGCACTCTTGTGTCTTCGGATGGAACGCAGTCTCTACCTATGGATTTCAGCTTGACTAGGACAGGAAACAGTTTGAGCAACACCAACGATTTCGTAGTACTTGTGATGACCACATCTCAGAGTTCTGCTGATCCCCCTTGTGCAAATTTTGATCTTCCACAATCCGAAGGTTTTGTGAGCGTACTTCGACCGAGTCCGAATTTCACGAGTAGTCTCTCCGGCAGCATCAGCGGTCAAGCTATTCAACTTAGTTACACACCGGGATCGGACACTACACCCGTTCCAATCTCGCTGACCGGTGCGCTGAGTCCGGATGGGTCAACGATCTCGGGGACATTCAGCAAGACGGCCTATGGATGTTTCGCCAACGTTATATCAGGGACTTTTAGTTTTACTCAGTATCCTGCTGTATTGCCACCGGCGTCTTCCGGGGCGTTCACGTGGGGTACACTTCAAGTTCCCTTTTCGATTGGCCCAAGTGGCATAGCTGTGGGCGCAATAGCGGCGACAGGCTGTCCGGCGTCAAGCTACACAATGATCGGTGAACAAGAGGGAAGATTCTTTCACTTGTGGGAAGGAGACGTTGCCGTAGGGTCAACACCGCTGGTCGTGTGGGGGATTGCAAATGATCCGGCGGGTCAGACGCTCGACACGTTCGTCATAGCTCAACTCAATGGATACGGCGGGACGCAGAACCCTTGCTTTGAACCAATGAGCCCGCTCGAAACAACTATGACGGCGACACAATAGCCAACAGGGAAAACGAGGAAAAAATGAAAACGGTCGCAGCAATTTTGTCCCTATTGATGTTCTCGGGTATCGCGTCGGCCCAAAATCCGGATCCGTCGAAGTGGATGTGCCGAAATCTCGCAGACTCGGGTGGCTTCGCATATCAAGGCGAATCAATCTTCGGCACTCAAGCATGTCGTCCTGTTCCGCAGGCTGCGCCGACCGCTGCGCCTGTTCCAAGGCAAGATGCAAGGATTGTGCCCGTGAGTGGTTCTGTTGCCGCGTCGGTGGTACCTGCGCCGCAGCCCGCTCCAGCTCCGGCCGCCGTCTCCATCGTGGCGCCAGAGAACAGTCCTGCTGAGCCTGGAATGTATGTGGCAGCCGCTGGGGGTTATACCAAGATTCTCGGCCAGATCCTGGATTTCAAGAGAACCGGCAGTTTGCTGGCGTCGGACGTGACCTTCCACCTGAAGTCTAGCAAAGAGAACGTGCAACTTCTGGGGCCACATGCGCAAACTGTCACAACACCGGCTCCCGAGTTTTATTTCATCCCCGCTAAACAAGAGGCCGATGCTGGCGTTAATGCCGGAGACCTCATTTTGGTTCATCTTGAGGAAAAGAAAGAACGTCGCCAGGTTGAGATCGGCGCTCAGGGATTGGGACGTGCGAGCAAAGGCATAGCTCTCACCCATCAGGTCCAACTCTCCCGCTCTGAGGTGAAACCGGGGGTTTACAAGATCACGCCTGCGGTCGGACTCGGCAAAGGTGAATATGGCCTCTACCTCTCGCGGGGTGAAGAGATGGCGCCGTACATCTACGATTTCTCAGTGCAATAGACCAAACGTCAAAGCGGGAGAAGAAGTATGAGGATGCTTTCATTTGCGTTGCTGATTCTGCTGGGTGCGTTTCCGGTAATGGCACAGTCCGATAAAACGGTGGAAGTTTTGTCTGCTTCCGTATTGAGAATAAAAGGTTTAACCCGTGGCGACAACCGGTTCTTCATTTAATTTGGACAGCAGTGATCGATAATAATCCCCATGCGCAAGCGCGATGACGTCTCACATGACAGACTGATTTTGGATTTCTACTCTGGGATCGGGCCAGATGATCGCGGACGCTTTCTTCATGAGATTCTGCGTTGGTCGGATACCGATCTAGAACGACTTCACGACTACATTCAATGGCTGTTTCCGTTGTCCGAGTGACCAGCCCGAGCTTTTGTACCACGGTGAATGAGAGAGTCTACATCACAACCTCATCGGACAAGGTTGCAAATGGCGGCTCGCAGGGAGCCGTAGGCGACCGGAGAGCCGCCATTTGCGGCGCGAACGCCGTCGGCGCCGGCGGCCTGTAGCCCAGCGCCGAGTGCGGACGCAGCGTGTTATAGACCACCCGCCACTTCTCGATCACGACCTGGGCCTCCCTCAGCGAATAAAAAATCTCTCCGTTCAGGCACTCGTCTCGCAACTTTCCGTTGAAGCTCTCGCAGTAGCCGTTCTCCCAGGGACTCCCCGGTTCGATGTACAGCGTCCCCGTGCCCACCTTGGCCAGCCACTTCCGCAGTTCTTCAGCCACGAACTCTGGGCCGTTGTCCGAACGAATATTTTCCGGGATTCCTCGATACAGCATCACGTCCGCCAGCGCTTCGATCACTTCGTACCTCCCCAGCCTTCTGGCCACGCGGATTGCCAGGCACTCCCGCGTGTACTCGTCGATCAGCGTCAGCATCCGCAACGTCCGGCCGTCGTGCGTCATCGCGCTCACGAAATCGTAACTCCACACATGATTCGCTCGCTCCGGCCGCAAGCGAAGGCAGGATCCGTCGTTCAACCACAACCTCCCTCGCGCCCTTTGTTTCTGCGGCACTTTCAGCCCTTCCCGCCGCCAGATCCGTTGCACGCGATCCTTGCCTACAGGCCAACCGCGATCCCGCAGCAGCGCGGTGATTCGCCGATAGCCGTAGCGCCCGTATTCGCTGGCCAGCGCCACGATCTCTCGCGTCAAAGCATCTTCGTCGCTTCGATAGATCACCTCGTAGCGTTGTGTCCCTCTCCACTGCCCCAGCAGCCGGCAGGCATGCCGCTCTGACACTCGATAGTTCTCGCGAGCATGCCTGACCGCGCCACGTCGCCGCTCAGGGCTTAGAAGTTTCCCTCTGCCACGTCCTTCAGAATTTGCTTCTCCAAAGACAGCTCCGCCACCAGCCGCTTCAGCTTGGCGTTCTCCCGCTCCAGCTCCTTGAGACGTTTGGCTTGATCGAGTTTTAATCCGCCGAATTCTTTCCGCCAGCGGTAGTAAGTCTGTGCGGTGATCTCGGCTTCTTTGCAGGCTTGCGGTGTGGTTTTCCCGTTGGCCAGTTCCACTTCAACCTGCCGTAGCAGTGTCACGATCTGTTCCGGCTTGTATTTCTTCATCGGCATACCAGCTTCCCTCCAGAGTGAATTCTCTCTCACTCCCGCTGGTACAAAAAACCCGGGTCAGGTCACACTGACAGATAAGGACTTGAGTATTTCCAACCCGCCGGAAGGATATCGCTCACCCGGCTTTTTTCACCGCCCGGGGTCCCAGCGCGGATGTGTAGAGTCCAAGCAAGCGGTCCCTCGCATCCACCAGTTTCCGGAACGCCGCGCTATCCCCGGCGCCGCCGGCGGCCAAGTCGGGATGGACCTTCAGAACTGCGCGCCGGAACGCCGTTTTGATTTCGTCAACCGTGGCGCCCGCTTGCACCCCGAGGATTCTGTGGGCTTCCGTCGGGACTCGTTTCGCGGAATCAGTTTTCATCGCTTCGCGGAGTCCGGCCAAGGTCGAGTAGGGCAGTCCAAACTCCCGGACATGCGCATCAATCAGTCGAAGAATTTCCGCAGTCCGCAGTCCGGTGAATCCTGGCTTCGCACGGCCTTGGGTAAAAACGTTCGTCCATTGTGTCGCTGTCAAGGTGAGAGACCGCCCCAGATATAAAAGATGGGGACGAATTTTCCGCCCGGTGCGCACTGTGCGCGCGAGATAAAAGTACGTCTGCCGGCCAACTTTTTTCCTTTTGATAAACAATGCCCGTCCTCCGGATCACGCAGCCGACAAGACTTTGATTTTTGCTGCGCGCGCATTGACGGCCCTCGCATGCGCAAGATTCCGCGTATCCTCCGGCAGCCACGGGATCCGTGAAGACGAAATGTACTTCGTGATCTCGGGGGCCGGAACGAATTCACTCGTGTTTTCGCAACCGCAACTGCACTTTTTTGCGTCGAACATTAATTCTCCTTTGTGCGCGCCGGCATTCGCCGCCGGCTTGCGGTCGTGCGATTGCACAGCTGTTCCCAGCTATCTGCGGAATTCAAAATTTATGGAGATCAGATCAAACAAGGAGTGACTTGCGTTACCAAGCGGCTTGGCCGTATAACGTAGGCAAGTCGCACGGGGGCTCAATATCCTTGCTGTGACCAGGGTTGTCGTGACGTCACAAGCGCCACGGCAGCCCGCCTCTTCTAAGGTTCTTTATTAGCCTCCGGCTTCTGCGAATCCGATTTAATTTCTTCTTCCTGCTGCTGCGTTGCGGGCGGCTGCTCGCCACTACTCGCGGAATTTTTCTTTTCTTGCATGGTCTGCACTACACGCGCGGCCAGCTGCATCGCCTCTTCATGCTTTATTTGATTTTCCCAAAACTGTTTAACAGCGGCCTGGATGATGCGATCGACCATGGAAGCGCGCGATCGGCCATCCTCTTCCGCCATACGGTTTAAACCCTCGATAAATCGCTCCGGAATGAAGCTCACAACTTTGATACGTCGCTCCAATCGACGCGGACGTCCACGCACTGGTTGCGGATTCGGGTTTTCCACTTCGTCTGCCATAAGTGCATTGTCGCCTAAATTCGCGGCTCAGTCAAGACCTTTTGAGGACTATTTATGGGGTCTATTTAATCCTGTTTTAAGCCGTATATCCACCAACGGGCTTCCGGCTCCGATCCCCTCCGGCCGCTGGCCTTCGAGGCCCGGCCTTATAGATGTCCCCTCGCGCGCTCGCCAGCGAGGAGGCGCTGCACTCCAGCCGCGGCGGACATTTTAGAGGACATTTTAGAGGACATTTGTCTATTGACCTCTTCCGTATCACCATGTTATAAATCAGCATATGAAAGAAGAGCTTGAGGACATTAAGGCGGACATTTCGCCGGACATTTCCGTCTTTAACTCCAAGGATCGCTGCGAGGATCCAGCGAGCATGGAGCCAATGACGATCTCGGAAGGATCGCGCTTCCGGCGTGAACTTACGGATGCGGCCCTTAAACTCGCTACGCTATCGGCAGGCTTCAGGAGCCGGTTGCTGCCAGGTATCGCCATTGCGTTATCGGATCTGGTCCGCTCGATGAACTGCTACTACAGCAACTTGATCGAGGGTCACAATACGCATCCCGTGGACATCGAAAAAGCTCTCAAGGCGGAGTTCAGCAAAGAGCCGGAGAAGCGGAACCTGCAACTTGAGGCCAAGGCACACATCGAAGTCCAACGATGGATCGACGCCGGAGGGCTTCGCGGTCGCGTAGTGACTCGCGACGGCATTTGTGAAATACATCGCCGATTTTGCGCCGAGCTCCCACCAGAATTACTAGTAGTCGAAAACCCGGAGACGCATGAACGATTGCGCGTCGTGCCGGGTGAGCTGCGGAACGCAGACGTGAAAGTTGGCAGTCTGATCCCTATCAGTGCTGGCGCCGTGCCTCGGTTTCTCGATCGATTCGAAGCCGCTTACGCTGACCTTGGCACGACTGAATCGATTCTCGCCACCGCGGCAGAGCATCACCGGCTTGTTTGGATCCACCCGTTTCTTGACGGTAACGGTCGCGTTGCCCGCCTTATGTCGCACGCGGCATTACTCGAACTTCTCGACACGGGCTCTCTTTGGTCGGTTTCCCGGGGGCTCGCACGCAATGTCGATGAATACAAGCGTCACTTAGTCGCTTGCGATCAGACGCGCCGAAATGATCTAGACGGGCGCGGAAATCTCAGCGAGAAAGCATTAGCAGAGTTCACGCGTTTCTTTCTGAATGTTTGCATCGATCAGGTGAATTTCATGGAGGGTTTGATTCGGCCGGATCTATTGCGGACGCGCATTCTGCTTTGGGCCGAGGAAGAGACCAAGATGGGGAAGCTGCCCTCGAAGGCGACACCCGTTCTCGAAGCTTTACTTTATCGCGGAGAACTGCCACGCGGCGACGTGGGCAAAATACTCGGTCTGACCGTCAGGCACAGCCGCCGAATCGTTGCGGACTTAATGCGCCACAATGCCGTTGTTTCCGATTCTTTGGATAGCCCGCTGCGATTGAATTTCCCGGCTTCGTTGGCATCCCGTTGGATGCCGGGGCTTTTCCCGGACAAGAAAGAAGAAAAGTGAAACCGCAGCGCGCGGCTCAGGTTGCTGCGCAGGAAGGAGAGACGAAATGTTGATCGGCTGGCCCCAATCAGAAACCGAGAACACAGCTCACACGGCACTTCGCGCAGTGATCGCCAGCCTGGTGTTCAGTGTAGCGTTTGCCGGTTTCTTTCACGTCGCGGCGATGCACGACGAGGCATCGACGCCCATGGCCACCGCACCAGCTGCCCAGCCGGTGCCGGCGGAATGTTTGCCCAGCGGCAACGGCGGCCCGTGCATCCCTTTCGATAAGATTCAGGAAATGATGGACGCGCAGCCCGATGCGCCGGAACCCATCCCTGCGAATCCGGCAGCAGCAAATGAAGAGACAATATAAAAGGAAAGTGAGAATGGATCCGTTTCAATCGCAACCGGCGAAAAAATTGGTGCGTGCCACGAAAACTGTTCAAATCGTCAAACCCGTACACGAAGCGGAAGCAGTCGGTCGGGAGAGCATTAATGCCACAGCCCTTGCATTCATACGCGCTTTTAAGAAGGCGAGAGCAAATCAGCACTAACAGCGATTTTGGGACTCGCCGCTTCACGCTACAGACGAGCGCAGATCAAGGTCACTTGATTGCATAACAATGTCGGCCCCCTCGACATAGCCTCTATCGCCTGCTGGTCAACGTAGCCTTCTGCCTTCTTCTCTTTCCGGCTGTCAGTGTCGGAGGCACCATTCGAGACAGGATATTTCTGACTCGACTCCCAAAGTTCCAAGAAGCCACAGACATCCTAGTCAAAAGTGAAATGACCAAAGCGGATGATGCCGACATGGCTGCACATGTGGTCTCATTGCCACCGGGCTTTTCCGATTTGAATGTCGCAGACTACGTCCTCATCAGTTCGGCTAAAGGAAACATTACTGTGCGTTATTCCGTCAAAAATTCAAACGCGCTAAGTCATAGTGGTTTTATGTATCATTCAGACGACAGCGAGATAGACTTGAGCAAGGCGTACCCGAAGACCGGGTACACAAATCTCGCTCCGCATTGGTTCTTCTTCTCGGAGTGATGTGGCGGCCCGTTTTGGGTTAAGTCCTGGTTAACGCTAACCGGAGATGTGGTCTTTCGAGTTTTTCAGGCAACAGGAACAACGATTCGCCGAGCGTCTGAGCTACGAGGTTTTAAAAAATGCCGAAAGCGTAGATAAGTCAGGACGATCACCATCAAGACGACCAGGATTTCGACGATGCTGGCTTCGGGGCCGACCGTCCCTCCAGTCAGCCACTTCGGTCCGGCCAGCGTCGTGTGCAGCAAATGGCCTGGAGCCGGAAAGCCGCTATCGGCAACACCAAATAAGTACGTCTCGGTCCAATCCCAACCTGCGTGCAATCCAATCGCAAACCAAAGGTCGCCGGTCAGCCGGAGCGAGACGCAATAAGCCATCGAGGCGAGAAAGGTAGTCAAGCCACCAATCCAAGTTTCGGCCGGATTCAGCATGTGTGATGCCCAAAACAAGCCGGACAAAACAAATGCCGCCGGCCAAAAGCCAATTCCGGTTGCCATCGTGAACTGCGTGTAGCCGCGAAATTGAAATTCCTCAGACAAGCCCAGCAGGACAAATGCTCCGCCCCACGCAAAGGCGTAATAGAAAGCTGCGGCCCCGTGTATATCGGTTCCGTGAATTCGCGCGCTACCGGTAGCGCCAAGTATTCCCAAAGTGACGCACTGCGAACCAATCCCCCAGCCGATTCCTTCGATGAATCGGCGACCGAAGGCACCGCGAGCGGGAAGGCCATAATCAGCCAGAGATCGCTTCTCGATACGCGCCATAATTAGCGCCGCCACCATAGCTATGAAAAACGCGCCTCCGTCCACAATCGCGACAATGCGCGGGGTGATTTCGTCCATGCTGAGCGGAAAGTGAAAAAGGAAATGTGCTAAATACACCAGTCCCCAAAAAATCGCGCCGAAGAATAACAAGCGCCAAAGCGCGCGATATCCGTTCGGACCCCGCACAATTTTGCCTAGCAGTCCGACTTGCGTGCTTGTGAGATTTTCTGGTGTCGAGGGATTCACAATGGGCCGCATATTATCACTCGTCCAGGAATGACGCTGGGGGTTCGCGGCTGAAAGGCCAACCTTCGTGTTAGTGCCTGATTAACGCTGCCAGCTCAACCGGTCGATGCAACACCTTCTAGTGCATTGATTCGTCAATGCTTCCGCGGAAGAATCATCTATTTGGGTGCACTTAGCCAAAACCTAGCCAGCGCAACGGTCCTGCTGGTCTACCCCTAACCAACGAGTTTGGCTTTTGTATTCAATGCCAGGTGGGTTCAAGCTAAGTGTTGCGTCGACCCATTGAGACCACCCGACTAACCAGGCGTTGGCTGCTTACAAGGATGGAACTCCGAGCGACTCCGTGACGCCGACACGTCTCCGAGACGTTTCCGCTCTTGATGCCTTCCTGCACGATCTGCCACTTCTCTTCCGGGGATCGATCTACGCGTGGTTTCCTGCCCATGTTGCCTCCTGTGCGGAGGCCCTGATCTTACCTAACTAAGGTGTCCAGTTTTAGCGGGGAGCACTACACAAGTGCCGATCCGCCAATTCCCAATGTCCGATAACGCGACGCAATATAAAAGGGCGCCCCGATTGGAGTAGGTTTGGAGTGTTCGGCTCGAACCTACCTCAGAAAGGAGCGCCCTGTATGGATAACGTGAAGTATATCGGGATGGATGTGCACAAGGAAGCGATCTCGATCGCGGTTCTAAACTTCTCGGGCAAGCTGGTGATGGAGTGCACGATCGAAACCAAGGCCAGCACCATTCTGGATTTTCTGAAAGGCCTGCGCGGAAGCTTGCATGTGACTTTCGAAGAAGGCACCTGGGCCGCCTGGTTGTATGACCTGATCAAGCCGCACGTAACGGAACTCGTAGTGTGCAATCCCCGCCGCAATGCTTTGCTCAAAGAAGGCAGCAAGAGCGACCGCATCGATGCGCGCAAGCTAGCCGAGTTGTTGCGCTCGAACATGGTCCGCGCGGTGTATCACGGAGAGCATGGCGTGCGCACGCTGCGCGAGCTGGCGCGCAGTTACCTGACGATCAGCACGGATCTGATCCGGGTGATGACGCGCGTGAAGGCGATCTACCGCAGTTGGGGAATTCCCTGCCGGGGAAAACAGGTTTACGCAGAACGCTATCGCGCCGAGTGGCTGGGCAAGATCCAGGAGGCCGGCGTGCGCCGCCGGGCGGAGTTCTACTACCAGCAGTTCGATGCGTTGCGGGCGCTGCGCCAGGAAGCGCGGCGCGAGTTGCTCGCCGAAGCTCAGAAGCACGACGCCTGGAAATTGCTACGCGAGATTCCGTTCATCGGCCCGATCCGGGCGGCGCTGCTGATCGCTTTGATGCAAACGCCGCATCGTTTCCGCACCAAGCGGCAGCTCTGGACCTACAGCGGATTTGGGATCGAGACGCACAGCAGCGCCGAGCAGAGGTTCGTGCAGGGAGAGCTGCAGCGCGCGAAAAAGCCGGCTTCGATTCGCGGGCTGAATCGCAATCACAATCACGAACTGAAGAATCTGTTCAAGGGTGCTGCCACCGTGGCCGCTGCGAAGGCCGGCCCGTTCAAAGAGTTTTACGATGCGCTGCTGGCCAAGGGAATCAGGCCGGAAATGGCGCGGCTGACTTTAGCGCGCAAGATGGCTGCGATCACCTTGCTCGTCTGGAAGAAAGGAGTGCGCTTCGACGCCCAACATCTGAAACCACAAACAGCTTGAGTGTCTCGAGCCAATCCGTTCCATCCTGGAATTTCTTCCGGTGGTGGCAGTCGGGTTCTGGAGACATTTGGGTTCGAGGGCGAGTCTCAGCTGATTAGTTAGGCTCTGCGTGCCTCGGCACGCTGCGTCTCTCACGCGACCCTAGTCCCCCTCGGACAACCCGAAAAAGCTATGGGCCACGAGTCCCCAATAGAACCATGGTTGGCACCTGACAACCGCGCTGCTTGTGGTCTCCGAACCGACTGGCTTCGTCGCGCCCAAGTGATGAAAACCGCTGGCAGAGAAAACCAAACGCGCTGCCTGAATGAAGCAGCGTCCCGAGATCACGGAACGGAAGGCCACAGCAATCCTGCTCCATGGGGTGGGCTGGAAGGCAAGAAAACATCCGGCCGCCGAAGAAGTGTTTTTTTCTTGACTCCTTTTATAGAACTAATCAGGCAAGTTGAATTTGTTGGGGAAAAATGCAAAATGTGCCACACGAGGAAACCCCACGGCGCATTGGGCAATACATCCGGCGGCGGAAGCGGTGGGTGCTCGGTGCGGTGCGGAAGTAACAGCGATGCGTTCAACTGACCTGTTTATGGCCTGGAGCAATACGTTTCCGCATCACCAACGCTAACAGCCTGACCCCGAGCCCGTGCAGCATGACGCCGCCTCTGCCCGGCTAGGGGGTGGGGTCGAGCGACACAGTGGCGTACCCGCCGCCATTCACAATTGGCGGGGTGTGTAGGATGGAATGGGACGCCTCGGGTGCACAAGATGCAAGCCGTGGACACGAAGGAAAGAATGGAGTCGGTCACCCGCCTAGTGCCGCACCAGGTCCCGCCGCTGTACGGGGCAGAGAAACAAGCATTCGCGCTCGCTGATGCTTCACAGAGATCGAAACTCGGGGCCAAATCACCATACTGAGGCGCCCCTGGGAACTCCCGCGTCGGGACCTGCGCGCAATAACTACCGATGCCCAGCGAGGTGGAGGTTCCGTACAGCCATCCTAAGCCATCGCCTTTGAGTGCTTCCGGAAGAATCCGAGGGCTGCGAGGCCGGAAGCGAGCAGCAGAATGGTACCCGGCTCAGGCACGCCGGTGACGGCACTCTTCACGTCCACCGTGAAATCCACGTTTGCAAGCACATCGCTAAAGTCCGTAGCGCTAACGCCGCCAATAATCTGGAAGGTGCCGGAGTAGGAGCCGGGAGCGACGTCTAACGGGAGGTCTATGTCGAACAGGCCAAAGGGGCCGCTCGAGGCTCCGGGATCGAGAGACAGTGGCGCGTTGAGCAAGAACGGCGTGTCGTCGAGGGTGAGGGGGAAGCTGGCCGAGGAGCCGTCGCTATTAAGAAAGATCGTGTCCGTCACCGATGGATTTAAAATCGTAGCATCGAACGTCACTACCGTCGTGCCCTGCACGACGGTCTGGCTCGCTTCAGTGAGTGTCACAGTCAGCGAATCAGCGCGCACCGCGGGCGCTAGCAACGCAACCGTGGCCAGCCCTAGCAGTAGGTTCATCGTTAGTTTTCGATTCATTGGTTTCTCCAGTTACATTGATAGATTGCTTAAGGCCACTAAATCTTCTTTGCTCTTTGCGTCCTGTTGCTCTGTTGCTGATTGGGCGCGGCCGACGGTGACGGGAGTACTGAGGAGCACAGTGCGATCCGTGAGCGACCACGTGCCTTGGTAGGTCAAAGTCGTAGTCATCGAATACGTTCCTTGCAGTTTGAGCGGGACTTCTTTGCCTTCCGGCACGGGGTTGCCGTAGTAATTCGTCGGATAGTAGAGGGAAAGTGCGACGCATCCTCCGGGCTGCAGAAGCGTTCCGGGGTTGTTGAATATGATGGGCAAGTCGGGAATGCCTGCGCTCGTTAAGTCGAGGGGCTGGAATCCGCCTAAGGTGGCGGACGTCAGGTTGGCGTTGGCCGGGACATTGCCGGCGTTGTAGAGGTACAACTGCACTTGGAAGTAGCTAACACCGTTGCTACTCACGATCGGCGGAACGTTGGTGGGGAAGCCGAACACACCCTTCGGACATTGGCCAGACCCAGTAAAGCCTACCCCGACGATGGTGTTGGCCGGCAACATGCTGAAGGTGGGAGTTGCTATCGACACCGTCAGAGGCGTAGTCGGCGCCGACTTGCAGCCGTTTGAATCTGTCGCCTGGACTCCTATGATGGTTGTTCCGGCCTGAGTTGGAATCCCAGATAGCCCTGAAGAATTGGCGCTAATTCCAGGAGGAAACGGTCCGAATGCCGCGAAGGTGATGCTGCCAACTCCGCCCGATTCTGTGAACGAAACATTGTAGGACTCCCCGATTATTCCACCGGGTAGATTCGAGGGACCCACGGTAATTGTGGGGCACCCGACAGTGAACGGCACGGTCTCACTTCCCATGTCCCCGTTTGAATCTGAAGCCATCACTGCCACTTCAAATGGCCCAACCTGGGTTGGCGTGCCCGAGAGAATGCCGCCGGCAGACATCCCCATCGTTCCCTCCGGCAAGCCGGAGGCGCTGAACGATGCGCTCACGGACGTCCCACTGTTGGTCGCGGTAAACGTCACGGGACCGTACGGCTGGCCGGCTACGCCGTTGGTCAGCGAAGTGGGACTCAGGGTGAGAGTCGAAGTGGCGCATTTGGACGGCGGCACAATGTAAAAAAGAGAAGTGTTCGGAGAGACTGTCTCCGCGTCGTAGATGTACCCGCTGGTGAAATTGAATGCCGGTTGGGTGAGGGAGTAGGAGGTCGAGCTACCTCCCAGCACCTGATCCACTTGGATCGGAGTGCACGCAGTCAAAGGACTGGAAACTCCGAGAGCGCCACTGGGAGTGAACAACATCACGTCGTCCAATTTCGAGTTGAAAGTGAGCTGGCTCCAAGGTGCTACGCCACTGTCGGTAACGGCTGGAATGCTGAGATCATCCGCGAGCAGTGTCTCTTTGCCGTTAGACAGGTTGTAGCTGAACAGATTCCCGGTGGACGTAACCGGAACGATTGAGGAGCCTTTCTCGGTTGCGTCGTAGGCAAACGCATAAACAATTCCGTTCGTTGCGTCTATGTCTGCGGCGCTAGTGGCTGAGAAATCGAGCGTGGCGGTGATGACGTCGACGGCAGCCGCAGGAGGTTCGATGAACACGCGGGGCTCAGAGCCGCCGCCAGTGCCATCCGATTGCGTGTTCGAAAAAAAACTGAACTGAGTGGTGTCGAGAATCGTGAAAGGCGAACTAATAAATGTGAGGGCGGAGGCCGGCGAGGTGTTCTGGTTTACGATGATTAACTTCCCCTCGCCGTTCGCGAGCAAGGTCTGCGCGTTAATATCGATGTTTACCGTGGTCTTGGCCGGATTTACATAACCCATGACCTGCACGATATTGCTGGTCGGTGTGTTGGTGTTCTCCGGATCGTAGACAAAAAAACCGGGAGTGGCATTGAATCCGGGCGGACCATTCTGTGAAGCGCCGAAATCATTGATGTACACGGTGTGGCTCGAAGAATCGACGATGATGGGTCCGTAAGCCGCGGAATAATCGAGCCCCACTTGTGCTGGCGCAGCGCCAAAGTCAGAAGTGCTGAGGATAAACAGGGCATCGGCGACCGCTCCCTCGTTGGTTACCACAACATAAACGTTGCCCTGGCCAGTATGGACGCAGCAATCAAAGCCCAGTCCGACTCCTCCAAACGCTGGTATACCCAAAGTACCTGTTACTAGGCTTACGGCGCTGGGTCCTGAAGTGCACGAGCCATCCGCGTTGATCGTATTGTAGGTGGCCTTGGGGGGATTGCCCTGGGTGGCGATATAGACCCGGCTGCTGGACGCATCAAAGTAGATGGCGCCCTGCAGCAATGTGGTGCTGGTGAGGAACGCAGGACATTCACTAACCGTGATGCCAGCACTATTCAAGACGCTTACGCTGGAATCAGCGTTTAGGACATAGGTAGACGCTGAACCCGTGTTATTCGTGGTGAAGGCGATAGGAGTGCTGCTGTCAGTAATGCTCACGGGCGTTTGAGCGTGGATCGCGCCGGGCGACCACAGCGCCACGAGAACAAGAGAAGTGAAAGCTAAGAACCGCCGCCAGGAAGTTCGCTCAACGACCTCATCCTGCCCTCTCACGGTCATGCTAAACCTCCCTACCATTAGTCGCCCATTCTGGGATGAACCACGGACAACTGTGTGGCAATTCGCGACATCCCTGCCAAGCGGGGACGGATGCGCGCCAGAGTGCCGCAGGTAATGGCAGCGGGTCAATGGACCTGAGGTAGATTAGTTCTTAAGTGAATCTTAAGAGCTGACCGACAGATTATGTGGCACTTAGTTATGTGAGAAGCGGCGCTTTTGCGAGTCCTAGGTGCTTGGTGGGATCCCAATCGTCCCCGAAAGCACGACCCAAGGATAAGGCCGAGCTAGACCAGGTTGTCTTTCACGGGCAACAATTCTTGGCCCGAAGTATTCAGTCTCAACATGTACAAAGCGTCCGGCGCCGGCGGCGGCCGGGTTTTTCCGACCATGAGGCCGCCGCTTGGTGTCTGCTCGAACCGCATCCACATCGAACGTTAGCGATCTCCGGGCTTGACATCGATTCGGAGCGGACGTCGGACCTCGCAAATAATCCACATGCCTGATAAACGCCGAAACCGGACAAGCGCCATCGCTCTCAAGTATTGAGTTCACTGGCCGCTGGAAGATCTCCCCTGGGTGTCGGCCATGATCGCGGGCACCTCGGACGCGAGCCGTTCCGGCAAGCTCCCCGGCTGGCTCGCCGCTTATGTAGTACACTCACCACATGAGGCCCACGGATACCTTGTCCATCCGCGAATTTGCAAATCTCGGCTTCACGCCGAAAGCTGTCTTCGCAGCCATGCTAGGCGAACAAAAGGCGATGTAGTTATTTTGTCGTCGAGTCTGGTTTAACAGGGCATTCTAGTGAATCTAGTGGCATCTAAAAGGTGTAAATAGAGTGGGCTCAGTACTGTTGGCGGGTTCGATTCCTACCCACGCCTCCGGCAAATTTCCCCCTAACTTCAGGGCCTGCGACATCCTGAAATCCCTGGGCATCCTGCGTCTGTAGCGACGCTCAGGAGGCGGATGTTCCCCTGGAAATGGGGGACGCGCGATCTCGCGCGAGTTTGCTGAAAAATTCTCCGAATGCCGGCACGGAAGATTTCAGCAATTGGAAGTCGGTTTTCGAAATCAGCAGCACGTCCATCGGAGTGCGGGCGAGAACCGTGGCGTTGCGGGTTGAGTCCGTGAGCACCGCCATTTCCCCGAAATAGTCGTCGGCCCGCAAGATCGCCACGTGCTCCATCGTTCCTTCCTGCTCCCGGAAGACTTCGCACTCACCCCTTTCGATCACATAGACGCAATCGCCAAGTTCGCCCTGGAAGAAGACAACGTCACCTGGCTCAAAATGCTGGCGCACGAAGCTGGATTCGTTAACGTCGCGGACCTGGACCAAGTCGGGATGAAAGAAGAGCGCAATGATCCAATCGAAGCCGACGCGGACCTTGCGGTATAGGCTGGGCATCTTCATCAAATAGATGGTGCGCCACAGAATCCACGCCGGTAAGCCCGACACGCGAAATCCCAGAATGTCCGCCACCGCAGAATAGCGACCGAGCGACCCGAGTTTGCCGAGCCCTTCGAAATCAAATTCGGCAGCTTCCCCGCCGCGAATATTCGCGACAATATTCCCGGCCACGACCCGGGCCTCACGCGTAGCGTGCTGTGCCGTGGGCGGAACGGGACTCCCGGATTTCGTGAGGAGCGAGACGCAATCCCCTAACGCCCAGACCTGCCCTTCATAGCCTGCCAATTCCAGCTTGCTATTGACGCGCAGGCGTCCTTTGTCCTTGGCGCAATCGAGTTTTTGCAGAACCGGCGCGATGGCCATCGGGACGGTGGAGATTACGGTCTTCGTGGGAATCTCGATGCCGGATTTTAGAATGGCTCTTTCGGACGTGGCGGTAACGAGACGGTCCAGCAACCGGATTTCGACGCCCCGCTTGGCCAAGAGCTTGTGGGCAAACACTGCAAGATGCGCGGCGATTTCCGGCAAGATACGGTCTCCCGAATGAACCAGAACGCAGCGGATCTCTTCATGGCGGAGCCGCGGATAGTTGTCTTTTACCAGATGAACGAAATCGTGCAGTTCGGCGATGACTTCCACGCCTGAAAATCCGCCGCCGGCGACGACAAAGCTCAACAATTTCTTGCGGAATTGAGGGTCGGACTCGAGTTCCGCTTCCTCCAGCACATGAATCAGATGGCTGCGCAAACTCAAAGCATCCGCGAGGGTGCGAAATGGCATGGCGTGTTCGAGCAAGCCGGGCTTTCCGGAATAGTCGGTGATTGCGCCCAGGGCGATCACGAGATGGTCGTAAGGCACTTCCATGGAGCGGGGCCGGAAGCCCGGGCTAACCGTCACGGTTCTGGCATTCAAATCAATGCTCTCCACCTCGCGGGTGATCAGTAACGTGCGAGGGGATAGCTGGCGGATGGGAGAGACGACGTCGGTCAAGCCGATCGAACCGGATATGACTTCCGGCAGCATCGGTTGATATACGGAGTAATTTTCCCGGTTGATCAGGGTTACGGAAGCTTCATCAGGTTTCAGGAGCTTGCTCAAGTGGCGCGCGGTATAAACGCCGCCAAAGCCCCCGCCGAGAATGACGATTTTTTTCTTATCGGAAGTCATGGCCGACCCGCCAGAAACGCTAACGCGACCGAACGGCTGGCCTGAGCGACGCGTGCAGAGAAGCCACGGTCTGTGATTTCGGAGCTCGCCAGGAATTCACCCCTGCCCGCCGCTGTGGACCACCCAATCCATCCAGGCGGCCGCCGACGGCAGCGCGGGTTGCTTACACGCGGGCTGATGGCGACGCGCGCTGCAAATTCCGCACGCTCGCGCGCATCTCGCTGCGGGGTTGCGAGCCACGCGGCCTATTTTTTCAGCGTGCGAACAAATGCGATAACGTTGTCCTTATCCCCATCCGTCAAATCTTTTACCGGCTTCATCTTGCCCTTGCCGTCGGTGATGATTTTTTTGATGTCGTCGTCGCTCATCTTCTGCACTTCCTCGGAACTCAAGGGCGTGAACGTGACGTTCAAAATCTTTGCCATTCCGGGGTTGCCATCGCCGTCCGCGCCATGGCAGGTCTTGCACTTCTTGGTGAAAATATCCTTGCCCGCGGTGGCGTCTCCCGCCGGCGCGGAGTGAAGTGTGATAGCGACGCCAAGTACCGCCAAGCCCGTCACGAGGATTCCTGCAAAATGACTTTTCATTTCCCAGTTCTCCTTTCGGATCAATTGAGTTCCATCATTTCCCTGCATGCCGCATCGCCCGTTCGTGCACCGTCTTCATGATATCTTGCTGGGTGGACGGCATTACTTTCAGCATTGCGAGAAAATTGGCCTTCCCCAGGATCGCGACCTTGGCGGGAGTCACGGCGCGAACCGTGGCGTTTCGCGCTGCGTTACTGATCAGCGCCATCTCCCCGAAGTATTGGCCGCCGGAAAGCCTAGCAATCACCGTCTCGGCGCCGGCTTCTTCGCGGACTACCGCGAACTCTCCGTCGCGGATGAAATACGCGCAGTCAGCGTCCTCGCCCTGCCGAAAAATCACTTGCCCCGGCTCGACGTCCTCGATCTCAAACAGACTGTGGCGCCGCAAGAAGCGATAGGTGGTGACACCGAGTACGGCGACCGTCGCGCCCAGCGCCAGAACGGGTGCGATGGTGGAAAAAAGGAAAAGCGTGCCGCCGGTGGTGCGCCTGAGGAACACCAGGGCGAGGATAAAAACGGTCAGCGCCAGAACTTGAGCGCCGACCAGCAGGGCTCGCGAGAGGCCGGAATTGAGCTTGAAAGGTTTAACGGCGGCGGCTTCGGTCATGGCGTCACATTCTGCGCGACATTGTGCGCTGGATTGCTGTCTGCGTGGCACTGCATACAAGTTGCCTGACCGGAGAACAGCGCATCCTTATAATCCTCGTGGGTCGCGAGCCATTTGGCCGAGCCGGCGTGGCATTTCAGGCAATCGCTATTGGGATAGGGGTGGCGCAGTTTGATCGGCAGATGAAAGGTTCGCGTGTAGTATTTGTACACGTCGTTCATGCCTTCCTTTTTGGCTTCGACGGTGCCGAATAGGCCGTACGAAGTGTGGCAGGCGTAACACTGATCGTCTGGAATGTATCTGTTCTTGAAATGCAACGCCGCCAAGCTATCGCTCTTCGGGTCATGCATGTCATCCACAAATGATTTCATGGTCAAATGGCAGGAGGCGCAGAACTCGACGCGCTCGGCTCTCTCGAACACCAAAATCGTACCCACGCCACTGATCAGCAGAGGAAAGGCCACCGCACCGGCAATCAGCAGGCCCCACGATACTGGGCCGACGGCCGCGCCGCGATACTTCAGCAGGCTGTAAAGCACAACGCCGATTCCGATGACTGCGAGAGCGACGAGCACGCGCGCGCCGACGTGCTCCACCGGATCCTGCTGGAAGCGCTCGGCCTCCTGCTGCGCCCGGGCGACAAAAGGAAAAAGGAAAAATCCGGCGGCCAGGAGAATTCGAATCCCCTCTCGTGCGAGTAAGGGCTTGCTGCTTTCGCGACTGCGGGAATTGCCGGAATCACTATTTTTTGGCGATCGCTTGTTCATTTGAGTGTCTGCGAATGGCATTCCCCGCAAGTGTCTGCGAAGGTGTGGCAAGTAAAACAACTCCGCTCGTTGAGCATCGCGAGCTGCGCGTGACCACCGGCCTTGAATTGCGCCAGAGGCATGTGGCTGCGCGGCGTCTCGTTGTGGCAGCGGCTGCAAAAATCAGTCACGTGGCAGACCGCGCAGGTGGTGCGATCCAGCGCCGCGTATTTTCCGTGGACATCGTCCTTCCAGCGGGCCGTGTGCGATACGGGCAGCATTACCTGGTGGCAGCCGATGCATTCCTGCTGGCCCACGGCCGACGGCGCGACGTTCATATGGCAAACAAAACAGGGCGCGCCCGGCTTGGACGCTTCGTCACCGTGATGCAGCCGGAAAGCTTCCGTATGCGACGGCGGCTTCACGATGCTGGAGTGAAGCTCCGGCATCGGGCCGGATTGTACATCCACATGACAAACCTGGCAATTGGACATCTGAAAGTTCGCGGCGAGGGTTTTCGATATGTCATGGCAATTCACGCAGTCCGCCATTTTTGGCAGATCGAGGCTGGCAAGACTGGTGCTCGCGGCAACTCCGTAGTGGCAGGTCGTGCAATCGAGATGATAGGCGTCGCGGCTCTTGAAATGCTCGGCGTGCGAAAATTGAATTTGGGGGTACTTCCCCGAAATTACAAAGGAGGCCAGTTCGCGGTGAACCGTCGCGGCGCTGGGATTTTCGATTTCCTCAGGCCGATGGCACCCGCGGCAGTCCGCGGTCGTGGACTTCTCGCTGAGCAGAGGTTTCATCCCGGCTTTGGAATGGCAGCCGGCGCAAACTTCGTGGTTCCCGAAGGTGGCATACGCGCCATCGTCCTGGAAATGATGGCAGAACGTGCAATCCGCGCGGAATCCCGTGCGCGCATTTACTCGCGTATGCGGGTCCACGTGCCGGGCGTGCGAGAAATCGAATACGATCGGCCGCTCGTTCTTATAGCGCGGGAATGGCAATAGATCTTCGGCGCTGGTCGGCGGAAACACCGAGTGGCACTGCACGCAGATCTTCTTCTTAACGTCCTTATCAAAATCGTCCTGGTGGCAAGGCGTACATTGATCGTGGCCGGGACGCTGAAGAACCACCGAGCCGGCCTTCACCGCCACATGGCAAGCGTCACAATCCAAGCCCACCTGCTTCAAATGGAAATCGTGCAGGTAAAAAGGAGGCTCCGCGGAAGCCGGGGTTTGCGATGCGGACTGCGAAGAGGATGCCGCCTGATTTTTCGCGGAGGATTGCAGACCGAGCACTCCAAGCGCGACCAACAGACACGCGGCCGCGACGCAGAGCTTAAACAGAGAGTGGTGTCTGTGGGCCATTCAGTATTTCCACATCACGCCGAAACGAAATGTCTGGCTGTTTTGTATATCGGGCCGAAAGACCGGGTAATCCGTGTCCAACCCGTAGTCGAAGAAGAACCGCGTCTTGGCGTCGAAGTTAAACGAAGCGTTGGCGAGCACGCCCTTGTCGCGGGCGTCGGTGATGACCGTGAACAGATCGCGGTAGTTCAGTTGACGGTAGAAACCCCCGGCTCTCAAATGGAGGCGGCCGTCCATGAAGCTGCGTCCAAGCTCCACACTATAGTCCTGGATCTGGGTCTCGCCAGTCGTGGTGAGGTCGTCGAACTGAGTTGGCGGCACGCCGTTGGAGCGGTAGTAGGCATTCCGAAGATGGTAGCCCGCGAACAGATCGATTTTCTTCCACGGAAAGACTTGCGCGTTGGCACGGTAGTCTTGAAACGAAGCGTCGAACGGCCCGGTGTTCACCGACTTGGTTAGCTGGCGGACCCAGGCGGAGCCGCCCAGGCGCAGTCTGGGATTGATCGCGCGGGAAGCATCCACGACGATTTGGGTGTACGGTTGCAGAGGTCCCAGGTTCAGCCGCGTGAGTGTATTGTACGGATCGTTGTCTCGCGCGGCGTAGGTATAGTCGAAAACGTAGTCCTTGTCGGAAAGTTTGGCGGCAAAGGCGACGCGCAGCGACGTCTTGCCGTCGCTGGGATTCCACATTACGTCCGCCGTAAAATCCGTCGGAGAACTCCCCACCATCCGGTAACTGAGGCCCAAGAGCCAGGAGCTTCCGAAATTCTGGCGATAGCGGAAGTAATTTGTACCCTGGATGTAATAGAGGGTGTCATATTCGAAGGTAACGTTGTCACTGAATCGAACCAGGAAGTTGCCTCCGCCGATCGCACGCTGCTGCGGATCGGAGTAGTAAGTGAACCGGCGACCCGCATAAATCATCCAGGAAAATCTGCGCCGGTTCATCGTGAAGGAAGCGCCGTCCATCTGCGCCAGTTCGGCTCCGTAAACGTACTGGCGGCCCACCCGCAGGCTCGTACCGGCAAATTCGCCGTCCGACGGCCGCCCGTTGATATCAATATACCCAGACAAGAGTTGCAGCCGGCGATTCGAGCCGGTGGTATTAAGAATGTCGAGCTGCGGCGAGGCGGGCGAGGTATGAGTTATATCCTGGCCGTAAGCAAAGGAGAAATTTGAATTCACACGATCGGAGAGCCACCCCTGCGTGCCCCAATTCAAGAAGCTGTACATCAAATTCGTGTTGGACTGAAAAGCCGGCGGATACGGAATTCCCGCGGGATTGAATGTGCCGGTGATCGGAGCGTCGATCACGCCCGTCGCGGTGGGAAGCCCGGTGAAATAGGTCTGCGTATGAAGGTACTCGGTGCGAGTGTTCATGAAAAAATGGTTCAGAAAATCGCCCGCGGGAGTGGTTTCGAAAGGAGTCTGCCCGACGGTCAGCGCCGCGTCGGGTGCAATTTGGGGGACCACGTCTTTCAGAAGGTTATCCCAGGCCGCGCCGATGCTTTCGCTGGGACTATTTTCGGCCGGCGGATCTCCGGGCGTGGCGGCCGGTTGCGCGTTGGTTCCCGTCAGGAAACACAGAACGGCAACGCCGGTCGCCCACTGTCGCGAAATCATTCGGAAACAATTGGGCACTCGATCCTCTCGCCACCGCTCCATCTAGTGAAACAAACTATTTCTGCCGCGCCAGCGTCTGAATCTGGTTGTTCGCGAGCGCAATCCGCCACGGATAGACGTCGCTGTGCCACTGCGTCGCCTGCACGTACGATTGCAGCTCGCTCTTCGCGAGGCTGTTCTGGCCCGTCGCTTCGTACACCTGCGCCAGCTCCCAGTGCACTTTCGAATTGTTGGCCATGTCCGCGGTGAGTGCGATGGTTTGCGGAGTCACGGGCGAGAGAGCCAATTCCGCCTGGAAGGCGGTCACGGCGTTGGCGTAGGCCTGCTGTTGCGTCGTCGGATCCGTGGTTTGCTCGGCCTCAATCACGTACGTTTCGGCGATCAGCGTATTGACCCCGAGCCTCTGCGGATCGATTTGCAGTACTTCCTGGAACAGCTCAATCGCCGCGCTCGGATTGGTTTCGCGCCACAAATAGCCGAGCCGCATCCGCAGCGTGAACATGCAGGGCGCCGGCGTCAATTGCGATGGAACCGCTCCATTGACCAAAGTGGCCGCCGTAACGATCTGGCATGTTTGGCTCTGGATGCTGTTCATCGCGAGCGAAGTTTGATAGTCGCTGAGCGCGTCGGGCAGGTCGTTTAAATCGTCCTGGTAGTGCATCCCGCGTTGCAGGTAGTCCCAGGCATTTTGCGGCTGAGTGATACCCAGCAAATTCCAATCAATCTTGCCCTCGAAATAAAACGGATTGCGGTTGGGATAGTTCGGGTTACTGCTCTCCCCGCTGGTTGCTTGGTAAGCGCGGGTCTTCGCGAAGACTCCGACAAGGACTACCGCGAGAGCGATAGCGATTAATAACGGATACCGGTAGCGGATTTTCATTGGGTCAAACTCACAGTGGTGTCATCCGAAGCGATGCTTTTAATGTTCTTCAGGTACGTATCAATCAGTTGTTCATTCACGAGATTCAGATTGTTTCCTGTGGGCCCGTTCGCGCCGGTTACTCCAGCCAGAAACCTCATGAAGACTGGCGGGAAATGCTCGAAATTGACCTGCGCATGGACGTGCAAGGGACCCTGCAGCGTCACGCCCATCGCCTGGAGTTGCTGCTGAGTGGGAAGTTGAATTTCGTAACTGTAAGTTCGCGGCTGTAACGGCTGCAAGGAGCGGAAATTATCCACCGTATTGGCCAGCGCGGCCTGGAATGTCTCTTCGAAATGTACACCCTGGGCCTTAACCGGCAATCCCGTGTTCGCGTCAATGCGCCCGATCGCCTGGCCAGGAAGGAAAATGTGCGTCAGCTCGTTCCGGAACAGGACCAGACCTTCCGGGGCCCCCAAAAAGACGCGCGCGTCCGGCCCGTCATCGGGGCCCACCTCGAACACCAGATTGTTGCCGCCGTTCGTTCCGGTTCCGCTCGTGTACGTGGCCGTATGCGAGCCCGGATCTACGATGGCGTGGAGATGCTCGAGGTCTTCATCGTCGAGGTTGCCGTCCGGCGCCACCTCCCCGGTGATCGGATGGGGCTTATCAACCACATATCCGGATTGGTAAAGCAGGAATCCATTGTTGTCCGTGACCGCGAGCTGCACGTACACGGTCCGCTCCTGCGAGAATCCCGCGGGCAGGCGATGCCCGGTCAGTGACACTGCCTCCAATCGCACTGTAAAGGCCTGGCCGACCTGCGCGGTCGAATCCGTCTTGCTCAAGCTGATACGCGCCGCCGCCTTCATCAGGTCCGCGCGCCTGGTGGCCAGCCCGTTCGGCACGCCGTGCATATCCGTTCCTGTCGCGTACGGATCAGGATAGCCGCTACCCAGCCGCGCGCTCAGCTGAGAGAGAGGCAACAGGGGGACGTCCACTCCGGTGAAATAGTGTTCCACCACCTTGCGCAATGAAAGCGGAGCGTTCTGGTCCGTGGAAACGCCGGGAACTGCCGCGTAGTCAGTGGCAAAGACGCCTGGGGTGGGGCTCGTCACCGTCATATCGCCCACTTGGTAAGTTGACGTGCCGGCGTAGGGAAACAGCGACATATGGCAGTCCTGGCATCGCACCACTTGGCCAAACGGATTGTTTGTACTGTTGTAAGGACCGATGGTCCACTCTGTGCTCAAATTTTCGAGCCGGAAGTAGCTTACATTCTGTCCGCCGGGGTTCAAGTTGTGCGCTTCCGCCGTCAGATTCACGTTCGGCACGTACACGTTGTGGCATGTATTACAGAAGGCTCCGGCGCGCAGAAACGCGATCTTGGTCGGGTCATTGCTGGCCACGTGGAAATTGCCCTTCACGGCCACGGGAAACGTGAAGGGGCCCACTTTCAAGTCCGTCTGGTTGAGCAAAAGGCTGGTGTTCCCGACGCCGTCCATATTAAAGCTGCGATTAATGTCCGGGCCGTTTTGGTCGTGGCAGAAATCGCAGGTAATTCCTGCGGCGCCCAATGACGGTAAGGCGCCCGTCGGCGGATCTGCTCCTGGACTCGGCGGCAAAAGCTGGTTTCCGTTAGCGTCCACCAGCACGTAATCTCGCAGCGGCCGGAACAGTTGCGGTTGAAAACACTGCAGGCCGGCGGCTGGCGCAGGATTGCACGTACCGAGGCCGGCGAGCTGCGGGACTTCCCGTAAAGTCGGATCGTTACCCAGAACCTCGATGTCCGCGTTGTGACAAGTAAAGCAGAACCCGGCCTGCACCTGGCGAGTCTCCGTCAGGACCGGAGAAGTAAACATATTGGTGTTCAACGTGGTTCCGTCAGGCAACACGACGGTGCTGTCCGAGTACACTGGCCGCAGTAAGCCGCCGTTCACTAGATTGCCGGCGGATTCCAGTCCATTGAACAGAGGACTCACGTTGCGGTAGCCCGACTTCACCGCGCCATAAAGTTCGTTATATTGGCGTTGGTGGCAGGGCAGGCAGTTCTCGGGCCGCTGGAAGGGTTGCGGCCTAAAGGCAACTTGCGGCGGGTTGGGTACACTCTGTACCTGCGTGCCGCAGCCGAGTTCGAGTATAGCCAGGGAAGACACGCAGATCGTTGCAGCCAGAACTCGGAGTCGCACGTTGTTTGCCCTGCAAGAAAAATATGGGCGCCAGCCTATATCAAAAAGTCCACCATTGCAATTATTTTGGCCCGATGCCGCGGGAATTTTGCAAGTTGCGCAGGATTATCGTGAACGCTGGCGAGGAAAGTGGACTGCCGCGTTCGCTGCCACTGCATTTTTCCTGCGCGAGCGGCGACGCGGCCCTCGCGCAGCTGCTCGATCAAGCGCTCCAGGGCTAAAGTCAGCCCAGAGCTTCTAGCCGGAACGCGCGGCGGCAGCCGCGATTCTTTCCCTTGTGGGACGATCTTCGGGAACTGTGCTAATCGGGACAGCGCCGTCCCGGCGCTCTACGTAGGATTCTCCCAGTCCATGACCGGCTGCGAAGTGGCGTTGGCGGGCGGCATTGCAAAGGAGAATCAAGATGCGGTGGATGAAATCATCTCTAATTACGAGCGCGTTCTCGCTAACGCTGCTTATCGGCGGATGCTCCGCTACCCCAGCGGCAGGCCCGGCGGGACCGCAAGGACCTCCGGGGCCGCAAGGGCAGTCAGCCCACGATAGAGATCGCGATCGCGAAGCGGAGCAGCGCCGGCAAGAACAGGCGCGGCGGGATCAGGCTGCGTCATGTCCAGAAGGACAGCATCGGGATCGCGATAGAGGTTGCGTAAGAGATTAGGACCCGAGGATTGCCGCGGGTCGCTCAGTGCATGAGGGTGACGACTCTTCCGGTCAACGATCATGGAGTGGAAGCAGCATTCGCAATCACAGCAACCTTCACTGGCCGCTGTGGAACGCCCACGCCCCGAATTGAAATTGCCAGCACGCCTGCGCCGATTAATGCAGCGGCAAATGGCCGGTCAGATAGAGCGCCAGAACGATCAGAATGATGACGGTGATGACGCTGATGGGAAAATATCCCCATTTTTTGCTGTGTGGCCAGGTTGGGAGGCTACCCACCAGCGCCACCAGAAGAACGACTGTTAGGATAAACATGAGCGTCATTTGTTGGCGCCTGCCTTGACCGTCGCGGTGCGCGGTCGTCCGGCTTCTGTCTTGGCGGATTCAGCTACGCGAGGTCCTGCCATTTCCTTCTTCACTTCAGCGAGTACTTCCCGATTGGAATGTTTCCTGACTCGATTGATAGACATGCACGGATGATGTCACGACGACGGCGCGGATACAGTTCCATTCCGCACACTCTTGGGTGGAACAGTTCGCCAAATCCATGTTGTCTTGTGGGCGAACGGTTGCGGGCGCGGTTTTCTGCTGGTGGCGTGCGAGAACGAACGGATCTCCGTGCGCACCGGAAAATACGATTGCGCGGCGCGCAGTGAAGAATCCGCGCCACAGACCTAAAGCCTCTGCTGTGCTCAGCTTGCGAAGCTTTCACCGCGCGGAAATATTATATTTCTCGTGAAGTGTACTAATTCAATTGACAACAGGGAAACAGGAGCACAGTCTGGATATGGACCTGGGATTCTTCAGTTCACCTGAACACAACGGAAGTTATCTGAACCACCCCTCGCCACACTAATCAGCGAAACAACCAAGGAGATTCATGAATACAATTACGCGCAGGGATCAGTCCCGCAGTTTGACGCTACAAGACGAAGTCAATCGTTTATTCGATGACAACTTTACTCGCGAACGCTCGGGTCATGCGGACCTGGCCACGTGGGCGCCGGCCGTGGATATCTACGAAACCGAAAATGAGTTGGTGGTGAAGGCCGATTTGCCGGATCTCCAGGAAAAGGACATTGATGTCCGCATTACCAACAACACGTTGACGATCCGGGGAGAGCGGAAGTTCGAGAATGGCGTCAAAGAAGACAATTATCTCCGCATTGAACGCTCCTACGGTTCGTTCATGCGGAATTTTTCTCTGCCGAATACAGTCAGCTCCGAAAACATTCGCGCCGACTATCGCAACGGCGTATTGACCCTGCATATGGCCAAGCGCGAAGAATCCAAGCCGAAGCAGATCAAGATCAGCGTCGCAGCGAACGGCAAGTAGTTACGCAGATCGCGCGCGGAGAGGCGAGTGCTGCCCCTCGCGCCAACAACCAAGGAGGTTGCCATGATCGAACGCAAAGAACTATGCAAAGAAGATATCGCGCAACGAGCTTACCAGATGTACACGCAGCGCGGCGGTGAGCCCGGGAGAGACACTGAGGACTGGTTCAGAGCCGAAAAAGAACTGACCGGCGAATCTGTTGCCGCACCGGCAAAAGCGACGGCTGCATCAGCCGGTCGAAACTAGAGGAACGGACACGAGAGGCATCGAGAGAGCCTGATCGTGTGGAGAAGGGGCGGCAAATCCGCCCCTTCATTTCTCTCTCGCCTGCGTCAAACGCAATAAGGCTGAATACTTACGGTTTTTCGTGATTGGGTCTGGCTTAGCGAATCCTGCACGCCGTTGAAGCGGATTAGAGAACCTGGGCCAAAAAAGTCACCATGCGCCTACCGAGTTGATCCTTCTGTTGCTCAATTTTCCTCTGCACGGTTACGTTCAGGCTGGGCGGCGATTGCAGCTTCTCCCACTCTGACTTCAGTCCGGACGCCTCTTCGGACGCATCTGCCAAATAGGCCCCGGGATTATCCGCGACTCGTTGGCAAAGAACCGCCAACTCGGATGGATCTGTTCTTTCAAGTTCGAGTATTGAAGTCATAACGTTATTTTACCATGCAACGTCCCTAGATTCGCGGTCGCGGGACTCTGCCAGCGCGCATACTCGATACTCACACGAAGATGCGCAGAGGCACGGTTTGGTGCATTTCAAAGGAGGGGGGCACGGACGATTGGCAGTGCCTCTTTCGCCGCGGCCAGGATCGCTTGCGGCTCATCGTACCGCTGCGGAGCATCGCGGAAGAGAAAATCGCGCGTTCATATTGTTGACTCACAGCGATCGCATTTTCATGTAGCGCAGGAAGTCGGGGAGGAGCATGACGGCTGCTATGAGACTTCCCAGGATGAATATCCCGAGCACAACTATTCCGAATATCGCCATGGCGTACATTGTTTGTCTCCTTACCCCACGATAAGGATTTCTGAGGGTTCGCGCTGTTCAGTTCGGCACAGTCCGGCAGCAGTCTTCGTGGCAGTTTGGCCCGAGCGGCACGCAGCTTGCTTCCACGTTGGTGAACGAAGCGCGGACGCACTGACATCCTGAGCGCGACCGAGCCCGATTTGAAAACAGGGATTTAGGGCCGCTGGCCGGGGACTTTGCCGATCGCCGATTTGCTGCGGGCCGCGCAGCTGGCCTCCGGGGCGACGTGCGCCGCCTCGGCGGCGGTCGCCGTGGGACACGTTGGAGTCTTGCTCACCGCGCGAACCACGACGGCGGCCACGGCGGCTGCCGCGGCTGCGCCAACTCCGATGCCAACCGCGGCGCCGGCGCTAATTCCGCCGCCCGCCCCCACAGCGCCTCCGGGAGCCGTGGTGTTAGCCATATCGGTGAGGGTCATAGGAGTGGCGGGAACAGGTGGAGTGGGCACGCTATTAAATTGCACGCTGGAAGCTTCGCCGGAGCCTACGATGACGCAGGGGCCAACCACGCCGCGGCGGCGTTTCTTCTGCTGGTCCTGATCTCCGTTGACGGGAGGCTGCGCCTCGGGCACGGCGCCTTGCTGGTCATCTTGCTTTTTTTTCTCGGACACCAACGCGCAGAAGTTCACTTTCCCTTCATAGACGACGATGCGGGTGGTGTCACCCTGCGAATCCAGCGCGAAATCCGTGCCGACTACGCCGGCGACCCCTGTCGGAGTGCGAATCTGGAAGCTCGCATTGGGCTTTACAAGTTTCACGGCTTTTGCGCGTACACGGCCGTAATTTAGATCGAGATCGGTCTGCTGGGAGGCGGCATCGTGCTTGGTGACGGTCAAATTCGAGTCCGAGCCCACGCTGAGGACCGAGCCGTCATCGAGCGAGACGCGCGCGCGGGCGAGATGCCCGGTATTGATTATGTCGCCCCAAAAGACTTCTTCGGAGGTAGAAGCCGGAGTTTGTTGAGGGCCGCGAATGACGTTCACGATCGGCAGCACCGCAGTGATTCTGCCGGCGTGCTGCGGCTGCGTGGCCTGCGCCGCAACGTCCGCAGGAAACGCGAGCGGAAGGCAGATCACCAAGGCGAGGACGGAGAAAAACGGATGGCGGGAGTTCATTAGCATCTTCCCTCCCCGGTCACTTCGGCGGCGCTTCGCCACAGGCCGAAGTTGTCCAGGTTGTTAAATTCCATTGGATGAAGCGTTGCGGGATCGGCCAGAAAACTAACACAAGTCCTGCGCGCCGCCTAGCAAAATTCCCTGCAAGCAGGCCGCTTCAGCCTCTGACAATAGCGCGCGGGGACACGCGTATGAGAGCCGTCAGGTCTTTGGTGTGGAGTGCGGCGCGAGCAATTTGCGCATCGCCTCGGTGCTGCCCGGCGCGCGTTTGTCACGCCAGACGTCCAGACGCCTGCAGTGTTCTTCGAGGGGAGCGAAGACCGTGGGATTATTGAAACTCTCGCGCCAAGCGAGAATCACCGGTTTGACGCGTTCCCAGACGATCCATTGCTCGTTCGTATTTTCGAAGAAGAATTCTTCGTCAATCAGGCCACGATTTACGATGTTCGCGACCATGTCCCAATAGCCCAGGACCATGCGCATGAAGGCGTTTTCCTGCGAATTCGGGGGAGCGAGTTTCAAGACGTCTTCCGCGGAGGCGGGTTTGAAGTCGCGGATAAACCAGTCGCGCGCTTCGCGCAAGCGAGGCTCGCGCCGGATGTCGTAGAGCCGAAGCATCAGATTTACCTGCTCGTGCGTGACGTCCGCCATGGTTCCCTCGCGCCCGGGAAAAAATAATCGGCTGAATTTACTGTGTTTCGGTGGGCTGTGGCAATTCACCCTGCAGCGTGATTTTGTGCGTGTAGCTGAGCGGAATGCGGGATTGTTCGAAGCCAATTTTGATGCGCCGGCGCAGCTCGCGGGCCACATCGTCCTTGCGATTCAGGATGGTGCGAACCTGCAAGCGGATTACGGTGCCGTCGAGCGAGAATGATTCGACGCCCAGGACGCGCGGCCCGTCAATGATGGCCGGGGACCAATCGGCGTCATTGCGGAAGTCGCCCGCGATACTTTCCAGGCTGGCGAGCGCGCGGCCGACCATCTCGTCGGCGGGCACAGTGACGTCTATGAAAGCTTGCGACCAATCGCGGCTGAGGTTGGCGACCTGGCCGATCAGGCTATTGGGAATCGTGACCATTGCGCCGGCCGGGTTGCGAATGACCGTGCGGCGCAAGGTGAGGTGTTCCACGCGGCCCGTTTCCGAATTGGCCTGGATCAGATCGCCGACCACGTATTGATCCTCGAACACGATGAAGAAGCCGTTGATGACGTCTTTCAACAGGCTTTGCGCGCCGAAGGCGATCGCGACGCTGGCGAGCCCTGCGGTGGCCAGCGCGGGAGCGATGTCAAAATCCAGCACCTCGAACGCCATCAGAATCGCGATGACCGCGATGACCGTGGTCCCGATACTGTAAAGCAGGCCAGCCATGGTGCGGGTCTGCTGCTCGCGCATTTGTCCCGCGCGCGACTGGGCTTTGGAGATTTGCACCAGGCGGGAGGTGAACGCCCGGAGGATGCGCACCAGGAACAGGGCAAAGAGGAATATGACGGCCAGGCGCAGCCCGGTCTTCCCTACAATTTCCAGCCACCGTGAGAAGGAATCAGTCATAAGATAAAGCGAGCGGGATTATACCACCGAGCATGTGGTACAACGCGCGGGGAAGCAAAGACTTTGCGCGCATTCCGTGAATGGGAGCAGCATCATGGATTTGAAAAAACGAAGTTTTATGCGGCAGGCGCTGGGGTGGTCCTTGGCGGCGCCGCTGGTGCTTGCGGGCATCCGCGCGTTCGGGCAATCGGCGGCCCAGCAGGCTCCGCCAAATCCCATGGCACCGCGCCTGAATCCTAACGAGCCCTTTCCCGACGCGGGCCCGAAAATAGACGAGAAGAAAATCCTGCAGAAGAATAACGACCAGATTCATGACGACGTGGAAAAACTCTATGAACTGGCGAGCGATTTGAAGAAGGAAGTGGAGAAAACGGATTCCGCGAATGTGCTGTCGCTGCCGATGATGCAGAAGGCGGAACAAGTCGAGAAACTGGCCAAGCAGATCCGCAATCTGGCGCGCGGCGATTGAGCGCGGCTTTTTCGGCGCGCCGGCCGCGAATTCGGGATTGCTTTTGCTACTCTCCTGGAAGCAAGGTAAAATGAGCGCGCTGATGCTGGTTGCGTGCACTGCGGCGGCGAGCATTGGCGGTCACTCCGCACGCGTCCGGGAAATTTCGCCGGGACGCAAACTGCGCGCCCGTAGCTCAGATGGATAGAGCGTGTGCCTCCGGAGCACAAGGTCGGGGGTTCGAACCCCTCCGGGCGCGCCACTTCCCTCAATGTTCGTAATGGTTTTCGTCAGTTACGCGAGACAGCCTCGAAATCGCGTACAACACGCCGTACCACAATTCTGTTCTCGGGCTTTGATTTCGCCTTCACCGCCGTGGGCTTGAGACTCTTTGGCACTTTGAAGCCGACTCCAATCTTCTCGGCTTCAGCGAGACGGAATTTCGGGTCGTCGCGAACTTTATCGTACAGATCGCTCATTTCTCGATGGCGTGAGTGGCGGATGGACTTCACGTTCGGCAAGGCGCCAATTCTCTTTGTCGTGTCCCCGGTGGCATCCTTCGCGTTGTATGGATAAGTAGAAATAGAATCAAGGGCAAACGTAAACTGGCTGGTTGCCATCCTGCGTCTTCTTATCAATGCTGCGGTTGCCTTTGTTATCCGCTGTGCAACCTCCTGGCGGCGGTCCCAATGGTGGCTCGAGTAGCTTGGTCGCCACCAGAGAAGGAGGCGTGAGGCCGGGAAGCTCCGCGAGGAGCGGCCCTTTGTCTGTATTGCCGGTGATTCGAATCGCGTCGGAGGCGGACTGGCGCATACAGTTCAATACCAATCCGGAAGACTGGAGCGTTGTGTCGCTATGTATGGGTGGTGTGCACGCGGCGGAATCGGGAGTTAGTGTGAAGTCGAGTATCTTGGTGGAAGGAAGAGCTCCCACAGCATCGTACATAAGCCTTACTTTGAATTTGAAGGGGTCATAACTCAACTCAATCACTGCATGCGACACACCCTTACTGGTTAACAGGCAAGCCTGCCACGCCTTCGCTATTCCCTGGTCCGCGGCATCAACAATTTGCGAGAATCTGGCGAGGTTTCGTTTATCGGACATGTCCAACGTCTGCAAGGACGCCTGGTAGTTTCGCCAATCGGACGCTCTCGCGTGACCGCCAATCTGCAATGGAAGGCCGTCTATCGAAAATCCAAGACGGCGCGCGGCATCGAGCGTTGCTCCGTAACTGACGAAAGTACTTTGCGACAGCCAATTCACGAAACTCCGGGTCCGCAACTCCAAGGAGTCGGTGGACGCTGTGTTGAAGATGCCATGCTCGAAAATCTGGGAGCAGCCGCTTTGCGCGATTGCTGCGGCAGGCATGGCGAAAAACACAAGCAATATCAAGCCAGTTCGATAGACCTTTGCTGATTTCATAGGCATGGCTTCCACGCAGGCAGTGTACTACAGCTCCAGAAGCTTGGATTACCCGTATCCGGCGCGGACTCGGCGATTGCCGACACTCAGCGAAGGTCTTCCAGCGGCCAGTGATCTCGGCGCTTGGGTGCGATGGCAGTAGTCCGGTTAGCAGGCACAATCCTAAACAACGAAGGAATTGTCGGTAGATGTAGCCTTGAATCGCTGCGGTGAAAACGGGGGCTGAGGTTGTGCTAAAATTTTACCTGGATGAAACAGATGATGAGATTCAAAACGATTTCGCGCGGTTTGTTGGCGGCGGGCGTTCTGCTGCTTCTGGGCGCGTCGAGCGGGGCGCGAGCGCAATCCCGCGAGGTGTCCTCCGCCACGACGCCGGGGGCGCAGCAGGCGCCAGATCATCGCCTGGTGCTTTACAACACGCACACTGCTGAGAGGATTGATATTGTTTACCGGCGCGGCGACCGTTACGTTCCAGACGCGCTGGCGAAGCTGGATTATTTCTTGCGCGACCACGTGACCGGCGACGTGCGGCATTTCGATCCGCGCTTGTACGATATCCTCTCGGAGCTGACGGCTGCGGTGGGGCGTCCGGGCGGAGAGCTTGAGATAGTTTGCGGCTACCGCGCGCCATCCACCAATGCAGCGCTGCGCGCGCATACCGAGGGCGTCGCGAAAAACAGCCTGCACATTCAAGCGGAAGCGATTGACCTGCGCATGCCGGGAATTAATACCCTGAAATTGCGGGAAGCGGCGCTGGAGTTGCGGCGCGGCGGCGTGGGCTACTATCCCCATTCGGATTTCATTCACGTGGACACCGGGCGCGTGCGTCAGTGGTGTTTCCAGTGCCCCGCGAGCCTGATTACCGGCGACTAGCCCGGATACGGGTAACCCTTATCCAAGACCTTCTCTAGCTCGGCGTCGTGGCCATAGATGTCGTCGTAAAAGTGGACCACGCCGTCATCCGTTACGATCACTGTGGCATAGACGATTAGCACCGGAGCCGGGTGCGCGAGATTCACCTGTTGGTTGTCGAGGCCGCCCTTCATGGCCGCGCGGACCTTATCCGCGTTCCAGCCGGGATTATCGCGCAGGACCCACACCGCCAGATCGGCCGGGCGTTCCAGGCGAATGCAGCCGTGGCTGAAATCCCGCCGGGTTTTGGAGAACAATTGCTGCTCGGGCGAATCGTGCATGTAAACGTTGTAGTCGTTGGGGAAAATGAATTTCACGAGGCCGAGCGAGTTCTTCGGACCGGGAAGCTGCCGAATGAAAAGCTTGCCGGCGCGGAGCTGGGCGAACACGTCGCCCGCCACCGGCCCCGGAACGGGCTGTTGGCGGCTGTTCACCACTTCAAAACCCCTCTTCGATAAATAATCGGGATCGCGAGCAATCTTCGGAAACATCTCCGATTTTGCGATCGAATACGGGACGTTCCAATAAGGCCGGAAAACGACGTAGGCCATGCTGTCTTCAAACACCGGGGTGCTGTGGTCATAGGCCTTGCCAACGACGACGTTCATGGTTAGAGCGATGCGGAAATTTTCGTCGTAAGCGCGCAAGCGGAATTCAGGGATATTCGCGACGATGGGCGCGGAGTGAAGCGAGAGAGGCAGCCAGCGCCAGCGTTCGAGAGTGAGTTGCATCTGGCGCACGCGGGTCGCGAGCGGCACGTTCAAATCGGCCAGCGTTTGCGCGCCAATTCGCCCGTCGGGATCGCGGCCGTGGCGGGTCTGAAAGCTTCTGACGGCGTCCACGAGCGGCCCTTGATAAACGAGGTCGTCGGGCGGAACGTTCGCGGTGGCCGGCAAGTCGCCCAACAGTCTGAGTAATACGATTAACTGCGGAACGCCCGCGTAGGAGTCGCCGGGAGCGATGGTTTTGGCGACGGGTGGAAGCGGCTTCCCATTATATTGCTTGGAAAGCTCCAGATAGGTGTCCAGGGCTTTGATCGTCCGGCGATATCCCGGGTAGGGGGGCTCGACCTGCGCGAGTACGTTCGCAACGGCAGAAGAATCCACCACGTCTTGTTTCAGAAATTCGGGCAAATCGTATTTCTTGGCTTCGATATCGAAGCCAAACTCGAAATGTTTGGGATTCACTTTGCCGATGTGCAGGTCGGAGATGTAGCGCATCAGGCAGACGGTGAGAGCGACGTCGAAGCGCGCTGCGTCCGCTTCGGAAGGCTGCGGAGTGGCGGGCTTGAGTTTCGCCAAGCGATCGGCCCAACGCGAGCCGTCGTAGTCTTCGGCGGACAATCCCTTTTCATCCGCTTGCAAGAGCAGCGCGATCACTTGCTGCGCTTGCGGGCTTGGCGCCATGCCGCGCACCCAGGGAAGCGAATATCCATACGAGTCGTAAAATCTCTGGAGGTGCTCGGAGTAATCGCTGAAATTGGGCCAACGCAGGTCGGCAAGATTTCCGGTCTGGATGGTGGTGCGCAGCCACGCTTGGGTGGCGGGGCTGATTTGCTGCGGGGGCGCGGATTGCGTGGGATTGGCGGATTGCGTGGACGCGGACCGCGCGGAGCCGTTTTCGTGCGCGAGGAGCAGCACCAGCACCATGAGGAGCGGCACAGACCAGAAACGCCTGGAATGCCTCGGTTGGGTCACTTGGTCCTCCCTGCTCCGTGATGGTCGAGAATGGTGCGGCCGATGCTCGGTGAGTATTAGAGATGCGAAAGGCGATTCCGTCAAAAGAAAAATGGATTCTCGCGCGACCTGAGCCGGTAGCTTTATGATTCGGCTTGCTAGCTAGCTTTTTTGAAATCGAAATAGGCCAGATTCATATTGCCTTCGGTGACGATGTGAACGGTCAGGACGTTTTTTCCTTTGGGCAGGCGAAGGCGCAGGAAATTTGACGCGATGGCCCAGTGATGCCACTGGCGCCAGGCGATGGGATCGGCGGAATTGAAGGTGGAGGCGATGGTGAGCGGGCCGGTGGCGTCTTTGCCATTCACGTCGAGCGAGATGGCGCCGCCGCGATTGGAGGTGTAGAGCAGATCCGCGGTGTAAAGGCCGGCGCGCGCTACTTCGACCGTGATGTTGAACCACTCGCCTGGTTCCGTCCAGCCAACATACAGCTGATTTTCGGGAGGTTGCACGACGTTGTACGGATTGTTGTCAATCTGGTCGTGAAATTTGGTGTAGGAGGTGTCCACACCTTCGTCCATGCGGAATTGATTCAGGTAGGTGCCATCGGCAGGATTGAGCGCGCCGCTGCCATTATTTTTGGAATCACTGTCGTGATAGGCGACGCCTTCGCCGCCCAGGTCGTAATAGGCGCACTCGACTCGTCCGGGAATTTTCTGGGGGCCCTGCTGATAGCGGGCGTCGCGGTAGGGCGCGCCCTTGTAAGTGTCCTGGAAATTCGTCGCGGCTGATGACACACAGATGGCAGCTATCGCAGCGAGAGCGCACAAGCTCGGCGGGAACAGGCTCAATCGTCGCGTTCTGTTTTTCACGGGATGCGCCTCTCACTTTGCGTCATTGCTGGGGTGGCTGGGTTGCGACCTATTTATTGGAGTGCGCGTCGAGAAATACGTAACGGGCGCGCAGGGCGTCTGGTGCGGCGTGAGTGTCCTTGCCGGACAGATGCATCTGCTGATAGCCGTCTTTGCTATTGTACGGCGGCCACGCCGGCAGGTCGGCGCCGTTCGGATCGCCGGTCTTTGCGAAATTGGTCCAGTAGGAAGCCATCTCATCGGACACTTTGAAGTCGTCCGCGGTCCACGGAACTCCCTCCTCTGATCTCAGAGTCTGGAAAACGTACTGAATTTCGCAGGCGTGCCGTGCTCCGGCCTCGCTCGCGGGCAGCGAGCCGACCATTGCGCCGGGCTTTACAGCGGGATTCTGTTCGAAGCGGTATTGGTACACGGGCGCGTCGCCGGTTTTCGACTGGAGGTCAGTCCATTTCCATGTGGAGAAAATAATGAAATCATCGCTCGCCAAAGCTTCGGCGGAAAGCAGGACTTCCGGGTCGGTCGCGGCGGGGTAAAGCTTCAGAAATTCGGAAGCGTCGCCGTCGAAACGAGCCTCCGCTTGCTCCGCAAAACTTTTGGGCGTGGGTTTATGCGGATTGAGGAGGACCGAGATTTTCACTTCGTCCGCGTTCCATCCGGCGAGGAGCGGAACATGGCTCTGCTGGCCTTTTTCGTAGATCCTGCGCACGTCGGTGGGCAGGAAGTAGCCGTCAATATTGGGACGGAACTCGAAGCCTTTATTGTGTTGCGCCGCGGCTTGCAGCAGTTCGTTGGCGGGTTTGGGGCGCAATTGCGCGAGAGAACTGGCTCCGACTGATTCCGCGAATTTCACTCCGAATTGTTCGGTTTCGGCCAGGGGCCTGAGTTGAGGGCCACCGGTAGGTCTGCTGGGAAAGAAGGCGCCGCTTTCCCCGATGGCTTTTTGAAAGAGATCTTTGGAGAGAGGCGAGGCCATCAGCGCGCTGACCGAAAGAGAACCCGCCGATTCGCCGGCGATGGTGATGTTTTGCGGGTCACCACCGAACGCGGCGATGTTGCGGAGCACCCAATGCAACGCGGCGACTTGATCGAGCAGGCCGTAATTCCCGGACGCGTGATGATCGGACTCCTTGCTCAATTCCGGATGAGAGAGGAAGCCAAAGACGCCGAGACGGTAATTGGGGCTGACGATGATGACGCCTTTTTTGGCCAGGTTCTCGCCGTCATAGCGAGGTTCGGAAGCGCTGCCGGCTACGAAGCCGCCACCATAGAACCAGACGATGACGGGGAGTTTCGCGCTGGCGGGTTGCGCAGGCATCCAGATATCGAGCGTCAGACAATCTTCACTGGGTGGGTTGTCGCGAAAATAGATGTCGCCATAAACGTCGGTTTGCAGACAGGCGGAGCCGAATTTGTCGGCTTGGCGAGTTCCCTGCCAGCTCAGCGGAGGCTGAGGCGGCTTCCAGCGAAGATCGCCGACGGGTGGAGCGGCGAATGGCAGGCCTTTAAACATGCGCACTGTATGGTCGGGGTTCAGTGTACCGGCGACGGTGCCGCTTTCGGTTTTCACGATGTCCTGTGCGGTTGCGGCGGTCGTCAAGGCCGCTGTCGCGACTACTGCAAGGGTGACGAAGCAGAAAATTTGCGCGAATCGGGGCATCTTGGCTCCCCTGAGCTGAAGTTATCGCCTGACACCCTGAGGTTACTAGAAGTCGGCACAGAAATGTTCGATCGACGCCGCGCTGCCAGGCGCGGTTACTTCCAGCTGAGCGTTGTCAACGAATCGGCTCGGAGTGCGACCGAGGCGAACTTGTCGCCCAGGCGTATCGCGACGGTACGGGCTGGACCGGGATTGGTGAGGACCAGCACCTGTCCACCGTCTGGATTTTCCACCGCCACGTGCTGCAAGCCTGTGGAAGCGCTTTGGGAATCGAAGCGGCGAGCGCCTCTGCGCATCACTCGCGAGTAGTGGGCGAAGGCCCAATATTGGCCGCTCTTGGTGATTTCCTTGGTCTGCGAATTCACGGTGACCATTCCGCCGCAGGAGAATGGACCGATATTGGGTTTCCCGTGCTCATCGAGGGCGAGGTTCCATGCGGTAATGGACTTGCACCAATTTTGCAGGACGCCGGTGAAGGTGTCGCCCCACTTGCACCAATCCGTGGCATAGGCGGGATCGGTGTAGTCCGGACCGCCCTCGGTCCAGTGCATCGCGATTTCCGGAAAGGCGTCTTGCACCCTGGTCATCATGTCCGGGGTGCCGACGTATCCGTGCCAAGCCACCGCGTTGCAATACCTGCGCAATTTTTCGTCCTCGAGAGAGCACACCACGCGTCCCCATAAATTGTAATTATGGTCGAGGATCCAGGCTTTTGTAGGGATTCCACTGCTTTCGAGCAGCGGACCCAGATGATCGCGCACGAACTGGATTTCATATTCCTGCGGCCAACTGCAAGCGGGCATGCGGCCGTCCTGATCGGTATCCACTTCGTTCTGCGACGTGACTGCCTGGATGGGAACGCCCTCGGCTGCGTAGCCCTGCAGAAACTTCAGGAAATATTGCGCGTAAATCCCGAGATAGAATCGGCGCATGGAGCCACCCAGCATGGAGTTGTTGAATTTCATCCAGCCTGGAGGGCTCCAAGGAGACGAAAAGAGGAACAGATCGGGATTTATCTGGCGCGCCTGGCGAAGGATGGGAAGAATGTACTCGCGGTCGTGGTCAATGGAAAATCGCGTGAGGCCGGGATCGGCGTCGCCGTCATCGAAACTATAAACTTTGGTGGAGTAGTCGCTGGAGCCGATGCAGGTGCGGCACACGTTCAGCCCGATCTCGGACGGGTGAAACATCTCATGCAGCAGCTGTTCGCGGGCGGGAGCTGCGAGCTGATTGAGCGTGTAGCAGGTGCCGTCCGTGAAGGCGCCGCCGAACCCCAAGATTTCCTGGAACTTTGTGGCTGGGTTCAGAATGATCCGGTCCGCGGTGTCGTTGATTGGCGTGGCGTCCCAGGCGGCTTTGGGGGCGGCGGCGAAGCGATCTTCGCCGGAGGTGACCCAGACGGAAATTTCCGAGCCGCTCGCGGGAGAGGCGCTTTCAGGGCTGGGAGCTTTGTTTGTGGATGAGATGAACTCTTTGGGAGTGATTCCCGCTACGAGCCCCAAGGCTGAAATTCCCAGAAAATCGCGGCGTGTGGGTGCGTCGGACATGGCCGTCTCCTTTAGACCTGAACTTTTCGTTGTTGCGCTTGCCTGCTTCAGTGCCCTTTAAAGCGCGTGTGAACAGCGTACAGCGAGCTGCGCGCGAGAATGAATAGCGTGCTGTTATCGGCGCCGCCGAACAGCAGTTGCGAGGGCCGTTCCGGGACGTCAATCGTGTCGATCAAATCTCCGCCGGGGTTGTAAACGAACACTTCACCAGCGGCAATGTACACGTTGCCGTGGTCGTCCACGGCGAGGCTTTCGCCGCCCTGCTGCACGAAGAGCTTCAGGTCGGATAGGCTGCCGTCCACGCCCACTTGAGCGATGTAGGTCTTTTCCTCGGATTCGTCGGGAACGTAATAAGGCTGGCCTTCGACGGCGGCGCGCATGCCAAAGGCGCGCAGCAGGTCATTCAATTTCGAGCCGTAATAAAGTTCGCCGCTCACGAAATCTTCTCCGGCCGGAAGGAAGGTTGTTCCGTCGGGAGATACGAATTGGTACGGCTTCTTCTGGGGAATCGCTTCGAGAAAATCGTTTTCGTTCCGCCAGAAACCGGCGGGCAGAATAGGAGTCATTCCCGGACGTGGCGCCGCGGGCTGGGCTTTCAGCAGCGTGACGTCGTCGTTGGGCGCGTCGGGCTTAAAACTGTAAACCGTGCCTTCTCCGGCGTAGGAAATCACCAGCAGATCGCCGGACTTGTCGAAGAAAAGCTGGACGGGATCGAGCGGATTATCGCGGACTACGGACAATTGATGCGCGCCGGTGGACCAGCGGTAAATAGTTTGTTTATGCGCGTCCACGAAATAAAGGTCGCCGGAGCCATCCACGGCACCGCCGGAGATATTGAAGAAGCCGGTTGTAAGCCTTTCTACTTTGGCGCCCTCTGCGAGAACCGGAGAGGGTGGCTGCGGCGCGATTTGCGGGGCGTTGCCGGAAATCGTGAGCCACGCAAACTCGCGCTGGCGTAGCTCGAAATTGTGGGTTTGATCGTAAACCGTGTTGTCGAAAGAAGCTTTGCTGTCGCTGTAACAGTGGACGTTGCGAAAATTTATGTTTTTGGAATTGGTGATTTTGATCGCGTAGGGAAAAGGCTGAAACATGCTGACGACGCGATACATGTGAAGATTCGCAAAAGTAATGTCGCTGGAATCGCGGATATCGAGCGGCAAGGCGAATCCACCCTCGCCGCGCTCTTCTTCTGTTTGCAACGCGTAGATCTGCCAGTTGGAAGCATTGTCCAAAACCACTTCATTGCGGACGTGATGCTCGCTGGAAAGTTCATAGATGCGGCCGGCGGTGGACGTATTGGAGATATATAGGCCGGCTTGCGCAAACGTGCTGGGCGTCCACAGGCCGACGAACGTGCCGCCACCGCCATCCGTGATCCACAGGCTGGGATATTGTCCGTCCCAGCGGCGTTTGATATTGGAATCGGCCGTGTGCGTGTTGTTATAAATCTCGGTCCATATTTTGTGGGCTTCCGCGGCGCTGGCATTGGGATCTACGGTGCCGTGCCCGCCGAGAAAACGCACGTCATTCATCATGGAATCCGCGCCGGCCATCCACTTGGCGGCGACGGCGCGCGGATTGATGCCGTTCGTGTAGAGGCCGATGCCAGTGACGATATTCGTGCCGCCCTCGGGAGTTTCTAGGAGAGGCTTGGGACTGCCGACACCCTGAAAGGCGGGAGTTTCGTCGGCAAGAATGATCCTGGTGATGCTGGGTTGCAGACCGATGAGCGCCGTATCGGGCTTTAAAGCGATGGTGTCCGTGACGCGATATTGGCCGGAGGGAAAATAAATCGTGCGGTGCCCGGCGATGGCTTTTTTCAGCGCGTCAGTATCGTCCGCGACTCCATCACCGCGCGCGCCGAGCGAGCGGATATTCACCCAGGTATCCATCGGGGGCAGCGGGAGGATATCTGACTTGACCGGGTCTGGTAACACGCTTAGCGCGGAGGTTTGAAAGACTTCCGCGATCGCGCCGGTGGCGCCGAGATCTGAATATTGCAGACCGTGGGAGAAAGTTCTTACTGCGTACATTTCGGCCGGGGCGGCTACTTGTTTTCCGCTTTCACGATAGGACGCGAACACCGGAACATGGCTGCAGACAACGTTTTCCATGTTGATTTCGGTGTGGGCGTTGTATTCATTGCTGATGATTACGGCGGGGCCGGAAACGTTTTCCATGCGGCCGTCTTTGACCCAAAGCTCGTCGGAATAATTCGCGTCAATGGCAATCGCGGTGGGGACATTCTTGAATTGCGGACGGATTAGCGTGAGGCCGGCTTCGTGTTCGCGGATGGCGGCTTCGCGCTGGCCTTCGAAAGTGGCGTCAATGATCGTGAATTGCCATCCGGGAGAGGGCTTGCGCGTCCAGATACCGTACTGTCCGCCATAGAAATGGACGTCTTGCGCGACGTTACCCCCATCGTGAATTCCGGCGAGGCCTGAACCGATGTGAAAATCAATGTGCGCCAGAAAACAGTGTTGGGCGTAGTGCGCGCGAACTCCCACGGCGCCGGGATTTCCATCCTGAATTTCGAAATCAATATTGCTGATGGCGGAATAAAACGTGCCGGGATTGGCATCCGGCACCGGCGCATCGCCGTGCGGGCGAGCGCCGGCGAAAAAGAACATGTAAGCAGGACCTTGCTGAAAACCGGGCGTTTTTGCGGCAAGGACAAAGGTGGGCCGCTCCGCGCCGAAACCGATCAAGCGGATTCCCGGCCAGATATAGATTGTTTTGCTGACGCGGTAACGCCCCGCCGGAACGAACAGGATGCCTTGATTGGTCGTTTCCTGAACTTTATTGATCGCTTGCTGTATGGCGAGGGAATCATCGGCGATGCCGTCGCCCTTCACCGGGAAATTATCGGGAGTGAGGTAAAAAGCTTTGGGATCCTCCAGGCGGAGCGGGTAGTAGGATGTTCCGCCGCGCAGCGGGAGGGCTGACGACAAGATTGCGCACAGCGCAGCAGTGAGAAGAAGCGTCTTCGTCATCGCGATATTCCCTGAGCTAATTCCTGGAGACTCGTCGCGCGGAAATCGTGGCACGCGCTACGCATTCCTCAGCGCAAGAACTCACGCCAGCTGCCAACAATTCGCGCGAGTCAGAAACGGATCGCGATGGAATTCCCTTTCGCCGCGACCCGGCTAATTCTTGGGAGTGCTACCGCCGCTTTGCTCCTCAACCTGATCCGGACGCATCTCGCGGTAAACTTCCTGGAGCTTCTCCTTCATCCCTTTGTATTTCTGGTATTCCTCCAGCTCGTGCTTGGCGTCCTCGGGACGGCCGAGTTCGCGATACACCGCGCTGAGGCGGAAATGCGCCACGGCGCTGGTAGGGTCAAGCTGGATAGCGTGTTCGAGCAGGGGCGCGGCCTTTTGGGGCTCGCCCATGCTCATCAGGACCTTAGCGAGGCCGATGTTGGCGTCGGGATCGCCCGATTGCAGCTGGACCGCCCGGGAGTAGCGGTCGTAGGCCTCTTTCACGTCGTTCTTGCGCAGGGCGATGTCGCCAAGCCTGCATTCCGATTGTTCGTCAGAGGGATTGGCCTGGAGTGCTGCTTTATATTCGATTTCGGCTTCCGCCAAGCTGTCAGGCGTCGCGAGCGTGCTTAGCATTTCGGCGAGTTCGAAATGGATTCCGGGAAGCTGCGGATCAATCTTGAGCGCGGCCCGGTAATTTTCGATCGCCTCTTCGGTCTTGCCGCGTTTGGCAAGTTCGTGCGCCAGGGCTTGGTGCATGCGAGCGGAATTGGGGGCCACTACCGACAAGCTGAGCAGAGCGTCCGCGGTGAGATCGGAATAGACTCGATAAGCGCTATAGAGAACGGCTTCGTTCGTAGGGTCCAGCTTGCGAAGGACGTCCACGGTGGCCGCGGCCTTATCCAGATCTCCCGTCACGGAGTAGATTTCGATCAATTCCATGCCCGTGTCTACGCGAACCTTCTTGTCCTGGACGTTCGGAAACGCCTGCTCCAAATCGTCGCGGGCGGCGCTGGCGTCCCCCGTGCGCTTCTCGGCGATGCCCAGCAGCGCCTGAATCTTCCACAGCGTGGGCCGCAGTTTCAGAGCGGCGCGTAGCTCCGGAATCGCGTCCGCGTACGCGCCCCGGAAATAGAGCAGGACGCCGAGATTGCCGCGGGCGTCCACATTCTCCGGATCAAGGGCGACAATCGCTCGAAATTCGGGCACTGCCAGATCGGGCCTGTTTTCCTGCAAATACTCCGCGGCTTGGTGCGCGTGCGTTGCAATCTGCTGCTGGCGCGTAGGAGACGATTGGGAGAAGCACGGCAGCAGCACGAGAAACAGAGCCATCCACAACGTGACGACGAACTTTTTTGTCCACATGTCACGATTGTACGGCGTAGCGACGTTGTTTGAGAATCGCGTGCGTCCGGAGGCAGAGAAAAGGACGGCAGCGGGTTGCCGCCGTCCTTTCCCTGATCTGATCGGCTGTCTCTATCAGAACGTAATGCGCGCGCTGAGCTGGCCGCTGCGAGGAGCTACCGTGACGCCACCGCTGACATTCGGGCCACCTGTTGCGCCGTTGATCAACCCGAAGTTAGCGCCTCCCAACGTGTAACCTGGTGCCGCGAAGCTCGGGTGATTAAAGATGTTCACCCAATCCGACCGGAGTTCCAAGCCAACTCGTTCTCCGAAGTGAAAACTCTTAGCCAAGGACATGTTGAAGACTGTCAAGCGCGGCCCTACCAGCGAGTTTCTGCCGTTATCGCCGAAGGTGCCGGATGTAGGAACGGCGAACGCCGCGGGATTGAAGTACGAAATCGTCCCGGGCTGTGAGCCAGCAGCTACAGGGGGAATGCCCGATCCGGGGTTGCCGACGCGGTCAGCAAACCAAGAGCAACCGTTGCCGCAGTCCGAATAGCTGTTGTTGACGCTATTCACGATGGTAAACGGATTGCCGCTCTGGGTGACGAATGTGCCGCTAATCCGCCAACCGCCAACGGCAGCGTCCACCGCCGGGTTCGCTTCGCTGACATACTTTTTGCCCTTACCGAAAGGCAGATCGTAAGCCGCGTAGCCCTTGAACGCTTGCGGGACGTTGAAGTTCGAGTTGGCGTAGTTCGCGGCCGGATCGTTTCCGATCTGCCAGAACTGCGACCCTCCGCGGCTGCCCCATCCGGAGGAATCCTGATCATCCAGGAAATGCGACCAGACGTAATTGACGCTGAAGAGCAAGCCGCTCGAGTAACGCTTGGTCAGCTGCAGCTGCATCGCGTTGTAGTTCGAGATGCCGTTGTAATTGTTGCCACCCAAGCTTCCCCAAGACGGGTACGGACGCAGAGCCTGGTTGTTCGGCACGAGATTGGCCGGATTGGTTACCTGGTTCAGGTCCGTCGGGAACTGCAGGTTCGAGCCGTGGCTGCCCACATAGGCGATCGAAGCCATGAAGTTGTTGAAGAACTGATGCTCGACGCTCACCTGCCACTCGTTGATTCTGCCTACTGGGACGTTATACGGAACGTATGTTTGGTTGGAAAAGACGCCAGGGGTGCAGCAGTAAGTGAGCGGTTCCCGGGCGGCTGGCGAACCGACCACGTACGTGAGAACTGAATCAGCCGTAGCCGCAGACGCATCCAGGTTGATCAGCGGATTGGGACCCTGTCCATTGTGCGCGTCCGTGGTATTGCCGGTGCTGGTGGTGAGCGACCCGGTGCCTATGCCGTTGCCGTAGGTGTCCTGGCTGAAGTTGTACGAATACATTCCGAAGCCAGCGCGAATCACGGTGTCGGGCTTCCAAGACCACGCAAAACCGACGCGGGGCAGGAAGATGTCGTAAATCGGCTTCTGCAGGGTAGTGCGGTTATCTTGGCCGGCGAACCACATCGAGCCAAGCGTCCCGTTGGAAGGATTGACGATGTTGGGGTCGAATCCGCCCAAGCTGTTATTGATTTCGCTGAATCCGGTAGTGGCCACGTAGCGCAAGCCAAGGTTCAAGGTAAAGTTGGGTTTCACCTTGAAATCGTCCTGCACGAAAAGTTGCGGACTCTTGATGCGTGCGTAGGAAGTGGACTGGTTGGTGGCACTCCAATTCTCAACGTCACCCAGCAGGAAGTCGGCGAGACCCGATCCGGTGCCGGAGACGCCGTTTTGCGCGGTGTATTGGCCGGTAAAGTTGAAATTGCCGGAGGTGATGTTGCCCCATGGCGTGGTGTTGCCTTGGCCCATGAGCACCTCGACGCCGAAGTGCAAAATGTGTTTGCCTTTGACCAACGTGATGACATCCGAGGGATCATACAAGTTCTCGATATACACGGCGTTGGTGCCGGGCTGCAGCAACTGCGAGCAGCAGACGCTGCCGGTAATGTTGATATTCGGAAAAACGTCCGCTTTCGCGTATTGCAGACCCAAGGTCGTTGCGGCGTCGAAGCCGATGGTCTGCGGCACGAACCAGTTGCCCTGCTTGGTGTAACCCATGCGGAATTCGTTGACCATGGTCGGGCTGATCGTCCAAGTGTCGGAATACTGCACGTTGTAACCGTCAATGTCGCCAGAGAAGCAGTTCAGAGGGCAGGGTCCAGCGTTGATGTTCTGCCCGTTGTTGTTCTTCTGGCTGATGGAGAAGGACATGCGGTTCTTCTCAGAGAGATCGAAGTCAATGCGTCCGAAATAGCGCAAGTTCGGGTTCGGAGCGGACGCGGTAAAGGTGTAGTTATTGGAGATGTCGTTCGGATAAAGCGCGTTATTCGCAACGCCCGGAGCGTTGGGCATCGGATAATACGCAAGCAGCTTGGCCGCGACCGGGTCAACCATGCCGCCGGGTATGATATTGCCGGCAAATTGCGTGGCGGGTCCGCCGACCGAACCGCGCGTCGCGGGATTGTAGATCGCAGGAGTGCCGGAGAAATCGTAGTCACCGGGGTTAGCCGTGCCCATGCCGCGCTCAGCCAGCGTGGGAACCGTGCTGACGTGCGTCGCAGACGCGCCGTTGTTGTAGATCTTGTCGCGGACGAAGAAGAAGAACAGCTTGTTCTTGATGATCGGTCCGCCCACGGAGCCGCCCCACTCGTTGTAGCGCAGGTACGACGGCGCCGCTTTCGCGTATGAACCGTCGGGCTGTTGCACCGGGAAATAAGGGGAGGCATTCAGAATGTTGTTTTGCCAGAAATCGTAAACGGATCCGTGAAAGCCGTTGGTTCCGCTCTTGGTGATCTGGTTGAACACCGCGCCGCCGATGCCATACTCGGCTGAGAACGATGAGGTGTTGACCTGAACCTCGGAGACGGCCTCGAATACGGTGTTGTCAACGTTATTGCTGACAGGCAGCTGAACTACGGCGCCGTCCTGAAGATAATTGGCGTAGTTGGGAAGGTTGCCGTTAATCGAGATCGCGTCTCCCGCGTTGTAGGAACCGCTGCCTTCGGATTGCGGCTGCGACGGAGCGCTGGAAGCGCCAGGGAGAAGGATATTAAAGTTGGCCCAGTCGTTGCCGGTGATTCCGGCGCCGACCTGCGGCAACACGCCGATGGTCTGCTTTTCAAGCACCGTGCCCATGTGGCCGGTTTCGGTGTCGAGCAGCGGCACGCCGGATTCGGTCACGGTTACTGTTTCGGATATGGCGCCGATTTCCAGGGCCGCGTTCTCGGTGATGACGTCCACGTTCAACGTGAACGGCCCGCGCACCAGTTTCTTGAAGCCCTTGGCGGTGAAAGTAATGTTGTAATTTCCCGCGGGGGTGGAAACCGTGTCGTAGATGCCGTCCTGGTTGGTAACGAAGTCCTTCGTCTCGCCCGTATCTATATTCGTCAGCGTGACGGTGGCGCCCGCCACCACGGCGCCGGAATTGTCCGTGACCGTACCGCGAATTTCACCGGTGTTTCTGCTTTGTGCGAGAAGCGGTGAGGAAATGCCCAGCAGGAGACAAGCGGCGAGTGCCCAGCGAATGAAACTCTTCATGGAGTTCCTCCCAAGCTAAAAGTCGATCCCATCCACAAGGATGGGCTTCCCAAGTGAAAAAGCTAAATTTCCAAACGCGCTAGCGAGCTACGATCCCTGGCAAAGGTGGGCTTGGCGGCGCGTACACGGGCCACTAATAACAGTAGTGGTAAGCCAACGGGACGGAAAAACCGACCGGCGACTGCACGTGGCACGCCTATGTGTATTCTTTTCAGCGACTGCTCCCCATTCGCAGCTGATAAGGAATATCGTTGTTCTACGGGCTTTGCAGCCCATAGTCCTACACCACCCCTTGCTGGCGGACATTTAGCTCTACCCGGGAATCTTTGTCAAGCGAAAAATAACGATATTCTTAAAGGAAAATTGCAGGTTCTGGAAATTATTGCATTTTAGCCGCTTCTCTGCGGTACAATCCCGCCCCAGACGTGGCCCAGATGACGCGCCGGACGCGGCGCAGATAGGCCCAGCAGGAAACTCGGCGGATGACCCCTCCAACGGGAAAAATTCAGCGCGGCGACAAGACAACCATAACCCTCCGGTCGGTGGCGGAGCACGTCGGCCTCACGGCCAGCACCGTTTCCGCGGTGCTCAATAATTCCTCGGCTTCGCGTTCTGTTCCGCAGCGCACCAAAAATCGCATCTTGGCGGCGGCTCGCGAACTGAATTACAAACCGAATTTTTTCGCGCGCACCTTGCGCGTGAAGCGCACTTACACCATCGGAGTGATCCTGGAAGAAATTGGCGACGCGTATGGTTCGCTGGTCATCAGCGGCATCGAGCGATATCTGCGTGAGCAGAATTTTTTCTTCCTCACCGTAGCCCACCGTCACGATAAGAGGTTGCTCTCCACGTACTCGCAGATGCTGCGGCAGCGCGGCGTGGAAGGGTTCATCACCGTAGATACTTTCCTGACCGAAGAACCGGCGCTGCCCACGGTGGCAGTGGCGGGGCACCGCGCCATCAATCGCGTGACGAATATTGTTCTCGATCATCGTCACGCAGCCTTGCTGGCACTGCAGCACCTGACTGACCTGGGCCACGAGAAAATCGCGTTTATGAAAGGCTCGACGGCCAGCGTGGATTCCGAGGATCGCTGGAACGCGATTTGTGAAGTGGCCGGGCAACTGGGAATTTGCATGCGGTCGGAATTGATCGTGCAGCTCGAAGGCGATGATCCCACGCCGAACCTGGGCTACCCGTTTGCCAAGCAATTGCTCGCGCGTAAGCAGCGGTTCACAGCATTGTTTGCATACAACGACATCTCGGCGATTGGATCTATTTTTGCGTTTCAGGAAGCCGGGTTGCGCGTGCCGCAGGATGTTTCAGTGGTGGGCTTTGACGATATTCAGAGCGTGGCGTTCATCAGTCCGGGTCTTACCACCGTGCGGCAGCCTCTGCAAAAGATGGGAGAGATCGCGGCGCGCACGCTGCTGGACCGGATCGAGGGCCGGGCGAAGTACGTACCGGAGATTGCGATCGAGCCGGAATTTGTGGTGCGCGGAACCACCGCGCCTGTGGGCCGTTGAGGGCTTGGCTGCTGGAATCGGCTTAGGAATAAGCTCAGGAACAACCGGCGCCTAGAAGCGGCCTGCGGATGCCCAGAGACCGAGGCCGGGATTCTCGATGAAATAAAACTTTTCGCCGCCCAGTTCGTTCCAGCCTTGTTTCAGCCTTGCGGGAACGTAGTGTTTCAACATGTGGTTCAGGTCACCGTACTCGAAGCCCACTCCCTGCACTTCCTCACGCGTCAAATGTCCCGGACACCACACAATCCGGAAGCGGCCTTCGGACGACCCATGAATCAGGTGCGCGGCGGCGCTTAAGTCCGCGGCGAGGTCCGCATTTTCTGCCACCATCTTTAACGTCGCGGGGGTTCCACGGTAGCCGTACTTGCGAATTAATTTGTCTATGCGCGCGTCTTCGCCGAAGGTGCGCACGCCCGGCGCCAGGATGAGCAGCTCTCCGCCGTCGGCCATGGCCATGCGCGTCCGGTAGATCGCTTTATTGCCCAGCCAAGTGCTGTGAAATTCCTGCGGGTCAAGATAGACGACCGCTTTGCGGATCGCTTCGGGCATCATCGTGAAATTCACGCGCAGACTTAGCGCGGACGCGGCGAGGAAGCATTCCTGGTCGTCGCCGATGAAGAGCCCGCGCACCACCGTCGCCCCGGAGGAATTGCGGCCGACCACCGTGAGGACGTAAACGATCGGCAAATTATTAAGGAAGTGGGAAGCGGCATAATTAAGGACGCGGCGCACGGGATTATCCGCGCGTCCCATGATTCGTTCCATGCCGTACACGGCGCCCAGATAGTGGCTGCGATTGATACTGTCCGGGCCACCAGTCCCGACCAGGATATTTTTATTGTAGTTGGCCATGCCGATCACTTCGTGCGGGACCACTTGCCCGACGGAGAGAATCAGATCGAAATTGCCGCGGGAAATGAGGCGGTTTACCTGCGCCGGCCATTCGTAGCCGAGCTTCCCTTCCGATTGCTCGCAGATGAATGCGCCGGGAACGACTCCGAGCGTTTCGACGTCCTCGCGCCAATTGTGCACATGGAAGAGCTCGCGTGGGACGTCGCCAAACATTCCGGAAATCTGCTCCGGCGACATGGCGCGGTGCGTCCCCACGGCCGGCAGCACGGCGCGAAGATTTTCGCCGTAATAATCCCAGGCGTAGCGGGTCAGTTCGCCTGCGCGGGACGCCACGCGGGTGTAATCGGGAGGAACCGCCAGGACGTTTTTGCGCGCGCCCAGCTTTTCAAGCGCGGCGAACAAATAATCGTGTAACTCGGTTTGAGAAAGCTCGCGGTCGGGACCGCCTTGTGCGCAATAGAGCGTCATCTTTTATCTTCGAAATTCGTGCACCGCGAATTCAGCGCACTGTCCATCTTAACTAACTGGTTTTGGGCTCGGTGAGATTCAGTTTGCGCAGCGCCGCGCGGACGTTTTCCTCTGGTGTTGCGGTGACGCTGAGGATCGCCGCATCGCCCGGTTCTTCGAGGTCGGCAAACTGTCCCGCAAGGATTCCTTCGCCGGCGAAATGCCCGCTCCGATGTTCCAGGCGCGCGCTGATTTCCTGGAAGCTTCCTTTAAGATAGCAGATGCGCAGGTCCAATCCCGCAGCGAGCTTCTGGCGATAGCTTTCCTTTAGGGCCGAACAGGCCAGGACCATATTCTCATTCTTGGCGGCGCTGGCTACCAGTGACGCGTGAATCGCGGCGAGCCATGGTTCGCGGTCGGCGTCCGTGAGAGAAATTCCGCGCTTCATTTTCTCGATATTGGCCGCGGGATGAAAATCATCGGCATCTAAAAATCTCCAGCGCAACCGTTCGGCGAGAAGCTTGCCAACGGTTGTCTTCCCTGCCCCAGTCACGCCCATCACCAGAATAATCATGCAGCAATATTATCTCTTGGGCGCGCGCGTTTTGCGAATGGCGCCCGAGAATCCGTACGTGATCCGCCAATAAAAGCGCGCCTTTCGTGCGCACCGGGCGTGCCGACGCGTCGAAATTAACTCTTGCCGGTGCACGAATTCTCGCGATCGTTTCGCGGTGATGTCCGCAGCATTCATTTCTTGACTTCACGTGCCGCGAAGTTCAGAATTCCGGCATTTCGCGATGGATTTCGGCCTTTTCTTCAATTAATCGCATTTTATCGTGAGCGAAATATGGGCTGTTCGCGGTCGCGGACTCCGCCAGTGGGGCATCTATGCGTCTGGCCGCTGGTTTGCTGACTATGACGCCATAGGCCCTAAATAGGGGCACCGGCATAACGCACGAATCCATTAACTGCGCGGAGAGCGCCGAAAGTGCGCAAAATTTTGCACTTTTCGCGGGCTTGCGTGCTCGCAGCGGCTCGCGAGCACGGCTTAAATTGTGTGCGCCGAGCAACGATTGGTATCGCCAGGGTCGAAGTATCCAGGAGTATCAAGATGCGACGGATTGCCAGCCTAGTAGTCATAACTCTCGCCAGCGCCTGCAGTGTCGCCGCACAAGCGCCTACGGCCGCCAGCAAGGCTCTTGCGGACCGCGCGGCACACAAGCAGGCTGCTGCGCCGCGCCACGACCCGGCTTCGGCGCCCGCGCCCCACGCGAATGGCGCTTACGGCAATGTGCCGCTGAGTTTTGAAGCGAACCGTGGGCAGACCGATGCGCGCGTGAAGTATCTGGCGCGCGGCAAAGGCTACACATTATTTCTGACGCCGACGCAGGAAGTGCTCGCGCTGCGGCGCGTGATTACTTCGCCGGAGAAACCAAAACAGATTGCGGATCCCAAAGCTCCTCAGAAATATTCTGAAACCGTGCTGGAATTCAATCTTGAGGGCGCGAACCCACAGGCGGAGATTTCCGGCACAGATCTCCTGCCGGGAATATCGAACTATTACATCGGCAACGATCCCGCGAAGTGGCGCGCCGGGATTCCGAACTACGGGAAAGTCCTCTATCGAAATACCTATCCGGGAATTGATCTGACTTATTACGGCAATCAAGGACAACTGGAATCGGATTTCATTGTGGCGCCGGGGGCAGACCCGCACGAAATTCGCTTGCGCGTGCAGGGCGCGAAGGCACTGCAAATCGCGGAGACCGGCGACCTGATCGTGGCTTTGGAAGCGGGCAGCATCAAATTGCAGCAGCCGGTGGCCTACCAGATTATTCATGGCGTGCGGCGGGAAGTTAGCAGCGGTTACACACTTCTGGCAGCGGACGAGGTAGGCATCACGCTCGCGCCATACGATCATCGCCAGAAGCTGATCATTGATCCGACGCTGAGTTATTCGACATATCTCGGGGGTTCCAATGGTCAGTCCGGAACTTATGCATCCGATGTTGCGGTGGATTCCGCAGGGGAGGCGTACGTAATTGGAGCCACTTCGTCCACTGACTTCCCGACAAAGGCCGGGTTTCAGGGAAACCTCGGGTCGGGAGCCACGCAAAACGCTTTTGTGACCAAGTTTTCGGCGGACGGCACCTCACTCATTTTCTCCACTTACATCGGGGGCGGATATTTTGACAGCGGGTATGGGATTGCAGTAGATACTGCGGGCAGCGCGTACGCTGTAGGAAACACGCTTTCTAGCAACTTCCCACTCCAGAATCCGCTGTCAGGTCAGAACCAATTTTCAGGCGACGGGTGCGGTTTTGCGTCGTCGTTGTCGTCCGCGGGCGCTCTTTTGTTCTCTACTTATCTGTGTGGAGGAACTTCTGACGCTGCCTTGGGCGTGGCCGTTGACAGCAACAAGAACGTTTACATCGTCGGTCTCACGACCTCCACAAGTTTTCCCACTCAAAACCCAATACAACCGACCCTTGCCGGAAAGGAGAATGCGTTTATTCTCAAGCTGGCGCCAATTACTGGCACCGGATCTTCCCTCGTTTTTTCAACTTACTTCGGGGGCAACGGTAGCGATTATGGCACCGGTATCGCACTCGACTCCAGTAACGACGTTTATATTTCCGGCAGCACGAACTCGACCGTTTTCGCAACAAAGAATGCGATACAGGCTAACCTCAATGCCAAAAACGGGGGAAGCAACGGGTTCGTCGCAGAAGTTAATTCCGCGGGAACCGCTGTAGTTTATTCGACATATCTGGGCGGCAGCGTCAATGACTACGCGAACGACGTCGCAGCGGATTCGTCGGGCAACGCGTACGTTACGGGCGGGGCAACATCGCCGGACTTCCCCTTGAAAAATAGTCTCCAGACGCTTGACGCCGGGGGAGACATTTTCGTTACGAAGATCGCCGCAGGGGGAGGGTCTCTGGACTTCTCGACTCTCTTTGGTGGCGGCGGAGAGGGCTCGGGTTACATAGCTCTGGATTCGTCCAACAACATTTACGTTTCGGGTTACACAACCGCCAGCGACTTTCCGACGAGACTTCCGCTGCAGGCAACCCTTAACGGGCAGCAAGCAGGTTTCCTAACCGAACTGAAGTCCGACGGATCGGATTACACATTTTCCACATATTTGGGCGGTAGCGATTCCGTAGCTGGGGCCAGCGATGCTGCGTACGGAGTTGCTCTCGACGCGAGCAACAACATTTATGTCGTCGGCCAGGCGAGCACTCTAGACTTTCCGACGGTGAAGCCCTTTCAAGCTGGCCTCAACAACCCCGTTAGTTCCGGATTTGTCTTGAAGATTGCGCCGGCAACACCTGCCGCAGCGCAATTGTTTCCAGCAGCGCTAAATTTTGGTTCGGTTCAGACGGGAACGTCTAGCACGGAAGTGGTGACGCTCGCAAACGGCACGAACGCGCTCGATATCAGCAGCATCGCGGTGAGCGGCCCAGACGCCGCGGATTTCAGCGACTTCAGCACTTGCGGAGCCACCGTTCCGCCGACGATCGTTTGCACGTTCACGGTGACATTTACCCCTTCGACGACCGGGACAGAAACCGCGACGGTGACCATCACCGAATCCAGCGGTACGCAATCCTTTACGCTGAGCGGAACTGGAGCGACCAACACACCTCCGACGCTGGGCACGATCACCGTCAATCCGACCGGCTTGACATTCGGCAGCCAAGAAGTCGGCAGCACCAGCGCAGAGCAATTCGTGACCGTGAACGTCACCGGCACGAATCCCGTGGGCTTGAATTTCCCCGGAACTGCTGGCGCGGATCCCGCCGACTTTTCGGCGAACGGAGACGGCACTTGCGAGTTTGATACTCCGCTCAGCGCCGGCACCAGTTGCACGATCGGTGTGACCTTCGATCCCACCGCGACCGGTACGCGTACGGCGACCTTGCAGATAACGGGAAATATCACCACGAATCCGGTGAACGTGATGCTGACCGGCACCGGCACACCGCAGATCGCGGTCTTGACTCCGACTTTCATACAGTTTCCAAACACCGTGGTGAACACCACCAGCGCCGCGATGATGGCGACGCTTAAGAATATGTCCAGCACCGTGACGTTGACGGCCATCAATCCCACCGTAACGTCGTTCTTGCCAAGCGGGAGCTTTGCCATCTCTGCAACCACTTGCCCGATCGGCGCAGGACTCGCCCCCGGGGCGAGCTGCACGATCAGCGTCACCTACACCGCTATCTCCGCGGGAATTGCCGAAGGCGAACTATCCGTCAGTGATAGCGATGCTGGCACGTCGCCGCAGACATCGATCCTCTTCGGAACAGGCTTGAACGCGACCGCGACACTGGCGACCATTTCTCCCACGTATCTGGCTTTCGGTCGGCAGACCGTGGGCACGACCAGCAACGCCCCATACGTCTTTTTGCAAAACATCGGCAATTCCACTCTGACGTTTACCACGCCGCTGAGCGGAACCAACCCGGCTGCTTTCGCCGCTGCCAACACTTGCGGCGGCTCAATCCCGGCGGGAGGAACTTGCGAGGCGACGGTGACGTTCACGCCGCCCAGCGGGCCCGCGCCATTTTTTGCCACGCTCACGATCAGTAGCGCAGCGGCCGGCGCGCCACAGACGGTGGCGTTGAGCGGCACCGGGATACCTGGCACCACGGTGAGTTTGTTGCCGAACCCGCTCATATTCCCGGCAGTCTCCGTCGGGCAGGCGAGCGCGCCGGAATACGCATTCCTGAATAACACCGGCACAACCGCCGACACGATTACCGGTATGACGATTACCGGAACCGATTTTGACGATTTCCAACTCAGCTTCAGCGCGCCTGGAAATACTCCATGCAACACTACGCAGGTTTTGAACGCCCAGGCGGTTTGCGTCGTTGGCGTGGCGTTTACGCCCACTACCACGGGCTTGCGGACTGCCACGTTGACGGTCACCGACACTGCGACGGGTACGCCGCACAGCATCCCGCTGGAGGGCGGCTCCGCAATCGCGCCGCTGCAAATCACGACTTCGTCGCCGCTTCCTGGCGCTTCGGTTGGCGTGTTGTATTCGGCTACGCTCGCGGCCACGGGTGGAACGCCGCCTTACTCGTGGAGCTTCTCCAGCGGAACCTTGCCTCCCGGACTTACGGTAGGATCCACCGGTACGATCACGGGAACGCCCACGACGGCGGGGCCGTACAGCTTCACAGTACAAGTCACGGACTCGATGAGTCCTACGCCGAATACAGCCATGGCGACGTTCGGCCTGACTGTAACTGGCTCGACTGGCGGTGCTCTGACCATCTTGCCGACGTCGTTACCCGACGGCGAAGTAACGCTGCCTTATGGCGCGACCATCGTGGCGTCAGGGGGAACACCGCCTTACACGTACGCGGTGACCACGGGCACGATTACATCGGGCCTCACTTTAAATGGCACCACGGGCCAGATTTCGGGGTTCCCAAGCTGCTGCACACCGGCCACTTTTACCGTCACGGCTACTGATTCGGCGTCCAACAAGGCCACCCAGTCGTACACCATCACGGTGCAGACCGCGCCGACGGGCGCCGGGAACAGCTTGCTCAACGGTTATTACGCCATTGAGTTCCACACTTTCAACGAAGCAACGGGACAAGAGGAAGGAATCGTCGGAAGCCTTAATTTCAATAGCTCGGGAGATTTCACGGGCGAAGTTGATTACAACTTCAACGGCCAGACCGCGCAAGGCGTCAGTGTCGGCGGTTCGTACGTGGTCGGCCCGGACAATCGGGGAATCATGAACTTCCAACTCCCGAGCGGCACATTCCAGTATTTTGTCCTGGCCGTTGGAAACACATACCGCGGAGTAGCCTCCTCGGCCGCGATTACGAATTTCGCGGACGACACCGGGACCGGCAATATCGGCTCGGGCCAATTAATACTGCAGACACTCGAGTCCAATTACTTGACGACGTTCCCTGGCACTTACGCCTTCGGAGGCACCGGCCTGGATCCGACGCCCGCGCGGGAAGCCCAAGTGGGGCTGATCGCCTTCAACGCCACTAACGGCGTAACTTCTGGAGCAGCCGATATCAACGACGCCGGCACGCAATCCAGCATCACTGCGATCACTGGCACCTACACCACACCCGATCAATTCGGTCGAACCGTGTTGACGCTCAATTTGACTCCGGGAGGCAGTTCCTCTCGAAGCGCTTACATCGTGTCACCAAATCAATTTGTGTGGTTGACGCTCGACTCACCCGCCACTAATCCCATTTTGGTGGGCTCGGCATTGCGACAGACCACTCCCGGCAACTTCAGCGCCAGTTCGATCACCGGACCGGACGTTTTCATTCTGAATGGACGCTCCAAGAGTGGCTTGGGCAACGATGCGGTGGTCGGCGTTGCGACAGCTTCGTCGGGCACGATAACGGTGACGTTTGATGAAGACGACGCGGGATCGTTACTCGGCGACCAAACATTGAGTGGAACGCTGACGGTTCTGGCGAACGGGCGGGCATCTGCGCCGCTCGGCAGCCAGACGTGGATCGCGTACCTCGCGTCGCCCGACCAGGCATTCTCGCTGGGGACCGGCAGCGGCGTGGTCGCAGGGGACCTGATTCCGCAGGTGGGGGCGCCATTCTCGACGGCGCCGTTCAACGGCAATTTTTCTTTCGGCTCGCTCGAACCCGTCTCCGCAGCGGCGCCGCAGTGGTCGGGCGTCGCAGCACTCACGGGGACTAACACGTTTAATGTGACGGAAGACTTGAGCGAACCCGGCGGTCAACTATTTTACGACCAGAATCTTGGCGCGGTCACCTTCACGGTCGCGTCGAGTGGCCATCTGACGGCGCCGAATACGGCGCTGAACGGCTCGAACACGGGGTACATGGTGTCGCCGTATCAAGTCGTGCTTTTCAATCCAACCGGTCCCACTCCCGGTTCGAAGGCTTCGGTCCATCCAGTGATCGTGGACGCGTTTTCGCAAACAGCGGCTCCGGGAACGCCGTCGCCTGCGGCCCCGTCGGTAAATTTCCCGACGCCGGTTGCGGCGGGCGCTTCGGCGACGTCTGCGTTGGTGACGATCACAAACACAGGCATCGGGCCGCTAGGATTCACCGGCGTGAATACCGGAAATTCACCGGACTTCAGCGCGGCGGGCGCTTGCGTGCCGGTCGGGACTGGCGCGGTCGCCGTTGTGCAACCGTTAAGCTCATGCACGTTTACCGTAACATTTGCGCCACCGGCGGGAGCGGCTAGCGGCGCGGTTTCCGAGACCCTCATTCTCACGACGGACGGTACGTCAAATGTTACTGTAGCCGTCAGTGGAACAGTGGGCGGCGCAAGCGGCCCGGCGGTGACGCTCGCGCCCACGAGTTTGACGTTCGCGTCGCAGAGTGTGGGAACGACGAGCGCCGCGCAAAGCGTGATGCTCACAAATAGCGGCACTGCTGCCTTGACGATCAGTGGAATTACCGTGACCGGAACGAATAACGGTGATTTCGCTCAGACCAACACGTGCCCCGCTTCGCTCGCGGCCGCTGCCAATTGCTCGATCAGCGTCACTTTCACCCCGACTGCCGCGGGCGGGCGCTCTGCCTCCATCAGCATCGCGGACAACGCGACGGGTAGTCCGCAAACCGTGCCGCTGACAGGAACGGGTGCGAGTACTACACCGGCGGTGACTGTATCTCCCGCGAGTTTGACGTTTGCCTCAGAGATCGTGGGAACCACCAGCTCGCCTATGAGTGTGACCGTCACGAATACCAGCACCGCGACGGTTAATTTCTCGGGATTCACCGTGACTGGAACAAATGCTGGAGACTTCGGCGTGCCTTTGCCAAACTCCGTAACGATGTGCAGCCCCACCGGAACACTGGCGGGCGGCGCGTATTGCCAGATCAATGTGCTGTTCACACCAGCCACCAGTGGGACGCGCACAGCCACTTTGAATGTGGCGGACAATGCCACGGGCAGCCCGCAAAAAGTGACGTTGACGGGCACCGGCGCGGCGCAGGCCGGCACGATTTCTATTGCGCCCACTTCGCTGACGTTCGTAAGTCAAACCGTGGGCACTACCAGCTCTTCGCAAACTCTCACGGTTTCCAACACTGGCGGCGTCACCGTCAATTTCAGCAGCATCGTGACTTCCGGTGATTTTGCCGGAGCCACCACCGCGCAGTGCCCTAGCATCGCCGTCGAAGGCACGCCCTGCACTTTCCAGATTACTTTCAAACCTACCGCGGCGGGGACGCGCACGGGAGCCGTCACGTTCACCGACAACGCCACCGGCAGTCCGCAAATGGTGATGTTGACTGGAACCGGTGCGAATGGTCCCGCAACCGTGACGGTAGCTCCCAACAGCCTGATGTTCTCTTCGCAATACGTGAACTCGACCAGCCCGGCGCAAAGTGTGACGGTCACGAACACCGGCACCGGCCCGGTGACTTTCACCAGCTTCTCGATTACCGGCGAAAACAGCGGCAGCTTTGCGCTCGCCAGCGGAACGAACGCCTGCAATCCCACGGGAAATTTGGCGTCCGGTTCCAATTGCACCATCAGCGTGACCTTTACGCCGACGGCCACCGGAGACTTTTCGGCCACGCTGGCCATCGCCGACAACGCCACGGGCAATCCGCAAAACGTTTCGCTCACGGGCACCGGCAATAATTCGCCGGTGACGATTACGATTCCCTCGGGCGGTTCGACGACCGGGACGGCTACGCCTGGAGGCACCGCGTATTACGGACTGCAAATTACCGGAGCGACCGGCGTCACTGGCACGGTGCAACTCGGCTGCATGCCATCGTCGCCGACGATCACTTGCACGGTGATCCCCAGCTCGGTGGTGTTGACGGGAAAACCGGTGGAAGTCGCCTTTGGAATACAGACGTATTGCACGGGCGCAACGAATGCGGGATTTGTTCCTGGCGCGCCCGGCGGCGGGCCGGCAGGCAAAATCGCGCTGCTGCTCTTGTCACTCATGCTGGGCGGACTGGCGTGGGCGATGCAGCGGAATCGCCGCGTGGCGTTGACGTTCGCGGTGCTGATGCTGGTAGCGCTGGGCACGGCCGCGTGCGGCGGTTTGGCGAAAGGCCCGAACGGCGCCACGCCGCCAGGCACTTACTCGCTAACACTGACCGCCACCATCAACGGCCAGACCCAGACTTTGCCCAACTTCCTGACCCTCATCGTGAAGTAGCTGGCGGCGAGCAGCGACGGCCTGGTACCGAACGCCCGAGGTGGTGGGAATTGCCCGCCCGACAGCGCACTCCGGATTTAGGCCGGCTACAGCGACTGAGCGCCAGTACTAAAGGCTTTCATGTATGTGCAAAAGGTCGGCGCGGACGTACAGTTCGCCGCACGTATCGCGGGCTGAGTGTCTGGATGCGTCGGGCCTAGATTCAAGGAGAAGCTAAAATGTCAATTTTGGCCTGGATCGTACTGGGTTTAATCGCGGGTTTCATCGGCAGCAAAATCGTCAACAAAAGCGGCGAAGGCATCGTGCTCGATATTTTGTTGGGCATCGTCGGCGCCGTAGTGGGTGGATGGCTGTTTAATCGTTTTGGGGCTTCCGGCGTCAGCGGCGTGAATTTGTACAGCTTGCTGGTCGCGGTGATCGGGTCCGTGGTTCTGTTAGTCGTGTATCACGCGATCCGCCGGATGGCCTGAACGAAATCGCAGGTGCAGTATGAATACGAAAGAAGTGGTTTCGCCGGCGCCAACCGAAATGCGCTCGCGCAAATTCTGTCCTCGCTGCGGCAGCAAGTACGTGCATAAATCCCACCGACACGGAGTGGTTGACCTGGTATTTCGCGCGGTTCTGCTGCGGCCTTTTCGTTGCGAGGAATGCGACGGACGATTTTACCGGCGCGCGAGCTGAGGACACTGACGCAAGCGAGCCGCGCCCCGCTTGACGGGGGTTCGGACGCGCCGTAGTTTTTAGCCTCTTACGCGTGGGCCGCGTATTCCGTTCGGCCTGCACACGTCGAGTGCGAGCACTTGCAATCCACGTCCGGCGTTTCTTCCATCGCTTCGCATTGCGGACTGCAATACTTCTCCGAACTAACCTGACACGTACAAACCGGATGCGCGCATTTCTTGCTTTCTTGGGCTGTCATGGAATGCTCCTTTTTAGGTAGCGACGGCCCCCAGCGTAGCCTGGAACGGCGTCCCTATCCATACTCGATTCCCATGAACACCCTCCGGGAATCGCTGTAGCGCGTCTGCGGATAATTTCCATTCCTTTTCCAGGCAGGACAAATTAATCTGTGCGCCCACTCGCCGGGTTGCGCGCGCAGCGCGGCGGCGAGCCTGCTGCGGAAGGAGCTTCGCCGAACTCATGACCATCCGAGACATTTTGTTCGGCAAGCCCCTCCCCACCTGGGACGAGCGTGCGGAGGAACTCGGAACTGCCGCCGGGATTCCGATCTTCGGGCTGGATGCGCTCAGTTCAGCAGCCTACGGCCCCGAAGCCGCGCTGACGCTGCTGATTCCACTGGGCGCGGCCGGGATCGCTTACATCGTCCCCATCAGCGCCAGCATTATCGTGCTGCTGACCATCGTTTACTTTTCCTACCGGCAGACGATCGCGGCGTATCCGGGAGGCGGCGGATCCTACACCGTCGCATCGGAAAATTTGGGCACGTTCGCGGGGTTGCTGGCGGCCGCGGCACTGATGATTGACTACATTCTGACGGTGGCCGTGGGCATTTCCGCGGGAGTCGGCGCGCTCGTCTCGGCGTGGCCGCAATTGCTGCCGCACACCTTGCTGTTTTGCCTGGCAATTTTATTGTTCATCACGGTGATTAATCTGCGCGGGCTGCGCCAGGCCGGAATCGTCTTCATGATTCCAACTTACATTTTCATAGGTGGGCTGCTGGCGACGGTTGCTTGGGGGGTTTTTAAGTCTCTGACCGCCGGGGGGCATCCGGTTGCGGTGCTGGCCCCACCGCCGGCGGCTCATCCGGTGCTGGCGGCCGCGGGCGCCTGGTTATTGCTGCAATCTTTCTCGAGCGGTTGCACGGCCATGACGGGAGTGGAGGCTGTGAGCAACGGCGTTCGGGCATTCCGCGAACCCAAAGTGCAAACTGCGCAGCGCACTTTGACCGTGATTATTGCTCTGTTGATCCTGATGCTGGGCGGCATTGCGTATCTGGTCCGCGCTTACCACATCGCGGCCACCGATCCGGGGCAGGCCGGATATCAAAGCGTACTCTCCATGATCGTGGCGGCGGTCGCTGGACGCGGCCCCTTCTATTACATAACGATTGGCTCCGTTCTGGTAGTGCTGTGCTTGTCCGCCAATACGGCGTTCGCGGATTTTCCGCGCCTGTGCCGCTCCATCGCGTTGAATGGCTATCTGCCGGACGCGTTTCGCTTGCGCGGGCGGCGCTTGGTGTACTCGCAAGGCGTGTACGTGCTGGCAATTCTGGCGGCGCTGCTGCTGGTGATCTTCGGCGGCGTGACGAACCGCTTGATTCCGCTGTATGCCGTGGGAGCTTTTCTGGCCTTCACCCTGTCACAAGCCGGCATGGTGGCGCACTGGCGCCGCGTGCAGGGCCGCGGCTCACGGCGCTACATGTTCATCAACGCCCTGGGGGCGATCGCGACGGGTATTACGACGGCGATCGTGCTGGTGGCGAAATTCGTGGACGGCGCTTGGATGACCGCGCTGCTGATTCCGGGGCTGCTCCTGGTGATGATGGCCGTCCATCGCTATCTCGGGCGCGTGGAAAAGGAATTGGATTGCCCTCACCCGCTGAACGTTGGAGGCCTGCAGCCGCCGCTGGTGATACTGCCGATTGAACAATGGGGCATGCTGACGCAGAAGGCTTTGCAGGTGGCCCTCACGATCTCTCCCGACGTGCGAGCGGTGCACGTTTGCAGCGAAGGAGAAAATAATGAATTGCAGGGGCACTGGGCGCAGTTAGTGGACGACCCCGCAAGACAGGCGGGATTCCCGGCGATGCAGCTGGTGACGCTGGAATCGCCCTATCGCTTCGTGATCCGGCCGATCGTTGACTACGTGCTGAAGATCCAGCAGGAAAACCCCGAGCGGCGGATTGCCGTCGTGATTCCGGAAATGATCGAGACTCACTGGTGGCATTATTTTCTGCAAAATAACCGGTCGGAATTGTTGAAGGCGCTGCTGCTCTTGAAAGGAAATAAGCGGATCATTCTGGTCAACGTTCCATGGTATTTGAAAGCTTGAAATTAGTCCCTAGGGTGTGTGCCCACACGTAAAAACTTGCGGAAATGGGGCGCAGCCAGCAGCGCCCCTACGATATTCACGACGCGTTCGGGCAGGAGCGGCCGAACGTCTTCCAACTTACTACTTCGCCTCGCGCAGAAAGCGGGCCGCTTCCTCGGGCGGCGTGGGGTTGATGTAGAAGCCAGTTCCCCATTCGAAGCCCGCCACCTTCGTCAATTTAGGCATCATTTCGATGTGCCAGTGATAATGATCGTTAGCTTCCTCGCCGATGGGCGACGTGTGGATGACGTAGTTGTACGAAGGGAAAGCCAGCGCGGAATCCAGGCGCCCCAGGAAATCCCGCAGCACGCGCGCGAGATTGGCGTAATGCGGCGCGGGCATATTTTCGAATGCGGAGCTGTGCTGCCGCGGAAGAATCCAGGTCTCGAACGGAAAACGCGGAGCGTAAGGCGCCAGCGCGATGAACTGATCGTTTTCCAGGATCATGCGCGTGCCGGTTTCGATCTCCTGGCGAATCATGTCGCAGAAAATGCAACGCTCCTTCTCGTCGTAGTAGCGCTTGGAGCTGTCCACCTCCTCGCGCACGCGCTTGGGAACAATCGGCAGCGCGATCAATTGCGAATGCGTGTGTTCCAGAGATGCGCCGGCAGGTTCGCCGTGATTTTTGAAGAGCAGAATGTAACGGAAACGCCGATCGTTTTTCAGGTCCAGCACGCGATCGCGATAGGCCCACAGAACTTCCTCGACGCCCTTCTCGCTCATCGTGGCGAGTGAATGCTTGTGCTCCGGCGTTTCCACGATCACTTCGTGCGCGCCGATCCCGTTCATGCGATCGAAAAGTCCTTCGCCTTCGCGATCCAGGCCGCCCTCGATGCCCAGCGCGGGAAACTTATTGGGAACCACACGGACGGTCCAGCCGGGCGTATCCTTGCCAGTGCCATTGCGTCCGTACGCAAGAATCTCCGGCGGCGTCTTCCCTTCGTTGCCCGGGCAGAAGGGGCAATTCGGCGTTCCTTTGATCTGTACGCTCTCGCGGACGAAGTCCATGGGGCGTTTACCACGGTCGGTGGAAATAATGACCCAGCGGCCGGTGATGGGATCCTTGCGAAGCTCCGGCAAACGTTTCCTCCCCGGCGCGAAATTTGCCTCACATTTGGGAAATGCGGGCGGTGTGTTTCAGATTTTCGCTGCTTTTATTCTACTACGGTGACGGAGTGCTGAAGCGCGCCGAATGGCCGTGAGGTTGATTTTTCGGCACCCGGTACCACTGGTACCGTCCGGCGGGCGAGCTTAATTCCGTTCGGCGTGGAACGCGCCTTTGTGTGGGCGCACAGCAGGTTTCGCGCCCGGCCGGGTTTCGATCGCCAGCACATCGAAGCGGCACTCCGCGCTCGGAATGTGGCGCGCGCGCAGAAATTGCCGGGCCATGCGCGAAAGGTTGCGGCGCTTTTCCCAGTTCACGGCGCCTTCCGGGGTACGCTGAAATGCCTCCGATGAACTTGCGGCGGGCTCGGACATCGTGCGAGTTTTCACTTCAATGAAGGCCAGGACGGAGCCGTCGTAGCCGACCAGGTCAATTTCACCTTTTACCCCGGGCAGAGTGAAATTGCGCGCCACCAGCGTGTAGCCGTGGCGACGCAAATACCAATAAGCGTAAGTTTCGCCGCGTACTCCGGTCCGGCGCGCCTGCAGCTTGGCGGGAGGTTCGCCATCCGATTGCGAGTCAGCCGCAGTGGGCGTGCTGAGCCCCTTGCGCGCGCCGAAATCAACAATGGAAAAAATTAATCGCGCAAACATGGCTGCGATTACTTGATGACCTCCAGCGTGAATTCCATCAGCTTGCCGCGAATCACGAAACTCAGATAATGCTCCCAGAATTGCCGGAACAGGCGGCTGCGATTCACCAGGAATTGGAAACCCAGCGCGCGCCAGAGTTTCAAAAGCTTCACGTCTAATTTCGCCTGCCGCACTCTTACTTTGGTGTACCACATATCGCGGCCGTGCGTCCCGCCGGGATAAAAATAACGGAACGAGCCGGTGTTCAAGTGCCAGCGATGGGTGGGATCGCAGAACGAGCTGAAGTCGGTGTAGTGCGGTGTCACGATGAAGATGGTGCCGCCGGGCCTGGTGACGCGATGAAATTCTTCCATGGTGGCAATAACGTCCGCGACGTGTTCGATGAGATGTTCGGCGCGCAATTGATCGAAGGAATTATCGCGAAAGGGCAAGGCGCCGCGGTCCAGATTGCAGATCACGTCCGCGGCGGTTGCGGGATTCATATCCACGCCGATCGAGCCGGGATATTTCGTAGGGCCGCAGCCTACGTCCAGAATGCGTGGCAAATCCCCTCCTGCCTGGAAATGTTTGAGAAGTGATTCGCATTTTCGCGCGTGCGAACCAGTGTGCCCGCCAAAGAAAATAGCACAGGCCCGTTGCTGCAAGCCTGTGCTATTTGCGAAACCGGTAGGTTTTGTAGCGGCGGTCTTGCGACGCGCTGCTCGCGTCCCGGATCAAGGTGTTGAACCGCCGTTGCTTGTCGCGGCAGCAGCGCAGGCATCCGCCGCGGCGGACGCATCAACTGCACAACCGATTTTGCGCTGCCGCTTAGAGCGAGCGCTCGACTTCGGTAAGGCACGAGTCGAGCGTATTGACGGCGAAGCGCGCTTGCTCTTCGTCAATCATCAGCGGAGGCGCCAGGCGCAATGAATTCTCCCCTGCGCCCAAAATCAGGAGACCCTTGTGGAAGGCCATTTCCACGATGCGATTGCGCAGGTCGGGAGCCTTTTCCTTGGTTTTTTGATCGCGCACCAATTCGATGCCGATCATCAGTCCCTTGCCGCGAACTTCGCCGACAATCTTGTGGCGTCCGCGCCAGTCGGCGGTAAGGGAGAAAATCAGCTCGCCCATGCGCGCCGCGTTGGCGTTGTACTGATGCTCGAGCAAATCAATCGTGGCCAGAGAAGCCGCGATCGCCACGGGATTGCCGCCAAATGTGGAAGCGTGCGCGCCGGGTTTCCAATTCATGACGCTGGCCCGCGTGATGATCGCGCTCAGCGGCATGCCGGAGGCGATGCCCTTCGCGGAGCAGATGATGTCAGGTTCGATGCGCGCGTGATCGGACGCCCACCATTTGCCGGTGCGGCCCATGCCGGATTGCACTTCGTCAGCGATCAGCAGGATGCCGTACTTGCGGCAGAGATTTTGCAGGCCCTGCAAAAATTCCACCGGGGCCGCGAGGTAGCCGCCTTCGCCCTGAATGGGCTCGATGATGATGCCGGCGACGTCTTCGGGATCCACGATGCGCTTGAAGAGTTCGTTCTCGATGTACGCGAGAGAATCGGCGGCGGCATTCGCGGGGTTGTTGCCAAAGGTGCCCCGGTAGCTATTGGGGTAGTGCGCGTGAAATACGCCAGCGAGGAGCGGACCGAAATGCTTGCGCTGGACGGCTTTGCTGGCGGTCAGGGACAAAGCGCCCATGGTGCGTCCGTGAAAGCTGCCGTAGAAGGCGATCAGCTTGTCGCGCTTGGTGTGATAGCGCGCGAGCTTGATGGCTGCTTCGGTGGCTTCCGCGCCGGAATTGCCAAAATAAACCCGTTTGGCTTCCTTGCCGGGGGCAATCGAGGCGAGCTTTTCAGCCAGCTCCACCAGGTTGGGATAATAAAAATCCGTGCCGGACATGTGGATGAGCTCGGCGGCCTGTTTCTGGATGGCGGCGACAACTGCGGGATGACAATGACCGGTGGAAACCACGGCGATGCCGGCAGCGAAATCGAGGAAGACGTTGCCGTCCACGTCTTCAATCATGGCGCCGCGGCCGGTTTTGGCGACCAACGGGTAATCCCGCGTGTAGGAAGGCGAGAGGATCGCGTGGTCCCTGGCTACCAGAGCTTTGGCCTGCGGGCCGGGGAGCGCGGTGACCAGATGGGGCAACTTCGCGGCAATTCCGGCGTCCACCTTCTTACCGAGATTCTTTTCAACCTTTGTTTCAATAGCTTGCATAGCATCCTCCAGGAATAGATTTTGGGCTCAGCGCGCACTGGTTTCCGCCCGGCGCATGCTGAAAACGCAAAGATGGAGGAGCTTAGTTAGTCAACGCCGTAGAGGTTCGGGCGCTCGTGGGAGGGCTGGCTGTGCAGCGAGAGATCGTGTTTTGCGGAGATGGTCATTTGTACTTCCAACGGACACTGCCGTCACGCGTATCTTCCACAATGATACCAGAATCCGCGAGTTGTTGCCGGATTTCATCGGAACGTTTGAAATCCCGGCGTTTTTTGGCGGCGTTGCGCTCTTCGATCAATGCTTCAACTTGCTCGGCGGTCGGCCGCGGTTTTTCAGGGTTGAAGCCGAGCTGGCGAAGTTTCTCTTCATCGTCATCGGTGAGCACGGAAAGGATCGCGTCAAACTTTTCCATGGCCGCGACCATGGGAGGCGCGTCCTGTTGCAGGAATTCGCCGCGGTCCATGGCGGTATTAACCTCGCGAACCAAATCGAAGACGGCCGCCAGCGCGACGGCGGTATTCAGGTCGTCCGCCAGACCCGCGTCGAAATCAGCCAAGGCTTGCTTGGCGCGCGCTTCCATTTTCGGATTCGAGCCGCCCGGAAACCTTTCCTCTTTCAAGCGTGCCAGGAAATTGCGCAGCCTTTCCACGGAATTTTCGGCCTGCTTGGCGCTGTCCGCGGTGAAATTCAGCTGCCGGCGGTAAGGAACCGAGAGCAGCAGGTAGCGAATGGTGGAAGGCTTCTGGCCCTTGGCGAAAAGGTCGCGCAGCGTGAAGAAGTTTCCGAGCGACTTGGACATTTTCTCGCCGTCAATGATCAAGTGCTCGGCGTGCAGCCAGAGCTTGACGAACGGCCGGCCGGTGGCCGCCTCGCTCTCGGCGATTTCGTTTTCGTGATGCGGGAAAGCGAGGTCTATGCCGCCGGTGTGAATGTCCAGCGTCTCTCCCAGGTACTTCATGGCCATCGCGGAGCATTCGATGTGCCAGCCAGGGCGGCCTGGGCCGATGCGCGTTTCCCAGAAATGCTCGCCCGGCTTGGGCGCCTTCCATAGCGCGAAGTCGCGCGCGTCATCCTTCTCGTAGCGGTCGTTATCCACGCGCGCGCCGGATTTCATCCCCGCCAGATCTATTTTCGAAAGCTTGCCGTAGGCGGGAAATTTCGAGATGCGGTAATAAATCGAGCCTTCACTGGCGTAAGTGATGCCTTTTTCCTGTAGGCGCGCGATCAGGTCAACCATGTCCTCGATGTGATCGGTGGCGCGAACCATTTCCTCGGGCATCTCCAGGTGCAGCGCGTTCATATCGTCCAGAAAAGCCTGGATGAATTTCTCCGTGTAATCACGAATGGATACGCCGGCGGCCGCTGCGTTTTGAATGATGCGGTCATCCACGTCCGTCAAATTCATCACTTGCAGCACGGAAAGGCCGCGCGAATGGAGGAAGCGCCGCAGGATATCTTGAAACATGAAGGTGCGGAAATTTCCGATGTGGGCGTAGTCGTACACAGTGGGGCCGCAAGTGTAGATGCGCACCTCGCCCTTGCGCAGGGGCTGCAAAGGCTCCAGGCGGTTTGTCAACGTGTTGTGCAGGCGTATCTCGCTCATGGCGGCCGCAATCCGAAAACGGTGATTGTATCCGACGCGCCGCCCGGCGGCAAACCACCCAATCTCGCGTCGCTGACGAAAAGCCAACAAGAGCAATAAGATGCGGGCCCTGGCAGAGCGCTCGCCGGGTACCATTTCCCGCGCGGTAGTAACTTGCTGGTACCAATAGCCCGTTCGTACCATTTTCAAAGGAGAATGCCGAGTTAGTCTACAGACTGGGTTGAGGGCTCGTTTCCGGGATTCGGAGGCGGGACAGCGATGGGGACAAATATGAAGACGGCTCTGGTGGCGGCAATAGTTTTGATTTTCGCGGGGACGGCTCACGCGCAGCTTTCTGGCGGGAGCCTTAACTCCGGCAGCGCGCTCAATAGCGCAAGCAGCGTCAACAATACCGTAGGTTCGAACGGCGCCGGCAGCATCAATACAGATTCCGGCACTTCCACGGCCTCGGCTCCGCATACGAATCGGGATGCCAGCGTGAACCAGAATTCGAAGAACCCTGGCGAATTCGTGCCTTCAACGTTTTCAAGCTTCTCGGACGCAATCGCCACCGCCAAGCTGGAAGCGGCGCTGCACCCGGTGACGGTGGCCGAAGCCGCGCGGCTGGCGCAAGCCTCGCGGAAGAAGAATGACAAGCCAGTGATCCATCTGGATGAAGACGAGACTGGCCATTTGGTGATCGCTCCGGAAAAAAAGTAGCGGTCGCGCGAACGAGACCGCCCTGCCGTTCAGGGAAGGAATTCCACGCGGCGGCTGACAATTGTGCGATCGCCGCTGCCGTACGGCACCGCGGTAAGCGGGCGAGCTTTCAGCAGGAATAGTCCCTCGAGCGGCAGCGAATACGTCGAGTCCAACGCATAAACTTCCACGGCTTTACCCGCGGGCAGCGTGAAGCTGAGTTCGACTCCCTTCGCGGGCATCGCGGAAAAATGATAGACAAACCAGCCATTTACTCGCCTGCGGAACTTTTCCGATTCCGGCGGTAACGCCTGGCTTTCCGCGCTGACGGACTCAATTCCCGAATCCGGAGGGAACAGCACGGCCGCTTCCGGGGCGCCGCGCTCGGAACGCAGCAAGGCACGGTAGATACGCTTCCCGCCGACCGCGGATAGATCCAGGATCGTGAAAGTGGGCGGAGCCAGATCCAGGTGCGGCGCATTCACCAAAAAAGCAGGTTGCGCGATCCAGGGGTAGGGTCCGGCGTCCTCGCGGCGAAAATTCGTCGCCAGGCGAAGAGGTTCGGGCAAGCGGCCCGACGCAGGATACACGACCCATTGTGATTTGCCGGAATCGGCTTCCTGAACATATTCCAGGTTCACATGTTCCGGGGCCTTCGCCGAAAATTCCGGGACAACGATCGCGGCAAACGCTGCCAGCACCGTGACGGTGGCCGCCAGCGCGGGCAGCGCAACCACAGATACGCCGCGTGGGCGCTTCATATCCGCGCATAGCGGAGCGAGCGGAGAGCACAGCAGGCCGATGAGCAGCGCGATTCCCGGCAGCGCGGGGCTGCCAAAGCCCTCATATAGCAACAGCGCGGGGACAATTCCGAGCATTGCGCCGATCGCGAGCGGCACCACCACCACAATCGTTCCATCACGCGACGAAAGCTCCCGCCGGAATGCGATGAGCAATCCCACAAGCGCCGCGGCGCCAGTAGCTGCTTGCAAAATATAACTGACGCCGGAATATTGCGTGGCGATTGCGATCGCAAATACCGCCCACCAAGTCCAACCGCCGGCCCACAGTCCCAGCAAGCGGGCGCGCGGCGCGAATCGGATTGAAAGAAGAGAAACGACCGTGATCGCCAGCGCCCAAAATGAAATCTGCGCCGGAAGCGGATGCGCCACCCAAGGGCTGCCGGTCGCGCCGGCCCGCCTGAGGATAAAGCTCAGGGCCAACGCCACAACCCCGACCGCCAGCATGGTGATAAACCAGGCGATCAAGCCCCAAAGAAACTCGTAAATAGTCAGACGCTTCCTGTAAATCAGCCACGCGATTTCCACAAGCAGCAGCAGCGCCGAGGAAAGAGCGAACTTTAAAGTCCACCTTGACGGCCACCAGATCACCCGGCGTCCGAACACATCGAAATAAACGGCGGCAGCGCGCGGCGGATTCGAGATATCGCTATTGGCGAACGTCTCGAGCGAACTGAGGGCGTTGTCCCCTTGTTGTTGCAAAGTCCTGAAATGCGCGTTCGCGAAATTATCGAGCGGCGTGTGGTAATGGACCACGCCCCCGATATTCGCGAAGTTAAGGCCCTGATATCCGGCGGCCTTGAAAACGGTAAAGTCCGTGTCGTTGGGGAATCTCTTATAGGCTTCGCAAAAGATCGAACTGGTCTCGGGACGGGCGGCGCGCGCGGCATAGGCGCGCAGCGCCCATTCGTTGGCGTCACCGGTTTCGAACATCAGGCTGGGGCCGGAGGTGCCGCGGCTGTCTATGTTCACCACGGCGCGAACGTCCTTGGCCCAGGGGTGCTGGCTTACGAAAACTCGCGCGCCGAGCAAACCGGCTTCTTCTCCGTCGTCCACAAGAAAGATGATGGAATGCCGAGGCTGCGGCAAAGATTTCAGCGCGCGGGCCGCTTCCAGCACGACGGCAACTCCAGCTCCGTCGTCGAATGCGCCGGGGCCAGCCGGCACGGAATCGTAATGCGCGGTGACCATAACCGCCGGCCCTGGTTCGCTGCCGCCGAGCCGCGCGAGAACGTTGTTCACGGTGGCGCAATCACCCCATTCATCGCAGGCAAACCCTGTCTGGATCGCGGGCTGATAACCGATCTTCGTGAATTCATCCAGCACGCGCTCGCGCACCACGTCGTTTTGCGGACTGCCGGTGGGGTGCGGGATGCCGTCCCCCACCAGACGGTAGAGGATCTCGCGGGCGCGGTCGGCAGAGAATTCCTGGGCGCTGGCATTGCCGGGCTTAGGCGCAGGGGGGCGCAATCCTTCGATTGAAAGGAAGAGAATTAAGGCCAGTATGGCTAGCGCGGACAAAATGCTGCCGGAGCTCTGGGTAGCGTCCTGCTGCAATCAGCCCTCCACTGCGCGTCATCCTAGGCTGTGGGCAGCGTTAAGTCAATCTGCAAGAGCCAGTTACTGGAATTGTAGACGGCGAGTACAACGTCGGCGCGCTAATGTGTATAGCCGCAGGATGGCCTCTAGACGCCCCCAGGGATATCGGACACCGCCAGTTCGGCCTTACATTGCGTCCCCCGCTACAGAATGTATAAACTCGGCGAAAAGCTTGCTTTACACCGCTCGCCCGCCATGCTACTTTTTCTTCCCGTAACCGCCGTCCCGGTAGCGCCAGGCGGAAGGGCCATTGAGTCGACCCTCCAGCGTTTTTGTCTCGATACACCTCCGACGAAAGATCGATAAATTGAAGCTTCCTCAGCTTGCGAAGCCGAGGGAGCGAACTGTGCGAGGACACTGGTGCTGAAACTGCGCAAGGTTGAGCTGTTGGGGTTTAAGTCTTTCTGCGAAAAGACCCCTATCACGTTTAGCGGCACGGGGATCACCTGCATTGTCGGTCCCAATGGCTGCGGCAAATCCAACGTGGTGGATGCAATCTCCTGGGTCCTGGGCGAGCAGAGCCACAAAATGCTGCGCGCCGAGCGCATGTCTGACTGCATTTTCAACGGCACGGCCAAGCGGCCGCCGATGGGTTTGTCGGAAGTGACGCTGACGCTTGTGGACCCGGATTTGGCCAACGCGGTCGCGCAGGTGATGGACGCGCCGGAAGAAACTGCTGCCCCGAGCGAAACGGCTGGGCCGATGATTGTGGAAGATCCGCCCGAGCCCGAGACTCGCGTTGTGGACGGCTTCATCGAGCTTGCCCTGGAAGAAACCACTCCCGAAACCACACCGTCCCCGGAAGCCGCTGAGGCTGGGAAAGGCAAGCCCTGGAAAAAACGCGGCGCTGAAAAACCGGCGATTGCATTGAAGCCCGGCGAAGTTGTAGTCGGCCGCCGGCTCTATCGTTCGGGACAAAGCGAATATTTGATCAATGGGCGCGTGGCGCGTTTGCGCGATGTGCAAGAACTCTTCATGGGATTGGGACTTGGTCCCGATAGCTACGCCATCATCGAGCAAGGCCGCATTGGACAGATTCTGAACTCGAAACCGATGGATCGCCGCGCCATCATCGAAGAAGCTGCCGGAATCACCATGTACAAGACCAAGCGGCGCCTGGCGGAAGCGAAGCTCGAAGCGTCCAAGGTCAATTTGTCGCGCGTACACGACATTCTGGTGGAAGTGGAAAAGCAACTTGCTTCGCTGAAGCGCCAGGCTTCCAAAGCGCGGCGTTGCGCCGAGCTGCGCGAACAGATGCGCGAACTTTTGCGCAGCGTGCTCGCCAGCAAAGCTGAGCATCTGGATATTGAAGCGGCGCGCCTGGAAAATCTGCTGCGTGATATGGACGCGGCGGAAGAGCGTGAAGCCGGTTCCGTGCATGAATTGGAAGCCCAGCAGGAACGGCTGAGCACGCGCAGCTACGAACTGGATGGCGAGCTCCGGCAGATCCAAAACCTGCTGGGGCAGACCGTGCTGGATCTGGATCGCGCGGAGAACCGCATTACTTTTAATCGCGAGCAGGCCGCGCAGGTGGAAGCGCGCGCGATGCGATTGGTGGTGGAAACAGAAGTTGCCGAACGGCAGGTGAACGATCTGGGCGCTCGGATGGCCGCGCACCGCGAGGCGGTAGCCATCCTGCGCGAGCAGACCAGCACTATTGAAACGCTGCTGCGCGAAACCACCGAGCGATCGTCCACAACCGCTGCGGAACAAATCCAGATGGAAGCGCGCATGGAAGAACTGCGGCAACTTGCGGGACGCTTGGTTGAGGAATCCGCGCGGGAACTCGCCGAATCGCTGCAGGCGGAGGAAGCGGCGGCCCGGCATACGGCGGCGGAAGAACAGCGCGCCGCGGCGATGCAGGCCGTCGAAGCAGAATGTGGCGCGTTGAACGATCGAGTTGCGGCGGCCGAGCAGACCTTTGCGCAAGCCGAAAACGGCGCGCAGGAACTGGGCGCGGCCGTGCGCGGCGCGCAAACGAGGCTGCTTGAACTACGCCGCAGCCAGCAGGAAACCAGCCAGCAGCTCGAACGCATGCGCGAAGGACTATCCGCCGAACGCGCGCGGCGTGCTTCCATCGAACAGATTTTGAGTGAGCGAGCGTACACGGCAGACGCGGTACAGAAACTCTTCAACGTCGCCCGCGAGTCGCACGCCGAATCCGCGCCAAGCGGATTCCATGCGGTAGGTTTGCTCGCCGATTACGCCGAAGTACAGGAAAAATACGAAGGCGCCATCGAGCAGTTCCTGCGCGATGAGCTGGAATACGTGGTGGTGGAATCGTTCGATCATGCCCGCGCCGGAATTGCCCTGCTGCGCGAAGAAATGGGCGGGCGCGCCACATTTTTTGTGGACTCGCTCAATAAATTGAATCTGCCATCGCCGGAAGCCGATGCGTCGCTGCCCATGCCCGCGGGAGTGCTGGGCCGGCTCGATCGCCTGGTGGATTTCCGCGAGCCGCTGGGCCCCGCCGCGAAGCATTTTCTGACCAAGTTGCGCACGGCTTACGTGGTGGAATCCGCCGCGCTCGCCGAGCAAATGGCGAACGACAATCCACACAGCTATTTTCTTACACCCGAGGGCACTTGTTACCACGGACGGATGGTTTCCGGCGGCCGGGCGGGCGAAGCTGGTCCACTCGCGCTGAAGCGCGAACTGCGCCAGCACGAAGCGGAGGCCCTGCGCCTGGAGCAGACCGTCAATGAACAGCAGGGTGAGTTGACTCGTCTGGAAAACGCGATCGCCGACGGCGAAGAGCAGGTGGCATCCGCGATAGCGCGCCAAATGGAAGCGGAAAAATCGCTCGTCGCGGCCACCCATCAGCGCGATCAGGCGCGCTCCGAGTTGCGCCGCATCGAACAGCAGTTCGCCGCGGAACGTGCCGAGATTTCGCGCTTGCGCGCGGACGCGGAATTCGCGCGCAACCGCGCGGCCGAAGCTCGACGCAAACACGCGGAAGCATCGCAATCGCGCGAAGCAGCGGAAACGGAAAGCACGCAAGTATCCGAACAACTGATGCGCATGCGGCAAGATCTCCAAACGTTGCAGGAGCAGGCGGCGGCGCGGCGCGAAGAGATGGCGACCATGTCCGAGCGGCTGGCCACGGCCGAATCCGCCGAACAGCGCTTAACCGAGGAAATGGCGCTGGCCGGTGAGCGCGTGGCTTCGCTGAGCCAGCAGCACGCGATGATGATCCAGGAAAAATCCGAGCTGGAAGCCTCCTGCGAGCAGCTGGGCTTGCAGGTCGCCGAGCTGCGCAAAGAAAAATTGCGGCTTGAGGCGCTGAAGTCCGCGCTCGAGGCCGAGTGGGAGCAGGCCCGTACGCGAGCGACACAGCTGGATGAAACCGTGCGCGGCAAGAGGCAATCGTTGGACGAGCTGCGCGCCGAACGCAGCCAGCGGCAAATCGAGAAAGCGCGCAACGACGCGGATCGCGATTACTTGCGGCAGACTTGCGTGGCGGAATTGAACGCGCAGCCGGAAGAATTGATGGCCCAGCAAGCGCAGCTGCTGCTCGGCGAGGATTTGGTAGCCGCCGAGACGAACTACAATGAAATGAAGGCGCGTGTGGAAGCCATGGGGCCCGTGAACATGATGGCCCTCGAGGAATTCAAGGAGTGCGAGGAGCGCGATACTTTCCTGCGCCGCGAGCGCGACGATCTGGTGACCTCGATCCAAAATACCCAGCTGACGATCACCGAGCTCGATCAAGTTTCGCGGCAGAAATTCGAGGAAGCTTTCAATTTCATCAACGCGCACTTCGCCATCGCCTTCCAATCGCTCTTCGGCGGCGGCCACGGCGAAATGCGCCTGGGCGAGCCTGACAGCTCGGGCGAAGCCGGCATAGACATCGTCGCGCAACCGCCGGGCAAGCGTCTGCAGAATATTTTGCTGCTCTCGGGCGGCGAAAAAGCGCTGACGGCGCTCGCTTTGCTGATCGCGGTGTTCAAATATCAGCCGAGCCCGTTCTGCATTCTGGACGAAGTGGACGCGCCGCTCGACGAAGCGAACGTCGGGCGCTTCAACAAAATGCTCGCGGACATGTGCGGCCAAACGCAGTTCATCGTGGTCACGCACAACCGCAAGACCATGGAGATGGGCTCGGTACTCTACGGCGTCACGATGCAGGAGCCGGGCGTCTCGAAACTCGTCTCCGTGAAGTGGGAAGAAACCGCCGCGATGGCGGAGCCGAAAGCGGCCTCCAACGCCGCTTAGACCTTGCGAAATTTTGGCGAAGCATTCACGCCTGTGAAAAATTCCCGTGCGGCGTGGTCTTAGCGGTTGACAACTTAATCCGCTGCGCTAGAATACCCGCCTCTCAGCAACGAGGTAAAAACACTTGGCATCTCCGCAAATGACTCCAGTGATTTCAGAAACGAATTTTCCCGGGCTGAAGCTCCGGGGGCGCGGCAAAGTGCGCGACATCTACGAATTGGGCGATCAATTGCTCATTGTCGCAACGGACCGCCTTTCGGCATTCGATGTAGTGCTGCCGACACCCATTCCCGATAAGGGAAAAGTCCTAACGCAACTCTCATTGTTCTGGTTCGATAAACTGGCGGGCATCATACCCAATCACGTCATCGCAGCCGATAATTTCAGCGGCGAACTCGCGCAATTTGCCGCTTCGCTCAATGGCCGCGCCATGTTGGTTCGCAAGACCGAGCCCGCGCCCATCGAGTGCGTCGTGCGCGGGTACATTTCCGGTTCGGGATGGAAGGACTATCAGAAGACCGGCGCGATTTGCGGCATTCCGCTGCCGGCGGGCTTGCGCGAGTCGGATCAGCTGCCGGAGCCAATTTTTACTCCGTCCACCAAAGCGACTTCGGGTCACGATGAAAACATTTCCTTTGAGGAGACCGTGTCGCGCGTGGGCCGGCCGCTGGCGGAAAAGCTGCGCGACGTCAGCCTGACGATCTACAAGCGCGCGTCCGAACATGCGGCGGCGCGCGGGATCATCATAGCCGACACGAAATTCGAGTTCGGGCTGATCGGCAACGAGCTGATCTGGATTGACGAGGCGCTGACGCCCGATTCGTCGCGATTTTGGCCGGCGGATAAATACGTTGCGGGGCGCACCCAGCCTTCCTTCGATAAGCAGTATGTTCGCGACTATCTCGAGAACATTAAATGGAATCAGCAGCCTCCCGCTCCCGCGCTGCCGGGCGATATCGTCTCGGCAACGCAAAATAAATACCGGGAAGCTTATCAACGCGTTACAGGCCACGCACTAGACTAGCCCGAGCGGCCGTTGGCGGGCAGGCCGCAGGCTGTCCGCCGCGCACGGGAGCAGGCGCCCGACCTTACCGGCCCATTTCACCGGTCCCGTCATTGCGTGCGGAGCGTGCAAACGTGAAAGATCAATTGGAATCTCTGGTCGGCATGATGGTGGAGCGCGGAATACTGCTGGAAGAAGCCGTCACGGAGTTCGAAAAAAAATTTATCAAGCGCGTCCTGGATCGCCTGGATGGCAACCAATCACGCGCCGCAAAAGCCCTCGGAATCCACCGCAACACCCTGAGCCGCAAAGTTGGCGAGTACAAGCTGGACCACCCCAGGCAGCGACGCGCGTAGCTCTGCTCTGCAGCGACCTGAAATCACCCAGGTGCGAAAAAAAAAGGCCGGCCCATTTCTGGACCGGCCGCAAATCCCTGCAAATTAATCTACGGTTACTGCTTGGCGGGCACCTTGTGATGCTTGCCCGTTTCCGACTTTTCCGGAATCGCCGCCGGATCGACCTTCACCTGGTCCCAGTGCAGCAGGAAAGGTGACGGGTCGTAGCTGACAATTGCTCCCGAGAATTTGATGCCGTCATCCTTCTGAAGGCGAACGACGTCCGGCTGCGGAGTGTCTTGCGCGGCTCCAGGAGTTCCGGCCGGAGGAGGCGCGATCCAGACTTTCACGTCCATGTTGGCAGTGGTCGCCTTGTCCACTTCGTCTTCACTGGCGCCGGTGAATACCATGAAGTCCACAAAACCATCGCCCTGTTTTGCCTCAATGATTTTGCCGACGACGCCGGGAAACTGCGCGCCGCAAATGGCGAGCCAGGTCATCTTGGCCTTGTCGCCGCCCGCGCTCAGATCGGTGATCACCGTCAGAATCGTGCTGCCCTGCGCGATTTTCTGCAGGTCCGTCGCGCTCGGGATTGTATAAGTCGCCGGACGGTCGCCGGTGGTGCCCGCCAGCGTCAGGAGTTCGTTGAGCTGCGCATCCACGGAGCTATCGCAGCCGGGTTGTTCGTAGGCGAGAATCGCCTTGCGCAAATAATCTTTGATCTTGTCCGAGTCGGGAACTTTCAGATTGACCGCCCGCGCGAGCGCCCAGAATCCGTCAATGGATTGCGGCGGGTTCATCGCGAGGTAGGCCAGGCCCAGGCGATAGTAGCTGACCGCGTCGCTTGGATTATTGGTCAGCGCCGCTTTGAAATCGTCCACCGCGGCCGGGAAATCCTTCAGTTGCAGATCGGCAAAACCCGCCGAAGCATAGAAAAACGCCAAGCCCGGCTTTTTCTGGTCCGCAAATTGCGCATCGGTCACCGTGGCGTTCGCGGGCTTGGGATACTTCGTCAGCAAATCCGCGCCTTGTCGCGCTGCGTCGCGCTCCTTCGTAAGTTGGTCGTGCGCGTTGGGGTCCTTGGGGTTAAACGTGGAAAGGAATGCTTGCACTCGCGTTTGCAAAGCCTGCAGTCGCGCAGCCGCGTCCACCTTGTCGCCCATGCCGATGATCTTGTCGGCGGTCTCGATGACTTTCGGATAGTCTTTCAGTTCGTTATAAGTGCTTAGATATAGCTGGTCCACGTAAATCATCAGCGTGGAATTCGGGAACTTGCTTACAAAATCGTCGAGGAGCTTGACGCGGTTTTGTGGATTGGTCTCCGCGCGCGCCGCCTGGAAGGCGTTGTACTCAGGAATCGTGTACGTCGGCTTGGCCTCCTGCTGCTGCCAGGGACGAGCGGCGGCCGGCGGTGCCTGCAAACCAACCTGAACGAGAGCGATTAGTAGAATTCCCTTTATGAGATAGCACTTTCGCATCATCTGTTCGCTGCCTCCTGAAACAAGTTCTTTCACTGCGGATTTGCGGTCATGCCCTGGGGCCACAACCCCTGCAGAACAACGCGGTAAACGAAATCCACGGGATTATAGGGAAAGCTACCCATGCGTGCAAGGTGAAATCAGTCTGCAATCCAGATTCTTGGCCAGGACCGCGCTCTCGGGATGTTCGCACCTGGATGATAAGATGTCGGATGGCGGAAATTTGTCGCCTCCCAGGAGTTCCGTAAATGCCCGAGCGAAAACCGCTCGAAGGGAAAGTCGCAATCGTCACCGGCGCCAGCCGCGGCATCGGACTGGCGATCGCGCATCGTCTGGCAAGCATGGGCGCGAAGCTGAGCATTTGCGCTCGCGATCCGCAAAAATTGCAAGCAGCCGCGAACGATCTACGGCGCGCGGGAGCCAACGTCTTCGCGGCTCCCGTGGACGTTTCGCAAGCGGGCCAGGTCGCATCCTTCGTGGCCGCCAGCGAGAAAAGCACAGGTTCCCCGGAAATCCTCGTGAATAACGCCGGAATCGGCTACTTCGGTCCCACGCATGAAGCCAGCGAACAAAACTGGGACTCCGTATTAGACACCAATTTGAAGTCCGTGTTCCTGATGAGCAAAGCGGTAGCGCCGGGGATGATCGAACGTCGCGGAGGGCATATCATCAATATCGCTTCACTCGCGGGCAAGAACGCCTTCCGCGGCGGCGGGATTTACTGCGCCTCAAAATGGGGGTTGCTGGGCCTCACGGAGTGCATGGCGGAGGACTTGCGGCAATATGGCATCCGGGTGAGCGCGATTTGTCCGGGCTCGGTGGCCACGGATTTTTCACCCCACGCCGGCAAGGATCCCAGTAAGATGCTGCAATCAGAGGACATAGCGCACGCGGTGGAAATGATCGTCACGCAAGCGCCGCAAAGCTTTATCAGTGAAGTACTTATGCGCCCCACCCAGAAGCCTTAATCCCGCCCGAATCTTTCTGCCGGCACCCGCATCGAATCCTTCAAGCTCGAATGATTTGAGCTTAAAGTAAAACCTAAAATGCCCACTCATTTCCAAGGCTCGGAAGCCACCGTCAGGGCGCTCAACGCCTACATCAATCTCGTGCGCGCTTCCGACTCGGTGCTCTCGAAAATCGGCACACATCTGGAATCCGAGGGCGTCACCACGGGCCAGTTCGCTGTTCTGGAGGCCCTGTTGCATCTCGGGCCGATGTGCCAGCACGTCCTGGCCGAAAAGCTTTTGCGCAGCGGTGGAAATATGACCCTGGTGGTGGATAACCTGCAAAAACGGGGATGGGTGAAGCGAGAACGTCAGGAAAAAGACCGCCGGGTGGTCGAAATTCATCTAACGCCCAAAGGAAGACGGTTGATCGTGCGGATATTCCCGGAGCACGCCAAAGCCATCGCGCGGGTGATGAGTGAATTGACCCCGGAGGAGCAAGAAGATTTGCGCCGCATCGCGCGCAAGCTGGGACGCGGCGCCGAGGAACTCTGCGCCGAAAGGCTCAAGAAGGAGTTACACAATGATTCGCATCAGACCAAGTGAAGAACGCGGACGCAACAAGCTGAACTGGCTGGATACCCATTTTACATTTTCGTTTGACCAGTATTACGACCCGGAGCACGTGCAGTTTCGCTCGCTGCGCGTATTGAATGAGGACATCGTCGCGCCGGGCCAAGGTTTCGGGATGCATCCCCACCGGGACATGGAAATCCTTACCTGGATTCTCGAAGGCGCTCTGGAACATCGCGACAGCATGGGAACTGGCGCGGTAATCCGTCCCGGCGAACTGCAGCACATGACCGCGGGTTCCGGCATCCTGCACAGCGAATTCAATCCGTCGCCGAAGGACCCGACCCACCTGCTGCAAATTTGGATTATGCCGGACCGCAAGAATCTGAAGCCGGAGTACGAACAGCTCGCCTTCCCGGACAAGGATTTGCGCGGCAAATTCCTGCACGTTGCGGGACCGGGAGCTCCAGTGACGATTCGCCAGGACGCGAATCTCTTTATCGCGCGGCTTGGTGAAGGACAAGAAACCAACCTCGATCTGCAGCCCGGACGGCACGCTTGGGTTCAGGTCGCGCGCGGCGGCGTCACGCTGAACGGCCAGCATCTGCAGGCGGGCGACGGCGCGGCAATCTCCAAGGAAGAAGAAGTTCGCGTAAAAGCTCAGGAAGCATCCGAGGTCCTGCTGTTTGACCTCGCATAAACTCAAAATAAATAAGGAGAGGATCGCATGACACCTTCGAATAGCCTGGTTACGCTCTCGGGCCGGATTTTGATTAGCGTGATATTTCTGATCAGTGGCGTGTTTAAGGTGGCCGCATACCACCAAATCGTCGGATACGCAGCGGCCGTGCACTTGCCTGCGCCCGGCGTGGCGATTGCGCTGGCGGCCGCGCTGGAACTCGCGTTTGGACTGGCAATTCTCACTGGATTCAAAACCAGAATTGCGGCGTGGATCCTCTTCTTCTACCTGCTTCCGGTAACCTACTATTTCCACAATTTCTGGGCCGCGCAAGGGATGGAACAGCAAACCCAGATGGTCAATTTCTTGAAAAACATCGCGATCATGGGCGGGTTATTGATTCTATCTGTTAACGGCGCCGGGGCTTATTCGACGGACGCCGCGCTGGCCAAGAAAAAGTAGGCGAATGCCGAATTCCCCGGGGTGCGTTGAACGCGCTTCATGCGGTAGCTGCCAAACCGCGCGCCCCGGGGAAGAACTCTGGATTTTGTGTTTGCGCTTGCATCACGTAGCTGCCGACTGGAAAAAGGAGAAATGATGAGCGTACCGAAGAAAACCGCCGAGACCAGTGTTCCGATTCACCCTTTGATCAGCGAACGCTGGAGTCCTCGCGCATTTGCCAATCGTCCAGTGGAACCCGAAAAACTGCGCAGTCTTTTTGAGGCCGCGCGCTGGGCCGCTTCGTCCTACAACGGACAGCCATGGTATTTCATCGTGGCGACCATGGACGACACCGCGAATTATAAGAAGATTCTGGATTCCTTCGTCGAGTTCAACCAGGGCTGGGCTAAAGATGCGCCAGCGCTCGCGCTCAGCGTGGCGAAGCTGAAATTCGATCACAATGGCGAGCCCAATCATCACGCGCTTCATGATGTGGGCCAGGCGGCGGCGAATCTGTCGCTGCAAGCGCACGCGCTCGGCCTTGCCGTGCACCAAATGGCGGGGATTCTGCCGGAAAAGGCCCGCGAGCTATTCCAAATCCCGCAAGGGTACGAACCGGTGGCAGGACTGGCGATTGGCTATCCGGGCGACCCGCAAAACCTTCCCGAGCAATTGCGGCAACGCGAAGTGGCGCCGCGCGAACGCAAGCCGCTCGATTCCTTTGTGTTCACGGGCAAGTGGGGAAAGGTTTCGCCCATCGTCAGCGGAAAATCCTGATCCTAACCGGTGCGATGATTGAACAGTTTGCGGCAAGACGAAAGTTGATGTCATCCCGCCCTGACGAAGGAAGGGAGCGCAGCGAGGGATCTGCTTTTGGCTCAGAGCCAATAAAAAGCAGATTCCTCGGGCCTAATTCGCCCTCGGAATGACAACCTGCTCTTTTTTTTTCGCAGGCTGTTTAAGTGGCGCCATAGCCCCAACTAGATCTTCGGCAGTACAATTCCCTGCTGTGCCTGGTATTTGCCCTTTTTATCCTTATACGAGATTTCGCATTGCTCGTCGGATTCAAAGAAAATCACCTGGCACAAGCCTTCGTTGGCATAGATGCGCGCGGGAAGCGGCGTGGTGTTGCTGATCTCGAGCGTCACGAAGCCTTCCCACTCGGGTTCGAAGGGCGTCACGTTGACGATGATTCCGCAGCGCGCGTAGGTGGATTTGCCGACGCAAATCGTCAAACAGCTTCGCGGAATCCGGAAATATTCCACGGAACGGCCCAGCGCGAATGAATTCGGCGGCACGATGCAGATGTCGCCCTTGAATTCCACAAACGATTTTGGATCGAAATGCTTGGGATCCACGATCGAAGAGTTCACGTTGGTGAAGATGCGGAACTCGTCCGCCACGCGCATGTCGTAGCCATACGAAGAGACGCCGTAGCTGATCACGCCCTCGCGCACTTGACGATCTTCAAACGGCTCGATCATGCGGTGTTCCCGCGCCATCTTGGTAATCCACTTGTCAGGCTTCACCGACATCAGTTCCTCCCGGTACACAATCCAATCTGTAAGCGTTGGCCACTCGCCGATCGCGGCGCAGAAACGCCCCTTGGTCGGGCGCCTTTCGAATGGAAGCCGGGCAGTGTAATACACCGCACGGCGCTTGACAACCTGCAAACCCCTGTCTAGCATAGGTTTCCGGTCAGCGGGAGGCACGTGTGATCAAGCTCGACATCGTAAACGCCATCGTACAGAAAACGAATATTACGCGCACGAAAGCCGAACAGGCGGTGGAAACCGTCTTTGAGGCGATGAAGAACGCGCTCGGTCGCGGAGAGCGCATCGAACTCCGCCGCTTCGGCGTATTTAACGTGAAACCTCGCAAGACCGGCATCGGCCGCAACCCTCGCACTGGACAGCAGGTTAGTATCCCGCCCGGAAAGGCTGTCCGCTTCAAGCCCGGCAAGGAATTGCAGGCGCTCCCGGCGACTGCTGCAGCTCCGAAGCCCTGATCGAAAGGGCGCTCGCCGCGGCCGCGGACGGCGCGGAACCCGTAATTTCGCGCCATGCATCCAAACCTCATGCGCATTAGAACCGGCAACGGGGATGGTCGCCTCCCACTGGAAGTTCTGGACGGGCATTTCGTAAACGTAATTGACCTGCCGCCACCCCGGGTGTCTGCGCCTCGTTCTCCATTTTGGCCCGCGCTGATTCTTTTCCTCCTGACAGTGGCGATGACGCTGGCTGCGGGAGCCATGTTCGCCATTTCCTACGCGAACGACTCGGCTCGCGCGATCGCCGAGGAAGGTTTTTTCGCGTTGCCTTCGCTGCTGATTCGGCATCCGCACGAGCTTTTGCTGGGCATTCCCTTTGCCGCTACGCTCTTGGGTTTTCTGATGGCCCACGAGATGGGCCACTTTCTCGCCTGCAAGTATTACGGGGTTGATTGCAGCTACCCGTTCTTTCTTCCATCGCCATTTTTCTTTGGTACGTTTGGCGCCTTGATCAGAATTCGTTCGCCGATCACCACGCGCCGGGCGCTGTTCGACATTGGAATCGCTGGTCCGATTCTCGGCTTTATCGTGGCCGTGCCTCTGCTCGCCTACGGAATCGCGATCTCGAGAATCGTTCCCGGCGAGCAAGACGCTTCCGGCATTATTTTCGGTGTGCCGCCGATCATGCGATTTTTCGTCGCGCTGTTCCATCCCGGTGCGGATCCCTATTCCCTGCTGCTGCATCCTATCGCGCGCGCTGCCTGGTTCGGGCTGCTCGCTACGGCGCTCAATTTACTTCCGGTGTGGCAACTCGATGGCGGGCACATCATCTACAGCCTGACGCCGGAGCGCCATCAGCGCATTTCGCTGGCTGTTGCGCTTGGCCTGGTATTTCTGGGAGTGCGCACCTGGTATGGCTGGACGTTCTGGGGGCTCGTGCTGCTGGTGCTCTCGCTGCGCCTGCGCCATCCGCCGCTGTACGACCGCTGGCAGCCGCTCGATGCCTCAAGAAAATTGCTGGCGGTGCTGGCGCTGGTAATGTTTCTTTTCTGCCTTTCGATTATGCCGGTCAATAACCCCTGGTGATTTTTTACGCTCTGATTTCTGCCGCGCCCAGCCGGAATGCAGTATTCGTTGGCGCTCGATTGCTATCCAGCTATTCCACCTAGAACAAACTCGCGGGATCCACGTCCACGATGACGCCGGTTTCCGGGATTTCTTTCTTCGCGCAGAAATCGAGGGCGCCGCTAAGGGCTTGCGAGAGCGCGGAGCGCTTCGGCGATTTGAGCAGGAATTGATAGCGGTACTCTTTGCGCAGGCGCGCGAGCGGCGCAGCGGCCGGGCCCAGAATTTTCACGCCGCGCTCTTCGAACGGCGCGAAATAACTGGCGAGCGCGCGCGACCAGCGAATCGCATTCTCAATTTTGCGGTCGCGCACCAGGATGCTGGCGAGCGCGGTGAACGGCGGGTAATGTAGCATCCGCCGGAAATGCGCTTCCTTGTCGTAGAACGAAACGTAATCCTGCTTTGCGGCAAGCTGGATGGCGTAATGCTCGGGATAATGCGTCTCCACCAGGACTTCGCCGGAAAGGTCGCCGCGGCCGGCGCGGCCGGCAACCTGTGTCAGCAACTGAAATGTCCTTTCCGCGGCGCGAAAATCGGGAAGGCCCAGCGCCAGGTCGGCGGCCACCACGCCCACCAGAGTGACGCGCTGAAAATCGTGGCCTTTCGCGACCATCTGCGTCCCCACCAGCACATCCACTTCCCCGTCCGCAAACGCGCCCAGCACTTGCTGATATTCGCGTTTGGTGCGCACCGTGTCGCGGTCGAGGCGCGCGATGCGCGCGTTGGGAAAATGCTCGCGCAAATATTCCTCGACGCGCTCGGCGCCGTCACCGACGAAATACATGTATTCGGCATGGCATTTCGGGCACTGTCTCGGCGGACGAATCGCGCATCCGCAATAGTGGCATTCCAGGCGCTGGCGGCTTTTGTGATACGTCAGCGCGATGCTGCAATTTTCGCATTGCACGAACGCGCCGCAACTGCGGCACAAACTGGACCATGAATATCCCCGGCGGTTGATCAGCACCATGGCCTGGGTTTTTTCTTCCAGCCGCAAAGCGATGGCGGCACGCAGCGATTCGGAAACGGGCGCGGCCTTGTGCGCGCGCCGGAATTCTTCGCGCAGGTCCACCACACGCACCTCCGCCAGCGGGCGATTGGCGACGCGCGCGGTGAGCTCCAGCAAATGATATTTCCCTCCACGCGCATTGTGATAGGTCTCAAGCGAAGGCGTGGCTGAGCCTAACAAAGCGACGGCGCCTTCCAGGCGCGCGCGATACACGGCGGTATCGCGGCCGTGGTAGCGCGGCGTTTCTTCCTGCTTGTAGCTGGATTCCTGCTCTTCATCCACGATGATCAGGCCCAGATTTTCCAGCGGCGCGAAAACCGCTGAGCGCGTGCCCACCACCACGCGCGCCTCCCCGCGCCGCGCGCGCCACCATTCTCGCGCGCGCTCGACGTCCGGCAAGCCACTGTGCAGAATGGCGACCATTTCACCGAAGCGCGCCCGCACCAGCCGCCCCAGCCACAGAGTCAGCGCGATTTCCGGAACCAGGACGATCGCCGTCTTCCCGCGCGAAAGCGCCGCTTCAATCGCGCCCAAATAAACTTCTGTTTTTCCGCTGCCGGTCACTCCGTGTAAAAGCGCTGCTTCGAATTTGCCTGCCACGATCCACCGCCAAATGCCGGCGAGAACCTGTTTTTGTTCGGCGTTCAATACATTCGCCGGCGGAGTGAAACCTGTATCCCACGCATCCTCTTCGACGGTGAGCGGTTCATCCCAGGTCAGCAGGCGGCTGCATTTTTCCAGGCGCTGCACGACGCCGCGCGTCGTGGATGCCTGCGCCAGCAGCAGATTCAGCGGCAGCGGACCGCGCGTGGCCGTCAAAACCTCGCGGATTTTATCTTCGGCGGCGTTGGCCGGCGGCGCCGTATTCTCCGCATTCCACGCAACAATCTGCTGCACGCGCATTTTGCGGCGCCGCGCTACTTCGCGCGCGCCCAGATAGCCGCGGCGCACAAATTTCTCGGCAGCAGCTTCGCCGCCGGGCATGCGCCGGAGGCGTGCAGACGCAACCGTGCGCTCCTTCGCGCCTTGCACAGCAAAGACTTGTAGAAATTCCAGCTCGACTTTCTCGACGTCCGTCGTTTCGTCCTGGTCGGTGAGGGCTTGCACGTAGGCGCGCCCTTCATCGGTAAGCCAGTATTCGCGATCGTGGCGCAGCTCGATTTCTGGCGGCAGCATCGCGCGGAACGTCTCGCCAACCGGCGCCAGATAATAGCGGCTGATCCAGTGGCCCAGTTCGATGAGCTTCGGCGGGAGCGCCGGCAACGGATCGAGCAATTCGGCGATTTCTTTGATGCGCTTCGTTTCGGGAGCTTGCTCCGTGAGAGCGAGCCCGACGCCCACCATCGGGCGATTGCGAAACGGCACCAGCACGCGGCGCCCGACCAATTCTTCGCCATTGAAGGAGTCCGGCACGGCGTATGTAAACGCCGCGCGCAACGGCACAGGCAGCGCGACTTCCAGGTAGCGTCGAGTCATGGATTCCGAGGAATAGTGTAACAGCGTAGGAGAATTGTTCGGCGTCGGCGCGGGAGCTCGCAAGACGAATTCATCGGGCCGCAGCAGCGAGGCGCGCTGATTTACAAACTGACCATGACGATGCCCGCGAAAATCAGGACGATCCCCAGCCACTGGGTGCGTTCCAGGCGCTCGCGCAGAAAAATCCACGAGAGCAGCACGGTAACCGCGCCATAGAGCGACGCCAGCACGCTCACCACCGAGACCTGGCCGGTGCTCAGCCCCGCATTGTTCGCGACGAACGCCGCGGTATCCAGAACTCCGACGGCGAGCAGCAGCCACCACACGCCTCCGCGCGGAAGCCGGATCGACTGCCCAACCGGAGCGGCCACGCCCGCGAGCGCTACCAGCGCAGTCAAACGCATCACCCACACCGAGACAGCGCCGCCGACTGCCGGCACTACGTAAAAACCTAAGAACCAGAAAAGCACGCCAAATCCCACGGCCGCGAAAATCGCCCAGCCCACGCCCTTGGACAAATGCGCGTGCGCGGTCTCTCCATCCGCCGCAGTCGCGGCCGTCCCGTTCTTTACCGGCGACGCGAAGGACGTAGCCGCGAGAATCACGCCGGCCAGCGTGATGGCGAGACCGACGCCGCGCAACAAGTGAATCCGTTCACCACTGAGCAGTGAGAGAGCCACGGTTAGCGCGGGATAACTCGACGAGACCGGCGCGACGATGCTCATCGTGCCCACTTCGAACGAATGGTAAAGCGAGAGCGACGCGACCATGTTCAGAATGCCCGCGAGAATGGCCATCGCCCAGGGACGCCAGCCGGGCGCGACCCCCGAAAAACCGATCGTCCATTTCAGGTAAGCGCTCAGCGCGAGAAATCCGAAGAACTGCATGAAGAACAGCGTGCGATAGGCGCCCACGCGCCGCGAGGCAAAACGCGCCGCAAAATCCGCAGCCCCCCAGGAGACGGCGCCGGTCAATCCCAGGATGATGGCGAGCGAAACATTCATGGCGCGAAAACGCTATCGTTTCCTGGGCTGCAGGCCGAGCAGCGCCATCACTTTTTGCAGATCTTTCCATACCTCGCTTTTCGCCGGCGGATTGCGCAGCAGATAGGCGGGATGATACGTGGCGATCAATTTCGCGCCGCGAAAGTCAAACCACTCGCCGCGAAATTTTGAAATTCCTTGCGTGGTCTGCAGCAGAGTCTGCGCCGCGCAACTGCCCAGCGCACAGATCACCTTCGGCTTGATCACGTCAAGCTGGCGCATCAGAAAGGGCGAACAAGTCGCGATTTCATCCTTTTCCGGCAGGCGATTTTCCGGCGGCCGGCATTTCACCACGTTCGCGATGTAAACGTCCTCCCGGCGCAAGTTCATCGCCTCGATCATCTGCGTCAATAATTTGCCGGCGCGTCCCACGAACGGCTCGCCCTTGAGGTCCTCATCGTGGCCGGGACCTTCTCCCACGAAAACGAGCTCGGCCTTCGGATTGCCCACGCCAAAAACGATGTTCGTGCGTCCTTTGTGCAATTTGCAACGCGTGCAATCGCCGATGTCTTCGCGGATGCGCGGCAACGTATCGTCTGCGATGCGGTCAATGGATTCAAAGAGCGATGGTAAGGATGCGGGAGCGACGATCGCTGGAGCAGGCGCAGGTGCGGGCCTGGGCGACGCAGCGGATTTAGGGGCCGATGCTGCGGAAAGAGCTACTTCTGGCGCACGATGCGCCGCCGCAGCGGCCATGGCCATCGGGGCCGCAGATGATTCGGCGACCGCGTCAGCGGAAGCCTCCGAGGAGGCCGGATGCAAGGGCGCGCGGTCGCGATAATAAGGCCCGAGGCCGAGTTCCTCGCCGTAGCGCAGCCAATCCTTCACCTGCTCTTCCACGCGAGTGCCCACACTTGCACGCTTGGCTGGATCCATCGAATCCTCCCGCTTGAGAACTTACTTGGATTGTTTCTGAATTTCCAGCACTTGATCGAGGATGCGGTTAGCGACGTCGAGCTTGTTCATCTTGGGCAGCGGAACCTCGCGGCCGTCGCGCAAATAAAAAGTGACGATGTTCGTATCGGTATCGAACCCGGCGCCTTCCTGCGTGACGTCGTTCGCGACAATCATGTCCGCACCCTTGCGCGAGAGCTTGCCGCGCGCATTCTCCGCCACGCGATCCGTCTCCGCGGCAAAACCGACCAGCACTCGGTTGCCTTTCTCGCGGCCAAGCTCGGCGAGTATGTCCGGCGTGGGTTCCAGCTGCAGAGTGAACCCGCCTGAACCGCGCTTGATTTTCGTATCCTGCGCCGCAGCGGGACGGTAATCTGAAACAGCAGCCGCCATGATCGCGACATTCGCTTCGCGCGCGCGTTCCAGCACGGTGCGATGCATTTGCTCGGTGGCCCGAACGGGAACCCAATCCACCCCCTCGGGGATTTTCAATTCCGTGGGACCGCTCACCAGAATCACGTGCGCGCCGCGACGGTGAGCCGCCTCCGCCAGCGCATAACCCATCTTGCCCGAAGAGCGATTGGTAAGAAACCGGACCGGGTCTATGTCCTCGCAGGTGGGCCCGGCGCTGACCAATATGGTCTGGCCCGCAAAATCGTGGCGCAAGCCGAGCACTTCGCAAACTTTCTTGGCGATTGTCTCCGTCGCGGCCAGACGGCCGGAACCGGTCATGCCGCAGGCCAGGTAACCCTCATCGGGATCCACGACGTGCACTCCCCGCGCGCGCAGCGCCGCCAGATTCTCTTGCGTCGCCGGATGATCCCACATATTCACGTTCATGGCCGGCGCCACCACCACCGGCGCCTTCGTCGCGAGGTAAAGCGTCGAGAGAAAATCCTCGGCGATGCCGTGCGCGAATTTTCCCAGGATGTCAGCGGTGGCAGGGGCGACGAGCAAGAGATCAATGCGCTGCGCCACGGCGATGTGTTCGATGGCGCTTTCCACATTGGCAGGCGCGGCGCCCGCGGAGCTGAAAAGATCGGTGATAACTTTCTGCCCGGTGAGCGCTGCAAACGTGAGTGGCGTGATGAATTCCTGCGCTGCGCGCGTCATCACCACCTGCACGTCCAATTTTTCCTGCTGCAGGCGGCGCACCAGCTCCGCGGCTTTGTAGGCCGCCACTCCACCGGTCACACCCAGCGCTATCTTCATCGCTTCACCGCGGGCCTAGGACTTCCGCCGCTTCTCTTCCTTGTCTTCGGCATCTTCATTGAGGTGCGGCGCGTCGTATTCCAGCAGTCCCTTCTGCAATTCTTCCTCGGCGATGCGCGTGGTCTTGCGCGACCGGGGGTTATCCACCATCGGCCGCCCTCCAATCAATAATTGCCGGGCGCGCCGCGCTACAACAACAACGTAGGCAAACTGGCTTTCTGGTGCATCCTTGAGAACGGCCATGTGAAGATCAGCCTCCAAAAGACTTCAGAATTTCGCGAATTCGTTCTTCATTGCGCGCCACCCGGCAACGCGACCCCACAGCGATGGCCTGCACTTCCTGGCCCGCGCGTTCGACGTCGTCGTTGATCACGGCGAAATCATAGCTGCTGTAACTCAGCATTTCCTGCCGCGCGCGTTCCAGCCGCCGGTGAATCTCATCCTCCGAATCCTGCCCCCGAGCCCGGATCCGGCGTTCTAATTCCGCGCGCGAAGGCGGCAGCACAAACACCGCCACCGCGCCCGGCAGTTTCTGCTTTACCTGCAAAGCGCCCTGAACGTCTATTTCCAGCACCAGATCTTTTTTCTGCGCCTGTGCCGCTTCCAGCCATTTCCGCGGCGTGCCGTACCAATTCTTGCCGAACACCTGAGCGTATTCCAGGAATTCACCGCGTTCGACCATCTGCTGGAATTCGGCCTCGGAAACAAAATTGTACCACTTGCCGTCGCTCTCCGTCCCACGCGGCGCCCGGGTTGTACACGAAACAGATAGCAGAGTGCCCGGGACCTTCAGGATTTTCTCCACCAGCGTGGATTTTCCGGAACCCGAAGGGCCGGAGACGATCAGCACCAAGGGCTCCGCTCGGCTCATTCGATGTTCTGCACCTGTTCGCGCAATTTCTCGATCTCGGATTTGATTTCCAGGCCCAGGCGCGTGATCTCCAGGCCTTCGCCCTCGTTTCCTGGCGATTTCGAAAGCAACGTATTGGATTCGCGCTGCATTTCCTGCAGCAGGAAATCGAGCTTCTTGCCGACGTCCGCCGCGCCGGCCAATAGCGATTCGAATTGTTGCACGTGACTGCGCAATCGCGCCAGTTCCTCGGTCACGTCGCTGCGTTCGGCGGCGATGGAAGCTTCCTGCGCCAGCCGCGTGGGATCGAGCTGCGCTTCACCGAGCAGTTCCTGCAAACGCGCCTGCAAACGCCGCGCAAACGCCGGCCGCGCGTTTTCCGCCAACGTTTCCACCCTCGCAGCCAGTCCCGCGATCCCGCGCAAGCGCGCGGACATTTCCTCGCGAAGATGGCCGGCCTCCTCTTCGCGCATGGCATCGAGCTTCAAAAGCGCCTCGTTCAGGCAGCGCATCACCACTTTTTCCAGGCGCTCGAGTTCTTCCTCCAGCGAAGCCGCCGCCGGGCCGATCACTCCCGGTAGGCGCAAAATCGAAGCAAGATCCGGCTCGGTTTGAATGCCGAATTCTTTGCGCAATGAATTGACGGCTTTCAGATAAGCGGCCGCCACATCATGATTCACTCCCACAGCCGCCGGCCCCGCCAATTCATAGTACAAAGTCACGTCCAGATGTCCGCGCCGCACGCGTTCGCGCAGCAATTGGCGAATGCGCGGCTCCAGCGGCTCGAAGCCTTCGGGAATACGCAGGTGCAAATCGAGAAAGCGATGATTCACGGCGCGAATGGTGACGCGCAAGCTCCAGCCATTTTCCACGGCGCGCGCCTGCGCGTAACCCGTCATGGACTTCAGGCTGGCGGCGCGCGGCCCTGCGGGATTTACTGCGACGGATTTTGACCCGGTACTGGACATGTTTTGTACGGGCGCGGCTTTTATACCGGCTCCGCTGTGCGCGACGCGGGCTCCGCGTCATGAAACTGCATATTGTACAAACGGGCGTACAATCCGCGGCGCTCCAGCAATTCCTCATGAGTGCCACGCTCGCGAATTGTGCCTGCTTCCAGCACCGCAATCAAGTCGGCGCGGCGAATAGTTGAGAGCCGGTGCGCGATCACAAAGACGGTGCGGCCGGTCATCAGATTGTTCAACGCGCTTTGCACCAGCATTTCGGATTCGGAGTCGAGCTCCGAGGTCGCTTCGTCTAAAATCAAAATCGGCGCGTCTTTCAGTAACGCGCGCGCAATCGCCAGGCGCTGGCGCTGCCCGCCGGAAAGCCGCTGGCCGCGGTCGCCGATCAGCGTTTGATATCCTTTCGGCATCTGCGTGATGAAATCGTGCGCCATCGCCGCCTTCGCCGCCGCCACCACTTTTTCGTTCGGCATATCCGGCTGGCCGTAGCAGAGGTTGTTCCAGATGGTGTCGTTGAATAGGATCGTTTCCTGCGTGACGATTGCCATCTGTTCCCGCAGCGAGCGCAGCGTCACCTCCCGCACATCGCGACCGTCAATGCGGACCGTCCCGGCCGTCGCGGCGTAAAAGCGCGGCAGCAAATTGACCAAAGTGGTCTTGCCGGCTCCGCTTGACCCGACGATCGCCACCAAAGCGCCCGCCGGAACCTTCAAACTGATATTTTTCAGCGTCGCGGATTCCCCATCTTCATACGTGAAAGTGGCATCATCGAATTCCACGCAATTCGAGAAGCGCGGCAACACTTGTCCGCCGGGCGCATCGAGCTTTTCTTCCGGCAGGTCCAGAAATCTGAATACTTGCGCGGACGTTCCCAGGGCCTGCACAAATAGCTGGTAGATGCCGCCAATGCGCTTGATCGGCTCGTAAGCCTTGAACAACGCAAACGTGAATGCGCCGAAGGAGCCAATGGTCATGCGCTCCGCTTTGATCTCGCCGCGCGCGAAAAAAAGAATCAAAGACACCACCACGGCGCCCAGCACGTCCATGATCGGGCCGGTGGCGGCCATGGCGCGAATCCAGCGCATATTCTCCCGCAGCAGTTGCCGCGCGGCGTCGCGGAACTTGCGGATTTCGAAGCCTTCCATCCCGAAGGCCTTCACCACCCGGTTCCCGCTGATCGTTTCCTGTAGGATTTGGCTCAGATCGGCAAGACGAGAGCGGCTCTTTTCAGTCGAGCGGCGAATCCGGCGCGTCAATTTCCCGACGGGCCAAACCACCAGAGGCACCAGAACAGCGGCGCCCACCGCCATCCGCCAATCAACGACCAGAAGCACGGCAACAAATATGACCAGGCTGAAAATTTGCCGGAAGAAATCAGCCAGATAATCGGAAAACGCGCTGCGCACCTGCTCGATATCGCTGATGACCGCGGACATGACCCGGCCGACCGGATTGTCGTGGAAAAATCCAACGGGCTGCTGCACCACCTTGGCGTACACGCGATTGCGCAGGTCCGTAACGCCGGCCAGGCCTACGTATTGAATCAAAGTGCTGCCGAAATACTCCGCGGCGGCCTGGAACAAAAAAATGAACAGCAGCGCCAGCGCAAACACCGACCACACGTGATGCACCCGCGCCGGAACAAAATCGTTCATGTAAACAATGTGGTTGGTTCCGGGAACCTGGAAGAGGACCAATTTCTGCAGCGACGACTGCGGATTGAGAACCACATCAATCGCCGGCTTTATGGCAAACGCCACCAGCCCTTCCGCCACGCCCATGCCAGCCAGCAGTACAATCCCCGCAGCCAGCGCTCCGGTATAGGGAGCCAGATAGCGCAACAAGCGCCGGAGCTCTTCGCCCTGGGTCATCGTCGCAGAATTGTCTCTTATTTCAGGATTCAACTTGCAGGCCCTCTGCGCCGCAAAAGCGGCGCCCCCATTTCAAGACACGGATTTTTCGATGTCGCGATGCACCACTTTCGTCGAATAATTCTTGCGCTTCAAGTCGCGCCGGATCACTTCCGCCAAAGCTACGGAGCGATGGCGTCCCCCGGTGCATCCCAGTGCGACCGTCAGATAGCTTTTCCCTTCGCGAATATAGTGCGGAATCAGATAAAGCAACAGGCTCTCGATCCTCCGCAGGAACTCACCGGTTTGCGGGAAGGAGCGGATATAGCGGACCACCCGCTGGTCTTTGCCGCTAAATTTCCGTAAGCGCGGCACGAAATGCGGGTTCGGCAGGAAGCGCACGTCAAACACCAAATCAGCGTCGGCTGGAATTCCATAGCGAAATCCGAAACTCACAACCGAAACCAGCAGCGGCCGGCGCCCCGGATTCTGAAACCGGTCAATAATGAATTGGCGCAGCTCGTGAACATTGAACTTGGTCGTGTCAATGACGACATCCGCCAACCGCCGGATGGGCGCCATCCGCCTCCGCTCCAAACGAATCCCTTCCGCAACGGATCCATTCTGGCTCAGGGGATGCGGGCGCCGTGTTTCGCTGAAACGCCGCAGCAGCGCTTCGTCGCTCGCTTCCACGAATACCAGCGTCGCCGGATGCTCGGCGGCGAGCTTGCGGTAGATACCGGGGAGCTTTTCAATCTGCTCGCCTTCGCGCGCATCCACCAGCAGCGCAGCGCGCTCCACCTCGCCCACGCCTTCCACGTACAGCTCGCTGAATTTGGGGATCAGGCCGACGGGCAGATTGTCTATGCAATAAAACCCGAGATCTTCAAAAGTGTTTAGGACGGAGCCTTTGCCGGAACCGGAAAGGCCCGTGAGCAGAACCAACTGGCGAGCGTCGCGATTTCTGATTCTGGGCTGGCGGCGCGGCACGGCGGGCTGTTAACCCTTCACTCGTCGGCGGTGGGTACTGGGGATGCGCAAATCTTCGCGGTATTTCGCTACCGTGCGCCGCGTCACCTGAATGCCCTCTTCGCTCAGCCTCTTGGTAATTTGTTCATCGGTGAGGGGGTGCGCAGTGTCTTCGTCTTCAATCATTTTTTTCACGCGCCGCTTCAGCGAAAGCAAGGACATCTCGCTGCCCTGCGGCCCGTTCACCGATTCGCTGAAGAAATAGCGCAATTCCAGAACGCCCTGCGGCGTGTGCACATATTTATTCGCCACGGCGCGGCTGACGGTCGAGGGATGCACGCCCACTTCCTCCGCCACTTCCTTGATCATCATCGGTTTCAGATGATCGGCGCCATAATCCAGAAAATCGCCCTGCCGCCGCAAGATGGACTGGCAGACGCGCTGAATCGTGTGCTTGCGCTGCTCGATATTTTTCATCAGCTGAATTGCGGCGGTGAAACGCTCTTTCACGTAATTGCGCACATCGCGGTCGGCCGCATCGCGCGCCAATAGGCGCCGGTACATCGGATTCAGCCTAAGCTGGGGCAAGTCATCTTCATTCATCAGCGCCTGCCATTCGCCGTCAACCTTGCGGAATTGCACGTCCGGCTCGACCAGTCGGGGCTCGGTGTGGTTGTAACGCAGCCCCGGCTTGGGATCGAGCTGCTTGATCACGTCCACGGCGCGCTTCACCAATTCCACCGGGCGATTCAATGCCCGCGCAACTTCCTTCAGCTGATTATTTTGCAGAAGCTTCAAATGTTCGGCGATGATCTGTTGCGCCAGGGTATTTTGCGGGTCAATGAGCTTCAGCTGCAGCAGCAGGCATTCCTGCAAATCGCGCGCGCCCACGCCCGGCGGGTCAAATTCCTGCACCATCGCCACCGCTTCTTCCACGTCGTCCATCGAATAATTGCCGGACTGCGCCAGCTCATCCAGCGTGGCCGTCAAATAGCCGTTCTCGTCGAGGTTGCCGATGATGCCATCGGCGATTTTTCGCACCGTTTCCGTGCAGATGCTGACGCTGAGCTGCCAGGTCAAATGGTCCGCAAGATTCTGCGCGGATGAAAGAAACTTATCGAAGGAAGGGCGTTCAATATCTTCGCGTTCACTGCCGGCCGAACGTTCCGCTCCGGCATCGAGGTATTGCGAAAAGAACGATCCGAAGTCGAATTCATCGAACGGGTTGGCTTCCGGCTTTTCCGGTACTTTCTCGGTTTCCTTCTTCAGAAACGCTTCGTCCGTGTAGCTGTCCTGCGCCGCGGCGTCCCCCTCGGCCACTTCATCCAGCACCGGGTTCGCCATGATCTCCTGATTGATCATCTCGCGCAGTTCCAGGCGGTTCAGCGCCAGGACGCTCACCATCTGCACGAGCCCCGGCGTCAGAATCTGTTTTTGCGCGACGCGAAGACTCAGTTTGGGCGCGAGCCAGTTCATAGGTTCAGTTTAACCGGAATCCTTCCCCGAGGTAGATGCGGCGCACTTCGGCGTTGGTCGAAAGGTCACCCGGTGTTCCGGCGAAAAGGATTTTGCCTTCGCTGATAATGTACGCCCGATTGGTCACGGCGAGGGTGTCGCGCACGTTGTGATCAGTCACCAGCACTCCAATTCCAGCGGCGCTCAAATCCGCAATAATCTTCTGGATGTCCACCACGGTCAGCGGGTCAATCCCCGCAAACGGCTCATCCAGCAGCACAAACGAGGGCGAAAGCACCAGGGAACGCGCAATTTCCAGCCTCCGGCGCTCCCCGCCAGAAAGCACATACGCCCGGCTGTAGCGCACGCCTTCCAGCCCCATCTGGGCCAGCAACTCTTCCACCCGGTCGCGGCGCTGCTCAGACGTCAGCGGCAGAGTCTCCAGAACCGCAAGCAGGTTCTCCTCCACCGTCAGTTTCCGAAATACAGATGGCTCTTGAGGTAGGTAGCTGATACCGCTGCGGGCCCGGAGGTACATCGGTAAGTCGGTGATATCCTCGCCGTCCAGCAGTACACGCCCGTAGTCCGGACGCGCGAGACCGACCAGGATGTAAAACGTCGTAGTCTTTCCTGCGCCGTTCGGCCCGAGCAGCCCAACCACCTCGCCCTGCTGAATCTCCAGACTTATATTATCGACAACCTTACGCCCGCGATAGGACTTGCTTAGATCGGCGGCCTGGAGTTTCAACATGCCGGTTCATTTCTCAACCCGGTGCTTGGTCAGCGTGCGCGAACCATCTTGCGAATCGATCAAAATCGTATCATTCGCTACAAAGAAGGTCAACGAATGGCCCGTTGTAGCATCGCTGGCTGCGTCAATAATGGTCGGATGGCCGCCCGAAAGCACGAATTTTCCGTCCGCAGCCGTGTACTCCGCCTGCTCCGCCGTGCCCACGCGGTCTCCCTGGCGCACCGTCACCCCTCCCAGCGCCAGCGCTCGCTGTAGCTGTTGCCCCGCCATAGGTGCAGCCACGGCGCCGGAAGCGGCTGCGGGGTGCGCTTCCGGCGCTTTAGAGGCCACTTGTGGGCCACCTGGTGGCCCAGCTTTGGGGCTCGAGGGCTCCAGGAACACATCCAGCGTCCGGGATTGCATGGACCCCTGCTGCGAATCGGCCGTGACGCCTCCTTCCAGGTGCGCCTTTCCGGCGTCGCTCCAATACGTCAGAAGTGGCGCGTGAATCGTCCAGAGCGTCGGCCCGGAAGATGCGCTTGCGGCCTTCGCCGACGGCTCGCCAAACGGCTTGATGGGCGTGGAAGCCTGCGGAAAGATGGCCACGACATTTTCCCGCGCTTGCAGTTTCTTATCGTCGCGCCAAATCTCGATCTGGTTCGCTTCCAGCACGGATTCCCCTTGCCACAATCGCGCGTGTCCCGAATAAATTACGTGTCCTGAAAGAGTGGACCCAGCGAGCGCCTCGGCGGAGATATGCCCCGGCCCTGAACCCATATTCAAACCGTTGCTGCTGCCGTTTCCCAAGTAGGTGGAAACTACGCCACCTCCGGCGCGAATGTCCCCGGACTTTTGATTAATCGTTACCTTGGCCGCCGTCGTGCGGCTCATCGCGTCCGAAAGCACTGGCGAACCATCCATGACGATCGTATCCGTGGCGCGCACGATGTTGGCGCGCTCGGCGGACGCCCGGCGGTCCGCCTGCTGGAAGCGGACAGCGCCGCTCTCATCGAGCGTTCGCCATTCGCCATCCGGCGAAAACTTCGCGATCAACTCCTTGGCGCTAACCTGCTGCGGCGCCGCCGCGCCGATCTGCCTGCGAATCTCGACGCCGGAATATCCGAACAGCTGATCGAGACGGCCCTCCTTGCTGAACTGCGTCAAGAATTTTGTGGCCTGCAGCTCGGTGACGTCATTGTCCTTGCCGCTCCTGGTCGTGATCGTTCCCGGCGCTTCGGTTTCCGCGCTCTCGATGCGCGTCTGGTTGGGATCTTTCCCGGGCACAAACTTCACCAGCAGCGCTTCTGTTTTCAGGCTCCGCGAATCGGCGCCTTGCCGTGAATCGAGCGCCACCTTGCCGCTCGCCGCCATGGTCTTTACGGCATTGTGCTGGGGCTCCATCGTGAATAGCACGTGGGCCATCGAAAATTGGTCCGTGCGATCGGGCCCGTGATGCTCTCCTTCCACGTTTCCGTCGGCGACGATGGTCTCGATCCAGCCGGCTGCATCGAGCGACGCATCGAATTGATTCCCCGTGGCCGTGAACTCGCCCTTGGCGTCCTTGGAACGAATCATCGGATGGCCTTGCGCCACGGCGTGCCGCGCGTGGAAATCGGCATCGAGATCAATCGAAATTTTCTCGGCCGTCAGTTCGCGGCCGCCTTGCCGCACCACCGCCGGCGCATCCAACTCGACGATGCGTTCGTTGCGCCGGATTTCCAGGCTGCTGCCGGTGGCTGTGATGGGAAGTCCGCCAGTCCGCGGCGAAGACGCCATATCCAATTCCACGTCGCGGTTCAGCCGCACGATTTCCTTCTGCGAACTGTACGTCACTCCCACCGCGTGGCCCTGGCCGCCGGCAAATTGAAATTGCACGGGTTCCGCCGTGGAAGCCTCGCCCGTGTCGCGATTGAACGACAAATTACGCGTGGTTACCTGCAGCTCCTTGCCGCCATCCTTGCCGGGCGTCGAATCAGCGCTCGCCAGGTCAATCTGAACCGCGCCCTGGCACACCACATCGCCAGACTTCGGCTCGTAGCTGCACTCGCTGGTGTGGATATTGTCGTTGCGATTTCCTTCGCGGCCGTAAATCGTGATCCACACATCCTGCAGCAGCGCGCGATTCTCGTCCTTATACTGCGTCGCGCGCGAAGCACGCACCGTGAAAAGCGTGCGGTCCTGCTCCACCTTGGAAAACGAGAATTCGTTGGACTGTTGCTCCACAGTGACGGGTACCAGCGTCTTGGCCAGACCGCGCGCGCGGGATTCCCGGATCGCGCGCTGCGCGTAAACGCCCGCCACCATCAGGGCGATGGCGCCCGCGGCCCATGCGGCCCAACGTGCGTAGCGCGCTGCTTCCTGATTTCGCAGAGAAACGTCTCCCCAGCAGAATGAAAGCTCTACGTGATTTAGAATCCGAGTATAGGTGAGAGGTTTCCCGCTTAGCAAACTGGCGTGCGCTCTAACAGCTCAAGGAAGAAGCCGGGCGTGAGGGATAGGGAACTTTCGCACCTGCGGAAGGAAGGGGCAGTCCGTGGAAGGTTCTCTGCTTCTCTGCTTCTCTGCTTCCTCACTTGCTTTGCGAGAGCAGACCCACGCCGGAGGCAGCCACGCTGTCGCGCGTGGTGTTCTTCACCAGGTACATCGCTTCATCGGCAAGATGCAGCAGCTCGGCCTTGGTCCGTGAGTCGCTGGGGTAGGCAGCCACGCCGACGCTGGCAGTCACCCGCGCGTTGATCCCGGATTCTTTCAGCCAAATCTGGTCGCGAATCAGCTTGTGCAGGCGCCGCGCCACGCCCAGGGCGTTGTCCTTGGAAGTCTGCGGCAGCAGCACCACGAATTCGTCGCCGCCGTACCGAAACGCCAGATCAATCAGCCGGCACTTGTCCTTGATGGCCTGCCCGATTTCCGCCAGCAGCTTCGAACCCATCAAGTGCCCATGCGTATCGTTGACGCTCTTGAAATGATCCAGGTCAATGAATATGAGCGAGAATTCAAAAGCATAACGGTGCGAACGGTAAATCTCCGTATCCAGCATGAAATTCAGATGACGCGCGTTGTACAGGCTGGTGCAATCGTCGGTGATGGTCAGCTCGTGAATTCGTTGCACGTGCCGCGCGTTCTCGATGGCGATCGCCGCATAGTCTGCCAGCGCTTCCAGCAACGCCAGATCGCGCGCGCTGAAGCCCTCCGGACCGATGCTATTGATCAGCTCGATCACCCCCAGGCACTGCTCGCGAAAACGCACGGGCACCGCGACGATCGAGCGCGTCTCCATCTTCGTCTTCGCATCCACTTGCCCGAAGAATCGCGAATCCTTGGTGGTGTCCGGCACCACCACCGCTTCGCCTGTCTCCGCCACCCACCCCGCCAGGCCCTGCCCCACCTTGATGCGCACATCTTTCAATGATTCCGCGCCCTGCCCCGTCGCTATCTGGAAGTACAGCTCCTTCTTTTCCATGTCCATCAAAAGCAGCGACCAGGTATCCGGACGCAACACCTCGTTGATCTTTTCCATGATGGTGCGCAGTACCTGATCCAATTGCAGGGACGACGTCAGCGCCTTCCCCAGCTCGTGGAATACCGTTACTTCATTCGAGGATTCCGGCGTGAGATCCAGGCCCACACCCGGGGTTCGGCGCCTTTCGACGCCCTCAAATGGCTTTCCGTCCGTAGCTCTGCGCATCGGGTCCACGGTGCTAACCTTGGTCGAGTCTGGAGTTTCTTTGGGCAACCTTGTCATTATATGAAACGCTTTCGGCCCACCGCAATGGAGTTCGCGGCGCGATTGACGAAACGCCAATAGGGTGCTTTTCTCAGCACTTTCTTGCCAGCATTGACACACCCTCCACTGACGCCTATATTTTCTCTTGTTGCGGGTTCCAGCGGATGTCTTCAACTTCTTTCGGCGAACAACTCAAGCGCGAGCGGGAAATGCGGGGCGTCTCACTGGAAGAAATTTCAGTCGCCACACGCATTGCGCCGCGCTTCCTCGAAGCCATCGAAAACGAACAATGGGATCAACTACCCGGCGGCGTCTTCAATCGCGGCTTCATCCGCTCGGTCGCGCGCTATCTGGGGCTCGATGAAGAGAACCTTGTCGCCGAATACGCCCTGCAAACCAAGGGCCGCCCAGACCCGGGCGTCGTAGCCGACCCTCCCGACGAACCCGAGCGCATGTGGGCGCGGATTTCCGTACTGGTGGTTCTCGCGATTTTGATTCTTGCCGGAGGCTGGGCCGCGATTCATTATCTGGGACCGAAGATTGCGGCGCGCTTGCACAAACATTCCGCTGATTCGGCGAATTCAGCGCCCGCGCGCGCTTCGTCCGGCTTCCGCGGCGCCCCCGCTTCCACGGGGCCCAGGTTTGCCTGGGATTCGGCCAATGCGGCCTCCTCCATCTTCTCGAACGCCGCCATAGTCGAGGATTTCCCCGCGACCGGAGGCCTCCATTAGCGACGAACTGCGCGAGGCGATCCGTTCCGGCCACGCACGCCCCGAACAAAAGCTGGCGGTCTGTTCGGCCGGCACCCCGCTGCCGCGCGAAGACCGCACGGAATTGCTCACCATCCTGGTGACGGACCGCGATCCTGCCGTCGCCGAACGTGCCCACAAAGCCATCCTGAACCAACCCATGGAATCTTTTCTGGCGGTGCTTGCCCGGCCGGACGCCGACCCTCGCTTCTTTGAATTTTGCGCCGATAATCTCGGCGACCGCCCGCAAGTGGCCGATGCCCTGGCGGCCAATGCGGCTTGTCCCGCCGAATTCGTCACGCGCGTTTCCGCGCAATTGACCAGCGTGGGCATCCAGACCTTGCTCGACAATCTTGACCGGCTTACGTCCTATCCTCCTCTGAGCTCCGCGCTGGCTTATTCCGAAGCTGCCACTCCTGAGCAGAAAGAACTTCTCGCGGAATTTGAAACCAACGCGGTACTCGAGGAGAGACACATCGCAGACGCCGCGGCGGAGGTCGTGCCGGACGTCCAGAAGCGCAAAACCCTGTTGCAACGGATGTCCACCATGAATATCGTTCAGCGCATCCAGCTCGCGGTGAAAGGCGGCCGCGAGGAACGCATGCTGCTCATCCGCGATCCCAACAAAATTGTGCAGCGAGGCGTGCTGCAATCGCCGCGGCTCACCGATCTGGAGATCGAAAACTTCGCGGCCATGGCCAACGTTTCACAGGAAGTCCTGCGCCTGATCGCCAATAACCGCGTGTTCATGAAGAGCTACACGGTCGCCAGAAACCTCACGAAGAATCCCAAGGCGCCCCTGGACGTCACGCTGCACCTGCTGCCGCGCCTGACTCCCACCGACCTGAAACAGCTCAGCACCAACAAGAACATTCCGGAAACGCTGCGTAGCACGGCCCAGAAACTGCAGCGCCAGCGCAACGCCGCCCGTCCCCAGAGTTAGCGCTGGCCCCGGCTGCCGGTTCGTCGCGTCGCGCGCCTCGCTGGCTAATTCGTGGCGGCCTTTGCCAGCGATGCGGCAATCTGCTGCTTGTACTCCTGCGCTTTCGCCAGAATCTCTTTCTCGTTCAGCGTAAGCATCTGGCGGTCCTGCATCACGATTTTTCCCCCGACCACCACGGTTCGCACGTCGCTGGCTTTCAACGCATACACCAATTGCGAATAGACGTTGTACATCGGCGTCGCGTGCGGCGCGCCGGTATCCACCAGAATCAAGTCGGCCTTCTTGCCGGCTTCCAGCGATCCGATTTCCGTTTCCAGGTGCAACGCGCGAGCCCCCGTAATCGTCGCCATCTCCACCACTTGCTCCGCCGGCAGCGCGCGCGAATCCATACGGGAAATCTTCTGCAGTTTCGCGGCGAGATCCATTTCCTCGAATAAATCCAGATCGTTGTTGCTGGCCGCGCCATCCGTGGCCAGGCCGATCGCTTCGCCCGCCGCCAGCATCTCCACCACGGGCATCACTCCAGCCGCCGTTTTCATATTGCTCGATGGGTTGTGAATGCAGCCCACGCCGAAGTGCGCCAGCGTGGCAATATCCGCGTGGTCCACCCAGATGCAATGCGCGCCGACCACGTCTGGCCCCAATACTCCCGCGCGCGCTAGATACGCTACCGGCGTAAGCCCATACTTGTTGCGGCTTTCTTCCAGCTCAAAGGGAGCTTCGGCGATATGGATCAAAATCGGCGCATGATTGCGCCGCGCCAGCGCCGCCGCATCCTGCAAAGTCTTCTCCGAACAGGTGTACATCGAGTGCGGAGCCACCGCCGCAACAATCAGCGAATCGCCTTTCCAGTGATCGAGATATTTCTGCGTGTAGTCGAACGCCTGCGGCAACGTCTTATTGTCCGGCGCGGGAAAATCAATGATCGTCTCGCCCAGCACTCCGCGCATTCCCGCTTCCTTGGTGACGCGCGCCACCGCATCCTCGAAGTAGTACATGTCCGCATAAGTGGTGATGCCGCCGCGCAGCATCTCCAAAATCCCCAGGCGTGTTCCCCAGGCGACGAAGTCCTCGGTGACGTTCCGCGCCTCCGCCGGAAAAATATATTTGTGCAGCCAATCCTCGAGCGATAAATCATCCGCGACACCGCGAAACAAACTCATCGCGGCGTGCGCGTGCCCATTGATCAGCCCAGGCATCACGATGGCGCCGTGCGCATCAATCGTGCGAGCGGCTTCGTACCTCCCAACGATTTCAGCGCTCGTACCCACGGCCACAATGGAATCTCCACTCACCGCCACGGCCCCGTCTTCGATCACGCGATGTTGCGCGTCCATGGTGACCACAGTGCCGCCGGTCACCAGCAGATCAGCCTTCTCTTTCGCGCTCGCGGCAGGAGCAAATAGCAGCAAAACGGCGCCACAGATGAACACAGATAAACTCAGGTGAAACATCAGAATGGAAACCCCAACCAAGGCGCGTCGAGCTCGTAAAATTTGAAGATTCAAGGTCACGATTCCTCTTCCAATCGTAGTTTGTAACCTGAGGTCACTTCTGGAGGACAAGACCGCCCGAATCCACCGTGCCCAAGATGTCAGCGCCTAGGTCGCTTAGCTTTTCCATTCTCTGTCTTTTGACTTTATCTGTGTTTATCTGTGTTCATCTGTGGTGATTTTCCAAACAACTACAAAAACGACGAATCAAATGGCCGCGCCAATAACCCTTTTGCCGTTTCCTCCTCCACTTTTCCCTGGAGGTTCGCGAGAACCACCGGCACGTCGCCGCAGAACTCCCAGATAATCTGCCGGCACGCCCCGCACGGCGGCGTCAGGCGATCCACGTCGGTCACCACTGCAATCGCATCGAAGCCGCGCTCCCCTTCGGACACAGCCTTAAAGATCGCCACGCGCTCGGCGCAGCAAGTGAGTCCCAGAGTGGCATTTTCCACGTTGCAACCGGTGTGGATGCGCCCGGACTTCGCGCGCACCGCCGCGCCCACGCGAAAATTCGAAAATGGAGCATAGGCATTTTCGCGCGCCTGCTTTGCCGCGGTGATCAATGCGTCATATTCGCTCACGGAATCCTTCGCTTTCCTTAATTTTTGTCGCCGGCGATGCGCGGCAGCACCGCGCGGAGCAGCGCGATAAACTGCGCCTTCACGCGCTCGCCCGTCTCCAGCACTTCACTGTGTTCGATCGGCTGATCCAGGATGCCCGCCGCCATATTCGTCACGCAGGAAATTCCCAGCACCCGGATTCCCATGTGCCGCGCCACAATCACTTCCGGCACCGTGGACATCCCCACCAAATCGGCTCCAATCGTCCGCAAATAACGAATTTCCGCCGGCGTTTCGTAGCTCGGCCCGGAAAGCGCTGCATAAACGCCTTCGGAAACCTCCATGCCCAGCCGCTTCGCTTCTCCCAGCGCGCTCTCGCGATACGGCTTCCAGTACGCGGCGCTCATATCCGGAAAGCGCGGGCCAAAGCGCTCGTCGTTCGGGCCGATCAGCGGATTTGTGCCCTGCAGATTGATGTGATCGCGGATCACTACCAGCGCGCCCTGCTTGAAGTCCAGATTAATGCCTCCTGCTGCGTTGGTCAGAATCGCCGCACGAATTCCCATGCGCCCGAAAACACGCATCGGAAAAGCAACTTGCTGCGCGCTGTAGCCCTCGTAAGAGTGCACGCGGCCCTGCATCGCGGCCACGGCCACATTTCCAGATTTGCCGATAACCAACTGGCCCGCGTGCCCAATTGCCGTGGAACGCGGGAACCCGGGAATCTTTTCGTACGGGATGCGCGCTGCGTCCGTCAGTTCATCGGCGAAGGCGCCCAATCCCGAGCCGAGCACCAACGCGATTTTCGGCCGCAGCTTCGTTTTCGAAAGAATGAACTTCGCGGCGCGTTCGGCTCGCGCATATTCCGCCCCCGCCCCGCCAGATGGAGATTTCGTCCGCGCGGCCTTCATCGCAGCATGATCCCCACAATAGACGCCGACATCAAATTCGCCATCGTGCCCGCCGCCATCGCGCGAATCCCCAGCCGCGCCAGGTCCGCCTTCCGGTTCGGCGCCAGCGCGCCGATGCCGCCAATCTGGATTCCGATCGAGCTGAAATTCGCGAACCCGCACAGCGCAAACGTGGCAATCGTAAACGAACGTGGGTCCATGGCGGCCTTCATCGGGCCCAGCCGCTGGAACGCGATCAATTCATTGGTCACCATCCGCAGGCCCAAAAGGTTTCCCACCGTGTGGCAGTCGTGCCAGGGAATGCCAATCACCCAGGCGATCGGCGAAAATAGCCATCCGAAAATCTGCTCCACGCTCGAGGGAAACCAGCCGATTCCGATTGTCGCCAGGCCGTTGTGCGCTAAACCGAAAATCCCGTCCACCAGGTAAATCAAGGCGATAAACGTGATCAGCATCGCGCCGACGTTCACCGCAAGATTCAATCCATCAATCGTGCCGCGTGAAATCGCGCCCAGCGCATTGGTATCGCGCTCCAGCGGAGCCATCACCACTTTTCCAGACGTCACCGGCACTTCCGTTTCCGGCACCATCATCTTCGAAAGCAGAATCGTTCCGGGCGCGGTCATAATCACCGCCGCCAGCAAGTGTTTGGCCTCGATGCCGTAGGCGATGTACGCCGCCATGATTCCCCCCGAAACGTGCGCCATGCCGCTGGTCATGATGGTCATCAATTCGGACTGCGTCACCTCCGGCAGAAACGGCCGGATCGTTAGCGGCGCTTCGGTCTGCCCCATGAAGATGCTGGCAGCCACATTCAGCGACTCCGCGCCGCTCGCGCCCATCAGATTGGTCATCACTTTCGCGGCCTGCTTGATGATGAATTGCATCACTCCCAGGTAGTAGAGCAGCGCAAAAACTGCGGCGATAAAAATAATCGTCGGCAGCACCTGGAACGCCAAGTAGAAACCCATCGGCGAACCTTTCTTTCCCAGGTCTCCAAAGACAAACTCCGACCCCTTGAACGCGAAATCGAGAACCCAATTCACCCCCGCCCCGGCCTTCTGAAAAACGAGCCGTCCCCACTCCCAACGCATCACCAGGTACGCGAAAACGATCTGCAGGCCGAGACCCCACGCCACGGTCTTCACGCGAATCGCGCGGCGATTGGTGGAAAATAAAAACGCCAGCGCCATCATCGTGATCATTCCCAGGACGCCTACCAGGCGATGCATGCGAAGAAGTCTCCTTTACGGCTAAAAGCTGGTTCGTGAACCGCTCCCCGAAGAGCACGGCTTCACCCTTCGTGCGAGAACACGAGAATCTTTGTAGGCCGTAGCTTTAGCTACGGCATAAACGCAGCAAAATTAGAGCGGCTTTAGCCGCTGAAGTACAAATTTTGCAGTTCTCACACAATCTCTTCAGCCGTGCCGAAAATAGGTAGCTTGGCCAACGAACCCGACAATTCATGAGCTCGCTTGTAGCTGGCCTCACGCGATTTCTCCCGCACCGATGATCTTGCGAACCAGCGGCGCGGCGGGGGGCGCGTGATCTCCAATTTCAAAAGCTTCGGAAAGCAGCCTCATGCCATGAACCAACCGCGAATCCAGATTGTAGTGAACGGTACAAAGGTTCTCGCCCGCCTTCACCGCGTCGCCGATCTTCTTTTCGAGCACCAATCCCACGCTGGGGTCCACCGAATCTTCCTTCTTTTCCCTACCGCCGCCCAGCAGCATGCTGGCCACGCCCACCTGTTCGCAATAAATCGCCGTCACGTAACCTGCGCGTGCTGCATCCACTCGCGCCGTGTGCCGGGCATGCGGCAATCGGCCGGGATCGTCCACCACCCGCGCATCGCCGCCTTGCAAACGAATGACTTCGCGGAATGTATCACGCGCGCGCCCCGAAGCAATCATTTCCCCCGCCAGCCCGCGTCCCTCCGCCAGCGATTTCACGCGAGCGCCCAGCACCAGCATCCAAGCGGAAAGTTCCCGGCACAATTCCCGCAGGTCCTCGGGGCCTTCTCCATTCAAAATTTCGACGCACTCTTCCACCTCCAGCGCGTTCCCCACCTTGCGTCCCAGCGGCTGCTCCATATCCGTAATCAGCGCCACCACTTTTTTGCCCATGCGCGTTCCGGTTTCCACCATTAACTCCGCAAGATATTCGGCATCTTTCTGCCGTTTCATGAACGCGCCGTCGCCCGTCTTCACGTCCAGCACCAGCGCGTCAATTCCCTCCGCCATTTTCTTGCTCATGATCGAAGCGGTAATCAGGTAGGGGCTCTCGACGGTCGCCGTCACGTCGCGCAAAGCGTAAAGCTTCTTGTCGGCCGGCGCGATTTCCGGCGTTTGCCCGATTAGCGCGCAGCGGCACTGTTCCAGGACGCGCCGAAACTCGTCGAGCCGCAAATTCACGTTAAAGCCGGGAATGGATTCGAGCTTGTCGAGCGTGCCGCCGGTATGTCCCAAGCCGCGCCCGCTGATCATCGGCACGTAGAGTCCGGCCGCAGCTACGATGGGCGCAATCACCAAGGAAGTCTTATCGCCGACTCCGCCCGTCGAGTGCTTATCCACTTTCGGCGCGGGCAATGCCGACCAATCCAGCACCGAGCCGGAATGCAGCATCGCTTCGGTCAGGGCTGCCAGCTCCGCGCGCGTCATCCCGCGCCACAGCACGGCCATCAGAAAAGCGGCAATTTGGTAGTCGGGAATGCGCTCGTGCGTCGCGCCGGAAATGAGGAATTCGATTTCTTCGCGGGAAAGTTCCGCGGCATCGCGTTTCTTGCGAATAAGGTCAACAGCACGCATGAAAAAGGATGCGCCAACCTAGCATCGCGCCGCGCACGCGTCAATCACTCCGCCCCGCTGCAAACAAGAGAGAATGAATCGCGCGGATAATCAAGCGAGCAAGCCAAAGATCGAGGCACACTCGAGGTCGAGAACAGAGCGCCATTCTTGTGGGAGTGCGCCGGTTTGTTTATCCTGAGGAACGACCGGCCGCCGCCCTAACGGCTTAAAACGCGCCGCCCAAGTAAGCCACGCGAGGCTTGCCTCGCTCCTCTCGTTTTCGCCAGCTGCCAATTCCGCGAAAGCGGCTGCCTACAGTTTGCTCGCATGCGCCGAAATCTCAGCCATCGCCTGCAGCATCTCCGCGTGGATGTGCCCGTTGGTCACCAGCAAATCCGGACCGCCGGCACGATACTCCCCGCCCTGCATATTCGTAACCTTGCCTCCGGCCTCGGTCACCATCAGTATTCCCGCCGCCGTGTCCCACGAATGCAAACCAAATTCCCAGAAAGCGTCGAACCTGCCGCACGCCACTGAACATAAATCCAGCGCCGCGGACCCATCCCGCCGCACGCCGTGCGAACGCAAAGTAAATTGCCAGTAATAATGGATGTTCACGTTGGCCGCTCGATTGTGCGTCGGAAATCCCGTGGAAACCAGGCTGGTGGCCAGCTTCTGCATCTCCGAAACGCGAATCGGCTTCCCGTTCAGGTAAGCGCCTTCGCCGCGCGACGCGGAAAATAGCTCGTCGCTCACCGAATTGAATACCACGCCAACAAGCGGCTGGCCATCTTCCAGCAATCCGATCGAAACCGCAAAGCAAGGATAGCCATGCGCGAAATTCGTAGTGCCGTCCAGCGGGTCCACGTGCCATTCATAGCGCGAAGCGCCCACCGCGCCGCCCGATCCTTCTTCCGCCACAATCCGATGATCGGGAAATTCGCGCCGCAAACGCCCCACCACGATCGCTTCCGAACGTTTGTCCGTTTCCGTAACCAGATCCACGTCGCCCTTGTAAGATATTTTCTGCGGCCGGCTGTGCTCCGCCAGCAGTACCGCCCCCGCCTCGCGCGCCGCCGCCAACGCCACTTCGAGAAATTTGTGCATGCGATTATCGTGCCGCTCCGGCGGTGAAATATTCCGTGCGAGATCGCACGTTGTCTCCCGTATTCACTTTTACCTCCACGTGCCGCGAAACTCCCGGCGGCGGCGTGGGATTCGGATAGTAGCCCAGCAGATACTGCGTGCGCAGTTCCCGGTTGATCCGGTCGAATATCCCGGTCAGCTCGCTGAGGTCCGTAGGATAGTACATCGCCCCGCCGGTGCTGTCCGTGATCGTCTCGATGGCGTGCTCGCCCGCCGTGTTCCAGCCGCCATTGGATTTCATCGGCCGCATCACCACGGTGTAAAGAAGCGTTTCGGAGGCGATCGCCGCCCTCCGCGCGTCGTCGAATTTCGAAATGCTCGTCGTTTCGCCGGCATCGGTAATGATCACGATCGCGCGCCGCCGGTCCGCGCCTTGCCGCCGCACTGACTGCGAACCCAGCACCACTGCGTCGTAGAGCGAAGTGCCCATGTCCGCGCCGGGGTCCACGCGCCGGACGGCCGCCTCCAGCAGCCTGGGATCGTCCGAGAAACCGCAAAGCTGAACCACGTCGCTCGTGAACGAAAAAACCGACAGCCGATCCCCCGGCCGCACCACTTCGTCCACGAAATGCAAAGCGGCGTCGCGCTCGATCTTCAGCTCAATCACCGCAGAGCCGCTGGTATCCACCATCAACGCGAGATCCAGCGGACGATTCGTTTGCGGCTCGAAGCTTACAATTTTCTGCGCGACCCCCTCTTCAAAAAGTTGAAATGCGTTCTGGCCCAGTCCGATGACCGGCTCGCCTTTCGCATCGGTAACGCTCGCCAATATGTTGACGAGGTCCGTCTGCACTCGAATCGTGCCTTTTTGTTTTTGCTTGTCCTGCTGTGGGTGGTGGGCCGCGCGAGTATCGGCAAACCCCGCCATGCCCGCCAGCGTGACTGCGCAAAGCGTAACCATCGCTCTCTTCATCTAGGATTCAGATTCATCCAACCCGGAAATGGCTTTCTGGGGCAATATTTCGCCTTCGGCCCACACCGCGCCGCCGGCAAAGAATTCCTTCTTCCAGATGGGCACGGTGCGCTTCAAAGTGTCAATCGCGTAGCGGCAAGCATCAAACGCGGCCGCGCGATGCGCCGAGCTAACCGCGATCAGGACGCTGGTCTCGCCGATTTCCAGGCGGCCTAGCCGGTGAATTATGGCGATGCGCCGAACCGAAAATTTCGCCCGAATCTCCGCGCCAATCTCGCGCATTTTTGCGTAAGCCATCGGCTCATACGCTTCATATTCCAGGTAGAGCGTCTGCCGGCCTTTGAAATTGTTGCGGACGAAACCGTCGAAGACCACCACGGCTCCATCTTCCGGCGCCTTCAGACTTTCAACCACCCCGCGTGGCTGGATCGGCTCACGAACCAGCAAAAAGACATCCTCCGCCACCGCCGCCTGTTGCCCGCCGCTCACGGGTGGCAAAAACGCTACTTCGTCCCCCGCCGCAAGCGGAGCCCGCCACTCTGCATATTCCTGATTCAGGGAAGCCGCCACGGACGGCCGGAATTCCGCGAGCTTCGGGAAACGTCGCCCGTAACGTTCGAAGAGGTCTTCCACCCGGGCACCCTCGGAAAGCTCGGCGTCCTCCTGGGAAAGCCCCACGATCTCTTTCAGCTGGCCGAAAAAAAGCACGCGCACGCGCATACAGTTCATTCTACCGCGTCGTTGCACACAAACGCGAAACTCGTTCCGCGGCCAATATCCTGGGAATTACTTGGAATTAGATGCAAGTTGCGCGACTTCGTCGAGCCGCGCCGCAGCCCGGTTTAGCGCCGCCGTCAACGACACCGCTTCCTGCTGGAAAGTAGCTGCGTCGTCCCGATCCAGCGCCTCATTCACGCCCGGCAGCACTTCCGCCGCATATCCCGCATAGCTTCCCGGCGCGTAAATCGTGTGCTTATACCACGGACGCCCAACCAAGCCCTCTGGCGCGAGCAGCGCTTGCTCCACCGTCACCAGGTCGCGATTGATTCGGGTTTGCTGCGCTGAATCGAATGACGCGTTGCCCGCATGCCGCAACGCGTCAGCTGCATGAGCCGCGGACACCGTCAAGCGCTCCGAAGCGTCGGCAACCGTTTGCGTCGTCGCGGCCTGAATTCCGAGTTGATTGGCGCGCGAAATCATGTCGTTCGTCGCGCGCGAAATCGCCGCGGCGTACGCCGTGTAATCGAACGGCAGCACGTCCGCTTCGTCCAACCGCAACGCCAGAGTGCCCAGCACTTTCGCCAGCGTCGCGTGATATTCGAACGTGGGATCGCCAAACATCTTCATCCAGAAAAAATCGTCATAGAGCGAGTGGTACACGCCGTAATCGCCCACGAATCCCGTGTCAATGGACGGAATCCCGGCGAAATCCAGAAAGGGACAGAAATCCGAGCCCGCGCCCAAAGAGTCCACTGGAGCTTCATCGGGCCTTTCCTGGCTGCCCTGGGTGCGCGCGATTCCGCTCAGTTCCGTTTTCCCGCGTTTGGAATGCTCCAGCCAGGCATCGTAAACGCTTCCCGCGCTGCGCGGGCCCTGCACCGCGCGCGTCGCCTCACGTATTAATGCATTCAAGGAAGGGGACGCCGAAGCCGTAAAATTTGGCCCCGCCACTCCCACGTCCGTGTTGATGTACGCCACCGCTTTGGCCTGCAACTCCGCGCGATTCCCTTCCACCCATTCCGTGGAACCGATCAATCCCGGCTCTTCGCCGTCCCACTCGCACATCACAATCGTGCGTCGAGGCTTCCAGCCGGTGCGCGCCAGTTCTCCCAGCGCGCGCGCCGTCTCCAGCATCGTCGCCGTCCCGCTTCCCGGATCCACCGCGCCATAGACCCACGCATCATGATGATTGCCCAGCACCACCCACTCACCATCGTCCGTCCCACGCAGCTTCGCGATCACGTCGTAGATCGGCCGCTCCTGATAATCCATCACCAGCTTGATGTGCGCCACCGCGTCCCCGGGCCCGATGTGATAGGTGAAAGGCAGCGCGCCTTGCCAACTGCGCGGAACGTGCGGTCCTGCCAGATTTCCCAGAATCGGCTCCGCGTCCTGCGCGTTGATCGGCATCGTCGGGATGCGCGGCAAACTTTTCGCATCCTCCGGCGCCAAACGCTTCGCATTCGGCGTCGCTCCTGTTCCCGGCGTCAGCGGGTCGCCCGGATATATTTCCGTATATTGCACTGAGCCGCGCTGAATGCCGCTCATCGGCCTCCACGGCCCGCGCGGAAACGTATCTCCCACGAAGTAGCCGTCATCTTGTGGATCGGAATAGAGAATCAATCCCACGGCTTTATGCTCTTCCGCCAACTTGGTTTTTATTCCGCGATAGCAGCGGCCATACCGCGCAATCGCGATCTTTCCCTCCACGCTGATGCCCATCGCTTCCAGCGTTCGATAGTCGTCCTGCGTCCCGTAATTCACGTAGATTACCGGCGCGGTGACGTCCGCCGAAGGCGCATACACATTGAACGCCATCACCGCGTTCTTGGTGTAAGTATCCTTATCAACTGGGTAGGGCTGCTCGGGCGTTCCCAAAACCATCGCCTTGGGCGCGGTGAGTTCCAATTTCACTTCGCGCGCCTGTGGAAGCCACGCGCTGTAGCTCACGATGTCCGCGTCGAATCCATAGCTGCGATATTGGTCGCGCAGCCACTCGGCCATGCGGTGGCTTGCCTCGGTGCCCGCCAGGTGCGGCTCGCTGGTGATGTGCCGCAGGTTGCTTTCAGCGTGCGGCGCATCCGGAATCGCGCGCATTTTCTGCTCCCGGTCGAATTCCGCTTGCACGTGCGCGGGCGCGAAGCCGGTGATGCCTCTATCCACCTGCGCCCGGAGAGAGAGCGCTGAAGGAAAAACTAATGCGGTTGCCAAAACAACTGCGACGCCCGTGCGACCCATCCTATTAGCCATTCACGCCTCGCGACGAAACTGCAAATTCTATACTACCGGGGCGCGCGCCGCATCTCGACGTGTTCGCGCCCCGCGCGCAACCCGGTGACGCGTATTGACGTCCAATTCCCCGCGCCGTAGGGTATTAAGCACACAGGCCATGTACGTCCAACTCACGAGGAGTTTTGATGAGAGTGCTGATTTCGGGTGGTTCGGGTCTGGTGGGATCGGCGCTTACCAACGCGCTTCGCGCTGACGGCACTGCCGTTTCTCATTTCGTGCGGCCCGGCGGCACTCCAAATCAAGGCGACGTTCGCTGGGATCCTTCGCGTGCCACCGTGGACGTGCCGGCCCTCGAAGGATTCGACGCTATCGTCCACCTGAGCGGCGCCAGCATTGCGGATGGGCGCTGGACCGATAAGCGCAAGGCCCTATTGCGCAGTAGCCGCGTGGATTCCACGCGCGTGCTGGTGGATTCGCTCGCGCACCTCAAGCAGCCGCCGCGTGTTTTTGTGTGCGCTTCGGCAATCGGATATTACGGCGATCGCGGCGACGAAGTGCTCACCGAATCCAGCGGTTATGGCAACGATTTTCTCTCGATTCTTTGCCGCGCGTGGGAAGGCGAAGCCGCGCGCGCGGCCGCGAGTGGCATCCGCACCGTAATGACCCGCTTCGGAGTGAGTCTCGCTACGCAAGGCGGCGCTCTGCCGCGCATGTTGACTCCGTTCAAACTCGGAGTCGGCGGACGCCTGGGCAACGGCAAGCAATGGATATCCTGGGTCGCGCTGGAAGACGTCGTGCAAATTCTGCGCGCGGCAATCGTTGATGAAAAAATGCACGGGCCGCTGAACGTCGTCGCCCCTAACCCCGTGCAAAACTCGGAATTCACGAAAGTTCTCGCGGGCGTGCTGCATCGCCCGGCAATTTTCCCCGCCCCGGCATTCGCCCTGCGCTTAGCGCTGGGCCAAATGGCGGACGCACTCCTGCTCTCCAGCCAGCGCGTGCAACCCGAAAAACTCGTCGCCAGCGGCTACAAATTCCGCTACGAAAATCTGCAGCCCGCTCTGCAAGCCATTCTGCCGGCTACATAATAAGTTGCTCTCGCGCCGGGCGACGAGTCACCGCTCCGATGATTCTTTGGTTGTTGTACGGAATCCGGTCGCAGCCGCTGAGGTAAATGGTTTCAATTTCTCACGCAAACTCTACAAATCCAGGCGCTCCAACAGCGATCCCAGATTTGATTCGTCCACTTCCAGTTCGGGACGCGCCGTGGCGAAATCCGCCACGTCATCCAGCGCCTGAAACAGCCGCATCTTCGCGACGGCGTACTCTTCGGTTCCGGTCAATCCGCGGCCGGTTTCCTTCGTCCAGTTCGCCAGCGCATCCGCCCGCACAAAAATGCGTATCGGAAACATCGTCTTGCGATCCGCGGAGACGTAGTAAACGAACTCGTTCCCGCTCGCCGTCCCGCGCTGCGCCGGATGCGCGTCCTGAAACTGATACTGATAAACGTACCCGCTCGCCGCCGAATAACTCTTGATGCGTCGCACGATTTCCGGCTTGGACATGGCCGCATTATTCGGCGAGCTAGCCCTCCTGTCAACCTCGTGATCGCAATTGGCGCGCCGGATATCGGCGTGGATGAAAACCGCGCACCAGCCCGCTAACTCCCAAATTGGACTTGCGAGCCGCGTCCGTGTGCCATTGCGGGATTTGCAAAATTTCCCTACTTTCCGCGGGCGTTCCCGTTTTCCGCACGAACGACTACTCCGCACATTTCAAGACTCGCGTAAATATCTCTCCTGGCGTGGCTTATCGCAGATAATCGCGACACTTAGTACAGCAGCCGCAACGACATCGCCGTGAGCAATCCTGCTCCGCAATGGCACAGCGCGTGCCCTCATCGTCAACGACGATGACGCGCACTCGCAAGAACACAGCTGTGTCTGGTCCACCGCCCGTCACGGCGGCGCGCTGCAGCACCGCGCAAGTTGCCGCGCAGATCCGGAATGCGCTCCCGCGTGCGAAAGCGCTTCTGCTCGTCGTTTTCGTTCTAGGCGGTTGCGGTTACGCGGGCACTCCGCCGACCGCGAAGATCACCGTGGCCGTGCAACCTGCAACCGCGAGCGTGCTGCTAGGCCAATCGCAACAATTTCAAGCCACGGTGACCGGCACCGCCGACGCAACCGTCACCTGGAATGTAAATGGAATCGCCGGAGGAAATTCAATTTCGGGCACAATTTCGCCCTCGGGACTCTACACCGCGCCCGCGAGCATTCCCAGCCCACCAAGCGCCACCGTCACCGCAGTGAGCCAGGCCAATCCGAAAGACAGCGGATCGGCAACCGTGACGTTGCAGGATAGCGTGGCCGTCTCCGTTTTGCCGTCCACCGCCAGCGTGCCCACGGGCGCCGCGCAGGTCTTCACCGCAGCAGTTTCCGGCGCCGCTGGGACAGGCGTCACCTGGAGCGTGAACGCTATCGCCGGCGGCAACGCCACGCTCGGCACGATCATCGCGAATAATTCAACCAGCGCGATCTACACCGCGCCAATCGTCATCCCCTCCCCAGCATCGGTCACCGTCACCGCCACCAGCACTGCAGACACCTCAAAATCAGCAAGCGCCACCGTAACAATCACCTGTTCCAGCCCGATCGCACTCTCGCCCTCCGCGGCTACCCTCGCGCTCGCGCAAACGCAAATCTTCACCGCATCGTTCTGCGCACCCAATAGCGCAACCATCGTTTGGGACGTAAACGGAATCCCCGGAGGCAACCCCACGATCGGCACAATCACGGCAGCGAGCGCCACCACCGCGTCCTACATCGCTCCCTCTGACCTCCCCGCAACAAATCCATCCACAATTCACGCCACGGCAGGCGTGCTGGTTGCATCCGTAACCGTCACTATCGTAAGCAGCGTCACCATCAGCGTCGCGCCGGCGTCAGCGGCTGTCCTCACTGCTCAGCGTGTAACTCTCACGCCCACCGTATCGGGTTCCTCCGACACAGCGGTCAGCTGGACCGTAAATGGAATCGCCAATGGCAGCACCACCGTCGGCCAAATCTGCCAACACGCGTCAAATCCCTGCCAGCCGCCGGCAACTCCCGCATCTCCCGCCATTGACTACATGGCTCCTGCTGCAGTTCCTGCGCCGAATCCCGTCACCGTAACCGCAATCAGCGAAGCCGATCCCTCAAAAAGCGCATCCGCCGCAATTTCCGTCTCGAACATCAACTCTACCGTCGCCGTCACAATTTCCCCGTCATACGCGTTCATCTGCCCGTCAGGCGCCGCGGCCAGCACACAGCAATTCTTCGCCACAGTCACCGGCTCGGCCAACACCAACGTCGCGTGGACCCTGCAAAGCGCCGTCGCCGGCCAAGGCTGCGGCGGCGCGGCGTGCGGTTCCGTCAACGCCACGGGCCTCTACACCGCGCCCTCCGCCGCTCCATCGCCGAACGCGATTTCGCTGATCGCCACCAGCCAGGCGGACCAAACCAAATACGCCACGGCAACCATCGCCATCACCAGCGGCGTGCTCATCAATGAAATCCTGCCCTCCAGTGTTTTCGCCGGCGCCGTCGAAAGTTTTCCTCTCGCTGTACGCGGCACGAATTTCGTCGCCGGCAACGGCAGCAACGCGTCCACCATTCTCATCAACGGCGCGCCGCGCGGCACCACTTGCTCCACCGCGCAGGCCTGCGCGACGGCGCTGAATCCATCCGACGTGCAATCCGCCGCCACCGTCACGGTGCAAATCCAGAATCCCGGACCGAATGGCGCGCTTTCGAACCCAGTTCCATTCGTCATCATTCCGTTTGACGCCTCCGTCGGCGTGCTTTCGCTCACCACGGCGCAACCTTCCGCCACCGCAATTGTCGTCGTCGTTCCGGAGCCCACCACAGCCGCCGCCTCCGCCCCGATCAACGTGGACACCATCGGCCTGCTCACCGGCGGCAACAATTGCGGCATTCAAGGCTCGCCGCTCACCGTCACGCGCCCCGCCTCCGGCACTGCGATCGTCAGCCTCTGCGTCCATGGCAACGGCCTCGATCCCACATTCACCTACACGTTCAGCGGCGCAGGCGGTGCGCCCGCCGGCAGCGACCTTCCGGTTACCGCGTCCGCCATCACCGGACTTTTTCCCAACATGATCGAACTCGATCTGCAAATTTCCAGCGCCACTCTTCCCGGCGTCCGCACGTTATTCATCACCACGTTGAATAACGATCGTGCCGCGGCTACCGGGATGCTCGAGGTGAAATAAAATGCGATTCCGCACGCTCACTCTCTTCGCCGCTGTCGCAGCGCTCCTCCCGATCCCCACAGCCCGGGCCACTACCCTGGAGCGCATGTCCCTCGCGAAAATGGCGCAAACCGCGCAGCTCATCGTCCGCGCACAGTGCCTCGCAAATTCCACCACGTGGGATGCCGGCGAAATCTGGACGTTCACTTCCTTCGCCGTCGAAGGCGCCTGGAAAGGCGCCCCGCCGGGCGCCGCCGCTCGACTAACTGTCCGTCTCCTGGGCGGATCGGTGGGCAATCTCACCTCCACCGTCTCCGGCGTTCCGCGCTTCCGCCCCGGCGAAGAAGTGATCCTCTTCCTCGAGCCCACCGCGCGCGGTGATTTCTCGATCGTGAGTTGGATCCAGGGAACATTTCGCATTCACCGCGACGCGCGCACCAACCAAGAAATCGCGATCCAGGACACCGCGGCGTTCGACACCTTCAATCCGGCAACGCGCCGTTTCGAAAGCGCCACCATCCGCAATCTTCCCGTCGCGGCATTGCGCGCGCAGGTCAGCTCCGCCCTGGCCGCCGCATCAGGTGAAAAAAAATGAAAAAAGCCTGCGCCATAGCGATAATCTTCCTCTTCTTCATCGCGCAAAATTCCGCGGCAGCGCCATATCCCTACGCGGTTGACTCCACCGTGCCGCAAGCCGGCGGCTGCCCGCAACCCGACCGCTGGAATCTCTCGCTGGCCGCGCCGCTCAACCGCCGCTGGAGTACCGCCCTGCCCACTCTGCTCTCCCCGACCATCCTCACGGCAGCGCCACAAAACTCTCCCGCCCAAGTCGCCGAAATTCAGCAGGCAATTTCCGACTCCTTCGCCGTGTGGTCCAGCGTCACCGGCACCACCTTCAACGCGACCAACTATCCCGGCCTGCTCGCGCCTCTTGGCCAGACCGCCGCAGCCAATTCCTGCACCGATGACTCGCAAGACGACGTGGACGGACTGAACACCATCTGCTTCAACCAATCCAGCGCGGCATTCACCAGCGGCGTTCTCGCGTTCACCCGCACCGTCACCGCGAACTCGCCCGGCGCCGTCGTCGGCTCTTCCGCGCCCGCCGCCTTCGCGGGTCAAATCCTGGACGCCGATACGCTCTTCCGCAACGACGGCCAAGCCACTTTTGCCACGCCCGGCGCGCTGGCCACGCCGCAAGGCCAGGGAGCCTACGATCTGGAATCTCTCTTAATTCACGAACTCGGCCACTGGATGGGCCTCGACCATTCCGCCGTAATCCGCGCGATCATGTTTCCCTTCGCGCCGCCTCCCGGGACATTTCTCGGCGACCGGCCAATTTTCACGGTCCCGGATGCCCCGCTTGCCGACGACGATCGCACCGGCATCCGCGCCCAATATCCTGATCCGAACGACACTCTGAATGTCGGCGCGATTCGCGGCCGCGTCATTCCCGCTAATCCCTTCGCGCTCGCGCTGTTCCCCGCGCCATCGCCAGGCGCATCGGTCACCGGCATCGTCGGCGCGCACGTAGTCGCCGTGGACGCGGACACCGGCACGATCGTCGCCGGCACGCTCGGGGGTTGGAGTTGCGATCCCGCGAATCCACCTACGCGCTTCGATGGCTCCTTCGACATCGAACGCCTGCCCCTCGGCCACGATTACAATCTCTACGCCGAGCCGCTGGTGGGGCTCGCGCTTCCCGCCGATTTCAGCGACGCGCTCGCGGGCCTGTGCTCCGCCACGGCCGCTCCCTCCTGCCAAACGCCCGCAGTGAATACGAACTTCAACGTCCGCATCCTTCCGTCATCTCAATGATTGCCGGGAAATCTCCGCCACAAAATAAAAGCGGCTCCCGAACATCGGGAGCCGCCGGGCACTTGCGGGGAAGTTAAACTTCTACTGGGTCGGCAGAATTTCCTGCGAGAACCCAATGGTGTTCACCGATTTCAACTGCGGCGTCTGGGGAGGCAGGTACGACGGCCCCAGCGCGAAGTTGGTATCGAAGTGGTACAAGCGATTCGGCGGGCTGTACGTGGTATTCCCGGTCTTGTACGTCCCGACCGCCTGGCGATTGTAGAAGAAACTCACCAGAGAGCCTTCGTAGTTGCAATTGACGCCGCTCCAATTTTCCAGAAAGCGCAGGAAATTGTGCACGCCGCCATCGGTGCCGAAGTCGGCAGGCTGTCCGGTGGGCTGCGCGAACGGAATTCCCTTTCCGCTGATCAGCGCCACGCGATAGGAGGTTTGCACCGCCGTACGCGCTCCGAAATCATAAGGGTCGGTGAAGCTGTTTACATCGTTCCAGTTGTCCGAAAGCAGCGTCACGGCGTCGCCGGCCACAGCCGTAGCCACCGTGCCCGCTCCCGCAAGGTTTCCTCCCGGCGAATCGTAATCGCCCTGGATATAGACGGGGTTCTCCGAAGCGACCGTTAATCCGCAGGGTGGGTTCGGCGCAGCCCCGTAGCATGTGGTGCCCAGGTTCAGCGTCACGCCATCCACCAGCTTCAGCGCGCGACGGAAAAAGAGCGGTGGATTCTCCCGCGCTTCCTGCGTGTGTACGTAGGTCGCGCCCGGCCACAGCGTCGAGTAGTTCGTCTTGCAAACCGGGTTCTGCAGGATCGGGTAGGTCGTGCCGGTGAGGGTTAGTCCCCCCGTCGGTACGGCATTGGTAAGAGCGTACGGGAACGGAATCGCAGCGGGCGTGCCACCGTAAATGCGCAATGTGCCGTCGCCTTCCAGGTCTTCGCCCGCGCTCAGTGCTTTATCCGGGCAGCCGTTGGCAGCGTCCGTAAGTCCATTCGTGATGTCTTCGAATCCGAAGGAGCCGGTCAAAGTATTACCGGCATTCGGGTCGGGTTGCTCACCGCGGCGGTCGGAAAAATACAAGGTGAAGCCGGTGTGGTTGTTCAGAGCCAGCACACCCTGGTTGTTCTTGAGCCATGTCGCCAGGTTAGCGGCATCGATCTCCACGTAATTCATCACGCCGAGCGCCGGAATCTGCGGCAAATTCTCCTTGGCAGGACTGTTCGCCAGAATCACGCTCGGACGAAATCCTCCCTCGCGGGAATCAAAGAGCACCAATGGCCAGTAATCCGTGGCCACGGTGTCGTTCGTCGTGCCACACCAGGCATTCCCGGCGATCGCGGTGCTCGGATTATCCCGGACGCGTGCCAGGCGAATGATGGCCGTCGTGCTCGGATCCGTGCACGGAATCGTCGCTGCCAATGTCGTCGGCCCTTGCGCGTTGATCTTCTGGGCCAGCGTCAGCGTCGGCAAGGTGGGCGAAAGGACAGCGCCGTTTAGAGGATCGATGTTCCGTCCCGAGTATCCCAGTCCCAGGATCTGCCGGGTGTAGTCGTGGAAATTATTGGCGGTGTCTTGATATTCGATCTTGATGCAACCAGTGATGATCGGCTGGCCATTTTGTACCCAATAGCCATTTCCCGTGCCGGCCGAGGTGACGTTGTACACGGTGTAGGAGGGCGCAGTTGCCCCCGACGCCGGCAGAGGCAAAAAGGTCTGCGTGCTGTATGTATTCCACCACGCCGGTTTGGTAGTCAGGGTCGCCAAGTCAATCGGCGGCTGCGAAGCGTCAATCCCGTCCAAAGCCATCATATTCGAAGCGGCACAACCGCTTCCCGGAACTCCGGGCGTTGCATAATCGTCAATCAGGATCCGCATCGTCGCTTCCGAGAAATATTGTTCGTTGAACTCGGCGGGATTAGCGGCCTTCTCGCCCTGCACGGCTCGACGGATCAATGAGATCGGCGTCTGAATACCGCTCAAGGCCGTGGAAGTAAGATTCAGCGGCGCCACGTTGTTTTCCAGCTGCCCGTTATACGCGGGAATTACGGTGCCCGTCCAAGTCGGATTGTTCAGGCTCGAGCTGATTGCGCCGTAAACGCTGCAGCAATTCACGCTGCCCTCGGTGAACGCCAGTTGGCGCCACGAGGAGTTCGTGTAAGGAGAACCGCCCGGCTCGTTCGTGAGCGCGGGATCCGGACTCAAGGCGATGGAAACGTATCCGCCATAGGTGGATCCTGAAGTGCCCGCATATCCGTTCTCAAGATTCGTGCGGATTACCTGGCCCACCACCGTCACTTTGTCTCCCAGAAAAAGAGGACCGGTATTCGGCGCCAGCCACAAGTTTCCGTTCGTGTGGGTGCGGCCTCCGAAACTAAACGACGGGCCGTTGAAGAACGATATATCCGAATCCGAAAAGATGCCGAACTGAAACACGGGAATCGCGACCACCTGCACCTGCCGCGTCAGCTTCACTTCCGCTCCCGTCGTGGAATTCTGTGCCGCCACCGTCAGCGTGAACGGTGTGATCAGCCCTTGCATGCCCGCATACGGGCTCGGCGGCAGAATCGTCGCGTTGCTCGAGACCGGAACCAACGGCGTGATCTGATACGTGGAAACGCCCTGGGAATTCACGTAGGTGATGCCGGCCAGCCCAGTCGGAGGCGTTGCGGCGATTGACGTGATATCCGCCGCGGTCAGCGCGCCCGAGGTGGAAAACGAATTGGCCACGTCGGTCGTCAACTTTTCCATGCCGGCTTCCGCGCCGTAGAACGCCAGTTCGCGGCTCTCGTTATTTCCGCCCAGGCGTTGATCCGTCATCACCATCCAGCTCATGCCCACCACGATCGCGGAGATCAGGATCAGTACCAGCAGCGCGGTTATCAGTGCGACTCCCTTTTCTCTTTCCGTTCTCACAGCGGCTCTCCTTGGAAATCTCATTCGAATCACGGTGCTTCTTTCCTGCTCGCCAGCCTATGGTGTCGTTGACGACGAAGACGTATTGAACTGGTTCGTGAACGACAAGCTGCGGATGCTCACCTGCGTGCTCAAGTTATTGCGCAGGTACTGCGGCGTGTAAGTCGCCTTGTACACCTGCTCCGAACGTCCCGCCAGGAACACGTTCACCGCGCGAATTTGCGCCGGCGTGTCCGGCAGAATGGGCTGCTGGGCGTTCCCAGGACCCAGCGTGTAAGTCCCCGCCGGGTCGGTCGAGCTGGTGATGTCGTAACTGAACGCTAAATTCTCGATATCGTCCGCGATCGTCTGCGGCGGATTTGCTGCGCCACCTGCCGGATAATTCGGATAATTCACCTGGCGGATCAGTTGTGGGTCCAGCGCGTTGGTGACGTTGATGTAATAAGTCACCATCCACACGCGCGTGATCGTGGTGGGTGGGAATACTCCCGGCGTAGTTGCCAGTTGCGCCACCGTTCCGAACGCGTCTCCGGTTTGATTCAGGCCTGCCGGATCGCCGGCTCCGAAACTGATCACTTGCCCCGCGACGCTCGTCACATACTCCAGCGCCGTGCCATTCTGGTTGTGGAACATGATCAAGTTGCCCACGGTAATCGGATTCGTCTTGCCGGGCATGATGAAACACGCTGGATCGAGCGTTACCGTCGCGCCCGTCGCGGAAATCGCGGCGGCATTGCCATTGTTGCAATCGGGCACCGCTGGCGAGTCTTGCCTGATCGGATAGCTGTAAAGATAATTGTTCGCCGTATCCTGCAAAATATTGTCCGCGTACAGAATATTGATCATGTCCGTGCGAATTCCCGTCAGCACCGCATTCGTTGCCGGGTTGATGGAAGTCGCCAGCGATCCCGCTTGCCAACCCGGCGTGATTGCCGGCAGCGTCGTGTAAGCGGTCGGAAATTTCGTGGACACCGGCGCAGATGTGCCGGGACGGTTGAGGCTCGAGGTCGCTACCGCGTAGGGAATCGAAATTCCGCCCTGCGGAATTCCTTCGCCGGCCTGCATCAGGTCGCGGACCATGAAATGCATTCCAGCCCGCAGGTTTTCCTGTGTATTAGCCTCAAAGGCCACAGCCTGCGTGGCATGTTCCGCTTGAATCAACGCGCCGATTGCCGTCGCCACCACCGCGACGACGATCACCATCGAAACCATCAACTCCAGCAGTGAGAATCCCTTTTGCCGCTTCATCCCTTGCTCCTCGCAAACCCTAGAATGCCGATACATAGGTCGTCAGCGTGTACGCGCGCTTGAATCGCCCCGCCGTATAATTCACCGTGATCACCACTTGATTGAGGCTGTTCGTGTAGCCTGGCACCGGGGAAATCGCGATCGTGCGCGTGAATTCTCCCAGCGGCACCTGGACGTCGTCCGCAGTCCCTAGTTTCCCGTCCGGTCCCGGATACACGATGTACGCCGGCGGTTGTCCTGCGTCCGCGACCGTTCCCACCAATCCATCGGGCCCGGGAATCAGCAGCGGCGTCGGCCCCACCAAAAATAATCCGGCCGGATTTCCCGCCGTGTTATTCGAGAGCTGGGCAAACGTCGCGTTATTCGTATATTTCGCCGTGTAAATGGCTTCCGCGGCTTCTTCCGCTTTCTGCTGCGCGATGAAGTCGTATTGCGAACCCGTCATATAGGCCAGCGAGTCGGCCAACATCGCCGCCAGTCCCAGCACGCCCACGCCCAGCACCACCAGCGCTACCATCGTCTCGATCAGCGTGAATCCGGCCGCTCTGCGCCACTTCTTCGTTTGCCGCATTGTCCCCATCTCCTTCAGAACTGTGTCCATGTGTTCCCCGAAATCTTCCAGGCATGCACGCGCCCTGTTCCGCCCAGCACCGTTACCGCTCGCGCTGTTGGCGTCTGTCCCGCCAGGCCCAGGAAAATCGTTCCGTTGATAGGCTGGTACGATGCTCCGTCCACCAGCTCTCCGTCGCTCTGGAACAGCATCCCGCCCACCGGCCCGCCGCTGATTCCCTCGAACGTAATTCCGGCAGCGTTTCCGTAGGCGTCCGGCGTATCACCAAGCGCCGCAAAAACATAAAATTGCTCGGGATCGTGAATCGGCACTGTGCTCAATACTGGATTCAATGCGCCCGCGCCCGTCGTCAAGTCGTTCCGCTGCGTAATTACGACGGACGAAAAACCCGCGACCACCGGAAACGTCACCTGCACGTAGCGCCGGTTGGTGATCGCGTATTCGCGCGCTTGCCGCAATTGATCAATCACCTGGCGCATCGCCGTGTCGCAATTCGCGTCTTGCAGCGCCGGCCGGATCGAAAATACCGCCATCGCTGAAAGCACCAGGATCAACGAAACCACCACGCACATCTCGATCATCGAGAATCCGCGCTGGCAGCTAGCCTGGACGCTTGCCCCGTTTTTCTTCGTTTCCAGCTCTTTCACGCTTACACCCTCGAATCGCCCTTGCAAGGCAGGCGAGCCTCAGTTTCCAGCACACGTATTGCACTTGGCAGGCCACGCCCGGATACCTGGTAATTAACTGCAATGGAAGTACTTACGGTAGTTTAGAAAATCGAGGATTTTCCAGTTCGGCTCGGGCGGGGTAATAATGTTACCGATTTGGAGGCGAGCTACCCCTATTAGTTGTCAGCAATTCGAAGGTTTTGCGGGGGCTAAGTCGTGCAGATTTTGCGTCAAGCGACGACCTAAATCTCGCGAAAGCGCAGCCCTACTTCTTCGACGACGATTTCGCCGCCCGGGTAAGTTCCCTCACCACACGTTGCAGCTCAGCGGCCAATTCCTTCGGACCCTTCCGCCGCAGAATCTTGCCCACTTCACGGTAATACCACAACGTCCCCTGCTTGCCGCCCTTGAATCTTTTCCACAAACGATCGCGGTGCCTGCGAAGGTCCTCCAGCGTTTCCCGCGCGTTGTAAACCTTATCCGCCGCCGAAACTAAACGCACCGAAGAATCCGCGTGCTGCAAATGCCGCAGGTATTCCGTTTTTCGTTCCAGCCAGGGAGGCTTCGGCTCCACGTCCGAATCCGTGCAACCTTCCACAATGCGCGCCACGCGCGCGCCAAATTTCCGCCGGATTTCGCGCAGCCGCGGCTTTCCACCTTGGTCTTCCACCGCATCGTGCAGCAACGCGGCAATCGCTTCGTCTTCATCGCCGCCGTGCGTCAAGACGATGGACGTAACGCCCAGCAGATGCCCTATATAAGGTCGCGTCGTGCCCTTCCGGTATTGCCGCGCGTGCACCCGCGCCGCGTAAGCCAGCGCGCGCTGGAAACGTGCCGTGAGCGGCGGCGCGTCCGCCATCAGTTGCGTTCACGCAACTTCGAAAGCAAACGCAGAATTTCGAAGTACAGCCAGATCAGCGTGACCATCAATCCGAACGCCGCGTACCACTCCATGTATTTCGGCGCGCCTGCGGCCACTCCGCTCTCGATGAAATCAAAATCCAGCACCAGGTTCAGCGCCGCAATCACCACCACGAACGCGCTGAAGGCGATCCCGATCGGCCCCGAACCGTTGATCGTCGTGAAGTGAATCCCGAAAAACCCCAACACGATGGACGCCAGATAAAAAAGCGCGATACCGCCGGTCGCAGCAATCACGCCGAGCTTGAACTTCTGCGTCACCGGAATCAGCCCCGAGCGATACGCCAGCAGCAGCACCACCAAGGTGCCAAACGTCAAGCTCACCGCCTGAATCGCAATCCCGTGGTAGTGCGATTCAAACATGGCGGAGACGCCGCCCAGCACCAAGCCCTCGAGCAGCGCATAAATCGGCGCCGTCACCGGCGCCCACGTCTTCTTGAATATCGTCACCATTGCGAAAATAAATCCGCCGATTCCACCAATCAAGGCGAGTCCCATCACCGCTTGGGGATTCTGCGAATGCATGAAAATATTCCACGTCCAGGCCGCCGTCGCGATCACGCAGATCAGCAACAGTCCCGTCTTATTCACCGTGCCCTGCAACGTCATTGCGTCGCCCAAAGCGACGCCTTCCCCCTCAAACGCCTTAGGGTTCAACGCCGGGTTCGAAGTCCTCATCAAATCCGCCACTATAATTCTCCTTTATGCCCAGCCCGCCCTTTTGATTCGCGCGCGCTGTACGTCCTTAAGTTCGTCGGATGTTCGATCAGATGTTCGATCATAGGTTACTCGAATTCGTTGCAAGCTTGAAGTCGCCAGTGTGTTCGCAAACTCAGTCGCGGAAGGGCCCCGCTCACCGCACCACACGCAGTCTCAGCGCCGCAGCAACCCATCGAGGGAGTAGCCGTTGTATTCGCGTGTCGCCAGCAGCGTGGCGTAAATCGCTACATACAGAAGTTGGATCGCCAGGATATTCCAGTCCGAGCGCAGCGCGGTTCCGAACACCAGCGCGGCCATGGTCGCCGAACCTACCAGCAGCGCCTCTTGCGTCCACAGTCCCAGCAGGACCAGGAGGCCGACGGCTGCCTCCACAAAAACCAGGCTCAAGCCAAACCCGCGCACCAGCATTCCGGGCAGCGGCGTATCCGCGAACATCTTTACCAGGCCGTCGGCAAATTCCTGCAGATGCGGCAGACGCACCAGTCCATGCATGAAGATACTCAGACCCAACGCGACCCGCAGAACCAGATAACCAAGTTTTCGATCGAGAATCGGCGAACCGTGCGGCGACGCTGAGGAATTCAATTCCATTCGACACAAATCTTTGGTAGCGCTAACGGGAATCGAACCCGTATTTCAGCCTTGAAAGGGCCGCGTGCTAACCGTTGCACCATAGCGCCACATTGGGTTTTATGCGTGTTGCGAGGTGTTTTTGTAATGTTTGTGTAACAAACTCGATTTCCTGCCGCTGGCAAGCAACGCCAACCCGCGCTAACGCCAATAGTTTAACACAAGCTTGCCTAGCATTCGGCGGCAGGCCAGTTCCCGATTACTGCGTTAACCAGGACTTGACCGCTTAATTTGTGACTTTCAAGATTGTTTCCGGGTTGCCGACCACTCACCGGGAAAAACAAAACCTACTCAATGAGTGTGATCGGAGTTTATCTCCAATATCAGAGGGCCTTCATTTCTTTGAGGCTGCCAGTTTCTCTTCAACGGCCTTCCGCCAAGCGTCGTGCTCACCCCGCCACGGAGCGGGTAAGCCCATTGCGCGAGCGTAGGCGATGAGCTGTCCCATGTGCTCGTGGAGGTGGCATACGGTTCGCATATAGAGGCGGCGCAGTGTCGAGCTTTCCGCACCGAACATTTCCGGCCTTTCTAACTCGGCATCGGAGGTTTCCGCATACGCTGTGCGTACAGCGCTTAGCGATGTCCTCAGCAAAGCAAGCACGTCAGCCTTGTCCGTCACGCTTTTTTCCAGGCTCTCGTTTCTCGCTAGCATTGCCATGTTCCGCGCCACGCCCTCGCCTTCCAGCTTGCCGTACAGATCCGGCTCTACTTTCACTCCCAGAACGACCAGAAACGCACGACCGCTAGCTCCAACATGCACCAGAACTTCGCTTACTGCGCGCGCCGTTTCTGCCGGCCGCCACCCATATCGGTCCGCCGGGAAAGCCTCCGCCAATGCAAGCATCTGCTTTTGCGCGTAGTCATATTCCCAAAGGAATTCGCCCCTGAAACCTGAAAGCTTTGTGCTCATGGTGGGAAACCTCCTGTTGCGCGAAAGTATACCTCGTCAGCCAAGAACGAGCGCGAAACAAGCCAACTGACGCAATTGGGCGATTGCGCGCATTGGGCGGACCAGCTACATTTTTGGCGCACCACGAGCTAACCGGAAGTTATTCCGAGTCAGAAGGCCCGTTAGAACATTCTGGCTTGATTAAGTCCTGGTTTGTCGCGTTACCGGACATTTCAAGTGGTGCTTCACTATTACTTGCCTCTAGTTCAATTGTCGGAGCTATTGAGCCTTGCGTTGGGCCGCCTCTGGTTTTGGCATCGGACACATTCGCGCCGCATGCTGTTGTCAAAAAAGCATAATCCTGCCAATATCTCGCCACGTTTTCAGGAGGTCTGCGATGCTCTCCAGCAAGTTGGCTACAACGCTCCTGCTCGTCGTCTTTACTGTGCAGCCTTCATTGGCCTACCAGGCAGCTAACCCCGCGGATGCAGAGTCCAAGGGCCGCGTTGAGAGTGGCTCCAAAGTGTATGTAGCCCCGATGGAGGGAGGATTCGACATTGCCCTCGTCGCGGCGATCGTCAAGAAACAGGTGCCAATCGTCGTAGTATCCGACAAGTCCAAGGCGGATTATGAAATTTCAGGAATCTCCCAGTCCGATAAAGCGGGATGGGCCAAGATGCTTTTCCTGGGGACGGACGCCTCCAACGAGCAGGCCAGCATCAAGGTGGTCAGCCTGAAAACGGGAGAGGTCGTCTTCGGCTACAACGTAAAGAAGGAGAATTCCGCTCGGGGAAAACAAAGCGCCGCCGAAGCATGCGCCAAACACCTGAAGGAAAACATCACCGGTAAGTGACCATACCACGGGTCGCCCTTAACTCAATCTGCGTGGAGGCAAAAATGTCGGCAAAGCGAATCGGTTTTTGCGTGTTCATGTGCATCGTAATGCTTTCGGTCGTGGCTCCCTGTAGGGCTCAACAATCAAAATCAATTCCGGCCGGGTCGAAGGTCTTCCTGGAACCTATGGACGGTTTTGAGACCTACCTGAAGGCCGCGATGACCAAGAAAAAAGTTCCGCTACAGGTCGTCGAAGATAAGGCACAGGCCGATTACATCATTACGGGGCATTCCGAAAGTCAAAAGGCGAGCACCGCGAAAAAGGTGATCATGGGTAACTGGCACTCCAACGAAGACGCGAGCATCAGCGTTTCCGACGTCAAGACCGGCGAGGTCGTCTTCGCGTACGAAGCTCACAAAGATAGCTCTGCGCACGGCCAACAGAGCACCGCGGAAGCCTGCGCAAAGCACTTGAAGGACCAGACCGTCGCTGCAAATCCCTGAGGGCTGAGTTTCTAAAAACTTTCAGGTTCCAGCCGCATTTCAAATGAACTCCTGATATGTTCTATCAGGCGCCCGTATTTCATTCCCTCTTTTCTAATTTGCAGCTTCCGATTTCCATTTTCTCTTTTCTGTTTTCCATTTTCCGCCGTTTCACTGCCATCCTTCGCGCTCGCGCAAAGCCGTGATGTGCGCCACGTGATGACGCCCATGCCACGCATACAGCGCCACCTGATCATCCAGCGACATCGGCTTCTCCCACTCTGGATGGTGAAACCTGCGTGCCCACTCCGCGGGCCCCAGCGACCGCAGCAATAGTACCCAGCGCTTGTGCAAATTTTCCAGCAGCCCGAGCGATGGCTCGATCGCCGAATTCTTCGCGTCCGCCAGTTCCGCCCACTTCGCTTCTTCGTAAGGCTTGATCATCGGCTCGTCTTCCGTGAGCCCCAGCTTGAAGCGCACGTACGCATTCATGTGGCTGTCCGGCACGTGATGCACCACCTGACGTACGGTCCATCCGCCCGGCCGATACGGCGTATTCAACTGCTGCTCCGTCAATCCCTGCACCGCCGCGCGCACGCGTGCCGGCGTGTCCTCAATCACCGCGATATATTCCGCTCGCTGCGCATCCGCAAGCGCTCCCGGACGGTGAAATTTCCCAATGGGATACCGCAGATCAGTTTCCATGGCGTCACTCCTGGCTAGCGCAAATCAATTCATCGCACACAAGAATATAGCAACCGGGCTCGAACGAGCGGAAGAGACTGGAGAATACAAAATTGCGGCAAAACGCCAAATTGGCATCGGAGGAGCACGGCGCGTCAACGCTCTGCCGGAAAAGGATTGCATGCTGCGGTGTTTACAGCGGATTTCAAAGAGGATGGGAACGTCTGACCCAAACGACGCTACGCCTGTGCGTCCAGAAATTCCTCATGCCAGGCCATCTGGATCGCTTCCAATTTCCCTTCATTCGAAAGTTTCGGATCGCCCACAAATCCAGGCAGCGCAGTCACATACTTCAGCAAATCCGTAAACCTCACCGTCAGCGGGTCCACGCCAGGATGCGTTTCCGCCAGTTCGATCCCAATTTCTTCCGGGCTATCCCAATCAAATGTATTCGGCATTTCGGCTCCGTTTTGTCGTCTTCCGTGCTCGGGCTCCGTCGCGCGCAGAGCAAAGAAGCAACGCATCTGTCATCCCGAGCGCAGCGAGGCCTGCTTGCCGCAGGCAGGGATCTCTCTTGGGGGTTTGCTCTGCGCTGACGCATGCTCCGTGGCTTAATGTTCCGCTTCCTTCGCGAAATTCTTGTTCCACTCAGGAATCTCCACCACAATATCCTTCGTCCCATCCGGCACGCACTGGCAACCCAACCGCGACTTCGGCGTCACGCCCGGCGCTTCATCCAATTGGTCCAGCTCCGCGTCGGTAGCTTCATTGCATGAATCCAGCCCCTCGTGCACGATCACGTGGCACGTCGAACAAGCGCACACTCCGCCGCACGCATGATCCAGCCCCATGTGAAAGCCCTGCGAAATATCCAGCAAGCTGCCCGGCAATCCGTCGTGCCCGTATGGCACCTTGTGCGGATCGATCTCTACCGTCTTGCCTTCTTTCACAAACGTGACCTTATACTTCTTCGTCGCGGGCGTGAACTTTGTCTCTTCAATATATGGATTCTTACCGCCCATTCTCCCTCACTCCTCTGGCTGCGCTAACTCTCGCGCCATGAAACTTGCCCCACGCAACGTGTGTTGTCATCCCGAGCGTAGCGAGGGATCTGCTTTTCTGATGCTCAACTCACCTCGCCGCTCACACATCATCCAACCGCTTCCCCTCAAACGCCGTCTGCAGTGCGCCATTCATCAGCACTTCAGCCAAATGCTCGGTCGCCTGATTGAGCTCGTCAATCCGGCTGCGAATCAACTTATAATCTGTCCCCAGCATCGCCGTGCGCAGCTTCGCTTCGGACTCGGTGATCGCCACGCGCTCTTCCGCCGCAATTTCCCGCGCGCGCGGCTCTGCCAGCGCCTTCACCGTGGCCGCCGCGATCGTCTCCGCTTCCGTGCGCGCTTCGATCAACTGGCGCTCCGCAAAATCCTGCTCCGCATATTCAATCGACTCTTCCAGCATCCTCTCGATGTCCGTATCCGAAATCCCGTAGCTGGGCTGCACTTCAATGGTGCGCTGCTCGCTGGTGCGCATGTCTCGCGCGGCCACTTGCAGAATGCCGTTCGCATCAATTAGAAATTTCACTTCGATGCGCGCGAGCCCCGCGGGCCCCGGCGGTGTCTTCAGCTGAAATCGCGCGAGCGACCGGCAATCCTTCGCCAGCTCGCGCTCGCCTTGCAGGACATGCACGTCAATCGCCGTCTGATTCTCCACTCCCGTGGTAAAAAGCTCCTGCGCGCTCGCCGGAATCGTCGAATTGCGCGGAATGATTTTCGCCACCACGCCGCCCATGGTTTCGATTCCGAGCGACAGCGGCGTCACATCCAGCAGCAGCATCGTCTTAACGCCCGTCTCGAGAATGTCTGCCTGCACCGCCGCGCCGAGTGCCACCACCTCGTCCGGATCCAGCTCGCAGTGCGGCGCGCGTTCGAAATAATCGCCCACGGTCTTGCGCACCAGCGGAATCCGCGTCGAACCGCCCACCAGCACCACCTCGTCAATCTGTTCCACGCTAAGCTTCGCATCGGCCATCGCCAATTTCACGGGCGTCATGGTGCGCGCCACGATCGGCCGGATCAATTCCTCGAACTCCGCGCGCCGGATTTCGCGCACGTACATTCCCTTGCCCTCCAGCGGATACTGAATCGCGGTCTTTTCCGCCGTCGAAAGTTCGTGCTTTGCGCGGATCAGGCTCTTGCGCAGCGTCTGAATCCCTTCGCCGCGCGGATCCAGCTCCACGCCGAATTTTGCCTGGATTTCCCGCCGCGCCAGGTCCAGCAAAGCGTTATCAATGTCATCGCCGCCCAGATGCGTGTCGCCATTCGTCGCCAGCACCTGGTAAATGTCGCCTTCCGTGGTGCTGATCAATTTCAAAATCGAAATATCAAACGTCCCGCCGCCAAAATCGTACACGGCCACGTATCCGCGCTTCTGTTTGTGTAGTCCATACGCCAGCGCCGCGGCCGTCGGCTCATTCACCAGCCGCAAAACTTCCAGTCCTGCCAAACGCCCCGCGTCCTTCGTCGCCTGCCGCTGCGCGTCATTGAAATACGCCGGCACCGTGATCACCGCGCGGTCCACCGGCTCGTTGAAATATTTCTCGGCCCATGCTTTCAGTTCGCGCAGGATGTACGCGGAAATTTCCGGCGGCGTGAAACTCCGCTCGCCCAGCCGCACGCGAATCACGTTGCCGCTGTCCGGGTCAATCCGGAAGGGAAAAATCTTCAATTCGCTCTGCACGTCCGCGACGCCCCGGCCCATCAATCGCTTCACGGAATAAATCGTCCGCTCAGGCTGCGTCAGCAAACGCTGCCGCGCGGCATCCCCCACGATAATCTTCCCGTCGCTATCTACGCTCACCACCGAGGGACACAGCGCCGAACCAGTGGGCCCCGGAATACACTTCGGCGTCCCCGTCTGCGCGTCCATATACGCAATCAGGCTGAACGTCGTCCCCAAATCAATTCCCACTACGCGTCCCATCACTCTCTCCGCAAAATCTAAAAGAACGTGTCATCCCGAGCGCAGCGAGGGATCTGCTCTTCCCAGCCGCTACGCTTCCGCCAATTCCTTCTGTACGCCGGCCACTAGATTCCGAATGTAGCTGCGTCTGTTCAGCGCCTCGTTCATCCTTGCCAGCAGCGCTCCCCGCTGCGCATCATCGGCGTTCGAATCCACCGCCGCATCCCACTGGCGCCCAATTGCTGCCAACTCCGCATCCACCTCCGCCAGCTTCTCCTGAAAATTCACAGCCGCCGCATCCAAACGTCCTCGCAAACCCGCCACATCTCCACCGCCGGCCCGCGCCTCGCGCAATTCATCCAATGACTCATTCAGTTCGAAAACTTCCTCCAGCAATTCCGGCGGCGCCTGCTGCTTGGTGGTCCCTTCCTTGCGCACGCCCAGATGCTCCAAAAGATATTCCACGCGCGAAATAGGCTCGCGCAAAGTGCGGTACGCGTCGTTCAATTCCGAAGAGCGCTCCAGCGAAAGATTCCGCTCGAATTCCCCCGCCCGCACGAAATTATCCGGATGGAGCTTCCAGCTCAAAATGTGGAATTGCCCTTCCAACTCGGCCGGATCAATCGTTAATTTCTGCGGCAATCCGAAAAACCGGAAATAATCCCACCCGCCGGGCAGCGGCTGGATCTTCCCGCAAGCCGCGCAAAAATGCGCGCCGCTCACCGCGCCTTTGCAATTCCAACAGCTTGCAACCGGCACTCCTTCCGCGCGCTTTTTCTGGGGCTGTGAAATGCTCATGCGTCTTCGATTCCTTCTCCAGCGAATGCCGGCGCCGCCGCGTGCAGCCCGCTACCTTAACCGACAGTTCCAGCCATGCCTCCACCGCCGCGGACGATTGACTGGGTTTCAGAAAATCCGTGTGGACCTAAACTGCCCGGCGCGCTGCCCGCGCTCCGGCCTTAGGCAGTGAACGAGCTTCCGCACCCGCAACTACGCGTCGCCTGAGGGTTCTGGAAGACGAAGCCCTGCTTCATCAGGTCTTCGTGATAATCCAGCGTCGTGTCGTGAAGGTAGAGGTAGCTTTTGGCATCCACGAAAATGCGCGCGCCGTTCTCTTCAAAAACCTTGTCGCGATTGCGCGCTTCCGTATCCAAACGCATCGCGTAGCTCAGCCCCGAGCAGCCGCCGCCCTGTACACCCACGCGCAGCCCGCCGGATTCCGCCGGCACGCCTTCCTTCTGCAACAATTCCCGGATTTTCTCCGCCGCTTTCTCCGATACGTGAATCATGACGTTGCTGCAGCTCCCCTGACAAACGTGGCCAATCGCGTTTCCAGCCGCCAGCCACGAATCGCTGATCACCAATCACTAGCCACTGCCGTCATCCCCAAAACTGCCGCCGTAAAATCAGCGGCAGCTCAACGAACAACGCCCAACCCGAAGCGCCACCACCTGCTTAGTTATGCGCGCTGGCAGTCTCGGCCGGAGAAGCCGAAGTCTCGCCCTGCTTCTTCTTCCAGTCGCCCAGCGCCGCCTTAATCGCATCTTCGGCCAGCACCGAACAATGGATCTTCACCGGCGGCAGCGCCAACTCGCGGACGATGTCCGTGTTCTTGATCGCCAGCGCCTCTTCCACCGTCTTGCCCTTCACCCATTCGGTCGCCAGCGAAGAACTCGCAATCGCCGAGCCGCAGCCGAACGTCTTGAACTTAGCCTCTTCGATCACGCGAGTTTCGGGGTTCACCTTCATCTGCAGCTTCATTACGTCGCCGCATTCCGGTGCGCCCACCAAACCCGTGCCCACGTTCGGATCGGCCTTGTCCAGCGAGCCGACGTTCCGTGGATTGTTGTAATGCTCGATCACCTTGTCGCTGTAAGCCATTAGTTGATTCTCCTCTTCATAGTGACAGTGCTATCCAATCCTTCCCCTGAAATCACTTCGTCCGTTAGTGTGACGGGTGCGATCGAAGCCGATCGTCCCGCGCAAACTTCCACCAGTGTTCGGGCCACCACCTCCTCGCGAAGGTGCAGGAACTCCAGAAAATCGCCGAGTTCCCCAATCTCCCGAAAACGTCGCGAATTGCACGCCGCACCGTCTGCATTGGGTGCAAAGAAAACATCAAACACGGTTTCGCTGCCGCTGCTCGTTCGATGTACGCCGATTGTGCCTTCGTAGGTCACGTTTCCTCCTCGACGTTGGATTTTCTTTCTATTCCGAGGCCACCTGCCATTTCATTTTGCTCACGTCCACTCCCTCTTTCGCCATCTCATACAGCGGCGAAAGTTCGCGCAGTCTCTGCACCGTCTCCACCACCCGGTTCGCCACGTAATCCACTTCCTCTTCCGTGTTGAACCGGCCCAGCCCGAATCGGATGGACGTATGCGCCAAATCCTCGCCCACGCCCAAAGCCTTCAGCACGTAGCTCGGTTCCAGGGTCGCCGAAGTGCACGCCGAGCCGCTGGACACCGCAATGTCATTGATCCCCATCAGCAGCGATTCACCTTCCACATACGCGAAGCTGATGTTGATGTTGTGCGGCAGGCGATGCACCATCGAACCATTAATGAACGTCTCGTCCAGCCGCGACATGATGGATTCGCGCAATCGCTCGCGCAGCCGCTTCAATCGCTCGCTCTCCGTCGCCATTTCCTGCTGGCACAGCTCGCAAGCCTTGCCCAGCCCCACGATTCCCGGCACGTTCAACGTACCGGAGCGCATCCCGCGCTCGTGCCCGCCGCCGTCAATAATCGCGGCCAGTTGCACGCGCGGATTCTTGCGCCGCACGTACAGCGCGCCCACGCCCTTCGGCCCGTAAAGCTTGTGCGCCGAAATGGAAAGCAGGTCAATCCCATCCTTCTGCACGTCCACCGGAATCTTCCCGATGGCCTGCACGCCGTCCACGTGGAAGAAGATGCCCTTTTCCTTGGCGATCTTGCCGATTTCCGCGATCGGCTGCACTACGCCGATTTCGTTGTTCGCGTACATAATCGAAATCAGAATCGTTTTCGGCGTGATGGCCTTGCGCAATTCATCCAGATTGACGCGCCCATCCTTCTCCACCGGCAAATAGGTCACTTCGTAACCGTATTTCTCCAGGCGCTTGCAGGTATCCAGAGTCGCCTTGTGCTCGGTCACCTGCGTAATAATATGATTGCCCTTCTCGCGGTACATTTCCGCCACGCCCTTGATCGCCAGGTTCGTGGATTCCGTTGCGCCGCTGGTAAAGACGATCTCTTTCGGCGTGGCATTGATCAACTTCGCGATCTGCCCGCGCGCGTTTTCCACCGCCTCTTCCGCCTTCCACCCGTATTCATGGTTGCGGCTCGCGGAATTGCCATACTTCTCGGTAAAGTAGGGCAGCATCGCCTCAACCACGCGAGGATCCACCTGCGTAGTCGCGTGATTATCAAAGTAAATCGGAAGCTTGATTGCCATTCTCTATCTCCTCAACCCCGTTCAATTTAGATGCCCAAACCCAAGTAAAGTGGCGCTGCCGCTCAAATCTGGCCGCGAACCGAAGCCTGCGGGTCCTGCCGGTGTCTTTCTCTGCGCCCTCTGCGTCTCTGCGGTGATGCTTTTGTGCAAACTCTCCGTGTCCTCAGTCTTTAACTCTGTGTCCTCTGTGTTAAATCTTTACCGAAGCCCGCGCGCCACAACCTTCAAACCCGCAACTCCACCATCTCCGACATAGGCGCCTCGTCCGTCATCTGCGAAATCGTCACATTCCCCAAAACCGCCAAAATACTCTCATTCACCCGCCGCAAAGGCTCCCGAATCGAACAGGTAGTCGTCACATCGCACGCTCCGCGCGAAGTCACGCACGATGTAATGAATAGCGGTCCATCAATCGCCCGAATCACATCCAAAGCCGTGATCAACGAAGCGTCCCGCGCCAAAGTGTATCCACCGCTCGATCCATGCCGCGCCGCCACCAATCCACCCTTCGCCAATTTCTGCAGCACTTTCGCCATCAGCGGCGTGGACATCTTATATATCTCCGCAATGTCCCCTGCGCTGCACGACCCGCGTCCGCCATGCATCGCCAGATGCTTCAGCGCGATCAATCCGTAGTCAGCCTTCTTCGATAGCTTCATCATTAGAGTATGTACGACTGATTCAGTCGCATTTACATTCTAGGCCGCACGACAAATCTTGTCAAGCGATCCCGGACAGTCCAACTCCAATGGCACCTATACGTTAAACAACGACCATTTTAGTCGTACTGGTCAAGATTCTGCCGCCAGATGGCGTAAATCCCGCGCTGAACGGCGATTTATGCGATCTAAGCGGCTAAACGCCATCCGGAAGGACAGAAGTCGGTGCAATCCCGAGGACACCGAGGCTTGCCTGCCGCCATCAGAGTTCCGCCATTCTACGAGCTTCGACGAAAGCGGCCCCCGCGCGCCGACCTGGTTCAGGAGCCACGGATTTCGAGACCGCTCCGCAGAACGCCAGCGCGTGGTGCCTCTCTATCCGCGATACGTCAGGCGAAGCCCGTCGGACCGCGGAGCTGCTTGGCGGCGCATCCCACGGGCAGCCGTGGATTTTTCTGGGCGCTGCAAAGGAGCTTCTAGGTTAGAATCGCGAATCGCATGGATTCCAACGCTCCCAGACCAGTCACTGCAATCTATCCCGGCTCATTCGACCCGGTGACCAACGGCCATCTCGACCTGATTACGCGCGCCTCCAACATCTTTGACAAACTGATCGTCGCCGTCGCCCACAATCTTGAAAAAGACCCCCTCTTCACCGAAAAAGAGCGCGTCGAAATGCTCGAGACTTCCACCTTCAAATGGGTCAATGTGGAAATTGATGTCTTCGACGGCCTGCTGATGGACTACGCTCGCGCCAAGAATGCCAACGTCATCGTGCGTGGCATTCGCGCCGTTTCCGATTACGAATATGAGCTGCAAATGGCCATGATGAACCGCAAGATCGAGGCAGACGTCGAAACCGTTTTTATGCTGCCCGCCGAGCAGTACAGCTACCTGAGCTCACGCCTCGTGAAAGAACTGGCGCGCCTCGGCGGCCCCATAAAAGAATTCGTTCCGCCCATCGTGCAGGAACGTCTCAGTGTAAAATTCAAGTAGAGGCGGCAGCGCGCTCCCGCCACGCTGCTTACATTTTGCGGAGATAGGGACCGGTCTTGAGGGCGTCGGAGCCTTGGAGTGTGCGGTACAATTCGACAATCTTTGTAGGCCGTAGCTTCGGCTACGGCATCAATGCAGAATAATCAGTGCGGCTTCAGCCGCTGAAGTACCGGTTTTGACTTTTTCCGCGAGCTATTGATTCTCCACCGAGAGACTTGAAGGAGCCCCATGGAACTGGCCACCGAGAAAAAAATGGAAGAAACCTTCCAACTCGCTGATCGCGTCAATCGCATCAACGTCTCGCCGACGATGGTCGTGTTGCAGGAAGCCGAAAAGCTCAAAGCGCAGGGCGTGGACGTCGCCGACTTCGGCCCCGGCGAGCCTGATTTCCCCACTCCCGACCACATCAAGCGCGCCGTCGTTCAGGCTCTCGAAGAAAATCGCACCAAGTACACGCCCGTCGCGGGCATCGCTCCGCTGCGCCAGGCGATTTGCGATTGGCACGCCGCGCAGCTGGAATCTTCCTACCAACCTTCCGAGTGCGTCGTCAACGTCGGCGGCAAGCACGCCATCTTCAACGCCGTTTGCTCGCTGATCAATCCCGGCGATGAAGTCATCATCGGCGCTCCCTACTGGGTCAGCTATCCGGACATGGTGAAATATGCCGGCGGAACACCCGTCTTCGCGCCCACCCGCGCGGACGATTTCTTCATATTGCGCGCTTCCGAAGTCGAAAAAGCAATCACGCCGAAAACCAAAATCGTCATCGTCAATTCCCCCAATAATCCCACCGGCTCCGTGATTCCTCCCACTGAACTCGCGCGCTTGCAGGATCTCTGCAACCGCCACAATATCTGGCTGCTTTCCGACGAATGTTATTCGCATTTTGTGTACAAAGACGCCAAACCCTTTTCCGTAGCCAGCATCCCGGGCCCGAAGCATCGCCTGATCATCGCCGGCTCATTTTCCAAGACGTTCGCCATGACTGGACTGCGTCTCGGCTATATCCTCGCGCCCAAGCCGCTCGTGGATGCCATCGCCAAGCTGCAGAGCCAATCCACTTCGAACCCCACTTCGATCATTCAGTATGCCGGTCTCGCGGCGATGCGCGGTTCGATGGATTCCGTCGCCACCATGCTGGCGGAATACGCTCGCCGCCGCGAACGCATCCTCGCCGGCCTTCGCGCGATTCCCGGCGTGAGCTGCGCACCGCCGCTCGGCGCATTTTATGTTTTCCCGAATGTCTCGGCCCATTACCATGCGCAAATGCCGGATACCACCGCTGTCGCCAAGCAGCTTCTCGAGCGCGAACACGTCGCCGTGACTCCCGGCGAAGCCTTCGGCGCACCCGGGCATTTGCGTCTTTCCTACGCTACTTCCATGGAGCGAATAGACGAAGGATTGCGCCGTCTCGCGCGCTTCTTCGGCAACGCAACGTGAATTCCGCTGACGTGAATCTGTCTCCCGCGCGCCTCGAACCGGTATTTAGTCCGCGCCCCTGGGGCGCGCTTTCTCTCGCGCCGTTTTTCCCCGCCAAATCCAATTTGGCTGAGCCTCTGGGCGAGGCCTGGATGACCGGCAGCGAATGCCGCTTCGCGTCCGGCTCGTTCGCGGGCGAAAAGCTGGGCGACGTCTGGCGCAAGCTGCCGCCGGAATGGGCCGGAACGCAAGCCGATCCCGCCAGACCCTTTCCGCTGCTCGTGAAATTCATTTTCGCCGAGCAAAAGCTTTCCGTGCAGGTTCATCCCGGCGATGATTTCGCGAAGCGCCACGAATCCTCCGCGGGCGCGGGCGCCTGCGGCAAGACGGAAATGTGGTACGCCCTGCGCGCGCGCGAAGGCGCCGAAGTCATGGTCGGCCTCAAACCCGGCGTCACTGCCGACATATTCAAGCGCGCCATCGTGGACGGCACCGCGGAAAATTGCCTGGAACACATCCCCATGCGCGCCGGCGACGCCATCTTTGTTCCTGCCGGCACCGCGCACACCATCGGCGGCGGCCTGGTCCTCTGCGAAATCCAGCAGCATTCGGACATCACTTATCGCGTTTACGATTACAATCGCCGCGACGCGCAAGGCAAATTGCGCGACCTCCACATCGAAAAAGCGCTGCAGGTAATCCAGTTTGGCGAGCAGAGCGGCGGCAAAATTGATCCGGTCCGCATCACGCGCGGCGCGATGGTCGAAACTTATTTCGTCGCCTGCCGCTATTTCGCCACCGAAAAATGGGAATTCGCCGAGCGCATCGCCTCCACCTCCTCGCGCGAACATTTCGACTTGCTGATTTTCCTCCAGGGCCAAGGCTCGCTTCGCTGGGGCGCCGCATCCGCCGAATATGCTCCCGCGCAAACCTGGCTCGTACCCGCGGCTCTTGGCGCGTATCAATTGGCGCCGAGCGCGCCCACCACGCTTCTGCGCACCTATGTCCCCAGCCACATTGACGAATTCGCGCGCAAGCTCGCCGATCAAGGCGTGAGCGAATCCGCCTGGTCGCGCCTGGTGTATCCATGAAATCGAAACCCGAGCATCTCCCCGCTTGCGCCGTGCTTCTCGCCGGCGGGCGCGGCACGCGTTTCTGGCCGCGCAGCCGCATGCGCACTCCCAAGCAGCTCTTGAACATCACCGGAGAGGAAACCATGCTGCGCCAGACGGTGTCGCGCCTCGCGCCGCTCTTCTCTCCCGGCAATTTTTGGGCTGTCACCAATATCGAGCAAGCCTCGGCCGTTCGCCGCGAACTTCGCGGCATTCCCCCCTCGCACATTCTCGCCGAGCCGGTCGGTCGCAACACCGCCGCCGCCATTGGCCTCGCCGCCTTCCATCTCGCGCACGATCACGGCGACGCGCTCATGGCCGTGCTGCCCTCCGATAGTTTCGTCGCCGACGCCGTCGCATATCGCCGCTTGGTTCGCGCCGCGCTCGATCTCGCCCGCACTCCGGGAAATCTCGTCGTCCTCGGCATTCCTCCCACGCGCCCGGAAACCGGCTACGGCTACATTGAAGCCGGGCGGATTGCCGCGCGGCCCGGCGGCGTCTCCGCATACACAGTTCGCCGCTTCACCGAAAAGCCCGCGCTGCCGGTCGCGCGCCGCTACTTGTCCGCCGGACGATATTTCTGGAACGCCGGAATGTTTTTCTGGCGCGCCTCCACTTTCCTCGAAAATTTGCAGCGTTTTTTCCCCGCCACTCACGCCGCGCTGGCGGGTCTCGCCAAAACCATCGGCACGCGCAAATACGCCGCTGCGCTGCGCCGCATTTATCCCCGGCTGGATAATATTTCCGTGGATTACGCCATCATGGAACCCGCCACTCGCGACGACACCGTGCCCGGCGTTTTCGTGCTCCCCGCCAAAGTCGGCTGGAGCGATATCGGCTCCTGGCAAGCCGTCTTCGAATTGCTGGCCGCCCATCCCGGCGCAAACGTCTCCGCAGGTCCCCACTTCGCGCTGGACGCCTCAGGAAACTATTTCTGGAGCCCCAAAAAATTCGTAGCCGCCATAGGCGTCAATAACCTCGTCGTTGTCGAAACCGACGATGCCATCCTGATCTGCCCCCGCGATCGTTCGCAAGACGTTGGCAAAATCGTGAAATACCTCGAGCAGCAAAAGCAAAAAAAACTCGTATAGCGTAACAGCACGGCCGCGCCATGCCGTGCCCGCTTCGTAAGCGTCGGCGTCCCGCCGGCTCTTTGCCTTGGCAGTCGAATTTGCCTTCTCTGCGGACTCTGCGCTCCGGCCTCTGCGCACTCTGCGTTAAATCTCTATCGTCCCCGCAATCCCGAAGCCTAATGCGCCCAGTCTCCGTGTCCTCATGTTTTTCCTCCGTGCCCTCTGTGTTAAATCCTTTGACTTCCTCAAACGCATCGCAGCTTCAGCCGAAACACGCGCGCCCGGCTCCGCCCAATTTGGCGCCACCCAAAATCCCTCCCCTGCAGAACCATCCTTCCCACCACAAATCCCATCGCTTATACTTTCAAACGTGCACCACATCACTTTCGGCACCGACGGCTGGCGCGGCATCATCGCCGAGGATTTCACCTTCGAGAATGTCCGCAAGGTAGTCCACGCCATCTCCCGTTACGCAATCCGCGCCGAAAAACCCGGCACAGGCCTCCTCGTCGGCTACGACACCCGCTTCGGCTCCGAACGTTTCGCGCGCGTAGCCGCGGAAACCGTCTCCGCAGCGGGCATCCCCGTTTGGCTGGCAGCGGACGCAGCTCCCACTCCGGCGCTCTCGCTGCTCGTGAAACTGCGCGGCGCCGCGGGCGGTGTTCAAATCACCGCGAGCCACAATCCCTATCAGTGGAACGGCATAAAATACAAAGCCAGCTACGGCAGCTCCGCCTCGCCCGCCATCGTCGCGCAAATCGAATCCGAACTCGCCCAAGTTCTCCGCGATGGCGTTCCCGCGCTTCCGCCGCAACCAAAACTCATTCATTCGCTCGACGTCCGCGCTCCCTATCTCGAAACTCTCAACAATCTCGTGGATTGGGACCGCCTGCGCGCCGCGAAATTCCGCTTCTGCATTGATCCGATGCACGGCGCCGGGCGCGGCCTGCTGCGCAATCTCTTCCGCCGGCACGAAATCGCCTGCGCAGAAATCCGCGGCACGCGCGATCCGCTTTTTGGCGGCGTGAATCCCGAACCCATCGAGCCCCACGTCGCGGCCCTTCGCGAAGCGGTCGTCAAAGGCAAATTCGACGCCGGCTTCGCTCTCGACGGCGATGCCGACCGCATCGGCGCGATTGACCGCGACGGCGCCTTCGTCACGCCGCACCAGATTTTCTCCATCCTGCTCTGGCATCTCGCCGGCACCCGCAATCTTTCCGGCGAAGTCGTGAAAACTTTTTCCACCACCAAGCTGATTGACAAAATCGGCGCCAAATTCGGCCGCAAAGTCTGGGAAACTCCCGTCGGCTTCAAATACGTCTGCGACCGCATGCTCGAAAGCGACATTCTCCTCGGCGGCGAAGAAAGCGGCGGCATCGGCACCAAACTCCATCTCCCCGAACGCGACGCCAGCGTCAACGCGCTGCTCCTTGCGGAAGTGATGGCCTGGCACGGCAAATCGCTCGGCGAGTTGGTTGCCATGCTCCATGCCGAATTCGGCGAACATCACTACAGCCGCATAGATTTAAGTCTGAAGAACGGTCAGAAAGAAAAAGCGCTGCGCTATTTCGCCGATCCCAAGCTCAATCGCTTCCTGGATTGGCCCGTAACCCGCCGCGAAAATCTCGATGGCGTTAAGATCTATCTCGGCGACGTCGGCTGGGCCATGGTGCGCGCCTCCGGCACCGAGCCCATGCTCCGGATTTATTCAGAGACCACGCACCCGGACACCACGCGCCGCGTTCTCGCGGAAGTATCCAAGGTGGTCCGGGCCCTGTAGCGCGGCAGCGGCAGCAAGTTTCTCCGAGCGCGCCGGGCGCTGCACTTCAGCGGGTTGTCATCCCGAGCGCAGCGAGGCCCGCTCGCCGCAGGCAGGGATCTGCTTTTCACACGGGCTAACAGAAACGCTACATCAGGAGCGCCAAAATGGAAGCAATCAACCTGAAAGAAAAACTCTCCAAAGTTCACGAACACTGGAGTCCCAAAATCATCGGCGAACTGAACGATTCCTACGTAAAAGCCGTGAAGTTCACCGGCGAATTCGTCTGGCACCACCATGACAACGAAGACGAGCTCTTTCTCGTCGTGCAAGGCCGCCTGCGCATGAAATTCCGCGATCGCGAAGTCACGGTCCATCCCGGTGAATTCATCATCGTCTCCAAAGGCGTCGAGCATCTTCCCGTCGCCGACGAAGAGGTCCACGTCATCTTGCTCGAACCCAAAACCACGCTCAACACCGGAAACGTGCGCAACGAACGCACGCTCGTCGAACTGGAACGCCTGTAAAAGAAATACCATCATCCGGACGCAAGGCATCGCGCCGGATCTTTATTCGCACCAATATCGAGCCCGCAGCCATCCGGGCCAAAAGGCAAAAAATATGCAGCGCCGCCTCTACACGCTGGACGTTTTCACCACCAAGCCCTTCGCCGGAAATCCGCTGGCCGTCGTCACCGATGGCGACGGTCTCTCCGCCGCGAAAATGCAGTCCATCGCCCGCGAAATGAATCTATCCGAAACCGTATTCATCCAGCGCCCCACCAATAATCGCGCCCTCGCCCGCCTGCGCATCTTCACCACCACGCGCGAATTGCCCCTCGCCGGACATCCCGTGATCGGCACTTGGTTCTTGCTCGCGGAACTCGGCGTCGTCCCCGCATCCGAAGGTCGCGTGCACATCCTGCAGCAAACCGGCGCCGGAATTCTCCCCGTCGAATTCACTTTTCACAATGGACGCCCCGTGCGCGTCACCATGACGCAAAAGCCCGCGCGTTTCACCCGCGCTCCTTTCACTCGCGCCGCTCTCGCCGCCGCGCTCGGCCTGAAACCCAGCGACCTCGCCCCCTCGCTCCCCCTCGAATTCGCTTCCACGGGAATTTCGAATCTCATGGTTCCGCTCAAAACCCGCGCCGTGCTTCCGAAAATTCAAATGAACATGCGCGCGCTCGCGCATTTGACCTCACCGCACGGCACCATGGCCTATTGCTTCGCGCTCGGCGGACGCGGCCGCGCCTACGCCCGCGGCATGGTGCCCTGGGGCATCATCGAAGATCCCGCCACCGGTTCCGCCGGCGGCTCTCTCGCCGCCTACCTGGTCCATCACGGCCAAATGAAGCCGTCTGAAAGTTTGACAATCACCCAAGGCGTGGAAATGGGACGTCCCAGCGAAATTCAAGTGGAAGTGACGGAAGAACGCGGCAAACTAACCCCCAAAGTAAGCGGCTCGGCAGTCCGCATTTTCGAAGGCCACATCGAGGCTTAATCCCGCGCAACTCAGCTCGTGCCGCCCATCCTCGCCATAAGCAGCAGTAGGGGCACGGCATGCCGTGCCCCTCGATCACCGAGCTAACTTAAACGCCCACGAGCAAGGCCACAGCAAAGCAATGCGAGAAGTGTGCAGTAGGGGCACGGCATGCCGTGCCCCTCGATCACCGAGCTAACTTAAACGCCCACGAGCAAGGCCACAGCAAAGCAATGCGAGAAGTGTGCAGTAGGGGCACGGCATGCCGTGCCCCTCGATCACCGAGCTAACTTAAACGCCCACGAGCAAGGCCACAGCAAAGCAATGCGAGAAGTGTGCAGTAGGGGCACGGCATGCCGTGCCCGAAGATCGCCGAGCGAGCTTAACGCCCACGAGCAAGCCCACAGCAAAGCAATGCGAGATTTATATGGAGTGCGGCGGCGCGCCGCCGCTTTCGCAAACTCAGCGCCGGAGGCGCGGCAGAAGTTAGCCCCGCGCGAAAGCGCGGGTTATGCCGCGCTAAAAAGACCCAGCGCCGTAGGTGCGGCACATGCTTCCCACCGCTCGAATGCGCCGTAAGCTGTCCGTGAAGCACGATGCTGTCACGTCCGCCGGAAGCCGCCTCACTACTTCTCAATGCTTTTATACGCCGCGTCCAAAATCCCATTCAAAAATGCCGGCGACTCCGCCGACGAAAATTTCTTCGCCAGTTCCAGCGCCTCGTCAATCGCCACTTTCCCCGGCGCCGTCCCAAATCTCATTTCATAAATCGCCAAACGCAAAATGCTGCGGTCCACCGCCGCCAGGCGTTCCAGACGCCAATTCTCCGAAAGCTTTTCCACCAGCTTGTCGCTCGCTTCCGTCTCCGCCACCGCGCCTTCGAACAATTGATTCGCGAATTTTCGCGTGGAATCCGCCGCGCGCGCCTGTTTCCAGAAATGCTGCTCCACCAGCGCGGGTTTTCGCCGCGTCATGTCCCACTCAAAAAGCATCTGCAAGGCAAACTCGCGTGATTTGTGGCGCAGCGTCATTCTAACGGCGCCGCGCCCGGCTGCCCTTACGCTCGGCAGCGCCACCACCGGAATTTTTCGCGATCTTGCGCACCAATTGCCCCATCTCCACGGCCCCCAAACCTGCTTCGTATCCTTTATTCCCCGATTTCAGCCCCGCGCGGTCAATCGCCTGTTCCAATGTGTCGCAAGTGAGCACGCAAAAAATCAGCGGCACGCCCGTATCCAGCTGCGCCAGTTGAATCCCGCGCGCCGTTTCGGACACGACCACGTCGTAGTGCGAAGTCTCGCCGCGCAAAATACACCCGATGCAAATAATGGAGTTGAATCGCCCGGTCCCCGCCAGTTTTTTCGCGGTGATCGGAAGCTCAAACGATCCCGGCACGCGCGCGATCTCGATTTGTTTCTCGTCCGCGCCGCATTGCCGGAGCCCGTCCAGCGCTCCCGTCAGCAGCCGCTCCGTGATGAAGCTGTTGAACTGGCTTACCACAATTCCGACGCGCAAGCCCGCCGCATTCAATACACCGCGCGCACTTTTCGCCTGCGATTTTTCAGCCATCCTCTAACGCCCCTCGAATTTCGCCGGCCGCTTTTCAATAAACGCGCGCGTGCCTTCGTGCATATCGTGCGTGGTGCAGCACAACCCGAATAAAGTCGCCTCCAGATACAATCCCTCTTCCTGCGGCATCTCCATCCCGCGCTCCACCGCCTCCATTGCGAACTGCACCGCCAGCGGCGCGTTCGCGATAATTTTCTTCGCAATCGTCTCCGCTGTCGCCAGCAAATCCGCGGGTTCCACCACGCGATTTACCAAGCCAATCCGCAAAGCCTCCTCCGCCGTAATCATTTCGCCCGTCAAAATCAATTCGTGCGCCACGCCTTTCCCGCACAGCCGCGGCAACCGTTGCGACCCTCCCAACCCCGGAATCAACCCCAGTTTCACTTCCGGCTGCCCCAGCTTCGCGTTGCGGCTCGCAATCCGTATCGTGCACGCCAGCGCCAGTTCGCATCCGCCGCCCAGCGCGAACCCATTGATCGCCGCGATCGAAGGTTTACCCAGCGTCTCGAGCCCATGAACAATTCCCTGCCCATGCAGCGTAAATTCCCTCCCGCTCACCGGCGTCTGCTGGGACAGCTCATTAATATCCGCGCCGGCGATAAACGCTTTCTCCCCCGCGCCGGTCACGATCAACACGCGAACCGCATCGTCCGCGCGCACCGCCTTCAGGCAATCGTCCAATTCGTCGAGCGTCTTGGAATTCAGCGCGTTCAATACTTGCGGCCGGTTAAACGTCAGCCGCGCGATCTGGTCCTTCACTTCAAACAGCAAATTATCGTAAGCCATAATTTCCTTATCGTAAGCTTTCCCACAGTAAGGTGCTGGATTTTACCACCGGTATGGTACCCGAAGAGGCCTGGCTTTGGCGTGCCCGCCCGGCCGTTGCAAATTTCTGCGCGCCGAATCCGCGAATCCTAAGGAGTCGCCAGCGCCACCAGCGTATCCCCGCCCCGCTGTCGCGCGTCTTCCAATCCCGCATCCGCGCGATTGATCCACTCGGTCACGCGATCTTCCGTCTCATCGCCAGGACGTGATGAAGCTTCCGCCACCACCGCGCTGATCGTCAAATCCGGCGTTCCCCACGAAGGCCGCACCGCCGCCGCCGTTTGCCGCAATTTCTCCGCCAGCGCCTGCGCGTGTTCCAGCGAAGTATCCGGCAGTATGAACACCAGCGACCACGCCGTGTATTTCACGGCTACGTCCGTCTGCCGGATCGCCGAAGAAAGTCCCCGCGCCAACTGTTCAATATAATGATCCAGCGCCGCGTCGCCATGCTGCCGCAGCAACTCGCCGCCGCGATCCACATGCAGCACGATCAATGAAATCGGCGTGTTCTGCGCCCGCGCGCGATTCGATTCCACCAGCAGGCAATCAATATAAGCTCCGCGACTCAGTAATCCGGTCTTCTCGTCCGCCACCGCCAGAGAACGCACCAGCGAACGCAGCCGCGTGTGGTTCACCGAAAGCACCAGTTGATCGCCCACCGCCTGCAGAAAAAAACTTTCGTTCGCCTTCCACTTCCGCGGCCTTACGTCGCCGATCAATAGCGCCCCCGAAGGCGCCTGCGTTTCCTTGTCCGTCAGTATCACTCCCAGCGCCGATTCCAACCCCAAATCGCGCAACGCAGGCAGCGTGTAGGCCTGCAATTCCACACCGCCGAGCGAATCCGGCGCTACTTTTGCCACCATGCTCGCGATGGTTGAGATTTTCCCCGCGCCCACTCCGGAAAGTCCGGGCCCGAAATATTCCGCTGTTGCCGGCGCGCCTTCACCCGGAGCGCCCACAGACACCAGGCACCGGCTCGCCAGCAAATGCTTCCCGATTTCCGCCGCCGTCGTTGCCAGCACTTCGCGCGGCGTCGGCTGCCGGTACATCAGCCGGTTGATTTCCGCGATCGCCGCCAGGTCGCGATGCGTTTCCGCCGCCGTGGGACCGGGCTGCGTCCCATAACTCTCCAGTTGTTGCGCCGGCGAAGGAGGAGGCGCAGGCGCTTCCACCACGGGCGCAGCCGCCGGTCTCGGCGCGCTCTTCCGCGCCACTCCCTTCGGCCACCAATTTGCTCTTTCGTAGAGCGCTCGCAACCGCTCGTTGCGGTCTTCCTCGCCGGGAAAAAGTTCCGCGATGCGCTCCAGGCGCTCCACCGCTTTGCTCTGCAGCGAATACTGCAAGAAAATTTCCACCTGCACCACCAGGTCTTCCAGCGCCTGCTGCGCGCGCACCTCTTCCGGCACCGAAGCGGAATTTTGCGATGGTTCGCGCCCCGCGCCCGTAAAGCCGTCGGTCCGCGTGGAGACCGTCGCAGCCTTCGCCGCCCGCGCCAGAATATTCTGCAGGAAGGCCGGATCCGCTTTCCCTTCCAGCTTCGAAATTCGCTCGTGATTCCGATAGTCGTACGGATCAATATCCACGAGCCGGTCCAGCGAATCGCAAGCTTCTTTCATCCGGCCCGCCGCCAGGTACAGGTCGAACAATTTCACCAGCGCGTCGAAATATTTCGTCTCGCGATTCAGCTCTTCATAGAGCTTCGCCACCACCTGCGCCAGCGGCAAGGAAGCGGGGTAGTTCGCCGCCAGGCGGTCCACATTCGAAGCGAGCTCCACGTCCTTGCGCAAACTGCGCATCGTTTCTTTCGTGTACACCAGCAGCGCCGCGGCCTTCTCATCCTGCCCCGCCCGGATATAGGCCGCCGCCAACTCGAACAATTTCGCGAAGCTCTCCGGCTTCTGCTTGTAATACGCTTCGAAGATCTCCCGCGCCCGGTCCAGCCTCCCGGTGCGCAATAACCCTTCGCCGTACAGCGCCAGGAATGCGGGATCCGATTCCACCGCGGAAAGCGGATCGAGCAGCATCACCGCGCCCTCGGCGTCGCCCTTGCGCAGTTTCGCCTCCGCGAAAAGCAGCGCGCCCGAGCGGTCCTGCGGCGACAAATGATTCGCTCGCCCGAAATATTCCAGCGCCTCGTCCAGCGCGCCCACCGCCAGAGTCAATTGTCCCGCGCGCAAATAACTTCGCGTCGCCAGGTCCGCGTGCCGCAGACGCTCCGCTTGCTCCGCCAGCACGATATGCCGCTGCGGATTTTCCGGATCCAGCATCGCCATGCTCTCGTAGCACGCCAACGCTTCAATATCCCTCTGCTCCTTGCCGTAAAGCTCCGCCGCCGCTCCAAATTGTTCGATCGCCTCCGAAGTGCGGTTTTGCTTCTGCAGCAGGGTGGCGTAACGCATCAAGCGGTCGGCAGGTTGCGGAAAGTTGCGGAGAAACCGGATGAATACTGCGGAGCCCTTGGCGCCATCGCCGGTCTCCACCAGCCGGTCGAACTGGATCCCATAATATTCCGCGGCCAGCGAAGGCTCGTTCAGCCGCGTGTAAATATCCGCGAGCGCCTGCAGCGCCTCCTGATTTCCAGGAGCCTCCTCGAACACCGCCTGGTATTCGGCCACGGCTTCGCGGAGCTTGTTTTTCTCCAGGCTTTTGCGCGCCCGTTCGAGATGCTTGTTAATGTCCTGAGCCATGGGAGTCCGGGCGTCCATCGGGAATTGCGGGCTTGCTGGGGAAGTCCGCCCGCGAGCCAGGTCACCACACCGTGGCGCGCCCCGATTTTCCGCGCGGGTCGAACAACCACTATATAACGGACTCGAAGCCCCTCTCAAAACGAAATCCACCCAACGTGCCCAGTTGGGCGATAAAGGAAACCTGCTGGGATTCCACGGCGGCGGGATCTACGCTGCAGCTTTCAAATGAACATCCATACTCCGCTTCCCTACGCTCGCATCTCGTTCGGCAACCCTTTCACCTTCTCGCGCATGGACTTCAAAGACAATCCGCTGCGCACCAATCCTACAAATCCCAAAAATATAAACGGCACGGTCAGCGCCAAAAACGCGAATATCGAAAAACTCGTCGCCGTCGTCTTATCCACCTGGAACACATTCAATCCCAGCACGCAAAAAAACTGGTACGCCCCCACGTTGGCCGGCGCATTCGGCAGCGACACCCCCAGATTGATCACCAGCAGCACCACAATCGCCGCCAAAAACGGTAAATGCAATCCGTACGCCTGCATCATCGCCCACAATCCCAGCACCTGGCAGAACGGCAACAGCAGCGACGCCAGCACCGCCGTATAAAAACTGGGCGCCGTGCCCATCGCGTGCAATCCCAAGAGCGCCCCCATCAATCTTCCCGGCAGCCGGCGCGGCCCGCTGCCGAAATCCGGCTTCTGCGACAACTTCACTTCCAGCACGTAAATCACGATCACCACGATCGCCAGCAATATCAACGTTACGATCCCCAGCGTGTCCGCCACCCGCCGGAATCTCCGCGGCAAATCCACCAGCAGCGAAACCACCGCCAGCGACGCCGTCGCAATCACCAGATCCACCAGCCGTTCCACCCCCACCGATCCCAGCACCCGCCCGATCGTGATGTCCTCGGAATCCGAGATCAAATAGCAGCGCAGCAATTCGCCCGGGCGCAGCGGAAATATCAAATTCGCAAAAAGTCCCGCAAACACCGCGCGCACCGCGTGCGTCAGTTTCACTTTCCCGAACGGGCTCAAGAGCAGCTTCCAACGCACCGCTTGCACCACGTAACTCAGTACGTCGAACCCCATCCCCACCACCACCCACTTCCAATCCACGGCCGCGAGTTCGCGCATCGCCTGCACAATATGGAAATCGTGCAGCACCCAGATCAGGCACGCGACCGCCAACCCATAGCCGATGTACTTCGGCCAGCGCGACTTCGTCGGCACAGCGGTGGGAAACAGGGTGTTCAATTGTGAGGTTCCTGCCAGTGAGGTAATTCCTTTTGGGACGCGTTCATGATCCTTCGAGTGCCTCCCACTCGTGGCACACACGCACTCGTCCTGGCTCCGCTCCCATCGCCAGGACGATGGCCCGAAGCCCCAAGCCCTACCAGTCGCCCAAAACCGGCTACAGCCTACGACATCCCCCTCCCGCATTCAATCCATGTATGCCCGCAATCGGACCTGCCAGTTACCAAGCACCTCCATTCGCCACCCTAGACCGGCCGTTCGCCCGTAGGGGCGCTGCTTGCTGCGCCCGGCAGTTGAAGTTTCGTCCGAAGGAGTACGCCCTGCCGCGTACGATCGCGTCCCCCCTTTCATTTGTCATCCCGCTTGCCCAGACGCAGGAAGGGAACGAAGTGAGGGACCTCTCTTCGTATTTCTCGCCTGGGAACGCCAATCTCCCGATTGGCCCCCGCACTCGCATTCCATCGTAGGGGCACGGCATGCCGTGCCCGGCCCTCGCCGCCGGACCCCACGCCCCGCACCGCAATCCGCAACTTGGTGTATAAGGAAGACATCATGAAAGATGAACCAGCAGCACCCAAAATAGTAGATCGCGCCACCTTCCACGCCGAACTCGATGCATTACGTGTTCGCGAGAAGGCTCATACCAGGGAAGGCGACGCCATCGCAGCCGTCCGCCGGCGGCTCCCCATGGTCCAAGTGGATGGCGCCACACCGCTCCTCGGCGAGCATGGCCCGGTGACGCTCTTGGACGCCTTCGAATCACGCCGCATCCTCCTCGCCTACTACTTCATGTGGCACCTCGGCCAGCCCGCGCCCGAACAGTGCGAGGGCTGCACCTGGGTCACCTCGCACGTTCGCGAGCTGTCCTATATTCATTCTCGCGACGTCACCTTCGCCGTCTTGTGCCAAGGCCCTTACGCAGAAAGTGCCCGCTACCGCGAATTTATGGGCTGGCAAATCCCTTGGTACTCAGCCCTGGACTCGCTCGACACGCTCTTGGTTGGACGTCGCGTCGGCAGGATGCACATCGTTTGCTATCTCCGCCAAGGCTCCAATGTCTTCGAGACTTACTGGACCACGGGTCGCGGGGCTGAGGTGATGGATAACAGCTTCCACCTGCTCGATTTGACCCTCTACGGCCGCCAGGAAAAATGGGAGGACTCGCCGCCCGGCTGGCCGCAACGGTTTGCAGGCAGGGAAAATTTCCGTACCGATGGACGTCCCACCGCCCAGTGGTCCCGCCTAAAAGCCGGCCGCTCCGACAACCTGAAAGGTCCAAAGGAAAATTCACCCCGCTAGCTCCGAGCACCTCGGCGAAGGAAGCAAGATCGTCGAGTGGCGAGTCGAAGAGTCCGTGCTCCGTCTTTAATCTGTCATCCTGAGCGAAGCGAAGGATCTCTCTTTCCCCGGCCGCCTGGAAACGACAATCTCCGGATTGGCGTGTGGCACACCCACTCTTGCTAGCCGTGAAGAACTGCCGCTGGCAATCTTGATGGGTTTGTGGCATTTGACAACGCGATTTCTTGACGATTAGAAGGGGTGAAAAGCGCGTTTTTGTAGGGTTTTTTCTGCTTTCTAATCGCGAGGTGTGACGATTAGAAAGGCGGCGAGTGGCGACGCGCGGATTGCGTTTGTAACATTGTAGTTGGTGGGCGAATCGCTCGCGATTGGTGATTTGCGGCAGGCGACTCGCGATTTGTGGCTTGGGTGCCGCGAAGGCATCCGGGACGCGAACGGCGCGAGTCGGGATTTGTGAACCGCGATTTGGGGATGTCCGGCAATCGGCGATCTGTCGGACGCGGATTGTGGAGCCCTGGTGGATGGGGTTGCTGTTGCGATTAGAATTTGGTTCGGCGCTTATTTTCAGGGGGTTGCGGGGAATTTTGAATGAGGGCTTGTTGCGGTTAGAACGGCGACAGAGGGCAGATTGGTGAGATTGGGGTTGTGCATTCGGGCGGTTGGCCGGACGAGAGGTGAAGGGCGCGGGGCGGTTTTTGGCGAGAGTTTTCCCTGGGGGTGGGAGTGGTCTGCCCGTCGCCGTTGTGGCGGAGTGCATGTGGCGTCCTCAGTGGGCTGGAATAGTGGCCCGATTCTATTTTATCACATTTACTGTATGATTACCAGTCCCAAAATGGGAATGGGTGAGGGGCGAGCCGCAGGCGGGTCACGCCGAGGGGTGTAGCGAAAACTCGAAAGCTTCGCGGGACAAAGCATCGCGAAAGGCAGGGCAATGCGCGCCCCGTCGCGATCCGAAATCGTCGGCTCGGGTCCGATGACTCATCGAAAATTTAGGGCTGGACCGGACTACCTATAAGAATTGTCACGCCGCCTGTGCCACCGATTTGTAACCCGCCGAACGAATACGCTCTCGGTATGTAATTGCACTGCAGGTGCGTGATTCGCATCGCTTCTCTGAACGCGACGGCGTCTTCTGCATCCCAGTTTTCGGAATAGCATGCCAAACCATTGACGGAGACATCCCTGCCCATCGTAGCGTACCGGGAATTTGGACAACTGGTACCCCAGTTAACGCTTTCTGCGGCGGCACACAACTGTTCGGCTAAAGGAAAAACATCATCGGACGAACTAGCCAGAACCACGCGAAGCATTCCGCGCTTCGACGCCGAAAGCGCCAAGGCAAAGCTCTGTGCGGCATCGTCGGATAAAACCCTGGACGGCGGAAGGCAATTCGTGGCCGCCGTGTTTTGTGTGCCGCCTATTTGTATGTTGCTGCACGGCCCGGAGGAGACCGGAGCGTCGGTGCGGGGTTCGACACTCTTCATAAACTGCTGCGGCGGAGGCTTTTTGGGCGGCGGTGCGTCTGGTATCTGCTTCGCTGTCGGCAGATTTGTCGGTGCATTTTCATTCGGAACCTTTCCTGCTTGGTCTTGACCCTTGGCGGCAGGTGTTGAGACGCTGTCTGTCTCGTGCCTTTCGTAGGCGGTCAGCACGGGTTTGTAAAAGATCAGAACGAAAAGCGATACTGCTATAAATGACATAAGTCCCTTTTCCAATCGAGACAGCCGTGCCGCCCACAGTGGGAAAATCCAAAACATTCGGACAAAGACGATAACGGCGAATCCCCAGCAAACAAGGCCAAGCCAAAAATTGTGAGGAAGGCCCATCTGGTCTGCGCCGTATGGCAGACTGAATAACAAGAGCTCGGCCAGGAATTCAATTCCTAATTCCCAAGCTTGACCTCGAGATAAACCTGTCATGCTGGCCGCTCCAAAATGCAAACACCCATCTGTCTTGGACGGATTCTATCACGCGGAGCCCTTGTGAACTGCTTGTCAGTTACGTAATAAATGGTACACTCCCCCACGATTCGTGCAGAACGGAGAGCAGATTTGAATCGGAGACGGAGGGTTCAATACTTGGGAGGCTTTCTATTCGTCAATTTGCTTTGGGGACTGTCTCCGGTCGCTTCTCCGCAGGTCCAATTAGAACGCAGCGGCACCGCTGTGTTTCTCTGGTGGCGCAAAGATAGGGTAATAGTCTCAGCCGATAGCAGAGCCCGACAAGGTCCGACTACGCCTCCCGACGATAAAGACTGCAAAATTGAACCGCTCAGCACGAATTTTATCTTCGCTTCTTCCGGCGTGCGGCGTTCCAATGTCCAAGCGATTGGTGAGGATGGGTTCAGTTTTAACTGGGATACTCATGCGATGGCACAAGAAGTGTTCAACGCAGTTCGTTCACATAGAGTCGGAAGCGAACCGCAGGAGGTCGCCACTGCGTGGAGTTCGCTGGCTTCGAAGACCCTTAACTCGGTCCCGCCTCGGTTTCGCGAAGTGGTTCGAGCTAATACTCGCATTGGGACCACCAAGGTGATGTTCGTCGGACTGACGGACTCAAGTGCAATAGATGTTTACGTAGCTAACATCACTAACAATGCCATCGAATTTACGTCTGTGCCGATTCGGCCTCCGATGGATCAAATTTACGCGCTCGCTAAGGGCGATGACATCTTGAAGGAATTCGCTTCTCAAAGCTCAGAGCGGTCAAAACGCGAGATGCGCGAATGGGAATCACGCGCAAGAAGTATGACTCCCGAACAAAAGGATGCTTCGCTCATGGTGCAACTGATACGGTGGACGATTTTGTACGACACGAGCGGTGGCGTCGGAGGAAGTCCCGAGGAAATCGATTTGAAGCCCCACGGAACTGTCCGCTGGCTTCAAAAATGTCCGAGGTAGAGAGAAACGAACGGGGACGAGCATCGTTCGCCTCTCGGGTTCCGCAGGAGCAATGAACAATGTCATCTTCCAATGATTTTCAGGTATTTCTTTGGATTCAGAGTAATTTGCAGGTTTCGGCTGAGGTTGAGAAGAGTCTAGAGGCTGCAGTCGCTTTCGCTGAATCGCTTTCTCAATGGGCTTATATAACCATCGCCGCGTCAGTCGCGCTGCTTTTCAAGGACCTGCACGAGCGACCGAAAAGCGGATGGATGAAGTATTCCTACTGGTTGTTTTTTGTCCCGGGATGGTCGTGCTTGGCTTGTGGGATTTATCAGGGAATTAGAGTTCGCGAGGCGTATATCGCATATCTGATGAAGGTAGCTCCCGATGTCGATGAGACCATCGCGACCTTCAATACTGATGCGAGCCGTCAAGTGAAGGCGACATCGGCGGGCCTCGCGATATTCGCCCTTTGGCTGATCGTCTATCTTTCGTGGCTTATTCTGCGCCGAGAGCCGACAAAAAATGAAAATCTCAATCTTCCTTAGCGCGTTCTTGGCCGTTCTGTTTGTACTGATTCCGATGAATGTGTTCTCGGATAATAAATGTCCGAAGTGCGACTGCATGCATTTCCCGATTAGTGATGCCGACTGTGTTCGATGTTGTCTTTCTCACAAGGGCACAGTGGTCTCGAGTTCAGAGACGAGCGTGACGGTAAAGCCTGAGCCTGACGCCGGCAAGCCTTCAACGACGACGTTCCGGGTGAAGAGCAATACGAAAGTCAACGGTAAGTTAGAGAAGGGTTCGCGGGTCACCGTTTACTACCACATTACCGATGGCCAGAATGTGGCGACTCGGATTGACGTGGTTGACTACCTCCACGGCCTGCTAGTTCCCGTAAACGTCGCCGTCGCTCCAACCGGTGGGGCCTGTAGAGATGTTCCGCCAAACTCCATGAGAGTGCTTTTTGGCAGCACCGAAGCGTATTCAGTTAGTGACGAGTCCGCCATCTGGAAAATTGGGGGCGAGAATATTTTGGTCCTTCAGAAGACGACACACGGGCTCTCGGTGACGACAAGAATCTTGGACTCGACAGGCAACGTTGTGGCCTACATCGTGGACAACAATTTCTTTATAAATGTTCATGAATCTTATCGAATTGACAGACCAGATGACCACACGCTAATTGTGAGCGACCGTGCGGGCATCAAAATTTTCTCGATAGAATTCCTCGACCCTCAAACAATCCGCGTACTCGGTACATTCTATGGTCCGCAGGGTCAGAAGCTGATTGTCGACGAAGACGGATTACGAATTGGGGGGATACGATTCTCGGGGTCGTGTTTTGGTGGAAACTCAGCAATTATAAAAATCGACTGAGCCTGCTTGCGCGACAATAGACGCAGGAATTTTGTAGAGTATCAGCTTTTCCCAGCGCTTACGCGCTGGGCTAGGTTCTGTCGCGCCGCTGGCGTTGGTTTTGTGGCGAACGGAGTTGTTACGCGGGTCACGGGTCTATGAAAGGCAGGGCGCGGCATGCCGTGCCCCTACGAACGGCGAAGAGCCGGCGGTGCGAGCGGCGCAAGTACGAAGAGAGATCCTTCGCTTCGCTCAGGATGACGGATTCACGTCGCTCGTTCTCCCAATTCGAATTTCGAGATTTTCTGGTTGTGTGGCAAACTCGGGAGTTAGTTGCGTCCACACAGAGAGCCATGGATCCCCAGTACATCCGGAATTTTTGCATTATCGCGCACATTGACCACGGCAAATCCACCTTGGCGGACCGTTTGCTGGAGCTTACCGGGGCGCTTTCGCAGCGCGAGATGCATTCGCAGGTGCTGGATTCGATGGACCTGGAACGCGAGCGCGGCATCACCATCAAGGCGAAGAGTATACGTTTGCATTACAGGGCGCGCGACGGACACGAATACCGGCTGAATCTGATTGATACGCCGGGGCACGTGGATTTTTCCTACGAAGTTTCCCGCGCGCTATCCGCCTGCGAAGGCGCGTTGCTGGTGGTGGACGCGAGCCAGGGCGTGGAAGCGCAGACGGTGGCCAACGCATTTCTGGCGTCGCGGCACAATCTGACCATCATTCCGGTGATCAATAAAATTGATTTGCCGGCGGCGCGCGTGGATTTCGCCAAGGAACAAATCGAAAACGTGCTGGCGATACCGGCGGATGAGGCGCTGCCCATCAGCGCGAAGAGCGGGCTGGGCGTGGAAGAGGTGCTAGAGGCGGTGGTGCGGCTGGTGCCGGCGCCGAAAGGTTCGGCGGAGGCGCCGCTGCGCGCGTTGATATTCGATTCCTGGTTCGATTCCTACCGCGGGGCGGTGGTGCTGGTGCGCGTGATGGAAGGGCGCATCGCGCCGCACATGAAAATCCGGCTGACTTCGAGCAATGAGACGTACGAGGTGGAAAATCTGGGGGTATTGACGCCGAAGCCCGTGGTGCTGGAGGAGCTGGCGGCCGGGGACGTGGGGTTCATCATCGCGAATATCAAGCGGGTGGCGGACGCGCGGGTGGGAGATACGGTGGTGGAGGATGGGCATCCCGCGCCGCCTTTGCCGGGATTTGAAGCCATCAAGCCGATGGTTTTTGCGGGACTTTTTCCGGTGAATGCGAGCGACTACGAAATGTTGCGGGACGCTTTGGGGAAATTGCAGTTGAATGATGCGGCGTTTTTTTATGAGCCGGAAAATTCCGTCGCGCTGGGATTCGGGTTTCGCTGCGGATTTTTGGGATTGCTGCATATGGAGATTGTGCAGGAGCGTTTGGAGCGCGAATTCAATATTGGGCTGATTACCACCGCGCCGAGCGTGCAGTACCGGATCACGACGACTGCTAATGAAGTGATGGAAGTGGATAATCCCACGAAATTTCCGCCGCCCGCTTCGATTCAGAAGATTGAGGAGCCGATCTTGACGGCGATGATCATCACTTCGGAGGAGTCGGTGGGCGGGGTGCTGCAATTGTGCGAGGAAAAGCGCGGGACGCAGAAGAAATTCGAGTATCTTTCGCCGACACGGATCATGCTGACTTACGAGATGCCTTTGAACGAGATTGTGCTGGATTTTTATGACCGGCTGAAGAGCGTTTCGCGCGGATATGCTTCCTTGGATTACCATTTGTCGGGGTACCACGAATCGGACCTGGTGAAGCTGGATGTGCTGGTGGGCGGCGAGCCGGTGGATGCTCTGACGGTTATATGCCACCGCGAGCAATCGTATGAGCGCGGGCGCGAACTGGTTTCGCGTTTGCGCAAATTGATCCCGCGGCAGATGTTTGAGATCGCGATTCAGGCGGCGATCGGCAGCCGGGTGATTGCGCGCGAGACGATCAGCGCGATTCGCAAGAACGTGATTGCCAAGTGTTATGGCGGGGATATTTCGCGCAAACGCAAACTGCTGGAGAAGCAGAAGGAAGGCAAAAAACGCATGAAGCGCGTGGGGCGCGTGGATATTCCGCAGGAGGCGTTTTTGGCGGTGCTGAAGGTGGCTGGCGGGACCGTGGATGAGGAGTAGTGTGATGGGCTGGCTGCGCGAGGAACGAAAATCGTAAGAGCGGGCAGGACGCCTGCCTGCCGTAGGCAAGCCGGCGCTACGATTTAGATTTGCGTTGGACGGTGGCGGCGATTTCGCCTTGGGCGAGGCGGACGGAGATGTCATCGCCCAGGGCGACTTGATCTGGCGAGCGTAGAACTTTTCCTGAGGCGTCGTAGGCGATGGCGTAGCCGCGCTCCAGGATACGGAGCGGGTCGCGTTCCTTACGCTGCGTTTCTAGTGCGTCGAAGAGCTTGCGCTTGGATTTAACAACGCGCTCGAACCGCAGCTGCAGCTCCGCGGAATCGCGCTCCCAGCGGCGACGCAGGGCGCCGACGCGGGCGCGCAGATCGAGCGCTGCGAAACGCATCTGGACAACGCTTAGCCGGCGATGCTTGCGCGCGACCACGCGGTCGAGTGCCGCGCTCAGCGTGTTGCGTCGCTGGTCAATGCGGCGGCGCAATATGGCCGCGCGGCCACGCAGGTCAAATGAGGCGACGTGCGCGTTCGCTTCGGTGATGCGCTGGCGCGCCATCGCGAGGCGCAGACGCAGGCCGATGGCGAGCGAATTGGACATTTCATCGAGCTGCTGGCGGCGGCTGCGTAACATGAGGTCCAGCTGACGGAAGCCGCGGTGGGTCTGCAGATCGCGCACACGATGGCGCCACTGCGAAAAGCGATAGCGCATTTGCTGAATCAAGTGGCGCTGGTGCTCGGCGATGTGGCGTTCGAATTCCTCGCGTGACTTCACCACGATTTCCGCTGCGGCCGAAGGAGTGGGCGCGCGCAGATCCGCCACAAAGTCCGCAATCGTGAAATCGGTTTCGTGTCCGACGCCGGTGATCACCGGAATTTCCGATGCAAAAATGGCGCGGGCGAGAATCTCTTCGTTGAACGCCCACAAATCCTCGAGCGAGCCGCCGCCGCGCGCGAGAATCAGAACGTCCACGGTCTTCGCGCGATTAAAATATTGCAGGCCCTGGACGATCTCCGCGGCCGCGCCGGTTCCCTGCACTTTTGCGGGGTACACGCTGACCTGCGCGTTGGGAAATCTGCGTTTCAGCACGCGCAGAATGTCGCGGATGGCCGCGCCGGTCGGTGAAGTCACCACCCCGATGCAGCGCGGCAGCACCGGCAGCGGTTTCTTGCGCGCCTGATCGAACAGACCTTCCCCTTGCAGCTTCTTTTTCAGTTGCTCGAACGCCAGTTGCAGAGCGCCCAGGCCGACCGGCTCGATATTGGTGACGTAAATCTGGTACTCGCCGCGCGCGTCGTAAACGCTGAGCGCGCCGCGCACTGTAATGTGCAATCCGTCTTCCGGTTTGAATTTCAATCCGCGCATCTGATCGCGAAAACAGACGCAGCGGATCTGCGCTTTCGCGTCCTTCAGCGTGAAATAGCAATGCCCGGACTGCGCCGCGTGGCAATTGGAAACTTCGCCCTCCACCCACACGTCCGGCAGGGCGGATTCCAGCAGCTCGCGGATATGCGCCGTCAGCTCGCTGACTTTCCAGGTGCGGCGCTCGGGCATTAGATTGAAAAGAGAGGCTTGGCTCATGGCTCTAGCGGCGGAATAAATTAGCAAGCCAAAACAGCAGCGTCAACGCGACGCTCAGCAAGAGGCACGTTACGATCGGGAAATAAAAGCTGCCATTCCGTCCTTGATAGGCGATGTCTCCCGGGAGGTGCCCCAGGCGGAACGGCAATTTTCCGCCGATCAGCAAAAAAGCGCCCGCGCAGGCCAGGACAATTCCGAAAATCAGGAGGGCCTTGCCGAGTTCGCGCAGCGGATCCATCGCAGTAACGGCCATTCCCGACATTCTACTCCCACTCGACCTTTGCGCGCAGAGGGGGAGAAAATCGTCGCAGTTCCACGGACACAAACCTTCGCGGAAACTGCCGAAAAGAAGGCTTCGCGATTCTAGACTAATTCTGCGCCGGAGAAAAAGTAGGCGATCTCGAATGCGGCTGTGTCCTGTGCGTCCGAGCCGTGCGTGCAGTTGTACTGGATGCTTTCGCCGAGCTCCCTGCGGATCGTGCCGGCGGTGGCCTTGGCGGGGTCAGTGGCTCCCATCGTCTCGCGCCATTTGGCGATGGCGTTGTCGGCTTCGAGGACCATCACGACGGCTTTGCCGGTGCTCATGAATTCCGTCAACTCGCCGAAAAATGGGCGTTCGCGGTGCACGGCGTAAAATCCCTCGGCCTGCTTCTTGGTCAAGCGCAGCGATTTGATCGCGACGATGTGAAATTTCGCGGCGTGGATGCGGCTGATAATATCCGTGGTTAGACCACGGCCTACGGCATCCGGCTTAACAATTGCTAGGGTTCTTTCAACGGCCATCGTATTCAGCTCCCAAGTTTCAAAATAGACGCGCCGTAACGGTCGCGCTTTTGATTACCTTCTTTTCTTAGCCGGTTTCCGCGATTTTCCGGCAGCGATTTTCTTTCCTGCCGGTCTTGCCTTTGACTTAGACCCTGTCTTCCCGAGCGCGGCTGCCATGGTATGGCCGATTTCGGCTGGACTTTGTACCGTGCGAATTCCAGCGGCGCGCATGGCCTTGTATTTTTCGGCCGCGGTGCCCTGTCCGCCGCTGATGATGGCGCCGGCGTGTCCCATGCGACGTCCCGGTGGCGCGGTCTGACCGGCGATAAAGCCGACTACCGGCTTTTTCACATGTTTCTTGATGTACTCGGCGGCCGTTTCTTCGGCGTTGCCGCCAATTTCACCGATCATCACGATCGCGTGCGTATCACGATCTTCGTTGAAGAGCTTGATGGCATCGAGAAAACTGGTGCCGATGATGGGATCGCCGCCGATTCCGATGCAGGTGGATTGCCCGATGCCGAGATGGGTGAGCTGGTCAACCGCTTCGTAAGTGAGGGTGCCGCTGCGGCTGACGACTCCCACATGCCCTTGTTTGTGAATCGAGCCGGGCATAATTCCGATTTTGCATTTTCCAGGCGAGATGACGCCGGGGCAATTCGGCCCAATCAATCGCGATTTGGAATTTTTTAGCGCGGCATTGACGCGGACCATATCGAGCGTGGGCACGCCTTCGGTGATGCAAATCACCAGCGGCAAACCCGCGTCAAAAGCTTCGAGAATGGCGTCCGCTGCAAACGGCGGCGGCACAAATATTACGGATGCGTTTGCTTTTGTCGCTTTCACTGCTTCAGCGACAGTGTTGAACACCGGGACGCCCAAATGCTTAGTCCCGCCCTTGCCCGGCGTGACACCAGCAACAACTTTTGTGCCGTAATCCAACATCTGCTGCGCGTGAAAACCGCCCTCGCGGCCTGTAAGCCCTTGCACGATCAGGCGCGTGTTTTTGTCCACCAATACGCTCATCGCGCGCCTCCCGCCAAGGCCACAGCCTTCTCCGCTCCGTCTTTCATTCCGTTCGCTACTGCAAAATTCAGTCCGGAGTTTTGCAAGATTTCCTTTCCTTGCTTGACGTTGGTGCCTTCCATACGGACGACTACCGGAATTTTGAATTTCAGTTCTTTCGCGGCGTTGACCACACCGCTGGCGAGGACGTCGCAGCGCAGGATGCCGCCAAAAATATTGACGAAGACGGCTTTGACGTGGGGATCGCTGAGCAGGATGCGAAATGCGTTCTTTACTTGTTCTTCGGAAGCGCCGCCGCCTACGTCCAGAAAATTGGCGGGGCTGCCCCCGCTGAGCTTGATGATGTCCATGGTGGCCATGGCGAGACCGGCGCCATTGACCATGCAGGCGATATCGCCATCGAGCTTGATGTAATTCAATTTGAATTTCGAGGCTTCCACTTCGAGAGGAGTTTCTTCGTCGAGGTCGCGCAAGTCCTTGAATTCGGGATGGCGGTAGAGCGCGTTGTCGTCGAAGGTGACTTTGGCGTCGAGCGCGACGAGTTTGCCATCGCCGGTGACGACGCAGGGATTGATTTCGAGCATGGAAGCGTCCGTCTCGACGAAGGCGCGATAGAGCGACTGGAAAAACGGCACCGCGACGTTGACCTGTTCGGGCGTGAGGCCCAAACCGAAGGCTAGCTTGCGGGCCTGATAGGGCTGAAATCCTGTGGCGGGATCGATTACTTCGCGCAGGATCGCTTCGGGCCGGTCTTTGGCGACTTCCTCGATTTCCATGCCGCCAGCGGCGCTGGCCATGAAGATCGGGGCGCCGACGGTGCGGTCCACGAGCACGCCAAGATAAAGTTCGCGCTTGATGTCCAGGCCTTCTTCGATCAGCAGGCGGCGGACAATGCGGCCTTCTTCGCCGGTTTGCGGCGTGATGAGCGTCATGCCCATGATTTGTCCGGCGAGAGTGGCGGCTTCGTCCGGAGATTTGGCGAGTTTGACGCCGCCGCCTTTGCCGCGACCTCCGGCGTGGATTTGCGCCTTCACCACTACGACTTTTGTGCCTAAGCGCTCGGCTGCAGCGCGGGCCTCGTCTTTTTTCACAACTACTTCGCCGCGCGGCACCGGAACGCCAAATTTCGCAAGGATGGCCTTGGCCTGGAATTCATGGATCTTCATGCTGGCTCCATCGGCTTCCTGAAGGTCGCCTTGAATAATAGTGTTAAAATTTGCGATTGAATCAAGCGACCTAGTTTACTTGGAACGCGCAACACGGGCAAGAAGAGGCATGAAGCTCAAATCCGCGCAGGTTCGCGAATTAACCAAAGCTCACAACCGTTCAATGATTCATGAAGCTCTAGAAAAAGTGGTCCGGGGAGAAGACCTCACATGGCAGGAAACCACCGCCGTGATGGGGGAGTTTTATTCCGGGCAGGTAACTCCCAGCCAAATGGCAGCGCTGTGGACGGCTCTTTCGATGAAAGGGATGACCAACGACGAGCGCGCAGCTGTGGACAAATCGAGAAGGGAGCACGCGCCGACGACGGAAGCCTCTGAGGCAGGACATTCTGAAGGTTACGAGTTCGGGCATCCGAAATTCTGCGCAGCGCTGGTGGTGGCCTCGTTGACGGTGGTGCGCGGAGAAGACTTATCGCGGAAAGATGCGGAAGCGGCGATGGAGGACATTCTTTCCGGCAATGCGGATGACGTGAGAATTGCGGCGTTCCTGGCGGCGTTGCGTTTCAAGGGCGAAACGGTGGACGAGGTGGTGGGTTTCGCGAAAGCGATGAGGCGGCACGCGGTGGCGATTTTCCCGCCGGGCAGCAAACGGCCGGATGAAGTGATCGTGGATACTTGCGGAACCGGGGGAGACGGCTGCGGCACTTTCAACGTGTCCACGGCGGCGGCATTCGTGGTGGCGGGAGCGGGAGTGCGCGTGGCGAAGCACGGCAACCGGTCAACAAGTTCGCGCTGCGGATCAGCGGACGTGCTGGAAGCGCTGGGAGTGAAGGTGGAACTCGGGCCGGAGCGCGTGGCGCAGGCCATCGAAACGATTGGTATCGGATTTTTGTACGCGCCGGCGATGCATTCAGCCACGCGGCACGCGACGCCGGCGCGGCGCGAGCTGCGGATGAGGACGGTTTTCAATCTGCTGGGGCCGCTGACGAACCCGGCGGGGGCTTCGGCGCAAGTCGTTGGAGTTTACGATGGCAGCCTGACGGAATTGGTGGCGCGGGCGCTGGGAGAATTGGGAGTGCTGCGCGCGTTTGTGGTGCACGGCGCCGATGGGCTGGATGAAATTTCGATCAGCGGCGAAACTTCGGTGGCCGAATTGCGCGACGGCGCGGTGCGCAGCTTTACCGTAGTGCCCGAGGATTTCGGTCTGCGGCGCGCGCCACTGGAAGCGATTCGCGGCGGCGATGCGCAACACAATGCGGGGATCATTCACAAAGTGCTGGGCCGGTCGTTGATTTATCGCGAGCACGGGCCGCATCGCGAGATCGTGCTGGCGAATGCAGCGGCGGCGCTCGTGGCTGCCGGTCGCGCCACGGATTTTCTGGATGGCGTGCGGGTGGCGCGGGAGTCCATTGATTCGGGCGCGGCGCGCGCGAAGCTTGATGCGCTGGCAGCGTTTTCGCAAGCGGAAGCGGGGCATGGACAATCCGCGCCTTGAAATTAGCGGCTAAGGACGCGCGTTCGATGGATCGGGAGACGTGGCGGAATCGAGATCGAGAAGAATTGCGCGGGGACTGGCGCCGGGGGTGGCGCCGGAGGTCCCGTTAGCGGCGGACGGGTAGCAATTGCCATCGCGGTTGTACGTCGAGCTGCAACTTTTTGTGAATTCGCGACGGCGCGGCGATTGCGCGAATTGCCAGACGGATGCGTAGGCGACGCCGCTCGCCGATGGCGGGGGCGGATTTTTCGGATATACGCAGCCGGGCGCGGGTGGGCAGGCATCGTTGTAAACGAAGAACGATTGAGCGGCGGTGCGCTCGCGAATGTCGTCGGCGGTGATGATGAATTGCCCCTTCCCTTCCTTGGCCTTCATACCGGAGCAGTACGCTCCTGCAGTGAAATCGGAAGAATTTACGCGCTGGATCCAGGAATAGAGGTAGTCAATCTGAACGGGCAACATTCTGCCGCCTTCTTCCTGGTCTAAATAAATGATCGTGTGGGCGGGAAATCCTTCGCGGCGCGCGGCTTGGATGGCGAGTTCTGCGTCGGTTGAGCCGAGCTGCGCGGGAACTACCGGGGGCTGAAGCTGGCTCTCGGTGCGTCCGTTGAATAACACCAGGAAGCCAAAAGTATTCTGGAGAAGCGCGGGGCGGGTGCCGGTCCAGGAATTTGACTTGGCGCCGGGCGGCGGATTGAGCCAGTAGCCGGCGAAGGAGAAAGTCTTGCGGAGCGCGGGGAGCGCGGCGTCGCCGGGATAGTCGTTGGCGTCGAAACCGAGATAGGCGCGCGGCGGGGCGGCGCCTGATTGACTGCGAGGTGGCGATGACGGCTGCCGCGTCGGCGGCTGCGAGGGCTGCGGCGCGGAAAATAATGGCGCGAGGCAGATTGCGGCGATGATTAGCGCGGCGCGCATGAGGCTAGAGGCTCAGGAAATTCTTGAGCAGGTCGAAGCCGGCGGCGGTGAGCACCGATTCCGGGTGGAATTGGACGCCTTCGACGCGGAGTTTGCGGTGGCGAAGGCCCATGATGGTGTGGTCGGCGGTCTCGGCGGAAATTTCGAGGTCGCGCGGGAGCGATTTGCGTTCGACGATCAGGGAATGGTAGCGCGTGGCGATGAAGGGTTTCGGCAGGCCGTGAAAAATGGTGCGGCCGTCATGCAGAATTTCGCTGGTCTTGCCGTGCATGAGCTTGGGGGCGCGAATGACGCGTCCGCCGAATGCGGCGCCGATTGCCTGATGGCCGAGGCAGACGCCGAGAATCGGAATGCGCCCGGCGAAGCGCTGGATGAGAGGAACGCTGATGCCCGCTTCTTGCGGCGTGCACGGACCGGGGGAGACCACGATGCGTTCGGGGCGCAGCTCTTCGATTTCGTCGAGAGTGATTTGATCGTTGCGGTGGACAGCGAGTTTTTGGCCCAATTGGCCGAGGTACTGCGCCAGGTTGTAGGTGAAGGAGTCGTAGTTATCGAGCAGCAGGATCATTTGGATGCGAACAGCCCAAGCAAAAAAGAAAGAGAGGTCCCTCGCTCCGCTCGGGATGACAACAAAAATTCATTCCGCGCGGCTGCCGGCTGCGCCGCGATGGGCGATTTCGAGCGCGGTTACCAGCGCGCGGGCTTTGTTCACCGTTTCCTGATATTCGCGCTGCGGGACTGAATCCGCAACTACGCCGCCGCCGGCCTGAATGTAGGCGCGGCCGCCCTTGGCTACCAGCGTGCGCAGCGCGATGCAGGAATCGAGATTGCCGGAAAAATCCATGTACAGGATCGCGCCGGCGTAGATGCCGCGGCGGGTGGGCTCGAGCTCGTCAATAATTTGCATGGCGCGAACTTTGGGCGCGCCGGAAAGCGTGCCAGCGGGAAAGCAGGCCATGAGCGCGTCGAAACAATCCACGTCCGGGCACAATTGGCCGCGCAGGCTGGACACCAGATGCATCACGTGGGAGTAGCGCTCGACGAACATGAGCCGCTCGACGGCTACGGAGCCGTATTCGCAGACGCGGCCCAGGTCATTGCGGCCGAGGTCCACCAGCATGATGTGTTCGGCGCGCTCTTTGGGATCGGCGAGAAGTTTCGCTTCGAGCGCGCGGTCTTCGGCTTCGGTGCGGCCGCGCGGGACGGTGCCGGCGATGGGGCGATAATGCGCGCTGCGTCCCTGAACTTTCACCAGCATCTCGGGGGAACTGGCCACCACGCAGACGTTGTCCAGTTTCAGGTAACAAAGGTACGGCGACGGGTTCACCACGCGGAGTGCGCGATAAATTTCGAAGGGATCGGCGGCGGTCTGCGCGGAAAAACGCTGGCTGGGCACCACTTGAAAAATGTCGCCGGCGCGAATGTAACTTTTCGCCTTGCGTACCGCGGCCATGTAGCGCGCTTTGGTGAAATTCGATGTGATGCGCAAGGGGCCGCGCGCCCGCGAACGGCGCAGGCGAGGCAGCGGGCTTTCCAGTTTTCGGCGGGTGCGCCGGATTTCGCGCACGGCGGCATCGTATTTTTGGCGCAGGCTGCCTTTGGCTTCGGTGAAGACGTTGCGAATCACCCAAACGCGATGCTGCACGTGATCGAAAGCTACCAGGCCGAGATAAAACATCATCACGCAATCGTCCAGGTTCAGGTCGTCGCGGCCGCTGGCGGGAATGCGCTCGATCAGGCGCACCATGTCATAAGCGAAGTAGCCGATGGCGCCGCCGATGAGCGGGGGGAGACCTGGAACGCGCGAGGGGCGATAACGCCCGATGAGCTGGCGCAAATGGGCGATGGGATCCGCGGTGAAGGTTTTGCGTTTGCCGCCGGTTTCCAGGCTGCATTCGCGGCCGCGGCAGCGAAATACTTCTTCGGGATTCGCTCCAGCGAAGGTATAACGCGCGATGTTCTCGCCACCCTCGACGCTTTCCAGAAGAAACGAATATTTCGCCTGGTGCGCGAGGCGCAAATGCGCGCCGACTGGCGTGAGCAGGTCGGCGGTGAAAGTCTCGTACACCGGGACCAGGTTACCCTGGCGCGCGAGCTTCGCGAACGTCTTGAAATCAGGCTGAATCATCGCGCAGCTATTTTCTCTTCGTTATGCAGAGCGCGCAAGACCGCGCGGCGCATGGGGGTTTCCGGCGCGCGTTCACCAGTCCAGATTTCCCATTGCGCGGCGCCCTGCGCCAGAAACATTTCGACGCCGGAGACGGTTTCGATGCCGCGGCGCGCCGCGATTTGCGACAGCCGGGTGACGCGCGGCCGGTAAATCAAATCGAACACGAGACGGCAATTCAGCTCCGAGGCGGCGAGAGGCGAACTGCCCGCGTGCGGATACATTCCCACGGGCGTCGCGTTAATGATGGCGTCAAAAAATTCCCGACGCAGGCGCGGCCGTTCGACCGCTTCGCCGCCTACCGCTCGCGCCAAAGCCTTGGCCTGAGCCATGCGCCGCGCGCAAACGCAGACCGACGCTCCCGATTCCGCCAGCGCCAAGGCGACGGCGCGCGCGGCGCCGCCCGCGCCAAATATCAGCGCACGGCTGCCGCGCAGCGGAATGCGCCGCTCCAGGGCGCGCAGCACGCCGACGTAATCCGTGTTGTAGCCAAAAAGTTTTCCGCCGCCGCGCACGACGACGGTATTCACCGCGCCGATGGCGGCAGCCATCGGGTCGCAATCGTCAAGATGGCGCAGAATGGCTTGCTTGTGAGGAATGGTAACGCTGAAACCGGCTATACCAAGCGGTGGAACGGCTCCCAGAAAGTCTTTCAGGTCGCGCACCAGGAAGGGCAAAAAGACCGCGTCCATCTTGCGGGCCTGGAAGCCGGCATTCTGCAACACCGGCGAAAGCGAATGGCCGATGGGATTACCGATCACTGCGTACACGCGCGTCTTCCGCCGCAGAGAATCGGCGCGATACAGATGCTTCAAGGCATCGAGCGTGGCTTGGCCGGGAGCGGTGGCGTTCTCCACCGGCGCATAGGCAAGTGCGCTGCCCTCCCGCAAAGCCAGAACCCGCGCCGGCAGTGCAACGTCTCCCATAGGCACGGCAACGACGTTCCGACGCCCGCGCGCCAGACGAAGCACGTCCAAGCTCTCAGCGAGCGAGTCGCACTGCGCCGCAATTTTGATAGCCGCGGGATTCGCGCGAGCCAGCTCAACGGCCACCCGCTGCAGGTTCTTGCGTGACCGCTGGAAAAAGTGCGCGGAAGAGATCTGGCGTGCTTCGCCAAGCAGTACATCGAGCAGTTCCGGCGGACACAACGATGAGGTTTCGATTTCCAGGTCGTACCAGGTGCAGCCGGCGGTGATAGCCTCGGCAAGGTGGACGAGCTGCTTTGCGACCGTCCCGGTGAACTTGCCGCCTGCCTCGCGACGCCGGCAAGTCGCGATAAACGTAGTCTTGCCCCGCCGAGCTTCCCGGCTGGCACGCAGTCGCGCGAGAAATTTTGCGATTTCAGCGTCAGTGGAGAGCCAATCGAGCCGCAGCTCGAGGGTTCGGGTGACGGCGAGCGCCCGGCGAACCTGCGCCCACATCGAGCGAGCGTCCGCTGCGGCGACGACCGCGCAAATCCTGTCCTTGCCGATCATCAGACCCGTTCCAGGAGAACGAGGGGATGAAAGGCGGACGAAGGTGTTCGCTGTGGCAGATTACGGCGCATCCTGTCCTATCGTACAGGTGATGCTGGGCTTGTACCACGCGGTGCACAATGTGTAAAGTCGCCGCGACCATTGTCTTGACGGGTCCCAGTACGTCTATTACAGTCGGGACATTGCCGAGTTTTCGGGGAGCGCCTGTTCCGCGGCGCACGATATTCAAAGGAGCATGGTTTATGCGTGGGAAAATTGTCCTTGCCGGACTGATTTTGGGCCTTTCGGGGATCGCCACGTCGGCGCAGATGGAGGCGTCGGCGCCTATCGAAAAGGACCTCTATTGCTCGGGGACCATCACAAACGAGTCCGTGCCGCGCGACACCTACGTGATCACTGGCGAAGGCTCCAATTACAAGATCACCTTCGACGAAGGCGACTACGTTTACATCAACAAGGGCGCCAGCCAGGGAGTGAAGGTCGGCGACGTATTCTCCGTAATTCGCCCGGTCGAGGATCCCACGGAAATTGATTGGTCCAAATGGCAATCCCAAATCATTCGCAAGATGGGAACCTGGTGGGAAGACCAAGGACGCGTGCGGGTGGTGGTAGCCCAGCCGAATACCTCGGTTGGCCAGGTGGAACACTCCTGCAATTACGTGCAGCGTGGAGACGTCCTCCTGCCCTTCAAAGAGCGCCCAGCGCCTCCCCTGAAGAGCGCGGCAAATTTCGACCGGTTTGCGCCGTTCAGCGGAAAAGCAACTGCGATGGTGATGATCGGGAAGTCGTTCCAGGTGGAACTGGGCACTAACGACGTGTTCTTCGTGAATCTGGGCAGCGAACAAGGCGTCCGGGTTGGCGACTACTTCCGGATTTTCCGTTACACCGGCACGCAACATGAAACCGCATATCAGACGTATCGCTATGCGTTCGATGCCGATAGATTATCCAAGGTAGGCAAGGTGTACGGATTCGGAACCGTCCCGGCCAAATACACGTGGGACAACACGCCGCGCGAGGTGATTGGCGAAGGAATCGTGCTGCGGACAGGCTCGAACTCGTCAACGGTTCTGGCTACTTTCACGTTGCGCGAGTTCTTTGTCGGCGACTACGTAGAAATCGAGTAGCTGGCTGCCCGCTGAGGCGGATCCTGCGTTTCAGCGCAACGGTTTTTCCGCTTCGCCCGGGTCGTGGGCTCGTTCACTGAAGACTTCGGCAGTGAAAGCCTGCACTCGGGTTTGCGGATCCTTCCAGGCTTCGCGTTCCAGACCCGCTTTGACGCAAGTTTCTTCCAGAAACCGTGCCGCCTGCCATTTGAATTCCGCCGCCACTTGCGGCAGCAGCACTCCGCGTTGCCATCCCCGGCTCACTACCAACCCGTGCGTCCCTGCCGCGATCTTCTCGAGCGTGACGTCTTCCAGCGGCGACAAGATGGATAGCTCGATCGCGATTTCGGCGAGTTCCTCGGGGGGCACCGGCTTGAAACGGGGATCTGCGAGCGCGGCGGCTTTGGCACAATGCGCGACGACTTCCACGAGCGGATCCTGCGAAGGCAACTGACCGACGCAGCCGCGCAAGCGCTTGCGCAGGTGGAGAGTCACAAAAGCTCCGCCCGGCTGGCGCAAGATTTCGTCGTCGGAAAAGCCTGGAAGGAACTCCTGCTTTTGCACTCCGGCGGTGAGGGCGCGCCGGGCTACCTGAAGCAGCTGCTGCTTCTCGCGCTCAGCGAGTGGGGACATCCTGAGGTTTCTCTTCCTGTTTCACAATCACTACGCCGCGGCGGCGCTGCTGAACGCGGAAATTAATCTGCGTCCAGAACATCTGAAAATAATGGCCGGCAGACGCGACGGCGCTGATCACCACCAGCCAGAGCAGCACCGTTCCCAGGAGTTTCAGAGCCGGGTGATCGGCCGTAAGAATCACGGCGCAGCCGGCAAGCACCTGCAAAATCATTTTCATTTTGCCGAGCGGCGAAGCGGGAATAATCAATCCCTCCACCGAGGCAATCTCCCGCAGACCCATCACCATGAACTCGCGGCCGATGATGATCACCACCATCCACGCCTGCATCAGGCCCATGGCCACCAATGAAATGAACGCGGCGGAAATCAGAAGTTTGTCCGCGATAGGATCGAGCAGAATTCCCAGCGTGGTGATTTCCTTGCGGGAGCGGGCGAGATATCCGTCCATCACGTCCGTCGCGGCAGCTACCAGCAGAATTAAAACGCCCCATACCTCGAAGTGAATCGGCAAACCGAGGAAATTGAAGTTGGGCTGGCGAGTGAGGAGGACGACCACAAGCAGCGGAACAAAGAAGATCCGCAGGGTCGTCAAACTGTTCGGCAGATTCATGAATTTTCCGGGAAAAATCCCCCGGCTCGCGGACTGGCACGCGTCCCGAAGGTTCAAGCCACTATAGTCCCGCAATGAAGGCGAGTCAACGGTACCGGGAAATGCGATTCCGGCGTGGAGCACGCCGTGAAACTGGCTGCGTTGCCTAGAAAGGCAAATCCCGTGGCTAGTAACGGTTAGCCAACACTCTGCTGCAAACCTGTGCAAATTCCATCGGGCAGTAACAGGGCCGGGGCCGCCCGATTGGCGGAACCGCCGGGCCTCGAGAAACGCGGTAAGGCTCCTATTTACAGCTATTTATAGGATGTCTCGGGCAGGCACACGCGCGAAACGTGGATTTTCCTCATGTTTTTCATCGCCCGCGGGGAGAGTATTTTCCACAACGATTTCCACAGTCGGTGCGCGTAAATCTCTTTGTTTCTGACGGATTTATGGACGAACGATGGGTTCATCACGGAGCTGCAACCCACAAAATCCACAAAGCGGACCAGCAATTTTACGGCTTCACGGATTTCGCGTCTTCCGGCAGTGGAAAAGTTCTGGAGGAGGGCACCGCGAAATCTTCCAGGCGTCGGGCCAGTGATTCCGGAAGTTCCGCTTGCAGATGCATGTGACCGTCGAGCACTTCGGAGCGCATCACGCGGCCGCAAGCGTGCACGAGCGAAAGATGCCGGCCGTCCGAGATAGGAATTCGCAGATCGAGCCGCACGAGAGGATCCACTGGCAGCGCCGCATCCATGCGCGCCAGCAATTCCTGCATTCCCGCTCCAGTGACCGCGGATGTGAAAATTTTATTTCCGTTTTTGCCGTTGGCTTTGACGAGGGCGGCGAGTTCTTCCTCGGAAAGACGGTCGGTCTTATTGAAGACCTGCAGGCGCGGGCGGTCCTGCACGCCGAGATCCGCAAGAACTTTCAGCACGTCGGCGTCCTGCTCGGCATGATGAGGATTCGAAATGTCGCACACTTGCACGATCAGCGCGGCTTCCTGGACTTCTTCCAGCGTGGCGCGGAACGCCGCGATCAAATCGGGAGGCAGATCACGCAGAAAGCCTACTGTGTCCGAGAGCAAAGCGCGGCGGCGCGAAGGCAGGCGCACAGCGCGCACCGTGGGATCGAGCGTTGCGAACATTTTCGCGGAAGTCAGCACGTCGGAATGCGTCAGCGCGTTGAAGAGCGTGGATTTTCCGGCGTTGGTGTACCCCACCAGCGCAATCATTCCCAGCGGAACAGCCTGGCGCGCGCGCCGGCGCGTGGTGCGCTGCCGGCGCACGGTCTCGATGGCTTGCTTGATCTTGCTGACGCGGTCGCGGATGCGCCGCCGGTCGGTTTCCAGTTTTTGTTCGCCAGGACCGCGCGTGCCGATGCCGCCGCCAAGGCGGGAAAGTTCCTCGCCGCGTCCTGTGAGGCGCGGCAGCAGGTAGTTCAATTGAGCGAGCTCCACTTGCAATTGGCCTTCGCGGGTGCGCGCGTGGCAGGCAAAAATATCGAGAATCAGCTGGGTGCGGTCAATCACGCGCGTGCCGATGCCTTTCTCCATATTTCGGAGCTGCACGGGAGTGAGGTTGTGATCCACGATCACCAGCGGCACGTGCCGCATTTCGGCTTCGACGCGGATTTCATCGAGCTTGCCGCGGCCCACCAGCGTGGCGGGGTCCAGAGCGTCGCGCACCTGCATCATGCTGCCGGCGATTTTTGCTCCGGCGCTTTCGGCCAGCTCGGCGAGCTCCAGCAGAGAATCGCGGCCCGCGGACGCAGGGTCGCCCGCATAGCCGCGCATGGCCTTCTTGAGGCCGACGCCGACCAGCAGCACGCTTTCGCGATTGTCCAAGGGTTGAGCGGTCTTCATGCGGCTCGATTGAGGCTGGTCCCGTGCAATGTGAGGAGGAGCCTATTCATTCCTTGGTTGATTATACTCCGAACGCGAATCGGCGGCGAATCGCAGCGAGGGGCGGCAGTTAACTTTGCAGCGATTGCCGATGTGCGACTGCGGAGCGCGGACGCGGGAACTTTCAGCGTGTCGCCGGCGCGGAACGATCCGAGGCGGCCAAAATCAAGTCGGAAAGGGACTCGCTGAGGCTGCGCCCGGTGGTTTGAAATTCCGAATCGCGCGTGGAGCGGTCCAGCCAGCCAAGATACACGAGCAGCGCAATTTCCGCCCAGGATTCGGCCAGCTCCGGCGTGAATCCGATATCACGAAGGACGCCGGCAATATGTTTGGAGCGCTTCTTTTCGATGGAGGAAATCCGCGCCGCGACGCGCTCGTCGCGCCGCGCCCAGGCGCGCAGAGCCGCTTCCAGACGCGCGCGAGCCTGATCCGCGCAATGTTCTATGAAACGCGCCCAGCGCGCCGCCGCTCGCGGGGTGACCACCGTGGCGCCCAGCCATTCGGTTTCATCGCTTTCCCAGCGGTCCAGCATCTTCGCCAATAATTCCTCGCGGTCCTGAAAATGCCAGTAGAAGCTGCCTTTGCTGACGCCCAGGTCGCGGGCGAGCAGTTCGATGCGCACCGACTCAATGCCTTCGGTGGACAGGCGCGCGAAGGCGGCGCGAACCCAATCGTCCGGTTGCAGTGGAGAAGATTTGAGAGCAGTTGCGCTGGCCATGTGGTCGCCTGTGGTTGTGTGCGTGTCGCGGCACGATACTCGACTGCGCGCAGCGCGTCAAGTTTCGCGAACAATTATGACTAAATTTTCACAAGAGCCGCGGAAAGAATTTCCGGGTCATCGCCGAATCCTGCGAGCCAATGGACGCCGGGTTCTTTGCGGAACCAGGTGATTTGGCGCTTCGCGAAATTGCGGGTGGCTTGCTCGATACGCGCGATGGCTTCGTCTTTGGTGAGGCGGCCCGCGAGGTACTCGCGCCATTCCGCGTAGCCGATGAATTGAAAAGGTTTGGCATGCGGCGCGACGCCATCGGCAATCAGTTGGCGCACTTCTTCGATCCATCCGGCGCGAATCATGGCCGCGACGCGCTCGTGAATTCGCTGGTAGAGAGCGGCGCGCGGCGGCAGCAAGCCGATCTTGAGCACGTCGTACCCGGCGAGAGGCTCGCGGCCGCTGCGATGGATTTCGCCGACGGTCTTGCCGGTGACGAGCCTCAGCTCGATTGCGCGGATTACCTTTTGCGTGTCGCGCGCGCCGATGCGTGCCGCCGCTTCGGCATCCAGACGCGCGAGAACTTGATGCAGATGCTCCGGCCCACGGTCCGCCGCCTTCGCGCGCAATCGCTCGCGCAATTCTTCCGAGCGCAGCGGGGCCTCCGCCAGTCCTTCCAGCAGCGCGCGGAGGTAAAGGCCCGTGCCGGCGGTGAGGACCGGCAATTTTTCCCGCTGGCGCATATCAGCGAGAACTTCCAGGGCGCGGCGGCGATATTCTCCGGCAGTAAAAATTTCATCTGGCTCCACGAGGTCCACCAGGTGATGCGGGACGCCGCGCTGCTCGGCGAAAGGGACCTTGGCGGTGCCGATGCTGAAGCGCCGGTAAACTTGCGTGGAGTCGCAGAGCAGAATTTCGCCGCCCAGCCGCTCGGCGAGCGAAATCCCCAGCGTGGTTTTGCCCGCAGCCGTAGGCCCCAGAATCACGACGAGCCGCGGCAGCGCCTTCATCCGGAAAATTTCCAGTAACGCAGCAGCAGGCCCAGCAACACCAGGCCGGCCAGCAGAAGGGCACCGACGACCTGTGTGCGGCTGAGTTTCATGGCGAAATCACTGCGCCTGATCGATGGGAATATTATAGAAGAAGATGAAGCGCAGTTCGATGAAAGGCCCCTTGAACTGTGGAGGGAGCGGGTCAAAGGGATTGGTGGTGCGAATCGCGGACATGGCCGCCGTATCGAGAGGATCCTTGCCCGAGGTTCGCTCCAGATTGAAATTTTCCGACGGGAACGAGCCATCGTGATTGATGCGGAAAGTAATGGCCACCACTCCCTTGTCGCCCATGTAGGCCGATTCGGGCATCACGGCGTACCAGTTCTGCCTGACGCGAGCCACCAGGCGCGTGATGTAACTATTGAAATCCACTCCTTCGGTGGGAGTAAGAATGGTGACGTTGTTGCCGACCTGCGGTCCGCCGCGTCCGCTGCCCCCACCACCCGCGCCGCGCGGAACGCCTCCACTCACACCGTACGAGCCGCCGCTGGCGTGCTTAACCGCATCCTGCAATTGATCCTGCATCTCACGGCCTGGGGACGCGCTCGGCAATCCAAGATTGAAATGACCCGGCACCGGCTGCGGCGCGGCGGGGAGGATGCGTGACGGCCCGGGCGGGGCCTCCACCGGCGGCGTTGCGACCGTAGGCGATGGATTGCGATTCGGCTGCGGGGTGGGCGCCGAAGGTAAATCCGAAGGCGGCCGCTCCGGATTGCGCGCGGGCGGGGCTTCGATGGCGTGCTCTTCCGGCCGCGGCGGCGCCACTTTGTTCAATACTTTCGGGCTGATCTTCACCACGGGGCCGGGAGGAGGCGAAGGGCTGCGTGAAAGCTCCCCGGCATCCGGCGGGAGATAAACCACGCCCAGTTCCTTGCTAGCCAGTTCGATTTCAGTTTGCGTGGGCACGTGCGGCGGAAAAATTTTCGGCAGAAACACCAGAAAAACAATGAACGCGATGTGCGCCAGCACCGAAGCGGCGCGCGTGATGGCGTTTTCCTTGGCGTCGCGCTTGTCTTCACCCTCGACGAGAAGATTGGCCTCGCCGGTCAAAAAAACGTCCGGCTCGACCACTTCGCGAAGCCGCGCGGTCATTTCGGGCGGCTGGTCGAATTTGTCAATTTCGCGCTGCTCGGGCCTTTCGACGAAGGCCGGAACCACCACGCGCGAATCCAGGATGGCGATCGGAACGTGCTCGCCCCACGGTTCAATATTTTCGAAGGGCTTGGCGGCCATGCCGCGCGGCACCAGCGTGCGATCCACCAGCACACCCAGCGGCAGATATTCGGGAATCGTGGTCCGGCCGGTCAGCGGTGGCGCTTCGGACAAATCGGACGGCACCACCGTGCGATCGTCCATGTACGTCGTCAACCGGCGGCCAGGCTTCTTCGCCTCTCCGTCGGTAAACGGGCGCACGTCCGTGGGCACAAGTATCCGGGGAATCATCTCGTTTCCTGGGGACTGAGAGCATCCAGTTTGACGCGGCGCGCGTGTTCCTGGATGCCTGCCATCACGCGATCAGCGAGTTCCAACGCGCGGCGGCCAGCGGCGCCATCCACACGGGGCGGGCGGCGCGTGCGCACCGCGTGAATGAACGCGCGCAGTTCAGCGCGCAAAGGCTCTTCGGGAACCGTCGGCACCTTTTCAAAATTGATCTGTGGAATGCCCGAGGGCGGGTTCCCGGCCACCCCGGCGCTGTGGCCGGCGTTTTGGCCGGGGCCCTGCTCGACGCGCACGCGCAGCAGATCCTGGCGCGTGAAATCAATCGAAATATATTCGTGCGCCTGGAAAAAACGCATCTTGCGCACGCGTTCGGTGGAAACACGGCTGGCCGTGAGATTCGCCACCGCGCCCGTCGCGAATTCCAGGCGCGCGTGGGCGATGTCCACCTTGTCAGTGATCACCGGGATGCCCACAGCTTTCAGGTCCGTCACGGGCGAATCCACCAGCGAGAGCAGAATGTCCAGATCGTGAATCATGATGTCATAGACGACGTCTATATCCAGGCTGCGCGGGGTGAAAACACCCAGCCGGTGCACCTCAAAAAACATGGGGTTCGAAACAATCTTTTTTGCCGCGGTGACCGCCGGATTGAACCGCTCCAGATGCCCCACCTGCAGGATGCGCTTGGCGCGTTGCGCGGAAGCAATCAAACCGTCCGCTTCGCCCACCGATACCGCCATGGGCTTTTCCACCAAAACGTCCAGGCCCCAATCCAGCAAACGGCAGCCGAGCGTGGCGTGTTCCTTGGTGGGCACGGCGAGGCTGACGGCGTCTATTTTTTCGACCTTCAGCGCTTCGATGTCGCGAATTACCCGCGTGGTGAACTCCGCAGCAACCTGCGCCGCGCGCGTGGGATCGGTGTCCACCACGCCCACCAATTCCACGCCTTCCATTTCGGCCCACACCCGCACGTGATTGCGCCCAAACTCACCGACGCCCACCACCGCCACGCGTATCGGCTTCTCGTTCACGATTTCCTTTTAGACGCGGCTTTTGGGGTATCGCCGCTGCCGCTGTTCCGTGGCGCAAACGCCTCAATCGCAATTCCAGCATCGTCCGCCGCGCGGATCAATGCTTCGCGATCGAAGAGCAAAGTGCGGCCGGCATCAATCGCCAGAGCTGTTGCGTTGGACCTGTGCATCACCTGGATCGTGTTCAGCCCGACTACCGGCACGTCAAAACGCATGTCCTGCCGCGGCTTGCTGACCTTGACGACCACGAGGCGCTGCCCGCCGGCAATGCGCGCCGCGCGCTCGATCGTTTCGTCCGTGCCTTCCATTGCTTCAATCGCGACGCAGGCGCGATCCCGCAGCACCACCGTTTGTCCCAGGTCCAACCCCGCGATCTGGCTCGCCACCTGCCGTCCGTAAGCGATGTCCTGCGCTTCCGCTTCATCCGGTGCGCGGCGAGTGAGAACGCCGGCGGCAGGCAAGAGCGGCCCCAGGAATTTCGTGGAGTCCACCAACTCGATGCCTTCGTCTTCAAGCACGCGAGCCACCGCGCCAATCAACGAATCAGTATTTTTGGCCGGGAGCGAAAGCAGCAATTTCGCCAGGCGCCAATCCGGCCGGATCGCGCTGAAAATTTTATTGTGCCGCACCTGCCCGGCCATTACCGCGTGCTTCACGCCTTCCTGATGCAGCAATTCAATCGTCCGGCTGAGTTCGCCGAGACTCACCCAGTGCAAACGCTGCGCGACGCGCGCCAGGCCTGGCGACGCTTCTTCGCGGATGGCAATCACGGCCATTTCGATGCCGCGGCTGCGGGCGCCTTCCAGCACCAGAAACGGGAAATCACCGTTGCCGGCGATCAAACCCCACTCCGAACGGACCTGATTTTCTGTATTGTTGGATAGCGCTGACACCATCACCCTATTTCGTCAGACCGCGGTCGGACGAGGCCGACTCGATGAATTGGACTAATGTTAGGACGTCTTGGGAGTCTGACAGGGTTCCACGCATTTTTTCGACGGCCTGCGAGGTGTTCAATTTCGAGCGCAGCAGCATGCGGTAGGCCTTTTCGATGGATAGAATCCGCTCGGGGGAGAACCCCTGGCGCTCGAGGCCGACGCGGTTCACGCCCAGGCAGCGCGTGCCGCGCGGCGCGACAATTTTGGAAAATGGCGGCACGTCCTGGGTGATCACCGTGTGCGCCGCAATGTAAGAATACTTTCCGATGCGGCAGAACTGATGCACGGGGCAAAACGCGCCGATTTGCGCGTGGTCCTCGACGGTGACGTGTCCCGCCAGAGTGGCGCCATTGACAAAAATAGTGGAATCTCCGATCTGGCAGTCGTGTCCGATATGCGCGTAGGACATAATCAGATTGTCGCTGCCAAGGCGCGTGGTGCCGCCGCCCTTCAGCGTGCCGCGATTCACGGTGGAGAATTCGCGGAATTCATTTTTGTCGCCCACTTCCAAGCACACCCGCTCTCTCTTATACGTCAAATCCTGAGGATCGCCGCCGACCACAGCGAATGAGTAAACGTGATTCTGGCGCCCCAGCCGCGCAGGGCCTTGCACGACGGCGTGATGCTCCAGGACGCAACCCTCGCCCAATTCCACTTCGTCGCCTACCACGGCAAAGGCGCCGATTTTTACGTTCTGCCCGAGCTTCGCGGTGGAAGAAACGATCGCTCGCGAATCAATCTCACTCATTGAGCTTCTTCACCGGAACTTGCGCGACGGAATTTGTGGAGCGTTCGGGCGTGCCATCGGCTTTGATGTCCACCATGGCGCACATCAGCGTGGCCTCGACGGCTAGTTCGCCGTTCACGCGCGCCCATGCCGCGATTTTGCAGAAAGGACCTTTGAAGCTCAGGACGTTCGCCTCGACTCGCAATTGATCGCCGGGAATCACCGGGCGGCGGAAACGCGCGTAATCAATTCCAGCCATGTACAGCAGCTTATTGTCGCGATCCTTGATGTCCAGCAGCAGCAGCAGCCCCCCGATTTGCGCCATGGATTCGATGATGAGGACTCCCGGCATCACCGGCTTGCCGGGAAAATGTCCCTGGAAGAAATATTCGTTGATGGTGACGTTCTTGATTCCCACAATGCGTTTCTTTGGTTCCATTTCCTCGATGGCGTCCACGAGAAGGAACGGGTAACGGTGCGGCAGGATCTTCTGGATCCCTATACTGTCGAGGATCATGGTCTGTTGGCCTCTGCTTGCGTTTTGATCGCCTGAAATGTCGAAGTCGCGCGCACCTTTTGCGCACTGCTTCCGGATTGCTTGTGAATCGGGTCGCACTCTTCCGGCCGTAGTTTCTCGCGCCCAGCGGGGACGACAGCACCCACTCCACCGATGTGAGCCGCCACCGATGCAAATTCCCACCGGCGCGCAATCGAACAATTCTATACGAAACGCAGTCACCTGGGAATCATCGGTCACCCGCGCGGGCCGACCGCCCGATGAGTCCCACACGATCAGGCGCGCGCGAAATGACCGGCGCCTCGGCGAACGCGGTGGCAGAATGAAGGCGGCGCTCGATTGATGGCACCTGTCAGCGCGTCATGAACGACGACATCACAAACTCCATTCGCGAAAGTTATGACCGGCTGGCGGACGAATACGCGCGGCGTATCTCCGATGAGCTGCGGCACAAGCCCCTGGACCGGCAACTGCTCGAGCGCTTTGCGACTGCAGTCGCGGGACGAGGCGACGTCTGCGACATGGGCTGCGGGCCGGGACACGTCGCTCGCTACCTGCGCGATGCCGGCGCGAGTGTTTTTGGGTTGGACCTCTCTCCACAGATGTTGGCGCAGGCTCGCCAATGCAACCCGGATATTTCGTTCCGAGAGGGGAACATGCTGTCGCTGGACTTTCCGGAGGGCGCTTTAGCGGGGATCGCCGCGTTCTATGCGATCGTCAACATTCCCAAGGAATCGCTGCCATTGGTGTTTCGCGAAATGCATCGAGTCCTGCAACCGGACGGTTTGCTGTTGCTGGCATTTCACTGCGGCGACGAAGCTCTTCGCGTAGATGAGTTGTGGGGCCAGCGTATCTCGATGGATTTCTTTCTCTTTCAGCCGTCTGCAATCCAGCACGATTTAGAGGCCGTAGGATTCGCAATCGAAGAGATCGTCGAGCGGGGTCCGTATGCGCCGGAAGTGGAGCATCAGAGCCGCAGGGCATACATGTTTGCGCGGAAGCGGACGCGTTAACGGAAACGCGAATACCGCCGCTGCTTCTTCTAACGAACGGGATTCGCGCGGAGGTGTTCCAGCACCGAGGAAGAGACTTGCTCGGGGACTTCCTCGAGAAGCCAATGGGACTTTCCCTCGAGGTTTTCGAAACGGTACGGCCCGGTCACAAAATTTGCCGTTTCCAGCGCCGCGGTCTTGCCGAGCGCAATATCTTCCGAGCCCCAGAGGTATAGAGTGGGTACGCTGATCTTTCCGGTGCGGCCATGGAGATTGAGCGCGCGATACCAGTTCAAGGCTGCGGTGAGGGCGCCGGGTTCCGCAAACCGGCGGACATTCTCGCTGATTGCGGATTCAGCAAGCTTCCCCTGGTAAACGCCGCGGAGAATCTGATAGTCGTCGGCCTGGAATAAATTTTCGGCCACTCCTCCGGGCATGCGGAATATAGCGATGTAGCCGGAACGCTCCTTCTGATCCTCGTCGGCTTCAATGGCATTGAAGAATGCGGCGGGGTGCGGAGTGGATAGCGCGCTCAACGATGCCAGGCGAGCCGGATGACTGGCGGCAAAGTGCCATGCCAAAAAAGCGCCCCAATCGTGGCCTACCAGATGAAAGCGCTCGCGGCCTAAAACGTCAACGAATCCTACGACGTCAGCGATGAGCTGCTCAATCGCATAGTCCTGCACGTCCGGGGGGCGGGCTTCGGGAGAATATCCGCGCTGGTCCACGGCCACGGCGCGAAAACCGGCCTGGGCGATCGGGTGCATGACGTTGAGCCAGGCGTCCGCGAATTGCGGAAAGCCGTGCAGAAAGAGGACGAGCTCGCCGTCGGGAGGACCTGCGGCGAGAACGTTGAAGCGGAAATCTCGAACTTCCATGACCGTCTTCGTAAGGTCGTTGAGTGCTGCCATCTGTGCTCGTGAATGCGCTGAAACGGCTGAGATGAATCCGAAATCAGCGACATCCTACAATGAAATCTTTGCCGGCTTGGGCAGGAAAATCGCGGCGGCGCGCGATCTGGATGTGCTGGAGTGTTGTGCCGGCCTGTGCTGGTGCGCGAGACCTCTGCTAGGATGGCGACGGGTGAAACAGGGATGAATTCCGTGGCCGGTGCACAACGCGCGCCGATGAAGCAAATCCTGCGCGAGTTGCGCGGGCGACAAAACGAGATGGTGAAATTGCTGGGAGAATTGGTGCGCTGCGAATCGCCCAGCCACGATAAGGCTGCGGTGGACCGCTGCGGAGAGCTGGTGGCGCGCGGATGGAAGCGGCGCGGGGCGAAGGTGCGGTTTCTGCGGCAGTTGGAGCGCGGCGATCATTTACGCACGGAAATTTGCCTGGGCAAAGGAAAGCCCGCGGGACAGATTATGGTTCTTGGCCACATTGACACCGTGTATCCGCTGGGCACGCTCGCGAAGATGCCGTTTCGCGTGTCAGGCGGGCGGGCCTGGGGGCCGGGAACGTTCGATATGAAGGGCGGGTTGGTGCTGGCGCTATTTGCGGTGGACGCATTGCGCGCGGCGGGAATTGGGACTGCGAAACGGTTCGTCTTTCTGTGGACTTCCGATGAAGAGATCGGCAGCGAAAGTTCCCGGCGCGCCATCGAGCAGGAAGCGCGCACGAGCGACGCGGTGCTGGTCCTCGAACCAGCGTTCGGAACCGAGGGGCGCTTGAAAACGCAGCGCAAAGGCGTCGGCGGCGCGGAAATTATTATTACGGGACGTTCCGCGCACGCCGGGATTGATCCTGAAAAAGGCGTCAACGCGGTGCACGAGCTGGCGCTGCAAATCGAGCGCCTGATGCGCCTGAATGACCCGGGGCGCGGCGTCACCGTGCAGACTACGGTGGTAAGCGGCGGGACGATCACGAACGTGGTGCCGGAAGAGGCGCGCGCGTCGGTGGACATTCGCTATGCGCGTCTGGCGGATGCCGCGCGATTGAGCAAAAAACTGCGCGCTGTGCGGCCCATCCTGAAAGGCGCGCGCGTCGAGCTACGGCGCACCGGCGACCGTCCGCCGCTGGAACGCACCGCGGCGGTGCGGAAACTATTTGGCCACGCGCAATCGCTGATGCTTGAAATGGGATTGCCGCTCGGCGAAGCGGCTACGGGCGGAGGGTCGGATGGCTGTTTCACCGCCGCGATGGGCGTGCCGACGCTTGATGGGTTGGGCGCTGTGGGCGATGGCGCGCACAGCCCGCGCGAGCATGTGCTGGTTCGCGCATTGCCGGAACGCGCCGCGCTGATTGCGGGGTTGCTGGCGACGTTGTGACGGTGGGTTTGCGTACCTGCGTCCGTGTTGGCGGAAGCCATCGGCGTTACCGCAGCAATTGTGGATGGCTAAATAAACGTTCGCTACAGTAACGGTGTTGTCGGGGCCGGTCTTAGACCGGCCCCTACGGAGCGTCCTCCTAATTTGCTCAACATCGGAGAATGTAAAAGGAATCAACTGGCTAGCGCACATCTTCGTGCTGCAAGAACACGATGGTCTGCTGCTGCAAATCCGAATAATCGTCGTGCAAGGTATCGCGCAGGGCCTGCTCGATATCGGGAGACGTATTGATCGCGTCCAGCAAGCGGCTGATGTCCACGATGCTTCCGGTCTGAATGATGGATTCCACCACCGCGAGCGACCAGGCGTAGGCAATCGCCGCCGAGCCGCCGGAAAGCCCCATCCACGATCCTTCCAGACTCGCCAGCGCGGGCAGGCCGCCCTGGCTGCCGGCATTCAGAAGCGCTCCTGCGGAATCCGTCGTGCGGCGGCCTTCCATATACTGGGCAACTCCTTCCTGCAGCCAAGTGGGCGCGCGATTATGCGTTTTCTGCCCGATAAAACTGTGCGTCAGCTCGTGTTTCAGCACGTGCGCGAGCTCCGGCGTCACGCTGGTAAGGCCTTGCACGGGAATCCGCATGCGGCCGTCGTTCAGAGCGCCGACCCAACTGGGCGCGCGGGTGATATCCGCGAACGATTGTTCGGTGTACAAGATTACGCCGATAGGCTCCGGCGGAGTGAAATCGAGCTGCGATTCCAGGTCGCGGAAATCGTCCTCAAGGACGTGCAGAATTCCGCGCGCCAGATCGGGCGTGGCGCTGCCGTTATACTTCAAGACAAAATGCGCGGTTTCGCCTTCGCGATAACTTTCTTCTTCGGCTTTGTCTCGCTCGGCTTTTTCCAGGGCGTGGTCGACTTCCGGATCGGGGCGCAGTCGCTCGGCGCGTTGCCATTCGGCGACGGCCTGGTCCATCTTGTTCGCGCCGTAATAAGCCCAGCCCATCAGCTTGGCGACGTCCGGTGAATCGGGAGCGATGCCGCGCGCGTGCTCGAGCGGATCCATCGCGGCGGTGAATTGGCTCTGGTGGAGGTAAAGAACGGCAAGGTTCAGCAACAATCCCAGATTGTCCGGCGCGAAACTGAGCGCCTCGCGGTAATGATCAATCGCGGATGCGGCGTCACCTTTGCCGACCAGGAATTGCGCCGCGGCATAATGCCCCGCCGCGACTTTGTCAATCGCGGTGGCGTCACCGGACCGCGCGCTCACCTCCAATTGCGCGAGGTAAGCAAAATCAATCGCGTCGTCGTGAACGGCAAGGCGCGCCACGGCATCATACCCACGGACGGGGTCCACTTTGGGCGCGGAGACGGGCGGCGGTTCGGTGGACGCGCTGCCGGCCGGCGAGTAGCCAAAACCATCGCGGTCAATCCGGGCGACAATGGATTTCGGAATGGACATCTGCCCGGCGGGAGTTTCGTAACGGACGTGATCGCCGTCTTCGGTGACGTTCGAGGCCACAATCCGGCGGCCATTCTTGAGCACAATCGTATCCGCGGCCGCGGAAGACACGACTAGCAGCACCAACGAAGCGATGAGCGCTACGGAACGCACACCTAGATTTTACCAAGCGGGTTCCCTGCCGCGGCCGCGCTCCTTGCCGAGCGATGCCCTAAGCGGTACAGTCGGGGCCATGCTGAGATTTTTGCGACTTTCGCCCAGCCTTCTCCTGGTGCTGGTGTGCGCGGAAACTTTCAGCCTGCCGCGGGCGGCGCGCGCCATGCAGCCACCGCAGACTCAGGCAAGCCCTTCCGCGCCGCAAAACGCGGCACTTCCTTCCGCTACCCCCGCGGGTTCGGCCGCGCAATCGCTTCCAACGGACTCGCGCGCGCTGTATCAGGCGCTTAACGAAATTCGGCTGGACACAACGCGCGTTTACACGGTGCACGATCTGCGATTACGCCGCGACGTGGTAAATTTCGCGTTCAGCGACGGCAAACTCGCGTTTCTGCAGCCGCTCGGCGGCCGAATTACCGGGATCGTTTTCTCGGGCCGGGGCCACGTGATCGCCACCCCACACGATCGCGGCGAACGCCGCTCGCTCGCGCAGTTCCTGGGCGTGCCGATTCTCGACCAGGGTTTTTCCGAAGCCTATATTCGATTCACCGACGACACCGCCGCGGAAATCGCGCTGCAATTGCAGCAAGACAACGCCGAACCCGCCGAAGATCCGGCGTTTGCGGAGCATTGGAAGCCGGAAATTTCCGCGCTGGCGTCTTCCCAATCGTTGCGAATCATGACCGACTGGCTTTCGAGCGATCCGTTGCCCTACTGCTTCGCGCTGCTGGAAGGCGATTCAGTGGGTCCGTTCGAAGTTTCAGTGGACCAGCGCCGGGAAGAACAGGTGCTGATCGGGCAGGGACGCGTAAATAACGGTGTGCCGTCCTACGATGTGTGGGCGCATTTTCGCGCCGAGGGTGATCGCAGCGCTTCGCCGGACGCTTTTGCCCCGCTCGACTATCGGGTGGATTCCACGATCGCCGAGGACCTATCGCTCAACGGCAAGACCACGCTACATCTACAAACTCTGCGCGGGGGCGAACGCGTCGTCACGCTGGAATTATCGCGCAACCTCGCAGTAACGGAAATTCACGGAGAAAATGGGCAGACGCTTCCTTATTTTCAGAATGAGGAGCTCAGCCGGCGAAATATTGCGCGCCGCGGCAACGATTCGATCCTGGTGGTGCTGCCGGCGGCGCCGGCGGCCACGCAAGAATTTCGTCTGGACGTGGCTTATCGCGGCAACGTAATCGCGGATGCCGGCAACGGCGTCGAGTTCGTAGGTGAACGCGGGACCTGGTACGCACACATGGCCGGCACGCACTTCGCGCAGTTTGATCTTTCGTTCCACTGGCCCAAACGCCTGACTCTGGTGGCCACCGGCACCGAAAGCGATGCGCACGAGGATGGGGAAGTGCAATCCGGCCGGTGGCGCTCCGATGTTCCGTTCGCGACGGCCGGTTTCAATCTCAGCGACTACAAGACGGCCAGCGCCGCGGGCCAGCCTAAAGTGCAAGTTTTTGCCAACGAGGAATTGGAAAACGCGATTCTGGAGCGCCTGCACACCAATTCCGCCAACGAAACCCCGTCCAGCGCCATCTTCGATCAAAGCCGCGGGGGCAGTCTGGTGCCGCGGATTCCTACCGCACCGCCCCCGCCCAGTCCTTCCGCGGCGTTGAAGCAAGTTAGCGCGGAGATCGCCGACTCCATCCAGTTTCTGGAGAAGCTGAATGGCGACTTCCCTTTCGATCACCTGGACGTGACGCAAATTCCGGGATCGTTCGGGCAAGGCTGGCCGGAGCTGGTGTACCTTTCGACGCTCGCCTTTCTTCCGCCGGACACCGCGGAGAATGCGGGTTTAAATGAGTGGGCACAGAGCGCCGCTCGCGACCTGATGCCTTGCCACGAAGTGGCGCATCAATGGTGGGGCAATCTGGCCGGCGCCGCCAGTTACCGCGACAACTGGATTCAGGAAGGGATGGCCAATTATCTGGCGCTGCTTTATACAGACAGCAAGAAGCCGGGCGAGCACCGCATGACGAAGTGGCTGGAGCGCTACCGCACGGAGCTATCCGCCAAGGTGCCCGGTTCGGAGCACACCATCGAAGACGTGGGGCCGCTGGTTCTGGGGCCGCGGCTGGGCTCTTCGAAAATCCCTGAGGCGTATGACACCCTGATCTATGGCAAGGGCGCCTGGGTGATGCACATGTTGCATGAAATGCTGCGAGATCCCGCGAGCAAGGATCCCGACGCGCGATTTCGCGAATTCCTACACGCCGTTCTCAGCGAATATCGCTTCAAGCCGCTTTCCACCGAGGACTTTCAACGCGCTGTCGAGCAGCACATGACCCCGGCCATGGATCTGGACGGCAATCACAAGATGGACTGGTTCTTTGGGCAATGGGTGCGCGGCACAGGCATGCCGCACTACGCCGTGAAATTCGATTCCAAAGCCCGCGGCCAGGAATATGTGGTCTCCGGAAATCTCGAACAGGACGGCGTCGAAGACGTCTTCACAGCCGCGGTGCCCCTGTACGTCACGTCGGTGGCGGGCGGCAAGCCCCAGCGCCTGGGAGTAGTGATCACCAGCGGCCCGGAAAACCGTTTTCGCTTTATTTCACGAATCCGCCCCGCCCACGTGGTGATTGACCCCTACATGACGTTGCTCTGCCGCAAGGATTAGGCGCAGTCCGTAACGCGCAATTTCTGAATTCCCTTCCTTTTGGCGCTGATTCCCCGAACAACAATGCAGGCACTTTTTCTGCGACCACGATACATGTATATGCATCTATCCTGGTATGAGCGCAGCAACGTTACCGACCTTGCCTTGCATGTGCGCCAACTTCCGCCGCTCCTCCCGCGCACTTACGCAGCTCTACGAGCGGGCGCTGCGCCCATTCGGATTGCGCGCTACCCAGCTCACCATCCTGCAAGTCCTCGCGCGCGCGGGCGACCTGCCCCAGGGCAAGCTCGGCGAAATCCTCACGATGGACAGCACCAGCCTCACGCGCACGCTGGCGATCATGAGGCGGCACGGCTGGATCGCCTACCGGCGCGGGGAAGACCGGCGCGAACGGTGGATACAACTCGCCCGCGCGGGAGAAACGCTGCTGCGGCGCGTCGAACCGGTGTGGGAGAAAGTTCAGTCGCGCCTGCGGCGCCAACTGGGCAGGAGAGATTGGGATCGTTTTTTGCAACTTACGCGGGAAGTCGCGAGCATCGCCACGAAACAAGGAGAAAGGTTATGAAAAACTACGGGAAGTTCATTTTGGGGCTCATCGTGGTCTGGTTCCTATTGGCGCTGTCGGCTTCGGCGACGCACCTCTTCGAGAATTCTGCGAACCGCATCGGAATTGCCGTGGCCGTAGCGGCGTCGGCGCCGCTGGTGGTGTTTTCGCTGTGGTTTGCGGCTTCCGAAAAGTTTCGCCAGTTCGCGATGTCTCTAAATCCCAGAATTTTGACCGCGGTGCAGGCCTGGAGAATTATCGGCTTCACCTTCGTTGTGCTGGAAGCGCACAGTGTGTTGCCCGCGATATTCGCCTTGCCGGCGGGTTACGGCGACATGGCCATCGGCGCGACCGCGTTCTTGGTGGCGTGGCAACTTGCGAATCCCGGTCATCGCAATAGCTTCATCGCCTGGCAGTTACTTGGAGTTGCAGACCTGGTGAGTGCGGTAGCTCTGGGCACCACCGCGGGCTTGCTCGATCCGCATGGCGTTTCGATGGCCGCCATGACGGTTCTGCCGTTAAGCTTGATCCCGACTTTTCTGGTTCCGCTGTTTCTGATCTTGCACATAATTTGCATCGCGCAGGCAAAGGCGTGGAGGGCGGGCGCGGAGAGTTCGCATCAAGTTGCGAGTTCTCTGCAGCATCGAGCGGTCTGAAACGTAGATCGTCGTGAGAGGCCACATCGCAAATCGGCAGGGGCCTATTGCGGAGGATGCGCGAATCTATTAGAGCTAGATCAAGAATCTCCAATGATTCGCGCACCACGAATTTTTCGTATTCGCCCGGCAACTCATCCTCGCAAAATTTCTTTGCTTTCAACTTGCGTCAAATCGTTTCCAGTTTTATCCTAGGCGGTCGTAAATTCGCAGCTAAGCGATTTTGGGATTCTCCTAGTTCGGGTGTGCGGCGGTTGCAGTCGCTGGTTTAAATTCGCAACTCATAGCAACGATTCACCGTTATTCGCCGTTCGCGTGGGGTGGAGCAACCGGCGGTTTGGCATTTTTAATGTCCCTTCTCTAAGCTCGCAAGCATCAATACCTATTTTCCTGGGGTTGCCGCGTGGATTCTGAGGGCGCTGAAAGTCCAGTCCAATCAACTTCGGCTCACCCGATTATTGAGCCGGGGCACACGCTTGGATCCGTAACCGACCAGATCAGTTCGATTGTGCTCGGCCGGGGCACTTCCAAGGGCTGGATTTTCGGTTTCGCCATTTCGTTCTGCCTGCTGATGCTCCTGATGGTGACCCTGACCTACCTGCTGGTTAAGGGTGTGGGCATCTGGGGCATTAATATCCCGATCGGCTGGGGCTTCGCGATTGTGAATTTCGTGTGGTGGATCGGCATCGGCCACGCCGGGACGCTGATCTCCGCGATTTTGCTGTTGTTGCGGCAGCAATGGCGCACTTCCATCAACCGATTCGCTGAAGCCATGACGCTCTTTGCGGTGGCTTGCGCCGGAATGTTTCCGCTGCTGCACATGGGGCGACCGTGGCTTTTCTACTGGCTGATGCCCCTGCCGAATCCGATGTGGTTGTGGCCGCAATTTCGCAGCCCGCTGGTGTGGGACGTCTTCGCGGTGTCCACGTACGCCACCGTATCGCTGCTGTTCTGGTACGTGGGACTGGTTCCCGACCTGGCTACTTTGCGCGATCGGGCGAAGCATCGCCCCGCGCAAATCATTTACGGGATGATGGCGATGGGCTGGCGAGGGTCGGCGGTGCACTGGTCGCGCTACGAGACCGCTTCCATTTTGCTGGCGGGATTGGCGACGCCGCTGGTGGTTTCGGTGCACACGGTGGTGAGCTTCGACTTTTCCGTCGCGCAACTGGCGGGCTGGCATACCACCATCTTCCCGCCCTACTTCGTGGCCGGCGCGATCTATTCGGGTTTTGCGATGGTGATGACGCTGGCGATTCCGATTCGCAAGTTCTACCACCTGGAAGATTTCATCACCATGCGGCACCTGGGCAACATGGCCAAGGTGATGCTGGCGACGGGCTTGATCGTCGCTTACGGCTACATGATGGAAACTTTCATGGCCTTCTACAGCGGAAATCATTTCGACCGCTTCGCGATTATTAACCGCATGACCGGGCCTTACGCTTTCTTCTACTGGCTGCTGATTGCCTGCAACATCGTGATCCCGCAGTGCATGTGGTTGCGCAAAGTGCGCAATAACGTGGGCATTTTGTTCGTGATCTCACTGGTGGTGAACGTGGGCATGTGGCTGGAGCGGTTTGTGATCGTGGTGATCAGCCTGCACCGCGACTACCTGCCCTCTTCGTGGGGCATGTACTATCCGACGCGGTGGGATTGGGCCACTTTCGTCGGCACCATTGGATTGTTTTTGACGTTGCTGTTCCTCTTCATCCGGTTCCTGCCGGTGATCTCGATTTACGAAATGAGATCGCTGGTGGAAGAAACGGACCAAGAGAATCTCCGGAAATAGGAGCGCGCGCAAAGTTCGATGCCGCAAATTTTCCATCACAGCACCAACACCATTTCGCGGGTGAGCATTTATGGCGCCGCGTTTATCGTGGCGATCCTGGGTGCCGTGCTGTATCGCATCGAACTTTCGCCCATTTACACGCGGGTGAACGAGGCCCGCGAGCAACCGGTGCCTTTCAGCCACAAGCACCACGCCGGTGAATTGGGAATTGATTGCCGCTATTGCCACACCACCGTGGAAAAATCGTCGTTCGCGGGCGTGCCGCCGACGCAGACCTGCATGACTTGCCATTCGCAGATCTGGACGAACGCACCGATGCTCGAGCCGGTGCGCGCCAGCTACCGCGACGACAAGTCCATCGCCTGGACGCGCGTGAATGCGCTGCCCGATTTCGTTTATTTCGATCACAGCATCCACGTGAGCAAGGGAGTGGGTTGCACCACCTGCCACGGCCAGGTTGCCGAGATGCCATTGATGTGGAAGGCCAACACTCTGTACATGGAATGGTGCCTGGACTGCCATCGCCAGCCGGAGAAATACGTTCGTCCGAAATCTGAAGTATTCGATCCCGGCTACGTGACCCCAGCGAACCAGCTGGAGCTTGGCCGGCGGCTCGTGAAGGAATACAAAATTCAAAGTCTAACCAGCTGTTGGACATGTCACCGGTGAAAGTGAACTTAAGAGGACAATGAGCTCCGATCTGAATCCGAAAATTCCGAGCCCGACCGAGGCGGCGGGTTTGCCCGACTCGATAGACCTGGCGGCGGTGCGCGCCAAGCTCGCGCAGGAAAATGGCAAGCGTTTCTGGCAGAGCCTGGAGGAATTGTCGGAGACCAAAGAGTACCGCGAATTCCTGGAAAACGAATTCCCGCACGATCCGGCAAAAGATCCGCAGGGCATCAATCGCCGCGACGTGCTGAAACTCGCCGCGGCCTCCGCCGCGCTGGCCGGCCTCAGCGCCTGTACCAAGCTGCCGACGCAGAAAATCGTTCCGTACGTGAAGGCGCCGGAAGAAATCGTGGCGGGCAAGCCTCTGTTTTACGCCACGTCCATGCCGCTTGCGGGAGTCGCCGCCGGACTTTTAGTGGAAAGCCACATGGGCCGGCCCACGAAAATCGAAGGCAATTCGGAACATCCCGGCAGCCTGGGCGCCACGGACGTCTTCGCGCAGGCTGCGACTCTGGGTCTGTACGACCCGGACCGCTCGCAAACGATCGTGCACGAAGGACGGATCAGCGATTGGGGCGCGTTCGTCACCGCGATGGGAAATGCCAAAGCGCAACTCGCGGATGGAGGCGCTGGGCTGCGCATTCTCACCGATACGGTGACTTCGCCAAGCCTCGCCGCACTGATTCGCGCGGTGTTGACGCAATTTCCGCAGGCCAAGTGGCACCAGTACGAACAGTGCGGCCGCGACAATGTGCGGGAAGGCACGCGCGCGGCCTTCGGCAAACCGATGAATCCGGTTTACCGCTTCGATCAGGCGGAAGTCGTTGTGTCGCTGGATGCCGATTTTATTTGTTCCGGAGCAGGACATGTCCGGTACGCGCGCGATTTCGCTTCGCGGCGCGCGATCGAAGGCCCTTCTTCGTCCCTGAATCGCCTCTACGTGATCGAAAGCATGACCACCAGCACCGGGGCAATCGCCGACCACCGCAAAGCGATTCGCGCGTCCGACGTGGAATCGTTTGCGCGCGAACTTGCGGCGCAATTGGGCGTAGCGGGAGCGGGCGGCGGGGGCGCCGCGAGCAAAATCCCTGCGGCATGGACGCAAGCCGCGGCGAAGGACCTGAGCGCGCATCGTGGCGCGTCTCTGGTGATCGCGGGAGACGAGCAGCCGCCCGCCGTTCATGCCATGGCGCATGCCATAAATGCCGCGCTGGGCAATGCCGGCAAGACCGTTTACTACACCGAGCCGATCGAAGCGAATCCGGTGAACGAATTGGAATCGCTGCGCGATCTGGTGAACGACATCAATGCGGGCAAGGTGGAATTGCTGTTCATGCTGGGCGACGGAAATCCGGTTTACGACGCGCCTGTTGATTTCGACTTCGGCCCTGCGCTGCTGAAGGTGAACGCGCGGGTGCACTCCGGGCTGTATTACGACGAAACCGCTGAACTTTGCCACTGGCATGTTCCGGCCGCGCATTTCCTGGAAATGTGGGGCGACGCGCGCGCGTACGACGGAACCATCGGAGTGATTCAACCATTGATCCAGCCGCTTTACGACGGCCATTCGCCCTATGAAGTCATCGCGGTACTCACCAAGGACGCCGGCAAGCCCGGACACGAAATCGTGCGCGACTACTGGCAGTCGCAACGTCCGGAGAAAGATAAAGCCTTCGAAGCGTTCTGGGAGCGTTCACTACACGATGGTTTGATGGCTGGCAGCGCATTGCCGGCAAGCAGCGTGGCAGCGCGCCCGGACTTCGCGAAGGACGCGCAGCAACAGCCCGCGGGCGAGGGCTTGGAAATTTCGTTCAAGCCCGATCCATCCATATTCGACGGCCGCTTCGCCAATAACGGCTGGCTGCAGGAATTGCCCAAGCCCAACACGCGCCTCACCTGGGACAACGGCGCGATGGTCAGCCCGGCCACCGCGCAGCGGCTGGGCCTGGAAGCCGGCGACTACGTGAAACTGCAAGTCGCCGGGCGCGAAACCAAAGCCGGCGTAGTGCTGGTTCCCGGCCACGCGGAAGATTCCATCACCCTGCACCTCGGCTATGGCCGGCGCCGCGCGGGAAGCGTGGGCAGCGGTCCGGGGTTCAACGCCAATTTCATTCGCACTTCGGCGACGCCGTGGATCGCGAGCGGCCTGAAGGTCGAAAAAACCGGCGACAAGTATTATTTCGCCGTCACCCAACACCAATACATCATTGACCAGGACGGCCATCCCGCCGCGGAAAAGGAAAGCGTTGAAGAGGGCCGCCGCGATTTAGTGCGTATCGCGACGCTCGACGAATATCGCCAAAATCCTAATTTCGCGCAGGACCCGCACGAGGAAGCGACCAAGGGTCTCTCGCTCTATCCCGGCTATAAATACGAAGGCTACGCCTGGGGCATGGCCGTGGATTTGAATAAATGCGTGGGCTGCAATGCCTGCGTGGTCGCCTGCCAGGCGGAAAATAATATTCCGGTAGTCGGCAAGGAACAGGTGATGAAAGGCCGCGCGATGCACTGGATCCGCGTGGACACTTATTTCCGCGGCGACATTGACGCTCCCGAAACCTATTACGAACCGGTGCTGTGCATGCACTGCGAAAACGCGCCTTGCGAAGTGGTGTGCCCGGTGGGCGCGACGGTGCACAGCCCCGAAGGGTTGAATGAAATGGTTTACAACCGCTGCGTGGGAACGCGCTATTGCTCCAACAATTGCCCGTACAAAGTGCGCCGCTTCAATTTCCTGTTATTTTCCGATTACACCACGCCCAGCCTTTTCGGCATGCGCAATCCCAACGTCACGGTGCGCAGCCGCGGCGTGATGGAAAAATGCACATACTGCGTGCAGCGCATCAATGCGGCGAAAATCAATTCCGAGGAAGAAAATCGCAGCGTGCGCGACGGCGAAATCGTCACCGCCTGCCAAGCGGTGTGCCCAGGCGAAGCCCTGGTTTTCGGCAATATCAACGACCCCAATAGTCGCGTCGCGAAACTGAAAGCGCAATCGCGGAATTACGGTTTGCTCAACGATTTGAATACGCGCCCGCGCACCACTTATCTGGCGCGGGTGCGCAATCCGAATCCGGAGATTCACGAGTAGCCCGATGAAACGCAAGCCCATTTACGGATTGCTGGCCGAATTCGAGACGCCGGAAGCGCTGCTGGCCGCAGCGCAACGCACTCACGACGCCGGCTACAAGAGCATTGACGCGTTTTCGCCGCTGCCCATTGAGGGCCTGGCGGAAGCGGTGGGCTTTCATGGCACCATTCTTCCGGTGGTGGTCTTCATCGGTGGATTGCTCGGCGGCCTGACCGGATTTTTCATGCAGTACTACGCCAACGTGATCAGTTATCCGCTGAATATCGGCGGCAAGCCGCACAACAGCTGGCCCGCGTTCATCCCCATCACGTTTGAACTGACCGTGCTGGGCGCGGCGCTCTGCGCCGTTTTCGGAATGCTGGCGATGAACGGCTTGCCAACGCCGTATCACCCCGTTTTCAACGTGGCGCGATTCGCGCTGGCGTCGAAGGATCGCTTCTTCCTGGTGGTGAAGAAGCGCGACAAGAAATTCGATCTGGCGGGAACCAAGTCATTTCTGGAAAGCCTGCATCCGCACGGAGTTTTTGAAATTGAAGTTTAGTTCCCAACTCGAGCTCGAGCGCGGCACGCTCGCGCGCGTTTCCCGCGTCGCCTGCGTCGCGACGGTTGCCGTGTTGCTTCTTTCCGGCTGCCGGCTGGACATGCACATCCAGCCGAAATATCTGCCGTACGAGCCCACCACTTTCTTCGATGACGGGCGTTCCGAACGGCAACCCGTTCCCGGAACCATCGCGCGCGGCCATCTGCGCCTGGACGAACTGCTCTACACCGGCAAGGAGAATGGAGTCGAGTCCAGCCGCTTCCCCTTCCCCATCACGCACGAGGATCTCGAGCGCGGCCGCCAGCGCTACAACATTTATTGCACGCCGTGCCATGACTACACCGGCAGCGGCCGCGGAATTATCGTCCAGCGAGGATTTCCACCGCCACCCTCGTATCACATTGACCGGCTGCGCCAGGCGCCCGTGGGACATTTCTTCGACGTGATGACCAATGGCTACGGCTCTATGTACAGCTATGCCTCGCGCGTCGAACCGGAAGACCGCTGGCGCATCGCCGCCTACATTCGCGTGCTGCAATTGAGCCAGCACGCCACGCTGCAGGACGTGCCGGAAGACCAGCGGCAGAAATTGACGCAGCAGCAATCCCAAACGCCAGGACAACCGCAATGAGCCTGTTCGGCCAAATCGCGCACGCTTATCTGGTCGCCTACATCTATTGGCTGATGATTCCGCTGGGCTGCACCGCGATTTTGATGATGCATCACCTCACCGGCGGCTGGTGGGGATATCCGATCCGGCGATTGCTCGAAGCCGCCACGCGCACATTCGGGCTGATGGCCATCCTATTCATCCCCATCCTGCTTTCCATGAAGCAGCTCTACCCGTGGGTCGCGACATACGGAGATATGTCCGGCGATCCAGATTTCCGCTTCAAGCTGGCGTACCTGACGCCGCGTTTTTTCATCGTGCGCGTCCTGATCTATTTCGTGATTCTCTTCGTGCTTTCCTACTTCCTGAACAAATGGTCGCGCGAACAGGACCGCACCGGCGACCCTGCCACCGCCAAGAAACTGGAAGCATTCAGCGGCCCCGGCTTGATTCTATGGGGCATCGTGGTTTCCTTCTCGATGATTGACTGGGTCATGTCCCTGGAGCCGAAATGGTTCTCCACAATCTATGGAATGATTTTCATGATCGTGGGCGCGCTCACGGCCATGTCTTTCATCATTTCCGTGGTGCGACGGATGTCGGACGAGCCTGCGTTCAAAGCCGTCACGCCCGGGCAATACAACGACCTCGGCAATCTGATGCTGGCGTTCACGATGTTGTGGGCGTATCTCTCTTTCTCGCAGTTCCTGATCATCTGGTCCGGCGACATCAAGGATGAAATTCCCTGGTACATGACGCGCGCCTCCGGCGATTGGGCGATTGTGGCGGTGATTTTGATCGTCCTCCATTTCGCGCTGCCCTTTTTGCTGCTGTTGCAGCGCAATATCAAGCGGCGGGTCCAGCGCCTCTCGCGAGTGGCGGCGATGATGCTGGTCGTCAGCATGGTGGACGTCTATTGGCTGGTGGTTCCGGCTTACGAGCAGGACAAGCCTCACTTCTTGCCATTGTTGCTGGATATCGTGTTCATCGCGGGGATTGGCATCATCTGGGTCAACCTCTATTTCCGCGAACTAAGGAAAATGCCGTTGCTGCCGCTGCACGACCCGCGCTTTGAAGGAGAGCTCCAGCATGAGCATGGAGACTAAACACGGGCCCGGGCACGAGCCGCACGGCGCGCCGAAGGAAGCCTACGAACGCAGTGACGCGAATCCGCACAACTTGCTGAAGTGGGCCGTCGCGCTAGCCGTCGTCCTGGTGGTGGTCTTTATCGCCATGAGATGGCTTTTTCTTTTCTACGGCAAAGAACAGAGCCTGGGCCGCCCGGCTTCGCCATTTGAAAACGCGCGCGTCTTGCCGCCGCAGCCTAGACTGCAAGTCCAGCCTCGCGCGGACCTACACGCCTATTGCGTGCAGCAATTGGCAACTCTGAACAGTTACGGCTGGGAGGATCAGCACAACGGGGTCGTGCGCATTCCGATTGACCGCGCCATGGACCTGGTCTTGCAGCAAGGTTTACCGGCGCGCGCCGCGGGAGACATTCCGCCGGGCGTGAGCAATCCGGCGCCATTCGTGCCGAAAGTCACCGATGCGCAAGGCCCGTGCGGTTACGTCACCGAGCGTGACGCGGACCATGAAATGAGCCAGGAAGCCAAACGGTAGCCGGGCGCTTGCGGCGCTGGGATTCGCCGCGTCATTCGAGCGGGTTGAGGATTTGCACGGCAGCCGATTTCGGAGGAAGAGATCGCAGTGTTTGCATCTGCAAAATTCGGCGTGAAATTTAATTCGCTGGCCGAGCTGGCCCTGGCGTGCGCCTTCGCGATGCTCGCGCTCGCTTCCGGCACCGCGGCGCAACTCGCTTCCGACCCGATGCAGAGCGTCGGCGTGCGGCCCGATCTGCTGAAGCAAGTGGGAATTGACCAGAAACTGAATCAAGCCATCCCGCTGAATCTTACGTTCCGCGACGAGCACGGCCAGAGCGTGCAGCTCAGCCAATATTTCGGGCAGAAGCCCGTCATCCTCACGCTGGTCTATTACAACTGCCCGATGCTGTGCACGCAAATCCTGAATGGCGTGGAATCGGGCTTGAAAGAACTCCCGATGGACATCGGGAAGCAGTTCAACGTGGTGACCGTCAGCATAGATCCCACCGAAGGCCACGTGCTCGCCCAAGTGAAGCAGGAAATGTACACGGGAATGTACGGCCGGCCCGGCGCCGCGCAGGGATGGCATTTCCTTACCGGCGATGAACCGCAAATCAAGCAACTCGCCGACGCGGCCGGCTTCCGCTACGCATACGATCCGGATACCAAGCAGTTCGCGCACGCCAGCGCCATCATGATTTTGACGCCCGAAGGAAAAATTTCGCGCTACCTCTACGGGATCCAGTTTCCTTCGCGCGATTTGCGGCTCGGCCTGGTGGAAGCGTCGGAGGGCAAGATCGGCTCGCCCGTGGATCAGGTTTTGCTGTTTTGCTATCACTACGATCCGCACACCGGAAAATATGGTTTGCTGATTTCGCACGTGATCCAACTGGGCGGCGGGCTCACTTTGCTGATTTTGGGAGCGCTGGTGCTGGTTTTATTCCGCGGCGAGCGTTACGCGCTGCCGGAAAGAAAGGCATGAACGCGGACGCTGCGCGGGAGCCTGCTCGTCCGCCAAAGGCTACCTTAGAGAGATTATGACCGGTCTGATTCAATCGAGCCTGCATTCCCCAGCCGCCGCGGCGCTGCTGATTCCGCTGAAGCCCACGGCTGCTTCCTCCATCGCGCAGGGCGTGGACCATCTTTATTTCTTCCTGACGGTGATTACCTTGTTTTTCACCGTGCTGATTTTCGCCACGATTTTCTTTTTCATGGTCAAGTACCGCCGCCGCTCGCCGGACGAAATCCCGGAGGACACCAAGGAGCATCTGGGCCTGGAACTTACCTGGACGATCGTCCCGACTCTGATCACCGTGTTTATTTTCGTGTGGGCTTCCAGCTTGTACTTCGAGAATTCCCGGCCGCCGGCGGCTGCCACCGAAATTTTCGTCGTCGGCAAGCAATGGATGTGGCACATCCAGCATCCGGAAGGCGTGCGCGAAATCAACGAGCTGCACGTGCCCGTGAACGTGCCCATCAGCATTACCTTGACGTCCGACGACGTGATCCACGATTTCTACATACCGGCGTTCCGGGTGAAGAAAGACGCGGTGCCGGGGCGCTACACGTCCCTGTGGTTCCAGGCCACCAAAATCGGGACGTATCACATTTTTTGTGGGCAATACTGCGGCGCGGACCACGCGGAAATGATCGGCTGGGTGTACGTCATGTCCGCGCCGGACTACGCGGCATGGCTTTCCGGCGGCGCGAAAAACGAATCCATGGCCCAGACGGGAGAGCGGCTATTTACGCAACTCGGCTGCGTCACCTGCCACGTGGCGGACGGCTCGGGCCGCGGCCCGTCGCTGGTCGGACTCTACGGCAAGCCTGAAAAACTGCGCAGCGGCGACATGAAGGCGGTGGATGAAACTCTCATCCGCCAGGCGATCGTGAATCCCAATTCCATCCTGCTTCCCAATTATCCGCCGATCATGCCCACGTTCCAGGGGCAGATCAACGAGGAGCAGGTGCTGCAACTGATCGCCTACGTGAAATCGCTCGGGGCGGAAGAAAGGAAGACCAACGCGAAATGAGCACCACCGTCATCGCCGAACCTCCCGGGCACGATGTGCCGGCGGGATCGCGCGTCAACTATCTGAACGCGAACTACGGCGTGAAGTCCTGGCTCTTTACTACGGACCACAAGCGCATCGCGCTGCTTTATCTGGGCTCGATTACTTTGATGTTTTTCGTCGGCGGCTTTTTCGCGGTTTTGATGCGCCTGCACCTGATCGAGCCGGAAGGCGCGCTGGTGGCTCCGGAAACCTACAACAAGCTCTTCACGATGCACGGCGTGATCATGGTGTTCTTCTTCCTGGTGCCTTCGATTCCCGCCACGCTGGGCAATTTTTTGGTGCCGATGATGATCGGGGCGCGCGATCTGGCATTCCCCAGGCTCAACCTGATCAGCTGGTACATTTACATTATTGGCGCGGGCTTTACGCTCTACGCTGTGATTTCCGGCGGCGTGGATACCGGTTGGACGTTCTACACGCCCTATAGCAGCAGTTTTTCGCACACCAGCGTGATCCCCACGGCGGCCGGCGTATTCATCACCGGATTTTCCTCGATCCTCACCGGCTTGAATTTCGTCGTAACGATTCACAAAATGCGCGCGCCGGGGCTTACCTGGTTCCGGCTGCCGCTATTTATCTGGGCGATCTACGCCACCAGCATCATTTTCATTCTGGGCACGCCGGTAATCGCGATCACGCTATTCCTGCTGGGGCTCGAACGCATCATGCACATCGGCATCTTCGATCCGGCCATCGGCGGCGACCCGATTCTGTTCCAGCACCTTTTCTGGTTCTATTCGCACCCTGCCGTGTACATCATGATTCTCCCCGGCATGGGCGTGATGAGCGAGCTGATCACTTGCTTCTCGCGCAAGCGTATTTTCGGGTACAGCTTCGTGGCGTTCTCGAGCCTGGCGATCGCGGTCATCAGCTTTCTGGTCTGGGGACATCACATGTTTGTCACCGGCCAGTCAATTTACGCGGGGTTGATCTTCTCCTGCCTGAGCTTTCTGGTGGCGATACCTTCCGCCGTGAAAGTTTTCAATTGGACCGCCACACTCTATAAAGGTTCGATTTCCTACGATGCGCCCATGCTCTATGCCCTGGGCTTCATCGGCCTCTTCACCATGGGCGGGCTCACCGGATTGTTCCTGGCATCTCTCGCCACCGACGTGCATCTGAACGGAACTTACTTCATCGTCGCGCATTTTCACTACATCATGGTTGGCGGCGCGGTGATGGCCTACCTGGGCGGCATCCATTTCTGGTGGCCCAAAATTACGGGGCGCTTGTATCCGGACGGCTGGGCGCGCTTTGCCGCGCTGGTGATCTTCGTGGGATTCAATCTCACGTTCTTCCCGCAATTCATGCTGGGATATCTGGGCATGCCGCGGCGCTATGCCGTCTATCCCGCCGAATTCCAGGTGCTCAACGTCATGTCTTCCGCGGGTGCCTCGATTTTGGGCATCGGGTATTTGATCCCGCTCATCTATTTGCTGTGGTCCATCCGTTACGGACCGGTGGCCGGACCGAATCCCTGGGGGGCCAAGGGCCTGGAATGGCAAACGCCTTCGCCGCCGCCCACGGAAAATTTCGAGGAGATTCCCATCGTCACCGAAGAGGCTTACGACTACGCCGGCACCACAGGAGCGCACCGTGGCTGATATGGCCGCACATGGCGCGCACCCCGCAGGGTTCGCGCATCAATTTGAAGACATGGAACAGCAACGCGAGGCCGGTAGCCTCGGCATGTGGGTGTTCCTGGTCACGGAAATCATGTTCTTTGGCGGGCTGTTTGCCAGCTACATCGTTTACCGCTCGCTGTACCTGCATTCGTTTGAAATCGGCAGCCGCTTGCTGAAGGTGGATTTCGGCGCGGCGAATACCGCGGTGCTGATCGGCAGCAGCTTGACCATGGCGCTGGCGATCCACGCGGCGCAGTCCGGCAAGAAAAAATCCGCGCAGATCATGTTCCTGGTTCTCACCATGATCCTCGGCGCGGTCTTTTTGTTCTTGAAATTCAATTTCGAATGGCGCGCGGATTACGCCGAACATCTCATCCCGGGGTTTGGTTTCATCATTCGGCCTGAATGGGGCGCGGCCGGCGCGCACGTCCCCATGTTTTTCTGCTTCTACTTTTTTATGACTGGCTTGCACGCCCTGCACATGATCATCGGCTTCGGAGTGCTCGGCGTCCTGACGGTGATGGCGGGACGCAACCGATTCAATTCGGAATACTACGCGCCCCTGGAAGTCTCCGGGCTGTATTGGCACTTCGTGGATATTGTGTGGATTTTCCTGTTTCCGCTGCTGTATCTGATTGGCGGGCGCTACATCATCGGGGGAGGCCACTAATGTCCGAACACATTGTCCCGGTGAAGACCTACGTGGGAATATTCATCGCGTTGCTCTGCCTGACCGCGCTTACCACCGGAGCGGCCTTTGTGGACCTGGGAGAAGAATTAAACACCATCGTGGCGCTGGCTATTGCGGTCGCGAAGGCTCTGCTGGTCATCCTTTTTTTCATGCACGTGAAATACAGCAGCGGGCTCACCAAGGTTGTGATCGTGGCCGGCTTTTTCTTTCTGGCCATTCTGGTATCACTCACCCTGGCCGACGAACTCACGCGCGGCTGGACGCCCAACCCCGGCGCGTGGAGCATGATTGCGCCGTACGGCCGCAGCCTTTTTTGAGAGTGGGCGTGCCCGCGGCTATCCCGCCAAACTGAACGTCACGAACAGCGCCACCGCGCCGACGCATCCCAGCGCCCCAAGAAATAAGAGGTCCGCCACCCGCGCCAGCCTGATTCTGCGCACGCGGCTCTCCGAGCGCAGCGCCATGTACGAAAGAATCGTCGCAATCAAGAACCCCAGCGAAACAAACGATAGAAAATTATCGGCCAGCGTCGTGATCTTTTCAAAACGCGTATAGATCTTGATCAGTCCGATGGCCGTCAGGCACAGCATCAGCATGTTCGGCGCGTTTGCGAATATCTTCTCGGAAATATCAACCTCGTGTTGTTGCTGCACGCTGGCATTAGCCATGGCATCCACCCCCTGGTTTTTCCTGCGCATCGCCGGGTGAGTGTAGCGCATGCGGCTCACAATCCGCACCTGCGACAAACTATATCGAGCGCGAGGCTTGTCTGCCCTGGCGGGCGAGTCTCGCCTGTTGTCGCCACCGCTGGCACGATTGTGAAAACTGGTTGGGAGCTTCGTAAATCCAGGCGACGCGAAAACTAGTGCGGCACAGCGCGGAAGGCGATCACGGCGTTCAAACCGCCAAACGCAAACGAATTCGATAGCGCCGCTCCCACCCGCAATGCGCGCGGCTGATTGGGGATGTAATCGAGGTCGCATTCGGGATCGCGTTCATTGTAATTGGCGGTGGGCGGCAAAATGCCGTGATACAGCGCCAGCACGGTAGCGACGGCTTCCAGCGCGCCGGCGGCCCCCAGAGCGTGCCCGTGCATGGATTTAGTGGAGCTGACGCCAATCTTGTCCGCATGCGCGCCAAAAACTTCGCGAATCGCGCTGCTTTCCACCGGATCGTTCCCGGGCGTCCCGGTGCCGTGCGCGTTGATATAACCGACCTCTTCCGGGGCGAGCCCCGCTTCTTTCAAGGCTCCGCGCATGGCACGCGCGGGGCCCTGCACGGTCGGCTGGGTCAAATGGTGCGCGTCGGCCGTCATCCCGAAGCCGCAAATTTCGCCGTAAATTTTCGCGCCGCGCGCTTTCGCTGCCTCCATCGGCTCCAGCACCATCATGGCGCCGCCTTCGCCCAAAATGAGGCCGCGGCGATCTTTGCTGAACGGACGGCAAGTATCCGGCGCCACCACGCGCATCGCTTCCCAGGCCTTCAGCATTCCGATCGTAAACATCGCTTCGCTGCCGCCGGTCATCGCCAGATCCGCCAAGCCATCGCGCACCAGGCGAAATGCCTGACCGATCGCGTGATTCGCGGAAGAACAAGCCGTGGAAACGGTGTAGGTGGGCCCGCTCAGTCCCATGTCCATGGCGATGTGGCTGGCTCCCGCGTTCGCCATCGTTTTTGGAATCGTCAAGGGATGCACGCGTCCGCGCCCCTGCACCCACAGGTCCTCGAAGCCCGATTCAATCGCCGCCTGGCCACCCACCGCGGAACCGCACACGATCGCCGAGTTTTCGCGCAACTCCGGAGTGAGCTGCACGCCGGAATTGCGCAGAGCTTCGCGCGCGGCGACCACGGAAAATTGCGCGAAGCGATCAATGTAATTGTCCTTGCCGCCTTCAAAATATTTCAGCGGATCGTAATCGCGGACTTCGGCGCCATTCTGGAAACGCAGCGCGGAACAGTCCACGGTCTTGATGGGACCGATTGCGGAGAGGCCCTTACTGAGGGAAATCCAGGATTCCTGGAGATTAAGCCCCAGCGGAGAAATGATTCCCAACCCGGTGACGGCGACTCGGCGCGGCGCCATTCGTCAATCCGCGGGAGTAGCCGAGCCCAATGAGGTATCGGGCGGCGCGGCGGCGAGCAGCTTCTTAATCCCATCCACCACATCGTTGACGGTGCGCAGGGAGCGCACGTCATCATCCGGAATCGAAATCTTGAATGCGTTTTCCAGCTCGAAAAGGAGCGTGAATACGTCCAGGGAGTCGATGCCCAGGTCCTGCAGATTCGTTTCCAGGGTGATCGTATCGGCCGGTATGCGCTTCACCGACGCCAGCGTGCTGATCACCTTCTCCGCAACTGCATCAGACATCGAACATACCCTCCGTGAATTGAGAACTTCCCGCACTGAGGCCCCCAGCGCGTTCGCGGCGCGGCCCACAGTGCCAATATTTGCCACTGCGCAAACCTAAACCGTATCCGAATCTCCGCCGATAATCAAATTCTAGCAGGACTGCGCGCCCGGCGGCTGGATGTTTTTCCGCGCTGGAATTCGACGTCGGAGCTCAGCGCTTCGTGGCAGCGGCAACGGGTGCCGGCGCCGCCGTCGCGCTCGCCGGTGGTTCGAATTCCTTCAGCGCCGCCGGCGGGAGTTTTTCGATGTTGCTCAGAAAAGTCACCAGTTGCCAGGTTTGCGTGTCGTTCAAAGTGCCGCTCCAAGCAGGCATTCCCGTCCAGCGAATACCATGCTGGATAATGTAAAAATTCTGGTTCTCCGGCATGTCTGGCGCTTCCTTGAAAAATGCCGGCACTGGCGGATTGAACGACCGCGCGAATTGGCTGTCCGGGTTGGTCGGCACTCCGTGACAGCCCGCGCAATGATCCACGTACAAACGCGCGCCGGCGGACAGATTTGTTTCATCGGCGGTGAGCGGGTTCTTTATTTGCGGCGCGTTGCGGTCCGTGGATGCATCCACGGCGGCCATCGCCAGGTGCAGCTCGCTATGTGATGGCTCATGATCGGCGTCGAAATTCACGTAGCCCTGTTTCAACAAATAATATCCGCCGCCGAAGACGACGATAAGCGTGAATATGATTCCAAATAGAAACCCTCTCATGTCGAAATTGCCTCCCCCTAGTTAGATGTGCCACGCCCGCAGGCGGTTATTGCTTTTCGGCCAGCCGGTTGTATTTTTTCAGGACCTCGCGCAACTGCTGGTGCGGCAGGGCTGCGACGGTGTGGCCATTCGCGCCGGTCATCGTCCTGGCCGCCACCAGCGCGTTCACCACCGCCTCTTCGGTCGCCTGCACCGTCGCTTCAAAAAGTGCGTCCATCCGGTCGTTCGGCAACATTTGCACGGTCACAACCTTCTTCTGTTCCAGACCCGCTCCGCCGTTCGCCGTCGAAAACGCGATGAAAATGTCACCCGATTCATCGCCGGAAATGCTGCCGAGGCGCCCCAGCCCCAAGGTGACGCGCTTGGCGATTCGCTTCATCTGGCTGGGCAACAGCGGCGCATCTGTCGCCACGACCACGATGATCGAGCCGGTGTCGTCGGTCCATATCGGCTTCCCGGTAATTTCGTAACCTACCGGCACGCCCGCGATCCGCAGCAGATGCCGCACGCCGAAATTGCACTGCACCAGGACTCCTACGGTATAGCCGCCAAGTTTATCCGGCAGCTTTCGCGACGCCGTGCCGGTGCCGCCCTTGAATTCGAAACAAATCATTCCGGTCCCGCCGCCGACATTGCCTTCCGCGATCGCTCCGCCATGCGCGTCCTGCATTGCCGCGTCGGCGTCCGCGGGGGTCACGTGAAAGCCATTGATATCGTTCAAATAACCGTCCCAGGTTTCGGCCACCACCGGCAACGACCACCAATCGTCCTCCGGCAGCGGCGGGGCATTTTTCAATTGCCAGGCAATCACCGCATCGCGCACCACTCCCACGCTATGGGTGTTGGTGATCATTACCGGACCGTAAAGAAAACCAGACTCTTCGACCCAGGTCGTCCCGGTCATTTCTCCATTGCCGTTTTCGGTGAACCATCCCGCGAAAACAGGATCCACTCCCTGCTTCCCGCGCGGGAAAATCGCCGTCACGCCCGTGCGCACCGGCCCCTTGCCGACTTCCAGCTTCCCTTCGCCGGAAATTAGAGTGCGGTAACCGACCTCGACGCCCTTCACGTCCGTAATCGCATCCAGCGGACCGGGCGTTCCTTCGAACGGCACTCCGAGCTCTCGCGCGCGCGGTTCCGTTTGTGCGGTCGCTATCGCAGAGGTCGCCGCAAGTAACAATACTGCAAGAAATATTCGTACGAAACGCGTCATGGCTGCACTGCCCCCAGAGTCGTATTCAGTTCCTTCCTGATTTGCTGCAAGAGCGCGGTATTTTTCTCCAGCTCGCCTTCCAGAATTTTTGCCTGTTGCGCGGCCACCGGCCAGTTCCCCGCCTCGGCGGCCTCCGTCAATCCCGGCAATTCCAGATGCGCGTAGGTGTAACGCGTGGCATAAATCGAATGCTTGAACCACGGGCGCCCGGGCATCCCGGCTGGATTGCACCAGTTCCGCTCAACCTCCATCAGCTCCTGGTTCACCCGCGCGGCCTGCGCCGCGTCCAAACGTCCGCTGGCAATCGCTTGCGCCACTCCGGCATTCAAATCGCGCCCGGCCAATGCGAACTCGGCCACGTGCCGCTCCAATGAGGCGAGGTCTATATGCCAATTCACGCGGTTCGCCAGATTCAAGTCCACGACGAACTGGCGGATATTTTCTCCGTACGCTTCGAAATCAAAGGGAAGAATTTCTGCATTGGCCAAGCGCAGCGCCAGCACTCCCCACAACTGCGACATCAACCGGTGATAGCGGTACTCGGGATCGCCGAAATGATTGATCCAGAAAAAATCGTCGTACATGGAGTGATACACGCCGTAAGGGCCCACGAACGTCAAGCCCACTACCGGAATCCCCAGGTAATTCAGGAACACGGTGTGGTCGGAGCCGCTCCCGATCCGCGTGTTCGGTAAATCGAAATCGGGCACCGCCTGTTTTTCTCCGAGCTGCGCCTGCCGGGAAACTTTCCACTCGTCGTAAAGAGTTCCTCCAGAAGGGGCCGGCAAGGTGCGGCTCACCTCCACCAGCAGCGGCGCGAGCGAACCGACGGCGTCGCCCTGAAAATTTTTGCCCGAGGTGGCTTCGTCCACATTCAAATACGCGACGGCCTTTTTCTTCAATTCGTCCGCGTACTGCTCGCCCCATTCGGTGGAGCCGGTGAGCGCGTATTCCTCGCCGTCCCAGCTGCAAAAAACCAGCGTGCGCTTTGGACGAATCCCCTGCTGCAACAATTTGCCTAGCCCTCGGGTCATCTCCAACATGGCCGCCGTGCCGCTCGAAGGATCCACGCCGCCAAACACCCACGCGTCGCGATGATTCCCGAGAATCACCCATTCGTCCGGCGATTCGCTGCCTGTGATCCGCGCCTCCGTGACGTAATACGGCTCGACGCGCGTATCCATATCCACTTTCAGATGGACCACCACGCGTTTTCCGCCGATCCGGTATTTGATCGGCAAGCCGCCCTGCCAGGAATCCGGCGCCACCGGACCATCCATTTTTTCCAGCAATGGTTGCGCGTCGCGCCAGGAGAGCGGCACACCCATAATCTTCGGGAGCGTTTTCGCTTGCTCGATTGGAATTCGCGGCGCCCCCGGCAGCGACGCGTAGCCCGGCGTCAGCGGGTCGCCCGGCTCCAGAAAATCGTAAGTGATCGCCCCGCGCTGGATGTGGCTCTCCGGCCCCCACGGCCCATCCGGATACACCGCGCCCTTTTTATATCCATCTTCCGCGGGATCGGAATAAATCAGGATCGCCGCCGCGCCCAGATGCTCGGCTGTGTAAGCCTTGAATCCGCGATAGCTGTAAGGCAGCGAATAACGCACCAGCACGATTTTGCCGCGCACATCAATGCCATGCTGCCGCAGATAATCGTAATCCTCGGGATTTCCGCTGTGCGCATATACCACCGGCGCAGTCACTTCTCCCGACGCCGAATATCCCAGATAGGCGCCATCCACTTTCGGATTGCTGGTGTCGGGATCCACGCTGTAAGCATCTTCGCGCAAGCCCGCGCGGTAGCGTTTGGGCTTGATCATTTCCAACGAGATTTCGCGCGGAGAGGAATTCAGCACATCGTATTCGTGGATGGTGACGTCCTGCAACCCTTGCTCGCGCCACTGCTCGGCCATCCACTTCGCCAGCTCATTATTGCGCGGCGAGCCGGCCGGGTGGGGCTCCGCGGTCAGATAACGATGAAACTTCATGATTTCGGCGGCGGATATTGTGTCGCGAAACGCATGTTCGGTGGTGTTTTCCGTCGCAGCACCCTGCACTGAAAAGCCGGACATCTTCGCGACGTCCGAGGCTGCGGAAACCGCGAGTGCCGCCGCGGCAAAAAACAAGATTGCCGCCGCGAACGATAGGTAGCGCTGGCGATCCGCAATGCCTTGATGAGAACGCCCGTCAGACCAGTGCAGATGTACCTCCCGCCCCCGCCAGGTGCGTTCTCTCGAGCTCGCCGATGGCGCGTTCCAGCGCGCTGACCAGCATGTGAATCATTCCGGTGGTGAAGGTGAAAGGCGGAGCCAGCAGAATGTGATCGCCGCGCAGGCCGTCCACGCAGCCCTGAATGGGATAGGTGATCACGCCGGCCTCGAAAGCGTCCTGCTGAATTCGCACGGCCACCCGCGCATCCGCGGGGAACGGCGCGCGAGTCTTCGCGTCGCTCACGAATTCGATGCCGAGCAGCAAGCCCAAGCCGCGAATATCGCCGATCACCGAAAATCTTTTCAGCGGGTCCAAGGCTTCGCGCAATTCGTTGCCCAGCGTCGGCACGCGCTCGAAAAGTTTTTCGCTCTCGATATAATCCAGCACGGCGTTTCCCGCGGCCACCGCCACCGGATGCGCGTTGTAGGTAAATCCGTGCAGAAACGCGCCGGAGCCGCGCGCAATCGCTTCCACCACGTGTCCTGCGGCGATCACCGCACCGAGCGGCGCGTATCCGCTGGCAATTCCTTTCCCCACCAGGATCATGTCCGGGGTCACGCCCCAGTGTTCGATGGCAAACGGTTTGCCGGTGCGCCCCATCCCGGTCATCACTTCATCGGCAATGAGCAGAATTTTGTGCCGGTGGCAAATTTCCGCGAGCCGCTGCACATACCCATCGGGAGGTGCCACCGCGCCGAGCGTCGCGCCGGAAATTGGCTCGAATATAAATGCGGCGACGTCCTTCGAGCCGTCGCGCTCCAGCACGCGATCCAGTTCGTCGGCGCAATCCACGTTGCATTCCGGATAACGCAAGCCGAAGGGACAGCGGTAACAATAACAGGGCGGGATGTGCCCCCATTCCTTCAGCAGCGGCTCAAACGGCTCGCGCCTGCGCACATTGCCAGAAACCGAAAGCGCTCCCAGCGTGCTGCCGTGATAACTCTGCTGGCGCGAAAGCACGCGATGACGTTTCTTCTCGCCGCGTTCGAGCCAATATTGCCGCGCCAGCTTCAGCGCCGTCTCGGTCGCCTCGGATCCGCCCGAAGTGAAATAGACGCGCCCATCCTTCCGCATGTCACGGGGAGCCAACGCGAGAATCCGCGCGGCCAGTTTTTCAGCGATGGCAGTCTGAAATTGCGAGGAATGCACGTAGGCCAGCCGCGACGCCTGTTCCGCCATCGCGCGTGAAATTTCTTCCACGCCGTGGCCGATGGTGACTACCGCCGCTCCACCGGAGGCGTCCAGATAGCGGCGGCCCTCCGCCGTATAGATAAAGCATCCTTCCGCCCGCACCGCTTGCGGATAAGTCTTCAAGAAACTTCGTGGGAATACAGCTCTGTCCGTCATTGGCCGCCAGGTGACCGCCGACACCGCGCGCCCGGCACCCCAGGGTCCGGGCACACTCTAAAAGACGAGCGATTCTAGCAGAAATCCCGCTTCCACAATGACTTGCCTACTTCTGTTTCAATTTCTTCAAATCAATCGCAGGTGCAGGAAACTTCAGCTTCATTTCCTCCAGCGTCTCGACGATTACGTGCGAAACGGCGAGATTGCGGAACCATTTCTTATTGGCGGGAATCACGTACCACGGCGCCACTTTGGAGTTGCAACGCGTCAGCGCCTCTTCGTATGCAGCGGTGTAATCGTCCCAGAATTTCCGCTCGTTGAAGTCCGCCGCTGAAATCTTCCAACGCTTGTCCGGATCGTCCACCCGCTCCATAAAACGCTTTTCCTGCTCCTTCCTGCTGATGTGCAGGAAAAATTTCAGTATCTTCACGTTGTTCGCGGCCAAATACTCCTCAAAACGATTGATCTGCGCGTAGCGCTCTGACCACACGGATTTCGGCACCAGGTTATGCACGCGGACAATCAGCACATCTTCGTAATGCGAGCGATTGAAAATCCCGAACTCGCCATATTTCGGCACGGCCCGGTGCACTCGCCAAAGATAATCGTGCGCGGCCTCTTCCGGCGAAGGCACTTTAAACGCGGTAACGTTGCAACCCTGGGGATTCACTCCGGACATTACGTGCCGAACCGTTCCGTCCTTCCCGGCCGCGTCCAGCCCCTGCAGGACGATCAGCAAGGCATGTTTGCCGTCGGCATAAAACAAGTACTGCAAGTGGTCCAGCTTCTTTAGGGCCTTATCCAGGCTTGCCTTCATCGCATGATTCTTGTCCCAGCCCAGAGTCTCGTCGGGGTCGAACTTCTCCAATTTCACTTCCTTCCCCGGCTGCAGCAGCAATTCCTTCGCGAAATTCGTAGGCATAAGAGGCGCACACCTTCCCTGATTTGTTCGGTCAGAACTGGTAATGGCAGAGCGCGCCACAATCTGCATTTCCCGCGACCTGCGCGGGGGTTCTCTGCGTGCTCTGCGGCAGCTCTTTCGCCCTTCTACAAAAAACCTTGCGCCAAGTCGTAGCGCCGCCACTGCGGCAATCTCTGGTTGTAACACTTTTTTCACATTTGGGCTTACACTTCCGCGATATCATAGACGGCTGTCAGCGGGTTCCACACCAAATGGGGATACTTACGTCAGAACTTCCTGCCGCAACTGAGCCGCTCCCAAGCAAAGAGCCGGCGCTCAAGCGCCAATATCCCGGCGCACTGGTGGTGGTGGAAGGCATTGACGGCTCCGGCAAAAGCACCCAACTGTATCTCCTGAAACGTTGGCTGGAAATCGGCGGCTACCGCATCCATTTCACGGAGTGGAATTCCTCGCCGCTGGTGAAGTCCGCGACGCGACGCGGCAAACAGCGCCGCCTGCTGACGCCCACCACGTTCTCCCTGCTGCACGCCGCGGATTTTGCGGATCGCTGCGAACGCCAAATTATGCCGCTGCTGCATGGCGGCTACCTGGTGCTCGCCGACCGCTACATCTACACCGCCTTCGCGCGGGACGCCGCTCGCGGCTGCTCACCTCACTGGCTGCGCAATCTCTACAGCTTCGCGCCCACTCCGGACATCACCTTTTATTTCCGCGCTCCGCTCGATGTCGCCGTCAACCGCATCGTCGCCGGGCGTCCCAAGCTGAAATATTACGAGGCCGGCATGGACCTGGGCATTTCGCTCGACCGCGCCGAAAGTTTCCGCATCTTCCAGGAGCGCATCCTCAATAATTACGACCAGATGATCGAAAGCGATCATTTCGTCCTGATGGATGGCACCGTGCGCGTGAACAAACTGCAAAAGCTCATGCGCCAGATCGTCGGCGAACGGATTTCGCTGCAACAATTTGCGCCAAAAAAATAAATGACGCGCTCCGCAAAAACTTCGCCGAAAGCCGGCGGCTCGAACGGCCGCCCGCAGAAGAAAAAGAAAGCGGCCGCGGTGGAATTGCCTTCACGCTTCTACGGCACTCCGCTGCCCGGCGTGAAGCCCGAAGAGCTCAGCGGCACGCTGATCGTCATCGAAGGGACCGACGGCTCCGGGCGCTCCACGCAAATCTCGCTGCTGACGGAATGGCTGGAATCCGAAGGCTTCGCCGTGCAAACGATGGGCCTGCGCCGCTCCTATCTCGTCGGCGAGGATATTGACGGCCTGCTGGCCGAAAACGCCGTCACGCGCATGACCCTGGCGCTGATGTACAGCACCGATTTTTTCGATCAGCTCGAACGCCGCATTCTTCCCGCGCTGCGTTCCGGCCTGATCGTCCTCGCGGACCGCTACATCTTCACGCTGATTGCGCGCTCGGCCGTGCGCGGCATCGGGCGCGACTACTTACATGGTATCTATGAAACTGCTTTGCGTCCGGACCTGACTTTCTGGCTCAACGTGCGCCCCGAAGTGGCCTTCGATCGCGAATTCAAAAAATCGCAAACGATCAGTTATTGGGAATCCGGCCGCGATATGTCGCTCTCCAACGACCTGTTCCAGTCCTTCATCCGCTACCAATCCATGATCAAGCGCGAATTCGAATATCTTTCCAAGCGCCACGGCTTCATCGAAACGGACGGCGAAAGCAGCGTCTCCGAGGTGAACAGGGTGTTGCGCAAACGCATCGCCCTGCATCTGGGCATCCGGAGCACGCACTACCGGCCTTCGCACGCCTTGTCACACCTCTGGCGATAACGAGTGGCCGCTCCCGTTCAATTGGCAGCCATTGACGCCGGCTCCAACGCGATTCGTCTGGTCATCGCGCGGGCCACTTCCCCCAAGAACATTGAGATCCTCGATAGCGAACGGGCCTCGGTGCGCCTGGGCCACAATGCCTTCACCCGGCGCGTCATCAGCGGACCCACGATCGCGCGCGCCGCGCGCGCCTTTCGCCAGTTTCGCGACCGCATGGATCAATACAATGTGGGCGCCTACCGCGCCGTAGCCACGGCAGCCGCGCGCGAAGCGCGCAATTACCGCCGCTTGATGGACCGTATCCGCAGAAAAGCCGGCATCGAACTGGAAGTGATCAGCGGCGAGGAAGAAGCGCGCCTGGTTTGCTCGGCTGTCGAATGGGCGCTGGGCGGCCGCGTCCAGCCGCGCCTGATTTTCGATCTCGGCGGCGGCAGCCTCGAACTGAATTTCTACCAGCGCGGCATCCTGGAACATCGCATCGGGTTGCCGCTTGGCACCATCCGCCTGATGGAAACCTATTCCATCGAAGGCGCGATTGACGAGGACAACGCCAACCGCCTGCGCCACCACATTCTTTCACTGCTGCGCAGCGCCATGCCTTCGCCTCCGCGCCTGAGCCGCTCGCTCGCGGTGGCCTGCGGCGGAAACGCCGAAGCGCTGGTGCGCATAGCACAAGGCCCGCCGATCGAGCGCATCCCGACCATCAATACCCGGCTGCTGCGCGATCAGGCCTGGCGCATGCTATCGCTGGACATTCCCGGGCGCATGCGGGTTTTCCGCCTGCGCAAAGATCGCGCCGAAGTAATCGGCATCGCCGCGATCATTTTCAACACGCTGGCCAAATGGCTCGACCTGCGCACCATGCTGGTCCCGGGTGTCGGCGTGCGCGAAGGGATTTTGCTGGATCTCGTGGCCGAACAATATTCCGTGCGCATCACTTCGGAAGAAGAGAGAGGCCGCGCCTCCGAACTGCTGGCCAGCGCCCGCTGGTTCGCGCGGCGTCTGGATTACAATCCGCAGCACGCCGAACAGGTGGTGCGGCTCGCGCTTTCGCTTTTCGATCAATTGCGGCCCATTCATGAAATGGGCGCGGACTTGCGCCTGGTGCTCGAAATCGCGGCGCTCCTGCATGACGTTGGCCATTTCGTTTCGCGCAAATCGCATCACCGTCACGGCGAATACCTGGTACGCAACGGCGAAATTCCCGGCCTGCGCGGATGGCGCCGCGACATGGTTGCGGCCGTGGTGCGTTACCACAATTCGAAATCCGAACCGCAACTGGAGCACGCCTCTTATGCCGCCCTGGATGGCGAGCGCCGCCGGCATGCTCGCCTGCTCACCAGCCTGCTGCGCATCGCGGAAAAACTCGAATCGGAGCACGCCCAGCGCATCGCCGGCGTGGACGTGCAAATCTCCGGCCGCAAGGCCATTTTCGTAATCCGCGCGTTGGACGGCACGCGACTCGACTTGATGGGCCTCGAACGCAAATCCACCCTGTTCGAACGCGAATTCCACCTGAAAGCCGAATTCCGGCGCGCTCAGGGCAAAGAAAAGGTAGCCTAAAGCCATGATCCTCTATCTCGTCCGTCACGGGATCGCCGTCAATCGCGACGACCCGCAGGCCCCCGCCGAACCGGAGCGCCCGCTCACCGCCAAAGGCGTCCAGAAAACGCGCGCCGCCGCGCTCGGTCTGCAGGCTTTGCACGTGAAGCCGGACGTGCTTATCACCAGCCCTTACGTGCGCGCCGCGCAAACGGCCGAAATCTTCGCCGAAACGCTGGGATTCGCGCTCGCAAAAATCCGCACGCACGACGCCTTGAAGCCCGCCGGAAACCCCGCCGATATCATCAAGGAAGTGATTCGGGTGCGCGCGAAGGAAGTGATGTGCTTCGGGCACGCGCCGCAACTTGATTTGACGATCGCGCACGTAGCCGGCTCGCGCGGCGTTTTTACTACGCTGAAAAAAGCGGGAGTTGCCTGCCTGGAATACACGGCGGCGCACGGTAAGTGGGACTTGCGTTGGATTTTGACGCCGCGGATGCTGCGTCAACTGGCGGACTGAAACCTCTGAGGCTCGGCGATCGCCGAAGATTGCACAGTATGGATCGCCCGGAACCCCGTGCGCCACACTTGCCAAAGCGATTCCTTGCCCGAACTTCCGGGATGACTGGCTGAGTGTCGGCCCGCGTTGCCTGAGTGGGCGCTCGGGTTAGCGTTCCCGCTTCCGGCGCCGCCTCCATTGCCGCCGATCAAGGAGCGGAATTCCTCCAGCCGCGTCTTGCGCGCCTCTTCGATTTTCTGATACCACTGCAGCACGCTCGGCTCAGGGAGTTTCGCGCGCTGCCGCCGGATTTCGCCGCGCAACACGTCCATATCGTGCACTTCCCCCAGCAAATCCTGGATGCGCTTTAAATTCTTGCTCCAGGGTTCATAGCGCTGCGGCATAAAATTTTCCAGCGTGTAACGGAACCCTTTCAAGCCAATGCGCAGCCGGTGCCAGGCGATGCGGCTGCGTCCCTTGCGCGCCCGTTGATAAAGTTCCGCCGCTTCGTTCAATCGCGTCAAGGCCAGGCGCTGAAACACCACGCTCTCCAGCGGGAAAAATTGCGCCTTATCGCCCAGCTTCTGCGCCCATTTCTTCCAGTTCCGGCGGTCGAAACTTTCCAGCGCCTTCTCCGCTTCTTTCTGCTGTTTGCTTTCGGCTTGCGCCAGAGCCTTCAGCAGGTGCCTGCGCACCGGATCGTCCGCCGCAGAAAGTCTCTTCAGCCACTCCTGCTCCACCTGCGTATCCCGCAAGGCCCCCAGCGCGCGAAACAATTCCCGGCTATCCTTCTTCAGCTTCCGCCAGCCGCGGTCCGGATTCACTTCGCTCAAAGCGTCCGCCATGGTGCGGCAGCGCCGCAGCGCCACGCGCAGATCGTGCACGTCTTTGGATTTCCAGCCTTCCTGGACGGCATCCGCCATTTGCAGGACGCGGTTCATCCACGTCTCCAATCCAATACGTTTCGTCGAACCATCCGGGGGCAATGATATCGGTTGTGCCATGGTCAGTACTGGCTTCAGGAAAGCCAAGCAGAACCACCCATCCTACGCCTCTGCATGCGAAATTTCCAACGCAACCCTCGGAGGGCAATCTCGCCGACTGCGTTCGGTGCCATTAACCGTTCCGTAGGGGCCGGTCTGAGACCCGCCCCTAGACTACTGCACAGGATCGCCAATTGCGCTCGCTCCCCTTGACATTCTATGGGAAGGAGGTTATCTTCACCTAGTATGTCTACTAAAGAGCAACGAGAACGCATTGAACTTCTGCAGGGCACCCTGGACCTGCTCATTCTGCGCACCCTGCTGCGCGGTCCCGTCCACGGCCACGCCATCGCCAAAGCCATCGAATTCAATTCCGACGAGGTATTGCAGGTCGAACAGGGCTCGCTCTACCCGGCCCTGCACCGCCTTTTGAAGCGGCAATGGATTTCCGCGGAGGAAGGCACCTCTGAAAATAACCGGCGCGCCAAGTTCTATAAGCTCACCGCCGCGGGGCGCAAGCGCCTGACCATCGAAACCAGCAAATGGGACAAGATGGCGCGGGCGATTGCGCGAATTCTGCGGCCGGCCGAGCAGGAAGGCGAATGATGGGCCGGCGCCGGCGCATGCTCGCAGCGGAATTTTTGGCGTTATTGCCAACGAAAGTTGCTTGCGGAAGACTAGCGGAAGTTGCTGATGAGCACGACGTCGCTGGTATCTTCCCCATTGGCCAGCAACAATTCTTTCCCGTCGCGCGACCAGGCAAAATCGAAGATATGCCCTGAAGTGAAATCCGTTACCGGATGCGGCGCGCCTCCTGCCAGCGACTGTTCCCACACATTCGTGGCGCCGCGCCGCGTCAAAAGATATTGCACGCCTTTGCCATCGGGGGACCAGTGCAAGCCACCCGCACCGATCGGGCGCACAAACGTCGAGGTTGCGGCGCCTCCCTCGGCAGGAATCACCACCAGCCTTGGCGCTGGCACCGCGCCGGCCTCCTGATAGGCACAGGCAATCCATTTTCCGTCGGGCGAAATTGCCGCCTGCACACCTTGCGGAGACTGGAACACTACCACCGGCGCCCCTCCCTCGATGGGCATCCGGTACGCTGCGTTCTGCGTGGTGAAGAGCAGCCACTTGCCATCCGGGGAACATGCGGAATTCACCACATCGTCGCTCAGTTTTGTGTAATTCGCGCCGTCCACGTCGGTCCGCATCAGCCGCAGATGATTGTCTTCGTAAGAATCGAATACCAGATAGCGATCGCCGCAAGTGGAACCGGAGATGTAATTGAGCAGCCCGGGATGCACCAGCTCTCGCTGAGTGCCATCCGCATTCATCAACGACAGATCGGAGCCGCGGCTGCGTACCAGAAGCTTGCCGCCCGGACCGGGCGCAATACCGTCATCGGGAGTTTCCCCGGCAGTGATTTGTTTTGCTTCCGCCGTCTTTCCCTCCGGCAAGATCCAGATGTGCGAGCTGCGCGTGCTTTCCAGGCCCACCAGCATTTTCCCGTCCTGGGTCATTTCCAGCGTCTGGCCGTAATCGGAAAGATCATTGGAAAAGCGCGCCTTTTCGCCTCCGGGATAGGAAACTTGGAATAATTGCGCACGATTCTCCGGCACTAAGCCGATCGAAAGCACGAAGGAATTACCGTCCGGTAGCCAGGCCGGCCTTCCGACCATCTCGTTGCCGGAAAAAAGGTCCTTCCGTTTCCCGTCTGCCACATTGACTGCGGTCAATGCCCACTTCGTTTCCTTGCCCCCTTCCAACCCAGGCACCAGAATCGTCTTTCCGTCCGGTGACCACGAGGCACCGAACATGAAGTTCGGCCAGTCCGGCAGGTCCACCAGCAAGTGATCGCCGCTGCCGTCCGCATTGGCTACGCGCAATTCCACACTGTTGTGCTCCGGCACGCCCCTCATGAAAACGAACTGCTTGCCATCGGGCGAAAAACTCAACGGGCTATCAATGTCTCGAATCAATTGCCGCGGGGTGCCGCCTAACACCGGCATCAAGTAGAGGTAACGGAAATTTATGGTGCTCTTGTCCGAGCGCACGAAGTAGACGTAGTTGCCGTCCGGCGAAAAACTGAGGCCGGCGAACGCCACCACCTCCGGCGCGAGCACCTGCACGTCGCTCTTGGTGGCTACGTTACGCACCCACAGGCTTTGCTGCTCGCCGTCGCGCAGGACGTAAACGATGTACCGCCCGTCGGGAGAAATCGCGACGCCGGTCGCCTTGCCGCTGTCGGTCAATTTGGTGATCTGCATGTTTTGCAGATTCAGCGCGCGGCCGCGGTTCAGCAGCTTGTATCCCGCAAAACCTAACCCTGCTATTACGATCAAGGCGAGCGCGGCGACCAATATCGGTCTCAACGCGCCGCGCTTTGCGGCGACCGCAGGCGTAGCGGCAGAACCGGATTGCGCTGCTGTGGCCGCTGAAGCAGCAGAGCCAGAAATGCCAGCGCTCGAGCCCGGCTCCTGTAGAGAAGCTACTGCGCCGCTCATCGAACTGACGCGCCCCGAACTTGTATCGCGCTTCAACCGCTTCAAATCCGCGCGCATCTCCGCGGCGCTCTGGTAGCGCAAGTCGCGGTCCTTCTCCATCGCCTTGTAGATCAATTGCTCGAGTTCCGGGGGCAGGCTGTTATTCAGCCGCACCGGCGCCACGGGAGTTTTGTGCAGGATCGCGTCGAAAATCGCGCCGGAACTCTCGCCCTGAAACGGAAGCGACTTGGTGGCCATCTCGTACAACACAATTCCAAATGAAAAAAGATCGGTCCGCGCATCCAATTCTTTTCCCAGCACCTGCTCGGGAGACATATACGCCACAGTGCCCATCGAAGTGCCGGGGCTGGTCAATTGCGCCGTGTCGACTCCCACCGTCAGCATGGACGCTCCGCCGCGGCTGGAAACTTTCTCCGCCGCCACTTTGGCCAGGCCGAAATCCAGAATTTTGGCGTGCCCGCGCTTGGTGACGAAGATATTCGCCGGCTTGATGTCGCGGTGCACGATGCCTTCGCTATGCGCGGCATCCAACGCCTCCGCCACCTGAATCGCCAGATCCAGCAGGCCGTCGAGTTCCATCGGCGGACCGGCGATCACGTGCTTCAGCGTCCGGCCGTCCAGAAACTCCATGGCGATGAAGGCTTTTCCGTCCGCTTCGCCGATATCGTAGATGGTGCAGATGTTGGGGTGGTTCAAGGCCGACGCGGCCTGCGCCTCTCGTTGAAAGCGAGCCAGCGATTGCGGGTCTTTCGCGACATTATCAGGCAGGAATTTCAGCGCCACAAAACGGTGCAGCCGGGTGTCCTCGGCTTTGTACACCACACCCATTCCTCCGCCCCCAAGGCGCTCCAGGATGCGGTAATGCGAAAATGTCTGGTCAGTCAGCGGGTCGTTGGCGGGCATGCGCTGCACATATTAGGTCGCGGCACTACTCAAGTCAACGAACACAGGCGCACGAGTTCCAATGGAGATGCAGGAGCGATTGACGCGGCGCTTTTCGGCGCGCTATCGCCGTTGCGCCGGCATGGCGCGCGACAGCAAGCACAGCGATCGAACAAAGCGAACCAGCCATCACTGGAGCGGGATGCGGTAGAGGTTCCGGCGCGTGTTCTGGCGTGTATAGGCGTACATGGTCGGGTTGACGGCGGATTCGACGACTTGGGGGATCATCGCCATCGTGGTCTCGGCCTTCAAATCGGTCAATCCCGCAATTCCGCCTGGCGGCAATTTCGGCAGCCCCGTTTCATGCATTACCGGGATTAGGTAGCTGCCTTCGTGCATCAACGAATAGGACACATATACGAATTTTCCTGAAGTGTCCCAGGTGAGCCAGCAATAATCCGCGCACAGCGTCGCGGACGCGCTGCCATCCACAGCAAATGCGATGACATGCGCCGTATGATCTGGATCCGGGTTCGCCGCGGCGGCCACGAACCAACGGCCGTCCTGCGATAAGGAAAAGGCGTCAAGAACCGGCTGAGGCGATATCTTGCTCCGTCCTGTTCCATCCGCCTTCACGCGATAGATAAAATTGGACCCGCCCTCGATGGCGCGGAAAACAATATCGCCATCGGGCAGAAAGAAGGGCGAATCGTCGATAGAGGTTGCCGGGGAAATGCGCGCGGGCGAGGAGCGGCGATTCGTGGGCGCAACCCACAGGCTGGAACGTCCGCTCTTGTCGTTCATCGCGAAGGCTACTTCCTTGCCATCCCTGGAAACCGAATAGCTTTGCATGAAATAACCCGGCAAAAGACTTTGCGAGTTCCCGCTGGCCAGATCCTTTATTTGCAGCTCGTAGCCGGACGTCTGGCCGTTCGCCATCAAGTAATAGAGGCTCTTTCCATCCGAAGAGAAAGAAGGCCTCACCGCGTTCCCTTCCGACGAAATCTGATGGTCTCCGTCTTTATCGTGCAGCCATACCACGCTGTCCTGCGACCCCACGGAAGTGATCAGCGACTTGCCATCCGCAGCCATCGCGATGCCCTCCTGCAAAGTCGGACCGAATGTGATTTGCTCCGGCTCTCCGTCCGGGTAACGCTGCCGCCAGATGTGAAATTGGCGATCCTTCTCCGCGCTCAGGTATATCCATTTGCCGTCGGGAGACCATGCACCCGAGATGCACTCGCCGCTCGCGGGGCCGACGACACGCACGTCGCCGCCGCCTTGAAACGGAACAACGCGGCACGGCAGGAGATTGCCGCGCGAGTCCATTTCAACGGCGAGCACCCATTTGCCGTCCGGCGAAAGATACGAATGGTGGACCATGCCGCGCTCGCCGGGAGGAGCGTAAATGTCGCGACTCTGCCCACGACCTTGGTCCGTGGTAACCAGAACCAGGTGCAGCCCCTTCTTAATCTCGGAAAAAAGCAGACGCTTGCCGCCGTCAATCCAGGTTAGAGAGGAAGCGTTGGGGAGTAAAGTGTGCGGCTCGCCTCCGAGAACCGGCACTTCCACCACGTCCCAGGGATCCACCGTGCTGTACGCGATGCTCGAACCGTCTGGAGAGAACGCCGGCGCCAGCTTTACCGTTGCATCGTGCGTCAGCTGCACGGGTTGGCCGTCCGGCAGAAATTTCACGTAAATCTGGCCCGGCCCCAGGAAGGAACTGCTCCCGCGAATGAAGGCCAACATGCGTCCATCCGGCGAGAGCGCCGGATACACGGCGGAGTCCGTGAAAAAAGTGAGCTGCTCCCAATCCTTGCTTGCGGGAGGGCCGTTGCGCGGCGAACGGAATATAAAAAATACTGCAGCGAGCGCCGCTAGCGCGAGGAGCGCGCCTGCTGCATAGACGAAGGCTCGTCGCTTCGCCGGTGGGTGCGGCGTTAGTTGCGAACTAACTGCCTGTGATCCTGGTTCTGCGAATTTCGCCTGTCCCGAGGCCGTCACATGCGCGCGGCCCGAGCTGCTGTCGCGCTTCAGCCTCTGTAACTCGGCGCGCAGGTCCGAAGCGTGCTGGTAACGCAGATTGCGGTCCTTCTCCAGCGCCCGATTGATAAGCTCTTCCAGTTTGGCTGGCAATTCCGGATTCAGCCGCACGGGCGCGACCGGCTCGCGATTCAGGATGCAGTCGAAAATCACGCCGGAGGTATCGCCGCGAAATGGCAGCGCACCGGTCGCCATCTCGTACAGCACCACTCCGAAGGAGAAGAGGTCCGTGCGGGCGTCCAGCGTCATACCTCGAACCTGTTCGGGCGACATGTAGGCGACCGTGCCCACCGCGGTGCCGGGACTTGTGAGCAGTTCCTCCGCGGCAGCAGCGGTCGCCGCCGTTGGCAGCGCCGAAACTCCCGCGCCCGCGCCATCAGGGCCGCGCTTCGCCAAACCGAAATCGAGAATCTTGGCGTGTCCCCGGTCGGTAACGAAAATATTCGCGGGCTTGATGTCGCGGTGGACGATCCCTTTCGCGTGCGCCGCTTCCAGGGCGTCGGCGATTTCAATTCCCAGGTCCACCAGTTCTTCCAGATGCAGCGGCTTGCCGGAAATACGTTTTCGCAGCGTCTGGCCTTCCAGGAACTCCATCGCGATGAATTCCCGGCCGTCCTGCTCGCCGATGTCGTAAATCGTGCAGATGTTTGGATGGTTCAGCGCCGAGGCCGCCTGCGCTTCCCGCCGGAAGCGCTCCAGCGCGGCTGGGTCGTCGGACGTCTCACCAGGCAGGAATTTCAGGCTGACGGCGCGATGCAGCCGCGTGTCCTCGGCCTTATAGACAACGCCCATTCCGCCGCCGCCCAGCTTTTCAATGATCCGGTAATGCGAAACGGTCTGCCCGAGGAGCGATTGAGGATCTGCCATTTCGTGCTCATCTTAAGTGGCAGTCCAAAGCAAGTCAACGCGCACAGCCGCCCCGCGTGCATATGCTGCCCGTCATTCGTAGCCGGGAGGCGCCGTGAGACATTTCAGGCTGACGCATATTCGCACCCGCCGCTCGACCTCTGATATATTGTGCAGTCCTTTTGCGTATAAACAGCGACTACCAACCAGACCAATGGACGCCATCGCCCTAGAAAACGTCACGAAATCCTACGATTCGGTCGTCGCGGTCAATAACGTCAGCCTGCACGTCCGCCAAGGTGCCATACTCGGCCTGCTGGGCCCCAACGGCGCCGGCAAAACCACCACCATCCGCATGATCATGAATATCCTGGTTCCGGATGAAGGCTCGATCCGCGTGCTCGACGAAAAGGTCACGGACGCCACCCGCGACAAAATCGGGTACCTCCCCGAGGAGCGCGGCCTGTATCCGCGGATGAAAGTCCGCGAGATCATCGTTTTCCTCGCTGCCCTTCACGGCCTTACGCAAGCCGAGGCCGGCCGCCGGGCTACCGAATGGCTGGAGCGCCTGGGCCTCGCCGAGTGGGCGGACAAGAAGCTCATAGACCTCTCCAAGGGCATGCAGCAAAAAGTCCAGTTCATCACGTCGGTGATTCACCGGCCGCCGGTCGTGATTCTCGATGAGCCTTTCTCGGGCCTGGATCCCGTCAACGCGGCCACCATCCAGGAAATCATGCTGAGCATGCGCGACCAGGGTTCCACCGTCGTGCTTTCCACCCACCGCATGGAACAAGTTGAGCGCCTCTGCGATTCTATCTGCCTGATAGATAAGGGACGCAACGTCCTCGACGGCGACCTGCGCAACATCAAGAAGTCCTACGGCAAAAATACGCTGCACGTGGAATTCACAGGCAGCGATACTTTTTTGGCTCACCCCGGGATAGGCCAGGTCACCCGGCTGGTTTCCGGCATCGAAGCCAAGCTGAAACCCGGCAGCGATCCGCAGGAAATTCTGAAAGCCGCGGTGCTGGGGGGCTCCAACATCACGCGATTCGAGCTTCTGGAGCCGTCGCTCAGCGAAATCTTTATTGATAGGACCACCCGTGCGTAAAATCCTGCTAATCGTCAAGCGCGAATACATGACGCGCGTCCGGACCAAGGGCTTCATCATCGGCACGATCATCGTGCCGCTGATCGGCTTGGGGTCCATTTTGCTCGTGGTGTTTTTGGTGGGCCACACGGCGACGCAGAGCCTGCGCCTGGTCATCGTGGATAATTCCGGCTCGCTCGCCCCGGCCATCGTGCACGGCCTCAGCGGTAAGCTGGCCGACGGCAAGCCGCAATTTATCGTCGAGCAAGTCATCTCGCGCCCGGAGTCTCCTGATGCCGTGCAGCAGGACCTCCGCGCGCGCATCAATAGCGAAAAGTTGGACGCCTACCTCTCGATTCCCGAGGACCTCGACCAATCGTTCGAGCTGCACATGCGCAATCCCGATAATTTCAACCTGATCGGCCCGCTCTCAAGCGCGGTGGACGAGGCCGTGATTTCCAGCCGCCTCGCGCGGCGCGGCGTGCATCTGGAGGATATTCAGACCGTTCTCAAGAGCACGGACTTCAAACTTCTGAAAGTGAGCGAGACCGGCGAATCCGTGGAAAAGGGCCAGGGCATCGCGGTGGCGATCGCGCTGGTGGTGTTGCTCTACACCGCTCTGCTGATGTACGGAATTATCACCATGCGCTCGGTGATCGAGGAAAAGACGACGCGCACGATGGAAGTTTTGATCGCTTCCGTGCGGCCCTTCGAGCTGCTCGTCGGGAAAATACTCGGAGTGGCGGCGGTGGCCTTCACGCAGTTTGGGATCTGGATGGCCTCCACAGCGCTGCTTTTTTCTTACGGGGTGCTGGCTTCCTGGGGGATGACGCGCAACTCGCCTCTCGCCGGAGTCCATGTGCCGGTTTCGCTGGTGGTCTATGCGGCCGTCTTCTTCATCTGCGGATATTTCATGTACTCATCCATGTTTGCGGCCATCGGTTCGGCCTGCTCGAACGAACAGGACGCCCAGCAATTGCAATGGCTGGCTATGGCGCCGCTGGTATTCTGCATGATCATTTACGGCGTGATCCTCAACGATCCGGCATCGCGCACCGCCATCATCCTTTCGGAGATTCCCTTCTTCGCCCCGGTGCTGATGGCCCTGCGCATTTCGCTGCAAACGCCGCCCGCGTGGCAGATCGCGCTTTCCATCGCGCTTCTGTGCCTGACGACGGTCGCCGTCATGTACGGCGCCGCAAAAATATACCGCGTGGGGGTCCTGATGTACGGCAAGCGCCCGACGCTGGTAGAGCTGGTCCGCTGGCTCCGCTACACCTAGCTACCGCACGCGAACCTGCCGTAGGGGTGGGTCTCAGACCCGCCCTGCCTAGTCACCCAGCGCCGTAAGCGCGGCACACGGCTGTGACGTCTCAACGCCGTGAGTCAAAACCATGTGCGCGCTTTATATTGCCGGTACTCTTCGCCGAATTTCGCCTCCAGCACTTTCCCTTCCTGCCGTGCCCGAAAGATCTGCAACGGAATCAGCGCCACAAGGATCAAAAGCGCATACGGCAAATTGATATAGAGGAAGCAACCCGCAATCGTCAAGGCTCCGAACACGTAGATGGGATTGCGAATTCGAGAATAGAGCCCGTGGGTCACCAGCGTCTGCGCCTTCGGAGTAACCGCAAACGACCCACCCAATTCGAGCCTCGCCAAAACCAAGAGCGCGAGCGATGGCAGCCCAATCACCGCCCCAGCGATGCGCGTCGCCGTCCAAGGCAAACTGCTGAAATGGATCGCCACGAAGACTAGAACGACCAGAGCCACAATGAGTGTAAGGATGTTCGCCTTCATCTTCCCCAACCCAAACTGAAATCGCTTTGCCCGCGGAGCCTTTAACCGATGGTCATATAATTTCGCAGAATCAGGACGACCTCAAACGCTGTGGCGAAAATCGCGAACGCCGCGTGAAATCGTTCGTCCTTGATTTTGATCGCGGCGGCGCAGAGTAAAATCGAGAGGCCCGTCCGCACGTAATAGACCGGCCCCAGCGCGTGCAGATAGCCGCTCCCTTTAATCAGCGTATCGGCGATGTCCGCGACAAACAAAATCAACATCAAACTGAAGATCCATCGCCGTCGCGAATAGTAATACGCCTTGAAGCCGTCGTAGTCGGCCATCTCTTCCGGAAATAGCAGCACGCACAATAGAAAAAGCAGTACTGCATACATGGCGATGAAGAAATACAGCGGGAACGTCCACTGCTGGATCGCCGCCAGGCGGTATTCCCACCACCAGAAATTGATCAAATAGAGAAATACGAAGCAAGCCCACAGAAGATGCACCCAGTAAACCCGGTACTGTTTAGGGTGCTGCACGATTCGCGCGACGCCGCTAAGCAGACGAGAAATACCCAAGCCCAGAATGATCGAAAACAACACGCGCACGTGCAGGTACATTTCCATGCTCAGTCACTCAAATAAATTGCGGAACGGATTATTGTAACTTGGCGTACTCGGATTTCGCGGCGACCAGGATTGGGACGCCCGGGTCGGCGTCTTTCCATAGCGCAAAAAAATCCTGGTACGCCATGCGCGCTTTCGCCGCATCGCCTTCCACTGCGTACGCCCGCGCCAGCCCCAACTTCGCCAGCGCGCCGGTAATCAAATTCACCACCACGCCTGGATGATCCACGATTTTCTGAAATTCCGCGGCGGCTTCGGCGCCTTTGTGCAGCGCGAGATAGGCCCGCCCGCGCTGGTAGGTGCTGAGCATGGCCCTCCCATTGGCAAGGTCGTAAGGCTCGACCGGCTGAAGGATGTCAACGGCCTTCGCAGAATTGTTGCGGCCAATTTCGATAGTGGCGCGGATGACAGGGAGGTCGAAACCATTGGCAAGCGTGTGGGAAGGATGCTCTTTGGCGATGTCGGCCGCCATGGATTCGGCGCGCGCTGCGTCGCCAGCACGAGCCAGGGCGTAAGCAGAGTCCGTGCGCACACGCAACGACGGAGAAACGGTGGCGAGGGCAGCCGCGGCGTCGCGGCGCGCACCGGCGTCGTCACCCACCTCAGCTTCCATCGCGGCCAAGGTGGCGAGCACCTGAGCGGCGGGTTCGCTCTGGTGCAACGCATCAAAGGCTGTTCGGGCCTGCATCAGCGAACTGCGCGCCATCTCCATGCGGCCGGAGTACGCGTCCGATTGCGCGGCGAAGACCAGCGCGTCCGCGGCGTGGATGGGAGCTCTGGATGAATAGTTCGCAAGCTCTCGAGCCATGGCGGCGGGATCGTTCTGCACAAAGGCCAGCAGGTACAGCATTCGGTGAACGTTGGGAACGTCGAGCTTGCTGGCCATAGCCTGCTGCAGGGTGGCCTTGGCCTCATCGAACCGTCCCAGTCCCAAATAGGTGCCGGCGACAGCGACGTAGTCAATGCTATCGCCGGGGTCGAGTTGACTGCCCTGACGCACGTACGGCAGCGACTTCTCCCACTGGCCCAGTAAGGCATAGGAAACACCTAAGTTGTTGAACGGAATCGCGTCGCGGGGATAGGTCTGGGTCCAAAGCAAGTACACCTGGTCGCCTTTCTCGGTATCGCCCAACACGTTTTCATAGTAGTGAGAATCTATGTAAAACCTCTCCGCCTCAGTGGCGCGATCGCGCAAGGCATAGGCTTTTTTGGTGTATTCGGTTCCGATGCTGCGTTCGCCCAGATTAGTTTCCACCTGGCCGAGGGTGGCGAAGGCCATGGCGAAATTGGGATCGAGGACGGTCGCTTGTTGCAGAAAGGGCGCGGCCGATTCCTCGCCTTTATTGGCGCGCGCCTGCATGCCGAGGCTGTAAGCCTTCAGAGCTTCCAGCGAAGAAGTCGTCGCCTCGTCAATCGGAGTGTTGTATTTCTGGATCGAACTGAGCGATTCGCCCAGCTTCCCGCGCACGTCTTCCGCTGCCTGTCCCAGCGCCGCCAGCACGTGATCCTTGTCCGCCGCTTCGGCCTGGGAACTTGCGAGCGTCTCGCCGGAGGTGCAGTTCACCGCGTTCAAGATCAAATTGTAAGTGTTGCCGATTTGCGCAATGGAGCCTTGCATCACGGCAGCAGACTGCGTGCGCTGGCAGATTTGCCGCGCCAGCTCGTTCGTCACCCGCGCCGTCGCGGGTTGCCCCATGTACTGCATCGTCTGCTGCATTTGGCGGTCGGAAAGAATGTGCAGGAAGGGAGATTGGGCCAGTTGCGCGGCAAGTCCCTGGCGCAGCGCGCCGTCGAACACAGAATCACCTGTAGTATTCGTGAAATCCGCGAGGACGATCGCGCCTTGCCCCGTCAGCTTCGGGCCGCGATGCGCGAAGAAATATCCGCTTAAGGCAAGCGCAGCAACCAGCACGCCGGCGCCAAGATATAACGGCCAGCGCCGGGGCGGCACAACCGGCGGCGATGTGGCCACGGAAGCAGCCGAGCCGCTTGCCGCTGCTGTGGTGGAAATTGGCGGCGCCGCCGTCGCCGCCGAGTGAGATGGTGTCAACGGCACCGCGCTCGTTCCGCTCGCAGGCGTCATCGCCGCAATCGCGTGATCGCTGGAAGGAGTTGCTTGCGTTGCGGTCGCTCCATAGGTCTCGGGCGCCTGCACCATGGTCTGCGCAGACATCACCGCGCCGGAAACGCGGCTCGAGCTGGTGTCTCGCTTCAGCCGCGCCAGATCCGTCCGTAGCTCCGCGGCGTGCTGATAGCGCATGCGGCGATCTTTTTCGAGCGCCTTGGAAATCGCTTCTTCCAGCCGCGGCGGAATGTCCGGATTCAAACGCGCTGGCGGCGCCGGAGGCTTTTCCAGGATTGCATTAAATACGACTGCCGTGGTCGCGCCGCGGAATGGCACCGCGCCGGTCGCCATTTCGTACAGCACCGCGCCGAAACTAAAAAGATCGCTGCGCACGTCCAGCGTCTCTCCGCGCGCCTGTTCCGGCGACATGTACGCCACGGTGCCCACCGCGGTCCCCGCGCTGGTGAGGTCCGTTTCACGGATGGCGCGCCCGTCAAGCGTGGGCGCAGCTGGATTCGTGGCACGCGTTTCGTCGGGCGCGGCGAGAATCTGTTTCGCCAAGCCGAAATCGAGAATCTTGGCGTGCCCGCGCTCCGTTATAAATAAATTCGCGGGCTTAATATCGCGATGGACGATTCCCTTGGAATGGGCTGCGTCCAAGGCGTCGGCAATCTCGATCCCCAGATCCAGCAACAGCTCCATTTCCAGAGCGCGGCCGGAAATCCGGTGCTTCAACGTCATCCCTTCCAGAAATTCCATGGCGATGAAGGGGTGTCCGTCCTGCTGGCCGATCTCATAGATCGTGCAGATGTTGGGATGATTCAACGCGGACGCAGCGCGCGCTTCGCGGCGAAATCGCTCGAGCGCTTGCGGATCGCGCACCAGTTCTTCGGGCAGGAATTTGAGCGCGACAAAGCGGCCCAGCTCGCTGTCTTCCGCTTTATAGACGACGCCCATGCCTCCGCCGCCAAGCTTTTCCACGATTCGGTAGTGGGAAATTGTTTGGCCGATCAGAGAAGAGGGGTCCGCCATCGCGCGGACATATTAGGTTGAGCCGGAAAACAAGTCAACGCGCGAACCCGGGTGGCGCGCCGACGGCGTCAGGAAGTATGGGCAACCCGGTGGGCGTGAGGGCGCCTAGTTCTTGCCAATAATTGCGCGAATGAAGTCCACTTCTTCCTGCCTGTAGGGAGTTCCGCCGGTGCGGAAAATATCGTGGAACCAGACTGCCGGCTGGCGATCTGTGTAGGGATGTTGCCAGGAATCCCAGGGAAGATAGGTTTGCGATTTTCCTTCGACCAAACCCCAATTGATGGCGGCGACGTGATATTTCTTGGCGATCGGCAGCGAACCCTGGAAGGTGCTGCCCACGCCGCGCGCCATATATTCGGTGCACAGAATCGGGCGATGGTAAGGCTGCAGCCAGACGATGCGCTGTGCGAACTCTGCCGGCTTATTGTAGCCGTGGAACGAAATCACGTCGGACTTTTCGATCTGTATTTCTTCCATCGCGTCCAATTTTTCGGGCGAGGACCAGCCGCCCTTCCACACGCCGCTAGTCAGAGGCTGCGAAGGATGCGCTTCCCGGGCCCAATCGAATGCCGACGGCAGCAGCGCGAGAACCAACGCTACTTTATTCTTCGGCTCCAAATCGCCGTAGCTTCCTTCGTTGGTATTGTCCGGCTCGTTCCAGACGTCCCAAGCCAGGACGCGCGGATCTTTTGCAAATGCTCCGACGACGCCCGTCACGTAAGCAGCGAGGCGGGGATATTGCGACGGATCCTGCAACGCTTTCGCTCCCGGACTTTGTACCCAGCGCGAATTGTGCACGCCTGGACGAGGCGCGGGCTGCTTACCCAGCTGCGGATTGGGATCCCAGCACGAATCGAACAGAACGAAAATCGGCCGGATGTGGTGCCGCGCGGCAATTTCCAGGAAAGTATCAATGCGCTTCTTGAAACCTTCCGGATCCTGTTCCCAAAGCAAATCGTGGAGGAAGACGCGCATGGTATTCAAGCCGATGGACTGAGCCCATCCCAATTCCAAATCAATGCGCTGCGGATCAAACGTATCCGCTTGCCACATTTCTAATTCGTTGACTGCATAGGCCGGCAAATAATTGCTGCCCACAAGCCAGGGCTGCTGCGCATACCACTCCCGCGCCTGCGTCTCGGTCCAGCGCGGGAAGTCGCGCTGCCACGTTTCCGTCGCGTTCGTTACGGCGTTCCGTTCCGCGCGCTCACGCGGATCGTGTTCGCGGGCGTACGCGCAAGCGTGCGCCAGCAAGAAAACCAGGCAGGCCAATCCGATTCTTTCCGCAGTCGTCGTCCATGTGGTCATGCGCATGGCCGCCATTCTACCTGTACTTTCGTGATTCGCGCGCGAATCGCTTCTCTGCCGCGAGGCACTCACAGCAGATCCCTCCCTTCGCTCGGGATGACACTCGCTATACTTTTTCAGCGCGGGATAGAGGCGTACCCTTCCGAGAGTATTCGCGAGAGAGTCGTCACAAACTGTAAAGGAATATTCGCGGGAAATTCACATCGGCGGCGGCGCCGCCCGATAACATTCGTGTTTCGCTGCAACTACGGGAGTGGTTCCTCTGCCTTTCGGGCCGCCACATTATGGATTCCTGGGGGTTCTTGCGCACCGCCGAAGGCGGATGCTCCGTATACCCGCGACGATTTGCGGGATCAGCTTGCTGCTCTGCTGCGGCTTGCCCTGCCGCGCGCAGAAGCCGGCGGCCGAGGGATGCGCACGTCCCGCGGCGGGCAGCGCGGTGCCGGAGCCGGAGGATTTGCACAGCGACAATGGGGTGCTCGAAGTTGATTTGGCGATGCGGAACGACGTGGGGCCGGACGGCCACATGCGCTACTGTTACGTCGCCGGCGACGGCAGCCAATCGCCGAACCTCCGATTACGACCGGGCGACCTGCTGATCCTGCGCCTGAAAAACCAGCTCAGCGAGTCCGCGCAGCAAGCGCCAGCTCGGCAGCACATGCACAGCGCCGCGAATTCCACCTCCGATCCGTGCGTGCGGGGCGAGATGTCCGCGATCACCACGAATTTGCACTTCCATGGGATGGCCATTCCTCCCGTGTGCCATCAGGACGACGTTTTGAGGACGGCGATTGATCCCTCCGACGCTCCTTTCGAATATCGCGTACGGATTCCCGCCGAGCAGCCTCCGGGGTTGTATTGGTATCACCCGCACATCCACGGCTTTGCGGAATCGAAAATACTGGGCGGGGCTTCGGGAGCGCTGATTATCGAAGGGATTGAACGCGTGAACCCGAAACTGGCAGGCCTGCCGGAGCGCGTGCTCGTCGTGCGCGATCAACCGCTGGCAAATCCGAACGCGCAGCCCGCGCAGACGGGATCCATGCCGCCGCCGAATGTCCTGCGCGATGCCGAGGGGGATATCCTGAACGCGGGCAATGACGGCGGGATGCCCGCGCGCGACCTTTCGATCAACCAGGTGCCGGTTTCGTTTCCGAATTACGAGCCGGCGGTGATTACGATGAAGCCGTCGGAGCGACAGTTGTGGCGCGTGCTGAACGCCTCCGCCGATACGTATTTGGACGTCCAGGTGCTTTTTGCCGGGGCGCCGCAATTTCTGGGGGTGGTGGCGCTCGATGGAGTCCCTATCGCCGCGAACGGCTCGGATCCCCATCAGGTGCTGTGGGAAAGCCACATCGCGCTGCCTCCGGCCGGACGCGCGGAATTCGTGATCAATGGCCCGCCCGCGGGAACGCCGGCAAGTTTTGTGACGCGGAAAGTGGACACCGGGCGCGACGGAGAGAACGACCCAACACGCCCACTGGCGACGATCGTCGTTGCAGCCGATGCCGCTGAGCCGCGAGCTACGCTCGCAGCCATCACGCAACCTGCAATTCGGCCGGCTCTCCCTTGGCTGGGCAGCGTGAAGCCGGTGCGGGAACGTAAACTCTATTTCTGGGAAAGACCGCAAGACCCGTCCGATCCGAAGAGTCCGATCGTCTATGGCATCACGGAAGACGGCCGAGCGCCCGAGCCCTTCGATCCGCAGGCGACCGAGCCGGATATTAGTGTGGAGCAAGGGACTGTGGAAGACTGGGTGATCGAAAATCGGACGCAGGAAGTGCACGCGTTTCACATTCACCAATTGCATTTCCTGTTGCAGGATTGGAATGGCGTGCCGATTGAAGAGCCATATTTGCGAGACACGATCAACGTGGGCTACTGGGACGGCAGAAGTCCGCAGTACCCGAGCGTGAAGCTGCGCATGGACTTCCGCGATCCGGAAATTATCGGGACGTTCGTGTACCACTGCCACATTCTGGAGCACGAAGACGGCGGAATGATGGGTGAGATACGCGTGATGGCCGCGGCGACGGCGAAACGCTAGCGAGTAACAGTACCAAAATTGCGCGGGCAAATTTGACGCTTCAGTTTTAACGCACTTGTCATCGGGCGATAACAACCGGCGCGTATCAATCATCAGCGCGAGTTTGATTCCAGTACGCCACCCGATCGCGACGGTGTGCGTCTGCAGCAAACCTGCAAGCCGTACGAAAGCGAACGCCAGTTCTTTCCCAAAGGAGCTTACATGATCCACAAGAATCTTGGCTGGTTGGCGGCTGGTTTGATGGCCATGAGTATGGCCGCGGCCCTGCCCAGCGGCACGATGGCACAGTCGGAAGCGCAAGAAACCGCCACGCCGATCAAGCACGTGGTGGTGATCTTCGACGAAAATATTTCATTCGACCACTATTTCGGGACGTATCCTCACGCCACAAACCCCAAGGGCGAAACGGCGTTCCACGCCAAGAGCGACACACCGCGGGTGAACAATCTGCTCGCCGCCGGGTTGCTGGATCAAAACCCGAACTCGACGCAGCCCTTCCGCGTGGATCCCGCGCACGTGGTGACTTGCGACCAGGGCCACGGATACACGGAAGAGCAGTCGGCGTTCAATCACGGCCTGCTGGACAAGTTCCCGGAAAATACCGGTTCGGGCGGCCCCGGATGCTACGACTACGGCAAGAGCACCGGAGTGGTGATGGGCTACTTCGACGGCAACACGGTGACGGCGATCTGGAACTACGCGCAGCATTACGCGATGAGCGACAATTCCTACAGCACCATGTTTGGACCTTCGACGGTCGGCGCGCTGAATTTGATCGCCGGCAAGACGACCACAGCGACAATGTCGCCCTTCGACGCAGACGGCGTAACGCCGGGCAACCCGAACGGAGATATCGCGGGAGGGCAGACGACTGGCGCGGCCATTGGCGACCCACGGCCTCTCTACGACATATGCAACGCGACGACGCCGCTCCTGGGAGTGCAGCACACCACGCTGATTTCCATCACGACGGGAAAGAACGTAGGAGATTTGCTGAATAGCAAAGGCATCACCTGGGGATGGTTTCAGGGGGGATTCCGGCCGACTTCGTATATTGCTAATCCGAAGGGCGGCACACCGCTTCCCGTGTGTGCCGCGGAAAGCACGAACCTGGCCGGACCGTATAACGATTACATCCCGCACCACGAGCCATTTCAATATTTTGAATCCACCGCGAATCCGTACCACATCAAGCCCAGCAACGCAGGCCTGATTGGAACGTCCAAGGACGGCGCAAATCACCAGTATGACCTGCAGGATTTTTGGGCCGCGCTAGGTGAGGGACGCCTGCCCGCGGTCACTTTCTTGAAGGCCAAGGGAATTCAGGACGGGCATCCTGGTTACTCGGATCCGACCGATGAACAGGTCTGGCTGGTGACGGTGATCAACGCGATCGAGAACAGCCCGGAATGGAAAGACACCGCGATCGTCATCGCCTATGACGATTCCGACGGTTGGTACGATCACGCGATGGGCACGATCATCAACCAATCGAATGTTTCCGACGATAGTTTGACGGCGCCGGGCGCCTGCGGCCTTACGGCCTCGGAGAATTTACCCGGCAGGTGCGGTTACGGCCCGCGGCAGCCGCTGATCGTGATCTCGCCTTACGCCAAGCAGAACTATGTGGATCATCGCCTTACCGACCAGTCATCCATTTTGCGATTTATCGAAGACAACTGGGATCTCGGAAGGATTGGCGATGGCTCCGCGGATGAGAAGGCCGGGAAGCTCGACGGGCTGTTCGACTTCGATAGCGCGCAACACGCGCCGAGGTTGGTATTGGATCCGTCAACCGGCGTGATCCTGAAGCAAAATCAAGACTGAATCGGGAGGATTTGCCGCTGTAACTTTCGCGGTGCAACGTCCCTGGCCCGAGCCGGTGCTACCGGTTCGGGCCATTTTTTTTCACGGGGTGCGGCCGCGGCATGCGGGACAGTCGAGACGGCGGCATCCATTTCCGAAAACGGCGGGGTCGCGCATAATGGGTGCGGCGGAGGTTTGGCTTTGGGTCGCACACCTCGCAGCGTGGGGCTTACGCAGGTTTCTGAATGGGACGACGGCAAGTTGCGCCGCAAGGACGACTATCTTGCCGCCGAAGAGCCTTTGGAGATTCGCGTGGGCAATGAGCCCGTGAGCGTCACGATGCGCACGCCGGGGCACGATCAGGAACTTGCGGCGGGATTTCTTTTTACCGAGGGTTTGATACAGGACCGTGGGCAGCTTCTGGGGCTGGAAGATGCTGCGCGCGAGAATGACGCTGAGAACGCTGCGACGAGCGCCACAACGACCGGCCCAGCGACCGGCCCAGCGACCGGGACGACGATCGGTGGGACGACTGGCACCGAGGCCGGCGCAAAAAACGGCAATGTGATTCAGGCGCGAATTTCCGTGGACGCTGCGCCGGACATGGAAAAGATGCGGAGGAATTTTTTTGCGGCGTCCAGTTGCGGCATCTGCGGCAAAGCTTCGATTGACGCGATCCGGGCGCGCGGGCTGGCAACGCCGAATCCTGACTTTCGCCTGGACGCGGAAATTCTGGTGCGTCTGCCGGAGAGGCTACGCTCGGCGCAAGACGTCTTCGAGCGTACCGGAGGGCTGCACGCCGCGGCCTTGTTCAACGCGCAGGGCGAATTGCTGGTGTTGCGCGAGGATATTGGCCGGCACAATGCCGTGGACAAAGTGATTGGCTGGGCGCTGCTGGAGAATCGCGTGCCGCTGGCGCATTCCGTGCTACTGGTGAGCGGGCGCGGAGGATTTGAAATTGTGCAGAAAGCGATTGTGGCGGGACTGCCGGTGGTCGCTTCGGTTTCCGCGCCGTCCAGCCTGGCGGTGCAACTGGCGCGCGAATTGCGTCTGACGCTGATCGGATTTTTGCGCGGCAGAAGATTCGTGATTTATTCAGGGGTTGAACGAATTGCGCGTGCGGAGCACGAGGCCTGACGCGCGGATGCGCGAACTTCAGCGAACGGTCTTGCGGAAATTTTCCGGGGCGAGCTCGTCCTGCTGCTGGCGCATCATTTGGCGGAAGGCTTCGAAAAGCTCGGGGTCCCACCAGCCGCGTGCTGCCTCTTCCTCCATCAAATCCAGCGCCACCTGCGGAGAGAACGCCACTTTGTAGGGGCGGTCGGTCGTCAGCGCGTCATACACATCGGAAATCTGTAGAATGCGCGCGGTCAGCGGGATTTCGTCGCCGTGCAGCCCGTCGGGATAGCCGGAGCCATCGTGCTTCTCGTGATGGTGGCGAATAATCGGCAGGACCAGGCGGAAAGTTTTCAGCGGAGCGCAAATGCGCTCGCCCACCACCGGATGTTTTTTCATCACCGTGACTTCTTCCGAGGTCAGAGGTCCGGGTTTCAGCAGGATCGAATCGGGTACGACTACCTTGCCGATGTCGTGCACGATTCCGGCGCGGCGGAGCGCTTTGATGTGTTCTTCGGGGACACCGAGAAGTTCGCCCATACGCGCGGACATTTCCGCAAGGCGTTCGCAATGCCCGTGGGTATAGGGATCGCGGGCCTCGATGCTGTAGGCGAGGCTGAAGAGGACTGCTTCGGCATTTTCCAGCTCGTCGGTGTATTGCTTGAGGCGCAGCAGCGAGCGCGTGCGCGCCAGGAGTTCGTTCAAGTCAATCGGCTTGCTCAGGAAATCGTCCGCGCCAGCGTTGATGCCCATGATGCGATCTTCGGTGGCAGAAAGGCCGGTAATCAGGACGACGGGAGTGAGGCGCGTTTCGGGCGTGGCTTTGATGTGGCGGCAGACCGCGAAGCCGTCCATGCCGTGCATCACAATATCCAGCAAAATCAGATCAGGGCGAAATGACGCGCATTCCGCAATGGCCGTCGGGCCGTCGCTGGCTTCGCGCACGTCGAAGCCCTCGCGGCGCAAGAGCACGCCCAGCGCGGTGCGCGCGGCGGCTTCGTCATCTACGATCAAAATCTTATCGTGCATAAAAGCGCGTTCAGGCTCCCAGCCAGCTAAGGAAATTCAGATTAGCGAGCTTTTTTTGACGCGGGCCGCACACGCCGGGTTGCCAGCCGGCAAACGGACATGTGGGTGGGCTGCGTTCCGCAATTAACTAAATGTATCGCGTCCGGGAAATTCGAACAACCCTGGAATTGGGGCGTGATGCGAGGTTTGAAACGAAATGACTGCTTTGTGGGCGGCGCTTGCGGGCAATGGAAGCGCAAAGAAGCACTGGGGGCGGCGCGGTTCAGCTCGGATGACCTCTGCGAGAGCTTAGCGGCGCGAGCTTTATTCGCGGCGGAGCGTCGCTTCGATCAGCCCGTGCGGCTCGTCAGTCGGGAGAAATACCTGCGCCGGGTTGTCCGTGCCGAAGGGCGAGAGGTCCACGAGATTGAAATGTTTATTTGGCAACGACAGGTGAATTTCGCGGAGGCGATCGAAATTCTTCAGCACGGCTTCTCCCATGGCGTACAACGTGTGCTGCAGCGATTCGCTATCGTGCTCGGCGAACGTTTCCAGCATCGTCTGGCGTATGCCGTGCCAGTGCTGGCTGAATTCGATCTCGCCGCTCTCGTAGAGCCAGTCGGCGTGGATGGAAGTCGAGAGGATCCGATTGCGGTCTTCTTTCAGAGTGGTGTACGGGTCGCGCAGGAATCCTTCGAACGCCGATTTCGCGGTTTTGAGCACGATCAAATCCGCGATACCCGCGCGAATTGTGGCGCCCTCGCGCGTGCCGGTGAGCGCGGCGGTGCGCTGCTCCGCGCCTGGGCAGAGGAATGCGGACGCGTGCGGCTTGCCGCCAATCACGATGCGATTCCAGAGAGTTTCCTCGGCTGCGATGCCGACGCGCGCGACCTGCGGATTGTACGTGAGGAAATGCTCGATGAGGTGCAACGAGAAATCCTCGACCGCTTCCACGGGATATTGACGCGCGAGGGCGTACACCGTGTTTTTCATGGTGTCCGTCGGCAGAATTTTCGAGTTGTCGCCCTTGGTGTGCGCGGTTTCGAAATCGCCTGCGAAGGAAATCGCGAGGGTTAGTTCGCGGATATCGTGGCGGCCATCCTGGCGGACGACGCGCAGCAGTCGTATGCGCGACTTGCCGTAATTATTTTCCGCGAGCTGGATGGTCATTCGTCAGCTCCCGCGATAGGTGGAGTAACCATACGGGCTAAGAAGCAGCGGAATGTGGTAATGCTCGTTCTTGTCCTGCACTTCGAACGCGATCGCGATTTGCGGGTACAGCCCGTGAACCTTGCGCGCCAGAAAATACGCCTGCGTTTCGAAGGTGAGCCGGTAGGTGCCTTTCACGAGCGCTCCGGGCTCGAGGAGATGGCGCAGGCGGCCGTCCGCGTCCGTGGCACCGCGGCTGATTTCCTTCCAGCCTCCGGAGTGCTGAAGTTCCAGGGTGACTGGCACGCCGGCGGCAGGTCGCCCGAGCGACGTATCGAGGACGTGGGTGGTAATTTGGCTCATAGCCCCAACAGTTTCTCCAGGCGCAGGCGCGCGATTTTTTTCTGTTCGTCCGCGGCGATGCGCAATTCCACTTGCGGATCGTTGGCCAAGCGTTCTTGCAGTGATTTCAGAATTTCGTCGCTGGTCTTGCCGGTGGCGCAAATCAGAAACACGTGGCCGAAAGCCGTTTGGTAGGCCTGATTTGCAGCGGCCAGCACAGCGAGCGTTTCCTGCGGGGCTTTCTGCGCAAGAGATTGTTCGCCGGCCGACCAGTTTCGCGCTGCCGCGCTTTGTTTCGCGGCGGCTTTTGTTCCGCCGATGGCAGGATGCGCGCGAAACGCTTGAAGCCAATCTTTGCGCTTGAGCGGGCTCCACGCGTCATCCGCCGCATCGTAAAGGCCCGCCGCATCGCTGAACGGCCGGCGCGCCAAGACGTGATCCACCCATTTTTTCGAGCCGCAGCAGTCGTAGAGCGCCTTGGCGGCTTGCGCGCGAGGCATCTGGTTCAAGCGCTCGATGCCGGTAAGCGTGTCGGCTGCCTGTGCGGCGCGGCCGAAAACGCGAAAACGACTGACGCCGCCATCCGGAAAGATATTCAGGCGCACGTGAGTCGCCGCGTCTTCGCCTTGCAACTGTTTGCGGAAAATATGCAGGCGATTGGCTTTCAGCGGCACACGCGGGAGCACTTGGCGCCAATCCGCGGCGCCCGAGGCGGAAGATAGCCGCGAGATTTCCGCCTGGGCACCTTCCGCGTAGCACGCTTCCACCGAACAACTATCGGGGAAATTGCCTTTGAAGTGCGCGGTGTCAATTTCAATGCGCTGAATCGCGCCGGGGATGCCCAATTTCAGGATCACCCAATCGTGGCCGGGTCCGCGGCGGCGACGCGTTTCCCAGCCGTCGCTCATTTGCTTGCTGCGTCCCGGCATCAGCAGGTTGCACGGCGCGCTATAGAATTGATCGCTGGAAGCCACCGGTCGGCCGCCATTTTCGATCGCCGCTAAATCGAATTCGCCTTTGGCGATTCGAGCCGCGTCCGGAACCACTTCACCATAAAGCCGCAGCCGCGCCACGCCGCCATCGGGATAAATTTTCAGGCGGACGTGCGTGAAACGCCCGGAGCGCGCGATCACAGCCGGATTTTGCGAATCCCCTTTTAGTTCGGTTTCCGGCAATAGTTCGGTCCATTTCGTGGTGGCGGCTTGGAGTTTTTTCTTTTCGTCCCGGTAAGGCGCCGCGCCGCCGAGCTCGCAGCCTTCCAGCGAAAATCGGGCGGGATAATTTCCCGTGAAGAAGCTGGTATCCACCACCACGCCGCGCAAAACTCCGGGCAAACCCAGCCGCACGATGCACCAGTCACACCCGGGCGTGCGGCGGCGGCGCGTCTCCCAGCCGTCCATCCAGTGGCCGCGCGCGGTGTATTTTCCTGCAATGAAAATTGGCTTGGATTGCTTTACTAAACTTTCCTTGGGGCCGAAAAATTCGTCGTTGGCGGCAATCACGCGCCCGCCGAGCCGTTCGGCAGCGAGATCCACGAATTGAGTGAAATCGTTCATACAGCGCCTCGAAGCAGCACATGTCCGATGGGGCCGGCGAAAAATTCTCCGCGCTCGAAGATTTTGCGTCCGCGCAGAAACGTCGCGGCCACCACTCCCTTAAGTTCGCGCCCCGCATACGGCGTGATTTTGTGCCGCTGCTGCAATTGCGGCGGATCCACGCGAAATTTCTCGTCCGGGTTCCAGATTACGAAATCGGCGTCGCAACCGATTGCGATAGAACCCTTACGCCTCTCGAGACCTGCGAGCCGCGCTGGACCCCGGCACAGCCATTGCGCAATCTGCGTGACAGCATAGCCGCGCGAGCTTGCCTCCGTCCATACGGCAGGCAAACTGAGTTGCAAGGATGCGATGCCGCCCCACGCACGGAGGAAATCGCCCGCTTCTGGCAACTTCATCGCCGGGGGGCAAGGAGAATGATCCGTCGCGATGAAATCAATCGTGCCGTTGCCGAGGGCTTCCCACAATTTTTCGCGATTCTCGCGTTCGCGAATCGGCGGGGCGCATTTGAATTCCGTGGCGCCATCGGCAATTTCTTCGGCGGTGAAGGCGAGATAGTGCGGGCAAGTCTCGACGCTGACTTTCGCTCCTTCATTGCGCGCGTGCTGCAGCACGGGAATTGCGTCGGATGACGATAAGTGCACAACGTGAATGCGCGCGTCAAATTCGCGGCTTAGCCGCAGGAGCAGCGCGATTGCTTCCTTTTCCGCGTCACGCGGCCGCGAAGCGAGCCACGTGGCATAGCGGCGCGGGGAGGCACTCTTTGGAAGATTGGCGACGGCTTTTTCGATCGGCTCCGGCATCTCGGCGTGCGCCAGGAGAGGCGCGCCGAGCGCGACCAATTCCGGCAGCGCGGCGCGAAGATGTTCTTTCGTCACGTGTTCGAATTCCGGGACGGCGCTGGACACCAGAAAACATTTGAAACCGAAAACGCCGGCTTCCCATAACGGCCGTAGTTCGGCGCTGTTTCCGGGAACCACGCCGCCCCAAAATCCGGTGTCCACCCAAAGTTTCCCGGCCGCAGCGGCCAATTTTTCACGAAATGCCGCAGCGGTAGTCGTCGCTGGGATGCTATTGAGCGGCATTTCAATCAATGTGGTGACGCCGCCCGCGACCGCGGCGCGCGTGGCGCTGGAAAAACCTTCCCATTCGGTGCGGCCGGGCTCATTGATATGGACGTGCGTGTCCACGAGGCCCGGCATCACCACCAGGTCGCCCGCTTCGTGGAGCGCCACTCCGGCGGGAACATCGTTGAAAGCGGTTATCGCCGTCACCGCGCCGCCGCGCACGTGGATTGCGGCGGCGCGTTCGCCTTCGGGCGTGACTACGCGTTTTCCGCGGACGATCAGGTCTGGAGTTGCGCCGGTCGCTTGCGCGGAATTAGTCGGAGGATCGGGAGGTTTCGTCATGCGCGCTCAGCCTGCCAGACTTTCTACGAATTCTGCGAGTAAATTCCGCGCCACGGCGCGGCGATAGCGCGACGTGGAGCGAATATCGTCAATCGGGGCGATTTCGCCGGCCAACGCGTCCTGCGCGGCTTTCAGGACGGCCGGCTCCGCGCGCTGGCCGCGCAGAATTTCCTCGGCGCGGACGGCGCGAAGCACCGTGGGCGCGACGCTGCCCAGCACGATGCGCACGTCGGCGATTCTGCCAGCGTCCATGCGTGCCGCTGCCGCAAAGCAGACTTTCGAGATTGCCTGAGCGCGTCGCGTGCCCACTTTCCGGAAATATTGCTTCCAGGCGGTCTTGTATCGCGGGAGACGAATCCGGCGAATCAGTTCCGACGGCTGCAAGTCCATTTGTTTATAGCCGGAATGAAAACGATGGTGAGAAGTCCATCGCGCGGCGCGGGCGGAAACAATTTCAATTTCCGCGTCGTACACCAGGAGAGCGGGTGGAGAATCCGCGGCCGGCGAGGCGTTTGCGATATTGCCTCCGAGTGTGCCGCGATTCTGCGTAGCGACGCTTCCAGTCTCCGCTGCGGCGCGGCAGAGCAGCGGAAATTCGCGCATGAGAATTTCGTGCTGGCGCACTTCGGTGTAAGTGGTCAGCGCGCCGAGAGTGACGTGGTCCGCGTGCACCGCGATTCCGCGCAGATCCGGCAAATCCCAGATATTCAAAAAGTGTGTGTGCGGCAATTTCCCCGCTTCGAGCAAAACCATCAGGTCCGTTCCACCGGCGAACGGCTTCCAGACGCCTGGCTCCTTCGCCATCCGTTCGAGCGCTGAGGCCAGATCGCGCGGCGTTTCCAGGTGATACCCCGGGAGAAAGGCCCTCACGCGCCGGTCCCCGATTGTGTTTCTGCGGCGCCGGAATGCCGCACCGCTTCGATGACGGATTCGAAAATCTTCATATAGCCGGTGCAGCGGCACAAATTCCCGGACAGCCCTTCGCGGATTTGTGCGTCATCTGGTTGCGCAACGCGCGCGAGAAGATTAGCCGCTGCCAGAATCATTCCCGGCGTGCAAATGCCGCACTGCGCGCCGCCATAGGTGAGGAACGCCTGCTGCACCGCGTGCAGCGCGCCGGCGTGGGCGAGGCCTTCGATCGTGCGGATTTTCGCGTTTTGCGCCTGCAGCGCCGGAACGAGGCAGCTATTCACCAGCGCGCCATTCATTTCCACGGCGCACGCGCCGCATTCGCCTTCGCCGCAGCCTTCTTTTGTCCCGGCAAGTTTCAATTCTTCGCGGAGCACGTCGAGGAGGCGCGCCATGGGATAGGCTTCGAGCGTCACGGGCGCACCGTTCAGTTCGCACGACACGAAAACTTTGCGAGCGCGGTCAGACATGCGCGCCTTCCGGAGTCTGGGCAGGCGTATCGGGCGGCGTTGCAGCCAGCATTTCAAGCAGGACTTCTGGCGTGATGGGAATTTGGCGGACATCCGCGCCGGTGGCGTGCGCAATCGCGTTTGCGATCGCGGGAGCGGTGCCATCGAGCGGCAGCTCGCCGATGCCTTTCGCGCCGGCGGGGCCGCGCGCGTAGGGATGCTCTTCGAAGAAAACGCGAATCGGCGGAAGGTCCATGGAGGTGGGCATCACATAATTGGTCATCTGCGCGTTGGCCATGCGCCCTTCCTGCCACACCACATTTTCGTAGAGAGCGAAGCCGATGCCCTGGGCGACGCCGCCTTCGATTTGTCCGGCGGCGAGCGCGGGATTGATCACTTTGCCCACTTCCTGCACGGCGACAAAATCATCCACGCGAACTTCGGCGGTGCGCGTGTCCACGGAAACTTCGGCGACGTAAACGGCCCAGGCGTAGGCGCCATAGGCGTCGCCGCGATAATTTTCGTCGTCCCAATGCAGATCGCGGGGATGCTGGTACTTTACGAAAGACTTCAGCGGGCCGTGCCCGGCAATGTATTCGGCACACGCGCGGGAAAATTCCGCGGCGCCATCGCCATTGGCGGGTTTCAACGCGCCGCTATCCAGCAGGGTTTTCTTTATTGCCAGCGCGGCTGATTCCACCAGCTTGCCGACGATCATAGCCGTGCGCGACGCGACGGTGGGCCCGCTATTGGGAACTTGCGCGGTGTCTGGCTGAAGAATTTCTATGCGATCGCAATCCAGGCCGAGGGCGTCGGCGGCAATTTGCGAAAAAATGGTGTTGGTGCCCTGGCCCATTTCCGTGCTGCCCGCGAGGACCTGCACGATGCCGTCGGGCGTCGCTTCCATGGCCACTTCCGACGCGAGATATTCTTCGCCCGAGCCGGTGAATCCGGCGCCGTGCAGGAAGGAAGCGAAGCCAATACCTTTTTTGATTGCGTTGCGCGTACGGGCATTTTCTTCCGTGAAACGCCGGCGCTTGGCGTGGTAATCGCTCAGCGCGAAGGCGCGATCGAGCAGGCCGTTCATGTCCACTTTTTCTTTTACTACCTGGCTGACCGCGAGGGTTTCGCCCTGCTGAATGAAATTGCGGCGGCGCAATTCGTCGGGCGTCATGCCAATTTCCGCGGCGACACGATCGAGGTGGCGCTCCAGCGCGAAAACGCTTTGTGGCGCGCCGAATCCGCGAAATGCGCCGTGCGGCGGCGCGTTGGTGGCGACGGCGCGGCTGTGAATGCGCACGTTCGGGCATTGATAGGGCCCTGCCGCATGAATCGTGCCGCGCGAAAGCACCACGGGCGAAAGTGTTTCGTAGGCGCCGCCGTCAATCGTGAAATCAATTTCCATCGCGAGGAGTTTTCCGTCGCGCGACGCGGCGGTGCGATGTCGCGTCCGCGAGGGATGGCGCTTGGTCGTAGCCAGCATGTCTTCGGCGCGGTCGTAAATTATTTTCACGGGTCGCCCGGACTTCTGCGCAAGGAGCGCTGCGTGCGCCGCGATCATGGAGGGATATTCTTCCTTGCCGCCGAAGCCGCCGCCGGTTTCCGTTTGAATCACGCGGATACGATCTTTCGGAAAGCCGAACAAGGTGACGAGCGCTTTGTGGACGTAGTAAGGACATTGCAGCGAGCCCCAGACCGTGACGCCTTCGGCGTCGTTCACTTTGGCGATTACTCCTTGCGGCTCGATGTAGAGCTGCTCCTGCGCGCCGGTGTGGTATTCGCCTTCGATAATAAAATCGGCGGCGGCCCAGGCCTGGTCCACGTCGCCTTTTTCCACGTGGAAGGATTTGAAGATATTGTCGCGACCCCAGATGATTTCCTTGCGCGCGAGGGAATCTTCCAGGGAAAAAATCGCGGGCAGCGGCTCGATTGCAATGCGCACATTGCGGCGAGCTTCTTCGAGCAGGTATTTATCGTGGTGGGCGAGCAGGATGACTGGTTCTTCGCAGTGATTGACGAAGCCGTCGGCGAGGCAGGGCTGGTCTTCAATCAGCAGCGCGACACAATTTTTTCCGCAGACGTCCTGGGCGGTGACGATCGTGAATTCGTTCCAGGGAAGATCGCCCACGAAACGAATCTCGCGAATCCGGCCGCGCGGCGCAGGACTGCGCACGGTGACGCCGTAGAGCATGTCCGGAAAAGTGAGATCGTCAACGTAGCGGGCACACCCGGTGACTTTTTCGCGCCCTTCCTTGCGAGGCACCGATTTTCCGATACTGCGCGTTGCCAAGGGAAGCCGCCTTAGTAGCGGATTTTATCTTCTTTCTCCTGCCAGGCGCGAAAGGCGGCGAGCGCGCCCTCGTGCACGAGATGGATCATGGGAATCTGGCGCTCGGGATGCGGCCGGCCGATTTCCTGATAGATGAAGGCGTCGTCGAAGCCGGCGCGCGCCGCATCGGCCGCGGAATTCGCGAAATAAACGCGCGCCGGACGCGCCCAATAAATCGCGCCCAGGCACATCGGGCACGGTTCGCAGCTGGTATAAATTTCGCAACCTTGCAAATCGAAGCTTTGCAGTTTGCGGCAGGCTTCGCGGATGGCCAGCACTTCGGCGTGCGCGGTGGGATCGTTGGTCGTAGCTACCGCGTTCGCGCATTCGGCGATGATTTGGCCGTCTTTCACGACCACCGCGGCGAACGGGCCGCCCGCGCCCTGGCGCACGTTTTCGAGCGATAGAGCGAGGGCGCGAGCCATAAATGTGTCAGGCGTGCCAGTCATACGGTTCCCGCGTACACCCACCTGAAAGCGATGCGCAAGATTGTAACGCAGCCGCTAGCGGCAAGCCGGAGAATGTGCTTTGCGAGGTTTCCGTGGTTTCACTGGCATTGCGTCCGTTCATTGTTCATCGGCGCTCATCTGCGTTGCTGCCGGAATCTCCAGGGCCGGCAAATACCCCGCCGCGAAGGAACGTTCCTTGCGCCGCCAGAAATAAAGCAGCGCGCTGCCGATCAGAATCAGCGCGACGCTCAGGCCCGCCCACATTCCCGGCGCGCCGAACTTCATTCGAAAACAAAGGTACGCGCCGAGCGGCAATCCGACCAGCCAGTAGAAAAATAAATGGCACAGCATCGGCGTGCGGGTGTCGCCTGCGCCGCGCAGGGCGCCGGTGGCTACGGTTTGCATGCCGTCGAAGAGTTGGAAGAACGCGGCGACGAATAGCAGCGTGCTGGCTGCCGGAATCAACGCGCGGTCCGGCGTGTAAATTCGCACAATCTGGCGCGGCACCAGAAACAGCGCGATCGCCATGCAGCCCATGAAGCTGGTTCCCAGGAGCATCGCGGTCCAACCGGCGCGACTCGCGGCGGGTGCGTCGCGGCGGCCCAGCGCTTGCCCCACGCGCACCGCGGCTGCGGCGCTGATGCCCAGCGGGACCATATAAGTGAGGCTGACGGTATTGAGCGCGACCTGATGGCTTGCGAGCGCGACGGCGCCGAGCCGGCCGATCAGCGCCGTCGCCACGGCAAAGACGCCGACTTCGAGTCCGAATTGCGTGGCGGCCGGCAGGCCGAGATACACCAGGCGCCAGACGCGCGGAAAATTCGGCAGGCGCGCGGCATTGCGCAAACCGGTTTTGTTGCGGTGGTCGTAATACAGCGCATACGCGAGGAGCACCGCCATCATATAGGTGCGCGCGAAACAGGTGGACCAGCCCGAGCCGACAGTTCCCATGGCGCGAAACCCCAAGTGGCCGTAAATCAACGCCCAATTCCCAGCCAGATTCACGAGGTTCGCGGTCACCAGCGCAAACATCACCGGCTTTGCCATGTTCATCCCCTGCAGATAGCGCCGGAAAACGAAATACAGCAGCAGCGGCAAGGTGCCCCAATTCAGCGCGCGCAAATATGGAATCGCCTGGCTGAGGACGGACGCCTGAATATCGAGCGAACGCAAAAGCGGTTCAAACAGCCAGATCACGCCCATCAACACGGGCGTGATGGCGAAACTCAGATACACGCCATTGACCAACGAGCGATGGCAATCTTCCACGTCTCCCGCACCGTAGGAATGGGAAACGAGAGTATCGAGACCGAGCATCAAGCCCGTGCCGAAGATCGCCGCGGAATTAAAAAGGATGCTGCCGAGGCTGACGGCGCCGATCGCGACGGCGCTATCGGCCTGGCGGCCGACCATCATGGTGTCCACGATGGCCATCGTCATCCAGCCGAGTTCGGCGAGGACCAGCGGCAGCGCCAGGCGAATCATGGGGCGCGCTTCTTCCGCGATGTAGTGTAAAAACAGACGCTTAATCATGAAAACGCAATCCTGACGATGCGAAAGCATCCACTTCGGGCAGGCTCTGCGAAATTTAACGCACGCAGTGGCAATCCGATCCTCCACGAGTTTATACTTTTATGGCCCTTGCGTCTCTCGATTGCGAGAGAGCACAATCGGTTTCGCGTAAACAGTGCGCGGAAACGCGCCGTTACCGCCCCAGCCTGCAGGTTTTTCAACATCGGGTGCCCAGAGGCATCCGCTCGCACGTCATAGTCCGGAGGCCTTCATGCCAATAGAAGAAAAACGCGTTGTATTGCAGGGCAGCGCTCGCCGACCCATTCCCGGGGCGCGCGAAGTGGGGCCGGCCGATCCCAAAGCGCGAATCGAAGTAACTGTATTTCTGCGCAGGGGATCGCCGCTGAAAAAAGCACCGGCCGCAGCTCGCAAACGTCTCTCACGGACACAATTCACCGCCGCTTATGGCGCGCGGGCAAGCGACATCAAGAAAGTCCGCACGTTTGCCGCAAAATACGCTTTGAAAGTGGTGCAAGCGAGTCGGCCGCGCCGTTCGGTGATCCTCAGCGGAACCGTCGCGGCATTCACGCGCGCTTTCGGCGTGGAACTGAATCGTTACGAGCATCCCGGCGGCACCTGTCGCATGCGCACCGGCACGATTCAGATTCCAGCGCACCTTGCCGGAATCATCGAAGGCGTTTTCGGGCTCGATAATCGCCCGCAGGCGAAGGCGCACTTCCGGATACGCAAGAGCGCTGCCAACCCGCGGGCTGCGAATGATTCATACACCGCGCTGCAGGTCGCGCAGGCTTACAACTTCCCTGCCGGCACCGACGGCAGCGGGCAAACGATCGGCGTCCTGGAACTCGCCGGAGGTTACCGCGCGGCTGATCTGAGCGCATATTTCAAAAATCTCGGCATCCCTGTTCCGAAGGTGACTGCGGTGTCGGTTGATGGCGCCACAAATTCGCCTACCGGCGATGCCAGCGGCCCCGACGGCGAGGTGGAGCTCGATATAGAAGTTTCCGGAGCCGTTGCGCCCGCCGCGCAAATTTCGATGTACTTCGCGCCGAATACCGACCAGGGCTTTCTGGACGCGCTGACCACCGCGGTGCACGATACAACTCGCAAACCTGCGGTGATTTCCATCAGTTGGGGCGGCCCGGAAAGTTCGTGGACCGAGCAAGCGCTGAATGCGTTTAATTCCGCGTGCGAAGACGCGTCCACCATCGGGGTCTCGATTCTGGCGGCTTCTGGCGATGACGGTTCCAGCGATGGCGCTTCCAGCGGCACGCCGACCGTTGATTTTCCCGCTGCGAGTCCGTTCGTGCTCGGCTGCGGCGGCACGCGTCTGACGATTTCCGGCGGCGCGATTTCCAGCGAACAGGCCTGGAACGAGCTTACGTCCAGCGAAGGCGCCACCGGCGGCGGCGTCAGCGAATTCTTCGCGCTGCCCAGTTTTCAGGGATCGGCAAATGTGCCCAAGGCGCCGAATGGATTTGTGGGGCGAGGCGTGCCGGATGTGGCCGGTGACGCCGACCCGGAAAGCGGCTACAACGTGCTGGTGGACGGCGATCAAACCGTGATCGGCGGGACGAGCGCCGTGGCGCCGCTCTGGGCCGGCTTGCTGGCACGCATCAATCAGTCGCTGGGAACGAATGTGGGTTACGTGAATCCGCTGCTCTACGCGGCAAGCGTCGAGAAAACCCTGCACGACATCACAGCGGGAAACAACGGAAACTACTCGGCGGGTCCGGGGTGGGACGCGTGCACGGGCCTGGGCACGCCGAACGGTGCGGCACTTCTGGCGGCGCTGGCTGCGACTGCGAAACCCGTCAAAAAGAGCGGAGCCGGCAAGCGCAAGCCAACGCGTCCGAAGCGCAAGAAAAAATCCTGACTCATCATCGGGTTGAGCGCGGGCTGGTAGGGGCGCTGCTTGCTGCGCCCCGGTTTTCTGACAGTCCTTGCGAGATTTTCCGTCGGGAGGGGAGTTTTTGTAGCGGCGATCTGCGGAGCCGCCGTTTGCGTCCCGGATGAATTAGCGGGCCCCGACTGGCATTACCGCAGACTGTACCAATTTCTAATGGTTCGGTTTCGACGGGCTTTCCGTGAGTTCGTCCCAGAGCGCGTAGGTGGCTCCAGCGAGCCCTCCGGTGAATATCAGATAGAAAGCTAATTTTTTTCGGCGGCGCTTGCGCGGCTGTATCACTTGCCCGTTACCGGACTGCGTGTCTTGCGGCGCGGACTCGGCCGTCGGCGCGACGGCCGCAGGTTCCAGGTCCATGGTCACGCGGTAGGATTTTCCGGCGGGAATGGTGTGCAGCTCGCCTTCATTATCCAGCACCAGCGTCCCGCGATAGGCGGAGATGACTACTTCCAGCGGACTCGTTATGGTGACCTGCCCGTAGGACGGCACGCCATCGGCGGCGCGCAGGATCCCTTCGGGAATTTCGAGTTCGATTTTATCGGTGCCCGTGGAAGAAAATCCGACCGTGCCGCGCGCGACCACAGCATGGACGATCGTGGAATTCTGCGACAAAGTCGCGGCGCTGGAAGCCAGCAGGTAGAGTTGATTCGTCCCCAGCCTCAGGCGCAGCGTCCCTCCGGTGTCGGTCTCGACCGTGTCGCCGGGATATACCGTGGTCCCGACGGCCAGCCTGGCGTTGTCCACGCTGGCTTCCTGCGCTTGCAGCACCAATCCCAACGGCTTCTCATTCGCTGCAAATCCTGGAATGTCGAGCAGGCCGAGCATCAACAGCACGGCGAGACAGCAACGCGCAATCGCTCGCAAAGGGTCCTCCGGGAGGTACGAAACGAACGTAGGCGGAGTGGCTGAAGCCGTCAACGGACAAGGCGGGCGCTGGTGCGTAGGAATAAACGTTGTAGTGGAAATGTAGTGGAATTCTCTGACTAAATGCGGCGTGTAAATTTACGGAGTGCGAGAACTGCTTTCACCGCAGAGACGCCGGGAACGCGGAGAAAACCACTTTTCCCCTTCTCTTTCTTTCCGCTGCATGAAGTGCTGTTCCGAGTAGTATAGTTTTTGTCCCTGGGGAGGCTTGTAAATGTCATTCTGCCGGCGCCGCGCTGCACTGAGTTCCGCCATCATTCTTCTGGCATTTTTAGGCGCGTTCGCGCCTGCGCTTGCGCTCGCAGGCAGTACGCCGCAAGCGACGGACCAAGCGAGCGCTAACGCCAGTGAGCCGCAATTCAAGCCGCGGCTCTATCAAGATTTGCAGTGGCGGTGCATCGGGCCATTCCGCGGCGGCCGCACGGTTGCCGCTACGGGCGTTCCCGGCAAACCCAATCTTTTTTACATTGGCGTGAATAACGGCGGCGTGTGGAAGAGCACGGATGCCGGACGCACCTGGATTCCGATTTTCGATGGGCAGCCGACTGGCTCGATCGGCGCACTGGCGGTGGCTCCATCGAACCCGGACGTTGTTTATGTGGGTAGCGGCGAAGGGCTGCGGCGCCCGGACCTTTCCACCGGCGACGGAATTTACCGCTCGACCGACGGCGGAAACACCTGGATCCATCTGGGGCTGCGCGACGGCCAGCAGATTACGAATATTCTGGTTGACCCGCACGATCCGAATCGTGTTTTCGTCGCGGTGCTGGGACATCCGTACGGACCGAACTCCGAACGCGGCGTTTTCCGTTCGACTGACGGCGGCCAAACCTGGCAGAAAATTCTGTACAAGGACGACGACACCGGCGCGACCGACCTGGCATTCGATCCCACCAATCCGCAAATTCTCTACACCGATTTGTGGAGTTCGCGGCGCCCGCCGTGGTCCACCGGAGGGCCGCTGGAGGGCCACACCGGCGGGCTTTTCAAATCCACGGATGGCGGCGACACCTGGAAGCCGCTCACCAAAGGCCTGCCGACGAATGAGCAGGGCCTGGGGCGAATCGGAATCGGAGTGGCGCCGAACGATCCGAACCGGCTCTACGCGCTGGTGGACGCGCAGCCGGAAGTCGGCGGGCTGTATCGCTCGGACGACGCGGGCGAAAGCTGGCAGCGCGTGAACCATGAAGAGCGCATCTGGGGGCGCGGGTTCGATTTTGCGTGGGTGCGCGTCGCGCCGGATAATCACGACGAGATTTACATCTGTAATACTTCGACGTATCGCTCGACGGACGGCGGAGTGACTTTCACGGCGATCAAAGGCGCGCCGGGCGGCGACGACTATCACACCGTCTGGATCAATCCGGAAAATCCGCAGATAATTTTGCTGGCGAGCGATCAGGGCGCGACCATCAGCGTCAACGGCGGCGCGACGTGGAGCTCCTGGTACAACCAGCCGACGGCGCAGTTCTATCACGTGATCACCGACAATCAGTTTCCTTACTGGGTGTACGGCGGACAGCAGGAAAGCGGTTCGGCGGGAACGGCCAGTCGCAGCGACTGGGGCGAAATCACTTTTCGCGAATGGCATCCGGTGGGCACGGAAGAATATGGTTACGTGGCGCCGGATCCGCTGCATCCCAATCTGATTTACGGCGGCAAGGTCACGCGCTTCGACATGATCACCGGGCAAACGCAGGACGTCTCGCCGGTGATTCTGCGCACCGGTAAATATCGCTTCAATCGGACTGCCCCACTGATTTTTTCGCCCGCGGCGCCGCACACGCTGTACCTCGGCTCGAATGTGCTGTTCAAGACTACCGACGCCGGACACACCTGGCAAATCATCAGCCCCGATTTGACGCGCGAAGATCCCGGCGTGCCGCCGAATCTGGGAGATTTGGCCGCGAACGATCCGGCCAAGGGCAAGCATCGCGGCGTGATTTACGCGCTGGCGCCTTCGCCTCTGGATCCCAACCTGATTTGGGCCGGAACGGATGACGGACTGATCTGGATCACCCGCGATAGCGGGCAGAACTGGCGCGACATCACTCCCGCGGAGCTGACGCCATGGAGCAAAATCGCGCAACTGGACGCTTCGCACTTCGATCCCGACACCGTGTATGCGGCGGTGAACCGTTTTCGGCTGGATGATCTGCATCCTTATATCTATCGGACGCACGACGGCGGGCAGACCTGGCAGAAAATCACGAACGGCTTGCCCGATGATGCGCCGGTGAACGTGGTGCGTGAAGATCCCGTGCGGCAAGGATTGCTTTTCGCGGGAACCGAGCGCGCCGTCTATGTGTCGTTCAATGATGGCGATTCGTGGCAATCACTGCAGCTGAATTTGCCGGCCAGCTCGATGCGCGATCTGGTGATTCATGGCAACGACCTGGTGGTTGGGACGCACGGCCGCTCGTTCTGGATTCTGGACGACATCACCCCGCTGCGGCAGCTGGGCGAGCAAGTAGCGGCTTCGAGCGCTTTTCTCTTCAAGCCGGGGCTGGCGTATCGCGTGCGACGTAACGTGAACACGGACACGCCGCTGCCGCCGGAAGAGCCTGCGGGGAAAAATCCTCCGGATGGCGCGATCCTTGACTATTATTTGCAAGCAGCCGCGACGGGGCCGGTTACGCTGCAAATCGTGGACGGCGGCGGAAAAGTTCTGCGCAGCTATTCGAGCGCGGATAAGCCGGACGTCACCATGGACGAGCTGGGGAAGGAATTGAATGTGCCGCTCTACTGGATTCGCCCGCCGCAGATTCTTTCAGCGGCGGAGGGCGCGCACCGTTTTGTGTGGGACCTGCGCATTGCGCCGCCCGGCTCGGTGCGCCATGACTATCCCATTTCCGCGATCGTGCATGACACGCCGCGGTATCCCCTCGGCGCGGCCGTGCTGCCGGGAAATTACACGGTGAAACTCACGGTGGCGGGCCAAACTTATACGCAGATGGTCGAAATCAAGATGGACCCTCGTGTGACGACGCCCACCGAAGAATTGCAGCAACAATTCGATCTCGGGTCGCGGATCTGCGACGCGATGAACACGTCTTACGCGGATCTGGGGCAGGTTCGCGCTCTGCGCGCGCAACTGCGGGATTTGGGAAGGCAAGCCCCGAAAGGCGACCTCGCCGACGCAATTACCGCGCTGGATCAAAAAGCGGCGGCGCTCGAGGGCGCAGCGCAGAGGTTTGGGCCGGCTGCGGGCCCGGATAGTTTCGCGCAATTGAACGGACAATTCGGCCAACTGCTGGAGGTGGTGGATGGCGCGGACGCCGCGCCTACGCAAACCGCGCAGGATACTTTCGCCGACCGCCAGCGCGCGCTGGCCGCCGTTATAAATATTTGGGACGACATCCGCGCGCACGGCGTCCCGGCGCTGAATGACCAGCTTTTGCGCGCCAAGTTGCCCACCATAAATTTGGCGAAGACGATTGAGCCGGAGCAGGAATCCTCGGGGGACGACGAGCCGTGAGCCGGCTTGCGGCTTGAACAGCGCTGGATTTAGATTTTGTCTATCTTTGCCGCCAAAATGAAATCGCTTTCGGTGAGGCCATTGATTTTGTGCGTCCAGGTGGTGACTTCCGCTTTGCCCCACGACAATAAAATGTCCGGGTGATGCCCCTGCTCTTCGGCGATCGCACCGACTTTATTGGTGAAGGCGAGCGCCTGGCGAAAATCGGGAAACGTGAATGCGCGCGTGAGGTGGTGCCCGTCCACCACTTTCCATTGCGGGATTTGCTTCGCCAGGTTTTCCAGATCCTTCCCAGTCAGCGGCGGAACTCCGCCCTTGCACGGTGTGCACGTCTTGCTCGCGAGATCGCTCATGATTTTCATCCTCCGGTATTGAATGCAGGCTCCAATTCTACAAGAAGCGGGCTTCGACGGGTTACCGCGGAAAAGCGCGCGCTCGGAATCTCGCGGTGTAAGTCGCGGAACTCTTCTGCTATTCTCTTGCGCACGAAAGCTCGCCAGCGACCGTTCTCGGTAAAACCAGTGAGGGATAAAAATGCCTGATGAAATCAGCGAATTGAAAGAGCGCGCCGAAGAAGCGGTGCACGAACCCAGTCTCGCGCCGGTCACCTTGACCATGGCCGTGCTCGCCGTGCTGGTCGCCGCCGTTACGTTGCTGGGGCACCGCGCCCATACCGAGGAAGTGCTCTTGCAAACGCGTTCGGCCGACCAATGGGCCTATTACCAGGCCAAGGAAATTCGCCGGCGCAATTACGAGCTGTTTCTCGACGAGCTTTCCGTTTTCTCGGTGCAGAATGCGCAGCAGGTGGACGCCATCCGGCAGAAATATTCGAAGGAAGTGGAGCGCTACGGCGAAGAGCTGAAGGATATCGAAGCGGAAGCGAAGCAAGCGGAAGCGGAAGTGAAGGTGGAGGAGGCTCGCGCGGATCGGTTTGATCTTTCGGAAGTTTTGCTGGAAGCAGCGCTGGTGATTTCGTCCATCACTTTGCTGACGCGTAAAAAGCTGTTCTGGATTTTCGGGATTGTGTTGTCGCTGGCGGGAATCGTGATTGGCGTCAGCGGCTTGCTGATTCACTAGCGCCGCCGCGGGGCGCGCGAGCCAGGTTCAGCGCTATCGCGAAGCGGCGGAATGCGCTTCCAGATATTGACGGACGAATGCTCCGAAGGCCTTCTCCAGTTTTAATGTAACCGGCCCTGGCGCTGTAGCGATTCGGTGCCCGTTGATTTCGCTCACTCCCAACATGCTACGGTTGGTGGAAGTTACGAAGACTTCATCAGCCGCGTATAAATCTTCCGGCCGCAAAGTTCGTTCTTCCACCGGAGCGCCGGCCGACGCGCCAATTTCCAATAGGACGCTGCGCGTGACTCCTTGCAGGCATCCGGCGGTGAGCGGCGGCGTCGCGACGCGGCCGGCCTTCACGGAAAAAATATTCGCGGCAGTGCATTCCGCTACTTCGCCGCGCTCATTGAGCAGCACCACTTCGTCGAATCCAGCCTGCTGCGCTTCGTAATAATTCCAGACGTTATCGAGCCACGAAAGCACCTTGACGCCCGCCAGCGGCGACGCCGCGTAACGCCCGTGCTCGCGCAACCCCAGCCGCGCCGGCTCGCGATAGCTGGGTAGATCCGCCGAACACAGCAGCAGATCCACGCGCGGCAAGTTTTCGTCGCTGCGCCAGAAGCCTACCTGGTTGTAAACCGCATAGACGCGCGCCGCGCCTTCGCCCACTTTATTCGCGCGCAAAAGTTCGTGCAATTGCCCGCGCACCAAGCTTTCTTGAAATGGAAAGGGGCAATGCGTGCGCTCCGCGTCGCGCTGGAGCCGCTTCCAATGGCGCTCGAACGCGAAGGGAATGCCTTCATAAATGCGCACGGTGGTGAAGAGTCCCCAGCCGTTCAGCAGGCCCGCCTGCCCCGGCGAAAGCCGCACTTCCTCGACGGGCTGCAACCGGTGATTATGAAAAACAAACCGATGAATCATGCCACCTCCCCGCACAGTTCCACGGGCACTTCCACGCCCGAGATATTCTAGCGCAGAAGTCGCCGGAGGCTGGGGGCTTTGCGGCCGATTCATATAAGGAGACGCCTGCCAGCGAAGTGCAGGCCACGAGGATTTCGCCGCGCATGCGGGCGGCACAACGCGCTCAAGCCTCGGCGGATTTGGCCGATTAATTGCTATTCAACTCTATTGACAGCGGTGGATTCTGCGCCTAGATTGTTCGTGTACTCATAGGAGGGATGATATGCGATACGTCGCTAAGTCCTGCCTTATAGCCGTCTTAGTTTCTGGTCTGATCAATATTCCCGCGTTTGCGGCTGACGAAAAGCCGCTGGGCCTCGTCACCCAGGCGCAAGACGCTCGTTTGGGGAACGCCAACGTCACCATCGGGACCACGGTGTACCCCGGCGATACAGTCGCCACCGATCTTGGCGGCACGATGCGAGTGAAAGTCGGCGGCAGCCAAATTTATTTGCTCTCCTCGAGTGCGGCCACGTTGTCGCAAAGTTCCAATGCGGTGCATGCCGCCGTCGCGCACGGCACGGTAGGCTTTTCCTCAAACGGGACGGATCAGGTCGCTCTGGAAATTCCCGAGGGAATTTTGCGCGCCGCGGATGGCGTGCCTTCCTACGGGCAAGTGACGATCACCGGCCCTCTGGAAGTCGTAATTTCCGCTTATCGCGGCACTTTGGTGCTGGATAATGACGGCGAGCTGCACACGATTCCCGAAGGAAAATCCTATCGCGTCACCATGGATCTGGAACCCGCGGCCGCTACTGCGGCGCCCCAAGGGCCTGCGGGCGCTCCGACCGGCAACATGAAATACGCCCGACACCGCCACCTGGTTTTCGATTTGATCGTACTCGGTGCAGCGGCAGGCGCCGGTTACGCTCTGTGGTATCACCTCACCGAGAGCCCCAGCCAACCGTAAATTCTGCGCGCTGCACTTGATGGGAAAGCGGTAGCAGTACGCTCGCTTTACGCGTGGACGCCCTAATCCCGATGAGTTGAATTTCGGATTTTGCAGCCGCGGCCCTCAGGCCGCGAGCTTTGCGTTACGTCGCCTGCGCGATCCAGGCAGTGCTGGCGCTAGCCGGTTGCGTGCTCTAAATGTGGCAGGATCGAATTCCCTGCTTCTCGAAATACTGTTGGTGGTAATCCTCCGCGCGGTAAAACTCTGACGCGGGCGTAATTTCCGTCACGATCGGCCGCTTGAAAACGTGTTGTTTTTCCAGCTCGGCCTTCGAGGCGCGCGCTTCCGCTTCCTGTTCCGCGTCATGGTAGAAAATCGCGGAGCGATACTGCGTCCCCACGTCCGGCCCCTGGCGATTCGGCGTGGTGGGGTCATGGCTCTTCCAGAACACCGCGAGCAACTGCAAATAGGAAACCTTCGCGGGATCAAACTCCACTTCGACAGCCTCCGCGTGGCCCGTGCGTCCGGTACACACGTCTTTATACGAAGGACCCTTCGTGGTTCCGCCGGTATAGCCCACGGTGGTCTTGGTCACGCCGTCCACTTGGCGGAACGCGTCTTCCACTCCCCAAAAACATCCCGCGGCAAAAGTTGCGATAGCCATGGTGTGAAACTCCTTGCCGAATAAATGTGAGCGAAAACCGAATCTCAATGTTGCCACAACGCGGCTCCACGGTCGAGCCGTCGGCGAGGCCCATCATCCGCTGCGTCGGAACCGTTCGCATGCTTGGCAGCAGCGGGATTGCCGCCGCGGAATCAAAGAAACTCAGCGCGCTGGCGAAGGCGACGGCGCCACCCGGCGCGCGATGTCGCTGAAGATATAACGATGTTCGCTGCTGACGCCCCACCGCTCGAATGGGCGCCAATACCATGCGGGATACAAATTGGAAATGATCGTGGTGCTGCGTGTGAGGATCGTGCCGCCACCGTCGCTATGCAGGTCGTAGCGGGCATATTCGAAGCCAAGCCAATGGCGTCCCGGCATATTGGTGCGATCGATGGAAAGGCCCATGACGTTCGGCGGCGACCACTCGATGACCGTCTCCTGAATGGAACCTTGGTCGAAGTAGCAAGTCCTGCGGGCGCCCAGGCCTGCGCCATCCATCACGCACCGAACGGGAACAGGGAGGCCGATATGCATCAGCAGGGGTTTCTGACCCGCGAGACTATCGAACGAGCGGAGCGCGCTCCACACCTGTTCGGGATCCGCTGACAGCCGGATCGTAGAGGCTACTTCTTCGCGGCGAGGGTGAGTGAGCGCGGATACTTCGGCACGATGACCGGCAAGAATGAGCATCGGCATGGCGAGCAAGACGACTGCCGTAAACGTCAAATTCTTTCCGTCGCGCCTGGTTGTGAGCATCTCGAACAAAAGTCCAAGCAGCACGCCGGCCATCAGCCCGACGAGAAGCAAGGGAAAAGCCAGCAGGGCACAAAGCGGGGTTTCCATGCGCGTAGCAATCAATATTAAAAGCGATCCAACCGTAGCCAAAAGTGCGGCTGCCGATATCCGCGCGACATCGTGCGCAACCAACGTGATCGCAAATCCCGCGGCAAGCGGCACTAACAGGAATACGACCGGACCCATTGCGTGAGTTCCAGGAATCCGAGCGAGAATAAATCCACCGAGTCCGAATGCAAGCCCGGTGAGACCGCCGGCCAGGACGCCCTTCAGTGATTCGTTCCAGTCGCGCAATGGAATTCTCCTCGGTGCCTTCACACGTTCGCGAACTCGGCTACCCGCTCGCGCGGATAATTGATTTGCGCCATTCTACACCCGAGGGTGCCCGATTAGTTTTCTTCGGGCGCGGGTGATGGAATCCCGACGCGCGATCGTACGAACGCAATGAATAGTTAAGTCGCGAACGGGAGAATTTCACCTCGTCGTTCAGCACGGACATGCCAACTCAATGGTGTATACTCCGCAACCGGAATAAAAAATGAAAAATAGTGACGTGGGTAGAGACATGGGGGCGTTTTTCGGGCGAGCTGTTTCGAAAATTATTGGCGTTGTCTTCTTATTCTTGCTGACGGCCCTGCCGTGTTTCGCTCAACGATCGTCCGCGCCTTCCTTTCCCGAAGTGCATTGGCGAATGATCGGGCCGTTTCGCGGCGGGCGGATTGTCCCGGTCACCGGCGTCCCCGGCAAGCCCAACGAATATCTGATTGGCGCGGTGGGCGGCGGCGTTTGGAGAACCACAAACGGCGGTAACACCTGGGAACCGATTTTCGACGCCGAGCCGATCGCCTCGATCGGAGCGATCGCAGTGGCTCCGTCGGATCCGCAAATCATTTATGTGGGTACGGGCGAATCCGACATGCGTTCGGATATTTCCTACGGCGACGGCGTTTACAAATCCAGCGACGGCGGCGCCACCTGGCGCAACATCGGTCTGCGCGATTCGCAGAATGTGGGACGCATCCTGGTGGATCCGCGCGATCCGAATATCGTCATCGTGGCGGCGCTGGGCCACGCGTTCGGACCGAATGCCGAGCGCGGCGTGTACCGCTCGACGGACGGCGGCGCGACCTGGACAAAAGTTCTCGCGAAAAATGACGACACCGGCGCGATTGATCTGTGCTGGGATCCGGCGAACACGAGTGTGGTTTACGCCGCGATGTGGCAAACGCGCCGTCCGCCGTGGAATGTTTACGCGCCTTCCAACGGTCCGGGCAGCGGCCTCTACAAATCCACGGATTCCGGCGTCACCTGGACGCAAATTACCGGCCACGGATTTCCCAGCGAAGGACTCGGCCGCATCGGCATCGCCATCGCGCCGGGCACGAACGGCAAGCGGATTTACACCGTGGTGGACGCGCACAATGGCGGCATCTACCGCTCCGACGACGCGGGCGAAAATTGGCGCTGCGTTACCGCCGATCGCCGCGTGTGGCAGCGCGGCTGGTATTTCGGCGGCATCACTGTGGACCCGCGCAATCCGGACGTTGTGTACGTGATGGATACGGCGATCTATCGTTCGACGGATGGCGGCCAGCGTTTTGCAGCCATCAAAGCCGCGCCCGGGGGTGACGATTATCACTCACTTTGGATTGCGCCGGATGATCCGCAGCGCATGATTCTGGGCAGCGATCAAGGCGCGGCGATCAGCGTGGACGGCGCGGCGACCTGGAGCTCTTGGTACAACCAGCCCACCGCGCAGTTTTATCACGTCATCACCGACGATCGCTTTCCCTATCGCGTTTACGGATCGCAACAGGACAGCGGCACCGCGGCCGTCAGCAGCCGCAGCGATTATGGCCAAATTACATTTCGCGATTGGTCGCCCGTAGGCGGCGAGGAAAGCGGCTACATCGTCGTGGATCGCAGCGATAACGACTTTGTTTACGGCGGCGGACCATTCGGCGCGCTGCGGCGTTTCAATTGGACCACCGGGCAATCGTTCGATATTTCGCCCGGGGCGATGCGCGTGGATAATGAAAGACTGCGTTTCACCTGGACTTCTCCGCTGGTGGATTCGCCGCAGAACCCGCACGTGCTTTATCTCGGCGCGCAATTTGTGCTGCGCTCCAGCGACCGGGGACAGAGCTGGCAGGCAATCAGTCCCGATTTGACGGTGAAAAGCGGCGGCGCTGCGGCGGCGGGAGCGTCAAATGCCGCGTCGAATGGCACTCCGAAAAAAGAAGAACCTCGCGGCGTGGTTTACACCATCGCGCCTTCTCCATTGCAAGCGGGTGAAATTTGGGCAGGCACGGACAACGGTTTGATTCAACTGACGCGCGATGATGGAGCGCACTGGTCGAACGTCACGCCGCCGGACGTTGCCGAGTGGAGCCAGATTAGCCTGATCGAAGCGTCACCGCACGATGCTGGGGTCGCGTATGCGGCCGTGGATCGTCATCAGGTGGATGATTTCAGTCCTTATATTTATCGCACGCGCGATGGGGGCAAGACGTGGCAGAAAATCGTCGCGGATTTGCCGGCGGGCGCTTACGTGCACGCGGTGCGCGAAGACATCCAGCGCAAGGGACTGCTTTTCGCTGGAACGGAACTGGGCGTGTTCGTTTCCTTCGATGACGGCGATCACTGGCAGCCACTGCAAAATAATCTGCCGGTCAGCTCGATACGCGACCTGGTGATCCATGGCGACGACCTGGTGGTGGCAACGCACGGGCGTTCCTTCTGGATTCTGGACGACATCGCTGCCCTTCGCGAGTGGACCGACACGATCGCCGCGCAGCAGGCGTATCTGTTTCATCCCGCGCGCGCCATGCGCATGCGCCGCAGCGAAAATCGCGATACGCCGCTGCCGCTGGAAACGCCCGTGGGCGAAAATCCTCCGGCCGGAGCGATCTTCGAATATTTCCTGAAATCGCCGGCGTCTGGCGAAGTGATTCTGGAAATTCACGATCAGCAAGACAATCTGCTTCGGCGATACTCCAGCGAAGACCAACCGCCGGAAATTCAGGAAGCTCCCGAAATCCAGAAGGAGTGGTTGCCGCGATTTTCTCCGCTGCCGAAATCCGCGGGAATGCATCGCTTCGTATGGGATTTGCGCTACGCGCCCCCGGCGGCGATGCGGCATGAATATTCGATGGCGGCGATTATCGAGGCCGGCACCGTGGCGGAGCCGCTGGGGCCGTTGGCGCTTCCGGGCGAGTATGAAGTGCAGCTGAAGGTTGGCGGTGAGACGTACAAGAGCACTTTCGCGGTGGAGATGGATCCGCGCGTGAAAGTTTCTCGCGAAGACCTGGTACGGCAGCTGGAGCTCGAGCAGAAAATCGCCGCCGCACTTGCCCAGTCCGCCGACACTGCGCAGGCCATCGCCAAGCTTCGCAAGCAGCTGGAGGCTCTACAGGCGAATTTGAGCGCGAAGCCGGAGGCGAAGGCGCTGCTGCAATCTGTCACCGCGCTCGATCAGCGCGCGCAGACCGTCCAAGGCAATCCCGAGGCGGAATATCCGCAAATGCCCGGCGGGTTGATCGGAGTGAATGGTTCGCTCGGAGCGTTGGGGGTGGAAGTAGGAAGCGGGGACAGCGCGCCCACGGCTACGTCGCTGAAGGTCTTTGAAGATTCCAGCAAGCAGTTGGATGAGCTGCAAACGCAGTGGAAGTCAGTCCAAAAGGATTTTGCAGAACTCAGCAGGAAGTTGGCTGATTAAAGCTACAGGGATTCTCTCGCGAGCGCTTCAGGCGGAGCGGTTCACCAGCGCGGTGTTTCCGTTCGGAGTCGCCGTGGCGCCGGCGGAAAGCTGCAGAATTTCCTCGAGCATGCCGGGAATTTCGAATACCGCCTGATTCCGCAGCGCCGCAGCATTCGCTTGAAACCGCGCCAACGTGGCCGGCTCGATCATCTTCGCCACCGCGCCAACGATCTCGCGGAAGCTGTGCAGCACGATCCCCACTTCTTTCTCGACCACCCACACCGCGTTGTAGCGCTCCTGCGGCAGCGTCCACGCGTTACATGCCACGATCACCGGCAAACGCATCGCCAGCGCCTCGCTCACGCTACCGGGCCCCGGCTTGCCGATAAAGAAATCCGCGAGCTGCATGTAGGTGTTCACCTTGGACGTGAAACCTTCCACGAAGCGCGGCAATCGCGACGGCCGCGCGCGCAAAGCGCCGGCTAGTTTTTCATTCCGGCCACAAATAAATATCAATTGCAGCTCGAGCTGCGACTGCTCCAGGCGCTCCGCGATTTCCAGCATCACTTTGGAGCCGTAGCCGCCGAAAAGCACGATCGCAGTGGGCAAATCCGGACGAAGCCCCAACCGCGCGCGTTCCGCGATGCGATCTTGCACCGGCGGTTCGTAAAAGCGCGGATGCAAAATCATTCCAGACGCGCGAAATATGTGATCCTCCGCGTGTCCATGCTCGCGCGCCTGCTGCACAGCACGCTCCGAGCCGCATACCAGATATTGTCGCTGGCGCTCGATCCAAAAATGGGGAGGGTAATCGGCGATGTCCGTGAGTACCGTGACGAACGGGCGTCCTGGAAACGCATGATTGAAACTTTCACACAGCGCGCGATTGAAGTGCGGCACGAATGACACAACCAGGTCCGGCTGCGTTTCGCGCCAATGGCGCTCCAGCATGCGCACCGTCGCAGAACGACGCATGCGGATCGCGAACTGCAGCACTTTCATCAATTGAATGCTGCCCAAGGTCCAGCCGCTGCGCAGCATCCAGTTGTAATAGTCTTCGATGCGTATCCCCGCGTATTTCTTGAGGATATCGAGTTCATCGAGCAACTCCTGCAGGTTCGTGAGGCGAACGTCCCACGAACGTCCCTGCGCTTTAATGGACATTTCCAGCGCGGTGGCCGCTGCGCGATGCCCGCCCCCTGCATCGAAAAAACAAAACTCGATTCGTGGCATGAGGGCGGAGTCTCGCATTGAGAAAGTTTCAGGCGGCTACGGAATTGTTAAAAGCTCGTGACTGTGTCGAAAGAGTTAAATATCTGCATTTTCAAAACTTTAGCGCGCGTGTCATCTGCGCGTAACACGCGTGGATTATTTTTGCTCACGTGAAATGCGACCTGCATGTTCACTCGTACTTCTCCGGACCATGTACGACTCCTATTGTCCGCAAGATTTGCCGCGAAAGTTACAGCGATCCGCAAAAAGTTTATGCCCTGCTACGGCGCCGCGGGATGAATCTTTTCACACTCACCGATCACGATTCGATTGAAGGCGCCGAGCAATTACGCCAGCATCCTGATTTTTTCGTCAGCGAAGAACTCACCTGCAAGATGCCCAGCGGCACCGAAGTGCACATCGGCGTTTACGACCTCAGCGAGCGGCAGCACGCGCAACTGCAGCAGCGCCGCAACGATCTCGTCGCGCTGCTGATGTATCTCACCGAGCGACGGCTTTTCTTCAGCATCAATCACGTTTTTTCCAGCGTTACGGGGCGCCGCGAACTCGAAGATTTCGCCTGGTTCCGGGAATATTTTCCCGCGGTGGAAATTCGCAATAGCCACATGCTGGAGCGCGCCAATCAACAGGCGGCGCAGTTCGCCAAGCAGTGGGACAAGATCGGCATCGGCGGGAGCGACGCGCATGCCCTACCCTCCGCCGGCACGGCCTACACCGAAGTTCCCGGCGCGCGCGATAAAGACGAATTCTTCGATGGACTTCGCGCGGGACTCGGGAGAGTCGCCGGCGAATCCGGCAGCTTCGCGAAACTGACGCGCGACGTTTTCCTGATCGCCTGCGAAATGATGCGCGAAAAATCCTGGACCGCGCTGCTCTCGCCGCTCGCGGTGCTGATCCCGGCAGTCACTTTCTGGAATTACCGCGACGAGCACGCCTTCAGCCGCCGCTGGGCGGCGCGCGTTCTAGGCGAGCCCGAAGCCCGCAAACACCCCCGCTGGATCTCGGTGCCGCAACCCGCGGCAGAGGAGTGGGTATGACGGTCGCACGAGGCGTTTGGAACCAGATTCAATCGAACGATCACCGCTTGATGCGGCGCGTGCATCGCTGGCGGGCTCCGCGGTGGTTCCGCATCCTGATGATTTTGCTGACGCGCATGGGCGACGGCTGGCTGTGGTATTCGCTCGGCCTGATCCTTTTCTTCTTCGGCGGCGAACATCGTTTTCTCGCCATCGGCGCCGCCGCCTCCGCCGCCGTCGCCGGAATTTTTCTCTTTCGCGCGTTGAAACGCACCAGCAAACGCCAACGCCCCTGCGAAATCGAGCCGCACTGCTGGTCGTCTATTCTGCCGCCGGATAAATACTCGTTTCCCTCGGGGCATTCCATTACCGCATTCGCCATCGCGATTTCGATCGGGATGTTCTACCCGGAGCTGACGGGGCCTTTGCTCGCTGTCGCGTTGCTGATTGCTTCGTCGCGCATCATCCTGGGCATGCATTTCCTCAGCGACGTGCTGGCGGGCTCCGCCATTGGCGCGCTGCTGGGTTTGATCAGCTTCCACATCTTCGCGATCCTCTGAGGCGATGAAACACGAGCGACGCCGCCTCCACTGGATAAAACTAGCCAAGCTCCGCCGCGGATACGGGTTGAGCTACATCGTACGCCGCATCCAAACACACCACAAAGCAGCGGCATCCTCGCGATTATTTCGTCGCGTGTTATCTTCCTAATCCCGCCTGGCGGCATTCTGGTGGGGGGTTGCGTGCGACTTAGCGCAAACTGGACGGTAAATCTCGCGCACCATGAATTATGCGGATGATTTGCAGAGGTCTTGCTTCCGGATTGTAAACGATGCAGTAGTTGACGTAAGGATGCGCCAGCCAAAACCGCAGTGGCGACGGTGCCAGGTCCTTGCGCACTTTACCAGCCAGAGGAGAGTGGGAAAGCAGGTCACAGGCCAGAGCAATCGCTTGCGCTACGCGGTTTGCGGCTTCCGGACTATTCTGCGCTATATAATCCCAGATTTCGAAGAGATCGTGCTTGGCGCGGGGCGTGAACTCCCACTGCCTCATCCCTTACGGCGTTCGGCAAGCCAGGCGCGCTTGTGGTCTTCAAAACTGGCAAGAACTTCGTCCGCCGCGATTAATTCGCCGCGCTGCGCCTCGCCATATCCTTCCGCGATCTTGGCCTTGATCTCTGCGCGGTTCTCGGCTAGCCACGCTTCCTGCTCGTGCAACATCGAGACCGCGTGCTCGACGAATTCATCCACGGTTTCGTAGGCGCCGCGCTGTACATCCTGCTTGATCAGTTCTTCGATTTCGGGCCGCAGTCGGATGTTCATGGACGCATTATACTCCCGCTCAGCGAGTGTGTGCGTTTTTCAAATGTTGCAACACGTTTTCGGTGGTATCCACCTCGCCGATCCGTGGAAAGATCTTTTCGACGCTTTGGCGGTGCGCATCGGCATCACGGTCCGTCATCGCATCAGCGACTAGCACCACGTTGTAGCCATAATCGAAGCCGCTGCGCGCCGTTGATTCGACGCCTGCGGTGGTCGCAACGCCGGTCAGAAAGATTTGTGTCACGCCACGCTGCCGCAAGTAATCATCCAGGGGTGTGCCGATGAATGCGCCCCAGCGCTGCTTCGAAACAAGAAAGTCTTCAGGGCTGTACTGGAGTTCCGGGGCAAGCTCCGTCCAATCCGGCGGAAACGCAGAGACATTCGGCCTTGGGGCTTCCGTCCGGCCGGGCGCCAGGCTGGTGACGTTCACAAGCACGACCGGCAGGCCTCGTTCGCGAAACGCACGCGCCAGCTGCGCAGTCCGGCCGATGATTTCACCCACCGGATGCGCCGTCGGCATGCCCACAACGCCTTTCTGCAGGTCAATCACGATCAAAGCGGCATTCGTATCAAGTATTGTAAGAGGCATGTTTTTTCCTTTCGCTGATGTTTGCTTTGCCCTTTCGTTTACAGCTGGATCAGTTGATAGGCGAAGGCGTTTCGCGCGCAGGTATCAATCCTTTCTCCTCGTAAACGGGCCGCATCATCCCGCGTATTTTCGGCCGCTCGAGCGTGAACCACAGCGAGCCGGCAACGCAGAACGCCCCCAAAATCATCACGGTGTACGGCGCTCCAATCCGATGCGCCAATGCGCCGGCCAAAAGGCTGCCGAAGGGCGCTCCGCCGAAAAACGCCATCGTGTAATAGCCCATCACGCGCGCGCGTTTATCTTCCGGCACCAGCGCCTGGATGATCGTATTGCTCACCGACGCGCTCTGGATCATGCCGAAGCCCGCGAACACCATCAGCACCAGCGAAAGCCACAGCGTATGCGACAGGCCGAAAAGAATCAGCGCGCCGCCCAGCATCGCAGCCGCGAGTTGCAGCATGCGCGTCAGCCCGGCCACCGACTTGCGCACCGCCAAAGATATCGCCGAAATCAGCGCGCCAATTCCTGACGCGCCCGTCAGCCAGCCGAGCGTGGTCGCGCCGCCGCGCAGCACGTGCCCGGCGAAGACCGGCAGCAACACCGTGTAGGGATAGCCCATCAGGCTGATCAAAACGAAAAGCAGCAGGATTGAGCGCATCGGCCGAAAGGTGCGCACGTAATCCCAGCCTTCGCGCATTTGTTCGAGCATGCTGCTCGCATGCAGACGAATTTCCAGCGGCTGGATGCGCATCATCAGCAGCGACGCGATCACCGCCAGGTAGCTCGCGCCATCTATCAGGAAACACCAGCCTTCCCCGACGGCTGCGATCACCAGGCCCGCGATCGCCGGACCGATCAGCCGCGCGCCATTGGCCATTGAGGAATTAATCGCGATGGCGTTGCTGAGATCGTTGCGGTCTTCGACCATCTGCACCAGAAAAGATTGCCGCCCGGGCATGTCAAAGGCATTGATCGCCCCCTGAAATGCGGCCAGCGCGATAATCTCCCAGAGCGTGATCACATGCGCAAGGGTGAGCGCAGCCATCGCCAGCGATTGCACGGCCGCGGCGGCTTGCGTCCACACCAGCAGCTTGCGGCGATTCAGGCGTTCCACCCACACTCCCGCAAATGGCCCCAGCAAGAACGCCAGAATCTGCCCTGAAAAGCTGACGATGCCCAGCAGCAGCGCCGAATGCGTGAGGCGATAGACCAGCCAGCCGGTCGCAAGTCGCGTCATCCACGTGCCAATCAGCGAAACGCTCTGGCCGGCGAAGTAGAGCTTGAAATTGCGCGAGCGCAACGCGCGCCAGGCGTGCGAGAGCGAGCCTCCCAGAGCCGGGCTCTCGCGTGTTTCCGAAGTGCTGGCGGGCTCGCTCACAATTCCGCCAGGCGTTTGATCAGTTCGGTGACGGCGGGCAGGCTCTTTTGTTCCCTGGCGTCGAGCTTGGCGATGGCCTGCGCCAGCCGCATGCGCTTCGCACTGCGCGTGTTCTTGCGCACGCTTGCGCCCTTCGCGGTGAGCGCGATATTCATCTGGCGGCCGTCGGTCGGATGTGCTTTGCGTTCGACAATTCCCATTTCTTCCAGCGCCGCGACGGTGGCGCCCATGGACTGCGGCTTCACGCCTTCGGCGCGCGCCAGATCGGCGGTGGTGGCGGGGCCGTCGGTATCGAGGCGCCGCATCACGGCCAGTTGCGCCCAGGACAATTCATGCGACTCCGACTCCGCGGGCACCGCCGAACGCAAGCGCCTCACCAGCATGCCGAGCGCCAGCGCTAGTTCGGTGGCGGCGGCTTCAAGGTTTTTGTTTGACATGGTGTGCACAGCGTATCAGATTAACAGCCTATCTTGCAAGTCCAACTTGCAAGCTAAGCTTCCTAGTGCTGGATACGAATTGTTCCGCAACAGACAGGACCAAAGACTGGAGGCGTAGGGGCGGGTCTCAGACCCGCCCTTTGCGTGACACCGGATAGCTCCCGCCTTTTCTGTCCGTTACCTTCCTACATAGTTCCCCTAATAGTAATCAGCTCGAAAATGTGCTAACGTGGGTTGTTTTCAGACTCGACGAGGACGCAACATGGTGACGGCAGCGCCGGAGACCAGGAGCCCGCAAACACCCAGATCCACTGCAACAAACTGGCGGTCGAAATTTCACTCGCCAGTTTCCCCTCGCCTCGCCGCACACGCCCTTACCCTTCGGCCCGCGGATTCTAATCGCAACAAGACCTCGTTCAAAAACGTCTGCAAGCCCATGAGCCCAAACGAGAAAACATTTTCTAACCGCAACAGCAAATCGCAATTCCCCCATTCACAGCCCCCTTCGGTTAAACTTGCCCCGCTCGCGCCGGCCCGCGTCATGACGGCTGCTCGTGGAAGGGCGGGACTTCAGAGCTTGCGTAACGTTGCGAGAATCTTCGTAGGCCGTAGCTTTAGCTGCGGCGGAAACCAAGTGCAATCAGCGCGGCTTCAGCCGCTGAAGTACTCGCTTTGCAACTTTCACGGACCGGTGGGGCCGCTTCAAACGCGCTCGGCAGCCGGCCACCATTGGCGTGCGAGGCATAACCCATGAAAAATTCAGCGGCGGATAAGGCAGAGTCGGCCCGGACCAAGGTGCGCAGCATCGTGGACACGCGACGCGTTTCACTGGGGCCATCGGTGGAGGAGCGCATGGCGCAGGGCAAGGCTCTGCGCGACCGCGTGCCGCGGACTGCGCATGGCAAATGGAAGCCGCCAGCGAACCGTCCGGACCCGGTGGCGACGCTGAAAGCATCGGACCGCGGCCGGTTGCAGGAACTCCTGCCGATCCGCTACGGAAGAATGATCCAATCGCCGTTTGCGTTTTTTCGCGGCGCGGCTTCGGTGATGGCGGCGGACCTGGCGGAAACGCCCAAGACGGGATTGCGCGTGCAGGCCTGCGGCGATTGCCACCTGCTGAATTTCGGCGGCTACGGCTCGCCGGAGAGGCAGTTGGTTTTCGACATAAACGATTTCGACGAGACGCTACCGGCTCCCTGGGAGTGGGACGTGAAGCGCCTGGCGGCAAGCGTGGTGCTGGCCGGGCGGCAGATCGGAGCGCGGGACCGCATTTGCAGCGACGGGGCCCTCGCGACCGTCGCTTCCTATCGCACGCATATGCGGGATTACGCACGGATGACGGCGCTCAACACCTGGTATTCGCATCTGGACGCCGACGTTTTCATCAAGGAAGCCAAGACTGCGGACGACAAGAAATTCTGGAGGCAAGTGGAGAAGTCCGCGAAGCTGCAGACGGCCGAACACATTTTCCCCAAGATGACTGAAGTGGTGCGCGGCCGGCGGCGCATCGTGGATCGCCCGCCGCTGGTCTATCACCCACGGAACTTCTCGCAAATTGACGATCATGTGCGCGCCATGTTCCACCGTTACCGGCAGACTTTGCCGGACGAGCGGCGCGTGATTTTGGATCGCTACCAGATTGTGGACATCGCGCGAAAAATCGTGGGTGTGGGCAGCGTGGGGACGCGTTGCGCGGTGGCTTTGCTGATGGCCGGGGAAAATGACGCCTTGTTTCTGCAATTTAAGGAAGCGCTGCCGTCGGTGCTGGAGGCCTATGCGGGCAAAAACCGCTATCAGAACCACGGAGAGCGCGTGGTGACGGGGCAGCGCATGTTGCAGGCTTCCAGCGACGTGTTTCTGGGCTGGACGCGAGATGATGATGGGCACGATTATTATTTCCGGCAACTGCGGGACATGAAGATGTCCATTGACGTGGGGAAATTGAATCTAGACGAGCTGCTGGAATATGTGGAGGTGTGCGGCTGGGCGCTGGCGCGGGCGCATGCGCGTACTGGAGACGCGGCGCGCATCGGCGGGTATTTGGGGAGGAAGGATATTTTTGACGAGGCGGTGGAGAAATTCGCGACGGAGTATGCGGACCAGACCGAGCGCGATCATCAGGAGCTGGTGAAGGCGGTGCGCGCGGGGAAGTTGCGGGCGTCCATCAATTTGGCGGCGTGATTCTATGATTCCGTCGCGGCTAAACTCACAGATCGAGCGGCAGCGGGTTTTTGCCGGTGATCAAACGCGCGGAGCGGTCGAAGGTGAGGTACAGCCAGGCCCACTGCAGCATCACCAGCAGCCGGTTTTGAAACTGCACGATGTAAGCCAGGTGCACGAAAACCCAAATCAGCCAGGCCGGCAAGCCGGAAATTTGCAGCCAGTTCAAATCGGCCACCGCCGCGCCGCGGCCGATCGTCGCCAAATTCCCTTTATCGAAATAATGAAAGGGCGGAAGTTTTTTGCCGCGCAGCCGCGCCAGGATCAATTTTGCGACGTAGGCGCCTTCCTGAATCGCGGGCTGGGCGACACCGGGAAGCGGTTTTCCGGTTTGATGGCTGAAATTCGCGAGATCGCCGATGACGAAAATTTCGGGATGCCCGGCGATGGTCATGTCCGGCTCGACGACCACGCGCCCGACGCGATCGAGCGTAGCTCCGACTTCCTCCGAAAGGATGCGACCAAGAGGCGACGCCAACACACCCGCAGCCCACAGAATCGTGCGCGTGGGAATGTGCTCGGTGCGATCGCCTTCGCGGACGGTGACGCCGTCCGCGCGCACGTCTGTGACCATGGCGCCGGTGCGCACGGTGACGCCGAGGCGCGTGAGCATTTTGCGCGCGGCCTCGGAAAGCTTGGGCGGATAACTGGGCAGCGGGCGGTCGGCGCCTTCGATCAGAATGATGCGCGTCTGGGTCGGATCAATGTCGCGGAAATCGTGCACGAGCGTGTCGTGCGCAATTTCGCCCAGAGCGCCGGCAAGTTCGGCGCCGGTGGGGCCCGCGCCGACAATGACGAACGTCATCCACGCGCGCAATTTTTCGGGATTGGGCTCGCGCTCCGCCGCTTCGAAAGCGAGCAGAATTCTGCGGCGCATGGAGGTGGCGTCGTCAATATTTTTCAGGCCGGGAGCGTACTTCTCCCATTCGTCGTGGCCGAAATATTGATGCATGGCGCCGGTGGCGACGATGAGCGTGTCGTAATCGAGAAAACCGTCGCTCAGGATGACGCGGCGTTTTGCGGCGTCAATGTGAACGGCTTCGCCGAGCAGGACCTTCGTGTTTTTTTGTTTGCGGAGCACCTGGCGCAGCGGCCCGGCCACATTGGCGGGAGAAAGCGAGCCGGTGGCGACCTGATAGAGCAGCGGCTGGAAGAGATGGTAATTGTGGCGATCCACCAGAGTTATCTGGACGGGCGCATGCTTTAATTTCTGGGCGGCGCTGAGCCCGCCGAATCCCCCGCCGATGATCACTACCTTGTGCTGTTCAGGCATATCTCAGTTTAACTTCACGCTGGAGACAGGACGACAACGTGTTTTTCATTTCCAGCGCTCGTCACTTATGAGATGCGCGGCCGGTGTCAAAAGGAGCAGGATCTATTGAGGGCTCCACATTTTCCGGGGAGCGGAAGGCCCTGCGGGGGTATCCGAATTAAGCTGGGTTGCGTCTGAGCCAGATGGAGCGGGACACGAATTCATGAAGCGGCGATTTTACAGCATTGCGACGTGGCTGCCTTTGATTTTGATCGTTGCTCTGGGAGTGCGCTTGGGATTTGCGTGGGACCAGGAGCGCCAAATACCACCGAATCTTGTGGGACTGGTGCCGTTCCTGCAGGAAACCGGGAACATTGCTTTCGCAATCGCTCTGGGACAGGGTTTCGGATCGCCTTACTGGCAAGAAACCGGGCCGACGGCGTGGCTCACGCCGGTTTACCCGTATATGGTGGCGGGCGCGTACCGCGTTTTCGGGATTCATACGCCCCATGCGTTCTTCGCGATGGTGTTGCTGAACATTTTGTTCTCGGCGGCGACGTGTGTGCCGATTTTTTACATCGGCAAACGCGTGGGCGGAGTCGGCGTCGCGAGCCTCGCCGCGTGGCTTTGGGCTGTCTTCCCAAACGCGTGGATCATTCCGTTCGAATGGATCTGGGACACGTCGCTTTCGGCGCTGCTGATGACGATGATCTTGTGGGCCACATTGCGGCTGGCGGATGACGATCCGCGCGCGCTCGACGGCGGCACCACTTCCGTTGGAGTGCCGGCAATTGGTGCTGCGTCGCGAGTGGGGTGGCGCGGTTGGTCTCGGTATGGGTTGCTGTGGGGCTTCGCTTTGATGACCAATCCCTCGCTGGGCGTGATGTTGCCATTTCTAATTGGCTGGCTCATGTATCGCGCCTGGAAGGACAGCCAGCGGAATCGCGGCCGGCTGCAATTGAGCGGACCGGCGCTGGCGCTGGGCATCGCGATTTTGTGCTGCGTGCCATGGACCGTGCGGAATTATCTGGTTTTTCACCGGTTCATTCCGCTGCGTTCTAATTTTGCGTTCGAACTGTGGCTGGGAAACAACGAGAATTTCGACCCGCAATCCCAGATTGTGCCGCCCGCGAATCCAGAGCGCCAGGAGGTTCACAATTACATCCACATGGGCGAGACGGCTTTCATGCAGGAGAAGTGGCAGCAGGCGATCACCTTCATTCGCAGCCATCCAAAGCTGGAAGTGATTCTTTTCGCGCGGCGCTTTGTGGCGATGTGGACGGGGATGGAAAAACCGGTGGAGGGTTACCTGGATAGCGATTCTCTTTTGACGCGGACCGCTTTGCTGAGCAATTCACTGGCAGGAATCGGAGCGTTGTGCGGGATCGTCGTATTGTTTGTGAGGCGCAGCCGGTATGCGTTTCCGTTGGCGGCTTTTCCGATAGTGTTTCCTGTGCTTTATTACGTGACCCACGCTTCGTTGCGGTACCGCCATCCGATTGATCCGATGGTTATGCTGTTGAGCGCGGCAGCGATCGTGGCGGTTTTTGACCGGCGGCGTCTTGCGGGCGTACACGACGATTCCAACACCTAACGAGCGCGGACTCTTGGATTGATGCGACGAGAGACGCCCGCTGCGTACTGAAAATGTCGGGATGGAGCGTCCACCGCAAAACCCGAGCCTTCAGTTATTTACAGACCTTACTTTCTATTTGCAGACCCTTCTGAAGATTTTCTCCGTGCTAGCAGACCAAGAATAGGCCCCAGACTGCGGCTCAGCCACCGGGCAGAGCCTTATCAAATCTTTATGAGTCGCTTATGCCCTCCTGATGCGTGAGAGTTAGCGTACTAGCTGAAGATTCTGGCGACCGGGTGTGCCGAAGGACAGATTCCTGTGCTGGCAATCGCGGCGGTAATGCTTACATGCGCAGTGTGCGCGTTCTTTTTGTACGTATTGGTGCAGTTCCGGCGTGACGAGAAGCATCCAAGGCGCCATGCGGATATGCCGAGTGGTTTTCCGATGGCGGCCTCCGGCCAAATCGTGCAGCCCTTCGCAAATTCGCACGAACACGCTTCCGGCAATGCCGCGCGACAGAGTGGCGCCGGCGGGAGCAGCAAGAGGAGAGACGTTTCATGAGCAAGCTACGCTTGATTCGAGGCGCCGAGTTCGCGTGCTGTGCAGTGATTTTGGCGCTGGCACAATTCCCGTGCTTTGCGCAAAGTAATGGCGATACATCCGGTCAACAAGGCGGCGGTGCGGAACAACAGATACCGCCCGCGATTGCGCAAGAACTGGATGCGATGAAAAAACGCATTGATGAGCTGGAGGCAGAGCTCAAGAACGTCAAGGCTCAGGAACATCCGGTGGAAGCGGTGACGAGCGCGAAGGCGACGGCGCCGGTTACGCCGACTGCTCCGGCGAAGGCGGTCACGCCGCCTGCGAACGCTGCCGTGGCGGCGACCGATGCGGCGGCGCCGCCCGCGAACGCTGCCGCCCATGCCGAAGTTGCGAAGATCGAGCCGTTTTCGGACGCGGATTGGACCTGGCTGAACGGCAACCCGCGCACGAAGGAAATCTTCTGGGACTCGAAGTTCTTTACGCCGGAAATCCGCGCCGACACGGTGTACGTCTATGACTTCAACCATCCGACGGATCACTCCCTGGGCGGGTCCAGCGAGCTCTTTCGGGCGCAAGAAGTGCAACTGACGCAGCTGGGAATTGGCGGCGATTTCCACTACGACAATGTTCGCGCGAGGATCATGACGCAGTTCGGCATGTACTCAGCGACGACGCCACGGAATGACCCGAGCCCCGGCCACGGCCAGTGGGATCTCGTGTCCGCGTACCGCTATTTATCGGAGGCGTACGGCGGCTATCACTTCGACAAGCTGCACGGAGTGAACGTGGACGCGGGAATCTTCCTTTCTTACATCGGATTGTTTAGTTACTACAACTTCGACAATTGGGCCTATCAACCGTCGTACGTTTCGTCGAACACGCCATGGTTTTTCGAGGGCGTGCGCGTGCAGATTTTCCCCACGGCGCATTTGAAGATCGAGCCCTGGTTCATCAACGGATGGCAATCGTATGCGTCAGCCAACCACAGGCCGGGTTTGGGAGGCCAGATCAAGTGGACTCCGAAGCCGTGGGTCAATGTGATCTCGAACAACTACGGCCTGGGCCGCGATGATTTGTTCATACCCGACCGACGGAGAATCCACACGGACAACAGCGTGGAGGTGAAGTATTACGATAGGCCCGATAACGTGACGCTCGACAAGATGGCATTCTCGCTCACGGGCGATGCGGGTTGCGAGTACGGCGGCGGCGTGAGCTGTTACGGCGACCACAAGGGCGGTCCCAAGCAAAGCTTCCTCGGGTTTATGCTGTACAACCGCTTCTGGTTCCATCACGATTTGTTCGGACTGACGCTGGGAGGCGGGAAGATCAACAATCCCGGACGTTATTTGGTGCTGCTGCCGCCGATCAATGGAGAGAGCGCGATTACTGCATCCACGAATTCTCCCTACTTTACGGAAAATCCGGGAGATCCGTTCAAGGCGTGGGACTCGTCCGTCACCTTCGACTACATGCCGAAGCAATACATCACTTTCCGATGGGAGTACGACTACCGGCACGCGAATGTGCCGTACTGGACAGGGCGCGGTGGAATTACACCTCCGGGCGGCAACACCGGGACTCCGACGGATTATATTTGTAGCAACGGCGTTTCTTCGGGACAGGAATTGCTGGGGCCCGCGACGACTTTTTGCACGAGCGCGCCGCAGAATTCCAGTGTGTGGTTCCCGGACCTGCGGAGGGACGAGTCGTTCATTGACATGTCTATCCTGGTGAAGTTCTGAGCGCTGTAGATGGAGTGACGGAAACGTGTGGGCGCGACGGCATTCACTGGAGATGACACTCCTCAACGGAAGCCAGGTATCAGTATGATCGCGGGACTCTCAATCCGAACAACCCGAATGTTGGATTGATTGGGCGAGAGCGAAATCAAATTCATAGGAACTAACGGAGAGACGCTGAAGGCGCAGAGAAAGACCAGCTTGGCGTGCAGATCTCGCTTGTGATGAGAGCTAGAGTCAAAAGATTTAACACAGAGGGCGCAGAACAAAGACGGAGCGCACGGAAATAGCTTGCTTGTGCTTCGCGCCGGGAGTTTTGGTTATGGAAGACTTGGTGTTTTTGGCGGTGACCATCGGGTTCTTTTTGGTGGCGTTGGGGTATGTGCGCGGGTGCGACCGATTGAAGTGAGGGGTGCGACTCGATGCTTGGCAATATTTTTCTATTGGTGATATGCGTTCTGATTTTGGCTTACCTGGTCGCGGCTTTGCTGTGGCCGGAGAGGTTCTGACGATGACGGCCAACGGTTGGCTGCAAATCCTTTTATTCCTGCTGGTGATATTCGCGGTGGCGAAGCCGCTGGGCGTTTTTATGACGCGGGTATTTTCCGGCGGTAAAACCTTCCTGGATCCCCTGCTGCGTCCTTTGGAGCGGCTACTTTACAAATTGACGGGCGTGGACGAAAAGCGGGAGATGCGCTGGACGGAATATGCGATCGCGATGCTGCTCTTTAGCGGCGTTTCGATGGCGCTGCTATACGCTATCGAGCGCGTGCAGCATTCGTTGCCGTGGAATCCGGAGCAGCTGGCGGGGGTGCCGACGGACCTGGCGTTCAATACCGCGGCGTCGTTCACCACGAACACGAACTGGCAAGCGTACGTGCCGGAAGTGACGATGAGTTACTTCACGCAGATGGCCGGATTGGCGTACCACAATTTCATGTCGGCGGCGGTGGGGATCGCGCTGGCGATCGCGGTGATCCGCGGAATCGCGCGGCGCGAACAGGACACCATCGGAAATTTCTGGGTGGATCTGACGCGAACGTGGTTGTGGGTGCTGCTGCCGGCCTGCCTGGTGGTTTCGATGCTTTTTGTGTCGCAGGGCGTGATTCAGAATTTGAAGCCTTATGTGACGACGCAGATGGTAGATCCGCAAACTGTGCAGGTGACGGGCGCGGACGGGAAGACGACCACACAAGTGGTGAAGGAGCAGAGGATCCCGCAAGGGCCGGTGGCTTCGCAGGAGGCGATCAAGATTTTCGGGACCAACGGCGGCGGCTTTTTCAACGCGAACAGCGCGCATCCCTACGAAAACCCCACGCCGCTGAGTAATTTCCTGCAACTCATTCTGATTTTCGCGATTCCTTCGGGGCTGACGTACACGCTGGGGCGGATGACTGGCTCGCAGCGGCACGGCTGGGCAGTGTGGGGCGCGATGGCGGCGCTCTTTCTGGCGGGAGTGAGTGTGGCGTATGCGGCGGAAGCGCAGGGCAATCCCCTGTTACACGGAGTGGACCAGACCGCCAGCGCGCAACAGCCGGGCGGAAACATGGAAGGCAAGGAAGTGCGCTTTGGAATCGCGAATACGGCGCTTTACGCGACGGTGACGACGGACGCGAGCTGCGGCGCGGTAAACGGGATGCACGATTCGTTTACGCCGCTGGGCGGAATGATTCCGCTGATCAACATCATGTTAGGCGAGGTGGTGTTTGGCGGCGTGGGATCAGGGCTGTACGGAATGATCGTGTTCGTGATTTTGTCGGTGTTTATCGCGGGGTTGATGGTGGGCCGGACGCCGGAATATCTGGGAAAGAAGATCGAGGCGTACGACGTGAAGATGGCGATGCTTTCGGTGCTGATTTTCCCCCTGGTAATTCTGGTGTTCACGGCAATATCGGTGGTGGCGAAGAGTTTTGGCACGCCTTCGATCAGCAATCCGGGACCGCATGGACTTTCGCAAATTTTGTACGCGTACACATCGGGGACGGGCAACAACGGCTCGGCGTTTGCGGGATTCAATGCGAATACGGTTTGGTACAACACGACGATCGGACTGGCGACACTGTTTGGGCGATTTTTCGCGGTGATTCCGATTTTGGCGATTGCGGGCAGCCTGGCACGGAAGAAATATGTGCCGGAATCGGCGGGAACGTTTCCGGTTACGACTCCGCTATTCACGGCATTGCTGGTTTCGGTGGTGCTGATCGTGAGCGCGTTGACGTTCTTTCCGGCGCTCAGTCTGGGACCGATCCTGGAACACCTGCTGATGAATGCAGGAAAGGTGTTTTAAAGGCACATGGCCATCAAGGGGAGCAGTCGAGAGCAGTCGCGCTGGGGAAAAGAGATCGTGGTGCCGGCGTTGTGGGAATCGTTCGTGAAATTGCATCCGCGGACGTTGGCGAAAAACCCGGTGATGTTCGTGGTGGAGGTGGGCGCCCTGCTGACGTCGGTGGATCTGGTGCGGGGCGTGGCGCAACACACACCGGGATTCGGATTTTCGCTGCAGATCACTTTGTGGCTGTGGTTCACGGTGCTCTTTGCGAATTTTGCGGAAGCGATGGCGGAAGGGCGAGGAAAGGCGCAGGCGGAAACTTTGCGCAAGGCGCGGGCGGAGACAATTGCGCGGCGACTGAAGCCGGATGGAAAGTTCGAGTCGGTTCCGGGATCAAAATTGCGGATCGGCGACGTGGTAGTGATCAGCGCGACGGAATTCATTCCGGGCGATGGCGAAGTGATCGAGGGCGTCGCGTCGGTGGATGAGTCGGCAATTACGGGCGAATCCGCTCCGGTGATTCGCGAATCTGGGGGCGACCGTTCGGCGGTGACGGGCGGGACGCGCGTGCTTTCGGATGAGATCAAGGTGCGGATCACGTCGAATCCGGGCGAGACGTTTTTGGACCGGATGATCAAGCTGGTGGAAGGCGCGCTGCGGCAGAAGACGCCGAACGAGATCGCGTTGAACATTTTGCTGGCGGGGCTGACGATTATTTTTTTGCTGGCAGTGGTTTCGTTGCAGCCGATGGCGATTTATTCGGGAGCGCCACAATCGGTGTTTGTGCTGGTGGCGCTGCTGGTGTGTTTGATTCCGACAACGATTGGCGGATTGCTTTCGGCGATCGGCATCGCGGGGATGGATCGCGTGCTGCAGAAAAATGTACTGGCGATGTCCGGGCGCGCAGTGGAGGCGGCGGGCGACGTGGACACGCTGCTGTTGGATAAGACGGGGACCATCACGCTGGGGAATCGTTTTGCGACGGAATTTATTCCGGCGCCAGGCGTGAGCGAAGCGGATTTGGCGGATGCGGCACAACTGGCGTCACTGGCAGATGAGACGCCGGAGGGGCGCTCGATCGTGGTGCTGGCGAAGGATAAGTACGGGCTGCGCGCCAGAGAATTGGGATCTATCGCGGCGACGTTCATACCGTTTTCGGCGGTTACCCGGATGTCTGGCGTGGACCTGGACGGGCGAAAAATCCGCAAGGGCGCGCGGGATGCGATCGTCAAGAACATCAAGGATGCGGGCGGAACCGTGCCGCCGGAGACGATGGAGGCAGTGGACCGGATTTCCAATTCGGGTGGGACTCCATTGCTGGTGGCAGAGGACGGCCGGGCGCTGGGCGTGGTGCACTTGAAGGATATCGTAAAGGGCGGGATGCGCGAGCGGTTCGAACATTTGCGGGTGATGGGAATTCGCACGGTGATGATCACGGGCGACAACCCATTGACGGCGGCGGCGATCGCGCGCGAGGCGGGCGTGGATGATTTTCTGGCGGAGGCGCGGCCGGAAGACAAGCTGGCTTTGATTCGCCGCGAGCAGGCCAAAGGAAAATTGGTGGCGATGACCGGCGACGGGACGAACGACGCGCCCGCTTTGGCGCAGGCGGACGTGGGCTTGGCGATGAATGCGGGGACGCAGGCGGCGAAAGAAGCAGGGAATATGGTGGATCTGGATTCGAATCCGACGAAATTGATCGAGGTGGTGGAGATTGGGAAGCAGCTATTGATTACGCGCGGGGCGCTGACTACTTTTTCGGTGGCGAACGACGTGGCGAAATATTTCGCGATCATCCCGGCGATGTTCGCGGCGGCTTTACCGCAGCTGGGAGTGCTGAACGTGATGGAATTAAAGACCCCGCAATCGGCGATTCTTTCGGCGGTGATTTTCAACGCGCTGATTATTATCGCGCTGGTGCCGCTGGCGTTGCGGGGCGTGAAATACCGGCCGCTGGGAGCGGAGGCGTTGCTGCGGCGGAATTTGCTGGTGTACGGACTGGGCGGAATTATCGCGCCGTTCATCGGGATCAAGATGATTGACCTGATCATTACGCACATCGGGTTGGCGTGAGGACATTTATGAAACGTAACTTTTTGATTGCGATCTGGATGACGCTGGCGACTACGGTGCTGCTGGGGATTGGGTATCCGCTGGCGGTTACCGGACTGGCGCAGTGGTTTTTTCCTGGGCAGGCCAACGGGGAAATGATTCAGGTTCATGGAACGCTCGTGGGATCGAGCCTGATTGGACAGCCTTTTTCGTCGGCGGGTTATTTTCATTCGCGACCGTCGGAGGCGGGACCTGCTGGATACGATCCGGACGCCGCGGGAGGAGGCGCGTCGAATTTGGCGCCGACGAATTCGGCGCTGATTATGCGGGTGAATGGCGATGTGCAGCGTTCGCACGCGGAAAATCCCGGGGAGGCGGTTCCCGTGGATCTGGTTACGAGTTCTGGATCGGGGCTGGATCCGGATATTACACCGGCGGCGGCGGAGTTTCAGGTGCCGCGGGTGGCGCGGGAACGCGGGATGAGCGAGGGGGACGTTCGCGCGGTGGTGGCGCGGCATACCGACGGGCGGCAGTGGGGATTTTTGGGAGAGGCGCGGGTCAATGTGTTGGAATTGAATTTGGAATTGGATGCGATTCAAGCGATACCCGCACGGTAGCAGCGCAATCAGCGCGGGAGAGGCCCCTGCCTGCGGAGGGCAGGCCTCGCGTCGTTCAGGATCACAACGAAAGGAAGCGACGAGGGCGACGGACGCGCCGCGATGTGGAGGGCGGGTCTGAGACCCGCCCCTACGAAAGCGCACTGTGTGGTTTACGGGCGCGGGGATTCGCGAGTTGCGGTGATGCACGCACCGGAAGTGCGTACCCTCACTGACCCGGGGATGACAACGAGAGACAGCGACCAAGGCGGCGGACGCGCCGCGATGTGGAGGGCGGGTCTGAGACCCGCCCCTACACAGGGTATTTACAAAAAAGGCGACGTGACGTTCTTCGTTGCCGCAACGGCGATTACCTGTCTGGGCGCGTGGCGCGGGATTTGGGATTGGTGTTGGGTGGATCGAAGCGGTAGCCAATCCAGGGTTCTGTGTGGATGTAGCGTGGATTGCCGGGGTCGGGCTCGATTTTCTTGCGCAATTGATTGATGAAGACTCGCAGGTATTCGGTTTCCTCTCCGTAGTCGGGTCCCCAGACCGCTTGCAGGAGGCGGCGATGTGCCTGGGCTTTGCCGGGATTGGAAACCAGCTGGCGCAGCAGCTCGAATTCCTTGGGAGTGAGGCGCACCGGGCGGCCTTTCACGAGAACATTGCGTTTTTCAAAGTCTATTTTGAGGTCATCGGAGACGAATGCGGGCGTGGCCTCGCCGGGAGCTGCACGGCGCAGCGCAGCGCGAATGCGGGCCATCAATTCTTCGACGCCGAAGGGTTTGACGACATAGTCGTCGGCACCGGCGTCGAGAGCCTGCACTTTATCGCGCTCGGTGTTGCGCACGGTGAGCATGATAATGGGCGCGTCGCTGGAGCCGCGGATTTCGCGGCAGGTATCGAGGCCCGAGATGCCGGGCATGTTGACGTCCAGCAGAATCAGATCGGGACGCTCACTGCGCATTTTTTCGAGGGCCTCTTCCCCACTGCGCGCTTCAATGACGCTGTAGCCGTGCGATGCGAGAGTGGTGAGCATGACGCGGCGAATTTGCGGCTCGTCATCCACAACGAGAATAGTGGCGGAATTCATTAATCTCCGGAGCGGCCGCGGTCTATCGGCAAGGTGAAAGAAAAGACGGAACCCTGGCCGCGCTGGCTGGTGAGGCTCATGGTGCCACCATGGGCTTCAATAATGGCCTTGGCGATGGGCAGGCCCATGCCGGTGCCTTGCACGAGGTAGCGCTGATCCTTGCCGCGATAAAATTTTTCGAAGATGAGGTTCTGTTCGAGGTCATCAATACCTGCGCCACGGTCCGCGACGCTGGTGACGATGAATCCTGAAGCGGCTTCCGCGGTGATGGTGATGGGCTGATCGGCGGGTGAATACTGGCTGGCGTTCTCGATCAGGTGGACCAAGGCCTCGCGGGCGCGGACGAGGTCCACGCTAACGTTTGGAAGCCCTCCCGCCACTTGCACGCGGACGACGCGATCGCCGAGGACGGCCTTGCACTGGCTGAGCGCGGAATTGATGACGTCTGCAATGGGACGAGACTCGAGGCGAAGTTCGACTTCTCCGGCATCGAGGCGCGCCATCTCGCCGGCTTCGCCGACGAGGCGGTTCAAGCGATCGGTTTCCTCGTTGATGATGGTCAGGAGTTCCTGGCGCTGTTGACTGGTGACGCTGGGATTCGAGAGCAGGTTCGTGACGGAAGCCTTGATGGAGGTGAGCGGCGTGCGTAGCGCGTGCGTGACGGAATCGAGCAGCGCGGTACGAAGGCGTTCGCCTTCGCGGGCTGCTTCGGTGAGGCCGAGCTGCTCGATGGCGCGAGCGCGTTCGATGGCGACGGCGATCAAGGTGCCGATGGCTTCGAGGGTCTGGCGCGAGGGAGTGGAGCCGGAAATTCCGAGGCTGCCGATGGGACGAATGCCGAGGCGCACGGGGACGAAGCAGAGACTATTGGCTTCGTCTATCAGCGGCTCCTCACGAATGACCATAGCCTTCAGAGTTTCGAGATCGAGTTTGGGGATTACCGGACCGGAACGATAGATTTTCTGTTTTTCTGCGAGGAGGAGGGCGGCGGCGCCGACTTCGAAGATGTCCACGATTTGAGAGGGGATGCGATTGAGCAATTGAATTACGTTGCCGGATTCGAGCAGGCCCTGGCTGAAGGCGTAAAGCTTTTCGATTTCGCGGCGGCGCTGGGAGGCGTCTTTGGCCTGCTGGCGAGCGCGCGTGGAAAGGTGACTGGCCAGCACGGATACGACGAGAAAAGCGAAGAGCGCGACCCAATTTTGCGGGTCGGCGACGGTGAAGGTGCCGACTGGCGGCAGGAAATAATAGTTGAACGCGAGCATGGCCACCACGGACATAGACACGGAAACGGCGATGCCCCATATCGTGGAAACGGCTAGAATGGCGAGCAGAAAAGAGAGTGCTACCGTGGTGGGATTGACGGGCAAGACGTGCCTATAGAACGCGGAAATCCCGAGAACGATCGCGAAAGCAGCTGCAAACCGCAGGAAACGTGTGAGAAGAGGTTCGCGCACCGGCTCATTCTAACGTAGCTTTCAAAGGGGCCGTAGAAGAGAATACCCGCATGCCGAAGACTCCCGAACAGTGGCTGGCCGCGTCCAAACCTTCGGAACGAACGAAAGGAACGCTGAAACTTTTCCTGGGATACGCGCCGGGAGTGGGCAAGACGTTCAGCATGCTGAGCGAAGCGATCCGGCGCCACAGCCGGGGCGAGGATGTGGCGATTGGGGTAGTAGAGACGCACGGGAGAAAAGGCATCGCGGAACTTTCTTCGCAACTGGAGACGATTCCGCGCCGGATGATTGATTACAAAGGGACACTTTTCGCGGAAATGGACCTGGACGCGATTTTGGCGCGGAATCCGCGGGTGGTCTTGGTGGATGAATTAGCGCACACGAATATTCCGGGGAGCAAGAACCGGAAACGGTACGAGGATGTGCTGGAAATTCTGGATGCGAAGATTGACGTGATTTCGACGGTCAACATTCAGCACATCGAGAGCATCGCTCCGACGGTGCGCGCAATCACTGGCGTGCCGGTGCGCGAGACGGTGCCGGACTGGGTGCTGCAGGTGTCCGACGAAACGGTGATGGTGGACCTGACGCCGGAAGCATTGCAAAACCGCATGAGGCGCGGCGATGTGTACGGCAAGGAGAAAATCGAGCAGGCACTGAAGAATTTCTTCCGGCGCGGGAACTTGATTGCGCTGCGCGAGCTGGCTTTGCGGCAGGTGGCGGAGCAAGTGGACCGCAGCCTGGAATCCTACATGGTGGAAAAGGACATCCAGGAAGCCTGGGGAGTGCGCGAAAGGATTGCGGTGTGCATCAGCGCGAACCCGAAGGCGCAGTACCTGGTGGCGCGGGCGGCGCGCATGGCGCGGCGGATGGACGCGGAGCTGTACGCGTTGCACGTGGATTTGGACCACGACGGCGACCCCGAAGAGGAAAAGGCACTCGTAGCCAACCTGCAATTTGCGGAAAACCTGGGAGCGAAGCCGGTGCGATTGAAAGGCGAGCATGTGGCGGACGCAACCGCGCAGTTCGTGAGGGACAAACATATTACGCAGGTGATTTTCGGGCGGACAGCGACGGAAGGTTGGAAGAAGTTGCGGTACATGAGCGGGATCAACCGTTTCTTGAAGGATGCTCCGGCGGTGGATGTGCATATCGTGACGCAGGAGCCGGATTAGCTGTTGCCGCAGGGGCGGCGAAGCCTGCGGCAGGCGACGAGAGGCCGGTGAGCCGCCGGCAACGAGGGTTAGCGAGACGCCATCAGAACTTCCGGCGTGCTGGTGGGAGCGCGGAGAATCATGCGGACGGGCTCGCGAATGGTCAAGTCCGCTGAAAAATTACGCATGCGCGCGAGCAACGCGGGGGTGACTTCCTGGCCGCGCGCGATCAGCAACAGCCCCTTGGACGATTTGAGGTCTTCGCCGAAGACCATGCCGACCGCCACTTCCCGCAGGGAAAGCTCCAGCATCTGAATCTTTTCCTGCGTGCTGCCACGCATCCCCGCGAATGCTTCCAATATTTCCGGGTCATACCAGCCCTTGCGCCCACGCATGATGGCAAAGGGATGATCCGAGGGCGACTCGCCGGCGTCCAGCAAATCAAAGTCCAGAGCAATTTTGAGCGCGCGAGCGCCCCAGGGAATTTCTTCGTCGAGGTCGGCGTCGGACCGTTGTTTACCGGCGGCAAAGTTGTAACTGTGCTGATGGAGGATCTCGCGAACGGCATCAATGCGCGGGATGTGGGAGATACACTTTTCGGCGACGCTGGGCATCCGACTGATCATTTCCTGCTCGGCGTCGTCGAGGGGTTCGCCTTTGATGAGCTTGTCGAGAACCGCGGATGGCAGGGTAATGTAGCCGATCTGAGAAAGCATGGCGGCGACAGCGACGGGCCACTGCTCCTTAATCTTGAAGTGGGCCATCAGCTGTTCGACGCTTTCGCGAATCCGCGTGGCGCGCCCGAAGGCCGCGGGATTAGCCATCGCCAGGATGTCCACGAGTGCTTTGATGCTGCCGTGCAAGGTCTCTTCCAATAGGACTTTCTCCGAAGTGATCAGGCGATACTGTTCGATACAAGCGTCGAGAGCGTGGAGAAGAGTTTCAGTGGCGCAAGGCTTGGTGAGGAAGCGAAAGACGTTGCCTTCATTGACGGCAGCGATAGCAGATTCCATGTCTGCCTGACCGGTGAGCAGCACACGAACTGTGAGCGGAGCGACGGTGCGAACGTGCGCGAGCAAATGGACACCATCCATTTGCGGCATGCGTTGATCGGACATCACCACGGCAAACGGCTGCTCGGAGCGGAGCAAGTCCAAGGCGATCTTGCCGGATGCGGCGGTTTCGACAACGTAGTGGCTGCGCAGAGTGCGTGTGAGGCCATCGAGGACGTGCGATTCGTCGTCCACGCAGAGAATGCGGGCGCGTTCATCTTTGGCCATTGGCGACCCCCGACAATTCCAACGCGGCGGCTTCGGCCGCGGCTTGCCAATCCGGAAGTTTTTGCTCCACACCCAGCTTGGCGACAATATCGGGATTCAACGGGGGGTTAGGGATGCTCGCATCGCCGAGATTTTGCGCTTCCTGCTCGTGAGCGAGCCAGTTCGCGAAATAAACGCTAGCGAGGAGATCCAATTTGTCGTGAGGAACGCGCTCGGGATGATGGTGGTGAGCGACTGCCTCGATAATTACGTAGGGAATGCCCCATAAGCCGAGGAGATAGGCGCCGACTTCGGCGTGCGAGACACCCGCCATTTCCTCTTCGACTTCGAATAGAGGGCGTTTCTGATCGCGCGCTGCGGCTATGGCGCTTGCGAAATGTTTTGGAGTGGCCTCGGCGAGAACCAGTTTGCCAACATCGTGGAGCAGGCCGGCAATGAGGCCGAGACTGTCAATACTGCCGCTGCCCGCTGCGACGGCTTTGGTGATCCTGGCGGTCAGCTGCGAGTGCGCCTGATGAGCTTCGAGGGAAAAGCCCGGGATAGCCTGGCCAGGACGAAATACGCGAAATACTTCGGCGGAGAGCACCAGATTCTGGAGGGTGCTGGTGCCCAAATAATTGATGGCGGTGTGAATATCGCTGATGTTGCGGACGGAGCCGAAGAAAGCAGAGTTTACGAGCTGAAGGATCTTGGCGGACATAGCCGGATCGCGTTCGACGATTTGGGCGATTTTGCGCGAGGAAGTATCGGGATCGGCGAGGGCCTGCTGCAGCTCCAGACACATCTGCGGAAGAGAGGGCAATTGCTGAATGGAACCGACAAGGTTGGCTAACATTTTGCTGTTGAGGACGTCGTTGAGGCTGGTGGCGCGATCTATGGCATTGCGCAGAGTGTCCTGGTCACATGGCTTCACGAGAAACTGGTGAGCGACGGGTACAGCGTTGAAGGCGGCTTCCAGTTCGGTGTATCCGGAGAGGATAATGCGCAGGACGCTGGGATATTTTTCGCGGACGATTTTGAGCAGAGCCGCGCCATCCATTCCGGGCATGCGCATGTCTGAAATGATGACGTCGAAGGGAGCGGCTTCGAGCATCCCGAGGGCCGCCTGAGCGCCGGGGGCGAAGGCCATCTCCCAATTGTTGCGCTGCGGGCGAAGCATGCGCTGCAAGCCTTCGAGAATTTTGATTTCATCATCCACAAAAAGAATTCGTTTCAAGTGGGTACCACCTCGCGAGGAGCAGGCACGCCATTGGTCGGCAGGCGCACAAAAAACGTAGTGCCTTTGCCCATTTCTGTTTCAAAGGAAAGAGTGCCGCCGTGCTTTTCGACGACGATCGCGCGCGCCAAGGCCAGTCCCTGCCCCGTGCCCTTGCCGACTTCTTTGGTCGTGAAAAAAGGCTCGAAGACTTTGCCGCGAACTCTTTCAGGAATTCCGGTGCCGGTATCAGCGACGGCCACCATGACGTTGTCACCCTCCTGCCAGGTGCGTACGCTGATGCGGCCCTTTTCGCCAGTGGATTTGACGACGTCGCTGATGGCGTGGGCGGCGTTGACGAACAAATTCAGAAAAACCTGATTCAGGTCGCCCAGATGGCAGGTGACCGGTGGAAGCGCGCCCAGTTCGGTGTCCACGTCCGCGACGTACTTGACCTCATTGCGAGCGACGATCAAGGTGCTTTCGATGGCCTTGTTCAAATCGGCCGGAGCTTTCTCGGTGCTGCGGTCCACATGCGAAAACTCCTTCATGGCGCGCACAATGGTGGCGACGCGATTGACGCCGTCCAGCATCTGGTCGAGGGCCTTGGGAATTTCGTTGCGCAGGAAATCCCACTCGATTTTCCGGCAGATGGAGTCGAGTTCCTGCAAGGCGGCGCAGGGCAGCTGGCCTTGGCGGGCTTGTTGGGAGATTTCTTCGTACTTGACGATCATTTGAGTCGTTTCGCGGAAGGAATCCTGCACAAAACGAGTGTTGTCTCCGATGAATTGGATGGGGGTATTGATTTCGTGAGCGATGCCGGCGGCCAAGCCGCCGACCGCTTCGAGCTTTTGGGCGTGACGCAATTCGATTTCCATCTGACGCTTTTCCGAAATGTCGTTGAAGCTGACCACGGCGCCGCTAACGCGAGCGTCTTCCAGTACAGCGACGACGGAATAGCTGACGGCGAAATGCGAGCCGTCCATTTTCCAGAAATGCTCGAGGTCGGTGTGATGGCTTTTGCCGGACTGGAGCATTCGAGCGAGCGGGCATTCGGAGCGAGGATAGGGAGTGCCATCGGTGCGGGTGTGATGGAACAGAGTGTGAGCATCCTGGCCGACCACCGCTTCGCGGCTGCAACCGAACATGCGGGCGGCGGATTGGTTGATGAAGGTAATGGAGCCGGCGAGGTTTACGCCGTAGATGCCTTCGGAGGTGGAATCCAGAATCAGAGCGAGCTCTTTGCCGATTCGCTGGTGTTCCTCTTCGGCGAACTTTCGCGCCATGAACTGGCCCATCTGGTTGGCGATGCTAGAGAGAAACTTGGCCAACTCTTCGTCGAGACTTTTCTTTTCGGTGCTGAAGAACGTCATGACCCCAAAGATTTCCTGCAATAAGCCAAGGGGTATCGCAAAGGCGCCGCGAAGGCCCGCGGATATGGCGGCTGCGCCGCGGATGAAGGATCCACTAACGGTGGTTACGTCCTCAATCCATTCAGGAGCGCGCGATTGCCACACGCGTCCGGGCAGGTCCTCACCACAACGGAGTAGAACGGTTTGACTCTGCGCCCGAAATTGCAGGAGTTTGCGCGAAGAGTTAGACCAAGAGCGAGCGTGAACAAGCCGATTCGCGACCGGATCTATCTGCCAGATCTCTCCCAAATCGTATTTGAGGGACTCACAAAGCACGCGAAGAATTCCATCGGAGGCTTCGGCGACATTTTGCGATTCGGCCAGGACGCGGGAGACAGCGAATTGCAAGGTGGTGCGGCGGCGCGCGGCATGGCGCTCGATCGCGTATAAGAGCACGCGCTCGAAAGCAGCCGTATTCATGCGGCTCTTAACGGTGTAATCGTCGGCGCCGGCGCGAACCGCTTCCAATGCTTGCGCTTCGTCATGAACGCTGCTGATGGCGACGACCGGGGCCTCTTTGGCGGCAGCGATAAGATTTTGCAGGCCTTGCATGCCGTCACAGTCGGAAACGGCGAGGTCGGCCAAGAAAATGTCGAAGGATTTTTCCAGGATTTGCGTGAAAGCCTCGGCGAAAGTGGGGGCCACATGAACTTCAAAACGCGCCTTGCGAGCCTCGCCGAGTTTTTGGCGGATGTCCGCCTCGTCACGGGAGTCCGCGATGATCAGAAGAACCGTGAGAACGATTGGATCCATGATGTGGGGTGTGCTGACCCGATTTGAAACTGCATGCTATCCAACACTTGCTTGAGAAAGGCTTCCGGGTGATAGGGTTCGCGGATGCAAGCGCCAGCGTCCCTCATCGAAACAATCGTCCGTTCGGGAGGAAAAGTTTAGGCGGCAGCGAAAGGAGGTGTCGAAGGTTGGCGGATGGCCGCAAGAAAAGCGCCGGCGGCGCGGAGCAGGCGGAAAATTAGGATTCGTCAGGTGGAATATCGAAATTGACCAGGTCGGCCTGGAAGCCACGGGTTTTGATGGCGCCGTAGGTGATGCCGATGACCATCCAGATGGCGCCCAATTTGAGGGCGGGGCCGCTGAGGTGGCTCCAGATGAAGGCGCAGATCAAAAAGCCGAGGAGAGGTGAAATCAGATTGAGGATGTTTTTTTTCTCGGCCCGGATGTAATAGCGGACCAGCGCAGCGATATTGACCCCCATGAAGGCCAGGAGGGCGCCGAAGTTGAGCAGGTCCGCGCCCTGGTCGTAGGTGATGATGAAGGAGCCCACCAGCGCAATTACACCGACGAAGATGACGTTATTGCGGGGGACGTGACTTTTCGGATCAATTGCTCCGAAAAACTTTTTGGGGATGCCATCACTGCGGCCCATGCCGTAGAGCAGGCGCGCCGCGCCGAGTTGCGAACCCATGCCCGAACCGATGTTGGCCACCAGAATCGTGAAATTAATGAGCTGGAACAGAAAGTAGCCGCCGGCGGTCTGCGCGACCAGAGGAAACGCGGAGGTGATTTTTTCCGCCGGGAAGGGTTGGTCGCGCCAAACGAGCTGCGCGGCGTAAACCTCGAGCGAGGCCAGCACACCGGTGATGAGACAGACGAGCACGGTGGCGAGCATGATGTTACGGCGCGGATTTTCGACTTCCTCGGAAAATGTGGAGATGGCGTCAAAGCCGATGTAAGTGAGGACTGCGACGGAAGTGCCGTGAAAGACGCTCTTAAAGCTGAAGGTGGCGGGATTGTAAAAAGGACGCGTGAAAAAACCGGGGCCGTACTGATGAAGGCTCCAGAGAAAGTGGATAACGAAGGCGAAGAAGATCACGACGACGATGCTCATTCCGGCTGCCATTACGTCATTGATACGGGCGGAAGTCTTAATGCCGCGGATATTGAGAAGCGTGAAGGCGCCGGCGTAGAAAAAGACGAGCGTCCAATACGGTAGAAACGGAAGGATGTTCTGAGTGAGCTGGCTGCAGATGATGGTGCAGATGAGCGGGTTGAGGATGTAATCCATCACGATGGCCCAACCGGTGACGTAACCAAGGGCGGGTTTCAGTTCCTGGCCAACATAGGTGTATGCGGAACCGGCGGAGGGATAGGCGCGGGCCATTTTGCCGTAGCTGACCGCAGTGAAGAGCATGGCGACCATGGCGATCAGGATGGTGGTGACGACGTGACCGCGGGCGTCGTTGCTGATGACGCCGTAGATGCCCATGGGCGCTATGGGTTGGATGATGACAATGCCGATGATGATGAGGTCCCAGAGGCCGAGGACGCGGCTGAGTTTGGCCGGGGACTGCGCGGATTGGGTCGGGTTGGCGGACATTATTGCCTTCTCGAGGTGGCGCAACGGTGTTGGACGGACATCGTGATCGAATCAGCGAGACTCGGGGCGGATCCGGCGATCCCGAGCAAGGCGCAAAGGGCAGGTCCGAGAGCCGCCCCTGCGGAGACAACCGCCTCGCTACAAAAAGCAAAGAGTCGGCGAGGCGCCGACGCTACCAGGAGGCGAGTCATTCGGTGATGACAGCCTTGACTAGATTTCTGGGGCGGTCCACATCGCAGCCATTGAGGATGGCGAAATGATAGGCAAAAAGCTGGAGGGGCACGACCTCCAGAATCGGGAGCAGCAGCTCCGAAGCTGGCGGGACGAAGATGGCGCGGTCAGCGAAAGGAAGGATCTCGCGGTCGCCTTCGGTGGCGATGACGATGGATTTTCCGCCGCGACTTTTAATGTACTCGAGGACCAGAAGAGTTTTTTGATAGCGCAGGATGGAATCCGGGTCGGCGGCATCGCGCGTGGCGAGGACGAGGATCGGAAGTTTGTCGTCCACGAGGGCGTTGGGGCCGTGACGCAATTCCCCGGCGGGAAGACCTTCCGCCTGGACATACGAAATTTCCTTGAGCTTGAGCGCACCTTCGCGAGCCAGAGCGTAATGGACGCCGCGTCCCAGGAACAAAAAGGCTCTGGCGTGCTGGAATGCGCGCGCGCAACCGGCGGCCTGCGCGTCCCAGGCGGCGAGGGACTTTTCGATGGCCTTGGGAACTTCGGCGAGGGCGACTAAGTGGGCGCGAGTGACTTCAGAAGTCATGCGGCCGCGTTGCCGGGCCAGAAAAAGCGCGAAGAGATAAAGGATGGTGAGCTGTGCGGTGAAACTCTTGGTGGCCGGGACGGCCTTTTCGACGCCGGCGCACGTTTGAAGTTTGGCGCTGGCTTCGCGGGAGATGGTGGAATCCGCGACGTTGGAGATGGCGACGGTCTTGGCGCCGCGATTGAGGGCTTCGCGCTGGGCGGCAGTGGTATCCGCGGTTTCACCGGACTGGGTGATCACGACTACGATCGGATTGGTGTCCGAGTGGGTGGAGCGGTAGCAATATTCGCTGGCGTACTCCACGTCCACGGCGACTCCGGCGAGGTCTTCGATCATAATTTCGCCTGCGAGGCCGGCGTTGCGGCTGGAACCGCTGGCGGCGATTATTATTTTTTTGAAGTCGAAAAGAGCCTTCTCGATGGGCCGCAGCGAATCCGGAAAAATTACGTCACCATGCACATTCTGCCGAATCGTTTCACGAATGGCCTGAGGCTGTTCGTAGATCTCACTGAGCATGTAATTCGAAAACGGATGCGGAGGACTCGACGGAGCCGTTTGCTGGTCGGACATTAGTGGCCGCCTCCCGTGGAAGTGGCGGGGAGGCCCCTTCCCTCTTTCAGAGGAATGGTAGCAGGGGAGATGTTCCAGCCGGAAATCGTGAGTTCGGCGCCGCCGAAAACTGGAGTGTCGGGAAGGTAGCGAGCGGTGAGTTCACGAGATTCGCCGGGCATCAGCTCGATGTAATTATCGTCCCAGAATACGGGGAGAATGTCCGCGGTCTGGCCCGACTTACGGATTCCCAAGCGGATCTGGAAGGCGAGGTGATCGCTGGAATTTTTTAGCAGCACGTGAGCGACGGGACCATCGGGGCCGGGCAGGAGACTGCCGGTAGCTTCGACGTTTGCGTCGGGAAGCGTTTGGAGAGCGGTGAGGTCCTCGTAAGAGGACACGGGAGTGAAGCGATAGGTGGTCTTGGCCCATTCGTAGGTGTTCGGCTTGGACGAGAGCCAGTAAAAATTGCGGCTGACGATTTTTCCATCGCTGGATTGCAGCTCCAGAGCGACAAAATACGCAGAGGAAACCGGATTGAAGGAACCCGCCGGAAGCGTGAGGACTTTGCGGACGCCATCAGCATCCACGTCGGTCTGAACTTGCATCGAGAAGCGCTGTTGCAGCGAAAAGTCGTAAAGTTTGGCGGTGACGGTGAGGCCGGAAGCTTTTTCGTAGAGGCTATTGACGACGACGATGCTGTTGTCGTCGTAGGAATATTGAATGTGGAGGGGCTCACAGGCTTTCTTCGTGCCGAAATATCCGCCGGCGGGCTGCAAGTAATAATCGAAGAGGTGCCAGATCGTGGAGGGCCAGGCGTTATTGAGCATCCACTGGATGATGCCGGTGGTGTTGTATTTGTTGCGCGAATAGGCCTCGAACATGGCGCGTTCGCCTTCGTAGGCCATGGTTTGCGATTTCGTCTCGTATTTGTCGAGATCGTTGGCCGGGCCGTAGATGGCGTTCATCGCGCCGTTGAAGTGGGTGAGATCCTTGAAGCCCTCAGAGCCTGCGTGGTAATTCCAGTAAGCGTCCTGCGGCCACAGGTGATCGGCGGGGATGAAATTTTTCAAGCAACTTTGCAGCGGGACCGCGGGGCCGGGACTGGTTTCCGTATTGAAACCGAACGCGCCGCCGTATTTGTTGGTATCAATCAGCCAGTAATCGGGCGGAACGTAGTCGTAAGGTCCCGTCATCTTGACGCCGGACTGGCCGGAGACAGACGTGGGAGTGGCGGAGGCGGAGGAAATATAGGGATTGGGCCAGTCGGATTCCTTGAGGACATTGATGTAGGCAGATTCGACGTTGGCGGGCGGAGGGTTATCGCTGCCATTGAGCCACACAAGCATGCTGGGATGGCTGCGCATGCGCATGATCTGGGAACGCAAGGAGGCGGTGGCGATTTCGAGATCGCCGGGCTGCCAATGTTTCCACTGCTCCCAATGATCGCAGCAACACCAGCCGGCCATGATCAGAACGCCCTGCTCGTCGGCGAGGTCGTAGAACTCCTCGGTTTCCAATTTGCCTTCGAGGCGGATGGTATTGAGATTCATGTCGCGCACGTAACGGAATTCATTTTGCAGGCGATCGAGGTCCTGGCGGAGAAGCATGTCCGGAGACCATCCGCCGCCGCGGACGAGAATTTTGCGGCCGTTGATATAGAACTGGCGCGCGCCATTGGAATTCAGATCGGAAGTGATTTCGCGGATGCCGAATTTGAGAGTTTGCGCGTCGGATTCAGCGCTGCCTACGGTGTAGCGAATGGAAAGCTCATGAAGGTCCTGCGCGCCCATCTGCCGGGGCCACCACAATTTTGGATTTTTAATTTGCAGCTGAGGAAATTCGTTAGAGAGAAAGCGAACGGTCTTGGATTCATGGGGCTGCAGCGCGCAGTTTTGGCGGAAATGAACGTCATCGAACTGGCCTTCGAGCACGCCGGTGACAGCGGCGTCAGTGGCGTTGTGCAATTCGGCTTCGACGGCGAGATTGGCCTGGTCGAGCGAAGTGGTGGGAAAGTGTGTGACGACCTGCGGATAACGGATCGCCACGGGCCCGCTTTGTTGGAGGTAAACGGGACGCCAGAGGCCCATGTCTTTGTCGGGAGGAGCGGGATTCCAATCCACCCAATTGATGCCGAGATCTTTTTCTGTTTGCGCGATGGTTTCTACGGCCAGCACGTTGGGCCGATCGCGCTGGACGAGCGGCGTGATTTCGTATTCGTACGTGCGATAGGCACCGGCGACATCTTTGGAGTTGGCAATTTGGCGGCCGTTGAGCCAGATATTCGCGCGATTATTGATTCCGCCGAAGTGCAGCCAAACTTGGCGACCCGTGAAATTTTCGGGGAGCTTAAATTCGGTGCGGTACCACCAAGGGCAGCGGAACGGGCTGTCTTTGGGCATGGGCAAGAGCGAAAAATTTTTGCCTATGGGATAGGTGGCGCCGGGAATATCGCGGAGATTCATCGCGTAGTAGGGATCGGGGTAAGTTTTATCCGCAACGAGCGCCGCGACGACCGTGGAAGGAACTTCGGTGGAATGCCAGCCGTCGGTTTTGAAGCCGGCGGTGGAGATTTGGTCGCCTGTTGCTGAGAATTGACAAGAGGATTGCAGCTGCCAGCCTGCCTGCAGGTACACTTTTCTGCCGGAGTCTTTTTCGGGATTCGCCGACAGAGGGGTGGCCGCCAGCGCGAGAGTCAGAAGCGTGAGCGCCGCGACGCGGCAGCATATATGAAACGATGCCGCAGAGTTGCGAGCAACGAACACCCTGTTTAAGCGCACAAAGAGCCTCCCGAAACGGCTACCGCCAGGCAAATAGTGCTGGCAGGGAACCGTGGCGATGAATACGCTGGTTTATTAAACTTTATTAAACGTTCGTATTATTCCTTGCCGTTTGCTTAAGTCAAGCCCAAAACCAGCGCGCTCTGCGCCTCGCAAAGCGGCTCCAACAAAAGTGTCCGCGAAGTCGAAGGTGCAGGCGAGGCAAGCCCGGCACGGCGGGCAAGTCTCGCTAGACAGCAAGGCGGCGACCGTTCGTTCCGCAGGATAAACAAGCCGCCGCACTCCACGAACTGCCGATACGATCCTGCTGACGTTGGTGCGGTGCCGCACGACTGGAACTGCGCAATTGCTGGCGCGCGGGACGCCTGCCTACCGGCAGGCAGGCGCCACGAACCCAACATCGCACGCCTTCGCGCCGTGCGGCGGATCGCCGTCATACCGCGCCCCATGCCCGCACCTACACTGCACTTACTAGGCCCAGGAGACGGCACGGGTGGATTCGCGGACAACGAGTTCTGGAGCTAGCTGGCGGTGCACGGCTGCCGATTCGCGCTCTTCGATTGCAGCGTTGATGCCTTCCATGATCATGCCCACGGCTGCGGCTCCCAAGGCTTCCATCGGCTGGCGAACCGTGGTCAACGAAGGCACTGACAGGCCGGCGGGGATCACGTCGTCGAAGCCGATGACGGAGCAATCTTCCGGGACTTTCAGGCCGGCGCGGGCGAGGCCGCGGATGGCGCCAAAGGCGGTCATGTCGTCAAAGGCCATAATGGCGGTGAAACGTTTTTTGTGTTTCAGGAGTTCTTCGGTGAGTTTGAAGCCGCCGTCGTAGCTGGAATTGGGATCGAGAGAGTCCGGCAAGTCCACGACGAGCGTGGGATCTATTTCCAGGCCCATCGAGCGCGCGAAAGATCGAACACCGCGCCAGCGTGGGGAGCTATCCACGAGCATTTTGGGGCCGCGAATGAAGGCGATTTTGCGGTGGCCGAGCGAATAGAGATGTTCCATGGCGAGATGCGCGCCAGCTTCGTTATCCACCATCACCGAGCTGATGGCGCCAGAGCGCAATTCGCGGCCAATCATCACGGCGGGAATGTTGCGCTTTTCGAGGTCGGCGAGCAGGTCAATATCCACGAAGAGCCAGTTGGCTACAAAGACGAGAGCTTCGACGGGACGCGCGAGAAGCATTTCGAGATAGCGTTCGAAACGGCCGCGCTGATTGTGCACGTCGGTGAGAATCGGGAGATAGGAAGCCTGGTAGAGAGAATTTTCGATGCCGCGCAGGATGAGGGTGCAAAAGGGGTCAGTGATGTCGAAGACCATCACGCCGACGGTGCGATTCCGTTTGGCGCTGAGGAAGCGCGACACGACTTTGGGGCGATAAGCGAGCTTTTTGGCGGCGCGTTCGATGCGGTCTTTTGTGGAGGGCGGAATGTAACGCGCGAGCGGGGCGTTATTGAGGACGATAGAGACGGTGGCGGGGGAAACGCCGCTTTCCAGCGCGACGTCGCGCAGCGTGACGACCGAGCCTTTCGGTTTCCTACGGCTCAAGATTACTCCGGGTTACGGGCGCGCCAAGTGGAACGCACATCTTTATCACAGGCTGGAGGAGGAGGCTAGGGCGGAAGGATGGTCGAAACATGCCAGGCAGTTGGGAGGGGCGGGTTTGAGACGCGCCCCTACGAATTCGTGCCGCCGCTCGCAGAATCTCATTGGAAAAAACGATTGGATCAGACGATCAAACGTGGGGGATTTGGGAGGCGTTCCAGCCGCCGCCTATGGCTTTAATCAGGAGGACGCTGGCGGCCATGCGGCGGGTCAGGATATTTACCGCGGTGACTTCATCGGCGAGGGCGGCGCTTTGCGCGGTGGTGACTTCGAGATAGTTGGTGACGCCGCCTTTGTAACGCGTGATCGAGAGTGAAAGAGAGTGCTGAGCGGCAGCGACGGCACCGGCTTCCTTGTTGGCCTCGTCTTCCAGAATGCGCAGAGCGGCGAGGTTGTCCTCGACTTCCTGGAAGGCGGTGAGAACGGTCTCGCGATAATTGTCCACGGATTGATTCCACGCGGATTTGGCCTGGTCGGAGACGCCGCGGCGGCGCCCTGCGTCGAATATGGTTTCCGCGGCTTGGCCGCCGAGCATCCAGAAACCGCTGGGCCCCTGAACCAAGGTGGTGAAGACGGCGCTTTCAAAACCACCGGTACCGCTGAGGGTGACAAGCGGAAAATATGCCGCGCGGGCCACGCCGATTTGCGCGTTCTGTTCCTGGACGCGGCGTTCGGCGGCGGAGATGTCCGGGCGCCGTTCGAGCAGATCGGAGGGAAGGCCCGCAGGCACGACCGGCGGAGGCACGGTGAGTGGAATCGGCGCGAGAGTGAATTGCGAGGCCGGCTTGCCAATCAGGACGGCGATGGCGTGTTCATAGGCGGAGCGCTGGACTTCGACGTCCACCGATTGGGCGCGCGTGGTTTCGAGAATGGTTTGCGCCTGAGCAACGTCCACGGCAGAAGCCAACCCGCCGTGGTAGCGATTTTCGGTGAGCTGGAGCGCCGTCTCGTACGACTGGACCGTGGAATCGAGAAGCTGCTTCTGGGCGTCCAGGCCGCGCAACTGGAAATAATCGGTGGCGAGCTCCGCGTGCAGGCTCAGGTTGACGTTCGCGAGATCGGCGGCAGTAGCCTGAGCTTCCGAACGGCTGGCTTCGACGGTGCGGCGCACGCGGCCCCAGAGATCGGCTTCATAGGAAACGTCAACGGGGATGGTGAAGGTGTTGTAATCCTTGCCTTCGGTGGCGGCGTTGTAAAGCGGCTGATTGGGAGCGAGATGGGTGCGAGTCACGGAAGGGTCCGAAGTGACCGTGGGAAACAAATTTGAGCGAGAAATGCGGAGCGCGGCGCGAGCCTGGGTGAACTGTTCCTGCGCCGCTTTGAGGCTCTGATTGGAAACGTCAATCTGCTCTTCGAGAGAATTGAGCGGCGGATCCTGGTAGATCTCCCACCACTTGCCTTTGGCGATTGCGTCGCTGGGCTGCGCCGGTTTCCAATCGGGAGGCAATTCCTTGTAAGCGGTGGGGACTTCCGCGCTGGGGCGAACATAATTCGGACCGACGGTGCACCCGGCGAAGAACAGCACGGCCGCGCCAGACATGGCCGCCAAGGACAGGCGGTTCCGAGTTTCGCGGCGCTGGCTAGTGAGCTGCAGGCGAGCCACTGCTGGGACCTCCTGAAGAGTTTGGCGACGAGATCTTCACTTGCTCGGCGTCTATGATGGAATCGGGAGGGCTGACAATGATGGACTCTTGACCGGTGAGGCCGGCGACCACTTCGATTTCAGAGCCGAAATCGCGTCCGGGGGTGATGGATATGAGCTTGACCTGATTATTCTCGACGGTCGCGACTTGCAAGCCTTGCGCGCGGAAAATCAACGAATTTACGGGAAGGATAAACGTCCGAGTATCGGAGGGAACTTTCAGGTGCACCTCAGTGAAGGCGCCGGGAAGAAGTTCGCCCGTGGGGTTATCCACATCCACTTCGACCAGCAAGGTGCGTGAGGAAGGGTCAATGGCGTTGGCGGTGCGCACGAGCTTGCCCTGAAACTTCCGGCCGGGAAACTGCGCGAGAGTAAGATCGGCGGTGATGCCCGGCCTGGCGGCGGTGGAATAGGGCTGCGGCACGTTGATGAATACGCGCAGGGTGCGAATCGCGGCCATGTGGAAAAGTTCTTTCGCTGTGCCGCCGGAGGCTCCGGAGTCAATTAATTGGCCGATGTCGGTATTGCGCGCCGTGATGACGCCATCGAACGGCGCGTAGATTTTCGTGAAGGATTGCAAGTCTTCGAGACGCTTTACGTTGTAGGCCGCTGAATCAACGATTGCTTTCTTGGCGGCGAAGTCACCCTGCGCGTTGTCCACATCCTGCTTGGAAACGGAGTCGGTGTTTTTCAGACCTTCATATCTTTCGTCGGTGATTTGGGAAAGGCGCAAGTTGGCCTGAGCGGTATTTAGATCGGCGCGAGCTTGCTGCAACTGCTGGTCAACTTCAGGAGTGTCAATAACTGCCAGCAACTGACCTTTGCGCACGTGCGCGCCGATGTCGAAATACCAGGATTGGAGGTAACCGTTGGTGCGGGCATAAATCGGGGCGTCTATAAATGCCTGGATATTACCGGGCAGAACGATTTCCTGCTGGGGCGAACCGAGCTTGGGCTGAATCACTTGGACAATGGGAACAGCCAACTTGTCAGTTTCGACTTTGAGCGCAGCTTTGGCTCGGAGGCGCGGAACAACCCCGGCGACCACAATGGCGATGATGATAACGAGCGCGACGATAGCGATGAGCGCTCCATGACCTGGCTTCGGAGCGTTTGGAGCGGGGCGGCCGAGATCTGTTTGTCCGTGTTTTTCGCCAGCCAACTCGGTCATTTTATCCTCTTGAGCATTTTCCCCGGGTCCGGGCGTGTACTCTAATGATGCGGCTCAGCTGCCTTGCGTTTCAGGCGCGGCGGATTGTTTCTTCTCGCGCGCGCCATGCACGATGCTGAAGGTAACCGGTACGAAAAACAGGGTGGCCACGGTGGCAAACAGGAGGCCACCAATCACGGCGCGGCCCAGCGGCGCGTTCTGCTCGCCACCTTCGCCCAAGCCCAGCGACATAGGCAACATACCGATGATCATGGCGAGAGCCGTCATGAGCACCGGGCGGAAACGCGTGAAGCCGGATTCCGAAGCGGCCTCGGCAGCTGTCTTCCCTTCCCCGAGCCTTTCCTTCGAGAAGCTAACCACGAGAATGCTATTGGCGGTTGCCACGCCCATGCACATGATGGCACCCGTCAGGGCCGGAACGCTAAGAGTAGTCCGCGTGATGAACAGGAACCAGACAATTCCGGCGAGCGCGCCGGGCAAAGCCATGAGAATAATAAATGGATCGAGCCAAGATTGAAAATTCACGACGATGAGGAGGTAAACCAGGACGATGGAGAACGCAAGGCCCCAGAGCAGTCCGGAAAATGAAGAGGCCATGGTGAGGATCTGACCGCGAACTACAATGCGAGAACCGGTGGGAAGATCCTTCTTGCTCTGATTGATGATGGGAGTGATGTCGCGAGAAAGACCGCCGAGGTCGCGGCCTTGTACCGCTCCGAAAATATCAATCACCGGCTGAATGTCATAGTGCGAGACCACGCCCATTTCAGTGCCGCGGCTAAAGGAGGCAACCGTCGCCATGATTTCGGATTGCGGGGTTCCCGGCCCGGTGACCGGGATATTTTCGAGATCCTGCAAGGAGTCCACTCGATATTGCGGCGTTTGCGCGGCGATGCTGTAGCTGACACCGGTCCGGGGATCGAGCCAAAATGTGGGCGAGGTTTGAAAGCTGCCGCTGAGCGAAACCAGCAAATTCTGCGCGACATCGCGCGCGGAATATCCGATCTGCCCGGCTTTGGTGCGATCCACTTCAATGTGCAATTTGGGCTGATCGAATTCCTGCTGAATGCGCAGGTCCACGGTTCCCGGCACGTATTTCAAACGGTTCAGGAGGTTATCGGCAAACACCCTATCGGCCGCAAGATTCCTCCCGAGGATTTGAATGTCAATGGGAGCCGGGAGTCCGAAATTCAGAATCTGGCTGACAATATCTGCGGGCAAAAAGTAGAAGGTGACGCCTGGAAAATCCTGGGCGAGCTTGATGCGGAGATCGTGGACATACTTTTCGGTGGGACGGTGGTCCCTGGATAGCTCGGCGAGAATGTCGGCGTCTCCGGGCCCGATCGGTGCGGAATTGCTGTAGGAAAGGTTGATGCTGCTGTAAGGAAGCCCGATGTTGTCAATCAGGCTGACCAGTTCGGACTGCGGTATCTGCTGGCGAATGTCCGCTTCGACGCGGTCGCAAAGTGCAGCGGTTTCCTCGATGCGTGTACCGGTGGGAGCGCGCATATGCAGCTTGAACTCGCCACTGTCCACGCTTGGAAAAAAATCCTGACCCAGCAACGGCAAGAGCGCAAACGAGAGCACGCAAGCGGCCAAAAAGCTGATGGCAAAGAGCACGCGATGGTGAATGCAACGTTCGAGCAGGGCGTGATAGCGGTCGCGCAGCCGGTCGAAATGGTATTCGAACCTCTGTTGAATGCGCACAAACGGGTTCGAAGATTGCTCCGTTTGCCCCGGAATCTCTTCGGTGCGGGCCTGGAGCAGATATTTAGCCATGGTCGGGACGAGGGTTCGGGAGAGCAGGTAGGAGGCGAGCATGGCGAACGAGACGGCTTCGGCGAGAGGAACGAAAAGGTACCTGGCAACGCCGGTGAGAAAGAACATGGGGACGAACACGATGCAAATGGAAAGAGTAGAAACCAACGCCGGCACGGCGATCTGCGAAGCGCCGTCCAGAATGGCCTGAACGATTTCCTTGCCTTGGTCAATGTTGCGATTGATGTTTTCGATTTCGACGGTGGCGTCGTCCACCAGAATACCGACGGCGAGGGCGAGACCGCCTAAGGTCATGATATTGATCGTCTCGCCGAGAGCGCTCAGCACGATCAGAGAGGTGAGGATGGAAAGCGGAATGGAGACCGCGATGATCAGCGTGCTGCGCCAACTTCCCAGGAAAACCAGAATCATGAATCCGGTGAGACAAGCGGCGATGATGGCTTCGCGGACCACGCCGACGATCGAAGCCTTCACGAAAATGGACTGGTCAGAAAGCGGCGTGATTTTCAGCGCGGGCGGAAGACCCGCGGCAATCGTGGGCAACAAAGCCTTGACGCCGGAGATGATGTCCAGGGTGGAGGCATCGCCTGCTTTCAGGATGACCATGAGCGAAGAGCGCTGGCCATTGACGCGGACGATGTTCGTTTGCGGCGGGAAGCCATCGCGAACGTTGGCGACGTCGTGAATGTAAATGGTGGACGTGCCGACCGTCTTGATAGGGAGGTCGTTTAAATCGGCGACCGTGGTGGGTGCGCCGTTCATGTCCACTTCGTATTCGAAGGTGCCGATTTTGGCGGTGCCAGCCGGGAGAATGAGGTTCTGGAGGCCGATGGCGTTGACCACGTCGAGCGGCGAAAGCCCCTTCGACTGCAGGGCAGCGGTGTTGAGGTCAACCTGAATCTGGCGCTGCTTGCCGCCGTAGGGATAGGGGATGGCCGCGCCGGGAACGGTGATGAGGCCGGTGCGAATGAAATTCAGACCGATATCGCCGAGTTGCTGCTCCGAGAGGCCGTTGCCGGAAAGCGCAAGTTGAAGAATGGGGACGCTGGAGGCGTTGTATTGAATGATGAGAGGAGGGTTGGTGCCCGGCGGAAGCTGGCGCAGCAGGGTCTGAGAAACGGCGGTCACTTGCGCGACCGCGTTGCCGATATTAACGCCGGGATGGAAAAATATTTTTACGACGCCGATTCCGTTGAGGGATTGCGATTCGATGTGCTCGATGTCATTGACGGTGGTGGTGAGCACGCGCTCGTACTGGTAAACGATGCGATTGGACATTTCCTCCGGCGCGAGACCGGCGTAGTTCCAGAGGACGCTGACTACCGGAATGTCTATGTTCGGGAAGATGTCCGTGGGAGTGCGCAGAATTGAAACGGGCCCCAGAATGAGCAATAAAATGGCAGCGACAACGAAGGTATAAGGCCGGCGTAAGGCCAGCCGAACAATCCACATCGAAGACTCCCCAAAATGCCCAGGAAGAACTGCGTCAATGGCCTGGTGGCACGACGCAAATGGTTCTGCGCGCAATAGTATCGCACGTCAGATTCCAAAGCTGTAGAGCGGACGGTGAGGAGGGACGGTAAGGGATTGAACGCGCGGGATTTAGATTTTTCGCGAGAGAGATTGTGACGGCAAGTTTGTCGCATGAGAATCTGTTCCACCACGACGGTCTTCTGGCAGCTGTCGGCCCACCGTCACGCACGCGCATGGACGGGATGGGAGCGACACGTTTTTGAATCAACCTGATTATCGAAACGCGAGGGATCTTGAATGACGGACTGCGAAACGTGGGGACGAGTGCGTGCGTCTGACGATGTGGGCGTTAGAGGCCAACTGGGATCGCTGAATCTCTCCTGAAGCGCATCCCATCTGATGCAGGGTCCAGGACGGGCGAGCTAATGGAAAATGCCACGCGGATGCAAACGATAGCGACGCCGCGCCGGAGCGCCGAGACGACGCTGCAGCAGTACGCTATGCTGCTGGAAGTCTCAAAATCAATCGTTTCCCACCGGAACCTTTCCGAACTATTCCACGAGCTTTCCGAACGCCTGAAGGGACTGCTGAATTTTCACTTTCTGTCGCTGGTGCTGTACGACCCGGCCCGCAACGTGATGCGCATGCACGTCCTGGAGACGACGGCGCCGTCGCCGGTTCGCGCCGGCGATGAATTCGGAATGGACGAATCGCCCTCCGCGACGGCTTGGACGACGCAGCAGCCGTTCATCATTGAAGATACGCACAGCGATGAGCGGTTTCCGCGGGTGATGAAATTGCTGCGTGCGCAGGACGTGCGATCGTTTTGCTGCTTGCCGCTGACTTCCGCGCATCGCCGGCTGGGCACCATGAACTTCGGATCGGAAGAACCCGGCACGTTCACGTTAAAGGATCTGGAATTTCCGCGGCTGGTGGCGGCGCAGCTGGCGGTAGCCGTGGACAACGCGCTGAATTTCGAAGAGGCGCAGTCTTTGCACCATCAACTGGCGCGCGACCGGGACAGGCTGCAGCTTTTGCTGGACCTGAATAATCGCGTGGTTTCCAGTTTGGATCTGCGCGAGCTGTTTCGGGCGATTTCTGCCGGAATCCGGCGGGTGATGGAGTGCGATTACGCGGGATTGTCTCTGCCGGATCCGGAGAAAGAGCGAACGTTGAGGGTTTACGCCCTGGATTTTCCGGAAGGTAAGGGATTACTGCACGAGGAAATGCAGGTGCCTTTCGAGGGGGCGTCTTCGGCGACGGCTTATCTGACGATGAAGCCGGTGACGCTGGACAGCAGCAGCCCTAGATGGTGTAAATCCCCGATCGCGCAACTGGCGGCGAACGAAGGCTTGAAGAGAATGTGCTTTTTGCCTTTGATTACGCGGAATCGGGCGATCGGGAGTTTGAACCTGGGCCGATTGCGGGACGAAGCGTTCACGCAAGAAGACATTCACTTTTTGGGGCAGATCGCGTGCCAAGTGGCGATTGCGGTGGAGAACGCGCTGGATTATGCGAAGGTGACGGAATCGCGCGCGCGGCTGGCGGAGGAAGGCCGCTATTTGAAGGAAGAGCTGCGCACCGAACATGATTTTGAGGAGATTGTAGGAGAAAGCGCAGCCTTGAAGGCGGTGCTGAAACAGGTGGAGACGGTGGCGCCGACGAATTCGACGGTGTTGATTCTGGGCGAGACCGGCACCGGCAAGGAATTGATCGCGCGAGCGATCCACAACCTGAGCGCGCGAAAAGAACAGCCGTTCGTGAAAGTGAATTGCGCCGCGATCCCGCTCGGACTGCTGGAGAGCGAATTATTCGGGCACGAACGGGGCGCTTTTACCGGAGCGATCGCACAAAAGGTCGGACGCTTCGAGTTGGCGCATAAGGGCACACTATTTCTGGACGAAGTGGGAGACATTCCGCTGGAGTTGCAGCCGAAGCTGCTACGGGTGCTGCAGGAGCAGGAATTCGAGAGGCTGGGGAGCACCAAGACCACGCGTGTGGACGTGCGAATGGTGGCGGCGACCAGCCGCGATTTGGGGCAAATGATCGCGGAGAATCAATTTCGACGCGATTTGTTCTACCGTTTGCATATTTTCCCTGTGGCGCTGCCGCCATTGCGGGGGAGGCGGGAGGATATCGCGTTGCTGGTGGAGCATTTCGTGGAAAAATATGCGGGGTTGATGAGCAAGAAGATCGCGAAGGTGCCAGCCGAGGTGATGCAGGCCTTGAGCGAATATCATTGGCCGGGGAATATCCGCGAACTGCAGAACGTTATTGAGCGGGCCGTGATTCTATCGCCGGGAGCGGTGCTGCGCATGTCTTTGGCTGAATTGCGGAACCAGAGCAACGAGGCTGCGGCGTTGGCGGGGCGCTCTGAAACATTGCACGACGTGGAGAAGCAACACATTCTGGAGACGCTGCGGCAGACAAAGTGGGTGATTGGCGGCGCGTCCGGCGCGGCGGCACGGCTGGGAATGAAGCGCACGTCTTTGGTGTACAAGATGGGCAAGCTGGGAATCACACGGCCGGGAAAGTGACGGCAATCCGTCTCGTGTCGAGAAGTCGTCCGTCGGTGAGCAGTTTTTCTTCGCGCGTTGCCCTTCACTGAAAGCTAAATTCCTTCCTGTCATTCCATTGAATATGCACGAGATATCCAGGTAGTTTGCCGCGAAATAAGCGCGCCCTGGAGAGTGGAATCAAAAATGCGGTTCCTGTTCGCGTACGAAGGCGGCAGGCATGGAATTTACACCGATCAACGGGACCGAATTCACGGCGTCGCGCATCGCCCTGGGGACTTGGGCGGTGGGCGGAACGATGTGGGGCGGATCGGAAGAGCAGGATAGCATTCGCACGATCCACGCCGCGCTGGAGCGCGGAATCAATTTGATTGATACGGCGCCGGTGTATGGATTTGGCCGGTCGGAGGAAATCGTCGGGAAGGCATTGGCGCAGTTCGGAAACCGCGAAAAGGTAATTCTGGCGACGAAGGCGGGAATTGAGTGGCGGAACGGCAGCCTTTCGCGGAACGCTTCGCGCGAGCGGATTTTGCGCGAAGTGGAGGAATCACTGCGGCGGCTGCAGACAACTTACATTGATATTTACCAGGTGCATTGGCCGGACCCTTTGGTGCCGATTGAAAAGACGGCAGAGACGATGCTGGAACTGCTGCAGCGCGGAAAAATCCGCGCGATCGGCGTAAGCAATTATTCGCCGCAGCAGATGGATCGTTTTCGCGCGGTGGCGCCGGTACATACGGATCAGCCGCCGTACAACTTGTTTGAACGCCAGATTGATCGCGACGTATTGCCCTACCTGCGGGAAAACCGGATTAGCGCGCTGGTTTACGGGCCGCTGTGCCGAGGGTTGCTGACCGGCACGATGAAGGCGAACACGCAATTTAGCGGTGATGATCTGCGCAAAGTGGATCCCAAATTCCAACCTCCACGATTCACGCAATATTTGCGAGCTGTCGAACTGCTCGATCAATTCGCGCAAGAAAATTACGGCAAGCGAGTGATTGACCTGGCGATTCGCTGGGCGCTGGATCAGCCGGGAGTCGGCGTGGCGTTGTGGGGCGCGCGACACCCCGAACAATTGCACATGGTGGAGAACGTTTCGGGTTGGAAATTGGATGCTGACGCGCTGAAGGCGATTTGCGGGATCGTGCGCGACACAGTGAGCGACCCGATCGGGCCGGAATTCATGGCTCCGCCTGCGCGCCAGATGGCAGCCATGGCGTAAATGCGGGCTGCAACCGAACTATGTGCGCGGGTGAGGATACACTCGACCCCCGTTTTAAGGAAACCTCGCCCGCACACGCCAGAATCCCGGGGCTGGATTGGTCATCTAACACTGCAGATGCGAGAAACTTTTTCTGTGGCAGGTGTTTAACGGAAGAGAGACAACACCGGCTCCCGCAGGGGCAGCGAATTGGCCCAGCTGAAGTGGGCGAGGGAGAACAGAAATGCCGGCAATTGTGGTTGTACTGATGTTCTTGGTGCTGTTTCTAGTGATGTTTCTAGGCGTGCTGTTGGGCCCGTTCGTGGGTATGGGCTTCGCGATCTGGAAGCAGGGTAAGGATTCTTCGGGCACGAGAGCGGGATCTGGGTCTGAACCGCAAGTCTGTAAGTAACACTACGGATTGGTCGCTGTTTACCCCGCAAGAACTACTGTCGTGCGCCAAACTGTTGCAGTAACTCACACCTACGGCTCGCTTGGCTTCGTTGTACCTTCGTAGGACTTTAGTACCGCTTTCGGGAAACTTTCTTCTCTCCACCTTTGGCCGATGATCTCTCGATTTGTCCATTTCTTGCGATTCGGGCTAAAAACAACGATTTCGAGGCTGTTTCCGGCCTAAAACAACCAAATTAGGCTAGAAACGGGTACGTGCGCAGTTGGAACAGCGATTGCGTACGGTACCCGTGAGGGCACGTGTCCGGTGGCGTGGGGCTGCTGGATTTAAAGGGGAAATGGGGAAGGGCTGGACGTTCTGGGCGAAGTTTGCCGTTGCTACCACTGATTGTCGTCGCTTGGGAGCGGTGACGATCTTACTTATCGAAGGTATTTTTCTATGGTCGGTTCTGGCGCCCATCCACAGGCCTGCGCCAGCGGCCAGTCCGTGGAATTCTCCAACCGCAATCCTTGAATCCACCTCGGAAAGGAATTTTCCCGCTCAATCGCTGGAGCGAGACGCCCGCGAACTCTATCCGTATTCCGTGATTCCTGGCGGAGCCCAGGACGGGGCGGAATTACGAAGCGCGGTGGCGCACGACGACGTGGTGGCTAGGCACTACTCAGACTTCGACCTGGAAAAAACGCGAGTCACGCGTCTGCGCGAGGCGCACGCCGTTTTTGTTTCGTATCGAGTGGGCAATCGCATTTTCTGGACTAAGAATAGGGTGACTCTTCCGCGAGGAGAGACGGTTTTAACGGACGGCGCGCACATGGCGCGGACCCGTTGCGGCAATCGCCTTTCGGAGGTTCCCGGCGAACCCGTGCTGAAAGCCGAACCTGCGCCCGAAGCGATGGAAGTTCCGGCAGGCGCTGGTCCGCTGGCTCTCCCATTCGCTCCCGCGGAAGTACCGCTTGCTCCGCCACCCACGACAGCAATCGTGGCGCCCGAGACGCCGCCAGGATCAATTTTCATCCCGCCCATCGTGCCGATTTTTCCAATTGGCGGAACGCCATTTCCTCCAGGAACGCCCTCGACTCCGACACCACCTGGTGGCCCGACTCCGCCCGGCGGCCCAACTCCACCTAGCGGTCCGACTCCGCCCGTGATTCCGCCGCCACCCCCTCCGCCGCCTCCGGTTTCTGCGCCGGAACCCTCGAGCGTGTTGATGCTGATGGCCAGCCTCGTGTGTCTGTGGCTATCGAAACGAAGGGCGCGACCGTTTTAACGCAATTCCCTGCTCTACTCCTCCGTGCGTGCGTTTATAGCGGCAGATACTTCACTAACTAGTTGACAGAAAAGGTATCGCGGAATAGCCTCGCTCAACTTTCTCGCGGAGTTGAAGACATGCCAAACGCGGTTCCTCCCGAAGACAACGCGCTCGTCGGAAAGTACGAAATTGCGCAGCCGCAAAGCTATGAGACTTTTTCTGCACCTGTTGCGCCGGCACACATTTCGGCGCACGAAGTGTCCACGAAGCCAGAGCGAGGGCCCTACGGCGAAGCCTGGGACGATACGGGGAAAGCAATGCCGTGGGATGCGACCGCGGACACGCGGAAGTCCGTGGTGGAAGCGCGGAGGGCTACGACCGACGGCCGCAGAGAAACACGCGCGATATGGATCGTGCACGGGATGGGGCAACAGATACCGTTTGAGACTGTTGATAGCTTGACCCAGGGATTACTGAGCGTCGGAAGACCTCCACGAGTGATACCGCGCTTGCGCACCGTGAGGCTGGGTGAGCAAACAATCCAGCGCGTGGAATTGGATCTGGACGGCATGGAGAGCGACGCGGACGGAAAGCCGAAAAGACAATACGAATTGCATCTTTACGAATCGTACTGGGCGCCGCTCACCGAGGGCGTGGCGGGATTGCAAGACGTGGTGAGTTTTCTATTGGATGGCGGATTCCGCGGACTTCTCAACTTCGTGCAAAAGTTCAGCAGGGCGATGTTTGGCGGAATGCAAGCGTTCCGGATCTCGATACGGACTCCGCTGGCGATCCTGGCGACGCTGCTGGTCCTGCTGGCTTTGACGATCATTAACGGGGTCATTCTGCTGGCGGCCGCGGCGACTACGAAATCGCCGGCCTTGGCACCATTGCAGCTGGATTCCAGTTGGCCGCAGCTCACCGCCTTGGCTAGCTGGATGACCGTGGTGGTGTTCACCTTTGGCACGATTTTGTTTCTCGCCGACTTGAGCAAACCAAACGGCGTGCCGCGAGCGGTGCGCGTGACGATTTCAACCCTGGTCTGGCTGGCATTGGTGGATGCCGTCATCATGATTGTGGGAACGGCGGTGGTGATGGCCGGAGCGATGCACAAGATTTATATTCCCGATTGGTTTAGCGACCCGCCGCGGGCGCAACTGCAAGCGATTGTCACTTTGATCGCTTTGGGCTGCGGGATCCTGATCGCGATGGCGCTGCTCAGGCGCGCCAATCTGCGCTCGGCGGAGCGGAGATTACGGTCCGACTGGATGCTTCTATTTTTGTTTGCGCTGGCTTTTTGCGTTCATGTGGCGTCGCTGGCCGTCCCGATATGGCTGCTCTCTGGTGAGGGCTTCACTTTGCCATCGTCCATATGGGTGCGCATAATTTGCAGCACGATTTGGGTTTGGCCGCTTCTGATCGTGCTCTCGGCCCAAATCCGGAAGATATTGGTGGAGTATGTGGGAGACGTCGCGATCTATATCACGCCCAACAAATTGGATCGCTTCAGCGATGTGCGAAATGAGATCAAGGCGCTGGCGTCGAGCGTGGCGTCAGCGATTTACCTGGCGTGCAGGCCCGGCACCAAGAGCTTTCTATACGACGAGGTCGCGGTGGTGGGCCATTCGCTCGGGTCAGTGATCGCGTACGACACGCTTAATGGGCTGATGCTGAGCGATTGGCTTTCCAACAATCACCTGGGCATCGCGAATCGGACTAATTCGTTGGTGACATTCGGATCACCGCTGGACAAAACCGCGTTTCTCTTTACAATCCAGGCGACGAATTCGCTGCACATTCGCGAACGCCTGGCTGCGACAGTGCAACCGATCATTCAGAGTTATGCGAAGTTCCGAAAATTCAGATGGATCAACGTGTACTCGCGCAACGACATTATTTCCGGGAAACTTACCTTCTACGATTTGCCGCGCATGCAGAATCCGCAGGAAATTCCACCGCAGGCAGTACACAACGTGGTGGACAAAGACGCTTCCATACCGCTGATTGCGCACGTGGACTACTGGAAAAATCCGACGACATGGATGGAGCTTCTGCAACAAATCGTGCCTTGATTCGAGCACAGGGCGCCTTCGCGCTTCACATTTTTCGGTTTCTTGACAAAATTTGCGCGAAGAGATATGGAACGCCCACTGAACAAGCTCTGGCGGCAGGTGAAGCGGTGTACAGGCAGCTGGCATGAGTTGGACGCAGGTGTACGATCCTACCGGGATATGGTGGATTTCCACTCTCGTAGCGGCCCTCCCGATCATCGTTCTCTTCACATTGCTGGCGGGCTTCAAAGTAAAACCACACTTGTGCGCGATTGCGGCGGCAACCACGGCGGTGTTGGTGGCGACCTTCGTTTTCAAAATGCCGCCCGTGCTGGCGGCGTCGAGCTTCGCCTACGGCGTGTGCTACGGGATTTTGAAGATTGCGTGGATTGTGCTGGCGGCGGTGTATTTGTACGACATTTCGGTGGAGGCCGGGCAATTCGAAATCATGAAGGAATCCATCGCGGGAATCACGCCGGACCGCAGACTGCAGGTTCTGCTGGTAGCTTTTTGCTTCGGCGCGTTCATCGAAGGAGCGGCGGGATTCGGAGCGCCGGTGGCGATTGCGGGAGCGTTCATGATCGGACTGGGATTCCGGCCATTTCATGCGGCGGCGCTGAATTTGATCGCGAACACGGCGCCAGTGGCGTGGGGAGCGATTGGAACTCCCGTGCACGCTTTGGCAGCGGTTTCAAATTTGCCGGAATCGGATTTGAACGCGATGATCGGACGGATTTTGCCGTTCGTGGCGGTGATAGTGCCGTTCTGGCTGGTGCGCACGATGGTGAGCTGGTCGGAAACCTTCGAAGTGCTTCCCGCGATTCTGGTGGTGGGCGTCTCTTTTGCCGTGACGCAGTTCTTGTGGTCGAACTTTCGGGATAGCAATCTGGTGGACATCATGGGCGGGGTGGTGTCCATCATCTGCATCGTGATTTTTCTGCGTTTCTGGAAGCCGAAGAGAATCTGGCGGTTCGATTACGATCGCGAGGCCGTGCAGCCACGGGTTGAATCCGGAAAGATCACAGATGATATGGGAGGCGAGTGGGGCGCGGAGGAGTTTGACGGATGTTTGGCTCCGCGCAAATATCCTTTTTGGACCGTCGCAAGAGCGTGGATGCCGTTCGCGATACTTTCGATATTCGTTTTTGCGTGGGGGTATCCACCGGTGAAATTGGCTATGAACAAGGCTACGACGCCGGCGTTTGGCGTGGTGCAAGCGGATGGCACGGTCCGGCCGGGCGCGCCCGGTTGGGATTGGCCTTACTTGCACAATGCCGTCTCGCGGGCGGCACCGGTGGTCACGAAGCCTACGCCAGAAGCTGCGCGATACGATTTCAATTGGCTATCGGCGACGGGGAGCGGCTGTTTTCTGGCAGCGGTCGTCGCCGGTCTGCTGCTTGGATTGAATCCGCTGCGATTGATGAAGATATTCTGGCGCACGCTGGTGCGGATGCGCCTGGCGATGATCGCGATTTCGTTCATGCTGGGGCTGGGATTCGTGACGAGGTATTCAGGACTAGACGCCGTGCTGGGGCTGGCGTTCACGCGCACCGGATGGCTCTATCCGTTTTTCGGGACGTTCTTGGGATGGCTGGGCGTGGCGCTCACAGGGAGTGATACCTCTTCGAATGCGCTGTTCGGGAGTTTGCAACGGATCACGTCACAACAGTTGGGCATTGATCCGATATTGATGTGCGCGGCGAACAGCGCGGGCGGCGTGATGGGGAAAATGGTGGACGCGCAATCCATTACGATTGCTACGGCTGCGACTGAACAAGTGGGCAACGAAGGGATTATTTTCAGATTTGTTTTCTGGCACTCGATCGCTTTGGGTTCGATTGTGGGCGTGATTGTGATGCTCTATGCCTACGTGTTTCCGCATCTGGTGCCGCACGGATTGACATTTGTGAAGTAATTTTGCTTCGCGCGGCGTAGTGGTTCGAGCCGGTGCGGATTATTTCTTCGCGGTGGGAGTCCTTGTGAGCCGTACGCCTTCCTGCGCCACGGCCAAGTTGCGGACCGTTGCTGCCTGCCCCGCTTGGCCGAAATGGCTCGCCAGTGCTTTTCCAATTCCCCTGAAATGATCGGTAGCCAGAGCGATAACGCTCGGGCCCGCGCCGCTCAAGGCAATTCCGAGCAGGCCGGGCATTCGCGGAATGCTTAGCGCCTCTGCAAGCCCTGGGATGAGCGACTGGCGATAGGATTGGTGCAGGCGATCGTGCATGGCATCCCATAGAAGATCGAAGCGTCTGGCGTCGAGGGCCGCGAGGAACAGGGCGGAACGCTGGAGATTGTGGACTGCGTCGGCGTAGTCCACCGTTTTGGGAAGCGCGGCTCGTGAAGCAGCGGTTTCCAGCGACATTTTCGGAGTGACGGCGATCACGCGGATTTCCTTCGGCCACTTTCGGCGGACCGCCACGACATTGCCATCGGCACCGACGAAAGATATGGCCAGACCTCCCAGGAGCGCCGCGCCGACGTTGTCGGTGTGTTTTTCGAGATCGGCTGCAAGACGCAGCGCCGTCTGCTGCGGCAATCTCTTTCCGCAGATCGCGAAAGCCAGTGCGATGCCCGCGACGATGGCCGCCGCGCTGCTGCCCAAGCCGCCTGCTATCGGAATTTGGTTTTGCACGGCGAGATGGATGGGCGGCAACCGGAAATTCTGGCGCTCGGCGGCATGTTGCATGGCGCGCAGGATCAGATTTTCATCGGGGGCGGTGGGGAGGGTTGAGCTGCCTGCCACTCCGCGGCTACGCGCAATCGTTTTGGCCCCTGCGCCGGGCCGGACGGTGGCTCTCACCGTGAGATAAAGCTCCAGAGCCAGACCGAAGCAATCGAAGCCCGCGCCGAGATTGGCAGTGGAGGCCGGGACGCGAACTTCGAATATTTGACGATGGGAATTCTTCATGGAAGACAGGCGATTTAGCGGCGCCGCTCCAGACTTTCCAGGATGGCATTCTTGCTGGCAGCAATTTTTTCGGGAGCATTGCGAAAAGCGCCCGCGATGTGAAGCGGTTTTGGCGTTTCGCCCGGCGCGGCGGAATCGAGTGTGAGTGTGCCGCGGTGATAGTGGTTCACGTAATCTGGGTCTTTGAGGACGTGCCCGGTGAGCACGGCTATCACGGATTCTTCAGGGCGAATTTTTCCGCCCGCGACCAAATTGCGAATACCCGCGAGTGTGGTGGCCGAAGCAGGCTCGCAGCCTATGCCGTCGCGTCCGATGATGGCTTTAGCATCGGCGATTTCCTGCTCGGTGACCGTAATGATGCTTCCGTGCGATCGGAGAACCGCGCGCAGCGCTTTCTTCCAAGAGACCGGAGCGCCGATTTTTATGGCGGTGGCGAGAGTGCGCGGGTTGGAGACAACGTCAATGTGGTCCGGAATATGTTCGTCGGCTGCGGCGCCGGCAGATTGCAGAGCGGCAAACAAGTGGGCAAGCGGAGCAGAGCCTTCCGCTTGAATGACGCTCAGCTTCGGCAGACGATCAATCAGGCCGAGGCGCAGCATCTCGTCAAAACCTTTTCCGAGAGCGGAGCTATTGCCCATGTTTCCGCCGGGGACGACGACATGATCGGGGACTCGCCAGTCGCACTGCTGCAAAATTTCGAACGCGACGGTCTTCTGCCCTTCGATACGAAATGGATTAATGGAATTGGCGATGTAGATCGAGGGTTCATCGGAGAGCTCGCCAATCAAGCGCATGCAATCGTCGAAATTTCCCGCGATTTCGCAAACGAGCGCGCCGTAGTCCATGCTTTGGGCAAGTTTCGCGGGGCTGATTTGACCCTGCGGCAGAAGGATGGCGCATTGCAATTCCGCGCGGGCCGCGTAGGCGGCGAGGCTGGCGGCGGTGTTGCCGGTGCTGGCGCAAACCACGGTGCGCGCGCCGAGCAGCGCCGCCTGGGTGACGGCGACCGTCATGCCGGTGTCTTTGAACGACGCAGTGGGATTGCAGCCTTGATGTTTCAAGCGCAGAGAAGCAAGGCCAGCATATTTCGCGCTGCGCGGCGCGTCGTAAAGCGGAGTGTTGCCTTCGAACAGCGTGACGATGGGCGCGCCGTCCTCGAATGGCAGCAATTCCCTGTAGCGCCAGACGCCGCTGCGATCCTTTGGATCGTGCGAAGCGGCGCGCGCGTCCCAGAGTTTCGGCAGATCGCGCGGTTGTCTGACGGATTCGAGCGGGACAGCAATCTCGAGTGGCCCGTCGCAGCGAGGGCAAACGTAAATCTGTTCGCGAATGCCATAGACCGCGGCGCAAGACGGCACGATGCAGCGCTGCATGGCTTCCGCAGCGACCTTTGTGACGGGGCTTACAGCTGCCTTGCGGGCGGCTTTTGGGTTCGAATCACTCATTTTGCGGTGGAGGATGTTTCGTGTGCGCTGCGCATGTCCAGGGCGAATTCGCGATGGACGGCGAGCAGGGCTTTCTTCATGTCGTTACTGGCAACTACAAATGAAATATTCGATTCCGAAGAACCTTGGGCGATGGCGATTATATTTACGTTTTCGCGGCCCAGGACGCTGAAGGTGCGCCCGGCCATGCCCACCGTGCCGCGCATGTTTTCACCAACGACGGCCACGATCGCAATGTTGGGGTCCAGAGTGATGTGTTCGACGGTTTGATGTGCGAGGTCTTGGGCGAACTGCTGGCGCAGCGCTTCGACGGTGCGTTTGGCGTCGGATGAGGAAATGATGAAACAAATATCGTTTTGCGACGAGGACTGCGAGATGAGCAGCACGTTGGCGCGCACGCTCGCGGTGGTGGAAAATGTGCGGCCGACGACATCTGGGAGGCCGACAATTCCGGGGCCTCCGACGGCGATGAGCGAGACGTCGCTGATGGCGGTGAGCGCTTTTACGCCGCCGCTTGAGCTACGTCCTTGTGGCGTGATTTTCGTCCCGGGATTTTCCGGCTCGAAAGTGTTGCGAATCCATACTGGAATTCCAGCCTGCATGACGGCGCGAAGCGTCTTGGGGTGGAGAACTTTCGCGCCGAAATAGGCAAGTTCGGCGGCTTCGCGATAGGAAATTTCGGGGATGGTCCGCGCTTCGGGGACCAGGCGCGGGTCCGCACTGAGGACGCCGTTGACGTCGGTCCAGATGATGACTTCATCGGCGCCGAGCGCGCCGCCGAGAATGGTGGCGGAGTAGTCCGAGCCTCCGCGTCCGAGCGTGGTGAGAACACCGTCGGGCGTGGCGCCGATAAATCCGGTGACGACCGGAATGATTCCCTGCTCCAGCAACGGGCGAATGCGCGCTTCGGATCGCTGGTGCGTGAGGTCCATCAGCGGTTCGGCGGCGCCGTGGTAGGAATCGGTGACTACCAGCTCGGTGGCTTCGATCGCTTCGCCGCGGACTCCGCGTTCGCTTAGCGCACCCGCAACAAGCGGCGCGGAAAGGCGTTCGCCGAGGCTGGAAATTGCATCGAGAGTGCGAGGGGTGAGTTCGTGGATGAGCGCAGTGCCTTCACACAGACGCTGCGCTTCGCGCAGGTTTTCTTCGATGCGCAGCGCGAGGCGCTTGCGGATTTCAGGATTGTGGATCAGCGTTGCGAGCGCCTGAGCGTGCTGGTCGTGCAGGGCTTGCAGCAGCGCGGAGGAGCGATCGCGGTCGCCTGCTTCGGAGCACGTTGCGGCTTCGATGAGCCGGTTGGTGACGCCGCTCATCGCCGAAACCACCACGACGACGGGATTCTGGCGGGCGGACTTTGCCACGATTTCCGTGACGCGCGCGATGCAGGCGGCGTCGCCGACCGATGTGCCTCCGAATTTCATTACCTGCAAAAATGATTTCATTGGGGATAGACCCGTGGCGCGGCGAAACAATGTGGCCTGTAGCAACTCGGGCACCTGGAGTGGCCGCGCCTGCAAAAACTATACACTATGGGAGTGAGTTGGTGGAGGACGCGTGCGGGAACGCGTTTCGCAACTTGAAACGGTGTCATCGAAGGATTGCGGTGTTACTCGGCGGCGATATAAATAGTTTACGAGTGGTTTTGCTACCGACCAGAAGAGCCGGCGGGACGCCGGCGCTACCGAATGCGGTGGGCCTTACGGGTGCGCGACCAGGGCCGGGATTAAGACCTTGGACTGCGGAGTGCCGAGGCCGGTGACATAGTCGTATCCGGCGAGGGCATCGCACAGAACGCCACATGAGCCGTTGGTGCCGATGGTGACGGCGTGAAAGTTGGCGCCAAGATTGGTTTTGGCGGTTGAGTAGAGAGTCCCGTTCGTACTGGTCAAGTTTGCTTTGCGGGCCGCGGCTCGCTGCGAATTGGTGATGACAATGAGAGCCGCCCATTGCGGCGTGGCAGCGCTGGTGCCGCCGACTTGAAACCAACCCTTGGAGCCGTTGATGCCGATGGAATCGTAGATGGCGTATCCGGTGCCAGGATTGGCATTGTAGGAGACGTCCGGCACGCCGCGCGCACCGCGTGAGTCATCGGGAATCGCGAACTGCTCTTGAATGAGCGGCTCGTTTTCGTAACGGCTGAGGCCGCCACCGCTTCCGCTCCAGGCCACTTCGCTGAAATAGTTTCCGCTGCGATCGAGCGTGAGCGACGTGCCGCCGACGGCAATCACGTACGGCGATGCCGCGGGATATGGCACGCCCGCGCCCGTGTCCCCGGAAGCGGCGAGGAAAGTGACCCCGTTGGCAACGAAGTGATTATCCAGATTGCGTTCGCTGGAAACTTCGCCTGCGGTCCAGCTCATGGAAACAGCGGAGGCGCCGTTGCGTACGGCGACATCCACACCTGAAAGCAGATCACTCAGATTGTTGGAAGGAGCTTCGATCAACACAAGCTTGGCTTGCGGCGCTATGGCATGCGCCCATTCGATGTCGAGCGAAATTTCCACCGACCAGTTCGAATTCGCTGCAGGCTTACGGCCGCTGGAATAAATTTTGCGAAAACATCCGTTGCCGGTGGTGCAGGAGGGAAGATTGAATTGCTTGCTGAAGACGCCGAGATCACTTTCGGCATTGGCGTCGTCGTAGGCGTCCACAACACCGATGGTTTGGCCTGCGCCCTGATTGGCGATCAGGTCAAAACCATAGGCGTGGCGGATCTGAGAAGGAACAAAAGCGGATGAAGGCGGAGAGCTCAGGTTGGCTCCGGCGGCTTCATGAATGAAAAAGTGAGGGCGCATGAAGGAGATAGGATCTGCACCACTATCGCCTGCAGGTAGCTGTAAACGCAGGAGTTGCTGGGCTCCCAGTGACTGGCCAAAGATTAGAATGGCGCTGATTATGAGCGAACTACGAAGAAAACTTTTGAATCCCCCGAGCTGCATTTAGAACCCCCGTTTCGTGGCTGTCCGGCGTTCGTTACGGACTCGATTGCTTGGGAACGCTTGCAACGAAATCAGGGTAATGTGCGGTAACGAGGAGTGCCTATAGGCCTGGACGCTCAATTCGCTAGTACGAAAGTCTACGGGATTTGAAAACCGGCGGGAGCGCGGGTGCCGCATTTATTCAAACGGCAGGCCGACGTAGTTTTCCGCGAGGGTCTGTGAAGCCGCGCGCGAGCTGGTGACGTAATCGAGCTCGGCGAGTTGGCGGCGATGGTCGAAGGCATTTTCATTTTCGAAGCGATGCAGCATGGAAGTCATCCACCAGGAGAAGCGTTGCACTTTCCAGACGCGGCGCAGGCACGTCTGCGAATAGGATTCGAGAAGATCGCGGCGGCCATGCGAATAATATTCGGCCAGAGCGCGCGCGAGGTAGCTAACATCGGCCACGGCGAGGTTGAGGCCTTTGGCGCCGGTCGGCGGCACGATGTGCGCTGCATCGCCGGCGAGAAAGAGCTTGCCGCATTGCATCGGCTCGATGACAAAGCTGCGCATACCGGTTACTCCCTTCTGAATAATGGGCCCCTCGGTGAGTTTCCAGCCGTCGTTCGTTTCCAAGCGGATTCGAAGCTCTCGCCAGATTTTTTCGTCCGGCCAATCGGCGATGTCTTCGTCCGGCTTGCATTGGATGTACAGGCGGCCGATATGCGGCGAGCGCATGCTGAGAAGGCCGAAGCCGCGATCGTGATAGGCATAGATGAGTTCGTCGGATGAAGGCGCTACTTCGGCGAGAATCCCCAGCCATCCGAATGGGTACACGCGATCGAAAGTGGTGAGCACGCCTGGCGTCACAGACGGGCGGCAGACGCCGTGGAAGCCGTCGCATCCGGCAATGAAATCGCAGACAAGTTCCTGAGGCTCAGCGTCTTTGCGAAAGCGAATCAGGGGCTTGGCGGAGGGTTGTGAGCTCGCGAAATCGTGGATGCTGGTGTCTTCCACTTCGAAGAGAATCTGGCCTCCCGCGGCGAGGCGCGCATCCGTCAAGTCCTTGACCACTTCGTGCTGCGCGTAGATCGTGACTGCTTTTCCGCCAGTGAGGTCCGCGAAATCAATGCGATGGGTGCGCTTGCTGAAGCGCAGATTGACGCCGTAGTGGACGAGACCTTCGCGCTCGAGACGGGCGCCTACACCGGTTTCTTTCAGCAGGTCCACCGTGCCCTGCTCCAAGACCCCGGCGCGGACTCTTTCTTGCACATACTGGCGGCTACGATTTTCCAGGACTACCGACTCGATGCCATGAAGGTGCAGGAGGTGCGAGAGAACGAGGCCCGCGGGTCCAGCTCCGACGATTCCAACTTGCGTGCGCATGTTTCGTTCGCGAACGATTGCATGTAGACGATAGCAGAAAAAACCGCTGCCACGGAACGCCAAGATAGGGCAAAGGCTTGGAGGGTCTGAGAAGTGGATGTTACCATGCGTCCCTGGAATTGAGATTGCCGGGCGCGACGGTGCGTTCTTCTTAGGAGCCTCACGCTATGTTCGTAAGCCAGAAGCATCTGCTGGTGGAATGGGGCCACTGCGATCCCGCGGGAATCGTATTTTATCCGCAATATCTGGCGTGGTTTGACGACTGCACCACCGCGCTTTTTGCGAATGCCGGGATGCCGACTCGGGCGCTTTTTAAATCGCACGGAATTTTCGGAGTGCCGTTGGTGGATGTGCGCGTGCGGTTTTTGATGCCATCTACCTTCAACGAAGAATTACTGGCGGAATCCACCGTGACGGAATTCCGGAAGAGCAGCTTCATTATCAGGCACCAGTTCTTCAAGTCGGGCGCGCTGGCCGTCGAAGGATTCGAGACGCGGGTGTGGGCCGGGCCGGATCCAATGAATCCGGAGCGCATGAAGTCGCGGCCGCTGCCGGTGGAAGTGATTGAGCGGCTTTCGACCGGCAGCGCGCCATCGCGCTAAGCAAAAATTTGAAGGATTACGTAAACTTCATGGGCTTTGGCTTGGCGGGATCGCTGTAGTCGTAAAATCCGCGTCCGGTCTTGCGGCCATTCCATCCCATCAGAACCATGCGCTTCAGCAACGGCGGAGGCGCGAAGCGTTTCTCCTTGAATTCGTCGAACATGATGTTGGCGATGTAATAGGTGGTATCGTGGCCAACGAAATCGAGCAGCGTCAGCGGCCCCATCGGATGTCCGCACCCTAGCTTCATGGAATTATCAATGTCCTCTATTGAGCCCACCCCCTCTTCGAGCGCACGGACAGCGTCGAGGAGGAACGGAACGAGCAGACGATTTACGATGAAGCCAGTGCGATCGGAGGTGCGCACGGGTGTTTTTCCGAAGCGTCCGGCAAGCGCAGCCGCTTCTTCTTCCACTTTGGGATCGGTGGCGATCGTGCGGATGACCTCAACTAACTTCATAACCGGGACAGGATTGAAGAAGTGCAGGCCGAGGAAGCGGTCCGGACGCTGGGTGAACATAGCCATTTCAGTGATGGACAGAGAAGACGTGTTGCTGGCGAAGATCGTGTGTTGGGGGCAGATTTTGTCGAGAGCAGCCCAGAGTTCACGTTTCGCGGGAAGCTGCTCGATGATTGCTTCGATGATGAGATCGGAATCCTTCAAGTCCTCCAGATTGGAGGTGCCGCGGAGCCGTGCGCGGACCTGATCGCGATCGGCGGCCGTCAAAGTGCCCTTATCCACCAGGCGCTGAAGATTTTTCTCGATTGATTGCAGACCTTTTTCCACGAGCGGCGAGGAAACCTCGCGGACGGTCACCTGGCAGCCGGCTTGCGCGGCCACGTGCGCGATTCCCGAACCCATCAAACCGCATCCCACCACTCCGATTTTTTCGATCGGCATTTGCAATTCCTCCTGATATTGGCAGAATTATCGAAGCTTGCCGTGATGCGTGAAGCCGACGGAAGAAGAAGTCACTTTTCGGCATCAATCTCAGCAAATACTTCCTGCGCGATGTGAAATGCCGTGTTGGCCGCCGGCACACCGCAATAAATGGCGCTTTGCAGCAGCACTTCCTGGATTTCTTCGCGCGACACTTTGTTATTGAGAGCGGCGCGCACGTGTAGGCGAAATTCGTCGCCACGGTTCAGGGCGATCATCATGGAAAGGGTCAGCAGGCTGCGCGTGTGGCGGGGCAAGCCGGGGCGCGACCAAATTTCGCCCCACGCGTAGCGTGTGATCAAATCCTGGAAGGGCTCGCTGAAGGCGTTTTTGGCCGCTTCGGCGCGATCCACGTGCAAATCGCCAAGGACCGCCCGCCGGACTTTCATGCCGGCTGAATGTCGCTCACGTTCGTCCATCACTGCGCCTCCTGCTTGATCAGAAAATTCATCAACGCGCCGGTGAAGGCGTCCGCATCCTCGATATTAGAAAGATGCGCGGCGTTCAATTCAGCATATTCCGCACCGGGGATACGTTCGACGAGGAAGCGGGCGTCGGCGGGCGTGGTGACTACGTCTTTCGCGCCGGCGAGCACGAGCGTGGGAACCGACACGCGCGCGACGGTTTCGCGCTGGTCCATTTCACGCAGGGCCATACAGCTGGCGATATAGCCCTCCGGCGAAGTGTGCAAGAGCATCTGCCGCGTGGCTTCCACTGCTTCCGGCGATTTCCCGGCGAAAGCTTCGGTAAACCAACGCGAGAGCACGGCGTCCGCGACCGAAGCGACGCCGCCTGCACGAACACTTTTGATGCGCGCGTCCCAGCCGTCAGCTGTGCCGATGCGCGCCGCGGTGTTACTGAGCACGATGCTCTTGAAACGATCCGCGGCGTTAACGCCGAGCCATTGGCCGAGTGCTCCGCCGATGGAGAGGCCGCAAAAATGCGCGCGCTCGATTTTCAACGCGTCGAGCAGGCCGAGCACGTCCTGCGCCAGTCCCGCGATGGTGTACGGACCTGGAGTGACGCTGGAGAGGCCGTGCCCGCGCATATCGTAGCGCAGGACGCGAAACTTTTGCGCGAGCGCGGGAATTTGCCGGTCCCACATGGAAAGATTGGTGCCCAGTGAATTTGAAAACAGGACGACCGGAACATTGGCAGGGCTGTCAATTTGATAGTTAAAACTGGTTCCGTTCGCGACGATCAGGGGCATGTTCGTTGCTTTCCGTGTGTCCGTTGCAAATATTGCTTAGAGCTTAGTGTTTAGTGTTGCTTCTTGTGACCCGCCAGGACGCGGTCAATCATGGACGCTGCCGAGCCCGTGTAGTTCGCGGGATCCAAGAGCTTATCTATATCCGCGACGGAAAGATGCTCGCGCACGGCTTTGTTTTCCGCGAGGACGTCTCGCAAGGGCCGCCCCGATTGGAGCGCCTGGTGCGCGGCGTTTTCGATCAAATGGTGCGCCGGCATTCGGCCAACGTGTTGTGCCAGCGCAATGGCGACAGCTTCGGAAAGGATCAGGCCCTGCGTCGCCGCCAGATTCGCGGACATTTTCGTTTCGTGAACTTCGAGGCCCTTCGCGATATGAATCGTGTGAGACAGCGCGCCCGCCGCGAGCAAGAAAATTTCCGGGAGCGTTTCCCATTCGGCGTGCCAGCCGCCCAGGCCGCGCTCGTGTTCCTGAACCATCGCAGCGAGCATGGTGGAGACCAGCGCCGGTACGCGTATGGCGGCAGCTAGCACCACCGCGGAGCCGACCGGATTGCGTTTGTGAGGCAAGGTGGAGGAGCCGCCTTGGCCGGGAGCGGCGGGTTCGAGAGCTTCGCCCACTTCCGTCTGTGCCATCAATGAAAAATCGCGCGCAATCTTTCCGAGAGTGCCGACAAGGAGGCCAAGCGCCGTGGCAACTTCCGCGAAACGATCGCGGTGCGCATGCCACGGGATGCTGGGGAGTTCCAGTTTCAGCTCTTCAGCCAGCGCGCGCGCGACTGCCGGGCCCTGCTCCCCCAGCGCGGCGAGCGTGCCAACTCCGCCGCCAAACTGCACCACGAGAACTTGCTGGCGCGCGACATCGATTCTGGCACGATCGCGATTGACGGCGTCCAGCCAGCCGGCGGCTTTCAGGCCGAAGGTTATCGGGCTCGCTTGCTGCAACCAAGTGCGGCCGGCGAGCAAAGTGCTCCGATGCTTTTCGGCGACGCGAGCGAGCGCGTCGGACAATTCTGCGAGCCCTGGCGAGATGAGATCGAAGGCCACCCGCAACTGCAGGACGAGGCCGGTATCAATCGCGTCCTGACTGGTGGCACCCCAGTGGACGAAACCTGCGGCTTTTTCATCGGACTTGGCAACGGCTGCGGTGAGCGCTTTTACCAGCGGGATCGCCAGGTTTCCGGCGAGAGCGGCTTCGCGCGCCAGCGCGTCCATCGCGAAAAGTTCCGATTTGCACTGCGCCTGGATTGCAGGCGCACTTTGCGATGGTGCAACACCGGAACGCGCGAGGGCGCGAGCCAGTGCGGCCTCAAAATCGAGCATGCCCTGCAGCCTGCCGCGATCGGAAAAAATCTCACGGGCCCGGTCGGTGGTGAACAAGGGATCGAGCAGGCGCATTGTTTGTGATTGGCTCAAGGCGTACGCGTCCTTACTCTTGCTTTATGCTCCGGCGGCTCGCTTGAAGCGCGTAACTTCAGTGACTGCGCGAAAACCCTGGTCAATCGCGGCGTTGGTATAGGCGAAAGCTTCCGCGTCCGAATTCGCGATAGAGATGCGGCCAAAGGGCTGGCGACCGATCACGCACGGTTGCTGGTCTTCCGGCCAATTGGGATCGTACAGCGAATTGTATTCGTAGGCATAGCCATGCGGCCAGCGATTCACGGTGATGGCCTGGATGTCGCGGGCGGGATCAAAGCCAGCAGGTCCAAGCATGGCGCCGAGTTGTTCGCGAATGTGGCGCTCGAAAATTGCGAACGTGGTGGTGAGCAACTCCATGCGGCCGGCTCGTTGCTGATCGCGCGCTGGAAGACCCGGTTTGCAAGGGACTCTTTCCAAGTGCAGGACGCAAGGTTCGGCTGGATTACGCGGGAATTGGTACTCACCCATACTGACGGGAAAATCGAGCGTCACGGTTTCGAAATAACTTCCCGGGCAGCGCACGCCACTGGCTCCGAGTTTCTTGAACGACTCCCAATTGCTGATCAAGACATTGGTATATACGAGAGGCACTTTTACGCCGTAAGCGAGGGCTTCTTTCTGCTTATCCGGCAGCTCGGGGCACATGTAAGGAATCACCATGTTCCAGCAGGCCAGCACGCAGGCGGCGCCTCGTACCGTGCGCGCGCGGCCGTCTTTCACGTAGGTCACTTCGACTGCTTCGGCCGCTGCGGGATCGCCGAGATTGCGGGCATGGATCGCGGTGCTATTCAGACGCAGGCGCACGGGAGAAGCTGCGTCGTCCAAAGTCCCGTAGTCGAGTTTCGCCGTGACGATGTCCTCCATTGTTTTTCCGGGCGCGGAGGCGGGAATCAGTGAACGTACCAACAGGCGCGCGATGGAAGCATTGCCATCGGGAAAATGAAAAATGTAGGGTTCGTCTCCTTCATCCTGTTTGGTGATTTCGACGCCTAATCCGGGACCGGGAGGACCGGAGAAATCCATTCCTGCAAAACCGGGATAGCCGAGTCCCGCCAGATCTCCCGCGGGAACTGCGTCAATGCCGACTCCGTAGAGGCCGTAGGTTTCCGTCTGCAGCACCGGAATTGCGTCGGGGGTGACCTTGACGTAGTTGAGCAGATAATCCTTGTAGCTGGTTTTGGCGAGCAGGACTTTTTTGTCCCATGAAGAGAGATGCGGAAGATAATCAACTTTTTCAGTGTAAAGCCGCGCGAGATCTCTCTGCACTGGCGGCGAGAGAGGCGTCCGGGCGAGGAATGCGGGCCAGGATGGTTTGCCGGTCCCCGCGACGAGCCGGTCTTCGCCGAAAGTCTTCTTGTCAAAGAAAATGCCGCGCGAGAGGTCGTTGGATTTTTCGAAGTTCTGGTCGTAATACTTGTAAAAGCGCTGGACATCAATGCCTAGCTCAGCGAGAAGTTCCTTCGCTTGCTTGCTATAGAGCTTGGGGCCGGCGATGGATTGCGTGCCACCGTACCCGAGGATCATTCGGCGATCGGTGTGAAATTCGTTGCGGCGCGCGTGGCCGCCGAAATCGTCGTGGTTTTCTAGAATGAGGATTTTGGCATTGGGCCCGGCGAGCTTGCGGAAGAAATACGCCGCGGAAAGCCCGCTGATGCCGCCGCCCACAACGATCAAGTCGTATGAATCGGAATCGGGCGTTGGATTGTTCCAGGTATTGCCGTCGCGGAGGGCGTGGCCAACCTCCATCACTGCATCGGTGGTCCCCCTCATGCCCGTCAAGGCGGGAGGATAATAGGTGCTGGTGGATTCAGGGAAAAACGGGGAATGCGGGAGGCCAAAGCGCTCGAACCACTGGGTTCCGGGAGAGAGTAAGGATCCGCCGACTGTTACCGCAAAGCCATTGAGGAAATCACGCCTCGGGATGGCACGACCCATTCCGAGTTTCTGCTCATCCTTTTCACGACTCACCTGCTCCCCCGAAGATTTGACCACCGGCAAAACGAGCGGTAATCGCCCTAACCGGCTTTAGATTTGTAGGAAGCGAGCATACCCCAGACGTAAGCGCGATGCAGAGGCAAACTTTGGGTGGTGCGCGGCGGGTGCGGGATGCAGCGCTAGTGGGATGCTATGTCAACACGCAGTGCGGTGATCCCTATGCGGAATTCGGCCGAGGCGTCGAGTCTCGCAGCCAGGACTCGTTTTCCGGCGACGTAGGTGCCATTCGTCGAGCGCAGGTCGCGCAGAAAAACGGCATCGTTCTTCACTTCGATTGCGCAGTGGAGCCGCGATACCTGGGGGTCATCAATCTCAATGTCCGCACCGCCCCGCAAGCGGCCGAGGGTTACAAGGGGCATCGTGAGATCGCGTTGGAAACCCAATGACGGACCGTCAATCACGGAGATGGTGATGGATTTGCCCACGGGAAGGTCGAGCGTTGCGGTTTGCGTCCTGGAAGATTCCGCTAAGCGCGCAGCGGCGAACGGGCGCTCGCCCGGCGCCACCGGATCGGTAGCCAACGTGGAGGAGTTCATATCCAGCGGCACCAGGTCAACCAGAGAGCTTTGTGCGCACATCCAGCAGCGGATTTGCGCCATGCGGCGACCGGCGTACTGGCGGTCGTCCAAATCGGTTTGAGCCGAGCAATGGGTACAGCGCACGCGCATGAGTAAACCTTAGCATCAGCCATGGGGTACCGTGCGATGGTACGTTTGGACTATTTTCGGCGCGATGTTTCGCGGACGTATACGTTGCCGTGACGAGACGACTATTGTTTGTCAAGAGCAGTATTGTGCATGCCAGAAAGCAGTACCGCAGTTATAGCTTACGGATATTTCAATCTATGTGCCTAATGCAAATACACTTACGAGGTAATTGTACGGTTTCCGAGGTGCGACCGATGCATGCAAAAAACTCGCGCGACAGCAAAATGAGGTGTATTATACTGCATGGCATCCCGGGAGCCCAATACGACTGCCGAAACGCAAATTCGCGCTCTGGTTCCGCTCGCTGAGCGAGCGCTGCCCGCCAGCGACGCCAACTTTCTGGGATTTCTCGGTGCGCGAGTGCGTGAGTTGAGAAGTCTGCGGGGGATGACGCGCAAGATGGTGGCGCGAGAAGCGGACGTCTCGGAGCGTCATCTAGCGCAACTGGAATTGGGCGACGGGAACGTTTCCATCGTGCTGCTGCGGCGGATAGCGACGGCATTAAACGTGTCACTGGCGGACCTGTTTGCGCCCAGAGCGCCCGTACCAGACGAGAAGCGAAGGATCGGCGAATTGCTGGAGCGGCTTCCGTCGCAGCGGCTGGGGGAAACTCTGCGGCGGCTGACGCGCGAGCTGGCGAGCGAGGAAAAATCCCGGCGTTCGCGGATTGCGCTGATTGGTTTGCGCGGCGCGGGCAAGTCCACATTGGGAGCGAAACTTTCGCGCGAGTTGGGTATCCCCTTCATCGAACTGGATCGCGAAATCGAGCATGATGCCGGAATTGCCTTGCCCGAGATTTTTTCGCTTTACGGGCAGGCCGGTTACCGCCGAATTGAGAAGCGGACGCTGGACCGGGTACTCAAGGAATACGCAAGCGTCGTCCTTTCGATTGGCGGAGGCGTGGTTTCCGAGAAGGAAACGTACGATCGCTTGCTGGCGAAGTGCTTTACGGTCTGGATAAAAGCGAGCCCCGAAGAGCACATGTCGCGAGTGATCGCGCAGGGTGATTTTCGCGTGATGGGCGAGAACAATGAAGCGATGGCCGACCTGCGCCGGATTCTCGAAGCGCGAGAACCCCTTTATCGCCGGGCCGACGTTGAATTGGAAACGTCCGGCGAGTCGGTGGACGAAAGTTTTTCGAAATTGAAACACGCGGTGCAAACGGAAACGAAGTAGGAGGGATTTGTGGACTCAAGCGTAGCGCAGGATTCGCAGACGAGCGCGGCACCGGTTGACTACCAGACCGAGCCGGCAAAATACAAGCATTGGCGAGTGGCTTATGAAGCGCCGGTCGCCACTTTGACGATGGACGTGAATGAGGATGGCGGGCTGCGTCCGGGGTACAAATTAAAACTGAATTCCTACGACTTGGGGGTGGACATCGAGTTGCATGATGCGCTGCAAAGAATCCGATTTGAACATCCGGAGATTCGATCCGTCGTGATTTCCAGCGCGAAGAACCGGATTTTCTGCTCGGGAGCGAATATTTACATGCTGGGACTTTCCTCGCACGCCTGGAAGGTGAATTTCTGCAAGTTCACGAACGAGACGCGCAATGGGATCGAAGACGCGAGCCGCCACTCGGGATTGAAGTTTCTTGCCGCCTTGAACGGCACGACGGCGGGCGGCGGGTACGAACTGGCGCTGGCCTGCGATGAGATAGTTCTGGTGGATGATCGCTCGTCCGCGGTCAGCCTGCCGGAAGTTCCTTTGTTGGGCGTGCTCCCGGGCACGGGCGGGCTCACGCGCGTTACCGATAAGCGCAAAGTTCGCAGGGATCATGCGGATATTTTTTGCACTTCCGCCGATGGCGTGAAAGGCCAGCGGGCGAAGGACTGGGGCTTCGTGGATGACGCGGTGAAGACGCAGCAATTTGCCGAACACGTGAAGCAGCGCTCGCTGCAATTGGCGGAGAAGAGCGACCGTCCAGCGGGTGCGCAGGGAATCTCCTCCCTGACGCCGCTGCAGCGAACCGTTGATGACGCGGGGCGACACTACGAATTCGTGGACGCGCAGGTGAATCGTGCGGCTCGTACCGTGACGCTGACGGTGCGAGCGCCGGAGAGCGCGGGGCCGTGGAGCTTGAATAAAGTGATTACGGCGGGAGCCGCTTGGTGGCCGTTGCAGATGGCGCGGGAGTTGGATGACGCAATTCTAGGTTTGCGCACCAACGAAACGGAATTGGGACTGTGGATTTTGAAGACGACGGGAAATCCGGACGCTGTGCTAGCGGTTGACGATTTCATCTTAAAGAATCAGGGAAACTGGTTTGTGCGCGAAGTGCTGGGCATGATGCGGCGCACGTTTGCGCGCCTGGACGTTTCGTCGCGTTCGCTGTTCGCGTTTGTCGAGCCTAATTCTTGCTGTGCCGGAACGTTGCTCGAACTGGCGCTTGCTGCGGATCGTGTTTACATGCTCGATACGCAGGAGGGCGACGCGAAAGCGTCCATGACGCTTTCAGAAATTAGTTTTGGCGCTTTGCCGATGGTGAATGGGTTGTCGCGATTGGCGGCGCGGTTTTATCAGGATTCATCGCAAATCGAAAAGTTGCACGGGCAGGTTGGCCGCCCGTTGCAGGCACAAGATGCGCTCGACGCGGGGTTAGTCACTGCCGCGCCCGATGAGCTCGATTGGCAGGATGAAGTACGACAGGCGGTTGAGTCCAGAACCGCGCTTTCGCCGGATGCATTGACCGGCCTCGAAGCGAATTTGCGCTTCGGCATGAACGAGACTATGGAAAGCCGGATTTTTGGCAGGCTTTCCGCGTGGCAAAACTGGATTTTTGTGCGCCCGAATGCCGTGGGCGAAAGCGGCGCGCTCAAAATCTACGGGACCGGGGCGCCGGTGAAATTCAACTGGGAGAGAGTGTAGGCCTGTATTAGCGGGCCGATCGATTTTTATATCCAGCTCTTGCAAGGAGATCGCAATGATTGACTACACGGAAAAAATTCCGAATAACGTGGATCTGGGAAGAGATCGCGTGCTGCAGCGCGCGCTGGAACATTGGCAGCCGGCGTACATGAACTGGTGGTACGACATGGGACCGAGCGAGAGCCATGCGCTGGAGGTTTACCTGCGCACCGCGACCAGCGTGGAGCCGGACGGATGGGCGCAGTTCGGTTATGTGCGCATGCCGGAATATCGTTGGGGAATTTTCCTGCAACCGCGCGACCCCGAGCGCCAAGTGAATTTTGGCGTGCACAAGGGGCAGCCGGCATGGCAGGACGTTCCGGGCGAGTACCGCTCCACTTTACGGCGCGTAATCGTGACGCAAGGCGATACGGAACCTGCATCGGTGGAGCAGCAGCGGCTGCTGGGAATGTGCTGCCCCTCTTTGTACGACCTGCGGAACATTTTTCAGGTGAATGTGGAAGAAGGTCGGCACCTTTGGGCGATGGTCTATCTGCTGCATCGTTATTTTGGGCGCGACGGGCGCGAGGAAGCGGAAGCTCTGCTGGACCGGCGTTCCGGTGACGCGGATAATCCGCGGATACTGGGCGCGTTCAACGAGCCGACGCCGGACTGGCTGGCGTTCTACATGTTCACGTTCTTTACCGATCGCGACGGGAAATTCCAACTATGTGCGCTGGCGGAATCGGGTTTTGATCCTTTGGCGCGCACCTGCCGATTCATGCTGACGGAAGAGGCGCATCATATGTTCGTGGGCGAGACCGGGATTAGCCGAATACTGCAGCGCACCTGCGAGGTGATGAAAGAACACAAGGTTGAAAACCCGGCGGAAGTTCGCGCGCTGGGCGTGATTGACCTGCCCACCATGCAGAAATACCTGAATTTTCATTTCAGCGTGACGATTGACCTGTTTGGCTCGGACGCTTCCTCCAACGCGGCCAGCTACTACACTACCGGGCTGAAGGGGCGTTACGAAGAGACGAAGATCGCGGACGATCACGAGCTGCAAGATGCCCAGTATCCCGTGATGGAGGTTGCCGGCAACAAGATCATCACGCGGCAAGTTCCTGCGCTCACGGCTTTGAACGAGCGGTTGCGCGACGATTACATCGCGGAGATTCAAGGTGGCGTGGATCGCTGGAACAAAATCATCGAGCAAGCTGGAATTAGTTTTCGTCTGATTCTGCCGCACAAAGGATTCCACCGGGCCATCGGCAATTTCGCCGGAAAATTCATCAGCCCGGAAGGCGATGTACTGACGAAAGAGGCTTGGGAAAATAATGAGCACAAGTGGCTGCCTAGCGCCGAGGACCAAACTTTCGTGCAATCGCTGATGGCCGGGCGCGTCATCGAACCCGGGAAATTTGCCAATTGGATTGCGCCTCCGGCACGCGGAATCAACAGGCAGCCGTTGAATTTCGAGTACGTGCGATTTAACTGAGGGATTGCGGAGAATACTCCGGATTCGATGGCTTGGTAGAGCGGTCTCCCGACAAATGCTCGCAGTATCGAGGCTCGATACGCAGGCCTCCGGGTGTCGCGGTTAGCTGCAATTATGCCAGTGGAGATTCCGCGGCCGTGGCTAGCGCGTTCATTTCCAAGGCCTCGCTCGATCCAACGAATTCCAAGCCTGTTCCAAACCGCCCTTGACCTAAGGCATCACAATAGGCGACCCGGGCCGCGGACGTAAAGTGACCGGCTGGCAGGGAAAACAGAATGGTGTCGTCAACGAACCATTCGCTGGTGGAGATGACGCGGGCGCCGCGGGCGCTGACATTTTCTGTGATCGCTTTTTCCACTCCCAACTTGCCGTGTGTCCCGATGAGCATCGCCGTCAGCTTCATGCCCACGCGGTTTTCCGTGCGCTCCACCACGAACTGTTGTTCCATAGGGCTTACCTCCAGAGAAGAATCGTCAGGGCATCAACTTCGGGACGTTGTGCATTGGGCGAATGCCTGCGCTCCTGTGCACACATCGTAGCGAAGTTGCAGGTAGAAGTCGGAGAAGTAAGGCGTGCCGCTGTCGAAAATGCCAATACAGCTGCGGTGAGCGGTGTGGTGCTTGGTTCCGAGTAATTTTGCGAGACTGAGCAGATGATTTTGGTGGGCCTGGGGAGAGTCGAACTCCCGACAAACGGTTTAGGAAACCGCTGCTCTATCCATCTGAGCTACAGGCCCGCCGTGGAGAAACGACTGACAATCCGTAGGTTAACATAGCGGCGAATGTTCGTTGGCGGGCAAGTTGCGGGCGGGCCTCCGACCGTGAGCGTGTCGCTGCGCGAGTAAGACTTGAGTCATGAGGCGAAACCCCGGAATTCCTGGAAACACAGAGGCGCCAACTTAGGTGGGTAAGCGAGGAGATCCAGCGGGTGGATTATTGTGCAGGTTACTAGAGCGTGATACGAATCTGGACTTGAAGCCCTGCGAGCAAGCGGTGAAGCATTGGGTGTACGGGTGGCACAACTTCCGCGTCGAATTACGGCAACTCGCCGTCTTGGAGTAACTTTTGCGCCACAAGAACCGAACCTTCCTTCGTCAAGTGGCCGTAGTCGAGTTGCAGCGGCACACCGTTTCCCGCGTATTCAAGGCAAGACGCAGGACCGCATAACGTCTTGAAGAACGAAATATAGCGAACTCTCCATTCGGTTTCGGCGAGGTTCAACATCTGGTCGTCCAGACGTTGATACTCGACGATGCGGTGGTCAAAGGGAAGGCTCGGGGCATTATCCCGAATGGAAGTGGCGAGGAGGCGAGGCAACGCCGAATCGTACTGAACCATCGGCCCGAATAATATGACGTCGATTTTCCGTTCCTTTGCCCAGGCGATGGTGCGCGAAAGGCGCGGAATATCATCAGGCGACCAACGACCGGAAATCAGGAGAGCGTCCACATCGTGCGTGGGCAGGAAGTCCTGGAAAATGTAGTTCATCAGACGCCGGCCGCGATCCTCGGCGGTGCTGCTTTGCTCCAGCGTCGGCATGCACCCCGAGGATGTCGCCTGCATAACGTTAACGTCCGGAAGTGCGGTCGAAAGCCCGTACCAAAGATGGGCGGCATGGCTATCGCCGATCAGCAGGTAATTTTTTTTGGCGCTGTCTTCATGCAGGCAGGTTGAGAAATTGAAATCCTCATACGTATTCGTGGATGAAAGAAAACAGGTGCCCAGGCGATATTGCTGATTGGCGCCGTCATCAAGATATGACGCCACCCGGACGGCGTCTGCAGGAAAGCGGGATGGGATGCCGTGAAATACCAGCATAGCGATGCCCATGGCACTGAGCGTCGCCGCGCTACCAAACGCAGCTTTAAACACGGCAAGGCCCGTTAGTTTGAGGCGGCCACTGCGAAAAGGCACTTCGACAAACTTCCACGATGTCGTGGCCATGACGAACGAAGCCAAGATGATAATGGATTTGGAGACTCTGCCCGGAAGACCGGTTCCGAGCAGAGTACCAACGCCCTGGAAAACGATGATGGGCCAATGCCACAGGTAAAGAGAGTAGGAGATCAAGCCAATGAAGACCATGGGCTTGAACGATAAAGCCCGGCCGACCAGGGACGTTCCGGACTGGCCCGCGGCAATGATGAGCGCGGCGCCAAGGCAAGGCGCCAGTGCCGCGATACCGGGAAAGGGCGTGATCGTCCGGTAGTAATAGCCTGCCGCCACGATCAAGACGAGACCAAGCGCAGCCGCGAGATTTCGCAGCAGCGGCCTGGAAATATCAGGCAGTAGTTTGAGAGAGAGAATCGTTCCCAGCAGCAACTCCCAAGCCCGGGTGTGGGCAAGATAGAACGTGGAGACGGGATCCTTGAATGCGCCAACGGCGCTCACCGCAAAGGAAACGAGGGCGATCAGCACGACCGCCAGGCGCAGCCTGTTGGGAAAAAGCCGCCGCACCAAAACGAGGAAAAGCGGAAAAACAATGTAAAACTGTTCTTCGACGCCGAGCGACCAGGTGTGCAGCAACGGCTTCATCGCGGCAGGCGCATCAAAATATCCAGAATGTCGCCAGAAATAAAAGTTGGAGACCGAAAAAGTGGCCGCCAGGAGAGATTTGGCGAAATCTTGAAGCTCCGTGGGAAGGAAATATCTATACGCTAACACGCTAGTAATAAACATCATTACCATCAGGGCGGGAAAAATCCGCCGGATGCGGCGCTCGTAGAAAGAAACTATGGAGAACGTGGAAGCAGAGATTTGCGCCAAAATCACAGAGCTAATCAAGAAGCCCGAAATGACGAAAAACACATCCACGCCGACGAATCCGCCGCGAAACCTTGCAATCTCCAGGTGGTAGCCGATTACCAGCAGCACAGCGACCGCTCGAAGGCCGTCAATATCGGCACGATAGGCCAATGTTGAATGCTTTTGTGGAATATCAGTCAAACGTCGCTCCTGAAACTCGATTCAAAGCACGGGCGCTGTATGCGTCGTATCTACTTCGCAAGGTTGATTTTGAAGTTCGCCCTCGGAGGGGTGATGCAGAGTAATCCGGCTGTCGAATCCTGGAGTCAGACCAAATGTCCCGAGCCGTGGCGAGTGAATTCGCGGATTTTCATCGAGCGGGGTGAATGCAGATTGCGGTTGGTTTCGTTCGCGCTGCTTGTCGCCTAGTCAAATTTTTTCAGATGGAACATTTCGAGTGAGACGCTCCATACGGCCCCGGGGATGTTCACGAGGTACCGTTTCCACAAGCGTTTTGGCTCGACAAGCAAGCGAAAGAGCCATTCGAGGCCGGTGTTACCCATCCAAGCAGGCGCCCGCTGGAGTTTCCCGGAGTTGAAATCGAACGCAGCGCCCACTCCGAGCATCACCGGGACGAGGAACTTTTCGCGGTGTTCGTACATCCAGCGCTCTTGCTTGGGGGTGCTCAAGCCAATCCACAATACGTCCGGGGCGGCAGCCTGGAGGCGGGCCGCGACTTCTTTTTCTTCTTGGTCCGTCAGGGGACGAAACGGCGGAGTGAACGTGCCGGCTACGCCGATGTGGTGGCGTTCGCGAAGATTTTGCGCGAGGTCCTCGGCCACTCCTGAGGCACCACCGTAGAAGAAATGGCGATAGCGAGAGCCGGTCTGCTGGCAAAACGCTTCCATGAGGTCCGAACCGCAGACACGCTGGCTGATCGCGTGCCCATGCCAACGAGCCAGCCATACGAGCGGCATTCCATCCGGCACAACCAGGGAAGCGGATTTCAATATCTCTCGAAAGCGCGAGTCCTTCCGCGATTCCGAGACGCCGTGCATTCCAGTGATGGCGACGTAGCGGGTGCGATCTCGCCTCGCGATCCACGATTCCATTTCCGCGATCACATCGGGCATTCGCACGCAGTGCACTGGCACACCGAGGACGTTGTAGCTGGGGGCGTCAGTTTTGTGTTGATCGTTGGATATGTCAGACATAGGTGGCCATGGTCTGTTCATAAATTTGCATCAGGAGCGAGTAGTTCTTCTCGGCGGTGTAATCAGTTTCATACTTGCGACGGGCAGCGCGTCCCATTTCCGTCAGTTCAGCAGGGTGATTCCATGCCCATTCCACTTTGCTTGCAAGATCCTGCGGGTCGCCGGGATTAAAGTGCAGACCGGTGCCACCGTCCGCGACGATTTCCTGCATCCCACCCAGCCGAGAAGCAAGCACGGGAACGCCGCAGGCAAATGCTTCGACGATGACCATGGGAAAGCCCTCATACCAGACGCTTGGAGTGATCTGGAAGCGCGCGCCCTTGACGGTGGCGATTGTTTCGTCGCGAGAAAGGCGCCCACAAAAAGTGATGCCGCGCAGACCGCGCTCTTTCGCCTGGGCTTCCAAGTTTGCGCGCAGAGGACCATCGCCCACGATTTTCAGCGGGATATCTGGGTGGACCTGCCCCCACGCCTCCAGGAGGGTGGCCACGCCCTTCTCTGGCGACAGCCGTCCCGCGAATACGGCGTAATCGCCGGCCCGTTCGCGGGGGCCAGGGTCGCGGTCCACGAAATTAGGTTTGACGACGATCTTATCAGCGTCAAAGCCAGCCGCCACAAATTTACCGCGTGAGAATTCGGTGGCCGCGACAGAGCAGTCCACGAGTTCGTGGTAGGTTTTCAATTGACGATGCCACGCGAGCATCAGCGCCACGCCGGCTGTTTGTACGGGTGAGTCGCGATAGCAGCCGTGCCGAATGCCGCGCCACAAACTGTGTTCGACGCATTCCTCGCAGACTTTGCCTTCGCGAAAAAAAAGAGCGCCCGGACACATCAGACGATAATTTTGCAGAGTCTGCACAACCGGCACTCCCTGGTCACGGCACGCGCTATAGATGGAAGGCGAAACCATGATGAAGGTGTTGTGGACGTGGACCAGGTCAGGAGATTCTCGCGCCAGGAGTTGTGCGAATTCCTGACGCGAGTCCGAGTTCCAGACAATGCGAGTGATTAGCATCGCGCGCTGCAATGCCGAGAACTGCTCGATCTCATGATTGCTGCGCTCGTAGGTGGCCACGTAGTGACCAGCGCGCTGCAAATTCTGCTTTTCCTGCTGAAAAACGACGTCTTCGCCGCCCGCTTGTTGATAGGTATTGTGGACCAGAAGAATCTTCATCGGTTGGTTGGCAGAGTCTCCATCTGACTTACGAATCGGAGCGGCGGCATCGTGGACGGCGTTTTCGTTCCTGGCAGTGAGCGAACGTAGGGACAGAGTCCTTTACGATGTGATGCTGCGCTCCAGGACGGCCTCGCGGAGAATTATTTGGTTTTTTGCAGCTTTTTGAGACCACGAACCAAAATAGGCGGAGTTAGATCCTTGATTGTTCGACGGAACGCCGAACCATTCTTCTCCACGCCGTAAAAACTGGGCGCGTAAATCGAACCGTGCGGGCGAAAGTCCTTCTGCTCCCTGCTTGCCGTGGTGTGGTAGTACACCGCGAAGGAGTTCCGGCTTCGTCCGTTGGGAGCTGCAACGGGATTAGGAACTCCGTGGTAGTTCTTATCGGCAATCTCAAAAATTATAGTGCGATTGAAAGCTGGCTCAACCACGACGTCGCACCGAGTCCCGTCCGAGTTCCACAATTCGAGCTGGCCGCCATAGTCATGCTCCCAGGATTTGTTGAGGTAGGTAATGAGAGTGAGGCGGCGTTTCAAGCCTGTCTCGTAGGCGGTGTTGCGGTCAACGTGGACATCGAACTTACCACCCGGCGGGATGATGTGATATCCCGCGCCCTGGAGATACGGATCTGGCAGCAACTCCCAAATGCCGGTCAATTCCGAAAGCAGGTAGAGAAACCCGGCGGAATGCAAAAAGGAAGCGTGCTGAAAGCCGTTGCCACCGAGATCTACCGCCGAGCGCAGATTCAGTTTTTTCAGGTGCGCGTTGTCTTCCTGGACCCAATGATCGGCGGTAAGCGGCCGCATCTCCGCGAGCAGGCCTTCCAACTGACTACTCGGAAACATATTGTCAATGATGAGGTGCGGGAACGGTTTCGCTGTCCGGTATGCGTGGCCAAGGTTCTGGGGCGAGTCTGGAAGGGTAATCTTGTCCTTCAAGACGGACATAATGCCGTTAATCGTGTCGGTGTGGTTAGTCATACGCCTTCAACGCTACTGGGCCCAAGCGCTAAAGACATCCAAATGTACAACAGATTTAAGTGATATGTCGCGCATATTGACCGGCCGGCTGGGGACTATCAGGCTGGGCAGAAAGCGCGCGCCACTGAATCTATTGTGCTGTTTGTGGGACATTCCCGGTGAGGAAATATTCATCGGGGACCGTGTCTCAGCGTTCAGACTCGGACCAAATCGCGTAGCGCTCCTTTTCGTGTGAATTAGTGACTTTTTTCGTAAATCCAAAAGTCCGAAAATGAACCGCGTTCCGTTTCTGCTTCCCACGGAAAATTATTAGGTATATGCCGTATGAGACGCCAATCGGGCCGGTTGTGGTCAACCCAATCGCTAAACTTGCGGTGGCGGACGTGCAACAGGTCACGCGGAGCTTCCACATCATCCGAATAGATGATCACAAAGCGAGTGGCTGCTTTGAAAACGTCCCGCATGTACCTTTCGTAGACATTATCTTCCACCAAATGGAAGATGACGTCCAGCGATAGCACCAGCTCGGCCCGCAAGACATTCGGTTCAAGTTCGCCGTAGCGCTGGAACGACTTGGTTACGTCGCCTCGGAATAGATGGAGGCATCGCCGCAGCGCGGCCGGTGAGACATCGAGGCCGACATATTGCGGATACTGCGCCAGCGACAACTGGCTTCCATCTCCGCACCCAAATTCAATCACGGAAGCGACGTGATTTTCGGCGACGAACTCATTTAGTATGCCGGCCTTGAACTTTGCGAGTTCGCCATAGGAGCCATCCCCAGAGTTGCCTCCTTTGGCGTAGCGCGAGTCCCAATAACTGGATGAATCAAAGTGGGCGAACCGAATGCGCAGCGGTTTGCTGGCGCGCGCAAGCCATTGCGCCACCTTTCCAACGATCGGCAGCCGCTTGATACGAGACTTCAGCCCCGTTCCGGATCCGATGATATTGCCGGCAACTTGTCCCATGACCCAGCTCTACGGCGTCTTGGTGCCGCACGGAAGATGCGAATGAGCTTGCGAAGTGAATGGTGTTTGGACTTGTGGTGGCCAATGCAGACTGCATCCCTGACTACGATTTGACCGGGCGCTCGGCAACGACGCGAACCTGCAAAGTCACCGCGGGACTCAAATTCCAATACGTAAGAAGGCCGTACAACCTGCAGCCGATTTCAAACAAAGGCCGTCCGCCAATCGAACGGAGGAGCCGCGGAATGAATCGGGGCGGCCAGACGTGAACGTAAGCCTTGGATTCATGGACCCGGAATCCCGCCTCCATGAACAAGTTTGCGGCGGACATTGGGCTCCAACAGTAAAGGTGATGGTTAGGATCGTCCGATCTATATTTGTTACGAATGGATTCGCAGGGAACGACGAAGACGACCTTGCCGCCCGGCGCCACTTTTGGCAAGAGCGCCTGAAGCTCCAGGAGCGGGTCCGGACAGTGCTCCAGTGCGTTGTTCGAAATCAGGATGTCGGCCCATCCGTCTTCTACTTGCGTCGTTGCAGCGACGGCATTGATGCCGCCGCGCAAAGCCGCTTGCCGGGCAACGGAGTTGATCTCAATGCCGAGTTTTTCGTTGCAACTGATGTTGGCGAGCAGATATCCACCGCCGCAGCCAAAATCCAGTACTTTCATTTCGGGGCGAATGTACTTAGAAAATTTGGACAGGTTGGCCCACCCGCCGAAACGACCGATTTCGGACTGATACTTGAAGTATTCCTCGTCGTAGTGCGGCACCGTGGTCATGACATTTGAATTCATGTATTGGCCAGCCTCGAAGGGTCCTAGGGCGTCACGAGAATTGGAACGGGCCCGATCTCCAAAGTTGTCCCGCCCCAAGGGCGCGTTTCCTCTAGTAAAGGAGTGATGCTGTTAGCGTGCCAGGATGCGGGAATGGGGATAGTCTTTGGGCCGGCAGAATTCCACACGATCCATTGATGCGTGCCGTTGCGGTCCAATTGACAGGTCCAGCTATGATCGTCATCCTGATTACAGAAATCCATGCGCGCACCGATGAGCCATTTCTGAATGACACCAAAAGCCCGACCGGCGGGAGTGAGGGTGCGGTCGTCCGCTGCGGTGGTCTGGATCGTCATTTTATGATTATCCCAGGCGTACCAATAGAACCGCTGCACCTTCGCGGCCCAATTCATAATGTAGGCTCTCGCGAGGTAAGCGGCGCCTAATTCTTCCGACGGGAACGGATTGGGTTTAAACCATCCGGCCTCGGTGTCCCAAAGGGGCTTGTTGGCAACTCCATTGTCGGCCATGGCTTTTTGCACCAAGCGAATCACTTGCACCATGGCTTCGGGGGGCTGATCACCAACGTAGAAGTGGTATCCGATGATGTCCACGTATTGGCCTCCCCCCTTGCGGAGAAAGTCATCCAAATATCGTACTCCGTAGTAACTGGTGACCGCCGGGGAAACAACCTGGGCCTGCGGGTCAATTCCGTGAATGATCAGCGACGCGTCGCGAGTCAGCTCCACCAGTTGATCCACGCTTCCGGTCCAAAATTGCTTGAGATTGGGCTCGTTCCAAATCTCGTAAACGTGGATACGTCCTTTGTAGCGAGTGGCGACCGTGGTAACGAAGGTGCGCCAATCCGCAAAGTCGGCCGGCTCCGCGGCATATCCCGGGGCATAGCCCGACGGCTCCTGCGGACGGGCCGAGGCCCAGCGCGGCGTGAGGCCTAGCGTGAGAACCACGCCTGTGCCGTGCTCCTCGGCCATTTGGAGCGATTTATCCAGCGTGCCGAATCGCCAGTCGCCTCTGGCCGGCTCGATATCCGGCCAAGTCACACGCGCGTCCCACAGCCGCCACTCCGGCAGGTTGACGCTGGGCCAGGGAGTGAGCGGGCGCGCGCCGCCTGGGCTCACCATGTGATTGATGTTCATTCCAAATAGGCTGGCCGGTATCGGCTGCGGATCAGGAATATATTCGCTTATATTTCTTGTGACAGCCGGTAACAAGAGCGCGAGAGACGCTACAAGCATCCCGGCAGCGATCGCTATTCGGTTGAAGCTAAGCGTCCACATTGTTCGCCCGGTAGTGGCGCGTCTTGAGGGAACTCCACGAGGTCGAGCTGTAACGCGCAAGACATTCTCTGATGCCGGAGCGGAAATTCTCGATCATGGCCTCCAGGGTGTATTGCGAGCCCGCGGCCTGAGCTCCTCTGCGCAACGCCGCCATGAGGGCCGGGTTTGCGAGCGCTTCCACGACGGCGTCTGCCATGCTCGTGGCGCTGTGAGCGGTGATACGACCGTTTTCGCCATCCACGAGATACTCAATTTCGGGGGAATGCGTCGTCAGATTAGTTGCGATTACCGGCAGTCCGGCCGCAAAGCTGTCCACGATGGCCAGGCCCGCTGTGCCGGCCAGCATGAATAAATCCGCGATTTTGTAATACAAAGCGCATTCAGGACCGAACTTCGCTCCCACGTAGTGGATCCAGGGGTCACCGGCAATCGATTTTTCCATCCAGCGGCGCTCGGGTCCATTACCGACGATGACGAGGTGAAAATCCGGACAGCGCCGGCGCACGAGCCTCGCGGCGTCGAGCAAGAGCGGTATTTCCTTAATCGGCCCGAGCAGGCCGCAGTAAAGTCCTACGCGGCTGTCGGTACTTCCGGTGAGTGCTTGCTTCGCTCGGACGGCGTCGCTGTCGTGAATCTCCTTCAAGTGCCGCCGCATGTCCGTGGCGTTCTGGACATTTGTGATGATTTGCGCGGACATGCCGCGCCGCCGCAGATACTCCGCGATCCCTTGCGTATAGGCAAACCACCAGTCGGGGGCAGTTACGATTCTTTCCTTGATCCACTCCGAGACAGGCGAACGATCGGGATGCCTATTGGGGCCCAGTCCCCAGAACGCAACCGTTTTCAGCCGAAGCGCGGAAAGCAACAGCAGGAACGGATTCACGAGGTATTTGTTTTCGTTGCCGACGATCACCAAGTCGGCGCTCGCAACTTCCTTCCAAACGGATTGATAGAGGAAGCGATTTGCGAACCAACGACCGCGCAACTTGCGACCGAATTCGGGCGGCAGCTCGGCGCCGTCCTCACGAATCGCCTGCTTGCTGTTTTGTTTGCTATAGGCCACCACGAGATCAATGCCGTCCTGGCGTAGAGCTGCGTGCAACCCGGTGAAAAACGGGACGCGATAGTATTTCATTTCCGCCTGGATGATGAGGACTCTGGGCATGGTCAGCTTACTTGCTGGGCGTATTGCGACGCCGGGTTTCGAGCATCCCTGTTGACGGCTTGGAGCACGTTATCGTAAATCGTTTCCAGTTTGGCGGTTTGCGCGTTCAGATCGAAGAGCCGAAGCACCCGTTCGCGACCGGCCATACCAAATTTGCGGCGAAGATCCGCGTTCTTGAGCAGGAACGAAAGGTTCTGGGCCAGCGCGCGCCAATCGCGCTCCGGCGACAATAGTCCGGTCTCACCGTGCTGCACAGCCTCGCCGATTCCCCCGGAACTAAAACTGACGACCGGCTTCGCCATCGCCTGGGCTTCTGCGAAAACCATGCCGAATGCTTCCTCTTCGCCTGAAACGGTCTTCACGCTTGGCGCAGAGAAAACGCTGGCGCGATCCAGCCAGTCCCGGACGACCTCCGCACTCTGCGTACCTAAGAATTTGAAGCGTCGAAGACTTTCTTTTGCCTGCTGCTCGAGCCTTCCGCGCAGAGGACCGTCCCCGATCAGAACCAGTTGCGCGGCCGAATTTTCCTTCTGCACTTCGGCCATGGCGCTGATCAGAAATTCCACGCCTTTCCTTTCGTGCAGGCGGCCGATGAACAGGACGATAGACTCGTTCTGGTCCTCGCCCTTGCGAGGGGAAAAGAGGCTGGTATCAACGCCGATGTAATGAACGACGACCTTTTCAGCCGGATAGCCTTGTTCCAAAAGTTTTTTGCGAATGAACTGCGAGACCGCCAAGAACAGCGTGCCTCCTTGCTGCAGTAACTTTCGTTGCCCCAAGTAGCGACGGTGCCCGTAGGGAGCTTTTACGTACCGAACATCGGTGGCCGTCGCATCCGAGCCGTGAAAGGTGACAATCAGCGGCAGACCCAGGCTCCGCGCCAACGGAAGAGCACGGAGTCCATCGGGACCGAAGTGTGAGTGCATTAAGACCGGATCAAGCGCGCGTAACCTTTGCACCAAGCGCGGGGCGACGCCAGAAAGCTTGAAAATCACTTCGCGAACGCGGCCAGCCAGATCACCGCGGTTTATCGTATAGGTACTTTCTTCCGGTAAATCGAGCCCCGGAACCCTACGAGAGCCGGCATAGACTGGAGCGAATCTGCGAAGCGCCTGAACCTGGTTGCGAATAAACGTCTCCGACGGATACAAGAGATGGTCGCAGAACACTATTATTGTTGGCTGATCGTTTTTACTCACTCGTATTCCTGACGGATTGCCGCGACGTCTCGAAGTTGACCGGCAGTTCGCTCTCGCCGGCGGCCGCCCGCGCATCAATGTCTGACGCCGGGTTCGGTGCCGCTGCAAAGCGCGCGAAGAGGTCAACGCAAGTGTCTTCGGGCGAGCGCCTACCTCATTGGTTCAAGGATTACGTGTCCATACTCTGAAAAAACATCGGTCTGGCCTTCCACAGCGGTAATCGTGTAGCTCAACTCGGCCAATTGAAGCGCCGCCTGGCAGGGATCAACTCCCAGCGAAGGCCAATTCGTCGGGTGAAATTCCACGAGAACCACGGGGCCGAACTCTCGAAGAGAATTCATCGCGCCCTTCAGAACGCTAAACTCGAATCCCTCGACATCAATCTTAATCAAAGAAGGACGAATATTCAGCGAACGACAGTACGCATCTATGGTCGTCACCGGAACCTGAATCTGCTTCGCATCCAGCCCGATATTTGCTTCCGATAGCGAGCTCTTGCCGGAGGTGTCGGCGGTGTAAAACGCAGTCATGCCCTCTACATCGCTTAACGCCACAGGACAAACGGTTACCTTGTCGGAGAGCTCATTGAGGCGTAAGTGCTCAATCAGAACTTGCCTGGAAACCGGATTGGGCTCAAAAGCGTGAACTTGCCCGCGGGGGTCGGACCAACGGGCCATGAACATCGTGAGAACGCCAACATTCGCTCCGACGTCGAGTATCACAGATCCTGGATGGATCAATTCTTTTAGAAGTGTAAACACCGGAGGCTCATACTCTTCCGGAATTTGCCGGGCGCAGGGCAGTAAGCGAATGGGCTCCTCGCCATGAATCGTGCGATTCAGGCCCTTGCGACCATAGAGACGCTCCAGCACGGAATGATACTGCGGACGAATCGCGCAAACGAATGGAGAGTCATCCGAAAGTCTCAAGGCTTGTTTGGTGCGGCGCGCCACAACCTCGATCAAATTCATTGCGTACCCTTTGTACTGGTGGTCCGAAGAAGGCTCGGCTCGGCTGTTGTGATACAGGTGGCCACAGGCAACCTAACTGGATACGAGCGGGGCCCCGAACTCCGCTGCGGGCTCGCTTTCGTCCTCATCTTCCCAAGCAAAAGCAGGGGCAACCTGCGTGACCGAGCACGCGGCGGCTACGAAGAGCATCCAGTAGATCGAATTCCCGACTACGAAATGATTTTCGGTGAAACTGTGCAGGAACACGAAGCAAAGATAGACGAGCGGCCACTTTGCGCTGTTGCCCGGTTCCAGGCGCATAAAGACAGCTGCCCGCTTGATGGCTAGCAGATAAGCGACCACGTAGGTCGCGAGCCCGACCAATCCCAATTCCAGCGCCAATTCGATGTAGGCATTGTGCGCGTGCGGGACAGTCCAATTCAGCGCCGCATCAATCCTGGTGGCTTCCGCGGATGCCACCCAGAACGCGCTGTAGCCGTAACCGAGTATCGGTTTCAGCGCGATGCTCGCGAGGGAATAACCCCAAATCTGCACGCGGCCGGTGAGGGAGCTATTGCGCCCCATCATTTCGGTGAGAGAATTCCGGTAGTGAACCAGAAGGTACAGGGCAGGCGCGGCGATCACGGCGCCAAAGAGCTGCACGGCTCTACGGACGCGGGCAGTCCACCGCAGCGTCGGAGCGAGCAGCAAGACCAACATCATGCCGCCCAGGGCCAGAAACGAAGTCATGGACTCCGTGGCGACGATCAATCCAATCGCGGCAGCCACGGCTAAAACCGCGGTCAAGATGCCGCCGGGCGAACGACGCACCGCCGTCAGGATCACCATGGTGGCGAGGACCACGATTCTTGCAAAGACGTTTTTCTGCTCGAACAGTCCCACCCACGCGTGGGGATAGGCCAAGTCCACCGTCGGGATTTGCCCGGGGAAAAACACCTGGACGACGACGCTGAGCGCCACGATTCCGCCGAGCGCGATTGCCAATAACCTGAGCTGGTCACGAATGGAATAGCGCACCGCAAAATCGACACCGAACAGAGTCGTGCCCACCAGGGCCGCGCTACGGCGGAGCGTAAGGCCGGGATCTTCGGACCAAATGGTGGAAAGAACCGCGAGCAGTACCAGCGCTACAAGAAACTTGTTCTCGCGGATCATTTCCACGATCGCGCGATAGTTCTTAGCGGCACGAATCGCGACGATTACGTAGATGCCGGCCCAAACGACTTGCACCAACGAATTGCCCTCGGCGACGGCCTTGGAGGTGTTGTTGTTTAGAAATACGGATGTGCCGGCGCCGGTCGCGAGCGTCAAAACCACGATGGTGAAAACATCGCCGAGATATCTGCGCGAAATGTTCATGAAGTCAGTCCGCAGCCTGAATGAAAGCTGCTATGCGGCGTTTGTGCAAAGGAATCCATGCGAGTTTTAAACGGATGCTTAATTTGTAGCCGCATCTGCAGTGACGTTTTCCAGGACACTTTGCGAGCGGCGGCAGAGTACGAAGACTGCCAAGCCGATTCCGCACGCCAGCAGGCCGTCAGACGCGATGCTGGACCATGCGGCGCCACGCCACGAATAAGCGGGGATCAGCCACAGATTGATGAGAATGTTGAACACCGCCACGGCCACCTGGATGCGGGTGCGCAATGCCTGATGTCCCGATCCCGTAAGCACGTTCGAAAAAAAGTAATGCACGACTTTCAACACGGGCAATACGGCGAGCCAGCGAAGAGCCTCCACGGTACGCGCATATTCCGCGCCGAGAATGTGCGGCACTATGCCCGCACAGCTCAAAAGGGCGATACATGCCAAGACCGAATATGCCAGGGCGCGTAATAGCAGCGGCTTGGCATAGGAAACGGTAGCGGAGATTCCGCCTGCGCCGGCGCGGAAGAAGTTGGCGAACGAAGCCGTCAGCAGAGACGAAACTGGCACAAAGCTGACGTCAATGAGCCGATAAGCGGCGCCGTAGATGCCGGTGGCTTCGAGCGTTCCGAGGCGCGCCAGCATCGTCTTATCCAGGTCGTTATAGATCGTTTGTGCGCTGAGGCCCGCGGAGAAATAGAAGCCTTCACGAACTTCACCTGGACGCCTCTGCCAGCGGAAGCGGGGAGGGCCGAGCTTCGCCAGCACCAGCGCAATCGCGATGACAGCAACCACCGCCGTGCTGAAAAAGTAGGCATAGCCCCACTGTAATGGGGTGGGATGCCGCTGAATGCCAACAAGGACCAGCGCCGCCGTCAGGCGGCTGGCGCTGATCAGCACGGTGATGGCGGCGGTCCAGTTCAGACGGTCGAAAGCTTGAAACGCCTGCCAGCACGCGGCGATGAAGTTGAGCCCGATAAGATCGGAGCCGGACACCAACAGCACCAATCGCACCGGAATCGTCGCAGGCAGGGCGAAGCGCGAAAGCGCCAGCACGGCCAGGAAAAGCACCGAACTGGAAACGGCTGTGGTAATGATCGCCGTCCCCCAATATGCAGGGAAAAGGCTTTGGTCACGCGAGACGTTTTTTACCAGCAGAGGCCCGCTGCCCAAATCCCCGAAGGGATAGAGCATGCCGACCAGGGCCACCACACCGATGAATGCACCGTAGCCGCTCGCGCCCAGGGAACGCGCGATAATTACGAAGTACAGCGCCTGAATGACGAGTCTTAATCCCTGGCCACAAAGCATCCAAACCGTATTGCGCGCCACGGTGCCTGTGGTTCCAGGCTTAACCATCGCTACCAGCGACCATCGCTCCCGAAGTTAGCATGCCGCTGCAGTTACACATTTGTGGAGCGGGCATTACTTATGCAAGCGCCTTCTTGGATTGCACGGACAGGCGTCCAGCCTTGCGGAGTTCGCCTTCGATCCATTTGTAGGTGACGTCCAGGCCTTGCTCGAGGGAGATGCCCGGCTGCCAGCCCAGAACCTGATTCAAGCGAGTGTTGTCGCTGTTGCGGCCGCGCACGCCCTGCGGCTTGCTGGGATCGTGCCGCTTCACTAAGTGTTTGTCAGCGATTCCGGAAACGAGGTCCACCAACTCATTGATGGTGACCAGGCGATCCGTGCCGAGATTGAGCGCGTCGTGGTGATTCGAGGCCATCAAGCGGACCAAGCCCTCGATGCAGTCATCCACGTACATGAATGAACGAGTCTGTTCGCCGTCGCCCCATATCTCGATTTCACCGCCATCGTGAGCCAAGGCGACCTTTCGCGAAATCGCAGCAGGGGCCTTTTCTTTCCCGCCCTCGTAGGTGCCGAGCGGCCCGTAAACATTGTGGAAGCGCACCGAGTAGGTTTGGAATCCGTAATCATGGCGATAATAGTTGCACATTTCTTCCGCGAAAAGTTTCTCCCAGCCGTAACCGGGCTCCGGCTCGGCGGGGTAAGCGTCTTCCTCACGGAGAGGAGTGACGTCCGCGCTCTTCTGCTTATTCTGCGCATAGACGCATGCAGAGGAAGAGAACAGGAAGCGCTTGATGGCGTTCTGACGGCTGGCTTCCAGCATGTGGACATTGATCAATATATTGTTGCGCGAAATGTCCGCGAGGTAGGCGGTGATATACCCGATCCCGCCCATGTCCGCTGCAAGATTGTAAACTTGATCCACGCCGCCGCGTGTAGCCAAGAGGCAATTCTCGTACTTGCGCAGGTCGAGCACTTCAAATTCGTCGGCGGCCGAGGGCTCATACTCCGGAAGTTTGATGTCTGCTCCGCGTACCCAATTCCCTTCCGCCTTCAACCGCTTTACCAGATGGTGCCCGATGAAACCGCCTGCCCCAGTTACCAGGATTCGAGACTTGCCCATGAGTTACGCTCCCTTAAATTGAAATGAGTTGCGGTAAGAAAGATGGCTTCCGTGCGTTACGAATCAGAAATCTCATGCTTTAAGACCGGCGTGCGTCGTTCCCATTCTGGCTCGGCCAGCTTCACGGCAATGCGGCTCAGGCAGCTCCCGAACCTCTTAAGACTGCCGGAATCGTTCGTGCCAGGATCTTCAAATCCAGCCAGAGCGACCACTTGTCAATGTACTGCATGTCCAGTTCCATCCACTGCTCGAAGGGGATCAGATTTCGGCCATTGACCTGCCAAAGGCAGGTGATACCCGGCGGAACGCTGAAACGACGCCGCTGCCAGTCCTCGCTGAAAAGTTGATAATCCCGCACGGACATGGCGCGCGGTCCAACCAGGCTCATATCTCCCTTCAAGACATTGAAAAGCTGCGGGAGTTCGTCAATGCTGGTTTTGCGCAGAATTCGGCCGATGGGCGTGACCCTGGGATCGTTCTTGATCTTGAAAACAGGACCTTTCATTTCGTTCAGATGGATGAGTTCCTCCTGAATCCGTTCGGCATTCGGAATCATGGTACGGAACTTGTAAATTCTGAACTTGCGTTTATTAAGGCCCACTCTTTCCTGGCCAAAGAGAATGGGACCGGGAGAAGTGAGGTTGATAAGCAACGCTACCGCCAGCAGAATTGGAGAGAGCAGCAGGAGCAGCGTGAAGGACACCACCAAATCAATCGTGCGTTTGAGCAGGAATGCCCAGCCTCCGAATCCACCGCTGCGCGCCGTAATCTGAGCGTCGCCGTCAAAGACATCAGCGTGCGAGCGAGCGATCTTCAGATCAAAAATGTCCGAATCGAAACGAATAATGATGCCGTGCTGTTCGCAGAGCGCCGCCATTCTGGCCGCATGCTCGTAAAAGGAGCGCAACGGCAAGTAGATGGCTACTTCGTCCACGACGTTGTGGCGCAAGAACTCGGCAATACCGGCGTTGTCGCAAACTACGTCGAAACCGCTGGCCAGGAACTCGTCCATTCTGGGCCAGTTGTCATCCACAAAGCCCAGCAGATGGTAGCCGCGTTCGGGCGACGCTTCCAGGCGGTGCGCGAACTCGATCGCACGGGGGTTCGTACCGAGAATCAAGATGTGATGCAAATTGTGGCCGCACCGGCGGATTCTGGCGAGCGAATACCGCAGCAGAAGGCGCGACGTCGCCACAGTGGTAAAGCAGATTGCAAAGAAAAGAGCGAGGAAGGCGGGCGTCATGAGCTTGACGTGGAAGAGCGCGGCCACCAGAGCCAAACTGGCGGTCGCAAGAGTGACTGCCTTCAGAATGTCCACGACTTCCGCAAGTTTCGTGGAAAGCCTGCGCGATTCGTAGATGCCGCACAACGCGAACATGGCGTGGCTCGCCAGCATGGCCACGGCGAAAATAACGCAATCGGATAATTTCACGCGGATATTCAGAAGCCTGGCGAACGAAACGGGCCTTCCGGCGAATATCATCCAAACGGAGACGAGGGAAAACGACAGCATTATCAATCCGAGGTCAAAGAACTTCAGCGTACCAACGATAAGTCGCCGCCTAGTTTCGTTCACGGAGGTTCTCTCTTTTACCTAATTATTTATTTTATAGAGCGGTGCAGTCTGCTTATGAGTTCTGTAAAAGCCGCAGCTTGACGCTTCTCCTAGCCTGCAATAGGCGCTGGGTAAGGGAGAGCGGCGTGCTGCGCGTTGCTCACTGCTGGAATAAAAGTTGCCGGCTCTAGACCGGCTCGACGGCGAAACCGGCGATTTGAATGGCGAGCGATCGCTGGATCAGCTCGACGGATACGACCAGGGTTTCGTCGCTGTTAATGGCGGTCAAAATGCCTTCCACTCCGTCCAGGCTGCCACCGCGAATTCTGATGCGCTTGCCGACATTGAGAAAACTGTGATGATGGAACGGAATCCCTTGCGCGAGCACCATTCGTATTCCTGCAATTTCACGGTCCGGGATGGGCAAGCCCACGCCGCGCTTCCCGACGAAGCCTGTCACACCGGCAGTACGCAAGATGGGTATTCGGGCGTCGGATTTCGGCGGAATCCTGACGAACGCGTATTGCGGAAATAAGGGCAATTCCACCAGGCGCCAGCGATCGCTCCATTGGCGCTTTTCCGAGGACAACGGGAGAAAAACGCTGACGCCTTTCTCGCTAAGCTCGGCGACCACTCGCTTTTCGTGCCGCGGCCAGGTTTGAATGGCGAACCAAGAGAATTCAGGATCGGCCGATAAAGCACTCGAAGCGGAAGACAGCGTCGGGTTTAGCGAATTGTCGAGAATGGATAAAGCTCCGCTACGGTGAGTCACATTGCTATGTGACCCTCGAATTTCTAGGGCCGCGCCACCGGCACCCCTAGCAGCTTCGCAGACAACCCGGGCTAGGCCGCGGCGCACTCCACTGCAAGACGTCGAATTGGCTCCCGCACAGAGCCGATTCTAGAGTTTGTTGTACAGCGATTCCGGAATCGGGAACGTTCGCTTATTCAGCACGGCACCGAGAACCTGAATCCCTGAAGCTCGCAAATTCTCGGACACCCTGAGAGCAGCTTCCCGCCTGGTAACATTTGCTTCCAGAATCAATACGAATCCATCCGTCATCTGTCCGAATGCCACCGCATCCGCGTAGCGCGTGAGCGGAGGCGCATCGATCAGTACGTAATCGAATTCCTTTCGCAGTTCAGCGAATCGAGTTTTCAAGCGGTCGGAGTTGAGAAGTTTGGGAGAGTCTGGCGCAAGTGAACCGCTGGATAGCAGCCACAGATTGTCGCCACGAAGGAGTTTTGCAAACGAACGGATCGGTCCATCCTGAAGCAGAGCGTCCGTAAGACCGTGATGGTTCGTGGTGCCAAACAATCCCGGCAATGCCGGCGAACGAAGGTTGGCTTCGAGCAAGCAGATTGACCCGCGTACGTTGCTCGCCAAGGTTTCCGCCACGGAGACGCAAATCTCACTGCAGCCGTTGCCGTGATCAATCCCGGCGAATACCACGGCGCGAGGAGGCGCCTGGGTCTGCAATAGGAAAATGCGCTGCACCAGGCGAAGCGATTCCTCACGAGCGAATTGCTCGATATCCAGATGGGCGCCCTTTTTGTGCCCGTTTTTGTGCCCATTTCCGGCGCGTTGCCGCGGCGTAAACGGGATATCCGGAGTGCGGACAGGGCGGAGGGGTTGGTCCAAACCTGCCTGCTGCATCAATTCGAAGTTTTTGCTCATGGTTTGCCTGCCTCTGTTGGTGACGGACGGTTGGATTGAGCGGCCGCTTGCCGCCCATCTGCTGCGATTGCAATAACCGACGGCATGCGAATTTGCCGCCCGGACTGAATGCGGTCTGGATCATTGAGCCAGGGATTGAGCCCACGAATTTGATTCAAGGTGTCGCGATCGTACCTGCCTAGATTCTTCACGCTGAGCCGGTAGAGCGTCTCACCCGGCATCACTCGCACTGAATTCGGCGCTGGCCCAGTCGCGACCGGGGAATTCCGATCTGGCGCTGCTGTTGGAATCGGGACTGCAGCTGGAGCTGGGGGATTAACAACGCGGGTGAGCGCGGGTGCTACGGCCGCGGGAACCGGCACAACACTGGAAACTTGCACGGCACGTTTGCTTCTGCGGTTTACCGGGACCGCGGCCCAACTCAGTGTGAGCAAGAGGGCCGAAGCGATTGCGATTTTGAAGAGCCAGCCCGCGAACATGGATTGTTTTCTCACGGCAGGAACGGATTGGCGCGGAGCTTGGACCATATGGTCTGGCCGCTGCACTGGCGTGGTAGTGGGATTCTCGCGCAAGGGTTCCAGGTCGAGGTCGGAAATCACCTCGAGAATAATGTCGCGATCAATGTTCTTTTTCTGCAGGGCGCATCCGAGAGACAAGGCATTGAAACAAAGATTGTTGATGTTGCGAGGGATGCCTTCGCTATGTTCGGCGATCAGTTTTCGAGCACCGGGAGTAAACAGCGAAGGCCGATCGCATCCGCCGATCCACAAGCGGTGATCTATGTAAGCATCCACTTCCTTGGCGGTGAAGGGCTCGATGCGCATGACAATCGAAATTCGCTGGCGAAGCTGGGCCATGGATGGGCTGGCGAGGCGATCAGCCAACTGCGGTTGGCCCGCCAGGACGATCTGCATCAATTTCATCCAGGGCGTCTCGAAGTTCGACAAGAGCCGAACGGATTCCAGGACCTTCTCTTCCAGGTTTTGCGCTTCGTCCACAACCAGAACGAAACGCCGGCCCGCGCGCATCTCATCGGTGAGCAGGCGATTCAACGCTTCATGCATCGCCGGCAAGTCCATACCCGCGACATCAACGCCCAGATCAATGAGAACGTGGCGAATGAATTCGCGGGAATCGCAATCGGTCCGGAAGACAAAAGCGGTGCGCGCCTTATCTCGCAAATACGCCAGGTAGTGATAGAGCAAGGACGTCTTGCCCATCCCTGGTTTCGCGATCAGCGCCAGGAATCCCCGGTTGCTTTCGGTGCCGTAGACCAGCGAAGCGAGGGCCTCGCGATGCTGAGGGCCGAGATAGAGGAATCGCGAGTCCGGAGTGACCCCGAACGGCTGTTCCGCGAGATTGTAGAAATCCAGAACCATTGGAACTACGCCACCTTCCTGGGAAGCGATGCAAGAACCGGCATACTCAGGGTCTCGGCAACTTCTTCAGGTGTGCGGAATGACGGGTCAGCGTACTCAGCCAAATAAGCAGAACCAACGCTCAAGAGCAGCGCAAGGACGAAGCCGATGAACATAACCAGGAACGGTCCGTGGGCGGGGATTATGGGAACTATTGGCGGCACCGCAATCGCGACGTCGGCGATTCTATCCTTGTCCAAAGCGTCCGAGGTGCGTTCTTCGTCGCGCTTGTTCAGATATGACAGATAGTTGCTCTCATCCGCCTTGGCCTCGCGAATAAGGGCGCCCTGCTGCACAGCTTTCCGATCCAAATCCACCATTTGCAAGCGCATATTGTGAATGTTGCCGGTGAGGGCAACCACGGTGGCCTTCTGCGAAGCCAAATCGGCTTGCGTCTTGGCCAGATCCTGACGCAGGAACTGATACGTGGGGTCCGTATCGGTAGTTTGATTCACATATTTCTGGTCTTGCGCTTTGGTGATGGCGGCTTGAGTATCCGCGATTTCCTGATCGGCTTCCTTTACCAACGGGTAGCTAGGATCGTACTTCAGCACCAATTGCGCGCGCTTTTCCTGGGCCGTCAGTAAAGTGCCCTGCAATTGCTGCAAGAGGAGATTCGCGGAATTCGTAACCTGTTCGGTCGGCATTCTTTCGGGCGTGTTCGCGAGCTGACCTTGCACTTCCTTGATTCTTTGTTGGTCAGCCGCGATGGCCTGCTGAGCCGTGGAGAGAGAGAACTCGGAATTGGCGACTTGTTGCGCCATGTAAGTACGCAGAACGTCCGGAGCAGCGACGCCTTGATCGCGGCTGAAATTTGCCAAGCGGTTTTCCGCATCGTTCAGAGCGCTTTGGGCCTGGCTCGTTTGCTGCGCAAAAAAGTTTGAGGACCCTGCCGGGCGCCGCAGTTCCAAATGTTTCGCCAAATACAGCTTGCTGAGATTTTGCAAAACGCATTCCGGCACTTCGGGATTGCCGGTCTTGCCGTACTTCACATTGATAACATCGGAAGTTTTTTCCTGTTCGACCACCAAGCTCTTGCCCAAGCCCACGGCCGCCTTTTGCAGCTTGATAGCTCGGCGTTGCGCAGGATCGCGGGGCAGGAAAACGTCGGTCGGAAACCAGGAGTCGGCCAGACCGCAAGTAGCAGCAACTGAACGCAGCATGTCTTGCCCTTGCAGAAGCGCTATTTCGGAAGTGATTTGATCCGTGGTTACGGGCTTATTATTGATGACTGCCGCGTTTTGTCCGGAGGTGACTGCCGGATCCGAGCGATCCTGCTCGACGAAAACCTGCATCTCCGCGACGTGGTACCGCGCGGCCCAGCCCCAGGCGACGATAATTCCGAGCAGGGCGACGGTGCAGAAGGTGAATAGCACCAGGCGCTGGTGACGAAAGAGCGGGGTTAGAACGTCGCGCAAAGTCAGTTTCGGCATTCCCTCGTCAGGTATACGCTTAAGACTTTCTTTTTTCATTGACCTTCACCTTTTTGGATTCGCGATGCGCCCAGGATCAAAGCTAGTAAAGGGCCGGACTCAAACTCGTACCGACGTAATAGGGAACGTACTTTCGGAATTTCGTGATGAATTTCTCCGGGACGAAAATCATGTCGCCGGGCCCCAAGAGAGCATCTTCGTTAATATTCTTGCCGTCCAAGATGTCGTTCATCTTGAGTTTCTTGACTTCGAACCAACCGGTGGAAACGCGGTGGAAGAGGAAAATCTGCGTTTTGGCTTGAGGAGTAAATCCGCCGGCGATTCCGATGGCTTCGGCCACGGTGGTGTCGTGCCGCAGGTCATACTGGCCGGGCTTGCCGACCTGGCCGGAGACGGTGAAAAACGGCCGTTGAAAATCCTGCATATCCACGTCAATGATGGGATCGTGAAGCGTGCTGGAATAGGCTTTCTTCAGCGCTTCCACGAGTTCCGGGACGGTCATGCCCTGGATGTGCAGGCTCGGCGCGCCGTACAAACTGATGTATCCGTCCGGCTGGACAGTGACCGTCTGATCGAATTCCGGCGAAAGCGGAAACGAGATAGTCAGCACGTCTTCGCGCTGGATCTGGTATCGAGGATTCCTCTGCTGCAGCGCGGGCCGGTCCGGATTCGCCGCGTGTTCATCAGCCGCGTCGAATCGAGTGGAAGTAGGAGCAGGAGGCGCCGCGCCATCTTGCGGGCTTTGCGCCCAGACGCTGACTGGAACGGCGAGCAGAAGAACAACAAATCCCAGCTTAAATGCATTGATCCTAGCCACCGGTATCTCCCTCTTTGACTAATTTCTGTTCGCTCGGCATCGTGCGCCGAAAATCGTAACAGCGGGGTCTGGGCCGATTAACCTGGCTGGGTAGGTAAGCCCAAAAATCATAACACAGTAGCCCGCGAATTGTTCCGTGCCCCCAAGCAATTCAAAAAATATGTTGCAGCGGGTTCGCTTCTTTTACGCTGCGTATTTCAAAGAGAGCGCGGGGTTTTTCGGGCCGCCCATCACCACCCCTAGTTGTGAAAGCTCAGTATTTCTGCTGCTTGAATGCCCCGTCAATAATCGGCTTTCGCGTGCATCATAACTTGAACAGTAGCGCTTGCTCATTCAAAGTTTGACGTGAGAGCATTCGGGAAAGCAATACCGTATCTCCTAGTACCCTAAAGGGGAAACACCTCTCCCCGCATCCGTACTAGCATTTTTCAGACCACGACGTGTAGCCAAGTAAACAAGGGATTTGGACACAAGACGACTCGAACTCTCGATATTCATCTACTACTTATGTGCAACGTATTGGGTGCAACACGCTGTTCGCCGTGACGAGCGCGCTCGGACAAGCGGCTGATTCGCAAGTTGAGAAAAGCAGAGTGGAGGGCAAATACAGGGCGTGTGTTCGAGGCCAGCGGGCGCCGCTTTTAGGCTGGATTGCGAGCAGAGAGAGTTAGTAATTCTCGTTGAATTTGTCGCGGCGGCTATAGGCCAAATAGACGATTCCTGCAGTTATCAGTATGGGGGGAAACATCAAGATCAGGATGCCGGCCTTCAGGGCGTGGATGGTGCGGGGACCGGAAGCAGCGGCGCTCTGGTAGCACATCGCGCAACCCTGCGCGTAGAGAGCCGCAGGACTGAAGCAGGACACCGCGGCGGCGACAGCGCGCTGCAATATTTTCGCGGTACGGTGCGGCATTGCGTTCACAACCATCGAACTCCCGTCAAACTTAGCGTATCAGCCGTTGCGCCTCAAGAACAAATCCCCGACGCGACGCCACAGACACCCACTACTGGATCGGAACGCGCAAACTGGCCATGCGATAAGCATCGGGCCAAATGTGATTCATCATCAGCAACACAAAGACCACCGCCGGTATCAGGCTCCACAATAGGCTGTGCTTTTCGTATTTCAGATGCATGAAATAGAGAAGCCCGATTCCGGATTCGATGAAAGCCAACACCAAGAGTGACACGAGCAGCTCGTGCGTCGGCAGTTTCAGCAGCGTTAAAGCAACTTCGATGCCGACGATGCAGAGCAAACCGATCCAGATGCCGACATAACCTCCCATGCTCGGTTCATGTTTTGCTTCCATAACAGCGGCGCCTCCCGTCGTGCGGCCAGGTGCGTTCTAGCGGCCTACGTTCATCAAGTACAGCAGGGGAAATACGAACATCCAAACCAAGTCCACAAAGTGCCAGTAAAGCCCGGTGGTTTCCACGTGCCCGGCATCCAGCCAATCCGTCTTGTATCCGATGGCAATCACGACGAGCGCGATGACGCCGGAGATCACGTGCATAAGATGGAGTCCCGTGATGCTGAAGAAAGTCGCGCCAAACAAGGTCGTGCCACCCAGCGGATTTTTGGAAAGGCTCCATCCTTCGTGAAACATGTGGAACCACTCGCGGAAGTGAAGGGAGGCAAATATTATCCCCAGAACGACCGTGCCAGCCAGCCACTGCAAACAGGCGGATTTGCGGCCTTGTTTCGCTGCGATCACCGCTCCCAGCATCGTAAGACTGCTGGTAAGCAGCACGAAGGTCATGATGACGCCGTTGATGATGCTGGCGTTCTCAAACGGCGTGGGCCAGTTAGGAGTTCCGGCGCGCAAATAGGAGTAGCCAAACAGCACCGCTCCAAACGTGACGGCGTCCGAGGCGATGAAGAGCCACATCGTCAGCTTTTTTGACTGGATGCCGTAAGGGGAGGCTTCCATGGCAGCCCCGTGCCCCGCTCCGATTGTGATTTCCGCTTCGCTCACAGCCCCTCCTGAAAAAGACCTACGTGCGAATCGCGAGAAGCAACAACAAGTACACCCAGAGAATGTCCATGAAGTGCCAATAAATGGAGAAGGCGCCCAAACCGCTGGTTTCCGCTGAACCGCGCGTGCGTACGAGCTTTCGCAGCACGTAGATCAGGCCGCCGATGCCTCCTAGCAGATGCACTGCGTGCAAGGCGGTAAAAACATAGAAAAATGACGAGCTAGGGTTGGTCGCTAAAAATAGTCCTTGGCCCGCGAGATTGCGCCAGGCGAGAATCTGCCCGAGGACGAAAGTGAACCCCAAAGCGGCTGTCACGTAGAGCCAATACGTACCGCTCGCGAGCAATCCCTTCGCCGCGGCAGACGCGCTGCGCTGCGCTTCCGGGATTCCGGCAATTCGGTGGCGCGTCAATTCCAATGTCACGCTGCTGGCCAGGAGGATCACCGTGTTGAAGTAGAGGATGTGAGGTAACTGAAAATGTTGCCAGTCCGTGGACGCATCCTGCTGGACAATCATCGCGCTGGTAAACGCGGCGAAGGACATGGTGATGGCGGAGACAGCCACCCACATGCCGGTTTCGGATTTCTGGGCTTGCGCAGCTGCTTGCGACCTGAGGTGACCGGACTGCGGGATCCTCACGCGGGGGTCCGCCACACGGTCCAAAGCTGCGTCTGCTTGCGATTGCAAAGTTGAAGTTCCCAAGGATTGCGCCACCTTCTGGCGATTAACCAGTCACAACTTTTTCGGGCGAAGCCTGCATCACGTAATCCGCGGCGCCGCCCTGAACTCCATATTCGTTGGGGCCGTTGTACACGACCATATGCCTGCCGCCAAAGTTATCGAATGGCGGAGGAGAGGTAGTGGACCATTCCAGCGAAGTAGCCTCCCAGGGATTTTCGGAGGCAATGGGGCCTTTGAAACGGCTCCAGATCAAATTAAACAGGAAGATGAGTTGAGCGGCACCGGTCAATAAGGCTGCAACGGTGATGAATTTGTGCACGGGAATCAGCGGAATCAAGTAGTCGTCAGTGAACGCCGCATACCGCCGCACGTTCCCCGCCAGCCCCAGATAATGCATCGGCATAAAGATGCAGTACACACCGACAAACGTCAGCCAGAAGTGCAATTTTCCCAGCCCTTCGTTCATCATCCGGCCAAACATTTTGGGGAACCAGAAATAACTGCCCGCAAAAACGCCGAATAGCGAAGCGACCGCCATGACGAAGTGGAAGTGGGCCACGACGAAGTAGGTGGCGTGCAAGTAGATGTCAATGGAAGGCTGCGCCAGGAAGAAGCCGCTGATGCCTCCGCTGATGAACACGGAAATAAAGCCGATGCAGAAGAGCGCAGGCGTAGTGAAGCGCATCTTCGCGCCGTACACCGTCCCGGTCAAGAGCAGGGTCAATATCGTCGCGGGAATCGTAATGATCAAAGTTGGCACCGAGAAGAGATTCGCGGAAAAGGGGTTCATTCCGCTGACGAACATGTGGTGGCCCCAGACCATATAGCTCAGGAATCCGATGGCGATCATGCAACCGACGGAAGCGCGCGGTCCCAGGAGGGGCTTGCGAGCGAACACCGGCAAAATGTGAGCGACGATTCCGATAGACGGCAGAATCGCGATGTAAACCTCGGGATGGCCGAAGAACCAGAATAGGTGCTGCCATAATAAAGTTGAGCCGCCCGCATGCGGCTGCAACCGATCGCTTATCACCAATCCCGCCGGGATGAAAAAACTGGTGCCTGCAGTGCGGTCGAGGATTAGAAGGATGCAGGCGGGGAGTAAAACGGCGAACGCCAACAACGCGATCACGGAGGTCACAAACCAGGCCCACGAACTTAGGGGCATGCGCGCCAATGACATACCTTTGGTGCGCAGGTCGAGGGTGGTGGCGATGAAATTTAATGCGCCCAGAAGCGACCCAATGCAGAAGATCGCGATGGAGATCGCCCACAGCGTTTGGCCTACTTTGAGTCCCGGTCCGGCGTCGCCGCCCACGGCGCTTAGCGGCGCATAGGCAGTCCAACCGGAAATCGGCGGGCCGTCCGTAATGAAAAAGGAGGCCATCATCACCAGGAACGCGGTGAATGTGGTCCAGAAGGACATCATATTGAATCGGGGGAAAGCCATGTCTTCCGCACCGATCTGAATGGGGAGGAAGTAATTCCCGAAGGCTGCAAAGGGGGCGTTGGTGAGGACGAAAAACACCATGATGGTGCCGTGCATGGTCATCAGCGAGAGGTAATATTCAGGCGTCATCACGCCGCCCGGAGCTCCGACGGCCGAGAGTTTATCGAGCAGCGGAATGGGCCAGGCCGGCCAGCCAAGGTGAATCCGCATCAGCCAGGAAAGCACCATGCCGATGAACACGGCGAGCAGCGCCAGACCGTAGTACTGCTTTCCGATCACTTTGTGATCGAGACTGAAAATATGTTTGCGGATGAAGCCCGTTGGCGGCGCGTGCTGGTGTACCGCATGTTGTGCAGAAGTTTCATGCATAATTTGGCCTCGAGAAAAGCAATTTATCCTCTCGCGCCGGGAGCCGCGCGAACAAGATCATCTACTGCCCCTCTTGAGTCTTCAGCCACTGCTCGTAATCCGGTTCCGACATCACTTCGAGATAGGCCCTCATGTTGTAGTGGCCCAGACCGCACAGCTGCGTGCAAACGATTTCGAATTTGCCGGTTTGCGTGGCTGTGAAGTGAACGGGGATGTCCAGGCCCGGAACAAAATCCTGCTGGATGCGCAGAACCGGGACATAGAACGAATGACCGACGTCTTTCGAGTGCAGGGTCAGCAGTATTGGCTTGTTTACGGGTATGACCAGCGAACCCGCCACGACATCATCGCGAGCCGCCACGTCGTTTCGCGGATCCAAACCAAAATAATTACCGTTCGCTTCGTCTATCAGTTCGGGATGAAGTCCGCCAAATTCGCCGTCGGGACCTGCATACCGGAACCAAAAAGCGAATTGCTCCGCTTGCACGTCAATGTGCAGCGAATCGGCAGCTGCCGGCGTGAGGTTGATGGTGGCCCAAGCTTTTGAGCCCAAAAAAGTGAGCGCTAAAATCTCGATGCCGACGACGATGATGGCAGCCGCGACCAAGGGCGTGGAACCACCCGGAAAAATCTTGATCTTTCGCGCTGGATTTTTATTGCTGGCCTGCCAAACAAAGAGACCGAGAAGCAGCTGGCCTGCGAGGAACAGAATTCCAGTCTCGACCATCGTGTCGTTAATTTGATGGTCAATGGCCAAACCCGTCGTGGAGATATCAACAGGCAGCCACCAGGTGTGCATCACGAAAAAAGCAACCGAAACGACGGTAATCACGGTGACGACAATCGCGAACAATTTGCCCATGTCTGATCGCCTCGGCGAATTCTACGAAAAATAGACAAACCCGTGGCAGCCGCCCCTCAGCACGAGGGGCGGACGCGGCTGCCAATTTGTGGCCGACGTTACAGGTCCAGCGGCTAGTACGGTGTTGCCGTGAAGACGAAGTTCGCAGTCTTCGCCTCGCTGCCGCTGACGGTTACTTCTTGCGTTTTCGTGCCGTACTGTTCCTGCCAAGCAGTCACGGTGTACTTACCGGGAGGCAGTCCCTTAATGTCGAACGACCCGTCGTCGCCTGTGACCGCGTAGGCAGAGGTCTTGAGCACCACGAAGTAACCGTGCATCCAAGGGTGGATGTTGCATTTCACCGGAATGAATTCCGGCTTGGCCCACTTGGTATCAATCGGAGGCGAACCGGGAGGCTGCGATTTGTTCCACTCCTGATTGATCTTCGCCAGTGGATGGATATTGTGGGAGGTCTGATCGTCGTTATAAATCATGAGTTGCTGGTCGGCCACCATGGGGAGAACGTGCGGAAGATATTCGCAGCCCTTCTGGTCGTAGCGAACCGCCTGGGAGGGAGCGGAAGCACCCTGCTCTCCGGCGGAAATATAGACCACCACCCATTGCAGCGAATTCCCCGGGCCGGTGGTTACGTTTTGCGTCAAGACCGGTGTTGCGTGTTGCTTGGCGCAGGAAGGCTCTTTGGACATATCAATCGGCTTCATTTTGGGGGGCGTACCGGTATAGGTCACCTTGCCCGTGATGGAGCCTGAGCCGGCCGGCGGCTGAGCAAAAACCACCATCGCGGCGCTTACGATTACCACGATTGCCAACGCTACGAAATACTTCAGTCGCATCTGATGAGTCCCTCCTTCATATGAGTATTACTGGGCCCCGGCCGCGGCATCGGGACCGATCGGTTTGATGTCTTTGCCGTGGGCCGCCACGTACGTCTTCCACAGTGACGCTTCCTGAGTGGGGAGCGGCTGCAAAGTCCGCAGGAAATGGACCAGATCCCAAGCTTCGTCGGGCTTCACGACGTCCGCAAAAGACGGCATGGGCGAACCATCGAGACCGGTCATGAATATCCGGTAAAGATCCTGATTTGTTTCGCCGCACATAAACCGCGATCCCGTCGAAAAGTTATAGGGTTTGATGGGATTGCCCTTGTCGTCCGTCAGGGTTGATGCGGACGGGCCATCCCCGTGGCCGTCGGGGCCGTGACACTTCCAGCATTCCAACTTCTGGAACTCCGCGCGTCCGCGGAGGATGCTGTCAATGGTTATCGGCGTCTCTGCTGGAATGACAAGGGGCGTTCCGGGTTTTTCTTTCGCCCAGCGCGGTGACCAGGTCTTGACGAAGGCCACCAAATCGGCGCGCTGCTGGGGCGAGAGCGGCCGCCACGGCGGCATGTTGGTGGTGACAAATCCGCGCGTGATGGCGTTGAAGAGGTCCTCGTCGGTGGGGAGAGTGCCGGTCGGTGTGGAACGGCACTTGAAAGTGGCTTCGGTGAAATCTCTCGGTTTGGGATCGATCCACTGGGCGTTCATACCTTCGCCATCTCCGTCAGGACCATGGCACCCAATGCAGAAGCGGCGGTAAAGTTTCTTGCCGTCGTAGGCGTGGCCGGTGACGCCGTCAACATGGCTTTCTTCAGTTGCGACGCTGGGCGCGCCCAGTGCCGGGTTAACTGAGTTGACGTGCGACTGAGCCATTGTGGTGGTCGCACCCAGAGTAAGAAGGGCTATCGAGCCCAGAGCAAATGTCACCGCGAATTTGTTTAGTGTCATCGCTGGTCTCTCCCTTAGAAGTCGAAATCAAATCCGAGAAAAATACTGCTGCTCCACACGCCGTCTGTCGGAAGCAGCGGCGGCCCACCGGTTCCATCTCCGCTCTCCGGGACGATGCCAATGGACTTGGTGAGCGAGTATTCGGCGTCAAAAGCGACACCAGCGCGGCTGAACATGATCGGATACCAGCGGTACCCGAACGAAAGCGCGGTCACGTTCCCGTAATTGCCGGGATTCCCTGAAATCGCCGAGGAGAAGGGTTGCGTGCCCACGTTGATTTTCTCGTAGCGGAAAAGCGCCACGTTCTGCGGATCGAAGTAGTAATGCGCCTCGAGGAAGCCGCCATTGAACGTGGGTCCATCCGCCCCGGTTGGGAGCGCTCCTTGCGACGAGGTGGCCGTGCCGAGGTAGGCGTTGTCATAGCCGTGCATGAATAGCGGCATGATTTCAAGATTCTTGTAAGCGAAATCGCCCGCTACGCCGATGCGGTAAAAAGGTTTGTTGCCGAGGCCCACCAGCAACTCGCTGCCGTCGCCGGCCGTCTGGTAGTAGGTGGGACGTTGGCCGATGTAGGCAAAAGCGCCGACGCGCTGCAGTCCGAAACCGCTTTCGCTGAATCCCGGAGTGCTGAACGCCTGGCTGAAAGCCAGATTCACGTCGTAGCCGCGATTCGATGGATTGCCGCTGCCACTCAAAAGTCCTGGGGTACCTTCATTGCTGCTCAACATCGCCACCGAATAGCGGGTGTAGCTGTTCTTGGAATGCCCTGCCAGCTCGATACCCAGTTGATTGTCGCCGTAGCCGAAGTCGTTGGTGGTCCCCGGAACGTTGAAATGGTAAATCTGATAGAGACCTCCGTTATCGGAGAGGAAGAGGAACCGCTTTTCCGAGATCAAGTTGTCGAGTTCGAATTTTCCGAACTTGAAGTTGAACCACGAACTGCCCTTGATGTTATCGAAGCGAATGAACGCGCTTTCAAAGTGCCAAGACGCGTTTTCGTCGGAAGACGGCAAGAGGACGAAGGAGATATTCTTATAGAGCGTACCGGCGGACCACAGATCCATGCCGGAAAGGTCGAATCCAGCCTGGGTGACTCTGCCGTCCACCGTGCCGGAACCCGGCCCTCCACCCGGAACCGAGTCAATGGCCTGATGGTCGGTACTTTCACGATGCCAGTTGGGCGTGATGCGGAAGGCAATCGGGAAGTAGGAGGGATTTTGCCAGATCGGTGAATCCCGGTCGTTCATCAACTGATAGCCGTTGTCGCGGAACGTCTGGCCGAAGTTATTGAGCTCGGGCCAAGCAGTATGACAGGCCGAACAGGGCAAACCATATTTGCGGGCAAACGCGGGAATCGCCATCACCTTGCTGATCGGCTGTGCGCTCGCGGCGTGCACATCGCAGAGAACCATAGCCAAGACCAGGAACGCAGATACAAACAGAGCATTCGACCGCGAACGCTTCACGGGATTCGCAGCCTTCAGGCACTTTCTAGACATACACCCTCCTGTCGCAGGCGGTGAGAATGACGGGCCGGTGACTCGCAATCGGTTTTTGAATGAAGGTAGGAACAACTGTAGCGGAAAGCCAGTTAGTGGTACCGAGCACGAGTTTGCCGTGATATTCGAACATTCCAGGAACTCGGGACAACCTAGGTGCGAGGACATCCCGTGGCAGCACACCCCAAACGAACGGAAAATACGCCTAGGGGTTTAGGAATGCAAGACAAAAATTAACAAATCTTTACAATTGTTTTCCAGAGGCAATTAGGGCATCTTGGCATCTAAAATGCCTACTGGCCAATGAGCGCTCACGCGCGCTCAGAATTTTTTCGATTTGACAGCGGAATCCCGCGGGCGTACGACTTGATGGACGTGGTTGCTTAGTGGGAGCGGGAAGCAGATGTCCGGCAGGCGAGACCGCAAGTTGGCGTTGATTCCATTTCAGATGACAAGAAGCGGCAAAACTTCAAATTATTTCCGGCGGAGATTCGGTTCATTGCGAACCCATGCCCTGGTGTACGGCGTGGTGCTGCTAGCCGCCGGTGCTAATACCGTGTCGTTCTCCGCCGCGCGTGCGCGGCACGACAAGAAATCAGACGCGCCGGAAGGATTCGCAATTGACTTGAAAGCTTCGGAAGCGGACGTGACCAAGGCCGTGCAATACGTAATCCAGGATGAAGTGATTCACGGCACGCAGATGTACGCGCGGGAGGACGAACTGACGGATGCGGAGCCGGCGACATCTTCGCCATACTATGGAACCTGGACGGGCGAGGGCCACGTCTTCTACAAGATTCGCCGCAACGCGCTCTCTCCGACCCACTTCAAGAACAGCACTGATGTTGGCGTCATAACGGTCCGGTACATTGTCCAGGGCGTCGCGCCGAACCGCACACACCTGCAAATTGATGCGGTGTTCGTGGAAGACGGCTCGCGCAGAGTGCACGAATCGGATACGACCGTCGAAACCAGCGAATTCGCGGAAGTTCAAGGCCAGATCGTGCGGATTCAGAGGGAAGAACGGCAAACGGCGGAGGCGGCGGAGCGGCAGCAGGCGTTGCGAGACGCCCAAAGCAATGCCAAAGAACGAGCCGAGGTAGCCGCACGGCTTCAGGACGCAGACGATTCCGTAAGAAGCCTGCAATTGAGGGCGCACGAGCTCGAACACGACGCCGAAGCTCGCGTGATAGAGAAGGCCGATCTGAAATCGGCTCCGTTTCAGCGCGCAGCCACGCTGGTATCGGTGCCGGCGAATTCGGATGTTCTGGTGGAAATCATCACGCCATATTGGTATGGAGTGGAAACCACGGACGGGCATCGCGGCTGGCTGCGCCGCGATCAGGTGGAACCGCTCCCGTGAAACGATTCCTCCGGCCCCTGTTGCGCGGCTCCGCACTCATCGTCCTGCTGACGCTCGCCGCAGTGTCTGCCACCGCGCAGGCTAATTTCCAGCGAACATTTTCCAAAAATGTTTCCGATGTTCAGCGCGCGGTGGACGATCTTCGCGAAGCGTCCAGCGGACGTCTGCCAACTCTGGTGGGTTTCGCCGAACCCGGGGACCAACCGCTGGATCGCTACGAGCGCGGATACTACGAGTGCACTCTTACGGTGAACCCGACTTCGGCAGGCGGCGCGGTGGTGCAGGCAACCGCAAAGATAACGGCCTGGTACAAGGATCCTTCACCGGCGAGGTCCGGTTATCGTGTACTGGTGTCGAACGGTCACGTCGAAAACGATCTACTGGACCAGATCGCCGAAATGCTGGGGCCGAATTCGACGGTAAACGCGGCCGCTGCGCCGGGGACAATCGCTGCGAAAGCCGGCGTCTCCGCCGGTGGACTTCAGCCGCAAATGAAAGCGGATCCTTCCGACTCGAGTGAGGGCGAATCTTCATCGAGGAGGAGCGTCCCAAGTGGTCCGGTGATTCCACTGCGCCAACCAGCCACAATCCTCGCGCCCGCAGCACCCGCGGCGGCAGCTGGAGAAAGTCTGGAAGCAATGAAGGCTCGGCGGGCGGTGGACGAAAAACAGGTGCAGGACCTCACCGCTGAAATCAAAGCGCTCGAGGACGTGCTTCATAATCAAGTGCGGCCGACCGATCTGGCGGTCGTGAAGAGAGGAGGCGCGCCGATCTTTTCAAAGGAGTCTGAGAATTCGCCGGTGCTGCTCACTGCCACTGCGGAGGACGAATTCCAGATCATCGAAGTCGAAGGCGGCTGGGTACACGTGCAAATTTCCGGCGCCTCGCGCGGGTGGGCACGGCGGAAGAGTTTGGACCTGCCCGCCGATTCTGCGCAGACCGAGCTCAAGTCAACGGATTCGGCTCCGGCAGGCGCGGAGCTTTTCAAGGTCAGCCGCCAAGAGACCAACACTTTCGGCGGCACCTGGGAACCGCTCAAAGGGAAAACGGTGAAAGTGATATGGGTTGAGCCGGCGTCGCCGACCGCGACGACAACACCGCAACAAAAGCTAGCGTTTGCAAAAACGCAGCTGGTCAAGGCCTACGCGGAGGCGCAGTCGGCGACACCCACGGTTTCCGGCGTGGTTATAGTTTTTGACTCTGCAGACGGTGGACAAATCGCCGCCACGTTGTCGAACTTGAAACAAATGGTGGACGGAGCTTTGCCGGAGGCCGCATTCTGGAAACTGTGCTCTCTTGATCCGCCGGAATCATTCCAGGAGTCGGGGAAGCCTTAGGATAGCCCGCAACAACCACGAGTTCGAAATCGGTCATCGTCCTGCCGCTCTGGGAATTCCCTTGCTCGCGTCGGGTTCCCGGGTTGCTTCCTGAGTTGCTGCCACGTCCGTCGCCCCGGTGCTCCGCAAAATCGCCCGGGCTTGATTGGTCCCGGCGTCGCCCTCGGTATGCACCGATACCAGGACGCGGCCCGTCTTTAATCGGTCTTCGTAGAGCTTCGCTTCGTCCTCCGGAATTCCGAGTCCAACCAAAACTCCGACCGCGCCTCCCGCAGTCGCACCGGCGAACGCGCCAAACAGCGGGCCGGCGATCAGTAAGGCGCCGAGCCCCGGAACAACTAGCCCGCCAAGAGCCGCGAACCATCCTAACGTGCCGCCCAGCGCCGCGCCAATTCCGGCGCCAGCTCCGGCCGCCTGCGGGACTTTGGTGTTTTTCGCGGCAACATCCTCGGACCTTCCTGAACTGATGTCCTTCGTTTCTTTGGACGTGAGGTCCGTTACCTTGTTAGCAATATCTTGCGGCTCCCGATCCTTGGCGCTTTCGACCGTGTCAGAGCCGCGTTCATCGGGCAGCAAAATGGAGATCTCCGCGCTCTTGAAACCGGCTGACGTAAGTTCATGCAGCGCGTGATCTACGGCGGCGCGATTCGCATAGGCCCCAAGAACCACGGTCTTTCTGATTGTCATCGCACTCTCCCGAGCAAGACGTCCTACGGCAAACAACAGGACGACTGAGGCCTCGAACGCCCTGCAAGTCAGGCTAGCTCCGCTGATGAAATTACGGCAATACAGCGAAGATGGTAATTGTGTTCATCACTCGGCCTATTTTCGGACGGGGTTTGATATCCTCAGAGGCCGTTTGGGGGACCAGAGGGAGATCGCATGAAATACCGCAAGCTAGGACGGACCGGATTCGAAGTTAGCGACATCGCCCACGGACTGTGGGGGATGAGCGGCTGGAGCGGCTCCGAGGATAAAGAATCGTTGGACGCCCTGCAATTGGCCGTGGATTTGGGATGCAATTTCTTCGATACGGCTTGGGCTTACGGCCAAGGAAAAAGCGACGGGCTACTCGGGGAGATTTTGGCGAAGAACAAGGGCACGCGGCTGTATGCGGCGTCGAAGATTCCGCCGATGAACGGGCAGTGGCCTGCGAAGTCTGAATACAAGTATAAGGAAGTTTTCCCGCGCGAGCACGTTTTCGACTACGCGAACAAAATACGCGAGAAACTCGGCACCGCTTCGATTGATCTGCTGCAATTTCACGTGTGGGATGATAGTTGGGCGCAGGAACGTGAGTTTCGCGAAACGGTGGAGCAACTTAAGCACGACGGAATCGTTCGTTCGTTTGGACTGAGCCTGAATCGCTGGCAGCCGGAAAACGGTATTGCAGCCTTGCACACAGGGCTGGTGGATAGCGTTCAGGTGATTTACAACATTTTCGACCAGGCGCCCGAGGACAAGCTATTTCCGGTTTGCCGCGAATTAAATATCGGCGTCATCGCGCGGGTGCCACTGGATGAAGGCAGCCTCGGCGGGAAAATGACACCGGAAACCAAGTTCCCTGCCAACGACTGGCGCGCAAAGTATTTTGGTCCGGCAAACCTGGCAAAGACGTTGGCACGGGTGGACGAATTGAAAAAGGTGTTGCCGCCGGGCATGACGCTGCCGGAAATGTCGCTGCGCTTCATCCTTTCCAATCCGGACGTCAGCACCAGCATCATCGGCATGCGCAAGTTGAATCACGTGAAGGAAAACATCGGGCTCAGCGATGCGGCACCGCTCGACGCGGCCCTACTACAGAAATTGAAAGCCCATCGCTGGGATCGCACGCCGAAAGAATGGTCCGACTAAAGTTCACGCCTGCCAGCGACACATGCTGGGTGATCCCGCGGAAGGTAGCTTCAGGGATATGGCATAATAACTAGCGAAGCGGGACTCTTGGGACTGTGCAATAGCCCGACTTCTCGAAACCGTGACGGCACACAAAAAAATCCGGCGAAAACTGCTCGCGGCGCATCGCAAATTGCGCGAATTCCGCATGATAGCGAAGGGCCTCGCCTCCACCCGCCACCCGCTGCTGGTGCATATCATTCCTATCCGGCGCTGCAATCTGGCCTGCACGTACTGCAACGAATTCGATGATTTCTCGAAGCCCGTGCCGACGGACGAAATGTTCCGGCGGGTCGATCGCCTCGGCGCGATGGGCACTTCCATCATCACCATCAGCGGCGGCGAGCCTCTGCTGCATCCGGAGTTGGATGCGATCGTCGGGCGCATCCGCAAAAACGGCATCATGGCCGGGCTCATCACCAACGGATATTTGCTGGTCGCTGAGCGGATCGAGGCACTGAATCGCGCGGGGCTGGAATACCTGCAGATCAGCATAGACAACGTCATCCCCGACGAAGTCTCGAAGAAAAGCCTGAAAGTGCTGGACCAAAAACTGAAACTGCTCGCCGAACACGCCGAATTTCAAGTGAACATCAATTCCGTGCTGGGGGGCGGAGTGGCCAATTCCGAAGACGCGCTAACGGTCGCGCACCGGGCCATCGAATTGGGCTTTACGTCAACCGTGGGAATTCTGCACGACCACAACGGCCAGCTTCAGCCGCTAGGACCGCGCGAACAGGAAATCTTCGAAGAGATCATGTCGCTCGGCAAACAATCATTCACGCGCATCAACCAGTTTCAGCACAACATCGCTCGCGGACGCGAAAATGAGTGGCGTTGCCGCGCCGGGTCGCGCTACCTGTACATTTGCGAGGACGGCCTGGTGCACTACTGCTCGCAACAGCGCGGATATCCCGGGGTGCCGCTCGCCGAGTACACGTTGGAACAGCGCCAGCGCGAGTTTTTGACGAAAAAAGGCTGTGCCCCGCGCTGCACGGTGTCATGCGTGCATCAAATCTCCACGATGGATTCCTGGCGCTCTCCCCAGTCGCTGGAATCCGGTCCGATCCCGCCGATTCCAGCAGCCGAAAACCTGGTACAACTGACCGGATCGTCCGGCCGCGAATAAAGGCTCTTCCTCCAGCCCCCGGCTGGAAAAATGTTGACCGGTATTTTTGCCAACTGCCTCGCCTCGCATCCCTGCTAATCGCTTGAACAATTCCTATCCACGCCAATAAAGAATTCTATTGCAAAGAGTTACGCGCGGGGGTAGAAGTCGCACATCAGTTGCTCTGTGGGGTTGGAGCAATCCGTTTTGCGTCCTGGTAACGGCTCCAGAATGTGGCCAGGCGACCCGCAATTCAACGTGGAATGTGGAACGGAGGGAGTTCCGATGGGTGTGCGTAAACTGGTCGTCTCCGCGTTACTGATCTGCGCCCTGATTCTGGCCGCGGCTTCACGAACTTTGGCGCAGGTCAACACCGTGAATCTGTCCGGCACCGTGCTGGACCCGCAAAACCTGGCGGTGAAGGACGCCAAAGTAACGCTGCAGAATTCGGCAAAAGGCGTCTCACGCGCGGTTACCAGCGACGCCAATGGACGATACGAATTTGTGGGAGTGCCCCCGGGAACTTATTCCCTTACGGTCGAAGCAGCGGGCTTCGCAACTTTGACCGACACCTCATTTACCTTGACGCTCGGGCAAGCCGCCGAATACAACCCACAATTGCAATTGAAGACTTCGGCGGCGTCGGTGAGTGTTTCAGCCTCGCCCGACCTTGTCGAAACGACCAAGACGGACGTGTCCATGACGGTGACACAGAATCAAATTGATAACCTGCCGATCAACGGACGAAACTACATCAACTTCACCTTGCTGGATTCGCGCGCGGCGCGCGATAACACGCCCTCGATTGGAGCGGCGCCAAACACCGGACTAAACGTTGGCGGCCAGCGCGGCCGGTCGAATGAAATCTCGGTGGACGGCGCCGACGCCATTGATAGTTCCGTGAACGGAGTGCGTGCCACGGTTTCGCAGGAAGGCGTGCAGGAGTTCCAGGTAATCACCAACAGCTACATGCCGGAATACGGGCGGGCGATGGGCGGCGTGGTCAACATCGTGACCAAGTCGGGATCCAACGAATTTCATGGCAATGCCTTCGGGTTTTTGCGCAACGGCGGCATTCAGGCCCAAGATCCATTTTCTGTCACAGCGTCGTGTGATCCCACCACTTTTCAATGCGGCACAACACCCGTCAAGCAGTCCTACACGCGCGTACAAGCAGGGCTCACGCTTGGTGGTCCTATTCAGAAGGACAAGACTTTCTTTTTCTTTAGCTATGAAATCACACGGCGCGAAGAGACAGGATTTACGGCGATCGGCCAGGACAATTTCGGGTTCATCAATTCGAATCTCCTGCCTCCTCGGGCAGGACCGTGTCCCCTTCCCGCTTATCTGGTGACGCCTACCCAACAGGCCTTTGTCGCAAGCATTGGGACGGCGGGAATCCCATACCTCTGCGCGGCGGCGGCGAGCTCGTTTACGGCTATCTTCGGGAATACCCCCATCTACCCCGGCGCTTCGTTTCCCAGCACCAGCGCGCCGGTGCCGGCGTCCTTCACGGGATTGCTTTCGACAATCGGGAATTTCCCCACGTCCGAAAAGGGCAGCATCTACTCGCTGCGCCTCGACCACGTGTGGAACTCGCAGAACACCACGTTTGTCCGCGGGATGATTTCACCCGACAGCCTGGACGGCATTCAAGTGAATGCACAGAATCAGACTTACGGGCAGAACTCCGGGAGTCGTACTTCGTCACAGCAAACACACGATTGGGCCATCATCGCGCAACACACCACGGCCATTCGCAACAACCTTTTCAACGAGATCCACTTCCAATTTGCGCGCCGCAGTCTTTTCTACGGTTACTCGGATCTCCCCGGAGGTTCTGATCCGGCCGTCAATATTGCGGGCGCCGCGTATTTCGGCCGAGAGCCCTTCTCCACGGAAGATCGCCTGGAAAAGCGATACCAGATCACCGATGACCTGACGTGGACTAAGGGAACGCACACGCTGAAATTCGGCGTGGATTTCAATTTCATCCAGCTGAAATCGCCGGCGGCGCAAACTTTCACGCTGAATTATGGCGGCGTCTATGATTTCGGCAGCGTATCAATCGCAGACGGCGCTCCGAGTTTGACGCCGGTGCAGGCTTATGGCTTCGGCACTCCCACCATCTTCTTTCAGGGTATCGGCCAGTCGAACAACCCGTTCAACAACGAATTGCTGGGAGTATTTGCACAGGACAGTTGGAAGGTGAATTCAAGGCTTACCGTGAACTACGGCTTGCGCTACGACATCGGATGGCAGCCGACATTTGCCGCCGCCACATCGTCAAATGCCGTGGCCGAAAAAGCGTTTGGCGTGCAGGAAGGCGTACCGGTTGATACCAACAACATTTCGCCACGCATCGGAATCGCGTGGGATCCCTGGGGCAACGGCAAGACCGTGATCCGTGCCGGTTACGGGTTCTTCTACGATAATCCGGCCCTCGCGCTGACGTTTCTCGCGACAGCGGAAGACGGGGCCCGTTCCGCGCTGCTGCAGTTTCCCGGGGGCACGCCGGATGGTTCGTTAAACGCGGCTTCGATCTTTCAGGGAATTCTGAATGTGCCGAACATGGGTTGTTCGACAGCTAGTCCAAACATGTGCTACGAGCCGAATCAGCAACGGTTCAACGAGTTCCAGCCCAATTCCCTGTTCATCAATCAAAACTACCTTACAGTCCCTAACCCCGAGGTGCCGGGCGCGCTAGGCTATCCGCTGGTGGGCATCCCCTACACGATTCCCATCACCAAGAATTTCCAGTACGCGCTGGCGCAGCAAGCGAACCTTTCGATCGAGCGCGAGATCACCAAGGATTGGAAAGTCAGCGTGGGTTATAACTACACGCACGGAACCCACCTCGATCGCACCATCAACATCAACGTCACGAATCCAGCAATCCTCGATTCCAACGCCGCGAATGCAATTGCCGCAGGACTCATCACGCCGGGCACAAACCCGCTCACGGTTGAAGTTCCGACCAATGGAGGCGTGCCTGGCTGCGTCGCCACCGGCACCGGAAGCGTCCTGGTCGAGGCTCCCGGCATCTTTGGAATCGGATCTTCCACACCTGGTTGCGGATCGCCCGTCGGAGCCATTGGCACGGCGGCCGCGTTCAACTTCTTCCGACCGTCGGGACCCAACCCCACATTTGCCGGACTGGTTGGCGGCTACGCCAATCTGATTGGGCTTGCACAGTTGGGGGGATTCCCCACGGGCTTCCCAGGCGTGCAGGTTCCCTGGAGCGATGTGAACCCGCAGACTTCCACCGGCAATTCTCTCTATAATGGATTTACATTGACGGTTACGAAACGGTTCTCGCACGGTTTTGAAATGGTCTCCGGTTGGACCTACTCGCACACGATTGACGACTCCACCGATCTTTCGACGCTGCTGAATCCGCAGGATAACAGCAACCCGAACGGCGACCGCGGAAATTCGGATTTCGATCAACGGCATCGCTGGATCACGAGCGCTGTGTATCAGACTCCTTACCGCCAGAGTGATTCGGGATTTTGGAAGAAATTCCTGGCGAACATTACTGTGTCGCCCGTAATCGAAGTGGCTTCCGGCCGGCCTTTCAACGTATTGCTAGGCTATGACACGAACCTCGACTTCGGCTCTTCCACGGGCCGACCGTCCGCTCTCCCTGCAGGCACTGCCGTTCCCGCAGGTTTCCCCGCAGCGACTGTCTCGCCATTCATTCACAATGCCGAATTCATCATTCCGACGGTTTGCTTGGGCAGTGATGGCTCGCAAATCCCGTTGAATCCAGCCATCCCAACGCCGCCGACCGGCTGCACAGGAGATCTTGGCCGCAACGCGTTCAATCAGCCCGGTTTCTTCCAGATTGACTTGCGGATCGCCAAGCAATTCCCGGTCACTGAGCGAGTGAACCTGCAGGTGATCGCCGATGGATTCAACATGCTGAATCGGTTCAACGTCAGCGGCGTGAATCCCGTCTGCGATTCCACCGCGGGAACGACTTCTTGCGCGGCCGGGCAGCCAACATCGGCCTACGACCCACGCACATTCCAATTTGCGCTGAAGCTCAGCTTCTAGCGATAGCTAAGTTCGATGTTCGGGGAGTTCCCGCGCCATTGAGGCGGCGAACTTCCTCTTTTTTCGCCGTCAAATAGGCCTCCGCGAAACGCCTTCTCCCACCCTTGCGTTCGCGCTACAGTAGTTGGAAGTACTCGGCAACATCTGTAAGTCCGTGAGGAATTCTATCGATGAGTTCGGTTCTGTGGGTCGTGGTTGCTCTGGCTGCGCTGGCTGTGATCGCAGGAATTGTGTGGTCAGCCGCCAGACGGTCGGAAGCGCAGCTTTCCGTGGTGCGCCAGGAAATGCAGAACTCGCTGGCCAGCCAAGGTCAGGCCGTCAACGCACAGATCAATCACTTGATGCAGTCGGTGACGACGCAGCTCGGCCAAGTGCGCCAGGAATTGCAGAGCGGGGTCGCATCGTCGGGAAAGCTGGCGAGCGACGCGCAGATCGCGATGGCGCAACAGCTGCAATCCTCCAACGAAACGATTCGAAAAATCAGCATGCAACTGGCGGAGGTGCACCTGGCGGGGCAGGAGATGTCTAAATCAACTCAGACGCTGCAGAACGTTCTCGGCGGCGCGAAAACGCGCGGAATGTTGGGCGAGGTCGTCCTGGAACGCCTTTTGCAAGACGCGCTGCCGCGCAGCGCCTACGAAACGCAATACCGTTTCGATTCCACGGGAGCGATTGTGGACGCCATCGTGCGCAGTGGCGAGCGCATTCTTTCCGTGGATTCGAAATTCCCGCTGGACGCCTACCGCAGGCTGATGGAGATAGGCGAAACAGCGAGGCGCGAATTTTCCGTGGCCGTGCGCAAGCATGCCGATTCTATCGCCGAGAAATACATTCTGCAGGACGAGCACACGTTCGATTACGCGTTGATGTTCGTGCCATCCGAGGGTGTCTATTACGAATTGCTGATGACGCAGGATTCCAAATACGGGCAGCTCGATGAATATTGCCGCGCGAAGCGCGTGTTCCCTGTGTCACCCAATACTTTCTACGCCTGCCTCAGCGCGGTGGCGATCAGTTTGCAGGGCCAGAAAATCGAGGAAAACACGCGCCATTTGCTGGCCGGGATGGCGGGATTGAAGAAACAGTTCGAGTCCTTCACGGATGTTTATGACAAGCTCGGAACGCATCTTCGTCACGCGCAACAAAGCTATGAAGATGCGGACAGCCGCCTGGGACGTGCGCGCAATTCGCTGGAACAGATGGCGCAGGGCGCGTTGCCTGAAGCTTCGCCCAAAATACTGACTTCGGCCGGCGACGAATAGCGCTTCGATTGCGGCCGCGCGCGTTGATTTTCAAGCGCTGACGCCGAACAACTGCCGAAACATTTCCAGCGGCGTGCTATTCCAGAGCTGAGGCTGCCGACTCCAGCAAGGTGCGAAAATCCCCAGCCATCGTGGTGGAGATGATCTCATCAATCTGGCGTCTGACTTTCTGAGTGTTGCCCGGGTGGTGCGTGAGGTGGTCCGCAAGGCTCTTGACAGCGTGCTGTAATTCCTTGGGTGCCAGCGATTCCGCTGCCATGAGATAGCGGCGGCCGGCGTCGGCATCCGGCGCCGCAAGGATGCGCGCGTGAAACGAGAAATCTCCGGCACTAACGGCCTCCACGGCGATCTCGGAGGAATTCTGGGTTCCGCCGGAGGTAAGCAATTCCTGACGATCGCCGCGAACAAAGCGCAGCACACCGGGGGTCTTATTTTCCACCAGCACCCGCAAAGCTTGCTCCGAACCCTGCACGTGCAAGACGAGCTTGCTCTTCTTATCGGGCACCAGAGGCGGCAGTGGCGGGTCAAAGTGCAAACTAACGAGCGTGGTGCCGGCGTTCCATTGCGCGACGGGCGATTCGATGGAAATTTTCGCCGGGCCGGGGATCGCTCGCGGGCTGGCGAGCACCGCCAGACATTCTGGCGAAGCTGCCAGGACGAATACTCGATCGTCATTCAGCGTCACGTGGTTCGCGTCCGCGTTTCCGCTAAAGCCGCCGCCGCAGATCGGGAATTCATCGAGCTGCGAGACGACCGGCGCGACCCGCGGCGCCTGAGTGTCCGGGGCCGGCGCCTGCGGATCCACCAAAGCTGCCGCCGAGTTCCCCGCCGCCGTGGCAATCACTACGGACGCGCCCTGCGGGACATTGAAGACTGCGCGACCGGTTTTGTCGGTCTTGACGCGCTGATCGCTTCCGATGCCAACCGTAATTCCCTCCGCGAGGCGTCCATCAACGCCCAAGACCGCGAGAGTTGCGGGCTGGCCGGAAACGACTCTGGAAGGCAGCACAATCGAGACAGCCCAGGTGGTTGCCGTGGTGGATTGCGCCGCCGCAATTACCGACGAGATCGAGAGCAGCAGAGTGCTGAAGAGGAGTGCGGCAGGAATCCCAGACGTGCGTCTCGCTCGCGCGGCGCCCATTACGCAAGCAAGCAGCCGTCGAAGCATCACTTGGATGCCGGGCGCAGGACCCGCTCGTAAACTTTGGATTCGTGGAAAATGCGGAAGAGTTCGGAATCAATTTCGTTTGCGCGGACACAATCGGCCAGTATCCCGAGGGCGCGGTCAATGGGGACGGCGCGCTTATAGGGACGGTCGGAGGCGGTCAGGGCGTCGAAAATGTCGCAAATGGTCATCATCTTCGTGGGCAGGGGGATCTCATCGCCGCGCAACTTGTAAGGATACCCCTCGCCGTTCAATTTTTCATGATGGGCTCGCGCGATTTCCGGAATGCGGCGCAATTCCCTGGTCCACGGTATCTGGCTTAAGAAATTGAACGTATGGATCACATGCGATTCAATCTGCTGGCGTTCCGATGCGTCCAGGCTGCCTTTGGGTATGGAAAGCAAGCGCATTTCGTTCGCGTTAATGTAAGGCATCTCGATCCCGGTGGTATCCACGAAGTACTGTTGCGCGATTTCACGCAGCTTGCGGAACTCGCTTTGCTCCATCAGCGTCGGTTCGTTGGCTTCCAGAATGAAGTCTAGATAATCCTGCAGCCGCGCCAGGCGCTGATCGTAATCTTCACTAAGGCGAGCGATTTGGGCTAGCGCGTCGCCGCGATCTCGCTCCAGGAACACCTGCAGTTTCCGGCGCACCATGGTAGTTTCCATTTCCTTGCGGATGTAATCGAAGCGCTGCTTTACCAGATCCATCTGCATCGGGTAGAGCTTCTTGGCCTTGACGAGCACGTCCTCCCGGACGCCCACTTTTCCGAAGTCGTGCAGTAGCGCCGCGTAGCGGATTTCGCGCATTTGCTCGGGATCAAAGCGCGTCGCGGTGTAGGGCCCGGACGTAGTGCGATCCACGAGTTCAGCCAAGCTCTCGGTATAAGTGGCCACGCGGAGCGAATGTCCGGAGGTGGTTGGGTCGCGCTGCTCAATAGCCGTAACGGCCGCGCTGACAAAACCCTCGAAGAGCGTCTGGATATCGTTGTAGAGCTTGCGATTCTCGTACGCCACCGCCGCTTGCGAAGCCAACGACAGCGCGAGCCGCACCGAGCGCGGGTGGAACGGCTCCACTTCTTTGGCTACATCCGCATCGCTGCGCAGCCGCGCGGCCGGATTGCGTTTGGAATTAATCAGCTGCAGAACGCCGAGCACTTCGCCTTTCGCGTTGCGCATCGGCAGGGTGAGCAGCGAGCGCGTGCGGTAGCCTGATTCGCGATCGTAGCGATCATTGAACTGAAACGGCAGTTCAGGCGGGAGACTGTGCGCGTCCGCAAAATTCAGCACCTCGCCGCGCAGCGCCGTGTAGCCCGCCATGGAATCTTCGGCGAGAGGCAAGATGAATTCTTTGAACGGAAATTCCAAACTGTCGTTCTGCGTCAGGATAAAACGCAGATGGCGCTGTCCGTCTCCTTCGCCCTCCACCAGGTAGAGCGACCCGGCGTCCGCGCGAGTGATCTCGCGCGTCTTCGCGAGGATCAGATTGAGAAGCGTTTGAATGTCGCGTTGCGAAGACAGAGCCACGCCAATTTCGTTGAGCTGTTCGCGCTCGCGATCGGCATTCTCCAGCGCTTCGCGGCTGGCATGTTCGCGCTCCGCGAGCTCGATGTTGTCGAAAGCAAGGGCCAACGTTTTTTCCACTTCTTCCGGAGAGGCATTCGCGGAAATGTAGGCGAGAATCGAAGGAGCGCGCTTCGGCGCGGGAGATCCCGGTCCAGCCGGGGATCGAACGGCTGCAGAGGGCGTCACACTTATGACGCGAAAGCTGGCACTCGCGCCGCTGCATTGCGACGGTAAAGCCAATACGCCGTCTTTCAGCTCGGTGAGCACCACAAAGGTCCCTGCGCGCGCATCGGAACGGGGCGCGCCGGCCGAACTATCCTGCTCGCTGCTGCTGAAGGCATGCAAATCGTAGTGTGTGCTCAACGGAGCGACGAGTTTTGCCGGCACCGAACCTTCGAGATACCAAACCTGTTTCTTCTCGGCCATGAGATTTTCTGCGATGCGGTAAAAAGGTTCGGCATAGCAGAACCAATCCGCGCCGCACTGTTGGGCGATTCTACTACCTATTGCCCATTCCGCGCATAGCACCGCCGCCCGGCTCGCTGCTTGAATCGCGCGCGAGGCTTTGTTAGCCTTCCTCGGATTTCAATTTCCAATCGTCCGCAACACCGTTCCACCTGTTTACTATGGCCGACCGCTCGACAGGCAAAGTTTCGGGACTATTGCGCGAATGGTGGCGACACAAAGTCTCCTTCGCCATCAGCCTGGTGGTCACGCTCGCCGCACTCGCGATCTATCTCACCACCTTCGTAGGCGAGCGGCCCATGCCGCTATTTGACTTCGTGTCCCGGCTCGAACTGAGCAGCCTCGACACGCGTTTTCAACTGCGCGGCCGCACGCCGACCGATCCACGCATCATTATCGTGGACGTTGATCAAGAATCGCAGGAAGTGCTGGGTCGCTGGCCCTTCCCGCGCATCCATTTCGCGCATCTGCTGGACGCTCTACGCGAAGACGGCGCGCGGGTCGTCGCGTTCGACATGACTTTCAGCAAACCCGACGAAACTGCCCTGCCCCTACAGGATCTTTCCCGCGATCTTGCGGCGCAGCAAAAAAAGGGACATGCCGTCGGTCCGGCAATCCTTTCCGCCATCGAAGTCAAGGAAAAGCAATACAACTACGACCAACAAGTCGCCGCAGCTATCCAACGATTCGGAAACGTGGTTATCGGCAATTATTTTCTGTACACCAAGGCAGACCTCGCGGGAGTCTCCAGCAAGTCGCTCGACGAATACGCAAATCAGATTCTCTGGTTCCCCTTTCCGCAGGTACGGCCTTTGCCATCCGCCGGCGGCGTGGCCGGCCGCGTGCGTGTGATCGAAAAGTATGAAGACCTGAATTTTCTGCCGCGCGGCGTGGAAGCCAATGCTGCAATTTTCACTGATGCGGTCGCCGACAAAAAAGGCGTGGGATTCTTCAACGTCTTTCTGGATGCCGATTCAGTGGTTCGACGCCTGCCGCTCGCCATTCCCTACGGTCGCGATTCGAATCGCGCTAACTGGGACTTTTACGCATCGCTCGAAGTCCAGGCGGTGCGCCTGTACCTCGGGCTCTCCGACGAACAAACAGTCCTGACATTTGGAGGCAGCGGAATTGTCAGCGTGGAATTTGGGCCAAATCTCATTGTGCGCACGGATGACATCAGCCGGCTCATGGTGAATTACCACGGTCCCGCGCGCACATATCCCTACGTTTCGTTTGCTGATGCGGTCCTGAATAAATTCCCGAAGGGAACGTTCAAAGACAAAATCGTCCTGGTTGGCGCTTCCGCCACCGGGATTGGCGACTTGCGCGCTACTCCTTTTCGCAGCCTCGATTTCCCGGGAACCGAAATTCACGCCAATTTAATCGACAACATTTTGAACCAACAATTCATCGTTCATCGGGGTGCCCAAGCGCTTACCGACGTAGCGTTTATCATCCTCTTTGGCATTCCGCTGGGGATTTGGCTGGCGATTGTGCAGCCGCGCTGGATGGTCTTGGGATTTGCTTTTGTGTTGCCCTTCGCCGGCATTGTGTATTGGGCTTTCCTGCACGGCTGGTGGCTGAATTTTGTTGTGCCGGCGCTATTCACGTTGGTGCCGAACGTCAGCCTGGTGGCGCTGTACCGCGTGCTTTTTGAGGAACATGAAAAGCGCCGAGTGCGCGGGGCGTTTCAGCAATACGTCAGCCCGGAAGTGATCCGGCGCCTGCTCAACGACCCGGAGCGCGTGAAGCCGCGCAAGACGGACGTCACCGTGCTTTTCAGCGACATCCGGGGCTTCACCACGATTTCCGAATCGCTCGACGCGCAGGAACTCGCGGATTTGCTCAACGCCTATCTCACAGAAATGACGCGGATCATCTTTCAAAACCGCGGCACGCTCGATAAATACATTGGTGACGCGGTGATGGCCCTCTGGGGCGCTCCCTTTGACGAACCCAATCACGCCGAGCGCTGCTGCTTCGCGGCAGTGAATATGCTGGCTCGGCTCGCTGAACTGCAAGCGGACTGGCACGCCAAGGAAAAACCGATTCTTGATATCGGGATCGGGATTAATACGGGCGTCGCTTCCGTCGGCAACATGGGTTCCGCGCTGCGCTACGGATATACGGCGATCGGTGACGCAGTGAATCTGGCTTCGCGCCTGGAGGGCCTGAACAAGGAGTACGGCACGCGCATCCTGATCAGCGAATCCACGCAGAGAGAGCTGCATACCGACAAACTGATGCTGCGGGAAATTGACCTGATCCGCGTGAAAGGCAAACTGCAACCTTTGACGATTTACGAAATTCTCAGCCCTGAGGTGGTCGCCGACAACGGAACTGAACTCGTCGAGTTATTTGCCACGGCGCGTGAGGCCTACAAGCGGCACGACTGGGTTGCCGCAATCGCCGACTTTGAAATAATTCTCCGGCGCTGGCCGGACGACGGGCCATCACGAATTTTTCTGGCGCGCTGCGTGGAGTATCTATCCGAGGCGCCCGCCTCGAATTGGGATGGCGTTTACGTGATGAAACACAAATAGGGTGCGGCGAAAGCCTGCCGATTAATTGTCCAGGCGAACGACGAAGGTCGTGAACTGGCCCGTCGAGTGTAATTGGTTGGCGAGCTGCTGCGCTGCGTCCTGGGTTGTCAGGCGGCCCACTCGCACGCGGTAAAACGCTCCATTCGGTGAATCGTAAGTCGCGATGCTTACCGGCGAATAGCTCGTTTCCAGTTGCGCCTTTAGCCGCTCGGCGTTCTCTTCCACTTTAAACGCTCCAATCTGAACGCCGAAGAAACCGGCTTGCGGATTTGGTCCAGACACGATTTCCAGACGCACGTTGGCCGTGCCGGGCCCGACCATCTCGATCGCCTGCGCGGCGGAGAGCGACAAATCAATGACGCGATTCGCGACGAACGGGCCGCGGTCGTTGATGCGTACCTCGGTCTGCTTGCCGTTGTCGAGGTTCGTCACGCGCACCACGCAATTGAAGGGCAGCGTGCGGTGCGCGGCGGTAAATTCATGCATGTCGTAGATTTCGCCGTTTGAAGTGCGATGGCCGTTGAACGGAATTCCGTACCAGGATGCGACGCCTTGCTCGAGATATTCGCCGGGAACCGGCGGCTGATGCTCGATTGCAGGCGGAGCTCCGGAGGCACGCGAAGGCGCCCTGTTAGTGGCGGAGGTGCCCGGCGGCGCACCAGGTTGCGGTTGCGACGAGGGGGTGCCGGCAGGAGGGTGCGTAGCTACTTTGTGCTGCGCGCAGCCCGCGACGGCCGCTGATGCAAAAATCAATGCTAGGGCTAGCCGCACGGCGCGGCTTCTTTTGCGGCCCGCTTCTTTCATTGATTTTAGGGGTGATTTCTCCGGCAGAGTGGTGGGCCTCACGCAGTTTCCCGATTCACGGCTTTGCTCGCATTTCGGTATTATAGGAATGCAACTACGTTCTCGCAAGGAACCCCATTGGATCTTTCACCGCGCCTGCGCTGGAAACTGGATCGGTTTCGCGAACAAATGAGCGGTCTCTTTGGCGGCACTCGCAAGGAAGATGCGCGCCCAAAGCTTTGCCCCGCGTGCGGCACGCTCGTCGGCGCGACCGCGACGAAGTGCCATCAATGCGGAGCGAGCATGACGTTCGGAATGGCGGCGGCTACCCGTTCGCTCAGCCGCCTCCTTCCCACCGAATCACCTGCGACCTACGGGATTCTGACTTTGAGCTGTTTGCTCTACGGCGCGACCCTACTTGCGACGTTGCGCACGAGCGGCTTGCAAGCTCCGGCAGGCAGCGGCTTTTCTGCGCTGATGGGTCTCGGCGGAATCAGCGGGCAGATACTGTGGAGATTCGGCGCGTCTCTCCCATGGCCAGGTGATTTGTTCCAGCCGTGGCGATTGATTATGGCGAGTTTCCTTCACGGAGGACTGCTCCACATCGGTTTCAACATGTGGGTCCTGATGGACATCGGCCCACAAATCGAAGAGCTGTACGGTTCGGCGCGATATCTTTTCATTTACGTAGCCACGGGAATCGGCGCGTATCTCCTGAGCAGCCTGGTGGGTCATTTCAGTATCGGCGGCTCAGGTTCGTTGCTCGGATTGATCGGAGTCCTTCTTGCGGTCACCACAAATCGGCGCAGCGCTTCGATGCAAATGCTCAGGAGCCAATTGATCAAGTGGCTGATCTACATCGCGATTATGGGATTCTTTATGTCCGGTATCGATAATTTTGCGCACTTGGGCGGGCTAATCAGCGGCTTCGTACTCGGTAAAATCATGGTGGATCGCGCCCCGACTTCGCCCGAGGAGCGCACGCGCGCAAACTTGCTGGGCTGGGCAACCGGTCTGGCGGTGGCGGCGAGTCTGGCGGTGGCGGCCTTCGGGGCACTTCGCATCGGCTAGTGCGCAACGCGCAAGACTGCAGGCGAATCAACCTCCGGCGTGCAACCGCCGGGAGACCACGATGCTATAGTTCAAGCCAGACAAGCAGACAAAAACCGCGACGCAGTATGCGCAGACTCCCTTCAAGACCCACAGTGCGTGGTTGTCCCACAACGCAAGCACCAGCACCAAGAAGATCATCACAATTTCGAAGAACGTCGTGGCCTTGCCATAAATGCTTGGCGGAAGCGACATGTAACCCACGGTAATGATGATGACGGCGCTGGCAACGAGCAGCAAAACATCGCGTCCCAGCACTAGAATCGCCAGCCACCAGGCAACTTTCCCGTGCAGCGCCAGCACGAGGTAAGAAGAAGAAAGCAACAGCTTATCCGCGATGGGATCGAGATAAGCCCCCAGGGGAGTTTTTTGATTGAGCCCCCGGGCCAGTAGTCCATCCAGCGCGTCGGTGCAACCCGCCACAATCAGAATCGCAAGCGCCCATTGGTAGCGTTCGTAATGAATGGCCATGATGAAAAAAGGAAGAAAAGCGAGCCGCAGGAATGTCAGCTGGTTGGGAACTGTCAGTATTCGGCTGGGCATGAAATTGTAATTTCAGAACGAGCGCTGCTCATACAAACTGCGCCAGGTAATCCGCGAGCGACCGGCCTGTCTTTTTTTCAAACACTTCCGCGAGCGAAGGTATCGAACCGCGCGCTTCGTCCAGAGCGATACGCTCGATCCGCAGCATGGGAAAGAATAGAGTTGGCAAGCCCATGCGGTCGCCTTCGGGATGGAGCACCTGGCTCACGAAATCGTCGAACGAACTCAGGTCAATTCCGCGCAAAGTGATTCCGGAGTTCGAAATATCTATTAACTCGCCCCAAAGTTTTTCCTTAGGCGTGTGCAGACTGATCACCACAATTGAATGCGGCTCCATCGCCTCTCCTGGAAGACCCCGACGCAAGGATGTTATCGCAGTTTGCCGCGCTCCCGCAGCCCTGCCCGCGGAAGCGTTATCTCCGGCCCGCGGATCTAAACTAGCATCGTCTTCAGATCGGGCGCTCGATTTAACTCCGGCTCGGTGACTTTTTGCACGTCTTCCGGCATGATGCCCGCAGCCACTTCGCGCAGCAAAAGGCCTTGCGGAGTGACTTCAATTACACCCAATTCAGTGACAATCAGCTTCACCACGCCGACGCCCGTCAGCGGCAGGCTGCATTTTTTCACGATTTTCGGCTCGCCATCTTTGGTGGTGTGCTCCATCGCGATGATCACGCGCTTGGCCCCAGCCACCAGATCCATGGCGCCGCCCATGCCCTTCAACATTTTCCCCGGGATGGCCCAGTTGGCCAGATTTCCTTTTTCGTCCACTTGCAGCGCGCCGAGCACCGTGACGTTGATGCGGCCGCTGCGAATCATCCCGAACGATTCCGCGCTCGAGAAATAAGAACAGCCGGGGATTTCCGAGATCGTTTCTTTGCCGGCGTTGATCAGATCGGGGTCCTCTTCGCCCTCGTAAGGATAAGGGCCGATGCCGAGCATTCCGTTTTCAGACTGCAAAATCACTTCCATGCCCGGAGGCAAATAATTGGGGATCAGCGTCGGCAAGCCGATTCCCAAGTTTACGTAGTAGCCGTCGCGCAATTCTTGCGCCACGCGGCGCGCGATTAGTTCGCGTTTGTCGGAATCAGAGGGCATTCGCAGCTCCTAACGCTTTCGCACGGTACGACGCTCGATGCGCTTCTCATAATTCGTTCCCTGAAATATCGCATCCACGAAAATTCCCGGAGTGTGCACGCAATCGGGGTCGAGCGCCCCCAGTTCCACGATTTCTTCCACCTCGGCGATCACGTAGTCCGCCGCTGTGGCCATGACCGCATTATAATTTCGCGCTGTCTTGCGATAGACGAGATTTCCCCAGCGGTCGCCCTTCCACGCCTTGATGAACGCGAAATTGCCGCGCAGGGACGGCACCAGCACGTGCGGGCGGCCGTTGAATTCGCGCACTTCCTTGCCCTCCGCCGCCATCGTTCCGTAACCTGTGGGCGTGTAGAAAGCGGGGATTCCCGCGCCACCGCAGCGAATGCGTTCTGCGAGCGTCCCCTGCGGATTCAACTCAACGTCAATTTCCTTCTTTAGCGCGAGTTGTTCGAAGGTTTTGTTTTCACCGACGTAACTGGCAATCATTTTCTTTACTTGTTTGCTTTGCAACAAGCGGCCAATGCCAAAATCGTCCACGCCAGCGTTGTTTGATACCAGCGTCAGGTCCTTCGTGCCTTTGCGGCGCAGCGCCGCGATCAGGTTTTCCGGGATACCGCACAGTCCAAATCCGCCAAGCAAGATGGTCGCGCCATCTTGAACGGCCGCAATGGCTGTATCCGCACTGGCAACGCGCTTATCCATCCGAGCTCCTGACTCTGCGTCTAGATCAAATGATTGCGACAGAAGTTTACTGCAAACCGGGAAGGCGATGGCAAGGTTCAACCGGCTCTGGAATCCATCTACGGCGCATCGCTGCTGCGCCTGCTAACTCCCGTACGCGCCGCGGACTTCAGCGCGAGAACGCATTCGCCGACCGCAGCGGCCGCAGCATCCGCGGTCGTTGCTTTCTCGACTTCGGCCATCAACGTGGAGCCAACCACGGCCGCGTCCGCGATGCCGCCAAGCACCGTGACGTGAGTCGGTAGCGAGATGCCGAATCCGACCGCGATGGGCAGCGAGGTAAATTTCCGCGTGCGGCGAACCAGCGCCGGCAATTCCGGTGGGAGAGCTTCCCTGGCGCCTGTGACTCCTGCGCGCGAAATCAAATACAGAAATCCACTCGACGCAGCAGCGATCTGCGCAAGCCGCGCGTCCGTGGAAGTGGGCGCGGCGAGGAAAATCGTATCGAGCCCCTGGGCCTGCAGCGTCGCGCGGTACTCAGCCGCCTCTTCGGGCGTCAGGTCGGTTACCAACACTCCGTCCGCTCCGGCCAATGCCGCCGACCTTGCGAACTTCTCCAGTCCCATCTGCAAAATCGGGTTGAAATACGTGAAGAGCACGAGCGGAACATCCGACTGCACGCGAATCTTTGCGACCAGCTCGATCACGCCTGCAAGAGTGGCGCCGCCGCGGAGCGCGCGGTCGCTGGCACGCTGAATCGTGGGGCCGTCCGCAACGGGATCGCTGAATGGCGCACCCAACTCAATCACGTCCGCGCCGGCCGCGGCAGCAGCGAGGACGATTTTCTCTGTCGCTGCGAGCGAAGGATCTCCAGCCGTAATGTAAGCGACCAAGCCAAGCTCGCTTGCTTCGGCCAACTCGCGAAATCGCCGGGCGATGCGGCCGGCTCGCTGCGTGCCAACCGCACTTTGCGAAGCCGCGGGCTCACACATAGCGCGAAAGGATTTCCATATCTTTATCTCCGCGGCCGGAAAGATTCAGAATCACCAGCTCGTTTTTCTTCATCCGAGGCGCGCGTCGAATCAATTCCGCCAACGCGTGCGCGGATTCCAACGCCGGGATGATTCCTTCCAACCGCGCCAGGGTGCGCGCCGCATCCACGGCTTCCTCATCACTGACGGCGCAGTATTCCGCGCGGCCCTGTTGCGCAAGCCATGCATGCTCCGGACCGACTCCGGGATAATCCAACCCCGCGGAAATGGAATGTGTGGTCGAAATCTGGCCGTCGAGCGTCTGCAAAATAAAAGTGTAGGTTCCCTGCAGCACACCCGGGCGCGCTCCGCTGAATCCGCTGGCCGCGGCAAGACGCGCCGCATGCTCGCCAAGCGATTTTCCCCGGCCGCCGGCTTCCACTCCGATCATCTTCACGGATTCCTCGGGAATGAAGGCATGGAAGAGCCCGATGGCGTTCGAACCTCCGCCCACGCAGGCGATCAAAGTGTCTGGCAGGCGCCCCTCAACCTGTAGAATTTGCGCACGCGCCTCTTCGCCGATCACCTTTTGGAAATCGCGCACGATTTGCGGATAGGGATGCGCTCCGAGGACCGAGCCCAGCAGATAGTGCGACGTCTCCACATTCGTGACCCAGTCGCGCATCGCTTCATTGATCGCATCCTTCAGCGTACGGCTGCCGGAATCCACGCCGATCACCTCGGCGCCCAGCAAACGCATCCGAAACACGTTCAACTTCTGCCGCTCCATATCCTCCGTACCCATGTAAACCGTGCAGGTAAGCCCCAGCCGGGCCGCTACCGTCGCAGTCGCCACGCCGTGCTGGCCTGCTCCGGTTTCCGCGATGATTCGCCGCTTGCCCATGCGCACGGCCAGCAGGCCCTGCCCGAGCGCGTTATTTATTTTGTGCGCACCGGTGTGCAGCAAATCTTCCCGCTTGATGTAAACGCGCGGACCGCCCAATTGCTCCGTCAAGCGCGCAGCGAACTGCAAGGGAGTGGGACGTCCCGCGAAATGGTGCAGCAAAGCATCCAGTTCAGCCTGAAAGGTGCTGTCCGCGCGCGCCGCGGCATAGGCTCGTTCAAGCTCTTCGAGCGGCGCCATCAGAGTTTCCGGCACGTAGCGTCCGCCGAATGGACCATAACGCCCACGCGAATCTGGCACGAGTTGTGGGATGGCGCTCATCGCGTTTTTCGTTTCTTCACCGATCGCACTGCCTGCACCAAGGCCCTCATGCGCCCGGCTACTTTCTTGCCTGGGCGGGACTCCACTCCGCTGCATACGTCTATCGCGTACGGCTGGGCTATCGCGACAGCTTCCGCAGCGTTTTCCGGCGTCATGCCACCGGCGAGAAATATGCGCTGGTTACGTCCCGCGCGTTTCGCCAATCTCCAGTCAAATCTTTTGCCGGTGCCGCCGCGCAGTTTACGGTCGAAGCCGTCGAGCAAGATTGCCGAGGCTCGTCTGTAGGGCGCCAGGTACGCGGTGCGAAAAGCGCCGCGAACTCGCACGGCCTTGATCACCGGAACGCTCCGCCGGACGTGCGACACAACTTCGGGCGCCTCATCGCCATGCAATTGCACAAAATCGAGTCCCACTTCGCGCGCGATCGCAAGCATCACTTCTTCTGACTCGTTCACGAAGACGCCGACGGATAAAATTCCTTCCGGCAAGCGCCGCACAATTCGCCGAGCGGCCGCGGGCGCGATGTAACGCGGGCTCTGGCGATAAAAGTTAAAGCCCAGAAAGTCGGCTCCGGCCTCGCAGGCGTTGCGCGCATCGGTCCAATTGGTAATCCCGCAAATCTTCACTTTCGCCATCGTGGGCTTTTCACGCCGCAGTGTGCCCCATTCCAGCAGGTTCGCGCAAAGCACGCAACGTGGCGGCCGGGTCGGCGCTTTGCATCACGTGTTCGCCAATCAGAAACGCGTCGAACCCGGCGCGCCGCAACCGCAGCAGATCCTCATGGGAGCGCAGTCCAGATTCACTCACCGCGATGCATTCATCCGGAATGGCTTCGGCTAATGAAAGCGATGTTTCCACATGCACCTGAAAATTGCGCAGGTCCCGGTTGTTCACGCCAATGATTCGCGCACCCGCGGCGAGCACCCGCTCGAGCTCCTCGAATGAGTGCACTTCGACCAGCGCTTCCATTTTCAAGGAACGCCCCAGCTCGAGCAACTCCCGCAAGTGCACGTCATCCAGGATCGCCGCGATCAGCAAGAACGAATCGGCGCCCGCCGCGCGCGTTTCCCACACCTGCCAGGGATCCACGATGAAATCCTTGCGCAGGATCGGAATCTTGGTCACTTTGCTCGCCTCTTTCAGGTCCGCGAGCGAACCGGAAAAGAAATCCTCTTCCGTCAACACCGACAGCGCCGCGGCACCCGCCTCTTCCAGGCTGGCGGCGAGCACCGCCGGCGCGTACTCCTGGCGAATCACTCCCCGCGAAGGCGAGGCTTTTTTCAATTCCGAAATAATGTTGATGCTGTCCGCGCGCGCGAGCGCCCCCGCGAAGTCTCGCGGCGCCGCAACCTTTTTTTCGACCGCGATCTTCAGCGCAACTTCCGGAAGCACGCGCTTGCGGTGCGCGATGGCAGCGAGCCGCGCTTCGACAATCCGATGGAGAATATTTTGCGAACGCGAGCTCGTTTCCATACGCAATAGTGCGGTCGTACCGGGATCGGCAGGCACACCTTCGGGGACGTCCCAAAGGAACAATCGCTGTATCCATGCTAGCCGCGCGTGGCAGGTCGTGTCAATTTCGCGATGGAGTTCGCGGAATCGCGAAACTGCGCGGCTTCAGTGCTTCAATAGCGGCTCGGAAAACCTAATCGGGATTCCAAAATTCGAGCCGCCGAAACCCTTCAGAACCGCATAGGTAACTCCGATGACCTTTCCTTCCCGGTTGAATAGCGGGCCGCCCGAGCCGCCGGACGTTGTCTGCGCGTCGAAGACAATCTTGTCCGGCAAAATATCCCCGATGTGTCCCTGCGTGATCAGCGGACGGATCAGATTGCGCTTCGCCAATTCGGTGAGCACCTGGGAAACGTCGTTGCCGCTTTTCTTCAGAATGTCCTGCGCAGATTCTTCGTCGGTGCGCGCCAGAATTGCCGCGAGTCCCGTGGCATAGCCCATCAGAATGATGGGCTGTCCGCTCATCGCAGAGCCCTTGACCGTCTCAATAGCCAGAACCGGGCGTTTCAACCCCTGCATATCCACGCGCATCGCTGCCAAATCGGTTTCTTGCGAGATCTCCCGGATTTCCGCATGGAAAGCGCGCGGATCCCCCGGGAAATAGGCGCGGATCGTGGAAATCTGCGCCTGCAAACCCTGGCTTGTCAGCGACGAAAGCTCATCATTCTTCCACCACGGTTCGGCGACGTGCCGGTTGGTGATCACGGTTCCATCCGGCCCGGCCACGAATCCCGTGCCAAATACGTCAACCTTTACTTCCGGCCCATTTCCGTCGAGCGTCAGAATCGGTTTGCCGTCGCTGTCCTGCAACGGTTCTCCATCTTGATTCAGCCCGCCATATCGCAGGCGCCGGCCTGTTTGCTGATCGTTGAATGCCACCGCCACATGCAGCAAGCACACGGATTGTACATCCACCGGAATGATGCTCTGGGCCGCTTCTCCCTGGTGCTCCAGTCTATGCAATCGCGCGTTGGTTTCTTCCAATTGTTTTTGCAAGCTGGCCGCGTCATTTGGATTTGCGTTGGCCATTTTCTGCTTCAAATCTTCGGCTTGCTTCTTCAGATCATCTTTTCCTACCGGCGGGGTGTCCGTGGCGCCTTGCTCAGCGCGAAGTTTGCGGGCCTCCGCCATCAAATCCTGCTGACGGAGAATGCCGCCCTCGAGCTTGGAGAGGATCGAATTCGAACGCTGCGTCACCTTCTGGGCGCTGCGCGCAAAGAGGAAATAGATTCCGGCCATCAGGATGGCAATCGCGAATACGGCGGCAAAACCGGTCTTGAGTTTGCGGTCGAGCGAAAAAGCGTCGCTCGTCATTTTCTCAGTGACGGCCAGCGCTTCAAAGGCGGTGTGCGCGATCTGTTGCCCTTCCTCCGCGATGCGCATCTTGTCGCGCAGCTCATTTTCGAGCCTCTGAACGCGCAATCTTGCGCGCACCCGCGCCAGCAGTTCCCTTGCGTCGCAGGGCCTCGAGATTGCGTCATCCGCGCCCTGGTCCAGCGCCGCGGCACGCTCTTCCGCGCTCGGCCCCACCAGCAGCACAACACGAGTCGCCTCGGTCTTGGTTGCGCCGCGGATCGTCGCCATCATTTCGCTCGCGCTGGGGTTCTGCAGAGCGGCATCCATCAACAGAATGTCCGCGCCTCTTTGCTGGATGGCGTCGAGGCCCTCGCGGCTGCTGGCGAACGCCGCAACATCGTATCCAGCAGCCTGCAAGGCGGCGCGCATCCCTTCAATGCTGCGCTCGTCGGCCTCCAGAACGACTATTTTTTCGGGTGTGGTGTTCATGGAGATTGAGTGACTCCGGTCCCTTTCTTGCTGCTCCTGGAAGAAAAATCCTTAATCACAAGCGAGCAGCGAATCGTATCATGGCCAATTTTTCAGCCAGCGCGCGGTAGGTACACTAGACGTATACAACGCTTCCGAGGATTCATGGTAGCTTTCTCGCAGAGATCGCACTTGAAAGAATTGGACCAACTGAATCAGGAAATAATTCACTGCCGTAAGTGCCCGCGCCTGGTGCGTTACCGTGAAGACGTAGCGCGGACTAAGCGACGCTCGTTTATGGACTGGGACTATTGGGGCAAGCCCGTCCCGGGCTTCGGCGACCCTCACGCCGAATTGCTGATTCTCGGCCTGGCACCCGCCGCGCATGGAGCCAATCGCACGGGACGCGTGTTCACCGGCGATCGCTCGGGTGATTTTCTCTACAAAGCCCTCTATCGGGCCGGCTTCGCGAATCAGCCGGCTTCCACACATCGCGGCGACGGATTGGCTCTCAAGAATGCCTACATCGCGGCCACACTGCGTTGCGCTCCGCCCGCCAATAAGCCATTGCCGTCCGAGCTGGCGAACTGCCGGCCGTTTTTCGAACGCGAATTGGAAATTCTCCGCTTGCGCGCGATCTTGCTCCTCGGTGGCATCGCGCTGCGTGCATACTTAGGCCTGCTGAAAGAGCGCGGCCAGATATCCAGCCTGGCGGCATTTCCCTTTCGCCACGGGGCGAGCTACGAACTTCCGGGCGGACTCCCGCGCCTTTTCGCTTCCTATCATCCCAGCCAGCAGAATACGTTCACCGGCAAACTCACCGACGCAATGCTGTTAAAAGTCCTCCGCGACATACAGAAATACCTGAGCCATCGCGAACACTAAATCCAGCGCGCGAATTGCAACCGGTGCCCGCGCGGTTGAATGTTTATCTGCTTCTCAATTCTGGCGGCGCGGCATCAATGACAAGTAAACAAAAAATGACACCGCGAAACCGACAAACCACGCATACGGGTACAGCCCATGCAGTGCCGGAACTGCGAGGCCGCTCAACGCCACGGCGATTCCTGCGACGAGCGCGCCAATCGCGCGCCAGTTGAATCCGTGCGTGTATTCGTAAATGCCGTCGTGCTCGAATAGGTCGTCCGTCGCAATGATGCGGTTCCTCACCAGGTAGTAATCCGCAATCATTACCCCAGCAATCGGCCCCAGAAAACTTGAATATCCCACCAGCCAGCCCATGACGTAGCTCCCGTGGCTTGCGAGCCATCGCCACGGTTGCATCATCAGTCCGATAAAGCAGGTGATGACACCCCCGATTTTGAAGCTGATTTTCCGCGGATAGAGATTCGAGAAATCGTTCGCCGGCGACACCACATTTGCTGCGACATTTACGTTCAGCGTCGCCAGCAACAACGCCAGCATCGCCACCACTACCGCGATCGGATTCCCCAGGTGGCTCAGTACCACTACCGGGTCCCAGATCGCGTGCCCGAACAAAATTACGGTCGCCGAAGTCACCGCTATGCCGATAAATGAGTAGAACGTCATCGCAGTCGGCAGGCCCAGAGCTTGCCCAACCATTTGTTCCCGTTGTCCGTTGGCATAGCGAGTGAAGTCCGGAATGTTGAGCGCCACGGTTGCCCAGAACGCGACGACGCCCGTGAGTGACGGAATAAAAAACGCGAAGAACTCGCGAAACGAATGGAATTGCGACGGCGCGGAGAGCATCGGCCCCAGCCCGCCAGCCTTCGTGTAGGCCCAACCGAGCATCGCGATGCCCAGAATCAAAAGCGCGGGAGCCGTTACTCCCTGGAGGAATCGAATCGTTTCGATGCCGCGCAGAATTACCGCCAGATTCAAAAGCCAGAATCCCAGAAAGCACAGCCATGGGTGGTTCCAGCCCGGCTTCACTGCCGCCATCAGCGTATTGATCGCTTCGCCGCCAATCCACGTTTGGATTCCGAACCAGCCGCACGCCACCAGTGCACGCAAGACGGCCGGAACGTTTGCTCCGAGGACGCCGAAGGAAGACCGCGCAAATACCGGAAATGGAATACCGTACTCCGCGCCAGCGTGCGCGTTGAGCAGCATCGGAATCAACACGATCACGTTGCCCAGGAAAACGGTGAAGATCGCCTGCTTCCAATTCATTCCGCCCGCAATCATGGCGCTCGCTAGCATGTAGGTGGGAATGTTGACGCTCATGGCCACCCACAGAGCCGCATAGTTGTATGTCCCCCAGGTACGCCGGTCGCGCGGAATCGGCGCCAAATCCTTGTTCCAGAGCCAGCTCGATGCGGAGCTCGGCCGCACCGCGACCGGCGTGCCAGTTTTCTGCAGTTTTTTCTGAACTTGGGACGATTCTGTCATCGCCGATTCGTTCGCGCCAAGATTGCGCCTCCGGGAAGTGCGCCGCTTATACTCTGACTGAGCTTGCCTCGGCAAGCGGTTTTGCCGGCTGTCCTTACGTGGTTGCAGGACACTTGGTTTGACACATCCATCCGGCGCTTGCTAGCCTGCCTGCGACGCGCTCTTTCATTCCGCCGTCTGGACCGAATGCCCGCCGAAAATCATGGTAGTCCGGTGGCTGCGCAAGAGCCTGCTATCGAATTTCGCCATGCCGGTTACCGTCTCCCGTTTGGACAAACTCTGCTCAGCGAGCTGAATCTGTCCGTCCCTCGAGGCGAAACCATCGCGCTTCTGGGCCGCAGCGGCGCTGGAAAATCAACAGCGCTGAAACTCATCAATCGGATGCTCGAGCCGACCGAGGGAGAGGTGCGCGTCAACGGGCGTTCGACGCTCGATTGGAATCCGATCGCTTTGCGGCGGCAAATCGGATACGTCATTCAGGACGTGGGGCTTTTTCCGCATTACACCGTCCAGCAGAACATTGCGCTGCTCCCTCGCCTGGAGCGCTGGCCGGAGGACCGAATCCGTGCGCGCGTCGCGCACCTGCTCGAACTCGTAGGCCTCGATTGCGGCGAGTTTTCGCGCCGCTATCCCCATGAGCTTTCCGGCGGACAGCGCCAGCGCGTTGGGATAGCCAGAGCGCTCGCCGCTGATCCACCGTTTCTGCTGATGGATGAACCGTTCGGAGCGCTCGATCCGCTGACGCGCGCCGAAGTCCAGTGCGAATTCCAGGAAGTGCAGCAAAACCTCGGGAAGACGATCGTGATTGTCACCCACCACGTGGGCGAAGCTCTTCTGCTTGGCACCCGAATTGCTGTGTTGGATGCCGGCAAGCTCGTGGGGCTGTACTCGCCGAAGGAATTCTTCAATGCGACGGAACCCGTGGCCGCCGCCTACGTGGAAAACCTGCGAATGTACGAAGGCGCGGAGGGAAAACGATGAGCCTGCTGGATTTTTTTCTGCGTCATCACCGTGAAATTCTCCAGGGCACGCTTGAGCACATCTGGCTGGTCGGCATCGCCATGTTGCTCGCGATCGCGGTGGGAATCCCGCTGGGGACGCTGGCTGCGCGCCGTCCGTGGCTCGCGGCGCCGATTTTAGGCGGCGCCAACATCGCCGAAACGATTCCAAGCCTCGCGCTCTTCGGTTTTCTCCTGCCGGTCCCATGGCTCGGCGGCCGCGCCGATCGCTTGGCCATCACGGCGCTCGCGCTCTACGCGCTGCTGCCAATCATTCGCAACACCGTCGCGGGTATTTCCAGCGTGGACCCACCGGTGCGTGAAGCCGCCCGTGGCATGGGAATGACCGAAGGCCAAATTCTTCTCAAGATCGAATTTCCACTGGCGTTCTCGACGATTCTGGCGGGCGTGCGAGTGGCCACGGTATTGACGATCGGAATCGCCACCATCGCCGCAGCCGTGGGCGCGGGAGGATTGGGCGAATTCATCTTCCGCGGCCTGGCGATGGTGAATAATCAGCTGATTCTGGCCGGCGCAATTCCAGCAGCGCTCCTCGCGCTCGGCGCCGATTTTCTTCTGGGAATACTGGAACGCCGCCTGCGACCCGTGCGAGCATGACGCGCGGCCGCCTGTTTTTTGGGTTGTTAATACTTTGTGTCGCGGGTTCGTTCTGCTCGTGTAATCCGGATAGGCATTCGGGCATCGTCGTCGGCTCGAAGAACTTCTCGGAGCAGTCGCTGCTGGGAGAAATCGTCGCGCAGCATCTGGAGGCGCGCCTGCATCAGCCGGTGACGCGTAGGTTCTATCTCGCCGGGTCCTACATTTGCCAGCAGGCGCTGCTCGCGGGGCGGATTGACACGTACGTCGAATACACCGGGACGGCGCTCACGGCCATCTTGCACGATCCGCTGGAATCTGATCCTTCCGCCGTGTTCAGCCGCGTGCAGAGCGAATACCGGCAGCGTTTCGACCTCGCAGTGTTGCCCTCGCTCGGATTCAACAATACTTTCGCGATTGTGGTGCGCGGCGAGGACGCTCGTCGCTGGAACCTGAAAACCATTTCGGACGCCGCGGCGTACACTCCACGGTGGCGCGCCGGATTCGGATACGAGTTTATGGAGCGTCCGGACGGTTACGAGGGGTTGGCTAGGACCTATGGCCTTTCGTTCGCTGAACCGCCGCGCATCCTGGATCTCGGCTTGCTCTATCGCGCGCTGCTCGAAAAACAAGTGGACCTGGTCGCCGGCAATTCCACCGACGGCTTGCTTTCGGCGCGCGATCTGGTGATGCTTGAGGACAACAAGCACTACTTCCCGCCGTACGAAGCAGTACCAATCGTGCGCGCCGACACGCTCGTGCGGTATCCCGAAGCTCGCGCTGCGCTGCTGGAATTAGGCGGCAAAATCAACGATGCGGAAATGCGTAAGATGAATTACGAAGTGGATGGCGAGCATCGCGACATCGCCGACGTGGCGCGCGAATTTCTGCACGCCAAAGGGCTCGACTGATTCCGACGGCACGGTTCACCGGCGCCGGACGCGCAAAAAACGCGGCTAGCGGTTACCAGAGCTCGTCGTGCTTCCGCCGGCCGGAGCCGCATCATCACGAAACGAGTAATCGTTTTTCAAATCGGTGAACGGTTTCCCATCCAGTTCCGCATAGGGATACACAAAATAATTCAACGGGTCGCCCTTCTGGGGCGGATTCAGGCGAATATCGCGTCCCAATGACATCTTCACGCGATTCGCATCCGTCGCACCGAAATAATAGTCGCGCTTTTCCGGATGCTTCCAGGCTTCGGACGCGTCAATCGGAATCCAGCCGATCCCCTGCACGTAGAATTGGGCCCAGCAGTGATAGCTGGTGATTGCTCCTTCGTGTGCGCCTGCCGGCAATGGGAACCCGATTTCGAATCGCGCCGGAATTCCGGCGGCACGGGTCATGCCGATAAAGAGCGAATGAAAATCGGTGCAATTTCCGTGTTTCGAGCCACACGCCCACACGGCGTCGCCGTGTCCCCAGCCCGTGCCGTCGTGGTCATAGTGCATAGTCGCGATCACGTAGTCATAAATGTGGCGGGCCTTGTCCATCGGCACAGTCACACCTTCGGTTTCCTGCTCCGAGAGATTTCCGATTACGCCATTGATCGGAACCAGCCGGTCCGGCTGCAGAAAGCGGGCGGTCGCGATGGCAGGCTGCTCCGGCGATTCGCGCTTGCCGTCCAGAGAAACGCGGTGCTCGAATCGTTGCACATGGAAGGAAACGCGGATATCAAATGGCGCCTTAGCCTTCGCAGCGCTCACCGCAATGTATGCGTAGCGGTTGCCGTATTCTTTTTCGCGATCAATACGGTAAGCGACCGGGCTGGTAATCGTCAGATCGCTGATCGTCTGATACTGCTCCAGGTATGGCAGCGGAATCCACATTCGCAGTTCGCTGCTTCCGCCCGGCAACGCGGGTACGTGCACGACCGAAGTGAATTCAAAGCTCCGCGAAGGAGCAACCACCGGGTCATCGGAGTGGACGCGGTCCGGCGTCAATCCCATAGCAAGTAAGGCGGCAAACAGAAGGGCCGCCACTGCGCTCGTGACTTTTTTCATATTCGAACTCCAGGATCGGCAAAGAGAGGACTGGGGTAGTACCGATGCCACCGGAATTTTGCCACTGCGCGCACCAAAAGCCAAGTACACGATCCGGCTTGCGAACCAGCCGAACTGGGCACGGCTTAGCGCCGTGAGGGACTGAGGATTTGCAGCAGAAATAGCGGCAGTTATTGAGCTTCTTGAGTAGCTTTGAAGTGAGCCTCGAGCGCGCTGCAGTATTGTTTTTGCGCCTCAAGTTCCGCTTGCAACTTCTTCACCAGCAATTCCAGCCGGAGAATCTCGTTGCGCAACCTCTGTGCGTCCGCTGCCGGCGCGGCCGGTGGACGCGGTGCTGCAACAGGTGCCGGCGCAGGATAAGCCCGGGGCGCAGGCGCGGCCGGGCGCGGCGGCGCGAACGCAGCCGGCGCTTCATTGCGCGAGGCGGGCGCCTCGGGCGGATTGGCGTTTCCTGAATTCGCGGAGAATAGATTTCCTAAAACGCGCGAAGCGGCCTGCGTCGCGTTGGCATCTTCCTCGCGCAGTGAACTGCTCGCCTTAGCCGCTCCAGGATTCAGAAGGCTTTTCACGCGCGCGATGAGATCCTGCGGTTGAAAAGGCTTGCGCACCAATTCATCGGCCTTCACCAACATCGCTTTCTCGGCGACGGTTCGATTCACGACGCCGGACATCAGAATCACGGGAGTCTTGCCAAATTGTTCGTGGTCCTTTATGTACTGGCACACTTCGTAGCCGTCTTTGTCCGGCATGATCACATCGGTGATCACGGCGTCCGGAGCTGCTTCGCCAAATTGCGCAAGAGCAGAGGCGGCATCCGCACAGGTGATGACGTGAATGTTTTCCTTGCGGAAAGCGATCTTGATGACTTCGCGCATGGTGGCGCTATCATCAATGAAGTACACCGTCGGAGTGCGGGCGGCCGTGAGTGTTTGCGTTTCGCTCATGACAATTCGTTCTCCACTTTATCGCGTTCGGATTCGTCGAATTCGCGCATCGCGTCCAGCAACAGATCAGTAGCGGAACGCAATACGGTACGCTGCGCCGCTGTGGCCCCGTACACGAATTTGTACACGCCCTTTTCCGCGCTCTGGCAGGCGGCCACGATTTGCGTCACGGCCTCATCCCCAAAGAGCAGGCCATACTCTCCATGGGTGATTTCTCCGCCCTCGAAGAAAATAATGCCGTCCAGATCGCTGGCGTTGATGTGCAACGCGCCGGTCTGCCGCGCCTGTCCGAGCATCTGAATTACGCCGGGAAGGTCGAGATGCGAAAGATTGCCGCTTAAATCGGTTTCCGCGGGCGTAAGCATCTGGGTCGGTTGAAAGCCTTCCTGGCGGCTGACCAGAAAACTACGAACGTGCGCGGCGATGTCCGTGGGCGTGCGGCGGCGATCCACAAAATCGTCGCAACCGGCGCGATACGCTTCGAGCAACGCCTGGTCTCCATTTCCGCCGCCGACGGCGATCAAAGGAATGTGCGCGCTCTTAGGGTCGGCGCGCAAAATGGGCGCCATCTCCAGGGCGCCCATTTCGCGCAAGTTCGTTGCGCAGAGAATCGCTGACGGCGCATTCCATTCCAGCATTGTCAACGCGTAGGCGGCTTGGGTGCACGGGACCACCTCAAAACCGAGCTGCTGCAACGCTTCTCCAACTCGTTTGGCGAAATACACGTTGCTATCCACCAGCAAAATTCGCGGAAGATTTGTCAGGGCGTTCATCGTAACGCCTCGGCGTGCTGCGATTGGCCCGCGGGAATCCGTGATGCGCTCACAAGGTTTTCGAAATCCAGGACGGCAATATCTTCAGTGTCAATTTTGAGCTTCCCGGCAAGATAGTTCGGACCCTCGGGCGCAGGCGGCAACATCTCAGCCGTCGCCAGCTCGCATTCGCCGTTCACAGGGATCGCGCTGGCCTCTATATTTTTCCCGAATGTACGCTGGGCAATCAAGTAGAACCGGTGCACCGAGGATTCCCTGCCGCACAGGATCGGTGCTACTTCATAAACCGGTACGATTCGTCCGCGCCGCACGATTACGCCCGCGATCATTTGCGAAGTATGAGGAAAAGGGTGCAAGCGGACCGGCGGCGCCAGTTCGATCACGGACTGCGCCGGCAACGCGAACCGGCGATTGCCGACTTGCAGCAATATCCAGGACGCCCGTCCGCTATTGACCGCTTCGCTCATGCCTGTGGCATCGCTCCTGCCATTTCCGCGCGCTCGACGGCCGCTTTCGAAGCGCTATCGAGCCTGCCGAATTCTTCCGCGGTCAGAAATCCCGCCGGGTTGATCACCGGAATCACACGATCTTCCAAATACGCCAGGCCGCGATACCAGCGCCGCTCTTCCCCTTGAAAACCCTGTGGCAATGCATAGACCTGGGGAATTTCCGCCATGCGTTCGATGGAATCCACCAGCACCGCTGCGCGAATTTGCCGCAAAATCAGCACCAATGTGGGCCGCGTGACGCGCAGTCCGAAGTGCGCGCATCCGCTTACCACGTAGTACGTCCGGTGACCGCGCTCGACCAAATGGCGCACCTTGGGGACTTCGGCTTGCCCGATTTCGACTGCGGCGCTTGACAAGCTGTCTGTGCTGCGAATTTCCTGCACGGACTCCGCCGCGATTGCAAACGTCTGATTCCCAATGCAAAAAAGAATCACAGCTTCGGACGCGCGCGAACGCCGGGTCTTGCCTGCGTCCTGGCTCGCAATCTTCATCGAGCGCCTGCCGGCACCAGCTTGCAGATTTTGGAGATTCGTTTTTCGATCGCCGCGCTGATATCGTCAAGGCCAAGAATCTCGTCCACCACGCCGGTCTTGATCGCTTCCGCGGGCATGCCGAAAATCACCGATGTCGCTTCGTCTTGCGCGATCACGTAACCGCCCGCGGCTTTCACGGCCAGCACGCCTTTGGCGGCGTCGTTGCCCATTCCGGTCAGCACCACTGCTACCGTCAGCGGCCGGGCGTATGCCGCCACCGTCTCCAGCGCCACGTCCGCGCAGGGGCGATAGCCCTCAATTCTTGGTCCGCCGTCGAGTGTGATTTTCCCTATGGAAGACAAGCGCAGGTGATTCGCCCCCGGACAGAGGTAAATCATTCCGGCTTGCGTCGGTTCATTCGATTCTGCTTCCTTCACCGGGAGCTGCGCGATTTCCGCGAGTTGAATCGTGAATTGCTTCGTGAAAGCGGCTGGCATGTGCAACACGAGTAGAACTGCCGCCGGCAAATCTTTTGGAAGTCCCGCCACCACGCGCATCACCGCGGCCGGACCGCCCGTGGATGCGGCAATCACCACAACCGGAACCTTGCCGCCAGTGCCGTTCAGTATCGCGGCGCTCACTGGATTCGCCTTCATCGAAACAGGCGCATGCGGAGCCGGCAACCTCGATAGAGTCGCAGTGCGAACCACGCGGACCTTCGCCGCCATTTTTAGCTTACGCGTCAATTCTTCACGCACGCTCCTCATATCCAGATCGATTCCACTCGAAGGCTTGGGGACGAAATCAATCGCTCCAAGCTCCAGCGCGCGGAGCGTGCCGGAAGCTCCTTCGCGCGACTCCGAGCTGACGATTACGATTGGCCGGGGATGTTGCGACATGATCAATTCCGTCGCTTGCAGGCCATCCAGGTGCGGCATATTGATGTCCATCGTAATCACGTCCGGACGCAGCGACTCCGCCAGCGCCACTGCCTCGCGGCCGTCGCGCGCCGTTCCGGCCACTTCCAGTTGCGGGTCCGAACTGATGATTTCCTTCAGCACCTTGCACATGAAGGCGGAATCATCGGCCACTAGCACTCGAATTTTCTTTTCGGGCGCTTTCATCATCTCAATCCTGTCGCGCCGGCACATTCACGGCCGGCCCTGCTTGCGGCGTTTCGAAACCGATTAACTCCTCGACTTTCGCGACAAGCTGATCTTCTTGCACCGGCTTGGTCATGAATCCGGAAGCGCCCTCTTTCAGCGCGCGATCGCGGTGTTTCGCTCCGGCGCGCGAAGTCACCACCAGCACCGGGATGCGGCGCGCCACCGGATCCTGGCGCAAGTGCGCCAGCAGTTCGTATCCATTCATGCGCGGCATTTCGAGGTCCGTGATCACCAGATGGCAGCCATACTGGGCGACAATTTCCGAAGCCTCCAGGCCGTCCGATGCGAGCTTCACGCGATAGCCGGCCTTTTCCAGCATTCGTCCCACGAATTTGCGGACGCTGATGGAATCGTCGGCCACCACCACCACGCGGTCGTTTTCCACCGGGTCCACGGCCTCGGACGGAATGCTTCCCGCGGCCACTGCTTCCGCTCCTGGCGCAAAAACCCGTGCCGCAGGCGAGGATGCCGACAACGCGTTTCGTTCACCGGAATCCGCGGAAGCCAGCCGGTTCAAATCAATCAGCAGAATCAAGCTGCCATCGGGCGCGATCGTGGTGCCCGGGAACAGTTTGACGCCGCGGAGATAATCGCCGAGGTTCTTGATGACGATTTCGTCTTTGCCGAGAACTTCCTCCACCACCACGCCTACTTGTTTTCCCGCCACTTTCACGATGACCATGTGGAAATAACCATTCAGCGGTTCCAGTGGAGGCAGCGCGAGTTGCACGTCCAGGCGCACGACTTCCGTCACCACGTCACGAACGCGCGTGAGCAGCTTCCCGCCGACGTCCTCGATTTCACCGGGCTTCAACCGGCGAATTTCTTCGACCACCGCCAGCGGCAAGGCGAATACGGACGTGCCGCAGCGCACGAAAAGCGCCTGCGAGATGATCAGCGTCAATGGCACCTTCACCGTGAAGCAAGCGCCGTGACCAGGCTCGGACCGGACTTCGATTTCGCCATTCAACGCGTGGACGTTGGCGCGCACCACATCGAGTCCCACGCCGCGGCCAGCCAACTCCGTCATCGAAGAGACCGTGGTGAATCCCGGGCGGAAAAGGAATTCGCGTAGTTCGCGTTCGGTGAGTTCGTCCGCGGCAACCGACGACATCGCGCCCATTTCCACCACGCGGCGGCGCGCGCTCTCATAGTCAATTCCGCGCCCGTCATCTTCCACTTCAATGAAAATATGATTTCCGCGATGATAGGCCCGCACGCTGACCCGGCCCTTTTCAGGCTTGCCGGCGCGCTGTCGAGCGTAGCGGTCCTCCACTCCATGCGCTACGGCGTTACGCACCAGATGAATCAGCGGATCGGAAACGTGTTGAATGATGTTGTTGTCCAGCTCGGTATCCGCGCCTTCGAGCGACAATTCCACAAGCTTGCCGGTGGCATTTGCAGCGTCGCGCACCGTGCGCGAGAGCCGCGTGTAGAGATTGCCGATCGGCACCATGCGCGCCGCGGTGATTTCGTCCTGCAGGTGGTGCGCAAGTTTCGTGAATTCGTCAATGTCCGAGTCCACGCGGCCCATGAACCCTTCCAGCTGCGTCAGTACCACGGTGACGTCCGCGGAAATTTCCGTGAGGGATCGCGAAAGAATATTGAAATCGTCGTAGCGATCCATTTCCAGATCGCTGAATTCCAACAAATCGTTTGAAGTGACGGCGGGCATCCCCGAGAAATTCGGCCGGAAGGTATCCATCTGCGGCGCGTGGCTTCCGGGAACCAGCGACGGGCTTATGCGGCTGAATTCGTGCTTTTCCTGGAATTCGGCAATCTTGCCCGACAACCGCGCCTTCGAAAAACTCAGAACCTCGACAAGCTTGGCGAGCTCGGCAAGGCGTCCCACCATGCGAGTGCGGTTGATGACCAGTTCGCCCACCGCATTCATCATGCGATCCAGACGCTCGAGCGAGATGCGAACAGATTTTGCCTGCGGCAGCACTTCAGGCGCCGCGCGCCGTTTCGCGCCCGTTGGCGCTATTGCTTCGCCAGTGGCAGCTTCTGAGCCAACGCCCTGCGCGGCTTGCTCTTGTGTCGTCTCCTCGGTGGACTCTTCTGGAGCAAGTTCCGCGATCTGCGCGAGCAGCGGGTCCACCGCGGCGCGCATTTCATCGTCGCTCGACCACTGCTTGTGCAGGAACTTCTTCAACACATCCACGGACTCGAGGCAGATATCCACAATGTGCGCACTCGGCTTCAGCACGCCATCGCGCAATTGTCCGATCAAATCTTCGACGCGGTGCGCGACCGCGGAGAGACGATGCAATCCCACCTGCGCCGCGGAACCTTTCACGGTGTGCATCGAGCGGAAGAGACGATTGATGTCGTCCGAATTGGGATTGGCTTCAAGCGAGAGCAGGCATTCCGTCACCGCCTGCAAGTGTTCTTCTGCCTCAGGAACGAAAAATTCGAGAACTTCCGCGGGAATTTCGCCATCCTGCGGCAAATGATCCACGTACGAATATGCGGGAATCGCCTCGGCGACGGGATCCTCCGCCGAGGGCGTCTCTTCGGCGTGTTCTGTGGCTGTTCGCGCGGAAGGTGGCGCGGGAAACGCAAACGAGTAGCGCTGCTTGAACGCCGCGATGTCATCTTCCGTCTCGCTACCGCTCGAACTGATCTGCAGCAGATCGAATTCCAGCACGGAAATCGCGTCGGAGATAAATTCCGTCAGGGGCCCGTGCATGTCCGGCGTGAGAGTCGCGTTCATGGCGTAATGAAAAATGTGCGCCATCTTCGCGGCCACTTCGGAGAATTGCGGGAAACTGTAACTCGCGGACGTGCCAGCCAATGTGTGCGCGGCAATGTAGAGCTTTTCCAGATCCTCGGGTCGGGTCTGCGGCTCCTGCAGCATCCCGGAATACTCGCGGAGGTACTGGAGGTTTTCAGAAGCCTCCTGGAGGAACAGCTCGACCGATTCCTGATTCGGCCCGTTCACAGGCTCTCCTCCACGAGTACCGGCGCAGTGCGCACTTCCGCGCTGCCGCCCGGCTTGCGATATATGCGGCAATCACCAATTACCAAGGATTCAAATTTCATCGGCACGTTGGAGAGAGTCTCCGCGTGCCCCAGCAGAAAATATCCACCCGGCTCGAGCGCGTCATAGAAACGCCGGAGAATCGCCAGCCGCCGCTCTTCCGAGAAATACATCAGCACGTTCATGCAGAAGATGCAGTCCAGTTTGCCGACGTACACTGGCTCGATCAGATTCATTTGCGCGAACGAAATCATCTTGCGAATCCGCGGCCGCACCTGAAATCCATGTTTCGTCGGGCTGAAGTACGTTTCCACCTGCCGCAGCGACAAATCCTGCAGGCTGCGCTTCGCGTACGAGCCGCGCTCCGCGTGGCGCAGGGCCCGCCGGCTGATATCCGTGGCCAGGATCTCGATTTCCCAGGCCTCGGCGAATTTCAGCGCATCACACAGCGTGACGGCAATCGAATACGGTTCTTCCCCCGTAGAACATCCCGCGCTCCAGATGCGCAGCGCGCGCGGGCTTTGCCAGAATTTTCGCTCCTGCACTTCCGGCAAAATGCGCTTTTCCAGCGCGTCGTACACCGCCGGGTAACGAAAGAAGGAAGTTTCCTGAGTCAGCAATCTCTCCAGCAATTCTTCGTATTCGGTGCTGGAACCCTTCACCAGCTGTAGCAGTTCCTTTCCGCCGGCGAGTTCTTTTTCCTCCAGATATTCCCGGATCCGCGTCGAAAAAAATCGCTCGCGCGAGGCATCGAACAGAATTGCCGAGCGCTGCTCGATCAGCGTGCGGATCTCATCGAGTTCGGACTCGGTGAGCTTGGCCGTCGTTGCTGGATTTGGTCTCATGTTCGGCGCAAGTCAGCGGCCGGTTTGCATCCCGGGCGCCAAGAACCACTTCGCCTTAACGATGTGCACCCACCGGCGCGGCGGGACGAGCTTCTTCCGTGGCTTCCGTCGAACGCCCTGAGCGGAATTGCGCCAGCGCCTCGTTTAGTTGTTCCGAGAGCTTCACCATGTTGCCGACGGTGGAAGCCGTCTGCCGCGCGCCCTGCGTGGTTTGCCGCGTGATGCCCGAAATGATCTGCATCGCGTTCGCCACGCCTTCCGTGCCGCGCACCTGCTGCTTCGACGCCAGCGAAATCTCCTGCACCAGTTCCGCGGACTGGCGAACGACGCTCGAAATTGCTTCGAGCGCTTTGCCGGCCTGATCGGCCAATCCAGCTCCTACTTCCACTTCGCGTGTGCCATCTTCCATGACGACCACCGCTTCGTTCGTTTCTGCCTGAATCGCTTTAATCAGTGCGGCAATGTCTTTCGTCGCGCTGCGAGAGTGCTCGGCGAGTTTTCGCACTTCATCCGCGACCACGGCGAATCCGCGGCCTGCATCGCCAGCCCGCGCTGCTTCAATCGCGGCGTTCAGCGCGAGCAGGTTGGTCTGTTCCGTGATGTCGTTAATCACGTTGATGATTTCCGAAATCTCCAGGGAACGATCGCCGAGTGATTTGATCTTTTTGGCGGTCGCCTGCACCGAAGCTCGAATGCGCTGCATGCCCTCCAGCGTGTCGCGTACCGCGCGGTTGCCTTGTTCCGCGGCATCCAGCGCGCGGCGCGCCGCCTCGGCGCTGGCTTCCGCGTTGTTCGACACCTGTTTCATCGAAACCGTCAGTTCTTCCACGGCCGAAGAGGTGTTGGTGATTTCCTGATCCTGTTGCGTTGCGCCGGCGGTCATGTCGTCCGCCGCATCCAGAATCTGATTCGCGCTGCCGCTCACGTCCACGGCGGCCTTGCGCACGCGCTCCAGAACTTTGGTGAAGTTGTCGAGCATGAAGTTCACGGAATCCACCACGTTGCCGAGGGCGTCGTTGGTTACCTTGCCGCGAATCGTCAAGTCGCCGCGCGCCACCTGATTGATGGTATTGAGCAGATCGGTGATGCTGCGCTGCAAGGAATCTTGCGCCTGCTGGTTGGTGACGGCGTGCGCCACTTTCGCCGCGCTGCGATTGAAATTTTCCGCGATGAACCCGAACTCGTCGTTCGATTCGATTTCCACGCGCGCGCGCACGTCGCCGGAAATCACGCGCTCCGAGAATTTCGCCAACTCTTCTACCGGCGTCAGCACGCGCTTGCTCAGGACGTAGATCACGGAAACCACGGCGAGCAGGCCCAGAACGATGGCGCCAAATAACGCGCCGTTCGCGCCGCCTGGCGCGGACGAGGCGTCAGACGCAGCCTGGCCGACTGAATGTGCTCCGGCGTAATAGGAAAGACCCAGGACTCCGAAGAGCGCCAGTGTTACCCAAAACACCAGCAGCCATACCGTGGAACTCAAACGAGCTTTCATGACTTCCTCCCAAGAACTTGTGCGCTCAGCGCCTTGAGCGTCCCAAAATGCCTATCGCTGCCTGCGCGGCCCAGCAAACCCGAAACGAAACCACACAACCCACTGCCTCAGCCGGAGCCCTGACAGAACTTGTGTTCTAAATCACCGGCACCGGAAAAACGTCAATCAGACGCCGCAGATCCACGACCAGCGCCAAACGATCGTCGTGCCGCAACATTCCGCGGCAGTGCGGCACATCGCTGGGCGCCTGATCCAGCAATGCTTCCTCCGTCGCCGAATACGTGCCAATCACTTCATCCGCGGCGATGCCCAGCCTCGTATCCTCGCGTTGCGCATCACCCTTCAGCACCGCGACAACTACGTGCTTCGGCAATAGTCCCGGCCGCCTGCCCTCGGTAAAAGCGATGTCCACCAGCGGAACGATCGTTCCGCGAAGATTGAAGACGCCCATCAGAAACGCCGGCGTCAGCGGGATGCGCGTGACAATCGGCCAGTCCACCACTTCCTCAACTTCCAACACCGAAAAACAGAAACGCTCGCGCCCGGCGCGAAAAACGCAGTACTGCCTCTCCGGCAGCCGCTCCTCGGAAAATATTTCGCTTTCGAGGAATGCCCCGCCATCCAGTTCCACCGGCAGCGCCGCGTTTTCATTCTGATTCGACATCAAGCAAACCTTTTCACCGCATTGATCAGTTCATCGGGAGTGAACGGCTTGGCGACGTAACCATTCGCGCCCTGCTGCTCGCCCCAGTAACGGTCGCTCGGCGCAGTCTTGGACGTAACCAGAATCACCGGAATGTTCGAGTACGTCTGCTGGCTTTTCAGATCGCGGCAGGCCTGGAACCCATTTCGCTGCGGCATCACCACGTCCAGCAGGATCACATTCGGACGCTCATCCTCAATGGCTTCTTCGATTTTCGTCGGATCAGAAATTCCTACGGAATGAAAGCCGCCCTGCTGCAACATGGACTGCATTAAGTGCAATTCCGCCTGCGAATCATCCACAATCAGAACCTTCTTCAGCACTGACGCACCTCCACAAAAATATCCGCTAAGAGGATTGCAAGTCCGCGGCCAAGGCGCGTGCCAGTTTCGCGCCTTGCGACTACTTCGCAATATCCTTTCGATGCTTTAGGTTACGAGACGCGGCCCTATCGCACGGAGCCCGTTACCAGCCGCTGGGAGGCTTCCCCCGTCTCAGCCTGAGATTCCGTCTCATTCGCGCGCATCTCCGCCGCAAGCGATGAGAATCGCTGCATCACTTCGTTGAGACGCAGCGCCATGGCATGAATCGTCCGTATTTGCTCGCGCCCCTCCGCTGATATTTGGCCGGGATCGAGCAACAGCAGATCGGCATTGCCGATAACTGAAGTAAGCGCGTTATTGACGCTGGGCCGCATGTCAATCATGTAGCGTCCCAATACCGCGTCGCGCTGGCTTTCGATACCCAGGCGTTCCGCGCGTTGCGCGCGCGCGACAGCTTCGGTGCGCCGCAACGCTTCGCCAGCGACCAAAATCAGCGTGCCGATCCAGCCATCTTCGCGGGGCAAAACCAGAACGTGGGCGTATTCGGCGGAAAGCGCGCAAGCTTCGCGTGCATCACTAGAGACGCACACAGTTGCGGTGCCGGGGTATGCCGTCAGTGCGGATAAAATCGCGAGGGCCTTGCCGTCTCGAACAGGTCCTACTATAACGAGGTTGTAGCCATCGGCAGTGCCCGCCTGCCAGACGTCGCTCGTCGTCAGCGTGATTTCCGGCACGCGTCGTTCGGACTGCCAGCGCGCCGCGACGGTGCGCGCAAATTCAGTGTCGTCCGACACAATCAGGACGCTAGCGTAACTCAAGAGACGACCCCCAAGACTTTGCGCGTTTAGGGTTGAAGTTTTTCTGCTTCCTCGATGAAGGAAAGCAGCCGTTTGGTGCTGATCCCAAGGTTCACCGCAGCTTCAGTGTTCTTCGCGCGTTTCGCTTGCTCCACGCGCCCTTGAAAGTAGGAAACTTCCGATTTCGCCAGCGTCAGGGCCGAGGCGAGTTGATTCAAATCGCCGGAGCGTTTGCGCAGGTCCATCGCCACGGCCAGCAGGGCACGCGCCACGACCGCGCGGCGGAGATCCTCCGCTTCCTGGTCGCCCTCGGCAACGAACGCGGCCACTTCCCATGACGAAAGCAAAACTTTCGTATCTTGCAGCACCACGGTGGACATCGAACGGCCACGTGACGGCGGCGCCGCGATTAGCTGTTCCCAGATCGCTTCTAAACACTTCTCCGGATCCACAGCGCTGGCTGGCGGTGCCGGCGCGTCGTTGGCCGCTTTCGCTGGTTTATCGGTGGCCGAAGCATCCGGCGCCGCAGTTGCGCGCGAGTTCCCCGCGCTAGCGGCATCGGTTTTCGACGTTGGCGGATCGGACGTCGCCGCGGCGGCGGGTGCAACGTCCGCGGCCGCCTCTGTTGGCTGGGCTGGGCTCTCGATCTGTTTCTCAACGGCGGGTTGCGCGGTTTTGGCGACATCAGCGTGCGGGGACGCGCCGGATTGGTTGCGTCCCAGCGCTTCCTCGAGATCCGCACGCAACGCCAGCAACTGTTCGAAGGCGCGGCTGACCGAAGTTTCGGTGTAGTCCTTGTGAAACGGTTGTTTCCAATTTTCAGTGTAGTAGCGCAGCTGCGTGGTGGTTTCCGCGGCGGAAAAACCGGCGCGGCGGCAGTCCACGGTTTTCACGCCCGCGGCATCCAGAGCCTCCACGGCTTGGCGGATGGCGCTCAAATCCGCATGCAACATTCGGATGAACGCGCGCCGCAGCAGAAAATTGAACCGGCAAAACGCGACAAGTGCCGCAGGATCGTAGAACATCGCCCCGGCAGATTCCTTCAGGAGCCGTCCCTGCTCCAGCAGGCCGCTTTCCATCATGTCCCGCAGACTCTCGCAATGCGTGACCTTGTCCAGGATCTGATCCAGTGGTTCGCACCATTCCAGGCGCGTGGCGTCCGCGCCGGTCAGCACCGGCTGCAACACGGCCGCGACGTCTTCCAGATGAATATCTTTGCGGTACAAATCCTCCGGCGCGCATAGCGCGAAATATTGCACCAGCAGCAAATCAATCTTGTCCCGGTCCGCCGTCGTCTTTTCCGACTTTCTCAGTTGCCGGTGCAAGAACGCGCGCAGACTCTCTTCACTGGCGTTCAGAATTTCCGATGGCAATTGGCGAATCTGGTAGGCGCGAACTTTTTCGTCTATGGCATCCAGCCATTTTAGATCGTTATCGAAAACCTCGCGCGTCGGGCGGAGCGCGGGCAATTCTCCAGCCGGATGCGGCAATGGCGCGAAATTGAATTGCGTCGCAAGCGCCGCGTACAAAGGATAGGCGTTGCGCGCTTCGGCCCACTGCGCCACAAAGTCGCCGGGTCCAGCCTGTGCAGGGGGCTTCAGAGTCGTCACGTTCGATTTGGAGGTCATCGTTTTATGATCCAGTTGCCCACTTCACCGATAAAACGGGCAGCAACAGCCTTTTGTCCCTCGTGGTATCTCACAGCTACAACCGTGGCACGCGCATCGAACGAGCCATCCGAATTCAGCAAGCGCACGCCATCTTCGAATTCCAGCGGCAGGCTGGAAGAAAACAGCACCTCCTGCTCCGTCCCGAATTCGATAATCGTCTGTTCCTGCAGCGGCCGACGCGCCGTGGAAAGCGTCATCACGCGCACCGGAATTCTCACTGCTAAAGAGTTGGGAAAAAGCTGCGCCAGTTTCTCGACGCAGGTTTGCGACAGCGCGACTGGCGCGACTACGGTAGCTTCACTGAACACAGACCCGGTCCTTTGCCTCTCCGCGTCTGAAGTATCTGCTCGGCGCAGAGAGGGACGAAATTCTCGAAATCTTAGTGGACACAAATACCCGCCCGTGGAATGGTTTGCACGAGAGCGGCCAAAGACGAAAGCCGGTTTCATCCTATAAGCGATGTATTATGTGTCACTTTCGGCCGGACGGTGATCTGTGGGGTCTTGCGAGTGTCTCAGGGTGACACACAGCCGTCTCACGGCTGCGTTCGCACACCATTTCAGGAATCTGTTCGCAACCCTCGCTTCGAAATCTACGACGCCATCTCGACGTCGTGCTTGTGCCCGGGACGCAGGGGAATGTTGTAGAGCTTTAGCTTGCGGTAGAGCGTGGCCCGGCTGATTCCGAGCATCTTCCCGGCCAGCGCCTTATCGCCGCCCGCCTTTTCAAATACTCGGAGAATGGTCATGCGTTCCAGGTCCGCCAACGCTGTTGTTGATATTGCGGCGGTGCTGCCCCCCATACCCTCGCCTTCCTGCGCATTCGAAATCGAAGGCGGAAGGTCCGCGACGTCAATCGTGTGGTGGTCACCCAGCGCCACAGCGCGCGCGATGCAATTTTCGAGTTCGCGCACGTTTCCAGGCCAGTCGTATTGCAGGAAGCTCTTCATCGCCGCGGGAGTGACGTGAATATTTTCTCCCGGCGCGTAGCGATCCAAGAAATAATGGGCGAGTTGTGGGATGTCGGAGCGCCGCTCGCGCAAAGCCGGAACGTGTATCGTCACCACGTTGAGCCGGAAGTAAAGATCCTTGCGAAACGTTCCGGCGCGATAAGCGGCTTCAAGGTCGCGATTGGTCGCGGCAATCACGCGCACATCAACCGGCACTTTTTCATTGCTGCCCACGGGCCGCACTTCCTTCTCCTGCAGCACTCTGAGCAATTTCGCCTGCAATTCCAGCGGCAGTTCTCCGATTTCGTCCAAGAAGATTGTCCCGCCATTGGCCGCTTGAAAAAGCCCCGCTTTCGCCTTCAGCGCGCCGGTGAACGATCCTTTCTCATGTCCAAAAAGCTCGCTTTCCATCAACGTAGGCACGAGCGAACCACAGTCCACGGCGACGAACGGCATCGCTGCCAGCGGTCCCCGAAAATGAATGGCGCGCGCCACGAGTTCTTTACCCGTGCCGCTCTCGCCCGTAATCAGGACGGGGGTGCGCGTCTCTTTGAGCCGCGAAATCATCCGCATCACGTCCTGGATTTTTCCCGACGTGCCGACGATTCCATCCAGTTCCGTCTCCGTGTTGACACGCTCGCGCAGGAACTGGTTCTCGGTTACCAACCGCACCTTTTCCGCCATGCGCTGGAGCAGTTGCCGCAGCCGCTCCACGCGAAACGGTTTTTCGATGTAGTCGTATGCACCTTGACGCATGGCATCCACTGCGGTTTCCACCGAACCGTGACCCGTCATTATCGCGACTTCGGTACGCGGCAAAAGCTCCTTCACTTTTCGCAAGAGCTCCACGCCGGAGAGGCTGGGCAATTTCAGGTCGGTCACCAAAAGATCCGGCGGGGTGACTTCCAAAGTTTCCAAAGCAGACTCTGCGGTTTCGGCTTCGGCGCACAGATAGCCCAATCCTTGGCCGACGGTGATGCACAGGCGGCGAATGCTTTGCTCGTCGTCCACAATCAAAAAACGCAGCTTCAATTCGTCTGTCATGGTTTTCCGATCGTCTTCTCCACCGCGTCAATCAATTGTTGAACGCGGAATGGTTTCTCCACACAGGGAGTGCCCGCCAAAGCCAGCAGGGCAATGGTTTCGTCGCTCGCGGTATCACCGGTAATAAAAATAATCCGCGAGGCCATTTCCGGCCGGTGACGTACCAGCCAGTCGTGCACGTCCGATCCCGTGATTCCCCCGGGCGTGCGGAAGTCAGAGATCACGCCGCGAAAATCATGCAGCGCCAAGAGCCTCAGCCCTTCCACCGCGGACGACGAAGACGTCACTTCGTAGCCGCGCCGCTGCAGAGCTGTCCGCAGGAATGCCGCAACCGATGGCTCGTCTTCGATCACCAGGATGCGCGCACGCGCCTTGGGAGCGGACGCGGGTGCACCCGTCATTCCCCGGCTCCCGCTGCGTACATCTCGGCGGCCTTCTCCGCGATCGGCAGCCGCACCACAAAAGTGCAACCGTGCCCATCCGGATTATTCTTCGCGATAATTTCCCCGCGATGCGCCCGGATGATGCCGTAACAAATGCTCAAGCCCAGGCCGGTGCCCTTGCCCACTTCCTTGGTGGTGAAAAACGGATCGAAAATTCGGTCTATCTGCGAGATGCCCGGCCCGTTGTCGCGGAATACAACTTCAATTTGATCGGAGCGATGCAGCGTCTGAATTTCGATTTTCCCGGTGCGCCGCGTTTCCTGCACCGCGTCGTAGGCGTTGTTCATGATATTGAGAAATACTTGCTGCAATTGGTGCGGGTCGCCGATGATCGCGGGAAGCTCTTCCGCATATTTCTCGATGAGCTCAACGCCGTGATTCGAAAAATCATAAGCGCGCAACTTCATCGTTTGCCGCAGGATCATATTCACCTGCACCGGCTCTCGCTGCGCCGGCATCTGGCGGGCAAAACTCAAAAGGTTCTGCACAATTACCCGAGTTCGCTGGGCTTCCTGCAAAATCACTTGCAGCTCTTCTTTGGCTTCCGCCGGCACGGCGGAATTTTCCAGCAAGAGATCCGTGAATCCCACGATGGCTGCCAGCGGGTTGTTCACCTCGTGCGCCACACCGGAAACAAGCTGGCCCAGCGCCGCCATCTTCTCGGTGTGCATCAATTTAGCCTGCAGGTCGGCGGCATCGGTGACGTCCGTCATCACCACCACCACGCTATTGATGTCTCCCTGTTCGTCGCGCATGGGACTTAAGCTGATCGAAAACTGCCCGGCGCTGCCATTGCCGCGAAACAGTGGAATTTCGAGGTTATCGAGCGCCGCGCCCTGCAGGGTTCGCTCCAGCGCCTCGCTGAATAAAGGCCGTCGCGGAGGCGGAACCAGTTCGATCAGCGGTTGCCCCAGCAACTCCTGCTCGCGATAGCCTGCTTCGAAGCAGCGGCGGTTCGCGTAGCTGACCAGTCCCGCGGTATCGAGCACCAGGATCATGCTCTGCGTGTTGTTCAGAATGTTTTTGTTGAAATCACGCTCGCGGCGGTAGCGCCGCTCGGCCAGGCGGCGATCCGTGATGTCTTTCATCACATGAACCGTGCGCAGATCGTTCGCGGGCATGTTCTGTATGCGGGAAGCAGAAATCAAAAATGTGCGCATGCCGGCTTCGTAGATGAATTCTTCGTGGGGCAGCCGGGGATTCCGGCAGAACGGGCAATGACCTTCCTTGCCGGGCGCTGCAAGAATGTCCAGCTGGTCAATTTCCCGCCCGATCGCTTCGGTGGGCTTCATTTCCAGCACGTCCGCGAGTGCGCGGTTCAATCGCAGCACTCGATTGCCGGCGTCGTGCACCAATATGTAGTCAGAGATCGCGTCGAAGTCTTCCACCCACTGTTTACGCGATTGCTCGACCTTCGAAAATAATCTGACGTTCTCCAGCGCCACAGCCGCGTGCCCCGCCAGAGCTTCCAGCAGCTGCCGTTCTGTTTCCGTAAGTTCTCGAGCCAGATCCGCGATACATAGCACCCCTAGCAATTCGCCTTCGCTTCCGGACAAGCGGGCCAGCACCAATTCTCCCCATCCCAGCGCTTCCGCCAGTCCGCGGCCGAGCAGGAATGCGGCTCCGCCTTGGCGCAATTCGGTCCCCGGAATGCCGGACTGTTCCGCCAACAGGTTCGCCAGACGATTCTGGGTCATCGGATCCCAGCGATGTGCCGGTCCGCTCAGCGCGGCAATCTCCCAGTCGTGCTCGTGACCCAGGGCAAGCACGGCCGCGCGTGCGCCGAGCATCTCCGCAGCCCTCGTCGTGAGACGCCTCGAGAATTCAGTGGTTCCCAATGATGGATTCAGTTCCAGTGTTGTGGCGGAGAACTGCGCCAGCAGGCTCTCGAAAGAGCCCGTGAGACGGGAAGAGACTTCGCGACTTCGTTTGAGTGCACGCATGGAGGATTGGGGGCACTGCGCGCGCTTCACCCTTACAGGAAAAGACGTTACGGCGTCATCTCATTTTGAGTCAAGCAAACTGCGACCCCCTGTTGCCGTAATGAACAATCGCCCGTGTCGCAAGCTGAGACACGCGTACCCCTCTCAGGCTGCGATTGAGACGATTTGCCCGTTCGCGCGGCCCGCATCCCTCCAAGCTGACACTCACTAACCATCTTGTAATCAGAAGCTTAGGACAAACATTGGTTACTTCAAGCAAGCCCTGAATAATGCTGCCGGCATGGCATCGGCATTGCAATTTCGACGATGGGACCTTTCCCCTCGATGGAGGAGGTGTGTTGATGAATCGCAAATCGCGTCTGCTCGCCATCGGTTTAGCGGTCATCCTGGGCGGATCAGCGGCAGTGACGCCCAAGCTTGCGGCGCAGGAGAATTCCTCAGATGCCGCCAAGCGAAAAGTACGCACGAAGGTAACTCCGAACTATCCAATGCTCGCCAAGCAGATGAATGTCAGCGGAAAAGTGAAGATCGAAGCGACCATTGCGCCCGACGGCCACGTCACGGCGACCCGCATTGTGGGCGGGAGTCCGCTGTTGGTGAGTTCCGCTACGGACGCGCTGAAAAAATGGCGGTACGAGCCGGCGTCAAGAGAGTCCACGGAAATTGTCGAATTCGATTTTTCGGCGCATGAGCAGAACTAGCTGGGGTGTGAACAGGGGGCGGTTGGCTTCTCACAGGGAGTGGAGGCATTGGCTATGACAATCGGCAAAAAGCTTTATCTGGGGTTCGGCGCCGTCTTGGCGATCATGTTCTGCTTGTTCATCATCAATCTCTTCACCGTGCGCCGTGAATACACCGCGCAGGACACCGTTCGCGCCACTCTCGCCGTGGTGCAAACCATCGAAAATGTGCGCTTTCAAATGATGGAAGACCGCCTGTATTTGGGAAATTATTTGCTGAGCGGCGATTTGCGCGACGAGGACAAAACCAACAAGGGCGTTGCCGACCTGCTACAGATGCTAAAGGACGGAGAGGCCAAATCGAGCGACCCTGGTCTGCGCGCCGCGCTGGCGCAGGTGGCGGAAACTGAAAGCAACTGGTCGGAAAATTTCGCGAAACAGATGATGGCCAAGCGCCATCAAGTGGACGCCGGCGATGCCACGGTCTCCGACCTGCAGATTTACTATCTTCAGCACGACCCGGCGTCCTGGGTGAACAAATCTTCCGCGGTACTGGACGAAGCCAGTCGTGCCGTGCGCAAGTCGCTGGACGACTCAAACGCCTCGGCCGCATCCGCAACCGCGTTGAGCACCTGGATCACCTCTCTGGGAACCCTGGGAGCAATTCTTTTTGGCGGCTTGATCGCTTTCTACACCGCTAAATCCATCAAGGATCCTCTCTATCACTTGATTGATGTCGCCCATCGGATTGGTGAGTCCGGCGATCTGGAACAGTCCATTGATATTCATCGCGAAGACGAGGTGGGCATACTCGCTCAGAACTTCAACAAGATGATCGTTCACCTGCGGGACATGGCCGCCGTCTCGGCCGCCATCGCCGAGGGCCAGTTATCCATCACCGTGCAACCTCGTTCGCAGCAGGACACCATGGCCAAAGCCTTCGCGCAAATGACCCGCGGGCTTCGCGAAATGGTCCGCCAGGTGCGCGACAGCGCCGCGCAGGTTGCCAGCGGTTCCGGCCAGATGGCCAGCGCGTCCGACGAATCCGCGAAGGTGAGCGTCCAGGCGGCTTCGGCGATTGATGAAGTCACCAGCACGATGCACGAAATGAGCATCAACGTGCAGAACGTGGTGAAAAATACTCAGGTGCAAGCTTCCAGCGTCGCGGAAACTTCCGCATCCATCGATCAGATGGTCACCTCGATTCAGCGAGTCGCCGATACTGCCAAGCTTCTCGTGGATATTTCGCACCGTTCCCGCGAGGAAGCGCAAACCGGCATGATCACTATGGAAAAGGCCACCGAGGGCCTGAATCGCACCAGCCATGCGATTCAGTCCAGCGCGGAAATCATTGACGTCTTGGGCCGCCGCGCGGACGACATCGGAAAGATTATCGAAGTGATTGACGATCTTGCCGAACAGACCAACCTGCTTGCTCTGAACGCCGCCATCGAAGCCGCTCGCGCCGGTGAACATGGCCTGGGTTTTGCTGTGGTCGCTGAAGAAGTCCGCAAGCTGGCGGAAAAGTCCACGCAATCCACCAAGGAAATTTCCGAACTCATCCAGGGCATTCAGAAGGAAGCGCGCGAGGCCGTGGAGAACATGGAGAAGAGCACGACCATGGTTCAAGAAGGGCTACTTCTCAACAAAGACCTCAGCTTCGCGCTGGGAAAGATTTCCGACGTCGTTTCGGAAGTTTACAAGTTCTCACAGGAAATCGGCGCGGCTACCACGGAGCAGTCCAGCGGGTCATCACAGATAGCCAACGCCACAAACCGCTTGACCGAAATCACCCAGGAAATCAATTCCTCGGTCGAGGAACAAGCTTCGGGATCGCAAGCGGTGGTCCGGGCCATGGAGAAAATGCGCGAACTCGTACAGCAATCCACGTCCAGTTCCACGGAACTAGCAGCGGCCGCCGAGCAAATGTCCAAGCTTTCTCGGGTCCTACTCGAGTCCATGGACCGGTTCGTGCTCGATGAAGGCTTCGCGGACAATCGCCGAAACTTCGGCAGGCGTCCAGGATTCGGCGGGCCGCAAGGTGGCCCGAATCCTGGCGAGCGAAATGCCTCCGCGGAATATGCGGAAGTTGTCCGGTCCTGAGAGCGCCGCGTAAAACATGGAAAGGGAAATTCAAATCGTAGGCTTTCGGATCGGTCGCGAGACTTTCGGCTTGCCGATCGGGATGGTCCGCGAAATCGTGCGCGTGCCGGACATCACTTCGGTCCCCAACGCTCCCGAATACATCGAAGGGGTCATCAATCTTCGCGGACGCATCATTCCGGTCGTGGACCTGCGAAAACGATTCGGGGAAAAAGTAATCGAGGCCAGCAAGAAAAATAGAATCGTGGTGGTCGAGCTGGAGAATCGCGCCATCGGGTTGATCGTGAATTCCGCATCGGAAGTGCTGAAAATTCCACCCTCCGAAATCGAAGCGCCGCACACCGTTTTTCAGGAGGGCGAATTGAACTACATCACCGGCGTCGGAAAACTACGCGGCCGCCTGGTGATGCTGCTGGACTTGGGAAAAATTCTGCAGCGCGGAGAGCTGCGCCGCCTGGAAGACGCGGTTGAAACCGCCGCTGCGATCACCATCGGCAGCGAGATCCGCGGCTACTAGGCCGAACGCCGGAACACGACGAGGAGCGAATGTCCACTCTCACAGCACAGGTTCCCCTGACGGAACCCGAATTGAAGCTCCTGCAGACCCTCGTCTATCAGGAATGCGGCATGTATTTCGACGAACGCCGCACCCATTTCCTGCGCGACCGGCTGCAACGCCGCCTGAAAGCCTGCCAGATAGATTCGTTCTATAGCTACTATCGCCTGCTCACCAGCCGCGAAGGCAAACAAGAGCTCGTGGCGCTGCTCGAAAATCTCACCGTCAATGAAACCAGTTTTTTTCGCATTCGCCCGCAGTTGGAACTTTTTCAGAAGTCCGTTTTGGAAGACTTGCTGCGCCGCAAACAGGAGCGCCGCGATTGGTCGCTGCGCATATGGAGCGCCGGATGTTCCACCGGCCAGGAACCCTACACGCTTGCCATCCTGGTGTGCGATGCGCTGGCATACTACTACTTGCGAAACCCTCTTCCGTTCGACATGCCGACGCCGAAGCCGCTGATTCCTCCGCCCTGGAAGGTGGAAATCATCGCTTCGGACATCAATTACTCGGCGTTGCTTACTGCCCAGCAAGGCATTTACTCCGAAGCGCAAATGGAAACGGTGGATTACACCTGCCGGCTCCGTTACTTCGATAAAGTCGGCGATAAATATGCCGTCAAGCCCGCTCTGAAAAGCCTGGTCCAGTTCGACTTTCACAATCTGAAGACCGAATATCTGCCGCAGCGAAACGACGCTATCTTCTGCCGTAACGTGATGATCTATTTCGACGAGGCCGAACAAAAACGCCTCATCGAAAAATTCCATCGCTGCTTGAATCCAGAAGGCTATCTATTCGTAGGCCACGCGGAGAGTCTTTTTGGCCTTACCACCCGGTACCACATGATTCACCAGAATAACGCGACTGTGTATCAGCGCATCGAGGCGGCGCAGTGACATTTCCTTCCGACGATCGGGCTTCGGAACTCCGCGATCTCTTTTTCGAGAGCGCCGAGGAAATTCTCCAGTCATTGAACGATGCCGGGCTTGCGCTCGAGGAGCATCCCAGCGACAAGGAGAGTCTGCGCAGCGTCCGCCGCGCCGTGCACACGCTGAAAGGTGATTCGGCCGCCTGCGGCTATCGTGAACTCAGCGAACTGGCTCACGAATTAGAAGATGTTCTTACGCCCGATCTCGCGAAGCAGCATGCGGGACTAATCGCGGAAGTTGTGCTCACGGCAGCTGACACATTTCACGAAATGCTGGCCGCCTACCGCAACAATCTTCAGCCGCCGGCCGGTGGTTCCCTGCGCGAACATATTCAGCGCCTTCTTCGCAAGTCACCCGGCGTTCGTACTGAAAAGCCGGTAGCGGAATCCGCGGCGACCTTCAGTTGGACGGAATACGAACGCCTGCTTATCACAGAATCTTTCCGCCGTGGCGAGACGGTTTATCACGTGGCGCTGCACCTTGCGACAGACGCGCTGCTGCCCGCCGCCGCTTATGAGTTGGCGAAGAAAGCGCTCGAGGGCGCCGGGAAAATTCTTGCAGTTCGCCCCGAGAATGGCGCAGACGTCATCAACGGCGGCCTGATCGAAGCTGCGCTTGCCAGCGGCAAAACTCCCGATTGGATTCGCAAACGCTGCAAGGTGCCTTCGGTCGTGGCCCAAATCTCTGTGGAGCGCGTGCCGCTGCTCGAGACTGCTCCGCGCGACGTGCTGGATATTCTGGTGGAGTCCGAAGCGGCCGCAATTTCTGCGGGAATTCCCGGTGAATTCATGGAGTCGAGCGAAACGCAGGACGATGACTCGCCAGCTGCTGTGGCACCCGCGGGCCTCGCGCACGCCGTCGCCGAAAATACGCTGCGCGTAGATGCAGGACGCATTGATACGGTCATGAACCTGGTGGGTGAGCTGATCATCGGCAAATCCATGCTGCAGCGCACGATTACGGAATTTGAGCGCCGCTTCTCAAAGGACCCACTCCGCGGGAAATTTTCGGATGCGCTGGCCTTCCAATCGCGCATTCTGAACGAGCTGCAGAAATCCGTGATGAAAATTCGCATGGTGCCAGTCGAACAACTCTTCCGGCGCTTCCCGCGCATCGTTCGCGACGTGGCCAAGCAGCGCGACAAGGAAATCTCTCTGGAAATCGCCGGTCAAAATACCGACCTCGACAAGAGCATTCTCGACGCTCTCGCCGAACCTCTGGCGCACCTTATTCGCAATGCGGCCGATCACGGCATCGAATCCGCCAGCGAACGCGCAGCCGCCGGCAAGCCTGCCCACGGCACCGTGCGCCTGGACGCGTACCATGAAGGCGATCAGGTGGTAATCGAAGTCTCCGACGACGGCAGCGGCATAGACCGCGCGAAGATTGTGCAACGCGGGATTGAACGCGGCCTCCTGAAGCCAGATGAGATTTCCAGAATGAACGAATCCGAAATCCACCATCTGATATTCACGCCGGGTTTTAGCACCGCTTCCGAAGTAACCGAAATATCCGGACGCGGCGTCGGTCTCGACGTCGTGAAATCGGCACTGGAGGCGCTGAAAGGTTCGATCGAAATCGAAAGCGAAGCCGGAAAAGGCACCACGTTCCGGCTCATCGTGCCGCTCACCCTGGCCAGCATTCAAGCGCTCCTGTTCCACGTCGGCGGGCGGCTTTACGCCGTCCCCATCGCCTCGGTCGTCGAGATTAATCGCATCACCGAAGATGCAATTCATCGTGTGGATGATCACGAAGTCTTTCAGTTGCGCCAGCAGGTCCTCACGCTCGTTCGTCTGGACAGACTCGAATCGCAGCAGCCATCCGGCCGCGCCAAGCGCATTTTCGTGGTGATTATCGGGGCGGGTAGCCGCCGCTTCGGGCTGGCCGTGGATAGCCTTATGGGCGAAGAGGAACTGGTCATCAAGGCGCTCGAGGATCAATTGGTCACTTCCCCGTTGGTCAGCGGCGCGTCCATCCTCGGAGATGGCACCGTCGTTTTGATCCTGAACATCCCAGCCGTGATTTCGCATCTTGCTCGTATTCCCGCAGTGGGAGCCACCGCATGAGCGAAAAAATCCGCGTTCTCGTGGTGGATGACTCGGCGCTGATGCGCAAGCTTATCCCGCAGGTGTTGCAACGCGACCCGTCCATCGAGGTGGTGGGCACAGCCATGGACGGGGCTATCGGCCTGAAAAAAATTACCGAACTTCATCCACAGGTCGTGACTCTCGATCTGGACATGCCGCGGATGGACGGCATCGAGATGCTGCGTCAGATTACCCGGAGGCATCGCGTTCCGGTGATCGTCTTCAGCGCGCAAACCGAGCGCGGCGCCTCCATCACGTTGAAGGCGCTTGCTCTGGGCGCTTTCGATTTCGTCACGAAACCGCCCGACGCAGCTTCAGGCCGCATCGAACAGATCGCGGCGGAGCTCGCCCTGAAAATCAAGGTAGCCGCTTCTTCAGGCGCTCCAAAAATGATCATCACCATGCCAGCAGCAAAGCGCAAAGAGCGACGCCGGACTTCCATGCCGCATTGGCCTTCGTCTATTGTCGCGATCGGTATTTCCACGGGCGGGCCCAACGCTCTGCAATACCTCTTCTCGCAATTACCGGAAGATTTCCCGGGCTGCATCCTGGTGGTGCAGCACATGCCCGAAGGATTCACGGAAATGTTCGCTCACCGCCTGGACGAATCGTCCGCGATCGAAGTGAAAGAAGCGCAGTCCGGAGACTTATTGCTGGCGGGCCGCGCATTGATCTGTCCCGGCAACCGCCACATAAAAGTTCGCAAGATGGAACACGGCAATGTCGCGATACTCGTGGACCAGCCTCGCGTTAACGGCCACAGGCCTTCGGTTGATGTTCTTTTTCAATCCGTCGCGCAAGAGTTTGGTGCTTCTTCCGTCGGAGTCCTAATGACGGGCATGGGCGACGATGGGGCAGCCGGCCTGGGCGCCATTCAGTCGGCAGGCGGAGTCACCATTGCGCAAAGTCCAGACACCTGCGTGGTGGACAGCATGCCGCGTTCCGCTATCGAGCGTGGCTTTGCCGGCCGGGTCGTGTCGCTTTCCAATCTTTCCAGCGTCTTGCAGGCGAAATGCGCGCCGGAGCGGCCACCGGCCGATCCCGGCACGGAATTTTCTACCGCGGAGACCGTTACTGGTGATTCAGGGTTACGAAGGAGATTGTCATGAAACAGTTCGAAGCACTCACGCGCAAGAAAGACAGCCAGGCCGTACGTTACTTGATCGTGGACGATTCCGTCTTCGCTCGAAAGAGCCTGGCCAAAATGGTCGAGTCCTTTGGCGGGCAAGTCGTCGGAGAAGCCGGCGACGGATGCACCGCCATCACTGAATACGCCCGAACCTCGCCCGATCTTGTTCTGATGGACATCACCATGCCGCAGATGGAGGGCATCGAAGCGGTCGAGCGCATCGTGCAGGAACACCCCGATGCGCGAATCGTCATGGTCTCCTCCGTCGGCTATCAAGACAACATACTGGCCGCCCTGCAGAAGGGCGCGCGCCATTTCGTGCAGAAACCCGTGAAGCCGGACGCGCTCTACGAAATCATCCGCTACGTGCTCAATGACGACGGCGTCACCGCGCCCGTGGCCGCTGGGGAGAGTTCGCGATGAGGATGGATCTGATTCAACCGTTTATCGGCTCGCTCGACTCTGTGCTTGCCGAAATGATGAATGTTCCCGCGAAAATCGTGGATCTCACGATGGAAGAAGAGGGCTATCGCCGCAAGGGAACGGCTGCGTCCGTTTCTTTCAAAGGACAAATCGAGGGGCGCGTCATCCTCGATATGGAACCCAGCGCCGCGGCGCAGGTGGCGGGTTTTCTAGCGGGCGGCGAGGTGGATCCCGGCGAATCCATCGTTCGGGAAACGGTCTGTGAACTCGCGAACATGGTGATTGGCAACGCCGTCACCCAGCTCAACGATGCGGGCTTTCAGTTTAAAGTTCTTCCCCCTGAAATTCTTTCACAGGATCAATGCGAAAAGGCCGGGCAGGATTCGGAAGCCACGATTTTGTGTTTCGAAACTCCCAGCGGGAACGTGCATCTCAATATCGCCATGCAGTATCTCCAGCGGCGCAGCGGCGAACGCACGCCTGTCGCGGTTCGCTAGAATTCGGCGGAAGCGCAATGGTGTGACGTACTATTGCGGCAGGCCCGGCCTGCGGTATTCCACTCCATGCCGGAACAAACCAGCCTTGGGCATCTCCTCGCAGTACACCACGCGCGCTGGAAGAAAAATATTGGCCGCTTCCGGTGAGTATGGCACTGCCACGTTAATCTCGGACTTGGCGTCGTAACGGCGCTTGCTCCGAAAACACATTCCCACCGGCGATATGTCTTCGCAAACCGCCAGCTCATCGTCCTCATTGGCCTGGCGAATGCACGCGGTCAGCCGCGTCTTCATCCGCAAGCGCTGCCGTTCCCTCTGTTCGCCGCTGGCCGGGACTTCTCCGGGAGCGGCCTGCGCGCGGCGCCCGCGCGCCGCCCTCGACGCCAGCTTCTTCTCATCTTCGTGCGGCGCCTGAGTCCAGATGCTGGGCACTCCGCAAATCTTGCAATGTCGCGCGATCCCCCGCGTCGTTTCGAAGCCGCGAAGTTCGAGTTCGTTCAGGTAAACCACCTCTCTCCCGCGGCAATACGTGCATTCCAGCAGCATCCGCGCCACGGCTTCTTCCGATTCTGCAATCGGAGGAAATTCGATACCCCAGACGTCACTCTCCGGCTGCAGAATCTCAATTCCGTAAACGTAGCCCTCTTTTTGCCGCCCGAATTGCCCCACGATGCGCACCTTGCTTTGTCTGTGCGCCTCGCTCGCTGCCTTCCGCTTGATATCAATGCGCTGATCGGGACCGAGGTCGCGGTCCAGCAGGATCACCGCACCGGTGCGATTGATCTGCATCGTGCGCGCAGGCTCGGCAAACTCCTGGCCGTTGATGTCCGTGCCGGAAGCTTCCAGCAGCAAAATCAGCGAAACGCGATCACTTCGACGCTGCGCCGCTGTCGCCATGCGATTCCTCCTCGAAATGGGGCATTGCCGGCAGTCAAGATAACATACTGGCCGCGCTGATTCGCTTTCCGCGCCACTGGTGTTCTTCTGCCATTCGCGTCATTTTAACTGGGTTATCATACCCGCGCATTGGATCTCCGGAAACATCTGGACAGCCCACCTGGAGGAGCCTTGCACTCTGTTGCCGGCGCCTGTCGGAGACACTCATTCGGTGCGGTTTGGCAATTTGCGGCTGTGCTGGGCCTGCTCTGGCTTCTGCTCTCGTCCGCCCTGCAAGCGCAAAATGCGCGCGTCGAAGGCATTGTGCGCGACGCCAGCGGTGCGTCGCTGCCGGGCGCCCAGGTGGAGCTTCATGCGAAGTCGTTTACGGCATCAGAGGTCGCTGACGCCGAGGGAGCCTTTGTATTCGAGAGCGTCCCGGGATCAAGCGGGACGTTGATCGTTACGGCCAAGGGATTTCAACCCGCCACTGTGCGATGGACCGCATCCTCCGAAACGCCCGCCCACGTGGAAATTACTCTCGCTGCCGAGTCCCTCAATCAAAAGGTCGAAGTCACGGCCAACCGGGCAGCTACTCTCATCACCGATGTCCCGGTCAGTGATGTCCAACTGACGCGCGAAGACCTACAAGACACTCCGGCCCTTACTCTGGATGATGACCTTCGCCAGGTCCCCGGATTCAGCCTGTACCGCCGCTCCAGCAGTCGCGTCGCCAATCCCACCACGCAAGGTGTTTCGTTGCGAGGCCTCGGCGCAAATGGCTCCAGCCGCGCGCTTGTGCTGCAGGACGGCATTCCGCTCAACGATCCTTTCGGCGGGTGGGTGTATTGGGATCGCGTGCCGGCCGAATCCGTTGCGGATGTGGAGATCGCGCAGGAGGGCGCATCCAGCCTCTACGGCAGCGACGCGCTAGGCGGCGTGGTGCAATTCGTTTCGCGCCCGGCTGAACCCGCCGGGATTTCGCTGGAGACTTCTTACGGCAACCAGAACACCCCCGACCTTTCGCTCTGGGCAGGCGGCGAAAAAGGCAAATGGGAGTCCACCTTTGCCGGCGAAGTATTCCACACCGATGGCTACGTCCTTGTCCCGGAAGCGGACCGCGGCCCTGTGGATACCAAAGCAGGCTCCGAGCACGGAACCGCCGATCTGATGGTGGGACGCAAAATCGGCGAGAAAAGCGAAGTCTTCGCGCGGGGCTGGTATCTCGATGAAACTCGCGGAAACGGCACGGTGCTGCAAAGGAACGATACGAAACTGGGCCAAGGTGCGCTGGGCGCGAACCTCGATCTGGGCAATTATGGGGCACTCACGCTGCGGTTTTACGGCGACGTGCAAACCTACCATCAGAGCTTTTCTTCGGTTACTTCGGTCGTGTCACAACGCGACACCGAGACCCTTACGGATTTACAGACCGTACCAGCGCAAGGCGTGGGCGGCTCGGCGCTGTGGTCGCGCCAAATTGGAAAACGACAATCTCTCGTTGCCGGCTTTGATGATCATGAAGAAATCGGCGCGAGCCACGACATCACTTTCAGCGCGGGAACTCCCACGGCACATCAGTCCGCCGGCGGACGTCAGCGTACGCTGGGAATCTTCGGCGAAGACTTGATCCAAATCGCCCCGCGCTGGCTGCTCTCGCTCAGCGCGCGCGTGGATCACTGGAGCAATTTCGATGCGTCGCTCGTGCGCATCCCCATTTCCACCGGCGTGCCGGCGGTTACCGAATATGCCGATCGCTCGCAAAACGCTTTTAGTCCTCGAGCGACCCTGCGGCATCAAATCAATTCCAATATTTCCTGGGACGCTTCTGTCTATCGTGCGTTCCGCGCGCCGAGCCTGAACGAACTCTACCGTTCGTTCCGCCAGGGCAACACCACCACGCAGGCCAACGCAGCGTTGACCGCCGAACATCTGACCGGCGGTGACGCCGGCATCTCCGTGGACGGATTCAACCGCCGGCTCGAGATTCGTGGCGTGTTTTTCTACAACCAGATCATAGATCCGGTTGCGAACGTTACGTGCATGCCCCCGCCGAACGCGTTGCCGGGCTGCCCCGCGCCGGTCCCTAACGTGATCGCGCGCATTCGTGAGAATCTCGGACGAATCAGCGCGCCGGGGTTTAGCATCGGAGCCACCGCGCACATCACACGCCGTTTCGATCTATCCGCCGGTTATCAGTTCGTGAATTCCAGAGTGGTGAGTTTTCCGGAGGGCACTTCTTTGGTCGGCCTGTGGGTCGCGCAAGTCCCGCACAATTCATTTACCTTCCAGGCACGCTATTCGAATCCCAGAATCGTGTTCATTTCCGTGGACGGACGGTTCATCGGAAAGCAATTCGACGACGATCAAAACCAATACCCGCTCGGCAATTTTTTCGTGTTGGATGCGATGGCTTCCCGCTCGATTGGCGCAGGCCTGGAACTCTTCGGCGCGGCAGAAAATCTCTTCGATGAAAAATATGCCACGGCCGCAACTCCAATTCCGCAGCTAGGCCTGCCCATTGCCGCACGCGTCGGCCTGCGTTACCAATTTCCTAAGCGGTAGATTCAGATGAAATCGAGCCGGTCAGCTTCGCGGTGCGGTTCTCTGATTAATTCGAAGTTATAGCGGGCGGAGGGTATTCCGGCAGTTTGGCGTTCTTCTTGTCCGTTCTCTTCACTTCCAATTCGTCGAACAAAATCGAGGGGCTAATCACCGTCGTCGGCACCGTACCTTCGCGGTTGCTCACGAGGGGGTCGTTGCCGGCAGCTACAAGATCATTGCGCAGCGTGCGCGTGTCCAACTCGTCAAAAACAGCGCCGCGCACAAGTTCTTCATGACCATCGCTCACGAACACGCGGTAGAGCAGCCGCGGATTGTTGCCTACCAGAGTTTCCGCGTAGTAGCCGTAAGGCTTATTTTCCTGCTTGCACATCTCGATGAGCTTCTTCTTCAGTTCGTCCGGCGAACTGGTTTCTTTGGCCTGCAAAATCAGGTTTCCGATGCTCGGTGAAGGCGCTTGTCCAGGCGCCGCACGGCCGTGCCCATTGGAATCACTAAAATCGCGAATCGGTTCCCGTCCCAGCAGGTATTCCACGAGCATCCCATCCTTGATCACCGTAAGCGGCGCCACACGCACGCCCTCTTCGTCAATTTCGTAGCTTCCCACCAGGGCTTTTCCCTGAAAGGTTTTCATCGTGGGGTCGTCCACCACGGACAAAAATGTCGGCAGCACGCGGCCCTTGTAATTTGATGAGAATTCCCCGACGGTGCGCGCCGACGCGCCCGGCTTCGGACGAATTCCCAGCACGTTCTCGCCGATCATGACTTCCAGAATGTCGCTGGCTGCATCATTCGAAAAAAGCACGGGTCCGCGATAATCCTCTTCCACCATCGGAGCTTCGCGCAGCTCCTTCAGCGTCTGCAGCGTTTGCGTCGTGTCCGCCAGCAGTTTCTCCTGCGAAGGCAATTCGCTCGCCGTGCCGGCCACATAATATGGCGACCGGCCCAGTTCCATCCCGTCCTCTGCCTGGGTTTCCGCGGAGAGATTCAACGAATACATCGCGTACCCTTGCCTGGTGCTGGTGCCTTCCGTATTGACGAAGTACTGGTTCACCGCGCGAAATCGCAGATATGCCCGCAGCGATTCGATTTTCGCGTCGCTGCGATACAGGTCGGTCGTCTTTTCCAGGGTTTCCTTCCACGGTTCCGGGCGGAATTCGAGCTTTACCAGCGGCTCTATCAACTCCAGCGCGGGTGCACGCGCGAAATCATCGAATGGCTGGTCGGCGGTGTATTGGCTCAACAGCGCTTTCTTCGAGGCTAGCGCCTCGCTGGCGGCCTTGTACGCGCGGTCGGTCGCCGTCCACAACTCGCGCCGCAGCGCGATCGAATCATTATCGAGCGGCGCAAAGGTCACCACTCCCATGCCGGGTCCGTAGTAGCTGTCTTGCTTGTAGTCGCCCACGCGTACGACAACCCGCAGACTTCGCGCGTGCACGCGTTGATCCTGACGCAGCGCGCCGAACGCCGCCTCCGCCTCATATTCATCCACGTCCGACAAACGGTACTCGATGTAATAAGGCGCCGCTACATTGTCCATCTTGAGCAGGGATTTTGAACGATCGAGTTCCTCGCGCATTGCCTTCAGGAGAGGGTCCGCCGTGACAGCACTGGACGAATCGGCGATCGAGATCGCGCTTTTCTGCTGAGCATCCAGCGGCGTCGCACACGCCACAAAAATCGCCACAAAGACTATGGCCAGGACAAACGTGAGAAACGAGATGTGCAATCGCCCTTGCGTGGTCGCGCTCATGGCCTTGCTCCCGAAGCAGCCGCGGTGCTGGCGCTTGCATACGCAGGAGCGGGATCCTGTCCCGGTGGCGGCAGAATCGGAGGCCGCTCGGTGCCGCGACGCCGCTTCTGCACCTCGATTTCGGAGAAAAGCATCGCGGGCGCGGCCGCTGCCACCGGCACCTGGCCTGACTCCGCGCCGCAAACTCCGTTGAATACCTGCAACGTGTCTCCCGTCAGAATGATGTTATTCAGCGAGAGCAGCGGCGTTCCCACGATATCCACCCCACGCACCAGTTCATCCGGTCGCCCGTCGGCATACACGCGATACACCATCACGGGAATCACCTGAAACGCTTGCGGCGCCGCTCGTTGCGTCAGGGTGAATCCGCCCTGAATATCGTCAAAGTACAAGCCGTAAGGTTTTCCTTGTTTCTTGATCTCCTCGATGAACTTCCGCCGCAGTTCGGCGTCCTTCACCGTCCTGGTGGACGTTACGATCAGATTTCCCTGCCGTCCCGTGGGCATCAATCCCGGCTGGCGGCGTCCATGGCCATTCGATTGGCTGAAATTCTTGATGGGCATTCGCGACATCAGAAAATTCTTCAGAATTCCATTTTCCACACCGTCCACGCGCTCCGCCGGTACGCCTTCATCGTCGTAGTCGTAATGCCCGGCAAGCTCCACGCCGTTGAGTTCCTTCAATGTCGGGTCGTCGGTAACGCTCAGGAACGGCGGCAACACCAACTGATTCACTTTCTTCGTGAATGTCTGTCCTTCGGTCTCGTCGCGCTGGCGATGGCCTTCCAGCCGGTGCCCGAGCACTTCGTGAAAGAACACCGCAGCCGCTCGCCCTGAAAGCATTGCCGGGCCCGCATAAGGTTCCGCGACCGGAGCGGCGCGCAGCGCCTTCAGGTCCGTTGCCATCTTGTCCACCTTGGGGGCAATTTCGGCATCGGAGGGAAGCTGTTCCGCGGTCGCCGCCTGAAAAGACTCCACGCGCAGCAGTTCCATGCCATCATCGGCGCGCGTTTCCGCCTGAATCACCAATCGCGCAATCGCGCTGGGACGAATCAAAGCCGTACCCTCGCTGGTGGCCAAATACGACCGGTCGGCGGAAACCGTGAACGAAACCAATGACGAATACACCTCGGGATATTTCAAGAACTCCACTGAAATCGCGCGCGTGCGGTCTTCCCACGCTTTCCGGCTAAACGACGCCGGGAGCTGCGAGGTGTCCAGATGGTCCTGCGAGGATTCCTTCGAAAAATCCGGCGACTTGTCTTCCTCTTCCGATTGCACCGCGTTGTTGGTCTTCACCTTCAGAAATGCCGCGGAGGCTTGTTCGTACTCGCGGTCGGTCAGCTGCCACAGCACACGCGCAATCGCGTTGCTGTCGTCGTCCAATGGAAGCGTGCCGGAAGTGATTCCTGATCCGCGGCTCTGATTGTGGGTATTGTCGAGCGCTACCGAGCCCACGCGCATCATCACGTCCGCTTCGCGCCGCTTGACGCTGGTCGAAAAAATCACTCCTCCGTTCGAGGCAATCACGGCGGTGCCGTTCACATCCGCGACGGCGTAACTCAGGTAATACGGCGCTGGATCGGTCTTCGCCAGGGACGTGGTCGCGCGCTTCAGTTCCCGCTGCATCGTCAGCAGCAGCGCATCTTCCGGCGCACTTGCCGAAAAACCGCCGAGCGGAATAGCGCACGCGATCAGTGCAAAGGTAAGGCACGAAAGGACACACGCGGAGATTGGTCGCATTGGGCTGGTTAGCTCTCTTTTTAAGATATCAAATCTAACATACCCATCCGGTGTCCGCGAGGCATCCCCCAGCTCAAGCCGCATACAAATAAACATCCCGGTTCGAAGGTTCCGCAGTGTTTAGAATGGGAACCTTCCTCTCATTTTTCATGCGAACGCCATCTGTTTCGTCGGTAAGCTGTAACAGGGGAACGCAGACACATCCAGCCATGGCCAAACTCAACTTCCTGGTTTCGATCCCGACCGACCATAACGATTACCAGCAGGAACAAGCCACAGCCGCCAAAGAAGCTGCGAAGCGCCTCGGTGTGAACGTCCAGGTGGTGCACGCCGACAACGACGCCATCAAGCAGAGCGATCAGATCCTGAAGGCCATCCAGAATCCCGAAACCGGCAGGCCCGACGCAATTCTGTTTGAGCCTTTGGGCGCCACAGCGCTGCCGCAAGTCGCGCGTGCTGCCTCCGCTGCTGGCATCGGATGGGTGGTCCTCAATCGCGACGCCGATTACTTGTCGGAACTTCGCCGCGCCAAACGCGCGCCGGCGTTTTCAGTCAGCTCCGACCATCTCGAGATCGGCCGCATTCAGGGACTGCAATTCGCGGCGCTATTGCCGCAGGGCGGCTCTGCGCTTTACGTGCAGGGCCCTTCGGAAAATTCCGCAGCGAAAGACCGTACCGTGGGCATGCAACAGACCAAGCCCGCCAACATTAAAATTCACATGCTCAAGGCGCAGTGGACCGAAGAAAGCGCCTACAAGTCCGTGTCCTCGTGGGTACGGCTGCCGACCTCTCAAAAGCAAGCGATTGACCTGGTGGGCGCGCAGGATGACTCCATGGCGTTGGGCGCGAGAAAAGCGCTGCAAGAACAAACAGATCAGGAAGTGCGCGCCAAATGGCTGCGCGCCCGCTTCACCGGTTGCGACGGACTTCCCAACACCGGCCAGGAATACGTGCGCAGCGGGCTGCTGGCGGCAACCGTGATCGTGCCGCCGAACACGAAGCTCGCGATCGAAATGCTGGTCGCCGCGATACAGCAAGGCAAGAGTCCTGCGGAACTGGCGTTGACGGTGCCGGTCTCATTTCCCACCATTGAAGAGCTGACCAAAATTTCAGCCAAAAAGTAGGAACCATTCGGAATGATCGTCTCGCGAACAATCCGCTTTGCCTGCGCGCGATGAGCAGATTAGCTGATTGGTAGCGGTACCGGGAATCGAACCCGGGTTTCCAGATTGAGAATCTGGCGTGCTAACCCCTGCACCATACCGCCACGGAGGAAGGAGATTGCTTCGTTGCCGGTTTCACGGCGCAACGCATGCTACCTTGCTCCCCGAATTGTAGCATTGCGATCAACACGCGGGGAAGTGCGGCTCGGCGTCACCTTCAGCGACGGTATCCTGACCCTTTCTTACGCGAAGCCTCCGGAAAACAAAAAAAGGCGTCCCGTTCTTTCAGGACGCCCTTTTCTGTCCGTAATCGAATTCAAGCTGCCAAAGAAGCCACCGGCGGGCAAGCGTTGCTACGCCTGCCTCGCGAAGCGCCCTAGGGCAGGTAGTAGCGGAACGACGTCAACCACATCGGCTCGGATGCAGCCGGCTGACCGCTCACGCCGAACCCGTTCGTGGAGGTGGTGCTACCCACGCCACTCCAAGTGTTGCGCTGTACGTACGAATACTGCATTCCGTAAGCAACTGCTCCCTTTGGCCCCTTGTAGAAGCGATACCAGAAACCAATGGTGCCTTCGAGCAGGTTTCGTGTGTCGCCTGTGCAGTTCCCGAGCGAGCCGGGAATGTATCCGGAGCTCGCGTTCGTTCCCGCCGGGACTGTGGTGGTCGGAAGCGTTTCCGTCCAGCAGCCGGAGTTATTGAAGCCGACCGCTCCGTACCCTTCGTTCGGAACAGTCGCACCCGTCTTGAAGTACTGGCCGCGAGACGCATATTCGCCGCCCACGTTCAGGTACACATCCAGCTTGGGTGTCGGGTGGAATTGCAGAGTGCCGAGGGCCTGATAGTTGCGAAGCAACGCGATAGTGCCGTCCGGACGGATCGTGGCATCTGCAAGGGTGCTGGTGCCGTACCGCCCGACGCCGTCGCCGCCTAGAAAATGAATGCCGAGATCCACCTTCTTGGCGAAGAGATTCCACCGAGCGTTGGCGCCGATACCGCCACCGGTTCGCGAATCGTTGAAAGCACCCACGGCGGAAGGAGCCGCGATCGCCGGGTCTATGGCGAGACACTCAGGAGTGGCCGCTGCAGCCGTCGTCGCGGTCGCGCAAGGGAAGATGCGATTGCGGAACTGGCTGACGATCCCGAATATTTCGTAGTGTCCCCAACCGGGCTCCAATGCTGCCTTGAAGATCAGATCGGGAGCCAAATTGTAGGAATAATTGCCGAGTGGGTTGTAGAGACCGCCGCCGGCCCCCGCCTGACCGAGCAGGAAGTTCGTATACGTGGTCGTGGTGCCGCCTACTACCGCCGTGCAAACCGCGGGAGCGGGGCAGGCAGTAGAATTGGGCACCAGCACGGTGGTTGTGCCGGTGGTCAAGCTGCCGGTGGGATTTCCGTGAACCGTGAACAGAGTTTGGGGCTCTTCAACGGAGAAACCCAGAAAGAGCTTCTTATCGAAGAGACTCTTGGTCACGCGGAAACCGTACTGGCGAGCCCAACTGAAGCCCACGGTATATTGTGGGTCAATCGTCATCGGGAGCGCCTCTGTCCGGTTATCCAATCCTTGCGTCGTTTCGGTGACGAGGCTCCACATCTGGCCGCCCGTGACGGTCAAGCCGTTGTCGAACTTCGCCTGCGCCCAGAACTGGCGCTGCCTCATCGTGTAGCTGTTGCTCTCGTTGTCGTTCGAGGTGGTCCCGGCGGAGAGAAAGTCCGTCTCATAGTAACCGCCGATCTTCACGTTCGCCAGTTTCCCTTCTGCGAGCAGGCTGATTCGGGATTGGCGGGCGCTGGCGTTGAACTCGGAGATGTTGCTTGCCGAGGTACCGGGAAGCGGCACGCTATTGAAGGGCGTATTTATATCGGAACTGAGCGCCTTGCCGCGCCACACGGTTTCAGCCGCGAAGAAACCGCCGGGCGTGAGCGTGACTCCCTTGTAGCGAATCGCAATCGGGTTATCTGGACTGGCGTCTTGCCCGTTGCTGGTTCCGATCGCCAGGTTGCTGGCCGGTTTGGGGTTGCCGTTGGCGGCTCCACTCCCGTTGGGCACGCGGCTATCGGGAGCAGCTAGATAGGAAGTATCGTGCGCGGAGACGGCGGCTTTCACCTCCAACTCCATTGACTCCATCTGCGCCTGCTGTTCCTTCATCTGCTCGTTCTGCAGCGCGATCTGTCTCGACTGCGCCTCGATCAGCTCGCGAAGTTGTTGGAGTTCGTTTTCCATGCCCGTGGTCGCCGGCTTCGGGGCGGCCGCAGTATTTGCAGTCGCCGCCTTCGCTGACGTATCGGCGGTCGTGTCTGCCGGCTTGTCAGTCGTTTTGTCTGAGCCGGCAGTTGCCGTGCTGGTCTTGGCCGCCGTACTGTCCTTATCACCCGGCGAATTCGTCCCCGCCATGACTGGCGTAGCGACGAGGCCGAGGGCCAACAAATATGCTGCAAATGCTCGCATCCCTTCCTCCTTGAAATTACTTGCCGATTGCCCGTAACTAAGAAATTCCAGCGTTCAACGCCTGCTCCGTGAATCCTATACACCGCCTCGCGCCGCGTCGGCGGTCACTCCCGCGCTGACGGCAATACCGCTGGCAGGTAGCGAGGCCCCCGCTGCTGAGATGTACCCTTCCTTTGAGAAATACCGTGACGCTGAAGACAAAATGCGACTGCACACACCCACGCCAATTCATCCGCGAGCGCATAGCACATCACACGCATCGCGGAGGTCGCACGTTAAGCGGGTTATTTGAACCTGCTGTGACAGCTATGTTAATTGTGCGTTACTGCGGGCGGGGGAGGGAGCGGCAGGGGCCCGGGTCTGGCGACTGCACGGCGGGAAGGATGCGAATTCTAGCAGGCCACTTCTTTGCGAACCTCGGCATCCAGCATCGCGGGCCGAATACGCCGGAATTGCCGCGCGCTGAAAAACCGATGGCGGCACGGGTCACAGCGGTAGGCGGGAAATCCGAGCCAGCGCTTGAGCAATATCATGGTCCCAGCCTCGACGCGCTCGCGGGAAATATGCTCCAGGTCGAAATTGCCGCAGCGTGGACAATGCGCGTAGCGCTCAAACGATGCGGCCACGCGCCAACCGTAAAATCGGCGATCGCAGGTGTGGCACCGCCAGGGACGCAGCCCGATCATGCTGGAAACGAAATCGAATACGCCGTCGCGGTGCGATCGAAAGCAATTCACACTGCGGCACTGAGGACAAATCATCGTCACCCCGCGTATCCGGGACGCAGGATACCGAAAACCAATTGCTGAGGCAAGTTGGACGAACGCGAGGTCTTGAAACCGCGGGCGGCAAGCGTCGGTGTAGAATACTTAGCGAAAGGATTCTGAATGGCAGATTACACAGCCGCACACGCTCGCGCCGGAATTGACGCCAAGCTCCCCGCCCTGGAAACCTGGCCCAACCATTTCCCGGGCTACCGGATCAGCACTCGCTATCAGGAATACACGTCGGTGTGTCCGAAGACCGGTCTGCCGGACTACGGCACTATCATCATCGAATACGAGCCGCGCAAACTGTGCCTGGAATTGAAATCGCTGAAGATGTACCTGTTGGCTTACCGCGACCTCGGGATCTTCTACGAAAACGCCGTCAACCGCATGCTGCGCGATTTCGTTGCAGCCACCAAGCCTGCATGGTTTCGCGTGACCGGAGAATTCACTCCGCGTGGCGGCTTGACCACCATCGTCACGGCGCAGTGGCCGCGCACAAAGAGTAACTCTGCGGCGCTTCGGGGATAGACTTCCCGCTGCTGCTCAGCCATAATTTCGCCCGTAGTGCGCGGCCGATGCCGCATCCAAGGAGGCTCGATGAGTTTGACCCCTCAAACGCCCAGCGAAGAACCTGTCGTCGTGGAAACTTCCGCGCTGCCCCGCTGGGTGACCCTGCTTTTCGTGGTCGCCTTCGCCCTGGTGGCTTATTTGCTTTATGCAGGTTACACGGAGCGCCAGGCCGCCCAAAAAGGCCTCGCGGACGCCGATAAGAAAACCCAAGCTCTCGCCGCCGAGCTTGATAAAACCAATTCCCGCATCGCCGACCTCAAAGGCCAGCTCGATGTGACCTCTCAAAAACTGGGACTCACCCAGGATGAGCTTGCTCGCGCCCGCAGCCTGGCGCAATCCATCAAGAAGGACCAGCAAAAGAGCGACCAGCAGTTGCGCGCGCAGATCGGCGAAGTGCAGGCCGATACCGCCACAAAGTTTGGCCAGGTCACCACGGATCTCAGCGGTACCAAGTCTGAAGCCGACGCCACCAAGGCCGACCTCGACGCTACCAAAGGCAAACTGCAAAGCACCATCGGAGACCTGGGCGTGCAAAGCGGCTTGATTGCGCGCAATCACGACGAGGTGGAGGAATTGAAGCGCCTGGGCGAACGCGACATCTACGAGTTCGATCTCAACAAGTCCAGCAAAGGGCCCGAGCACGTTGGCCCCATTCAGTTGGTCCTTCGCAAAGTAGATACCAAACATTATCGCTACACAATGAACGTCGTGGCTGACGACAAGAGCATCGAGAAAAAGGACAAGACCGTCGGCGAACCCGTACAGTTCTATGTGCACGGCGCCCGCGCGCCCTACGAGATCGTGGTCTTTGATCTCAACAAGAACGAGGCCAAGGGATATTTGAGCACGCCGAAATCGGCCAACTCGGCTCCGCCAGCGAGCCCCAAACCCGGCAACTAATCGGGCGGTCTGCCGGAAAACCGCCGGGAGCAGAGCGCTGCGCACGCCGTATGTCGGGCGTTAAAGCACTTACTAGGGCGTGTGATGCCTTTGCTCCCGCTGCCTGGCGTTCGCGATATCAAATCGTCGGCGGTCACATTGACTCAGAACCTCTACGCATCCAGGCCGCTTCGTTCGCCCGTTTTCCTCGCCGTCATTATTTTCTTGAATTTGATTCCACGCGCCGTTCGAGCGCAGACGCCGGCCGCGCAGCAGCCGCTGCGCGTAGCGACCGAAATGGTGAAAATCAATCTCAGCGTGATGGCCAACAGCGGAGATTTCATCGCCGGGCTGGAACAGAAGAATTTTCGAGTTCTTGATAGCGGTACCGAACAGCCAATCGTCTTTTTCGCCTCCACCGATGCGCCGGCGCAAATTATGGTGATGGTCGAAACCAGCCCAGCCGTCTATCTAATACAGAACGAACACCTCACCGCTGCCTTCGCGCTCGTCCAGGGCCTGGCGCCCGACGACCAGGTAGCGCTGGTCACCTACTCCCAGGAGCCGCATGCGGTGCTCTCCTTCACCACTGACAAAACCGCGCTTACTAACGCTCTTGGACAAATTCAATACACGCTCGGCATGGGACAACTGAATTTCTTCGATTCGATATCCACGGTGCTGGATTGGGTCTCTCCGCTTCCCGGTAAGAAAGCTCTGGTGCTTCTTACGACCGGACTCGATTCTTCGCCTCCGGCGTGCTGGGACGCTCTGGTCCAGAAGCTTCGTTCGCAAGATGTGGTGATTTTTCCCGTCGCACTTGGCGGCTCGCTGCGCCGCCCCCTCGATAAAAAAAAGAAACCTGTTGGCGCGACCCCCGCAAACGATGCTTCTTTGAGTTTTGAGAATGCGGACCGGGCGCTCTTTGCCCTTGCGGATATGACCGGTGGCAACGCGTTCTTTCCCATGACGCCCAAGGATTTTTTCCCGGTTTACCACGAAATCGCCGCCGCGCTGCGCCACCAGTACCTGCTGGGCGTCGCTCCGGCTCACGATGGAAAATTCCATCCGCTCACCGTGCAAATTCTCGGTAACGAGGGACAGCCAGCGCCGAAGGAAGGCAAGAATTCCGTCTATCGCGTATTCGCTCGGCAGGGGTATCAGTCACCCGGACCATAACCCCTAGGGGATTAACTCACACAGCGCTTCCCTCGTATAATCGAGCGGCCACGCAGCGACACCGTTGTAAGGAACGAGAAGAGGTCTGATGAATTCGCGCAACACGAAATCCCTGGTTCCGTTTTTTGCGTTGTTGTTAGCCGCAGCAGTCGCGGACGAGCCGCTCGCAGCGCAGGCGACTGGATCTCCAGCGCAACAAGCTCCGGCACAACAAGCCTCCGCGCCAGCGCGCTTTGAATTCGGCGGCAACGCGGCGCAAATTCCCGCTTATTTTGTTCGCAACTTAATCTTTGTGCCGGTGCGCGTGAACGGCAGCAAGACTTTTCTCTTTGAACTTGATTCATCCGCCGCCACTTCCTCGCTAGACCCCGAGCGGGCCGCGCAACTGGACGTCAAGCTTCAGCAGGCCGGCGGCGCTGACGCGTCTGCCGCCGCCGTACGGAATGTCGTTCTCGAACTTCCCGGTTTGCAAATTCCCGTGGCTTCCCTCCCCGAAATATCACGCCAGAATTTTGCCGAACAAACCGGCCAGCCGTCTTTCGGAGTTCTCGGCAAGGATTTCTTTGATCGTGTGGTCATTGAAGTGGACTACATCAGGCAGACGGTGCAGATTTACGATCCCAGCGCCTTCACCTATTCCGGCACGGGAAAAAGCTTTCCGCTTTCATTCGCGGGAGATACGCCGCTGCTGCGCGCCAAGGCAGAAATCCCCGGCCACAAGACCATGGAAGCGGACTTCGTGCTGGACACCGCTCTTGATTCCGGGATTGTCTTCTATCGCGCCTTCACCGATTCCGAGCGTATTTCTGCCGCGCACTTCAAAACCATTTCCGCTTCCTATCCGGAAATTGACGATGGCGCCAAAATTCTGCTCGGCCGCCTGAAGGGCTTCGCCATCGGCCCGTACGCGGTCGAAACTCCCGTCGCGGTGTTTTCGCAGTCCAGCTCTGGCGCGGCAGCCGGCAAGAAAATTGCCGGCGCGATCGGCGCCGATTTTCTCCGCCGTTTCACCGTGATTTTCGATTTTCCTCATCAGCGCGTCATTCTCGAGCCTAACCTGCAGTTCAATCATTCCGTTGACGAGGACATGAGCGGCCTATCCATTATCGCCAAAGGCGCAAATCTGAAGACCTTTGAGGTCGTTCAGGTGCAACCCGGAACCCCCGCCGCGGATGCTGGCATTCAGCAGGGAGACGTGATCATCGGCGTTGACGACGAAGCCGCCGCCGACCTCACTCTCGCCGCGCTGCGCGATTTGTTCCGCCAGATCGGCCACGAATACAAGCTGCTCATAGACCGCAAAGGGCAAACACTCACAATTTCCATTAAGATGCATCGCCTGCTTTAGTCTCATCGCCTTAACCGCTCGAAAGCTCTCCGCATTTGCGGGGGAAAATGAACGCCGCCTTGATAACCACGGAAAACTCCCAGCGGGATTGCCAGGTGCACGTTCGGATGGCGCGCTGCGGAGCGAATGAAGATCCGCTACTGGCGCAAAACATCGCGAACCATTTCTAGCACCCCGAGACGTATAGGGTTTTCATTCTGGCCCGCCGTCGCAGGAACGGACAATAGCGTCCGGGTTGCACCACGAGCGGTTTCGCGGGATGAGGGATCTGCTTTCTCGAAGAAGAAATTGGAGGGAAACCGCAGATCCCCCACTTGTGTTGATGCCGGAAAGGAAGTTCGGACCCCTGAACTAGTGCTCGAATTTCTTCACCGTCATGGCCATTTCGTGGAGCCGCGCGTCCACCTTGCAGAACACAGTGTCGGCCTCGTGCTTTCCGGTCGAAAGCCTTTTACCCGCGTGGCATCCGGTGAGGATTTCGATTCCTTGTTCAACGGTAGCGACCGGATAGAGGTGAAACTGGCCCTTCGCGACGGCTTCAATCACTTCGTCGCGCAGCATCAAGTCGTCCACGTTTTCCGCCGGAATGAGTACACCCTGCTTGCCCGTCAAACCTTTCAATTTGCATACGTCGTAGAAGCCTTCGATCTTCTGATTCACGCCGCCGATGGGCTGGATGTCACCCTGTTGATTCACCGACCCGGTCACCGCCAATTCCTGCCGGATCGGGAGCCCGGAAAGCGCCGAGAGCAGCGCATAGATTTCAGTGGAGCTGGCGCTGTCACCGTCCACGCCGGAGTAGGACTGCTCGAAACACAGGCTCGCGGAAAGCGCCAAGGGCTTGTCCTGCGCGAACGTGCGGCGCATATATCCGGAAATAATGTGCACGCCCTTATCGTGAAAGCGCCCGCTCAAATTCGCTTCGCGCTCAATGTTGATGATCCCCACTTTTCCCGGCGAGGCCGAAGCGGTGATGCGCACCGGCTTCCCGAATGCGTAGCCGCCAATTTCCAGCACGCTCAAGCCATTCACCTGTCCCACGCGCGTCCCGGTGGTGTCAATGAACAGCAGATTCTGCTCGATCATTTCGCGGATTTTGGTTTCGGTGAGGTTATGCCGCTCGATTTTGGAATCAAGCGCTTGCCGCACGTGCGCGGCCGTCACCACCGATTGGCTTTCGTTGCGCGCGATGTAAGAAGACTCGCGAGCCAGGTCCGCCAGGTCGAAAAATCGCGTGGTGATTTTTCCGCGCCGGCCCGCGAGGCGCACTCCGTGCTCCAGAATCGCGGCGAATGCGCTGCGGTCAAAGGGGCATAGCTTCTCGTCGTCGCAAATCTTGCGCAGCCGCCCGGCATACTGGCGGATCACCTCGTCGCTCCACTTCATTTCCTCGTCGAATTCCACGCGCACTTTGAAAATCTTTTTGAAGTCTTCCTCGAAATCGTAGAGCAGCTCGTACATGTCGCGGTCGCCGATCAGAATAATTTTCACGTGCACGTCAATCGGTTCGGGTTTCAACGCCGCCGTGCTGAACGGGAAAAACACATCCACCGGCTGAATTTCCAGCTTGCTGTGATTCAGCGTGCGTTTCAGCGTCCGCCACACCCCGGTTTCCGTCAGAGTGTCCAACGCATACATCACCAAAAATCCGCCGTCGGCGCGCAGCAGCGAACCGCCGCGCAAGTCCATGAAATCGGAACTCCACCCTCCCCGCGTATCGTAGCTGCGATGAATCGTGCCAAATAGGTTCGCGTACGTGGGAATCGTCTCGAAAATCACCGGGCATTTTTCGCGCTCCCCGTGCGCCAAAATCACATTCACGCCGTACACGCGGAAAGGATCGCGTTCCTGTCTCTCCACGCGCGGCCCGGGACCGCCCTCGGACGGCGGCTGATCTTCCTCACCCTCGCGCTCCTTGAATGGTTCCAGGTTATCGAGGATGTGATGGCGGACTTCCTCGAGATACTCTGAAATTTGCGTGCTCGGATATTTCTCCTTGAGCTCTTCGATCACGCCATCCACGAGCACCGAGGCAGCCTCCTGCTCCAGATAACTCATTTCGCTCGCGAGTTCGCGCGAAAGGGAAAGCGTCTTGCGGTAAACCACCGTAAATTCCTGGCGAAATTGATCGTATTTCCTCTCGAGCTCCTCGGCGGCGACGCTCTCGAGCTTCCCTTCCTGCACCATCTTCGGGATTTCCTCGATCGGCACCATCTGCCCGTCGAGCACCGGAAAAATTTCCGGCAGCGCCACTGCGCCCACTTGCATTCGCCCCAGCGCAAACTGCTCCCGCGCAATGCGCCGCGTGAAATCGTCCATCAGCTCTTTCTCGCGCTGCGTAAAACGCTCCACAATCCGCGTTTTCTGCCTCTGGAAGGGCTCGCCCTCGAAAACTTGCGGAATGCGCCGGCGCAGAAAATCGATTCCGGATTCTACTTCCTTCTTGAACGCGTTGGCCTGGCCGCGCGGCAGCGTCAATAATCGCGGCCGGTCCGCATTCTTGAAATTATTTACGTAAGCGCGGTCCGGCGCAGGCTCGCTCTGCGGATGCATTTCTTCGATCATCCGGACGATCATGCCCCCGCGGCTCGTCCCGGAAAGTCCGCACACAAAAAGGTTGTAGCCGGGAGCCGTCAGATCCACGCCCATCCGCAAGGCGCGTAGTGCGCGCTCCTGCCCCGGATCGCCCGTCGAGGGGGGCACCTCCGCCGTCGTCTCAAATGGAATCGTCGCGGGATTGCAGCGCCAGCGAAGTTTTTCTGGCGGCAAAGTTACGTGTTTTGGCTTGGAATTTTTGCTCATGCCTACGTCCGAAGGGCGCTACTCTAGCACGGCCTTCTTCTTCTTCCCATTTCGTTGCAATGCGATGTTTCCACCCGGCGCACTCGGCGCGTAGAGATCCAGCAGGCTCGCTCCCGTCGCCACCACAATCGGCCCCACCACCACGCCCAGCAGCCCAAAAACGCTGATGCCGCCCAGCACGCTGATGAAGACCACCAGCCCGCCCATTTCCGTACGCCCGCCGATCACCCAGGGACGAACGACGTTGTCCACCACCCCCACGATCACGCTACAGAACAGCGCCAGCAGGATGCCGGCGCCAATGTGACCCTGCACGATCAAATTGATGGAGGCCGGCGCCCATATCAGCGCTGATCCCACCACCGGAACCAGCGAGAAAAATCCCATCATCACGCCCCAGAAAACCGGCGCGGTGATTCCCGCAAGTCCAAAAGCGATGCCGCCCAGAATGCCGTGCGCTGCGGCCGCCACCCCGCTTGATACCACGCTGGCAAAAATCAGGTCGTGCGCTTCCTGCATCATCCGGTCGCGGTGCGCGGGCTCGAACGGCAATATCTCCCGAACTCGCGCCACGATGGATTCACCGTCTCTGAACAAATAAAACATCGCCAGAATCGTGACGCTCAAATGAAACAAAAACAGCGCGGTGTTTTTCAGCAACGTCCCGAGCCGCGCGGCGATGTAGCCGGCGGCCTGGTCGGCGTAGCGGCCCAGCACCGTGCCCAGGCTCGTCACATTGTTGTCCGGAAATCGCCCTTCGAGCTCGAGCCACAAACGGTTCACCCAATCGAAGTGCCCGCTTTGAATTTGCATTTGCAAATTCTGCACCGCCTGCACGCCTTGCCGCACGAATGCGATCATCACCAGCAACGTCGGCACAATCAAAACCACCGTTACTCCCACAGTACAGATCAGGGCGGCAGCAGTCGGACTAAACCGCGCGCGCAGGCGAAGGTACACGGGATAAGACACCACCACGATGACGATCGCCCAAGCCAACGCGGGAAGAAACGGCTGAAACACCAGGAAGACGAAGTACGCCAGGATCACCACGATCCCGTAAAAAAGCACGGTGCCCAGGCGCTTCTGCGTTGTTTGTTCGACGCTCAAAAGATCTCGCTTTTCATAGATCGCAAGGAGACTGATAGTTTCAATCGCCGCGTTTGTCAACCGCCGCCGCTGCGCGCTGGGTCCCACAACTGTCCGCGCCCTGCGCGAGTGCTATAATTCCCGCACGGCATCGAACGAACATGCTAACACCCGATCCTGCCTGCCAGCACAAGCGAACTCAGCTCATCGCCAAGGACGACGACGCGCAATATCTCGAGTGTCTCGATTGCGGGGAAATCTTCGAGGTAGGCGAACTCAAAGACGAAACCGAGTTCGGCGAGTCTCTTTCAGACGCCTGATTTGGGGCCTCCACCCTTCAGTCTCCGCGCGGCAATAATTTCTCCCGGACTTCCGGTCCGCGGAGTACAATGCGCCTTAATCCAAAGCATGCACGTCACCTGCGGAGGCCCTATGCGAGTAATCGTTCGCGTTGTCTTGGCCCTTATCCTGTTGTGTTTCACCGTTTCGGCACAGGAGGCGGCCAAACCCGCACCCGCTACATCCACTCCCGCTGCCGAATCCAAAGTCCCTCCGGAAGCTGCGAAACTCCCCAATCCGGTCAAGCCGACCCCGGCATCGCTCGCCCAAGGCAAGAAATCTTATGGATATGATTGCGCGCTGTGCCATGGAAAAGACGGCGACGGCAAAGGGGATCTTGCCGATGACATGAAGTTGAAGCTCGCCGATTACCGTGATCCGGCAGCGCTGAAGGATATGACCGACGGCGAAATGTTTTACATCATCAAGAACGGTAAAGGCGAGATGACCGGTGAAGGCGACCGCGTTAAAACCGACGAAATCTGGGATTTGGTGAACTACGTCCGCTCGTTCGCGAAAAAGGGTCCGCCGCCTCCGTCGGCGCCGTCCAAACCGCCGGGCTCTTAACCATCCTGTGAGCGCAACTTCTGGGAGCTCCTGCTCTCAGCGGATGTTGAGTTTTTGAATGATGCGGGTCACTTCGGCGGGCGAAACATCGTAAAGCGAGTGTTCGTCTTCCTGCTCCAGCCGTTCGCGCAAATATTCGGCGCCGATATAGCTGGCTTCGCGATCGCTCAGATTTCTCCCTGAACGCGCTCTAAACTCCACGAACCCGGGATGCGCCAAGCCCAGCACCACACCCTTGCCGTCCACAAAAAACTTGCAGTCCATGGTGTCCGCGTGGCGCGTCGCAATTCCGTTCCAACAGTGAGAGAACCGGCAGCGATACAAGTAATCCGTCACTTTCGACGGCACATCAAACGCGCCGATGAAATCGCTCATCGCTCCCACATTCGGAATCGCGGTTACTTCTGCCTTGGCCATAAAACTCCCGAGAACTCGTGTTTGAACGTTCGTGGCCTGTTTTACTTCCTTGCGCCCGCTACGGCCGTCTGCCCTGCCTGCTGATAACTGCGTATCGCCGCGGCCACCCCGGCCCCCGCCGGTACGCGCACTCCTTGATCCAGTAGCACTTTTTCGAAGGCTGCAAGAAAAAGCAGCACGTTCGTATTCTGGCTCGAGTATCCCATCAATCCCACGCGCCAGATTTTCCCTTTCACCGGACCAAACCCACCCGCGATTTCGATATTGAATTCGTCCAGCAGCTGCATCCGAACTTTTCGGTCGTCCGCTCCCGCCGGAACTTTTACGCCCGTCACGGTCACCAATCGTTCCGCGGGATCCGTCACGAACATTTCCAGGCCCATCGCTTCCAGCCCTGCGACCAGCGCCTGTTGATTATTCTGGTGACGCTCCCAGCGCGCCTCCAGCCCTTCTTCGAGCACCAATCGCAGCGCTTCGCGCATTCCATAAATCAAAGAAATCGGCGGAGTGTGATGATACGTTCTCTCGCTGCCCCACATCGTCAGAATCGGCGTGAAATCGAAATACCAGCTGCCCACCGGGGTCTTTCGCGTGCGCATCAATTCTTCCACGCACCCGTTCACTGTAATCGGCGCCATCCCGGGAGGCGCGCTCAGAGCCTTCTGCGAGCCGCTGAAACAAATGTCAATTTTCTCCCGATCAATATCCAGAGGCATTCCCGCCAACGTCGCCACCGCGTCCACCACCAGCAGCGCGCCCAGTTCATCCGCCACTTTGCGATAATCCGCGAGACGTTGCACCACCGCGCTGGAAGTCTCGCCATGCGCCAAGCCGACAAACTTGATCTTTTTGCCCTTGCCCGCGCGTCGCACATCTTCGGGATCCACGGTGCGTCCATACGGCGCTTCCACGCGAATCACTTTCGCCGGACTTCGCTCCGCAATCACCGCCATGCGTTCGGAAAACCATCCGTTCACGCACACGATGCACTCATCACCCTCTTCCAACGGATTCAGCACCGCCGCTTCAATGCCCCCCGAGCCGGACGCTGAAATCGGAAAGGTAATGCGATTTTGCGTTTGAAAAACGCGCCGCAGCAATACCTGGACGTCGCTCATCATCGCCGTGAACCACGGATCCATGTGGCCTACCAGCGGAGTGCTCAGCGCCCGGTACACGCGCGGGTCCATGTTCGAAGGACCCGGCGTCATCATCAATCGTGCCGGGGGAAGAAGCTCGCCTATAATTTCATTCATAATAGCGTTCCTCGCTGCGCCGGGATCCGTTCCGTTTACCGGCAGTCCCGAAGCCAGGTCCCACGAGCAAATAGGCTGGAAAGGCGCGGATATCCAGGAACCTTAGTCTCCCTAAACTCTCGGCTCCGGGTCAACCTCCAAAATGGTACCAAATTTGAGCGGGCGAGCTCTCGACCTACCGCGTTTGTGCTCTCCCGTTAACTGATTGGAATCACAGGGAGTAGCAGTTTCCGCAACTCGCTCGTCGTCGAGTTGAACGCCCTATACCCCTATGCTAGATTTTGTAATTAGCCCCAAATCAACATGAGCGATAGCAGACCATCAGCCGCGAAGCCCAAAATCTCCCGCGTGGAGGTGTACTGGCATACCGTTACGTATAAGACCGTCGCTTTATATGTCCTCTTGATCGGGACCATCGTCGGCTCCGCCACGTACCTGGTATTCCCGGAAACATCCGCGAGCCTCATGCGCAGGCTCAGCGATACGATCACTCCGCATGACACCGGCGTCGCGACCATCACGGCGCGTCAGGCTCGCTTCGTTAACCTTGACGGCAAGGTGCAGGTCAAAAAAGTCAATTCGGTCACCTGGGAAAACGCCGACTATCAACTCACACTTGATAAGGGCGATCTGATCCAAACCGGCTCGGAAGGTGTTGCGCGCGTCCAATTTGCGGACGGAACCACGTACACTGTGAAGGGAGACACTCTCGTCACCGTGGAAGAGAACCTCGTGGGGCAGAACACCGCATCGTCTGTAGGCGTGCACATCACTTCCGGTCAGGTGGACCTGGCGACTGGGACGTGGGAAGTGCCCGGCTCCAAGGCCGAGGTTTCCTTCGAGAACGCCGTGGCTTCACTGCAAGCGAATAGCCGCGCGGCAGTCCGCAGCGACCCCGATACCAAACAGCAGGAAATCACCGTGGCCTCCGGTAGCGCGGAATTAAGCCGCGGCAGCGAGCATCTGGATATCGGACAGTGGGAGCGCGTAACCTTCCCCACCGGCGGCCCGTTCACGAAATCGCAAGTGCTGGCACCGCCCAACCTTGTGCAGCCGCTGAACCTCCAACCGATCATCGTCGCCGATCCCAAACGCGACCCAGTTCATTTCTCCTGGAATCCGGTGGCGACCGCCAAGTCCTACCAATTTCAAATCAGCACCACGGCGGCGTTCAATCACCTGGTGATTGACAAGAAGATCTCCAACGAAAGCGTGGACATTGCTGGCCTCGATCCCGGCGATTATTTCTGGCGCGTACGTGCCATTGACGCCGACAATAAATCCAGCGACGTCAGTGATTCCTTCAAATTCATTCTGGTGATCCAAGGTAAAGAGCAGGAAATGCTGCTTGAAGTGGATTCCACCGAACTACAAGGCAACGTCGTCGAAGTGATCGGACGCACCGAACCCGGAGCCGCGCTGATTATCAACGGCGAGGAAGTAGCCAGCATTCAGGCAGACGGGCATTTTCGTCATTTTCTGCCGCCCATGGCCAAGGGCAGCCATGAAATCGTCATCACTGGGCAAAATCGGCGGGGTGGCACGGCGACCAAGCGCGTCGAAGTCGTAATTCCATAGCAGTCACCGGTCCGCCGGCACAGGCCGGTCAAATCAAACTCGTCGCCGCAGCGGCGCTCAAGTGGAATCTGGGGGAAGCAAGACGTGACGAAAAACGGTTACAGCATGCGGTCGGTTTTCAGTCTTTTCTCATCCGACCTCGCCATTGATTTGGGCACCGCCAACACCCTCGTGTTTGCCCGCGGAAAGGGCATCGTGGTGAATGAACCCTCCATCGTGGCTATCAATAAGAACAGCGGTGAAGTCGTGGCCGTCGGACGCGAAGCCAAGGACATGCTCGGACGCACCCCCGGCAACGTGGTAGCCATCAAGCCCATGAAAGACGGCGTGATCGCCGACTTCAAAGTCACAGAGAAGATGCTCACCTATTTCATTCAGAAAGCGCATAACCGGCGCGTGCTCGTTCATCCGCGCATCGTGATCGGCGTGCCTAGCGAAATTACTCCGGTTGAAAAGCGCGCCGTGCAGGATTCCGCCTACCGCGCGCGCGCCAGCGAAGTCTATCTCGTCGAGCAAGCCATGGCTGCCGCCATCGGCGCCGGTCTTCCGATCGAGGAACCTTCCGGCAACATGGTCGTGGACATCGGCGGCGGCACCACGGACATCGCCGTCATCTCCATGAGCGGCATCGTGTATTCGCGCTCCGTCCGCGTCGCCGGAAATGAAATGGACGAAGCAGTGATGCACTACCTGAAGCGAAAATATAATTTGCTCGTCGGCGAACGCACCGCCGAACAGATCAAAATCGAAATCGGCTCGGCCTATCCGCTCGAAAAGCCTCTGACTCTGGAAGTGAAAGGCCGCAATCTGATTGAAGGTGTGCCGCGCACCGTTACCATTGACGACAGCGAAATCCGCGAAGCGCTTTCCGAGTGCATCTCCACGATCTTGAACGCAATTCGCGTGGCGCTGGAGCGCACCCCGCCAGAGCTTTCCGCGGACATCAGCGACCGTGGCATCGTTCTTACCGGAGGCGGCGCGCTCATCAAGAATCTCGATAAGCGCATTCGCGAGGAAACGGGACTTCCGGTCTCCATCGCCGACGATCCACTTGCATCCGTCGTCCTCGGAACGGGCAAGATGCTGAGCGACTTCCGGCTGTTGCGCCTGGTCTCGATTGACTGACCACGCGAAAGCCTGCCGGGCGATGGTGACTCAGCAACTTTCGATTTTGTAGCGGCGCCCCCTAGGCCGGCGCCTTTGAATTAAACGTTCAACGCGCACGCGAGTGCGCCACAGGTGTAACGGCTAATCGAAGTCATGATCGATACTTTCTCCCGTCATCGCCCTTTCGCGCTGCTGGCCGTCGTGGTCCTCGCGCAGGTGCTCCTGCTCGCCTTTCAGATCAAGGGCGAGCACGATGTTCGCCTGATTCGCTATTGGGCCGTCGAACTGGTCACTCCGCTGGAGCGCGCCGGCACCTGGACCTTCTCCAAAGTGGGCGGCGCCTGGGACGGTTACGTCGGGCTGCGCAACGCCCGCGCTGAAAATCAGCGGATGCACGCCGAGCTCGATGAACTCACCTTGCGGAATCACGAGCTGGAAAGCCGGGCCGCCGAAGCACAGCGCCTGGAGGCCCTTCTAAGCTTCCGCGACGCGCATCCGGAAGCACCCATGCTGGCCGCCCAAGTGATTGGCTCCAGCGCCGACCCCACTTCGCACACTCTTTTCATTAATCGCGGTGAGCGCGACCATCTGCGGCTGAATCTGGGTGTGGTGATTCCGGAAGGGATCGTCGGCAAGATCGTCGAAGTTCTGCCGAACACAGCTCAGGTTCTGCTGATCAATGACAAGGACAGCGGCGTTGGCGCGCTTTTCACCGGCTCCCGCACTCACGGAGTCGTCAAAGGAAGCGGAGATCCCGAACCGCGCATGGATTACGTCGTTAGCGACGAGAAAGTCCAGACCGGCGATTTGATTGCCACTTCCGGCGAGGATCGCATCTTTCCCAAGGACTTTCCCATCGGCACCGTGGAAAGCGCCAAGCCGGGCACTCCTTTCCAGACGATTCGCGTGCGTCCTGCGGCGCGCCTGGATCGGCTCGAAGACGTAATCGTTCTGCTATCCCAGCAGCAGGTGGTATTTAAAAAGCCGGAAGTTTCGCCAACAGCGGCGGCCCCGGGCACGGCGCCCGCCAATTCCCAGGCGGGTTCGACGCAAGCTCCGCCGCAAAAAACTGCCGCTCCCCACCCGTGAGATGGCCTACATGCTAAATGTCGGAGAGCGCCCGGACCCCAACGTCGAGGTCCACAAATTCTACGGAGGCACAGTTCTGGGCGTTGCGCTGCTCGCGCTCGTTTTTCAGGCCTTCCTGCACAAATATGGCCGCTGGGCCGAATTGATTGACCTGCCTCTGTTGGTAACGATTTATTTTGGAGTCAGCCGCAGGAATCCGGTCACAGGAATGTTTCTCGGAGGCACGATCGGAATACTTCAGGATGCTCTCAGCCACGACAATCCGATCGGCATGTACGGAATCGCGAAAACAATCGTCGGCTATCTGGCATCCTCGATTGGCGGCCGCATTGATACCGAACATCCCTTAAGCCGTTTCGGCTTGGTCTTCTTCTTCTTCCATTTTCATCAAGCCATTCTCGCCATCACCCAGCGCGTGCTGCTGAATCATTCGGCGCCATTCTTCACGCCGCGCCTGCTGCTCGATTCGCTGGTGACCGCCGCCGTCGCCGTTCCACTATTCGCCCTGCTTGACCGCCTCCGCAAACCCTCCTGACGCAGTCGGTATCATTCCGGCCCGCAGTCTCACACAACTGGGTTCCCCATCTGCGGGCTCATTCTTGACCATTGCACTTTCGCCTATTTCGGCAATTCGCCCCGCCGTACAGGTGACCGAATAGACATGGTCAACTTGCAGCCCATGCTCCGCGAGTGTTAGCGTAGTTACCACTTCGGAGGATTTTGCATTCGAAGTTTGTGCGCGCATCAGGGCCGAGCAAGACCCGTGCAGGAGCAGAAATTCCGTTGCCGTCGTGGAATGTTAACGATCAGAAAATCCCGCAGGGCCGCCTTGCGCTCGTTTCCTACGTTTCCGTAGTCGTCGTGGTTCTGCTCATGACCGGCTTCTGGAAGCTGCAAGTTGTGCAGTCCGGCCATTTTGCCGACCTGGCGGACCGCAACCGCACCCGTTCCATCCCCATCATCGCGCCGCGCGGACCCATGCTGGATCGCGAAGGCCGTGTCCTGGTGGACAGCTATCCTTCTTTCAGCATTCTACTGTTGCGGGATGATCCCAAGTCGCTGGAAAAAAGTCTGCCGCAAATTGTGGATGGGCTCGGCATCAGCCGCGACGATCTCCAGCAGGAACTCGAGGCTGCCAAAAACGAGCCCAAGTTCCAGCCGGTCGTCATCAAACCCGCTGCTACTGAGGCGGACATCGCGTTCGTCGAATCGCACCGCGCCGATTTGCCGCTCCTCGAACTGATGATGGTCCAGCGCCGCCGCTACCCGCAGGGTGAAATGGCGGCCAACACCATCGGTTACGTCGGTGAAGTCTCTCCACAGCAAATGGAAGATAGCGATGGCCATTATCGCCCCGGCGACATCGTCGGAAAGGCGGGCCTCGAGCGCGAATACAACGACCAGCTCGAAGGCACCGACGGCATGCGCCGCGTCGTCGTAAACAGCGTCGGCAAGGTGATGCGCACGCTCGACAACGTGGAAGCCGTCCCGGGCAGGCCCATTCAGCTGACGATTGACTACGACCTGCAAGCTATCGCCGAAGCCGATATGGCGGGCAAAGTGGGTGCCGTTGTCGCCATGGATGCGCGTACCGGTGAAGTTCTGGCCATGGTCAGCAGGCCCACCTTCGACCCCAACGATTTTGCAGTACGCATTCCACAAGAAGAATGGCAAAAGCTGAATACCGACAAGAGCACGCCGTTGCTGAATCGTGCGATTCAGGCGCAGCTAGCTCCAGGTTCGGTTTTCAAGATTGTTATGGCCGCGGCCATGCTCGATTCAAAAATGATTCCCGAGTCCTACACTGTCTATTGTCCCGGTCACGCCAACTTCTACGGCCGTGAATTTCACTGCTGGCGCCCGCAGGGACACGGGACCGTGAACCTCCATACCGCGATTGTGGATTCTTGCGACGTCTTCTTTTACAACGTAGGCAAGCAGCTCGGAATTGACAAGATCTCTTACTACGGCTCGGGACTGGGGTTGGGCCGACGGACCGGAATCGATCTGCCCAGCGAAGAGCCCGGCTTGATGCCTTCGGAATCCTGGGTTGAGCGCGTGTTCCACCACAAATGGTATGCGGGTGAGACGATTTCCGTCGCCATCGGCCAGGGCGCCGTCACCGTAACGCCGGTTCAATTGGCCCGTATGGCCGCTGCTGTTGCCAGTGGCGGCACTCTCGTCCAGCCTCACTTGCTCAAGAACGACCCCAACGTGAAAACGGAACACTTTCCGCTATCCGACAACGCCGTTGAACAGGTCACCCAGGGGCTTTACGGTGTGGTCAACGAGGGTGGTGGTACCGCCTATCATCTTCGTCTGCAAAATATAGATTTCTGCGGCAAGTCCGGCACCGCGCAGCTGATGAGCTATGACGCGGCGAATCGCCTGGGCACCAAGAAAATGGATGGTTGGTTCGTGGGCTTTGCTCCGCGCCGCAATCCTGAAATCGTGGTCGCCGCTATTGTGCAGGATACCGTCGAGCACGGCGGCGAGGCCGCCGGGCCTGTGGTCCGTGACATTGTGAAAACCTACTACGACAAGAAGAACGCCCGCATGCAGCAGACGGCCACCAATATCGCTCCCGCTCAGCCCCCCGTGGCTCGCCCGCTCGTCGCTACCGTCGGAGTGCAGCACCCATGAAAGATCGGCCCCAGGTTCAAGACTTCGACTGGACCCTGCTCGCGATCGTCGCCGCGATTTGTTCTCTGGGCGTAATGGAGATCTACTCTTCCACTCACGCGAGCGCCATGGCCGGCATGCAGTGGAAGCAACTTATGTGGCTCGGCATTGGAATCGCCGGAATGTTTCTGATTTCGCGAATTGATTATCACACCCTGTTGGATCAGGCACCGGTGTTGTACATGGTCGGCGTCGCCGGTCTGTTGGTGGTAATGGTGATCGGCTCTACGCACCTGGGCGCCAAACGCTGGATCTCCCTCGGCGGCCTCTTCAATTTACAAGTGTCGGAACTCATGAAGTTGATTATAATCATAGTGCTCGCTCGCTACTTCAGCGAGGTTCGCACCGACCGTCTCACCCTTCCGGATTTGGTGAAAGTTGGAGTTTTGACCATCATTCCGGCAGTGTTAATCTTGAAACAACCGGACCTAGGAACCGCCTTGGTCCTGCTGCCCGTGGCAGCAATCGGTGCTTTTATCGCCGGTATCGAATGGAAGCATCTGGCCATCGGAGTTGTGCTGGTGGCATTATTGATCCCGGTGGGCTGGAATATGCGGCATCATCTAAAGCCCTACCAGCAGCAGCGTATCGAGACCTTCCTGCATCCGGAAGAAGATCAGCGCGGCGCCGGTTATCAGATTCTGCAGTCGGAAATTGCCGTAGGCTCCGGCGGGTTTTGGGGCAAGGGATTCGGCAAAGGCAGCCAGAACCAATTGGGCTTTGTGCCCGTCCGGTATTCGGACTTCATTCTGGCAGCGCTGGCCGAGGAGCAGGGTTTTATCGGAGTTTGCGTAGTTTTGCTTTTGTACTTGGGTCTGATTCTGCGCCTGGTGGACAACGCGCAGAAGGCGAAAGATCGTGCTGGGATGTACGTGGTTATGGGAGTCACCGCAATTCTGGGCTTCCACGTTCTGGTAAATGCGTCAATGGTGATAGGCTACATGCCGGTAACGGGCATTCCCTTGCCGTTGATGAGTTACGGCGGTTCTTCCACCGCTTTTGTTTTTTTGGCTTTGGGACTGGTGATGAACGTCCGCATGCGGCGCTTCGTCAACTGAGCCCGCGCTGTTGCGAAGTGCAGATGAAATCAGTTGATTCATTGCCCGAGCCGCGGAAAGTCCGCCGGCCGGAATTCTACTTTTTCGAATCAGGTAAGCATCGGGTGAGGAAACAAACCAAACAATCCGAGAGGTTTTTCCTGGGCGGCCCGTTGTGGCCAGCGCAAGGCGTTGCCTTGCCCCACTCCGGTCGAGCGCGCGCCACCGCGCGTGCCGCCGCGGCCCGATGCGCCATGAGGAGTTTCCATGTCGAAGGAAATGGTTATATCGGCGAACCCGCACGAGACGCGGGTTGCCATTCTGGAAGAAGGTCAGCTTTGTGAGTATTACGTAGAGAGGGAAAAGGAATTTGCGTTAGTCGGCAGCATCTACAAAGGCAAAGTTACACGGGTGCTGCCCGGCATGCAATCTGCCTTCGTCGAAATCGGCCTCGATAGCGACGCTTTCCTGTATGTCAGCGACTTCCTCGAAGAAATCGAGGAACTCGACCACGTCGTCACCGCCGTCGAAGACAAGACCCAGAAAATGGAAGCGGAAGGCGGCCAGGTGTTTCCTGTTCACGCCGGCTCTGCTCCCATCATCGAACCGGTGGACGTCGAATCGTCTCCTGCTCCCGGCCTCGCGGCGCTTCCTGGAGAATCGATATCCGGCATGGCCCCAGGCGCTCCCATCGTCTCTCGCGAATCTGCTGGCGCGCCGGCCACGGATCGTCCGCGTTTCGAAAATCGTCCGCCCAGCCGCCCCGGCGGCGATCGCGGTGGACGCAACAGCTTCGGCCGCCGTGGTAGTAGCGGCGGCGGACGTGGCCGTCAAGGCGGCCGCGGAGGCAGAGGCGGGCGCGGCGGTGACCGTCGTTTTGGCCGCGAGCTGCCCTCGTCCAAGTATGCTTCGCCGAGGCCATTCGATGGTCAACCTAGCGAGCCTGTCGGGCCCGAAGGGCACATCTCCGTTCTGCTGCCCGGAGAATCTCTGGCGAAATTCAAGGAGCGCAGTCCATCGGATCTTGCGGCTTCCGCTCCTCCCTCGTTTGACGGCGCAACAGCTTCAGCTTCCGCGCCGCCCTATATCGCGCACGAGTCGGACTCGCATGAAGCTGGCGCTTCCGTGACCGAACCGGACGAGCTGGTAGCGCCCGAACAGTCCTCCCTCGAATCCGCTGAGCGGCAGCCCACGACCCACGAGTCTTCACCTCGTGAGTCTTTCCCGGCGCGCGACAATTTTTCCCCGCGCACTCCGGTGTACCGCCCATCCTCGTCCTCCGGCTTGGAACCGCTTCCCGGCGAGTCGCTCTCAAAATGGAAAACACATCAGCATCTTCCACCCGAACCGCCCGATGCGGAAACTCGCCGACTGGATGAATCGCCGGTTCCGGACGCCGTCCTTTTCGCGCCCTTGTCTCCACTCGTGCCCACCGGTCCGGAAGTGGATTCCGTGCCGGCGCCGGATGCTCACATTGACGAACCCGAAGCGCCCATCGAGCACGAATCTTTCATATCGCACGAGCCTCTCGCAGCTCATGAACCCGAACATCACGATGACCACCCACACCCGGAATTAACCGAAGACGAAGCCACCGCGGTCGCCGAGCATATCGCCGACGCGCAGGACGAACTTGCCGCTCGCGACGCGCAACAACGCGGCTTCGCCGAAGCCGATGCCATCGCGGAAGCCGCGGGATTGGACGCGGGCGAGGAAGATCACGACGCGGAAGACGCTTCCGAGGATTCCGAAGACGCCGAGCTCGAACAGGAAGAAGCCGCGGCCGAAGAAGAAGGCATGATCGCGCATCCTGAAGAAGAGCCCGGCAGCGAACATGAGCAGGAAATTGCAGCAGCAGCCGGATCAGCGGAAAACATCTCGTCCCTGCCCGGTGAAATTTCCGGCGGCCCGGCGCCGCAGCCTTTCCAGGCCCGCGTGCGCAATGATTTTCGCTCGCGTATGCAGAATCCCGCTCGCCGCGGACGGGATCGGGGACGCCGCGATGATCGCGGCCGCCGTCCGCAGCACGGTCACACCGGCGGACACGGCCACCATCGTCCCCAACAGCCGCGCCGCACGCAGCTGATCGCGGACATGCTCAAGCAGGGGCAGGAAATCATCGTGCAAATCGCCAAGGAGCCGCTCGGCAAGAAAGGCGCGCGCATCACCAGCCACGTCGCTCTGCCCGGCCGCTTTTTGGTGTATATGCCCACGCTCGATCACACCGGCGTATCGCGCAAGATTGCCTCCGCCGAAGAGCGTTCGCGCCTCCGGCATCTGGTGAACGACGCCAAGGGCGCCTCGGGCGGCGGTTTCATCGTGCGCACCGCCGCGGCCAGCGCCGACCCGGAAGAAGTTCGCGCCGACGTCGAATTTCTCACCCGCACCTGGGCCGAAATCAAGGCGCGTTCGGAACAGCGCAAGGCCCCATCGCTCCTGCATCGCGACCTAAATCTCGTCGAACGCATCCTCCGCGATTTCATCACGCCCGATTTTGGCGCGATCTGGGTGGACACCGAAGACGAATACACCAAAGTGATTGACTTCATGAGCCGCTTCCAGCCGCAGCTCGTGAATCGCGTGAAGCTCTACACCAAATCAACCCCCGTCTTCGAAGAGTTCGGCATCCAGCAGGAAATTGATAAGGGTCTGCGCCCGAAGGTGTGGCTGAAATCCGGCGGCTACATCGTCATCAACCACACCGAAGCGCTCGTCGCGATTGACGTTAATACAGGCAAATTTGTCGGCAAAGGCTCGAATCGCCTCGAGGACACCATCGTCCGCACCAACCTCGAAGCCTGCAAGGAAATCGTGCGGCAGATGCGCCTGCGCGATCTTGGCGGCATCATCATCATTGACTTCATTGACATGGAAGAGCGCCGCAACCGCGAAAAGGTCATGGCCACTCTGGAAGACGCTCTGCGGGCCGATCGTGCCCCCTCCAAGGTCCTGCGCTTCAACGAATTCGGCCTCGTCGCCATCACCCGCAAGCGCACCAAGCAGGCTCTCGAGCGCACTCTGTGCCAGCCGTGCCCGTATTGCACCGGTTCCGGCATGGTGAAATCCATTCCCACGCTCTGCTACGAAATCCAGACCGAAGCCCGCAAAATGGCTCCGGACATGGATTCCGGCAGCCTGACGCTGCGCGTCCACCCAGAAATCTCGAAGGCCCTGAAAACGCGCGAGTCCTCGCTAATCGAAGAGCTGGAGCGCTGGACCAAAAAGAGCGTAATCATTCAAGCCGACCCAACGCTCCACTGGGAGCAGTACGACATCTATTAAGATTGGCCGGGTATTTTGCCTTTGTAGGGGCGGGTCTCAGACCCGCTTTCTTTCACCTCGAAAAATCTGCGGCCGATCTGCGTCAACGTGGGAACGAACTGCACATCGCCGGGGTCCAACTTCGAATGACGCAACCTGAGCAGTCTCACTGGATACTCGCTGTCGCTTTAGCGTTGATCCTCAGCGGACTCGACAGCGCATCCCCGCAGACCGGATCGGCGCCACCCGAGAAGTTGGGACAGTTGCAAATCACTGTTTCAAAAGTCGAGCGGTACACGATGATTGGCGATAGATTCGATGGAGGACCCATCCGCTACCGCCCGTTCGGCTACATTTATTTGCACTTTAAGAATGTGGGCCCGCTTCCTGTATGCGTTTCTCTCGTGCCCTCCGTTGAAGAATACAAAGGCTTGGAACTCCAGTACAAACAACCGCTCAAGACTGGATTCGCTTATAACCCCAAAATCGAAAACCTGGAGCCCGGCCGGGAAACCTCGGGATACTATGATTTCCAGCCGTCGCCGCAAAAGAGAGCCTACGTCTTCATGCTGCAACAAGCCGGTCAAACGCAAAAATGCGGTGCAGGAGGCAAGACCGAAAACGCCGCGACATCAGGAGGGCCAAGCGCGCGGTTCCCGCTGTCGGGAAATGCGAAACCACACTGATTCCGTCGCATGCGAGGTCACTCTCGAAACGTGGTGCAGACAAGGCTCTTCTTTAGGCGCCGGCGCTCCTCGGGCTTTTCAGATTCGTGAAGCCGGCTAGCTAGTTTGAAAAATCGCTCCTTCAGCGACTTTCTGGCGTCTGACTTATCAGCCGCTAATCTTTTAGCCACTGTACCGCTCCTCTTTGAAGGGATCGCCGTACATGTTGTAGCCATTCTGCTCCCAGAATCCCGGCGCATCCTGCGCCATGAATTCTAGGCCACGCACCCACTTCACACTCTTCCACGCGTAAAGATGCGGCACCACCAGCCGCACCGGATAGCCGTGCTCGGCGGGCAGCGGTTCGCCATTGTGCTTCAACGCAAAAAGCGTCGTCGACCGCAGCAAATCGCTGAGCGGCACATTCGAGCTGTAACCGTACTCCGCCTCCACCATCACATACTTCGCCTCGGGCTTCACCGTCAACAGCTTCATCACTTCGCTGAACGCCACGCCTTCCCAGCGCACGTCAAATCGGCTCCAGCGCGTGACACAGTGCATATCCGCCGTCACCGCGATCATCGGCAAGCGCGAGAATTCATCCCAACTCAATCGCAGCGGCTTTTCCACCAGTCCCGTCACTCGAAAATCCCATGTGCTGGGGTCGAATCGCGGCACGCTGCCCTCATGCAGCACGGGCCACTTCAGCGTGGCTGATTGTCCCGGCGGCAATCGCCCGGCATCGCGCATCGCGCGCTCCAGTTGCTTCCGCTCGTTGCCCTCGCCAAATATCATTTCGCTCGCTCCTCCGATCAAGCTCACATGTATACATTCTAAGCCAGTTCTGCGAGACCCTCCCAGCACCGCCGTTCCCAGACAGACTCACGCCGTATTTTGCTGTGCTATCATGACGGCTCGCAACATTTCGACGCAACATCGGGAGATTTTCTTGGCTGCACGCATTCTGAATGGCAACGCAATCCGCGACGAAATTTACGCCGAACTCTCCGGCGAAATCTCCGCGCTGGCCGCCGCCGGAATTCGTCCCGGCCTCGCAGCGGTGCTGGTCGGCGAAAACCCCGCATCGAAGGTTTACGTAAAAAGCAAAATCGCGGCCTGCGAAAAACTCGGTCTGGCCAGCATTCTTGTCACGCCGCCGGCCACAATTACCACGGCCGAATTGCTCGCAATCGTCCAGGACCTGAATCGCCGCGATGATGTGGACGGCATCCTCGTCCAACTTCCTTTGCCGCCGCAGGTGGATGCCAAGAAGATCCTCGATGCCGTGGATCCCGCGAAAGATGTGGACGGCTTTCACCCCATTAACGTCGGCTACCTCGTCGCTGGGCGCCCCACGCTGGTTGCGTGCACGCCTCTCGGCGTGATGGAGATCCTCAAACGCAGCGACATTGCGCTCGAGGGTGCGAATGCCGTAGTGCTCGGCCGCAGCGACATCGTCGGCAAGCCGATGGCGCTTCTGCTGATGCACGCAAATGCCACCGTCACCATCTGCCACTCGAAAACCCGCGATTTGCCGGGCGTCGTCCGCCGCGCCGATATCGTCGTCGCTGCGCTAGGCCGCGCGGGAATGGTCACCCCTGACTTCATAAAACCGGGCGCCACCGTGATTGACGTCGGCATCAATCGCATCACAGACGCCGCGCAGGCCGAGGCATTTTTCGCGCGTTTGCCCGAGCGCCTCGCCGCCTTCCGTGAAAAAGGCACGGCCCTCGTAGGTGATGTTCACCCGGACGTCGCCACCGTCGCCGGGGCGCTGACTCCGGTTCCCGGCGGCGTCGGCCCGCTCACCATTGCCATGCTCATGAGCAATACCGTCCGGGCCGCAGCGCGGCGTCGCGGCGCCCAAGTTCCAGCGGCTGCAGCGGTGCGGCGCTGATGCTCCGCGTGGGCCTCACCGGAGGAATCGCGTCCGGTAAATCCACGGTCGCGTCGTTGTTGCGAGATATGGATTGCCCCGTCCTGGACGCCGATCCGCTCGGACACGAACTCCTCGAGCAGGGGCAAGAAGCCTACGACGAAGTCGTGCGCGAATTCGGCAAGGATGTTCTGGATCCCCATGGCAACGTGGACCGCCGCAAGCTCGGCCCCATCGTCTTCGCGGACGCGCAAAAACGCGCGCGCCTGAATCAGATCCTGCATCCGCGCATCCTCGAGGTTGTGCGCAAATGGTTCGCGGCGCTCGATCAGGTGGGCGGGCCCGATTTAGCCATCGTCGAAGCGGCGCTGATTATCGAGGCGGGCTATCACAAGGAGCTCGATAAAGTGATGGTCTGCTGGTGCCGCCCCGAGCAGCAGATCGAGCGCCTGAAAGAGCGCGGGCTCACGCCGGAGCAAGCGCAAGTGCGCATCGCTGCCCAAATGCCCATGGAAGAAAAACGGCGCTTGGCCGACGAATCCGTAGACTGCTCGGGTTCAGTCGAAGAAACCGAGCGCCAAGTCGCGGAAGCCGTAAAGCGAATGTTGCAGTCGGCCCCTTCGAACGAGAATGTATAGAAACATTTCCTGGATGTGGGGCGTATTACGAGTCAGGACGCGAGGGCGCGACCGTTGGATGCCCCGCGCGTGAATTACCGTCACGCGGATCGGAAGGATACCGATTTTGTCATGACACACAACGGAAACGAAGGGCGCGCCGTGCGGCTGCTGGCGATCGGCTTGATCATCGGCCTCGCCGCGTATTGGGCCGGCACGCGCTATGGCGAGCGCAATCCCGCATCCGTGGATGCACTGCACTCGTTACTTCCGCCGTCGAGCGCCGAACATTCGCTCGATCCCACCGAAGCGGAAAACGTTCGCATCTACCGGGAGGCTTCTCCCGCGGTCGCGAATATCGTCACGCGCACCGTCGAGTACGACTTCTTCTACAATCCCGTGCCGGTCGAGGGCGCCGGTTCCGGTTTCCTGATTGATACCGACGGGCACATCCTCACCAACTATCACGTGGTGCAGGGCGCGCAAACCATCGAAGTCACTCTGGGCGACTTGTCACGTTACAAAGCGAAGCTCATCGGCGAAGACGCGCGCAACGACATCGCGTTGATCCAGATTGATACCAAAGGCCACAAGCTCACCCCGCTGCCGCTCGGCGATTCGCGCAACCTGCTGGTCGGCCAGCGTGCCCTCGCGATCGGAAATCCATTTGGATTTTCCAGCACGCTCACTACGGGCATCGTCAGCGCCCTGGGGCGCACGGTGCAAACCAGCGAGAGCACTTTCATTGACGAAGCGATCCAAACGGACGCTGCCATCAACCGGGGAAATTCCGGCGGGCCGCTCCTCGATTCGCACGGACAAGTGATCGGCATCAACAGCGCGATTTATGCGCCGACCGGCACCACCGCGGGCATCGGTTTCGCCATTCCTATCAATACCGCGCGACGCGTCGCCGAAGACTTGATCAAATATGGCCGCGTGCGCCGCGCCACGCTCGGTGCCGAGGGCCGCGCGCTCTGGCCGGGTCTTGCGGACGCCTTGAACCTGAGTGTGCAACAAGGGATCTTGATCGAGAGGGTTGATCCCGGCGGCCCTGCCGCGCAAGCAGGCATTCGCGGCGGAAATAAGTCCATGTTGGCAGGCTTGCAGGAGCTGCGCATCGGCGGAGACGTGCTGATCGCAGTGGATGGAAAAGCCGTAACCAGCCAGATGGACCTGAATTTGCTGCTGAACCGTTCGCAACCCGGCGACACTGTCACTCTGACGATTGTGCGCAGCGGCCAAAAAATGAACGTGCCGGTCAAATTGGGCGAAGGTTAAATTCCCCCGCGGCACCCCAAGTCCCTGCCCGCCGCTACTTCCACTTGCTCCATTCCTCCCGATATTCGTCCTGCGCACGCGCCGAAAGACGAAACCACGACTCCGCCGCGTCGCGCACACGCTCGAGCGCCGCTTGCATGTCCGCGTGCTTGGCATGCAGGATGTCGCTCCCGGCATCCACGGGAAGACGAATCGGGGGAGCGAAGAACATAACCGCGCGGGAAAACGGTAGCGGCACCTGAAACAGGTCCCAGGACTTCTTGAACGTTACCGCGCGCTTCAGAGCAATGTGAAAGACGGAGATGGGGCTTGCAGCGCGGCGCGCCAGAATCACCGGACCGGGCTTCGCCACGTAGCGCGGCCCGCGCGGCCCATCAATCGTAAACGCCACATGCTTCCCTTCCGCGAGTCGCTGGCCCATCACGGTGAGTCCTTCGATCGCGCCGCGGGACGAGCTGCCTTGCGCCGTGCCGAATCCCAGGCGTTCGATCACGCGTCGGGTCCATTGCCCGTCGAAGTTCACCGTGTTCATCACCACAACGCCGCGGTTGCGCCAAATCCAGGCAGCGCTAAAGATGCAGCGATGCCAGAACGCGCCAATTCCCGGTTCTCCGCCGCGTGTTATCTGAATTGCGTTCTCGATGCCGACGATCTCGACGCGCAACGTCGGGCCGATCAGGCGAATCGCCCAGTACACCAGCCAGGCAATCACCGGAATCTGCATTCGGCGCCAACGCGAAAGCGGCGGGCCGCCCAGATCGTACGGCGATTTGTCAGTTACGCCGCTCGGTGTAGCCGCGGATTTCGCGTCGGTATTCACTGGGGTATAGTATAGGTGACCTCGAAGACTTCTCGATGTGCTCCCTCACCAAAGTCGCTGGCGTCTGCGCCGCTTTCCTGCGGCGTTGCGGTGCGCTTGCGCGCGCAGCATCGCTGGCCTTGACGCTAGCCGCAGTATTGGCGTCGCCAGCTCTGCGCGCGCAACAGACAACGCCTGGAGCGATCGGCCGGCTGGAGGGGAACGACGTCTCGATTGACACAGGAGCAGGAGCGGGCGCGACCGTTGTCAGTTCTTCTGCCGGCGGCGATGTATTCAACGGCAGTGTGGTGACCGTGCATGACGGGAAGGCGCGCTTGACGCTCACCACCGGCGGCGAAGTGGATATTTGCGGCCCTGCAAAACTCACGCTGCTCGAGTCCGGCGGAGCGATCACACTGGCGCTTGATTTCGGGCGCATCCATCTTCAGCTGCTCCGCGGCACTTCGCTGCGGATCTTCACTCCCACTATCATTGCCACGCCGCTCGATATCGGCGGCGAGACACGCGACATCACCGCGGGCCTGGACATGAACGATTCCCTCTGCGTGCTGGCGACAAGCGGCGCGATCCGGCTGGAGCAGCAATTCACGGGCGAAGGAATCATCGTGCCGCAAGCGGGGGAGTTCTTCCTGAATGCCGGAAAGCTAGTGCCCATCGCCGGAACGCCGGGAAGCTGTGCGTGCAGCGCGATGCACGCACAATCGCTGCCGCCGCCGCAGATTCCGGTGCTGGGCGTTTCGTCATCGGCGGCATTAGCGCCGACGCCGGAGCCGGCAGAATCCGCGGCCGCGGCTGAGACACCCGCGCCGAAGAACGCGGAACCGGCTCCCGAGCCGAACGTGCAGTTGCGCTCGCTGGCGAGTGCGAATGACGTCCATCCCGTTGTGCCACCGGCGAAAGATAGCACGCCGCCGCCTCCGCCGGATGCGATGCCGGAATACAAGATCATCATGCCACCGCTGGGATTTTCGGCTTCGTCGCCGACGCGTCCCGCCGATCCGCCGGTGGACTCGGTGTTACTGGTGCGTTCCGTGCATGTCGAGCCGGAATACGAATTCACCGGGCACGTCGAGGCGCCGCGCATGGAATCGTTGGACGAAAACAAAGCGCCATCGGCGAAACATCTTTCTGCGCAGAATCCAAATTCAGCGGGGAACAAGAAGGAAGGGTTTTGGGCGCGATTGAAGAGGGCATTCGGCGGATAGTCACGACCACCGATACCAAGTGCCCTCCGTCACATGCCTTCGTAGTTTGGTCCGCCGCCGCCTTCGGGTGGAACCCAATTGATGATTTGGTAAGGGTCTGCGATGTCGCAGGTTTTGCAGTGGACGCAATTGGAGGCGTTGATTTTTAATTTTGGCGCGCCTTTTTCGCTGACCATTTCATAGACGGCCGCAGGGCAGAAATACTGGCACGGATTTCCGTACTCTCGAACGCAGCGATCGCCGCAAATATTCGGATCGAGCACTATGAGATGGCACGGTTGGTCTTCTTCGTGGCGCGTGCCGGAGTGATAGACGTCGGTTAGGCGATCGAAGGTGAGTTTGCCATCGCCTTTGAAGCGCGTGGATTGATCCACCAGGGTGTTCCCGCGATTCAGCTTGGAATATTCCTCGTAACCGGGCTTGCCGCGCATCGGATCGATAAGCCCGCGGCCAGCCGTAACGAATTGCAATCCTGCCTGCATCAATCCTGAATAGAGTCCGCTGTGGAATGCCTGGTGAAAATTCCGGACTTCCCACAATTCTTTTTTGATCCAGCTGTTTTCGATTTTTTGCGGATAGGCTGCGAGAGTTTTTGCGGTAGTATCCGCGGCGCAAAGCGCTTCGTAAATTGTTTCGGCTGCGAGCATGCCGCTTTTGATCGCGGTATGAATTCCTTTCAACCGCTGTGAATTCAGCAGGCTCGCGGAATCGCCGATGATCAGGCCGCCGTCCACGTAGCTGCGCGGCATGGAATACCATCCGCCGTAGGGGACGGTTTTTGCCCCGTAGCGGACGAGCTTGCCGCCTTCCAGAATTTCCTTCACGAACGGATGGGTCTTAAATTTCTGGAAAGCTTCGTGCGGGTCGAAGAGCGGGTCCTTATATTCGAGCGCGATGACCATCCCCAACGACACGCGATTATTTTGCAGGCCGTACACCCAGCCGCCGCCGTACAGGTCGGAACTGAGCGGCCACCCGAGCGTGTGCGCGACGTAGCCGGTGTCTAGGCGTCCCGGCTGCACGTCCCACAACTCCTTGATGCCGATGCCATAGACCTGCGGGTTCAGGCCGTCGAGCTGCAATTTATTGACAAGCTCCTTGGTGAGCGAGCCGCGGGGACCTTCGGCCAGCACGGTGACTTTCGCGCGCAATTTGTAGCCGGGCGTGAAGTTATCTTTAGGCTTGCCGTTTTTGTCCACGCCTTTGTCTTCGGTGAGCACACCGGCAATTCCGTTTTTTTCGTAGAGCAATTCCCTGCCGGCAAACTGCGTAAAAATATTGATGCCTTTCTTTTCGACCAGGCCACCGAGCCACTTCACCAGACGGTTGAGCGAGATGACGTAATTGCCGTGATTTTGCAGAGGCGGCGGAGTGATGGGGAGCTTGTAGCTGCTGGATTCGGTGAAGTAGTAGGCGGCGTCGCCGGTGACGGGAGTATCCAGCGGCGCAGTCTTTTCGAAATCCGGGACCAGTTCGCGGAGGCCCCGCGGGTCCATGATCGCGCCGGAAAGCTGGTGAGCGCCGATTTCACGTCCTTTTTCGAGAACGTAGATATTTTCCGCGGAAAGCGGGGGCGATTTCTTGGCTTCCGTGTGTTTTTCGATGAGGTTCGCAAGATGCAGCGCGCAGGCCAAACCGGCGGGGCCCGCACCGATGATTAAAACATCCGCTTCAAGCTGCTCGCGCTCGATGCCAGGGGTGTCGGTCATGGCGTCATCTTAGCAAAAGCGGGAAATTGGAAAATCGAAAACGGAAACGGGGGTGGCGGGACGCGGTGAGTGCAGAGACGGGTGCAAAGCTGGCCGGAATTGGCCGTTTTGTGTCGAGTATTTGTATCGCGTAGATTCGTGAGTTTGTATCGAGCAGGAAAAGCTAGACTGCTGATTGTAAAGGGGTTGCGGGAAATGATGCCGCCCGAACGGCGTCCACTTGTATCGAGTGAAATCGTCAACTTCTTTCGAGCTGGAATGGATACGGGAGGTTGACTTGGTGCAGTTGAGAGTTGAACGCCAGGTGTTGCCACGCAGAGCCAGGGTTTTTCCTGCCGCTTCGAGGTGCGGCGGCGTGCGGAGATCGGCGGCAATATTCACGAATTACGCTAGCACAGGGGCGGAAAAATTGCGAATCGGGTGTGGGTATATCGAAGAGCGCGCCGACCGGCCGCTCTCGCCGCAAGCCAATGCTGTAATCTGCGTCAGCCAGAAAGCGAAGAGAGATCCCTACCTGCGAAAGACAGGCTTCGCTTCGCTCACGATGACGGCCGCGTGGAGCGCGGCGCGTGGTGATTATTCGTAGCGCAGGGCGACCATGGGGTCCACGCGCATGGCGCGGCGGGCTGGGATGTAGCAGGCGATTAGTGCCACCACGGCGAGGAGTATTGCTGTGGTGGCAAAGGTTATGGGATCGGCCGGGCTCACTGCGTAAAGGAGACTGGCCAGGACGCGGGTGAAGACTAGCGCGAAGATGATACCGCCAATTATGCCCGCGGCAATCAAGCGGCCGCTTTGGATAATCAGCATGCTCAGGACGTCGCGCGGTTGCGCGCCGAGGGCCATGCGGATACCGATTTCCTGAATGCGCTGGGTGACGTTGTAACGCACCAGACCGAACAAACCAATGGCTGCCAATGTGAGAGCCATCGCCGCGAAAACGCTCAGAAGCGCGACGGCCGCGCGGCGCGGACCAAGCGAGAGGGCGATGCGCTCGTCCATGGTTTTCAAATCAGAGACCGGCTGATTGGGATCCACGGAGTGAACGGCCTCGCGAATGGTTTGCGCCATCGCCGCGGGATTTCCATTCGTGCGCACGATAAAAAACATGGCGGGGGCTTCGGTCTGGTACATCGGGAAGTAATAAACGCCCTTCCCCGAACTTTCGATCATATTCCCGGACGATTCCTCGCCGACGACCTGCGAATGGCGCACCGGCGCGACGATTCCGACGATGGTGCACCAGGGATCTTTATCCCCGATTTTCATGTGTTTGCCGAGAGCGTCGCTATTGGGCCAGTACAAACGCGCGAGATTTTCGTCAATGATGGCGACGCGCTGGGTACCCTGGCGATCGTCCACGGTAAATGTGCGGCCCTGGATGAGCGAGATGCCCATGGCCTCAAAATAATTGGGGCTGACTTCGCGGACGTTGCCGTGCGGGCCCGGATCACCGGGCAGCCTGGGGCGGCCTTCGATTTCGAAGGATGCCGAGCCGTTGAAACCGCTGAAGGGCAGCGGGACTCCCGCGGCGGCGGAAACCACTCCCGGAGAATGCGAGATCCGATCGAGCGTGGCGCCTACGAACGCAATCTGTTTCGCGGGTGAATCGTAGGGATGCTCGGGCAGCGCCGTGGCAGCGGTCATCAGTCCGTGGGGACGGAAACCGACGCTGGCATCCTGCATTTTGGAAAGGCTTTTCAGAAAAACTCCCGCGCCGGCGAGAAGCACTAGAGCAAGCGCCAATTCACCGATGACCAGCAAATCGCGGAAGCGATGCTGGGCGCGTCCGGCGCTGCCCGCGCCCCGGCCTTCGCGCAGATTATCCTGCGGGTCGGTGCGGGAAGTCTGCAGGGCCGGGACCACTCCGAAGATGATCGCGGAAAGACCGGCTAGCGCGGCGGTGAAGAGGAGCACGCGCGCGTCCATGGGAACGACGAGGCCCTCGGATAGATTGTGTTCGGCGAGCGAAAGCAGCGCGGAAATTGCGCCGCGAGCGACGATGAGACCGGCGGCCATTCCGAGGATGGCGAGAACGATGCTTTCAGTGAGCGTTTGGCGCGCGAGCCGCCAGGGAGACGCGCCTAGCGCGGTGCGGACAGCGAATTCGCGGGTGCGTCCTGAAGCGCGCGCGAGCAACAGGCCGGCGACGTTGGCGCAGGCGATGAGGAGTACGAAGCCTACCGCTCCGAGGAGAATAAGCAGCGGCGTGCGCACGTCGCCATAGACAAATTCCGTCAAAGGCACGCTGAACATTCCCCAGCCGGAACTTTTCGGATATTGCGAACGGGGGTCGTTCACGACGCGCTGGGTGACGACGTTCAGGTACGCCGCAGCCTGCTGAGCATTGAGTCCCGGCTGCATGCGCGCGACGGCGAAGTAGCTCTCGTTGAAAATATCGTCTATGGCGAAATCCCCGGGAGCCAGAGCGAGCGGAGACCATAGGTCGGTTTGGTCGGGCCAACGGAATTCGGGGCGCATTACGCCGATGACGGTGTAGGGCTGCTGGTTAAGTTGGATGGCGCGGCCAATGATGGACTTGTCTGCGCCGAACACCGTGTTCCAGGTGTTGTAGGAGAGGATGACTTCGTGGTCGGCGTGCGGCTGGTCTTCTTCCGGGGTGAAGAGACGGCCGAGCAGAGGCCTCGCGCCGAAGACTTCGAACCACTGCTGGGAGACTTTTGCGCCGCGGAGGCGCTGCGGCCAATCGCCGGCGCTGTAGTTGAAATCCGCGCCTTGTTCCAGCGCGGCGGCTGCGAAGACGTTTTTATTTTCGCGGGCAAGATTGAAATCGGGAGCGGAGATTTCGATGCTTTTCAGATTTAGCTTTTCGTAGTGGACGCGAATGGCGACGAGGCGTTCGGGATGGTCAATGCCGGTGGGATGTAGGAGCAGGCCATTGACGACGCTGAAGATGGCGGTGTTGGCGCCGATGCCGAGGGCGAGGGTCAGGATCGCGATGAGCGTGAAGGCTGGGGATTTCGCGAGGAGGCGTAGGGAAAATTTCAGGTCCTGGAGAATCGTGTTCATGGGCGCTCCCCTCCCGCGAGAGTGGTGCAAGAATCCGTTGGCGGCGCGGTCCGTGGTCGCGGGTGGCGCGCCTATGGAAGAAAGATACGCGTTTTACGATGGAAATGCTCCGAATTGTGCGTAACCACGAGTGAGTGCGCAAAGGTCTCATCAGGTGAGCACGCCTCGTTCGGTGATGCTGAACCGGCGGCTACAAATTCAAAGAAACCGTTAAGGCGCAGCGCCGGCGGGACGCCGGCGTTACAAACCTCGCCCTGGTAAAAACCGGCGGGCCTTCGTTCCTCAGGGTAAACAAGCCGCCGCACTCGCAGAACAGCTCCGCGATCAGTGCTTGGCGGCGCGGAAAGCTAGCTGGATTTGGATTTCTCGAGTTCTTCGATCAGGGCTGGGACGATTTCGAAGAGGTCGCCTACTATGCCGTAGTCGGCTACTTCGAAGATGGGGGCGTTTTGATCTTTGTTGATGGCGGCGATGGTGCGGGCGCCTTTCATCCCGACGACGTGTTGGATGGCGCCGCTGATTCCCAGCGCCAGATAGAGCTTGGGCGCGACGGTTTGGCCGGAGCTGCCGATCTGGCGGTCCATGGGAAGCCAGCCTTCGTCGCAGATGGGACGGGACGCGCAGATTTCGCCGCCGATAAGCTTGGCTAATTTTTCGGCCATAGCGATATTCTCCGGGGCTTTGATGCCGCGGCCGACGGAGACGAGGATGGGGGCTTGGGTGAGGTCCACGGCTTGCTTGGCTTCGCGGAAAAGTTCGAGTGGCTTGGTGCGGATTTGATCCGGCTGCAGATTCACGGTAACCGATTTTATTGGCGCTTTGCCCGATGGGTGCTTCGCGGCGAGGTCGGCGCGAAAGGCGCTGGATTGGAAGGAGGCAATCCAGGGCGGTTCGCCCGCGAAGACTACGTCTGCCGCGGTGCGGCCTTGAAACATCTGGCGGACGAAGATGAGTTTGCCGCTTTCGTAGCGGTAGCCGGTGCAATCGCCGATCATGCCTTTCTCTATCGAGGCGGCTAGCTTGGGCGCGAAATCGCGGACCTGATAGGTATGCGGGAGCAGGACGAGATCTGGTTTCTCGGATTCGATTACCTGGCGGAGGGCTAGCGCGTAAGCGTCGGGCGTGTATTTTTCGAGAAGCTCGTGTTCGACGGATAGGACTTCATCGAGTTGGTAGGCGGCTAGTTCCTCGGCTAACGCGGCGATGCCTTTGCCGACTAGCACGCCTGTTAGCGCGCCTTTCGTTTGCTGGACGATTTGCTGCGCGGCGGCTAGGGTTTCGAAGCTGATCTTGTTCCACTGCGCGTCGCGCTGTTCGGTGATGAGAAGAATTTTCATTTTTTATCCATGTGCGTGTTGTCGGAAAACCCAGAGCTAAACCGTTACGAGATCGTTTGTAGGGGCGGGTCTCAGACCCGCCCGCTAAAGTACCCTTGCTTCGTGTTTCAGTTTTTCCAGCAGCTTGGCGGCGATCTCTTTGGGCTGACCGCTTATGAATTCCGTTTTTTTGGTTTTTTGCGGCACGTAGATGCGTTCTACGTGCTGCGTCGGGGCGTCCGGGACGCCGAGCGTCAAGCGCTCTACTGTCGTAATTTCTTTTTTCTTGGCGGCCATGATGCCTTTCAGCGTGGCATAGCGCGGCTTGTTGATGCCGGACTGAATGGAAAGAACCGCGGGCAGCGGCAATTCCACGTGCTGGAACCAGCCGGCTTCCAGTTCGCGCTTCAGCTTCATGTGATTTTCTACGACTTCGATAGCCATGATGATGGTTGCGTGCGGGCGGCCGAGAAGTTCGGCGAGCAGGACGCCGGTCTGGCCGAAACCCTGGTCGTCGCTTTGCAGCCCAGTGAGAATCAGATCGAAATTTTCGGATTTGACGGCCGCGGCAAGGGACCGCGCGGAAGAGAGCGGATCGAGCTTGAAAAATTGCGCGTCGGAGACGTGAATGCCGCGATCGGCGCCTTTGGCGAGAGCTTCCTTGATGGTTTGTTTGGCCCGCTCGGGGCCCATCGAGATGGCGACGACTTCGCCGCCGTGCTTTTCTTTCAGGCGCAGGGCTTCTTCGAGTGCGAAGCTGTCAGGTTCGTTGGTTTCGAAGCCGATATCCGATTCCCGAATCCAGGCGCCGCCTTCGAGGATGGCGAGAGGAGCGTCTTTCGCGGGAACTTGTTTCACGCAGACTGCGATTTTCAAGAGTGCCTCCGAGAAATGGGCGGTACGACAATATGATAGTTTCTATCAGTATTTCATATTTGGGGCAACGGGACAAATCGCGCGGCCCGGGCGCTGCTGGCGCCGACACCGCGCACGGCGTGCTGGGCTCGCGAAAATCTCGCAGCACAGCCTGAAGGCTGTGCCACGCTTACTCCGTCCAGCGCTTGAAGAGGAGGCTCGCGTTAGTGCCGCCGAAGCCGAAAGAGTTCGAGAGCGCGTAGGTGACCTCCGCTTTGCGGGCGTGATTCGGGACGTAATCGAGGTCGCAGGCGGGGTCGGGTTTTTCGTAATTTATGGTGGGCGGCAGAATCTGGTCGCGCAACGCCAGGACGCTGATGCCCGCTTCCAGGCCGCCAGCGCCGCCGAGCAAGTGGCCAGTCATGGATTTCGTCGAGCTGATGGGAACTTTTTTGGCGCGCGCGCCGAAAACGCGCTTGAGCGCTTCGGTCTCGATGGCATCGCCAATGGGCGTGGAGGTGCCATGCGCGTTGACGTAGCTGACGTCGTCGGGAGAAATTCCGGCGTCTTTCAGCGCGGCTAGCGAGACGCGATAGCCGCCGTCGCCGTGCTCGGCGGGCTGCGTGATGTGGTAGGCGTCGCCGGACATGCCGTAGCCGACGATTTCCGCAAGGATATTCGCACTGCGGCCCCGCGCGTGTTCCAGGGTTTCGAGCACCACCATGCCGGAACCTTCGCCGACGATGAAGCCGTCGCGATCGGCTTCGAAGGGGCGGCTGGCGCGCTCGGGCTCGTCATTGCGCGTGGTGAGCGCACGCATGGCCGCGAATCCGCCGACGCTCATGGGAGTAATAGCGGCCTCGGTGCCGCCGGTGAGCATCACGTCCGCGGCGCCGCGCTGAATAATTTTGAAGGCATCACCGATGGCGTGCGCCGAAGCGGAGCAGGCCGTCGCAGTTGCCGAATTCGGTCCCTTGGCGCCGTGGCGAATGGAAACGAAACCGGCGGCGAGATTGACGATGGTGGCAGGAATGAAAAATGGCGAAATCCTGCCGGGCCCGCCGGCGAGAAATTTGGAATGCTCGCGCTCGATCACGTCGAACCCGCCGATGCCGGAGCCGATGTACACGCCGGTGGAGTCCGCAATTTCCGGAGTGACTTGCAGGCCGGACATTTTCACTGCGAAATCGGTGGCGGCCAGCGCGAGCTGAATGAAGCGGCCGGTTTTCTTCAGCTCTTTTTTCTCGAGCCAATTGAGCGGGTCAAAATTGCGGACTTCTCCTGCGATGCGGCAATCGAACGCGGATGCGTCGAACTGAGTGATCGGGCCGATGCCGCTTTTACCTGCCAGCAGATTGCGCCACACCTCTTCGGTGCCGATACCGCATCCGCAGACCAAACCAACGCCCGTAACGACAACTCGGCGGTTCAAAGGGAATTTCTCCTGTACGGAATGGGACGAGGGGAGGGCGGCTTACTTGCCCTTGGCGTGCTTTTCGATGTAGTCCACGGCGTCCTTGACCGTGGCAATTTTTTCGGCATCCTCGTCCGGGATTTCGATGCCAAAATTTTCTTCGAATGCCATTACCAGCTCGACGGTGTCGAGCGAGTCCGCGCCCAAGTCGTCCACAAAGGAGGCGGTCGGAGTGACTTCGCCTTCATCCACACCGAGCTGCTCGACAATAATCGTCTTTACGCGTTCTTCGACGCTGGCCATTCTGATTGTTCCTCCGATTTCGCGATCTGGAATTCCCGGGCCGCACCGCGGGAGAGTATAACGTCCCCAAGACAACCTTGCCATTCTATGCGGGGCTTGCTGCGGGGTCAACCTTTGACAGGGGCGAGCGCGGACGGTTTTCGATTCGCGTGTGCGCTGGGCGGGTGGCGTACGGAAAATGGGTCTATAATCCGGGGATCATGAAGCACGAAATCCGAATTGCTTCGCCGTGCTCGGCAGATTGGAATCGGATGGCAGGCGATGAGCGCGTTCGGTACTGTCCCGAGTGCCAGCTCAACGTCTACAACTTTTCGGCGATGTCCGAGTTGGACATCGTGAGAATCGTCGCCAGCCGCGATGGGCGTTTGTGCGCTCGTTTTTATGAGCGCGCCGATGGAACGATGTTGTCGAGCAACTGCCCGGTTGGATTTCGCGCTGTGGTGCGCCGAGTATCGAGTTTTGCGAGCGCCGCATTGGCGGCGGTGTTAAGCGTGGCCCCCGCCTTCGCAGGAATGCGAATCGCAACCCACGATCCGACGCTGTGGCAGATTCAGCCCGCCCAGAGCGGGCTATCGTTAGAAGTCGTTGATATCACTGGCGCAGTAATTTCAAAAGCGTCGTGAACGAAAAAACCAAAGCGCAATTCGATGGAAAGACCGACGCGAGCGGGCGATTGCGCTTGACTGACCTTCCCTCCGGCGGCTACGAAATTTCTGTGATCGTTCCTGGATTCAAAACTTTCAAGCAAAACGACATCACGGTGCCTGCGCGAGTTCCGTTGAAGGTTCAAGTCGATTTGGCAACATCAATGGGTGTAGTCGTGAGCGTAGGCGCGCCCCAACCGGAAACCAAGGATGCTCCCGTTTGCAAAAACCTGTCCAAACCACCTTCTGAAAAATCGAAGTAAGTGAACAGTTCGACCTGGAGAAGCCAGCGGGACGCCATTCGCGGAGAGAATCCGCGACCCACCCAGAACGGTCATGGCCCGCATGCGGCGGATCTGCGACATGCCGCGCCCCTACCAACGCCGAAACAGCAGGCGAGAGGTCGGCGCTACGCTGCTAGCCCATGTGGAGGCCGCCATTTACGTCTAGGACTTGGCCTGTGATGTAGGCGGCTTCGTCGCTGGCCAGGAAGACTATGGCTGCGGCTACGTCTGCGTCTGAGCCGAAGCGGCCTAGCGGGATCATGGTTTTCATTTTGTCTTTGATTTCCTGCGAGAGCGGAGCGGTCATGGGCGTTTCGATGAAGCCGGGCGCGACGGCGTTCACGGTGATGCTGCGCGAGGCGACTTCCACGGCGATGGCGCGGGTGAGGCCGATCAGTCCGGCTTTGGAGGCGACGTAATTGGCCTGGCCGGCGTTGCCGGTCTCGGCGACGACTGAGGAGATGTTGATGATGCGGCCGGAGCGCTGCTTGAGCATCGCGCCCAAGGCCTGTTGGATGCAGAGATGCGCGCCGGTGAGGTTGGTGCGCAGGACGGCGTCCCAGTCTTCGAGTTTCATCCGCAGGGCTAGAGTGTCGCGGGTGATGGCAGCGTTGTTGACGAGGATGTCGAGCTTACCGAATTTCGCGAGTGTTTGTTGGAAGCCGGTTTTGACCTGGGCGGCGTCGGCTACATCCATCGGGACGGCTAGAGCTGCGCCGCCCGCGGATTCGATTTCGGCGACGAGCGTGGCCAGTTTTTCGCTGTTGCGCGCGGCTACGGCTACTTTTGCGCCGGCGGTTGCGAGTGCTAACGCCGTGGCGCGGCCGATGCCTTGGGAGGCGCCTGTAATGAGAGCCACTTTGCCTGTGAGTGAAAACATAGAGATTGAAGCTACCTTATGTGCGGGGCGTTGAGCAACATGGTTGGCTCGCTGGTTTCAGCGAGCTGCTTTACTCGCTGGAACCGGCGGATATATCCTGTAGTCACTCTTCGAGCCCAGACCGAGTGCAAATTTGACCAAAGCACTTCCCATCGTGGCGCTGTTGCTGACCGCTGTGCTCTCGCCCGCGCGGCGCTCGAACACAATTCACGACGTAGATTTCAAGAACTTTGAATACCCATGGGATGAACCATCAGGCGATATGACAGCATGGCGATGGCTGCATATGTCCGCCGCGACAACGGTTCGCCTCGCCGATGGCGCCGCTCAATTAGACGACTCTGACGACTCGGACAAAGGTGTGGGACCACCTCCCAGTCTCAGATTGACCAGCGTGACATACGGCATTCTTGGGTCTCATGGAAACGAAGCGGCAGCAATCGAACTGAACTACAGCACTGGCGGCACGGCCAACTGGGCCTATCTGTACGTGTACGAATTCAAGCGTGGCTCACCCAATCTCCTTGGTCGCCTGCAAAGCGGTTCGCGGGCTTACGGGGGGCTGGTTCATGTCGCGATTCGAGGTGGTGCTCTGGTGCTCGACTTCGCGGACGCAAGCAAACGCACGGGAGATTGCTGCTCGACAGGATATATCCGCGTCACTTACAAGCTGACGGGAGGACGCTTTGTGGAGTCCGCGCCCCAAACGCGCGGAGATTTCGCGATCCAGAATGCAGTTCCGAAGTGATTCGCATTCGGTGGCGTGCACGCGGAGAAATGGCGGACTGAAGTCCGCCGCTGCAACGTCAAAAAAAAAGCACAGCCTGAAGGCTGTGCCACACGCAAGATTTATGGTTCGCGAACTTCGGCGCGGGCCTGAGGCAGCTTTTCTGCCGTGGACTGCAGGGTCGCGCTGTCTTCTACGTTGAAAACGCGGACGCTGCGGTCAATTTGGCGGAGTAGGCCGGTTAGGACTTTGCCGGGGCCTACTTCGACGAAGACGGTGACGCCGTTGTCAATCATGTCGCGGATGGATTCGAGCCAGCGGACCGGGCTGGTGACCTGGCGGATGAGCGCATCGCGAGCTTCTTCACCAGTGGAGATGGCTTGGGCGTCCACGTTGGTGATCAGCGGGAATTTCAGATTGCTGAAATGCGCGGAGCGCAGGTCCTGTTCGAGTCGTTGCTGCGCGGACAGCATCAGCGCGCAATGGAAGGGCGCGGAAACCGGCAGGATGACGGCGCGCTTTGCGCCGCTTTGCGAAGCAATCTCGACGGCGCGTTTTACGGCGGCGGCGGAGCCGGAGATGACGGTTTGTTCGGGCGAATTCATGTTGGCGGGCGAAACGGTTTCATTTTCAGCGGCTTTCTTGCAGACTTCGAATACATCCGCCGGGGATAGGCCGAGGATCGCGGCCATCGCCCCTTCACCGGCAGGCACGGCTTCCTGCATGTAACGCCCGCGACCGCGAACCAATTTCACGGCGGTGGAAAATTCCAGGGCGCCGGCGGCAACCAGCGCGGAATATTCGCCGAGGCTGTGCCCTGCGACGAAGTCGGGAGCAATTCCCTGCTTCGCGAGCGCGCGATAGGCCGCGGTGGAAACGGTGAGGATAGCGGGCTGCGTGTTCTCGGTCTGCTTTAGAGCTTCTTCAGAACCTTCAAAGCACAATTTCGAAAGAGAAAATCCGAGGGCGGCATCGGCTTCGTCGAAGACAGCCTTCGATTCCGGGAACTTTTCGGCGAGGTCGCGGCCCATGCCGGGATATTGCGAAGCCTGGCCGGGAAAAAGGAACGCAAGTTTGCCCATGAGGGTTTAGTCCACGCTTCCGCTGGAATCAGCCGCGCGCAGCAACCGCGGCGGCAGCGGAGAGCTCCTGTTCGATTTTTTCATTGAAGCGCGAGCGGCACAGCTCGCTGGCGACGCGAATGGCGTTCTTGATGGCGTTGGGATTGGAGCGGCCGTGGCCGATGATGGTGATGCCGCGGACGCCGAGAAGCGGCGCACCGCCATATTCAGAGGAATCGGTGCGCTTGCGGAAACTATCGAAGGCGTCTTTCGAGAGCACGTATCCGACTTGCGATTTCAGGCTGCTCTTGATGGCTTTTTTCAACATGCCCCCGATGTGCTCGACGAGGCCTTCGCTGATTTTCAGGGCGATGTTGCCGATGAAGCCGTCGCAGACGATCACATCCACGTCTCCGCGGAAAACGTCGCGTCCTTCCACGTTGCCGACAAAATTCAGATGGAGCAGCTTGAGGCGCGCAGCGGCTTCGCGGACCAGGTCGTTGCCCTTCATTTCTTCTTCGCCTATGGAAAGCAGCGCGACGCGCGGGCGTTTGGTGTTCCAGATAGTGCGGTAATAAATTTCGCCCATCACGGCAAATTGTTCGATTTGCTCAGGCTTGGAATCCACGTTCGCGCCCACGTCCAGAATCACCGTGACTTTTTCTTTCATGTTGGGGAAAGCGGCGGCGAGCGCGGGACGGTCCACCGCGGCGAGAGTGCCGAGCACAAAGCGGGCGACCGTCATTACGGCGCCGGTGTTGCCCATGCTGACCAGCGCTTCGGCCTTGCCGTCACGCACGAGACGCGCGGCCACGTGCACCGAGCTTTCCTTCTTGCGGCGAAAAGCCTGCGAAGGTGAATCGCTCATGGTGATGACGTCGCTGGCGTTGACGATCTCGATGGGCAGGCCGCGATGGCCGTGGCGGTTCAGTTCCTGGCGGACGGTGGCTTCCATGCCGACCAGCAGGATGCGGACACCGAGCTCGCGCGCGGCCAGTATGGCGCCTTCAACTTCCGCGCGAGGCGCATGGTCGCCGCCCATTGCATCGAGAGCGATGGTGGTCATCTGTACACCAATGGGCCCCAAGAGAAGCCAATTCGGAAAGGTAGGCGATGGAAAGTTAGGCTGTCTTAGACGCGGTGTCAATCACTTCGCGGCCCTTATAGAAGCCGCAGTGCGGACACACGTTGTGAGGCAGCTTTTTCTCGTGGCAATTCGGGCATTCCGCCAAAGAGAGTGGCGTAAGGAAATCATGGGCGCGCCGCTTATTCTTGCGTGCGTGCGAGTGACGGCGTTTTGGATTCGGCATTGCAGCTCCTCAATTGACAGGCGGCTACTCAGAGCGGCCTAAATGGCAAGTGGATAGTGTAGCGTTTTATTGCTTTTTGAACCAGTCCTGCTTCAAACGAGCGAGGGGGGCCAGCCGGGAGTCGGAGGCGTGTTTCTCGCAACGGCATTCTTCGTTATTCAGATTAGCGCCGCAGTGCGGGCAGAGGCCGCGGCAATCGCTGCGGCAGATCACTTTCATCGGGAGGGAGAGATTCACCTGCTCGGCGAGGATATCCGCCAGAAACAGGCCTTCGCCTTCGAAGAAGGCCACTTCGGTGTCGTCCAGATTCAGGTGAAATTCCTCGTCCACGGCCATAGACGTCATGGGGCGGTAGTAGAGATCGAAATCGCGGCTGATTTCCTCCACCACCGTTTCCAGGCAGCGGGCGCAGACCAGTTCGACGCGGGTGTGCAGGTTGCCGTAGATGCGGATCTGCCCTTCCACAAGCTCGGCGGTGGCGCGGACTTCGAGCGGTTCGATCTGGCGGAATTCGCCGGAATGAAAATCGAGCGTCCCGGGGGTGTAACTCTTCCGGATGCGGATTTTTCTTACGGCGAGTTCGTTGACGTCTAGAAACATGGTTTTACCCCTTAATTGCGGGGTGATTTCAATTATATGTCGGGTAGGCGCGATGTCAAGGAAGCGTGGTGTGCGGGTGATTTGGCTGACACCTATCCGGCAATGATGAATTTACGCTGAGGTAGGTGCGCGCACGAACAGGCGCGATGCAGGTTTGCCATTGCTGCGGCGGTCTTCAGACCGCCACCGTTCGGTCCCGCAGCACGGATGGCGCACTGAAGTGCGCCGCTACAAGAGCAACGGCGTTACGGCATCAGCTCCTGGCACTGGCGGAGCAGGAAGTGGTCGGTCATGCCCGCTATGTAATCGCAGACTACGCGGTGGCGGGGTTCGCGGGCCGCTAGTTCGGCGTATTGCCTGGGCATGCTATCGGGGTGCTCGACGAAGAAAGTGAAGAGCGCGTCGAGCGCGGCTACGGAGCGGTCGCGGTCTTCGGCGATGGAGGGATGGGAATAGACGTGGGCGAAAAGGAAGCGCTTCAGGTCGCCATTGCGTTTCGCGACAGAGGATGAAAAACCAGCGAGGCGATGGGATTGCCGGCGGACGTCGTCTACAGTCGCGACTCCGGATTTTTGCACCGCGCCTGTGGTGGTTTCGATCAAGTCGGTGGCGAGAACGTCGAGGACATGTTTCAACGCTTCGTTGAATTTCAGGTTGGTTTTTCCGCGCGGGTAACGGCGATCCACTTCCGCGAAGGCTTCTTCGAAGATGGGAACTTCGGCGCGCAACTGATCGAGGTCCACGAGATGTGCTTCGAAACCGTCGTCGAGGTCGGCGGTGTTGTAAGCGATTTCGTCCACCAGATCAATGAGCTGGGATTCGAGAGGCGGACGCCGGTCCAGAAGATATTCGGAGAGCTGTGGAAATTCCGCGGCGGAATAATCGCGGGAATGTTTGATGATGCCTTCGCGAACTTCGAAAGTGAGATTCAGGCCGGGATGTTCGAGATAGCGCTGCTCGAATTGCTCGACGATGTAGAGCGCGTGCAGATTGTGATCGAAGCGCTCACCGTGTTCGCGCATGCGCAGGTTGAGCTGTTTTTCGCCGGCGTGGCCGAAGGGCGGGTGACCGATGTCGTGGACCAGGGCGAGAGCTTCGGCGAGATCGGTATTGAGGTTCAGAGCGCCCGCGACGGTGCGGGCGACTTGCGCGACTTCGAGCGTGTGCGTGAGGCGATTGCGAAAGTGGTCGGAATAGCGCGTGGTGAAAACTTGCGTTTTGGCTTCCAGGCGGCGAAACGCGCGGGAATGAATTACGCGGTCGCGGTCGCGGGCGTAATCGCCGCGGTAAGAGTGCTGCGGTTCCGGATAGTGGCGGCCGCGCGAGCGGCGCACGTCCATGGCGTAGGAGGCGAGCATTTTGCCTTTTGATTTTAGCGCCATCATGGCCATCCGCCGCTATTTTCCGGTGCGAGGCGCTTTTTGACACGGGAGAGTTGCTACTATTTGCGGATGACCACGGAAGCGGGGGTTTTGAAAAAATTGAGAGCGATTTGCCGGCGGCTGCCGGAGGCAACCGAGGGCGTCACGTTCGGGCATCCCACATTTCGCATCGCAGGAAAGATGTTCGCGGTGCTCGAGGAGTATAAGGGCGAGCTGGGGATTTGCGTGAAGGTGGGGACCCTGCTGCAAGGCGTCTTTCTGGATGATTCGCGGTTCTTTCGGACACCTTACATCGGGAAGCATGGGTGGGTTACGTTGCGCGTGTACGCTGCGCCGCTGAATTGGAGCGAAATTCGCGAACTGGTGAAAGGCAGTTACCAATTGGCGGCGTCCAAGAACTCTGGAAAGAAACGGAGGGACCGTTCGCGATAAGACTTCTACGATTTGCCGGGGAGCAGGTTCAGTTCCTGATCGGCTTGCTGAGCGATGGGCGTATCGGGATATTCAGCTTTGATCTCGGAGTAGAGTCTGCTGGCTTCCGCGGGATTTTTTGCGCCGTAGTGCTCAGCGAGGGCGAGCATCACCACTGGTTTCGGGACCAGCACGGTAGGCTTGGCGATCAATTGCTGGTACAGCTTGACGGCTTCATCGCCCTGGCCCTGGCGATCGTTAATTTGCGCGAGTTCAAAGCGCGCCATGGACGCAAAGTCGTCGTTGCCACTATTGGCGATACCTTGCAGCCATTTTTTCGCGTCGTCAATCTTTCCCAACTTTTCGTCACTTAGCGCGGCATAATATGCGGCGAGCTGCCCGGGACGCGTGTGCGGATATTTCGTGGCCACCTCGCCGAACTTCTTCGCGGCGTCGGAATACTTATTGTTGTCGTCGAAGTAGGTGACTTCTCCCGGCAGCGTGGGCTCGCTCGCAGTTCGAATGCGCGCCTGGTAGGACTTCATGGCGTAATCGTAGGCCGCGCCGGCCTTCATGGTCTGGCGCTCGGTGTAGGTTTTCCACCCGAAAACGCCCAAAGCAACTATGATCGCGGCGAGCAAAAGATACGTAGTAAAGAGCTTGTGAGAAAGAACGGCGTCGGCGCCCTGCGCGAGCGTGTCGCGCACCTCATCCTTCTTCAGTTCCTTGCGGGAAATATGCGCCAAGCGTTCACCCCGGGGAAAATCGTGAAATGAGATGTTATCACAAAGGCGGGACGGGGCGAAACGAAGGCAATCCGCGCCGGTGGCAAACATCCAGGCTTGGCGATTTCGCAACAAATCCGCGGCTGTGCAAAATTTCCGGTTGTACCGTTGGTATTCTCTCCCTAAGGTTCAGGCACATACTCCCGAGCACAGGCGGCCCCTCATGGCGAAATGGATCGTCGCAGCGCTTGTTGTGATTCTGCTCATCGTAGGCATGGCTTGGATGAATTGGCGGAATTCGCCGATGCGAGAGATCGAGAAGTCCGGCGCCGCCGTAGAGAGCGCGAAGAGCTGGCACTATCACACGGTGCGGACGCCTCCCGGGCTCCCTCCCGACACGATTGAAAAGGATACATTCTGCCCCTCCTTTCAGCGCACGGTTCAGAGTGGCACCGATCGCAACGGGGCTCCCATCGTTTTTGACACCATCAATTATTTTGGCCATTCGTACAGCCAGACAGGAGGTCAATGGACCACCAGCGGCCCAGGATCGGTGCCGATATTCGAATGCCCGCATCTCGCAATTGGATCCGACGAGAATTCGCTGCCCTATGACGCGATTCTGAAAGATGGAGTGGTGCGTCGCGGGGGAGTGCGGGACGTGGAAGGTAACTCCTGCCGCGACTATGAAATTGCGGTGGCTACTCCGCACGATACGCAAGAAAAGGAATTTCACTTTTCGATGTGCATCAACGAACAGGATGACCTGCCGCGCGAGACGCGGTGCACTCCGCCCGGGGCGCAGCAGGAAGGCGTGAGCACCTACACGCAGTGGAATGCCATGAGTGAGCCACAACTGCCCCCCGGATTCCCGCGCTAAACGTGCAACGTGCGCCGTTATCGCGGTAGTGGCAGGTCGTATCGCAGGGTGATTTTCGTGCGAGTCAGGCGGCAAATACGGCCTAAAGCGTCGAGATCAACGTAGTGATCTGCTTTGGTTTGCGTTGAGGGACCGTAATCGAAAACCAGGACGTAATCGCCGGGCGTCAATTTGATCTGAAAATACTCTGCATTGGTATTGCCGGTGCGATAGAGCAGTTCGCCGCTGCCGGCCTTGCTACCGGCGCCGGCCGCGGACGAAAGAAAATCTCGCCAGTGTTTCATTCCTGCTGCGGTCACCAAGAGCATGTCTACTTGCGTCTGCGGGCGCGGATCCACGGTGAATTCACCGTCGAGTTCGCCGTTGATAGCATCGCTCGGACTGCTGAACGCGTGGGAGTAGCCGTCCTCTTCAAAAACCTTCACATAGGATGGAAGTAAGTCTATTGCGACAGCTGCGGTCTGCTGCTGGGGCGTCAGGTTCGCGGTGTGTTCCGCGCGCCATTTTAGTCTTGCGAATATCGCGACCGCGAGCAAACCCAGCGCCAAGGCTACGACTACGGAGATGGCCGCGTTGCGCGCGGCCTGATCGTGCGAGTTTTCGGTCATGGCGCATTCAGGACGCGGCCATCGTTGGTGGGCGAGCCGTAGGATTTCGGCCAGCCGGCGCGCATCAGGCCGCCATTATTTTCGCGGAGGGCGTAGAGCGTACCGGAGTTGGGCTTCACGCCGCTTACACCGGAGGAGTTGGTGCCGAAATATACGGTGCCGTCGGGAGCGATTGTCGGACCGTTCGCGATGGGAGCATCCACAGTCAATCGCCACTTGATGGCGCCCTTGGGAGTGAGGGCGAAAAGTGCCCACATCCAATTGCTGCTCTTCGCCGGGCCGGCGTAGCGGCCCGGAACGTAAATCGTGCCGTCGGCGGCGAGCGCGGGAGAACCCGGCACGACGATGGGAGTTTGCCAGAGTTTGCTGCCGTCCGGCGCGAGTGCGACGAAGCCGTCATTGCCAGTGCCGCCGATGTAGATGGTTCCGTTTGCTGCGATCACGGGGTTCGCGGTCCAATCGCCGGGAAATTCCCAATCGAGAGTGCCGTCGGGCTTGTACACGTGCAGCTTCTGATCCCACCCGGCGACGACGATTTTTTTGTCCGCAGTAACTGCCGGCGTGCGGAAATTAATGGTATTGCCGTTGGAGGATAGGCGCACGGTCCAAAACACACGGCCGGTGGAATCGAAAAGCTGTAGCGCGCCGCCGCCTTCAACGCCGGTGTCTATTTCGGGGAATTCCGGGCTTACCGGACCGGCCACTGCGGCGAATTGGCTGTTCGTCGCGCCGGACGCCGGATCCACGCCAATCATGGACGCACTGGCATTCCCGACGAGCAGTAAATCTGGCGCGATCATGGCGGGAGTGGCAGGCATCGAGCAAGGTGGCTGAAGTGCTCCGTTAAATGGTTGCGCCGACCCGAGCTGAGCGAGCCAGCGCTTGGAGCCGTCGGGATTGATCGCGTGCATGATGCAGGTGGTGTCCACGACGTAAATCTCGCCATCGGGGCCGACGACCGGAGAGGTGTTGAGGTCAGCGCCGGGAAAATAGCGCCACTTCAATTTCCCGTCCGGCGTTAGGGCATACAGGAACTTGGGGCTGTTGAAATAAACGGTGCCGTCAGCGGCGAGCGCCGGAGTGGAGACAATGCGGTCGTCCGCGCTGAATTGCCATTTTATTTCCGCGGTCGCCGCCGGCGTGGAGCGGAACCATGTGCATCCGGAAACCGATGCAAGCGCCGCGAGCAACAGGCAAAGCGCGACGGCGGCGATGCGCGAGCGAGGCACTCAGCGGACTCCGCGAGAAGTATTGCGCAGTCCGGCTCCGCGCTTGGGCCATTGTCCGGATAGGCCGCCGTTATCCTCGGGGTCCTGGATCGCGTAGAGTTTTTCTTCGCCTGTCTGGACGTAGATCGTGCCGTCATCGGCGATGGCCGGCGAAAACACCTGGCCGCCGGTGGTGAACGCCCATTTCAGATTGCCGTCCGCGCCGACGGCGTAGAGTTTATTGTCCAGGCTTCCGAAGTAAACCGAGCCGTTCTTGGCGATCGCTGGAGTGGAGCGCACCGCGCCGCCCGTGGAAAATTTCCATTTGAGGTGGCCATCGGGCGTAAGCGCGTAAACGTTGTTATCGTCGCAACCAAAATATATGGTGCCATCATTGGCAACCGAGGGAGACATAGCGATGTGATTGGGGATAGGAAACGACCATTTTCCTGTTCCGTCCGAATTCACGGCGGAAAGTGCGCCGCTGCCGCCGACGTAGATGGTACCGTCGGAGGCTAAAACTGGTTCGCCCGCCGCGAGAATGTTTTTAATCCAAGCCACGTTATGGTCAGGCGATTGGGCGATGAGATTTCCCCTGGTGGAGTATGCGCCGCCGTCTGGAATGAACGAGAAGAAGTCGCCACCGACCCGCCACACTTTGGGCTGCGCGACTTTTCCATTGATGTCTATCACGGTGCCGGACGCGACAATCGTGCCGTCGTAAGCCTCGCCGATTTGTGTCACAGGACCGGTCAGTCCCATGCCGCCTTCATCGTGACCCTCGGCATCCACGCGAATAACGCTGCCAGAACCCGGGATGGTGCTGGCCGCATCGAACCAGATATTCTCGTTGTCATCGATCACCACGAAATGGATGGCGATGCCGTTGGGCTGATAGACATTCTCGTAGTACCACCGCTGTTTTCCGTCAGGGGCCAGCGCGTACAAGCCTCGCGCTCCGCCCGCGTAGATGGTGCCGTCAGAATCAATCGCCGGAATCTGTTCCTGGTAATAACAGCCTTTGCACTGATTGGCAGGACGGCCGGTGGAAAATTCCCATTTTTTCGTGGGGATGAGTGCGATCGGGGCCGGTGATTCACTGGAGCGGGCTGAGGAGTGGCAGGCTTGCAAGAAAGTGGAGCAGACGGCGATCAGAGGGAGCGCAACGAGCAGCTTGCAGTGCCGGGGCATCGGTGGATGGTAGCGTGGAAGCGGTCTATAGAAAAAGGAGTTTCGAGCCAGCTGCGGGCGACTGAAGCAATAGCCTGTTTCGGCGGTTTGCTGAACCGCAGCGAGCTCAGTTCGAGGCGGTGAGCGATCCGGGGTCGGGGCCGAAGAACGTGCCACCTGCCAGAATGCGATCCATCGCGACGATCAGGTCCCGGGCAGCTTGCGATTTCACGACGTAACCGCGGGCGCCAACGCTGCGCACTTCATTGATGAAACTTTTGGTCTCATGCATGGTGAAGATGAGCACTCGGGAAGAAAGGCCGAGGCTGGCGATACGGGACGCAGCTTCCAAACCGCTCATGACCGGCATGGTGACGTCAAGGATCAGAATGTCGGGTTCGAGTGCTACGGCCGCTTCGACGGCTTCTCTGCCATTTTTGGCTTCGCCGCAAACGACCCATTCAGGACGAAGGCGCCGGAGAAGAGTGCGAAGGCCCTCGCGCACAATCTCATGATCATCCACAATCAGGACTCGCGCCGCTGCTTTCGGGGCCTGGGAATCGTTTTCTCGTGCTTGGGTGGCAGAGGTGCTCATGTTGGCCCCGTGATCTTCGGACATACCCCTATTTCTCCCAGAAAATCAGCGATTCGCCAGGAGCGCGCCGCGAAATGTGAGGCAGGCGTACGCTCGCTGCAACGTCGGCGACAACGTTTACCGCAGGTGGTCAATTGCAAAGGACACAGAAACCCAAACACACGGATGTTACGTCGTGCATCCGACAATGGCCATACAGGCAATCCTGTAGATGTTCGCGGCGGTCAACAGCGAATGAGACAACAATCAGTCAGGCAGTTCGCGCTCCAACTGCTCCAAAAATTTACCCACTTCGCCGGGATCCCGCAACGAGAAACGCGCTTCCGTGGGCCGGCGCGAGCCCACCAGCACGGTAATTCCTTTGCGCAGCGCGCGGAAGGCCGGCTCGTCGGTCAAATCATCGCCCACATAAATGGGCAGAAACGTAGCGCCGAGTTTTTGATGCAACTTGCGAACCGCGTGTCCTTTGCCGCGAACGTGATTCGCGATCAACTCCCAAACATTCCCTGCCCGGATGATTCCCAAGTGCGGACGAAATCGCGCGAGTACCTTGCGAAGCTGCGCTCGGGCGCGGCGTTCGGACTGCGCGGAGGCGTCTCGAAAATGGACGGCGAGACTGATGCCTTTTTCCTCGATGAAAATGCCGGGCGCTTGTTGCGGCAGACCGGCAAGCGCGGCACGCGCCTCGGAGATTTTGCCGACGATGGTCCGGGACAGGCGTAAATCCTCGGCGTGTTCCCAACCATACAGACCATGCAGGAAAACGCGCGGAACTTTTATGAACTGCGAGAGCGAAGCCCGTCGGCGCCCGCTGACCACCATCACGCGAAGCGAGCGATGCGCGGCCAATTTGCGCAGCGCCGCGCGAGTGCGGCCGGTCAATTTCACCAGGTGCGGCCGGGAACGGAAGTCCACGAGAGTGCCATCGAAATCGAGGAAGAGCGCGATTTTTTTCGCGGCGCGGACGCGGCGGGATATCTCGGGCCAGCAATCGAAAACCGGGGCGACGCGGCGGTGGGTGGAAGTGCGCGTAGTCGTTTTGCGGGTGGATGCCGGTGGGCGGCGCACGCTTTATCGAGTCTCGGTGAATTCTGGAGCGTCCAGGCGAATTTCCGCGAGTTCCAGGATCAGGTCCGCAGCCCAGCGGTACACGTTGTGTTCCTTTACGATGCCGCGCATGCGCTGCATCCGGGAGTGCCTCTCTTCAGGAGGCATCTCGAGGGCGCGGCGAATGGATTCCGCAAGTTGTTCGATGTCGTAGGGATTTACCAGGAGCGCATCGCGCAATTCGCGGGCGGCGCCGGTGAACTGGCTGAGGATCAGGACGCCATCTTCGTCTTCGCGCGCGGCAACATATTCCTTGGCGACCAGATTCATGCCGTCGTGCAAGGAAGTGACCATGCAGAGATCCGCGGCGCGATAGTACGGGTCAATATCCTGGTGGGTGTGATGGCGGTTGTGAAAAATAATGGGTTTCCATTTATCGTTTTGGAACCGCGCGTTGATGCGCTGGACTTCGGCTTCCACCTCGTCGAAAAAGTCCTGATAGCGCTTGATGTGGGTGCGGCTGGGAGCGCCGAATTCAACGAAGGTGAAACGGGAAATATATTGCGGATATTTATCGAGGAAGCGCTCGATCGCGCGAAATCGTTCGAGAAGGCCCTTGGTGTAATCAACGCGGTCCACGCCGAGCCCCAGAAAAATTGTGTCTGGGCCGGTAGTTTCCAGAATCGTGGCGCGAGTAAGGTCGTTGGGAAAGAGGTCGTGCGATTCCGGCATGGCTACGCTGATGGGATGCGGCCGAACAATCGTGAAATGATTGTCGCGGTTCACGGCGAAGCGTTCCCAATCAATGCGGCATTCGATGGCCTGGTCCACCGTCTCCAGAAAATTATTGCAGTGCGCCTGAATGTGGAAACTGACCAGGTCCGCGCCGAGCAGGCCGCCGAGGAGTTCCTTCTGCCACGGACAAATCGCAAAGGCTTCCGGATTGGGCCAAGGGATGTGCCAAAAAATCGCGACACGAGCGTCAGGCCGCGCGGACTTGATCAAGCGCGGCAATAACGCAAAGTGATAATCCTGAATTAGGACGAAAGGCTCTTCGACGGATTCGATTTCCTGCAGCACGGCTTGCGCGAATTTTTCGTTTACCTGCTGGTAGTGTTCCCAATCGGAGGTGCGGAAACTCGGACGCGTGTGCGCGATGTGGCAGAGCGGCCAGATGCCTTCATTGGCAAACCCGAAATAGTAGCCGTCTTCTTCTTCTTTGGTGAGCCAGACGCGCCGCAGCGTGTAATGCGCGTGGTCGGGAGGGACGCGCAGGCGGTCGTGCTCGTCCACGGTTTCGCGATCGGCGTCAGCTGAACCGTGAGCGATCCAGGTGCCGTCGCAGGCGTTGAGAATCGGTTCGAGGGCGGTGACCAGGCCGCTGGCCGGAACCTGCACTTCGATTCCTTTGGCGCCGTGCACGTGCAGATACGGCTCGCGGTTGGAAACGACGAAGAGCGAATTCCCTTTCAATTTCTTGCGCAGGCCGACGCGCAGACGCTCGGCGGTCCAGCGCGTGTCTCCGGCAGCGCGCAGGCGAGCTTCTTGTTTGGCGGCCATGCGCGCCTCGGCCAGACTTTGACCGAGTGAGGCGGCCTCGGAGGTGAGCGGCTGCAGAAAATCAGAGGGCGATGGGTTCGGAAATGGCCCGGGCTGCTTGCCGGTGCGAATATCTTTCATCCATTGCGAGAGTTTATTGATGGGACCGGTGATGGTGGAGCGGACAATGAGCAGCGTGATCAGGACAATCAGCAGGAGCTGCGCGACGACGTGCCAAATCGCGCTGCGCCAGATTTCCACGCTTTGCGCTTCGATGTAGCGGGCGTCATGAAAAGTGACCAGGACGCCGGCAAGGCCGCCCGTCGCGTGATGCAGCGGCATCGCATAGGCGTACACGGGCAAATTAGGAAAATCGGTGAAGCCGCCGGCACCCGTGTCGCCACCTTTGGATTCGTCGAAAACTTTCGGAGGAACGTCCGCGTTGTGTTCCAACCTGTCGCTTGCGGCGAGCAGCTTGCCGTTGGGATCGTAGATGGCGACGCCCGCGAGATGTTCGCGATCGCCAAAACGTTCGACGATTCTGTGCAACTGGTTTTCGGAGCCGCGTTGCAATACCGGCTCGACAGTTTCCTGCAGACTCTCGGTGAGGATTTCTCCGCGGCGAGCGAGATCGGCGCGCAAGCCCTTCTTCTCACCGCGGACTTGATTGCGGGCAACGAAAAACGTGACGAGGCTGATGCTGAGGACGAGGGAGGCGATGAGTCGCAGGCTAAGCTTCATTCGTGGCCCCTGGGCGTCTGTCCTGCGGTCGGCAGATTCTTACGGCCGAAATGCTCCAACCGCGTTGTGAGCAATTGGCCGACCGTCGCCTGACAAGGTAATCTGCTGGTGGGAAATGACTTAGCGAAGCCAGATGAAGGTAGGCCATGCATTCTTTACACGCTTCAGAATTTCTGTGACGCCTTCAGTTTACCACATCACACGGAGCTAACCGCATCAGGGAAAAACTGTACGCGAACGCCGGCTGGCCAAGCGACGAGGTTAAACTTCGCGAGTGCGGCCGGAAAATTACTTGAAGCTGTGGATAGCCACGTTTTCGTCGGACTGCACGTCGAAGACGGTGAAGAGACGTGTGATTTGCAGGATGTCGTGAACGCGTTTGGTGAGATGCAGGAGCTTCAGCTCACCACTGGCGTTTTTCACGGTGGTGTAGGCGCTCACGAGTTCGCCGATGCCGGAGCTGTCTATGTAATCCACGTCGTAGAAGCTGAGCAGGATTTTTTTATTGCCGGCTTCCACCAACTCGCGAACGGTCTTGCGCAGCATCGCGCTGCCTTCGCCGAGCGTGATCTTGCCGCTGAAATCAACGATTGTAACGTCGCCGAGTTGACGGCGCGTACCTTGAAGAGCCACGGGAACCTCGTATGGTGATTCTACTCCGGTTGGTGCTTGCCGTTACCGGAAACTGTTTGCGGGAGTTTCTTTATCATTATTAGTTCGGCGCCGCCCTCCGGGCCGCGTTCCACTTTGAACTCATCCATGAAGGCGCGCATCAGGAAAAGGCCGCGGCCGGAGGTGCGCAGCAGGTTTTCTTCCGCGAGCGGATCGGGGATTTCGGTCAGTTCGAAGCCCTTACCCTGGTCGAGGACGCGGACGATCATGTTGTCGGGCTGCAGCTCGACGGTCATCATGATCTTCTTCTGGCGATCCTGCTGGTTGCCGTAGTTGTAGGCGTTAATCACGCCTTCGCGGACAGCCATCCCGATCTTGTGGACCTCTTCCTCGGGAAATCCCGCGGCTTCCGCCACGCGCATGGAAATGCTTTCGGCGAGGTCCACGCTTTCGAGCAGCGTTTCAAGCGTGACTTCGATCCGTTGAGATTTGGCCGGCATCCGATGTCGGGAAAATCCTTTGAAAGAGCGGGAGTATGGTTATCACAGCGTCGGAGTGCAAGTCAATGCGCGGGCAGTACCGGCCAGCCCCGGTCGCTCGGAGTGCCGACCAGGCGTCCTGCTAATTCGTCTGCTTCTTCGCCACCTTGGCGATTACCAGGCCTGCGATTAGCCAGGTGATGGTGGAATCGGCCAGGTTCACGGTGGTGTACATGCCCGAGAAACCCCACCAATTCCAATTGGGGAGATCCACGATGACGCTGGCCGAGAGGCCGACAACCGCCAGGAACGCTACCTTGCGCGCGTAGCTCAGGCCAGCGGTCTGCAGTAAGAGCCAGGTCAGGAGGATTGCTGCGGCTAACAGGCTCAAGAATTGGATGATCAGCCCGCGGCCGTAAGAGCCAAAACCGCCGCGACGCACCGCGGCGAACATAATTGGGCCGGCTTGCATTTTGGCCATGGCCGCCGCCTGCGCTTGCTTCTTTTGCTCGGCGGTCATGCCTTCGCCCGAGGGCATGGTGGGCAGGAGGTAAACGCCGTCCTTGGTGGTGTGCGAAGCGATTACGGCGGAGACTTCGTCTTCGTTTTGGAATCTGAGCATGTCTTTTTCGTGCCAGCCGAGGAGCTCCCATGAGATGGAGCTCCAGATGAAGGCCGTCAGGCCGCCGAGGATCGTCCCCAGCAGCAACGCTTTTTTCATAGCGCCTCCTTTCGTCTTGGGCCGATGCCACAGATTGAAATGTAAAACATTTACAGCGTCATCCAAGCCTTGCGTGCAAACTCGAAACTCGTGCCCCTCGGCGGCTAAACAGCTTCCGGAAAAACGGTCAAATTGTCATTCCGAGGACGAATTTCGCCCGAGGAATCTGCTTTTTTCTCAAATTTAGAGCGGACAGCAGATCCCTGCCTGCTGTAGGCAGGCCTCGCTGCGCTCGTGATAACACTCGCATTACTTTCTCGCAAACTGTGAAGCCGTGCCCTGACGAAAGACATTGGTCCCACACGCGGCTCATCTGCGATGTTGGCTTACCGAGAGCACGTTTCCGTCGGAATCTTTGAACCAGGCGACTTTGTCGCCGCCGGGTGCTGTCCAGATGCCCAGCTCCTGATCCTGAACGAAGGGATATTTTTCAAAGGCGACGCCGCGAGCTGTGAGCCAGCGGACCATGGCTTCGATATCTTGCGCTTCCCAGCCCAGGATGGTGAACGGAACAGGAGCGAAATCTTTGGGGACCTTGCTGATGCGCAGCATGGTGTCGCCCGCCATCATCACCAGGGCGAACTGGTCGTCGCTGACGAACTGGAAACCCAGCTTGCCTTCGTAAAATTCCCGGGCGCCCTTGGAATCTTTGGTGGGAATGACGCCGATGATCTTGCTGGAAGCTAGCATTCCTGTCCTCCGTTGCAACGTGGGGCGATTGGAAACTAACACTTGCGGCGCGCGTTGTCTCCCGCTATGTTGACAACAAATGTCGCAGAAGTGCCACAGCCTTTTACGCGATCACCGGGGCCGCCAAACGGCGCAACTCGCCACATTGGCCCATGATTTTGCGGGAGAGCACGTGATTCCCGAGCATTCTCATCCCGAGGATCAGCTGATTTTTGCGTCGCACGGCGTAATGACCGTGCGGACCAGGCAAGGCATTTGGGTGGTGCCGCCGCTGCGCGCCGTGTGGATTCCGGCGGGAACGCCGCACTCCGTGGGGATCGGCGGGCCGGTTTCGATGCGGACGCTATACTTCGCTCCCAAGCTGGTGCGGACCGAGCCCGCGAAGTGTTTTGTGATGAACGTGTCGCCGCTGCTGCGCGAACTGATTCTGCACGCTTGCAAGTTTCCGAAATTGAAGATAACGGAACCCGTTCAGCGGCGCGTGATCGAAATGATCGTGGATCAATTGGAAGCGATCCATTCGATCCCACTGCAGCTTCCCCACCCCCGCGATCCGCGGGCGATGAGAATCGTGCAAGCTCTCGTGTCCGAGCCCGGAAAGCAAAAGACGCTCGCGGCGCTCTGCGCGGCTAGCGGCGCCAGCAAGCGGACCATCGAACGCCTCTTCATCGCCGAAACCAAAATGACTTTCAGCCAATGGCGCCGGCAGTTGCGGCTGCTGCACGCCATGCAATTGCTGGCCTCCGGAGAAAAAGTGAGCGGAGCGGCATGGGACAGCGGCTATCGCAGCGCTAGCGCGTTCATTGTGATGTTCCGGCGGCAACTCGGGCAGACGCCGACGCGCTACTTTGCCGCTTGATATCGGATTGCGCCTAGAGAATATTCACGGCGCGCGCGGCCAGCAGAGCGACGATCGTCAACGAAATCAGGGATTGCAGCATCATCCCCGCTTTGGCCCAGCGAGATAGTGCGGCTGTGTCCGTCGGCGAAAAAGCCGTGCTGGTGTTAAAGGCGAGGAACAGGTAGTCCATGAAGTTCGGCGACCACGCCTCACTTTCGCCTTCCTGACTTAGCATCTGCGGGAACAGAAACGAGCTATCCACGCGGCCGCGCGAACCTTCGCGGCCCAGCGGACCGCCCGCATCGAGTTTCCAATACCACAGCGCGAAGACCAGCACATTCGTGACCCACAGGGCGGTGGCGCCGCGCAACAGGGCCGTCGGCGAATCGCGATGATGTGGAATGCCCTCGATGAGCAATGCCAGCGACGCGATCATGCCAAGAGTGATCGCGGTATTGGCCACCATCGTGAAAATCTTGGTGATCTGGAAATCGCCGCGGCGGTGCGACAACACGATCGGAATCATCAGCACGAAAACTACGACGAGCAATAGCCAGCTGGGTCCCAGCGACAGTCGCTCCGGCAGCGCCAGATACAAACCCCCGGCAGCAATCATCGCGACAAACGCGGGCCAGCGCTGTTCTCGGACGATTTTGGGGGCGGTGGGCATGTGGACGCGATCCGCGGGGGGAGTTTAGTACAGTTCGCGCTCCCGCTCAAAAGGTGCGCTCAGCACATGAGCGCGGGGCTTGGTTAGCTGGAAAACCCTAGGCCCAGTAGGTGCGGTCCAGGGTGCGGTACTGGATGGCTTCGCTCAGATGTTTGGGCAGGAGCGATTCGGCGCCCTCCAAGTCGGCGATGGTGCGGGAGACTTTCAGGATGCGGTCGTGGGCGCGGGCGGAAAGTCCCAGGCGCTGGATGGCGGATTCGAGAAGTTTTTCGCCTTCGGTGGAGATGGCGCAGTGCTTGCGAATGAGTTTGGGAGGCATCTGCGAATTGGCGTAGAGCTTTTTTTCGCCGCGATATCGCGCGCACTGGATTTCACGCGCGCGCAGCACGCGGGCGCGCACGCAGGCGGAACTCTCGACTTCGGTATTGCCGCGCAGCTCCTTGTATTTCACGGCGGGCACTTCGATGTGAATGTCAATGCGGTCGAGCAGCGGCCCGGAAATTTTCGAGACGTAACGCTGAATCTGCACGGGCGAGCAGTGGCATTCGCGCGTGCCGTCTCCGAAAAATCCGCAGGGACATGGATTCATCGCCGCCGCGAGCATGAAGCGCGCGGGAAAATTCACAGAGAGCGAGGCGCGCGCGATGGTGACGTTCCCATCTTCCAATGGCTGGCGCATCACTTCCAGGACGTTGCGCTGAAATTCCGGAAGCTCGTCAAGGAAAACGACCCCGTTGTGTCCAAGGGAGACTTCGCCGGGACGCGGGATCGCGCCCCCGCCGATCAGGCCCGCGTCACTGATGGTGTGGTGCGGCGAGCGGTACGGGCGCGTGCCGACGAGGCCGCGCGAATCTTCCAGCACGCCGGCGACGCTGTGAATGCGCGTGGTCTCGATGGCTTCTTCCAGCGACATGGGCGGCAAGATCGTGGGGATCCGTTTCGCGAGCATGGTCTTGCCGGCGCCGGGTGGACCGATCAGCAGAATATTGTGGCTGCCGGCGCAGGCGACTTCCAGCGCGCGTTTCGCGGACATTTGGCCGCGCACGTCGCGCAGGTCCACCGAGTATTCGCTGGATTCGGCGAGCATTTGAGAAGTGTCCACGGCCACGGGCTGAAAAGATTCGGGTGCGTTGACCAGATCCACGGCCTGAGGCAGCGATTTCACGCCGAATACCTTGATGCCCTCGACCACGGCGGCTTCGCGGGCGTTGGCTTCCGGCACGACGACATTTTTGATGCCGCGTTCGCGCGCGGCAAGCGCTGCTGAAAGCGCTCCGCGGACCGAGCGTACGCCACCATCGAGCGAGAGTTCGCCGAGAAATACGTGAGTATCGAGAACTTTGCCGAAGAAGCTTCCCTGGCAGCCCGCGAGGCCCAGCGCCATTGGCAGGTCGAGCGCGGAGCCTTCCTTGCGGATGTCCGCGGGAGCGAGATTCATGGTGACGCCATGGCTGGATGGAAAATCGAAGCCGCAATTGCGCAGCGCGGCGCGAATACGTTCGCGGCTTTCTTTCACGGCTATGTCCGGCAGGCCGACCACCGTGAAAAAACCTTCCATGACCGGGACTACGTCCACTTCGACTTCGACGAGATAGGCGTCAATGCCGAAGACGGCTGCGCTAAACGTCTTGAAGAGCATCCCAAGATGCCTTTTGAAATCTCAATTCCAGAGGAAGGGGTGTCCTCGTGCGGTACTGTTGCAATGAGCCTAACTCAAAAGGTGTCTTGACGCTAGCGATACTGCGGGATGGCGAGCCGGATGGCGGTTGGGCGACGATGTGTTCGGTGGCGGCCATGATTCGACCGGGGGGTGTCCGACGATTCAAGCGCTCAGCAATGTGCGCTTTGGCATTCTGGCTCTTCCGCGGTCGTGACGTAGAATTGCTGCAGATTCGCGGTGCCGAATGAGGTGGTTAGCGCCACATCGGATGCGTCGCGGCCCACCGCCATCAAGACACGGCCGATGCGCGGTTGATTGTGACGCGCGTCGAACGTCCACCAGCGGTCTTCCAGATAGGCTTCGAACCACGCGCTGAAATCCATGGGCACGGGCGTGGCGGGGACTCCGATATCTCCCAGATAGCCGGTGGCATAACGCGCCGGAATATTCAGCGCGCGGCACAAGGTAACGGCGAGGTGCTGAAAATCGCGGCAAACGCCGAAACGGTCCGTGAAGACATCGAGAGCGGTTTTCTTGGCGTTCGCGAATTGGTAGCCGAACGTCACTCGCTGATGCACCCACTGGCACACCGCGCTGACGCGATTCCATCCCGGAGCGACGCCACCAAAAAGTTCGGAGGCGATATTGGACATGCGGTCCACTTCGCAGTAGCGGCTGTTCAGAAGATAGCCAAGCACGTCGCTGGGCAGGTGCTGCACCGGAACCTCGCGCGCGGCGGGCGCCACAGGGTCGGGCTCGCCGTTATCGTAAATCAGCGTGGAATTGCTCAAGCGGATTGGTCCGCCCGGAGCTAGAAAGCGGCAGCAATTATTTCCGAAGCTGTCCATGTAAGAGTCGGCGGGCGCGGCGGGTTCGAGTTTCAGTTCATCCGGTTCACGAAGATCATGGACTCGCGAAGGATGGACTTTCAGCAGAGCGACGATCGCTACGGGAGCGGGAGTATCGAAAATAATGTCGTATCCCAAGCGAATCAGCATTCTGGAATCCTGGCGTGCGGGAGGAGCGTTGGCTGCAAGACCGAACAACTGCGGATCAGTTACTACAGTGCCATAGTGGGCGTCTTTAGCGTCAATCATTTCTTCGCGGAGGCGGAGGAAGCGTGTGAGGGGACGGCGGGCGGGATTTCAGCTCAAGTCCCAGAAGTCAACGCTGTCGCAGAATTGCACGCCGATCAATTTGCGGCCTTGCGAATCGTGGTGGCAATAAACAACGCGGGCGGCGGCGCGGCTGCCTTTATCTTTTCGGCAGAGCACCACGGTGCCGCCTTGCTGGATTGGCCGGTGACACAGCACGCCGGCTCCATGACGGCTGAGCGTTACGGTCCAGGTTTCTTCATGCCATGTCTGGTACGGGTCTTCGCGGCGCAGCCAAATCGGCACTGAAGAAACTGCGCGCGGGCCGCGGCGAATGCTTTGGCTGAGATGGGAAACGCGCAGCAGAAAATCCAGGAGCCCGGCTCTCGCGTGGCCTTGCACGAACCTGGCGTCTTCGGTCAGTTTTTCAACCTGTTTGGCGCAGTGCGCCACGAATTCCTTAAAGGCGTCCGTAGCCGCAGAGTCGAATGGAAGATTTCGCAGGCGAGCGTTGCGCGCTTCGAGTTCCCCGACGCAGGCCGGAAGGAAGTGACCGAGACACAACGAGCGGCCGTCAAAATCCATCGCCGCGATTTCATCGCAGGAGTCAGCGACGCAGTGATTTTGTTCGAGGAGCAGCCGAACGTCCGGCGATATGCGGATTTGACCTTCCATCATCCCGGCCCCGGGCTGATGCGAACTGGCCCGTTAGTCCTTCGAAAGTTTCCCGATTCCTTTGGCAAGCTCCGAAATGGCGCCGCTGACAAATTCCAAGTGGCTGCGGCTGTAGTGCGTCAACTCCGTCGCGAATTCGCTGGAGGTGGCCGCGGCTTTTTGTTCCAGAGACTTGTGCGCGGATTCTATGGTGCGCTGCGAGGCTTCATGCAAGCGCGACTGCGCGTCTTTTTCGAACTGGCCGGAGGCGGCGCGGATATTTTGAGCGGCCGAACTCGCGACGGTGCCGGCGAGGCGGTCGAGTTCTTCCCGCGCGGCGTCCAGGCGCGCGCGCATCACCACTTCAAACTGTTTTTCCAGCCGCTCGCAAGTCTGCTCCACCTCGAGTGAGTATTTTTCCGAGGAATCCACCAGAGTTTTTTCCAGATCGTCTTTGCGCTTGGCCAGATCGTCCGCGAAGTCCCGGGCGTCTTTGAACGAAGGCGCCATGCGGTCTTTCAGGCGCACGACGATGCGCTCGACGGCGTTTTTCTGGAATACTTCGAGATTGCGCTGCAGGCGTTCCAGGGAGTTCGTAAACAGGGTTTCGGAAAGCGCCTCGACTTCCCGCTGGCGCAATTCGATTCGCTGGAGTGATTGCGTCAGGTCCGACGCGATCTTTTTGATCCACTGGGAGTGCAGCGCGCGAACGCTTTCCTGGCTGGCCTGCTGAATTTGCTTCAGGGATTGTTCGGCCCAGTCTCCGGTCTTGGATGCAGCTACGTCACCGAGGATCGTCTTGGCGTCGTCTCGCAGCCCGGAGCGGATTTCCTGCAACATGGACGACGTCTGCTCGCGAACCGCGGCCGCCGCCACTTCAGAAATCATCAATTCCATTTGCTGCTGGAATTCACCCATCAGGTGGCCGACCGGGCGATTCGCGGAAGCCAGATGTTGCGCGAACAGCGGTTCACTGGAACTTGCGATTTTTATGAAGGTGGTTTTCGGAATTGCCGCGGATGCATCCGGCCGCAGAATAGCCACGGGCTTAGGTTGCGGGGATTCGGTCTTGCGTTTGCGTTCGCCGCAAAACGGCAGCCAATCTTCCGGCGGCGAATCAATCTTCCAGATGTTATAGGGATCTTCGAATTCGACGGCGGTGAAAAATGGGCCGCTCGACTCGCCGCCGCGCTGCACCCACTTTACGCGGCCGCGCGCCGAGATCTTGGGAGCGTCGGCCTTCTCGGGATGCAATTCCAGGGTTACCCAGGCCTCGGGCAAGACCTGATACTTCGACGGATACTTGCAGCCGTGACAGCTGATGGTGAGCGTCGAAACTTTCTCACTGTAAGGTCCGCGACGCGAGTCAACTCCGGACACAGTCATCAGTACAGCTTGATCGCGGCGCGTGCTGCGGCGCGCTGCGCGGTACGAATTTCCGGCAGCAGAAGGGTTCGCCATAAATTGTCTCTCTGGGAGGCTGGATGCACAGGATAGAGCATTCAACGCGCGGCGATAGCCGCGAAATGCGCGGCGGTAACACAAACAGTTACTAGATCGCGAATCTTCGCGCGCTCTTCGCCTCGCGCGCGATGGCGGTCCGTGGGCCAGCCCTGCCGCGTCGAAATCGCGGGCGGTGGTTGACGGCGCGGTTTTCACCTGTGTTACGCTCGCGCAGACGGCTGGGAGGGCTGCTGGAGATGCGGCGTGCAACTGGACCAATCGTTTTCCTGGCGGCTGCCTTAATGTTTTTGGGACCTACCGAGGAGATTTGCGCGCAGAGCCGGGCGACCGGAAGCGGCGACGCCGTCACACTGAATAATCGTGGGCTGGAACTCTATCAAAAAGGGAAAATGGATGAAGCCGCCGCGTTATTTCGCCAGGCGCTCGCGTTGAATCCCGATTTCCCTGAGGCGCTCAGCAATTTGGGCATGGTGCTGGATAGCGAAGGGAAAGACGACGAAGCGATCGCGGATTTCGAGAAGGCGATTGCAGTCAAGCCCACCGACGCCGTCGCGGAAAGCAACCTGGGCCTGGCGCTTTATCACGAGAAAAAGTATTACGATGCGATTTCGGCCTATCAGAAGGCCATCGCGCTGAATCCGAAATTCGCGCAAGCTTACAACGGCATGGGCGCCGCGCTTTTTGCTTCCGGCAACGCGGTGGATGCGATCGCGGCCTACCGCCGGGCTATCGAGCTTTCGCCGAAGTACGTGGATGCCCTGAACAATCTCGGCGCGGCGCTGGATTCCGGGAAGCAGTGGGACGAAGCGATTCCTGTCTATCAGCAAGCCGTGGCGCTTGAGCCCACGTCGCTGGACATCCGCGCGAATTATGCGTTGGCGCTGCGCAATGCCGGGCGGAATGACGAGGCGATCGCGCAATACCGGCAAATCGTTGCCGATCATCCGGACGATGCTCCGGCATGGTTCGATCTGGGGCAGCTTTTGTACGCGCAAGGACAACTTGATGACGCCGCCACCAGTTTTGAGAAAAGCCTCGCGTTGAAACCGGACCAGGCGGAAGTGGATTTCCATCTCGCGCTTGTGTATCAGGGGCAAGGAAAACTGGGCGATGCGATTGCAACCTATCAGAAGGGCTTGGCGCTGAAACCGGATGAAGCGCACGCGCTTTACAATCTGGGGAATGCTTATATGCAGGCGAACCAGCCGCAGAAGGCGTCTGAAAATTTCAAGAAGGCGCTGGATCTGCAACCTGATTTTCCACAGGCGGAAATTGGCCTGGGCGCCGCGAAGATGCAACTCGGCGATTTGGACGGAGCGCAGTCTGCATTCGTAAAAGTGATCGCGGAACAACCCGACAATGCGGATGCGCGATTCAATCTTGGCAACGCGCTCTTCAACAAAGGGCAATATCAGCCGGCCGCGGACAGCTACCGCGAAGCGATCCGCTTGAATCCTAATCTCGCGCACGCGCACTACAATTTGGGGATGGCGCTCTCGCGGTTGAAGGATAGCGACGCCGCCAAGCAGGAGTTTCAAGAAGCGAAGCGCCTGGATCCCAGCCTGAACCCGCCGAAATAAATTTCATTTTCAGCGAGCCGAACATTCGAGAACGCGCGGCAAACTGGCGCGTCAAAAAGTGGACAGGACCTTCTTTACCAACGCTAACCCTTCGGTGATGCGCTCGCTGCTGCGTTGATTTCCGACGGCCAAGCGGAAGAATCGCGCGGATTCGGCGCTCCCATTGCCATAGCGCGAACCGGAACTGATGAGCACACCAGCGGATTTGCAGGCCGCGCAGAAGGCATCCGCGGCGATTCCCTGCGGGAGTTCGATCCAGGAATGAAAGCCGTTGCGGTGGGCGCGCTTTTTCAACCCCGCGAGACCGGTCGAGATCAATGCTTGCCTTTCATGGCCGAGGACCTGTTTCTCGGCGATTATCTGTTGCACCGTTCCATCGAGCATCAAGGACGTGAGCACTTCGGCGAACAGGAGGGACGTACCGCTATTGCCCTGCTCGATGAAGTCCTCGATACCATCCGAAAGACCTTCCGGAACCGCGAGATAGGAAACTTTCAGGCCCAGCGCAACCGGTTTCGTGAAGCTGTAAATATAGAAACTCCGATCGGGTACGAGCCAGGATATCGGAGCAACCGCGTCCGGTTCCAGGAAACGATACGCGTCGTCTTCGATCAGCCAGAGACCGCGCCGCCGGATCACGTCTGCGAGAGCAATCCTTCTGTTTGCGGGCATTACCGCACCTAGCGGATTGTGCACCGTTGGCGTCAGATACACCGCCTTCAGGTTCACCGAGCGAGCCGCATCATCGAGCGCCCCGGGCAGCATTCCGTCGGCGTCGCCCGGGCAGGCGATCACCTCGATCCCACGATTCGCTGCCATGGTGCGAAAGCTCGGATAGGTCAGTTCATCCACTGCTACCGCGGCGCCGTCCAGCGAAGCTCTGGTGAGCGCGACGGAAACCGCGCTGTGTCCACCCGAACATAAAAACACTCGACTGGGCGGAACGTCCGTGCCCCACTGCGACAGGAAAGTCGCCGCGACCTTGCGATGCGGCGGCATTCCCACCGAGGGTTTTTCATGAATCCACGCGCTCGATTCCTTGACGTGCTTCTGCACCGCAGCCGATATGAAGCCGGCTTCGGTGCCGAGCTGCGGATAATTAAATTGAAAATCGATCACTATGGCGACCCCACAGCTTCAATATATCAATGCCGAATCAGTCTCGTCGCTAAATCGCGTCGCAGCGATTTTGGTTTCCAGGGACAAATTGGATGGCGGATGGAGCCCGATCCGTTCATGCTCTTCGCCGCTCGGTCGAGCCGGGTGCACTTTCGCAAGCAGCTTCAACGGCTGCGTGAATCGCTGACTCAGCCTAGTTGCCGCTCCCGCCGTAGATCTAGCCCACCCGTGGGCACGCTCTCCTTGACAGTCGAGGAGAGCGCTGCTATTTTCTCCTAGACGCGCAAGGGGAGAAAGTGGCAAAACCGATTGATCTGCTGCAAGGCACTTTGGACATGTTGATCCTCAAGGCCGTCTCGCTGGGCCCCTTGCACGGTTACGGCATTCTGCTGCGTATCCAGCAAATTTCCAAAGACCGCCTGGAGATTCAACAGGGCTCGCTCTATCCCGCGCTTTACCGCCTGGAACACCAGGGCTGGATCGCCAGCGAGTGGGGCGAATCGGAAAATAAACGCAAGGCCAAGTATTACCGTCTCACGGCGGCGGGCAAGCGGCGATTCCAGACGGAAGCAGAAAAGTGGAATCGCATGGCGGACGTGATTGCAGGAATCTTGGAGACGAGACCGGAGGAAGTATGACGCTCTGGAGCCGAATGCGTTCTTGGCTGCGCGCAACCGTGCGGCGCTCGCGGATGGACGGCGAGATGGATGCTGAGCTGCAATTTCACCTGGAAGCCTACGCCGACGATTTAGTGCGCAGCGGCGTGCCGCGAGAAGAAGCTCTACGGCGGGCGCGGCTGGAATTTGGCGCCGTGGATAAGGCCAAGGAAGAATGCCGCGAAGCGCGCAGCGCGCACCTGATGGAAACTCTGATTCAGGATTTGCGTTATGGAGCGCGCACGATGCTGCGCGCGCCAGGATTCACCGCAACGGCTCTGATCGCTCTTGCGTTGGGCATCGGCGCGAACACAGCGATTTTCAGCGTGGTGAATGCAGTATTGCTGCGGCCTTTGCCGTTTGACCAGCCCGACCGGTTGGTCCAGGTGTGGCACACGCCCCCGCAAGCTTCGTTTCCCGGCATGAAGCAATTTGCGGTCTCGCCGGCCAATTTCATTGACTGGCAGACTGAAAGCCACGGATTCAAGGGCATGGCGGCCTATGGATTCGGGCGCTACACGCTCACCGGTTCCGGCCAGCCGGAGGCAATTCGTATCTGCGCGGCGACGAGCGGCCTGCTTTCCATTTTGCGCGCGAGGCCGCTGCTCGGACGCGATTTCCTCGACGGCGAATATGAGCCCGGGCACGAGCACGAAGTTATCTTGAGCGACGGACTATGGCGCAGCCATTTCGACGGCAACCCTGAAATCGTCAACAAGAGCATCGAACTGAATGGGCAGGCCTTCACGGTGATTGGCGTGATGGGACCGGGGTTTGAGTTTCCGATCGCGAGCGATCCGGACCAGCAACCGCAAATGTGGAAGCCCCTGGCTTGGACCGACCGGGAGCGCGCCGTTCGCGATAACCATAACTATGCAGTGGTCGCGCGGCTGAGGGATGCGGTTACTTTGCAGCAGGCACAGGCCGAACTTGACGCGATCTCCAACCGTCTGGCGCAGCAATACCCGGCGGCCAATAAGGGGTGGGGCGCCATCGCCGTTCCGTTGCGCGACGATCTCGTCGGCGATGTGCGGCCGGCCTTGCTGATTCTGCTCGGCGCGGTGACGTTGGTGTTGCTGATTGCATGCGCGAACGTAGCGAACTTGGTGCTGTCCAAGGCGCTCGCGCAAAGGAAGGAATCGGCCGTGCGCGCGGCACTGGGCGCAACGCGCCGGCGGTTATTGCAACAAGCCTTTTCCGAAACGCTGCTGCTGGCCGTTGTGGGCGGCGCGCTGGGCCTGGTCTTCGCGCACTTCGGGATGATTTTGATCGTGAAATTCTTGGCGCAGCGGCTGCCGCGGGCGAACGAAATTGCCCTGGACGGTTGGGTGTTGGCTTTCACTCTAGGCGTTTCCCTGTTGACGGGATTCGCGGCTGGGCTGCTACCGGCTCTGCGTATGGCCAAAACGGATCTGAACGAAGCACTGAAACAAGGCCTCGGACGCACTGCTTTGGATTCGGGCGGAGGCCGAACGCGAAACGTACTCGTTGTTTCGGAAATCGCGCTTTCACTCATGCTGCTGATCGGCGCCGGCCTGATGATTCGCAGCTTATGGGCGCTGCAGAAAACCAACCCCGGCTTCGACCCCGATCACGTGGTGACGATGGCAGTCTCGATTCCGCAAAATAAATTTCCCGAGCCGGGGCAAGAGGTCAGCTACTTCAACCGCGTTCTCGAACGAGTGCGCGCGCTGCCCGCAGTGCAGGCGGCCGGGCTGATTGACGCGATGCCTTTGAGCGATGACGGTTCGCATCAGCCGATTTCAATTGAAGGGCGGCCGGTCGTAGCGATGGCCGACCAACCGGAGGTGGACGTTCGCCTTATTAGTCCCGGATATATGAGCGCGATGCACATATCGCTCTTGCGCGGGCGTGATGTTGACGACTCCGACGTACCCGGGCGGCCCGGGGCCGTGCTGATCAGCCAATCCATGGCTAAACTTTTCTGGCCGCATGAGGATCCAATCGGTAAGCATCTGACGATGTACTTTTTCCCGGACGTCACGCGCGTGGTGGTCGGCGTGGTAGCCGACGTTAAATTGCAAGCGCTCAATGAGACCCGGCCAGCTCCGACTCTCTATCTGCCGGTGGGCCAGTTGTCTCCTCCGAAAGGCGCAAGCTGGCGTTCATTCGGAATGATTCTGGCTGTTCGCACGGGAATGGATCCGTTGAGTGCCATTCCGTCCATTACAAGTTCCGTGCGCGAAATTGACGGGGACGTGCCTCTACTGAACGTTCGCACGATGGACGACACGGTTTCCGCGTCCCTTTCTCCGCAACGCTTCGGCATGCTGCTGCTCGCCGCATTTGCCGGATTGGCGCTGCTGCTCGCGGTGATGGGCATCTATAGCGTGATGAGTTATTCGGTGTCGCGGCGCACGCACGAGATTGGAATTCGCATCGCGCTGGGCGCCAGCCGCGGCGATGTGCTGATGCTGGTGGTGCGGCAGGGATTGCTGCTGGCGCTGGCCGGTTCGGTGATTGGCATCACCGGGGCGTTGTTGCTTTCGCGAGTGATGGTGAGCCAGCTTTATGGCGTTTCGCCGACCGACCCGGTTACTTTTGTCGCTGTCTCGGCTCTGCTAACGGTTGTGGCGCTGGTGGCGTGTTACATTCCGGCACGGCGCGCGATGCAGGTGGATCCGATGATAGCCTTGCGCTACGAGTAGCGGAAGCGGACGCTCGACAGTGCCGTATTCGGTGGTTCAGTTTAGCCTGCGGACTATCGTGAAGAAGTCTTCCACATCGGGTTTGTTCCCTATAAAGTCTGCGGTCCACGTGCCGCCGAGAACCAAGCACGATGCGGTGATTCGAATCGTCGCAGGATCGCTTCCCTCCATACAAAATGCTTCTTCTGAACCGGAACCCATCCTGATCGGGCCGGAGATGGCTTGACGAAGCTCGGAGTGTAAGTTCCAGAACCAGCCTTCGAACGTTTTGTATTGATCATTCACGTTCCGGTTCCGAGCTGGCAGGTATTGCCCGATCGTTATCGATCTCTCGAGAACGGTTCCTCCTGGTTGCAGCGGCAGCACGAGAGGGAATTTCGTAAGCGTGGCGTTATTTCTGCCATCAATCTCCGCGATCCATCTCATTGGTACATAAACCGGCTTGCCCCGGCATTCGATGGTGTGGCCGTGGCGAACGTGCCACGCGAGCGTCGCCAAAGTGGGGGAAGTAATGAGTGGCACTATCGTGAGTATGCTGCTCGCCGTTAGATTCTTGGCAATGCGCGGCGAACAGTTGAATAAAGGCCGAGTGAGCCGAGATTTGACCGGTGCCGCCGATGTATTGTCCGGTTGCATGTCGCACCATGCGGACCGCGGTTCATATTTACCACATTTCGAGCGTGAACCTCAAAGGAGCGCCGGTTGGAAACGAAACCGCAGCATCATACAGAGTGCACTTTACACGGATAAGCGCAGGCCGTATGCTGGGCCGCGGGTTGCGACCCGCATCCATCCTGGAGCTGGAGGGCCGTGATGATCCTGGCGCTGTTGGTCATCGTTGTGCTGCTGGTGGTGTTTGTCATCGGAATGTACAACGGGCTGGTGCGTTTGAAGGTGCAATGCGACAACGCCTGGTCGGACATTGATGTGCAGCTGAAGCGCCGCTACGATTTGATTCCCAACCTGGTGGAAACCGTGAAAGGCTACGCCTCGCACGAGAAAGGCACTCTGGAAGGCGTGGTGGCCGCGCGCAACAGCGCGATGACGGCGCAAGGACCCGAGGCCAAAGCGCAGGCGGAAGGCATGTTGACGTCGGCCCTGCGCCAGGTTTTCGCGCTGGCCGAGGCTTACCCGCAACTGAAAGCGGTGGAAAGTTTTTCGCAGCTGCAACAATCACTGACCCAGATCGAGGACAGCATTCAGAACGCGCGGCGCTACTACAATGCCGTGGTGCGCGACCTGAACACGAAAATCGTGCAGTTCCCTTCCAGCATCATCGCCGGGATGTTCAACATCAAGCCGCGTGAATTTTTCGAGATCAACGCGCCCGCCGAACGCGAAGCGCCCAAAGTAAGTTTTGGCCCCGCGGGCGCGGCGTAGGCCGTCCGCCGCCATGCGCGTCTCGCGCCGCACACTCGCCGTTTGCCTTCTGGCCTTTTTCGCCGCGCTGCCCGTAGCCGCGCGCGATTTGGTCTTCAAGCATTTCGACGAACAGATTCAGGTGCGCGCTGACGGCACCATTGACGCCACCGAAACGATCGAAGCGGAATTTATCGGTTCCTGGCACGGCATCTACCGCACCATTCCCATCGAGTACACCGACCCGGAAGGATTGAACTACACGCTTTTCCTGGAAGACGTGAGCGCGACGGACGACGCCGGACAAACACTGAAGCTCGAACAAAACCGTCAGGGCCGTTATGTGAAGTTCAAGATTTACGTTCCGGCGGCGGAAGACGCCACGCGCACCATCGTGCTGCATTATCGCGTGCTGGATGCCATCCGTTTTTTCGCGGACCACGACGAATTGTATTGGAACGTAACCGGCGACGAATGGGAAAACCCGATTGACCTGGTGACCGCGCGCGTCGCGCTTCCCGACGGCGTCACCGGACTGCACGCGATCGCTTACACCGGAATAATGGGTTCACGCGCGCAGGATGCGCAGGTGGGGATCAGCGGGAACGTGGTGGAAATTCGCAGCCTGCGCCGCTTGGGATATCACGAAGGCCTGACGGCGGTGGTGGGCTTCGACAAGGGATTCGTGCATGCGCCATCGGCTGGCGCGCAATTCGTGCGCTTCGTACGGAGTAACCTGCCGCTTTTCATCCCGGTGATCGCGTTCTTTGTGATGCTGTGGCTGTGGTGGACGCGCGGCCGCGATCCTGCGCGCAACGCAATCTCCGTGCAATACGACCCGCCGGATCAATTGACGCCCGCCGAATGCGGGACGCTGGTGGATAACGAAGCTGCGATGCGCGACATCACCGCCACCCTGGTGGATCTCGCCGTGAAAGGATATTTGACCATCGAGCAGGTGGACGAAAGCCACCTGCTCGGCCTGACGCACAGCAAAGAATATATATTCCATTTGAAGAAGCCGCCGGCGGAATGGGCGTCGGCGCGCTCACACGAACAGGAAATGCTTTCGGCGCTGTTTGACGATGGAGCCAGCACGACCGTAAAGCTCTCCGCTTTGCAAAATCATTTCTACACGCACCTCCCCGCGATTCGCGACCGTATTTTCAACGCGCTGATGAGCGACGGCTACTACCTGCATCGTCCCGACACGGTGAAGCAAGGTTATATCGGCGTGGGGCTGTTGATCGGTGGCCTGTTGGTATTCGGTGGCGCGGGGTATTTGGCAAACGTAACTGGGATTGCGTCGTTCACCTGGATCGTCGCGGGTATCCTCACGGGCGTGGTGATCGCCGGCTTCGGATGGTTCATGTCCGCGAGAACGGTGACGGGCGAGCGCGCACTCGAAAAAGTGCTGGGCTTCGAGGAATTCCTGGGACGCGTGGAAAAAGATCAAATCGAGCGCCTCGAGAAGACGCCCGAGCTATTCGAAAAATATCTGCCGTACGCGATGGCGCTGCGCGTGGAGAAGAGGTGGGTGCAGGCGTTTTCGGGAATCGCCCTGCCGCCTCCGCAGTGGTATCAGGGCTCCTACGGAAACGCGTTCGTTCCGTACCTCCTGGTGAACGACCTCGACATGATGTCCATGCACGTGGGTAGCGTGATGGCTTCAGCGCCGCGCAGCTCCGGCGGCTCGGGATTTGGCGGAGGAGGCGGCTCCGGCGGTGGATTCGGCGGCGGCGGTGGCGGCGGGTTCTAGATTTTTCCGCGTGCGCACCGTGGCGTTCACTTCGCCGCGCGAAGAGAACTTCTCCATTGGCGAATCCAGCCGTGCTCGCGAACGCTTTCTTCGTGCATCTGGCGAGTCCAAGCGCCCAGTAGGCTCGCACGGTTGAAGTAGCCGATCATTTGGCGCGGATTTTCGCGGCTCACCACCGGAAGTCGGCCGATATCACGCTGCAACATCCGATACATGGCGTCGTGCGCGAGCTCATCCGGGAACGCGACGACAGGGTGGTGCGATCCCGCTTCGAGCACCGTCATTTTCCCCTGCGGATCCTGTTCCAACGCGCGCAGTAGATCACCCTGCGTGACGACTCCTGCAAGATTGCCGTCGCTTGAAACAATTGGCAGACCCTGCGTGAGATTGTAGGTCGGCTCGCCGCGCGCCATCCCTGCGGCCAATGCGGCAACGGTCATTTCCTGCGGGATAGGCCTCACGTCCGTGCGCATCAATTCGTTTACGCGCACGGCTTTCAGCACTTCGGTTTCGCTTTCGCCCGGCACGGGCATTCCGCGCTTGGCGAATTTTTGCGTCATGATCGAATTTGGAAGAAGCGTGAACGCCACCGCGTCCGCGAGCACGCACACCAGCAGCACCGGTAGCACGGCGTGGAAATCGCGCGTCGTTTCGAACGCGCAGAACATAAACGTGAAAGTGGCGCGCGAGGAGGCTCCCAGCAGCGCGCCCATGGCGGCCACGGCAAATGCTTCCGGCGAAAGATGCGCGCGCGGGAAGACGCGGTCCACAATGATCGCAAAAGAGCTGCCGATGGCCGCGCTGATCATGAACATGGGCGCCAGCGTGCCGCCGGATGTTCCGGAACCAAGCGAAAGCAGCACCACGAACGATTTCAAGAACAGCACCAGCAGCACCACGCTCAAGACCAAGTGATTGTTCAGTACGTCTTCAATCGTGTCGTATCCCGAGCCCAGCACGCGCGGAAAGCAAAATCCCACGATGCCCAGCCCCAGCGCGCCGAGCGCCGGATGCAGATAATTCGGCACAAGCTTCAGGTGATCGAAAAAATCTTCCAGCTTTTCGAGCGCGCGCGTGAACGCCACAGCCGCGAAGCCGCACAATAGACCCAGGGCAATGTAATACGGCAGCCCGGGCAGGAAGTTGTAATCCACCGCGCCGATTTCGAACATCGCACCGCCGCCGAAGAGCAGCCGTCGAATGGCCACGGCCATCGTGCAGGCGATCACCACGGGTATGAACGATCGCGTGCGAAACTCGAAAAGAAGCAGCTCCAGCGCCAGCAACACTCCAGTGATGGGCGCGTTGAACGTCGCCGCCAGCCCCGCGCCGCCGCCGCAGGCCAGCATCACTTTGCGTTCGGCGGCCGTCGTGGAAAGAAATTGCCCGGCCAGCGAACCAAACGCGCCGCCGGTTTGAATGATGGGACCTTCGGCGCCGAACGGACCGCCCGTGCCGATGCCGATCGCCGCCGAAAGCGGTTTGAGGAACGCCACTTTGGCCTCGATGCGGCTGCGCGAGATGAGCACCGCCTCCATCGCTTCGGGAATTCCGTGGCCGCGAATTTTTTCCGAGCCAAACTTGGCCATTAGTCCGATGAGCACTCCGCCCACAACCGGAATCAGCATCATCCACCAACCCAACGGAGAATTGCGTGGACTGCGGAAATGAAAAGACCATTCGTGGTAAAAGGCGACGTTGGTGAAAAGCCCGATCAGGCTGTACAGCGCGTAAGCGATGAAACCGACGAGCGCGCCAATCGCCGCCGCCAGCACGGACACCAAGGCAAGCCGATAGCCGGCTGGTTGCGGCGGTTCAAAAGCTCGTGGTTTCTGTTGCCCTTTAGGTGGTTCTGGAGGCGTCGGGTTGTGAATCGGTATCTTCATCAACTACGAATTTCCTCGCGGCGAGCGCAGCGCGGCGGCGGTTGACTCTATGCGGCTCACTTTCTTCCAGGTGTGCGCTTCCGGGGCGCGTTCGCGTCTCGCCGTGACATCTTTCGTGGCGCAGCAGTCTCCACCCGAGCAGAAGGATTGTCACGGGCGACGACCTTCGCCAGCGCCCGCAGCAGTTTCGAGCGCGCCGTTTTCAATTCCGCGCGGTGCGTCAGCGCCAATTGCTTCAGCAACTTTTCTCCGCGTCGCGTAAGAATGAGCAACACGCTTCGCCGGTCCGCCGCGCCGCGCGCCCGCCGCAGCAATCCTTTCGCCTCCAGACGATTTACCAGTTCCACCGCGCTGTGATGCTGCACCAGGAGCCGCTCCGCCAGCACGCCCACCGTAGCCACGCGATGCGACGGCAACCCCTTGATGGCCAGCAGCGCCTGATGTTGTTGCGGCTCCAGGCCGGCAGCGCGCGCGATGCGTTCGCTGGAATGCAGGAAGCGCCGGATTTCAAAGCGGAATTCTGCGATGGCGTGATAATCAATGGCGAATCCGGATCGGTTGGCCATGCTCTCTCCCCGTTATGCAGTTATATCGTATTACGATGTTTCTGGCAAGATGGCCCGGAAGGGCCGGGTGTGCCGCGGAAGAAACAATACCTGAAAAACGCGGGGCTAGAGCTGCTTGCGGAAAGATTTTTGGGTTTTAATGTGCGCGTATCCGTGCCGCTCGTAAAACGCATGCGCGCGCCCGCGGATTACGTTGGAGCGTAGCCCGATCGCGCTACAGCCGCGCTCGCGCGCCCATTCCTCGGACCGTGCCAGCAAGCCCTCGCCGATTCGCTGCGAGCGGAAACACTCGTCCACCACCAACCCGCTGATTTCGGCGCGCGTGGCGGCCTCGACGGTGCGATAGACGAACACCGCAATCCAGCCCGCGATTTCGCCCGTGGGGGTTTCGGCGACGAATACGGTGTGATCCGGGGAGCCCTGCATTCCTTTCAGGCGTCGCGCGATTTCATCAGGGGTCGAAGGATAAGTTAGCTGTCCCGCCAGATCGGCGATCCGTGCATGGTCGGACTCTCGTGGCGGCCGAATCTTTCCGCTGAATGCGCTGGATGGCGCCTTCATTCGCGGGGCCTTGCGCTCACCGAATGGCCTTCTTGAGCACGGCGATTTGCCCGGCGTGATAAAGATCGTGCTGAATTGCTCCGTGCAGCATCACGTACTGGGAATGATCCTTGCCGGGAACAATTTCAGAAAGCTTATGTTCCGGCAATTGTTGCACGGCGGCGCGCAAACGCGCGCGACACTCCCGCAAATGCTCGAGCGAACGCCTCCAGGCCACATCGGTTGATTCCCAGACCGGCGGCCAATCCTCCTCAGCGCTTACCTCCACCTTTTCGCCGGACGCGCGGTGCTGCACGATCGAATTCCAGGACGCGATGTGATTCACCAGCTCCCATATGGAATGCGCGCCGGCGACGGGATGCAGAGACGCTTGCTCGGCAGTGACGCCATCGAGCAAGGATTCCAGCGAGGGCCCGTGCCAGGCGTCGCCGCCGAACGCGCGGTCCATTTGATCAACGATGCGGTCAATTTCGTTCAAGTGGCTCTCCCGCAAAAGCGTATTGCAGTGTGGCGCGCTGTGCAAGGCGGAGAACGCCGGTCAGCGCCGAGTCGTTTTGACGCGGCTCGCTCAAAATAGTTTGCCGGAATCGAGGAGGATCGTCACCGGACCGTCGTTCACCAGTTCGACGGACATGTGCGTTTGAAAAACTCCGGTTGCGACCTGCACGCCTAGCGCTTGCAGCGCGCGGACAAATTCCTCGTAGAGCGCCTTGCCCTGCTCCGGCGGTGCGGCTTGAATAAAGCTGGGCCGTCGCTGGCCGCGCGCGTCGCCATACAAAGTGAATTGCGAGACGGCGAGAACCGCGCCGCGCATGTCGAGCAATGAGCGGTTCGTCTTGCCCTGCTCGTCATTAAAAATGCGCAGGTTCGCGACTTTTTCGGCCATGGTCGCCGCCGTCGCAGCGGTGTCTTCACGTCCGACGGCCACCAGCGCTACGAGTCCGGCAGCGATTTCACCCTTCACGCTGCCATGCACGATTACACGCGCGCTGGTGACGCGCTGCACGACCGCTCTCATGTTTTCCTTTCACTTTTGCAGACTCGCGACGACGCTCGATTCTATGCAGGCGTGGACTGTAACGCAAAAGATTCAGCACAGTGCTCAAAGAAGACTTGGCAGGCGGACTCGCGCTGGCAATCCATATTTCGAGGGGTATCGGTGCGGAGGGCAAGTCCCAGCACCGCCCCCGCGGATTCGGCCCAGAGATCGGTTATCGCCAGGCAAGTTCGCCATGAACACTGCCCTGCTACCTTCTTGCAGGCGCTGAAATGTGTTAGAAACGAGACTGCTGCTGCGGAAAGGCGGAAAGTTGAAACTCGCCCTTATCGGAACGCACGGAGTCGGCAAGACGACGCTTGCGTATGAAATTTGCTCGCTGCTGAAAAAGGCGCACTTTAACGTTGAACTCGTGACGGAAGTCGCGCGCCAATCGCCATTTCCAGTGAACGCCGCCACGACGATCGAAGGCCAGCTCTGGATTCTGCACGCGCAGATCGCCGCCGAGCTCGATGCCGAGCGCCGCGCTCCGTACGTGATCACCGATCGCGCGGTGCTCGATAATTATTGCTACCTCGTAAATAAATTCGGGCGGCAGCCGCAGCTGGAATCCTGGCTGCTGTGGTGGATGGAGACGTACACAATTCTTGTCGGCGTCCCTACCATGGAAGCAAACATTCCGCCCGACGGCTTTCGTTCCGAGGACCGCGTGTTCCAGCGCCGGATTCATGAACTGCTGATCGAATTACTGGCCGCGGCGCCATTCAAGAATTTGCGCGCGCCAGTGATGTGGCTCGACCCCAACGAGCGGCCGGCCTGGGCCGAGCGCGTTTTTGAGACCGCTATCCCGCTGATGGACAGCGTCGCCTCCGCTGCAACTTCCAAAGCAAACTCGGCTCGCTGACGCCCAGCGCACCATGGAAAATCGCGTCCCTTCGCCGCCATCATCGCAGCGCTGGCTCACGCGCGGCGTATTGGGCATCGGCCTCGCCAGTTTGTTCTCGGATTGGGGACATGAAGCCGCAACCTCGATTCTTCCGGCATTTCTTGCGAGCCTCGGCGCGCCGGCATTTGCGCTGGGAGTGATCGAAGGTGTCTCGGACGGCCTTTCGAGTTTTGCAAAATTGGCGGGCGGCTGGATTGCGGATCGCCCGAAGCTGCGCAAGCCCACGGGAATCGTCGGATACGCCGCGACGGGGCTTTCCACATTCGCTTACGCGTTTGCGCAAAGTTGGCCCGCGATTCTGGTAATGCGCGCGCTGGGATGGGCAGGGCGCGGCAGCCGGGGGCCTTCGCGCGACACATTGCTCGCCGACGCCGTCGCGCCAGAGCAGCAAGGGCGCGCATTTGGATTCGAGCGCGCGATGGATACGATTGGCGCGGTACTCGGCCCGCTGTGCGCCACGGCGCTCCTCGGATGGCTGGGGCCGCGCGGCGTTTTGCGCTGGACTCTGCTTCCCGGACTTGCTGCGGCCGTTGCGTTCGCGCTGCTCGCGCCGCCGGGACGCCAGGATGACTCGCATCGCGCTCCCAGTTTCGTTTCGAGTTTCGCGCAACTGCCAAATACATATTGGCATTATCTCGCCGGAGTTTTCGCGCACGGCATCGGCGATTTTGCGCCGACCTTGCTGATTCTGCGCGCCGGCCAGATTCTGACGCCGCGATTCGGTTTTGCGCGCGCTTCCACGATTGCGGTCGCGCTCTACACTTTTTACAATTTCGTGGATGCGGCGGCATCTTATCCCGCGGGCGCGCTGGCCGATCGCGTGAATAAACGCGCCATTCTGGCCGTGGGCTATCTTTTCGCCGTGGTGGCTTTCGCGGGTTTCATATTCGAGCCGCCGACGATTCCAGCGCTCGCGATTTTATTTGGCCTCGCGGGAGTTCACGGCGCGGTGCAGCAATCGGTGGAAAAATCGCTGGCGTCGGAACTGCTGCCGAAAGCGAACCGCGGCTCGGGTTTCGGCGTGCTGGCTTCGGTGAATGGCGTGGGCGATTTGATTTCGAGCGTGGTGGTCGGAGTGTTGTGGTCGAGCTTCAGCCCGAATGCCGGGTTTCTCTACGCGGGATTCTTCACTTTGCTCGGCGCGATTTTGATTTATTTTTATACCGGGCGGAGCGGCTCGGCGAGCGCTTGAGGTGCGCGGCGGATTTGCCCGCGCGCCCGCGTGGCGCGGGCTGGCAGCGCGGGCAGAAATGGCTGCTGCGTCCAGCGACGATGATGCGCCGAATAATTGCGCCGCAGCGAAAACACTTCTTGCCGTCGTGCTGGTAAGCGCGATGTTTTTGCTGGAACTCTCCCCGTCCCCCATCCAGATCCACGTAGTCGGAGATCGAAGAACCACGCAGCCGGATCGCTTCGCGCAAAATGCTCTGCACGGCGCGATGCAGGCGGCGCAGTTCGTCGTCTTTCAGCCGGGTCCCGATTTTTTCGGGATGAATCCTGGCGCGCCACAAGCTCTCGTCCGCATAGATATTGCCGATGCCCCGCATGACGCCCTGATCCAACAATAAGGCTTTAATGCGCGATTTACGCGATTGAATCCGCGAGCGGAATTCCACCGCGCTGATTTCTAGCGGCTCCAGGCCCAAGCCACCGAGAACGCGTTCGTGCGCGCCATTCGCGAGCAGCGCCATGCGGCCGAATCTGCGGACGTCGTTGTAGCGCAGCTCGCGGCCATCATCGAGAGCCATGAATACGTGGGTGTGCAGCGGCGCGGGAGTTTCCGGAGGGCAAACGCTGATTTTTCCTGTCATGCCCAGATGAATCAGCAACGAACTCACTTCCGTAGAAGATTTCCGCGGCTTGAGGTCGAGCAAGAGATATTTCCCCAGGCGCCGAATGCCGGCGATGGTGCCGCCGGGCAAATCCCGCTCCAGCAAGGCGGGGTCGTCAATAAAGTCCGTTTTGCCCAAGCGCACGCTCAGAATCCGGCGCCCGGGCAGAACATCGCGCAAGCCGCGAGCGACAGTTTCAACTTCTGGAAGTTCGGGCATATTTCTATTCTACTGCGACGGAGGAAGGAGCGCGAATACGCGAACCGGGCCTCCGGAGCCGCCTTCGAGTTTGATGGGAGCGGCGATCAGAAACGCTCCGGCCTCGGGAAGTTGCTCCAGGTTTGCGAGATTTTCCAGGTTATAGAGTCCCGCGGGAAGATCGGTGCCGTGAACTTCGAAATCCTTCGACGGTCCGTAGTCAATGCTCAGCGTGTCAATTCCCAGTCCCACCGCTCCGCGTTCGATCAGCAGTTTCGCAGCCTCCACGGAATAGCCTGGGAAGTGCATCACACCATTCGCGTCCATATTGCGATAGCGCGCCTGATCCGGCCAGCGCGATGACCATCCTGTGCGCAACAACACAATGGCGCCGGCAGGAATTCGCCCGTGCAGCGCTTCCCATTTTTCCACGCGCATCACACGCAGGCGATAATCGGGATCTTTGGCGGTATCGTCGCGGACGTCAATCACCACGGCTGGACCGAAAAAATGCTCGACCGGAATCTGATCGAGATATTGCTTGCCGGGAGGGAAATGCGCGGGCGCGTCCAGGTGCGTGCCGTAATGCTCGAGCGTCCAGAAGCTCCGCGCGAAGTAGCCGTCTTTTTCCGGCGTCGCGACCGTCTTCGCTTCGAAGGTGCGATCATCGCCGGGCCACGCCGGCAGCTTATCGTTGATCGCGTAGGTCATGTCCACCACGCGAGTGCTGCCGTCAGAAACTCCACGCAGCCACGCTTCCGGAGACGCGGAGTGCTTCTTCTGCGCTGCAGCCGATGGGGCCGCGCCCAAGCGCGCAATCGCCAACACCACGAATATGGCGGCCAGCGCCGCGAACAACAACATCAGGGAACGTCTGCGCATTGAAAACCCTCCTCAGGCGGATGCCATCTTAGCCGACTTTATCGGCCAGCACACGCGAGGCCTGACTAGCGCGGGAAATGCAGAGGGGAGCGTGCGCTTTGCACAATGATCAGCGAGATTTCAGGCAGCAATCTCCGGCGGAACTATTTCTAGGGGAGTGGAATACCGGGAGAAGCGACGATTCCGGCCATGCGCAGAATTTCCGCGTACTCTTCGTCCGTCAGCGGGCAGATGGTCATCCGCGTGTTCTTGAGGAATTTGATCTTACGCAGCAATTTATTCTCGCGCAGCTCCGCGAGCGTCACCTGGCGCGGCAGGCGCTCGATGGCGCGCAGATCCATCACCATTTTCTTGGTGTCGTCCTCGTGCGGATCGGGATAGGGGTCGCGGCTCACCTCCGCCAACGCGTAGATCGCGTGTTCGGGCTTCCCGTGATACGCCAAGGCGCGGTCGCCTTTGTGAATCTGCTTGAGCTGGCGCAGCGCATCGGGACGGTGACCGGCGTGGCGCCACATTTCCTTGCCCTTTACGAAGAGGGTATCCCAGTGGTAGACGCGCGGGTCCACAGCCAGCAGCCAGCGTCTTGGTTTGAGGGGTGGTTGCGTCATCCGTCAAAAAGTGTCGGGCGAACTATACACGGAAGACGCAAAAAATGGCGAACTTTGTGACTGGATTTTTCGCCGCCGCGCAAGACTGGTTAAAACGTGGACGAAGCGAGAGCTAAACCCTGTGTTAACCTACATCTACGAAGATATCGTCGCCGCGGACTTCGACAGCATAGCATTGCACACCCACGGCCGGGTTGGTGGTCAGCTTGCCACTGGTCACGTCGTATTTCCAACCATGCCACGGACATACGACGATCTGGCCTTCGAGCTCCCCTTCGCCTAACGGTCCGCCTCGGTGCAGGCATACATTATTGATTGCAAAGAGGTTACCGGCAACATTGGCGAGCGCGATGTTCTTCCCGTCCAATTGATATTCGCGAATCGTGCCGGGAGGGATTTCGTCTTTTTTCGCTGTCCGCAAAAAGGCCATCGAATCTTTCACTCCGTACCCGCGGCGCAGTGGCCGGAGGATATGGGATTCCGACCGCCACGCCCGTCCATCTCGAATCGCTAGCGGGGCGCGGGCGACTGAGCGACCATCACTCCGCGCTTGAATTCGTCCACCATGCCGGGTTGCAGGCGCACGGCGGTGGGCCGCTTGGCCAGCGACATCTGATCAATCTTGTCTTGCAGCTTCAACAGCGCGTAGAACAGACCTTCGGGCCGCGGCGGGCAGCCAATCACGTAAACGTCCACCGGAACGATGCGGTCCACGCCTTGCAAAACGGAATAGACGTTGAACGGTCCGCCGACGCTGGAGCATGCGCCCATCGAGATGCACCACTTCGGGTCCGGCATCTGGTCCCACACGCGTTTCAATACCGGCGACATCTTCAGCGTCACCGTGCCGGCGACAATCATCAGGTCCGCCTGGCGCGGCGAGGGACGAAACACCTCTGCGCCGAATCGCGCGATATCGAAGCGCGAAGTGGTGGAAGCGATCATTTCGATGGCGCAACAGGCAAGCCCGAAAGTCAGCGGCCAGATGGCGCTCTTACGAGCCCAATTAAAAACGTAATCAACTGTGGAAAGGACGTAACTGCGTTCGAAGCGGTTATCCAGGACGCCCATCGTTCTCCATCACCCCGCAAACTGTCGGAGTATATGCGCGCGGGTGGTGCTAGTCAAACGAGACAAGACACCACAGATGAACACAGATAAACACAGATAAAAGCAAATGATTGGAAACACGGAATCGGCTTTCGCGAATTGGGCTTTCAGTGGATGCGTCGTAACAACGCCCAACCCGCCTTCGGCGGATTGGCCTTTTCAATCATTTCGTTCTTATCCGTGTTAATCAGTGTTCATCTGTGGTGAAGTTTCTTTCTTGCTGCCATAGACGAGCAACGCGCCGATCGCGCGAAAATCGGCTAGTTCTTTGGCGTCGCGGAACCATCGGCCGGTGTACACATCGGGGTTGGGAGTGGAATCGGGGATCAGGCGATGCGCCACGTCCGCGAATCCCGCGTCGCGAAAGAGCTTTTCCCATTCCGCCGCGGAAAGCAGATGAGTGGGGACCGCCAGTTTTGGGCCCCACTGATGGCTGTAAGGATTGTCGCGGTAATAATTGATCAAAATCCAGGCCGAGCCTCCTTCCGCCAGCACGCGATAGATTTCGCGGATACCCTTCGCGGGATCGGGCCAGTAGTACGACGACTCCACGGAAATCACCCGCGAGAAGAAGTTCGCTTCCCACGGGATTTCGTCCACGCCGCCCACGATGAATACCAGGTTTTCATTTTCGACACTTGCCTCGCGGGCGTGGTGAATCATTTCGTCGGAAATATCCATGCCTACGACGCGTCCTTGCGGCACCCTCGGCGCCAGAATCCGCGAAAGCCATCCCGCGCCGCAGCCGACGTCCAGAATGTTGTCGGTAGGCTCAATCTGCATCAGGCCGAGCGCGGGCTTGGTGATGGGCCAATGGTCGTGCTCCATGGACTCGCCCTTGCCCGCTTCGGCCCAGCGATTAAATTCTTCGCGCAGCTGGTTCACTTGACTTCGGCTCCAGAAAATAGTCTAGAATCCTGCACCGAATTGTACTTGATAATTATCGCCGGCACGAAACCGCAGGACAGAGCTTGCGGAGCGGAAGCCGGACCGGTGCGCCCCAACGTGGGCCTGGCGAAACGCAATTCTGTTTTATTCGTATTCGCATATGTCTATTGACATTCTATGCGAAATATAATATAAGGGGAATGCTGGTTGAAGGTTTGGCTTTCAAAGGCGGCGCAGCAGCTAATGGATTCACTGCCAGACGGCCTTGATAAGGCACAGATTCGAGGCGTGATAAGGCAGCTGGAAACTGAGGATGAATCTCTGGAGACCTGGCCCTCCGGCGATTTTCCAGGCGGCCGTTACGCCTTTGCCGCAGCGGATGACAAATGGAAGTTGACTTATCACGTGGTGGAGATGGAAGAACCAGTGACGTCCGTGGTGACGATCACCAAGCGGCGCACCAGCCGGTGGGCTCTGAAGTTTTATCCGAGCAAGGATTGATATGAGCGAGATGCGAAAACTGCCGTTGCAACCGGAACAGCAAAGCGAAATGCGACGCGAGTTTCTCGATCCGGCGCAGCAGATTGAGCGGCTGCAAATCGAGGGACGGGATTACGTCCTGATGCGCGACGATGTCTACCGGCAGATGCTCCACGAAATCGAATCCCTGGACTCGGCCCTGGAGTTGCAGCGTGCGCAGACGGATGCCAATCGCACCGTGACCAAGAGTCTGCTGTTGGGTAACTACACCGCCGAGCAGATTCGGCGGATCGTGGAAGCGCGCACTCCCGGCGAAAGGTTCGCGCTGATGCGGGAGTTCCGCAATTTGAATCAGTCCGAGCTTGCTGCGGAGGCCGGTGTGAGCCAGACCACCATCAGCAATATCGAAAATGGGCGAGTGCAATTTCGAGGGGTGAATTCGGCGCGGCGGATGTTTTCCGCCCTGGGCGCGTCGGATGCGGATATCTTCGAACTGCTGTCCGAGCCGAACGAGAAAGCGGAAGAAAAATCTTAAGCGCCAGACTCTCGTTATGCCGCGCGCGCGTCGCGCTCACGGAATATTGCACCAGCCAAATGCGGCCAGGCAAATCAGACCCACCGCAAAGCCTCCCAGGCCGGCGAGGTTCCCTGCCATCAGTTGTTTCTTGCAGTCCGTGCCATCTTTTGTGAATAGCGCCAAAAAGTACAAATAAAAGAGGCACCCGGCAATCGAAATCAGGAAACCAATCCAGGCTATGCCGAGGATGTTTGGATGATGCACGGTGTGCACGGCGGCGGTGCCGGATTTCGCTTCCGAGCCAAGCCCGACGATGTCGTGGAGAAAGGTGATCGAGAGAACCAGCGAGCCAGTGGAAAGATTCAGGACGGTCTGAACGTATTCCTTGAAGATTTCAAACTGCGTTTCCAGGCTGACGTGCCGCGAATCGTTTCGTTGTTTCTCGTCCACGATCGTCCCTCGTTCGCGGCCCGATTCTTACACGCGCCTGCCGCAGGCCCAGCAGAAATGGGCGCCCGCGGGTTCCAGCGCGCCGCAGCGGCAGAAGTAGCGCGAACTGCCCGCCGGAACCAGCACAGTAGAAACACGCGGGTCCGACGCGCAAGCCCACAGCAGCGCGATAAACCATCCGATGCCGGTCCAGCCAAACAGCAAATTCACGATGAAAATTCCCGCTGCGTCTCGCTTGCCGTGCCCGATGATCGTGGGCAGGAAGTACAGCAGGACGGCGACAAAAAGAAACGTCATGTTCGCACCTCTTCAGTTTTCAAGCTGGACCACTCGAATGATCCCCAGCTTCTCTTCCTACACTGAGATACGATTGAGCGGCTCTTCCGGTTCCCTGGATTTTTCCACCTTCGCCAGGAGCTGGGTGAATCTCTGCTCGCGTTCTTTTTGGTCCAGGCCCTGATAGGCTTCGGCGATCTGCGTGGTATTCATCGAGCAGAATTTCGGCCCGCACATCGAGCAGAACTTCGCTTCCTTGTAGAAATCGTCAGGGAGAGTCTCGTCGTGCATTTTGCGGGCTGTTTCGGGGTCGAGCGATAGCTCGAATTGCTTGTTCCAGTCGAAAAGAAAGCGCGCGTAACTGAGAGCGTCGTCGCGATCGCGCGCGCCAGGACGATGGCGGGCCACGTCCGCGGCATGCGCGGCGATTTTGTAGGCGATCACGCCTTGCCGAACGTCATCCGCGTTGGGCAGTCCCAGATGCTCCTTCGGCGTGACGTAGCAGAGCATCGAAGCGCCGTGCCACCCGATCATCGCCGCGCCAATCGCGCTGGTGATGTGATCGTAACCCGGAGCGATATCGGTGACCAGCGGCCCCAGCGTGTAAAAGGGCGCTTCATAGCACATTTCGTTTTCTTTTTTCACCTGCAGTTCGATCTGGTCCATCGGAATGTGCCCGGGACCTTCGATCATCACCTGCACATCGTATTCCCAGGCCTTCTTGGTCAGCTCGCCAAGAACTTTCAGCTCCGCGAATTGTGCTTCGTCACTGGCGTCTGCTAGGCAGCCGGGACGCAAGCCATCGCCGAGCGAAAAGCTCACGTCGTGTTTCTGGAAAATCTTGCAGATAGCGTCGAAATTCTCGTATAGGAAATTCTGTTTCTTGTGGAAACTCATCCACTGCGCCAGCAACGCGCCGCCGCGGCTGACGATCCCGGTGATGCGGTTGCGCACCAGCGGCAGAAATTCCCGCAGTACGCCGGCGTGAATCGTCATGTAATCCACGCCCTGCTCGGCCTGCTCTTCGATCACTTCCAGCATCAACTCGATAGACAAATTCTCGGCGCGGCGCACCCGCGAGAGCGCTTCGTAGATCGGCACGGTGCCGATGGGCACGGGCGACGCGTTAATGATCGCTTTGCGGATCATGGGGATATCGCCGCCGGTGGAAAGGTCCATCACCGTGTCCGAGCCGTAATGCACGGAGCGGTGCAATTTTTCCAGTTCCTCGTCCACGTTCGATGTGGTGGCGGAGTTGCCGATGTTCGCGTTGATCTTGCAGAAAAACGCTACCCCGATGCCCATCGGCTCGAGATTGCGGTGATTGATATTGGCGGGAATGATGGCGCGGCCACGCGCCACTTCATCGCGCACTAAGTCCGCCGTTAGCTTTTCGCGCTTGGCGACATACTCCATTTCTTCGGTGATTACGCCCTGGCGGGCGTAGTGCATCTGCGAGAAGTTGCGCACCCCGCCGTTCATTGTTGCAGCGCGCTTTTCAATCCATGCATCCCTCATCGCCATAAAGCCCCCAATTTACACGCAGCCCCGAGCAGCTATGTGCCAGGATGCAGCATTATTGCACCGAGATTAACGCGCGGCAACTTGCACGGAGTCCCGCACTCTCAAAATGATCTCTCCTTCACGCTGCGGCAAGTACCCTCTGGGAGTGCGGGAGCTTCCTCCCGCCTTCGCTCGGCGAGACTTGCCTCGCCGGAGTAGGCTTCGTCACGCTGCCAATAGCATCGCCTGCCGACTGTGGCGCCCTTTCGCGGCGCGAGAGCGTCAGCTCGCTGCGCGGGACGTCGCCACTTCGACCAGCAGTACTTTGAGCTTGGCGGGATCCGCGACCGGCGGATGGCAAGTGGTTTCGATGCAGACCAGCGCTTGCGGCTTAGTAGCATCGAGATGCGGCAGTGTTTCGCGCAGCGCCGGAGCGAGCGAGGTTTTCGCGAGCTTTTCCGGCGTGACGCGCAAGACGGACTTGCCGAAGCGATAGATTTCGTTCGCAGCTCTCTCGAGTTCGGCGGCCCTCGCGTCGCCCGCCGCACCCATCACCACCACTTGCAGCGGATGACGCGCGTGTAACAGAGCCGCGAGGCCGTAGGTCGCGGCGAATAAACCGTATTGCGGAACCAGGCCCACGAACGCCTCCAGCGTTTTTCCCGCCCACTCGCGATAGAGCCTTTCGCCGGTGAATCCATAGAGCCGGTCCAGGACGATCGCGGCGACGGAATTCGCTCCGGGCGTCGGCGAATCCTGCAGCGGTTTGCGCCGGACGTCCATGCCCCCCATTGGCGCGGCATCTTTCGCGCGGTCGAAAAAACCGCCACCATCAGGATCGCCGTAGCGCGCGACGGCGAGCCGCACGGCGCGTTCCGCGATATCGAAGTAGCGCCGTTCGAGCGTCGTTTCATAGGCGTCGAGCAGCGCGGCGGCGGCAAAAATTTGATCGTCGAGGGAACCTTCCAGGCGCGGACCGCCGACGCGATGCCGAAAGCCTTTCTCTTCGTCCCAAGCTTCCGCAAGGATGCGATCCAGCGTCTTTAACGCGAACTCGCGGCAATCGTCGCGGCCCAGCACGCGCGCGGCTTCCAGATAAGCTGAAACGAACATCGCGTTCCATGCCACATATATTGTCGTGTCTATTGCCGGCGTGGGGTGGCGCTTCACTCGCGCGGCGAGCAGTTTTCCTTTTGCGTGCGCAAGCAAAAGGCGCGCGCTCGTTTCATCCGTCCCAAGCCGCGCCGCGAGGTCCGCGGCCGTAGAAGCGACCCACAAAACATTTTTCGCCGGGTTATGATGCATCTCGCCATGTGGCTTCACGTCGTAATAAATCTCGACCGCGCGTGATTCCTCCGGCGTAAGCACGGCGCGAACTTCGGCAACCGTCCACGTGAAGTAATCGCCGTCGTCGTCGAGTGTCTGGTCGGCGTCCTGGCTCGCGAAGAAACCGCCGCGCTCGCGATCGGACAGAACTTCTCCGACCCACCCGATCATCCCCTCAGCCGTCTCGCGAAATAGTGGATTGCGGGTCACCTGATACCCGTGCAAGAAATTCTTGAGCAGCTCGGAATTGTCGTACGTCATTTTCTCGAAGTGCGGCACGCACCAGCGCTCGTCCACGGAATAGCGGTGAAAACCGCCGGCCAGTTGGTCATAAACGCCACCCAGAGCCATCCCTTCGAGCGTGCGTGTGACTACATGCAGCAACTTCTCATCGCGCGTGGATTGATAGCGCTCGAGCAGCAAGTCCACGGCGCTGGCGTGAGGAAACTTCGGCGAATTGCCAAACCCGCCGTGAGTCTCATCAAAAAGGTGCAGCGCGGACTCGATCACCGAGTCCACCACGCCCGCGTCGAATTCCCCGCGTGCGGTCTGAAACGTCTCGGCTTTCGCTACGGCTGCCTCGAGCGCCGCAGCGGAGCTATCCACTTCGGAGCGGCGCGTCTTGAATGCATCGGCAATGCCCAGCAGGATGCGCTTGAACCCGGGCCGGCCCATGGCGTCTTCCGGAGGAAAATAGGTGCCACCGAAGAACGGCTTGCCGTCGGGCGTCAGAAATGCAGTGAGTGGCCAGCCGCCTTGTCCAGAAATCGCGCTGATGGCGGACTGATAGCGCGCATCCACATCCGGCCGCTCGTCGCGGTCCACTTTCACGGGAATGTAAAGCTGGTTGATCATCGCGGCGATTTCAGGATTTTCGTAACTCTCGCGGTCAATCACATGGCACCAGTGGCACCACACCGCGCCGATATCCAGCAAAATCGGCTTGCCTTCCGCGCGCGCGTGCGCAAAAGCCTCTTCGCCCCATTCGCGCCAGTCCACCGGCTGATGCGCGGCAGAACGCAAATAAGGGCTCGCGGAGTCCTTCAAGCGGTTTGATTTTGCCTCGTCCACAAGCAGCCTTTAAATTCGCAGTCCATCTTCAAGCTAGCACACAAGGAAGCCACGTGGGAAAGGGCGTTTGTGCGCCGCCGGCGGCGAGATTCTTTGCAGTTGCAATTTCGCGCGCCGAGGATTAGATTCTCGCCAATTTGAAACAATCGAAATGCCTAGACCACCGGCGCGGAGGAGTCTATGCACCCAGCCTTGCGAATTGCGAGTCTCTTCTTGTTTGCGGCCATGTGCGTTTCACCGTCACAGGCCGATGCGCAGCTAGCTTCAAACATGGCTGCGTTGCCGGAGGCTTCGGCACAACCAGGACACGCCTCGCTGAAAATTTGTCTGCGGCAGCAGGACGACACCGCTTTCACAGGTCTTGCAACGATTCAGCTCACTTCATCTGGCGGCGCGGTGATCACGGGACACGGCACCGACTCTGACGATCAAACGACTTTCCCGGATCTTGCGCCAGGAGGTTACGTCGTCGAAGCCGTGGCGCCCGGTTTCGCCAAGGTGACCGAAACAATTGACATCAAGCCGCGGCGAGAGTTCGAAACAATCTACCTGGTGATGAAGCCGGAAACGTTTGGCACCGTCCGCCCGGACGCTTGCTCCGCGCTGAGCATCGCCACCAGCGAAGCAGACGCGTTTCATTGGCTTCCGCCCGGTGTGGACGCGAGCGTGCCACTCAGCGTGGCCGAGCCACCGTGTTCGTTGGCGGCCGTGCTGCACGGGGTGGGTCAACGGATGAAGCAATTTGTGGATGACCTGCAGAAATTCCGAGCCACCGAACATATCGAACATTTCAAGGTGGGTGCCGACGGCAAACGCCATACTCCGCAAGAGCGCACTTTCGACTATGTCGTTTCCGTCACGCAAGTATCCACCGGCGCATTTCAGCTCGATGAATTCCGGAACGGCACCGTGGACCGCGAGCAATTCCCCGCCGGGATCGCCACCGAAGGTTTACCCGCGCTGGCTCTCCTATTTCATCCCACGCTGGCTGCCGACTTCGATTTCAGATGCGAAGGTCTCGGGCAATGGGAAGGACGGCCCGTCTGGCGAATTCGGTTCGAGCAGCGCGCGGATCGCCCGAACCGGATGCGCGATTACGTGGTTAAAAACGTTCATTACTCCGTGCCCATCAAGGGTCGCGCGTACATTGACGCCGCGACCCTGGAAGTCCTGCGCCTTGAATCCGAACTGGCCGCGCCGGTGGATAAAATCGGTCTCACCGTGGAACGCTTTACGGTCAATTATGTGGCGGTACAGTTCCGCACCAACGCCGAGGAACTCTGGCTGCCGCAGACAGCGGAATTGTATGTGGAGCAAAAGGGACGCCGGTATTATCGCGAGCACTCCTTCAAGAATTTCCAGATTTTCGCGGTGAAGACCGATCAGCAAGTAGCAGCCCCGCGTGAGTCCTATGCCTTCACCAACACCTCCGACCAGGATATTTTTGGCATCCTTACCGTCACGCCGGCCAGTGGCACGGACATTCAACCGGTATCCATCCGCTTCAAGGTTCCCGCCGGAAAAAGCGTCTTCAAGGTAGTGGGAAATGGTAAGGATGTGAATCTGCCTGCGGAGTCGGTCGGCTCCGCCACTTTCGTTCACAGCGGCCAGGCCGGGTCCATCCATGCCGACGCGTTTTTGAGGGAAGAAAGTACGCTGGACCTCATCGGCGACACCGCCATTTCACCCACGCCGTAGCGCTGGCGAGACTTCACCGCGCGATTGAAAGGTATGACTGTGGCCTACTGAACGGGATTGTTGTAGCCGGCGTCGCGGGGATCAATTGGCTTGCGGCCTGCAAAACCTTCGTCCGGGGCGTGATAAAAACGGATGCGATCTTCGCCTAGCTTCCAGCAGAGATACACTTCCTGATCGTCAATACGTGCGGGAAAATCGAGCAGGCCGACGTCCAGATCCTTCACCACGCAGCCGGTTTCCTGAATCTGATCGAGCGCGGACTGGATGGACTCTTCCAGGTTGTTGCGTTCGAGCCGCACCTTCGCGGCTTTTTCGTAGGATACCGCCAGGCCGCCGGAGCGTTGGATGCGCTCCGCCAGCGCGCTGAGCTGGCCATCCACGTCATTCATCTTGCGCCGCGATTCCATCGCTTCGATCAGAATGGGCTCCAGTTGGGTGCGCAGGCGCTCCGCTTCGGTCAGCGAGAAATATTTGGCTTCTTCATCGGCCATGTTTACGCAGTCTCTCCAGGCATCGGCACGGATCAGCCGCCAATATAAACCATGGTGCGCGAGGGCGGAACGAAGTCCGGCTCGTTAATGCGGTGGCTCTTTTCCTTGGTATGGACAATCGCGACGATTGCGTCGCCGATCTCGCGGTCCGTGGCGCCACCGCGCAGCAGGCCCTTCAAATCGTGATCTTCTTTGCTGAAAAGGCAGGTGCGCAATTTTCCGTCGGCGGTCAGCCGGATGCGCGAGCAATGCCCGCAGAACGGCTGGGTTACCGGCGCGATCAGTCCAATTTCGCCGAGGCCGTCCGCGAAACGGTATTTCCGCGCTGTTTCGCTGCGCTCGTGCACCACGGGAATCAGCGGCCAGCGCGCCGAGATCCGCCGGTACACCTCCGCCGCGGGTACCACCATGTCGCGCGTCCAGGCGCGATCCGCATCCAGCGGCATGAATTCGATGAAGCGCATCACGATTTCTTTTTCGCGCGCAAATTCCGCGAAGGCTTCCACTTCATTGTCGTTCAGCCCGCGCACCAGCACGGCATTCACTTTCACGGGACGCAACCGCGAAGCTTGCGCCGCCTCGATTCCCGCGAGCACCTGGTCGAAAGTTTTGGTGCGCGTCACTTCCTCGAATTTTTCGCGGTTCAGCGAATCCAGGCTGATGTTGATGCGGTCGAGGCCTGCGGCCACCAAGCGATCGCAACGCTCGGCCAGCAAGAAACCGTTGGTGGTCATGGAAAGATCCTGCACGCCGATGGCTTTCAGCCTCGCGATGAATTCTTCCACGCCGGGACGGACCAGCGGCTCCCCGCCCGTCACGCGCACCTTGCGGATGCCCATCCCCACCAGAATGCGCGCCAGCCGCTCGTACTCGTCCCACTCCAGCAGCGCGTGCTCGGCCATGTGATTTTCAGGGTTCGCGGAACGGCAGTACACGCAGCGAAAATTGCAGCGGTCCGTTACCGAAACCCGCAGGTCGGTGATTTGCCGTCCGAATTTGTCTATGAGCGCCATCGCCGGTTAGATGCTGCCAGAAATAAAAAGGCCCATGTCCAGGTTTGGAAATGGGCGAACATTCCAGCAGGCCATAGTGCGCGCAGCCGCGCCGCTGGATTTCAATCCTTTCCAAACCTGGGAGGACCGGACGTTTCCATCCAATCCCTGATCTCTTAATAGATAGAGCATCGCCCCCGCTTCCTTGGGTTGTCTCTCCGTTAGGCCGAGGGGGTCGGAGAAATCAATCTGATTCTACGCCGTCCGCCCGCCGAAGCAAACGCCCGAAGTTGCAAACTCGGCTCGCCGGCTGCGGCTCGGCCGCCGCTGGGGCGCCGCTGGGGCGCCGCCACTTGTATCATGGGAAAGCACCAGGCGCGAAGCGCTAATGATGCCCGGTGATTGTGATAAAGTGGCCAGCCGATGCGCATCTTCGTACTGGGAGTGGGTGGCGCCGGCTCTTTGCTCGCTCAGTTGCTTCAGCGCCAGGGACACACGGTCTGGTGCGGCGATCGCGACCCGGACCGCGCGCGGAAGTTTCTCGGCAAGAAGAGCGCGATCGAGGTAAAAGAAGCCAACGCCCGCAACCTGTGGTCCATCGTGCGCGCCGCGCGCGGTTGCAACCTGATCGTCAATGCGTCTCCCGCCGTATTCAACGAAATCATCTTGCGCGCCGCTCTCCGCCTGCGCATTCATTACCTGGATCTGAATTCGCATCTCAATCGCAATCCTTTTAGGCCCGAACAATTTCGCTTCAACAAGCGCTTCCTGGCAAAAAATCGCGCGGCGCTGATTTGCACCGGCGCGGCGCCCGGCCTCACCAACCTGCTCGCCAAGCGCGGGTCAGAACTGCTCGATACGGTGGAATCGGTGCAGATTCGTCTGTACGAGAGCACCGAGAGCAAGGATCCAGTCTCCACCTGGTCGCCGGAAGTGATGTACGACGAAGCCATCTCGCGACCACGCGTCTACCGCAAAGGCCACTTCCTGCTCGCGAAGCGTTTTGATGGGCGCCAGAAATTTCGCTTCCCGCCACCGATTGGTGAAACCACCGTGTACCTTGCGGCGCAGGATGAGGTCTGCATGCTGCCCTACGTGGTGCCCATGCACGATATGGACGCAAAAATCGGCGGCAACGATTTCGATCGCTTGTACCGCTGGTATCGCCAGGGACGCCTGAATCGTTCGCAAGGAATCGTGCGCAAAAGATTTCCGAAGACGCTCACTCCTAAGGGTGTCGCGGGCATGATTCGCCGTGGCGCACTGGAAAATGCGCGTTTTGCCGCGGCCGTCCTGGTGCAGGGCGTGAAGGATGACGAACCGCTGTTGGTGCGCTACGACGCCAGCTTTCCCACGCTGCATCAGATTCGGCAGCGCGGCTTGATTTCCACTCCGATCGCGTACGCCACGGCGCACCTCGCCGCGATTTTCATCAAACATTTTCCGCGCGATATGGCCGGTGTGATCGGCCCCTCGGAACTGCCGCCCGAAACGCGCCGCGCCATCCTGGCGGACGCGCGATCGCGCGATTTTCGCACTACTCTGAAAATGACTCGCCTGAAGAAAATCGAAGAAGACGAATACTAGCTCGCACGGTCAGAGTAGTTTCTGCAGCACCTGCGTTCTACCGTTACCGCCGCGACGGTAGCGCGCCTCGCTTTCGCAATAGTGGTATCCTCTGCGAACCCAGTCCGCGCTGCTCGCATTGCGCGCGTTTCAGACTCGAAACGCCAAGATCAATTTCACGCGGCAGCAGTCATGAGGTCACCATGCGTTGGACACCCGGCGGCACCAGCGGCGACATCGAAGACGATCGCAATTCCAGCGGCGGCGGTGGCGGATTCCCCGGCGGAATCCACATCGGCATCGGAGGATTGCTGATCCTTCTGGTGCTCAGCTTCATTTTCAAGCGGGATCTGATCACGCCATTCCTGAATTCCGGTGCGGGTGTGGGCTCCGGGCCGGTTTCGCGGCCTCCCGATCCCGCGCGCGATGCGGCCGAGCACCACGAAGTTCAATTCGTATCGTTCGTGCTGGACGACGTCCAGAGCACTTGGACCCAGATCCTGCCGCAGTATCGCCACGCCAAATTGGTGCTGTTCCGCGATGACGTCAATTCCGCTTGCGGCCTGGCACAAGCCGCGGCCGGTCCGTTTTATTGCCCTGGCGATGAGAAGGTGTATCTCGATCTTTCTTTCTTTCTTTCAAGAGTTGAAAGACCGCTTCGGCGCGTCCGGCGAATTCGCGCAAGCTTACGTGATCGCGCACGAACTCGGCCACCACGTGCAGAAAATCCTGGGCATTGAGAGCAAGTTTCGCTCGGCGCAGGAGCAAAATCCGCAAATGGCCAATCAACTTTCCGTCAAGCTGGAACTGCAGGCGGATTGTCTTGCGGGCGTGTGGGGACATTCCACGGAACAACGCAATATTCTGGAAACAGGTGATGTGGAGTCAGGCTTGAACGCTGCCGCGGCCGTAGGCGACGATCACATCCAGAAAATGACGCGCGGCGAAATAATGCCGGAAAAATTCACGCACGGCACGTCGGCGCAGCGCGTCCACTGGTTCCAGCAAGGTCTCACCACCGGCCGCGTGGACGCCTGCAACATGTTCGCATCCGCGCCATGAGCTCCCCCAGCCGGCATGGTTTTTGAAGGCCCCACCTGATTCTTAGCGCGTCGTGATCTGTTTCAGCAGGCCGAAATCCGTCAGGCCGTTCGCGATGAATTGCACCGCCAGCGCCACCAGCAGCAATCCCATCAGTCGCATCAGGATGCGAATCCCCGTTTCGCCCAGGTATTTCCGCACGCCATCGGCGCCCGCCAGCACCAGGAAAGAGACAAACGAGGTGACCAGAATCGTCACGTAAATAACCACGTGCTGCCAAATCGCATGGGACTCGCCGACCAGCACCATCACCGTGGAAATCGCTCCGGGGCCCGCCAGCATCGGCATCCCCAGTGGAATAATGCTGGCATCGGATTTCTCCGCGCCTTCCTGCTGCTCTTCGGCAGTCGCTTTCGTTCCGGACTGCCTGGCTTGCAGCATGTCCAGCCCGATGCCCATCAGAATAATTCCGCCGGCGATCTTGAACGCCGGAAGCGTGATGCCGAACATTTTGAAAATCAAGCTGCCGGCCAGCGCAAACGAGCACAGCACGATGGCGCAGGTCAGCGCCGAACGCCGCGCCACGGCTCGCCTTTCTTCCCGCGGCGAATTGGCGGTGACCGCCAAAAACATCGGGATCACCGCGAAAGGATCCACGAGGAAAAATACGGACGTAATCGCCAGCAGCGCGAATTCCAGGACTGTGGTCATTGTTGAGTGCACGAAAATCGGCGCGCGAACGCCGCGACCGAGTCACAGTAACATTTTTGTGCTTTCCTGAGCTTCAGAAAATTCCACCGGCCGCAATCGCGATTGGCAGTTCACTCGCAGCGCAACACATTACCGCCTCGGACCGAATCGCTGGATGAAGCGCTTCCCCGATCCCCGCGACGCTTGACTACGACCCATCACCAGGCGCAACGTATCATTCAAATCGGATGGGCGCCGAACTGGGACGGACTTATGAATACCTCTGCAAAACCCGCGACCGGACCTTTCTCCGTCAAGAAGGTCCTGCTCATTGACGCTGATCCCCAGGTCCGCGCCATGGTTCAAGAAATACTCGATCCCAGGGTTTGGAGCGTTCGACATGCCGCCGACAACAAGGCGGCGCTGGGCTTGCTGCAAGCCGCGCCCTTCGACCTGATTCTCACCAGCGACAAGACCTCCGGCAAGGAGGATGTCGAGTTGCTCCAGAAAATTCGTCTCGTGCGGCCTCACACACGACTGATCATTTTGACGGATGAACGTGTGCCTACCCTCGTGATTGACTCCATGCGCGAGCACGCCTTCAGCTACTTTTCCCGGCCGTTTTCGCTCAACGCTCTTTCGGACATGGTCCAACAGGCCATCGAGGAGCCGTGCTGGGATGACGGGATCGAGGTGCTCTCCGCAACACCGGAGTGGATACGCCTGCTGGCTCGCTGCGATCTAAAGACGGCCGACCGTTTGATTCAATTTCTTCACGAAATTTCCGATTTGCCGGAGCAGGAAGGCCATGCCGTCGCGACAGCCTTCCGCGAAATCCTGACCAACGCGATGGAGTATGGCGGACGATTCCAGCCGGACCAGTGGGTGGAAATCTCGTACGTTCGCGGCCGGCACATGGTGATGTGCCGCGTAAAAGATCCCGGGGAGGGATTTTCGCTCGATGAAATCGAACACGCCGCCGTTGCGAATCCCGATGACGATCCCATGCGCCACGTCACCTTGCGCGATGCCAAAGGCTTGCGCCCCGGAGGTTATGGCGTATTGCTCGCGCAGAAGCTTGTGGATGAGCTGATTTATAGCCAGAAGGGCAACGAAGTTCTATTGGTGAAGTACCTCCCGATAAACGAGTGCTGAGAGACCGCTCCACTCGCTCTATTGCCTGAATGTGGCACTGCTGCTACACTGTCGCGGCAAGAGCTACATTGCTGCTCCTGCCACACTTCCCTTAAAAGGTTCACCCATGTCTGGACACTCGAAATGGGCCACGATCAAGCATAAGAAGGCGGCTACGGACGCCAAGCGTGGCAAAATTTTCACCAAAATCATCCGTGAATTGACCATCGCAGCGCGCACCGGCGGCGCCGACCCAGTCACCAACCCGCGTCTGCGCACCGCCATTCTTTCGGCGAAGAGCGAAAACATGCCGAACGACAACATCGAGCGCGCCATCCAGCGCGGCACCGGCACGCTCGAGGGCGAGACTCTCGACGAAGTCACCTTCGAGGGCTATGGCCCCGGCGGCGTCGGCGTGCTGGTGCAAGTGGTCACCAATAACCGCAACCGCATCGTCAGCGAAATTCGCCACATGTTTTCGAAGAACGGCGGCAACATGGCGGAGACCGGCGCGGTCGGCTGGATGTTCCACCGCAAGGGCGACATCGTCGTGCCTAAGGAAGCGGCCGATGAAGAGAAGATGATGAGCATCGTGCTGGATGCCGGCGCCGAAGACCTGCGCGACGATGGCTCGGCGTGGGAAGTCACTACTCCTCCCGAAGCATTTGAAAAAGTGCGTGAAGCTCTTCTTGCTGCGGGGATCACGCCTTCTGCCGCGGAAGTGGGCTGGGTGCCACAGAATTACGTCAAGTTGAGCGGCCAGCAGGCGCAACAGATGGTGCGCATGGTCGAGACGCTGGAAGATCACGACGACGTGCAGCACGTTTACGCCAACTTCGATATAGACGAAAAGGAAATTCAGGCCGCCGTCGCGAGCTGATTTTTCTGGAAGTGCGGGAGCTCGCTCTCGCGTTTCCCAGGCAAGGCTTCCCTCGCCTGCCCTGGTCTAGTCAAATCGTGTGCGGCAGCAGCGACGGCGGAGCAAGGTTCGCCGAAGAGAAAGCGGCGGCAAGCCGCCGTACTCCCAGGCTCTCCTCGCATCAATCGCGTTCCATTTTTTCTCTGCGGCCTTTGCGTCGCGGCGGTAAATCGGTGCCTTATCGCGCATCGCCTGCCTGAAAAAATGCTACCCGCTGGTCCCAACCCGCACGTACACTTGTGCCGACCGATGGCGCCCAATTCATCACCAAATTCGAATGCCAGGCCAAACCGCCTGTGCGTGCTGGGAGTGGATCCCGCAGCCGCGGGCGCGACCGGCTACGGCGTCGTCGAATTTCTAGGCTCCGCGCCGCGTCTGCTGCGTTTTGGCGCGCTAAAATTTCCCGCGCATACCACATTCGGCCTGCGCCTTCGTGATATCCACGATCTGATCTCGCAGCTTGTCGAAGAGTTCGCGCCGGACGCGGTCGCCGTCGAGTCCGTTTTCACCGCGCTGAATATGGGCACCGCGCTCAGGCTCGCGGAAGTGCGCGGCGTAATCCTGCTCGCCGCGGCGCAGGCTGCGATTCCCGCGCACAGTTATTCGCCGCGCGAAGTAAAATCCAGCATCACCGGCTATGGCGCCGCATCCAAACAGCAGATGCAACAGATGGTCAGTTCCGCGCTGGGACTGACCGAGTATCCCGAACCAGCCGACGCCGCGGACGCGTTGGCAGTCGCGCTCTGTCACGCGCACGTCTCCCGCGCGCGAGAGCGCATGGCTGTGGCCATGAACGCGCCCCCAACCACAGCGCGACGCGTTGCTACTCCTCCCGCCACGATTCCCGCGCGCAAAACTGCGGAGCCTCAACCGAAAAACTCGCTGCGAAACCAAACGCGCGCTGTGCGCATCTCTGGTTTGTGATGCGTTCGGTATCGCAACGTCCCAGCGCCCGAATTCTAGCCGGCACCAGCCTTATTCTGTTCGTGCTCAGCGCATTCAGCTCCATCGTTCTCGCGGCAAAAGCCGCGCCCCCCGCGAACGCTCGCTCCGCTGGCAATGCCGAAATCACCTATCGCAAGATTTTCAAGACGAGTTACCCCGAGTTCGTGGAAATCAAGGTCAATCAGACCGGCTCCGGGAGCTACGACATCCGCCAACTGGATGAAGACGCCAACCCGCAACCGTTCGAAATCGGTGCGCCGCTGGCCGAACGCATTTTTTCGCTGGCCACAAAGCTGCACAATTTTCAAGGTGTGGATCTGGACGTACACCGGCGACTTGCCAACCTGGGCGAGAAAACATTGGTGTACGAAAACGGCGCGGAAAAACACGAAGCGAAATTCAACTACACCCTCGACGATTCGGCTTCGCAACTGGAAAACATCTTCGAAGGGCTCGCGCGGCAAACATCGGACATCTCAGATCTGGCGCGCACCATGCGCTATGACCGTCTGGGCGTCAATGACGTGCTGCTGCAAATCGAGAGCGACGTCAACAACAAGCTGATTCCCGAGCCGGAGCGCTTGCTTCCCACGCTCGATCAAGTCGCCGGCGACGAAAAACTCATAGACATCGCCCGGCAGCGCGCCCGCGCCCTCGCCACCCGCATTCGTTCCGCCCACTAGCAGCCTGGAAGCGAACCTGCGGCGTAAGCTCTCGTGGCATTGCCGCCGTGCAGTCCGATTCACTTTTCTCTTACCCTGACCCAAAGCGCAACTTGACACATCTTATAACTTGCGCTTATTCTCCCCCGCGTCCCCGACGTCCAAAAGCGTCATTCCAGGTGAACAGAACCATGCGAACCCAGCTCGCGCGATTCTCCCGGATTTTTGTGCTTTTTGCCTTTGTTTCGCTGTTGCCACTGCGCTCCTTCGCGCAAACCGGCCCGACGCCCGCGCGCATCACCCAGGCGGTGGACGAGTCGCAACTCACTGTTTTGAAGGGCAACACGTATTACCTGGCCTCCGCGCAATATGATAAAGGCCCGGCTCCCGCGGCGCTGCCGATGAATCGCATGCTGCTGGTGTTGCGCCGCAGCCCCGCGCAGGAAGCCGCGCTGGAACAATTCCTCGGTGAGCAACAGGAAGCCACCTCGCCGAACTATCACCAGTGGCTCACGCCTCAGCAATTCGGCGAGCAGTTTGGTCCCGCCGACCAGGACATCCAGACCGTCACGCTCTGGCTGCAATCGCACGGCTTCCAGGTCTCCCGCATTTCGAATGGCCGCACGGTAATAGAATTTTCCGGGACTGCCGGACAAGTCCAGGAAGCCCTGCATACCGCAATTCATCAGTACGCCATCCCGGGACCCAACGGCCCCGAAGAACACTGGGCCAATTCCAGCGATCCGCAAATTCCCACGGCGCTCACTCCTGTAGTCGCCGGAGTCAGGTCGCTCTACAACTTTCCCGCGCACGCCATGAATCATTTCGCCGGAGTTTTTCACAAGGATAAGGAAACGGGAAAGATCCTTCCCTCGCAGCCCCTGCCGATTCCGCAGTTCACGCCCGGCACTGGTTGCGGCATTCTGGGAGGGATCTGCGAAGGTCTTGGCCCCTACGACCTCGCCACCATCTACGACGTTTCCCCGCTGTGGACCGCACCCACGCCCATAGACGGCACCGGGCAGACGATCGCGATCGTCGGAGAAACGGACATCAATCCTGCGGACTGGACTGCCTTCTGGAATATGTTCGGTGTGCCAGAGCCAAAGGGAACGCTGAACATCATCAAGGATGGCCCGGACCCGGGCTTCCAGCCCGATGAACCGGAAGCGGATATTGACACGCAGTGGTCTAGCGCCGTAGCCAAGGGCGCGACCATTGATTTCGTCATATCTCAAACGACGGAAGCCACTTACGGCGTGGACCTTTCGGCCGAATATATCGTGGACAACAATCTCGCTCCAGTGATGAGCGAGAGTTACGGCATTTGTGAGCTTTTTGTTGGCACCACCGGGAACGCATATTACAACGCGCTTTGGCAGCAAGCCTCCGCGCAAGGAATCACGGTGTTTATATCGTCCGGAGATCAGGGCTCAGCCGTCTGCGATCGGGGCCAGGAAGCCGCGCAGTACGGACTCGCCGTGAACGGTTTCGGATCAACGCCATACAACGTTTCCGTGGGCGGCACGGATTTCAACGACGTGACATCCATTTCGAAATATTGGAATCCCACCAACGGCTCAAATGAAGCCACGGCCAAGGGTTACATTCCGGAAATGACCTGGAACAATTCCTGCTCGAACTCCGAAATCTTCCCGTACCTGGGGACCACCGCCGCCGAAGAGACCTGTAACAACGCTACGGCGCAGCGTGATGGATTTTTGGCGGTGGGCGGCGGCAGCGGGGGCGCGAGCAATTGCACAACGTCCTCGAACAATGTCCAAACATCCTGCTCGGGCGGTTATCCCAAACCATCCTGGCAAAGCGCCCCCGGAGTGCCTTCCGACGGCAAGCGCGATCTGCCGGACGTCTCGCTATTCGCGAGCAACGGCTTCAACAACAGTTTTTACGTCATCTGCCAGTCCGACGTGACGGGCGCCTGCAACCTCAACAACGGTGACTTCTCGGGCTACGGTGGTACCTCGGTATCTTCACCGATCTTCGCCGGGATCATGGCTCTCATTAACCAGAAAACGGGCGAACGCCAGGGCAATGCCAATTACGTCTTCTATAAGATGGCGGCGACAACGTCCAACAGTTGCAATTCCAATTCGGTTCCTTCGACGGGCTCGAACAATTGTATCTTCTACGATATCCCTGCTGGCTCAACGATTGCGATGCCATGTGGTTCCGGCAGTCCCAATTGCACGACTTCCACGGGCGGCGACCAATACGGCGTACTCACGGGATACAGCACCGGCGCCGGATACGATCTCGCCACGGGCCTGGGCAGCGTCAACGTGGCGAATCTGGTGAATAACTGGAGCACTTACGCAGGCCAATTCAAGGCGAGCAAGTTTTCAGCCTTCACGCTGGGGCCGCCCGCGACGATCACGCACGGACAGCCCATCGCCGTCGCCGCCACCCTGATGCCTCAGACGGGTAGTGGGACTCCCACCGGCACAATTTCGCTCATTGCCGATACCGGCTCAAGCCCAAGCGACCAACAGGGCGCGCAACAACTGTTCACGCTCAGCAACGGATCGCTGCCGGCCGGCACAACATCCATTTTCCTGCCCGGCGGCACCGCCTATAGCGTCACCGCGTACTACTCCGGCGATTCGTCATTTGCGCCGAGCGATTCCTCCCCAGTTACGGTGACCGTCAACCCGGAAGCCAGCAAGACTCAGGCGGCAATCGTTACTTTCAGCCCTACCACCGGCCAGACCATCAGCACCAACGCCACCTCTTTCGCGTACGGCAGCTTTTATATTCTTCGCGCCAACGTGACGAATTCAAGCGGGAACTTGTGCGCGCCGAATGGCTATCAGGTGTATGACTGCCCGACGGGCACCGTCACCTTGAACGACACCTTCAACGGCGTTACCAGCCCGCTCGATGGCGGCACTTTCGCGTTGTACGCCGAAGGTTATACGGAGGATCAGCCGATTTTTCTGCTGGGTGGCCAGCACAGCATCGTCGCGTCCTACGGCGGTGACAAGAGCTTCAACGCCAGCACCAACTCGGCGGCGCCTGACGTCGTAACAGTGACTAAGGCCCCGACTGCAATCAGCCTGCTGGCCGCCAACCCAGAGTCAACGGCCGGCCAGTATGCGTCTGTCACGGCCACGGTCACTTCACAGGTAAATTTCCCACCTAACCCCGCTTCTGCTTGGTTCCCCAGCAACAACGTTCAATTTTTCGTTGGGTCTACACCGATTGTTCTCTCAAGCCCCGCAACTTACATCGACTACACGGTCGGTACCACTCCCGGAACTGGCTACCCCCAGTTGACGGCTCAACTGTTAACTACCGCCCTTCCCTTGGGTAATAATACGATCACTGCACAATTCGTCGGCGATTCAAACTACGGTCCATCCGCCGTTTCTAATTCCGCGACGATCGACAACCAAGCTACGACCGCTACCACGCTCACGACCTCGAACCCAACCATTCCGCACGGAACGAGCGTCACCTTCACGGCCGCGGTTGCTTCGACTCAGCCGGGTGGACCTGCGCTCACGGGGACCGTACAGTTCACTAGCAATGGAGCTAACATTGGCAGTCCGGTTCCTCTGGTGAGCGGTCAGGCACAATTCTCTACTTCGTCACTTCCCGGCGGAAGCCTGCTTATCTACGCAAATTATAGCGGCGACGTGGATTACAGCAGTTCCAGCAGCTACCTGCAGGAAACGGTGCAACTGCTCGGCACGACGACCAACGTCACCACTTCGAATGCTGCAATTTCACAGGGCACCAGCGTCACCCTCACGGCGCAGGTGGCTCCTGCCAAAACGGGCGGCCCGGCTCTCACCGGAACCGTGCAGTTTTATTCCGCGATCACCGCGGAAGGCGGCGACAACCCCCTGGGCAGTGCCGTAGCCGTATCAAACGGACAAGCTCAGCTCACCACCACTTCGATACCCGCCGGCGCACAATTAATCTTCGCCTTTTACAGCGGAGACTCTAACTATGCTGCTTCCACCGCCTCGACAGCGGAGGTCGTGACGGCGGCGCCGACGGTTGTGATCAGCGCCAACCCCACCACGGTTCCAATCACGAAACCGGGCGCGAACGGATCCGCGATGATTATGTTTGCCGCGATGAATGGTTACAGCGGGACGATTTCGCTTTCGCCCACGTTGTGCTCAGGTATGCCGATGGAAACGACCTGCAGCTTCAGTGCGTCGTCGGTGGTCCTCAACAGCACCTCGACCTCAGCCACCGTTACCGTCACGTTCCAGACCACCGCCCCTTCCGCGGCGTTCCCGCAATCCGAAAGACGCCCGACAGGGTTCGCGTGGTGGACCTTGGGCGGAATCCTTGCGCTGGCAGGCACTTTGTGCGCGGCAATTCTAACTGCGTGCATTGGCACCGGCCGACGCCGCTGGAGCATGGCCTGCGCGATTCTGGCGATTGCATCGCTGGCGGCGATTGCCTCATGCGGAGGCGGGGGAGGGGGTGGCGGAGGAGGCGGAGGAGGCATCACGAACACCGGCACGCCAATAGGATTAGACTCGAACGTGATCATCACGTTCAACGGCACGGGCGTAACGCCAGCCCCGACGCTCGCTCTTTCAATCAACGTGGAATAATACGCATCAGAGCAAGAGGCCCGAACAAAAGCCCGCCAGTGACTCGCGCGTGTCAGCTCGGACGAGAGCGAGAAGTTGCACGGCGTAACGAATAGCGTCCGTGTCCTCCGGCCCTTCTCCATGCACTCTGTGTTAACTCTCCCGGCTTGGAAGTTGACGCTTCAGTTCGGCGGCAGCTACCCGTTTGAATCGCGAGCCAGGTTCAAAGAATGATCAGCCCCGCGTAGCCCACAACTTCCTCGCGGTCTCCAGTTGCATCGCCGGACGTAGCGTAACGCACCAGTTCCGCGTCCTTCGCGCCCAGATCGCGCATCGCCACTAGCATTGCGGTGGTCGCGGCGTAGCCGCACATCGTAATTCCTGCGCCGCGCACCGTGTCGTACAGCCCGCGCGGATCGAGCCCCAGAATCCGCGCAATCGCGCGTTCGTCTTTTGCCCGCGTGATCGCATCGTTCTCGTAATGATTCATGTCCGTGCTGGCAATCACCAATATATGTTCCGCGGGATGCGCCGCCACCACTTTCGCCACCGCATGTCCCAATTCTTCCAGCACCGGATAACGGTCGGCTGCCAGCACCACCGGAACAAATTGGAAATCCGGCCTGAGCCGCTGCAGAAAAGGTATCTGCACTTCGAGCGAATGTTCGCGCTCGTGCGCCACGGGATCTTCGCGCAATCGCGGGCAGGCGCGCATCAATTCCTCTGCGAGCTCCGAATCAATCCGCGCCTCGCCCAATGGAGTCCGCCAGCTGCCCTGCGCCAAAATCGCCGTGGACTCGCCGCGCGGGAAATGCCGCGGCCCCAGCAGAATGCACCGCGCCGGGATTTCGAGCGACGCATACACTGCGCCAGCCACGTGGCCCGAATACATCCAACCCGCATGCGGGACGACGCAGCCGCGCGCCGAAATTTTCGCTCCGTCAGCGGACGGCGCGTACTGAGCGACCAAGCGTGATAGTTCCTTCGTGTCTGAGGGGTAAAAGCTGCCGGAAACGGCGGGAAGGCGAATCATTTCATCGTGCCGATTGATCGCGAGAGCGCGCCGACAGCACAAGCAGCGCCGGTCAACTGCTCTTGCGTAGCTTCGTGGAAGATTGCCGGGGCTCAGTCACCGGCGCTAACGAAATCAAATCGCCGGAGACGGCCGGCCCTTGATATCCAGCGCTTCCGAAGTGCCCGGAATCCAGCGAATCTTCACGTGGTCGCCGCTCTGGTAACCGCCCTGCTCCAGAACGGTGGCCATTTTATTTTTGGCCTTCTCGGCGTAGGTGAAAGTATGAATCTTCATCTCGTTGCCGACTTCGCGGACGATGATCGTATTCTGATCCGCGTGAATCACTTCCGCTTTCAGCCACTGCGGTTTCATGGGCGACTGCTTCACGACCAGCGGCGCCGCGGACGAATCACCATTGATCTGCGCGCGCGCGGGCGCGGCGGCCAGCATTGCTGCGCTGGCGCACAGGATCGCGGCGGCTAAATATTTATAGTTCTTCATCGAAGGAAATCTTCAGCGACTTCAGAAATTTGATGTCTTGCGCGGTAATCTCCACGCGTGGCTCAATGGTTTCTTCTTCCATGATTTCGTCGTCCACACGAATGTGCAGGGATTCCAGGAAACGGCGGTCTTGGGTGGTCATTTTCGCGTCTTGCGCGGAACGCCGCGCCAGGCCGATGGTGGCGTCCAGCTTCAGCACAATATCGAAGCCGGCCGAACGCACCCCCGAAATCGCTTCCGCGATCCGGTCGGAGTCAGACACGGTGTCGTTAATGGCGTGTCCCAGCTCTCGGAGCAGTTGTTTCATGCGATCGTCGAGTTGCAAGGGCATCACCTCCTGTGAAAACCCTTTCTATACCAATCTTAGAGCGCCTGCCAGCGCGAAACAAGACCCTGGTGCGCAGAGGGAACCCCTCCAGTTAACTGCCCGTACGCTCAGGCTTTCTTCGGCGCACCATCGCGGTGTGAGGCCTGCCATTCGGGGCCGGCTATGGCGGTCCGTGCCTTGCGAATCAGACCCAACGACGCAATCGGGCCGCCGAACCCGGCGGCAACCGGGCGCAATGTGTACTAGAATTGGGCCATGGCCGCGGGCTTCTATTCGACGTTGTGGAACTCCGCGAAGATTGCGCTGCGCGCGGTCTGGCGCGCGGCGCGCCAATTTTTTCATGAAGCCACCGGAGCAGTTTTCGGAATGTTTGCGCTCTACGGCGCAGTGGCGGCCTGGCGGCTTTGGCCTAGCCGTCCAACGTACTGGCTTCTTGGCTTCACGATCGTTTACTCCGTGACGATGCTGGTCTTTGCCATCACGTCTTTCCGGCGCGCGCGCCGCGTCCGCTGACGAACCATGACTGATTCCACGCCCAAATCCCCAGCGCAGCGAGAGCGAAAGGCTGCCTCGCCTTCCGGCCTGCCGATGGAAGCGGTGATCACCGGCGACGACTTGCAGGATTGGGATGCCGCACGCGACCTCGGCTATCCCGGTGAGTTCCCTTTCACGCGCGGTGTCTATCCCACGATGTATCGCGGGCGCCTGTGGACCACGCGCCAGTATGCGGGCTTCGGCAGCGCTCTTGAATCGAATCAACGTTACCGCTATTTGCTCGCGCAGGGCGTCAAAGGCCTTTCCGTTGCGTTCGATTTGCCCACGCAGATCGGCATGGACTCCGACCATCCGCTCGCGCTGGGAGAAGTGGGCAAAGTAGGCGTTGCGATTGATTCGCTCGAAGACATGCAAACGCTCTTCGAAGGCATCCCGCTGGAAAACGTCTCCACTTCGATGACCATCAACGCGACCGCTGCGATACTGCTCGCGCTGTACGTCGCGGTGGCGAAGCAGCAGGGCGCGAACCTGAAGCGCCTGGCCGGCACGGTGCAAAACGACATCTTGAAAGAATACATGGCGCGCGGAACGTACATTTATCCGCTGCGCCCCGCGATGCGCATTGTCACCGATATTTTCGGGTGGTGCCGCCACGAAATTCCCAATTGGAACGCCATCTCCATTTCCGGCTATCACATCCGCGAGGCAGGCTCGACGGACGTGCAGGAAGTGGCCTTCACGCTGGCGAATGGCATCGCCTACGTGGAAGCAGCGGTTGCCGCGGGGCTGGCCGTGGACGAATTCGCGCCGCAGCTTTCGTTTTTCTTCAATTCGCACAACGAGCTGCTGATGCAAATCGCGAAGTTTCGCGCCGCGCGCCGATTGTGGGCGCACACGATGCGCGAACGCTTCGGCGCGCGCGATCCGCGTTCGCTGATGCTGCGTTTCCACGCGCAGACGGCGGGTTCTTCGCTCACCGCGCAGCAGCCGGAAAATAATCTGGTGCGCGTGGCGTTGCAGTCGCTGGCGGCGGTGCTGGGCGGCTGCCAATCTTTGCACGCGAATGCCTTGGATGAGGCACTGGCGCTCCCTACCGAGCAGTCCGCGCTGCTTGCGCTGCGCACCCAGCAGATTATTGCCCAGGAAACCGGAGTGGTGAATACGATTGATCCGGTCGCCGGTTCCTATGCTATCGAAAAACTGACCGACGAAATCGAAGCGGGCGCACAGGATTACATTTCGAAAATTGACGCCATGGGCGGGATGTTGCGCGCCGTCGAGACGGGTTACGTGCAGCAGGAAATTCAGAAATCCGCGTACGAATATCAGCAAGCCGTGGATTCGGGCGAGCAAGTGATCGTCGGCGTGAATCGCTTCCAGGCCGAGGAAGAAAGGACCATTCCGACGCTGCGTATTGACCCGGAGATCGAGCGCACGCAGGTGGCGCGGCTGCAGGCGTTGCGCGCGCGGCGCGACGCCGCACGGGCGACTGCCGCGCTTGTGGAAATCGAGCGCCGGGCGCACAGCACCGAGAATCTGATGCCCGCAATTCTTACCGCCGTGGAATCGTATGCCACGGTCGGGGAAATCTCCGATGCACTGCGGCGCGCGTTTGGCGAATACCGGGAATCCATCGTCATCTGATTTTTTGACCGGCAAGCCCGGCTGCGCGTTCATATTCTGCGCGGGTGCCGTAGAATAGGCGCGCATGAGCGCTGGAGCTGAGGTTGACAATCTTCGTGTGGTCCTGGTCGCCACGCGCAATCCCTTGAACATTGGCGCGGCGGCGCGCGCGATGAGCAACTTTGGATTTTCGCATTTGCGCGTGGTGCATCCGTACGAGAGGGCGTATCGCGAGGCGCGTTCGGCGGTGGGCGCCGCGCCGGTGCTGGCGAAGGCTGAAGAATTCGATAGCGTGGCGGAGGCAGTGGCCGATTGCAGGCTGGTGGTGGGCACCACCGCCGTGGGCCATCGCGAATTGCACCATCCGCTGCGGCGGCTGGAGGATGGCGCGAAAATTATTCGGCCGGAGCTCGCGCGCGGACCGGCCAGCGAGCGCGGGGCGGGACGCAAGAAGGTGGCGCACCGGAAAGTGGTGGCGAATCGCGTGGCGCTGCTTTTTGGCTCCGAGAAATTCGGGTTGAGCAATGAAGATTTGAGCCATTGCCACTGGCTGCTGCACGTCCCTACCTCCGAACGGAATATTTCGATGAATCTGGGGCAGGCAGTCGCGGTGTGTTTGTACGAATTGATTCGCGGGTCGAAGGACCAGGCGAAATTCGCGGGGCGGTTCGAGAAGGCCTCGGCGAAACCGCAGGCGGCGACGGCGGGCGAAATTGAGCGATTTACCGCGGTGCTTACGGAAGCGCTCAGTGCGAGCGGATTTCTCGATCTGCGGAAAGTGGCGGACGCCGACGAAAGAGTGCGGCGGCTGGTGCGGCGGCTGAATCTGCCGTCGCGCGACGCGGATATGTGGACCGGGATCATGCGGCAGATTGTGTGGAAGCTGCGTGGAAAGGCGTGATTGGTGAGTAGTGATTGGTGATTGGTGAAAAGCGGATTCGTGTTGCGATTAGAAAATGCTTTCTCGTTTGGATTGATGGAGTTGGCGACGTTTTTGAATTGGGTCTTGTTGCGATTAGAAATGCGCGCGGTGCGATCGTTCCGGGCAATCGCTGGTGTGTGTTGGCTGCGGCCAGTGGCGGGACGAGCATATTCGCGCGAGCGTCCAGCTCGCCCTGCCGTCCGTGACGCATTTGACGGTGTCCTGGTCTCCATGCCGCGCCCTCAGCGGGGTTCAAAAGTGCCCCGAGGCAGCTTATCACATTTGGCGTGTGTTTACCAGTTATAAAACAACTCAGAAGGGTAACAGGCTGAAAATAAACGGTGTAGGTCGTGGGTCGTGGTGTGCCTCGAGTGATGGGCACCAGTGGGCAGACTGCTTTTCGCGCCAGAGGACGGAATTTACACTAGGTTTTATTACCTGATTGGGAAAAGTACCATTGTGAACCACTTCGTCATATCCCATTTTGGTATGCAGACGGCTGAGTCCGCGCCGACGAGCAAAAAACCAATATCTACGAGGACGAGATGAGAACAGCTATAGCAATCTTAGCAATGCTGGCGGCTTCCGGCGTGGCGTCAGCGCAGAACCCGGATCCGTCGAAGTGGATGTGTAGAAACATCGCCGACTCTGGAGGATTTGTTTACCAGGGCGAGTCGGTATTTGGCACTGCGGCATGCCGTCCAATTCCCCAGGCGGCGCCAACGCCGGCACCCGTATCGGCGACGGGCAACGAAGCAGCACCCCGGCAGGATGCGCCTGCCGCTTACGTGACGGCAGCGACCCCGGCCGCTCCGGGAGCCGCTCCAGTGGGATTCTTACTAGAGGACGGGACGCCAGTACACCTGGTTCTTTCTGAAAACCTCTCATCGGCGGACGCCGTGACCGGTCAAACAGTCGAATTCGAGGTGGTAGATGACGTCGCTGTAAACGGTTTTATTGTGATTCCGCGTGGCTCGACGGCTTGGGCAACGGTGACGGATGCGGAGCACAAGAGGCGCATGGGACGTGCTGGAAAGCTCGACTTGACTATCGACAAGGTTCGCCTGGCTGACGGCGAGAAGGCAATGCTGCGCGCCGTCAAGGACGCAAAGGGAGGCGGTCACACGGGTGCGATGGTGGGAGCGATGGTGGCAACGTCGTTAGTGGTATGGCCCGCGGCGCCACTGTTCCTGCTCATGCACGGGAAGGACGTAACGATTCCGAAGGGAACGAACATTAGCGCCTTTGTGCAAGGTGACGTCACGTTGGACGAGGGCAGGTTCCAGAGACAGCTGGTTGTTTCGAAATAGGCTGGCGGCGCGGACGTTCGAAGCATGTGTCGCGCCTCCGGCGCTCGGACGTTTTTTGGCGGGGCTCCCCGGGCTTACGCCCGGGGCTAACTTCTGCCGCGCCTACGGCGCTGGTTTGGGCGGAGGGCGCGCGTTTATCTCTAGTTGGGCGGCTGCGTCGTTTTCTGCGACGGAGCGGGCGACACGTCAGCGCTACGCGTGCGGGGGCCGGTCTTAGACCGGCCCCTACAAAGCCGGCGGCGCGAAAAAGCGGGAGAGGTCCCTCGTCGGGCCGCACGGGGGCCCTCTGGCGGGATGACAAAGCAACCTGGAGCGGCCCAGAGGCGGCTGCAACGAGCCGGCGCCACGTTTCGACGGGCACGGCATGCCGTGCCCCTACGATTTTCGGGCGGGTCTGAGATCCGGCGCTACGTGCGGGGGCCGGTCTTAGACCGGCCCCTACAGAGTCGGCGGCAGGAAAAATCGGGAGAGGTCCCTCGTCGGGCCGAACAGCGGCCCTCTGTCGGGATGACAGCGTAATTCAGCGGTTCTCGATGCTGTTTGCGGCACGCAGTTATGCTTGGGCCGGGCACGGCATGCCGTGCCCCTACGAACTTCGGAAGGCGTGTTTCTTTCCACTCGTTGCTTTTCACTCCTTATCGCTTTCATGTATTCTGCTTCGCCTATGCTGGATCTTGGATATGTGCGGGAACATTTGGATTTGATCGAGGCGATGGGGCTGGCGCGGGGGATGGCGCTGGACCTGGGGCCGTTTCGGGATATTGATGCGGAGCGGCGGGCGCTGATCACTTCGGCTGAACGTTTGAAGGCGGAGCGCAACAAGGCCAGCGAGGGGATCGCGCGGATGAAGAAGGCCGGCGAAGACGCGTCGGCGATATTGGCTTTGATGAAGGAAGTTTCGGACAAGATCAAGCGGGACGACGAGCGGATCAACGAGCTGGACGAGCGGCTGAAGTATTTCCTGCTGACGATTCCGAATATGCCGCACGCGAGCGTGCCGGTGGGCAAATCGGCGGCGGACAACGTGGAAGTGCGGCGGTGGGGCAAGCCGCCGGAGTTCAGCTTCAAGCCGCGGGCGCACTGGGAGATTGGCGAGGGGGCGGGAATTCTGGATTTCGATGCGGCGGTGAAAATCGCCGGGGCGCGGTTCGCGGTCTATAAGGGATTGGGCGCGCGGCTGGAACGCGGGCTCGCGAATTTTTTCCTGGATATGCACACGCGCGAGCACGGCTACACGGAAATTCTGCCGCCGTTTCTGGTGAATACGGCTTCGCTGACGGGCGTGGGGCAATTGCCGAAGTTCGCGGCGGACATGTTCCACATCGAGAACACGGATTTGTGGCTGACGCCGACGTCCGAGGTGGAATTGACCAGCCTGTATCGCGACGAGACTTTGAACGGCGACGATTTGCCGATCAAGGTGTGCGCGTGGACGGCGTGTTTCCGGTCGGAAGCGGGTGCGGCGGGGCGCGACACGCGGGGTTTGAAGCGGCAGCACCAATTTCAGAAAGTGGAGATGTTCAAGTTCACGCGGCCGGAGCAGAGTTACGACGAACTGGAATCTTTGGTGGGGAATGCGGAAGCGGTTTTGCAGCGGTTGGGGCTGCATTACCGGGTGATGCAGCTTTGTACCGCGGATATGGGGTTTGCGGCGGCGAAGACTTATGACATTGAAGTGTGGCTGCCTTCGGCGGGCGAGTTCATGGAGATTTCGTCTTGTTCGAATACGGAAGCGTTCCAGGCGCGGCGGTCGGGGATACGCTTCAAATTGCCGGGAGGGAAGAAGTCGGAGTTTGTGCACACTTTGAATGGGTCGGGGCTGGCGGTGGGAAGGACCTGGATCGCTTTGGTGGAAAATTATCAGATGGCGGATGGCTCGGTGGTGATTCCGGAGGCTTTGCGATCGTATATGGGCGTGGAGAGGATTGCTGGAGCGGCGAAAACCTGAAGGCAAAGAAGATTACCGCAGAGACGCAGAGAAAGGCAAGACTGAGGACACGGAGAGTTGGCGGCGCGATTGACGGCAACGGCAACAGATTTAACACAGAGAACACAGAGAACGGCAACGATGAGGACACGGAGATGCTTCGAGTGCGTTTTCGTTGTGATTCCCTTCACCTTGTCTGTTTCTCCGTGGCTCAGTGACTCTGTGACGTTTTTTTTCGGGCGGCGCGTCAGGAGACCGGACCTATCAGGACCATGGGGCCTGTGGGTTGGGGGACGCCGCCGGCGGGTTCCAGCGAGACCGCGAATTCCTTGGCGGTGACTCCCGCGGGAAGTTTCATCATCATGTGGCCCGGCTTGTCGGGCCAGCCAGTAAACCATCCGGCGCTGATGGGCGCGCCCTTCATGGGAACGAGCCAGATCTGATACACCTTGTCGGCGGGAGCGGGCGGCAAGGTGCCGTCGTACATCATCATGCCTTCGCGGGCGTTGTAAACAATGCGGGCGCTGCCTTGCGGTTCGCCTTTTTGCGCGGCGAGCGGGACGACGATGGTGTCGCGAGCGGCGAGCAGGTCGGCGATGTGGCGGGAATCGTCGAGTTGTTTTTGCTGCTGTTGAATGGTGGAGCGCAAATCGGCGAGCTGGCGATCGAGTTGCAGATTGTGCAGCCAGAGCAGGATGGTGGCGAGAGCGAGCGCCGACGCTACTGGAACGAGCACGGCCCACCAGCGTCCGAAAATTCCGCCGAGAGGATCGGGCTGGACGCGCGCAGGGCTGCCGCCGGGGCCTTCGGCGGTGGCGATGAGTTGGCGCATCAGGCGCTCTTTGACGCCGGGCGAAGGCTCGACGCGCGGAGCGGCTAAGGCGAGAATGGCCACGCGTCCCTGCGCTGCGGCGAGCTTTTGCGCGCATTCGGCGCAGGAAGCCAGGTGCGCTGCGAACTCCTGCTTTTCGGCGGCATCGAGCGCGCCGAGCGCGTAGAGATCGAAATCTTCGGGCCGAGTTGGGTGTTGACCGCTCATATTTGCAAATTCCGTTTCAGAGTCTCCACCGCTGTGCGCAGGCGCGTTTTGACGGTGCCGAGCGGGTCGCCGGTGCGCGCGGCGATCTCGCTGTGCGTCAGTCCTTCGTAGTACGCGAGTTCGAGCGTGGCGCGCTGTTCCTGGGGCAAGTTTTCCATGGCGCTTTTGACTTTGCCGAGCAATTCCTGCTGGACGACCGCGTTTTCCAGAGTCGCGGGCAGGATCACGGTGTTTTCCACCAGTTCCTCGCCGGCTGCGGGATTGCGGCGGCGCAAACGGGAGATAGCGCGATGGCGCGCGATGACCATCAGCCAGCCGGGCAATGATCCGCGCTGGGGATCAAACTGCGCGGCATTGCGCCACAACTGGTAGAAGATATCCTGCAGAATCTCTTCGGCGGCCTGGGTATCGCGCAGGATGCGGTTCAAGACAGACGAGAGCATCCCGGCGTAACGGTCGTAGAGCGCGGCGAGCGCCGACTCGTCACGCTGGACGATTCTGGCGACCAGCATCGCGTCCGAGGCCTTCAACTGCGCTCGCTTCTCCCCAGTCTGAGTAATTGCGTCTCCTATAAGTACGCGCGCGGGAGGATTCCAGATTGCGGCGCGGCGTGCGGCGCATGGCATGCGGCGCACGGAGCGGACCGGAAACCTCGCTGCTTGCGCAGAGCGGGAAACAAGAGAGGTGAGCGTAGCGTGCGATTGCGGGTACGGTCAATGCTGATTTTGGCGAGAAACTCGATAACGGGGCGGTTACTGGTTGAGTGCCGATATGTGTGGGGGGTTGGAGATAAGTTGATGTTACATAAGGACTTAGTGTCGTTGTCAGGATGACTCTGGGGCATAATTGGGGCGCTGCGAGCCAGGAACATTTCAAGATTTAGCGGTGGTTTCCATTGACATCCGGCACGGCTCGAATAAACTTCGATTCGCGTAAGACTTACCGGCCCCGCAAATACCATTCACCACGTCAGGAAGGAAGACTTGATGGCCACCGTTGCCAAACCGGCGAACATGCAGCCCATCCCGCGGATTGCGCCGCGCGAGGACCTGAATCCTTACCGCATCTCGCAAATCCAGTTCGATATCGCCGCGGAATACTTAAAGCTCGATCAGGGGTTGCGGCAGATTTTGCGGACGCCCAAGCGCGTGCTGGAAGTTTCCATTCCCACGAAGATGGACAACGGTCAGATCAAGGTGTTCAGCGGATTCCGGGTGCAGCACAACGTGGCGCGCGGACCGGCGAAAGGCGGGATTCGGTATCACCCGGGCGTGACGCTGGACGAAGTGAAGGCGCTGGCGATGTGGATGACCTGGAAAACCGCGACGGTGAATATTCCGTACGGCGGGGCGAAGGGCGGCGTGATTTGCGACCCGAAGCGGATGAGCAAGCCGGAGCTGGAGCGCATGACCCGGCGGTTTGCGGCGGAAATTTTGCCGATCATCGGGCCGGAGCAGGATATCCCGGCGCCGGATGTGTACACGGATTCGCAGACGATGGCTTGGATCATGGACACGTATTCGATGACCAAGGGGCATTCGACACTGGGAGTGGTGACGGGCAAGCCGATTTCCATCGGAGGATCCGAGGGGCGCAATGAAGCGACCGCGCGCGGTTGCGTGATTGCGGTGGAAGAGGCGTGCAAGGTCAAGAAAATGACGCTGCGCGGGGCGAGCGTCGCGATTCAGGGATTCGGCAACGCCGGTTCGGTTGCAGCGAAATTATTCGCGGAGAAAAAAGCGCGGGTGGTGGCGATCAGCGATTCGCGCGGCGGCGTTTTCAATTCGCGCGGGATTGATCCGCTGAAAGCGATGCGTTACAAGGAGCGCTCCGGAACGGTGGTGGGGATGCCGGGGACTTCGCGGATTTCGAATGACGATTTACTGACGATGAAGTGCGACATTCTGGTCCCCGCGGGACTGGAAAACGCGATCACATTGAACAACGCGGACCAGATCAAGGCGAAAATCATCGCGGAGGCGGCGAACGGGCCGACGACTCCTCACGCGGATGAAGTGCTGGCGCGCAAGGGTGTGATGGTGGTGCCGGACGTGCTGGCGAATGCCGGCGGAGTGACGGTCAGTTACTTCGAGTGGGTGCAGGATCTGCAGAGCTTCTTCTGGTCCGAAGCGGAAGTGAACGCCAAGCTGGATTTGGTGATGCGCCGCGCGTTTCACGAAGTGCACGAGATGGCGCGCAAGCATCGCACGCATCTGCGCACGGGAGCGTACGTGCTGGCAGTCGGGCGCGTGGCGGATGCGACGCTGGTGCGCGGACTTTTCCCGTGATGTATCCTCGCGGTTAAGATTTCTCTCACAGTGATCGCACTCGCCAGTGACATGCGAATATTTTTCTTGCGCATGGTGTGAGAACGCGCGTACATTTTGCTTAGCCGGTGCGCCAATGCGAAAAATGGCAGCGCCGGCGTAGTTGTCTGCGGGTGCCTTGCGCGGAGGGCGGTTCGAATTGAGTAACCACACGAGTAATTCCGGCCACGCTCCACCAATTCTTCTGACGATTGCGGGGTTCGATCCATCTTGCGGCGCGGGCGTTGCCGCGGACTTAAAAACTTTTGCGGCGCACAATTGCTACGGCGTTGCGGCGGTGACGGCGCTGACGGTGCAATCCACGCAGGGAGTGGTTTCGGTGCACGCGACTCCTTCGGCGACCTTGCGCGCGCAACTGGATACGCTGGCCGAGGACGTGCTGCTGGCGGGCGTGAAAATCGGGATGCTAGCGAACCGCGCCAATGCGTCCGCGGTTACGGAATTCCTGGATAAGAACAAATTCGGGCACGTGGTGCTGGATCCGGTTTTTCGTCCCACGGCGGGGAACGCGGAATTGCTGGATACTTCCGGGCTGAAATTCGTGCGCGATGAATTGCTGAAGCGCGTGAGCGTGATCACGCCGAACGTGCCGGAGGCGGAATTTCTGACCGGCATGGAAGTGAAGGATCTGGCGGGGATGAAAGCGGCGGGCCTGAAACTGGTGGAAATGGGCGCGCGGGCCGTGGTGGTTACCGGCGGACACCTGGAAAAGCCGACGGACGTGCTGTGCATCGGCACGGAAGTGGAAACATTCGGCGGCGACCACGTGAAAAGCCCCAACACGCATGGGTCGGGGTGCACGTTTTCGTCCGCGATCGTGGCGCAACTGGCGAGCGGCCAGCAATTGCGCGAAGCCGTGATTCTGGCGAAGGCGTACGTGACGAAGGCCATCGAAAAATCGTATGCGATCGGCAAAGGCGCGGGGCCCTTGAATCAACTTTTCAGATTCCATCAGGAACAGCCGCTACGAGGAGTCCACGAAGTTCCGCAACACGGGATGCATCCCGCCGCCGAGCCTGCCGCGCACTAGGCTTACTTCACTTCTGCCACAGAGGCACAGCGACACAGAGGAATTCCGGGTTGGAAAATGCGCTCGCGCGTGCCTCCTGCTTGTGGCTCGTCCCATTCGCGCCAGGTGCGCTCGCGCGGCGGTGCGGTGCACCGTGCTTTAGTGGAACGGCAGGCGACTCTTTAGTTGTTTTTCCAGGCCCTGGAGTTGGTCGTCGGTTATTTGGACTACGCCTTCGAGCATTACGATCAAGTGGCCGGAGCCGGCGTCTTTGAAACGGGCGTCCTGGATGGTGACGTCGCCCTGGAGCGCTGGCGGAAGAATTGCGCCGAGGTCGAGGCCCTTTTGCATCGCTGATAGCATGGCGTCTTGAATTTTATCGCGCAGGATTTCGCCGATGTCTCCAGCACGGAGAAGTTCGCCTAGCGTTCCGTCCGCCTGGATCGGTCCGAGTTCTGGCGTGAGTTCCAGCTCCGTGTGATTTTCTGCCACCGACGGCGTGAGCTTCACTTGAATCACAGCGTTGCCGCCGATCAGCTTTTGGACTTGCTGTTTACCGAACAATTTTACGCAGGCCCAGCGTTCGTAATGGAGCTGGACGATCACGAGGCTGGCGGGCTCGATGGGAGTAATGGTCGCGTCCTGGATTTGGATGCGGTCGGCGCAGTGGCTGTCCTTGTCGAGGATGGAGGCGAGCACCGCGGTTAAATTCTGCTGGAGGTCCGAAAGGTCGGCGGTGAGTTCCAGATTCAGGACGTTGAGGCCGTGGACTTTGGGGGCCATGGTGATTAGTCCCGAGGCGATGATGGTGACGTGCTGGTCTTTGATCGTTAGCGGTATTTTTACTGGCGGAATTTTGAAGGTATCGTTTTTGGCGGGGGCCGCGGGAGCGGGTGCAGCAAAGGCAGCAAGAAGCAGAATTAGCGGCGCTATGCATCGCTCGAGAAAGTAAAGCATCTTGCTACGCGCCGTCGAGCTGTGACCGGTGCGGACGCGCACTTGTGCGCGGCGCCGTCGGGGAGTGCGGCGGCTTGCCGCCGCCTTTTGCGACGGGCGAACTGGCGCAACGGCAAAGGCAGGCGAGGCAAGCCTCGCCCGGAAACAGGCGGGAGCAAGCTCCCGCACTCCCAGATGGTGGCACGCGGAATTTTTCGCGGGGGCGGCAGGCTTGTTTTTTGCTGCGGCGATTGTGGAATTGCGTTCGATTGTGGTTTTCACCCGTACTCGTTGATGAGTTCGTGGGGATGCGGGTTGCCTCATTTTTCGTTCATGATTGCCATCCGCTTACTGCAGCGGCGAGCGAGGCGATGGGTCTGCATAAAATTGTGGAACTCGGGTCGGCCCGCAACGTCAATATACTGTGGGCTGGTTTGGGCAGATGCACGCCGTATGGTCGTGAGTGCAACGAGTGCTGCGGCGGCGTGAGCCACGAGTGAGCTCGATATGAAGGAGATTGCGAGATGAGAAAGATGCGATTCGGTTTTGCGGGTTGTTGGGCGATTGCGCTGGTGATTGCGATGACTGCCTTGCCCGCGGCGGCGCAGGAGGCGGCGAATTTTGTGGGCACGTGGGATATGACTATGACCGGTGGCGGAGGCGGCGGCCAAGGTGGCGGCCAAAACAGTGGCCAGGGCGGAGGCCAAGGCAGCGGTCAAGGCGAGGACGGCGGCCAGGCGCGCGGTGGGCACCACGGAGGTGGCGGGCCGCAGTCGCTGACGATCGCGAAAGACGGCGAGAAATATACGGTCACGCACAAAACACCGCGCGGCGATAACACGTCGGACGGTACCGTATCGGGCAACACGATTTCGTGGACCGAGCAGCGCACCGGACGGAACGGCGACACCATGAAGATTGATTTCAAGGCCACGCTCGACGGCGATGCGTTGAAGGGCACTGTGAGCGGCGGACGGTTCAATCGAGAATTCACGGCGAAGAGGTCCAGCTAGAACCGGGTTCGCGGGCACTTGCTTGACCACGACAAAATCTTCCACAGAGGCACAGAGGAATTCGGGGTGGGGATCGTGCTGACGCGCGGCTCCCTGCCCTGATTTTTTTTCCGCTGCTGAACTACCGTTGGTTTGCTTTCCCCTCGCCTTCCGCCGCGTTTTGAAACCTTAATGAACCGCGACTTGGGCACTGGTGCGCGCAGACCAGTACACCTTGCACTTCTACATGTTGTGTGGTAGATGTGTAGAAGAACGAGGTGTGGTGATGACGAGCAAGTCGGATTTGCCGCAGGGAACTTTGGACCTGCTGATTCTGAAGGTGGTGGCGCTGGGGCCAGTCCATGGCTACGCGATTGCGCAGCGCTTGCAGCAGGTTTCGCGCGACGTGGTGCAGGTGCCGCAGGGGTCGTTGTATCCGGCACTGCATCGCCTGGAAAATCGCGGACTGCTTGCGGCGTACTGGGAAGAGACCGACACCGGGCGCGAAGCGAAGTTCTACCGGTTGACGCGGAAAGGGCGGGCGCAGCTGGAAACGGAAGCGGCGAGCTGGGAGCGACTGACGGCGGCCGTCGGACTGATTCTGAACATGTCCGAGGGGGGTGTGGAATGAACTGGTGGCAGCGCCTATGGCGCCAAAAGGAGATGGAAGAGCAGCTGGAAAAGGAACTGCGGTTTCATCTGGAGCAGCACGCGCGCGAATTGATCGCGCAGGGCTGCGATCCCGAAGAAGCGCGGCGGCGAGCGAGACTGGCGCTGGGCGGCGCGGAACAAGTGAAGGAGCAGTGCCGCGACGCGCGCGGCACGCGATGGGTGGACGACTTCGTGCAAGACACGCGATTCGCGTTGCGCATGCTGCGCAAAAATCCCGGCTTCGCGGCGGTGGGGCTGCTGACGCTGGCGCTGGGAGTGGGAGTGACGACCGTGATGTTCACGGTGGTGAATGGCGTATTGCTGAAGCCGCTGCCTTATCCCGAGGCTGGCAAGCTGGTGGCCGTGCACGGGCACAGCGACACCTGGAATTCCGAGATTTATGGCGAGCAGAATGTCGCGTATCCCGATTTTCTCGATTGCGCGAGCGCGAGCCGGTCTTTGGACATGGCCGGGGCGCTTTTCAACGGAGGGACGCTCAGCGAGCCGGGACCGGCGGAGTACGTGGACCTGCGAGAGATTTCGTCGAACCTATTTTCCGTATTGGGCGTGAAGCTCGCGCAAGGGCGCGCATTCTTGCCGGAAGAAGACCGGAGGGGCGGAGCGCCGGTGATGATCCTGGGCTACGGTTTCTGGCAGCAGCATTTTGCCGGGCGGCCGGAAGTGCTGGGAACTTCGGTGGTGCTGGATCAGAACCGCTACACGGTGGTGGGAATTGCCCCCGCGGATTTCCAGCTGTATGGAGTTGCAGCGGACGTGTACACGCCGCTGGGCCAGGACACGGCGAAATATTTGCAGGCTCGCGAAGCGCATCCGGTGAATGTGGTGGCGCGGCTGCGGGGCGACGCGACTTTGGCCAACGCGCAGGCGGAATTGGGATTGCTGGCACGTCATCTGGCGGAAGAATACGTGGACACGAATGGAGGGCGCACGTTTGTGGCGACGCGGCTGCGGCCTGAAGTTGGAGACGTGCGGTCCACACTGTGGCTTTTGCTGGGCGCGGTGAGTTTGGTGCTGCTGATCGCTTGCGTGAACGTCGCGAGCTTGCTGCTGGCGCGCGCTGTGTCGCGCGAACGGGAACTTGCGATGCGCGCGGCGCTGGGGGCGAGCCGCTGGCGTTTGGTGCGGCAATGCTTGACGGAGAGCGCGGTGCTTGCGCTGGGGGGCGGGGCGCTCGGAGTATTGCTCGCATATGCGGGAATCCAGCCGTTTGTCGCGTTGTGGCCTGGGAGCTTGCCGCGGGCGCAGGAAGTGCAGCTGGATTGGCGCGTGATGCTATTCGCGATGAGCGTTTCGCTGCTGAGCGGACTGCTTTTCGGACTCGCGCCGGCTTTACGCGCGCCCGCACGCGGCCTGGAACAAACATTGCGCGCCGGTGCGCGGAGTGTCAGCGGAACGGCGCGGCATTGGTATAGCGCGTTCGTGATTTCGGAGTTGGCGGTTGCGGTGGTGCTGCTGGTGGGCGCGGGGATGCTGGGGCGAATGCTGCTGCGAGTGTCGTCGCTGGATCCAGGACTGGATATACGGAATGTGCTGGTGACGCGCATGGCGCTCTCGCCGGGCGTGCTGGCGGATGCCGGGAAGATTCGTCCGGCGTGGCAGGATGTTTTGCGTCGCGCGAGGCGCGTGCCGAGAGTTGAGTCCGTTGCGATCGTGGATACGGTGCCGATGCGCGAGGGCAACAATCAAATTGGATATTGGGCCAGCGCGGATGTGCCGCCGGAAAACCGGCGGCCGGTGGCTTTAGCTACGTGCGTATCGCCGGATTATCTGAAGGTGATGGGAATTCCGCTGCGCGAGGGGCGATTTTTCAATGACGAGGATCGCGCGGGCGGCGAGATGGTGGTCGTGATTGACGATGTGTTGGCGCAAAGCGCTTTCGGCGGGCGAGATCCCATCGGGAAGCGTCTGTGGATGCCGGATATGGATTACGGGCCGTTCACGGTGGTGGGCGTGGTGGGTCACGTGCGGCATTGGGGGCTCGCGGGCGACGACCAAGCGCAGGTGCGCGCGCAATTTTATTATCCGTTCGCGCAACTTCCGGACCAGTTCTTGCGGCGGTGGTCGGAATTGATGTCGGTAGCGGTGCGGACGAATGCCGAGCCTTTGAGCGTGGTGGCTTCGTTGCGCCAAGAAGTGCGTGGCGCTGCGGGCGATCAGGTGCTGTACGAGGTGCGCACGATGGAGCAGATTGCGCGGGGCACGCTGGCGCGGCAGCGATTCCTTTTGGTGCTGTTCGGAATATTTGCGGGATTTGCTTTGCTGCTGGCGTGCATAGGGATTTATGGGGTACTGGCGTACTTGACCGGGCAGCGCGTGCCGGAAATCGGCGTGCGCATGGCATTGGGGGCGCGCCCTGGCGATGTGCTGTGGCTGGTGCTGCGGCAAAGCTTGGGAATGATTTTTGCGGGAGTTGCGGTGGGAGTTCTAGGCGCATTGGCGGCAGCGCATTTGCTGGAGCACCTGGTGGAGGGTATGCGGGCGGCGGACTTCGCGACATTGGCGATCGTGGTTCCGGTGCTGGTAATTGCCGCGCTGCTGGCTAGTTTCGCGCCGGCGCGCCGGGCCAGCCGCGTGGATCCGATGACGGCGTTGCGGCAGGAGTAAGTTGTGCCAGGGAATTTTTCCACATGCACCCATCTGAGCCTGCTGCTTCTAACGTTTGGAAACTCGACTTGTGGACGGTGTGCGGGGGCGCGACAGCGGCGTCCCACAAACGGGCAATCGGGAGCTTGCCGGCTCGATGCGATTCCCCGCAACCCATTGATAGACTTAAATCTAATTGCCTGCCGTGGCGGCGCTTTGCGTGCCTCTATTTTTCGCGGGATTCCCTGTTGTTGCTGAAAAAAGGAAAAACTGGGAACGGCTAACCTGGGATATTCTCCGCGGTCTAAGCGGTTGGTTCCTTGAAAAATCCGGGCTGCGCGCGCGTGGCGGCTCCCGAACGGCCCCGTCTCACCCACATCGCCAGGAGGTCGCACGACGATGCTAAAACCAGACATATTCATGCGCGATTTAAAAGTGGCGCTGCGTTCGCTGGCGCATACGAAGGGCCTGGCGATTACGGTGGTGTTGACCCTGGCGCTGGGCATCGGCGCGAACGCCGCGATTTTCAGCGTGGTGCGCGGAGTGCTGCTGCGGCCGCTAGTGAATCGCGACGAGGACCGGCTGATTTATATACGGCAGAGCGCGCCGGGACTGGGCGACGACAACACCACATTTTCCGTGCCAGAGATTCAGGATGTGGAGTCGCGGGTGAAGACGGTCAGCGAGTTCGGCGACTTCTCCGAGATCGGATTCAGCGCCGTGGGACTGGGCTCCCCGCGCGAGGTGCGCGCCGGGGTGGTGGACGGCACCTATTTCGAAGTGATGGGACTGCATCCGGTGCTGGGCCGGCTGCTCGATAGACATGACGATGGGCCGAACGCAGCGGGCGCGGTGGTGCTGACGTACCGTTTCTGGTCCACGGTGATGAAGAGAGACCCGAACGTGCTGGGCAAGAGCGTGAAGCTGGATTCGGGGCAGTTCGGCGTGCGCGACGCCACGATCGTCGGAGTGCTGGAACCTTCGGTGCCGTACCCAACGGAGACCGAGATCATCTGCAACGTGGTGACCAGCCCGCATCATCTTTCGGCGACGATGGTACAGGGCCGGGTGCATCGCATGACGGAACTATTCGGCCGGCTTGCGCCGGGGGCGACTCTGGAACAGGCGCGCGCCGAACTGCGCGCCGTGCATGGCGCAATGATTAGCCAGCATCCTGACGTATATTCGACGCGCGCGGATTACACGATCAGCGCAGTGCGGTTGCGCGACCAGGTCACGTCCGGCGCGAAAACCGTGTTGCTGGTGCTGCTCGCCGCTTCCGGACTGGTTTTCATTATCGCGTGCTCGAATGCCGCGAACTTGATTCTGGCGCGCACGGTGCGGCGGGAAGGCGAGCTGGCAATTCGCTCGGCGCTCGGCGCAAACACGTGCTCGCTGCGGCGGTTGCTGCTGGCCGATAGCCTGCTGCTTTGCGGCGCGGGCGCGACCTTGGGAGTGCTGATCGCGCGGCCGATGGTAGCGATCCTGGCGCGTTACGCCTCGCGATTTTCGGTTCGCGCGCTGGATCTGACTGTGGACTCCAGCATGTTGTGGGTCGGCGCGGGCCTCGCGGTGGTGGCCGCGGTGCTGCTGGCGTTTGTGCCGCGCTTGCCTTCGGCGGACGCTTCGAACGGATCGAATCTTGCGAGCGGCAGCGTGCGGATCACCGGCATCACCGGACGGCGGCTGCGGGTCTTTGCGATAACGCAAATTGCGGCGTCGTTCATGCTGCTGGCCGGGGCGGGCATGTTGCTGAAGACGCTGCTCTCATTGCAAGAGGTGAAGACGGGTTTCGATATGCGCAACGTGCTGGCGTTGAACGTGCCGGTGGTTTCCGAGGGGCGCACACCCGAACAAATGAGGGGATTCTATCGTGAAGTGCTGCGGCAAATCGCGGCGGTACCGGGCGTAGATCGAGTTGCCGTGGGCACCGCCGTGCCGTGGCGCGACGCCGGGGTTTTCGGTCCAGGGCTGGAATTTTCGGCGGACGGACACGTGCGCACGCCCGGCGAGGAGGATCCGCGTGCGCTCTTCCGCACGGTTTCGCCGGGATTTTTTGCCGCGCTCGGCGTGCCGATTCTGGAGGGGCGCGATTTCAATGACGCCGATCGCAAGGAAACCGAGCCGGTGGTAATCGTAAGCCAGAGCCTGGCGAAGGAGATGTTCCCGCACGGAGACGCCCTGAACCACCACATCATGTGGACCGACCCGGTGATGAAATTCATTGACGTGAGCGAGCAGCCGCGGCGCATCGTAGGCGTGGTGGCGGATGTGGACGATCAAAACGTGGTGCCGGGGCCGGTGGTGACAATATTTCATCCGTTCGAGCAGGAGATCGGCGGGGGGCGGTTGTTTGTGCACACGCACACCGATCCTTACGCACTGGTTGGGCCGATCACGCAGATTATCCACGATCTCTCAGTGGACCAGCCGGTGGAGCGCCCGGCAACTTTGGAAGACGTGCGTGCGGAAGTGCTGACGCCGGATCGGCTGAACGCGCTGGTATTCGGCGGATTTGCGGCGGTGGCGCTGGCGATTGCGGTGATTGGAGTGGGAGGCGTGCTGGTTTTCTCGGTGAGCGGGCGGACGCGCGAATTCGGAATCCGGCTGGCGCTGGGCGCGCAGCCGCGGCATTTGCTGACGAGCGTGATCGCGCAAGGAGCGATGATGGCGGCCGCGGGTATTGTCGCCGGCGCGTTATGCGGATATGCGCTGGCGCGTCTGGCTGCCAGCTATTTCGCGGACATGCGCATGCCAGATGCCTTGCCGGTGATCCTCTCGGCGGGCGTGCTGCTGCTCGCTGCGATCGTGGCGTCGTTCCTACCGGCGGCACGCGCGGCGCGCATTGACGTGATTCAGGCGCTGCGTTCGGAGTAAGGGATAAGCGACGCGCGCGGGAACGACGGAAGCACATGACGAGCGCTGATTGGCATCGGGACGATGCTCCTTCCGACTATCGCGAGTATCCCGCCTTTCCAATCTTCTCGATCCCACCCGCCATTCATATCGCTAGGCTGGATGTCCGATTCGTTCAAGACATTCGCAGACGATTCGTTTTAAATTCAGCGCATGATGACGCGTCGAGAATTGATGACGGGCATCGCGGCGGTGTCGTTCATTCCTTTCGCGACGGGAGAACCTCAAAAAATGGAACAGCGCGTTAGTGTGGTGACGTTGGGGGTAAGAGATTTGGCGGCTTCGCGGCGATTTTATGTGGAAGGGCTTGGATGGAAGCCGGCGTTTGAAAACGAAGAAATCATATTTTTCCAAGCGGGTGGAATGGTTTTCGCATTATTCCCACGGGACAAGCTGGCCGAAGATTTTCACGGAGATCCGGCGACTCTCGGAGGGAGGGCGGCAATGTCGCTGGGGCACAACGTCCGCGTGAAAACCGAGGTGGATCCGCTGATCCAACGCGCGGCGGCGGCAGGGGCGAAGATTTTGAAGCCGGGGCAAGAGGCTAGCTGGGGCGGCTATTCCGGATATTTCGCGGATCCCGACGGTTTTGCGTGGGAAGTGGCGTGGAATCCCGGGTGGACTTTGGATGCGAACGGCAATGTGGCGATTCATTGAGGCGAGCGAGATTATCGCGGAGGCGGAGAAACGGGCAGGTTCCCCTGGGGCGGATCTTCGACATGCCGTGCCCCTACGAACGCTGGCGATACGATCGCGCGATTTACGCGGCGGTGGCGGCTTGGTCGCGGCGGTAAACGACGCGGCCGCCCACGATTGTGGCCATGGGGGCGCCGCGGAAGGTGCGGCCGTCGAAGGGAGTGTTGCGCGATTTGCTGGGGGATTCGGAGGCGTGATACGTCCACGGGTGATCGGTGGAAAAAATGGTGATGTCCGCCGGCTCGTTCGCCGCGATTTTCCTTGCGATACCGAGAACGCGCGCGGGGCCGGTGGTGAAGAGTTCGACCATGCGCATGAGCGGGATTTTCCCCGGGTGAACGAGTTCGCTCAGCGTGAGGGCCAGCGCGGTTTCGAATCCGATGATGCCGAAAGGCGCGCGGTCGAATTCCACGTCCTTGCTGGCGGGATGGTGCGGGGCGTGGTCGGTGGCGATAGCGTCCACGTTGCCATCGGCGATGCCGACAAGCAGCGCGGAGACGTCCTGGCGCGAGGCGAGCGGCGGATTCATTTTGAAATTCGTGTCGTAGCGCACGTCTTCATCGCACAGCGCGAAATGGTGCGGGGTGACTTCGCAGGTGACCCGCAGACCCATCCGTTTCGCGAGGCGCACGTGTTCGAGCGCGGCGGTGGTGGACATGTGCGCGATGTGCAGGCGCGATTGGGTGAGCGCGGCGAGTTCCACGTCGCGCCCGGCACAAATGGATTCAGATTGCGCGGGAATTCCTTTCAGGCCGAGGCGAATGGAGCGCGGTCCTTCGCGCATGACGCCGCCGGCGAACAGCGACGGATCTTCGCAGTGGTCAATCACCGGTAGGTCGAGCGTGTTGCAGTAATCCATCACCTGGCGCATCAGGCGCGCGGTGGCGACGGGCTTGCCGTCGTCGCTGACGGCGACGATTCCCGCGTCTTTCATCGCGGCTATTTCCGCGAGAGCTTCGCCTTTGCTGCCGATGGAGGCGGCGCCAATCGGCCAGACGCGCACGCTGCCGCCGGCGGCGGCACGTTCGACGATTCCGCGCGTGATGGAGGCATTGTCGTTCACTGGCTGCGTATTGGGCATGCAGCACACCGCGGTGAAGCCTCCGCGAGCCGCGGAGCGCGTGCCGGTTTCGATGGTCTCGGACATTTCCTGGCCGGGTTCGCGGAGATGGCAGTGCAGGTCAATGAAGCCGGGCGCGACGATCATGCCGGTAGCGTCGAAAATTTCGGCGTCGGGCGCGGCGAGATTGGCGCCACTCTTGGCGATGCGCGCGCCGTCGAGCAGGACGTCTTGCACGGCGTCGGTCTTGCTGGCGGGATCCAGCACGCGGCCATTTTTGATTAGCAGCAAGCGGTCGTTAGTGGTTGGCATGGTTGGGCCTCATGGCGTCGCGACGGAAAATGCAAAACCGGTACGTCAGCGGCTGAAGCCGCGCCGCGCTGACAACACTCATGTCGTGGCTGAAGCCACGACCTACAAAGACAGTCAAATTTTCACGCACAGTTGCACCGGCGCCCATCATGTTTTGGTTGGCGGCGGGGGCTCCACGGCTGCGCCGCCCACGAGATGGTAAAGCAGGGCCATGCGTATGGCGAGGCCGTTGGTTACTTGTTCCAGGACGCAGGATTGCGGGCCATCGGCCACGGCATCGTCAATTTCCAGGCCGCGAATCATGGGGCCGGGATGCAGGACGAGGGCGTCGGGCCGCGCGAGTTTCAGGCGCTGCGGCGTCAGTTGGTAGCGCAGAATATATTCTTCCGCGGCGAGGGCCGGCTCGTGCAAGCGCTCGGTTTGCACGCGCAAGGCGATGATGGCGTCGGTGCCTTCGAGGGCTTCTTCGATGCGCGAGACGCGGCGGATATTGGGCGCGAGAGATTCCAGTTCGCGCGGCACCCACATGGCCGGGCCGCACAGCGTGATGCGCACGCCAAACTTGCTGAGCAAGTGAATATTGGAGCGCGCGACGCGGCTGTGCAGAATGTCGCCGAGGATGGTGAGGTTCCAGCCTTCGAGCTTGCCTTTGCGGTCGCGGATGGTGAGCGCGTCGAGAAGCGCTTGCGTGGGATGTTCGTGCGTGCCGTCGCCGGCATTCACGACCGGAATGCCCAGGCGCCGGGCGACGAATTCGGGCGCGCCGGAGGAGCTGTGGCGTATGACGATGCCGTCCGGGCGCATGGCTTCCAGCGTGCGGACGGTATCAATCAGCGATTCGCCTTTTTTCAGGCTGGAGGATTCGGCCTGAAGGTTCATGGTGTCAGCACCCAGGCGTGCGGCGGCGGTGCTGAAGCTGATGCGCGTGCGGGTGGAACTTTCGAAGAAGGCGATGGCGACGGTCTTGCCGCGCAGGGTGGCTAATTTTTTGAGCGGATGGCGCTGGAATTCCTGAAAAGGCTTGGCCTGGTCCAGAATAAAAGTGATTTGTTCGCGGGTGAGGTCTTCGATTCCGAGCAGGTGTTCCAGGCGCAGCAGCACTTTTTCCCTTTTGCTAAGAGCGTTTCCTCGGACGAACGTCTTTGCGTAGAGGCGCGTTAGGGAACGCGGTCCACTAGCACTACGCGTTCGTCGCCGTCCACTTCTTTCAGATGCACTTCCACAATTTCGGTGTCGCTGGTCTGCACATGACTGCCGACGAATGATGCCTCGATGGGCATTTCGCGATGGCCGCGGTCAATCAGCACGCAGAGGCGGATGCGCTTGGGACGGCCTAGATCGAACAGGCCGTTCATTGCGGCGCGGATGGTTCGGCCGGTGTAGAGGACGTCGTCCACGATTACCAGGTCGCGGTTATCCACCGGGAAATTGATTTCGTTCGAGTGGACGACCGGTTGCGGGCCGACGGTGGAAAGATCGTCGCGGTAGAGCGTGATGTCAATCGTGCCGACCGGAATTTCCACCCCCGACGAGGTTCGAATTGTCTTCGCCAGACGTTCGGAGAGAGGTACGCCGCGGCGGCGGACGCCGATCAGGGCGAGGTCTTTGGTGCCACCGCTCTTTTCTACGATTTCATGGGCCAAACGCTGGAGGGTGCGGCCGATTTCGTCCGCAGAGAGGAGTTGTCTTTTTTCTACGACGCGCATCTGGCGCGTTATCCTAACATAGACCGGCCGGAATCCGTGCCGTGCAATCTAGACGAAAGGCAGCTCCCTCGGCTCAGCTCATCCCTCGTCGTCTTCCTGTGATAGAGTGTTGAGTGTGAGTTCGCCGGCGGCGTCCAGCAGTTCCTCACGGCCCGCTTCAATTGACCTGCGCGTCAGCGTCGGTAGTGTTTCCCTCAAAAATCCTGTGATCGCGGCTAGCGGTACGTTTGCGTATGGCGTCGAGTTCGCGCCGCTGGTGGATCTGAACCGGCTGGGCGGGATTGTGGTGAAGGGCCTTTCCGCGCAGCCGATGGAGGGTGCGCCAGCGCCACGAATCTGCGAAACGGCCAGCGGCATGGTGAACGCCATCGGGCTGCAGAATATCGGGGTGCGGGCTTTCGTCGCCGAAAAGCTGCCCCTGCTGCGCGAGTACAATACCGCCATCATCGCGAACGTCTTCGGCCAAACCATCGCCGACTACGTGGAGGTGATAGGCGTTCTGGAAGCTGCGGAAGGCCTGGCTGCCTACGAATTGAACATCTCCTGCCCGAATGTGGAGCGAGGGGGGATCGAATATAGTACTGACCCCGCCCTTACATCGGCCGTGGTGGCTGCCGCAAGGAAGGCTGCGCGACGTCCGCTGTGGGTGAAGCTATCTCCGAACGTTAATATGATTGGACTTACTGCAAAGGTGTGCGAGACGGAGGGAGCCGACGCCCTGGTCGTTGCGAACACCTACCCCGCATTGTGTATAGACGCACACACCCGCGAGTCCCGTCTCGGTAGTACGACGGGAGGGTTGTCGGGCGCGGCCATAAAACCTATAACCATGAGGCTGGTTTATGAGGCCTGCCGGGCAGTGAAGATTCCGGTAGTTGGACTCGGAGGCATTGAAAAACCAGCAGATGTGGCGGAATACCTCCTCGCGGGGGCCTCAGCGGTGGAGGTCGGCACAGCACATTTTGTGGACCCAAGGGCATCTGAACGGCTTGTGCAGGGTCTGGAAAAGTGGTGCCGAGACGAAAGTACATTTGAAATCAGCAAGTTACGAGGAGCGCTACAGCGTTAAACCGATTGCGACTGTACCTCGGAACAGGTAGAATTTAGCTGATTCAAATAAGGGTTAGGTGAACATGAGAGCCAAGATCTTCGTGATTTTGCAGACGGTGTTTTTAGGAGTGGGTTTGCTCGTCCTGACTCCGGCCGCGAACCCCACGGTCGCAGGAAATCCGGGCAACCCTCCTCCAGCTGATGCCGCCGCGCTGCAAACCACCTCCAAGACAAACCATACAGCCGCCTCGAAGGGACAGCCCAAGCCCTTGGCCATCTGGGAATGCACTACGAGCTGGTACGGCGAGGATTTTGACGGGCAGCCGACCGCGAACGGCGAGACGTATGACATGTACGCGGACACTGCCGCGCATCCGACCCTCCCTCTAGGGTCCATTGTGCGCGTGGTGAACACCCGCAATCACCGCAGCCAGGTGGTGCGAATCAACGATCGCGGACCCTACGTCGAGGGGCGCGAATTAGATGTTTCCTACGAAGTGGCACGTAAGCTAGGATTCGATCAGCACGGGCTCGCCAAAGTCCGGCTGGAACTCCTAAAGGTGCCAGCACGCCCCGCAACAATTCATCCCGGAAACTGATCGTCGCCCTGGACATGGACCGTCTCGGTCCCGCGCTTGCTTTGGCGCGGAAACTGAGAGAGGTGGCAGCGACGTTCAAGGTCGGGAGCCAGCTCTTCACCTCCGAAGGTCCGCGAGCCGTTGAAAAGCTCGCGGGCCTGGGGTACGGCATCTTCCTGGACCTGAAATTCCACGACATTCCGAATACCGTGGCGCATGCAGTAGCTGCTGCGGCGCGGCTGCCGGGCGTGCGCCTGATGACTTTGCACGCATCGTGTGGGCTTGCGGCTTTGAAGGCCGCACGAGAGGCGGTGGGCGACCGGAAGAAGCGCCCGCTGCTGCTGGGAGTGACGGTGCTGACCAGCTTCGATCTGGCGACTCTGCGCCAGATCGGCATGGAAGGTTCGCTGGAATCGCGGGTCCTCGCGCTGGCTCAGCTGGCGAAGGATGCGGGGTTAGACGGCGTTGTGACTTCGGCCTATGAAGCGCCCGCGGTGCGGCGAACGTTCGGACCGGATTTCAAGATCCTCGTTCCGGGAGTGCGTCCCGCCACGGCGGACGTGAATGACCAATCGCGGGTGGCGACGCCTGGGGACGCCGTCCGGGCTGGCGCCGATTACCTGGTGGTGGGGCGTCCGATTACCGCCGCGAAGGATCCACGCGAGGCGGCGCGAGCGATTGTTCACGAGATTTCGGCTGCTGCTGTGGGCCGCGCCTAACACCCGCCGCAGGTCCACACTTTCGACCTCGTTTCGACGGTATTCCGTTTTGGATTAGCAAGGCAACCGCGAAGAACTACTTTTCGGGCCTACTATTGCGCGAGCTTTTTATCTGCTGCTGCGCGAGGATGGGCGAAGAGGTAGGGCCAGCCGGTGGTGGAATCGTTGATCGTGGAAGTTGCGGCGTCCCAGGAACAGAACGCCGGATTGCCATTCAGCATGCGCTGCAGTTCCACGGCGGGAATCGCGCGTGGCAGACCTTTGCCGCCGAGTTCACGGGTTGCGCACATTGAGTGTTTATACCGCCCGCCGCTTGCGTCAGGCAAGGACAAATAGCCGGGAGATTCATCCGGCCCTACATCCCTCGCGTTTTCGTCGTTGCCGAGGACTTTCTCGCCCTATCTTGCGGCATTTTTTCCGCTGGCGGCGTTGCGCGCGATGCCAGCCGCGGCTTCGCGCCAGCCTTTACTGCACCATGATGTGGGCAGTTACGGAGTGGCTCAAGCCGCCGGAGCTGCCGGTTACTGTGACGGTATAGGCGCCAGCGGGAGTTTGTTTGGAGGAGCTTGCGCAGCCGCAGGCGGTGATTGCCAGAGCGGCAAAAGCGAGCACCAGAGCGCCGAAAACCAGGCCGGCGGCGCGATGAGTAATCAGCCGCTTGCGTCTGGAAATTCCCAAAGCGAGGAACGCGAATACGGCAAACAGGAGCGGAGCGCGCAGACCGTGCGTCGGCATAGCTGCGGGCGGAGCCGGCGGCAAGGCGGAGGACGAGGGGCCGGTGGTGGTGACGGTGAGCGTGACGGTGTTGGGCGTAGTGCCGTCGGGCGTGACGGACGTTGGCGCGACGCTGCATGTGGAGTGAAGAATCGAGTTCGCGCAAGTGAACGAGATCATCTGCGTCAGGCCGTCCACTGGCGTGACGGTGAGTTGGAATATGGCGGAAGTTCCGGGCGCGACGGTTTGCGGAGCGGAGATGGCGAAAGTGAAATCCTGACCGCTGCCGGTGAGTGCGACGGTGTGCGGACTCTGCGCGCTGCCGTCGGCGATGGTGAGCGTGGCGGCGCGCGAGCCGGAAGCGGTGGGGGTGAAGGTGACACCGATCGTGCAAGTGGCCTCGGAGGATACTGATGAGCCGCAATTGTTGGTTTGCGCGAAGTCGCCGTTATTCGTGCCGGCGATGGTGATGGAGCTGATAGACAGCGCGCCGGAACCGACGTTGGTAAGGACGACGTTTTGCACCGCGCTGGTGGAGGCCACCACCTGGGCCGCGAAGGTCAGAGAACTGGGGGCAAGGCTGACGGGATCGGAGCTGCCGGAGCCGGAGATGGCGATGCTTTGCGGGCTGTCGAGGGCATCGTCGGTGATGGTGACGCTCGCGGTGTAGGCGCTGGCCGCAGCGGGAGTGAAGGTGACGCTAATGGTGCAGGTGGCGTTGACGGCCAGAGTTTGCGAGCAGGCGGGGTTTTGGGCGAAGTCCGCGGAGTTCGCGCCGCCGAGCACGATGGAGGTGAAATTGAGCGTGGCGTCGCCGGTATTTTTCAACGTGACGACGCGGGCGCTGGAAGTGGTGCCGGGAGTTTGAGCCGGGAAAGTGATGGAGGGCGGAGCGAGGGAGACGGCCGAGGCAACCACGCCTGTGCCGGTAAGCTGCGCGGTCTGCGTGCCGCCCGCGGCGCTATCGCTGAGCGTGAAAGTGGCGGCGCGAGCGCCCGCGGCGGCGGGAGTGAAGGTGATGGATTCCGTGCAAGTGGCGGCGGAGGCGAGCGTCGAGCCGCAGGTGGTCGCGGCGACGGCAAAATCGCTGCTGTTCGCGCCGGTGAGCGAGACGCCTGTAAGGTTCACGGTGACCGGGGTGTTGTTGGTGACGGTGAGAAGCATGGGAGCGGGAGTGGAATTGACCGCTACGCTGCCGAAATCCAGCGGCGAAGGCGAAATGGCCACTGTGGCGAGAAAGACATCCAGTCCACCGGTGTCGTAATCGGGAACGGCGAAGCCCAGGCCTCCACCGGTGACGTAGTTTCCGACGGTGAGAGATTCGCCGTAAAAGCGGAAGGAATTGTAGGTGGTGGCCGGGGCAAAGGTGCCGTCGCCGGCGCCTAAGCTGACGGTCATGCCGCTGGCGGTCGCGGCGATGATGTCCGCGTGGCCGTCGCCGTTCAGGTCCGCGGAAGCGATGGACTGGACGTTCGAGCCCAGGCTGAGTGGCGTGGAAGCCAAAAAGCCCGAACCGGCATCATTCAGAAGTAAAGTGCTGGTGTCACCGGCGGCGCCGCCGAGGAAATCCAGCCAGCCATCTTCATTGAAATCTCCCGTGGTGGCGGCATAAACGATGCTTTGTCCGGTGAAAGTTTGCGGGGCCAGAAAGGTGCCATCGCCCACGCCTTGGAGCAGGACGACGGTATTGTCCTGGGGGTTTCCGGCGACGATATCCAGAATGCCATCGCCGTCGAAATCGCCGATCGCGACCGTGAGGGGACCGCCATCGAGGGTGGCGAGCGCGACGGGGTCCTGAAAAGTGCCATCGCCATTGCCCGCGAAATACAGGATGCGGCTGTCGTAGTCAACGGTAACGATATCGAGGTATCCGTCTCCATTGAGATCGGCCAGCATCGGCTCGTATCCGATATCGCCCGAGCCGACCGAGGTGGCCGGCTGGAAAGTGCCATCGCCATTGCCGAGGTGGACGGCGAAGGAATAATCGGAATCGGCTTCCTGAACGACCAGGTCGAGTTTGCCGTCGCCGTTCACATCGCCGACGGCGACACCGTAAGCTCCGTAGAAGTCCGAGTGAGCGACGGGCGCCTGGAAAGTGCCGTCGCCATTGCCGAGGAAAATCCAGACGTAGCCGTAATAATCCACGCCGACCAGGTCCATCTTGCCATCGCCATTGAAATCGCCCTGACCACTGCCATAGAAATACGGGGTATTGCACTCGGTGTTCCCCCCGAAGTAGGGGAACGTGGTGGCCGTAAAGGTTCCCGAGGAACTATTGACTTGCAGGTACGCGATATTGGATGTGCCGCCGCGAGGCGTGGGATTGACGACGGTAATCCAGCCCGTGCCGACATTCGTGATGAGACTTTCCGGCACGACGGCCGTCAGCGTGGCTCTGCTGGCGTACGTCGTAGCGAGAGCCGTGGCGCCCCAATACACCACCGAACTCGGCACGAAATTGGCCCCACCGACGGTAACCGTGAACGCTGCGCCACCAGGGGCGACCTTCAACGGGCTAATGATGGATATGAGCGGAACAGGATTTGGTGACGGGTTGGCCTGGGCAGTCTCCACGCGACACGCCGTCAGTGCGAAAAATAGGATGAGCGCTTTCGCGCAGATTCGGAAAGACACATGTTGGCGCAGCGGCGAATTCATTCGTGATCTCCCGGCAATTCCTAAACTGGCGAGAGAGTTGGTCCATACGTCTCTTCGCGGGATGGCGGGGGCAGTTCGGTAACCAAATGAGGTGCGGAAAACAGGAGGTTTGGCGACGCGGGAGGGATGGGATGCCTCCTATTTTGGGAATCGCTTCCCGAGTCTCGTCCGATTGGAACGAATCTTGTTTGCGCTGAGTTTTTCCCAGCGTCGCCAGCGATCAAGCTGCGCTCCGAGGAGCGGCTGCAAATTTCCCGTGACCCTGGGCCGCTTGACACCCCGGCGTACGCTCGGTATCGTACCGACAACGTACAGGTAGTTCGGTCCCTTCGCCGCATTTTGGAGTTCGCTTTTGCGTCCTCGGAAATTTTTTTACGCGTTTGCGGCTTACATCGCGACCATCGGACTGGCGGTCGTGATCAGCGCGGAAACAACTCACGGCCGGCGCATCCATGCGTCTTTGGCGGATCTCTGCGTCACCGAAGGAACGATCAGCGATTTGCCCGCGCACGGCCTCTCGGTGACCCTCCCCAACGTGCACGCGACGATGAATCGCGAAACCGCGCAGGATATTGAAGCGCGCTTCGTGTATCTGGGTCCGAGCGAGCCGACCGACCCACCTCACGGTCACGGGCACCATCAATTTGGTTTCGAGCTATTCGCGCAGGACGCCTGCAACCTGGTGTACGTGATGTGGCGGCTCGAGCCTGAATCAAGTATCGCGGTGCTGGCGAAAAGCAATCCCGAGCAGCATGTCCACGCCGATTGCAACTCGCGCGGCACGACAACCGTCGCGCCGGAACTCGCGCTGCCGCTGCCCGCAGTGCGGGCGGGAGAACGCATCTCGCACAATTTGCATGCCGAAGTCAGCGGCGCGACGCTTTCCGTTTTTGCCGATGACGTCCTGGTCTGGCGCGGAACGCTTCCCGCGGACGTGCTGCGGACTCATGGTCCCGTCGGCATTCATTGCGACAACGCCAAACTCGAAATCGTGCTGAGGGTGGCGCCGCCCGCGGCCGACGCACCGCTCCTCCCCTGCAAGGCTGCCGCCGGCTAATTTGCTCCAGCGGCGTTCGCGCGTAACCGGAAAATCCCCGCTGCCAGAAGAGAAAGGCCCGCTCAAAACGGTAGCTGGCGGACACTGCGACACTCACGAGGTTTGTGGACCCGGCGCGATTCGCCTTTTCTTCAGGAGAGGGCCGCGAAAGATATCGGGAATCGTGGCAACATTGGAATTTCGTTTGGGGCGCCTGATTTGACGGCACATTCTGTTGTTCGATAGCATCGTTGCGCTCACCGAACGCTTCATGGACATCATCAAGCACATCATCGTCGGAACCGCCGGGCACATAGACCACGGGAAGTCCGCGCTGGTCGAGGCGCTGACCGGGACGAATCCCGACCGCCTGGAAGAAGAAAAGCGGCGCGGGATCACGATTGATCTGGGTTTCGCGTTCCTGCAATTGCCGGGGGTGCGGCTGGGCCTGGTGGATGTGCCGGGGCACGAGCGATTCGTGCGCAACATGCTGGCGGGCGTGGGCGGGATTGACCTGGTGTTGCTGGTGGTGGCGGCGGATGAATCCATCAAGCCGCAAACGCGCGAGCATTTCGATATTTGCCGGCTGCTGGGAATTGCGCGCGGAATTATTGCGATTACGAAATCCGATCTGGTGGACCCGGACGTACTGGGCTTGGTGCGACTGGAGATCGAGGAGTTCGTGCGCGGATCATTTTTGGATGGGGCGCCGATCGTGGCAGTGAGTGCGCGGACGGGCGCGGGGCTCGAGCAGCTGCGGCAGCAACTGGGGCAAGCGGCGGGCGCGGTGCCGGTGAAAGATGCGACGCGGCATTTCCGGCTGCCGATTGACCGCGCGTTTGCGATGAAGGGATTCGGCACGGTGGTCACCGGGACGTTGATTTCAGGCGCGGTGAACGCCGAGGACGAAGTGGAATTGCTGCCGTCGCACAAAATTTTGCGCGTACGAGGATTGCATTCCGGCGGGCACCGGATCGCGCGCGCGGTGGCGGGGCAACGCACGGCGCTGAACCTGGCGGGAATCGAACGCGAGGAAATTGAGCGCGGCATGGTTCTGGCGCCGGCGCGGGTGTTTGAGAGTACCGAGCGGCTGGACGCGCGAATTACGCTGCTGCGTTCGGCGAGGCCGCTGAAAAATCGCGCGCGCGTGCATTTTCATCAGGGCACAGCGGAAGCGATTGCGGAAGTGATTTTGCTCGATGGCGCGAGCCAGCTTGCGGCGGGAGAATCGGCGTTCGCGCAATTGCGGCTCGATCAGGCCGCGCTGGTGCTTCCCGGCGATCGTTTCATCCTGCGGCAATTCTCGCCGGTGGTGACGATCGGTGGCGGCGTGGTGCTGGATGCGCGCGCTCCGCGGCACAAACGCAAGGACGCAGCAATCACGCCGTTCCTCACAACGTGCGAGCGCGGCCAACACCAGGAAATTCTCGGAGCGCTGCTGGAAGCTGCGCCGCGCGGTATGACGTTCGCCGAAATCGTCGCGCGGAGCGGATGGACGGACGCGGAAGCGCGCGTGGCGGCGCACAAATTGACGGTGGAAAAACGTGCGCGAGTCCTGGCGACGGAGCCGTTGCTCGTGGCCGCGGAGCGGGCGGTGGCAAATTGCGCGACGGCGACGCGCAAAGCCGTCGAAACGTTTCATCGCGCAAACCCGCTGCTACCGGGAATTCCCAAACAAGAATTGCGCGCGCGCGCAGGTGATGCCCGCGTGGAGATATTCGAAGCGGCGCTGGATGATTTGACCAAAGCGCGGGCGCTGGTGGTTTCCGGCGACCTGGTGCGGCAGACCGGCCGCGAAATCGAGCTTTCGCCGGATGAAGCGCGGGCGAAAGAATTGATCGAGCGTGAGTTTGCGCGCGCGGGGCTTACGGTACCGGGATTTGCCGTGGTGCTGGCGAAATTGCCGGTGGACGCTCCACGCGCGCAAAAGATTTTGCAAATATTGCTGCGCGAGAAGGTATTGGTAAAGATCGCCAACGATCTGGTGTTTCATTCCAGCGCGCTTGCGGGGCTGCGCGAGACGCTGGCAAAATACCGCAGAGACCGCGGTGAACGCCTGCCAATCACTGCATTCAAGGAACTTACGGGCATTACCAGGAAGTACGCAATTCCCTTGCTGGAACACCTGGACCGCGAGCACGTGACGCGCCGGGTGGGGGATGAGCGTGTTATACTTGGCTGATTAGCGGCCATGCGGGTCACGGGCTGCTCTGGAAAGTTCAGAAAAGATTCGAAGGTAGGTGACTTATGGGTGAGTTCAGCCCAATCCACTGGTTAATCGTGCTGGCGATCATCGTGCTGCTCTTCGGGGGCAAGAAGATTCCCGAAGTGATGCGCGGGCTTGGCGAAGGCATCCGCAGCTTCAAGGATGGAATGAACGGCCCGCATACGAGCACGCCCACGGCGAACCCGCCAGCGAATCCGCCGGCCGCTACTCCGGCGCCTCCCGCTTCGGTGACGACGGAAGAAAAGAAGTAACGGCGTAATTCAATCTATTGCGAAATTTGAGCTGAGAACAGATACGAACGAGGGATTTTGCCGGCGGCCACGGGGCCGCCGTTTTCTTTTTGTGGCGAGGCGGAAACTCCCGGCTGCCTTCACTTCCCTGCAGCGTCTTCCCAACCGAGCGCGCGCAATGCGCGCCAAACTTGCGAAAGCGGCAAGCCCATCACGTTGAAGAAGCAGCCATCAATCCGCGCGACAAATCTTCCTGCGATGCCCTGAATGCCGTAGGCGCCGGCCTTATCGAACGGCTCGCCGGTGCCGATGTAGCTTGCGATTTCGTCATCGGAAATCGGCAGCAGCTGGACGCGCGTTTTCTCGGTGTGCAAATGTTCCGCGCCGTCCGGAAGTCTGACGACCGCGAGCGCAGTGAGCACTTCGTGAGTCTTGCCGCTTAGCAGGCGCAGCATGCGGCGAGCGTCGGCGGCGTCTTCAGGCTTGGCGAGAATCTGGCCTTCCACCAGAACCGTGGTGTCCGCGGCGATCACGATGGCTAGTTCGCTTGCGGCGCGCAGATGGGCGGCGGCCGCTTGGACCTTCGCGCTGGCGATTCGCCGCACGTAGTCATCGGCGTTTTCGCCCGGGCGCATGGTCTCGTCGGTGTGCGTGGGGAGCACTTCGAACGTGAATCCGGCGTTACGTAGAATTTCGGCGCGGCGGGGGGAGGAAGAGGCGAGGATTAGTTTCGGTTGCGCGGCAGGTGCAGTCATGGCGGTAAAAAACGTAACACAGAATGATGCCTGGCGGTGGCGAGCGGCGAGGCGATTCATGAGGCCAAAGGCTAAGAGCCGGCGGGACGCCGACGCTACCGGCCCGGGCGCTGCCAGCCGCGGCATGATTTATTTGCGCGCGTTGCTTGGCGACCTGTACAGAAGGACAGGTTCCAGTTGTCCGGTGGACACGTGGCGGATTGTACGCAGGCTGGGCGGTCCGTCGTGGCGGCGGCTACGGAGATGGTCTACCCTTTTACAGTCGGGCTGCGCGCAACGCGCGCGGCGGCTTCATCATGGAACTTTATTGGGGCATGACTGAAACGCGGGTTTTGGGCGATACAAGAGGCTAAAGAGAATCGGAAATGGGATTCCTTTTCTACGCTAATTTTGTGAGATTCGTGCTGGCGGGCGGATACACGCACATCCTGATGGAGCGCGCGCGTGTGTGGATGCAGGCTGCGGGCGTGGTGCCGCCACGCGATTAGGCCAACCCTAAATGGGCGGTTTCGACCCCACTACAAGATAGACGAGCCGGCTGGGCGATTGACTGACGGTATCTAAACGGGCGCAACGCCAGATTGCTGAAGTACCGAGGACCAAACCGATGGCATTAACCAGAGAAGCGCGCGGACGCGGCGTGGATGTGCGAGGGCCGGAGATGCTGGGAACACTGGCGACGCGTCCTCCGCTGATCGAGGATTTCCAGTTCGTCAAGTTTCGCCTGGAAGGCGAAGTGGCGCACTTGCGGCTGGATCGCCCGCAGCAGAACCTGCTGAACGAACGCATGCTGATGGAAGTGGCTGCGGGCATCAACTCGGTGAGCGAAAAACACCAGATCAAACTGATTTTGCTGGACTCCGAGGGCAAAACTTTCTCCGGCGGCATCGAGCTGGGCGAATATACGCAGCGGCGCGTCTTTCAATTGCTGGATGCTTTTCACAATGCGTTTGCGGCGATGCTGGATACTTCGAAACCGGTAATCGTGGTGGTGAATGGCCCGGCATACGGCGGCGGCGCGGAACTTGCGGCGCTGGGCGATCTGGTGATTGCCACACCGAATGCAAAATTTGCGCAGCCGGAAATCAAGCTGGGAGCGTTCCCTCCCCTCGCGGCGGCGGTGCTGCCTTACATTTTGGGTCCGAAACTGGCGCTGGAATTGGTGCTGACGGGCGAAGCGATGTCCGCCGAGCGGGCGCGCGAAGTGGGTCTGGTGAACTGGCTGGTGCCGGAAGATAAATTGGTCGAGAAGGTGGATGAAATCGTGGCGCGCGTGACGGCGCAGTCTGGCCCGGTGCTGACCATGGCGAAAAAAGCGATTCTGGGCAGCCTGGGATTGCCTTTGCGCGAAGGCGTGCGCAATTCGATGAAGGTATTTTTAAACGAGCTGGCCGACCTGGAAGATTCCCAGGAAGGTTTGCGCGCGCTGGTGGAAAAACGCGCGCCGAAGTGGAAGAACCGCTAAAAGCCGCCTCGCGACCCGCCCGCGGCCGCGGGTGGATCGAATGGTTTCCCTTACTTGTCTTATCCCTCGCAGCGTTAGCCTGCCGCAATTTCCTGCAACCGTGGAAGTTCATGTGGCTTTTGGCCGTGGCCATCTACTTCGGACTGAAATGGGTGAGTTGGTGGAAGGCTCGAAACCGCGTGGTGCACACCGCGGGACGCTCCGTCGCTTACCTGCTGGCTTGGCCCGGAATGGATGCGGAGGCTTTCCTGGACGCGCGGCAGCGTGTTTCGCCGCCATCGCTGCGGAGTTGGTGTTGGGCAGTCTGCAAGACCGCTCTTGGCGTAACTCTGCTCTGGGCTGTAGCGCGGACCACGCCTGGAAATGAACCGTTGCTCCAAGGCTGGGTCGGAATGATTGGATTAATCCTGCTGCTTCATTTCGGCAGCTTTGAAATTATCGCTCTTGTTTGGCAGCGCCTGGGGGTCAACGCACGACCGATAATGTCCGCGCCGCTGCGGTCGAGATCGCTGAGCGAATTTTGGGGCAAGCGTTGGAATCTAGGCTTTCGCCAACTCTCGTATGACCTGATCTTTCGTCCGCTGCATCGAAAATGGGGCGTAGGACTGGCGGGCTTTCTGGTATTCGTAACGTCAGGGCTGATTCACGATTTGGTGATCTCGGTGCCGGCTCGGGGAGGTTATGGGCGCCCTACAATCTACTTCGCGATTCAGGGTCTGGGCGTTGCAATCGAGCGTTCCGCGATTGGTAAACAACTTGGACTGCGAGAGGGTGCGCGTGGATGGATGTTCATGGCGGTCTTCACTGCCGCTCCCGTCTTCCTGCTGTTTCATCCTCCCTTTGTCCTGCATGTGATGATTCCCTTCATGGAGGCGATCCACGCGCTATGAGCAATTCACTCGCAGAGCGGATTTTCGACGTGGCGCTGTGGCTGGCGGGCGCAGGGCACTTCGTGATCTTGATTGCGAGCTTTCAAGTTCCCTTTCGCTTGCGCTGGAAGCAGGACCTGGAGCAGCTGATGCCCTTCAACCGCAAACTACTGTGGGTACAGGGCGGATTTACGGTGTTGACGATCATTGCGTTTGGGACGCTGACACTGGTCTTGCACACAGAACTGCTGAGAGGCGATCGGGCCGCTCTGGGAATTGCGTGTTTTATTGGGACATACTGGACAGCGCGGATTCTGGTGGATACGTTATATTTTTCGCACGCGGATTGGCCGAAAGGAAGAGAGTTTGTCATTGGCCACGCGCTTTTGACTTGCTTGTTCTGCGCGTTGGCAGCGAGTTATTTGGGATTGGTGGCATGGCATGTCTTCCTGCATGGCAAGAGTTGACGAAGGAAGGTGCGGCGCGGGGAATCCCGGCAGGATTTGCGAGCGGGCCCGCTGCTTCCGCCATTTTATTGACAGCAATTCACGGGGCGCTTACACTCGCGATGGACAACTTAGCTGGCTCGGGTAGCTTTGCCGGCGCGAAAGACGCGCTGGCAGAGCGAAAATTGGAAGCGGCGCAGGCTGCTTTTGATTTTCGGGGAAGGCCGTGAAAATCGGCCACGGTCCCGCCACTGTAATCGGCTGTCGCTAGAAGGCGCGCATCTGAATGCGGGCGCCGGCGATGGGCTCTTCGAATGCGCTGCGGCGAGTTCGAGGAGCGACTCTTCGAATCCGCCCCTGGCGGATTCTGAGAGTAAACGAAAGTCAGGAAACCTACCCGAACTGGTCGAAGCTGACACTCTTCGCGAGAAAGAGTGTGGCGAGACGCCTCGCTCTATTCGCGAGGCTTTTTTATTGCGCGGGAGGATGTTTTGCGGTGGAGGAAAGCAACACGACGGTTTCTGGTTGCGGCGCTGATGGCGGCATTTGGGGGCATGGTGTGCAGCTCGCAGCGAACCGCGTCCGGCGGAACTTTATTGCGCCAGCAGAATTCATCCGCGCCGGCGATTGGCAATCCGCAGACTTCAGCAGTGCCCGCGGCGCCGGCGGCGGCGAAAAAACCCGCGGGGCGAACGGTCACGGATGAAACCGGGCGGCGCATGGAGATTCCTTTTAAAGTGGAACGCGTGGTGACGCTGGCGCCGAGCTTGACCGAAACGATTTATGCACTGGGCCTGGAAGGCAAGCTCGCCGCCGATACGACGTACTGCGACATTCCGCCGGCCGCGAAAGACAAACCGCACGTCGGCGGCCCGCAAAGCCCGAGCCTGGAAGCGATCGTCGCAATGCATCCGGACCTGGTGCTGGCGTCCACTTCCATCAATCAGCCGGTGACGGCGGACGCGCTTTTGAAGTTGGGAATTCCGGTGTACACCACCAGCGACGAACACACGGTGAGAGAAATGCTCGATTCCACCGCGGAGATCGCGGACTTGCTGGGCGTGAAGGAACAAGGGGCGAAGATCGTGGCGGATCTGCAGAAGCGGCTCGACGCGCTGCACGCGGCGCTGCAGGAGCGGCCGATGGCGCACGTGCTTTTTGTGGTGTGGGAGGAGCCGCTGATCTCGATCGGGCAAAATACATTTATTGCGGATGCGCTGCGCTGGGCCGGCGCGGAGTCCGTGATTACGTCTGGTCAGAATTGGCCGCAGGTGAGCATGGAAGAAGTGGTGCGCTTGCAGCCGGACTATATTGTGCTGTCGCCCGATCACATGAAAGCGGAAGGGTCCGCGGAGGCGGACAGTCTGAGCACGCGTCCCACCTGGCGTGATCTGCAAGCGGTGAAATTGAGGCACGTGGTGGTCGCCAGCGACGAGATGGACCGGCCATCGCCGGGATTGATCGCGGCCATCGAACAGCTCGCGCAGGATTTTCATCCTGAAGCATTTGAGAAACGAGAAAATAGAAATATGAAAGCCGGAAATGGCCCGTATTTTGCAGCGGCGATCAATTTCGTCACGGAGTGCAACGCATGCGGCCGCTGACGCCCAAGCGCATCGTGGGGATTTGCGCGGGGCTCAGCGTGATATTGCTGATCGAGGTGGTGATTTCGCTGCGCATGGGCGATTACCCCCTCGGCGTGCGCGATATCGTGGCCACGCTGTACCACGGCGTGCTGGGGCACTGGGACGAAATTCCTTCGGAATTCAAGCTGGTGGTTTTTGGACTGCGCCTGCCGCGCATCGCGCTGGGAATTCTGGTGGGCGCGTCGCTCTCCACCGCCGGCGCGGGATTTCAGGCGCTGTTGCGGAATCCTTTGGCTGATCCATACGTGTTGGGCGTTTCCAGCGGCGCGGCGCTGGGCGCGATGCTCAGCCTGATTGTGGCGCCGCACACGGTGGGTGCGATTCAGTTCGCGGCATTTTTGGGAGCGGCGGCGACGATTGCCGCGGTTTATTTTTTGGGCCGGCGCGGCGGGCAGCTCGATAGCGCGACGCTGCTGCTGGCGGGAATCGTGGCGGCTTCCTTTCTTTCGGCGATCATTATTTTTCTGCTGACGATGGTAAGCGGCACGGAACTTCGCAGCATGACGTTCTGGCTGATGGGCGACCTGACGGCGCCGCCTCCGACAACCAATGTGCTGGGCTGGTTTGGATTTCTATTTTTGATTTTCGTGGTTGCCGCGGGCGCGATGTACACCACGTCGTCCGATTTGAATCTGATTCTCACCGGCGAACAGGAAGCACGGCATTTGGGGGTGAACGTCCATCGCGTGAAGTTGGTCGTTTACATCGCGGCTTCGGTGCTGACGGGCCTGGCTGTTTCGGTGAGCGGCGCGATTGGCTACATCGGCTTGCTGGTGCCGCACGTGATGCGCCTGCTATTCGGCACGGACTACCGGTTGCTGCTGCCGACGTCCGCGATCGGCGGCGCGATCGTGATCGTGCTGGCCGATACCCTAGCGCGCACGGTGGTGGCTCCCACGCAAATACCGGTAGGCGCGATGACGGCGCTGGCGGGCGCTCCCGTTTTCATTTACCTGATGCGCAAGAGGATGCGATGAGCTCGGGCGCGGGAAACGGAGCTTCGCTGGTGCCGCAGCCGATTCCGTTTGCGGCTCCGGGGCACGTGCGATTGAAAGTCGAACAGGCCAGTTACGCCTATTCGGCGACGGACCGTTCCGCGCCGAAATTCACGCTGGGTCCGGTGAGTTTTGAAGCGCAGCAGCGCGAATTGGTGGCGATTTTGGGGCCGAACGCCAGCGGAAAATCCACGCTGCTGAAAATGCTGGCGGGTTTGCTGAAGCCCTTGTCCGGCCGGGTGGAAGTGGACGGCAAGGAAGTGAGTGAACTGGAGCCGCGGGCGCGCGCGCAGCAGGTGGCGCTGGTTTCGCAGGAAAGCGAACTATTGTTTTCGTTGCGCGTGTGGGAATACGTGCTGCAGGGGCGCTATCCCTACGGCAAAAGATTGCGCTTCGAATCCGATGAAGATTGCCTGATGGCCGGTAACGCTTTGTCGCAAGTGGGCGCGGATGCTTTGCGCGACCGCTGGATGGATCAACTCTCCGGCGGCGAGAAACAACGCGTGATTCTGGCGCGCGCGCTGGCGCAGCGGCCGGGGCTGCTGCTGCTCGATGAGCCGACGCAGCATCTGGACATCGGCGGCAAAGTGGAATTACTGCGGCGATTGCGGCGGCTGGCCGATGAAAACCGCTACACCGTGGTGGTGGTGACGCACGAGCTGAATTTGGCCGCGGAATTTTCCGACCGCATCGCGCTGATGCACAAAGGCAAGTGTTTGCGCATCGGGTCGCCCGCGGAAGTCTATGAACGCGAAGTGCTGCAAGAAGTATTCGACGCGCCGCTGGAAGTGGAGATTCGTGCGAGCGGGCGGCCGCGCGTGATTTTGAGCGCGAATCATTGAGTTTTTATCGAGTGTTGTTCCGAGCCGCAGATTGGCACGGGCGATCCGCTTTTCCTTGCGGGGTCAGGGGAAAACCAGATCCCTCGCTGCGCTCGGGATGACAAACGTAACCCAACAGCCCATCCAGTAGCGGCGTTCGCTGCTTTTCGGCGGCGCCGTCCACAATCACAGGAGACTCCGCGCACGGGAAGACGGTGAAAAACCGTCGCCGCCGCGCGACTGTAAGGCGGAGAATTTTTCAGCGCGCACCACTGTCCGAAGCGACGAATCGCAGAATAGCACGGCAGGAGATGCCGGGCCGGCGATCCGGAGTGAACGATGGGAAGGCCGCGCTGATGCCCAGGTTTCATCGCCATTTTTCGCGATGAAATCATGGCAAGCCGCCAAGCCAGGAGACCGGCGGAGTCTCAATCCGGATCGGCACGCGCTTTAGGCGGCGCGCGCATTTTCCGGACAACCTTCAACTCCCGCGCGAGAGGGAGAGGAGGAAAAAATGAGACAGCATCGTCTTTTGGCTATTGTTTTTAGAAGTTTGTTCGGAAGCGTGTTTGGAAGTCCGCTGCGAAGCCTTTTGGCAATTTTGCTTTTTCTGCCCGTCGTAACCCAAGCGCAACAGCCCGCCGCAATCACTGGAACGCTCACGGATCCCAGCGGCGCGGCAATTGCAGGCGCCCGCGTTTCCGCGCAGTTTCTCGATGCTCCGAATGCCCCGGCGAAAGAAACCAGCAGCGCGGCCGACGGCGCATTCACCCTGACGCTCGCGCCCGGGCGCTATCGTGTCAGCGTGCAACATCCTGCTTTCGCGCGCGCCGAGCAGGAATTCACGCTCGCCGCGGGCGAATCGCGCGTGTGGGACGTTCGGCTGGAGCTCGAGCCGATGTCCGCGGACGTGGTGGTGAGCGCATCCGCAGAACCAGCCACGATCGAGAACACCGCGGCGCTGGTGAACATTGTGACGCGCGAGCAAATCGCACAGCGCGGCGAAATCTGGCTGACGCCGCTGACGCAGGGGATACCGGGCGTCAGTTTTTCGCAATTGGGGCCGATGGGCGGCTCGACCACTTTTTTTGTGGACGGCGGAAATTCGGATTACACCAAAGTGCTGATTGATGGCGTGCCGGTAAATCAGCCGGGCGGCCTGGTGGACTTCTCGAATTTTTCGCTGGACGGAATTGACAAGATCGAAGTGGTGCACGGAGCGGCGAGCGTGCTCTACGGCTCGGACGCAATGACCGGCGTACTGCAGATTTTCACGCATCACGGCAGCACCAGCCAGCCGGTGCTGGAGCTGGCGGCGGACGGCGGAACGTTCGGCACCGGGCACGGCACGGGCCAGCTGAGCGGCCTCGCGGGCGCATTCGATTATTCCGCGGGCGCGGCGTATTTCAGCAGCGACGGGCAGGGACCGGACAATTTCTTCCGGGACACGACGCTATGGGGAAATTTCGGCTGGAAGTTTTCGGACACCGACACGCTGCGATTGACGCTGCGAAATAGTTCGAGCGACGCGGGCCAGCCGGGGCAGACGGCTCTCGATCCGCCGATTTTCGTCGCGGGACAAAGCTCCGGCCTGCACGATTTCTCCGCGGGACTCACCTGGGATTTTCAGACGGGCCCGAACTGGGAGCACAAGCTGAGCGGTTTCGAATCGCGCGACAATTCGATTGATGTGGTGCCGCCGTACGGCTCGTTCCCTGCCACGTTCAATCGCGCGGGACTGAACGAGCAATCGAGCTACACATTTCACAACGGCGGCGTTTCCGCGGGCTATTCCTTCGAAGTGGAAAATGGCGGCGCGACGGCGCGGCACAATCAAGCGGGCTATATCGAGCTGCACTATCACTTCGGGCAGCGGCTGACCTTGATTGCGGGCGGGCGCGTGGACGGCAACGGATTTTATGGAGTGCGCGCAGTGCCCAGAATCGGCGCGGCGTACGCCTTGCGTTATGGCCAGGGATTCTGGGGCGCCACGCGTTTGCGCGCTTCGTACGGCCTGGGAATCAAGGAGCCGGAGCTGCTGCCGCCGGACTGCAGCCCGCAACTCGATCCGGAACGCAGCCGCACGGTGGACGTGGGGTTCGATCAGGCGCTGGCGTCGGACCGCATTCACTTTTCGGCGACGGCGTTCTTCAACCGGTTTCAAGATATCGTGAGCTTCGCGGAAGTCACCAGCAATCCGAATTGTCCCGCGTACGGAGGAAGTTATTTCAATACCGATCTGGCGCGAGCGAACGGCATCAATTCGACGATCGAGACGAAACCGCTGCGCTGGCTGAATATCGTCGGCAACTATACGTACGATGATTCGAAAGTGTTGAAGACCACCAATCCGCTGGAAGATCCGGCACTGGCGCAGGGGAACCGCCTTTTCAAACGGCCGCTGCATTCGGCGAGCTTGATCGCGAATGCGCATTTCCGCCGCGCCAATGTGAATTTTGGCGGTTATTACGTGGGCCGGCGCACCGACAGCGATTTTGACAGTTTCACCGTCGGTGGCGTCTGCACGGGCTACTGCATCACGAGCGATCCGAGCTACGTCCGGTGGGACGCGGCGACGTCCGTGCCGGTGGCGGCAGGGCTTTCGGCGACGGCGCAGGTGCAAAACCTCTTCGACCGGAAATACGAGGATGCCGTGGGATATCCCGCGCTCGGCCGCAATTTCCGCGTAGGGATTAAATACGTGTGGGGTGGCAAGGAGTAAGCGGCACATTCTTGCGCGTCTCGATCGTTTGGTTGTCGGGCGCGCATTTCGCCGGATGAAGCGACGGGGTTCGAGCGAGGGATTGGCGCGGATGGTATAATCGTCGGTCCCGATGGGTTCGACGACAGAAGGTGCATCGCGCGTGATTGTGACTCCCGAAATCATGGCGAAGTATGAGGCCGTGATCGGGCTGGAAGTACACGCGCAGCTCAAAACGCTGACCAAGGCGTTTTGCGGCTGCTCGACACGCTTCGGCGACGCGCCCAACAGCAATACTTGCCCGGTGTGCCTGGGATTGCCGGGAGCGCTGCCGGTGCTGAACCGCAAAGCGCGCGAACTGGGCATACGCGCGGCGCTGGCGCTGCACTGCGAGGTGCAGGAGCGCTCGATTTTCGCGCGCAAGAATTATTTTTATCCCGACCTGCCGAAGGGCTACCAAATTTCACAGTACGAACTTCCGCTGGCGACGAAAGGCTGGCTGGAAATTGCCGTGGAAGGCGCGCCGAAGCGCATCGGCATCACCCGCGTGCACATGGAAGAAGACGCGGCGAAAAATCTGCACGAGGGCTTCGCGGATTCCGACCGCTGGAGCTACATTGACTACAACCGTTGCGGCATGCCGCTGATAGAAATCGTTTCCGAGCCTGATATACGGACGCCGGCCGAAGCGTATTCATATTTGACGACGTTGAAGCAGGTGCTGGAGTACACGGAAGTGAGCGACTGCAACATGGAAGAAGGCTCGTTGCGCTGCGATGCCAACGTGAGCGTGCGTTTGCGCGGCGCGCCGAAATTCGGGACGAAGGTGGAAGCCAAGAACCTGAATTCGTTCCGCTATCTGGCGCATGCGCTGGAATATGAAATCGCGCGGCAGATCGGCGTGATCGAGGCAGGCGGCATAATCGTGCAGGAAACGCGCCTTTGGAACGTGCCAGGCGGGCGCACCGAGCCGATGCGCTCGAAGGAATTCGCGCACGACTATCGTTATTTTCCGGACCCCGATTTGCTGCCGCTGATTTCATCCGATGCGCTCGTGGGGGAAATCCGGCGCGATATGCCGGAATTGCCGGACGCCAAGCATGCGCGATTTGTGCGCGAGTACGGTATTGCCGCGTATGACGCCGGCGTGCTGACGGCTACGCGCGCATTGGCCGATTATTTCGAAGGGGTGGTGCGCGCGGGCGCTCCGGCCAAAGCGGCGGCGAGCTGGATTTCGGTGGAATTGCTGCGGCGCTTGAAAGATGCTGGAAAAGAGATCGCGGAATGCCCGGTGGCTCCGGCGGCGCTGGCGGAGCTGCTGGCGATCGTGGAGCGCGGCGAGATCACCGCGGCGAGCGGCAAAAAAGTGTTTGCCACGATGTTCGATAGCGGCAAGAAAGCGGCAGAGATCATTGCCGCGGAAGGAATGTCCCAGATTTCGGATACGGGAGCGATTGAAACGATTGCGCGGGCGGTGGTTGCGAAAAGCCCGGATAACGTGGCAAAGTATCGCTCCGGCAACGAAGGGGTGTTCAAGTTCTTCGTCGGCCAGGTGATGCGCGAAACGCGCGGCCAGGCCAATCCACAAATCGTCAACGAGATTCTGAAACGCGTACTCGCGGAATCCTAGCCCAGTCCTCGCGGCGCAGAAGGAACTTCATGCTCAAAGAAGGCGACAAGGCACCGGACTTCCACTGTATTGACGACAGCGGCGCGACCGTTGCGCTGAAGGATTTTCACGGGAAAAATGTGATTCTTTATTTTTATCCCAAGGCGAATACCCCCGGTTGAACGAACGAAGCGTCCGAGTTTCGTGACGCCCTCAAGCAGTTCGAAGCGCTGAATACGGCCATCGTCGGCTGCAGCGGCGATTCCGTGGAAGCACAGGCAAAATTCAAGACCAAACACAAGCTGACGTTCCCGTTGCTGGCGGACACGGAATTTACAGTTGTCGAAGCGTACGGCGCGCGGCGCATGAAGAGTTTTCTGGGAAAATCGTTCCTGGGAATCGTGCGCATGACGTATTGGATCGGGCCGGACGGCAAGATCCGCAAAATTTGGGATAAAGTGACGCCGAAGGGACATGCCGCGGAAGTTCTGGCGGAAATCGAAGGCAAGGAATAGAACCGACCGCCGCCAAGCGTGCGCGACGGACGCGGCTGCAATCTTCCGCTACACGGATACCTGGAATCCTTCTCCATCCTGCACGATCAGAGCATTATCAATCAGCCGTGTGCCGCCCACTTTCGCCGCGATCAGCACGTAACACGCTCTGCGCAGGTTCATGACCGGCTCGAGCGTGTCGGCATCCACAATTTCCGCGTAGTCGAGCGTCACGCGCGGTTCGGCATCCAGCACGCGGCGCAATGCGGAAAGCAATCGCGCGGCGTCGCGCTCGCCCTTATTGACTTCGTCGCGGACTGCCGCGAGGGAACGTGAAAGCACCGCCGCCGCGCGGCGATCGTCGCCCTGCAAATACACATTCCGCGAAGAGAGCGCCAGGCCGTCACTTTCGCGCAAAATCGGGCGCACGATCACTTCGGTATCCAGATTCAGGTCCGCTGCCATTTGCCGGATGATGCGGGCCTGCTGCGCGTCCTTGCGCCCGAAATAGGCGCGCTGCGGCTGGACGATTTCGAATAGCTTCAGCACCACGGTGGTGACGCCGCGAAAATGGTTGGGGCGCGAGCGGCCCTCGAGCCGGTCGCTCCATCCTTCCACCATGACGGACGTGCGAAAACCCGGCGGATACATTTCCTGGGCCGTGGGCGCGAATAAATAGTCCACGCCGAGATTTTCCAGCGTGGCGCGATCTTCTTCGACGCGCCGGGGGTACTTCGTGAAATCTTCCGATGGGCCGAATTGCGTGGGATTGACGAAGATCGAGACCACCACCGGCGAGCACTCGCGCTGCGCGGCGCGGATGAGCGAAGAATGGCCTTCGTGGAGAGCGCCCATCGTCGGCACCAGGCCCAGGCCGCGCTCGGACGCGCGGGCCGCGTGGGCGATCTGCTTCATCCATTCAATTGTGTGAATTGTTTCCATCAGGTTCAGGAGAGGCAAGCGGCGAAGTTGCCGAGAGCGCGGGAGCTGGCCTCGCCTGCTTCGATCGCGACGAATCTGAAGTCGCAAAAGGCGGCGGCCGTTCGTACCTCAGGATAAACAAGCCGCCGCACTCCCAGATGAACCTGCCGGCATTTGAAGTGGAGAAGTTTGTTTGCCTGCCCGCAGCAACTCGAAATGGTGAGGGTCATGCCTTGGCCTGTGTGGCGCGCTCGCGGTAGAACAAGATCATGTCCGTCGCGATAGGTTTCGCGCCCAACTGGCGGAGCATGGTGGCAATCTGGCCGCGATGATAGGTGCCGTGATTCACGAGGTGCTGCAACATTTGCCACAGCGGCGCCGCGTGCGGGACGCCGGCCGTAGTCTTGTGCTGAACCACGCGCTGCACTTCCTCGGGCGTAAGCGATGCGATGTAATCCAGCAAGTCGCGTTCGATTTCGGCCCAACGGCTGCGCACGGAATCGAGCGTTGGAAATTCCGCGTAGGCGGGAAAGGCATTCGGCGAGCGGCCGTGCCAGCGCTCCAGCCAGAGCCACTCCACGAGCATGATATGCACCAGAGTGTCGCGCAGCGAGCGAAAACTGGAGCCGAGGTCGCGCGTGAATTGCTCTTCGTTCAGCGCCGCGCAGGATTCCAGGGTGCGGTGGTCGGCCCAGGCGTTGAAATCATAGAGCAGGCGAAAATCTTCCGCGTTCATTGAGATCGCTCCGGTTGATTCGATTCGGGCGGCACCCGCGACTGCGCGCCCGCGATGAGTCAGGTTCGCTGGCGTGCCAGCGGCAGGTCGCGCGATTGCCCGGGCGAGTGAAAGGATTCGGCATCCGACGGAAAATCGCCGCGGCGCACATCGTCGCAATAACTCGTGACGGCGCGCGAAATCTCCGAGGCGAAATTCGCGTACTGCCGCGCGAATTTCGGCTTGTGTCCCTGCGTGAGGCCCACCAGATCGTGGAACACCAGGACCTGGCCGTCGCAATCGGGGCCGGCGCCGATACCGATGGTGGGAATGCGCAATTTCTCGGTAATGCGCGCGGCGATTTCGCGCGGCACCGATTCCAGGACCACCGCGAATGCTCCGGCAGCTTCCACAGCGCGCGCGTCGCGTTCCAACTGGCGCGCGGCATCCACCGTCTTGCCCTGCACGTGGAATCCGCCGAGCGCGTGAATGGACTGCGGCGTCAGGCCCACATGGCCCATCACCGGAATCTCCGACTCGACGAGCCGCGCGATCAATTCGATGCGGCGCTCCCCGCCCTCGACTTTCACGGCTTCGGCGCCACCTTCTTTCACCAGGCGCACCGCGTTGCGCACGGATTCCTCGAGCGAAACGTGGAAGCTGCCGTAGGGCATATCCGCAACGAGCAAGGCTCGTTGCGTGCCGCGCCGCGCCGCGCGCGTGTGGTGCAGAATTTCATCCACGGTCACGGGCAAAGTGCTGTCGTAACCGAGCACCACCATGCCCAGCGAATCGCCCACGAGCAGAATATCCACGCCAGCTTCATCGAGCAGGCGCGCGGTGGGATAGTCATAGGCCGTCAGGCAGGTAATTTTCTGTTTAGTTGTGAACGAGCCCGAGGGGGAATGCGTCTTGCGGGAAAGAATGTCAGGCACGGTCACTTTGCCGTTGCCCGCACGCGGTGCAGCACTCATTGTAGCCTCCGGTGCCGCTCCCAGAAATCGGGATACAGCCCATCACTGATTTGGATGCTACCAGAAGACCGGGGGCTTCTGCAAAATATTCCACGAAAGTTGCCGCGACGAACAGCACTGGCGCGAAACCGACAAACCAACGATAGAAAAGGCTGCGTCGCTTTCCGCGGGAAGCGACGCAGCCCACGTGCAGCTGTCGTCTATCGAGGAGCGACCTGGACTAGTGGTCGTGATCGTCCCAATCGTGTTCCGTGTGCCACTTGTGAGCGTCTTCGTCCCACCACTTGTGCTCTTTGTCCCAGCAGTGTTGGCGCTCTTCAGCCAATTCGTGGCGCCAGTGATCCGCTTCCTTGCTATTGGGGCCATCGTGTTTGATGGCTTCGTGCAGGTTGTGGTCAATTCTGGCGGTGTCGTTCTGGCAATTATCCGCGCGGACCTGCGGGGCCGCGAAGACCAACAATCCCGCCAATACCGCCAAGCCGATCGTCGCCTTCCCCGAGATACCAATCTTTGAACGATTTTGCATGAGCGCTAATTCCTCCTGTCGCTTCGAGTAAGTGTGTTGGGAATGCAATCGCGATTTCGCCTCACAATCAATGGAAAACACCCAGTCTGGCTGGAAAGACTACATTGAAGGATGAATCGTCCCAATCGGGTATTCGCTTTAGGAGATAAGGGCTAACGCTGTAGGCCAAAACGGCACAGCAAAACCACGATACTTTTTGTTTCGCAGGCGCGGCTCGGGGTCACGTCTGCTCGACCGGCGTGGGCATTTGCGGCTCGACGCCGCGCCATCCGACCGGCCGTCCCCGTACTGCTTCTTTCAGCGCGCGAAACAGGACCACGTACATCATCTGGCGATAATAAAAGCGCTGGAGAATCAGCGGAGCGAGCAGAGTCCAATCCTCGTGGCGTTCCAGAATGAAGGCCACGATGCAGGTGAAGAGGTCAATCATCATGAAGATGGCGAAGAAAATCAGGGAGCGTTCGACGTCTTGCAGCGTCCACAATTGCGGCAAGCGCGCGATGCGCAGCTGCGCCAGGCCCCACAGCGCGATGGAAAGCACGAAGAGCAAATCAATCAGCGGCGAGACCAACGGCAAGAGAATCTGAAACAGGAAAATATTCGGAATGGCCACCCATCCCAGAGTGCCGTAGCGCGCCTTGCCCACTGCGTCGCGGTGTTTCCACACGGCTTGCAAGGTTCCGAAGGTCCAGCGGAAGCGCTGGCGGATCAGCGTTTCCACCGTTTCCGGAACTTCCGTGCGGCCGATGGCGTCCTCGTCATAAAGAATCTTCCAGCCGTTGCGCCGGATGGTCAGAGTCAAGTCAGTATCTTCCGCCACGGTGTCGCCGGAAAATCCGTGATTCGCCCGCAATAAATCGGTGCGCCATGCCCCCACCGCGCCAGGAACCACCGGAATGCAATTCAACAAATCGAATGCGCGCTTTTCCAGGTTCTGGCTGGTGATGTATTCCAGAGCCTGCCAGCGAGTGAGCCAGCGATTGCGGTTCATCACCTTCACGTTGCCCGCCACCGCACCCACTTTGGGGTCTGCGAAATGGCGCACCAGGCGCGGAATCGCCTCGGCGTCCACGATGGTGTCTCCATCAATGGAAATAATGATTTCGCCGGTGGCTTCGGCGAGGCCGTGGTTCAGCGCGGCGGGTTTGCCGTGATTGGACTGATTGATCAGGCGCACGCGAGGATCGCTGCCGAAATTCGCGCGCACCAGTTCGGCAGTGCGGTCCGTTGAGCCGTCATTCACCACCAGCACTTCGAGTTTTGGATAATCGCAGGAAAGCGCCGCGGTCACGGTATCCACAATCGCCGATTGCTCGTTGTAAGCGGGAATCAACACGGTCACGCGGGGCTTGTACTCCGGGTGATCCGCCGGAGCGGGCCGCAATTTTTCCGCGAGCGCGAGCAATCCGATCACCAGCGCGCGGCCGCTGACCAGCAAAATCCCGGCTACGAAAATGAACGCGATTCCCGCGCGGAACCAGCGGAAAACCTCGAAAATAAAGGCGTCGGCGCGCACCAGCAGCCATTCTTCCTGCGAGAGCGGCTGCATCACTTGCGCGCGCGTCTGGTGCAATAGATCCGAAACCGAAACGAATTCGTAGCCCTTGGCGCGCAGTCCATCAATAATTTGCGGCAGCGCGGCGACGGTATTGGCGCGGTCGCCGCCGCCATCGTGCATCAGAATAATATTGCCCTTGTTTTGAGTGGCATCGTGCAGCACGCGTTCCACGATTGTGGCCGTGGGAGGAGGCGCGCCGCCATTGATTTCGCCCCAATCGTGCGGGTCCACTCGGGCGCCCACGATGATGTAACCCATGGACTGCGGAATCGGCAGCATCTGAATTTCGCTGGCGGTTTCCGGCTGATGATCAATTCCGTAGGGCGGACGGAAAAGCAGGGTCTTCACGCCCAGATTGCTTTCCAGCAGGAGTTCGGTGAGGTTCAATTCGATCTGCAGCTGCGATTTCGAGATGGTCTCAAAGTCCGGATGCGTGAAAGTATGATTGCCGACCTCGTTGCCTTCCGCATATTCCTGCTTCACCAGGCCGGAGTATTGGTTGGCGGACTCGCCGATCACGAAAAAAGTGGCTGTGGCGTGCTTTTCCTTCAGAACCTGCAGAATCTTCGGCGTCCAATCCGCGTCGGGCCCGTCATCGAAGGTAAGCGCCACTTTATGCGCGGCCGCGCCCATTTCCTCGATGCGCCAGGAGAGCGGATAACTCTGGTAAGACTCGTCGTCGAACACGTCGCTGGTAGAATCGTAATCAAACGTGCGCCGTCCGCTCTGCGGCGTCGCGGTAATTCGCCAGATATCACCGTCGCCCTCGAGAATGATGTCGTACCCTGGTGGCACTTCTTCGATTTTCGCGCGGGTGGCGTCGTCCGCGTGCGTCGCGTCCCAAATGGACCAGATCGAAGGATCTTCCATGCCCAGGCGCCAGAGAGCCGTGCCGCGCACGCCGGCGCGTTCCGAAGCGCGCAGCTGGTTATAGGCGGTGACGCCGTCCAGCATCCACACCTGGTGCACCTGGTTATTTTCGTCTTCGTAGGAATAATGCGGATTCAAAGTGTCGGGATCGAAAGTGACGTCCGATCCGGATTCCACCGCGGTGATAATTCCCTGCTGAAACGTTAGAGCTTGCGCGATGGGATGCGGATTCGCCTTGGTCTTCGCAGGCCAGTCGTAACCGTAATTCGCAATGCCCATCACAATCTTTCCCGGAGGAACGATCTTCACGATGTTTTGAATGTCGCGTTCAAACCAGTCTTGCGGCGCGATGGGTCCGGGATCGGAAGTGGGGTAATGCAGGTCGTAATTCATCAAGATGAGGGCATCGGCCTGCTCCGCCAGATATTTATAGTCGTAACTCCAATCCGCGGCGGGGACCGCGACCATCAGCTTGAGGTTCGCGTTGTGCATCGCGATCGCCAGATCGTGGATGAAGCGCGAAAAATCCGGCTGGCTGGCTTGCGGCATCAACTCAAAATCAACCACGACTCCGGACTGATGCTGCGAGGTAACAAAATCCGCCAGCGATTTCGAGAGGCGCTCGCGCGCGGCCGAGCTCGCGAGCATTGCCGCCATTTGCGTGGTGACCCACTCCTTGCCGTCGTAGTTGTTCACCATGGACATGATCGGCAGCTCGATGCCATTCGTTTGCATCCAGGAGATCAGTTTCGGGTCCTGATCAATGTCCAGGCGGCCATCGGGCGAAGAGGCGTGCAGCGCCTCGGGAATCAGCAAGTCAATGTCGTGGTAGTGGAGTTTCAGCGAAGCGAAGCTGGTGGGATCATCGCCGACGTAAAACGCCGCGCGCAGCGGGTCGTAATTTTGCGGGATTTTGCCCAGCGCCGCGACCTTGCGCTTGCGTCCGCGCGCCGGAGTCTTGGACTTGAGCCTGGCGGGGACCGGGCGCAGCCCCCAGTGCGTGGCCGCCTGCAGGATATCCGGCAGTTCCGGCTTGCGGAACACGTTCACCAAAAAGATGACGAGCACCAGCGTGAAGAGACCGCCGGTAATTTCCAGCACGCGGCGCGTACGACGCCAGCGGCGGCGCTCCTGATCATAGAAAATAGGCTTGCGTTCAGGCATTCAGACAATCCAAGCTAGCCGTCCGATGAGGCGGTGTCAATGACTCCAGGTCTTAAGATGCGTGCAAACGTTGTCGCCGCTGTATTGGCTGGGCTGGCGCTACGTGTGTATCTCGTCCTGAAATTTCCAGTGACGGACACCGGCGACGCACCATTCTACATTGAGTTAGCCTGGAATTGGCTGAAGAACGGCGTGTACGGATTCACCGTGAATGGCCGGCTGACGCCCGTGGACATGCGCGTCCCGGGATATCCGGCGTTTCTGGCCGCGGTGTTCGCATTCGCAGGACAATCCACGCGGGCGGCGATGCTGGCGCAGGTGGTGGTGGACCTGGCGACCTGTTTCGTGGTGGCCCTGATTGCGGCGCGGCTTGCTCCGGTGCCGTCGCGGCGGCGCGTGGCCATCGCCGGATTGTGGCTGGGGGCGCTGTGCCCGTTCACCGCGAATTACACGGCCGTGGTGCTCACTGAAACGCTGGTGATTTTTCTTACGGCGCTGGCCACGCTGGTGCTGTTGCAAACGGATGTGGGCGGCGAGCGCGTGGCCGTGGTTCGGGCAGGCGGCGCGGCGTCAATTCTGACCAATCCCTGGCTATTGGCAGGAATTGTAGTGGGCTTCGGAACCTTGGTGCGGCCGGAAACTCCTTTGCTGCTGTTTGCCGCGGGTTTGGTGTTGGTGGCGAAATGGTGGCGGCCGGCGGATTGGATGAAATTGATTCGCGCGGGCCTGCTGATGGGGCTCGGATTGCTTTTGCCGCTGGTGCCATGGGCTGCGCGCAACTGGCACACTTTGCACGACGTGCAATTCCTTGCGCCGCGCTATAGCGAATTGCCCGGCGAATATACGCCGCTCGGCTTCACCGCCTGGACCAACACGTGGATGTGGCGTTTTCGCGACGTCTATCTGACGCAATGGAAAGTGAACGAAGAAGAAATCCAGATTGAGCAGCTGCCGCCGTACGCGTTCGATTCGCAGGACGAAAAAGAACGCGTCGCGGATTTGTTCGATGAATACAACGAGGCGCTCACGATTGATCCTACGCTCGATCAAGGATTCCGCGAGATCGCGCGCGAGCGCACAGAGCGCCACCCGCTGCGCACCTACGTGAAAATTCCGCTGCTGCGCACGCTCACGCTGTGGTTCACTCCGCGCGTCGAGCTGCTGCCGTCGTCGGGACATTTGTGGCCTCTCCGCTCGGAGTGGGAGGATGACCGGCCGGATTTTCTGGTCACTTTGGGAGTCACCGGGGCGAACGGAGTTTATATTTTGTTGGCGCTGATTGGTGCGTGGCTGGCGCGGCGGCGTCCGGGCTGGGCGTTGCTCGTGGTGTACTGCGTGGTGCGCACTTTATTCTTCGCGAGGTTCGTGGAAACGCCGGAGCCGCGCTACGTGCTGGAATGTTTTCCCGCGGTGATCGCGCTGGGCGCGCAGGTTTTCGCGCCGCGAAATTAATGTGGAGTGCAGCGGCGTGCCGCCGCACTCCATATCAGCTTTCTTCCACCGGCTCGGGATGAATCGTCAGGCGGAAAATCTGCGGGAAGCGCTCTTTCACTCGATCTTCCAGCGCGGCGGTGATGTCGTGGACTTCGGTGATGGGCAAGCTGCCGTCCATGGCGCAATGGCAAGAGACCAGAATTTTGTGGTCCACGCTGCGCACGTGCACCTCATGGCAATTCGTCAACTCGTGATACTCCGACTGCAATGAATTCAGGAAATTCTGCACGGTGCGCGCGAGTTCCTTCATCTCCTCGGCGCCGCCGATCTTCACGCCCAGCGGCTCGATGTGAATATTCACCAGCGCGCGCGGATCGGTTTCCTTCAGGATGTCCTGTTCGAGTTCGGTGGCGCGGTGGTGCGCTTCGCGCAAGCTGGAACCTTCGTCCACTTCCAGGTGCAACTCGATGAAGAGGCGGTTATCGAACTGGTGCGCGGAAAGTTCGTGCACGGCCATGCCGCGCCGTTGCGCGATGGCGCGAATCGTCTCGAAAAGATTTTCGTCGCTCTTAGCGCGCGGCTCCACGTGCACCACCACGTCCGCCGGAACGATCTGCGCGATTTCTTTTTCCACCTTTTCGCTCGCGGCATGGGCTTGTTCCAGGCTGGCCGTGCGCGGCACGCTCAGGGTCACGTCCACGAAATAACGCTGGCCCGCGCGGCGCACGCGCACGCGCTCGGAATGCAAGACGCCTTCCGTTTTGTCCACGGCGCTTTCGATGCGCTCGCGCAAGCCCTGCGGAGCGACGTCCAGCAGCGCGTCCGCGGTACGTTTACCGAGCCGCGAGCCGATCCAGATAATCACGCCGGCCACGCCCAGCGCCGCGACCGCATCCAGCCTGCCGAGCCAGGCAATCCCCAGGCGCATGCCCAACCACGCGCCGCTGATGCCCAGGATGACGACGAAGGTGCTCCAGACGTCGGTGGAAAAATGCAGCGCGTCGGCTTCCAGCGCGTCGCTGGGATATTTGCGCAACACGCGAGTCAAGGCGTTCGAGCGCACCACGTCAATTCCCATGCACAACGCCAAAACCAGTATGGCGATCAGGCTGGGGCGAATGTGGATGGTGTGAAATACCAGGCGCTGAAAAGCTTCCCAGATGATGTACACCGCGGTGAGCAGCAGCAGCGCCGTCTCCACGAACGCCGAAAAGTTTTCGACTTTTCCGTGGCCGTACAAATGATCCGCGTCCGCCGGTTTATCGGCGACGCGCACCGAAAGATAGGTGATCACCGCGGCCACCAGATCCAAAGTCGAGTGCAACGCCTCGGACAAAATGCCGAGGCTGCCGGTGCGCAGCACCAGAAACACCTTCAGCGATACCAGCAGCACAGCGGAGCCCACCGAAGCCAGCGCCGCCAACCGTTTTTCGCGGGATGCACGTTCCAAAGTCTCAAAAGCCATCGCGCGATTATACGCTTTGCGGCCGATACCACAGGCCGGTGTTAACGTGCGGCGCATGCGTGCCTGATCACCGCTAAGGTGTGGACCAATGCTCGGCGCCAGCAGCTTGTATCCGAATTGAATGAAATAAACCAGTTCCTTCAAACGAACCCTTTTGTAGGGCGGGCATTGTTCGTTTGAAACATTTCGGAAAATAGGTAGATATGCAATCGGTGAATTGCCTTGCGCGTTAGTCCATGGACGTCTACACTCTCGTGACATTTCCTGCGACGAGGTCGGGCGAAGCGCAATGCGAAAAACCTGCAGCGGGATTGGGGTTGCTTTGCTTTGCATGCTTTTGGCGCGCTGCGGAGGCGGTTCCGGCGGCGGTCCGGTAGTGCCTCCGACTCCTGCCTTCACCGTTTCGCTATCTCCGGCTAGCGTGACGCTGTCACAAGGGGGAGCGAGCCAAGCCGTACAGGTTTCCGTGACCGCGCAAAATGGCTTCACGGGTTCCGTATCCATTACTACCGGAACCCTACCCGATGGCGTAACGGTTTCGCCGGCATCCCTCTCGGTCACTTCCGACACTCCGGAGGCTTTCAGCTTCTCGGCTTCCAGTAATGCTCAGATCGTGCAGCAAACACTGAGCTTGACGGCGGTGTCCGGGATGCTCACGGTGAACAAGTCGCTCCAGCTTAACGTGACGGGCGCGCTCGTCCTAGATCCTTTTCACGCGATTGGTGGGACGCTGGTCCACGGATTCTACGATGAGTCTCGCCAACTTCTATTTGCCACCAATCCCGGGCTAAACGAACTGGATGTGATTTCCGGCGAGGACTTTTCCATTCAGCAGCGAATTCCAGTCCCGCAACCGTGGGGGATCGATCAGATGGCGGACGGAAAAACGTTGGTACTTGGGACTGCCGCGCAGGAGCTCCTTACCGTAGACGAAGACACGTTTTCCGTCACACAGCATCCATTTACTGCCATTGGGAATTCCGCTTTCGCACTTTTCTTTCCAAACGTGGTGGCAATGGCGAACGGCAAGGTTCTAGTTATCGGCCAGATCCAGGGAGCAGATTCCGACGACATCTACGAGGCCGGTCAATATCTTTTCGTGTGGGACTCCAATACGAATGCCTTCAGCCAACTTGAGCCGAACCCGCCCAGTGGGTTCAGCGACTGGGAAACTGACAGCCTGGCCCGTAGCGCTGACCATAAATGGGCCGTATTCTCCGCCGATCAGTTCTACTTGTATAGCTCCGATTCCGACAGCCTTACGACAGCTCCTTTGACCACCGTTAACCCGCCACAGGGGGAATACGGAGTCCGCGGATACGCAATCAACACGGACGGAACGACGATCGCTGTCGCGTCTGCCGATCAGGTCACGTTTCTGACGCGCTCCCTTACCGCGATCGCATCTACTCCGATTCCCTCGGCATTCCAGAGCGCTAGAACTGCCGTTCAATTCAGTTACGACGGACTGAAGCTCTACCTCCAGTACCCTTTCCCTCTGAACGTCCAGGTAGTAGACGCCACGAGTTACACCGTGCTCGGATACCTCTCCGGTTTTATGGACCCGGATGACGACAACTTGGAAAGACTTCTCACCACCGATTCAAAAGGGCATGCTTACGCAGGGATTGACGGCGGGCTGCGCCTAGTGAACCTAATGCAGACTCCCGTACCCAACTCTGCCAGCGGCAATTTGTCTGTCCCCAACTGTCCGACCCTCAATAGTGCGCTGCCAACAGGCTCGGCAGAGCAAATAACACTCACGTTTCCACTCAACGGCTCCAGCGTGTATGTCGGCGGACAATCAGCCCCGCTGCTTGACGGCGGAACAGTCATTAGTATCCCGGCGTCATCTACCAGCGGCCCCGCAGACGTCGAATGCGTAGACATCTATGGAAACACAATCGTGAGCCCCGACGGAGTTTCCTACGGAATCGATCCGCTGGCCTTGAGCGCCAACCTCTTGCCGCCAACTGGCAATCCCGATACCTACTTATTTGGCTTCGGCTTTTCTGCGAGCCAGGAAGACACACCCTCCGTGACAATCGGAGGTCGGCCCGCTGTGAAGGTTACCTCGCTGGGAGATATCGGACCGGGCGCGCTTCAAGCGGCGACGGTCCAGGTCCCCGCGGGAATACCCGGTGAAACCGCTAACCTGGTGGTTTCCAGCTCTTTGGGCTCCGCAACGCTGCCGGAGGCCGCGACTTACTACTCTTCGGACACCATCGTGCCCGCATCCGGCTTACTTCAGCTTCTCTATGATTCCCATCGCAACCTGGTGTACGCACTGAAGGCGTCCGAAGTGGACGTGCTGGATCCAACTACCTCGCAGTGGCAAGCGCCACTGGTCTTTCCCGCGACGGCTATGGGGACCTATGACACGATGGAGCTTAGTCCTGACGGCTCGAAGCTTGTGGTGGCGGGATTCGCTGGCCAGGCACCGCAGCTGATCGTACTGGACCCGGATGGCAGTTCTTCACCGTCCGTGGAAACCTACACGGGCGTCAACTATTCGATGACCGGCTCGATCGCTATCACCGAATTCAACAAGGTGATTCTAGCCGGGATGGACGCAGTTGAATTCGACCTTTCGACATTGAGCTTCACTGCTCTCAACGTCAACACCGGTCAGGTCATCAGGTCATCAGCGGACGGGGCCCATCTTTATGGCGCGGATTTGAATGAATCGAGCGGCGAGGTTTATTCAATTGACCCGTCCACATACACGGTTCGTAATGAGAGCTTTGGAGAGGTCTTTTGGACCGACCTGGCTGTATCTGCCGATGGCAGCCAGTTTGCCGCGGTGGACGCGCCCCCCTATGCAACGGGCGACATCGCCGGATTTTTTGACCCCGCTCTGCAATATCTGAACATCAACCAATATCCCGCCTTTAGTCCGCCGGATGATACCGGGGTTTTAGGCGCTACGTTCAGTCCGGGAGGCAAAGCGCTGGTTGTACCTCTTGGCGATTCGATTGAAATCTGGGACACCGTGAAGGGCACGCTGACCGCCCGGATTATGACTCCAGAAGAATTACACGTGTTGGTGTATCCAGAGGGTGCTGTTGCACCCGTTCTTACATTGGATCGGACTGGCCAGACAATTTATGCGATCTCCGCCTCTGGGTTGACCGTCCTTAAGCTTCCTGAGCCGCTGGACCAACTGCCTCCCGCCCAATGGGCGCCCTTCTCCAGGCGCGTCAGTAGCAACCGCAGCGGATTATATCGATCGCTCGCTTCGCGGATGGCGGCCATGCGAGGCAAACTTCAAAAATGAAAGCGTAACTTGCCTGCCCGAACGGCGCTTTCTATTTGCGCGGGAGTTGATAAGATAATCAGCGAACTCTTTCCTACCGCCATGCTTGCAGTCCGTGACAATTTCGCGCAGTGCATCAATGCCCTGCGCGGGCACAAGCTGCGCGCCTCGCTCACAGCCCTGGGACTGACGATGGGCGTGGCTACGCTCATCACCGTGATGACCGTGGTGCAGGGCGCCAATCTTTACGTGGAACAAAAGATCGCCAACATGGGCACCAACGTATTCCAAATCGCGCGCACCCCGTTCGCGGTGACGGACTTCACCATCATCATCAAATCGCTGAAGTACCGGAAGATCGAAACGGACGACATGGCGGCCATCGCCGCGGGCTGCACCGCGTGCGGAGAAGTTGGCGGCAGCGCCACCGCCAGCGTACGAGTGCAGTCCGGCGATAAAGAGCAGCAGGACGTCAGTCTGTACGGCCAAACGGCCAACATGGCGGATATTGATTCGCGCACCGTGGAATTCGGCCGCTACTTCACTCCTTCGGAAGCGGAGCATAAGACCGACGTTTGCGTGATCGGCGATACAATCGTGCAGCAGCTGTTTCTGGGTATGGACCCGATCGGGAGATCGGTGCGCATCGGCAGCGATGATTTCCTGGTGATCGGCGTGATGGAAAAGATCGGCAGCGTCCTGGGACAGGACCAGGACAACTTCGTGATCATTCCGCTCTCCGATTTCCTCCGCCTGCAAGGCATCAATTCCAGCATCACCATAAACGTCAAGACCAGCAAAGCAAATTTTGAAATCGCGCAGGACCAGGCCCATCTGATTTTGCGCTCGCGGCGCCACCTATTGGGCAGCGCCGAAGATGATTTCTTCATCGGAACCAAAGAGAGCTACATGGCGCTGTGGCGCAGCATCAGCTCCGCGTTTTTCGGCGTATTCATTATGGTGAGCGCGATTTCGGTGGTCATCGGCGGGATCGTAATCATGAACGTGATGCTGGTGAGCGTAACCCTGCGCAAGCGGGAGATCGGCGTGCGGCGCGCCGTGGGCGCCACCAAGCATGACATCTTGCGTCAATTCATGATGGAAAGCGTGGTGCAATGCGTGGCGGGAGGTTTCACGGGCGTCACGCTGGGATTCCTGGTGGCGCTGGCGCTGCGCACCTACACGCCGTTCCCGGCATCGGTGCAAACATGGGTGGCGGTGATGGGCGTGGTGCTCAGTTCTGCAGTGGGACTCTTCTTCGGAATTTATCCGGCGATGCGCGCGTCGCAGCTGGACCCGGTGGTCGCGTTGAGGTCTGACTGATGGCACTGATGACGCTGGCTCAGGCGCGCGAGAATTTTCTTGCGGCAATGGATACGCTGCGCACCTCCAAGGTGCGCTCCGCCTTGACGGTGCTGGGCATCGTCATCGGAGTGTCCTCGGTAATCTCCATGGCAGCGATTATTCAAGGCCTGAACAAGTTCGTGCAGGACAAAGTGGAATCGCTCGGCTCGCGTACTTACTTTCTCACGCGATTTCCTCCGGCGATGGACCCCTCGCGCATGCCCGAACGCATTCGTACGCGCCGCTACATTGAATACAGCTATGCTGACTACATCCGCCAGGCCGCTCCCAACGTGGACATCGTCACCACCATCGGCACGCGCGGCTTTTTCCTGGGTGACAGCAATTTGATCACCAGCGGCGACCGCAGCGTGGAAAAAGTGATTGTGCGCGGCGCCGAGCCGCAGTACGTGGACGCAATTCCGCTCTTTGCAATCGCGCGAGGCCGGTTCATCAGCAATTCCGACGAGGAGCACGCGCGCCCCGTGGTGGTATTGGGCGCGGCCATTGCCGAATCGCTCTTCCCCACGACGGACGCCATCGGCAAGACGGTGCGCATCAATGGCGGCTTATACGAAGTGATCGGCGTTTTCGAGCACGACCAGGGATTGTTTCTCGGTCCGGGAGTGGACATCTTCGCTATCATCCCGCTGAGCAATTTCAAGAAGGAGAATCCCGGCTCGAAAGAGTTAGTGATAGTGTTCACCATCCCCAAAAATGTGAACATTGATGTGGCGCAAGGCGAGGTGATTCAGGCCATGCGCCGCTTGCGGCGCATTCCGGCCGATAAGGAGAACGATTTCGAGCTAAGTTCTCCGGACTTTTTGAGCAATTTGTGGAATCAGCTCACCGGCGCACTCGTGATCCTTACCACGGTGATCAGCTCGATCGGTTTGCTGGTGGGCGGCATCGGCGTGATGAACATCATGCTCATCTCCGTCACCGAGCGCACCCAGGAAATTGGCGTACGCAAAGCCATTGGCGCGCGCCGCGCGGATATTCGTCTGCAGTTCCTGCTGGAAGCCGTGGTCCTGACGCTCGTCGGCGGCACCATCGGCATCTTGATCGGCGCCGGAGTATCTACGCTGGTGCGCACTCTGGCGCCTTCAATCCCCGCGACGCTTTCTTACCTATGGGTTTCGATCGGCTTCGCCATCTCCGTCGGCGTGGGACTGTTCTTCGGCTATTATCCGGCAAGCATGGCGGCCAACCTCGATCCGATTGATTGTTTGCGCTACGAATAAACGCGGCCTGCCTGAAGTGGCGATTACTTTCCCTTGAGCAGCGCCGGCCAGTTCAGGACCACGGTGATGGGATTTGCGCCGCTGGACGTGGGCGAGAGCATCAGAAACTGCTGGCCATCGGCGGTGACGACGTAGCGATTTCTCCAGAAGAGGCCTTCGACCAGTTGTGCCTGAAATAGGGGCTGAGGAATGCCGGCTTGAAACGACGCCGCGGCTGTGTTGACTTTGACTGACATCATTTTGTCGTCCGGGCTCACGTAAAAAAGTTCCTTCCCGTCGGACCGCCACGCCGGCTCGACGCCGCCGCCGGTTGAAATTTGCCATTTCTCGGTATGTTCCGGAAAAGTTTGCACGTAGATTTCGTATCTCCCGGTTTCGTGCGAGGCGTAGGCAACATATCGCCCGTCCGGCGAGAATCGCGCGTAGCGGGCTCCGGAACCGCTGCCTTGCACGAAGACAAAGGGCTTGCGCTGGCCGAATAGCGGGAGAACCCAGAGTTCGGTTAAATCGTCGCTTCCTGCGGTGTCGTAGATCGCATAGCGGCCATCGGGGGAAATATCGTTTAAAGCCTTGGGAGGATCTTCCGAGTCTGAAATTTGTTCGGCGCTCCCCAGGCCATTCGCGGGCTGCCGGAAAATATCGGCATGGCCGCCGCGGGTCGAAGTGAACAAAATCTCCTTGCCGTCCGGCGACCATACCGGATTAAAAGTTCCGCTTGCAGGGAAGGTGAGGCGCGACTCAGTCCCGCGCTTGACGTCATACACCCAGATGTCTTGAGCGCCGGACTCTCCCACCGGGAGGGCAATCTTCGTCCCATCCGGCGAGAGCGCCGGAGTCAAGAAAAGTCCAGGCTCGGCGACGGTCCCGAGCTTGGCACCCTTGCGGTTGTACCAGGTCATCTGGCTGTTGATACCGATCTGGCCGGTTTGATAGGCCAGCACGCCGCCCTGAGACAGAGAGAAATATCCGAGTCCGTACTCATCCCAGTCCTGGCTGAGCCCGACTCCGGTGCTGATGGGCACGGGCGGTCCGGTGGAAAGCAACTTATCTGCATCGAAGGCTTGGGCCATAAGTCCCCCGTGCGTCACATAAAACAAATAGCCCGGAGCCGCGTAGATCGCATTCGACGGCGCCTCGAACAGGCGCACCGTCGAGGGGGAGTCGAGTGAGCCTGCGGCAACGTAAGACCGGTCATAACCGCGATGCTTGGTTGTGGAAATGAGCAAGAATAGGAAACGCCGCCCGTCGGGCAGGAACTGTGGAAAAGCATAATAAGCGTCCGCGCGCGCCTCGTCGGGGGCTGCCACCAGCGCGGGCGCGCCGCCAGCTTCGGAAACGCGATAGAACTTGGATTGAACCGAGAAGAGGATGACGCCGTCACGGTTCCAGGTGCCGCCGTCCGCGCCCACCGCGTCACAAAGAATCTGGGGCGGTCCGCCGGAAACCGCCACTTTCTTCAGTTTCTCGTCCTTGTCATCTCGTGAAAAGAAGCCGATGTACCGGCTATCCGGCGACCAGAAGGGCAACGCAGCGCCTTCCGAGCCCGGGAAGGACTCTGCCGCCAGCGAATCGAGGGAACGCACCCACAACATGACGGGTTTACGCGGCTCCGTCGCTAGCACGAACGCCAACTTGCGCCCATCGGGTGAAACGCTCAACTGGCTTCCGTAGGGGCCGAAGTCCGCGCCTTCCGGCGTTGCAATGGAGAAGCGAATTACTTCGCCCGCTTTTTTCGGCCGCAGCCACCAGAACGATGCCAGGGCAGCAAGCAGAATTACGATCGCGGCAAGCGCCCGGGGTGCCGCGCGCCGCCAGGAAGTTTTTTCCTGCGGCGCGGCACTCGACTGCGCCGCGCTGAATTGTGCTGCGCTCTGGGGCGCTTCCGCGCCGCTCTGCACTTCTTCAATGGTAATGCGCGCGTCGCCGATATCGCGCAGGCGTTGCTTCGGGTCTTTCATCAGGCAGCGGCGCAGCAGTCTTTGGATTGCGGGCGGCGTCGTTTGCGGCAGACTCGCCCAATCCGGCTCCTTCGTGAGCACCGCCGCCAGCACTTCGCTGATGCTTTCGCCGTCGAAGGTCCTGTGCCCGCTTAACATTTCGCACAAGACGCAACCGAACGCCCAGATATCGGCGCGCTTATCCACGGACTTGCCCCGCACTTGCTCCGGACTCATGTAAGCGGGCGTGCCCAAAATCGTTCCCGCCTCGCTTCCGGCGGCTTTCGCAAGGCTGCGCTGCGTATCTGCATCCAACTCGCCGGCAAGAGCCTTCGCCAATCCGAAGTCCAGCACCTTCACGCGGCCGTCGGGCATCACTTCCACGTTGGCGGGCTTCAAATCGCGGTGGATGATTCCCTGCTCGTGCGCGCTTTCCAGCGCGGCGCAGATCTGTTGCGCGATCGGCAGAGCTTCCGCAATTTCCAGAGCGCCGCTCTTCAATCGTTCCGCAAGAGTTTTACCGGGAACCAGCTCCATCACCAGGTATTGCAATTCGCCGGACTGCTCGAGTCCGTAGATCGTGGCGATATTGGGATGATTCAGCGAGGCGAGCAAACGCGCTTCGCGCTGGAAACGCGATAGCCGCTCGGGATCGTGGTCAAATTCCAGACGCAGAACTTTGATGGCCACGCTGCGGCCCAGCTTGGTATCGCGCGCTTTATAAACATCTCCCATTCCGCCCGCGCCGATGCGCGCCACGATTTCATAGACGCCGAGCGCGCGCCCCGCCGCCAGCTCTTCTCCGGAAGCAAGCGCAGGCCCGGACAAAAAGCTTTGCTGCACCTGTTTGTCCGCAAGAAGCAGCGATTCCACTTCGCGGCGCTTGCCCGGCTCGGGACAAGCCTGATCCAGGTACGCGGATCTCTGCTCTGGCGTCCGCTCGAGCGCCTCGGCAAGCACGTTCTTGATTTCCTGCCAACTTTCCGGCGTCACGTTGCAGTTTCCTTTTTCATTTCGCGCTGCAGCCATGCGCGCGCCGTGGCCCATTCGCGTTTGACGGTGGCCGGCGAAACACCCAGCACCACGGCGGTCTCCTCGATGGACAGCCCGCCGAAAAATCGCAGCTCGATCAAGCGGCCTTGCTGAGGATCAAGCGCGGTGAGTTTGGCGAGCGCATCGTCCAGCGCGACGAGATCAAGTTCCTGCTTCTGCGCCGGAACAAGCTCTGCATCGAGCGAAAGCCGCGGCGCGCCGCCGCCGCGCTTGCCGGTGAGCCGCGCGCGCGCGTGGTCCACCAGGATGTGGCGCATCAGCTGCGCCGCCACGGCAAGAAAATGCGCGCGGTCTTGCCACTGCGGCGCATCTTGCCGCACCAGGCGCAAATAGGCTTCGTTGACTAAGGCTGCGCTTTGCAGGGTGTGGTCGGGACGTTCCCGGTAGAGATGCCGGCGCGCGATCCGGCGCAATTCGTCGTAAACCACGGGGATCAAGGCTTCCCGTGCTTCCTCGTTGCCCTGGCTCCAATCGGCGAGAAGCCTGCTGATCCGTGTAGAAGAAGCCGCCTGCACTCATCCTCCCCGCCACGGGGCCACTAGATTACGCAGAACGATAGCCTCCGGGATGGCTAAAGTCAATTTACTCCGTCGTTTGAAGGAAAGCTCGCCCCCGCGGGCGGAGAGACCCAAAAATTCTTCGATTTAAATGAGCCAGTTTGCCCCCGGTCCTCGCTTTACAGGGTGAAGGCACGATGCGGGCTGCGGCGGCGCAGCAAAGACGCACGCGGCCAAGCTCAAAAAAAAGGAGAATTCCGATGAAAATGAACCATTCGCTGTTGAACGCCAGCGTGAGAGTCGCTCTGGGCGTCGTGCTGGCGGGTTGTTTCTTCGCGACGACGGCTCAAGCCCAGTCGCGCTTTGAAGGCACGTTTAAGTTGACGAACGAAGTGCACTGGCGCGCGGCCGTGCTTCCTCCGGGCGATTACTCGATCAAGCTGGATACCGCTCGGCGAATGATCCTGGTAAGCGACGCGCACACCAATAAACCGGTAGCTCTGGAAGCCGTCCGGATTGACAGCGACGCTCAGAACCGCGACAGCCAGCTAGTTGTGGAATTTCAGGGAAACCGGCGGGTCGTTAGCTCGGCGCGGCTTGCGGGTTTCGGCGAAGTCTTCCACTCGACGGCCAAGTCCCAAGCCGCCAAAGAGGCGGGTACCCAAGAGGCCATTCTCATCGAGCGTACGTGGGTTGAGGCGAAGTAACGCAGCAAAGGTCCGCGCGGACGATAGGGGCCAGCCTCCACCCGGCTGGCCCTTATCGCATTTTTGGACTGTTCCATTTGACGCGCGCGAAACGGCGCGGAGCAGAAAGGAGGCTGCACCGCTGGGAACAATATCCGCCCCACTCCCGTATAGACTGTCATAGCATCGGGATGAGCTGAATTCGCCGGAGGGCGCCGGTCCATGGCCAAGGGAAACTTTATCGAGCATTTGATCGGCGACCTGAAGTACGCGGTGCGCGTCTTGTGGCGCAGCCCCGCGTTTGCGGCGACGGCGATTGTCGCGCTCGCGCTGGGCATCGGCGCGAACACCGCTATTTTTTCCGTAGTCAATGCGGTGTTGTTGCAGCCGCTTTCTTACCCGCAACCGGACCGGCTGGTCGCGCTCGAGCGCCATTTTGCAAATGGGGACGGTGCTTCGGTTTCGATTCCGAAATTCACAGTTTGGAGCGAGCAGACGCAAGTGTTCCAGGCTATTGCCGCGTACGACTTCGCCGGCCCGGGCATCAACCTCACCGGAGGCGATCATCCCGAGCAAGTGAAGGGCATTCACGCTTCTTCCGGCTATTTCGAAGTGTTCGGCGCGCCGGTCGAGCTTGGCCGCACTTACACCGCGACGGAAGATCGCCCGGGCGGCCCGCAAGTTGTGGTCATCAGCAACGGATTGTGGCGCAGCCGCTACGGCGGCGACCCGGCAATCATCGGAAAGACGATTGCGCTGACAGGCGAACCGTACGAGATCATTGGCGTGCTGGGCCCCACGTTCAAGTCGGACCCTCCCGCGGACATGTGGCTGCCGCTGCAGCCGGACCCCAATAGCACGAATCAGGGACATTACTTGCTGTGCGCGGCCCGATTGCGCCCTGGTGTCACGCTCGAGCAAGCTCAAGCGGCGATGAAGATTTCGGCGGAAGAGTTCCGTAGAAAATTTCCTGGCCCGTTGATGGACAAGAAAGAAAGCGCCACCGCCGTTCCGCTGCGCGACCTGGTGGTTTCCGATGTGCGCACCGCGCTGTTGATTCTTTTGGGCGCGGTTGGCTTCGTGCTGCTGATCGCCTGCGCGAACGTCGCCAACTTGCTGCTCGCGCGCGCCACGCTGCGCAAGCGCGAGATCGCGATTCGCTCGGCGCTGGGAGCGGAACGCCGCCGCATTATTTTTCAATTGCTCACCGAAAGCGTGCTGCTGTCCCTGATCGCAGGCGTTCTCGGCCTCGTATTGGGCTATGCGGGGGTGCGCGCGCTGCTGGCCGTGAATCCGGTGGATATCCCCCGGATCGGCGAACACGGCTCGGCCGTTGTGCTGGACTGGCGCGTGCTGGCGTTCACCGTCGCCGTCGCGCTTTTCACCGGCATTCTGTTTGGCCTGGTGCCGGCCTTCAGCGGCTCGCGTACGGATTTGACCGTCACGCTCAAGGAAGGCGCGTCGCGCTCCGGCAGCAGCTTCAAGCAGAACAAAGCGCGCTCGATTCTGGTGGTCGTCGAGATGGCGCTCGCGCTGATTCTGCTGGTGGGCGCGGCGCTGCTGATTCGCACGTTTGCGACCATGCGGATTGAAAAGCCGGGTTTCGACGCGCACAACATTTTGACGATGGAGATGTCTCTTTCAGGCACGCGATTCGAGAAGACCGCCGGAGTGAGCCAGGTTGTGCGCGAAGTGGAGCGGCGCGTTGACGCTCTGCCCGGCGTGGAAGCGGTCGCCAGCACCTGCTGCCTGCCGACGACCGGCGGAATTGACCTGCCGTTCACGATCGAAGGACATCCGCCGACCGACGGGCCGTACAACGGCGACGTGGAGTGGCGCAACGTCTCTTCGCAATATTTCCAGGTATTTCGCATCCCATTGTTGCGCGGCCGGACGTTCACGGAAAACGACGACGCCACCGCGGACCGCGTGGTGGTGATCAACGAAGTGATGGCCAAGCAATTTTGGCCGAAGGGTGACGCGCTCGGATCCCGCATCACGATCGGTCACGGCCTGGGCCCGGAATTCGATGAGCCGGCGCGAGAGGTTGTGGGCATCGTCGGCGCCACGCGCGATGGAGGCCTCGATAGTGATCCCATCCCCCTGATGTTCGTGCCGGAGCCGCAGGTCGTTGACGGCATCACGGCGCTTGGCAGCCGCGTGCTTCCCATCAACTGGGTGATTCGCACGAAAGTGGCGCCGTTTTCGATGAGCGCGGCGCTGCAACAAGAGCTGCGCATCGCGACGGGCGGGCTTCCCGTGGCGCACATCCGCACGATGGAGCAGGTGGTAGGAGAATCAACGGCGCGAGGCGATTTCAATACGATGTTGCTCACGATTTTCGCGGGAGTCGCGCTGTTTCTGGCCGCAATCGGCATCTACGGCCTGATGGCGTACTCGGTTCAGCAGCGCACGCAGGAAATCGGCATTCGCATGGCGCTGGGAGCAAGCCCGGAGAAAGTGCGCAAGATGGTTGTGCTGCAAGGCATGCGGCTCGCGGCGATCGGAGTCGTCATCGGAGTTGCGGCCGCGCTGGGTCTTACGCGCTTTATGGCCGGCCTGATTTACGGCGTGAAGACGTGGGACCCTACCGTGTTTGTCACCGTAGCGCTGCTGCTCAGCGCTGTCGCGTGGTTTGCAACGTATATTCCCGCCCGCCGTGCATCGCGGGTGGATCCCATGGTATCCCTACGATACGAGTGATACTTCGTTTCCCCCAGTTACCCTCCACCGTGAAAGGTCGCGCGCCGGCTGCTGATGACCGCGTTTACCACGCGCTGCATGTCAATAAGGACTTTTTTGCACAAGGATCGAGTCACGCGCCGCCACTGAACCCACGGGCTCATTCGACTGCGTGAAGCCGATCAGCTGCGGAAGATAGTAGCCGGGGGACTCGTCGCCGACGTGCGCGTAAGGAACTTGAACGTGGCCTTCCGGCGTCACTCGGACGACGAAATTGCGAGCAGGCCGCAAGTCCGAAGCGCTATCTGACGGCTCTTCCAGATGACCTACAAACCACAAATCCCCAGATGGCGAGAACTCATCCCCGTCCACATAAAAGTCCTTGTAGCCTTTCGTCTTTGCAAATTCAGACAGTTGGCTAGCCACGTTGACGCGCTTTTGGATTTCTCCAGTCTGGTTCAGCACGATCACTTCACTTACTGGCGCCAGATATACGTGGATGGAATTTTCGTTAACCGCCACGCGCGTTATTCCGCTGTGCGGGTAGGTGTTTCCGTCAAGACCGGTAGGATCGTCCACATCCGCGAACAGTGAACGCGACAGCGACTCCAGCGCGATGTGCCCCTGCGAATCGTATTTGACCAGCAAAGGATAGGACTCGTCCGATGAGCGCTCGCCCTCATGCGTCCCCACTAGGTAAATGTTGCTCCGCTTGTCTATCGCCACCGCGCTCACGTCGTAGCCGGCTGCGGTCAGATTCATGATCAGCGTGGAATGGTTGTCATACAAAAGAAGGTTGTCCCCTGCGAAGGTACCATCGTGTGATTCCACTTCGCAGGCGAGCAGCACCGAGCCCTGTGGACCGCCCGCCAAACCGTTGACATAGACGGCCCGAGTGTTGGGAAATTCCTTCAGAACGTCTATGGAGCGTTTCTCACCCGACATTATGTTGTAAATATTTACGAGCGGACTGCCACGGTCGCCTGGGCCTTGCTGGTAAGCAGAATTGATGAGTTCGCTGCGTGAATCGTCCCACAGAGACCATCCGCCGGGAACTGCCGCGCGAACACGAAAACTATTTGCCTCGCGAGGGTTCTGATCTTGCGCATCCGCCGGGATGGACGACAACGTCAAACTGAGAGCAGCAAACCAGAAAAAAATGAGAGCTTTCATACCGGCCTCCCGGTCACAAGACGGGCCGCGACGCACATTATATCCCTTGCAACTCATAGATTCGACTTCGCGAAAGACGGTTGCTCACAGGTTCGCCTGGAAGTCCCACGCGATGCTCCGGAACCGCCGTTCTGCGAAGTTGCGCGGATCCGCCTCCGCTCACTTGGAATCCCAACGCAGCAGCATATTCATCGCGTGGCGCGCACACCAAACGGGAACGATTACGGGAAGGAGCTCGTGCGGCAACACGATCTGACGCACCCGCACCAAAGCGAAGGGCGTCTTCTTAGCTAGTTCGTGGCGCGGTTGTTACTTGAGCGGCGGAGCCTGGACCAGCGGGAGCCGGCGCGGTTCGCCGTGGAATCCGCGCACTTCGATTTCATCGAGCACCAGCGACGGAGTCACCACCGTGCTGGGGATGCCGCCTTGCGCGCCGCCGAAAGCGCCCAGGGCGGTGCCGGCGAATCCGTTCTGCGGAGTCTGCATGTAGGGGAACACGGTTTCGTCGTCGCCGATCGCGGTGATATTGCGCAGCGCGCGCAGTTGCAAGCCTTCGATGTGTCCGCCGCGCACCATTTCTTCGTGGCCGTCCGAAACATACACGCGATAGACGATCAGCGGTATGCGTTCGCCGCTCGCCACGCCCCCGGCGATTCCTCCGATGAAGTCGCTGAAGTCTTCCTGACGAATCGAGGAAAGCGCGGGATTATCCATGCGCTTCACTTCCAGGCACCATTCGTGGCCGTCGTCGCGGCACGCGTCTATGAATTTCTTTTTCAGGTCGGCGGCGCTGAGTCCGCCGGTGGCCTGCAAGAAGAGATTGCTGGCGAGCGGCTGCGGGTCGGAAAGGGTTGCCGACCGCGCGTGGCCGTTGGAAGAAGCAAAATCAGGGCCGGGGCGCCGCGACATCAGCAAATTCCTGAGAATGCCGTTTTCGACGATGCCCACGCGCTGGGCCTTCACGCCTTCGTCATCAATATCGTAGCTTCCCAGCAGAGGTTGCCCGTTGAATTCCGAGAGCGTCGGATCATCCACCAGCGAAACGTTGATAGGAAGCACGCGCGTGCCCACCCGGCCGGTCCATTCGCTGCGCCCGCCCATGCGCTCCATGATTTCGTCGAACGCCGCCATGGTGGAAAGGGGCGGGCGGGCGCCGGAAAGTGACGACGCGAGTGTTTGCGCCAGCACCGAGCCCGCCGCCGGAGCATCGAACAGCACCGGCCCGGTGAAATCCGGAAGCAGCGGGCTCTGCCGCAGAGTCAATAGCTCGGTAGCGGTCTGCTCGAGCGATTTGCCGACGGTCGCGGGATCGGGCAAGTCCGCGGGCTTCGCTACGTACACGGCATAAAAATCGTGCAGGGGCATGCCGTCTCCGGCTTGCGTGTCCAGAGCGGCCTCAATCGCGGCCAGATGGCGCGACTGTCGAATGGTGGTGCCTTCGCTATTCATCAGATAATACGTGACGTAAATCAGGTAGTAATTCACGCGCGTGGCGTTGAGCTGCGGAAAATTGCGCAGCACTTCGGAAGCCGTGCGTGATTCGTCTTCCCAGTTGCGCGAAGTCCAATCCGGCTCGATACGCGGGTTAACCTTCACCAGCGGCGGCTCCTGCGAAAAATCGTCAATCTCCGGCGGCTTCGAGAGGCTGCGCAGGAACGATTGCTTCAGCGACATCTGCGTCACAGCTTGCTTGTAGGCTTGATCGGTGGCCAGCCACAAATCCTGGCGCAGTGAATTGTAGTCGCGGTCAATGCCCACTTCGCCCGTGGAGCCGAGGAAGCCCTGAAATCCGTCTTCGCTGATGAAATTCGAGCTGTCCAAGTGATAGTTGCCGACGCGCACGTCCACGCTCATGAAGCGATTGCGCGTGGTGGAACTGGTCACCAGCGCGCCAAAGGCGGAAGTGACCGTGCGCACATCCAGGTCCACGAGGCGGTATTCCAGATAGAACGGCTTCTCCACGCCCGGCAATTGCAGACGCGTGCGCGCGCGATCCATTTCATCGTGCATCGCGTGCAGGGTTTGATCGCTTTCAGCGTCGGAGACCGGCGCTTGCGCGCTCGGGGCAGGCGGCGTTGCGTTCACGGTGGGTTTCGCGCGGTTCGGGGTATTCGCAGCTCCAGCGAAAACTGCAGAGGCGCCCAATAACACGGTCAGCGCCAGCGCGGAGAGCGATCGAATGTTCGGAAGATTCCTCACTGGCGTGTCCCCTTTTCTTCGGGATCGTGCGCCGGCGGCGGCAGGATCGGCGGCTTGTCCGTGGAAGTTTCTTTCTTCTGCACTTCCATCTCGGAAATCAGAATCGCGGGAGCCACGGCGGAAACCGGCACGGAGCCGGATTCCGCGCCGCAGTAGCCGTTGAAAATATCGGGCGTATCGCCGGTGGCTACGATTTTCGTCAGCGAAACCAGCGGCGTGCCCACGATGTTCACTCCGCGGACCAATTGATCCGGGCGGCCGTCGGGGAAAACCTTGTAAACCACCAGGGGCAGCACTTGAAACGCCTGCGGCTGCGCGCGGCCGGTAAACGTGAAGCCGCCGGCAATGTCGTCAATCAGCAGGCCGAAGGGTTTGTTCTGCGCCTTGATCAAAGCGATAAGCTGTTGGCGCAGTTGCTCGTTCGTCATCGTTTTCGAGCTGGATACGATCAGGTTTCCCTGCCGCGCTACCGGAACAAATCCCAGTTGCCGGCGCCCGTGTCCATTGGAATGCGGGATATTCACCAGCGGCGAGCGCGACATCAGAAAAGTTTTCAATACGCCGTGATCCACCAGGTGCACGTCCTCGGCCTTCACGCCTTCATCGTCAAACGGATAATTTCCCAGCAGCATCTGGCCGCCAAAGGTTGACTCCGTGGGATCGTCCTTGATCGAAATAAAATCGGGCAAAATCTGCTCGCCGATTTTGCTGGTGAAGGTCTGGCCTTCGTTGATGTCCTTCTGGCGGAATCCTTCGGCGCGATGGCCGAAGACCTCGTGGAAGAAAACCGCGGCGGCGCGCCCCGTCAAAAGCGCCGGTCCCGCGTAGGGATCCACCAGAGGAGCTCGATCGAGCGCTTCGGTTTCCGCGATCATTGTTTGGATGCGCGCGAACACCTCTTTATCCGCGGGAGCGTCCTTCGGCGTCAGCCAGTCGAAGTTCGCGTAACGATTGATGTCCATTCCGTCGGGAGCTTTGCTCTGCACGTACAGTTCGAGCCGGTAATGCACTTGGCCGAAGCCCAGTTTGGTGCCTTCGGTATTCACCTGATACTGGTTCATGCCCAGCACGGTGAAGGTGGCGATGGAATTCAGCACCGCGGGCGATTTGCTGAACGCCGCCGTGTACTTGCGCACGCGCTCTTCCCACGGCGTGCGGTCCACTTTGATTTCCACGCGCGGCCCGATCGAAACTTGCGGCTTCTCGCTGGAAAAATCCGGCGCGGAGCCTTCCGCGGTCTGCACTTGCACTTGCTCGCTCGTTTTCACCTTGATGAGCGCCTCGGTGGCCGCGCGATACTGGCGGTCGGTTTCGCGCCAGATTTCGCGGCGCAGCACCGGGATATCGTCATCGAGCACCACCGTCGTGCCGGGGCTGGTCCAACTCGGCTGGCGGTCGGCGAGCTTGTGCGTGTCGTCCAATTGATAGGTGCCGACGCGCGTTTGCACTTCAAGCCAGCGCCCGCGCGTATCGTTGCTGGTAAGCAACGCGCCGTTCGAGCCGGAGACTTCCACGTAGTCGCGGTCCGCCACCGTGTAGCTGATGAAATACGCGGGAGGATCGGACTTGGACATGGCCGCCATCGAGCGGTCGAGCTCGTCCTGCATGGCGGTGAGCACCGCCGGTGTGGGCGCCTGCGCCGTGCCGGCGGCCGCCATTGAAGCGCAAGCTGCAAGCAAAATAGGGATGCCGGTAATGAAGACTCTTGCTCTATGTGTGGGTTTCATCGTTGCGCAGAATTGATTAGTTTAAGATAGGATGCCTTTGAATCCCAAGTGAAAAGCTTGGTGCGGTCAAGGAATGAGCATTGCGTCGCGCCACGATAGGCCGGCATCCAAAATAGCAGCACCGCTCGAATCATCGCCGGTGAAGCAGTATCCGGCGAAAGGAGTTTTAGATGCGCGCGATGGTGGTAAAGAGGTACGGCCCTCCCGAAGTTTTTGAGCCGCGGGAAGTGCCTGACCCGCAAGCCAAGCCCGGCGAGGTCCTGATCCGGGTGAAGGCCATCGGCGTCAATTTCGCCGACCTGATGCAGCGCATGGGAGTTTATCCCGGAACTCCCAAGCCCCCGTTCGTGCCGGGACTGGAAATTGCCGGCGTGGTGGAAAAAGCGGCCGAAGGCGGCAAGGCCAGCGAAGGCGAGCCGGTTCGCACCGGCGAAGCGGTGGCGGCGCTGACGCCGTTCAATGCGTACGCGCAATGGGTCGCGGTTCCCGCCGGAAAAGTTTACCGCTTGCCTGCCGGCATGCCCTTCGAAGATGGCGCGGCGCTGCCGGTGAATTACATCACCGCGTACCATGCGATGTTCACCATGGGCAACCTGCAGCCCGGAGACCGGATTTTGATTCACGGCGCGGCGGGCGGCGTGGGTATTGCCGCGGTGCAACTCGCCCACGCGCATGGATTGGAAATTTACGGGACGGCCGGGCCCACCAAGCAGGAATATCTGCGAAAAATCGGGGTGGACCACGCGATTGACTACGAAAAAAACGACTTTGTGGACGTGGTGCGCAAATTCGCTCCGGACGGGATCGAAATGGTGATGGACTCCATCGGCGGAAAATCCTTCGCCAATAGTTACAAATGCCTGGGAGCCACCGGTCGGCTGGTGGTTTACGGATTCTCCGCGGCGGTGGGCAGCGAGGGCAAAAAAAGCCTGTTGCGCGGCGCGCAGGCGCTGGCGCAAACTCCGCGATTTCATCCGCTGAAGCTGATGAGCCAGAACATTTCGGTGATTGGGGTGAGCCTGGGAAAGCTGGCGGCGCGCGGCGCCATGCTGCGCGGCGAACTCGATGAAATTTTCAAATTGTACGCGGCGGGCAAAGTGAAACCGGTGATCGGCAAGACTTTTCCGCTGGCCGACGCCGCCTCCGCCCACAAATACATCCACGCGCGAAAAAACATCGGCAAAGTGATACTGACCGTCAAGTAGGCCGGCGCGCATTATTTCGCGGCGGGCGGTTCCGGCTTGGTAAAGAGCGCTTCATCCACTTTGGGATTCACTTCCACAGCCTGCACCGTGGAGTCAAAAAGCTTCGTTCCGTCGCGATAGGTGTCCGTGGCATACGCGAACTTGCGGCCTTCCACGTCGCGATAGTCGCTCCAGTGCTGCTCGTTCGCGCTGGGGCCGTGTTCGCCCACGGACTGATAGCGCGCGGCCGCCAGCAAGTGCGTATCCGCGTCAAAATACAGCTTGATGAAGCCAAAAGACGCATTCACTGCCACCGCCTGCGTTTTCTTGCCCTGGATCTCTTCTTCGCCGATCGCCTGCCCCGTGATTTTCCCCGCGAGCACCTGCTGGTAGAGTCCCCAGCCGCCCCCGAACATGGCGATGCCGCGCTTGAATTCGCCGATCACGTTGGTGGTGTCGCGCATCCCGTTCGGAAATTTCAGCCAGGATGATTTGCCGTCACACACCTGCTGAATGGTCATGCCGCCCAGATTCACCTCGCCGTACGAGCGGTCCGGATACACAACCTGCCACTTCACATCGAGCGGCCGGTCCCCGGCGGGCCCGTGAATTTTCCCATTCTCGGTGATGCCCAGCGTGGCAACTGACTGCAACGCGGCGCCTCCCGCGGCCTGCGCTGCGGCCAGCAGGATCTGCTTGCCTTCCTCGAGCGATTCCGCTGAGGGGGCTGGGACGGTTTCCTGCTTCGGCGCGCGCAGGTCGGGCGCTAGCACGTCCACCTGGTCGTAGGGAATCTCGGTGAATTCCGCGCTGGGAAATGCTTTCTTCAGCGCATCACGAAACGCGCTGATGTTTCCCGCGAGCACCAGGTCCAGACCGCCCGTCGTGAAATATTTCCGCGCTGCGGCCTGCACGTCTTTCAGCGAAGTAGCGCGGATTTTTGCGGGATAAGTCTGGTTGTAATCCTCGGGCAGGTCGAATGCAGCGACGGTCAGCACGCGGTCGGTCACCTGCTCGGCGGTTTCCGAAGAGATCGGATAAACTCCCGCCAGGTAATCGCGCGCGAAATCCAGTTCATTCTGCGTAATTTCGCCCTGCGACATTCCCGTCAGAATATCCATCACCAGTTTCGTGGCTTCCACGGTGGCTTCCGTGCGCGTGTACGTGCTCACCACCAGCGAACCGGTATAACGATGCGGATTCAGCGAGGACGAAGCGCCATAAGTCAAACCCTTCTTGATGCGCACCTCGGTGTTCAACCGGCTGTTGTAGCTGCCGCCCAAAATATGGTTGGTCACATCCAGCGGCAGGAAATCCGGATCGTTGCGCGGAATGGCGATTTTGCCGACGCGAATCTGCGTTTGTACGGCGTCGGGCTTATCAATCAGCCAGATCTGCTGCGCCGTGGCGGAGCTGGGGGCCGGCGGCTCGGTCAACGGCACGTCCACTTTCGGCCAGCCGCCGAAATATTTTGCGGCCACCGCGAACGCTTCTTCCGGCGTGATGTCTCCCGCGAATCCGAGCAGCGATTCGTTCGGCGCGTAATTCGCGTCACGAAACTTCACGAAATCGCCGGGCTGAAATTTCTGCACCGTGGCGGGGGTGCCTTCGGGCGGAAGGCCGTAGGGCGAAGTTCCGTACACCGAGCGCGCGAAAACCAACGTCGCCAGATATTCCGGGTCCGCGTATTGCACCTGCAGCGTCGAAAGCAACTGCTGGCGCTGCCGCTCGAGTTCCTCGGCGCGAAATGTGGGATGCAGCACCACGTCAGACATCAAATCCATTCCGGTGGCCAAATCTTTCTTTACGATGTCCAGAGTCACCGTGGTGGCGTCGCGCCCGGCCATCGCGTTCAGCTGGCCGCCGATAAAATCAATTCCTTCGGCGATGTCCTTCGCCGAGCGTTTTTCCGTTCCCTGCGTCAGCAGGTTCGCCGCCATCTGCGCCACTCCCGGCATGCTCGATGGATCCTTGATGCTCCCGGCGGATAGAATCACCAGGCGCGCGGCAATGGCGGGCTCGCTGTGGTCGGTGACCACGAAAACGCGCAAGCCATTCGGCAGCGTCATCGTGGCGGCCTTCGGAAAATGGAACGGGCGCGGCGCGCTGGGACCCGGCATCTGGGGCAGAAGCTTCACTCCGGGCGGCACGACGCCTGAAGCCTTCTGCGGCTCCTGCGAGCTTGGCGGCTCCGTCTGGCTGCGCGGAGCAGCAGGCGCCTGGTCTTGCGCGCACGCAGCGGGCGCAAACGCTGGCGTCGTCGCCGCAGCTGCCACCGCAAAAATTGCTGCCGCTAAAAACGAAATCCTTCGATGTATTGCGCGCTTCATCATCACTCCTCGATAATTTTCCGCGGGAACGCCTGCATGAACGGATGCCACGCTATTGCGCGGGCGCCGTCGGCGTGACGATCAACACCGTCGCGTGCTGCAAATCGAAATAATCTTTCGCCACGCGCTGGATTTCGGCCGGCGAAATTGTCAAATAATGATCGAGCTCGGTATTGGCGAGCCCGGGATTTTTCCCGATGACCGCTGCGGACGCCAGCGCCTCCGCTTTTTCCTGATCCGTATCGCGGCCCAAAACAAATCCCGAAATTTCCTGATTCTTGGCCTTCTCGAGTTCCTTCGCGTCCACCGGCGCGGTTTTCAGCCCGTCCAGCACGGCCACCAGCGCCTTCTCGCCTTCCTCGGCCGAATGCCCTTGATTCATGATCGCGTATGCCCAAAACAAATTCGGATCCTCGGAGAACGCGCCAAAGCCCGCCGCTTGCACCGCGATCTGCTCTTTGTAAACCAGCGTCTGGTACAGGCGGCTGCTCTCGCCTCCCGCCAGAATGTTCGACGCCAGGTCCAGCGGGTAGGCGTCCGGCGCGTAGCGCGGCGGAATTTTGTAGCCGATGACGACCGCGGGAAGCGGCGTATTCGAATAGGACTTCTTCACCACTCGTTCGGCTGTCTGCGGCGGCTCGGGATTGTCCAACCGCGGAATGGGCTTGGCCGACGCCGGAATTCCGTCGAAATATTTCTTAGTCCAGGCCAGCGCCTGGCTGGATTCGAAATCGCCGACGATCACCAGCGTCGCGTTGTTCGGCTTGTAATAGGTATTGAAAAAATCGCGCACGTCCTGGATCGTGGCTTTATCCAGATCTTCCATGCTGCCGATCGGCGTGTGATGGTAGCCATGCACGGTGAACGCCGCCGCGCGCAAATCTTCCTGCAAATATCCATACGGCTGATTCTCGACGCGCACGCGGCGCTCTTCCTTCACCACTTCGCGCTCGGATTTGAAATTTTCCTCGCTGACGTTCAGGCTGCCCATGCGGTCGGCTTCCAGCCACAGCACCCGCTCCAGATAATTGCTGGGGAAAGTTTCGAAGAATTGCGTGACGTCGTCGCCGGTCTCCGCATTATCGAATCCGCCGACGGATTCGATGATGCGCGAGTGTTCTTCCGCGGCCACGTGCGCCGAGCCTTTGAACATCAGATGCTCGAACAAGTGCGCAAAACCGGTATGCCCGGGCTGCTCGTCCTTCGAGCCCACGTGATACCACACCTGCAGATTGATGATGGGCACGGCGTGGTCTTCCAGCAGAATTACTTGCAGGCCGTTCGCCAGCTTGTGCGTGGTGTAGTTCAGCTTGGGCGGCCGTACTTCGTCGGATTTTTCCTGCGCGGCTAATGGAGAGCCAAGCAGCGCGACGCATGCCGCGGCCAGCAGCACCATCGCCGCCGCTGCCCGGACCTTCGCGCTCGCACTCGCGCTGAAACGATGCCATGTCCTCATTCTGGATTGCTCCCATCGAGGGAATTCACTGCGTGTAGCTGGGCCGGCTGGAAGTGAAGAGCCAGTATCAACAACCAGTATCAATGACGCTGCTTGCGAGTGTCAAACCCGCCACTGCTCCGTCGCGCCCACAACCGTGCCGCCGAAAACCGGCCAATGTCGGGGTTTTCGTGCACCGGACGTTAGACGCAGGCCGTGTCAAAAAGATTACATCGCAATTCCCTGCGATTGCGCGGCTCCGTTTGCGGCGATAAGCTCGATGGCAGTAAGCAATTTTGCGGCGCCCGCAGGGGCGAGGTACACGATGCGGAGCATGATTGGCTTGTTGATTGTCGCGGTGATCGCCTTGCTGACGTATAAATATTATTTCTCGAAGATGGACGCCGCCGGCACCGGCGCGTCCACGCCCATGCAGACGATTGACACGGTCGGCGTGAAGAACGACCTGCTGGGCATCGCCCAAGCCGAAGGCACCTACCAGGTGGAGCACAACACCTACACTTCGCTCGATGAACTGGTTTCCAGCGGCGCCCTAAGCATGAAGAAAACCAGTCGCGACGGCTACGTGTACGAAGTCCAGCCGTCCGACACCACGTTCCTCGCGATCGCGCACTGCCCCGCAGCTACGCAACCCGGATGCACCAGCTTCGCCATAGACCAAACGAACGAAATTCGCCCAATGCAGTAGCGGCGCGGCGATGACGGATGGGAGGCCCTCTCGTGAGCGTACAAACTGCGATTCCGCGCCCGGCCGCTTCTCCCGTGCCGGCGCTTCGCCGTCCGGAGCCTCGCCATGCTGGATTCTGGATCCGGCTTGTCGCTGGAATGATTGACCTGATTATCCTGGCGATCCCGCTGGCGGTGTTCGTTTCCTTCTGGTCCGTGGGAATCAACAACTCGCGCGCGTTCTTAAGGCTTCATCCCGGAGAATCGCCGGGCGAGCTTGCCGCGCAATTCGGTCCGAATTTCCACCTTTTCACCCTGTGCTTCTTCCTGCTCACATCGTGGCTCTATTTTGCGGTTCTGGAGAGCTCCGTGTGGCACGCCACGGTGGGCAAGCGCGTGATGGGCGTCTATGTCGCCGATCTTCGCGGAAATCGCGTGGGATTCTGGCGTGCCAGCATGCGTTTTTTCTGCGGACGCCTGCTGCTGCACGTGCCGCAAATCGGCGGCTGGTATTTTCTGGTGGATTGCGTCTGCATCGGGCTGCACTCCAGCAAGCGCGCGATCCACGATATTCTTTCCGGCTGCCAAGTCTTGCAGGGACGCACGGAAACCAGCGGATCCTGATCGAAAACACTAGGCAACCACGTCAGACGGCTCCAGCGGAATGATAGGCTTCGTAAGCGGCCTGATAAGCGCTTTCAACGGGAAGTTCAGAATCAGGCTGCCGATCGCCGCAAACCAAAAATCGAAGTGAACTACCTGCCAGAGCAACAAGAACGCCAGCGTGGTGGAAAGCGCATGGGTTAACCACGCATAGAACGACGAGATGTCCAGCATGGCGCCACAACTTTGACATCGAAAAGGCGCGTTGTAGGTGATGAGCTTTAGCTCAACGGGCTTGGCGCAGATCGGGCAGTTCCTGCCATGACGAACTGCTTGTTCAGTGCGATGCATGACTTAGACGACTTATATCATGATCTCCGCACCACGGATTGGCACCGCAGGAGCTCGCACCCACGTCCCGCCCTGTCAGCTATGAAAGCAGCTTCCGGACGGAACATCTTCCCGGCGGGATGCGTATCTCTAATCGAAGCTTGGAAGGTCCCGGGCCGAGTGACGCAAGACGCGCCGGAATGGCGCATCGAAATCGAGAGGAGAAATCACATGGATCCGATTGGGTTTGTTGCGGTAGTGATGTCGTTTTCCGTTCTGCTGGCGGCGATTTATGCCTGGTATCGCGTTCGCAAGTTGCGCACCGAAGAGCGCCTGGCGGCGATCGCCAAAGGCGTGCCCGTACCCATGGCCGATGAATTGCCGCCGCACGCGCGCTCGCGTAAGGCGGGCATTCTGCTGACGGCCGGCGGCCTCGGCTACCTGGTGGCGTTTCTGTTGCTGGCGCGCTATGAATCCGACGCTGCGCAGGCGGCCGTCTTCGGCGTGATTCCCGTTTGCATCGGCATCGGCTACTTCATTGACGCGGTGCTGGTGCGCCGCGAGATGCATCCTTCGGCGTAGTAATCGGCAAAGGCGGCACGAATCGCGACGGTGGTCATCCCGAGCGCAGCGAGGGATCTGTTTTTAGCAACTCCCCGCGCAAGATTCAGATCCCACGCTCGGCGCGATTCGTGCGCAATCCACGAACTCCCGGCCACGCGAACCGGTTGCGGCGGGCCGTCACGGCGTGCGCTTCTGGTCGGCGACGGTGACTCCTGCTTCGGCGTAATCCGTCGGCGGCAAATCCACGAACGTCACCTGAATATTCTCGCGCTTGGCGCGGCCGTCTTCGATCAGCGCCTGCGTAATGCGCTCCGCGAGTTTGCGTTTTTGTTCCGGCGAGCGGCCCGCCACCCAAGTCACCTGCACGTAAGGCATCCGAAACCTCCTGGAACCTCGCGGCTATTCTACCGGGATGCGCCCCGCACGAAAACCTTGATGCGAGAGAACGGCAGATTCATTCGCGGCGTCCCGCACTCCATGATGGCGCCTGGGCAATTCCGAACGTCGCGGTCGTTGCCGGTGCGCTAGGCCTTACGCTCACAAGCGAACCTATGCCGTGCGAACCTGCGGAGCTGATGCCGGCAATTTCGTGCCGCAATGCGGGCAATTCGACCAGCCCAATTCCACCGCTCGCCCGCAATTGGGGCAGGTGGGCTGCAGCGCAGTGCCGCAGCGCGGGCAAAACGTAAATCCCGACTTCGCCGATTCCCCGCATCCGGGACAGTTCTTCATCAGCGGATCGCGCAAAATGAAATACAGAATGACGCCGATCATATCCGGTATGAAAATCGCCAGCAGCGTCCACATCACGTGGCGCATGCCGCGTCGCTGGGCGTCGCCGTACACATAGCCGACCAGCAAAATCCAGACCACCAGAATAATTCCCGGGCCCACCGTCAGCAGGAACTTTCCTATCTCCGGTGTCCGCGCCATGCCCTGATCGTGTGAAAACGTCACGAACAACGCGAAGGCTGCCGTTACTGCAATGTAAGCGAGTAGCGCGACGACCCGCGCCGCGCCCGGTATCACTTTCAGTTCGTCTCTGAATCGGCTCATGCCAATCTCCTTTCGCGTCGCTGTAGCGATAAAATCACCGCCGCGGCGCCTCCCGCGGCCCACGCAGCCGCCGTAAACAACGCGAACACAGTCCAGGTGTGGCTAAATCGCGGATCGAGCATCGCGAGTAATCCGCCGCTCACGAAGCGCACCACCGGCCAGCTCAGCAGCGTCAACAGCCACGCAAACGCCACCAGGCCAATCATCACCGTGCGATTCCAGCGGTGCTCGAATTCCTCGTTCAAGCGAATCTGCGCCTGCGCGCGCGCTCGTTCCACCACCAGCGCTCGCGGTTGCGGCGTCGGCAGACGGCGCAGGCCCCCCGCCAGCAATTTCCAATCCTCCAGCTCCGCGCTGCACGAGTCGCACGTCCGCAGATGATCCACCACTTGCTTTTCCTCGCGCGGCTCCAGAATTCCCGCCGCCATCAGTGTGAGCAGCTCCCGGATTTTTTCGTGATCGCTCATTGCCAGTTCTCTCCCGGGTATTGGGCTTCCAGAGTTATTTTCAGCCGCTCCAGCGCGCGCCGCAAACGCGTCTTCACCGTGGATAGCGGGGCATCCAGAACTTCCGCGATTTCCTCGAGTTTCATTTCTTCCTCGAAACGCAGAGTCAGGACTTCGCGCTGCACCATCGGCAGCGTCTCCAGCGCCAAGCCCAGGCGCCCCGCGCGTTCCCGCGCCAGGATTCCCTCAATCGCCGGGCGCTCCTGCGAAGGCAGGCGCGCCGCCGCCGATTCTCCCGCCGAATCGCCCACGGGCTGGTCCAGGCTCTCCGGCCGTATTCTGCGCAGATGATCAATCGCCAGGTTGCGCGCCAGCGTGAAAAGCCACGCTTCGAAATTGCGCTGCGGATCGAACTGCCGGATCTTCTCCGCCACGCGCAGCCAGGTTTGCTGGAACAAATCCTCCGCCTCGGCCGGCTCGCGCACCAATCGCAGCAAATAACGGTACAGCCGGTTCTGGTACCGCGTGAGCAACGCCGAAAGCGCATCCAAATCGCCGCCGCGAAGTTGCGCTACGTCGCTATCCAGAGCCACCCGCCCCTCCCAGTAAGCCGCCGAATTGCCTGGGCCCGCCATCCCGCCGATGTTGAAGCTGAAGCGTGCAGTGCCGCCTATCATATCCATACTACGAGCCATCCCCCGGAAAAGACTCACCCACGCAGCTCCATTAAATCCAGCAGGATACGGGTCGTTCGGACGAACGCAGTGTCTAAAGCCAAAGCTTCACCACCGAGGGCACAGAGAACGACAAAGCGAGGACACGGAAGCGCCTGGGCGGGGTAGCTATTTCCATTTGAGCAGGATTCAAATCGAAGCGAGAGCCAACAAACGCGCGACTCGAGGGGCGCTCTCCGTGTCCTCAGCCTTTCTCTGTGAACTCTGTGTTGAGCCGCAGTGTCAAACACTAGCGCGATCTCTGATCTCTGCTTGTGTGGTTCTGTGCTTCCCTGCCTCTCTGCTTCTCTGCCTCTGCCTTTCGCTGCGAACTCTGCGTCTCTGCGGTGAATCCTCTTTAGCTATCGCTCGAACCAGGCCCACCGCCACGATGTGCTAGAATGGCCGTATAGTGCTGAAGGTCCTACAGAACCTGCTCGACCTGCAAAGCGTCGACACGCGTTTGCAGGATGTCCGCACGCGCCTGGCCGCCTTCCCCAAAAAAATCGCTGAAGTGGACTCCCACGTCTCCGCCGCCAAAGGTGAAGTGGAAAAAAGCAAAGCCGCGCAACTGGCCACCACCAAAGACCGCAAAAAATACGAGCTGGACGTCGAACAGTGGAAAGACCGCGTCCGCAAATACAAAGACCAGACCTCGCAGGTAAAAACCAACGAAGCGTATAAAGCCCTGCAGCATGAAGTGCAAATGGCCGAGGACGAAATCGCCAAAGCTGAAGACCGCCTGCTGGAGCAAATGGTTTCCGGCGAGGAATACGACCGCAAAATCAAAGCCGCGGAAAAATTATTGAAAGAAGTGGAAGAAGTTGCCCGCGCCGAGCGCGCCAAAATTGACGCCGAAAAGGGCGTCGCGGAAAAAGAACTGGCCGAATGGGAAACCGAACGCGCCCGCGCCATGGCCCAGATTCCGGAAGACATGATGGACCACTACGATCGCATCATGAAGAAGCATAACAACGTCGCGCTGGCCGAAGTCCGCGATGAAAAATGCAGCGCGTGCGGCATGCGCGTCCGCCCGCACGTGTTTCAGGCGATGCGCCGTCCCGGCAGCGAAGAAATGTTCCACTGCGAAACCTGCACGCGCATCCTCTATTATGTTGAACCAGCCGCTTCCGCCGCCGCGGCCGCGCCCACTTCCGCAGCCCAGGCATCTTCAGCCAGTGAAAACTAAGCACTCGGTTCCCGGCAGTGCGCGTCTTTTTGCCGATTCGCATCCCGCAGCGCCACCCGCCGGAGTTCACGTCGCCAATATTGACGGCGCCTCGCGCGGCAATCCCGGCCCGGCGTCCTACGCCGTGGTATTGCGCGATCCCCAGGGAAAAATCGTGCTGGAACTCGCGAAAAATATCGGCCGCGAGACCAACAACGTCGCCGAATATTTCGCGCTGCTCGCCGCGCTCGATTACGCCACCACCCACAGCATCGCCGCGCTGCGCATTCGCAGCGATTCCGAACTGCTGGTCCGCCAGATGCAGGGCCGCTACAAGGTGAAAAGCGCGGACCTGAAACCATTGCACGAACGCGCCGCTAAACTTGCGCGCCAATTGCAATACTTCGCCATCGAACACGTCCGCCGCGAACTCAATCGCGACGCCGACGCGCTCGCCAATGTAGCTCTGGATTCCGCCGGCGTTCCGAAATTCGAGGATCGCAAAACCCGCATCGAGGCTTCGAAGCCCGAACTTCGCTTAACGTCCGCCGCGGCTAGTCCGCGCGAGCGCTCCGCTCACCCGATCCGCGCACGGTTCCTGAATGGAACGTTTGTACCAGCCGAACCCGTGGATTTACCCGAGGGCAGCGAAGTCATCCTCGAACTACGTATCCAACACAAACAATAGCACTTACCGAATTACCTCGACCCCGCCAGCCTTATCCGAATTGCGCACATTCTGGTACTAAAGCTCCATTGTTGCCACTTGCCCCGCACCTTAGCCTCGATGACTGCAGGGGCGATCAGTGACTCCATTTCTCGACAGGCTTCCGACGATTTTGGTGCTTTTTGTGCTCGTGGGGATATTTCTATCTCTGCGCAAGCACGCGCCCTCCGCGCGAACGCGCCTGTGGGTTTACGCCTGGGCCCTGATTTTTCTGCACTTCTTCGTGCAAGCCTTCGAAACGCACACCGGCGTGCCTGAACAGATTCTGGAATCCATCGAGCTGGGCGCGCTGGAACTTTCCGGCGTCGTCTTTGCGGTTTCCATGACCAAGGCCGTCGAGGACCGCAAGAGTCGCCTGACCATGCTGCTGGCGCTCGTGATTCCCACGACGTTTCACGCCATTGCCGCTACTTTCGATTGGCACATTTACGCGCTGATGGCCGCCGCGCTCGGCGCAGTTTTCCTGGGCGGCGCGTACTTCGCGCTGCGAGCCTATCCGCGCCCCAAGCTCTACACGCTCGGCATTTCCGCGATATTACTGATCACCGCAGCCTGGACAATGTATGACCAGCTGCAAGGCAGCGCCGACCTGGGCGTCAATGCGATTCTCACTTTAAGCTTCGGCTTTTGTGCCATTCTTTTCTGGAAGCGTTTTCCGCGCCGTTCGACGGGCGTGCTCGCCGTGGCCGGCGGGTTTCTGGCGTGGGGAGCGGTATTCCCCACCGGAGCGTTGCTCGATCACATTGCGCCGAAGCTGCTGCTGAATCCCGAACTTTGGAACGTGCCGAAATTTTTCGTGGCTTTCGGCATGATTCTCACATTGATCGAAGACAAATCGCGCGTCATCGAACAATCCCGCGAACGCGAGCGCGCCGCCAACAAATTGCTGGTGCAGATCTCGCAGATCACTTCGCGCCTGCTGGCCGGGAGCGATCCCGCTTCGCTCGCCAGCGAAGTCACTGCTGCCGTCACCGGCGCCAGCAGTTTCCAGCGCGCCGCGCTTTTTCTGGCCGCGGAAGACCGCTCGCTCCGGCTCAGCGGAATGACGGGCTATTCCGGCTGGGAACGAACGCGCTTCGAAGAGCTCTCGGCTGGATGGACGATTGAGAAGCTGCGCGAACTCGGCCGTGAGGGCGAGCAACTGGGCAACAAATCTTTCCGCATTACTTTCCCCGCTGGAAATGGAACTCGCGACCACGAGCTGGAAAGCGCCGTGCTGATCCCGCTGGTTTCCGGCCGCGGCGCTCATCTCGGCTGCCTGTGCGTCAGCGGATCTTCGCAGGCTGCTGCGCAAGCAAACGAAGACGTGGACGCCTCCGAAATCGTGAAACTCGAAGTGCTCGCCTCCGATCTTGCCGTCACCATCGAAAACGCGCGCCTGCATCATCAATTGGTGCGCTCCGAAAAATTGGCGGCGCTCGGCCAGCTGGTCGCCGGCGTAGCGCATGAATTGAATAACCCGCTCACCGGAATTATGGGCTACGCGGATTTGCTTGGCGAGGAAGTGGAAGGCGAGAAGCTTTCGAAGCGCGTGCAGAAGCTAGGCGCCGAAGCCCGCCGCATGAAGCGCATCGTGGATGGCTTGCTGCGTTTTGCGCGCCAGAATAATCCAGACGCGCGCGCCGCCGATTTCGAAACGGCGCTGCATGACGTGATCCAGCTGCGCGAATTCCACATTCGCAAGCTCGGCATCCACATGGACGTGCACGTCGAGCCGCAACTGCCGCGGCTTTCCATCGGCGAAGACGAACTGAAGCAGGTGCTGCTGAATATTCTGAATAACGCGATTGACGCGGTGGAAGAAAGCGCGCAACGCTCCATCTTTATCGCCGCCACGCGCCATGGTGACCGCATTTTCGTGCGCTTCGAGGATTCCGGCCCCGGCTTCACCGATATCCATCGCGCCTTCGATCCCTTCTTCACGACGAAGCCCGTCGGCAAAGGCACTGGCCTCGGCCTCAGCATTTGCTACGGAATCATGCAGGAAGCCGGCGGCGAAATCGTAGTCGGCAATAAACAACCCTACGGCGCCAGCATCGCCCTCGAATTTCCAGCCACAGTGGCAGAGCCCGCCGCAATCCTCACCGCATAGCCCGCGCCCTTTAGCGCTGATCGAAGCGCGGCTGTTCGCCCGAACGTAGGGGCGCCGGTTGCCCGCCCGCCGCAGGCAGGCTGCGCCCGGCTTAGATGCAGATTCACTGAATGTGATTGGAATTGCGGATGGCGCCGCGTCACTGCAAGGTCGCGGCGGCCTTCTGTTTCAGCGCGGCGGGCTGTTTCAGCGAATACGAGCGATACAGAGTATCGCGCTGTGCGGGAATGTAACCAGCATCGGAAATAATCCGGCGGAGCTCTTCTTCATTGGTGCGGTTGCGCACGCCCGCGGCGTACACCACATTTTCTTCGATCAATATGCTGCCCACATCATCCGCGCCAAACTGCAGTCCCACCTGGCAAATCTTGATACCCGGCGTCAGCCAGCTCGATTGGATGTGATCAATATTATCGAGATACAGCCGGCTAATCGCGAGCGTCTTCAGATAATCGAACGCTGTGGCTTCCGGGATCTTTTTCCCCAGCGGCGTATTTTCCGGCGCGAAAATCCAGGGAATAAACGCGGTGAAACCGCCGGTATCTTCCTGAATCCGGCGAATCGTCTCCAGATGATTCACGCGATGGCGATATTCCTCGCCACAGCCGAACATCATCGTGGCCGTGGTGCGCATGCCCAGCCCGTGCGCCACGCGGTGCATGTCCACCCATTCATCCGAGCGGCATTTCAAGCGCGAAATCTTCGCGCGAATTTCGTCGTCCAGAATTTCCGCGCCGCCCCCGGGAATCGAATCCAGACCCGCGTCGCGCAGCCGCGCAATCGTATCGCGCACCGATAGCCCCGAAACTTCCGCGATGCAGCCGATTTCCGGCGCCGAAAAACAGTGCAGGTGCACTTGCGGATATTTCTGCTTCAACGAGCGCAGCATGTTTTCGTAAAACTCGATCCGCAGATCCGGGTGCAAGCCGCCCTGCATCAGCACGCCGGTGCCGCCCAGCTCCAGCATCTCTTCGATTTTTTCGTAGATGGATTCCAGCGGCAGGATGTAGCCGTCTTTCGCTCCCAGCGGCCGGTAAAACGCGCAGAACGAGCAATACTCCGTGCAGAAATTCGTGTAATTGATGTTGCGGTCAATCTGGTAGGTGGCGATGCGCGGATCCGTCTTCGCGCGCCGCACTTCGTTGGCGGCCATGCCGATGCCGATCAAATCATCGGAGTTGAAAAGATCGAGCGCTTCCTGTTGGGTGATCCCCATCGCCGGCTGCTTCCTCGCTTCCGCTCACGTCAAGTATACAGGATCAGCGGCCTGAACGATGCCTTCGCGTAAGACCGCTCCATAGACGCCCGTGCAGCGGTCGTGATTGTGCGTCACCTTCTCCAGCACGATGGGCGACGGCGCGGCGCTATCCGGGTCTAGCGTGATCATCACGCAGCGCACATCTTTCTTGACGAATTGCACGGTCACCTTCTCTCCAATGCGCACCGCGCGGCCCACCAGTTGATCCTCGAAGAAAGGTTCATCGCTCTCCCAGCGCACATAAAAATTCATGCGAAAGCGGCGCGGGTCCAGCTCCAGGCCGGTTTCTTCGGACAGCGCGCGTACCGTGGCCAACCCAATCACGGAAACCGGCGCCGCATCCGTCATCGAGCGCTCTGAAAAGCGCACGCGCAGCGGACGGCCGTGGCGCTGCGTGAGAAACTGTGTGAACGCCGCGTCGCCCGCCATGAATTTTTCGCCCTGCGGAGTGGCCACCTCGGCGGCATAGCGCTCCGTGCCGGGAATTTCATCCTCAATTGCCGGTGGATCAAGAAAACGCGGCCGCATAAGCAGCCAGTCGTGCGCCTGGCGCGCCGTCATCCACGGAAAGCTGGATTTGTTGTTCTCGTCCACAAACGCAAATACGCGGTCGCCCATCAACCCGGCGAACGTGACGCGCGCCGCGGCCAGTTCCTCACCGGCCATGCTTTTTACGGGATAGCGGCGAAGCGCTGCGAGAGTTCCGATGCGTTCCAGGCCCAAGCGTTCAGGCCCCGCGGCGAGCCGTGGACGTTGCGGCGGAAGCTTCCGGAAGACCGGCAAATTCCAGCGGGCGCTGCCGCGCAATCAATCCGGCGGCCGCGGCTTTTTCGTAATAGAGGTTCAGCCCTTCGAGGTATTCCGGCTCCAGGCCATAGTGAATGTTGTCGAGCAGATAATGTTTCAGCGCGCGCGGCGGCAGATCCAACTTGATGGAAGCAGCTTCAGCGATTTCGCGCACGCGTTCCAGCCCGTATTGTTTCGACGCTTCAAAATCCGCCATCACTTCCGGCGTGATCAATTCGCGGCGCCCCGCCCAAATCGCCAGCACGCATGGCTTGCCGGTCATCTCGCGCCACTGGTAAGCCACATCGTAAACAAAAATCGTCTCGAATCCCGGCACCGGCATGTCTTCGGGATCACCCTTGCAGCAATCTTCGCCGCTCGCGACTTTCACCGAGAGCGCTTCCATCTTCAACGAAATGCGCAGCGCCGGATCGCCGATCACCAAGGCCGCGTCCGCATCTTTCAACATTTCCGTTGCGTCCGGCGCGGCCTGCACGTATTCGGGACGGATGCCCCAGTGCCCCGCGGCCAGAATTTGCACCAGCGCCTGCGAAGCGCGCGAGCTCAAATCGAGCGCGATGCGCTTTGCCAGATGGATCGGCTTCTTCGCCACCACCAGGATGCTGCGGACTTCGCCTTTCGCCGCCACCGCCATTCCCGGCAACGCCACCACATTTTCAATGCGCTGGTATTCGATCGAAGGAATGATCGCCACGTCCACTTCGCCGTTGCGCAGCGCGTCCGCGCACTTCGACGGCACCGTAAACGATAAATCGTACTTGCCCGTCAGCGGCCCGTCCGTGAATCCCCACACCAACGGCGCCGTGTTTAAATATTCCACAATCGAAATGCGCAATTTGCTCATGCAGCGGCTCGCCACACCTCAATCGTCAATATAACACAAAGGCTGAAGCGCTTCCGGAGCGCCAAGACGCTCGATCGGGCCAGCACACAGACCCAATCTGTCGCAAAACGCAGCAAGCTCGCGCGTCCGCAAAAGTAGGGGCGGGTCTCAGACCCCCCAGGTTTTCTCTGCGCCCTCTGCGTCTCTGCGGTAGTTTCTGTAGTTCCGGCTTTTAGCTTGAACGACCCGCGACCGCACTTTTTCCTTTCTATTTTCCGCCCTTGCCGAACCGCACAATCTCATCTTCCGCCGGAATCTCCATCGTCCGCGTCACGGGCGTCCCGAAAACCTTGATCTTCCCGTCATCTCCGGCCGTCCCCGTCACCTCAAACGACGCCAGCGCGTATGGCAACCCGTCGCAAGCCAGCATGGAACTCGCATCACAGATATCGAAATGCAAATGCGGCTCGGTCGAGTTGCCCGTATTCCCGACCAGTCCCAGCACCTCTCCCGTCTTCACGCGATCGCCCACCTTCACCCGCAGCGAACCCGGCTGCATGTGCGCGTAAAACGCAAATTTTCCGCCGCCGATATCCACGATCACGTGGTTTCCGCCGACCGTTTCGAGCGTAATCGGCACGGCGCGCGAGTTTTCTCCTGGCACGTTCTGCGGAATCCCGTCCTTGGTCTCCGTCACCACTCCGTCCGCCACGGAATGAATTTCCGCTCCGTAGATTTTGTAATTTTTGTTCTCGCTCGCGTCGCCCTGATAGGTTTTCCCGTCCGGATACGCTTCCGCCCAGTCAATCGCGAACCGCTGCGAAATGTAAGCATGCCCATTGACGGGAATCAAAGCGCGACGGTGGGCCGAGGTGTTCGATGGGCCGTTCCCGGCCACCAGGTGCTCCCCTTCCAGCGGCGGCGCGATCACGACCACCGGTTTCTTGTCCACTTGCACTTCCGGCGTGATCACGGTCATCGCTTCGGGATAATCTCCGATCTTCATCTTGATTTTCTCCCGCACCGCGGATGGAATCGCGTCCAGCGAATCCGCCGTCACCCACAAGTACGCCACGCCGGATTCTCCCGGCGCGAGCGTCGTAGGCGCTTCCGCGCCGGCCGTGCCGAGGCCCGGCCGCGTCATGATTCCCGCAAGCCCGCTGCCTGCATAACTCGCGAGCGCCGTATCCGGCGCGCTGGCGGCCACCACATCAATTTCCGTGAACGTGTAGCCCCACTTATCCATATTCGCCATGTGCAGTTCGTACGCGATGTGCCATTTCCCGCCGCACTGGAACGCCACCGGCGTCGCATCCACGATCGCATCAATGCCCACCGTAAACGGTTTCGGCGTGTGCTGCGCCGGAGATGTTTGCGGCGCGGCAGTCGAGGGCGCGGCGTTCGCCTCCGCGCTGCGTTTCAAATCCAGCGGCTGCGCCGGCACTCCTGTCTGCGTCCAGCTCCCCGAAATCCGCGCGCCGTCCTTGCTCAATTTTCCTTCGTACACTCCACCCACGCGCGGCACCTCGAAGCGCACGGCATTGCCCTTCAACGTCACCTCGCTCAAAGCCAGCACCGCATGCTGATCCACGCTATTCAAAGTCCCGCCCAATTCACCACCGCTGGCTCGCGTGATCGTCACCACCAAATGCAGCTGCCCGCCCAGCACTCCAACCCAGGTCCCCGCAATCGAATTTTCCGCTCCGCCACTCTGCGCGGCGGCGCCGCCCGCGAACAGCAAAGAAATCAGCGCGATCACTGCTAGCAGCGTGGAACTTGCCGAAGCTCTCATAGGAGTCCTCCCATACGCCAAATAGTCGGGAATTGTCTTTCTCAGCGAACTCTGAGTCTCAGCGGTGAGCGCTTTCGTAAAAGCTCGCACGCCACTCCCAAGCAACCCGATCACTTCCGTGGGCGTGGGCTCCGGTCTCTTCGTGCCCTCATCCTTGCCTTTCTCCGTGCCCTCTGTGTTTCAATCCTTAGCCGTTCGTTTTTTGCGGGCTCAACGCTCCGCCGTTCGTTCAAGACGCTCGCGCAGGCGAGCAGCTAATCCTTCGGATAGAGTTTCGGATTCGTCATGCGCGCAATCGTGCCCTTCGGCCCAACCGCCCAGCCATCAAAATAACCGAGCACGACGAATGCGTTCAGATCGAGCGAGTCAGTGTGCCGCCAATGCACTCCCTCATCCTCGCTCACGTCCTCGCCATTCGGACCCACCGCAGCCAGCGTCTCTCCGTCCACCCAAGCCACCGCGGAACGATATCCGCCCGGCTGCTGCGCCGCCAATTTCCAAGTCTTTCCACCATCCAAAGAATAAGCCGCAGTACCGTCTGAACGGTCAGGCTCCTTGTAATCCCCGCCGACCGCTACGACCGTGTCATCCACCCGTGTAACTGAAAATATTCCGGACGAGGCGTTCCCGTGCGCGACCGGTGTGTCCACAACGGACCAACTGTATCCCGCGTCCGGCGAATGGAAAACGCGCGCCGCGGGCCCGCCAGTGGCGAAATATATCTGCGGCCCCCAGACCAGCAGGCAAGTTCCACTCGCAGCGAACGCGCCCTCATTCGGCAACGCCGCCGGCAAGTTATCGCCAGGCAATTCTTTCCAGTGCTCGCCATCCTCAGTCGCCAACGCCAAAAATCTTCCGTCCACCGGATCGCTCAGCGCGAAACACTCGTCGGGCCCCCAACAAGACAGCGCATCCAGAAAAAATGCCGCGCGCTTATCCGTGTATTGGAACGCCCAGCTCGCTCCGCCGTCCGTCGTCTTGTAAATCCGCGATTTGTCGCCTTCGCCGCTGGACATCACATAAGCCGTCATCGCATCAAACGCCCATATGCTGCGGAAATCGAGCATGTCGCCGCCCGCCACGTGCAGTTGCTTCCAAGTCCTCCCGCGATCCACGGAACGCAACACCACGCCGTTCGATCCCGACGCCCACACCGCTGCGTCCTTCGTTCCGTGGAAATACGCGGCGCTCACGCCGCGCAGATTTGTGTCTATCCCGCTCGTCAGCACGGACCACCGCGAACTCGTGTTGCCACGCGCCGGCACCAAGATCGTTGCGAGAAGAACAACAAGAATCAACGCGATGAACCGCACAGGGAGGTATCGCACACCGCGCATTCTAGCAGCAGTCTCGCGCGAAGGAAGGAACATCGAGGATAGCGTGAAAATGGCAGGGCGGGGCTTCAGCCCCGCCGTCACATACCGGAAATAAAAAGGAGCTTTAACCCCTGAAGCCGCGCCGTTCAATCCTCCGGCAGCACCGGCAACACCGCCGTGCTCACCGTCGCCGGATCATCCCGCAACTTAATGTACAAAAGCGTCCCATTCGGCCGCGGCACGCTCAGCGTGGTATCCACAAAACCCAATGGCACAGACACCACATGCGTGAACTGCGCGTTCGACGCCACCGAATCAATCAAGAATAAATTTGTCCCGCTCAACGTGCACTGCTTGTCCGGGCCGTCCGGGCAGCGAATCTCCTTCAGCGCCGGCAAACGCACCAGATTCACCAGCGGTTGCCAATCGCCCTTGGCGCCGTCCGCATCCACCGCGCGAAATTGCAGCGGCCCAAATGCCGAAGGCCCGAAACTCTTCAGCGGATCGAGCACCGCCAGCACACTGCGCGAATCCTGCAGCATCAAGCTGCCGTCCGCCACGCTCAACAGCACATCGAACGAGCCATCCGCCGTCGCCACCTCGATCTTTTCCGTACGCGGAAATTTATCCGGCACCTCGGTCTTCACGAAAAAAGATAAACGCCCGTCCAGCGGCAATTCTTCCTGATTACCCAGGCGTATCGCGGACACCACCGGCCCGGCCTGCACGGTCTTGCTCACCAAGGTCACCTTCGGACGCGGCGCTTCCACCGTAGTCTGCAAATCCAGCACGCGCCCATCCTTCAGCCCCACGTGCGCCACCAATTTTTCATCCGGCTCCAGATTCACGGCCGGCGCGGCATTCGCGATCGCCAGCCCCAATTCATCTTTCTGCTGCACCCGCGATAGTTTCGCCGGCAAAAAGTGCGCTCCGTTCAGCTCGAAGCTCGCCACTTCATCCAACCGCGTGCCATCCAGCACACCCTGCTTGTCTCCCGCATTGATCGTGAAACGGTCCAGGTGCGCCGCCTCCGAATACGCCATCAGCGGCACCTCATCCGGCGATTTCAGCCCATATTGTTTTACGACCAACGTCACGGGCCCCGCGCTTTCATCCTTCAACGGAACTTTTATTTCCAGCTCGTCCGGCTTCTCCAGTTTCCACGTGGTCTTCAGGTCCTTTCCGTGCTGATATTTCAGGCTGATGTCCTCGACGCACGGGGCGCAGTCGGACGTCAGATGCAGCACGTCGTCGCGCCCCACGATCAGCGCACCCTGGTCCGTCGCCGAAATCGCCCACTTCCGTGAACGCGCCGAGCGCAGCAGGAAGCGCGGCCCGTCGAACGCTTCGAATCCCCAGCGCCCGCGCAAAGTTCCGGTAACTTCCGCGTCAAACTTCCCCGTCGCCAGCGCGTGCGTATCAATCAAAAATCCGCCGCGCGGCGCATCGGCCTTGGCCGGCAAATCCAGGTGGTCACCCGCCTTATCTTCCACATGCAGCACGAAGTCATGCGCGATATTCGTCGAAAAAACCAGCGGCGCTCCCTCCGTCGGGAGCACCAATGGCGATTTCTCCAGACATAGAACCTGTTTGGCGTCCACCGGACGCAGCGGCGGCAATTGCGCCGCTTCCACGGCCGGCAGTCCCACCACGATCACCGATTTCGGATTGCGAAACGACGGAGGATTGTTCAGCCGCAGATTCAGCTGCTCGTTTTTCGGCAGCGCCAGCGCCGGAATGTATTGATACTCCGCGGTGTGCAGATTGTTTAAAATTCGCGCCATGTCCACCACCGCGCCCACGTACGCGCTGTAGTATCCGCCCCCGGCCAAAGGCGCCGTGCTGGCCGTTCCAATCAAATCCGACGAAGGGCCCGAAGTCAGCGCCGCAACCATGGACTGGCTGTGCGCATCATCCAAAATCATTTGATCGGTGTTTTGCGTCAGGCACGGGCCTTGCTGCTCGGTGGGCTTGTCGAAACATTGCGAATCGAGCTTGATATTCAACGAGCGCGCCAGCAGCACGGAGCGCTCGTGCAATTCCGTGGGATCCGTGTCCGACGTTTCTTTCACGTCATCCAGATACGTTTCCAGCCGCGCACGGTCCAGGCTGGCCTGATTCAGATCCTGCGACGCCCTCACAAACGCCCCGGGCCTTCCGCGCACCGCATTGCGCAACGTGCTGAAGTCGCCGCCCGTTTCCGGCGCCAAAAAAAGCAGCGCCTGCTTCGCGTCCTGCGGCACCGTCACCACCACGCCCTCCTCGCGCGCCTGCTTGCTCCAGGTTTCCACGCGCGTGAACCAGCTTTCCGGCGGCGGATTGGTGGACCCGCGCAAAAACGCCACCACCAGCAGGTAATTCACCGACTGGCTCTGCGGCAAATCGGGATGAATCCACAAGCGGTCGCCCGGCTGCAAATTCGCCGCGCGTGAAATCGGCAATGTTTTCGTGCCGCGCGTAACGCGCATCTCGATCGGCGGCCCCGCCAAATCGAAAGCCGCGCTATCGGCGCGCGCAATTCCGCAGGCCACCAGGATCGCGAGCGCCGAAAACATCAGAAATCCATAGCGGGCAAACTGCGTGCGAATATTTCCATGACCGATCTTCTTTTCGAGCATTGCTCACCCCATTCGCATCATTTAAGAATCGTCCCACGCTATCGAATAATGAAGGCGCCAGGCTCGGCGCGAAATTGCGTCCGCGATGCATCGCATCACCCGAACTGAAAATCATGATGGTAATCAATAGATAAAATACCACGCGATCCAGCCCACGGATTGTTGGATGCGCCGAGTTTCCGGTATGCAACTCGCGTCGTGTCGAAAAATTCCAACGTCGTGCCGGTCAGCAAACCGTAAATCGCGCGAAGGGTAGCGCCAGCGTCTCGCCGGCTCTTCGCTTTTTGCGTAACGCGATTGCGCCGCATCGTACTTCGAACGCAAGGCTGGGGTGGTTGAAAGCCGCGCTAAATCTGGGCTGGAGTATTTGGTGCAATCACGACAGCGTGGCAATGCCATTCTACACCGGTCGTGGATATCGCCGCTGTTGATTCTCAACTTGATCTGGCGAGCTGCGTGAGCGCGGTGATATGTTCATGCGTCATAAAACATCGGAGGCCGGCATTGCCAGGTAACGGATCGCCCGCAACCGCGACAAATATCTTGAGCAAGGTTCCGCAAGCCACGCTCGCCTTCTGGATTGTGAAGATTCTGGCGACCACGCTCGGTGAAACAGGCGGCGACGCGCTGTCCATGACCCTGAATCTCGGTTACGCCGTCAGCAGCCTGATATTTCTGGGGTTCTTCGTCGTAACTCTCGCCGCGCAGATGAAATCCAAAAGCTATCATCCGATTTTCTATTGGGCCGTAGTCGTGGCGACTACCACTGTGGGCACCACCACCTCCGACTACCTCGACCGCACCGTTGGGCTCGGCTACGTAAAATCTTCGATCATGCTTCTGTGCGCCGTAATCGCCGTCCTGATCGTGTGGCACTTCACCACGGGCAAGATTGCCGTAGATCAGGTGACGACGCCGAAGAACGAAATTTTCTATTGGCTCACCATTCTGATCTCCAACACGCTGGGCACTGCGCTCGGCGATTTCACGGCCACCAGCGCCGGACTCGGATTCGAGCGCGGAGCGCTGGTGTTCGCCGGGTTGATCGCGCTCGTAGCGGCGGCCCACTACTTCACAAAAATTCCGGATAGCGTTCTTTTCTGGTCCGCCTATGTCCTCACGCGGCCCCTCGGCGCCACGCTCGGTGACACTCTCACCAAACCGCATGAGGAGGGCGGGCTGGCGCTGGGCCGCATTGCTTCTTCGATCGCCATCGCATTGGCGATGATTCTCATGATTGCTGTCACCCGCCTCCGCAAGCGCTATCGGGAAGTTTGAACGGGTGGTCCGCGCAATCGCGCAGCCTCCAAAGGCTCATCGTGGACAACGAATCGAATTGTCCGGTAACCGGAAAACGAAAGTACGCGACAGAAGGCGAGGCTCTGGCGACCGCCGCGCACCAGATTGCCACCGCGAATGCGCCCAAGGACCTTCGCGCCTATCTATGTTCGTGGTGCGACGCCTGGCATCTCACAAAAAACGCGCGCGGCTCCGGAAAACATCGCAAATAACCGGCTCGAGCATCCTCCATCCGGCTCGTCTGGATTGACTCGCGTCGCCGCTCCACCTAAAATTTGCTGCGCAGCACGTTCTTATACCGGAGGATTCATCCATGCTAAGTCGTCGCCAGGAAAAACGAGTATCCACGCGCCATGCAATTCCCACCGCGATCGGCTGCGGCTGTCTCGCGCTGACGCTGCTGACATCCGGCTGCGGACAACAGCAGCCCAAGGACACGCGCGCCGCCGATGAAAGCGCGATCCGCGATCAGGATGCGCAGTGGGCCAAAGCCGCTGCTTCTAAAAATGTGGATGCCACCGTTGCCTATTACAGTGACGACGCTTCGCTGCTCGCTCCCAACTCTCCCATCGCCAGCGACAAGCAGTCCATTCGCGCGGCCTGGACTTCGCTGCTTGGCCCCGACACTTCCTTGAGCTGGCAAGCCACTAAAGTGGACGTCGCGCGTTCCGGTGATCTGGGCTACGTGATGGGCGTCTATCAGTTGACGACCAAAGATGCGCAAGGCCAGCCCGCGGCGGACCGCGGCAAATTCGTCGAAGTCTGGAAAAAGCAGGCCGACGGCAGCTGGAAGACGGCAGTGGATATTTTTAACTCAGACCTTCCAGCCACGCCGCAGAAACCTGCCGCTGAGAAAAAGAAAGCGCACCATCGCCACGCCAAGAAAAAAGCGCATTCGAGAACGCACAGCAGCGGAACCCAGTAGCTCTCCGCTCGTCCGTGAATCGAGTCGCATCGAAATCCTGCGAGCGCGCTATCTGGGCGCGCGCTCCGCTCGCTCCGCGGAGCCTCACCACAGCAGCTTCAATGCAAATTGCACTTGTCGCGATGTCGTCGCGGTGCTGCTGATGGCTCCCGCCGTGCCCGATACGCCCGACGGCGTGAAGACGATCAAGTTCGGCGTGTTGAAATTCGCCCGGTTCAGCAGGTTGAAGATCTCCGCGCGGAATTGCAGGTTGCAACGCTCGGTAATCGAAGTGTTTTTCAGCACCGAGAAATCCCAGGTGGCCAGTCCCGGCCCGGTGTAAGCGTCTCTTCCCATGTTGCCATAAAATCCGATCAGCGTCGGCGGCGCGATGAACGCATTCGGATTGAACCACTGTGCTGGTTTTCCCAGAATTACCGGCCCGCTGAACTCCGGATTCAGAAACGGCCGCACCGGATTGCGCGTGTCTCCATTATTCGAAGGGTTGTAGCTCAGCTGCGGCGTGAAAGGGAATCCCGACTGCAGCGTGACGATGCTCGTGACGCCCCAGCCGCTCACCAGCTTGCTCGTCGCGCCGGTCACCTCCCCGAGATACATTTTCCCGTGCCCAATCGGCAGATCGTAGATCGCGCTGATCACGCCGATATTGCGCACATCATAAGTTGCCGGCCCGTAATCCGCGCGCAGATCGAAGGGATTGGACACCAGGCCCGGCGCATTGTTCGCCGTGGTCTGATTCAGTGAGTCGCCGTCGTCCAGCGCTTTCGACCAGGTGTAAACGCCGCGCACCGAAAAATCGTGGCTGAACCGGCGGTTCACATCAATCTGCAACGCGTTGTAGTTGCTGTCTCCCAACGAAAACCACGTCCACGTGTTTGCCAAGGACGCAGTCGGCTTCGCCGTCCCCGCGGGAATGTAATAGCTGCCCGCCGGCACGCTCGCTCCGGCCAGCGGCGAACCCGCGGGAAATCCCATCGTTGCCGGAATCGTTGGAGGATCCGCCGTCGGATAAACCGCCGGGCACGGCGCCGCGGGACAAATCGTCGGCGTCGGCTCGTTCGCGTCCAACCCGATGATTTCGTGATAGCCGTGCGAGCCCACATATCCTACCGTCAAGGAAGTATTCGGCGACAGTTCGCGCTGCACGCGCAGCGACCAGGAGACGAGCGTCGGCGTTTTCAAATTGGGCTGCACGCCGCCGGGGACTAATTTCGCTCCGGCCGGCACGGGCGCCGCCGGATCAATCGGCAGGCTCGAAACGGTCGCGTTCGCGATGCTGTACGCCGGATTGAAGGGCGCGTTCTGGTCCGTGCGATAGCCCAGCGCATCCTGCAGATCGTTGTACATCCCGAACCCCGCGCGGATCACCGTCTTTTGGTTGAAGGGGCTCCAGGCGACGCCAATCCGCGGTTGCGGCAGAAACTTGGCATTGCTCGTCGTGAAGGCGGAGCCGGCGATGCGCGGCGTCGCTGAAATCACTCCGTCAGTGAACGTATAGGTTGACGCGCGACCGTGCGCTTCGTTCCATCCGGTGGATGATTCCCCGCGAAAACCCAGCGACGCGGTCAATTTCGGCGTCAGTCGGATCACGTCCTGCGCGTACACCGCGGTAAAGAGCGACCTCCAATTCATTTCCGTCGGCGCCGGATCGTACAAAAAGCTCGAAGTATTCCCCGCCAGAAATGTCGTCAGGCTCGCGAACGTCGCTTGCCCGAACTGGCTCAGTGCCAGCGTTTCGTTTGACTGGAATTGCTGAAACCACGCGCCGAAACTGAATTGGTGGCGCCCGCGCGTCCAGGTCACATTGTCCTCGTACGTATAGATATTTCGCGCAACGCGCAAATCGCTCCCGTTGTTGCTCCCCGCCAGCCCCACCTGCGCTTGCGGATTGGACGCTGCGCTTCCGCCCACCACCACCGCGCCTACCGGATCGCCCAGCAAAAATCCCGGCACATCAGCCGCGGGCGTGCCCGGCGTGGGTTCTCCGGTGAAAAAGTAACCCGCGCGTGAATATCCCACGCGGGCCGTATTCAGCAGCGTCGGCGAAAAAATATGCGTTTCTTCCAGGCTGAACACCTGCTCTCGCAGATTCAGAATGTCGGAGCTGTAGGGATCGGCGATGGTCGCGGTCACCGTTCCGCCATCGTCAATCGTGTAAACCGCCGCCAGCGAATCCCGCTGCGAGAAATTGTGGTCCACGCGCGCCGTCCCGAAATCTTCCCGGATCGTTTGCAGCGGGCTGCTCGAGAACGGCGAAATCCCGTTGTAATCGGGCGCGCTGGCGAGCGGCGTGGGCCACAAAGCCAGCAGCGGAACCACACTCGGCACCGCGGTCGCCCGCGACGCCAGGCTCGGCACGAACGCCACGGAAGTCTGGTGCAGGTTCTGCCGCAACCCCTCGTAATTCAGGAAAAAGAAGGTTTTGTCTTTTTGCACCGGCCCGCCCGCCGCCACTCCGAATTGGTTGCGTTCAAAGGGCGGCGGCGAGCCCTGGTCGAAATAATTCGGCGCGTCCAGTGCGTTGTTGCGCACAAATTCATACACCGACCCGTGCAATTGGTTCGTCCCGGACTGCGTCACGATGATCACCTGGCCGCCGGGCTTCTCGCCATATTCCGCGCCGTAGGAATCTCGCAGCACGTTGAATTCCCGCACCGCTTCCACTCCCAGCAGTTCGCCGCTCGCTCCGCCGGGCGTCATGTTGTTCTCGGCGGCTCCCGTATATTCCACGCCATTCAGCAGAAAAAGATTTTGCTGCGGGCGATTGCCTGAAATCGCGAAGTTGTTTGCCGAAGTCGAATTCGATACTCCCGTGCCGCCGGCCTTTTGCGAAGTGAAGTTCGCGATCCCCGGATTCAGCGGCAGCAGCAAATCGTAGCTGCGCCCGTTGAGCGGCAAATCCTTTACCTGCTGCTCTCCCACCAGCCCGGAAATATCCTGCGTCGTGACGCTCACCAGCGGAGCGTCGCCGCTGACCGTGATTTGCTGATTCACCGAACCTATTTTCAAGCTGAGGTCCACATTGCCGTTTTCATTCACCACCACGTTGATTCCGGTGCGTACCGCTTGCGCGAAGCCTTGCTTGCTCGCGCTGACTTCATACGCCCCGAGCGGAATCGTCAAAAACTGGTAGTGGCCGCCCGCGTCCGTCGCGGTCTCGCGTTCCGCGCCCGTGTCCAGATTTTTTGCTTTCACCTGCGCGTCGACCACCACTTGCCCCGACGCGTCCGTCACTGTCCCCGAAATCGCTCCGGATATTTGTGCCGACGCGGAAGGAACCCGCAAGAAAGCGCACAGAACGCAAGAGGCCAGCATTCGAGCACTCGAGCTGGCCAAGAACTTGAATCTGGACGGCCCGTTCCGCTTACGGATTGCTGCCGCTGCGCCAGCCGCTGCCTGTAGGAACATGACCAAACCCTCCATCACGGCAAATCAATAGACACCCCCGGTTTCGTGTGAATAACCATGGGAGCGACACACCGGACACCCGATACGTTCTAATACGTATCAATCTGTTATGTCAAATCGTTTCAGTGCGGTTAGAAACTCGTGAACGGAGATGCTTCGGTGCATAAGTCTAGCGGTTTGCATTCCATCGTTGGAATCCTGTCAACTCCCGATCTTTCCGCGAATCACCACCACCGACGCTGCCGGCAAATCGTACTTAGTGTCCGGCGCGGCGTTTTCCTCGGAATGCTTGATCGGTCCATCCGGATCGGCATAGCCTTTCGTATTCACCACTACGGCGCGCTCCGCCGCATGCTCGTCATGCGCCATAAAACGCGTTTCCGCTGGCTGCCAGTGATATTGCTCGCGTCCAAAAGTTGAAATCTCCACCGCGCCCGCAAATGTTTCGGCCGCATGGCTGGCCTCATCCTGAAACGCGATCCGCACCTTGTGCGCGTGCTGCTGGTCGCGGTTCACAATCATCAGCGACCACTGCCCATCGGGACGCTTCAGTGCATACGCCGTCACCAGCGCGTGCCCCGCCCCGTCGTCCACGTCGCTCTTTGCCGCAAACACTTCGTGCTCCCCGCTGCCCGGCTGCGCCCACTCCAGATTGATCAATTGCGCTACAAAGTATTGCGCCAGCGGCTGCTGGATCTTGTAATTCGCATCCACCGTGAACATCGCGAACGTTCCGGGGGAATCATTGCAGCCATGCTCCATCTGCAGCGGCAAATAATGGAAGTAGTACACGCCCTTTCCGCCGGCGTTCAAGAACGACCCGATGTAATCCGCCAGCCACAGCCCCGAAAATAAATCCATGTACGTCTCGCTCGCGGAAGAAGAAAGATTTCCCTCCGTTGCGAACATTGGTATGTTCGCCGGCACGCCGTCGTCTCTCCAAACCTGCATGATATGGCTCATCAACTCGGGCTCGTCATACAAGCTGCCCCAGGGAATCCGGCAAGGATCGTAGGGATAGTGTTCGAACGAAAAGAACGCCAAATCGCCCAGGCGGCCGTGCAGCTTCAGATAATCCAGGAAGCGCGCGGTCCAGGAAACTTTGGCGTTCGCATCCGGCCACACCTCGATATCGCGATTCACTCCCTGGAACGACGGCCCTCCCAGCTTTAGAGCTGGATTCACGCGATGCAGCGCCGTGGCCCACTGCACGTACAGCGCGGCGTAATCTTCCGGCAGCATGTACTGCCCGTCGGCTTCTTCGCCCATCTCGATATACGAAACCGGGTAGCCGCGCTTCTGCAGATACGCAACCTCGGCTGCTGCGTTGTCCGGTGTGTCATACAAAAGCGCCACGGGAATCATCGCCGGCAGTCCGCGCGTCACTCCGCTCGTGAAAAACAAATCGAATCCCACCTGCGCTTGTTTCGTGGAACGCAAATCAGAGGGCTCGTGCCACGGATCCACCGACGAGCAATACGTAGTCGTCTGTTCCTGGTCCGCCGTGTGCCGCACCACATCGTGAAAGTCTCCATCCCTGGTAGTAGTCCCGATGTACAGCTCGTAAATCGCATAACCCGCGCAGTTCCGCGGATCGCTCGAGCCGTGCGAGTCGCACGTATTGGACGATTCCGTCATCCAGATGCGCAAAAATCGCACCGGCATGGGCGCAGCGGCAAGCCGCAGCGTTGCGGAACCGCCGCGCCCGTCCGCAATGCTGCCGCCCGGAAAGGTCTGCCAGATTCCCTTCGTCTGCGCATGAATCGGATCGTCGCCCGTCCAGTACTGCACCAGATAATTGGTCGCAAACGGCGCGGCCCATTCGATGCGGATGCTGTCAATCAGCTGCACCTGCGCCAGGTCAATCACCACCCACTGCGGATGCAACGCATCGCTTTCGCCCGTGAATCCATGCGTCAGATACGGATTGCTTTTCCAATAGCTCCCCGCGTCGCCATCCGTAAGCCGCGAAAATCCGGAATTGTCGGTGCCATCGTTGCGCGTGAACCCTCGGTGCGGCAGCGCGTAACCATACGAATACCGCAAAAATTCAGTCGGATTCGCCGAGCCTGTGAAATAACCCTTCCCGCTCGGATCGCTCCAGGTTCCCTGCGGATTCCAGTGCCACGCTTCCACCGCCAATTCCGTATTCTGGCGAAAACTCACCGGCTGCCAGCCCGCGCTCAAGGCGCGATCCAGATTCGGCTGGGCCAGCCCTGTATCAATCGCTTCCTGCGAGATGCGGTCCACTCCCGCGCCCAGGGTCTGATTCGGCACGAAATGATTCGTCGCGTGCGCCGGCGTGATATCCACTTGAATCGTCTGCGCGCCGCACGCAGCAGACCACAGCAAAAATCCCCAAGCCAAAATCATCGCGGATCTGGCGATTTTCAAGGCGCATCTCCTTGCTGCTCCTGGAAAAGCAGCACGGCAGTTTACCTCGAATCCCCCGTCGCGCATCACATCCCGCATTGCCCGCGCGCCCGGGAGGATGTATTATCCGCGCGTCGTCGCGCGCGAAATCACGCGCCAGATCGTCTTCGCATGCTTACGCCGATGAAAATGTTTGCGCGCATTATGCCGGCACCCAAAATGAGCCACCCATGCTAGGCCCAGTCGCCGCCACCTTCCTCTTCATACTGTGGGTCTGCCTCACCGTGGTTGCGTTCGTGCTCGTCAATCTCCTCTGGCCAGCGAGCAAGCGCACCGGCCACAACGAAATCGTCGGCTGGCAATTGAGCGTCATCGGCACCACCTACGCCGTCATCCTTGGTTTCATGCTCTTCAACGTGTGGGACAATTTTCGCGCCGCGGACATCAACGCGGACCAGGAAGCCAACGCGCTCGTGAATTTATACCGCCTCTCCGATGCTCTTCCCGATTCCGCCAGGGCAAGAATTCAATTCGACGCCCGCCGCTACGCCCAGATCATGATTGACGAAGAATGGCCAGCCATGGCCCATCGCTCTGTCAGCGACGCCGGCACTGCCGTCACTCAGGAACTCTGGGAAACCGTGGTGAACGCCGGCAAAGACTCTTCCGTACAAGGACCTGATTTCACCCAAGCGCTTACGGAACTCTCGACCATGACGCAGCACCGCCGCGTGCGCCATCTCGAAAGCGGTTTCAGGATCCCCGGCCTGCTGTGGACCGTCCTGCTGGCCGGCGGCCTCATCACGTTGATTTCGTCCTGCCTGCTTTCCGCGGAAAACCTGCGCCTTCATTTCGTTCTGGTCATCTGCATGTCGCTGGTTCTCGGAATCACCCTGCTGGCCATCGCCGAAGTGGATCAACCCTTCCGTGGCGCCGTTCGCGTGCAACCTCACGGCTTCCACCTGGCCCTCGACACCTTCAACCGCATTTCTCACACCCAGCAGCACTAGCGCTAAGTTTCCTCGCGTTTTACTTCCCAGACGCCAATCGCCAATTCCGCGACGGCAAAGTTATTGAATCCGGGCGGTGCGGGTGCAAGAAGTCGGGGGTTTCGCTCGCGCACCGAGACACTGAGGATAGAACTGCTAGGTCAAATCCCTTTGAATTCGCCGCCGTCCATTCGTAGCGAAGCTCCGGTCAGCCACTTCGCCGCAGCGGAGACCAGGTAAGCGAGAAGATCCGCAATCTCTTCCGGCTCGCCAAAACGAGCAATACCGGATTCCTCCGGATACTTTTTGATTGCTTCTTCGACGGTGAGGTTGTGGGCGGGCGCCCACTTCTCAAAAAACGATTTCCGCCGGCCCGTCATCACTGCTCCCGGCGAAACGCTGTTGACCTGCACCCCATCCTTGATTCCCTGCTCCGCGAATGCTTTCGCAAGTGCGATTATCGCCGCATTGGTTGCAGCCACCGCGGCAAATCCGGGCTTGGGATCCCAAGCGGCCAGGCCTGAGAGCAGCACAACGGAGCCCCTGGAAACCTTCAACGCGTCCCAGGCTTTTATCGTCAGGCGACGCGCTCCGTGAAATTTCAGCGCCATGCCGTCGTCCCACTGCGCGTCCGTCATCTCAAACAGGTCAATTTGCGGCACGGCCCCGGCGATATTCAGAACCGCGTCAATCCGGCCGAAGCGTTCGAGCGCGGCATTCACGATTTTCTCAGCGGATGCCGGCTCGCGAAGATCCAGCGGAAGCACGAGACTCTCCGCTCCGAAGGACTTTGCTTTTTGCGCGGTGTCTTGCAGTTGCGCTTCGTTCCGCGCCACCAGCACGAGGCCCGAAAAATCGCGCGCCAGCCGTAACGCGGTGGCCTTCCCGATTCCTTGGCTGGCGCCCGTGACAATGGCTACAGCGTTCCGCATCCTTGGTTCTCCTTGATGATGCTACGTCACGGCTTTTGGTAGCCACGTTCCTGCAACACCCAAGTGTTGCCATCCGGGTCGGAGAAGTTGGCGAAGCTGGCATAGTCGCCGCGCGCTGGGTCGAGCCCAGGCGCGAAGCCTCCATCCCACGCTGCGATGGGCGTTTTGTGGCGGATTTCATTTACTTTCACTCCCCGTTCGATCAAGTGGTTCCGCGCGGTCTCGAGGTCCGCGACGACGAGATAGATGTTGCGAACCGAGCCGGCGGGTGCGTCGGTAAGCCCCTTGCCAAACTGGATCGAGCAACTGGAGCCTGGCGGAGTGAGCTGCACGACACGGAACGCGTGGTTGGGAGCATAGTCAACATCGAGCGTGAAGCCGACGTGATCGACATAAAAGCGCTTCGCCCGATCGACATCGCTCACCGGCAGCGTGATCACCTCGATTGAGAATGTTGGCGTTCTCACGGCGGCGCCTCCTCTGCGTCCGCCAGATGGTTCCGAATCCAGCCGGGCACAGTTCCGACCCTCCACTCGATGTCGCGCGGGGGTCCGACGTTCACCAACAGCAGTCGAGCCACAACGTTTGAAAGCTCCCGGTTCTGGTTATCGGCGCGCCCGTGCCTCGGCGACGGTGAGTTCGCGATCAGGACCGTGAGGAATTACCGTCTGCCCGGGCTCAAGACGAAGCTGGATACTATCGAGTTGTACCGAGACGATATCTGGCTCGAACGAGACCAAGCCGGAGACGCGGCCGACTTCAGGATAGGCCTCACGATAGGACCACGCTGCCAGACGCGCGTCACCAATGTCGTAGTAGCTGCACAGTCCTTTGTACGGACAAAAGGTTTGATGTTCCACCAACGCCAGCGCCGACTCGTCGATGTCGGCGCGGGGAACGTACCACCGCGGCGCGAAGCCGGACTCGTATAGGGCTACTGGCCGCTTGGTGTTAGCGATTGTGCGGTCGCGGTGTGTGACTACGAGGGGGCGGGAGGTTTGGCGAATGTCAATTCGATGGTAGCTGTCGGCGGCATGGCCCACGATCCGTTCGTCTTCTTCGTAGAAGGCTTCCATGGCCGGCCAGGCAAAAGCGATCCGGCCGTGCAACTCGTTTGCGTAGGCGGGCAGCTCGATGTGTTGCCACGCGCCTCGCGGTGCCTGTCGCTCGCCTACTCGGACGGTGTACCAGGCGGTGAGGCCGAGGTCGGGGTGGCGCGTAGTGTGTTCGGTGCGCTCGAGTGTGTCCGGAGCGATTTCGGTTTCCGGAAAGTAGGCCACCGGATACCGTCCGGGTTCGAAGAGCAGGACGGCCTGCTCACTTTCGGCGATCCAAGCTCCACCGAACCTCACTCGCATGCGCCGACGTAATGGCTCGGCGTACAGCAGTCTCTTGGGCAGCGGTTCAGGCACGAGAAATCGGCCGATTGCACCTGGTGAAAGGGGTCCTTGTTGCCAAGACAATCCCATGATCTTATTCAGCCTCCTTTCTTTGCGGATTTGGGATCTAGTTCGGCAAGAATTCGTCCGTAATCTTTGATGACGCCGCGCCAGTTCTCTTTACCAACTTCCGCAGATCCGGCTCGGGATGCTCTGGCGCTTACGGCTATCGTAAGAATTGCTGCGAGGATTTTGTTTTCGTTCACTTCAGCGACTCCCTTCTGGATATAAAGCATCCCCGACCGGGCAACAATGTTCAGACATGTCTTCTTTGACTGCGAAAACGCTCGTGCTTTCAGCGGCCCCCGTCAACCCAATGCCCCCATCCAGGCGGCGACGGCCCTCCCGATCTCGTCCGGCGAATCTTCCTGGACGTAATGGACTCCCGCGATCTTTACTTCGGTCTGCGCTGGCAACTTGCGGGCGAAGTCCAGATTCGCACCGCCAGCAAGGAGCAAACCGGGCTCGGCCTTCACGAACAGCTTCGGCACACGACTCGTCGCCAGCCAATCCGCGTAGCCGGTCGCGATCGCGGCCACGTCGGCGGGCTCGCCCTCAATCGGGATCTGCCGGACAAACGTCAGCGTCGGTCGCCGCCCCTCGCCGGGCTCGGCGAACGGCCGTCGGTACTCCGCCATTTCCTCGGCGGAGAGGGTGCGCAGAACGGCCTTCGGCAGGATCTGCTCGATGAAAAAGTTGTCTTGCAGGACCATCGCCTCGCCGGCCTCGGAACGCAGCGCTTTCAAGGCTGCACGCATATTCGCTTTGTCCCAGTGGTCCCAGCTCTGCGGCCCCACGATCGCCTCCATGTACGCGATACCCTTCACGGCCTCGCGGTGGCGGTTGGCCCAGTCGAATCCGAGGGCCGAACCCCAGTCATGGATAACGAGGGTGACCCGCTCGTGGACATCGAGGGCCTCGAGCAGGGCGTCGAGGTAGCGGCGGTGCTCGACGAAGCGATACGAGCCGGGCCCACTGTCAGGCAGCTTTTCGGAGTCTCCCATGCCGATAAGGTCGGGGGCGATGCAGCGACCGCGTGACTGCAGGTGCGGCAACACGTTGCGCCACAGGTATGACGAGGTGGGATTCCCGTGCAGCAGCACGATGGGGTCGCCCTCCCCCACCTCCACGTACGCCATTTCGCTGCCGAGAACACGCCGCCGCTTTTTGGGGAACGGAAATGCCGCAGAGATCATCTCTTCTGCTCCAGTCGTAGCCACGCGCCGTGATCGTGATGGCAACGTTGAACAACCCGTCTGAAAATGCCCCTAACCGCTCCGCGCTCGTCGCGATTTAGCCACAAACCCAACTCAGCGTGGCGAAGCCTTCTCCGGACTTAGCGCTGCCGCCCCAAAATTCACGCTGAATCGTTTGCACCATATGGACACGGCGCGGAATTTCCCCAGGTCCAAGTCGCTCCCAAGCGAGTAGTTTTGGTCGCCGATGTTTCCTTTTATCACTCCCAGATCAACGAAGCCCGCTTTTTCCACTGTTGCCACGTCTTTCGCATCATCCGCCGCAACCATGTAAACGTGCACATCGGGACCATTTGATGTTCTGAAGTTCGTAAGGCGAAGAACGCGACTCCCGTCCCCGAGCTGGTAGATGGTGGCGCTACCTTCCGTCGGGTGCAAAATGCTGTAGAACTGTCCGGATTCCAATGGCTGCGCCGACGAGGCGCCTTGGGCAGTTGGTGGTGCTTCGTTCACAGTCCGATTCACAACAAGCCGCTCGGGCCGAAATGCATACCACGCGATCAAAGCCACGATCGCAGCCGCAGGAATCGCGACTTTTATCCATGTTTTCATTTTTCCTCTCCTTCGATTGGGCATCAGGCGCTAGTCCCATTCGAAAAAAATGGCCCCGCCCTAAAATGCACGCATGCTATCGGGGAATTTCTCCCTCGCTGCCTCCGAAATAACATCAACCACAATATTCGGCTCCGTGTACATCGGAGTGTGATCCACCGAATAGGAGCGGATCTTCGCCCCCATCCGTTCAGCCATGAAGCGCTGCGTCGTCGCTTTGATCATGCGATCTTCTTCGGCGAGCAAGTACCACGTTGGTTTCGTCTTCCAGGTTGGTGGTGGCGTTACCTCTTGAATGCATTTCACGGCGATCGGCCGTTGCACCGCGGCCATGATGGTTTTTTGCTCGGCCGAGGCTTTGTGAGCCACCGCGTTACGAAAGCCTTCTTCCGGCATCCAAATGAAGCCGTGCCGGTCGGGCTCTAAATGCGGAGCATCGGGATGCGGCGGCTCCCGGTAAAAGACCTGCGCAACCGTTTCACCCTCGCCCGGAGCGAGCGCCGAAACATACACGAGCGCTTTGATTCGCTCGTCCCTAGGACCGGCAATCACCGCCCCCGCATACGCGTGTCCCACGAGCACCACCGGCCCGCTGGTTCTCTCCAGTGTTCGGGAGAGCGCCGCTATGTCGTCCGTAAGCGATGTCATAGGAATTGGCGCGCAAATCACATTAGCGCCCAGCCGTTTCAAGGGCAGAATCACGTTCGCCCAACAGGATCCGTCCGCCCACGCCCCGTGCACTAACACAATCGTCCCGCTCTCAGCCGTCATCTCGCCCTCCCGCATTTTGCCCTGAGGCTATATCCCGTTAGCGTCAAAGAACTCCCTCATTGCCGCGGCAATCTCCACGACGTGCGTCTCCAGAGCAAAATGCCCGGTGTCCAGCATTTTGATGTGAGCGTTGGGAATGTCCCGGCGGAATGCTTCCGCTCCCGCGGGAATGAAGAAGGGATCGTTCTTGCCCCAAATTGCCAGCAAAGGAGGCTTCGCCTTGCGAAAATATTCCTGAAACGCCGGGTAGAGCGCCACGTTCGACGCATAATTCAGAAACAAATCCAGCTGGATGTCTTTGTTTCCGGGCCGCTCCATCAGCGCCATATCCAAAGTGTAAGTTTCCGGCGCGACGCTATCTGGGTTCGTCACTCCGTGCGTGTACTGCCAGCGCGTGCCCTCCAGCGTCAGCACGCTTTTCGCGATCACTTCGCGGTTCTCGGCATCCGGGAAGGCCCAATATTTCCGGATCGGTCCCCAGGCATCCCCGAGTCCTTCTTCGTAAGCATTGCCATTTTGTGAAACGATCGCCGAAATCCGTTCGGGATGAGCCATCGCCAGGCGCAAACCCGTCGGCGCTCCATAATCGAACACATAAATTGCGTAGCGATCGATCTTGATCGCTTCCGTGAACGCAGCTATCGTCTTCGCCAACGCGTCGAACGTGTAGGTATATTTTCGCTGCTCCGGCACTTCCGTGAATCCGAAACCAGGCAAGTCCGGCGCGATGACTCGGTAGCGATCGGCGAGTCGCGGAATCAACTCGCGATACTGGAACGACGAAGTGGGAAATCCATGCAGCAATAGAACTACCGGCGCCTCGGGATTTCCGACCTCTCTGTAAAAAACTTTAACGCCATCCGCTTCAACCCTGCGGATGGATGTAAGGGGCACGTCCGCGCTGGACGCGCTGCTTTTCTGCCTTTGCGCTGAAACATTTTGGGTCATTGGCAATCCCTCCCTCGCTTGATTGGCCTTGCTCTTGACACCGGCCAGCATGCCATTCGCAGGTTACACCCAGATGTCTGTAACTTGTCAAGACCGCAATTTCTGATTACACTGCCTGAGAGCCTTATCCTTTTGACCCAGTCGCAAATGAAGCGATCTTCAGTACCGGGCCCGGTATTTCTGGCAGGACATCTTGCCCTGGATTTTCTGAACACTCGCATGCGAGTGGACGGGAAACTTGTGGACTTGCTTCAGCGCGACGAGGACGTACTACATTGGCTCAAACTGGCGGGACTTGCTGTCCCGAAGGCTCGGCCGCAGGCAGCGCGGATGGCTCTCCTAATTTCCGCGCGAACTCTCCGGGAAAATGTTCGCTCCCTGGTCGAGAAACGAAAGGCTGGACAGCGCGGAGATCCCTCGGTCCTCAACCGGTACCTGTCCGGAGCCCAGAGCCACTCCCGGCTTGTTTGGACGAAGCCGCGCTCGCTAAAGCTCGAAAAAGTCAGGCGCAAAGACACCGCCGAAGCCATTCTTGCACCCGTGGCTGAAGCTGCTGCTGATCTGCTGGCGACGGCCGACTTTAAACTCGTCAAACGGTGCGACGACGACGCCTGCGTGCTCTGGTTCTCTGACCGTACCAAATCGCGTCATCGCCGTTGGTGCAGCATGGGAATTTGTGGCAACCGCCACAAGGTCGCGGCCTACAGACGGCGCCTTCGCGATAACGCCAGTTAGCACGCGAATACAGGTCCACCCCTTTCCGCGGCGATAACTTAACACATCCGGCACGACACACGTACGCTCACTTTATCCTTGATGCGCCCCGACCAATACTTGGGATGGTTGGCGCTGGCCTTGACGCCCGGCCTCGGAGCGCGCATGGCCGGAAAACTCCTCACCGCGTTGGGCAGCCCGGACCGCATCTTCAGCGCCTCGCTCACCGAACTCGAAGCGCAACGCCTGCCTGCCGCCGTCGCGCAGGCCATTCACACCCGTCAGCCGCTCAGCGCCGCCGCCAAGGAGTTGGCCCAGGCGCAAGCCGCTGGAATTCGCCTGCTCACCTGGGACGAGCCCGAGTATCCGCAACGCCTCCGCGAGATTTACGACCCGCCGCCCCTGCTCTATGTTCGCGGAAATATTGAACTTCTGAACCGCCATCAGATTTCCATCGTCGGCTCGCGTCGTCCCACCCCCTACGGGAATCAAATGGCTGAACGGCTATCCAGGGACTTGGCCGATCGCGGCCTGGTGATCGTCAGCGGCCTCGCCCGCGGCGTGGATTCCAGCGCGCACAAAGGCGCGCTCAGTTCACCTGCCGGAGCGACGATTGGCGTCCTCGGCTGCGGGATTGACGTGATTTATCCCAAGGAGAACAAGAAAGTTTTCGCGGAAATGGAAACGCGCGGCGCCATCATTTCGGAATTCACCATGGGCACATTTCCCGGCCCGCAGAACTTCCCGATTCGTAATCGCGTAATCGCCGGAATGTCTCTGGGCGTGGTGGTCGTCGAAGGCGCGCAGTATTCCGGCTCGCTCATCACCGCGCGCCTCGCGATGGAATTTGGCCGCGAAGTGTACGGCGTGCCGGGTAACGCGACCCAGCCCACCAGCTTCGGTCCGAATCAGCTGATCAAGCAGGGCGCGAAACTCGTCACTGGATGGGAGGACGTGATCGAAGAGCTGCCGACTTCCGTCCGCGCCGAGCTTTTGCCCGTGGAAACCGCCACCAGCGAACAAAGAGCCCTCTTGGTGGAGGGCAGTTTGGCTCCGGGCGAACTGACCCTGTACAATCTTCTTACGCAGGATGAATCTCGCCACGTGGACGATCTGGTCGAGCGCTCCGGCCTCACCTCTTCCGAGGTCCTGGCCGCGTTATTTGACCTGGAGCTCAAAGGCGTGGTACGTCAGTTACCAGGGAAGCAATTCCTGAAAGTCCTGTTGTAAAGCCCGAGCCAATTGCAGCTAGGATTGGTAGCACGCGATCGCCTTCACGTGCCGGACAGCGCCCAAAAGCGCCAAAACGCCCACGGCAAGGAATCCGGACGCTCGAAATGTCTTGTATATAAGGATAAAGACTCCGCAATATAGTTGGAAGCATCCAATAACAGGGTGGGAGAACCAGAACAAGCATGGCAAGATCACTCGTAATCGTCGAATCGCCCGCTAAGGCGAAGACTATCAACAAATACCTGGGCCGCAATTACACGGTCAAGGCCTCCTACGGCCACGTGATGGACCTGCCGAAGAAGACGATCGGCATCCTGCTGCCCGGTGAGGAAAACGGCAAGAAAAAGAAGAAACGCAAGACCAAGGGCAAAGCCGGCGCTAAAGCCGCGGAAACCAAGCCCGTAAAGCCGGTGGTAATCAACGCCGAAAACATCTTTGAGCCGACCTATGAAGTCATCCCCGGCAAGCTGAAGGTTATCCACGACCTTCAGAAAGCCGCCCGCGGCGCCGAAGCCGTCTATCTGGCCGGCGACCCGGACCGCGAGGGTGAAGCTATCTGCGCGCACCTGGCGGAAATCCTGGGCAAGCCCAAAAAGTATGCCGCCCTGATCGCCAAGGCTCAGGAAGCCCAGAACGGCGACTCCAACAAGCCCAAGCCTGCCGCCAAGAAGGAAGAGCCCGCCGGAAACGGCGCGCCTCCCAAAATTTATCGCGTGATGTTCAACGAAATCACGCAAAAGGCGATCAAAGCCGCGTTTGAGCATCCGACGCAAGTGGACGAGCACCTCGTGGACGCCCAGCAAGCTCGCCGCGTCCTGGATCGCATCGTCGGCTACAAAGTCTCGCCGTTGCTCTGGAACAAAGTGCGCCGCGGTCTTTCCGCCGGCCGCGTGCAAACCGTCGCGCTGCGCTTGATCGTCGAACGCGAACAGGAAATTCGCGCGTTCATCCCCAAGGAATACTGGACCATCCACGCCACGCTGGATGCCGGCGTGCCGCCGATCTTCGAAGCCAAGCTCAGCAAGTTCAAGGGCGAAGACATCGAGGTGAATAATCAGGCTGACGCCGATAAAGTCGTCGCCGCGGTGCAAAAAGCCAAGTGGGTCGTCGCTTCCGTCGCGCAAAAAGAGAAGAAGCGCAACCCGCCGCCGCCTTTCACCACCTCAAAACTCCAGCAGGCTGCTTACAATCGCCTGCGCTATACCGCCAAGCGCACCATGTCTCTCGCGCAGAAATTGTATGAAGGCGTGGAGCTCGGCCAGGAAGGTTCCGTCGCGCTGATCACCTACATGCGCACCGATTCCGTGCGCGTCTCGAACGACGCGCTCGAGCAGGTTCGCACCCTAATCCCCGAACGCTTCGGCGTCAGTTACCTGCCCGAAAAGCCCAATTTCTATAAGTCGAAAAAAGACGCGCAGGAAGCTCACGAAGCCGTGCGCCCCACCGAAGTGATGCGCACCCCGGAAGACGTTCGTCCGTTTCTGGAAGACGATCTCTTCAAGCTCTATCAGCTGATTTGGCAGCGCTTCGTCGCTTCCCAGATGCTGCCCGCCATCTTCGACCAGACCACCATTGACATCAACGCCGGCGATTACACTTTCCGCGCCACCGGCTCCGTCCAGAAATTTGATGGTTACTTGCGCGTGTACCAGATGCCCGTCGCCAACGCCGATCGCGAAGACGACGAGAAGGACGATGAGGGCGAGGGCCGCTCGCTGCCGCAGGTGACCGAAGGCCAGTCGCTGCGCCTCGAGCAGATTCGTCCCGACCAGCATTTTACCGAGCCGCCGCCGCGTTACAACGACGCCACCCTGGTAAAAGAACTGGAAGAAAAGGGCATCGGCCGCCCTTCCACCTACGCCGCGATCATTTCCACCATCGTCGAGCGCGAATACGTCACCAAAGACCAGGGCCGCTTCTCGCCCACCATGCTCGGCGAACGCGTCAGCATGCTCCTGGTCAAAAGTTTCGAGGATATTTTCGACGTCGGTTTCACCGCGCGCCTCGAAGAAGAGCTCGACGAGATCGAAGAGGGCAAACTTCCCTGGCGCCAGGCCGTCAAGGAATTCTGGGTGCCCTTCCTCGCCGATCTCGATAAAGCCGATGACGAGATGCTCTCTTACAAAGCAGGCATCCCGACCGGCCAGAAGTGCGAAAAATGCGGCCAGGGTGAATTACTCGAACGCATCTCGCGCCACGGCTTCTTTCTCGGCTGCAACCGCTATCCCGAGTGCGATTACATCAAGGATCTTTCGCCCGAACTTCCCGCCGAAGCCGACGGCGTCGCCAAAATCGAATATTGCGACAATTGCGGCAAGGAAATGGTCATCAAGCGCGGGCGTTTCGGCGTGTTCCTTGCCTGCAAGGGTTATCCGGATTGCAAGACCACGCGCCGTCTGGTCAGTGGGACGCGCATCGCGCGCCAGCCGGACGTGCCGCTCGATGAGAAGTGCCCGCTCGACGATGCCCAACTTCTCCGCCGCCAGGGACGCTTCGGCGACTTCATCGGCTGCACCAATTATCCGAAGTGCAAGTACACGCGCCCCATCACTCTCGGCATTAAATGTCCGAAATGCAATGAAGGCGAATTCGTGCGTCGCGGCATTTCCCGCGGACGCGGCGCCGGCCGCATCTTCTACGGCTGCAGCCGTTATCCCGATTGCGATTTCACCACGCCCCACGAGCCCATCAACGAGCCCTGCCCGAAATGCGGCGCCACCTTCATAGTGGAAAAGCGCACCAAGCAAGGAAATTTCCGCACCTGCATTAAAGAAGGCTGCGACTGGGAAATCGAAGCGCCCGCAGCACCCGAAGCCGGCGCCAGCCCGGAAGGCGGCGGCAGCGCAACACCGCCGGTCGGCTCCGTATCAGCCAAACCCGAATTCGTGCATCCGCAAGAGCCCGCCACAGTAGGCTCGTCCTCAAAATCCTAATTCACACCCAGCAAGTTCTAAAATCCCTCAGATCGTAGGGGCACGGCATGCCGTGCCCGCTTTCACATAATGGCGCGGATCTCAACCGCGCCTGCCGCGCGCCGGGGTTCGTAGCGCCGGCGTCCCGCCGGCTCTTCGGACTGCGCCAGCATCACTCCATTACCACCGTACCAAACCCTCCGGATCCTCCACCACCGCAACCTCATACTTCTCGAGCATCGGCAACAACACGTTTTCCAGCTCGCGCTTCCACAACTCCCCGTCATAAAACTTGGCCTTCATCGGCTCGCGCGACTCGGCATCCGGAAATCCCCGCATGAAAAAGAAAGTATCCGCATCCTCCACGGAAAGAAACGGCCCCAAAATTTTCATCCCAATCACCGTGTGCGCCGGAATGGACTTCGCGCGAAATATCTCCAGAAACCGCGAACGCATCCCCGGCTTGGTCTTATAAGTCCGCATTTCAATGATCATCGGCGAACCCCGCGAAGATGTCAGAAGCCAAAAATCCTTGTGGGTCGTGGCTTTAGCCACGGCGTTGAACCCCTACAAATCCAGAGCGGCTGTAGCCGCTGAAGTTCCCTCACGCCGTCCGCACTCGCTTCCGCGGCAAACACTCAATGCACGAAATTCAGCGCCACCGCTGGAGTGATCGTCGTCGCCGCATTGTGCCCAATCGCAATCACCCGCGTCCCCAGCAACACTCCCAAAGTCGGCTTCCAGTTGTACTCGATGGCCGGCGCAAATCCGACCGCGTCGCTCGAACCCGAACTTTTCCGCACCTCCGGCGGATTTTGCGTCATGTCGTAACCCGTCACCCGCGTGCTCGCCGTGTGCCGGTAAGTGGCGTCCAGCGCCAGCACCCAGTTCCGCGTCAAACTGTACTCCCACGCCGCATCCACAAACGACGACGCGCCGGGCTTCGCGTGTCCCTGGAATCCCGCTCCGGTTCCATACACGCTGACGCCTTCCACCTTCGCGTATCCTGAAAGCGCCTGCGACGTATTGAAACGCATCCGCAAAATCCGCCCATTCCGCATCCAGAAATAAGTCTGCGTATTGAGCGCGAGTGTCGTGGTGTACGCTCCGCCGCCGAAGCCGTCGCTCGGACGTTCGCCCAACCGGTCGTATTTCCCGGTCGGAAATGTCTCCTCCACAAAAAAAGACATTGTCGGAATCCAGCCGCCTTCATGAAATTGCGTCAGCCGGTATTGCCCCAGCACGCTGATGTCGCCCAGCCCCACGCCCGAACTGCTTAGCGCGTCGCTCATTTTATTGAAGCCTGCCGTCGGAATCAGCCCCACCGTCAGCCGGTCAACAAGTCCGTATTCCATGTACGTGAGCGATCCGAACCCGTTCGAGTGCGTTGCGATCACATCATAAAGATACGGCTCGATCAGGAAATGTCCGCGCGGCAACGTCGCCGCCGAATTCGCCAGCATCGGCCCGGTCCACCAGGCATCACCCAACGCTTGACGGTCAGCCGAAGAATGTGGCGAAGAAGGTGGCGAAGAACGCGCCGCAACCTGCTGCGCGCCATCTGGGCCCGAACCGCCTTCGCCGTCTTCGCTCGCCGAATCTTTCATCCGCGTGTCCACCGCGATCCAGTTCAGTTCCCAGGTCTTGCCGCCATCATCCGAAAACGCCTGTTCGAACCGGCACGAATTCGCGCTAATGTCCGACCACACATTGCGCACCAAAATCGTCCTGCCGTTGAATTCTTCCTGATCGTAGAATTCGCCGCGCCCGTTTTTGAATTCGCCGATGGTCGGGACGCTCAGCGTGCCGCCACGCACGTTCGCGGTATTCAAACTCCACTGGTGCGACTGCGGATCGTACAAACGCAGCGAAAGAACTTCGATGTGCCCCGAGGGGCCGTCGGCTTCCAACTCCGCCAGGTTCGCGCGGCCGCCCCAAATCTTCCGGACCACGGTCGTCCCGTCCATCTGGATCCAGGTGCTGGAACCTGTGAGCGGATGCACCAGCCGCGAAAGATGCGTCTTCCAGGTGCCGGTGTCAAAATCAAAATCGTGCTGTCCATCGCGCCGTTTTTCCGCGCTTTGCTGAAAATTCGGCTTCGCGGCGTCCGCATTCGGCTGTGCGAGCCCGGCCAGCGGCTGCAAAACCACCGCCGCACCGCACACCGCCAGAAAACGCCGGAATTGTTCGACCGCGTTCATCGCCGCCGTTTCACCGCCGCCAAATTAATCGAGACGCAAGCCAAGTCGCTATCCGCTTTCCGCGCACAAACCGGATCACCGCGCTTTGCCGCGCTATTCCTTCATCCGCGTCTGATCCGTGATCCAATTCACTTCCCAGTTTTTTCCGCCATCATCCGAAAATGCCTGCTCGAAATGCGGCGTACTCGTGGTCAAGTTCGTCCAGTCATATCGAATTAGGATGACTTTGCCGTTGATCGTGTCCTGGGTATAAAAATCCCCGTGGCCCTCCTTGAATTCGCCAACTTGCGGCGGGTCTAGAATGCCGATCTTGCTATTCGCCCAATACAGGCTCCACTGATGAGACTGCGGGTTGTACAACCGTAGCGTCAGGCCTTCGATGTGGCCCGTTGAGCCGTCAACTTCGATCGTGTCCAGCTGCGCGCGGCCATCCCAAACCTTGTAGCAGGCGCCCGTTCCCTCCAAGTCAACCCAAGTGGTGGAACCTGTCAAAGGATGCAACCGTCGCTTCAAATGGTATTTCCAGTTGCCAATCAAGGGATCAAAACCGTGCTGCCCATCTCGTTCCGCGGCGGTTAGTTGCGCGCTCGTTTTCGCCGCTGCCTCTGAATTCTGCGGCGCGGGCGCATTGTCCGCTGCATCGCTCACCCGCGTCTGATCGGTAATCCAATTCACTTCCCAAGTCTTGCCTCCGTCATCGGAAAATGACTGCTCGAAGTGAGCGGAATTCGCGGTGATGTTCGACCACAAGTAGCGAATGAAGATGGTCCTGTCGCCGTAGGTGTCCCAGCAGTAAAACTCGCCGCGTCCATCCTTGAATTCGCCGATCTGCGGCGGGCCAGCCATGGTGCCGGCCTTGCTGCTCGCCCAATAGAGCCGCCACTGGTGGCTCGGGGGATTGTATAAACGCAGGGTCAGGCCTTCGACGTGCCCTGCGGTAGGGCTATCGGTTTCGAATTGCTCGATCTGCGAGCGCCCGTCCCAAAGTTTGCGCGTCACGGACGTGCCGTCGAATTCCACCCAGGTGTTCGAGCCCGTCAATGGATGCAGCCGGCGTTTTAAATGAATTTTCCAGCTGCCCACCTCGAAATCAAAATCGTGCTGGCCATCGCGCGCCGCGGCCTGTGGCGTGCTGGTTGTCGCTGCTTCGGAATTCTGCTGCGCGCTCGCAGTATGACTGTGCGAAATCAGAAAAAGCCCGCACGCGAGCGCCAGCAGCGATTGCCACAAATATTTCTGTGAATTCATCAAGGTGTCCTCACATTTCGTTCGCGCATTCAGAATGGATTCCCGGGCCACCGCGCATCGCGGGCCAGCCGGTTGTTCCACATTTCAGACGTGCCCGAACCGCCCGGGTGAGCGCCGGTGCACGAAAACGGCGGTCGCGAAGTTCGCTGCTCTTGCTATGGCGCATCCTTAACCCGCGTCTGCGTGTTGATCCAGTTCACTTCCCAAACACCGCAGCGCGCCCAGCAAAAACCAGCCTCCCAATCGCCGCCCTGCGCTCATTGCCGCCGGCTCCGCGTCACAGATTCCTTCGATACACTATGAAACCCGATTTCTCCGCCACCTTGTCGTACAGCTTCATCGCCTGCGCATTCGTCTCCTGGGTCTGCCAGTACACGCGCGCCGAGCCTGCTCGCAGCGCGCGGCAATACACTTCCTCGATCAGCGCGCGCCCCACTCCCTGCCCTCTCGCCGCTTCGCAGGTGAATAGATCCTGCAGATAACAATTGGAAGTCAGCGTAATCGAGCTCCTATGAAACAAGTAATGCACCAACCCCAACAGTCGTCCCGCGCGCTCGGCCACCAGCGCGTGAATCGGCTCGTACCCGTCGAAAAAGCGCGACCACGTCATATTCGTAATCAATTCCGGCAGTGCGGTCTCGCCTTTGCGCCCGTAAAACTCGTTGTAGCCGTCCCAAAGCGGTTTCCATTCCGCAAAATCGCGCTGCTGCACGTCCCGCACTACCATCCCTCCGCTCACGGCTTCTCTCGCGTCAGACTCGCCACAAAATTCGGCTCCCACGTCTTGCCGCCGTCGTCCGAAAACGCCTGCTCGAAGTGGTGCGAGTCGGGAGTGATGTCTGACCATACCACTCGCACCAGAATCGTTCTGCCCTGGTACGGTTCCTGGTCGTAGAATTCGCCGCGCCCATCCTTGAATTCGCCAACCGCGGGGGTGCCCAACGTGCCGTCGCTGCTGTTGGAAAAATTCATGTTCCACTGGTGCGCCGCGGGGTTGTAAAGAAACAAAGTCATGCCTTCGAAATGGTTTCCCGCGCCATCGGCTTCGATCTCCTCCAGCTCAGCGCGCCCATCCCACACCTTCCGCACCACCACCGTGCCGTTCATCTCCACCCACGTGCTCGAACCCGTGAGCGGATGCGCCAGCCTCCGGATGTGTGTCTTCCACGTCCCCAGGTTGAAATCGAAATCGTGCTGCCCTTCCCGCAACGCGCTTGCACCCTGCTGCGCTCCCGAGGCAGCCGCCACCGGCACATTTTGTGGAAACGCCGGAAGCGCGTTCGTCACCAACCCCACCGCGCACAAAATAAAATAAATCCCCATGCTCCAAAGCCAGTTCATCGTAGCCTCCCGATTCATCCTGCGCTGCCTGAACGCCCCCGATTTCAGATTGCCCCGCTCTGTGGTATTTTCATAGAGCCACTTTGCATGCAATTCGTGATACCACTTTCGCGGCGAGGTGAACCGCTCTTCCAGCAGGTTTACCGCGGCTTGCGCCAGGCCATCCTCTCCGGCACTTTCCGCGCCGCCGACCGTCTGCCCTCCACGCGCGACCTCGCGCAGGAGCTCCGCATCTCGCGCACGGTTGTCTTGCTCGCTTACGATCAGCTTGTCGCGGAAGGTTTCGCCGCGGGACGCGGCGGTTCTGGAACTTACGTCTCGCAGGGATTGGCCGCCGGCAGGCCGAAAACGCGGCAGAAATCCGCGCGCCTGCAACTTTCACGCTACGGGGACGCGGCCAAGCATATCGCGTCGTCCGTGGATTTCCCCGGACGCCGCTCGATTCCGCTGCGCTACGATTTCGCCTATGGCGGCCGCGGCGACGTCGAAACTTTCCCGTTCGAAATGTGGCGCCGCATCCTGCTGCGCCATGCCCGCACCGCACCGGTGCGTGAACTCGATTACGGCGCCGCCGCCGGCAGCCTCGCGCTGCGCGAAGCCATTACCATCCATGTGCGCCGCGCGCGCGCCGTGCTCTGCGATCCCTCGCAAGTCATCGTCGTCAATGGCTCGCAGCAAGCCCTGGATCTCATCGCGCGCGTGCTCATCGAACCTGGCGCTCCCGTCGCCATCGAAGACCCCCAATATCAGGGCACCCGAGAAATATTTCGCACCGCCGGCGCGCGTCTGTTGCCGGTGGCAGTAGATCGCGACGGCCTGAATCCCTCCAAGCTCCCCAAAACCGCTCGCATCGCCTTCGTCACGCCTTCGCACCAGTTCCCCACCGGCGCGATTCTTCCGCTCGCTCGACGCCTCGCGCTCCTCGATTGGGCCCGCCGCAAAGATGCCGTGATCGTCGAAGACGATTACGACGGTGAATTCCGTTACGAAGGTCAGCCGCTGGAATCTCTGCAGGGTTTGGATACCGAAGGACGCGTCATCTACCTGGGTACTTTTTCGCGCACAATCTTTTCAGCGCTGCGCATCGGCTACTTGATTGCCCCCAAATCGCTCGTCCCGGCGCTCACCGCCGCCAAATGGCTCTGCGACCGCCACACCGCCACGCTCGAACAGGAAACGCTCGCCGAATTCATCGCCACCGGAATGTACGAACGCCACCTGCGCCGCATCCGCCGTCGCAACACCGCGCACCGCGAAGCGCTGCTCGAAGCTGTCCACAAATATCTCGGTGATCGCGTCGCAATCACCGGCGACGGCGCCGGCACGCACGTCGTCCTCTGGCCCAGGAAACGCATCTCAGAAAATAAAATAATCGAAAAAGCGGCAGCACAAGAGCTCGGCGTGTACGGCATCTCCCGCTACTACCTCGCCCGCCCCGCCAAAAAAGCCCTGATGCTCGGCTATTCCCGCATGAACCCCGAAAAAATCCGCGAAGGCATCCGCCGCCTGAGCGAAATTCTCTGAACTCCGTCGCCTTCCTGACATGCCAAACGGGAAGCCGCATTATTGCTTCCGGCTTCCCGTTTGAGTTGGTGTCCTGCGTTTATCGCTTCGCTGTCCCGGTTACGCCCACGAATCAAAAGCGCTCCGTCGTGTTCCACCGTCGCTGCTCACAATCCGGCAGCCACTCCGTGCGCCATCACCGCGACTTCGGTCCTTCCCAACGTGCTCGCCAGTTCCTTTTCGCGAGCGGACCTATGCAGATGCCGCCCGTGAGTGCCGTCCGTCCAAATCTGCGTGAGGAAATAAGCGTTTCCGTACCGGTAGAAAACCAGGCGCGGAGGCGCTGTCTTGTCCGTCGGTTCCAGCGGCATGGTTGTTACCACCATGGACGCTTTTCCATCAGATTCACGGATCAGCTGGATTCCATCCATCTCTGCCGATAGACGTTGAATGCGGTACTCGCCGGCTGGCAGCACCCGGTTTCCGGCCTGGAACGCGAAGGGGACGTTCACTTCGATCACGCCCACTGCCTGCTGCGCGCCACACTGACCGGCGACGACGATCGAGAACAACAACGCGGCTGCCACGGAAATAATTTGTTTTCTCATGGAACTCTCCTTTTTCATCTGCGATCTCTGTGGTGTTCGGATTCGCTCCGCCACCAACTCATGCCCTCCGCTATCGCATCGAAAGTCATAAGCTGCGCCCAGTTTTGCGCCGCAGCCCGTGAATCACAATGCACTGCATATCAGCCGTGGATAATCTCTCGATAACCTGACAACTCACTCGCACAGCTGGGCTTCGCGTCCAAAAGGATGGGGTGGGATGGTAATATTGGCCGCAACGAGGCTCACGCACGTCATGTCACCCACGCCCCACGATGAGGAGGTCCTGCGATTTGACGTTTTTGAGCTGAACCTGCGCTCCGGCGAACTCCACAAGAGCGGCCGCAAAATCAGGTTGCAGGCGCTCCCTCTGCGAATTCTTGCAGCCTTGCTGAAGACCCCCGGCCGAGTCATCACGCGGGAAGAGCTTCGCGCGAATCTGTGGTCCGCCGACACGTTCGTTGATTTTGACCACAGCTTGAACACGGCGATCCGCAAACTTCGCCGCGCTCTGCACGATGAAGCCGGGAAACCGCGCTTCATCGAAACCCTTCCGCGGCGAGGCTATCGTTTCGTGGGCCCGGCGCCGCCTGGCAACGTGCCCGCGCCGTCTTCAGTTACAGTCCCGGCGTCAGATCTGGTGGGTGGAGTTTTCGTGCTCGGAGGTGAAGGGGGCTCTAATTTCGTCTCTCTTCCCGCTGACGGCGTCGCTCTGCAGGAAAAAGAAAAATTGGAAGCCGCTAATGACGATCTGGGACTTTCGCTTCTCTTTGCCTCTCGTAAAATCTTTTTGGTACGCAGTGGCACTCGTGTCAAGGTCCTGAAAGCCGTTCCGGAATTTTCCTGCCGCGAAGTCCGCATTCTGGAAGGCGAGTTCACCGGCGAGACCGCCTTGGCTCCGCTCAAATACCTGCTCGAAACTGCATAATCAATTGCCTTGCAACGGAGAGTTCTGGCACATTCGCGCCGCCAGTCGGGAATTTTAAGGAATTGCGCAAATCGGGCTGACCGGCGCCGCCCAGCTACTCGCTCGCAGCGCGCAACGCTTCCCGCTCCGCGGCTTCCTGCCGCCGCGGCGCCGCCCATGCCAACGCGCCGAACGCCAGCACCGCTGGAAAACTTTCGATCACATAACGCGGTTCGACCGTCTGCAGTTGCGTCATCGCCAAAGTTCTGATCACCACAAAACAAATCAAAAATGTCCCCGCCGTCCCGCCGCGCCATCTCCACAATCCACACAGCGCCAGTCCCGCATACACAATCCCGAGGAACCCGAATCCCAGCGTCACCCCGAAATCCGCGCGATTTTCCCGCCACTTCTCCAGCGGAGGCCACAAATCCCCGGAATAAGGCAGCAATTCGATGCGCGGCGTGAACCACATCGCCACGATCCTCTCCGCGGGAATGGTTATGAAAGTCCGCCAAGGACGCCGCCTCGTCCGCTCCCGCGCCAAAAGCCCAAATTGCCGGTCCAGCGCAGGCGTGATCCGAAAATTGTTTCCGTCGTACTGCGCCAAAAGCGCCGCCACCCGCGCGCGCTCCGCATCCGAATCAAACGCCGCGCTCGGAAAAATATCCACGCTCAGCGGCTCCTTCCCCAATTTCCAATCCACCAGATAAGCGTCGCTGAACCGCGTCGTCCACGTTTTCGTCCAGGCAAAAAATCCGCGCGGAATGAAATCCCCGTCGCTCTGCGCGTATCGCGGCCCCAGAAATTCGATCCGCCCCAAAGTCCGCGCATTGCGCGCCGCCCACGGCAGTAGCGCCACCAGCAAACCCAACGCCATCCAGCAACCAGCCAATATCAATTTCGTCCAATCCGCGCGCCGCCTCCAGCGCCAACCCACCGCCAACGCCGCCGCGGCCAGCAAAAGCGGCGCCTCCGGACGCACCAGCGCCCCCACCCCCACAATGAATCCCGCCAGCAGAAACCATCCGGCCAACGTGAACGCCCGTCGCCGTCGCGCGCCTGATTTTGATTCCGATTTTGAATTCGACTCTGATCTTGATTCTGACCTTGGTTTTGACTTTGATTCTGTAGGGGCGGGTCTCAGACCCGCCTTCTCCAGCCCGGACGCCCGCGCGGGCCCCCTCTCCGTTCTTTCATCGCCCGCCGCAATTTCCCCAACGGACAATTCCAGCTCATCCGCATCGCTCAGCAGCTGCACAATCACGAACATCGCCAACCCCGTCAAAAATATCGCCAAACTCTCACTCAATACCCCCGCCGTATAATTCGCCGTAAACGGGCACAGCGCCGCCAGCCACAACGCAGCTGTCGCCACCACCCTCCGCCGCGCCACCGGCGCCAAACGCGCCGCAATCCCCGCCGTCAACACGCACGTCCCCAAATCCAAAAACGCTTGCGCCAACATCACCGCCCGGCTCCCGCGCCCCAGCAAAAAATAAATCGCCGCAAGAAACGCGGGATAACCCGGCGCGCGCATGTCCACCGGCGCCAGTTGCCCCATCACAAACAGCCCGTACACTCCGTGGTCCACCCAATTGCGCGCCAATTCCTCGTAAAATTTCGTGTCCCCCGCATAAAACGGAAAATGCACGATGAAATACAAACGCAGCGCCATTCCCGCCGCCAGAGCCAGCGCCAGTTGCGTGTAAGAAACAACTCGACTGTTCATCGAAGCAATCCGCAAATCCGGCCGCGCATCGTAGAGGCGCCTGTCAGACCCGGCCTCCGCGCGCGCCACCATCCATTTCCGTCACGATCCGTTTCGGCGCCGTGTTCCGCCAAGCCGCCTCCAGCGCCTTGCGCACGCCCGCCTTCTTCGCCGCGTTCAACACGACGTTCGTGCAACCCTTCCGCCCCCACGCGCCCGTCACCGCCACAAACACCTTCGGCTCCGCCCGCACAAAATCCCGCTGCTGGTCCGGCATCAACTTCACCATCGCCCAACCCGCGCGCGGGTAACCCAGCGTCGCAAAAATTTTCCCCGCCACTCGAAAATCCGGGTGGTCCATGTGCGCGCTTTCCGCCGTCTCCGGAAAACTCAAAGCCATCCGCCGAAATTCCGCCGCCGTCATATCCTCCGCTCCTTTCTTCGCTCGCCGCACGAGTTGCACGAGCCGCGCGAACCCGCCGCGCATCGCGCCGCATTCGCCGGCGTCTGCGCCTTACCCAGCTTACCCGAAAGGACACACGGCAGCGCATGTTCCACCGCGGCACGCTACAATGAGTTCAGCCCAGCAAGTTTTTTCACGCGCGAGCCGATATATCCACCGGCGGTCTCGCGCAACCGACACCAATGGGCTGGCGCAATTTACTCTTTCCTCGAACCGCACGCTCCCGCAGCGCCCCACTCGCGCGCGTCGCGACATCCGCCTCAGCCGGACCAGCGGCTGGAATCGCCCGAGTCACTCCCTCCGCGTCTCTGCATCCATCGCGCAAAAAACGTCGCGCCCACCGCGTCTCCGCCTTCATGCCTGTCTTCGTTTACGGCCGCGCGCACAACGAGCCTTTCGCCGAGCACGCCGTCACCCTCAACGTCAGCGCCACCGGCGGCTTCCTCGCGCTCGCCGCCGACGTAGCTCCCTCGCAGAAACTCCTGATGGCCAACGAACAAACCGATGAAGAGCTCCCCTGCCGCATCGCCCGCGTAATAAAAACTCAAGGCGGCAAAACCCTGGTGGGCTTCGAATTCCTGACCCCCCACCCGAATTTCTGGTCCATAGACTTCACCTGATCGTCACACCTCGGTGAATCGCCCTATAGGACGATTCACCCTGCTCGCCGTGAGCGAATCGGCGAAGTGAGAACCGGCAGTGCCGATTTTGAGGCCGAACTCTGCCTCCCCGCCGCGCTTCCGGGTCTTCGGGGTGCCCCACCCTTCGTTTTCTGAAGAATAGGATTTTGCGGGGCGATCAAAGGGAGGTGCGGCAAATGCCTGCCACGCATCCTTTCGACGCCACCAAGGCCGCCAGGTGACGAATCCTCCGACCACCGAGCTGCCTGACCCTTGCCTCGCCCAACCGCTCGGAGCCCAGACACGAAAAAATCATTCATGAACGAAATTTCCTCTTGACAGGTTTTAAACCTATCGGTATCGTACACGGCAAATTACTAATTATTACCGTACGTATCGGTACAAGTATTTACTAACACAATCCGTAAACCCGGAAGAAGCATGAAACTCGCAGCCCCATTACTCGTCGCTTTCGCACTATTCGCGCCCTCAAGCACCGCAGCCCCAGTGTGCGTTTTTGGAACGATTCCGTGTTTTCTGGCGTGTGGTAACCCACCCAAGTTGACGGACGCCAATGAGGCGGCGCTCTGGCTGCGCCCGGCGGAATACGGAAGCCTGAACTGGCTAGATCAGGCCAGCGCGGTAGTCACCACGCAGTTTTTCAAATGTATTGGGATTAACGGCTGGAAACGATACGGATTTCAGGTCTACGCCATCGGCACGGTAGAACAAGCCAAAACTTCGTGGGACGGCCTACTCACCGTCGACATCGCTCTGGCGGACTTCAACGACACCCCCGTCTACCGCTCGCTGCCCGCGACCCACTACATCCGCGCCGAAATAATCCGCCGCGTCTGGAAGCACCTCGACCATCCCCCTCGCCCAGGCGATCGCATCCGCGTGCAAGGCGAGCTCCATTGGGACGGCCACGGCTTCCTAGAAATCCACCCTTCACAAAATTACGACGTGCAGTACCTGTCAGCCCCGATCGGATCAAAAGCGTGTGCGCCCCCGGCCAACCCAGCCGGAGCCTGAGGAGGACGTTGTGAAACTTGTGCCGACACCCACCCGCATGTGTGTTACCTCAGTCTTCTCGCTCGCTGTGACGCTCTGGCTTCTAGCTTTTTCGACCCCCGCGATAGCGCAGACATCTCCGACCATTACGACGCAACCAGCCAGCCAATCGGTCGCTGTGGGCAAGACTGCCAATTTTTCAGTCGTTGCGGTCAGCGCGTCGCCGCTTAGCTATCAGTGGCTAAAAAATGGGACTGCGATTGCCAACGCAACTGGAGCGAATTACACGACTCCGCCTACAGCATCTGCCGATAACAATTCTTATTTCCTGGTTATGGTTACTAACGCAACAGGGACCGTAACGAGCTCCTCCGCCAGTCTGACAATCACCCCAGCAACATCTGTCGATTCAAGCGGCGACCCCTCTCTGTCCAAAACGACTGTAGTGTTGATAGGAGGTTGGGAACAGGCAGGCTACAGCTCGCTTACCCAAAGTGGGAATCCGTTCGTAAACGTTTTTATCGAGGGACCGTCCAGTCATATACTGACCGGATGGGGAAGAGTCCGATTATTGAGTGCGCCGCAACCGTCCACCCAGGGAATCGTTAGCACCTTTACAAACCCAACGGGTCAGCTTACAACGCAAAGCTATTCCCAAGTAGGACAGGCCATGGACTTTGTCGTTGGCCCAGAACTTCGCATTCCTCGTTCCCACTGGTCCGTGATTGCCGACTTCGGAGCCACGACGCCGTTCTCGTCACAAAATGTGGCTCTTACGTATGTTGCGCCAGCTCCCGGAACAGTCGAGTGCTCAACACTCGTGGCTCGCTTCTCCGCGCAAAGTGGTTACTCACCTGGACTGATCGCAGCCCCGCCAGGATCGACAACTTGTCTTCAGGGAGGTTATACGGATGTGGCGTTCTCGAATCAGGACCGCTCCAATTTTTTACTAAAGTACGGAGGCGGATTCCGGACGACCTACCCGTTTATCTGCGCGGGCGGCACAACGGCGAAGCCCTGCTCTAACTCGTATGGAGTCTTGGACTTGACTTTCGGACAAGATGAATCGGTGACGGGAGGTTCCCTGCGCAGCGTTGTGTTTAAGCTGGACGGTGTTCTCCCGATACCAACCGGAAATGCCTCATGGCTATACGTCTTCGGCTCAGCATACCTGAGATTGAATAGGAATCAGAACCTCTCTCCCTTGATCCTGCAGTCGGCCACTGGGGTAACGATTCCCTCCCCGACAGTGATTGTGCTTCCCTTGCGGCAGCCGAATCGCGACTATTTTCGGCTCGGGGTCGGCATAAATCTCAGCCAGATCTTCTGCCAGATTAGCGCTGGAGGCTGTCCGAACAAAAGCACAACGACATCGTCTTCAGGAACTACTACATCGACGCCAACCACTCCAGCGTCACCTTAGGGCTCGTCGCCGCTCCGGCCCAGTGCGTACTTGAGTACTTAAGACTTCTTCGATCCTCGAGTTTTCTTTCGTCTCCACCACCCCACGCTATCCTCCACCGTCGCGCTGGTGTAATCTGCCCAACGCTGCAGCCAAGGAGCCTCATGCCCTGGTACACCTACCTCGCCTACTTCTTCGCCGGAGCCTTCCTCGTCAACGCCGTGCCGCACTTCGTCAGCGGCGTCACTGGCCGACGCTTCCCCTCGCCCTTCGCCAAGCCTCCCGGCAAGGGAGAGTCCTCGCCCGTCGTCAACGTCCTCTGGGGCACGCTCAACTTCGTAATCGCGTATCTACTCGTGACCCGCGTGGGAGAGTTCCACCTCCGCCGAACCCCTTGCGCCCTCGCGCTGGCAGCCGGCGGCCTGGTGATGGGCATCCAGCTCGCCAGCTGGTTCGGACAAGCCTACGGCCGCCAACACGCCCCGAAATAGCCCACCCAATACGGGGGGTCGTGCCTTGTGGGTCGTGGCTTTAGCCACGACATAAACAACGGCGCGCAGCGCCATACCTTTCGCGGTGCCTTTCCCGCGAGCCTTTGACGTGCTCGCACCCAATCGAGCCCGCGCGCGAAGCCGCAACGCGACACACCGCGCCAATAGTAATCACACGGTAAACGTGATAAAATGACCTCGCAACAAGTTTTTCGCTTCATCGAGGACGCTATATGGCAGCCGCCACTCAGCCGAAGAGGCCGCATCGCCTCCGTCGCCGCCGGATGCGCCACTTCACAACCGCGAATCCGCCGCGGCCCCTTTCTAACCGCAACAACACCGAGTTCAAAATCCCGGCTAACTCCGTGAAAATAAACGCCGAACCAAATCCTAATCGCAACAAGAACACCGTGTCCGCGTACTCGCCAGCAGGCCTCCGCCCACCGGCCGCAGACCACGATTCACGACTAGCGCTTTCTCCGTCCCGGTCGGTTCAGCGGGACACAAATCACGAATCACGTTATACTAAGGCTTCCATCTGCGCGTCACCGCAGTCTAATAGCTGTACGACTCGCACGATCACCACGGCACCAAAAGGGAAGGTTGCATGAGTCCACTTGGGAAAAAGATTGTAGTCGGGTTTTCCATCCTGCTCGTCGCCTACGTGGCCACCGGCTACATGCTCGGCCGCACCTCCTCCGACGACAAAGCTTACCGCGCGCTCACCGTCTATAGCGAAGTCCTCGAGCACATCCAGCGCGATTACGTGGACGACCCCAACATGCACGCCGTCACCAACGGCTCCCTGCACGGCCTGCTCGATTCGCTCGACCCCCAGTCGGCCTACCTCAGCCCTCTGGAATACAAGGACTACAAGGAAAAGAGCGCCAGCGACGCCCCCGGCGAAGCCGGACTCGCCCTCACCCGCCGCTTCGGCTACATCGGCGTGATCGGCGTGCTCCCCGATAGCCCCGCCGCGAAAATCGGCCTGCGCATCGGCGACATTCTCGAAAAAATCGCCGGATTCACCACCGGTCAGATGGCCATTGACCAGGCGCAACTCCTGCTCAAGGGCAATCCCGGCACCACCGTGCCGCTGTCGGTGATCCGCCGCGGCAAAGCCGAGCCCCAGGAAATGACGATCACGCTCGCCAAGCTCGCGCCTCCCAAGCTCGTCGAAGATAAAATCCAGGGTGACATCGCCTATCTCCACGTGCCGGAATTCACTCCCGGAATGTCCCGGCAGATCCGCGAAAAGCTCGTGCAGTTCCAGCATAGTGGCGCCAGGAAACTGATTCTCGATCTCCGCGATTGTTCTCTCGGCGATGACCAGGAAGGCGTGCAGACCGCGCAATTGTTCCTTTCGTCCGGCACCATCGCCACACTGAAAGGCCAGACGGTCACTCCCATCGTCTATTCCGCTGAACCCGCGAAAGTCGTCTGGACCGAGCCTGTTTCCGTACTCATTGGCAACGGCACAGCCGGCCCCGCCGAAATTCTGGCGGCCGCCATCGCCGCTAATAAGCGCGGCGACGCCGTCGGTGAACGCACTTACGGCACCGCATCGCAGCAGAAGCTGATTGAAATGGATGACGGCGCTGCGCTGATTCTCACCGTCGCGAATTACTACACGCCGGATAACAAGAACATCCCCAGCGACGGCGTAGGTCCCACGGTCGAAGTACACACCTCAATTGACGACCTGATGGCCCAGGCCGACCTCAGCCAGCCGGCCGCCGCTCCCAGCTCCTCGCCCAATGACCCGGTGGTGAAGAAGGCCATCGAAATTTTGCAGGGCGGCGCGACCGTCGAGAAAAAGGCTGCCAAGCTGCTGCGCTGGCAGCCGCAACTGGCCGCATAAATTTGCGTTCGCGCGGCGCGCTCCGTGTTTGCGCGGGCTTTGCCGCCGCGCTTGTCTTTTTCCTCGCCGGCTGCGGCAAAAAATCGCTTTCGAAAACCGATTTGCGCTCCGTCACCGGCGAAATTGTCGCCGCCGCGCAGAAAATCAACGGCCGCAAATCCGAAATCGCCATTCGCCCCGAGCTGCAGCCCGCGAAGCACGGACTTACCACCCGCTTGGCCGCCGACAACATCTACATTTCCCTAGCTGATCCCGCGCAGACCCCCGCGCTCGCGCAAGCTTTCACCGCGATTGCGCATCGCCACGATCTCGCCATCGCCGAGACCACCTCCAGCGGCGTCATCCGCTTCGACTTCGCCTTCAACGGCGTCCGCACTCATACCGTTCACGTCGTAACGCCTTTAGCACCCCGCGCGCACTTACCTGCAACGCAAGAGCGCCGCAACAGCGGCAACAATCCTCGCCTGGCGATCATCATTGACGACATGGGTTACGACCGCTCCGCCGCCGACGCCGTGCTCGCGCTCGGTTTTCCGCTGACGATATCCGTGCTGCCGCATTTGCCGCTCTCCAGCGACATCGCCGAGGAAGCGCAGCGCCGCGGCAACCAGGTGATCTTGCATCTTCCGATGGAATCCCTGGCGGACGGAGCAAAGCCGGAAGACATCGAACTGCGCGTGGGAATGAACGCGACGCAAGTGGACGCCACGCTCGCGGGAATGCTGGAAACCGTGCCCTACGCCGTCGGCATAAATAACCACCAGGGCTCGCGCGCCACCGCCGATCCCGCTCTGATGCAGGCCCTTATGCCGGCGCTGCGCCAGCGCGGCCTCTTCTTCATAGATAGCCGCACCGACGCAAAGACCGTGGCTTATGACACCGCCGAGCGCTACGGCGTGCGCGCCGCGTCGCGCAAAGTCTTCCTGGATGACGTGGCCTCTCGCGACGCCATACTCCGGCAGCTCGAACTCGCGGCCCGCGACGCGCGCCGCGATGGCTTCACCATCGCCATAGGACACCCGCGCAGCGCAACCATCGCCGCGCTCTCCGACGGCATCCCGCGCCTCGAAGCGAATGGCATTCAGCTGGTCTTTGCATCGGACCTTGTGCGCTAGCCGATGTCGCGCGAAAAACTGCGTCAGTAATCGCCGCCGATGCCCTCGAATAACGGCGTAGTCGGCACCAGCCTCGCCTTGGTGCCGTCATGCACCGCGAACTGCACCGGGTGCCCGTTAATATGCTTTCCCCAGAGGCTCCCCGCGCCGTATTCGCCATTTTTATTCAGAGCGTAAAATTGAATGTGAAACTTTTTCAGCCGGTCGGGAAACGCTTTGTAGTTTTTCGCGACGCGGTGGAGCGCTTCCATGCAAGCATCCGTGGGGCTGGAGCCTTTGCGCATCATTTCCACGATGGTGTGGCCGCCGGCGATCTTGATATTTTCCTCCCCGCGACCCGTGGATCCCGCCGCCCCGACTTCGTTGTCCACAAAAAGTCCCGCGCCGATCAGAGGCGAATCACCGACACGCCCCGGGATTTTCCAGGAGAGACCGGAAGTCGTAGTGGTGCCGGAAATATCGCCCTTAGCGTTCACCGCCAGGCAATTGATAGTGCCGGTGGGCGGATGCATCACGACTTCTTCAATATGTTCGCGCCAAGCCAGCTTTTCCGGCGTGTCCAGAAGTTCCGCGAGTTTGTCTTTCCACTCCGGGCTGTCCAACCCCGGCCGCCAATTTTCCGAAACGGATGCTTTCCACGCCAGCCACGCGATGCGCGAGCGTTCCGTCAGCAAATTCATGGGCACGAAGCCTTCGTCCTCCGCAAAGTGCTGCGCACCCGAGCCCACAATGAAAATGTGATTCGTTTTTTCGAGCACGGTTTTCGCGACCAGCGAAGGATTCTTTATCTTTTGAATGGCGCCCACGGCTCCGCAGCGATGCGTCGGGCCGTGCATCACGCAAGCGTCCAGCTCGACAACTCCTTCTTCATTTGGCAGGCCGCCGTAGCCGACGCTATCGTCATTGGGATCGTCCTCTACTTTGGTAACCACGGCGAGCACCGCGTCCAGCGTATCGCCGCCGGATTTCAGCACTTCCATTCCGTCATCGAGGTGCGCAAAGCCGTTCGCAGCCGAAATGATCAGCGGACGAACTCCTTGGGCCGGGGCGGCGTCCGGCTCAGAAAGGCGAGACGCAATAGACTTCACGGACCGAGGATCGCCGGCACCGAGAAGGCGCTGAGTGCTGGCCGCGATTCCTCCGGCAAGCGTGGAAAAGAAAAACTTTCTGCGCGTCCATTTTTCCATTGGTCAACCTTCCGATGAGCTGAAGTCCAGCCCCCCAAATGATGTTCGCAAGCGGAGCATAATTCCGCGAGTGCGAGGTCACAAGCGAAGAATTTCGAAAAACTCCGCCCTTCTAGGGCTTGAATCCCACGCTTTTCCACAGCTCGGCACAGTTGTACATCACGCCATTGGTAATGACGAATTCCACGGTGCGGATATTGTGAATTGATTCGAGCGGATTGCGATCGAGAATAGCCAAGTCCGCACGCTTCCCTGGCTCGACCGTCCCTAATTCCTTGTCGAGTCCCATCACGCGCGCCGGCACAATGGTGGCCGCTTGAATCGCTTCCATCGGCGTGAACCCAGCCTGCACGTAAAGCTCAATCTCACGATAGAGGCTGTAGCCCGGCACGGTCTGGTCGGTACCGGCCACGATGGGCACGCCTGCACGATGGAGAGCGCCCACGATCTCGATATCCTTCTGCAGAACTTTTTCGCGAATCGCAGCGTATGGCGAGGGTGGCCCAGCCTCCGCCAGAATCGCCTGGAGTTCCGGCGCGACCTTCGCGACTCCCGGCTCGATGCTGACGGGCGGCTTGACGCTGCTGGCCGTGATAAATTCAAATATGGCGAGTGTCGGATCCAGGACGGTCCCGTGCTGCACCAGGAACGCAATCGCCTTCTTCGCTTCGGGCGAATCCAAATCAATATTCGCGAGGGCCTTGGTGCGATCAAGGCGGCTGGCATCTTCGGGAAGCGGCGGGATCATAATATCCGCGATGTAAGGGACGTGATTGATCTGATCCTGACCCGCTTCGATCACCTGGTAGGCGGTGAGCCCCTCGGGCACGTGGCCTGTGACGGTCATGCCGAGCCGATGCGCTTCCTCGGCAAGGGCCTTCACTTCCTCCAGCTTCACCGAGCTGTAGATCTTCATCTGCTGAAAGCCGGCGGCGTGGTATTTGTCCACCCACATCTTGGCTTCTTCCGGCGTATCCACGCGGGTGACGCCAATCGCGAGCGGCCCGCTGCCGTCCACGATACCGGCTGCCAGCAAACGCGGCCCCAACCCGCGGCCATTGGCCACGGCATCGCGCACAGCAGTGATGAATTCGAATTCGTTGCCACAATCCCGTACCGTGGTGGCGCCGGTGGCCAGATAAATCGGCCCCCACTCGACTTGCTCGAAGTGCGCGTGCATGTCCCACAGGCCGGGAAGTATGATTTTGCCACGCGCGTCTATTTTTTGTGCGCCGCCCGGAATTTTGACGCGCGACTTAGGGCCGGCATCCACGATTCTGCCCTTCTCGATGACGACCACGGAGTCTGTAATAGGTTCGTGGCCGGTGCCGTCAATTAAGGTGCCCCCAACGAGCGCGATTTTCTCCGCACGGCTGCCGGAAATGCTCTTGGAAATGTCCGCGAGTGCAGCCATCTCGTCGGAACCTGCGTGGCTCACGAACGTGCCCAGGCCGCTTTCGTAGCCTTCGCGAATCGCTTCGAAATGGTCGAACTCGGCGTCCGTGCTGATCTCAGCGATAAGGTTGCGGCTGGCATCGAACCACAGCGTCTCGCGGCCCCAAATCAGTCCTTCCACCGTGAAGCGATCCAGCGTCTGATCTTTCCCGTCAATTTTTATGGAGTCCTGGCCGCGCGGCTCGATTTTCACTTGCCCGCTGGGCAAGGTGGCCAATTGTGCCGGAGAACCATGGGCGGCCCAATAACGGACCATCAGCATTTGCATGGTGGCGGGCGCGTAACCCGCAATCGTGAAGAATTGCGCCGGCCGCGCGCTTTCCGTCCATTTATTCCGGTCGCGTATGCGCACTTTCTCCGCTTGAATTTCTACGGCGTCATCAATCGTGGTGCTGCGCGAGTTATTCCCTTTGATTTCGAATTCTTCCGGCGTCAAATCAGCGGCGCCGAGAAAGGAAGCAGTCAGCGGGACGGGCGTTCCGCGGTCGGTAAACTTGAAATCCATTTTCACGCGGAGCGAATCGCCGTCTTTGGTGACCTCGTAAGTTTCCAGGCCGATCGGCTGCTCGAATTTATGCAGGATGAATTTCCCCTGTTCGACGGCCGCTGGATTTGTCTGCGCGTTGCTGGATTGCGCAAACGCCCTGGCGGGCAGCGCGATGGCGAGGGCCGGCACAAAAGCAGCAAAATAAAAGAAGCGGGCCATGCGGCGAATGCTCGGCAGTATCATGAGACTCCTCAAGAAAAACACGCCCGAGAATAGCTGCCGGGATGGCGTGCCGCAAGCGAAGATTCGATCGTGCTCATGCAACGGGCGATGCGCTGCAACTCCGCGAATTCGCGTTTGGCCGAATTTCCCGCCCTTGATTTTCCACACCCGCAAGCTCAACATCGTGGCGCAGAATTTTGCCGATGCGCATGCCGTGAAGACGCGCCCGCCAAGGAGCGCGCGGCGAAGCGAAAGTAAATATACGGGAGACAAAATGAACGGCAATTTCAAAGCTCTGGTCCTGGCTGCAGCCTTCCTGGGCGTTGGCTCGGCAGCCGCGGCGCAGCAGACTCACGAAGCAAAAACGCCGCCGGGATTGGACGAAGCAATGCACGCAATGTTCGGTGTGCAATCCTTTTACCAGGCCGAAATCTCGCCGGATGGCAGCTTGGTGGCGTGGGTAGAAGCGGTCAGCGGACCAGGCGGTTCGCCTTCCGCGAACACCGCGATCTACGTCGCGGCAGCGGATAGCACAGGCGAGCCGCGGCGAATTACCGCCGGTGACGGCAAAGCTGCCTTCCGCGAACTTGATCTTGCGTGGTCGCCGGACAGCACGCGACTTGCGTTCCTTTCCGACGCCGCGCAGCGCGGCCAATTGCAACTTTTCGTCGCGCCGGCGAATGGGAAAGCGCCTGCAAAGAAATTGACGAACTTCAAGGGCTTTCTGAGCGGCCCCGGCTGGTCGCCCGATGGAAAACAGATCGCACTCCTTTACACCGAGAATGCCACGCGCGCGGCGGGCCCCTTGGTGGCGGAGACTCCCGACGAGGGCGTGGTGTCGGAAAGTTTTCTGGAGCAGCGTTTGACGCTCGTTGACGCAGCGAGCGCGAGTGTGCGACGAGTCTCGCCGGCGGATATGTACGTGTATGAATTCGATTGGGCGCCGGACAGCAAACGCCTGGTGGTGACCGCTGCCCCCGGCAACGGCGATGATAATTGGTACATCGCGAATTTCTTCTCGCTTGATCCGGCAAGCAACACCATGAATCCGCTGCTGAAAAAGCCGGGAATGCAAATCGCCGGGCCACGATGGTCGCCTGACGGCGAGACCATCGCATTCATCGGCGGCCTGATGAGCGATGAGGGCAGCGTCGGCGGAGACGTCTATGCCATCCCCGCGGCCGGAGGCGAACCGCGGGACCTGACGCCGGGAATGAGCGCGTCGGCCAGTTCAATCAGCTGGTCGGTGGATTCCACCCACATTCTCTGCGCCGAAAATAAGGATGGGCTCAGCGCGCTCGCCGTAATTGACGCGAGCGGCGGCGGTGAAAAGACCCTGCACACGTTTGACGGCCACGTTTCCGCCGGTGGATACGGAATCGCGATTTCAATTTCCACGGACGGCCAGACCTCGGCGGCCATTCAACAGTCTTTCGATAACCCACCGGAAGTCTGGGCCGGAAGACTGGGCGAATGGAAACAGATCACCCACCGCAACGCGAGCCTGCGTCCGGCCTGGGGCAAATCCGTCAGCCTGCATTGGAAGACGGACATCGGCACCGTCCAAGGCTGGCTCACCTATCCGCGCGATTTCGATCCGGCGAAGAAATATCCACTGGTGGTGTGCGTCCACGGCGGCCCGAGTGCCGCGGTGACGCCGAGCTGGCCGAGCCGCTGGGCTTACTATAAGGCGCTGCCCTCGCAGGGATATTTTCTGCTGCAGCCGAATCCGCGCGGCAGCTATGGGCAGGGCGAAGCGTTCACGCAGGCCAACGTGAAGGATTTTGGCTACGGGGATTTTCGCGACATCATGGCGGGCGTGGACGAAGCCATTCAGTCGGCGCCCGTAGATCCGAATCGGCTGGGAATCACCGGCTGGAGCTATGGTGGCTACATGACGATGTGGGCCGTGACGCAAACAAATCGCTTTGGCGCGGCAGTTTCCGGCGCGGGTCTATCGGACTGGCTGAGCTATTACGGCGAAAACAAAATTGATCAGTGGATGATTCCATTTTTCGGCGCGTCTGTTTACGACGATCCCGCGGTGTACGCGAAAAGCGCGCCGATTACCTTCATAAAAAATGTGAAGACGCCGACGCTGATGGTGGTGGGCGACCGCGATGGAGAATGTCCGCCGCCGCAATCGTACGAATTCTGGCACGCGCTGAAAACGCTGGGGGTGCCCACCGAATTTGTGATTTATCCGAACGAGGGCCACGCGTTTGCGGACCCGGCGCACAGCCGGGACGTGATCGAACGCTCCGTCGGCTGGTTTAATCGGTACCTGCAAAAAACCCAATAAAACAGGGGCTAACGGGGGCTTCGCTGCGCGACCGAGCATGCGTTTGCGGCTGCGCGAAGTTGCCCATTCCTTTGCCTGTCACTCCGTACAGGAAAAGGGAGTAGCCCAAAAGCTGTCCGAACGCTCTATTTTCAAGCCGACCGCCGGAAGGTAGGCTTTCTTCAGTTGCCTCGCCTGTGTCCGCGGGGCAAGGAAGGAGCCTATGTCCCACTGGATCGGAACCACGTCCCCCTCGGATGCCGGAATGAATGATTTCAAAGAGTGCCTGAAAAACCTCCGCGACGGACAATCCGAACAAGCCCTGCAACACGCCCGGCGCGCCCTTGGCATTGCTCCAAAAAATCCATTTTATCTTTCGTACACCGGTTTGCTCGCGGCGCTCGCCGAAAAAAGATTCGGCGACGCGGAATCGTTGTGCCGCGAAGCGCTGGGAATGAAACACAATCACGCGCAGCTTTATTTAAACCTGGCGGAGGTTTATTACCAGGCCGGACGCACGTCGGAAGCGATCACCACTCTCGAAAGAGGGCTGGTGTCCGCGGGAAGGGATTTCCGCATCCGTCGCGCGCTGGAAAAAATCGGAGTGCGTCGCGCTCCGGTGCTCACATTTTTGCACCGCAGCCATCCGGTGAATCGCACGCTGGGAAGGTTGCGTCACCGGCTGACCGGGCCAGACAAGGCAGCTTAAGCGAATTCCTCCTGTGCGCAGTGCGGGACGGGCAGCCTGGCGGGGCGGCCCGTCCCGTCCCCCTTTTTGGTCATCACAATTGTGAATCAGCAGGCGAGCGATTGCGTTTGCGGGCGCCTAACCTTGGCCCAATGGAAGAAAATATTGCGTACCCTTCACGGGCTGGCGCAGGCGGCGAAGCAGTTCCTGCAAGTCCTGGTTTCGCTCCACGAAATCGATCTCCGAAGTATCCACCACCAGCAAGTTCGAGCCTGAATAGCGGAAGAAAAAGTGCTCGTAGGCGTTGGCCACGGCTTCCACGTACTCGGGAGATATCTGCGTTTCTGCAGGATCGCCTTTTTTCGAAACCCTCTTGCGCAGAACCTCCGGCTTGGCTTGCAAATAAATCACCAGGTCCGGCGCGGGAACCGACGGCGCGAGCATTTCGAAATAGCGCTCGTAGAGTTTCAGTTCTTCGTTGTCCAAATTGAGGTAGGCGAAAATCTTGTCCTTTTCGAACAGGAAATCGCTGACGATCGGCGCGGGATTATCTTCCGGACGAGTCTCCAGCAGGCGGCGATGGCGTTCGTACAGAAAATACATCTGGGCGCGGAAGGCGGAGCCAGGCTTTTCGTCATAGAAATCCACGAGGAAGGGGTTGTCGTCGGCGTCAAAAATGCGGCGCGCGTGCAGTTGCTCGGCCAGCACCTTCGCGAGCGTGGACTTGCCGACGCGGATGGGCCCTTCGATGACGATGTGGCGAGGCGGCTTGAATGCGGGTTCACTCACGGCGCGCGATTATAGCAAAGTGCGGGCCAAGTCCACGCCTGCGGTGGGGCAAGCGGCGGCTGCCGGTTGCAGGTTCGGTCGGGAAGCAAAATTTACCAGGATTTCGCGATGGCGGTGATAATGCGCGCGAGCGAATCCACGTCGCGCGTATCAATCACCTCTGCCGGCGAATGCGAATAGCGCAACGGCCATCCCAGCGCGATATCCACCGAGCCGTAACGCACAAATGCGGAGCCGTCGTTGCCGCCGCCGGTGACGCCGTATTGCACGGGAATTTGACCGGAGCGCGCGAGCTTTATCAGGCGCTCCACCAAATCGGTGCGCACGATATTGGAATTGTCCACCGCGCGGATGACGAATCCTTTGCCAATTTCCGCGTCGGCGAAACGCTTCGATTCGATGGGCGAATCCGCGCTGACGAAGGTGTCCACGGCAAACACGTAATCGGGCACGTGACCCTCATCATCCAGGCGTTTGGCCAGTTTTGCGGCGCCGACCAGGCCGAGCTCTTCGCCGGTGGACCACACGAACGTGATGTCGCGATCTTTCAGCGGTCCATCCAGCGTCCACACCGCGGAAATCAGCGCGGTGTCGCCGACGCGATCATCGAAGCTGCGTCCGTTGGCGCGCGTGCCGAGGAGCGGCCGATACGCTTTGGGAATAGTGATCGTGTCGCCGACGGCGATGCCGAGTTTCGCCACTTCTTCGGGCGTGCGTGCGCCGACATCCACGCGAATGGCGGTGTCGGAAGATTCCGCGGGCCATTTGAAAGTGGACGTGTCCCAGCCGTTGGGTAACTCGACGATCGCGTCTCGTTCCCCGCCCTTCGCCAGATGCACCAGCGCGGGATGTCCCGCGAAAAAACTCAGTTCACCGCCGCCGCGCCACTCCACTTCCAGCCGGCCGTCTTGCGAAATGGATTTCACCGCGAAGCCGATTTCATCCAGATGCGCGACAACCAGAATCCGCGGAGCCTTGCTTCCTGCGGGGGCCGTGCCCAGATGCAGAATCAAATTCCCGGCGTCATCGGTTTCGGTCTTCGCCCATCCGGGCAGCAAGCGGTCCACGCACTCGCGCACCGGGCCTTCATGATTGCTAACGCCGTACGCCTGCACCAACTCGGTAAGCATCGCGGTGATCGGCAAGCGGACATGCATGGGACAGCCGTGGATGCCAGAGTCCTCAGCTCCACCGGAAGCTCCGGAAGGTGAGCCTTCCGCATAGATGTCCAGGAGCTGCGTCAACGCCAGCAAATCTTTGCCGTCCACCAACTCGGCGGGAGTGTCAGTCCAGGAAGTGGCGATACCGATATGGGCAAATTTCGCCGGCAACTGCGGCAACGGCAGGTACGTCGCGGGAAAGACGCCGCCGGAATAGTCAGACGCGAGCGGGATCTTGTTAGCATCGGCCAGCTGCTTCAGTTCGTCCTCAAAACCGGTGAGCGCACCGTCGGTCTTCTCAACTCCAACCAGTACGCCATTCCCTGGATCGCGGCGCGGCGCGCGATGCAGCGTCTCCATCCCCGGAATCGGGCCGCCGGGAAGCAGCCTTCCGACATAAATCATTTCGTCCGCTGGCGTCTGCGTAAGAATGCGCTGCAAGCCGCGAGCGCCGGTGCGTTGCTGCACAACAAACGCAATCGTCAACGTGCCTTTAACTTTGGCGGAATCAAGATGGCCCAATAATTCCAGGAGCGCCGCGGCCCCGAATCGGTCGCCAATCGAAGTTCCAGCCATTTGGCCGTAGCTGAGCTCCATCAGCCGCCGGTTGATGACGATGGGATCGAGCAGATCCACACCTGCTTTGCGAACTTCCGAGGCTGAGCTTGCGCCGATGTCCACGTAGATATTCTCGATGTCCGTGGCCTTGGGCGGATTCGCTCGACCGCCTTGCAGGTGCACCGAGAGACCGGCCACGACGCCATCAATCCATTTGCCGCTGGCCGTGCCGATTTTTACGGGCTGCGCCGAATACATTTCGTTGTATATCGGCGGCAAGCCGCCACCCTGAGGAAGCCGCTGCACGCGCAGGTAACCATCCGGCGTAATGTCGCTGACGACGAAACCGGGCTCATCCATCGGCGTGACGATCAGGCGATGCGGCGCGCCGCTGCCGATGGTGACAATCACGTCGCCCAAGTTGTCGGTCACGGGATGAAAACGCTTCACGTCTCTGCTGATTTTTTCCGCCAGCTGATTTTCGTATCCCGAGACGGCGGGCGTCCCGACGAGTTGCTCTAGTCCGAGCGGCTGCGCTGTGTTGACACCGGACGCCGCCTGCGATTGTGCCGCGGTGGGCAAAGCGTGAAGAACGAAAACGGAAAAAAGAAAATAGAAAAAAGGAAGAGCGCGGCAATTCATTTTAGCGTCCTTGGCGCGATAAGCTTCGTGCGCCACGCGAATGTAACCTAGCGTTCCACCCGGTTGCAAACGGATTTGAAATCAAAGAGAAGGCGCAGAAACTTCGTGGTGTCCGGAACGATAGTTACTGCAGCAATTCCGCTCCAGCCTTTTTTGCGGCCACCCGCAATTGCTGGTCAAGGGTCGCAAGCGGCAGATGCTGACGGAGCGCAAGATCAAGATATACAGCGTCATAAGCCGAAAGCTGAAAGTGGCGGGCAGTCGCTAGGGCCTGGCGCATCGAAACGGGGCTAGTTTCGGTATCGATGGCCCCAGCGATAATGCCATCTAGGGCCGACAAGAGGATACTCTCCTGCGATTCGTCGAGCACTCCTCTGCGCCCGGCGACAGCGAACCAATTGGCGATCTCAACATGCCAGTGCGCGGGTACGACTGCACGCCGGTTGTTCAAGAGGCCCTGCTTAATCCGTAAAGCGTACGGCGAGGGGGGCTCGTCGGCGATCCATCCGAGGGCGACCGAGGCATCCAAGACAAAACGATTCAACTGCGCCCTTCCTCGATCATATTTTTAATAGTCATACCCTTGGGGAGGCGAATCTTCTTACGTATCTTTTCAATTTCGTCAAAGCTTTCCTTCAGACTGAGCTCCGGCTGAGGAGGGATAATGAGCGCGGTGAGCTTGCCACGACGGGTGATGCCGATGCGCTCGCCCTTGGAGGCGTGTTCGATCAGTTCAGAGAGCTTTTGTTTGGCTTCGAATAAGCCTACAGTTCGCATTGGCGGAGACTCCTTATCAACCTAGATAGTTAGTCTAGATGATTAAAAACCAACCGTCAAGATGGATCACTCGCAAGCGCTCACTGGATTTTCGGCTAAGTTTTGCAGAGTTCGGTGATCATCACTTCGCGGCGCTTCAAGACGATGGCGTCCATGCGGTTCAAGGTGAGGAAGTAGGCGACCGCGGCGGCGGCCGCGAGAATGATGAAAACGACGGCCGCGACCCAGATGTGATGGGCGGCGCGCGCCGCCAGCAGCGCAATCGCACACAATCCAACGACGACGGCCTGAATGCCCAGACTGGCGAACGCGGTGGTGTTGGACGCGCGCTGCCGGCCGAACGTGCCAAAATCTATTTTCTTCGGCGTGAACACCGAAAGGAAATTCCCAGCGATCAAATTCACCAGCATCGCGAAGAAAACTCCAGTCACCGTCGCCAGAACGATGTCCCACGCAGGCGGGCGATACATCAGACACGTTGCGAGCCAAACCAGGGCTATTTCCGCAGCCAGGACAAACGCCGCGGCCAGATTTTTTCCCAGCAGAATCTCGCGAAAGCGTACCGGGGAAACAAAGAAAAACTGAATGCCGGCTGCGTCGGGGCCGAAGCTGTTATAGACCAAGTTCGTGAGCATCAGCAGCGAGTAGGCGGCGCCCACCGGAAAGGCGAGATCGGCGGCATGCGCGAAGATGCCTCCCGGATTGTCCGATTTCCCGGGTGTAAACCGAAAAATCAGCAGCACCACCACGGGCATCACCAGAGTAAACAACATCGGGCCACTGCGCGAAAGATAACGAAGCTCTTTTTCAACGACGGCCGAAACCGAGCCGGGAACGCCCTCGATATTCCACCCGACCTGTATTTTTTGTTTGGCGGTGGGTTTTGCCGTTCGTGCGACGGCTTCGCTGAGATTCTCGCCCAGATATTGCGCGCGTAAACGCACGTTCAGCAGCCAGAGCACCGCCAGCGCGTAAGCGCCCTCCAGCGCGAAGGCGCCCAGGGCCAAGCCGTATTCGCCTTGCAGCGCGCGAGCGAGTGACGCAGCCGCCAGGCCCGGCGGAAGCAGCCGTTCGAACGGCATCGCCTGCGTGGTGAAGCGAGAAATAACCGGCCCCGCGGTATTTCCGTAATGCCGCGTCAGTGGCCCGACGAATTGAAAACTAATCATCACGCACAAAAACACAAAGCCGAGAATTTCCCTGCTGCGCCGCCGCGCCAGCCAGCGCTCCACCCAGGTGTAAATCATCTGGCCCAACAGGATATTGAAGATCCCGAACAAAATTAGAATGGGCAGCGCCACAAAGAAATAGGCAGGACTAGCAAAGCCGATCCCGACAGCCATTCCCAGCAGCCAGAGGCTTCCCACTGCAGTGGCGGGGTCCAGCGACCCGTACGCGATGCGAATCAGAAAATAGGAGGGAAACGAAAGCGGAAAACGGAGAAGGTTTGAGGAATCCACATTTTCCGTGAACGCGCTGGCCATCACCGGAAATAACTGCCAGAACAAAAAGAGCGGCCACAACAATAGCGCCAGCACTTCCGTGCGGCCGTGCGAGACGAAATACCACGCCCCCAATCCCATTGCGAACGAGCCGCCCAGCCCCAACATCGCGAATCCCAGGAACATGAATGCGCGTGAGACGACTTCCAGGCGCCCGCGGATGGTGCGCAGGGAGTTTACAAAAAGACGCCAGCGGACAAAACCGATCGCGGCGAACTGGCCGCGCGCCCGCGGTGAAAAGATTAGCCCAGCCATGAAAGTTCCTGGTCGGCGCGGCGCGTGCCGCCGACAACGCGAAGGAAAATTTCCTCGAGAGTGAGTTTTTCGCCGGGAGCAGCGCCGGCTGCGCCGCCCGCGGTGAGCGCGGCGGCCGCCTGCGCTTGCACGCCTTCGCGCAGCTCCTCGAGCGAGCCCTGCGCCACAAGCTGTCCGCGATGAATGATGGCGACGTGGCTGCAAAGCCGTTCGACAATTTCCAGCACGTGCGAAGTAAGGAATATCGTGGCGCCGCGCGCGATCATGCTTTGCAGCATGGCCTTCAAAGTGTTGGAGGCGATGGCGTCCACGCCTTCGAACGGCTCATCGAGGAAAAGAATTTTGGGGCCGTGGATAACCGCGGCGGCGAGCGCGAGTTTTTTCTGCATTCCGTGCGAATAATCGGTCACGAGAGTCTTCGGCTGGTCCACCAGCTGCATGAAATCCAGCAATTCGGCGGTGCGTTTCGCGGCGGTCACGCGGTCGAGCCCGTACATGCGGCCGACAAAATTCAGATATTCGGAGCCGGTCAGCCGGCCAAAGAGCGCCATGCCTTCCGGCACTACGCCAATCTGGCGTTTGACCTCGACGGAATTTTGCGCGAGATCCACGCCCAGGATTTCCATCCGCCCGGACGATGCCGCGAGCAGGCCGGTGAGCATTTTGATGGTGGTGGATTTTCCGGCGCCGTTAGGACCCAGAAAGCCGAAGAACTGGCCGGGCGCGACGCGGAGGTTTACGTCCTGTACGGCGACCAGATCGCCAAAACGTCGCGTCAAGTGCTCGGTCGCAATCGCGGGAGCCATAGCGCTGGTGGGCATGTCCATGAAGTTTCCGACTCTAACATATCAACCGAAAGCATCGAAGAGCGACGTGCGGCGGCTACGCCGCAAAATGCGTATTTCTCAAATCGGAGTCGTGGTGATTTTCTATCGTGTATTGACCGGCGCGGCGGGCGTCGTTGGCAATTGCGGAAACACGGCGAGCACGGCCGGCAGTTCCAGGCGAAACGTGCAGCCGCCCTCCGGGCGATTGAAGCCGGAGATTCGCCCGGCATGTTCCTGCATCACTCCGTAGCAAATGCTGAGCCCGAGGCCTGTGCCTTTGCCCACTTCCTTCGTGGTGTAGAACGGATCGAAAACCTTATCTGGGTCCTTCATGCCCGGACCGGTATCCGAAAATTCGATCACCACGTTCCCGCGCTCGCGCAGCGTGCGAATCAGCAGTACGCCGCCACCGACGGTGACCATCGCATCCACCGCATTGCTGATGAGATGGTAGAAAACCTGCAACAATTGGTTGGGATCGCCGCGCACAGCGGGCAGCACGCTGCGATTCTCGAGCTCGATGCGGATATTCTTCTCGCGCAAATCGAGATTGCGCAGTTGCACCGCTCCGGTAAGAACGGTGTTCAGATCGAGCAACTGTTTCTCCGCGGGAACCTGCCGCGCGAAGCTGAGCAAATTGTTGACAAGGTCCTTGGTGCGCCGGGCCTGCTCGCGGATTTTTTCGCCGAGCGAGTGCGCGCGGGTGTCCGTCCCGTTTTCGATCGTCAACAAATCGGAATACCCAAGGATCGCGGTCAGCGGATTATTGATTTCGTGCGCGGCGCCCGCGGCGAGCTGCCCGAGCGAGGCCAGTTTCTCCGATTGCACAAAATGGGTTTGCAGCCGCTTGATATTTTCGAGCGACTCCCACAAATCGTGCACCAGCCCGGTGCGTTCCTGATAGACCAGATATTGCCGGAAGAAAACGAGTCCCGCGCCGACAAAAATCACCCCCAGAGTCGCGATCAGGCGGAACCGTTTCACGGGGTCCGGCGCGCTGCTGACGAACTCATCCCAAGCGGCCAATACTGGCGCCGCCAGCACGCCCCACATCGCCATGCGGGCGGGCCACTGGGTGTCTCGCCGCACCGACGTGGGAGGCGGCTCGGGCTCGAACGGCAGGCCTTGCGCCACTACTCCCGCGGTTCCCAACCAGACAAAGGCCGCGAGCATCGGCAAACGCATCAGGCTAGCGGCATGGAACAAGCCCTCGCGCAGCGCGAGCTCCGCGAGAAACATACCGACGACATAGAGTGAGAATGCACCGAAGAGATGGCCATAGACGGTTCGCCACGATCCGCGCGAGCGAAAAAACAGAATGCCGAAGCCAATGGCAACGACGAGATTCTCAATCACGTAGCTGCCGAAATCGCGCGAATGAAACAACTGGAGATCGGGCGAGACGAGTTTCCATGGCATCGCGGCAAAGATGTAAACGTATAGCCACAGGACCGCCAACAGCAGCAGGTCAATCAAGCCGAAGCGCAGCGTTTCACGCATTTTTCGGGCGTGCGGCATCAGCGCCAGCGAAGCCATGAAAGGAACAGTGTGCAGAAAAAACAGCAAATCCGCGGTAAACGTCGGTTGCGACTGATTGCCAATTTCGAATTCGTTGTAAACCATCACCAATATGCCCGCCAGCCAGAACGCGCAGCCCAACGCCAGCAGCATCCAGAATCCGTTTTGCCGCCGATAGGGTGAAGCGGCGTTCCAGAGCAGGCAGGTATTGGCAAAGAGTGGGACGAGGCAGGCGAAGAAATAACTGAAACTCGCCCAGGGCGAGTCGGGAGAAGCCAATAGGGCAATGGCTCCGTATCCGCCTACAAAAAAGACCCAGGCGCCCACAATGAGACCGGTTGAACGAGCGGATTTCATCGAGAGGGCACCTGTAGAAATTTTACCGTAGGCTGACGGCTATCGGCTGGCTAGTTCCGAAAGCCATTCTAAAATGTAAACTTGGCTTTGTTCTGCCGAAGACGGTCGTGCTGCGAAGCGATAGCGCAGAAGTCGCCCGCGGGGTGGCGGAGACGGAGCAGGATGGCCGGTCGCGGCCGGCGGCGCAGCGAAAATCAAGCGAAGCCGATAGCCGCACGTCTCTGGTAGTTACCAACGCAACGACGATCGGATCTAATCGAGTAAACGAGCACGCGGCTCGGGCGGCGATGTGGGTGCCTTAGCGCGGAGTTAGCACGATACGGCCGGATACGCTCCCTTTGCGGAGCTCGGCCAGCACTTCATTCGCTTGCTCCAGGGGCCGCGTGGTTACCTGGCTGTGGAGCTTTCCGGCTGCGGCCATCGCCAGCACGCCGAGCAGGTCCTCGCGCGTGCCGACCGAAGACGCCTGCACACGGACCTCGGACGCGGCCATCATAATGGGCGGAAAACAGATGGAGTCCGAAGGCAGGCCCACGACCAACAGCAGCCCGGTGGGCCGAACGCAGGGAAGCGCGGTGTCATAGGCTGCTTTGGAAGCGGAAGTGACTAAAGCGACATGCACGCCGCCGGCGCGCCGCAATTCCTTCACGACGTTTACGCTCGTTGCGTTGAGCGTTGCGGATGCGCCGAGGCTTTTCGCATGATCCAGTTTTTCATCGGAGACATCTACGGCGGTAATCGTGGCTCCCATCTCTTTGGCGATCTGCACCGCCAGATGGCCGAGGCCACCGACGCCGAAGACTGCCAGACGTTGCCCCGGTTGAATCTTGGCGTGCCGCAGCGCGCGATAGACGGTGACACCTGCGCAAAAAAGCGGCGCGGCGTCCACGCTGGAAAGCCCGCCGGGAATTTTCAGCGCGTGACTCGCGGGGGCCTTCACAAATTCGGCGTAGCCTCCATCCACAGTCACACCGGTTATCTTTTGTTTCAGGCAGAGATTCTCATTGCCCTCGCGGCAGAATTCGCATTCGCCGCAGCTCCAGTGCAGCCACGCCACGCCGACACGATCGCCCAGTGCCAGGTCGGCTACCGCAGCGCCTTTTTCCACCACACGGCCCGCAATCTCGTGCCCCAGGATCAATGGTCTTTTGGTGATGCGAACAAGCTGCGGCCAATCGCCATCGGCCAAATGCAAATCCGAATGGCACACGCCGCAGGCTTCCACCTCGATCAGCACTTCGTGCACGTCGGGATTTGGCCGAGCCACGTCTTCAATGCTGAGCGGCTCTTTGAATTCGCGCAGGACGGCGGCTTTCATCGCGTATGCCTCAATAAATTCGTCTCGTTCCGAGCAACCCTGCTTTGAGAGCCCTCAGGCTTTACGTGAGGACGCAGCCGGGGCGCGCATGGCCTGCTGCACGGCTAATCGCGACGCCCTCAGCGATGCCGCGGGATCTTCCGTCGGATAATATTCCATCGCAATGAATTTGTTGTATTTCAGCTCCGCGAGCTTCCGATAGATGTTCGTGTAGTCAATTTCACCCGTGCCCGGCTCATGGCGACCCGGAACGTCCGCCACATGAATTAAGCCAACCCATTCGATGTTGTTTTCCAGCTTCTCGATCAAATTACCGTAGGCGCGTTGCTCGTGATAAAAATCGTACAGAACCTTGACGCTCGGGCTTCCGATTTCCCGGGCCATCGCGAACGCGTCGGTCACCGTGCTCAGATATATTGACGGATTCTCCAGGGGGTCAATCGGCTCGATGACGATCTGGATGCCATTCTTGGCGGCGGCATCGCCGGCCCGTTTCAGATTTTCGATGCATGTACGGTACTGCGCTTTCGGATCGAGTCCCTCCACGCGTTTGCCGGATAGGAGGATTATCTGCGAGCACTCCAGCTCGCGTGCCGCGCTGATTTGTGCCGCGAGTTGCGTCATAAAATCCGCCGACTCGTCGGGAACCGCAAAACCGGCCCGCACGCCGCTCATCGAATCCACCACCAGTCCCAGGGAGCGCGCTCTTCCCATGATCCTGCGGGTATCGTCCTTCGACCACTTTTGAAACTCCCCGACAAGTTCGATCCCCTGGTAGCCAGCAGCCGCAACAATCTCGATGCACTGTTCCAGCGGAGCCTGTTTTTCCAGCGCCCACATCATGAAGGAGAGCCGGATATCGTCAGCAGGCGGGCTTGCCGGGCCGATTCCGCGAAGAAACGACTGTCCTAAAGCCGCTGCGATAGTCAGTTGGCTAAACTCACGACGATTCATATGGCCTCTTTCGCCGGGCAAGCGCCCTGCAATCGGATACGAAGTTTCATGGCGCCATAAAGAAGCGAGTCGGTACTCTTCCTACCGATCGCCAGAGTCAATGTAGCTTAAATCCGCTTGGATTGGCCACGGTGGCGGCGGTATCGTGGACGGTCCTAGAGCGCGCGCAAAGGGCCCGCGATACGGGCCTCGCAGTACGTGCAGGAGAGGAGGGGCAAAATGCGTTTGACACGCCGGGACTTCATGCGAATCGGCGCCGGATCCGTGGCTGCCGGTGCGGCGGCGAAAGCTACTTTGCTCTCGCCCGCCCCGATGTGGGGTATGAGTCGCGCAGTGGCGGCGAGCGATCGTGTTCGCTTCGCTGCGATCGGCACAGGGACACGGGGATGCGAGTTGCTGCAGGCATCGCTCGAGGTGCCGGGCATCGAATGCGTTGCGGTCTGCGATCTTTACGACAGCCGCCATGAAGCGGCCCGCGAGTCCGTGCAAAAACAAGTTCCGGCGACGCGCAATTACCGTGAGGTGCTGGACCGCAAGGATGTGGACGCGGTGATAGTCGCCGTCCCGGACCACCAGCATCGCCGCGTGGTGCTGGATGCCTGCGCTGCCGGCAAGGACGTGTACTGCGAAAAGCCGATGTCGCACACCGTCGAGGATGGTTTCGCGATGGTGGAGGCGGTACACAAGAATAACCGCATCATGCAAGTGGGCAGCCAGCGCGTCAGTTCCATCGTGTATGAGAAAGCGCGCGAGCTCTACGCTTCGGGCGCGCTGGGTGACGTGTTCTATATTGAGGGCTCGTCCGACCGCAATTCGGCCAGCGGCGCATGGGTGTATCCGATTCCACCGGACGCGAGCGAGCAGACGATTGACTGGAACGCGTTCCTGGTGGACGCGCCGCAGCGCCCGTTTGACGCGGTGCGGTTTTTCCGCTGGCGCTGCTTCCTGGATTATGGGGAGGGGCTACCGGGTGATCTCTTCGTACACCTGCTCTCCGGGATCTACTTTATCGCGGGAATGAACGAAGTGCCGCAACGGGCGCAGTCCAGCGGCGGACTTTTTCGCTGGAAGGACGGGCGGGATGTGCCGGATCTGATCGAAACTCTCTACGATTTCCCGAAAGTTCGCGTCGCGCTGCGCTGCAACCTGAGTAATGCCGGCGGCGAGCCGATCAAATTTTACGGCACGAAGGGCACCATGGAAATCAACGGGCAAACTCTCACTTTCGCGCCGCAAGACGATAGCCCCAAGCCGGAAACATATTCCACCAAGGGCTGGCCGGCGCGCTTGCGCAATCAATATCTGGCGCAGTGGGCCGCCGAACATCCTCAGCCACCGCCGCTGGGTTACCAGGTGGTGGAGGGGGAGACATTTACGGCGCCAATCGGGTATAGCGACGTCGCGGCGCACGAGGCCAACTTTTTCGACGCGGTGCGCACGCGCAAAGCGCCTGTCGAAAACGAAGTGTTCGGCAACCACGCGGCAATCGGCTGCCATTTAGCCAATTACGCGTATTTCAAGAATACGATTGCGACGTGGGATGGCGGCGCGAACGCGATGCGCGGATAGAGTTAACTAAAATCAAGCGGAAAATCAGGAGTTGGCCGTGAAGCTGATTTCGAGAAGGGCTTTTTTGCACGGCGCCTCTGCATCGGCAGCCTGCGCCGCGCTCTGGAGCAGCACGCCTTCGCTGCTCGCTCACCCTTCCGCAGCGCCACCGGCAGCGCACCCTGCACTGCCTCTGGGACTGCCACTCGGGTTGCAGTTGTATTCGGTGCGCGACCTGCTGCCCAAAGACTATGAGGGGACGCTGAGCCAAATCGGTGCGCTGGGCTATCAAGAGATGGAAGCCGCCGGGTTCTTCAATCACACACCCAACGAAGTGAGGCAGGCGATGGATCGGGCGGGCCTGCGCTGTGTGGGCGCTCACTATTCCCTCGCGCAGTTGCAGCCGAACCTCGACGAAATCATGCGTTTCGGCAAAGAGCTGGGGCTCGAATTCATTATTTGCGCGGCGCCGATGCCCAAGAGCTCATCGCCCGCGAATAAAGGTCCATTGACCCTGGACGATTGGCGCTGGAACGCCGAGCAATTCAATGGCATCGGGAAGAAAATGCATGAGGCAGGCCTGGGCTTCGGATATCACAACCACATGCACGAATTTCGCGCGGAAAATGGCGTGCTGCCTTACGACGTGTTGTTGCGGCTGACCGACCCCGCGTACGTGAAGATGGAGCTAGATTGCGGCTGGATGGTGCTGGGAGGGCAAAGTCCGGCGGACTACCTTACACGCCATCCGACGCGGTTTTATATGCTGCACGTGAAGGACTTCAAGTTCGAGGGTCCAGTGAATCCGTCCGCGCCGCCGCCTTCGACGGAGCTGGGGCGCGGGAGCATAGATTATCGTCCGATCTTCGAAGCCGCGAAGAAGGCCCCGATCGAGCACGCGTTTATTGAGCAGGAGGAGTTTGATATGGCGCCGTTTGAGGCGCTGAGGGTTGATGCGGAGTATATGCGCGGGTTGAAGGTGTAGGCCCGGGGGAGCGGGGACAAGGGCAAGAGAGGTCCCTCCCTTCGGTCGGGATGACAATGTTTTTAAATTTGAGGCTATGTGTAGTTGGGAAAACGAGAAACGTGCGGGAGCTGAAGGTGTAGGCGAGCGGGAACGAGCTGGGTTAGCGGGGGCAACAGCAAGAGAGGTCCCTCGCTGCGCTCGAGATGACAGCGTTGTTTTACGTGGCAAGGTTCGGGGGAGAGCGTGGCTACTTGGTTCGGGGGGCTGGGCTACTTCGTTCGGAGAAGTACTTCGCCTTGGGCCAGGACCACGTCGTTCAGGGATAGCTTGTATTTGAACGAGCCGGCGGCTAGTCCGGGGCGGGTTGGGCCGCTTACCAGTCGAACGCCCGGGGGGGCTTGGAAAACATTGGAGGAAAAAGGACAGCGCTGCGGGTCGAATTCGATTTTCAGGTTACCGGCATTGGAGATCCATTCGACTTGCTCGCCCGGGTCCAGCACCACAACTTCCGGCAGCATTCCGACCATCACCCGCTTTTCCGTCAAATTGTCCTCGATTCAGCGTCCTGCGGAACATTCGGCAGCTAACAGCATGTGGGGAAAATCAAAACCTTTCCTCAGGGGCTGAAGCCGCTTCGATTCTGCGCCGGTTACGGCACGGCTAAAGGCGTGCCCTGACGAAAGTCGTCGTTCTCATACACACTCGAAAGCCCCAAAAGAAAAGGTGTGGCTTACACCGGAGCTGAAGCCCCGCCCTTCCGGACACTCATGTATGAGCTCGCTTTCAGTCACTTATGCCCTGAACGCTACGCGATTGCTTTGACGGCCTCGACGATGTGGCGCGCGGAGATTCCGAAGGCGTCAACCAATTCCTCGGGCTTGCCTGAATGCGGCATGCCGGTGACGGCCATCAGCTTGAACTTCGTGGGCGACACACCGACGGCTGCTAGCGCGGAGAGAACCGCTTCGCCGATGCCACCTTCGGGCCAGTGATCTTCCACGGTGATCAGTTTTCCGCCGGTGGCCGCAATCTCGGCGGCGATGGCTTTCCCGTCCAGCGGCTTTACGCAGTAGAGGTCAATTACGCGTATGGCCGTGCCGGATTTCTTCAATTCGTCCGCGGCTTTCAGCGCTTCATGCAAAGTGACCGCTGCACCGATCACGGTGACCTTGTCTTCCGCGCTCTTGCGCAGCACCTTGAATCCCGGCATGGGGAATTTTTCATCCTTGGAATAGAGGATCGGGAATTTCGGACGCGAGGTGCGCAGATAATTGATGCCCACGCGCCGCGCCATGGTGTCCACCAGGCGTTCGGTGGAAACCGCGTCGCTCGGGTAGAAAACGGCCGAGCCATGAATCGCGCGGAACATGGCGATATCTTCGAGCGCCATCTGCGAGGGCCCATCTTCACCGATGGAGACGCCGCAATGGGAGCCGCATAGATTGATATTGGCGCGGCTGATGGCGGCCATGCGCACGTTGTCGTAGGCGCGCGAAAGGAAGCACGCAAAGGTATCGGCGAACGGCACTTTGCCGCGCGCTTGCAGGCCCACCGCGACACTCACGAGATTTTGTTCCGCAATGTAGCCCTGCCAGAAATGATCGGGCTCGGCATCCTGGAAAATCTCCGAGAACGTGGAATTTTTCACGTCGCCCGAGATCGCCACCAGCTGCGGGTTCACCGCGCCCACACGCTTCAGCGCGAATCCATAGGCCTCGCGCGTCGCGACTTTCGCATCCGGGGCATAATCCGGAGCGGCCGTTGGCGGAAAATCCGGCGGCGTGGGCAGCGGCTTGCGTTCGTAGGACTTGCCAGGATCGGGCGGTACGGTGGGGCCGCCGCCCATTTCCTTGATGGCCGCGGCGAGCTGTTCCTTCGAGAACGGCTTGCCGTGCCAGTTCAGTTTGTCGGCAACGAGGCTGAAGCCGTGGCCTTTGATGGTGCGCGCGACGATGGCTTGCGGCTTTCCCTTGGTGGCTTTCGCGCGATCGAGCGCGGCCAGCACAGCCGCGACGTCGTGCCCGTCAATCACCTGGGTATCGAAGCCTTCAGATTCGAATTTCAGACGATAGCGTTCCATATCGTGCTGGTACATGGTGGGTTCGCTCTGGCCCAGGCGATTGATATCGGCGATGACGGTCAAATTGTCGAGATTGTAGTGCGCGGCAAACGCCGCCGCTTCCCAAATCTGCCCTTCGGCCAGTTCACCGTCGCCCGTGAGAACGTAAACGCGCGTGGGGCTCTTATCCATGCGCGCGCCAATCGCGAGGCCGGCGCCCACCGAAAGGCCTTGGCCGAGCGAGCCGGTCGCGGCGTCCACGCCGTGAATCTTCGGAGTGGGATGGCCTTCCAATTCGCTGGAAAATTCGCGCAACGTCATGACGCGCGAAACCGGAAACACGCCGGCTTCCGCCAGGGCTGCGTACAATACGGGGGCGGCGTGACCCTTGGAAAGCACGAAGCGATCGCCGTCATTCGAATTCGCATTTTTCGGATCGAATTTCATCGCGTGGAAAAACACGCCGGCGACCAGTTCGGCGGCGGACATGCACGAGGTGGGGTGACCGGAACCCGCCGCCGTGGTGGCCATCATCGAATAAATGCTCAAGAGCTTGGCCTTTTCCTTTACGGCGCTGATGGCGGCGGCGGAAGGTGCTGGGGACGTGGAAGCGCTCATGACTACTCCTTTATGTCTATCGGTGACGCCTGATTTTACACTTTTCGGCTGTCTCCCGCGAAACTGAAATTTTCACGGTCTGGTAGCAGCGGATGGCTACTCACGAATTGCATTTCGCACGGTCTAAACGTAGAGTTTCCTTGCACGCCGATGAAACGGGGAGAAAAATGGACGCGATCACGATCACTGTAAATGGCCACGCGCATTCCGTGGAAGTATCGCCGGACACGCCGCTGCTGTGGGTGCTGCGAGATACTCTGGGACTGACCGGCACAAAATTCGGTTGCGGCCAGGCGCTGTGCGGGGCTTGCACGGTGCACATTGCCGGCGAAGCGACACGCTCGTGCATCACGCGCATCTCGTCCATCGCCGGGCGCAATGTCACGACCATCGAAGGACTTTCCCCGGACGGCCAGCACCCGGTGCAGCAAGCGTGGCTCGCAGATCAGGTTCCGCAGTGCGGCTATTGCCAGGTGGGAATGATTATGACTACCGCGGCGTTGCTAGGGAAAAATGCGGCGCCCAGCGATGCGGATATTGACGAGGCGCTTGGCGGGCACATCTGCCGATGCGGGACGTATCTGCGCATACGCGAGGCCGTGCACCGAGCGGCTGGTGGACACGCGACGGCGGGACCTGGACTAGCGCCGGGGAACGGCGCGGGCGGGAACGCGGCGAAGCGGGCGTCTGCTGGAGACGGTCAATGAGCGCGGCGGCAAATTTTTCGCGCCGAGACTTCTTGAAGTCGAGCGCCGCCGGAAGCGCGGGATTATTGCTCGCATTCTATTGTCCTTCGTTTGCGGGGGCCGCGAATGCCGAGGACACCACGAGCGCGCCGAATTCCTTCATTGCGATCGAGCCAAACGGCGAGATTCGGCTGGTGATCACGCGGTCGGAGATGGGGCAAGGCGTGCGCACCGCTCTTGCCATGATAATGGCGGAAGAGCTGGACGCCGATTGGTCGCGAGTGCGGATCGAGCAGGGCGATTGCGATGCGAAATATGGAGACATGACCACCGGCGGCAGCATGAGCATTCGCAGCACTTGGGATCCGCTGCGCAAGGTGGGTGCTTCCGCGCGGGATATGTTGCTCACGGCGGCTGCGCAAACCTGGAACGCGCCGAAGGCGGAGTGCACCACGAACGGCGCCAGCATGGTAGTCGACGCGAAGACGGGGCGAGAATTGAGTTACGGCGCGCTTGCCGGCAAAGCCGGGGTGTTGCCGGTGCCGAAGGATGTGCCGCTGAAGGACGCCAAGGATTACCGCATCGTTGGAACGAAGCGCCCTCGCTTGGACGGCCAGCACATTGTGATCGGCGAAGCGCATTACGGGATAGACACGAAAGTTCCGGGGATGTTGTACGCCGTTGTGGCGCGGCCTTTGGTGTTTGGCGGCAAGGTGAAGAAATTTGACGCTACGCGCGCGCTGGCTGTACCCGGCGTGAAGAAAGTTTTTGAGGTGCCTGCCGTGGAAATGCCGCCGCTCTTCGGCGAAGAGCGCAAACCGGGATCGGGCCACCAGCATTATTTGTGGGGCGGCGTGGCCGTGGTGGCGGATTCCACCTGGCAGGCAATTGCAGGGCGCCGCGCGCTGACGATCGAGTGGGACAACGGACCCGGCGCGGATGAATCCACGGAAAAACAACGCGCGGAGCTGGTAGAGCTATTGAAAACTCCGGGCAAGGAACTGAAAAAGATCGGCGAACCCGATGCGGCTATTGCGGGGGCGGCGAAATCGGTGGAAGCCGAGTACGAAACACCATTTCTGGCGCACATGACGATGGAGCCGGTGAATTGCACGGCGTCCGTGGCGGACGGCAAATGCGAAGTGTGGGCGCCGACGCAGAATCCGAATGGGATGGCGACCGCACTTGGGAGCGCGCTGAATCTGCCGCAATCGGCGCTGACGATTCACATAACCTTGATCGGCGGAGGGTTCGGGCGACGATTGTGCATTGATTACGGCGTGGAGGCGGCGCTGGTTTCGCGCGCGGCGGGCGCGCCGGTGAAAGTCATCTGGACGCGCGACGACGACATTCGGCACGATTACTACCGCCCGATCAGCCGTCATCATTTGCGCGCTGGAATTGATGCGCAGAACAATGTTGTGGGATGGTCGCACCACATCGCCGCCGCTTCGACTGATGGCACGTTTTTGGGCGGCGATCTTCCCGACACCGGCGGAACCGAAATTGCGGGCACGGGACTTCCGGCGGGCACCGTGCCGAATTACCTGTTGCAGCAAAGTTTCCTGCACACGGCGGTGCCGCGCGGATATTGGCGCGCGGTGGACGCGAATTGGAATCACTTTGCGGTGCAATGTTTCATGGATGAAATCGCGACGGCTACGAAGAAGGATCCCTTGGAATTTCACCGGCAACTTATCGCTACCAAGCAGAAACCTGCCGGCGCAACGGACAATGAAGGCGAGACGCCGGTCAACGTGGATCGTTTGCTGGGTGTGCTGGATCTGGCGGCGGAAAAATCCGGATGGGGCAAGGCCTTGCCTGCTGGGCGAGGGCGAGGGATCGCCGGGTTATATGGATTTGGCAGCTACGTGGCGCATGTCGCGGAAGTCACTGTGGCGAAGGATGGAACTTTGCGCGTGGATCGCGTCGTCGTGGCGGTGGATTGCGGCCAGGTGATTAATCCGGATATGGTGGCGGCGCAAGTGGAGGGCGGTGTGGTTTTTGGGCTTACTTCAGCGCTTTATGACGAAATTACTCTCGCCGGCGGGCAAGTGCAGCAGGCTAATTTTGATACTTACCCGATGCTGCGGATCGCGGACATGCCGAAGATTGAAGTGCATATCGTTGCTAGCCACGAGCCTCCTGGAGGGATTGGCGAGCCGGGGGTTCCTTCCACGGCGCCTGCCGTGGCCAACGCGATTTTTGCGGCTACGGGCAAGCGGCTGCGGCGGCTGCCATTTCAAACGCAGGAACTTGCGCAATCGTAGGGCGCGGAGCGGGGGCGGCGGCGTTGCAATATTGCTTAACCCGTGTCTGCGAGCGGCTGCGCGCCCTTTGCTTCTTTGCCGCTGGCCGCGACTATCGCCACCATGACCGCGACGATCAGAATTGTGCCGGCCAGTACGGGCGCGTACTTCCCTCCGAAATGATGCTCGACGAGGTTCGCTTGAATTACCGTGGCGCGTGAAGCGAGCAAATTTCCCAGTTGATATGCAAGACCGGGAAAGGTGCCGCGCACCGCGGGAGGCGAAAGTTCGTTCAAGTGAGCGGGAACCACTCCCCATGCGCCTTGAATCATGAATTGCATCAGAAAACCGCCGAGGGCGAGCAACGGCGCGGTGGGGGAATACGCCCATAGCGGAATTACCGGAATTGCGAGCAGCGCGGCGATGACGATGGCGCGGCGGCGGCCGATGCGCTCAGACCAGGAGCCGAAAAGAATGCCGCCGAGGAGCGCGCCGATGTTGTAAACGATGGCGATCAGGCCCACAGTTCGCGGATCGAAGCCGTGGTTCTTCTGCAGAAAAGTGGGATAGAGGTCCTGGCTGCCGTGGCTGAACAAATTGAATGAAAACATGAGCAGGACGAGAAAGAGGAAGCTGCCGAGATAGGTGACGACGTCTTTTGCGGGGTTGCGGCGCGGGGCGGTATTTTTGGTTTCGCGGCTCTGCCGCCACGCCGGAGATTCCGTTACTTTGGCGCGAATGTAAATCACCAAAAATGCGGGCAGCGCGCCTACTATGAACATTCCCCGCCAGCCGATGTACGGAAATAACGCGCCGTAGAGCAGGGCGGCGAGCAGATATCCCACCACGTAGCCTTCCTGGAGCAGCCCCGAGAAAAAACCGCGATTTTCCCTGGGGAGCGTTTCGAAAGCCAGGGCCGCGCCGACGCCCCACTCGCCGCCCATGGCGATACCGAAACAGGCGCGCGTGATCAGGAAGATGTGGAGGGAAGGAGCAAAGGCGGTGGCTAGCTCAAAAACCGAAAACGCGATGATGTCTATCATCAGCGCGGGGCGGCGCCCGAAGCGATCGGCGATGAAGCCGAAGAGAAACGCGCCTACCGGACGCATGGCGAGAGTCAGGAAGATCGCTTCGGCAATCGCGGAGACTTGCTCGTGGAAATCCGCAGCGATGGCAGTGACGCAGAAGATGAGGATGAAAAAATCGAAGGCGTCCAGCGACCACCCCAGGAAGCAGGCGACGAAGGTATTGCGCTGAATTGCAGTGAGGCGCCGAAAATGGCCGAGAAATTCTATGCGCTTCTCCTCGACTTGCTCCTCAGGGCTCTCGTGAAAAGCAGATCCCTGCCTGCGGCAGGCAGGCCCCGCTGCGCTCCCCACGCGACCGCGCTCAGGGTAAACGGGATGACACCTGCGTTACTTTCTACGCGGACTGCCAAGCCGCATTTATTTTGCTGGGTTTCTGCTGGAGGTCGAGCCCCGACCCCCTGAAAAACCCAGAGCCAGAGCCTCATTTTCGCAGCAAGCGCGGGGAGAGCACCGCGTCAGAGACGCGGGCTACCTGGACCATTTCGGCTACGTCGTGAACGCGCACGATGTGCGCGCCTTGCAGGATGCTCGCCGCTACCGTGGCCGCGGTGCCCCAGATTCGCTCGTTGCCGGAGCCTGTTCGCGGGCCGTCATTTCTTAGCGCGCCGCCTATGAAGCTTTTTCGTGATGTCCCGACGAGAATTGGGAAACCCAGGCGCGCAAGCTCCGGCAGGCGCGCCAGCAATTCGCAATTCTGTTCATAGCTTTTGCCGAAACCGATTCCCGGGTCGAGAACGAGCTGCGACTTGGCAACGCCGGCTCGCCGCGCCGCTGCTAGCGCGCGGCGCAAACCCGTGGTGACGTCACGCAACACATCGCGCGCGAACGGGCGCTTCTGCATAGTGGCCGGCTGACCGCGCATGTGCATCAGGATCAAAGGCAGTTTGCGGCGGCGCGCGATTTCGGCAATGCGCGGGTCGTTACGCAGCGCCGTCACGTCATTCACAATCTCGGCGCCCGCGGCGGCGGCCGCGTCCGCGACTTCTGATTTGCTGGTATCCACGGAAATCGGGATGCCGAGCTTGCCGCGCAGCGCCTCGATCACCGGCAAAATCCGCCCTAGCTCTTCGTCCGCCGAAATACCGGTCGAACCAGGACGCGTGGATTCGCCACCGATATCAATGATGTCCGCTCCAGCGCGCTCCAGTTCCATCGCCTGAACTACCGCGGCTGCGGGTTCTAGAAATAGCCCGCCGTCTGAAAAGCTATCGGGCGTCACGTTCAGAACGCCCATGATCAGCGTGCGTTCACCTAGCAGCAGCGTTCGCGACGGCAGCCGCAAGCGAAATTTTCGGCGATGGAACATCGCCCGCTATTGAATCACGATTTGCGCGAAAGGCTAAGGGCGCAGGTGTCTTGGGGAAAGCCAACGGCGAAGAGCCGGCGGGACGCCTGCCTACTGGCAGGCAGGCGCTACTAAGGCAGTTCTGCGCGTATTTGCGCGATCTTTTAGCGCGCTGCGGGAACGTAATACGAGGCGCGATGCACGACCGCGGGATCGCCGTGGCCAATGACCTCGACGCGCAACTGGTGCCATCCGGAATGCGGTGCGGCATTTTCATTGGCGGCCGGCGAAAATCCCAGGGTGTATTCGGCGCGAATCCTGAGCGCGATCTGGCGGAAGGTGTCCGCAAGGGTTTCGGCTTCGCGCAAGAAATAGAGTTGACCGCCGGAGCTGCGCGCCAGCTCCGCAAGATACAGTGTGTATGCGGGAATCCCCGCGCCACGCTCGGATGACGTGAGCAATGTTCGCGACGCGTGTGCCGCCACCCAATCGGGGGTCATGATTTTCGGCCGGCTTTCGGTGGAAACGACAAACACCTGAATGTCTGCGGTGGCCAGCGCTCGCTCGACGTCCTCGAAGGTGAGCCGGTCGGCCGGCCATCCCGCGCGGGGACCGGCGGTTACGGGATCGAGCGTCAATCCCAACTCGCTGTCTTGCCCATCGGTCAGCAGGACGATGGCCTTGCGCCCCGTACGTTTCGCGAATAGTTCACGCGCCGTCAGAAAAACCGCTTGGTAGATATTTGATCCGCCGGTATCGCCCAGCAAAGCCCGGGCATCCACGCGCGCCACCGCTTTGCGAATCAGCGCCCAGTCTGCGGAAAACGGCAGCTGCAAATAGGTGTGCGCGGAAAAATCCACCACGGCGGTTTGATCGGAAGCGGAAAGCGCGTCCACCAGCGCGCGCGCCGCATTCTTCATTTCGTCCGATTCGCGCAAGACGCTGGGGCTGGCGTCGAGCACGAGGGCGACGCTCGCCGATTCGCTGGAAGCATCGAAATAGGTAATGGGCTGCGCGACGCCGTCGTCAAACACGCGGAAATCCTCGCGGAGAAGGCCGCGCAGGACGACGCCGTCCGCGCCGACCACGTTGCACATCACCGGAACAATCTGGGTGGCCACCGCGATGGGGCGCACGGCGTTCGCGTCATTGGCGGTGTTTCCGGCGGCGCCGCCGGCCACGGGAATCGTGTTCAATTCGCCGGTCGCGGGATCGCGCCGCAAGGCAACGTCTTCATCCAAGCGGCGCGGGCGGGGCAGCTTTGCTTTTTGTTGAGCCGGCAAGGGAAGAGCAAGGAGCGCGATGAACAGCATGGCGCGCAGCGCGGCAAACGAATAGAGCGAGGCAAGCGGAAATCGGCAGCTATAAAAACCATTCGGAAAGCGCTCGTGGAGGAAGCGGCGCACGGGCATGGATAAAGCTAATCGAGATCGAAATCGCGCAGAGGTTTTTCCACCGGGCCATCCTTGGCCTTTTTCAAACCTTCGGCGAATTTGCGCGCGAGGACGTCTTCCTTGCTCTTCTCGGCTTCCACCGAAGCGCGGAATTTCGCTTCGACGGCTTCATCGTGCGCCCGGAGCAGGCGGGCGGTGTCGTCCAGATCCACCGACGAGGGCGGCCTGGGCGGCGGCACGTGCGAGAGCACCACGCCGAGTTCGCGGTCAACCGTAAGTTTCGCGGTGCAACACGGGCAACTCACTTCGAACGTTTCCAGAGGATTCTTGGCCATAGCGCCATTTTACGCCATTTTGGGCCTGCCAACTCATCGGCCGCCGTATTGCGCGATTGCCGGGCGACGGCCATATCCGTGCTAAAGCAATGGCACAGGCAGCCGATGTGTTAATCAACGAATGACCCGTCGGTGAGATAAGGCGCACAGATTCAACGCGCAATTACAGCGCAAAATTCAGAGGTTGAGCTACCGCCAAATTTATTAGTGTCTCCTTAGATAGGACGTGGCTCAAAACGGCCAAAGGTTGAATCTCCCATGAGCGCACAACTCGCATTTCTTGAGACTCCCGAAGTCCTGATTAACGAAGCAGCGAAGTTTGGCGCGGAACGGCGGCGCCGCAAGCGCGTGATGCTCGCTGTGCAAGCTCGCGTCCGCGGCGCGGTGGGAACGCTCGATACGTTTGAAGAAATAGTGACCAGCCTGGATGTCTCGCGCGACGGCGTGCTGCTAGCCACCGGGCGCGGGGGATACTCCGTTGGGGAGCAGTTGCAAGTGACCTGTCCCTATTGGGACGTGCCGACGGCGATCAATGTGCCGCGCAAGGCCCGCGTGATTCGCAACGTGATCATGCCGAATCTTGAATTCGCGCTGGCGCTGCAATATTTGCCGGGCATTTGCGAGGAAAACGTCATCGTAGGCTCGTCTTCACCTTTTCCCACCCAGGTGCGCGTGCTCGCGGTGGAATCCGACCCGCAAATGGCCGAGCACTTGCGCGAGCTGCTGGAACAGGATGGCTATAACGTGGTGGTGACTGCCAAGGCGCAGCAGGCCCTAGATATTCTGCAGACGGAGACGCCCGACGTGATTCTGGCGGAAGCGGAGGGCGGAGAAATTTCAGGCAACGATCTGTGCGCGATCGTAAAGACCTGCGCGCGGCTGCAGCACATACCGTTCATCCTGCTTACGAAATCCGCACTACCTTCCAACTACGCCACCAGCCGCCAACTGGGCGCGACGCTGTGCATGACGATCCCGTGCAAGCCAGAGCGCCTGCGGCGCGCTGTCCACCTGGTGGCCGCACCGCCGGCGCTTTGCTCCGTGTACAGCGCGCGCTTCAATACGGCTGCCTTCGTGCGAACCGCCTAAGCAAAAAAAAGGCCTCGTCTCTTGCGAGACGAGGACCGTAAACTTCGTTATTCGGTTTCGCGTCTAGGCCGGAGCGGGTTTTTCGCCCTTGGCCAATCCGGGAATCGGCCGCGGCTCGGGACGCAGCGAAAGCTGCGGCTCCTTGGCGGGCACCGGAGGCGCGGCAGGCGGCGGTGGCGGAATCTTATCCGGCAACGGCTTGCCTTCCATCAAGAGCTTCAATTCGACCGCGTCCAGGACTTCGCGATCCAGCAGGGCCTGCGCGATGCGCTCGAGCTTGTCGCGCTGGGTCTCCAGAATATTGCGCGCCTTGCTGTAACCATCGGTGACGATGGCGCGAACTTCGCCATCAATCTTGATTGCGGTGTCTTCCGAATAGTCGCGATGCTGGGCGATTTCGCGGCCGAGGAAAATCGCTTCTTCCTTCTTGCCGAAAGTCAGCGGGCCCAGAACGCTCATGCCCCACTCGCAAACCATCTGCCGCGCGATCTCGGTGGCTCGCTCGATATCGTTTCCGGCACCGGTGGTGATGTGGTGCAGGAAGATTTCCTCCGCCGCGCGGCCGCCCATGAGCACGGCCAATTGCGCTTCGAGAAATTCCTTGGTGTAGGTGTGCTTGTCGTCAATCGGGAGTTGCATGGTGACGCCCAGCGCCATGCCACGCGGAATGATGGTTACTTTATGGAGGGGATCCGCGCCCGGCGTCATCGCGGCCACAAGCGCGTGGCCGGCCTCGTGATAGGCGGTGTTGCGCTTTTCCTCGTCCGACAAAATCATGGATTTGCGCTCGACGCCCATAAGGACTTTGTCCTTGGACATCTCGAAATCCACCATGGCGACGAATTTGCGGTTCTGGCGCGCCGCCCACAATGCGGATTCGTTCACGAGATTCGCGAGATCGGCGCCGGAAAATCCAGGCGTGCCGCGAGCGATCACGGAGAGATCCACGTCTTCGGAAAGCGGGACTTTGCGCGTGTGCACGCGGAGAATTTCTTCGCGGCCCTTCACGTCCGGCCGCGGCACCACCACGCGGCGATCGAAGCGTCCCGGCCGCAGCAGCGCCGGATCCAGAACGTCCGGCCGGTTGGTGGCGGCGATCAGGATTACGCCTTCGTTGGATTCGAAGCCGTCCATTTCCACCAGCAAAGCGTTTAGGGTTTGCTCGCGTTCATCGTGCCCCCCGCCGAGGCCCGCGCCGCGATGGCGTCCCACCGCGTCAATTTCGTCAATGAAAATGATGCAGGGAGCGTTCTTCTTGCCCTGTTCGAACAAATCGCGGACGCGGCTGGCGCCCACGCCGACGAACATTTCGACGAAGTCCGAGCCGGAGATCGAGAAGAATGGAACGTTGGCTTCGCCGGCAATCGCGCGCGCGAGCAAAGTCTTGCCAGTTCCCGGAGGGCCGACGAGCAGCACACCCTTGGGAATGCGCCCGCCGAGCTTCTGGAATTTCTGGGGGTCCTTCAAGAAATCAATGATTTCGTACAGCTCTTCTTTGGGCTCGTCAATGCCCGCGACGTCTTTGAAAGTGGCTTTCTTCTGCTGGGCGGTGAGCAAGCGTGCGCGGGATTTCCCGAAGCTGAGGGCTTTGTTCCCGCCCGCCTGCATCTGCTTCATCATGAAAACCCAGAATAGGACGAGCAGAATCAGCGGAGCGAAATTGACGAGGAAACTGAGCCAGTCGGCGTTCTTCACTTCCTTGTAATTGTAGAGAACGCTGTGGTCCTGCAGAGCCTTGGTAACATCGGGGATGGCGGTATTGGCGATGGTGACGCCGCGGAATTTTCCGCCTTCGCGATATTCACCCTGCAACTCGGCGCTATTCGGCGAGAGGTAAATCGTGACGTCCTTGACGCTGCCGTTCTGCACCTTGGCGAGGAAGTTGGTGTAGTTGGGTTCCTCCTCGTGAGTGGACTGGCCGCCGGTGGAGGCCATTCTCCAAAGGACGACCGCCAGCAGGATCATCAGGAGCCAAAATAGGATTGTTCGGACTGTCGAGTTCACCGTTGTTACCTCACGCTTTTCAGACCCGCACTCGCGACCTCGGCGGCGTTTGCTTTTGCTGCCGCGCGAGGACTTGCTAACTACTTAGATGCCAGATGTGGCACGGCGTATTCAAACGGCGGAAGCGCTTTCCAGCGCACGCTCTTCGATCAGCACGCCGCGTCGCGTTGCGCCTCGCGCGCAATAATCGTCCGCGGGAGGCATTCCCCGAGCCCAGATCACGCGACCCGCGCTTTCCAGCACGGGCCAGGCCGTGCGGTCGCCGCTGCGCACACGCCCCGCGACGAACATCCTGTGCAACTTCTGCTCTTGACGCCGCCCCTGCGGCCTATAGGCGTCGCCAGGTCGCCAATTCCGCAGAATCAGGGGAGGGCGAAGCAGGTCAGCATCAATGGCGTCGGCGTCACTCTTAGTGTCGCTCTCCGCGATAGGCCAGTCAATCACTTTCAGCCGGAAGCATTTACCGAGTAACGGCACAGAAACGGTGGTGGCGCCGGCTAGCGGCAAGCTCACAATATATTCGTACGCGTTCGCGGCGGAGTTGGTTCCGTGGCGCGAATCGCCGCGCGTCGAGGCGATCGCAGCGGCTGACGTGGCGGCCCGGGCGTCTGGCGCGGTGAAAGTCGAGACTGCGGTTGCCGACGCCGTGGCTGCGCGGGAGAAAGTCAGGTGCAGGAAATCGCGCTCAACGATGATTCCGTTGGGAAGTTCCGCGCGCCGGCCGCTGGTGGATTCAGTGGCTAGTCGAATCACTTGTTCGACGTGGTTTGCACCCAGTTCCCGCCGGTTTCCGCGCACGCTTTGATAAAGACGGCGAATCAAGCGTTCGGTAAGCACGCGCAAAGCTTGGGAATCATTGTACTTGGCCGAGCCGGGAACTTGCTCTCCGCGATTTCCGAGGTTTAGCGGGCGCAGCAGAGAGTTTACGGCGATCTTGAGCGTCGCGCCTTCCGCGCGGACTAACGCGTGGAAACGATCCTCGACCAGAGCTTCCCAGAAGATTTCCTCTTCGCGGGCGAAGCGGGCTAGTTCGTTGAGGTGAGCTGCGATGGCTGGAGAAAAATCGCGCTGGAGCAAGGGCAAGAGTTGCTCGCGGATGCGGGCGCGCATGCGGCGGGTATCGCGGTTGGTGGAATCCTCGCGCCAGGGCTGATTGATAGAGCGCAAATATTCGCGGAGCTCTGCGCGGCGCGTTCCGAGCAGTGGCCGCACGACCGCGCCGGCGACGGGATAAATTCCGGACAGGCCAGTTAAACCGGTGCCGCGGATGACGTGCCCGAGCACGGTTTCAGCTTGATCATCGGCGGTGTGCGCGACTGCGATGCGAGTTGCGCGCCCTTCGGTGACGACGCGCTCGAAAAAAGCGTAGCGCAACTGGCGCGCCATATCTTCCAAATTGCGGCTTTGTCGCTGGGCTTCCGCTGCCACGTCCTCGCGGCCGATTACGATGCGTAGTTCGTGTGCTTGGGCGAGGTTCGCGACGAATTCGGCGTCCCCTTCGGATTCATCCGCGCGCAGAGCATGATTAAAGTGCACTACGGAAAGAGTGATGCCCAGTTCGTCGCGCAAGCGCTGCAACAGGAGCAAGAGCGCCACCGAATCGGCGCCGCCAGAAACGGCCACCCCCACGCGGTCTCCCGGCACGAGCAGTCCGGTGCGTTGAATCGCTTGCAAGACGGATTGTTCGAGGGGCGTTCTCATCGGCCGATTTCCGCGCGCGCGCAATATCGGTACGCCTTGATGGTAGCAGTGGAATCGGGAAGGGTCGAGCGCGACGCCAACGCCGCCAGGGCAGCGCGTGCCATCGCGGGCGCGCCTGGCGCGGAGCGCGGAAAATCAGAGCCGGTCGGCAATCTGCTGGGTGAAAAGATCGCGGCTATAGGAAATTCGCCGGTCGAGCGCGACAGCGGCAAAATAGGAGCAGCTTTGGCGTTCGTGCTCGGTCCAAGCCGCGACTCCCGGCATCAACGAGCGAGAGGCGCGGTTCACAACGGCGAGCAAACTGTAATAGGTGCCGACCGCGCGGATTTCCGAGCGATCGTCACCGCGTTCGGGGCAAAGGCGCACGAGTTGCAGCAGCCGGTCAAAGTCTTCGGCGGTGACATCATGATCCGCAATTCCGGTTACTTCGCGCACGCGATCCGACAACTCAAATTTCCGGCTGGAGGCCAGGATCGAGCGGCAATACGATACGAAGAATTGTAGAAATGCCGCGATCGAAATTACGCAGATGAGCGCTGCAATCATCTCGCTCGCACCATCAATCGCGCCGGCATGAGCCGCGCGTCCTCAGAGACCTTTGTAAAGGTGTACGCCCAGGCCAAAGGCAGCCACACGCCGACCAGCGGCGGGACCCACTTGAGAAGACTGGGCTGCAAACCCGGGAAAAGATTGCGCAGCGCGTAAGTACCGGCGGTGGCGCTGAAATAAACTCCCAGAGCCAGGACCAACTGGATCAGGCGCGTGCGCGTTTCGCGCAGCTTCAAGATCGCGCCCCACAGCAGGTACGTCAGCAGCACGCCGACGAAATACAGATTCTGTCCTAACTCGACAACGAAGCGACTGGTCAAGTGATCCTTGTTTGCGTGAATCACCATGTAGGAGAAAAATCCGGTGGCAACAAGCAAGAGCGCGGCCGCGCGACGGATATAACGGCTGACTTCCATCTCCGCGAAAACTTGCTGATAGAACTGAATAATGACCCAGAACAAGAGGATCGTAAGAAGGCTTTCGGAGTAGTAGTAATAATAGCGATAGTTCATGGACTGGAAACCGAAATGCTGGATCGTGAAGTATTCTCCCAAAGCGACCAAAGCGGCGGCACCCATATAAGTGTTTACGGGGAGGTAGCGAAGCAGTTCGCGGCGGGAAATTGAACACACCAGTACGTAGATCTCCAGAAGGAAACCTACCATCCAGACTAGATAGTCAACCCGGCCAAGCATTTTCTAAATCACCTTCGCGCCTGACCCTGGTCAACCCCCGCTATTTCGGGGACTTATTTATCTCCAGGGCGTCGGCGGCATGGGTGCGCTGGTGTTCGCCCAGGGTGTGGGCGGCATCGGCGCACTCGTATTCGCCCACGGCGTGGGCGGCATCGGCGCACTCGTATTGGCTAACAGCCACGGTGTTGGCGGCATTGGCGCACTCGTGTTCGCCATTGCACCAGGCTGCTGGGTTGTTAGAGCTTTCAAACCCATCGCGCTGGTAAGAACCAACAACGCCAAAACCACTACAACTAACGACTTAGACATGGACCCCTCCGAGTAGAACCACTACGCGGCGGAGTCTATAAGCAGTTAGCTGCCGTCAAGGGGAAAATTTTGGGTGTGTGTGTCTAAACGGTACACACCCCTCCCCCCTGGCGAGGCCAGAGCCTTTCCGAATTGTCTTCACTAAACTAGGGTTTGGAAACGCGGCGGTCAACGTTACTAAGGTACTACCAGGCTGGGACTTTCCAGCGGAGCACCGGAGAACGGTATTGCGGCAGGCCGCCTTGTTTCGCAGCTCGCGCGCGCGTTCGCGATGCATGCCAAAACGCTTCCGGCTGGGGTGATACTCTGGTAGGATAAAAATTCAATCTGCATCGAAAATTTCTTCCGTCTGGAGCGAAGCAACATGGCACTGGCATGTGAAATTTGCGGCAAGAAGCCGCTGTATGGAAACACCATCAGTCATGCGCACAACGTAACTCGCCGCCGCTGGAATCCGAATTTGCGCCGCGTGAAGGCCGTAGTGAAAGGGGCCCGTAAACACGTCCGCGTCTGCACCTCCTGTATCCGTTCCGGTCGCGTGAAAAAGGCCGCTTGAAGCCGGCCCCCCCTCGGAAGGAGTCCCGTTTGCCGCGAAAAATACTGATTCTTGCCGCCGTGGTGGCGTGTGTATGCGCCGCCGGTTGCAAGAAGGAGGCCGCGCCGGGACCGGACGTCTGGGCGGTGGTCAACGGGAAAGAGATTCATCGCGCCGAAGTGGAAAAGTATTTTCGCACGCGGGTGAGCGCGGAAGGGCCCGCGCCCTCTCAGGAAGAAGCCCTCTCGCTGAAGCTGAACATCCTGGATGAACTGGTGAACAACGAGATCCTTCTGGAGCGCGCCAGCAAGCTGAACCTGATTGCCAGCGACGCGGAAGTGGAAGATAAGTTCACCGAATCGAAGAGCCCCTACACCGAAGAAGAGTTTCAGAAAAAGCTGAAAGACTCAGGCCTGTCCGTGGAGGACTTGAAGGCCGACATCCGCCGGCAGCTTTCGGTGCAAAAGCTGCTGAATCGCGAAGTGGTCGCCAAGATTTCCATCACGGATCAGGACGTGCTCGATTTCTACAACAAGAATCGCGCGCAATTCAACGTGGCCGAACCGCAATACCACATTGCCCAAATCGTAGTAACGCCGCATCCGGACCCGGCCGTGCACAATCGCAAAAACGACAAAGCCACCACCGAACCGGAAGCCAAGCGGAAAATCACCTTGCTTGAACAGAGGCTTGCCAGCGGAGCTGATTTCTCGCAGCTGGCCATGGATTATTCCGAGGATTCGACGGCATCCACGGGCGGAGATCTCGGCTTTGTCCCGGAGTCGGCTTTGAATCAGTCGGACCCGGTGCTGAAAAAGACGGTGATGTCCATGAAGCCCGGGGACGTGACGCAGCCCATCGGCGTGAAGAACGGCGGTTACCGGATTCTGAAGCTAATTGCCAAGGAAGCGGCGGGGCAGCGAGAGCTTTCTGACCCGCAGGTGCAACAATCCGTGCGGGACATGCTGCGCAATCGCAAGGAACAGCTGCTGCGTTCGGCCTATATGATCGAAGCCCGCGACGATTCGCACGTCACGAACTATCTGGCGCGGCAGATTCTGGAATCCGCCGGCAAACTCCCCGCCTCGCAATAGACACTGGCAGCGCCGCAGGAATTTCTAGAGAAGCACAGCTGTAAGGGATAAGTGTTTCGAGGAAACTAGCTGCGGCTGACGGTTTCCGCCAAGCGCCTGCTGGGACGGATCATCCGCGCAATTAAAATGGTGAGAAGTCCGACCAGCGGACTCAGGAGCAAGCAAGTAAGAAATCCCCTCCAAAATGAGATCCCTTCCTTCTCCATCTTGCCGGCTGCCACGCCGCAGGCCATCACCCACAGGAGAGCAACGATTCCAATCAGCAGCCACGCAACTATAGAAGCAAAATGCACGGGTGCAAACATTCACGATCTCCCAAGCTTCACTGCGCCTAACAGGCACGAAATTCCGTCCTGCATTGAGGCGATTGTCGCCGGGTTCGCCTGGCGGGGAAAGATCGCAGAAGAATTGCGGACCGTAAGGGTAACTAGTAACGGATACGCACGGCCGCCTCAGGAAACCACGGCGACCACTTCGCCGGCGTTCACGGTCTGTCCCTCGGTGACGGACAAGCGCTCGATTGTGCCGGACTTCGGCGCGCGAATTTCGTTCTGCATTTTCATCGCCTCCACGACCATCAAGCCTTGCCCGGCTTGAACCAGATCGCCCGGCGCTACCAGGACGCGCACGACTTTCCCTGGCATCGGGGCCATCACTTGCTGCCGGCCCGCGACCTCGGCCGCACCCGTGCGATTCTTTTGCCATTCGCGCGGATCGCGAATCGCAATTTTGTATTCCCGGCCCTTCGTGGCTGCGCGCAATTCCGCGCCAATCGTGGCGAAGCGCACCTCGAAGGATTCTCCCTCCAGCAGAATCGAATAAACGCCGGGCGAGACCTCGACGGCGTCGGCTTCCAGCGGCTGGCCGTCTGCAAACCAACGCGAGAGATCGCGCGTTTGCAGCAGTTCCACCCTGCGCGCTTTTCCATTGATCTCGATATCCAGTTTCATGGGCAATCCGGCTCTTCTCCCGGCGCTGCCATCAACGATCCGGCTTGCGATTCACTTGTTCGCGGCGCGACTCCGCACGCCAGCGCGATTCCGCGACCGGGTGGCCTTCTGGCGACGCCGCGCTCGTTGCTGCACCGTGCGCGCTTTCATGTGATTGATGCCAAAGCAACGCAGCGACCAAGACGGCATTCTGAGCGCGCGCATCCGCCGGCGATTCCGCTGTGGCGACGGCATCCGCGGGCTCAGCTGCGCTGCGCAAAAAGTCATCCAGCCACCGGGTGTAGATGGCGCCGCTCTGAAAATCGTCGCTCGACAGGATGCGGCGGAAAAGCGAGACGTTGGTTTTGATCCCGCTCGCGTAATATTCGCCCAGCGCGCGCTTCATTCGCGCAATCGCTTCGGGGCGGTCCTGGCCCCACGCTATCAATTTCCCCAACATGGGATCGTACTCGTTGGGCACTAGCCAGCCGCTGTAAATTCCGTCGTCGAGGCGGATTCCTGGTCCGGCGGGCACGCGAAGATCCAGGATCTTGCCGGGGGAAGGGAAAAAATTATTGTCCGGATCTTCGGCGTAGATGCGGCACTCAATCGCGTGGCCACGCAGCGCCACATCTTCTTGCCGGAACGGCAGCGGCTCGCCGGCCGCGATGCGCATCTGCAGCTTCACCAGATCGAGCAACGTGACCATTTCCGTCACGGGATGCTCGACTTGCAGGCGCGTATTCATCTCCAGAAAATAAAAGTTTCGCGCGGCGTCCACCAAGAACTCGACGGTGCCGGCATTCGTATAATTGCCGGCGCGCGCCAGCTTCACCGCCGCTTCGCCCATGGCCCGGCGAAGTTCCGGCGTCATGACCGGCGAAGGAGCCTCTTCGATTACCTTTTGGTGCCGGCGCTGCACGGAACATTCGCGCTCGCCGAGGTAAAGGGTGTGGCCATGCTGATCCGCGAGAATTTGAATTTCGATGTGGCGCGGGCGCTCCAGATATTTTTCGAGGTACACGCGGGCGTCGCCGAAAGCGTTTTGCGCCTCGGAAGCGGCGTCGCGCCAGGCGGCCGCGAGCTCGCTCTCGCGTTCCACGCTGCGCATGCCCTTGCCGCCGCCGCCTGCTACCGCTTTCAAAATGACCGGAAATCCGACGTTGCGCGCGATCTCCGTTAATTCGCCGATGTCCTTTATGGGATCGAGCGTGCCTGGAACGGTCGGCGCTGCTACCTCGTGTGCCAGGCGCCGCGCCGCGGTTTTCGAGCCGAGCTGCTCCATCGCCTGGGCCGAAGGGCCTATGAAGGTGACGCCGGCGTCGCCGCAGGCCCGCGCCAGCGCCGGATTTTCCGCCAGAAATCCATAACCTGGATGAATCGCGTCGCAATGGGCATACCGCGCGACGCCCATGATTTTTTCGATCACCAGATAGCTTTCCGCGGAAGGCGCCGGGCCGATGGGATAGGCCTCATCCGCGAGGCGGACGTGCAGAGCGGCGCGGTCCGCTTCGCTGTACACGGCCACGGCGCGCACACCGAGTTCCCGGCAGGCGCGCACGATGCGCACGGCGATCTCGCCACGATTGGCAATCAGGACTTTCTTGAACATGGCAGCGCACCAGGCAAAACGCGGATTCTAGCATTTTGCCCGCGCGCCGGTGTATTCATGGCTCTGGAATCCCAGGTTGCGGTAATCTAGCCGGGTGCGCGCAAAGGGCGGTTATTGAAAGCGAAATGAAGGCTGATGGGTGAAGTTTCGCGCCAGCAGAGACTGGAATCGTGAAAAGAGGCATCATGAAATTTGGCAAAGAAATCTCGCGACGCCATTTCGTGACTGGAATCATGTCGTCCGCCGCTCTGGGGTTTTTTCCGAAAGCGGCGTCGGCGTTTACTGGAAACGCCTGCGATCTTTCCACGTTGCCGGAAAGCAGCGCGCGCGGCCCACGAGAGCGCGTCACATACCTGGCTACGCCATTTCCGCTTGAACAAGTGCGACTGCTGGACGGTCCATTCCTCGACGCCGCAAAAACGAACCAGGAATATCTCCACAGCCTCTCCGTGGACCGCCTGATGCACACTTTTCGCATCAACGCCGGATTGCCCAGTTCCGCCGAGCCGATCGGCGGGTGGGAAGCGCCTGATTGCGAGATACGCGGGCACTTTACGGGGCATTTCCTTTCGGCGTGCGCGCTCGGTTATGCGGCGACGGGCGATCAGGAGCTGAAAACGAAGGGCGACGCGGTGGTGGCGGAAATGGCGAAATGCCAGCAGGCGCATGGCAACGGCTATCTCAGCGCATTTCCGGAAGATTTCTTCGACCGGCTGCGCGACGGCAAGCCGGTGTGGGTGCCGTTCTACACGCTGCACAAAATCATGGCGGGGAACCTGGATATGTACAGCTACTGCCACTCGCAGCAGGCGCTGGCGAACGCCGAGGGATTGGCCGGATGGATCGCGCACTGGACCGAAGGCATCAGTTACGATCACGTGCAGCGGATCTTGAAAACAGAGTACGGCGGCACCAGCGAATCGCTTTACAACCTGAGCGCCATCACGGGTAAGGAAGAATATTTCCATTTGGCCGCGCGTTTTCAGCAGCCGGATTTTTTCGATCCTCTGGCCGGGCATCGCGACGAACTCAAGGGATTGCACGTCAATACGCACATTCCTAAAGTCATCGGAGCGGCGCGACGCTACGAACTCACGGGCGATCCTTATTATCACGAAGTCGCGAGTTACTTCTGGGAGGAAGTCACGCAGGAGCGCGCCTATGCCACAGGCGGCACGAGCAATCGCGAAGGTTGGGAGACCGACCCGGGCAATTTGTCGCAAGCTCTGAGCCTGTGGTCGGAAGAGTGCTGCTGCGGATACAACATGCTGAAACTGACGCGCCATTTGCATCAGTGGAACAACGATCCGCGTTACATGGACTATTACGAGCGGACGCTCTTCAATTCCCGGCTGGGAACGCAACATCCGGAAAACGGATTGAAGATGTATTACCTGCCGCTGCAGACCGGGTTCTGGAAATATTTTCACTCGCCGCTGAATTCTTTCTGGTGCTGCACTGGAACGGGCGTGGAGGAGTTTTCAAAATTCGGCGATTCGATTTACTTTCACAACGCGGACGATGTATTCGTCAATCTTTTCATTTCTTCGGAAGTTCGCTGGCCGGAAAAGGGGCTGACGCTGCAGCAGAGCACGCGCTTTCCCGAGCAAGAGGGCAGCAGCATTACGATCCAAGCGGAACGACCGCTCGACGCGGGAATCAATATCAGAATACCGGGGTGGGCGGTGGACGGAGGGTCGGTGGAGGTTAACGGCACGCCTTTGCCTGCGTTTTCCAGTCCCGCGAGCTACCTGAGAATCAATCGCAGGTGGAAAGACGGCGACCGGCTGGAAGTGAAATTGCCGATGAGGCTTCACGCGGAGGCGCTGTTGGGCGATCCCACGCAACAGGCGGTGCTGTATGGTCCGATCGTGCTGGCGGGACGGCTGGGAGCTGAGGGGCTCACCGAAGAAATGCAGTACGACGTAAATCACGGTGCGACCCAACTATCGCCGCCGCACGCGGAGCCGCAAGGGATGGCGAATGTGACCGTGAAATCCGCGGGAGAGCTGCAAGCGGTTTCCTGGATCGAGCCTGTCAAGGGCCACGCTTTAACGTTTCAAACGGTGGGCCAGCAAAATTCCACGACTCTTATTCCGCTGCATCGTGTATTCGGAGAGCGTTACGCGGTGTATTGGAAGACGCGCGTCCTGAATGAAGAAACATCCGGATAACACCAACCAGTTGGCTTCAAGTGCGGCTGTGTGATCAACGGCGCTCGCCCGGTGCGCCGAAACCCACTTTTCCAAACGCGCCAAGCAAAACTTCGGCCGGAATAAGAGCGTCTGCACAGCCTGTGCGACGGGTGGGCCGCAATTGTTGGATGATTGAAGGAACTCTTCGTTTGCACCTGAGAGGACCATACGGCGCGGAAGTGTGCAAGAGATTGCACGTTGGCCTCGATCTGGTCGCGATAAATGGCTGAAAATGCTTCGCCTGACGGATGGCACTTAAGTTGCGGGTAATTCTGTAACGGTTTTTCTCTCTCTCGTCATCGGCCCCTTACTTTGTCTATAACTGGGCTCGGATTCTCGGGAGGGAGTATGCGACGTTGCGCCTCACTGTTGTTTCTTGCTGGTCTGCTTGCTTTTTTCAGTCCTTCCTCTGTAAGCGCACAAGTCACGCCCTTCGTGGGGCAGATCATGATCGTTCCGTACAATTTCGCGCCCGAAGGCTGGCAGTTTTGCAACGGGCAACTACTTTCAATATCTGAATTCGACGTCCTATTTAACCTGATTGGCACGACTTACGGCGGCGATGGTCAGACCACATTTGCCTTGCCCGATCTCCGCGGCCGAGTGCCGATTGGAATGGGAACAGGACCCGGTCTCTCACCCTATCCGCTGGGCCAGATGGGCGGTGTGGAAAACGTCACGCTGACTTTGTCGCAGATTCCCAGCCACACCCACGTTCCCATGGGTGCGGCATCGGTGGCTAACACCGGTTCGCCGACCAACGCTGCGTGGGCCATGCCGCGAGTTTTGTTGTACAGCTCCTCCGCGCCAGAGGTTCCCATGAGTATGGAGGCGCTGGGCAGCACCGGCGGTGGGCAGCCTCACGACAATCTGAAGCCCTATCTGGTGATGAATTACGTAATCGCAATTTACGGAATTTATCCAAGCGAATAACGACAAATTTGAATTTCCTTTGGGCCGGCGGACGCTCGTCGGAACGGCGGGGAGGTGGGGAAAATGCGAAAAGGCCTAATTCTGGCGGGTTTGACCTTGTTGCTGTTTGCGGTTCCCGCGCACGCACAGGGGGATCAATTTGTGGGGCAGATTCAGATCGTCTCCTTCAATTTTGCGCCGAAAGGCTGGGCCTTCTGCGCCGGGCAACTGCTGCCGATCAACCAGAACCAGGCGCTCTTTTCGCTCTTGGGCACGCAATTCGGCGGGGATGGAATCACCAACTTTGCGCTGCCAGATTTGCGCGGGCGCATGGCGATCGGCCAAGGCCAGGGGCCGGGCTTGGCGAATTACACCGTCGGGCAAACGGGCGGTGAAGAGAGCGTGACGCTGACGCTTAACCAGCTTCCCGCGCACTCACATGCCGCCATGGCCAGCAGCGGGGCGGCCAGCGCGTTGGGTCCCGGCAGTTCCGAATGGGCCGCCACCACCACGTATTTGTACAGTTCCACCGCCTCGACTTTGGTGCCCATGAACAGCGGTGCCGTAGGCCCCATGGGTGGCGGGCAAGCGCACGAAAACAGGTCACCCTACTTGGCGATGAATTTCATCATCGCCTTGCAGGGCATTTTCCCCTCGCGGGATTGATCGCGCGGGCGAGCAGATTACTTATTCTATCCGTTGGTTCAGGCGGGAGGTGAAAGATGCGACGGTGTTTAGTGCTGTTGGTGGTGCTGGCGTTCCTGGTGGTGTCGCCGGTGGCTCACGGTCAAGCGACGACCCCATACCTCGGCCAGATCCTGATGGTCGGTTTTAACTTCGCGCCGAACAACTGGGCACTTTGTAATGGGCAGATTCTTTCCATCAGCCAAAATACGGCTCTGTTCTCGCTCATCGGAACGTATTACGGCGGCGACGGGCAAACCACCTTCGCGTTGCCCGACCTGCGCGGCCGCGTGCCGGTTGGCCAAGGACAGGGGCCCGGTTTATCGCCTTACGTCATCGGCGAAACCGGCGGCGAAGAACAGGTGACACTGACGATCAGCAATATGCCCGCTCACTCACACCCGTTAATGGGAACGTCTATGGCGGGCACCTCCGCCAGTCCCACGGGCACCATATGGGGCGCGCAATCCCGCCTGGACATTTACAGCTCGGCGACACCTGACACGCCAATGGGCGGCGGTTCGGTTGGTACGGCGGGGGGAGGACTGCCACATGACAATCGGTCACCATATCTGACGATTACTTACATCATTGCGCTCGAGGGCGTTTACCCCCCGCGCAGCTAGATTCGGCAAGACGGTGGTAGTCGGTTCGAGGAGAAACTAATGAAACTCATGAAGCGGGCGGTGCTACTGATGGCAGTCGCGGGTTTGAGCGCGCTGCCCGTATTCGCCGATTCTTACAGCACCAGCGCGTCGTTCAATTCGGCGATCAGCGGAATGAGCGGCATTACCACAGCGACTTTCGATAGCGATACGCCCGGACTGATCGCCGAAGGCGGCACCGTGGATGGCATCACGTTCAATTACACGATTGACGGCGGTGCCGAGAGCCTGGCGATCACCAATCTGTTCGACACCACCTCCGGCACAAACTATCTCGGCTCGAATGACCCGGGTACCGGAGCGCTATTCCCTGGCGATAGCGTCACCATGACGTTCGCGTCCCCGGTCAACGCGCTGGGGTTCTTCATCATCGGCGGTCCTTACAGCGACGGCGACTTTACCCTGACGAGCAGCACGGCCTCCGCAACGAGCTCCAGCATGCCCGAGGAAACCCTCGGCGACGGTGGGCTAGTGATTTTCCTGGGCATCTCCAGCACCACATCGTTCAGCAGCGCCACGATTACGCTGGATCCCAGCGCCGGCGAGCTGTGGAACATTGACGACATCACCACGGCCGGAGGGACCTCCAACTCCGGCGGCGGTGGTTCCACAATGCCCGAACCCGGCACTTGGGCGCTGCTGGCGGTCGGGCTGGCGATCTGCGCGCTCGGTGCGCGGAAAATGCGTCCGGCGCAAACTCAGTTCCCGGGTTGAACATGCCGCTAACTCTCGCGCGGCGAGTCGCGCTGCTCGTCCTGCTCGCCTCAGCCTGCCGGGCACAGGTCAGTCCCTTTCCCTCGAACGATTGGGCAAGCCTCAACGATGCCGGCGAGCGCGCCTACGAGCGCCGCCAGTATGCCGCCTCCGAAAATTTCCTGAAGGGCGCCCTGCAGCTCGCGGAAAATTTCGGTCACGACGATCCGCGAGTCGCCACCACGCTCAACGATCTCGCTTTGCTTTACCGGGCCGAAGGGAAATTGCAGGACGCCGAGCCACTCTACCGGCGGTCGCTGGCGATTCGCGAAAAGAAGCTGGGGCCCTCGGATCCAGCGGTGGCCGTGAGCCTCAACAATTTGGCCGGACTGCTGGCCGCAGAAAATCGCTATATGGAGGCGGAACAAAAATATCGCCGGGCGCTGGCGATCCGCGAGAAGGCTCTCGGCCCCAACAGTCCCGAAGTCGCCATCGTTCTGAATAATCTGGCAGCCATGTACAGCGCGCAGGGTAAATTCGAGAAGGCTGAGCCGCTGCTGAAACGCGCTCTGGCCATTCGCGAGAAGTCTCTCGGTCCCGAGAATCCGCAGGTGGCCAACGCCTTGAATAACCTCGCCGGCGTGTACGCTTCGGACGGCAAATACGCGCTGGCCGAGCCTCTTTACCTTCGCGCGATCAGCATTGATGAAAAGACGCAAGGCCCCGAGCAGACCGCGCTTACGCTCGATTTGAGCAATCTTGGCGCGGCGTATTTTCAGCAGGGAAAATATGGCGAAGCGGAGCCGCTCTATCGCCGCGCTCTGGACATCCGCGATAAGACCCTCGGCCCCATGCATCCATTGACCGGAGTCGCCGCGCAGAATCTTGCCGGGCTTTACAAAGCGCAAGCGCGCTACGACGAAGCGGACGCACTTTATAAAAGGGCCCTCGCAATATTCGAACAATCCGCCGGTCTAGACAGCCCCGAAGCCGGCGCTGTGCTTGACGCGCTTTCGTCCATGTACGTGACAGAAGGCAAATACGCGGAAGCGCAGACCATCTACGCGCGCCTGATTGTGGTGGAGGAAAAAGTGCTGGGGCAAGACAGTCTGGCCCTGGCCGGCTCTTTGGACGACTACGCGCAGGACCTGCGCAAGCTCGGCCAGGACGCGCAGGCGGGCGATCTGGAGTCTCGAGCGAAAGCGATTCGCGCCGCGCAACCGAAAGCTTCTGCGGCTACCACTCCGACCCCGGGACCGCACGTAACCCAGGCTTCCGCCAAGGCCAGCACGCAAAAATCGAACTAATTTTGCCGCAGGGTCACGAACCGCGGCGCGTACGCGCTCGCTGAAGAAAAAAATATCGCCACACTTCAAGACGCGCGGCAAAATCGGTGAGTCTGCCGCGCAAAATTTCACTTGCGAGCCGAACGCGGTGCGCTAGCATACGCCATGCATTTTCGATCCCCGGCGCTGGCCGTCGCAGGTTTCATCTTTCTGCTGCTTGCTGTTACGGCTTCCCTGCTAAGCCCTGCTCTTCGAGAATCCGGCACGAATAACGTCGCGTTGCGCGGCCCGATTCCGCACACAGCTCGCAGTTCGCCTCTCGATCTGGAGGTGGCAGGCGATTTAGCCGGGCTCCCTGCGGGCTCCGTGGGCTACCTCACTCGGGAGCAACTGCTCGCGCTGCCGCAAGTGAATTTCACGGTAACGCGCGACCCAAACTTCACGGGGCCTACGGTGGTGAGTGGCGTTATGCTCGAAGGGCTTGAGCAACGCATCAGCGAGTATCCTAAATCGGATCTGATCGTAGCGATTTGTGACGACCTCTACCGCGCCAACTACCCGCGCGACTACCTCGCCGCGCATCACCCGGCGCTGGCGCTTACCATCAACGGAAAATCTCCGGAGGAGTGGCCAAAGGATTCAGAGGGTCACGGACTGTCCATCGGCCCGTACGTTATTACGCATCGCGACTTCACGCCGAGTTTCAAGGTGCTCTCGCACTCAGATGAAGCGCAAATTCCGTGGGGGGTGGTGCGCCTGGAATTTCTCGATGAGCAAACGGTTTTCGAGGCCATCGCGCCGCGGGGCCCTGACGCGCACGATTCTTCCGTGCAGGACGGCTATCGGATCGCGCGGCAAAATTGCCTTCGTTGCCACAACCTTGGCGACGTCGGCGGCCAAAAAGCGGGCCGGCCCTGGCTGGTGCTGGCAGCGTGGGCCACGGCCAAACCGGAATATTTCGCGGCGTACGTGCGCAACCCGCAGACGAAAAATCCCCACGCGCAGATGCCGGGCAATCCGAACTACGACGATGCCACGATTCATGCCCTGATTTCCTACTTCCACACCTTTCTGGTACAGCAAAAGTAGCCACTCGGTAAGCCGCCGCGGTACGACCTGTTTGAGGCAAAACTTCTTTGCTTTCAGCCCTCTTCTGGAGTAGCTTTACCCAGCCGTAAACGGTTCCATTGCTCACTCCTGTTTGATTCCGCTGTTGCTGGCTTGAGATTTATGCGGGCCGGGACTTCACCGGCCGGAGGTATCCGGATGCGTCGCTTTGTCTTCATAGCGCTTTTCGTTGTGGTGGGACTTTTTCCCACGCGATCGCGCGCCCAAAACACGATCACCACCGTGGCAGGCGGCCAACTGCCCAATAACGTCGCGTCCACGGCTGCCGGGCTGGAAGGCGTTTACGGCGTGGCGCGCGACGCTTCCGGCAACGTCTACGCGCTGACGGACGTCGGCGTGATTTACAAGGCCACTCCCTCCGGCGGTCTGACGATCTACGCGGGAAACATCACGGCCGGATACTCGGGAGATAACGGTCCGGCAACCGCGGCGCTGCTGGGCGAGCCCTTTGCCGGCGCTGTGGACGCCAACGGCAACCTGTACTTCTCCGATTCCGCCAATTGCGTCATCCGCAAAGTCACCGCGAGCACCGGGATCATCACCACGGTCGTGGGAAACGGCGGATGCGACTACACCGGCGATGGCGGTCTCGCTACCAGCGCCACTTTGGATTATCCGCAGGGCATCGCGCTGGACCCTTCCGGAAATCTTTACATCGTGGACTACTACAACAACGTGATTCGCCGCGTGGACGCATCCACGCAAATCATCACCACCTACGCCGGCACCTCGGCGCAGGGCTACTCTGGTGACGGCGGGCCGGCCACCCAGGCGACCTTGGGTTATCCCGTCGGCGTCGCGACCGATGCGTCCGGAAATGTCTATATCGCGGACTCCAACAACGAAGTCATCAGGTTTGTGAACAACGATACAGGCATCATCAGCACCATAGCCGGCACCGGCACTCCGGGGTACGCCGGAGACGATGGTCCGGCCACCAGCGCGCTGCTGAACTATCCCGCAGTGGTAGCCGTGGACTCTTCAGGCAATCTCTACATTGGAGACACCGATAACGCGGTCGTACGCAAAGTAAATGCGAACAACGTGATCACGACGATCATCGGCAACCATGCATACGGTTTCGGGGGTGATGGTGGTCCAGCTGTTTCCGCTACGTTAACCAATCCCTTCGGGCTGGCCGTGGACGCCGCCGGAGATGTTTGGGTGGCTGATTACTGGAATAACCGCATACGAATGTACTCGGCAACTTCTCTGAATATTTCCACGGTCGTCGGAAATGGTTCCGTTTACGACGGCAACGCCGCGACGAACGCCAGCCTGTACTTCCCGCGCAATCCCGCGCTGGATTCGCAAGGAAATTTGTACATCGCGGATGAAGGCAACAACCGCATACGCCTGGTCAACGGCCAGACCGGCGTGATCAGTACGGTCGCGGGGTCTAATATACCGTGCGCTTATCCGACCGAGACCTGCGGCGACGGCGGGCCGGCCACCAGCGCCGCTTTCTTCAATCCGAAATCCGTCGGACTCGATCCAACTGAATCGTATCTGTTGATTGCCGATACCCTGGACAATCGCATTCGGCAGGTGGACATCGCCACCGGAACCATCACCACCATCGCGGGTACCGGGAACTTCGGTTACAGCGGCGATGGCGGTCCGGCCACCAGCGCTGAACTGAATTCCCCTCGCGGATTCGCTTACGACTCCGCCGGCAATCTTTATTTTCCCGACTCCTCCAACCATCGCATTCGCATGATCAATAAAACGACGGGGATTATCACCACGGTAGCGGGCAGCGGTCCCGGCGCCACGCAGCCGCAAGGCTGCCAGAACGGAGGTTATTCCGGCGACGGCGGTCCGGCCACCAGCGCCCAGCTGAATTGCCCGCTCGGCGTGGTGGTGGATGCGAACGACAACCTCTATATCGCGGATATTCTTAACAACGTTGTGCGCCGAGTGGACGCCAAAACGCAGATCATCACGACAGTGGTCGGCACCGGCAACCCGGGATACACCGGCGACAACGGTCCCGCCACGTCCGCCACTCTGAATCAGCCGGATCGGATCAGTATCAACAACGCGGGCAACCTCTTCATATCTGATACCGGAAACAACGTCATCCGCCGCGTGGACGCCGCGACCCAAATCGTCACCACTTTCGCCGGGAACGGAACGTTTGCGTTCAGCGGTGATGGGGGACCTGCTTTGTCCGCGAGTATGGCGGAGCCGACCGGGGTCGTAGTGACCAATTCGGGAGATTTGTACGTAGGCGACCTCTACAACAATCGCATGCGCAAAGTGACGCTGAACGCGGCGGTCACTTTCTCCCTGAGCACGGTGCCTTTTGGAAATCAGGCGATCAATTCGACCAGCGCACCGCAAGTCGTCACGCTCACCGACTCCGGTGACGCACCTTTGGCGATCGCGGCGATCGACGTCAGCTCGCCAAGCGGCGATTTTGCTCTGGGCACGAATACTTGCGGCTCGACTCTGGCAGTCGGCGCGCAATGCACGTTCGCGATCACTTTTAGTCCCACGTCCTTCGGTGCGCTCACTGGCACAGTGACGATCTCTGACAACGCGCCCGTTCCCGACAGCTCGCAGATGATTGCTCTCACCGGTACCGGCGCGGCATCACTGACCGTGACATTGGCCGGCGCCGGCAGCGGCTCGGTTTCCAGCAGTCCCGCGGGCATCACCTGCGGCGCTACGTGCACCGCGGATTTCGCGCAGAACACTTCCGTCGTGCTCACTGCCGCCGCGACCACTGGAACATTCGCCGGCTGGAGCGGCGCGTGCACGAACACGAGCGGAACGTGCACCGTCGTAATGAGCCAGAATCAAAACGTCACTGCCACATTTAACGCGGGGGCGGCTCCGACGGTATCGGTGAACCCGACGAGCTTGACGTTTACTTCGCAGAACGTGGGGACTACCAGCTCGCCGATGAGCGTGACCGTGGTGAATACGGGCACGGCGACGGTTAATTTCGCCGGCTTCACCGTGACCGGAACGAATGCCGGGGATTTCAGTGTGCCCCTGCCCACTTCCGGAATGATGTGCAGTGCTACTGGGACTCTACCGGACGGCGCGTACTGCCAGATCAGCGTGCTGTTCACGCCGAGCGCGGCTGGCACGCGCACCGCGACTCTGAATATCGCGGACAACGCGACGGGTAGTCCGCAAACCGTGACGTTGACTGGAACGGGCGCCGGCGCCAGCGGCACCGTGACCGTAACGCCGGCTAGTTTGACGTTCACCTCGCAGAACGTCGGGACCACCAGCGGCGTGATGACCGTGACAGTGAAGAACACCGGGACAACCACGGTAACTTTCAACTCGTTCGCTATTAGCGGCACGAATCCCACGGAATTCGCGGTGACTGCGGCGGGCACGGGCAGCTGCACGGTGGGGGCACTAGCGTCGGGCGCGAGTTGTACGATCGGGGTTACGTTCACGCCGGCGGCTGCCGGAACGCGCACGGCAACTTTATCCATCGCGGACAATGCCACGGGCAGCCCGCAAACCGTGGGTTTGACGGGCACCGGCGCGGCGCAGGCCGGCACGATTTCTATTGCGCCCACTTCGCTGACGTTCGTAAGTCAAACCGTGGGCACTACCAGCTCTTCGCAAACTCTCACGGTTTCCAACACCGGCGGCGTCACCGTCAATTTCAGCAGCATCGTGACCTCCGGTGATTTTGCCGGAGCCACCACCGCGCAGTGCCCCAGCATTGCCGTCGAAGGCACGCCCTGCACTTTCCAGATTACTTTCAAACCTACCGCGGCGGGGACGCGCACGGGAACCGTCACCTTCACCGACAACGCCACCGGCAGTCCGCAAATGGTGATGTTGACTGGAACCGGTGCGAACGGTCCCGCAACCGTGACGGTAGCTCCCAGCAGCTTGACGTTCTCTTCGCAATACGTGAACTCGACCAGCCCGGCGCAAAGTGTGATGGTCACGAACACCGGCACCGGACCGGTGACTTTCACCAGCTTCTCGATTACCGGCGAAAACAGCGGCAGCTTTGCGCTCGCCAGCGGAACGAACGCCTGCAATCCGACGGGAAATTTGGCGTCCGGATCCAGTTGCACCATCAGCGTGACCTTTACGCCGACGGCCACCGGAGAATTTTCGGCCACGCTTGCCATCGCCGACAACGCCACGGGCAATCCGCAAAACGTTTCGCTCACGGGCACCGGCAATAATTCGCCCGTGACGATTACGATTCCCTCGGGCGGTTCGACGACCGGGACGGCTACGCCCGGAGGCACCGCGTATTACGGACTGCAAATTACCGGAGCAACCGGCGTCACTGGCACGGTGCAACTCGGCTGTATGCCATCGTCGCCGACGATCACTTGCACGGTGATCCCCAGCTCGGTGGTGTTGACGGGAAAACCGGTGGAAGTCGCCTTTGGAATACAGACGTATTGCACGGGCGCAACGAATGCGGGATTTGTTCCTGGCGCGCCCGGCGGCGGGCCGGCAGGCAAAATCGCGCTGCTGCTCTTGTCACTCATGCTGGGCGGACTGGCGTGGGCGATGCAGCGGAATCGCCGCGTGGCGTTGACGTTCGCGGTGCTGATGCTGGTAGCGCTGGGCACGGCCGCGTGCGGCGGTTTGGCGAAAGGCCCGAACGGCGCGACGCCGCCAGGCACTTACTCGCTAACACTGACCGCCACCATCAACGGCCAGACCCAGACTTTGCCCAACTTCCTGACCCTGGTGGTCAAATAGCAATCGCCAAAACCGGAATCGGGAAGCGCGCATGGTCCACTGCTATTCATCCGGCGTCCAATACGGCGGATAACCGTAGTGCGTATGAAGACGCAGCTCGTATTCCCGGCTCACGGGCCGGTTGGGATCCCATTTGGGGCTCTTGCGGATGGCGTCGCGAGACATCTTTATATCGATTTCCCGAGCGGACGAGCTCACGCGCTTGATCCACTGCGGCCTCAGCAGTACTTTCTTACCGGGCCACCAGTTGTGCGCAGCAATGATCGCGTAGCGAATTTCCCAAGTTTCGTCGTCAAATAAAAAATCTGCCAGGTGCCCGATTTCGCCGTCGCTGGCTTTGATGTGATAGCCGGTGACTTCCCGGGCGCTGCGCAGATGGGTTTCCGCGGCGGAATTCCTGACTGCCGCCTGCGAAGCGGTCCGCGGCGCTTCGGCAAGCGACTTAGGATTTGGCCACGAACCCCACACGCCCTTTCCTTCCCAGTAGTGAGGCAATCCGTAATGCTTGTGGTGTTCGGCCTCGTGACGGCGGGAGACCGGTTTATCGAGATCAATGCTGGGACTGCTCGCGACCTGCTCGGACGTGAGATTCACATTGAGGTGCAGCAGGCTCCAGGCCGGATGACGCAAAACCAACGGAGAGATGAGAACTTTGCGTCCCGCGAGGATCAACCCGGTGGCCACGACAATGTAACGGATGGTCCACTTCTCATCGTCGAAGTAAAAATCATGCACCTTTCCGATATCCGTATCGAGCGCGGCGATCGTGTACTGGTGCAGGTCTTTCGTTCTGCGCAGACGCAGCGGCGGCTGCTTCGGTGGGCGGCTGGGTTTCTCAGTCAAAGATGGCTCCGGGCGGAGTGACGACCCTCGAGCCACAGGCCGCACCGCGTCCTGCGCAATTTTACTCTCCGAATCGTTCGCGAAGAAAGCATGTTTGGAACTCGCGCGCACATTTTTACGTGCCAGCCGGAGGCAAGCAACCCGATTGTCTCCCGATTGAGCAAAGTGATACAAAGTCAAGATGCAAGGCGGAGACAAGCCGCGGCTCCTTTTCGATTCCGTTCTTCTCGGTATCATCGGCGGCCTGGGCGCGCAGCTCTTCATGTGGATGTTGCGGCTCTCGCAACATATCTTCCTGATCGGAATCGCCGGGTATCATCCTCCGGGACTTCCCGAAGAGGGCGGCGTGCTGCGCGAAGCGATCGGTCCCCACGGATTGTGGCTCGTGCCGGTGGCTACGACACTGGGCGGGCTGATCTCCGGCGCTCTCGTTTACGGGCTGGCGCCCGAAACGGAGGGCCACGGTACCGACACCGTCGTAAGAGCGGTGCACTACACCGGATCGGTGCTGCGGGCTCGCGTGGCGCCGGTAAAGATGCTGGCGTCGGCCATCACGATTGGATCCGGAGGATCGGCGGGCCGCGAGGGGCCGATTGCGTTGATAGCGGCTGGTTTCGGTTCGGTATACGCGTCGCTGCTGCAGCGGCCGGAGCGAGAAAGGCGACTTTTGGTTTTGATGGGAATGGCGGCCGGGCTCTCCGCGATTTTTCGCTCGCCCATCGGGACGGCAATTTTCGCGGTGGAAGTTTTGTACGGCGGAATGGACTTCGAAGCCGACGCGCTGATCTACTGCATGCTCGCTGCAATCGTGGCGTACGCGGTGAACGGGTGGTTTGTGGGATGGCGATCCCTATTTCAGGTGCCTGCTCACCTGGCCGCGACAAGATTAACCGACTACGCCTGGTACATTGCATTGGGGGCCGCGAGCGGCGTGGTGGCCACGATTCTGCCGGAATTTTTTTATCGCGTGCGCGACGCGTTTGCCGCGCTGCGGACTCCCGCGTGGTGCAAACCGGCTATCGGCGGTTTAGGCTTGGGCTTGCTGGCGTTGCGATTGCCGCAGGTGCTGGGAGGCGGCTACGGTTGGATTCAGGAAGCGATAGACGGTCACCTGGCGTTGCATTTGCTGCTCGTACTTCTGGTGGCAAAAATGGTGGCACTGTCGCTCACCGTATCCTCGGGCGGTTCGGGCGGTGTTTTTGCTCCGAGCCTTTTCGTCGGCGCCATGCTGGGCGGAGCGCTTGCCGGGATTTTCCATCACGATTCGGCGGGGCTGGTGATTGTGGGGATGGCCGCCGTTTTCGGAGGCGCGGCGCGGGTACCCATCGCGACGCTGCTGATGGTGGCCGAAATGACGGGCGGCTACCAGCTTCTGGTTCCCGCCGGACTGGCGGTGATGCTGAGCTACTTGATCCAAGTCAATTTGTCGTCGCTCTGCAAGTACGGCAGTTTGTATGAGGCGCAGGTAGCAGGGCGCGCTGACTCTCCCGCGCATCGCGCTGAAAATATCCGCATCGCCATGCGCTTGCTGGAACAAGGGAAGGTTTCGCTGCCGCCGCAAGTGAACCATCTGCATCTGGCGGCGCTGCTGCAGTCGGGAATCGCACTGGATCTTCCGGATGGCTCGCAATTAATCGCCGGCGCCCTGCGGCCTGAAAGCCCCTGGGTGGGAAAACAGATTCAGTCGCGTGTTCTCAGCGGACCGGTGGCCGACGCAAAAATCGTGGCCGTATTGCGCGGCAAGTCCGTAATGCTGGCGCGTCCCGACACGGTATTGCAACCAGGCGACCGGCTTCTGCTGATCGCGCCGCTGCCGGCTCAGGTGGAATTGCAAAAGCATCTCGCCCCGGCCGGCACACTGAATCCGCAAACTCGAACGACAGACGCTTCCCCGGGATGACAACGTAAAATCAGAGCCGGAAAAACTTGGGCGTGTCTGCCTGCGACCCGCCCGCAGCGTTGGTCGCGGAGTTACGGACGAAGAGAGATCCCAACCTGCGGAAGGCAGGCTTCGCTGCGCTCAGGATGACGACGTAGAGGCGAACTGCGGGCACGGCGTGTCGTACCCTAGCGCATTGCGGCGTTTCAATCCTTTTCGAACGGCTTTGGGGGGAGCAAAAACTGCATTCCGAAATACCCGACGAAGTAGGGTTGTCCGTTGCTGGCGGCCTGCACGCTGCGGCCGGCCATCAATAACAAAATGAACGGTGGATGGATTTTGTAGCGCGCGCCGATCCCCAAAGTCGTCGAGTCGTTCGCCGGGTGAAAGGTTCCGAGAGCATAGAATTCCGCATCCATCTCCAGATTCCTGGTGATATCCCGCCCAACTACGAGGCCGGTGAGATAGCCGTCCGGACCCAGATGCACGAAGTTGTAGCCGACTTCCAGATTCACATCCACGGGCCCGAGTTTCTTAGCGAATTCGACGGGCAGAATCAGGCTCGCGCCGCGCGGAGTGATTCCGCGATTCACGGAGCTGTTGGGATTGTTCAGCGAGACCTGGGGAAAGACAGATATGGTCAGGCCGGAGTCGTGATTGTCGTAGAAACGCCACTTCACTCCGAGCTGGTCCTGGCCGAGGCCATATTTCGGATCTTGCGGGGCGTTATAGACGCGCAGCCAGGCATTCTCGAACGTCAACTGAATGCGGTCGCCCAGACCGAAATTAATGTCCACGTCCGGCGTGTGAGTGATGGACTGATGGTCATAAAGAAACGGCATGTATGCCAAATTGATTTCCCACTGCTTGTTTCCCGGCGTTCCGGGATCGTTGGTGTAATAGGGAGGTCCGCCCTGCGCAAAGGCGAGCGGAGCAGCACAGCCGCAAATAATCAAAAGAAAGATAATCCGCGCGAAGGCGGCTGCCGTGCCGTTGTGTTTGACGGTTTCTGAGATCATGACGGCAATCCGCCCGCGATCATCTGCGCGGGCTACGCCGGATCCACGTTGCGCAGCGCTTCATCAATTGGCTTGCCCTTCCAGAAGCGCGTCCAGTTATCGAGCGAAGTGAACGTGCGGGCGCGCATGCGGTCAATGTACAGCGTTCCGCGCAGGTGATCGATCTCATGCTGGAGGATTCTGGCGTACCATCCGGAAGCATCCAGCGCACACTGCTCTGCGCGCTCGTTCCAGTATTCCACGTGAACGCTGCGGGCGCGCGGAACGATCGCGGAAAACCCCGCCAAACTGAGGCAGCCTTCGTAGAAAACGGCGGTGTCGTTCCCGGAAAAACTAATCCGGGGATTGATAATCACGTGGAAGGGCACCGCGCGACGTTCTTTCTCCTCGAGCTCTGGCGCCGGCAAGGCTTTCAACAGGTCCTCGCGATCTTCGATGACCGCAAGCTGCAGCGGAAGACCAACCTGCGGCGCGGCCAGGCCCACTCCCGGCGCGTCATGCATCGTCTCTTTCATGTCGCGGATCAGCCGCTGAATTTCATCGCCTAATATTTCCTCGCGCGCCAGCGGACGAGCGGTTTGGCGCAAAACGGGCTCTCCAGCCTGCACAATCTTCAGGCGCACATGGCCTCCAAACTTCAGAGCGGTTGGTCCGCAGAATCCTCTTGTCGAAAGTCTGGATTACCGGGATCCGGATCAGCACGCGTTCAGTAGCTGGCAGACGTCGCCATCATGGTCAATAAAGAATTTACATTGTAAGTGAACGATCCCGGAGGAGAAAAGTGGGGACTACTCAGGGTGCGCTGCGAGAGCCTGGATTCGACGGTATTCCTGCGTGTCGCGCGCGGCCTGATCGGTCTTGCCCTGGCGCCGGTGAATTCCGGCCAATGCCAGATAGGCCTGCGCGGCGAGAGGAGTTTCCTTTTCCAGGTCAATCACGCGAGTGAACGCGTGTTCCGCGACGCTTGGATCATTGACGGCCGCTGCCCGGCCAAGGGCATAGAGAGTTTCGGGCATGTCTGGGCGCAGTGAATCGGAACGCTGCAACTCCGCCTCAGCTTCCTTCATCTTTCCCAGTTGCAATAGCGCATCACCCAGGCGATACGCGGCTTCGGCATTTCCGGGCTGCAATTTTGCTTCTGCGCGAAATTGATCCTCGGCTTTTTCCCATACAGATTCGGCCGCGTACACTCGTCCCAGCTCCAGGCGCAAGCCGGGCAAATCCGGACGCAGGGCGACGGCCTGTTCGTATTCCTTTTCGGCTTCGGGGAACATTTTTAGCGCGTAGGCGTTTTGGCCGCGCACCTGGTGGCCGCGCGCGCTATCGGGATAAGCGGCGAGCAATTTGTCCGTGGATTCCTCGGAGAGAGCGCTGGAGGCGCGGCTGAGATAAAAGAGAAGATTCGGATCGTCGGGAGTTTTTGCGAGCGCGGCCTGCAGATTCGCGACGGCATCGGCAGGTTGCCCGGCCTGCAGCTGCGCGATACCCAGAGCGCCGTAATCCTGAATCATTTTCAGATGGGGAATAGCCTGGGAGGCGTAACCCTCCGCGAGAAGCGCGTAGCCGAGCAACTGATGAGCGGCGAGGGAATCCGGAGTCAATTCGACGGCGCGTTTCAAGGGAGCGATGGCCGCGGCGTAGTCACGTTTTTTCATGTAGGCATCGCCTAGCCGCAAGAAGACGATGCCGGAGGAAGGAGCGACGTCGGCTGCTTTGCGAAACGCGGCGATAGCCTGATCGAGGTCATTGCGATTCTCGGCGTCCGCGCCAGATTGCAGCAGCGTGGCCGCCGCGGGCGGGATGGGCGGTTCCGCCGCCTGCTGCTGAATGCACAGACACATCCATAACAGCGCGTGAATCATGGCTGGACCGACTCCTCGATCACTATAAATTGATTGGCCTTCACGCCGTGCAACACCTGAAGTATTCCGGAGGGCCACTTGATCTCGATGTCCGCCGTCTCGGCGGAGCCCAAGCCGAAATGCAAGCGCTTGTCATTCGAAGACAGGTAGCTTCCCGCGGCAGTGGCGAAACGAGTCTGGCCGTTGACGCGAACGCGAGCGCCAAAGCCATCACGATTGCTGCGTTTCCCGCGCAGCGTGATGGTGAGCCAGCGCAATTCGCCTCCGCGATTCTGGTAGAACTGCGGAGCTTCGCCGAGGGATGTCGCGATCACGTCTATCCAACCGTCGTTGTTCAAATCGCCGAACGCGGCGCCGCGTCCGGCTACCGGAACGTTCGAGCCGGCATCCGCCCTTTCGAAACGCCCTTTGCGATTCAGTGCGAGCAGCGGAGGCTCGCGATAGCGCAGCGAGCTATCGTACATTTCCACATTGTCGAAGACGTGGCCCTGCACTATAAACGCGTCCTTCCAGCCGTCGTTATCGAAATCTTCCAGCCCGACTCCCCAACCTGAACAGCAACCGGAAAGCACTCCGAAGCCGGCTTCCAGTTCCTGCGCGCTGAAAAGTCCCTTGCCGTCGTTGTGAAAAATAACGTAGGGCTCGTGCGGCAATTGGGTGACGAGCAGGTCGGGCAGGCCGTCGTTATCGTAATCCTGGAAAACGACACCCATGCCCGAAAGCGCTTTGCCATTTTCCGAAAGCGCCGCCCCGGAATCGAAGCCGCACTCGGTGAAAGTGCCGTTTCCATTGTTGTGAAAAAGAAACTGCTCGATGGCGTCATTCGCGACAAAGACGTCGGTATAGCCATCGCCATCGTAGTCGGCGAAGGCGACACCCAGCCCATGACCTTTCTTTGCGGCGATGCCAGAATGGGCGCTCACATCCTCAAACGTGCCGTCGCCGCGGTTGCGGTAGAGAATGTTGGTAATGGGCGCAAAATCGCCGGGTGGGCAGTACGTGGGCCGTTCGGCGCCGCACGTCTTGCTTTCTTCGACGCTCCAATCGAGGTAGCGGGTTACGAAAAGATCGAGCATGCCGTCGTTATCGTAATCGAAAAATCCGGCGGAGGCGGACCAGCCGCCCGCTGCGACGCCGGCCTTCGCGGTGACGTCGGTAAATGTGCCGTCGCCATTATTGTGATACAAAATATTTCTGCCGAAGTTCGTGACGTAGATATCGGAAAAGCCGTCGTTGTCGTAATCACCCACCGCAACGCCCATTCCGTAATTCGTGTCGCCGGCATCCGCCAGGCCGGCCTGCTCGGTGACGTCCGTAAAGCTGCCATCTTTATTTTGACGATAGAGACGGTTCCAGTAGAGGGGATTCTGGCGATTAAAGCTGAAGGATCCCCTCGCGGTTTCTTGCAGTTGCCCGCCATTCACCAGAAAAATGTCGAGCAGGCCGTCGTTGTTGTAATCGAGCAGCGCCACGCCTCCCGGCATGGTCTCGATTAGATATTTCCGGGGAGTGGGCGAATTGCGGAGGATGAAGTCGAGTCCCTGCAGGGATTTCACCTGGAAGATGGGGTCGGACTTCGGCTTTGCGGCCGGCGAGGCATATCTGCCGAGGATATTAGCCGGCGCGGAAGCGAGCGCAAATGAAGACGCTGCCGTGGTGGCCGCCAATGCGCCGAGGCGGGCGAGAAACTCACGACGCGGAATTCGTGGCGACATGCATTTTCCCTGGATGCTGCCAGCGGAGCGACGCCGGCACGCGAGGATTTCGATGGAACCGCGACGGGAAGCCACAGCACGCAAACTGCTCCGACGGAAGATTTATCGTGCGCGGCTGCCTTTTGCTGGATTCGATGCGCATGCGCCGCTGAGAACGATACCACTAAATTCCAGCCCACAATCGCGTCGAGTTGCGATACTCGACCACCTGAAGCAAGTGAACTAGCGGCTGGCGCTGATCTGTTTCGCGGCAGCGGCTGTTACCTTTACGATGGTCACACTGCCGAAGCGGTCGGTTGCCGTGGCCCAACCCTCGGCAGAATTGCTTTCGAGTGTTGCGAGATCCGCAGAGTGCGCGGCCGCGGCTGCATCTATCGTCACGGTGCGCGCCGCGATGCCGTGCAGCTTCACTTCATACTCGCGCAGCGGCGGCTTATACGCTCCGGTAGGCGCGGCCAGATCGAAACGAACAATTGTGCCGTTGTCGCTGGTGGAGAGACGCTGCTCGAAGAAAGCGCCCTTCTCATAGGCGTAGGTGATGCCGTCATCGTCGTAGTAGTTGAAGGATGTCTCGGCCGCCGTCGGGAATACATCCACCTGAACGCGCGTGATGGGATGTTCGCCGACGTACTGCTGAATTTCCTGAGTGGGCAAGATGGCGCCTGCACGGATAAAGAGCGGGATATCGGCCCACGTTTGGGAATCAACTGGATAAACGATGGACTGGCCTCCTGCATAGCGCTGGCCGCGGAAATAATCGAACCACTGGCCCGCGGGCAGGTAGATGCTGCGACGCGCCTGGCCTTCACCCGTGACGGGCGCGGCGAGCAGCTCATCGCCAAACATCCATTCGTCGGTGATGTCCGCGATTCGCGGTCCCTCCGCCGGAAAATCCCAGAAGAGCGGGCGCACTATGCCAATGCCCGTTTCATGCGCCTGGCGTTCGTAGGAATACATGTAAGGAATCAAGCGGTAGCGCAGATCGATCGCCGCTTTGGCGTCAGCTTCGGCTTGCGCACCGAAAACCCAAGGCTGGCGTTTTTCATCCAAGCTGCCGTGCACGCGCATGATCGGCACCAGGGCCGCGAATTCGAGCCAGCGCGCGTAGTTTTCAGGATTGGGATGCCCATCGAATCCCCCGGTGTCCATGCTCCAGTGCGGCTCGCCGAGGCTGATTGTGGAAAGCATGCGCGATTCTTGCCAGCCCATGCTGGGGAAGCCGGTCCAGATATCGCCAGACCATTCCGCGTAGGCATAACGCTGCGCGCCCAGATAAAAATTTCGGTTGATTGACCACACTCGCTGATCGCCAAGCGAGCGCGCGCCGTCGTACATGGCCCGCTGCATATCGGCATGCTGGAAATTCGGGAATATTGCATTACCATTCGAATCGGCTTCATCGTTCCAGAAATATTGCATGCCCGTCTGGTACGCGGGAACCACGTGATCCCAAAACCACGCGCGCGCGGCCGGCTTGGAAAAATCCACATCGAGCGCCGGGCGCATCGAGAAATAATCGAGATAGGGCTGCTCCCAATCGAAGAATAATTTGTGATCGTAGGCGTACTGAGCCGCCGTGGTGAGATTGCCGTCCACCGTGCGCAGGACGATGCGTGGCTTGAAAATTCCGGCGAGCTTGATGCCCTTTTCGCGCATGGCTTCCGCGAATTTGCCGGAGGCGCCGTCCGGATACTTATCCGGATGCACATTGCCCGGGCCGTGCGTGCTGTTCCAGCGCCATTCGCCGTAGTCGTCCTCTCCCCAAGCCTTCCAGTCAAAATCCAGAATCAGTCCGTCAATGGGAATGCGCTTGGCGCGGTAGGTGTCAATGACCTGCGTGATTTCCGCTTGCGTGGAGCCGTACTGGCTATTCATGAATCCCAGCGTCCACTTCGGCATCATTGGCGGGTGCCCGCTGATATCGGCCACGGCGCGCATCGTCGTTTTTGGATCGCCAACGATCGCGAAATATTCGACATCTTTGCGCGAACCGCCGCTGAACTGGAGGGTGCCGGTGGCAATATCGAAGTTTCCGCCGTCGGAATCCACGAGCAAGCCATAGGCGGGCGTATATGCGAGGGGAGCGCCGCCGTCTCCCTGGCGGCCGGCGCTGACCATGCCGCCCGAGCGCCGCGGTCCGATCCGGATGTCCTGGCGCGGGTCCATATTCTTTCCCGGGAGGCTCGTCCCATCAATTCCGAAGAAAGGGTCTGTGATTTTGCAGGCGAAGCGCAAGCCGCCGCCATAAACGCCGCCGTCGGTTGGTTCCTGCAACAACAGGTGACTTTCGGCGTCGTAGATGGCAAAGCGCAGCGGCTTTCTAGAAATTTTCACGATCATCTTCGCGGTCGAGATCGTCAGCGGATCCGAATCGGCGGCAATCTGCGCAGGCGTGTCGTTACGCCAGGTGTGATTGGGATCGAGGACGGGAGTGGGAGGGCTGGTCTGACCGTGCGGCTGATAATGCACGCGCAGGACATTAGGCTCGACGACCTGCACAACAATCGTATCTTCGCCGGCGTGCAACGTCAGAGTGTCGCCGCTGACCTCGGCGCGATCCAGATTCCCCACGCCCGGCGGCGGGTCCTTGGGCGCTTGCTGCGCGCGCGCGATGTTGGCGCCCGAAAGAATGAGCAGCGCACAGACGATCCGAGAGATTTCCCGCCAGCGCACCGCGCGAAACAATGTGGCGAAGTCCGCACGACTGCTTGCGCCAATTCCAGCCGTGCCCACGCGAAATCGAGCATCGTTGGACCGAGCCGGAACGTGCTGACTTTGCGTCATTCGCATTCTCTTTCAGTTCCGGCTAAGTGGGGCCAAAGATATCCACGAAGAGACAGACGCGCGCCCTGGGCATCGTGTCTCACAAGCTTTTGTTTGCGGCGACTGATGTTCGCTGGCCCTGGAAGAATCATTTTTCGCGCGCCGGATGGAGGGCCGGGCAAACGGCGAGTGATTCCCTGCTTCGGAATCGGACTTCGCCGCCTGTCGGGCATTGGCATCCCCGGGTGGGCGGAGATGAACTCGCACCGGGCGTCAAAAGTAGAATTTTGCCGCCACCTGTGCAGTCCGCGCTTGATAAGCAGCCGTGATTCTGCCGAAATTACCGGCGCTTACATCGGACAGGTTGGTGTCTGGCTGGAAGAAGTCCGGATGGTTGAGCGCGTTGAACATCTCGAACCGGAATTGCAGCCGCTTGCTCTCGGTGAAATTCCAGTATTTTTGAATGGCCATGTCCCAATTGAAGAACCTGGGTCCGTGAAGATTCGCGAAGAACCTGGGAGCGTCACCGAAGGTGAAGGCAGCAGGCTGCGCGAAGGCGGCGGAATTGATCCAGTCGTTGATGGAGCGGTTCGCCGGCACCGGGTTCACGCCGGGAACCACGTCGGGACGCTGATTGAAACCGAAACCGACATTGTTCGTGGCGGGTTGGATGGAAAGCGGCAATCCGGACTCCGCCGTGAGGATTCCAGTCCACGCCCAACCTCCCAGGACAGCATCCACCGGCGTGCTCCAGTCCGAGCCGAAGTGCTTGCCCTTGCCGACGGGCAAATCGTAAATGTAAGAGGCGACGAAGCGGTGCGGCACGTTGCTGGCGTCCACCGAATAATCGGCGGCGAGGTTGTACGAATACAGGTTGTTGGTGCCACTGCCGGGGAAGGCCCAACCGGAATTCCCTTGCACGTCATCCATGAACTTCGAATAAGTGTAGGAAAGGTTGAGATCCAGGCCGGAGTGCCAACGGTGCGTGTAGGTAACCTCGAGCGCGTCGTACGAAGAGGTGCCCACGGCCGGTTGAGGTTCAAACACGCTGCAGTATTGAGGGAACGGGATCAGCGTTTGCTCCAGGATAATCGTGGAGTTGTTGAGTCCGCAGCTGCTGGAATTGATGTGGCCGAAAAACGGGTTGGGTACTGAATTGAAGAGCGCGTTGCCCTGCGCCAAATTTCCCGGCGACATCTGATTCCACTGCAAACCGGTCGCCAGCAAGTTTGTGCCATGATTGCCGACGTAGCTGATGTCCAGCAGGTCGTTGGGTGTGATCGAGTATTGGCCTCCGGCCATCCATTGCTCGACGTAAGGAGTTTTGCGGTCGTTGTTCGTGATGGTGGTGCCAAAGCCGACGTCCTGCAGTCCTCCCGCGGAATTTCCTGTCGGCAGCCGCTCGGTGGTGAATGCCGGGCCGCAGGGCGCCGGAACACCGGGAACAGCTTCGCAATTAACATTGGGATTTCCGCTGAGAGTGGAGGCCGGAGTGAGACCGTTGTTCAGACTGGTGGTCCAGGGCGTCACCTGCGAAAATCCGTCATTCGGACCTTGGCCGTAGTAGTTCGGCACGTAGAAAATGCCGTACCCGGCGCGGATCACCAGGCGATTGCTGGCTTGAATAGCAATCGAGACGCGCGGCGCAACGTTGGTGTACGGAGTGTTGTACAGGCCGGGATTGTTGGGCGAGCTGAAAACGAGTGTGCCAGGAACGGAAGCACCGATCTGAGTGCCGATGGGGTTCTGAGCAGTGAAGCTAAAATAGTTCTGCTCGTTGTGGCGCTCTGTCGGCGCGGTCTGGATCTCGTAGCGCAGGCCCAAGTTTAGAGTCACTCGGGGAGTAATTTTCCAACCGTCCTGAATATACCAACCGAGGAAGTGTTTATCGGTCGCCGGGAACGCTTGATACGCCGTGCAAAGTTCGCACGCCGTGCCGTTGCCGCCACTTCCCACTCCGAGAAGAAAAGCGGCGAAGCCGTCTCCCGTTCCACCCGTGGGGTTATTCGGGTCTGGTCCGGCCGTGGAAGTGGTTTGGAAGTTGAGCGCGGTGGCTCCATAGTGACCGCCGTCAATCCGCAGCCATACGTCCGTGAAACCAAAAGCCAATTCGTGCCGGCCTTCCAGCTTCGTGAAATCAATCGAGCTGGTCCAGAATGTTTGCGGCACGATGTAATTGTTATTGCCACCGACCGCGCCCAGGGGTGCGTAATTCCCGCCGCCGCTGAAGGAAATCTGGGGGAAAGCGGGCGCAATGCCGTCAATGAACGTCGGGAAACCCAGACTGGAGGTTGCGAAACCGAGGCCTTGTCCGGTGGCTTGCTCGACGTGGCGGTTCACGCCGAAATTCAAGTTCATCGTAAACGTCGGGTTGAAAATGTGGTTGAGGCCGACGTTGACGCTGTAGCGGTTGTTGGGATTGAGCAGCCCAGGGCCTCCCGGGTCGGAAGGTCCATAGAAGTCCGGCGTGTTTGTTTTGGTCTGGTACTTCTGCGACCAGCGCGCGTAGAGCCGGTTGTTGTCGTCCACGTTGTAATCCACGCGGCCCGAGTATTCGTTCGAGTGCTCCGCGGCGGCGCCCGTGGCCGTGAAATTGCCGGCCAGCCCGGTTCCGGTGGCCGTCGGCCAATAGTTCGCGGCTGCGATCTTGCCGGCAATCGTGTCAATGAATCCCGCTGGAATCACGTTCGTGATGCCGGTTCCGGTCACGATGTTTCCGGAGACGGGATCGCGAATAAATTCCGTGGTGGCGCCCATCGGACATGTGACATGGTTCCCCGTAACGGTGTCCGTCCCACCGCAGGTAACCTGGCGGGTGCTGAAGGGGTTGTAAACCTCACCGGCATAAATCGGCCTTCCGAGGTAGTCGGTGCCGGTTTGGGCGCCGAGCAGCGCGCCGAAGTCTCCGCCCCTTTCCGCGGTCGTGGGCAGTGTGAATTGGCTGGTGGACGGAGTGGATTGGCGCTCGCCCTCATAGTATGCGAAGAAATAGAGTTTGTTGCGCTTGATAGGGCCGCCGATGGTGCCGCCGAACTGATTGCGATTGAACGAAGGTTGAGCGCCCGTATTGAAATAATATTTCGCGTCCATGGCGCTATTGGCGTAAAACTCCCAGGCATCGCCGTGGAAATCGTTGCTGCCCGACTTGGTGACGATGTTGACGACGTTGCCGCTGCTCCAGCCGTACTGCGCCGTGAACGCGTTGGTCATGATCTTCATTTCCTGCACGTCGTCAACCGACGGGACGTAAATGACTCCGCCCCAGTCGGCTCGGGTGTCCCAGGTTCCATCAATCAGGTATTCCGCAGTGTCAAAGAAGGTGCCGCCGAAATTGAGGAAGGAAATATCCTGGTCCGCGGTTTGCGCGAGGCCCGGCGCGCCGACGACCTGCTGTTCGGCAGCGTTGTTCACGGAAGAATTGATCAGCGTCAAACTGATGACGCTGCGAAAGTTCAAGGGAAGGCCTTCCGCGAATCGCGAGGAGAGGTCCTCGGAAATATTGGCATTGTCCGCGTTCAGCAGCGGCGCTTGCGAGGTGACTTCCACGCTTTCGGTCACGGAGCCGACGACCAAGTTGACGGGCTGTTCAGCGGTCTGGCCGGCTGCCAAGGTGATTCCGTCCTGTTTGTACTGCTTGAACCCCGAGGCTTTCGCTTCCAACTTGTAGGTGCCCGCGGGGAGAAACGTGAAGGTGTAGAGACCGGAGTCTCCGGTGGCGGTGGTGCGCGAAATCCCCAGATCGGAGCTGGTGAGGGTTACCGCGGCGCCTTTGACCGCCAAGCCGGCCGGGTCAGTAACTCGGCCATTCAGCGTGGCGGTGAATGCGGCGGACGACTGGCCGTAGAGCGGTTTCCCGCACATGAATAGGATTGCCAGAGCGCCAAGCAACAATCCCAGTTTCCAAGACGGTTCTCTACCTGACATTTAGACATCCCTCCTCGAAATTCTGGCTGGCGCCAGGACTCCACCCCTTACCGCTCGAACGACTCGCGCAAACTGCGCTGTGTGTCAGAATTCGCACACGCAAGTTCAGTCGTTTGTGAAAACTCTAGAACACGGTTGATTGGACCGGCCTGAGTTATAGAGACTTGACTCCGGCCTGGCAACGGTTTTCAGGTAAAAGAACGGGGATAAGAGCGATAAGGCACGTAACTACCGCTTATACTATTGATTCGGAATAAGTTCCGGCGAAGGGCAAACGACCGAAAAGCGCAATGGGTACGAGCCTTTTACGTTGCACACCGCAGCAAAGCGCAGTACCATCCAACGAAATTGACTTGGCATCCTCAAAACAGACCACCGTGATGGTCTGTTTGGCCAGGTCGCGGCACTCGTCACCTTGGGGCGTGGGGTGGAGTAACATTGCAACCTGAGCAGGTAATCGAAAACTGGACACCGTGTAGCGAGGTCGAAAAGGGCGCCGTCCAACAGCAATTGGAACTGCTGCTCGCGTCACCCCTATTCCATTCCAGCAAGAGATACCCGAGGTTTTTGAGGTTTGTCGTGGCGCGCGCGTTGGCCGGGCAGACCGACCAACTTAAAGAGCGCATTCTGGGCGTGGAAATCTTCGACCGGCCGGCGGATTATGACACAAACACGGACCCGATCGTACGGGTCACCGCGGCGGAAATTCGCAAGCGCATCGAACATTATTATCAGGATCCCAAGCATAGCCACGAAATCCGGATGTTCTTGCCGGCCGGCTCTTACGCGCCGCAGTTTTACTGGCCGGGCCATCCCACTGGCCTCCCAGCGACTGCATTGGAATTGGCGAGTGACTCCGCGGAAGCGACCAAGGCCCAGCCGCCTCTGGCGCTGCCAGTGGCTCCGCTGCAAACGAAACGAGCATTCGCGCCGCGCCGGGCGTGGGCCATCGCGCTGACGGGGTTGCTCGTGGTGATCGCCGTGGCGACGGCGTGGCAGGTGTCCCGTCCGCCGGTGTTGAAGCAATTTTGGGAACCGTTCGTGAGCTCGCCGAATCCGGTGCTGATATGCGTGGCGGACCAGAGCCAGTTTTCGACAATACGGCAACGCGATGCCGCCGACCCGTCGCATGAAATCACATTGCCGGACAGCATGGTGGCGCTCATTATTGACGACGTAAGTCCTCTGGTGAACGTTGCCGCGCTGTTGCGCACTTACGGAAAGACCGCCCGAGTGCTGGGCGAGGCCAATACCACTCTGACCGACCTGCGGCGAGGCCCAGCGATTTTCATCGGAGCATTCGATAACATCTGGACGCTGCGCTTGACCGCTCCGCTGCGCTTCCATTTCGCGAATGACGCCGCCATGAACAAACTGTGGATCGAAGATCGCTCCAATCCCGGGAAGCACGACTGGATGCTCGATCGTACGATCCAGCACACCGGAACCTACTCGGACTATGCAATCGTGGCGCGCTTCGTGGATCCCGATATCGAGCAACTGGTGGTGGTGTCCGCGGGCATCGGGCGCGGCGGCACCGTCGCGGCGGGCGAATTTCTGGTTGATTCCCAGCGCATGGACGAAATGCTGAAGCAGGTGCCGCGCGGCTGGCAACGGAAGAATATCGAAATCGTTCTGGAAACCCAGGTAATCGGAGACCGCTCCGGCCCACCGCGCATCAGCGCAATCTACGTCTGGTAACCACAGAATCCCGGCACCGGCTCGACGAATTATTCCCACCGTATCAGTTTCGTTCCACCACGGAGCGCGAGGCTCATCATGCTGCATTCCGGCAGGGGTGCGGTGATGAGGCAAGATTGCTGAGGGTGCCAGGCAAATGAACTCCGGAAACAAACCGTGAAGCACGTGACAACTTCCGCGGGGCGGGCGGTCCCGCGGCGGCGCTGGGGTATCGCTGCGCTGCTGGGAGTGGGCGTGCTGGTGAACTATTTCGATCGCGTGAATCTTTCGGTATCGCAGGCAGCGCTGCACGACGCGTTCGGAATCTCGACGGTGACTTTTGGCTACCTGCTCAGCACGTATAGCTGGACGTATGCCGCATTGCAACTTCCTTCAGGACTGATCTTGGATCGTTTCGGAGTGAAGTTAGTCGGCCGCATATCAACATTCTTGTGGAGTGTGGCCTCGTTTGCGGCGGCGATTTCGACCGGCCTGGGGAGCTTTCTGGGAGCACGACTGCTACTGGGCGCGGGTGAGGCTCCTAGTTTTCCAGCGAACGCAAAAGCGGTGGGCTACTGGTTCCCCACGGATGAGCGGAGCCTGGCCACGGCGATATTCGATTCCGCCGCGAAATTCGCTTCGGCGATTGGCGTGCCGGCGATCGGCTTCTTGGTATGGCGGTTCGGATGGCGATGGAGTTTCGCGGCAACGGGGTTGGTCAGCCTGCTGTATTTTGTGGCGTTCTACATTTTCTACCGGAACCCCAGCGACGATAAATCGCTGAGCGCGGTGGAACGCGAATATATTCTGGAACACGGAGCGCAGCCAGAGGACCGCGTGCGCGCGGCGAAGGGCGCACCGCTGAAATATTTGTTGCGCAAGCGAAAAGTCTGGGGCTTGGTGTTGGGATTCGCGTCGTACAACTACACTTTCTATCTGCTATTGACCTGGCTGCCTTCCTATCTTTCGTCAGCTCATCATATTGATTTATTGCATTCCGCTATGTACACAAGCGTGCCGTGGCTGCTGGCGACGATTACGGACATCCTAGTGGGCGGCTGGCTGGTGGACAGATTGGTGCGACAAGGCCGCGATGCCTCGCGCGTGCGACAGACGGTCTTGATCGGAGGCACGACGCTCGGGCTCGGAATCGTGGGGGCGGCATACGCGCAAAGCACGCTGATGGCGATTGTGTGGATCAGCGTGACCATCTGCGGATTGTCCGCGGCATCGCCGGTGGGCTGGTCCATTCCATCACTGATTGCGCCGCGCGAAAGCGTGGGAACGCTGGGAGGCATACTGAATTTCGGCAATCAACTTTCGGCGATCACCGCGCCGATTGCCACCGGCTATATCGCGCAGGCAACGCACTCATTTTTCTGGGCGTTTGCGGCGGCGGCAGCATTCCTGGTTCTGGGAATCGCGGGGTACACATTCCTGCTGGGCCGGATCGAAACTATTCCCGAACCGTCGTAAGCCTTTTGCTTTGCGCTTACGCTAGAAATATTCAGCGAGTGCCGTTCGAGAACTGCGGGGTAGGCGCTGCTAATCTGTCTTGGTCTTGCGGGCTGCGTCGTCCGTCGCAGGGTTGACGGTGGAACGCGTCGCGCCCGTGGAAATTCCCCCGTCCACCAGAAGAGTTTGCGCCGTGATATACCGGCTGGATTCCGCGGCGAGAAAAACAACGGCGGCGTCCAGGTCGTGCGGCTCGCCCGGCCGCTTCAGCGGGATACGGTCGCGAAGATAATTGACCCATTCCTCATTCTGGTAGAGCACGTCGTTTTGTTCAGTGTGAAACCACCCTGGCGCAAGACAATTTACGGTGATGCCATGGCGGCCCCAATCATCGGCGAGGCTCATGGTGAGCTGGCGAATGCCGCCGCGGCTTGCGCCGTACGGACCTAGACCGGCGTAACCTGCGACGCTGGTAACCGAACCGATGTTGATGATGCGGCCGTAATCGCGCGGAATCATGCGCCGCGCGACAGCCTGCGCAACAAAAAAACTTCCCCGCAAATTCGTATCGAGAATCAAATTCCAATCGTCCCAGGTGACGTCGAGGGCGGGTTTGCGCACGTTGCAGCCGGCATTATTGACGAGAATCTCGAGATGGCCGAAGGCGGTCTGCGCGGCTTCCACGGCTCGCTCGATGCTTCCCTGATCGCGAACATCCAGCTCAAGAGAAATGACTTGGCGTCCGAGCGACTCTATTTCCTGCGCGAACGCGAGGAGGCTTTCGCGACGCCGGCTGGTGAGGACGAGATCGGCGCCTGCTTTGGCTAGTGCGCGCGCGAAATACTGGCCAAGGCCGCGGCTGGTGCCCGTAACAATAGCGGTGTGTCCACGAAGATCGAAAAGCGCGTCGCTCATGCGGAAGTGCCCGGAGCGAGAACCACTTTGGTGAGGCCGGGCTCGCGCGCGTGAAGGCGCTTAAACCAACCGGGACCATCCTCGAGCGGCGCGACGGCCGTGATTAGCGGCTTCACGTCAATTGCCCCGGCGGCCAGCAACTCGATTGCGCGCGGATATTCGCCAGCGGAAGCGCACGAGCCTTGGAGCCTAATCTGGCGAGTCACGACTTTCTGCAACGGGAGATTTACCTCTGGCGAAATATTTCCAACGAGAACGACGGTGCCGCCTTTGCGCACCGCATCAATGGAAGCGGCCACCGATTCATTGCGGCCGACGGCCTCTACCACAAGATCAACTCCCTCGCCGTTCGTGAGCCGCTTCACTTCGGCGTCCAGCTTCGAATCAGACAGCAAAGTGGCTGTCGCGCCGAAAGTGCGGGCAAGCGTTAGACGGGACTCGTCAATATCCGCGATGAAAACGCGCGACCACCCCTGCGCGCGCAGCGCCTGAAGACACAACAGGCCAATCGTGCCGGCGCCAACGACTAGCGCGGCGCCGCCAGGTGTGGTGTGCGCCTGCGCGACCGCGTGAACGGCGACGGCGACGGCCTCCAGCAATGCAGCTTCCGGGAAGGAAATAGTGGGCGGCAAACGATAGACAATGTGCGAGGGAACGGCGACGAATTCGGCAAAAGCGCCGGCTCGACGATAGTCCTGACAGGAGACTCCTAATACTTCGCGGCGGTCGCAAAGATTCACATCGCCGCGGGCACAGAAACTGCAAACACCGCAAGAAACGGTGGAATCGAAGGTGACGCGATCGTTGACGGAAAAGTTCGCAACACTGCCGCCCAATGCAGCGATCGTGCCTGCGGCTTCGTGCCCCATTACGATCGGGGGAATACGCCGGCCAGAAGAGCCGTCGTAGCCGTGAACATCGCTACCGCAGATTCCGCAGGCTGCAACGCGCACCAGGACTTCGTGCGGAGCGGGGACCGGCACGGCAAAATCCGCGATCTCCAGATTGTTGTAGTGAGAGAGCAGCAGAGCTTTCATGGGCGTGGCCGGAGGACAGAGTGAGAAGCAAGGCGCTGTTCGCGCGGGCCACACGTTACATCAATCGGGAATTTACGGGCAATCGAAATCCGGCGGGTGCGGCGTCGAAGTTGCGCCCGACGATCCGCACGGCGAGCGCCGGCGATGATATCTGCGATTTCTGGGGCCATATTTAAACGCGCTCCGCGGGAGCCTCGCGCAGAGTAAGAGTAACGGCTTGCGTGCCAAGGCGCGGGTGACGTGCAGTGAGACGAACCGTGCCAAAGTCTTCCTTCGCGCGAATCCAGATCGCACCAGTGCCGCCAACCAGGGCGAAGGGGTTGTCTCCGATGATTTCGGCCGGGCCTTCGAGAGTCAGCTCGACCGGATCGTTGGCGTAGGGTCGAATCACGCCAAATTCGTCGGTAACGCGGAAGACCACGCGCGTGCTGTCGGCGCCATCGGCAAAAAGTTCGCTATCGTCGGCATGGATGGAAAATTTCTGGTCTACTCCCCGGCCCGAGTACGTCCTGGAGATAACCTGCTGGCCTTTCACGTAGCCATCCACGCGCAGGTCTCCCCAGGGTTTGTTCACCTTGGTGAGATCAATGCTGAATGGCGCGTAGAGCACGTGGGGGAATTGTTCGCGATCGGGATCGGCTTCAGCAAAAAGCTCCCACTCACCTTTATTTTGCACGTAAAGCTTCAGGTGGTCGCAATTCGAACAAATCATCGCGACAGTAAAACGCAGGGCTTCATCGCCCGCCGCCCAATGAAATGCGGGTTCCAAGACAACCTCTTCCTCGGGCTCGCACTGCGATTTGTAAAAGCCCGCGGCGGGTTTGGCTTCGCGGAAAATATCGGTGACGCCGTGATAGCAGATGCGATCTCCGGCGCCGAAATCAGAGTGGGTGTTGTAATCGAACGCGCACCAACCGATGCCGCCCGCGTATTGCGGATTGGCGGCCAGCGCATCGTGCACGCGCGCGTGGCGGATGGTGTGCTCGCGCTGGCGGACGTTATCGTCGAAAGATTTCACCGGGTAGGTGTGGCCCACAAATTCCGCGTTGAGATAACGAGGATGATTGGGAGGCTTCAGCGGCCAGCCAAAATCGTTCATGGTGAAGACGTCTTCGAGAAATTCGGACTCCTGAAAATAGCGAATTCCGCCAGTTTGGCGCGTGGGATCGAGCTGATGCGCCAGGGCATTGGTGCGGGTATAGAAATCGTGATTGTCGCGCGATTCGTTGATGCGCACGCCCCAAAGAACGATCGAGGGGTGATTCCAATCGCGGCGAATCATGCGGCTCACGTTATCAACGGAAATATCCTGCCAGGCCTGGTCGCCGATGTGCTGCCAGCCCGGAATTTCTTCCAGGACGAGAAGACCGTACTCATCGCAAGCGTCGAGAAAATGGCGCGATTGCGGGTAGTGGGAGGTGCGCACGATATTGCAGTGGAGTTGCTTGCGAAGGATGTAGGCGTCGCGGCGCTGCACGCGAGCGGGCATGGCCTGCCCGACGAAAGGGAACGTCTGGTGACGGTCCAGGCCGCGCAGCTTGAGGATTTTGCCGTTCAGCTCGAAGCCGTGATCGGTGAATTGCGCCTCGCGGAAACCGAAGCGGCGCGTGGTCTGATCGAGGAGGCGTTCGCCATCCAACAGGCGCACGCGCACGGAGTAGAGATACGGATGCGAGACGTCCCACAGCTGAATCTTCGGCAGCGAAGCGAATTCCAGTGAGTGACTGGCAGGTTCGCTGCTGACGCCCGAAGCCGGGATTTTTTGAGTGGTTTTGGCGACGGCGTTTTCACCGTCGAGCAAGACAGCTTCGAGCGACAGCGCGTCCGAAGAGGCTTCGAGGTGCTGAATGAAACAGGCCACATTTAGAGAAGGATGCTCGCTCAAGACGTTGCGGGGTTGCGCGAAGACGTTTTCGATGTAGGTCGCGGGCACGATGCGCAGCGCAACTTCGCGATAGATCCCGCCGAAGGTGAGGTAGTCAATGCGATCACCGAAGGGCGGGATGTCCGCGCGCTCGGAGGAATCAACGTCCACGGCGAGGAGATTATCGCCATCGAAATTCAGATGGGGAGTCAGCTCGAAGGAAAAAGGCGTATATCCGCCCTTGTATTCGCCCAGACGTTGGCCATTGATCCACACGGTAGAGGCGGTCATCACGCCTTCGAAATCCACGAAAACGCGGCGGCCGCGCGCTTCGCGCGGCAACTTGAAGCGGCGGCGATAGAGCGAGACAAATTCATAGCTGCGGTCGTCAAAGCTGTGCCACGGCAGAGGGATATTGGTATGGGGAATGACAACGCGGTCGAATTTGGACTCGTCAAAGGCGATGTCGTGACCGCCTTCCACGAATGTGGGGCTGTAACGCCAGCCGCGATTGATGGGCAGCGTGAGACGTCCCTGGTTTTCCGCGCCCGACGCTTGCGCGAAGACGTTGTGGTGAAGCGCGGCGCCAGCCAGGAGCGTTCCGGTGGTTATGATGAAGTCGCGTCGGTCCATGAATGCCTCTGAGTACAGATTTTGTGGATGTCCGCTGCACAATGCTCCAGATCGCAATTTGTTCGCATGATGAATCGCCCGATGACGCGATTCAGCAAGCGAAAACCAGAACCTGGGCGCGCATCAAAACGATACCGGGTCGGGCGGCTCGCGCAGGGGCGAATGCGACTCGTAGCGGGTGAGGTGAGCATTCAGCGTCTCCGCCAGAGCGGGCTTTCCCTGCTGCGTGGCGATGCTGATGGCCTGGCGTTCCACCTCGATGGCTTTCGGGAAACGGCCCGCTTCGGCGTAGGCGGCGGAAAGGGTGTCCAGGATCGCGGCATCTTGTCCCTTCGTGAGTTGCTGCGCGCGATCGGCGAAGGCCAGAGCATCGTTGCTATTGCGGAGCGAGGCGTCCGGGCAAGTTGCCAGCAAGCTCGCGGCGAGATTGAGATCGGAGACGCGATCGGGATCGGACTGCAACGCCAGACGCAAATGCGTGAGCGAATCCGCGAACTTTCCTTGCAGATAGTATGCGTAGCCGAGATTCTCATGGCCGGCGGCGAAATTCGGCCTGATCCGCACGGTATTCAGCCACGCGGCGATCGCCTCGTCCACGCGATTTTTCTTCGCCAGTTCGAGCCCGAGATTGTAATAGGCCTCAAAAAAGTCGGGGCTGATCTCGGTGGCTTTTTGCAGATAAGTGATGGCCTGGTCGGAATCTCCGGCGACGGAAAGAGAGATGGCGATGCCATTGTTGGCGCGCGCGTCATTGGGATCGAGCGCGAGCGCCTTTTTCCATTCGGCGAGAGCCGCGGCGTTGTCGCCACCCTGCTGCAGCGCCAAAGCATTATCAATGATGCGATACAGATCGGAGGCGGGGACGGCGATGCTCTCCATCTGATCGGATTTGATATTGACGAATTCAGGGAGATTGACGGCGCGATTAGAGGCGGTGGAATTATCAATATAGATGGGCGGGCTGTCCTGGCCCTGCTCGTCAATGTGGGTGAGGTACATCTGAGTGTAGGGCGAGCGGCTCTTCGAGGAGAAAACGAGCCAGCGCCCGTTGGGCGAAAAGCTGTGCCATGAATTCATCAGCGAGGTGTTCGCGCGCATGCGCCGCGCCACGCCGCCACGGAACGGGACGATATAGAGCTGGCTATCGGGCCGCATCAACTGGCCGTTGCGACATTTCACAAAAACGATCCAGCGGCCGTCCGGCGAGACTTTTGGAAAATTATTGCTCATGCCGTTGTCGGAAGCGCCGAGGATAGGTTCAGGCTCGCCGCCCTTTCCGTCGTTGAAAGGAATGCGGTAGAGGCTGTACTGGATTTGCACTTCGTTGGGATCGTTAGCATGCGTGGGAGGCTCTTGGCCTGCGGGATAAGGATCCTTGGCTTCGGCGCGAGCAAAGACGATGAACTTGCCGTCGGGACTCCAAACGCCATCGGTTTGCACGTAGCGCGGATCGTCGGCGCCGGGCAGAGGCTCTCTGCGGCCGGTGGCGCGGTTGTAGATGGCCAGAATCCCGCGCGTGGGATAGAAAACCTGGAGAAAGCGGTAGTCCTTGAAATTTTGCACGAAAAAGGAGCTGGGGATGTTCTGGCCCATGCCGGCAAAAGTGGAGACAACAAATTGTCCATCGGGCGAGACCTGCGACATGAAACCGACGCGGGACTTGCCAACACTCATGTCGCTGTTCCAGGAGACCATGTCCTGATTGCGAATGGACATGTTGGCGCTGATGGGAACGATGGCGTAAAGGCCCTTGTCGTTTTTGGGGCCGTCCATATCAATTCCCATGGTCTTGCCGTCCCTGGAGAACGAGTGGCAATTGGCGCAGACATGCAGGTCGTGAATGAGCAAGCGGCTTTCGGGCTGGTCAATAAAGCGAAGCCGCCAATTGATGAGGAAGAGTGAGGAGGGCGCGAGAGGCTGAATGAAATTCTTGGCGCCTTCGGAAGGCATCAGTGGAACGTCGCGGTAAAAAATTGGCGCACCCACAGGATCCTGCGAAGTGGTTAACGTGACGCGGCCATGAGACACGGTGCCGCCCGAGGCGTTATCGCCGATGCCTGAAATTTCTATCGTGGCGGGATGCTCGACGGAATGTTGTTTGATGACAGCCCAGGTGCCTGCGTCGGTGAGCCAGGTGTGAGCCGCGGCTTGTTCGGGAGTGAGCGACGGAGGCTTGTTGGTATCGGAAACACAGCGGGGATCAATTTTGCCGATTTTGATCGGTTCGCCGCGAGAGGTCACCTGGATGGGTTTCGCGCCGTCGGCAAAACGCACTTCAATACGCCAGGTGGTGGCGGCGGAACTGGCATCGCGCCAAATGAATGTTGGCGGCGTGATCTCCGGCGGGAATATCGAGCCATCCTGAGGATAATCAATGGTGATGGATGCTGGCGCGGGCCGTGCAGCAGCCAGCGCGCTCGCGAGCGCTAGATGGAATGAAAGAACCGACCACTGATGAATCGCCAGAGGCGCGAGAAGCAGCGCCATTCCGAGCAGCGGAACTGCAAGTCGAGCGAGACCGCGGAAATTTCGGCGCACCATTTCCATTTTATTCACCTCGGAGCGCGCTGACCGGAAACATGCGCCGGATGGACTGCATCGAACGCACGATAAACGATAGCACGCGGGTGATGATGGCGGATACAAAGTCCATGTAGCAACGCGCTACTCCTCGGGCAGCTCGCGAAAAATCGCGATCGCTTCCATTTCGACCAGCAGTTCAGGGCGGCAGAGCTTGGCCTGCACACCGGTGGAGGCAGGCAGGGGGTCAAGCCCCTGCTGCTTATAAAATGCGGTGCGCTCTTCATTGAATTGGGCGTAGTCACGATCAATATCGCGCAGATAACAAGTGGTGCGGACGATGTCTTTCCAGGTGGCGCCTTCGGATGCCAGCAAAGCAGTGATATTTTGGAAGGTGCGGCGGCACTGCGCGCGGAAATCCCCCACGTGCACGGTAGCGCCGTGTTCGTCAATGCTGGCTGTTCCGGAGATGAGCAGCATGATGGTGCCGCCCAGATCTACGCGCATACCGCGCGAAAACGAACTGGGTTTGGCGTACTCGTAGGCCTCATTGAGGACGCTGTGGTTGGTGATGGCGCGCTTAGGCACCGGCGCTACGGATTTTTTGCGGCCGGCTTTCTTGACGGTCATTCGTGTCTCCCGAAAAACGTGCTCGTCGCCATCCAGGGAACGGGCTAGTGCCTTGCAGAGAACCTGGCGCGTTCAATCCGAAAATAGCGCAATCGGGGCTCCCGAGCCATGCAACTTTGCACATTTCCTGCGCGAATGGCTCCGCCCCGAGCGGCGCGGCAGCGCGCGCGGCGTCAGAACGTCACGCGAACTTCGTACTCCGGGACCGCGGTGATCGCGCGCAGATCGGAAATTTGCTGAGCAGAGCCGAAATCGGGTCGGGCCCGTGGCGAGAAATAAATGGGAGCGTCTTTGCGCAGAGGGAGAACGTCCAGAGTAAGTTCTTGGCCGGGAACAGGAATGAAGCGCTTGAGGCCGACTTCCCACGGCTCGCCGTGGTAAAAATCGTCATCCAATAAGTGCTCGCCGGCGTAGAGCCTGCCGATGTCGCCGGTGTAATTGATGCGCAAAAAGACGTCGCTGAGGCCCGCCAGGCCGTCCGTCGGAAGAGTGATTTTCCAGACCGCGGCATTCTTGAACGCAGAGTCGTCTGGCGCGACAGCTACGGGGTGTTTGCGCTGCAAGGAACTGGTTTGGACCGGAGCTACCTGACCGGGCTGCTGAGTCTGCGTCCAATGAATCTCAAAGGTGCGCGGCTCGACGGTGGCGGCGAAGGAAGTGAAAACTCCATCGCTTCCGGATTTTTGTAACGGAGCATCAGCCTTGGGAGCAGCGGCCAAGCCGGGCAGCACGGAAAAAGCCAACGCGGAATTATCGCGCGAACGAAGATAGAGAGTGGAATCGTCAGAAAAAACATCCGCGTGGGAAAGAATCAGGTACGGCTCGCTGTGCAGGGTGATCTTCCAGAGGTTCTCTGCCTGGGTTTCCGAAAGCAACAGGATGTGAATGGTCTTACCTGACGCGGGCTCAATGGAAATAGCGTCGCTGGTGGAGGGCTGGAGGCCGTCCAGATACAGGATGCCACCTTCGCGAATCTCAGTGGCGCCCGCTGCGCTGAGCGTGCCGAGAGATTTTTCGTCGAACGCGAATTGCGGGGCTACCCCGGGTATCGCAAAAAAGACGTAATAGATAGAGTCGCGCGCATCCAACCTGGTGAGGAGCTGCGCGGTGCTGTAAACCAGGCGCGGCTGATCCTGCGAGGCGACGGGGCCCGATCCGAGGGACAAATTGAACGGCCAAATCAAGTAGGCGTTCGCCGGAATGTTTACGGGCTTGCGGGGCAACTGAATCGTTTCATGGGGCAGCCGGATCTGGAAGACGCGATCCTGGCGCTCGGGCATCGGCAGGTTGTGGACGTAGTTATTGATGAAGAGAAAGCCGCTATCTCCGTTGGTACGGATGGCGCTGCGCAATACCACGGAATCCGCGGGGCTGCTAGGGGTTCGCTGCGGGAGCAATGCGACCATGGGAGCAAGGTCTGTTCCGAACTCGTTGTAGAACTGGTGAAGCAACTTCAGTTTGCGAAATGATGGATGCATCTGCCCGAATTCGCCCAGAGGCGCCTGGAAATCGTAAGAAATCTGCGGCATGTCATTGGGATATCCCGTGGCATGAGTTTCCTGAAGGGTGGTGAGCTTGCCCTTGGGATTCGCGCCGCCATGAAACATGTAATAGCCGAAAAGATTTGCTCCCGAGCCGACATGGGTGACATTCACCGCGGCAACGTCCGCGGGCTGCACCAGCGGGCGACGATGATAAGAAAGTTCCATGCCTCCGCCGGCTTCCGCCAGGAAATAAGGATCGTGAGAGAAGGCTTGATCTTGCTGTTTCGCGGATTGCACTAAGGCGGCAGGAATATCGTTGGTGTCGCGCTTCAGCGTGAAAAGATAAGCCTCGTCGGGCGGGGCTTCGCCGGGGTAATCCTGCCAAAAACCATCGGGATACGCGCCGAAGACGGGAATCACTTCGCGCGGCGGGAAGTCAGAATTGGGCCATCCCGTGACGGTATATAATGGCGCATCAATGCCGCTTTCGAGGGCGATCTTTTTCAGCTCGCTGATGTGCGCGGCTCCCGCATCGGGCCCACGCTTGCCGTATTCGTTTTCGAGTTGGACGCCGACGATCGGCCCATCATCCTTCCAAAATAAACCCTGCAACTGTTTGCCGATCTCGCCGTAAAAGCGCTGGACGTAGGAAAGATAGGCCGGGTCATTGGTGCGCACTTTGGCCTTGCTGAGGAGCCAGTCGGGGAAGCCGCCGTTACGCGCCTCGCCGTGAACCCAAGGGCCGATGCGCACAAAGACGTACATGCCGTGTTTTCCGCAGAGCTCGATAAAGCGGCGGAGGTTGCGCTGCCCGGACCAATCGAACTGGCCCTCGATTTCTTCGTGGTGAATCCAGAATATGTAGGTGGAGACAATCTGAACTCCGCCTGCCTTCATTTTCAGGATTTCTTCTTCCCAGTATTTTTCAGGATAGCGAGAAAAATGGAATTCCCCCATCACCGGTAGCCACGGCTGGGAATTTATGGAGATGAAACGGTTATTGACGGAGAGCGAGTTGCCGGCTTTGGAGACCCCGCCGAGATGGAAGTAGCCGGTCTCGGGAGGAGGGATCGGCTGCTGCACGTCGAAGGTGACGACGGAAGGAGCGGAATCCTGGAAAACGGACGCGCGAATTGCAAACGCCAGGACGAAGGATAAACACACGGACGCGAGAGCCGCTTGCTTAAGAATTTTCATGACGCTAAAGCCAAGTTGTCCTGAGGCGTAGAAATTTTGATCGTCGCGCAAGAACTGGCGCGCTGCCGGAACTGTTACTCGTCGCCGCGCAAGCTACGCTGCCGTGCTGTGCCTTCTACCGCTGCGAAACGCCGCGTGCCTCAGGGAATCCTGGGCAGCCTCGGGGGTGGGCCGAGGCTGCCCAGTTGGTGGGGCAAGCGTCAGAATGCAAATTTCAGGCCGGCTTGCATGACCCTTGGCGGCACTGCACCTTCGCCGAAGATGTGGCCAAAGGAATTCGGCCCGTCAGTGACGTTGTTATCGGGAGTGCCGAAGCTGGGAGTGTTAAAGGCGTTAAACATCTCCCAACGGAACTGCAAACTGTAGCGCTCGAGAAAGGTCCAGTTCTTGGCGATCGCCAAATCCATGGTGCGGAACGGCGGCGCCTGGAACATGTTCTTTCCGCTGTCACCGAAGGTGCCAATGGCGTTCGGAGTGAACGCCGCAGTGTTGAAATATTGATTCAGCCAGTTGGACTTGCCTCCCTTGCGCACGTCGAAACTCTGGCCTGGCACGACGTCTGCACGGTCGCCGTACTGCAAAGAACCGGAGTTGTTGTTGCCGTCGCCGCCGCTGATGCCGAAAGGAAAGCCGGACTGGAAGGTGACAATTCCGCTGATCTCCCAGCGTCCCAGCGTCTGCTGGATGAACTGGCTCTTATCGCGCAGGGCCGGGGAGGTGTACACAAGGTTGCTTACCCAAATAAACGGCACGTTCTCGGAAGAAATCCCCCGGTTGTAGCCCAGGTCGAAGGGGTTGGGAAGCTGGTTGGTCCCGAAGGAAATGTTTCCCGAGGAGGCGGTATCAATGGTTTTTGACCAAGTGAAGTTGGACTGGAATTGCAGGCCATGACTCAAGTGCTGCTCCACGCCCAACTGCAAACCATTGTAGCTTGCCGTTCCATTGCTGAAATTGTCGAGAATGTTCAGGAAATTAGGATAGGTGGAACGCGTGCCATTCGAGCACGCGCCGCCTACGACCGGACCGCAGATTCCCGGGTTCTGGTCAATGATGTCCGATTGGTGGTAGCTTTCGCTGCCCACATAGGCGCCACGGACCACGAGATTCTGGCCAAACTGATGTTCGATGGAGAGGTTCCAGCTCTGGGTGACGCCCAGCTTGAAATTTTGCGCGAAGACCGCCGGGATGGTGAATGGCGGCGCGAAGGCGGCATCCGCTGCCGGTTTGAAGGGAGCGAAGGGTGGAAACGGACTCGCGAAATTCGTTCCGGAATTCTGGGACCAGGGATTGCTGAGATCGAGAGGCGTGTTGCTGCCTCCGCTGAGCGCAAAAGTGGGGCTGAACGGGCTGATGTCCGCCGTGTGGTTGTACATCGAGTACTGCAGCGGCGCCGTGAACATGCCGAAGGCGGCGCGAATCGAAGTGTTCGGCAGGAAGCCCGGTTGCCAGGCGACACCGATCCGCGGTTGCCAGTAGGCTTTATAGGTGTTGGGCATCAAGCCGTCACTGATGCCCTTATCGCCGGGAAACACCAGTCCCTCGGGAGCGTTGGGGAAAAGCGTACTCTGCTGGCCCGGCACGAACGCCGCGCCGCGACCGCCAGCTACGCCCGGAGCGATATTGGGATCAAAGCGCAAACCGGCAGTGATGGTGAGGTTCGGGCGGATGCGGAATTGATCCTGACCGTAGAAGCCCGGCTGCCATCCCCTGACGACGGCGATTTCGCCCGCACCTTGCGTGTAGGACTGCATGTATCCGAGCAACCAGTCCGCGAGGCCGTTACCGGTGTATTGCCCGTTGAAGCCAACGATGGGAGTGGTGGGGTACTGCGTATTTTCCGCGGCATATTGATGCTGCAGGTTCATGCCGACGGAAAGAACATGATTTCCGATGGTTTTGCTGAAGTTTTCATAAACTCCGTAGGTGGTGCGGACTTCCTGTGAAGGCTCCGTCCATCCACCGTTGAAACCGCCGTTACCGACCGAAAAGCCTTCCATGTAGCACTGGCCCGGAAGCTCGTTGACGTTGATGTAGCGCGACCAGCACATATTCTGGCCGCTGCTATCTTTCACGGCGGCGGCATTGTGAGCCGACATCTGCGTCCAGAAGACCGAAATGGTGTTTACCGCGGTGGGACTGACCGTCCAAGTGTGGCTAACCGCTTCATTGTAGAACTCCATGCGTTCGCCGAAAACTTCCGACCACGGGTTGGGATTCAGCACCGAAAGAATATTGCCGGGAATATCTTCGGAAGGCTGAATCAGGTTGTCCACAAAGCTGCGGACGGAGAGCCGTTGATTGGATGAAAGGTTGAAGTCGAGCCTGGCCGTGCCCTCATCGAAATTTTGTATGACGGCCGCGCCGGGATAGAAAACGCCGCCGACTGCGCCTTGTGCGTCGCCGCCGAGGGGAAGGCCGGTGGTGGTGACGGTGACCGCCGCTTGATTGAACAAGGCCGGGTTTACTTGGTTGGGCTTGCCGCCCACGGTTGCGAAGGGACATCCTACCGGCGTGTGCGGACCGGGAGCGCAGAGGGTGGCAGATACGGCGCTGAAGTCTCCGTTCAGCATGGCGGCAGTGGGGGTCTGCGTAAAGTTGGAGGAAGCTGCGCTGTAAGACCGCGTACCCTGATAATTCAGAAAGAAGAAAATCTTGTCCTTCTTGATGGGCCCGCCGCCGTACGCGCCGAACTGATTTCGCCGAAGAGGATCCGTCGCTCCAGTGAAATAGTTGCTGGCGTTCAGGTCTTTGTTGCGCAGGAATTCAAACGCTCCGCCGTGGAAGCTGTTGGTTCCAGAGCGCGTCTCGATGCTCACCACGGCGCCAGGAGCGAAGCCGTATAGCGCGTTGAAGTTGTTGGTAATGACGCGAAATTCCTGGGTGGCGTCGGCGTTGGGAAATGGCGCGGTCAAGCCCATGTAGTTGTCCATGTTGGGCACGCCGTCTAGGTAGTATTCAGTGCTGCCTTGGCGTCCGCCGTTCGCAGAAGCGCCCGTCTCCGTGGGGAAAGAAAATCCAGCCTGAATGCCGGGCTGACCGCCGCCCATGAGCACGCTGGTGGTGCCTGGCGCCAGGAAGACCAACGACGACGGGTCGCGGCCATTCAATGGCAGCTGGGTAATAGCGGCTTCGTTCACGGAGGTACCCAGCTCGGGGGTGGTGGTGTCAATCAATTCCGCGTTCTCCACCACGGTCACGGTCTGTTGGACGTTGCCAGTCTTCAGAGCGACATTTTGTGTCGCGGCGACGTTCACGAATAGTTCGATGCCGCTTTGCTCGTAGCGTTCGAAGCCCTTGGCTTCGACTGTGAGCTTGTAATGGCCCGGGGGAAGGGGCGCGACGATGTACACGCCATCGCCATTGGTGATGGCGGTTTGCATCAGGTTGGTAGCCGTGTTTGTCGCCGTCACGGATGCACCGGGCACTACGGCGCCGGAGCTATCTGTAACCTGGCCAGTCAGGCTGGCACTGGTGCCCTGGGCGAAGGTTGAAGTTGCGCCAAGGAACAAAAACGCAAGGATTGAAACGCAGAAAAACCGCAAGATCGAAAATCGCATCGCGAAGCCTCCCCATAAGCTACGTGCTAGAACCCACCCTGCGCCGGAGCACGAAATGACGGCGTGCGTTAACGTACACGGCGATTTCGCGCATAATCGCTCGACCGGCAGACCCTTGTCAAGGATTTTCTGATGACTTTCATCAGTTTTTGCGATATTTGTACTGGGAGGACGATGTTTAGTACCATGGCCGTTCGACGTGGGCGTAAACGTCCACCACATTCATGAGCGAATCCACCAAAATCCGCGATATTGCCCAAGCCCTCGGCGTCTCCATAGGAACGGTTGACCGGGCTCTTCACGACCGGCGCGGGGTTAATCCCCTCACAAAGTCGCGCGTGCTGCAGATGGCGAAGACCATGGGGTATCAGCCGAATCCGGCGGCGCGATTCTTGTCGTCGAAGCGCCGGGTACGAATATCGGTTAACTTGCCGGCGCAGATCGCATCATTCTGGGATACGGTCCGGGAAGGGATAGATGAAGAGGCGAGAACGTTTGCGGCCTTCGGCATTGACGTGGAGCTGCACACGTTCCCGCGGATGGGCTTCGGCGAGCAAGAGGCGTTCGATGCGGCGCTGGAGTCGAAAGTTAACGGGATTATCATTGCCACCGGGCGGCCGCAAGATCTGCGCGGTTCGATTCTAAAGGCATCGCGTGCGCGAATTCCGGTGGTGTCGGTGGTCACCGATGCTCCGGGAACGGCGCGCCTGGCGGTGGTTTCGATTGATTCCCCAGCGAGCGGCGCGCTGGCTGGAGAGTTGCTGAGCCGGTTGCTGCAGGGGCAAGGCAAGGTGGCGGTGGTTACCGGGGACCTGGCGATCACGGACCACGCAGAGAAATATAATTCGTTTCGCGCGTCGGTGAACGCTTTCTCGCCCTCCGTGCAAGTGATGGAGCCGATACAGAACCACGAGGATGAGACGGAAGCGTACGAGACGTGTCGGACTTTGCTGCGAGCGCATCCGGATCTGAACGGGCTGTACATCAGCACGGCCAACTCCGCGCCCGTGCTGCAAGCGCTGGCGGACGTGGGCAGGTTGAACGACCATCTGACGGTGATCACTACGGACTTGTTCCCGGCATTGATCCCGCATATCGAATCGGGCGCGGTGGTGGCGACGCTCTATCAGCGGCCCAAGAGCCAGGGGCAACTGGCGTTGCGAATGCTGAACGAATTTCTGGTGGGAGGCCGATGCCCCTCGCACCAACTGCGCCTGGCGCCGCACGTCATCATGAAAAGCAATCTGAGCTTCTTCCTGGACCGCATCTCGATGGAATCCGAAATGGAAGAATCGAACGCATTCGCGGCCACCCCAAAATTGCGCAAGGAATCGAGCTAATCGGAGCGGGCGGACGGTGTATTCCTCAGTGGCCTGCGCAGGCGAAGACCTGACGCCAAAGCAGCGAGAACTGCGCTGACTTCTGCTTGCAACCCACCGGGATTTGTTCTCACACTTGCAGAGGTACGCATCCCATCAGGCCGGAGCAGGAGCGCTTCGTTGCCCAGGAGCCGCACAAAAAAGGTTCGCGCCGCGCGACAAGCCGGATACATGGTGGCGCTTTTCCTTGCGGTCACCTGTTGCGTGTCAACGCGTTGCTTGGCGGGTTCGTGCACCGCTTCCCCCGAGCTGGAATCCAAGTTGCGCGCCCATCCCGGCGCCGAGGTGCAAACCGAGCGTGGAATCTGGTTTCGCGACCGCGGAGAGTTTTCCTGCGCGGCGGAAGCATTTCAGAAGGCGCTGCAATTGAATCCGGATTCGGCGCACATCGCGTATCTTTTGGGCCAGAGTTTGTATTCCTCCGGGAATGCGGCGGAGGCCATCGCTCCGTTGCAAGAATCGGTGCGGCTTGCACCCCAAAATTTGCCAGCTCATCTCGCTTTAGGCGCGGCGCTGGACCAGATGCACAAGACGATGGACGCCGAAATCGAATGGCGGGCTGCGCTGGCGATTGAACCGGAATCGGCAACCGCACTCGACGCGCTCAGCGCGGACCTGCTGGCCCAAAAGGACTATGGCGGAGAAATCGCGCTGCTGGGTCCGGCGTCGCGCGCGGGGCAATTAACGCCGGAGCTGACCATCGCGCTAGGAACGGCCTACTCGCAAACGGGAATGCTCGACGACGCGGATACGATACTGCGCGCTGCGTTGCGCACGCACCCAAGTTCCCTGCCGTTGGCGCAGGCGCTCGCGGCCACGCTGGTGCTGCAAGCGCGAAGACAGGAAGCGGCCGCCGTGTTGGAGACAGCCATTAAGCACCACCCGTCTGACTTGCACGTGCGCGTGCTGTATCTGTGGATTCTGGTGCAGCAGGACGAAGCCGAAAAAGCGCAGGTGCTCGCAACCAACCTGCTCGGAGAAGCTCCGCACAATTGGGAAGTGCTGTATTTAAATGGAGTGCTGGACCGGCGCGCGGGGAAATATGAAGCCGCACGCGATCATTTGGAACAAGCGGTGGCCCTGAATCCGAACCATTTCGAGTCCCGACGCAATCTAGGAAGCGTTCTAGCCGAATTGAAAGATCCGCAAGGGGCGCGCGCGCAATTGCAGAAAGCGATCGCCCTGGGGGACCAGGATCCCGCGGTGCGATTTGAACTGGCGACTGTGCTGCGAACGTTGGGTGACAATCAGGGCGCTGAGGAACAGCTCAAGATTTACAAACAAGAGGCGCAGGAAAAGTCGGACTTGACGCAGGCCTACGCAAAGGCGGACTTCGCCGATCAGAAGCTTGCCGCGGGAGACACCCAGCAAGCGATCGCGCTCTACCGGGAGGCTTTGGTGGCAAATCCGCGAGACGCTTCGCTCGCTTACAAGCTGGCGATGGCCCTCGATAAGGCCGGCGATATCATGGGCGAACGCGCCGCGCTGGAGCAGGCGCTGCAGATCGATCCGAACCTGGGCGAAGCGCAAAATCAGTTGGGATTCCTGGCATCGCGCGAGGGAGACACCGCATCCGCCGAAAACCATTTCCGGCTGGCGGTACGCGCTTCTCCCGGCTATGCGAAAGCTTGGGTGAATCTGGCGGCGACTTTGTACCTGGAAGCGAAGTTGCCGGAGGCGAAGGACGCAGTGGAACGGGCTTTGCGACTGCAGCCGGACAATCCACAGGCGCGGAAATTACGCGATACGCTGGACGCGGCACAGCCGCAGAAATAAAGATCGCGCGCGCCGCTTGCTCGCCCTGAATCGCAGGGATCAGTTCGGATACGATTCTCCGGAACGAATAATCCTGATAAAGTGATCGGTAAACTTCGCGTGCATTCCGGGGACGTCGGATTTCGGCATGTGGCAGCTAACACAGTTCGCCGCCGCAACGGGACAAACAGCCGGAGACGAATCTTGCGCGGATGACGCGCTATTTCGCGCGGTGTGGCAAGCCAGGCATTTCTGATCATAATAGCCCGCGCTGTGCGCGAACGGCTCGTGCGGATCGTGACAAGCTGTACAAGTCAGCCGAGCGTCTCCTTGAGTTCCCCAACAACGGCTCTTTTCCAAACGGTACGGCTGAAAGCGAACATTAATCGGTCCGTAGGCCTCGGTGGACTCGACAACGTCCACGGTAGTTCTGTGACAAGCTCCGCAGAAATCCACTGATTCCACCGGGCTCAGATGCTTCGGGTTGAAAATTGTGGTGGACGCCGCGGCGGCCCGATCTTCCCGCATCGCGGCGACGTGAGCCGAGCCCGGTCCGTGGCAGGCTTCGCAATGAATTCCGGGAATTGCGCGCGCGGGATCGAATTTGGAACCCGTGGATGAGTACGTGGTGTGGCAAGCGAAGCAATGAGCTGCGGCGGTGGTGGAGAGGCGGTCTCCCAGCGCATTCTTAAGGTCGCCCGCCGCCAGCAGCACATGCCCGGGAGTGAGATCCATGCCGTGCAACGCGGCAAAGGTGCTGACCTGACTTTCATAGAACGCACCATCTTTTTCGAGAATGTAGGTTTGGCCGTGGACTCCCTCGCCGAAAATCCAGGTGATGTTCGCGGTGATGGATTTCCCGGCGGAGCTGACGGAGAGCCGCGAACCGAGATGATCGGAAGAAACTCGATATAGATAAGGTCCCAGTTGCAACGTCGCGGGAACGATTTGCGGCGACGGAGCGCGCTCCGGTACGCGTATTGCAGCCCGCCCCATCGGCGTGCCCGGTTGGGAAGCCGATTTCTTGGAGTGGCAACCGGCACAGGAGCTGTCTCCCATAAAAGATTCTGAAGGCGCGCTGCTTTTGGTGGGCCACCAGCCTAGTCCGTTTACGCGATCTTTTGTGGCGCTGGGGGAATCGCCGGCTGACTGCACCTGCGCGCGAACGGCGGGAGATGGGAGCAGGCAGAACGCGACAACGATGGCGACCCCGAGGACGCAACCGAGCAGGACGGAATGAGTGAAAAGTTTTGTGGATGGATCCCGAGCGGTGTTAGCCGTCGCCATGACTCAGCCGGATAAAAATCGCTTCTCGCTTCGAGAATGTACCGACGCTAACAGACCGCGCGCAACTACGAAACGCAAATTTTTCGCAGCGGTGCGCGCGGGGGTTGCCCGCGAGGGGGCCGGCAAAAATTTCTGCCAGCCTCCCGCAGACGTGCGAGCGAGTGGAGACACGGTGTTACACTGGCCGCGATGATCCCTGGGAAACCCGTTAAGTGGACGCGGCGGCGCGTGCTGAAGACAGTGCCGGCAGCATTAGCTGCGGCGTGCGTCCCCGAGTGGTACGGCCCGACCCCAGGAACGGGAAAGACCCAGCCTTTGTTTTCGCGATTTGTGGATGTGGCCGCCAGCGCGGGACTGACGCGGACGATGGTGTACGGCGAAGCCGCCAGCGCCACCTATGTCACCGAGATCATGGGCGGGGGCTGCGCGTTCTTCGACTACGACAACGACGGCTGGATGGACATATTCATCCTGGGAGGCCGGCGGCTGGAGAGCGTTCCGCCCGGCGCGAGCAATCGCCTCTACAAAAATAATCGCGATGGGACGTTCAGCGATGTGACCGAGAAGGCGGGATTGCTGGATGCCAGCTGGGCGGTGGGCGTGTGCGTGGGAGATTACAACAACGACGGGCTCGAGGACCTCTTCGTAACTTATTACGGCCAGAATCGCCTTTACCACAACAACGGAGATGGAACTTTTTCCGATGTGACGGCCAAGGCCGGCCTGCTGGATCCGCGCACGCGTTTCGGTTCGGGATGCACGTTCGTGGATTACAACCGCGACGGCTTGCTGGATCTTTTTGTGGCGAATTACGCCGATATTGATTTGGCCAACGCGCCGCGGCCTTCCCTGCAGATGCCCAACTGCAACTATGAAGGAGTGCCGGTGAACTGCGGGCCGAGTGGATTGCCGCTGCCGTCGCATCTTCTTTATCGCAACAATGGCGATGGCACGTTTGCGGATGTCTCGAAGGAATCAGGCATCGGGGCGCTGCGCGGCTCTTACGGATTAACCGCCGCCGCGTTTGATGTGGATGATGACGGTTGGCCGGACATTCTTCTAGCCTGTGATTCCACGCCAAGTTTGCTGCTGATGAACAATCATGACGGGACATTTCGCGAGGAAGGGCTGCTGCGTGGAGTGGCATTGAGCGGCGAGGGAAAAGAAGTCGCGGGGATGGGCGTCGGGATCGGTGACTATGATCTCGACGGCCGGCTGGATATCGTGAAAACCCATTTTCAAAAACAGGCCATCGGGCTGTATCACAATTTAGGGAAGGGAGAATTCGAAGACGTCACGTCGCAGGCGGGCTTGGCCTTGGAACGGCGGTTTATCAGCTGGGGCACCTGTTTAATGGATCTGGACAACGACGGTCATCCGGACATTTTGGTGGTTACCGGCACGGTGTATCCGGAGTTAGAGCCGGTTTACGCGCAGTATCCCAGACGCGGACCGCGGCTGGTTTTTCGCAATCTGGGGAACGGCAAGTTCGCCGAATTGGGAGAAGAGGCCGGGCCCGGAATTTCCGCGCGACACGTAAGCCGCGGCTGCGCGTTCGGCGATTTTGATAACGATGGCGACGTGGACGTAGTGGTCATGAACCAAAACGAGCCACCGTCGCTACTTCGCAACGACGCGCCGGCCGCAAATCATTGGCTGAAAGTGCGGCTGGAGGGCAGCAAAAGCAATCGGAGCGGAATCGGCGGGCGAGTGCTGGTTCGTTATGGCGGAAAGATGCAAGCGCAGGAAGTGATGAGCCAATCGAGCTACGTTTCCGCGAACGATCCGCGGCTGCATTTTGGTCTGGGCGCCGAGAAGAGCGCGGACATCGAGGTGCGCTGGCCGCTCGGCAATACCGATACGTTCAAAAACGTCGCCGCGAACCAATTAGCGACCATTCGCGAAGGTTCGGAATCAGGGAAGGCAACAATTCGCTTGCAAAATTTCGTGGGGCGTTGAGGTCGCGGGATTCAAATGGTCGGGGCGAATGGATTTGAACCATCGACCTCCTGGTCCCGAACCAGAAGTAGAAACACTATCTCATTGGCCCGTTTAGCCTTGTTCTGCGTCGAACATGCTGCTTTGGGCCGGTATTCGGCAGCAAATGGACTCAATTCGGACTCAGGTTGCGCCAGAGCGAAATTCACGTAGGAATTTTGGCTCCGCAGAGAACCTAAATACGCGAATGAGCGCCCGGTATCTAACTGTGTCCCAGCCAACGTAACTTTACACGTTTGGATCCTTGGCTCTTCGAACTCTCTCCGTCGCCGTGGGCTTCTTCTAGCGCCCCTCATTCGAAGAGGCACATCCGACCAGTGATCAACCTCGTCGCGTCCTGATTGACGCTAGGTTTTGCTCCCGAGGAAATCGAGTGCGGCGGACAATGTGGCAGCGTCACAAATGGCGTGGTCCATGCCGGGGACATCTATCAGCTTGGCTGCAAAGTGTTGTCTGGCGAAGCCGCCCTTGTATATGTCGAGAATATTGCCACGGCGAAAATCGTTCGCGCCTGTGATCAGCACGAAGCGAACTCGCCTGGCTCGCGCAATTTCATCCGCAGTTGCGTTGAACCGACCATAGGGCTGGCCCGTGGTGCTGACCCAAGAGGTTGCGTAGACTGTGGCAACGCGCGCATAGAAATCGGCACCGCAATTCTGAATGGTGCCCCGGAATATATCGGGTTGATAGAAACCGAGCAGTCCTGACATTCGCGCTCCGCCGGAAAATCCCGCTGCGTACACGCGATTCGGATCTACCCGGTACCGCTTCATCATTTCTAGGGCACCCAAAACTGCCAAACCTAAACGCCGGTTGGTGTCTTGATCATTGCCTGCATTTTCCGCTGCAATGAAAAGCAGTTTCCGTTGGTCGAGAACTGTTGCCCAACCGTCAGGAACTCGGTCAATCTCTTCGGCGGCGTCTGTAAAGACTATTAGGCCGTATTCAGCGCGCGACGAGTAGGAAGCTGGCACATGGATGAAGAATCTCTCTGTGTCGGGATTCAGCTCATATAAGATGTGTGTGCTTCGATTCTTAGATGCGAGAGGTTCTCCACCGAACGCAATCACGAAATCGCCGATCCTCTGTGCTCTGGTGACTACTGGGAGGACGCACCAAAGTGCTAATGTAACGAAGGCCGAGACGATCTTCCAACTACCGTCACCTTGCGTGGACATAAAGGTTTCTCTCATTCTGTTTGTCTTCACGCGTTCGGCCCGACGCCTCTGTTTAAGATTTTTCAACCTCAATTCGGACCGAGCACTTGCGCTCAAGGCTTCGCCCATGGACTTCTCGGACCGCAAATGGGAACGAGCCAACAACCTCGTCTGTTTACCCGGGCGCTAGCGCCTAAGAGTAACAATTCTGGCCACACCGAATAAGACAGCACAGACGAGTTGCGCCACCTCCAAGGCTCCGAGCAAACGATGCCTCGCATAATCGAGGTAGACGACCCAGCCGTGGACATTTAACGCGTAGATTGCGCCCGTCGCTGCATTCGGGGAAGACTCCAAAGTACGAAGAAAGTAAAACGTCAAAACAATATCGAGCGAAAAGAAAATCAAAAAAACGACGAAGCTCACCTTCATTATCGCGATCCAAGAATAATTTTCGTTCGAACGGCTCATCTTGGCAACATTCACTTGCAGCCTGCCGTAGATTTGGACGAATATCTTCCAAACGGATGCACGAATGTCTTCGTCAGACTGGTGGAAAATGAACCGCCGAATCCGAAACCGCCGGTGACTCCCACACCCGTCACCAGCCCGTGGCAGCTCGGGCCAGTAAACAGGTCCACTGTTCCATCCAGTCCGTCACCGGCATTGGCGCTGAAATTAGTAAAAGGTCCAGCGAGATCGTTCACATCCGCCGCATTCGAACCAGAGGCACTGAGGCCGATTGACGCACTCGCACCAGCGCCCGTAGTGGGGCCCGCCGACCAATACCACGCAAGGTTACCTTGATCATCAATCGTCAACCCGAGAGAACCAGCGATACCCCAGCCGCCCAGCGTCCCACTGCCGCTTACTCCAAGTTGAGCCGTCGAAAGCCCAAAGGGATCTCTGGCGTCCACTGGGCTATTCAAAACGTAGGAGTAAAAGTTTACGGAACCGCTGCGGAGTCTGATCGGATCTTCGCTGATGAACCTCTCCAATGTCGGTTCGTAATATCTGGCGCGATTGAAATAGAGTCCCGTACCATCGTTCTCTCTGCCAGCGTATTCGTAGGTACTTGCCGAGCCTCCTGTGGTTGTGGTGTTGCCGAAGGGATCATAAGTGTAAGTCGTTTGAAGGGTGCCTGTGGAATCGGCTAGCGCCAGCGTGCTGCCCAACCCGTCGGCAAGAAAACCTCGCGCTCCCGCCGAATCCACACGCTGGAAGTACTCATCCACACCACCGGTCAAAAGATTCGCAGTTGGCGTCGTACCCGAAAGTTCCTGGATCGGATTTACGCCGTCATAAAGATAATTTGTCGTCGCACCTAAGATTGTTTTCGCCACACGGCGTCCAAGCGGATCATATTGAAAGCTTTGGGCGCTCATATTCATCGATACAAGTTGGTTACGACCATTCCACACATAACTGTTTGTTCCATCGCCGAGCACGTTCCCGTCGGAGTCATAAGTCGGCGTCGCCGTCCCCCACGTCGTCAGCTCATTTGCCGCGTCGTAACCGACCGTCGATTGTGCGTTCGGCAGTCCGGTGCGAGCATAGCTTCCGCCGACGCCCGTCCGCCGTCCCGTCATGTCATAAGTGTAGGTCAGGTTCCCGAGTGTGTTCGAATTCAGGGTGTATGTAAGCCCGGTTAGCTCGGAAGCGTTGTCGAGTCCGTAGCTCACGACGATACCGTTTGCCAGCGCGAGCGATGTCCGTCGGTTGGAGCTGTCATATCCTAACTGTATCGTGGTGGTTCCTTGTGCGATATTCGTCAATCGGTTTGCGTTGTCGAATGTATAATTGACAGCAGTTTGGCCCGCGACGGTCATGGTTTGTCTCCGGCCTGCCGCGTCATACGTGTAACTGACCGTTCCCTGCGGCGTCTGCTCCGAGGTTAACCTGTCGAGACCGTCGTAGCCCCGCGTGATCGTCCCCGTTACGGAGTCCACGATCTGTGTCAGGCGGTTGCCGGCGTCCCATGTGTAGTTGATCGTACTCTCGTAGGTTGGACCGGCCTGCGTACCGAATCCGGCAAAAGTTCGGCGATTCAAATTGTCATACATGTAGGTCGTGGCCTTGCCGCGACGATCGGTAAACTGCGTCAAATTTCCGTTCGTATCGTACTGATAGCTTTCACCACGAGTCAAAGCATCGGTGCGGGTAGCGAGCCTGTCCATATTTTCGTAGGTGTACGTCGTCGTATGATTGTTGGCGTCTTTTACAGTCAGGAGGTTTCCGTTTCCGTCGTAGGTAAAATTGGTTGCTCCTCCGACAGGGTTCGTGGCAGTCAACACCTGGTTCATTGGGTTATAGGAAAGCTTAGTTACTTCTCCGGCTGGATCGATGACAGCAACGATTCGCCCAAGACCATCCGTGAATCGATTGGTGGTTCGATTCAGTGGATCAGTAATAGAATTCAGGTCCCCTGCGAGGTATGCAAATTGAGTCTGATTGTTCAACGCGTCCTTCACGGTCAGAGGTTGACCTGCCGAATTGAACGTCAACGCAGTTTGGTGTGATAAAGGGTCTGTGATGGTTTGTGGATTTCCATAGTTGTCCACCGCGATGGACGTGGAGTTGTTCAATGGATCGGTCGCGCTAGTAAGTTGGCTGAAGTTTGGATCGTAAGAAAAGGACGCGGAAACTGCATTAGGGGTGCCTGACAGCCGCGTAATTTGCGTGGTATTTCCATTGGAGTCGTATTGAAATGCCGTGACACGACCGAGTTGGTCAGTTACGGTCTGAATTAAGTTGTCGGCATAATACGCATAGGTAAATGTCTCCTGCTCGGGCTTTCCTAGGGCATACGTATCGCTGGACAACTGGCCAGTCGAACTAAACTTCACGTCTCGGACGACGCCACGGGGATCTGTCACTTGCGCTTCCGTAACCAGGGGAAGAAACGATTCAAAACAGCTCGTGCACGTTCTGAATTGGGCCACCGCCGATGCCGAACCACCCGCGGGCAAGCCGCCTGAGCCGCCCGATTCTGAATAACTCAAGACCGGAGTGATTGTAGGTGTCCATGCGTACTTGTAAATTCCGCCATCGCCTAAGGTTTGCTGGCTAACGCGGCCGTTGCCATCGTACTGGTTCGTCAGGTAGACGATTCCACGGGGATCCTTAACCGTAAGCATGTTGTTATTAGAATTGTAAGTAAAAGTCGTGACGCCGCCATTGGCATCGGTGACGGTCCAAAGCCGCCCGCCCGAATCATAGGTATACGTTACTGTCCGGCCACTGCTGTCCTGCGCTTGGGTGATGCGATTGCTGGTATCGTGCTGAAATGTGATGGTGCGACCGTTGGGTGACGCGATCGAGGTTATGTTTCGGTTTAAGTCTCGTGTAATCGTCACGGTATTGCCGTACCGATCTGTAATGCCGAGCAAGGCCATCCAGGCCGGGTTTGTCTGGTTGAATCCATCGGGAAAGTAATATGACGTTCCGTCTCTGGTGGTCAAAACCCAGTTCGCCAGCGGAATCGTGGGAATATGCTGGTTGAAGACGATCGTAGCGCCGTACCATTTCGATTGAGTCGAAGTGGAAGCATAAACGGCGTTCGAGTACCCAGCTCCGGGCGATGTTCGATAAAAATGAATCCTTCCGCCATCGGGTAGGCAGAGTTCTTGAAAAGTATAGAAGTCGCTGTCCCCGACCATGAATACGTCATAGTTCGACATGGCACCGACGCCAAATGAGCGCGAAAGGCCGTCATTTGTCGTATACGTGCGTTCCAGCGCAAGAGGAATGACATCAGGCAAAACCAAGTCCGTCTTCTCGTAGATGAAAAGCCCGGTTGAAAGGTCTACCGGCTCGCCGCCGCGGGGAGGTGGATAGGCCGTCGGTCCGATCCCCTTCGCGGCACCTGGGCTTCCGACCATTGCGCCGGTGAATTCATAGATTTCGACGCCTGGATTCGGGACAATTTGCTGCCCGTTTGGCGAGACCGTTCCCAAGCCGTAGACGTACCAACCTTTTTGTGGTGCATCGTAGTTCCAGAAATCGAACGGCGTTCCTGGCTGGGCACCGTGAGAATTGGGGTAAAAAAGTCGCGCACCCTTGACCCAGGAGCCAGTTTGCGTCTCAATGTACGCGTCTCCCGGCTGGATCGTGAAATAAATTGGGACGCGAACACCAGTGGGCAAGGGAAACGGCGGCTGGTCGATTGGAACGGGAGTAATGCTAATTTTGGTCACGACCTTTCCGGTATGGTCACGGATGACGGTGTTCGGCGCGAGATGAAGTTCAAGGCCCGGCAACAATGGCGTCGAGACGATTGTCTCGGTCTTGGTGGGCGAGGGGATCGTGACGGCGTGAGCCGTATCAAGACGAGTCATCCAAATCGTAAATTTTAGGGCAGTCGTCTTGCCCGCAATCACGTCTACGCCAATTTGAAAGATGCCGTAGGTGCGCCCGGGTCTACTTGCTGTAGTGCCATCGACAAGCAGTACTTGATGGCCAGCGGTTAATCCCGTCAGCAAAAATCGGCCCGTCTGATCGGTGGTTGTGACTTGACCGCCAAGTTGTAGGCTTACGCCGGCAAGAGCAGAACCATTTAGTCGAAGTGTCTGTCCTGCCAGAGCGGTCACATCGGGCGCTGCTTGGAGTGGCGGCAATGCCTGCAAGGGTGATTGACCCTGCCCTGATTTCCAACTGCCTTCAAAATTCTGCGCGGAAGGAACCCACAAGTCATCGTCGGAGGTTGTAGGAGCTTGCGTAGCAATATGCTTGCTAGTGAAAGAAATTACAGTCCGAGGCACAGCCGTACCGTGCCAATCCTTTGCACCGTCAACTGAAACTGAAAAAGTAGTTCCCGTAGCGAGCGGGGATTGCGCCGTAATAAAGCACACGATGCCGCTCTCAGCGGGCACGACTTTCGCTTCGACCGCGCCTTGTGAACTCGAGAGGGTGACGGTCTGCGTGTTCAACGATGACACATTCAACGCGACTGAAAATCGCAGCGCAATTAGAGGAGTCGTAGAAATGCCTGTCGCGTCATCTTGAGGTAAAGACGCGTCGAGAACGGGTTGTTGACCATTCGGATCCGTCGCTGGAGGGCTCGTCTCGATTCGAGTGCGCTGTGTTATTGGGTCGAAGACTTCGCCGTAGGTCAACGCCACGCCGTTATTGTCCACGCCTCCCCAAAGCGAGACCGTGCCATCAGCGAGCAGACTAGAAACCTGCCTGCTGCGAGGGGCAAGCATCCCTTGTGGAATTTTGATTGCACTATTTGTGCGAAAATCCCAAACCTCAATTAGGCCGAGCGCTTCTCCGGTCGCCGACAAGCCACCCGCAACCAGCAAGGTTCCGTCAGTGAGTAAATTCGCACTGTGATAGGCGCGAGGCGTCAATCCAGTCGCTGGTGCGCTCGAAAATTTCAGCGTGGTCGGGTCAAACGTTTCAGCGGTAGCAACGAGGTGGCCAGTTCCATCCACACCGCCAAAAATAAACACGGTCCCGTTGGGTAGCAGCGTTGCGGTGTGCCCCGTCCGGGCGTGCAACAAACTCGTCGGAAGGACCGTAACGACGCCCGTTTCAGGATCTTTCAAAGCTGCCGTTGAGACCGGACCTTGCGGTCCCTGCCCTCCGAGCAGCAACAAACGCCCATCTGGAAGGAGTGTCGAGGTCTGTCCAGTTTCATTTTGACTGGCTTGCAGCAGCGACCTTCTCGGCGGATGGTTGCGCCATGTCGCCGGCGATGCGAAAGGCGCAAGCAATCCGTTCAGCGAGACGAGTACTAAGACGATCCAAGAATGCGACAGCGAGCGACGCCTCATATGCTTGCTCCCGAGATGAGCTTAAGGGCTCGTGACGTTTACTGTGATGGTTCCGGTGTAGCTGCTTTGTGGATCGACTTTGACGGTGTAGGTTCCTGTCGTCGAGAGAGTTTCTGACGTTAGATTGAAATTATTCGCCGAACCGTAGCTTGTGGTAAGCGTTACGCCGCTTGGATTGATCAGACTTACGGCGACACTGGTGAAGGTATCGCTCGTCAAATGGACCGTTACCGATTGGCCCGAGGTCCCGCTGAATGTGTATTCCGCGTTTTGGCCGGGAGTTGAGGTTGTGAACGTGATTGAAGATCCACCAATCGTGATTGACCCGGTGGCATCGGTGACGTTGTAGAGCGTGAGCTTCTCGCTTCCCGGTGTTGAGTTGATATGCTGCACCCAGATTGTGTACGTCCCGGTTGTCCCCAGAGTCTGTGTGTCCATGAAGCAGCCTGGGTTGCTGCATCCCGCGCCACTCAGAATATATGTTTGCGTCGTTCCGTTTGGCTCCACCAAGTTCACGTAGGTCGAGGTCGTAACGTTCGTGGACATTAGGCTAACTCGCTGATTAGCCGTGCCCGTGAACGTCAGGCGTGCATCCTGCCCCGGCACCGTCGTAGTCACGGTAACGGCGGAACCGCCTGGAGCGATCGTTCCGGTTATGTCGGAATCGTTATAGACCTGCACTGCTACTCCACCGGTCGAAGTGCCTTGAGGGTCTATGAAAACCGTGAATGTTCCGGTCTGCGCCAGAGTCACGGTGTTGATGAAGTTGGTCGCTCCTTGACAGCTTCCGGTCGTGAGAGTACTTCCGTCGGGATTCTTAAGAGTCAGTACGCAAGTGCTGTAGGTTCCGCTTGTCAGATTTAAGCTTACTTTCTGTCCCGAAGTTCCGCTGAATGTCACGCCCGCGTTCTGCCCTGGGACCGTCGTCGAAACTCCGACGGGTGAGCCGCCGATTGTGGTCGTCGCGCTAGCGTCTGCTGGGACGTTGTAAAGCTGTACCGTTTCGTTGCCCACCTTGTTTATGTAGTGCTGGATCCAGAGGTTATAGCCACCCGCCGCGGCCAGCGTCTGGGTGTCGATAAAACAACCCGCACTTCCGCAGCCGCCTGGCGTAATCAGCGTCTGCGATTGCGTTGCGCCACTGGGCTGCACCAGATTCAAGTAAGCATCTGGCGTCGTCACGTTTGTTATCAGCACGCTGACTCTTTGATTGGTGGTCCCCGTGAAGGTCAGTCTGGTGTCCTGTCCCGGCACGGTCGTCGTCACCGTCACCGCCGAGCCGCTGGCGGTGATTGGTTCGGTGACATCAGGCGGCACATTGTACAGTTGGAGCGTTTGACTTCCTGTGTTCGTGTTGATGTGCTGTACCCAGATCGTGTACGTCCCGGTGTTCGGTAACGTCTGCGTGTCCATGAAACAAGTGGTCCCGCAGCTTGACGAGATTGTAATCTGCGCTTCCACAGTCTGAATTAGAGTCGCTAGATTTACGTACGCCGCAGGTGTTGTCACGTTGGTTGCGAGCAAACTTACGCGCTGATTCGCTGTGCCGCTGAACGTCAACACCGCATCTTGTCCAGGCACTGTTGTAGTGGCGGTCACCGCGGAACCACCTGCCGTGATTGTGCCGGTCACATTGGACGCGTTGTTTACCGTAACGGTCAAACTGCCGACGCTGCCTTGTGGATCGACTCCCACCGTATAGGTACCGCTGTTCGTAAGAATGGCGGTGTCCACAAAGGTGGTTGAACTCTTGCAGGGCGACGATGTCAGCTGGATGTTGTTCGGTGAGATTAGATAGATCGTGCAAGATGAAAAGGTTGACCCGCTAAGGCTCAAACTCACTCGTTGCCCGCTGGACGCGTCAAATAGCAGCAGTCCGATTTTGTTGGCGGTCCCGATGCTCACGGTGGCAGTTCCTCCCAACGTGGTTCGAGCTGTGTATAAAACGTCTCCCGCCACATGGGTGCCGAACGGAACGTAGAGATCCTGAGAACTGACCCCCACTCCGCCTGGAGTATTTATCGAGATGTGTCCGGATGCGCTCGCGGAGGGCATGGTTGTGGAGATCGTCGTCGAGGTAACGGGGCTTTGAACCTGGACCTGCGTTGGCCCATTGAATATGAGCTTGTCGTTAATCGCATTCGTGTCGAAATTAGTCCCCGTTATCGTGAGTGCTGTGCCAGGAGTTGCCACGCCAGGAGTGAAACTGGTGATCGTGGGAACTCCGGTCCCGGTCGTTACCGTAAAGCTGGTTGGGGTCGTAAACGTGCCTGCGGGTGAGGTGACCTTGATCGGCCCAGTCGTTGCGCCGCTCGGAACGGTCGCGACGATTTGGTTTACCGTCGCGGATGTAATGGTTGCCGTCGTGCCGTTGAAACTGACGGTATCCTGGCTGGCTGTCGCGCTATATCCTGTCCCCGAGATTGTTACTACGGTCCCGACGGGTCCGCTCGCAGGCGTGAAGTCGAGTACCGACGCTTGACCTGCTGTGTAGCGCGTGATGGCCAGCAGGTTTCCGACAGCATCAAAATTGTAGGCTGCGGCATTGCCCGAGGTATCGATGACACCGACGAGGCGTCCAAGCGGATCGTAGAAATATTGAACGCCGGTCTGGGCTTGCAAAACGTTCGCGACTATGAGGATGCCGAGAAGAACGGCAATTGGATAGGCCAATAGCCGCGTTCTTGAAGAAGACATGCGAGCCTCCGCCAGAGTTTCTCCGCAACGCAACTGTACCCAATGCCGTGAAAAACGGATCAGTCGAACTTGGACTGGAGACTCGCGGCGGTTGCCTTGTACATCAGCTGCCTAATGCTGTCAATACTTTTCTCGGCAACTACGTGTGAATAAATTTTAACAACGCCCACTTTTGGAATAATTGCCCCACTGGGTTAATCGCAGCGAGCAGCGCACGATTGTTTCTCTGTCCTTGGCCGAAAACATTTGCGTGGAACTCTCATGATACGCATACTCGGACTCCGTAAATCACGTTCGAGGGATTGGCCCGTGGTTAAAGGTTCTCGTTTTAGGTGTGAGTTGCTTTTTGCTGCTATATTTCCGCTGATTTTCCTTTTGTCGAGTCGTCCAGATTCGCAACGCGAAACTCCCGGACACAGGAGTCGAGTACGAACGTATTACATTGCGGCGGAGGAAGTTGATTGGGACTACGCGCCGAGCGGCCGGAACGATGCCATGGGCCGACCATTCGACGATTTCGAGAAAAACTACATGGATAGCGGCCCGCACAGGATCGGAAAAATCTACAAGAAGGCAGTCTATCGGGAGTATGCCGACGCGAGATTTGCCACGCTTAAGCCGCGTTCTGAAGAAGAGCAGTACTTGGGAATTCTAGGTCCGATTCTTCGCGCCGAAGTCGGAGACACGATTAAAGTGTTTTTTAAGAACAAGGCGTCCAGACCCTACAGTATGCATCCTCACGGCGTTCTCTATCAGAAAAATTCCGAGGGTTCGGAATACAACGACGGCACGACCGGACCGGACAAGGCTGATGATGCCGTCGCCCCTGGAGCGACGCAGGTTTACGTTTGGGAAGTTCCTGAAAGGGCTGGCCCGGCCGCTAGCGACGGTAGCTCAGTCGTATGGCTTTATCATTCTCACGTCGACGAACTGAAGGATGTCGCATCCGGACTTTTCGGGGCAATTATTGTCACAGCGCGGGGCAAGGCGCGTGAGGATGGCCGCCCCGCTGACGTCGATCGTGAGTTTGTGACCATGCTAATCACCATCAACGAGAACGAGAGCTGGTATCTGGAAGACAACATCCAACGCTTTACTTCCGACCCGAAGGGCGTCAACCGAAGCGAGTCAATCCCCGCCGGATCGCAGGGCGAACCGGCGGCCTCTTTGGGGAGAGGATTTGCCGACACAAATCTGCGCAATACGATTAACGGTTATATGTTCGGGAGTATGGCTTTGATGAACATGAAAAAGGGCGAGCGCGTCCGTTGGTACCTGATTACTTTGGGCGATACCAACAACTTTCACACACCGCATTGGCACGGAAATGATGTCATTCACGACGGACATCGCACGGATGTCGTGGCCCTGTCTCCTGCTCAAATGGAAATAGCGGATATGGTGCCGGACAATCCCGGAATTTGGCTTTATCACTGCCATATCAGCGATCACATGGCCGGTGGAATGGTCACGCGCTATGAGGTTAAACCGTGATGCCGAAGCGTGCACGAACGGGCGCAGCAAGTATTCGGTTTGGCGGATGCCTGTGCCGATTCTTGGTTTTCACACAGTTCTGACGCAGGGGAAGAGCACATTCTCACAGCACTTGCTCAAGAGGCAGGCGCTCTGACCTTGGCCATCGCTCAAAATCGAATAGTTGGTAGTTGCCTGCTATTGACAGAAAAGCTTAGCTCCCTTCACGCAGGGTAGATTTTCCGTATGATATTTTGAAGGATCGTCACATTTACCTTGGCAATTCGTCCGGAAGAACGACTTTGGATTTGAGATCCTCCTGTGGAAAATCCTTGGGATTGAGAGTAATCATAAAATCTGCCTTGCCCAATTCGGCGCAGAGGCAAAACGCGTCGTCCTTGGGATCGGAAGAAATTTGAGCCGAGGCATGCACCGTAACCTCCTCGGCCCGTTCGCGGATCAGGTTGATGACTCTTCCAATGAGATTCGGACGAACGCGGAGGCGCCTCAGAACCTCTTTGTATTCCTGCAAAATGTCTTCGGTCATGAGCCAGACGAAGTGGTTCTTCTCCGCCCACCTGTGGAGTACGTCGGCGCTCGGATTCCGGCCAGAAACAAAGGGCTCTCTGAAGCCCGATATGCCAGCCAGAAGCACGCTCGTATCAACAACGGCCCGTGGCTTGCGCTTCCTAGCTTTCTGCGGCAACGGTGATCTCTGGCGCACGTCTCTCTTTGCGATAGCTGCGAACCGTGCGCAAGATTTCTTCTTCGGAGACCTCTCCGACGTCCTTTGCTGCGTCGGTTAGCGATTCCAGAAATTCCTTTTTCCAGCCCCGGCGCTTTTTCCCACGCGGCAGGTCCCTATAGAGATCAGCTCTGCTCATTCCTTCCTCAATCTGTTCCCCCAAGGCTCGAAACGGCACTCCTAGTTTGATTGGTTCCTCTTCCGCTGCGAGTCGGCAGTTGAAGATGATGTACTTGGGATTCTCTGATTTGAATTCTTCCTCAGACGCCGAAAATGCTTCCATGAGTTTGGACAGCACACTCGTCCGCGTCCCTAGGGACTCTTTTAGATAAGAGGCGACCTTGGCTACCATGAGGGCGTTCGCGTCGAAGAAATACGTTCCCTCTAATCGTCGAGGTTTTACGACGCCGAATTGGACAAGGTTCTGCAGTTCCTTCGGCTCAATCTGAAGGACCGCGCTGGCCTGCTTTAACTTTAGTCCCTGCCTTGGCATGTCTCCTCCAATTAACATCTAAATATTAGTCCTCAATTGGATGCTTGTCAAGAGAACCGACTATACGGGCAGACGACCGACAGCTTAGCATAGACCTCTTAAGCGGTCTATTGGTAATCTGTAGTTGACATATAGACCGTAATAGAATACCATTGTAGCTAAGAAGGAGTCACGCCATGACAGACCAATCGGAGGTTCGGTCCCTCGGCAAACGACGCAGAACTGCGCTGCGTGCGTTTTATGGCTTTGTGGTCGCTGCAATTGCCGCATTCACCCTGGGAGCCCGCGCAAGCAATTCGCAAGGCGTAATGACGGCAATCGGGATTCTCCTCGCGGGCGGCGCGCTCTGGAGCTTTCTTCGCTTCCTCCGAGCCGCCGACGCCCATCAGAAACTCATCAACCATGAAGCGACGAGTTTTGCCTTTGTCGCCTCTCTGCTTCTCACGCTGGTTTTCGGTCTCCTCCAGAAATTCGGATTGTTTACCAGTATCGGTCTCCTGGTTCCAGCATTGATGATCGCGTTTTGGAGCATCGGCCTCATTCTCGCTTCCTGGCGGTACCAATGAAGACCCGGCTTCGTGTGTTGAGAGCAGAAAAAGAATGGTCTCAGGCCGAGCTCGCCGAGACGGTCGGCGTAACCCGTCAATGCATCAACGCGATTGAAACCGGCAAGTACGAACCCGGCCTCGACTTGGCGTTTAAGATCGCCCGCGTATTCGGCAAGAACATTGAGGAAGTCTTCGTCTATCCAGAAGGAGAGCAAGGCTCGCGCTCTTCTTGAGGTCTGTTTGAGGTAAGAAGCACAGATGTCCAGCAGTTCGCATTTCCGACGTCCCCGTTTTTCTCCGCAGTCGAATTTTGTTCCCGCCACATTGAGCGCGACGGAGTGTTGCCATGTCCCGAGGGTTTGACGGATTCGAAATTGACGATTTTCGCGATTCTGGTTTCGACTCCGGGAGGGATGTAGGCCGAGGATCATCTTCCAACTGGAACGCTCGGACCCGTCTTTCCTACATCCACCGAGAGGAAGATAGGGCCGACCAGCTCGAACGCGAGGGGCGGCAGCGTTCACGCGGAGAACGCCCGCCGCTCGCTCGCGAGGAACGCGTCGAAGCGATCCTTTCTCAGCGCACACGAACCAAGTACACGGACCGAGACAAAGAGTATTCTCTGCGAGATTCTGAGATTCATGCTCTCTCTGAAGTTGGCAAGTTCCGCGTCGTAGCCGCGAGCGACCTGGCCGAATTTGCTTACAACGGCGATCACACCCGCGTGGAGAACGATGTCGAAAGCTTGGCCCATCAGGGCCTCGTCAGAGTCACGAGCATTTCAGATACCGAGCACAATCCCATGCAGGTAGTGACGCTGACGAAGGAAGGCCACCAGTTTTTATCTCGCGGGAAGATTCTTCGCCCGGACCAGGTTACCTACTACGGACTCAAAAAGCCCAAAGAAGCCATTCACGACGCGGAGCTCTACCGGCTCTATCACAAGGTTGCTGATGAGATCGAAGGTCGGGGCGGCAGGGTGCTCCGAGTCAAACTCGACTACGAAATCAAGCGGGAACTCTACGCCCGTCTCGCCCGCCTTTCGGACGACAAGGGCCACGCCCCGGAAGAAGTGAAGGAGGAAGTCGCCGCACGGTATCACCTCAAGGTTGTGTCCGGTGAGATTCCGATCCCTGATTTGCGGGTCGAGTATGTGCGCGAGAACGACGGCGAAATCCAGCGGCGCGACCTGGAACTCGCCACCGACCATTACCGCCCGCGCGGGCTGGCGCAGAAGGCCCGCGCCGGCTTCCAAATCTACGCCCGGCGCGGCGATACGGACCGATTGCGTCGTATTCGAGACAACCGGGAATTGAGCGCGGCGATTTTCAGCCTATAACCCATGAGCGTTTACGAATCCCAACTCGCCAACCTCTCCGCTTTCGGCTATACCGAAGCCGAAGCGCGGTTTCTCTACCTTGTGGCAGCGCATTCCGGCTATTTCACGGTGCGGCAGTTCCTTGACTTCTGCCATGCCAGGAGCGGCAAACGGAACGCCCGCTTTGTCGAGAAGCTATTTGCCTTGGGCCATGCCTCGGCCCAGAGATACACGCGGAGGAGCCTGGTTTACCACCTCCGTTCTCGCCAGATTTACGAAGCGATTGGCAAAACCCATCTCCGCAATCGCAGGGAGCATGAACTCGATTACATCAAGACGCGGCTCCTGGCTCTTGACTTCATCCTTGCCAACCTGGAAGACCGCTACTTCGAGACGGCGGAAGAGAAACGGCGCTATCTGATTGAACGGTTCAAACTCAGCGAGAGTTTCTTCTCTCGATCCAGTGAGCATGGCAAGGCCGTCACGTTCTCCGACGGATTTCCGCTGTGCGTAGCCTATCCCGCTCCTGATTACATGCCTGTGGTGACTTTTACCTATCTTGATCCCGAGCACCGAAACCTCGACCGCTACATCGCGCACTTGCGTACCTATCGGCCTCTATTCCGGCAGCTTTCGAGCTTCCAATTCATCTACATTTCGACGGCAGCGGGCCTCCAGCAGGAAGCGGGCGAGCTTTTCTCATTCCTTGTGGAGGGCAGGGGCCTCTCGGATTTGACCCGCTACTTCGATATCCAAACCAAGTGGGATAGCCGGAAATACAGCCTCGTCACAGAGGACGACATGATCTTCCGGCACCAGGCCGCGAAGCGTTTCAACGGCGAGATATTCGACACTCTTTTCCATCTGTGGAGGCGAAACCAGTTGCCAAATGACTTGCGGGCTGAATCAGTGGCGACCACAACGAAACAGCAAAAAGTCCTATTCCGAGCCGTCGCCGTGCCTGGCCAGGAAGCGGTATTCGGGGACAGCAGCAAAAGATGGGGTGACGGCTGGCAAATACGCTGTGCTTCAGGTGCGGCTTCAGTTCCAAAGTCACCCACAGCCCAACCGCAGATTCCTGAAAGAACGGCGGATGCATAAATGAAACAGGTGACATCTGCACGCGGACAAAACACTAGGATGGGCGGGAGCGACCCCACTTTGTGCGGCTTTCAGCCGCCCAAAACGTCGTGGGGTCGCTCCCGCCCGCCCCGAGCCGCTCGGGGCCGTGTTTTGTCCGCGTGCAGTGTTCGGAGCAAACAACTTGTAATGCAATCCGTACTACACCGCGAAAGAGGAAAGGAGCAAAACAGTTGCCACTACTGAAAGCACCGTCGAAGCAACCTAAAACCACAACCCTTCAGGTTCGCTTGGAGGAAGAAGTCAGACACAACCTGGACCGATACGCCGAGTTCATCGGCGCAAATGCGTCCTACGTCGTCAGCGAAGCACTCAAGCTGCTGTTCAAGCGGGACGACGAGTTCAAGCGTTGGATGAGCGAACATCCGACCAACATCAACCAAGAACAAACCAGAGGAGAGGCTCTTACGAAGACCGCGTAACAGACATGAAACTTCGTTCAACCCAATCCGGTATGCGCGAGAATACAGCGTCCTCAAGACAGCATGCCCCGCGCTCTGCAATGCGCTCGACCCCTAATCAATCCGCGAAGCCGTCAGACATCTCACCGGAGGAGGGACGGCCCATACCGGAATCATTCTCTCAAACATCCCCCCTTAGCTCTCCGAACAATGCCGCGCCCATCGCGGCCACAGAGGGAGAGGTAAGCCACGGAAAGCACCTTCTGACGGTTCACGAAGTAGCTGACTTATTGCAAGTCCCTGTGTCTTGGGTCTACGGACGGACACGCAAACGATCCTTGGAGCGGATACCGAGTTACCGGCTTGGAAAGTATTGGCGCTTCCGTCAGGAAGAAGTGTTGGCTTGGGTCGAATCCCAACGGCGAGGCTCGCATGCTGCTTGACGCACGCGGTACACTCGTTACCGACGCAGAACAAGCTAGGCCGGCCATCTATGGAGGCAAAAAGATGGCTCGCAGACGCTTTCAGCATGGATCGCTCTTCCGGCGTGGCCGACGAAATAAAGTATGGGTTGCCCGCTGGTGGGAGGAAATCATCAATCCTGACGGCTCCATCGGACGCACGAGACGCGCGGAGGTTCTCGGTACAGTTGCCGAACTCCCTTCGCGCTCACGTGCCACGGAGATCTTGTCAAAACGGCTCAATCCCATTAACAGTGGAACGCAGCGTCCACAGTCCGCTCGCAGCTATTCAGATTTCATTACGAAGGACTGGATGCCTGTCGTTCTCCCAACTTTGAAGTACGCAACAGAGAAGCATTATCGCTACATCCTCGATATTCACTTGCTTCCCACTTTCGGCAGCGCTCGCCTCACGGACATCAAGCGAGAGTGCATCCAGTCATTCCTTGCAGCCAAGCTGAACTCTGGTCTTGCGTGGAAAACTGTAAAGCACATTCGCGGCGTGTTCGGGAGGACTTTGACGACTGCCGAGAACTGGGGATACATCAACCAAAATCCCGTTTCGAAGACCGAGTTGCCACGACGCCCACGCAATCTCTCTCCGAAACCTGTCCTGCAACCGCATCAAGTCCGCCTACTGACAGAAGAGCTTCCCGAGCCATCTCGGTCGATTGCCCTGTTGTTAGTCTTGACAGGCTTGAGGATTGGCGAGCTTCTCGCGCTCCGTTGGAAGGCTATCGATTTAACCGCTGGCACACTGCGCGTGATTGAAACGGTGTACGACGGACACTTCGATACTCCCAAGACGGACCGCAGTGCCCGTCTCATTCCGTTGGGGGCAGAAGCCGTGGCCTTACTCAAGCGGCTCCGACAGGATCAAGCGGACCCAAGCAGTTTGGTGTTTGCAACGCGGGCGGGCGGCCCACTCAACAGGCACAATTTGCTGCGCCGACATTTGAAGCCTGCGTGTAAGAGGTTGGAGCTCGGGGGCATTACATGGCATTCCCTGCGCCACTCGCACGCAACGATGCTAGACGCAACAGGAGCACCACTCGGAACGGTGCAGGCCCTGCTGGGACACTCAAGTTCCGAAATTACGAGAGAAGTCTACCTGCACGCCATTCCTGACGATCAACGTAAGGCAGTGGCGGGCGTCGAAGCGCTTGTGTTTGGACTCAAACGGACTCAAGTTTCCGAAGGTTCACACATAGGCGCATAGGTAAGTTATTGATTTAGCGGGATTGGAGTGGTCGGGGCGAATGGATTTGAACCATCGACCTCCTGGTCCCGAACCAGGCGCGCTAGCCAGGCTGCGCTACGCCCCGACCGTGTAATGCGGGAGTGTTAGACAGTTTAAGCTACCTCGCTGCCTTCCGCAACGGGCCGCAGCGGCTTTGGATTTTGCGCAGCGTAAAGTACAACCGCAAATCCCCGGTGGGTGGTGTCCCGCTCATATTTCATTCCCAGCTTTTCCATCACGTGCGTGGACGCCACATTCTCCCGGATCGCGACGGCCACAATGCGCGCAAGCCCCGCGCGCTCAAACCCATCCTGCAGAGCTTCACGCGCAGCTTCCGTCGCCAGGCCTTTGCCCCACCACGCCCGCCCCAGCCACCAGCCAATCTCAATTTCCTGCGTGTTCGGGAGCGGCTGCAACCCGCAGAAACCGATCATTTCAGCATGATCCTTGTTACAAAGTTTCCACATGCAAAACCCGAAGTTTGCATGGTGCGCGATTTGCCGGCCTACGAATTCCCGGATGCTCTCGTCGGCCCAAGGCTCGCCATTCGAAATGTAGCGCATCACCTCAGGATCGGTGGCGATAGGACGCAAGAGCAGCCAATCCTGCGGCTGCCACGGCATCAAGCGCATTCGCGCGGTCTCGAGCATGGAAAATTTGGATTGGGAATTAAGCGGTGTGCGTCTGCGGCTTCGCAGCTTCGGGCAGACGAATTAATTTCGCCTCGGTGATGGACGGAATCGCGCGAATCTGCTGCACCACCGCGCCGTCCACGTTGCCGTCAAGCCGCACCAGTGCGAGCGCGTCCGCGCCCTGCTCCGGTTTTCGCCGGCCCAGCGCAAAAGTAGCGATGTTCACGCCCAAATTGCCCAGCGCCGTCCCGATTTTCCCGATGACGCCCGGGACGTCGCGATTTCGCGTCAAAAGCAGCGTGCCTTCCAGCGGCGCCTCCAGCCCAATGCCGTCCATCAGCAGAATTCGCGCCGAACCATCCTGCGCCACCATGCCTTCCACCGTCAGTTGGTGTCCGCCGTTCGTCGCAGCCACTTCCAATGTATTCGGAAACCCGCGCTCGCGCCGCCGCGTGGTTTCTTCCACGACCAATCCGCGCGCCGCCGCGGCCTGCGACGCATTCACCAGATTCACTTTTTCGTCCAGCACGATATTCAGTATCCCGATCAAGACCGCGCTTCGAATCACATGTGAACCCAGTTCGGCCGCCTCGCCCGCGTAACGAATGTGTATCCGGCTGAAGCTCGCCGAGGGCGCCGCCTGCGCCACAAACGCGCCCAGCCGCTCGCCCAGTTCCAGATACGGCCGCAACCGGCGATACTGTTCCGCCGAGAGCGCCGGCATATTCACCGCGTTGCGGATCAATCCTTCCGCAAGATAATCGCGAACTTGCTGCGCGATCAGCGTGCCCACTTCTTCCTGGGCCTCGGCCGTCGAACCCGCGATGTGCGGTGTCGCAATCAGATTCGGCAATCCCAGCAGCGGCGAATTTTTCGGCGGCTCCTCTGCAAACGTGTCCACCGCCGCGCCCGCCAGATGCCCTGAGCGCAACGCTTCGGCCAGCGCCACTTCATCAATCAATTCCCCGCGCGCGCAATTGATCAGCCGCGCACCTTTCTTCATTTGCGCCAGCGCGGCCGCGTTGATGATCTTTTCCGTCGCGGGACTCAGCGCCGTATGCAGCGAAATCACGTCCGAGCGTTTCAGCAAATCCTCGAACGGAATCAGCTCCACTTCCAATTCCCGCGCCGCTGCCGGCGTAACGTAGGGATCGAACGCCAGCACGGTCATTTCCAGCGCCCGGGCTCGCCGCGCCACTTCCGAACCCACGCGTCCGAGTCCTACCAAACCCAGCGTCTTGCCGCGCAATTCCATTCCCGACGAAGTTTTTTCCCAGCGCCCGGCGTGAATCGCGGCGTTCGATTGCGGCACGCCGCGCGCCAGCGCCAGCAGCAACGCGAAGGTGTGCTCCGCGACGCTCACCGCATTCCCACCGGGCGTGTTCATCACCAGGACGCCGCGGTTCGTGGCCGCGTCCATATCCACGTTGTCAATTCCCACTCCGGCGCGGCCCACCACGCGCAATTTCTCCGCGCGCTCGAGCAATTCGCGAGTCACTTTCGTCGCGCTGCGCACCACCAGCCCGTCCGCATTCGCGATTTCGCTCGCCAGCGCGCCGGCCGCCGGCAACACAATTTCCCAGCCGGTTTCGCGCAAAAGCGCAATTCCGCGTTCACTTATCTTGTCCGCAACGATAATTTTCATTTCAAGAAGCGTAACGGCTCATTCCCACCCTGTCAAATGCGTTATGCAGATTCGTCGAATAACATTCGCGGCGCCAGCGCCCCGCGGAACGAAATGCCTGTGTTATTCTGGTCCGCAAATCGGGGGACAACGAATGGGCTACATGGACCGCATCCAGAACGACCTGACCGCCGCTATGAAGGAAAAAAACGAGCTGCGCCTCAGCGTCCTGCGCATGATAAAAAGCGCGCTGAAACTCAAGGAAATTGACAAAATGCGCCCGCTCGACGATATGGAATCCCTGCAAGTGCTGCAAACTCTCGTCAAGCAGCGCAAGGAATCCGTGGAACAGTTCACGCAGGGCGGCCGCCAGGATCTGGCCGACAAAGAGGCCAAGGAAATAAAAATTATCGAGCAGTATCTGCCCGCCGCGCCCAGCGACGAGGAAATGCGCCGCGCCATCGAGGATGCCATTTCCGAATCCGGCGCCGATTCCCTGAAACAAATGGGCGCGGTAGTGAAAGCCGCGCGGGCCAAACTGGAAGGCAAAGCGGTGGACGGCAAAGTCCTCAGCGACAAAATCCGCGAGCGCCTGACCGAAAAATCCGCGGGCAAACCGTAAGGTCAAATTGCTGGGTCAATTCGCGGGCACTTGTTTGTTGGGGCGGGTCTCAGACCCGTCCCTGCATACCGATCGCGATTTGTCGTGAGTCGCACCGGGTGGCCCACCGGCAGGCGGAAACTTTCCGGCTCTTTACCCTGAATTAGCGACCAGGAGAAAACGATGCGCTACGCGCTCCGAACATTCTTGTTCTTGCTGCTGATTCCGGCGATTGCGTTCGCGCTGATTCCGCGCCTCGCAATTACTACGGCAAGCGCGGCCGATGCCTCACCGGAATCGCAAATCCGTACGCTGATCGAAGCGCAGGCCGACGCCTGGAACCGCGGCGACATTGACTCCTTCATGACCTCTTACTGGAAATCCGACCAAACCGCGTTCGTCGGTGCGAAAGGATTGACGCGAGGCTATGAAGCGGTTCTCGAGCGCTACCGCAAAGTCTACCCCGACCGCCAATCAATGGGCCACCTTACGTTTTCAGACCTGGAAATTCACGTCCTGTGCCCGGACACCGCGTTCGCGATCGGCCAATTTCACCTGCAGCGCGAAAAAGATAATCCCGAAGGGATTTTTACGCTCACTTGCAAAAAGCTCCCGGAAGGATGGCGCGTCATTCTCGATCACAGCACCGCCTTCGCCCCGCCAACCCACTAAAACGAAAAGAATATTGAGCGGAGCATTTCCGAGGATTTCTTGGCGTTGCTTGGCTCTGCGGACGGCGTTTACCCTGACGTCGTTGGGGCGTCTTTGCGGTGGGTTCATGCAGTAGATGCAACCTGTTCCCCAATCAGCACTTTTCAGCGATAATGAACCTCACAAAATGCCGAGCATTCTCCACGCCATAAAAGGAGCAACCCTTTGCGCGCGGTAATAACCGGCGGCGCCGGATTTCTCGGTTCGCATCTCTGCGAACTGCTGCTCTCGAAAGACTGGGAAGTTCTCTGCCTCGATAATCTCGTCACCGGCAGCGATTCCAACATCTCGCATTTGCTGCCCCACGCGAAATTCCGCTTCGCGCGGCAAGACGTCTCGCGTTACATCGAAGTTCCGGGCCCCGTCGAAGTCGTCCTGCATTTTGCTTCGCCCGCCAGCCCGCCGGATTATTTGAAATATCCAATTCAGACTCTGAAAGTCGGAGCGCTCGGCACCCACAATTCCCTGGGGCTCGCGCTGGCGAAAAAAGCTCGTTACTTGCTCGCCTCGACGTCCGAATGTTACGGCGACCCGCAAGTCAGCCCGCAGCCGGAAAGTTATTGGGGCCACGTTAATCCCGTCGGGCCGCGCGGCGTTTACGACGAATCCAAACGCTACGCCGAAGCCATGACCATGGCCTATCACCGCTATCACGGCCTCGATACGCGAATCGTCCGCATCTTTAACACGTATGGCCCGCGCATGCGCTTAAACGACGGCCGCGCGCTCCCCAATTTTCTTTACCAGGCGCTGGTAGGCGAGCCCATCACCGTGTATGGCGACGGCAAGCAGACTCGCAGCTTCTGCTACGTATCCGATTTGCTCGCCGGCATTTACAAATTGCTCGAATCGAACGAGCACGAGCCAACCAACATCGGCAACCCGCAGGAGATCACCATCCTGGAATTTGCAGAGCGCGTCCGCAAACTGGTAGGCGCAAAAACCCCAATCGTCTTTCACCCTCTGCCGCAAGACGATCCTAAGCAGCGCTGCCCGGATATCACGAAGGCGAAGCGCCTGCTGAATTGGGAGCCAAAGGTAAGCCTGGAAGACGGCCTGCAACGCACCTACGAATATTTCCGCGAAAAAGTCGCAATCCACTCCTGCGAAGTGACTGAGCAGTCGGTGGGGCACGGCCCCAAACGAAGGGTGCCTCGCCAAGGCTGCCGGCGAGGCGCACTTTAGTGGGTTAAGTCTCTTGTGGTGCCATCGATCCCTGTCTGAAGACCGCGGTTGCAAAACCGTGCCTGTTGCCCGACACGAGACGCAAATACAGCCGTCTCAGTCCCAGTAGCTCTTTCCCTTTTTCAAGGTGACCTTCTCGACTCCTCCGCGCTCGAAGCGAAACTCTCCATGAAGTGCGCCGCCGCTGACGGTTCCGCTGAATCGGCCGGCGTGGGTGTCACCTGCGGGTACCGCGAAACTGATCGCGTTGCCCTTAACCTCGATATTCACTACCGGCAGCCCCTCCGGCTCGCCTTCCGCGAACTGCAATGCGCCCTGGTAGCATCCACCCTGGACCACCACGATCTTCAACTCCTCGCCGACGACGTCGCCGGCCTCTTCGATATAGGACATATTGGTGTACGTGCCGGTAATCCGCGGGGCGTCCTGCGCGCGCAATGCTTGCCACGATCCTAACGCCAGCAAAACCATGGCAAGCGTCAGGGCTACAGATCTGAGTATTCGCATGGTGAAAGCCCTCTTGTCGGGATTGGTGCTGCGGTTCTGCAATGCGATCTCGATGGTCGAACAGGCCCCGTTGATGAATTGAAACTCGGTAACAGAAGGCTTGGTGCAGCTACTTAGCCTCTGTTATAAACTTTGGTCTCACCCAAATTGTGTGACCCGTTCCGTCCCTCTCGGCAAATTCCAGCTCAGCTCTTCCATCCTCATCGTATCCGCGGAGAAGTATCGCCCGCCCGACCACTTCAGAAATAGCTCGCTGGTCCTCCTCCGGCAAATCGTCAAGGAATCCCGCTGGCAGACCGATGAGCGTTACTTTACTTCCGGGCTTTGGCCTGATGTGACGAGACTTGGCCAAGGTACACGTATCCGCGATTTACATTTCGATGACCGGCACGATCATCGTGGAGTGCGGCGGCTTGCCGCCGCTTTTGACACCGAAGCCCATCCTCGAACGATCCAGGCGAGGCTTGCGTCGCCCAAGGCAAAAGTAGCGGAGCACTTTAGTGCGCCATCGTTCTTGCAGCGCCTTCGCCGGCGCTTCACCAGCCGCGATTACAAAACCAAGTTTCCTAAGCTTGCTACAAGACTCAATCTGGCCTTCCCATCGAATAATATTCGAATCCGTGGCTTTTCATTTCCGCTGCCGTGAGCAGATTTCTGCCATCCAGAATCAGCGGGCGCGTCATCGAATCGCGGATGCGGTCCCAATCGAGCTTGCGAAATTGTTCCCATTCGGTCGCGATCAGCAAAGCCTCCGCGCCTTCGGCAGCCTCGTAAGGAGTTTTCCCATACTGAATCTGCGGCAACGTTGCCTGCGCTTTTTCCATCGCCTCCGGATCATAAGCGCGAATGCTCGCGCCTTCGGCCAGCAGCGCGTGAATCAAATCAATCGCCGGCGCGAAACGGATATCGTCTGTATTCGGCTTGAACGCCAGGCCCAACACGCCCAACTGTTTACCTTTGACCACCCACAACGCCGTGTGGATTTTCGCCACGAAATGATCAATCCGCCTCTTATTGATCTTTTCCGCTTCCTTCAACATGGAAAAGTCCACGCCGGACTTCTCCGCCAAATGCACGAACGCCTGCAAATCTTTCGGCAGGCAGAATCCGCCGAATCCCAGCCCCGGACGGAAAAAACTCGTTCCGATACGCGGGTCCATGCCCACCGCGCGCACCACTTCACCGATATCAGCGCCCAGCCGCTCGGCCAGATCCGCCACCATATTGGCGTAGGAGATCTTCACGGCCAAAAACGAATTTGAAGCGTGCTTGATCAGTTCTGCGCTATTGATCGTCGTCACCAGCCAGGCCGGCAAAGGCCCATCCGGGCACGCTGGTGAATGTATCGGACATTTAAATTTACGCTCGAGTACCGGGCGATAGATCTCCTTCAACTGGCGCTCGGCGGTTTCGTCCTCAACGCCGACCACGATGCGATCCGGATGCAGAAAATCCTCGACGGCCGTTCCCTCTCGTAAAAACTCGGGATTGGACGCAACGCGAAACGTCACACCGCTTTTGCGCCCGTAAACCGCAAGCGCGCGCTTCAGTTCCTGCCCCGTTTGCGCCGGAACCGTACTCTTTTCGATCACCAGCTTCGGTGACTTCGATTCGGTAGCCACCGCGCGCGCCACATGATCAATCGCGCTCAAATCCGCGCTGCCGTTGGGCAGCGGCGGCGTCCCCACGCAAATGAAAATTGCTTCGCCTGCCTGAATCGTTTCAGCGGAATTGAAGCGAAAACTCAGCCGACCTTCCTTGCGCGCCTCGTCAATCACCGCGTCCAGCCCCGGCTCGTAAATCGGCAGGCGCCCGGCATTAAGAGTCTTCAGCTTTTCCGCATCGCTATCGGTGCAAATCACTTCATGGCCCAGGCCCGCGAGACACCCGCCCGTAACCAACCCCACGTAGCCCGCGCCAATCACCGAAATTTTCAAGGTCTAACTCCCCTTATTAAAAAGATTCGAATCGCAATACTGGCCAATCAATTTTACACACAGCGCCGCGGGCACCCCGCATAAATCTCCGCCAGTGCCCCTACCTGCAACGCGCTACTGCTGCGCGTGCGGCCGCACCGGCAAGCCTGCCCAAACATTCAACAAGCCCAGGTATTCGCGCACGACCGCCAGCGCGTCGCGGGTATTTCCCCACCAGCGGTTGGCATCAAAGGGATCATCCGGCGCGGCTCGCACCAGTAAACGCGGATCGTCGCCAACCAATTTTGCCCAGAGCGCTTTCACCCGCCGCGTGTGCTCCGGCGAAGTCACAATGATCACCGTGTGCTTCCCGGTCCGGCGCATCTCGCGCGATATTTCGCCCACTTCTTGCTGCGTGTTGACGATTACGTCCGGCAAAATCGTTATCGCGGAGTCCGGGACGCCTTCGTGAACGAGTATTTGCCGCTTGTATTCCTCTTCGCCGACGAAATGAATCCCGATCGCGGCCAAGTCCTGCTGCGGCCCCTCCGGGCGCGTGACCCACACCTCCGGCGCGTAGCCCGACTTGAAGAGGCTCGCAGCGCCATCCGCGCGATAAGGCATCCCACCGCTCAAAACCACGAGCACGTCCGCCTTGCCCAGTGGATCCTCGCGCACCAGCCAGTGTCCAGCATCGCGAAACGCCACCGCGCCAATCGCAAACGCCAAAAGCAAAATCAGCAGCAGTTCCCGCCGCCCGCGATTCTTGCGGTGACCGCTTTGCGCGGGCGTTTCTGGCGTCGGCATCGTTTCTTATCGCTTCTCCAACAAGAAGTTTCCGGCAATCAGGGCGTCCGCGCCGGAACAAAAATAGCTTCTCACCGCGTCGCGCGGCGTCACCACCAGCGGCTCGCCGAATAAATTGAACGACGTGTTCACCAGCATCGGCGCCGGAGTATCTTTTCCCGAATCGTTCAGCAATCGCCAAAAAAGCGGGTTGTCCTCCGCGCGCACCACCTGCAAGCGCACCACGTTCCCCGGCAAGAGAAATCCAGGCGGCAAGTCCGCTAACAATTGCCGCCCTCTTTCATTTGCTGTTGCCATCGTCGTCAGGAATCGCCCGTTCGCCGAGCACTGGAAATATTCCGCACAGCGTTCCGCGGGAATTGCCAGTGCGAACGGGCGAAACGCTTCGCGGTGTTTCACATAATCGTTCAAATTTTCTTTCACGTAGGGGGCCCATGGAGAAGCCAGCAAGCTGCGATTCCCCAGAGCTCGCGGACCGAATTCCGCCGCGCCCTGAAACCACGCCACAATTTTCCCGCCGTGCAGCAAGCGCACGGCCTCGGCCAGCTTGCGTTCTTCCGAATCGCACCAACGGTAGGTTGCTTTGCAATTATCCAGCACCGTTTTTACTTCCGCGTTCGAAAATGCCGGACCCCAATATGGCGCAGGCATCGGCGCCACCCGCGCGCGACCCGGTTCCTGATGCCACAGCAGCCATGCCGCCCCCAGCGCTGTACCTTCGTTCCCGGCGGCCGGTTGCACAAAAACATTCTCGAATCCCGCGCGCGCTTCAATCGCCGACACCAGCAACGGATTCAAGAATAATCCGCCGGCCAGACACAGCGAGCGCGCTTGAAACTTGCCGCGCAGCGCCGCAAGCCACTCGCACAAAATCTTCTCGCACGCCTGCTGCAAACTCGCCGCGATATTCGCGCGCGTGGAATCATCCATTTGCGGCTCGGAAGCTGCAGCAATGCCCACGCGCCCATATAATTCGCGGGTAAACGCCAATTCTCCAGCAAATTCGCGCCCAAAATATCGCGCATTCAAATGCGGCGGTTCAGCCCGGACTCCGGTCGCGGTCCCGCGCAGCATCGCCAAAAATAAATCCGCAAACACCGGCTGGCCCGCAAGGCTCATCCACTGCGTCTTGTGTTCATCCGCGTGGGCACGGAATCCCAAAAGTTTTGTTACCTGCGAATACGCCCAAGGCAGCGAATGCGGCAGCGCAATGGACCGCACCTCGCGAATCCGCGCGCCTTCACCAAGCCCCACAAAACCCGCCCGCCCGTCGCCGCGCTCGTCGAGCGAAACAATCAGCGCTTTCTCAAACGGCGACGCATAGAACGCGCTCGCCGCGTGACACAAGTGATGATCGAGCGATTCCACTCGTCCGGTGGGCGCGCCCGCCATTTGCTTCAAGATCCGGAAATTATTCAGCTCGCGGCCCAGCTCGCCGAAAGCCTTATTCAAAAAGTATCCGCTCGATACCGGCCCAAACGGCGCGAGCCGCGCGCGAAACCATGCCTGCCGCCGCCATGCCCGCGCGGGATTGCTCGCGATCGCCAGATGCGCTACATCGCGCCAGCGGATTCCGGCGCGCTCCAGGCAAAAATGAATCGCCGCGCGCGGAATTCCTTCCGCGCCGCGCGTGCGCGCCAATTTTCCTTCTTCGATCGCCGCCACGATTCCGGAATCGCCGATCAGCGCCGCCGCCGAATCGTGTGCCATCGCGGATAAACCGAGGATGTACATGCTAGGCAGTGAGACTCATCGCGGGAGCGGGCGGCCAGAATCGCACAGTTACGATCACAACAAGCTACGCGCGCGGACGGCTGAGCGAACGCCTGTGCGTCAATAGTCCCCGCAGTCCCAGCAGAATCAAGCGCGGCTGGCTGAGGCAAACGCGCCACAAAATCTTCCAGGCCTCGTCGCGCGAATATTCGCTCAAAGATTGTTTCGCGGGATCGTTCAGCAAATCCACCAGCTCGCTGTAATCCGCCTGCTGAAAATCGTGCAGCGAACGGCGCAGCAGCAAGTGTAAATCCAGCTCGCGGCGCAAGCGCCGCAACCCTCGGCTCGATCCGCCATGCAAAATGGCTTCGGCCACGCCCAACGCGCCGCGAAATCCCGTGACAATCCCGCCGACGGTCGTCACTTTCACCTGCGCGGCCGCGTCGCCCACTAAGTATACGGAGCCTTGTCCCACTTGCCGACGCACCGGAACCCAGCCCGTGTACACGGGGATGCGCGCGCCCTGAAATTCGATCGGCACGAGACCGCGCTTCTGCAAAAAATTCTCCAGATGCTTGCGCGTCTCCGGTCCCGTCTCGCCAATCAGTCCCAGCGCGCCGCGCGTCGGCGATTCGGGAATCAGCCAATAAAAATAGGGAGTGTCCTGCGGCACGAACCAGACGCGCACCGTGTCCGGCGCCATGTCTTTCGGCAGCGGCACGATCGCCTGCACCAGCGGCACGGTTTCCAGCGGCGACCACCCGGCCGCGCGCGCCACGCGGCTCGCGGCGCCATCTCCGCCGACGATGGTGTCCGCGTGAATTTCTTCGCGGCTGCCGTCGTTGCAGCGCTCCACTTCCAGCACCAGCCCGCGACCATTCGATTGCAACGAATGGAATCGGCGGCCGAGCTCCAGTTGCGCGCCGGCGCGACGCGCTTCTTCCGCGAGTCCTTGTATCAATGCGCGCCGTTCGATGATCAGGTCCGGCTGCTTCAATTCGAATGTGGCCGAGCGGCCGTCGGTGAAAAGTTCGAAGCGGTGAATTTCGTTGACGATGCTGCCTTCGGCCGCGCGTCCCAGCAAGGTGCGCATGCGATTGGTCACAATCAACGTCCGCTCGGGATGATCGAGGGATTCGATCCGCTCGAACACCCGCACGCCCACGCCCTGGCGCGCCAGCACCGCTGCAGTCAGCAAACCTGCCGCCGATCCGCCCACCACCGCGACGCTCTGGCCACGCGCAAGAGATGCCGAGGGCGATGCCGTGGCTGATTCGGACGCTGCGCGCGTTTCGGACAAGGATGTATTTTTCGCGTCGTGTGTTTCGTGCGCCATCTTGTTGTTGAGCAGTATGCCTTGTGCGAATGTACGAATATGAGTGCTGAAAAATTTGTGCTATGAATGCAAAATTCAAGCCCGCGCAGGTCTCCATCACAAACTGCACGCCCACAGCGAGCCCACGTCCCAAGACCGGGTTAGAAGTATAGCCCAGCCTCTTACTCGCACCAATCCCGAACACGGTGGCAACAACATTGTTGCGGGTCCGCAGGCGGTGTGTGGTTTCGCCGGGCGTTCGATGAGCTGGAGGTGCAAGAGCGGCGCTGCAATGACGATTCGTGTTGCGATTAGAAATTCGTTCGGCCTTTGTTTTCATGGTGTTCGGGCCTTTTTTGAACTGGGTCTTGTTGCGGTTAGGATTTTGCGCGGGTTGCGGCGGGTTCGCGGAACTGGCTGCGCGGCGATGGCATTTTGTGGCTTTAGGGTCGCTGCGTCATTGCGAGAATCGGTTACGGCTTCGTCGGTTGGAGGCGGGCCGTAGATCACGTATTGCGTTCTGGGAGGTTCGAACCAGCGGCCTTGATCGTCCATGTGGGCGTAGGCGCGGGTGGCGCGAATGATTGTTTCCAACATGCTCGGGGGGCAAGTTTCCACGCACTCCAAGATGTTCTCCAAGATGCGGCACGATTCGCGCTTGCGGCGCGCGAAAAGTCCGGTGGCGTGGGCGTGACGGTAGATGGAGCCGCGATCAACGATCTTGTAATTTTTGGCGATGGTTTCGGGACCGCGCCAGCGGACGAAGTCGGCTTCGATCGCGTCGCGATCGGGGTGAGCGCAGACGGAGCAACGGCGGGAGTGGCGGGAGAAGTCGGGCGAGATTGAATTGTAAGCGTAGGGGATGGTGGGGGTGAAGGATTCAGGCTCGGAAATGTCCGAGGAGCCCGCGGAGCCGGAAGAAAGGGTAGAAGATTCGGGCGCGGCGAGGCTGTCGCGTGTGGCCGCTTGCTGTTCAGCGAGATACTTGGCAATCCTGGCGCGTTGTGCCGGGTCACGGATGGGGGCAAAGGCGGGAGGCGGGTACTCGCCGCAAACATAGCGAAATTCGATTTCGCCGGAGCGCGTTTCGCGAACGTCCATGCGGAGTGGAAATGGATTGAGACCTCGCTTGGGTTGCGGTGGCTGCGGTTCTGGAGAGGGTTGCACCGCTGCGGACGGCGGCGCGTCGTGCGGCGATGACGCGCCGGCGACGGCTTCTTCCGCGACGTTTTTTTTGGGTGCTGCGATCAATTGAGAGAGGCTGCGGCTTTCGAGGGAGGGATTTTGCAGGGTGGTTAAGGCGAAAGTTCCGTCGTCGCGCGATCTGCGAAATCTGTTCATTTTAGTGGCTCCCGAACGACGTTAGCACGCGGATGATTTCGGAGATATTGAACGGAAGGACAGTCGAGGGAGGGGACTGGTACTAGCTGTACTTTTTCTTGCGGCGCGCACCCTTTGCGAACGGAGCAAAGGGATGCGGCACTGGAACCGCAAAGGCAAGTCCAAAAACCGAATCAGCGGGGTGGTGCAAGGGAGCCGGCTAGAGGCAGAAGCCGAATGCTCGCGTTCAGCTTCCTAGGAATCCAGAGCAATCGAACAAGGCGCCCGCTGCAAATTCTTCATCAGCAGAAATTCATTAGGCCAAATTTGAAGAGCAGACGGGGTGCGCGGGAGGTTGTGCGCGGCGAGGGGGGCGAAGAAAGATCCCTCGCTGCGCTCCCTTCCTTCGTCAGGGCGAGCGGGATGACAACGAAACCCATCAAGAGGCTGCCTCGATTACCCACGGAGAGCAGCCTGTGCGACCAACCGGATTCGAGCGCTCGATCTAGGCCAGCAACATGCGCCGCGAACGCTGTTTCCTGGAGCGCCACAGCGAAAAGCCAAATAGCGGCAACATGCCAGCGGCTAGCAGGCCAAGCGATGCAGGTTCAGGGGCTGTAACATTAGGCCCAACACTCGCAAAGCTCGGCGAACTTCCGACGGCCACGTCTTCGTCAATTGAAAATACCAAATTTGCTGGGGTACATCCCGCGGTGGTTGGCAGCGTTATGGTAACCGACTGGCTTGTAGCGCCGGGGGTGTAGTTATAGCTGCAACCGCTGGGTGCGGCTGCCAAGCAGTAGGTGCCAGAAACGAGAGTCGGGTCACAGGTGAGCAACGAGACGGCGTCAACGGATACGCCTGTGCCGAAGTTTAGGACGATTTGCTCGCCTGCCGTCGGCGCCAGTACCTGGAGAAAGAGCGCGGAATCGTTGCTCCCGACTACGCAGCCCGTACTGAAGGGACACACAATCTCTTCGTCGAACCCCGCTGGCGGCGTCGCATCAACAACCAACGTACCGCCGACAAGGTCGTTAACGTTCGTTACGGACGTGTAGTTAAGGACGCTGGGTTCGTCTGTACCGTAGCTTGAATTCGTCTTGGTCGGTATAGAATTAGCATGGACTGAGGTATAGCAGAAAAAGACGGCCGCAAGAACCACCGCGCCTCTGAAAATGTTCTTCATCAGATTCCCCCCTTGAATGGGATTCGCACACCCGCAGGATGTCTGTAATTCGCCCCGCAATCCAAAAACCATTTCGGAGGAGTGCTGCGCAGCCACTGCGATCCAGTAACTACTGTCGAATGCTGGTGATACGGCGAGCGATGTGGCGACGCAACTCCTAGTACTGTGCAACACTTTGAACATTTGGGGAACGGGCACGGATATTTCGCGCGTTCAGATTCACAACCAGGAGCCAGCGCCCGTCACTACACCGTGCCTCGGACAACTGCGCACGTCCTGGCTTCAGTCGAAAGGCCGTGATCGCTTACTTCGCAGAAGACTGCAGCTGCCGCGCCGCCTCGGCAGCGATCAACAAATATCCTTTGCCCTTCGCTTCGGCCTCCACCGCGCGCAAATCGGCACTCGCGGCTTTTGGATCCGCCTCCCGCTTGGCTTCCGCCCGTGCCAGCGCAATTTCCAATTCCAATCCAACTAATTTCAGCTCAGTCGCCTCCCGGAGGCTTCCCTCCAGGCTCTGCTGCGCCTCCGCCACCTTGCCGTTTCGGGCTTTGACTTGCGCCGCGATTAGCGCCAGGTGCAGCCGGACGGCCCGATCTTGAGCGGCAATACCCAAAGCGGTGTTGATTTCGGCCTGTGCCTCCGCAACTTTATCCTGTGCCAGCAGCGCCCCGGCTAGTGCGCCTGCGGCATCGGCCTGGTAATCAACGAGATTCCCCGACTGCAACTCTTCGATCGCCTGCCGCGCAAGTTTCTCTGACTCCGCGGCGTTCCCTCCTTCCAGCTCCAATTTTGCCAAGGAGGTATGGGTGCCGGCAGCTTCGGGCTGATCGCCGCGCTGCATGAACAACTTCAGGCTGCCCTCGTAGCTCTTGCGGGCCCCGGAAAGATCTGCTTGAGCCAACTGGATGTCCCCCAGAGTGCCCAACGAAAGCCCTTCGATGTCTTCCAAGTCTGATGACTGTGAAATTTTGAGTGCTTCATCCACATTTCTTCGCGCGTCCGGTAAGTTGCCGAGCTGAAAGGAAAGCAATCCTAACGTTTGCAAAGCAGATGCGATTCCCCCCTGATCGCCGATCTCCCGCGCGTTTTGCAGCGATTGATGATAGAGCTGGTCGGCCTGCGGGTAGTCCCCCTGGGTAAGGTAATTTCCGGCGAGATCGAATTGCAGAGTCGCCAGCTGCTGCTTATCGCCGATATCGCGCGCGATCGCGATCGCCTCTTCGTAGCTCTTCCTGGCGTCGCTGGAATTTCCTTCCGTGTCCATTAAATTCGCCAAGTTTATGAGCGCGCCGATCACATCCTTCTGCGAGCCAATCTTCCGCGCGGTGTCCAAGGCCTGTTTGCGCATTTCCATTGCTTCGGTGGAATGGCCTTGCGCGAGCATGATGTTTCCGAGCACGGTTTCCGTGCGCGCCTTGATCTCGTCGTCAAACGGCGCCGAGCTGCTCGAGGAATTACAAGCGGCTTCGCCTTTTTCGAACTCACCCAATCCATAGTAGGCGCTGCAAAGTTGCCAGTAGGCCTGGGCTGCCAGAAGCCGGGATTCCTGGCGCTTGGCTTTCTCCGCGGCAGACTCGGCCGCATCCCGCTGTTTATGAACGTCCGAAAGCGATTCGGCGGCCAAGGCTACCGAGAGATCCACCCGAGGATCGTCCTTCATCTGCGGCTCACTGCCGAGTTTTTCGAGCGTCGCCAGCGCCTCCTGCCCGTTACCTGCCGAAGTCTGAGCATTGGCCAGCGCCAAGCCATAACTCGGCTCGTCTGGATAGAGCACCCAAAGAGCCTGATAAATTGCGATCGCCTGGTCCCATTGCGCGCTCAGTTCGTGATATTCCGCCTCGATGGAGCGCTGGTCTTGCGCCGGCAAATTCGCCGAAAGTTCCACGGCCTTCTTGGCTTCGTCGCGAGCCTGTTGGTCATAGCCAAGCAATTTCCAGGCGCGCGCCAGCCCGAAGTGCGGCAGGGCAAAATCGGGCGCGAGCGCGACAGACCGCTGCAGCAGGTCTCGCGCTCCCAGCGCGTCGAATACGCGCAGCTTTGCGAGACCCTCGGAGTAGAGCCGCAAGGCTTCCGGGTCCGAGGGCAGCGCCGGCGTGGCCTTGGGGTTTGCGCTGGCTTGCGTGTTCTGTACACCGAGGCGCGCGAGTAGCTCCGCGCCAGCCTTTCTCAGAACTTCTTGTAACGTGCCAATGGTCCCGTCTTCTGCGAACGACGAAATCGTTTCGCCGGAATCTGCGTCCTGGACGTGGACGTCTATATGGATCGGATCGTTCGGTTGGTTGCCGGCCGCCACATACGCGCCCGAAATCACATATTCGGAATGGAGGATCCGGCGGATCTTGGAAAGTGTGGCGCTGTTGAATGCGGGCACGATAGTGACGGCCAGATCGGCTTTGGTGACGGAAACCTCGTCCGGAGATACCGTGCGCAGCGCGTCAGTGGAACCCAATTCGGTGCTCAGCATTTCGGAGAGAGCGTTCGAGAGCCACTCGACGTCCGGCTTGCCGAGATTCTTGAAATCCATCACAGCCACGGCGGGCCTGGCTTGCGTGGGCATGATCACGTGGCCGACTTTGTAGCTGCGATACAGATAAATGCCGCTCGCCACCAGCACCAGCGTTCCCGCAACTACTCCAGCGAATTGCAGGCTCCGCTGCCTGCGCCGGCCCGCCGCCAGCGGCGGAATCGCGGTTCTGCGGGGGCCCTTGCCGTCCCAATCCACCTCCCACAAGGCCATGCGATCCACGCCCTTCAGCGCGAATTCGCCCCGGGAGCGAAACTTGACGTCGGTCATTTGGCGGACCAGTTCGTAGGTCCGTGAGGACATCAGAATCTGGCTCGCGGTGGCCGTCGCTTCCACACGCGCGGCCGTGTCCACGTCCGTGCCGTGCCAGCTTCCCTCAAAATATTCGGGAAATCCGGAGTGCACGCCGATGCGCAGGCGCAGCGCGCCTTGCGGAGTCTGGATGGTATTTTCGGTTAGCTTCTGTTGGATGTTGACGGCGCAGCGTATCGCTTCGGTGGGATCATCGAACACTAAAAAAAAAGCGTCGCCCATGGTGCTGACTTCCCGCCCGCCGTGGGCACGGCAACACTCGCGCACCAGTTCAAAGTGCGGGGTCTGCACCTTTTCCAGATAAGCCCGGTCGCGCTCGCGATTATCTCGTCCGAACGAGGCATCGCGCTTGGTGGCGCTAGACTCTACGACGTCCGTGAAAATCATGGTTATCAGCGGCATGTTCAGGAGGAGGTTCTGCCCAACGGCTGCATACTATTTGGCCTAACCTATCAAGTCAACGAACCAGTGGCCGTCAATGTCTAGGGCATTCACAAACACGAGACGTACGGCCGGCGTGCGGGAAGCTTTCGCGGAACACGGGACAGCAATCGCCACTCACGACTCTGCGCTCACTGCCTTCCGCCGGGATTTTCCGGGAGCGGGAGATTGATTTCGCGGACTGGGCGGGCTAGTTCGTTGGGAGTGGCTGGCAGGTCCAGGGCGTCAGTTAGGAGGAGGCCCTGGAGGGTGGCGGCGTCTATTGCGGCATTTTCCAGGGCGTTGATGTAGCTGGTTTCGAGTTGAAAGAGAGTTCTTTGGGCGATTAGGACCTGGGGATAGGCTGCGGCGCCTTCGTTGTATTTTTGGAGGTAGAGTTCGTAGGCTTGGCGGGCGCTGGGAAGCGTGCTGGAGTGATAGCGCGCGGCGATGGCGCGCGAGCTGGCGTAGTCCTGGAGAATCGGTGCGGCCATCTGGCGGAGAACCAGGGCGACGCGTTGGAGTTCGGCCGCGGCGCGTTCGCGGTCGGCGGCGGCGGCCGAGATGTTTCCTTGATTGCGATTGAAGATGGGGAGACTGACGCCCACTTCGGCGAAGGCTTCGGAGCCGACGGCTTGCGGCGCGGTGGGACTGAGCTGTTCGAGATTATTGGCGTAGCCGACGCGCAAGAACAGATCAGGGATGACGGCGCGGCGGGCGCTGGCGAGTTCCGCATCGGCGCGAGTGACGCCGAGTTGGGCGATTTTTACCGCGGGGCTATCGCGCAAGATCGTTTGCAGAATTTCGGCGGCGTTTACGGCGGGCTGGGATTCGAGATTGCCGGCGAGTTGCGCGAACGGAAGTTCGGGCTGGCCGACGACGGCAGCGAGGACGCGCCAAGCGCGCAATTGTTCCTGCTGCTCGGTGAGGACGGCGAGCGCGGCCTGGTCGGCTTCGACTTGCGCTTGCAGCACGTCGGGCTGATCGGCCTGGCCGACGTTGAAAAGCTGGCGGGTGGTTTCGATGGCGTCTTGCGCGAGAGCGCTGAGTTTGCCGCGGATTTCGAGCATTTCCTGCGCGGCGAGCGATTGGTAGTAGGCGATGCGCACGCCATTTTCGACGCGCAAGCGCTGTTCAGCGGCTTCGGCGGAGGCCTGGTCGCCTTCGGCGGCGAGAACTTGGCGCGCGAGGCCGAGCTTGTTGCCGAGAATTATGTCCTGCTGCACGAACACGCCCTGCTGGCCGCCGCCGTAAGAGCCTCCGCGAATTTCTTCGCCCATGTAGCCGATGGTGGGATTGGGCCACAGGCCGGCCTGGCGCGCGCGTCCCGCGGCGGCGCGCACGCCGGCTTGGGCTTGGGCCAGCGTGGGATTATTGGTTAGCGCGATTTGCTGCAATTGCTCGAGGGTGATGGCGGGAGCGGGGGCGGCGCTCGAGAGGGATTGCGCGGCTGCGATGTTTGCGAGCGAGAGCGCAAGGCCAAGTGCGCAAAGGATTCCCGATGCGAGGCCGCGAAGCGAATATTGTGTCATGGTGAATCTCCCGTGTGGCGATCTGATTCGACTTTGGCAGCTTTGCTGAAAAATTCATCTGCTGGAACTGCAGGGGCTGAAGCCCCCTGATTTTGCGAGAGATTTATGTCGCGGCTAAAGCCGCGACCCGCAAGGCGTCAAACCTTCTTAGCGAGCTGTTGGCTCCGACGTAAAGATCGGAGGCTCTCGGGGGCTGAAGCCCCACCCTTCCTGGTGTTTGAGCGAAGCGGGCACGGCATGCCGTGCCCCTACGATGTTGTGGCGGTGTTGGCGCCTGGGCACGCTGGGGCGCAGAGCGCCGGTGTTACGGTGTTTGTCAATTTTCATGGTGGTCGGGCATGTTCGGCATTGCGGCCGGATTTGCTGTGCGCTGGTTTTCGCGGAGGTTGACGATGTGATCGTATTGATCGGGAGGCAGGACGCGGATCAGAGTCATCATGCCTTGCATGTAACCGCTCCAGCCGGGGCGCAGGCCGAACGTTTCGGGCTTGGCGACGGCAGCGTCCATGGCCATCGCGGGGCTTTCCATGAAAGCGTCCTGCGGAAAGCCGGGGACGGAATTGGCGTCTTTGCTGACGTCGGCATTGGCCATTTGCATTTGCATGGACACGGGGCTGGGCGCGGCGCCGGGTGGGGCGTGTTCAGCCTGTCCTGCCTGGTGCTGCGGCGAGAGTGGGCCGTTGGTTGTAGATTGCGCGAGATTGGAGCTGGCGCCCATGCCGCGGCCGAGGCCGGGGCCGTTTTCTTCCGCGGTGGCGCTGCCGCCGCGCATCATGCCCATGCCCTCTTCCATGCCGACGCCGGCGGGCATGCCCGCGCGACGCGTGAGAGGGCCGGCCATCGAAGACATCTGGTTCATCATGTGGTGCGGCATGTGGCAGTGAATCATCCAGTCGCCGGGATTATTCGCCAGGAATTCAACGGTGCGGGATTGCGCGACGCCGACGAGCACGGTGTTGTTCGGTCCCCAGGTGGATTTGGGCTGGCGGCCGCCTTCGGTGCCGGTGATCACGAATTGGTGGCCGTGCATGTGGATGGGGTGATGGTCCATGCCGAGATTGATGAGGCGCAGGCGGACGCGATCGTTGAGGCGAACGATCAGCGGAGTTGTGGCGGGGCCGGATTTTCCATTGAGAGTGAGCCAGTTGAATTCCATGTTCATCGAATTGGGCGTGGGATTATTCGGGAGCACCGCGTATTCCTGCAGGATGATGGCGAAGTCCTGGTCGGCGGGCGGGTCGTAGGGTTCCCGCGGATGCATGATGAACGCGCCGATCATGCCCATCATTTCCTGCATGGCCATGTGCGAGTGGTAGAAGAAAGTTCCTTCCTGCTGCAGAGTGAATTCGTAGATGAAGCGGCCGCCGGGGAGGATCGCGCCTTGCGAGAGGCCGGGGCCGCCATCCATGGCGAAGGGGATGTCAAAACCGTGCCAGTGCATGGAGGTGGGCTCGGGGAGGTGATTGTCCACGATGATGCGGACGCGGTCGCCTTGATTTACCTGGATGGTGGGCCCGGGGGCGCGGCCGTTGTAGCCCCAGAGATTGAGGACTTTGCCGGGGAAGATTTCTTGTTTTACCGGTTCGGCTATCAGGTGGAAGACTTTGACGCCGTTGTCCAGTTCGTGGGGGAGATCGGGGACGTCGGGAGTGAGGACCGGGAGAAAATTTCTGTTGCGCGTGTTGTCGCCGGGAATTGACGTGGGCGAGCGGCCGGTTGATCGGCCAGGCGCGGCATGTGCCGCGTCGGCGGCGGTGGTGGTGGCCAGGGCGCCGGCGCTTATCAGGGCGGCCTGTTGGAGGAAATTGCGGCGAGTCTTGTTCATATTTTCTCCCGAATCGTCTGACGCGTGATGGTTAGGGCTTGGCGCGCTCGTTGAATTGCGGTAACGCGCAGTGCGATTACGCTGCGCGGAATTCGGCACGAATTATTTTTGGTTCGGAGGCTTCAGGGCGCAGGACTAGATGCGGAGCGCCCGGGTTTGCTGGCTGAGAGAGATGTTGAGATTCGGAGTCGGAGCTAAGTGCGGGGAAAATGCGTGCATCGAAACACCGGTGAATTCGCCGCTGCGTACCGTGACGGCTAGCAATTGTGCCGCGGCGGCATGGCGCGCGCTAACTAATTGAGATTGCGAGAGGGCGTCGGTTCTGACGGCGTCGTACGTGGGATGGTGATGTTGGGGGCAATCGGGATTTTGCGGAGCGCCGTGATGCGCGGGAGCGGGCGCGCTGTGATCGCAATCGTGGGTGGCCGCATTTTGCGTTTCGCTTGGGCATGCGCCCAACGCACAGGTGGTGGAACAGACGGAACCGTAAAGCAGAGTGACCACGATGAAGGCGGCTAGTGCCAGTTTTGCGCGCATGGTGACGGGCTGCAGCACGTTGTGAACTATATCATCGCGCGAGTTGGGGCGAAAAGGGCCAGGTGACCCGAAGCAGGGCGGAAGGAAACGCAGGAACGCCCGTCGTCCGCGCGGCGACGCGGATGGCGCACTCAAGTGGGCCGCACAAATGCAAGACCGAGCTAGGCGCCGCGGAAGTTGGGCCAGCTGCGCGAACTATGATGGCAGGACGCGGAGGCGCTCCGCCTTGGCGAGTTTGCGCTGGCGCCTGTCAAACGAATAGAAGACTTCTGGCCGGAGGGTAAGCGCGCTAGCCACGTGGACGATATCGAGCGTTCTAGTGCCGAATTTCGAGCTATGGCGCCGGGCGAGAGCCACTGTCTTTTCCCACACTTCCGCTGCAAGCGGCGCCGGACGGAACACCCCGGCGGCCTGATGCTGCAGAAACAGATCCCGCACGGATCGCGCTTCGCGGCGGGTCCACTCCTTGCGAAAGACCCGCAGTTCCAGGGCGTTGGTGAACTCCGCTTCGCCGAAAGCTGTGAGGATAAAAATCGGCTGGGATTTCACCAAGGCTGTCGCGGTGCCAGAGTGGGCGTCCTGGCCGTACAACGAAACCAGAAAACCAGTGTCCGCATAAGCGATCAATAGCCCCCTCGTTCTTCAGAGATAAGGTCGGTACCGGTTTTGCGGGTCTTCTTTGTGCCGAAGATCCGGCGGCGCAAGGCGGAAAAGTCCGGGTACAGCCCCGTCTGGGGACGAACCGGCAACAAGCGGCCAATCATTCTGCTGCGCTTGTACAAATCGATCTCTTCGCCCTTATTGAGTCGGGCTTCGATCTCGTGGAAGTGATAGCGCAAGTCTCTGACGGTAGCTTTTCTCATGATGTGACTCATTTTAGCATCACATATAGAAAGTCGTCAACTTAGTTGAACAGTGGTTTTTGAGTGCGAAGGTGGCGCGCAAGGCAAAGAGAGGTCCCTCGCGACGCTTGGGATGACGGATTATGCGAGTTCGAGAGAGTCGCGTTGCGAATTTCGTTGAAGCTTGGGAAGCGGTGGGATCATCGAATTTGTGGCTGGTTCGAGACTGATTGTTGGAGGAGATTCGATGAGTGATGGGACGAAGGTAGCGTTTATTACCGGGGCGAACCGCGGATTGGGTTTGGAGACCGCGCGGATTTTGGGGAAACAAGGGATCACCGTGGTGTTAGGTTCGCGGGATTTGGCGCAAGGGGAAGCGGCGGCGGAAGAATTACGGAAGGAAGGAGCGAAAGCGGTGGAAGCGGTGCGGTTTGACGTCAACAAGACGGCGGACCACAAGGAAATTTACGATTACCTGCAGCGAAAGTACGGCAAGCTGGATATTTTGATCAACAACGCGGGAATTCTGGACGAGGGCGTGGAGCGGCCGGTCGGCGGGTTGGGATTCAACTCAACATCGGTGGTGGGGCAGGAAAAGCTGCGCAAGACATTCGAGACAAATTTTTTCCAACCGATCGCGCTGACGCAGACTCTGCTGCCGCTGATCAAGAAATCCCCAGCGGGGCGCATCGTGAATCTTTCGAGCATTCTGGGGTCGCTGACCTTGCACGCCGACCCGAAATCGCCGATATACGATAAAAAAACTTTCGCATATGACGCTTCGAAGACGGCGATCAACGCTTTTACGGTGCACCTGGCGCAGGCACTGGTGGGCACGAAGATCAAGGTGAATTCCGCGCATCCGGGCTGGGTGAAGACGGCGATGGGCGGGTCGCAGGCACCGATGGAATTGTCCGAGGGCGGGAAGACGAGCGCGCAATTGGCGACGCTGCCGGACGATGGGCCGTCGGGCGGATTTTTCCATTTGGGGCAGCCGCTGCCCTGGTAGGTTGGCGCAGAGCGGCGCGCGGATTACTGTTTCTTAGTGCCGTCGCTGGGGGCTTGGCTGGGAGACTGGCCGTGCGATTGAACTCCGTGATGGGCCGCGTCTGGATCGGGGAGCAGTTCGTTGATCTGGAGGGCGAGGCGGCCAGCGAGGCGCGCGTAATGAACGAGTCTTGCGCGGATCTCTTCGCAGTGGTCGTGCAGCGCCTGGCGTAGTCTGGGCATCACGCGATCGAGTTCTTCGGAAGTTTGCGCGGCGATAGCCTCATCCCAGAGTTCGCGAATGTCATCGGATTTCATGAATTGCGTAGCCTGCCAAACAAAAGTGCCGGAGCGCGATAGGGTGAATGACGTACTGCGTCTTACGTAAAAGTGCACGCGGGTGAAAGGGCGAAGCGGCGCGGATGACAATCGCGCGAATTTATTTGGCGCGGGATTGCAGGATTGCGAGACTGCGCCGGACGCAGGGATGACAGGCGACGGGTAAAATGGTGGGCCTGGGTAGACTTGAACTACCGACCTCACCCTTATCAGGGGTGCGCTCTAGCCACCTGAGCTACAGGCCCAATTTACTGGCAGGGAATATCTTACGCGATTCGCTGCGTTCGTCAAATAACCGCTCGGTGTCCGTTTAGAGTCCGGTACACATCAAAAATCAGCGAACACCGGCGAAATCCAGACGCTTGACAGCATCCATTTTGACATCAGCGTCCGAGTGAGCATAGCGAGACGTCATCATTATATTGCTGTGCCCTAGAAGATGTTGAACGGTGACAATATCGACTCCCGAACGCACGAGACGAGTCGCAAACGTATGGCGCAGGTCGTGGAATCTTATAGGCGGGATTTTCGCGAGTCTGACGGCCTTCATGAACCCCACTTTCGGGTCTCGGAATCGTTCGCCTTTTTTCCGAGGGCTGGGGAACACAAACTCGCCGTTACGCTGTTCCCCAAAATTGGTTGGCACCTCGAAGACAATTTCATTCATCGGGATACGTCGGTCGCTTTTTTCGTCTTGCCATTCTGAACATGGATACATCGATCTGCGATGTTTACCTGCGCCCACCGAAGACCATAAATCTCACCTTTGCGCATTCCGGTATTTAGCGCAATTAAGACGCTGGATCGCAAGAACGGCGACCGAACTTGGTTGCACGCCGTGAGAAGTCGATCTTCCTCTTCCTTCGCCAAAATTCGCTCCATACGCTCAGGAACATGTAGTAGTTTCACACGCGCAAAGGGGTTCGTCGTGATGAGCTCATCGTCTACGGCCATCGAAAGAATATGTTTGGCATTTCCAAGCAATCTGTTTACGGTCCCCGGCGCGAGGCAGCGGCTCATTTCACTCTTGAAACGCTCTGCGTGTGAACGTCTAAGGCCTGAAATGTTGATTTTGCCGAAGTACCCGGTGAGCTGCTTCAGGCGATACTGTTCGTTATAGAAACCGCGCTTATTTGTTCTCGCGTACTCGGTGTATGGCCCTTCAACGTATTGATCAAACGCTGGTGCGCCGACTTTAGGGACAATTTCTCGCCGACCCCGCAATCTCTCCGCCCTTTTAACCGCGAGCAGTGATTTGGCCTCGCCCCTTGATGGTCCAACGAGCTGTCGTCTTCTTTTAAAGCCGTCGTACCAATCGATCCCCCAGTTTTCACCTTTCTGAAAAATCCCCATTCTCGGCCTTCCTTTCCGGTCGGACCAACCCGTTTTTGTGACCGGTCGGCCTGACTTTCGCCGTCTCGATCAACTGTTCCAGATCCATCACATCAAATCGGAGACTTCGGCCGATCTTCACAAACACAATCTCGCGCCGCCAGGCCATCGTGTACAAAGTCTTCGGCGTCGTCCCGAGAAAACGGGCTTCGTCTCGTACATTCAAAAGTCGAACGCTCTCCGCAAGAGAGTGCTCAGCAGACATGGCGATCCATAGGGCGGCGCCCGCCTGCTGCGTTGATATCCCGCTTCCTCGTCTGAGCGGCACTTAGCCTACCAAGACTTCCTGGATATGTAAAGTATTCAATATATGTATAGAAAGATTGACATAGATAATGATAGTCTGATAGATTGTTACCGTGATTGATTGCGAGCTGGCTAAAATCCTCAAACGGAAGCAATGGTCTATTTATCGGCTGCGACAAGAGTCTGGTGTGTCGTATCCAACATTGCTTGGGCTCTATCACAATCGTTCCCGAATGTATCGGGCTGATGTCCTGGACAAATTGTGCCGGGCTCTGCGGTGCCAATTGGGTGATCTCCTGAATTGGTCCGCGACAACACGGAAAGTTGTGCGGAAATCCGGTATTTAAGCCGACAGTTCAGGCTAAAGAGCTTTTTCTTTCACGGCCACGTATCGTTCATGCCCCTTCCTGCTTACGTCGAACGAATCGCTATGGCGCTTCAGTGCGGATTCGATCGCTTGCCTTGTCACATTCTTCATGCCTATCCAATTCAAGAATGTTTGGATGTCGCCGACCTTTGATTCTCCGGGCACGGCGCGCAAATACTCTCGGACCGCGAACCAAAGCCTAATCCCTTCACGCAATTGTTGAGGCGATCGGTGGTCTTTGAGGCGATGCACTGGATGGTGTTGCATCGACCGGTTGAGTGGGCAGCCTTAATCAGGCAGAAGGCTGGTGAGATAGTCAGGATTTGACCCGAGCCGTTCCTTACGATTTTTGCGAACCTACTAGAAACTTCTGCAGCTCGAATATCCGAGGTCGAGCGTCTGCGGATGGACGGTCACGCTCTTAAGAACCTCTGCAGAGCTTCGGTCCGGTCTGGGTTAGTTAGAGCACTAAAGGCATTTCGCGCTTCCGAAGAGTCTCTTGCAAAGTTCTACACCGAAATCCCAAGCAGCTGATTCGTTTATCCCGCGTTGGAGATGATCAAACTGTCGCTGCGGCACTCACCCGTCAGCTTCCAGTCCGGAAATCTCTTTTCTAGCTGCTCGATCGAGCGTGATACAGGTTTGGACCTCACGCAGAGTCGAGCGCTCAAGGCCCGTGCTGCTTCGAGGGGGTTAGCGCCATTCCCTTCTGGGCTATGAGGCCAAAGCCCTTTTCTGTAGCATCTTTCCTTAAAGCTTCGAGCGAAGCGCGGCCGGCGATCTTCCCGGATTTTATTTCGATTTCCGCGCGAGCGAGACGGGCCTCCAGCTGGTCCGGTACGAAGCCACTTTTTGTGGCATCGCGGATCGTTATCGAAAGACTTTGAACCGCATCATTCGCCTTTCCTAAACCGGCCTGGATGCGGGCGCCGACGATCCCAAGTGCCAGGCGATTGGGGACGTTTTGAGATTTGGCTAAAAGGACCTTTGCGTTTCCAAGTTCCTGAGCGGCGTCGGCGAATTTATTTTCTGCGTACAAGGCGCGCAGCAAAACTGCGTCCGCGCTGATCTCATCGTCAGGGTGACCCTCCTTGCGATATTCGTCCCGCACTTCACGGGCGGATCGTTCGGCATCGGCCGCGTTGCCTTCTTCGATGGAAAGCGCCGCGAGTTGCAGGCGCGATCCGGCCGCGTTAGTTTTCTCATCAATTTCGGTGCGGATTTGCAAAGCCTGCTGCAAATTTTGGCGTGCTTCAGGAAGATCTCCCTCGGCCATCAGGATTTCGCCCCAATTGGCCAGGGCGAATGCTTCATATGCCTTGTCACCGGTCTGGCGGGTAATATCGAGCGCTTCCAGGACTGCTTGTTTCGCGCTTTGCAGATCTCCGTGAAGATAGAAGGCGCGAGATATCCCGGTCAGGCTAGCCGCCAGAGTCCACCGGTCGCCGAACTGACGCGCAACTTTCACACTCTCGAGAAAACTAGTGAGTGCAGCTGGGCCATCACCCAAGTCAATTTGGACATTGCCAAGATCAACCAGCGTCTCCGCAATATCGGGCGCGGCATCAACTTGGCGCGCGATGTCCAGCGACTGCAGCGTCATCCGTTTTGACGAGGCGAGATCGCCCTCGTCATGCGATATCAGCGCCAAATTGGCCAGTGCAACCATTTGACCAAGTTCGTTTCCTGTGGTCCTCCAAATCGCGAGAGCATCCGCATAGTCCTTCTTTGCTTCTAGCACATTGCCATTCAATTGTTGAAGAGTGCCGATATTGATCATAGTTTTGGCGACCTCGCCGGGGTAGTTCGCAGAGGCCCACAGGCGGCGGGACTCTTCCCAGGCCGCCAGCGCCTTAACTTGGTCTCCTAACGCGTGTTGTGCATCTCCCTCCTGGAGCCTGGCGCTAGCCTCGACGAATTTTGAACCTGTTACAGCCGCCTGGTTCGCGGCCTTTACTGCGGATTCCAGCATTCCCTTGGCATCGCCCGAGCGGGACTTCGCAATCGCTTCCTCGAGAAAGATGCGCGGATCAGTGTTCTGAGGCGGCGGCAATGCTTTCAACGCTGCGAGGGTGATCAACGCATCTTTTGCGTGACCACTGCGCGATTGCGCGTTGGCTAGCCGCAAACCGTACTCGGCGTTGTCGGGGAAGTAGCGCACGAGCGTGCCATAAACCTGAACGGCAACTTTCCAGTCTTGCGCCATTCCGCGGTATTGGCCTTCAACTACCAAGCGATCCTCGCGACTTAGATTTCCCGACAGCTCAAACGCAACGCGGGCTTCGTTCTCGGCATTTGCGTCGTAGCCGAGCGCCTGCCACGCGCGAGCGAGGGCAAAATGAGCCAAGGGAAACTTTGGATCGGCGGCGACCGCTTTTTGCAGGAGAGGAAGAGCCGCGCGCGAATCCATGACCCGCAGCTTGGAAACTCCTTCGGCGTAAAGGCGTGCGACGTCGGGGGTGGCGGGATAACTCGCTTGCACGCCCTCGAAGTCCACGGCGGCCACTTCTCCCACTCCTAGCCGGCTCCGCAGATCAGCGCCGACGCGCGACACCAAATCAAACAGATTTATCTCGCTACCGGCTTCAGCAACCGAAGCGACCGTTTCGCCCGTCGCCGAGTCCTGAAGGTGGGCATCCACACGAAGCTGTCCTGCGGCAGCCGTCCCCAAAGTGGTGAAGCTTCCTACCAGAACCAAGTCGCTGCCGACGTAGTTGTGCACACGCTTGAGAGTGTCGCTGGCGAGTGTCTCCGTCTCAGCCAACGATAGGTCGCGCTCCATCCGAGCAACGTTTTCGGCGGGAATAATCCGCAGTTTTTCGCCGGCCGAAAGTTCGGTAGCTAGCATCTGCGGCAGAGCGGTCGAAAGCCACTGCACTTCGTCCCGCTTTGAGGAATTCTGGAAGGCGAGGACAGCCACCGATTTGCGAGACGTCGCGGCGGGCACGGCAACGGGAGCAGCGCGGGGAGTTTCACGGCGGAGGAGCCAATCTCGGGAGCCTCTCAAATTGAATGTCAGCGCCAACGCGATGAAAAGCACGGGCACGAAAAAGAAGAGCCACGACGCACCACGAAACGTTCTTACAGCTGGCGCCAGAAGCGGCTCCGGCTCGGATACTTTTACAGCCTCGAGCGCAATACGCACGTCGCTCGCCCGCTGGTAGCGTTCGCCTGGAGATTTCTCGAGGCAATGCAAGATAACAGCCCTTAGGCCCGAAGGCAGGCTCGCGGGAAGCGGCGTGGGAGCTTCTCGCAAGATCGCGGAGCTTAGCTCGAACGCGGTTCGGCCGGCGAAGGGATGTTTCCCGCTCGCCATTTCGTACAGCAAAATCCCCAGCGCCCAGGTGTCCGTCTTGGCGTCCGCCGGCTCGCCGCGCAGCAATTCCGGCGCAAGGTACGGCAGCGTGCCTACAATCATGCGGGAATCCGCGAGCGGGACCGTTGATGAAGTAGCCTCCTGGAGTTCCGCGTCCCGTAAGCGCGCGGCTAAGCCGAAATCCAACACTTTAACGCGACCTTCGGTCGTCACCATGGCATTGGTGCTCTTCAGGTCACGATGAATTACGCCGTGCTCGTGTGCGTGCGCGAGTGCATCGGCGATCTGCATCCCGTACCGAATGACAGAATCCGGCGGCAGTCCGTTCGTTCCGAGAAGCGAACTGAGCGGCTGACCTTCCACTTGCTCCATAACGATATACGCTTCACCGTCCGAGTCCCCGACTTCATGGATCGTGCAGATGTTGGGATGGTTCAGGGACGAGGCCGCTCGGGCTTCGTGGAGTAGCAGGTCGCGTGCAGTCTTGTCTGCGAGCACGCGATCACCCACAATCTTTATCGCAACTTTGCGTTCCAAGATCGTATCGTACGCGGAATAAACCACACCCATCCCTCCGGCACCGAGTTGTCCCTGAACCCGATAGTGACCGAAGACCTTGCCTGCGGGTGGAGCGGGGTCTGCCATTGCGAGGCATCTTAGGATTCGCTGCCGGACAAGTCAATTGAACGACAAGCGAACCGAGTCGCTGAGCACAACGAATCGAACGTGCCAGTTGTTTGAGTGAGCTTTCCATATCTGTTGGGCCGGCATCTGCCTGAAAAGTTGTCACCTTTCTCGGCAGCATTTCTGTCTGAGTCAGCATTCTGATCTCCCTAAACGCTGCAACTTATGGGTCTAGGGGACCTAGGAGGACATGGTTCGAGACAGATCCGAGCAGCTAAATGGCCAGAACGCCGGTGGAGCGCAAGATGTGTGAGGACTACCCGTTAAGAAGGATCCGGAGTCGCTGGGACCTGAAGGCGCTGGAGCTTAGTCCGCAATCCTTCGCGGCTGATTCCCAGAATTTCGGCGGCGCGCGTGCGGTTTCCACCAGTGTGCTGCAGCACCGAAAAGATCAATTGCTTCTCCATTTCGTGCAGCGACATTGGAGCAACCGCCGTCGCTGGCGACGGGACTGCGGACTGGATAATGTCGCGATTGCGAATTCTCTCGTTCAGCAAATCCGCGCCGCAGGGGACATCTGGCGACGCCAGCGCAGCTAAACGGGCCATTTCGCTTTCGAGCTCCCGCACATTTCCTGGAAAACTGTAGGCCGTCAATGCCGACAAGCAATCTTCCGTCAGGCGCGGCACCGGCCGGCCAAAGCGCGCTGCCGCGGTGCGCAGAAAATGCTCGGCAAGGAGCCTGGTGTCATGGGGGCGGTCTCGCAAGGACGGCACATGAAGCGTGATGGCGGAGAGGCGGAAAAATAGATCGGCGCGGAATCTGCCGGCCTTCACTTCACTCTCGAGGTCGCGGTTTGTGGCGGCGATGAAGCGGACGTCTACTTGTTCGGTCCTAGAGTTGCCGAGGCGCGTAAACTCGCCCGACTGCAGGACGCGAAGCAGATGAGGCTGTAAATCGAGCGGAAGATCGCCGATTTCATCGAGGAATAGAGTGCCACGATGGGCCGCTCCGATGAAGCCGATGCGATCGCGATTCGCACCGGTGAATGCGCCTTGCACGAAACCGAAAAGTTCAGAACCAATTAGCGCAGGGGGAATAGCAGCACAATTCAAAACGATAAAAGGTCCTTTGACGCGTGTGCTATGACGATAGACAGCCCGAGCGATCAATTCCTTTCCAGTGCCGGTTTCGCCTTGTATGAGAACCGGGAGGTCCGTAGTGGCGATCTGGTGGACAGTTTGCAGGACGCGCGCCATACCCGGGTCGGCGGTCAGGATGCCGTCTGATTGGCTATGCCCGAGCTCTAAGGCCTCCGCGCGGCGTTGTGCGATGCTCATTGCCACGGCGGCTCGCAATCGTGGTGCAGCCAACGCGCACACTTCATCCAGCAGGTCTCGTTGGTCTTCCGTAAAACAATTGGTGACCTGACGATTTTCCAGATAAATAAGCGCGAAGGCTTCATCGCTCGCCACCAGCGGCGCGCACAAAACGGATCGAACGGAGAGTTGCTGCGTACTGGGCTGCCTGTTGAATGGCTCGGTGATCGAGGCGTCGCCGATCAGCACCGCTCTGCCGTTTTCCATCACCGAGCGAGCAATCGAGCGGCTGAAGACCTCTTCCGCTTGTGAAAGTGCTTCGCTGCGAAAGTTCCGTGCCGCGGTGGCGCGGAACTCTCCCGCCTCACGCACCACTACAAAACCCCGGTCGGCCCCCAATCCATCGATCAACGTATCGAGCAGCCCGGAGAGCAGTTCACCGTACTCGCCTTCCTGCAGAAGCGCTCGCGAGACGCGATAGAGAAGGCCCAAGTGTTCGGCACAGGGATTTTGTTGATTCGGAGTCATGCCAGGTCCGTGGCCCGAGAATATAGCATCATTCGGCCCACCGTGACCCTCGCCATCCGGGCATCTGGCGGCAGGAAAATTGGCAGGCGCCATGCACACTGCAATTCAAACGTCATTGCGAAGGTTGCTCCTGGGAGGGATTAGCATGAGAAATAAAGAACTTGTGGCGCGGACAATCCCAGAGGTGGCAGAAAACTGGGCCAAGCGGTGCCAGCTTTCTGGGCACTCACTCGGCTCGCATACATCCGCCCGGCGCAAGCATGGCACGCTGCATTCCGGCAGTTGGACCTCGCGAACGCTCTGGGTTCTCTTGTTTCTCTTGGGAATGCCAGCGATGGTTCGCGCCCAAACCAATCAATCTTCCTGGGAAAGCCTGAGCACACTCCACGTGGGACAGAAAATTCAGGTTGCGGGAATGAAATCCAAGTCGGTTTCCGGGACGTTCGAGAGTTTCTCCGACGCCGCGATTTCGCTGCAGACGCAGAGCGGCGAGCAGACGATTCAGCGGAAGGACATTCGCGGCGTGAAGCTCATCGAGAATAAGCGTCGTGCGCGAAACGCGCTCATCGGCGCTGCAATCGGCGCGGGAGCAGGAGCGGGAATTGGTGCGGCAGCTTGGGAGAACCACGGATATGAGGGTGGCAAGGGCACTGGAGCGGGAATCTCCGCGGCGATTGGCGCAGTGGGTGGTGCGATCGTCGGTGCCTTATGGCCCAGTCACAAAACCATCTATCGCGCCACCGGGCAATAACTCCGGGGAGAATTTCGACGCTTGGGCCGTGGAAGGCGGGACCCTCTACTTCACGTAAGCTGAAGATTTTCGAAGGATACGCGCGAACGCTTCGTTGTCCGGCATGAGCGGCGCGCGCAAGGCGGACAAGGAGAACAGCATGACTGCAAAATACATCTGGCGTGGAGTTTTGATTGTCGTTCTCGGTGCGGCACTGGCCAGGCCCGCCGCGGCACGGCTGGGAGCGATCAACGGAGCGATAGGAGCAGATGGGTCGATCGCGAACCAAATCGTTGGTGCGAGTGCGATTGCTGTTGTGGTGAGCGCCGCAGTTATTCGCGAATTGTCGGTAATTTTGAACTTATGCCCGTTGGCGATGCCCACCAGAATGCTCACAGCTGACGCGACTGCTCAATCCTCCGTACCACCCAAGTACGACATCACCAAGGAAGTAACGCTGACAGGCTCCGTGAGCCGAGTGCTGAAAGCTGCGACGCCAGAAATGAAGATGCTTGGTGGCTCGCACATCATCGTGGCAACAAATTCAGGCGAGATTGATGCAGCGCTGGGGCCGTTGGCCATGGAAGGCGGCGACGCAGTCAATGTTACGGTGGGCCAGCGGATTCAGGTGACGGGCGTGATGAAGACCGTAAGAGAGCAACCGGTTTTTGTGACTCGCTTGGTTCTGGCCGGTGGCCGCGTCTACACTATCCGCAACGAGCACGGTTTCCCGATCATGGCAGAGCGACGCGACGGCGTGGCGAAATCCGCAGCGAAGGGAGGCCGGCTATGAGGCGCGGAATATTCTGGAGCATCCTCGTAACATTCTGCGCGTTGGGCAACGCGGCCTGCGGCGGCGGAAGCAGCAGCACGCCGATGCTTACCGTCAAAATTACAACGGCTCCGGCCAGCATGGCTGTTGGCACAACTGCGAATGTCGTCGCGACCGTAAGCCATGACTCTGCAGCCGGTGGAGTGACCTGGAATTGCACTCCCGCCGCTGCCTGCGGAGCTACTTCGTTCAGTCCAGATACAACGGCGAGCGGAGCTACGAGTGTTTTCACAGCTCCCGCAGCCATTCCCACCGGTGGCACCGTGACGATTACTGCAGCCTCGGTAACCAGCCCCACCGTCACCAGCGGGCCCGTGAACATAACGATTACGAGCGTCACTACTAAATCGCAAAACTTTTCGTTCTATGTGACCGGCGTGGCTCTGAATGACGTGGGCCATGACCCCTATGACATCGCCGGCGTTGTGGCCATTGCCACGGATGGCTCCGGCACTGTTAGCGGCGGCGTACAGGATTACAGTGACGGCGATAGGATCGCGTCTCCCGAGCCGCAAGGTGACGCGATTACGAGTGGTTCTTTGGTCATGGCTGCCAACGGATTGGGAACACTTACTCTAGTTACGAACAATTCGAAGCTCGGCGTCGCCGGGATGGAAACGTTTGCGGTGGCTTTCGCGAACTCCAACCATGCGCTCATCACTCAGTTCGACGGAAGCGCAACTTCCAGTGGAAGCCTCGACCTGCAAACTTCGACGGCCTTGCCGTCCGGCGCATTTTCCTTCGTGGTTGCGGGCTCCGGAAGTAATGACGAGCCCCTCGTGTACGGAGGCGTCTTCACGGTGGATGCGAGCGGAAATATTACGGGCATGGGGGACATGAATGACGGCGGCGACGTTTCACTGGGCACGCACATTCCGGCTGGTGCGATGCTGTCAACGCCCGATTCTTTCGGTCGCGGCACGATAACCACCGATACCGTCATCTTCGGGACCGTGAACTATTACGTTGTGGGTCTGAAAGTATTTCGGATCGTCGAAACAGAACTCGGCGAGACGGCCGTGGGCTCGGCGTACAGCCAAGGCGCCAACCCGAATTTCTCGAGTGCTTCCATCGGGGCTTCCGTGTTTTCTCTCGGACAAAGCATCGACTTCTATTCCGCGGCAGGGCAATTCACCGTAAATCCCGCCGCATCCGCGAAAAACGGGCCGACCTCTGTTACGCGCGCGGGCGCTGCTGCTGAGAGCGCCAGCAATTTCGGCGGCGTTGGGGATTTGAACGAAGTGGACGGGCCGTTGTTGCCCGCCGCGTCTATCAATGGCACGTACACACTCGCTGCCAACGGATATGGAAGCATGAAGTTTGCGGAGGGATTCGGCGACGTTGCCGTTCTGGGGCTATACGCGGTTGACCCGACGCTAAACGTTCTCGATCCGAATGACACAACTGACACCGCCGCCGAAGGGGGAGCGCTGGTTGCCGAAATGGATACCAACCTTGTGGGCATTGGAGCTGTGCTTCCGCAAACTGATCCCACGCTCGCCGATTTCAAAGGCGCGTACACCTTTGGAGCGCAGGGACGATCCGGCTCCGCCGACGGATTTGAGTTCGATTATCTAGGCGAGACGACCGTCACAGCAGGTACTTTCGCTGGAACCGCCGCGTTGAGTGATCCGTTTGCCGCCCTCACCCGGACCGCCGGGGAGTTTTCGAAAGTTACGTTCGCGGGAACCGCTGCAGCGGATGCGTCACACGCAGGGCGTTTCAGGTTCTCTCCACTCGCGATCTCTGGCACAGAGTTCGCGAGCCCGGTCAACTTGACCGTCACCGTCTATCAGGCGAGTGCAGGACAATTGGTCTGGGTCCAAATGGATCCGAATTTCGAATCCGGTGGGACGATAGAGCAAAACACGTTGGAGCCGGCAGAAGCGGCGCGGGCCGTCGTGGCCCAGCCACAAGATCGTTTATAGCCCGAAGGACGCGCAGCTCCCGGCTGGATTTCAGCGCATGTCACTCTGCGGACGCTCGACCCGTCGGCTCGAGTAACCTGGCGGGAACGCGTCATTGCTAGACGCTTCGGGCCGGATCTGGTGCAGATGAGTCCAGCAAAGCAAGAAGGGCGAATGGCCAGACAAAGCATATTGGCCGCGATCCTTTGCGGAATGTGTGCCGCGGGTTCGAATGGCCTGGTTGCGCAGAACGGGGCGGAGTCGCTGGGGCAGCCTTCGATGAAGAACTCGCAATCGTCGCCCCCTACCGGAGCGGTTGTATCGCAGGCGCAGCAAGGGGAGACAACACCCGGTTACCCGCAAACGACGGATGGATTCGGCGCCCAGATTTCCGCCGCGATTGCCGCGTATCAAGCGGGAGACAGCGTGACAGGACGACGCCTGCTGGAGCAATTCCGATTGCCACGCTCGGCCGAGTGGTTCGCGGAGTACATTGGACCTGAGCAAGGTGAAGCACTGCAGAAACGCTACGATCGGCTGTTCGAGGACTATGTGAATGACACGGAAAACACGCTAAAGGAACTTGCGCATAGCAAAGGCCGCAAGCTCGCCACCAACTTGAAGCCGATGTCGCAAGAAACTCCTCATGTGATGACAATTCCGGGGGCTCCGGTGAGGAAGCTGAGCGGAATTGTTCCGGCTAAGCAGCCAATTTGCTTCAACGTGAATTTTGGGATCCAGTTGACGGGAAAATCTGACCTGCTGCTGACAGGGGAATTCAGATCGATCATGTGGGAGGACACCTTCACCTTCCAGGATGGGGCGTTCCGTTTCTTGGGACACGGACCATGGCCATTCTGGGTGTGGGAGGAGCGCCCCGAGGAAAAGGGACCAGCGGGTCCGTACGTTGCGACTCCGCTCGACTTCGATGCAGAGACAGTCGATGAAGTTATTCCGTTCGCGAAGGACAAGGTGGTGGTCGCGCTGAAATCCGCCATGGAGAGTACGGGCTGCAAGGTGGTGCAGGAGAGCGCCGGCCGCATCGAATGCAAGCGCCCACGCGTATACGCCAATTCTCAACACTCGGGCTCGGGCGGTGAAAGCGTAACTGGCCTGTGGGATTCCAGGGGCGATCAGACCCACGTCCACATCTCAACCGGCAAGGGTTTCTACGGGCGCTTGATAAAGAGGAATTGGTCCGTGCCGATTTACGACGACATGGTGAAGAGCCTGAAAACGTCCGAGCAATGAATATGGGCCAATCGTTTGCCGGAACGCGGGGCTATTGCTGATCGCATGGGCGTTGCGCGGGCGGCTGATTTCCGGCTGGCAATTCCCGTAGTTGGTGTGCTTAGGTTTAACAATTTCTTGCAAGGCCTTGCGCGAAATTGTTCGACTGTTTGAAGGACTTTTTGTCGAGGATTTTGCGTAAGCGAGAATATTGGCCACTTGCGCGGATCACCGTCTATCGGAATACTCACATACTGGACTTGTCCAGTAACGCGACTACACGTCGACGTGACTGCTGGGAGGGCGAGTCCGTCGATTATTGCCGACTGGGCAATTCGAGTAGCCAGGGTAACTGTGAACGCCGCGACTAAAAGTACAAGGGCTGCTGGGTAAGGAGCAGCCCTTTAAGGTGCAAACGGCAGGGGGCGGTAGCAAGAACGATTCCAGGGCGGAGTTGGCGGGAAGCGGGATTGGAGGTATCAAAACTCTATACCCGCTTGGTCGTTCCGAGCTTCTTCGACTTCTTTAGTAGTTTGGTGCTCTTGCGTGCTTTCTTTGCTGCTATGTGATTTCTCCTCCTGGTGAGATTGCCCCCGGGTGCGGCAACTGCGCTTATATGTAATATTCGCACTAATTTAGTTCGGGCGGTAGGCTTTCAATCCACGACCCGGATCGGCAGATAGCTAAATAGTTGCCGCTCGAATCGTAACGCCTGATAAAGCGGGGTCTTAGCCGGTCGACGCAACACAATCTGTTAAAAAACTTCTATTCAAAGTGGTATCTATTGCCTACTGGATTGCTCCAAGCGGCACTCACCCCATCGAGTACGTTCATCGGAGTCAACATTTCAGCGCTCGACTCCGGAAACACTAGATCCGTGAGCGCTGCGTTCGGGAGCACCCTACAAGCGGAGGAAATAGAAAAGAGGTTCACCAAAATCGGGCTGTCCCCTGTTTTGTGCTCAGCGCCCTGGCTTGCCGAGCGACACCCCGAGTCTAACCGCAGCTGTAAAGCATTTTGAATATTGCGATTGTCATATTTCGTAGTGAATAGTAGCCTTCGGTGAAGGCGTTTGATTCTTCGTGTGACCAGTCTTCAGGGCGTTTTTGGCACCGACCGCGCGTTATCCGGACCAGCCGAATTCGCGCCGCGCGCTCAAGCACAGACCGGCAGGACTGTCTTTTGCCCCTCCCAGCCCGAAAGCTTCTGAACCATGGTCAATCACCCAACCCCCAACAGACAGGAACGCACCTGCAAGCGCAACAGGCGCCAGCGGACCTGTAAGCATCCCCGTTGTTGCTGCACCGACAGCAAAAACGAAGGAAACGCCTAATTTGATCCGGGAGCGTCTCACCTCAGCTTTTTCGTCTTCGATAAGATCATTCATCTCCTCGACGGCTTCAGAAACTGCCTTGTCGTCAAGAATGATGGCCTCGTGCAGGAACTCCTCTTGCCAGCGCCAATAGGCGGCGCGCTTGCGTCGAAATCGACTGTCTCCGGACAGCCGCACCGCTTCGGCAAGCAACTCCTCTTCGCCTCGCTCGGAATCGTTCGGAACCAAAAACTCACGGCCGATAACAGCGGCAAGTTCGCCCTGCGCATAATCATGTTGCTGGGGAATTCCTGCCAAGGGAACGTACTCCTTCAGCTGCATGCCCGCCCGAAGGTTATCGGGCGAGTCAAAGACGGGAACAGCCACTATGCCTGTAACTTGGCGAGGCACCATCTCGAGCAAGGTCGTAGGCGTCATTTTCATGGCATCGCGCGACGTTTCAGCGCCGATGGCCTTCGCGGCTTCCCATTTCGAGTGGGAACCGTTTCCGGACTGGATCCCAGGGAACGGAGTTCGGTGGTCCGGAGTCCGAGTACGCCAGCGAACTTCTCGAGATATTCGTGTGCAGCGAGCTGAGGACTGCGGGCCGCCGACTGGTAGAACTGCTCAACATGCAGAACACCACGAACGATCCCGCTATCGTCGCGATCCACGTGGGTTTTGCTGGACTCATCGAATTCTTGCGGCATGGTAGACCTCCTGTTGATTGTGCGCCGAAATCGCATGGCGCGTCAGATCATGTATCCGCTCGATCTTGGTTTCATTGGTGGACCGTGGTTTAGAATTCCCTCCGATTCATGGGGGCCATTTCGGGTTCAAGATTGCCGACGCGCGACAATCGGCAAATTTAGTGCTTAGCCACACAATCCAGTTTGAGTCGAGAGGGTTCGCGCACTCGAAAGTTGTGAATTCGCGACGATCGCTACTTCCCTATTGGAACGCACCCTGTGCGGGATATCCGATGCACGTTCGGGGAGTTGCTGCAAGATTGTGTTCTTGAGTCGAAAATCGTTTCAGATTATCTTTGTACCGTCGGAGCCACCACAGCGGACGCGGTTCGCCAAAAGCTCTTGTTGTAGGTGGCGCAGGGACTTTGGACATCTAATTATTCCTCTTGGGTAGCAATTCTGAATTGATAAACGTTACCACCGCGGCGGTTTCGTTAGCCGTGCGGCGCGTTACGGTAGCTTGCATACCGGCTTTTCCTGCGTCGCCCCAACCGAAATTTCGAACATCCCACTGGCCATTTGGGAGTGCGGCTGTATTGATGCCTTGTATCTCGGTGACTTTCAGAAGATCCATGGCGCGGCGCGTTTCGGTGTGGCAACTGATGCAATCGGTGTTGAAGAAGAAACTTTTTGTGGGATCGGCAATCGTGTCGAGAATTTGTTTGGATCGATCGGGGGAGGGCGGCGGAGTGGCAAAAAGCGAGAATGTTGCGACGCCGCTGCGTGCGGAAATCGGCAAGCTGGCGGCCGAAACGGCGGCATTTTTACAAGTGATGGGGTTGAGATTGTTAGTGTGCGGTTCAGGAACCACGCGCGGGTTCGTTCCAACGGGATTTAGCATTTGTGCGAATTGCTGGGCGCCGTCGAGGGTCGGTCCGTGTGCAGGTCCGAAGTGACCGGCTCTATCGCCGAGAATGGATAGGAATATCCATGGTGCGGGACCGTTGGCAGGAAGTCCTGCGATGGCCATAGAACCCAGACGCTGGGCGGAAATGTGCCTTTCGAGGAACGACAACATTTCGTTGCGCACACTATTAGACGTGGCGGAATCGGACAAACCAGGATGAATCCCAAGGGGGACGCCGACGGTTGATATCGCGTGCCCGCCGATCTGGCCGTTATTTAGCTTAGTTCGCAAGGCCACCACGTCTGCGACGACAGAGCCAAAGGCGTTCATGTCAGCTTGAAAGCGCGGAAAACAATCGGTTGATGCCGGAGGGTCTGGAGGAAGAATTATGAAGTCGAAAATCAGGTGACCTGCAACATCCAGAATCCTCGGACTGCCATCGGGGTTCTTGATGATCGGCTGGATGATCAGGCGAATTTCGGGCAGCTGGCCGTATTGGGCGTGGATGTCGCTGGAGAAACCGGGTGCGCCGGCGTCGATGCGGATTCCGGCAATGAACCAAGCGTCGATGGAGCGCGCTTCTGTCGGAAGGCTAACTTGAGCGTTGGTACCGGCGACTTGAGCCTGAGGGCCGTTGACGATATTGAGGAATTGTTGGAAAGCCGAGTCCGACCAAACGGGATCTCGCTTGGTCGGATCTTGGTGATTCGGCGTGGTCACATCGCGGATGGCGATGAGGTTGGCAAAATCCGCGGTGCGGGTTGGCGCAGGGAAAAGCCAGGAGACATCGTTGGCGGAGAGAGGGGCATTAAGCTGGATGGGTGCGACGGCAGCGGGCGTTTCAGGACTGGAGCTGCTGCCGGAAGTTTTCTTGTTGCATGCCGTGGACACGAGCAGGATTCCCAGGACTGCTAGGTTCAGATGACGCGAGGTATTGCGCGCGGAACTGTTCATGTGATTCTCCTGAAGTCGGAAGCATAGATTTGTGACGCCCTGGGAATTGCTGATGCGCTAGCGATCAGCGAAAAGCTACAAAGTCTTGAGAAATTCGATCAAGGCTCGGCGCTCGTCGGGAGTTAGCAGGGGGCCGATGATTCCTTTGCCTGTGCCAGTGTTGAACTCGTGGCCGGTGTTGTTGTTGCCCCTAATCCGGGTGTCGAGCTCGAAGCCGCCAGGAAGTTCATGGGTGCTGTAGCCGACGTTGACGGGATCATATTCCCGATTGCCGAGGTAAAAACATTTCGGACGTTCTGCGACAGGAGAAAGCAAGGCGTAGAGATTTGGGACCGAGCCGTTGTGCAGGTACGGTGGCGTTGCCCAGATGCCGTTAAGGGGTCGCGCTTTGTACTGGAGCGTGGCGCGAATTCCGTCGGGACGGAAGCCGTTCATTTTCTCGCGCAGTGCGGGCGGAGTCGGTGGAACCTGGCTGTCATACCAACGATTCACAACTGCGGTGACTAGCTGGCGAAGCGTGTTGCCGAAATCGTCGGTGGTGATAACTTGTCCCGAGTTATTAGTGATTCCAATGCTGGGGGGAACGGAGACCGTACGGTTTTTCATGTCTTCGGCTTCAGCAGGGTCGGTACCCACGTGCGCGATGTCAATCATGTTCAAATCGAGGTAACGTTCACCTGCCGCATTCACCGGCGACCATTGGGGCGCAATCCAGAATTCAGGATCGGACGTGGTGGGCAGGTGGCATCGCTGGCAATGCGACTTGTATAAGATTGCGCCTTTCGCCGCGAGTGTGGTATCGATAGGCGGCAAGATTTTCGTGTCATTCCATTTTGGCGAAGCGAGCCCGGCGAAGCCGTCCTTCGGATTGGGCGGCTTGTCTCCCGCAAGGAGCTGTTCGAGTTTAAATAGGGTGTCGACTTGCACGCTGGAGGTTGGGAGCTGATCTTTTGCGACGGGAAAATTTACGGTGGCGCGGACGCCCAGAGCCTCGCCGGCGTTGCGAGTCATTGGCCGTTGGATGGAGCCGTTGTACTGCACCCATTCAAACCAAGAAGCATTCCAGATGCGCGGAAAATGTACAGGAGCCGAGTAAGCGACAAAATTCTCGTGATGGTCGAGGTCGAGAGCAAAGACAGTGTTGCCGATGCGGCTAAGCGCGTCCAGGCGGGCGAACCCTTCATTGACCGAGTGAGCTTTGACCGATTTTTCCAGATTAGCGACCTCTCTGACCTGGCTGTACACCGGATCAAACTGTTTACGCAGATTTGATTTGGCATCGTCGCTGGCCCCTGGGCCGAGGACGCGGTCGGCGAAACGAGCAAACCGGCCTGGCAGCACGTGAGTGTAAACAATCGAAAGACCAACGGCCTTCTGGAAATTCTGGACGTTCGTGAGAGCTGGACCGCCGTCGACTAGGAAGGTAGTGTCCTTATAGGTGAAGCGGCCGGTGTGACAGGCGGCGCAGGTCAGGCCCAAGGAAGTCATCTGCGCATTCGTCTGGGGATTTCGTAATGGTGAGCCCGAGGCATCGAGCACTAGGCCGCCATGGGCAAATCCGATCGGCAATTCAGGCTTGTCGGGATGCACGTTGTCGGGAATGAAGCCGTAGCGGTCGAGATATGCGGGGTCGCTCAGAAGTCCCGGGGCGCCGAGTGAGAGCGAAGGTTGCTCGAGAGCGATAAACCATTCACAGGGTATGCCGAAGGTCTGCGTCCCCTGGTCGGCGTGATGAAACCAATCGCGTTGTTCGGCAGTCCAGTTCTGCTCGAGCCAAACGACCTTGCCAATTGGCGGATATTCTGGCAGTTCGACCGTAAAATTATCATGAAAATATTTTGCCCCATAAACGATCAGGATGATCAGGATCACGACCGCGGCGACAAGAATCAGTTTTTTCATATTTCCAATCCCTCCCACCGGGGTTACGTGAGGAACTCCTGATTCGGACGCTCGGGCGCCGGCGGGGATGCGACCGGCGGTAATCTGATATGCAGCAGAGGCTCTATAGCGCTTCGGATCGAGCCGAGCGCGGCCCTTCCAGCCGCTTCCCCTAACGCCCGATAATTCTCGAAATGTGATTCATCGAACCATTGATCGACCGTGCTGTCGTGAGGAAAGTCAGGGTTCGTTCGCGCATAACCCAATAGGTCCGCAGAGTCAGAGGCTTGGAGCGCCGGTTTCACATAAATCAAAACTCCGTCGTCCGTCAGGTCACCCGGAGTGTAATGGATCGAACCAGTTGCGAAGTGAGCGGAGGCACGCGGCGGCATTCCTGCGGGTGTGATCCTGCCTATCTCGTCGGCAGTAATTTCGATCTCCACACCAAAATCAACTCGACACCGTTCCATGGCATTGTGCAGATCGCCGTACCCGTAAAGAGCATCGCCCGACGCGTCACAAGCCACGATGAGCTTGCACTTTCTGCGGACCAGCTCGTAAATTCCCAAATTCTCGAAGTGGCCGCCGTCTGAAAGATATAAGTACTTGCTGTCGTCACTCGTGTTACCGAGGAGTTCCTGCAATAGCCAATAAAAACCAACGTTCGGGCTTCCGACGCGCCAGTTTTTGGTTGGGCCTTTACTAGGATTCGCGAGCCAACATCCTAGCCGCACGTCGAAAATTGTCATGAGAAACGAAAGGTCCGGCGCGGAATAAAACCCCATGCTAGGACTCACGGCCGCACCAGAAATGGCCATAGCCGTTCCCAATCGAACTCCGTGCTTAGAATCGGGCCGGTCGGAACCAAGGAGTGCCGCGGAAGCAAAGAACGACTCAACCTCGGACGTACCCGGTTCGGGCCGCGTAAATCCGACGACGACTGGCGTGAACGGAAACGAACGCGCCTTGCGTGTTTGCAAGCCAAGTTCCTTGCCACGCACCACATTTAGGGTGGTGTTGAGGAGAGGAAAAGGCCGATCGTCGATTCCATCTATCCCCTCGCGCGGAATTTGGAGACTGGCGAGCGGAACGTCGTCCGCGTCGCAAAAGCCGGTAAACGGCTGCGGCTTGCGGTCTTCAACCGACGCTCCCAAATAGCAACGCACTAACCGGTTGCGGTATAGGTAGTGGATGGAAAACTCGTTGACATCCACGCGCCACGATATGAGCACAGCAACGACGAGAAAGAGAATGCAAAGGGCCGGCACTTCCCAAGGATAGAACGCCGCCTCTTTCGGCAAACTAAGAATGGAACCTTTGAGCCCGACGAGTTCATGCGCGATTTTGGAGGCGAGAAGCGAGAGGGCAACGAGGAGACCAAGAATAAAGATGTAGGGAGTCAGTCGCGCGAGGTAGTTAACAACTTTTTTGCGTAGCGAGTCGGTTGCCAGCAATCCGCTCGTCGCGCCGCTCTTCCCGAACAATACGCCGTACGCCGTAGAAAACGACCATGCGGAAACTCCGGTAACTGTTACTCCTCGAGCGTGGCCGTGAAATCGATTAACAATCCTTTCGACGCAATATGGCGAATATAATGCGACAAGAAAGAGGAACAACCATCCGATGGCATAGACGATTAGCCAGCCACCGAGGCGCGCCCACCATTCTCGGTGAGCATCGCTCATTTGGCGTCCCATCAACCCGATGTGGAGCGCGCCAGCGGCCAGCATAATCAAAATAAACGCAGGGGTGCCGAAAGTGAGCACGTGCCAGTTTGTAGCAGCTCTCCATTCGTCCCCGGATGTTGAACGACTCACAATGAGGATTCGCGAGTACGGAAGGAATAGGAAACTGGTAAGCGCCCCCGACACGGCTGCGGTGCCAAAAAGAAGCCAACCGTTTGGGCTCTCCGTGACTGTGATCTGTCTCTCACCCAAGAATACGGTTCGTGCAATCAATGCGGTGGCCCACAGCCCACCGTAGAGGGCTACGCCAAGAAGCGGTAACAGGGTCCACGGATGGCTAAGAATCGGATAGTCGATCAAAAAATGCGCTAGCCCGTAGGTGAGGAGCCCCGCGGCAAGGAACAGCGGTAAGACAATCAAATATTGGATGGGGCGTTGGCCGCTAAACCACGGATAGCTTTCAGACTTCTCAGCGGTGGGTATTACAAGGTTTCGTCCCATATAGAAAATAGCGATTCCACCGAGGAGTAATCCTAGTGCTGCTGATAAGTATTGGGCGTACATGAATTGCTTCAGAAACACTACGCACTGCTGTTGTAAGGAATTCTCAACGATTTCGAGAATATGAAACATCATCACAATCGAGCGCGGAAGCAGAAGAATCGACAGCAGGAGCAGGACGAGGATCAGCTGATTGAGAAGGGTATTTCGCAGGTAACTTGCCGCAAAAGCCCAGAAATCCGCACTTCGAAGACCTTTCCGCGGCGTCAAGTAATTGCTGTAACTGCGCAGAAATCGCACCTCAGGCCTTTCGAAAGTTCGCGAAGGGGATGCGTCGTTCGTTGCAAGATACTCTTCAATTTTTTTGATGCCGACTCCCTGATGATGCATCCAAGCCATCAACCAGCTTCCGATATAGCCACCCCCCGATACCGTCGACAGATAGTCAAACGTTCTTAGGGTTTTTGCTTTAGCCAGGGCTTGGAGGATTCCCAAGTTAAACGTCGCGCTACGGATTCCTCCGCCCGAAAATGCTAGACCCACTAAGCTCTTCTCCGCAGTTGGGCGCTCGGCATCGTCGCCTAGCCTGAGACTTCGCGATATCTCCAGCTGGGCGAATTCTTGGGCGAGTATGTTTTCTATTGTGGATAGGGTCATATCGAACTCTGCAGCGCGGGTATTCACTTCATTTCGGTATTCAGCAAGTTCGCGAGTCGTGCACCGGCAAGAGCAACACGTTGCTTCGCCAGATCCTTCGCCGCGGTCTTGTAAGTGCTAGTTAGTTGGAATGGTCCATGGCCATCTCCGACTGGATTGAGGTACACATCCTGTTTAGAGTCCTGGAAGCTCTCGATCACCCAGTCTGCTTCGCTGCTCTTGGCGACCAAGATCGGATCCGGTACAGGAAGCTTCTTCGCTGCGGTTACCGCGCTGCTCGGTGGCTTACTCGTGCCGAGAACATCATCCCAGTACGCATGCAACTCACTCTGGCATCCCCTGCAGTGCAGCGCCACTTCATTTCCACCTGCGTCACCCTGTAAATCGTTCTTATCCACTCGAGTCGCGCAGTGCAAGGGTTGGTGCACATCTCCCACCAGATGCAGCAGCCACGTCAGATCATAGGATTTCAGGGCGTCGCTTGCGTCGGAAGCCAGGACGCTGCGAAACAATACGATGCGATCTTGTGCGTTCGGTGTCGGGATTGGGGGTAATGGCGATCCGTCTGTTGCGAATGGTTGATCCACGAAGTGCCAGTATTTGTGCATCAGTTTGTCATCGTAACCCGTATTGCGCGTGGCGTCCGGGCTTCCGTCGGGACGATCGCCGTCATCACTTCCGTCCGACGTGTAACTTGCATCCAGCTTGATCTTATCGGGCCAAGTGGCCGCGATCATGAAAATCATCATCTCTTTGTCTGCCTGCGATGCCGCCGTCGGCAGTGTCGGCAGCCAGTCTTTGTATTTCGGATTCAATTTCAGCAGCGCGTTCGCGCGGGATCGCGCGACTGGCGTCAGTTGTTGGTAGGCCACGTACGCCACCATCATGTGGCCTTCGTCATCCCATCCGTACAATGGGGCCGCTACGGTCGCGGAGAGCAGAACAAGAAGGCCTATCGACAAGAATGTATTCCTCATTGTCGTCTCCCTCTGCGCCTTAGGTGGCTTACCTTTTCCTTGACCAAATTGAGGCCCGCCCGCAACTGTTCTTCCCGTCCAGTGGTGCATTTGCCTGCCTGTTCTTTTCAATGAAGTTGCGATCGTTGAGTGATTCCTCAGAAGAGTAGTGACAGAAGCCTTCGAATCGTTTCGCATGGATCACGATTGGCGGAGGGTTATCAGAATCGAAATTCACAAATTGCGTCCGTGCTTTCTAAGCTCAGGGCCCAGGGGTTAAGGAGCGCATCTAGATCTGGAGACTCTGAAAATCGTCGGTGTCCGTTTAGAGTCCGGTAGGGATCAAAAACCAGCGATATCGGTCAATTGTCAGTAAAGAACGAAAGGTGGGGCAACAAGCTGAGGAGTTAGGCTAATAGATTGAAAACGCGGGGCTAACGAAGATCGTCTTAACAGCCTTATCAGAGGTGCGCTCTAGCCACCTGAGCTACAGGCCCAATTTGCTGGTGGGGATTATTTTACGCGAATTGCCGCGTTCGTCAAATGAGCGAACGGCGCGGGTGACGAGTGGTCAAGGAGTCAGTGGCGACAGCGGGGGCGAGAACGAATTGCGGACTTTGATAAGCTCTTCCTGGCAGAAATCCCGAATCTGGCGGCGCAGGCTGCTGGAGCGATAGATATCCATACCGCGGTACAGACGCCACAAGATCCCGGCCGCCAATCGAGAGCAGTCTCCGTAGGCAAAAGAGAAGCCGTTTAATGCGCGGCCAGCATCGAGCAAGGCGGAAGCATCTTTTACCAAGCGGCCAAGGATCTCGGTATTTCACGGATGCGTCATCAAGGAAAATCACCAGAAGTGGAAATGGAAGGCGGTTCGATTGCCTTTTATGCGGGTGAGGATCACGAAGAAGAGGGCTACCCCGGCCAAGCAGGCCAAGCCAAAGTAGATGTCACTGTAAGAGAGCACGCGGCTTTGGGTGATTACGTTATTTTGGAAGAGCTGGAGCGCGCCGAGGGCGGGATTGCTGGCGCTGCCGCCGTTGCGGTGAATTATTTGGGCGTATTGGGCCAGGGTGGCGCGGGTGGTGGCGTCGAGGCGATTGGCGATATCCAGCAGACGCGAGGAGTGGAGCGTCATGCGGCGATCAAACATGACTGTGGCGGCGGTGACGCCAAAGGTGTTTCCGAGCTGGCGCACGAAGAAATAGGTGGTGGAAACGTCATTGACGTCGGCTAAGGGCACGTTGGCGGTGACTACATTGCCGGCGGCGAGAAGAACGGGCCCGAGGCAAAGACCCTGGAGGAAAATTACGGGAGCCAAGATGATGGTTGGCGTGGTGGGCGTCCAGATGTAAACGATCGTGACGTATGTAGCGATGGAGAGGAGTAATCCGAATATGAGCGTCCGGAGGGGGCCGAGGTGGGGCACGAGCACGCGCAAAGCGATCTGCAGGCCGAGACCGAGGCCGAGGGTATACATCGAAATGAAACCACCGGCCTGAGTGGCGCTGTAGTCCTGGACGAAGCGAAGGTATTGCGGAACGACATAAATCCCGGCACCGAAGAATACTCCGACGATGAGAATGACGAAAAAAAAGGCGCGCAGAGAAGGCTGGCGCCAGATCATGCGCAAATGGAGTACCGGCGAGAGGTTTGCGGAACGGTAGTCCCACCAAAGAAAAGCGATAAACAAAATGACCGCGGCGAACAGCGCCCAAGCGACCCAGTCCGACTGAAACCACAGATCACGTTCGCCGCGGCTGAGCGCGGTTTCCAAACAAGCCAGCGAAGCAATCAGAAGAACCGCGCCCCAGACATCAACATGAGCATCCTTCTTGCGCTGAAATAAATACCCTGGCGGGATAATTTTCCAGATGAGAAAAGCGCCGATGGCGAGAAAAGGAAAATCAACCAGGAAGGCGTAGTTCCAGTGAAAGGTATCGGTAATCCATCCCATGGCGATCGGATAGGGAACTTCAAAAGCAGAGAGAACCACGTAAAGCCACGTAACCGCCGCAATCCGCGCTTTCCCGGGAAAGAGTAGCCCCGCAAGAATGACGACGCGCACCAGAAACGAGCCGCCGCCGAAGCCCATAATCAAGCGTGACGTGAGGAGTTGCGCGAGACTATGGGTGCTCAGCACGCAGCCCATTGCTCCGACGGAATAGAGGCCGATGCTAAGCAGTAAGTGGCGTCTGGTGCCGATGACGCGCGTCATCCAGTACGCCAGGGCCAAGGAGCAGAGGAAGCCGACGTTATAAAGAATGATGACCCAGCTAATTTCGTCCGAGCTAGCGCCGACATTGCCCTGCATATCCGGGAGGAATACGTTGACGGAGATACGATTGGAAATTTCGATGGCGGTGACCATGCCAACGCTCAGCAGCATGCCCATGCGGCGCCTGTGGGACAGGTTGGCCACCAAGCTGTTGAGGAAACGATCCTCTTCCAGTTCCCAAGCTTCCGGAGGGCTTCCACCGAGATAGGCCATCGCGTGTTGTCCTAGTCAGCGAGTATAGATGGTGGCTTCGACATTCATGCCAGGGCGCAGCACCAGATCTGGATTCTTATTCGGCTTCACGAGGATCTTTACCGGAATGCGCTGCACGACTTTGATGAAATTTCCGGTGGCGTTTTGCGGGGGGAGCAATGCCTGGCGCGAGCCGGTGGCGCCGGCGATGGAATCCACGACGCCTTCGAAGTCGTCCTGGTAAGTGTCCACGTGCAGGCGGACTTTTTGGCCGGGAGCGACGTTGGCGAGCTGCGTTTCCTTGAAATTAGCGGTGACGTAAACCTGATCCAGCGGAACGATGGTGAAAAGCAATTGGCCCGGGGAAACGTACTGGCCGAGGTCCACTGATTTTTGCGCGACCTGGCCGGAAATGGGCGCGGTGATGTGAGTGTAGCCGAGATTCAGCTCGGCTTGTTGCAGGGCGCCCTTGGCGCGTTCGACGGCGGCGAGCGCGGATTGATAAGTGGCTTCGGCGATGGGAACTTGTTGCTCGCGGGCTTTGGTCTCCTGCAATTGAGCTTGCGAGCGGAGGAGACGGGCCTCGGATGAGCGAGAGTTAGCGCGGGCAATGGTGACGGCCTGTTGTGCGGCAGCCTGTTGCTGCTCGGCGGCTTGGAGCTCGCTTTTGGCGACGCGAGCCGCGGCTTCGACGGAATCGAATTGAAATTTGGAGACGTCGTCGGTGGCGAGCAGGGGCGTATAGCGCGCGAGGTCGCTCTGGGCGCGTTCGTTGGTGGCGCGCCTGGCGGCGACGTTGGCTTCGGCGACCTGCAGATTGGCGGTAGCGGATTGTTCGAGCTGCGCCTGGGACATGGCGTAATCGGCGGCGTCTGATTGTTTTTGCGCGGTGGCGCCGCTGGTGCTGTTAGTGGTGGTCTCGCGCGTGAGGCGGATTTCGATTTTGGCGAAATTTGCTTGGGCTTCAGCGAAGGCAAGGTTGGCTTTGGCCTGCGCGACTTCGGCTTCGTAGGTGCGCGGATCGATTTGTACGAGGAGGTCGCCGGCTTTCACCGGCGTATTGTCATTGATGAGGAGCTGGACGACATATCCGGGAACCTGCGGGGCGACGGCGGTGATGTGGCAGTCCACTTGCGCGTCATCGGTGGAAACGCGGCCGGAGAGGATGTACCACGCGACTGCGATCAAGATGATGACTGCAACGATTGCGCCTCTGACGAGCGGAGGGAGATTGCGAATGCGTTCACGCAACGAGATTAGCGGGGACGCGGGGGCCGGCACGGTGGAGGGCGGAGCACCCGGCGCGCTGGGCGCAGTGGCCGGGATCGCTGGTTGCGGCGGTTGTGGCGGCGTTGATGAAGAGCTCATAGTGCGTTTCACCTCTCACTTCGTGTAGGTGGCTTCGATATCGCCGGTAGCGCGGGCAAGGGCCGCGCGGGACAAGTTGAACTGAAAAAGGGCGGCAATCTGATTATCGCTGGCGCGAGCCAAGGCTTCCTGAGCAGTGATCACTTCGACGTTGGTGGTGACGCCGGCTTGAAAGCGGCGTTGCGCTTGAGCGACTTCATCCTGCGCGAGTTTGAAACCCAGGTTGGCCACGTCCACCGAATTGCGCGCGGCGTTGAGCTCGTCGAGAGCCGACTTCACTTCATTGACGATCTGGGCCTCCAGCTGACGGCGAATTTCCGCGATGTGCTGCTCCTCCAATTTGGCGTGCGCCACTTCGGCGTGGATGCGTCCGCCGGTGAAAATCGGGAACTGCAGAGAGATTTGATAGGTGTAGGCCGGAATGCCGTCCTGGAAATGGGCGCCTTGATAAAACCAGAAGCCTGAAAAATCCAATTGGGGAAGGCGCTGCTCGCGGGCGGAATCGGCCGAGAGCTGGGCGATGCGCTGCTGGGAATTGAGCGAGCGAATTTCCGGACGAGCCGAGAGAGCCTGGTTGAGCAGAGCGTCTTTTTCGAGCGCGGGGAGATCGTAGAAATCGAGATGGTCGGCGACGTCGAGATCCTGGTCGCGCGGGAGATCGAGGAGTTCGGCAAGGCCGTATTTGCTGGTGCGGGTTTGCGTTTCCGTATCAATCAGGTTCTGGCGCTCGTTCTGGAGTTCGACATTGGCGCGGACCGTATCAATATTCAAGCCGATGCCGGTCTTTTGCAGCTCGGTGGCCTGGTCGTAGAGGCGTTGCGCCAGGGCGACACGGGCGTTGGCGGCATCGCGGGCGGCGAGAGCGCGAAGAATCAACAGGTATTGATCAACCACTGCGGTGACGACATTTTCGCGGGTCGTCAATTCATCTGCGCGGGCTTGACGAGTTCCTTCCCTCCCGATCTGGTAGCCGCGAATGAGGGGAAGATTCAAAATGGATTGCGAAAAAACGGGGCCGGCTTCGATGAACTGGTAGGGCCCGGCATCTTTCTGCGGGGGATGTGCTTCGACGCTGGAGAGATTGTATTGACTGACCGCGCCGCGTGCCGCGACGCCTGCCTGGGGCAGGAGCGCGGAGCGGGCGATCTGACTGCTGCGATCACTTTCGGAAACGAGGAGTTGCGCGATGACGCGCTGAGGATTTTGTTTGAGGGCGAGTTGCACGGCTTGCTTTAAGGTGAGCTGCAGAGTTGAGGATGAAGCGACCGAGGGCTGAATTGGCTGCTGCGCGGAAGATGCCGGCGGAAACGATGCCTGAAGAAGGGTTAAGAGCAAGATGGAGATTCGCCGGAAACTCGCAGCCATGAGGGGACCTCCCAGTCGCGAAAAGTAAGTGACGAAGAAAAGGCATTATAAGGGGAAACGAGAGGATGCAGACAGTAAAGCGGACGTGGCGAGGGGCGCGAGCAATCGGATTGCTGGAAACGCGTGACCGTGTGGCATATTGGTCGCGCATTTCATGTGTTCAGGGTCGCACCGGCTCGCGCTGCGAAGCCAAACGAATCGCCGAAACATTTTGCGGAGGCGGGATGAAGGCATTGGCAATTGACCTAGGCGGGACGCATGCGACGTGCGCGATCATCGAAGACAGCAAGATTTTGGTTTCGAAGCGGCTGGACCTGGATAGCGCGCAAGGAATGGCGTCGGTGCTGCCGCTTTTTGCCGCTGCGTTCCGAGAATTGCTGAGCGGCGCCCGTCTGAAGACATCGGAATGCGCGGGACTGGCCATGAGCACCTGCGGCCTGGTGGATTCGGTGCGGGGACGAATTCTTTCGAGTCCCAAGAAATGGGATGACGCACCGGGAGTGGATTTTGGGGGATGGTGCCGCCGCGAATTTTCATTGACGCTGAAGATGGAGAACGACGCACGGATGGCGTTGATGGGTGAACGTTACGCGGGGATCGGGCGCGGGTGCGACGATCTGGCAATGATTACTTTGGGCACGGGCATCGGGACGGCCGTGATGATCGGGGGAACACTGCTGCACGGAAAACATTTTCAGGCGGGAAATCTGGGCGGGCACCAGCCGGTAGTTTTACACGGACGAGAGTGCACGTGCGGAGGCGTGGGATGCGCGGAGGCGGAGGCGGCAGGCTGGGCGTTGCCGCTGGTGGCGCGAGATTGGCCGGGATTTCGCGGAAGTTTGCTGGCGAAGGAACCTGCACTCAATTTTGAGAATTTATTCCGGCTCGCAGCGGACGGGGATGCAGTGGCGCGCGCGATACAAGAGCGATGTTTGGAGATTTGGGCGGCGGCGGCAGTGGGGATCATTCATGCGTTTGATCCGGAGATGGTGATATTTGGCGGCGGCGTGCTGGAGAGCGCGGATTTGATCGTTCCTTTTGTGCAGGCGCACGTGAACGCGCACACGTGGTCGCCCTGGGGAAAAGCGCAGATTGTGGCGGCGAAGCTGGGCAACGATGCGGGTTTGCTGGGCGCAGTCCCGCTATTGAGCGCTAGAGACCGATAAGGCAGGGCGCCCGATTCTTTTATCTATTTTGGGCGCGCGATCGCGGGACTGGGATCGTCACCGCGACGGCATGGGAGTGAAGTTTCGCGACGGCATCGGGTCCTGCAAGGGCACGAGTGTGGCGAAGAATTGGTTGCCGTACTGCACTGTGCCGGTTGAGCCGGAGATTGTCAGGATGCCCACCGAGGCACCGGTAAATATATTGTTGAAGACGGAGTTGGTGTTGCCCTGGATGTAGACGGCCGCGTCGTCGCTATTGCTGACACTGTTGTTGCTCGCGGAATTGCCGTTGCCGACCAAAGCGATTCCATCCAGCACAACGGAATGGAAAATCGTGCTGGAGCCGACGACGGTGTTATTGGCGGCAACGAAAATGCCCACCTGATTGACCCCGACGATGTTGTGTTGCAATTGGATTCCGTCAGACTGGTAGATCAAAATTCCCGAGGCGTTGGCCGGGCAATTGGACACCGACTCGCACGGCGAATAAATATTATTGGCGACTTCGTTGCCGACGATCTGGCCCTGCGCACCGAATCCGATCTGAATACCGTTCTGCGCCGCGCCGATCGTGGGTCCGATTCCCGTCACGGTATTTTGCGTGATGGAAACTCGAGTGCCCGGCTCGTTGGCGGTGATTCCATTTTTCTGATACGTGTCAACCGTGTTGCTAACGATCGTGACGCTGGCGTGACCGCTGCCGCTGCTCTCAACTTCGATGGCATTGCCGCTCTGGCAACCGTCGAAGCTGGATCCCAGGCGCATGTGGCGGACTGAATTGTGCGAGACGATGCCGGACGCGTCCTGATAGAGGATGCCGATGAGCCGGGGAGTACAGTCCATGATCTTGTTAGCGGTGCCGTCCACGATGAAGCCCTGCAGCTGAACGTTGGCGGAATTTTGGGCGAGGATAATGGCGGCGATTGAATCGCCGGTGGGCCCCGTGGCGTTCGCGACCACGGAGTTCGGCTCGACGATGACGCCGTTGTCCGCTTGGAGCACCACTTCAGTATTGATGACCACCTGCTCGTGATACGTGCCGGCGCAGACGCGGATAATGTCTCCGGGTCCCGCGGCGTTCACCGCGGCTTGAATCGTAGTGTACGTCGCCGTGGGGCATACGGCTTTGATGTTAGCGACGATGATGTTGGGAGTTGCGTTCGCGGCGACTTGCGCAAATGCCGGGCGCGCGAAGAATACCGGGAGGAGAGATACAAGCAGGAAAATTGGGAAAAACTTTTTCATGGGGACTCCTTCCTCAAGAGGGCGCCAGGACACACGCCGGGCTCTTGAGATTGGCGAAAGTGGCGGGATTATACGGCTGAGTGCGGCTGGTTGGGAATAGTACTAAGCTTCGAATGCGTGGGCTGGACGCCGGGACAGGCGAAACTAAGTGGACAGTGAGACCTTCGGCGGCCGCAAGACTTGCCTGGCCGCGATCGCGAGATTGGGATCAGGCAGAAGGCTTTTCGGGGACTGGGGCGGTGGCGAGAAAATCGTGGCGGAAGCGGGCGGAATAAGCATCGAGCAGCTCGGCGACACGTTCGGGCTTCGGCGCGCGCAAGACGAAGCCGGCGTGATGTATTTTGGTGATGCGTTGGGCGATTTCGGGATCGGAGTAGGCGGTGGTGTCCGGGTTTTCCTGGCGCGCGAGCGAAAGGACTACGCCGGCGTAGTCGCGGCGGCGTTTGGGCAGGACGTATGGAGTTTTACCCGAGCCGACTTCGATGCGCGCCCACTCGCGCCAGAGATTGATGCCGGTAGAGGCTTCGACGGCATCCGAGATATAGGCGCCGCCGACGCGCGCGGCAATTTCGATAAAGTAGAACTTTCCATCTTCGTGGGCGCGCAGAAATTCGGCGTGCGTGACACCGCGAACTAATCCCAGCGCCGCGATCAAATCCAGATTGGCCTTCTTCAGGGCTTTGTATTCGGCGGAGGTGCGCGAGACGGTTCGCGTGGTGAAGACGCCGCCATCGTGGGAAACGTTGAGCGGGGGCGAGCCGTAGGAGTGGACTTCGGCGAAGACGACCTTGCGTTCGGAGACGATGCTATCCACGTGGAAAACATCGCCGGGAACGAACTGCTCGAGGAGGTAATTGGATTGCGCATCACCGAGTTGATCGAGAATCGGCCAGAGTTCGGCAGGAGCTTGGATTTTTTTCATGCCGATGCCGGAGGCCTGCGAACGGGGCTTCAGCAGCCAGGGCGGTTTGACGCGGGACATGAAATCGGCCAAGGCGGCATGATTGAGGACGTGGATAAATTCCGGGACGTTGATGCCCTCTTCTTTGGCGCGGCCGCGCATGGCGAGCTTGTCGCGGAAATAGCGCACGGTGGTGAGGCCCATGCCGGGGATGCGCAGATGTTCGCGCAGGGCGGCAGCGTTTTCCATATCGAATTCATCGAGGGCGACGATGCGATCGATTGGTTGCCAGCGCGCGAGGTAGCTGACGGTGTTGATGATGGCCCAGGTGGGAAGATCCTCGGGCATGTAGAAGAATTCGTCCACGGCTTCGCGAGGCCAGTTGGCATCGCGAAGTTTTTCCACGGTGAGGAGCAGGACGCGGCAGCCTTCGTTCTTGCAGGAGCGGAGGAATTCCTGGCCTTTTTCGTAGGAGGAAATGCAGAGGATGGTTAGAGCACGTTGGTGGGGTTCGGGCTCGGGTTTAGATTTGGGTTCGGGCAATTAGGGCCTCCCAGAAAATATGGCGAGCGACGCGGCGACGCGGCCCTCCCACGGCCGGGATGCCGTGTCCCTACCGTTGATGCTGGGAAGTTGGCAGCAGCGCGATGCAAAATAGAAAAATTCCAAGAGCCGGCGAGACGCCTGACCCGCGGCAGGCAGGCCGGCGCCACGGCTTGATCCTATACTGCGGAGTCTGTGGCGGGAAAGAGGAATTGCAGGAAGGGGGCGACGCGCTGGGCCCAGGCGGCTTCGTTGTGTTGCGCGCCGGGAAAGATTTCGAAGTGAAGGTCGCGATTTTCCTGCCAGCCTTTTTTTGCAAGAGCGTCGCGGAGCGAGGTGACGTTTTCCACTGTGCGCGTGCCGCCTTCGTCGGTGCCGACATCGAGCCAGATGCGCGGGCGCTGCGGCGGTAATTTGGTACGGGCGACGGATTCCAGAATGGCGCGATGATTCCACCAGACGGAGGGCGAGAGAACCGCGAGTTTGCCGAAAACGTGCGGATATTGCATCCCGAGATAAATCGTCAGCAGGCCGCCCAGGGACGAGCCGCCGAGACCTTTGTTTGCGGGACCCTGGGCGATGCGGTAGCGGGATTCGATGAAGGGCTGAAGTTCTTCGACCAGCAGGCGGCCGTACTTGTCGGCTTTCCCGCCGCCGAGTTTGCGATCGCGCGTGGGCGTATATTCGTTGAGGCGCTGCTTGCCGGTATTGTAGATGCCGACGATGACGAGCGGCAGGATGGCGCCTTGGGCGATGAGGGCGTCGGCGGTTTCGCCGACGCGCCAATATTGGCCAGGGATGAAGGAGGTGGCGGGATCGAAAAGGTTTTGGCCGTCTTCGAGATAGAGGACGGGAAATTGCAGGTCGGGGCGCTTGTCGTAGATGCCGGGGGTGTAGATGATCAGGTCGCGTTTTTTGGAGAGGAAGCGCGAAGAGAATTTTTCGTGTTTGTGGAGTCGGCCGGGGCCTGCGGCGGCCAGCTCGGCGGTCAGTTCGGGGGAAAAAGGCAAAAGCGAATCCTCTCGTTGGCGCGTTTTCAGCTTGATTGAGATTGGGCGGGTCTTAGACCAGCCCTTACGAAAAACAATCCATGTATTTGTACCGGACGCGAGCGATTAGAATAGCAGAGTTGAAATTCTGCACGGGATACTTTCCAATTTGCCATTACGCAAAGGCCGTATAATATCGCGCGCTCGGGGGACGCGAAGGAGTTCGACGCGCGTGCCGCGACGCAGGAGCAATATGAAACGGGAATATCATCGCTGGTATTCGCACAGGCTAGGCTTGGACATGGGCGTGGTGGTGTACGGGCATTGGGGCCCACCACTGGTCGGTTTCCCGACTAGCGCGGGAGACGAGTGGGAACTGGAAGGCCAGGGAATGATTGGGGCGCTGGGGCCTTTGATTGAGGCGGGGCGCGTGAAATTTTTCAGCGTGAATTCCGCGAATTGGGCGGGATTTTACAACAAGGGCGCGCATCCGTTTCACCGGAGTTACATGCAGGCGCAGTTTGACGCTTATATGCGCGAGGAAGTGGTGCCGTTTATCTGGGACAACTGCCAATCGCCAGGGATCGCGATTTCGACGATGGGTGCATCCTTCGGGGCTTATCACGCAGCGAATACTTTGTTCAAGCATCCGGACGTGGTGCGGAGGTGTTTTGCGCTTTCGGGGGTTTACGACATACGAGGATTCATGAACGGGATGTACGACGACAATACTTATTTCAATAATCCGGTGGATTATCTGGCAAATTTATCGGATGGGCATGTGCTGGGGCAACTTGCGCAGTGCGATATTCATATTGCTACGGGGAATGGGCCCTGGGAAAACAGTGGGCCGTCTTACCGTCTTTCGGGGATTTTGAATTCCAAGGGGATACGGCATTCTTTGGATGATTGGGGGGCGCAAGGCGGGCACGATTGGCCATTTTGGAAACATCAGATGTGGGAGTACGTTACGCGATTATTTTGAGGTAGCCGCGGAGACACAGAGGGAAGCGGACGAAAGTCTGCTTACCGCAGAGACGCTGAGAACGCAGAGAAAATCAAAGGCTGGGAGAAGGATTCAACACAGAGTGCACGGAGAAAGGCGGAGGTCACGGAGAGGCTGTCTATTTATCGCAGAGACGCCCCGACTGCGTCGGGATGAACGCCGGGCGCCGAGAAAGTCACAAGCTGAAGACAGATCCCTCGCTGCGCTCGGGATGACAGCGACTTCTGTTGGAGAGCCGTTGCCAAGTTCTGAGCGACGCCGGCGCAAATTTAGGCGAGGCCCAAGGTGGCTAGTTTGTAGCGGCCTTTTTCTATTACCTGGTCTTGGTCTATCCAGACGTTGCAGTGGCGAGCTAGCACGTCCACGTGAGTGCGGGAGCTCCAGGCGGCGTGGGTTTGGCTGCCGTAGGGATCGCCGAAGGCTAGATGGACGCCTGGCAATTTTTCATCCTGCAGCAGAACGCCGATCATGTCCGAGAGGCTCAGGTTGGTGCCGAAGGCCAGCTCCCCTACGCGATCGCTGTTTTCGTCCGTGTGGCAATAATTCCAAAATTCTTTTTCGAGGTCTTTGCGATCGCAGGTGGCTTTCTGGAGACGTCCGGCTGTAATTTCCAGAACTAGCGGAGTGCGCTGCAGGTCGCCATATTTTCCGCAGAAGTGATCGCCCGCGGTGCCATCGCAGACGAAAGTGCCGTCCACTTTTGCGGGTGTGGTGAAAACTTCTCCGGCGGGGAGGTTGGACCAATAGCGGCGGCTGATGAGGCCGCTGGTTTTTACCCAGTCGAGATTGGCGTCGAAGGTGGCGACGAGCGAAGTGCCGGCTTCGGTGCGCACGGTGAGCGAGCGGGCGCTGTGCATGCGTTGCAGAAGTTTTTCGCTGAGGCGATCCACCATGGTGTAGTCCGCGCGCATGCCTTGCTGCATGATTTCGGGGGTGACGCCGACCATATGAGCGTAACGAATGTGGCGGCGTTCGACGACTCCGACGATGTCTTTGCGCGCGCCGAGTTCGCCTTCTTGCGGCTGCATGCAGAGAATACCGGCGTCGGCACGGCCAAGCGCATCGAGGATTTGTTGCGGGGCGCGAGTGATGGGGCGCGGCGCGAGATCTTCGAGGAGGAAGCCTTCGCAGATGGCGCCGCGTTGAGCGAGAGCCGCGGCCAAGCTGGCGGCTACGGTTTGGCTGGGGCGATCGGCGATTAGGGCTACGCGTTCACCGGGCTGGATTGCCAGGCAAGTTTCGACGGCGTTGCGAGCGCCTGGGAGAAGCTCTGGCTGAGCAGGTCCAAAATTCATCCAGATATTGTAAAGAGGGTTGGGCAGTTTTGCTACGGGATTGAGCGGATGACGTGACGCCTAGTGCTGGTTATGCCGCCACGAGTAGTATTCCTTCTCGTCGGCGTCGCTGCGCTTGTTGAAGTCTTCGTGATTCCGGTGAGTGTCGTGTTCCCACTGGTTGTAGTAAACGACCTCGTGGTGGTCCCAGGTGTGATAGTCGCTGTAGTAGGGATCGTAGTAACGAACGTGTGCCTCGCAGCCAGCGACGAAGGCCGGGGCAGCCAAGGCCGTTGCGAGCAGAAGCGTCGAGACGTTTTTGAGTGGCGCGCGCATCAGTCGTTTCTCCTCTTTGTAGATGATCGCGTAGGCGCGGATTTCGTGGAAGCCGGGGAAATGTGGATTCTTTGCGGGGAAAAAGCTGTACGGCCCGTGGAAGGGAGTTTATCTAACGCAGCAACACAATTGCTGAAGAGCCGGCGAGACGCCTGCCTACCGGCAGGCAGGCCGCCGTTAGCGATTTGTTGCTAGGGTTTTGGTTCTACCACGAAGCTGGGGACTTGGCCGCCGCCGGACGTTACGTTGGCCAGGCCAGTGCTGCTGAGGCGCGTTAAGAAGCCGGCCATTTTGCCGCGGAAGATGTAGGGGGCGAAGTCCACCAGCACGTCGCGCATCTGGACGCCGTTTTCGGTTTGCATGGGAAAAATTTCGCGGCGGATGGCGATGCGCTCCTGGACGACCCAGGTGCTGGAGTGGTCGGCCAAGGCGCGATCGAGAGCTGCGTCCCATTGATCTTCGTTGTGCTCCCAGCCGAGTTGCACGCCGGTACCGCCGTATTCGTCATTGGGCTTCAGGACGAAATTTTCGCGATGTTTGCGAACGTATTCGAGCAGGCCGAGGGATTCACCGTCGCGCGCGGTTTTCGTATCGGCGAGCAGGCGCGTCCAGGGGATGTGGCGGCGGATCAGATCGCGCTCGGACGGGCTGAAGAGCGCGGAGTTTTGCTCGTCGGTGAGGACAGCGAAAAAAGATTTTTTGTGGGGAATTTTGCAGGTGAGGGCGTTCGCGACGCAAACTGCGCCGGAACCGTAGGCGTCCACGAGAGCGGCGCATTCCGCGGGGCGGGCGACGATGTCGTTTATGAGGACGCGGCGATAGACGAGATCCACGCGCTGGCCGTTGGCGGTTAATTTTCCGGCTTTGAAAACCAGATCCCGGGGATCGGCGAGGACCGTGGCGACGCCTTCCTTCTGAAAGTGCGACTGAATGATTTCAAATTCGCTCCAAGTGGGAACCTCGCGCCAATCCACGATGGCGATAACGGGCGGCGAAGCCGAACCGCCCCATTCGCGATAGCTTGCGAGGAGAGCGGAAAGCAGGAGCTTCATCAACGGCAACTGGCGAACGGTGTAGCGCTGGGAAAAGCGCTCCATAACCGGAAGCGCACGAAAAACGTTGGCGAGAATTTCGGAATAGCCGAGACCCGCGGGAGATTCCGCGTTGTATTCAGCGAATTGCAGGGAGTTGGGGAGCAGAAACGCATCGAGGCGCGACGCGGTGCTGGACGTAGAGTAGCGTGGATTGATGCGCGCGAGGCGTTCTTCCGCAGGGCTGAGCGCGGATTGCGCGAGAAGGCGCGGATCTGCCAATGATTGCTTTACGACGCGCTCGCCGAGCGCGGCGATGGATTCGGCGACGGCACGGACGCGCTGTTCGTCTTCGGAGGTGAGGAAGAACGGGCGGAGGAACGGGCAGTGAATGCGATCGCCGAAAACGAGACGCTCGGCGCGCATGCGCGCATTCAATTCATTGCAGAATGCGGGAGCGAGTTCAACATCCGGACGCAGAAGGCTGTGCCAGAAATCAGCGGGCGACGCCGGCGGCTGCGATTGCGGAATTTGCGACGGGTGCGCGGAACCGCTCATGCAATTTTTGCCCCGGCACTTTTCTTCGCGGGCGCGCCGGTGAAGCCGGACGCGGCGCCGATGCCCAGCATTTCTTCCCAGCGGGGCCAAGGATAGGAGGGATCGCCGTTGAGGGCGCGGTCAATGACGAGGTGCGCCATGCGGTCCACCACGTGCTCGAAATAAAATTCGGTGATGCGGTCGCGCTCGAAATCGGGCGCGGGATTGAGGAAGTCAATGGCGTAGGGAATGCCGTCTTTAATGGCGAATTCGATGGTGTTCATTTCGTAGCCGAGGGCTTGATTGATGGTCTGGGCGTCGCGCACGACGCGCGAGCCGAGTTCAGGGGAAAGATAATTGTGGTCCACGAGATAGCGACGCTGCTTGGGATCGTACACGACAGGAAGGATGTCCATTTTGCCGAAAGTGAAGCAGCGGACGTATTGGGTGAAGTCAATATTTTCCTGGAGGGTCATGCAGTAGGGGCCGGTGCCGTCATAGGCGGCCAAAAGCTCTTCACGATTGTGGACTTTGTACACGTGCTTCCAGCCACCACCGGAATAGGGTTTGAGGAAGGCGGGGCGGCCGACGTAATCGAGGAGCGCGTCCCAATCTATCGGGTAGGTGAGATTGCGGAGGGATTCGGAATTGATGTCCACATCGGCGGGATAGGATTTTTGCGGGAGGAGGATGGTTTTGGGGATGGCGACGCCTAGTTTGGCGGCTACGGCGTAATTGAAAAATTTGTCGTCGGCGGTCCACCAGAACGGGTTGTTGATTACGTAGGTGCCTTGCAGCACGGCGTGTTTCAGATAGGCGCGATAGTAATCCACTTCGTGGGAGATGCGGTCCACGATGACCTTGTAGGCGGCGGGTTCGTTCATCATGGTGCCGCCAAGCTTGACGAATTCGGCGGAGATGTTGTGTTTTTTGCCGAGGTCGTTGACTTTGGCGATGAAGGCCGGGGGGAAGCTGTATTCACGGCCGCAGAGGATGCCAATTTTCATGTTGTGAGGTTCCTTTCGAAAGCCGGGAATATGCGCCGACGAAATCAACGTTCATGGCAACTCCGCCGGTTTGCTACGGGCCAGCGCACGGAGCGACGGGCGCGTCTGAGACCCGCCCCCACACATAACGTCAGAGATTACGTCGCTGCAACGGTCGTCCAGTGCCACAGCAAGAATGGCGCACTGAAGTGCGGCGCTGCCCTTCGGTCCGACGCTGTCGGACCTCAGGGTGAATTGCGCTGCAGCACGATTCACAAATTCGACGGCAACAGCAACGGCAAAGAGCCGGCGAGACGCCGGCGCTACGATGTTTCGGCGCGATTCATGGGCTTTGCGTAGCGGCGGTGGTGGCTTGCAGCGGGATGCCGCTGCGCGTTTCGTTCACGATGTGCTTTACCACCGCTTGCAGGTCGCCGGTTTCTTTGTAAACGCCTAACTGGCGCTCGGCGCTGGTGCCTTCGCGAAAAATTGTGTGGATGGCGGCAAGGGCGCCGCGGCTGCCGAGTTCGTCGAGGACATCATCCACAAATTCGAGAAGCTCTTCGGCCAGCGCGGACATCGGGACTTCGGCCTGCTTGCCGAAATCAATTAATTTGCCTTCGATGCCCCAGCGCGCGGCGCGCCATTTATTTTCTTCGATGAGCGCACGGTGATACATGCGGAAGCCCATATTGCGCGTGTAGAGGCGGTGGAGCTTTACGACGATAGCCTGGGTGAGGGCAGCGATGGCGATAGCTTCGTCCACGCGAGTAACGACGTCGAAGATGCGAAATTCCAGAGTGCCGAAGGTGGGATGAGGGCGAACGTCCCACCAGATTTTTTTGGCGTTGTCTATGCAGTGCAGGCGCACCAGGAGTTCGACGTAATCTTCGTACTGATTCCAGGAATTCAGGTGGTCGGGGATGCCGGTGCGCGGGAAACGGCGGAAAACGGTGGTGCGAAAAGATTTCAAGCCCGTGTCGCGGCCCATCCAGAAGGGCGAGCTGGTGGAGAGCGCCAGGAGATGCGGGAGAAAATAGCGCGCCATGTTCATCAGGTCAATCATGGTGGTGCGGTCGGGGACGGCGACGTGTACATGCATGCCGAAGATCAAGAGGCTGCGGGCTAACTGGCCCATTTCTTCGACAATGTTCTGGTAGCGTTCGCCAGGGGAGATGACCTGGTCAATCCAGGAGGAAAATGGATGAGTGCCGGCGGCGGCTACTTGCAAGCCACGGCTTTCGGCGGCGCGGACCAGTTCGCCGCGGGTGCGGCGCATATCCGCATCCAGTTCGGCGACGTTTTCGCAGATTTTTGTGCCGATTTCGATGATGGATTGGTGCATCTCGGGTTTGACTTGCTCGCCGAGGCCGGCGGAGGAGGCCTCCATCAACTGCTGGACGTGGGAGCGCAATTCACCCGTGGTGGGATCCACGATCTGGAATTCTTCTTCGACACCAATAGTGAACCGGTGACTCATGAGAGGCCCTTTCCGGTCCGGAGTGCGGGAACGCCGAGGGGGTATTCTACATCGGGATGGGAGAAACGGGGGGATTAAGGCGCAGGGCGGCAGGACGAGCCTATTCACTGCAAAGACGCAGAGGCCGCAGAGAAAGGCGAAGGCTAAGAGAAAGACTGAACACAGCGAGCAGTGAGCACGGCAAGCTGGGTCACGGAGAGTGGTGGGCGCGCGGCGTTTTGCGCGATTAACGGCGTTCACTGCGAAGAGAGATCCTTCGCTTCGCTCAGGATGACAACATAACGGCCTGGAGCCGGCGGGACGCCGGCGCTACGGTTGCGGGCAGGCGGCGCCGTTTTTTACCCATTCGCGGACTGCGTTGGCGAATTCTGGGCGGGTCATAGGGGGAAGGGCGCGGCCATCGCCGGGATTCCAGGCCCAGCCAACCAAATCGTCGGAGGAGACGTGGGTGATTATTTGGGCGAGAGTTCTGCCGCCGTTTTGCGCGGGGTCTTTTAGCTGGCGGCAGAATTGGCCGGGAGTTTCACCGACAATTACCATTTTCATGTTGGGCGGCGGCAGACCCCATTTTGGATTGCCGGGAGGCATGTTGTCGCCGGGCGTGTTGGCGAGCTGATGGCAGGTGTTGCATTTCATGCTGTAAACGCCGTGGCCGTCGGGGCCGCGCTTTACGTCTTGAATGTGGACGTGGCTGTCGTCACCTTGCAGCGGAGCGTCACCGGCAGGATGGCAATTGCGGCAACGCGGAGAGTTGAAGACAGTCCAGGAGCGAAGGAAGGCGGCTTGGGCAGCGGCGTCATTGGTAGCAGCGGGCGCGGCGGGAGTCGCGCGGTCATGAGAAGCGGCTGAGGTGGCGGATGCAAAGGCGCGGGAAGATGGTGGGGCGAGCGCGGACTGTTGCGCATTCGCTGTGGCGCCGGTGAACGACATCGCGAGGATCGCGAGCGTCATTGGAATCAGCCATCGTTTATCTTTAAGTCGAGTTTGAATTGCGGTCATGGTGTCGGGTTCCTCGCGCTTCTTCATGCGGAACGCAAATCTTCCGGTTTGATGGGTAGGCGGCGAACGCGTTTGCCGGTGGCGGCGAAAATGGCATTGGCGACGGCGGGCGCGACGGGTGGAACTCCAGGCTCGCCGACGCCGGTGGGCCGCTCGGCGCTGGGGACGATATAAACTTCGATGGCGGGCGATTCGAACATGCGCACCATCGGGTAATCGTGGAAATTGCGCTGCTGGACGCGGCCTTTCTCGAGCGTGATTTCCGTTTTCAGGGCGGCGGTGAGGCCGAAGACGATGCCGCCTTCGATCTGGGCTTTCACCGTGTCAGGATTCACGACGCGGCCGCAATCCACGGCGGCTACGACACGATGCACGTGGACCGTGCCATCGCTATCCACCGAGACTTCGGCGACCTGCGCGACGTAGCTATCGAACGAAAAATGAGTAGCGATGCCGCGCGCGTGGCCGGCGGGATAGGGGCTCCCCCAGTTCGCCTTTTGCGCGACGAGATCGAGGACCGCGAGCATGCGTGGCTGATTCGCGAGAAGGACGCGGCGCAGTTCGTAAGGATCCTTGCCGCCGGCGTGCGCGACTTCATCGAGAAAAGCTTCGACGGAAAATCCGGTGTGGGAGTGGCCGACGGAGCGCCACCACTGGACGGGGACCTCATTCTTGGGACTGTGCAAATCCACTTGCAGGTTGGGAATGCCGTAGATTAAGTCGGCGGCGCCTTCGACGGAAGTGGAATCCACTCCATCCTTGATGGTGAATTTCTCGAACATCGTGCCGTCCATGATGGATTGGCCGACGATGGTGTGCGTCCAGGCAACGGGATTGCCGGCTGCATCGAGGCCGGCGGCGAAATGGTCGTACCACATGGGGCGATACCAGCCGCCGCGAATATCGTCTTCGCGGGTCCAGACGACTTTGACGGGGGCCTTGGCGGCTTTGGCGACGTGGGCGGCTTCGGTGACGAAATCGCTCGCCGGATTGGCGCGGCGCCCGAACCCTCCGCCGAGAAGAGTGGTGTGCAGGGTGACCTGCTCGGGCTGCAAACCGGCTACTTGGGCGGCAGCGGCGCGATCGCCGGTTTGAAATTGCGTGCCGCTCCAGACTTCGCCGTGGTCCTCGTGCAGATCAACGACGGTATTGAGCGGCTCCATCATGGCGTGCGCGAGATAAGGAACTTCGTATTCGGCAGTGATGGTTTTCGCGGCCCCTGCAAGGGCTGCAGCCGGATCGCCGACTTTTCGCGCGATGTTGCCGGACGTGCGAGATTGGGCGGCGTATTCTTCGCGCATGGAGACGGTGGAAATGTTCGCGCCGGAGCCTTCGTCCCATTGGATTTCGAGTTTTTCGCGGCCGAGTTTGGCGGGCCAAAAACCATTGGCGATTACGGCGATTCCGGAGGGGACTTGGACAACGTTGACGACGCCGGGAATGGATTTGGCTTTGTCCGCGTTGAAGCTGACGACTTTCGCGCCGAACACCGGGGCGCGCTGCACGACGGCTGTCAGCATGCCGGGGATGTAAACATCGAGGCCGAATTGCGCGGTGCCATTTGTTTTTGACGGAGTGTCCAAGCGATGGGTGGGCTTGCCGATGAGCGTGAAATCTTTGGGATCTTTCAACGGAATTTCCGTGGGCGGCGCGATTTTGGCCGCGGCCTCGGCGAGGCTACCGTAGGATGCGCGGCGGTTTGTGGCGGTGTGAATGACGTAGCCCTGTTCAGCGCGGCAGGTTTGGGGATCCACGTTCCACGATTGCGCGGCGGCAGCAATCAGCATGATGCGCGCCATGGCGCCCATTTTGCGGAAGCGATCGTATTCGGAGGCGGTGGTGGTGCTGCCGCCGGTCATCATGATGCCGAAGACGGTGTGGTTGTAGACGGCTGCGACTGGAGCAGGTGCGACGCGCACGTTGCTCCAATCGGCTGCGAGCTCTTCATTGATGAGCATGGGAAGCGAAGTGTAGATGCCCTGGCCCATCTCGGAGTGATTGGAAATTACGGTGACGATTTCGTCGGGGGCGATGTGGACGAAGGCATTCAGGGCGACAGGTTTCGCGGATTCGGCGGCGGCGCCAGCAGCGGCGGCGGGGACGAAGTCGGGGATGTAAAGGCTGATGATCAGGCCGCCGCCCAGCGCAGCGCCTGCTTTCAGAAATTCACGGCGTTTCATGCCCGAGGCGACGGTCATTTGCCACCTCGCTGGGCCTGAATTTCGGCAGCGCGATGAATCGCGCGGCGAATGCGCGGATAAGTGCCGCAACGGCAGATGTTGCCGGACATGGCTTCGTCAATATCGGTATCGGTAGGCGCGGGATTTTCAGCCAGCAGGACGGCGGCGCTCATGATCTGGCCGGATTGGCAGTAGCCGCACTGCGGAACGTCAATTTCGATCCAGGCTTGCTGGAGGGGGTGCGAATCGCCGGACGAAAGACCTTCGATGGTGGTGACTTTTTTGCCTTGCGCGCGGGAGACAGGGGCGACGCAGGAGCGGACCGCTTCGCCGTCAATGTGGACGGTGCAGGCGCCGCAGAGGGCCATGCCGCAGCCGTATTTTGTGCCGGTGAGTCGGAGCGAATCGCGGATAACCCAGAGCAGCGGAGTGGATGGAGGATCCTCGACGGTGACGGGCTTGCCATTTATGGTGAACGAGATCACGGAGCCTCCTTCGATTTAAACGCTGGGTGACGGGTTGGATGTATGGAGGTCAAGGGACGATGCAGCTTTTTGTCTTCGTGCTCGGTAGTGGACTTTCATGGTTGCTCGAAGATTATGAGACGAAATTGGGTTTTGGGCAATCGGGTGCAGAGATGGAGAAGGATTAATTTACCGCAGAGACGCTGAGGGCGCAGAGAAAGAAAAGGCCAGGAGAAAGATTCACCACGGAGAGCACTGAGAACGGCGGAGGGTACGGAGAAATATTAGAGTGCGGAGCTTGCGCTTTGGGCGGAATTCAAATCGATGAGAGACCCGTCCCTTCGGTCGGGAGGACAAACGACGCCCCCTAAAACGCTAAAGTTTGTTGAGGCCGTCCAGGGCAGCTACTTTGTAGGCTTCGGCCAGGGTGGGGTAGTTGAAGACTGTGTCCCGGAAATATTCTATGGTGCCGCCGTAGTAGAGGACAGCCTGGCCGATGTGGATGATTTCCGTGGCGCGCTGGCCGATGACGTGGACGCCGAGAAGTTTGCGGGTATTGCGATCGAAGAGGAGTTTCAACATGCCGCTTTCGTCGCCGAGCATCATGCTTTTGGCCAGCTCGTTGTATTTCGCGAGGCCCACTTCGTACGGAACTTTATTGGCTGTGAGAGTTTCCTCCGTCTGGCCGACCATGGAAATTTCCGGGATGGTGTAGATGCCGAATGGAAAAAGCTCAGGCATGTGTTCGGACGGGGCGCCGAACATGTGGCAACTCGAGAGGCGGCCTTGTTCCATGGAAGTGCTGGCCAGAGCCGGGAAACCGATGATGTCTCCGGCCGCGTAAATGTGCGGGACCTCCGTCTGATAGTGCTGGTTGACTTTGATCTTTCCGCGCGGGTCGCACTGCAGGCCCGCGGCTTCCAGACGAAGCTGGTCGCCATTGGCCTGACGGCCGACGGCGTAGAGCAGCGCGTCCGCCTGGACTTTCTTGCCGCTTTCGAGCTCTGCGAAAACGCGGTCGCGCTGCGGGTCAATTCCGACGCGAGTGACCTTTTCACCGAGGCGGAATACGGTGCCCATCTGGCGAAGGTGGTAAGCGAGGGCCTCCATGATTTCGCGGTCGGCGAAATCGAGGAGCACGGGGCGCTGATCAATGAGGGTGACTTCTGTGCCGAGGGCGGCGAGAAAAGACGCGTACTCGAGGCCGACGACGCCGGCGCCAACGACGATGAGTTCACGCGGAAGGCCGTCGAGGTTGGCAATGCGATCGGTGTCCACGATGCGTTTGTCGTCGAAGGGAATATCGGGGTTGCGCGCGGGGCGAGTGCCGCAGGCGATGAGGACGTGATCACCGTGAAGAATAGTCTTTTCTGAGTCGCCCTGAATTTCGATGGTGTGCGGGTCGCTGAATTGCGCGGTGCCCTGAAAAATCTGAACGCCGTTGCGGCGCAGCTGCGCGCGAATGACTTCCGTTTCGCGGGCTATGATGCTGCGCACGCGAAATGAAAGATCCTGGACGGAAATGTCGTTCTTGCCGCGATAATTTTCGCCGTAGAAAGTCCTGACGGCATTGCCGGTGAGCTGAAAGATGGCCTCCCGAACGCTTTTGCTGGGAATTGTGCCAGTGTGCACGCAGACGCCGCCGATCATGAGGGTGCGGTCCACGACGGCGACTTTCTTGCGGAGTTTGGCGGCGCAGATCGCGCCCTTCTGCCCAGCCGGTCCGCTGCCGATTACGATGAGGTCGAATTGAGAGTCAGCCATGCGCTCACCTGGTATTTTGACGATGTCCAGTTGAAATTGAAAGAGCGCGCCCGTGGAGCCGCGGTTCCGCGACGTAAATACCGGCTGCGCGTTTGAAAACCGCACACAATTGCAACTTCTGCCGCCGGGAAGGGGGAACGAAGCTGTTGTCGCGGCCAAAGCCTCGACCCACAACGACGCTCGGGTTGCGCGACGGACTCGAGGATACTGTCACGCATTACTGGAATCGGAACAAGCTCAGAATACTGAAAAAACGGACGGCGCGCTATGCCGGAGCGGCGAAGAGGTACTCAAGTGGGCAAGGTTGTGCGCGCAGGGAGCCGGTCCCGAATCAGGTTCGGGAAGGCGCGACGGAGGTGGCGTCCTGATATTTTTGGGTGGCGTAGCCGAGTATGAGGCCGACCAACCCGCCGGGCAGCATGATCTGGAAATAATACTTTCCCTGCATATGCGCGATGAAAAATGCGAGCAGCAACCCTACGCCCAGACCGAAAAGCACTCCGCGAGCCAGCGAATGGACCTTGCGCGCGAACACGCCGATCAGAACGCCAGCGAGCAGTCCCTTGGCCGTGGAGCCGATTACTATCCCCATTAGCTGCGGACGCACTTCGGGAGTGAACCAAGAGGTGAGCCCGTCGAAAATGCCCAAAATGCCGCCCAGAATGAGCCCGTAGGTTATTTTGTTCATCGCATCCCTCCAGGGCGCGTGGAGTTTCCGGCCCTCGCCATTCTATTAAACGCGTGGACGGATTCCTTTAATGCCGGGACCAAATAATCAGGAGTGCACGGACGACAAGATACGTCAGGACCAGCCCGATCGCCAAACGATACCGCGCGCTCCAGCGGGCGAGCGTCTGGTGGAGGCTCGCACTTCAAACAGGCAGTGAAAATCGGGTCCAACGCACGTGTGCGTTCGCAAGGATCGCCAGCGCGAGCGACGAGGATGGCGGACCAGTGCATGGCGGAAACTTTTCCGCCGGGGCCGCCGATCCTGGTGTCTTCCTTCATTACGGCACGTCAGGCGAGGGCGATCATATCAATTTCGACCCGGAAATCCCGAGGGAGGCGCGAGACTTCGACCGTGGTGCGCGCAGGTGGATTGCTGGGGAAGTAGCGCGCGTACACTTCGTTCATGGCGGCGAAATCGTTCATGTCTTTCAGGAAGACGCCGAGGCGGACGGCACGATCGAGCGACGAGCCGGCGGCTTCGACGATGGCTTTCAGATTTTGCATGATGCGCTCGGTCTGTTGCGCGGCATCACCTTCCAGAACTTTCCCAGTGGCAGGATCGAACGCTCCCTGACCTGAGATGAAAATGAAGCCATTGGCTTTGACCGCCTGGGAATAGGGGCCGATCGCTTTAGGACCTTTTGCGGTGGCAATTACTTCTCTCACAGTTCCTCCGTAGGGCGAAGAATGGAAATTGGAAAAGAGAAAATAGAAAAGCGGTTACGAATAATTGCCGGGAGCGCGGGTTTGCAAGTTTCCATTTGCTTTTTTCTATTTCCCGTTTTCATAGCGGTCGCGAAAGTCCTGGGGCATACCTTTGTTATAGAGCCAGGTGCGAAATTGGGCGGTTAGATTCCTGTTGGCGGATTCCTCGAGGGCCGAGCGGACATCGTCGTAGCCTACTTCCTTCCCACCCAACAGTGCGACGACTTTTCTCAGGCCCTGGCGCACGGGAGCTTCGCCGCAGTCGTCTTCCAGGGCAATGAAGAAGAGCGCGGCCTTGGCGCGGGCGATGCGGCGCTGTGCGATGGAGTCGTCGAGCGAGGTGGCGATGACGGGCTTTTCGGGATTGGGAGTGGCGGCGGTTTGCCGGACGGCTTCGTCGTACTCGTGGAGAAACTTAACGATGCGTTGACGGCGCGCGGGCTGGCCGCCGAGGCCTTCGTCAACGACGATGGAAGCGTAATCCGGCAAGCCTTCACCGAGGCCGATGGCGGCATTCGGCGCCGGATACAACTGGTCGCCGAACCAACTGCGCGCGAGAGCGTGCACGATTTTTTCGAGGAGCTCATCGTTTTGCAGGCCGAGGGCGAGCGCACCTTCGCTGAGCAGCGCGCCGCCGGGAAAAGGCGCGACGGCGGCGGGATCTTCGTCGTCACCCTGGGCACGAAGCTCGGGCGATTCGACGATGTGAGGTTGGGCAATATTTTTATCGAGTGGGCCAAAATCGGTTTGCAGACTGGTCCATGCCGCGGCGATGCGCTGTGCAGCGGAGGCGGGATCGTCTTTCAGGGGTTGCAATGTCCAGAAAGAGACGGACGAAGGTTTGCCGCGCGGCGACGAATCCATGTAGCGGCCTGCGACGACGTACGGAGACAGGTCGCCCAAGCGCAATTCGAAACGGTAGGTGATTTCGCCGTCTTCTTTTTTGGCGCCGGCGAGTTTGCCTCGCGCGAGGACCAGAAAATTTTCGGGCACGCGGACGGTGTAAAACATTTTGGGCGGACGCGCGGGATAGGGAGCGAGAACGCGATTGGGCGGCTGCGGCAGAGGAATCCAACCGCGCGGGCCAAGGTGAAAATCATCCGCGCCGAGGGTGATGCGCGATCCGAGGTCGGCCGGAGAGCGGAAGGCGTACTCGATCGTGAGATCGTGTTTTTGTTTTTGCCCCCACGGAGGATCGAAGGAGATGCGCAGCGCCCCAGGTGATGCCTGCTGATATTCCGCAGGAAGTTTTGCGGGAGCGATTTCGTGGCCGTCCAGTTCGACGCGCAGGTTCTGGCGGCCGTAGAGCGCTTCGTCCGGAAATTTCACGTCAATGAACGAAAGAGCGGCGGTGCCGAAATTTTGCAGGGTGTAGGTGGAGCGGATCTGCAACGTGGGTGGCGCGCCGGGCACGAAGCGGATTTCGCGCGATTCTTTCAGGATTTGGTAGCCAGGAGCCAGGGGGACGGTGCAGTTTGATGCGCAAAGAATGAGGATGAGGGCAGCGGCGGTTGCGATTAGAGGGCGCGGCGCGTTGCGAGTCAAGATGCTGAGATTTTAGCCGTGGTGAGTGGAAAAGGGAAAAAAGAAATGGGCGGGCGAAGAGCGGGCGGCAAGCACGCGCTACCGGCTTGCGGCGTTATGGGGCCGGGTAATGGCGGAGGATTTGTGCGTCGGTTTGGCCTTGGCGGCGGAGCGCCAGGATTTCGCCGGCCTCGGAATTGGGGATGCCGCGGCGGACCAGTTCCAGCAGGATCGAATTGTCCATACGGAGATTCCGCATATTGCCTAGCGACGCCCCGGAAAGAACGGGTTGATCCGCGGCGTGATGGCGCGCTACTTCCAAGATGATGGCGTCGTTCAGACCTGCGAGGTGCATAGCTTGCAGTTCACCATAGCCCGGGCCTAATTGGTCCAGATTGGCCAAGCCCAGAATGGTGCTTTCCGGCATGTCGGATTGGCGCATCGTCGCGATCGCGTCGCCGGCAGTGAATTGTTCATGGCGGCCACGAGAGATTCGCAGCAGTTGCACACAGTCCGCATCGGGGAAGCCCGCCTGGCGGACTTTGGCGATTTCGGCGATTTCGGGGGCGGTGATGTGCAGGGCCTTCAGTTCTTTGATCGAGTCGTAGCGCATGCCGGCGTTATCGAGCGCAGTGGTATCGAGGGGCATAAGGGCCTGGCAGGAGGTCAGGAGCACCGCGCACGCGAACAGAATCGCTTGTGCGCGCGTAGTGCTGCGCTGCGTCGAGCGGGCTGGTTCGCACGCGGGCATAATCGCCTGGATGATGCTCCCCTGGGTTCATTGTACCGGGCCGAAGACTGAGGTGGACGCGCGTGACGCGGAAAGATTAATGGGTTTGGGGCGGCGACGAAGGGCGACCACCGCGGAGGCGCAAAAAAGTTCGCAGAGAACCTCAAAGGCCAAGAAAAAGATTTAACACAGCGAGCGCTGAGCACTTCGGAGGACAAGGAGGCTGCGAGAAGATGCCGGGCAGATCAAACGTTGTAAACGCGGTCTATATCGAAAACGCCGGGGATGCGTTTAATTGCGGAGAGGATGCGCTCCAGTTGTTTGCGATCCTGAACGTCGAGGGCTACATCAATGCGAGCGCGAAGATCCTGGCCGCCGCTTTCGAAAGTGCGGATGTTGGCGCCGTTGTCGCTGATCACCGCGGTGATGTTGGCCAGCATGCCCGGCCGGTCTTCCGTGAGGATGCGCAGGCGAACCGGGAAAGTGGCCTGGGTTTGGCCGGCCCATTCGACGGCGATGCGGCGCTCGGCGTCGTAGAGGAGATTTTGCACGTTGGGACAATTTTTGCCGTGCACGGCGATGCCGCGGCCGCGCGTGACGTAACCGATGACGTCATCGCCGGGAATCGGATTGCAGCACTTCGAGCGATAGACCATCAGATCGTCGTGGCCGCGCACCAGAATTGAGCCGTCATTCATGCCCAACATGCGCTTGACGGTGTCGGTGATTTTCGGCTTTTCATCGGAGGGCTCGGCGAGCGGCTGGCCGGAAGCTTTGGCGAGCACCTGACGCGCGGACCATTTGCCGTAGCCGAGGTCGGCGTGGAGATCGTCAATACGGCCACAGCCGTAGTCGGAAGCGACGCGCTGCCAGTCATCGTGCGAAATTTTCTTGAGGGTGATGCCGGCCTGGCGCGCTTCTTTTTCAAGAAGGCGCTTGCCGACGTCCTTGGCCTGTTCGCGTTCGTGAAGATTGATCCACTGGCGGATTTTGCTGCGGGCGCGGGACGTGTGCACGAAGGAAAGCCAATCGCGGGAGGGTTCGTGGCCTTTCTGGGTGATGATTTCGATCACGTCGCCATTGGAAACGGCGTGGCGCAAGGGCACGATGGCGCCATTCACTTTTGCGCCGGTACATTGATGACCCACTTCGGTGTGCACGGCGTAGGCGAAATCAATGGCGGTGGCGCCGCGGGGAAGCACGACCACGCGGCCCATGGGCGTGAAGGTGTAAACCTCTTCGGGATAGAGGTCCACGCGCAGAGTGGAGAGAAATTCGCTGGGTTCCTGCATCTCCTGGACCCACTCGATGAGTTGGCGCATCCAGACGATGCGCTGATCGTCGGCAGTGGTGGCAAGGTCCGCGCGGCCGTCCTTATATTTCCAGTGAGCGGCGACGCCTTGTTCGGCGATGCGGTGCATATCCTGCGTGCGGATTTGCACTTCGAAAGCCTGGCCGCCATGAATTACCGTGGTGTGCAGGGACTGGTAGAGGTTGGGGCGCGGCATGGCGATGTAATCTTTAAAGCGTCCGGGAACCGGCGGCCAAATCTGATGGATAACGCCGAGAGTGGCATAACAATTTTTCACGGTGTCAGTGATGACGCGGATGGCGAGCAGATCGTAAACCTGGTCAATGGTGCGCTGCTGCTTCTGACTTTTCAGATGCAGGGAGTAGAGGCGCTTGACGCGGGCCTGGACTTCGGCGGGGATGCCGGTTTCCACCATCTTGTCGCGGATGGAGTCCTGGACTTCGTGGAGAAACTTGTCGAAAACTTTGTGCTTGGTGGCGAGCTTTTTCTGCAATTCGAAGAAAGCGTCGGATTCGAGGTAGCGGAAGGAAAGGTCTTCGAGTTCGCCGCGGATCAAGCCCATGCCGAGCCGGTTGGCGACGGGTGCGTAAATGTCCAGAGTCTCGCGAGCAATGCGCTGCTGGCGATCGTGGTCGAGATAATTCAGCGTGCGCATATTGTGGAGGCGGTCGGCGAGTTTGACGACGACTACGCGGACATCATTGACCATGGCGAGAAGCATCTTGCGGACGTTTTCGGCCTGGCGGGTTTCCGGCGCGAGAAGATCGAGGCGGCTGATTTTAGTGGCGCCTTCGACGAGGCGAGCCACATCGGCGCCGAATTGTTCGCTGATGGTGGCGAGAGGAATTTTGGTGTCTTCGACGACATCGTGGAGCAGGGCGGCGCAGAGCGAGGTGACGTCGAGCTTCATGTCCGCAAGGATGTGCGCGACCTCGACGGGATGTGAAAGGAAAGGCTCGCCGGAGAGGCGCGTTTGCGTCTTGTGCTGCTCGGCGGCGAAATCGTACGCGCGGCGGAGGAGTTCTAGATCGTCGCCAGGGCGGCTGCGACGCACTTTGTCAATCAATTCGACGAAGCGGAGGTCCACGGCGCGACGGGCCGCTTGGGTGATGGCAGGCTTTCCTGCGGATTCCATAAACAATTCTATCTCAATTCGGGCGGATGAGGCAGAGGCTGCGGAGAGGACGAATTCCCGCGGCGGCACTCGATGTTCCTGGCCGCCTATTTGGGCTTTTCTACGGGATAGCCTTTGGCGATCCAGTCGGTATTGAAATCGTTGGGGAGGATCAGCACGCGCAGATGGGTGAATCCCATATCGCGCATGGCGAGGAAGGCCGGGCGGATATTAGGGCAGTGGGCCAGCGGGCAGCATCCGCAATAGAGAACGATGTTGGCGGAGCGCGGCTGCCCTTTCGCCCAGTCTTTCAGATTTTCGAGACCCGCTGCGGTGGAGGCGGAGCCGTGGAAGGATGCTCCGGGAATGTGCGCGCCCGCGAAAAGCGGGTGGAAACCGACGCAGACGATCGTGGGCTTATTTTCGCTGGTTGCGGAAGCGAGTTCCTTAGCGAAGTCCGCCGGTTGAACTGCTTGCGCGGCGGTCCACGGGTCGGCGGAGTTGTCCGCGCGGATGTGGGTCAGGTGAAGCGGCCAGGCGGTGATTAGTGTTGCCAGTGCGAGGAGGCTGAAGAGTGCGAAGAGCAGTTTGCGGATCGGCGACGGGCTCTGTGATGGCATGTTGGGCATTCTAGGCTACGTGAAGGCGGCGAGCCCGCGCGGTGTTTCACCTCGTGGTGCGAAGGGCGGGTCTGAGACCCGCTTCTACGGGAACCTCTCCTGACCTGCCGGTAAATTACTGCTTCCACGATTCTGCCATTACGTAGAGCAAGGCGCACAGACCCTTCGAAACTGCCGCTGGAAGTTTCTCAGGGCAAGCAAGACTGGCCGTGCCACGCTTGCTATGACGACGGTTGCGGATTCTCCAGCTTCTTTTGCTTGATGGCTTTGACCTTTTCTACCAGGTCGTCGGCCAGCTTGTTGTCGGCGTCGCGGGCAGCCTGATCGGATTCCATATCGGCCTTCTGGCGATAGAGCAGGTTCAAGTAGGCCATGGCATCGTCGTAATCCGGGCGCAATTCAATTGCTTTGTTGAGGTCGCCGATGCCCTCGTCCACCAGGGGTCCGTATTTTTCCTTGAACTGCGCGCCGAGAGCTGCGGGCATGGGATCGGTATCGCGGATGGATTTCTTGGCGGTCTTGTTGTAGTCCTCGCGCATATCGCGATTGCCGCGGAAAGCGAGCGACCAATCAATGACGCCGATCCAGTAGTAGGGCTCGGGGTCCTGGGGGCGGAGCTTGATGTGCTGTTCGTGATAGGACTTCGATTCCTCGAATTTCTTGGGATCGAAAGGCGTGCCGCCCATGTTGTAGAGAATGGAGCCGAGACCATCAATGGCCGAGAGATTATCGGGATCGCTGGCCAAAATATCCTTGAACTCCTGCTCGGCCTGCTCGCCATTGCGAACATTTTCCTCGGACGGAGCGCCGGGGATGTACTGAGCGGAATACGCGGTGGCCAGGTAGAGGCGGGCGTTGGTGAGGCCCGGATCGAGTTCCTTGGCCTGCTTGAAATCCTCGATAGCCAGATCGGTCTGGCCGCCTTTATAGGCCTGCACGCCTTTATTGAGCTTGTCGCGGGCGCGAAGTTTATCGCAACCGGCTCCAGCGGCGAGTGAGGCGACCACGACAGCCAGAAGAAGAAGTGTGTGAGGCTTCCGCTGCATCCCTTGCTCTCCTTAATAAAGGCGAATCGCGGGCCGAGGAACCGGGACTACTGGCCCGCTTCGATCTTGGCGGTAATGAGGCCGACGTTGTCTATGCCGGCGCCGCGCATGATGTCAATGGCGCGAGCGACGTTGGCGAATTCCACGTTGTCATCGCCTTTGACGAAGGCCACTTTCTCGGCGCGCTGTTTGAAGATGTCTTCCAGGCGCGGACCCAGATCGTCCCAGGAGATAGAGTCCTGGTTGATCATCACTTTTCCATCGGCGGTGACTTGCACGACGATGGTCTTGTCCAACAGCTCTTTATTTTCCTGCTGATTGGGCGGAGTGGGCTGCGGCACGAGCGCATCGAGGCCCTGCGGCGTGGTGGGCGTGATGACCATGAAGATGATGATCAGCACCAGCAACACGTCAATCAGGGGGACGATGTTCGGCTCGGACATCGAGCCCTTATTGCCACCAACTGCCATTCCCATGGGAGGACTCCTTTACATTAAGGCGCTGCGCAACTGCTGACGGCCGCGAAGTTAATCAGCGGGCGGAGGCGGAGGCGCCGTAGTATTGCTCTTGGTGCGAATCTTTTCCGTGAGCAGGCCGAGTTTATCCACGCCGGCGGAGCGGACTTCGTCAACCGCCTTGACGACGTCGCCGTATTTAGCGCGGGCGTCGGAGCGAACGAAGACCGTCTTGTCGAGGCGATTGGCGATCAGGTCCTTAACCTTGGAAGTGATATCGTCAAGTCCCACCTGCGTGCTGCCCAGGTACATTTTGCCGTCGCGGGTGACGGCCAGAATGATGGCGTCGTCCTTGTCGGCATCCTGCATGTCCTGGGCGTTATTGACCTTGGCCATATCCACGGAGACGCCCTTCTGCAACATGGGCGTGACCACCATGAAGATGATGAGCAACACCAGCATGATGTCCGCCATAGGGATGACGTTGGGGGCGGCCATTACCGGTGGTGCTTTGGGCTTGTATGACATGTGTTACTTCTTTCCGCCGCGACGGGTGATGAAGTAGTTGATCAGCTCCATCGAGGAGTTGTCCATCTCAACGTCGAAGGCTTCGACTTTGTTGGTGAAATAGTTGAAGGTCCACACGGCCGGGACGGCGACGAGCAAGCCGAGCGCGGTGGTGACCAAGGCTTCCGCGATACCGCCAGCGACGGCCGAAAGACCGGTCGCCTTCGAAGCGGAAATGCCTTTAAACGCGTTGATGATGCCCATGACGGTGCCGAAGAGGCCGACGAACGGCGCCGTGGAACCGATGGTGGCGAGACCAGAGAGGCCGCGCTTCATTTCGGCGTGCACGATGGCGACGGAGCGTTCGAGGCCGCGCTTGGCTGCTTCGATCACTTCTTCATCGCCGACCTGCGCCGAGGCCGCCTGGAATTCGGAAAGGCCGGTGGCGACAACTTTGGCGATGTGGCTCTTCTTGTTGCGCTCGGCGATGGAGATGGCTTCGTCGAGCTTATTGTCTTTCAGCGCGCCCGCGACCTGCTGCACGAAAATGCGGGACTGCTTGCGAGCCGCGCTGTACATCAGGGCGCGGTCAATCATGATGCCCACCGACCAGGCGGACATCGTGAAAAGAATGAGCACCACGATCTTTGCCGGCACACCCATGTTGTGCCACATGCTAACCAAATCCCAACCGACCTCGCCGCTCTGCTGCTGGAACATCACCATACCGGCCACAAGTAAAGTCGAAAACATTAGTTTGCTCCTCCGTTCCTGCGAAACGATCACGGCAGCGATATTCTGCCGGTCGGATTTTATTTCGAATCAGCCCCGGTCCCGCGAGAGACCTGAACCATGCCCTGCTTAACCGCCCAAAGTAAACACAACAGAAATTGTGGTATCCACTTCCACCGGCTCGCCGTTCAGCAAGGTGGGGTTATAGCGCCACTGACGTACGGCGTCCATGGCGTTCCTCATCAGCAGAGGCGGACCGGAAATGTAGGTCAACTCCTGGATCGAACCGTCCTTGGCAATAATCGCGTGCAGCACGACAGTGCCGGAGATGTGGGCGGTCTTGGCGATCGTGGGATAAAGAGGCGTGACCTGACGAATGAGCTTGGCCGCGGCTACGTTGCCGCCTACGCGGATGCGCGAGGGCGCCGCTTTCGGCGGCGGGGGCAAAGCCGAGCCCGTGCCACCAATAATGCCGCCCAGAACGCCTCCAGCCTGACCGCCGGGGATACCCCCGGGGACGCCGCCGACGACGCCTACCGCGCCAACATCGGGAGGCAATTCTTCTTCCTTAATCATTTCCACTTTCTTGGGGATGACGGTGGGCGCCATCATCTGGCCATTGTGAATCAGGCGCGCCACGGGCTTCACGATTTTGGGAGCTGCCGCAGCCGGCGGAGGCGGAGGTGGCGGCGGAGGCGGAGGCACCAGGAAAGTCGTGAGCATTGCTTTCGGCAAGGCTTCCGTATAGATGAGCGGAATCAAAATCAAGATGCCCAGCAGGCCAGCCTGAATCATGGCTGAGAGAGCCACGGTCCAGGGCTTATTGGTCTTCTTCGGGTTAGCGCTGGAGACAACGAGATCGTCAAACATGGCACCTACCTCCTTGCAGCTGCCACTACGCGCTTATCGGCTGCGGATCCGACGCGAACGGCAGTTCCCTGACCCCGATATTTGTTCCACAACACTACTATGGGCGCTGCGATACCGAAGCTGGAGTATGTTCCTACCACAACTCCCACCACCATAGCAAAAGAGAACGCACGGAGAACTTCCCCACCCATGAGGAAGAGTACCAGAACCGTCAGGAAAGTCAGCCCGCTGGTAAGAATGGTACGAGAGAGGGTTTGGTTAATGGCTTTATTCACGACGTCGGGAAAAGGTTCGCGACGCATAATGCGTAGGTCCTCACGAACGCGATCGAAAATGACGATGGTATCGTTCATCGAATAGCCGACCAGAGTGAGCAATGCCGCGATGACCGTGAGTGAAATTTCAAAATGAAACAGCGAAAAAAAGCCGAGCGTAATAAGCACGTCGTGGAAGACGGCGATGACGGCGGCAGCTCCGTACACCCACTCAAATCGGAAGGCAATATATATCAACATGCCGCCCAGCGCATACATGGTGGCCCAAAACGCCTGACGGCGCAGCTGCGCGCCCACTGTCGGGCCAACGATTTCCACGTTGCGAATCGTAAAATTGCCCATGACGAAGCTCTCGTTCAAGGTGTTCAGGACCGCCGGCGTTACGCCTTCCACATTCTTCAATTGGTCAAAACTCGTGACGATGCCGCTATGGTCAGCATCACGCGCGGCCAGCAGGCGCTGCGCGAGCTGATTGTAACGATCACCGGCAGCGGCGCCGAGCGCGAGCGGATCTTTTTCGGTGAGTACCGCCGCCAGCGCTTCCTTCGTGACCGAATTGAAATCTGATTTGCCGGCGGAATTCGCTGTGCCGAAAGTCTTGTGCAGCACATCGAGAATCGCCTGCTTGTTGGCGTCAAGCGATGATTCATCCTGACCCTTGCGCGCAAGGCCGATGACGACATCGTTTTGTGAGCCGGTATTCAGCACGGTATCGCTGATGGTCTGAATAGAACTGTCCGCCAGGCCGCCCGCAGCGAGACCCTTGCGGATCTGATTGATTGGCGCAGGTCCGGCAAAGCGAACGTAAACCAAAGTGCCGCCGCGGAAATCAATTCCGTAGTCCAGGCCGCCGTGCCTGAGAATCGAGGCCCAACCCACGGCCAGCAAGATCAAGGACAATGCGACGAAGTATTTCGCCTTCCCCATCCAGTCAACGTTAACGCCCTTGAAAAATTCCATTCCGATACCTATCCGCCTTTATTTGACACCGCTTGGCCCGGGTTTGTTCCCGGCGCGGAGGCGGGCACGGCATGCCGTGCCCCTACGAGAACTTCCCCTGACCTTCCGCCACTTAAGGCCTTTACAGTTGCGCCCTTACGAAAAGAAACTGCAAACCCTAAGAGCCGGCGAGACCTCACCTAAATGCTTAGTTCGGCCTGCCGACCCATGCGCGAAAGGTGCCAATCGAAAATCGCGCGAGACACGTAAATCGAGGTGAAGAGATTGGCCAGTAAACCAATGACCAAGGTGACGGCGAAACCGCGCACCGGACCCGTGCCGAAAAGAAACAAGAAAACGGCGGACACGATCGTGGTGACGTGCGTGTCAATAATCGTTAAAAACGCGTGACCGAAGCCCGCCTCGACGGCAGAAGCCGGAGCCTTGCCATTGCGCAGCTCCTCACGAATGCGTTCGAAGACCAGAACGTTCGAGTCCACGCCCATACCGATGGTCAAGATGACGCCGGCGATGCCCGGGAGCGTGAGTACGGCTCCGGCATAGGCCATGAAGGCGATCAGGATGACCAAATTAAGAAAAAGGGCCACAACTGCATTGACACCGCTGAGGCGATAATAGATCACAAGAAAAATCATGACGACCACGATGCTGCCGATGGAAGCGCGCACGCCTTCACGGATGGAATCGGCTCCCAGCGAGGGGCCGACGGTGCGTTCCTCAAGATATTTGATGGAAGCGGGCAAAGCGCCGGCGCGCAAAACGAGAGCGAGATCTTGCGCAGACTCCTCACTGAAACTGCCTTCGATCACGCCGGAATCGTCAATACGGCCGTTAATCACGGGCGCGGAATAAACCTGGTGATCGAGGACGATGGCCATGCGATGGCCGATATTGGCCTCGGTGAAGGGGCCGAAGCGGGCGGCCGCGGCGCTGGAAAGTTGAAAGCGAACCTCAAACTGGCCGGGATTATTGGTGCTGGGCGAGGGACTGGCGCCGCGCAGATCCGAGCCGGTAACGATCGGAGCGCGATCGAGAATGTAATAGACTTGCTGGCCGCCCTGTCCATTTTGCCCTTCGGACTTGCCGGGAACGATGACCGATCCTGGCGGGAGCACTCCGCCCTTGGCAGCGAGCGCGGCGGCTTCGGAAGGATAGGTTTGATCGTCAACGACGCGGTTCAGAGTCAGCTGACCGCCCGCCTGAATGACCGATTTCGCGCGGGTGGGATCGCCTTCGCCGGGAAGCTGGACGAGAATTTCGTTGTCACCGCGGCCCGTGAAAGCGATGGTCGGCTCGGTGAGGCCGAGAGCGTTGATGCGGCGGGTAATCGTTTCGAGGGCCTGGTCCATGGTGTCGCGGCGAAGATCGGCGATGATCGAGGGCTTGAGAGTCAGCAAATAGCCATTGTTAACGCCTGCCGCCGGAACCACCGCCCAGTCGGAGAATTGATTGTTGACGAGGTCGCGGAAGGCCGCGGACGTGGAGGGGTCCACATTGTCAACTTCGATGTGGGTGTCGTCCACGCGACGGATATCGCCGACGATGATATTTTTTTCGTGAACCTGGCGAGTGAGCTGGTCCACGGCCTGATCGCAGCGTTGGCCGATGGCTTCATCCACTTGGACCTGCAGTACGAGGTGGCTGCCGCCTTTCAGATCGAGGCCAAGCTTAATGCGGTCCTGGAGATTTTGCTTCACCTGCGCGAACGACGTGGGAAACTGCGGCAAGCCGATCAGACCGTACAAACAAAAAAGAATGACGATCAGGATGAGTATGAACTTCCATCTGAGCTGGGGATTCATGCGGGCTGCCTAACTCTCCTTCGGTGGTTCGGACTGCAGCCCGGCGATGGCGCTGCGGGAAATTTTCATTTTTACCTGCTCGGCGATGCGTAATTGCACGGTGTCGTCATCGAGGCCGACAATCGTGCCGTAAATTCCGCCGTTGGTGATGACTTTATCGCCGTTCTTCAGGGCCTTCAGCATTTCGGTGACTTTTTTCTGGCGACGCTGCGCGGGGAGGATCATCAAAAAATAAAAGATTACCATGATCAGAATCAGCGGCAGAAATAGCGCGATTCCGCCGGGCTGCGCCTGGGCGGCAAACGCCGCGTTCAGAAAAATCAAAGAACAAGTTGTAACGATCATTGCGCCTTTTTTCTCTTACGCCGGCCACCCCTCCTGCGCCGCTCACGCGGCTTTGGAGGGCAAGCCCCACCAGGACGGGCAAGCTTGCCGGGGAGGGCAAGCCGAAAGCTCGTTCGCCAAAGATGCTGCTCCACCCGCGACCGCGCCCAACACCTGCTTGGGTTTGTCTTATTTCAGACGAGCCTGAAGGTCAGAGCGGAACTTTGCGAGCTTCCCAAAACGGATAGCCTCGCGAATTTCGCGCATTATGTCAAGGTAAAAGTAAATGTTGTGGTGGGTGTTCAGGATGGTGGCGAGGAATTCTCCGGAAGCATAGAGATGACGAAGATATGCACGGGAATAGCGGCGGCAGACAGCGCAGCCGCAGGATTCGTCAATCGGGCGCGAGTCGGCCGCATATTTTGCGTTTTTTATTAGCAGACGGCCTTGCGAAGTGTAGAGGCAGCCGTGGCGGGCGCTGCGCGTGGGCAGCACGCAATCCATCATGTCTATGCCGAGCGCCACGTAATCGGGAATTTGTTCCGGTTTGCCGACGCCCATCAGATAACGAGGACGATCCGCGGGAAGGCGCGCGGCGGCGGCTTGCGTCATTTCACAAGTGGTTGCGTGCGGTTCACCGACGGCGAGGCCGCCGATGGCGTAACCGGGAAAATCGAGCGCGACGAGTGCGTCTGCGTTTTCGCGGCGCAGCGCGGCGTGGGTGCCGCCTTGTACGATGCCGAAAAGCGCCTGGCGCGCGGGATCGCCGTATTGCGCGAAATAGTCGCGCGAGCGGCGCGCCCAATCGAGCGTGCGCGCGGCGGCTTCGCGGGCGCGAGATTCCACGGAAGGCGCTTCGATACATTCGTCGAGGACCATGATGATGTCCGCGCCTAGCGCGATTTCGATTTCCAGCGCCTTTTCGGGCGATAGAAAATGCTCGGAGCCGTCCAGGTGCGAGCGGAAGGTGACGCCTTCGTTCGTGACTTTGCGCAATTCGCTGAGGCTGAAAACCTGGAAGCCGCCGGAATCGGTGAGAATCGCGCGCGGCCAGGACATGAATTTGTGCAGGCCGCCCATCTGGCGGATCAGTTCGTGGCCGGGACGAAGGAAAAGATGATAGGTGTTCGAGAGCAGAATTTGCACGCCGAGGTCTTCGAGGTCCTGCTGCGTTTGGCCCTTGACGGTGGCGGCGGTGCCGACGGGCATGAACGCCGGGGTGTCAATGACCCCGTGGGGCGTCGTCAAGCGGCCGAGACGCGCTCCGGTGGGATCCGTGGCTAGGACTTCGAACTTAAATCCTGCGTGGTGCGACTCCATCCGAGCGAGTGTATCAGGGGAAGGCGGCAACCCACCCGACCTTGACCATTACGAAGAGAAGCCAGACTGCAACGACCATGCCGAGCGCTTTGGCAAATGAAATTTTCTTCGGATCCGCAGCACAGTAACCTACGGCCATCAGAATCATGGTCCAAAAGGAAAACAGGTCGAGCGAACTCAATAGCGAAACCAGCGCTTTCGAGGAATCGTCCGGCAGCAGCGCGCCAGGGTTTGACGCAACGAGATTCTTTACATCCACAGTCGAGGGGTCCTTGAGAAATAAAATCAGGATTCCAAGCAGACCTGCGATTAACAGGGGTATCCAAGAGTAGGCCACGACTGCCAGCGACGTCTTGAAATTGATTCTGGCGCCGCCGATGACATTGAAAGCCAGCAATAAGACCGCGGCGACAATGACGGCGCCGACAAAGGGAAACAACACATTGATGGCGTATACAATGTACGGCGTGATCTTAGCCTGCCCATTCAGGGCTTGGTCTCGTTTTTCGGGTGGCAACTGTTCCAGCCGCTGCTGTGCCTTCGGGCTGCTTGCGATTTCTCGATCAATGACAGCGCGCCATCCCACACGTTGAGTGATAACAGTGGTCGCGGCGAAACCGACGAAAACAAAAATAATCAGGGGCAAAGCCCAGGTGGGCCGCTTGGCAATAGATTCGAACGTCGGTTTTGGCGAGAAGATTACGCCGAACATGCGGCTGAATGAATTGTCGGTGCTCACGGGTGCGGGGGCCGGGGTCGGTGCGTCAGCCATGTGGTTTTCTCCTCGTCGAGAGCGATGCGTGGCGCGGTGGCTCTTTTTGTGAGTACGGATCGCTTTGGCGAAAGTTTCGGTCGGGGGGATTCTACCGCGATTTTTGCGGAGGGAAAGTAGTTATGTCGTATTTCGATCGTGCCAGGGCGTTTTCTGCGGGTGTGGTGTGAGTTGGCTCCGGTTTAAAATTCTTCACAATTATAAACCGGGGTCGGGCGCCGCGAGGCAAGCCTCGCTCAGGAAAGGCGGCGGCAAGCCGCCGCGCTCCCAGAAAAACCGAGAGCGAGCGTGGCAGGTGCGGGTAGGGCGGGTCTGAGACCGGCCCCTACAAAGTCCATTCGACATTTGTTTATTTATTCGGGGATTTGGGGGACGGCGGCCAGGAGCGCTTGGGTGTAGGGATGTTGCGGTGCTTGCAAGACTTGGGCGGCGGAGCCCTGCTCGATGATTTGACCTGCTTGCATCACGGCGACGCTCGTCGCTAATTGCGCGACAATCGGCAGGCTGTGTGAAATCAGGATCAGCGTGAGCGAAAATTCGCGTTGCAGGCGGGCAAGGAGTTCGAGGATTTGCGCGCCTATGGAAACGTCCAGCGCGGAAACGGGCTCGTCGGCAATCAGCAGATCCGGCCGCAGGATCAGCGCGCGGGCGATTCCGATGCGCTGGCGCTGGCCGCCGGAGAATTCGTGCGGGTAGCGCATGAGCGCGTCCGGGCCGAGGCCCACCGCCGCGAGAATTTCCGCGGCGCACGCGCGGCGCTGATCACGGGAAAGATGCGGATCGTGAATGGCGAGCGGCTCGCCGACAATCGAGCCGACGCGCATGCGCGGATTGAGCGAGGCGATGGGGTCCTGAAACACCATTTGCATGCCGCGGCGCAATGTGCGCAATTCCGCGCCGCGCGCACCCAGCCAATTTTTGCCGCAAAAGATAATTTCGCCGGAGTCAGGCTCGACCAGGCGCAGCAACATGCGGGCGAGGGTCGTCTTTCCGCAGCCGGATTCGCCCACGATGCCGAGGGTCTCGCCGCGAGCGAGCGAGAAACTCACGCCGTCCAAGGCCAGCGCGCGGCGGCTGGATTGCGCGAACGCGCTGGTGGTGACGGAATAGGATTTTCGCAGGGCGCGCGCTTCGAGTAAGACTTCGGCGGGCATGCCTACAATTTCTCGGCGGCGATGTTGATGGAGGTGTTGACCATGTAGAGATCAGGCTCCGCGCCGGATTGCGTGACATCCGCGGGTTGGAAGCGCGGATGAAAATTCGAGCCGTCATTGGCGATGGAAGAAATCATCAGGCGGCGCGCTTCGATGAATTCCGGATCGCTGGGCTGCCATCCGGCAACGTGCATCCAGTGGGCGAAACTGCGCGGATGTTCGCGGTATTCAGTGGCGGTGATACGCAGGCCCGCTGCCTTGAACATGGCGGCGAATTCGGGCTGGGTGATCGAGCGCGAGTGGGAATTGTCGCGAATGTATTCGATGCGGTGATTCAGCGCGCGGATTTCAGGATCTTCCGGGACAACGATATCAATCACGCCGACGCGTCCGCCGTGCTTTACGACCCGCGCCATTTCGCCGACGACGCGCGCGGGATCGGAAATGTGGTGCAGGCTATAGCTGGTGACCGCGAGGTCCAGCGAAGCGTCGGCGAAAGGCAATGATTGCGCGTCGCCGAGCGCGAAGCCGAATTTTTCGAGCAAGCCTTCTTCGGCGGCTTTGTGGCGGGCGCGGGCGAGAATCGCGGGAGTGAGATCGAATGCGCAAATCCAGCGCACGTGTTTTGCAAAGCGCAGAGCGAGAGTGCCGGGGCCGGCGGCGAGGTCCACGGCGAGGTCGTCGGGGGCGGCGGAAACCAGGCGCGCGAGCAGTTCGGCTTGGGCGACGCGTTCAGCGACGGCGTAATCGCCGAAGACTTCGGCGGTTTTTGTGAAGCGGTCGCGGACGAGCGCTTTCAGTTCCTGATCGCTTACTTTTTCATGATTCGATGGATGATTGGCCGAGCTCATGGGACGAGAATACACCTCGCGTGATGGTTTATGTTCACTGCGCGCAAAACGGGAACGACTGCGTCGCACTGCGGGACGTATTTGGGGCAACGGGGCGCGAATGCGCAGCCGAGTGGCAGCGCATCGAGCGCTGGAACCGTACCGGGAATCGGAACTAACTTTTCCCGAGCGAGACGAGGCGCGGCGCGCAAGAGTCCTTCGGTGTAAGGGTGACGGGGCGCGCGCAAGACTTCGGCGACGGGGCCTTCTTCCACGATGCGGCCCGCGTACATGACTACGACGCGATCGGCAACCTGCGCGACCACTCCTAGATCGTGCGTTATGAAAAGCATGGAAAGCTGCAACTCGCGGCGCAATTTCGCGAGGAGCTCGAGGATTTGTTTTTGCATGGTGACGTCGAGGGCCGTAGTGGGCTCATCGGCGATCAACACGCCGGGACCGGCCGCGAGCGCCATGGCGATCATGACGCGTTGGCGGAGGCCCCCCGAAAGCTGGTGCGGATATTGGCGCGCACGACGCTCGGGGTCGGAGAGGGCCGCGCGCGCGATGGCCGCGAGAGCGCGAGTGCGAACTTCATTCGCGCCGGTGCGCGGCTCGTGCACGCGAATTGCTTCTTCGATTTGGGCGCCGACGCGCAGGACGGGATTGAGCGCGGTCATCGGCTCCTGAAAAATCATGGCGATTTCGCGGCCGCGAACTTCACGCATTTTTTCCGGGGACAGCGCGAACAGATTTTCGCGCGAGGGTTCGGATGCCGCGGCAAGTGCGTTTTGGGGGTTGCGCAGGCCGTTTCCACGGCCGTTGGCGATCGCGTTGCGCGGATGCAGCCAGGCTTCGCCTTGATAGCGCGCGCCGTGCGGCGCGAGGCCCATCAGTGCAAGCGAAAGCATGGTCTTTCCGGAACCGGATTCGCCGACGATGCCGAGAGTTTCGCCGCGCGCGAGAGTGAAGGAGACGTCGTTCACCGGACGCACCCAGCCGGAATGCGTGGGAAGTTCTACGGTGAGGCCGCGAACATCGAGGCTTGTCGGCATGGAAACATCATAGCTGCAGGGGGATGACGCGGCGAAAAATTACGCTACCATTTTACATGGTTAACCCTCCCTGCCCCCGCTGCCATGGCGCCACGGTGCTGGCGATTAACACGCCGTATTGTCCCAATTGCGGGTGGAACCGCGACGTGGCGCTGGCGAATTCGCAATCGAGTTTGTTTATGCTGCCCGTCGGCGCGGTGATGACTTGCGGCTTCTTTTTCTTCATGGTTTATTTCTTGCGGTTCCGAAACCCGATTCAAATTGCGATTTTTTGCGTCGTCCCTACGATCGGAATTTCAGTCAATTACATCGTGATGAAGCGGGCGCAAAAAAGGCTGGAGGCGCTTCCCGCGCCGATGGTGCGGGCTGGATCGTCGAGGGCCGGCTATGCAACAGATACGGAGTCTGAGGCGCATTTTGGCGGCGCTGACGATGGCGGCCAATTCAGCGCGGCGATCGAACCGAGCGCGCAGGACAAGGCGCTGCTGCGAACTTCGCCGCCGCGCGAAATTAAGCTGGCCAAGCGCGGACAGTTCAGCCTGGCGATGGCGGCGTTGGTGGTGGTGCTGTTTGGCACGCTGATCGGAGCGCATCTTTACACGGAGTGGGCGCGCACGCTTTCGTTCGCGGCATTTCAGACAAAGGATTGGTGGATGTGCGGGGTGCTCGCGATTCTGCTGCTGATGCTGGTGGGGCTGTGGCGCTCGCAAGTGCGCGAATGCGATCTACTGGAGAACGGCGAGATGGCGATGGGGAAAATCGCGCGGCAGTGGAAGGACGACAAGAATAATTCGTCGGTGGAATATGAATTCAGCGATTACCAGGGGCAGACGCACCAGGGGATGGGATTCGATTACACCGGAAAGCTTTTTGAGGGGATGGCTGTGCCGGTTTTCTACGACCGCGACAATCCCAAGCGGCAGATTGCGTATTGCTCGACGCTGCACGAAATCGCGACGTAAGTTGGTCTTCCTTCCGTCCGGCAATTTACGCGACTAGCGATGCGCTGAGGCAGTTTACTGATGTTATGATTGGCGCATGGCGGAACAAAGCTGTCCGCGTTGTGGATCTGTATTCACCTCTCCCGTTAACCCGCCGACGTGTCCACACTGCGGGTTGGACTGCGGAACAGTTACGGCAAAGTTGCGCATCAAGTCTCCACGATTTGTGCGAATCGCCTTCTTGTTGACGTGGTGCGCGGTGATTGTGCCGACATTTTTCGCAAAGCTCGACTGGAGATACTGGGCCGTCGCGTCCTTGTTGCTGGCGCTCGGGCTCGCCTGGGCTTATTTTTTGCAGAAGACGCGGGTGGAGTATCAGGACTCGGCGCTAGCGCTAGACGCGTGCACAACCAAGATCGATCCCGCTCCACCGCCGTCTCTGTCGTGGCGGCCGCCCGAAGCTCCGCGACAGTGGAAGACGTTAATTGCCCTTCCTACGCCGCGTGAAGTGTACTGGCCGTCCGACGCTAAGCTAGACTTGTTGCTTCTGCTCATCGTCTGGGCCTTGAGTGGTGAAACCCTTGCGCGTTTCGCCCTGAATCATCATCCGGCTTTCGGTCACGCTATTTCTTCGAGCTATGCAGAATGGCTTTTACTGCTCTACCTGATCATCGCGACGATCACGGCAATAGCGGCGGTGAGGCGCGAATTCGCTGCCCGGATGATTCTTCGCGACGGAGACGTCGCAATCGGATATTGGAACGAAGGCGCGTATCAGTTTTGGATGCGCGCGGGGGAACGTTTCCGTCGTGTTGCCGGAATCACCGCTCCTGAAGACGCCCTCACGGACTCGGGTCTGGTGCCGGTGTTTTACCTCCCAGAGGATCCAGTTCAGAGCATCGCTTTGTGCAGCGTCCACGCGAGAGTGCGGATTCCGGCGGGAGTTACCTCTGCGGATATCGCACGCGTTTCTGCGCCGTCTTAGCGTTTCGAGCGAGGAATACAGAAACGCAGGGCGGTGTGAGTTCCGGAGAAGCTGCAGACTTTGTTGTCGGTGAGGCCAGCGGACCTGCCTGCGTTGATTACGTCAATTTCACGGATGCGGGTTTGGCCTTTGGGGTAAACGACCCAGATTGCGCCATCTGTGGAGATGGAGCGCGCGAGGGATTTTAGATTCGCCAGGTCACTCACCGTCTCGGCTGAAAAGAAAATCAAGTCGGCGCCGGCGGCACGCTTACCACGGGAATATTCAGGCACGCGCGCGGCGAGGTCGGCAAGAAATTCCACGCTTTCCACTCCGAGTACCGCGATTTTCTGACCTGGCTTTACTCCCAGCTTATCAATCAACAAACGGTGCGAGTAATCGCGCTCGGGTCGGCGGGCTTTTATTGTCTTACTCTGCTGCATGGTGTGCCGGTCGCGCGCTGAATAGCGCTTGCTGAGGCTCCCTAAAACGCGAATGGCGCGCATTATACAGCGATTTACCATCCGCGGCGGTTGGCACATAATGCGCGTCTAGGCGCGGGCGCTGCAATTCCCGCGAGGAGGCGAAAGGCGATGCTTCCAGGCATGAAAGCTGCTTTGAATTTGCATCCGATGTTCGTGCACTTCCCGATTGTGCTGTGGCTGGCGGCGCTGCTCTTCGAGCTACTGGCGATCTGGCGCGCGAGCGATGAATTGCAGCGGACCGCGACGCGGCTGCTGTATCTGGGCACGCTGGCGGCGATCGTCACGGCGATGACCGGACTGGCGGCGCAAAATTCGGTGGCGCCGGGTGAAGCGCAGCGAGCGGTGGGAATCCACGAGACGTTGATGTTGACGGCCACGAGCCTGGCGATTGGGCTGTGCATGTTCGCGTTTTTCATGCGCAAGGATTTCAGCGCGAAATTGCGGAAGATATTGTTGCTGGGGCTGGTGGTGCTGGGCATATTGCTGGCGATCGGCGCCGATCGCGGAGCACAGCTGGTGTATGGCTACGGTTCGGCGGTGAATTGGGCGACGGCGCAGCAACAAAAATAGGAGCGATGCCGATGAAAAGACCGCGGGAAGCGAAGAGGATGAGCGACGAAGCGGTTAAGGAGCGCACGGGTAAAACCTGGCCGGAGTGGTTCAAGATTTTGGACAAAGCGGGCGCGAAGAAGTGGCCGCATAAAGAGATCTCGGCTTACCTGGCCGAGAAGCATAAGGTGGGGGCGTGGTGGGCGCAAATGATTGCCGTGCCGTACGAGCACGAACGGGGCATTCGTGAGAAATTTCAGAAGTGCGATGGGGAGTTCGCGGCGTCGGGAAGCCGCACGTTAAATGTCCCGATGACAAAATTGTACGAATCGTGGGCGGATGAAAAGTTGCGGCGGCGCTGGTTGCCGGGCGTTCAGCTCGAAATCACTACTGCGACGCCGAACAAATCTTTGCGCGCGAAGTGGGATGGTGGGGCGAGCCGATTGAGCGTGAATTTTTACGCCAAGGGCGCGGGAAAGAGCCAAGCGGCCGTGGACCACATGAAACTTTCCAGTTCGAAAGAATGCGCGAAGATGAAGACGTATTGGTTTGAAGCGTTGAATCGGCTGCAGGAAACCTTGGAGGGTTGATCCTTGCGTTTGCAATAGAGGGGCGGGTCTGAGACCCACCCCTGCTCCCACAAAAAAGCCTTGCGATTCACGCTCCGCCGCGGGCGCGGCAGTTAGTAATCGTTGGCGGAGCCTTCGAGGAAGGCGCGGAGTTTGCGCGAGCGCGACGGGTGGCGCAGCTTGCGCAGGGCTTTGGCTTCGATTTGGCGGATACGTTCGCGAGTGACGGCGAACGACTGGCCGACTTCTTCGAGAGTGTGCTCGCTGCCGTCATCGAGACCGAAACGCATCTTGATGACTTTTTCCTCGCGCGGGGTCAAGGTCTTCAGCACAGAAGAAGTTTGTTCCTTCAGGCTGAGATTGATGACCGCGTCCGAAGGCGAAACGACGGCCTTATCCTCGATGAAATCTCCGAGATGCGAATCTTCTTCCTCGCCGATGGGAGTTTCGAGCGAAATCGGCTCCTGCGCGATTTTCAGAATCTTGCGCACTTTCGCGACAGGAATGTCCATGCGCTTGGCGATTTCTTCGGAAGTCGGCTCGCGGCCGAGTTCCTGCACCAATTGGCGCTGGGTGCGCACGAGTTTATTGATTGTTTCGATCATGTGCACCGGAATGCGGATGGTGCGAGCCTGGTCGGCGATGGCGCGCGTGATGGCCTGGCGAATCCACCAAGTGGCGTAGGTGGAGAACTTGTAGCCGCGGCGCCATTCGAATTTGTCCACGGCTTTCATCAGGCCGATGTTGCCTTCCTGAATCAGGTCGAGGAACTGCAAGCCGCGATTGGTGTATTTCTTCGCAATGGAAACGACGAGACGAAGGTTGGCCTCGATCAGTTCTTTCTTGGCCTGTTCAGCTTCGGCTTCGCCGCGAAGAATCACCTGGAGGCCACGCTTCAGCTCGGTGGGGCTTACTTCGCTGGCCAATTCGATTTCGGCGAGCTCCTGACGACGCGCCTTCAAATCCTTACGGGCTTCGGCCTGCACATCCGCTTTCGAGGCTTCCACGCGGCGCTCGAGTTTTACGATTTCGCGCTCGAGGAAATGGACGCGCTCGACGGTCTGGCGAATCTTTTCGATCAAGCGCTTTTTCTCGAGCGGATTGAAATCGAGATCGCGCATGCGATTGGACATCTCGACGCGCGTGCGAGCCAAAGCGTAGCGCGCGCGCAGATAGGGGCGCTTCTTGGACTTCGCCATTTTGCCGAGTTTGGCGGCCTGCTTCAGCGCGAGAAGGTAAAGCTTGGCGACCTTATCAATCTGCTTGAGCGTATCTTTGGTTTTCGCTTCGATCTTTTCTTCGGTGAGTTCCTCATCGTCGAACTGAACGATTTCCTTGATGGAGCGCGAGCCATTGCGCAGATCTTCACCAACCTGCAGAAGTTCCTTCAGGATGAGCGGAGCGCGCGTGATGGTTTTCAGCACGAGCAATTGTCCGCGCTCGATGCGCTTGGCGATGGCTACTTCGCCTTCGCGAGTCAGCAACGGAACGGTGCCCATTTCGCGCAGGTACATGCGCACGGGATCGTTGGTTTTTTCGAGCGAGCCGGGGGTTAGATCGAGATCGCCATCTTCCGAGGCGCTCGATTCCGATTCCTTCACTGGTTCGGTGGAATCGGTGGCATCGGCGGCGGCAAGCGCAGCTTTGGCGCTGGCCAAATCTTCGTAAACATCAATGCCGTAACGCTCGAAGGTCGAGAGTAAATCGTCAATTTCTTCCGAAGAATGAACCTCGGGCGGCAGGATGTCGTTCACCTCATCGTAGAGCAGGTAGCCGCGCTCCTTGCCCATGGCGATGAGTTGCCGAACCTGGTCGTATTTTTCCTCAAGAGCAACCGTCACACTTCCTCCCTTGCAGAGGTCAGGCGATGCGCGTACACGGGTCCGCAAAATGCAAAGCCGCCGTGGTGAGACACCCCGGCGCACTTTGCGTTAGCAGCATTTAAACGGATATTTTAAGACGAAATTTCGAGCCCGTCGCCGATTCCGCGCCCGTGCTAGCACGCCCGCGCCTGCCCTCACACATCTATATGATGCGCGAAGTGTGCCGCCCGTTTCCTCCAAAACCTTACGAATATATAACATGGGGTGCAGGTACGTCAACGCCACGCCGTAAGTTATTGTGCCGGCGAAGTTTCTGAGCGTCTGGACTAGTCCGGACGGAGCCTATTCCGACTGGTCGCAAGGGCTTATTTAGCAACAATCTCTTAGTGACTCGCCAGCAACTTCTGCAATTCCAGGCGGCGCGTCACGATCCGGCGCAATTCATCGGGAGCAGGCTTGGCCTCCAGTTGCTTCTGCAGTTCAGCGAGTTCCTCTTCCAAATGGCGGCTACGCAGAAAGTCGAGGCAGCTGGCAGCGTCGTCCCAGGTGGCCTCGGGCAGCGATTCGAAGAGAATCTCAAAGAGCAGACGGCGGTCTTTTTCTTCGAGCGAGGCGCTGAGCGCGGCGGCGTCCGGTTTTTCGTTCTTGTTTATGGCCACGAATAGAGATTCGAAGATTTTTGCTGTTTCCAGGCCGCGATGGAGATCGTCGTTAGCAATTTCGTGCGCCAGTTTTTCGCGGAATTCTTCGGCTTCGAAGAGCATGCGGATTAACTGGCGCTCGGCGCGTTTTACGGCGGGGGTAAGCAGCTCGGCTTTGGGCTTCACTTCGCTGCGGCGTTCGTCCGCGGCGCGGCGCAGGGCCGCACGCAGGACCGGCTCATCCACGCGCAACTCGGAGGCGATGCGCGTGGCCCATTCCGAACGTAACAGGCGATTCGGGAGGCGCTGCACGTAAGGCATCAGGAAATTCAGCGCGGCGACCTTTCCCTGCGCAGTGCTGCGATCCATCTGGCGCGCGCGCGCGATCAGGTAATCGAGGTACGGCGGCGCTTGCGTAAGCAGCTTCTTGTAGGCTTCGACTCCTTGCTCCTTGATGAATTTATCGGGATCGGCGCCGCCGGGAAGCGCGAGGACACGCACATCGAATTCTTTTTCGAGCAGCAGAGTGAGCGAGCGTTCGGTGGCGGCTTGGCCAGCCGTATCCGGATCGTAATTTACGACGATGCGGCGCGTGAAACGCGCGAGCAATTTCGTCTGCGGCTCGGCGAGGCTGGTGCCGCAGCTTGCTACGACGTTGCCGACGCCAGCGCGAGCGACGGCGATGGCATCCATATAGCCTTCGACGAGAACCGCGAAATCGCTTTGGCGCAGCGCTTCCTTGGCGCGGTCGAGGTGGTAGAGCACATTGCTCTTGGAATAAATCGGCGTTTCGGGTGAGTTCATGTATTTCGGCATGTCGTCACCCATGGCGCGACCGCCGAAAGCGATTATTTTCCCGGCTTCGTTAGAGATGGGAAACATGATGCGGCGGCGGAAGCGATCGTAGAAGCGATTGCCATTCTGATCGCGCGAGACGATGCCGGAAACTTCCAGGAGTTTTTCCGGATATTTCTGCTTCAGAAAACGGAACAGCGCATCGCCCGCGGAGGGCGCAAAGCCCAAGCCGAAGCGCGTGATGGCTTCGCGATTCAGGCCACGATCTTCGAGATATGCGTAAGCCACTTTGCCTTCCGGACTATCGTGCAGCTGGCGCGCGAAATACGCGGCCGCTTCGCGATGCATTTCTACCAGCGCGCTACGTTGCTGATTTTCCTTGCGCTCTTCGGGGGACCGCTCGCGCTGCCTGGGAATCGCGATGCCGCATTTTTCCGCGACGGTGCGCACGGCTTCCGGGAAAGTGGATTTTTCCAGCTCCATGACGAATTGAAAGACGTCGCCGCCTTTGCCGCAGCCGAAGCAGTGGTAGATCTGCTTGGTGGGATGCACGGCGAAAGAAGGAGTCTTTTCCTGGTGGAAGGGGCAAAGCCCGGTGAAATTCTGGCCGGTTTTTTTCAGGCGCACGTATTCGCCGATGACGCGGACAATGTCCGCCTGCTGTTTCACGCGATCCGCGAAACTTCCAGCCTCAGCCATCGGTTTAGGAGTTGAGCTTTAGCATCTTGCCTTCACGATTTCAACTCGGCGATGGTGATGGCTGCGCCGCCGCGATCCTCTGTTTCATGGTGGATGCTTTCCACCAGCGGGTGCGCGGACAAGAATTCGCCGAGGCCGCGACGGAGCGCGCCCATGCCGTGGCCGTGGATTATGCGGACGGAGGGCTTACCGGCCAGGGCGGCTTCGTCAATAAATTTGTCCACGCGCCGGGTGGCTTCTTCCACCGTGCAGCCGATTACATTTATTTCGTCGGCGACAAGCTCGTCGCTTGGTTGCGCGTGGACCGTGATGCCGTAAGGCCGCGCACCGGCCGCCGTTTCCGGCTTCGCGGACTTCGCTTGATCCGCTGCGATGCCGATTACGTCGTTGAGCGGGACGCGCATGCGCAACGGGCCCGCTTCGATTTCCGCCATACGACCATCGTGACGGCGAAAGACGACCGGTTGCTTGAAATTTTTCAGGACCACACGCTGGCCCGCGGACAGACGTTCGGGAGCGACGGGTTTGCCGGCGACAACGGGGGAAACGCCCAGATCTTCTTGCGAGGCGGAGAGCGTTTCGAGCACCGCAGCGTTGGTATCCGCGCGAGCGTCCGCAGCGATCTTTGCGACGCGCTTGCCAGATTGCTTTTCGATCTGCGCGCGTAACGTGCGGTCGCGAATCTCTTCGGCTAGACGCGAGATTTCGGCTTCCAGCCGTTTTTGCGTTTCCTGAAAATTACGTTCGAGCTCGGCGATGCGCTTTTTCTGTCGCTCGACCCATTCGGTTTGCAGCGAGCGGCGTTTGGCTTCGAGGTGCGCCAATTCCTCGCGCGCTTGTTGCTTGAGCTGTTCCATTTCGTCGCGACTGCGATGCAGATAGGCTATCAAATCGCGAGCCTCGCGCGATTCCGGCGAAAGGCTGGCGCGGGCGCGTTCGACGACGCGCGCGGGCAGGCCGAGGCGCCGAGCAATTTCGATGCCGCTGGACGTGCCGGGAACGCCGACAAGAAGCCGAAAGGTGGGACGCAGATTTTCTTCGTCGAATTCCATGGCGGCGTTCACGATTCCGGGAGCAGTGGATGCGTAAGACTTCAAGCGATCGTGGTGAGTGGTGGCGATGGTGAGCGCGCGGCGCGCGCGAAACTCTTCCAGCAGCGCTACAGCCAGAGCGGCGCCTTCCTCGGGAGCTGTGCCGGTGCCCATTTCATCCACCAAAATCAGCGAACGGTCCGTGGCGACATCCAGCATGGATTTTAAATTGACGATATGCGCGGAAAATGTGGAAAGGTCCGCGGCGATGGATTGTTCGTCGCCGATATCAGCGAGGACGTGATCGAAGATGGGCAGCTCGGCGCGTTCTGCGGCGACCGGAATACCGGATTGCGCAGAAAGCGCAGCGAGGCCGACGGATTTCAGGGCGACGGTCTTGCCGCCGGTGTTGGGTCCGCTAATGACCATTACTGTTTCGTCGCCACCGAGTGCGAGCGACAGGGGGACGGCCTGGCGCCCGAGCGGACGCAGCTTGGCTTCGAGGACGGGATTGCGCGCGGAATCCAGGCGCAGGAAATTGCCCTGCTGAAACGTGGGCATCACGCAATCAATTTCACGCGCAAATCGCGCGCGGGCGAAAACGGAATCAAGATGGGCAATTTGCGCGGCCGCCGCCCCGAGCGAGGCTCGTTCGGCGCGGAGCCGCTCGGTAAGTTCCGTAAGGATCCGCGAAATTTCGACGAGCTCTTCTTCGGAAAGCTGGACCAGCCGATTGTTCAGATCAATGGCTTCAAGTGGCTCGACAAAAACGGTTTGACCGGTCGAACTCGCGCCGTGGACCACGCCGGGTACGCTGCGCCGTTCGGATGCACGCACGGGGATCACAAAGCGGTCGTTGCGCAGCGTCACATAATCTTCGCCGGTGGTTTCGCCGCGAGCGCGCAGAATGCTTTCGAGCGAGCGGCGAATTTTATCGCGGCCGTGCGCGATGCCGGTACGGATGCGGCGGAGTTGCGGCGAAGCGTCGTCGCTGATTTCGCCATTGGGAAGAATCGCGCGGCGGATGGCCGTCGAGAGGTGGCGAAAATCTGCCAGAGCGGCGGCGTGCGCCGAAAGTTGCGGATGTTTGGCGGCGTCTTCTTTAAAAGTCATCCGAACGGAATTCACCAGCTCCAAGAGTGAAGTGGCGTCCAGGAGCTCCGCGATGGAAAGGACCGACGCGGGAACGGCGAGACGGGTGAGCCAAGCTTCGGGATCGGCCAGCGAGCCGAAACCGAGCTCGGAGCCGGGGCGCAAGTACCCGACGGCTTCACTGATCAATGTGAATTCCGCCCCGAGCGCAGCGACGTCCTGCTGTGGCGCGAGTGCTGCAACGGCGCGGCGTCCAGGCGCACAGGTGGTGTAACCGCTTACTGTTTCTTTCAATCGGTCGAACTCGAGAACTTGTTCCGCAGAACGCGACACGAATCCCTCATGATAACTATGCGCTGATGAGTTTATTGTAGCCCGGTTGCCTGTGGGAAATCAGGACACGCAAAAACGCGGCGTGCGGGCCGGCGTCACCGGGCTTGACGGCACGCCCTTAACTTCTCGAAATAATCGGCCAGGAAGCTTGCGGCGCCGGCGGGCGACACGGCTCGATGAATCAGCGGCGAAGCTTTCTCGCCCCACTGGCTTTCGTCCCCAAGTTCGACTTCGCGCACGCGGTCAATGATCGGATGCCAGAATTCGCCAAGCACCACGAGTGGCTTCCTGGCGATCACGTTTTTATTGAGCATCTCCCACACTACAGCCAATTCCACGAGCGTTCCGGTGCCGCCGGGGCAGGCGATGAAGGCATCGCCGCGCTCGATGAGCGCGAAAAGCCGATCCTGCCAGGTTTTTTTGCGGATTTCTTCGTCAACAAATTGGTTTGTGCGAGCTTTGAAAAAATTCGCGGTGACGCCAATCGTGCGGCCCCCCGCTTCCTTGGCGCCGCGCGAAACGGCTTCCATGGTTCCGGCATAACCTCCGCTGCAGACAACAAAATTGCGGCGCGCCAATTCCCCGCCGAGTTCGCGTGCCAGCGAATATTGCGTTTCGCCGGGACGCGGACGGGAACTACCGAACACCGTGACAATTTTCGCGGGCGACTTCATTTTTTCTTGCTGGTTTTCTTGCCGGGACGCACCGGGGCGGGAGGGTTGAGTGTTTCGACCATCGCGACGGCGATGGCGTCCATGGCGACGATGGAATCGCGGCCGCGCTGCGGGTTGTTATTTCCAAAAATTGTGAAGACCAGGCGCTCGCCATGCAGCGTGGTGGCGAAGCCAGACATCGCGCGAACGTGGTCGAGCGCGCCTGTTTTTGCCTGGATGTGCCCGGCGGCGGCGGTTCCCAGGAAACGGTTCTCCAGGGTGCCATCAACGCCAGCAATGGGAAATGTGGAAATGTAGTCCGCGCCCCACGGTTGCAGCGCGTCATAGCGGAGCAGTTGCAGCACCGCACGAGGCGTGACGAGGTCGTCACGAGAAAGTCCGGAGCCGTCGGAGAGAACCACATCACCATCCGCGACGCCGATGCTTTTCAGGAAATCCTGCTCGACCCAGAGTCCTGCATCCGTGACGCCGAATCCTTTTTTTTCGTGGGCGACGGCGCGCAACAACAATTCGGCGTGCAGGTTCTGGCTCACTTTATTGGTGACGCGCACGATTTCAGAAAGCGGCGGCGAAATGTGTTCCGCGAAGACGATCGCCGTGGGGGACGGCGGGGCGGGCGCCGGGCCCAAAACAATTGGCGCGTCCGGATAAATTTCCGGTGGCGGCGCGTGATGCACGCGGACGGTGCCGGTAACCGGGACTCCGCGCGATTGAAAAATCTGCTTAAGCGTTACGGCCGTGGTTTCGGCGGGATCGGGCATGGCCAGGTCAAGCATCATTGGCGAATGGCCCAGCGGAATTTGGCCACGCAACAAAAGGAATTGCGGGCCCGGCTGGCGCACAACGCCAAATTCGGGTTTGCCATCGGGCGCAATCGTTTTCAGTTCATAGCCAAAGGTATCGAGCGCGGCGGCCGGGTCCACGGCGATGGTTGCGGGATCGCCGCCGTGTTCGCCGGGGCGAATTTCCACGGAAATGCAATTGTCATTGAACGCGATGGCGCTAACCGGCGCGCCAAAAGTGAAGAAAAGGTCGCCAACCGTCCATCCGGGAGGATAGGGATCGTAAGGGTAATAGCTGTCATCGGCGACGATATCGCCGTCAATTTGTTTAAGGCCCTTGGCGATGGCTTCATCCACCATTTGCGCCAGAACTGTTTCGGTGGGGCCGTCGCGCTCCACTTTTCCGGCATAGGGAAATTTGCGGTTGGAAATATCCGGATCGCCGCGCCCGACGAATGCCAGATCGCCCGCAAGATGGCCGTCGGTCCCCAGTTTGCCGGTGGATTCCAGCGTGGTGCGAAACTGAAATGCCGGTCCGAGCATCGCGAACGCGAGCGAGGAAGTGAAAATTTTCGCGTTGGATGCGGGAGTGAAAAAGCGATCGGCATTCAATTCATACAACGTCTCGCCCGTATCACGATCGGCGACCAGAATGCCCCAAAACGCTTTCTGGGCATGAGCTTCCGCGAGAGCGGCATCCACGCGCGCGCGAAATCGCGCGACGTCCGGACGCACCGCGGCGCGCGGCGGGCCGGGCAACGCAACGTTGCGATGCGCGGCGGAAACCAATTGTTGAGCTGAGACGTTGGCTGGGAGCACCAGCGACAAAACCGCGCATAGCGGAGCGGCTAACATCGAACGGAAAAGGTAGCTGCGCGGTGATGGAAGCGATCGCGTCACGATTTTAAGAACCTTTGGACGAGCAAACGTTCGGCAAGCGTCCGATTATATGACATGTTTCCCCGGCGCCCCTTGGCTACGGACGAAGGGTTGCGAATTCAGCAAGGAATCCATATGATTACCTTCCACCCATAGGAGGGTACATTCGATGAGAAAAATTCTTTCGGCGCTGCTCGTTGCTGCGTTGATCGGCCTGCCAGCGATCCTCAACCCAACCATCGTCCGTGCGGACGACACGACGACCGATCAGGACCGGATCGACAACGCTGGAAAAGTCCTCAAGGAAATCATGGACATTCCGGACAACATTCCGCAGAGCCTGATTGACAAGGCAGACTGCGTCATCGTGTATCCATCGGTGCTGAAGGCCGCGTTTATCGTGGGCGCAAGTTACGGGCGCGGAGTGATGACCTGTCGCAGGGGCCCGAATTTCCGCGGCCGTTGGGGCGCACCGACAATGATGGCGCTGGAAGGCGCGAGCGTCGGATTCCAAATCGGCGGACAGGCGACTGACTTCGTGATCCTGGTGATGAACGACCGCGGCGCCAGTTCGATTCTTAGCAGCAAAGTGAAACTGGGAGGCGACGCCTCGGTGGCGGCCGGACCGGTGGGCCGGAACGCAGCGGCGGACACCGATGTCACCATGCGCGCGGAAATGCTTACGTATTCCCGAGCGCGCGGTCTTTTCGCGGGAGTCTCGCTGGCGGGTTCGACGGTTCGTCCGGACAACGATGCCAACGAGCGGATCTACGGCAAGAAGATACCGGCGAAGGACATCGTGCTGAAGGGCGCAGTGCCGCCTCCGCCGTCGGCCAAGCTCATGCTGGAAGTTCTGGACAAGCACAGCCCGAAGAACCTCTCGAACTAAGCGCGACTTCTCTTAGCACCTGACAGGCGCCGGAGGGTTCAGCCCTCCGGCGCCATCTTTCCCTTCCAAGCGTTCCTATCGCGCGAGGTGACTTCAGTCCAAACTTGACTAATGGTCGGACTTGTCCTATGGTCAATGTTGGAGTACTTGAGAAGATGCCGCACACATCCACTATTTCTCAGCGCACGAAAAACGCGCCGTTGGGCGGTCGCCGGGAACGCCATCGCACGCAGACGCGCGACCGCCTGTACCGCGCCGCGCTGGATTTGTTCGCGCAACGCGGATTCCTGGAAACCACCGTGGAGGACATCACCGAGGCAGCCGACGTAGGCAAAGGGACGTTCTTCAATTATTTCCCGACCAAGGAACATATTCTGGCCGAATTTGGCGGGGAACGAGTGGCGGCGGTGGAGCGGGCGCTGGAAAGGGCCCGCTCCTCGAAAGCGCCAGTGCTGGACGTCATGCGAGAGCTGGCAGGCGACGCGGCGGGGCAATCGGACAAGAGCCCCGCGCTATTGCGCGCGATCTTTGCGGCGCATGCTTCCTGCACGTCGGTTCGCGAGGCGCTGGTGAAGCGCTCGCAAATAGCCCGGCGGATCCTGACGGAGATTTATTTGCTGGCGCAAGAACGCGGAGAGATACGCCGCGACATTCCCGCGGGTGATCTGGCGCGCCTGACGCAGATAACGTTCATGGGCGCGACTATGAGTTGGTCCCTAAGGCCGGATTCTTCGCTACGGAAAACTTGCGAAGGAATATGGGACTTGATCCGCCCTAATCTGGAAGTGGCGAGTGGCCGGACGAATCGCAAATTGCGACGCAAGACCGGGGTGTGAGCCCTACGGTATCGTCCAAGTCTCGTCTGGCTATGAATTTGCTGAGTCTTGCAGGGCCCCAGATTCATCCAAGCTCGGAATGCTGTAAGCAGGAGGTAATTGTGACCGCGCGAAGTACGACATTCATAATTCCAGCAATCTTACTGCTGATTGCGGCAGCGCCGGCGCACGCGCAATTGGCCGCGGGTTCGGTGGCTTTGCAAAATGGCACGTCTTCATCGTCTGCGAGCAGTGGAGGAAGCAGCGGCCCGGCAGCTCCGGCGACGCAGAACGCCTTTCAAGGCAGCGTGCCGGGAAAACTGGAACCGGGCGTGGCGCAAATCTCGCTGCAGAACGCGATTGACCGCGGCTTGAAAGCGAACCTGGGACTGTTGCTATCCGGGCAGGACGTGGTGAATGCACGCGGCGAGCGCTGGAAAAAATTGAGCGCACTGCTGCCGAATGCAACCACCACGAGTTATGTCGACGGCTCGCAAATAGATCTGGCCGAATTCGGATTCAGTTTCAAGTTTCCGCCCAGCCTCGGCGTCAGTTTTCCGTCCATCGTGGGGCCGTTTGGATATTACGACGCGCGCGCTTACGTAACGCAATCGCTGTTTGATTTGAAGGCGATCAACGACACGCACGCGGCGTCGCAAAGCGTCAAGGCCGCGGAGTACACGGCCAAGGATGCGCGGGATCTGGTGGTGTTGGCGGTGGGCTACAACTATTTGCAGGCGATTGCGGACGAATCGCGAATCGAAACAGTGGCCGCACAGGTGAACACGGCGCAGGCTCTCTACAACCAGGCATCCGACCAGGTGCAGGCCGGAACTTCTCCGGCGATTGACGGGTTGCGCGCGCAAGTGGAGCTGAAAACGCGGCAGCAGCAATTGATTCAGGCGAAAAACGATTTCGCGATTCAGAAGTTGACCCTGGCGCGAGTGATCGGCCTGGCGCCTGGGCAGGAATATGATCTGACGGACAAGTCGCCCTACGAACCGTTCACGGGACTGACACTGGAAGAGGCTCTGCAGCGCGCTTACGCTTCGCGCTCGGATTATCAGGCGGCCAGCGCCACATTGCGCGCTGCGGAATACACCAGGAAGTCGGCGCGCGCTGAGTATTATCCGAGTCTTTCGTTCAGCGGAGATTACGGCTTGGCCGGAACCTATGAGACTTTGGCTACGCATGGCGTGTTCGACGTTCGCGGGACGCTGAGCATTCCCATTTTCCAGGGCGGCAAAGTACACGGCGATGAACTGGTAGCCGACGCGCAGGTGGAGCAGAACCGCCAGAAACTGGAAAACATCCGCGCGCAGATTGATGCGGATGTGCGCACGGCATTCTTGAATCTGCAATCTTCGGCCCAGCAAGTGGAAGTGGCGAAAAGCAACATTGACCTGGCGCAGCAGACGCTGGATCAGTCGCGCGACCGCTTTGCGGCGGGCGTGACCGATACAGTGGAAGTGGTGCAATCGCAGGAGCAGGTAGCGAGCGCGAACGACAGCTACATCAACAGCCTCTACAACTTCAACTACGCGAAGATTTCCCTGGCTCGCGCGATGGGCCTGGGAGAAGCCAGCGTTCGGGAATACTTCAAAGGAAAATAATCCAATGCCGCAAAAAACCGAACTTGACCTCCCTGTAAATCCTCCGCCTTCGGAAAAGCCTGCTCCGGCTGAAACGCATTCGACCGCTCCGCCGCCTCCCGCGCGCTCTGAGGGATTCTTTCGCACGCATCCGCGCGCGCCGATGATTTTGGCGATTGTGTTCCTGGTTCTGCTGGTGGGGGGATATTTTGCATACCAGTATTTTTCGACGTATGAATCCACCGACGACGCGGAAGTTGACGGCCACTTGATGCCGCTGAGCGCGCGGATTTCGGGCTATATTTTGAAAGTAAATGTGGACGACAACCAGCACGTAAAGGCCGGAACGGTGCTGGCGGAAATTGATCCACGCGACTATCAGGTAGCGGTGGATCAAGCGAAGGCGCAGCTCGCGGACGCCGAAGCCACCGCACAAGCGTCGAATATCAACGTCCCGATTACTTCGGTGAATACTGCGAGCCAGGTGACCGTGTCGGAAGCGGATGTGGAGAACACGCGCGCGGGAATCGTGGCCGCGCAGCAGCAGTATGACGCTGCCAACGCGCAACTGGAGCAGGCGCAGGCCAACGACGTGAAAGCGCAGAACGACCTGGTGCGCTACAAACAGTTGGTGGACAAGCAGGAAATCTCGAAGCAATTGTACGATTCAGCGGTAGCGGCCGCGCGAGCCGGTACCGCCACGGTCGCGGCGGCCCGCGCCTCCGCGGCTGCCGCAGCGGAGCAGGTGACGCAAGCCAAGAGCAAGCAGGCGCAGGCCGAAGCGAATTTGCGTTATGCGCAGACGGGGCCGCGGCAAGTGGCTTCCACACGCGAGAAGGCGCTTTCCGCGGACGCAACCGTGCAGCAGAAAGAAGCGGCGCTCGAACAAGCGCAACTGAATCTGCAGTACACGAAGATCATTGCGCCGGTGGACGGCGTGGTCTCAAAAAACGCGGAAGTAGGGATGAACGTCCAGCCGGGGCAACAGCTTTTTTCCATCGTGCCGCTGGCGGACGTGTGGGTCACAGCTAATTTCAAGGAAACGCAGTTGAAATACATGCGGCCCGGACAACCCGTGGAAATAAAGGTGGACGCCAATGGCCGCAAGTACAAGGGCAAAGTGGACAGCATCGCGGGTTCCAGCGGCGCGCGCACCAGCCTGCTGCCGCCGGAAAACGCCACCGGAAATTACGTGAAAGTCGTGCAGCGCATTCCGGTGAAAATCGTGCTCGATCCGGGCGAGAACCGCGACGACTACTTGAGGCTGGGAATGTCCGTGGAGCCGAAGGTAAGAGTGAAGTAGTTTGAGTTCCGCCGCAGCCATTTCGGCGGATTCGGCCTGGCAGCGCCCGGTCGTAAATCCCTGGATCATCGCGTTGACGGTGACGCTCGCCACCTTCATGGAGGTGCTCGACACCAGCGTCGCGAACGTCGCGCTGCCGCACATCGCGGGAAGCCTTTCGGCCGGCCAGGATGAAAGCACCTGGATTCTGACTTCCTATCTGGTTTCCAACGCCATCGTGCTGCCGATGAGCGGATGGTTTTCGCAATTGATCGGCCGCAAGCGGTTTTACATGACTTGCGTGGCAGTTTTCACGATCAGTTCCTTCCTTTGCGGGCTGGCTCCCAACCTTTCCATGTTGATCGTCTGCCGCGTGCTGCAGGGGGCCGGAGGCGGCGGGCTGCAACCCAGCGAGCAAGCGATTCTGGCGGATACGTTCGAACCTAGAAAACGCGGCATGGCTTTCGCGGTTTATGGCATGGCCGTAGTGCTGGCGCCCGCTATCGGTCCCACGCTCGGTGGCTGGATTACCGACAATTTCAATTGGCGCTGGATTTTTTTCATCAATATTCCCGTCGGCATCATTTCCCTGCTGCTGACCAACATGCTGATCAGCGATCCTCCGTACATGAAGGGGGGAAACCGCAAAGGTTTCAGAGTTGATTTCATCGGGCTGGGACTACTGGCGTTGGGCCTGGGGACGTTGCAGGTGGTGCTCGATAAGGGGCAGCGCGACGATTGGTTTGGCTCGCACTTCATCGTGACGATGACGGTGATCAGCGTCGCGGCGTTGATCGGGGTATGTTTCTGGGAGTGGTATCACAAGGATCCGATCATAGATCTCCATCTTTTCAAGGACCGCTCGTTCGCCGTAGGTAACCTGATGATGTTTATGGTGGGTTTTGCGCTTTTATCAAGCACCGTGCTGATTCCGCAGTTTGTGCAGCAACTAATGGGATACACCGCGGAGCAGGCCGGCCTCGCCCTGATGCCCGGCGGGTTCGCCATCATATTATGTATGCCCATGGTGGGTTATTTGCTCGGGCACACGGACGCTCGCCGATTGCTCTTCTTTGGCTTCACGCTTTTATGCATCGCATTGATTCACATGACCAGCTTCGACACCTCCGTGGATTTTCGTACCATCGCGACGGCGAGGGTGTATCAGGCGCTGGCGTTGGCGTTTCTCTTTGTTCCGATCAATACCGCGGCCTATGCGTTTTTGCCGCCGGGAAAGAATAATGCCGCTTCGGGCCTGATTAATTTGGCTCGGAATGTCGGCGGCAGCGTGGGAATTTCGTTTGTGATCACCATGCTGGCCCGGCGGGCGCAAGTGCATCAATCGGAAATGGCGCACAGCCTCAATTCGGGAAGCCCTCAATACCAGGCCGCTCTTAATAATGCCACGCGCCTATTCGAAGCTCATGGATCCAGCGCGTTCGAGGCATCGCGGCAGGCACATGGCGTGATCGCCAACGTGCTGAATCAGCAAGCCACCATGCTGGCTTACATAGATAATTTCTGGATTTTGGGAATTCTGGTCGCCTTTATGATTCCCCTGGTGTTCTTGATGAAGAAAGTGAAACCGGGCGGCCCGATGGCGGTACATTGAGGGCGCAGGCGATCGCAGCGATCGTCAAGATCGCCGCTCTTTCCACAACGGAACTTCGGCGTCACGTTGACTTGCATGTGCGCGGCAACTAGAATCGCGGTTCGATGACTGACAACCCTTCCCTGATTGGCCAAACCATTTCGCACTACCGCATCCTGGAAAACCTCGGCGGCGGAGGCATGGGCGTCGTTTACAAAGCCGAAGACATGCGGCTGCGGCGCTTCGTCGCCCTGAAATTTCTGCCGGAAGAAGTCGCGCGCGACCAACAGGCGCTCGGAAGATTTCAACGGGAAGCGCAGGCAGCGTCCGCGCTGAATCACCCCAGCATTTGCACGATCTACGACATCGGCGAAGAGAACGGCAAAGCGTTCATTGCGATGGAATTTCTGGATGGCGCGACCCTGAAACACCTGATCAACGGCCGCCCCCTGGAGATGGACCGCCTGCTGGACATCGCGATCGAAATCGCCGATGCACTTGACGCCGCGCACTCCGAAGGAATCATTCATCGCGACATCAAGCCGGCAAATCTTTTTGTGACGCGCCGCGGGCACGCGAAGATCCTCGATTTCGGCTTGGCGAAATTGGTGCCGGCGCGCAGCGGCACCGCACGAGTGGGCGAGACGGTTGGCGCCATGGCGCATGACACGCTCGACTCCGCCGAAATGTTCACCAGCCCCGGGACCGCAGTGGGGACCGTGGCGTACATGTCACCGGAACAGGTGCGCGGAAAGGAACTTGACGCGCGCAGCGACCTCTTTTCGTTCGGCACCGTGCTCTATGAAATGACCACGGGCGCGCTGCCCTTCCGCGGCGAAACCACGGGAGTGATTTTCGAGGCGATTCTGAATCGCGTGCCGCCGCCGGCGATGCGCCTGAATCCGGATATCCCCCCAAAGCTTGAAGAAATATTGCAGAAGGCTCTCGAGAAGGATCGCGAGATGCGTTATCAGGTCGCGGCCGAAATCCGCGCGGACCTGAAACGTTTGCGGCGTGAAAATGATTCTTCAGGACGCGTGGCGGCGAGCAGCAGTTCGCAAATGTCCGCCAGCGTGGCCGTCCCGGCTTCGGGTTCCACACCCGCGGCAGCGCCGCCTGTTTCTTCGGCGGCCGTGACGAGTGGGTCCAGCTCGGCGGTGATGCAAGTCGCCGGGCAGCACAAGCTTGGAACCGTGCTGGGCGGAGCGTTCCTGCTGGCGTTGCTGGCTGCCGCCGCTTTCGGCGTCTATTCCCTGGTGTCGCGCAACAAGACGCAGGCATTCGAGCACTTTGCGGTGACGCCGGTGACGGAGACGGGCAAGGCCTCGCTTGCGGCCATATCACCCGATGGGAATTACATCCTGAACGTGCAGCGCGATGGCGGCCAGGAAAGCCTGTGGCTGCGCAACGTTCCGACGAACAGCAACACGCAAATCGTGCCGCCCTCCGATGACATTTACCGCGGTTTGAAATTTTCGCCCGATGGCAATTTTATTTATTTCGTTCGCGCCGAAAAGAGCGAGAAGAACGTGAATAGCTTGTATCGCGCGCCCGTGCTGGGCGGCAGCCCCGAACGCATCATTCACGACATCAGCAGCAACATCAGCTTTTCGCCCGACCGCTCGCAGGTGACCTTCCTGCGGTTCAAACCCAACCAAGGCGAGGGCGATCTGATGATTGCCAATGCCGACGGCTCGAACGAAAAGCTGCTCTCCAAGCAAGGAACCCGCCTGCGCGCTCCGGCATGGTCCCCTGACGGAAAATTCATCGTGGTTGCAGAATTTCTAGCGGAAAAGTCCGCGGTGTCCGGGCTGTATTTTTTTGACGCCGCCACTGGCGAGAAAAAGACGTTCGCGACGTCGGAAATGTTCCTGAACTCTCCGCTCTGGCTGCCCGATCAGGCCGGCATTCTGGTCCTGGGCAGCGGGCGCGATTCCAATTTCAACCGTTCGCAAATCGGAATATTTTCGTATCCCGGTGCGGTTTACCGGCCGATCACGAACGATACCAACGATTATCCGGGCCTCAGCCTTTCGGCGGACGGAAAAACGATCGCCACGGTGCAATCGCAATACGTGGGGACTCTGCAAACGGCGACTTACGACGGCAAGGCCGCGGGAAAGCCGGTCACCGTGAGCAGCAGGCCGCCCACGAACTGGTTTGCCTGGACGCCTGACGGCAAGCTGCTGCTCGAACAGGAAAACGGGATATTTCAGATGAACGCCGACGGCAGCAATCGCGCGCCGCTGCTGCATGATGACTTCCCCTCCTTTGGTCCGATTTCTTGTGATCACGGCCGCTACATTATTTTCGCGTCCGCATTTCGCGGAGGCAACAGCTCGATGAACATCTGGCGGATGGACGCCACGGGCGGAAACTTAAAACAGCTCACGACGGGCTCCGACGATGGGCCGGCGATGTGCTCACCGGACGGGAAATGGCTGGTATACGCGAGTTTCGATTCCGGGAAATTCGTGGCGAAAAAGGTTCCGGTGGACGGAGGTGCGACGACGCAACTTTCCGAAGCGTTGCTCACCTGCGGTTGCGTGAACGTATCGCCGGACGGAAAGTATCTGGCATTTCAGACTCAGCCGACCACCGGCGGAGCGGTAGTGATCAGGATTCTGGATTTTGACACGCTAAAGCCGGTGACCGAGATCCCGCGGGACCCGCGCGCGACCGGTGAAATTCGCTACACCGCGGACGGCAAAACCATTGGCTACCCGATTCGCGAAAATGGCTTGTACGCGCTTTGGGTTTCGCCGGTAGACGGCTCTGCTGGTCACCGCGTGACGGAATTTGAAGCGGATCGCATCGAAGATTTCCACTGGAGTGCCGACGGCAAAACCCTGGGAATCCTCCGCTCTCACAGCGATAGCGACGTGGTCTTGCTGCGTCAGACGGCCTCGGCGCGCTGAACCATTCCCAATCCGCTCGCGTGGGATTGAAAATCCGGAACACGAATGATCTGCCCGATTTGCGAAAAGCGCCCGGCGAAGCGGTTTTGTCCCGCCAAGGGTGAGAAGATTTGCGCGATTTGCTGCGGACGCGAGCGCGAAGTCACGATTGACTGCCCGCAGCATTGTTCGTACCTGATCACGGCGCACAGCTACGAGGCCGAGCACCGCCCGCGGATTTCGCGCGACCAGCTTCCCTATCCCAAGATTGAATTCCACGTGGAATTCATCTACGAACGCTGGCCGGTGGTGAGCGGGATCGCGGCGACCATTCTGAATTTCCACGCGCAGCACAAAGATCTGAACGACCCCGCAACTCTATCCGCGCTGGAGGCTCTGGCGGAAACGTATCGCACATTAGGTACCGGAATCTATTACGAGCGGCCGCCTGATTTGCCGGTGGCGCACGCGCTTTACGGCGCGCTTGCGGAATTTCTGCAGAAATTGCGGAAGGAAGAAGCCGAGCGCGCGGGATTTCCGGTGCTGAAGGAATCGGACATTCTCAATTTGCTGGTCTTTCTATTGCGCGTCGGAAAACAGGAAACGAATGGACGACCGCGTGCGCGGGCGTTCCTCGGTTTTCTACGTGAGCGGTTCCCTCTTCCGGCAACGGTTGCCTCCGACCGATCACGAATCATCGTGCCGTGACGCGTAGCGATCCGAGGGCTCGGCCCACTTGGGGCCGGGCACGGCATGCCGCACCCCACGATCATAATTCTAAAAAGGCTGCTATTTCGCTTCGCCGGGTTTGAATTGCGGGTTGTAGATGATGCCTAGCACGTTGCCGAAGGGGTCGCGTACTTCGCCGGCGAGCAAACCTCCGCCAACATCTTGTATCTCTTCCACGGGGGCAGCGCCGAGATCGAGCAGCCGCTGGTATGCGGCGTGGGCATCTTCGACTCCCCAGTACGCAACGCCAGCGGATACGCGCTTTGCCTCCGCTTTAGGCGCCGGCACCAGGCCGAGGTCGTAGCCGCCGACGTTGAATCCCACGTAATAGGCAGGCTGGTCGAAGTAGGGCGGAAAGCCCAGGGCCTTCGTGTACCACTCTTTGGCCTTGGCCATATCCTGCACTTCGTATTTCACCGTGCGTAGACCAAGAAACATGGGGTGCTCCTTCGCATCGTTCATTGTAGCGCCGGGTGCGGAGGTAGCCGCGGAAACGTCCACGCGGCCAGCCAAATACGCCAGCAAGCATAGCGCTGAGAGAAGCATGATGAGCGCGGAAACGTGTTTCATCTTCATGCCACGCACCGGCTTCGCCTGCGGGATTATCGGCGCCGACTCCACGGCGTGTGAAACAATCTTTCGACGTCCACGGTTTTTGGAACGTCCGGTCCTCACGCGGGGCATCATTGTTCTCCATTCGCGAGTGAAAGCTGCAACTGCGGCGAACGCCACGCGCGGTTCACCGAGCGATCCGGGCGCGATCCCAAGCTGTACTTGGCACGCAGTTGCTCGACGCGCGCGGTAAGCTCTCTCTTGTAAGCGTCCGGCGCGTTGCCATGGCGCCCGTACCACTCGCGATACTGGCGCGACAATTTTGGAAATTTCGCATCGAGAAACGGCAGAAAATGTTTCAGCGAAGTGGGCGTCAGGAATAGCACGTTTCCGGCGAACCATCGGGCCCGAGCGTCGCGTGCGGCGCGCGCCAGTGCGTCCAAATCCTCGGGGCGGTCGGTGATACCCGGAACGATGGGCATCGCCAGCACTCCGGCGGCGATTCCAGCTTCGTTCAGGGTGCGCACCGCCTCCAGACGCAGGTCCGGTCGCGGAGCACGAGGCTCGAGCAGGCGAGCAAGCCTGGTGCGTACGGTGGTAACGCTCAGGTTCACCACCAGCGCGGAGCGTTCCGCGATGCGTTTCAACAAATCAATGTCTCGAACCACCTGATTCGATTTCGTGGTGATGGAAAGGTTCAAGCCTTCGCGCTCGGCCATTTTTTCCAAAATCGCGCGCGTGGCGCCGAATTCGCGTTCCGCCGGCTGATAGGGATCGGTGGCGGTGCCGATGGCGATGTGTTCGCCCCAGATTTTCTCCGTGGCGAGGTCGCGCTGGGCCAGCGCGCCCGCATCCTGCTTAACGTAAATCTTGGATTCAAACTCGTTACCGTCGAGTTCCATGTATTCGTGGGTATAGCGCGCATAGCAATAGTGGCAGCCGAATTCGCAGCCGCGGTACGGATTCACGGTCCAGCGAAACGGGACGCGTTCGGAATCGCAGTGGTTCAGGATTGAACGAACGGGAAGAAGGAAATACTCCGTCCCGCGCTTGGCTTCGGCGCGAGGGGAGGAAGCGGCGAGGCGTGCAATGCCGACCAGTTCCGCAGCGGGCTTCGTACTCCGGCTTGGCGCCGGAGGGGGCGCGGAAGCTTCGCTGGCGGACTCACAGGTGCCGTGGCGAGCGGCTGTGGGGAAAAGGGTGAGACTGGTCTGCTTCGCACGCTTCCGAGGACGCTCAAGCGTCGCTGGTGTCGCACGAAGAATGGGAAAAGTGGCCATTGATTGCCTCGCCGCACGGGGGAGACTATATTCGCTTTTTGTTCGCTATGTCAAGGACTATTTTTCGCTTTTATTTCGCCTGTCCAGACGAGCAGGACGCACCCTGGAAACCCTCCGGATGGCCAGATGCCGGGGCGCAATACAGCCGATATACTCGCTGGGAAAACCCTGGCGGGTGCTGCATTGTCGCAAATTGGAATCCTGATCGTTGACGACGATATCGTTAGTCAGCGGGCGTTGAAGAACGTCCTCGATTCAGAGGGTTGGCGCGTGCGCATCGTTCCGCTCGCCTCGGCGGCTATGCTGGAACTAGCCACCGGCGAGTGGAATCTGGTGATCGTGAACGTGGCGATGACCGACGTGCGCGGGCCGCTTTTCTACACACTGAAGGACCTGGCGCAGGGGGCAGCGGACGCGCCGGAGGGGGCTGTGCTCGATGAGGCGCGTCCCAAGGGCATCCGCGTGCTATTCCTTGTGCCGATGCTGGCCGCAAAACAAGCGCAGCCGGTGTTGGAGCAGGAAGGGCTTCCCTACCTACTGAAGCCGTACCATCTGCACGACTTCCTCGAGAAAGTTGGTGAATTGCTGGTGGAGGCGGGTGCCCTGGCGGACCCGATCCGCAGCATGCGCGATATGTCCCCGGGCGCGAAACGCCAGCGCGGCGTCCGCACGGCGCGCACCAGCCGGCGCAACACGATGTTCGCCTCGCGGGACGACTATCAGATGTCCGAGGAGGAACTCGTGGAGTGGGAGCGCACGGAGGAGGAAGAAAAGAAGAAGCGCGAGAAGCAGATCAAGGACCGCGAGCACCTTTGAGCTTCACTGCCACCACTTGAACGAATAGCCCCTGCCTGCTTTCATCCCGCGTTCGAAAAAACCTGCAAGGAATTCGCTTCCGCACGTTCTCACTTTGAAGCCGCGCGGAATCTGCGTTGCCGGCGCGAGCAATCGAGGAGAACGCCATGCAGGGGAGTCAAAAGTGGATTGGGATAGTAAGTCTGGGCGCCACCGTCACATTGGCCGCCATGCTCTTCTGGGTTTACTGCAGCGCACATGCAATCGTCGAGGCCGAGCCTGCGCTGGAAGCTGGACCCGGCAAGCTGATAGCGGCCGACTGGCGGATCGGCCAGCCGGTCACTCACGAAACTCTCACTGTTTTTCCTGTGCTTTCGTCGCAAGACGCCGACACGGATGCGTTCGAGACTCTCGACGCGGCGCTGGCGTCGGGTGATGCAGTGGTCACCGAGCAGGGCGACGCAATACGCAGGTCGCGCAGCGGCGACGAGCGGCCGGTTCCCTATTATTCGAGCGGAGCACAGGTGAATCAGCTGGTGCTGATCAATCGCGGGAAGCGGCCGCTGCTGCTGCTTGCGGGTGAAGTAGTTTCCGGCGGAAAGCAGGATCGCATTATCGGGAAAGACCGCATCATTCCAATCGGCGCGAAGCCTTTGCCGCTGGATGTATTCTGCGTGGAACACAGCCGCTGGACAAATGGCGATGCAAAATTCTCCGCGGCGATGACGATGGTTCATCCTACCGTGCGCGAAAAGGCCGCGATCGAAGAAGACCAGACCGGAGTGTGGGCGGCGGTTCGCGGCGATACGGCGGCGGCGATGGGGCAGCGGGATATGTCCATGTCGTCCAGTCTGGAGGTTGTACCGCCGCGGATTGCACCGAACGCGGTGGCCGGCGTGGTGGCTTCCGCGGCGCCGACACAGGGATATCGCAGCATTTATCAATCGCCGGCGATCGGGCCATCGGTGGAGAATTTTGCGCTGGAGGTGCAAAGGCGTTTTGAGCGCGCGACGTCGGGGCTAAAAGGCGAGCATGTCGTCGGGGTGATTGTGGCGTATGGCGGTGAAGTGGCTTGGAGCGACATTTTTGCGTCGTCAGAGTTGTTCGACGCCTATTGGCCGAAGCTGCTGCGCAGCTATGCGGTGGAAGCGCTGACGCGACCTGCGCTGCAGGAAAAAGTTTCGCTGACGGATGCGCAAGATTTTCTGCGTCCTGCGGTGGGGCATGTGCGCGAGGAAACCGAGCCGGGAGTCTATCGCTGGCGCGAACGCAGCGAAGGTCGCATGGCGGAAATCGAGCTAGAAGCGCTGGAGCCGCAGCCGCTGATTTTGCATTGGCTGAAAGTGCTGCGCACTTCGTAGCGTAGGGCCACGGCACGCCGCGCCCTGTTTTAGAGAAGCGCCGGCGTCCCGCCAGGTGTGCGCCGAACTTGCCAGGAATTCAAAACCGCCGGCGAGACACCGGCGCTACAAAAACAGCCGCACCTCGCTGCGGTCGGGGGTTTCGGCTAGCAGCTCGGCGATCGTTTTCCGCAGCACGGGATGCGTTGCGCCCGGCGCGATCTCAGCGAAGGGGACCAGCACGAACCGCCGGCCGGCCATGCGCGGATGAGGGATTTCCAGTCCCGGTTCGTGAACGATCTCTGCGCCGAAAAGCAAAATGTCCATATCAATGATACGCGGGCCCTTGGGCGTAAGGCGCAGGCGGCCCATCGAGCGTTCGATATCCAGCAACGCGCGCATCAATTCTTGCGGCGTCAACTCCGTTTCCACTTCCACCACGCCATTCAGAAACCAATCCTGCGCGCGCAGCTCTACCGGCTCGGTTTCGTAGGCCGACGATTGTCGCACCACACGCACACCATGCGCGGGCAGTGCCTCAATCGCGCGAGCGATATTCACCGCGCGGTCCCCGATGTTCGATCCCAGTGAAAGGTAAATGTCTTTCATGGATGCGAGGACATTCTAGCCTGAAGCAAATGTGTTCTTCAGCAAAGTGCGGAATACGACGATGATTTCTTCGACCGGCCGGGGTTCAACTGAATAACCCCGGCTGGCGGCGGGGTTCATCCATGCCGAAATGTTTGTAGGCCAGGGCTGTGGCTACCCGGCCGCGTTGGGTGCGGTCGAGCAGACCCAGTTGCATCAGGTAGGGCTCGTAGATCTCCTCGATGGCGTCCTCTTCTTCGCTTAGCGACGCGGCTAGTGTATTCAAGCCTACCGGGCCGCCGGAATATTTCTGGATAATTGTGAGAAGCAGATTACGGTCCACTTCGTCGAGACCGTGCTCGTCCACACCAAGCATGGCGAGAGCGTCGCGCGCGACGCCGAGATCAATGTGTCCCTTGGCGCGCACTTCGGCGAAATCGCGCACGCGCCGCAGCAGGCGATTCGCGACGCGCGGGGTGCCGCGGCTGCGCCGGGCAATTTCGGCGGCGCCGGATTCGTCCATGGTGATGCCCAGAATTTTCGCGGAGCGCTGCACGATGCGCAGCAAATCCTCTGGTGAATAAAAATCCAAGCGGTGCACGATTCCGAAGCGCGAGCGCAGCGGAGCCATGATCAGGCCCGCGCGGGTGGTGGCGCCGATCAGCGTGAAGCGATTCAATTGATAGGGATGCACGCGCGCGCCGGGACCCTGTCCGATAATCAGGTCCACGCGAAAATCTTCCATCGCGGGATACAAAATTTCTTCCATGGAGGGCTGCAGGCGGTGAATCTCATCGAGAAAGAAAAAATCACTTTTTTCCAGCGAAGTGAGTACCGCGGTGAGGTCGCCTTTCTTTTCGAGCAGCGGGCCGGAGCTTACTTTGATGGCCGAGCCCATTTCGTGCGCCAGGATTTGTGCGAGCGTGGTCTTGCCCAGGCCAGGCGGGCCGTAGAGAAGCACGTGATCCAGGGCTTCGCCGCGCGTGCGCGCCGCTTCGACGGCGATCTGCAGATTTTCCTTCACGCGATTCTGGCCGATGTAATCGGCTAATTTCGTCGGACGGATGCTGGCTTCGATCCGCGCGTCGTCGTCGAGAGCCTTTCCTGAAATGATGCGATTGTGTGGGTCGGTCATTTTCCCGGGCACCTGATTTTCCTTGCTGGCGGTTGCGCGGCCGCGTTCGGTGGCTGCAGCCGCGGCGGCTGAACCTTCGCGCGAGCCTGGAGCTAGCGTCATTCGCCGTGCGCCGCCCGCGATGATTTCTGCATTGCGGCTCCGCCCAGCACCTGCAGCGACGCCTTCAGCAATGATTCAAAATCGTTGCCCACCGTTTCGCGGGATTTTGCCATGGCACTTTCCACGGCGCGCTCATCGTAGCCCAAATTCACCAACGCCGAAGCCACGTCGGATTCCAACTGCGAACGAGTTGCCGGCTTTCCTGCTTCCGGAACGTCCACCGCAGCCAGTTTATCGCGTAATTCGACGACGATGCGCTCGGCCGTCTTGCGCCCCACGCCGGGAATGCGCACGAGTTGCGCCAGATCGCCTTTGCGAATCGCGGGAACAAGCTCATCGAGGCCCATGCCGGAAAGAATCTTCAGCGCAAGCGAAGGGCCCACACCAGAGGCCGAAATCAAGAGTTCGAAACACTGCTTTTCGCGCGAGGTCAAAAAACCATACAAGGCCAGTTGGTCTTCGCGCACGTGCGTGTGAATCAGCAGCGTGGTTTCCGCATGCAACGCACCGAGGCTGGTAAAAGTGGAAAGCGGAATGAGCACCTGGTAACCGACGCCGCTCACATCGAGCAGCACCAGGTTCGGGCGTTTTTCAATCAGCTTGCCGCGCAGCGATCCAATCATGTCCAGCGATTATTGATTAGGGGCGCAAGGGTGTCAACGCGGCGCGTCCCGTTATCTGGTTGCACAACGAAACATTTTGACCTGCGCGTGCGTACCAATATTCGGAGCCGGGGATATTTCCGCGCATGCACTCTCCGCGCACACTGTTCAATTTCGCGCGGACAGTGTTCGTTTTCGCGTTGCTCGAGTCATTTCATTTCTCTCCGTTACTATTTTGTTAAATCCTTCGCGATCTTGCTTTCGCCGCGCACACCTCTGCGTCTAAGCGTGTGCGAGGGGCAAACAAAATTCGAGGAGGAAGTAAAAATGTCGCGTCACTCAATGCAGCAGATTTTTACAATTCTCGCAGCGCTGGTGCTGATGGTTTCACTCACCGCGCAAATCGCTCCAGCAAAAGACACCAAGGCAGGCGTCAACACCACCATGAGCCTGTTGAATCCCACCACGCTTGCGGGCAAGGATCTGAAGCCCGGTGATTACGCGGTAACCGTGGACGAAACGCATGTGAAGCTCTCGATGAACGGCAAGGTCGTTGTGGAAGCGCCCGTGCAATGGAAGGACGAAACCACCAAGGCGAAATACTCCGCGTTTGTGGTTGACGGCAACAAAATCACGGAAATTCACTTCGGAGGCAAAACGCGATTCGTCACCATCGCGGAGTGAAGTTTCGCACCCGTTTGCAGACCCCTGACAATCGCACAATCACACAGCGGGCAGCGTTCGCGGAAGCGATCGTTGCCCGTTTTTTTGCCTACAAGGCGCGGCGCGAAGGATCACACCGCACCGGGCGCATTCTGATGGTAGATTGAGGTCCTCCGCGAACTTTTTGTTTGCCTCGCCCGCAAGAGGCGTGATATCCGTTGTTATGGCGATGGACTTCCACTCACAATTCCGGCACACGCGTCTCCGCGATCAGTGGGGCGCGGGTCTATCCGCGATAGGTCCGATTTCGCAGGCCGCGTTCGAGCACCGTCGCGCGACTTTCACTTCCGCCGCCAGCATTGCGCGAATTGTTCCTATTATTAGGAGCGGATAACGGCCGGCGGCGCAATCCCAGTTCGCAACGCCACAGGCCGTTACCCAAAAGGGGCAACGGCCTTTATTTTTTACAGGGGCACACATGAAATCGATAGTCGAACAGACGAAAGAGCCCGGCACCACGGTCACACTGAAAACGATCCAGCAAGCCGCGGAGCGCATTCGCAGCTCGATCTTTCTCTCGCCGTTCATGCGTTCGGAGACTTTTTCGCAATTGACCGGAAACTCCATCTTTCTGAAGTTGGAGAACCTGCAGATGACCGGCTCGTTCAAAGAGCGCGGCGCGCTGAACAAGATTCTGCTGCTGACCGATGAGGAACGGCGCCGCGGTGTGATTGCCGCGTCCGCGGGAAATCACGCCCAGGCCGTCGCGTATCACGCGACGAAACGCGGGATCGCGTCGCAGATCTGCATGCCGCTCACAACGCCGCTGGTGAAGGTTTCGGCCACGCGCGGCCACGGCGCAGAGGTGATTCTCTTCGGCGCGAATTATGACGAGGCTTGCCAGGAAGCGCTACGCCGCTGTGCGGAGCAAGGCCTGACGTTCATCCATCCATTTGACGACGAAGCAGTGATCGCCGGCCAGGGCACGCTGGGAATCGAAATGCTCGAACAGGTGAAAGATCTGGATGCGCTGGTGATCCCCATCGGCGGAGGCGGATTAATTGCGGGCGTGGCGTGTGCGGTGAAGGAAATGAAACCGAAGATCCGCATCGTCGGCGTGCAATCCTCGAAATTGCCCTCGATGAAAGCAGCCGTGGAGAAGAAAAAGATCGTCACCTTGCCGGCGGAGAAGACGATTGCCGACGGCATCGCGGTGCGTTCGGCGGGAGCGCACACTTTTCCGCTGGTGCGGAAATACGTGGACGAAATCGTTACGGTGGACGAAGAAGAGATTGCTAACGCGATCTTGCTGCTTTTGGAAAAGGAAAAAACGCTGACGGAGGGGGCGGGCGCCGTTGCCGCGGCCGCGGTGCTGAACAAGAAGACCGCGCACGCCGGGAAGAAGCTGGGCGTGCTGATTTCGGCGGGAAATATTGACGTCACGCTGCTGGCGCGCATTATCGAGCGCGGCCTGGTGAAGGACGGCCGGCTGGTCCGCCTGCGCATTCATTTGCCGGATCATCCTGGCGCGCTGGTGCGGCTTTCGACGGTGATTGCCGAACAGAAAGTGAATATCGTGGAAACGCTTTTCAACCGCTCGTATTATGGCGTGGTGCTCGGCGACACCGCCATTGACATCACCATGGAAACGCGCGGCCCGGAGCACATTGCTGAATTGAAAGCGGCGCTGGATGCGGCGGGGTACGCGCACGAGCGCGTGCAATAGAGCGAGCGCGCGAGATGATTCTGAATGGATCTTGTTGGATCGTTCGGGTATTGATTCTGGCGAGATTTTCGGAGGTGCCGAGGCGGACCGTAGGCGCGGGTCTCAGGCCCGCCCCCACAGACAGTAAAATCTGCAATTTTCTAGTGCAGAGCGCGGTCCTTCTTGATGGCCTCGTCCACCAGCGCTTCCAATTCGCGGCGGGTGAGGGTGATGCGTTCTTTTTCACCGGCGGTTTCCAAGGTTACCGGAAACTCCGGCCCGAAATTTGAAGCCGTCTGCAAACCGTAGCGCGCGCGAGCGGCTACCAGCTTTTGCACGTCGCCGCTGGAAAGCAGCACCTGCTTGCCAAGCATCTCCGTCACCAGCGCGACACGCGCGAAATGTTCGGTTGTCTCCATCCGGAAAAACGCGGTCATCAAATCGTGGCCGTAGGTGACCACGCCGTGGTTGGCCAGTAGAATGGCGTCGTAACCGTCCACGAAAGGTTCGATCGAATCCGCCAGCTCCGAAGTGCCGGGCGTGCCGTAGGGCGCCACCGGAACGCAGCCCAGCGACAGAATCAATTCACAGAGGAGAGCTTTATTGAGCGGGATCCCCGCCGCGGCGTAGCCGGTTGCGACGGGCGGGTGCGCGTGGCACACCGCGTTCACGTCGGGACGATGGCGGTAAATCGTCAGATGCATCGGAAGTTCGGACGAAGGATTACGGCGCCCAGAGATTTTCTTGCCGTTGAGATCGGTGATCACCATGTCTTCCACGGTCATCATCCCTTTGCAGATTCCCGTCGGCGACGTCAGGATGTGGTCCGGCCCCAAGCGCACCGAAATATTTCCGTCGGTGGATGCCGCGTAGCCGCGTTCATATGTCCAGCGGCCTACGGCGCACATATCCCGCCGGTGTTCTTCTTCGCTCTTCAGCGCTCCGGGCAAAATCGATTCAGGAAACACGGTTCCTCCTCGACCAATTCCGGGCCCTCATCCCGTCTATGCGTAAATCCCGCGGAGCTTCAAGGCACGCGCCACGCGATCAATCGCCACGATGTAAGCCGCGATGCGGTTGTTCACACCGTGCGTTTCGGCGTACCTTACCACCTGTTCGAAGCTGTGGTCCATCACATCTTGCAATCTTTCGTTGACTTCACTTTCGCGCCAGAAAAAGCCCTGGCGGTCCTGCACCCACTCAAAGTAGCTGACGGTGACCCCTCCAGCGTTCCCGAGGATATCCGGAATTATGAAGATCCCTTTCTGATCGATCGTCTTATCGGCGTGCCAGGTGGTGGGGCCGTTCGCGCCTTCGCAGAGTATTTTGCAGTCCACCAAATGGACGTTTTCCGAGGTGATCTGGTTTTCGGTGGCGGCGGGAACCAGGATATCAGTGGGATGGAAAAGCACTTGCTGGGCGGTTTGCTTGTCGCCACCGCCCGGAAATTCCGGCAGCGGCTTGCGCTGGCCGTACACCCAATCAACCAGTTTCGGGACGTCAAAGCCTTTGTCGTTGTAGAGCCCGCCGTGGATATCGGCAACGCCTATGATTTTATAGCCGGCCTCGTGCATCAGAATCGCGGCCTGGGAGCCGACGTTGCCGAAGCCTTGAATGATCACGCGGCAACCGTCGCGCTTCATCTTCAGCTTGGTCAGCGCGTTGTTGCAGCACATCATCAGCCCGCGCCCGGTGGCTTCCTTGCGGCCCTGCGAGCCGCCCAGCTCGAGCGGTTTGCCGGTGACCACCGCCGTGGTGGCCTGGCGCACGTGCATTGAGTAGGTGTCCATCACCCACGCCATGGTTTGCTCGTTGGTGCCGATATCTGGGGCGGGGACGTCACGCTCAGGACCGAACCATTCGCTCAATTCGGCGGTGTAGCGGCGCGTGATGCGCTCAAGCTCCGTCTTGGAAAGTTTGCTGGGATCGCAGATCACTCCGCCCTTGGCGCCGCCGAAGGGAATGTTCACCACGGCGCATTTCCAAGTCATCCACGCCGCGAGTGCGCGCACTTCGTCAATTGAAACATCCGGCGCAAAACGAATGCCGCCCTTGCCGGGTCCGCGAACCGCAGAATGCAATACGCGATAGCCGACGAAGACTTCCAGCTTTCCGCTGTCCAGGGCCACGGGGACGTACACCGTGATCTCTTTGCTGGGATATTTCAGATAGCGATAAATTCCTTCTTCCAAACCCAGTTTCTGCGCAGCGACCTCGAAACGCGCTTCGGCCGATTTGTAAACGTTTAGTTCGTCGTGCGTAACCGCGGGCATCACAGCCTCCAATCAGTGCGGACCAATTCGCGATCCTGTTCGCGAAGCAAATGTACTGTTTATGATAAGCGGCGAAAACGCGCGTCGGAGCTGGCTGTCTTCGCAGCGGGCTGCCGTCCGGACAGCGTCGGCAAGTATACGAACCTGGGCATAGCGGCGCAAGAAAAGCATTTTAGAATTTGCAGCCGGCGGCTGAAGAATGGCGCCATACAATCGCGGCCTTCCACTTCACTTGCGAATAACCCTTCCCCGCGAGGGACTTCAATCGCGGACGCGGCGTTTCACAAATTCCTCGAGCAGCAACCGCGTCAGGCGCTCCTGATCGTGCCGTACCACGTGATTGTGGCGCAGCAGGTCGCCGGTGATGTAGCGCAGTCCCATGCGCTTCAACTCCGCGGCGGAGGCCTGGACGGGCTCGGCGCCCTGCGCGCGGTAGCGTTTCAGCAGTTTTTTCGGAATTGGCCTGCGGTTGATCACCGCGAAATCGAAAAGGCCTTTGCGCGTGTGGTCATAGATTGCGCAGACGTGGTCGGCCACCGAATAGTGCTGCGTCTCTCCCGGTTGCGTCATCAGATTCGCGATGTAAACACGCGTAGCGCGCGAGTTCGCGATCGTTTCGGTGACCTGCTCGACGAGCAAGTTTGGAATGATGCTGGTATACAGCGAGCCGGGCCCCACCAGGATCAGATCCGCTTCGCGAATCGCCGCGAGCACTTCGGGCAGCGGGCGTACGCGTCGCGGCACCAAGCGCACACGGCGGATGCGCTGACGGGCGCGCGAAATATTCGTTTCGCCTGCGACGATGGTTCCGTCTTCCAGCTCCGCTTCGAGGGTCACGTTTTGCGCCGTGGAAGGAAAAATTCGGCCGCGGATGGCTAGCACCTGCGCGGAAACTTGCACGGCCCTGGGAAAATCGCCGGTGACGTTGGTCAACGCCGTGAGAAAGAGATTGCCGAAACTGTGGCCTGCCAGCGCGCGCCCCACCGGAAAGCGGTATTGAAAAAGCTTGCCCAGAAGATGCTCGTCCTTGGAAAGCGCCACCATGCAATTGCGGATGTCGCCCGGCGGCAGCACGCGATATTCGCGCCGCAAGCGGCCGGAGCTGCCGCCGTCGTCGGTGACGGTGACCACCGCGGCGAGATCTGCGATAGGCTGCGCGACCGGGTCCTTGGGAGTAGCGACGTATTCCTTCAGTCCGCGCAGCACGGCGGAAAGTCCGGTACCGCCGCCGAGGGCCACAATCCGCGCCGGACGAGTTCGCAGCTGCGAGCTTTTCATCACTGAAAAAGTCTCACCGGAGAATTTTGCGGCGGAATTTCACGGAGAAGGACGATGGAAAGTTTCACGGGAAAACGCGGAAGTCAGCTCGCTGAACCGTCGCGCTCGGGATACAGCAATTCGGTAAAGCGGGGATCCTCCTGCAAAAAAGCGAAATCTTCGTCGTTGCGCGCGTGATAGCGATTTTCGGGGCGGAGTTGGATCGCGATTTTCAGGTTTTGCATGGCGGATTCCGCTTCGCCGGTAAGGCAATCGAGCGCCGCCATCGCGTACACGATGTGGTCGCCCTTGGGCGCGGATTTACGCGCGCGGTCCAGGTGTTCGCGGGCTTCATCCCAACGCCCGAGATTCATCAGCGCCACGCCTTGGGTGTAATGCTCCTCGGCGGACTTCAGTGCCGGAATGGGGGGCCGGGAAATGCGCTGTTCGCAGATGCGGATGTGCATCTTGGCGCGGTCGCCAAGCTCTTTGCTGGGACCTTCCAGGACGCGCTCGAGGGTTTGTTTCGCCCGCTGGAACTTCTGCTGCTGAAAGTACTTAAGCGCTTCCTCGTAGAATTTCAGTTGTGCTTCTTTGGCCGGAGCGTCGGGATCGGGGGGCGCCGCCTTGGCCTTTGCGCTCATCTTTATCGCCTTCTTTTTCAGTAACTTATGGCTTTTGCTGGCAGCCTGTGTGGTTCGGACGGCGCGACGCTTCACGTGGTACTCTCCGCAGGAAACTACTTGGAACATAGCAAAGTCGGGAAGGCGCGTCAATGCAGTGAATTATGGGGTGCCTGGCACTTGCGATCTCAGATGCAGTCCCAGCACACTGCCTACAGGCTATACGTGATGGACACGCGGGCCCGTCCGGGCAATCATCCTCTGCGCCTCACTCACCGCAAGCCCTACAGAATGACCGAGAAAAAAATGAAACGCGAAAAACAGCATGCGTCCACCGCTCTGAAAGAATCGCCAGCAATTAATACACGGGCCGAAGAAAAAAAAGTAGAAGAGCGGCTCGCCATCGGGCCGCACATCGTTTATGAAACGATCCGCCGCGAAGGGGAAGAGGAATTCAAGCGCACTTCCTCGGCACTGGCATGGTCCGGACTTGCGGCGGGACTTTCCATGGGATTCTCGCTGGTGGCGGAGGCGCTGCTCGCAGCGCATTTGCCGCACGTTTCGTGGACGCCGCTGATTTCGAAACTCGGATACAGCGTCGGCTTTCTGATCGTAATTCTGGGCCGGCAACAACTATTTACGGAAACGACGCTGACGGTAATTCTGCCGCTTTTGTCGAAGCAAACGCTCGCAAAAATCCTTGACGTGCTGCGAATGTGGGGCGTGATCCTGGGCGCAAACCTCGCCGGCACATTCATATTTGCTTTGTGCATCGGAAAAATGGCGCTATTCAGCCCCGAGTTGCGGCAAGCATTTCTCTCGGTGAGCATGGAAGGAATGGGCAGCGGATTCGGCATCGTCCTGGTGCGGGCGATTTTCGCGGGATGGCTGATCGCACTGACGGTGTGGCTGCTGCCGGGGGCGGAATCCGCGCGCGTGAGCATCATCATTATCTTGACGTATTTGATCGGGCTGGGCGGCTTCAATCACATCATCGCCGGCTCGACCAAGCAGTTCTATCTGGTGGTGACCGGGGCAGAGGGCTGGGGCGCCTACTTCCTGCACTTTTTTGTGCCCACGCTGCTTGGAAATATCATTGGCGGAGTCTCGCTGGTCGCCTTCCTCGGCCATGCTCAAGTGGTGGCAGGCAAAGAAACACTGGTGCAGTCGAAGTAATCCGCCACTCGCGAGCGCCACGCGATCAGGGCTTCATCGGATAAACTTTCAATTCGTCCCAGCCACTGCCTTCGCGATCAGTTTCGCGCGTGAAACGCACGCCCTCGATTTCAGCGAGTGTGACCTCACCCGTCGTATAAATCTTGCAACCGGTCATCAGGTGGCCGCCGATCATGTCTCCTTGTCCCGTGGCAATCGATAGGTGAATGTGCTCGCCGCCGTCTTCGACCGTTCCCGTGATGGAAACAATCTCGAAGTGTCCGGTGTGGATATGCGCCTCCGGCTGATTCGCGTAACGGAGCGAGGCTTGCGTCAAACTGCCCACGGCGCTCAGCAGCACCGCGGCCTGAATGTGATTCGCGTTCACGTAAGCGCGGATGGAACCCAGCAAATCGTCTCCCGGCCGCAGGCGAAACACATGAATGCGCAAATGATCGCTGACAATCGCCTCGTGCCGCTCGGTAAGTTGCTTCCCCCAACCGACGGGAAGCGCGGGAGCGGGAGGCGCGTTCTCCAGCGTGCTGCTCTGCGGAACCGGCTCTCCGCTGGGCTTGGAATACTGCGGCGGCAACTGGGCCTGCGCAGAGGCGCTCACTGCCATCAGCGCAAATAGCACGGACGTCGCTATCAATTTCAAGGTGGCTCTCCCGATTGGATTTATTTTGTAGCGATCAGAGATGACGAATTCCCGCGAAGGATTCTGCTTCATTGCACACGTCTTGGGAACCCTCTTGGCGATTGTTGTCAAAGCGGCACCGGCTAGCGCACCCTGTGGCCTCTATCGTGCTAGCGCCACCGCAATGTCCTTCGACCTGATGCCGATCCTCCGACTAGCCGGTGGCAATCCCGTCGGGTTGTCTATTGCGAAGCACGACTCGCGGGGGCGCGTTGGCCGCAGGCGGGAGGCTATGCTATAAGTACGAGGCTGCCTAATCTGAGGAAATTGTGCCGTTTATAAATTTTCCCGCGAGAGAGATTAACTGCAAGCTTGTCTACTACGGCCCCGGGCTGGGGGGCAAGACCGCGAACTTGCAATGGGTCTACGAGCACACCGGAGCGAATCAAAAGGGAAAGATGGTTTCGCTGGCGACGGAAACCGACCGCACGCTCTTTTTCGATTTTCTTCCGCTGGATTTAGGGACGGTGCGGGGGTTTCGCACGCGCTTCCATTTGTACACGGTGCCGGGGCAGGTTTTCTATGAGGCCAGCCGGCGTTTGATCCTGAAAGGCGCCGATGGCGTGGTGTTCGTCGCGGATTCGCAGGAAGAGCGCCTCGACGCGAATCTGGAAACGCTGGACAACTTGCGCGAACATCTGAAAGACCACAATCTGGATTTCGCAACGATTCCGTACGTGCTGCAACTCAATAAACGCGACCTGCCCAATGTGCTGCCCGTCGCCGAATTGCAGAAACATCTTCTGGTAAAGGGCGAGCCCACCATCGAGGGCGTGGCCGTCACCGGCCAAGGCGTATTCGACACGCTGAAGGAAGTCGCAAAATTAGTCCTCGCCGATCTGAAGAAGAACGCGTAAGTCGCGCTAGTAAAGGCGAAAGGCAACCTCGACTGTCTGCAGCACGGTCGCTGGACCGCCGTCAGGTCCCGTAGCAGGTTTGAAGTCCCATTGTTTGACCGCGTTGATTGCCTGCTGGTCTAGCCCGCACGGGAGTGCCTGCTGAACTGAAATTTTCTCCGCTCTACCATTCGCGCCTATCACCACCTTGAGGATTACTGTCCCTTGGACTTTGGCTTTGACGGCGGCATCGGAATAGGGTGCCGGGCGGCAACGCAGACAGGATGGATAGGAGTAACCCTGAGTCCCGGAGTTCGGAGGAATTGTTTTCGTTCGTGACTCTTCGTCCTTCGCCCATTCGGTCTTGTCTTCGCCAAACGAACCATCCACCTTGGCCGCGGGCTGGGCCGTCAACGCCTCCATTTCTGAAGTGAGATCAATAACAGTCTGCTTGCCGAAAATCCCTCGGTCGCCACGGACCGCCCATACATCCAATTTAAAGACCATCTTTCCGGGCGTGTATTTAATCCTGGCGCCGATAATCACTGTGGCTTCCAATTCCGGCGCATAACACCCCGTAATCCCGGGACTGTTGAGAGCTCCCTCAGGCAATTTGTGGCTGGATATCGCGGCCTCGACATCGCTGCGGTCCAGCACAATAACGCCTTTCGCTCGGGCGCGCAGTGCGTTGGCAAAATCGCGCGCGAGAGCGATTCCTAGTTCGCTATCGGGGTGGGATTCTTCCGAAAAATCCGTCACGAGAACTACGGGATGCTCCATTCCGTTGGAAGCTTTCTCAACGGCACGAGCTGCATCCGCAGCTAGTGCAGTGAAATCGTAGAGCTGTTGAGCATGCGTAGGTATCGGCTGAAGCGAAACCAGGAAGGTGATTAGAAGTGCCGAGAGCGTGCCGGGATGGCGGATGGCGGCAAATTTGCCGAGCGGATTCATGACAAGGTCACATCGCTAGCTACTACGCGTGCGCTACGCCGCCGCGGAATGCGGCTATAGCCTTGGCTTCGTCAGTGTAGGCGGGGATGGCTTGAATGAGGCGGGTCAGCTCAAGGACTTCCTTCACATGGCCGGTGGGGTTAAGCAGCTTCAAGCCGCCGCCCTGCCGCTCCAGAGTAACGAACGAGCGCACCAGAGTGCTGATGCCAGAGCTGTCAATCTGGGTGACGCCCGCAAGGTTCACGACGATTTCAGACGGGCCGGCCTCGGCATACTTGCGCAGTTCGGCGCCCAGGGAATCATTGCTCGTCCCGATGATGATGCGGCCCACCAGATCAATGATCGTGACTTGGCCGGATTTACGCGTCGAAATTTGCAGGCCCATATCCGCCTCCCAGGCCGCGCGCGCGACCGTGCTAAGTGGCCGCATTATAACTCTTTCGCTAGCTTGCAAAGCAAGCTCTCAGAAGCTCACGGTTGCGGGGGAGAGTCGGCGCGTTGCGTTGCGATAAAAACGGGAGGCAGATGCCAGGTAGCATCCACCTCCCGGGGTGGGTGGGGTGTTGCAAGAGCGTCGCGAAACTGGCCTGCGTGTGGTGGGCCCTGACGCTCCGGCAATCCAGCGTTTCCGCCGGAATCCACGAGTGCCACGTTGATTATCATGCGGAGAGAAACAGTGTCAACTGCAATCGCTGGCGAGCCGGACAAACCGCGCCGTTTGGGCCAGCCTGTGCAAAACTGAAACGGCCGACTAAGAAAATTGGAAATTCGGCAGCGGAGCCGGGTGCCTTCGCCTGCTGCAATGACATAATTTGCTCAAGATAAGCCTTGGTGCTAGGACTGGTGAACCTTGGCCGGGTGCCTGTCCAGCGTTTCACGGACGCGGCGAGCCATTTCGCGTGGAACATAGGGCTTTTGCAACACGGCAGTTCGCCTGCGGCTCGACCGACGCTAAATGGTCGTATCGGCCGCGATGCTTACTTCGCTGCGGGGGTTTGCGTGGGCGGATGGCTCAGGAAGTACTGGGAGATGCCGCCGGACAGCTCCGTGAGGCCGGCCCTGACGTTGCGATCCATGGCTTCAACGATGCTCGACACCGTCTTGGCCTGCACCGGCTCGTCATGAGTATAGGTTTGCGTCCAAACGATGGCGCGGGTGGCAGGTTCGAAGAGCTCGAGCTCGAGGGTGAAGCGCGCAACCAGTTCGGGCTTATCCACGCCGTACATCGCTATTAGATGGCCGCGGACGACGTAATCGCCGCGCACATTGGTGGAAACGCGCGAGACGGAGCGAAACTGGCCGGAATTGCGCAGGTCGGCGATTAGAAGATTCTGCACCATATCCACGGGCGGTTCGGCCCAGCGGTCATACTCGTACGTGCCGAGCTCCACCGGCCCGGAACCATAAACCAGCCGGTCATCACGATAGAGCGTGGAAGCCGCGAAACGGCCGACCAGCAGCGCGACGGGAACCTGCCCGCTTGAGGCGGCGGTGGTAGTGGGAGCGATATTCGGATCGATGACATAGTACTTTACGGGACGCGGCGCGCCGCATCCGGCTACTGCGATCGCCAGCATTACGAGTGAGATAAGTTGCAAGCGGCGGCTCAGCACTCTTCGCTCCTTCCCGTGTTGTCTCTTCCTATCGCTTTCGTTCGTCACTTCGGCAAACTCGATCCGGGCTGGTGCTCTTTCGGCGCAGACGCGCGGATCAAGGTGTAAGGCCGCGTCTTGATGGTTTCGGTGAACGCATTCAAGTTGTCCGTGACGTGGCGCAAGTTATCAATGATTTCGTCGAGATTCTCCTGGTTGGCGGTCACCGTGTCGTTCAGCGATGCCAGAACGGAGTTCGCGTTGTTGAGCGCCGTGCGCAAATCGATTACTGCCTGGCGAATGTCCGGGCGATTCTCTGTCAGCATTCCGTCCAGGTGCAGGAGCGTGTCGTTGGCCTGATCCGAGGTCTTCTGGAAACTGGCGATCAACGGCTTCAGGTTTGCCGTCGCGTCGTTCACGTGCCCCAGCGTGGAATGCACCAGCGGCCGGTCTTCCTTCAGCATGCCGTGGACGTCGCTCAGGCTCGCGGAAATATTCGCGCGATTCTCGTCGTTGAGCAGATCATTCACGCGGTTCAGCGTCACTTTCAGCTCCACCACGCGATCGTTCAAATTCACCAGCAATTGCTGGGCGCTGGGCGCCAGGTCGTTAAGCTTGTCGGCGATGTCGGAAAATCCGGTGTACTCGGTGGTCTTCAGCGTGTAATCGCGCGGCGCGCGCGCCGCGGCGTTCGTTCCCGGTTTGATACCCAGAAAATTCTCGCCCAGCGGGCTGGTGCTGGTGATCAGCGCCGTGCTATCGGTTTTCACCGGCACATTCGGACTCACCGAAAAATCAACTTTCATCCGCGTGGCGTCGGATGGGTCCACCTGCACCTTGGTCACGCGTCCGACCGGCGGGCCGCCGGCGTAGCGCACTTCGGCGCCGGGACCCAGGCCGCCGGCATTCTTGAAGTACGCGTGGTAGGGAGTATTGCCTTTGTTGAAGCTGCCATTCAGAATGAAAAGGGTGGTAATCAGTAAGGCCGCCACTACCAAAACGAATAGCCCCACGAATGCCTGCTCGCGCTTCGCTTCCATCCGTATCCTCGATGATTCCCGCGCGATGAATCGCGGGGGCGGCTCTTAAGTGCCGGGGAGTATAACACGGCGCAAAAAAATCGCCAGAAATACCGGGCAAAATTCGTCAGCTTTCCCGGCTATTGGCGCGCCGGCGGAACGTCCCCCGTCAACATTTGCAAATAGTCAATTTCCCCGGTGAGTTCCGGTTCCGGCACGCGGTCCAGAAATTGGCGTACGCGAGGCTGCTTGCTGGCTTGCAGTTCCGCGGTGGTGGCGTTGGCGACGATTACGCCCTTATCCAGCACGATCATACGGTCGGCGATCAGAAATGCGCTGGCCAGCTCGTGAGTCACCACCACGATGGTGATGCGAAACGCTTTCTTCAATTTTAGAATGAGCTCGTCAATCCCGGCCGCGATGATGGGATCCAATCCCGCCGAGGGCTCATCGAAAAATAAAATCTCAGGATCCATCGCCAGCGCGCGGGCGATGGCCGCGCGTTTTTTCATCCCTCCGCTCAATTGCGCCGGCATGTAATTCTCGAATCCCGAGAGGCCCACTTGATCGAGCTTCAAGCGCACCATGATTTCGATGGTGGAATCATCCAGGCGGGTATGCTCGCGCAACGGCAGCGCCACATTCTCTCCCACCGTCATCGAACCGAAGAGCGCTCCGCCCTGAAAAGACATACCCATCTTCTTGCGCAGTTCATCGCGCTCATCTTCGGAGATGGATGCGAAGTCTTTTCCCTGAATCCAGATTTCGCCGGAGCTGGGCTGTTCCAGGCCTACCAGAGTGCGCAGCAGCGTGCTCTTGCCGGATCCCGATCCACCCAGGATCACCATGGTCTCGCCGGCTGGAACTTCAAAATTAATGCCGTGAAGAATTTCGCGGTCGCCGTATTTTACGCGCAGATTATGGACGGAGATGGCGGCCCCGGTACTTGTTTGCGGCACAGCGGGTTTGGGCGTGAACGATGCGGTCATGGGAGGTTAGCGTGGCGCCGTGACGTAAAAGATCGTGGTGAAAATCAAATCCACCATCACCACCATGAAGATGGACTTCACCACCGCGGAGGTGGTCGAGCGCCCGACTTGCTCGGAGCCCAGCCCGGTTGAGAAACCTTCCAGGCAGCCCACCGCGGTTATGACCAGTCCAAACATCACCGCTTTTATCAGACCATTCACGATGTCGGTCTTGGCTAACGCATCCAAGGTGGCTTGGATGTATGTGCCCCAGGTGAAGCCCGCGGTGGTGACTCCGAACAGGCCTCCGCCCAGCACGCCCATGAAGTCGGCCCAGCACGTGAGGCAGGGCACCATCAGGATCATCGCGAGAAATTTCGGCGCCACCAAGAATTGCACCGGCTCGAGCGCCATGGTCTCCATCGCGTCAATTTCTTCGTTCACCTTCATGGTCCCGATTTCGGCGGCAAACGCGGAGCCTGAACGGCCAATCACCACCACGGCCGTCATCAAGGGACCCAACTCGCGAGTCATCGAAACGGCCACAGCGCTGGCGACGAGGTGCAACGCGCCGAATTTACGCAGTTCGTAAGCAGCATTCAGCGCAAGAATCGTGCCGATGAAGAATGAAATCAGGGAAGTGATGGGAAGAGCTTCGACGCCGACGGACATTGCCTGGTGGATCGCGCGGCTGATATGAAATTTTTTGCCCTGGAACGGCGCAATGAAGACGGCTCGCGCGGCGCCACCCGATAAACGCGCCAGTTCCCCTAAATATGCCAGACCGTTGATGGTGGCCGCGCCAATGCTCTCTGTGAATGGCATCAATGATTCCGGACGGGTGAAACCTTACGATGGAACCCGGGCTGAAACCGCCCGGAAAGTTGCTGCTCGGCTTATCTGGCGGGCGCCACGTTCGTGCTGCCGCCGCGCAAGGCCTCTTCCTCGGTGTTATATACCTCAAAAACCTTGATCAGCCGAGTTAATTCGAGCACTTCACGCGCGGTCCGGCTCAACCCGAAAAGCGCGAAGGTACTCTTCAAGTCGCGCGACACCTTTAGCCCCTCCACCAATGACGCCACCCCGGCGCTGTCAATATATCGCACCCTCTCCAGGTTCACGATCACCCGCGGCGCTTTTTTGTTTTTCAATAGCTCCAGCAGCACTTTGCGGACTTGCGGCGAGTTGTAGAGCGTGATGTCGCCGATGACGTCCACAATCGTGGCCGCACCGGACTGGCGCGTGGAAATATCCATCAGGGTTGACCCCCCGCGGGGAATAGAGTGTTTTGCCAGAGATTCCCGCCAGATGCAATCACTTTTAAGCTGTAGGAGGGCCGCATTAGCTATTTGCGGTTATCCAGGGGGACGTAACTGCGAAGGTTGTAGCCGAGATATACCTGGCGGGGCCGCGAAATTTTCTGCTCCGGGTCGAGCAGCATCTCTTCCCATTGCGCGATCCATCCCGCGGTGCGCGGGATCGCAAAGAGCACCGGGAACATCGTCACCGGGAAGCCCATGGATTGATAAATCAGGCCCGTATAGAAGTCCACGTTGGGATATAGCTTGCGCTTCACGAAGTACTCGTCTTCCAGAGCGATGCGCTCGCATTCCAGCGCGATTTCGATCAGGGGATTCTTGCCCATCACGTCAAACACTTCATAGGCGATGTGCTTCACGATCCGGGCGCGCGGATCGTAATTCTTATAGACGCGGTGCCCGAAGCCCATCAGCAATTTTTCGCCGGCCTTCACGCTCTTGATGTACGCCGGGATGTTGTTCACCGAACCGATTTCCAGCAGCATCCGCAGCACGGCCTCGTTGGCGCCGCCGTGCAGCGGTCCGTAGAGCGCGGCCGTGGCCGCAGCCGTCGCCGAGTAGGGATCCACATGCGAGCTGCCCACCACGCGCATTGCCGTGGAGGAACAATTTTGCTCGTGATCCGCGTGCAAAATAAAAAGAACATCCAGCGCGCGTTCCAGCGTCGGATTCGGACGATATTTAAGCTCCGTGGTGCGGAACAGCATGTTCAGGAAATTGCCGCAGTAGGTGAGATCGTTGTCCGGATACACGAACGGCATGCCCAAGGTGTGCCGGTAAGCGAACGCGGCCAGCGTGGGCATTTTGCCGATCAGGCGATAGGTCTGCTTGCGCCGCGAATCGGGATTGAAGATGTCTTTGGCGTCCGGATAAAAAGTGGAAAGCGCGGCTACCGTGGAAATCAGCATGCCCATCGGATGGGCGTCGTAGTGAAATCCGTCAATGAATTTCTTGATGCTCTCGTGGATGAACGTGTGATGCGTGATGTGGTAGGTCCAATCCGCCAGCTGCGATTTTGTGGGCAGCTCGCCGTAAAGGATCAGGTAAGCGGTTTCGACGAAGGTGCTTTTTTCCGCCAGCTCTTCAATGGAATAGCCGCGGTAACGCAAAATCCCCTTGTCGCCGTCAATGTAGGTGATCTTGCTCGAGCAGGAAGCCGTGTTGGTGAACGCTGGGTCGTAACCCATCAGGCCGAAATCGTCGTCGCCGACTTTTATCGGCCGCAGGTCTAGCGCCCGAATCGTCTCGTTCTTGATGGGAAGTTCGAACTGGCGGCCCGTCCGGTTGTCAGTAACAGTCAGTGTGTCGCGGCGAGATTCCACGGGCGCTTCGTTGCTGACCAGCGATCCTGGTTTGGTGGGATTCATTACCGGACCTCTCGAAGCACTCGCGCAGACGCCGCGCGGTTCGCTTCTACCTAGAATGTACACCAAATTTGTGCAAGCGCGGAATGGGTTTCGATATCCGCATGAGGAAAACCAACAACCCGTGCCATACGGTGGCGTATGGTGCGAAGAAAAGGACCCTTCGAAAGCGTCTTGGCATTACCCTGTGACAAGGTCTTTTGGCCCGAAGCTCCAGTTCCATTCTACGCTGAGTGTCGCAACCAACTCGGCGCAATCCACTTAGGCCGCCCTGACTCGGATTTCCGCCCTTAGCGCGCTGACTCTCCGTCGTCACCGGCAAGCACTTTTCCCGCGCGCTTGCGCATTGCTTCCGCTGTCACGCGATGCCGGTACTCGAACGTGCGGGCCAGCTTTCCGCGGATCAACCACCCGCCGAACAATCGCCCCAGAATTCCGAACGGCAACTCATATTCGATATGGTCTTCCAGCCGGCACGCGTCCGGACCTTCGGCAATGAAAATGTGGGTGTGCTCCCAACGCCGGAATGGTCCTGCGGTCTGTACGTCCCGAAACTGCCGCCCCTCTTGGTAGTCGCGATGCTCGAATTTCCAGAGCATGGGAAAGGGTCCGAATCGGACGCGCAGCACGCCGTGATCGCCATCGCGGATTCCGGCGGCAGATTCGACCACTTCCATTTTTTCCCACGGCGGAGTCAGCCGTTCGAGCGCTGCGGGTTCGGCGTGCCAAAAAAAAAGCCGCTCGGCAGATGCTGCAATCCTCGATGAATATACGAACAGAATCGGTCGAGCCATTTGCCGGACATGATGAACCAGCGGGCGTCGGTTCGTCTATGGTCCATAGCGGAAGCTCGCGCATTACGGTCGCGCGAAACAGTTTCGGCCGCCGCAAGAATATCCTTCTAAGAAGGAGCAATCTTTGGCACGATCTGCGGCACTCCCGCGTCCGCCGAAACGGGAGACGTGGTGGTCAAGTCCTGCGGCGTCGCCAACTCGGAACGGTTGCGGCCCTGATCTTTCGCGCGGTACAGCGCGTCGTCCGCCAGGTGCAGCATTTCGTGCGGATCGAGCGGCCGCGCCGGGGTGCTGGCGGCCACGCCAAAGCTCGCGGTGATAACGATGGAGTGGGAGTCCGCGACAATGGGCTTGGCTTCAATCGCGCGGCGGATTCGCTCGGAAAGCCCCAACGCGCCCATGGCGTCCGAGGAGGGCACCACGATAAGAAATTCCTCGCCGCCGTAACGCCCCACCGTGTCGTATGGACGTACGGACGCCATCATCCGCTGCGTCGTCTCGCGCAGCACCGCGTCACCCACCTGGTGCCCGTAGGTATCATTGACGTATTTGAAGTGGTCGAGATCCGCGAGAACGATTCCGAACGATCCGCCCTCGCGTGCCTGCCGCGAACGTTCGCGGCGCAACGCGTCCAGGATCACGCCGCGATTCGCCACGCCCGTAAGGTTGTCGTGCGTCGCGCGAAACAGCAGCTCTTCGCCCGCGGCAATCAGCTTGTCCTGCAGATCCAGCACGCGCTGGCCCACGTGCAAACGCGCGCGCAATTCTTGCGCGTCGAACGGCTTGGTCAGGTAGTCGTCCGCGCCGGATTCCAACCCCGCTAGCAGATCCTCTTTCTGCGAGCGTCCGGTGAGCAGGAGAACGTACACGTAGGGCCGCTCCTTGCATTCCCGTAATTTCTGGCAGATCTGGATTCCTTCCATGCCCGGCATCATCCAATCGAGAACGGCCAGCCGCGGAGCATCCATGCGTTCGAGCAATTGCAGGGCTTGCGTGCCGTTGGTGGCAACCATCACCTCGAAACCCCATTTAGCCAGGAAAACTTCCAGCAGGCGGCGAGAGACGGGATCATCCTCCGCGATGAGTACTCGTTTCTTGTTGACGGTTTCAGTCATCGTGCTTCCTCGTGATTTTTTAGTGGCGCGTGGCCAGTTCCGGCTGCTGATGCACCACGCCGAACGTTGCTGTGAAATGAAACGTGCTGCCTTGCCCCGATTCGCTTTCCACCCAAAGTTTTCCCTGCATCAAACTCACCAGGCGCGTGGTGATTGCCAATCCCAGGCCCGTTCCGCCGTATTGCCGCGTCGTCGTGCTGTCTGCCTGCGTAAAAGCGTCGAAAATCATGGATTGTTTCTCTTTGGGAATTCCGATCCCGGTATCCTTCACCTGGAAATGGAGCACCGCGCTCTCGGCGGCTTGCTCCTGCACCGCCACGTGTACGAATATTTCTCCTTGCTCGGTAAATTTCACGGCATTGCCCACCAGATTCACCAGCACTTGGCGCAGCCGCAGCGGGTCTCCGACGATCTTTTCCGGCACGCCGGGATCCACGCGCCAATGAAGATCCACCCCTTTTTGCTGGGCCCGGAAACGCATCAGCTGCAGCGTCTCCACCAGGCTGGCAGTAAAGGCGAACTCTTCATGGGCGAGCTCCAGCTTTCCGGCTTCGACTTTTGAGAAATCCAGGATGTCACTCAGCAGTCCCAGCAAGGAGTCCGCGGAAGTCTTCACCATTTCCAGATATTCGCGCTGCTCGGCGCTTACGTCGGTGTCCAGCACCAGGCCGGTCATGCCCAGGATTCCGTTCATCGGAGTGCGGAATTCGTGGCTGATGTTGGCGAGAAACTCGCTCTTCGCCCGGCTGGCGGCTTCGGCAGTCTCCTTGGCTCGGCGCAGGTCATCCTCTTCTTGCTTCCGCGTGGTGATGTCCCGCGAGGTCATGCACACGGTTCGTGACGCGCCGTCGCGCGAACGAACGGGGCTCACCCGCGCCAGGAACCAGTGCACTTGGGATTGCAGCGGAATCGAATACTCCACGCTCTCTCCGCGGCCGGTGGCCATCACCCGTCGAAAGGTTTCCGTGAAGGGCTGCGCGTATTCCGCTCCCAGGAATTGCGCGATGCTCTCGCCCAGCAGTTTCTCCTTGGGCTGCATCAGCGCCGATTCGCTGGCCGCCCACACATTTTTAAAAATTCCTTCGCCGTCGAATTCGAATACGATCTCATCAATCGCGCCCACCATCGCCTGCAGCCGCGCTTCGCTCGCGCGAAGTTCCTGTTCGGTCTGCTCGCGCTCGGTAATCAGCGTTCCCAGGCACAAACCGGTCAGCGAAACGATCAACATCAGAAACTGCAGCATTCCCAAGCGGTGCAAATCCTCTGGATAGATTCGCAGCATCAACATCGAACCAAGATTCAGCGCCAGCACCGCGCCCGTCGCGCCCTCCATCCCGCGCCGCACGGCAATCCAGATAATCGGCAGGAAAAACAAATAGAACAACTCGTAGCTCTGCGCCATGTGCGATCCGAAAACGATATACAGCGCCAGAGCAATGCTGCCGGCTTGCGCCAGCGATTCCACCGCGCTGCGTGCCCGCGCGGTTCGAGGCAGAATCGGAGACGACGAGGGCCGCAGATCCTGCGTGCGGTGCTCATACAGCTCCGCGCGCCTGTGCAACCAGGGCATCAGGTGAAACAGCAGAAACGGAGTGAGGCATACCAGCGCCACCGAATCGCCGATAAACCAGTTCAGCGCCGCGCGCGGGTAATCGCTGCGCTGAATCGAGCCATCCCAGGTAAGCGTGAACGCTCCTACCGCTGCTACACAGAGCGCTCCGCCCAGCGCGACGCACAAATACCGGAACACGTCGCTCAAACGCCGGAATGGTGAATCCGCCCGCAGCACGCGTCGCATGATCGCCGCGGTTCCTGAATATCCGGCGACGACTGTGGCGTTGACCGCCCAAAAAGCCAGCGCGTGCGGCGATTCGTGATAATTGAGTACCGAGGCGACGCATCCCGCCACCAGCATCAGCGGCGCGTAGGAAATCCCGAAACCCACCAGTAACGCCAGCTCCAGCCCCACCGGCGGATACCACGCGCTGACGCCCGCCCACATCTGAAAAAACACGGTGACACGATCGAGCAGCAAGTAAAGCAGCGCGAACAGCAACGCCGGCACCAGGCGCCACGGATTCCACATCAGCGCGGTGCGCGCCAGGTAGGATTTGCCAGGGTGGGACCCGCCGGGCTGGGCGCCGAACTCTGTGTGCAACGCCTTCAACCCGCCTTTCACGCGAGCACCCGGTCCGGGGGGAGTTGCTTACCAACGGCCTTGCGTGTTGCGATAAAAAGAAGCGGCGCGAGCTTCGGCACAGCCGCGCGCGCTGCGCCGTGTGCGATTAAGTTCATTCCGGTGCGGAATGCCAGCAAGAAAATCATCTTGCGCGACGACATTTCAACCTATCTCCAAGCCAGATTGCCGGGATCTGGTCGCGACACCTTTCGCGCCGCAGGCGGGCGTGGTGCCATTGCCACTGTGGGCAAACTCAGCGAGTGGGACGAATGGGAAAGCGCTCCGCCATAGCGCGCGCGGACAGCGCCTGGGCCGATCGCGCATCCGAACCAGCTGCCGCCGCGTCCGCCAGGCGTTCGATGGTGGGTGCGGCCACCGGCATCTGCGCGCCCTCGGCTTCCTTCAGAAACTTTAGGCCAAGTTCGCCGCTGTGCCAGTCAATCGAAATCACATCGCCCAGCGAAACCTGCTCGGTCGCCAGCAAACTCGCCAGTGGGTACACCACGTGCCGCTCGATCGCCCTCTTCAAGTGCCGCGCGCCGTACTTCATGTCCGTGCCTTCGCGTAGCAGAAAGTCCCGCGCCGGCTGCGTCACGCGAAATAGAAACCGCCCCTTGGCCGTCTCCAGCACGCGCTGCTGCACCATCCCGAGTTCAATCTCCAGAATTTGTTCCAGCTGCTCGCTCCGCAACGGATGAAACACCACCGTCTTGTCAATCCGGTTCATGAATTCCGGCGCGAATTTCCTCTTCGCTGCTTCCGCCGCCGTCTTCTCCACCTTCTCGTCCAGACGCACTACCGTATCCGCGCGCTGCACCGGCGCAAAGCCCATCCCGCCCGTCATCAGCTCCGTGATCTCCACTCCGCCCAGATTCGACGTCATGAAAATCATCGTCTGCGACAGGTCCACCCGGCGGTTGTCTCCGAGCGTCAGCGTGGCCTTGTCCAATATCCCCAGCAGCAATTGCCACAACGCATCCGAGGCCTTCTCGATCTCGTCAAACAGCAAAAATGAAATCTTCAGCTTCTCGGTGTGATATTGCGCCAGCGCTTCCTGCGTGATCAGAGGATGCGTCTCGCGGTGCCCCAAATATCCCGGAGGCGAGCCAATCAATTTCGCAATCTCGTGCGAGTGCTGGAACTCCGCGCAATCCACCTTGATCACCGCCCGCGGATCGCCAAACAGCACTTCCGCCGTCGCTTCCACCACCCGCGTCTTCCCTGCTCCCGTCGGCCCCAAAAACAGCAAGTTTCCTACCGGCCGCCCCGGCGAATTCAGCCCGGCGCGAAACACCTGGTACAAGTCAACTACCGCCTGCACCGCTTCGTCCTGTCCCACAATCTTGCGCCGCAGTCCCGCCTCGAAGTCGCGGGATTCCACGCTGCGGCGCCCTGGGTCCAATTGCCGTCCCTCAGAAGCGTCCATTTTTGAACCTCCCGCCGATCCACCGGCAGTGACCAGGCCCGTAAGTGCGTAGCGTGGAACCTCGCGGACTAAGTCGCTGAGAACCATGCAGAACGGTGGCCAAAGCGATCACGGCAAGATTCGTGCAACGCTTCTGTAATCAGTCAGGTGGCGCAGCCCCGCCCCCGAGTGCTGAGGACCGAAAGCGGAATCACTGTTTCAACTGGGATGCATCGTGCCGCTGTGACACGGTGTTAATGCTGTGTTAAAAAATCCTCACCGGCCGTCAACGTCTTGCTTCGGACACCCTCTTTCCCGTATGGTGTGTGCGATTCCCCGAGAAGGAACTAGATGAAACGTGTGCTGGTAATCGAAGACGACAAAGACATCGTCGAACTGGTGCGGTATAACTTGGAGAAGGATGGCTACCAGGTAGCCTCCAGCGGCGACGGCGCCACGGGCTTGGCGCAAATTCGCAAAGCCGCGCCCGATCTTTTGGTGCTCGATCTGATGTTGCCCAAGCTTTCTGGCCTGGAAATCTGCAAGGAAGTACGCAAGGACGTGAACCTGAACCGCATCCCGATCCTGATACTAACGGCGAAGGGGGAAGAAGCGGATCGTGTGGTCGGACTCGAGTTGGGCGCCGATGATTACGTCACCAAACCCTTCAGCCCGCGGGAACTCGCCGCGCGCGTGAAAGCGCTGTTGCGCCGTGCCGAGCCCGGGACACCCCCCGAAAAGCCCATCGAAATCGGCGCACTGCGCATTGATCCCGCTGCGTACCGGGTCACGCGCACGGGCAAACCCGTGCCTATGAGCACGCTCGAATTTCGCCTGCTTTATTTTCTGGCGGCCCGGCCCAATCGCGTCTTTACCCGTGACCAACTACTCGACGCCGTCTGGGGCACGGAACGATTCGTTACGCCGCGCAGCGTGGATGTGTACGTTCGCCGCCTGCGCGAAAAAATCGAAACCGATCCGCAGCATCCGCTATTCATGAAAACCATCCGCGGCGCGGGATACTTGTTCGAAACCCGTGCAAGCTAGACTGTTCTGGAAACTCGGGCTCACCTACGTCGCCCTGCTCCTCGTAGTCTTGCTCGCCGTGGACCTTTATTCCGTCCGCGTAATCCGCAGCCAAGCCATTCGCTCCGCCAATGACGCGCTCGGCTCCCTGCTGAAGCTCGCCCTGGCAAATCCCCCCGGCTCGGATGACTCCGCAGCGCTTCGCGGCTGGACCGCGCGCGCTGCGCAGAGCGGCGCGCGGGTCACCATCATAGACAGCACCGGCCGCGTGCTTGCCGATTCTGCCGCCGATCCCGACAAAATGGAGAACCACGCGAATCGCGTGGAGTTTCAGGACGCGCTCGCGCGCGGCTCGGGACAATCGGTGCATCGCAGTGTGACGCTGAATCGTGAATTGGTTTATCGCGCGGAGCGTTATCAACAACCAGGAAGCGCTCCCATCGTCATTCGCGTGGCCCTGCCGCTTTCAGAAGTCAATCTCTCGGTCGTCGAACTGCGCCAGCGGCTGCTGCTGGCCACCCTGCCGATGCTGGCGGTGGGCGTGATCGTGTCTCTCGCGTTTGCGCGCATGTTCGCCGCGCGCGTGGACCGTCTGAAGCATTTTTCGCAGCGCATCGCCGAAGGCGATTTTCAACCCTTGTTGGGCGAAGGCCCGCGCGACGAGCTTTCGGACCTCGCCGACACCATGAATCAAACCGCGGAGCGCCTCGACCGCGAAATTCGCCTGCTCAGCGGCGAGCGCAATCGTTCCGGCGCGATTCTGCGCAGCATGGTCGAGGGCGTAGCGGTCATAGACGCGCAGGAGCGCCTGGTTTTTTACAATCGCGCTTTTTCGGAAATTTTCAACGTAGAGGGGACCAGCGCCGAAGGGCGCGCGCTTATCGAAATTGTGCGCAATTCTGAATTGCTGGCGCTGATTCGCAAGGCGCTGCGCGGCGGTGAAGGCCTGCAGAGCGATATCGTCATGGGTATCACTCAAACGCAAAGCTTCTCCGCGACGGCCGCCCCCGTGAATGCGCTGGAAGTCTCTGGCGGAGACCGCGCACCCGCTGGAAAACCTTCGGGCGCGGTAGTGGTGCTGCATGACGTCACCGAGCTGCGCCGCCTGGAGCGCGTGCGCCAGGATTTCGTCGCCAACGTCTCGCATGAATTCAAAACGCCGCTCACCGCCATCCAGGGTTTCGCGGAAACCCTGCTCGCCGGTGCGCTCGACGATCCCAGCAACAACCGCCGCTTCCTGGAAATCATCCGCAACCACGCCATCCGCCTGGCGCGGCTTACCAACGACTTGCTGAAACTCGCGCGGATCGAAGCCGGAAAATTGGAGGTGGAGTATTTCACCGTCGGCCTGATGGAATTGATTGAAGCCTGCGCGGAAACCACGCTGCTGAAAGCCAGCCGCAAAGACATCACGCTGGAAATCGAAATACCTCCGAAACTTCCCGCCGTGCGCGGCGATGCCGGGCTGCTGCGTGACGTCCTGCAAAACCTGCTGGACAATGCCATCCAGTACACTCCGCAAGGAGGCCACATTCGCGTGACCGCCGCCGCGCGCGACCGGGACGCCATCATCACCGTGGAAGACACCGGCATCGGGATTCCCGTCGCTGATCAAGAGCGCATTTTCGAGCGCTTTTACCGCGTGGACGCCGCCCGCTCGCGCGAAGCCGGTGGCACCGGCCTGGGTCTTTCCATCGCCAAACACATCGTCGAAGCCCATGGCGGCCGTCTTTCAGTGGAAAGCGCCGTAGGAGAGGGATCGAAATTTTCGTTTTCGATTCCACTGGACCTTTAGCCCGCATCCTCCTTTGTCTTCAAATATTTACGTTCAGTTTATCCCCTTGAAACCCTCAGGTCTCATCCTGTAAACGGCAATGTTTAAGCAGCCGGGGCCTGCGGGGAGGATGCACACAGTGTCGAATACCAAATCAAACGGGGATGGAATTTTTCAGAGCGTGCTGGCGAATTACCTGATGTCACAAGCGCGGACCGTGGAAGCATCGGTGAATCGCGCGCTCTGGGCGCTGCTCGAACGCAACGAGCGCCTGGCTAGCGAGGTGTTCCTCACCGAGCCGCGCATCAACGAAATGGAAATCCTGATAGACGAGCACGCCATCCGCATGTTGCGCCAGGGCAACCTGGCGGACACGGATGTGCGGCTGATCGTCGCCACTCTGAAAATCAATAACGACCTCGAGCGTATGGGCGACCTGGCGGTGAACCTCAGCGAACGCGCCATCTCGCTTTCGGCTATGGGCGATGTGAACATTCCTGCCGATCTCGAGCCGATGACCACCGCGGTTCGCGCCATGGTTTCGAAATGCCTCGGCGCCCTGATTTATCAGAATGTGGATTTGGCGACGCAGGTATTGGAAAGCGACGACGTCGTGGATAAATATCGCGATCAGGTTTTCGAATCTTTGCTCGCCGGTATGACTCAGAACCCGGCCTTGGCAGCGCCCAATTTGCATTACGTCCTGGCCTCGCGCCACCTGGAACGCATCGCCGATCATGCGACCAACATCGCCGAGGACATCCTGTTCTGGGTGCGTGGGCTGGAAGTCCGCCACGGGCGCGCGAAACAAATGGAAATCAATGCTGGCAGCGCGACTGCCGCCGGTGCGTCATAGTCGTAGTTGTCACGGTCATTTCATGTTCTGCTCATCGGGAATTCAATTCCCCACGCTAGAGTACCAGTCGTTCTAGTGTGAGCATCGGTTCAGAACGGGACACTAAAATTATGGAGCTCCCGCGCTGCGGTCAGCGCGGTTATGAGCCCTCACAAGTTCCTGCGCTGCATTTGCGCCGGAAGCAACGCACCAAGTACCTCCCACTCGCGAGGCGTAGCTCGTCCACACCCCCGGGGCTGCGCCTCCACCCCTCTTGTGAAGCGCGCTTAATTCACTTCCAATTCGCGCTGATGTAACACGTCCGTAACATTGCAGTCAAAAAATGGTATCGAGGAGAATCCGAAAACATGAAAAAAACCATGCTGGTTGTGTCGCTCGTGCTCGCCGCCGCCGCGCTCGTGGCAGCAGATACTGGAACCATACTGCTCAATGCGGCCGGCGCAACGTTTCCTTATCCCATCTATTCGAAGTGGTTCGATGTTTACCACACCGCACATCCTAATGTTCAGATCAATTACCAGTCCATCGGTTCCGGCGGCGGCATTCGCCAATTAGAAGCTGGCACCGTTGATTTTGGCGCATCCGACGGCCCCATGAGCGATGAGCAGCTGGCGCAGTCCAAATTCAAGATTTTGCACTTCCCCACGGTGCTGGGCGCCGACGTGCCCAGCTACAACATCGCCGGAGTTACCGGCGAATTGAATTTCACGCAGAAGGCGCTCGCCGGGATCTTCCTCGGCACCATAACCAAGTGGAATGATCCAGAACTCACCAAAGCGAACCCCGGTGTGAATCTTCCCAATGCCGATATCGTCGTTGTACACCGGTCGGATGGCAGCGGCACCACCTACATTTGGACCGATTTCCTCTCGAAAGTCAGCGACGAATGGAAAAACAAAGTGGGTAAGGGCACTTCCGTGAATTGGCCAGTCGGTCTCGGCGGCAAGGGCAACGAAGGCGTTTCCGGACTCGTCAAACAAACTCCCAACGCCATCGGCTACATTGAGTTAGTGTATGCCGCGCAAAACGGCATCACCTATGGCAAAGTCCAGAATGCCTCCGGAAAATTCGTGAAGGCGGACCTGGCCGGCGTCACCGCAGCAGCTGCCGGCGCCGCCAAGGACATGCCGGCTGACTTTCGCGTCTCTATCACCAACGCTCCCGGACCCACTGCCTATCCTATCTCCAGTTTTACCTGGCTCTTGATTCCGGCGCACATCGAGGACACCGCAAAACGGGACGCCATCAAGGGCTTTCTGAAATGGATGCTGACGGACGGTCAGAAGTACAATGAAGGATTGACCTACGCGCAGCTTCCGAAATCCGTTGTCGAAAAAGAATTGAAAGCCATTTCGCTGGTGCAATAGCGTCCTAATGTCGGTTACTGCCCATACCATCGCGCACGAGGTCCCGCCGCACACGGGACTTCGTGCGTTTATTCGCAAGCTGCGCAGCGGCGACGAGATCGCTCACTTGATCACGCTGGTCTTCGCCGCCGGAATTCTGTTGCTCACCTCTTTGCTCGTCTTTGAGTTGTGGCGAACCTCGCAGCTTTCGCGGGCCAAATTCGGCTGGATGTTTTTCTGGACGCGCACCTGGGACCCCATTTTCGATAATTTCGGCGCCGCGCCGTTTATCTACGGCACGCTGATAACTTCCGCCGTCGCGCTGGTCATCGCGGTGCCATTGGGCCTCGCCAGCGCCATCTTTCTCTCCGAGCTCGCCCCGCGAAAGATCAGCGACGTTATTTCGTTCTTGATTGATTTGCTCGCTGCCGTGCCCAGCGTGATTTACGGCCTGCTGGGAATTTTTATAGTTGTGCCGCTCATGCGCACGACCATCGGTCCCGCCATCAAAAGCGTCCTGGGATTTACTCCGTTATTTTCCGGGCCGAATTACGGGGTCGGTTTCCTCACCGCCGGGATCGTTCTCGCGATTATGGTCGTGCCTTTCATCATTTCCGTCTCGCGCGAAGTCCTGCTCACCGTGCCGCGCGAACAGCGCGAGGCCGCTATGGCGCTGGGCGCCACTCGCTGGGAAGCAACATGGCAGGCCGTGGTTCCCTGGGCGCGCACGGGAATTATGGGTTCGATCTTTCTGGCGCTCGCGCGCGCTTTGGGCGAAACCATGGCCGTGACCATGGTCATCGGCAACGACCCGAAAATTGCCGCGTCTCTTTTCGCGCCCGGTTATACCATCGCCTCCGTGATCGCCAATGAATTCACCGAGGCCACCGGCGACTTATATCTCAGCGCCTTGATCGAATTGGGCCTGGTCCTCTTCTTGATGACGTTCATCCTCAACGGCCTCGCGCGCATCCTCATCGTCGCCACCGAACGCGGCGGAGGACGCCCCGCATGAGCAACACGCGAATCATTTGGCGCAAGTCCGTCAATTTCGTCATGCTCACTCTTACGGGTGTCGCTGCCCTCGGCGTGGTTTCGGTGCTGTTCCTGATCTTAGGCTACTTGGTTTGGAACGGCGGCTCATCGCTCAACCTCAATTTCTTTACACAGCTTCCCAAACCCGTCGGCGAAACGGGTGGCGGCATGGCCAATGCCATCGTCGGCAGCCTGAAGCTGCTTTTTCTGGCCGCCATTATGGGCTTGCCGTTCGGCCTGCTGGCCGGAGTTTATCTCGCGGAATTTGGCGGCAAGACGTTCTCTTTTATCGTTCGGTATACCACCGACTTGCTCAATGGCGTGCCTTCGATCGTTATCGGAATTTTCGCTTACTCGCTCGTGGTCCTGCCGGTGAAGCATTTTTCCACTCTCGCCGGCGGCGTGGCCCTGGCCATTATGGTGATTCCCATCACCGTGCGCAGCACCGAAGAATTTTTGCGCGCTGTTCCCGGAAGCATGCGCGAAGCCGCGATGGCACTGGGCGCGAGCCAATGGAAAACCATCGTCACCGTCGTGCTTCCCGCTGCCAGCGGAGGCATTCTGACCGGTATGCTGCTGGCCCTTGCGCGCGTCGCCGGCGAGACGGCGCCCTTGCTCTTCACCGCTTTCAGCAATCGCTATTGGAGCCAGGGCTGGGGCCAGCCGGTCGCTTCACTGCCGGTCATGATCTATACCTATGCGATTGCTCCGTACGACGACTGGCACCGGCAGGCTTGGGCCGCGGGGCTGGTTCTTTTGGGTTTAGTTTTGGTATCTAATTTGGGCGCACGGTTTATACTGGCGCGCACCAAAGCCGTCTGACAAAAGGCAGGAATGCAATCGTGAGTGGTGCACCTCAATCCGCGCTTTCGGTAAGAGCACTGAGAGATCCAGCGCCTATGGAAAAAACGACCTCACCAACGACCGAGCAGTCGCTGCGCCTGAAGATTTCGGACTTGAATTTCTTCTACGGTCCGAAACAGGCCGTCTTTGGCTTGAACCTGAATATTCCGACGAACCGCATCACCGCGCTCATTGGACCTTCCGGCTGCGGCAAGTCCACATTTTTGCGCACGCTGAATCGTATGAATGAGACCATTCGCAATACGCGGGTAGAAGGCGAAGTCCTTCTCGACGGCCAGGACATTCTGAGCATGGACGTGGTCGGTTTGCGCCGCCGCGTCGGCATGGTCTTCCAGCGGCCCAATCCTTTCCCGAAATCAATTTATGACAATGTCGCGTACGGACTAAGAATCAACGGCTATCAAGGGCGCCTCGACGACCTCGTCGAAAAAAGCCTGCGCCGCGCGGCTCTGTGGGAAGAAGTAAAAGACTATCTGAAGAAGTCGGCCTTCGCGCTTTCCGGCGGGCAGCAACAGCGCCTGTGTATCGCTCGCGCTCTGGCGGTTGATCCTGAAGTGCTGCTGCTCGATGAGCCCTGCTCGGCGCTCGATCCCGTGACCACCGCCAAAATCGAAGAGCTTATGTTCCAGTTAAAAGATAGCTGCACGATGGCCATCGTGACGCACAATATGCAGCAAGCGGCCCGCGCCAGCGACTTCACGGCGTTTATGCTCGATGGCAAATTAATCGAGCACAGCGAAACGTCCAAGCTCTTTACCACGCCGAAAGATCCGCGCACAGAGGCGTACATCACCGGCCGCTTCGGATGAGCTGCTGGACGTTTCGGCGCGACGGCCCCGCGGTGGCACAAGAAACTGAGGAACCATGGAACGACATTTTGAACACGACCTCGAAGAGCTGAAGCAGCGCCTGCTGTGGATGGGGAGCCTCGCCGAGCGCGCGGTCCATCAGGCCGTCCATGCCGTCCTGGACGCCGAAGAGCATATGGCGGAGACCGTCCTCTCCGAAGAAGACGCCATCAACGAAATGCAGATTGAAATTGACGAGCGCGTACAGCGCCTGCTCGCCCTGCAGCAGCCCATGGCCGCCGACTTGCGCTTTCTCCTCGCTGTCTCACGCATCAACGGCGACCTGGAACGAATCGGCGACCAGGCCGTCAATATTGCGCAATCCGCGACGCGCATCTTGCGCCATCCGCAGGTGAAACCCTATGTGGACCTGCCGCGCATGAGCGAGATCGCCGAAGCCATGGTGCGCGACAGTCTGAATGCGTTGGTGCGCGCCGATCAGGATCTCGCCCAGAGCGTGCTCCGCCGCGATGATCAAGTGGACCGCTTGCGCGATCAGCTTTTCCGCGAGCTGCTCACTTACATGATGGAAGATTCCGCGCAGGTTTTCGCGGCTTTCGAACTGATCCTGGTAGCCAAGAACCTCGAACGCATCGGCGACCACGCCACGAACATCGCCGAAGACGTAATCTACTTCGTGGCAGGCCGCGACGTCCGCCATCCAGCCCTCGACCGCCGCTGAATCCAGTGGCTGCGGTCCGGCTTCCCCACCGGCTTTGTCGGCTTTGCGCCTGTAGCGGCCGGCACTGTTACGGTGTGCTGAAAAATAATCGTGGATGATCTTGCGAGTGGAGTGATTGAGAATCTGCGGCTAAATCGCCGTGAGTTTTGCGGTCCTAACCAGATCTAAATCCGCGCGAGCGCGGTCGCTTCGTCTTCCGCCAGATCCAAAATCGAATCCAGCCGCACCATCTTCAGCAGCATCATCACGCGTTTATTAGCCGCGAAGTACGTGGCCTTGCCGCCGGCCCTTTTCAGCGTCGTGAACGCCCGCACCAGCGCGCCAATCCCGGAACTATCGAGTTCGGTAACTCCCGCCAGATTCACGGCAATGTGCGTGGTCCCGTTGTCCAGCAACTGCTGCACCTGATTGCGAAACACTTCCTCTGCGTCGCCGAGTTTCAACGGCCCGTCCAGGTCTAAAATCGTCGCGTTTCCCGCTTTGCGGATGCCGATATTCACGTGTCCCTCGCTGCGCTGTGCAAAGCTAACCGAATTGCGCCCGTCAATCAAGAGGATGCGCGAAAGTCTTTTCCGCGAAGCCTAGAACTCGATTCGTGATTGAAACGCGATCATCCTTGGAGTGCTGTCGCCGCCCAGGCCCACGCCCAGCAGCCCGGTTGGCGGCGAAGTGGTGTAAGTGAGTGCGCCAAATCCGGTCTGCGTGGCAGGCTTTCCCGGGACGCCGGCGAGCGTCATGCCGGGAAGCCCAAAATTAGGATGGTTGAATAAGTTGAAGAATTGCGCGTCGAAGCGAAGTTTCACGTGCTCGGTCAGCGCAAACGATTTTGTGAGATAAAAATCTGTCCATGTGAAGTCCGGCCCGCGCAGAGCATTGCGTCCGAGGGTTCCGAATTGACAGTTCTGCGGACTGTCGCCGCCCAGGCATGCGCCGGTGCTGGGATCCACAGTCGAAACAAACGCGCTCGGATTCAGCCACTGCAGCGTCCCGGGCTGCGTAACTCCGGGAATCGCGCCGTGCTCGTAGCGTGGCACGCCGGGAACAGCGCTGGCGAATTGCGGGCCGCTCCCGTTCACGATGCCCTCTCCAATCGCCGAATACGGCGTGCTCAAAACCGAAAACGGAATCCCGCTGTGCCAAAAAAAGGTTCCGGAAATCTGCCAGCCGTTCAGCGCATATCCGAGTGCTCGGCTGCTCATTTTTATCGGCAATTGATACACATACTGCGCGTTCAGGTTGTTGCGGATGTCGTAGTCGCACGGTCCATAATCCCGCGCCAGGTCTCCGGGGAGCGGCGAAAGGATCCCTCCTGCCGAAAACTGCAGAAAGCCACCATTCGAGACGGTATCCATGCAGCGGCTCCAAGTGTAATTCACCTGCCCGCTGAAACTCTTGCCGATGCGCTTCATCGCCGTCAATTGCATTCCGTGGTAGTGGCTGTTTGCCCCGGTTGAAAATTGCGTCACCGCTCCGAATCGCGGATCTGTGGATTGACCGTACGGAAAGGGCGCGAAGCATCCGGCGCATACCGTCTGATATCCGTTCACCTGCGTAAGGTAAGGTTGATTCACCGCGCGCGTGCCCACATACTGCGCGCGAAGGCTGCCGTTCGTTCCTAATTCATGCTCTAGGCCAAGGCTCCACTCCATAAAATAAGGCGCGTGCAGCTCGCCGTCCGGCACCGCCGCCATGGCCACCGGAGGAAGGCATGTTCCCGAGTTCGCCGATGCTGCGGCGCAGGAAAGCTGTCCTTGCGGAAATCCCAGACTGAAAGTTTGGTTTGCGGCCACCGTGGCATCAATCGCGCTTGCCGGGACTCCTGGCGCAATCGCCGTACCTCCGACAGTCCCCAGCAACCCGCCCTGAAAGGTCTTCACGTATGGCGGGTTTACGCCCACAACATCGGCAATGCTCCCCGGCAAAATGTCGCTGAATATTCCAAACCCGGCGCGCAGCACGGACTTCGGCTCGAATTGCCACGCCACTGCCGTTCTAGGCTGCAGGATCGCGAGAGGCGTGGAGGAAAATACGTGGCCCAGTCCGGTGTGAATCGCAGCCTCCAGCGGCTGGTTCACGTCATGCGCAATCGCGGCGAACGAGCCGCCCAGACGCGCGATCTGGTCGTGCGGGTTCAGCGGATTGGAATTGAAGGTGTTTCGCAAGCCGAAAGTCCACGTCACGGTCCGCGAGACCTTCCAGGTGTCCTGCGCGTACAGGTCCAGATTCAGAAAATTGAATGGCTCGTTCGGCGACTGCGGAAAAGTTTTGGTCGCCGTGGACGCCACTCCATAAATGTATTGCGGCAAAGTCGTGTAGATCACCGTCGGCACGCTGCCCTCGCCGAAATCGTAATCATTCAAGCGGAGTATTCGCGTGTTCGTACCAAAACGCAGCTCGTGCGCGCCACGGCTCCAGGCCAGATTGTCGTTGATGAAAAAACGCGCCGCGCGCCGCCCCTGAATCCAGGTGTTATCCAGTCCTCCCACGTTGGTAAAGGGCGCGTTCGCGCCGCTGCCTTGCAAAACGATCGGAAATGCGGCCAGTGTCTGCTGAAAATTGCGGGGCCCGAACAAACTTTCATACCAGGAAAATGCGGGATTGAAGTAATTCACCAGGTTCTGCGAAAAGATGTGTGTGTACCCCGCCGCAAATGAATAAAGCGGCTGCGGCGATACTGAATCGAATAACGAATTTATCGGATCGGTGTACGCAGCTTGCACGCCAGTGTCCGCTTGAAAACGGATCCACGCCGTATCGTTCTGATTGATGTTGTAATCCACCCGCGCGGTCTGTACTTGCTCGTGGTCATCGCTGGAATGCGAAACGCTTTGGCGATTCGCGCAGCCGTTTCCATCGTTTGGCACGGTGGGTGCGCCGCCACCCGCATCGAACGGACATCCCAGCACGGCCAACGGAGTTCCGTCCGTATTTCCATACAGCGAAAACATCCTTTGATAGAACGGCACCGACTGCGGCGAGGGCTGGTACACCGAGCCGGTGACCGAATCCGTCCCGCCGAGTGGCAGGTGCTGCAAAACATAACTTTGAAATGGCGCGGTCGGCACCGTCGTCGCCGTCACGATCGGCAGCGCGATCCGCACCCACTCGCTGTCAAAAAAGAAAAACAATTTGTTGTGAACGATCGGCCCGCCCAGGCTTCCGCCAAAGTGGTTCACCGTGGAGCGCGGTTTGTGGTTTCCCGGCGTCGCATTTGTGAAATAGTTGGCGGCATTGAAACGCGAGCCGTTCCACAACTCGTAAAGGTTTCCGTGAAATTGATTTGAGCCTGATTTGGTAACGTAATTTACCTGTGAAGCCCCGTAACGTCCCTGGTCCACCGCGTACGACAGCGTATTCACGGTCACTTCCGAAATCGAATTCAGCCCCAGCACGAGATTCGTCGCAAGTCCACTGTTCAGATTCGTCAGCGGATCGTTTGTCTCCAGTCCGTCCACGATGTAGCCGTTGGAAAGCGCGGGCAGCCCATTAAATTCCACGTTGCCGTAGCCATTCGTGCCGCCTACAAAATCGTTCCCGCTGCCCGCTGTATTGACCAGTGCGCCGGCCGCAAACTGCAGCGGATAAGTTAAATCGCCGCCCGGATTCGGCAGATTTTCCAGCGCCGGCGCATCCAGATTCGTGGAAGTATTCGCGTTCCCCGGATTGATCAATGGTGGCGCGCCCGTTACTTCCACAGTTTGTTTCGTCTGCGCGACCTGCAGCACGACATCAACTGTCTGTTTTTGCCCGAGCCCTGCGGCGACTGCATCCTTCCGCTGCGCTTCGAATCCTGCCGCCTCCACACGGATCGAGTAAGTTCCCGGCTTCAGTTGCGGAAAATCGAACCGTCCCGAATCATCGGTCGTGGCGCTACGCTTCATTCCCGTCTCCAGATTCGAAACCGTCACGGCCGCACCGGGAACCGCCGCCCCGCTAGCATCACTCACCTGCCCCACGATCGCGCTGGTAGTTTCCCCTTGCGCGAAAGCTGTGCGCGGCGAAAGCAACCACACCGTCACAGCCAACGCAACAGCAACCACTGTCGCACGGAGCAAGGCGCTCACAAAGACGGCCAGGCGCAGTGCCGCGGCAATACCACTGCGGCCGTCATGAGGCAACTTCATGATGTTAACTATAGTTAAGTAGTGTGGTTAATTCAAGTGAATGTATTTGTACAACAGGCGTTACCATCAAGAGCGAACACCAATGAAGAGACCAAAGGAGAGCACCGCCAAAGTATTCCGATGAAGTTAGGAAATTCTAACGATCGCGCGCGATCAAATACCTGCTTCTCTGCCTCTCGCCTCACTTCGCTTCCAATGCCAAACCAAGTTCCTCCACTCCGCGCCGCAGTTCCCGCACATCCACCGCTGCAAATCCCAATTGCAATCCCTCGCGCGCCATCCGCCCTCCGCTGTACCGGCTCAGTGGCGTTACTTCCACTTCGCGCTTCGCGGCAGCCGTCGCGGCCGCTTCTCCGCTCATTCCGCCGCGCAACCACCCCACCGTCTGCAATCCGGCCTCGATGCTGGAAATCTCCAATAACCCCGTCAACCTTCGCCGCGCGCTCTCCAGCAATACAGACAACCGCTCTGCGTACACTTCCCGCATCCGCCGCAGATGCCGCCCAAAATGTCCTTCGCTGATGAAATCGCATAGCACGGCCTGCTCGAGCAGCGGCGCATGACGGCTCGTCACCGAGATCGCGGCCGCAAAACGATCCAGCAGGTCAGCTGGAATCACCAAATATCCCAAGCGCAACGACGGAAACATCACTTTGCTGAAACTTCCCGCGAAGAGCACCTGCCCGCCGCGGTCCAGCCCTTGCATCGCCGGCACAGGACGCCCCGAATAGCGATATTCGCTGTCATAGTCATCCTCAAAAATCAACCCGCCGGATTTGCGCGCCCATTCCAGCAACTCCAGGCGCCGCGCCAGGCTCATCGTAATTCCCAACGGAAACTGATGCCCGGGAGTTACATAAACCAGCCGCGCTCCGCGCAAACTCGCATCTCGCAATTCCATGCCCTCGTCATCCACGCGCGCCGCGCAAATTTTCGCTCCGGCGGCCTCGAACGCGATCGCCGCTCCCGGATATCCGGGATCCTCCATGCACACGCGGTCACCGGCGTTCAGAAAAATTCGCGTCGCCAGGTCCAACGCCTCCTGCACGCCGGAAACAATCGCCACCTGCTCCGTCACGCACTTCACTCCGCGCGACGCGCCCAGATAATCCGCCACCGCTTCGCGCAAAGGACGGTATCCCAACGGATCGCATCCCAGCAAAAGACCGGCCGACGCGCGCCTCCAGCGGCGCGCTGCGAGCTGCGCCCATATAGATGTCGGGAAAAGTTCCACCGCCGGAAGATTTGCGCGAAAAGCGCGGCTGCGGCGAAGTTCAAAGCCTGTGAACAGCGTCACGCGTCGCCCGTAACCCGCCACGTGCCGCCGCTGCCTTCTTTGCGTTCGGGTTTCCGCGCTCGCCTTGCGAGCAACCTGCAGCAAATCGTCCGGCAACACCTTGCTCACATACGTGCCGGAGCCCAAGCTGCCCTCGACATATCCCTCGGACTTCAATTGCTCGAACGCGCTGACGATCGTTCCGCGCGAAAGCCCATATTGCCGCCCGAGATCGCGCGTCGCCGGTAGCCGCGCTCCCGGACGCAGCCGGCCCTCCAGAATCTCGCAGCGCAAAGCGCCAATACAGCCAGCGATACGCAGGCGTTCCGGCGGCTCGCGGCGGCAGGGCCAGCGCAAAACCAGTCGCTCGTTTCATCAGCCAGTCCTCACCGGAAAAGTGGTACAGAAGAAATACTGTAAGTGGTTCTTTCAAGATGGTCCACTATTGTTTAAGTTTTCTCCACGGAGGAATTAAATATGACGGGGTTTACCAAGTGGGCCACCCTGCTAGCCACGATTTCATTCGCGGCGACCGCCGCCGGTGGAAATTACGCGATACTCGCCCAGGCGCCCGTCGCGCCAGCGTCTGGCGGCAGTGCGAAACAGGTGCGCGTGGCATTTACCCAGGCATTGCCGCAACTCGATGGTAGCCACCTCAAAGCCACGGTAGTTGAAGTTACCTACGGCCCCGGTGTCTCTTCTGCGCCGCATAGCCATCCCTGTCCGGTGGTTGTTTACGTGGTCCAGGGCGCGTTGCGAGCGAAAGTGAAAGGCGAGCCGGAATCGATCTACCATGCGGGCCAAAGTTTCTACGAAGCTCCCAACGGCGTTCATGAAATCTCCGCCAACGCCAGCCAAACCGAACCCGTGAAATTCGTCGCCTACTTCGTTTGCGATCACGAAATGCTGCTCAGCGTCCCGCCGCCCGATACGAAACCCGCAGGAGGCAAATAATCATGAGCACCCAGCCAATCGCCGCAGCGGAACCTCGGTCGCCCGACAAAACAAGCGCACCACGCACGCGTACGCTCGAGCGTCTGGGCATTCTCTACGCGCGCCTCGCGCTCGGCGCAGCGTTTCTCTCCGGCATTGCCGACCGCTTCGGCCTCTACACCGGCCGCAATGTCGGCTACGGCAACTTCGCGGGCTTCGTCGCCTATACCGCCAAAGTGAACTCCTTCATGCCGGCATCCACGATTCCATTTCTCGCCTGGGCCGCCACGGCCGCGGAATTTCTCCTCGGCGTCGCGCTGATTCTCGGAATCTGGCCGCGTTGGGTCGCGCTCGCGAGCGCGCTGCTGCTCGTGCTCTTCGGCGTCGCCATGGCCATTTCGTTCGGCATTAAATCGCCGCTGGACTACTCCGTATTTTCCGCGTCCGCGGCAGCCGTACTGCTCGCGTTGCACCAACCAGGGCACCACGTTTGAATTAGCAGCGGCCTACAAGCATTCAGGCCACCAGTCTTGCTTTTGCGTTTTTTTTTGCCGCGAACGCCGTCAAAAAGGAGACTCACCATGAAACGAACTCTGATGTTGATTGCCGCACTCGGACTCACGGTCTTTTCCGCAACGCACACCCCCGCATCAGCATCGCCGGCTACCGAGAGAGAGCAAATTCTCGCGGCTCGCGAAGCCGTCTGGCGCGACTGGTTTGCCGGCGACCGGGCCGCTCTTGAACGCGAGGTCCCACCGGAAACGATAGCCATCAGCGCAAGCGAAACAAACTGGCACAACCAAAAAGAGATACTGCAATCCGCTGCAGATTTTCACGCTTCTGGCGGCAAGCTGCTCCGCCTGGAATTTCCGCGCACCGAAATTCAGAGATTTGGTGACGTCGCCATGCTCTACAGCCAGTACACGCTCGAAACCGAAATGAACGGCAAGCGCGAAGCAGAATCCGGCCGCGTCACGGAAATATTCGTCTGGCGCGACGGCCGCTGGGTCAATCCCGGCTGGCACACCGACGCCGTAAAATAATGAATCATCAACAAGCCAGCAGGAGGGCCGGACCGAGGCTCGGCTCGGCCCTCCAGCTCTTCAACTTCCTCTACCGCTTCCACATGTTTGACTCCGCCTCCTTGCTTCCTTGACGCGCGCTCGCCCGATTTGCTAGGCTGCGCCCATTCTCTTCGGCGGCCTGTGGGGGTGCCACTGTCACCTGCGGCCGGAGAGCGAATGTGTGCCCCTTCCTCCGGGAGAGTCATGGAAACGTCTTCCGCGCTCTTCGAACTTGCGAGCGTGTCTTTAGCCTGTCGCGACCAGGATACTTTGCTGAAAACCTTCGCCGCGCGCGTGGGCGCCACGCTCGGCGCGCGCGCCGTTTTCGTTTGGACCAACGCCTCTTCCACCAACGGCTCCAATGGTTCCAGGTCCAAGGGCTCGGATGATTCCCAAGCCGAAGGACTCGTCTGCCGCATGCGCTGGAACGAGCCCGGCGAGCGTCTCGCCCCTTTGGGCGAAGCCGTCACCGAAGGCCTCCTGGCGGAAATCTACGAATCCACTGAAACGCGCCGCCTCGGGAGCAAAGAAGTCGCCGACGACGGCTTCGAGCATCTCGACGACGCGAGCCGCGCCCGCGTGAAGTCCGCTCTCTTTGCGTCGCTCCCCGGCGCGCAAAGCGCCGAAGGCGTCATCGAAGTTCTCAACAAGCGCAGCGGCGAATTCACCGATGAAGACGCGCATTTCCTGGAGGAAGCCAGCCGCCTGGCCGGCACCGCGCTCACCAACCTCGACGCTATTGAAGGCGAGCGCCAGGCCCAGCTCTCCACTCTCGAACGCCTCACGGCGCTCTATGATCTCGGCCGCACATTCACCTCCACTCTCGAACTTGGCGAATTGCTTCCCATCGTCGCCGGAAAAATTCGCGACATCCTTGGTGCCGGAGCCTGTAATCTTTGGCTCGCGGATGCGGGCTCGCAGGACCTGTATCTCGCCAAGAAAATCGGCGAAGATCCCACCATCGAAGACGACGCGCGCGTCTCGCTCACCGAAGGCTTGCTCGCGGAAGTCGCGCAGCAAGGCAGTCCCAAGCTGCTGGAAGACCCGGCCTCGGAAGCCGGACTCGCCGAGCGCCTGAAAGCCGGCGGCGAATTCGAAATCCAATCCTGGATGGGCGCGCCGCTGCGAAAATCCAACCAAGTTCTCGGAGTCGTCGAGCTGGTTAACAAACAGGACGGCTCCTCGTTCGACGAAGACGACCTCTTTTTCCTGGAAACTATCAGCGAGCAGGCCGCGGTGGCCCTGCACAACGCCAACTTACTGGAATCCGAGCGCAAGGTTCACGCGCTCGACGCGCTTCTCAAAATCTCCCAGGAAATCACTTCCACCCTCGATCTCGATCACGTCCTCACCACCGTGGTGCATCAAGCCTCCTCCGTGGTCCCCTTCGATCGCTGCGTCATCGGATTTTTCGATCGCGGCCGCTTCGTGCTCGGCGCGCTCTCCGGCGAAACCGAAGTGCCCAAAACGCGGGAGATGAGCGACCTGCGCTCGCGCCTGGAGTGGGTGGCGGGCCAGGAACATCCCGTTTCCGCGGACCTCTATGAAGATGGCTGGCGCACCAACCCCGAGGACGCCCGCGCGCAAATCGCTCCGTTCCTCGAAGAGCACCAGGAAAATGGTTTTTACGCTCTGCCACTGCGCGATGACCAGGGCACCCTTGGCGTGATGGCGCTGCTCAGCAGCGACGCCGATTTCCTCAACGAAAATAATCGCGAAACGGTGGCCATTCTCGCGAACCAGACCACCGTCGCCATCCGCAATGCACAGCTTTACCAGCAAGTGCCGCTCGCGAATTTGCTGCAGCCCTTCACCCAGCGCAAAAAGAAACTCATGGCCGCGATGTCGCGCGGCCGCGGGAGGGAGTACGCGCAGCGCGCGGCGCTCGCGCTCGTTTTTCTCGTGGTTGTCCCCTGGCCCATGCGCGTAGGCACGGACGCCACCGTGGTTCCCGCCGAACGGCGCGTCGTCAGCGCGATTGACGGAGGCGTGGTCCAGCGCGTCTTCGTCCACGAAGGCGATACGGTGCAAGCGAACCAGTTGCTCGCGCAACTTGATGACGGCGACGATCGCGTCAAGCTGGCACAGGCCGAGGCCGCGCTCGCGCAAGCGCGCCGCGAGCTGGCCGACGCCGAATTCCGCAACGATCCTTCCGCCGCCGGCCAGGCCAAAATGCGCGCGGACTTGCACGAAGCCGAAGTCCAGCTCGAACAGCAACGGGTCGGCGAAGCGCAACTTCGTTCGCCCATCGCCGGCATCGTGATTACGCCGAAAGTGGAAGAAAAAACCGGCACGCTGGTAAAACCCGGTGACGCCTTTGCCGAAATCGTGGCTCAGGACCGCATGGCCGCCGAAATGAGCGTCGCCGAAGAGGATTTGGAGCTGGTGCATCCAGGAAAAAACGTCGCTCTGAAACTGAACGCTTTTCCCACCACCACTTTTCAAGGCACCGTCGAACGCATCGGCGCGCAGACGAAGTCTGCGGCAGGCGAACAATATTTCATTGTCCGCGCGGTTTTCCAAAACCCCGGGGGACTTGCGCGCGACGGTATGGTTGGCCGCGCGCGGATTCATTCCGGAGGCGGATGGTTTCAAAGCGGGTGGTATCCGGTGGGATACACTCTGTTGCGTTCGCCATTCCGCTGGCTATGGGAGAAAGCCTGGAGTTGGCTGCCCTAGCGATCGCACCAGGGTCGCACCAAGGATCGAGGATCGGTCATGACGAAATTTGCACTGGCGTTATTTATCGCTGCGGCGGCCATTGCCTTTAACGGCTGCGACAATTCCACCGGGGCGTCGAATTCAAATGCTGCGCCACCGCCCGCCGTCGCTCCTCCTGCCGCGCTACCGGCCTTACCCGCGAAGCCCGGCGACATTCTCAGCGTTCTGACCGTGGAGCATCAGGTGGACATTACCGCGCAGCGTGATGGTGTCGTTATCTCCATCACCAAAGACGAAGGCAGTCCGGTAAAAGCAAACGAGATCCTGGGCCAGCTCGACGATCGCTCGTTGCAAATGGAACTCATCAAAGCCCGCGATGATCTCCAGGTCGAAGACAACAATCGCAAGTATAAGGAAGCTGAACTAAAAGCCAAGACGGCGGCCTTCCACCGTCAGCAGCAACTGCGCGCGCTGGGCCTTTCCAGCGATGCCGACCTGGAAGCTGCGGATTTTGAAGCCAAAGCCGCTGAATATGACTTGCACGGTTACGAAGCCCTGGTCGAAAGCGGCCACGCCGAAATCAATCGTATTGATCTGGAACTTGACCAAACCCGGATTCACGCTCCTTTTGCTGGCGTTGTCGTGCGGCGTTATATTCGCGAAGGCCAGGCCATTTCCAAGGGTGACAGATGCTTTCGCGTCAGTCAGCTCGCTCCGCTGCAAGTCCAGTTTCAAGTCCCGGAGTCATCCGGGCGTCGGCCCTCGGCCGGCGCGACCGTCGAACTCTCGTTGGCGGATACTTCCAATCGCCCGCTGAGCGCGCGAATCGTCAAAGTCAGTCCCACGATTGATGCGGCCAGTGACAGCTACGACGTTCTGGCCCAGCTCACCGGACCCAATCTTTCAGATTTGCGCCCCGGCATGGCCGTGCGCGTCAATTGGCCCGGCCCGGCGCAGCCGAATTCGCGCCCGAAACCGTAACGGAAACCCCCGATGCGTTTTGGACCCACCAGCCTGCAAGTTTCCAGCGTCGCAGCCAAAGGCTTGCGCCGCCCAAAGCTGCGTGAGGACCTGCGGATCAGCGAGCAGATCGTCGCGGGTGAAACCAGCTACGTCATCAAGAACTACGAGACCAATTCCTATAATCGCTATGGCAGCACCGAATACGAACTGCTTCAGCTTTGCGACGGCTCGCGCACAGCCGCCGAAATCTCCGATGAATTGACCGAACGGCATCCTGAATCGCCGCTCAACGAAGCCGAAGTGCTCGATTTCCTCGACAGCATCGAACCCGCGATGTGGGAGCGCTCGGTGGGCGAGAAAAATTTGGCCGTCCTTGAGCGCATTCGCGACGAGCGCAAGGGCCGCTTGGATCAGTCCAGCGTCCTGTACATCAGCTTCAAGGCCTGGGACCCCGATAAGACCCTCGCGAAGATTGATCCCTACTTGAGCTGGATGTTTACGCCCGGCTTCGTCGTTTTTTCTCTCTTCATATTCGCGATCGCCTGCTATCTGCTCGCCGGAGATTGGACCCGCGTGCAACAGGACACTTCCGCGCTTTACAGTTTTTCTGATAAAAGCGCCTACGACATCTGGATGTTCTGGATCCTCTTGATGGTTCTCGGCGGCGTCCACGAGTTCGGCCACGGCCTTACCTGCAAGCACTTTGGCGGCGACGTGCACCAGATGGGCTTTCTGCTCATTTATTTCACCCCGGCCTTCTTCACGGACACCACCGACATTCTTCTTTTCAAACGCGGCTCGCAGCGCCAGTGGGTCATCTTCGCCGGCATCTGGATTGAATTGGTGCTCTGCGGACTCTCGGGAGTGGTCTGGCATTTCTCGCCGGTAGGTTCGGTCCTGAATGACATCGCCTATAAGATGATGCTGCTGAGCGGCATTCAGGGCGCGCTATTGAACCTGAATCCGTTGATCAAAGCCGATGGTTACTACGCCCTCTCGCAATTCGTGCAGATTGACAACCTGCGCGAAGATTCCTTCGCCTTTCTCCGTGCCTGGGCGCAGAAATATCTGCTGCGCCACGATATTGACTTGCCCCCGGCCAGCAAGCGCCAACGCCGCATCTTCTTCCTGTTTGGCGCGTCCGCGATCATTTACAGCACGTCGCTGCTCATCCTCGTTCTGGTGTTCGCGAAAAATGTCTTGGTGGCCAAACTGGGCGATTCGTGGGGTTACTTGGCGACCCTCGGCGTGGTCTATTTCTTCGCGCGAAAGGGAATCCGGCAGGTGTGGCCCGCCACGCTCGCATGGCTGCGCCAAAAAAGGGAGGACTACATGGCCTGGAAAATGACGCGCACCCAGCTAGCGGGTGCCCTCGGTGTGGCCGCGCTGCTCATTCTGCCCCCGGTCGCCTCCAACGTCTCCACCGGCCTCGTTCTCGAACCCGGAAGGACCGCATACGTCCACGCCCAAGTGCCAGGCCTGCTCGCAAATGTGTACGTCCAACAGGGCCAGGCGGTTAAATCCGGAGAAGTTCTCGCCGTCCTGCAAAACCCCGAAATCCAGGCGGAAGCAACTGTCCTCCGCCAGCAACTCGCCCTCGCCAGCAGCGACCTCCGCAACGGCCAGGATCGCTCGGATTACGACAAGGCTGCCGGAGCGGCCCGCGACCGCCGCCGCCTTCAGGAAGAACTGGCAGTCGCCGAAAGCCGCGTTGCGTCCTTGCAGATTCGCGCTCCCATTGACGGAGTGATTTCCACCACCGATGTGAGCCAGAAGGCCGGAACCTTCCTCTCGGCCGGCGACGAATTTGCCCAAATCGTGGATCGCAGCACCATGAAAGCCCGCATCCTGGTCCGGGATTGGGACCTCGATGACGTTCATTCCGGCGCCGCCGCCAAAGTGAAGGTCGTCCCCTTTCCCTTCCGCACCTTTTCCGGCAAGGTGGACCAAATCTTCCCCGCAGCCGCGAGCGATCGCCCCGTCACCGAGACGCAAGATCTCCAACGCCTCGGCCAGCAACTCACCAATTATTTTGCCGTGGACATGGAATTCGCCAATCCCGACGGCTCCCTGCGCGAGGGCATGACCGGCACAGCAAAAATCGCCGGCAAACACGCCTCGATTGCCAGGCAGGTAGGCCGCGCCACCTGGCGCTGGATCCACACCCAGTTCTGGTAACCCACAAACCGCGCCACGCGCCGAATACCGGAACGCCGCGCCCTCCCCGGATTCTCCACGTCCTCCGCCTTTCTCTGTGGCCTCTGCGTTAAATCTTTTGCAGTTGTTTCAGATTTTCTAGCGTTTAAATAAGTGGCGAACTTGCGGATGCGCCAAAAAGGAAAAGGGCCGCCGTTCCTGGGACGGCGGCCCTTTTGGGGGGTGCTGCTACTGCAATCCTCGGCAGGCTGGACCTAACCGGAGGAACTCGTCAATCTCTTTACGGAAACCGGATCAAGGGTTTCACGCCCGGCAGGTCGGCCCGCTTCATCAGCGGTTTGACGTTGCCGGATTTTTTGCCCTTCACGGGCTTGGCGTTCTTGGCCATAATTCCAACTCCCTTGATCTTGAAATGCTACCGCTCGTGCTGCAAACTCTCGAAAAGGGCCGTCGCCGCGACGGCATCAGCCCTTTTCTAGGCTGAATCTCTTCAGTGCCCTCACACCCCGTTCATCAAGCGACGTCAGGCGCCGGGCACTGAAATCCGAACTTAGCGGAGGTTACCGCCCACCTGAATCAACGGCTTGGTCGCTTCGATCTTCTTTGCCTTCTTCAAAGTCTTCTTTGCCATTTTGTTTCCCCCTCGATTGATTTGCCCCAATCGGGCGTCGCTGCTGTTATATGCAACGCAATCGCCAAACTGGCCCGTTAAGCCCAAAATCGCAAACGCCTGTTTTTCTTAGACATGGCCGCTGGGTGAAAATGCCGCCCCGTGAACCCCGGCTCTCCCAGCGTTGAAATAATCATCGCCCGTTGAAAATTTCAACAATTTCTCCCGGCCGGTCGCGCATCAGCTGGAATCCTCGATCCCAAGTCCTTCCCTCCCGATGCGACACAGGCCAAAAACCCGCGCAATCGCGACACACAGCGATCCGCTCTGGTCCCGCGAATCCTCGCAAAAAAAAGGGCCGCCAGCCTCGCGGCGGCAGCCCTTTCGTCGTACCAAACTCACCTGCGAGCATGCTCCGTGTCTTTCTCCGGCGCGGTCGCTCGTCGAAACTAATCCTTAGCTGTGCAAAAGCTTAATCAACGGCTTGGTTGGATGGATCTTCTTCGACTTCTTCAAAGTCTTCTTCGCCATTTTGCTCTCCCTCGCTTGATTTGCCCGGCTGGGCATACATGCTTATATGCAAAGCGGCCGCCAAAGTCCACGCACATCGGTTCCCGCCACAAGTGCCGCGTTTTGCGCGACATAACTTTTCGGCCCGGCCGCACCATCGCTCCGCGGCTGCACGGCCGCGTTGAATTAGTCAGCATCCGTTGATATTTTCAACGCCGCCTCGTCGTCGGTCTCACGTTAATCGTGCCGCGGCACTTCGCCGAACCGCAGCGGCACGGAATTCGTTCTGCGTCCGGGTGAAAGTGGTAGTCCAGAGTCAGTTCTTCTCCCGCTCGTATCTTCCGGCGGCTGAAAAACAGCACGCGGTCACTGGCGGGCTGGCGCACCAGATTCGGATCGCAGCAATGATTGATCAGTTCGGCTCCGTTGCCCCCCACCGCTCCGTTGATCACCCAGCGCCTGTTCAAGCGTAGCAAATACACCTCGCTTTTCAGTCCGGACCGGCTGTGCCTCTCGTGGTCTCTGAGCACCTCGCCATATGGCACCCGTGCGCCAGCATATTCGATCACCTCCCTCCGCGCTGGAATCGCTTCCCCGGCAAACACACCCAGCCGATGAATCGAAGACCGCCGAATCTTCAAACGAAACCGCGAATCCCCCGGCGCGATATCCCGCGGCCTTCGCGAAGAAGCCTGCAATTTCTTGGACGCTCTCACCGATTCTCCCAGCAGGCCAATGGGGGCCGCCGGAACTCTTCTATAGATTATATTTGCGGCAAAGGTAATTGAGCCGGTTGCGGTCCACGCCCAACAAATTCGCCGCGTCCGCCTTCACGTTCTTGGCCTGCTCCAGCGCTTCCTGAATCCAGCGCCGCTCGAACGCCTCGATTTCCTTGTCCAGTTTGATCCCCGTGGCGGGTAGCCGGAACCGCCCCCGTCCGTCGCGGCCGGCCGCCTGCACGATTTCCGCCGGCAGATCTTTCAGGGTAATCGCGTCCCCGTCCGTCATGATCACCAACCGCTGTATCGCGTTCTCCAGTTCCCGGACGTTTCCCGGCCACGAATAGCGTTTCAGCGCCAGCATCGCGTCATCGGCGATCCTCTTCGCCGGAAACCCGTTCGCGGCCGAATAAACACTAACGAAATAATCCGCCAGCACCGGAATATCCTCCACGCGCTCGCGCAACGCGGGAACGAATATCGGCACCACATGAATCCGGTAATAAAGGTCCTCGCGGAAACGGTCCTGCTGCACCATCTCTTCCAGATCTTCGTTCGTCGCGCTGATTAACCGGAAATCCACGCGGATGGATTTTTTCCCGCCCAGCCGCGTCAGCGAACGGTCCTCCAGCACCCGTAATAACTTGCTCTGCAGCGCCGGCGTGAGCGTCGCGATTTCATCCAGGAACAACGTCCCTTGATGCGCCAGCTCGATGCGCCCCTCCTTCATCGCCACCGCGCCGGTGAACGCGCCGCGCTCGTACCCAAACAGCTCCGCCTCCATCAATCCTTCCGGCAGAGCCGCGCAATTCACGCTGATGAACGCCCGGCTGCGCCGCGGACTCTGCTCGTGCAGCGCCCGGGCCACCAATTCCTTACCGACGCCGCTTTCGCCGCGGATAATCACGTTCGTCGTCGCGCGCGCCATGCGCTTGATCGAATCGAACACGTGCCGCATCGCGTCCGTCGCGCCGATCAAATCTCCCAGCGTATTTTTTCTGCTGATTTCCTCGCGGAGGATGCGGTTCTCGCGCTGGATGTGCAGCTTCTCGATCGCGCGCTCCAGCAACAGTCGCAGCACGTCCGCATCAATCGGCTGGATGAAATAGTCGTAGCAGCCCGCGTCAATCACTTTCAGCGCCGTCGTTTTTGTCTGATCCGCGCTCAGCACGATCACCAGCGTGTCAATATCGCCGCACGCCAGTCGGTTCAGCATTTCCGTGCATTCGCGCAGGCCGCCCGATTCCATCGGCAACGCCAGCAGCAGCACGTCCAGGCTCGCTTCCTGCAGCAGCTTGTACGCGGATTCATAGTCGTCGCCCTCGAGCACTTCAAAATCCGCGCGCAGCGCCGCCACGATGCTCGCGCGCATGGCCGCGTCATCATCCACGATTGCAATTTTTGGTTTCGGAGCCCCGGGCGTGATGAGCGATCTCCAGTGCGAACCAGCCCGCTTCGCACAAAACGTGCAGTTAAATCGTCTCCAGCGTTGCCGAGATTCTAGGTGCCACCGGGTCCCATGTCAACGACACATGCCGCCACCCGCGGAAGATTTTGTCTGTGTTTTTACAGTTTTAATGAATATTCACCACAGTGGGCGCCACAGCTCCAACACCAATGATTTCAATCCGCGGCAAATCACGTGAGCGTTCGCCGCGTATGCGCCCACGAGCAGTACAATGCGGCTGAGCCGGCACTGTCACGGAGCTTCGCCTTAAATGACGCCTCCCCATGATCCGCAAACAGCCCCCAGCGGCGCCAGACGCGCGCTCGCCGTCTTGGGCACGGCGGTCTTCCTCATTCTTGCCCCCGGATTCTTCGTGATGCTCGTCCCGTACTGGATTTCCCGCTGGCGATTCCAACCGCCTCTCCTGGGCCTGGCGCCGCTTCGCGCACTCGGCGTCCTGTTGATGGCCGCGGCTCTTCCGGTGTTGCTGGAATCGTTCGCGCGCTTCGCCCTGCAAGGCCGCGGCACGCCAGCGCCCGTCTTCCCCACGCAACACCTGGTCGTCACCGGTTTTTACCGCTACGTGCGCAATCCCATGTACGTGGCAGTGGTATCCATGGTTCTCGGCCAAGGCTTCCTTTTCGGCAACCTTCGCGTCCTCGCCTACGGCCTCGTCGCGTGGCTCGTCACCCACCTGTTCGTCCTGACGTATGAAGAACCCACGTTGCATAAATCCTTCGGCACCGAATATGAAACCTACCGCGCCAACGTCCCCCGCTGGATCCCGCGCGTGACTCCGTGGCGCAGCGGAAGCTAGCACCCGACGGTAAACACCGGGGGGCCATCGAGAAGGCATGGTTCAGCGCCGTAGTGCGGCATAACTACGCGCACCATGCTCCGATCCTGGCTTCAGGCTCGCTAAGTCCGTGGCGCAACTTTCGCCTGCCAGGGGTGTTTAACTAGGTGGAGACAGACGCAGTCGCAAGTAACAAACCGTCTGAATTCAGTAGGTTGCAACAAGGCTTCACAGGCTCGGAAGGGGCCCAAATATGAGATATACCAAGTATCTTATGATCTTCGCTTTGCTCGGACTTTGCTTGGCGGTAGCTCCAAACGCCCATGCGCAGCGAGTTGCCGTGGGCATCGGGGTCGGCCCCGGATACGTTGGTGCGGCTCCCGTCTGCGCCTACGGTTACTATCCGGATTACCCGTACGCATGCGCTCCCTACGGCTACTACGGCCCTAGCTGGTTCTCCGGCGGCATTTTCATCGGTGCTGGCCCGTGGTTCCGTGGCGGCTATTATGGACGCCCGGGCTACTGGGGACGCTCTGGTTGGGGCGGCTACGGCTATAGAGGCGGCTACGCGGGCCACGGCTATGTAGGACATGGTGCGGTTGGCGGCGGTTATCACGGCAGTGCCGGCTTCCGCGGCAACGCGGCTGGCGGTAGCAGCTTCCACGGCGGCGCAGTTCGCGGCGGTGGTGGCAGTTTCCACGGCGGCGGCGCCGTTCGCGGCGGTGGCGGCGGTTTCCACGGCGGTGGCGGCGTTCGCGGCGGTGGCGGCGGTTTCCACGGCGGTGGCGGCCATGGCGGCGGCCACAGGTAAGTTTCAACCTAACCGCAAAAACTCGAACGGCCGGGGGCGCGTGCTCCCGGCCGTTTCGTTTTTTATGGCACAGGCATAAACCGAGCATGCCCCTGCTAAGTGCGGGCTGCGTTTTCAGGCCCGGGCACCCGAGTTGCTGGTCCGGTGTTATTGAACTGCTGGCAATTGATCGTGGGCAACGATCAGGCTCTTCACCTTCTTCAGGCTCTTTGACTTCCGAAGTTTCTTGCTCGCTTTCTTCTTCGCTGCCATGCTCTCTCTCCTTCCCTCACGCGCCGATCTCGGCGCTCGCATCCTTATAGGCAAACACCGCGCCAATGTCCAGTCCAGCCGCCCCCAACCGATCTGTCCGTGAGATCGGGGTAGCTAACCTGTTATCAAATCCTGCAGACGGTGACGTCGCCATCCGGCTCAAGCTCGCGACCGGGCGACACTCTTTATACTAGTAATCACGAAGTAAATGTGGTAACGTGAGTCGGGGCATTTTTCGGCCTCAGCGGGGAACCGACATGCAGTCCGCCAAACAACTGAAGGCGCGAACGCCGCAACCAGCAGGAAACGCCGCCGCATTCCGCCGCGAGTTCTTCACCTGCCGCCACTCACGAGTCGCCAGCCACGATGTTTCTAACCGCAACAAGACCTCATTCAAAAACCGTTGCAACTCCATGAAAACAAACGTCGGACGGATTTCTAATCGCAACACGGATTTCGTGTGGCACCCCTCGCTGCCGAGCCCCTTCACGCTCCTTCGGTCCGCTTTCTTCCAGCCTTCCTTGACTCCTGCGTCCCGCTTCCCGCGTCATGCGGCACCGACGGCCTCAATTCGCGCCCATGACGTGAACCGCGAAGGGCGCCCATCGCACCGAAGAAGTGAGAAGATATACCATGGTTCCGCCGCTATGAAAGCTTGCGTCCTCAAAGCCCCCGCTCCGATCACGACGAATCCGCTGGTGTTTGCCGACGTCCCGGTCCCGCAACCGCGGAAAGGCGAAGTTCTCGTCCGCGTGAAGGCCTGCGGAGTTTGCCGCACCGACCTCCACGTGATCGAAGGAGAATTGCCCCCGCGCAAGTCCCCAGTGATACCCGGACACCAGGTTGTCGGCACCGTCGAAAAAAACGGCGAGGATTCGCGTCGCTTTCCTCTGGGCGCGCGTGTGGGCATCCCCTGGCTGCATAGCGCGGACCAGACTTGCGAATTCTGCCGCGCAGGCATGGAAAATCTCTGCGACCACCCCACCTTCACGGGCTACACCGTGGACGGCGGTTATGCGGAATACGTCGTCGCGCCCGAACTCTTCGTCTATCCCATTCCGGAAAATTTCCCGGATGAGCAAGCCGCGCCGCTGCTCTGCGCCGGAATCATCGGATTTCGCTGCTTGCGGATCTCCGGCATCAAGTCCGGTGGACGCATTGCCTTTTACGGCTTCGGCTCCGCCGCCAGCGTGGCAATTCAAGTGGCGCGCCACTGGGGAGTGGAAGTCTATGCACCGACGCGCGGCAAAAAACATCAGCAACTCGCCCTGGAGCTAGGAGCGGTGTGGGCCGGCGAATCCGACGAGGCCCCTCCGGTGAAATTAGACGCCGCTATAATTTTCGCGCCTGCCGGCGAACTGGTGCCGGTCGCCTTAAAGGCGCTCAAGAAAGGCGGCGTCCTGGTGCTCGGCGGAATTCACATGAGTCCGATCCCCTCGTTCGATTACGACTTGCTCTACCAGGAACGCGTGATCCGCAGCGTAGCCAACAACACCCGGCAGGCCGGCGAAGACTTTTTGAAAGTCGCCGCGGAAATTCCCGTGCGCACGCAGATTCAACTTTTCCCGCTGCAGAAGGCCAATCGTGCGCTCAATGATTTGAAGGCCGACCGCATCAACGGCTCTGCCGTGCTTGACTGCAGACTATGATGCTGCAAACATTCAGCATCAAGACAAACGGAACAAACGGATGAGAGTGCGCTCGCTAAACATAGCGCTGCCGCGCCTGGTGGCCTGGAGGGGCCAGACGTTCACCACCGGCATTTTCAAGGAGCCCGTGCGAGGCCAAGTGATGCTGCGCCAGTTGGACTTTGACGGCGATCGCCAGGCCGATTTGTCGGTGCATGGGGGCCCCTACAAAGCCGTGTACGCCTATCCTGTGGAACACTATTCGTTCTGGCGAAAAGAATTGCCGGAAATGGATCTGACCTGGGGCGCTTTCGGCGAAAATCTCACCACGGAAGGCCTGGACGAAGCCAGCACCCACATCGGCGATCGCTTTCGCGTCGGCGCGGCCACAGTGATGGTTACGCAGCCGCGCGTACCTTGCTTTAAGCTTGCGGCAAAATTCCACCGCGATGATATCTTGAAACGGTTTCTCGCCAGCGGCCGCTCCGGCTTTTATTTTTCCGTGCTGAAAGAAGGCCTGGTCGCCGAGGGAGACACGATCGAGCGAATCTACGACGACGAAAACGGAATTTCGGTGAGTGCTATCAACCAACTCTTTCGGGACGGAAGAGATTTGGCGTTGCTGCGGCGCGTCACGCACCTCGAGCCTCTGCCGCTGGACTGGCGCGAGCATTTCCTCGCGAAATTGGCGGAGCTGGAGCACGAGTCGGCGTGAAAACCGGATGAAATCGGCGCCCAAAACCATTCTGCACGAATCGTTTCGTGTGGGAATTTCGCTGAAGGGCGTCGGGGGCTTATTCGAAATCTTCAGCGGCGTGGTGCTGTGGCTCGTCAAGCCGCAGGAAATGAACGAAATCGTGCGCAGGATCTGCGACGCGCTGCTGGTGGACGCACCGCACAGCAAGATCGTCTCGCACGTGCTGAACGCCTCGCAAAAAATGGCCGATGGCGGCAGCACCAAATTCGCGGCCATGTATCTGGTCTCGCACGGAGTGGTGAAGACGCTCCTGGTGATCGCTCTGTGGCGCGACAAACTCTGGGCGTATCCCCTTACCATCGTGGTCTTCAGCGCGTTCATGGGCTACCAACTGCACCGCTTCACGCACACCCACTCCTGGGCGCTCATTTGGCTCACAGTTTTCGATGCGGTGATTATTTATTTGACGTGGAAGGAATATCAGCAGCTGCAAACGAGACAGCGAGAAAAAGCGAAAGCCATCGAGGATTAATCGTCGAGCGGCTCGGCGTCAATGCCGATATTTTTTTCGCCCGCGGCCTTTTTCTCGTTGTACTTCTTCACCCAGGCGGCAAAGCTTTTTCCCGCGGCGGTGTCGCGCCCGGTAAACGCGAGGCCGGCGATTTCGCTGTACGCGATGGAAAGCTTGCCCGGCTTGTCTTTGGGCATCACCCGGATGAAGCAATCCGTAAGCGCCGGACCTTTGATCTTGCGATCGAATATATATCCTTCGATTTTCTGGCCATCCTTCAGCGTGATCGTCAAATCGCCGCGATAATCGAACGCCTTTTCCAGCGCTTCGTGTATCTCGGAAACGGAAGCCAGCGCAGGAACCCAACCTTCGAGATTTTCGTGGACTACGCCGAGGTGCTCCTCGGCGGTGGACTCAGGAGAAGCGGAAATATTGGAATCGAGCATGGCGTTCGCGAAAACTCTAGGCCTTCGGTGACATGGCGATCTGGACGAGCTGGCCGGAATCTTTTCCGGCGCCGTGAGAAGCGCCGCCCATCGCGTCAGGATCCGTGTACTTGTTGAAGAGCGTGCCGCGCACCGCGCTCAGGAATCCCCGGAGCGAGCCGAACATATCATCCACGGCGCTGGCTTCATAGCCGCTGTGAACCATGCAGTTCGCGCACTTGGGATTGCCACTTTCGGTGCCGTAGCGATCCCAGTCGGTTTCACGGATTAGTTCTTCGAAAGTGTCCGCGTAGCCATCCTGCAAAAGGTAACAAGGCTTCTGCCAGCCGAAGATGTTGTACGTGGGCATGCCCCAAGGCGTGCACTTGTAATTCCGCTTGCCCATCAGAAATTCCATGAATAGCGGGCTCAGGTTGAAGCGCCACTTCTCGCTGCGATTACTCAAAATCTGACGGAAGAGTTCGCGCGTCTTGCGCTTGCTGAGGAAATGGTCCTGGTCAGGGGCTTTGTCGTAGGTATATCCGGGCGAAAGCATCATGCCTTCGACACCCAACTCCATCATGTCGTCGAAGAATCGGCGGACGCTTTGCGGGTCGGCGCCGTCAAAGAGAGTGGTGTTGGTGGTGACGCGGAAGCCGCGTGCCAGCGCCAGTTTGATGGCTTCGACGGCCTTGTCGTACGTACCTTCGCGGCACACCGCAAAATCGTGTTCTTCGCGCTCACCATCCATATGGACGGAAAATGACAAATACTTGCTGGGCGTGAACTGATCGAGCTTTTCTTTCAGCAGCAGCGCGTTGGTGCAAAGGTAGATGTATTTCTTGCGTGCGACCAAGCCTGCAACGATCTCGGCGATCTGCGGATGCATCAGTGGCTCGCCGCCCGGGATGCTGACCATCGGCGCACCACATTCATCTACCGCGCGGAAGCACTCTTCGGGGGTCAGCTGCTTTTTCAAGACGTGGGCGGGATACTGAATCTTGCCGCAGCCGGCGCAGGCCAGATTGCAGCGCAGCAGCGGCTCCAGCATCAGTACGAAGGGATAGTGCTTACGTCCCTTCAGCCGCTGGCCGATAACGTAGGACGCCGTCGTCCACATTTGTGATACTGGTACACCCATCCGGTCCTTCCCTCGCTACCCGGGCAGCCACACGATCGCCCGTGGACTCCTGATTAGACTCTAATGGTACCGGATTCGATGCCTCCTGTGAACCCAAGACTCAACAGGGGGTTATGCATAGGCAGCGGCGACCTGAGCTGGTGCCGTGCGATGTAAAGCACCAGTACCGAGGGTCTTAGGGACCGCCGCAGGGGTCCGGGAAGCTTTGACGTGCTCGCCGGCATCTATATCTGCACAGCAATAAGGTATTCACGGAGGTGCAGCATGCCAGTGATCCGCTCGTGCAGCCATTGTGGACAGCAGAACCGCATTCCAGCAAAGTTTCTTGCCAGCACGGGCCGTTGCGGCGCTTGCAAGTCAGCGTTGCCGCCCCTCGCTGAACCGCTCGCTGTTGACGAACAATTATTCGACGAGGTGGTGCAGAATGCGCCCGTCCCGGTGCTTGTGGACTTCTGGGCCGGGTGGTGCAGGCCGTGCGTCGCCGCGGCACCGGAAGTTTCGCGCACCGCTGCGGACATGGCGGGCAAAGCGATCGTGCTGAAAGTTGATACCGAAAAATATCCTCAGCTCGCGGGACGATTCAAAGTGAATTCAATACCTAACTTCGTCGTGCTCATGGGTGGCCGAGTGGTGATGCAACAGCCCGGCTTGGTGGACCACGATCAAATGGAGCGTTGGCTGAAATTGGCCGCGCCGGTTCCAGCGTGAGAGAATTCGTGATGAAGGTTGCGGTGAGGAGTTCATTTCCGCAACGTTGATCTGCAAACTTTTCGTTTCCACAATTTTCCATTGCAAATTCGAGGATGAGTTCATGGATCTGAAACTTGCAGGTAAGAAGGTGTTGGTCACCGGTTCCACCGCGGGTATCGGCTTCGCGACGGCGCGGGCATTCGCAGCGGAAGCTGCCGCAGTGGTGGTTAACGGCAGGAGCCAGGAGCGCGTGGACCGTGCGATCGCGGAAATCGGGAAGCTGCATCCGGGCGCGCACGTTTCGGGCGTCGCGAGCGACGTCTCGAACGCGGCCGGTTGCGCGAAGCTCATCCAAGCGGTGCCGCAAGTGGATGTTCTGGTCAACAACATGGGAATTTTCGAGCCGAAACCGTTTGAACAGATTCCGGACGCAGACTGGCTCCGGTTCTTTGAAGCCAACGTGATGAGCGGAGTGCGGCTCTCGAGACACTATCTTTCTGGCATGCGCGCGACAAACTGGGGCCGCATAATATTCGTCTCCAGCGAATCCGCGGTGCAGATTCCCGCCGAAATGATTCACTACGGCATGACCAAAACGGCGCAAGTAGCCGTCGCGCGAGGAATTGCCGAAACCGTGGCGGGAACGGGGATTACGGTTAACACCGTGCTCGCAGGGCCCACGCGCTCGGAAGGCGTCGAAACTTTCATTGCGCAAATGGGAGGTAGCGGCGACTCTAAGGCGTTCGAAGCGGAATTTTTCAAGTCAATTCGCCCCACCTCGCTCATAAAGAGATTTGAGACTACCGACGAAGTGGCCCACATGATCGTCTACTTGTGTAGCGCTCTGGCTTCGGCGACAACCGGCGCGGCCGTGCGCGTGGATGGCGGAGTAGTGCGCGCAATCCTTTAGACATCAATCCAAATCAGAGATTGCAATTTCTGCACGGGTCGCTGGCCTGTACGCGGCGTTGGGTTCGTCCGCACGCCCGCGGACAAAGGCAGAATTACTCTCACGGAAGCCGCCCATCCCCAAGAAATTTCGGTGACCCGAAAATCGCCTTAGGCTTGACAAGTCTGGGCGAATGAATATGCTCTAGCGCATCCCGCGACCGTTGAGCCGGGAAACCGTGTCTGCGAGGGGTGTTTGCCATGATTAAAGATTTCGGAGTACGCCGCTGGGTCCTGATTTTGGCAATCGTGTCTAGTTTCACAGTGGCACCTTCAGTTGTAGCGCAGCAGAATACGTCGGCTGATCAGCCCGTGATTGGATCCTCGGATACGGTAACGGCCGATCCGCCGGTGTCCCATCCCAACACCAAGCCTTGCGTAGTGAGCCTGTTCAGCAATCTGGAATTCGCGGACTTTAATATCAAGCCATTCGATTACACACCGCCGGCAAAATGCGCGGGACCCTGGGCCAAAGTGATATTCGTGGCGGACTTCGACGAGACTCCGGGAGTCCAATACGATCGCACGGCGCAGGTGAGCATCGGGAACGTCAATGTTTATTACGGGACCACGCCGGAGCCTTCCAGCACCCTCGGACCAACGTGGCACGTCGAGCGCGACTTGACCGACTACAGCGCGTTGCTGAAAACCGCACAAGCAGGACAAGCGAACCTGGGAAACCTGGTGAATTCGACTTATACCGGAATTATTTACGGCAACGCGGAGATCGAGTTCTATCCTCCGGACTGGGCCAACCCCGCGCCGCAGACGCCGGACGTGGTGTTGCCGCTGCCGGACGCGCCGGGTGGCGCGGTGGGACTCTCTTCGCCCGCCAGCTTGCTTTCCCAAACATTTACGCTGCCGCAAAATATTGAGCGGGCTTACCTGGATGTGTTCACGCAGGGCCAGTCCACCGACGAATTCTGGTACACCTGCTCGCCGACCGATCTGGTCGCCGAAACCGAGAATACCTGCGGCAACACCGGATTTCGCGAAGCGGAAATTTCCATTGACGGCGTATCGGCGGGAGTGGCGCCGGTGTATCCGTGGATTTTTACCGGCGGGATTGATCCGTTTTTGTGGTTCCCGATGCCCGGCGTGCAAACGCTGAATTTTGTGCCGTACCGCGTGGACTTGACGCCGTTCGCGGGCGTGCTGAGCAACGGGGAGGAACACACGGTGGCGATCAGTGTGTTCAACGCCGAAAGTTATTTCAATGTGACCGGAACGTTGCTGCTATACCTCGATCACGGGTCGAGCCACGTTACGGGCGAAGTGACGCAGAACACCATCGGCAACGGGCCAAATCCGGAAGTGAGCAACAATTTGATTACCAGCGGAGGAAACGTCACCGGGACGGTGACCGTGACGTCCGCGCGGCAATTTACGCTGGCAGGCTACGTGAAAACCTCGCATGGACGCGTGGACACCACTGTGCAGCAAGAACTGAAGTTTTCGAACGCGCAGCAATTCACAATTACGGACACCGTTTACGCCCAAGATATAACGCAAGCAACGACGGTTGCCTCGAAAACCACGACCAAGGACGGGTTCATTGTCACGGAAGTGGATAAGAATCTCTCTTACCCTCTGACCTTGGATTACACGGAAACGGAAAACGCGGACGGCACTTTCTCGCTGGCCACTACGATTCAGCAGAAGTACCTCGGCAATGAAGCGGACAAGCTCAACGGCTTCCCGATCTACGTCAGCTCAGTTTCGAATACCGTTGCGCCAACCGACACGCTCGAGTTTGACGCCTCGTTCAACTTCCTGGAAAACGAGGGGCAAAAGACCTCCCAGGATTACGTCGCGTTTAACTCACGCAGCGGATGCTATAGCAAGAAGTTGACGGCAGCGAACAATGTGTTGACTGGGATTTCCAGCGGCGAGGGTTGTGGCGGCGGCAGCGACCAACGCTGACGGCGCACGCGGACTGGTCTGCACTCGTTATATCTTTTCGGACGGCCGGGCCGCGAATCGCTGTCCGGCCGTCCTAGCTCGTGCCACCCCTGGCAACTCTGATCACGCTGTACGCGATACGCCGCCGAAATTTGCGTGGGTGAAGTGCAGGCCCCCTGCGAGTCTTTTGCGTATAGCCGCGCATCTTACTTTCGTGTAGATTTTCTTACCGTGACGACACCAACGAAATTTAATGTGGGCCTGGTGCAGATGGCCGTAAGCCCGCAGCCGAAAGAAAACCTGGCGCGCGCGATTTCCAAGATCGGCGAAGCGGCCAAGGGAGGCGCGCGGGTCGTTTGCCTGCCGGAATTATTTCAATCGCAATATTTTTGCCAGCGGGAAGACACCGCCAATTTTGATTTGGCGGAAGCCATTCCCGGACCGACGACCGAAGCGCTAGGGCGCGTGGCGCAGGAAGCAAAGGTAGTGGTGGTGGCGCCGCTATTCGAGCGCCGCGCGGCGGGCGTCTATCACAACACCGCGGCGATTATTGACGCGGACGGACAAATCGCGGGCGTCTATCGCAAGATGCACATCCCGGACGATCCCGCTTACTACGAGAAATTCTATTTTACGCCAGGAGATCTGGGCTTTCGCGCCTTTGAAACACAGGCGGGAAAAATCGCCACGCTGATTTGCTGGGACCAGTGGTATCCGGAGGGCGCGCGCCTGGCGGCGTTGAACGGCGCCTGCATTCTTTTTTATCCTACGGCGATCGGCTGGCACCCGAGCGAAAAAGAATCGAACGGCGCGGCACAACGCGATTCGTGGCGCACCGTGCAGCGCGGCCACGCGATCGCGAATGGAGTTTATCTTGCGGCCGTGAATCGCGTGGGACACGAAATTCCAGTGGCCGGCGGCGACGGACTGGAATTCTGGGGCGGATCCTTCCTATGCGATCCGCAGGGCGTGATTCTGACGGAGGCGTCCACCGATCGCGAAGAAATTCTGTATGGCACCGTGGACTTGGCGCATCTGGAGGATGTCCGGCGCAATTGGCCATTTTTGCGCGACCGGCGAATTGACGCTTACAAAGGCATCGAGCAACGCTTTCTCGACGAGAAACCTTGAACCCGAACCACCGCATCATTCCCAGGAATGAAGACGGCACGCCCGCGGCGCTTGGCTTTTCCATGCCGGCCGAATGGGAACAGCACGAAGCTACATGGATCGGCTGGCCGCACAATCCCACAGACTGGCCGGGAAAACTGGAACCAATCCAATGGGTGTACGGCGAGATCGTGCGCAAAATTGCGCCCGGTGAAATCGTGCGCATCTTCGTGAATTCGAGGCGGCACGAATCGCAGGTGCGCAATATTTTGCAGCAGGTCGGCGTCGCTGCGAACCGTGTGCAGTTTTTCCGTTTCCCCACCAATCGCGGATGGACGCGCGATTTCGGACCGATTTTTCTGCGCCGCGCGAAGCCCCGGCCCGAAGTCGCCATCGCGCGTTTTCGGTTCAACGCCTGGGCGCGCTATCCGGACTGGCAAAAAGACGCCGCAATCCCCCCGCAGGTGGCGCGGCGTCTGAAGCATAGGATTTTTCCAGTGCGCTATCTCGGCCGCGAAGCGGTGCTGGAGGGAGGCAGCATTGACGTGAATGGCCGCGGCACCTTGCTGACCACCGAAGAATGCCTATTGGATCAAAGGCGGCAAGTGCGAAATCCGGGATTCAGCCGCGCGGACACGGAAGCTGTGTTGCGCCAGAATTTGGGCGTAACGAGCATTATTTGGCTGGGCAAAGGTATTGCCGGCGACGACACGCACGGTCACGTGGATGACTTTTGCCGATTTGTAAATCGCCACACCGTAGTGCTGATGCGTGAGAAAAATCGCCACGATGCGAATCATAAGCCGCTCGAAGAGAACTGGGAGCGTTTACGCGGAGCGCGCCTGGAAGACGGCAGAAAAATGGAAGTGGTGGCGCTCCCGATGCCCGCGCCGCTCCATTTTGACGGCGTGCGGCTGCCCGCGAGCTACGCGAACTTTTACATTGCTAACGCGGCCGTGTTGGTGCCGACGTTCAATGATCCGAACGATCGTGTGGCGCTAGGAATTCTGGGCGAATTATTTGGCGACCGCCCGGTGGTCGGCATCCACGCCGTGGATTTAGTGTGGGGCTTCGGAACGCTGCACTGTTTGACGCAGCAACAGCCGGCGCGTTGACGTGGAAACAGATCGCAGAACGAAGCTGCTGGACCCACCCGATTAATAACTTCTAATGGCGTGTTTTCCGTAGTCTCGCTTTGCAGCGACCTGCCCGTATTCACCCCGGTTTCCTTTACGACCCGAATTGAAACCTATGTGACATTCGAAAAGCTTCCTCCCGATAACGATTTCAGCCTCGGCAGAGCGATTGCATAGCGCATGTGTGGACGGAGAGATTTTTATCCGATTGATGATTCCGACAGTTCTGGAGCCACGATACGGCACTTTTTGCCGACCGCGTTATGAGGATTCCGATTCCGGGCGACAATCCAAACGATCAGGCAACCGCGCCGCTGAACATTCTGGTCGTGCACGAAATGTTGCCACATCCCGACCGCCATGGCGCCGATGTGCAATGGATGCAGATGCTGCGCGAATTGCGGGCGCAGGGGCACACGGTTGTCCACGTCGCGCGCAACGGAATCAACCGGGAACGCTACGCCGTGGGCGTTGAGGAGCTAGGAATACGCGTTCTTACGCCTGACGCCGAGCGCATGCGTTTTCTTGGTTTCGATTTTCCGGTGGAATGGACTTTCGAGGAATTGCTCCGGGGCAACACCTTCGATCTCGCCATCCTCTTCCATTGGTTCTGGAACGGCATTTCGATTCCCGAGCACTACATGGAAGAGATACGGCGCGTCTCTCCGAAGACGTTCGTCGCGGTGCTCACGGATGACCAGCAAGGCGTGCGCGAAATGCAAATGGCGTCGCTCACCCGCTATTGGGCGGACTATGAGCGATCGTACGATTTCACGAGCCGGGAATTCTTGGTGTATCAGCGAGCGGATCTGGTTCTGACAATTTCGGAAGACGACAGTAGGGCTTTCTTGCGCGTTGCCCCGGAGCTGCTCGTGGGCCGAATGCCGATGATTGCGAAGGTCGAGCCTGAAGGTCAACCGTTTGCGGCGCGCAGTGGCCTGCTTTTTCTGGCAAATTTTGATAATCCCGCAAACCGAGACGCGGCGGATTGGATGCTCGCTGAGATTTGGCCGCTGATACGGGCGCAGCTACCGGCAGCAGAACTTTTTTTGATAGGCAACAACCTGCCGAGCGACCTGGGTGCGACGCAGAGAGGAGTGGTGCGCGTCGGGTACGTTGCCGATCTGGATCCAGAGTTCGCGAAATGCCGCGTCGCGCTTTCGCCTGTTCGCTTTGGCACGGGAATAAAAACCAAGAATCTTTCCGCGCTTTCGCATGGAGTGCCACTGATCACGACCGCGGTGGGCGCCGACGGGATGAATCTGCGCAACGGCGAGACGGCGTTGATTGCGGACGCGCCACAACAATTCGCCGCCGCCGCTGTTCGCGCGTACAACGACGAAAATCTGTGGCGCAAGCTCGCCCGGCAAGGGCGTGAACACATCACGGAATATTTCAGCGAACGCCGGATGCAAGAGGCAGTGGAGTGCATGGTGCAGCAAGCACGGACCGTGGCGCCGAAGGCATACGAACCTGACTTCATGTGGCCATATCTCTTGGTCGAAAAGCGGTTTCCCGAAGTGGTGACGAGCGCTGCCACTGCGCAGCGGCTTTTTCTGCGGATGAGCGGCTACGTGAGCCTCGCCGAGGAATTTCTCAGCCAACACCGGCCTGCGGACGCCCTGGCACAGTTACGTTACATTTTCAGCCATGTGCGAGGACGGGTGCCGGGCAGCGGCCTGTACTTGCACGCGGTAGAGTTAATGTCCCGCTGTTACCGCGAGCTCGGTGAGGGTGAAAGGGCGGCCCAATTTGCGGTGCGAGTCGAGCGGCTCCTCTCTAACGGAGACCGCGCGGAGCGAGTCTCCTCAAAATCGAAAAGCGGGCGAGCGATTCACTCGCAAGCGCGGACGCCACTTTTTTCAGTGATCATCCCCACATACAACCGCCGCTTTGTGCTGGCAGAATGCCTGGATGCGCTCGCGCGCCAGTCGCTCGCGCCAGAGATGTTCGAAGTGGTGGTAGTGGACGACGGCTCGAGCGATGACACCGCCGCATTTTGCGGCACTTTTCGGCCCAACTATTCTTTCCAGTACTTGCGCCAACTAAATGCGGGCGCCGGAGCCGCACGGCGCCGCGCGGTGCGCCATGCGCGCGGTGAATATCTCGCTCTTTTCAACGACGATACGATTTCCTCTCCCGGCCTGCTCGCCGAACACTGGAAGGCGCATCAAGCTCACCCGAACGAGCGGCAGGCCGTCCTGGGAGATTTTCGTTTTCCCGCGGCGGCAGAGAAACGCGCGCTTACGCGTTTTTTGATTGAGAGCCCCTTCCTATTTCCGCAGACCAAGCTGCAGGCCGGAAAATATTGGGAGTACACATATCTGGTGACTTGCAACCTGAGCATAAAGCGGGAAGCAGTGCTGTCCGTTGATTCTTTTGACGGGCGCTTTCGTGTCGCGGAAGATTCCGATCTTGGTCTCCGATTGAGCCGCAAGGGATTTTGCATTCGCTACGTTCCAGAGGCGCGAGCCATCCACCAGCATGTGCCTTTCACGATAGCCGATCTGATTCGGCGTGCTGGCGTTTATGGCGAAACACAACTGACGTTGTTGCGGAAACACCCGGCCCTGCTGGGCGACGGTGGAACATTCTTGGGAATGCTGGACGAGCCGGCCGCGGAAAAGTGGCGAGCGCTGATTCTCCAGCACAAACAGGAAGTAGAAGATCTGGTGGCTACGTTGACGAGAATCGATTCGCTGGATTTCGCCCCATTTCTCACAATGAAGAAAGGCGAGGGAACGGTGGCGGATGAAATTACCAGACTCTTCCGCCGCGCGGCGCCGGACATCTACTGGTATTACTATTTTTCGGGATTGTTACGCGTCTGGGAGAAGGAATCCGTTCATCCCTCGCTCGCATCGCTGCGCGCGGCCATCGCCAGCAGCGCAACCTACATTTGACGGACCGCGAGTATTGATCAGCCATCCGTCTCGCATAGGTTAATCCGATTCGCGATGCAGGGGATAATCCACTCTCACGGTTTCAATTTCATACGCACGAATAGGCGCGATCACCTGTCCATTTGCAGTGAGATGGAGTGAGGAACTTTCGGGCTGCTCCATGAGATTTGTCAGCGTGGCAGCGGTGGCGCCGGCCGGAACGCTGATGCGCGCTTCGCTGTTTTTGCCAGCCCACTCGTAAAAGCGAAAAATCAATCCGTCACTATCTTCTGCCTTCTTCAGGGCAGTGAGCACGACATTTTCAGGTTCGATCGTTACCAGCGACTGGCGTTGCCGCCACTTCCCAGCGTGTGTTTGTACTTGCATGGCTTGCAGTTTGTAATTGAACTCGTAGCCGTGGCGCACGGTGAGCGCCCGTTTCCAATCTCCGGCGTGCGGATAGAGACTGTAGCTGAAATGATGATGGCCGCGGTCGGCATCGGGATCGGGCCACGTGGGAGAACGCAATAAGGAAATTCGCAACACGTTTCCTTTGGCGTCGTAACCGTACTTGGACTCGTTGATCAGGCTGAATCCGTGATTAGCATCTCCGAGATCGGCCCAGCGCAGCGCCGGGACCTCAAACTTCGCCGCTTCCCAGGTATTATTGCGAGTGGTGGGCCGCTCAATCGAGCCGTAGGGGATTTCGTAGGTAGCATTACCACTCGAAGCAGCTAGTGGAAACGCTGCTTTCAGCAGGACGTGCGTTTCGTGCCAATCAATGTCGTTCACCACGTCCACGCGATCGAGTCCGGCGTAGAGAGTGATGTCCTGCACGAATTGCGACTGCTGCCACTTGCGCGTGACGCGAATGGAAGCGCGCAACGGACCGTGCTCGATTAATTGCACGGAGTCCGCTTCGTCGAGTCTGGTGAATTGCTTCTCGAAGTCCGCGTCTATGTTCCAGGCGTCGTAATCTTTCGGCGTGTCCTTGAACGCGACCAGCTCATTCCCGCAGCCGCCCGCGGCAATGGATTCGAACTGCGACTTCTCGTCGTAAAGGCTGGTGATGCATCCCGTTTTAGGATCGACCGTGACGCGAAGCAGCGAGTTTTCGAGCGTGAGGCCGTTCGCGCGCAGGTCAGAGGTTGCGTGGTCCTGGCCGGGAATTACGTGAAGTACTTCATATCCGAGCGACGGAACAGCTGGCGCCTCAATCAGCAGATGGTACGCATGTCTTCCCGAGTCGGACGACAACACCTGGAACAGAAGCGGCTCGCCTTGGCCGTCCAGCACCGCGATGCCATTCTTTTCGGCTTCGGGCATTTGAACGTCGGCGGTAACCAGATCGGTTCGCTCCCAAGCCAGCGGATTAAAGACGAGAACCGGCACTCCGCCTGCCGTCGCTGAAGTCGTGTTCACTTCACGTGACAATGTCGTCAGCGCGTTGGAAGTGGCTTCTCCGGCAGACCAGCGCACCATGTCGTAGTCTTTTTGCGCATCCTGATAAATAACGCCGATACCGGAACCCGCCGCAAGATCGTGGAACTGGTTGAATAGCACTTTCTTCCAGGCGTCAGTGAGCTGCGTTGCGGGATATTCCGCACCAGAAAGCCACGCGAGCGAAGAATATTTCTCGGCGTTGAGCATTTCTTCTTCGCTCTCGCGCATATTACGTTTGTGATTGGCCTGGGTGGTAAAGACGCCGCGATGGTATTCGAAATATAGCTCGTCGTTCCAAATCGGAAGGCTAATCTTGCCATCGGCGCCAGGCGGCAGGTTTTTATTGGCTGTGACGATTGATTTATAGTTCCACACCGGCGAGTGGTCGGTATCCAATTTGCTTTCTACGTCGGAAAAAAATCCCTGAGCGACGCCGAAAAAGGTTTTTGGGAACACCATTTGTGGCTCGGTCCATTGGCCGCCGCTATCAAGCATGGCCCGCGTGGGTCCGCCACCGTGATCGCCCACGCCAAAAAGGTGCATCATTTCGGTGACGCCGGGATTACGCTCCCGCGACGTAGTTACATCCGCCGCAATCCGCACCGGATCAATTTCATTCGCGTAGTCGTGCGGAAAATACGTGAGCACACGGCTGCCGTCGGGCGATTGCCACCAGAACAATTTCATCGGCAGTTGGTTGGTGTCGTTCCACGCCATTTTCTGCGTGAGGAAATAGTCTATTCCGGACTTCTTGTAAATCTGGGGCAGTTGCCAGTTGTAACCGAACGAATCGGGATTCCAGCCGATGCGGACATCCACCCCGAATTTCTCCTTGAAATAGCGTTTGCCCAGGAGCAACTGGCGCACCAGCGATTCGCCGTCCGGCATGTTCAAGTCCGGCTCGACCCACATTCCGCCGACCAATTCCCAGCGGCCTTGCTTCACGCGGTCGAGGATTTCCCGATAGACAGAAGGGTATTTTTCCGCGATCCATTCGCTATACGCCGCCGCGGATTGCGTGAAAGTGTATTGAGGGTATTCATCCATGAGCTGGAGCGCGGTGGAGAACGTGCGCCGGACTACGTCCACAGTTTCGGTCCAGGGCCAAAGCCACGCCGCGTCAATGTGCGAATTACCCGTCAAGCGCACGGACGTTCCTTGCAGGCTGGGTTTGAGAACTTCGAGCAAGGCCTGGGATTTCTCGAGCGAGGCGTCAAATGCTTTCTGGTCCGCCTGGTGAAGCGCGTTCAAGTCCACAGCCGCGGCAGCGGTTTCCAATTGTTGCTGAGTGGTTTGGGCGGACGTGCCGAGTGAAGGGAGGAGCTCAGCCACGGCTTCGATCTCTTCGAGCAGTTGCGAAGGATTGGGGCGCGATGGAGTGAATTCGATCCGAAGGTTCGCGCCGGCAAAATATTTTTGGTCAACCGTGTGCAGGAGCTTTATGGCGACCAAGACTTTGTCGCCTGGTTTGGCTTGATCGAGCAACACAATCGGTTCGAGGTCCTCGCCCATGGCCACGCGGCGGCCATTAAAATAGATTATTTCGGGCATGGGTCCATTCGCGTAGGCCACAAACTGAAACCACACTCTCGAGCCGGTAAGATCATAGCCATTCAGCGTCTGTGGAATCTCGATCCAGCGGCGATACCAGACTGCTTCGGTCGGGGCGTGCGTATTTTGCTTTACGGATTGCCAACCTGAATCGTCAAGCCCAGTGGATTCTCCGTGCGCGACATCGCCGGCATGAAAGCGCCAGTCATCCGCGGGCAGGCTGACAAGTGATGACAGTTCCTTCACGGTGCTCTGGGTTGGCGCCGAGAGAGCGCCAACGGCCTTTTCCGCAGCAGACTGTGCTTGTGCTAATCCTGTCCCCAAGACCCACAGTAAAGGTAGCGAGGTCACGGCGACGCGACATTTATATCGTATGCGGGTATGAATCGCAGGGCGACGATGGCTCATTGATTGATCCTTTCTCGGAGCTGCGCGGCGCGAGTCGCGTTTCTGCTGTCGGGCGAGTGCGGAGTTGGTTTCACGATTAGGCGGGGCGAATTATAAAGCATCGTGAAGCTCTTATAGTATTGTTTCCGGCGAAATGGATTTGCCGAGAGAAAATCAATGACTCGAGAAGAATCGGACTGGCGCGATTGGACGCTGGCGGAGCGGGAAAGGCAGTATTCGCCGAGCAGTTGCGTCCCAGCGATCACGCCATATTTGGAAGCGTATGCCGCGCGCAGCCGCGAGGCGCAGCGGCGCTGTAATTGCCAGCAGGATTTGTGCTGGGGCGAGCAGCCCAATGAAACTTTCGATTATTTTCCCGCTGCGTCCGCCCGAGCGCCGTTGCTGGTTTTTTTTCACGGAGGCTATTGGCAGGAACTATCGAAAGATCAATCGTTATTTGCGGCGCCGGACTGCGTTGCGAACGGCATCGCTCTTGCGGCGATTGACTACACACTGGCGCCGAAGGCTGGGCTTGCGGCTATTGTTGACCAGTGCAGACGGGCAATCGGTTTCCTGCACAAGCAGGCCGCAACGCTGGGATTCAATCCGAGCCGCATTTATGCGGCAGGAAGTTCGGCCGGAGCGCACCTTGCCGCGATGCTGCTGGTGGCAGGCTGGCAAAAAGATTATGGATTGCCGGGTGACGCAATTGCGGGAGCCGTTTTACTCAGCGGCATTTACGACCTGGAGCCGCTCCTGGGAACTTATATTGACGCGGCGTTGCGGCTGACTGCCGCCGATGTGAACAGTCTCAGTCCGAGTCGTTTGACGCTGGGGCAGCCGCTCAGAACAATCGTGGCTTGGGGCGGAAATGAGACGGCGGAATTCAAACGACAGAGTCAATCTTTTGCTTCTAAGCTGCAGTCTGACGGGTTCCCTGTTTCGGCATTCGAAGTCGCCGGGGCGAATCATTTCGATGTCGTCTTCGGGCTCGCCGATCCCATGACGCAGCTTGGAAAGGCAACAATCGAGCTAATTCGCGCGAGCGATAACCCGAGCAACTGATGTCCTCTTGAATCATCGAGAATTCGCGCCTTGGGTCACCGAGCGGCTAAGCTCGGATTTCGGCGAGAAACTTTTCCGCGAAGGTATGCACGTCGAGGAACGAATTGTACAGCGGGGCCGGCGCCACGCGCAAAATGTCCGGCTCGCGCCAGTCGCAGATAATTCCCTGCTGCGCCAGGCGATCGCAAAGGGTGCGTCCATTTTTCGTTATCTGTAACGAGAGCTGCGCACCGCGATGCGCAGGGTGGCGAGGTGTGATGATGGAAAAGTTCTCGTGCGTCTTTTGCTCGAGTAGAAATTCCAGATACCCCGTGAGCATTTCACTTTTCGCGCGCAGGCGCTCCATGCCCGCTTCGTCGAAAATGTCCATCGAGGCGCGCAATGCGGCCATGGATAGGATGGATGGATTGCTTAATTGCCAGCCTTCGGCACCGGCGATAGGCTGGAATTTGGGCTCCATGCGGAAGCGAGCGTCCTTGTCATTCCCCCACCAACCCGCAAATCGCGGGAGATCAGGATTTCGTGCGTGGCGTTCGTGGACGAAGCATCCCGCGACGCAGCCGGGACCGCCATTTAGATACTTGTAGCTGCACCACACGGCGAAGTCCGCATTCCAATCGTGGAGCTGCAACGGAATATTTCCTGCGGCGTGGGCCACGTCAAAACCGACGACGCAGCCCCGGGCGTGCGCCGCCGCGGCTATGCGTTCGCACTCGAAGGCTTGCCCGCTGTAGTAATTCACACCGCCGAGCATGGTCAGCGCAATCTGCTCGCCTTCGCTTGCCAGTAGCTTCTCGATGTCCTCCGTGCGAACCGTCTTGTCGCCCGAGCGCGGTGCGATCTCGATCAGAGCGGTTGCGGGATCGTAGCCGTGATAGCGGATTTGCGATTGCACGGCGTATTGATCGGAAGGAAATGCGTTGGATTCGATCAGGATTCTGTTTCGCGCAGCCGTGGGCCGGTAAAACGAAACCAGCATAAGGTGCAGGTTTACCGTGAGCGAATTCATCACGACCACCTCTTCGGGCAACGCGCCAACCAGGCGCGCGGTGGGCGCCGCGAGCATCTCGTGGTACGGCATCCAGGGATTTTGCGCATGGAAATGGCCGTCAACACCCAGTCTCGACCACTCTTCCAATTCCTTTTCCACGTAGCTGCGCGCCGTTTTTGGCTGCAAGCCGAGAGAATGGCCACAGAGATAGACGGAGTCGGCGCCTCCGGGAATTTTGGGGATGTGAAAGCGATTTCGATAGTCCGCGAGCGAGTCGCCGGCGTTCATCGCGAACGCAAAGTCGCGGCCGGCTTCGAATTTGTGGCCAGCCACTTAGAGATTCTCCAGAGGCGCGAGATCGCGCTGAATCAGTAAATCGGCTTTTTGCCAATCGAGGTCTTCGATGCTCGTGATTGAATCGCACAATTCCGCTAGCAGGCGGTCCTGGATATTGCCGCGGGAAAGCGCCACGGAATATGGAACACGATGAAAGGTCACCATAGCGTATTTGGGAACGAAAAGTCGGGGATATTTGGCTTCCAGCGCCAGTTCCACTTTCTTCCTGAAAAGAAACCGCGGATCCGCCACGCGATCGCGCATCTCGACGAAATTCTCGAGCGCGAGTTCGGCGATAGCGTCGGTGTTGATCTTTCGGGCGCGCTCGAATTCGGCGAACTGCTTGGACCAATCGGACCCGTGGAGATCCAGGAGCTCCGAAAAAACAGTGCAATCCTCGAAGGCGCAATTCATGCCCTGGCCGAAAAAAGGGACGATGGCGTGGGCCGCGTCGCCCAGCAGAAGAGCCCTGCCGCCCACGCGCCACGGTGAACATTTGATCGTGACCATCGCCCCGGTGGGGTTGGTCGAGTAATTTTCCTTCAGCTGCGGCATCAACGGCGCAGCGTCAGAGAATCTTTCCTCGAAGAATGCTGCCGCTTTTTCACCGGTATCGAGCGTCGCGAAGCTCTCTCTGCCTTGAAACGGCAAGAACAGGATGCAAGCAAACGTCCCGTCAACATTGGGCAAGGCAATCAGCATATACGCGCCGCGTGGCCAGATATGCAGCGCGTTCGGTTCGAGCACGTGTTTGCCACCTGGTCCGGCGGGGATGGTCAACTCTTTATAACCGTAGTCCAGATATTCCTGCGACAGACTAAAGCTCCCCAGCCTCTGCATTTCGAGGCGGATCGCAGACGCCGATCCATCCGTGCCGATAATTGCGTCGGCCTCAACCGCACTCTGGGCGCCCGAATCTTCGTTGTGAAACCGCGCGACCGCAGTGCTTGCGTCGAATCCGATACACCGTTCGCCGAAATGAATGGCGACGCCGCGCGCTTCCGCGGCATTCATCAACGCCACGTTCAAATCGGCGCGAGAAATCGAGTTTATGACTTCAGTGTCATTCTTGCCGTATGGCTGGAACGTGAGGTCGCCCATGAGCGAGTGCATCATGCGTCCCTTCATCGGCACGATGATGCGTCGCATTTCTTCCCACAGGCCCGCTTCACGGAGGGCGTGGATTCCGCGTGTGGAAATGGCGAGATTGATCGAGCGTCCCGCGCTGGCACGCACGCGGCGCATGTCCGGACGTCGCTCGTAAAGCTGCACCCGAAAACCTCGCCGCGTCAGGGACATCCCCAGGAGAGGGCCGGTGAGTCCGGCGCCAACCAGCGTGATGGATTGCGAGCGGTTATGCATTTTCAGGAAAGCCACAAAGGATGGAGCAGAATCACGACGAGAACAATCATCCTTCCAGATACGTTCGCGCTTCCCACAATTCCGGGAAGAATTTCTTGTCCAGGGTGAGTTTCAGATAAGAAGAACCAGCGCTGCCGCCGGTGCCCATGCGAATGCCGATGGTGCGTTCCACCATTTGAATGTGACGAAGCCGCCAGCCAACGACCAGTTCGTCGAATTCGGTCAAGCGCTCGCAGACGTCAATCCAGTCACGGTGATTGCGCTCGTCGCGATAAAGCGCATGGATCGCCTGCGCGCGCGCCTGGAATTGTTCGGCTTCGGTGGCATGCGGTGCGCTGGGGCGCAGAGTTCCCAAAGCTTGCAGCGCTTGGAAAAAAACGTCCCGCAGGGAATCTTCGCGCAGCCTGCGATTCAGGATGGCGTGTGTTTCGGGCGTCAATTCATGGTAACGCAACATTTTTTCGTCTTTCAGGCCGCAGAGGAATTCGAGTTCGCGAAACTGTTCGGATTGAAATCCGCTGGCGGGCGCCAACTTTTCGCGAAAAGCGAGGAAATGCGTGGGCAGCATGGTTTCTAGGATGGTGAACTGCTCGACAAGCACGCGCATGATTTCCGTGCAGCGGCGAAGCAGTCGCGCGGCTTCATAGACGCCGTCTCGTGAGGTGGGCTCGGCGGCAGCGTCACGCAGATTGGCGACGACAGCGTCGAGATCGTGCAGCAGTTCCTTGAACCACAATTCGTAGGTCTGATGCACGATGATGAACAGCAATTCGTCGTGGTGCGGCGGCGAAGATTCCGGATGCTGCAGCTTCAGTAGCTCGGGAACCTCGAGGTAAGAACTGTAGGTCAGCTTCTCTTCGTTTCGATCGCCGCTCGTTCGCGAAGCCGCTTTGCTGTTTGCAGACGAGCCACGAACAGGACAACCGGCGGACGCCAACGATTTCTGGGCGCTCCCCGTTGCAGCAGACTCCGGGGTCATTTCGCCGTTCAGCTGTTTGCCGAGCCACTTTTCGGCATTCATTCCGAGCAACTTTGATTTTACTGACGGCGATAGCAGGCTTCCGCGAATCAGCGCTCCCACCCGCTCTTCGCCGAGCGGGAATGGGTAGTCGGAGCCAAGCAGCACACGATCCTGGCCCATGATCTCCACCAAAAACTGCAGCGTGCGGTCATCGAACACCGCGGAATCAACGTAAAACCTGCTCAGATAGTGGCTCGGCGGAAATTGCGAGACTCCGCGCGCCACTTCGTGGCGATGCCACGCGTTTTCGAGCCGTCCGAGAAGCAACGCGAAGCTGCCGCCGCCATGCGCGAAACAGATGCGTAGGCTCGCAGGCAGGCGGTCGAATGCACCGCTCACGATTAATGCGACGAGGGACAATTGCGTTTCCGCAGGCATGCCCACGGTCCACGGCATCATGTATTTCGGCATGCGTTGGGAAGCCATCATGTCCCAGGGATGCACCAGGACGGCGGCGCCTTCGTCAGCGCAGTGGCGCAAAAAAGTTACGATGCCGGGATCGTCGAGATTCTTTTCGCCGACATGATTTCCGATTTCGACGCCGAGGTGCCCCGCGCGCAGGCAGCGCGTGACTTCCGCGCAGGAGGCGTCAATATCCTGCAGCGGCACCTGGCATAGCGATTGCAATCTACCTTTTCCCCGGGCACACATTTCCAAAGCCAGGTCATTAAAAAGGCGCGCGCATTCCAGCGCCTGCTGAGGGTCGCGGTTGTAGGCGAAAAGCACCGGGGTAGCGGAAATCACCTGCTGGTCTATGCCGTCGCGATCCATTTGTTCAAGACGCACATTCACGTCCCAGCACGCGGAGGTGATGCGGCGAAATTCGCGCTCGCCGAGCATGATTACGGCCTTGCCGGGTTCGGTATGCTTGATCCAAGGCCAATCGGGGGTGCCGAATCGCGCCGCCAGGGCCGGCCAGGACTCCGGGAAGAAATGTGTGTGAATATCAGTGACGGGCATTTTGGTTTGCGTTTCGCGGATCAAAGTTACCTGGGCGCGGGTTTGCCCGGATGAACTGTGCCGCAGTTCGGACAAACTCGCAGCTTCTCATTCTGATAGAACCGCTCGAAAAGCGGAGGCAAATCGGTGACGATGCTCTTCAAGAGGACCTCCGCGCGATGGACCAGATGGTAACATTTCTCACAATACCACTCGAAGCCGTCCTTCACCCCCTCGGGACGGGGAATTTCGATAACCAGTCCGATGGTTCCCGGCGTGTGGCGCTGCGGCGAATGGCGCGTGTGTTTCGGCAGCAAAAAAATCTCGCCTTCCTTGATCGGGATCTCGATAGGCGGCTTGCCGGGGTGTTCCATCACGCGAATGAAAATATCGCCTTTCAATTGGTAGAAAAATTCCTCGGTGGGATCGTCGTGATAATCAACGCGTTGGTTGGGCCCGCCGACAACGGTCACGATGATGTCGCCGTCGTCCCAAACCTGGGCATTTCCCACCGGCGGCTTCAATTTGTCGCGATTGGCGTCAATCCAACCTTGAAAATTGAATGCCTTGAGCGTCTTGACGGATGGCATTATTTTTTCCTTTCAGCTGCGGCGGCCGGCTTATAGGCGATCGCCTTCATTTCGATCAGCAAGTGGGGATGAGGCAATTGGTGAACGGCCACGGTGGTGCGCGTGGGGCCGTTTTCGTCGAAGTATTCAGCATAGACTTCGTTGTAGCCCGCAAAATCGTTCATATTCACTAGGAAAGTGGAGATTTCCACCACGTCTTGCAGCTGCGCATCCATGCTGGCAAGGATATCGCGGATATTTTCGATTAGCGCCCGGGTTTGCGCCCGAATATCGAGCCGCACCGCGCCCAAAGAATCGGCATCGGCGCCGGCAATCGTATTGTCCAGCCGGCGCGAACTGGTGCCGGAGACGAAAAGATAATCGCCGGCGCGTTTAATGTGAGGAAAGCGGCCGCGCGGCTGGGCCTTGCCTTGAACGATCTTGCTTTCCGTTCCCATCAATCACTCAACTTAACGCAGATATTGTTCAGTTCGGAATAAAAGTTCAGGGAGTGGATCCCGCCCTCGCGACCGATGCCGGACAGTCCGGCGCCCCCGAAAGGAGTGCGGAGGTCACGCAGAAACCAACAGTTCACCCAGGTAATTCCCACACGCAGCTTTTCCGCAACGCGATGTCCACGTTTCAAATCGCTGGTCCACACCGACGCCGCCAAACCGTACTTCGTGTCATTTGCCTTGGCGATGGCTTCTTCTTCGCTATCGAACGCAGCGATGTGGCATACCGGGCCGAAGATCTCTTCTTTCACACAACGAGCGGTTTCCGGAAGCGCCGTGAAGATGGTGGGCTGAATATAGAAGCCATGATCGCGGGCGTCGCCAAAGGAAGGGATGCCGCCGCCGGTGATAATCGTGGCGCCTTCGTCGCGCGCCAGTTGATAGTAGGAAAGGACCTTGGCGCGATGTTCCCTGGAGATAAGTGGACCCATCGTGGTGGATTCCTCGATCGGCCAACCGAGAAGCAGACTTTCCGCTTTTTCTTTGAGCGCTGCAGCGAAACGCTCGAAGATCTTGCGTTCGACGTACACGCGTTCCGCGCACAAGCACACCTGGCCGGTGTTCATGAAGACGGCATCCGCGAGGCCATTGAGCGTCGGCTCGAAATCGCAATCAGCGAAAACGATCGCGGCATTCTTTCCGCCCAGCTCAAACGAAAGCGGTTTCACGGTGGGAGCAGCTACACGCATGATGGCGGCGCCCGTGCGTGACTCCCCGGTGAAAGTGATGGCGTCCACGCCATCGTGGGCGGCCAAAAATTCGCCCGCCGAATCCGGGCCGAAACCGTGAACCAAATTGAACACGCCCGCGGGAACGCCCGCCGCTTGCATCACTTCGGCGAGCAAAGATGCGGTCGCCGGCGTCTCTTCGGACGGTTTCACGACCACGCAGTTTCCGCAGGCCAGCGCCGGAGCTACTTTCCACGTGAGCAGCAGCAGGGGCAGGTTCCACGGGGTGATGATGCCGACGACGCCAAGCGGCTTGCGCACCGCATAATTCAGCGCGACGGTGCCGTCCGGAGCTTCGGTGCGGAATGATTCGAGGCCCGCGGACTTGATAACGTCAGCAAAAGCGCGAAAATTCGCGGCGCCACGCGGAACGTCAATGCGCGCCGCGAAAGAAACAGGTTTCCCAGTGTCAGCGACTTCCGCCAGAAGAAAATCCTGGAAGCGCGCTTCGATCCCGTCGGCGATTTTGTGGAGCATCGCCGCTCGTCTGGAAACTGGCCAGCAACCCCATTTGCCGGAAAGCGCCCGGCGCGCCGCGGCGACGGCTTCGTCAACCAACCCGCGATCTGCTTCGCCTGCCTGCGCGATGATAGAACCATCGGCGGGGTTGACGTCAGCGAACTCGCGCACACCGCCAACAAATCGGCCGTTGATGTAATTTTGCAGGAGCTTCACGGAGAATCCGCGTTCGTTGGCTTTCGGCCGGACCGCACTCGCCCGCTGAAAGCCCTTGCCACGATACCAAAAACGCCCGAGGTTAGGGCACCGAATTGGCGCGGGCGACTCCGCGCGTCAAGCGGCTGACGAGATCGACTACTTATTTGAAGGCTGCGGCGGCGAATCCTGGCTGAGAACCTGGTGGGGTGTTGGAATCCGCGACGCATCCCAGCCTCCGCCGAGTGCTTCGATCAATTGAACGCTGGCAGTCATCTGCTGAATGCGCAGGTTCACGGCCGTCTGGCGATTGCTCAGAAGCGTCGTCTGTGCGGTAATCACGTTCAAGTAGGGATCAATTCCCAATTTATAGCGGTCGGTGGCGATCTTCAAATTGCGCTCCGCCGAGCCGACAGCGGTGTCCTGCTGTTGTATCTCAGCCGAGAGAATGCGCAGCGAAGCGAGATTATCTTCCACTTGCTGAAAGGCGGTCAGGACCGTCTGGCGATAGTTCGCCACGGTTTCGTCGTATTGCGCGCGATATTGTATCACGGTGGCGTGGCGCAAGCCGCCGTCATAAATCGTTTCGGACACACTGGGCCCTGCCGAGAAAAAACGACTCGGCCATGTAAACCATTTAGTAAATGACCCTGATTCGAAACCGACACCCGCGCTGAGAGTGAGCGTCGGATAGTAGGCAGCGTACGCGACGCCAATTTGCGCGTTGGCTTGCTCCATCAGCCGTTCGTTCGCGGCAATGTCCGGTCGGCGCTCGAGCAATTGAGAAGGGACGCCAAAGGGAATCGGGGGAGGATTCGACTTCAGCGGCTCCGCGGGAATGGAAAACGTGGATGCCGGCTGTCCCACGAGCATCGCAATAGCATGTTCGTATTGAGACCGGAGGATTCCGAGATTGGTGTCCTGGGCCTGCGTGGTTTCCAGTTGAGTTTCGGCTTGCGCCACCGATTCATCGGAATCGATTCCCGTGTCATAAAGAACCTTGGTAAGGTTCAGCGACTCCTGGTATGCGATCACAGTGGAATCGAGCAATTGTTTCAAATCGTCTTGTCCGCGAAGCTGGTAATAATCCACCGCGACTTCCGCCTGGGCCGTCAAGCGGGCGTTTTCGAGATCCGCCGCGCTGGCCTGCGCGTTGGAGGTGCTGGCGCGAACCTCATTGCGAACCCGGCCCCAAAGATCGGGAACCCACGTTGCGTCGAATGGCAAGCTGTAAAACATTGAAGTCCCGGGGGTTACGGCCAGCGAGGCCGCCGCACCCTGCCGTGACGCCGTAATGGCAGGACCCACTGAAACTGTGGGGAAATATTGCGAGCGGGCTTCCTTGACCAAGGCTCGCGCCGCCATGTAATTCGCCATGGCGGATTGCACGTTTTGGTTGGAAATATTCACCTTGTCTTCCAGAGCATTCAATTGAGGGTCGTTGAACATTTCCCACCACCTGCCGTGGAGGACGTTATCGCTGGGCTGCGCAACTTTCCAGCCGTCCGTCTTGCTGAAGTCGGCCGGCGTGAGTTCTTTGTAGGCCGCGGGCGCCTGCGCCGTTGGCCTTTGATACTTGGGTCCGACCGTGCAGCCGCTCAAAAGTAGCGCTGCGACAATGCCCGGCACCAGAATTCTGGCGTGAGATTTTTCCATCATACGAATTTCGCTGATCCTTTTCCTGAAGAATGATTGATGGTGCTTATAAATTGCGCAGGGTGCTTCATCAATCTGCCGGCTCCTCGGTTGCTGGGCCCAGGGCGTGATGGTGTGTGCGAGCCCAGCGAACGCGCAGGCGATCCAGATACAGATACACGACGGGCGTAGTATACAAAGTCAGCATCTGGCTGACGAGCAGGCCGCCAATAATCGTGATACCCAGCGGCCGGCGCAGTTCCCAGCCCGTGCCGGTTCCCAGGGCGAGCGGCAACGCGCCGAACATGGCAGCCATGGTGGTCATCAGGATCGGCCGGAAACGCAGCAGGCAGGCTTGATAGATCGCTTCTTCGGAGGTTTTATTTTCCAGGCGCTCCGCTGCCAGAGCGAAGTCAATCATCATAATGGCGTTCTTCTTCACGATCCCAATCAGCAGGATCACACCTATCAGCGCAATGACGCTAAGGTCCACGTGAAATAGCAAAAGGGCGAGCACCGCGCCTACCCCGGCGGAAGGAAGCGTGGATAGGATCGTAATCGGATGAATGTAGCTTTCATAAAGAATGCCAAGGACGATATAAACCGCCATGAGCGCAGTGATAATCAGAAACGGCTGGGTCGCCAGAGACTCCTGAAAAGCCTGCAACGTTCCGGAAAACATTCCCGTGATGCTCGACGGCACCCCCATTTGCTGTTCCATGCGGCTGATCGCCGCGGCGGCGTCGCTTAGCGGCACGCCCGGCGCCAGGTTGAAAGAAACTGTTACTGACGGAAACTGACCTTGGTGATTGATAGCCAACGCGGCTATTTTTGGTTCGTAATGAGCGACTGCACTGAGCGGAACTTCCTTCCCCACCGACGGACGGATGTAAATATCATCCAAGGAAGTGGGATCCTGCCAGTACTGCGGGGCGACCTCCATCACCACGTGGTACTGGTTCAGAGCCGTGTACATCGTGGAAACCTGCGCCTGGCCGAACGCTTCGTACAAAGTGTTGTCAATCATCTTGGGAGTAATGCCTAACCGAGCGGCCGTGTCGCGATCGTAAACGAGCGCAGCCTGCAACCCGCTGTTCTGCTGATCGGTGTTAACGTCCGTGAGGATGCGCTCTTTCTTCATGGCGCTAAGCAAGCGCGGGCCCCACGCCACCAAATCGTCTATGTTGTCGCTCTGAATGGTGTACTGATATTGCGCGTTGCTGTGGCGCCCGCCGATGCGCAAGTCCTGTCCGGCTTGCAGGAAAACGGTCGCGCCTGGAATGGAAATCAGCTTGGGACGCAAACGGTCAATCACCTGGCTGGAGCTGATCTTGCGCTCATCGAGCGGCTTCAGTGCCAGATAGATAAATCCGGTGTTCACGGCGCCGCCGCCTCCGGTGAAAGCGCCCACGTTCTGCACGGCCGGGTCGGCCTTGATGATGTCAACAAAGCGCAGCGTCAGCGCCTGCATGGCCTGGAAAGAAATGTCCTGAGCGCCCTGCACCCCGCCGAACACCGTGCCATTGTCCTGCAGCGGGAAAAAACCCTTGGGAACGATCCAGAAAAGAAAGACATTTAGAACGATGGTTACCAACAGGACAAACAGCGTCACGGTGGAATGTTGCAGCACCCATTTCAGAGTGCGCTCGTAGAATCCTAGCAAACTGGAAAACGCCTTCTCGCTGGCTTGAAAAACGCGCCCGTGCCGCTCTTCATGAGGGTTCTTGAGAAGCCGGGAGCACATCATGGGCGTGGTCGTTAAAGAAATCACCAGGGAAACCATAATCGCGACCGACAACGTTACGGCGAATTCGCGGAACAAACGCCCGATGATCCCGCCCATCAGAAGAATGGGAATAAACACAGCGATCAGGGACAGACTGATCGAGAGAACCGTGAACCCGATTTCTTGTGCGCCCTTCAACGCGGATTCCATCGGGCTCATACCCTGCTCGAGATATCGCGAAATGTTTTCGATCACCACGATGGCGTCGTCAACCACGAAGCCGGTGGCAATCGTGAGCGCCATCAAGGAAAGGTTGTCGATGCTGTAATCACACAGATACATCACGCCGAAGGTGCCAATCAGCGAGACGGGGACGGCTACGCTGGGAATCAATGTGGCGCGAGCGTTGCGGAGGAAGAGAAATACGACCAGAATCACCAAACCGATGGAGATAGCCAGCGTGCGCTCGACATCATTTACCGAAGCCCGGATCGTGGTGGTGCGATCCAGCACAATGGTCCATTCCATAGCGGCGGGGACGGAAGCCTTCAGCGCGGGAATCGCGTCGCGTATGCGATCCACGGTGTCAATGATGTTGGCGCCCGGTTGCCGGAAGACGATCAACAGCACGCACGGCTTGCCGTTGAGGAATCCCGCGGCGCGGATATTTTCCACTTCATCGCGGATGTCGGCGATATCCGAAAGCTTAATGGCCGCGCCTTTGTGGTAGCCGACGACCAAATCCTTGTAATAGTCAGCTTTCAGGAGCTGGTCGTTCGCGACGATATCGGCCGTCGTCTGGCCGTCGGTGATCTGCCCTTTTGCCAGGTTCGCGTTTTGGGTGCTCAGCATCGCATTGACGTCTTGCAATCCGAGCCCATAGCTGTTTAATTGCGTAGGATTCAGCTCCACGCGCACGGCGGGCAACGAGCTTCCGCCAACGGTCACTTGCCCAACCCCCTCGATCTGCGAAAGCCGCTGCTCGACGATGGTGGACGCGGCGTCGTACATCGGGCCGCGGTCGTAAACGTCTGAAGTCAATCCTAAAATCATGATGGGCGCGTCGGCCGGATTTACTTTGCGATAGGTCGGATTGGAGGGCAGGTTCGCCGGGAGATAGCTGCGCGCCGCGTTGATTGCCGCTTCCACGTCCCGGGCGGCTCCATCAATGTTCCGGTTCAAATCGAACTGCAACGTGATACTGGTGGTGCCGAGAAAACTGGAAGAGGTCATTTCCGTGATGCCGGCGATGCGCCCGAATTGGCGCTCCAGCGGCGTGGCGACCGAGGAAGCCATGATTTCGGGGCTCGCTCCCGGCAAGCTGGCACCGACCGAAACCGTCGGGAAATCAATTTGCGGAAGCGCGGACACCGGGAGCACCTGAAAGGCAACGGCTCCGGCGAGCGCGATCGCCACGGTAAGAAGTGTGGTGGCAACCGGCCGATGAATGAATGGGGCGGAAATGTTCATGGCTAATCCGCGGGAACTGACTCTGCGCTTCCCTGGCCCGCACGATACGCGGCCAATCGCTTGGCCAGATGGTCGAAGAAGATGTAGATCACCGGTGTGGTGTAAAGCGTAAGCACCTGGCTGAGGAGCAGGCCGCCCACCATCGCTATTCCGAGCGGCCGGCGTAGCTCCGAGCCGATACCGGTGCCCAGCGCGAGAGGCAAGCCGCCGAGAAGTGCAGCCATCGTCGTCATCATGATGGGCCGAAAACGCAGCAGGCAGGCCTCGTAAATGGCGTCCTCGGAACTCATGCCGTGCTTACGCTCGGCTTCCAAAGCGAAGTCAATCATCATGATTCCGTTCTTTTTCACGATGCCGATCAACAAGATGATTCCTATGAGCGCGACGACGCTCAGTTCCTGGCCGCAGATCAGCAGCGCCAGGATTGCTCCGACGCCCGCGGAGGGCAGTGTGGAGAGAATCGTGATGGGATGGATGTAACTCTCGTAGAGAACACCGAGAACAATGTAAACGGTGATCAGTGCCGCCAAAATCAAGAGCGGCTCGTTGCTCAGCGAAGCCTGGAACGAGGCCGCCGTGCCCTGAAACGCGGCTTGCACGCTCAACGGCATGCCGATTTCCTGCTGCGCCTTGTTAATTGCCTTCGTCGCCTCACCCAGTGATGCATCGGGCGCTAGATTGAACGAAATGGTGACGACCGGGAATTGTCCCTGGTGATTCACGGAGAGTGGCGCGGTTTTTGATTCGAAATGAGTGAATGCGCTAAGCGGCACCGCGGCTCCATTGGCCGCGGAAACTGCGGCCGGGTTTGCTGAACCGGAACCAGCCGTCGAGCTGCTGGCTGAGGGAGAAGGGCTCGAATTCGCGCTTCCGGATGCCGAGCTTGCGGTGACGATCGTGCTGCTGGGAGAGGTAGTCAGCGACGAAGAAACCAGCGCCGAGCGCACGTAAATATCATGCAGCTTCGAGGGGTTCTTCTGGAACTCCGGCATCGTTTCCAGAATCACGTGGTACTGATTCAGCTGCGTATAAAGCGTGGACACTTGCCGCTGCCCGAAAGCGTCGTACAGCGTCTGGTCAATTGCGGATGGCGTGATGCCCATGCGCGAAGCCGTGACACGGTCAATTACGAGCGACGCGGCAAGTCCGCCGGTCTGCTGGTCCGTCGCCACATCGCGCAGTTCCGGGATTTGCTTCAGTTTGGTGACCAGCTTCGCAGTCCAATCGTTCAGCTCATTCAAATCAGGATCTTCCAACGTGTATTGGTATTGCGTCCGGCTGACGCGATCCTCCACCGTCAAATCCTGGACCGGTTGCATGTAGAGCGTAATGCCATCCACTTTCTCAAGTTCAGGCTGCAGCCGGCGAATCACGTCGGAGGCATTGATGTGCCGGTCCTCCAGGGGCTTCAGGTTGATTAGAATTCTTCCGCTATTGAGCGTCGTATTGGTGCCGTCAACCCCGATGAAGGATGAGAGGCTTTCGACGGCCGGGTCTTTCAGGATTATGGCGCTCAGCTCCTGCTGCTTCTGAGCCATTAAGGGAAACGAAATAGTTTCCGCAGCTTCCGAAATGCCCTGAATTATGCCGGTATCCTGCACCGGGAAGAAACCTTTGGGTACGATGATGTAGAGGATGATCGTCAGAACGAGGGTCGCCACCGCCACGATCAAGGTGGCCACCTGATGCTTCAGAACCCACTTCAGGGTGCGCGCGTAATAATCAATGATCCATTGAAAGCCACGTTCGGAGAGCTGATAGAAGCGCCCTTTTTGCGCCTCGGGATCGTGCTTTAACAGGCGCGCGCACATCATCGGCGTGAGGGTGAGGGAAACCAGGGCGGAAACGAGAATCGTCACGCTCAGCGTGATCGCAAATTCGCGGAACAGCCGTCCGACGATATCGCCCATGAACAGCAGGGGAATCAAAACGGCGATCAAGGAAATCGTCAGCGAGACGATCGTAAATCCGATTTGCTCCGAGCCCAGCAGCGCCGCGCGCAGCGGCTGGTCGCCCTCCTCGATGTAGCGGGCGATATTCTCGATCATCACGATGGCGTCATCCACCACGAAGCCCGTGGAAATGGTCAACGCCATGAGGGTCAAGTTGTTCAGGCTGTATCCCGCCAGATACATCACCCCGAATGTGCCGACCAGCGAAAGCGGAACTGCAACGCTGGGAATGATCGTGGCGCGAACATTGCGGAGGAATAGAAAGATCACCATCACCACCAGCGCCACGGTCAGCATCAGCTCGAATTCCACATCTTTCACCGACGCGCGAATCGTCACAGTCCTGTCGGTAAGCACCGTCACCTGCACGGCCGCAGGCAAGCTGGTCTGCAGCAGCGGCAAGAGCGCCTTGACGCGGTCTACAACTTGAATGATGTTGGCGCCCGGTTGCCGCTGGATGTTGACGATCACCGCGGGAGTCTGGTTCATCCACGCGGCTTCCTTGACGTTTTCAACGTCGTCCACCACGTTCGCCACGTCGGAGAGTTTCACGGGCGAGCCGTTGTGGTAGGCGATCACTACGTTCGCGAATTCCTTGCTGGTCAATAATTGATCGTTGGCATCAATCTGGTAATCCTGGTGAGGCCCGTCAAAATTACCCAGCGCGGAATTCAGGCTGGTGGATTGCAACGCGGTCCGCACGTCTTCCAGGTTGATGCCGTAGGAAGAAAGCGCGGTGGGGTTCACCTGAACGCGAACGGCGGGCTTTTGTCCGCCGCTGATGCTCACAAGCCCCACTCCAGGCAGCTGTGAAATTTTTTGAGCCAGGCGCGTATCGGCCAGATCTTCCACTTGTGGCAGTGGAATCGTCTTGGACGTCAGCGCCAACGTCAAAATGGGTGTGTCCGCAGGATTCGTCTTGCTGTAGATTGGCGGCGTCGGAAGATCCGCGGGCAGATAGGATTGCGAGGCGTTGATGGCCGCCTGGACTTCCTGTTCCGCAACGTCAATATTCAGTTCCAAAGAAAACTGCAGGACGATCACGGAGCTTCCATCGGAGCTCGTGGACGTCATCTGGCTCAGGCCCGGCACCTGCCCGAATTGTCGTTCGAGCGGTGCGGTGACGGCGGAAGCGACTACGTCTGGATTTGCACCAGGGTAGAACGTGACGACTTGGATTGTCGGGTAGTCCACCTCAGGCAGAGCCGAGACCGGCAGTTGCGTGAATCCCACGAAGCCAGCCAGCAGAATCGCCGCCATCAATAGCGAAGTAGCGACCGGCCGGACAATAAATGGGCGAGACGGATTCACGGACGATTCCCCCCGCTGCCGCGAGTTGAACCCGAAGCTCCCGTCCCGCTGCCGGGTCCTTTGTCCGTGGAACTTGCGCCCGCGCCGGGCCGCGACTCATTCTTCGCGGTGGGGTTCGAAGCACCCGCGCCATTGCTGACTTTCACCTTCGCGCCATCCTCGAGTTTATCGAATCCACTTGTGGCAATCACATCGCCGGGCTGCACGCCCTGCACCGCCGCAACGTTGCCGTCCGTCGTGCCGACCGTCACGGTCTGCATCGCGGCGGTCTGGTTGGATTTAATGATGTACACAAAAGTGCCTTGCGCATTTCTTTGAATCGCCGCCGTGGGAACCAACGCGGCATTCTGTTGCGTATCTACTAGCAAACGGGCATTCACGAACTGGTTGGGGAAAAGATTCAGATCTTGATTGGCAAAGATGGCCTTCAACTTCACCGTGCCGGTAGTGGTGTCAACCTGATTGTCCAGCGTCAGAAGCGAACCATCAGCCAATTTCGTTTGCTGCGTGCGGTCGAGCGCTTCCACCGACATTTTGTTTCCCGTACGCAGCTGTTTCTGAATCTGCGGCAAATAATCCTCCGCGACGCTGAAAATCACGGTGATGGGCTGCAGCTGTGTAATCACCACCAGCGGAGTGGTACTTCCGGACGTGACGATATTGCCGGGATCAAGGAGACGAAGGCCCACGCGGCCGTCAATGGGCGCCTTGATCGTGGCATAGTCCAGATTCGTGGTCGCGCTGGCGACGGTGCCTTGATCGTTCTTAACCGAGCCCTCATATTGCTTGACGGTTTGGGTCTGGTCATCGAGTTGTTGCTTGGCGATGGCGTTTCTATTGAATGCCAGTTGATAACGCTCCAGGTCTATACGCGATTCACTTAGCAGCGCTTCGTCGTGCGCCAACGTTCCTTGAGCCTGCGTCAACGCGGCTTGATAAGGGCGCGGATCGATTTCGATAAGCACGTCGCCCTTGTGGACCGTTTGGCCTTCGCGATAATTCACGCTGATGATTTGTCCATCCACGCGGCTGGTGATGGTGGCGGTGTAAACGGGCGTAACCGTTCCTAAAGCATTGATATAGACGCCGATAGGGCCCTGGGTCACCGTTGCGGTGGTGATCGGAACGCTGCGGTTGGCCGCCGCTGCTTTGGCCTTTGCTGCCTGAGCCGCTGCTTGCTGTTTCCGGTAATAGATCAAGCCAGCGATCGCGAGCACCAGTATCGCGACAATCCAGATCCAGAGATGGCCGCGGTGCGCCGGCGGTATCGTTTCCGTTTTCTTCGGCTTCGGAGGCACGGCAGTTCCTGTGGAAGGAGCGGCTGTGGTAGTGGTGGTGGGGCTGTCCGAAGTCTCAATCTTGGGAAGATTATCAGGCACTGTGTTTCCTCATTGAGTGAATGGAGCTAGATCGTACCGGTTCGGCCCAGTCGCGCTAAAGCAGAGGCCAATTGCACCGCGATCGGCCTGCCAGAGATGAAATGACCCATGTCCCTGTACCGCTCTGCAGTCCCTATCTGGAGCAAATAGCGTGCATTACATTCCGACGAGGCAGAGCGGCTTTTGGTTTCAGCCGACTCTGTGATAATTGCGGCGGCGGCTGTCTCGACCGCGCCAATTCGTTGTTGCGCGTAACCCCCTGACAAATTACCGGACGTGCGCTTGGGGCGCACTGCCGGTGGGAGCAAAGTCGGCGCCACGGTCATACACGTGGCTACAGCCACGGCTTCGACTCGTGTGGTGCTGCCACTTATGCTGCCACGAGTTGGTTTTCGATGCTAGCTTTCGCGCGGTGCAAACCACTGTGCAGCCGCGCCCACTAGAGCCGATTCCGGCCCATGCTGCGCGCTGACGATTCGGACTTTTCGCCAATGCGGATTGATCGTCCACGCATCCAACTTTCGCCGAATGTGACCGCGTAAGGACATCATCACGCGACCGAGCCCGCCGCCGAAAATTATAACTTCGGGCTCCAAAAGATCAATTATCCCGCCCAGCCAAATCGCCAGGTACTCGCCGGCTTCTTCCAAGATTTTTTTCGCTAGTGGGTCGCCGCGCGATGCCGCGCGGCTGACGATCTCCGTGGTCAGGGCAGAAATTTCGCCCTCTGCGATTTTCAGCATGGCGGAACGCCCGCTGGCGCCGCTGCGCAGGAGATTGCGAGCGCGTTTCGCAATTGCAGTCCCGGAGGCATACATCTCGATGCAGCCCCGCTTGCCACAGCCGCACAGCGGACCATGAAAATTAATGGTCATGTGGCCTCCTTCCCCAGCGCCGCCCGTTCGCCCTTCGTAAATCGCACCGTGCAGAACCAGCGCTGTGCCGATACCCGTCCCCAAGCTCACGTAGAAAACGCTTTCGTATCCCTTGCCCGCGCCCCAGCGAGCTTCGGCCAATGCCGCCGCATTTGCGTCATTGATCAGCCGTGCTGGCAAACCGTAGTGCTCTTGGATTTCTTGCGCCAACGGAAAATTCCGCCAGCACGGCAAATTCGCGGCACCGAGCAGCACTCCGTGTTTAGGATCAATCCACCCAGGCGAGCACACGCCAATCGCAGCGATGGCTTTTTCGGAGCCTCGCGCCATGACGGCGTCGATTGCATCGCACACCGCGCTGAATCCTTCCTCGGCGCGGCCGCGTGCGACCATCGCGGACCTTGCCGCGTGCAACACTTTGCCCTGCGAGCTAACCAACCCGGCAGCCACCTTGGTGCCGCCAACGTCAACACCGAGAACCAGATCTTCCGATGCTCGCCCCTTGGTCATGTTGTGCAAAGATGGGGTCCTTGGATACGCTATAGGGTCCGAGCCGAGGGGCGAAGCGCGTAGGAAACCGCGGACATCGCGCCGGCCAGATTTTATGGCATATTTCGCCGGCCGGGGGCAATGCCAATCCGCCCTGAGCGGCAAATCGCAAAGCGCCCGAGCCGGAGATTTTCGGGCGGCGGGTCAAGCTTGGCTCAGAGGGCTCGGTGTTGCGGTATCTGACTGAAATTAAATGAATTCGGTGTTAATCTCGATGCGAAATTTGTGGCCAAATCTCTGGCAGGAAGCTACGTGACCTCATCGAATCTTGTGCTTGAAGAAGCCCGGATCCTGCGAGACGAATTCAAGGAAATCTATGGACAGAGCGCGCGGGTCTATTGCGCTCCTGGCCGGGTGAATCTGATCGGTGAGCACACAGATTATAACGACGGATTCGTGATGCCCGTGGCGATGGACTTGTACACCTGGGTCGCAGCCGCCCCGCGCGAAGATAATCGCGTACACGTTTACTCCAAGAATCTTTCCGAGCACGCCGAAATGGATTTGCACGATACAGATTTACGCATGCAAGGTCATTGGAGCGCGTACGTCCACGGAGTCGCGGCCAGTTTGCGATTGGCTGGGCAAGAGATTCGCGGCGCGAATCTTTTAGTCGAAGGTAAGGTCCCGATGGGCGCCGGACTCTCTTCGTCGGCGTCTCTGGAAGTGGCGGTGGGGTACGCATTGCTGTCCAATTCGCGACTCTCGCTCGATCCCGTGGAGCTGGCGAAGATTTGCCAGCGCGCGGAAAATGAATTCGCAGGCGCGCATTGCGGGATCATGGACCAGATGATTGCCTGTTGCGGGCGCGCGAATTATGCGCTGATGCTTGACTGCCGCTCGCTGGAATTTCAGCTGCTTCCGCTTTTCCCGGATGCCCAGTTCGTCGTATGCAACAGCATGGTGAAGCACGACCATGCTGCCGGTGAATACAATGCGCGCCGCGCCGACTGCGAGACGGCAACGCGGATTCTCTCGAGCGAAATTCCGTGTGTGCGGGCGTTGCGAGACGTCACACTGCTGGATCTCGAGCGTTTTTCGCCTTCGTTGCCGGAGGTGGTGTACCGGCGCAGCCGCCACGTCGTGAGCGAGAATGCCCGAGTGATCGCCGCGCGCAGCGCTCTGGAACGCGGTGATCCGGAATTGTTTGGGCGCCTGATGCGGGAATCTCACCGCAGCCTGCGCGACGACTACGAAGTGAGTTGCGCGGAGGTGGATACGCTGGTTGAACTCGCCTGCGAGCAAGATGGGGTTTATGGCTCGCGTATGACCGGTGGCGGGTTCGGCGGGTGCACGATTACTCTGGTGCGGCGCAACAAGGTTGCGGAATTCGGAAAGGTGCTCGCGCAACGCTACGAGCAATCCACGGGCAAAAAACCGGATATCTACATCTTTCAGGCTTCCGACGGCGCGCGCGAAGCGCTGCAATGAACCTTTCCATTGCTCTTATTTATTGCCGGCAGGCATTGATCTTCCTCGGAGCTTGACTTGGCGCCTTTCGATTTCGAAAAACAATCTCATCGCCGCCTCAATCCGCTCACCGGAGATTGGGTGCTGGTTTCGCCGGGACGCACCAAAAGGCCGTGGAAAGGGCAGACCGAGGTTACGGCTCCCGATGACGTCCCAGCCTACGATCCGCAGTGCTACATGTGCCCCGGCAATACGCGCGCAGGCGGAGAACACAACCCGCAATATGCCGGCACCTATGTGTTTGAGAACGACTACGCGGCGCTGCGCCTTAGCGGCGAACCGCACGAGCAGAATTTGGCGGACGTGCTGGTGGCCGACGCCGAAAAAGGCGTTTGCCGTGTGGTTTGTTTTTCTCCGCGGCACGATCTGACGCTGGCGAAGATGAGCGCGGCCGAAATTCGCGCCGTCGTGGACGTCTGGGTCGAGCAGTATCGTTCGCTGGGAAGCGAACCGGCGATCAATTCCGTGTTGATTTTCGAAAATCGCGGCGCCATGATGGGCGCCAGCAATCCGCATCCTCACGGACAAATATGGGCCAATGCCACGGTGCCCAACGAGCCCGCCAAGGAACAGGCTTCTCTGCTGGCCTATCAGAAACGGCATAAATCATGTTTATTGTGCGAATACGCGAAGATTGAGAAAAGGAGATCGGAACGCCTGGTTTGCGAAAACGATGAATTCGCTGCCGTGGTGCCGTTCTGGGCGGTGTGGCCGTTCGAGACGATCGTCATCAGTAAGCGGCATTTTGGCGGCATGGACGAATTCTCAGAATCCGAGCGCGATTCTTTGGCGGATCTTCTGCGCCGCCTTACCTCGGGTTACGACAAGCTTTTTGAAACTTCCTTCCCGTATTCCATGGGCTTTCACCAACGTCCTACGGACGGCCAGCCGCACCCGGAGTGGCATTTCCACGCGCACTTCTACCCGCCGTTGCTTCGTTCAGCCGTGGTCCGCAAATTCATGGTTGGTTACGAATTACTGGGGTCGCCCCAGCGGGACATTACGCCGGAGGATGCTGCATCACGTTTGCGCGAGGCCGGAGCGAAGAGCTAGCGACGTTTCCCCGCGTGTCTTCCGCCATAGCAAAGCCGCACGAGGCTATGCCAGGGGGCGAAGCATTCGACAAATCTCTCAAGATTTTTCTTCAGGAGCAGATCTGAAATCGGCACCGGGAGCGCGCCGAAATGCCCCAATTCGTTCGCATTCCGACTGTGAAATTTCGTAGATTTGCCGCGGCATTTGCGTGCCCGCGCCGCCCGAATTCGCGGCAAAATCCGCTTCCTGCCACCCTCCCCTCTGGGCCCCGAGAGGCCCATACTTGTCACCAATTCGGCCCTATTTAATCGTATAATGTTGGCCGTAAGCCACTGGAATTAAAGGGATTTGAATGGCTAAGCGGGCCACCGTTTACGACATCGCGGACGCGCTGGGCATCTCCGCCGGGACGGTCCACCGCGCCCTGCACGACTATGCCGGAGTGAACCCCGCCACAAAAAAAAGAGTGCTGCAAATGGCCAAGACTTTGGGCTATCGGCCGAATCTGGCAGCGCGGTATTTGTCGCAGAAACGTAAACTCCTGGTTTCAATAAATACCCTGAAAGGAACCACCTCGTTCTGGGATGAAGTACGTGCCGGTGTTGAGGAAGAAGCGAAGTCGTTGGACATGGAAGGCGTGGAAGTCCAATTTCGGACCTACCCCAGCTTGGGCGAAGGAGACGAAGAAGCTTTCGAAGCGGCCCTGGAAGCCAAGGCCGATGGCATCATCACCTTCCCCAGCCGACCGGGGAACATGCGGAAATGGATCCGGCGCGCTTCGCGCTCTAAGGTTCCGGTGATTTGCGTGGTCACCGACGCGCCGAACACGGGACGACTGGCCGTCGTCTCCATTGACACGCTAGCGAGCGGTTCCCTCGCCGCAGATCTGCTGGGAAAATTTCTGCAAGGACAAGGAAGAGTGGCGGTGACCATGAGCGCCCTGGTGATCACCGAACATGCGGAAAAATTCAACGCATTCAAAAGCACCCTGCAGAAGTTTTACCCCGCGATGCAACTGGAAGACGCGATTGAGGATCACGATATCGAAGCGGAAGCGTACGAAAAAAGCAAAGAGCTATTCTCCGCGCATCCCGACCTCGCCGGGCTGTACATCACCACGGAAGCCTCGATTCCGGTGATTCAAGCAGCCCGCGATGCGAACATTCTGGAAAAATTGACGATTATCACCACCGATTTATTTCCCGCTCTGGTGGAAGAAATCCGCAAAGGCTCGGTGTCGGCGACGATTTACCAGCGTCCGCGAACCCAGGGCCGCATGGCTTACCGGGTGCTCCACGAGTTTTTAACCGAGGGAGAGTGTTCCGCATATCAGGTTACATTTTCTCCGCACCTGGTGATGCGAGGAAATCTGGAGTTTTTTCTGCAAGGGCAATCCTTCGAAGCAGCCTCGCGCAAGAACGGACACCCCGCCTCCGCGGCTTCGCACTCGCCGGGTGCGAAGCAATTGCCGGATCACTAGCGCGGGGATTCGCGTGCGCCAAAGCTAGTTTGGTTTTGGGGAAGTTTCCGTGCCGGGGTGTGCGTCTTGTGCCGCTTCGCAGGAAGTCAATTCACGTTTTGCGTCCTGGTCGCCAGGATTCTGGCGAATGGCGATACGTAACTCCTCCGTCGCCTGCGCGCAATCGCCATGCGTGGCGAGCGCTTCGCCCAGCACTTTGTGAATACCCGCGACATCGGGATGTTCCTCCTCCATGGACTTGAGCCGCTGCATCCCAGCGACGTAATCGCCCGCCTTGGTGAGAGATACAGCGTAGGCATACGCCACTGTGGGAATTGCGTCCAGCTGCGCCGGTTCGATCGTTTCGAATGTCTTCAGAGCTTCCGGAAACCTCTGCAGGAAAAAGTAGCTTAGCCCCAAGGTAAATCGAGCGCCCGTATCCTGGGGATGATCTTGCACGTAGCGCGCAAGTGGGCCGATTGCCTCGCCGTATTCGTGCGCGGAGTAGGCGGCTCGGCCCCAGTTGTAGTCAAGTCCCGGGAGCGCGGGATTCCAATCGTCGGCTTGCTGAAAGTACCCGAGAGCCGCTGCGAAATTATTACTCCCCGCGGTGATCGCTCCCAAATTGTCATAGCTATCCGCGATAGCAGGGCCGATCCGCTTTTCAATGGATTCCGCCTGCTTCAAGGCTTCCGGGTCAATCGGCAGTGGTTGTTCGGCCTGGCTCGAACTAGCGCCGCTCGCGGCTGCCTTTTCGGCTGCAGTTGCTGATCCCCCTTGCTGCGCGAGAACGCTTAATTTCAGGAGTTGGTTGGAGATTTCCATTTCCTTTTTCGCCTCGTCCTGCCGGTTCGTTTGCAGCAGCACGCGCGCGAGCAGGTAATGCGCTCGCTCCACCTGGTAATGATTCCTCGCAGCATCAGTCGTCAATAAGATCGCCTTGCGGTACGCCGCTTCCGCTTCGGGCAACCGATTGGTCTGATCGTAGAGTTGGCCGAGCGAAATGAACGGATCAGGATTTCGGGGATCCAAGGATGCCGCGCGGGTGAGTTCATTTTCCGCTTCCGGCAATTTGTTCTGGCTCAAACAGATGACGCCGAGTTCGAGATGGCTGTTGTAGTCATTTGGACTGATCTTGAGTTCTTTTTGGAACTCCGCAGCCGCCTGTTCATACGCAGGCACGCCTAATCCCAACATATATGCTGCGCCCAGGGAGTAATGCGCGCCCGGCAGCGTGGGATTCTCTGCAATGGTCTTCTTGAATTCCGGAATCGCTTTCTCCGGATATCCGGCATTGGCATACGCGGAACCAAATTCCAGGTGAAGTCCCGGCTTGTCGCCGAACGCGGCCAGCATTTCGGAGAAGATTTTGGCCGCGCCGTCTTCGTCCTTTAGTTTCAGGTAAGCGGACGCGAGCGCGTATCCATTGGTGAAGTCCGGCTGAATCGCGACCGCGAGTTCGAGCTGTTGCTTGCCCTCTTCGATTTCATTCATCTGCGAAAGAATGCGGCCCAGCACCAGGTGGGCTGCCGAATTTTTCGGGTCCGAATCCACGGCTTGCTGCGCCAGCGATTTGGCTTTGGGCAGTTCATTCGCTGCCTGGCATGCCTGGGCATATTCGAGCTTCAGCGACAGATCATTGGGCGCAAAACTCAACGCTTGGTCAAAAAGTGCAGTCGCCCTGGCGAAATCGCCGGCTTTCGCGCGATGGTCTGCCAGCGCCCCCAAGGCATCTGCCAGAAACATTTTGTATTCCAACGCGGCCTGGCTCAAGTTTCCGGCCGCCTGGAAATTGTGCGCCGCATCGTAGTGTTCCTTGAGCGGAGTGTTCTGGTCCGGAGAAGATTGCTGCGCCTGCGCTCGCGCCGGAATAAGAGTGGCCATAAAAACGAAGGCCGCGCAAAGTCCGAGACATCGAGCCGGGCGCTTTCGCATGACACCGCTACCCCGCCGAAGCCTTGCCCAAGACGCTTGAGATTTCTCCACGCCGCGAATTTGGCCCTCGACCACAGTGAAATTATATTCAGGGATTGGAGACATTGGATTAGCCGGGAAATGCTTCGCCCTTGCGGACGATGCGGATGCGATGATCTGTGAATGTGGAATGCAAATCCGGAATCTCAATTTTGGGCATATGGCACGTGACGCAATTCTTGGTGCTCACCGGACACGCCGCGCCCGGATGGTCGGGCTGGCTCGCCTGTTTGCTCACGGAATGGCATTTCAGGCAACGATCGTCATACGAGGAGGCTTCGGTCACGAGTGGCTTGTGCGGATCGTGGCAGGAATAACAAGTCAGTCGGGCATCGCCCGCTTCGTCCCAGCATTTGCTCGTTTCGAGGCGATAAGGCTGAAAGCGAACAGTAAGCGTTCCGGTGATGCCAGACATGGCAACATCCCATTTGGTGCGATGACACGCTCCGCAAAATTCGACGTAAGCGACGGGGCTCAGACCACGCGGCGTGAAAATCAGTTTGTCGCCCGTATCGGAATCTTCCGCTTGCATCGCCGCGACGTGTCGCGCGCCCGGCCCATGGCAGGATTCGCAAGTGACACCGGGAATCAGATGACTGAGGTCCATCCGATTGTTGACGGTGGACGCCGTGGAATGGCACGCGAAGCACTGCTGAGTCTCGTCGGCATCCATCAACCGGCCGGCGGCATCCGCAAACTTGCTGGGCACGGGACGAAGGTGACCCGGTGTGATATCGAGGCCCTGCAAATCGCGGTAATAGCTGACGCGGCTCTCGTAAAACTTGCCGTCAAACTGGTAAACGTAGGTTTGTCCGACCTGGTTGTATCCAAGCGCCCAGCCCAATGCCACCGAAAAGGAATTCGCGGCTTCCGTAACGGAATAAATGTCGTCGCGTCCTCGAGACGCGATTTCGTAATGGTAGGGCCCTTGCCGGTACGTCAGATGATTATGCGCGCGCAGAGCATCCGAGTTCGCCGCCGTCGATGAGGCATTGCCCATCGGAGTAGTCTTCTGCGACGACGCTTTGCCAGGATGGCACGTAGCGCACGCCGCCGGCCCGACGTATTCTTCGCGTGACGTCGCGCCCTTGGTTGGCCACCAACTGGAAAATTGCACGCGGTCTTTGGTCGCCATGGGCAAATTGCTTCGGCCGGTCTCCTGCGCGGAAACTGCCAAAACGATCGCAATGCAAGCGCTCGAGATCAGCGCAATCACAAAGAGACCGCTGCACGGTTTGTTTGCGAATCGCATCATCGTTGTCGCCGTGGCGCGAGGAACTCCGCGCCCTGCCCCGCCTGGATGGGCTACAAATCCAGGCTTATCGCTTCGCACCGTTTTCAGTCTCAAACGGCGCGCGCTTCTGAACACCTGTCCCTTCGACGATGGTGTAAATAAAATCAGCAGGCAAGTTAGCGATGCTCTCTATCTCTCCATTCGGCCAACGGATTTCCACCTTATCCATCATGGCATGAGCGCCCAGTCCAAAATGCAAGCGCAGGTCGTTCTGCGAGAGATAACTAGAGCCACCCTGAATTTCACTGAGTTGGACCAGAGCACCGGCCGTCACAGTCATTCGCGCGCCGATAGCCGCTCTATTGCTCTTCGTCCCGATCAGACGAAACGTCGCGGCGTGGTCGGTGGATTCGGTGCGGTTGATCAGCAACACTGGCGGCCCATCCACGTCCATCGCCAGAATGTCTATCTTGCCGTCGTTGTTTACATCGCCGACTGCCGCCCCGCGCCAGGATGCTGCGCGCAATTTGTCGAGACCAGCGATCTTGCTTACGTCCTCGAACGTGCGGTCGCGCTTATTGCGGAAGAGCATCAGGGGCTGACGATATCCGGTGATGCCTTTAATGAGGTCCGCTTGCGGATAGACCTGGCCATTCGCCACGAAGAGGTCCACCCAACCGTCGTTGTCCATGTCCAGAAACGCCGTTCCCCACGCAACGTATGGCATGCTCGCGGGACCCAGCCCCGAACTGAACGAGATGTCCGTGAATCCTAAATTTCCCTGGTTCCAGTACAGAGTGTTGGACATCGAATTGAAATTCGTGATGTAGATTCCAAGGCGGCCGCTGTGATCAAAGTCTGCGGTACTCACGCCCATGGTGCTTTGCGCTTTGCCGCTGCGGTCCACGGCCGCGCCGGAAATCAGGCTGACGTCTTCGAATGTGCCGTCGTGTTTATTGTGATACAGATATTTGGGCACGATATCGTTCACCACGTATAAATCGGGCCATCCGTCGTTGTCGTAGTCGAACCAGATTCCTTGCATTCCGTACGCATGAACCGGATCATCCACTCCCGCCTTCTTCGAAACGTCTTCAAATGCGCCGTTACCTCGATTGTGAAATAGATAGTCGGGCTCGCCGGGCAAGCCGATCGGCCCGCATTGCACCTTCACGGACATTACCTTGCAGGAATCTTCTTTGCTGCCGAATTCCGGAAGATTGTCCATGTCCACGTGCACGTATCCCGGAACAAACAAGTCCACATCGCCATCGCGGTCGAAGTCACCCCAGGCCGCTCCAGTGCTAAAACCTCCGCCACGGAGTCCCGCTTTTTCGCTCACATCCTCAAATTTGCAATTCCCCAGGTTGTGATAGAGGGCATTGCCACCGTATCCGCTTACAAAAAGGTCTTGCCACCCGTCATTATCGTAATCGGCCACCGCCACGCCCATGCCCCAGCCCTTGCGCAATAACCCTGCGGAACGGGTGATATCGCTGAATTTCAGATTTCCGTCGTTATGGTAAAGCGTGATCATTGGATCGCCACCTTGACGATAACGCTCCACCGTGGACCCATTGGCGATTACGATGTCCAGTTTTCCGTCGTTGTCGCAATCAATGAAGCCGACGCCGCCGCTCATTGTTTCCATGATGTACTTTTTTTCGGGAGTCGAGATGTGCACCGCGGTTAGGCCGGCCTGCTTCGCTACATCTTCGAATCGTGGAGTTGGCACCCCGGGTGAAGAAATCCCCGCAATAACTGCCGAAATCAAAATGGCGCACATGGATTGTCGCGACAACAAAGTCATTCCACACCACTCCGCTCGCTCACTGCCGCCAAATAGCGTTCGCGCCCTGCGTCAGTATCGCGCAGCGGATGGCGACTGGACAATGAACGCGTGAATAATTTGCGCGGGGCTAATAATTCGGTGTGGATCACGGTGAACGCGACAGCGAGAGGGCTCGGGGTGGTGGGAGCCCTCTCGCCTGCGCTTCACAACTAGAACGAGTACTTCGCTTCCAACTGCAAGATCCTCTGGTTCGGCGAACCGACCTTGGTGTTAAAAAATCCCCAATTCGTCGCGGTGGAGGAGGATGGCGCAGCCGTAACTTCGCCGGTCAGATAGTTCACCAGGTAATTCAACTGGAATTGATTGGTGCCGCTGAAAGACAACAGCGGGTGGTTTAGCCAGTTGTTTGCGGACGCGCGGAACAGCAAACTTTGCTTCTCGCCAATGCGAAACGTCTTGGCGATAGCGAGGTCGCTGCCCCAGAACGCTCCGAGCTTGATGTATGGCAAATTTCGCGGACCGTTGCTTCCAACAGCTGGTAGCCCAAAGCAGCCGAGCTTGGCGATCTGCCTCGATGCCAATCCCGAGGTTGGGTTACACGCAATGTCTGGCTGGACGTACATCTGCGCCGTGGTTCCGAAGTAAGTCGGAGCTCCTATGGAGGTTGACCCGTAGCCCGCCAGGCACGTGTTTGTAGGATCCGAGGCTCCGCACCAGTAATTCACGTTGAGCCCGAGGTTGGCGCTATCGTTAGCCGCCAAATTCCCGCCCGATTGCCAAGTTGTTGTGCCCGAAATCATCCAACCTTTGGTCGCGCCGTTTACGAACGCCGAATCACCATGATAAAGATTTGGCACGTTGTATATGTATGACGTGTTGATGACATGCGAGCGGTCGGTCGCCAACACTCCATAGTTCCCGGCTACCGAATACGGGTTACTGGAGAGAGAGGTTCCGAGAGCCTTCGACCACGTATAGTTGAGGTTGAAGTTCAAGTTCCCTGCTGATTTCGCCCACATGATTTGCATCGCGTTGTAATTTGCATAGCCGTTGTGTTCAGGCACGATGACCCCGTTGGTTCCGTACTCCTTGCCATATGGAAGGTAGTCGGCGTACTGGTTGCAGACTCCCGCGCCGGTGCAAGTCTTGCCTGGATTTTGAGGATCGGCGGCAACGAGGCCGGTCACGGGATCCGCCAAGAACAGCGCGCCCAATGGCATTTTGTTTCGATCGATGATGCTCCCAGTCGCGGTGGTTATGTTGCCGCTGCCATTTTGACCGCCCAAGAGGATATCTTGGGAATCGCTTCCGACGTACGCGATCTCGAAAAGCGACCGCCATGGCAGCTCTCGCGAAATCGTGAAGTTGTAGCTATATGTCACCGGCACGTTGTAGTCGTTCGGGTCTGTCGCGTAGATGCTGCCGTTGATGGCTCCAGGTGTCGCAAGTCCCGAGATCGGTGCCGGTAAATTCCCGATCTGGCTGAGCAGGACGTTTTTCCCACCGGGCAGATTGTAAGTCAGCAACGTCTGAGAAGTTTCCAGCGTGCCTTGGTAATCGTTCACCTGATCATTCCAGCGGTAGGCTCCCCAACCGCCGCGAACGACAGTCTTGCCGTCACCGAAGACGTCGTAGGCGACGCCAAAGCGCGGAGAGGCGAACGCGAACCGGCTGGGAGAACCGCTGATGGCAACACCAGGATCAATTCCGTGGTAGCGCACTCCGGGATTGGGCCTGTCGTTGGCTTGATCCACCAGAACCAGGTTCGGGAAGAACGCTGCCATGCCCGTTCCCTGGCGGTCATACCAGTGTCCGATGTGATCGAGCCGCAGGCCGAATTCTATCGTCAGCCTTCTGGTCACTTTATACGAATCGTCGAAGTAGCCCGAGATAATCCGGTAAGCCATGTCTTGATAAGGCTCGCCGCTGGCTTCCTGGTAGCCAGACGCTATGCCGGTGACAAAGTCGGCCAATGGATTGTTCGAGGATCCAAGGGCCGCGCACGGAGGTGTCGTGCAGAAATAGTCGGGGTTCTGCCCGCCGAAACTGAGAACTCCATTTGGATAATTGAAGCCGCCTTGGAGATTTCCCACGTTCTGATAGTAGAAACCGACCTTGATGGTTTGCGATCCCCAAACCTTGGTCACGTTGTCAGCGAACGATGGCGATTGCTTCTTTGCGAGCCACGATCCGCCCAGGCCCGGGTCAAAGAAATCCGGCTGGGAAAATTCGGGATAGCTAAGGCCCCCAGCGCTGTAAAACGACGGAATCATGGTGATGGCCGGGTTCTTGAACACGGTGCCGTAGGACGAGGGGTAACCAAGGGTGTCCCTGCTCACCGGACCGATATTGGCGGTGTTCGGGTTGTTGTCCCAACTCCAGGTGGCGATGAATTCATTTGTTGTCGAATTGTTGAATACGTGGATGAAGTGTCCGGTAGCAAGCTTGGTGGTTTGCAGCGTCTGCACACCGCCGCCCGGAAACGGAATCGAATTGGCCGGCGTGTACCAGATATGCGCGCCAGTGCCGCCGGCAGGAGTGGAATTCCTCCCGTATTGGAAAGACACGAAGAACTTATTGTAGTCGTTCAGGTCGTAATCCACGCGGGGGCGGAACCAGTACAAATTGTTATCGGTCGGAAACGTCTGGCGGTAATTGTATCCGCCGAGTGCTGCGATCTCTGAAGCACTGGTAATGTTCGGAGTCGGCCAAATGGACGCGAGCGCTGCCGCTCCGGGGTCCAAAAAAGACTGCGGAATCATTCCGTTGGTGACGGTGGTGCCATCGGGCAAGACCATCCCGTTGATGCTGGAGCACGCCACTCCCTTGCTAGGCGTCGCACTGTTGCCGTTCGCATCGAGGTTCGGACAAAGAGCGGAGACACCTTGTCCCGACGAAGTGAAGTTCCCCGCTAGCATTCCAGGAGCTGGAATGTAGGACTCGAGCGACGAAGAACTGCCGGTATTCTGATAAGCGTGCTCGTAGCCAAACCAGAAAAATACTTTTTTCCTGGTAAAGGGCACTGGCCCGCCAAAGCTTGCTCCCGGATAGTAGTAGTAAGCACTGCCGCGCGGGTTTCCAGTGCTATTATCCACCCAGTCGTTCGCGTTCAGTACGTCGTTCCGCGCGTATATGTATGCTTGGCCGTGGTATTCCTTGGTACCCGACTTGCCAATCGCATTGACAACCTCCGGACCTTGCGGGACATCGGCACCGAAGTTCGAAGTTTGCACCTGAACTTCCTGCGTCATATCCGGATCCACCAAAGCGGTTGACCAACAGTTGCAACCGGGATCGAGAATGTCGGCCCCATCCAGCGTGTAGCCCGTCCCGCCGCGATATGCGGAACCGTTGATGTTCAGTCCGACGCCGATGGTGCTTCCGGTGAGGCCGAGGCTAAGGAAGTTTCCGACGAATCCGCTACCACCGGAAATGCCGTTCGGAGTTGTGGTAACGCCCGGAAGAATCTTCAAGACCTCGGAGAGATTGCGGCTTACCAGCGGAATGTCATTGATCTCCGTCTGGGTTAGCACGGACTCGCGAGCGCCCGTGTCCACTGGTGCAATTGCAGTCGAGGTGGCAACGACCTCCACCGTCTGCGATGCCGTCCCGACTTCCAAGTGAATGTCGGCCACGCTGCGGGTGTCACCAGGGTGCATCACGATGTCCGTCTGTTGCCACGCCTTGAAATTCGGCGCGTCAACTTTCACGGTGTAGGTTCCTGGCAGCACAGCAGCGAAGGCAAAATACCCGTCCTTGTTGGAGGTCACCTGCCGCTGCTCCTGCGAAGCCTGGTTCGTTAATGTGACCGTCGCATTGGGGACCACGGACCCGCTCGGATCGGTGACCGTCCCGGCCAGCGAGCCAGAAAGTTGCGCGTGCGCGCACGGCTGGAAAATCACCAGCGCCGCCATCAGCAGCGCGACATGGCTCATCAGGCGCAGCAGAAACCGAAGATTGGTTTTGTAAACGTTTCCCCGTAGAGAGTCTTGATTCGTCATGTTGCCTCCCAAGCCCACAACGTGCTGCAGAAATGGCGCAATAATGGTCGAATGGGGAAAGCGTTAGCGAACCACACGCAAAGTCCTGCAGACGAAATCTACGAAAGATCTGCTCACCCCAAGCAAAATCGGTGACGGCCTACTGTAGCGTTACCGTAACCGATTACAATGTCTGTGCGCTCTTTTACTCCCACCCGCAATACCCTGTCAAGATATTTTTATCTGCAGCATTTATTTTTTGAATCAGGGAGGCTTGGTTGCTACTGGCTGGGTTGGCTGGGCCGTGTGGGGGTGTGGTGATCGCGGGGTTGGTGCGGTTCGATTCGGTTGACTTAGCGTGGATAGTGTTACCGGCGGAGACGCAGCACCGTGAGTGGGGTTAGTTTCCGGTTTGCGAGAGCCTTTGGGTTGAGTCTCTTAGTATGAGCTTCGGCTCAAGCAGGATGGTCCTTGGCGGTATTGTGCGGTCGGAGCTGATTAGTTTGATGGCCAGCCTGGCTGCGCGCTGGCCGATGGCTACGCTTTGCTGGTCTATGCTGGTCAGGGGCACACGGAGAAACGGGTCATAGTGTAGGTTGGCGCAACCGACCAGCGCTACATCTGCCGGGATACGAAGGCCTGCTTCGAGGATGGCGCTCATGGCACCGATTGAAATGGGATCGTTGAAGCAGAAGATACCGTCCGGCCGCGGATTCAGCTTCAGCAGCTTGCGGGCCGCGTCGTAGCCTTCGACGTGGGTGGATTCGTCGAGCCGATCGTCCATGACAATATATTGGGGATTGCACGGAAGACCGTGTGCGGCGAGCGCCTGCTGGTAACCGGTAAGACGTCCCGACGCGGTGCTGATGCGGCGGCCGCCGATGTGGGCGATGTTGCGGCAGCCGATAGCGATCAGGTGTTCCGTCGCCATGGATCCGACGCGCACATCATCCACTCCGACAAAGTTAGCCGGAAGGCCGGCGAAATTGCGATCGAGGAGTATGTAAGGGACTCTGGCTTCTTCGACACGGCGGAAAGCCTCGACGGTCCACTGCGTGGAAGCGATCAGGAGCGCGTCAACCTGCCTGGCGAGGAGCTGATCAATGGCGGACTTCTCAACCTCCGGATCTCCCTCTGAAGAGGAAATCAAAAGACTGAATCCACTCTTGCGCAGAACGCCGGCTAGTCCCTTGGCTACTTCCGAGAAGAACGAGTTGACCAGTTCCGGGACGACGAGGCCGATGGTGTGGGAGCGGCCGGTGACTAAAGCGCGCGCGGCATAGTTCGGGCGGTAGTTCAACTCTTCGACGCGCTTCAGGACGCGAGCCCTTGTCGCGCTGCTGATGTCCGATTGATTGCGGAGCGCCTTGGAGACGGTAATTACCGAGACTCCGAGATCACGCGCGATGTCTTTCATGCGAACTGTCATCTGCGGGTGTTCCTTCGGTGCGGCAAAAGCCAACTGAGAATTCTTCCAGGTTGTAAGCTTTACTCCAGCAGAGGACGAAATTGCAAGGGCTCTATGAAGTGAGGCGAAAAATTAAAACTCCTGGAGAACTCTGGAGCGGACTATTGGGGCTTCGAATTCGCGATGCTGCGATAGTAATTCTGCAATATGTAGAAGGCTTGTTTGCGCTGTCCGCGGTCTGAAATCAGGCCTTTGCGGTTGTAAAAATCCTGCACTCCGGCGAGCATTCGGCGCGGCGAGCGAAAATCCATCAGGACCCATGGCGACATACCCGCGAGGGCTGGGAATTTCTTCAGCATGTTGATCTGGTGCTGAAAGACGCTGGCCTGGTATTCCTCGGTCCAACGCGCGCCGGGATCGCCATGATCGCCGTACGGCGCGCCCGCGCCAAATTCGCTGAAGATTACGGGCTTCTCGAAGGCCGGCTTCCACTGCATGGTATCGGTGGTCTCGATGGGAGCTTCGTACCAGCCGATATACTCATTTTGGCCCAAAACATCGAGGAATTCTCCGAGGGGATCGTCCAGAAGCTGCGTATTATCGCCGATATTTTTCCGGTGATTCATGGCCGAAGTGAGCAGGCGCGTGGAATCGAGCGAACGCGCGTAGGCCGCCAATTTTTTCAGGAACTCGAGGCGGTCCGGGCCCATGGGAGTTTCGTTTCCGACGGACCAAAGGATTGCGGCGGCGCGATTGTGATCACGCGCGATCAAATCGCGCATTTGTTCTTCGGCAACTGCCAGGGTCGCGGGATTCGTCCAATCAATCTCCCAGTACACGGGAACTTCTTCCCAGACTAGAATTCCCAGGCGATCGGCCAGGCGAATCATGGATTCATTGTAGGGATAATGAGCCAAGCGAACGAAATTGCAGCGTAGTTCCCTGGCCCAGCCGAGCAGCACCGCGTCGTCTTCCGGGGAGAAAGCGCGCCCGCCGCGAAAGGCGGCTTCTTCATGCATGGAGACGCCGCGCAGGAAAATCGGTTTGCCGTTCAACAGGATCTTTGTGCCGCTGGTTTCGATGGTGCGGAATCCAATTTGATCTTCGACGCGGTCGGTCGCAGCGGAAAGCAGCACGCGATAGAGTTTGGGAGATTCCGGCGACCAGAGGTCCAGCTTCGCGGCAAACCGGAATTCCGCGTACCCATTGCTGTCGGTTGTGACCTGTTGGGTGATATTGGCCTCGGGAATCTCGACGGTCACCTTTTGCGGCTGCGTGACGCCGTCGAGTTTCACCCAGCCGGCAATCTCGCTGGTGGAACCCTTAGCGAGCTGCACGGAATAATCCTGGATAAATGTTTCGGGCACTTCGACTAACGCGACGTCGCGAGTGAGGCCACCGTAATTCCACCAATCGGTATTGAGGGCTGGGACGCCATCGGCGCGGCGCGCGTTGTTCACTTCGACGACGACGAAATTGTCGCCGTCGCGGAGCGCATCGGTGACCTCGAAATTGAACGGCGTAAAGCCACCCTCGTGCTCTCCCAGCTTCTTGCCGTTCAGCCAGACGCGAGCGCGGTAATTGGCGGCGCCAAAATAAATGAACGTTCGAGTGTGCGGGCGCTGCTGATAAGTGAAGGACTTCTTGTACCAGAGCGGTCCTTCGTAAAAGAGGAGATTATCGCGCTGAGAATTCCAATCGCCGGGGACTTGCAACGTGCCGGAGGCGTCAAAATTGTACTCGACAAGATCTTGTTTATCTTTCGGTTGGCGATTTTCGTAGAAACGGTCGGAAAGTCCGGTCTCGTAGGGGTCAACGATGACGTGCCAGACTCCGCTCAAGCTGATGGTGGAGCGCGCCTGGACATTGGCAATCAGGTTTGCGGGCGAGGGTGCCGCTTGGGCCAGGGTGGCGGAATGGGAAAAAAGCACCGAGAGAAAAATGAAGGCGGCGCGGATCGAGCGCGTCGAGTATAGCGTCCCGAAGATGGCTGAAAGTTGGCGATTGACGTGTGCCGCAATTGTTTGTTTTCTTCGAGTTACAAGGATTTCTAATCGCGCCGGTTTGCGATTGAAAATGGCGTGATTTTTGACTGCGGTTGGTCGGGTAAGAAGGCGGTGGCTAGTGACTCGTCGCGAGTGACTAGATGTTCTGCGGAGCGGGAGCGGGGAATCGGTGAATTTGTGCGGAGTAGAAGCGGCGATTTGTATCGAGTAGAAAGGAGCACCGTTGTTTGTTTTCAGTGAGTTGGGGAGAATTGCGTCCATACTGTACCGCTCATCTGTATCGAGTCGAAAACGCGCAGCGGGCCGGCAGGTGCGAGCGCCGGGGCAGGCAGAAGCAGCTTTCTTAAGGATGCGAAACATCTTGTCCTCTTAGCATGTCCCTTCTGCGATCAGAGGCAACAAAGACCCACACTTAGTATCATATTGGTTAACATCAAACAAGGGGTAAAATCGGGAACGCGCGGACACTGGAACCACGATAGGCGGCTGGGAGCCAAATTGCTGAAGAGAAGGGCAGAAAATGCGTTGACAAGCGGCGGGAGGGGGTGCCAAAGTTTTGCGGCGTGAGTTAGCGCTACCGTATCCGATTCCGCCGTTTTTGGGGCGCAATTGCAATCCGCGAGCAAGTTGGAGGTGAATCACGCGCCGGGCGATCGACCGGCCAAGCCTCTTAACGACCGGACAACTGTTGCAAAACCAGGCTGAGCAAGATTCTTTGGCGCGCGGACTGTAAACGCATACACAAACAGGGTCGCTTGCAGCCTGGAGCGGCAGTTAGTGCGTTAAACGACCCGCAGTATCGAAATGAGCAGCAAAGGATCAAACATGCGGAAACCCAGCTGCACGATCTGGCTCATAGCGCTCTTTTTGGCGCTGGGATCAGCGCAGGGAGCGTCGGCGCAGTGGAATCCGCTGAATCCGGTGGTCAGCATGCAAAAACATGCGGATGGCGCGGATTTTGCGATGCACACCGGCACGCTGCGAATACAAGTGTGCTCGGACGCGATCATTCGCGTGCTGTATTCAGCGACGTCAACATTCCCGGATACTCCGCAGTATGTGGTGAACAAAACGAATTGGCCCGCGGCGCAGTGGACCATGGAATCCTCGGACAAGGAAGTGACGATCGCCACGGCGCTGATGAAGGTGACCGTTACTCGAGCGGACGGAGCCATTCTGTTCAGCGACTCCGCCGGGAAGAAACTTTTTGAGGATTTCGACAGGACGTTGACTCCCGTGGAGGTAAACGGCGAAAAGACTTATCACTCGGAGATGTTCTCGAACCTGTGGGATTCCACGGAAGCCTTCTACGGACTGGGCCAACACCAGGCGGGGGTGTGGAATTATCACGGGGAATCCGTGGATCTATCGCAAGACAACACCAATATTTCCGTGCCAATGTTTCTTTCGAGCAAGGGCTACGGAATATTCTGGAACAATCCTTCGCGAAGCCGGTTCAATAACCGTTTTCTTCACGCGCTCTACCTGAGCTCGGAAGTCGCCGACACGGTAGATTACTACTTTCTCTACGGCCCGGATTTCGACAAGATCATCGCTGCTTACCGGGAGATGACCGGCGCGGCACCGATGTTCGGCAAATGGGCCTACGGTTTCTGGCAGTGCAAGAATAAGTACAGCTCGCAGGAAGAAATCCTGAGGGTGGCGCACAAGTACCGCGAGATGCACATCCCGGTGGACAACATCGTGCAGGATTGGTTCTGGTGGAACACGATGGGCGAACCGGTTTTCAACAAGAATTATCCCGACCCCAAAGGAATGATCGAGGATCTGCACGAGCATCATTTCCACATCATGTTTTCGTTCTGGCCGTTTTTCGAGCCGGGCACGTCCGCGTACGACGACATGGACAAGCGGGGCTATTTCATCGCGCGCACGCAAGTGGCAGGATTTCATCCCAAGGGAATGGCGCTCTACGATGCGTTCAATCCGGCAGCGCGAAAATATTACTGGGGCCTGATGGACAAGGGGCTTTTCGGCATCGGCGCCGACGCGTGGTGGCTGGATACCGATGAACCGGAAACGGAAGGGCGCGAGACCAGTATTTTGGCGACGAATAAAGTTGCGATCGGGACCGGCGCGCGCTATGCAAATCTTTTCCCATTGATGAGCACAGCGGCGGTGTACGACGGCCAACGCAGCGCGTCCGACCAGAAACGCGTCTTTATACTTTCGCGCTCGGCATTCGCGGGGATTCAACGCAACGCCGTGACGGCGTGGTCCGGCGACGTGGAATCGGACTGGCTGAGCTTTGCGCGGCAGATTCCGGCGGGGTTGAACTTCGAGCTTTCAGGAATTCCGTATTGGACCACGGATATCGGCGGATTCATCATCGGCAATCCCGACGATCCGGCGTATCGCGAGCTTTTTGTGCGCTGGTTCGAGTATGGAACGTTTTGCCCAATATTCCGGCTGCACGGAACCCGGACTACGAATACGAATGAGCTGTGGTCCTACGGCCCGGAGGCGCAGACGATCCTGACCGACTTCGATCGCTTGCGCTACCGGCTGATGCCGTACATCTATTCGCTGGCGTGGAAGACCACGAAAGAGGGTTACACGCCGATGCGGCCACTGGCGATGGATTATCGAACGGACGTGCGGGCGCAGAATATCGGCGATCAGTTCATGTTCGGCCCGGCGATTCTGGTGAATCCAGTGACAGAGCCGGGGGCGACAGCGCGTCATTTATATTTGCCGAAAGACAAGTGGTATGACTTCTGGACGGGACACGCGGTAGTTGGCGGAGTGGCCATTGACGCGGCCGCGCCGCTGAATCGCATTCCGCTCTACGTTCGCGCCGGTTCGATTCTGCCGATGGGACCGGAGATCGAATACAGCACGGAAAAGCCCGCGGACCCAATCGAGCTGCGGGTGTACGCGGGTGCCGACGGCACATTTACCCTGTATGAAGATGAGAACGACAACTACGATTACGAAAAGAACGTGTACGCGACGATTCCGATTCACTGGGACGATGCGAGACACACGTTGACGATCGGCGAACGGCAGGGACGTTTTCCTGGAATGCTGGAGGCCCGGAAGTTTCACGTGGTGTTTGTGGGGGAGAACCACGGAGCGGGAATCGAACCGGCGACGTCGCCCGATAAAGTGGTGGAATATTCCGGCAAAGAGATTACTCTCGGACCGTAGGCGTTTCTTCTTCCACGCAGATTTGGTATCAAGCACCTCTGCATGAATATTCGGGAGGTTCACAGTGCCACGGTTTTCACCGCAGCGAAATCTTTTGCGATTTTTGATGGCTGGAGCGCTGGCTGCATTTCCGGTCCTTTTGGCGGCGCATGCGCAGGGACAGAAAGACCCCGCCGCTCCCGCGCCCCCGCGCAACGCGCTGGTGCTGGGGACCGCGTGGTATCCGGAGCAGTGGCCGGAATCGCGCTGGGAAGAGGATTTGGAGTTGATGGAAGCAGCGCACGTGAAGTTTGTGCGCGTGGGGGAATTTGCGTGGAGCCGGATGGAGCCGTCGGAAGGCAAATACGATTTCGAATGGCTGGAGCGCGCGATCAGCGCGGCGGCCCGGCATCACATTGCGGTGGTGCTGGGCACTCCGACGGCGACACCTCCGGCATGGCTGACGCAAAAATATCCGGACACTTTACGCGTGGAACCCGATGGGCAGCGGGTGACGCACGGGAACCGCGCACACGCTTCGGTGACTTCGCCGCGTTACCGGGAATTCTGCCGGGAAATTTCGTCGCAGCTGGCGATGCGCTTCGGGCACAACCCGAACGTGATCGGCTGGCAAATCGACAACGAGTACGGCTACGCGCTGATGTCCTACGATGAAGGAACGAAAAAACTTTTCGACGACTGGCTGCAGGCGAAATATAAGACTCTGGATAGCCTGAACGAGTACTGGACGACGGCGTATTGGAGCCAGACGTACGACAACTGGACGGAAATTCCGATTCCGGTGGGCCCGCACAATCCGGGATTGATGCTGGACTGGAAGCATTTCGTGACGGCTTCGTGGACCAGCTACCAGCAAAACGAAATTGACGCGCTGCGCGCGCACATCGAGCTGCGGCAGTTCATCACCGGAAATTTCATGGGCTTTTTCGACGGGTTCGATCATTACGTGATCACCCAGCCGCTGACGTTCGCTTCCTGGGACGATTACGTAGGCACCGGGCACGTGGACCAATATTGGAACGGGATGAGCCACGATTTGACGCGCGGATTTCTGGAGAGAAATTTCTGGGTAATGGAAACACAGCCGGGCGCAGTGAATTGGCACAAAGTGAATAATTTTCTAAATCGCGGCGAAGTGCGCGCGATGGCTTGGCAAGCGATCGGGCACGGATCGGACGCGGTGGGCTACTGGCAGTGGCGCAGCGCTTTGAACGGGCAAGAGCAGTATCACGGAACACTGCTGGGCCCAGATGGGACGCCGGTTCCACTTTATGAAGAGGTAAGCCAGATTGGCGCGGAATTCGAAAAGGTGCAGGAGAATTTCAGAGATACCGCGCCGGTTTCGCAGGTGGCGCTGCTGCAATCGTACGACAGCCGTTGGGCCATCGAATTCCAGAAGCACACGGATAAATACGATCAATTGGACGTGCTGAAGAGTTATTACCACGCGCTGCGGCAGATCGCGCAGTCCATTGATGTGATTGACGCCTACGCGCGGCTGGATGGCTACCGGCTGGTGGTGGCACCGGATTTAAATGTGCTGCCCGAAGATTTGGCGCAGCATTTGCGCGAATACGTGGAGAACGGCGGGAATCTGGTGCTGGGTCCGCGTTCGGGGATGAAGGATCAGTTCGACGCGCTGCTGCCGCAGAGGCAGCCCGGTTATCTGGTGAGTACGCTCGGCGGACGCGTGGAGCAATATTACGCGTTGGAGAAAGATGTTCCGGTCTCCGGCGAGTGGGGCAGCGGAGTGGCGAGCGTGTGGGCCGAGCAAATGAAAGCTTCGGCTGGCGACACGGAGACTTTGCTGCGTTATGGCGCGGCGAATGGATGGCTCGATGGGCAGGCCGCGGTTTTGACGCGAAAATATGGCAAAGGGAGCATCACTTATATCGGCGCGGTGCTCGACGAAAAATTGATGGCTGCGGCGGCGCAGTGGATGGTGCAGAAAAGCGGCGTCGTGCCGGTGCTGGGGCCGGTGCCGGATGGAATTGAAGTGTGCCGGCGCGACGGAGCCGCCGGGAACGTGTTCGTGTTGATAAATTTTGCGCAGACGCCGCAGCATGTGGCACTGCCGCGCGCGATGAAGGCGCTGCTGGGCGGCGGCGACGTTAGCGCCGTGGATCTGCCGTCGTATGGAGTGGAAGTTCTGCTCGAGGGCAAGTAGGTTTCCGCGGCTGGTTTCGTAGGCTGGTTTCGCGCGCACGTGCTGTGCTGATGGACGCGGCACGCCACGGGATTGAACGCTCGAATGGCCGCAGCGGGTTGACGCTTGCGTTGGATCGCGGATTTAGTGCGCCCAAATTTTGGCTGGGTCGGATTCGTAGGGGTAAACGTGGACCATCCAGCTGAAAATTTGCGGGTACCAACGGCCGCCGGCCTGTTCGCAGGCGTCCTGCGTGGTAATGTCGCTGCGGAATCCGAATCCCTTCTGGTTCACCTGCTGAACGGCGCCGCCTTTCGCGCCGAAACAGAAATTTACGTGTTTGTGCCAGCGCGCGACGCTGAGCGGAATGCGCGCGTTCAAATCGTCTAACGTGGCGTTTCTGCGGGCGGTGTACATCGCGCCTTCCAGTTCGTAACCATCGCTGGTCTTTTTGTAGAGTAGCGACGTGGGATGCGCCGGATTGAATTCGAACGCGGCTTCGATCGCGTACGCGTAATTCGTGAAGTGATAGTGCTTCTGCGGAACGTTGGGCAAGAAGATCTTAAAGCCGTCGGCGAGCGCGACGCGGTAGTCTTTGTACTTTTCGATGGCGGGACGCAATTGCGCGAGAACTTCGGCGGCGCGTTTTTCGTCGGCGGGATTCGCCGGGCGCAAATCGGTCATGAACATGTGGGCGCCCATGTCCATATCGTGATCGGACATGTCGTCGTTCGCGGCTTTCGCGGCGTCTGGGTTTTTGTCCGGATCGTGCTGCATGCCGCTCATGTCCATGCCGGGCATGCTGTCGTGGCTTTGTGCCGGAGGTTGTTGCGAATTTTGGGATTGCTGCGAACGCGCGGGCAGAGTGAACAGGCATGCCGCGGTTGCCACCAGGACTACGGCGAATTTGGTGCCGAGCGTTTTGGAGGTCATAACTGGGCTCCTATAAGTGTAAACGCTTGGGCACGCCAGAAGTTTCAGTGCGACGGCCAGGTGTCGCTTAATAGCAACGTAAGGCTTATACACGGGGGGCGCGGCAGTAAGAATTAGAGGAGGCGCGGGGGCCCGAGCCTCCTCGTGGGGGTGCAGCGTTAAGGCATATATGGCCTGGCAGTTGGCGTGTGTCCCAAAGAGCACGCCAGACTGCTGGTCACGAATATAAAACACGGGATTGCGCTAGAAGTTGCAAGGCTTTCGGGGGCGCCGGTGCGGTTGAAACTGAATCGTAAAATAAGAGCAACTTTGGGTCCACATACATCGTCCAATGTTGCACCGCCGCGAGGGGTTTATTTGCATTTTCGCGCCGTGTACCCTTGACGGCGGCCTTTAAATCTGTAAACTGCGGTTTTCCATCATGGCGACACTAGCAAACCCGATCGAAGAGACGCTGCCGGAATTCGAGCTACCGCAGCGGGAGGCCGCGTTTTTCTACGGCCTATTCCTGCGCGGCCATTCCGCGGAGGAGTTGCGTAGGGACATACAGGTCCCGGCGACCGTGCTGGCGAAGTGGGACCGTGAGACGGTACGCGAGCCGCAACTGCGTCCCGTGCTGCAGAAGATCGTGCAGTATCGCCAGCACGTGCTCGCGATTTTCGAGAACCTGATTTGCCACGACGCCGCCACGCAGAGACTGCAGTAGCCTTCCAGCAGCAAGACCGGCGCGACCTAGCAATCCAACAAGCTCAAAAACTATCGAAATTCCAGAGCTATGGTTTTTTGATCCCCAACGCCTCGACGTAAAACTGGTTCACGTATTCTTTCAACATCCGGCGCGAGCTGAATTGCGGGGCGACGCTCTTGATGGCCGACTTCATCACTTGCACGAAATCGTGCGCTACTTCATCGTCTGGCCGGTAATAGTAGAGCGGGATTATTTTTTCGTCGAGCAAACGATAAAGCGCCTCGGCATCCGCGCTGGTGCGGTCGCCTTCGATCGGCTCGTTTCCGAAAGCCCAACCATTTTCGCCGTTATAGCCTTCCAGCCACCAGCCGTCGAGCACGGAAAGGCTGGGCACGCCGTTAGCTCCGGCTTTCATTCCGCTGGTGCCGCTGGCTTCGAGTGGTGGCAAGGGATTGTTGAGCCAAACATCCACGCCGCGGACCATGCGGGCTGCCAAATGCTGATCGTAGTTTTCGACGAACGCAACGCGCGCACCGAAACTGGGATCCTGTGCGAGGTGAAACACCTTTTGAATGAGCTGGGCCCCCGCAATGTCCGAGGGATGCGCCTTTCCAGCGAATATGATCTGGACGGGGCGCAGCGGATGCATCAGAAGCTGCTTGAGGCGTTCGAGATCGTTCAGAATGAGATCCGGACGCTTGTAGCTGGTGAAACGCCGCGCGAAACCGATGGTGAAAATTTCCGGATCGAGCAGGGCGCCGAAGGCAATGACGCTTTCCGCGCGCACTCTCTTCTTTTGCCACTCTTCGCGCGCGCGCTCGTTAATTTCGTCAATTAATACGGCCTTCAGACGCATGCGCAGCCACCAAAGCTCCTGGTCCGGGATTTTGTCAATGGATTCCCAGATCTTGATTTGATCTTGATCGCGAATCCAGCCTGGTCCCACGTATTTGTCGAACAGAGGTTGCAGCCAGAGGGGATCCATCCAAGTAAGGAGATGGACGCCATTGGTGATCGCGGTGATCGGCACGTCCTCTACTTTCTTGTCAGGCCAGATGGCTTTCCACATCTCTTTAGCCACTTCGCCGTGCTTTTTGCTGACCGCGTTGCAGAATTTGGACATGCGCAGAGCAAAAACGGTCATGTTGAATCCGGCGTCGGGGTTGGAAGGGTTGGTGCCCAGCTGCAAGAGGCCGTTGCGATCGGTGCCGAATTTATCGTAGTGGCTGCTGAAGTATTTCTCGAACAGCGGAAAGGGAAAAACGTCGGTGCCGGCGGACAGCGGAGTGTGGGTGGTGAAAACGGAGGTTTGCCGGATCTTCGCAATCGCGTCTTGAAAGGTTGAACCGTCCTCGACGAGGCCGCGGGCGCGTTCCAGGAAGGCGAAGGCCGGATGGCCTTCATTGATATGGACCGCGGCGGGGAGGATGCCCAGTCTTCTCAGGACGCGCATTCCGCCAATACCCAAAACGATCTCCTGCCGCAGCCGCTGTTCCGGATCGTTCGTATAAAGACGATGGGCGATCGCGCGGTCCCAGGGCTGATTGGTTTCGACCTCCGTATCGAGGAGGTACACGGGAACGCGGCCGACGTCGGCACGCCAGACGAGGACGTGAACAGGCGGGTCGAAAAACGGAACCAGGACTTTGAGAGGTTCGCCGTCTCCATCTCGAACCTGGCGGATGGGATCGTAGGTGCGATCCAGAGTTTTTTCGTCATCCTCTTGCCAGCCATCGTCGCGAATTTTCTGTGAAAGATAGCCGCGGGAATAAATCAGGCCCACGGCAACCATGGGGATCGCCAAATCGCTGCATTCCTTGATGTAATCACCCGCCAGCACTCCCAATCCTCCGGCATAGAGCGGCAGGGAATGGTGGAAAGCGTACTCGGCGGAAAAATAAGCGAGCGGAGATCGGGGCGACCCGTACTCGACAGTGAACCAACCCGTTTGGGACGCGATGTTGGCATCGAACTCCGCCATGACGGCGTCAAAGTGTTTGAGGAACTCAGGGTCGCGAGCTGCGTCGTCCAGCGTTTGCTGCGGCAAAATGGCGAGCATGCGCAAGGGGTTGTGATCGCTCTCGCGCCAAGCCTGCAGATCGAGGGCCGGAAACATTTCGCGCGCTTGACGGTGCCAACTCCACCACAAATTGTAGGAGAGGCGCGCGAGGCCACGAATTCTTTCGGGTAAATTGGGAAATTGAGAAGCAGGGTTTGTGCCGTCAGCCATTAACCTTTGTACCTCACAGTAGCCTCCGAATCGCACTGATGTATTGCTTACCAACGAACTCGACGCGCCGACTTGAGTGTTTTCGCTCCCATATTTTCTGGAGCGAGGGCGACCGCACATCCGACATTCGAGCCAGAGGCCGCCAAATTAACGGCCCGCGAGCGCGAGTTTTCCTTGTTGACGACAAACATTATCGCCTACGCGGTTCAAATTAGAGAGGGAGTTTGTTGGGGGCGTAAACAAATACGGCACCGGAGATCGCGAATGTAAGCGAAGGCCGACGGCAGGAAAATGTGGATGGTGGAGTGAGAATTCTGAGGAGGGAACTCGCAGATTGCACATCCAGCAGCCGTATCGTAAAATCGTTCGGATTCAGCCAGCCGCAAACCGATTCCCCGGTAGCTCAATGGTAGAGCATTCGGCTGTTAACCGAAGGGTTGCTAGTTCGAATCTAGCCCGGGGAGCCACTTCTTCCGATTTTTTGGGTGCAAAGGCACTTGGCACTCGATGTGTCGGGTTGCCTGGCAGCTTGAGCTGAATTCTCGGCCTAATCACGTGTTTTGCAATCCGCAACACTAATTTCCCCGGGGTAAGAAACTCCGTTGTCGGTTGAACGCTGAACTTTCGGCGAAGGTCAACGACAGGGATGCCGATCCTCTGTGCCAACCTCCGTGCTTTCAGACCTCGATGGATTCTTCACTTACCCCTACCGCCCGACCGACGGGAACAGACTGAACGCGGAGCTAACACTGGGCGCGCTACGATTGGCCGTCGCCGCATCCTCCTAACGATGCGGTGGGCGCTTCGTTGGTTTGCGGCAAAATCAGCAACGTGTTCAACGCGGCGTGCCTTAATCAGGGGCGGCGGTCCCTGGATCGGAAAAAGTGGCGGAGGTATGCTGCTTGATTCTGGCCACACGCTGGTGGATCGTGCGGCCTGAGCCTCAGCACTATTGGAGCTTGGGTGCGAATCCGAATGGTGGCAACGTTATCCTTCTGGAATTTCGCACACAGGTGAATTTTTGACTCATGAACAGGACGTACGTAGGAAGAGGCTTGCGATGGGGAGGATGCGATTGCAAAGTTCGGGTTGAATCGGCTACTAACGGATGGTGATTCGAAGTGAGTGGGAGGACGCCATGAACCGGCGCAGCGAATCGCTGGCGAGTATTCAAGCAGATTCATTCGACGTTTGCGTCGTTGGAGGCGGCGCCACGGGATCGGGCTCCGCTCTTGATTCGCAACTGCGCGGCATGAAAACGGTGTTGCTGGACGGCGCGGACTTTGCGAGCGGAGCTTCGACCGCGGCGACCAAAATCATTCACGGGGGAGTGCGATACCTGGAGGAAGCCGTGAAGCACCTCGATCCGGCGCAATACCAGGTCGTCAACCGGGCGTTGCACGAGCGCATTCACATGCTGCACAACGGACCGTTTCTTTCCCGCGAGCTGGAATTTCTGATTCCCTGCCCGAACTGGTTCAGCGTCGCTTACATGGGATTTGGAATGAAGCTATACGAATGGATCGCCGGGAAAGACAGCCTCTTTCCCAGCCGCTATCTTTCCAAGACCGAAACTCTCGAACGGATGCCCGGCCTCGCGCCACAACTGTTGATTGGAAGCATCGCTTACGCGGACGGACAGTTCGACGACGCGCGCTACAACATGGGCTTGATCAATACCTACGTCGCAGCCGGCGGTGAAGCGCTTAATTATGCGCGGGTAGTCGCGTTCACAAAGGATGCGAATGGAAAGCTGCAAACCGCCGAGATAGAGGATCAATTAACGAAGGAGCATTTCACGGTTCGCGCGCAACGCTTCGTGAACGCCACCGGCCCGGGGTCGGACTTGATCCGCGGCCTAGCCACTCCGGGAACTCCCCCGCGCATGCGGCTGAGCAAAGGCGCGCATCTGGTTCTGCCGCTCGAGGTTTTTCCCACTCGTGACGCCCTGCTGATCCCCAAAACCGACGACGGACGTGTGCTCTTCGCCGTGCCGTGGTTCGATCGCCTGCTGATCGGCACCACCGAACAAGAAGTGACTATTCACGACGAACTGTACCTTTCGAAAGAGGATGTCGAATATCTTCTACACCACATCAACCGGTATTTCGCGACAAGCATCAGGCCCGACCAGATCGTCAGCGGATTCGCCGGAGCGCGACCTTTGGTGAGCGCGGGCGGTACGCGCGACACGAAAAAGTTGGCGCGCGACCACGAAGTGGAAGTGGACCCGCGCTCCGGACTGATCAGCATCATGGGCGGGAAATGGACCACGCATCGAGCCATGGCGGAAGACACGATTAACGCGGTGCAGAAATCACTGGGCCGCCCGGCGATGCCCGGCGTGACTTTGGATCATCCGCTCCGCGGTTCGGTCGGCTACACGCCCGAATATTGGCGGTCTTTGACCAGCGAATACGGATTGGCGGAGCGGACGGCGAAACATCTTTCGCAAAAGTTTGGGACCGATGCGACGAAGGTCCTGCAATTTGCCAAGGAGGATGCCAGCCTGGCAGGGCCTATTGTTCCCGGCTTCGCTCCGCTGCGCGCCGAAGTCGCGTACTGCGCGCGCAACGAGATGGCCATCACCATCGAGGACGTACTGATGAGGCGAACCGGCTTGCAATTCTTCAGCTGGCGGGCAGCCATACGCGCCGCCGCGCCGACCGCGGCAATTTTGGCGAAAGAGCTGGGCTGGAGCGCGGATTTCGAGAGCTCTGCGGCGGACGAGTATCGAAATAAGATCACCCGGCTAATTCAGCTTGCTGGCTTGCCTGCCGAGGCCGCCGCGGTAGCGAGTTAGGCGGCGCAAACGGCGTTTCAAGCAGGAGGAATTCATCGTGACGGCATATCTGGGGGCGATTGACCAGGGCACGACGAGCACGCGCTTTATCGTATTCGATCATTCCGGACGCATCGCTTCGGTGGCGCAGAAGGAGCACGAACAGATATTTCCCAAGCCAGGGTGGGTGGAGCACGATCCCGAAGAGATCTGGCGCCGCACGCAGGAAGTGATTGCCGAAGCCATGCAGGCGAAAGGTCTGCGGCCCAAAGATCTAGCGGCAATTGGCATCACCAACCAGCGCGAAACCACCATCGTATGGAATCGCAAGAGCGGCCGGCCCGTGTACAACGCGCTGGTATGGCAAGACACTCGCGTTGACGATGCCGTGGCGGAATTTTCTCGCGACGGCGGCCAGGATCGCTTTCGAGCGAAAACCGGCTTGCCCCTGGCGACTTATTTCAGCGGCCTGAAAATTCGCTGGATGTTGAAGAACGTGCCGGGCGCGCGGGAATCCGCCGAAGCGGGCGATTTGCTGTTCGGAAATGTTGATTGCTTCCTGCTTTGGAAGCTCACCGGAGGCGCGGAGGGCGGCGTCCACGTGACCGATGTGACCAACGCCAGCCGCACGCAGCTGATGGATCTCGCGACGCTAGCGTGGGACGCGGAAATGCTAGAGACTTACGGCATTCCGGAAAACATGCTGCCGAAAATCGCGTCGAGCAGCGAGGTGTACGGCCGAGCCCAACTCGATTCCATTAAGGATGTCCCGATTGCGGGAATTCTAGGCGACCAGCAAGCAGCGCTCGTCGGACAGACCTGTTTCAGTCCTGGCGAAGCAAAAAATACTTACGGCACTGGCTGCTTCATGCTGGAAAACACCGGCAGCAAACTGATCCATTCCAAATTTGGCTTGCTAACAACCGTCGCCTACAAACTGGGCGACAAGCCGGCGCAATACGCGCTGGAAGGCAGCATTGCCATCACCGGCGCGCTGGTGCAGTGGTTGCGCGACAACCTCGGAATAATACAGAAAAGCTCGGACATCGAGCGACTCGCACGAACCGTGACGGACAACGGCGGCGTGTACTTCGTCCCGGCATTTTCCGGATTGTATGCGCCGTATTGGAAGGCGAGCGCCAGGGGAGTGATCACGGGACTGACGCGCTACGCCAACAAAGGACATATTGCGCGCGCGGTCCTGGAAGCAACCGCGTTTCAGACACGCGAAGTGCTCGAGGCCATGGAGAAGGATTCACAAATCCAACTGAAGGTCTTGCGTACCGACGGCGGCATGGTGGAAAACGGCCTGCTGATGCAATTTCAGGCCGACATTCTGAATCTTCCGGTGGTTCGTCCGGTGATCAAAGAAACCACCGCGCTGGGAGCCGCCTACGCGGCCGGCCTCGCGGTTGGTTTCTACGCAAGCATTGACGACCTGCGCGCGAACTGGGCCGTGGACTGCGCCTGGAATCCGCACATGGACGAAAACACGCGCGAGCGTTTGTACAAATCCTGGAAAAAAGCGGTCACGCGCTCCTTCGATTGGCTGGACGCGTAGTCAGAACATTCCGTCTTATGCGTGATGACGGCAGCGGTTCGCCGCCAGCGACGCGAGGAGGAGCACAAATGGGTTCACCGTTTCTGGGAGAGTTTCTCGGCACGCTGGTCATGATTCTTCTGGGTGATGGCGTAGTGGCGGGCGTGCTGCTGAAGCGATCGAAGGCCGAGGGGGGCGGCTGGATGGTGATCACCAGCGGTTGGGCGTTCGCCGTGATGGCGGGGGTCTTCACGGCAATCGCGTGCGGAAGCAAGGCGGCCTATCTGAATCCGGCGGTCGCACTCGGCTTTGCGGTCTCCTCCGGAAACTATACGAACTTATTTTCCAATTTTGCAGCGCAATTGCTGGGGGCGTTCTGCGGCGCCGTCTTAATGTGGATACATTTCGGTCCGCATTGGAAGGAAACGCCCGACGCGCCAGCGAAGTTGGCGATCTTTTGCACTGCACCGGCGATTCGCAGCGCCCCTTGGAATTTCATCAGTGAAGTGATCGGCACGCTGACGCTGGTATTCGTCGTGGCGACTATTTTTTCAAAGCAAGTCGCTGCCGCTGGGCCTGCCGGAGGGCTTGGCCCGTATCTTGTGGGGGCACTCGTGTGGGGCATCGGACTTTCTCTCGGCGGCACCACGGGGTACGCTATCAATCCCGCGCGCGATCTGGGCCCGCGGATCGCGCACGCGGTGCTGCCGATCGCAGGAAAAGGCGGCTCGGACTGGAGCTATGCAGCGATACCGATTTTTGGTCCGCTGCTGGGTGCCGGAATCGCGGGGCTGTTGATCCGCTGGATCCGGTTCTGACGATCGGCGAGGCCCCGCACCACGCCCGATTGCTTCTCCTCGCGGACACCTTTCTGCGATCAGACCGTGGCACGTTCGCCGCAGAAGGGATCGTCGGTATAGCCGCGAGCACCGAAGGCGAGCGAACACTGCCGGGCACTGCCGCCTTGATGCATCGCGGATTGCGGTTAGCTGACGGGGAAGTAGTAGATGTTCGAGTTGTCGCTGCCCGCAGCGATCGCGGCGGCATTGGCCGAGATCTGCATGGGCCAACTCATATTGTTGGTCTGGAAGCTACCTAACGCGTTGCCGTTTGCGCCAAAGAGGTAAAAGTCGCCCGGAGTTTTGTCGGGATAGCCGTCGGCCGCGGTAACGTATTTCCCGGCCGAATCCATCGAAGTGCTATTTGGATTCTTCTTCGTCGCCTTTTGCCACAGCTGCTTCCCCGATGCTCCTTGATCCGAGAAAAGAAACACTTTCCCGGCGCTGCCGGCATTGCCCACGGCGGAGACGAGCGAACCGTCGTCGCTCAGGGCCACCGAGCGGCAGCTCGCGCAGCCGCTGAGCACGGCACCCCAGGCCGGCTGTTTGGTGCCGGGAAAACTTGAGGTCTTGAAGTAGTGGACCTGGGAATCGCTCCCCGCCGCCGCAAATGCGGAGCCGTCTGCCGAAATGGCCACCCAATGAATTGTGCCGTTATGGAGCTGCCAGCTACTTGATGTTCCGAAAGCCCCGAGTTTATTCTGCACCAAAATGACTGAACCAAGATACGTTCCGATCGCGATCCACTGGCCGTCCGCCGAGACTGCCACCGCGGTCGCGGTATCGCCTGAAGCGCAGGGCAATATTTGCGGTTGTCCCCAAGTTGAGCCGCTGCGAGAGAAAAGATACGTCGCGTCCGCACCCGCAACCAGATAAGAAGCGTTACTGGAGAAAGCCACCATATTGACGCGAGCTTTCGGGTTGTAAACCAACGACCTGTTCCCGGAAGCGACCGGGTATATGTAGATGAATCCTTGGGCGGGAGCCGCGAGGCCTCCACTGGCGGCCCACTTGCCGTCGCGCGAAAGACTGACCCAGTAGATACCCTCGGTCGCCTGGAATTTGTCTTGCCAAAGCAGCTTGCCGTGCGCATTCCAGGCGAAAGTGCCAACCGTGATCGGCGCGACGTCCGTCGAGCTGTGTTTCGCTCCGGCGGTGTACGGAAAGAAATATGTTCCGGCAACGACGGTGCTGCCGTCAGCGGAAATTGCCACGGAATTTACGTACTCCTGCGGCTTTGAAATTGGCGTGGATTTCCAACTTGGTCTCATCGTTCCGGTTTTGGCCTTGACGCTTGTTTTCTTCTTCGAGGTAGTCGGCATGTTTTTTCACCTCACGCTTCGGGCGGAATATTGGGATGGGCGAGCAGGATAAAGTTGCGGCCATCCTTGGTTTGAGAATTCGAAGTGATTTTTCCGGGGAACGACAACTCGTGAGATGCTACATCAATCAAAGCTCGATTGTCATTATTATCTTCCCAGTAATCCGCTGACTCGCCGGACGAGTGAAATCAAGAGTCCCATGGTGGCCGTGGGATTCCGAGTTCATTGCTTCGGATTGCAGTATTGCTGGTCAGCGGGCTAGCCAACCGCCGTCAACTACCAGGATGTGACCGTGGACGTAATCGCTGGCTGAGGAGCAGAGGAAGACGGCTGCGCCTGCCAGGTCTTTCGGCTCGCCCCAGCGGCCTGCGGGAATGCGCTCGAGAATTTGGCGGCTGCGCGTGGGGTCGTTGCGGAGAGCTTGCGTATTGTCGGTGGCCATATAGCCGGGAGCGATCGCGTTCACGTTGATTTTCTGCGACGCCCATTCGTTCGAAAGAGCCTTGGTGAGCTGGGCGACGCCGCCTTTTGCGGCGGCATACGCCGGAACGTTTACGCCGCCCTGAAATGAAAGCACGGATGCGATGTTCACGATTTTGCCGCCGTGTCCCTGGCGGAGCATATGGTGACCGGCGAGTTGCGACAGGCGAAACACTGCGGTGAGGTCCACGGCGATTACTTCGTCCCAATATTCGATGGAGTGTTCGGCAGCGGGCGCGCGCCGGATCGTGCCGGCGTTGTTCACAAGGATGTCTATGGAGCCGAATTCGGCTACGGACTTCTCGATCAGGCTGGAACAGACTCTAGGATCGGCAACGTCACCGGCAAAATAGAAGGAGTTCCTGCCGAGCGCACGAATCTCTTCGCAGATGCGGCCCGGATCCGGAGCGCGGCCGTGGCAGCCGACATTCGCTCCGGCTTCCGCCAATGCCACAGCAATGGAGGCCCCGAGACCTCTGTGCGAGCCGGTGACCAGGGCATTCTTACCGCTTAACTGAAACGATGCGAGGGTCATGGATTCACTCTTGTCCGCTGGACGCGGGCGAATATCCCGAGTCACTCACAAATTGAACGGACAACAATACATCCAGAGAGGCCAATGCAGCGATGAGAAAGGGAGGCAGATCGGAGTCGGTCCGCCGTCACGGGTGAACTGCATTTGACCGACGATTTCGAGGAACAAGATGTCACCCACCGCACCGGTTGTGCAGCCCACTCGGGCGGGCTTCACGCTGTGTTACAGCGATGTGAATGCGAGTTCAAATTTTTGTTTACAAGACGGCGCGTATTTCTTGACAAAAGGATTCTCTAGGCCTAAGAAGTAGGGGTCACCCGGGTTCCGACTGGATGCGGAGGTTCTTGTGACAGAGACGTCGCGCAGAGACTTCTTCAAGATTGCGGGAGTCGGCGGAATTGCCGCTACCGTCTTCGGATTTGACCTCAAGCCTGCCTATGCCCAGCTAAAAGAATTGAAGATTGCGCGCGCGGCGGAGACACGATCCACGTGTCCATATTGCGCGGTGGGTTGCGGAGTGCTGATCTACACGATCGGCGACAAGGCGAAGAACGTCACGCCGCAAGTAGTGCACGTGGAAGGCGATCCCGACCATCCGACCAATCGCGGAACGCTGTGCCCGAAGGGCTCGTCGCTCGAGCAGGACATGCTCAACCCGCGGCGGCTCACGAAACCGCAAGTCCGGCGCCCGGGCGCGACGGACTGGCAAGATATTTCCTGGAATGACGCGATCAACGAGATTGCGCAGTGGACCAAGAAGACGCGCGACGCGACGTTTATCGAAAAGGACGCGAACGGCCACACGGTAAACCGCTGCGAAGGGATTTCGTTCATCGGCGGGTGCACAGACACCAATGAATTCAATTTTCTGGTAGTGAAAGCAATGAGGAGTCTGGGCTTGGTGTATTTAGAAAACCAAGCCCGTGTTTGACACGGCCCCACGGTCTCAAGTTTGGGACCAACATTCGGACGCGGGGCGATGACCAATGGCTGGATCGACATCAAGAACACCGACATGATGTTGATCATGGGCGGAAATCCCGCCGAGAACCATCCCTGCGGATTCAAGTGGGCGATGGAGGCCAAGCGCAACCGCAACGCGAAACTGATTTCCGTTGATCCGCGATTCACGCGCACTTCCGCAACCGCCGACCTCTTCCTGCAAATTCGCGCCGGCAGCGACATCGCGTTTTTGGGCGGGCTGATCCGCTACGCCATCGAGAACAACCGCATCGCCAAAGATTATCTAATCAACTACACGAACGCCGCGTTCATCGTTAAAGATGGATTCAAATTGCCGGAAGACGGGCTGTATTCCGGGTTTGATCCCGCGTCGGGCACGTACGACAAGACCACGTGGAATTATGAGGAGGGCGGGGATTTCAGCGGCAAGTCGAGCGCATCCGCCGCGTCCGGACACGCGCCCGAACCAGTGCCGGGGAAGCCTGGTGGACCGGCGCCGCCTCCCGCTCTGCCACCGAACGTGGCCTACGACCTGACGCTACAGCATCCGCGTTGCGTGTTCCAATTGATGAAAAAGCAATATTCGCGTTACACGCCGGAAACGGTGGAGCGGATCACGGGGATCCCGAAGGACCAGTACATTAAGGCCGTGGACATGTTCACCTCCATCCGCAAGGATGGGGACATGAAGAAAGTGGCGACGATCATCTACGCGGTGGGTTGGACGCAGCACACTTTCGGAACGCAAATTATCCGCACGGCCGCGATGATCCAACTGCTGCTGGGCAACGTCGGGAGAGCGGGAGGCGGAGTAAACGCGTTGCGCGGGCATTCGAATATTCAGGGCGCCACGGACATGGCCGGATTGTTCGACAGCTTGCCGGGATATTTGAAAGCGCCGGTTCCCACCGACACGGACCTGGCATCATTCCTGAAGCGAGTGACGCCGACGGCATCGAAACCTACGCCGTGGGATTCGATGAACTATTACTCGAACACGCCGAAATTCTTCGTGTCGCTACTGAAGGCAATGTACGGCGATGCAGCGACGAAAGAAAATGAATTCGCGTTCGATTATTTGCCGAAGGTGGACCGCGATTATTCGTGGACCCACATTTGGGACGACATGTACAACGGCAAGGTGAAGGGCATGTTTGCCTTTGGCATGAACGGCGTGATGATCGGGCCGGACACGAACAAAAACATCAACGCGCTGAAAAAGGCCGACTGGCTGGTGGTGGGTGAAATTTATCCCGATGAGACCAGCGAATTCTGGCGCGCTCCTGGGATCACCGCCGACGAGCAAAAAACCATCAACACGACGGTGTACCGGCTGCCTTGCGCGGGGTTTGCGGAAAAAGACGGGAGCATGACGAACTCGGCGCGTTGGGTGACGTGGAAATATGCCGCAGTTCCGCCTCCAGGGGACGCGCGGCTCGATCAGGATATCGTGGCACAGATCTTCCTGCGGGTTCGAGACCTGTACAAGAAGGAGAGCGGCAAGTTCCCCGATCCCATCCTGAATTTGAGTTGGGCGTACGCCGACGCCGCTCACCCGCCGCTCGCCCAGGTGGCCATGGAGCTTAACGGCAAAGCGCTAGCGGACTTGAAGGACGACAAGACCGGGCAAGTCGTCCTGAAAGCAGGCCAACAGCTGCCCGGTTTTGCGATGCTGAAGGACGACGGGTCCACGATGTGCGGCAACTGGATCTATTCCGGATGCTGGACGGAGGCGGGAGCGCAGATTCAGAAGCGTGGTACGGAAGATCCTTCGGGGATGGGTGTTTTTCCAAATTGGGCATGGTCGTGGCCCGCGAACCGGCGCGTGCTTTATAACCGCGCGTCCTGCAACGCGGATGGGAAGCCGTGGGATCCGGAACGCAAGCAGGTCTGGTGGAACGAAGCGGCGGGAAAATGGGTGGGCAATGACGTGCCGGACTTCAAACCGGACTCGCATCCGAAAGATCACATGGGACCGTTCATCATGAATCCGGAAGGCGTGGGGCGATTGTTCGCGCCGATCGGAGTGTTGGCGGACGGACCGTTCCCGGAACATTACGAGCCGGTGGAAAGCCCGACGAAAAATCTGTTTCATCCAGAGCAGTCGAACAATCCACTGGTCAAGAAATTCAAAACACCGTATGACAAATTCGGAAGTCCGGAAGAGTACAGCATCGTGTGCACGACGTACCGGTTGACAGAGCAATATCACTACTGGACAAAAAATAATCCGATGAACGTCCAGTTGATCCCGGAGCCGTTCGTGGAGATTCCGGTGGAGCTGGCGCAAGACAAGGGAATTCGCGGGACGGATTTGATCCACGTGATCAGCGCGCGGGGAACTTATACCGCGAAAGCGTTTGTGACCCGCCGGCTGAAACCCATGATGATTGACGGGAAGAAGGTGTACCAGATCGGATTGCCGATTCATCAGGGATTCCGCGGAATCCCCGAGGATGAGGGGCGGGACGCGCGTACACCGGCGAACTTGCTGACGCCGGCAGTGACCGATCCGAACGCACACACACCCGAATCCAAGGGCTTCCTAGTGAAAGTCGAGAAGGCGTAGGGAGCGGACATGAGCCAGGCGTCAACAGAGCTAATCAGGATTTCGGGCCACGCCGGCACCGTTCCGGGCGCTGGGCTGAACCGCGAATACCAGGTCTGCAAGCTGGTGGACACCACCACGTGCATCGGCTGCAAAGCGTGCGAAGTGGCGTGCCTGGAGTGGAACGGGTACACGTTCAGCGAAACCACTTTTGATAACACGTACCAAACGATGCCGGAAACGGCGTGGAATTACTGGAACCTGATCAAGTTCAACGAGCACGAGCGCGAAGACGGCAGCATGATGCTGCTCATGCGCAAAGACCAGTGCATGCACTGCGAGGATCCGGGCTGCCTGGCAGCGTGTCCCGCGGATGCGGCGATCGTGCAGTACGCGAACGGGATTGTTGATTTCCAGGAAGCGAATTGCATTGGTTGCGGCTACTGCATGACAGGCTGCCCGTTCAATATTCCAAAATTCAGTCCGGCGGCGCGCAAGGTTTTCAAGTGCACACTGTGCAACGACCGCGTTTCGGTGGGACTGGAACCGGCTTGCATCAAGGCCTGTCCGACGGGATGCCTGCATTTTGGGATGAAGACTGAAATGAAGGCGCTGGCGGAGACGCGCGCGGAACAACTGCGCACACAATCCGGCTTCGCCGATGCGGGAGTTTACGACCCAGCGGGAGTGGGTGGAACGCACGTGATTTACGTTTTGCACGACGCGAAGAATCCGGAGCTCTATGGCGGGCTGCCGAGAGATCCGCACATTCCCTGGTCCGTACGGCTTTGGAAGGGGCCTCTGAAGTGGCTGGGGAATTTGGCGATGGTTGGGGGAATCGTAGGGCTGGCGTGGCATTACATGCGTTTCGGGCCGAAGAAGGAAGAAGAAATCAAACCGGATGACGAGAGGCGGCCATGAGCACTGGCGCTGTTTCACGTTCCGATGCCGCCAGGAATAACGAGGATCTGGTTCCGCGATATTCGCTGGGCGAGCGCGCGAATCACTGGCTTGGCGCGTTCGCATACATCTATCTGCTGATCACCGGGCTGGCGTTCTGGTCGCCTTATCTTTATTGGCTGGCGGTAATCGTGGGGGGCGGGCCGGCGGCGCGATTCTGGCATCCCTGGTTGGGGCTGATTTTTGCCGCATCGCTCTTCTGGACATTTAAAGAATGGTATCGAGACATGGAGGTGACGGACGACGATCGCGCGTGGGGCAAGGCGATCCCCTACTACATCGAGAATGAGGACGATAAACTCCCTCCGCAGGGGCGGTTCAACTTCGGGCAGAAACTTTTCTTCTGGGCGATCTTTTACAGTGTGATCCTGCTGCTGATCTCCGGCGTCGGGTTGTGGTACACCGAAGCGCTGCCGTGGAACCTGCGATTTTTGCGTTATGCGGCTATTCTAATACATGTAAGCGTGGCGCTAATTACGATCGGACTATTCCTGATTCACGTGTACATGAGCGCGGTCCTGGAAGAGGGTAGCTTCGGCTCCATGATTCATGGATACGTGACGCGCGCGTGGGCGTGGACGTTCCATCGCACCTGGTATTACGAGGTTACCGGCCGGTCCCGACCCAAACAATGATCCTTGCGCAGTGGGACCGGCGCATCCATCGCGCCAGCGAGCTGACTTCCGCCTACCCTTTTGCTGCAGAAGGCCTGCGTTTTTATTCACGCGTCGCAACATTTCAGAAAAGCCTGTACGCGGACATCCAGCAAGCGCTGGCGGATTCGCCGGCGGGTTCGTCCGGCGGGTTCTTGCGGGACGAACTGGATCTTTTCGTGCTCCTGCCAAAGTTTCCCGGCTTTCTATCTTTGATTCAACAGATTGCACCGGCGCCGCTGGCGCTGGACGCGGCCGGATTGGCGCAGAGGGGTCCGGCAGCGTGGCAGCAAGCGCTGGCGGATTTTTGGCATGGCGATATGGAGATGCCGGAGGGTGCGGCCGAATTGGAAGAGCGGGACGGAGAATCGCGCAAGGCAAATCCTACCGAGCGATCGCTGACATGGATTTTTCTGCAGCCGTACGCAGAGTATCTGGCCGATCAACGTGAACCCGTAGCCTTGAACGGGACTCCCTCGACTTGCCCACTGTGCGGAGGCAAGCCGATCGTGGGAGTCTTGCGTCCCGAGGGCGATGGCGCGAAAAAATCACTCATCTGCATGATGTGCGCGCATGAATGGGACTTTCGCAGAATTTATTGTCCGGCGTGCGGCGAAGAAAGAGAGCCGCAGATGGCGTTTTATTCAGCGCCGGAAATCGCGCATGTCCGCGTGGATGTGTGCGACACATGCCACACGTACTTGAAGAGCATTGACTTGACGAAGATGGGGCTGGCCGTTCCGGTGGTGGATGAACTGGCGACAATACCGCTGGACCTGTGGGCGCGCGAGCACGGCTACGAAAAACTGCAAGTTAACCTGCTGGGAACCTGATCGCACCAACCGACAAACCTCGGGCGGCGTATCTCTGCACCACCTGCGGCACAGCTACCCTGGCTTTTCTATCTCGAAGCAAACCCTGCGCTTCGGCTGAGACCAATTACGCCGACGACTTCGCCTTATTTTTTCCCCGCGCGTCCGGTCGTCTGCGCTTTCCCGGCGGGCGACATTGCGACGGCGGCCTCGCTGGTAAGAAACAGAAAGGTGAACGTCTCTTGCAGATACAAGCGGACAGCAGTATCGGTGTGGCTGAGATACCCGACGGAGACGTCCTGGCCGATGTGCAGGTCGAAGTCGCCGCCGCGAGTCGTTACGACGAAAGCACCGGTGATGGCGGGCGCCCAGATGATTTTGTCGTTCACCAGCCGCTTGACGTGATTCAACACCGGGTTGCCATGGTCGCTGGTCTCGGCGAGCGCGGTGTAGGCTTCGGCGCCAAGCAGCACCGCATAGGGGCCATTGACGCCTACCAGGCGCAATTGGCTCAGGGCCTGAGCGATGGCATCCGGGAATTCGAGCACATCGGCCGGAAGAATCATTTTTGGATTGCTGGTCCCCTGCCGGATGCCGACGATACCGGCGGCGGAGTAGCCTTCGAAAATCGCGCCGTCCTCGGCAAAAGCAATCTTTCGCGCAGCGTCCTTCGCCGGTTGCCAGTTGGAGTCGTTCGCGCCACGATCTACATCGTCAATCGTCTGGCGATTCAGATCGAATGGAACCCGCAGCTCAACCATGGCCTTCACTTCGCGTTGCCTGGCGAGGATGCCGTCGCCCGGGGCGGCGATGTTACGCAGGTGGCCCGTGCCAACAGCGGAGAGTGCGGTGCCGCCCGGGGCCGCGACGTCCACAATGCGGCGCCCAGCGAGATAACGCTTGAGTGTACGCGATGTTTCCTCTTCGATCTGGATCCACGCCGAATCGGAAATGGGGGCAAGTTCGCGATGTAGATTATTCATGGGGAACATCTCCTTTCAAGGAACCGATGCCGAGCGAACCGCCGTTTTGCGATTCGCCGGATGAACAGGTTTCGGTAGCCGGCGGCGGTGGCGCGACGGAACTCAGTGCATCCGAGGCGGGCTGGTCATCCGTCACGTCGTCCAGAAATGTGGCGGAGGGTACGAAAAACAGGTTTCCGGTGACGGCGCGGCTGAAGTCGAGCAGGCGATCATAATTGCCGGGCGGCCGGCCGATGAACATATTCTCGAGCATCTGCTCGATGGTACGAGGCGAACGGCTATACCCGATGAAATAGGTGCCAAATTCGCCTTGCGTGGCCCGCCCGAAGGGCATGTTGTCGCGCAGGATTTTGATCTCTTTGCCGTCTTCTTCGATGGTAGTGAGCGAACTGTGCGAACAAGTAGGCTTGACGGAGTCTTCCAGCTCGACGTCGGAAAGTTTCTTGCGGCCAATGATTCGTTCCTGCGCTTCCGTGGAGAGCGCGTTCCACGCGGTGAGATCGTGCTGATATTTTTGGACGATGACGTAGCTGCCCCCGGCAAAAGCGGTATCCTCATCGCCGATCAGCACCGCTTCGCTCACTTCCTCGCCCCGCGGATTTTCCGTCCCGTCAACGAAACCGATGAGATCGCGATCATCGAAATATCGGAAGCCGTGGACTTCATCCACGGGTGAGACAGCCTCTCCGATGCGCGCCATGATCTGCGTGGCAAGTTCGAAACATAGATCCATGTGTTTCGCGCGGATGTGGAAGAGCACGTCACCCGCCGTGGGGACTGCATGACGCGATGCAGCACGAATTTCGCGAAAGGGATGCAGCTCCGCCGGACGCGGCGCGCCAAAAAGCCGGTCCCACGCATCGGAGCCAATTCCCATGACGCAGGAAAGGCCGGCTTCGAGGTTGCGGAATTCTACCGCTCTGAACAGACCGCTGAGGTCGCCGCAGAACGAGCGCAGGATCGCGCGATTTTCGAGGCCCGGCTTTATCGTGACCACCAGGAAAATCGCGGCGCGCGAGAGCGGGGCCGCCACCGGTTGCGCGACGACGCGCACACCGCCTGCCGCATTGTGTACGCTCTTTGAAACGGGCTCCATCGAATATCCTCCTGATGGATGACGCTTACCGCAGCAGATTTTGAATCAAATTGTCAGTTTCAAACTGTTCCTCTCCACCCAATGGAGAGAGTAAGCCCCGGCCTCTCGGCAATTTCGCAAAAACCACTTGGGGCTTGGCGAAGTGATCGGCTAGCTGACAGGGCGGAACACCGGCAATCCGCCAGCGGCGGTGCGAGCACAGGGCAACCGGCAGACTCTACCTTCGGGGCCAAATGGGTGTCAACAGCAACAGCCTGAAGAGCCAGCTGGGCTACGGCGAATCAGCGGTCGTGATTTGCGGGCGGCTCAATCGAGCTAGCGGCGCTTGAGAGCCTCGAGTTCTTCGAGGGTGCGCGGCCAGTCCGAACGCAAGAGGCGCGACAAACTGCGATCCGCAAGAACTTTTCCGCCCGTTTGACAGCGGGCGCAATAGTTCGTTTCGTTGTCCGCGTAACGAATTCGCTGAATTTTTTCCCCGCATCTTGGGCAAGGCTCTCCATAGCGGCCGTGTACCGCCATGTCTTTGCGAAACGCGGTCACTTTTTCGGGAAATCCGGCTTCCGCTTCTTTGCGGAGGCGTTCTACCCAGAGGCTGAGCGTGTGGCGCGCAGCAGAAAACAGGCTGTCCCACTCGCCCGGCCCCAACTTGTGCGTGAGCGCGATAGGCGAAAGCTGCGCCGCGTGCAGAATCTCGTCCGAGTACGCGTTGCCGATGCCACTGACCAGGCGCGGATCGGTGAGAGCTCTCTTCAGGGTGCGATTTTCGGCGGTAAGCGCGGCGCGAAACGCGGCGAGATCGCTCGTGAAGATTTCGATTCCTCCGGGGTCCACAGAACGTAACCCCTCCTCCCCGGCAACGACGTGCAACGATGCGCGGCGTTTTGTGCCGGCTTCGGTAAGCACAAGAGCGCCATTCGGAAAATCGAAGGCTGCCAGATTCTGGCGGCCCGACAATTTTGCTCCGGGCGACCGCCAATGCAGGCGGCCGGCAATCATCAAGTGCAGTACCAACCAGAGGTCGGTGTCCACGCCGATGGCGATTCGCTTGCCGATTCGCCGCAACTCGCGCACGATACGGCCTTCCACATCCGTAAGTGGCGGCTGCACGGTGCGCAGAAGAAAAGGGCTCGCGAGCCGAACCCTCTCGAGTGGTTGGCCGACGATGCGCGGTTCGAGGGCGCTGATGTAAGCGGCGATATCCGGCAGTTCCGGCATGCCTATCAGCTTGCCGTGCCCGCTAGCACTTTTGCAACATTCCTCTTCATCGCGAGATTTGGAATCGTCAGGAACTTGTTGCGCCGTTTTTCGGGTGGCCGCCGGTTGGTCGCGCCTGTGGCAGAATGACGGCCGTGAGTCGCGCGTTTATATTGCAGTCGCTGGAAATTCACTCCTCCGGAGTAGTGTTGCAAACCACCGTCCATGCCTAGGCAAATCCAGACGCCAAACGCCGCGGCACCCGCAGCCGAATCCGGCCTGGTCAAGAGCCTGGGCCTGCTCGACGCCAGCATGATTGTGGCGGGCTCGATGATCGGCTCAGGAATTTTTATAGTTTCCGCAGGGATCGCCCGGCAAGTCGGCAGCCCCGGCTTGCTGATCGTTGTCTGGTTGGTCAGCGGTTTGATGACCACCATGGCGGCACTCTGCTACGGGGAACTGGCTGCGGCGATGCCGTTTGCCGGCGGCGAATACATTTTCTTGCGAGAATCTCTGGGCCCGATGTGGGGCTTTTTGTACGGATGGGCGACGCTGCTGGTGATTCAGACAGCAACAATCGCGGCGGTGGCCATTGCCTTCGCGAGCTTTACCGGCGTGCTCTTGCCCTGGTTATCATCGGCCGCGTGGATCTGGAAGATGGGGACCTTTGGCCCCTACAAAATTTGGGGCGGCGTGTTGGGACCGTACGACGTGGGGCTGAATACCCAAAACCTGCTGGCTATCGTTTCGATCGTTTTTCTCACCTGGATGAATACGCGCGGACTGCGCGTCGGCGCCAGAGTACAGAATATTTTCACGACTGCAAAAATTGCCGCTCTGGGGGGATTGACGCTGCTGGGTTTTGTATTCGCGACACGAGAGGCGCGCGAATCCAACTTCAGCGATTTATGGCGGAACGCAAGCTTCTCCGGATTGCACAGCTATCAAGTGGGCCAAAATACCGTGTGGGTGAGTATCGTGACGCTTGTGGCGCTCGCGATGGTGGGCGCACTTTTTTCTTCGAGTGCGTGGACCAATGTCACGTACATCGCATCCGAAGTGAAAAACCCGAGGCGAAACCTGCCGCTCGCCTTGGCCTTAGGCACCGGAGTTGTGACGGTCCTCTACGTTCTGGCGAATCTTGCGTATTTGAATGTGCTGCCACTGGCTGGAACTCCTGGTGGCGGGACCGCCCTGGCGCGAGGGCTGCAATTCGCCGCGGGCGATCGCGTGGGCACAGCCGTCGCCGAAGTGATTGTCGGATCGAGCGGCGCGGTCCTGGTGGCCATCGCCGTCATGATTTCTACTTTTGGCTGCAACAATGGATTGATCCTGGCTGGGGCGCGCGTTTATTACGCGATGGCGAAAGACGGCCTGTTTTTCAGAAGTGTAGGCAACGTCAACTCGCGGAACACCCCTTCCGTTGCGTTGTGGGTTCAATGCATGTGGGCGTGTGTGTTGTGTCTCTCGGGTTCCTACGCGCAATTGCTCGAGTTTCTGGTTTTCGCCGTGGTGATGTTTTACATGCTGACGATTGTGGGCCTTTTTGTTTTGCGGTTGCGACGACCGGATATGGTACGGCCGTACCGAGTGGTTGGCTATCCGGTGCTTCCGGCGATCTATCTCTTGCTCGCCACGCTCATCGAAGTGCAATTGTTACGCTACAAGCCGCAATACACGTGGCCAGGGCTGCTCATAATTTTATCGGGAGTGCCGGTTTACTGGGTGTGGCGGAAGTCGCAGAGCGCGGGATTGCGAAGCAATCAGGAGAAATAGAGTCAATGGCGCGAATCGTTACGCGATAATCTGGAGAGGGCGGTGAGCTCGAAGCCGGCTTGGCGTAGAGTTTTCGCCACCGCCGCTGCAATCTTTGGGGCTCCGGGCGTGTCGCCATGGATGCAAATGGTCTGCGCGCTTGTGACGATCTCGGCGCCGTCGCGGGCAATCACGGTTCCTCGTTCGGCGATGCGCAATGCCTGTTGGCCCGCTTCCGCGGGATCGCGGATCACGGCGTCTTCCAATCTGCGTGAGCGCAGCGTGCCGTCAGCTTCGTAACGACGGTCGGCAAATCCTTCCGCCGCCACTTGGAAGCCCGCTTCGCGAAAGACTTCCAACATCAGCGATCCGGCGAGGCCGACAAGCACGACGTCGCGATTCCAGCGCGCGACCCCAGTGGCGATCGCGTGGGCCACCATGCGATTCCTCGCGGCTTGATTGTAAAGCGCGCCATGGGGCTTCACGTGCGTAACGCGTGTGCCACACTCGGCAGCGACTTCGGCGAGCGAGCGCACTTGCGCAAAGACGGAATCGGCGGTCATTTCTGGCGACATGTTTAAGTCCAGGCGGCCAAAATTCGGGCGATCTGGATATCCGGGATGCGCGCCGACATCCAGCTTCCAGCGAAGCGCCTGCTCGATCGTTGCTTTCATGGTTTGGGAATCGCCGGCATGGCCTCCGCAGGCAATATTGACCGAAGTCAGTGAAGGCATCAGCGATTCCTGGGTGCCGTCGGCAATGGCTTCCGGCTCCTCACCCATGTCGCAATTCAGATCCATGCGCTTCATTCCAGAATCAACTCCCCGGATGCCAGCAATTTTTCCTGTTCGATCAGGAGGGATCGCGCAGCCTCGAATGAAACCAATTCAAATCGTATCTCATCGCGAGGGCGAAGCTGTCCGACGCGGTGAAGATCCGCGGATATCACGTTCGCGATCTTCGGATAGCCCCCGGTGGTTTGTTGCTCGACAAATAGGATGATCGGCGAGCCTTCAGTTGGGATTTGAATTGCGCCCAGTGCGACGCCTTCCGTGATCATTTGGCCCTCGCCGCGCTGTGAGATGGCAGGTCCTTCGAGCCGAAGTCCCATGCGACTGGACTGCTCGCCAACGCGATAGGCGCTGGCATAAAACGCGCGGAGTGATGACTCGGAAAACCAGTCAGCCTGCGGGCCGGGGGTTACGCGCAAAACTTTGCGGAGGTACAAATTCTCCGACGCCTGCGAAGCGAGGGCTCTGTTGCGGAAAGGCTTGGCCGCGGATCCGATGGGCACTGCGTCTCCTTTGCGGAGGGCCCTGCCCTTAAAACCGCCGAGTCCGCTCAAAAGGTGCGTCGCAGCGCTCCCGAGAAACGGCTTCACGGCGATTCCGCCTTGCACGCAAAGGTAGCAACGCGCTCCCGATTTCGTGGGACCGAGGCGAATCGTTTGGCCCGGCCGCACCTCAACCGACGTGCCCACAGCGAGGCGCGCATCATCCAAAGTTGCGCCGAAATCGGAGCCTGTCAGCGCCACGTTCGCCCCTTCCGGAAATATAAACGTTCCACCGAGCAGCGTCATCTCCAGTGCGGCGGCACCTTCATCGTTCGCCACCAGCCGGTTTCCGAGGCGCAGGGAGATCGCATCCGCTGCCCCGGATGGTGAAACACCAACGGGACCAAATCCTTCTCGCCCTAAATCCTGCACCGTGGTCAACAGCCCAGGGGCAAGCACGCGAATCGTACTCATGGGCGATCCAACGCAGCGAAGCGCGTGGCAGAAATCGGCGCGAAGCGCACGCGATCGCCGATGGAGAGAAAGCTCATTGCCTTGCGATCCGGGCGAAACATCGCGACGGGAGTGCGTGCGATCAATCGCCAGCCGCCGGGCGTGGCAAATGGATACACGCCGGTCTGGGTGCCGGCGATCCCGACGCTGCCGGGAGGCGTGCTGCGGCGTGGGCTATCCAGCCGCGGCGTAGCCAACGCGTCCGGCAATTCACCGAGATAAGCGAAGCCAGGAACGAATCCGAGAAAGTACACGGTGTAAGAAACCGAAGCGTGCAATTCGATCGCCTGAGCGGGCGTGATTCCGTGCAGGCCAGCGACCTCGTTCAAATCAGGGCCAAATTCGCCGCCATAACACGCCGGTATTTCCAGCTCTGGCGCCGCTGGGAGATTTATGGCGTCGAGGCGGTCGAGATAAACACGCAGAATTTGTTCCACGTCGCGGTGGCTCAGCTTCAGCGCGTCAAACGTGACGAGCACGGAGCAATACGCGGGATTGAGATTGCGTATGCCGACGACTGGTTCCAGCTCCAGCGCGCGGAGCAATTTCCTGACTTGCTCGTGAGCACTGAGCGTAATTTTCTGGCCGAAGTACACCATGAGCGATTGATCGCTCGCGGGCTGGAATCGCGCGGCGCCGGTCGGGGGGGTGTTCATTTCGTGGGAATTATATAGTACGAGGGATTCGATACGAGAAGATGCGAAGTTGGTTTAATACCGTTGCTATCGCGAATGACCTGCCATTTTTAAAATCGGCGTCTCCCGCCGGTGTAGCACAACTCGGAGCCCGCCCATCTCGTTGATTGCATCTGCAACGCTCATGCAAAATATGTTAGCGAACGCTGGGAATAACCGCTTGATGCTCCGCCCAATGCGCGATCAGTTCGCGAACTACCTTATCGCCAACTAGCTGCGCGGCTTCCAGCGCGGGGAAGTACGCGGAATAATTGCCAGAGACCATGGATTTCAGGCTCTCGGCGACATGTGTGCCGGGAGGCTCACGATCATAGTTGCTCACCGTGCGAAGAACCAGCACGCGATTGAAGTCCACGCGTCCCGCTTGCGCCAAAAAGGTGAGCGCCTGTAAAGTGCCGGTGTCCTCCATGCCACAGACCATGTAATTGCCTTTTCCGCCCGTGTAGTAGCGCGTCCAGGCGTTGGCCCACTCATCCATTTTCGAACCGTGCCAGAAGGTGCTGGAGGAGAGTTGATCGCCCTCGGTTACGAACGGCGGCTTCACGGCATTGGGAAATCCGGCAAAACGCGCACGCGAAGTACGCAGAGAATCTGAATCCGGAAGCGGGACATTTTGTGTGAGACGAAGCGCCCAGGCGACCAGAGTTTGGTTCAGCGTGTAAACTTGCCCGAAATCGGCGCTGACGGGTTCTTCGTAGGGGGTGCCTTTGCGCAGCGGAACATATCCGGTCGGCCAATCTCCCGGGATTTGGCGCGCGTCAATCTCATAGGCAAGGTCGCCGTCCACGACGTGGTCGGACCAGACAGCGGATCCCAAAGATACATCTGCGGGGTCGCCTCCGCCGATCCCGGTAATGATCCAATACGAATTCGAAAAATCAAATCGCGGATCGAGACCTACGGCCATCACGGATGCCGCAGCCTTCGCTGTGCCGACGCCCGTCAAGATGCCCAGCACGCCGTCTTTGTTCAGGCGCGCATGATGGAAGGCCGAGGATACCGGAATAACCTCGTCGAGGTGCTCGCGCTCGACCCAAAGCTGGTACTCGCCGGGCGTGTCACCGGTGTCCTCGCCTCGCTCAAACATTGTGACCACTACGACCTTGACGGGGATTGGCCTGGCGGGTGATGTGGCTTGCGCGAGAAGCACAACAGGAAAAATCCCAAAGACAGTGCTAACCAGGACGAACCGCTTAATGAGCTTGGCCATGAAATCCCTCTACTCGTGATCAGGTTGCTCGACTTGCGATGCCGCGCATTACGGGATCCAGACTCTATATCACACTCTGTCTTCTGGAACATTGCGTGTTGAAAACGGCTGCTGCAAATGCGGGAGTGCGGCTCGGAACCTGTAGTAGATCCGTGCTAGGGCGCCGGACGAGTCGGCAACGGGGGAATTCTCGTCAAGCGGGCGGGGCTGTGACGGTCCGCACGCGGCGGTGCTCGATGTTTCGGGTGCGTTCTAAAAACTGGTCGTGAGGCGCAGGACGTAGCTCCGCGAAGGTCCAACCGCATTACCGGAGAAAAGACCCCCGAAATCGATGACGTTCAGGACGTCGCTAAGATTTTCTCCATCGGCCTGCAGCCGGACGTTCATCCGGTCCGATTTATAGAGATCCGCACCGGCCGAAACATTGACTTGAAAGGCAGGAAGTATGCGGCCGCGAGCGAAGTTAAGGCGATTCACGACCTCCTGGCCATATTCCGCGAGGGCCTGATCGTAGTTGCCCTGGAAGTCGAAGGGCAGACCCGTGTCATATTGAACGCCTCCCGCGATCCAGAAATGGCGGGTCACTTGATAGCGGAGACGTCCCCGAACGGTGTTGCGCTGATCCTGCGAATCCGGGAGATGGCCGGTGGTCGGTATCACCGCGTCGTCACCCAGAAATAGCCCGCCCGTTACCGGGAACCACGCATTGCCCAGAGTGTAGGAATAACTCACAAAACCGGAAAAGCCATGCGAGTCGGGCAGGCTGATTTTCGCTTCCGTGCCGTAAATGATGGCCTTGCGAAACGCGATAGGGTAGCTGATGGTTGTGTTGTCTATCTGGTCGTCGTCCGCATAGTTGCTGACGAGCCTGCGAAAATAGTTGGCGTCCAACTTGAAATTCCCGAACAAGGATTTGGCCAAGCCCACTTCGTAGTAGTTTCCTTCGGATGGCTCGACCGGCAATTGCAGGGAGATGGTGTCAAGACCCGCGGCGGCCGTGGAGCTAGAAAGCAGGATATTCTCGAACGAAGTCGTCTGGAAAACCCTGTCGTAGGAAAAATGCAGCACAAGACCAGCGGATGGGAAATATCGCGAAATCGAGAAGCGCGGGTCCAGGGCTTGCCGATTCAGCAGGAGCTGATAGTGGTCCCAGCGAAGACCGGCGCTGATCGTCCAGTTGCCCAGGCGGATCAGATCTTGTACGTATGCGGACTGCTCGAGGTCGGGGCGGTTCGCCCGGAAGCCGAAAGTGAGCGGAGTGCCCGGATCAAACTGGGTTGGGTCGGTGATGATGTAGCCGAAATTCTCATTCAGGAAAATATTGTCTGATTCCACGCCCGCTTTGATTTCATGGCGGCCGTGCCTGGTCGTGAGGCTGCCCCGGAAATATCCCTCACGAAACCAATTGTGCTGGGAAACGAGTATGGGCGTCGAGTACACGTTCGAGAAAAAATCGTTTGAGGTGTCCCGCACCATGCCGTGAAAATCGGCGACCACGCTGGAGGAAAAGATATGTTGATAGGAAACGATGCCCATAGTCTCCAGATTGTCGGCGTTCTGGCGCTGCACACCGGGCGGCAGTGAGGGGTCGAGCGGCGTGGTGTGGGGATCCTGTTGGATGAGTTCGTTGGGGAGGTCATAGCGGGCCAGTTCGTGGCGAACGCTCAGGCTGAGGCGGTCTTTCGGCGTCAGCTCGCGCGCGTAACGAAGGGAAAAATCGCCCGTCGTGCCCGTGTTCGAATAATTCTCGGGAACCACTGGGTTGAGGTAATGGCCGGTCATGGCGCCGCTGGCGCTTGCGCCAAGCGTGTTCTTGCCCCAGACATACTGGGCGCTGGCGAATGAACCAGCAGTATCGAAACTGCCGCCGGACAGAACGATTTGCCCGTGAAAGCCCGGTTCGGAATCCTGAATAGTATTGACCTCGACGACCCCACCCATCTTGCGACCGTACTCCGCAGGGATCCCGGCGGTGTAGACGCTCATGGATTGCACGTCGTCCGCTTCGATTTCGTTCCCAAAGCTCGGCGAGCGGTTGTCCATCAGAGGAATGCCGTCAACGACAAATTGCGTTTGATACTCGGAGCCTCGGGGGTGCAAGACCGCGTTGCCTTCGTAGAGCCAGCCGGGTTGTGAATTCACCAAGTCCTGCAACGAACGACCCGGCAGCGAGCTGAGGCGGTTTTGGATGGTGTCCGAGCCTATCTGGCTGACTGCGCCGGGTTGATCGGGGTCAATCAGTGTGTCGGCCGCACTGACGGTTACGGATTGCTTGACCGACGGCAGCTTCAGCTGAATGAGGTGCTCGATCGGAATGGAGGAGCGAATTTCCACAGATTCGGATACAACTGCAAAACCGGGCTGAGTAATCTCCAGCTGGTAGAGGCCAAAAGGCAAACGTTGCACGTCCAGCGTGCCCTGCTCGGTGGTCGGCAGTGAATTTCGATACTGGTTGGCCTCGCTGACGATCAGCACCGTTGTTTTCACGGCAAGACCAGAAGGATCCGTCACCTTGAGACGCAATTCGCCGCTATTGCTTTGGCAATAGAGCGGAAAGGCACAGAGGATAAGAAGACCCGTAATTCTCGTGACGAACAAGCAGCCCCCTGACGTTTCAGAATTGATCCCGATGAATGGAAAGAGCTTCACCGCGCGGATTGGGCTGACATCAAGCCCGAGCGTTTCTGTGTGCTCACCCTTCCGCATAAATATTACGTTCCTTCCCTTTTGTTCAGCCTTTTCTTTTCAGCGTGGCACGGAACGCGGGGAAGAGCCGTTAAGAACCTATGTGAAGAGCCGGTAACAGAGGTCTGCGAGAGTTCTCTACTCCTTGGCTACGTTGACGTAGTACAAGTCCGTCGCCACTTCGAATTTATCTTTCTTGAGCGGCATCCTCATCGTCTGCCAATAGGTAGTGGCTTGGATGATCTGCCAGTCGCCTTTTTTCCCCACTCGTACCGGCATGGCGAAATCCGGTTCGTCAGCTTGCCAGCGGTAAGCGACGGTGCCGTCCGCGTCGTTAAACTTCAGCTCCAGCGTCGGGATTGCGGTGTGGCGCAGATACTGCTCGAAGACCGGCGTCAGATACCTGTTGGTGTGTTGATTGAAATACCGAACCACGTCTTCGGTCATGATGTTCTGATACTTAAAGTGCTGGTAAAAATCGTGGATAAGCACCCACCAGCGCGCGTCGTCATTCACCACGCTGCGTAACGTGTTGAGGAAAAGAGCTCCCTTGAAGTACATGTCCTCTGGTGGAGTGGCGGCGATGCCGCGCTGGGCGATGATCGGCTCGCGGTTCTGCACCATCGGTTTGTAACCGTTTATGTACTTCAGCGCGTCCTCGTGCCCGAAGGTATATTCCACATAGAGGGATTCCAGGTAAGTGGTCCAACCTTCATGAATCCACATGTCTGACCGGTCGGCTGCCGATACGCTGTTGCCGAACCACTCGTGGCCGCTCTCGTGGATGATGATGAAATCGAATTTTCGGCTGACGCCAACGCCGGTCCAGTCGCGCCCGAGGTAGCCGTTCGAAAAATGGTTGCCGTATGCGACCGCGCTCTGGTGCTCCATGCCCGCGTACGGCACTTGGATCAACTTATACCCGTCCTTCTGGAAGGGATACTCGCCGAAATAGTGTTGATAGGCCTCGAGCATTCCTTTGGCTTGCGTGAATTGTTTCTTGGCCTTATCCAGGTCTTCGGGCAGCACGTAGAAATCCAGAAGGAGATCACCGAGCTGATCGGAAAAGTGCACGTAGTCGCCGATGTTCAGCGCCACGTCATAATTGTTGATTGGATAGTGGACCATCCAGTCCCACCGCGTGTAGCCATCGCCCAGATCGGTCTTACCCATGAATTTGCCGTTGGAAACGTCCACCAGGTCATTTGGAATCGCGACGCTGATTCGCATGTTTTCGACTTCATCGCGCCATTGATCTTTGTTTGGCCACCACACGCTCGCGCCGATGTCTTCGCAGGCAGTGTAAATCCAAGGGCGGCCGGCCGGATCTTTCCCAAACGTGAAACCGCCGAAGCGAGCCGTCTGCAGCGGATGACCCGAGTAGTAGAAGTCGATCGAGTATTCCTGCCCGGCCTTGAGCGGCTCCGGGAAGTCCACGAACACCGCACCCGAATCGCGTTCGTAGTTGAGCGGCACCGCGCCGAGGAGAATCTTCTCGACCTGCAAGGCTGGATGCAGATCGAGCTGAATTCGCGTGCTGTCCTGCAGCATCCTGAAGCGGATGGAGTTCTTCCCGCTGATGACTTGTTTTTCGGGATCCACGCGCACGTCCAAATAGTAGGAGAGGAGATCATTGTTGGCCCGGTAGGGGCCGTAGGCGCCGCGCAGGATAGCGGCCCGCGTCGGCTCGGCTGGAGCGGCGGGCGCCGGAGATGTTGTTGCTCTTTGCGTGGCCGAGGGAACGGCCGCGGAGGTTGACGGGGATGGCGTTGGCGCAGAGTTCTGTCCCGCGGTCTGGAGGGCAACGGCAACAATAAGAAACGTCAGAAAAACGAGGAACGAACCCAAACGCCTGAACAAATCCCGTGCAAACATCCGGTTAGCCTCCGCTGCGCTTCGCACGCAGACCGCCACCCCGAAAATAGCATGACGAGAATCCGCGTCCTAGGGCCGCGGAATTGAGGTTGATCGGGAAGCACGTCGGCCAAGCGAATCACGAACGGCACAGATCCGCTTTCTAAGCGCCGTCGTAAGCGTGCGAAATCTATGGTTTCATGAGTTCGCGGCAGGTTTGGGTAAGTACCCGGAGTTTGCTGCGAGTGATCTCGAGTGGCACATGTCCAAAACCGCACTCGCTTGTGAGCAGGAGGCGGTCGGGAGAGAAGTATGCGAGCGCCGGGGCGAGGCGTTCACGAATGATTTCCGGAGTTTCCAGCACATCGCTGCGCTGGTCGATCACGCCGAGCGCCAACGCGCCTTTGAATTCCCACTGCTTCCAGAGATCCATCAGATCGTAGCCGAGCGTGCAGTGCTCGAGGGAGACTTCATCGATCTTCACAACGCGGAAGGCAGGCACCAGGTCGGTATATTTTGTGAAATAAATCCTTTTTCGCCTGGGATTGCCGCCGCACACGTGCAATCCGACGGTGACGCGCGGCAGAGAAGCGATCAACTCATTTAGAATTTCCGCAGCCCACAAACTGTCTTCGGGTGACTCGGTCCACATCGGTTCATCGAATTGAACGTAATCGCATCCGGCGGCAATGACCTCGCGAAGCTCTTCCGCTAACACCCGTGAGAAAGCGCGGCAAAGAGCCTGCGCATCGGGGTACAAGTCCGGACGCTGATTGACGCTGAAGCGGGTAAGGACGTGCGGGCCCGTGACAGTCTGCTTGACGCGGCAGCGAGAAGGGGCCGCATCACGCGCAAGTTTCCAGTTACGAGCAAGTTCAAAGCGTGAATTCTTGATCTCGCCGATCACACGCGCGCATTCGATGCCAAACCCCGCGGTGCCGAATGATTGCTTGAGCATTCCGTCGAAGCTGATTCCCTCGAGCCGTTTCTGATAAAAATAGTACATGTTTTCGCGATAGCCCTCGCCGTCGGTGATGACGTCGAGTCCGAGGTCCGCCTGATCGCGCGCCGCCCAGCAGATGAGCTCGTCGGTTTCCAGGCGACTGAGCGAGGGTTTCTTCATCGTATCTTCCACGCTCGTATTTCGTGGATAGCTGCCTACAACGGTGCTGACGAAGGGTGGCATAGGTCGTTGTCCAATATGTCAGACGGCCGGGAGGCCCGAAGCTAAGCGGGCCTCGTTAATGTGCGCCCGGACTCCTTCTTCCAGCGGGCGGGGCACAAATTCGATTTCGCGAATCAAGCGGGTACCGTCTTGATTGTCAATCAGAGGCGTCCCGCCGGCATCAGCAAATTGGAATTGAGCATCGGGGATCCATTTCTTGACGATTGCAGCGAGTTCGGCGGCGGTGACGCAGTGGCCTCCATTATTGTAAACGAAGTGGGAAATGTGGGGTTTTAGGGCGAGGCGCACGAGTTGTACCGCGCAATCGTCTTTATAGATCCAGGTATCACGAGTTTGTGGAGCAAACGGCAAAGTGACCGGCTGACCAACCGCTGGTTTCGAGGCGAACTGCTCGGCCCACATGACCGCGCTGCGCTTACGGCCGTGACCAAAAACAACGGGGGGACGTGTGCATGCGATGTTCGCTCCGTGCTTCTGAACATATCGCCGGCCCATATGTTCGTTCAGAAGCTTCATGACTGCGTACGTGAAGGAGTGAGAGGCGGGATCGCAGAAATCGTCTTCGGCGACCGGGCGGTCGCCATACGGCTGTTGCGATGGACCGGATACGGTTTCGCTGCTCGTGAAGACGAGTCGCGTGAGTTTATGTAGCACCGCCGCTTCAAACATATGGGTCATCCCTAAGATGTTGACGCGGGTGGAGAGCGAAGTATTTTCGTCAACCAGGGGCCCCATCACGTAAGCAAGATGAATTGTGTGGGTGATGCCGGGATGATTATGAAAAACCGCCATTACGTCGCGGAACTCGCTGACGTCCAAGGGAGTTGAAGCGAAAGTCGTGCCGGTGCGGTCAGCCGCGTCCTGCAAGCTGGCGAGAACGGCAGCATCCGCTGATTGATCGGCGGCCACCGTGGGGATGCCGCGCGCAAGGAGATTGCGCACGACGGCCTGGCCGATGAAGCCCAAGCCTCCGGTAACCAGGAATTTCGCGCGTTCATTCATTCGTTAGTCCTGTGCCGCAGCTAGCGTCGGCTTATAGCCGCTAAACGAAAAATAAATCACGACCGCGTAACAGAAAAAAGGAACCGCGAAGGCCGCCTGGATCGAGCTGCGGTCCGAAATGTAGCCCATGAGGGCGGGCACGATGGCGCCGCCGATGATGGACATTACCAGAAGGGAAGAACCGAGTTTAGTGTAGACGCCGAGGTTTTTGATGCTCAACGCAAAAATCGTCGGAAACATGATGGAATCAAAGAAACCAAGCAGGACGACGGCCCACACGGCGGTGGTCCCCAACATGAAAATCGCCACGATGGTGCAAACAGCGGCCGCGGCGGAGAAAAGTCCGAGCAACCTGGGAGGTGCGACACGTTTCATGATCGCAGAGCCGGCGAAGCGGCCGATCATGAAGCCGAACAGGTGCCATTTGAGGTAATCAGCGGCCGTTTTTTCAGGAGTGCCGGGAAGCGCGTGCTGCGTGAAGCGGATCACGAAACTGGTGACGCCGACCTGGGCGCCCACGTAGAAGAATTCGGTGATCACGCCGCGAATCAGGTGCTTGTGGTGCCAGATACCTTTGTGAGTCTTGGGCGCCGCCTCCGGGGCCGGCAACGCTTCGCCGCTTGATTCGCGGACTTCCGGAAGACGAGCAAAATAGATCAGGGTGGCGACAAACAGGAAGATTCCTGCGATTACAAGATACGTGCCGCGGACGCGACTGGCCTCCGAAGCCGAATAAGCCTGCCATTGCTGCGGAGTCATCGCGGCGACGGTGGCAGCCGAGTATTCGATTCCCGAAAGAATAAAAGCTCGGCCGATGAACGGAGTTACCCAGGCTCCTACGGCGTTAAAAGATTGCGAGAGGTTCAAGCGGCGTTCGGACGATTCGGGAGGGCCGAGAATCGTGACGTAAGGATTGGCGGCGACTTCGAGAATACCCTGTCCGCACGCCATTACGAACAACGCGAACAGGAAGAATCCGTAGATCCGAATCGAAGCAGCCGGGATGAATAGAAGCGCTCCCAGGGCGCATGTTCCGAGCCCAATCAGAATACCTTTGCGATATCCGATCCTCTCCATGAGCCATCCCGCGGGCAACGCCGCGAGGAAATAGCCGCCAAAAAATGCGGTTTGAATCAGCGAAGATTGAAAATCGGTGAGGTTGAAAGTCTTCTTCAGGTGCGGGATCAGAATATCGTTGAGGTTCACCCCGAGCGCCCATAGAAAAAACAGGCTAGTGACCAGAACGAAAGGAACCAAATACTTCCGATCTGTAATAGGCGCAGAAGGTTTTCCCATGCGTCTCCGTTACGTCCAGGCTCGGTAAAGCTGCTCGCAACCGCCGTCTGAGTCCATGTGTTGCCCAGTGATATGTGCAGCGTGCACGGGGATGAGCAAGACTACCATCTCCGCGAACTTATCCGGTTTGGTCTAGCCGCGAAGGTTGAAAAAACCTCCATCGAGAGGATAGTCCACGCCGGTCAAGAAGGACGCTGCGTCGGAGCAAAGATAGAGAGCAAGAGAGGCGACTTCATGTGGCTCGGCCATTCTGCCGATCGGCTGAGAATGGGCAAGCTTGGCGAACATTTCTTCCTCCCGGCCGGGATAGTGCTGGCGCAGGTACCCATCAACAAACGGCGTGTGAACGCGAGCGGGCGAGATGCAATTGCAGCGGATGTTGCAGGCGAGGTAGTCCTTGGCCACCGAATAGGTCATTGCGATTACGGCGCCCTTGCTCGTCGAATAAGCAAATCGGTCGGCCAGACCAGAGGAGCCGGCAATCGAAGCCATGTTCAGAATAACGCCACCGCCGTTTGCTTTCATGTGGTCAACGGCGGCGAGCATGCAGTTATAGATACCCTTCACGTTCACCTGAAAAACACGATCGAAGTCGCGCTCGCTGGTCGCTTCGAGTTTGCCAATGTGAGAGATGCCGGCATTGTTCACCAGGGTGTGGATGCGGCCGCGCTTGGCGAGTTCGCGAAATACGGCGTGCACTTGCTCGTGGTTCGTGACATCACATTCGTGCGCGAACGCGTCACCGCCGGCAACGCGAATTTCTTGGGCCGTATCCTCCGCCCCTTCCGCATGGATGTCGAGAACGTACACACGCGCCCCGCTGGACGCAAAAAGGTAGGCGATCGCTCGACCGATGCCGCTCGCGCCGCCCGTAACGATCGCCGTTTTGCCGTCGAGGTGAAACCCGTTCGGATTGGGGCTGAGGCTATTCAGAGAGACTCCTGCTCCCCGTGAATGAAGTGAACGTGGCCGGGTACACGTGCTTTCAACGAGCCCGGCCGCCGGCTACTTCGACCAACCTGACAAGAATTGCGTCTCTCAGCTGCTCGATCGTTACTTCTTCGCTGCCGATAGGGTGGCCAAAATCGGCGATATCCGTAACAACACACCGGTGCACCAGCGATAGAATCCGCGAAGTGTTCCAGGCTGGCGTCAAGCGATATAGCAAGCGCCGGGAGGATATTCAAGATAAAAAATTCACTTTTCACATTTCAAAATCTTCGATATATAGTGCTGACACTAGGAATGGCCCTGCAGGCCCGCTAGTCGGGCGAGCGCGTTGAGGTTTTATAGGGGGAACGTATGATCCGAGCACGCCAAGCGAAATCAGCTCCGGTCGGGGTGGTCTCGAAGGTCCTGAGAGTGTTTGAAGCCTTGGGCGCTGCTCCGGAGGGATTGCCGCTGAAGGACGTTGCGCTGCGAACCGGGATTAACAAAAGCACAGCGTACCGATTCCTCGCTCATCTGGAATTCGAGGGATACCTATTTCGAGACGATGCAGGATCTTATCTGGTGGGCCCTAAGCTGGTTCGGTTGGGCTCTGGGATCAGCTTTCAAACGTCATTAAGAAAGATCAGCCGTCCCGTGCTGCAGGATCTATGGAAAGTGACGGGCGAAACCGTAAACTTGGGAACACTGGATGGACAGGACGTTTTCTATTTGGACGTGATCCAAAGTCCCCACCCGTTTCGCATGGCGTCGCCCGTGGGGGCCTGGCGCCCGCTCTATTGCACTGCGATGGGAAAAGCACTGGCCGCTTTCTTGCCGCCCGAAGAAAAGGAGCATGTGCTTGGATCGCTAAAGTTTGAACGGCTGACCCCGCATACGATAACGCAACGGCAGCGGCTGCGTCGGGAACTAGAGAGCATCCGCCAGCGCGGCTACGGCGTTGACGACGAAGAAGCCACACTGGGCGCGCGGTGTATCAGCGCTCCCGTGGTAATTGAGCCGGGGAAAGTGGTGGCGGCAATCAGCGTGGCCGGGCCGGTCACGCGGATCGACCGGGACAAGATCCCGTTTCTTGCGAAGGCGGTGATGGCCAGCGCACATGCGATCTCCGGATGCCTGAATGCGTCAGCCTTCATGGAGATGGAATTTGCCGGTCAAGCGCACTCTTAGGATCACATCCGCCAAGGCCTCGCGTTTTTACATAATGGTGCGCGCAAATCCATGAAACTTATCCGATTCGGTGAGCACGGCAAAGAAAAGCCCGGCCTTCTTCTGAAGGATGGGACTCGCGTGGATGTCTCCGACGCCGGGATAGACTACGACGAGAAGTTCTTTGGCACAGGCGGGCTTGAAAGTTTGCGCCAGTGGGCCGAGAGAAATGGCGGAAACTTACGCCGAGTCGAGCCGTCCGCGCGGATGGGGCCTCCCATCTGCCGCCCTAGCAAGATTGTTTGCATTGGATTGAATTACAGGGATCACGCGGCGGAGACGGGGCAGGAAGTTCCAGCGGAACCGGTGATTTTTTTCAAAGCGTCCAGCTCCTTGTCGGGTCCGAACGATGCGGTAGTTATACCCAAAGGCGCTACGAAACTCGATTGGGAAGTAGAGCTTGCGTTCGTGATCGGAAAGCAAGCTCGCTACGTGGCGAAGCGGGACGCCCTCGATCATATCGCGGGCTACGTGCTGCACAATGACTATTCGGAACGAGCCTTCCAACTCGAACGTGGCGGCCAGTGGGTTAAGGGGAAGAGTGCAGACACCTTCGCACCGCTAGGACCGTTTCTTGCCACACGCGACGAAGTTCCGGACCCCGGCCACCTAAACTTGTGGCTGACGGTGAATGGGTCAACGCGGCAGAAGAGCAATACTGCGCAGATGGTTTTTGACGTTGCGGATCTGGTGAGTTACGTCAGCCAATTTATGACGCTGCTTCCGGGCGACGTGATCAGCACCGGAACGCCGCCCGGAGTGGGATTGGGGATGAATCCGCCGGTTTACCTGAAGGCCGGAGATGTCGTCGCGCTCGGGATTGAAGATCTCGGCGAGTCGCAACAAAAGATTGTGGCCTACCCGGGATGAGATTTCCGGCATTGTGTCGTTGCCCGCACGCGAAAGTTGTGCCGCCAGATCGGTTGCCACGCTCCAAAGGGGCCGCATGAAAGGAGTGCCTTTCCTGCTTCTGTTCGCGACGGCAATCCTGGCCGGCCAATTCGTGAACGTGGGTGCGAGACAATCTGCTCAATCCGCTGAACCGGCATCTCTGCCCGCCGTGAAACCGGGCGTTGTACATTTCGAGGACATTGCCCAGCGCGCCGGCATTCGCATGCAGAACTTTTACGGCAGCGACACGCACAAGGAATTCATCATTGAAACAACCGGTAACGGCAGCGTCGTTTTCGACTATGACAACGACGGTTGGCCGGATATTTTTCTTCCGAACGGGTCAACCGTCGAGGGCTTCCCCAAGGGCAAGGAACCGACCGGACGTTTGTATCACAACAACCATAACGGAACGTTCAGCGACGTCACCGAGAAGGCTGGAGTCGCCCATGCAGGGTGGGGCCAGGGCGGCTGCGTCGGCGATTTCGATAACGATGGCAACCTCGATCTGCTCGTCACTTATTGGGGACAGAATATTCTATATCACAACAACGGAGACGGCACTTTTAGGGACGTGACTGAAAAAGCGGGGCTCCGGACCCCACGTGATGAGTGGAACACCGGCTGCAGCTTTGTTGACTACGACCGCGACGGAAAAGCGGACCTGTTTATTGCGCGGTATGTGGACTTCGCCTACGATTCGGTGCCGCGTCCGGGCGAAGGGCAATGGTGCCACTGGAAGGGTTTGAACGTAATGTGCGGCCCGCGCGGCCTGAAAATTCCGGTCAACGCGCTGTACCACAACAACGGCGACGGAACCTTCACCGATGTTTCCCAGAAATCGGGAATCACGGCGACCTCCGGTTGCTACGGATTTACATCACTCACAGCGGATTTCGATCAAGACGGCTGGCCAGACATTTACCTAGCCTGCGACTCGACGCCCAGCTTGCTGTATCACAACAACCGCAACGGAACTTTCACGGAGATGGCCAAGGCTGCGGGCGTGGCGTACAACGAGGACGGGACGCTGCAGGGAAGTATGGGGGTATCGGCGGATGACTTCACTCACGCGGGGATGCAAGACATCGTCAAGACAAATTTCAGCGACGATACGTCAACCCTCTATCTGAATCGCGGCAATAATCTGTTTGATGACGTCACCCAAGTCGCGGGGCTCGCCAGGATCACCCAACTGCTGGGTTGGGGCGTGCAATTTTTCGACTTTGACAACAGCGGCTGGCCGGGAATTCTAATTGCGAATGGCCACGTCTATCCGGAAGTAGATGGCAAAGGGCTGGGCACGAGCTACCGCGAACCCAAAGTGGCCTACTACAATCTGCGCAACGGGCGATTCGCGGATATCACGGCGGAGGCCGGCGCCGTGCTCAGCGAGAAGCACTCCGGACGGGGCATGGCGCTCGGCGATCTCTTTAACAACGGGCGCGAGGAAGCCGTGGTAAACAACATGAACGAGACGCCTTCGCTTTATTACAACACCGCACCCGTAGGCAATTTCATCAGCCTGCAACTCGTCGGAGTAAAGTCGAACCGCGCCGCGCTGGGGGCGGCGGTAACGCTCGAACAGGGCACGGACAGGCGGGAACAGGAAGTTCGCAGCGGCGACGGCTATATTTCCCAGAGCGATTTACGATTGCATTTCGGGTTGGGCGCGGCATCGCGGGCGGAGAAAATTTTGATCCGCTGGCCGAGCGGTTTATTGGAAACGCTGAAAGATCTGCCGGCCAATCAATACTACGTCGTGCGAGAGGGCAGCGGGGTGGACGCGAAGCAAACTCATCCACTGAACACCGTCGCCATCAGCAGCGCCGGCGGCGGCGCGCACTGAAGTTATCAGGATGCGTTGCCAATCGAAATCAGGATGATGGCAAGGATCAAGACCGCGACCCCAGCCCAGCAATACGCCACCGCGCGGCGGCTCGCCTGCTTCCACTCGCCGGTGACTGCGCCCCAGAAAATTCCGGCGATGATATCGAGCGTCATGAACACCGGCCATCCAACGATTCCGCCGAGCTTACCCAGCGAAGCGGCGCCCATGCCGTAGGCCACCACGCCCCCATACCAAAGAAGACCGCTGAGACAGCCGAGAAGCCAGTAGGTGGACGGGTTTCCCCGGCGATATACGCCCCAGCTCTTATTTTTATTGAGGAGGTACACACAGTAGAGGAGATTCGAAAGAAAACCACCGGTCACGGTGAGAGACCAGATCGGATTGGCAGCCATCGAATTGCTCGCTCCGGCGGCGAGAGCATGAATGCGAATTTCGTCGCCAAACAGGAAGCTGAAGTTGAGCATCGAAGAAAAAATTCCTGAAAAAATACAGATAACCAAGCCGAGCGCAAATCCCGAGCGCGTCGTCCCGCCGGCTCCGCTGTCGCGCTCGCGTCGTTTCCCGGCGAGAGCGAGGAACAACAATCCGACGATCATCGTCGCTGTGCCGACCATCAGGGCTATGCCGCGCTGGGTGTGCAGTTCCTCGGGATGCAGCACCGCGAGAGGAAAGAAAGAACCAAACGACGCCGTGATACCAAGAATGATCGCAAACCCGAGCGCCATGCCGACTCGGCTGATTCCAATGCCAAATAGAGTCGAGCCTACGCCCCAGGCAATACCGAAAAGCACTACCTTTTCCAAGGTGGGTAAGGAGGATTGCAAATAGATTTGGCCCACGTGCGGAACGGTCAGGAAAGTAATGATCCACGGGAAAATTACCAGACCCGTGGCGGCAAAAATCAACCAGCTATTTTCCCAGCGCCACGCTGACATCGGTTTCATCGGCGCTGCGAAGCTGCCATTTAAAAGGCCGGCGACGATGACCAAGCCGATTCCTACCAAGAGCTGTTCAGTCATCAGACCCCTCGCGCAGCGTGAGCCCTGTCAAAGCGGAAGCGCGCACAAAATGAGCCATGCCGAGGTGAACGTCAAGGTAAAAACCACAAGGCGTGGCACCGTTTCAAGTTCTGAAATTCGCGGTTCATTGACGTAGTCGCCGCGCTTCGCTAGATTTGCGTCGCGTTTCGCAAAAGCTCGGCTGAACATCCAGCGCCCACAAGCGGAAACCCGGAGCATTCGTGCGCATAACGTCCATCGAGATCCGCGTTTGCCAGAACACCCGCGCAGCAATGTCTGATTCAGAGATGCGCTCTGGTGGCAAGTCCAGTTTCGATTTTCTGGTCATCACCATAAAGACGGACGAAGGGATCGCCGGGCATTCCTTCGGTTTTGCGGGCCGCGGCGCGGAAATGGCCGGAGCAATCGCGGCTTCGGCGCTGAAACCGTTTTTTCTCGGCAAGGATCCACTGCTGCGCGAAAAGCATTGGCAAGATTTTCGCACGTTCGATCGCTGGTGGAATCACGTGCCGATTTACTCGTACGGTCCCTTTGACATTTGTCTGCACGATATCGCTGGGCAGATAGCGGGCCTACCGCTCTACAAGATGCTGGGCGCGTATCGGGACAAAGTTCCGATTTATGCCAGTTCTTTTGTGCTCTCCAGTCCGGAGGAATATGCCAAGCAGGCAGCCGAGGTAAAAAAGCGCGGTTGGCACGCCTACAAACTTCACCCGCCCGGCAAGCTGGGCTTCGATTTGGAGGCGTACCGCGCTTGTCGCGAGGCCGTAGGCCCGGACTTCAAGCTGATGGCCGATCCGGTGGCTGCGTACTCGTACGAGGAAGCTTTGCGAGTGGGGCGGGAGTTGGAGCGGCTGAATTACTACTGGCTGGAGGAGCCGCTATTCGATGTGGATTTCAGCAGCCTCCGCAAACTGACAGACAAGCTCGACATTCCGATCTGCGGGACGGAGGTTCTGGCCGGCTCGCACTATTCGACAGCGGAATGTATCGCCAGCCGCGTTGTGGACATCGTGCGGACGGACGTTTCGTGGAAGGGCGGCGTAACGCCGGTGATGAAGACAGCGCACTTGGCGGAATCGTTTGGGGTGCATTGCGAACTGCATACGACGATTTATCATCCGCTGGAGATCGTCAACTTGCATTGTTGCGCGGCGATTTCCAACTGCGAGTTCTTCGAAGTGCTGTACCCGCTTTCGTACATGGACTTCGGAATGAAAAGTCCGATTCAGGTTGATGCCGAAGGCTACGCGCACCCTCCGGAGTCTCCGGGAATTGGCGTCGATTGGGACTGGGATTTCATCGAGAACTGCACCGCCAAAACTCTGTGAACGAAGGATCTCGCGGCAGCGATTCGAGCAGGTGAGGAAATCATCTTGCGAGTCTCGGCCCTTCGGTCCAGGATGCAGGTCATGCGCAGCCGATTCTTGCCGGCGATTCTCCTCGGGATGCTGCTGATTGCGGGCGCGCCCGCCGCGGCGCAAGACATCGATTCGGTCGTCACCACTACGAGCCGCAACCCTTCCACCGTGGCGGATCAGATTGCCGATCCCGCCGAGAGGTCGGCATTCCTTCGCCTGTACCAGCACCGGGATCCTGTGGAAATGTTACAAGCAGCCAAATCTTTCCTGCAGGACTTTCCGCAATCCGCATTCCTTGCGCAGGCGTACGAGGTGGCAGCCGACAGCAGTTTCGATTTGCGCGACTATCCCGCAGGACTGGACTTTGCGAAAAGGTCGCTCACGTATCTGCCGGAGAACCCGCAGTTGCTCGCGGCCGCAGCAGATGTTCAAGCAAGACAACACCTCAATTTCGATGCGATCTCGAGCGCGCGAGCCGCACTTTATTATTTCGAACGAATTGGCCGTCCGGGAGCGATCGCCGAGGCTGAATGGCCGGCCACGAAACGCCGCTTGCAGGCTTCGGCTAATTTCGCGTTGGGACGGGCGCTGTTGCAGGAAGCGGTCAACGAGCCCGCTGGGGAGAATAGAAACGCGTTGTTGCGGGAATCCGAGCAGGCGCTTTCTCAAGCACGAGGCTTCAACCCCGGCGACGAAGAAATTCTGTACGCTCTTGGCTTAGCGCGGCTCTCTGCCGGCGATTTTGCCGCTGCCGCAAGCGCATTTGCCAAGGTGTACCAGCAAAACGGTGACCTCGCGCCCAAAGCGCTGGAACACTTGCGGACAATCTATAAGACGCTCGCTGTGAATTCTCAGGAGGAGTTCGGAACGTTCGTGCAGCAAGCCGCCAGTTCACAAACTTCGGAATCAGAGCAGGGGGCGCCTGAAAAATCCGCCGTCGCGCAAGAGATGCCTGCCTATGCTGGTTCAGAATCTTGCCGCACTTGCCACGGCGGAATCTACCAGAACTGGTCTCACTCGGGAATGTCCAAGATGCTCCGTGCCTACGCACCAGAGAACGTAATCGGCGATTTCACGCAGAACAACGAATTTTATGCGGGGGACGATGCGGTGTATGACGATGGGAAACTTAGAGTCGTTCGCGGCACAGAACGCTCGCTATTCGCGCGCATGGAAATTAAGGACGGCAAACACTATTTTGATATCCATGAATCCGACGGCCAGTGGCATACGTACCCGGTGGACTACACGATCGGGTCAAAGTGGCAACAAGCCTACGCGACAAAATTGCCGAACGGAGAAATTCACGTGTTCCCCATTCAATACAACGCGCGCGAAAAGCAGTGGTTGAACTTCTGGAAAGTGATTGACTCCGCGGGAAGCGAGCGCGCGGATTTGCAGTCCTGGTCGAAGTTCGAGCCCGCGACGAGCTATCAGGCCGTTTGCGCGGTGTGCCACACCAGCCAATTGCGCAACGCGAAAGGCGGCGGCTTCGCAACCCAGAATCTGGAATTTCGTGAGTCGGGAATTGATTGCGAGATGTGTCATGGGCCGTCTGCGCGCCACGTGGCCGCGATGAATAGCGGCGACGACTACGGCAAGACTCCGCTTGACCCGCCGGTGGAGTTCGCGAAAATCGGCAACCGGGATTTTGTGGCCATCTGCTCGCAGTGCCACATGCAGTCAGCGATTCGCACGCCGGGATCCCACGGCGAGTTGAACTACGCAACCACCGGCGACTTCTTCATGCGCAATCCGATGATTCCGTTCAGTGAATTTTCGCGGAAAGGCTACTACAAGGACGGCCGATTCCGCCAGACCACATTCATCGTGGAAGCGCTGGAGCGCACGCAATGCTTCCAAAAAGGGCAGGTCAGTTGCGGAACCTGCCACAATCCGCACATTCACGATGAAACCTCGAATCCAACAGCTCTGAAGTTTCGGGACGATCCCGACCGGATGTGCACCGGTTGTCATACGCAATTTCAAGACAAATCGAAGATCGCAGCGCATACGCATCATGCTTCCGGTTCGGAAGCAAGCCAGTGCGTTTCCTGCCACATGCCACGCATCATGGAGGCGCTTTTGTTCCGCGCGCGTACGCACCGGATTGACGATATTCCGAATGCCGATATGACCGAGAGGTTTGGACAATCCGAGAGCCCCAACGCGTGCCTGCTGTGCCACGCCGACAAGAGCGCTCAATGGGTGAGGCTACAAGTCACAAGCTGGAAAGCCGCCAATTAACATGCGCCCCGGGGAACGAAAACCGGAGGGACCAATTCCAAACGAGTACAACACCCGCGCGCGCTTGAGCGTGTGCCTGTGCTTCCTGGCCCTCGTGCTGGCAGCCGCCTCATTTTCCTGGAGCCGCGAAACTGTCGCGCGCAATTCCGGGCAGGCGAGCCAACCAGCGATGGGTCAGGTCCACTCGGCAAGCGAAGCCAACCGAAACGGTTACGTGGGTTCGCGAGTTTGCGCGCAGTGCCACGCTCCGATCTCCAACAAGTACTCGCGGACGGATATGGGCCGTTCGATGTCCGAAATCACACCTGCGCTGCTTGAGAAAATCCCTACTTCCGCGTCGTTCTTTGACGACCGCACCCACCGCCACTTCGCCGTTCACGCCGATGATGGAAAACTTTTTCAAAGCGAGTACGAAATAGGAGAAGGCGGCAAGGAGGTGTTCCGCGAAACACACCCGGTGGAGTGGATCATCGGAGCGGGTGCCAATGGTTTCGGTGCGCTCATCACACGCGGTGACTTTCTTTTTGAGGCGCCACTTTCCTTTTATTCAAAAGCTCAGAGCTGGGCGCTATCGCCCGGGTATGAGTTCGGCGACTACGGTTTTAACCGTCCGATTCTTCCCGGTTGCATCGCGTGCCACAGCGGGCGGCCGCAGGCGGTGCTGGACCGGAACGGAAAATTTCTGGATCCACCGTTCCTGGAATTGGCGATCGGCTGCGAAAACTGCCACGGTCCGGGAGCAGCGCATGTGCGCGAAATGCGCGAAGGTGATTCGAGCGAAGGCAGCGCGACACATTCCATCGTGAACCCGGCGAAGCTGAAACCATGGCTCGCCGATAACATTTGTATGTCGTGTCATCAGACAGGTGACGCCATGGTGCTGAAGCCCGGACGGGACTATCGTGATTTCACGCCTGGAGCGCCTCTTGACGACACGCTGGCGATTTTCATGGTGCCGCCGAGGCGTGATTCACCGCAGACGGATCTTCTTGAGCATTATTTTTCGATGACGCTCAGCAAGTGCTTTCGCAGCACCGGCGGACGTCTGAGCTGCATTACCTGCCACGACCCTCACGTGGAGCCTGCCAAGCACGATGTTCCGGCCTACTACCGACAGAAATGCCTCGGCTGTCACACGGAAAAAAGCTGTGCGCTGCCACTGGGAATCCGTGAGCGCAAGACTCCTCCCGACGATTGTGCGGGCTGCCACATGCCGAAGCGGGAGGTGCCGGTGATTGCGCATGCGGTGTTGACGAACCATCGAATCGTCGCGCAGGCCGAAGAGCCTTATCCGGACGCCGCGTTTCACATGACCACGCCGCAGTTGCCTGATTTGGTTCACCTGAGCGCAATCCCGGGCCAACACGACGATCCTGTGTCGTTGACGATGCTCTTGCAGGCCTACGGGCAATCCATGGCGGCACATCCGGAATATCGGGCGCGGTATTTCGCTTTGGCCAAGCAGTTGGAGGCAACGGATGCGCAGAACGTTGACGTGCTGGAGGCGCTAGCGGCTTTGGCGCTCGAGCAAAACAACAACGAGGCGGCGATGCAATATCTCAATAGCGCCGTGAGGCACAACTCCGCTTCCCCGCAAACGTACGAGCAATTGGCGATTCTTATGGTCCGGGCAGGGCGATATGAAGAAGCGGTGCCCTTGCTGGAACGCGGTATCCAGCAGATACCCTACGATGCCACGCTTTACAGACTGCTGGGCTCAGCCTATCTCTCGCTGCACAAGAAATCCGAGGCGACTGTGCTGCTCCAGCAAGCCGCGCAAATTTTTCCGCAGGATGCGACGCTGCGAAAACTACTTGAGGATTCGGAAGCGGCGGTCCCAACCACGAACACTCCGTGAGCGAAGCTCGATGGACTGCCGACGAGATTTTCGCGCCGATGGGTGAGGATTCAGGAACTCACCGAATGAAGTTTCCGGGGCGCTTCGAGCGCGGTCTCCTGTTTATGAAATCCCATCGCGTTCGAAATCGCCTTGGCCGCCTGAACAACCGCCGCCGATAGGGCGCCGACCTGTTCCCGCCCGACCCGAGTGACTGGGCCGGAAACGCTGATAGCCCCGATCGCCTCACCGTCTGAACCGAGAACTGGTGCGCTCACGCAGCGCGCGCCAAGCGTGGTTTCCTCATCGTCAACCGCATAGCCTTGGCGCCGGACTTTCTCGAGCTCCTGACGGAATTGCACCAGGTTCATGATCGTATTCGGTGTGAGCGGCTGGAAATTCAACCCGCTCAAGATTTGTTCTCTGTGCTTTTCGTGCAGGAAGGCTGCGAGCGCTTTCCCCAGGCCGGTGGCGTGAAGCGAACGCCGGCTACCCACTCGGGAAGAAAGCCGGAACTCGTGCGGACTCTCGAGTACCTCGAGATACAGGACGCCACCTTGGTCCAGTGTCGCCAGATTTACCGTTTCACGCGTCGATTTCCATAACTCCGACAAGATCGGCCGCGCGACCGCTTGCAGCGTGGCGCGGTGGTCGGCGCGCGCTCCCATTCGCGAGAGCTTTGGTCCGATCAGGTATCTTCCTCCGTCAGTGCGAATTAAATATCCTTCGCGCTTGAGATGCTTGAGAAATCGGTGCGCCGTGCTCTTGTTCAGGTGCGTAGCATCGCAAATGGACTTAAGCCCCAGACCGGCAGGGGCCGCCTCAATCGCCTCGAGGATGCGAAATACCTTCGAAATCACTCCTACAGTCACGGCGCGTTATCCTTTCCGGCAAGTATTCGACTATTGTACAGGGCTGGTATTGAGTTTCAATGGGTGATACACGCTGTCGCCCGTGTACAAGCGAGTCCGCCTCATTCCCGAGTAGCCAGACCCTCTTGGGTGCAAGTGACCACCCTACTCGTATCACAGGTTGAAACGGTGTTCAAAAGAATAAAAGTTTTTTATTGACAGCATCCAGAATTATTGCTAAGAGACGTCCGCATTGGGTGGTCTATCTTGCGTGAGACGGGGTGCTGCCAACCTATCTGAGCGTTTGTAGACTCGCGCAAATTCGACGAGTGGCAATTGCCAGTAGTCCAGGCTTGTCTCACCTTCGGCGGGGGGAAGCGATGACGACGTCCAGCAGGGAACACCGAGTTTCGCAGTCTTGGTCTTGGCGATCGAGCCTTTTGCTCGTCGCTGTTTTGGGTCTCTTGTTGCCGGGAATTGCCCGCGGGCAGGCAACCGCCACGGTCAACGGGACCGTGCGCGACGCCAGCGGCGGAGTCATCCCGGAAGCTAGCGTCACGCTGCACAATCGCGCAACGAACCTGGATCGCAATGCGACCACGAACGGAGTCGGTTTCTACGTGTTTCCCGACATTCAGCCAGGGGAATACGACATCTCCGTGAGCAAAGACGGCTTTAAGACGGCCGTCCGGTCCAACGTTCCGCTGGTCGTGAATCAGACGTCGGCCATTGATTTCACGCTCGATACCGGAGCGGTCACCCAAAGAGTGACGGTGGAAGCGAACGCGGTGGCCCTGGAAACTTCAACTTCCGAATTAGGTGTCGCCATCGTCAGGCAAGAAGTGAACAGCCTGCCGCTGAATGGCCGAAACTTCACTCAGTTACTCGATCTGACGCCGGGCGTGAGTACGATCAACGTCTCGCAAAACGGCAGCCTGGGAGGGGTGTGGTCGAACCCAGTTGGGTCGTTCAGCTATCCAGCGGTCAACGGGCAGACCAATCGCAGCGATTTCTTCCTGCTGGACGGCGTAAACAATCAGGGATCATTCGGCAGCACTTACGCGGTCGCACCAATTCTTGACGACGTTCAAGAGTTCAAGGTGCAGTCTCACAACGATGACGCCTCGTTCGGCGGCTCGTTGGGTGGAGTCATCAACGTCGTGACGAAATCGGGAACGTCGCAATTTCATGGAGCGGGATGGGAGTTCTACCGCGGCGCAGGGTCCACAGCTTTGCCCACGTTCCAGCCGGCCGGCACCGCGTTCGAATTCACGCAGAACCAATTTGGCGGTGCCGTTGGTGGTCCTGTGATTATTCCGGGGCACAGCGACGGTGCACCCAAGACGTTTTTCTATGCTGCCTACGAGGGATATCGCTTTACGCAATCTGCCAACAATCTCTACAACACACCCAACGTTGCAGGCGAGCTGGGGGGCGACCTTTCTTCCTTCCCCAATCAGATTTACAACCCCTATAGCGCGGTTCCGAATGCCAGCAGCCCATCGGGTTTCTCCAATTCTCCTTTCTTGTGCACGGGAGGCGTCCCTTCTCCACTGCTGGCGAACAATACGCAGGCAACCGGCACGCCCTGCAACATCATTCCTACGGCCCTGATTAATCAAAATATGGTGAACTACGCGCAAACGATCTTCCCCAGCCCCAACCTGCAAGGTAACGCGAATTTCAACGGTGTGGACTCGACTCCTTCAAATGTCCGCCAGGACACCGGGTCACTGAGGATTGATCATCAGTTCACCCCGAGCGATAACCTCTGGGCCCGCTATGTGGGTTTCTGGCAACCTGTTAGTGGCTCGGGCGGTTTCGTCGGGCTTCCGCACTCGCAAAAAACAGATGGCTTCAATATAGGTGTGGGATACAGCCACGCTTTTTCCAGCGGCAGTTTATTCGAAGCTAGATTCGGCCGGGTCGTTCTAACGATTAATCAAAACTCCAACCCATCCGGCGCGCCCCCCAGCTACGGGCCCACTATTTTCAATCCCAATTTCGCCGGCAATTTCAGAGGCGGGGCCGAAATGGTGCCGGACGTCGCGATTCTGGGCTTCATCGGCAATGCCAACGCCAGCGCACACAACGCCGCGCAAGTTGACTACACCAAGGCGTCCAACATTTGGGAGGGCGGAGGCGCCTTCACCAAGACGTGGCAGCGTCACACATTCAAGATGGGCGTCGACTTCGCAAGCAACAACGCGAACGCGATCTATTTGAACTCCGGTGTGGTTTTTTCGGCGGCCAACACTTCGGCGGCGGATACGGCGGCCTTGCCGCCGAATGCCGTTACTGGCAATGCGCTTGCCTCCTTCTTGCTCGGAATCCCGAATTCCGGAACCCGCCGAAATGTGGTCGAAACCGAGCATGGAGGCTGGGTGGACGGCGCCTATTTCATGGATCAATGGAAGGCCACCGACAAGTTGACCGTGAATTTGGGCCTTCGTTATGACCTGACACTGATGCCGATCTACGGGAACAACGGCCAGGAAAATAATTTCGTGGGCGATTTGGATGCCCGGCATGGAATTTACTACATCGAACGAAACGCGCCGGCCTGCGATCCTCCGACCGTAGGAGCGCCGTGCATCCCGGGCGGAGCGCTTCCGGCTAACGTATCCCTGACCCCACTCGGCAATGGAGCGATTTATCACAACGATTTGACGAATTTCCAGCCTCGCATCGGCTTGGCGTATCAATTGCGCCAAGACACGGTAATCCGGGCCGGGTACGGCAGGTTCTACGACAACTGGGCAGCCATTACCCAAACGGCGCAAAACTTCGAAGGGACCTGGCCCAGCTTGGACCAGCTCGGTGCGAGCAACACGAACCCGATTACGGGCGTGCCAAATGTGTTCGCGTACGATCCGCTAAGCCAAGGGACAACACCGCCCGTCACGGGTCCCACCCCGTTCAACCAGACGACTTGGTTTGCAGATCCTTACCTGAAGCGGCCCTATGCCGATCAGTGGAACTTGGGAATACAACAGCAAGTCGGCGCCCACTCGGTGCTGACGGTGAACTATGTTGGTTCGCACGGCGGGCGCCTCGACCTTGGGCCGTACGCGAACACCGTGAATCCCGCGACGGGCGAAAAGCCGTTTTCATTTATCACTCCGACGCCGTGGGACTACAGCGGCGGCAGAAGTCACTACAACGCTTTGCAGATCTCCCTGAACGGAAACCAGTACAAAGGACTTACTTACCTGATTTCCTACACTTGGTCGAAGAGCGTTGATATTGGCTGTTCAGGCTGGTACGGCGTGGAAGGTTGCGGCATCCAAAATCCGTACGACGTCAACGCGGACAAGGGGCCATCCGCGATTGACCTGCCGCAGATATTTGTTGCCTCCTGGACCTATCAGCTGCCCTTTGGGAGTGGCCACCAGCTCGCGTCCAATAACAGCGTGGTGAATTATGTGATCGGAGGCTGGCAGATTAACGGCATCCTCAGCCTGACCTCGGGGCAGCCGTTTGACGTCGGCGAGGGGGGCGATCCCGCGCTCACGCAGAACTTCGGATGCTGCAACGGATACTATGACCGGCTGAATGTGGTGAGTGGCCAGCCTTTGTACGCTTCCCACAAAGGCCCCGGCGGGTGGCTCAATCCCGCTGCGTTCACTAGTCCACCGACGGCTCTCGGGTCGTTCGGGGACTTGGGTCGCAACTCGCTGCGCGGAGACAATTTCAAAAACATAGACTTGTCGCTGTTTAAGCAGTTCCCCATCAAGGAGAGTTACCGGTTTGAGTTCCGCTTCGAGATGTTTAACTCGTTCAACACTCCGACGTGGGGACTGCCGGACCAAAACATTCTCGATCCGACATTCAATATCATTTCAAGCACCAGAAGCACGGCGAGGCAGTTGCAGTTCGGCGTAAAGTTTTACTTTTAGCGCGTCCAATAGCGCTCGCGCCGGCAGCGATCGTATGCCGGCGCGGAGTTCCGGGAGTGCAGTCGCTATTTCCACGTCGCGGCCACCCTACCGAACGCGCGTGAGTCCACCCCCAACCCCTGGCGGCGTCACTCCCGGCGCCCATCCGTGCGAAACAATATCGCTTGGCGAACGGAAGGAAGCGTGCCGCTCGCGGATACAGTCAGCCGAACTCGCCCCTTCCGGTTCGTTGCACCTGCATCGCCCGTTGCGTTAGCTTGGCGTTGCAACACGGAATATACTTGTGAAAAATTCAGGCGTCGGCGGGATCGTTTCAGGGGAACTCGAATGCTCGTTGGGGGAAGACATCGCTTCTCGCGTTCGCGTGTGGGAATCCTGCTGCTCGGCATCGCGGTCGCGCTCGCAGAAGTACCACCAAGCGTTGCGCAAACGGCCACGGCTGCGCGCCAAGAAAGCTCAGCCGGTCATTCGGCCGGCGCGAGCACCCTTCCGCAAACCTGCCTCTCGTCAGCTCATGCTTCTGAACAGATCGCGAGCATGTTGGAAACAATAAAAGATCATCCTACTGCCGGCGCCTACAACACTTTGGGTGCGCTCTATGCGGCCGCGGGGCGGGTCCATTGCGCGATTCCGGCATTCCAATTGTCGCTGCACATGGATAGCAAGAACTGGGAAGCCCATTACAACCTGGCGCTAGCGCTCCTCACCGTCGGCGACGCGGCTCACGCAGCTGCCGAACTGCGCGCCGCCATCGCCGAAAAGCCGGATTCGCCGAGCGCGCATTTCGCTCTCGGCACTCTGTTCTACAACCAAAAGAACCTGGCGACGGCGGCAACGGAATTTGACGAGGCGCTCAAAATTGATCCCAATTTCCCCGGCGCGGCCGTCAGCCTGGCGCAGGTTCTGGTGGCAGAGGGTAACCCCGCAGCTGCTGTTACTTTGCTGCAAACAACTCTCGCGCAGCCTCCGCCCGCCGAACAAGTCGTGCCCGTCACAGTGGCCCTGGCACTGGCGTATTCGCAGACTGGAGAAGGGGCCAAAGCCTCCGATATGATGCAACAGCTTGTAGCGGCGCACCCGGATTCCGCGGAAGCCCATACAGGACTAGGCGTCGTGGAAGCAGAGGCACAGCCTGCGAATCTGGAAGCGGCGATCGCCGAGTTTCACGCTGCATTGCGCCTCGATCCCAGCCAGAACCAAGCCAGGCTCGCTTTGGGACGCGCGCTAATTTCGCAAAGAAAGTTTTCCGACGCAGTGGCTCCGCTGCGGGCCTACGTCAAGCGAGAGCCTTTGGATTATCAGGGCTATTACGCCGCGGGCCTGGCCTACCAGGGCCTCAAGCAATGGGCACCCGCTATTGAATTGCTGCAAAGAGCCGCGCGGCTGAATCCTGCGAGCTACGAAGTCCATTACGAACTCGGGCGGGTGCTGGCGGAAGACGGCCGAAACGAGCAGGCCATCCGGGAATTCAAAGCGGCGGAAAAAGTCCGCCCGTCCGCGTCCGAGGTACACGATGAACTGGCGCGATTGCTCGCGAAAACCGGCCGCAAGGACCTCGCTCAGAAGGAGAGTGCCGAATCCACAGGGCTGGTTTCAAACGGTGATTCGCATGCGGAAGCCGATAAGTTCAATGAACAGGCGAACCAATTGCTCGCTGCGGGGAACGCGCGCGGCGCGGCGGATGCATACCGCGAAGCGCTGCGTGCCGACCCGAACAATCCGCAGCTGCATTACAACCTGTCCATAGCTCTTGATCAGCTCGGCGACCGCGCCGCGGAACGGCACGAGCTCGAAAAAGCGATCCAGCTCGAACCGGACCTCGCCGTAGCCCACAATCAATTGGGAGTATTGGCCCTGCAGAGCAACCAGACAGCCGAGGCCGAGGGCGAATTCAAAAAGGCGATCGCGAGCGATCCGCGCGACGCGGAAGCGCAGAATAATCTTGGAGTCCTCTACAGCAGAGAGGGCAAGGACCAAGATGCCGCAACGCTTTACCAACAAGCCATCGCAAGCGATCCGAAATATACCAAGGCTTATGTGAATTTGGGCTTGTTGCTGGCCCAGCACGAACAAATAGCTCAGGCCGAGCAACAATTGCACGCGGCGATCCAAATCGAGCCCAACGATCCAGCCGCTTACACGGCGCTCGGAATGATCCAAGGTAAAACCGGAAGAGCTGGCGAAGCTGTGGAAAGCTTTCGGACGGCCATTGCGCTGGAACCCGGTTCGTCCGAGGCGCACTTGGACTTGGGTATTGCTCTGGTGGATCAATACGATCGCACGGGTGGGTTCAAGGAGTTCCAAGAGGCGGCCCGCCTGGATCCTCGATCGGCGGCCGTTCACTACAATTTGGGCCGCTTCTACTTTGAAACCGCGAATTATGACGCCGCGCGCGAAGAGCTTGAGGAAGCGGTGCGCCTGGAGCCCGACGACGCGCCCGCCCTTTACTTCCTGGCCCTCGAAGCGAAACAGAATAACGATCTCTCGCGTTCCACCGAGCTCTTCGAAAAGGTGATCGCGTTGCAGCCCGGAAATGCGGATGCACAATTCCTTCTGGGGCAGAACCTGGAACATGAGGGCAAGTCCAGCGAGGCGGTGAGCCACTGGAAATCGGCTCTGCAGGCTGATCCCAACTATTCGCAAGCTTTGTACAATCTGGCGCGCGCTTTGAAGCAGGCGAACGACCCTGAAGCACAAAAGTATCAAGACCGCTATGACACGCTTCAGAAGGATCAACAAATCAGCGATCGCGTGGAGCAACTCGGAAATTTCGCTCTTGCGGCGTCCAACGCTCAAAATTGGCCGCAAGCCTTCGCGCAGATGCAAGAGGCCATTCAACTTTGCGGATCGTGCCCGGAGGCCGGGCATCTGCACAAGAATCTCGGATGGATGTACTTCCGCACCGGAAAATTGGCGGAAGCTGAAAAAGAAATGGGGATCGCGGTCAATTTGAATCCGAGTGACGGCGACGCGAAACAGACACTGGCTACGATCGAGAGGGCACGCTCCGGGCAGGCGCAACAGACGCAATAGCTCAGTTTCGGGTTAGGCCGCCCGGACGTGCGCCGAAGACTCGATTTTCCTTGGCGGCCTGATTCGGCGCGGCGAATGGCACTCAAGCGAAAGGGGTGACAGCAATGACTGATGTGTTTCCGCATCTCGATTACAAACCAAAGTTGCCGCGCAAGCTGGATTACGGCATCGGAATCATCGGAACGGGCGGGATCGTCAATTACGCCCATCTGCCGGCATACAAGAAGGCTGGCTTCAAAGTCGTGGGCGTGACCGACAAAAACCACGCCCAGGCGGAGAAAACGGCACACGGACATGGAATTCCGAAAGTGTATGCGAGTGCGGCGGAATTGCTGGCGGATCCGCAAGTTGAGATCGTGGATGTCGCGGTATACCCGGACGTCCAGGTCGGGATCGTCGAGCAGGTTACGGCTGCGAAACGACACTTGCTATGCCAGAAGCCATTTTCCGATGAATATGCGAAGGCGGTTCGCTGCGTTGACCTGGCCCAAAAGGCAAACGTGAAAATTGCGGTGAACCAGCAGATGCGCTGGGATGCCGGAATTCGCTGCGCTAGGTTGCTGATGGATCAAGGCTGGCTCGGCACGCCTTTCTATGGAACGATTCAGGTTCACTGCAAAACCGATTGGAGTTTGTGGCCCTGGATCTATGCCGGCAAACGCCTCGAAGTGATGTTCCACAGCATTCATTACATTGACTCGCTGCGTTATCTGCTGGGGCAGCCGAACCTCGTTTTTACGAGCGGCAGCCGGGCCCCCGGCGAAACAACTTCCGCGGAAACGAAGACTCTGACGGTTTGGGAGTACGATTCGGGTCTTCAAGTGTTGATTGACGTCTGCCATTCGACGTGGGCGGACGACCCTTACGCGATTTTCAGAATCGAAGGAACCGAAGGGGTGATCAAGGGGACGATCGGGTTGATGTACAACTATCCGACCGGGCGTCCCGACACCCTGGAATTTATGTCCAAGCGTAATCCAGGGTATTGGTTTTCAGCGCGGCTCGACAGCATGTGGATCCCGGATGCATTCGTGGGCCCGATGGCCTCGTTGATGCGTGCGGTCGAAGATGACTCCGAACCCGAAACGAGCGGCCGAGACAACCTCCGTACTCTGCAGATCGTCTTTGCCGAATACAAGTCCATGGCGGAACACCGGGCGGTACGTCCCGAAGAAATAATCACGTAATAATATCCAGGCGGAGAATCCCTTGCGAAGGTTCTTGTGAGCGCCGATTTGCGCGCCGAGTCTGGGATCGTCAGCGCGGTGCTGCGGCGCGAGATTTTGGAGTGACGTGTTGCAGATCGGACGAAGACCCGGGGCTTTGCGGCGTGCGGTAAACACCGTCGGCGACTTGCGCGGGATTCACGAAATGCTCCGCGAGGTGCGGAATACACTCGAGAAACAAGGCTTGGTGTCCCATGGCGATGTGATTGAAAAGAACCAGATGCTGGTGAATCTGGCCCATATCGCCAACGTGTGGCGCAACCTTCAAATCGAACTTGCGAGCCAGGAGGCTCACCGCGAGAAACTCGGAAACACCCGCCAGGCGCGTGCAATCCGGCTGCACGATCTTGACGGCGCCGGCCTGCATGAAGTTTTTGAACATGATGCGGTTGGGGACGTGCTCCCCAAGAGCGATGGCGACCGGCGCAATGGAATCGGCGAGGATCCGGTGCGCGCGGATGTCGTCCGGGTGCGTCGGCTCCTCGATGAAATACGGAGACATCCCTCGCAACGATTGGCAGACGCTCAGCGCCGTCGGAAGATCCCATTGCTGGTTGGCATCCAGCATCACCAGCGCGTCAGGACCCGCCAGTTCGCGCAGCATGTATGCGCGACGAATGTCGCGATTGCGATCGGCTGAGCCTACCTTAAGCTTGAACGCATGAAAGCCCTTGGAGATGGCTTGCCGCGCCAGTTCTGCGACTCGATTGTCATCATATTGGAACCAACCGACAGAAGTGTCGTAGCCGGGATAGCCGCGGCCGATGATCGGCGCACGCTCGCCGCGCGAAGAGGAATGATCCGTCAGAATGGTTTCGGCCTCGTCGCGCGTCAAAACCTCTTGCAGATAGCTCAGGTCCAGAAGATTGACGATTTGCCGGGGGCTCAAATCAAGCAGCAGCTTCCACAAGGGAATCCCGCGCGACTTCGCCCACAAATCAAAACACGCATTAGTGATTGATGCGAGCGCCAAGTGAACGACGCCCTTGTGGGGACCGAGCCACCGCAACTGCGGATGTTCCGCGAGGCGTCGCGAGAACGCACCGTAATCCGACATCAATTCCTCAATATCGCGGCCAATAAGCGGCTGGCCGAGCAATTCGAGCGCTGCGCACACCAATTCGTTGCCCTGACCGAGCGTCAGCACAATTCCCGTACCGAAAATGCCGGCGTCTGTTCCCAGAAGAGTTGTGGCAAAACAATATTGCGACTCCGAATGAATCGCGTCCGTGCCAGCGCCGGGAGGCAGCGGGAAGCGGACGTCCCTCGTTTCGAGCGATGCAATTCGACATTCGGGCATCAGGTCTTGTGATCCTGTTCGAAGAACGAAGATGGCAGCGTCCAAACGACTCGCAGCGCAGGGACCGCATTGTGAATATACTAGGCGCTGATTCGCGGGTTCAATCGATTTCACCTGTCAAAATCCCGGGCGTCCTGCCGAAAGCCGCAATTCGCGGACGGAAAGGATCTGATTTCATGAAACGGTATGGCTCAGTCATCAAGGTAAGACCGGACGCGATCGCAGAATACAAGCGATATCACGCGGCCGTGTGGCCCGATATTCTGAACATGATTCGCAAATGCAACATTCGAAACTATTCGATCTATCTCAAGGACGATTTTTTGTTCGGTTATTTCGAATATCACGGGACCGACTACGAGGCGGACATGGCCAAGATGGCCGCCGATCCACGAACGCAGGAATGGTGGGCTGTCATGATGCCGATGCAGCAACCGCTGGATACGTGCAAAGAAGGAGAATGGTGGGCGGAAATGGAGGAGGTATTTCACACGGATTAGACCGTCGCGGAAACCACGCGCCATTGGGTTCGCGATGTGCTTTCCGCTCAGGCGTGGCAACCGACGTCCAGCGCAGGCGTGTCCTGGTGCTTGTACATGAGAAAATATTCGCGATGTCCTAGCGCTTCCGGTTTGCTCGGCGTTCCGGACGCGACCTGAGCGACCAGATCCGTCAATTCATTCGCAGCTTCTTCGATCGTCAACTCACCGAGTAATATGCGGCCCGCGTTGAAATCCATGTCGTCACGCATTCGTTCGAAAGTTCGGTAGTTTCCCGTTACTTTGATCAGGGGCGCGATGGGACTGCCGATCACGCTTCCGCGACCCGTAATGAACAGAATGATTTGCGCACCCGCCGCGATCAAATCCATGATGCCTTCGGTATCGTTCGGATTGGTGTAGCCAAACTGCATGAAGTGTTCATCTGGGACCGAATCGAGAATCCAAAGACCGGGGTGGGGCGGCTGTTGAGCCACGCGAATGACTCCTTGAATCGGCCGTCGGCCGCCTTTCGCGAAGGCGCCCATGCTTTTTTCTTCAATGGTGGATAACCCGCCCGCAAAATTTCCAGGCGCGATCGAAAACTGGCGGACGGACTGGCAATACCGGACCGCTTTCTCGTATGTCGCTTGTAACTGCTTCACCGCTTCAGGAGACGCGGCGCGGGAGAGCATGATGTCCCGCAGTCCGATCATTTCGACGGTCTCTTCGAAAATGGCCCGGCCACCGAAGTCCACAAGCGCGTCATAAAAAGCGCCCACGACGGGATTGCCGGCGAGGCCCGATGTGCCATCGGAGCCCCCGCATTCCGCGCCGACCGTCAGGTCCGGCCAGCCCATCGGGACGCGGACGGCAGAGCGCCGGGCCTCTTCGCGCAATCGCACGAGGTGACTTTTCCCGAGCGCGATGCTATTCGGCGTCCCGCCTTTATCCTGAATGTAGAACCATTCCACAGGCCGTCCGGACTTAGCCACAACTTCAGAGATGCGTTTCGGCTGGGTGTACTCGCAACCCAATCCGACGACCAGAACGGCGCCGACGTTGGGATGTGTCGCGAGAGCCAGCATCAAACGAATCGCGTAGTCGTTGTCGTAGCAGCCCGGAAATCCGAGCACGTGGACATCTTCTTCTCCACGAGCAACTTCTTTGGCGACGTGGCTGGCGCATTCCACGGTGTAAATCACCAGCACTATGTTGCGGACGCCTTTGCGGCCGTCCGCTCGCAGGTAGCCGGTCCAGGTGTGTTCACTCATAGCGGGTATCCGTAGCTGCACCGGAATGGGGATCCATCGCGGCCGAGCGCAAATCCAGCTGGCTCCGGCAATTCTGCAGATGGACCCACTCACCCTTTACGATGTCACGCGTCGCCACAGCGATGGGGACTCCATATTTGACGATCGCTGCTCCGGCCGCGATATCGCGGAGGGCTACCTTATGGCCCATCTTCACTGGTCCACGTACTTGCAGAGAAGCGTTCTGGCCGGCGCCCAATATCTCCAGGATTTCGTTTTCGGCATCGTCGAGCAGCGTCGAAACGTTGTCGCTCTTTTCTACTTGGAAGCAGTGCTTCATTAACCGAAATCATACACCGGCGCGTCCGACGCAGCGCCAAAATCACCGCATTTTGCGTGTTGAAATGCCAAAGCGGTTTGTCTTGACGCGCGGACTTTGTTGACGAGTCACCAGCATTTCGGTAGATTCAGCCGCGGCTTTCCGGACCCTTCGAAAAACCCATGAAAATTGTGGACACCCACCAGCACCTCTGGGATAAGGACCTGTTTCACTATGCCTGGCTCGAGCCGATGCCCAGTCTCGACCGGTCGTTTCGGCTCAACGACTATTCCGATGCGACTCGTGGGCTGGAAATCGAGAAAACTGTGTTTGTCGAGTGCGACGTGGATGACGCGCAGGTGCTGGACGAAGCCCTGCACGTCCTGCGCCTGGCGAATGACCCCAAGAATCGCATCGCAGGGGTCGTGGCCTCCGGGCGGCCCGAAAAAGATGGTTTCAAAGCCTATCTCGACCAAATTAGCGGCCATCCAAAACTGAAAGGCATTCGGCGAATTCTCCATACGCATCCCGACGAACTCGGCCAGGGAAAGGTATTTATCGAAAACGTGGCGAGGCTCGAAACGCACGGCCTCTCTTTCGACCTTTGCGTACTTGCCCGCCAGCTTCCGATCGCGATCAATCTGGCTTCCAAATGCCCTGGCGTTGCATTTGTGCTCGACCATTGCGGAGTGCCGGACGTGAAGAACCAGGTCCTCGTGCCGTGGCGCGGACACATCCGGGAACTGGCAAAGCTCCCTAATGTTTCCTGCAAGGTTTCCGGCCTGGTTGCTTATGCGGATCCAGCGAACTGGAAGGCCGAAGATCTTCGGCCATTTGTGGAGCACGTGATCGAATTCTTCGGCTGGGATCGTGTGATGTTTGGAAGTGATTGGCCTGTGTGCAACCTCACTGCCAGTTACCAACGCTGGGTGGAAACGCTGTTGTCGCTCACAAGCGCCGCGGGCGAAACGAACCAAAGAAAGCTGTTTCACGATAACGCGGTGCGAATCTACCGGCTGATCTGAAAACAGCCGGCGAGAACAATGAAGGATCGCCAACCCTTATGAGCGAACAGAAAACTGCAGGACTTGCCGAGAGACTGTCCAACATCCCCTACACCGGGGCCATCAGCGACATCCTGGACGAAATGGGTTTCCATCATCAGGTGTTACCGAAGGAAATCCAATCGCTTCAGCCGGGCCACATTGTGGCGGGCAGGGCGTTGACGATCCTCGGGGAGCCCACCGACAGTGAGGATCCCGAAATAATTTTTATCCCGTTTCTCAAGATGTTGGGGGACGTAAAACCCGACGACGTGCTTGTTAACCAGCCCAACGACAATTTGGCGGCGCATCTGGGAGAACTATCCTCTGAGACGGCGCAATATCGTGGCGCCCGCGGAGCGGTGATCGACGGAGGGGCTCGCGACACGGACTACATCTTGAAGCTGGGCTTCCCTGTGTTCGCTCGATACAAGACGCCTGTAGATATCGTCGGTCGCTGGAGGCTTGTCGCTCACAATGTCCCGATTGATATCGGCCGCGTCCATATCGAGCCCGGCGATTATATTCTGGGCGACCGCGATGGGGTGCTGGCCATACCTAAATCCATCGCGGAAGACGTCGTCACCAAGGCCGAAGAGGTAGTGCAAACCGAAAATCTTGTTCGGAAATCCATCCTCAAGGGCACGCATCCGGTCGAGGCGTTCCGGCAATTCGGAAGATTTTAGGCACCGACCTATAGCGCGAACTCCTCCGTAATCGCCGCGGTGTGCTCGCCGACTTTGGGAGCAAGTTTCTGGCTCTTTAATACTTGGTGATCCAAACGAAAGGGGCAGCGAGTGGTAAGAATTTCGAGTCCCTTACCATTCGCAAGCGTTTGCAGCATATTGAGCTGTTGGAATGGTTCGCTCGCGAGGAGTTTCGGCCAGTCGAGAACTTCGGAACACCAGATGTCGGCCGCGTCCAGGATGCTAAGCCAGTGCTCGGTCGTGTGTTCGCGGAGCCGGTCTGCGATCAAACGTTTCACTTCATCTCGCCGTTTGAATCCTTCCGCCGAATCATTGATTTGCGTGAGCTCCGGGATACCCAGCAAAGAACCCAGGGTTGGAAGATGCGACATCGCCAACGCCAGATATCCATTTTTCGTGTCATACACGCCGTAGGGGGCAGCGAGATAAGTGTGCGCGTTCCGAAACGCGCTGCGACGCGGCGGCCGCCGGCCATCATTCATGTAGGTGGTGAGGACTTCAAACTGAAAGTCCATCAGCGACTCCAGCAGGCTGGTTTCGACAAGCCCACCTCGTCCCGTGACGCCTCGCCGCACCAGGCACGCGAGAATTCCCTGGCAAAGATTGTGTCCCGTGAGCATGTCTGCGATAGCGAGTGAGAATGGAGTAGGTGGGTCGCCTTCGTTGCCGCTCAACCACATAATTCCCGAGCGCGCCTGCGCGAGAAGGTCCTGACCGGGCCGGTCGCGCCACGTACCGGCATCGCCGTAGCCGCTGATGGACCCGTATACAATTCGTGGATTCGATTGCGCCACGCTGTCGTAGTCGAGTTTTAGGCGCTCGATCACGCCGGGACGGAAATTTTGCACCATCACATCCGCGCGGGCGATCAAGCGACGCAATTTTTCCAAGTCACGGGGATTCTTGAGGTCCGCCGCAAGACTCTCCTTATTGCGGTTGATCGCGTGGAACAACGTATTTTCGCCATTGATATCCGTGTCGCTCAAATAGAGCGTACGCCCCAGGTCGCCCTGGCCAGGCCGTTCGATCTTTATGACGCGGGCGCCCAGATCCGCCAGCCGGAGGGTCGCGAGCGGCCCGGAGAGAAATTGGCTGAAATCGAGAACCAGCAAGCCGTGCAAGGGCTGATCGTTGGGAGAATTTATTGAGGATCGAATCGTAGTCATCTGCGTAACCTCATCGTTCCGGTATCGCCGCCTTCCGAGTATTGCATATATGAAATGTTATTTTCATTAGAGAAATTATGTTGTAGACTGCTTTCGGGGCCATGCGAACCACAAGACTCGAACAGCGGCAAAAGACCGCGGCGCGTCCTCCCAGCGTCCGCTATGCGGCTCCGGCTCTAGACAAGGGACTGGACATCCTGGAGTTGTTCGCATCGAGGCCGGAAGGGCTGACCACCAGCCAAGTTGCGCGCCACCTGGGCCGAACAGTGGGAGAAATTTTCCGCATGCTCGTTTGCCTTGCCGAGCGCGGCTATATTTCTCAGGTGTTGCCCGATGAGCGTTTTCAGCTCACGCTGAAACTTTTCGAACTCGCCCACCGCCATCATCCCCTGCAGCGAATAGTCGCGGAGGCGCGCCCGCTGATGGAAGAAGTTGCCCACAAAACGCGCCAATCGTGCCACCTCGCAATGCCCAGCAATGCCGAGGTAGTTGTTGTTGCCCAAGTGGACGCGCCCGGCAGTGCAGGCTTCGCTTTGAAACTTGGCGCGCGGATTGACTTGCTAAACACTGCGTCCGGGCATGTGCTCCTGGCTTTTCAGCGGGATGAAATGCGTGCTCGATCACTCGCCGCGTGGAGACGGCAGACCGACCGGCCGCTTCCTGCGGATCTTGAGGAGCATTTGGCGCGGATTCGCGAGCGCGGCTACGAAGAAATGGCTAGCTATCAGGTGTCGGGCGTGGTGAATGTAAGTTTTCCAGTTCTGAATCAGCACGAAGAAGCGATCGCGACACTTTCCGTGCCGTTTTTGCCGCGAATCGGAGACCGAGTGGGTCCTATTCAGGTGAGAGCGGCGCTTCAGGCTGCCAGCCAGGCACTTTCCACAGCAATCGGCGGATGAAGAGCCCGCTCACGAGCGCGGGAGAGTAAGCGATGGTGAAGACGGAATACTTCGAGGATTACGTCGTCGGCACGCAGCGGAATACTTCGGGTCGAACGATCACGGAAACCGACGTTGTGCTGCACGCCGGCCATTCCGGAGACTTCTTTCCGCACCATGTGGACGCCGAATTTGCGCGCCAAACTCCGTTCGGTCAACGGATCGCACATGGGACGATGACGTTTGCCGTCGGAGTCGGACTGACGGCCAGCCAGATTAACCCGGTCGCCTTCACGTATGGATACGATAAATTGCGTTTCCCTAAGCCGGTTTTCATCGGCGACACAATTCACACGCGCGTCACGATCAAAGAGAAGCAGGGGGACGCGAAACGCCCTGATTCCGGCCGCGTGATCGAAGCATGCGAGGTGATCAATCAGCGCGGTGAGGTTGTCCTGTATTGCGAACACATTCTGATCGTGCAAAAGAAACCGGCTTCGAGCCAGCCATGAACTATTCAGCAGAGCTTGGTGCGTGAGGGAATCGTGGGAATCTCATTGCGAGGCCTGACTTGGGATCATCCACGGGGCTATGCTCCACTGATTGCAGGCGCTGCCGAATACCAGAAATCTAAAGCGGGAGTTGCGATCCACTGGGATCGCCGGACTCTCCGCGAATTTGGCGAAGCCCCTATCGAGCAGTATCTTGATCTCTATGATCTGATCGTGATGGACCACCCGTTCGTCGGGTATGCGGCCGCACACGGCGTGCTCGTGGACCTGGGCTCGTTTCTGAGCGCGGCAGAACGCGCTGAGTTCGCACGCGATTCCGTGGGTCCATCCTGGGACTCTTACCGCTATGCACAAGGTATCTGGGCGTTGCCGATTGATGCCGCGACCCAGGTGGCTTCGTATCGGCCGGACCTCCTCGAGCAGCTGTCGTCGCGAACGCCAAAAACATTCGACGAAGTCCTGCAATTGGGACGCGAAGTCCGCGCGAATCGTAAATTCATAATCGTTCCGGCATGTCCTATTGATGCGATCAGTCTTTTTTTCACACTGACTGCGAATATGGGCCACCCCATCGTGGAGAATGCAGATCCATTCGTCGAATCGGCGATCGCGAGCGGAGTTCTCGAGCGCCTGCACGCGCTCATCGCCATCGCCCATCCCAAATCCACCGATTGGAACCCGATTCAGGTGTACGACCACATGGTAACGGAATCAGACGCCGTGTATTGCCCGTGGGCCTACGGCTATTCCAACTATTCTCGCCGCGAGAATGCTGTCCCGTTGAAATTCATGAATGCGCCCGCTGCGGCCGACTTTGGATGCGCTGGAACTCAGCTGGGTGGAACGGGCGTGGCGGTCAGCCAGTTCAGTTCTCATCGCGACGAAGCTGTGGCGTACGCCAAATGGCTCGCGAGCCCGGAGCACCAGCGTGGAACGTACGTGCGGGAGGGCGGGCAGCCTGCCAGCCTTTCGGCCTGGATTGATCCGGAAATCAATGAGGCGGCCGGTGGATTTTTCTCCGAGACGCTGGAATCCCTGCAAAGGGCGTACGTACGGCCGCGTTTTGACGGCTTCGTCCGGTTCTTTGAGGCGGCAGGAATCGAAATCAACCGCTGCTTGAAGCGTGAGACCAGCGATAAGCAATTGGTCGGCTGGCTCAACAAGCGGTTTGCGGAACGTCTGGCCCTGGCGGCGCCCCGCTGCTGAAGAGATTTGAATCGGCTGGAAGAGAGGAATTCAAGTGAGCAACCCGAACCCCGATCCGGCAAAACACGAACAAATTCGAATTTGGAATCAGGAAGACTGGCTGTACGAGGATTTTGAGGTCGGTGTTCGCGCCCGCTCGATCCGCAGGACAATCTCGGAGGGCGAGAGCATGGCATTCAATGCGATCGTTCTCGATATGCACCCGTACGTCGCCGACGAAATTTTCGCCAAAGAGCAAGGCATATTCGGGAAGCGCCTGGTGGCCGGCGCAATGGTTTTCAGCGTTGGACTGGGGCTGATGGCGCACAATAACATCCACACCTTCAGCTACGGCTACGATAAGCTGCGTTTCATAAAACCGGTGTTCATCGGCGACACAATCTATACGATACGCACCAATCTTGAAAAACGGCCGAAGTATCCGACGATGGGAATGGTCAGAGTGTCCTACGAAGTTTTCAAGATGCCTGGCGAACTGGTCTTGTATTGCGAACATCTACAGACGGTGAAGTATCGCGATCCGACCCGTTTTGAAGGCCAATTCGAAAAGAAGTAATCGCAGCTTGCGGGGGAGCCCAACCCTAATGAGCCTGGAAGGACGCGTCGTGCTCGTAACCGGCTCGGGCACCGGCATTGGCCGAGCCATCGCGGAGCGGTTCGCGCGCGACGGCGTCAAGGTCGCGGTGAACTACCGCCGGTCGCGCCAGGCGGCAGAAGGCCTGGTCTCGCAAATTCGTTCGGCCGGTGGAATGGCAATTTCAATTCAGGCCGACGTTTCAAAGGATGCGGAAGTGCGCGGCATGATCGCGCGAGTCGAGCGCGAATTTGGGCGGATGGATGCGCTGGTCAACAATGCGGGTTGGAGCACGCGTGTACCGCACCGCAATCTGGATGAACTCACCGACGATATCTGGGACAAGACACTCGACATCAATTTGCGTGGTGTCTTTTATTGCATTCGAGCGGCCGTGCCACTGCTGCGAAAACAATCCGGAGCTTCCATCGTAAACGTTGCGTCCGTCGCGGGTTCCACCGGGGTAGGAAGTTCGATCGCTTACGCGGCCGCCAAGGCAGGCGTACTGACCATGACGAAATCGCTTGCGCGTGCGCTGGCACCCGAGATTCGCGTCAACGCGATTTCTCCGGGCCTCATCCGCACTCAATTCGCCGGTCGTCCTGATTCGGATTCCGCATTTCTTGCGGAAGAAGGCGCGACGCCGCTGCAAAGGCTGGCGACCGTTGCCGAGTGCGCTGAAGTTGCATTTTTCCTGGTTTCTGTCGCCACTGCTTGCACCGGTCAAACGATTCTTGTTGACGGAGGGTTGTACGCGCTGGGACCAAACCGCTAGAAGCGGCAATAGCGGAACGTGTGCGTCCAATTTGCGAAACCACTTGGCGCGCGGCGCGGGAGTTTACGTTTCCACTTCGAGCACTTTGAAAAAATCGTGGGAGCTCGCGCGGGTTTATGAGCGAGGCCTCGCGCACCAGGCTTCCGGTATCTCTATCAGCGAGGAATTCAGTTCTGCCACCGACGCGCAACCTAGCAGCTGAAGTGTACGCTCTACGTCGGCGCGCAATATCTCGAGTGCACGCACGACTCCTGCGTGCCCTGCGGCGCCGAGCCCGTATGCGTATGCTCGTCCCACCAGCACGGCTCGCGCTCCCATGCAAATCGCTTTCACGATATCGGAGCCGCGTCGGATGCCTCCATCCATGAGCACCTCTGCTCGTCCGTTGACCGCCGCAACAATTTCCGGCAGCGCTCGTAGTGAGGCTGCCACGCCATCCAGTTGCCGCCCCCCATGATTGGATACGACCACGCCGTCGGCGCCTTCGTCGATTGCCCGCCGCGCATCGTCGCCCGTCAATACACCCTTCACCACGATCGGTGCGAGCCACATCTTGCGCAGCCAACGCAAGTCATCCCAGGTCACGACGGCGCTAGCCAGTGCAGCCGCCACATCGGTCATCAGCATCGCGCCCTTGCCGGGCATCCTGACATTTTCGAGTTTCGGCACACCACCATCCAACAGAAATGCTGCCAGCCATCGAGGATGCGCGAGAAGTTCGGGAATGAATGGAATCTTTGCCAGCAGAGAGTTGCCCATCAACTCTTTCACGCCGTTACGCACGTCTCGCTCGCGCATTCCCGCCACTGGCGTATCAATCGTAATCACGAGCGCGGAAAATCCAGCGGCGCGCGCACGCTCGATCGCGCCCTCGGCCGCTTCGCGTCCTCCTACCAGATAGAGCTGATACCACACGGGTCCACTAGACGCCGCCTTCACTTCCTCCATCTTGTGGCCCGAGATCGTCGAGAGAATGAATCCCGTCCCACAGTCGCCAGCAGCGCGCGCTGCCGCTATTTCTCCATCAGGATGCATCAGCCGGCTGTAACCAACGGGTGCGAGCATTGCCGGAAAAGATATCTCATGCCCGAGCAGGCGAGTCCGCAGATCACGCTTCTCGTGAACCACAGCCTGCCGCGGCCGCAAAATTACTTCCTGAAACGCGTGGCAGTTTTCCCGCAACGTCACTTCGTCCGCTGCGCCGCCGTCCAGGTAGTCGAACACCGCTTTCGGCAGCCGCCGACGCGCCAGACGCCTCAGATCCTCGATACTGACCACATGCCGAGAGCCCAACCTAGCCATCGCTCTCCTCGCGTCCCGTTCACGCAGCGGGCAGTATAAACCCGCTCCGCCCCGGTGCCACAGCCGACCATTCGGTGTGGCCTTTCGTCTTCCCTACTACCGGCATACCGAGGCGCCGACCGCATTGGAAATACTTCACCAGTGCACCGGCAGCTTTCAATTCCGCCGGCTGATTAGTATAGCGAGGGGAGTTCCCGCCGGTCGCTGCCGCCGTGGGAAGGTTACTTGTTTCTAGATGCCTGTACTGTTCCGCGGACGGCTCAGACTGATTTGCGGACAGATAATTGGTGGACGTGACCGGGATCGAACCGGTGACCCCCTGCTTGCAAAGCAGGTGCTCTCCCAGCTGAGCTACACGCCCACGCGGTGCAACCAGTATACTCTCAATAGCTTACAGCCATTTCCTCAACAGCTCCAACTTGAGTTTTCCGTCCACTCCGTCCAATTGGGGCATTTTCGAGTGGAAGTTCAAAACCCAAGCCAACCTTCTCGGTCACTTGCTTGCGAAACTCAGCATCGCTTGTCAGCTTGGAATAGGCGTCCGTCACCGTTCTTCCGGCGTGGCCGAGCCAGAACCTGAGGAGATCCTCAGGGATTGAGTTCTTGCGAAGCCACGTGACGCGGAATCGGCGGAACGCGTGACAGCCCATTTTCGGCTTTTCGAGCGAAGCGAGAATCGGATGAAGCGAACGCCGAAGAATGTTCGTTTGTGCCAGCGGCCGGCCTGATTTGGTAGAGAACAGGAGCCCGGACGTTCTGTCACCAATGAAATCCTTCAGCATTGCCGCGACGGTTGAGTGTAGGTCGACCTCCCGCTTGCCGTTCTCGGACTTCAGGAAATCGTGAATCTGGCCCCGCCATGCCTTCTGACAAATCCGGATCGTCGCGCAGTCTGGAGAAATATTCTTGATATCGATCCCCAGTGCCTCGCCGAAACGCAATCCGGCAGATGCACATAGCGTGTACAGCACCCGATAGAGCTGCTCCTTTGGCGCGGCGACAATTGCAGTCACCTTGTCGCCGGTAAGAAACGGTTGCTGGGGATTCCTGTCTTCGGGGAGATCGATGAAGTCGTGATTCCATTTTCGGGGAAAGAGCTGCTCCCCTTCTTCATTGATCGCCGAAGCCACAACCATCTTAACGGCATTCGTGTAGGACCTTATCGCCGACGCACCGAGGCCGCGCTCGACCATCGTCGCGCCGAGATTCTTCAGCGCTAGATTGCCAATCGAGCCCAGGGGCATATCTCCTATGTTCGGATTCAGCCAGTTCCTCAAGCAGCGCTCCCAATTATCAAGCGTAGCGGGCGCCACCGGCCTACGCTTGCGGTTTTTCATCTGTTTCAGCCAAGTCTCGGCCTGCTCACGAAACGTGACACCGTAGCTTGAGCGAACGACTTTCTCGAAGAATTCTGCGGTGTCTGCTCCGCTGGCCGCGATTATTTCCTTGGCCCTGCGCTTTCGTTCGGACGCCGAGATCTTTCCGGGACCCGAGACGGGGCAGATTTTCTCCCAAACCCTCTGCCTTTTCTCTTGGCCCGCGACATCCTTCCAAAAGCGAACCACGTACCAGTTGCCATCCTTCTGAATGCAACCGTCCTGACCAGATCGACGTGACATGGATTTTCTCCCTGTCCGCTTATCTGGTGTCGCGTTGATGACTGTATCAACGCCGTTTCCTCGCGGCAACTGTGATTCCCGTTGCACCTTGATGCTCATGACCTTCCGAGACTGAAATCGTTTGGCTTGGAGACCTTTTCCGTTCAATGATCGCGATTCTGACTGCTCCCCTCGCTCTCTGGAGAGCCGTGTATTGGGGGAGGTGTCGAACTCTTGAGTTCCGCTTGGGCTTTTGTAACGGTTCTCCGCGCGTAGTAGTTCGGATCGTCTTTGTCAGCCGCCCGATAGTCAGCGATACGCTGGATGACGACTTCGGGATCATCGCCACGGGCTAGGGCGCGCTTCGCGTAAGCCCAATCGTGCTCGGATTGGCTTTTGTGGTCCGCTGGCAGCGTCCGCCTTCGCTCGTCGGCGTCCGCAGAGTGGCCTGGCATTTCGGGGGAATCTTCGTCAATCGCGAAGTCGCGGAGCGTGTAGACCGCATCGCTTTCGTGACGGGCTTGGACAATGAACTCCTCGGGAAGTTTGTGGTTAGCGAATCCCGGGAGGCGCAGCACGCGCGTCGAATCGGTTGCCGCCAGATCGCCGCCGAACCTATTTGCAAGGTTGTGAAGCAGAGATTCAGCCTCGTCCTGACTGAACCCGCTCACTTTCCAAACGACCTGGTGCTTGCCGGGAGAGGTATCGAGGACGAAGTTCGGTGCTGGAACCTCGGCTGAATTTCGAATCGCTTCGAGAGCTTGGTCCGCCTTTCTGTCGAGGTCGAGATAGACGTGCCGGACATCCTGAATATTTTGCTTGGTCCGACTGAACGCGCCGTCCTTAATGGGATTCATTCCCATGAACACGTCATAGCCGCTGGCATTCTGGCTCGCGAGCCAGGTTTGAAACGGCGTGCCTGCGATCGTCTCTGCCTTGGAGATGGTTTGAACGGTGTGGCCCGTGGAGCGATTTCGGACGAGGATCGCGGCGTTATCTTCAGGCCCGAACAGCTCTCGAACATACTCCGAGGCCGTGAGAGAGCGGGGGGCGAATTTGCTATCGGCGCTCATGGGTGATCCTGCTTGGCCAGGAACACGGCGCCGTAGTCGAACAGGTCCGCATCCGGGTCGTAGCTGTTGACCAGGAGAACTTCGGAAATGTATCGGCGGCCAGGCCGGCGCTCGACGTGGATGACGATGTTGAGCGAATCGGCGATGTTTGTCTTGATGGCTTTAAAAGGCAACTCGACGCCGCTCTGCAACACGCAGCTGGTGAAGCGCGCGAGACCCTGTTGCGCGGAACTTGCATGGATGGTGGATAGCGTTCCCGAATGTCCCGTATTGAGGAGTTGCAAGAGATCGAACGCTTCGCTTCCGCGAACCTCTCCCAAAACGATGCGGTCGGGGCGATGGCGGAGTGCTGCTTTGAGAAGATCCCGGATCGCCACGGCCGGAAGCCCGTTCTGTTCCCGGCGTGCTTCAAAGCGAACGAGATTTTCCTGCGGCAATTGAATCTCGGCCGTATCTTCGATGACGAGCACGCGTTCATCCTGCGGGATGAACTTCCCGAGGATCGAAAGCAGAGTCGATTTTCCAGTGCCGGTCCCGCCGCAAATTAGAATGTTCTTGCGTGCGAGGACGTAGTCTTCGAGAAGGTTCGCGAGAGGCCGGTCGAGGGTGCCTTCTCGGATCAGATCTTCCATTTCGAAGTGGCGGGTGTTGAACTTTCGGATGGTCAGCGTGACGCCGGCGAGACTGCACGGCGGGATCACCGCGGCGACGCGGCTGCCATCGGGGAGTCGTGAATCGAGAATAGGCTTCGATTCCGAGATATCGTCACCCAGCCGGCGGGCGATATTCTTCACGGCGACCATGAGGGATCGCTCACCGAGAGACACTCCTGGCACCTGTTGCAAGAAGCCCTGTTTTTCGATGAAG
>CAWDRE010000001.1:0-557327 GCA_963804655.1 uncultured Acidobacteriota bacterium | reverse complement strand
CGAACGGCTCGTGATAGAGGATCCGGGTGGCGGTATCCCCCGGCGGTCCTTGGGCCAGGCCACACGCTCTGGGAGCGGTCATCGCCGACCGCCTCCAGGTCGGACAGCCGATGGATGACGAGCATGTTCGCCAGCCCCCAGGCAGGGCACCAGACCTTCCATTGCGTTTGCATGCGGGCCAGCAGCGCCGGCTGACGCGTCCGAATGCCAGCCCTCGTAGTAAACCACCAGCCGCTTCCCGCCGCCCGGGTCGGCGAGCGCCGCCTCCATCCATGCCCCGCAACAGGTCATGAGCAGACCGGTGAGCGGCCCGTCGTCGCTGATCTCGGACAGGTCGACCGAGACCATTGGGCAGGCTGGGGACCAACTAGACGGTGGACGGCCCGTCGAACAGGCCGGCGAGGTCGCCGTGCACGAGCCGGTCCAGAGCGTGCGCGACCTCCCGGCCCGTCGCGCAACTGAGCGACGGTCGCCCCCGGTCGGGCACGGAGGGTTCATGTAGGGTGGCGACCGCCCAGGCAGGACGGCTGACGGTCGCCTGGGAGGCCTCATCCAGCGCCGTGGCCGCGCGGTACGTTCCATGGGCCACAGCGGGCGACGACGTCGCCTCGGCCAGCGCGCCCGGCAGTGTCCGACGCCGCTTCGTTACCTGGGCAGACCACTGCCGGATGTCGGACATGCCCGAGGGGCGAGGGCCCTCGTCCAGCGGATTGATCGACTGCTCGAGCCGACCGCCAGGCGGATAACCGCCCCGCCCACCGCGTCAGCGACGACCGACCATTCGCCCTTGACGTCGCCGCAGAGTACACCCGCCGGCCGAACGCGATCTCCCGGCAGGCCAGCGACTTCGCCAACATCGACTTGCCCCGCCCGATCTGACCGGCGATCAAGATGTTCGGGTTGGTGAGGACCTTCCGGTCGTAGAGGACCCACGGGTCGAACACGAAGGCCGTACCGGACCAGTAGTCGACGCCGATGAGAACCCCACTCGAGCCGAGTCCCTCCTCGGCCAAGAACGGGTAGGCGACCGCCAGGACATCGCTGGTGGCCCGATGTGGTTCCACACGGAGCCGCCACCAGGACCGCCCCGCCTCCGGCCCTCGCTCACCCCGGGCGGGCAGCTGCGGTGTTGCTCTCGCTTCGGCCAGCTCGGCCGCCGCCCGCTCCCGGTTTGCCTGCCGGCGGGCGTTCAGCAGCTGCCGCTGGAGCCGCTGGGCGGCCCGGTAAGCAGTCTTCTCGCCGCCGGTCGGTGCCCGGCTGGGCATGACCACCAGGTGGCCCTCGTCCTCACCGCCAGGGGACTGCTCACCCCACCGGATTCGTTCCGGGTTGCGACGGCCCCTCACGCTGCCGCCTCGCGAGTGCTGTTGGCTCCCAGGTGGGCCACCGAGCAGGTCGCTAAGAACGAAGGCCATTGCCCCTCGCTGCTCGGCGGCACGAAGAGCTCCGTGGAGCGCCCCCCGAAGCCGCGTCGTCCCGCCAGCCGTCGGTCGCCGAACTCGACCGAGTCGGTGGCATTTCCGCCGTGATTCGTTGCATCTCTACATACCTCGCGATCGAGCGGTCGACACCAGGGAGCGCGGTAGGAGGCGCACGGCATCGACACGGTTGTGAACTCGTCAAAGCCCTTCGGGCGGGCGGCCGTCCAATCGCGGGCGGAGCGCGCCACCGGCTAGACTTCGTCTGTCAGCTGGCGCGCTCGATCAACCCCGCGGGCGCTCGGTGCTAGCTCGCTGCTAGCGACTGCTAGCTATGGCACACCCCATGGCACACCCGCAGCCATTCAGCGCCGTCTCGACGTATCCCCTGGACGGTGCTTACCTGCGAAATCAGTCCGTGGAGGATCGCCCTCGACCCCCTTCGGGGATTTCGGGACGCTGAGGCCGGGGATTCAAATCCCCCCTTCCCGACCAATGTAAGTGCAGGTCACCACTGCCAACGGCACCCGGCGCAATACCGTCCGAGCCGTATAGCCCTGCTCGGACAACCAGGTCGTGTAAAGCTCGATCTCTGCACCGATCCCGCACGCCCGGACCCGGTCGACGGTGTCGGGCTTGATGAAGTACTCCTCCAACATGGGCAACTTCCTCTCCGTGAAGGGATAGAGGAAGCACCCTGGCCCCGCCGCACACCGTTATGTGCCCCATCTTGGCGGTCAAGCCCCGCCCGCGACCGTGATCACCGCCCCTGACCCCGTGCGGGAACATAACCCGGTCGGGAACAGAAGACCGATTATGTGCCGCGCCACATAATTCGGGGATCACCACCACGAACACCCCGCCGAAGAACGCCCAGGCCGCCTCGAACCCGTCGATCACCGTCTCGGTCGTCTGGGAGAACGACAGCCACACAAAACAGTGTCGCGAGTAGCAGGCAGTGAAGATCAACGCCCAGCACACCCTTCGCCGGCCGGCCACCGAGTCGAAGATCAACCCCATCTTGCCGAAGTCGACCTGCAACTCCACGCCCGGCTCGCCATCGGCCACCCGCACGGTAACCCCCCGGGCCGAGCGGCCCACGCCGAGCACCTCCACGGCGTAACGGTGCACGCTGCGTTGTGGGACCCTCGATGCCTTGGCGGACGAGCAGCTCATGCATCTTGACCACCGTGAGGCGTTCGTCGACCAGCCACCCCTTCAACTGCTCGTGATGGGCCCGCAGAATCCCCCAGCCGGCCCCATGCCCGTCGGGGCGGTGAGGCGCACCCGTTCACACACCTGGCCTATCAGCCGTCACTCAGCTGGATGTAATTGACGTCGCGGACCAGGCCGGACTCCATCCCGGCCGCCACATAGCGCCTGACCGTCTTGCGGTCCACCAGCGACAGCCGGGCGATCGCCCGGTCACTCTCGTCCGCAGCCACAGCCGCAGGACCTCTCGGATCTCATGCACCTGAACCTCCCTGAAGCTCATCGCCACCTTCCTGGGCCGCTATCGGTCAGGTGGCGACTCCAACCCGAGCGGCGACGCCGCTGGTGGATCTCCGGGGTGGTCCCATCACTGGCGAAAAGGTGGCCCCATCCTGCTGGCGAAACTCACCTCGAGGTGGCCCCATGCTGCTGGCGAAACCACTCTCCCGGTGGCCCCATGCTGCTGGCGGGCGAACGCAGTAAAACGCGGACGGTGCACCGTCAGGACATCGATCCGTACCGCGTCCAGCTATCAGGCGTAGGTGGGATCTCGAGTGGGCGTTATGGAACATCCTTCAACGCTGGGGATACCCAAACTCGGTGCTGGAGCCATTGACACGTGATATTGGGACGTCCCCGGCCTGTCAGTTCCGTGGGTCACGCACTCCGCGCACGCGCAGTGAGTTTACCGTTGATTACCCGTTTTAACGATCCGGCTGCGTTTGGAGTTTCGCGAGGCAAAGCGGGGGAGGAGCGATCTGCTTTCGGTCTGGGCGGTTGACTCCCCCCGCCCATGCCCGGAATCGGATGATCCCACCCGCGTCGAGGGTGATCAAGGGTTGCGGTCGGAGGGAAACCGTTCCGGGGGTGATAGCCCTGTTTGTGCGTGGGGCGAGGCATTCACATGAAAGCAGGATGCGCTGGCGGGGTTTCGGATCACCGGCAGCTTTAGCGCGTCAGCAGATGCGCGGCAGCGGATCGCCGACCAGCATGTCGACGATCCGGGTGCCGCCGAAGGGGGTGACGAGCACCACGATGCCGGGCGGCTCGGACCGGATCTCGCCGATCGCGACGGCGTCGCGGCCCAGCGGGTGGCCCGCAGGGCCGCCAGCGCCGCGTCGGCCTCGTCGGGTGCCACCACGGCCACGAACTTGCCCTCGTTGGCCACGTACAGCGGGTCGATGCCGAGCAGCTCGCAGGCCGCCGCCACCGCCGGCCGGACCGGCAGGGCCGCCTCCTCGAGCACCACGGTGAGGTTGCTGTCCCGGGCCAGCTCGTTGCAGACCGTGCCCACGCCGCCCCGGGTGGCGTCGCGCAGCCACCGGGTCGACGGGGCGGCCGCCAGCAGGCGCTCCACCAGGTCGTGCAGTGGCGCCGTGTCCGAGACGATGTCGGCCTCGAGGGCCAGGTCGCCCCGGGCCAGCATCACCGCCGTGCCGTGGTCGCCGATGGTGCCCGAGCAGATCACCACGTCGCCGTCGGCCACCCGGGCGGCCGAGAGCTCCCGCCCGGCGGGGATCACCCCGACGCCCGAGGTGGAGATGTACATCCCGTCGGCCGCGCCGTGGTCGACCACCTTGGTGTCGCCGGTGACGATCGGCACGCCGGCCGCCGGCGGCCGCCTCGGCCATGTCGGCCACGATCTCCTGCAGCGCCTCGATGGGGAAGCCCTCCTCGAGCACGAAGGCGGCCGACAGGGCCAGCGGACGGGCCCCCATCATGGCCAGGTCGTTGACCGTGCCGTGCACGGCCAGGTGGCCGACCGAGCCGCCGGGGAACCGCAGCGGCTTGACCACGAACGAGTCGGTGCTGAAGGCCAGCCGCTCACCCGACGGGCAGCGTCAGCACCGCGGCGTCGGTCTGGGTCCGCGAGGGCGTCGTTGGCGAAGGCGGGCAGGAACACCGCGTCGAGCAGGGCGGCCGACGCCTTGCCGCCGGCGCCGTGGGCCAGGGTGACCACCTCGTCGAGCAGGCGGGGCCGGCGCCGCCGGAAGGCCTCGATGCGGTCGAAGACCGCCGCCTCCCGGCCCGGTGGCCCCGGTCTGCCGGGCGCACGTTCGGTCATGGCGCCGCTCCCTGTCGTCCGAGATGGCGCTGCACCGTCGACCACAGCTCGCAACGTCAGGGCGTCCTGGGCCTCCTGGATGCGGTGCACGCTGTCCGAGCGCACCACCAGGCAGTGGTCGACCGCGTCGCTGGCTCGCCATGGCCCCCCCCTCGTAGCCGCAGAGCCCGACGGTCAGCAGCCGCCGGCCGCGACGCCTCCTCGAAGGCCCGCAGCACGTTGACCGAGTCGCCGCTGGTGGAGAAGCCCGACCGCGATGTCGCCGGGCCGGGCGTGGGCGATGATCTGGCGGGAGAACACCAGCTCGAAGCCGACGTCGTTGGCCAGGGCGGTGAGCACGGCCCGGTCGTCGACCAGCGACAGCGCCGGCAGCGGCGGCCGCGGGGCGGGTCGCGGAACAGGTCGACCGTCCCCTCGGCGTCGGTGGCGCTGCCGCCGTTGCCGAAGGCGAACAGCCGGCCGCCGGCCCGGAAGCGGTCGGCCATGGCCCGCCGCCGCGCGCCAGGATTCGCCGGCAGCCGCTCGAGCGTCGCCGTCCGCAGCGCCCGGCTCTCCGCCATCTTGGCCCGGGCCGAGGCGGCCAGGTCGGCCACCAGGACGGCGGCGTCGCGCTCCTCGGCCTCGATGAAGGGATAGAGGAAGCCGGTCGGCTCGGCTGCTCATGACGGCCGGTCGCCTCCGAGGCGCGGTGATGGCCACCCCGGCGTGGACCAGCACCAGGTCGCCGGGCGCCACCGGGTCGACCAGGCTGACGTCGACCGTCTCGGGCCGCCCGCGACCAGCGACCTCGGCCATGCCGCCGGCCGCGGACGGCCTGGACCTCGGCCACCCGCCCCTCGTCGGAGCAGGTGATGCAGACCTCGTCGGTGCACGTCCGGCTCGGCGGCGAGGAGGCCGGGGTGCTCGAAGACCACGTGGGTCAGCTCCCACAGCAGGTGGTAGAGGAGCACCAGTCGCCGGAGCGGGCGGCGAGCCCGGGATCGGCTCCGTCCACCCAGACGACGTGCTCGGCCCGGCCGGCGGGCGGGGCGGCCCGGCGCCGAGCCAGATCCGGGTCAGGCCCCAGGCCTCGGCCCGCGCGCAGCAGGTCGACGGTCACCGGATCGTCGGCCGGCTGACCGCCAGGAGCACGTCGCCCGGCCGGGCCAGCAGGCGCAGGGTCGGCCGCCAGTCGGCGCCGTCGACGTCACGGCCGGCAGGGCCCGCTTGCCGACGATGACCGGGTGGACGAACTCGACGGCCACGTGGCGGCCGTGGGCCGGCCACTGCGGCGACGACGCACCACATGGTGGCGCCCGGCGGCGAAGCGGCGGGCCAGCGCCAGGGCGGCGGCGGCCAGGTCCTCGGCCGGGCCGGTCTCCTCGGCGGACCAGACGGGACGTCGCATCGGCTGGCCATCATGCCTCCGCCTGGAGCGGCGCGCTCGCGGTCGCGCCGGCGACGGCGACCTGGCCCAGGGCCAGGCCGCCGTCGTTGGGGGGAACGAGCCGTGGGTCAGCACCCAGAGACCGACGCTCGAGCCAGCTCGGCCCGGGCCAGGCGGACCAGCGAGGACGTTCTGGAACACGCCCCGCTCAGGGCCACCCGGTCGATCCCGGTCGCCTGCCGCAGCTCGTCGGCCACTCGCCGATCAGCCGGGCCACGGCCAGGTGGAACCCGGCCGCCACCGCGCCGACCGGACGGCCGTGGCGCAGGTCGGCGACGATGGCCCGACAGGACCGGGGCCGGGTCGATCTCGTCGCCCACGACGCCGAAGCGGTAGTCGCCCGGGCCTGCCAGCCGCGGCCGCGTCGGCCACCGTCTCGAGCTCGATGGCCGCCTGGGCCTCGTAGGAGACGATGTGGCGCACCCCGAGCAGCGAGCTGACGGCGTCGAAGAGCCGGCCCATGCTCGAGGTCGGCACGCACAACACGCCCCGCTCCAGCTGCCGCCCAGCGCCGCCAGCTCGCGGCCGGGGCGGCCTGGACCGGCGCGAGGTCGGGCGCCCAGTCGATGCCCGCCGCCCACAGGTGGGCCAGCGCGGCCCGGTAGGGCTTGCGGATGGTGGCGTCGCCGCCGGGCAGCGGCACGTAGCGCAGGTGGGCGGCCCGCTCGAACCCGTCGTAGCCGGCGACCAGGACCTCGCCGCCCCAGATGGCGCCGTCGGTCCCGTAGCCGGTGCCGTCGAAGGCGAAGCCGATGACCCGCTCGCCGGCGGGCACGCCGTGCTCGGCCATGACCGCGGCGATGTGGGCGTGGTGGTGCTGGACCAGCGCGACCGGACGGTCACCGGCGCGGTCCTCGGCCCAGCGCCGGGTCTGGTAGCCGGGGTGGGCGTCGGCGGCCACCTGTTCCGGGCTCGACCTGGTAGATGTCGGCGAACTGCGCGGGTGGAGCGCTCGAAGGCGGCCAGCGTCTCGAGGCTGCCCATGTCGCCGATGTGCTGGCTCATCCAGGCGTCGCGACCCGACGCCAGGCAGAAGGTGTTCTTGAGCTCGCCGCCGGTCGCCAGCGTCGGCGTCGACCTCGAACGGGCAGCCGCACCGGCAGCGGGGCGTAGCCACGGGAGCGGCGGATCGGCAGCTCGTCGCCCTCGTCGACCCGGACCACCGAGTCGTCGCAGGGCACGTGGATGGGCCGGTCGTGGACGAGCCACGCGTCGGCGATCCGCCCGCAGCCGCCGCCGGGCGTCGTCGTCGTCGTAGCAGATCGGCTCGTCGGTCAGGTTGCCGCTGGTCATCACAGCACCGCGGGCACCGCCGCCTCGCGACCCGGGACCGGGCGGAACAGCAGGTGGTGCAGCGGGGTGTACGGCAGGAGCACGCCGACGTACGGGTTGCCGGGCGCGACCGGCCGGCGCCAGCGGTGCGCCCGGCGCCGGCGCAGCAGGACGATCGGCCGCTGCGGGACGGTCAGCAGCGTCGGCCTCGCGCCGGTGCAACGTCGGCCAGCCGGCCCGCCGCGGCCAGGTCGGCGACCATGACCGCGAAGGGCTTGTCCGCCCGGTGCTTGCGGCGGCGCAGCTCCGTCGACGGCCGCGTCGACGTGGCGTCGCAGGCCAGGTGGTAGCCGCCGAGTCCCTTGACGGCGACGATCTCGCCGCGGCCGAGCGCCCGCTGGGCGGCGGCCAGCGCCGGCATCGGTGCCGCCGACCGTGCCGCCGGCGACGGCTCGAACCAGATCCGGGGCCCGCACGCGGGCGCAGGCCACCGGCTGGGCGTGGAAGCGCCGGTCGGCGGGATCGTGGTACTCGGCGGCGCACGCCGGGCACGAGCGCGAAGCCGGCCATGGTGGTGTTCGGCCGGTCGTAGGGCAGCCGAATGGTGATGGTGAAGCGCGGCCCGCAGTTGGTGCAGTTGATGAACGGGTAGCGGTAGCGCCGGTCGCCCGGGTCGAACAGCTCGGCCAGGCAGTCGTCGCACACGGCCACGTCGGGCGACACGAACGTCCGCGGCGCACCGTCGCCCCGGCTCCCGACGATGCGGAACCCGTCCTCGCCGACGGCGCCACGGCGGTCGATGCCACTTCGGTCGATCCGCGCCAGCGGCGGGGCGTCGGCCACCAAGACGCTGCTCGAAGCGGGCCACGTCGTCGGCTCTGCCCTCGATCTCGATGAACACGCCCTCGGTGTCGTTGCCGACCATGCCCGGCGAGGCCGAGCTCGGCCGCCAGGCGGTGGACGAACGGGCGGAACCCGACGCCCTGGACCACGCCGGCCACCCGGATCCGGTGTCGGACCCGCGATATCCGAGACGGCCGTGACGGTCATACGCTTCAACGCGCCTTTGCGGCCCAGGGTCACCGCGGCCTCGCGGTGCATCCGGCCGAAGTTGTAGTAGGCCGCGCAGGCCCCCTCCGACGAGACCATGCAGGTGCCGATCGGCGTCTCGGGGGTGCAGGCCGTGCCGAACACCTTGCACTCCCACGGCTTGATGACCCCTTTGAGGACCTCGCCGCACTGGCACGCCTTCGGGTCGGCAACCCGCACCCCGGGGATGTGGTAGCGCAGCTCGGCGTCGAACTGCGCGAACTCGGGCCGCAGCTTCAGGGCGCTCTGCGTCGTTGTAGTCGTTTCCGTTGATGGTGAAGAGGTTTGCCGTGGCCGGCAGACCAAAGGCTTCGAAGTTGCCGTAGCCGCCGCCGGTGGAGTTGTTCATGGTGACGCCGGGAGCGGTCTGCGCGACGTAAGTAATGTCGTTACCCGGGTTCGGGATATTCTGGATTTGCTGCGTGTCGAAGTTCGACGAGATGTTCGCGTCTTCGGTTTGCAGCAGCGCGCCCTGCTCGGTGACGGTGACCGTCTCCGTGGTCGCGCCAACCTGGAGCTGTACGTTGGCGACGGCGATTTGTCCGAGCAGCACTTGCGTGGGTTGCGAAACTTGTTTGAATCCTTCGTGAGAGACCGTCACCGCGTAGTTACCCGGCTTCAAGAGCGTGAACTGATAGGTGCCGTTCGTCGTGGTGGTGGTCGTCAATACCGCGCCCGTGTCAGCGTTCTTCAGCGTGACGTTGGCGCCGGCAATCACCGCGCCGGAGGAGTCTGTGACAGTGCCGCCGAGACCGCCGGTTACGATGCTTTGCGCCTGGGCGGTGAACGGCAGCAAGAGCAGTAAGGCCGCAAATAGCGCGGCGAGCCCCGTTAGCTGCTTCGATTTCATCTTATTTCTCCTATGTCTGCTTAGTTGGAGACGCGGATCCAACAGATGCAACCCACTCCCCGGCTGTGAATGTGCAATGAATGTGCCAGTTGGGTGCTTATTTATCGTTTTGAATACAAAAGACTTAGCTGCGATTTTATGCGAGAAAGTATGCGCGAAATCCGAGTTCTTGAAGCTAACCTAAACCTTATATATGGCGATTCGGACGCGGAGCGTGTTCCCTGATTTTGCGACCAGCGAACGGTGTGGCGATGCCGGGTGGGCTGACAGCAGCATCAGCACGCTTCGTTATCGAACAGTAGCGACACAGGCGACAGCGTGGAATCCGAAAATACAGATTTGTGTGGACGTATATGCAAAACCGTATTATTTTATGCAAACGATTTTTGGTATTCGCTGTATGTGTCTGATTGCAAGTAAGTTATTTTTGGTTTTGCATGGACACAAACGTGCCATGTGATCTGCGACTAGGGGTTTCTATGTATTGGGGGCAGTGGGTGAGTGCGCGTACCTCGTCGGAACTCTCAGCACAATTTCTAGGAGGCTGTATGAATTGGAAGCGCTTTTTCGTTGTGGCGTTCGCGCTCCTGGTGGCGATGTCCATGGGGACCACCAAAGTAGCAGCGCAGACCACGGTTTCGCAGGGCAGTATTCAAGGCACCGTGGCCGATCCGACAGGCGCGGTAGTGCCCGGCGCTAAGATTACGATCACGAATAAGGCGACAGGCGCGACGACCGTACTCGAAGCCTCCGCAACCGGCACATACAATTCAGGCGGTTTGCTGCCGGGCAACTACGTATTGCGCGTCGAAGCCCCGGGTTTTAAGACCGCGGAGGTGCCGGTCATCGTACAAGTCGCGGTTACGGCGTCGGGCAACGTTAAACTAGAAGTTGGCCAAAGCAGCACCGTAGTCGAAGTGGCCGCGTCGGCGATTTCGGTAAACACCGAGCAAGCGACAGTGCAAGGCGTGCTGAGCGGCGAACAGATTGACAACCTTCCCGTGAACGGCCGCAACTTCCTCGATCTGGCTCAGCTGGAACCTGGCGTCCAAATGCAGGACGGAACGTCTTTCGATCCCACCAAGGCGGGTTACACTTCAGTTTCGATTAACGGCGTATTTGGCCGGACGCCTCGAATTGAAGTTGATGGACTGGACGTCAGCGATGAGACGGTGGGAACTACGACCCAGAACATCGCGATGAGCTCGATCCAGGAATTCAACATCAGCCGTTCGCTGCTGGACCTCTCGACGGAGGTTACTGCTTCGGGCGCGATCAACCTGGCAACGCGTTCGGGGTCGAACGACTTCCACGGGCTGGCCTTCTACAATTTCCGCGACAACAACGCCGGGTTTGCGGATTTTCCGGACTCGCAGTCACTGCCGTTTCAGCGCAATCAGTTTGGCGGCCGGTTTGGCGGCGCGTTCATCAAGGACAAACTCTTCTTCTTCCTGGACATGGAGCGCATCAAGCAGGACAGCCTGGACGCGGTGGCGACCGGCGCGCCATTCACGGATCTTTCCGGAGGGTTCTCGTCGCCATTTCGCAGCACGCAGACCAGCGCGAGATTGGACTGGCAGGCAACCAAGAATATCCGAGTGTTCTACAAGTTCGCGTATGATTGGAACTACTCGAACAGCAACGCGTTTGCCGGTGACTACTCGATTTATTCGAACCGCGACAACACTCCGTCGCAAGCCGTGGGGTTGGACTACGCCAGCGGCAACTGGTCGCACAGCTTCCGTTTTGGTTATCTGAAATTTCACAATCTGATTGGCGCCGGTACCGGCGATACGCCGACGCCGACGAACCCGTTCCCAACAGCCGAAATCGTCTTCGGAGACACGGGTTTTGCTTCGGGTCCGAATTTCCTGGCTCCGCAACAAACTTATCAGAGCGACAAGCAATTCAAGTATGACGGAAGCAAAGTGTGGGGCGCGCACGTCATCCGGTTTGGCGCGAGCGTAAACCGCATCCTGGGCGGCGGCTTTGCATCGTTCTTCGGTTTGGGGCCGGATATCAGCACTTTTGTGAACTACAACGCCGTGATCGGCACGCCTCTATCAGGCATCCAGACATCACCCTATTATGCCTGCGCGCTTTCGAACTTCGACGGCTGTTCCACGAACGTTGGCGACTATCCTGTGACCGGAGCGACCATGAGCAACGGCCAGGGATATTTCACCGAGAAACCAGGGTTCGGCGCTCCTGCCGGTGGGCAATCCGACACCCGCTTTGAGACCTACCTCGGTGATTCGTGGAAGATCCGCCCGAACTTTACTTTGCTTTATGGCTTGCGATACCAACGCGACACGGGCCGGACCGACAGCGATTTGGCTCCGATTCCGTGCTCGGTCACAACGCTAATCAGTTGCACCGGAAACCTTCTCGATCAGTTTGGCTTTACCTCGGGCTTGGGCGATCGGGTTCGCAATCCGAACAAGAATCTGGGACCGCAAATCGGTTTTGCTTGGGATCCGAAAGGTGACGGGAAGACCGTCATCCGCGGCGGAGGCGGCATCTACTACGAAAACTCGGTCTTCAACAACGTGCTGTTTGACCGCCCGGAAAACTTGCCAGTGGGCTGTTCGGGTCGCCAGCAAGCTTGACCTGCACCCCAGGAGCTGCGAGCGGGCACGAGCAGCATGCTCTTTCCGAACGCCGGTGGCGGCTATACAAACTGTAACCTCGATTGACGGGCTGGATTTGGCCACACAGGTCTGCTTCAATCCATTGAGCTCGGCCGCGAACGCGGTGGCGGACTTGCAGAAAGCTTATGGTGTTGCCGTAGCGGCTGCTGGCCCGGCCGCGAACCCCGGATATGTCGGGCAATACCTTGAGCTTCTCTCCGGCCAACGGATATGCAGCCTACGCTCCCCATTATCAGCCCACTCGCGCGTACCAGATGAACATCGGAGTGCAGCGCGAGGTGGTGAAGGGCGGAGTGTTGTCGGTTGATTACGTCCGAAACCTCAGCCTGCATTTCCCACTGACGATTGACGTAAATCATGTGGGCGATGCCAACTACCTGAACATGGCGGCGGCGCTCAACGCCATTGGTAACACTACTGCAGCTTTCGGATGCGGTGGTACCGATTCAGCGGCAATTAACTGCGCAATCACAAACGGTGCCACGATCAACAACTTTGCGACGAACGGACTGGATTCCGGTCACTCCTATCTTTTCGGATATGGCGCACCGGCTTTCGGACTTACGCCAACCACCGGCGCAGCGTTCAGCGGCATCAACCCGCAAGTGGGCGTCGGGGACTTCCAGTACCCGAGCGGCCGCTCTGTTTACAATGGGCTGCAGGCCGAATATAAGCAAGACGTCCGCAACCCGTTCCGCGGGGTGAGCGGCTTGAACTTGCAGATCGCCTATACGCTTTCGAAGTACGAAGGCAACGGCGGCAATGACCAAAACTTCAGCGCAGCGTTCCTTTCGACCACCGCAATCCGACGGCGTTTTTTGGCCCCACAAGCTTGGATCGCCTGAACCAATTTAGGTTCGGTGCGACCTTTGACGTGGCGCACCATGGGCCCCGGCTCAGCTTCATCGGCGGTTTCGCTTCTCCCCAGCCGGCGGACTTGACGCTGCCGTCAGGCGGCCAGTTCACTCCCGGTGAGATCTTCCGCACGGATCTGACGGGTGACGGCACTGTCGGTGACCTGCTTAACTCTGCTGCTACCGGGATCGGTAAGCCTGGAACGTTTATGCGGGGAGTGTCTCCGGGAAACCTCACATCCTATCTCAACGCGTTTAACAGCACTTACGGGAACGGCCAGACGTTGACCCCTGCCGGACAGGCGCTGGTGAACGCAGGGTTGTTCACCCAAGCGCAGTTGGTGTCGCTCGGGGCGGTGATTCCGTCAGTTCTGCCGCCGCCGGCTCACAACGCTGGAAACGCCTACTATAAGAACGTTGATACGGTTCTCAGCTGGCCTTTCACGTTGCATGAACGATTCACGCTTGAACCCAGCGTTGGTTTCTTCAACTTGTTCAACTTCGCGAACTACTCTCCCTTGGCTGGCCTGAACGGTGGCCCGGGCAACATCAATGGCACAGTAGCGGGCAACGATCCGATGGGAACTCACAACGTCGTCCGCGCTGGGCTGGGCACAGGCGTCTTCGCTCCTGGTGCTCCGCGCCAGACGGAGTTTGGCCTGAAACTCACCTTCTAACCCGAAGCGGGACGGACGTCCCGTTCGGATATTTCTCCACTGGCTCCGAGAGATCGGAGCCAGTGGCATTTTTGCAGGATGAATCCAGCTCTCGGTTCCGTGCTCCCCGCCCTCGATTGAAATTCCGTCTCGCCTCATCGAAACAAGAGTAAGATTTTGCGAAGCTCGGTCGCACCAGGGAGGCTCTCATGCGACTCTCTCGTTTCTGTTTGTTCCTGTTGCTTCTGATTCCAATAACGGCAATCTCGCAATCAACGCGCACGCCGAGGCCTCCAGGTGTGATTGAAGCCGACAAACGGAGCAATGAGCCGCTCGATCCGCCGACGGAGGCACGCAATCTTCAGATCAACATGGAAAAAGTGAATGCCGAGACGCAGGAGTTGCGGCAGTTGGCGGATGGCTTGCCGCCGCGGATCGAGCAGGTCGGCAAAGGTGAAATTCCGAAGGATCTAGCGGAGAATTTGAAGAAGATCGAGAAGCTTGCGAAGCATCTGCGCGGCGAAATAACTCCTTGAATTATGCGTGCGCGACGGAATGACTGGTTGTGCGAGGGACGGCTAGCCGTTCACCACGCGCTTGAGCGAATGGTCGAATGGTGAACGAGCTACGCCGCGCTCGGTGATTATGGCGTTTATGTAGCGGGCTGGGGTTACGTCGAAGGCTGGGTGGGCGGCGGCGACGTTGGGGGCGAGGCGAACGCCGGATAGATGGGTTACTTCGCGCTGCGAGCGCTCTTCGATGGGGATCTGGTCGCCTGACGTCAGCGTGAGATCAATCGTCGAGATCGGCGCGGCGACATAGAACGGGACGTTGTTTTCCTTGGCGAGCACGGCCATTCCGTAGGTACCGATTTTATTGGCGGTGTCGCCGTTGGCGGCGATGCGGTCCGCGCCCACCACCACTGCTCCTACCGCACCCGTGCGTAGGAAGTGGCCGACCATGTTGTCGGTGATCAGGGTGAGCGGGATGCCGTCCTGGTGGAGTTCCCAGGCGGTGAGGCGCGCACCCTGCAGAAACGGGCGCGTTTCGGGCACGAGGACTTCGATCTTGTGGCCTGCTTCGATGGCCATGCGAATCACGCCCAGCGCCGTGCCGATGCCGCCGGTAGCGAGCGCTCCCGCATTGCACTGCGTCATCACGCGGCCGGATTGCGGCATCAATTCAGCGCCGAATTTTCCGATGCGGATATCGCCGGCGCGGCGCTCTTCGTGCACCAGCAGCGCCTCCTGCACCAGCGAGGTGCGAATCTTCTCGAGCGTCGCGGCGTTGTTGCCGTTGCCGGCAGCCGCGGCTGCGACGAGCGCTGCGAAGCGGCGCTGAAAACGCGCGATGGCCCAGAACAGGTCCACGGCCGTCGGGCGCGTCTGCGCCAGCGTCTGGCAGATGAGCGGAAATTCCTCGCGCAATTCTTCCAGCGATTTCGCCTGGGAATTTTGCACTCCGAGCGCGATGCCCATCGCCGCCGCTACTCCTATGGCAGGAGCGCCGCGAATCACCATGGTCTTGATGGCCGCGGCGACTTCGCGGTAATCGGTGTAGGTGTGATGGACCACTTCGCCGGGCAGCTTGAGCTGATCAAGCATGACCACGCCTTCGGGCGTCCACTGGATGGGTTCTACTGTGTGCAAAGCGATTGTCTCCGTCACAGGCGCCTTGGCCGGGCGCCGTCCAAACATCCATTCTAACTGAAAAAGGCAGTGGCGAGTGATGAGCGAGTAGTGGCGAGTGATGAGAAGCAATGGCAGTGGCGAAAAGCAGATCCCTCGCTTCGCTCGGGATGACAGTCACATTATCGGTCCGCAGGATGCTGAGCCGCTGGCGTTATACGGCGATCGGATTAAGCGCGGGATAATTACGAAGCACCAGGAAAATGGCGGAAGCCGTGCGAGCCGATGGCCATGGCCAGGAACAGGAACGAATTGTAGCTGACGTGCATCAGGTAGCTGGCGACGACGGTGCGCGTCGCCGCGCGCGCGTAGGTGAAGACGATGCCGACGATTACCAGCAGAGCGATCTGTCCCCATCCTCCCCACAATTGCGAAGCGTGCAGGAGGCCGAAAATCGTGCCGGTGAAGAGCACGCCTCCGGTAACGCCAAAACTGCGCGCCGCCACCGGATAAATGTAACCGCGAAAAACTGTTTCCTCCAGCAGCGGAGCGAGCAGCACGCCGAGGGACATCAACAGCAGCGCGCTCATGCGATCCTGAAAAAATTGTTCGATGGGCAACTGTGTCTTGGTGTGGATTGCGGAAGAGCCGAGCGAAACAAGAATCGCCAGGAGAAATCCGCCGACGATGAAGCTGAAATATACCGCGGGACGTGGCGCTGGACCCGTCGGCAGAGGACGCCAGCCGATCGTGCGCCAGAACGGCACGCCGAAGCTGAGGCGCATTTGCCCGCTCAAATAGACCAGCAAAACGACCGACAATAGAGCTTGATTGATTATGAGCAGCAGGTTTTTGTCGCTCATGGAATTTTGCAACTGATGGAGGCTAACTCCGGAAAGCGCAAAACCCGCGACGATGAACATGCTCAGCACAAAAGTGCCGGCAATGGCGACGATCACCAGTAACACCAGGTCCCACCAGCCCCACGGCACACGCAGATCTTCCGGCAGAGCGGGATCGAATGTCCGCACGCGCGGAAAGGTGTAAGGACGCTGCGAATAGTGAATCCCGGGCGGCGGCGCGATTTCGCCGGGGTTCACAGCCAAGGGCAATGATTCCGGACGCGGCTCGGAAGCTGGCGGAGCGGCGGGGTTCTCAGGTTCCTGCTGCGGCTGATTGTTGTCGTCGAGGCCCATTTATTCGGTTGCGGCGTCAGGTTTCACTGCGTGGCTGGCGCGTTTACTGGCAGCGCCATTTCCGTTTGCGCCATTCAGATTGAGGGCCCGCGCTAGAATTTGTCCTGTATAGGATTTTTTCACGCGCGCCACTTGCTCTGGCGTGCCTTGCGCGACGATGCGCCCGCCTTCCTCGCCGCCTTCGGGGCCCAGGTCAATGATCCAATCGGCTTGTTTGATCACGTCGAGATTGTGCTCGATGATCAGCACGGTATTGCCGAGCGCGGTGAGGCGATTGAGGACATCGAGAAGTTTCTTGACGTCGTCAAAATGCAAGCCGGTGGTCGGCTCATCCAAAATATACAGCGTGCGGCCGGTCTGGCGCTTGGAAAGTTCGCGGGCGAGTTTGGTGCGCTGCGCTTCGCCGCCGGAAATGGTGGTGGCGGATTGTCCGAGCTGGACGTAGCCGAGGCCGACGTCCACCAGAGTCTGCAGCTTGATCTGGATGGCCGGAATATTTTCGAGGACTTTGAGAGCTTCTTCGATGGGCAGATCGAGCAGATCGGAAATCGAGAGGCCCTTGTAACGCACGGCCAGAGTTTCGGCATTGTAGCGTTTGCCGCGGCACACTTCGCAGGTGACGTACACATCCGGCAAGAAATTCATTTCGATGCGGCGCTGCCCGTCGCCCTGGCAGGCTTCGCAGCGCCCGCCTTTCACATTGAAGCTGAAACGGCCCGGGCGATAGCCGCGTTCGCGCGATTCCGGGAGCATCGCGTAAAGTTCGCGGATGGGAGCGAAGACGCCGGTGTACGTGGCGGGATTCGAGCGCGGCGTGCGGCCGATGGGCGCCTGGTCAATCTGCACCACTTTATCAATGTGCTCGATTCCAGTGATGGCGCGATGCGCGCCGGGCTTTTCCATCGAGCGATAAAGTTTGGCGGCCAGCGCGCGGTAAAGAATGTCGTTGATGAGCGTGGATTTCCCGGAGCCGGAAACGCCGGTGACTACGGTCATCAGGCCGAGCGGAATATTGACGTCAATATTTTTCAGGTTGTGGCCATGCGCGCCGAGAATCGCGATGGACTTTCCATTCGGACTGCGGCGCGTTTCCGGCACGGCAATTTTCATTTGGCCGGAGAGGTACTGTCCCGTGAGCGAAGCGGGATTCGCGGCGATATCTTCGGGCGAGCCCGCAGCCACAAGATATCCGCCGGCTTTTCCGGCGCCTGGACCAAGATCTACGACGTAATTCGCGCGACGGATGGTTTCTTCGTCATGCTCGACGACCAGCACGGTGTTGCCGAGGTCGCGCAGGGTTTCCAGCGTGCTCAGCAGCCGGCCGTTGTCGCGCGCGTGCAGGCCGATGGACGGCTCATCCAGCACGTAGAGCACGCCGCGCAGGCGCGAACCGATTTGCGTGGCCAGGCGGATGCGCTGGGCCTCGCCTCCGGAGAGAGTGGCGGCGGAGCGATTCAGCGTGAGGTAACCGAGTCCGACGTTGAGCAGAAAATCCAGGCGCTCGGCGATTTCATTCAGCGGACGCCCGGCAATTTTGATTTGGCGCACCGTAAGTTTTGCGCGGATTTTGTCCACGGCCGCGCGCGCCTGATTGAGCGGCAATTCCGTGAAATCGGCGATCGAAAGGCCGGCAATTTTCACGGCCAGACTTTCCGGGCGCAAGCGGCGTTCGCTGCAGGCTGTGCACGGCACGGGCGACATGTATTGCGTGAGCCATTCGCGGTAATTGTCCGATTTCGATTCTTCCAGATTGGATTCGAGGTGCGCTAAGAGGCCCTGGAAATTTAGATCTTTTGTGTTTTTACCGTTGGAAGGATTGCCGTGCAGGATGAGATTCTGCGTCTTGCGCGAGAGCTTTTCGAACGGCGTATCCAAATCGAACCCGTAGGCAGCCGCCGCGATGCGCATCGTGCGTTGCAAATACGCCGAGCCGGAGCCGGGGCCCAGGCCTCCTTCGAAAAGAGGCTTGGTCCAATCCACGATCACTTTCGCGGGATCGAAATCGTATTTCGAGCCCAGGCCGTGGCATTCGGGGCAAGCGCCGTACGGTGAATTAAAACTGAACGAGCGCGGCTCGAGCTGCGGAACGGAAATACCGCAATCCGGGCACGCGAGTTTTTCGGAGTAAACGCGCTCATCGCCGCCGACGACGGCGATGGTGACCAGGCCGCCGGTAAGTTTCAGCGCGGTTTCGACCGATTGTTCCAGGCGCTGCGCGACGCCATTTTTCAGCAGAAGGCGATCCACGACGATCTCGATGGTGTGATTTTTGCGGCGGTCCAGGGGAATCGGCTCGTCAAGATTGACGAGGTCGCCATCCACGCGGGCGCGGACGTAACCGGCCTTCGCGTATTTTTCGAGTTCCTTTTTGTATTCACCCTTGCGGCCGCGCACCACTGGCGCGAGGACCATGATGCGGTCATCCGGCTTGAGCGCCAGAACGGATTGCACAATTTGTTCGGTGGACTGGCGCGTGATGGGCTTGCCGCAATGGGGACAATGCGGAGAACCGATCGCGCTATAAACGACGCGCAAGTAATCGTAAATTTCCGTGATGGTGCCTACCGTGGAACGCGGCGAACGCGTGGTGGTCTTCTGCTCGATCGCGATCGAGGGCGAAAGTCCCTCGACGGAGTCCACTTCGGGCCGCTCCATCTGGTCGAGGAACTGGCGAGCGTACGCGGAAAGAGATTCCACGTAACGGCGCTGGCCCTCAGCGTAGAGAGTATCGAACGCGAGCGAGGATTTCCCGGAACCGGAGAGCCCTGTGATGACGGTAAGCGTGTTGCGGGGGATTTCCAGGTGGATATTTTTCAGGTTGTGCTGCCGGGCACCCCGGATAACGATTTTTTTCAAAGCCATCTTAGGAGCGAAAGTCCCTCTACAGTGTTTCGGATATATGCATGGATGCACAGAGGCGAAAATGCGTCCAAGGTAAACTCTCAACATAACAAGTTGTGCTGTGCGGGGTCAAGGAGCGCCCGGGGGCAAATGCGGTCCGGCATCGCTCGCAGCGGGAGGCAACGGAAATTTTACCAGGGGGGTTGGATTTTTTACCCGCCACGGAACGTCAAGAGCGTGTGTTTTCAGCAAGTTAAGTTTGGTTCGCGGCGTGCCAGATAGAACACGTCAGAGGGAAGGAAAGCCGAGGATCCCTTTAGGGGATTGAGGGCTGGGCCGGCTTCCTTCCCTCGGCCTCACTCCGCCGCATCATTCTTTCCTACGACCCCTTCTCGGCGGAGGTGTTTTCACCGTGTTTCGCCGCATCTTCGCACACGCCGTTTACACCTTGCTTTTACTCCCTCGGTTGAACAAATCCACGCAGGATTAGCGCCGTTGCGACGTCACTGGAGCGCGCTGAAGGCTGCATTCCCGCCACCGCCAACCGCTCGATGAGAATGCGCGAAGCTGTGGGCGGAGCACGTTCAAGCGTTCGATTATCGCCAAGAGTCCCGTAAGCAATTGATTACAAGGCATCTATTCTTCTTGACACACATTACGAATAGCAATACTATCTTTGCATATTGCAATATGACACTGGGCGAAAAAATCCGGCACCTGCGAGTGGTCGAAGGCAATCTGCGCGGCATCGGCCGCCCCTTAACGCAGGCCGAAGTGGTCCGCGAAATTAAGCGCGAACTGCGCAAGACGATTAGCCAATCGTACTTGTCGCAGATTGAAAGCGGCGCGCGCCCGCACATGACTCACAACACGCGCGAATTGCTGGCGCGATTTTTCAAGGTGCATCCGGGATTTCTGGTGGATGACGCGGAAGGATTTCAGACGAACCTGGGATCCGAGTTGCGCATCGAGGACGCCAAGATGGATTCCTGGCTGTATGCCGCAGCGGAAAATTTTCGCGGGGATCAGGAAATGAACCGCGCGCTGCTGGCGATTGCGGATTATGCGGATACACGCAAAGCGCTGCTGCTTTTGGGCGAGATTTTGAAGGTTCCTGGACTGGTGGATCATCTGTATGACGTACTGCGCGGCGGAACGCACGAACCCGCGGCAGCTTGAGCGATTTTGAATACGCCCAGGGAGGTATGTCCATGACGTTCGCGGATTTCTACTTGATCTGCTTCGTGGTGGGCTTCGTATTGAGCCTGCTGTCATTCGTTTTCAGCGGACTGCACTGGCACGTCCCGGTGAAATGGCATCTTCCGGCCGCAATCGCGCACCACGCAGGGACGCTCGGGGCAAAAGGAGCGGTAGGCGCGCCGCAGGCGGGACACGCGACGGCGAGTTCGAGCGGGCACGGAATGAGCCACTGGCTGAATCCTCCGGTGCTGTTTGCGTTTCTGGCGTGGTTCGGCGGCACCGGGTATCTGCTGACGGAGTATTACCGAGTGTGGTTTCTGCTGGGACTGGCAGCCGCACTCTTCGCGGGAGTGATCGGAGCGGCGATCGTGTCGTGGTTCCTCTTGAAGGTTTTGCTGCCGCACGAAACGATTTTGCAGGATTCCGATTACGAGCTGGTAGGCACGGTGGCGCGCGTCAATAGCACCATTCGCGAGGGCGGCACGGGCGAAATTATTTTTTCGCAGGCTGGTGTGCGGCGCTGCGCGGGCGCACGACGCGAGGATGGCCAGGCGCTGGAGAAGGGCCGGGAAGTGGTGATCGCGCGAGTGGAGAAGGGCATCGCGTATGTGGCGCCGTGGGAGGAATGGTCGAAATAAGTGTAGTGCGCACGGCGCGCGCGCAAACGCACGAGGGAAGCTTGGGACATTGTCAGCAGTGACAAGGCTCGAAGGGCGGCTGAAATCGAAGCAAGCGACGAAGCTTTGAAAGGAGAACTACCGTGCAAGCAGTGACCGGTGTGTGGGTAATCGTGGGGCTCATGGTACTGGCGCTGGTGTTCCTGATGGCGATGTTCGCTTCGATGTTTCGCAAAGCAGGGCCGCATGAAGCGCTCATCGTTTACGGATTCCGCGGGACACGGATTGTGAAAGGCGGCGGCACCATCATTTTTCCGATGGTGGAGAACTGCAAGGAGCTGTCGCTGGAGCTGATGTCCTTCGACGTGGCTCCGCAGCAGGATCTCTACACCAAGCAGGGCGTGGCAGTAACGGTGGAAGCGGTGGCGCAGATCAAGGTGAAGTCCGACCCTGAATCCATCCGCACGGCGGCCGAACAATTTTTGACCAAGACGCCGCCATTGCGCGAAGGGTTGATCCGCCTGGTGATGGAAGGCCACCTGCGGGGAATCATCGGGCAATTAACGGTGGAGCAGATCGTCAAAGAGCCGGAAATGGTGGGCGACCGCATGCGCGCCACCTGCGCGGACGATATGAACAAGATGGGACTGGAAGTGATTTCGTTCACGATCAAGGAAGTGCGCGACAAGAATGAATACATCACCAACATGGGCCGTCCGGACGTGGCGCGAATCCGGCGCGACGCGGACGTAGCCGCGGCCGAAGCGGACCGCGACACGGCGATCAAGCGCGCGGAAGCGACCCGCGCTTCCGCCGTGGCGAAAGCGCAAGCGGACCAGGAGCGCGTGGCGGCGGAGACCTCTTCGATGGCCAAGCAGGCGGAGGCGCAGCGCGACCTGGAAGTGAAAAAGGCCGCCTACCTGGAAGCAACCAAGCGGGCCCAGGCGCAAGCGGACAAGGCCTATGAAATCGAAACGAACAAGATGCAGCAGCAAGTGGTGGTGGAAGCCGTGCGCGTGCAGCAAGTGGAGCGCGAGAACCAGATTAAGGTGCAGGAGGCGGAAATCGAGCGCCACGAAAAAGAACTGATCGCGACGGTGTTGAAGCAGGCGGAAATCGAACGGCAACGCATCGAAATGCTGGCTAACGCGGAAAAATCCAAGAGGATTGCGGAAGCAGAGGGCCTGGCGTCGGCGATTCGCGCGCAAGGTGAAGCCGAAGCAGAAATCGTCCTGAAGAAGGGCGAGGCCGAAGCGAAAGCCATGAACGTAAAAGCCGAAGCCTATCAGGAATACAACCAGGCGGCGGTGGTGGACCGGTTGTTCACGACGATGCCGGAAATCGTGAAGGCCATCGCGTCACCGCTGGCGAACGTGGGCAAAGTGACGATCGTTTCGACGGGAAACGGCGATGCCGCAGGCGCCTACAAACTCACCGGCGACGTGACCAAAATCGCGGCGCAAATTCCGGCTTTGTTCGAGGCGCTTTCGGGCATGCAAATGTCCGAGCTGCTGTCGAAGGTGCGGAATATCGGCGACGCAGCGCCCAAGCCGGCGATCGCGGGAGTTGCGGGACCAACCGGTGATGTTCGTTAAGCGTTAAGAATCCAAGCGCGGCGCCCGCTCGCGAGAACGGGCGCCGCGAATGCGGTTCCCAGATAATCTGGAAAGGAGCAAGGCCATGGCATTACTGGAACGAGTGAGCACGTTGATTCGCGCAAATTTAAACGACCTGGTGGATCGCGCCGAGGATCCCGGGAAAATGATCAAGCAGGTGATTCTGGATATGGAGAACCAGTATCTCCAGGTAAAGACGCAGGTGGCAATCTCCATCGCCGATCTGCACATGCTCGAGAAGAAGAAGAAGGAAAATGAAACCGCGAGCGCGGAGTGGCTGCGCAAGGCCGAAAAGGCCGTGGACAAACAGCAGGACGATCTGGCGCGCCTGGCGCTGGAGCGCTATCACAGCTTTCAGCAGCTTTCTCCCGGTTACGAGGAGCAGGTGAATGACCAGCGTACGCAGGTGGACGGACTGAAAACCGCGCTGCAGAAGCTGGAACAAAAGCTGGTGGAAGCAAAGTCCAAGAGAGACATGCTGATCGCGCGTCACCGCCGTTCGCTGGTGGCCAGCCGCGCGAATCGAGCGGAGGCGGCGATGGCGGATCCGGCGAAAATTTCCACGTTCGGACGGATGGAGGAAAGGGTGCACCACGCGGAAGCCGTCGCGAGCGCTGAGAAAGAACTTGCCGGAGAAGACGTGACCGAGCGATTCGAGCGCCTGGAAAAGAATGACGAGGTGGAACGGCTTTTGGCAAACCTCAAAGAGCGCCGGGCGCTCAACCCGTAGTTTGTTAGCGCGGCGATTAACCGCGCCGAAAGTCTGGCGAACAAAAGGCTGGGCCACCCGGGCATTCGGTGGGGCTGCCTTCCTGCTATCGCAGTGCGGGCATTGAACAACACCCCCTCGGGCGTTTGACGCGACTTCGTCCAAAGCCTAGACTCTGCCCTGCGTCTAAACTGACCTAATTCGTGAAAGGAAACTATGGCCAGGGAATTAGAGGGCAAAACTGCGCTGGTGACCGGCGGGACGTCTGGGATCGGCCGCGATACCGCGGTGCTTTTCGCAAAGGCCGGCGCGAAGGTCGCAGTTGCCGGGCGGCGCGAGGTGGAGGGGAACGAGACCGTCGAGTTAGTGCGCGCTGCGGGCGGCGAGGCCTTGTTTGTCAAAACTGATGTATCGAAGGCTTCGGAAGTTGAGAACCTGGTGAAGAAAACGGTGGAGAAATTTGGCCGGCTGGACGTGGCGTTCAACAATGCGGGGATTGAGGGCAAATGCGGTGCCGATCATCAGCCAGTCCGAAGAAGATTGGGATCGCACCATAACATCAATCTTAAGGGTGTGTGGCTGTGCTTGAAGTACGAGATTCGGCAGATGCTCAAGCAGGGTGGCGGCGGAGCAATCGTCAATATGTCCTCGATGGCGGGGCTGATGGGCTGGCGCTGGTGCAGCAACGTATTGCGCGAGTAAGCATGGGGTTATCGGGCTCACGAAATCCGCCGCACTCGAAAATGCGCGGAATCACATTCGGGTGAACGCGGTGTGCCCCGCAGTGGTCGAAACGGCGATGGGCGAACGACTTTTTGGCGCGCCGGATGCGAAGAAATACTCGATCGGGCTGCATCCTCTGGGGCGTTTCGGGAAACCGATGGAGATTGCGGAGGCGGTTTTGTGGATGTGTTCGGAGCGCGCATCTTTTATGACCGGCCAGCCATTGGTGGTGGATGGCGGATTCCTGGCAGGGCCCAATCCTCCTGGGCTAGCCGCGCAATATTTCTGGTGACTGCGCAAGCGAACGCGAGAAAAACTGCTCGCGGTAAACTCCTTCAACAAGCGTGTTAAAATCAGCGCCAATGCGTTACGGCTTGCGTGGCGGAAATTCTTGTGGTGCGCGGAGGTAAGGGTTGTCCAAGGTCAGCGTTCAAAAAATCACGTTCGGCGGCGAGACTCTGCAGGATCCATATCCCATGTACGCCCGGATGCACGAGGAGGGGCCGCTGCATTTGCTGGATGTTGACGGGCAATGGGGGGCCTGGGCAATTTTCAGTCACGCCGAGTGTTCCTCGATTGCGAAAGACCCGCGGCTTTCCGCGAAACGCGCGCAGCAAATGTTGGCGCTCCTGCCGCCCGCCAGCCAGTCCGAATTCCGCGAGCTGGCGCGCATGCTGAACTTGTGGCTGATATTCATGGACGCGCCGGAGCACACCCGCTTGCGTAAATTGCTCAACAAAGGATTTGCGCCCGCAGCGGTGGAAGGCTTGCGTCCGCAAATCGAAGCCATCATTGACGGCATGCTGAAGCCTTTGCAGCGCGGCTGCGAAGTGGAACTCATGCAGGAATTCGCGAATCCCATGCCCGTGCGCATTATTTCGGAAATGCTCGGAGTGCCACAGGAGCTGCACGACACATTCGTCAATTGGTCGCGGGCTATCGCGGTGTTTCGCGGCAATCCAGAACGCACGGTGGAACAGGCGCGCGCGGCGCAAGATGCGCTGATCGCGATGACCGATTTTTTCCGGAAGGCCGTGGCGGAACGGCGCCGCAATAAGGGGAACGACCTGATCAGCCTGCTGATTGACATCGAGGAAGACGGCGAGGTGCTGACCGAAGAAGAGCTATACGCGCAGTGCATCGCGCTGCTTTTCGCCGGGCACGAAACCACGCGAAATCTGATCGGCAACGGCATGTACACGCTGCTGAAGCATCCGGAAGAGACCGCGGAGTTGCGCGAGAACCCGGAGATGATCCGTTCGGCGGTGGAAGAAATTCTGCGTTTTGAGAGTCCGGTGCAATTCACAGCGCGCGTGCTGAAAGAAGATATCGAAGTTTGCGGCCAGCGGATTCCAAAGAGATGGTCAATTCTGTGCATGCTGGGCGCGGCGAATCGCGATCCCAAGCAATTCAAAGAACCCGATCAATTAAACCTGAAAAGGCTGAACAATCAGCATCTGGCGTTCAGCGCCGGTCCGCATTTTTGCATTGGAAACCAGCTCGCGCGGCTGGAGGGACAGATCGCGCTGCTCAATTTGGTCCAGCGCTTTCCGCAGATGAGGCTGACTGGTCCGCGGCCGGAGTGGGCTCCCACGTTCGGTTTCCGGGGACTGAAAAGTCTTGCGGTAATTATTTAAGCGGCAATCCAGCTTTTCGAGAAGATAGCCGCATCAGGCGCCGGCCGGCAAACGCTGCCAAATCAGTTCGATGGTTTGGATTTTCCCGTTCACCGGCATTGGCGGCGTTAGCAGCGTAATTCGATCGCCCTCGAATTTGATGGTGCGCACCAGGTCTCTATTCGCGTAGTTCTGAATCGAAGAAATTTCCACGTGGTGAGTAACTTTGTCGCCGCTGAGCGTGTATCGCCCGGCATAAGCGAGAAATGTGTTGAAGGCCTCCGCCTGTTCTTCCTGCGGCGAGCGAGTGCCACCGCCGAAAGAGAGTGGCTTCCGGCCGCCGTAGCTGATCAGCGAGCTCATTCGGCCGTCCGCGCCGTATGTGAGCAAGCCCATAGGGCCGGGACCGTAGGGGGCTGCGATGCGCTCTCCAGTGGAGGTGGTGCTGGAAGCGGACACCAGCTTCCAAGTGCCTACGAGACTTTCATTCGTCATGTGCGGCAAAGCTCCCGTGCATCATCCGACCAAGAGTATGCGGGAATTGCGAAAACCGGCAACGAAAGAATTGTTTATCGGCGGAAGAGGCGGGGGTTCCCAGACTGAGTTTGTATAAGAGCCACGGATTGCGAAATCCAAGCGATACAAAAATGCGTCGCAGGATTTTTGGCGTTCGCGTTTACAATTGGAGCACGGCTGGGGCGTGGTCCAATTGGTAGGACACCTCACTGTTAATGAGGACGGTGTTGGTTCGAGTCCAACCGCCCCAGCCACGACTTTCGCCGCGTCACTCGGCATTCGTAACCACATTTCCTGGTCTAACGTACTTCCAGCGAATCTCCGGTTTCGTGATCAGTGATTTGATACTGCAGGAAGGCGTGTACTGCGTCGAGCGTTTCCGGCTGCGTGGTTGTGATGCGGATTTTGGCGCCGCATTCGACCGCTTCATAGCGGAAGGCGATCTGGTCCGCATGTGACTTCATCACGGCCGTTCCCGGTGGATTTTCTCCGTGAATGAAGGCGGGGACGTCGAAGTCTCCCGCGGAAAACATTTTGGCGATGTGCTGCAGGTGCTGGCGGATCGCGTCGCGCGTGGCGGTGTCCGACGCCTCGTTGGCGGTGACTTTGATCGCGCCGCCATCCTTATAGAGCAGGAAATGATGCGTGGATTTTTCTTGTGAAAAGCCCATGGCCTGGTCGCCGCGCTGCATCATGGCGCAGTGTTGCTCGGTCGTCTTGTCTTGCGGCACATTTTGAGTCTGAGCCGGCGAGACGAGCGAGACCGCCGCGAGAGTCAGAATTGTAATTCCGATCTGCATGGTGATCACCTCCGCTGTTTCTGTTGCTGAACGTTGCGTGCAAAGTTCTGGCGCCTTCGCGGGCTTCGGTCCTGTAAGCCCTCCAGCAGGCGCGCTGGCCGGCCCTTCGGCAATTTCGAGACGCGCGCATCCCAGTCGCGAACGATTCGTGCCATATCGCGGCGCAGCCGACGCAGGTTCTGTAATTCCGCATCCAATTGCGCAAGCTTGGCCCGCGCCAGCTTTGCCACGCGACGACAAGGCGCGCCGCCCTTGTCGCGCTCTTTGAGGATGTCCCGCAATTCAGTTAGCGAAAATCCCACCGCCAGTGCGTGCTGTATCAGCATCACCCGTTGCAACGATTGCGCAGGATATTCACGGTAGCCACTCTGCGTGCGCGGCGGCGGCGCGAGTAATCCGAGACGCTCGTAGTGCCGCAGCGTATCGACACTGATCTTCGCCTGTCCAGCGAGTATTCCAGAGCGCATAGTCGCCTCCGCCCGGTGACTGCGATTATGAACCCCCGAACCGATTCGAGGGTCAAGAGCAAATTGTTGACTGGATTTGCATGACGCCGGTCAATGAGGGTGACGGGGAAGAGCGCAGACGGACGGAGGTTGAACGGAATTGTGACGCGGAAGCAATCCCACCTAATCTTTGATTACGGGAAACCCTGCTTCGGTCCAGTCGCGCCAGCCGCCGTCCATGGAGATCACGTTGGTGTATCCCATTTTTTGCAGGCTTTCGGCTGCGAGCGCGGAGCGGAAGCCGCCGCCGCAGTAGAGGACGATGGGCGCGCCTTTATCGGGGATGGTTTTTTCGATGTCGCGTTCGATGATCCCTTTGCCGAGGTGAATGGCATTAGGGATGTGGCCGCGGGCCCATTCGCTTTCCTCGCGCGTGTCCACCAGGATGATGGGCTCACCGGCGTCGAGCTTCTTTTTGGTGGCTTGGACGTTTTCTTCCTTGATGCGCTTTTTGGCTTCGGCTACGAGACGGAGGAAACCTTCGGGATGATTTGGGTGGCTCACGATCTCACCTTCTTTTAAAGCGAAAACATAACACAGAGGGCACTGAGAAAGACAGAGAGCACGGAGAGGGGATCGAGGAAAACTGAACCGCAGAGACGCAGAGGACGCAGAGAAAACCAGGAAACAAGCGGAAAGAAGCAAGGAGAAAAAAGAAACAACGAGGCGGAGAAACAACAGCAGAAGAGTCGGCGAGGCGCCTTCCTACCGGCAGGCAGGCCGGCGCTACGGTTCTCGCTACACTTTCGGTCTACTTCATGTCGCGCCAGTTTGGGCCGACTTTGGTTTCGGCTACTACCGGAACGCTTAGCTTGTGGACGCCTTCCATCACTTCCTTCACGAGCTTGGTGAGGCGCGGGATTTCCTTTTCGGGGCCTTCGAAGAGCAGCTCATCATGGACCTGCAGGATCATCTGCGATTTGAATTTTTCCTCGGGCAGGCGGCGGTCAAGTTCGATCATGGCGAGCTTGATCAGATCGGCGGCGGCGCCTTGCATGGGCGTGTTCATGGCAGTGCGCTCGGCGAAATTGCGCAGGTTCATTTGCGGCGAATTGATTTCGGGGATCTGGCGAATGCGTCCAAACATGGTTTTGGTGACGCCGCTCTTGCGCGTTTCGGCGATCTGGCGATCCAGAAAATCCTTCACGCCGCGATAACGTTCGAAATATTTGGCGATGAATTTTGCGGCCTCTCTTTGGTCAATATCGAGTTGCTGCGCGAGGCCGAAGGGCGAGAGGCCGTAAATCACGCCGAAATTGATGACTTTGGCGACGCGGCGATGCTCGCGGGTTTGCGCGAAGGGGGCCACGTCAAAAACTTCCTGGGCGGTGCGCGAGTGGATGTCCTCGCCGCGTCGGAAGGCTTCCACCAGCACGGGATCTTCCGAAAGATGCGCGAGGATGCGCAGTTCGATTTGCGAGTAGTCGGCGGAAAGCAACACGCAGCCCGGAGACGCGACGAAGGCGGCGCGAATTTCGCGGCCCAGCTCAGTGCGTATCGGAATATTCTGCAAATTCGGATTCGAGGAGCTCAGGCGGCCGGTGACGGCGCCAGTCTGCGAGAAACGTGTGTGCAGGCGGCCGGATACCGGATGAATCAGGCGCGGCAACACATCCGAATAAGTGGATTTGAGTTTGGATAACTCGCGATATTCGATGATTTTTTTCGGCAATTCGTGGACCGTCGCGAGTTCTTCCAGCACGTCGGCGGCGGTAGAGCGCGCCTTGGCGCGGCTGCGGCGCGGGGGCTGCAGATTCAACCGGTCGAAGAGAACCTCGGCGAGCTGCTGCGGCGAATTGATATTGAATTCGGAGCCGGCGATGCCGTAAATGCTTTTTTCGAGTTTGCCGAGCTCCTCGAGAGTCTTGGTGGAGATGCGCTCGAGTTCGACAGGGTCCACGCGCACGCCGGCGGCTTCCATGCGCGCAAGAACGGCCGCCAGCGGCAGATCAACTTTCTCGTAAAGCTCGAGAAGCCCCTGATTTTCGACCTCCGCGCGCAGAATGGGCGCGAGGCGCAACAGAAAATCAGCGCGTTCGCCCGGCGCGCCAGAAAGCGTGCGATTCAAGTGGCGCAGAACCACCTCGGCAAATTCGTGATTTGCGGTAGTGGGGCGCAACAAGTAGGAATACAGCATGGTGGCATGGCGGATTCCGGCGACGCCTGAACAGGAGGCGCCGCGATCTTCGGGCAAATCGGCCGTAGTCAGCAGCTGAAAAAGTTTGGGGTCGTGAACGATTTTCGGGCGCTGAGGATCGGCGAGCCAGGCCTTCATCGCAGCAAGGCTCTTGTCTTCGACGTCGTTGGCAGCGATGCGAGCCTGTCCCTGCTTCGTAGCGATTTCCACGGAAAGAACGCGCGTGCCAAAGCCCTCTTCGTCGGAATCCTGCGCGTCGAGCGCAAGCCAGGCAGCCGCTTCGTGGCCGCGCGGAATTTCGCGCAGGACTTTCTGCAGCTCCGTGGGCAGCTCCAACTGCGCGTAATCGGTCTTTTGAGCATCGGCAAGCGGCGCGAGTTCGCGCAGCAGGGAAGTGAAACCCAGCTCCGCGTAGAGTTCGCGAAGAGCAGGGGAATCCGGCTCGCCCATCTTGAGCGCGGGCAAATCGAGAGGGACCGGCGCATCGGTGGGAATGGTTGCGAGCTTTTTGCTGAGGATGACGAACTCGCCGCATTTTTCCAGAGCTTCGCGGTAGCTCGAGCGTTTCACCTCGCTCGCGCGCTTCAGCGCCTCTTCGGCGCTGCCGAATTGCTGGATTAATTGGCGCGCGCCCACTTCGCCGATGCCTGCTTTGCGGCGTTCTCCGGGGGCAGGCTTGTCGTTGGGATTGCGCGCGCCGGGAATATTGTCAATCGAGTCGCCCATCAAGGCCATGACGTCCGCCACCTGGGCGGGCGGGACACCCATCAGCTCCTCGACTTTTTTTTCGTCCACCAGCAGGTCGCCCTTGGCGGGATTGAGGACCGTGACGTTTTTATTGACGAGTTGGAGAAGGTCCTTGTCGCTGGTGACGATAAAAATCTCGAGATCTTTTTTCGCGGCGAGGCGCGAGAGCGTGCCAATCACGTCGTCCGCTTCGTAGCCCGGATATTCCAGGATGGGCAGGCGCATGGCTTCGCAGTAGCGACGCACAAAAGGGAGCTGCACGGCGAGATCGTCCGGCATAGGAGGGCGCTGGGCTTTGTAATCGGCGAAAAGCTTGTCGCGAAAGGTGGGCGCGGCGACGTCGAAAACCACCGCAACGTAATCCGGCCGGCGGTCTTTATTCGAGAGCAGGCGGCGCATCATCGTGGCGAAAAGGTAGGGAACTTTCGTGGGGATGCCGGTGGCAGTTTGCAGGCGATCCATGGGCGCGAAATAAGCGCGGAAGATGTAGCCCATCGCGTCAACCAGGAAGAGGCGCTTTCGTGTAGTGGGAGTCATGCTGGATTCCTGGGCGCGCTGCGCGCAGAAAAGAAAGTATAGCAGACCAGCGCGCTGGCGCAGCGCAAGGGCGGCGGGGGTAATCGCGACTGCACAAGCATCGCCGGGGCGCTAGGAGTGGGCGCAAGCGGCGGCTAAACTTGTTTTAACAGGAGGCGTTTACCGCCATGAAATGCAAGCTGCTGTGGGTGTGCGCAGTTCTACTGCTATTGCCGAAGGCGAGCTCGAGCCAGAGCACGCTCAGGTCCGGTACTTATCGCTTCGAGGACCTCAGCTCGCAGAAACAGGAGAACGCCACGTTTCGGCCGATTCTGGACGGATTGACGCGCAGCGGCGTGCGCATGGACGTGCACGAAGTTTTCCTATTGCCGGGCAGTTCGCCACACCACGCGCATCGCCATCAGCAGGAGGAATTGTTCCTGATCAGCGAAGGCGAAGTGGAAGTGACCATCAACGGTAAAGCGACCAAGCTGGGTCCTGGCTCGGCGGCTTTCGCCGCTTCGGAAGACGAGCACCAGATCCAAAATGTGGGCACGCGTCCCGCGCAGTATTTTGAAGTGATCCTCGATGCCAAAGGCCCGGCGCCGCACTAGCGGCTGCGGGAGGCGCCCGCGCTGCGATTCTGACGATTTAACGCCCGACTGCATCGGGGTAAACGCCGCACGCAGAGCGGGGAGCGCAGAGTGCCGGAGAATTAAAGATCTTCCCGAACGGTCTCAAGCAGGTTTTCGGTACAGGTCGGCTCGCTCCTGCCAACCGCTGCAAAGTCCGTCTCGCATTTTTCTCCCGGTGTGCTAGTGTGGTGCCGCGAAATTAACTGAAAAATTTCAGAATCAGCAGCCGCCCGGCAAGCCGAGCTGCGTTGAAAATTTGCGAGCCGGGGACCACTTGACCGTGCTTAAAGCTCCGTACATCACGCCGCCCGCGGCATCCGTGTTTCGAGGCGTTGCCATGCTCCGAGTGTTGGGAACATGCATCTTGCTGATTTTGGCTGCGAGCTCTCTGAACGCTCAACTCGGCGACGATTCCTCGCGCTATGTGGTGAAGACCAACAGCCTGATCGAATTTCACGCCAGCGCCACGTTTGCGAAAGTGGTGGGCGTGTTTCATTCCTGGGAAGCTGATTTGAAGATGCCCGGCGGCAAATTCGGCGGCGCTTCCCTGATTTTGGAAATTGACGCGGCCAGCGTCACCACTGGCAGCGGCGTCCGGGACAAGGAAGTGAAGGGCAAGAATTTCTTCGCAGTCACCGAGCACCCGCAGATTCGATTCGTATCGAAGAGCATCACGCCCGACGACGATCCCACGAAATTCCAGATGGCGGGAGAACTCACGGTGCGCGGCATCACTCAGCCGGTAGCAGTGACCGTCGTGCTGCGCCCGAAAGAAGAGGGACATCAGCGCATAGACGGATCGTTTTCGTTCAACCGGCGCGAATTCGGAATGACGCACAATGTGCCGTTCAATAAAGTAGCCAACACTGTGGAAGTGAATTTTCAGCTGGATGTGCAGAACACCGCAGTTGTGGCGGAGAACTGACGCGCCGAAGCCGGGGCAGGGCGGGGCGCGGGATGCTCGTAAGCAAATCGGCGCCCTATTCCGCTGACGGGACCTCCGCGGGCTTGCGCAACTCGTCCTTGACTCAGTCTCTACTTGCAGCTTATAGGTATAGGAGCTTTTTTTTGAGGGTTGGGGTGGTGGGCGGAGAGTTGTCCGCAAAAGCTATCGTTGATATTCGCTAATTTTATGGGACAGGCCTGCCCGTCGCGTCGTATAAGTCTGCACCAGGAGAAAATCATGAAGAGTTTTCGAGGATGGGGTGTAGCCATGGCCGCCGCGGTCGTGTGCGTTTCATTGCTGACGATGCTGGGGGCGAGGCCTGCTGCGGCGCAGACGTTTCGCGGCTCAATTCTGGGAACGGTGACGGATGCCAGCGGCGCGGCAGTGATCGGCGCGACGGTAACCATCCACAACGTCGCCACCGGGATTGACCGCATCACGCAAACGAACGTGGATGGCAGCTACCTGGTGCCGGAACTGCAGATTGGCAGCTACGACGTCACCGTCGAGATGAACGGGTTTCAGAAAGCGGTAACCAAGGGCGTGGTGGTGGATGTGGCGTCCGAAAAGCGCATTGACGCCATCCTGAAACCGGGCCAGGTGAACCAGCAAATCGTGGTTGAGGGCGAAGACCTGCCGCAGGTGGATACCAGCACCAACACCCTGGGCGGCGTGTTGACGCAGAATACCGTGAAGGACCTGCCGGTGAACGGGCGGGACTACACCAAATTGATTTTCTTGAATCCGGGCGTGGCCGGCTCGCCGGACCAGATTTCCGATTCGCCGGGTTCCTACGGCGAATTTTCGATGAACGGAGCGCGCGGCCGGTCCAACAATTATCTGCTCGACGGCACGGACATGAATGACGGCTACCGCAACGACCCGGCCATCAATCAGGCCGGGGTGTTCGGGACGCCTTCGGCGATTCTGCCGATTGATTCGATCAGCGAGCTGAACGTGCTCTCGAATTACCAGCCGGAATTCGGGCGCAACGGCGGCGCGGTGGTGAATATCGTCACCAAGAGCGGCACGAACGCTTTTCACGGCGATTTCTTCGATTATTTCCGCAACAACGTGCTGGACGCGCGCAACTATTTCAATTTCACGAATGAGCCGCAGGCGACATTCAAGAATAATCAGTTTGGCGCGTCGGTGGGCGGGCCGATCATCAAGGACAAGACATTCTTTTTCGCGGATTACGAAGGCCAGCGCGAGGGCGTGGGGGTGGTGACGCTGGCGTGCGTGCCGGATCCCGCGCAAATCACGGCGGACCTGGCGGTTATCGGCCCGGGCAACGAAAATCCTGTAATCGCGAACTTACTCGCGCGGAACCCATACCCTCAACCCAACATCGCTGGAAGATTTGGGTCGGGTCTGGTGGGCACTGAAGATAACGGTTGCCCGGCAGGGCCAAATGCGTCCATTACGTCACCATCGTTCAACAATTTGACGAGCTTCATTGGCAAAGTGGATCACACGTTCAACCAGAACAACACCCTCACAGGCCGTTATTTTTTCGGGGATAGCGTACAGTCGTTTCCGCTGGCGCTTACCGCGAGCGGTGGCGAGCTTCCCGGTTTTAATACAGAGACGCCCACGCGCGTGCAGCTTGTCTCTCTTTCATACGTTCATATTTTTTCCCCCAGCAAGATTAACGAAGTGCGTTACGGGTGGAACCGCTTCGCCGAGGGATTCTTTCCCCAGGACCAGAATTTTGATCCGAGTACAATCGGACTTTGCAACACGTCGTCGACATCGTGCTCGACATCTGGATTGCCAATCATATTGCCAGGGAGCTTTTCGCAGGTAGGAGCTTCCTCTTCCACGCCTCGCCACCGCGTGGACAGCAACAATCAGTTCATTGACAGTTTTTCGTGGAAACTCAATAAGCACGACCTGAAGTTCGGATTCGAATTCCGGCGCACAAGCATTCAGCAATACTTCGACAAATATTTCCGCGGGAAACTCACATTCGCGCCGATGGACCCTGCGAATAGCGGAGCTACGGGAGAAGGAAGCCTCACCTCTTTACTCGAAGGAGCCGTGGACACGGAATTCGGCAAATCCTTTCAGTACTCCGGCGATACGATTCGTCACACTTCCCAGAATAACTTCGGACTGTATGCGCAGGACAGTTTTCATTTGAGCTCGAGGGTTACGCTGAATTATGGATTGCGCTGGGACTACTACGGAGTGGTTACAGAGAAAGACAATCTGTTCAGCAACATCACGAACCTGGATCCCGTGGACGCCACGCTGACTCTGACACAGGTGGGGCAGCCGGGGCTAAGCCAGTTATACCGTCCGGATTACAAGAATTTCGCTCCCCGATTGAGTATTGCTTGGGACGTATTTGGGACGGGCAGGACGGTTGTGCGTAGCGGTTTCGGAATGTTTTACGACGCGTTTTCTCAGGACTTCTTCCTGGGCCATTTGCCTTATCCGCCGTACTTCGACCCTGGCCCTGCGTATAACAACATCGGACCCGATCCGATCATTCCCGCGGCGGCAACGGGTACGATCACCGCAGGACAGCCGATTTATGGGGCTCCGAGTTGCGGCAGTGTCGAGTGCGATATTTTTGGCTTCAATCGAAACATCAAGACGCCATACATGGAGAATTACAATCTGAACATCGAGCAGCAAATCTCCAGGAAAGTCATGTTGCAGGTCGGCTATGTGGGCTCTCAGGGGCATCGTCTTTTTCAATTTGTGGATTTGAACCAGCCGAATCAGGCGACCATCACAGCGTGCGATCTGGGAACGCTCGCGAGTTGCCCTACTCCCGGCATCTACGATTATGCGGTGCCTCGCAATTACGGCAACAATCCGTACGGCGCGTTTTACATTATGCAAGAGCAGTCTTCGGCGAAGTCGAACTACAACTCGTTGCAAACCAGCCTACGCGTGAATGGATGGCACGGAATCACTTCGATCGTAAACTACGTTTGGTCGCATTCTCTGGATACCGCCAGCGATGGCGAGGACTTCGTGCCGAACGCGGCGCAGCCGAACGACAGCACCCGGCCGATCCTGGAGTACGGAAACTCGAACTTCGACATTCGTAACCGATTCACGTGGATATTTGCGTACGATTTGCCCCACATGGGCGGAGGCTGGCAAAAACTGAAAAATGGCTGGGGCGTGAACAGCACCGTGACCCTGCAGAACGGGCAGCCATTTAACATGAATTACAATTTCGAAGACGACTTCAGTGGCAGCGGGGAGGGGGACGACCGGCCCGACGTTGTCGGACCGGTTACATACAGTCCTCACGATCCTAGCAATTACGTCAATTTGAGCGCGTTTGCAATTCCTTGCACAGTGGACGTTGCGGCCCCAAGCGGGTTTGCCAGTGATTGCGTGCCAGGGACGCGGCATTTCGGCGACTTGGGGCGTAATTCGCTGCGCGGTCCCAGCTTCAAGCAGTGGGATTTCGCTCTCTACAAGAACACTCAAATCACCGAGCGGTTGGGAGTCCAGGTGCGGGCTGATATCTTCAACCTGCTCAATCATCCGAACTTTGCAAACCCGCTTCTGCCGGCGTTCATCGCCGACCCGGGCATAAATGGGTTCGCGATCAACGGCAACCGCGAGGTCGGCACGGGTGGGTTCCCGCTCACCGCGACGGGCGACGTGGGCATCGGCAATCCGTTCCTGGGAGGCGGAGCGCCGCGCGGGATCCAATTGGCGGCCAAATTCACCTTCTAGTTTGCGGCCGGCAATCTGACGGCTTAGGCGGCTCGGGCGATTCGAACGCGATTCGAGCGGGCATAGAGCGAAGCAGAAAACGCGGCTCGGTAGCTTGGCGGTTCCGGGGCTGCCGGGCCGCTCTCCGTTTACGGGCAGTTTCCTAGAGCGGGTGGCGATTTGCTAGGCTGGGGTGTCTTCGCGGACGTTGCAAACCGTGCCCGGCTTGCGCATGCCAGCTCGCAGCGTGCGAAGAAAAAGCGAAACACTCGCGCGGCAATTTCCGCGCCAGCCGTGCGGTTATCGGTAAATCATTGCTTGTCATTGATTTGAAATATTCCTTCGAGCGGATACGTATTCACATATGGAGCGACGGAAGACCACCGGAGAAATGAGCGCCGCGGAATTAGCGGATGTGCTTACGCAGGTCCGGGCGGGCGACTCGGAGGCCTGGGGCGAACTCTATGGTTTGTACGCCCCGGCGATTTTCCGGTTCTGCCGCCGGGCGCTCCATACGCGCGAAGACGCGGAAGACGCAACCACCGAAATTTTCATGAAGGTGAGGCAAAAACTCGGGACGTACGATGCGACGCGGCCCTTTACCGCATGGCTCTATAAAGTAGCCAGCAATCACTGTTGGGATTTATTGCGCCGCCGCCGCATTCGCCAGGACCTGGAGACCGGCGATCTGGAAACGCTTCCCCTGGAGCATCCCGACCCCAGCCAGCTCGAACAATTGCAAACGGATCACGACAGCAAGCACGTTCGGGCCGGGCTGACGAAGCTGCCGGACCGCGCGCGCATGGCGCTGGTGCTGCGCTATTACTCGGAAATGAGTTACGACGAAATTGCGGACACGCTGGGCGTGCGCCGCGCGTTCGTGGGAGTGCTATTGCTGCGGGCGCGCCACCAGCTGCGCGATGTGCTGGCGGAAAGCGGAGGCGGAGGCGCTGGATTGCGCGGGGCCACCGCTGGGGGAAGGCCATGAACCACTTCGATGAAATGACGGGCTTGCTGTACCTGGAAGGGCAGCTCGATAACGATCGCGCGGAGCAGGTTCGCGCGCATTCCGGCTCTTGCGCGGATTGCCGCGGCCTGCTGCGCGCGTTGCAAACCGAAAGCGTGTGGCTGCGCGCATCTTTGGAGGCGGACGACGAACCGGTTCCCGCGCGCCTGGTGCTTGCGCCCCAGCGCGGTTTTGCGTCGTGGGGATGGTTCTCCGCGCTGGGCCTCAGCGCGGGCGGCGCTTACACCGTTTGGAGCGGATTTATCGAACCGTGGCGCGCGCAGGCGGCGCAGGCCGGCTTCACCCAGGGAAATCTTCTGACGATGCTTTTCTTCAGCGGTGCATTCTGGAAAGGATGGGACGCGATGCGTAGCTTAACGGAATTTCTGGCCATGGCGACTTTCGGGCTGGTGGTGATGTGGCTGCTGCGGCGTCACCTGCGGCGGATGATGACGGTTGCCGTGGTGATGGGCGCGGTGGTGGCCACCCTATTGGCCGCGCTGACGCTCGCGCCCTCCGCCGGAGCCGCCGACATCAGACATGGCGACCCGAACTACACGCTCCCAGCCGGCGAAGTGGTGCACACCGACCTGATCGTCTCAGCGGATTCCACGCGCATTGACGGCGACGTGGATGGCGACCTGATCGCGTTTTCGCGCAGCGTCACCGTGAATGGCCACATCAAGGGGGACGTGATTTCCTTCAGCCAGGAATTGCGCGTCAACGGCCCGGTGGACGGCAATGTGCGCGCTTGCGTGCAAATGCTGCAGCTCGATGGCACCGTGGGCCGGAATGTGATGGCTTGGGCCGGCGATGTGAATCTGGATCGCGATGCCAAGGTGAGTGGAACGATGACGCTGGGCGCCGGCCACGCCGAATTGCGCGGCACACTCACCGGCGATCTGCTCGCTTTTCTGGGAGACCTCGAGATCAACGGGTCACTTGGCCACGACGCATTGATTCGCGCCGGAAATCTTAGGATCGGGCCGAATGCCGTGATTGCCGGGCAAACCAAGGCGGAGCTGCGCCAGCAACCGGACGTTGCATCCACGGCGAAATTGGGCAGCCCGATTGAGGTGACCATCAAGAAACACGAACATGGGCCGAGTTATTCTTCGGGCAGCTATTATTGGCACCAGTGCCTGAAGTGGGGCGCGAGCTTCGTATTCGGTTTGGCGCTGCTCTTCCTGATGCCGGGCTTCTTTTTCGATGCGGTCAGCTCCTGCAAGAAGACTGCGCCGGCCATCGGCTTCGGCGTGCTGTTCCTATTTGCGATGCCGATCGCCGCGGTGATCGTGTGCATTACCGTGGTCGGATTAGGAGTGGGAATTTCCGCGCTGATGCTGTGGGCGATTACGCTTTACGCTGCGCAGGTTTTTGTCGGCGCGTGGCTGGGAGAAAAAATACTTGGCGCGGCCGTGGGAGCGGGCGCGGCGCTGGGCCGCCTGGCGTTGGGGCTGCTGATTCTGCGCGCCCTGGGAATGCTGCCGTTTCTCGGCGGGTGGATTTCCTTCGCGGTCGTGATTTGGGGCATGGGCGCGGTAGCGCTGGCGGCTTACAAGAACATGCGCCCGCAATTGGCGACTGCCGCTGCCATTGTCTGACGTTTGCGCAACGACTGCAGCGCCGGTGTCTCGCCGGCTCTTAAGCTGTTAATGTTTTGTGGCGGCGTTTTCACAGCGTCATCGGCGTTCGCCCTGAGATCAAGCGCGCACTGAAGTACGCCGCTACAAAATCCAGTCAGCCGTCGCGCTTTCTGCTCGTCGCGCTAAACGCATACGGTGCGCTACGAGAGCACGCCGAGTCTCTTTCCCACCCGTTCGATGGTTTCTGCAGCACGCTCGAGATCCGCGCGCTTGTGCGTGGCAGTGACAATGGTTCGCAGGCGCGCCTTGCCTTCCGGAACCGTCGGGAATCCGATGGCTCCCGCGAAGACGCCTTCATCGAACAATTCCCGCGAAAATTGAAACGCCTTGGCCGCGTCGCCCACCATGATGGGCGTGATCGGCGTTTCGCTCTTGCCGGTATTGAATCCCAGCTTCTTCAGTCGGCGTTTGAAGAATTTCGTATTGGCCCACAGTTTCTTGATGAGCTTGTCGCCGGCTTCGGAATCGAGCAATTCAAACGCGGACTGGCAGGTGGCCGTGACCGAGGGGGGATGCGAGGTGGAAAAAAGGAAGGGCCGCGCGCGCTGGTGCAGAAAATCAATCAGGTCGCGCGAGCCGCAGACATAACCGCCCACCGAGCCGATGGCTTTGCTGAGCGTGCCCACTTGGATATCCACGCGCCCGTGGCAATTGAGATGGTCAATCGTGCCGCGGCCGCGGCTGCCCAGCACGCCGGAAGCGTGCGCGTCGTCCACCATCATGATGCAATTATATTTTTCGGCCAGGTCGCAGAGCGCGGGGAGATTGGCGATATCGCCGTCCATGGAAAAAACACCGTCGCTGATCAGCAGCTTCTTGCCGTTCCAGTCCTTGGTTTCCTGCAGCACGCGTTCGCAATCGGCGGTGTCCTTGTGCTTGAAAACCTTGATCGTGGCGCGCGAGAGGCGGCAACCGTCAATAATCGAAGCGTGATTCAGCTCGTCGGAGATGACCAGGTCTTCCTTGCCCAGAATCGCGGAGACGGTGCCGGCATTGGCCGCGAATCCGGATTGGAAGACGACGCACGCTTCGACCTTTTTGAAACGCGCGATCTGGTCTTCGAGGTCCATGTGCATCTTCATGGTGCCGGCGATGGTGCGCACGGCGCCGGAGCCGACGCCAAATTTTCTGGTGGCGTCAATCGCCGCGCGGCGCAGCTTGGGGTGCGTCGTCAGCCCCAGATAATTGTTGGAGCTGAGGTTGATCACTTCCTTGCCGTCGAAATTGGCGATGGGTTTCTGTTCGCCTTCCAGGACTTTCAGCTTGAAGTAGAGATGCTTCGCCTTCAGGTCTTCGAGTGCGTCGTGCAGGTATTGCAATTGCGGACGAATTGTTTGTGGCGCGGTGGATGCCATGAGACCTCCGAAGATTTAATTATGAGGGTTGGGCGGCGAACTACCATTGTAGAACAGCAGGCGGGCAATAGTGCAAGAAAGAGCAACATTTGATTGTGTCCGAATGTCACTTCATCCGTGAGTTGGGGGCGCGGCGCTTATCCTCCGCAGCATCCGGTGCATCACGGAGCACATCGAGAATCATCTTTTGAAGTGTTTGCAAGGCGTCGCTCTCTGACATAACGGGAGTGAAGAATAGCCGGTAGACTGGACGGGGCAGCAATAACTTAAAACTCTGCCATTCAGATAAACGATCTGTGAGTTCGTTGATCCTCTGTTCAGGAATGAATCGACCGAACACCCGAGTTACGCGTCGCTTGTAAAGCCGCCGAAATACCATCGTTCACACTAGACCTGCCCGATGCCCAGTCCAGAGATTAAAACACTGACCAATATTTCGCAGCAATCTGAGAGACCGCGCTCGCTCGCTTAACAATTATTTCGGCGAGCCGTTCGGGTAGAAGAGTACTTTACCAGCCTGCCCGGATTCCAGCAGTGAAAACGCGGCCTCGAATTTATCCAGCGGCAGACGCTCGTGGAAGAGCGGATCGAGGTTGAGGCGGTGATGCTTCAGAAGCTCGGTCATCTGCACCCAAGTTTCGAACATTTTGCGCCCGTAAATTCCCTGCACGGTGGCGCCCTTGAAAATCACGTCGTTGACCAGGTCGAACGTCACCGGGTCCTTGGGAATGCCCAGCAACGAAGCGCGGCCGCCCTGGCGCAGCATCTCGAATCCCTGATGGATCGCCGCGGGGTTTCCACTCATTTCCAGAAGGACGTCCACGCCCGCCCCGTCGGTAGCTTCGCGCGCGCGCGCGACAATATCGCCTTGCGCGGGATCGAGCGCTTCGTCCGCGCCCATTTTTTTCGCCAGGTCGCGGCGGTGCGGATTCACTTCGGTGGCAAAAATCATGGCCGCGCCGCAGGCGCGCGCCACGTTGATAGCCATCAAGCCGATCGGCCCGGCACCGGTGACTACTACATTCTGCGCGGCAATTTCTCCGGCCAGCACCGTGTGCACGGCGTTGCCCAAGGGATCGAGGATCGCCGCGTAATGTTCAGGAATTGCGGGATCAATTTTCCAGATATTGCGAATCGGAATCAGGACGTACTCGGCGAAGCAGCCGTCAGCGTCAATCCCCAAAATTTTTACATTCTGGCAAACGTGCGCCTGCCCCATGCGGCAGGGGCGGCAGTGTCCGCAGTTCACGTGCATTTCCGCGCTGACGAAATCGCCGGGCTGCACCGAGGTAACTTCCGAGCCGATTTTTTCCACGTAGCCGCAGAATTCGTGGCCAAAGGTCATCGGCGGGTGAATGCGCGAAGCCGACCAGCGATCCCAGCCGTAAATATGAAGATCGGTGCCGCAGATGGACGCCGCACGCACTCGCACTAAAACCTGTGTGGGGCCGGGTACGGGAATTGGAACGGATTCGAGCTGCGCACCCCGCTGGGGGCGCATTTTGCGCAAGGCTTGCATCGTGGCTGTGGGCATCTTGGTACGGGCGGCGAATCAGCAGGCCGCCAAATCTGCAAGTTTAGCACACGGCTGGAACGAGCAAAAATCGGCAGCGCGCGAGCGTTCCTTCCGCTACAATCGCGGCGGCCTTCGCACCGCGAACACAGGGAGGACGATTGAGTTTTTCACAACGCCTCGACGAAATTCGCCACGGTTTCGAGCCCGCTTTTTGGGTGGCGAACGTCAGCGAACTTTTCGAGCGGCTTTCCTATTACGCGGCGTTCGCCTCGCTGGCGCGTTACCTGCACGAAACGCTGAATTTTCCGGTGGAGCAGGCGGGCAGCCTCACCGGCCTTTTCGGCGGACTGGTGTGGTTTCTTGCGGCCTTTGGCGGCACGCTCGCTGACCGCCTGGGTTTCCGGCGCTCCCTTTCGCTCGCCTACCTGATTTTGAGCTGTTCGTATTTTCTGCTGGGTTCCCTGGGATCGCCGTGGCTCGCGCCTTTGCGGGCCGCGGTTCCGCTGGTTGCGCTGGTGACAGTCGTATTGATGTTGCCGGCTCTGGGCATCGCGCTTGTGAAACCTTGCGTGGTGGGAACCACGGCGCGCGCCTCGAAAGAAAACGTGCGGTCGATCGGCTATTCGATCTACTACACGCTCGTGAATATCGGCGGCGCCGCGGGACCCTACATGGCTTCCTACGTACACCAGCACATGCGCGTCGAAAACGTGTTTCGCGTCGCGGCGCTCAGCGTGTTCGCGATGTTTTTCGCGGTGCTGCTTTTTTTCCGCGAGCCGCGCCGGTCCAACGAAGCGCAGGCCGCCAGCCTGGGGGCGGCGGCGCGAAATTTCCTTACGGTGCTGCGCAATCCGCGGTTCATGCTGTTTCTGCTGATTTTTTCCGGCTATTGGATCGTTTACTGGCAGGAATTCATCATTCTTCCGCTGTATGTGCACAATTACATCAACCCGCGCACCGATACGGAATTGATGCTGGTAACCGGACCGCTGGTGGTGATTGCTTTGCAGTTGTTGGTGAGTTTTCTGACGCAGAAAATTCCCGCGTTTCGCGCGGTAACCATTGGGACGCTGATTTCGGCGCTGGCCTGGATCCTTTTGATCATCCATCCCACGGTCCCGATGGTGATCGTGACGCTGGTGGTCGTCTCGCTCGGCGAAATCACGCAATCGCCGCGCTACTACGAATATATTTCGCGCCTGGCGCCGCCGGGGCAGCAAGGCACCTACATGGGATTCGCGTTTTTGCCGATTGGAATTGGCTCACTGATCGGCGGCTGGTTCGGCGGATGGCTGATTCATCACTTCGGCGAAGTGCTGCATCAGCCGCAGCGGATTTGGTGGGCCGTCATGGGAGTGGGTGTGGCCACGGCGCTGCTACTGTGGATTTACGATCGTATTCTGAAGCCCGGACGGATCGCCGCGGAAGAGGCCTAATTCACCATGCGGCGGAGATTTTCCACCGCTTGGCGCGCCAAAGCGTAACGCGGCTCGATGCGCAGCGATTCCTTGAAACACTCTCCGGCGCGCGCCAGCATGCCTTTCGCGGCGTAGGCGCGGCCCAGATTAAAATGCGGAAAGTGCCGCGGCTCATAGCGCGGCGCAGCGATGGCGCGTTCGAGCCAGGGAATCGCTTCGTCGTATTTTTCGAGCTGGATTAAATACGAGCCGATGTCGTTGTAGGGATTGCCGAAATCCGGGTCCACGGCGATGGCCCGCTTGCACTCGGCGATGGCCTCATCAATCTTTCCCTGAAAATGATAGGTCCAGCCGAGGAAGGTGTGCGCCTCCGCCGTGGGGAAAAGCGCGAGCGAGCTCTTATAGAGGTCCACGGCGCGAGCGTAATCGCCCGCCATTTGTTCGCGGTAAGCTTCGCGCAGGAGTTCCCAAGCCTGTTCTTGCCGGTCCGATGTCATTCTTGACCACGCCTGTTTGCGCCGCGCCGATTGACGCCGCTATTTTAGCGCCGCGCGACGCACGCGGCGGCGCAGCTTTTCCAGCAGGACTTCAAGCCGGTTCGTGTATTCCACCGGATACACCGCCGCATGATTGATCCGGCGCAGCGAACGCGGCAAGCGCGCAAGTCCCGCCAGGCAGCGCGCGCGCAAATCGGCGACGGCTTCCGGGGTGGTGGTGCGCCGTCCGCCGCGCATCACAGCAACGAGCATCTGCTCGCCGCCGTCGCCCGGCTCGCCGTCCAGAGCGATCTTGTCGTGACGGTATTCGCCGGAAGGCGCGGAGTAGCGGAACACTTGTTTGCGGCCGGGATAGGTAACTTTCGCGGCGCTCAGTTTCGCGGCTTCGCGCACTTTGCCGCCGCGCTCCACTTCCACCAATTTATAAACCAGGTTCAAGTGCGGAGCATCACCAGGCGTCGCCAGCGCGGCGCCCACGCCGAACGCGTCAATCGCGGCATGTTTCGCGAGCAAGGACGCGATGCGCGTCTCGTCCAGGTCGCCCGACGCGAAAATTTTCACATCCTGCCATCCCGCGCGATCGAGCTCGCGCCGCACCCACTGGCTGTCTTTTGCCAGATCGCCGCTATCGAGCCGGACGCCGGCGGGTTTGCGATTCATGGCGATGATTTTCTTCGCGGCATTACGCACGTCATAGGTATCGAGCAGCAGCACCGCATGTTCGGGGAATGCGTCGAGAAATTGCTCGAACGCTTCGGTCTCATCCTCGTGCGCCATTACCCAGGAATGCGCTTGCGTGCCGTAAGTTTCCATGCCGAATTGCTGCCCGGCTAAGACGTTGGAGGTGCCCTGGCAGCCGCCGATGGCCGCCGCGCGCGCCGCAAATAAACTGGCCTGGCTGCCGTGAGCGCGCCGCGCGCCGAAGTCCACCACTTGGCGTCCCTGCGCCGCCGTGACCACGCGCGCAGCTTTGCTCGCGATCATCGTCTGGTAACTGAGAGTGGAGAGCAGATACGTCTCCATGATTTGCCCTTCGATAATCGGCGCGGTGACCCGCACCATCGGCTCGCCAGGGAAAACCAGCGAGCCTTCGGGCATCGCCCACACGTCGCCTGTAAAACGAAACGTCGCCAGGTACTCGAAAAATTCGCCGCGAATATTCCGGAAGACCGGATGCCGGCGCAGAAAATCAATTTCTTTCGCGGTGAAATGAACGTTTTCCAGGAAGTCGAGGGCCTGCTCGAGTCCGGCGGCAACCAGATAATTGCGATGCGGAGGAAGATGGCGAACGAACAGTTCGAACGTGGCCCGGGCGTCGAAGCCGGTCTGCAAATAACCAGCCGCCATCGTCAGCTCGTACAGATCGGTTAGAAGCCCGGAATGTTCTGACATTTGCTCTTTCGGAATGCGCTGCTGTGTGTCCCTAGGCGCGATCGCGGCGCAGCGTCAAGCCGCCATCCACCAGCAGCGCTTGGCCGGTGACGTAATTATCCGGCTCCAGGAAAAATCGCACGGCGCGCGCCACATCTTCAGGACGTCCAAAGCGGCGGATCGCGCCGCCGGCGATGTGCCGGTCATATTTGCCGGATTGCACGCTGGCGGTAGCCATGCCGGCAATCGTCGCGCCTGGCGCCACCACGTTCACGCGCACATGATTCCATTGCTGCGCCAGAATGCGCGCCGCATGCAGCAGAGCCGCCTTGGGCGCCGCGTAATTCAGGCTCGAAGGAAACACGGCGAGGGCTTGCATCGTCGCCAGCAGCACCAGACTTCCATCGCGCCCAGCGCGCTCCATGCTTTCGCCGATTTCCTTCGCCAGCAGTATGGGACCCGCGTAATTGGATTCCAGGGAGTGCAACAGAGTTTCACGATTCAGGTCGTCGAACGCGACGCGCGCAGGATCGCCCGGAAAGACGGCGGCTCCGGCAAGCGGCGCCCCAGTCTTCCCGGCGGCTGCCAGGTACGCCCGGCGGACTGCGGACTCAGCAATATCGCCCGGAACCAGCGAAATCCTGCTGCCGAAGCTTGCTTCCATCGCGCGGCACAGCGCCTCGGCGCGCTCGCGATTAGCGCGATACCCAACCACCAGTTGCGCGCCTTCGCGCGCCAGCAGCGCGACGGTAGCCGCCCCCAGGCCGCCGCTGCCCCCGGCCACGATGACGGTCTTGCCGCTCAGCGTCCTTTCCGGGAACTCGTAGCTAAACTGCTGGTACGCGGCCGCCTTGGCTTCATCCCAATACTGCGAGGTCATGTTGTCCTCGACTGCACGAAGAATGCTCTACGGATGCGTGGCGCACGCGGTGGAAAGAGCGCGTTTGGTGGCAAAACACTGGGTGTCTGACGATCGCGGAGGGGTGAAAAGACAAAACCCCCAAGCCTCCGTTCCATCCTTCAGAGCGGGCATGCCTGGGGGTTGGTCTTCAATCTCTGCGCCGAAGCGACTACTACTTCAGGACGGCGTCTTTGAACGCTTTCGCAGCGCGCAAACGCACCACGGTCTTGGCCTTGATCTTGATGGCTTCGCCTGTGGCCGGATTGCGGCCCATGCGCGCCTTGCGGTGCGCCTTCACGGCGCGGCCGATGCCGGGAATCACAAACTTGCCCGAGCTCTTGGCTTCTTTCACGGCCAGCTTGAACAATTCGTCGAAGAAAGCCACCGTCTGCTTCTTGGAGACGGGCTTCTCCGGGGTGCTTACCTTCTCGGTGATGTACGCGATAATCTTGGACTTGCTCAGCGGATTTGCCATCGAGTTACGTTTTCCTCCTCAGATTAAAATGCTTTTTGGCCCCGGGGTTCGGGATGCCTTCGGGACTATAGCTACAGTGCCGCGCGAACGCAAGGGAAACCTTCAAAAAAGCCCGATAAAATGGGCTTTTTCCGGCGCGCTCCCGATTTGGGTCCAATGTTTATTGCTTGGCGAGCTGTTCGTAGAAGAGCGCCACGGCCTTGATGCCGCCGAAATAATTTTCCAGCGCGATGTGCTCGTCGGGCGCGTGCGCATTTTCATCCGGCAGGCCGAAGCCCAGCAGCACACAGGGAACTTTGAAGGTGTCGTGCATCTGCGTGACGAATGGAATCGAACCGCCTTCGCGGATGAAAACCGCTTTTTTTCCGAAGCCGGATTCCAGCGCGTGAATCGCTTTCTGAAATATCGGATGCGAATACGACGCCACCCACGGTTTGCCCGTGCTGAGCACTGCGAATTTGCAAGTCACCGTTTTCGGCAGCAGTTTGCGGATGTGCCGCTCGACGAGCTTCGCAATTTTCGCAGGATCCTGATCGGGAACCAGGCGCGTGGAAAGTTTTGCATAGGCTTTCGAGGGAATCACGGTCTTCGCGCCTTCGCCCTGATAGCCGCCCCAGATTCCGTTGAGCTCCAGCGTTGGGCGGATCCACAACTGTTCGACGATGGTAAACCCCTTTTCGCCGGCCAGTCCCGGCGCGCCCACGGTCTTGCGAAATTCTTTTTCCTTCCAGGGCAGGGCATTGAGCGCTTTGCGCTCCTGGCGGGAAACGGTGGCAACGTCGTCGTAAAACCCGGGAACGGTGACGCGAAAATTCTTGTCGTGCAGCTTCGCGATTAATTCCGCCAGGACCGTAATCGGGTTCGGCACCGCGCCGCCAAAAACTCCCGAATGCAAGTCCTGTGCAGGCCCGATGATCTCCAACTGATAGTAATTCAGGCCGCGTAATCCGTAGGTAATCGAAGGCACGCCCTTCGCCAGCATGGAGGTGTCTGAAACCACCAGAGCATCGGCCTGCAATCGCTCGCGATTGCGCTGCACGAAATCCCACAGGCTGACGCTGCCGACTTCCTCTTCGCCTTCGATCATCACCTTGACGTTCAGAGGCAGTTGGCCGTCCTGGTTTTTCAAAGCTTCCAGAGCTTTGATGTGGATGTGTACCTGGCCCTTGTCGTCCGCCGTGCCGCGCCCAAAAAGCTTGCCATCACGAACGGTCGGGTCGAACGGCGGAGTGGTCCATAGATCCAGCGGCTCGGCCGGCTGCACGTCGTAATGTCCGTAAAAAAGTATGGTGGGCTTGCCGGGGGCATGCAGCGACTCGCCATAAACCAGGGGATGCATTTTGGTGGGGGAGATTTCCACATTTTCCAGGCCCGCGGCGCGCAGCTTTTCCGCCACCCAATGTGCCGCGCGTTCGATATCCGGTTTGTGCTCGCTCTTGGTGCTGACGCTGGGTATGCGCAGAAATTCCTTCAGCTCGTTCAGGTGCTCTTCCCGCTTCGATTCGATGGATTCGATAAGATTCATTCAGCGCTCCGCCAGGAATTTTTCGTTTTTGGCGCCGTTAGAAGTGCGGCTCCTTACGCAAGACTTTGGAACCCTACCACACCGCAGTTTGCGATTCTACGGAACCTTGCGCATTTTCAGCAAACTTTTCGCGACTGTGTTTTTAGACACTTTGCCGACCGCGCATGGTTGACTCGCGTCCGTGCCCGATGCACGATACCAAATGGCCATGATCGAATCACAAACCAGCCAGCAGCGCCGCAGCTCGCGCGTATTCACGCGCATTCCCGTGCGTGCCAGCGGCAAAAATACGGACGGCCGCAAATTCCGCGAGAACAGCCAGACCATCGTCATCAACGCGCACGGCGGCCTGCTCTATTTGCACGAATCGCTGGAACTGGGCGCGCAAGTCGTGCTTATCAATCCCGTCACCGAAGAAGAACAGGAATGCCGTGTCGTCTATCTGGGCGACATGTCTGACAAAGGCACCCGCGTCGGCGTCGAATTCCTCTCGCCCTGCCCTCATTTCTGGGGTGTAGAGTTCGCCCCGCAGGACTGGCCCGCGCGCCCGGCCACCCACCCTTCGCACTAGCGTGGTCTCTCACGCCCGCAGGCGCTGCAATGCGCAACGACCGTGCGGCGTGCGCAGCGACCACAGCAGATTTACTCATACCACGGCGATGACCTGTCTTCTTTAAACTTACGTGGGGCAATGATTTGGCAGGGTTTAGGAAATGACTTCCGGTCACTTTCGCCGACCGCCCAGGGCAGCGCGGTTTACTCGTAAGGAAAGAGACGGCGCGGGTATGGACCGCTGTAGCCTTTGGCTGTGGTCGCCCAGGCCGCGGCGGGCAGGCGCGTCAATGCAATCATATGTGGAGCGCGCGGCCCGCTGATACTTTTGCCGCGTTTTATTAAATGTTCTGGCGATGTCTTACTTGGCAGGCAGGGGATCGTCATACTTGGAAAGATCTACGTCTTTCCATTTGCCGTCCATGATTTCCTGGCGGATTTGCGCGGCCGTTTTTCCTTGTTGTGATTCGGTGTAGGTGAAGACCGCTTCCTTCTTGCAGAGCATGCAGTGGGAGCCGTGATAATCCGTGAAGCAATCCAGCAAACTCTTGTGCCCGACTTCCTTATCGCAGCGGCAGTAACAGGGCTGTTGATAGAGGATGTCCTTTTCTTTCGCGGCGAGCGTGTAAATGTTGCGGGTCTCGGCGTCCAGGAATTGTTTGGGATCGAGCGTTTGCGGCAGCGGGCCTTTCGGCGCCTCGGCGTGATACGCGGGGATATCCGCTTTGTGATTCGCCCCGGCGCCCGTTGGCATTTTCATCGGACCCGGAACAGTGGCCTGCGTTGCAGTCGCGGCTGGCGGCGCGTCCTGCGCGCTCGCATTTTGCGCGTACAACGAACCCGCGCCAAGCCCGGCGACCGCAAATCCGGAGACGGCCGCAGCGACAACGAGAAATTTTCGGAGCATCGTATTTCTCCATGTCCGGGGCTTCCGAGAACCGCTGCCGGACCTTGCACCTGACCGAAATCTTACCACTTCCGGACGCCCAGCGACTCCGCGATTCTGCCCCCGCGCTGGCATCTTCGACAAAGCCCGGGAAGCGCCCGTGCCGGGCCCGCGCGTCTCGGCCGCCGGCCAGTCAGCTCCGACACACCTCAGTGTTGTGAAGTTTCGAGCGACTTCTTCCAAGATTGCTGCCACACCGCCGCCCGCGTGTGGGTGACTTGGCCGTGCGACAACTGGAATGGGCCACGACCTGGCGCGAGCATTTACTTCCCGCACCAACGCATTTCAGCTACAATCCCCGACAATTATTCGGCCATTCCGAGCACAACATGAGCCTGCAGTTCGATCGCGGGCCGGGTCATATTTCAGGAGGCGATTTCGTGCTCTCAATCCAGAACCTTACCAAGACCTATCCCGGCGGCGTGCGCGCCCTGCGCGGCATCACTCTGGAGATTCCTCCCGGCATGTTTGGCTTGCTCGGGCCCAACGGCGCCGGCAAATCCACGCTGATGAAGATTCTGGCGACGCTGCTCGAGCCGGACTCCGGCTCGGCGCACCTGGATTCGCTCGACCTGATTGCGGATAAGAACGCGACGCGCCGCCTGCTCGGCTATCTTCCGCAGGAATTCGGCGTATATCCGAAAATGTCGGCGATGGACCTGCTGAATCATCTCGCCATCATGAAGGGCATCACCAATCGCGGAGAACGCAAGCAGCTTGTGGAAGGCCTTTTGCAGCAAACCAACCTCTGGGATTTTCGCAAAAAGGCGCTGGGCGGATATTCCGGAGGAATGAAGCAGCGCTTCGGCATCGCGCAGGCGCTGCTGGCCAATCCCAAGCTCATCATCGTGGACGAGCCCACGGCGGGCCTGGACCCCGCCGAGCGCAATCGCTTCCTGAATCTGCTCAGCTCGATCGGCCGCAACGTGGTCGTCATTCTTTCCACGCACATCGTGGACGACGTCCGCGAACTCTGCTCGCGCATGGCCATGATCAGCAACGGAGAACTGCTGATCGAAGGCGCGCCGGCGAAAACGCTGGAAGCCATCAAGGGCCGCATCTGGACGAAAATCGTCGCCACCGATTCGGAGCGCGAAGCGCTGGAAAAATCCATGCAGGTGGTTTCCACGCATCTCGTCGGCGGCCAGCACGAGCTGCGCATTTATTCAGAGTCCGCGCCCGGCGAAGGTTTCTCTCCGGTGGACGCCGAACTCGAGGACGTTTACTTCCTCACGCTCTCGCGCCATCAGCGCAACTGATTCCCGAACTACGGAGCGCCGCGAATGTTTCTGGACTTCTTCTTTCTCGAATTGAAGCTGCGATTTAAGAGCGTCTCCACCTACGTCTTCTTCCTGATGCCGTTCCTGATGATGTTTTTCGCGGTTTCCGCGCGGGATTTCGGCCCGGTGGGCAATGGCAAGGTCTATCTCAATGGCCCGTACGCGCTGGCGCTGACCTTTGTCCAACTCACGGCGTTCGGCAGCATTTTGATATCCGCGATTTTCGGCCCGGCCATCCTGCGCGATTTTCAGCAGGACACTTACCCGCTGCTTTTCACCAAGCCCATTTCCAAATTCGATTACCTGGGCGGGCGCTGGGCGGCGTCCTTCGTCATTTCCGTGCTCGTTTTTTCCGGGCTGCTCTTCGGCGCAATCGTGGGTGCTTTCATGCCCTGGGCGGATCGGACGCGCATCGCCCCCATTCACCTCTGGACGCACCTGCAGCCGTTTCTTTCCATCACCGTGGTCCAGATATTTTTTCTGGGGAGCTTGTTTTTCTGCGTAGCCGCGCTCTCGCGCCGCATCATCGTGGTGTATCTACAAGGCGTGGTTCTTTTCGCGCTGTACCTGATTCTTCTGGTTTCCGTCGTCACCACCAACAAACTCGACCGCACCTGGCCCTCCATTTCCGATCCTCTTGGGATCGTGCTCCTGGACGGCGTCACGCGGTACTGGACAGTGGCCGAGCGCAACACGCAGCTGCTGCACTGGTCCGGTGTGTTTCTGGCCAATCGTCTGGTGTGGATCGGCGTCGGGGTCCTCGCGCTGCTGGTCACTTACATTTTCTTCCCGATGTCCGCGGAAGTGCTGGGCGCGCGGCGGACCAGCCGTCGCGCGCGCGAAGTTCGCGCGGACGAAGAAGCCGAGCGCAAGACGCGACCGCGCGGCGTCACGCTGCCTGCCGTCACGCAAATTTTCAATTCCGCCACGGCGCGCGAACAGCTCTGGTCGCTGACGCGCCTGCGCTTTTCGAATATTTCGCGGGAAATGGTGTTCTGGGCCATCGTCGTGATCATGATCGTCAACACCACCCTGAACGCCTATTTCGCCGGCGAATCGAACGACGTGTACGTCTGGCCGGTGACCTACTTGATGGTCCAGGCCCTGCAGGGAGGCGCCTTTCTTTTCCTCTATATCATCACCACGATTTACGCCGGCGAACTGATCTGGCGCGAGCGCGACGTCCGCTTCGAACAAATCCACGACTCCTTACCGGTCGCCGATTCCACCGACTGGCTCAGCAAATTCTGCGCGCTGGTGCTGGTCAACTTCGTCCTGGTCTCGGTGGTTATCTTCTGCGGCATCGCCGTGCAGACTTTCCTCGGTTATTACCACTACGAAATCCCGGTTTACCTGAAAGAGATGTACCTGATCGCGCTGCCGCAGCTGCTTACGTTCGCGCTTCTCGCGCTGGTGGTGCACACTCTGGTGAGCAATAAGTTCGTCGGCCACGCGATGCTGATCGGTTTCTTCATCCTGATTCCGGTGCTCTACCGCTACGGCATCGAAAATCGCCTCTATCTCATCGGCGAAATCACTCCCTACACCTATTCGGACATGAACGGTTACGGCCACTTCGTGCCCGGCCTGGTCTGGTCCATCTCGTATTGGTTTTTGTTTTGCGCTTTTCTCGGCGTGATCGCCATGGCCTTTTCGCGCCGCGGCACCGATCTTTCGTGGGCTTCGCGCCTGCGACTAGCGCGTCCCCGCCTTCGCGGGCTGCTTCCGGCGGGCGCGCTGCTATTGGTCCTCACGGCCGCTTGCGGCGCATGGTTCTACTACAACACGCACGTGCTCAATGCATTTCGCACCGACCAAGACGATCGCCATCGCGCCGCCGCCTACGAAACGCTTTACAAAAAATACGAGCGGTTGCCGCAGCCGAAAATCACCGCCGTGGATGTCGCGGTGGACATTTTCCCCGAACGGCGTTCCTTCACGGCCACGGGCCATTACACGCTCGTAAATCACTCCGGCCAGTCCATCCAGGATATACACATCACGGATGGCCGCGAATCGGTGGATGAAGTCAGCTTCGATCGCCCTTTCCATCTTCAGATGGCGGACAAGAAGCACTTCTATACGATTTACACGCTCGACCAGCCTTTGCAACCTGGCGAATCCATGCGCATGGATTTCCGCGCGTCCTATACTTCCCGCGGCTTCCGCGACGGCCACGAGCGCCCGGAACTGGCCTACAACGGCACGTTCTTCGATCGCGACTATTTCCCCTTCATTGGTTACAACAACGCCCTTGAGCTTGACGATCCGCGCCGCCGCCGCGAAGAACACCTGGGCCCGCTGGAAGAAATGGCGCCGCGCGGCGATCCCTATTACAGCAACATCAATCTCTTCACCGCCGATTCCGAGTGGATCACTTTCCACGCGATCGTCAGCACTTCGCCGGATCAGATCGCTGTGGCCCCGGGTTACATCAAGCGCGAATGGACCGCAAACGGCCGCCGCTATTTCGAATACGACATGGGCGCGACGCGCATCAACGACTTTTATTCTTTCCTCTCCGCTCGTTACAGCGTCCGTCATGACGAGCACAACGGCGTAAAGTTCGAGATCTATTACCAGCCCGGCCACGAATACAATCTCGATCGCATGCTGGATTCGTCCAAGAACGGTCTCGATTATTACGACAAAAATTTCAGCCCTTACCAGTTCCAGCAATTTCGTGTTCTGGAATTTCCTCGCTACCGCTCCTTTGCCCAGTCTTTTCCCAATACCGTCCCCTATTCCGAAGGCATCGGGTTCATCGAAAAAATGAAGAAGCCCAGCGACGTGGACCAGCTCTATTTCGTCACCGCCCACGAGCTGGCGCATCAGTGGTGGGGGCATCAGCTCATCGGCAGCCAGACGCAGGGCTCGAATATGATGTCTGAAACGCTGGCGCAATATTCCGCGTTCAAGGTTCTCGAGAAAAAATACGGGATGGACATGGTGCGGAAGGAACTTCGCTACGAACTGGACCGCTATCTGCGCGGGCGTGCCGGCGAGGTTCGCCACGAGCCGCCCATCGTGCTGGTGCAGCGCGAAGCTTACGTGTGGTACGACAAAGGCGCGCTGGTGATGTACGCCCTCGCCGATTACATCGGCGAAGACCAACTCAACACCGGCCTGCGCAATTTCCTGATGCAGAATCGTTACGCCACCGGCCCGTACCCGGACACGCGCGGATTCGTCGCCGCGCTGCGCGCCGTCACTCCGCCCGAGCTGCAATACACCATCACGGACATGTTCGAAAATATCGTGCTCTTCGACGATAAAGCGGTTTCCGCCACTTACACGCCCACCGCCGACGGCAAATACAAAGTCACGCTCGTCGTCAGCACGCAAAAACGCAAAGCCGATGGCTCCGGCAACGAATCGCCCATGCCCATCAATGACCTGATTGACGTCGGCGTCTTCAGCGGCACCAAGGAACACCTCAAGCCGCTGTATCTAACCAAACAGCATTTCGCGCAGGAATCCTCGACCATCGAAATCACCGTGGACGAGCTTCCTACATTTGCCGGCATTGACCCCTACAACAAACTGATAGACCGCAACCCGGAAGACAACCTGATCGCCACAGAAAAAAAGTAACGGGGCGCAACGCTCCTAAGCGCGCTGCTCCGCAGCGGCGTGGATATACCGGCTGCTGAAAATGCGGAATGGAATTATGGGTGCAGGGTGCTGGGCATCGCGGCCTGCTGGACAGCGGGAAGGCTGGTCCCCACGGGATAGATGATGATTTCGATGACTCCCCAGCCAGAGTCTTTACCGGCGCCGGTTTGCTTGCCCAGTCCCAGGGTCTTAAGCTGCGTATCATCGAAACCAAAATTGCCGACTAAGTAGGCGCGGATTACTGCGGCGCGAGCCTGCGTCAGCACCAGGTCTTGCTGTGCGTCTCCGGTCATCCCGGTATGAACCACCACCACCGCAACGCCGAACTCATTGGCCGCGAGGAATTTTCCCGCAGCGCTCAGGGAATCCTGGTTCTTCAGCTTGGCTGTATCTATTTTGTCGAATAGATTCTCGGGCTCGTAGGTGAACGTTTTCAGTGGCGTGCCTTCCGGAAGGCCGGCGATTTCGTCTTTCGCGAGTTCCGTGGAATCTTCATAGCCGCGTTTCTTGAAATACCCGCGCAGCAGGAAATTTTGTTTCAGCGCTTCCATGTTTTCCTGGAAGTCGGCGATTCCAGCCTGGGCGTGGACCGTCGCATCGCGCAGGCCGAGGGTGGTCTCGTCCAGTTCGTTGTACATTTTCTTGTCGTTGACCAGCGCGCCGATTGTTCCCTGGCCTGAATCAATCTTGGCGCTGATGGACTTAAGGCTCGCGGTGGCCGCGGTGGTGTTGGCGACGGCTTCCTTGCTGCTGTCCAGAATGGCGTCGGTTTTCTTGATGATGTCCGCCAGCACCAGCGGCGGCACACTGGCGATCGTGTCGCCATCCTTCACATTCGCTGCCTGCGCGGATCCGAAGGTAATCGAGACGTATTCATTTCCCAGCAGCCCCTCGGTTTGAATCGCGGCGATCGAGTCTTGCTTGATGATGTCGTGGGTGGAGCGCTGCAAATCCATCAGTACCGTAATTTTGTCGGTAGGGTTTTTCGGCAGGTCTATGCGACGAACGCTGCCGCTTTGCACTCCGCCGACGCGGACCTCCGCGCCCTCATCCAGTCCCACCACCGTGTTGAACTGAGCCTTCAGCCGGTATGTGGAGCTGAATAAGTATTGCCGGTCGCCGATAATAAAAATGCCCGCCGCCAGAATTGCCAGCGTGACGAGGATGAATGCGCCCAACCTGGCTGCTCTCGACATATACGCTCCCTAGGAATCCCGCTTGAAAAATTCGGCCACAAATTCGTCGTCGCTCTTGTCCAGCTCTTCGAACGTGCCTTCCATCACCGCGTTGCCCCGATGCAGCAGAACGATGCGGTCAGCGACCACTTTGGCGCTGTGCAAATCGTGCGTCACGACGATCGAAGCGACGTCGCGTTCCTCCTGCAATTTCAGGATCAGTTCGTCAATCTCGCCGGAGGTGATTGGATCGAGCCCCGCGGTGGGCTCGTCGAGCAGGAGGATGCCCGGTTCCAGGGCCAGGGCGCGCGCCAGGCCTACCCGTTTCTGCATGCCACCTGAAATGTCGCTCGGCATTTTCTGGAGGTCGGCCTCCATCCCCACACTGGCCAGCAATTCCGTCACGCGGTCGGCTCGTTGCGATTGCGTCATTTCCGTATGACGCCGCAAGGGAAACGCCACGTTCTCCGCGACGGTCAACGAGTCATACAGCGCCGCATGCTGGAACAAGAACCCCATTTTTTTCCTGATTTCATTTATCTCTTCCAGATTGGCGTTGGTGATTTCGCGTCCGTGGACGTGAATCGAGCCGGCATCCGGTTTCTGCAGTCCGATGATCAGCTTGAGCAGCACGCTCTTGCCGGTGCCGCTGCGCCCGAGCACCGCGAGAGTTTCACCGCTCCCCACCGTCAAATCGATTCCGTTCAAAACCTTTTGCGCGCCGAATGATTTATGCAAGCCCCGCAGCACAATGGCAGGGCCGGCGCTATCGGACTCAGAGGTGTTGAGTGCGTGGTCGCCGTCTTTTTCTATCACCGGCACGGCTGTGGCTTGGTCCATGTGCGTCATGGAAAGAACACCAGGATCAATTTCGTCAGAATCACGTCGGCAAGCATTACGAAGAGGGACGATAGGACCACCGAGCTCGTCGCAGCGCGGCCCACGCCTTCCGTGCCGCCCTGGCTGCGCATGCCCTGGAAACAGGCGATCACTCCGATGATCAGTCCGAATACCGCGGTCCGAAAAGTGGGGGCCAGAAAGTCGCTGAAGCTGGCGCTGGCAAATCCGGCATGAAGGAATTTGTGCAACGATATCGTTTCGGCCATGGTGTCCGCCAACCAGCCGGTGAGGATACCCGCAAAATCGGCGGCCAGCGTGAGCAGCGGAAGCATCAGAATGCACGCCAGAATGCGCGTGAAGGCCAGCAGCTTGTAGGAATTGACGCCCGAGGCCTCGATTGCGTCAATCTGCTCCGTCACTTTCATCGAACCCAGTTCCGCGCCAATCCCGGCTCCCACGCGACCGCTGACCACCAGGCCGGTGACCACCGGACCGGTTTCGTGAATGATGGAGAACACGATGGCTGCCGGAAGCATGGACTTCGCGCCAAATTTGATCAGGCTGTGGCGGCTTTCGAGCGCCAGGACCGCGCCGATCGCGGCGCCCGCCATCGCCACCATCGGCAAAGATTTCGACCCCACCTCGTCGAGCTGGCGAATCAGCTCGCGGAATTCAAAGGGACGCCGCACGGTCGCGCGCATCACCTGCCAGACGAACATGCCAAGATCGCCAAACCACTCGAGGAGGCTATTGATCGGATTCCAGATGACACTGAGGGCGGAGTGCGCCAGGGCCGCCGGTTGCGGCGCGTCTTCATCAATCAAGGGGCGGGGAATGCTGGCAGGATTGCTCATGATTTTGGCTCAGGAGTTCGCGGGGAGTGCCGAGTTCGTTTCCAGCGGCGAGGCGATGCCCGCCGCGGCGAAGCAACACGCAAACGGCAGGGCAGGAAGCAGAAATCCGATGCTCATTCCGGTTCATGTCAGACTCTCCTGAAGATCGAGCTTCCATCTTGCGAGTAAGGATGGCTGTGGGAACAAGCCAGAAGGGCAAAAACCGTTAAAGGCGAAAATAGCAGCTGCAGTTTCGAGTGTCTGTTCTAAACAGGACACAATTGGATTTGTTCCCGGTATATCGTGCTTGCCTGTCGTTCCAGGCGCCTGAAAAAGCATACTGTAAGAAGTACCAATTTTGCGGCCGAGCGATTTCCGCTACTCTGGCCGCGAAACGACGAGCGTCAATACGTGCACCAATTCGGGAAAAGGTGAACCACTCTCGAGGAGCCGGGCCCCATGATTCATGAAATGCCAATAGCGGTGGGAGCAAGCGCGCGGGTTCAGGACGAAGTGCAGTCTCGGCGGGAGATTTGCAGAATTGGGAAGTGGCTATACCGGCGGGAATTCGTCGTGGCCGCGGAAGGGAACCTTTCCGTGCGCCTCGGCGCCGATCGCATTTTGGTGACGCCTTCTGGCGCGTGCAAAGGCCGGCTTTTGCCGGACGACCTGGTGATCACTGACCTGGACGGGACCGTTGTCTGCGGAACCGGAGAGCCTTCGTCAGAAATCCAGATGCACCTTCTCTACTACCGGTCGAGGCCGGACGTTCAGTCCGTCTGCCACGCCCACCCTGCTACCGCAACTGGATTTGCCGCCGCGGGACGCGCGCTCGAGGAAGCAGTCCTACCCGAAGTAGTGAGCGTTCTCGGCAAGATTCCTCTCGCGCCCTACGGAACGCCGGGCACGTGGGAACTTTGCGCAGGAATCGAGCCGCTGGTTGCAAAACACGACGCGATCCTGCTGGAAAATCATGGCGTCGTGACCGCCGGAGCAGATTTGGTCACCGCGTTTCACCATATGGAAACCGTGGAACATTTTGCGCGCGTAATGCTTGCGGCGGAATCGCTTGGCGGACCGCGTTTGCTGACGCAAGCGGAAGTGCGGAAACTGAGCGCGGTCAGCAGAGGGGCCAGGCGCTTGGTGTCCAGGAGACAAAACAAAGTTATCAGCGCAGCCAATGGCCGGAACCGATTCAACGTTCCGCAACCGAAATTCAAGCCGTACAGTGTGGGATCTGGAACAAGCCCATTGAAACGCTCGCAGGGAAATTTGCTCAACCCGAGCCCTCGGGAGTAGTTCCGTCATAAACATCAACGAACTTTATGCTGTAGGCTCCGCTCGCCGACCGACCGGGCCATACGTTTATGGATGGGACCTGTGAGGATCGGAAGGGCTAGCACGGCCCTGTTGATGACTGATTTTAAAGCTCTTAAATGATTGTTGGCCGCGCCAAGGCCACTGTGAAAACTGACAATACCACGTGCTCGCGCCTCAATTGATAATTCCAAGCTTGCGCCGAGAACCGCATAGCGTTAGAAGGATTTGACCGCCATGAGCAAGAAAAAGCGCGCGGATAAAGTTTCGCTGCCCCCCGCCAAGCGGGGGAGCAATGGTTGGAAAATTGTTGCGTGTGTCGCATTGCTTTTGGCGGCGTTGGGTGTGTGGAGATTTGCAAGCCGGACCGTTCATGCGACCAAATTTCCCGAAGCGGCTGCGACGGCAACGCCCGTTATCGCGACCACTTTCACGCCGACGGTCGAAAATAAAAATGCCCCCACTGGCTCCGCGCCCGTGGGAATGGCCTGGATCCCGGGCGGCGAATTCTCCATGGGCGCGCAGGATCCGCCGGGGATGGACCAGGTCGGCATGCTGGCCACCGTGGATTCACGTCCGATTCACCGCGTCTATGTTGACGGCTTCTGGATGGACAAGACCGACGTCACGAATGCGGAGTTCGCCAAATTCGTGAAAGCCACCGGGTACGTTACTGTCGCGGAGCGCAAGCCCAAGGCCGAGGACTTCCCCGGCGCGCCGCCCGAAAATCTGGTGGCGGGATCGGTGGTTTTCTCGCCGCCCAAACATCCAGTCGCGTTGAACGATCACTATCAATGGTGGGCGTATGTTCATGGCGCGAACTGGCGCCACCCGCAGGGCCCGGCTAGCAGCATTCAGGGAAAGGCGGACTTTCCTGTGGTGCAGGTCGCCTATGAAGACGCGGCGGCTTATGCCAAATGGGCAGGTAAGCGATTGCCTAGCGAAGCCGAGTGGGAATTTGCAGCGCGCGGTGGCCTGACGGGAAAACCGTTTGTTTGGGGTGATCAATTTCGGCCGCACGGAGAGTGGATGGCGAATACTTTCCAGGGCCATTTTCCGGACAAGGACACGGGCGAAGACCACTATATCGGAGCCAGTGCCGTGGGACGGTTTCCAGCGAACGGCTACGGTCTCTATGATATGGCAGGGGACGTGTGGCAATGGACGAGTGATTGGTATCGCCCGGACTACTACCAGCAATTGGCGGCGGCGGGCGGCATCGCGCGCAATCCGACGGGTCCGGATTCACCCTACGACCCCGCCGAACCCACCGAGCCGAAGAAGACCCAGCGCGGAGGTTCGTTCCTGTGCACCGATCAGTATTGCTCGCGGTACATGGTGGGCACGCGGGGGAAGGGAGAGGTTAGCACTGGCACGAATCACCTCGGCTTCCGCTGCGTGAAAGTGAACTCGCCCGTCGTCTCTCAATAACCTGCGTTCAGCAATCTGCGTCTGTTTTCGTCGTCGCTCCAGTTCCGAAAAAGAGCGAGCGAATTTTAGCCTCACCCATTACCCGCTCCAATTCCCGGAATGCGAAGAGCGGAAGGAAAGTGCAAAATATCACGACGCTGCGGGCCAGCAACTCGCTGATGCCTATCCCGTGGGCCGCGCTTCCAAAAGTTTCCCCGTGCCAGCGCCGTTTGATCATTTCTTCCACGACGTGAAAGGCGAATACCAGCAAACTGAACATGATCGCCTTATAAAGCGCCGACTGAAATAGTGGCTTGGCCTCGTGTTTCTTGCCAAGGTGCGCGTACTCCCCGATAAGAATCACTTTGGCGATCACCAAAGCGTTGATCAATGCCGTGCCAAAAGCGAAATACGAGACGTGGAACTGATTCAGCAGAAGCATGCTGTAGGCCGCGAAGGCGCAGAAGAAGCACGCCAGATACAAGAAGATCCCGGAAAATTCTTGTAATTCGTGCGCGGCCTTCTGCTTCAGGCTCGCGCTCTTGGAAGTTTCGGCGCTCATCAAGCTTCCCCCGTTTGTCGTCAGGCGTTCTTCATCATTTCCCTCGCTCGGCACGCGAATCAAGGCGAACCCGCTGGTCGCACCACCTGCCCGGCAAGCGACGCCGCTACGCTGCCCACGGCGTCGAGCAACCCAGGCCATGCGAGACTCGCGCGCTAGTTCTCGCCCGGCGTTCCTTTCCAATCAATCAGGTCCACCAACTTCCAGGGATTCTGGTTGAGATCGATCTGCAACTCACCTTGCTTATCAATCACAAGCTCAGCGGCCGGATACAAGAAACCTGTGTTCTTGCTTTTGTCCGAATCATTCAAGTCGAGTTCGCCGGCTGTCAGATTGAGGGATTGAGATTGCGTGTCAAAAAAGGCTTCGCCGAATCTGATTTGACGGTTGGTGATAAAGCGAATTTTCCGTCCGGTCGGAGTTGGAATCACATGGATGTAACTGAGGTCGTAGCCGAGCGTGCCGGTAATCGAGATGTGGCCCACCGCTTTCATTTTCGTCAGGGCGTTCACCAGCCCCTGGTTCTGACCCTTTGTGAAGGCGTCCACCAGGATCTGCCGGTCCGCCGGCGTCGAGAATTCATAGATGATCACGCTTACACCGATGTTTTGGCCGAGCTGCGTGCCGGTACCCATCGCAGTAGCTTCAACCGTTTCCGCTTTTACCCTGTCAGCCGATGAGCTGAAAGTGGTTCCGACCAATAGCAGACCCACGAGCAGGAAAAAGCTGATCCCGAGCGCGCGAATCTGCAGGCCTGACTCCCTATTGAATTGGCGCATTTTATTTCCCTCCGTTCGCAGCCAAGCGGCTGCCTATCTGAGTCCGGATCGTGGAATGATCAGTCGAACGGAGGGCCGATGGAATTGTCACTTATGACAGTATTAGCGCGAAGCGGTTTCCGGAGGGTGAAGCGGTCCATTCCGCGGGTCGAATGACTTCAAATGAAGACGCCGCCGAACGCTGGCAACTTTCGCGTCACCCAGAACACGATGTTGAAGCGCGTTCTGCGCACGACGAAGGCATAATTTCCACGCTGCATGCGCGGGGCACCTGTCATTTTTGACAATTCACAGGGTCTTCGTCCTCGTCTATCTTGCCGCCATGCAAGCGATAGGGGACCCGGATGAAGGCCCCTCTGTCACAGAGCGGTGCCCTCCACCATTCCCTGGAGTCTCGTCCGGGTCCTCCCTCACTACCCTCTGCGAATCTTCGGCGTCCTGCTCTTGGCTGATTCGATCACTGCGCAATGACGCGACGGTTTCCAAAGAAACATGCGCCGCAATTTTGCGCGGGATTGCACTTGCTCAATTCCGGCAGCATCTCGCTTCCGTCCATTACCAAGGAATCCATCATTTAGGCGTCAGGCTGGCGAATCGCCCGGCGATATTTAGGATGCGGCAGGCAAGCGTCCGCTCCAGAGTGGAGGTTACGCGAGTCCGCAGCAATATGTTATATTTCAGCTCCGCTAGGATCTGCGGAGTCCCCATGCCACCACCTAGCCAGTTGCCGAGCCGACGACGCCGTGCCCAGACGCCATCCAGGATTTTTGACCCCAAATCTTTTCTAGCAAACGCCGGCATCGGCCGTTCCTTGCATGACTACAAGCCCAAACAAACCATCTTTTCCCAAGGCGAGCGTGCGGACGCTGTCTTTTACATTCATAGCGGGACGGTGCGGCTCAGCGTGCTCTCGACGCACGGCAAGGAGGCGACCATTACCCTGCTCGGTGAAGGTGATTTCCTGGGGGAGGGATGCATCGCGGCGGACCAGCCCTTCCGCATGACCACGGCGACCGTGACCACTCTCTGCACCGTCCTGCGGATTGAAAAGAGCGAGATGCTCCGTACGCTGCACGAGGAACACAGGTTCTCAGACATGTTTGTGAAGTACGTCGTCGGCCGTCACAATCGGACACAATCGGACTTGGTTGATCAACTTTTTAATTCCACCGAAAAGCGCCTGGCACGAACGCTCTTGATGCTGGCGCGCTTTGGCAAGGAAGGCAGGTCGGAATCGCTAATCCCGGGCATCACTCAACAGACTCTGGCGGAAATGATCGGTACGACTAGGTCACACGTGAACGTTTTCCTGAACAGATTCAAGAAGCTTGGTTTCATTGAGTACAACGGCGGGTTGAAGGTACACAGCTCTTTACTGAGTGTTGTCCTCCACGAGTAACAGAGCGACGGCTTCTGGGGCGCCGCTACAGTCGCGGTCTGACCCCAGTACACTACGGACGGCAATCTTAGGGCGTGTTCCTTTTCGAACACCCAATCATTAGTCGCGTGGTACACTCCCGCACCAGCGTCCGAAGCTGATCTGGCACAGTTTAGGGTAATATGAAACCAGAACGACTTGGGAGGACAGGATTGTCCGCTCGATGCACCGGTGTCGAGTGGGTGCCCTCGCGTCTATGGAAGGCCGTCTTCGTGGTTGCCTCCGCTGTCGTTCGCATCGGAGGTAGCTAATGGAAATCACCTCTGGTCGCGCCGCGCGAAATATTTCGAATCTGAATTCGCTTTTCCGCACGATCCTCCTGGTGTGCCTCGTTGCCATCGTTTCCTACGCGGCTTCGGCACTCGGGGCTGAACTTGTGCTGCATCCCCAAATGCTTTCGCCGCTTTGGCCGGGTTGCGTGCTCCTGGTGTCAGTGTTACTGCTGGTCTCGCGAAAGACGTGGCCGATTCTGATCGTGACAGCCTTCGCTGTGTTTTTTTTCTACGACCGGCACAACGGAGTGCCGGCGGCGACGGCTGCCTGGTTGATTTTGGCCGATACGGTGGAAGTCACCATCGCCGTGGTCTGTCTGAGCTATTTTTTCGACGGCGTACCGCGGCTCAATAGCATAAAAGCGCTGGCTAAGTTTTCATTCTTTGCGGTGATTCTGGCGCCGGCGGCTGGAGCGATTGTCGGGGCGCTGGCCGTCCCCGGGAGCTATTGGACGAATTGGAGAACAAGTTTTTTTTCGGAAGCTCTGGGATTCCTCACTCTAATGCCCGCAATTCTTGGCTGGGTCGGCGGAAGATCGCCGGGGAGGCGCAAATCACTCGCGCATTACCTGGAAGCCGCCGCACTGATTGCCGGCTTGCTGATTTTCGGATACATCGCGTTCGTAGCTCCTGGCGAGGCTAGCCCACCGGCGCTTTTCTATTCCCTCGTGCCATTTATGTTGTGGTCCGCCCTGCGTTTCGGTTCCACCGGCGTCAGCACTTCGGTGGTTCTAATTGCATTGCTCTCGATTTGGGGAGCAACGCATGGCCGAGGCCCCTTCACCAATCCGGACCCCCTCAATAATTTGTTGTCGCTGCAGCTATTCTTATTCTTTGCGGCGGCGCCGTTCATGGTCCTCGCAGTCCTGGTGGAGGAGCGCAAGGCAGCTGCAGAGGAACTCGCGGAAAGCGAGGGAAAATTCCGCAGCGTCTTCCGGGATGCCGGCATCGGAATGGCGATCGTATCGCCGGAAGGCAGTTTTCTTGCCGGCAACGACGCATTCTCCAGGTTCATCGGATACACGGAAGAAGAACTTCTCGGCAAGACGGTGCGGTCCCTCACTCATCCGGACGACTGGCCGATGTTTTCGCAGAAGTTGGATCAAGCGCTCACGGATGGATTCAGCTTTCAGGGCGTGGAGAAGCGCTGTCTGCACAAAAGCGGAAAAGTGCTGCACGCAGAGTGCAGCGCTTCCGTGATCCGCGATACCCACGGGAAGGGCCAATACTTCGTAGCCGAGGTGGTGGATATCACCGAGCGTAAGCACGCAGACCAGATCCTGCTCGAGAGTGAACAACGTTTTCGCCAGGTCGCAAACACGGCTCCGGTGCTGATCTGGATGGCCGGGACCGACAAGCTGTGCACTTTCTTCAATAAGAGCTGGCTGGATTTCACGGGCCGCACCGCTGAACAAGAAAAGGGAGAAGGCTGGGCGGAGGGAGTGCATCCGGAGGACTTGCAACGTTGCCTCAAGATCTACTTCGGCGCATTTGACGCGCGCGTGGACTTCGAGATGGAATACCGGCTGCGACGCTATGACGGAAAATATCGCTGGCTTGTTGATTACGGCGTGCCGCGATTTGAAGCCGATGGTACTTTCCGCGGTTATATCGGTTCGTGCGTGGACATCACGGAGCGCAAGCTGACCGCCGAGTCGCTCGAAGAGCTGAGCGGGCGGCTGATCACTGCGCAAGAGGAAGAGCGCGGCCGCATCGCGAGAGAGCTCCATGATGACTTCAGCCAGCGCTTGGCATTGCTGGGTATCGGGCTTTCGCGGCTGTGGAAGAAACGGCCTGAGTCAGAAGAAGACGAACGCACCCTGGTGCGGGAGTTATGGACGCGAACCCAGGAGATATCTTCGGACGTGCATCGTCTTTCTCATCAACTCCATTCCAGCAAACTGCAGCACGTAGGTCTGGCACCGGCGCTCTTGGGACTGTGCGATGAGATCGGCGAAAAGTATGCCATTCGGGTGGAATTCAGCGACGGTGGTGTTCCCGTGGAAATCCCGAAGGATGTGGCGCTCTGTCTCTTCCGCGTGGCGCAGGAAGCGCTGAGCAACGTGGTGAAGCATAGCCATGCGAAGCAAGCCCACGTGGAACTATTCACCGCGACAAACGAAATTCGCCTGCGTGTGGTGGACGCCGGCGCGGGTTTTGATTTTTCTCACCAGGGTCCAGACATAGGAATCGGCCTGGTCGGAATGCGCGAACGGCTTCGCCTGGTGGGCGGAAGGCTGAGTGTGGAATCCGTTCCCGCGCGCGGGGCGGAAATTATCGCCGAAGTTCCCCTGGCGGTTCCGGCGAATGAGACGCATGTACGAATAATGAGTGCGGGAGGATCGGAAGCATGAAACGCCCACGTGTGCTGTTGGCAGACGACCATCAGATGTTGGTAGATGCGCTGCGTAGCGTTCTGGAACCCCAATGCGAAGTCGTCGGCTCGGTGACTGACGGTCGTTCTCTTCTGGAAGCTGCGGAAAAGTTGCGGCCGGACGTTATCGTGGTGGATATCGCGATGCCGCAGTTAAACGGCTTGGACGCCGCACGCAAACTCAAACAGAAGATGCCGGGCGTCAAGCTAATCGTCATGACGATGAATGAGGATCCTTACCTGGTGGGAGAGGCTTTTCGCGCCGGGGCTTCGGCGTTTTTACTGAAGCAGGCGGCAGGGTTCGAATTGATAGACGCGATTGCGCAAGTGCTGAAGGGAGAGAAGTATGTGACCCCGCGCGCCGCCGCAGGCCTGACGAATATCGCGTTGCGAGAGCCCAAGGCTCGCGAACACGCTCCTGGACCAAGCGGCCGCGAGCGCGAGGTGATTCAACTGCTGGCCGAAGGCCGCACCATGAAAGAAGCAGCTACGATGCTGAAAATCACCACGCGGACCGTCGCCGCACATAAATACCACGCCATGGAGCTTTTGCAGATAAAAACCAACGCCGAGCTGGTGCAGTACGCGATCAAGCACAGAATCATTTCTGTGTAACGAATCCGCTTTCTCGCTCTTACTGTTAATTTTGCCAATATCTATCCGCCGGAATCCCGCCGAATATACGTGTGGGTGCCCACCTCCACGCCGAGCACGATGAACTTGAAGGTCGGGATCCGCCAGCCTTTTTCACGTTAGTTCGGCACCCAATCCGGTCGTGGAGGAGAGACAGCGGCTCAGGGATGGGCTTTGATGGCTCGAAAACGAGTCCTAGTAGCGGATGATCTTGCTCCTGTCTTAGACACGGTGGGCGCGTTGTTGCGCGAGTCCTTCGATGTCGTGGGCATGGTCTCCGACGGACGAGCGGCTCTGGAAGCAACCTTGAAACTGGAACCCGACCTAGTAGTCCTGGACATCTCGATGCCGTTGTTGAGCGGAATCGAGGTCGCGGAAGAGCTGCGGAAGCAAGGCAACAAAGCGAAGGTGGTATTTCTCACCGTTCACGAGGATTACGACATCCTGAAGACTTGCCGCGCCGTCGGGGGACTCGGGTACGTGATCAAGGTACTCATGGACACCGATTTGGTTTCGGCGATGAACGAGGCTCTGGATGGCCACGTATTTACGTCTCGCTTTCCATCCCAAGAGGAAATGCGTTAAGAGCGATAGCGGTGTTCCCCGCAATAGCTTCAGGATCGCCGGCCGCCGTGCAGCGTGATGACGCTGTCACTTTTGACAATTGCTCCAAGTTGCCGCGGAGAGTAACAACAGGGCCCAGTTCCAGAAAAATCTCGATCTGTAAAAGGAAATCCCATGAAAACTCGATTCCTCCTCGCGCTCTCGCTTCTGATTGGACTCACCTTTTCAGCCGCATCGGCGCAAGATGTGTATGTAAATTCGAGCCCCAGCGCAACTTTTTCCGCATACCACACCTACGCGTGGGGACAACAGCAGAACCCCAACCAGATCGCCAATTCATTCCTGGCGCAGGAAGCGCAAACCCAAGTCAATAATCAATTGCAAAGCAAGGGCCTCAAGTTAGTTAAGGAGTCCGAGAATCCCGATTTGATCGTGGTCGGCAGCGGCGGGATGAAGACGCAAACCTCTTACAACGCGTGGGGCATGCGCGGAATCGGCGGCGGAATGGGCGGGATCACTCCTGAACAAAGTGTAACCGGCACGCTGATCGTGGATATCTACGACGTGAAAGCCAAACAATTGGTGTGGCGCGGGGTCGGCCAAGGCACGCTGAACGAGAAGAACTCGCAGAAAAATATGCAGCTGGTGGACAAAGCCGTCGCCAAGATGTTCAAGAAATATCCGTCGTAGAGATAAAGAAATTCAGAGCCACAAGTGCATTGCAGCCACATGCTGGCGGTGTTTGGCGGCCGTGAATCCACGGGCCGTGCTCAGCCGCCTGCCATCTAACCCAGCTCGCAGGGCAACCTCGAGACCTCGGCGCGGAGTCCAGCGCGTGATACGGAGTGCCAGGACCTGCGTCGCAACGGCGAGGGAGAACCGACATTGAAACGGGGGGCGAGTCAGGTCCGCTGATGAAACCTTCGACGCCGGGGACGATACCCGCACTGGCGTGGACGACCTTGAGTATGGGTTGCCGTTCCGCTTTTCCGGAATGATCAACAACCTCGCCTACAAACTCGGTCCCGAGCAGATGTCGGCGCAGGACAAAGAGGCCGCCGCCAAAATACTCGCGGCAGCCAAAGACCAGGCGGGCAGCGTTCAGCACAGGAGATCACGCCATGAGCCAAAATCACTTCACGATCGGGTTCCCCTTGAAATCGGCGGCGGATGCCAAAGCAATCACCGAGCAGCTTCCATCTTTGATGCCCGATTTTTTCAAAGTCGAGGATTCGCTGGGCACGATTCATTATTCCCGCTTCACCCTGCTGAGCGAAAAAACTCTGCTATTTCTATGTGATTTCGACGGCGAATTCGGCGTGCTGATGACGGACCTCGCAAAATCGGCGGGACCGGTGTTCGACGCGATCTTCCAGCATGTGGACAGTCCGCCGCCATTGCCGGTCGCCCAAAACGCGCAGGCCTTCGCCGAATGGGGCGCGGATCATCATGTGACCGCTCTAAATCTCTACACCGCTTATCCCGATGTTACGGCCAAACAGATCAAGATGTTGGCCGCCAGTGCGGACGTTACGGGCGTAACTGAACAGCGGCCGTTTCTGGTTGTGCTGCCCATCAAATCCAAGATCGCTTTCGTCGAAGTACAACTGCTGCTACGCGCGCGAGGGCGCGGAACGACAAAAGATCTGGACAAAGTCGGCACGCCGCATTTCGCGCAATTTGTCGCGTTGGAGGACAACCAGATAGGTTTTTTCACCGTGTATGACGGTGCGTTCGATACGTATATCGCGGATTTCACCAAGAACATCGGCGAGGTTTTTGACCTGCTGTTCAAGTTCACCACCGGCGCCCCACCCTCGCCAGTAAGGAAAAATCTTCAGCCATTCGTGGACTTCGCGGCCGCAGCGAATCGCGCCCCCATCGGATTTTACGAGGCCTATCCCGGATTGAGTGTTCAGGACGTGCACGCGCTGATTGCCGATAGCAAATCGCAATCGGCCTCGGCGTCATAGCGCGGTCTGCCGGAGAAGCGCTTTGGCCTACGACAACAAAACGAACACTCCGACGAAAGCAGCCCTGGGAGTGCTCGGTCGCGCGTTCGGAAAACATGAAGATCGAGCGCCAGCCTCCAGCAACAAGCCGCCGACCGCCGGTCCCGTGCTGCCACTCGCTGACATCCAAGGATTTATCCTCCGCGGCTACCGAATGCCGATGGTGCGCCATTTCTTGCTCACGGTGAGCGCTCCTAGGGCGGCACGCAAACTTCTCGGACGGCTCGTCAGCGGGGACGAGTCTGACGCGCCGCAGATCACCACCGCGGAAGACTGGCAAGTAGGCTTTGCGCCGGGACCCGGAGACGATCCCGCCGCCGCGCCGCGCCGCAAGCCCGATTATTGCTTGAACATCGGTATCACCTGGCCCGGAATGATCGCACTCGAACTCAGAGATCGCCTGCCGGCTCTCGCGTTCAATTCTTTCGGCGCGTTCACGGCCGGCGCCGCCGAACGAGCGAAGCTAGTGGGGGATTCTGGACCAAGCGCGCCAGAAAACTGGGTCGGCGGGTTCGGGAAGGGAAGCGACGACGTCCTGGTGACCCTGCACGCCCTCAGCTCCGATTCGCTGAAATCCTATAGCGACCGGCTCTCTGCTCTGTTTGCCGAAGGCAATGCATTTCGCGAGATCTGGCGCACGGACGGGATGGCGTGGATTGAGATGCAAGACGGCAAACCCGCCTTCACTTCTAAAGTCCCATTCGGTTACACCGACGGCATCAGCATCACCACCGTTCGCGGCGGTCCAGAGCATTATCCGCCGGACCACCAACAGCCCTGCGAGCCTTGGCTATTTGTCCTGCGAGACGAAGCCGAGAATTACTTCGTACCGGAGCCCAAGGAACTTGGCCTGAATGGCAGCTTTGCAGTCTTCAAAATGATCGCGACGGATGTGGTTGGATTTGAGAATTTTCTGCAATCGCACAAAGACAAGATTGATCCCGAACTGCTCGCCGCGAAGCTCTGCGGACGCTGGCGCAACGGCGTTCCTCTGGCGTTATCGCCAGAAACGGATAGCCCGCCGGGCGGCATTCCACTCGAAAAGCTGAACGACTACGAATATGTGAACGCCGATGGTTCCGGAGATCCCAAGGGGCTAAGGTGTCCCGTGGGCGCGCACATGCGCCGCATAAATCCGCGAGGCCAGCCTGTGACGGGACAAGGGCAACCGGGCGGCAGCAATAATACTCACCGGCTGATCCGCCGCGGCATGCCCTATGGACCGAACTACGATCCGAAGCAGCGGTATGACGGGATCGAGCGCGGACTGCTGGGCTACTTCATTAACTCGAATATCGAAAATCAGTACGAGTTTGTGCTGCGCCATTGGGTGAACGACAGCGAGTTCGCCGGAGCCGTGAGACTGAACCCAAAATCGAAAGATCCGATGATTGGCACGCAGGACCCGGCGGAGAGCATTTTCGTGATTCCGCAGCCAAATGGCGCACCGCCAGTCAAAGTCAGCGGGTTCGCGACCTTCATAACCACCAAAGCGGCAGCCTACTGCTTTCTGCCAAGCATCACCGCAATCAAATTCATCTCGAAGCTCGATTGAGTGACGAGGAGGGCCCCGATCCATGCTGTTCCTGACCAGAATGTTCGGCGTAACCGGCAGCGACGCAGAGCGTGATCTCGGCGCGGAGCAGACCCTCATCGAAGAGATCACCGAAAAGGTCCTCTTGATGCAGGCGCGTTGCGCGGCTCAACAGAAGCTCCCACTGCGTCGCGGAACTCACGCAAAAGGCACGAGCGCGCGCGCTCAATTCGAAGTATTTGACGTTGCCGCCGGACGCGACGCTGGGTTCGCCGCGCGGCTTGCCAGGGGTATTTTCGCGAAGCCGGGCGTATATCCCGCAATTGTGCGATTTGGGAATGCGGATTCGAAAGTGAATTCAGACTTCAAGGCAGATGTTCGCTCCTTATCGTTTTCCGTGGACCTGACTCGCGACGGCGCGATTACTCCGGAAGCAAACGTACCCAGGCAAGATTTCTCCCTGCAGAACACGACGACCCTGCCCATTAACGATGCCCGCGCATTTTTGGCGACCATGAAGCTGCTCACGGCCTCAAACCCCGCCGTCGGTCTGTGGTCTCTTCCCTCCAAGGATAAATTGCGGGTGCTAAGGACGCTAGCCTTGGTTCAAGTCCAGGCCCACCAAAAAATCCAGCCGTATCAGAAACTGCGTTATGGAAGCAACGTCCCGTTCCGGCACGGACCGGGCGACGTTGTGAAATATTCGGCAACACCTTTCCCGGGCAATCCAGCGCGTACTCTGCAAAAGAGCAACCCCAACGCGTTGCAGGACGAATTGCTGCGACATCTCAAAGAGGACGGCAAGATGAGCAGCTTCGACTTTGGAGTGCAATTCCTCGATGCCGGCAAGATGACGTATTGGGGCAAGCGTTACGACGCCAACTTCTGGATTGAAAATGCCAGTATTAGGTGGAACGAAGCGGAGGCTCCGGTCCATTCAGTGGCACGGTTGACGCTTCTGGCGAATTCGCAGCTGCTGCAGAGCGCTGGCGACGCCATTTATTTCGATGTTACCGGTAACTCCTTGCCGGATAGCGTGCCGGTTGGCAGCATCAATCGCGCCCGGCAGTTGGGCGAAGTTGCCAGCAGACAAGCTCGCACGCGGACAGCAGCTGTAAACGACAAACACCAGTGCGCTGGACGCTGATCGAAGCCCACGCGACGGCTGAACGGTTTGGCAGTGGAAGTTCACTGCCCGGTTTCCTCCGTGCAGATTGGTTTCCTGAAGGTCGGCCGTAATCCGGCGCGACGAAACTGTCACTTTTGACAATTACGCGCTCCAGAGCCTGAGTGCAGCATCGCGCAGTCTGCGTGCCTTCGGCTAGCCGTCGGAGACAGGAATCGCACCGCGGGTTTTCCGCCCACTGAGACAAAGGAAGACGAGGACGAATTTCATGAAGAGCATCGGAAGAAAAGTTCTTGTTGTCGCGGCGCTCCTCACGGTTCTTGCCTTTGTGGTCGCACCAGAAGCCTTGTCGCAGAATACGGAACTCCAGCAACGCGTGGCGGCGATCAAGCAATATCTGTCGCTGAACAAACAGGTTCTGGCGCAATACACCTGGCAGGAATCGCAGACCGTGAGCGTGAAGGGAGAAGTGAAGAAGCAAGAACTCTTCCAGGTACGCGTGGGTCCGGATGGCCAACCGCAGAAGACGAACCTGGATCCGGATCAATCTTCGGGCGGCCGGCGCCACGGCATCAAACACAGAATCAAGGAAGACTACGAAAAGTATGGCCAGGAGATCGCCGCCCTGGCCCAGAGTTACGCGCAGCCTGATCCGGGAAAGTTTCAGCAACTTTTTGACCAGGGCAACGTCATGCTCGGATCTGCTGGCATGCCGAATGAAGTAAAGGTGGTGGTCAGCGGCTATCTGAAGCAAGGCGACTCAGTGACCATCATTTTCAATAAGGAGCAGCAGGCTATCCAGAGCCTGCAGATTTCGTCCTATCTGGATGATCCGCAAGATGCCGTCACCATCTCCGCACAGTACGCTCAGTTGCCAAACGGGCCCAACCATGTGGCGAGCATGATCGTGAACGGTGTAAGCAAACAATTGACAGTGCAGATGCAGAACTCCAATTACCAGAAGCTGTAAGCACGCCGGGCCAGCAAGATGTGGGGATGATCTCGCGGCCACACATTCCCATTGCCGCCGTTGCAAGCATTCGCTCGGCGGGATTTGTTCGTGTACGACCGAACGCAGCGGACTGTCATTTTTGACAATACCGCCGCCAGGCCAGTTCCAACAGAATCACACTGCCTTTGAAAGATAAGCTACCCAATTAACAGTTCACCCACCATTCAAGCCGTATAACGACGGCATATCTGCAGGAAAGGATAAGACCTTGAAAAAACAAATGATCGTCTGTGCACTTTGTTTAGCGGCAGCGTTCCCATTGTTCGCTCAAACGAAGGAAGCAACGCGTATATCGAACTCGGCCACGGTACTGCGGGCGATTCTCGCGGGAGGCTTGCCCACGAATATCCTCGACCAGGCCAGTTGTGTTGTTGTTTTCCCCAGCGTCAAAAAAGTAGCCATCGGAATCGGCGGAAGTTACGGCCGAGGTGTGCTGGTTTGCCGTGGAGGCGCGGAGATGAATGGCCCCTGGGGCGCGCCGGCGATGTACAAGCTCGATCAAGGCAGCATCGGAGTGCAGCTGGGCTCGACGGCGACTGACTTTGTGCTGGTGGTCATGAATCACCACGGCGCAGAGCAAATCCTCAACGGCAAAACGAAGCTGGGAGCAAATGCCGCGGCCGCTGCCGGTCCCACGGGCGCTCAAGCGACGGGTTACAACGCCGCTTCCATGCAAGTGGACGTGCTGACGTATTCGCGAAGCAGTGGACTTTTTGCCGGCGTCTCGCTGCAAGGCGCGTCAATGGACAGCGACGATGATGCCAATAAGTCTCTCTATGGCAAATCAATCACCGCGAAAGAAATCATTGAAGGTGGTCAAGCCGCTCCGCCGGCCGCCAAACCTTTGGACGAAGAGCTTACCAAGGCGTCACCCACGCGCAAGTAGCTTCTGCAAACTGCTGGCATACGCAACGGCCCTGAGTCATCGCGCCCGAGGCGCATGGACGGGTGTCAAATAACGACGAGGCTCTCGACCGTGGTGGGTCGGGAGCCTCGATTCAGACACGAACAGGGGTCCGCCACCGGGAGGGATACTCATGGCCACCGGCAGTGACTTTCCCTCCACCCCCGCTACTGCTGAGATTTCTCTCGTCCGCGGCGGTCCGTTTTATCGAGCGCAGCACGCGGTAGGTCTCATCCGCACGAATCACTGGGACCTCGGCCGCCGCGTTACTTTTATGATCGCCGTTGGTTGGCTGCCGCTGTTTGTGCTCACGGCGCTTTTGAATCCGGATGGTTTGGTTTCGCTGATACGCGATTATCGTGTGCACTCCCGCCTGCTGGTTGCCGTTCCGGTATTGCTGATCGGCGAACTTCTTGTGGAATCGCGCTTTCGCGCTGTCATCGGACATCTCCGCGAATCGGGCATCTTGGACGCGCTGGAACTTGCTCGCGTTGATGGCGTAATTGCCACAATAATTCGCGCGCGCGACTCTTTTCTGCCCGAGTTCGCAATCGTGCTGCTACTGATTGTTCATACTGCTGCCTCGTACAAAGGATTGGTGGACACCACACCATGGCTTTCGCGTGCGTCCGGGGCTGAACTTCACTTGACCGCGGCAGGCTGGTACGGCGTCCTGGTTAGTTCGTCCATATTCCAGTTCTTGCTCGGCCTGGCGCTTTGGAAATGGCTGCTCTGGACTTTCTTCGCATTCAATTTGTCGAGACGGAATTTAAAGCTGGTTGCTACTCATCCTGACGGCCACGGAGGCCTGGGTTTCCTTGGTCTAACTTCGGCCGCGTTCGCGCCCATCGCGTTCAGCGCGACTGCCGTCATCGCGGCAACCTGGCGCCAGGACATCCTCCATCACGGCGCTCACCTCGTTAACTTTAAATTGCCAGCGATCGTCCTGGTTGCTCTCACTGCTTTGGTCGCGCTCGGGCCCCTCGCTTTTTTTGTTCCGCGTCTGGCAGGAGTCCGTCGCAAAGGGATATTGGACTATGGGATCCTCGGCCAACTTCACAGCGCCGAGTTCCACCAAAAATGGATTCTGCATCGCGCCGGGCATGAAGCCGAATTTCTTACGGCTCCCGACATCAACTGCCTCGCCAATTATGGTCGAGCTTACGAGGCGATCGAAGGAATGAACTCTTTTCCCGCGGATAAGGGAGCGCTTTACACCCTGGCCGCTGCCGTAGTAATTCCGGCGCTGCCGGTGATTCTTGCGGAGATCCCGTTTGCCGTCGTGCTGAGTGACTTGCTGAAGGCTCTGCGCTGAGCGGCTCGGCTGAAAGATTAGACCTCGATACTCGCTGAGTCCGAACGAGTTGGCGGGGATCTGCCCGATTCCGTCTGCGAACGTCTCTCTGCGCACCCTGCATTTCATCTGAATGGATATTCACATAAGGACGATCACGCGCTGCCTGAAGCACGGCAGCGCCGCGCGCAATCCAAGCAACGCAACTCCGTGACGGGATGTGAGCGGACACTGTCACTTTTGACAATTACAAGCCGCATTCGCTTGGCGCAGCATTCGCAAACCCGTGAAATCGTCTCGCTCTGCTCCGTGAAACTTTCGGGAGCAACGTCTTTGCATCGGGAAATCGAAGAGGAGGGCGCTCGTGAAGCACTTTGGACGAATGACTCTACTGGTAACGGCGTGTGTTGTGATGCTGGGGCTGACAGCTTCGCCGCCTGCCTCCGCGCAGCAGAAACCCAACATCGTAGTCATCATGGGCGATGACATCGGTATGTGGAACATCGGCGCTTACCACCGCGGTTTGATGGCCGGCAAGACTCCGAATCTCGACAAGCTCGCCAAAGAAGGAATGCTGTTTACCGACTATTACGCCGAGGCCAGTTGTACGGCCGGCCGCGCGAACTTCATCACCGGTGAGCTGCCGATTCGCACCGGCATGACCACCGTCGGCCAGGCCGGCGCCAAAATCGGCATCCCGGCCGAAGCGGTGACCATTGCCACGGTGCTGAAGTCCATGGGCTACGCCACCGGCCAATTCGGAAAGAATCACCTCGGAGACCTCAACGAGTTCCTGCCCTGCGTTCACGGATTCGACGAGTTCTTCGGGTATCTGTATCACCTCGACGCCATGGAAGATCCAGCGCATCCCAATTATCCGCAGGATCTTTTGAATGTCGTCGGCCCGCGCAACATGGTTCATTGCTGGGCCACCGACTCGGCTGACTCGACCGTAATGCCGCGCTGGGGCGCAGTCGGCAAACAAAAAATTGAGGACGCTGGCCCGCTCTATCCCAAACGCATGGAGACCGTGGACGACGAGATCCGCGACCTCTCCATTAAATTCATGGAAAAGGCCAAGAGCGACAACAAGCCGTTCTTTGTCTGGATCAACCCCACTCGCATGCACATCGTCACTCACCTTTCCCCAAAGTACGAAGCGATGCGCAACTCCGAGAATGGCTGGTCCGAAGAAGAAGCGGGCATGGCGCAACTCGACGACGACGTCGGCATTGTGATGAACAAGCTGAAGGACATGGGTGTGGACGATAACACCATCGTCTTGTTCACCACGGACAATGGCACCGAAGTCTTCACTTGGCCCGACGGCGGTCAGACGCCCTTCGCGCAATCCAAGGGCACCGTCCTCGAGGGCGGCTTCCGCGTGCCCGCGCTCCTGCGCTGGCCCGGCCATGTACCGGCAGACTCCGTGCAGAACGGCATCTTCTCCGGCATGGACTGGCTGCCCACGTTCGCGGCGGCGGCCGGCGATCCCAACGTCACTGACGAGTTGCTGAAGGGCAAACAGTTCGGTGATCGAACCTACAAGAACCACTTGGATGGCTACAACCAGCTGCCCGCGATCACTGGCCAGGGACCGTCCGCGCGTCATGAAATCTTCTACCTCGGTGAAAGCACGGTCGGAGCGGTGCGCATTGACGATTACAAGTTCCGCTTCATTGACCAACCCCAAGGCTGGCTGGGTGAGAAGACTCATCCGGACGTGCCTTACATCACCAACCTGCGCCTCGATCCGTTTGAGCGCACGGGCTGGCCGAGCAATGGAACGAAAGACGGAGCGCAGCAATACTTCGATTGGTTCAAGTACCAATTCTGGCGCTTCGTGTTCGTCCAACAGACAATGGGCAAGGAACTCCAAACCTTCATCGAATTCCCGCCGATGCAGCGAGGCGCCAGCTTTAACCTCGACGCAATCAAAGCGGAGATGGCGAAGAGAATGGCAGAGGCGGAGGCGGCTTCCAAAGGCCCCAGCAATTAACAGCAACCATTTTCACGGCGGGCGGCTCGCAAGGGCCGCCCACCGGATATACCCCGCACGTCCGATGATCGAGCTTCATGCCGAGCATCTGCACCACCGGAAACCCACTGCCGGCGCTCAAGCAATCTACGCCGATAGGAAATCGCGATGGAACTTGTGACAGTTCGCCGGCGCTGGACCTTGCACGCGGCGCTGGCGTTATGCCTGCTGTTGCTCACAACCGCGGCTGCCCGAGCGCAAAGAGATCCCCTGCCATCGTGGAATAAGGGACCCGCGAGAGACGCGATCATCGCTTTCGTGAAAGATACGACGGAAAAATCCAGTCCCAAATATATCGAGCCGCAGGATCGCGTCGCTACGTTTGATCAGGACGGCACGCTTTGGACGGAACACCCGATGTATGCCCAGGCTATGTTCGCGCTCGCGCGCCTGGGCCAGCTCGCGCCGCAGCACCCGGAGTGGAAGGAAAAAGACCCGTACAAGTCGGTGCTTTCCGGCGATCGCGAAGCGATGAGCAAATTCAGCGAGGGGGACTGGCTGCAAATTGTTGCGGTGACGCATGCGGGCATGAGCACCGCGGAGTTTCAGGCGCTCGTCAAGCAATGGCTGATCACAGCCAAAGCTCCGCGCTTCGACCGGCCTTACACCGATCTCGTCTATCAGCCGATGTTGGAAGTGATGAAGTATCTGCGCGAGAAAGGCTTCCGGGTTTACATCGTCACCGGCGGCGGGCAGGAGTTCGTGCGCGTTTACAGCGAAGAGGTGTATGGCGTCCCGCCGGAGCAGGTCGTGGGGTCAAGCATCGTCACCAAGTACGATGATTCCAGCGGCAAGCCCGTGCTGATGCGCGAGCCGAAAGTTTTCTTTATTGATGATGGCCCCGGCAAAGCGATCGGCATCAATCTTTTCATCGGCAAGCGGCCGTCCGCGGCCTTCGGCAATTCCGGAGGCGATGCCCAGATGCTGGAATGGACGCAAGCGGGCGATGGCGCGCGGCTGATGATGCTCGTGCATCACGACGATGCTGTCCGCGAGTACGCCTATGGTCCGGGCGGCGGTCTTCCGGATACTCACGTCGGTACTTTTTCCGAAGCTCTGATGGCGGAAGCAAACAAAAACGGCTGGATCGTGATCAGCATGAAGAACGATTGGAAGCGCATTTTTTCGTTCGAGCAATAGCGCGCGCGGAGAACGCCGAAGGAAATCGAGCGACCAGACGGCTCTCTTTGCAGTTTGTGGTTCCAGCGCGCTTCCCGGTTTCTGAAAAGACCAAGAAATGGCCAGTGTTCGTGGACGATGGCTGATGGCAGCTCTCCCTCTGTTGCTTCTCTGCTCGTGCTCGTCCGCGTTCGCGCAAACATCCACCACCGAATTCCTGCCGGAGATAGACGCGAATTTTAAACTGAATTCCTATATACGATTTGTTTTTCAGGCAAAGGAGACCAGAGAAGGCGGTGATCCCACCCAAGCGGAAGTGGGGCCGAGCATGGAATTTTATTTGAAGCCCTTGCTCAAGCTGAAAAGAATCACTCTTTTCGATCTGGACGACGCCAAATCCCGGCCGCTGGTGTTGGCGGTGGGATACCGCGTGGTCCCCTCGCCCGGCAAGCCCACGATCAATCGGATGGAACCCGTGCTCACATTTCACGTTCCCATCACGGCTCGCATACTGATTTCCGATAGAAACCGCGGCGATCTGGATTGGTCCAACGGCCAATTCACCTGGCGCTATCGCAACCGCTTGACGGCCGAACGGCGCTTCACCATCAAGAACTACCATCCCGCGCCGTACGTCAGCGCCGAGGTTTTCTACGAGAGCCAATACTCAAAATGGAGCTCCACGAATCTTTATGCGGGTTGCTTACTGCCGGTGGGCAAGCACGTCGAGTTCGATCCGTACTACGAGCACGAGAACAACACCGGCAAGCACCCCAATTCGCAAGTGAACGCTGTGGGCCTGGTACTGAATCTTTTCTTCTAGGCCGCGCAATCCGGCACGGCAAATCCGTGCATCTCGAAGAAAGTGTCCCGTAAATAGACCTGCGCCTTCGCGATTAAAGATGGTCTTCAGTCGCCACCCGACTGTTACTTCTGACAATTATATTCGCTGGGCATAAGCGACAGGATTAGCCAGTCGATCGCGCCGTGCACGCTCTCGGGCGAAGGACATAACAAGGAGCATCTCTTGACGTCAAATCAGAAAATCGCGGTATCGGCAATATTCCTGGGACTTCTGCTATTGGCAAACGCGTGCCCGTCTCGCGCTCAAGCCGTTCCTCCACAGCGCGCTGCGGACGTCGCTGAAACCGCGGCATCAAGTTCCACCGCCCCAGCCACGAATCCTGCAACCGCGGACCAACCGACCCCTGCCGGCGACGCTGAGCCCGCTGCGCCAACTCCCGGTAACAGCAGCGGGGTTCTTGCGGCCGCCCCTGCCGCCGGCAGCGCATCTGAAAGCGATTGGCACTTCACGGTGTCTCCTTATCTTTGGTTCGCGGGAGCTCACGGAAATCTCGGCGGCCCGAACGGACAGGAAGTTGGCTTCAGCGCGTCGCCGGGCGATCTGCTTTCGCACTTGAGGATTGGATTGATGGGCGTGGCAGAGCCTCGTTACAAACGAATCGTAATGCCGCTCGACATCATCTGGATCAGGCTCGGTTCCGATAAAGCGCTTCCGAACACGCCCAGCCAGGGCGTCGCAAACGCGCGAATGACTGAATTCATCCTTACTCAGAAGCTCGGCTACCGGGTGATTGACTCGGAACGCGTCAAGATTGATGCACTCGCGGGATTCCGCTACTGGCATTATGGCGAGAGTGTCTCGTTCACGACGAACACCCTAAATTTCTCCGCCTCCCAAAATTGGGTGGACCCGCTCGTCGGCGGACGCATCACCGGAATCCTGACCCCCAAAGTGGAAGTCACGATTGGCGGTGACGTCGGCGGCTGGGGTGTCGCTTCCCAAATTGATTATCAGGTGTTCGGTCTTCTCGGTTACCGGATCAAACCTGCGCTCGCGCTGCAAGTCGGTTACCGCTATCTCTACTTTGACTATCGGCGCTCCTCCGGCACTTACCTGGACACCGCGACGTCCGGTCTGGTCGCTGGCGTGAGCATCACTCTCAAATAGAGAAATGGATTTTGGACGTTTTTTTTCGAGCGGTCAGGATCACGCATCTTTGCCGCGCGACCTGTCAATCTTGACAATAGCCGCGCATCCGCGCGAATCGTACTCTTCTGCTGGCTAGGGTGGAGGACCCGGGCTGAGACTAGTCCACGCTCCGTTCTAAAGAGTGGCGCCCCAACGCCGCTCTATAGACTCTTTTCCGGGTCCTCTAATAACTCAGGCCAGAAGCGGTTTCGGTGGAGGCCTCTGCTGAATCTGACTCGGCGCCGTGTACGGCGTGAACCCCAGCATCGAGAAAAATGGTTTTCCAGCGCGTGGCGGGAAGGGAGAGCGGAATGAGGAAAACGATCGCAGTTTGCTTTTTGGTGCTTGCCTCCGCCACTGCCGCAGGTGCGCAGGACCTCGGCTGGCCCCGGCAAATTACGAAACAGGGCAACACGCTCGTCTATTACCAGCCTCAGGTGGACAGTTGGACCAACTACCAGGCGCTCGATTGGCGCATGGCCATCGAGGTGACGCCCGCGGGCGGCAAAGAGGTCGTCGGGGCCGTGGCGATGCACGGCTGGACGAGCGTCAACTCGGAAACCCAGATGGTTTTGATTTCCGATCTGCAGGTGAAGCACACGTATTTCCCTTCTCTCGACCCCGCCGCCGCCGCGAGCATGGATCAATTGGTGCGGACGTTCGTTCCGCCGACCGTGTGGATCACCATGCAGCGCCTGGTCGCTTGCGTCCCCAAACCGGCGACGGCGCCTCAGGGCGTGCAACTCAATAACGACCCCCCGCGCATTTTTGTCAGTAATCAGCCGGCAATTCTTTTGTCGGTCGAAGGGCAGCCGCTATTCGCGGAGATTCCGAAGACCAAATTGCAGTACGTGATCAATACCAGCTGGGCTCTTTTTTACTACGACAAATCCGCGTACTACCTGTTGGCCGGTGAGCGCTGGCTCACTGCGTCGAATCTCGAAGGTCCGTGGTCGCCGACGATGCAGCTTCCCAAGGACATGGAGAAGCTGGTGAAGGATCCGCAGTTTGCGGGACTGCAGAGTTTCATTCCGCCGTCGCCGGCCAGCGCCGACGCCGTCTTGCCCACTGTTTTCTACAGTACCGTGCCCGCGGTCGTCATTCTATTTGACGGCCAGCCTGTTTATTCCCCGATCCAAGGAACACAGCTGGTTTACGCCACGAATACCAGAAGCTACCTATTCGTTTACACGCCGACGAATCAATATTATTACCTCACCGTCGGCCGCTGGTTCACGTCCGGCAGTCTCGCAGGGCCGTGGACGTATGCGACTGCCAATCTTCCCGCCGACTTTGCGCATATTCCTCCGGACAGTCCGCCTGCACAGGTGCTTTCCTCGGTCCCCGGCACGGAAGAAGCCAAGGACGCAGTGATGATTGCCGAGGTTCCCACCAGCATCACCGTGAATGCCGCGGCTGCCGCGGCGAAAGCGAGCGTGAGTTACGATGGAGCTCCGCAGTTCGCTCCCATCCAGGGCACCACGATTTCCTACGCCACGAACACTCCGCAAAAAGTGATCCAGGTGGGCGACCTCTATTATCTTTGCCTGCAGGGAATCTGGTTTGTTTCGGCAAGCCCGCAAGGGCCGTGGCAAACGGCCGAGTCCGTTCCCCAGGTGATTTACACCATTCCGCCCAGCTCTCCGGTTTACAACGTCACCTACGTCACGCAAGTCTCAACTGGAAGCGGGACAGTGCAATCCAGCTACACCGCCGGTTATATGGGAGCATTTGTTGTAGGAGTCGCAGTGGGCGCCGTGATTGCCGGCGGCACCGGCTACTACTACCCGCCGTACATTTATCATCCCGTTTACGGATACCCCGTTTACCATCCCTATCCGACTACGTACGGGTATACCTCGACTTATCACACCACCACCGGAGCATACGGCGTTTCGCAGACCGCGTATGGCCCTTACGGATCCGCGACGCGAAGCGCGTCCTACAATCCCTATACCGGAACTTCCACGCATACGGCCTCGGTCAACACTGCGTATGGAAGCGCGAAGGCGGGCACAGCTTACAATCCCTATACCGGCGCGTCGGCGGCCACTAAACAAGGTTCCAACGGCTACAGCTCCTGGGGAAGTTCCGCGGCGGTTTCGAAAAATGGCACGAGCGCTTATTCGCAGCATTACTCCACGGCGCAGGGCACCACTGGATCCGTGCAAACCTCTTCTGGCGGGAAGGCTGTTGGTGCGAGCGGAGCTTACGGAAATAGCGCCAGCGCGGGCAAAGCCGCCAACGGCAACATGTATGCCAGCTCGGACGGCAATGTTTACAAGAACACCGGCAGCGGCTGGGAAAAGGCCGGGAGCAACGGAAGCTGGAGTTCTGTAAACACTTCGCAGCAGCACCCTTCGTCCACGACTTCCGCTTCGTCCTACAACCAGCACCCTTCGTCTTCGACTTCCTCGTACCAGCATCCCCAAGGAAGCGACAATATGTCCAGCATGAATCAGGAAGCGCAAAACAGGCAGAGGGGTGAACAATCCACCCAGCGCTATCAGCAGCAAAGGTCCTCGGGTGGTTGGGGCGGTGGAAGCAGCGGCGGCGGGCGCAGGCGATGACGCCAGCGGCTAGATTTCGACACAGCTTAAGGGAGCGTTCCGATGAGTCATAGATTTGCGATTCGCTGTAGGACACAGTTCCTCGGCAGTTTCTTTGTTCCGCTTGGCAAGCGCTTGTTGATTATCGGCGCGATAACGCTCTTCACCGGTATCGCCGCCATTGCGCAGAATGCTGAATTGCAGCAGAAGCTTGCGGCCGTGAAGCAGGCCGCGGCCGCAAATAAGCAGCGACTCCACCAATACCAATGGACGGAAACCACGCAGCTGACACTGAAGGGAGATCCGAAGCCCGCATCTGAAAAATTATGCCAGTACGGGCCGGACGGGCAGGTGCAAAAGACTCCGATCGGCGCTCCCCCGCCGGCGCCCAGCGGCGGAAGAATGAAACAAAGAGTCGTTGAAAAGAAAAAAGCGGAGATGATGGACTACATGGACGATGTGAAGGCCGTCCTCGCCATGTACGTCCCGCCGGACTCCGATAGAATGCAACTAGCCTTTCAGTCTGGTAATGTCTCGCTCAATCCCGCCGGCGGCGTGGTGAATCTAATCTTCACGAATTATGCCCAGGCCGGCGATCGCATGACGCTCACTTTTGACCCCGCCGCAAAAAAGATCGTTTCCTTGAGCGTCAACACCTACATGGGCCAGGCGAAAGACGTGGTGACGTTGCAGGTGCAGATGGCCAGCCTGCCGGACGGAACCAATTACGCGCAGCAGACGATTCTTAACGCCACGGCCAAAGAGCTGGTGGTAACCACCACCAACTCCAATTACCAAAAGCTCGGCGGCTAACCAGGTCCCGCAATCGTTCGTCTCATCGGCCCCGAAAGTTGCGCACAACCAGAGTTGTGCGCACCAAGGAGCGAGCCTCGGTCGCGTCGCGTTCCGTTGCGCGCGGCCAGGGCCGCTTGCGAAATGGACTTTGCTCAACCACGCGCCGGCGCTTGTTTCCGAATTGCCGCGGAAGCTTCTGATTCCAATCCACTGCGAGCCCCATGGCGCTCATGAAAGATAGCTCACCCTATCCGGTCCTGCGATTGGTGCTGGGTGCGGCCTGCACGATCATCATCCTGGCGGGCGTCAAAACTGCATCTTCCATCCTCGGACCTCTGCTGCTCAGCCTCCTGCTCGCCTACGCCGCCGTGCCGTTTCCCAGGTGGCTAATGCTGCGTTTCAAGCTCAAAAAGAATTCAGCGATCATGCTGACGGCCGTCGCGGTAGCCGCTTTTGGCTTGTATTTGCTGCTGGCTCTGGATTTGGCCACGGTGCGCATAGCGGCCAAACTTCCAATTTACGAAGCGCAACTCGCCAACCTGTATCAGCAGATCGCAGTTTTCATGAATGCCCATAACGTCGTTGCCCCGAGCCTTTCCGTCAAAGGTGTACTCACGCCCGAGCGCCTTCGCGAGATTTCCCGCGCCGTTCTCCCGGAGGCCGGTGCGATTATCTCCAACGGCATGCTCATCGGCCTCCTGGCATTCCTCTTCATTATCGAAATGGCGGGAGAAATTGGAGCCAAGGCAGGCCCGCTTGCCGAGAGCCTGGCTTACTACGGATCCGACGCGGCCAGTTACGTGAGCGTCACGGCCAAAACCGCGGGCATCAACGCTCTGATCAATCTCGTTTTCCTGATTGTGATGGGCGTGGACACCCCGGTCGTCTGGAGCTTCCTCTATTTCTTTCTCGACTTCATCCCCACTCTCGGTTTCGTGGTTGCGCTGCTTCCACCCACCTTCGTCACGTTGCTGATGTATGGATGGCAGAGGGCATTGCTGGTGGCCGGCGGTCTGATCCTGAGCAATTTGATCGTGGACTACACCGTCACGCCGATCTTCATGAAGCACGCGGTAGGCGTCTCCTTTCTGGAGATCACGCTTTCGCTCGTCGGTTGGGCTTTTCTCCTGGGGCTTACCGGCGCGATTCTCGCCGTCCCCTTAACTCTGGCGCTGCGAAAGTTCGTCGCGAAGAACGTAGTCCAATCGGAGCCCGCGCTGAATCTCTCCGGATGACGCTGCCGCGGTTCGGCGTCCGTGATTGTTACTTTTGACAATTACATGCCGTCGGCACCGGCCTGACCATCAGCGGTTAGTGAAATTGCGTCGCGGTGTCTGGCCAGCTCTCGCCCTATCGTTTTTTGCCCAGGGAGAAAAAAGGAAGACGTCGCAACGGACTCGCCTTTCTACGGCCTCATCCCCAGGCCAAGCGTTCGTCTTCTCGCAATCACTCAGGAGCCCATCATGGAAAGATGCAACTCGCTGGTGCGGCAGTTCATCGTGGTGATTCTCGCGGTTTGCATCAATGTAACTCTCGCCGCGGGAGCCACGGGTTCTGCTGGAGCCGCGGGCTTCTCGCAAGCCGGAAACTCATCCACAACGTCGCCGGAGCAACTCGATAAACTCCTGGCGCCTGTCGCGCTGTACCCGGACGCCCTGCTCATGCAGGTCTTGGCCGCCTCCGTGAATTCCCAGGAAGTTTTGGATGGCGGCAACTGGCTCCTGCAGAACAAGAGTCTCGAGGGCGATCAACTCGATAGCGCTGCGAAGACGGCCGGATTCGGACCCGCCATGATCGCGCTCTTCCATTTTCCGCAGGTCGTGGACATGATGTGCTCCGAACTTGACTGGACCAAGCAGCTCGGAGAAGCGTTCACCGCGGACCAGAGCGCAGTTCTTGATTCGGTCCAGCGCCTTCGGCTGCAGGCGAAACAGGCCGGGACTTTGCAAACCACACCGCAGCAGACCGTCGTCACGCAGCAGGCCAGCGGCCAGCAAATCATCGTGATCCAGCCCACCAACCCGCAAATCATTTACGTGCCGCAATACAATCCGGTGCAAGTGTACGTCGCGCCGCCGCCCAGCCAGCCGTACACCGGCGTGCTTATCGCGTTCGGCGTGGGCATGGCCGTCGGAGCGATGTTCAGCAACAACAATTATTACTATTACCCGCGCTGGGGATACGGCGGCGGAGTGTACTACCGCGGCGGACCGTGGGTGGCCCATCACTACGTGTATCGTCCGGTGTACGGCCCCCACTATCACCGCGCCACTTTGTACTATCGCCCGCCGAATTACGCGTATGCGTATAACCGGCCGTATCCAGGGAACACTCACTACAATCCGAACAATTACTACAATAATTATCGCGGCAACACCAACAACCAGAACAAAAGCAATAACACCATCAATCGCAACGTCAGCGGAAACAACGTGACGATCAATACCGGGAATCAGGTCAACAAGGCGGGAAACGCGGCCGTAAAGACCGGCAACGCGCAGGCCAATCCGAGTTGGAAAGGGCAATCAACCTACAACGGCGGTAGCAAGACGAACGGCAATGCGGCGAACAACGCTTCCAGGAATCCTTCCAACACGAGCGCCAGAACCCATCCTGCGGGTCACGCCAACACGCAGGCCGTGAAGCCGGACCGCGGCTATTCCCCGGCTCCATCTTCGAACACCACGCAACGCACCAGTTCAAGACAGGCCGCTGCCCCTAGAACCTCCGGAGCGTTCGACGGCGCCGGAAACAACGGCCGCACCGAGCGAGCATCCAGCCAGAGGGGCGCGGCGAGCACCCAAGCGAAAAGAGGCAACAAATGAGAATCCCACAGTCGCTTCATCGTCAATCTCGGAAATTCCCGCTCTTTTCGTTGCTGGTTCTTTCGTGCCTGCTGATGAGTTCGATACCTCTCTCCGCGCAGGCGCTGAGCGGACAAAAAACTTTCGCGTCGCCCACGGAAGCGGTGGAAGCTCTGGTGGACGCGGCCAAGTCCGGCGATCCCGCGCAACTCGTCCCGCTACTTGGTTCGCAAGCGGCCGACATCGTATCGTCGGGCGACCTGGGCGTCGCCAAAAAAGTTCTCGGAGATTTCGTCAAGGCCTACACCGCGAAACATTCGCTCTCGGTAGAGGCCCAAGGCTTCGAATTCCTGCAAGTGGGTCAGGGCAACTGGCCGTTCCCGTTTCCGGTCGTGCGCGACGGCAAAGACTGGTATTTCGACGTGGACCGCGGCAATCAGGAAATCCTGGATCGCCGCATCGGCCACAACGAACTCGGCGCCATCGCCGTGTGTGAGGGCTATGTCCAGGGCCAGGTCGAATATGCCTCTAAAGGACGCGATGGCAATCCCAGCGGCATCTACGCGCAGCGATTTCACAGCAGTCCCGGCAAGCAGGACGGCCTTTACTGGCCCGTTTCCAAAGGCGAGCCCGAGAGTCCCATGGGGCCTTTTGTCGCCAAGGCCGCCAGAGAGCAACTTTCGAAGCAGCCGGAAGGAACCCCTTCGCCCTATTACGGATACGTTTATAGGATTCTCACCGAGCAAGGGCCAGACGCGCCAGGCGGAGCGAAAAGTTACATCGTGGATGGAAAACTGACGGGCGGCTTCGCTTTGATTGCCTACCCTGCGGAATATCGCTCCAGCGGCGTCATGACCTTCATCGTTAATCAGGATGGTTTTGTTTATCAGCAGGATCTGGGTGACCAGACCAGCGATCTGGCATCCAAAATCACTGCCTACAATCCTGATAGCTCCTGGGAACCAGCTCAGGAGTAATTCATCAGGCCAAGAATGCATGATCGCTTGCAGCTCTGCGGTTAACAAGAGCTATAGCGATGGTCCCGCGGGCGCCGGTCAGCCACATCCTTATTCCCCGCGGAACTCACACTGTCAATTCTGACAATTACCGGCGCCTCTTCCTGCGGAGTAGCATCCCTGAACCTGCTAAGGCGTTCGCGCCTTTGCGGATAGCTTTCAGCAACAGCGTCTTTCGGTTAATTCCGGAATTCGAAGAGGAGCATAGGTATGAAATGGATGGCGAAAGCGAGCCTGCTTGCACTGTTTCTCGCATTGCTGGGAATGGCGGCACCAACCTCTCGAGCACAGGGTGTTCCGGTCTTCGAGATCAGCAAGGCGGACAGCTCAATTAAGTTCAATGTAAAGGCGTCGGTAGCTATAGCGGGTACCTTCGACAAGTGGGACGCCTCCGTTACGTTCACCTCTCCTGACCTATCCACTGCCGTTTTGGACGTCAAAATTCAGGCTGCCTCCGTAAACACCGGCAGCGGTATGAAGGACGGCAAGCTGCGAAGCAAAGACTTCTTCGACGCCGAACACGATCCCTTTATCACTTTTCACTCTACCAAGGTCGTGCAGACCGGTCCCGACACGATTGAGTTCGACGGCGACTTCACGATCCGCGGCGTCACCAAACAAGAAAAGCTGGCTTTTACGATTACCGGCAGAGGCACTGGCACAGGCGAGATCACCGGGACCATGGCCTTCGACCGCAAGGACTACGGCATGAACAGCGGCATTCCGTTCATCAAGATCGCTGACCGCGTCGAGGTCATCGTGGACCTGAAGGGCAAGCGCGTCAGTGGCCCTCCCGTGGTCCTTAAGGAATAGTCAATTTGGCTGCCGAAACGGCGTCGCCCGTCGCCTCGTTCACTGCAATTGTGCGACGTAGAACTTTGTGGACCGCGCTGGCTCTGTACCGCGTTTCCGTAACTGCATTAGCACGCTTAGAGCCTCGAGAGAGGAATGTAGGCCCGCAATCGCTTATCAGCGGGAAAGTACCCGGCGATAGAAACCCGGCGACATCTATGAAGCTGATAAGAACAGCGTGCCTCGTATCGGGATTGCTGTATGCGTCTCTTCTGTCATCCGTGCCGCTGCTCGCACAGGATACCCCCGTCGGGCCGGAGGGAACCCAGGTCGCGACGGAGCAAACGCCGGCCGCAGCCGTAAATACCGACGCCCTGCGCAACGCGGCGCAAAACCCGGTCGCCAGCCTCATCAGCGTTCCCATCCAGGAAAATTTCAACTTCAACAACAGCCCGGGCGACCGCACCCAGAATGTTCTGAACATTCAGCCGGTGATTCCCCTCAGCCTATCGAAGAATTGGAACCTGATCGTCCGCTGGATTACTCCGGTCATCTACCAACCGCTTCCGATCGCGCAAGCATCCGGCCCTCCCACGCAAAGCACCGGCGTCTATGGCCTGGGAGACATGAACCCCACGTTTTTCCTCGTGCCGAAGAAGAGCAAGGTGACCTGGGGCATCGGCCCCAGTGTGGTATTACCTACGGCAACCAACACGACTTATCTCGGACAGGGGAAATTAAGCTTGGGGCCCTCTCTCGTCGTGCTCGTGCAGCCCAAACCGTGGACGATTGGGTTTCTGGCAAATAACATATGGTCTGTCGCCGGTCACTCCAATATTGATAAGCCTCCGGTGAACCAGTTCCTGCTCCAGTGGTTCGTCAATTACAACATGAAGAAAGGCTGGTACCTCACTACCTCGCCAATCATCACTGCCAACTGGAGAGCGCCAGGCGGCAGCGTGTGGACGGTGCCCTTCGGCGGTGGAGTTGGCAGGATCATGAAGCTCGGGTTCCAGCCGGTGAACATCACCGCACAGTTCTATGGAAACGCGGTCCATCCTCCGGGCGCTTCGCCCTGGGGGCTGCGGTTGCAGTTTGTGCTGCTGTTTCCCAAGCTCACGAAGGAGCAGGAGAAGGCGTTGCTGGAGCAAAAGCTGAAACAGATGAACCAGGAGCAGACTCCAAAGCAATGAAGGCGACTATCTGGCCCCTGGCGCCGGCTGGGATCCCTACCCTGTTAGTTTTGACAATAAGAAGGCATAAGGACTTGTGTTAGTGTGCGGTAGCGCTGGTGACGCTATAACTATGAAAACGACTCGTTTCGGTCATGCGTGGATAACTGCTGTTGTGATTATCGCCTGTCTGGCGGCGGCCGCGTTCAAAACTGGCGCGCAGGACCAGCCCAAACGGGAAACCATTCAAGCCCAGGCCATGGGCCAAAACACGGCCACGGGCAAGACCTTCAACGTCACAGTTACAATCGAGTCCTACTCGACGGATGAGGATCAAAAGGCATTAATTGCTGCTTTTAACCAAGGCGGCCAGGACGCACTTTCAAAAGCCCTCTCGAAAATGAAATCGAAGGGTCGCGTAGCGGTCACCGGCACGCTGGGCTACAGCATCGCGTATGTACGGACGTTCCCGACCGCGGACGGCCGCAGAATACGCTTGATCACCGACCGCCCGATTCAGATTACGGAAGCCCGCGCAGGTACCCGCACGAAGGATTACGACCTGTCCGCTCTCGAGCTGAACCTCAACAACGACAAGTCGAAAAATTCCGGAAGTTTGATCATTGGATTGCGGATCAAGCTGGATAAGAACAAGCAGTTGGTTTTCGAAAGCTATGGTTCAGGACCGTGGAAGCTTGTGAATGTAATGGAACGATAAGGTCCCGGTTCTTTGGGCAATTTCGGACTCCCACGTTTGTCGGTGCGAATGCCGGCTTGGCAAGCGCCGGGCCGGCTTCGCAAAAGCGGCGTGACCTTGATAGGAGGTTTCAAGATGAAGAAACGAATCGCAGTGTGGCTTCCGCTTTTCTTGCTCTGTGCGGCTTCTCCCGCCGCTCTGGCGCAGATTAAGCCGCAGTCACAGGGGACCAACAGCCAAACCGCGCAATCCTCGGCCACCGACACCCAGAAGAAGAACATGCAGGCCTACATCTCGCTCATGCGCTCCGATGTGCGCGACCAGAAGGCCGAGATCATGGGCGCCGTCATGCAATTGAATATAGATGACGCGGCGAAATTCTGGCCCATCTACAGCGAGTACGACGCTGAATTGGGCAAACTGAATGACCTGCGCGTCGAAAATATTAAAGACTACGCCGAAAATTACTCGCAGATGACCGACGCCAAAGCCGATGAACTGATTCAGAGCGCTTTGGACTACCAAAAGCAGCGCGGTGAACTGCTCGCTAAATACTACGGCCGCATGAAGGACGCGCTGGGAGCGGTCACTGCCGCACGCTTCGTTCAGGTGGAACACCAGCTGCTTTTGATCATTGATCTTCAGATAGCTTCTGCTCTGCCGATCGTGGGGCAAGGGTCATGAACGCGATGAAGGAGAGAAAACATATGCGCACTGTGCCAGTTTGTGCCGTGGCCATACTTTTCGGAATTGTGTCCATGCAGGGAGATTCCTTCGGCAAGGTCTCACCGCCAGCTTTGTCCGCGGCCCCCGCGGGAGCTGCCTCCGCTGCCGCGCAAGGTTCGAAGAAAATCATCGTGCCGGCGGGAACGCGCATCTTGATCCGCACGATTGACTCCATTGATTCCAGCAAACAGCAGGCGGGATTTCGCTTCAGCGCGAGCCTGGAAACGAATCTCCAGATTGACAACGTAGTGGTGGCGCCCCGAGGTACCAAGGTGTTCGGCCGCCTGACGTCCGCCCAATCGGCGGGCAGGATGTCCGGCAGTTCCGAACTGACGCTCGAATTGACCGATATCATGATCAAGGGCACGGCCTATCCGCTCCTCACCAGCACCTATGAAGTCAAAGGAAAGGGAGAAGGGGGAAATACCGCCAAGAAAGTCTTCGGGGGCGCGGGACTGGGCGCGCTCATCGGCGGAATTGCAGGAGGAGGCAAAGGTGCTGGAATCGGCGCGCTCGCAGGCGCTGGCGCCGGAACGGCCGTTGCCGCCAGCAAAAAGGGCCAGCAGCTCTCGATTCCGAGCGAAACTCTCCTGGAATTCCGTTTGCAGCAGGCCGCATATCTGCCGGCCCCTTGAATTATGTAGCTTGTATGAAATTTTAATTTGCGATTGGGGATCTCGGCGCCTCGCGGCAAGTGTGCGGGCCACCGATCGCAGACCGCACCGCACGGAGCGACCGGCGCGGGCGGCCTCCACATTCGGAAGCCGCCCCCGAGCGCAAATTTGCGGCGGTGTTATTTTCCGGAATCCATCTGTTGTGCGAGCCGGTCCAATTTCGCCTTGTTCTGCCCGTAATCAATCGTCGCGTCAATCTCATCTGCCAGATCGCTCGCAATTCGCGTATTCGCCTTCAGATACTCGGGGTAGGGAGGAGCGGTCGGGCGGCTCTTGCTCTTGTTCAGGCGATCGATGGCGGCGTTCATATTCGTAGCCAAATCGTTCGCAAGCCCGGTGATGCGATCAATGGCTTCCTGTTGCCAGGCGCTAGCGACGGTTCGGTGTGACTGCAGGCCGCGCGTGTTCTGCTGCAACACATTCACGTCAGCCTTGATCTTCTCGAGCGCCGCAGCGTGCGTTTGCCAACTGAGCCCGGCGGTTTGCCCGTACGATTCCATCTGCACCGCGTCCTTCTTGATTTTGGCCACGATCGTCTTTGCGTCGTTCAACTGGCCGGTGACGCTGGGATTGTCACTCGCTGCCTGTGCGTTCGCCGTGCCTGGGACGGCGACACACAGGAGCCCTAGAATCAAACCGCAGAGTAGGTTTCTTGCGTTCATATTTTTCCCCCTTTTTTAGAACTGCCTAACAAGAGTCGCCTGGAAGTGGTTCGTGTCCGTCCATTCCAATAAAATCGCACTACCAGTCGTAACGTCCCACCACGGTGAGTCCTTGGACCGAATCGCTCGCAAGCCTCACTACTATACGTCGGAGGGAAAGGACGGCTCAATTGTAAAAACTTACAGGTCAATTCGAGCGGGCGGTTCGCATAGCCGTCTAGAGCTTGAACCCGCGAAGTGGCGATAGGCCCGCGGCGACTGCTCCAAGTAGGACTGGTAGTTTTGACAATGTTCAGCAGCGCCTGCGGTCTCCTACGATCTTCGAGTAACCGCCAGCGGCCTGTGGAAATCGCCGGCCGGGCTTTGCGAAAATCCCAAATGTCCGCAAGTCGAAAATTGTGAAAGGACCCTTTTTCAGCGTCTTGCTTATCTGCTTTGCATATTTCCTGCTCAGCGTTCCGTGCCTCGGTGGGGAAAATCAACCGACGGAGCAGGCATCAGCCAGTACAGCTTCCCAGGAAAATTCATCCACGCCCGCGGCGCAGCAGCAGCAGCAACCCACCGCTCCCGCAAAGCCCGAGGAGCCGCCGAAAAAAAAGAAAAAGCTCGGCGGACGCGGTGCGTTCGTCGTCGCGCCTCTTCCCATTTCCAGCCCGGCGATCGGCTCGGGAATCGTTCCGGTACTCGGCTATATCTTCCCCTTCAGCTCGAAAGACAAAGTCTCCCCGCCTTCGACGGTCGGCGTAGCCGGTCTGATTACCAATAACGGCAGTCGCGGATTCGTTATCGGCGCCCAGCTCTTCCTCAAACAGAATACGTACGAGATCACCTCCGGTTACGTCCGGGGCAACGTAAACTACGACCTCTACGGCACCGGCATTGCCTCGAACCTGAAGCTTCCTCTGGATCAAACCGGTCAGGCGTTCCTCGGCGAGGTTCTGCGCCGCGTGGGATGGAAGATCTTCATCGGTCCGCGATTTATAACCGGTCGTTCGTTTGTCACCGTCAATCCAAATAATGGCAGCACCGTGCCGATTCCGCCGGGCGTAGGATTGCACACCGATCTCACCTCCCTCGGCGCGCGGATGACCCGCGATACCCGCCCCAACCACTTCTACCCGACGGGCGGAACCTATTTCACTTTCACTTCGGATTTCTTTTCCCAGGATCTGGGCAGCAAGTACACCTTCCAATCATACCGATCGGAGTTCGACAAGTATTGGAGCTTAGGCGAAAAGCAGGTCATCGCCTACGACGCCAACTTCTGCGGAACCGGCGGGAGCCCTCCGTTTTATGGGAATTGCATCTATGGCACCAGTAACGAATTGCGAGGATATACGGCGGGGCAATATTTCACTCGTGTCGCGCTCGCCACCCAAGTGGAATATCGCCTGGTCTTGCCGAAGCGGTTTGGCCTGGTCGTATTCGGCGGGCTCGGTGGCGTCATCCCGGGTGGGAGTCAAACATTTCAGATGATACAGAGCGGCCACTTCCTGCCCGCTGGAGGCGGAGGGCTGCGATTTGAGCTAAGCAAAAAATACCACGTCAATCTAAGAGCCGACATCGCCCAAGGCCGCAACGGTCACACCTTCGGTATGGGCGTTGGCGAGGCGTTTTGAAGCAACGGGATGCCACCGCATGGCTGGGGTCCTCTTTCTAGGGAGCGCGCAGCCGTATTTGCAGGAAGCCCTCAAATTGTCTTCCACGGTTGATGCTGCCATATTTTCGAATTTTGGCGAGTTTGTGCCGGCGCAACACCTTGCCGCAAAACCCGCGGTACATCGCGTAATTCGTGGTATCAAACCAGCGACTGTGCGTATCGGCCGCTCGCTGGATCGTTCGGCTGCCGGCAGATCGCAAGTGCGGATTCGCCGGCGGCTTCGGTACTTCGCAGGAGTCAAAAAATGATCATTCGAATTCTGGCGCTCTCTCGCGCTAGCCGCTTTTTCTTCGTTCCGCTGTTCGCGGCGTGTCTCTGTGTTCCCGCCCAAGCAAAACGAAAAGACGTAGTTGTCATGAACAACGGGGATCATTTCACCGGAGAAGTAAAGCGGCTGCAAGACGGCCTGCTATATGTCGAGACGGATTACGTGGCCGGGAATATCGGACTCGATTGGAATCAAGTGCACTCGGTCCAGAGCACCGCCACGTACCGCATCGTCTTGAACAACGGCACGAGACTGGAGGGCAAGATTGAAAAGGTTGCCGGCGAAAAAGCGCAGGACCACGATTTTCTGATTCACGAAGCGGCCGAGGAAGTGCAGGTCCCTTCAGCAGACATCGTCAGCATTGACACCAAAAAGCCCACTTTCTGGCGCCAGTTGCAGGGGGACATTGATTTGGGTTACAGCTACTCGAGCGGCAATAGCCAGACGGCCGCGAACATCGGCACCAGCGCCGCGTATCGGACCTCGGGATGGGAGGCCGGCACCGCTTACGACTCCACGTTTGGCGGGCAAGCGGGCGCGTCCAAGACAAATCGTCAAGACCTGCAGAGCACCTTCGCCAAGTTTCTGAATAGAAATTCCTACCTTCTGGCCCTTTCTGATTTCCTCCACAGCAGCCAGCAGGATTTGACGCTGCGCACCACGCTGGGTGGTGGCTATGGGCGCTACTTGAAACGCACCACCAGTAGCAACCTGTCGTGGCTAGCCGGAATTGCGTTTGTGGACGAGTCGTTTGACACCACCGCCGGGCACCCTTCCGATCAGCACGCGGAGGCCTTGCTGGGACTGCAATACAGCTTGATTCGCTTCAAGGTGGGAGATTTCAACTCGCAACTTCTGACGTTTCCTGGACTTACAGACACTGGCCGCATCCGCGTAACCACGAATAATACGCTCAACATCAAACTGATCAACAATTTCCATCTTGCCTTTACTTTCTGGGACAACTTCGATAGCAGGCCTCCCCTCACGGCAAAACGAAATGAGCTAGGGGTAAGCTCAGGCATCGGCTGGTCTTTTTAGGTCACCTTCCGGAAGATGCGCCGCTTGATGGCACATGGCCCGCCCTGGAACTGTCATTTATGACAGTTACGCCCTACCGTCGCGAATGCCAGAATCCAGCAACCTCTTTTCGAGGCTGTAGCGTAAGCTGCGTCGCAGCCCCCTGGCGATCCGGTTCCTGGTCACGAGGGCGCGGCGATTCGTCGCAATTGTTGATGCCTGTTTTGAGGCCAAGGAGAAGGCATAACTTGAGAAGACACGCGATTCTCATCCTGGCGATTGCAGCTGTGTTCACGTCGGTGCACGCCAAATCGTCCAAGTTCGTGTTCATGTGGACCAACCCCAGCTATTCTGGCGCGCATTTCAAGAATATTCTGGTCCTCGGCATCAACGGCAAAGTAGAAAATCGCGCCGAATTTGAAGACCAGCTCTCGGCGGCGATCACGCGGCCCGGAATCCAGGCCATTCCCAGTTATTCGCTGCTCCCCAGACCCGATTCAACGCCGATAGACATGAACCAATTAAGGGACGTCGTTCGCGGGCAGAATATTGATGCCATCGTGGCTTCCCGGTTGGTCAAGGTACAAAAGACTGTCACCTACATACCGGGCCAAGCTTACGTTCCCTATCCGTACTACAATACTTTCTACGGTTATTACGGCGCTATCTACCCGGTAGTCTATTCTCCCGACTATCTCCGCGTGGATAAGACCGCGCAAATCGAAACAAATTTCTATTCAGCGGCCAAGCCGGACGGCGAGCTGATCTGGACCGGAACCAGCGACACGGTTAATCCTCGTTCGCCGTTGAAGGCCATAGACGCGATTTCCAAATTGATCGTTCAAGAATTGGAGAAAGAAAAAATAATTTAACCGGCGCTGCGAGTTCGCGGCTTGCCGCCGACACGCTTCCAGAAAGCCGGGTTCGAGCTTTTCGTGCGGTCGAAAACGGGGTCCCGTCCATTTGAATCATTCATCCAACAATCTCAGGCGTCTCGCGCAATTTCTCGCCGTGCTCTCGCTTCTCGGCCTATCGGCTTGCGTCTCCTCCTTGGTAAAAGATTTGCTCATCTCGTCGGTCAAGATCACTCCTGCGAATCCCACGATCGCCGTCGGCGCAACCCAGCAATTCAGTCTGGTGGTGACGTACGTGGACGGCCAGACCGATCACCCAACGCCCAGCAGCACCGCTTGGTCTTCCGGCGACGCCACGGTCGCAACAATCAGCAAAGCCGGTTTGGCCACGGCCCTCGCCGCCGGAACCACGAATATCGGCGGCAGCTATCACGGCAACGATACGATGACGGTTCTTACGGTCACCGCCGCTCCCGCGGACGTCGCCATTGCGGTGCGCGGCGATTCGCGCGTTTTGCAGGTCAGGAATCTGCGAACGGGGCAGGAGATGACTTTCGCCGCGAACGGTTTGCGCGATTCGCTAACGATTTCGCGCGACGGTGATAACGCCGCGGCTGCTGAAATTTCCGTTCTTCCGGAACATGGGCCTGCGTGGCTCGCGATTGCGCCCTCCGGAAAGTATCTGTATGTGCTGAATCAAAAGTCCGAAAGCGTTTCCGCATTCGCGATTGACTGGAAGGCTGGCGCGCTCGCGGCCGTGGTCTCTTCGCCGTTTCCAGCGGGAGCGAAACCTTCCAGCATCGAAGTTGACGGCGCCGGCGCGAGCCTTTCCGTGGCCCATCTGCAAGATTCGAAAGTTTCGCGCTTCCTGATTGATCCGCAGACCGGGGCGCTGACCGCCGACCAGCAGTGATGCCACGAAATTGCGGCGAGCTGGCAGCCGTGCGAGTTGGTTGCTGCGATAATCCTGCACGATAGCGCCAGGAATCTATGCCGGGGCGAACGTTTCACGATGAAGCAATTTCAGCGGAGGACGGGCCTGACTTCGGTACTTCGCAGCCGTTGATCCTTCGGGCTCAGGCTTTCGAGGCGTGCGACGCCGGTTTTGGCCCGAGGAATGGCCCGGCGTATCCCTTCCTGAAACAAGATGAACAAAACTCCCAGAAACACGAATATTCCCACCAAAACCGCAAGTACTGCCACGACGCCAAGAAATTCCTGTAACGGATAGACATTCATTGCAAACCGCCATTCGACCAGCCTACTTATGGCAGTTTGCAGCCCCATGCGTAACTGTCAGAAATGCCAATACGCGAATGAACTCCGGTAAACGAGCCAGGGATCAGGCGGGGGGGTGCGTTTACTCCGGATTTCCGTAAGTCACGCGCCGCCAAGCTTTTCCACTCCAAGGAAGAACCGTTACGACTGCTTCCTTTTCAGAACGCGCAAAGTGGACAACGCGTCTTCTAGTTCTCTTCGCTCCTCGCGGGAAACTCGGGCTTCTGACGACGCGCGCTCATGAATGGCGTCCTCCGCCGCCGTTATCCGAGCCTGTAGTCGCTTCGGGTCCAGCTCCAGAATCGCGGCTCGGTATAGGGCGCGCCATTGACTTTCAAGCATCTTGTACTCCTGCAGAGCCCGATAGGATCCTCTGCTAAGTGTTCCGGATCGAATTGACAAACTGCCGCGGCTGAATAAACCGCGCAAGTTGGAGCATCACATCGAACGCATGACCACGTCGTTGTCCTGGAGCAACCTTGAATTTGCTCAAGCGCAATCAGGAACTGAGACAGCGGCCGGAAAAATTAGAGACAGAAAGTAGAGACGATATCCGGCCTGGCGCGGCCTTGCGTGAAAAGCAGCCGCAAACAAGCCCGCTAGCTTCGCGTGAGAGCGGAGAATGTCACCCCCGGTTGCGCCGATAGCGGCTTACGCGGGACGGTAAAGCTATCGTTCGCCTAAATTCTGGCTGACGAATTTCTTGCCGGACGTGACCGCATCCACCGCGGCCAAAAGATCGCTTTCCGCGCTCACTTTTGAAACGAAGCCCTGCGCGCCCAGGCCGAGCGCTAATTGCACCATATCGGCGGACGTTTCCAGAGTCAGGAAGATGATTTTGCATTCGGGGGCGCATTTGCGAATTTGCTTCGCGACTTCGATTCCGTTCAATTGTGGAAGGCCGATCGCCAACACAATCAAATCCGGCCTCAGCCCTTCGGCTTTCTGCACGGCTGCAAGTCCGTCCGTCGCAACGCCCACCACGCGCAGGTGTGGGTTTTCCTGCAGCTTCTCCAGCACAAAATGCCTCCAGGCGGCAAAATCTTCCGCAATCAGAACGCGGACAAATTCGTGCCCGGATTCCGGGACAAATCCCGAGTCAAATAATTGATCGATGATAGCTCTCTCCTATTTAGAGTCCACGGTCACACCGGCACACTGGTGGCGATAAACACCTGACCGCCAGCAAAGCATCCCATGCGAGAGAGGGTGTGTCGTTGTCCTGAAGCAAGCTGTAACTTGCCCTCGCGCAACTACGGAGAGCAATTGCTTAGCCAAAAAAGCAGAAGGGAGGGGTGCTTAGAGTTCGCGAGGAAAAAGCCGCGCGGGATGCTGCAGCAGGATTTTACCGCGGCTCTTTTTTATTGCATTGCGGCGCTGCCACGCGCCCAGCAGGCGACTGGCGGTGAAAGGCGTCACGTTCGCGGCATTCGCCAATTCCTCATTGGTGACGTCCAGCTCCACGCCACCCGGAACCTTGCGCCCGATCACTCCGGCCAGGCTGTCCAGCACACCTGCCAATCGTTCCTCGGCAGAATGGCAAACCAACGCCACATGCGCAGCAAGGTACCAGGCCAAATAATCCGACGCGGTGGCCAACGCATTCTCCAGCAGGATTGGATACTCGGACGTAAAACTCCGGATGGTGGCGCGATCCCACACCAACATGTTGCACTCTCTTACGGTTTCCGAGCTGAGCAGATACGTTCCCGGATTTGCCAGCAGCGACATTCCGCCGATGAAATCTCCCGGCGCAAGCCAGTGCAGCAGGATGTGCCGTCCCCCATGCTCGTCGAAAAAATACCGGGCGCGACCCGCGGTAAGCATGAAAAGGCGCTCGGCAGGATGTCCCTGGTTCGTGACGACAGAATTGGCGGCGAAGCGGTGGCGTTTTGCAGCGGCCAGAATTCTCTTGCGGTCCTGCGGAGTCAGGCCGTCAAAAAAGCTCGACCGCCAGCCCACGGATACTGCGGCGATTCCCGGGGTAGCCATAGATGCTTCTTCCTGAGGCGGGAATATCCCGATTCCTGATAACTCGGGCTACCCGATGGCCCAGCTAACTGCCTATTTGCACGCCGATTACTTGGCCGCTCACGATTATTTCCACGCGCCGATTGAGCTTCCGCCCGGCCGCCGTGCTGTTGTCCGCGATCGGGTCGGCTTCACCCATCCCTTTCGACGTGATGCTGTCCGGTGATAATCCCTGCGTGATCAGGAAGGTCCGAACCGTGTCGGAGCGCTGCTGGGAAAGCGTCATGTTGAAATCGGCTGTCCCCGTTGTATCCGTATAACCCTCGATCGCCAGATTCAGCCCCGGATGCGCCTGAATGATCCCGGAAAGCTTGGCGAGTTTCAATTGGGCGTCGCTGCTCAACGCGTATTTTCCCGTCTGGAACAAAACGTCGGCCATGTTCACCACCAGGCCTCGCGGAGTATCCGTCGTCTGCAGCACGTCGTTGAGCTGCCGCAGGAGCTGGGCGCGCAATGCCGCTGTCGCCGCTTTCGCGCGCGCCGCCTCGTCCCGGGCCGCTTGTTCCTTGGCCTGCAAAGCCGCTTGTTGGGCCGAAGCTTGCGCGGCCTGGGCGTCAGCCTCCGCCTTCATTTGCGCTTCTTTCGCTGCGGTCAATTCCGCTTGGCGCCGCGCTTCCTCGGCTGCCCGCGCGTCCGCTTCTGATTTCGCCTGAGTGGCGGCCGCTGCTGCCGCTTCTTCCTTTTCTCTCTCGATGCGTTGCGCCGTCTCGCGCTGTACCGCCAGGGATCGCGCGTCCTCCGCAAACTGGATCGTCTGGCGCGCCGCCGAAATCAGCTGATTCTTGCTGGAATTCTGCGCCAGCGCGTTTTCCGCCATTTGCAGGCTCGATTGCGCCTTCGTGAATATTTCCGGCGCGTACTGCTCGGCTCCACGTGACTTCGCGATATCCACGGCGTTCCGCGCTTCATAGATATTGAGCGGCACCTTCTTCAGATCCGGTTTCAGCGCCAGCGGATTTCCCAGCTTCGCGTATTCGCTGCGCTTCATCAGCTTGTAGGTGTTGTTCGGATAGACTTTGCCCTTGGTATTCTTGCGGGTCTCGTTCGTCAGTACCACCAGCTCGCTCGGGATGCGCACCGCGTAATAAGGCTCCGCGGTCACGATCAAGGCAAAGGTTTGCGACTGCGCCGTCACATCCAGTTTGCCTTGCCCATTTTTATCTATGGGAATTTCTCCCAGGTTGGTCGTGGTTCCGTCCGGCGTCACCGTCCACAACACGTAGGTCAGGAATTCCGAGCCAAGCTCGGTGGGTTGCGGCATTCCGGCAACCTTTAACGAGATGGCGGTGCCGCCGATCTTGGCGTCCACCTTGGCTTCGCCGCTGGCCTGCGTCGCGGCGCTCGTCCCTACCATCGTGACCTTCGTCCCGCCTCCGCCCACGGGATATCCGATCGCCGCCACGGTCCCGCTGATCACGTTCGCGGCCGGTTCCGGCTGTTGCGTCTGCGCCATGCAGATCCCCGCCGTTGATGCCGCCAATAACACCGCCAGAATCATCTTTTTAGTGCCGTCCATCTCGCCCTCCAGAGCAGGAAACTCCGCTTTCGGCTTTGCGCCCGCGCAAGAGTCCCCAGTCAATGTAATAACCAACGGTGGGGAACGTGAATTGGTAAAACTACCAGTAGGCCGGCGAATCGGTCCCTATCCCGAATCGCCCGCCGTTGACTAAACCGCACGCCTGATTCTCCTGGCGGCCCCGACCTGTCACTTCTGACACTAGCTACCGGACATGGCCAGTGCTACTCTCAGCCTCTATTTCCGTCCGTGGCGCTCCCCGGCGGAAATCGTTGTTCAGGTTGACGCTACAGAGCATTCGACGGGCCAGACCTCGACGGCAGCAGCGATTCAACTGACCGCACCGATGGATTCCCATCTCCACAGGGTCTTTGGTCTCTGTTTTGCTCAAAAGTGGAATGTGTGCTGTTTTGAACAATTTGCTATGCAGCCACCGACTACAATCCACAAGGAAACCATGACATCCACGCCTGCCTTGCAGTCCAATAGTTCGTGGAACAAGCAGCCCGAGCCGAATCGGTTGAACTGGCAAATCGCGCCGGTCCTGATGATGTTTCACGTTGGCGCGGTCGCGGCGCTCTTCTTCTTTTCTTGGCGTGGACTGTTTGTTGCGCTCTTCCTATATTGGTTGACCGGTGGTCTGGGCCTCGGCATATGTTTTCACCGGCTGCTTACCCATCGCTCCTTCACCACTCCCAAGTGGTTTGAGTACTTCCTCACGATTTGCGGCGTCGCGGCTTTGGAAGGCGGCCCTCTCCTGTGGGTATCCACGCATCGCAAGCATCATCAGTTCGCGGACAAGGAAGGTGACCCGCACTCTCCGCGCGATGGCAAGTGGTGGGCTCATGCGGGCTGGATCCTGGTTGGCAACGCTTTGCGGCAAGACGTGCCAACACTCAAACGCTACGTACCCGACCTGGCCGAGGACCCCGTTCACGTCTGGCTCACGAAGTATCATCTGGCCCCGTCGGCTATCCTCGGAGTCATTTTGTACCTTATCGGCGGATTCCGCCTGGTCCTGTGGGGCGTATTTTTTCGCACCGTCGTGGGACTTCACGCGACGTGGCTCGTCAACTCCGTCTCGCATATTTGGGGAAAGCGGCGCTTTGCTACCCGCGACACCTCCACCAACAATTGGTGGGTGGCGCTGATAAGTTTCGGAGATGGCTGGCATAACAACCATCACGCCTACCCGCTTTCGGCCCGCCACGGGCTGAAGTGGTACGAAATAGACTTCAACTGGTACACCATCTGGACCTTCAAGCAGTTCGGACTGGTGTCTCATACCCATCAAGCCGCGCTCCCCGACGGTCGTCTCCCTGGCAGATCACCCACGCCTCATCGAGTGATGGATGAATCCCGCCAAAGCATGTAGTCTTCTTCCTTTCTTGTCAGGGATTCACGGCTAACCTAACTATCGCGAGGAGGTGTGCCACGGTGAAATCAGCCTCGATTTCCTCAGGCATTGCCAGGGCCTTGAAGTATCCGGTTTTCTATCTCCAGGATTACGCGTTGCTCGCCGGTCAGTCGGTCCGCGCCATCTTCACTTCCACGCGTTATTCCACTGACCTGGTCGAGCAGATGGACCAAATCGGAGTGGGTTCGCTGCCGATCATTATTGTCGCGCTGGCGTGCGTCGGCGGCGTGATCGTATTGAATGCAGCGTCACAATTTCAGCGTTTCGGCGAAACGGTCCTGACCGGTGACGCTCTTTCGCTCTCCCTGCTTCGCGAACTCGGTCCCGTCTTCACCGCGCTTCTCGTCGCCGGACGCAACTCTACCGGGATGGCTTCCCAGTTGGGCTCGATGCTGGTCACCGAACAGGTGGACGCGATTCGCGGCCTGGGAATTGACCCGATCCGCAAGCTGATGACGCCGCGCGTGCTCGCCGCTGTCTTGATCCTGCCGTTGCTCGTGGCCATCGGCGATTGTGCCGGCTTGTTCGGCGGATTCCTGGTTGCCACCGTCACGCTGCACATCAATGCGGAAGAGTTCTGGACGCGCGCCGTGAAAGTGTTGGTGTTCGGCGACCTGGTTATCGGCTTCTCGAAGCCGCTCGTTTTCGGCTTTATTCTTGCGACGGTGGGCTGTTATCAGGGATTGCGGGTGGAAGGCGGCACGGCAGGAGTTGGCCGCGCCACGATCATGGCGTTCGTCATTTCATCACTCGCCATCCTCGTCGCGGACTTGTTCCTGACCCGCCTGCTGCTTTACACATTCAATATGTAAAATATTTCGCGGCACGCGCGCGAAAAACTGCGCGCGGATCTCTTTGCGCTGGAGAATAATTCTTCTCGATTCACGCTCAGCGTCTGTTATCAATCAACCGGTCGTCCGCATGCTGCACGATGCGCGCACGAATCCGCGTCCCCTGCGACAATTCCGATTCAACCGAAAGCTGGCCCCCCACCAACCGCAGCCGCTCCCGCATGCTGATTAACCCCAGCCCCGCCGTTCCCCTCACCGCCTCGGGACTGAATCCCACTCCGGAGTCGGAAATACACAGGTCAATTCGATCGTTCTGGCACAATAGCTCAACCTTCGCCGCCGCCGCTCCGCTGTGCTTCACCACGTTCTGCAAAGCTTCCTGCGTAATCCGGTAAAGGCACAGAGTCACGTCCTTGGGAAACCTTTCCGGCGTGCAATGATGGACGAATTGAACGGCCAGATTGTGCCGGTCGGATACCTCTTTGCAGAGGCTCTCGACTGACGCCACCGGACCCAGCAAGTCCAATAGCGAAGGATGCAGCTGGTGTGACAAATTGTGAATGCTCGACGCGACGGTCGTGGCCACTTCCGCCAGGCTGTGCAGTTGTTCTCGAGCGCGCAACGAAAGGCTGGGCACATCTCGCTCCAATTGCCCCAGTCCGATCTGCAGCAGCGCCACTCGCTGATTCAAATCCTCGCGCAATTCTCTGGCAACGTTGCGGCGCTCCTCCTCCTGCGCATCAATCAACCTGCGGCTCAGGCTGGATAGCGTGCCCTCCAAAATCTTTCGTTCGGTAATGTCCCGCACCACGGCCACCACGTAGTCCCGCTCCAGCTGGATGTATTTGATATTGATTTCCACCGGGAAGGTCGTCCCGTCCTTCCGCCGGTGCTGGCTCTCCATGATCATGCCCCCGGATTCGCGCAGCTTCCGGTCAACTCGTGAAAAGAGCGAGACGTCCAGCACGGGATCAATATCGAAGGCTGTCATTGTCAACATTTCTTCACGGTCATAGCCAAGGTCCAGACAGGCTCTCTCGTTGATGTCCAGGAATCGCAGCGTGGCGGGGTCCAGAACCTCGATTGCATCATTCGAACCGTCAATCAATTTCCGGAACAGCGCCCTGGCTTCCTCGGCGAGCTTGCGCGCGGTGATGTCCCCGCTCACCGCAACGAGTTCTTTGGCCGCGCCGTCCTCGACCACGACGTTCACAATCTCATGCAGCCACACCGTTCGCCCGTCCGCCGCGATCATCCGGTACTCCAGGTCATGATGCCGCTGCTCCTCGACGGCCTTCGCGGTGAATGCCAAGGTGCGATCGCGATCCTCGGGATGAATGTGCTCCACCCAAAAAGTCGGGTCTTCCAGCCAACTTGCTACCGGATATCCCAGGATCTCTTCCACGTGCTTGTTAACGAAAGTCGTTCGCAACGAACGAGGGTCGGCCCGCCGCAGGATCGCCCGCACCACTTCCACCAGTTCGCGATTCAGCGCCTCGAGTTTCTTTGCATCGTTCTTGAACCTGGCCTTGGTAAGTTGCTCCGTCAGCAGAGCAAGAACCGCCAGAAGTAATCCGCACGCGAGCACCACCAGCAAGCGAAATGTCCGCAGGCTTGGCGTTTCATCCTGCCGCAGCAATTCCCACACCCCAATCGCGGGAACCGCTACCACCACACCCACAGCCAGCAGCGAAGCGTACTTATTGTCGTCAGTGGCGCGGAAACCGCTCGGCTTCGCCTGCCGCACGATGGACTTCAGCATTGCAACGAAATCGCTATGCAGCGCTTCCAGATCTCTTACATTGTTCTTCCATCCGGCCTTGGCGGTTTGTTCCGCTAACAGCGCGAGAACCGCCAGACACAGTCCGCAGGCGAGCACCATCAGCAGGCGAAATGTGCGCAGGCTCGGGGCTTCATCCTGCCGCAGCAGCTCCCACACGCCGATCGCCGGCACGGCCACCACCACGGCCACAGCCAGCAGCGAACTGAACTTGCTATCGTCTTGCATCAAGCTCCTCCGCCGCGGTTCTCGCCGGCGCCAGATGCCTTGCGTACAGCGGCACCCAGAGGAACCAGCAAACCGCAGCGTTCTGCGCCAGCGAATACAGGCTCCCGTTGTAGGCCTTTCCCAGGTCTATGGTCACGTTCGCCAGCGTGGAACTCAGCGCGTATAACGTGGACGCTCCTAATAAATGGTAATAAATTGACTTCCACGGCGCCTGCGCGCGCAGCGCCGCCAGGAACACGATCAGCACCAGCGCGCCATTCTCCACCGCGTACAGCAGAGTGAATCGCGGGTCGTAGATCGTGGGGTTCCAGAACAAATATTGATACGGAAAAAGCAGATACGCATAAAGAAACACCCAGAACACCAGCAGGAACAGAAAATTCAATGTCGCGCGGTAGGACTTCCGGTCGCTGCGCTCCAAATGTGGTTGCATCGCGATCGCCGCCATCAGCGGCACGAGATGTAGAAACAGCGCTGGATCAGCAATCGAACTGTCCGGGACGTCGGTGTGCTGGAAGACACCGTAGTACACATACAGCCACTGGTCGAGCGCCCAAAGTCCATAACCTGCCGCGATAAAAATCCAAAATAGGCGGCGCCCCTGCGTTCCCTCCAGCGCATTTTGCACGGCCAGACCGGTTGCCAGCAAAAGCAGCAGGAAATAGGCCCCGGTGCCGTACATCGCAAATTTATCTGCGAGCCCCAGCACCAGGGAAAGCACTGCTTTGATCGCAAGGAATCCAACCAGCAGACCCAACCACAGTGAGAGCGGGAATCGGTGTCCCTGAGGCCCGGGAGCGGTGACCATTTATAGCGTTTCTCCAAAAGCTCTTGCGCGGAATTCCCGAGGACCTCGACCACTGCTCCAGGAAGTCATGCTTACAGGTGATCTGCTCATCCATCTCCGGCCGGGTCTTCATCCACGTTGCTCTAACCCCGTCCAAGTCAAAATTACTCGGTCACTATACTCTCGTCGCTCCCTCGTTTGCTCGAATGTCACATCCCTTCCGTCGGCGACGCCGCCGATGGTCGCATTTTAGCCCGCCAGTATATTCGCTCCAAAAAATGAAGCCACACCGCTGTTCAGGGGCGCTTGCCATCCTCAACCGGCGCGGCCTGGCGGCAAACAGCCGCACTGGTACCGTCTCAACACCCCTCGGTTGCTGGCCCTGATTGATAGGATGTAGAATCGCAGCAAGATGTGGCATGCTTCTTCATGCCGAATGGATCGCAAAATGGCGCAGGATGTTCCGGCGTCGGCGCGCCTGCGACAAGCGAGCGGAGACACCACACTCCGTTTGGTAGTTGTACCCGCGTGGCACGCTCAACAATCAGAATGTGCGGCGAAATTGCAGCAACCCCGGCGGAGGGGTGGGTGAGTGGTTGAAACCGGCGGTCTTGAAATACGTTGGGCGGTTTTAGTACCACACACAACACAACCCCTTAGCTCGGTACCATTACCCACGGTTTACACCTATTTGGGCACCACCGGCAGCGACTTGGGCAACAATCTGGGCAACAAAAATAATCTTGGGCAACAGTCGAAATTCGTGGCGGCTTAGTTTCCGATAAATGCGTTAACCAGGACTTGGCCAAAAAAAGCCCGAACGCCACGGCTAGGATCGGTAACAGCAAGAGCGTCCAGAGAAGTTTCTTCGTGCGCGTGGGAATCGCTGGCGAATTGCGAACGCACAGAATCATTCCGAACTTAGTGAGTGACAGGATTAATCCTCACCTTCGCCCGACACACGCGCAAACCAGTTGATAAAAAAGACAGCCGGAAATAATTCGACAACTGTAATCAGGATAAATTGGATTGGACGTAAGCCGCCGACGTGAACGATATACAGCCAGTAAACCGCAGAGTGAGCAATTGCAAGAATTGCGAGCGCGAGCCAAAAACGGGGGACCCAGCATCTCCTTCCGTATCTCCGGATGAGAACGATGAAAAAGAATACGCTGAAAAACAGAAAGTCCCGCAACTGCTTATATTTCTCGTCCCAGACCCACGGAAACCATAGCACTGAGATAAGAATTGCTAGTGCGAGGCCCACTCCAATTGAAAAACCCAGCACATAAGGGTTTGGCTTGGAATCTGTCGCCATATCAGCAGGCATTGTGACATGCGGCGGTGAACCCTGGGTCAAGTTGTGCCCAATCGCCCACGCTAAGTCCCGGTAAGTCGCGTAATCGGAAACTGACCCACCGAACATCTCAAAAAGTCCTTGCTAGTTCTAGTACTTGATGGTAAGATGTCTTTGTAGTCCAGCGTAGCCATACCGGGCGCTGGGTGCGGCATGTATCCGCACTGTATCTGCTAACCCTTCGGTTGGGACTCCCCAACCCTTGCGGTCCCGGACGCTAGTAGCACCGGGACTGCACAATGCAAACAAAACAAGCTGTCGCCGTAGGCGCGCCCGCACCACAGCCGTTTGACCCCGCCCATATTTTAACGCTCGCCGAAGTCGCGCAGCGGCTCAAAGTCAGCCATCGGTGGGGCTACGAAAAAACCCGCACGCGCTGCCAACAGCCGCTCCCAACTATGCGTATCGGTCGGTACGTCCGTTTCTACTGGCCCCACGTCTCCGTATGGCTTCTTCAACATAGCAATGTGGCTGGTGCCGCGTGAGCGCGCCAGCTTTTGAAGCGTGGATACAGCGTGGGGAAACGTTCGTTCAAAATCACAAGCAAGCTAAGTGGGCGCTAGGCGAATGGCTGCTAGAAAGCGAAAAGGAAGAAGGGCTTGTCAACTGGCAGGCGTTTGTCAACTGGCCTAACGAATTGCCAAAGAATTGGGTCAAAGATGCAGCGGCTCACTTTGGCTGCAAGTGCGACACGTTCCTTCAGTAAGACCTTCTTGTCGGCGGCATTTACCTACGCCAAGCGAATGTGGGTCTTGGACGGCGTCAACCCGGTGCAAGGTACGGCGGTGCCCAAAGGTACGCCTACCGCTCCGACTTGCGCTTACAGCCCGAAAGAAATAAATGAACTCGTCGCGGTGTTGGGTGGCACTGCCCGCACAGCCGTGATTGTGGCGGCCTACACAGGCTTGTCGCTTGCCGAATTGAAGGGACTGCAATGGGTGGACATCGCGGACGGACAGCTTGTGGTGAAGCGGACGTTTTGGCATGGGACGGAGGGCCGACAAAAACTGAAGCGCGAAATGCGCCAATGCCGGTGCTGCCCGTGGTTGCCAAGGCGCTGGCTGCGCATCGGAAGCAGAACCCCGGAACGGTGTGGGTATTTGAAGGTCCCATGGGCCGACCATACGACCTTGCTACGCTTGGCTCAAAACGTATCAAGCCCGCTCTGATTAAGGCTGGGATGCAATGGCACGGCTGGCACGCGCTGCGCCGCGGATTCGCAACAACGCTACACGCTCCCGGTGTGCAGGACAAAATCATCCGATCGCTACTGCGACATAGTTCGCCGGCTGTTACAATGGAGCACTACGTGAAGCCGTTGCCCGCCGCAAACGTGGCCGCCGTACGGCGTTTGGGCAACAGTTTTGGGCAACGAAAACGCAAAAAACGCCGGAGGGGTGGGTGAGTCCGGTTGAAACCGGCGGTCTTGAAAACCGTTAGGCCCGAAAGGGTCTCGTGGGTTCGAATCCCACCCCCTCCGCCAACCGATCCTGGCATTTCTCTCTGCTCCTGAAATCCCCGCAACTGTCCTGGATCCGGCGTGCGCGTGGCGTTCCGGCTGTCCAAGCGCCGCCAGCCACACACAGGAAACCCTTGCATGCGTAGAAATACGCGCTTCTGGCTGGCCGCACTGGGTAAGCGCCGCATCAGGAATATGAATCGTTGACAACCAAAAAGCTGATACATATACTCCGGAACATCGCAGTTAACCGATTTAGCTGAGGCACGGCGAATTTGGGGTGGACCGGACTCGGCATGGGGTGCCCAGATGAACGTCTCAAGAACCGCCTGCGGTTCAGCTGTGGAATTGTCTCGACCCGCTGGAATGCATCTCCTGCGCCGCGCTTCGCAATGGCTCTTCCGCGCCCTGCCACTGCTCGTTCTGCTATTCATATGGGCCGCGCCGGCGCACGCGCAGTTTCAAGCGACCGTCCAAGGCACCGTCACCGATGGTAAAGGCGGCGTCGTGCAAAGCGCTAAAGTTACGCTGACGGATCAGTCCACCCAAGTGTCACGCACCACCACCACAGGCGCCGACGGCTTTTATCGTTTCTCCGAAGTCGCGCCAGGAAATTATACCGTCACCATCGAAGCTGCCGGCTTCCAGAAGAACGTCACCAATGATGTAGCCGTCTCCGCCGAACTGGCGCGCGGCCTGGACGTCGCCCTCACCGTGGGAACCGTGCAGCAGTCCGTCACCGTCAACGGAACCAATCTTCCCAATCTGCAAACCGAAGAAGGCAACGTCGAGGGCACGCTAACCACCCAAGAAGTCCAGCGCCTCCCCTCCTTCGGACGCGATCCCTACGAGCTCCTGCGTTTTTCTCCCGGAATCTTCGGCGATGACGCTCGCACCGGCATCGGCTTGATGCTCGGTTTCCCCAATGGCGCGCAAAACGGCTCCGCCGGTCCGGGCGGCTCCAATACCGCCATCTATCAAACAGAAAATCAGCTGCCCATCAGCGCCAACGGCCAACGTCTCACCTCCAACGATTACTTGATTGACGGTGTGAGCGTGAACAGCCTGGAGTGGGGCGGCGCCGCCGTAGTTACGCCCAGCGTCGAGTCGGTACAGGAAATCACGGTGCTGGCCAACGACTACGACGCCTCGGACGGACGCAGTTCCGGCGCGCACATCAAGACCGTCACCAAGTCCGGAACTAATAATTATCACGGCACCGGGTTTTTCCAATATCAGGACCCGGGCCTGAACGCCTACAACAAATACAATGGCTTCAACTTCTCGAGCGCCACCACTGGCACGTTCAATCCGCCCGTGCGCGACAATAACGCCTACCGCCAGTTCGGCGGCAATTTCGGCGGCCCCATCATCCATAACAAGCTTTTCTTTTTCTTCAACTATGAAGGCCTGCGCGACAACAACACCACGTACCAGGAGCAGTGGGTTGATACACCGCAGTTTGATTCATTGCTCGCCGGCTACGCTCCGAATACTCCCGTGTCCGCGGCACTCACCCAGGCTGGTGTCACACCTCGTGTGTCTCAAGTCTTACCCGCTTCCTGCGCCAATTTCCCGGAACCGTGCCAGCTCGTCGGAAACGCCGTCAACATCGGTTCGCCCACCGGCACCTACGGCACCTATCTCCCGAATGCGCTGGTTCCCAACGGCGGTGGGCTCACCACCGTTCCAGAATTCGAGTTCGCTGAAATCTATCTCCCAGCCAGCACGCGCGGCGATCAGTACAATGCCCGCGTTGACTACACCACGGGCCGCAGCGTTTTCTCCGTGAACACTTTTTTCACCGATTACCACCAACTCGCCGCGGACGCCAATGCGCAAGGCCGTCCCAATGCCGATTACAATTCGGATCGCTTCACGCCTTCGGGTTTCCTCGGATGGATTTTCAATATCTCTCCCACCATGGTCAACGAAGCCCGCTTCAACTTTACCCGCTGGGCTTACAACGACATATCCGCGAACCCGCAGATCAATTGGGCGATTCCCAGAATCGAAGTGCAAAGCGCCCTCCCGAATGGCGACCGCATCCGCTACGGCGCAGCCCAAGGCGATACGTCCCCGGCAGTCTTCGCGCAGAACACCTTCGCGTTTCGCGACGTTCTTTCCAAACTCCACGGACAGCACAATTTCCGCTTTGGCTTCGAATTCAACCGCTACCAGGACAACGACGACGAATTCGGCGGCGCGCGTCCCGACATCGTTTTCCAGCAACCCTGGAACTTCGCTAACGGCACCGCCATCTTCGAGGCAATCAATGTGGATCCGAATACCGGCGGCGCGCCAAATTCCGCGCGGGCCTACCGCACCTCGGATTACGGGCTTTTCGTTCAGGATGATTGGAAGTTGCGCCCGAACCTCACCATCAACCTCGGGATGCGTTGGGAATACTACGCTCCGCCCACCGACGCCAACGGCCAATTGTGGAACTTGAACGTCCCCAACGATCCCGTCAATGGTCTGGTGAACGCATCGGTGTATAACCCGAGCAAAATGTACAAATCCGACTTCCACAACTTTGGTCCGCGGCTGGGCTTTGCGTGGAGTCCCGGCATGTTCCACGCCAAGGCCGTGCTGCGCGGCGGATTCGGCATCGCCTTCGACGACTTCGATAACAATTCGTTCGACATCAGCCGCAACAATCCTCCGCTCGTCGTGAACTATGGTCTGTGCTGCGGCGGCCCGGGCGCTGCGGTGAATAGCCAAATCCTGTTCCAGTTGGGATCGGACCCCAAGTCGCCGCTCAGCTATCTGAATCCCGCTTTGGCCGGCGGTGTGAATTCCGCAAACCTGCCCATCGTGCTTTCGGGCGGCTCCGGCGCAACCATTTATTCCACGAATCACGATTTTCCGAATCCCTACATCTATCTGTATTCGCTCGAGGCTCAATATGCTCTTCCGCATAACTGGGTCGCGACGGTCGGCTACCAGGGAAGCAGCAGCCACGGACTTCTGCGGCTCGAGAATCTGATGTATTTCTACCCCAACCAGAATCCGTCCATCAGCGCGCCATTCCGCTTCATTCCGGGAGCCAATGCGAATTTCAACGCGCTCAACACGGAAGTGAAGCGTAATTTCCGCAACGGTTTCTTGCTCGACGTGCTCTACACCTACAGCAAGTCCATTGACATCGTTTCCGCGGAAGGTCCGGGCTTCAACACCAACCCCACCTATCCTACCGACCTGCGTACGGAGCGCGGCCCATCGGACTTCGACGCCACCCACAATTTCCGCACGTTCGGTCTCTGGGATCTTCCGATCTTCAAGGATCGCCACGACCTGACGGGCAATCTTCTCGGCGGCTGGGAAATCAATGGCGACTTCCAATTCCACTCCGGCTTCCCGTGGACTCCCGTCGCCAGCAACAATTGCTTCACGCTCGGCGCGCAGTTTCTCTGCCCCGTGCGGCCCAATTCCTACACCGGCGGCGCGGGAGACAATGCCAGCACCAATGCTTTCCTGCCGCTCAACCAGGGTAATTTCCCCAATGGTTCGACGGCCTATTTCGGCACCACCGCTCCGATTCCCAGTCCTCCGGGAATCGGCCGCAATAGTTTCCGCGGCCCGCGTTTCAGCCAGTTTGATTTCAGCTTCGTGAAGAACTTCGGTCTGCCGTCCGCAAAATTCATCGGCGACGGCGCCAAGATTCAGCTGCGCATGAACATCTTCAACGCGTTCAACAAGCTGAATCTCGCTCCCTTCACTTTCGACAGCCCGTCCACTGTCGTCACCTATTTCAACAACGGCACCACGCCGGCCGCCAATCCGAATTTTGGCTACGCCACCACCGGCCTTGCCGGTCGCGTCGTCGAACTCGAAGGCCGCTTCGTTTTCTAGTATTCAGCCCATAGCAAAGCGCGAGAGGGAGGGCTCCCCCATTCCCTCTCGCGCCTTGCTCATCCCCAGCCGCTGTGCCAGGATGTGCCATCAGGTGCTCCCATGCCGCGCTCACCGCGCTCCAAGAATTCCGCCGCTGCCGGCCGCGAACCTCCCGCCGCCAATCTGAAAGATGTGGCTGAATACCTCGGCCTATCCTCCGCCACCGTTTCCATGGTCATGAACCGCTCGCCCGCCGCGAAATCCATTCCGCAATGCACGCAGGAACGCGTGCGCGCCGCCGCCCGCAAACTCAATTACCGTCCGAATTTCATGGCCAAATCGCTGCGTCAAAAACGCAGCTTCACCATCGGCGTGATGGTCCCCGAAATCAGCGAAGGTTACGGCGCGCTGGTGATGTCCGGCATTGAAGACCATCTGCTGCAGGAAGGATATTTCTATTACGTCGTCAGCCACCGCCATCGCAAGGATCTGATCGAAGAATATCCGCGCCTGCTCCAGATGCGCTCCGTCGAGGGGCTGATCGCCGTGGATACTCCCTGCCGGGAAAATAAATTAATGCACGTGGTCGCTGTTTCCGGGCAGCAGCAGGTGCCCGGCGTCACCAATATCGTTCTCGACCACGCGCTGGCCGCGAAGCTCGCGCTCGAACACCTTTACGCGCTCGGCCACCGCAAAATTGCGCTGATCAAAGGACAAGCCTTCAGCTCGGACACGGAAGTGCGTTGGAAAACCGTGCAGGAATCGGCCGCGCAGTTGGACGTGAAGATTGATGAATCGCTCGTCGCGCAATTGGTCGGCGAACTGGGCACTCCCGAACTCGGCTATTACGCCACGCGCAATCTTCTCGCCGCGCGCCGCCCCTTCACCGCGCTCTTTGCCTTCAACGATATTTCCGCGATCGGCGCGATCCGCGCCCTCACCGAAGCCAATCTGAAAATTCCCGAAGACGTTTCAGTCATAGGCTTTGACGATATTCAAAGCGCCGCCTACCAGAATCCCGCGCTCACCACCGTTCGCCAGCCGCTCCGCGAAATGGGCGTAATCGCAGCCGAAACCCTGCTGCAAAGAATCACCTCGCCCGCATCCGCCCCTTATCCCAACTCCATAATCGTTAAGCCCACCCTGGTCGTCCGTTCCAGCACGGCCCCAGCCCGCCACATCGCGTGACGCCACCGGCAACCGCCAATTTCCCGATTGGCGCAACGCAAAATGGGATCGCAGAAAATGGCGTGCGCACTCAGCATTTGTAGCGGCCGGTATGGCAAATCCTGACCGGCCGGCTTCGACTTACTCGCGACGAATGTACTTTCCGCGCGAAAAAATGGACACCGAGAGCAACGCGGCAGGCGCCGCGCGAAATTTCGTCTCACGTCGGGCCAAAAAACCGGTAATCGGCGGAATAGGGCGCGCGAGACTCTTGCCCGGCATGCGCCGCGTCGCACCCGGACGCCGCGGCTTTGCCTCCCTTGGTATTCACGCGTTGAATGCTCGTGACGCGCGAGAGCACGCCGTTCCCCTGGTGGCTAACGGCGGTGACCAGTAGCCACGCCACGGAATTGGCGTCGGGCGAAGGCACGTTGGCTACTGCCTTGCCAACCACGCTGCTGCCATCGTTCGCTTCCCAGGTAGGTCCCGCGAAATGTTTGCCAAATGGTTTGCCGCCCTTGTCGAAAAGCCGCGCGTCGGGGGCTTTCAGCGCCCAGGCGAATTGCGACCCGTCGCTCTTGCAGACGTAAACCTGATCGCCCTTCGCGTGAACTTGTATTAGAAGGTGTTCGCCGGCGGGAGGCTGGAGTTGCGCCGGAATATCCTGCGCGTCCGCCGAAAATGAAACAGCCGAAATCGCGGCCACAAGAAATGCGGCCGATATGAATCCGCGAACGAGCTTGCCCATGGTCCGGGTTCTCCAGTGAAAAGAAAATTTCTCGCGCAGCACAATATATCCCACGCGCGGGACTCTACAACTGCAAAGCGCCATGCAGGAGAATGGCGCTCCCAGGACGCGCCGAGTTGGCTCAGACTCCCTTGATCAATGTGACGCGATACGTCGCCCCCTTGAAACGATGCTCCCGCACCTTGCGGTACTCCGCACCGTCATACCAGGCTTTGGCCGCCGCAACATCCGGGAACTCCAGGATCACAGTGCCGTCCGTCGGCGCACCTTCCAAATCTTCATGCGCGCCATAAAGAGCCAGAACCTTAACCGAATGCCCGGCTAGAGTAGCCCGCACATCTTTCGAATAAGCGTCCATTTCTGCAGGATCCAATATCTTGTCGCGCGTAAAAACCATGTAGGCACTCATCGTAGTCTCCGTTCCATGGTGTCAACTTCCCGCTGTCGAGTGGAACACGCCTGCGCCGAAAAACGCAACTCGCTCCAAATTGCGGAGGCTACGACCCTCCCCAGTGTCTGAAAAGTGGAGTCAGCTTGCTGAGATCACAGCGCCCGGAGGCTGTACCAAGCAATTCAATGGTCGTGCGGAAGGTTTTGTGCTTTGATTGAATCGCCGACTGGCGGAATTTCACCAAGGAGAATTGCATGAAGATCGCCGCAACCATTTCCCGTTACTTGCTCGCTCTTACCTTTATCGTCTTCGGCCTGAACGGTTTCCTCATGTTCATCCCCGCGAAACCTCTGCCGGGCCTGGCGGGCCAGTACGCCACCGTGCTTTTCGTCACTCACTACCTGGTCCCCGTCTTCGTGATCCAGATTGTTTGCGGACTCCTTTTCCTGATCAACCGCTACGTGCCGCTGGCGCTGACGCTGATCGCGCCGGTCATTTTCAACATCCTTCTCTTCCACTCATTAATGAATCCCAGTGGCATCGTGCCCGGTCTAATCGTCACCATCTGCTGGTTCATCGTCTTCTACAGCGTGCGCTCCGCCTTCACCGGCATCTTCCAGGCTAAAACGTAGCAACCGGCGCGACGCGCACGCTCCAACACCAGCGCCTCGACTTTGTTGGACGCAGCCGGCGTCTGGCTTACACTCGTCGCAAGAAATGGCCGGCCACACTACGACGATGCACACTGAGAAAAACAGAGGAGCCTCCCTCTACCGCCAAGCGATGCGCTTGGCTAGTGGCCATCCGAGCTCTCATCAACTAAGGCGAGCCGCGCGCTTATTGAAAGCCGCGACCAACATGGGGAATGTAGAAGCCACAAATGTGCTGGGGTACTTCTACGATTACGGAATCGGTCTCAGAACCAATGCTGCGCTAGCCTTCACGCACTACCATCGAGCAGCGTTGCAGGGATATCCAGACGCACAATATAACCTCGGCGCTTGTCTATTGGAGGGCAGGGGAGCCAGCAAGAATCTCAAGTTCGCAACTCATTGGCTGCGGTCGGCGGTTAAAGCGAAGGTTCCAGAAGCTTTTGACGTACTTGGGTACAAGCTCAGATATGGACTGGGAATGAAGAAGAATCCAAAGCGCGGATTCAAGTTGCAGTTGGCTGCTGCGAAGCACGGCCTATCCGAGGCGCAGTTCGGCGTGGGTTTTTGCCTGAGTAAAGGGCAAGGTGTTAAGAGCGATCCGTCCGAGGCATTTAAATGGTATAGGAAGGCCGCACGCCAGGGACATCCCGGCGCGCAATTCAATCTGGGCTACTACTACGAGAACGGCAGGGGAGTCAGGCGCAATCCCGCCAAAGCCGTCACGTGGTACAAAAAATCGGCTCTCCTCGGTGACGGCGACGCTCAATTCGCTCTCGGCCGAATTTACGCCGACGGAGTAGTCGTACCTAGAAATCCCCAAGCTTCCTCCGCGTGGTTCACCAGGGCGGGAAAAAGCAATGACAAAGACGTGCGCGCGAGAGCTAAGAACGCACTGAAGAAATTGCGGATCAAATGACTTTGCCTGCAGTAATGTTGCGGACCTACGGAGCGTGGCAATCTCTCGGCCGCCGGCGCGAATTGAATTTCCCCGACGCATTCATCACCCCGAATCCGAAATCCCAGAGCCCAATCATCTTAATTTCAACCACCAAAGAAATGTCGCACTCCGGTCAAAGCACCGGAGGCGCGGCAGAAGTTAGCCCAGCGCGTGAGCGCTGGGAAAAGTGTGAAAAGACATGCAAGCGCCGTAGGTGCGACACGTGGGCTAAGAAGATTCAAGGGTGCGACTACCGCGGCCGCTGATTTTTGGGGGGGCGCTCGAATCTCCCGCCCAGGTCCAGCATCCGCCCGGATTCACCGCCCACATACACACAAAGCCTACATCTCGTCGTTTCTGTTAGTTAGCCGCACCAACCGGTTCGCTCTTGCCTTTTGTTAACCGATATGATAACATAACTAGGGCTTTAATCGCGCCCAGCGGAGGAGAGGACATGGCGCATCACGGCGTAGCTGGCATCGCCCGAAACTGCCATTCCGCTCGCCCAAGCGCCCCCGCCAGCGTTTCTAATCGCAACAACACCCCGTTCAAAATCCCGCGCAACTCGCTGAAAATAAACGCCGAACCAATTTCTAATCGCAACACGAACTCCTTCCGTCCGATGTTCGCGGCGCCTGACTTTCAACTTTCAATTGTCAACCTTCAACTGCCTCCCGCGCCCACCACGAATCACGGCATTTTCAATCGCCAACCCGCGCGATTAGAAACCATCGTAACTCACAGAAAACAAACACCAGCGAGCCACTTCAATCGCCAACTTTCGCGGAGTTTCGTGCAGGAATCCGGAGCGTCCGACTCTCAAGTTTCAGCTGTTAACCTTCAACTGGACGGCGGGCCGCAAGTCGCAGTTCACGAGTCACAATCTACGAATCACGAGTCACGATCCATACCCCATCCCCGCCAGCACTCCGCGCATATACGCGAAGCTGCTGATCACCCCCGGCAGCGGATCATCCGGATGAACCTCGTATTCCAGATCAACGAATCCCTGGTACTTCGTCGCGATCAGCGCCTCAAAAATTCCGCGGATTGGCATGATGCCGTCACCCACTGCCACCTGGCTCTCCTTGCTCGCAAAACTCGTCAGGTCTTTCATGTGCATATTGAAAAGGCGCGGACCGGCTTCGTGAATCGCCTGAACCACGTCCGTGCCGGCGCGCGCGGCGTGGCCCACGTCAATGCAACAACCGATGCGCGAGTCCATATTCTTCACCGCTTTCAAAACATCCAGCGGCGAAGGCCACAGCTTATCTTCCGGTCCGTGATTGTGGATCGCGATGCGGATGTCGTACTCGCGCACAAACTTCTCGATGCGCGGCAAAGTTTCCGGCGCGGGGTCGCCGGCGACAATTACGCTTACCCCCGCGCGCTTGGCGTATTCGAATTTGGCGCGAATGTCCTCATCTTCGTCTTTCGCGAAATAGACCGCGCCAACGGCATGCAGCTGGATGCCCGCCACGGCATAATCCGCCAGCGCAGCCGCTTCCGCCTGCGGATCCATCGGAAGATGATCCTTCACGTCCTTCGCGTTCAGCGCCAAGACGTTAAGTTCCTTCATGAAGCCAATCAATTGCGCGCGGTTGAAGTTGCGGAACGTGTAGCTGGCGAGGCCGAGACGAATCGGCGAGCTTTCGCCGGCCGCGGGCTGCTCCGGCGCGTGAGCCGACGCGAAAATGTTGCGCGGCGCGGCCAAGGTCGCCGCTGCCAGTGCTCCGGAACGAACAAAATCACGTCGCGAGAAGACATTTTTCATAAGCAGCGAGTAACTCGGTCTCCTCTCAGGAATTCTGCCCTTCTGCCAGCGATTCCGGGCCTTTCTGGCGCTATGAATTGCCCGTTCGGCGCCGCCACACGCTATAAATGCGGCGCCCAACCCTTCTCGTACTCGCGGCCCCACATTTTCATCGCGTCGGGATCGTTTTGGATGCGGCCATCCGTCGTATCCAGATGCAACTCGCGGTTCACTTCCCACGCGATGTTGGAGAGCTGCAGCATCGTCACGGCGACGTTGCCTACAGCGACAGGCGCGTTCAGTTTTTCACCCGTGCGAATCGCCGCAATGAAATTCGCGAAGTGCGCATCGGTCATCGAATCGGCCCCGATCAGGTCGCTGGAAGACGTCTTACTGCCGCTGACTCTGAACTCGCTCGTTTTGGTGCCTTTCAGGTCGTATATCTCGTATCCGTCGCGATCCACTAGAACCGTGCCGGTGGTGCCCATGATCGTCGAGCCGCGGTCGCGCCCGTAAAATTTCATGCCCTGGCAGCTTTTGCCCTCCCACGAAATCAAAGCGTCCTCGTACTCAAAACTGGTGATGAGCGTGTCGTAAAATTGCCAGTCGTCCTTGAACTGATATCGTCCACCCGACGCGCTGACCCGCTGCGGATAATCCACGCCCATCGCCCAGCGGCACACGTCCACCTCATGCGTCCCGTTGTTGAGCGTCTCGCCTGTGCCATAAATCCTGAACCAGTGCCAGTTATACGGATGCACATTATCGCTATACGCCCGCCGCGGCGCCGGCCCTTGCCACAAATCCCAATCCAGTTGCGGCGGTACCGGCGCTTCCTTGCCAGTGCCGATGGATTTGCGCACGTTGCTGTACCAGGCTTTCGCGTAGTAAGGCCGGCCAATAATCCCTCCACGAATCTTCTCGATGATCTCGATGGTGTGCGGCGACGATCGCTGCTGCGTGCCCATCTGCACGAGCTTTCCGTATTTCTGCTGCGCCTGCACCAGCATTACTCCCTCGGCGGGATTGTGGCTGCAGGGCTTTTCGACGTACACGTGTTTGCCCGCCCGTACACCGGCGATGGCCATCGGCGCGTGCCAGTGGTCAGGCGCGGCAATGGTGATCGCGTCCACATCTTTCTGCTCTAGGATCGCGCGGAAGTCTTTTTCCGTGGCGGGAGCTTCCCCCATTTCGCGCTGTGCGCTATCGGCGAATTTCTTGAGGATATTACTGTCCACGTCGCAGACATGCGAGATGCGCGCCGTGCCTTGATTGGCTTTCAGCGCGGAGAGATGGGCGTAGGCGCGGCTGTTCAGGCCAATCACCGCGAAGTTCAGGCGGTCGTTCGCGCCGAGAATGCGTTCGTAACTCTTGGCCGCGGTTTCCACGGCCAGCCCCGCGGCGCCGACTGCCAGCGTATCCAGAAACTCACGTCGTGTGATCATGGCTTTCCTCTCACCGATTTAGTGCGCGATATTCATGCGCGATGATCGCTGCTGCGTTTTCGGCCGGAACGATAGCGCGTGCTTCGACAGGCGGTCAGCAGGAGATACCCGCCTTCGCCAGCGTTTTCTTCAGGCCGTCCATGCTGATGCGCGTGGACGCTTCCGGCGTTCCCGCACCGCGCCAATGCGTTTCCAAACTGAGTGCGTAATGGAAACCGTCGCGCTGCAATGCTTGAAGCTGGCCGACCCAGTCCACAATGCCGCCGCCCACCGGCGCCCAATCGTATTTGTGGTCCGGCTTGCGGACGACGTCCTTGCAGTGGCAGTGCCCGATGCGATTTTTCGGCAACAGATCATATCCGTCGGGATAGGGAGTGCTGCCAATGGCCGCGGCGTTGCCGGGATCCCAGTTCAGCATGAAGTTCTTGTCGGGGATGGCCTTCAGCACAGCTGCGGATTCCTCGCCAGTTGCGGTGTTGCAGGACATTTCGTTCTCGAGAAGGAGGATGAGATTGTTCTTCGCGCAGCGTTGCGCGGCTTGTTGAAGTTTGGCGTTGATTGCCGCGCGGTACGGCTTCTGGTCATCGAGCCGCCAGAAGTCGAAGCAGCGAATTCTGTCGGTCTCGAAGGCTTTAGCCAGGGATATACACCGCTCGAGCAGTTTATCCTGCGCCTTCGCATCGAAGTTCGCGTGAAACTGGTCGCGCCGTTCGCTTTGCGGCGAAAGCGGCGCCCCGGGCCAATCGGTTTTGAACAGCGGGCTGGCGATATCCGTGACTCGCAGCTTGTACTGCGCCAGGAGCTTCCGCGCGTCGTCCAACTGTTTGGCGTCGAGTTCGGTGACATTCTTATTCCACATCGAGCGCAGTTCAATCCACTGCAGCCCGAAATCGCCAGAGACGATCTGACACGCTTTTTCGAAGTCCTGCGTGATCTCGTCATTGATTACAGCTAGCCGGAACGGGCAGGAGCTTGCGACTGGTTCCGATGCCGACCGGGCCGTGGCGGGAAGTGTTCCGGCGCCTCTCACCAGTGGCGGCATGATCGCCTCAAGTCCCGCGAGACCTAAACCCGCGAGCACCGTACGTCGTGTGTACCCCATGCACTTCGCCTCCCATTATCCGGACGGGCTTGCACTGCACCATCCACCAGATATCGTTTATAGCCCCGGCTTGGTCTTCTTGCCACTGAATCTCCTCGGAGCCAACGAAGCTTATTGGGCACTAGCCCAAAAGCCGCTTTTTAGGGCTTGATAACGTTCCCATATTGGCTTATTTACATGGAGTTGGAAATGGCAAGCAGGGCAATTTTTCGCCTCTCTGGCACCCCTGGACCAGGACCGGATATTTCACGATCAAACGAATACGAGGTTCGCGCAGCGGGAGCGTCAGGTTGTTGTGCGTAAACCGTGCGAAACGTATCCCAGCGGAACGTAAAGGAAGTCTTCAGGATCCCGATTCTACTTCGGAGGTTTGACGCTTGCGCTACATAACCGCACTCTTCGCACTGATATTTGTCATCGCCCCAGCTGATTTCGCCAAGACGGTGGTCTTTTGGCAGGAAGGTTTTCCGACAATCGCCAGCCAGGCGATCTCTCGCGAGGCGCTGGCCAAAGCATTGGAGGGATTGGATCCAGTCTTCGCGAATCTCCAGGACCTAAACACCCCAGCGACGCTCACGAGCGCGCAGCTTCTGGTGCTGCCGTATGGATCAGCTGTTCCAGTTGATGCGTGGAAGACGATCCTGGATTACCTGCAGGGCGGAGGAAATCTTCTGATTCTTGGGGGACAGCCGTTGCGCGTGCCGGTGGCGCTGATGGACGGCAAATTTGAGCAGGCGCGGCCGCAGGACACCTATTCGCGGGAGCTGGATTTTCGACACAGCTATGCGGTGCCGGCATTTGGCGATGCGAAGTTTGCCTGGCGATTGGGCTATTCATTTTTCAGCACTCCCGTGGTTCGTGCGCAGCGATTCTTCGCGGTCGAAGGACATCTGGACGGCCTGGGATACATGGTGAACTCCGAGGGCACCGAGGTTGCTGCTCCGGTGATCGTTTCAGATCATTCCGGCTTGCCGGGACGCGAAAGCAAAATGCGCGGTGCGCGGATTGTGGCGCTGGATTTTGAGCCTGCGCCGGATTACTGGGCTTCGCAGGATGGTATTTCGCTGGTTGGGCAAGCGGCCGAGTATGCGCGACAAGGCGCCACGTCGTTTTGGATTGAGACGCTGTTTTCCGCGCTGAAACCAGGGGAGCCCGCGCAGATTGTGGTCCACCTCCACAATGCGCGACAGGCGCGGCTGAATTTGCCGCTAACCGGCGAAGTACAACTTGAGCTGGTTTCCGGAACGACGGTTTTGGATACCGCGCAGGTTAGGGTCGCCGGCGGCCGCGTGGATGAAAACGTATATTTTCGCAGACCACTCGCGCCGGGTTTCTACGTGGTTCGCGGAACTTACAGCGACGAAGGCCATGCGCGTGAGTTTTACCAGAATGGATTTTGGGTCGAGGACGAGACGTCGCTGAAATCCGGGCCGGTTCTGGGAGTACACGGGGACTTTATTACGCGTGATGGCAAACCGTTCTTCCCGGTGGGAACAAATTACTTCGACACCGAGGAAAACGGCTGGGATTTTTCAGGCCCAAGGAATGCGTGGAACTGGGAACGGGACTTCGCGGAAATGGAGCAGAGCGGAGTCACCTTTGTGCGCACCGGCGTGTGGATGCCGTACAAAAGGTTCGTCGAGCCGTTGACGGGCGAGGTGAACGAGCGGTTTCTGCGCAATCTGGAGGCGTACCTGCTTTGCGCGCATCGCCACAATATCGCGGTGAACTTCACTTTTTTTGCTTTTGTTCCGCGGATTGCGATGCGGTTCGGACCGGAGGTGGCAGGTCCGGACCCGAATGCGTACATTGATCCAGCCAGCATTCGCACCGAGCAAGACTACATGCTCTCGATCGTGAATCGGTTCAAGGATGTGCCGTGGCTGTGCTGGGACCTGATCAACGAGCCGAACTTCTCGAATCCACAACGGCTTTGGAAAGGGAATGTTCCCAATGGCGATCCCGCGGAGGTCAGGGCCTGGCACGAATGGCTGCGGAAACGATATGGCACTCTCGCGAATCTTGGCGCTGCGTGGGCTGTTACGCCCGAGGAATTGGGGAGCTTTGACGCGGTCCCTCTGCCTAGCTTTGAAGATATGACGTTCGACCGGTACGGCAATGCGCGGCACGTGCGCGCATTCGACTACAGCCTCTTCGCGCAGGACATGTTCACGGATTGGGTGCGGTCCATGGTTACCGCTATTCGCAGCACCGGAAGCACGCGAATGGTGGATGTGGGGCAGGATGAAGGCGGCGTGAAGGACCGCGTCTTGAACCAGTTCTATGCGGAGGGGGGAGTTTCCTTCACCACAAATCACACGTACTGGCAGGATGATGCGCTGCTGTGGGACTCGGTGGCGGCGAAACGGCAGGGCGTTCCGAACATCAGCGGTGAAACGGGGTATCAGCCGGTGTGGAGTCCGGACGGGAAGTGGCGCTACGACGAAATCACGGGCGAGCCGCTGCTGGAGCGCAAGTGGGCGCTGGGATTTGCTGCCGGAAGCAGCGGAGTATTGCAATGGGATTGGGCGCGCGAGCCGGATTTCGGCATGAAGCGCAGCGATGGTTCAGCGAAGACCTGGCAAGCGATGATGCGGGGGATGGGCGCATTCGCGCAAAGCGCGGAGGCTTCGGCTACGGGCATTATTCAACCGCAGATCGCGATCGTGCTGCCGCAATCCTTGCAACTTTCGACGTGGAACGCGTTCGCGTTGGAGGCGCAACAGACTGCGGTGCGCGCGCTGTACCAATACGCGCGAGCAGAGGCATACGCCGTCGGCGAGTATCAGATTGAGGATCTGGGGAATCCCAAACTGATCATCGTTCCGTCTCCTTTTGAATTGACGGACAACTGCTGGCAGGCATTGGCCGAAAAGGTGAAGGCGGGAGCGATCCTGCTGATTTCCGGACGGTTCGATATGGATGCCCATTTTCATGCGACCGGAAGACAAGCGCAGGCCGGATTGGATTACCAGCCCGGGCCACTTACGACGCGAGAAAATATTCTCGATTGGCCGCTGGGCAAGAGCAGGCTGACGTATTCAGGGATCAAGACAACGTACCTCGATCGCGCGTTCCTCCCAGGCGGCGCCAGTTGGGCTATCCAGGCGCTTGGTAAAGGCAAGATCATCTTCGCGACGCTACCATTGGAATTGAATGACAACTTGCAGGCGGTGGGCGACGTGTACAAGTATGCCGTGGAACAGGCCCGGGTTGCGCCGACCTATACGACGTCGGTGCAGGACCCGGGCATCCTGATTTGTCCCACGCGTTTTCCGGAAGCGACGCTATATGTGATTACTTCGGAATCAGACGGGACTTCCCAAGTTTCCTTCCAGGACCGGGTCAGTGGAAAGTCTTTTTCCGGAGAAATCCGCTCCGAGCGCGCGGCAATGCTGCTGGTGGGAGAGAAGGGAAACATTTTGGCGTCGTACGGTTGGAAATGAAATCACCCGTAGAGACGCTAAGACGCAATACGAAGTCACCGCAGCCGACGAACTGGCGTCAGTCGCCGACTGCTGAGAAGGCGCGCTCGCGTTCCTGGGAGACTGAATCGGCGAGAACCCGGCGAACCGGCGCGAGCATGGACGCGGCTACCGGCCGTTCTACCGGCACATTCAATTCCGCGACTTTACGCGGAAATTCACGGCGGCGGTCGAGCCACAGACCGAATTCCTGGAGCAGGTCGCCGGCGAGATTGGGATCGTCTGAGCGCTCAACGCCCCAGAAGCGCAGACGTTCCTCGCTTTTCTGCAAGAGCTGCAGCGATTGCTCAAGCTTCTTCATCGCGGCGTTAAAGGAGGAAGCCAGGAAATACACGGACAGAGACCAGCCGCCCTGCCCGAAGAGGACACGAATCCGAATGTTGTACTTACCGTTTTGATTCTTCTCGACCGCGCAGTGGTATAAGTTGCCCGATAGATTGCCCTTGGCGCCCATCAAATTCCTCACTTTTCGATCTCCGCCCGACCCACGGGACTCTATTGCCGGGACGCTTTGGCGTCCGCGCCCGGTGCCGGGTGAAACTACCGCAAGCCTATTTGCCTTCGAACTTTTCATCGGCATAGAAATACTCCTTGGGGTTGACGTTAGTCTCGTACCAGGCATCAGAGGGCTGGAAGGCATTGGCCCATCATCCCCAATATCAGGGCAAGAACCCCGCTGGCTACGGGGCAGGCTCTGCGGATAGAAATAGTCTAGCGAAGGGGCCGGTACAGGGCAAGAGGAGAGTAGGAATTAGTTAAGGCTATTATTTTGAGCTATTTAAGCCTAAGTTGAGCGCGTTAAGCGCTTCATCGCGTCGGCGTTGATTTCGAGCTTTCCTTCCTTTTTCAAGCGGTCTTCGAGGGCGGTGCGGAAGGCATCAAACGCTGCACCTTGCTTGGATTGGAGCAACTGCTGCTTGATTTGGTCGGATTGCGCGGACAATTCGCTGTCATTAACTGGCTCGTGCGCGGCGACGCGGTACACCAGCCAGTTGCCGGCGACTTGCTTCGCGTCGCTGACCTGCCCAACTGGCATCGAATAGGCCGCCTCAATCATCTGGCCGGTCCCAAGATCGGGAATCGAACCGGTTCTGGAGACGGGCTCGGAGGATTTCACGGTCAAATTGAGGGATTGAGCCGCCTTATCAAATGCTTCGCCGCCTTTGACCAGCTTGGCCAATTGTTGGGCCTTGCTTTGCGCGAGCTCGAGTGATTTTTCCTGCTGGTAATCAGCCAAAACGCGATCGCGCACTTCGGCCAAGGTGCCCTGATGTGCGGGCTGGATGTCTTTAGGAGTGAAGATCGCGAAGCCCTGGGGCGTTTGGATCGGCTGGCTAAGTTCGCCGGGACGCAGCTGGAACAGGGAAGTTTTCACGTCCTGAGAGTTGCCGAATGCGCTGATCGGCTCGGTGGCAGAGGCCAGCGGTATGTCGCCCAGTTCGAGGTTGAATTTCTTGGCCAAGTCGTCGAGCGATTGATGATTGGACTGGCGAACGGCGGAAGCCATCTCGTCGGAGATCTGGTTGGCCTTGGCGGTCACCGCTTCATCGAGAACCAACGGCAGGATGGTGCTCTTAACCTCGTCAAACGTCTTGGTGTGAGCCGTTTCGTGATCCAGAACCTTGATGATGTGGAAGCCGTACTGGGTCTTTACGAGGCTGGAGATGGAACCCTTCGGCAGGGTGAAAGCAGCCTGCTGAAATTCAGGGACGGTCTGACCTTCGGCGATCCAGCCCAGATCGCCGCCCTTGGCTTTGCTGCCATCGTCCTCGGAATATTTTTTGGCAAGATCCTCGAAGTTAGCTCCGGCCTTGGCCTTTTTCAGGACGTCTTCGGCCTTCTGGCGAATTTCGGCGACTTCGGCGTCGGTCTTGCCGACGGTTTTGAAGAGAATGTGCTCAACGTGGACGCGATTTTCGACCTTGTAGTCGTCAATGTGCGCATTGTAGTAGGCGCGGAGAGCATCATCGCTGATCTGGGTGGCAGCGCGAAGTTTGGCAAGGTCAAGCAGCGCGTAGCGCGCCGAACGTTTCTCTGGCACCTGATACTGGCCGATGTGTTTCGTGAAATAGGCGGAAAGCTCGGCGTCGGTGGGCTGAATCGTGGATGCGAGTTCCTCGGGCTTGATCAGGACGTATTCGATCTGAACTTTGTCGTTGCGGCGACGGAACTCCTGCTGCACTTCGGCGGGAGTGACGGTGATGGCGTCAGTGACGAGCTGATGGAATTTTTCCTGGAGCATCTGGTCGCGGAGGTAATCCTCAAATTCCGGGACGGTCATGCCGGCGCGAGATTGGACTTCGGATGCGTAGCGGTCTTTGAGCCAGGTATCGCCATTCCAGGCTGACGGGAGAATCTGCTTGATGCGCTCGGAGAGCTCCTGGTTGGTGACACGCATGCCGAGGCGATCCGCTTCGAGAGCGAGGGCGCGCGTGAAAATCATCTGTTCCAAAACCTGCTTGGCGTAGATGCCTTTATAAACTTCCGGGATCGTCTGGCCGTGGAGAGCACTATTCAGCTGGCGCTGCACGTCTATTGCGCTGATTTGTTCGCCGCCGACAGTGGCAACCGCGTCTGGACTATTGGTAAAAGAAGCGCTGCCCAGACCTGGGATCAGATACGTGAGCATGCTGAGGCAGATAATTCCCAGCAGAATGCTCATCGTCACTTTGACCCAACGATTGCGTTCCAAGTCGCGTTGCTGAATGCTTTTCAACATGACTGTCTGTGACTCCTCCGGCTACGCCAAATCACTCAATTATAGTTGAGTTGGTGCGCGGCGCTCAATGAGATTCGATTAGGGCTGCCGGCGGAGCAGATGCGCCCGTTTGCGCGCTTAGCCGCCATATTGCCAAGGCGAGTCGGTGACGGTTAGCGGCTTGATTTCCTTGCGGATTACGGCCTCGACGGCTTCCAGGATGACGACGGCGTGGTCGCCGTGTTTTTCGACGATTTCGATGACCCGGCATTCCAGATAGGCACCCAGATTATCGAGGATGGGAGCGCGATTTTTGCCAGCGGAGTACGGTTCACCGTTCAGCATTCCACGGGATTCTTCCGTCGCGGCGAAGAATTTCTGCGCGAGGTCTCGTTGGCTGCAATCGAGGATGTGAAGAACGGCGACGCGGCTTTCGACGATGCACTGATAGGCGCTGCCGTCTTTGCGCAGTGCGACCATCAATAGCGGAGGTTTGAAGGAAGCCTGAGAAACCCAGGTGACGGTGGCGGCGCCGTAGCGTTCGCCGCTGCGCGAGGTGATCACGTACATCCCGTTGGTCAGGAGGCGCAGGACTCGTTGTTTGGTTTTGGGATCCATAAATCGCGGCGCGGCGCATTTTACTGCAGTGGCGGGGACGAAACACTTATTTGTGGAGGCGCGGGCCGGTTTTTGTGTTTTCTGAACTCGTGGCCGGAGGCGTCGCGGACTGGAGGTGTTTCGTTACATTCGTGTGTACCGCGGCACGCGAGATGAGCGCGCTGCGACGCTTTTCGGGCTCGTCAGCGGGAAGAGATTAGTTTTTTTGCGGGGCGCTTTCGGCCAGGATCTTTTTGATCTCGCCGGCCTGGCTATAGTTCGGGCTGATTTGCAGCGTGTATTCGAGCTGTTTTTTGGCCATCGCGAAGTTATTAGACTTCTGATAGGCCATGCCGAGATGGTAGTGATACGTGGGATTTTCCGGGTTTGCTTTGATCGCTTCCTGAAAGAGGTCTATCGAGGCGCTGTAGACCCCTTGTTGATAGTAGGCCCAGCCGAGGGTGTCGGCGGCGTTTGGCGAATCCGGCATGCCTTTGCGCCCGGTCTGCGCGAGAGTGAGCGCGACGTTAACATTGCCGCCATGCTCGAGCATCAGGTAGGAAAGGTTGTTGGCGGCCAGAGCGTAATCAGGCTGAATCTGGAGCGCCTTCTGGTAGAGATCCTCGGCTTCCTGCCATTGATTGCGCGTTTCCAGCAGGCTACCGAGCGCCACATAGATGCGGACATCGCGCGGATTGGATTGCAGTGCCGCACGATAACTGGCAATGGCTTGATCCACTGAGCCGCGAGAAACTTGCACGCTGGAAAGAAACAGAAATGCGTTGCTGTTGTTTTTGTCGAGGTCCACGGCCTTCTGGAAGGCTTCCTCCGCCTTGGCCGAATCCTGATTGCCCAGTTCGACTTGACCGAGGAGAACGTAGAAGTTGCTGATATTGGGAGCCAGCGAGATCTGATGTTGGACGATCTGCAAGGCTTTAGCGGGTTGTTTCTGTATCAAGGCGATATTCACGAGGCCATTCAGCGCTTGCATGGCGGCGGGATTCCGCTGCAACGCATCGGAGTAATATTTTTCGGCCTCGTCGTATTTCTTTTGACTGGTGCGGAGATCGCCCATGCGGGCGTAGCCGGCGGCATTATCGGGAGCGACAGAAATCGCGCGCTTGACGTCCGCTTCGGCGCCCGGTTCGTCCTTCTTCATTAGCAGGGCCTGCGCGTGAAGAATGTAACCGTCCGGCGAGCGCGGCTCGAGCATCATAAGTTTGCCGCCGGTCTCCTCAAGGAGGGGTTCATCTCCGCGGCGGACGGCGATGGAGGCCAGAGCGCGCAGCGGCTCGATCATCGTGGGCTGCAACTTGGTGGCCTGCCGCCACTCGGATTCAGCTTGGCCGAGGTTTTGATTCGCGGCATAAGCGACGCCTAATTGATAGTGGGCCGCGGCGTTGTCTGGGTAATTCTTTACGACTTTCTCGAGCGTGGCGACAGCGTCGGGCGCCTTACCTTGGCGGACCAGGATTTGGCCGTGGAGCGTCATCGCCGCCGGATCGTTAGGATTGGCCTTCAAGAGCTCGTCGGCAATCTTCGCGGCGTCGTCCAGGCGATTCTGGCGCAACAAGAGCTCGCCGTACATGTTGCTGACGACTGCGTCCTTAGGATGCTCGGAATGCAGCGACGCGAGTTCTGCCGAGGCTTTATCCCACTCATGCTGGCCTAAATAGAATTCGGCGAGCATGCGATAGCCTGCGGGGCTATCGGGCATTGCAGTTTTCGCATCCTGCAGAACTTTTTCGGCGAGATCTTTTTTCCCCTGGTTCAAATAGAACGCAGCGAGGGTCGCGCGGGGCGCGGCGTCTTTGGGATTCAGCGCGATCGCGGCTTGAAACTGTTTTTCGGCGTCGGACCAGCGCTGCTGGCGCTGGTAGAAATTTCCCAATGCCAGAAGAGGCTGCATGGATTTCGGATCCACTGAAACGGCTTTCAAATAGCTCTGTTCGGCAGCAGATATGTCTTTCGATTTTTCCTGGATCGCGGCAAGGATCAAAAAGGATTGTGCGCGGTTCGGATCCATGTGCACCGCTTGTTGCGCTTCGCCCAAGGCTTTCGAAAGATCTCCCTGCGATGCGTCCGCGCTGGAGAGAATGATTTGAGCTTGCGCATTTTGTGGGTCCGCCTTCAGCACAGTTTGCGCGCGGTCTCGCGCCTCCGGGATTTTGCCGCCAGCGAGCAGCAGATTCGCTAAATCCAATTGGGCTTTGGTGTTTTCGGGAGCGAGCTGGACGGTGCGCATGAGTTCCTGGTAAGCGCGCCCCCAATCGCTCTGCTTCAGGTAAGTTTGTGCAAGTTGATAGTGCGCTTGCGAGAATTTCGAATCGAACTGAATGGCGTTCTGAAATTCGATGGCAGCTTCCTGGTATTTTCCCTGCTGGAAGTAAGCCTGGCCGCGATTGAAGTGCTTCTGCTTGAGAACGTTGGGATCGCGGGAACAACCTGTGACGATGGTGGTCACAACCAGCAGGGCGATCCAAAGTAATGCGCGTTTGCCGGGATTCATATGCCCCTCGCCAAATGGAAATATCGAATGACTGGGAATCTTACACCTTCATGACAGAGCAATCCAGCGACCGGACATATTGGCGCTAATGTATTGTTCTTATGAGACTTAGATACTGGCTGAACTGGCATGGGAAATTATCTTGCCACACGGCGCCGTATGGCGACCCGGCTGGGACCGAACAGGAAGCGAGCCGAGCGTCTTTGCCGTAAGTTACTGATGCAAATGAGGATTATCGCGCCCTTCGGCCTTCGCGCACTTGAGAGATTCGCACCGATGAGAATTCCGGGTTGGCGGGCATAAAGGGAAAGTATTTTGCCCATTCATGGAAGGTCAGTTGGGATTTCCACAGCTTCGCCAACATTCCCGAATTGGGTGGTCATCGTGCCGGTCACCCCAAACTGCAGAAACTATGTAGGTTAGCCATACACTCTTCAAACAAGTTGGCGACACTCGGCTGGCACCCACATTGCAGTTACGTTCAAATGTCCGGGAGTACTATCGCCGGCCGAACTGCCATCACCAAGAATTGAGAACAGGGCGTGTGGATCCGATGACACTGAATGGTTTACCGGGCGCTTTAGATTGCCGAAGAATGGGGCTTCGTGGGGGGAATGTGTCCCGCGATGCACACCCTTGAAACGGTCGTCGCCGAGATTGCGCCTACCAACATACCCGTGCTTGTTTTCGGGCGAAAGTGGGACTGGGAAAGCAATGTTCGCCCAGCGGTTGCATCGGCTTTCGACACGCAGCGACCAACAGCTCGTGAATATCGTGTGTGCTGCCATGAATCCAGCGCAACTTTCGGCAGAGCTTGGTCTGAGCGCAGGCGGCAATGGAAATGGACACGCGGGAACCGCCGGAACCGTTGTGTTCGACGAAATCAGTGAATTGGACTTGGCCTGCCAGCGCAGCCTGCTTTACGCGTTGCCGGACGGAGACGGCAATCTTCATCGCGGAACACTCGGGGCGCGAGTAATTTCGACGACGAGCCGGAATCTGGACGATGAAATCCGCGCGGGGCGTTTTCGCGCGGAGCTTTACTACCGGGTTAATGGAGTTTGTCTGCGCCTGCCGCCTTTGCGGGATCGCCGAGAAGACATACCGATTCTGGTCGAGTTCTTCTTGAGCAAGCACGCGGCGCAATTGGGACGCGCACGTCCATCGCTGAGCCCGCGGACGCTGCGAATGCTGCTGGACCATTCGTGGCCCGGGAATATTCGCGAACTTGAGAACGTGGTGAAAAAGATTGTGGCGCTGGGTGATGAGCAACTCGCAGTCGCGGAACTGGCTGCCGCTCCGGCTCCGCCTTTGCTTGAAGTTCGCGAGCAGCGAGGTTATTCGCTGAAGGCGGCGGCCAGGGCGGCGTCGCGCGAAGCGGAACGTGAACTGATTCTTAAGGCGCTGGGGCACAACCGCTGGAATCGTAAGCGGGCGGCACAGGAACTGCAGATCAGTTACAAGTCATTGCTTTACAAGCTGAAGCAAATCGGCGTGCAGGATTCTGAAGCCGACTAGCAACGCAGGAGACAAGATGTTCAGAGGAAAGCAATTTTATCTGGCAGTTTTTCTGATGCTGGCTGTTCTTCCGGCGAGAGCTCAGCAGACGACCACTTCCAACCAGCCGGCGCAATCGCCCGTGCCAGCGATGGCCGGTGACACAGCCAAAAAATCCGCAACCGCCGACCCTAACTACGTGATCGGCGCGCAAGACGTGCTGGACATCAACGTGTGGAAGGAGCCGGACGTTTCAAGGGTGGTGCCGGTGCGGCCGGACGGAAAGATTTCGTTGCCGCTCCTGAACGACGTGCAGGCCGCGGGACTGACTCCGGATCAATTGGCCACGAAGGTGACCGAGGAATTGAAAAAGTACGTGACCAATCCGCAAGTGACCGTGATCGTGACGGCGATCAATAGCCAGCGGGTGTACATCCTCGGAGAGGTCACACGTCCCGGAGCTTTTCCGTTGTTGCCCGGCATGACGGTACTGCAAGCCCTTTCCAGCGCGGGTGGCTTCACACAATTCGCCAAGGTGAAGAGCATATTTGTTCGCCGGCTGCAGGACGGGAAAGAATCGAAATACCTCTTCAACTATAAAGACGTGATCGGCGGCAAGAGGCCGGAGCAAGATATTCTGCTGAAGGCCGGCGACACGATCGTGGTGCCGTAGCGAAGAATATGCGATTGCTGAAATACATTTCGATGAGTGCGCTATGGGTTCTGCTGCTCAGCTGCGCTCCGGCGCGTGCGCAGCAGCCCGCGGATTCTCCGCAGGATCAACAGCAGGGGCAGCAACCCGCCCAGCCGATTCCGGCCATTCGTTCTCCGCTGGCTTCCGCGGCGGACAATGGAGATGAGGACGAGACGGCGAATCCGCAACAGATACAACCCGACACGCGATCTTTGACGGGCGTGGAAGATTTGTCGGTGGGCAGCATGGCCATCGAGCACAGCTATTGGCAGCCACGCGTCGCCATCGCGGAAACGGTGGACTCCAATCCTGGGTATGCCACCAGCGGTAACTCCTGGGGAACTTGGACTTCGCTTCTCGGCGGAGTGGACATCCACAGAATCTCCGGAGTGTCCGAGCTACTTGTGAGCTATACGGGCGGAGGCATGTTTTCCACGGGAAACAACGACTCACCAAACGGAATCGTTCAAGAGCTCAGCTTTAAGGATAAATTTTCGTTTCGCCGTTCGACTTTCACTGTGTTTGACCAGACGAACTACCTGCCGGAATCAGCGTTCGGATTCGGCGGCACGGCGGGTGCCGGTTTGCCGGGCGTTGGCACCGGGGTGGGGATTGGAACCGGCTTTACCCCGGGTCAATCGGTACTGACGCCTCGAGGCCAGAACCTTTCGAATGCTTTCGATGTGGAGCTGGATACCAAACTGACTTCGCGGACTTCTTTCACTTTTGTGGGCGGATACTCTCTGCTCCACTATTTCGATGACAATCTCTTGAATTACGGCGAGGGGACTTTTCAAGCCGGTTACAACTATCAGATAAGCCGAAAAGATACGGTGGCTGTCTTGTACCAGTTTGGCGCGTACCGGTACAGCAATGTAGATCAATCGCTGAACCTCAATACCATTCAGGGGTCTTATGGCCGTCGAGTAACTGGAAAGCTGGCGTTCCAAATCGCGGCGGGGCCTCAATTCGCCTCGTCTCGCATCCCGATCACGAGTTCAACTGGTGCGACGAGTTCGGGAACGACGTCGTCATCGCAACTTTATTGGACGCTGAATACCGCGCTTCAATACCAGCTGCGACGCGCGTCAATTAGCGCGAGCTACAATCACGGCATATCTGGCGGATCGGGTGTCCTGGCCGGAGCCGAGACCGACATCGTCACGGGAAATTTCAACGAGCAGCTCTCGCGAACATTTAGCGGGGGCCTCTCGGCGGGATATTCGCGCAATCGGGGGATTGCAACGACAGCAGGAACGGCGGAAGCACAAAACATTTCTTATTGGTTTGCCGGCGCGAATGTGGCCCACCCGATCGGTCGTTCGCTCGATATCTTCGCGAATTACCAGTTCCAATATCAGGACGGCAACACAAGCGGCTGCGTCGGAAGTGCTTGCACGATGAACGTAATTCGTCACCAGATCGCTTTTGGATTGAATTTGCACAAGCAACCGATCCCATTTTAAGAGACGTTAATCGCGCCGAGATTCGGCGAAAGAGGATGGAATGGTTCAGCGTGAATTGACTCCCGCAGATTACATCGCGATGCTTCGGCGTCGTTGGGTGTTGATTGTGGTGCTGGCGGTGGTTGGAGGGCCGCTGGCGTACGGTGTTTCGCGGCTGCTTCCCAACAAATACAAGTCGCAGACTCTGGTAATCATCGAACAGCCGACAGTTTCCAACAAGATCGTGGAATCGCTCGATACGACGGACATCAATCAGCGGCTTTCCAGCATGCAGCAGCAGATCCTGAGCCGCTCGCGGCTGGAGCCGATCATCCGGCAGTTCAACCTGTACCCGGAAGATGTGAATCGAATGTCCATGGATGATCTGGTGGTGCGTTTGCAGAAGACGATCGAAGTGACGCCGATTCTGCCAATGACTGAGACGCGCGCCCAGCAATTGCCGGGATTCTACGTTGCCGTGACGCTGAGCAACGCGCGCCACGCGCAGGAAGTTTGCACCGCGATCACTTCGATGTTCATCGAGCAGAATCTTCGTCTGCGACAGGAACACTCCGAAACGACGACGCAATTTTTGGCACAAGAATTGGCTAGCGCCAAAGCGAGCCTGGATGAGCAAGACGCGAAATTGGCCGCGTTCAAGAGCCGGCACATTGGTGAGCTGCCCGATGACGAACAGACGAATCTGAATCTGCTTACTGGGCTGACGTCACAGCTGGATGCCTCAACCCAGGCGCTGGGACGCGCGCAGCAGGACAAGTCTTTTAATGAATCGCTGCTTTCGCAACAAGTGGCGGCGTGGCAGGCATCGCAGACTGGCCGTAATCCGGAGACGCTGGAACAGCAACTGATCGCGGCGCAGGCGCACCTGGCCACACTAAAATCCAGTTATACGGACGATTACCCCGACGTGATCCAGGCCAAGAATGACATCGCCATCCTGCAGAAACGAATCGCCGAAAGTGAGGATCCGGGTAAGACGAGCGGACCCAGCAAGGGTCCCAAAATATCGACGGAACCTGCGCAGATCCAGCAGCTGCGCGCGCAGCTTCACAATGACGACCTGATGATTTCGGCGAAAACGAAGGAACAAGAGCAAATTCGGAGACAAATTGATTTGTACCAGTCGCGCGTGCAGTCCAGTCCGGCAGTTGAGCAGCAGTATAAGGAGCTCACGCGTGGCTACCAGACGGCGCTGGACTCCTACAACGATTTACAGAAAAAACTCGGAGATTCACAGCAGGCCGTCAACCTGGAGCGTAAGCAGGAAGGCGAACAATTTGTCGTGCTGGATCCGGCAAACCTGCCCGACAAGCCAACGTTTCCGAACCGGCCGATGATTGCCTTGGCAGGCTTCGGCGGCGGCTTGGGTCTGGGCCTGGGAATCGCATTTTTCTTGGAAATGAAGGATTCCTCGTTCAAGACCGAGCGCGACGTGGAATTTGCGTTGCATTTGCCGGTGCTCGCAATGGTGCCGGAGATCGTGCCGACGTCAGAGAAGAAGCAGCCATCGATTGCGAATCGAAACACAGAGGATACCGGATTAGAAGTTGGGGCGAGGGCCTAGGAAAAGCATGTATCAAAAATTCTTCGGACTACGGGAAAGCCCGTTCAACGTTAATCCGGACCCGCGCTATCTGTTCTTGACCAAACAGATACAGGAAGCGCTGGCAGGGTTGACGTATGGAATTCAGAATCGCAAGGGTTTCATCTTGCTGACCGGGGAAGTCGGCACCGGCAAGACGACGCTTTTGAATCGGCTGCTGGACTGGCTGCGCGGGCAACGCGTAAAGACGGCGTTTGTTTTCAACTCGCAGGTCAACGTAAGCCAGTTATTTGACTTCATGATGGCCGATTTTGAGATTCCGCTCGAATCCCGGCACAAGAGCCACGTTCTCTTGAAGTTGAACCACTGGCTACTGGAAAGATATCGCGCCGGTGAGACGGCTGTCCTAATCATTGACGAAGCACAAAATCTATCGCTGCAAGTGCTCGAAGAGATTCGGCTACTGACGAACCTGGAAACATCCACTGAAAAGCTGCTGCAGATCGTTTTGACCGGACAGCCGGAACTGGAAGAAAAGCTGAAACTTCCTCAACTCCGCCAACTGCGCCAGCGAATTACGCTGCGCTGCCGCACGGCCCCGCTGAGCCTGGAGGAGACGTTTGGTTACATCGCGGAGAGACTGAGGATCGCAGGAGCGAATGGCGAGCCTATTTTCTCGAAGGAAGCTATTCAAACAGTTAACTTATATTCACGCGGCATTCCTCGCGTTGTGAACTTGTTGTGTGAGCATGCGCTAATCAACGCCTATGTGGATCACCTTCGTCCAGTTCCAGCCCATTTGGTGGAGGAGGTGGCGCGAGAATTTCAGCTGGACGAAATTGAGCCCACTGCGGCGGTAGGTAGCTCGAACGGCTCCAAGCAGAACATTGATGCGCAGGCGCTGCTGCAAAATCTCGATGAACTGCTAGGTCGTTTGCGCGAGGCCAATATCGTGCCGTCTTCTTCTCTGCCAGAAAGGAAACCATGAGCCGTATTCACGAAGCGCTAAAAAAAGCCGAGCAAGAGCGAGCCGCTGTCCAGGCGGTCGGCACTGACATTTTGACGGCGACCCCAACCGTGGAAGCGTCGACGTTCCCACCTCCTGTCGCCGACACGGCGGCTGCCAATCGTTTGGTTGCAGATAAGCTCGCGGCGTCTACCGGCGGCTATCTACGATTCGACGATTTGCGGAAACATTGCGCGCATCCGGTGTGGCACCTGGATCCGAACGTAAACGTCTTTATCAACCCGGAACTGAGCGCGCACGGCGCGGAGCAATTTCGCACCCTGCGTTCGCGCTTGTATCAAATTCGCGCTGCTCAGCCTCTGCGAACGATGCTGATTACCAGTTCGCTGCCGGCCGAGGGCAAAACCTTTGTTACTAACAACCTGGCACAGGCAATCGTTCGGCAGCCAGACCGTCGCGCGCTAATTATCGATGCCGACCTGCGCTGCTCGCGCCTGCATGTGCCTTTGGGCGCTCCTGCAGCACCTGGTTTGACCGATTACCTTCGCGGAGAAGTTGACGAACTCGCGATTATCCAACACGGCCTCGATGGCAACCTGTGCTTCATTCCCGGCGGGAATCAAGTGACCAATCCCAGCGAGCTCCTCTCGAATGGCCGTTTGAGGGCTTTGCTTGAGCGCGTCGTGCCTGTGTTCGACTGGGTAATTCTGGATTCCGCGCCGCTGCTGCCGGTGAGCGATTCGAGCGTGCTTGCCGACTTGGTGGATGGCGTACTGCTCGTGGTGAGGGCGGGGCAGACGCCAGCGGAATCAGCCCAACGCGCTTGCCAAGAGCTGAAAGGGCGAAACATCGTGGGAGTGGTGTTGAACGCCGTGGGGCCGCAGCATGCTTACGGAGAGCCTTATTATTCATCGACTTACGGATACGGCGCAGGATACGGTCATGCCGAGCCTGGAATCGCTGCGACCGATCGGAACTGAGCGTGAGTCGGTGAGTGCCACGAAAATCATCTGGTCCGGGCCGGAAAGTGGGAAAGCGAAGGCCAGTTCTATATAGCACTTGTTTTGAAGGGCTTACGGTAAGGAAAAGAATTGCAACTCTGGGATAGCAATGTTCATAAGAAGGCCACCCGAGGCGAGCGAGTCCCGGAAAGTCCCAGGGATTGCCACAATTAAGGCGTTTTGGTTCATAGATTTACGGATTCGGTGACATCGCGGCGCAGTGGCAACTGTCGTGCAAAACCGTAGCGTAGGTACGAGAGTCCGAATGTGACTCTTATGGCGGTAGCGTATCTGAGCGATGACAACCAACGTGAAACCGACCACCCCACGTCCCGCGGATTCGATTGTGGCATCCCCTCTTTACCCTTGGTTCGCGCTGCAAGTGAGGACTAGACAGGAATCTAGCGTAGGGGATCAGTTGAATGGGCAAGGGTATGAGCAATTTCTTCCGATGTACAAGGTGCGAAAGCGCTGGTCGGATCGCATTAAGGAAGTGGAAGCGCCGCTGTTTCCAGGCTACCTATTCTGCCGATTTAACCCGCACGACCGGCTGCCGATCTTGAAGACGCCTGGAGTGATTCAAATTGTGGGTTTCAAGGAAGGACCAACCGCCGTTGACGAATCGGAAATTCGGTCCATCCAGACATTGGTTGCCGCGGGAGTGCCGCATCAGCCGTGGCCGTTTCTGTCGGCAGGCGACCGCGTACGAATTGACTCAGGCCCGCTGGTGGGTCTGGAAGGTATTTTGACGGAAGTGAAGCGCAGCCACCGGCTGGTGCTTTCGGTGACGTTGTTGCAGCGATCAGTAGCAGTCGAGATTGACTCAGCGTTAGTCACGGCCATCAAGACGCCCCTAAAGAAGGGGCCAGAAAAGTCCAAGCCCCAAGAACAAGATCTGCCCGTTCCGGCCTGAGCCGCTCGCGGCACAGCACCAGGAACCGAAGAAGTGCAGTGACCATCTGCAAAGAGGATCCCTCGTGACCGATGCAACAAACGTAAAGCCAGCACTCGTACCGGACGCGCAGAAACAGGCGGTAGTGTTCGCGAACGGCTCCAGCGCGCTGGCCAGCTTCCTTTCCGAAGAACATTTCCGGCGAATGCTGAGCCGGGAGCGCAAACGCTCCGAGCGATCGCGCAAGCACCTGGTGTTGATGCTTATTGACGGCAAAGGTGTCAAGAGCAAGAAGACGGACGCGATGCTCGAGCAGATTGCCGTGGTGCTCGGCGCCAGCATTCGCGAGACGGACGTAGCTGGATGGTTCGAAGCAAATTCCGTTTTTGGCGTGATCTTCACAGAGTTTGGCGAATGTGAAGTCGCGGCGGCGGTAAAGATTATCGAATCGAAGGTTACCGCTGAATTTCAACGAGCATTCCGACCGAGCCAACTGAACAGTTTCCAGATGTCGTTCTACGCGTTTCCTGACGGATGGTCCGGTAACGGACATAAGAAGGCGGTTGACGCCGAGTTGTACCCGGATCTCTTTGAAGTCGAGAAGAAGAAAAAATTGTCGCTACTGGTGAAGCGGGTGATGGACGTTTTCGGTTCCGCCGCCGCGCTCATACTGCTTTCGCCCGTATTCTTGGTCTTGGCGGCGCTCGTCAAAGCCACTTCGAAGGGCCCGGTGTTCTTCCGGCAGCAGCGAGTTGGCCAATACGGACTTCATTTCGAGTTCCTGAAGTTTCGTTCGATGTATGTTTCCACCGACGCGGCGATCCATAAAGAGTACGTGAAGAAGTTTATCGCCGGTAAGGCGCAAACTGTTTCGGTAAACGGCGCGAAGAAAGTCACCTACAAGATCACCAACGATCCGCGGGTCACCTGGATCGGCAAATTCATGCGCCGCACGAGCCTGGATGAAATCCCGCAGTTCTGGAACGTGTTATTGGGCGAGATGTCTCTGGTCGGACCGCGGCCTCCCATTCCGTACGAGATCGAAATCTATGACATTTGGCATCGGCGCCGATTACTGGAATCCCGTCCTGGAATTACCGGCCTGTGGCAGGTTCACGGGCGCAGCAAGACGACATTCGACGACATGGTTCGTCTTGACCTTCAGTACTCGCGCATGTGGTCTCCGATGCTAGACTTGAAAATCCTGCTGCAAACCCCTCGCGCGGTTTTTTCTGGCGACGGCGCCTACTAGGCCGGAAAGACCCGCTGTAGCTCCGACGTGCCTCGCGAAGCGTTCCCGAATAGCGAAACGCTCGGGGTTCGGCTCCAGCTAAAGCCGGTGAGTAGTTGTAAGGCGCTTATCCGGCAGTCGAACTTCCTACTTTTCAAATTGTAAATCTCAAGGTGGAGCAAAATGGCGACAAGCCTAAGTGTTGACCCGGCATCGAAGTCTTCGGCCCCGAAAGCAGCGTCCGACAACGTGATCAAGGTGGGTGTGATCGGATATGGCTACTGGGGACCGAATATCGTGCGCAATTTTCACGGACAGGAAGGGTCGCGCGTTGTGGCTGTTTGTGACAAGAGCGCGAAATCGCTGCAGCGTGCACGTCAAGCGTTTCCAGACATGCACACGACCAGCGATTGCCGGGAATTGCTAACTTCGCCAGAGGTTGATGCGGTGGCCGTGGTTACACCGGTATGGACCCACTTCGAACTTGCCAAGACGGCTTTGGAAAATGGCAAGCACGTGTTTGTCGAGAAGCCTTTCACCTGCACGACCGCGCAAGGCGAGGAGCTGATCGAGCTGGCGGAGCGCAAAAATCTGAAGATCATGGTGGACCATACGTTTTTGTTTACCGGCGCCGTGAAGCGCATGAAGGAAATGATAGACGATGGCACCCTGGGCGATTTGTACTACTACGATTCGACGCGCGTGAACCTGGGACTGTTCCAGCATGATGTGAACGTTCTGTGGGACCTTGCGCCGCACGACCTTTCCATCATGGATTATTTAATCAAGGATAAGCCGGAAGCGGTGGTGGCCACCGGTGAGCGTCATCTGAACGGCGTCGCGGACATCGCGTTCATGACGCTGTATTACCCGGACAACATGATCGGGCACATCAACGTCAACTGGCTCTCCCCCGTGAAGGTGCGCACCACTTTGATCGGCGGCGAAAAGAAAATGCTGGTCTGGAACGACCTGGAAGCCGACGAAAAGCTGAAGATTTATGACAAGGGTGTGCAGATGTCCAGCGGCGAAGCCGTGTACCAGACGCTGGTGAGCTACCGCACGGGAGACATGTGGGCGCCGCGCGTGGAGCAGGTAGAAGCGCTGAAAGTGGAAGCCGCCTATTTCGTTGACTGCATCGTAAACAACAAAACGCCGTTCAACGACGGAATTGCCGGCTTGCACGTGGTGCGCATGCTCGAGGCAGCGGATCTTTCGCTGCAGCAGAAGGGTAAAGTGGTGCAGCTGTGAACGAATTCGTCTGCGTCACGCCGGACGTCAAGCTGGGGAAAGACGTCAAGCTATCGAAATTTATCAATCTGTATGGATGCACGGTAGGAGATGGCACGAAAATCGGCGCTTTCGTGGAGATTCAAAAGAACGCGACGGTGGGCAAGAACTGCAAAGTCTCGAGCCACACATTTATCTGCGAAGGGGTCACGATCGAAGACGGCGTTTTCGTAGGACACAGCGTGACGTTTATCAACGATTCCTACCCGCGGGCGACGGTTGCGGACGGCCAGTTGCAGACCGAGGCGGACTGGAAGGTCGAAAGGACGCTGGTGAAAAAGGGCGCGTCCATCGGATCGGGCTCGACGATCCTGGCGAACGTCACGATCGGCGAGAACGCCATCGTGGGAGCAGGAAGCGTGGTTACGCACGATGTTCCGGCGAACGCGATCGTGGCGGGAAATCCCGCGCGGGTGTTGCGGTACGTCACTGAAGAGTCGAGGATCGCATAAATGACCCCTACGGAAAAAATTCCATTCCTGGATCTCGTTACGCCGCATCAGCAGCTGGAGCCGGAACTCACCGCCGTATTTCAAAAAGTGCTGCAGACGGCCGGGTTCGTCGGCGGGCCGATGGTCGAAAATTTCGAAAACGAATTTGCCGCTTTCTGTGACACAAAATACTGCGTGGGAGTCGCCAGCGGGACCGACGCAGTACGCTTCGCGCTGACAGCGGCGGGAGTGCAGCCGGGGGATATCGTTGTTACCGTACCGCACACCTTTATTGCCACGACTGAAGCGATCAGCCAGGCCGGCGCACGGCCTGATTTCGTTGATATTGACGAGCCGACGTATTCGATGGACGTGGAGAATTTGCGCGAATATCTCGAGCGCGAATGCTACGTGGATCGCGAGACTGGAAAACCGTATCACCGAAAATACCGCGCCCCGGTGACGGCTATTGTCCCCGTGCACATTTATGGGCAATGCGCGGACATGGATCCGATTCTGGAGCTGGCGCGGCGCTACAACCTGATTGTGGTGGAAGATGCTTGCCAGGCTCATGGCGCGGAATATTTTTCGGAGAAAGAAAACCGCTGGAAGAAAGCTGGTTCGATGGGGCACGCGGCGGCGTTCAGCTTTTATCCCGGGAAAAATCTCGGAGCCTGCGGAGAAGCCGGCGCCGTCACGACCAACAGCGAAGAAATGGCGCGGCACATGCGCATGTTGCGCGATCATGGCCAATCAAAAAAGTATTACCACAACGTCGAAGGATATAACGGCCGGCTGGACTCGCTGCAAGCGGGCCTGCTCAGCGTGAAACTGCGGCACCTTGCGGAATGGAATCGGCAGCGCCAGGAAGCGGCGGACCGCTACGATCAGCTGCTGTCAGCGGCCGACGGCGTGGTCGCTCCGCATCGTCCATCGTGGTCGCGGCCAGTCCATCATCTTTACGTGGTGCGCGTGGCCGATCGCGAGGGGTTGCAGAAGCATCTGGCAGACGCCAAGATCGACACTGGCATTCACTATCCGATTCCACTCCATCTGCAAAAGGCCTACGAAACATTCGGATTCAAAAAAGGTGACTTCCCGGTCACCGAGAAAGTGGCTTCGGAAATCCTCTCGCTTCCGATGTACCCGCAATTGCAGGCCGCTGCGCAATCACGCGTCGTCCAGAAGATTCAGGAATTTGCTTCCGTCGGCGCCCTTCGCTGAAAATGCTGTGCCCCTTCTGAAAAGCATTTGATGAATTCCAGGCCTCGCGAATGCGAGGTTAGGGGCGGGAGCGCAGTCGGTTTCATAGAGTACTATTACTACGCGACAGCGTCCGAAGGATTGAACGCAGCGACCGCGAAGCATTCAGACAGATACGATCCGACATCATTTTTCCCGCCATGCTAACGCCGCCTAGTTACGTTCTAATTACACCCGCGCGGAATGAGGCGGAATTTCTTGAACTAACTATAAAATCCGTGGTGGCGCAGACCCTGCGGCCGGTCAAGTGGATTATCGTAAGCGACGGCTCGACAGATGGCACGAACGAAATCGTTCGGAAATACACCGCCGCGCATCCGTGGATTGAACTGGTGGAAATGCCGGAGCGTGAAGAGCGGCATTTTGCAGGCAAGGCGCTTGCGGTAAATACGGGCTACAAGAAATTAGTCGAAACGCCGTACGACGTCATCGGTAACCTGGATGCCGACGTTTCGTTCGAGCCTGATTACTTCGCGTTTCTCATGGATCGCTTCGCGGAGAACGCGGAGTTGGGAGTGGCGGGCACCGCGTTTCACGAAGGGAACTTGAGTTACAACTATGAGTTTGTCGGAGTCGAGCACGTTTCAGGAATGTGCCAGATGTTCCGGCGAGAGTGCTTCGACGCGATTGGCGGCTACCCGGCCATCAAGTCAGGGGGGATTGACCTGATCGCGGTGTTGAGCGCGAGAGCGAAGGGCTGGGAGACCAGGACGTTCGTCGAAAAGAAATTCATCCACCATCGCATCCAGAGCGGCGCGCTGCATACCGGACTTCGCGGGCGCTTCTACATGGGCCGGAAAGACTATCTTTTGGGCAATCATCCCATGTGGGAGATTTTTCGCAGCGTTTATCAGATGGGGCACAAGCCGTACTTTATCGGAGGGTTTCTGGTTCTCTTCGCATACATGTGGGATTCGCTGCGCGGTGTGAAGAGAACGATTCCCGAAGAACTGATGGCCCTGCGCCGCAGCGATCAGATGAAACGTTTGAAACTGGTGATGCAAAGGCGCCTCGGCCCGATTGCCCGGTTGAGTTAAAAATTGAACTGAATAATTGCCCCGGATGCACCAACTAACTCTTCTATGAACGACTCTGGACAAGAGATTCGACACAAAAACGAAGACTCCCGCCCCGTTTCCTCCGGCGCCGAGGTCAACGACTCGGCGGTTGAGCGTACGCCCCAGTCTGATTCGTCGGACAACGACTTGATCGCGACAAGAAGCGAGCCGATTTTGGTAACGGGCGCGAGCGGTTTCATTGGATCCCGACTCGTAACGACCCTATTGGAACTCGGGTTCCAAAACATCCGCTGCTTTACGAGACCATCCAGCAAAAAGGACCGCGTGGATGCCCTTTCCAGTCTCCGAAGTACGGGAGCAAGAATCGAAGTGGTTAAGGGAAATCTTCTCTCGTCGGAAGATTGCATCGCTGCGACCCGTGACGTGGCGATCATCTATCATCTTGCCGCAGGCCGCGGCGAAAAATCTTATCCGGATGCGTATATGAACTCAGTGGTGACGACGCGAAATCTTCTGGAAGCAAGCGCTCGCCACAATTGCCTGAAACGTTTTGTGAACGTCAGTTCGTTTTCGGTCTATTCAAACCGGAAAAAACCCGGGCAGCGAGTGCTGGATGAGACCTGCCCCGTCGAACCTCATCCGGCACAGCGCGGAGAAGCTTACTGTTTCGCAAAAGCGGAACAGGACGAAATTGTAGCGGAGTACGGGAAAAGGATTGGGATCCCCTACGTTATCGTAAGGCCCGGTCAAGTTTACGGCCCTGGCAACGAGGGCATCACGGCCCGTGTAGGAATTGGGACGTTTGGGCTATTTCTGCATCTTGGCGGTTCGAATACGATACCGTTCACGTATGTTGACAATTGCGTCGAAGCCATTGCGCTGGCGGGGCTAAAGCGCGGAATTGATGGAGAAACATTCAACGTGGTTGACGACGATCTGCCGTCAAGCCGCAAGTTCCTGCGATTGTACAAACGGAACGTGAAGAGGTTCCCGTCAGTCTACGTACCTCATTTTGTGAATTACGCGCTCTGTTATCTGTGGGAAAAGTACTCGGCATGGTCGGAAGAGCAACTGCCTCCTGCATTCAATCGAAGGAAATGGCACGCGTATTGGAAGAAAACCAACTATAGCAACGAAAAACTCAAGACGCGAGTAGGCTGGATGCCGCGAGGTTCCGACGGAAGAAGGACTGGATCGCTTCTTCGAAAGCTGCAGAAAAGAGTTAGAGCGTGCTTAAAGTAGCGATCGTCGGCTGCGGCAAGATCGCGGATTCACATGCGTCGCAGATCCAGAGGATCGGGGGTTGCGAGATCGTCGGAGTCTGCGACCGGGAGCCGCTGATGGCTCAGCAGCTTTACAAAAGATTTCCGATCAAGCAGTACTTCAGTGACTTGACAAAGCTCTTAAGCGAAGCTAGGCCCGATGTTGTTCACATAACGACCCGCACCGCAGAGCCACTTCGACATTGCGAAGACTTGTCTGGAATGGGGATGCCACGTGTATGTGGAAAAACCCTTTACGGTTTGGGAGGATGAAGCTCGAAGATTGATCGCATGCGCCACGGAAAAAGGCTTGAAGGTCACGGCTGGGCATGACGATCAATTCAGCCATGTGGCGCGGCGAATGCGGCTCTTATTCGCAGCGGCTACCTGGGCGGCACTCCGGTGCACATGGACAGCTATTATTGCTACGAGATCGCGCAGACCGGATATGCGGGAGCGCTTCTTGGAGATAAGCAGCATTGGATTCGGCGGCTTCCGGGAATGTTGCTGCAGAACATCATCAGCCATGGAATCGCCAGGATCGCAGAGCACATAAGCAGTGACTCGCCCGAAGTGATTGCGCACGGATTTACTAGCCCGTTGCTGAGGAGTTTGGGCGAAACCGAGATCGTTGATGAGCTGCGAGTGATCATAAACGATGAGAATCGCACCACTGCTTACTTTACCTTTTCCTCGCAAATGCGCCCATCGCTGCACGAATTTCGCATTTACGGTCCCAAGAACGGTCTAGTTCTCGATCAAGACAAAGAGACCCTGATCAAGCTTCGCGGACGCATGTACAAGAGTTACGCCGAGAAGTTCGTCCCTCCTGTAACCACGGCAGGACAGAATTTCCGGAACCTGGCGACGAATCTGAAGACATTTCTGGCAAGGGACTTCCAAATGAAGTCAGGAATGAAATGTTTGATCGAATCGTTCTACCGCTCGATTGTGGATGAGACGCCCGTCCCTATTCCGTACCGCCAAATTCTCCTCACGGCCCAAATTATGGACAGGATTTTTGCCGAGCTTGGTGAGCAACGGTCACGAGAACGAGCACAACGAGTACACAGCGGTTTGACCAACTGAGGCACGTCTCGGCAGTGCGTCGGGGGAAATCGGTAGTGCGCGGAGAGAAAATGTGCTCGAGAACCTGCAGACTTTGAGCTATGGCAAAATCGGAGGGAATACGTTCTGTGGATGGTGACCGACATTCATGAAGATTTCTGGCAAAGACATTAAAGTAGCAGGACGATTTGTTCAGATCGCCCGTCTTGATGGGGATAAATACAAGTTTTTGGACGATCCTGAACCGGTACTGGTCGGATTGCGAAAATCGAATACCCGTGTTGATCTCTTTACGTTCATGCAGAAATTGCCCGAGACGACTCCGAAATACAGTTATCCGATGGAGTGGGACAATCTCGCTGTGTTGTCGGTTTCGACGTTCGAGAATTGGTGGACCGAGACAATCGGTTTCAAGGCGCGGAATAAAGCAAAGCAAGCGGCGAAAAAGGGAGTGGTCGTCAAGGAAGTGCCGTTTGACGATGCCCTCGCGCACGGGATCTGGGAAATTTACAACGAAAGCCCCGTCCGCCAGGGTAGGCGATTTCCGCATTACGGTAAGAGCTTTGAAAGTATTCGCCAGATGAGTTCAACATTTCTAGATACGAGCATTTTCATTGGCGCGTATCTTGGCGAGAAGTTGATAGGCTTCATCAAACTAACGGCGGACGACAGCGGGACGCAAGCCGGTATGATGCACATCGTGTCGATGATTCAACACCGCGATAAAGCTCCCACCAATGCGCTCGTTGCGCAAGCGGTGCGTTCGTGCGCTGATCGAGGAATTTCGCATTTGGTGTATTCGAATTTCGCTTATGGGAAGAAAGAACGCAGCAGCCTTAGCGATTTTAAGGAGCGCAATGGATTCCAACGGATCAATTTGCCTCGCTATTACGTGCCCTTGACTAGTCTTGGCTCAGCCGCGTTCCGCTTCGGGATGCACCACAAGCTCGTCGATCGTCTTCCCGAACCGCTGCTGGCAAAGGCCCGCGACTTTCGCTACTCCTGGTACAAGTACAGATTTCCGGCTTCGGCGCAAGATTCCTAAGAGGGCTTGAGCGATGCCGGGAATCGTCGGATTACTAACCAAAAAGCCGCGCGAATGGGCGGAGCCGCAACTCGCGCGCATGATCGAGTCGATGCGGCACGAGTCTTTCTACGTGACGGGCACGTGGATTGATGAGTCCTCGGGAGTTTATGTCGGGTGGGTCACTCGGGAAAATTCCTTTTCGGATGGAATGCCCGTTCGGAATGAGCGCGGTGACGTCGTTCTGGTTTTTTCCGGCGAGGATTATCCCGAACCAGAAACGGCCCTGCGCCTCAAGGAGCGAGGGCACGAATTCGAGGAAGGAGACGCTTCTTATCTAGTCCATGTCTATGAAGACGACGTGGACTTTTTCAAGAATTTAAATGGACGCTTTCAAGGAGTAATTGCCGATCGCACGCGCGGAATCGTTACTCTCTTCAATGATCGTTTTGGCCTGCAGCGCATTTATATTCACGAGGCGCGCAACGCGTTTTACTTCTCCGCGGAAGCGAAGGCAATCCTGGCGGTTCGCCCGGAACTGCGCAGCACGGACCCGCAAAGTCTGGGCGAGTACATCGCTTGCGGATGCGTCCTCGAGAACCGCACTCTGTTTCGCGGCATACGCGCACTGCCACCAGGCTCGGCCTGGACTTTTCGCGGTGGCGCCCTCGAAAACAAAAGCGCCTACTTTGAACCGCGTGAATGGGAGGAGCAGGAACCGCTTGATGCGGAAAGCTACTACCGCCGACTACGGGACGCTTTCACCACCCGTCTTCCGCGCTATTTCAACGGCCGTGAGAAGGTAGGCGTTTCGCTCACGGGCGGCCTGGACACACGGATCATCATGGCCTGGCGGAAGGCGCCAGCTGGATCGCTGCCATGCTACACGTTCGGCAGCATGTATCGCGAGAATCAGGACGTCTACCTTGCGCGGCGCGTGGCGGAGATTTGCGGCCAACCTCATCAGGTCATCACGGCTGGCCAGGAGTTTCTAGCGCGCTTCCCGCATTATGCCGAACGCGCCATCTATTTGACTGACGGATGTGTGGACACGAGCCGATCAGCCGACCTATTTGCTAACGAGCTGGCCAGGCAAATCGCGCCAGTGAGAATGGTGGGGACGTTCGGAAGTGAAATACTTCGCGGATTGCTGATGTTCAAGCCTGTCATGCCAGTGGCTGGCATTTTTCAACCAGAACTCCTAAGCCAAGTTTCATGCGCGGCCGAGACCTACCATGATCAATTCGCGGGTAGTTCGAGGGGCGCAGTTACTTTTCGCCAGGCTTCCGTTTTTCACTTCGGTGGACTGATGCTGGAACAGACACAATTGACGTTAAAGTCGCCCTATTTGGACAACGAATTCGTCAGAAACGCGTTCCGCGCTCCAGGGTCGGAGCATGGAGAGGACGTACGGTTGCGGCTCATCCGTGATGGCAACCCAATGCTTGCGCAGCTGCGTACGGATCGCGGTCTGTGCGTGCCTAATCGCTTCGCTTCGGCTATCAAACGCGCATACCTTGAGTTCACCTTCAAGGCCGAATACGCTTACGACTACGGCATGCCACAGTGGGTTGCCCAGGTCGACCATTCTCTCGCGCCTCTCCATCTTGAGCGGCTTTGGCTGGGACGGCACAAGCTTTTTCATTTTCGGTATTGGTACCGAACGATTCTCGCAAAATATGTTCAGGAGATTCTACTTGATCCCCGGACGCTAGCACGCCCGTATCTCGAGTCGAAAGGCGTCGAAGCGATTGTGCGGGGCCACGTCAAGGGCACCCGAAATTATACTACTGAGATTCACCGGCTTCTGTCTGTGGAATTGGCGCATAGACTATTTGTCGATTCGGCATAAGTCGATAACTTCCGGCCTCCGCCGATGAGCAGCGAATGAGCTCATCATTAGCTACTTTCGTTTACATAGTGGTGATCTTCGGTCTTTTTTATCTGAACCGGGATAAATCCGCACACACGTCTGGGGCGTTGTGGATTCCAGTAATCTGGTACGCCTTAACTATGTCCAGGTCTGTTTCCGTGTGGCTCGGTCTCGTTCCTCCTGGCTCAACCATCACCCAGCAGATGGACGGCACTCCTGCCGACCGCCTTGTCTTTACGATATTAATCGTAGTCGGGCTTGCGGTTCTAGTTCGGAGGGGACGGCGTTCCCTCGCGGTACTAGCAAACAATTGGCCTATCCTCTTGTATTTCTTCTACTGCCTCTTGAGTGTCCTGTGGTCTGATTTTCCGGACATCGCGTTCAAGCGCTGGATTAAAGCGACGGGCGATGTCGTCATGATGTTGATCGTGGTCACAGATGGCCAGCCGATAGCGGCGCTTCGGCGGTTTTTCTCCCGCGTCGGTTTCGTTCTGACGCCCGTATCCGTGCTTCTAATCAAGTACTACCCGTATTTGGGCCGCATCTACAACGATTGGACCGGCGAGCCGGAAAATACGGGAGCCAGCTTGAATAAGAACATGCTCGGTGTGACGACACTCGTTATCGGGCTTGGTGCGTTTTGGCAGGTGTCTCTCCTGTGGAAGAAGTCAGACCAACCTGACCGTTTCCGTCAACTCGCCGCGCAATGCATTCTGCTCGGATTCGTCATCTGGATCTTGTTTAACGCTCATTGCGCCACCTGCGGCGCGTGTTTTACCTTCGGTGCGGGCCTAATTTTAGCGACTCGCCTGAACACGATCAGACGCCGGCCAGCCGCCGTGCATGTGCTTGTTCTCGGGATCTTGCTTGTAGGAGGCTTAGCTGTGCTTACCGGCGGCGACGAGGGCATGATCCACGCGATGGGCAGGAATTCGAACCTCACCGGGAGAACCGAGATCTGGCAGCGGGTGATTTCCATGGCACCCAACGCCCTGGTTGGCGCTGGTTTTGAGAGCTTTTGGTTGGGGCCCCGTCTGGACAAACTATGGCACTCTGGATACGCATTCCCCATAAACGAGGCCCACGATGGCTACATCGAGGTATATCTGGAACTAGGCTGGATCGGCGTAGTTCTCATCGCTTTAGTACTCATTCATGGTTATCGCCGCTGTATTGCGGCCTTCCGAGTTGACCCAAGCGCAGGGAGTCTCATGCTGGCATACGTCCTGGCAACGCCACTGTATAACATTACGGAGGCAGGCTTTCGGATGCTTCACCCCGTATGGAGTTTTCTGTTATTGGCGATTTTCGGGGCCACCCAGATTTCGTTACTTTCCGCAGAAAACGCACAGCCTAAAACGATATTCGCTGAGTCTGCTCCATGGTCTACGATTGACGCACGGACTCCCTCGGCGTTGGTGCGGCGTTGAAGCCCTTCGACAGCGACGGCAAGTTTCGTTCCGTAATCAAGTCCGAAGGGTTGCGGCAAGCAGCCGTGCGCAGTGCCGGGGTAACCATTGCCGGTCAAGCGGCGAGCTTCGCCGTGCAGATCGGCTCAGTTATGATCTTGGCACGGTTGCTGGCGCCGGCCGACTTCGGGATCGTCACCATGGTTACCACGTTTAGCCTCCTGTTTCGCAGCTTCGGTCAGAATGGATTCACGGAATTGATCATGCAACGCGAGGAAATGACCCATTCTCTCGCGAGCAATCTCTTTTGGATCGAATTGTGGATGGGCGCGGTCCTCACAGTGGCATTTGCGAGTTCCGGTCGACTGCTGGCGCTTTTCTATCACAACCCGGCCGTGACTCAGGTTGCTGAGGGGTTGTCGCTGACGATTGGGATTGGCTGCTTGAGCTGGATTCACTGGGGGCTGCTGCAGCGCGCCATGCGTTTCAGGGTCACTTCGATCATCAGTTTTGTTGGCCAGCTCGTTTTGATGTTGGTCTCCATCCTCTTGGCGACGGCGGGCTGGCACTACTGGGCGCTGGTTTGGGCAGTGTAACGCAGACATTATTCTTGACGGTGGCTGCTTGGTTGGTGTGCCGATGGAAGCCGAGTTGGCCGGAGCGTACCTCTGGCACCGGTTCGGGATTTAAGTTCGCAATGAACGTGTATTCCCATTTTGCTTTCAGCTACTTGACGCGCAACACGGACAATCTCCTCGTTGGCTGGCGATACGGCGCTCAAGCACTTGGATTTTACAAGAAGGCATACGACTTGTTCGTTCTGGCGGAAACGCAATTGTTAGCGCCGCTTTCCGCCGTCGCCGTGAGTACACTTAGCCGAGTCAATCGTGATCGCGACCAATTCCGGCGTTACTTTCTCAGAGCGATATCCGTTTTGGCGCTCGTAGGGATGGGAGTCGGAGCGGATTTTGCTTTGGTGGGGAAGGATCTCATCCGCTTTCTTCTCGGACCCGGATGGGACGAGGCTGGGCGAATCTTCGCCTTGTTCGGCCCGGGAATCGGAGTCATGTTGCTGTATAACACACACGGATGGGTTCATCTTTCGATAGGGCGCCCCGAGAGATGGCTTCGCTGGGCTGTAATGGAGTTTGTGTGTACCGCGAGCCTGTTCTTGCTGGCTTTACACTGGGGCCCTTCCGGAATTGCGTTGGCTTGGACGATTTCATACTTCCTTCTGATGTTCCCCGGCTTCTGGTATGCCGGCAAGCCGATCGGGCTGGGAATTAGGCCGGTATTCGCAGTCATCTGGAAGTTTTTTGCAGCATCAGCTACCGCTGGCGGCGCAACTTTTGTGATTATTAATGCGATGCCGCATTCCGCCACGCCAATTGGAGCCACGAGCGCTTTCTTTAGAATGATTTCAATTTCTCTCGTATTTCTTGCGCTCTATTTCGGAGGAGTCATTGCGCTTCATCGGGGAATTAAACCGCTAAGCGAGACCGTTGGTATGCTTCACGACCTGCTGCCCGAACGTACGGTTAGGCGCGCAGTCCCTGCAGCGGTCGACACATAGACGGCGAAGGGCCTTCCCGCGCGGAGCAGAGAAGGCAAGCCTCAAGCCCCCGGTAGATAATCCGCTTTACGTTTGGCACTGGAGCACATGTTTCCGAGGAGAAATCATGGGTCGTCTTCGCGTTTTGGTATTAGCACCGGACTGCCATCCGGAGACTGTCAGCATTCCCTTTGTCGCTTACTGTCATGCAGCAGCCCTCGCCCGAATCCATGACGTCACCGTGGTTGTTGGATCGCGCGTTGCGGACGCTGTGCGTCGGTCCAACGAGGCGTTTCACACCATCGAGGTGATTCGCACGCCATTTCTCAATCGCATCTTTGACTGGAGTTTCCGCATATTCCTAAGAAATAACTATGACACGCAGTGGTTGACCGCTCTAATGTTTCCGTTTTCTCTGGCGTTTGAATGGTACGCTTGGCGGCAGTTGCGGCGGCGCATCTTTGCGGGCGAGTTCGACGTCGTTCTGCGGCTCTTGCCTATGAGCCCGACATTGCCCAGCCCCTTTGCCTTCTTCCTACGCAAGGGACCGATACCGTTTGTGATCGGGCCGCTGAATGGCGGTCTGCGATCTGCGCCAGGCTTTAGCCAGCCCGACAAGGAAAACGGATGGAGCTGGACCGCGCGAAGGTTGTATCCCTATGTTCCTTTCGCTCGGTCTACGTTTCGCCATGCGGCAGCGATCATAATAGCCTCGTACCACATGCGCTCCCAGTTCACCGCCTATCAGGACAAGTTATTCTTCGTCCCAGAGAATGGAATCGCTGCCTCCCTATGCCTGGACGACACGCGCACTCAGCGACCTGACGCCAAACTCGAACTGATTTTCATTGGCGGTTTGGTTCCCCGAAAAGCTTGCTACCTCGGTCTACTCGCTGCTGCCCCGCTTCTGCGCGAAGGATTGGCCCGGTTCACGCTGATCGGAGATGGCCCGGAGCGAACCCGCCTAGAGGAGCTTGTGAAATCCCTTGGAATCGAGAATGAAGTTTCCTTCTGCGGCTGGCTCCGCCATCAGGAAGCCCTTGAGCGCTTACGATCCGCCGATGTGGTGGTTCTTCCAGCAATCCGTGAGGGAGGTGGGGGCGTGGTTTTTGAGGCTCTCGCGTGTGGCGCAGTCCCAGTGATCCTAGATTACGGTGGGCCCGGGGATATCGTTCAACCAGAGGTGGGGTACAAGGTTGCACCGACAAGTGAAACGGACGTAGTTTTACAAATGCAAAACATCCTGGCTGACCTCGCCGGCGATCGGGACCTTCTTTGTCGCTTGCGACGGCAAGGGATGTCCTACGCACGGGAATGTCTGACGTGGGATGCCAAGGCGCGGCGCACAACTCGGGTCCTCAGCTGGGTTTCGCTACATGGTCCGAAACCGGAACTTACGCCGTCAACGATGCTGCAGATAGAGCGTGCGAACTGATCTGTAGAGAGCGTCCAATCACTTCACGCCCTTTTTTCCCGGGAGATCCAGATGGATAACTCAAGTAGGTATCAGCCTAAAAAGGTGATGGTCGTTATTGGGACTAGGCCCGAAGCAATCAAGCTGGCGCCCATAGTACTGGAGTTGGAGAGGCATCGAGAGCACTTCGAGACCGAAGTCTGCGTCACCGGCCAACACCGAGAAATGCTCGACCAGATGCTACGAGTTTTTGGCCTGCGGCCGGACTTCGACCTAGGCGTGATGACGGCCGGACAAGACCTTGCAGGGGTGACGGCGGCCTGCCTGACGGGGCTCGACCGGGTCCTGCGGGAAAAACGTCCAGACTTGGTGCTCGTACAGGGGGATACAACCACGACCTTCGCCGCTTCGCTGGCTGCGTACTACCAGCACATTCCCGTTGGGCATGTCGAGGCCGGGCTGCGCACGGGAAGGAAATATGATCCGTTCCCCGAAGAGGTCAACCGCCGCCTCGCGACTCACCTTTCGGATTTCCATTTCGCTCCCACGGAAGTCGCACAGAGCAACCTACTCTCAGAAGGAGTCAGTCCTGACGACATATTGGTTACCGGAAATACAGTTATCGACGCTCTGTTCCTCACGAAGGCGCGTCTGGCAGAAGATCCGAGCCTCGCGGCTTATCGCCTAGAGCCGACTGACGGGATGCGGATGGTACTCGTTACCGCCCATCGGAGAGAAAGTTTTGGTCAACCATTTCGCCAAATCTGCCAGGCACTTCGGGCCCTTGCGGAGAGGCGACGCGATGTGTTGATAGTTTATCCGGTTCACCTGAATCCAAACGTGCAGTCCCCCGTGCACGAAATCCTCGATGGGGTGCCCAACGTTAGGCTCCTCGCACCGCTGGACTACGTCTCCTTCGTGTCCTGCATGCAGCGTGCTTCAATCTTGCTCACCGATTCCGGAGGGATTCAAGAGGAGGGACCATCGCTGGGTAAGCCAGTCCTGGTGATGCGCGAAGTTTCGGAGCGCCCGGAAGCGATCGCTGCCGGTACTGCAGCGCTCACGGGCACAGACCCGGAGCGGATATTTCGAGCCGTGAGCTCGCTCCTCGATGACCAAGTTTTATACAAGCGGATGACCAGCAGCCCGAATCCTTACGGCGATGGTCACGCTTCCGAGCGAATCGTCCAGTTCCTCATGAGCCGGATGACGAGCCCGCCAGCTCCAGTGGGAGGCCCTCATTGAGCCGCCGGTTCGAGTGCCTCGGCGCGACCGCCCCCCAGGCAGGTACAACGCGTCGGGTGGCAGTGGAATCGGTCGCGCTACGCACCTGCCCTCACTCGGCAACCTCTGCGGCTATGCAAGTTGAATTTCCGAGGATCTCAGGGGGCGACCGCGGATTTGAAGGCGCGGAGCGAAAATCGGGTGCCGAATTGGGTGTGCAGCAGGATCCGAACCCAGATCTTCCGCCGCCGAGGGCGTTGGCTGCCGCCAACGGCTCCGTACACAGAAGGTCCCCTCGCGCGCCAGCACGTAGTTCCCGGATAGGCAGTTTTCCAGGAGGTACGGGAACTAGACGGTCGATGAGAGCTTCTTCTCGATGTGCGCTTTAGCCCCCGGACGCGTATTTGGCCTCTCAATACCGCGCTGCGAAAACCGTTGCTAGTGACAAGACATGCATCGAAAACGGTGATGTCAACCAATTCAAATGTCAAAAACACTCAGGCCCCGCGAAGGGCCACTTCGGAGGGCCAGCCTAGGATGGAAATCGGATTGTTCACCGGAGGGCGGGACAGACATTACGCTTTCGGTTTGGTGAAAGCGCTGTTGACTGAAGGCCTGCACTTAGACGTGGTGGGGGGTGATGAATTGGACGGTTCCGAGATCGAGGTCGACCCTAGACTGAACTTCATAAGTCTTCACGGAAGATCGCGCCCTGACTCGAGCCGTCTGAGAAGGTTCTTGAGAGTGCTGTTCTACTACGCTCAAGTTATCCCATACGCAGCCCTGGCCAAGCCGAAAATCTTTCATATTCTGTGGAACGGCAAGTTCGAGTATTTTGATCGAACACTACTTGCGCTCTATTACAAGCTGCTTGGCAAGAAGATCGCATTGACTGCGCACAATGTAAATGCGGGTAAGAGGGATTCCGACGATTCTCTGCTCAATCGGCTGACCCTGAGAATCCAGTATCGGCTTATGGATCACATCTTCGTTCACACCGAGCAGATGAAGAGCGAACTGCTTCAAGACTTTGTGGTTCCAGCTGAGAACGTTTCCGTCATTCCGTTCGGCATTAACAATGCCGTACCTCTTACGGAATTGACGATCGCCAACGCAAAACGGCGCCTCGGCGTGGCGGAGCGAGACAGGACGATGCTGTTCTTTGGCAATATTGGGCCTTACAAGGGACTCGACCACCTAATCGCGGCGTTCCAAATCCTCAACGCGCGAAACGGGGTATACCGTTTAATCATAGCTGGCAAACATAGAAGCGGTGCCGAGAAATACCTAAACGACATCCGTGGCTTGACGGCCAGCGAAGTCAAGCGCGGGCGGGTCATTCAGCGGATCGAACAAATTCCAGATTCGGAGATTGAGTTGTATTTCAAGGCTGCAGACGTTTTGGTATTGCCTTATACCTTCATTTTCCAGAGCGGCGTTCTTTTCCTGGGATACAGTTTTGGGCTACCAGTGATTGCGACCGACGTCGGGTCTCTGCGCGACGACGTCATCGAGAGTGAGACGGGCTTTCTATGCCGACCATCCGATCCCGCCGATCTGGCGAGGGCTATCGAAGACTATTTTGAGAGCGATCTCTTCAAGGATCTGAACAATCGGCGACAAAAGATACGAGATTACGCCGACAAGCGTCATTCCTGGAATTTGGTAGGTGAAATAACCAGAAAAGCCTACACCGAATTGTTACGGAAGCAACGGTGACAAAGCACTAGCATTAAGTCAGATCTCCGATTACAACTCCGAGAAACGAACCGCCGGTTCGCTTCATAGCTCAACGTCGCCACGTCGGGACGAAAGCGGAATGCCCTAACCCTGCCTTTTGGCTCTTGTCGCGAAGCCTCTAGAGGCTACAGAGCATGCTCGGTCGAGCGGTCAGTGTCCTACCTTTGGTCCAAGACACTAGCTCGGCTCACTGAACCGTCGCCGTCAGATCTGTTGGGGGATTAGGGCCCACGCCGTTTCCCGATATGCTACCTGTAGTAAGGGGATGGGGGTAGCGGTATGGTGTGTAGCTCGACGTCCATGTGTTTGTAGTTAAACATTCATATAGCGTATTTGTATCCGTAGCGAAGTATCCGACCCTTACCGTGCACGTCGCAGGGCGATTCGCCACGGTACCCCACCCAACACCGGATGTTCCATTAAAGGGAAAGCTTGACGTAGCTTGCTGGCCTGCTCCGCTATCGGTATAGTAATCCCGATTCGCAATGATTCTCGCCGATTGTGTTGTGACGTATTTGAAATGCGGCACTGAGTCGCCCCACTCATACACTGGATCAATAGCCTCATTTAGAGCACCACTTGGGGGTGTGGCCCCAGATATATAGTTGCCTTGTCCTCGTCCACCTTGGTCCGCACAAACCGTCGCGCGTATGATTTCATAACTATCTCCGTTGGCGAAACCAGTCCACGTAGACTCTGGAATGGGAGCGGTCACGGTAATGGTGTCGCCAGTATTCGATGCAATCTCTGCCATGAATCCCCGCGTGGTGTCGTAGACGGTATAAGGTGCCCCGGTTGGCATGAGCTCGTTAATAGTCCAACTCTTTGACGGGTCCGTCATCACGAGGGAGCTTGCAGTTGTAATGGTCCCGCTGTAGTAAACCGTATTATCGTTCGTATCCCACGGGTCTTGTGCATTCAGTCCTCCGCAGTAGCCCCAGGGGGAACTGTTATAAACATTGCGATAGACATTGAAATTAAAAACTGAATTGAAGGTATTACCTGTTGCCGTGTTGCTGAACGAAATTCCGGTCCCGCCACGAAATCCAGTCAGAGCCTGACAGGTGCCCGTCGTGCAGCTCAGGGTATTGCCGTAAGTTTCTGTATGACGCCCGCTACGAGGGCGGCCTGATGTGTCGAGACCGTGAACTCCGGTGAGCTGAAAGCAATCTATGCAGAATACGTGGTTGTACCTGTTGACAACTCGGCAACCGCCCTTATCTGCAAAGGTGTCGGAAGTCTCGCAATCATTAAATACCTCGGTGATATAGGCTACATTGTTCTCGTTGAACCAGTTGTTCGCCCCTCCCATAGAATCCGCCACAGCCCAGGATTCATCGCCGTATTGTCCGACGCCAAGCCATGAAGAAAAATTTCCCGTCATAAAATCTACGGCGCTTCCACTCGGCAGTGTGCAATGATCCGCCACACCAATCACATCGTCTTGAACGATCATCCAGGACGCGAAGTTGCCGTTTCCACTCTCAGTCCACTGAACAGCATTGCCAAAAACGATGTTATCGAGACGTGCTTGCGGAAAGCCACTCGCGGTCGCTGTCCCGATGATATAAAAGGGTCCGTAGAGTTGGGTCGAACTGGAAAAAGGATCAATGTTCATGTTCTGAACGGTTGTGACATTATTTGAGGAGGCATAGGTGGGTGTCAAATCAAAAAGAGGTCCGCTCCCCGTGTAATCGTCTCGAATCGTCAGGCAATTTGTTCCAGACCCAAAAGCGCTTGACCCAGAGTTCGGAGTGCCGCCCAGTGCTGTGATCGTAATGCTGGCGGTTACCACAAGCTGGCTCGACCACACCACAGACTGCGTCCCGCTGCACGGAATCTGGATCACATCACCGTTTACCGCCGTGTGCGTCGGCCCGTTGATGACAGCGTTTACGTCCGATTCAGCATCTGAGGCCGCAGTATAAGTCCCCTGCGCGCGCACCTCAGGACAGGCTATCGCAAGCACGATGGACGAGCAAACCAACCCGAAGCGTGCTATTCCTCTTAAGCCGATCATTCGATTGAAGAAAGTTCCGAGTTTCATAATGATATTGTTGCCGTGATGGGAAAGCGAGGTCAACTGTACCAAAGGCCAGTATTAGGACACCATGCTGGGTGTCATGCTGTAGGTATGATGAGATCCCAAATATTTGAATGGGGTGATTGTTCGAAAAGGAGGACCATTTTATGGCCCGCCCTGGGAAGCCGCGCGATTTCGACTTTTGTGTGAGTCGTGAGGGTCCGAAGGTAACCCACAACCGGTCACCGATATTTCATTAGATGGTATTTTTGGACGACTGCCAGCCTAACCCACAGCACGCACCAAGCCAATCCAATTGCGGAATCGCTAGTTGCGAAGACAGTTGTGGCGCCGTCGGACGTATAAACTGTAAAGGGAGGTTATACGTGTATATTGTGCATCGCACAAAAATCTTTGTGCAGGGATTTCTCGCAAGCTATGGCCCTTCGAGTATCAAGAAGCGGCTCTGGGATAAAGACTTCTCAGGAAACAAATGGGATTTTATCGATAATACGATTGGCGACTGCGTATACCCGCACCTCGAAAAGTATGCTCGGAACGGAAACATCTTGGATCTTGGGTGTGGGCCAGGCAACACGGCGAACGAATTAAATCCCACCGTCTATGAGAAGTACGTGGGTATTGATATATCGGAAGTGGCTCTGGCCAAGGCAGTGAAGCGAACGCAGGAAAACGGGCGCACGGAAAAAAACAGCTTCGCGTGCTCAGACTTTCTTGGGTACGAACCGACGCTGGAATTTGACGTAATTTTGTTTCGGGAGTCCTTGTACCACGTTCCGTACGGCCAAGTCCTCAAGATACTTGAGAAATATTCGAAGCATCTGAAGAAGAGCGGTGTATTTATTGTCAGACTCTATTTGGGGGATCATCGGCCACGGGAAAATCAAGTTTCGCGTGAAACGTAAGATAGACCTAATCAAGCGTAATTTTGACGTGTTGGAGTCGCCGCAATACACCACTCCGTCGCTGCCGACTGTGTTGGTTTTTCGTCCGCGTCGGCGAGATTGAGCAGCCGGGTCAGCCGTTGCTCGTCATAAACTACGTGTTATTCGCCGAAACGGCTCGATCCAAATTATGCGGGACGACTCGGTATTCGTCAGCTAGAATACACTCTTCGATTGATGGTTCTCCCCCCAGCGAGACCAACCCGGAATTCAAGACGCGAAGGATGCATGACGCTTGCGATCCCGCAATGAGCAGCTTGCTCTTGGTCGAAAGGAACGAACTGTGAAAATCAGTGTTTTCGGGTTGGGTTACGTCGGAACCGTGTCTGCGGGATGCCTTGCGCAAGAATGGCCATGAGGTCATCGGCGTGGACCCTGTGCGCACGAAGGTTGACCTGATTAACGCTGGCAAGTCGCCGATCATCGAAGCGGATATCGCCGAGATCATGGCGGCGAGCGTGAAGGCAGGCCGCCTTCGTGCGACGAGCGATCAGGACCAGGCGATTCGCGAGACGGAGCTTTCTTTTGTTTGCGTCGGCACGCCGAGTCAAGTCAATGGCAATCTCGATCTGACTTACATCCGGCGTGTTTGCGGACTGATCGGTGAGGCCTTAAAAAACAAAACGGCCCGACACACGGTCGTCATTCGCAGCACGATCTTGCCGGGCACGATGCATCAAATTGTGATTCCGATTCTGGAGGAATACTCAGGGAAAAAGGCCGGCAGCGACTTCGGAATCTGCAATAACCCTGAATTCTTGCGCGAGGGCTCGGCGGTGAAGGACTTCAATTGCCCTCCTAAAACCGTGATCGGAGAGTTCGATCGCGCCAGCGGTGACCTGCTGGCCGCGCTTTACTCGAAGCTCGACGCGCCTTTGATCAGAACCAACATCGAAACGGCCGAGATGGTCAAATACGTGGACAATAGCTGGCACGCGCTCAAGATCGGCTTTGCGAATGAGATTGGGAACCTCTGCAAGTCGTTTTCTATCGATGCGCATGAGGTCATGAACATCTTCTGTCAAGACAAGAAGCTCAACATCTCCCCGGCCTATCTGTTGCCGGGCTTTGCCTTCGGCGGTTCGTGCTTGCCTAAAGATCTGCGAGCCCTCGCGTATAAGGCCAAGACGCACGATTTGCAATTGCCGATTATGACCTCGATTTTGCCCAGCAACGAGTTGCAGGTGGCTAGAGGTCTTCAGCTCATTATGGAGGGCGGTTCCAAGCGAGTAGGTATTTTGGGATTCAGCTTCAAGGCCGGAACGGACGATCTGCGCGAGAGTCCGATGATTGAGATCATCGAGCGTCTGATCGGCAAAGGTTATGACCTTCGGATTTTCGACAAGAATGTGAATCTTGCCAAGCTGGTGGGAGCGAACCGAGATTTCATTCTCAACCGTATTCCCCACATCTCCCGGCTGATGGTGAACGGAGTTGACGCGGTGCTGAATCACGCGCAAACGATCGTGATAGGGAACAAGGATCCGGAATTCGAGGGTGTGCTTGAGCGGTTGCGCGATGGTCAGCATCTAGTGGATTTCGTTCGGATCACAAATCGCAGAAGTGAAAATGGGAGGTACGATGGTATCTGTTGGTAGCCAGCCCGTAGCGCACAGAGACAGCCGAACTGCGAAGGATCACATATACGAATCCATTCGCCGGTTGGCAATATGGCTAGAAAAGAACGACTATCGCGGCTACGATACTTTCGACGGCTTGAGCTCAAAGCTGGCTCGACCTTTCACGTTTAACAATAAATTCCTGCTCATCGCGCTGCAACAGGGAGTACGCCGATTTCCCATTAATCTTCGTCCGCTGCTCGGAATTGCGAAGGGTCACTCTACCAAGGGCATGGGCTTTATCGCCAAGGGTTACATGCGTCTCAACGAAGCCACCGGTGACGCTGCGTTGCAAACCAAAGCGGAATTTGCATTGCAGTGGCTAATTGAAAATCAAGTTCCGGGACTGAGCGGGGCGTGCTGGGGCAACCATTTCGATTACCAGTCGCGCAGTTTCCATATTCCGAAGGGTGTGCCGACGGTGGTTTGGACTTCGCTCATCGGTCACGCGTTTCTAGACGCCCATCAACATTTTCAAAAGGACGCCTACCTGCAGGTTGCCGTGAGTGCGTGCGAGCACATTATGCGCGATCTGGCAACCTTTGCAGACGGCAAAGGTGTCTGCATAAGCTATGTCCCGACCGAGAATCAACCTGTTCATAACGCTAACACATTAGGCGCTAGCCTGCTGGCCCGGACCTATTCCCACACACGAAATGAGTCATATCGGGAATTAGCGGAGAAGGCCATGCAATATACCGCACAGTATCAGAGGTCCGATTCGTCGTGGTATTACGCTGAACGATCTAATGCACACTGGGTGGACAACTTTCACACCGCCTACGTGCTGGATTCGTTCAAGTACTACATCGAAAGTACAGGCGATGATCGCTTTCTCAAGAACATGACGCGCGGATACGAATACTGGAAGAAAACCTTTTTTCTGCCAGATGGAACACCCAGATATTATGACTATAAAACGTTGCCACTCGACATTCAGTGCTGCTCACAGGCGATCGATACGCTGGTTTTCTTCCACGACCGTGATCCAGAGAGCCTGTCGCTGGCTCTAAAAGTAGCCAATTGGACGATTGAACATATGCAGGATCGCACTGGTTATTTCTACTATCGCCGGTACTCGCCTTGGGTCGTCAATAAAACCCCAACGCTGCACTGGGGCCAGGCTACGATGTTTTGCGCGCTTGCCGGACTTTACAAACAATTGTAATCCCAAGAGATCCCAGTCATGAAGAAAAAAGTCCTCATCATCGTAGAAAATATGTCTGTTCCTTTTGACCCACGTGTGTGGAAAGAGGCCTCGTCTCTACAGCAGCATGGGTTTGAAGTGACTGTGTTGTGTCCTCGCGCCAAGGGACAAGCGCAAGGGCACGAAGTGATTGATGGCGTTCATATTTATCGGCACCCACTGCCCAAAGAAGGCCATAGATTCTTTGGGTATGTGCTTGAGTACAGCTGCGCGCTATTTTGGGAGTTTCTGTACTCCTGGTGGATCTTTCTGCGCCGCGGATTTCACGTCATTCAAGCCTGTAATCCTCCCGACAACATGTTCTTGATTGCGTTGCCATTCAAACTTCTGGGTGTGAAGTTCATCTTCGATCACCACGACGCGAATCCGGAGCTCTACCTTGCTAAGTATGGAGATGCGGGACTCGTTTACAAGGCTCAGGTTTGGCTTGAAAAATTAACTTACCATTTCAGTAATGTGGTAATGACGACCAATAGCAGCTACAGAGCTCTCGCTGTAACCAGAGGCGGTCTGGATCCGGCGGACGTGTTCATAGTTCGGAACGGACCCGATCGTGAAACATTCAAGGCCGTCGCGCCGAAGCTTGCTCTGAAGTATGGAAAACCGTACCTCGTTGGATATGTCGGAACCATGAGCATCCAGGAAGGCTTGGACATTCTTCTGGACGTTGCGCTGCACATCAAGAACTTGGGACGGAACGACATCCATTTCACTTGTGTCGGTGGCGGCCCAGCTCTCTCCGAACTGCGGATGATGGTGAAAGACAAGAATCTCGAAGACACGGTGAACTTCACGGGAAGGATTCCCTTCGAGCAGTTGCTCGACATTCTCTCAACCGCCGACGTCTGCGTAAACCCGGATAAACCATGCGAAATGAATGACATCTCTACAATGCACAAAATTATGGATTACATGGCCGTGGGCAAGCCCATTGTCCAGTTCGATTTAAAGGAAGGCAGAGTTAGCGCCCAGGAGGCGTCCCTTTACGCCAGCAATCAGGACCAGGTGGCTGATTTTTCTGCGAAGATTCTGTGGTTACTCGACCATGGCGAAGATAGAAAAAGGATGGGCGAGTTTGGCCGCAGAAGAATCGAGAAAGAACTCGCGTGGGAGTATTCGGTCCAAAATCTGCTTGCCGCTTACGAGAGAGCATTTAGCAAACTGACACGTTGATTGGCCTTGGGTCCGTTGCGCGGTCGATCGACGGGAATCAGCCTTAGACCTCGGACTTGGCATCACTGGCTCTGCCACTGTTGAGACCTAAAAGCTCGTTGGCGCGCTCGGGTTCTGAGCTGCGTTCGCCGTTCGTGGACGCTTACCTTTGCAAATCGGCTTCCAAGTGGTGGCGAGGGGATTCTTCGGCGCTTTCGGTGTGTGTGAAATCGGTAATTCGTGGGTTATCGCGAAAACGGTGGCCCAGATAAGTCATGTTGTGTTAGTGATTTATCATGTAATTGAGCATTAGCATTTCGCTGGGCGTTGGAAGCGTAATTGCGAGGTTGTGGATATGCTCGCGCCGTCAACGCCGATAGACTACTTCGGAACCGGATTCGATTCAGGATTCGCAAACGTACGATACACCTCAGGACCACCGCGCGGTCGAATATATCGACGCGGTTTCAAATTGCCGAGTTGGGACGGCATCGCCGATGAAGCACGCGCACGTTCACGCTGTCGATCCACTTTCAGATCGCCGCTGGGACGAGCTCGTTGCGCGTCATCCGAAGGCGTCGGCATTTCATCAACGGAGCTGGCTGGAAGCGCTGGCTCGCACCTACGGATATGAGCCGGTGGTTTTTACGACATCGCCGCCGACCGCTGAACTCAGGAATGGGTTGGTGTACTGTAAAATCAACAGTTGGCTCACCGGCAGTCGCCTCGTATCGCTGCCCTTCTCAGATCATTGCGAACCGATTTGCGACTCAGCTGAAGAGATGACGACGTTGATCGGCGGCTCTCAAGCTCTCTTGGCTGATCAGGGCTGGCGATACCTCGAGGTTCGTCCGACCGGTGAGGATTTCGGCCGAACGTGCGCCGGTACCGGTTTTCAGCCCGCGGGGCAGTACTTTCTTCACGTGTTGGACTTGCGGCCGGATCTTGAAACGCTATTCAGGAGTTTCGACAAGGATTCTGTGCAGCGCCGCATTCGGCGGGCAGACCGCGCCGGTTTAGTTGAAAAAAGTGGGACCTCGGAAGACTTACTCCGAGCTTTTTACGACCTGTTTGTTCTCACGCGCGGCAGACATCATCTGCCTCCGCCGCCGCTTGCCTGGTTTCAAAACCTCATTCAGTGCCAAGGCAAAGCGCTAGAGATACGAATGGCCTACAAAGATGATTGTCCGATCGCGGCTATTCTCACATTGCGTTTTAGAGAAACCTGCTATTTCAAGTACGGCTGTTCGAATGCGCGCTTCAACAAATTTGGGGTCACGCCATGGCTGTTGTGGAGGGCAATCACCGTCGCAAAATCGACCGGTGCGCTCGCATTCGACCTGGGACGTACTCGGCAAGACAATTCCGGGCTTCTCGCATTCAAGAATCACTGGGTCCGCCGCCATCAAAGATTGATCTACTGGAGATTTCCGGGCGGTCCGTCTCTTGATAGCGCGAACGGTTGGAAACTGAAAATTGCGAGTCGCGTATTTTCGTGTATGCCTAATCGGTTGCTGGCGGTATCCGGGAGACTCATCTACCGACATATCGGTTAGAAATCGAAAGACGTAGACGATTTAAGGAATCAATGCGACGGCCAGGTCTGTCACGCGGACCGAGTCGCCGCTGTAGAAGCGGGAGCCCGGAGCAAAACGTGAATCAACTACTTTCCGATTATTATCGCGTCCCCGAAAACGGTCTCGGCCGTCTATCTGCGGCACGGCCGTCGGGAGAAACCGGGTTCTTTCGGTTCGGTAACGCGCCGATTTGCTTCGGGCAATCCACGTCAGGCGTGTCAGCTAGCCTCGAGAATGCCGGGCTGTATGACGCTATCAAGAGTGTGCAGTTAGGAGAATGCAAGGTTCATCTGCCGTTTGACCCTGCCGAGATCGTTGAAAACCTCCGCAGGGAACGGTACGTGACGCGTTTACTCGCGAGGCGAGGGCGTGTCGTGGACCATCCCCTGGTTCGCAAAGCCTACTATGCGGTTCGAGAGTTGATGCCCGTTACTGTGCGCAAGCATCTCCAGAAAGTGTACCTGGATGGCTGGCGAGACCTGCAATTCCCGAACTGGCCGGTGGATTTCACAGTGGACACCATCCACGAGCAGGTACTTCGCCTAGCGATGGAAGCGGGTGGCGTGCAACGCGTCCCGTTTATCTGGTTTTGGCCTGAGGCCGCTCCGAATTGCTTGATCATGACGCATGACGTCGAAACCGTAGCCGGCCGAGACTTCACGTCCGACCTGATGGACCTCGATGAATCGTATGGAATAAGATCTTCGTTTCAGGTGATTCCAGAAAAGCGCTACGAAATTCCCGACGAATACGTGCAAGAAATGCGCAACCGGGGATTTGAGTTCAATATTCACGACCTAAATCATGATGGGCAGCTGTACCAAGAGCGCGAATTATTTCTGCAGCGCGCCAAGAAAATCAACGAATACATCAAGAAATTCGGATCTAGCGGATTCCGCGCGGGAGTTATGTATCGTAACCTCGAATGGTATGGTGCATACGATTTTTCCTACGACATGTCCATGCCGAACGTTGCGCATCTCGAGCCGCAACGCGGCGGCTGTTGCACTGTTTTCCCCTACTTTGTTGGCAAGATACTGGAGATTCCGCTGACGACCTGCCAGGATTATTCGCTCCTCCAGATATTGAACGACTACTCGATTGACCTGTGGAAGAAGCAGCTCGATCTAATTCGGGCGAGAAATGGGCTTATGAGTTTCATCTCACATCCGGATTACCTCATTAGCCCCCCGGCGCGCAAAGTTTATGAGTCTCTGCTTGACCATCTGCAAAAAATTGTCAAGCACGAGAAGATTTGGATGGCCCTCCCGGGAGAAGTCAATCGCTGGTGGAGAGCTCGGAGCGAGATGAAGTTGGTTCAGAAGGGCACGCGCTGGGAGATCGAAGGGCCGGACAGTGAGCGTGCGAGAATTGCTTACGCGACTCTGGACGGAGATCGGCTCTTGTATACGGTAGAAAATGGTTCGTAAGAATTTCAACACTCAAGTACAACTGTTCCATGTTCTGCTGCTTCTGAGTGTTGCGCGAGATTCGCGCTATAGAGTTGACTGAATTCGTGGCACTCCCGGGACACCTATTGTGATAAGCGCGCCGCTGAACGAACGGTTAGTTAGAAATGGACGGGCGCACGCTGCGTTCTCGGGTCTGGTGATTTTGTCCATTGTGGTTTTCTGGAAGACGCTTCATTCGTTGGCGCTGTTCTCTTTGAACGAGGAATCGTCGTCGCACATCCTGCTCATCCCGCTGGTGAGCCTGTATTTACTATACTCGGAGAGATCGCGAATCTTCCGCGTCGTGCGAACATCGGCGTTCTCGGGCGGCGCAGCCATGCTGGCAGCGGTTGCGATGTACTCATTTGCAGTGACGAGGTTGTCAGTGCGGGACCCGGACGAGTTCCTGTCCGCTGCGACGTTGGCAATCGTTTTTCTGTGGCTTGCTGGATTCCTGCTTTGCTACGGAAGCGCCGCGTGGCGTCGGGCATCGTTTTCATTATTGTTTCTGCTGCTGATGGTGCCCCTGCCACCGCCAGTTTTGGAGCGCAGTATTTACCTTTTGCAGCAAGGCTCTACGGAAATTGCCTACTTGCTGTTCAAGGCTGTCGGAGTTCCGGTATTTCGCCAGGGATTCCTTCTTACCGTCCCAGGCGTGACGATCGAAGTGGCCCAAGAATGTAGCGGCATTCGGTCGAGCGTCGCCCTGTTTATCACTTGCCTGCTTGCAGCACATCTGTTTTTACGCACGAAATGGAAAATGCTGATCTTTGTGCTGCTCGCCTTTCCCCTGGCTATCATCAAGAACGGTATCAGGATAGCGACGCTGACGTTGCTGAGCATTTACGTAGACCCGGGCTTTCTAACCGGCAGGCTCCACCATGAGGGTGGATTTGTTTTCTTTTTTCTAGCGCTAGCGATACTTTTCCCGATTTTACTTTTGTTGCAGCGATCAGAACTTGTCACCGCGGATCCTGCTGGACCAGCTCCGCGGACCTCGGAACACGGGTTCGTGCGTGAATCATGAACAGTGAATATGCGAGAACAATTGATATCTTCGGCATTGTTCAAGCACTGCCGGCTGGAACTGCGAGGTTGCGATGACGGGCTGTGACGTAGTGATCCTTGGAGCGGGTCCGTACGGATTGGCGGCCGGTGCTCATCTACGCCAGATCAAGGGATTGGATCTGCGCGTTTTCGGCGAGCCGATGGAGTTCTGGAAGTCCCATATGCCCGAAGGGATGCTCTTGCGATCACCGTGGCCGGCATCGCACATCTCGGACCCAGGAACCGTGCTGACTATGGACGCGTATCGCAATGACTTCGGTTCCCAGATACCGACGCCGATTCCTTTGGAACGCTTTGTCGAGTACGGGCTCTGGTTTCAGCGGCAGGCCGTCCCGGAAATCGATCGCCGGAAAATCGTCCGCGTAGAGAAGAGCTCCAGCGGCTTTCTAGTGACTCTCTGTGACGGCGAGCGGTTTCATTCGCGCCGGATCGTTGTGGCCGCGGGAATTGGTTCGTTTGCCCGAAGACCAAAGGAATTCGAAGGAATGCCATCCGAGCGTGTCACGCACGTCTCGGATCAAAGCAGCGTGCGGCGTTTCGCAGGAAAGCGAGTGGCGGTGATCGGCGCGGGCCAAAGCGCGCTTGAATCCGCCGCACTGATTCACGAGGCTGGCGGAGATGTAGAGGTAATCGTACGAGCGCCAAATGTGCATTGGCTCGGATGGCGCGCCAGGCTGCAAAAACTTGGTCCGATCGCCAAACTCTTATATTCCCCATTCGATATCGGACCCGCCGGAGTGAGTCGCATCGTAGCCGTTCCGGACGCGGTGAAGTATTTTCCGCGCAGCACTCAGGACGCTTTTCGCCGGCGAGCGCTTCGCCCAGCGGGCGCCCGATGGCTGGTCGAGCGCTTTAAGAATATTCCGATTTCGACGGGCCGCTTCGTGCAATCCGCGGAACTATCGGGAGATAAGGTGCATATTCGTTTGAACGATGGAAAATCCCGCGAAGTGGATCACGTGCTTCTCGGCACTGGCTACCGGGTGGACGTCACGCGTTATCCGTTCCTAGCGCCCGAGCTGAGTCAAAGTCTGACGCAGGTCAACGGCTTCCCGACACTGAGTGCAGGACTCGAATCGTCTGTCCCAGGCCTGCATTTTCTGGGCGCGCCTTCTTCGTGGAATTTCGGGCCCTTGATGTTTTTTGTATGCGGCACGGACTTTGCCGCGCGGCGCCTGGCGCGACACCTGGCCATGCCTGCGTCGCGAAACGGATCGAGATAAGAACTTGTGAGCGCCGCATGGAAAGCTTGAAGTCAAATAATACTTCGCTATCGCGGCAATCGCCTGGTGACCGCGCCGGTGCCGTAATCGTAGGTGGCGATTTCCACGGGTTGGGAATCATTCGCAGTCTCGGACGGCGCGATGTGCCGCTCTGTGTCGTTGACGACGAATATTCGATCGGACGCTTTTCGAAATACACCACCTTCACAGTGCGGTCGCCGAACCTTCGCAAAGAAAAAGAGACGGTCGATTTTCTCATCGAGATGGGGCGGAGGATGAACCTGCAAGGATGGGTCCTGTTCCCCACTCGGGATGAGCACGTGGCCGCTTTCTCACGGCACAAGCAGGAGCTTTCCGAGATCTTTCGCGTCCCCACACCCGATTGGGAAATCACCAAGTGGGCTTGGAACAAATGGAATACTTATTCATTGGCGCAAAAGTTGGGCATACCCATTCCGCGCACGTGGTGTCCGCGAACAATTGAAGACGTTGACTGCATTGATGCGGAGTTTCCCCTCGCCATTAAGCCGGCCGTGAAGGAAGACTTCTTCTATGCCACGAAGTCTAAGGCATGGCGGGCGGAAACTCGGGCCGAACTCAAAGACCTGTTCCAGAAGGCCTCGATTCATTCCGGATCGAACGAAGTGCTCGTCCAGGAAATTATCCCCGGAGATGGCACTCGGCAGTTCTCATCATGTGTATTCATCAAGAATGGCATGGTGCTAGGAAGCATGGAGGCGCAGCGGTGGCGCCAGCATCCGCCGGAATTTGGCCGTGCAGCCACTTTCGTGGAAAGCATCGATCTTCCCGTCGTGGTGGAACTGACTTTGAAGTTTCTCCGCGCGATTAACTATTATGGGCTGGCCGAAGTCGAATACAAACTCGATCCCCGGGATGGGCAATACAAATTACTGGATGTGAATGCCCGGACTTGGGGATTCCATTCGTTGGGATCTTCGGCAGGAGTGGACTTTTCCTATCTCTTGTACTCAGATCAAGTTGGTGAGCCGGTGGCAACCAGTCGCGGCCGTTCCGGTGTGGGCTGGATACGCATGGTCACGGACATTCCGACTAGTATTGGAGACATTTTTTCCGGGCGCCTTGCGCCCAAGGCCTACTGGCGGTCGCTGATGGACTTCAAGATTGAATCGGTATTCAGTTCGGAAGATATCATTCCCAGTCTGGCCGAAGTGGCGTTGCTGCCTTATCTGGCCGTTAAGCGCGGCTACTGATTAAGAGCTGCGACAGACCGATTCGTTCATCAGGCGACACCACGCTCCATTAACCGGGACGATTGAGAGCATTCGAGATTCATCGGAAGTCCGAACGCACTGTTCACGCATTCGTTGCGTCCACGGCTAGCCTTCTTCGACGACGATAGAAAGCAATCCCCGCAGAACGATCGGCTTCACTTTCGTTCTGGCGCGTCCCCATCTAATTGTTTCCATCCCAGGTAGCGCGCTGTCCAATCCTTGCCTTCTGCAACGACAGCCGCGGCGTATTGGGGCTCGGAATTGAGCGAGGGAACAAAAGACTCGATTCTCCAACGTGACTCGTCAGCGCTGGAAATCTTCGGCAAGGTGCCAGGGGAGAGCGAAACGCTGAAGCTGTCGAGCGGCACGTGCAAGCCATCGCCCCTGGCCTTGATGTACGCTTCCTTTCGAGTCCAGCACAGAAAAAATCCCTCGGTACGCAATTCCGCTGGAAGCGTCCTCAGCTCGTTAACCTCTTTTGCCGAAAAGTATCGTTCCGCGATTTCCTCGCCCGCGAAATCTGGCCGCAGCAGTTCGATATCAATGCCAACTTCACGGCGAAGTCCAATCGCAATCATCGCGAGGCCGTGCGAGTGCGAGAGATTGAAACGAACGGCCGAGTCTGTGCCAAGGTCCGCGAGCCGTGGCTTGCCCTGCGGACCGAACAGAAACCTGATTGTTTGCGGCGCGCGGTGAACGTACCTGCCTAGCAAATCGCGCAGAATCCCACGCGCCGCGATGAAATGATCTCGATGGCGTTCAAAAATGAATCGGGTCGCGCGGGCTTTTTCATCCTCTGCAAGAGTTGATTCCAATTGACGCAATAGTGGTCGCTCCACAGACAGGGACGCTCGCCAGACGTGGATTTCATCGTTCTCGAGTGTCGGATTTGCAGGTGCGGAGGACCAAGCAATAGGGGCGTTCATTGCTGCAACCGCGGGAGCATCGGCAGAAGTATCTGTTAGTCTCCCGACCGTATTCGGCGCTCCTGATATTGGCGTTTGGAACAAGCACCCGATGCGACCGCACCAACGTACGTGCTGACTTTGTGTGTATCATTCTATAGCAGGCGCCGTAAAGAGCATGCGCGCTGGCGCAATGTACCCTGCTGGGAGAGGTTGGGTCCCACTATGGAAATCCGCGCGGAATTTCGCTACAACGACGCATGACTGAGCATGAGACCGTCGCAGCCACGCAAACGCTATTCAGCATCATCATAGCCGTCTACCAAGATTGGGCGCCACTCGATAAGTGTCTCCAATCGTTGGCTCCCCAAAAAGATGAAGTGAGCTGTGAAATTATCGTGGTGGACGATGGCAGTGGTGCCGACGCCCCTGAATCAATTCGCCGGTGGATTGATTACTGTCCCCTGAAAATCATCCGGCAACCTCATGCCGGAATTTCAACCGCGCGAAACCGAGGCGTCCAGGCCGCGAAAGGCGAAGTGCTAGTATTTGCGGATGCTGATTGCAGATTTCAGACAAACTCTCTGGCGGCCCTCGCGCGAGCCGTCGCCGAGTTTCCCCAGCACAAATATTTTCAGCTCCATCTCGTCGGAGATTGTCAGGGGATCATCGGCAGAGCGGAGCAATTGCGGTTGGCTATGCTTCAAGAACACTTGCTCCAGCCGGATGGTCGCATTCGATATTTGAATACCGCGGGTTTCGCGATTCGGCGGTCGGCGGTGGACGTCGAAAAAGGGGTCTTCGACCCCGTGGCTCTACGAGCGGAAGACACCTTTTTAATGGCATCGTTGATAGGACGGGGGGAGCTTCCACTTTTCGTCGCCGACGCCACTATCCAGCATGCAATACCGCTTTCCCTGATGCAGAGCCTCCGGAAGGATATGCGCTCCATATATCTGGAAGCAAAAACGTATGACCTCATCGCCTCCAAAGGCGTCAAGTTTCGTTTGGGTTATCGCGAGCGGTTGGGAATGCTTTGGTCCATGTGGAAGGCTGCGGGCGAGCCAGCGATCGGAAGGCGTGCTTGGTTCGTCGTCACATTCAGACAGGGGCTGCGACTTGTTGCCTCGTATGCGTACCGATGTTTCCGGGCTGTACGTCCAACTTCCCGACAGCGCTGAAGAAAGCATATTGCTGCCACGGCATTGTGCCAAAGTTCGAGCGGGCGGCCGGTACCCGAATTGACCATCCGATTGATGATTTGAAATACGAGAGCTCAAATGAAAGATTGCCGCCAATTTTACATTGATGGGAAATGGGTTGCTCCCGCCACCCGTCACGATTTCCCGGTCATCAATCCTTCCACGGAGGAGCCGATCGCTCAAATCTCGCTGGGTAGCGCCACGGATGTTGGTAAGGCGGTGTCCGCGGCGAAAAGCGCCTTCGAAACGTTCTCTGAGACGAGTGTCGCCGAGCGCCTGGCCTTATTGCGAAGAGTCATCGAGGTCTATCAAGCAAACATGAGCGAGATGGCAGAGGCCATCTCATTAGAGATGGGCGCTCCGATCTCGTTATCGCGCGCGGCGCAGGCTCCAGCTGGTTTACGGCACCTGACGGAAATAGTGAAGGTGCTGGCGAAATTTCGGTTCGAGGAATCAAAGGGTTCAACTCTCATGCGGAAGGAAGCGGTGGGAGTGTGCGGGCTCATTACGCCTTGGAACTGGCCGATGAATCAAGTCGTCTGCAAAGTGGCGCCGGCGCTGGCGGCAGGTTGCACGATGGTACTGAAACCGAGTGAATTTGCGCCGCTCTCAGCCTATTTATTTGCAAAGATTCTGGATGAAGCGGGAGTCCCGCCCGGCGTTTTCAACATGGTAAACGGTGACGGAGTCACGGTAGGTGCAGCGATTGCTTCGCATCCCGATGTGGACATGGTCTCTTTCACTGGATCCACGCGAGCTGGGATCGCTGTGGCATCGGCAGCAGCCCCCGGCGTGAAACGAGTGACCCAGGAGCTGGGCGGCAAGGCGGCCTACATCATTCTGGATGACGCTGATTTGGGTGCCGCGGTCAAGGATTGCGTCCAAGGCTGCTTTCGCAATACGGGCCAATCGTGCAACGCGCCAACTCGACTGCTGATCCCAAGGTCGAAATTGGCTGAGGCGAGTGCTGCAGCGCAGAAAATGGCGGAGACCATCAAGGTCGGCGATCCCTTTGTGGAATCCACCGGCATGGGCCCCCTCGCGAGCGTCGCGCAGTTTGAAAAAGTTCAACGGCTGATTCAGAAGGGGATTGAAGAAAAAGCGAAATTAATAGCGGGTGGTCCAGGCCGTCCAGAGGGGATGTCTCGAGGATACTTTGTGCGGCCCACGATTTTTAGCGAGGTTCGCAACGACATGACCATCGCTCGTGAAGAAGTGTTCGGGCCTGTACTTTGCATTATCTCGTACGAGGACGAAGATGACGCCGTGCGTATCGCCAATGACACCCCGTATGGGCTTTCCGGCTACGTGGCATCGGGAGACATCGAGCGCGCTCGTCGCGTGGCCAAGCGCATTCGGTCGGGCAACGTGCACATCAACGGAGCTCGTGTGGACTTTGCTGGATGCTTTGGAGGTTATAAACAATCCGGTAACGGCCGGGAGTGGGGTGAGGCTGGCTTGGAGGAGTTTTTGGAGCTCAAAGCGGTGTTTGGGTATTCAGCATGAAGCTGGCGCACGGGGCCGATCTTGGCAGTCGCCCGCCGGGCAAGTACGGCAACGCAAAGTAGCCGTGCTGCCGTGAGAGGAAAAACCTTTCCGTCGAACGTAGGGCAAACTGCAGTGGAAGTCGCGTTTCGTCGTTAAACGTAGTATTAACTATAAGTTACGGAAGTACTATAATGGTCCATGAATTGCACTAGGTAGATATGCTGATGTGTCCGCTCAGAATCTGCTTGCGAAGGCGTCCTGTTCTAGTCCTCGTGAGATCGGACGAGAGGTCAATGCTTGATGAGCGTGGAAGCTATGCCTGAGACCAGCCAGGTTCCGCTAACTGACGACACCACCAAACAGCTCACGCTGATTTGGCAAGAGATTCTCGGTGTCGATTCCATTACCCCAGATCAAAATTATTTTGACCTGGGAGGGGACTCGTCCGTAGCTGTACAGCTGTTTGCACAAATCGATAAAACCTTTGGAGTTAAGCTGCCGCTGGCTGCGCTCTTCGACGCTCCTACGATTAACGAGCTAGCCCGGGTGTTGCGACGCGAAGAATCACCCACTGGTTGGTCGCCCCTGGTGACAATCCAGTCTTCCGGCTCGCGCCCTCCCTTTTTCTGTATCCACGGGGCCGGTGGAACCGTGCTCATCTATCGAGAGCTTGCGCAGCGTCTTGGGCCGAACCAGCCGTTCTACGGATTGCAAGCGATGGGCCTAGACGCGAGCTGTCCGCCGTTGACACGCATCGAAGACATGGCCGCGGCATACACACAAGAGATCCGCAAGAAGCAGCCGCACGGACCGTACTTCCTGGGTGGTTATTGCATGGGTGGCACCGTCGCGTTTGAGGTTGCGCAGCAGCTTCAAGCACAGGGCGAACGCGTGGCTCTCCTCGCGTTATTCGACACGATGGACTGGTCCAAGATTCCGCCGGCGACAATCTGGGACAAATGCTATCACGCGCTGGAGCGCCTCGTGTTTCACGCGGCCAATTTTTCTCGCTTGGATCGCGCTGGCAAGTCCCAGTTTCTTAGGGAGAAAGTGGAGATTCTGCGCAGCAGGCTTCCCGTGTGGCGGGGAATGTTGCTAGCAAGCTTGTCCAAGGCGCCTCGCGCGGACGAATCAGAGTCCCGGCTATTGGCGAAAATCTGGCGGACGAATGACCTCGCGTGCATGAACTACATGCCGCGGCCTTACCCTGGAATCGTTACCGATTTCCGTCCTTTGAAGCAGTATCGGATGTTTGACAAGCCCGATGCGAAATGGGACCGCTTAGCGCAGGGCGGACAACGAATCGTCGTACTCCCGACTTACCCCGCCGGAATGCTTGTCGAGCCGTTCGTTCAGCACTTGGCGGCATCCCTCGAAAAAGTCATTGACGATGCTGCTGGGCAGAACGGAAACAGTTGACCTCGTTGCAGATTCGTTGACTCGAGAGCATATGAAGGAGCCGTCTGGTGGGCGGAGATGGTTGGTCTAAGACTTGGACATACTTTGAAGGCGCCTGGCATGAGGGGAATGTTCCGATCATGGGGCCGCGCACACACGCCGCATGGCTCTGTTCTGTGGTCTTCGACGGCGCCCGGTATTTCGAGGGAGTTGCTCCCGATCTCGAGTTGCATTGCGCCCGCGTGAATGAATCTGCAGCGAAACTCTTCCTGAAGCCCGTGGTATCAACCGAATCGTGGGTGAAACTCGCGCGTGAAGGATTCGCACGATTCGATAAAGAAGCGGCCTTGTACATCCGTCCGATGTATTGGGCGGAGAAAGAAGGGCCGTGGGTCCAAGCGCATGATCCAGAGTCAACTCGCTGGTGTCTCTCGATATATGAAGCCCCCATGCGTCCTCCCAAGGGTTTCTCGGTGACGTTGTCTCCTTATCGTCGCCCCACCTATGACACGATGCCGGTGGATGCCAAGGCCGGATGTCTCTACCCGACCAATGCCCGCGCGCTCTTCGAGGTACATGCCCGAGGCTTCGACAACGCGATCGTGTGCGACATGCTGGGGAATGTTGCCGAGCTCGCCACCTCCAATATCTTCATGGCGAAAGATGGCGTGGTGTTTACACCCATAGCGAACGGAACTTTCTTGGCGGGAATCACGCGGCAACGCGTGATCGGCTTGCTGCGGGCGGCCGGCGTGACGGTAATCGAGAAAACGCTGGCATATCAAGATTTCAAGCAAGCAGATGAGATATTTTCCACGGGAAATTATTCCAAGGTAGTCCCAGTGGCGCGCATTGACGATCGAACACTTCCATTCGGGCCCATGTACACCAAAGCGCGGGAACTTTATTGGGAGTTCGCGCATTCATAATCACCGCAATTTGCGGATAATCGTCCAGAGGGTGCCCGGATCAAAATTGACTCGCGTACGCCCGTACAAGAATCTCGCGGTCTCCACTCCATCGGGTGCAGCGTGACGCAAGGGTCTGCTTCCACGATGGTAGATGTTCTGACCCCGATCTGGGAACGGGTGCTGCAACGGCCGGCGATCCGCCAGGAAGACAATTTTTTTGATCTCGGCGGCGATTCGTTGCTGGCCGTGGAGCTGTTTACCGAAATCGAGCGAGTGTCAGGGCGCGAAATGGCGCCCGTTACGATTTATTGCGCACCGACGATTGCGGCTCTGGCCGCCGTCCTGGATGAGCCCACCGCACCAAGATTTCCGCCGCTATTACAATTGAAAGCCGGCACCGCGGAGCAGCCGATTTTTCTCGCGCATGGGTTGGCCGGGACCGCCATGGATTTCTACCAGCTCGTGAAATTCGTGCGAACGCAGCGTCCCATCTATGGGATGCAAGCGAAGGGCACGGATGGCGTTGACGAGCCGTTTGAACGCATCGAGGATTTGGCTCAATACCATCTCGACGCGATCAAGGAACTGCAGCCTCATGGGCCGTACTTTCTAGTTGGCTATTCACTGGGCGGACTCGTCACGCTGGAGATGGCCCAACGGCTGACCGCGCAGGGAGAGAAAGTTGCGTTGCTGGCGATGCTGGAGACTTATCCGCATCCCCGATTTCTGTCGCTAAGACAGCGAGTGCGGCTGGGCGCACGCCTGGCCACGCATCGCGCGACCACCGTGGGGCGACTGCCGCTGGGGGATGCGCTCTCCTACATCATTCGTCCGTCGGAACGCCGGCTGTATGTCTCGCGAGACAGTAACGGGAATGCGCCGAGTCAGGTGCCCGCCGGTGCGTCACATACACCGACCATGCAGCGAGCGCGCGAGAGCGCTTACCGTGCTTTGACGCGTTATCGGCCCTGCTTCTACCAGGGCGCGATAAAATTCGTGAGGGCCGAAACCGTCACTGATTTTCCCGATGATCCGGCGGCGATCTGGTCTGGTCTGGCCGAGCAATTTCATGTCGAAACCGTGCCAGGTGACCATTTAGGCGTGCTCGGCACGCACTTCGAGAAGCTTGCCTCGGTAGTTTCGCGTTACCTTCATGAAGCGTCTTCTTAACTTCCAACCGGGCGATCAATCGAACTCGTCTGGCGGGTGCATCCAATAAAATGAATGGCGCAGAAAGTCTGATTCGCACGCTGGTTGCCGGCGAAGTGGAAGCTTGCTTCACCAACCCTGGCACATCCGAAATGCACATCGTAGCCGCGCTAGACGGCGCGGCCGAGATGCGTTGCGTGCTTGGTCTGTTCGAGGGCGTGGTAACGGGCGCCGCGGACGGCTATGCGCGCATGGCCGAAAAGCCGGCCTGCACACTCTTGCATCTTGGCCCCGGACTTGCCAATGGCGTCGCGAACCTGCACAACGCCGGCCGGGCACAAGTGCCGATCGTCAACATTGTCGGCCAACATGCAACTCATCACCTGCAGTACGATGCACCGCTTACGTCCGACATCGAAGCAATCGCGCGGCCCTATTCCAAATGGCTGCGTACGTCGTCTGCTGCGTCCCAGTTGGGCCGTGACGCAGCCGAGGCAATTGTTGCAGCGCGCACTGCACCGGGACAAATTGCCACGCTGATCGTGCCAGCTGACGTGGCGTGGAACGACGCTGGCGTTGTAGCCGCGATTGCGGACGTGCCAAACGGGGCCTCGGTTTCCTCCGAACTCATCAGTCGCGCAGCATCCATGCTGCGCTCGGGATTGCCGACGGCGCTGTTACTCAACGGGAATGCGCTCTATGGCGAGGGACTCAGGGCTGCCGGGCGCATCGCCGCTGCCACCGGGGCCAAATTGCTGGCTCCCTATCCCATCACACGAGTCCAGCGTGGTGCTGGCGCTCCCGCAGTGCAACGGATTCCTTATGTGCCGGAGCAAGCGGCTGCGCTCTTACAGGGCTTTCGTCAGTTGATTTTGGTAGGCGCGGTCGGCCCGGTCTCTTACTTCGCTTATCCCGGCAAGAGCAGTGTCTTGACGTCGCCGGAAACTGAAATCTTCCGGCTCGCTAGTCCGGGAGAAGACTATGTCGGCGCACTCGAGGCGCTGGTTGCGGCCCTCTCGCTGCAAAATAGAAAGCCGCTTTTGATGGAGAAGGCCGCGCGGCCGCCGCGGCCAAGCGGCGAGATCACTTTGCCGGGTCTAGCGGCAGCTGTGGGGGTGCTATTGCCTGAAAATGCGATCGTAGTGGACGAGGCCATGACGTCAGGCCGAGGCATTATGGCCGCGACCGAAGGGGCGCCTCCCCACGATTGGCTCGGAAACACGGGCGGCTCCATCGGAATTGCTCTTCCATTGGCGGTCGGAGCTGCAGTCGCTTGTCCGGATCGGCGCGTGCTGTGCCTGACGGCGGACGGCAGCGGGATGTACACGCTGCAAGCGCTGTGGACAATGGCCCGAGAAGGTTTGAACGTCACCACCGTGGTTTTCGCCAATCGCACCTACGCGGTGTTGCAGAGGGAGTTCGCGAGTCTTGGAGTCGGCGCCCCCGGGCCGCAAGCCGCGAATTTGCTGGAGATCGGCCGTCCCACTCTCGACTGGGTACTTCTGGCCAAGGGAATGGGTGTGCCGGCGAGCCGCGTTACGTCCCTGGACGCTTTCGCAAAGGCATTGAGAGACGGATTGGAAGGCGACGGGCCGAGTTTGATCGAACTTCCTCTGTAGCATTCAGCCGGGCGATTTGATTTTTCGATGCAATGAACCTGCTAACAGACACCGACGTTGTATACGAAAACTACCTGTCGTTGACACCGCTCAGGTGCCGGGTGTAGTGTGCGGCCAATACGGGCCTCAAAGCCCAGTTCGTTAGCGATTCCCACACTCTCGGCAAGCGAGCGCAATTCAAATATGGATGTCGAACGCAAGCTCATACCGGACGGCCCTTCGGAGAATTATCGCCGCACGGACGATCTGCTGGAGTGGATGGGCCGGCAATTCGCAGCGTTTGGCGACATCTTTAAAGCTATTGTTTATGGGACCACCATGTACGGGATCCGGGATATGGAGTTGGCATACCACGTCCTTGTAGAAAACTGGCAGAACTACGTGAAGGGGCAGCTCATCGAACGCGTGGCGTTACTACTGGGGAATGGGCTAATGGTGAGCGAAGGAGAGCTGTGGAAGCATCAGCGGCAAATGATCCAGCCGGCGTTCCATCATAAATCAGTGGGGCCGTTGGTGAAGGTCATCGCTTCCGTGAATTCAAAGCTCCTCGAGAAATGGCGGCTGGCAGCGGAACAAAACGAGAGCGTCAACGTCACCCAGGACGTCAGCCACATGGCCCTGGAAGTAGTTCTGCGCTTCCTTTTGGGCGATGACTATGACCGGACCCGCTCGTATTTCGAAATCCTCTCCGAGGAAAAGGCCCGCGATATGGCTTTTGCACGTTCCTTTCGGGCGCTAGGCAAAGTTCTTCTTCAGGTCATCGAGCAAAGAAGAAAAAATCCCGCGGCTCTCGCTGACGCCTTGAGCCTGCTGATGCTGGCACGCGACCCTTACAACGGCCAGCCCATGCCGGATCGGCAAATTATTGATGAGATGCTCACGCTGGTTGTCGCAGGACACGAAACCACGGCAAGCACGTTGAATTGGCTTTGGTACCTGCTTTCCCAGCACCCGGAAGTCGAAGAAAGGCTGTCGGACGAGCTCGCTCATAAAGACTTCTCCGAATTGGATGATTTGTCTAACTTTTCATATACGCGGCAAATAATCGACGAATCCATGCGGTTATATCCGGCGGGTTGGCTGGTGACCCGAAAGGCGCTGGCCGACGATCGCCTCGGCGATTATTTCGTTCCGGCCGGAACCGAAATCTATATTCCACCCTACTTCATTCAGCGCCATCCGAATGTTTGGGAGGATCCGGACACCTTCAATCCGGATCGGTTTCAACCAGAAAATTCAAAGCGCCGGCATCGCCTGGCCACGATTCCATTCTCTTCCGGGCCGCGAAACTGCATCGGCGCGCTTTTCGCGCGCGTCGAAATGCAGATCCACGTGATGGTCGTCGCCAAACATCTGCGCTTGCGATACACCGAGACTCGCCCGATCGAAATGGATGCCGGAGTAAACCTGCGGAGCAAATATGACTTCCTCATGTTCCCAGAAGCCAAGATCGCCGAGATCTCGCCTGCAGCCGCTTCCGTCTGATCGCTTCGCCGCAGAAGTCTTTCGGAGTTGCAAACCAACGATCGATGAAAACACTTCTCATCTCAGTTTGTTCGATACCCAGCCTGCCCGCATGCCAGCTTCGCGAGTTTGTCACTGCGGCCGCGCAGCGGTTGGCATTTTTGCGAGTTCGTCCTTCCTAGCTTTTCCCGTCGGAGTAAGCGGCATTTCGGCGATCAACACAATCTGCGACGGACGTTTATATGGAGCGAGGTTGCGCGCCGCGTAGTCGGCCAACTCCGTCACCGTGAGCGGCGAACCCGGTGCCAGTTGGATGAATGCAATGACTTCCTCGCCTCCTTCCACTCCTTGAACGGACCGGCCGATCACCGCGGAGCGGACCACCGCTGGATGAGTATTCAGCACTGCCTCAACTTCAGCCGGGTATACGTTCATTCCAAAACGAACGATTAACTCCTTGGTCCGCCCGACGATGAAAAGATGTCCGCCGTCGAGTCGAGCCAGATCGCGGGTGTTGAACCAACCCTCGGAGTTGATGGCCGCTGCAGTCTCTTCCGGCGCGCGATAATAGCCCTTCGCAACGTTCGGCCCGTGCACCCAAAGTTCGCCCACTTCTCCATCGGCAACAGGATTGCCGTCCGTTCCCACCAGCTTGACGTCAACTCCAGGAAGGATCCGGCCGACCGAGAGATCAGTTCGCGGCTCCTCCACCCTTGCTTGGGCGATCGTAGGAGAGCATTCCGTGACGCCGTAGCCGTTGTGGAGCGTCATCCCGAAGAGCTGCTCGACAGACGTTTTCACCGCTGCTTGCAGCGGCGCGCCGGAAGACGAAATGATGCGAAGCGCCGGGAATTTGAGTGGTCCCTGCAAGCTCTTTGACTTGGCGTAGTCAACTAAGAGCGCGAACATGGCCGGTACGCCGAGTACGATCGTCAGGCGATCCCGTTCCAGTGCCGCCAGTGCCGCGACAGGATCGAATCGCGGCGCCAGATACAGCGTAGTTCCGCTCAATAGCGAGCCCAGAAGAACTACGGAAAGTCCCACCGCGTGCGACATCGGAAGGACGCCGTAAAGGCGATCATCCTGGGTGAGCGAACGAATTTGTGCCGAAACGGCGGCTATAAACAGTAGGTTTCGATGCGTCAAGACGACGCCCTTAGGAAGACCGGTGGTGCCGGAGGTATAAATCAGCGCCGCCACGCGCTGAGTGCCGTTCTCGTCGATCGGCTCCGGTTCGACCTTCTCATTCAGCGGGCCGAAACCAATTGTGCCTAGTCCCGCTGCTTCACCAATAACGGCACCATGTCGCTTGGCATGCTGTGTGGCCTGGGGCGAGACGCTCGTCATGTAGATGACTCGCCGCGCGCCGCAGTGATCTCGGATGTCGTCAATTTCTCGAGCCGAAAGCCTCGCATTCGCAAGTACCGGCCACGCATCCATCCCGGTCAAAGCGAGGAAAATCGCAACGAACGCCCGGCAGTTCTCGCAAACAAGCAAAACTCGATCGCCGGCGCGTACGCCGGAATCGCCGAGCCACGCGCGAGTTTCGGCGATCACCATGTCCAGTTGACGATAGGTCCAGGAACCCGAGGCTTCGACCAATGCCAGCCTGTCCGGAGACTGTTCGACCCAGGGATTAATTACGTCGCGAATGTTCTCGGGCAGGGATTTCAGGATGTCAGATGCCGAAATTTCAGTCATGGGGAATTATCATACCAGTTCGCGATTCGCGCATGCTGGGTGTGCGCGGTGGCTATCGCGATAAGTTGGCGCCCCCGCTCAGCGTGTCGCGGGGAAGTTTTTCTAAGCGCGCCGCGTGCCAGGAAAGAACTCGTGCTTCTGCGACAATTCTTTCCGTGCCGCCTTCAGGAATCACCCACGGACAGCCGGGGTCATCGAGGAGATTGCTGGAGCGTCAGCCTTCCGTGATATCAAGTAATGGAGCCAGTTGCGGGAAACGGTAGCCGCCGATCCCTGCCAAGTACTCCGTAGCGATTCGGTGACCTCCGCCTCAGGAAAACCTGCGATGAGGTCCTCGCGCCGATCGGAAACAACTCGAACTTTGAAAGCAGTCAAAAGTTCTCCGGCCGAACTATCGAAATATCCGTGCGGCATTGTCGGATACGTCTCCCGTTCCCGCCTCAAAAACCTCTTGATGTCTCGCCGGTATTCTTTGAGCAGAGTCCGCGTGCCGTACTCCGGATGACCCTGGAAATGCACGAAGAGGCTGTCTTTCCTTTTCTTCACAAATAAATCCACCCCTGCATCCGCCGACTGCGTCAGAACGTGGTAACCGCAGGATGTCAATTCATCCGCCCGCACCTCATTCCAGCGGGAATGTGGGATTTGCATCCGGTTTCCGACGCCAGCTGTGAGTGCGTGAGCGCGAATTTTCTCGTATGCAAACACGCCGAACTGCTTGTCGGCGAGCCTATGACGCGGGATAGCGTCACTGTAGAGTACGCCCGCGTGCGCTGCCAGGCAGGAAAGAACCGTCGAGGCGGTATTGTGCTCGGCCCAGTCCAGCACGTCAGTCAACGCCGACCAATACGGTTCGTCGCGCAAGTCAGGCTGGCGCGGCTCTGTGCCGGTCATGATCATACCGTCAAACCGGCTGTCCAAGAGATCGTGGATGCCGAAGTAGTAGTTGCTTAGGTGCCGCTGTCCTGCATCGCTGCGCGGAAGATCGGGCAGCGAATAAAATTTGACGGAAATTGGAATGTCGCCAGCGGCGGAGGCGAGCAAGTCGAAAAATTGCACTTCGGTGTCTTCGAGCGCTGCGTCCGGCATGTTGTTGATGAGCGCAATTTTGAGGGCCTGCGCTTCCGGGTTGCCGGATGACGATGTGGAGCGCGAATGTTTTTTCCGAGACAGCAGATTCGGAACTCGTCCTCCGTCAATTACGATGGACATTCCCTATCTCCCAAGCCGATGAGCTCTACGGTCTCGGTGAAATCAGTTCGTGGCCTTCTCGAGCGCCTGGGCCAAGTCGGCGATGATGTCGTCAATGTGTTCGATGCCCACGCTCAGCCGAATCATTTCAGGCGTCACGCCCGCCTTCTGTTGTTCTTCCGGCGTCAGTTGACGGTGGGTTGTGGATGCGGGGTGACAGGACAACGATTTCGCGTCGCCCATATTGACCATCCGCTTGAACAAACGCAGCGCGTCAAAACATTTCACGCCCTGCTCGAAGCCGCCCTTGACGCCAAAGGTCAATAACGAGCAGCGCTGCGAGCCGAGATACCTTTGCGCCATCGGATACAGCGGACTATCTGGAAATCCGGCGTAATTGACCCAAGCCACGCGGGGATGACTGTGGAGAAACTCCGCTACTTTGCGGGCGTTCTCCACATGACGCTCCACGCGCAGCGCCATGGTCTCGATTCCCTGAAGCAACAGAAACCCATTGAAGGGTGAGAGCGTAGCACCGGTATTACGCTGGGCAACCGTGCGGCAACGCGCCACGTACGCCGCTGCTCCGTAGTGTTCTGTGTAAACCACCCCGTGATATGCGATTTCAGGTTTGTTCAGCATGTAGAAGCGCTCGGGATGATCGCGCCAGGGGAACTTCCCGCTATCTACGATCATTCCGCCAAGCGTCGTGCCATGGCCTCCCATGAATTTCGTCATGGAGTGCACCACGACGTCGGCGCCATACTCAATTGGCCTCAACAAGATCGGCGTCGCCACCGTGTTGTCCACGATCAGTGGGACGCCGTGCTTGTGCGCCACTCGCGCCAGTCCCTCGATGTCCGCGACGTTGCCGGCTGGATTGCCAACGCTTTCGCAAAAGACCGCACGAGTATTTTCGTCTATCAATTTTTCGACGGCGTCAGGATGATCACTCTCTGCGAATCGTCCCGCAATTCCTTGCTTGGGCAAGATATGTGCCAGCAGCGTGTAGGTGGCGCCGTAGAGCTGGGGAAGAGAAACAATGTTGTGGCCCATCTCCGCGATATTGATGAGCGAATAGTGGATCGCTGCCATCCCCGAGCTCACACTCAGGGCTTCGACCCCGCCCTCCAGCGCGGCAACCCGCTTTTCGAGCACCGTGTTGGTCGGATTTCCGATGCGGGTGTAAATGTTGCCTTGGACTTCCAGGTTGAATAAGGCCGCTCCATGGGCAGCATTGTCGAATTCGAACGCGATGGTCTGATAGATCGGCACGGCGACGGCTTTCGTCGTGGGATCACCATCGTAGCCCGCGTGAATCGCAATCGTTTCTAGCTTCATGCCTTCAATGGCCTCGGCGTGACAAACACGGACTGAAAAGTCTTTCACTCACTGCTTGTGGTGAACGATAGCCCGGGAAGCAACGGCATTGGAGCGTCACGCTTCGCTCAATCCGTGATGGTTGCGACGCTGGAAGCCGGAACAGACGCCCGGCTGCGCGCGAGTAACCTCGTCATGGCCTGCGTCACGCGCTTTGCTGCGAAACCAGCTCCGAAAGCGAAACGCATGACCGGGCCGAAGCTATTGGCTGCCGCAATGCCCACGAAATACAGACCCGGAACGGATGATTCGAAGGTTGACGAAAGCACTGGCGTCCGATTGACGGTTTTGAGCGTTGCGCGAATCTCCGGGCTCAGAAACGCTAACCGGTTGATGTCAACTTTGTAGCCAGTTGCCGCGATAATGTGGTCGGTTACGATTTGGCGCTCGGAACCGTCTATACCGCGAAGGTGAAGGCGAACCTTGCCGTTTGCAATCTCAGCGCTCTCCACCGTGTAGCCCAGCACGAGAGGCACGCGCCCCATCACCTTATCCTTCATGAACCACCCGGCGGATGGACCCAGTGTCTTGCGGACGAGGTCAACGCGCAAACTCTCAGGCAAATAATGAAACAGGGAAGCCGCATCGGAAAAGAATCGCGACCGCATGCCAGGCCCCAGTCCGGAATCCGGATGCCGGACGCGCTGCCACCACGACCGCCGCTTACCCGGCTCCGGTGCCGTGTGAAATTTCAATGACGTAGCGCGCGCTACCAGTTGGACATCAGCGCCAGCGTCCTGAAGCAGTCCAGCCATATCAATGGCCGATGAACCGGCGCCCAGCACAACGATACTGCGGCCTGCAAAGCCTTCGAGATCGTGATGCCGGTAGCTGTGCGATAGAAATTCCGCAGGGAGCTGCGCCAGATTTTCTGGTACGTATTCAAAATGCGTAATTCCGACGGCTAGCACGACCCGGCGAGCTTTCACCACTTCTCCGTCATCCAGTCGCAAAGCAAACCCGTCCGCCAAACGTTCGGCAGCGACCACCAATTTGTCTTCGAGTTCCGGAACCATGCGATCGCGGAAGGCCAATCCGTAATCTCCAAAGGTCTTGAGCTGAACGGGGGTCCCCATGTCCGCGTAAGCGATGCGGCGCTCCGCGCAGAATTGCTTCAAAGTAAATTTGCTGTCGGGGTCATAGATGTTCGACGCGAAACCGTCCGATTTGAGCATCATGCCTTTCGGCATGTGCGCCAGCCAGCTATCCATGGGCCGGCCAAAGATTCGGAATGAGATTCCGCGACTGCGGAAATGCGCAGCCATCGAGAGTCCGTAGGGTCCAGCGCCAACTATCGCGGTATCCAACATATCGAGAGAACGACCTCCTCTGTTTTCTTAAGCCGCCACGGCAAGCTCCGTAACCCTCAATCGCATCAATCATTTGCGAGCGCGATTTGGCGAATCGGCCGTTCAATGGCTTGCTCGCCTTGAAGAGCAAACGTTGCCACCCACTAAGATGCAATCTTATTGCCTACCGCGGTTGGTGTAAACCCTTTACTTTGAGCGATGTACCTGATTCGGAAACCGCTTTGGGGGAAATTCTTTTCCGTCTGGGCCAACCGTTTGCTCACGAACACCTGTGATTCCGGCGGCACGCACGGCATCTCGTCTGCTCTGGGTATTTGCTCGGCGTAGGCGGGGAAAAGCGTTGGCCCACGAATTATTCAGGATACGATGGTCCGCGCGTACTGACGCCGGGGAAAAACCGCGCTGATCCGTAAAAACGAGACGCGTGCCATAATCGCCTTGATGGCAAATCCCACTGACTTTCCTCTGCCAGCAGATCTGCCTCGGCCGCTTGATGACGGGGCCGCCGATCATCTTGGCGGCTTGTCTATGCCGGCAATCGCCCTGGTGTCTACGGTCGGCAGGATGGTTGACGTTTCAAAGCTCCGCGCACCCAGAACCGTGCTGTACTTCTATCCAATGACCGGAGTGCCCGGAAAACCGCTGCCAGACGGATGGGACTTAATCCCGGGAGCGCGCGGATGCACTCCACAGACATGCGGTTTTCGAGATCTGCACGCGCAACTGTTGGCGCTAAACGTCGAGATCTTCGGTTGCAGCACACAGACCCACGAGTATCAGCGGGAAATGACCAGTCGGCTCCGCGTGCCATTTGAGGTCCTGAGCGACGCCGATTTCAAACTGTGCGATGCCTTGCGCCTGCCGACATTTCTGGTAGATGGCACGCGGCTCGTCAAACGATTGACGCTGCTTGTTCGAGAGAGAAAAATTGAGAAAGTGTTTTACCCGGTTTTTCCTCCGAACGAGAGTGCCAGTCAGGTGCTGCATTGGCTGACAGTCAATCCGATTTCACATTGACGGCTGGCAATATTCGAGTGCTCGACTATACTCCCCGCGTACTCGCGCTTCGCGGGATCCACGCGTTGATATTGCCGGCGGGCCGGCCGGGATCACGCCGAGTTGGCGGACGGCGATTGCACCATGCCGCTCCACGCAGGTGAAAGATTGCAGCGAAGAATCCCTCAACTCGATGCTGTTCGCGGCGTGGCGATTCTAATCGTAATGTTCCATAACATTAGTCCGAAGTATCCGGTGTTTCATTTGGATCGGATATTTGCTGATGGCTGGATGGGCGTCGATCTTTTTTTTGTGCTTTCCGGATTTCTGATCACCGGAATTCTCCTGAATACGAAGCAATCGGGGGGGTATTTCAAGAATTTCTACGTTCGGCGCTGCCTCAGAATATGGCCTCTCTATTATTCGCTGATTTTCTTCATGTTCGTTGTTGTCCGGTTTCTGAATCGATCGGAATACCAAGACGTGCTGCGGACCTCGTCGCCCTGGTGGGCGTTTCCCTTATTCCTGCAGAATTTCCTGCTTCCGGTTTCAACGAACGCGGCGGGGCCGTTGGGTGTCACCTGGTCGCTCGCCATTGAGGAGCAGTTTTATGCGGTTTGGCCGCTGGTGGTGCGATTCTGTTCCCGCACGCAGCTGCGGCGAATCGCAATTGCTGAGATATGTATTTCTCCGGCGCTGCGCTATTACCTGGCGCTGCATCGGGTAGACCTTTATACAAATGTGTTTTGTCGCTTGGACGGCCTGATGGCGGGAGCATTGCTGGCGCTGCTCGTCCGGGCCGAGAATTTTGTTGCTGCGAAATTCTTAAAACGGGCCTGGATATTGCTTGTGGCGGCGGCAGCGCTGGCATTTGGAATGGAAGCCCATCATGCCAGATGGATTGTTTTTTCCTTCACTGCGTTAGCCTCGGCCTCATTCATCTACGTTTCGATGTTTTCGAAACGAAAATGGCTCCAAGCGGTGATGAACAACCGATTCCTGATTTATACCGGGACCATCAGCTACGGGCTCTACTTGTTGCACAAAATTCCTTTCGGCATCGTGCAAACTCTTCACCTGGACCGGAATCCCTACTTGCCGCTCCCAATTATTTTCGTCGCAAGTTTTGCGCTAGCCGCGCTCTCCTGGAATCTGTTGGAAAAGCCGTTTCTGAACTTGAAGAGATTTTTCGAATCGAAGCCAATTCGTCTGGATAACGTCACCGGCGATTCTGCGCTCGTAGCCCCGGGAAAATGAGGTCCTCCGCCGCGTTCTTGATCCTTTCGATCCAGGGCAAGTCATGCCGCGACTTGGTTTGGGAGCAAATCTTGAAATGATTTCTCGCCGGAATTCAATAGATACGGGTCACCGATGGCTTCATGGCAGCAGCGCCTACGGGGGTGTCCTACTTTTCGTGCGACGATCAGCATGACCGATTCCAACGGCGAGCCACGTTGATAATTCGTTTTAGAGAGCTGCGGCCTCGGTGGCAGACAAAAACGGGTTAATCGGTCTAGAATAGCCACTTTGCGGCGTCCCCGAGATGTGCATCGTGCACCCGAATGCCTATCGATGGCTATTTCGCTCTAGCAAAATGGAGCTACCACAGTTCTGATAATCATTTCGGGGGACGAGTGCAGGATATGTCGCCGAGCGCTGAAAGGAGGGAACATGGTTCGAGAGATTGTAGAGAAAGTTCTGTTCTACCGTGATGGGGACAAGACTTTTTTCGAGACCGAGGAGTTTCCTTGGGTGGCTAGCATTGAGGCGGAATGGAAGACTATCCGTAAGGAGTTGGACGCGCTGATGGTGCATCGCGAACAGATTCCGAATTTCCAGGACATTTCGAAGGCGCAGAGAGCACTAACTCAAGGTGACCAATGGAAGACATTCATGTTCTACACGTTCGGCAACAAGAACAAGGAGAACTGCGCAAAATGTCCGGAGACGGACCGGCTCTTGCATTGTATCCCGGGAATGAAGAGCGGGATGTTCTCGATTCTGGCACCTCGAAAGTATATAGCTCCGCACCGAGGGCCATATAAAGGGGTGCTGCGCTATCACCTTGGACTTATGATTCCAGAGCCTGAAGGAAGCAGCAGAATTCGCGTTGGAAATGACGTGCGCGCCTGGAAGGAAGGTAAGAGTATGATTTTCGACGATAGCAACGAGCATGAAGTCTGGAACGACAATGATGCCTATCGCGTGGTGCTCTTCGTTGATTTTGTGCGCCCGACCATCTTCCCTCTCTCGATGGTCAATCGCTCGATTATTTGGGCACGTGGCCGCTACCCGTTGTAGAAGTCCGATAGATTCGCTGATTGTGTTACCTTGTGATTCGGCTAATTGGGTTTCGACCGCTATCGCATTTTATCGCTGGCTTGGGAGCCGATTGCATAGTTTGAACGATTTTTGCTTGAGCGATGGGAATCGGTAGAACGCGCCCTCGAAGGAGTCACGCACTAGAAACCGCAATGTTTGCGTGAGTGATGTGGGAAGCTGCCGAAAAGTACACGGAGGAGAATTGGCCGCTTGCGGTGATGGAAGGGCGCTTCTATCGAGCGTCTCCGGGACGGTAGATCGCGCATGAATCTGGTTGACGCGCTTGAACGTCTTAAACAACCGATCGACAAGAACGCGCGTCCGCTGAGAGTCTTATTGGCTTGTGGTTTCACTCCCCTTCATCTGGAAACCTTTCTCGCCGCGCATCTGAGCAATCTTTGTCCGACTTGTCGAGTCGAGTTAAGTTCGGGCTTGTTCGGTGACTTGGCCGGGACCTTGGAGCGGTTGCGGCCCGAAGAGCACGACGCACTTGCGGTGGTGATCGAATGGTCAGATTTCGATTCGCGGCTGGGTCTGCGATCTTTGGGCGGTTGGCACGTTGAGCAGTTGCCGGATATTGTGGAGTCCGCGAACCACAGTCTCGAAAGACTAAGGCGTGCGTTGCAGAGAATCGCGCTGACCCTTCCCACCTCTATTTGTCTACCTACATTGCCACTGCCTCCCCTCTTCTATACCAGTACACAACAAAGCAGCGTTTTCGAGTTGAAGCTCCGCAGGAATCTCGCCACCTTTGCCGAGGCCATATCTATTGGCCACCAGGTGTTGGTAGTGAGTGGGCAGCGTCTAGATGAAGTGTCGCCCCTATCCAAGAGGTTCGACCTCCGAACCGAGATCACGCAGGGTTTTCCCTACAAGACTTTTCATGCCTCCGTGATTGGAGAGCTTTTGGCAAAGCTAATATGTCGGCATCAACCTATGAAAGGGCTGATTACTGATTTGGATGATACGTTGTGGGCAGGCATCCTGGGTGAAGTGGGAGTGGAAGGGATCCATTGGCACCTTGAGGAGCATGCTCAGCTTCATGGGATTTACCAGCAGTTCCTGGCCTCTCTTGCCAGTGCTGGGATCCTGATTGCCGCTGCTAGTAAGAATGACGCTGCCCTCGTTGATCAGGCTTTCGAACGAGATGATCTGCTCATTTCGAAAGACGAACATTTTCCCGATCGAAGCCAACTGGAGGCGGAAGTCGGAATCGGTCGAATATATCCTAAAGAAATGGAATGTCATGCCAGATACTGTGGTGTTTGTCGATGACAGCCCGATGGAAGTCGCTGAAGTGCAGGGCGCTTTTCCGGAGATGGAATGTCTAGTATTTCCGAAGGACGACTATCCTGCTTTGTGGGAGCTGTTGGGTCACCTGCGAAATCGTTTCGGGAAAAATTCTATTTCTGAAGAAGACTCTCTTCGACTGCAGAGCATCCGTGACTCCAGCGTATTTCGGGAAGGCACAGCAGCAGAGGATAACGCGCTGGACGACTTCCTGCAAAATGCGAATGGGCGCTTGACGTTCCAGTTGGGTAAGCGGGACGAAGACGTGCGTGCATTTGAATTGATAAACAAGACCAACCAATTTAATTTGAATGGCAATCGGTATAATGAAGCGGCTTGGTCGAGACTTCTCCAGGATTCCCGGACGTACTTGGTCACAGTTTCTTATCAGGATAAATTCGGCAAGCTGGGGAGAATTGCTGTCTTGATTGGAAAGTTGTCGGCGCAGCAGTTTGTCGTAGAATCCTGGGTTATGAGTTGCCGCGCCTTTTCGCGTCGGATTGAGTTTCATTGCCTGCAGTACCTGTTTGACAAATTTGCAGTCGCTGAAATTGTCTTCGAGCTGCAAGCAACAGGGCGCAATGGCCCGCTTGATGGAATTTATTGAGCAATTGTTGGACGGCCCTGTCGAACTAAATCCACGGCTATCCAGGTCTTCCTTCCAAAGGAAAGCGCCGAAACTGCCGCACCATGTAGAGGAGGTATCCACCAGTGAATGATGATGACAATCGCTTGATGCGCTGCTTTGCATCAGCCTTACCTGGTGCAACTCGTGATGAGATTAGGACTGCCAAATTCGAATCCATGGCCGGGTGGGATTCGCTTCGAGGAGTTACCCTTCTGGCCGTTCTGGACGAAGAATTCGGTGTACAGATTGACCTGCAAGAGTTGTTGGAACTAGAAACCTTTGATTCTGTGAAGCGGTACCTGTTGCAACGTGGCAAGATATTACAAGGAAACGAATGAAGGAGAATCCACTTCGGGGATTCCTGAACAGAATCCTTCAGATGTTCACTATGATATTGCCGGGCGGTCAGAGTCTGCGCGTTTTGTTGCATCGTGCTCGCGGCGTAACCATCGGAAGGAATGTCTGGATTAGCTACAATGTAGTTCTCGAGACCAGCTACCCTCATCTGATAACCATAGATGACAGCGCCTTTATCGGAATCGGGGTCATCGTCATTGCACATTTTAAGGAATCGCGCCGCGGCGTACGGATTGGGAAACAAGCCTTCATCGGCCCGGGCGTGATCATTCTTCCGGACGTGGAGATTGGTGACGGCGCGGTGGTTACCGCAGGGAGTGTGGTAACAAGCCCGGTACCGGCGATGACGTTAGTCCAGGGCAACCCGGCAGTCCCCATTGCCAAGTGCGGCCTGCCGCTGTGGCCAGACACTCCGTTGAAGGAGTTTTCCAGGCGGTTGAAGCCAGTTTCCCGCAGATAGATCGATGCTCGATGAACCGTAACGGGAGTCGAAAGTCTGTTGAAAGTTGACGTAAATTTGTCGGTGCAACTGACCGTCCCGCGCGCTTGCACTCTCATCTTCGCGGACATTGTCTTATCGGAGCGCACCCGGCTCCTGGCCTGCGGAGACAGTAAGGTGTCGTCTTCGCCTTTCAGTATCCCGCGGAAAGAACAGTTTCTGGCTGCCAGCTGGAACATTTGCACGTTCGTACAACCATGCCTCAACTCCATCCTTTACGCCCATGTCTTCTAGTCAATCCGATGAACGCCTGCATCACACCGGATTCGTCGTGGCTTCCATTGCCGCTGTGATGGAAGGGTTCTGCCGAGCGCTGGGTGGAACGGACTGGTCACAAATTTGGCACGATCCGCTTCAAGATGTGCGCGTAGCGTTCATCTATGCGAGCCATCCCGGAGACCCGAGCGTCGAACTAGTTGAACCGGCAGGCCCCGACTCCCCGGTCGGAAAGTTTCTGGCGCGCGGTGGGGGGCTGCATCATTTGTGCTACGAGGTTGGCAATCTAGGAGACGTGCTGCAGGGTGCTTCTGCCCGGGGTTTGATCATGATCCGTCGACCCCAACCGGCGGTGGCGTTTGGCGGCCGCCGCATCTCGTGGTTTCTCACGCACGAAGGGCTTTTGATTGAGTACCTCGAGAGGGCGTAACGAGCTACTGATTTCGGATACGCAAGATGGAATGCCATCCTTGGCAATTCGCAAATTGCAGATCCTCGTTGATGTCCACTTCAGGTAAACTTGGGGCCACCACGAAATCCTGGCGTGATTTCCTCTTAGCTCGATGATTCGGAGAAAAAGTGAATGCGTCCGATAACGTGACAACTACTTGCGGAGTGTATTAAGGGAACTAGGCGGCCTGCGCTCACAAACTTGTTAGAATCCCCGTGCCGCGACGTACGCTCGGGGGCGTTGGGTGTGAATGACTGAAAAGGAATGACCATTGCTCATCCTGTCAAGTAACCGAAGCAAATCCAGCGACTCCAACTTGGCCGCCTTTGCGTCTTTTCTTGGCGCGAACGTTCGATTCTCGAATTCCCCTACTGTCGAGATGTTCTTGGCATGTCCCGAGAACGCCGCCCCGCCTGCCGCCGTCGCCTTGTCTGCGGACACGCTCGCCGCTCTCCATCGCGAGGAGGATTCGCGCAAATCGGTCCGGGAAAAACTTCTCAGTTTTCGAACGATCTTCCTTTATGGAATCGCCGCAAGAACACATGATGAATGCTGCGATGGCTGAGCGGCGACTCAATGATCACAACGGAGACCGTGACCGAAGCGGGCCAGCGCGAGCTTCCAGTCGCTGGCAAGCGCTTCTCGCGGCAATTATCCGGGGCAAGCTATCCACAACCGAAAAGCGCGACGACGTGCGACGTCTTCTTACCTGGAACGAACAGCATCGTACCCGTCATCACAGTTTCCGCCAAGCCTATGTTCTTATCCTTGCGGCTTGAGACTTGCAATTTGTTCGTTTCGACAATCGCGGTCATTCCTAACCCCGATCTGCGCGTCATGCACGAGGATGATATTGAAGAGCATTACGATTCCCTTTTGCCGGTGCTCATGTTCGTGCGCGCAGCTTGTGGAGATTTTTGTTGGCAGGGTGGCTACAACGGCTCGCGTTTGATTATTGATGACCCTGTGCTCCGTCGCAAGTACGGCATGCTTAATTTCACCACTCTGTTCGAATCGATGAGGCAGCATCGATATTCCGCGACCGTGGCCTTTATTCCGTGGAACCAGGCACGTACCTCCCGAGGCGCGGCCTCTTTCTTTAACAAGGCGGGGGAGAAGGTTTTCTGTTTGCGTTCATGGCTGTGACCACACGAACAATGAATACGGAAGTCGCGACGGAGACTATTTGGAGCAGAAGTCCATCCTCGCCATGCGTCGAATGCAGCGTCAAGAGATTCGAACTGGACTTGGTTTTGAGCCGATCATGGTCTTTCCACAAGGGCGTTTCTCGACAGCGAGTTTTCGTGGGCTCAGCTCAAGCGGTTTTCTCGCAGCCATCAACTCATCGCGTTTTCCTCTCGATCGTGATGCGGCTCCGGTCACGCTATGCGAGCTGCTTCTGCCTTCCTTCAACAGGATTTGCGGCTTTCCAGTGTTTCTCAGGCACTATTTGAAATCCTCTTTCCCATTTCTACTTGATCTGTTCTTAGGCAGGCCAGCATTCATCGTGGAGCACCACGACTTCTTTCAGAAGGGCTTTCCATCACTGGAGGCGCTGGCAAACCGGTTGAATGAATGCGAGCCTGATCTTCGTTGGGGTTCGCTGACCGAAACGCTGCAACGAACTTGTTGGAAACGTGCCGTATCTTCTGAATGTTGGGACGTCCGCTTCTTTACCGATACATTCTGTATCACCAATAACTCACCGCTGCGGCTTTCGTATCGCTTGTTTAAGCAGGAAGCAGACATGGACTCTGTCACTTTCCTGGTTCTCAACGGGAGCAACGTTCCGATCGGCCGCCGCGACCAATGCATCGAGATTGAAATGACTCTTCATCCGGCACAGACCGCTCGTGTTCAATTGCACCGACGTAAGCCGCTCTTATCTACATCGCGACGGGCAGGATTCATTTATGGCGGAAAAGTGTTCGTACGGAGAGCTCTCTCCGAGTTCCGCGATGAGTTTCTCGTACAACATCCAGCGATGCTGGCTCAGGCAAAGCGGACGGTGAGACGATTGAAAGCGACGCCCGATTCTGTCGATTCCAATAAACATAATTCCCGAAATTTAACCGCGAAACGCTAAGCAGGATTTCCCCAGGACTGCAGTTCACGAACGAGATAGAGGGATTTTTTCGTGGCGACCTAAAGTTAGGCAGCCCGATGCCGCCTCGCGGATGGCTCAGATCGAAATCGCTTCGACTTTAGGCCTATCGATCTCAGGAATCGCGCATCCGTCCTGCGATTGAGAGTCACAAACCACGGGTCGAACTCGCAATCCGGAGAAGCATTCATCGCAGGTTTCTTGCGAGGCAAGCTCACGCCGCCGTCGATGGGCAAAGCGCTCCGTCCTTGGTGGAGGGTCTGGCCTACTAGCGGATCCTAGGCGGACGATTCGTGGCGCCCGTGCGGTCAATTCTCTGCGTGATGCCGTTCGCTTGCTAGTCTGAATGTAACCACCGGGCGGTGAAGGCGATTGCCGACCGCCGCTTGCATGCTGTGCTCTAATTCCGGGCCCACTGGGAATGGATTTGCCACTTAGAGCAAGTCTTTTCATTGGCTTCTGGCACTGACACTCTGCAGAAAAGTGGTTTCTTTAAGGTAAGCGGCTTATTATGTGTTAGTTACAAGAGAGGTCGGATCGTTCAATTAGCCCTCCTTTGGCCCACGGATTGCCATCCAAGCCACCGTACCACTGTCGCGTCTGACCAGCTACCTCGTGCTGCGGTCAAATCGCTGGCAGTCCACACGTCCTCTGGAGGTGCGCAGCGCCGTGAAACCAACGGTTCTGATTGCTACGACTGCTCGTTGGTTCCCTACCGCCCGGCTCGTTGTTGCTTTGGCGAACGCGGGGTTCACGGTGGACGCGGTCTGCCCGTCGAATCACCCTCTGGACAAGACCGGCGTGGTCCGCGCAACGCACCCTTTTCGGGGGCTCTCCCCGTTGAACTCGCTAAGCGAAGCGATCGCTGCCGCCAAGCCGGACGTAATCGTCCCGGGTGACGACTTGGCAACTCAGCACCTGCACACTCTCTACGGGCAAAAACTCGGCAAGGGCGTCGCTGGAGCGCCAGTTTGCCAATTGATCCAACGTTCCCTCGGAGCGCCCGAAAGTTTCTCGGTCGTGAAGGCGCGAACCACACTGATGGAGATTGCCGGGAGCGAAGGCATCCGAGTCCCGAAGACCGCAGTAATCCGCGACAGCGACGACCTGAAGAGGTGGATCGCGCGCGCAGGACTTCCGACAGTCTTGAAAGCAGACGGAACATCGGGTGGCGTCGGAGTTAGAGTCGTTCGTAGCTTGGAAGAAGCCGAGCGCGCGCTGAGAGTTTTGCAAGCTCCTCCACTGATTGCGCGGGCTGCCAAGCGCGCCCTAATTGATCGAGACGCGACTCTGGTCTGGCCGTCACTTCGCCGCCGCCGCGCCATCGTTAACGCCCAGTCGCTCATTTCGGGACGTGAAGCCACCAGCGCTGTCGCTTGCTGGAATGGCGAAGTCCTGGCGTGCCTTAATTTTGAAGTCATCAATAAAGTCGACTCGTCCGGGCATGCCACTGTCCTGCGCGTGATTGAGAATTCAGAAATGTCCAGCGCCGCAGAGAAGATCGTTCGCAGGCTCAAGCTTTCTGGAATGCATGGATTAGATTTTATGCTCGAAGAGCGCACCGGCAACGCCCACCTGATTGAGATCAATCCACGAGCGACGCAAGTGGGCCACCTGACGCTGGGACTCGGGCGCGATATTCCCGCGGCGCTGTATTCGGCGATATCCGGAGAGCCAGTTCGCGCCGCCGCAAAAGTCACGAACGACGACACGATCGCGCTGTTTCCACAGGAGTGGCTCAGGGATCCGACCAGCGCGTTCTTGCAATCCGCTTATCACGATGTTCCGTGGGATAAACCCGACTTGATCCGCGCTTGCGTGCGCATCCGGCGGAAGCAACACGCTTGGTACTCTCAGCAAAGTCGCCTGCAGGAGTTCTCGATGGCGCGAGCCTCTCGCTCATGACCGCTCCCTTGAAAAATCGCGATTCGTTGCTCGGTTCCGGTGATCCGCAAGCCAGGCGCGCCGTTGGTTCACTCGTGATCCACCAGCATCGCTCCAGCCATCCGCAGCCGCACGGAAACGCGAAGAAACCGCTTCGCGTCATGAAATTTGGCGGAACGTCGGTCGGGGACGCTTCCTGCATCGAGAGAGTCGCCGATATCGTGCGCGCCGCTGCAAGCGAGAGTGACGTGGTGGTGGTGGTATCCGCGATGAGTGGCGTGACGAACAAGCTAGTTGACGCTGCCAACCAGTCCGAGCTGGGCCATCGCGGTATGGTCGCCAAAATTTTCGAGGAACTGCGCACACGGCACGAATCTGCGGCAAATGCGCTGATCACTTCCGCCGAGCGACTGCAAAGCGTCAGCCTCAAACTGCACGAACTTCTTCAAGCGGCGAACGCGCTCTGCCAGGACGCTATTCTCAGACGCCAACTTACGCTGCGCGCACGCGATTCGATTGTGGGTTTGGGCGAGCGCCTTTCGGCGCCGCTGGTTGCCGCGGCGCTGGCGGAGCGAGAAGTGGCCAGCGAGGCAATCGAGGCCACAGAGCTCGTCGTCACCGATTCCTGCCACGGATCCGCCGAGCCTCGTATGGACCTCACACGCGAACGCTGCGAAGCGCGCTTGCGGCCCCTGTTGCGTCAGGGCACGGTAGCCGTCGTAACCGGATTCATCGGCGCCACGGTGGATGGGGCGCTCACGACTCTCGGCCGCAACAGCTCGGACTATTCCGGGACGATTCTAGGCGCGGCCATCAATGCGGACGAAGTCACGCTATGGACGGACGTGGACGGCATCCTCACAGCTGATCCAAGGTTGGTGCCGGGTGCGAGATCCATACTCGAGATGTCGTATAGCGAAGCCTCCGGTCTTGCTGAATTGGGCGCCAAGGTTCTGCATCCGAAAACTTTGCGGCCGGTAATCCAGCACAATATCCCGCTTTCGATCCGCAACACGTTTGCCCCCGATCGCCCGGGGACCAAGATTACAGCCGCTGGCCCGTGCAGAGGCTTAGAAGTAAAGGCACTGGCTGCTAACGGAGATGTCGCGCTGATAACCCTTCGCAGTCGGGACGACATGGTCTCGCACAGCGTCTTGTCTCGCGCGCTCTCCGCCGCCGAGGCGGCACAGATTGATGTCCGGCTGGTTCCGCAATCAGCTAATTCGCCAAACGACGTCTGCATCATTGTTTCATCCGCTGTCGCCGAATCCGGAGTTGACGCGCTGCGGCGCGAGTTCGCGCAGGAGTTGGCGGACAAGCAGGTGGAACGCATCGATCTCAATGCGTCCGTGGCAATCGTCGCCGTGGTCGGTGAGAGTACGCGTGGACTGCGTGGACTTATCGAACACGCGCTGAGCGCCTTGGACGCCGAGAATCTGAACGTGCTGGCCAGCGTCCCGGGATCCGCTCAATCCAGCTTCTCTTTTGTGGTTGCACGGAAGGACATGCAGGCGGCGCTCGTCTCCATACATCGGGAACTCCTGCTGAGCGCGACAAATTTGCAGGAAGTTCCGGGTGCAATTCACACACCGAGGCTAGCTTAGTAGGCCTGGCGAAGCCGTCACACGCGTCGAAAGCCGGGCTCGCTGCACGTTTGAAAGGTCGTTACGGGTCGTACTCACAACACATATTACCAGCACAAAATCACCGCGCCGCCCCCAGCACTTTCGATGTCTTTTTCCAGCGCAAAATTGCGCGCTGACGCCGATCGCAGGACCACGAATCGTCGAAAGATTTCATCGAGGCGCTGTGACCGAGCCGATTTTTGCGAGTGAGCCGCGGAAGATTTTGAGAGACCACAATCTCACGCCAATGAACGTTCCAAACGTATTGGTGATCAGATCTGTGGTGCCGGAATCACGAGTGGGAAGATACGATTGGAGGACCTCGATCGTCAGGCTCACAGCCAGTCCCAGCGCGACGGTCGCTATTGCTGGATGCTTGATCGGCCGCACGGATGACCAGTACGCGAAGAATACGAAGCCGAGCGGAATGAAGCCCGCGACATTCACTAGGATGTCCATAAAATAGCTGCGTCTGGGCCTGAATTCCTGCCAGAAAGGCTCCAGAAATTTCTGATGCAAGAGTGAAAAGCGCTTTGGAATGTACAGGTCGATTCCACTACGCGCAGCATCATGGGCGACGTTTCCGGATCGCTCGTCAAAGAGATATACCCTCGCTGGGCTTACGTTTTCAGAAATTTCAGGCCGTCCCTGAGTCGTCCACGTCTGAAAATGCCGCAGAGCTTCCTCGGCAGTGAGGTCGCGATCGTAAATCGCGAGGCCTCGTAAATCGCCCGGCCAACTGTCATCGGTGATGGGCGAGGTGCCGATTAAGAGTTGACCTGCGCAATCGTTGCCCATTCGAAACAAAGGGAACGACCTCGCCAGAGTTCCGTCAACATAGATGGAGGTTTTCTGCGGTCCCGCAGTGACGGTTAGGAACACGGGTTTTGCCGGGTGGAAAACGTCCGCAACGCCGATAATCTGGGTACGGCGCAAGTCGTCGTGGTTCTCGCGCTTCAATATGACGAGCGAATGATATTGGTGCACCGAGAGTTGCATAGGATTCCCCGGCGCATAAAAAGTGAGGATAGTGCTCGAGGCGCTAGCGAAAGCAGGTTGCGCCCAAATCTCGAGACTGCAAGAAGTTTCATTCGGCGCACCTGCCGCGTGAAATTGGCCGGAGCTCCAGACTGTTCCGTACCTGCCGAAACGAAGACCATCCTCGTTGCCGAGCCACGTCACGGCGTTCAGAGGCCGTCGGAATGGCGTGAGACCGGCCACCAATATTCCGCACAGCACTAACACGCAAATTAAGCCCGGGATTCTCGCACCAAACATTATTCTCGTTGGTTTGCAGCGCGTCCGTCGAACATCCCTACTAACATCGCCAAAATGCTGTCTTCAACAGGACATTGCCATAGGGCTGCGGCCGGATTCTCCTTATGTCTATCGTCACGTTAACATGACCATGAGCAAAAACAACGCTGGAGCCAGGACTGAGTGAATGACCGGTGAGGCGCCGCTCGCCGCCGATTTAAGCGGACGAAAATATCCCGGTTCAAACGATTTCCTGAGGAGGCTTGCGGATGCACCGTACCGAATTGCAGGTTCGGCGCATGACTGCCCAAAACCTTGAGCGCAACGAGACAGTGATTAATTCGTGGGAATCGTGACGGAGACTTGGTTGGAGTAAGAGCTTTCGATGTTGGTGGAATCCACCGCAGTGACTACGTAGTAGTAAACTTGGCCGCTCGCCACGGTGCTGTCTGAATACGACGTGCTGGAGTCAGCGGAAGAGTTCATCTTTGCATACGGGCCGCTGGGCTTCGAGCTGCGGTACACGAAATAGCCCAGGACTGTTGACGTGCTGCGATCCCAGCTCAGAGCCACGCTGTGGCTGGTGGAAGGCGCGACCGCCGTGCCAGCGAGGGCCAGCTTCATCGGTGAGCTTGGCGCGTTGCTCGCGATAGACAAGGTCCCCGTCGCGCTGGCCGCAGTCTTCGGATCGAAGTCGATTGTGTACGTCTGCGATTGACCTGGATTCAGAGTTACACCGGTTCCCGCGCTGCCGAGGCTAAAGCCGGTCCCCGCGACCGTGACGCTTGAAATGATCGCGTTTTCGTTGCCGGTGTTGGTGACCGTCACTTGTTTCGCATTTGTCGATCCCGTCGTCGCGCTGCCAAAACTCACACTCGTCGGGCTGGCGGTGAGCTGTATCACGGCGGTTTGACCGGTGCCCGTTAAGTTGATGGGCATCGAAGCGTCCGATGCATTGCTGGTTACGGTGATTTTGCCGGAAACGCTGCTCGCGGCCGTGGGCTTAAATGCCGCGGTGAAATTCGCGCTCGCTCCTGGAGCCAACGTCATTGGAATCGTCAGCCCCGAAACACTCACGGTCGCAACGGAAGGCGCAAGCCCGGAAACAGTTACGCTCGCAGTGCCTGAATTTGCCAAGCGAATCGTCTGAGATGATTCTGTCCCCACCACGACATTACCGAACGTAATGGACGAGGGCGTTGCCGTCAGCGCGGACGTAGGTGAAGTGGTAGCTGTTCCACTTAGGCCGACTGCCGCGGAAGGGTCGGAAGCATTGCTTGCGATTGAAACCGAACCTGCCAGCGTTCCCGCGGAAGTGGGCTTGTAGATAACCGTGAGATTCGCGTCTTTGCCGGCCGCCAAAGTAGCAGGCAGCGCCAAGCCGGTGACACTCACGCCCGCACCTGAGAAAGTCATTCCAGAAATCGTCACGCTTCCAGTACCGGTGCTCGCCAACTGCACCGTTTTCGTGACTTCACTGCCGACCGCTACGCTACCGAAAGCAATCGAAGATGGGGACACGCTCAGAATGGATGTCGCCGCCGCGGTCCCGGTCCCGCTTAGAGCAACGGCCATGCTGGGTTCCGAGGCGTTGCTGGTGATCGTAATCGTTCCCGTATCTGCGGCGCTGGAAGTTGGCTTAAAGAGAACGCTAATAGTTGTGTTCTGATCCGCGCTTAATGCGATCGGCAGGTGTGGTCCGGAGGCTGTGAAACCAGGACCTGTGACTGAAATTCCAGAGATCGTCAGAATTCCGGTGCCCGTGTTCGTCAAAGTGACTGTCTTCGTGCTGCTTTGACCGACGGTAAGAGTTCCAAAGCTTATCGAACTTGGCGAGAGCCCCAGTGTAATCGCAGTGCTTCCTGCGTTTCCGGCACCTTTACCAGTAACGCCGACGCAGCCGGACGTAATCAGAATCGCAGCCAGCGCGCAGGTTACGGAAAATCCGCGGAAGATTGATTTCAAAGAGAATCGCGGTGAAAGAATCGGCGCATTCGCGCGCGTTCCCTCCAGGATGGGGGCACGTGTCATAAGCACGGCGATTGTCTGCCGGGGTAGGTTTCAGGAACTACTGGCCAGGGGTACACACTTGGGACAGGGGGTTAACCCTGTCCGCGCGGACAGGCGTCGGTTGCGCTCGCGGATTTTGCGGCGAACCGGCCGCTCCGCGCACATTCAAACTGCTTGAAAATCTGTACTTAGCTCGCTTCCAAATCCTTGTTGTCTTGGCGCCAAGACTACGGAATGACCGCCGTGGCCTGGTTCGAATCCACGCTTTCCACGTTGCTCGAGTCAACCGCGGTGACTACGTAGTAGTACGTGATACCCGAAGTGACATTGGAATCCGTGAATTGCTCGGTCGTGACGAGCGACGGGTTCAACTTAGTCGGGTACGGCCCGTTCGGCGTGGTGCCGCGGTAAACGTTATAGCCCGATACCGTGGACGTGCTGGCGGTCCACGCGAGCGCGACTGTGTGCGGAGTCGCTGCAACGCCTGTGCCGGAGACGTTGATTGTTGCCGGTGAATTCGTGGCGTTGCTGGCGATGCTGATGCTTCCCGTTATCGCTCCGGCAGTTCCCGGGGCGAACGTAACCGTCACGGTTACGGATTGATTTGGCGTTAGCACTTCGCTGGCAGTGACGCCGCTCGCGCTGAAGCCTGCTCCAGTGACGCCCACGCTGGAAATCGTGACGTTGGCGTTGCCGTTGTTCGTCAATACTGCGCTCAGCGAGCTATTGCTGCCGACATTCACATTTCCGAAGCTGAGACTCGAGGTGCTGAGCCCCAACAGCCTTGTTGCGGCCAGGCCGGTTCCGCTCAGCGCGATGGCGAGCGGCGAATTCGGTGCGTTACTGGTCAAGGTCACCGAACCGGTCACTGCCCCCGCCGTGGTCGGAGCAAACACCGCATTAAACGTTGCCGAACCTCCCGCTCCAATGTTCAGCGGAGCAGTGATGCCGGTCGTGCTGAAGCCCGTGCCGGCAACCGTCACAGCCGAGATCGTGACTGTGGCGCTGCCACCGTTGGTTAAATTAATCGTTTGCGAGTTGCTGGTGCCGGTTACGACGCTGCCGAAGGCCGCGCTGGAGGGCGTTGCTGTGAGCTGCGGCTGAGTCGCGGTTCCGCTGAGAGCGATGGTCAGCGGAGAGCCCGGCGCGTTGCTGACGATCGAGACGCTGCCGCTCGCGCTACCCGCGGATGTCGGCGCAAACTTGGCAGAAAGTGTGGTGGTGAGACCCGCTCCAAGCGTCTGCGGAGTGGTTATTCCGCTGATGCTGAAGCCGGTTCCGGATGCTGTCGCCTGCGAGATGGTAATGCTGGCGGTTCCGGAGTTCGTCAACGTGATCGTCTGCGAGCCGTTGCTGCCTACTGCAATCGAGCCAAAATTCACGCTCGCCGGACTCGCCCCGAGCTGCCCCTGCGTGCCGGTTCCCGACAAGGCGATTGCCGCCGGTGAACCCGCCGCGTTGCTAACGACAGAAATACTGCCCGTCGCAGCTCCCGCGGACGTGGGCGCGAAGGTTGCAGTAAACGATGAGCTGCCTCCGGCGTTGATGTTCATCGGCATCGTGGCGCCGCTCATGCTGAATCCCGTACCCGAGACGGTCGCTTGAGTCACCGTCAAAGTCGCGTTGCCGGGGTTCGTCAGCGTGATCGTCTGCGGTGCGCTGCCGCCCACTGCTACGTTTCCGTAGGTCACGCTGGCAGGACTGATTGTAAGTTGTGGTGCGGTGGCCGTCCCCGAGCCGCTCAAAGCTACGTTGATCGGAGAATTAGGACCGTTATTCACAAGAGCAACATTGCCGCTGACGCTGCCGGCGGAGCTGGGAGAGAATTTGGCTGTGAACGTTGTGCTTTGCCCGGCAGCGAGCGCCAAAGGCGTGGTGATTCCGCTTACGCTGAAGCCGGTACCCGAGGCGGTGGCTTGTGAGATTGTCAGACTCGCAGTCCCTGAGTTCTTCAACGTGATTGTCTGAGATCCGCTGCTGCCCACATTCACCGATCCGAAATTCACGCTGGCAGGGGTGGCGCCGAGTTGCCCCTGGATGCCCGTTCCCGACAAAGCGATCGCAGCCGGCGAACCCGGTGCGTTGCTGACGATCGAGATGCTGCCGGTTGCGGCTCCCGCGGTCGTCGGAGCAAAGACGGCTGTAAATGACGAACTGCTGCCGGCATTGACGGATATCGGCAGACTGACACCGGCCACGCTGAAACCCGTTCCGGACGCGGATGCCTGCGTGACCGTCAGAGTCGCGTTCCCGCTGTTCGTCAGAGTGACTGTCTGAGTCGCGCTGCTTCCGACCGAGACATTGCCATAAGTCACACTGGCAGGAGCTATCGTCAGCGTCGGCTGCCCCGCGGTCCCCGATCCGCTCAAAGCAATAGCCAGCGGAGAACCCGGCGCATTGCTGAAGATCGAGACGGTACCGGTAACCGCACCTGCGGCTGTCGGCGAGAATTTCACACTAAAGGTTGTGCTCTGTCCTGCGCCGAGCGTTGCCGGCACAGAGAGACCGGTCATGCTGAATCCGGTGCCGGAGGCGCTGCCTTGCGAAAGGGTGATGCTTGCGGTTCCCGGATTCGTCAAGGTGACGTTTACAGTCCCACTCGCGCCAACCAGCAAGCTACCGAAATTGATGCTGGATGGGTTCGCCGTCAAAGCCCCTTGCACCGCCGTTCCGGTAAGTGGAATCGTAATCGTCGGATCATTCGCGTTGCTGGTGATCGTGATACTGCCGGTGGCGGCCCCTGCCGTCGTCGGAGCGAACTGTGCAATGAAACTGGTGCTCTGGCTGGCGGCGAGAGTTAACGGGGCCGAGAGCCCAACCGCGCTAAAGCCGCTGCCGCTCGAGCTTACTGCCGAAATCGTCGCGTTGGTATTCCCGCTGTTTGTCAAAGTAATGGTCTGCTGACCGTTGGCACCCACCGAAACATTTCCGAAAGACACGCTGCCCGGCGATGCCGTCAATGTCGAGCTAGTGGAAACGCCACTTCCTACTAGAGTGACCGTTTGCGGAGACGTCGGCGCGTTGTCCGTGAATACTATGCTTCCGGTTGCGGCACCTGCGGTGGTAGGCGCGAACTGCACACTGAAAGAAAGCGATTGGCCGCCCGTCAAGGTCTTCGGCAGGGAAAGCCCGCTGATGCCGAATCCAGTTCCGGTGACTGTAGCAACATTGATGACGACATTGGTGGTTCCGGTGTTGGTCAGTTCAATGGACTGGGTGCTGCTTTGCCCCACAACGACATTTCCGAAAGTTACCGCCGAGGGAGAAATGCTCAGGCCTGTCTGTGTTCCCGTGCCGCTCAGTGAAACCGTAAGCGGGGAATTAGATGCGTCGCTAATCACCGTCAGGCTTCCGGTTATCGCTCCGGCAGTGGTTGGCGCGAACTGAACTTGCACCGTGCTGCTCTGGCCCACAGGAATCGTGCCGGAAGGGTTTCCCCCGATCACGGTGAATCCGGCGCCCGTCATGGTCGCCTGCGAAATATTCACCGTCGCAGTACCAGCGTTCGTCACCGTCACGCTTTGCGTGGCCGTGTTTCCCACCGCGACGCTTCCGAAGCTCAAACTGGTGACGCTGGCCGAGAGGACGCCCGCCCCTGGGTCTCCTGTCGTGGTCTTTGCCGCGCTGGTGTAGCCCGCGCAGCTGGAAAGCCCGACAATCGCCAGGACCATAGCCAGGGTCGTCAAAAGAACAATACTTTTTGGCGACCCTGCCCGGGTCACTTCCGGCTGTAATCTTGAGTCTGGAACGCGGCTTGCGTAGTTGCGGGCGTGGGCTCTCATGTCACGGAGCAGTATGGAGAGCGAAGGCGGGGCGCAACTACTGGTCAGAGGAACCGAGATGGTTCAAGTCTCTTCGCCTGTTCACGCGGCCTATCGCGTACCTGACCGTCGCGCGTGTACAGGTAGTCTTACTTCTTTGGCGAGTGCGACTTAGTGCGCTGTTTCGCGCCGGAATACCTGTACGAATAAATGCGGGAGGCGAAGACGCCCAACGATTGGCGCTAATTTGAGTCCACGCCCTCCCGCGTTCTAGCTTTTGCGAGGGAATACCGGGCACCAGACATTAGAGTGATGGAGAATCAACGGTTTAGCCCGACCCTCGAAATTGACGATGCGGCTTGCTCGAATCGAACTCTAAACCTTGCGATTGGCGCCACTCTTCCTTACGATTTACGGTTTTCGCTTCGAGCTCGGTACCCCTAGTGGAGCGACCCATCCATGCTTTCAGCGAGGCGTGAGACTCCGGCTTGGGCGACGCCTTTCTCAACGTGTTGTTATTCAAGCCCTTTGGGTTCGGCCTTGCTAAGATGTTGCTGGTTCGGCCTGCGTTGAAAACAAGTGAGAAGTCGCCGATTCGGTCCGGCGCTTCCAGTGAGGGAAATTCCAGAATGCGTTACCTTGTCACGGGCGGTGCCGGGTTCATCGGTTCGAACCTGGTGGATGAGCTCGTTCGGCGCGGTCGTCGCGTCGTGGTACTGGACGATCTTTCCACGGGCAAAGAAGCAAACCTCGCAGGCGTGCGCGACAAGATTGATCTTCGCATAGGCAGCATCACGGACCTGGCCTCGGTTCAATCCGCGTGCCACGGCGTGGACTACGTGATTCACCTTGCCGCTCGCACGTCCGTCCCGCTGTCAGTAAAGGATCCGCTGGGAACCAACCACGTCAACATTGATGGGACTTTGAATGTGCTGGTGGCCGCGCGCGACGCCAAAGTGCGGCGAGTGGTTTATGCAGCGTCCTCCGCGGCATACGGCGAAACACCCACCCTTCCCAAGGTGGAAAGTATGGCAGCCGAGCCGATCTCTCCTTACGGCGTCACGAAATATGTCGGGGAACTTTACGCGCAGGTCTTTGGCCGCGTCTATGGCTTGGAAAACGCCTGCATCCGCTACTTCAATGTCTTTGGCCCGCGCCAGGATCCCACGTCGCAATATTCCGGCGTATTGTCGCGATTCATGCTCGCGGTGATCCAGGGTGAATCGCCAGTGGTATACGGAGACGGCGAACAGTCTCGTGATTTCACGTACATCGAAAATGTGGTGGACGAAACGCTGCGCGCTTGCGAAAAAGACGGCGCTTCGGGAATGGTCTTCAACGGCGGAACGGGTGCGCGGATCACGATCAATCAAGTCTTGCAGCTGCTCGAAAAAGTCACTGGAAAGAAAATTCAGGCGAAATACGATTCGCCGCGCGCCGGCGACATTCGCGATTCGCAAGCCGATATTTCTCGCGCCCGCAAAGTGCTCGATTATGAGCCGCGCGTTCATTTTGAAGAAGGTCTGCGCCGCACCTGGGAATGGTACAAGGCCAACTTCAGCGACCGCTAGACCTAGGTGCACGTCGGCACCGTGCCGGCGCAGGTGTTGAACGGCCTCTTGCGCCGGTTGCGGCGATTCCAGGTTCGCTTCGGCTGAGCCCACCAGGAACAGCGAAGTTACAATCAACTCAGCGCACGTCAGAACAGGGGCTGAAATGCGGCGTGTCCATAATTCAGGACTGTGCGGTGCAAACGGTTGGGTATAAGCTAAATTCAACCCTGAATTCTCGGCTTCGGCAGAAAGAGGGAAAATGAAGGGCGTGGTCCTCGCAGGTGGAACTGGCAGCAGACTGAACCCGCTCACGCGGGTGACCAACAAGCACCTGCTTCCAATCTATGACAAGCCGATGGTCTATTATCCCATCCAGACGTTGGTCAACGCCGGGATCGAGGAAATTCTCCTGGTCACAGGCGGCAAAAACGCCGGAGATTTCCTACGCCTGCTCGGAAATGGGCGCGACTTTGGCCTGAAGCATTTGAATTACACCTACCAGGAAGGCGAAGGTGGAATCGCCGAAGCGCTGGGCCTTGCGGAGTTTTTCGCCGGTGAAGATTCCGTGTGCGTAGTGCTAGGCGACAACATCATTGAGAACAATATTTGCCGCGCCGTGCAGAATTTCAAATCACAAAAAGGCGGAGCCAAAATCCTGCTGAAAGAAGTGGATGACGCTCCGCGATTCGGCGTGGCCGAAATTCAAGGCAATCGCGTAGTGGGCATCGAAGAGAAGCCTAAAGCGCCTAAGTCCAATTATGCAGTCGTGGGAATTTATTTGTATGACAAGACCGTCTTCGAAAAAATCAAGCGACTGAAGCCCTCGGGCCGCGGCGAACTCGAGATTACTGATGTCAACAACTTCTATATCGCGGAAGACAAGCTGACGTACGAAATCCTGGAAGGCTGGTGGACCGACGCCGGTACATTCGAGTCCCTGCTGCGCGCCAACACGCTGGTGGCGGAAACGGGAGCCAACAAGATGAACCTCCCGGCCGCCGCCGCCCGTCAGGAAGCGGCTCGATGAAAATTTTCGTCACCGGTGGCGCGGGCTTCATCGGATCAAATTTTATCCAGCACGTGCTCGGCTTGAATGCGGGCTATTCGCTGGTCAATTTCGACAAACTGACCTATGCCGGCAACCTTGCGAATTTGAATGCGGTTGCGAACCATCCGAATTATTCCTTCGTAAGAGGCGATATCTGCGATGCGGCTGCTGTGGAAGCAGCCATGGCTGGATGCCAGACGGTCGTGCACTTCGCCGCCGAATCGCACGTGGATCGCAGTATCTATGAGCCTGCTCCGGTGATCGAGACGAACGTTACCGGCACCTTCGTCCTTCTGCAAATCGCGCGTAAGCTGGGAATTCAGCGATTTGTCCAGGTCTCTACTGACGAAGTCTACGGTGACTTACCGGAGGGGGCATTTGCGGACGAGGCTTCTCCCTTGCAGCCGAGCAGTCCGTATTCGGCTTCCAAGGCGAGCGCGGACTTGATCGTCAAGTCCTTCGTGCGCACATTCAATTTTCCCGCGGTGATTACGCGCGCCTCAAATAATTACGGCCCATTTCAATTTCCGGAGAAATTCTTGCCGCTGATGATCACGAATGCGCTCGATGATAAGCCGCTTCCGATTTATGGCGACGGCAAGCAGGAGCGCGATTGGCTGCATGTGCAGGATCATTGCGAGGGAATCGTCGCGGTTCTCGAACGCGGCCGCATCGGCGAGGTTTATAATATCGGCGGGCTTGACGTACTGGAGAATCTCGCGATGGCGCGTCGCTTGCTCTCGGCCACTGGCAAACCCGAATCGCTTCTTTCGTACGTCAAGGATCGCCCCGGTCATGATCGCCGCTACGCCCTGAATTGCAACAAAATGGAACGAGAGCTCGGTTGGAAGCCAACCATTTCACTGGAAGATGGCCTGCGGCAGACAATCGCGTGGTACAAAACAAATACGGAATGGCTCGCGGGAGTCCGCGGTGGCGATTACCGTTCTTATTATGAAAAGTATTACGAAAATCGCGATGCTTCTCTTCACGCCATCGCCGAATCCGGCCGGAAGTCTCGTAATTGATTTCGCGCTGCTACAACCCATTTATGACTTCTGCTAAAGTCGTCGCGATGATTCTGATGAACGCGTGATTCCATTGGAAAAGATCGAGACGAACCTCCCCGGCGTGTTGGAACTTCGCCCTCAAGTCTTTCGCGATGCGCGCGGCTTCCTCGCGGAAACCTATCACCGCGAACGCTTCGCCGCGCTCGGCATCACTGATTCCTTCGTTCAAGATAATCATTCCTGCTCGAAAAAGAGCACTCTCCGAGGACTGCACTATCAGTGGCCGCATACGCAAGCGAAGCTCTGCCGCGTGGTCGAAGGCGAAGCGCTCGATGTGGCAGTGGACATTCGCCTCGGTTCTCCGAGCTTCGGCAAATGGACGAGCGTTCGCCTTTCCGCGGCAGAAAATAACCAGATTTACATTCCGGGAGGCTTTGCGCACGGGTTCGTGGCCCTGACCGACTCGGTTCAGTTCCTGTATAAGTGTAGCGACTTCTATGATCCGGCCAGCGAGCACGGCGTGTTGTGGAGCGATCCTGATTTGAACATCGCTTGGTGCATCGAAAATCCGTTGGTTTCGGATAAGGACGCGAAATTCTCAAAGCTGGCCGACGTTCCACGGGAATTCCTGCCCCGCTATTCCTTGCAATGACGCCGAAAATTCTTCTAACGGGGAAGCACGGCCAAATAGGGCACGACCTGCAAGATTTCCTGCCTCGCATGGGAGAACTCATAGCACCGGACCGCCAGCAAATGGATCTTTCGCGACCGGACGAGATTCGCCGCGTGATTCGCGAGATTCGCCCGACTCTGATTGTCAACGCCGCGGCGTACACGGCTGTGGACCAGGCCGAAAAAGACGAATCGCTGGCGCGGGCAATCAACGCCGAGGCTCCAGCGATTATGGCCGAGGAGGCCAAAAGAATTGGCGCGGCTATCGTCCACTATTCCACCGACTACGTTTTCGATGGCGCCAAGAATGCCCCATATGAAGAAACCGATCACACCCATCCGCTCAATGTATATGGCAAGACAAAACTGGCGGGCGAGCAAGCCGTCCGCGAGTCAGGCGCAGATCACCTGATCTTGCGCACCGCGTGGGTTTACTCGACGCGCGGCAAGAATTTTCTATTGACTATTTTACGGTTGGCAACGGAACGAGAAGAGTTGCGCATCGTAAATGACCAAATCGGCGCGCCTACGTGGAGCCGCGAAATCGCGTCCGCAACTACTCAAGTCTTAGAGCAAATTCTTACTGCGAAGGAAGATGCGGGCGTGTGGGCAAAGCTCGGCGGAACGTTTCACATGACTGCGGCAGGCCAAACGACCTGGTTTGAATTTGCAAAAAGAATTTTGCATGAAGCGAAGATCCAGACGCCGCTCCCGTGGTTTGCTGCAGCGACTCGCGGTCAGCCATTGATGGCTCGCGTGCTCGTCCCCATCGCGACTGCGGCATATCCCACGCCTGCGCGCAGGCCCGCATATTCGGTTCTGTCCAACTCGCGTTTAGCACGCACCTTCGGCATCGAGCTGGCAGACTGGCCCACCCAACTACACAGAGCGTATGTAGCCGAATAGCGAGCGGGACGCGATGCGATCCTGTACTTCAAATTAGGGTATGCCGGTACTACGACTTCCATTACTCCCGCCTTCCCGCGTCAGCGCCAAAATAGCCGCAAATCTACATACTACCGGTGTAGCGTCGAACCAATTACTATTGGGCTGGCAACGAGAGCAGACGGTCGCTCATTTTGTGATAAAGATACGCCGACGTCGGAAGAACCCGAGCGCCGCGCGAGCGGGTTCCGGGAGCTCGTCCCGAACCCGCTCGTCTCGCGAACTACGCAGTTAGGATGCGTCCCGGAAACCGCACGCTCCGTGGCTTATTTGAGATCGGGAACGGCACTCTCTGTGCGATCGGTGCAGATCCTAGCGGACCGTGCGTCCTATCCGCTGGCTCCGCTGTCGTGGCATCGTTTTCGACAAGAGTTGGGCGCATGAATCCGGACGCGCGGCGCGCTAACTCTGCGCGCGTCTCCACACCGAACTTGCTCAAAAGAGAAGAGATATGGAACTTCACGGTGCGCACGGTTATATTCAATTTCGCTGCAATTTCCTTGTTGGCGCGATTGCACAAAACCGCGTCCAAGACCTCACGCTGGCGGGCGCTTAGCGACGTGGGACACGCGATGGAGCGCCCTTCCTGCAGCAGCTCTTCCGCTCGCGCGACGAGGCGACCCACCAACGAATCATCCGCAGGAACCATCACTTGGAATTCGGTTGGATTTTGACCTCGCACCAGGCACTGCATCGCCAGTAAACCGGCGATGCGCTCCACCGTGCACTCCAAATCCGCGCCGGATGTGGCGCGAAACTGAGCGTTTCCAGTGGCTGCCTGGCAGAACAGGAACAGATCAGGGACGCTCGCCTCTTGCTTGGTTTCTTGTTTTACGAGTTTTGGAAATACGCGAACTTTTCTCAAATTAGCCTTCCCGTCCGCTTAGCCCAGGACTGCATGCGGCAAAGCTTTTTTGATTTTTTGTTTCGATATCGCGCTGTCGATGGAGCCGTTCTTCTCTACCGTAGCTCTGGTAAGGGTCTGTGCTGCAGGTCGCGTCCGCCCGTGTAATTGCGTAAGTACCGTACAGCGTTCACCCTAGCCGGGGCATTGGCCCGTCGCAGACACCGTGCCAAACCCATATTTATTTTAATTGTCTACAAATGAATAGGATAACCGCGGCGAAAGTTGGGTTTGTCTTCTCCCGCGTAGGTAGAAAGTTCTCGGCACCTGCAAAATGTTCCGCCTGTGAGAAAGCGCAGCGAATTTTCTCCCAGACAATCGCCGGAATTTCACCGCAAGTTAACTTCGCCGGCCGAATCGCGGATTGGATTACGAACTCCTCCACCGATTCCGCTTTTGGGTTAAACTCCTCTCTCGTCTCTACGATCTATTAGCGAGGAAATCGCAGACTTGCGTGCAATCCTTCACATTCCAGTGACCGTTGCCTGTGTATTGCTCTCGGCTGTCGCTGTTTCAGCTCAGATTCCGCCATTAAGACCTCCGCCGCTCGCCCATCAAGTCCCTCAGGGTTCTGGAGCTTGCTCTGTGGAAAAGTCCTGCGCGGAATTGGCACCGCAGATGATCCGGTCCGCTTTGGGGCCCTCGCCTCTGGAAGAGAATCTCCGCTACCTCACCGACACGATTGGCGGGCGTGTCACCGGAACTCCTGCAGCGGACCGCGCCGCGGATTGGGCGGTTCAAGCATTCCGCAATGCCGACGTTGACGAAGTGCATACGGAGAAATTCACGATTCCAGTGGGATGGACCGAGGGCCACACCCATCTGGAAGTTCTAACGCCAGTTTCATTTCCCGTGCGATTGGTTTCCATCGGATGGTCGCCCGCAATTGCTGAAGGGGGAATCACGACAGATGTCGTGGATGCGGGCATGGGAGACGAAGCCGGCTTCAAGAAGGCTGGCGCAACGGCCGACGGCGCGATCGTACTCATTCATTCGAAATTTCTAGTGACCTGGGACGATCTGACCAATGAATACTCGATCGGCCCCGCTATTATCGCCCGCGCGATGAAGGCAGGCGCTGTCGGCGTTCTGTGGATGTCGTCGCGGCCGAACCTCTTGCTCTATCGCCATACTCTGGCAGTCAATGGAGAGCTGGAAAAATTACCGCAAGCCGTGGTAGCGCGCGAGGACGCCGAACGCATGGCGCGTTTTCTGGCCGCCGGACAGATGCTTCGCGTGCATTGGGAAATGCCCAATCACATTACCGGTCCGATGGATTCCGAAAATGTGGTCGCGGAAATTCGCGGTCGCGAAATGCCCGACGAGTTTGTCTTGCTCGGCGCGCATCTGGATTCTTGGGATTTGGGCACTGGCGCGCTCGATAACGGCTGCAACTCGGCGATGGTGATTGATGCCGCTCGCGTGATACACGCATCGGGCACCATCCCGCGCCGCTCGATTCGTTTCGTTCTCTTCACCGGAGAAGAGCAGGGATTGCTGGGCTCAGCCGCTTACGCGCACTCCCACCGCGGGGAGCTCGATCGCATGATCGCTGCGGTGATTTTCGATTCGGGAGACGGAAAGGTTACCGGATACTCGGTCGGCGGCCGCAAGGATATTGTCGAGCCGCTCCGCAAAGCGCTCGAGCCGGTCGCGTCGCTTGGCGTCAAGGATTTCACGCTGGATGCCAGCATGGACACCGACAATTTCGATTTCCTCATCGAAGGCGTTCCCACACTCGTTGCGAATCAAGAACCTGCGAACTACATGCTCAACTACCACGCTGCATCCGACACCTTTGATAAGGTGGACATCGCCCAGCTTAAGCAACAGGTAGCAATCTCCGCCGTCACGGTTTTCGCCCTCGCCGATGCCGAGCAACGCGTCGGAACGCGCCAGTCCCGCGCGGAAATCGAACAGTTGTTGCGCGATACCGGGCTTGGCGAAGGCATGAAAGAAGCCGGATTCTGGCCGCTCTGGGAAACAAGCGAGCGTGGTCGCCAGCCTTAGTGGAAAGCGCGGAATTCCTCATTTGGTTCGGCCCCCCGCTGCCAGTGCGTCAATCATCCTCAGCGCATCGCACAGACGTCGTATCTGCTGGCAAGAACCCCTCCGCAAGCCGCTGGCGCTAGTCGCATCCGCCGGTATTCAGCCAGGGGCTTGCGTTCGCGTATAATAGAGGAAGATGACATCAGCCACTGCGCGTTCTGGTACCCGGAGTGCTCCCGCGGAAATTCCTAATTCCGAACCGCGCCGAATTCTGGCGGTTGACTATGGCCGGAAGAGAATGGGCCTGGCAATATCCGACGAGCTGCAAATCACCGCGCAGCCGCTGTGCACCCTCGTACGCACGAATCGTCGCAACGACGTCCACCGCCTGCGAGACATTTGCAGAAACCATGGTGTCGCGCGTATCCTCGTGGGCCACCCGTTGCACATAACGGGAGAAGCCGGCGAAATGGCGGAGGAAGCCGCACAGTTTGCCGCGCGATTGCGAAAGGACCTGGGAATCGAAGTGAAACTTGCGGATGAACGGCTAACCACCTGGGAGGCCGCACAAATCGTGGCTCAGTCCAGTTCTCCTCACCGGCGCAAGAAGTCGTCAATTGACGATGTGGCCGCCGCCGTTCTCCTTCGCGAGTATCTCGACCGCATCCGCGCTCACTCGGAGCAGGTTGCGGGCGAGAGGGAATAACCGGCTATGCGGCGGCTCGGCCTTCTGGCTCTTCTGGTCATCGCGGCAATCGGCGCCGGAGCAGGCTGGCTGGATTCACAAATCAGCCGGCCGTACCGCGGTCACCGCCCTGAACAGGTTTTCGTGGATATTCCCCACGGCACATCGCGCTGGGGCATTTCGGGAATCCTGCGGCACAATGACGTCATCCGCAATCGCCTGGCATTCGAACTCTTCAGCATTTGGCACCTCCGCGCACCGATGCAGGCCGGTGAATACTATTTCGATCATCCGGTCACATCGCGCGAAGTGTTCTGGCAAATCGCGCAGGGAAGAATTTTTGTCCACACCGTGACGATACCGGAAGGCTGGACCATGTTCAATATCGCAGCCGAACTTGATCGCCAGGGCATCTGCAATCGCGAAGATTTCCTGGCTGCTGCCAAAGATGCCTCCCTGATTTCTGATTTAGCGCCGAACGCGCAAAATCTCGAAGGGTTTCTATTTCCTTCGACCTATGAATTTACGCGCCACACCACTTGCCCGCAAATCGTCAAGCGCATGGTTCAGAACTTTCGCGCGGTCTGGGAATCGCTGAATACTTCCGGGCCGCAGAGTCTTCCGGCCGGCCTGGGACCCGACCAAGTGGTGACTCTCGCGTCGTTGGTCGAACGCGAGACGCCTCGCAAGGACGAGCGCCCGCTGGTGGCGGGAGTGTTCTACAATCGCCTGAAACGCGGCGGGCCCCTGCAGTGTGATCCCACCGTTGCGTACGCGCTTGAACTCGAGGGCCACCCGGTAAAGGTCGTCCATTCCAAGGATCTGCAAGTTGATTCTCCTTACAACACGTACAAAAATCCGGGTCTGCCACCGGGGCCCATCGCGAATCCCGGCGAAGCGTCGCTACGCGCCGCGCTGACGCCGGCTGTCACGGATTACCTGTATTTCGTCGCGAACGACAATGGCGGCCACTTTTTCAGCAAGACTCTGGCGGAGCACAATCGCAACGTTGCGCGTTACCGCAAGCTGCTCTCCGGCGACGACCCCACCGAGTCGGCGCAGAAGAAAACGCCGGCACCCCATCGAGGTCCGTCGTGAGTCCCGGCCACTCACGTGCGCCGGAGGAAGGGGGATCGCCTACCAAGAAGGCGTTGATTCTGGAAGCGGCGCGCGCCCTGGCTAAGCCTCGCTATACTCCCGCGGAAATCGAGCAAATTCGCCGCCAACTCATCGCGCAGCTCGGCGCGCACGGCAAGACCGCGCCGGATTATATTGTCAGCGTTCTCGAAGAAGCGGGGATGAAGGTCGTGTGGTCCACGCGTTCCGATACGGAGGGCCGCTACGAAGAGGAATTTACCGATCTTCTTCATTTTTCCACGCTGGAAGAAGCCGAAATGTGCCTGGTGCGCCTCGACGAACTGTTGAGAAAATTCCTGCTCGAAAACGAACAAGCGGCCGCCGAGCGCGTCCGCGAAGTTGCCCGTCTCGGGCGTCGTCGCGCGGAAATGATTTCGCGCAACCACAAGGTGGACGCCAATAAGCGCGCCGAAAAAGAAGAGATCGCGCACTGGTTCGGCATTTGGCTGGAAACGCCGGACGCGTTTTTTGATTGGCTGGAAGTCCGTAAGCAATCTCCGGATTTTACGAGCAGATTTCCGTCATCTGGCCTCGAAGCGGACATCCCCGGCACCGAAGAATAGGCGCATGATCCTCCTCGAAATCGAACCTCTCGATTTGGGACCTGACGTTCGCGCCATCGGACTGGAACTCACCGAAGCCGATGAAAACCGCGAGCCCATCCGCGGTGACGATGCAGCGCGAATCTGGAGCCGCGTACTTCGCGCGACGGCCGCTGCCGAATCCTGGGCGCTCGATTTTTTCAGCCACCTGGATCGCGTGCGCGATTATTGCCAGCGTCACGAGATCGCCTTCCGCGAAGCGAGCTCTCGCTGCCTGGTGATTCCCGCTCCCGAGCTTGCCACGCTCGAACCGCTGATCGCCCGATTTCAGTCGGAAACATTCGGCGCGCGCGCCGGTGAGAAACTCGCTGGCGGCGATCCGGAACTCGAAGGCGAACTGGCGCGGCGTGGCGTGGACGCGTATCACAGCGCATTCTCCAATTATGTCTTCTGCGCGATCTGCAATTTCGAAGACGGGTCCCTGGTTCTCCTCAGTGAAAAACTTTGGGCCAGCGAGGTCATCCGCCGCATCCGCCCCGCGCTCGAAGGCGAAGACATAGAGGTCCGCCTGGCCTCCTAAGCCTATTCCTCCCCGGTTGTTAGTCTGAAACCTTAGACCTTTCGTACCATTTACGCGTAAACACTCGTCCTAGTACATTCGACCACAGGATCAACATGCTGCCTGTCTCTCGCGAATCCACGGTGCATCCGCAGCCTACCATCCCAAACGCTCGGGCCTTCGTGCGCAGCCTGAATGTCCTGCTTAAGTATGCTCGGCTCTATGGTTTAGAGCACACTCGCTCGGCCGGCCAACTCGATTCTGCGTGGACCGAATTACAGGCAGCAGTAGAGGCCGCAGGGCATGGAGGGCTCCTCCTCGGTGCCTCTGGGTCGCAGCTCCTGCTCGACGGCGTCCCGCTCGAATCGAGCCCCGCGGAACGCAGTTTTGCCGATCTTCTGAATGCTGCCGGTGTCGCCAGCATCGGTTTTCTGCCCCGGGTGGAGCGCTCCGAATTCGCCAATCTCGTGAAATGCTTCATGGAAACGGGCCCCAAGGCCGGAACGCTGTCCGAACGCCTGGAAGCGTATTTTGGCAACCGGAATAATTGCGGAATTCGCGTGAATGAAATCCGCTTCGTCGCGGAAGATGCGGGCTTTTCGGAAGCGCGCGTCGCAGCGACGCTGACGGCCAAGACGCTCGGCGCGGATGCCGACCGGATCCAGGAGTGGTTCCGCAGCCCTGAGAAAATGATTCAGCTCATCACCGCCGCGGAAGGCGCGCATGGCGGTGGACCCGGCGCTTCCGGAGGCTCTGGGACGGCCGCCACTGGCGGCGCAGCGGGAACTGGCGGTGTATCGGCGAGCGGCGGAATCGCCGGGAGCGGAACAGGTTCAGGAGGCGGAGGGGAATTGGCTGTCGGCGTTCCGGGTCTTGCGGGAAGCGTCACAGTTGCGTTGGGCGGCGGCGTATCAGGCCTTTCCGGCGGAATCGGCAAACTTGAGGAAGCCGAGTTGCAGAGCCTGCTGAAACTATTGGCGCAGTTCGGCGAAGCGCAGGTTGCCAAGAATCCGCGGCTGGATCCTTCGTCGTGGCAACAGAAAATTTCCGCGTTGCCGCAGAACGCCAAAATTACTCTGCAGCAGGCCCTCGCCACTGTAGCCGCGCAATCGCCGTCAGCCAAACTGGACGAGGGCACGCTGCTGCATCTTGCCGAAGATCTCGCCATTCGCTTTGCCATAGATCGCTACCAGCGCGGCGAAGTGAAGGTCAACGCTGTCCGCCAGATGCTGGACCGCATGGGTCATGAGCTCGATACGCTTCGCAAACTCTTGAAATCGCGCGAAGAGAAACTGGCCAGCGCTGGAATGTCGGTGGAATCGCACGCCGACATCCTCGATCGGCAGTTCTGGGCCGCCGTGCCGGAATCGGGCAAGAAATCCGTACTCATGTCTGCGGAAGCGTGGTGCATCCCTCCGCGCAACGTGCAGCAATACGTCGAAGAGTTGATGGGCCGCGGTGAATCGGACGCGGCCGGCGACATCCTGCTGCAATACGCATCGTGCGTGAGCAATAAGGACGCCGAGGCGCGCAGAAAAGCCGCTATCGGACTGGGTCAACTCGCCGAGCTCTACAGCAAAGCCGCGAGCCAGCGCCTGCAAGATGCGCTGGTGAAAATTGGCCAGGCGATGGCTGCTGAAAAAGACGCGGAGCTGCAGACGCTCCTGAGCGCTGCCTTCGTGCGCCTCAGCCAGGAATCCGCGGCGCGACGCTATTACCGCGCCGTGCAGCAGTCTCTGGACTCGCTCGCGGACCTGGAAGAATCGCGTCCCAGCTGGGTGCAAAGCCTGCGCCCACGCATCGGTGTGGACAATCGCATCCCGGAATTCATCGAAGAAGCGCTGGTCGCCGAGTCAATGCCTGATGGCTTGGTGGGTGTGCTGATGCGCGTACCGCAGGGCGCAGCTGAACACCTTTCGATTCGCTTGGCGCGCTCCTGCCGGCGCACGGAGCGCGAAAGCATCGTCCATCTCGCAAAATCAGTGGGCGCTCCCTGTGTGCGTCACCTCAAGGAAACTTTCAAGAGCGATGTCCCGGCAAAAGCCGCTACCGTCGCTGGATTATTGAGCCGTCTCGATCCGGCAGCTGTGGATGAACTGTTGCCGCGGCGCCTGCGCGACGGCGGCCGCGGTTTTCACGACGCCGTGGTCCGTCAGCTTGCTACCGCCGGCGCTCCTGAGCGCGGCAAGCTCCTCGCCGATTCGCTTGAAATGTTTGACGTCATGATTCTGCCGCTCGCCCTGGATGAGATCGGCATGTGCGGCGATGCGGATACCGCGCCGAAGCTGCTGCGTCTGGCCGAAGGCGAAATACTGCCGCAAGGCCCGGAATACCTCCGCGTGAAAGCTATCGAGGCGCTCGGCCGCATGCGCGCGCCGGCGGCTGTGGGCCATTTGCGCAGGTTTGTCGAAGCGCGCAAGACTTTCGGTTGGGTCTATCCCGATGAAATTCGCATGGCTGCGGCGCAAGCGCTCGTCAAACTCGATCCTGAATGGATTCAGAATTTTCTTCCGCAATCGGGCCTGGATATGAACGTTTTACAGTTGGCCCCACTCGATCCCATACCCGAGCGCGATTTCGTGCGTCACCGGCGCTATCGCCGAATTCGATTGCCGCGCAATGTGCCCGCCGTGGTTACCTCCGCGAAGGGGAAATATTCCTCGGCCATCAGCGTACTGAGTCTCGATGGCGGCCTTCTGAGCGGTGAACTGCAACTCCCGGTCGGTACCGAAGCGACGCTGAAAATTCCTGCCGGCCTGCGCTCCATCAGCATGCAGGCAGTCGTGCGTTTCGTCCGCTCCCATCAAGCGGGATTCGAAATGGTCGGCATGAACCTGGAAGATCGCGCCAAACTTCGCCGCCTGCTCGTCTCGCTCGGAGGCAACGCGCCAGCCGGTCAGGCGGGCCCTCCAAACGGCAGCCTTCTCGACGACTAACTTCCGCTTCCGTGTTCCCTCCAGTTTTCACCCGAATTCCACGAAGGCCGGCGTTTGCGCCATCGCCCGTCGCTCGTTGACACCCCTCAAAGCGGCTGTTAGATTGCATACTTTGTGTTCATAACGCGGCTTCAACTCACGGTTTGGCGCCTCACTTGGATGGTTTCGCTCGCGACCATGGTGTCTTTTGCTGGCGGCTGCGCCGTCAGCCATAAGAGCGCGGTTAAGCCGTCGCAAACTCCGGGGCCGCTCCAGACGGCTACCAAGGCGCAGCTTATCGAGAGGTACAATCGGGAGGCGCACGCGATCCAGTCGTTGAACGCGGGCGTGACCATGAAGCTGACCGCCGGCTCCGCGTATTCCGGCGTCATCGAGCAATACCATGAAGTGAACGGCTTCATCCTGGCCGCAAGGCCGGCAAGCATTCGCGTGATTGGCCAAGCCCCGGTAATCGGCAAGAATATTTTCGACATGGTCAGCGACGGTGCGACGTTCAGCATTTACATTCCGTCGAAGAATAGATTTATCGTCGGCCCGGCGAACCTGGAGCGGCACGCGGTGAAACCGATCGAGAATTTGAGGCCGCAACACCTGGTTGACGCGCTCTTCTGGCCGCCGATACCGGAACGCACTCCAGTCCTTCTGGAAGAGGAAAGCGAAGGGAATGCTCGGTACTACGTGCTTACGGTCGTCACGATGCCGAGTGGAGCGGCCGCGAGCGGCGGCGGGGATGCGGGTTCGATCGATTGGGAGATTGCGCGAAGGATCTGGTTCGATCGCGCGGACTTACGCGTCACTCGAATCGAGAATTTCGGTTCCGGCGGCAGCATCGCGTCAGACGTTACGTACGGAAACTGGCAAGCGACGGGCGCGCTGACGTATCCATGGCAAATTACGGTCAGCCGTCCAGGCGACGACTACCAATTGCAGATCGGCATCAAAAAATTGACGCTGAATGAGCCGGTTTCCTCTGACGGATTCGTGTTGAAACAACCGCCCGGTGCGGAGTTGGTGCGCGTCGGCGACGAACCGGAGAATAATTCCGGCGAAACTCCCAAGGAGCCGCAGCCCTGACGTCTTGAAGCGCTGAAAATATGATTCGCTACATGATCGTACACAACGTGCTGCACCGGCCGCTCCGCACGCTGATCACCGTGATTGCCGTCGCCGTCGAGGTGACTCTGGTAATCATCGTCGTCGGGCTCACTAGCGGACTTCTCTCGGAATCCGCCAAGCGTATCGAAGGCGTTGGCGCGGACATCATGGTGCAACCGCCATCAGCCTCGGTCTTCATGGCCTTCAGCGGCGCGCCGATGCCCATCGCGATTGGAGATAAGCTCGCGCAGCTTGATTACGTGCAAGCCGTCGCCCCCGTGCTGCTGCAATTCAATTCCAATGGCCTCGAAATTGTTTATGGCATTGACCTGGAAAGCTTCCGCGCCGTTACCGGCGGCTTCGTTTTCCACGAAGGACATGACCTCCAGGGCCCCAATGACATTCTGGTGGACGACGTCTATGCCAAATCAAAAAAGGTAAAGCTCGGTCAGACCCTGCGGCTTTTTGACCATGATTTTCACGTTGTGGGCATCGTCGAGCATGGCAAGGGCGCGCGATTATTTGTGTTCCTTTCTACTTTGCAGGAGATGGCCGGCGCGCACGATAAAGCTTCTGTCTTTTTCATTAAGTGCGATCGCACGGATCACACTCCCGCCGTCATGGACGAAATCAAGCAACTGCTTCCGCGCTACGAAATTCGTCCGCTCAAGGATTTCATTTCGTTGATGACTTCCTCAAATCTTCCGGGCCTGGGCGCCTTCATCAACGTCATGATCGGAATTGCGGTGGTCATCGGCTTTCTGGTGATTTTTCTTTCGATGTACACCACTATCATCGAACGTACCCGAGAGATCGGCGTGCTTAAGTCCCTGGGCGCCTCGAAGGGCTACATCGTGCAGATCGTTCTTAGCGAGACCGTGCTGCTCTGCCTCGCGGGCGTCGTGGGCGGCGTGGGGCTCAGCTTCCTCATGCGCTCTATTTTCCTCAAGATTTTTCCGTCGCTCACCATCCTGATTTCCGCCAATTGGATTCTGCGCGCAGGGCTGATTGCAATCGTAGGCGGCATCCTGGGCGCCGCTTATCCCGCATGGATGGCCAGCCGCAAAGATCCCGTCGAGGCGCTCGCCTACGAGTAACTATCCGCCAAATCCAATATCACGTGTGGTTTCGCGTGAATTTGCGTCCGCGCAACATGCTAGGCAGAAATGCTAAACCCGACTAGAATAATTCAGTCCCCAGAATCGCTGACGCTGGCACGGGAGCGGCTGTTGGAGCCCATACTCAAGACTGAAAATTTATGGAAGGTATATCGCCAGGGCAAAGTGGACGTTCCGGCCCTGCGCGGCGTCAGCATCGAAGTTTTTGCGGGCGAGTTTGTATCCATTATGGGACCTTCGGGCTGCGGCAAATCCACGATGCTGCACGTGATCGGGGGGCTCGCGCAGGCCACGCGCGGTCGCGTGCTGCTCGACGGAAACGATCTCACCACCATGAGCGATGCGGCGCGCACACTGCTGCGCCGCCACAAAGTGGGCTTCGTCTTTCAGAGATTCAATCTGCTGCCCACACTCGACGCCTACCACAACATCGCGCTCGCACAGCACATTCACGGTAACGGCTTCGATCCTCACCGTTTCAAGGTCGTTGCTGATCTACTGGGTCTGAGCGGCCGGCTCAAGCATAAGCCTTCCGAACTCTCGGGCGGAGAGCAGCAGCGCGTTGCGCTGGCTCGCGCCATCGTCAGCGAACCCAAAATCGTGCTGGCGGACGAGCCCACCGGCAATCTCGATACCAAAAGCTCCGAGGCCGTCCTCAACCTCCTCCGCGACCTGAACAGGGATCTGGGCCAGACGATCGTGATGATCACTCACAACCCTGATGCCGCCGCCTACGGACATCGCGTGCTGCACATGCGCGACGGCGAGGTCGTGGACGGCGCGTCCGTTCACTGATATGCGCGCTTTATGGCAGGGCATCGTCCGAATTGTTTTTTGGTCGTACGAACGAGGCAGTTGGCCGTACGACGTGATGGTCATCGTTATCGTTCTGTTCGTCCTGGCCACTCCCTCGCACTGGTTTCACGATCAGCCGCAAGTCTCCGCCTTCGCTAGCTCCCAAGTGCAATTTCGCACTCAGGATTTCGCCGGTCACACGCGCACCTACCGGCTGGACGCCGCGGTGCTTCCTCCGGAAAAGCGCGCCTCCAGCGCCAGTCCGGAACTCGAGCGCGAAACTCACGACATACTCGCGCGCACCGTGGATGACCTGCGGGACCGGTCTTTCCAGGTCGTCCGCATCGAGCCGGTTCGTGGCGATGATGGTTCCATCGTCTCCTACGACGTCACCGTTCAGCCGTAACCTGCTATGTAACATTTCCTCCCCGACCTTGTTGCGGCCGGAACCCTCACCCGCGCCAGCACGTCCAATAGACTGTAGTATTATGAACGGCGCATGAATGGGACGCAGCGGTCCAATGGGGGCAACGACTTGATTAGAAAGTATTTTCTAACGGCAGGTGCGGTCTGCGCGCTGATTTTAGGCCTGTGGCTTCCGGGTTGGTCCGCCGCCAGCCAGGGTCATAGCTCGCTGACGCTCGATGGCGTTCTCCACCAGCTTGACCGCGAAGCCAAAAATTTCCGCAGTCTTTCCGCGGATGTCGAGCGCACCAAGGTTACGGTCGTGGTCAATGACAAGTCCACCGAAACCGGCAGCATCCAGGTGCGCGGCGATAAGATGCTGCTGGAAATGAAAGCTCCCGATCCACGCACTATTTTGCGCACCGGCGATAATCTTTACGTTTACACCCCGGGACTGAAACGCGTGGAAGAATACAATCTTGGGCAGCATCGTTCGCTGGTTGACCAATATCTGCTCTTGGGCTTCGGCACTTCGGGAAAAGATCTTGAGAAAGCCTACCTCGTGACTGTGCTTGCGGAACCAACGCTGGACGACAAGAAAACCGTGGAGTTGGAATTGACTCCTAAGTCCCCGGAGGCCCGTAACCAGATTTCCAAAATCCAGATTTGGCTCGACGAGTCCACGTGGCTTCCGATCGAGCAGCAGTTCAACGAGACCGGCTCAGGAGATTATTTCGTCATTCGCTATTCCAAGGTCGTGCGCAATCCCGACCTCGGCGACGCGAACTTCAAGCCCCATTGGCCCAAAGGCACCGAGAAGGTCAAACCGCAGGGCTGATGACCGCCGCGAGCGATGGCCAGCTAGGCCGCGAAATCTACTTCCGCTTCGTCGGAACCGGCGTAGCCGACTCAAAGCGTTCGGACTCGTGCTCCAGCAGCGCGAGTTTCCGCTCGAGTCCCCAGCGATAACCGGCCAGGTTTCCATCCTCACGCACCACGCGGTGGCAGGGAACTACAACTGATACAGGATTCGTGGCGCACGCGCGCGCCACGGCTCGAATGGCTTTGGGCTTGCCGATCGCTCGCGCCACCTGGCTGTAGGTTCGCGTGGTCCCGTACGGAATCTTGCGCAATTCTTCCCACACGCGGCGTTGAAATGCAGTGGCCTGTACGTCGGTCGGCAGATCGAGATTCGGTTCGCGCCCGCGCAGATGTTCCAGTATTTGGTCCACCCAGGCCTCCAGGCCATTGCGATCGCGGCCTATCTTCGCGCGCGGGTATTCCTTTCGTAGCGCCGCTTGCAGCGCCGCATCTTCGGCGCCCAAATAGAGTGCGCTGATGCCGCGCTGCGTGGCCCCTACCAGCAACCGGCCCAAAGGCGAACTTACAATCGTATAGTTGATTTGCATTCCCGCTCCGCCCCGGCGATACGTCGCCGGCGTCATGCCCAGTTGCGATGGTGCGCGTTCGTACAGCCGGCTGCTCGATCCGAATCCTGCGTCATAGAGTGCGGTAGTCACATCGTCCCCCTTTTTCAATTGCGATTTCAGGCGGCGCATCCGTTGTGCATCGGCATACTGCCGCGGCGAAATTCCCATCACGCTGCGAAAGGCGCGCTCCAGCTGATGAGCGCTCAGCCCCACGGTTGAGCTGAGCGCGCTCAGCGTCAATCGCGCTTCGTCGTCACTGGCGTCCGCCGTTCCTGCGCCATCTGCGCTAATTCGCTCCTCGATGGCGCGGCAAACGCGCGCTACCGCCGCTGTGCGCGGATCGCGCAATCGCGCGGTTCGCGGCTTACATCGCCGGCAGGCCCGGAATCCTTTCTGCTCGGCCGCCTCAGGCAAAGAATAAAACTCCACCTGTTCGCGCTGGGGTTTCCGCGAAGGGCAGGAAGGTCTGCAGTAAATTCCGGTGGACCGCACCGCGTATACAAATTTGCCGTCCGCGCCGCGATCGCGCTCGCGGACCGCTTTCCACCTGACTTCTGGCGGGAGTACTTGTGGCCTCATAGTAATTTTCGAATTAGAAGTTCGTTCCATGAGCTGCATCATCTCGTTGAGCCTCGCTGGCATCCTTAAAATAGCGAAACCTCGATGAACCTGCTATCCGTTTATTGCGCTCGAAGTGGACTGGAAAAAAACATGCTCTTTCGCCGTCAAAAAAGCGAATGAGTTTGCGCTGTGGGCCCCCAGTTCCAGATCGAAACCAAAACGAACACTGGAAGCCCAACAAAAATATTGACCTTTTAGGTCTGTACCTGTCGCGCCGTCCCTAACTCCTTGAAAGCACGTACTTAGCCTCCCCGGTGGGTGTTACATCTTACGTCACCATGGCGTCACCCCCCTTGACGACAAGCCAGACTCCGCGCATATTCGGTCCACCAGCAGGGGGAGTCTTAGGCTGTTCTTGGGGGACAGTACATGGGGGCTGCTCCAGATTGGAAGGAGCAGCGGTCGGCCGTTTCGCCGCTGCGTGAATTCGATAGCCACACTGTAAGCGTCATCTCGCACTCAGGGAAACCGGGGCCACGTCGTTTCGCTCGCGTTCCCACACATGCGATTGGAGTCGCGCAAGAGCGTCGCCGCAATCCGCGCGCCGCGCTTTCGCTGCCGCTGCGCCTGATTCGCGTCGGCGACCAGCCCGAGCCGATTCCAGTCACTCTGGTCACACGCAACATCAGCTCGAGTGGCATCTATTTCCTTGCCCCGCGAAATTTCGAACCGGGCACCGCCATCGAGCTGGAAGTTGCGCTCATCGAGCGGCCCCTCGGTCAGGGCAGCGTGCAAATGTGTACCGCCGTGCACATCGTTCGCGCCGAGGACGTCGAAATGCCGGGTTGGCGCGGTTATGCCGCCAGCTTTGATGACTTCGCGCTACGTCGCGACGATATCGTCCCGCTGCGATACCGTAGTCATTAATGCCGTGGTAGCATAAGACCCAAGCCCCTTTCCAAACTCTCGCAGGCACGATCGGGAGAGGACCACGTGCGCTCTGCGAATTCTGCAAGCCTTCCTCTGCGCTGTCTGCGTTAAATCTTTTGTCGTACACGAACTGCAGTACCAGTCAGACTCGATAATCGCCAACCGTTTATCCGCATTGCCACCTTCTGATACGATTCCTTCGCTGTGAAATCTCTCCGATTCGCTGCCAGGGCCGTTCTCTTTGACTGGGATGGCACCCTGCTGAATTCCTACGCCGCAGACGCCCGAGCCTACTTGTCCATGTTCCGCGCACTGGAAATCAACTGGACCGAACGCGAACTCGCCCTGCATTACTCCCCGAACTGGTACCGCGTTTATCGCGCGGCCCTGCTCCCGCGCTCAAAATGGCTGGAAGCGGACCGCTTGTGGGCGCGAGCCTACAAACTCGAACAACCGCCGCTGTTGCCGGCGCCCGGCGTATTCTGCGTTTGCTCGCTCCGAAATTCGATCTAGGTATCGTAACCAGCGGCAATCGCGCGCGAGTTCGCCGCCAACTCCGCGAATTCTCGCTCGCCGACTATTTCTCCGCGTGCGTCTGCAGCGAGGACACGCTAAAAAAGAAGCCGCATCCCGCGCCCTTGCAACTGGCCCTCAAGCGCCTGCGTCTAGCGCCGGGCGATTCTGTGTACGTTGGCGATACGGCCGAGGACATCGAAATGGCTCGCGGTGCAGGTGTGCGCGCCATCGGCGTACTTGGCCCATTTCCAACGGCGGCGCGGATTCGCGCAGCCAAACCGGAAATCCTGCTCGATTCCATCCGCGAGCTGCCGCGCCATCTCCAGATTTTGCAGTGATATCAATGCGGCGACGGAGAAGTCTTGCCCGCCGCAACAGCCTGCGAGCCCTGCGTTGCGGGCCCTTCCTCCGGTCCGCCGGCATTGGCGTCAGTGTTCAATTTGAAATCCGTGCAATGGATCACCAGCCGGAGCGGCAGTTCGTCATTTTGCTCGCTCTTCAGATAATCGTCCGAGCGCGTGTACGTCGGCAGCCAGTATTTCCCCTGAAAATTCTCGCGGTAAGTCTCAAACATCGTGAAAGGCAACTCCGTGCCATTCCCTTCGAGTTCACTCATGAATTTTCCATAGCTCTTGACGATGGCGAAATCTTGGTCGTCAATCCACACCACTCCCTGGAAATACCGCTCCTTGCGGCTCAATAATTTCGGTTTTACCTGAAAAATATAGGTGTTCAGCTGGTCCAGTTTTTCCTGGCCCACATATTTCAAATCGTAGTTGGCGATCTTGTCGGGCGTCAGAGGAAATTCCGGCATGCTGGAGATCACCCGCACGTCCTCCAGCGAAAAATGCATCAGCTTTAAAGTGGAAACGGGCTGCTTCGTGACGCGCAGATATCGCTGGCCATCCGGCCGCGTGTACACTTCGCCCGTCACGTTGAATTGTCCGCCCGGGTCGGTCAGTTCGTCCAGACGGACGGATTGCGTGAAATTGTAGGTTTCGAAAGCCTTCTTCATCACCTCTTCATTCGCCACAAATTTCTGAATGATGACCTGTTCCGGCACGGGCGGAGGGCCGGGATGCGGTTCGGCCGGAATTCGCTTCACATCGAATTTGGGAGGCGGAGCCTGCGGGCCGGCATCCTGCGCGCGCAAAGGCATCGCCGAAAACACCAGCAGCGCGAAGGCCGCCGTTGCGAAACTGCCGAGTAGTCGAATGCGTCCTGGCATTTCAGGTATCCTTCGTTCTTAGATGCTGAGTACCGCCTCCGTGGTCAACTCTAACTCATTTTCCGGCGGCGGACTCTTCTCAGTGATGGCAAAAAGCCCGCGCTCTCCCTGTTATGCGCATCCAGGCTCTGCTAAAATCGCGCGTTTGCTGCTTTGGGGCCGTAACGGGTATGACGGACAATCGCGATCACCGCCAATCCAGGCGCTATTTGATCAGTGGCATGGTCCAGGGAGTTGGCTACCGTTATTTCGCATTGCGCGTCGCAGAACGCTTGGGTGTCGCCGGCTATGCCAAGAATCTGCGCGACGGCCGCGTGGAAGTTTATGCCATTGGTGGCGAACCCGAGCTGGCGGAATTGCGACCGGAACTCGAGCGGGGCCCGCAAGGCGCTCTCGTCTCCAGCGTCTCCGCAGAGGATGCGCCGCTGCTCGAGCAATTTTCGAAGCGATTCTCGATCGAGCGCTGAGCGCGAAGCATCGAGCCAGCATTGATTTTCGAAATCGTTTGGCTTTCATCCGTGTTTATCTATGTTCATCTGTGGTGATGTTGGTCTGTTGCAGCTCGCGACAAGCAACGCGCACCCAGCAAACTCAAGGAGAACGATGAACGACCTAAAAGCGCTGATCCGCGAAATTCCCGATTACCCGAAGCCGGGAATTTTGTTCTATGACCTCACCACGCTGCTGAAAGATCCCGCGGGTTTCCATTCGCTGGTGGATCAACTCTGCGAACAATACAACGGAACCAAGGTGGACATCGTCGCCGGCATCGAAGCGCGCGGCTTTATTTTTGCACCCGCTCTCGCCTACCGCCTCGGTGCGGGTTTCGTACCGGTCCGCAAACCCAAGAAGCTGCCGGGCAAGACCGCTTCCATTACGTATCAGCTCGAATATGGCACGGACCAACTCGACATCCACCAGGACGCCATCAAGCCGGGCCAAACCGTGCTGATCTGCGACGACTTGCTCGCCACCGGGGGCACCGCGGCCGCCACAGTGAAACTCATTGAGCAATTGGGCGGTAAAGTTGCCGGCGCAGCCTTCGCCGTGGAGCTAACGTTCCTCAACGGCCGCGCCAAACTCCCCGGCCTCCACGTATTTTCGCTGCTTAAATACGACAAGTAGGGAAGGCGGAAAATTGAAAAGCGAAAATGAAGGTCGGACAGACGAGGCTGAAGGAAGCTTCGAGCCACCGTCACGCGGCATCTGAAGCTTGTAGCTCGAGAGCCGCCTTTCACAATCCGGTGTCATCTGTGTTTATCTGCGTTCATCGGTGTTGCTGTTGACCTGCGCTGGCGCACGACCTCGAACAGCATCACCCCCGCCGCCACAGAAACATTAAGTGATCGCACCGGACCCGCCGTAGGCAGCGAAACTAAAAAGTCGCATCGTTTGCGCGTCAGTTCGTGTAAGCCTTCCCCTTCGCTGCCGAGCACGATCCCTACCGATCCCTTCAGATCCACTTGCGTGTAACTTTTTTCTGCGCGCTCATCGAGACCCACCAGCCAGTAGCCCGCCTCTTTCATCTCTTCCATCGCGCGCACCAGATTCTTTACGCGCGCGATCGGCAAATGTGCCAGAGCACCGGCGGATGCGCGTTCTACGGTATCGCTCAATCCCGCCGCCCGCCGTTCCGGAATCACCACGCCATTGGCGCCGGCTGCCAGCGCCGTCCGCACGATCGCGCCCAGATTGTGCGGATCCTCGATACCGTCGAGCAAAACCAGCAAGCCCTGCGGAGTTCGCGCCGCCAGCAAATCTTCCAGCTCCATCGCCGGTTTCGCGGCTCCCAACGCCGCCACCCCCTGGTGCTCGCGCATTCCCACCAGGCGGTCAATCTGCTGGCGGTCTTCAAAGCGTACCGGCACGCCCTTCGACTTCGCCAGCTGCACCACGGCTTCCACGCGCTCGCCGTGCCGCCCGCGCGCAATCACAATCCGATCCAGCGCCCGTCCCGCAGCCAGCGCCTCTTCCACGGCATGAAATCCGGTAAGCCAATTCATTGCCATCTTAAACTGTCTGTGCGCTTTCTTCTGCGCCCTCTGCGTCTGTGCGTCGAATTCATCCTTCCAGCGTGGCAATCGTATGCGCCGCAATCGCCTCGCCGCGCCCAATTTCGCCCGTGCCCTCGTTGGTCTTGGCTTTCAGATTGATTTGCTCTGTGGATACACCCAGCGATTTCGCCAGCGCCGCGCGCATGGCAGCGAAGTGCGGCCCCAGTTTCGGCCGCTCGCAGATCACCACGGCGTCCAGATGACTTATCCGAAGTTTCCGCTCATCCAGCAATTTCCGCGTGTGCTCCAGAAACAATAAGCTCGACGCGCCCTTCCATTTGGGATCAGTATCCGGAAAATGGGTGCCAATATCGCCGAGTCCCGCCGCGCCCAGCAGTGCGTCGCACAAAGCGTGCGCCAGCACGTCGCCATCCGAATGTCCCACCGAGCCCTTGTCGAACGGCACCTCGACTCCGCCGATCATCAACTTGCGTCCTTCGGCCAGGCGGTGCAAATCGTATCCAATTCCCGAGCGTGTCATTTCGCGCGACGCTCCTGCTCCAGATAAAATCGTGCCAGGTCCATGTCCGCCGGCCGCGTGATCTTCAAATTTCGTTCCGAACCCAGCACCACAAACACGTCGTGCCCAAATCGTTCGACCAGCGCTGATTCGTCCGATGCCACGATCCCGTCCGTCTGTGCCTTGCGAAACGCGTCGCGCAAGAGCGCATAGGAAAACGCCTGCGGGGTCTGTGCCAGCACCACCCGCTCGCGGGGAATCGTCGAAGTAATCAGCGCCACATCCTCCGGCAGGCTCGCGCGCTTCACTTCTTTCACCGTGTCAATCGCCGGGATTCCCAGAATCGCGGCACCGCGCTTGCGTGCCTCTGCAATCACGCGGTCCACTTGTTCCGCAGTAACAAACGGCCGGACCGCGTCGTGCACCAGCACCACTTCGGTTGCGGGATCCACTTGCGCCAACGCGTTCGCCACGGATTGCTGCCGCGTATCTCCGCCGTGCACCACACGCGCCGGACGTCCCAGCGCCGCCTTCGCCACTCTATCTTGCAGCGGCACGATATCGTCCGCACGCGTCGAAAGAAAAAAATCAGTGATTGCGGAGCAAGCCGCCAGCCGCCGCAATGTGAAAATCACCAGCGGCATGCCATCCAACTCGAGGAATTGCTTCGGCATTTCGGCGCCCATGCGGGTGCCCAGACCAGCAGCAGGGATGATTGCGGCTATTCGGCCCATGAAGGGTCAACAGTCTATCGCAATCCTGCTACGTTGAGGAAGGGAAGACGAGCAGCACTTCTGCGGATGTCAAAGAGAAAAGTATGCCTGTGCGTCGCTACGACCTGCCGGATTCCGGATAAAGCGGCCGAGCGGGACGTTCGCCGCCACCCTCGGTCGCGCGCGGTGCAGTTTCACTGAGTTGTGAGCCACCGGCGATCGCCCGCGGTATCTGTTGCTCGCCGCGCTCGTCGTACCGCCCGAAAATCATTTTGCCGGCGGTCGTCTGATGCACGGAAGTCACGGTGATATCGATCGTCTTGTTTATCATCTTGCGCGCGCCATCCACCACCACCATGGTGCCGTCGTCCAGATACGCCACGCCCTGGTTGTATTCTTTTCCTTCGCGGAGGATAAACACCCGCATCGTCTCGCCGGGGAGCACCACCGGCTTCAGCGCATTCGCCAGTTGATTCACGTTCAGAATCTCGATGCCCTGCAGCGTCGCCACCTTATTCAAATTGAAATCGTTGGTCACGATTTTCGCATCGTAGCGCTTCGCCAATTCAATCAGCTTCAGGTCCACTTCCGGAACTTGCAGGAAATCGTCGTCGGCGATCTGCACTTCCAAATGCGCCATTTTCTGAATTCGTTGCAGCACTTCCAGTCCGCGTCGCCCACGCTGCCGCTTCAGCGGATCGGCGGAATCGGCCACCAACTGCAATTCGTGCAGTACGAACTGCGGGATGATCACCGTTCCATCCAGGAATTGCGCTTCGGCGATGTCCGCCACGCGGCCATCTATGATCACGCTGGTATCGAGCACCTTGAACGAATGCTTCAGGCTGCGCTCGCTGCCGAACAATCCGCCGAGCGCCTGGAGATTGAGCATATCGCCCTTGTTCGCGCCCAGGATCAGCCCGATATAGGCCATCACCAGGAATGCCGCCAAGCTGAAGAACGACCGCGTGCTTTCCGGCATCGTGGTGTGCGTCAGAATGAGCGAGGTGAGATAAGCGCCGAGCAGTCCCAGGATCGAGCCGACCGCCGCGCCGATCAGTCGCCGTAGGCTTGCGTGCCGCAAGCGCAGCTCGAACAGTATGACCGCCAGGCCGAACAAACACCCAACGGCAGCACCAGAGAGCGGCGAGACGCTAAACGGCCGGAAGTGAAATCCTGCCGCGACGCATACCGCCATGAATACGATGCGAATTCCCAACATGTCCCAGAAAGTCCCGACACGTTCCAGACCTGGACGTGAGGGCGTGGCGGGCTTCATCGTTGAAGCTTCCGCAGCTGGAAGGGCCGGTGGCCGGTTATGAGGAACGGAAGGAGTCCTTTGCATGGTCCCACCTTATGAAAATCTGTATCAGACGAACCGCGTCCAATGATTTCGTCTCGACTTGCTTTTTTCCGGCTTATGAGTTTGGGCGCCCGGCCGGGATGATCAGAGGTCCTTATGAATTCTTTATGAGGTCCTCAGTATAGCACCGCGTGGGAAGTGGGAGTCAACGAGGAGCGCTTACATGGTAAACGTACCTAGTCCTGCTACTGCCGGTAAGCCCAGCCCGGCGGGCTATAGGTAGAATCTCGGGACGCGGCGTCCCAGCGCACATAAGAGGTCTGAAGTCACGGTGCCGATCTCGCGCGCAACATCGGAGACTTCGATCGCCGCATCTCCATCTTTGCCGTAAATCGTCACCACATCGCCCAGCGAGGCTTCCGGCACGTCGGTCACGTCCAGCGTAGTCAAGTCCATTGAAATCGTGCCCACCAGCGGAACCCGCCGGCCGCGGACGAGCGCGCACCCACGGTTGGTTCTGGCGCGAGCCACTCCGTCCGCGTATCCAGCGTTGATCACGGCGATGCGCGCGGGCCGTTTGGTCACAAAACGCGCCCCGTACCCCACGCCTTCGCCCTCGGGCACGTCTCGCACCGAGATAATTCGGGCCTTCAGCGCCAGGCACGGCCGCAGCGGGATCTGGCCCGCGATTTCCTGTTTCTTTTGCGGCGGGTCAAACGACTGGTGATAACCGTAGAGAATCGCTCCCGGGCGCACCATGTCCGCCCACGTGCTGGGCCGCGCGCAGATCGCGCCGCTGTTGGCCATGTGCACGATTCCGGGCGAGACACCCAACTCGCGCATCCGCGCTAGGGCGGATAGGAAAGTTTTCTCCTGCTCGTCGGTTTGCTGCGCGGTGAAATCTTCCGCAGAAGCGAAATGCGTGAACGTTCCTTCCAGCTGAATATATTTGCAATCAGCCAGAGCGCCCGCGAAGGTTTCGATCTCATCGGGCGAAATTCCCAGCCGGTTCATGCCGGTATTGATCTTCAAATGAAACGGCACGCGAGCTTTGCCGCCGGCCGACTTGGCGCTGCGTTCCAGGTGACGAAGATCGTCCACGCGAAAAACCGCGGGCGTCAGGTTGTTCTTGATCAGACGCTTTTCTTCGCCGGGCCAGAAACCAGTCAAAATCAATATGCGTTTCCGAATGCCTGCTTCACGCAGCTCGATGCCTTCGTTCGCGCAGGTCACACCGAACCACTCCGTGCCGGCCTTCTGCAGCGCTTTCGAAATCGGCACCGCGCCCAGGCCGTAAGCGTTCGATTTCACTACCGCAAGAATCTTGCGTTGCGCTCCCACGTGTTTGCGAATCACCCGTAAGTTGTGCAGGATCGCTGCCAGCGAAATCTCCGCCCACACCGGGCGTCCCTCAAAATGAATTGGTTTTGACATCGTCTTTTAGAATGCCAGACTCCCGCGCGCGAGCGCGAACGAATTTCCCGTCTGCAACTCGCTCCGCGCCGTTTGGGTAAACACCCACTTGGAATCATTGCAAGTCGTTCGCCAAGCCTGGCGCATGACCAGCCTTCTTTGGGTGTTCATAAGTAGCTGATTAAAAAGAGGTTTAGCAGTCTTTTCGGTTGTCAATTTGAGGATTTCCGGAAGGAGCGCTTAACCATCGCGGCCCCTCCGACACGCATGTGGTAGGAAGTGGACGCCGCTCGAAGCCGGATGAATGTTACTCCTCCGGCCCTCCGCCGGCGCTCCAGGCGTCCGGCGCGGCTTCCTCAAATCGTGTGTGGCGCGCGAGGAAAACAAAACTCAAATTCCCGGTGGGACCGTTGCGCTGTTTCGCAATGATCAGTTCCGCCTTCGCGCGATCTTCCTCCGGCAAATCCGTTTTGTAGAAATTCGGCCGGTTGATGAACATCACCACGTCCGCATCCTGCTCGATCGCGCCCGATTCGCGCAGGTCCGCGAGCTGCGGCTTGCGCTCCTCGCGCTCCGGCGCGCGCGTCAACTGGCTCAGCACCACAATCGGCACCTTCAATTCCTTGGCCAGCCCCTTCAGCGCACGGGACATCCCAGAGACTTCTTCTTGACGATTACTCTGGCGCCCCATGTTCGTGGGCACCACGAGTTGCAGATAATCGACGATAATCAGCGAAAGCCCGCGGTCGCGCTTTAGCCGCCGGGCCTTCGCGCCCATCTCCATCACGGTCGAAGAAGCCGAATCGTCAATCCACAGCGGCGCCTCGGCCAGATTCGTCAGCGCGCCGGTCACTCTGCTCCAATCGTCGCGATTCATATGGCCGGTGCGGAATTTGTGCGCGTCCACGCGCGCCTCGGAGGCCAGCAAACGCAAGAGCAGCGATTCTTTGGACATTTCCAGGCTGAAGATCGCTACCGGCTCGCGGTGGCGCACTGCCACGTTTTCCGCAATGTTCAGCGCCAGCGCCGTTTTTCCCATGGATGGCCGCGCTGCCAGAATGATCAGCTCGGAAGGCTGCAGCCCGGCGGTTTCGTTGTCGAGGTTGGCATAACCCGTCGCCAGCCCGGTGATTCGCCGGCCCTCGCTGAAGATCTTTTCCAGCCGCTCGAAATTGTCGCGAACCAGTTCCTTGACGCCGATCAGCCCCGCCTTCACGCGGTCTTCCGCCAGTTGGAAGATTACCGATTCAGCGCGATCCAGAATCACGTCGGCATCATCGCCCGCCGCGAGCGCCTGCTCTTGAATGGCGGATGCCGAAAAAATCAGGTTGCGCAGAACCGATTTTTCTTTGACGATCCGCGCGTAGTGCTCCACGTTCGTGATGCGCGGCAAGCCGTCGGCCAACTGCGACAGGTAAGCGATTCCGCCCGCTGCTTCCAATTCGCCGCGCCGCGACAAATCTTCCATCAGCGTGACGATATCTATGGCCTGCTGTTTCTCGCCCAGTTGCACCATGCGCTCAAAAATCTGGCGGTGCTGCGGCAAAAAGAAATCGTCCGAGCGCACCTTCTCAATCGCGGCATTCAGCGAGTGATTGTCCAGCAGGATAGCGCCCAGAATGCTGCGCTCAGCTTCCAGATTGTGCGGTAGCGGGCGTTCGAGAGTTGTGTCGCCTGGCATGGTTTGCGTTTGTGTTTTCCTGTGGCCAACCCAATCTTACAACTGCTGGCGCTTCACGACAACGCCGCCGAAGCGTCGTTGGGGCGCCGCAAGCCGTGCCCGCTGACGACGTGGGTTCCTTTCGTCGTAGGCGGAAGAATTGTGCGCAAATTCCGCGCTCGCGTCAATCGCACCCCGGCGTTATCGCCTGTGCATGAATTCGGAAAAGTGGATAACTTCCTATCGGCCGCCCGCGCACTGCACAAATGAAAAAGGCGCCCCAAATTGCAGGACGCCTTCGGAATCCCAATAAGAAATGTCGTTACTCTTCTTTCTTCACCGCAATCTTCAGGTTCGCCGTAACTTCCCGGTGCAACTTCACCGGGACCTCGTACTCGCCCATGACCTTGATCGGTTCAGCAAGGACGATTCGCTTCTTATCAATCTCAAATCCCTTGGCAGCCAGCGCTTCGGCAATGTCACCCGAGGTGACCGAGCCGAAAAGCTGGTCGTTCTCCCCAGCCTTCCGCGTGAATTCCAGCGCAACGGCCGCGAGCTGTTCGCGCTGCTTTTGCGCGGCTTCCTTCTCGGTTGCTTCCTTCTTCGCGAAGTTGGCGCGCATCTTCTCCAGACGCTTCAGGTTGCCGGCCGTAGCTTCCAGGCCCAGCTTGCGCGGCAGAAGAAAATTGCGCGCATAACCTTCAGCCACTTCCACCAGTTGCCCGCGCGTTCCCAGCTTTTCGACGTCTTCCTGCAAAATGATCTGCATGATTCTGCCCCTCGAGTTTCTACGAGCGATTCGAATCCGATAATTTCTTCGTTGACCCGGCTTCCCGGGTACTTTTGTAGGGGCGGCTCTCAGAGCCGCCCTACGATTTCAGATGCGTTTCAGGCGTTGACGCTACAACTCCGCTGCAAACGGCAGTAACGCAATATTCTGCGCCCGCTTGATCGCGACGGTCAGCCAACGCTGATGCCGCGCGCACGTTCCAGTCATGCGCCGCGGAAGAATCTTTCCGCGCTCCTGGATGAACGGCGCCAGAATTTCGGCCTTCTTGTAGTCAATGAAGTCGGCTTTGTCCACGCAGAACCGGCAAACCTTCTTCTTGCGCACAAAATTCCGCTTCCCGCGCTTGGCTGGGCCACCCGGTCCGCCACCAGGTCTTCCACCGGCGCCTGGTCCGCCCGGTCCCGACGATCGCATGCCTCCCGAGGAAGGCCCGTGCGATTGCTGCATTGGTGCGTTTTCTTCTGCCATTCGATTCTCCTGACGAAATTCCCTTGGAAATCCCCGGGCAATGCGCTGATGTCCCGGTCTGCCGCCAAATTATCTTCTCGATTGCGAATCCGTCGTCAGCTGCCCTGGTTGTGGGTCTAATACCCGCTCCCCTACAACTTAACGACGATGTCTCTACTATGCCGTGGGTGCGGACTGCTCGCTCGGTGGCGCCATAGGCGCAACTGGGGCCGCCGGTGCTGCCGGAACCGCCTTGCGCGGACGCCGCGCGGCGCGCCGTTCGCGGTGCTTCTTCAATTTTTCCTGCCGCTTCAATTCTTCGTCCAGGCGCACGGTCAGATACTTGATCACCGGGTCAGACACTTTCAGCCGGCGCTCCAGCTCTTTCACCACTTCGCCGTGCGTGGACTTCACCACCATGTACACGAAGAATCCCTCGCGCAATTTCTGCACGCGATACGCCATGCGCTTGCGGCCCCACTTTGCCACGGACTCGATCTTCGCGCCCTTCTCCGCCGCCGTGTGCTCCAGCGTCGTGATCAGCTTGTCTATATCCGCTTCCGGCGTATCCGGCCGGCAGATGAAAATCAGGTCGTACTGACGCTCTTCCATATGTCCTCGATTCCTCTTCGTCTCTTACTGCGAAATATCGGTTGCGCCGTCTCTGCGGCACCCTGCTCTCCGCGGAGTCAGCAGGAGATTCACCGTGAACTCGATGCCGTCCTCTGTGTCCCCAGTGTTAAGTCTTATCGCAAGAAGCTGCTATTCCGGATCTTCTTCCGTCTCCACGCGCCGGTTGAACCGCGCCATCGCCTTGCCCACGCCCTCGCTCAAGATCAATTCCACCGCTTCGGCGGCTTCCGCGGCCATCTGCGCCGCAATCTCGCGCTCCGGCTTGCGCATCGTTCCCAGAACGTAATCCGCCATGTCCTCCAGCGGATATTCCGGCTTCACTCCCAGCCGGACGCGGATAAATTCATTCGTCCCGAGAGACGCGATCACCGACTTCAAGCCGTTGTGCCCGCCGGCGCTGCCTCGTTCGCGAATCCGCAGCATGCCCCACGGCAACATGGCCTCGTCACTCAGCACGATCATCTCGGCGGCTTTGCATTCATACCGCTCGAGCAGCATCCGCACCGCCGCGCCGCTCAGATTCATCATCGTTTGCGGCTTGGCCAGCACTACTTCGCTACCAGCCAAAGTTCCCAGTCCCACGTATGACTTCGCTTCGGGCCGCGTCACGCGAATCCCGGCGCGTCCGGCCACCGCATCCACCGCCAGAAACCCCAGATTGTGCGGCGTGAACTCGTATTCCGGGCCAGGGTTTCCGACGCCGACAATGAGTCTCATGTTTACCCTGAGAGTCCGCCAGCGACGGAATCGCAAGCTCCGCTAGCAGCCGGCTGGAAGCGCTACTTCTTCTTCTCGGACTTCTCCGCCTTCGCAGGAGCCTCTGCCGCTTCGCCCTCGCCCTCTTCCGCTTCCTTCTTGCCCTTCTTCATCACTTCCGGCTCGGCTGGCGCCGCTTCCGCGGTAACCGCCGCATCCGCCACCGGTTCTTCTTCCTTCTTCAGCACCACCACGTGCGCGATCACGCGTGTCGGGTCAGTCAGCAATTTGATCTTCTTGGGGTCAAACGGGAGATCTGCGGCGCGCAATTGCTTGCCGATCAGCATGTCGCTGACGTCCACTTTGAATTCCTCGGGAATGTCGCCGGGCAAGCACTCGATTTCCACTTCACGCGTCACCGTCTCAAAAACTCCGCCCTGCATCTTCACGCCCTGTGGCTCACCGAAGGTGTGCACCGGCACCATGACGCGCATGCGCACGTCCATCGCGATCCGGAAAAGATCCACATGTAGGAGCTTCCCGCTGACCGGATCCACCTGCCAATCCTTTACCATCGCTTTTTCCGCGTCGCCCTCGGCAACTTGCACCGTGAAAATCGTGTTATGGCCGGTCTCCGAACGAAGAATGCGCGCGACTTGCTTGGCGTTCACCGCCAGCGAGATCGAATCTTTCTTCCCGCCGTACAGAATCGCCGGGACCATCCCGGTCAGACGCGTGCGCCGCGCAGGACCCTTCCCGCGCCCCTCGCGTACCTTCCCTTCGACTGTGAATGTCGCCATGAATTCCTCTCCCGCTAAATAAAGAGCTCGCTGATTGAAGTCTCTTCGTGAATGGATTGAATCCCGCGCGCCAGCAGCGGCGCCACGCTCAACGCTTTGATCTTGTCCAGCTTTTGCGCCGCTTCAGTCAGCGGCACCGAATCCGACACCACCACCGCCTCGATATTCGACTTGGCGATCCGCTCCACCGCCGGCCCCGAAAGAACCGGATGCGTGCAAGCCGCGAAAACTCTGGTCGCGCCGTGCTTCGTCAGCGCTTCCGCGGTCTTTACCAGCGTTCCCGCGGTATCAATGATGTCGTCAATCACCAGCGCCGGGCGCCCCGCCACGTCGCCGATCAGGTGCATCACTTCACTGACGTTCACATCAATGCGGCGCTTATCCACGATCGCCAGGGGCGCGTCAATTCGTTTCGCGAAAAACCGCGCGCGTTCCACTCCGCCCGCGTCCGGCGAAACCACCGTAATCGGGCCCAGATTCATCTTCTGAAAATATTCCACCAGCACCGGAGAAGCGAACAGGTGGTCCACCGGGATATTGAAATATCCTTGAATCTGCGGCGCGTGCAGGTCCAGTGTCAGCACTCGGCTCGCGCCCGCCGTTTCCAGCAAATCCGCCACCAGCTTCGCCGAAATCGCCACCCGCGGCCGGTCCTTGCGATCCTGCCTCGCGTACGGGTAATACGGCACCACCGCCGTGATCCGCCAAGCTGACGCCCGCTTGAACGCATCAATCATCAGCAGCAGCTGCATCAGATTGAAATTTACCGGCGTCGAGCACGGCTGCACCACGAACACGTCCGCGCCGCGCACATTCTCCAAAATCTGATAACGCGTCTCACCGTCGCTGAACTGCCCGTGCTCCGCTTGGCCCAGCGGCACGCCCACATACTTGCAAATCGCTTTCGCCAGCGCGGGATTCGCAGTGCCGCAGAAAATCTTGAATTTGTCGTCGGCCAAAACTTTCCCCTCAGCCGGCTACGCTCCGGCGCGCGCTATTCCGCACGCCAGCCCAAAGCACGGCCATAGTCTTCCCTGGATAGGGTTTCAACGACGAAAACCGAATCTTCCGGGAACGCACGAGCGGCTCGGCGCGCCTGCGCTGGGTTTCGGAATACTCCGAACACCGCCGACCCGCTACCCGCCAGCGCGGCATCTGCGGCTCCTCGCTTGAGCAATCCCTCCCGGATTTCTCCAAGGCGGGGATAACGGCGGAAGACCGGCGCCTCGAAATCGTTCGAGATGCCCGCCCCCTGCCGGCTCCAGCACAGAGCACAGAACCTCAAGATTTTAGGGGGTTCCGCGCGTTTTGTCAATTCCTCGGAAACCCACTGATAGGCCTCCTTGGTGCTCACTCCCACGTCGTGCGGCGATACCACCAGGATCGTCCGCTTCGGCCCGTTCGGCAGCGGGTAGATCTCGTCACCGCGACTCACCGCCAAAGCGCGTCCGCCAAACAAAAAGAACGGCACATCCGCGCCCAATCCCGCTGCGATCTCCAGCAATCGTTCCAGGGGCAGCTTTTTTTTCGTCAGGCGCAACATCCCGATCAACGCTGCCGCGGCGTCGCTCGAGCCGCCGCCTAACCCGCGCGCCACAGGGATCTTCTTTTCCAGTTTCGCGCGAATTCCGCCGCGAAAACCAAGCTCGCGTCCGATTGCTTCAATCGCGCGATAGACAAGATTCTCCGGCCCGTTCGGCAACTCCGGCACATTGGTTTCCAGAAAAATTCCAGGCTCGGGCGCGAGCGACAGCTCTAACGTGTCGCGCAGGGAAATAGCTTGAAAAATCGTGCGCAGCTCGTGGTAACCGTCCGGACGCTTCCCCACCACGTGCAAGCACAGATTTATTTTCGCGAACGCGGGAAGGCGCACCGATCTTTTCTGGGGTGTCGCGCGAGTCATGCGGGGGAGCTTACTGCGGTTTCGCCGAATCCGGCGTGGTTTTTTGCGCGGTGCGCCGTTTCAGATTCTTAAGTTGCGCGTCCAGCTCGTTCACCTTGTCGGGCTCGTAATCCGCCGGCGCCGCTTTCTGCCATTCCGCGAGCGCGCGCTCCCAATAAGAGGCGGCGCGTTCCGGCTGCCCGAGCTTGGCATACACATCACCGAGGTGCCCCAGAATCGTGGGATCGTGGCCCTGGCGTTCCACCGCTTTGCGCAAACTCTCCTCGGCTTCCGTCAGCTTGTTCTGCTTGTAATACGCCCAACCCAGGCTGTCCAAATACGCTCCATTGCTGGGCTCCTGCGTCACCGCCCGCTGGATCATGGAAGTCGCTTCGTCCAATCGCACGCCGCGATCCGCCAGCATGTAGCCGTAGTAGTTCAGCACCGAAGCGTTATTCGGATTCACATCCAGCACTTTGCGGAACTCCTGCTCTGCCTGATCGAATTTCTTCTGCCGCTCGTAGATGGCGCCCAGCAAGAACCACGCTGTTTCCTTGTCGTCATCGGCGTGCGCCATTTGCTCGGCTTTTTGCGCGGACTGCTCCGCCTCCGCGTACTTCTTGCCTCGTTCCTGTACCTGCGCCAGATTCAAGTAAATTTCCTGGTCGCTATCATTCCCTCGCAGCAAGCCATCGAGCAGCTTCGTCGCCGCGTCAGTATCCGATTTTTCGCCGTAGAGCGTTGCCAACGTCACGGTCAGACTCGCATCCTTCGGAGAAGCGTCGAGCTGCTTCTTCGTTTCAGCGATTGCGCGGTCCAGATCGCGGCTCTCGCGATAAGTATCAATCAGCAGCATTTCCGCGCGCTTTTGCGCCTCGGGACCTAGCTTGGCCATTTCTTCGTAGGTACGAATGGCAGCGGTGTAGTTCTCCTGTTCCCGGTACGCATGCCCGAGCTGCTCGTAAAGAATAGCCAGCGCATTGGGACTCGCCTCGGCGCTCGCGGAATTATCCGACCCGGACGCTTCGGGATTTCGCGAGCCGCTCGCCGATTGGCTCCTCATCCCGGCGATCGCGTCGCTCAATACCTTTACGGCGTCGTCGTAGCGGCCTTGATCCTCATATAGCAGCGCTTCGTTATAAAGGACTTCCAGGCTGCCGGGAGCCAGCTGCTTTGCACGTAATAAACTCGATTCCGCCTGATCGAATTTCCCCAAGCGGCGGTACAGCTGTGCCATCCGCAAGTAATTCTCGGCGGTGCCAGGTTCCACTTCGGCCAATCGTTTGAATTCCTCCAGCGCCTCTGCGTATTTGTCCTGCGCCATCAACGCTTGCGCCAAACCGTGCAAGTGCCCGGGATCGTCCGGATCTTCTTCGACGGCCTTGCGATAGGCCTCTTCGGCCTTGGCGTACTCTTTGGATTGCGAATACGCGTCGCCCAATAGATCGTAAACTTCCGGCGAGGCGGAATCGTTCGCGGCGTCCGCCAGCAGTTTCTCCGCCTCTTGCGAACGTCCCTCATCCATCAGCAGTTGGCTCAGTTGTTCCAGGGCTGGCCCGTTGCCGGGATCGCGTTGGAGCAAGTCGCGCAGCACTTTTTCCGCTTCGCCGTGCTGGTTTTCAAACCGATACAGCCGCGCCAGCCACAGCTCGGAATAGGCGTCATCCGGTTGGATCTTTAAAATTGCCTGAAATTGCTCGATCGCTTTGGCCAGGTTTTCTTTCTGCACGTCGCCCGCGCTCAAATCCCCGAGCGTGCGGACGTAAATCCGCGCCAGCAGCCGGTGCGCATCCACGTTATCGGGATCGATCTTCAGTGCAGCCTGGGCTTGCTCCACAGCATCGCGAATGTGCTGCGATTTGGCGTAAATTTCCGCAAGCCGCTCCATGATCACCGGCGAACCCGGAGATAGTTCCAGCGCTTTCTTATAGGAATCAATGGATTGTGTCGCGAGGTCCGGCTGGCCCGTCAATTCGAATTGCATCTCATCCACATGGCCCATCGTGAAGTAGTAATAAACGTCGCCATGCGTCGCGTCGGAAGCCGCCGGATTCGATTTGGTTGATTGGGAACTTGCGGCAGATTGCGCAGTCTGAGGGCCCGAGGCCCCTGGCGTTCCCGGAATAGCACCTAGCGCCAACGCGGCTGGTGCGGCCGCGAACAGCCCCAGGATTGCGCCAAGCGTGCTAGAGATTATTGTTTTCATGCGTCCACTGCGAAATTCCATTATCGTATACCCCGGTGAATGCGTCAAAGTAATAGCCGCACTAAGTCCGTCGTTATTGCACTATAGCTTGGACGCGTGGAACGCACCCTGGGATACCTCCCTGCTTGAGTTTTTGGGAAAATGTTCGATACCAGCGCAAAATCAGGCCAAATATCGCGGCGATCATCCATTCGCTCCTAGGGAGGTAGCGCGAGATGTTTCGATTCCAACTGGCCCTTCGTAATTTCCTGGCCATTGCGATTCTGCTGAGCTTGTTCCCACTGGCGCCGGCCTCCGCGCAGCATCCGACCGGTGGAGTTGCGCGCTCAGGTGGTGCGTCCGCGGTTGTTCCCGATTCACCAGCCCCGTTGCCATCTACACAATCGGCCGCTGCGGCCAAACTCTCCGACTTTGGCTGGCTGGAGGGTCGGTGGCGCGGTGATTGGGGGCCGCGCGTTGCCGAGCAAGTATGGATGGCGCCGAAAGCGGGGCTGATGTTGGGAGTGTTCCGGCTCATCGAAGGCGATAAGCCGCTTGTCATCGAAGTGTTCACCATGGTGCAAATGCCTGATGGAATCAATTTCTACTTTCGCCATTTCACTTCGGAGCTGGTACCGTGGGAAAAATCGGATGCGACGGTGCTGAACCTCGCCAGTACGGACGGAAAGAGAATCACCTTTGAAAACCCGGTGAGTGGGATGCCTAAACGCGCGATTCTCACGCGGATTGACGCCGACACTTACACTTCGCGCTCGGAGCTGGTTCCCCAGACGGGCGATGTACAGGTCATCGAAATCACCTATCACCGCCAGCCCTCCACGGGTCCCGCGTCTAGTGCCGGAAATGGCGGACGCCAGAAAAAACCATAGCCATACCCATCCTGTTGGCGGTCGCGATTACGTCCGCGTCGCGGACCGAGCCGCCCGGTTGGATCACAGCGGTAGCTCCCGCTTTCCCTGCCTCTTCGACGCCATCCGGAAAAGGGAAGAACGCATCGGATGCCACCACGCTGCCCTCGAGCGAAAGTCCCGCCGTCGCCGCTTTGATCACCGCAATCTTTACCGAATCCACGCGGCTCATCTGGCCCGCGCCCACTCCCACCGTCTGACCCTCGCGCGCAAATACGATCGCGTTCGATTTCACGTGCTTGCATACTTTCCAGCCGAAAAGCAGCGCGCGCTTTTCCTCCGCTGTGGGCGTGCGATCGGTCACCACCTTCAGATCCGTCTCGGCCAACTCGTGGCGGTCGGGCTCCTGCGCCAGCATCCCGCCCGAAATCCGTTTCAAGTCCAACTCCTCCGCGGATTCACCGCGCAGCATTTCCAGTAGCCGCAAATTTTTCTTGCTCGCGAGCTTTTCCAGTGCCGCCGCTTCGTACCCCGGCGCCACCACGCATTCGACGAAAAGTTTAACCACTTCTTCCGCCGTCGCCGCGTCCAGCGCGCGATTGAATGCCAGCACCGATCCAAAAGCCGACACCGGGTCGCATTCCAGCGCCTTTACGTAGGCCTCCCGCAGCGATTCCTGCTCGGCCGCGCCACAGGGATTGTTATGTTTGATGATGGCTACTCCGGGCCGGTGAAATTCCGAAGCCAGCGCCCACGCCGCATCCAGATCTACCAGATTGTTGTATGAAAGCTCCTTGCCTTGCAGTTGCTTCGCTCCGGCCAATCCGGCCGCCGGAGTTCCTGCCGGAATATACAGCGCTGCCGCCTGGTGCGGATTCTCGCCATAACGCATGGGCTGCTGCCGCTCCAGCGCGATGTGAATCCTCCGCGGTAATTTTTCGAGCGCGCCGATGGATATGGCACCGGGTGCTTCGTCGTTTACCTTCAGGCGCTCGAGTTCTGTCGCGATTTCGCCGTCGTACCTGGCCGTCCGTGCATAGGCTTTGCGCGCGAGGTTCAGCCGGGTCGTCAGGCTCAATTCGCCTCCCTCGCGCAATTCGCCGGCCACCGCCGCATAATCCTCCGGATCCGTTACTACCCCCACACTCTGGAAATTTTTCGCTGCCGACCGGACCATCGCCGGTCCGCCGATATCAATGTTCTCGATCAATTCCTCAGCACTCACGCCGGGCTTCGCCGCGGTCGCCGAGAATGGATACAAATTCACCACCACCAGATCAATCGGCACGATGCCGTGCTCGGCAACTTGCTTTTGATCCGATTCTTTTGCGCGCTGAAATAATATTCCGCCGTGAACCTTCGGGTGCAGCGTCTTCACTCGCCCACCTAGCATCTCCGGCCAACCTGTCAATTCCGCAACGTCACGCACGGCTAGCCCACCCTCGCGCAGCAGTTTCGCCGTCCCGCCCGTCGAAATAATCTCCACGCCCAGCGCTGCCAGCTCGCGAGCAAACTTCACTATCCCAGTCTTGTCATACACGCTGACCAGCGCCCGCGCCACGCCACATTCTCCAGCCATGAATCCTCCATCAGAACAAAGAAAGCTAGTGTATGCGCTCGTGGACATTTTCGAAAGAGGCTGCTACGAGGGGAAGTTCAATTCAGATTTTGTACGTTTCGGGGAATTCGGGAAGTGAGCCAGCCGCAAGCGAAATGATCAGTCTTGCGGCGTCAGTTGGAAACGCGAGCCTTCAACTTCACGCGGCCGTTTTCAATGCTTACTGTGTACTCGATCTCGCGGCCGCCTTTGTCCTTCAGGTCTTTCGTCTTTTGCCGCACGAACCGTTCGAAATCCTTCAGGCTTGGCACTCCGGCCTTTTCGCCGGTCTCGCTGCGCGCTTCCACCAGCCGTTGATACAGCTTCTCCACCTTCTCGGTCTCGTTCTCCGGATCGGAAAACGCCATCGCAAAATCGGTCGCCGTGTGCCGCGTCTCGGCCGCGCGCGCCGCGGCTTCCGCTGCGGCATGAGCAACCGCGGCAGCGGCAGATACCGCTGAATCTCCATTGTCTCCATTCGCGGCCGCGGTTTCAGCGGCGCGCGTCTCCATCTGTTCGACGGCGACTTTGCGCGAACGCTCCGCTTGAATCGCTTTGGCAGCGGCGCCGTAATGATGCTGTGTGGTTCCACTTTCCTTCTGTATCAACTTCTTTCGCCACATGTCCTGATACTTTGCATATGTGGACGCCAGGTTGCTGTAGCGAAATCGCTGGCCAGAGGAAAGATCGCCGGAACGGTCCGCATAGCGCTTCAAGTTCGTCTCCAGCCGCCACTGCGTATCTGTCGGTGGCCGGGAGCGCCCACCGCCGAAGTACTGTTCAAACTCAATCTTCAGCGTGCGGATATCCCGCTCGATCTGCCCGAGTTCTTCGTCAATTGTCGCCATAATTTTGTTCCGCCGGCATGTTGCGCCGCAAATGCTCCAGCTCGCGCAACCCTGCTAGTGCCAGTCCCAAACTGTAAGTCCAGCGTAGAATGCAGCTTCGCCCGCGTCAATGTGACCCTCGGAGTCTTTGTCGCAAAGGGAAACGCCCTGGTGCTGGGTACCGATTGCCAGCTCGTATCATATTGTGTTCAAATGTCTTAGCGATGAACCTGACGCCGGAATCCGCAGCCAAGATGCAGAAAGACGCAAGCTCGCGTCTGCGCGCGATCCCGGCAGTGGACGAACTGCTCGGGCAGCCCCGCCTGCGAGCATTGGCGCAGAAATCCGGCGGTGAACTTGTTACGCGCGCCGTCCGCGAGGTTCTCGCCGAGCTGCGAGCCCAGCTGAAAACCGAATCAACGCAATCAAACGAGCCGGTCGCACCAACATTCGAACTCGAGCAGCTGGAATCCCGCGTTATCGCTGAGGTCGAACGAATTCTCGCGCCCTCGCTCCGCCGGGTGATCAACGCGACGGGCGTCGTGCTGCACACAAACCTCGGACGCGCGCCGCTCGCGCCGGCTGCGGCAGCCCAAATCGCCGAAACCGCGACGCACTACTCGAATCTGGAGTACGACGTCGCGCGCGGTGAACGCGGCAAGCGGGATGTCCACACCGCGCGACTGCTCGCGGAACTTGTCGGCGCCGAAGCCGCCATCGTGGTCAACAACAACGCCGCTGCGGTCTTCCTCGTCCTGAACACCCTCGCCAAAGACGCCGAAGTGGTCGTCTCTCGCGGCGAGCTGATTGAGATTGGCGACGGCTTTCGCATCCCGGACATAATGACCGAAAGTGGCGCTCTCCTTCGCGAGGTCGGGACCACCAATCGTACCCGCCTGCGCGACTACGAGCGCGCTATCACGGAACACACCCGCCTGCTCCTGCGCGTGCACCCCTCAAATTTTCGCATCACGGGATTCGCCGAACGCCCCTCGCTCGCAGAGCTCGTCGCACTAGGCGAACGCTGCCACATCCCTGTCTATGAAGATCTGGGCTCCGGCTGTATCGCTGATCTAGCAGCCAGTGGCGTCGCGGAACCTGTCGCCCGCGCGAGTTGCGAAGCAGGCGCCTCCATCGTGAGCTTCAGCGGAGATAAATTACTGGGCGGCCCTCAGGCGGGAATCATCGCAGGGAAGAAAGAATTCGTGGATCGCATCCGTCAAAATCCGCTGTTCCGGGCGCTGCGCGTGGATAAACTGATCATCGCCGCGCTGGAAGTCACACTGCAAAGCTACCTGCGTGGCGCGCTCGATGAAATTCCCGCGCTGCGCATGATTCGTCTTTCGGCTGAAGAAATTGGGAAGCGCGCCAACAATTTCTGCGAAAAATTGCGCACGAGATTGCAACCTGGCGTAACCGTCGAAGTGCTTCCGGGCTTTTCAGTGATCGGAGGGGGTTCCACACCCGATCAACAGCTAGCGACGCATCTGGTCACGATCGCCAGCCCGCGTCAGTCCGCAGCGCAAATCGAAGCCCGCCTGCGCCAAGCTCAAAGCGGCGCCGCAGGAACCGATCCAACCCAAAGCCTCATACCAGTAATCGCCCGCATCGAAGATAACCGCCTAATCCTCGATCTCCGCACGGTGGCGCCGGAAGAAGAGCCTGCGCTGCTGGCATCAATCCAATCTGCGATGTCTTGAGGATTGCCCGCGAAGAGATCCGACGTCATCCCGAACGAAGTGACGGACCTCTCTCCTCCTCGAACGAGACAGCGCCGCCTGCCATTTCCTCTTTTCGTTTCTCGGTGTCGCTGTGACTTCGTGGCAAGGGAACTACAGCCGGTTGATCACGCCAGCCACGCAACCCGCCCCGAATCCATTATCAATATTCACTACGCTCACATTCGAAGCGCAGCTGTTGAGCATCGCCAGCAACGCTGTCAATCCTCCAAAACTCGAGCCGTAACCAGTGCTGGTTGGCACCGCAATCACCGGAGCCGCCACCAAACCGGCCACCACGCTCGGCAGCGCGCCCTCCATCCCAGCCACGCAAATAATCACGCGCGCCGCGGTGAGTTGCTTGCGATGTTCGAGGAGCCGGTGCAATCCAGCGACACCCACGTCATAGATCGCCTCGGCGCGATGTCCCATCATTTGCGCTGTCACCAGCGCCTCTTCAGCCACGGGGATGTCGCTGGTCCCGGCAGTCACCACCAGAATCGAATCCTTTTCCGTGATTCGCGCGGCTGCGCTCGATCGTGATCGCTCCAGACAATTCATGAAATTTTGCCGAGCGCGCCAGCTTCTTCACCGCGGCAAATGTCTGTTTGTCCGCGCGCGTGATCAGAATATTGTGCGACGCCTTCGCCCGCAGCATCCCTCGCACGATTTCCGTCACCTGCTTGGGACTTTTCTTCCGCGCGAAAATCACTTCCGGAAATCCCTGCCGCAACGAACGGTGGTGGTCAATTTTCGCGAAGCCCAGGTCCTCATAGGGCAATTGCCGCAGGCGCTCGACGGCGCTCTCCACCGTCAGCGTCCCGCCCTTCACCGCCTCCAGAAATTTTCGTACTTCGCGTTCATCCATGGTCTTCGCTCACAGGCTCCCCATCCTAGCACTACCCGCCAGTGCCGGTACGCGGCGCAGGCGCCCATGAAAAGTCCGCAAAGACCGGCCATCCGCCGTAATTCGTGCTAGAGTGGCGCCCAGTCGAAAGGGGCCAATCGTCCTGTCGCAGCGATTCAGAACTTGCAGTACCGTTCCGGAGGCACACTTATGGGCTTGCTATGGGAAATCATCATCGGCATTCTTGCCGGTTTTCTGGCGGGGAAAATTGTGAAAGGTTCCGGCTTCGGTGTCTTGATTGACCTGCTCGTCGGCATCGTTGGTTCGATCATCGGCGGCTGGGTTTTCGGGCTGCTGAGCCTTTCTACGTACGGTTTGATCGGGCAACTGGTGATGGCCACTGTCGGCGCCATCCTCCTCCTGCTCATCATCCGCGCGATTAAACGAGCCTGAAACCGTCCCCTACTGCTCCGCGCGCCGGTTTCCCCGCGGTGCGCGAAGCAATTTCGCAAGGTTCATGACCTAATTCTCGGCTTTTCCCGTTACGTCCACCACGCTCAGCGTGCCATATTTCTTCAGCACGTCTTCAATTTTCTTGCGGTCGCCGACGCAGATCCATTGCATGTGCTCGAGGTTCACGAATTTCTTCGCCGACGCCTGCACCGCTCCGGCGTCAATCGCCGCAATGTGATCCGCATACGTGTCCCAATAATCGCTCGGCAAGCCGTAATACTGCACGGTCAGCCAATCGCTCAAAATCTCGCGCGGCTGCTCCAGCGAAAGCGCGAAGCCCGCGATAATTGCCCGGTGGGCGTCATCCATTTCGCTCTGCGGCACGGGCTCGTCATTGATCTTCTTGAATTCGTAGATGAACCGATCCATCGCATCACCGGTCACGGCCGTCCGCACCGGCGCGAACGCCTGCCAATCGCCCGGATAAATCTCCGCGTTGAACCGGCTATACGAGCCGTACGTCAAGCTGTGTTCTTCGCGCAGATCGAGGAACAGCCGCGACTGCGGCCCGCCTCCCACGATCTGATTCATCACCACCAGGCCGTAATAGTCCGGATCGGTGCGTCGGATCGCGCGATCGCCGCCGATAATAAACGACTGCACGGAGCCAGGCCTATCCACCAAGGTGATCTTCGACGGCTGTGGCGTCACTTCGGCGGAGAATTCCGCCAGCGGCTCCTCCCGCCCGGACCATTCTCCAAAATACTTTTCGATCAAGCCCTTCATTTCACTTGCTTTGAAATCGCCGGTCACCCCCAGAATCGTATTGCCAGGCACGTAATGCTGGTCGTGGAATTTCTTCAAATCGTCGCCCGTCACTTTGGCGATGGACTCTTTTGTCGGTGAATCAACGGCCATGGGCGTGTCGCCATAAGCGACTCGCCGGAAAGCCTGCCCTGCCAGAAATCGCGGGTTCGCGAGGCGCTGTTCCAGACTTGCTCCCTCGCTCTGTTTGAATTTCGCCAGTTCGTCGGCCGGAAAACTCGGATGCAGCACCACGTCGCTCATCAGATCCAGAATCTTCGCCGCATCGGGGATTAATCCGGACGCCGTCACCGTCGTGTAGCTTTGGCCAAAGGGCGAACTCGCATCGAGTGTCGCGCCCAGGGACTCCACCTCGTTGGCAATCTGCTCGCTCGTGCGCCTTTCCGTTCCTTCGCGCACCATTCCGGCGGTAAACGATGCCAAGCCCGGCAAATCTGGTGGATCCGCCGATTGTCCGGGGCGAATCCACATGGTGAACGCCACGGTCGGCAGCTTGTGGTCTTCCTCCAGCACCAGCGTCAATCCATTCTTCAGTTTTACTACCGTGGGGCGCGGAAGCTCGACGCGCAGAATCTCTTTGTTCACCGGAGCGCGGTTCAGCCGCTGTACCTGGCTCACGGACGTACCCTTGTCCGAGCCCTGTGCCTGCGCCGCGCCGGGAGCGAGTAACGCCGCGCAAATCGCAAATGCGGTGATTGCGCAAAGTTGCTCCGCCGTGGACATCCTTTTCTTCATCGCGTCCTCTCTCATTGCGCCCCCTTCGCTGCCGTCTTCTCATCCGCCGCGGGATAGGTGATCACCACCGTTCGCTGGTCGCGCACCAGATATTTCTTCGCCACCGCATTCACCTCGTCCAGGGTCACGGCGTCTTCCTTCTCTACGATCGTATTGATCAAATTTGGATCGTTGAAATAAACGGCGTAATTGCCGATCAGGATCGCCGTAAACAGGCTGGAACGGCGCCTCTCGATGAATTGCCGCAGCAGTTCCGTCTTGGCCTTCGCCAATTCCGCCGGCGTGATGCCATCTTTCACCACGGCTGCAATCTCCTCATCAATCCCTCTTTCCAGATCTTCCACTTTCACCCCCGGCCGCGGATTCGCGGAAATGTAAAGCTGGCTGGTGCCGATTCGCGCGTCTCCCACTACGCTGACCTGCGAAGCGAGTTGCTTGTCCTTCACCAGGTGCTGGTAGAAACGCGAACTCTCGCCTTGGCCCAGAATGATCGCGAGCTGATGCGCCGCATAGTTTTCCGGCGTGTTCCCGGGTGGGATGTGGTACGCCATGTCAATTTCCGGCAGCCGCGCCAGCGGGTCGTAAATGATTTCGCGGCGCTCGCCGTAGTGCGGTTCGTCCGCCAAGTCCACCTTTGGAGGCGTGGGCTGCGATGGAATGGAACCGAAATATTGCTTCACCTTCGCCAGCGCCTCGTCGGGATCGAAATCGCCGACCAAAGTCAGCACGGCGTTGTTCGGCGCGTAATAAATGCGGAAGAAGTCCTTCACATCATCAATCGTTGCCGCATTCAGGTCGCTCATGGACCCGATGGTCGAATGTTTGTAGGCGAAATTGTCGTAAGAGAGATTGTCCACGTCGAGTTCCGCTCGTCCGTAGGGCTGGTTGTCAATTCCTTGCCGCCGCTCTTCCTGCACCGCGTTGCGCTGGTTATCCAGATTCGCTTGCGTGATGTTCAGCGAACGCATGCGGTCGGCTTCGAGAAACAAACCCAGGTCCAGCTGATTTTTGGGCAACTCTTCGAAATACGTGGTGCGATCTTCGTTCGTGGTGCCGTTCATTCCGCCGCCATTGTTGAGCACTTGGATGAAATGTTCGCCCTTGCCCACATTCGCCGAGCCTTGAAACATCATGTGCTCGAAAAGATGCGCGAAGCCCGTCCGCCCCGGGCGTTCGTTGCGGCTGCCCACGTTGTAGCAGACGTCAATCGCATACACTGGCGCGGAATGGTCCGGCACCAGAATCACGCGCAACCCGTTGTCCAGTTTTAAGTCGCGAAATTCGAGCTTCGGCAATTTAATGTCGGCGCTCGAATCCTGGCCGGAGTCCGGCCGCGCGTGCAATGGCGCACCGGAACCCAGCGCCAGCCCGATCGCAACGCCCAGCCCGACCGCGGGCACCACCACTCGTTTCCACCGTGCAGTCATTTCAAACTCCTCCGAACATCGCTGTGTATTTTCCACTTTTGCATCCCAGCGCGCAACGAAACCTGCGAGAAATTAGCCCGAGCATCTGCATTTCTGTGCGCTCTCGGCGGATCTGCGGTGGACTCCGGAACCTCTTAACCCAATGCTTATCGCACCCGATTCAATCGCGCTGCGTACCCGCGCCACCTTGACTTTGCCGAAACGCGCCACCTACACTCGATGATTCGGCAGCCACCCATGCCCAAATCCAGTGGAAGCATCATCACAGTCGGAATCACGGGTGCGAGCGGCGCGGTTTACGCCCAGGCGGTTCTGCGCCTGCTGGATTTAGACTCGCGCGTTCAGCACGTGTTTCTCGTTGCCAGCGACGCCGGAATGCGGCTCATCGCCACCGAACTTGAGGTGGTTGCAACGGACGCCAAGAAACTCCCGTCACTTCTCACGGGAACGGCGGCGAAAAAGGTCGAATACCTCCCGAATAAAGATATCGGCGCGAGCATTGCCTCCGGGAGCGCTCTGGTGGACGGCATGGTCGTAATCCCGTGCTCCGCGGGCGCGCTTGGCTCGATCGCCGCGGGTACCGCCGGTGATCTGCTCACGCGAGCCGCGGATGTCTGCCTGAAAGAACGCCGCCCGCTCGTACTCTGCCTGCGCGAAACCCCGCTAAACCGCATTCACCTTGAAAACGCGTTGCGCGCCCACGACGCCGGCGCAATGATAATGCCCGCGATGCCCGCCTTCTATTACGCGCCGAAAAAGATCGCAGACTTGGTCGAACAATTCGCCTATCGCGTCCTCGCGCAACTAGGCCTGCCGCAGGAAAAGCAGTACCGTTGGAAGGGCCGCAGGGAATAAGTCTTCGCCACGCAGTCACAGCGGCACAGAGAGAGTAATGATGAGGAAGTGCGCGGCTGAAGATTCGGTTCCATTTCGTCGAATTTCGAGGGCACCGCAATTTGCGACTCGTTGAGGGCGCTCTGCTATTCTATCTTCGTGCCTCTGTGACTCTGTGGCCGACACAATCGTGACCAGAACCCGAATTCGCGTCGTGCTCGAAATGATCAAGTTCGAGCACTCCGTTTTTGCGCTGCCCTTTGCCCTGGTCGGCGCGCTATTAGCCGCGCGGGCCGGCGGGGCCTTCCCGACATGGCGGCAAATACTCTGGATCATCGTCGCGATGGTGGGCGCACGCTCCGCCGCCATGACCATGAACCGCATCGCGGACGTGGAATACGATCGCCGCAACCCTCGCACCGCGAATCGCGCGCTCCCCAAAGGCGAGCTGTCCATCGGTTTCGCGTGGGCGTTCACTCTGCTTGCTTCCGCGGTATTGGTCCTCGCGGCCTGGCAATTGAACCCGCTCGCGCTGAAGCTCTCTGCGGTCGCTCTCGCGGTGCTTTTCTTCTATTCCTATACCAAGCGTTTCACTGCGTGGTCGCACTTCGTGCTGGGTTTTTGCCTCGGCATGTCGCCCGCGGCGGCATGGATCGCCATTCGTGGCTCACTCGATTGGCGCATGTTGATTCTCTGCGGGGCAGTCACATTATGGGTGGGGGGATTCGACGTTCTCTACGCATGCCAGGATGTCGAGTTCGACAGGACCGCGGGGCTATATTCCATCCCAAAGAGGTTCGGTATCGCTCGCGCACTGCAAATCGGTCGGGTGATGCACATCGTGATGGTTGCTTCGCTCGTGTGGCTCGCGCTGAGTTTTCACTTGGCGTGGCCGGCTTGGGTGGGTATCGCAGTCGTCGCAACGTTGCTGGCCTACGAACACTCGCTGGTCAAGCCCAACGATCTAAGCAAAATGAATGCTGCGTTTTTCACCGTGAATGGCTATATTAGCTTATTGTTCCTGCTTTTCTGGGGAGCCGCGACATTAGTGATGCGGCCTTGAAGCGATAGCGAAGGACACGTAAACGAAGATGGATATGCAACTAAACGGCCTGCGAATCAGCGATGCGCGCCTTGAGCCAGTGGCGCGGAAAGTGCTCGCCGGCGAGCGCCTGAACGCCGATGACGGCCTGGCGTTGTACGAATCGCACGATCTATTGGCCGTAGGGTGGCTCGCGAATCATGTGCGCGAGAAAAAGCACGGCAACATCACCTACTTCAACGTGAATCGGCACATCAATCCCACGAACGTCTGCGTGGCGCACTGCAAGCTCTGCGCGTTCGGCCGCTCACCGGATTCACCCGGCGCTTACAATTTCGCGTTGGACGAGATCTACAAGCGCGCCGGCGATGGGGTGGCGGAAGGCGCGACGGAATTCCACATCGTGGGCGGATTGCACCCCGATCTGCCGTTTGAGTATTACCTAGAGCTGATCCGCGGCCTGAAACAGCGCTTTCCGCAAGTGCACTTGAAAGCATTCACGATGGTTGAGGTCGGCTACTACTCGCGGATTTCCAAGCTCTCCATTCGCGATACTTTGCTGGCGATGAAGGATGCGGGCGTGGATTCGCTTCCCGGCGGCGGCGCCGAGATATTTCACCCGCGCGTGCGTAAGATCATTTGCGACCACAAAGTGAGCGGTCAGCGCTGGCTGGAAATTGCGCGCACGGCGCATCAACTGGGGCTGCGCTCGAACGCCACGATGCTTTACGGGCACATCGAAACGGCCGAAGAGCGCGTGGATCATTTGCTGCAGCTGCGCGCGACGCAGGATCAGACGCACGGATTCGTTACGTTCATCCCGCTGGCGTTCCATCCCGCGAATACGGGGCTCGCGCACATTCCTCCGCCGACGGGCTTCGACGATCTGAAGGCTATCGCGGTGTCGCGGCTGCTGCTGGATAATTTCGATCACATCAAGGCTTACTGGATCATGCTGACGCCGCGCATCGCGCAAGTGGCCTTGCGTTTTGGCGCGAATGATCTGGATGGAACCGTGGTGGAAGAAAAAATTTATCACGACGCGGGCGCCACGACTCCTGAATTCATGACCCGCGCGGAGCTCGAGCGCCTGATACGGGCGGCGGGCCGCGTTCCGGTAGAACGCGACACGCTTTACAATCCTGTGGACCGCGTAAAGAACCCGATGCCGCCGCCGCGCGTGGCTCCGCAGCCCAGCGACGGCTTCATTCCCGCGACTTCGCTTACCCTCAACCTGTAAACGCGAAACACCTAGCCCCTGGAATCATCCGGAACGCCAAGCACCTGCACATGGATGGAGCGCTCGCGCGGTCCATCCAACTCCGCAAGAATTATTGATTGCCAGTAGCCCAGGGCAAGTTCGCCATTGCGCACCGGCACGGAGAGTGTGTGCCCCAGCACCATGGCGCGGAGATGCGAATCGGCATTCTGGCGGCTGCATTCGGAGAGTTTCGGATCGTTGTGACGCCAGTAATCAATGCGGCCCACCAGGCGTTCCAGAAATGATTTAATGTCGTCGAGGAGCGCTTGCTGGAACTCATTGATGAAGACGGCGGTGGTGGTGTGCAGGGATTGCACCAGGACGAAGCCGGCCTTCAGACCATTCTTGCGCACGACTTCGTTGAGGTCTTTCGTAATATTGATAAGTTCCAGCCGCTCGCGCGTTTTGTAGCACAGCGTTTCCAGATAGATCTGCAGTCCCTTGGCGGGACGCGCTTCCGGTACGGGTGTGAGTTGCGACGTTTTGGCTTGCATGGTTTTCATGCCGAGAATTCCTCAATTTGCATATGTCAGAGACCCCCGAATCAGGCCTGAAAATTGGATGCCGGAGCCGCAGGCGAGTTGCTTGAATGTTCGCGGCGATGTTCCCACCGGATGCGCGAACGAGCGCAAAAATTCAGGCATGTGGATGGGCTTTATCGTAAACGGCCATCAGCTGTTGGATGCTGGCCTGGGTGTAGCGCTGGGTGGTGGAGAGCGAAACGTGGCCGAGAAGCTCCTGAATGGCGCGCAGGTCCGCGCCGTCATTGAGCAGGTGCGTGGCGAAGGCGTGGCGCAGCGAATGGGGGTGCAGGTCCCAATTATTGTTCGCGAGCTTGCAGTATTTCTTGAGCATGTAACGCACGGAGCGGTCGGTGAGGCGGCCACCGAGGTGGTTCACGAAGACGGCTTCGGGGTCGGACTTCGCGCGCGGATGCGCGAGAATTTCCAGGCGCAGCGGCCAGTAGGCTTCGAGGGCTTCCTGGGCCTTCGAGCCGTAGGGCACTACGCGCTGCTTGCGACCTTTACCGAGGACGCGGAGCATTTGCCCGGCGCGATCCACATTGCCGTAATCCAGACCCACCAGTTCGCTGACGCGCAGGCCCGAAGCGTAGAGCAATTCGAACATGGCGCGGTCGCGCCGGGGGATCAGCTTTTCCTCGAAGCGCGAGAGCGCGGTAGGCTTTTTATCGCGTTTGCGGCTGGGCGCGGCGTTTTGCGCGGCGGCGGGACCGCCGGGCAGAGCGTCCAGGAAATTATTGATTTCCTCGGCCGTTTGCACGCGCGGAACGCGCTTGGGAAGTTTGGGAGTGCTCACGAGGCGCGCGGGATTCTGCAGGGTATATTTTTCGCGCACGCAGAATTTGAAGAAAGTGCGCAGCGCGGCGAGTTTGCGGGCAATGGTGGTTTTCTGCAGGTTGCGATCGAACAGCCAACTGACGAATTCGCGGATGACCAGGTGGTCCACCTGACGCAGGGGCAGAGTGGGTTCACCGGGCGGCGTGATGAATCCCTGGAAGAGTTTGATGTCGGCGGAGTAATCGCGAAGGGTTTCCGGCGAGCAGTTGCGCTCGTAGCGCAGATAGCCCATGAATTTCTCGAAGACGTCTTTCATTGGTGCGGTACCGGTGTTGGAGGCGTGGCGCGGCATGTGAGAACGCCGGAATTATAGCGGGAGGGAAGCGGCGCGCGGGGAGCGATGAGCGAGGAGCGGACGGAAAAGGCAACGCGCGGGTGGACGCGGGAGAGGGGCGCATCGGACGGCGGAAAATGCGCGGGCGACCCATGCAAATTTTGACGATTAGAACGTGACGCGGTCGTTTGTTTTCTAGGAGATATAGCGCTTTCTAATCGCGAGGTGTGACGATTAGAAATGGTGTGGATTCGGGAGGAACAGGCCTCGCGAGTGGCCTGGAGTGACGGCAAATCGGCGGGGCGCGGCGGGTTTGCGCGAGGCGCGGATGTGCCGGACGGCATCGCCGTGGTCGCAGCAGGCTCCGGGTTGTGTCCGAATCGCAGCATGGGACATGTTTACCAGTATATCATATGTCAAGGCTGGTCGCAAATCACGTGTGTGTATCGGAGAACTTCGACGGGGCGGGGCGGGAACCCGTTGGCGCCGTGATGCTCTCTGGAACGAGGAAGTGAAGCGGAAAGCGCTCAATCTAAAGAGACATGTGGAGACCGAACTAATCTGCGCCGGAATGATTCAAAGGGTTGACAATGCGAAGCTGGCCGTAAGTCTGGCCGTCGGCCAAATCCTCGGAATAAATAACAGCAGCGCCGGAAGTTCCCGCAGCCTGGATGATGAGGGCATCCCAGAAGGAAATATTGTAACGCTGCTCGATGACGAGGGCCTCTATCACCGACTCAGCCGTGTTTACAACGACATCCCAGCTCATGTAATCCTGCAGTAATTGGCGCGTTTGTTCAATGGAAAGTGGACGTGCTGTTTTGCGACGGAGATTCACGCAAAGCTCCTGCAGAACCTGGGTGCTGAGAACTCCGCCGCCGACGGTCCAAAGCTTCTCGATGAGCGCCCGCGCGCGGTCGTGCTTGGCGCCAGCCGAGCGGTCGTGGGCGTAAACCAGGATATTGGTGTCTACGAACGCCTTATCGGCCATGAAGTTCCTCGCGGGAACCGGGGGCAACCCAGCCGAGATCGAATCCTTTGCGCAGACGGGCTACGGCACGTTTCCGAGAGCGGTCATATCCTTTGCGTTGGCGGACAATTTCATCGAGTTTGGCGGAAAGCAAGGCGCTGACCGACAGGCCCTCTTCAGCGGCTAATATCCGAGCGTCTCGCAGGACATCAGCATCGAGTTTAAGTGTAATATTCGCTTTCATGGTTGGCACGGTTCCACGTGCAGCACTATTTTACGTGCTAGTGGCGGTTTTGGCAAGCGCCTGGGTGGCGCACAAGTTGGCAAAGTCTGCGCTATGCAAGGTTTGGGGAGTGTCGCGGCTGCGGCGCTTGTGTGCCTTTTTGGGCGCACGCACGTTCGCTGGGGATCTCCTTGCGAACCGGGATGATTTTTACCGGCTCAGGGGCTGGCGAGTTCGCTTCGATCGGTCGAGGGGTAGGCCGAGGCCGCGACGGGTTCGCATTCTGGGGGGCAAAGGACGCGATGAAATCTGGGCAGGCGAGTCCTCTTGATTACAATCAAAGCTTTGATTGCTTGTTGATCGCAGGGACTCAACCGCAAGCGGCGATACATTTTGCCGAAGAAGTCAAAATCGTGCCTCGGGAGCCAAAGCCCATGATGATGTGGCGAGCTGTGTGTCGGAGCTGAAGCTCCGGCCCCCAAAACCGACTTTTCCGCAAACTATTTAGGGATTGGCGCCAGAGTCGAGGAGGGCTGCAAGTAGTTCGTGTTGCGGGGCGGCGAATGGGTTGGCTACGGTTACGCCCTTCCAGGTGAAGCCGGGATTTAAGTCCTCTGAGAGGAGCAGGCGGCAGCCGGCTTCGGCGGCTGCGGAAAGAATTACGGCGTCCCAGATTCCGAGTTGGTGATCGGTCGCGAGGTCGGTTGCGGCGAGCATCACGGGCGAAGATGTTTCAATCAGTGGGAAAGCGTCTCTCCAGGTGAGGATTGCGGTGCGCGCTTGGGCCGTGCTTCGTCCCGCCTTGCGGACCAGCAAGCTGAACAATTCTCCAAGAGTTTGTAAGGGCAAGAGGGTGGCGCCTTCCGGAAGTTTCTCGAGGAGTTGCAGCGCAGATTTCTTCATTGCGACGCCATTCACGCCTTCCGCGTAGGCGAGGATATTGGTATCGAGCGCGAGTCTCACGATTCGCTTTCGTAGAGTTCCTGACGGGTCCAGCGGCCGATATTGACGACGCGCTGGGATTGCAACCTCTTGAGGAGCGCGCGGCGAGCGCCGGGCGTCACGCCGCCATTTTTTTCGACGGGCACAATTTTGGCGACGGGCTTGCCGTGGGAGGTTACGACATAGCTGCGGCCCTCGCGCACCGCGCGGAGAAGCTCGGAGAACTTGCGGTTCGCATCGGCGGCCGAGACGGGTTTTTCCACGACGACCTCCAAAGTAGTGATATTACATACTATCTTGGGGCGCCGTTTGATGCAATTCGTTTGTGGTGGATTGTCGCGGCAGAGGTGACATGCGTTTTCGCCGGGATGAGGACTGCCGGCGCGGCGCTCCAGGCGGCGGGCGCCGCGAGCGGCGCCGCTACGGCCGTGGCGTAGTCGGCAGGTTAGCGGAGCGTCCGGCGGAGGACTTGCGAGCGGGTGTTCGATTCCGGGATGATGGGTTGCGGAAACGCCCAAATTGGCGCAACGTGGCAGCGGGGAAGGGGACGTAAGTTACGGTTTGGCATGTAGATAGCTTGTGGGTGACAGTGGATGGGGAGATGCTACTACAGAATCATCGGCTTGGCTGATTTGTCACTTAGTTTCTCGCGCGGAGGTGAATTTCATGGGCACGCTTTGGCAGGACGTGCGTTACGCGCTTCGGATGCTGATGAAGTCGCCGATGCTGACTGCGATCGTGGTGCTCACTTTGGCGCTGGGGATCGGGGCGAACACGGCAATCTTCGGGATTGTGAATGGGTTCTTCCTGCGTCCTCTACCGGTGAAATCTCCGGAGCAACTCACGATGCTGGCCGGAAGGCTGGAAGGCGACACACTCGGAATTTTCACGCTTTCCTACCCGCAGGTGGTGGATTTCCGGAAACAGGCGAATGTGTTTTCGGACATTTTCGGATCGCAAATTGACATCGGCGGGCTGAGCTACGGCGGGAAAGCGAATCAATTCGTGTTTTGCTATGTGACGGGAAATTATTTTTCCGGTCTGGGAGTGCAGCCGGCGTTGGGGCGGCTGTTTCTGCCGTCGGAGGGCGAAGCAGGACGCCGGGATCCTTACGTTGTGTTGGGCTATTCGTACTGGCAGAAAACGTTTGGCGGCGACCCGAGCGTCGTGGGCAAGCAAGTGCTGATTGATGGGCAAGAGGCCACCATCATTGGAGTGACCGCGAAGGGATTTCAAGGCGCGGATTTCGGGATGGATATGGAGGGCTACGTCCCGCTGAATATGATGACGGCATCCGACGCGGCGAAATTCTTTGGCGATCGCAGGGCGCGGACGTTGAACGTGCTGGCGAGATTGCGGCCGGGTGTGAGTTTGGTACAGGCGCAAAGCGTGGTGAATGTGGTGGCGTCGCGGTTGGAGGAAACGTATCCGGCGACGGACAAGGGCGTGACGATTCGCGTGATTCCGGAGAGGTTGTCGCGGCCGGAGCCTCTTGCGAACAACGTGGTCCCGCTGGTAGCGGGGATATTCTTGGCGTTGGCAGCACTGGTGCTGCTGCTGGCTTGCATGAATGTGGCGAATATTTTGTTGGTGCGCGGCACGATGCGGCAACGCGAGATGGCAATTCGCGCAGCACTGGGCGCGGGCCGCGGGCGCCTGATGCGGCAACTGCTGACCGAGAGCATGGTATTGGCGCTTTTGGGCGGGGCCGGGGGCATGCTCCTGGGTGAATGGTCGAACGGAGTAATTTCGGCGCTGATGCCGGATTTGAAGCTTCCGGTGCAGCTGAATTTCGCGTTTGATTGGCGGGTATTTGCGTACGCTTTGGGAGCAGCACTGCTTACGGGATTGGTGGTGGGAGTTTGGCCGGCGTGGCGGGCCGGGCGCGCGGACCTCAATAGCGTGCTGCATGGCGCGGGCAGAAGCGATACGGCGGGAGTGAGCCGGCACCGGCTGCGCAGCGTGCTGGTGGTGGCGCAAGTGGCGGGTTCGCTGGTGCTGCTGATCGTTGCAGGACTATTTGTGCGGAGTTTATTGCGCGTGCAGCAGACGTACATGGGATTTGATCCCGACCACGTGTTGAATGTGGTGTTGGACCCGAAGGAAGTGGGATACGACGAAGTCCGCGCGAAGACTTTCTATCACGATCTAGAAGCGAAGGTAGAGACGGTGCCCGGCGTGCAAAACGTAAGTTTGGCGTATTGCGTTCCGATGGGCACGGTGAACGACGCGACTAATATTTACATCGAAGGACAGCCGCTCGCGCCCGGCAAGCAACCGCCCGTGGAGGCGTATAACCGGGTGGACGAGCACTACTTCGATACGATGCGCGTGCCGCTGCTGCGCGGACGGGCGTTCCGCGAGGATGACAATGAAAAGGCGCCGCTCGTCGCGATCGTGAATCAGACGATGGCGCAGGAGTATTGGCCGAATCAGGATCCGCTCGGGAAACGATTCAGCCTGAAGAGCGCAACGGGGCCGTTCATCGAAATCGTGGGCGTGGCGAAGGACGGAAAGTACTTGTATATGGGATGGCAGCACGAGCGATATTTTTATGTTCCGATGGCGCAGAATTTCACGTCCTACCGGACTTTGCAGATTCGCTCGGCGGTGCCGCCGGAGAGCCTGATCACGGAAGTGCAGAACACGGTGCGGGAGGTGGATCCCAACGTGCCGATTATCGTGGTGCAGACGATGAAAGAATCACTCGCGGGACCGAATGGTTCGTGGGTTTTTAAGATTGGCGCGATTTTGGCTTTGGCGATGGGGATTCTGGGGCTGACGCTGGCGGTCGTCGGAGTATATGGAGTGGTATCGTTTGCGGCGAGCCAGCGCACGCATGAGATCGGGATCCGTATGGCGTTGGGCGCGGACCGGCGGGATATCCTGCGTCTGGTGTTGAGGCAAGGATTGCGGCTGGTGATTGGTGGTGTGCTCGCTGGGATGCTGGTGGCTTGGCTGCTGACGCGTTCGATGGCTACGCTATTGATCGGAGTGAGCCCGACTGATGCGTTGACGTTCGTGACGGCGACGCTGCTGCTTGCGGGGATCGGGCTGTGGGCGTGCTACGCGCCGGCGCGGCGGGCGATGCGTTTGGATCCGATGGTGGCATTGCGGTACGAGTAGGTCCCCGGTATCTACACAACAGCCCCACCCTTCAACGACGGAAGGGTGGGGCACCCACTGGCGTTTCCAGATTGCTGCGCTATTCCGTGACGTTCCAGACGTACAGGAAAGTGGCGTCGGTGGCGGTGGCGACGCGACGACCGGCCTTGCGCGTGGCACGATTCAGGGCGGAGCGAATTTTTTCCTTGCTGGCCGCCAATTCTGCGAGCGGGACCTTGAGCGCGGCGCCATCCTTCAACTGATCGAGATCGTCCAGGATGGTGGAGACGATCAGCTTGTGTTTCCCGTTACGACCCTGGGGGACGTCGGCTTGCACCATGGTCTTAAAGTGCATGGGAACGGTTTTGGTTTGCGCTTTGGGCATGGCCCTATTCCTCCGTGAATTCCTTAAACTAACGTAACGCAATCGTATCCGACCGTGAAAAAGTTTGTCAAGCAAAAAATACGAGCCGTAATCCGTGCGGGGAAGCGGCAGGAACCGGCACACGTACGCAAGCCGAAGAATTCGCTAACCGCGCGAGAAGCGGCGACAGAACGAAAGCGCGGATTGCAAAGAATTCCAAAAAGAGCTGACTCGTACGACCGCAAGGCGGTTACGGTGGAGGTTGCACACAGGGAGGAACTGCGATGGCCATTCGCAAAACGCATTTCGAGCAGGTGCCGCTGGAGATTGCGAGAAAGATTGCAGCGGAAGAGCTGCGGCGGAAAGAGGTGAGTTTGAAGATTGCGGGGAACAAACGCAAGACGGGCGGTGTGGTGACGGAAGGCAAAGTGGCGGGAGCGTGGCTATGACGACAATTTTGTACGACGTTTTTCAGAAGGAAGCGAGCGGAAGCGTGTTGTGGCGGGCGGCCGCGGCGACGCTCGAGGAAGCTACCGCGCACGTACAGAAATTCGCGGCGAGCGCGCCTGGTGAATACGTGATTCTGGAAATGCGGAGCGGAAACAAGCTGGTGATCAATGCGGACGGCGCGGGCGTGGGACAATCGGCGTGAGCGGCGGGAGGACCGGCATGGCGATAGAAAGGGATGCAATGAGGGGCGGAGAATTGAAATATCCGGAGTGGCAAGCAGCCCTGCAGGAGCTAACGCGCGAATCGGACGCGCGAATATTGCAGGAAAAACTGCAGAGAGTGGAAATGCTGATTTTGGAACGGATGCAAAACCTCTTTCCAAGCAGCGATGGCGGCGGCGAGCACGCGGCACTACTAGACGCCTTAGCAGACCCTGCGAATCATCAAACGCGAAAAGCTGGGATTCCCCGATTGGTCATGAACGAATACTTCGTTTAGGATTTCCCCGAACGGCGAGATGCCCGTTGGGCCCAGGTAGAAAGTCGAAGACAGGAAAATTGCAGCGGGCCGGCGGATCGCAAAATCCCCAGTATGCGAAGCGTTACGTTGGACAGCATCGGCGCGTGAGCGGGCAGGGCATGCCGCGCCCCTACGATCGCGTTATTTTGATTTTGGCGGGGCGGCGCGCGCTATTTATGGGCCAGGCGGCGCGAAGCGGGGTTTACTTCGAACGCGCCCATTTCCATCAGCGGCGTGGCGGCGGTGATGTAGGTTTGGCTGATGCGATCCTGCCAGGTGAAGTGGTCTTCATCCCATAGCGACCAGAGAAAACCCAACATCATGGTGGCGCCGGAAAGCAGGTAACCGAAACTGCGCCAGAGGAGCTGGCGAGTGTCCGGAAGGCTGCCGTCGAGGCGGACGATGGTGATACCGCGCAGCTGCATGCCGGGCGTGGCGCCTGCAAACGTGGTGAACAAGAAAAAATATTGCGCGTAGAAAAGATAGAAGGCGGAGAGATAGACGATGGCGTCCACCTTTTCCATAACGACCTGGCCGCCGAGCGAACGGAAAAGGCCGAGGAAGCCGGCATAGGTGAGGGCGAGGAAAAGAGCGTCGAGGGCGCCGGCGCGGCGGCGTTCGGCGAGATCGGCGACCGGGACCAAGGCTGTTTGCGGATGGGCGCGGTCGTCGGGAAAACTGGAAAAATCGAGTTCGGGCTGAATGGTGATTTCGACGCGCTCGTTTTGAGATTTGCGCGGGATGACGCGCTGCGCGACGCGCGCGCGGGGACGCTCGGTAAGTTCGAGCTCTTCGGTGGGGCTGCCGTAGTCGGGCGAGGCGGAGGCGGCCGAGGGCGAAAAGGGCAGGCCGGATTGGGAATCGTCCGGGCGATAGCGGCCACGGCGAACGCGGTAAGCTTCGAGGCGGCGGGAAACTTCCAGGCGCCATTCGGGTTCGACGGAGATGGAATTATCAGCCGGAGAATCCGCGCGCGCGGATACACCCACAGGGACAGGCTCGGAAGTCTCGTCGCTAGCGACGAGCGGGGCGTCACAGAAAGTGCAATTTTCGGCGGGCTCGAGCAAAAGCGCGCCGCACTGCGAGCAAATTTGTATCACTGGTCCGTTTTGCGCTGCGGTAGTTCCAGTGACGGAACGAAAAGATAGTAGCACGTTGGAAGAACTCCTGGTTTGCGGAATTCGCGATGATTTGCGCGTATAAGACAACCGGGTGGGAAGGAGTTGATTCGCATGAAGGATTCGTCAGGGTTGCGCTGCCATTCTACGAGGGGCGGGTCTGAGACCCGCCCCTACGCGATCTTGCTTAGGCCGCTGCGTTGAGCTCGCGGCTCATATTGTGCGGCTGCGCGTGCGGCGGGAGTTGATTGCGGGGTGGCGGGGCGCGTGTTAGGCTCGACTTTCTTTTTTTCGTTGGATTGACGCATTTTTTATTGGGGCATGCCGAGCGCAATCGTCTTGCAACCACTTCGCAGAATCGTCCTTCTTGCCATGTTGGGTGCGATTTTTTTTGCTGGTCCGCGCGCAGGTTGGGCGCAGAGCGGCGGAAATACCCCGGCATCATCGCCAAGTCCGAGCGCGGTGAAGAATCAAGGCAAGTCCACGAACGGCAAACCCGCGCAACGCGGCGCCGCAGCTGCACCGGGAGGCAGCGAGCAGGAAGCGACGCTCGAAGCGAAGCAACAGCGGCAGGTGGGGCGGATTTATTACGCGGATGGGGACGTGGACGTGCGTTACCAGAACACGCGTTTGCGCGCGGACCACGTGGAGTACAACGAAGACACGCAGGTGGTGATCGCGCACGGACACGTACAGCTGGATTACGAGACGCAGCACGTGGAGGCGGACGACGCGCGGTATGAAGTGAGCACGGGACGCGGCACTTTTCATCACGTGCGCGCCACCTTCGCGGTACAGCGACGGCTGCCGACGGCGCCGCGCGAAGTGAATGCGATGCAGCGACAGCCCGCGCAAACGCTGCTGATCAGTCCCAACCCGATTTATTTCGAGGCGCAGGAAGTCGAGCGGCTGGACCAAGAGACCTATCGCGTGCACCGAGCGTGGATGACGGTGTGCGATCCGGACAAACCAACCTGGAAATTCTATGCACCGACTGCGACCGTTTACATGCGGACGTCCATCCACCTGGAAAACGGCAACTTCCGATTGTTTTCGGTTCCGGTGTTGTATCTGCCTTACGCCACATTTCCCGCGGAGAAGGAGCGAGCCTCGGGCTTCTTAATTCCAGATTTCGGGGAGAGCTCGACCAGGGGCTACATCATGGGGGACGCGGTGTACTGGGCGCCGAATGAATGGTCAGACTTCACGCTGGGGGCGAATTACTACAGCCAGCGAGGATGGGGCGAGCGCGCGAGTCTGCGGTTGCGCCCGTGGGAAAATGCGCGGCTGGATGTGACCTTTGACGGGGTGGAAGATCGCGGACTGCGACAGTCCGACGGAACATTGGTGAACCAGGGGGGGCACGAGGCGCGTTTGCTCTTCACCGCGCTATTGCCGAACGGGTGGCGAGCGGTGGCGGACCTGGACAATTTGTCGTCGCTGACGTACCGGCTGGCGTTCAGCGAAACGTATGTGCAAGCGGTGAACTCCGAAGTGCGGAATCAAGCGTTCCTGACCAATAATTTTCGCGGTTTCAGCTTGAATATCGCGGCACTGAGCTACCAGAACTATGTGAGCGCGAGCCCGGATACGTACGTGTCGCTGCGCACCGCGCCGGAAGTGCGCTTCAGTTCGGTGGACCAGGCGCCGTGGGAGCATCTGCCATTTTATTTTTCGTTCGATGTGTTTTCGGATGCGGCGCACCGATCGGATACGGTAACCGGCTTTCAGACGCCGAATTTCGTGGAGCGCAGCGAGATCGCGCCAACGGTGACCGTGCCGTTTCACTGGGGACCGTGGCTGGGAGTGACTCCGACATTCACGCTGCGTTCGACATATTACGGCGGGCAAATACAAAACGGGTCGTTCGTCAACGTCGGACTGTGGCGCCAAACGGAAGAACTGTCCGTGGACATCCGGCCGCCGACAATCGAGCGCGTGTGGGGCAGTTCGAATTCCGGAACGAAGTGGAAGCATGTAATCGAGCCGGACCTGCAATACAGTTTCGTCAATGGAGTGAACGATTTCAGCCGCTTCGTGCGTTTTGACGAAGACGAAACACTGACGGACACCAACCAGATCGAATATGGAATCACGCAGCGCCTGTACCGGCGGAAGAAAGACGGCGGCGCCGAGGAATTGATCAGCTGGCGGCTGGCGCAGGTCCATTTCTTCGATCCTACTTTCGGAGGGGCGCTGATTGCGGGACAGCGCAACGTGTTTCAAGCGACCGATGAACTGACGCCCTTTGCATTTCTGGATGCACCGCGGCATTTTTCGCCGATCGTAAGCGATTTGCGCGTGGAGCCGGGAAAGCATTGGGACACGCAGTTCATCGTGAATTTCGATCCGAAGCGCGGGCAACTGACGGCGATCGGAACGCTGCTGAAGCTGAAACCTTATAAGCAATCGTTTTTGACGCTGTCGCAATTTTCGACGATCAACCTTCCGACGCCGCCGGCGGATAATCCGCCAAATTTCGTGTTTACAACGCGCTCGAACCAGGTGCGCGCGCTGATCGGCTGGGGAGACCTGACGCGGCCGGGTTTGAACGTGACGTTTGGCGCGAGCTACGACATTACCCAGCACCAATTTCAGAACCAGATCGCCGAAGTGATTTACAACGGGTCGTGCTGCGGGATTGGGGTGGGGTACCGGAAGTTTTCGTTCGGCAACATACGAAGTGAGAATCAGTATTTGTGGGTGTTCCGGATCGCGAATTTGGGTTCGGTGGGAACGCTGCTGCGGCCGGAAAAGATTTTCTGAGGTTTATTATTGTGGTGAGGGTGCCCGCGCCACGCAGATCTTCGGCAGTGGTCGAAAGGGAAATCCCCGCCTGCGGCGGGCAGGCCCGCCTGTGGTCGGGGCACGGCCGCCTGTGGTCGGGGCAGGCCCGGCTGTGGTCGGGGCAGGCCCGGCTGCGGTGGGGATGACGCGACCTACATTTTCTTCAGCAAGCAGAAAACCCATAAATTTCGAGGGCGGTGGCCAGTGGGGCGGGTCTTAGACCCGCCCCTACTAACTGCGCTACGTATGAGCCGCCGCAACATTCTTCCATGCTCCCAGCGATGCGCGTCGCTACACGGTCGAATTCACAAAGCTGATGGCGCGTCTTGGCGCGTCATCAGGCGTTGGCCTGCGGACCAGGCGATGGCGCCTATTGCGAGGCCTGCGAGGACATCGGCGACGTAATGATAGCGGCCATAAACCGTTGCTACGCACATGGCCGTGAAAAATGGCAGGCAGAGCCAGAAGAGCCAAGGCTTGTAGCGATAGGCGGCCAGGATGGCGACCATGGAACCGGCTACGTGCGCGCTGGGAAATGCGGCGCCGTGCACGCGTCCGAAATGTTCGATGAGTTCGATGGCGGCGGTGAAGGCGCCGCCTTGCAGTGGGGCTGGATTCAGGGATGCCAGGGCGAAGTAGGGGCTTTCGATGGGGAAGAGGACTGCGATCACATAGACGGAGTAATGGGCGATGGCGGTGGAGGTCATGACGGTCCAGAAGGCGGCGCGATTTTTTTGCGCGTAAAGGATGGCGGGGAGAATTACCAGGTAGAGGAAGTAGGTCATGTAAGCGAACTGCATGGCGTCATTCAGCGCGGGATTAGCGAAACGGGCCAGCCAGACGGAAGGATGCACGCCGGCGAGGTTGTAATCGAATTGGATCAGGTAGCGGTCGAACCAGTTGGGGAAAATGGCGTGGACGAGGTATTGCAGTTCTTCGAAGAAGAAAACGTAGAGCGGCAGCGGGTACCAGTGGCGCGCGAATTGTAATGCTGGATTTTGCGAGCTGGCGGCGGACCAGGCGAGTTGGGCGATCGCGGCGGCGATGGCGAGGTGGAGTGCTGCGAATTTTGCGGCGTGGGGGAGATTGTGGTGGAAGGTTGCGAGTATCACGAGGAGCCAGGTCAGGTAGGCGAAGGTTACTTGTTCGAAAGCGCCGCAGGATTGGCGGACTTCGGCCAGGGACTGCGAGAGGGATTTTTTTGACGGAATGGCATGGATGGCTTCGGTTGTCGGCAGGGACGACATTAGCGGTGTTTGTCCTGTGCGTGAACGAGGGGGCGCGTTGTGTCATGAGGTGCCGAGCTGGGGCTTGCGGTGATGCGGCTTCGTCGGGCAAAGCGGCGGCTCGCCGCCGCACTCCATAATGTTTGGAGGGAGTTGATCATGGGGAGACCTTTGTGGCGAATTGCGTTGTGTGGCGGTTTGGGGCCGCGGCGATTGCGGGTTCTTTCCAGTGGAGTATGGGCCAGCGGTGGAAGTGCGCGATTTGCGCCAGGCGTCTTTGGGGGTTGATCGCGCGGGGATTTCCGACGGATTCGAGCATGGGGACGTCGGCGTTTGTGTTGCCGTAGGCGTAGCTTTTGGTTAGGTCGAGATCGTGGGTTACGGCTAGTGCGATTAGTGCGCGGGATTTGGCTTGGTTGCTCATGTGCTGGCTGGCTAGCCGACCCGTCCATTGGGTGGAAGAGCACAGCCAAGAGTGGCTGTGCCACACCTGCTGCGAGACTTCCAGCTGTGTGGCTCGGGCTTCGATCGGGGCTTGGATTTGTGCGGCGATGCGGCGGGCTATTATTTGCGCTAGCGGAGCCGGGGCGCCGGTGATGAGGAATATGCGGTGGCCTTGGGAGTGGTGCCAGTGGATGCGTTGAAGGCCTGCTGGGTAGAGCGGAAATGGATCTTCTAGTGACGTTGGCGGGGCTAGAGAATTTTCCCAGTCTTCGATTAGCGATGTCCTGATACCTGCCAGATAGAATTTGTTCGCCGCGATGGCGGAGTGCGGATCGCGCAGGATCGTTTTCGCAAAATACCCCAGCCAGCGGGCGACGTGGGCGGATGCGATTTCGTCGCGTTCGAGTAAATAGCCGATGAAGCGCCATTCGAGCGAGGGTGGGGGCAGCAGCGTGCCGTCGAGGTCGAAAAAGGCGGCGATGTTTTGTTGGGGCGCGGTCATCGCGCAGCCTCGACGGCGGCGCGAACAGGGGCCTTTTGTTCGGTGGAGGCGAGATAGCGGCGGCCTTCCCAAATTACGGGGACCGCGCGGAGGATGCAGAAGGCGACTGCGGCGGCGACAAGGAATTGACCAGCCAGCACGAGCGACTGACGGAGTTCGGCGGTTAGCCACGTGGCGGTGACGTGCGCTGCGGGGAGGAGCAGGCCGAGATAGCAGAAGCAAACGCATTTGAGCACGGCGTACGTCGCGCGACTGGCGCGGGAGGCGACGAGCGTGCGTCCCCACCAGGTTTCCAGCATCGAATTCCTGCCGAAGCCACTGCGCCCGGCGCGAGAGGCGAGTGAGCGCAGAAAATCCGTGAGCGTGCCGCGCACGAAAAAGAGCACGGGGACCCAGAGCGAGATCAGTCCACTTACGGCGAAGAACGTGAAGAAGAGATTTTCCACGACGCGGTCGCCGAGGATATCGAGTTGCGCGCCAAGCGGAGTGGCGAGGCCGCGGGTGCGCGCGAGATAGCCGTCCACGCCGTCGAGGGCGATGGCGGCGATGGTGAGAGCGACGGCGGCGAGGTCGGCGGCGAGCGCGTTGCCGAAGAGCGTGAAGAGAGCGACGGCGGCGAAGGCCGCGGCGACTCGCGTGAGGGTGACTTGGTTGGGGGTCATGGCGCTCCTTCGGTGGTTAACGGGCTTGGAAATTTATGGGCCCGCCACCGCGAGCGCGATCATTGACCAGCGCTCCCGGCTCCAGCTGGCAAGCCCTTGTGGTGGGGGAAAGCATTCGGCGCGCCAGAAGCGCCGCAGGATTTCGCGGCGTGTTTTCAGTGAGTTAAGTGAGATAGCGCGCTAAGCGGCGGCGAGATAGTGATAGGTTGTGGCGGCAGGTGGAGGGATTTTCTTTGATGGGGGTGAGAGGCAATGCGGGTGCGCGATTGGAGTCTGCGGATGCGCGCCACAGACTTGTGCCGCACCTACGGCGCTGGATTTCTTCGGGGCGCGATACCCAACGCTTACGCGTTGGGCTAACTTATGCCGCGCCTACGGCGCTGGTGCCCGGCGAGGCTGTGGACCGCGCGGCGATTCGCGACCGACGTGGGCGGCGATGTCGGAGGGGGCGCGGAGATTGGAGTCAGCGGTGCGCGGAGACCGGACGGATTCGTGCCGGACCTTCGGGCACTGCTGCCCAGCGCGTCGCGAACGGGCCGGGACGCGCCGGCTGCTACACAAACCGGTGCTCGGTGTGGCGAGGTTGCAGATGGAAGTGCGACGCGACGGCGGGTCGCAAAATCCCCACCCTTCAAAGGCGGAAGGGTGGGGCACCCCGCGATCGTGGAGGTTGCGGCAAAAAGGGTGGGCTTGCGTCTAAGGGATGTGGGAAAATTGCGTGTTGAGGGCGCGGCGGCTGGGCGGTTTGAGTCACTCACCGAAATGAACGAACGGAAAAGGGACTGATGGAAGTTTCCATATTTGCGGCGTTTCTGGCGGGACTGGTGTCTTTTCTTTCACCATGCGTGCTGCCGCTGGTGCCGGGATATATTTCGATGCTCTCGGGCATTGGCGTGGAGCAATTGAAGGAAGGGAAGACGCCGCGCGGCGGGCTGCTGATTTCCGCGTGCGCGTTCGTGACGGGATTTTCTGTGGTGTTCATCGCGTTTGGGGCATCGGCGAGCGCGGTGGGATCTTTTTTGCTGCGCAATCGCTCATTGCTGGCGCCGGTGGCCGGGGCGCTGATCGTGCTGTTTGGCCTGCATTTGATCGGATGGCTCGCGAAAATTTCAGTGCGCGTGGGGTTGGCAATCGGCGCGGTGCTGGTGGCTGCGGGCGGGCTGCTTTTGTGGCGCGCGGGATTATTGGGCGCGTGGCTGAAGCCGATTCATCTGTTTGCGGTGGCGCTGATTTTTTTGCTGGGACCCACGCTGACGCGCTGGCTGAACCGCGACGTGCATTTTCGGAAGATGGGGGGGCAGCCGGGAGCGGTGAGCGGATTTCTGATGGGATTCGCGTTCGCGTTTGGCTGGACGCCGTGCATCGGGCCGATTCTGGCGAGCGTGCTGGCGGTGGCGGCGACGCGCGAGACGGTGTGGGAGGGAGTTTTTCTGCTGGCGTGCTATTCGGCGGGGTTGGCGATCCCGTTTTTGATTACGGCGCTAGGGATCGGGGGATTTCTGCGTTTTTATCAGAAATTCCGGCGGCACTTGCATACGGTGGAAGTGTTCAGCGGAGTGCTGCTGCTGGCCGTGGGCGGGCTGGTATTCTTGAACCGGCTGACGTGGCTATCGGGGAAGCTGGCGTTTCTGAATAAATTTTCGTTGTGACGGGAGTCTGGCGGATGCGAACGCGGTGGAATTTATTTTTGATTTTCGTGATGGCGGCGGGGCTGGCCGCGGGTTTTGCGGGATGCAAATCGGGCAACGGAGCTACTACGGGCACGCCGAAAACATTGGCGAACGAGCCGAACGTTACGTTCAAGGATTTGCAGGGTAAGGATGTAACGCTGGTGAGTTTGAAAGGGAAAGTAGTGATCGTGAATTTTTGGGCTACGTGGTGCGAACCTTGCCAGGTGGAAATTCCGTGGATGATCGGTTTTCAGCAGAAATATGCGGACAAGGGATTCACGCTTTTGGGCGTGGCGATGGATGAGGAAGGAAAAAGCGTGGTGGAGCCCTACGTGGAGAAGACGCAGTTTGACGTGGATGGGAACAAGATGAATATGAATTATCCGATTGTGCTGGGGAATGACGATTTGGCGGACAAATTTGGGGGGTTGTTGGGATTGCCGACGACTTTCGTGATTTCGCGGGATGGGAAAATTGTGAAGCGTTACATTGGGTTGGCTTCGCGGGATGATTTGGAGGCGGAGATTAAGGCTTTGCTTTGAGGTCGGGTGTAGAACAAGGGCTTTTACCGCAGAGACGCAGAGTGCGCAGAGGAAACCTAGGGCAAAGACTTAACACAGAGGACACAGAGAAAGGCTTGAGGGCACGGAGACTTGTGAGACTGGCGTTGGTGGGATTCTTGGGGGCGTTATTTTCATGGCTATGATGGATGAGCACGAATTTCAGAAGAAGAGCGACGCGGCGTTTGAGGCTTTGCGGAAACGGTTGCTGGAGATTGGGGACGAGAACGATTTTGAGGTGGAAGGCGGGAGCGGGAAATTGGAAATCGAGTTCGAGGATGAGGAAGAGACGCGGTTCGTCATCAGCCCGAACGCGCCGGTGCGGCAGATCTGGATTTCGGCGCTGACGACGAGTTTCAAGCTGGGGTGGTCGGAGACGGCGCAGGCGTTTGTGCAGGAAAAAACCGGGGAGAACCTGAACCAGGTGATGAGCCGGATTTTGACGGAGAAATTGGGGACGGCGATTCAGGTATGAGCGCGCGGCGGGCTTTCGTGTTTTTTTTGGCCGTGGCGGCAGCCAGCGTTATTGTTTTGCGGGCGCGCGCGAGCGCGGCGACCGCGGTGCAGGAAACGGCGGTGGTGCCTAGCGCGGCCAGCATTGTGAAGGCGCATAGTTTTGTGTCGCTGGAGCCGGTTCCGCGCGGGAAGGAATTTCAGGCGGCGGTGGTGGCGGAGATTCGCGGCGGGTACCACGTGAATTCGCACAAGCCCGCGGACGAGTATTTGATTGCGACGACTTTGACGCCGCAGGTGCCGGCTGGTTTTAAGTTGGTGGACACGATTTATCCGGCGGGGCGACAGGAGAAATTTTCATTTTCGCCGGATAAGGCGTTGGATGTTTACACGGGCAGCGTGATTTTTAAGCTGCGGATGGTAGCGGAAGCTGGGGCGCCGATTGGCGCGGTGAAGATTCCCGCGATTCTGCGTTATCAGGCTTGCAACGATACGACTTGTTTGCCGCCGGTGAAGATACCGGTGGAAGTCAGCGTGAACGTCGGAGCGGCGGGTGTCGCTGCGCACGCGGTGCATCCGGAGATTTTTGGGGCGGGGAAGTAGGGCTTCGCGAGGGCTGATGGCGGAGGTGGCGAGGTGCGCGGGAGCGTTGGTTGCGGGGCTACAACCGAAGAGAGGTCCCTGCCTGCGGCAGGCAGGCCTCCCTGCGGTCGGGATGACAACGTAAAAGCAGAGCGTGAAAAACTTGGGCGCGGCTGCTGAGGTGGCGAGCTGCGCGGGAGCGTTGGTTGCGGAGTTACGGACGAAGAGAGGTCCCTCCCTGCGGTCGGGATGACAACGTAATATCAGAGGGTGAAAAACTTGGGCGCGTCTGCCTGCGACCTGGCCGCAGCGTTGGTCGCGGGCTTACGGACTAAGAGAGATCCTTCGCTGCGCTCAGGATGACGATCTAGAGGCGAGCTAGGGGTACGGCGGGCACGGCGTGCCGTGCCGCTACGAGATCGCTTGTGGAAACGGCTAGGGCGCGGACAGGAAGGTTAGGGCGCGGCGGAGGCGGTTGACTACTTTTTCTTTGCCTAGCACTACCATCGTGTCGAAGAGGGGTGGGGCTACGGCTCGGCCTACTATGGCTACGCGAGTGGCGTTGATGAGCAGGCCGGCTTTCACGTTTTCCGCGGCGGCCACGGCGCGGAGGGCGGCGTCGCAGGCGTCGTGATTCCAATCGGGGAGCGCGGCGAGCGCGTCGGTTAATTTGGCCAGCAGTGCGGGAACTTTTTCATCCTTCCAGAATTTGTCGCGGGCTTCCTGATCGTAATCGAAATCGTCGGTGAAAAATGCGCGGGCCCATCCGGTGAAATCGGTGAGCAGGCGGGTGCGCGGGCGTATCAAGTCAACGGCGTGGGCAAACCAGGCGTGACCGGTCGTGGCCCATTCGTCCTGCCAGAGTTTTGCGCGCTTCAGTTCCTCTTCCACGTAGGGCAAGAGTTCTTCCACCGGAGGTTTCTGCAGATATTGCGTGTTGTACCACTCGAGTTTGGCGCGGTCGAAGATGGCGTTGGTGCGGCTGACGCCGGAAAGCGAAAAGCGCTGGATAAGCTCGGGCGTACGCAGGAATTCGGAATCGTCTCCGGTGGACCATCCGAGCAGCGCGAGAAAATTGCGGAAAGCTTCGGGGAGAAAGCCTTCGTCGGCGTACGAGCCGACGCTGGTGGCGCCGTGACGTTTTGAGAGGCGGGTGCGATCGGGGCCGAGGATCAGCGGGACGTGCGCGAAAATCGGAGGCTGCGCGCCGAGGGCGTGGTAGATGAGCACCTGCTTGGGCGTATTCGAAAGATGATCGGCCCCGCGAATGATGTGGGTGATGCGCATGTCAATATCGTCCACCACGACGCTGAGCTGATAGGTGGGCACGCCGCTGGAGCGAAGGAGGACGAAATCCTCGATGTCGGCATTCTGGATTTCGCGCGGTCCGAAGACGGCGTCTTCGAAATTAGTGGCGCCGGTGCGCGGAGTCTTGAAACGGATGGCGCGCGGGACGCCTTCTTTTTCTTTTGCGGCGCGATCGGCGTCGGAAAAATCGCGGCAGGGGCAAGCGGCGGCCTTCAGGGTTTTCGGGCCCTCGTCGTCACCTTCGCCTTCGTGGTCTTCATTTTCGGCGGGCGCGTAATCTCCGCCGGCGTACGCGGCGGCTTTGCAATAGCAGGCGTAGGCCGCGCCGCTCGCGAGAATGCGTTCGGCGGCGGCGCGATACATTGCGCCGCGCTGAGACTGGAAGAACGGGCCTTCGTCCCAATCGATGCCGAGCCATTTGAGGGCGACGAGGATACCGTCAACGAGTTCGGGTTTGTTGCGCTCGACGTCGGTGTCCTCGATGCGGAGGACGAGCGTGCCGCCTTCGTGTTTCGCGTAGAGCCAGTTGAAGAGCGCGGTGCGCGCGCCGCCGATGTGGAGATAGCCCGTGGGCGACGGGGCGAAGCGGACGCGTGATTTTTCGGATGACGACATTCGGTTGAGTTCCTTCCGGATTCTTAAAACGATCAATCTTATCGGAAGGGCGCGGCAAAATCGAGGGAGAGCGCGGGACGGCGCGAGCTTGCCGACGCTGCGATGCCTGATGCGCGCCGAAAGGCGTGGCACACATCGGCCGCTACACGAGCATGTGCGTTGCTGGAATCGCGGTGAGCGCGGACGAAACGCCCAAAAAAATGGCGCCGATTTGCCGGGGGAGCGAAACCGGCGCCACGGTTCTTGGGGACGACAGGCACTCGACTGCGTTGTTGCAGCGCGTGCCTGACGTGCTTTCTATGCCGAGGCTGCTTTCTTGAACGCCGAATGCACGATCGCTTCGATCTGCGGGGCCAACTCCTTGCGCAGGCCGACGAAGGTGCGATCCAGAGACGGCAAGATGACCTTCTGCAGCTCCGGTGTTATGCGGTTGAGCTTCGCGTAAAACTCCGGGTCCGGAGGATTCGGCGGAATCGGCTGAACCTGAGCGTAAATCGGTTCGAGGAACGGCCGCAGCAGCCAGCACCACGTCCACACCAGCGCGTACTGCTGGGTCAGCGTGGCTTCTCCGCCGGCCGCCGACGACTCATTGAAAACCGGCGAGTCAGACGGGTTTTGCACGGAGAGCGCGTAGTTGAAAGCTTCCTGGGCGTCCACGACACCGTCATGGTTGGTGTCCGGGTTGCTGGCCAGCGGCACACTGTTTGGATAGGTGCCGTTCATCGCTGCGGTCCAATCGTGTGCGAAGGAATCCCACAATCCATCGCCACTGGCGTAGGACGAAAGCGTGGGCGCGCAGGCGGAGGCCACACTGGTGGAGGCCGCCGTGCTTTTTGCAAGGATCGGGGCGTTGAACCCGCCTGAGCCGCATTGCTCCATCATCACCATGAGAGCGCGGTATTTCGGCAGCGCGGCGAGGTCAGAGGCAAAATCCGCCGCGTAGTACGGGTCCCAATCCGGGAAGATGCCCGAATTCGGCGAGAAGGGCGCTGTCGGCAAGCACATGAAGGATGGTTGCGGCATGCCGTCGCCGTGGTTATTGGTGTGGATGAAGAGCAGGTCGTCGGGCTGGAGCTTCTTCGCCAGCGTGGCATAGGCTTGCTGGAAAGCCGCGCGCGAACAAGCGGCGGTCACTTGAATGGTGTAAGGAGTGTTGTCCCCGGGCCAGTCGGCGGGCAGGTAATCCCAAACCTGGCGAGCGCCGTCGTAGTTGAGGACGTAAATGTTTTGTGGGTGAAAGCCGTATTTGTCAACGAGCGTGCGATAGGCAAACTCAAGGTCGTTCAGATGGCGCGCCTGGGTGCAGCCGGCGGCGAGAATCGCGTAACGGTTTCCTTTCGGCAAGAGGATGGGGCAGTGCCAGGCGATGGGGAGCGGAAGGCGAGGCCCTACGGGAAGAAATTTGGCCGGCTCGTGGAATACGTCGAGCTTTCGCCCGGATTTTCCGGAGCTGGGCGGAAACCTGGCGGGAATTTCACTCAGCAAGCTTCCGTTTTCGGCGTGATACAGAATGTAACGGCACGGATGGCCGAAATTGGCCAGGGGCTCATCGTCGGCAAAGACGAGAATGCTGGGAACTTCGACGGTGATTTGCTGGAGGCTCGTCCCGAGCGTCTCGCCGGCTTTGTAAACGCGCTTATCTATGTAGAGGTTGGTGGTTTCGCGTTGCCGCGGAGACAAACGGCTAAACGCATGATTTTGGATGGTACTGAACACACGTTCGTCCTGCTGTGACATATGCTTCTCCTTTCAATTTTGGCTACTCTTCTTTTGGAGCGGCCACGGCCCAATCGGGCGCGGTGGGGGCTTGGTAGATAGTGCGCCAGAGGAGCGAAGCGTTTCGTTGAAAAGGAGGAAAGCGGGATTCCACAGAGAGGAGTTCACCAGTAGTAGCACCTACCAAGATGTAACGGGAAGAGTGACCCCAGTTGGCTGCGGGTTCTCTGTCAACGAAGGCTAAGAAAGCTTCCCAGGGGACTGCGATTTCGTTCATGCCGACCTGCAGCTTGCCTTTCGGGATGTGCAGGGAGGATTTGTAAACGATGGAGTGATCTCGTTCTGCGGGGGAAAGTTGGGCCAGGAGGAGGGAGCGGAGTTGGTCGTTGGTTAGCGGCATATGCTGACTCTTGCTCGGCGCTACTGCGAACGTAACACAGGCGCGGGGCGAGGTGAAACTGGACAGGCTGCCGAATCGAAGGCGAAGAGAGGTCCCTGCCTTCGGCAGGCAGGTCTCCCTGCGGCAGGCAGGCCTCCCTTCGGTCGGGACGACAGCTTTAAAACCGGGATGCCGGGGGCGTTGCGTCCGTGGGTGCAGCACGCAACGTCAGGTACGGAACCGCCGCAAATGGCGCGATCGCGGGGTGATACGCGTTTTTTATTCGTCGCGGAGGGCGGTAATGGGATCCAGGCGCATGGCGCGGCGGGCCGGCAGGTAACAGGCTAGGACCGCGGCCGAGAGCAGGATGGCGGACACGACCAGGAACGTTAGAGGATCGGTTTGTTTTACGCCGAAAAGAATGTTGGCGAGCAGCGATCCGGTGGTCAGTGCGGCTGCGATTCCGAGCAGCAAGCCTGTTAGCGTCAAGCGCATGCCCTGGCCGACGACCAGACGCAAAATGTCGCGAGGATGCGCGCCTAGCGCCATGCGAACACCGATTTCGCTGGTGCGCCTTGCGACGTTGAAGGCCATGGCGCCATAGAGGCCGATGCAGGTCAGAATTAGAGCGAGCAGGCTAAAGGCGGCGCAGAGAGCTGCGATGAGGCGGTCGGAGTGGAGGGATTCGTCAACTTGTTCGCGAAGAGTGCTGATGGCGGTGATGGTAACCGCGCTATCGAGCGAATTGAGGATTGCGTGGAGAGGGGCGGACAGAGCTTTTGCGGAACCAGCAGTGCGAATCTCGAGATCTCCATGCGTGCCGGGAATGTAGAAAAAATCTGCGGGGGCTTCGCGTAGATCGTTGTATTTCGAATCGGCAACTACGCCGACGATTTCGAGGGGCGGGCGATTTCCTTCGACGAAGCGGAAATGCTTGCCGAGCGGGCTGGCACGCGGGAAGAAACGGTGAGCCATGGTCCGGTTGATGATGGCCGCGGTAGTTGAGAGGTTCGACGCGGAATCCGGATGGACGTCCGCCTCGGTGAAATCGCGCCCGGCGAGCAGCGGAATTCCCATTGTTTCGAAATATTCCGGCGAGACGCCGACGAACCTTTCGTTGGCCACTTCGCCCGGGCGCAGTGTATAACCTTCGACCACTACATTGACGCCAACTTCCTTGCCGCTGATGGGAGTGAAGCTGGAATAGCTGGCGGAATGCACGCCGGGAAGCTGCTTTACGCGAGCGAGGAGTTGCGCGTAGAACTGGGCGACTTGGTCGCGAGTGCGAGACGCGGAGTAACCGCTCATCGAGACAATCAGGACCTTGTCGCGATCGAAGCCGGCGTCGAAAGTCTCGAGGTTGAAGAGGCTATGCAGCAGCAGGCCCGCCGCGGCCAAGAGCATCATGGACAATGCGACCTGCGCGACGATCAGGATACTGCCGAGGCGCGATTGCGCCGAGGAGCGCTGCGACCCGGGGCCCTGGACTTTGAGTTCTTCCGCGAGTTCGCCGCGTGTGGCGGCGAGCGCTGGAGCCAGTCCGCAGACGAGCACTGTGAGCACGAGCGTGACGGCGGCGAACAGCAGCGTTCGCGGGTGCAAGCCGGTGGAAAGAATGACGGGAAGCTGGCGCGTGGAGAGTGAAGTGAGCAAGATTTTGCTGGTCCATTGGCCGACGGCGAGCCCGGCGGACGCTCCGGCAATCGCGAGGAGCGCGCTTTCGGTGAGGAGTTGACGAACTACGCGCCAGCGACCGGCTCCTAGCGCAAGACGGACCGTGAATTCGCGTTTGCGGGCCAAGCCGCGAGCGAGCAGCAGGTTTGCTACGTTCCCGCAGGCGATCAGCAGCAAAAAGCCTACGACGAACATAAGGATTCGGGCGGGCAGCGAGAAATTTTCGCGGGCGTCGGATAGGCCGCGCGCGGCGGGGATCAGCAGCACGTGAGCGTAATCTTCGTCTCGCTCGATTTGTGGAAGCGTCGAGGCCTTTTCGATTTCCTGCAACAGAGGCTCGAGACCGAGCTGCGCTTGCGCAAGGGAAACGCCGGGTTTAAGGCGCGCGAGAATGGTCACCCACTGAGCCTGCCAGTAATCCTGCGTAGGCAATTCGGTTGAGCCCAGCGGCACGTAAAAATCCGGCGATTCGCCGACTTTCGCGCCGAAAAATTCCGGCGGCGCGATCCCGATCAGAGTGAAAGTGTGCCCGGGAACGGAGCCGGTGCGCGTGGCGTCTGACTGATCGCCGAAGGTGAGAAGTTTGCCGATAGCGTCCGGGCTGGAATCGAGCGAGCGCTTCCAGAAATTAAAGCTGACGACGAGGGCCGGCGGCCCATGCTCGTCTGCATCCGCGAGCAGGCGACCGGCGTACGGGCGCACGCCGAGCGTAGCGAAATAGTTTGCGGAGACGAGTTCGCCATTCGCGGAGATTTTTCGGCCGTCGTAAATGATTTCGTACGGCGCCATTCCGGAAAATGCCACGACGCCGGCGAACGCTAGGGCTTTGTCGCGATAGGCATAATAGGTTTCGAGCTCCGAAATTTCCGCCGGGCGTCCAAACGTGCCGGTGGCTGTGACCCAGACGAGATCGTCGGGGTTGCGGACGGGAAGTTTGCGAAGCAGCAGCGGATCGAGAATGGAGAAGATCGCGGTGTTTGCACCGATGCCGAGAGCGAGAGTGAGTACGGCGAGCGCGGTGAAGCCGGGGTTTTTGGCCAGGACGCGGAGGCCGTAGCGGACGTCTTGCCAGAGGCTATGCATGGGTTGCGCTCTCGATTGCGTGAGGTGCATTTTAGCTTGGTGTAGCAAAGGGGGGAGCACGATTATGAGCGAGCGTGCGCGAAGGCAGATGCGGGCTAGGCGACGCTAACCGCCGAGCCGAAGAGAGGTCCCTGCCTGCGGCAGGCAGGCCTCCCTTTGGCAGGCAGGCCTCCCTGCGGCCGGGATCACAGCCTGATGAAAGTGGAAAGCGTGGGGGTGGAGCACAGCCAAGAGTGGCTGTGCCACAACACCCTCGGGATTACAAATTCGTGCTAGGCGCACTTTCGCGATAGTTCGATACATTTGTTAGTTGTTGTGGAGGGTGGGCTTGGAGTTTGGTTTCTTGGCGTGGCGGCGGCCGGGGCGGCACTCGCGCGGGCGGCGCGGGCTGCGATGCCGCAAGGGGCTGAGTGGTAACGAGTTGGTACTGGGGTACCGTTGACTGGGACGGGGGCAAGTTCGATAGTTTCTTAGGTCCTCGAGGTGGGGATCTGAGCGGTTCATTGGCGTTGTTTATCGTACCTTTGTGCGGTTTTCGGATGGTTTTTGCGTAATCGGATAATGGCTCGGAACAGGTGACCGCCACGAAACTCGCCTGGACACGCAGCCGAACGCCCGCCGGTTTTCTGCTATTCTCGGGAGAAGTTTGTCGTGTCCTGGATGGGGAGTATTGAGTTGTTGAACCATCTCAATTCTAGCGCAGTGGTGTTGCTGGCGGGCGCCTTCCTGCTAGGGGTGTTTTTTGCCTACGTGTACCGGCAGAAGCGGCAGACCTACCTGCTGGTGTGGGCGATTGCGTGGATCCTGGCCGCACTGCCGTTCGCGCGGTATGCGTTCGGCGACCACACTGCGTTTCCGCTATGGGTGGACATCGCCAACGACTGGGTGATGGCAGCCGCGGCGCTGGCATTCTATTGTTCGGCGCGGTTGTACGCGCGGATGAAAGTTTCCACGCGCAGCGTGGCGCTGGCGGCGATTTTGGCGGGGCTGTGGGCTTTCGCCTACACGCAAAAATGGATTTTGGCGCCGCTGGGGATGGGCGTGGCGATCGTGTTTTTCGGCGCCGGGGAAATATTCTGGAGGGAGGGGCGCAAACAGGAATCGCGCGCGGATAAGCTGCTGGCGCTGACTTTCGTAGCGACGGGGATTCTGCGTTTATTGATGATTTTCCAGCAGCGGCTGGGGGCGCTGGCCGAGGTGAATCTGCTGCCGTTCGCGCTGCTGGCGGAGATATTTGGCGGCGTGTTGATGTTGATGGCGGTGTATGAGGAAGAGCGGCGGCGCGTGGAGCGCAACATGCTGGCGCTTTCGAATCTGAACCTGGCGACTTCCAGTTTTGCGGGCGGCGAAATTCAGAAAATGCTGGCGCAGGCTTTGGATCGCGTGCTGAACGTGGTGCGCATCCCGGCGGGCGCGCTGTTTCTGCACTATGGCGATGAGAACGGGCCGACGTCCATCGTGGTGACGGGAATGGGCGATACCTTCTGCTCCGCCATTCAAGAAAAAAATCTCGACTCATACACGGTGAACCTGGTGGCACGGTTGGGCGGCTTGGTGGTGCTACGCGACCTGGCGCGCGACGCGAATTGGATCGCGCTGGAGAAAGAGCCGGCGTTCCAACAGGTGCGAAAACTGCTGTTGGAGCAAGAGCTGCGCACCGTGGTGGGGATCAGCCTGCAGGCCAAGGAACGAGTATTCGGCGTGCTGCTGCTGGGAACTCCGGATACGCGCAATTTTACTCCTCCGGAATTGCGGCTGCTGCTGGCGCTGGGGCACCAGATCGGCATGGCCGTGGAGAACAGCTATCTAATCCAGCAGACGGCGCGGCGCAGCGAAGAGCTGCACATCTTGAACGAAATCGGACGCGCCCTGAGCTCGACCCTGGAACCCGACGCGCTTTTCGAGCGCATATATTCCGAGATGCGGCGCTTGCTGGATGTAGGCAGCATGTTTATCGCGTTCCACGACAAGAAGAGCGACCAGGTGCGATTCGAACTGGATGTGCTGAACGGCGAGCGGTTGCCGAAACGCAAGCGCCAAGCGGGCCGTCACCTGGCCGAGTATGTGATTCGCACGGGCCAGCCGCTGCTGATTCGCGATCAGTTCGATGAGGAAGTGAAGCGACTGGGAATCGAGCCGACGCGGCATGCGGGCTCGATCTGCGCGGTGCCTTTGATTCTGTACAACCAGCCAATCGGCGTGATGGCGGTGCACAGCCAGCAGGAACGCGCGTTTGACGAAGGACACGTGGAGCTGCTGCGAGTGCTGGCGAGCGAAGCGGCGGTGGCCATCGAAAACGCGCGGCTCTTTTCGGAAGAGCAGAAGAAATCGCGGCAACTGACGCTGGTGAATAATGTTTCCAGCCACGCGATCACGACGCTGAATCCCGAGGAAATGCTTGCGAAGATCGCGGCGGAAATTGAGAACGCGCTTTCCTACGATCATATCGGCATCGCGACCCTGGATTATTCGTCGAAGGAGCTGGTGATTCAGGCGGAAGCGGGCGCGCGGCATGATGCGCTGGGGCGCCGGATATTGCTGGGCGAAGGGCTGGTGGGACACGTGGCGCGCATCGGGCAGATGGTGGCAGTGCCGGAGGTGAACGCGACTTCGCACCGTCCGGTGCTGTCGGGAACGGCTTCGGCGATTGCCCTGCCGGTGACCTATGCCGAGAACCTGCTGGGCGTGCTGTACGTGGAATCGTCCGAGCCGTGCGAATTCTCGGAAGATGAGGTGCGGCTGCTGCGGACGCTGGCGGATTTATTCGCCGGGGCGCTGCACAACGCGTTGACATTCCAGAGAGCGCAGGAACAGGCGATTACGGACGGACTGACGGGCGTAAAGACGCACCGGTTCCTGATGGAAGCGCTGTCTTCGGAGTGGAAACGTTCGACGCGCGCGAATCGCCCGTTCTCGCTGGTATTGATGGACCTGGACCGGTTCAAATTTGTGAACGATTTTTACGGACACCTGGAAGGCGACGTGGTGTTGCAACGCGTGGGACATATCCTGGAGCAGAATTGCCGGCGCTCAGACGTGGTGGCGCGCTACGGCGGCGACGAATTCGTGATATTGATGCCGGAAACGAGCGTGGAGCAGGCGCGGCAACTCGCGAGCAAGCTGCGCGGCTGGGTGGCCGCCGATCCTTTGCTGCGGGACAAGAATATTACGGCGAGTTTCGGCATTGCGGGATTCCCGATTCACGGGTCCACGCCGCAGGAACTGATTCAGGTGGCGGATTCCTCGATGTACCTCTCGAAGCATCAAGGCGGGAATTCGGTTTCGACGGCGGAGCAGGGCGATCCCAACGACACGAAGCGTTGGAAGAAGGATGTGCTGGAAGCGTATCTGGGCGTGACGCTGAAGCGGCTGTTTTCGACCGGGCCGGAAGCGTTCGAGGAAATTTATCGCCGGCTGGAGCAGTTCACGCGGTCGCTTACGGAGCACGGCGGAGGCAATGCGGGAGACGAAGTGCCGGCGGCGGTGGTGGAGACGGTGACTTCGCTGGCGCTGGCGATTGACGCCAAGGACCACTACACGCAAGGACACTCGCAGAAAGTTTCGGCGTACGCGGTGATGATCGCGCATGCGCTGGACTTGAACCAGGCAGAGGTGGAGGAAATCCGGCTGGCCGGATTGCTGCATGACATCGGCAAAGTGGGAATTCCGGAAGTGATATTGAACAAGTCCGGGCCGCTGGACGCGAACGAATGGGCGACGATGAAGACGCACACGGAACTGGGGGCGAAAATACTGGAGCCGCTGGCGGCGATGAGCCGCATTCGCGAGATGGTGGGGCATCATCACGAGTTTTACGATGGCTCGGGATATCCCGCGCGGCTGGCTGCCGAGCACATCCCGCTGGGCGCGCGGGTGATCGCGATCGCGGACGCGTATGACACGATCACATCCGAGCGCACTTACAAGAAAGCGCGCAGCCCGGAAGAAGCGTTTGCGGAGCTGGAGCGTTGCGCCGCGAATCAATTCGATCCGAAAATCGTGCGCGCGTTCATTGAGACGATGCGGCGGGCGCCGCAACAGCGCATCGAAGCGGCGGTGGGAGCTGCTTCGGACGTGGATGACCTAGGATCACAGCTTTAACAATTGCCGATTTCCGCCCGGTAGACCTGTAGTAAAAACAATTCGTCGCTGATGACGGTAGTGGTGCGCTCGGTTTGAGCAAGAGCGCGCCGGTCTGCGCCGCGCGCGGTGACTTGCTCGCTGCCCAACATTCGCTGTCCGCGGCCGCTGTGCGTCGCTGAGAGGGCAATCTAACTTGACACGCAGGTCGCGGGTGCGAGAATTACGGTCGGTCGCGAAAACGTCGCTGCGATTCGATTTGAATATAGTTTGTGACGCGCGAGTGGAAGGAGGGGCGATGGATGAATTCCCCGAGTTCATGAAGCGTCCCGCGAACCGGATCGCCACGAGCAGCCAGGCGACGCCCGGCGTGGAGGGCTACGTTTTTGACGGAGTGGATGGGAGCCAAATGGCATACTGGACGTGCAGGGAAAATGCGGTCTCCGCGCCGCACGCTCACGATTTCGACGAGTACATGGTGGTGATCCAAGGCTGTTATACGCTGATTGTGGATGGCCGGCGCATTCCAGTGAGAGCTGGCGAGGAATATTTCATTCCCAAAGGATTGTGGCACGGCGGCGAGCCTGTCGCTGGCACGCGCACCATACACGTTTTCGGCGGGCGACGAGCTGAGAGAGCGCGGCAGTAGAAAAAAAAAGGGCGGCGGCTTTGCGGAACGGCCACAGAGCGGGCAGCGTGTGAGGCGAGGCAAGCCTCGCCCCGAAAACGGCGGCGGCAGGCCGCCGCACTCCACACGGTTTTGCGTCTTGCGTAATTTTGGCGAAGGCGGATGAGTTCTGCGTGATTGTGTTGGCGGAATTTTGAGGGGGATGAGCGATGCATACGGCTACGGTGAGGTGGGTGGGCGGCGAGGAATTTCTGGCAACGATGCCGTCAGGGCAGGCGGTTCCGATTGATGCGGACCGCAAACACAATTCCGCGCCGGGGCCGATGGACATGCTGCTGGCGGCGCTGGGCGGGTGCAGTTCGGTGGACGTGGTGCTGATCCTGGCGAAGAAGCGGCAGAAGCTGGTGTCGCTGGAGGTAGCGATTTCCGGGGAGCGCGCGAACGAGCCGCCGGCGGTGTGGAAAAAGATTGATATGGTTTACAAGCTGACGGGAGAGTTGGATGAGAAAGCGGTGCGCGACGCCATCGAATTGAGCCAGACGAAGTATTGTTCGGTGGCGGCGATGCTGCGGAAGACGGCGGAGATCCGCTACCGGTTTGAGATTGCGCGAGGGGAGAGGTAGAGAGGCGAAATTCGGGGCAAGAACAAGAGATTTAGCGCAGAGGACGCAGAGCAAGGCGCGCAGAGTTCGCGGAGAAGAAGAGAGATGCCTGCCTCCGGCGGGCAGGCCTCACTGCGTTCGGGATGACAAATCTCTTCTTGTGACATCCTGAATTGCTTGTCTTGGCTGGTGGCGATTGCATACAATCACGGGCTGTTTGCTGCGTTCATAATGTTTCTATCCTCCTGGGGGAAATGAATGGGGAAGCGCATTGCCGCAAAGATTACGGGAGTGGCCGGTTACGTGCCGCCGCGGGTGGTCACGAATTTCGATTTAGAGAAACGCGTGGACACCAACGACGAGTGGATACGCACGCGCACGGGAATCCGGGAGCGGCACTACGCGGACCCGGGCATGGCCACGTCGCACCTGGGAACGGAAGCGGCGAGAAAGTTGCTGGCGGCGCGCGGGGTGAACGCGGAAGAAATAGACCTGATCGTGCTGGCCAGCGTGACGCCGGACATGTTTTTTCCGGCGACGGCGTGCCTGATTCAGGACCGGCTGGGCGCGAAAAATGCGTGGGGATTCGATCTTTCGGCGGCGTGCTCGGGATTCGTGTACGCGCTTACGGTGGGCGCGCAGTTTGTGGGGAGCGGAGCGCACAAAAAAGTGCTGGTGATCGGCAGTGACGTGATGACTTCGATTCTGGATTTCACGGATCGCGCGACGTGCGTGTTATTCGGCGATGGCGCGGGCGCGGTGCTGCTGGAGCCGGCGACGTCTGATAAGGAAGGCATTCTGGATTTCGTGCACGATATAGACGGTTCGGGCGGCTGCAATCTGTACATGCCCGGCGGCGGGTCGTTGCACCCGGCTTCGCAGGAAACGGTGGAGAAGCGGATGCATTACGTGCATCAGGAAGGCGCACAGGTATTCAAGTACGCGGTGCGGCGGATGAGCGAGCTGGCGGTGGAAATGCTCGAGCGCAACGGATATACGACGAAAGATCTGGCGCTGGTGGTGCCGCACCAGGCGAATTTGCGGATCATTCGCGGGATGCAGGAACGGTTGGGCGTGGATGATTCGAAAGTGATGATTAATATTGACCACTTCGGGAACACGACCGCGGGAACGATTCCGCTGGGGATGATGGAAGCGGTGGAGCAGGGACGATTGCGCAAAGGCGATCTGGTTTTGCTGATTGCGGTGGGCGCGGGATACACGACGGGCGCGGTGCTGATGCGCTGGGCTTATTGAGTTAGGGAAAAACTTACGCCCAGCGGGATTTTGCGCGCAGGGCGGAAATTCCTCGCAACAATCTGCAGAAAAAAGGGCCGGCGAAGTCGCGCCAGCCCTCCTGAAATCAAGGGTCGCTCACTCCGGCAAACTTCCTTGGTCGAAGACATAGAGAAGCGGATCCACGTCCGTGAAATCTATGCCGTAAATTTGGCTTTCATTGGTGACGAACGCGATGTTACCGCCGGCGCTCATTATGGTGCCGGAGCCGTCCGCGTTGATCGTGACCATACCGTTGCTGGTTTGATTCGGGGAATTGGTTTCCCCTACGACCGAGATGTCCACCAAGTCGGAGTAACCGCCGCCACTCATGATCGTGAAAGTTCCGACGAGCGAGCCATTCAGGCCGTCCACATCCTCCGCGGTGCCCCATGCGTAGGTTCCAGTAATATTCGCGATGGTGTAAGAGGGAGCCGAGGTTGTTCCCAGCGAAACCAGCACGCCTGCGGACGAGGCTTCGGCGGGTTCCGCACTTGCGACCAGGAATGCCGAAATCTTCTCGCCAGTGTCGCCGCCGCTGGTGAGATAGCCAACGAGCGGATAGGTAAGCGAGTCGCTGGCCGCGCTGAAGCGCCCGGTGGCATCCACGGTGTAAGTGAGATTGGGGTACTGGAGCGTATTGGCGCTGCCCACATCGTTCACGTAGAGAGTGGCAGTGGGTACGGTGTTGCTGGAAGTTGCGTTCAGTGTTCCGACTTCGACGTAGTTGCCGCCGTTATCGTCGTCAAATCCAGCGGCCGCGTCCAGGTAATAGCCATTCAGGGGCGCCGCGCCAAACGAGGGATTGGTTTGCAGCGCGCGGCCGGACAATAGCGGAACCTCCGAAACGGAATCGGTAGAGATGAGCAAGAAATCCGTCGCGTTGATCATGTACACGGAAAAATCGTAGGACAAGGTTCCGTTTTCACCGTCCGGAATAGAGTAGGTTCCCGTGCCGCGGCCGGAGGTTGAGAAACTGCCATTGAGTTGCCCCGAACCGTCGCTCAACTCGCCGGAGGCAGAACCGCCGGCGGTGATGTCCGCGACGCCGGAGGTTAGCGATCCGTTCGTGGAGTCCGCGGCGAAGCTGCCAGCGACAGCGATACGATAATCCGTGTCGTTCTCGTTGAGGCCCCATCCTTCGATCCCGAAGGCGTAATTGGATTTTAGCGCGCTCAACGCAAAGCTGGAGGGATCTTGCAGATGGATCAAGCCGGCACTGATCGAACCGCCGCCGGCTGCGTTATCGAACTCCGTGATTCTGCCCAGGTGATACACGCCGGTGCCGTCCAATCCGCCCAGCGTGAAGCTCAAGGTGAGGTTGGCGAGCGTAGTGTCTTGTTCTGGGTGGGCTTTCAGCGACCTGCTCTTTCGTGCTGCAGCCGGTTCGAAATGCCCAGTTTTTTTCGCTGCTGCAGGCCTTGCGTCGCTTGCCAAGCCGGAGAAGACCAGATACAGACAGCCTCTCCCATCCGAGCCAAAGGAATAAGAGCTGGCGGAGAGGTCAACAACCAAGGGTTGGCCGACGTCGAGGTCCTCACCGTTGTAATCCGCGGCGCCGGCGGTGATGGTCCCGTCGCCGTGGGGTGTGAAACTGCCGACGATCGCGATGCCCGAGACGCCTCCGTCAGCATTGGTGTCGCCCTGCACGAGGAAAGCGTAGGGTGTCGAGGACGTCAGCGCTTTTTCATTCCCGCGAATTGCCGGAGAAGGCGCGCACGCGGCAGCGGTGGCGGCGCTGATAACGACAGTGACGGTATAACTCGCGGTCTTGGAGTTCGCGTCGGTGACAGTCGCGGTCACCGAGTAAGTTCCCGATGTGGTTGGCGTGCCGGATGCGGTTACCGTCGCGGTGGAAGCTCCTGATGCGGTAACTCCGGGGGGAAGGCCGGTGAGCGCCCAGGCGTACGGCGATGTCCCGCCAGAGGCTGTGAGCGAGCCAGTGTAGGCGGCGCCTATTGTGCCGGTAGCAGGCAACGTTCCGGTAATCGAGAGAGCACCCGGCGCGGAGATCGTGATCGTGACAGAGTAGGTGGCCGAGTGGCCTTTCGCGTCCGTGACTGTGGCGGATACGTTATAGGTGCCGGCAGTGGTGGGAGTGCCGCCGATCGCAAGTTCTCCCGGTCCGGGCACGGCTTCGACGACGACACCGGGCGGCAAGCCGGTCGGAGTCCCCCAGGTCAAGGTGTCTTTGCCGGCGGCGGCGGTGACCGTGCCGGAATAGGCGGTGCCGACCGTGCCGGTGGCGGGGAAGCCGCCGGTGATCGTGATTCTCGGAGACCCGTTGCAGCCGCAACCCAGGATTTGGATACAGACGAACAGCAGACTGGCAAAAAGGAAAAGAGAATTGCGGTGTGGCATAAAGCCTCCTCAGTGCCGGCATGCGAGAACTGGCGCACACCGGCAGGATCGTCTTATGAGGGCCTCATTTCGAAACTAGAATGCCGGGGTGTTTCCCGAGCGTGAGCAGTAGTGACGCGAGAGGGGGAAACGTTTCTGGCGCGATTCTAGCGGTTTTGGGAAGCCATGCAAGAAGAATTTGGACTGGTAGTAAACTCGCGACAAACCGGCACGGTCGAAGGTCGAGACGCCGTCTGAAGGCGCGGGAGACATTGGCCGCTGTATAGGCGGTGACACACACAGACACCGCTGCAACGTCAAGCGTTCCACTTGACAATTCGCCTGCTAGTTTCCTCGCGGTTCAGTCTCCGATGATGATCAGGACTGGGCTGCCATCGCCGTGGGTGGTGGTGATCTGAACCATCTTGGTTGGGGAGATGTAGTAGAACGCGCCGGTGAAAGCTGCCGGAGCGGTGAGAGTGATGGCGCCGCTGCCGTCGCTTGCGCCGGTGGGCGAAAGCGCGTAGGTGCCGGTGACGGTTTCGCCGGAGGTATTGGCCGTTGTGGTGGTTTCATCCTGCGTTCCAGCGATGGTGGCGGGCGTGACGGAGCCATCGAACATGAGGTAACCGGAGAAATTGCGATCGCCGCTTACGGCCGGCGCGGAGGTTCCCTCGATGAGCGGGAAATCCTGCAGGATGAATTGCGTGTTGAAGCTGGTGGGTTGCGATTGGGCGTCGAACTCGCCAAAGATCGGGGCGCCGTTGAGTTGGCCGACGACGAAGGCGTCCTGCGAATCGATCAGATACATTACGGGTTCGAAGGCGGAGTTGATCACGAAGCCGGTGAAGACCCGGCCGTATTGATCGGTGCTGTAGGTAACCGTCTGCGCGGTGCCATTCGTGGAGGTGACGGTACCGGCCTCGTTGTCCGTGAGCGAGAGATTGAAGCTGGTTACTCCGTTGTTGGGCACGAGTTGCAACACCGAGACGTACGGAAGACCTTGAACCTGGCCACTGACGCCGCCCGCCATGGGCGCAGCGAGTGTGGCGCCGATGAAGGGCTGTCCGAATTGCAGCTTCATTTCGGCGACGCTGATATAGGGAGTGGAAGGGCTGGACGCTTGATCGGTCTCGATGAAGAAAGCGTCCTCGGCGGAAATCGGATAGACGTCGTAATCGAGATTGGCGAAAGCGCTCAGTTGGAACTGGCAATGGGTGGAATCGGCGCCGGATAGATATGTGCCGGAAATGGGAGAGCCGCCATTGCTATCGAGAGGCGTGGAGCCCGGGTAGGTGGCATCCATCTCGCCCGGGCCGAGACTTCCCACCGTGGCCGGGGAGATAGGCGGCACCGCGGTGAAAACACCGGCGAACGCGATTGCTCCCGCGGACGAGCCACCTGCCGAGGAGCCGAAGCCCTGGCCGCCAAAAGCAAAATTGCCGTTGTAAGTCGCGCTGGTGCTGGTGACGGTGCAAGTGGTGACGCTTTGCATTTCCAGGCGGCCGGAGCCCTGGGTGCCGGTGGTATCGAATTCGACGAAGCGTCCGTGATTGCCGGGAGTATCGCCGGAGCCAGAGGCATCAACGGAGAAGGCGTACACGGGAGTATTCGAGACGTTGGTGAAGGTGAACGTGCCACGGCCGTCCTGGCCGACGGCGTAGGTGCCTTTCAGGTTGGTGTAGTTTGTCGGCGTACCGTTCAGTGAATTGTAGTCGGCTTCACCGGTGGTGATATTGCCGTTGCCATCGGCGGTGAAGACGCCAGCCGCCGCCACGTAATTACCGGAATTATATCCGCTGAAAGTGAAGGCGTAATTTCCGCTCAAGAGCGAGAGATTTTGTATGGGGCTCACGACCAGCGTGAAATTCTGCGTGATCACCGCGGCAGTGGGCATGGTGCTATCGGTGACGGTGATGCCGAAAGTGTAGGTAGCGGCGGTGGTGGGAGTGCCGGTAAGGTCGCCGTTGCTGAGCGTCAGGCCGGGAGGCAAAGTGGAGCCGGACGCGAGCGAAAACGTGTAAGGAGAGGTGCCGCCGCTGGCTGCGAATTGCACGCCGACATACGCCATGTTCACGGTGCCGGATGGCAGTGGGGACGTGGTGGTAAAGGCGAGCGAGCTGACGACGATGGTGAGCGGCCCCGAGGTGCTGGATGCGCCGGTGGCGTCGGTGACGGTGATGGTGACGACCGACTGTCCCGCGGTGGTGGCCTTCCCGGTGATATTCACAGTGTCCGTGGTGCTGGAGCCTAGAGACAATCCGGCAGGCAATGTGCCGGACGCGATGTTCCAGGCGAGAGGCGGCACGCCGCCGGTGGCCATTACGGGCGCGGTGTAGGACGCATTTAGAGTTGCCGTGGGAAGCGAAGTGGTGGTGATTACGGGCGGCGGCTCGATTTTGACGGTGAGCGTCGCGAACTGCTTGGGGAAATCAATGGATGTGGCGGTGATCGTGACGATGGTTTCGACGGTCACGTTGGCGGGCGCGGTGAAGGTGCCCGTGGTGGAGCTGTTCTGAACCAGTGTGCCGATCCCCGCGGGGGTGGCAGCGAAAGCTACACCGCCATTTTGCGCGGTGTCATTCAGCACGCTGGCGCTGAGCGAGACGGATCCGTTTTCGCCAAGATAGGTAGTGCCGCTGGGAGTAAGAGTGACTCTATTGAACGTGGATGGAGTGCCGGAGCAGGCGGCGAGCTGGATGATGGCGACGAGTAAAAAGACAAGCAAACTGATAAAGCCGGCGCGGCTCTTCATGGCGCCTCCTTCGGTCGGCACACACACTATTGTTGCTGGGTTCACCCGTAATATTTAGACACGAAAGGCAATGCGGGCGCTGGAAAATGACCGGATGGAATGGCGTATCAAGCAACTGGCTGGAAGGACAGAGCGGGAAATAGCCTTTGCGAAACGGCCTGCAAGATAAGGCGAAGGAGCTTAAAACGAGCGGACTTCAGCGGCTAGCGCTTGATTGCTGTGGACGCGGTGAGAGAGCACTACCGCCGTGTAGCGCGTGCAGAGAGCCATTTCACGCTGGGTCCAACCTCCAAAACCCGGGGCGCCTGGGGAGACCAGGAGATTGGCCGCACCGTGTAAGAGTCGCAGCAGGCTGTAATAGATGCGCACCGGACGAAGGCTGGGCGCAGAACCCGTATTCAGATTGGGGCAAAGATCCTGGCGTGCGAGAACTTCATTGAAGTCTTTTCCATTCAGCAGGTTACGGGATGCCTCGCTGGAAGCCGCGGACTCGTCAAGAAGCGGTTCAGAGGCTACGCGCAACAGGCCGGCGCGCCAGCTGAAAACCGCGAACTGGACCATCGCGGCGGTGGAGATGACGAGAATGAAGGCTGCGATTAACATGTTCGACCTCACCCAGTTTGCCGGGATGGGCCGCCCGGGACAATAGTCCAGGCGTACTACTTAGGGCAAACTACCCCCCGCAGATGGATTTGGCTGTGTTTCGCCTGGCGCGGAGGGGGGCAATCCAACAGCACGCCTCGCCGATCAGTTGAAGAAGAGAGGTCCCTCCCTGCGGTCGGGATGACAACAAATAAAGGACGTGCCTGCTGCCCGGAAAGCGTGGGACACAGCGTGCTCCGCCAAACCTCTTCATGAGCGATGGCTTACAATGTAGCCGTGGCGCTGCCGGAAAATATCGCGGTGAAATACACGGAAGAAGAAGCCGAATATCTGAGCATGCGTCCGGTGGTGCGCCAGACCTTTCGGGCGGCGGAGCTGGTGGACATGATCGTGCGCGTGGCGGGGAAGGATTGCGCGCGCGTGCAGCAGATTCTGCGGTCGGGCACCATCGTCTTTCATTCCTTTCGATACTGGTGGCAGGGATTCGAGGCGGATGCTACGGACTTGCGCGAAGTGCTGGCGGATTATCCCGACGCTGATCCGGCGCGCGCATTTCGCGCTGAAGATTGCACGGAAGTGATTCTGGAATCGAGCGGGTTTCCTCCCCGATATTCATTGCGAGTGACGCGCGCGGAAGCGGGCAAGCGGCGATTGCTGCGTTCGCGCAGTTTCTGGGATTCGTTGATGCGGCTGGCGAACGAAAACGCGCCGCGTTACCGGGAGTATTCCTACGCTTTGCACGGCGACATATATTCTTTGGCGCTGACCGCCGAGCAAGTGGCGCGCGTGGCGCGCGAAGCTTCGCGGCAGGCGCCGCGCGCGCTGCGCGGTGACGTCGCCGGCATGCTGAGCAGTGGAGTGGCAATCTCGCAGCTGGTCTGCGTTTGTCCGCGCGGGAACTAAGTTCGCCTGCCCCGCAGCTTTGTTCGCCCGCATTGATACGTGCGTGGTACTACACTGAAAACCCGATGTGCGGGATGCTGCGCGATAGGTATGGTACCAACAGTACCGACGCGGCGAAGTTGTAAGCGTTTGTGGATGCGCTGCGGCAAAGGCAAGCGAGCGAATCATGGCACCCGTGCGAATTTTAATTGCAGACGACAATGAGATGGTACGGTCCGGGATCAAGATGATGCTGGGGCTGCATCCCGAGTGGACGGTGTGCGGCGAGGCTGACAATGGACGCGACGCCGTGGCAAGAGCCGTGGAGCTGAGACCGGACGTGATCCTGCTGGATATTTCCATGCCCGCGATGGATGGCTTGACGGCTGCGGAGCTGATTCGCAGGGATGCGCCGGAGTCCGAGATATTGATTGTGACGCACTTCGAATCGCTGGAGCTGGCGCGTTACGCAGCGCAAACGGGCGTGCGCGCGTACATCGCAAAATCGCACGTATCGAGCGATCTGGAAGCCGCGATTGAGGCGGCCGCGCGGCACGAATCTCCCTGAAAATCAGCGAGAGAGGCTAGGGATTGGCGCGGCGCAGGACGGCGCTGGATTTTTCGTCCGCGGCGATCTGGTGGAAGAAGTCGCGGACCTCGTCGAGATTCTGGGTGGGAACGTTGACGTCCTTAATTTCGTAGGTGCGTTTATAGTGCAAGACGTTATTTGCGACGAGCACCTGGCTCTTGTAGGTGCCGTAAGGGCATTCGGCGTCAACGGGCTTGGGAAGTTCATCCACGACGTAACCTGCCGGCAGGGTGATATCGAAGATGTCGTCCTGGCGAGTAGCCTCGGTGAATTCGATCGGATATTTGCGAGCCTTTCCGCTTAAGAGGTTGGAACCCTTCGCGCCGACCACACGCGGCCGGAGAATCAGCAAGTCTCCCGCAGTCTTGGCATAGCCATCCGCGGCAAATTTGTACTTGAGCGTGAGGCTTTCGTCGTATTTCTCGAGATTGCCTATGGAGGCGCTGGTCAACGAAAAATTCGTGAGCGAGTTTCCGAGAAATGCTTCGAAGACTTTTTGGCGGTCCGCCGGCGCGGCGGTGAGAAATTGTTCGCGGCTCTCTTCCGCGGGCCCGCCCCAGCGAAGCTCCTCGACTTCGCCGGTGAGCTTGCCGGTGTCGCTGACACTGAGGGTCGCCGTGCGCAGCAAACGGTTGGTGGACGGCGGGAGCAACGGCACCGAGAGCAGTTCGCCGCCCTGGGGGGTGACGACCAGGGCGAAGTTCGTTTGTTCGCTGGGGGGCAGATAGCCGAGCGGGACGTATTCATCCGTGGGATCGAAGAAAAGCAAGCGGCCCAGCTTGGGATCATTGACGATGGCGTAGAGACCGGCGCCGGTGATGCTGTCCGGCAGATGGATGGCGACAATCGAGTGGCCGAAAAGAATCATGGGGAATCCCGGACGAACGAAGCCGCGCTCCGGACTGATCATCACGTTGTAGGAATCTATGCCGATTTCCTGGAGCATGGTGTTCAGCAGCGTGGCCTTGTCCTTGCAGTCGCCGTAGGCGTGGGCCAGGACGTCACCGGCGGCGTGCGGTTGGTGACCCCCAATACCGACCTCAATCGCCGCATAGCGGATGTGGCGCTGCGCAAAATCCGTCAACGCCCTGATCTTTTCGAGCGGATCTGAAATGCCCGCCGTGAGTTCCGCTACCTTTTGCTTGATTTCCGGGGTGGCTACTCTTCTGGGCGCGATCAAGTTGTAATACCACGCACCGATATCGTTCCAGGTTCCAGTGGTCTTATCGCGCATGGCGGGATCGCGCGGATAAAACTTCAGAACCATGTGACCCGCGATGGCGGGCCATGCGGGCATTTCCGGTTCGATTTCAATTGCGGGACTGTCCGTAACTTCCCAGACGTATTCATTGGAGCCGATGGTTTGGGGCTGTTGCTCGGCGTGGTTAGCCCAGAGCGTACTGAACTCCCATCCAGGCGGCAGTTGCAGCGTATAACGCGATCGGCGGACGGGAGCGAGCTCCTGGAACCCCCAAATATCGTCGAAGACTTCGGGGCGTTTCTTTTGCACGATCTCGTATCCGACGACGTTGCCGGGATTGGCCTCCGGGAATTTGATGACCTCGGAGCGAAGGTCACTAAAAACCTCGAAACTAACGAGGCTTCTGGTCATCGCGTCCTTGTCCTTGACCTGGAGTTCGTGGCCGTCCGCAGTAATCGTCCACGCGCGGAAGTAGGAGATCTTGGTCTGGTTGTCAAAGTCTGCCCAGGCATAGCCATACTCGCGCTCCGCTTCCGGGCGCAGAATCTTGTAAGCGCGACGGATGCGTGTTTCCATTTGCCCATCGGCGCTCACGACCATTTGCTGTTCGTCGAGCAGCACGACAGCGACGGCCTCCTTGGGATATTCGGGAAGCTTGTCCTGGGCGGCGGCGCGCAGCCAGTCCGGAGCGCTGTCTGTGGCGCGGGCGCGAGGCGAAAGAGAAATCAGCGCGAGCAGCAGCGCGGCGATGGATGCGGCGGCGCTAATTCTTGGCCGATTCTGCGTTTTGCAGGACGATTTGAACTTCATCATTGGATTTCACCGTATTGAAAAAGGAGCGCAGCGATGCGTAATACTCGACCGGGAACATGAGGCCGTTGATGACCAGCGTGCGTTTTACTTCCGCAGCGGAGCCTTGCTGCGACGCCGAAATTTCATAAGAAACCACCGCGCCGGGCTTCAGCGTTTTGGGCGCCGGAAGCGTTTCGACTTTGTATCCGGCGGGCCCCTGAAACTTCACATCATCAATTTCTTCGTTGGGGTAGCGGAAATAAACGGCATTGTGGCGAATCGCGCTTTCAAAAGCTTTGTCTTCGGGAGCGAGAAAGATCGTGGCGGGGATAATGATTCGCCGGCCGACGGCGCTGCCGAAAGCCGGGAGTTTCACGGTTCCCTCGACGTGCAGGGGCATGTCCGTCTTATCGAAATTGTCAATTTTGGCGAGTTCAAAGCTGGAGCCTGAGGGAAGCCAAGTCTTGATGTCGTCTTCGAGGGATTTCTTGCGTCCGGTGTCGTCTTGCAGATGGAGAGAGTCCCGCCACAAGGCGGCTTTTTGGCCAGTGAAATCCACGGTGAGCTTTCCGGTGGCCAGGCCGTCGTCATCGAGCGAGAGTTCAGCGTGGCGGACCAGAGTCGCATCGGCGCTGGGAGGGAGGGGAACGGTGACGATGTCGTTCGGCTTCTTGCTCAGGCGCAAGCCCTGCGTATTGGTTTCGTTCCAGGGGAGGATGTCGAAGGGATAATAAGTGGATGCGGGATCCAGGTAATATTCCTGCGTTCCGGCGCGAACCCACACGACGTCCGCGCCAAGCTCGGCGGTATCCTGCAATTGCGGGTAGAAGAAATTGCGGTCGCGCGGAGCGACAAAGACCTCAGCGGAATCAAAGCCGGCGGCGCGGGTGAGACCGATGAAGAGATAGTTCATCTCGCGGCCGTAGGCGTAGCCGTGATGGAGCACGTCTTCGACATTGGAGTTTTTCTTGAGGTTCTCCTGCTTCTCCTCTTTTTCGGACTTCGCAGTCTCCTCGCTCAAGTTGCGGATTTGCTGGACGCGGGCATAGATCTTGCGGAGTTTGACTTCGGGAGTGTCGCCGGGGCTGACGATGCGGGAAACTTCCTGTTCCAAGACACTTTTCTTGTTGATGAAATGCTCGATGTCGTCGTCCCATTTCTTTTCGGTGCGGGCCCAGAATTGATCCTGCGTTTCGCGGGAGGGCGAGTTTTCGTCCAGATGATAGAAGTCCACGCGGGCCTGGATAGTTCGCAGGGGCGGCATGTAAGCTTCATCCTCGATTCCCTGAATATCATGGACGGTGAGCTGGTAGGTGCCGTCGGGCTTGCGCTCTGGCACGACTTTGGTGGGCAGGCCAAACTGCCGAAAATACAGCGGGAAATTCTCATACGACGACGAGTAAGGATAGATGGAGAAGTGGCCTTCGCGCGTGTACAAGTCACTGGAGAGCACCCAGTTCTCATCATGTAGCCAACGAGGTTTGTACTGGATCCTGTATTTGTACTCGATAATGCATCCGGGCTGAACGTCCGGAAGAGTGAAAGTTTTAGCCAGAAATTTCTCGCCGCTGCGTTTTACGATGGTCTTCTCAAACGGTTTTCCCTGGAAATTGACGATGGTGCCGTCGGCCTTGATGGTGCGCGCGCGCAGATCCTTGATGTCGGCGGACTCTTTATAGAACGGGATTTCGACGGTGCCCCAACTGGTGCCTTCCTGCGTGAAGATTTTGACCCGGAGGTAATTGTCAACATAGGCGCCGTCGGTGCTGACGTATTTTTCGCTGACGTCACTGGAGCGGTAAAGAATCATGGCGTTCGCGCCATGGCTGGCGGGATTGTCTTTCAGGGCGAGGTCTTCCGGAGAAATCGGAAGCCAGTCATCGCCGGCAGAGGATTTTCCAGGCGGAAAAATGCAGGCGACGGCACAAAGAAGGGCGATGCTGCAAACGAATCGCTGGGCTCGATTCATGGCAGATGTAGTCTCCAATTTCCGCGTAGAGATAGAGACTGGAAACGCGCTCGGCGTGGCTGCCCAGGCGCGAGTCCGGAACGCCCCGTTCTCAAGCGGTGAAGTGAACGCCAAGCTACTCCACAGGCGAGCGCGTGTCAACGGCGGTGTGACAGTGGCGTTGCTGGGGCAGCACACTGCCGCCTTTTGTGCCGCGCGGAAGGCGATTTCGGCGGCTTTTTGCTTTTTATTCGTCGCGGCGGGTGAATGCGGCTTGCTTGGCTGGAAATGTGGTGCTACCTTGCCCGATTTGCGGGCGGCCAGTTTGGCACGGTTGGGGCTTGCGCGCGCGACTTCAGCATGAGGTTCTAGGCCCTGCGAACCGGCACTGGAGGGCTTCGGTCTTGTAATTTTGTAGGGTGGATGCGAGCCCTTCGAGCCGCCACCGGCGGGTCTCAGGGCGAATCGCCCTGTAGGGCGATTCGGAGGTTAGATGGCGACGAAACAGTGGAGTTCGACGGCACCGCCGGGTGAATTCCGGTCGTACGTGGACGCGGAGGAGACCGTCGCGGAATTCAGCCTGCGGGCGGTGGTTCTGGGCTCGCTGTTTGGAGTGCTGTTTGGCGCTGTTTCGGTTTACGTGGGATTGCGCGCGGGCCTAACGGTATCGGCTTCGATTCCGATTGCGGTGCTTTCGATCAGCATCCTGCGCGCGTTTGGCCGTTCGACGATTCTAGAAAACAACATCGTGCAGACCACCGGATCGGCGGGCGAGTCCGTGGCGGCCGGCGTGATTTTTTCCATGCCCGCGCTGATATTTTTGGGATTTTCGCTCAACGCGGAATACTGGCGGATATTCTTTCTCGCGCTGATGGGCGGATGGCTGGGCGTGCTGTTCATGATTCCGCTGCGGCGGCAGCTGATCGTGAAAGAGCACGGCAACCTGACGTTTCCGGAAGGGACGGCTTGCGCGGACGTGCTGGTGGCGGGCGAGCGGGGAGGCTCGTTTGCGGGGCGCGTGTTTTGGGGACTGGGACTGGGCGGCGTGTACACGTTTTGCATGAACACCCTGGGGATGTGGCCGTCGCAGCCCGAGTATCAGCCGAAGTGGCTGCCGGGAGCTTCGTTCCGCGCCGCGATCACTTCGGAATATCTGGGAGTGGGGTACATCATCGGCCCGCGGGTCTCCGGGACGCTGTTTGCGGGCGGAGTGATTTCCTGGCTGGTGATCATGCCGGCGATCAAATTTTTCGGATCGCTTTCGGGCAACGCGGCGCTATATCCCTCCACGATTCCGATCGGCTCGATGACGCCCGATCAACTGTATGGGAGCTATATACGCTCGATCGGGGCGGGAGCGGTGGCCGCTTCGGGATTGATCACGCTGATCAAGACGATGCCGACGATTATTTCGGCGTTGACCGCGGGGATCAAAGACATTCGCGCGAAGCAGGCGGCCGCGTCGGCGGCAGCGGTGAATCGCACGGAGCGCGATATGTCCATGCGGGTGGTGCTGATCGGTTCGGCGGTGATTATCGCGATGGTGTGGGCGCTGCTGAAGTTCAAGCCGATTCCGGGAACGATGACCAGCGGGTTCGCGGATTTTCTGGCGGCGATTTTCGTGGTGGTGTTCGGATTTTTGTTCGTCACGGTGGCCTCGCGCATCAGCGGATTGATCGGCAATTCGTCGAATCCGATCAGCGGAATGACCATTGCGACTTTGATGGCGACGTGCGCGGTGTTTCTGGTGGTGCACTGGACTTCGACGGCGGATCAGGTGCTGGCGCTGACGATTGGCGGCGTCGTCTGCATCGCATCGGCGATTGCGGGCGCTACATCGCAGGATTTGAAGACTGGCTACCTGGTGGGCGCCACGCCCTACTGGCAACAAGTGGCGCTGGTGATTGGCGTGATGGTTTCGTCATTCGCGATTGGCGGCACGCTGATCCTGATGAACATCGGCCTGGCGCAATATAAGCCCCTGAAAATTGCGTTGGACATTGATCATTTGCAGCCGGGCGTGGATGTGCAGGAGCGCGGCTACACTTACAACGGGAAAACCTACGTGCTGGTGAACGCGCTGGGATCGCACGAGGTGCCGGACGGAAAATATCTGTACGATCCCACGACGCACGAGATCGAAGTGCAGTGGGTGCAGGGAATCGGCAGCGAGCAGGCGGCGGCGCCGCAAGCGCGGTTGATGGCGACAGTGATCAGCGGGATTTTGAATCAGCGGCTGCCGTGGCGGCTGGTTTTTCTGGGCGTGTTTTTGGTGATCGCGGTCGAATTGCTGGGCGTGCGCTCATTGCCGTTTGCCGTCGGATCATATCTTTCGATTGCGACGACTATGGCGATGTTTGCCGGAGGATTGGTGCGCTGGCTGGCGGAGCAGGGCACGGAGAAAAAGAGCGACGCGGAAAGCGAAGTGAGTCCGGGATCGCTCTACGCCAGCGGACTGATCGCCGCGGGCGGCGTTTTCGGATTGCTGGCGATCATTCTGAATCTGATGCAGGACCCGGAATTGAGCAAGCACGTGCCGCACTGGCTCGCGGCGGTATTCCGGTTGCCGTGGCCTGCAAAAATATTTGCGCTCGGCGACAAAATCCCGGGGATCAGCCACGCGCCGGGCGTGGGCGTGCTGCTCTTTGTGCTGCTGGCGATATCGCTATTCGTATCCGCGCGAAAGAAATTGAATAATTCCTGACGACGCTCGAGCTCGGGCGACTGGTTGGTCTTAGAGTTCGAGTGAAAAGCAGATCCCTGCCTGCGGCAAGCAGGCGTCGCTGCGCTCGGGATGACACGCACTCCACTTTTTGCGCGAGATGCTGTTGGGCTACGGCCTGAAATATCCCACGCAATTCCGCGACACGCACCTGCAGCACGTTTAATCTTACGCAACTTGTCGCGTTCGGAGTTCCGCAACGGTTGAGGTCAGCTTCGATCCCAGTGAACATCAGTTGCATTTTTTAAGTAATTACCAATATGATAGCGTCGAAAAGTACGATAGAGCAAAGCGGACAGGGAATCCGCGAATGGGAGATTTATGCTGCGCCTAGCCATCGTTTTGCTTTGTGTGCTCGCTTTCCGCACAGATGCTCGTCCCAGTTCCTTCTCGCAAGCTCCCGTCGCTGGCGTCGGGTCAGCGAGGACAGAGACTTATCCGGACTCGGCAGCTGGCATGCAGGCTCAAATGGATGGCATGATCCGTCTGATAAAATCGCCGGACCAATCTGCCTTTCTAGCCGAGCTCGACGCACTTGCCATTCCCCGGGTGAACGAGTGGATCGCGGCAAACTTTCCGACTTACGCTGCAACTCAGTTCCAGCAGGACTATACGAAAGCATTCGGTGGCTACCGTTCTCATGTTTGGTGGGTTATGGGCAACTTCGCAACAAAGCCTGATTTCAAACTCATGGTCGAGGCGTCGGAGCTGCCCGCCCCTCTAGCTGCGTCAGGATTTGAGGCCCTGATGCCGAGGCCGAGCGGCACGATAAAAATCGAGAACTACCGTTTTTCGCCATTATCTTCGACCCCTCCGTCATGGGTGAGTTCGTTCGTCTACATGGACGGGCGTTTCCGTTTTGTAGGCGGCACGTATCCATTTTGGGACGAGAAATTGACGAGTATGCGCGGGCCCATGGCGATCCCTGCCAAGCAGGTAGGCGAACTGACCGTCCAAGCGGTTCCGTTCGAGGTTGATCCGCATACGCCTGGAGTCGTGAGCGTGATTGTGCTGGACGTGCAGATTGGAGGGAACGGCAAGGCACATGCGTTCAGCGTGCGATCCGGTGATCCGAAGTACGTAAAACGGGCGGAGGATTATGTGCGCGATTGGAAGTTTTTCCCAATGGCCACGTCTTACCCATTGAATGTGGTGTTTTTCAAAACGAAGTAGCGTCGTTCAGTGGTAACCACTCGCTTGCACTGAACGACGCACGTGCGATCACTACCATTCAGCGCTTTGGTTTTTCCTCGTGCGGAGCGGACTCGTGCTGCTCGTGTTGCGCGGGCGGCTTTGCTTCATGCTGCGCCGGAGGCTTTGATTCGTGTGTCGTTGCCGGACGTGATTCCTCACGAGGCTTCGCTTCGGTTTTGGGTTCGTGCGTCTCCGCAGGTTTTGATTCCGTGCGGGGCCTGGACTCGGTCTTGGGCTCATGCGTGGTTGCTGGTTTGGATTCTGTGCGTGGCTTGGATTCGGTCTTGGGCTCGTGCGTGGTTGCTGGTTTTGGTTCTGTGCGCGGCTTGGACTCGGTCTTGGGCTCATGCGTGGTTGCTGGTTTTGGTTCCGTGCGCGGCTTGGACTCGGTCTTCGGCTCGTGTGTGGTTGCTGGCTTAGATTCAGTGCGCGGCTTGGACTCGGTCTTCGGTTCCTCGTGCGTGGTTGCCGGCCGCGATTCTTCGCGCGGATGGGATTCGGTCTTAGGTTCATGCGTAGTCGCCGGCTTCGATTCGGCGCGCGGCTTGGTTTCGGTCTTGGGCTCACGCGCTTCTGCTGGCTTTGATTCGGCGCGCGGCTTGGCTTCCGTTCTGCTTTCGGTGCGGGATCTGGTTTCCGTGCGGTTGGCATTCAAGCGGTCGGAAGCAGAAGCCTTCGCTTGGACCACGCCCGCGCCTTTGAATTCGCCCGGCCTCTGGGTTGCGACGACTGCCGGACGTCCATGGTTGACGGACGCGAACTGATTGCGATCGGAACGGGCCTCGCTCACATGCTGTTCCTGTACGGAGGTGGGCCCGGTGTGACGCTCGTGCGCGAATTTTTCTTGGGTGGCCGTTGGGCGCGCGCTGATGCCGCCGTGGCCGCCGTTGTAGCTGACGTGCGAACTGTGCACGACGACCGTCTTTTGATACACGTTGTGCACCACGGTGACATTCACGTTGTTCACGCGGCTGTTGTAGTAAAACTGTCTGTCTCTCCAGTATCCGCCGGCATAGCCGACGCCGGTGTAGCCGAAACCGTAATTGATTCCGCCGTAGAAGCCCACTTGGGGGCCCCAGTATCCGGCGTTCCAGACGTAGGAGCCGCTGTTCCAGCCCCAGTAGCCGGGCGTCCATAAAAAGCCGACTTCGGGCGCTTCGACCCATGTGCCGGGAACCCAGAAATAGCCGCCATCATCGCTGTAGCTCCAATAGCCGGGGGTCCAGATGAAACCGGCTCCGGGGCAAACGGGCTGCGTGTAAACCGGCAGAGCCGGCGGAGCGATTGCGACCGACAAAACAACCTGGGCCGACGCAGTAGATGCGGTGAAGAGAATCGCGAACAGAGCTGCTGCGAGAAAAAGCGCGCTGGAAATTCCCAAGGACTTGCGTGCGCGACGGATCGAGAAAATTCGCATTAGCATCACCTCGTATGATGGGCCGTCTGGTTCTGGTTAAGAATTGTACGAAGCGCGACGAAAGTGGGCGATACCGTAAAGTCTTTAGTGCTTGAGGGAGTTTACGGTATGCGGCTAAGTGTCATTCGCGCGAGTCGGGCCTGTCCGGTAATGCGACTGACCGGGAGTTAGCATGCTGGAGCTTCCCTCGAGCAGACTTCTGGACCGAAAGAACCTCCACTTAGCCGTCATCCGGAAAGAGCACTCACGACTTGTTCCCGCCGGGGAGCCACTGCAACGAACGGTGGACTTTTCTGCAAATTTTGTGCAAGCTTTCGAAGTCAATTCGATCTTTTACGATTCACGCTCGTAGCCCTCTCACGTTGCTGCTGATTAACCAACCACAAAATTTGAACGTGCATGCGGCAGGATTCCTCGGATGTACGCAACAAACGGAGAGGCCGTCGAGAATTTCGCAGCTCTCTAGATGTTGACGAGTAGTCGCGCAAAGTTCTGCAGCAGGCTGACACCACTCCGCACGGCGTCGTTCGCACGATCCCCGCTTTGCGGACATCCTGAATTGATGGCTATGAGTCGGGTTTGCGAGGCCCGGCCTGAGGACGGGTCACCACGGGCGCTTCCTGACTCGGACATTGGGAGACGCAAATGGAAATCAAGTCTGATCGATGTGGTATCTCCAGCAACAGGTCATCACCCGCCGCGCTCCAGAAGGTCTATGTCGTTGAGACGGTGAACTGCGCCGAAAAAAGAAGCATCTTCCGACGATGGAAAGTGCGGCTAAGACCCTGGATCCGACTGCTGCCGCTCGGTTATCTGTTTTTTAGTGGAGCAGCTACCTTCGCACAGTACAATCCGCTTCCCAGTCCGATTGCTGAGCAAGAAGTTGCCGGCCCGGCGCAGGCAGCCGTGCGAGCCGGGCAGAATACCACGGTAGCTTTGTCGCAGAATCCCTACCTGGGTGGAGTTCCCACCGGCGAACTGAGCGCAACGCCGATAGCCCTCTCGCTGGAAGACGCCGTCGCGCGTGGCCTGAGGCAAAACCTCGGAGGCTTCCTGGCCAGCGATGCAGTGTCGGACGCGCGTGGACAAAAATGGCAAGCTCTGAGCGAGCTGCTTCCGAATGTAACGACCGGCACGGGATTTGGCGTTCGTCAAATTGACTTGAAAGCGCAATTTGGTCTGAATATCCCCGGAGTGCCAAAAGTCATCGGCCCATTCGGCTATTTCGATTCGCGCGCATATCTCAACCAAACCGTTTTTGATTGGGAATCCATCCAGCGGGAGCGCTCTTCACAGGCGCAGCTGAAGTCGGCCGAATACGGCTACAAAAACGCCCGCGAGCTTGTTGTCACCGTGATTGTCTCCAACTATCTGCTGCTCATTGCCGACCAGTCCGAGGTTGCATCGGCGCAATCGCAAAGGGACACCGCCAAAGTACTTTTCCAGCAGACCTCTGATCAGCACAGCGCAGGCCTTGCCGCGGCCGTGGACGTTTTGCGTTCGCAGGTCGAGCTGGAATCACGCGAACAGAAATTGATCGTCGCACGGAATAATGTGGAAAAGCAGAAATTGGTCCTGGCGCGAGCAATCGGTCTTCCTCTGGGCCAAAAATTCGAAATGACCACTCAGATCGCTTACGACGATCTTTCCATACCGCCTCTGGATGATGCGATACAGAGCGCGTACAGGGCTCGCCCCGATTTTCAGAGCCAAATGAATCAAGTGCGGTCCGCCGAACTCCTGAGAAAAGCCAGTTCCGCGGAACGTTATCCCTCGATAGAACAGGTCGCCGACTATGGCATCACGGGAGTCAATCCGGCTTCCACGCACGGCACTGTTGATGCGGCTGTGACGCTCCGCGTCCCCATTTTCCAGGGCGGAAGAGTGCACGGCGACGTTTTGCGCGCCGATGCCTCCCTCCTAAGAGCCAAGCAGGTGCTCGAAGACTTGCGCGCCCAGATCGATCAGGAGGTTCGCGACGCTTATCTGGATCTGGAAGCGACCGCGCAAGAAGTCTCCGTCGAGAAACGCACGGTAACGCTCGCCAGCGAGACGCTGCAGCAATCTCGCGATAGGTTCAGCTCGGGAGTTACGGACAATATAGAAGTCGTTCAAGCGCAGGACGCGCTCGCAACAGCGAATGACGCGTACATCGCCAGCCTTTACAGCTACAACCTCGCAAAAATATCTTTGGCAAGGGCGACCGGAGTCGCGGAGTCGCGCTTTGCGGAGTACTTGAAAGGCAATCTGAAAGGAGAGTAAGTATGGCTGAACAAAATCAGGGAATGAATCCACCGCAGGCTACTGCGCCCGCACCCGACGCGCCAACGGGCAATTCCGGCGCGGCGGAGGCGCCCATCCCAACTTATCCCAAGAGGCGCTCGCGCAAGCGCCTGATCCTTATTGCTGCGCTCGTCGTGCTGGTCGTTGGCGGCATTTTCCTCTGGCACTATCTTTCCGGCTTCGAATCCACAGACGACGCCCAAGTGGACGCCCACCTCTACCCCGTCAGCGCGCGCATCTCCGGATACATCCAGAAGGTCACCGTGGAGGACAACGAATGGGTCGAGAAGGGTTCCATGCTCGTGGAAATCGATCCAAAAGACAATGAAGTGGCGTTAGCAAGAGCTCAGGCCGCACTGGATAATGCAGACGCCGCTGCGGAGAGCTTGAATATCGACGTGCCCATATCTTCGGTCGATTCGTCGAGCCAACTGAAGTTTACGTCCTCGGATATTCAGAATGCCCAGGAAGCCATCGACGCAGCGGAAAAGGAAGCCGCGGCTGCACATGCCCGCGTTTTGGAGGCTCAGGCGGAAAAAGTAAAGGCGCAAGAGGATGTGACCCGCTATCGTCTTTTGCTCGCGAAAGACGAGATACCCAAGCAGGTCTATGACCATGCGTATGCCGCCGCCACCACCGACGTCGCTGCCGTAGCGGCGGCGGAAGCGAGCGAGGCCGCCGCGCAACAAGCGGTTCAGGAAGCGCACAGCCGTCTGATTGAGGCCGAAGCACGCTACGCAGACGCCCAAGCGGGACCGCAACGCGTGGCCTCGACGCGTGCCAAAGCGCTGGCTGCGGTTGCGGACATACGCCAAAAAGGCGCCGTGCTTGAACAGGCTCAGTTGAATTTGGGGTACACCAAAATACTCGCCCCCGTAACCGGCGAGGTGACGAAAAAAGTTGTCGTCGGATTAAATGTAGAGCCTGGAGAGCAGTTGCTCACCGTCGTGCCCCTGGATCAAGTCTGGATTACCGCGAATTTCAAAGAAACCCAGCTGAAGCACATGCGCGTCGGCCAGAAAGCTGAAATCCACCTGGACTCGAACGGCCGCACTTACAACGGGCACGTTGACAGCATCGCGGGAGCCACGGGACCGCTCTTTAGTTTGCTGCCTCCGGAGAATGCCACGGGAAACTACGTAAAGATCGTGCAGCGCGTGCCGGTGAAGATTGTTCTGGAACCAGGCGAAAATCGAGACCATCAGCTTCGGCCCGGCATGAACGTGGAAGCGACGGTGTACTTAAAATGAGCTCCGCGGCCGCGACCTTCACTCCGGAGCAGGTGATCTGGCGTCCGAAGGTAAATCCCTGGCTGATCGGCGCCACCGTTTCCATTGCGGCATTCGTCGAAGTTTTGGATACGAGCGTTGCCAACGTAGCCCTGCCTTACATCGCCGGAGGGTTGGGCGCCAGCTACGACGACAGCACCTGGGTACTCACGTCATACCTCGCCGCAAACGCCATCATCCTGCCGATGAGCGGTTGGCTTGCCGAAATCATCGGCCGCAAGCGCTATTTCATGCTCTCCCTCTCAATTTTCACGGTCAGTTCCCTGCTTTGCGGGCTCGCTCCGAGTCTGCCCGTATTGCTGTTCTTTCGCGCTCTGCAAGGCATCGGCGGCGGCGGCTTGCAACCGATGGCGCAAGCGATTCTCAACGATTCCTTTCCGCCAGAGAAGCGTGGCGTCGCTTTTGCTCTTTACGGCATCTCCGCAGTCCTGGCCCCCACGGTGGGTCCGATGCTTGGCGGCTGGATTACCGACAGCTATTCCTGGCGCTGGATCTTTTTCATTACCTTGCCTCCGGTTCTCCTGGCTCTCTATTTGACCCATGCGCTGGTCGAAGATCCACCGTTCCTCCGCAGGATAAAGCGCGGGGGCATCCGCGTGGACTACATCGGAATATCCATGTTGGCGCTGGGAGTTGGATCGCTGCAGGTGCTTCTGGATAAAGGGCAGGAAGACGACTGGTTGGGCTCGCATTTCATCACCACCCTCGCGATCACTGCCGCGGTTTGCCTGATCACTCTGGTGATCTGGGAATGGTTCCGCAATGATCCGATCGTGGACGTCCGTATGTTCAAGAGCTTTAACTTCGCCGCGGCGAACCTGATGATGTTCATGATGGGGTTCATGCTTTTCAGCACTTTGGTCTTGATCCCCGAATTTCTGCAGACGCTGATGGGTTACACAGCCGGACTCGCAGGTCTTGTTTTATCCGGCGGAGGAGTCGTCTTGCTAATAATGATGCCCATCACCGGCCGACTTACGTCGAAGATTCAGGCCAGGTACCTGATTGCGATGGGATGGCTGTGTCTGGCCATCGGACTATTCTATTCGGCTCACCAGATTAATTTATTCGTCAGCTTCCGTTTTGCAACGTGGCTGCGCATCACGCAAGTAGTGGGAATCGGATTTCTTTTCGTTCCCATCACCGCCGCGGGTTATATCGGAATCGCTCCAGAGAAAGGCAACAGCGTTTCCGGAATTATCAATTTCATGCGCAACATTGGCGGCAGTATAGGCACTTCCTTGGTGACCACTGTGATCGTGCGGCGAGCTCAGTATCACCAGGAAATCCTGGTCGGCCATATCACTCCGGATACCCCTGCGTTCCGTGCGGCGCTCCGCGGGCTCAGTTCGGACATCGCACATTCCGGCCTGCGGGCCACCGACGCGCACAATCAGGCCGTGGCGAGGATCTACGGCTTAGTGAATCAACAGGCGCACGCGCTGTCTTATATGGACACATTTTGGATTCTAGGCGCGCTCTGCTCGGTCATGTTCGTTCTCGCATTTTTCCTGAAAAGGAATGATCCAGGAGCAGGTGGAGCTGTGGCGGCCGGGTAAGGATAGGGGCAATGATTAAAGCAATTACAATTGAGCGCGAGTTCGGCTGTGGGGGGTCCGAAATTGCTGCAAAGGTCGCTGTGCTTCTGGGTTGGAAACTGTGGGACCACGAATTAACTCAAGAAATCGCGCGCCTAACCAACAGCACCCCGCAAGTCGTCGAGCAGCGCGAATGGAAAAGAGATCCCGCCGTTTACCGCGTCTTCCTCTCCTTTCTCCGTGGAGCATTTGAGGGAGGCCTGCCCCCAACTGGTCGTCTAGCTTTACTCGACGCTCGTCGCATCGCCGCGGTTTCCGAGCAGGCGGTGAATCTCGCGCTTTCTGGCGGCCCCTGCGTCATCGTCGGCCGCGGGGCGCAATATTTCCTCCGCAATCGCAAGGACGTCTTCCGCACCTTCCTCTATGCTTCGCGCGACTTCAAGATTCATAGAGTGATAGGTCGTGGCGTGCCCGAGCGCGATGCCATCGAACAGGTGGACACCACCGATCGCGATCGCGCCGCATTCGTCGAGAAATACCTCAAACTGAACTGGCCAGAGCGCCACCTCTACCATGCTATGTTCAACACAGAGATGGGCGATTCCTATGTCGCAGAAGTGCTCGCTCGCTGTGCCCGTGAGGTTCGTGGCTAGTTGTCAAGAGGTTTCAACGATCCCGAATTCACACATTTCGCCTGTCGCCACATCACAATTTTCTTGAATGCCCCGTTCGGCCTCGCCCGCAAAGCTTTTGCCGAGAATGCGGAGTTGAGATTTGGCGTGGTGGAAGACGCTGTGCGAATTGTGCGAATGCCGCAAATACGGTGGGACTTATTGAAGCAGCGAAGAAGGGCCGCGTGGCCGCGCAAAGCGAAATGGCGCAGACGCGAAGATCCGAGAGGCAGCTTCGCCACCACGGCTCTAGAGCCTACAATGCAATCCTCTGCGACAAGATGTGATCCGACTTATTGGATTTTTGCGTGCTGCGGATTTATCAAGTCGTGCACGATGCGCTCATACTCCGCTTCGTCAGCCACGTTTTCGTATTGTGCGCGACGATGGGAGATGTTTAGCAAAAGTCTCGACGAAGCAACAATTGAGCGGCGAGTGCTAAGAGGATGTTCTTCTTCACCAATACCTAGATTGTCTGGATCGTCTGAAAATATCAGGGAGCCGATGTCAGAACCATGCGTTGAGCCACACAAGCATTTCCACAAATCAAAAAGATGCGGCATTCGCTGGAAAATTGCGACTCCCGGTCTTGGAATCTCTGGAGCATACCAATAATCAGGCGCCTTTGTTTCATACTTGGCAATCGTTTGCCTTGCTCGAACCTCATCTTTTGGTGAGAGATTGCTCTTCAGGATGAGAACTTGCCACGCGTTGTGAGCCCGAAGCTCCGGCGCGGCGTCATTATCGAGCATTCCTTCAATCATCCCGTGGCCCATGTATCGAAAACCCATGAACTCTGCATCGGCTGGCTCTTTGCTCACCGCTATGACGCTAACCGTCAAGTCAAGCATGGTCCGTAGCAGCACGCCTGTCACCGGGGTCCATCCCGCTTCGCAGAGAGACCTAATTGAACGATGCGTTGCGATTGACGTTCGATGTAACCGATGAATAGCTCTGGAGCCTAGGGGGCCGCTCTTTCCTTGGGCGTAACGCTCGGCAGCTTTACCGGTGATATCTAAAGAGAATTTGATGACTTCGTTGTGAAGGTGATTTAGGTCTGAAGGTAGTGGCCAAGGTCCGAAATACGGATTTTGTAAGGAAGGCACGGGGCGAGTCTATCATAAGGAACTGCTCTACCGATTCGGCCACATCATCTACTCCGGCGATGGCGTAAAGCTTTTGGACTGGAGTTTCCTAAGCGTGAACGGCGGCATTGAACTTACCTCGTAATCCGCTCTAGACCGTATGCCTCGGCCACGACGGTAACCGGATTTCCGTAATCATCGAAGCCCATCGAAATCCACCTCGGCAACCGCCGCGGCCAACGCAAGCGCGGATCGTCGAAATATTCTCAGCGCCGAAGGGCGTACCACTTTTCCCCGTCCTGTAACCTATCCCACCCTGACTTTGACTCCTGCGGGGTGGGGCTTTAGACTTGGGGCTGTGCCACCCTTTTCGCGCGGATATCGGGGATATCAGTTTGACATCAGCGGATATTTTCCGCGGGCGATCAAGACGATCTGCATAATTTGCGTGGCAGTTTTCTTCCTGCAGGAAATTTCACAACTTTTATTCGGGGCCGCGGGCTGGAGTTTCTGGCTGGCGTGGTTCGGACTGCGGCCGTACGCGGTGGTATTCGGATTCCGGGTGTGGCAGCCGTTTACTTACATTTTCCTGCACGGCGGAATCCTGCACATTCTCTTCAATTTGCTGTACCTGGCGATGTTTGGCGCGGATTTGGAGCATTCCTGGGGCGCGCGGAAATTTTATACGTACTTTTTTATTTGCGGGGTGGGCGCGGGCGTTATCGAGATTATCGTGAAGCTGCTGATTGATCCGCACGGGCGCGGCACCGCGTTGATCCCGACGATTGGAGCTTCCGGCGCGATTTACGGCGTGCTGCTGGCGGTGGCGTTGATCATGCCGCACCGGCAGGTGTGGGTGTTTCCGCTGCCGGTGACGGTGTCCATGCGCGTTTTTGTGATCGTGATGGGCGCAATCGAGTTTTTCAGCACAATTGGAGCGACGGGCGACGGAGTGAGCCATGTGTGCCACCTGGGCGGGATGCTAGTGGGTTACATATATTTGCGGCGCGGATCTTACGGGTACAGCGTGCGGAATTATTTTTCGGATTGGAAGAAACAGAGGTTGAAAAAGAAATTCGACGTTTATGTGCGCGACCACCAGGACAAGCCGCCCGCGAATCCGGATAATTGGGTGAATTGAGGCGGAGGCGAGAGGTTTGAAATTAGAGGTCGGGTTCGTTGCGGCGCGTGATTTCGAGGGAACTTCAGCGGCTAAAGCCGCATTGTTTTTGCGGCGGTGATGTCGTGGCTGAAGCCACGACCCACAATGATTTTTGAGCAGATACCATCTGGCTGCGCCAGACCGGCCCCCAAACAGGCAAAGCTCCCACGGCGAAGAGAGGTCCCTCGCTGCGCTCGGGATGACAAATAAACGAACACCGCAGGTGGCCGGATTGGCAGGGCAAGCCTGGCCGCTACACATTCAAAACTCGTTTCGCGCTGGCTGCGCCAGACCGGCCCCCAAACAGGCAAAGCTCCCACGGCGAAGAGGGGTCCCTCGCTGCGCTCGGGATGACAGATAAACGAAAAACCTAGCTGCCCGTTGTGGCTGGGCCAGACAGCCCGCCACACATTCAAAACCCGCTTCGCCTGATTATTTTTAGAAGATTTTTGGAGCGGCGGCTCGACATTTGTTGCTAGCCGCCGATGCGCAGCAGGCGCATCAGGTTTGTGGAGCCGGTGGTTCCGATGGGCGTGCCGGCTACCACGCCGACGATGTCTCCGCGCTTCACCAGTTTTTCTTCCAGCAAGCGCTCCTCGGCAGCGATCGCCAGCTTATCAATATCATGCACGCGTCCCATGCTGCGCGGCAGCACTCCCCAGAATAGCGCGAGGCGCCGGCGGGTTTCCTGCAGCGGCGAGAATGCGACGATCGGGGCGCGCGGACGGTATTTGGAAACGAGTCCAGCGGACGAGCCGGATTCGGTGAACACGGCCACCACCTTCAGCTTGAGTTCCTCCGCGGCGTGGCAGATGGCTTCGGCGATGGCTTCATTGATCTGGAGATCGCCGGAACGCGCGGGGCGAGGCAGCGCAACGACGCTGGCTTCGGCCTCGGTGATAATGCGGTCCATCATCTCGACGGATTCCAGAGGATAGAGGCCCGCGGCGGTTTCGCCGGAAAGCATCAGCGCGTCGCTGCCATCGAAGATGGCGTTGGCGACGTCAGAAGCTTCGGCGCGGGTGGGACGCGGATTTTTCTGCATGGAATCGAGCATCTGCGTGGCGGTGATGACGGGCACGAGGGCGTTGCGGGCTTTGGAGATGATGCGTTTCTGCACGACGGGAACTTTTTCCGGGCTCATTTCGACGCCGAGGTCACCGCGGGCGACCATCACGACGTCGGCGATGGCGAGAATGTCGTCCAGGTTGTCAATGGCTTCCGGCTTTTCCAGCTTGGCGATTACCGGCGTGTCTTTTCCGGCGCGCGCGATGGCTTTCTTGGCGGCACGAACGTCGGCGGCGGTGCGCACAAAACTCAAGGCGATGTAATCGGCGCCGAGAGCGATCGCGGAGACCAAATCCTTGCGGTCCTTCGGGGTCATCGAGGGGATATTGAGTTTGATGCCGGGAAGATTGATGCCTTTGTGTTCGCCCAACTCGCCGCCATTTTCCACCTGGGTGATGACGTCGGGACCACGCGTGGCGATCACGCGCAGCGCGATATCGCCGTCGCTGAGCAGGATACGGTCGCCTTTGTGCACCGCTTCCGGCAGCGCGCGAAAGGTAGTGCTGACGCCTTCTTCGGTTCCGGGGATGTGCCGCGTGGTGATCATGAAGCGTTGGCCGAAACGAAGGCGGATGGGTTTGTGGTGCTCGAGCAGGCCGGTGCGAATCTTGGGTCCCTGGAGATCGGCGAGGATGCCCACCGGCTTTTCGTAACGGGCGGAGGCGCGGCGGAGAGCCGCGACCATGCGGGCGCGGTCTTCATGAGAGCCGTGCGAAAAATTCAAGCGGGCTACGTCCATTCCGGCGTGCACCAGTTTATCAATCATCTTGTAGGAGGAGCTGGCGGGCCCGAGGGTTGCGACTATTTTTGCCCTTCTAGTAGTAGTGGTCACTTTTTATTTGGTCACCGAAAAATCACTCACGATAGCGTAGAGGAATTCGATTCCTTTCTGAAAAGAGTCGAGCGGGATGCGCTCGTTGTCCGCGTGAAAGCGGGAAAGATCGTCATCGTTCAAGGGAAAAGGAAGCAGACCGTAGGCTTGCACGCTGCGCATGCGCAACGGCGTTGAATCCGTGAAATAAGCGGACATCATCGGCACAACCGGAAGGCCCGGATATTTCTCACCCGCAGCGTGGGTGATCGTGTTGTAAAAATCGGAAGTGAGGGAGGAGGACGGAGCGGTTTCGGGCAAGGGCAATTCGGGTTCGAGCGAAACGGCGGGATCGTTGATGATTTGCTGCAATTTCGCGAGGAGAGGAGCGAGCTGGTTGCCGGGCAGCAAACGGACGTTGACGACGCCGCGCGCTTCCGAAGGAATCACGTTCGGGCGAATGCCGGCGCGCAACATGGTCGGCGCGACGGTATCGCGCAGCATCGCGTTCCAGGCGATATTGTCGTTGGAGATGACGCGCGCGGCATGTTCGCCGCGATCGGAAGTGTCCAGCGAGCGCATCCACTTCGCGGTTTCCTCATCCTGCAGCGGAGCGAGAGCCTGGAAATAAGCGCGGGTGACGGAATTGAATTGCACGGGAGCTTCGTAATTGCCGATTTTTTCGACGGCCGCGGCAAGATGCGTGACGGGATCGTCTTTCCTGGGCATGGAGGCGTGGCCGGAAGTGCCTTTGGCGATCACGTCCACATTGGCGGGAACTTTTTCACTCACTTGCACGCCGATGTATTGCGGCTTGCCGTCCTTGGTGAAAATGCCGCCGCCTTCGTTGATGGCATAGCCAGCCGCGATTTTGTCCCAGTGCTTATCCACGGCGAATATCATGCCGTTCGTGCCGTAGGCTTCTTCGTCGCCTTCGGCGAGGAAGATCACGTCGCGGTCCAGGTGCGCTCCGGAACGTTTCAACTGGATGAAGACGGCGAGGTTCGCGGCAAGCATGCCCTTGTCGTCAATGGCGCCGCGTCCATAAAGATAATTTCCCTGAATCACCGCGCCGAAAGGGTCCACCGTCCATTTCGATTTGTCCACGCCGACGACGTCCAGATGCGCCATCAGGAGCAGCGCGCGGGAAGGATCCGGCACGGCGCTGGAAGAAAGGCGGGCGACGAGGAAGCCGCGGCCGGGGGTGCTCTCGAAGATTTCGGGCTGGATGCCTTCTTTTTGCAGAATGGCAGCCAGGTATTTCGCGGCGACCAGTTCATTGCCCGGCGGATTGGTGGTATCAATGCGGAGCAGGCCCTGCAGCCAGCCGACCGCTTCGATTTCGATCTGCGAAAGAGTAGAGTTCGTAGCCGGCGCGGATTGCACGGGTTGCGACGGGGCCGGCCGGGATTGCGCGCGGCAAGGGGAAATGAAAAGCGAATATCCGATAAAGAGGGCAAAAATCGGAGCTGGAATGCGCGAGCGCGCCATCCTGAATTCCCCCAGAAATTGAAATTCGTGCGCAGAGCGAGCGACTACTCATACTATCATGGCGGGTCCGGCGGTCCGGGAAGCCAGACGCACGGCGTTTTCTGAATTGCAATCAGGGCGTTTCGCGGCGGTGGCGTTGACCATCCTGAAAGCGCGAAGCAGCATCCTAATGGACGAATCCAGCTGGGAACAGGGGAGTACGAATTTGAAGACCGTGAAGATAGGGACGCAGGCGATAGTGCTGGCAGTTTTGATTGCGATGCTGGGCGTGCCGCCCGCAACGCTGCGAGCGTACGCGACGCAGCAAGAGGGTCCGGTGAAACCGGCGCCTACGCAGCAACCGGGCGCGGCGCCACCGCAGCCCACGGGACAGCAGCAGCCCGCTACCGCCGGCCAATCTCAGCAGCAGGCGCCGCAAGTGGCGATCTCGGTGCAATCGAACGTGGTGAATATTGACGCGGTGGTGACAGACCAGAACGGAGACATCATCACGGGGCTGAAGAAGGATAACTTTCGTGTTCTGGATGACGATAAGCCGCAGCAAATTTCGAATTTCGGGGCGAGCGAAGCGCCCATCACGATTGTGGTACTGATGGAATTCAGCAGCCGCATGGGAAGTTATTTTGGATACCGCGGAAAATACTGGGCGTACGGGTTTCTGGAACATTTGAATCAGAAGGACTGGGTAGCTTTCAAGACGTTTGATTTGAAGACGACTCTGGTATCGGATTTCACGCAGGACAAGAAAGCGGTGGAGCAGGAGATTGCCGGACTTTATTTCCCGGACTTCCACGAAGCGAACCTGTTCGACGCGGTGCTGGAAACTCTGGACCAGCTGCGCGACGTGAAAGGCAAGAAATCCATTCTGATCATCGCTTCGGGCTACGACACCTTCAGCAAACACACTTTGGACCAAACCTTCAAGCGCATGAAAGAAACGGAAGTCACGATTTTTTGCGTGGGGATGGGCGCGGCTCTGGACGCCATGGGAATTCACGAGCGCAGCATGACCGGGCCGGAATTCGCGAGCGTCAACTACCTGCAGGCGGAAAATCAACTCAAGACTTTTGCGGAAATGACCGGCGGGTACGCGTGGTTCCCGCGCTTCGAAGGGGAAATGAACGATATTTTCAATTCGGTGGCCGTGTTTCTGCGCAACCAGTACACCATTGGATTTACTCCTTTGACCGCGCCGGACGGGAGATATCACAAGCTGAAGGTGGAAGTGGTGGATGAAGCGGGGAACCCGTTTATGACGCTGGATAAGAAGGGGCACAAGAAGAAGGTAGTCATCAATGCGCGGCAGGGGTACACCTCACCGAAACCGGCGGCGGGGGATTGAGGCGCGATTCGTGCCAGGCCGATAAGACTGCGAAGAGAGATTCCTCGCTGCGCTCGGAATGACACCATCAACAACTCTTGGCACCCACTCAGCTTTCTGTAAGCCAGAGAGTTTCCATCTGGATCTCCGGACGACCGCGATGTCCTTCGCTCATGTTTTTTAGCTGCTGAAGAATGGTGTGGAGCGCGGCCTCGCGACCGTCAAGAGCAACTGTTCTTACTTCTTCACTACGCGCAGGTCGCGGCCGGTCATTTCGCCTGGTTCTTGCACGCCGAGCACGCCGAGTAGCGTGGGAGCAATATCACGCAGGGAGCCGCCGGGGGTTAGTTGCGTGCGGCCGTCTTCGGTGAGCAGGATAAAGGGAACCGGGTTCGTAGTGTGATACGTGTGCGGGCCGCCGGTGACCGGGTCAATCATGGTTTCGGCGTTGCCGTGGTCGGCGGTGATAATCCAGGCGCCGCCACGCGGGCGGAGAGACTGAAAAATTCTGCCGAGGCAATCGTCCACGGTCTCGACGGCTTTGATTGTGGCTTCGAGCTTACCGGAGTGTCCCACCATGTCGGCGTTCGCGAAATTCATGATGATGGCGTCGAACTTTCCCTTTTCGATGGCATGGATCACGGTGTCCGCCACCCCGGCCGCGGACATTTCCGGCTTTAGATCGTAGGTGGGAACTTTCTGCGAGGGCACGACCACGCGTTCTTCTCCGGCGAAGGGTTTTTCGACGCCGCCATTGAAGAAGTAGGTGACGTGCGCATATTTTTCAGTTTCCGCCACGCGCAGGTTTTTGTATTCGAGCTCGGCGAAGACGTTAGCGAGGATGTGTTCGAGCTTTTCAGGCGAGAGCAGGTAACGCAGCCACGGCCAGGTCTTTTCGTATTGCGTCATCGCGACAAATAGCAGGTTTTTGGGGCGCGCGCGATCGTTGATTTCCTTGAAATTGGGTTCGATGAGGGCGCGCGTGGTTTCGCGGGCGCGGTCGGCGCGGAAATTGAAAAAGATCAACGCGTCATCATCGCGAATAAGCGCGCGCGGGATGGCCGGTTTGCCGGGCGCGACTTCGGTGGTGATGACGGTGGGGACCACGAATTCGTCGGTGACGCCTTTTTCATAGCTTGCGCGGATGGCGGCGATGGGATCGCTGAATTTCGATTCTGCGTCGCCATGAACCACCGCGCGATAGGATTTTTCGATGCGCTCCCAACGATTGTCGCGGTCCATGGCGTAGTAGCGGCCGATGACGGTAGCGATTTGTCCGACGCCGTACTCGCGCATTTTCTGCTCGAGCGCGCGCAGGAAATCAATGCCGCTATTCGGCGGAGTGTCTCGCCCATCCATGAAACAGTGAACGAAAACGCGCGTAACTTTATTTTCACGGGCCATGCGCAGCAGGGCGCAGAGATGTTCGATGTGCGAATGGACGCCGCCATCGCTGAGCAGGCCGAGCAGGTGCAGCTGGCGCGCGCGGCCGCGCTCCATGGCTTCCAGGAGTAAAGGCTGGCGCGCGAATTCACCGCTGGCGATGAGCTGGTCAATGCGCGAGATGTCCATGCGCACGATGCGGCCGGCGCCGATATTCAGGTGGCCTACTTCGCTATTGCCCATCTGTCCTTCGGGCAGGCCGACGGCGGGGCCGGAAGTTTGAATCAGCGTGTTGGGAAATTCCTTCAGCAGGCGATCGTAATTTGGTTTGCGCGCGAGCGCGATGGCGTTGCCTTTGATTTCCGCGCGGTAGCCCCAGCCGTCCAGGACGGTGAGGACGATGGGTTTTGGGCGTTTCGATGGCGTGGTCATGTCGCGGGCCAGAATACCTTATCGAAGGCGGGTGTTCCATTTCGTCGCGTGGCCCGGGCAAGCGTTGCGGCGCCCGGTCTGGCTCGGTTACGCCGGCCCTACACGTTCAAACGCAACGGCCAATTCAAACGCAACCAGAAGTTCAAATGCGGCTACGGACGCAGCGCTTTGCGGCCTGGGAAGTGGGCGACGCTGCCCAGGGCTTCTTCGATGCGTAGCAGCTGGTTGTATTTGGCGATGCGGTCGGTGCGGGAGGCTGAGCCGGTTTTGATTTGGCCCGTGCCCATGGCGACTACGAAATCGGCGAGGAAGGTATCCTCGGTTTCGCCGCTGCGATGGGAGACGATTGCGGCATAATTTGCCTTGCGGGCCATCTCCACCGCTTCGATGGTTTCGCTTACCGTGCCGATCTGATTGAGCTTGATCAGGATGGCATTGCCGATGCCTTCGGAGATGCCGCGCGCGAAAATTTTCGGGTTGGTGACGAAAATATCGTCGCCAACAAGCTGGATTTTCTTGCGGAGATCGCGCGTGAGGATCTTCCAGCCCTCCCAATCGTCTTCGGAGAGGCCGTCTTCAATGGAGACGATTGGATACTTGGTGGTCCAGCCCTCCCAGAATTTCACCAGCTCTTCCGAAGTGCGCGCGGATTTATCGGACTTCTTGAAAACATATTTTTTGCTGGCGCGGTCGTAGAATTCGCTCGCGGCGGGGTCGAGCGCGATGGCGATTTGTTCGCCGGGTTCGTAACCGGCGGCGGTGATGGCTTCGAGGACGCGTTCGAGGGCTTCTTCATTGGATTTCAGGTTGGGAGCGAATCCGCCTTCATCGCCGACGGCGGTGGAATAGCCATTCTTTTTGAGCACGGATTTCAGGTGGTGGAAAACTTCAACCCCCCAGCGCAGCGCTTCGCGGAAATTGGGGGCGCCGAGCGGCATGACCATGAATTCCTGCACGTCCACGGAATTATCGGCGTGCGCGCCGCCATTGACGATATTCATCATGGGGACGGGGAGGATATTCGCGGAGGGATCGGAAGAATATTTCGCCAAATATTTGAAGAGCGGCTGGCCGAGCTGTGCGGCAGCGGCACGCGCGGCGGCCATGGAGACGGCGAGAATGGCGTTGGCGCCGAAATTGGATTTATTGGGCGTGCCGTCGGCGTCAATCATTTTGCGGTCGAGCGCGTCCTGGTCAGCGGCGTCGAGACCCGCGACGGCCTTGGCGATTGCGTTGTTAATATGGCCGACGGCTTTCAGGACGCCCTTGCCGAGGTAGCGGGATTTATCGCCGTCGCGGAGTTCATTGGCTTCGTGCTCGCCGGTGGATGCGCCGGAGGGAACCGCGGCGCGGCCGATGGCGCCGCCTTCAAGGTGCACGTCAGCTTCGACGGTGGGATTGCCGCGGGAATCTATAATTTCACGGCCGTGAACGCTGGTGATCTTTGTGGACATTCGGTCTCCTGAGATGACTGCTGCGTATTTATAGCGACAAGCATCGTAAACGTTTCGGGGTGGATGGTTCAAGGCGAGGATCGAGTGAGGACTTCGCGGGGCTCGAGGAAGGGCAATGCAAAAGCGGGCGGGCCTGAGACCCGCCCCTACGGAAACAGCGGACGGCGCGATGAAGTTGGCTTTTGCTGGCGAAGGAGTTTGCGGCCACGGGCGCGCATCGCGGGCGTGCCGATTTGCGTCAACTCCTCGATTAGCGGCGTGATTTGCGCTTGAAGCTTCGCGTCGGTGGCAGCGAGATCGCAGATGGCTTGCATGGCGAAGGTTTTCACGATGCTGCTTTTGTCGCGCAGATAATCGAAAAGAATGTCGAGGGCGACGGCGCGTTCCTTGCTGGTGAGCGCGAGGCGCGGCAGGATCAGAGCGGCGTGCCAGCGAACTTCCTGCTGATCGCTGTTGCCGGCGATTGCCAGCACTTTTGTTTTGAATGGACGCAGAAGCTCCGGGCGTCGCGCGGTGATTTTTTCCACGGCGTCGGCGGCGCGCATGCGGACGATGGGATCATCGCTGGAGAGTCCGGCGAAGAGATGCGAAAACCAGGCGGGGTGCGCGAGCACTTCGGCGACAACTTGGTTCGCTCGGCCAATGGAACCGCGAGTTCCGCCGGACAGTTTCTTCAGAATGGGATGCATCGGAAATGGGTAAGGGCTTCGGGGAAAAGACGCGGGGATTGCGTCATTCCGGTTCCTCGATCATGGATTCGGGGCGGACTACGACTACGATGCCATTATCGGTGACGGAATAGCGCGCGCGATCGGCTTCCTGGTCGTAGCCGATGACGGTGCCTTCGGGCAGGCTGACGTGGCGGTCAATGATGGCGCGGCGAATGCGGCAACGGCGCCCGACATTCACGTGGTTGAAGATGATGCAGGATTCCACTTCGCTGTAGCTGTTGACGCGCACGTCCAGCCCCAGAACGGATTGCACGACGCGGCCGCCGGAGATGATGGAGCCCGCGCCGACAATGGAATCGAGCGCGACGCCCATGCGCGAGGGATCGGCGAAAACGAATTTCGCCGGCGGATACTGCTGCTGCCAGGTATGCAGAGGCCAGCTTTTGTCGTAGAGGTTGAAGACCGGCGAGACGGAAACCAGATCCATGTTGGCTTCGTGGTAGGCCTCGACCGTACCGACGTCCCGCCAATAGGATTCTTCCTTTTTATTTTCATCGCGGAAGTTGTAAGCGAAAACGCGATGCTTTTCGATGATGCGCGGGATAATGTCCTTGCCGAAATCGTGCTTGGAATTGGGATCTTCGGCGTCGGCGATCAGGATGGGCACGAGCAGTTGGGTGTTGAAAAGATAGACGCCCATCGAGGCGTTCACTTTATTGGGGTGCACGCGGGAAGGCTTCGGGTTCGCGGGCTTTTCTTCGAAACCGATGATGCGCCAATCTTTGTCCGTTTCGATAACGCCGAAACTGCCCGCGGCTTGCTGCGTATCCACTTCAAAGGTTGCGACGGTGACATCCGCGCCGGCTTCCACGTGCTGCTCCAGCATCTTCTGGTAATTCATTTTGTAGATGTGGTCGCCGGAAAGAATGAAGGTGTAATTGGATTGCTCGGAACCGATGGAATAAATGTTCTGGTACACGGCGTCGGCGGTGCCTTGATACCAGTGCTGTGAAACACGCATTTGCGGCGTGAGGACTTCGATGTATTCGCCGTGACCCATCAGCGAGGACCATCCGCGGCGCACGTGGCGATTCAAGCTGAGCGCTTTATATTGCGTGAGAACAAAAATGCGGCGGAGGTCGCTATTGAGGCAATTCGAGAGGGTGATGTCAATGATGCGGTAGATTCCGCCGAAGGGCACGGCAGGCTTGGCGCGGTCGCGCGTCAATGGCCAAAGACGCTCACCCTGCCCGCCCGCCAACAGCACGCCGATCGCATTGCGCATCAGAGGCATGGGTTCGCGTCTCCTGAAAAACGAGCAGCCCCGCGACGGGACATTCTAGCAGCAACCGGGGATGCGCGGGATGGGGAAGCGTTACAACCCACGCGTAGCTGTAGTAATCGCAGAGGCACCTCATCGAGATTCATTAACTACAAAGTTACAGAAACCGGTTGGTGTGCGCGCGCACAATTTAAACCTTGACTTAGGGGACAGCCGAGGATATTAGAACTTGGCAATTGCCGGTTTGGGTGTGAACCGGCTACACTGATGGTATCCCACCAGTGCAACTCAACAATCAACGGGGAACGGGGGTGAATACGCGTGGCAGAAGTTGTGATCCAAGAGGGTGAATCCCTGGAGAATGCGCTCCGGCGTTTCAAGAGAAAAGTCCAGTCGGAGGACATTATCAAGGAGATTAAAAAGCACAGCTATTACATGAAACCGGGTGAAAAGCGGCGTGCCAAAGAGGCCCTCTCGCGTAAACGTCTCCGGAAAAAGCAACGGCGTGAGCAAGACTAGGCGACCAAGTTGTTTGGGTCCATTCAAACAGTTTCGTGCCGGCCGGCATCAGGATAGCGCAGGTTTTTCTACTGAGTTCCCCCGAACGGCAGGCGCGGAATGTTCCGCTGCGACACCTTTCCCAGCATGGCCTCGGAGCAGCGTATGGAATACCACGATAGGGTCCTGAAGTGCGCCGAATGTTCGGCTGAATTCGTCTTCACCGCCGGCGAGCAGATGTTTTTCGCCGACAAGGGTTTTAAGAACGAGCCCAAGCGGTGCAAGGCGTGCAAGGCGAACCGTTCGGCGGGCAATGGTTCTGGCACAACGCCCAGCGTACAGCGAGTGGAAACCAAGACTGTATGCTCGCAGTGCGGTAAAGAAACCACGGTCCCATTCAAGCCCACACAGGGACGGCCGGTATATTGCCGCGAATGTTTTCAGCAGCGGCGCACCATAGGGCCGACCGCCGCGACGGCGTAGTAAGTAGCCGCTTCGCGCAGGCTTGTACGGCCGGGCGAAGTCCCTAAATGCAGTGAGCCCGAGAGATTGGCGGGTGACACGGGAGAACTCGTCCGTTAGAGGGAACCGGTATTTTCAAAGGCTCTTCTCAGCGTGAAAACGCGGGGAAGGGCCTTTTGTCATTTTGGACGTGGACGCGGGGGGACGCGATGTTGGTTGTGAGTGTGTAGCGGCGCACTTCGCTGCGCCATCGTTGTTGCCGCGTGGATGGATGGCGGACTGAAGGCCGCCGGCGCTGCCAATCCGGCGCGAACGCTTACGCTGCCGCTTTTGCGGGCGCGGGTGCAATTTCGCGCAGCGCGGCTACAAACGATTCGGTTTCCGGCTGCGTGCCGATGGTCACGCGCAAGAAATTAGGCATAGAGGCGAAGCGGCGTCCCACCAGGATGTGGCGAGCGCGGAAGCGGTCAATGAACGGCTGGGTGTCCGAGCCCATGTCAATCATGACGAAATTGGCTTGCGAGGGAATGAAGGCGCGGGAATCCTTGGCAAGTTCGGAGCACAGCCACCGGCGGGTGTTGTTCAGCCGCGCGCGGCAAGAGGTGACGTAATCGTTGTCAGCGAGGCTGGCGATACCCGCGGCGAGCACGGCGGCGTTGCCATTGTCCTGGGTGAGCTGATTGCTTATTTGCGCGATCGGTTCTTTGGCGCCAATGGCGTAGCCCAGCCGCATTCCGGCCATGCCGTAAATCTTCGAGAAAGTGCGCGCGACAATCACGTTCGGATATTTCGCCATGAATTCGGTGGCGCTGAAGTAATGCGGATCGTCAGCGAAATCGAAATAGGCTTCGTCAACGAGAATCAGCGTGGCGGGCGGCACGGATTGGACGAACGCCGCGAAATCGTCGCGGGTGACGATGGTGCCGCTGGGATTATTGGGATTGCACACGTAGGCGACGCCGGTCTTCGACGTGCATGCGGCGGCCATTCTGGGCAGATCGTGACGATGGTCCGCGGTGAGAGGAATTTTCACGGGCTGCGCGCGCAGGACTTGCGCGTACTCCAGAACCGCTTCGAAGGTAGGTTCGGCGGCGACGACATTCTTGCTCGAATCGAGAAACGCGGCGTCCGCGCAGCGCAGAATCTCCGTGGAGCCGCAGCCGAGCGCGATATTGTCGCGGGTGACGTTGAATTTTTGCGCCAAATCGTCCTTGATTTGCAGATAGCTCTCGTCGGGATAGCGGTTGGAGATGGAGCCGCAACTTGCCAGGGCTTCGAGAGCGCGGGGCGACGGGCCATAGGGGTTTTCGTTGTAGTTCAGGCGAATGAGGGCGCCGGGAATCGGTTTGTGGCGCTGCGCATCCAATAATTTTGGCAGGCGCGGCGCGGCAAAAGCGAGCGCGAGCGACTGGCCGAACAGGCGCGAGAAGTCGCGGCGGGAAAAGTTATTGCGCGTCATGAATGTTCCCCCTGAAAAATTTTCGTTCGGATAGTAACCTCCGGGACGGGGATACACAAGGAAACGGATGCGCTGAATATTCAAGATCGGGTGATCGCGGCATCTGCAACGTGAAACGGCGAGGAGGCAAAATGGCCAAAGGTAAAAAGGGAAATCGCGGCAGGAAGCAGCCGTCGAAAGCGAAACCAAAGCGGAAGGCGCCAGCAAAGCCCGGTGCGAGCTCCGGCGCGAGCGACAGGCAATTGCGCGAGCATTTGGCAAGAGTGCTTACCTGGGGAGAAGCGCACGCGGATTGGAAGCAGGCGCTCGCAGGATTGGATCCCGCGCAGCGCGGCGAACGGCCGGCGGGATCGCCTTATTCGGCGTGGGAATTGTTGGAGCACGCGCGAATCGCGCAAGAGGACATCCTGGACTTCGCGACGAATCCGCACTATGTATCGAAGGAATGGCCCGCCGCGTATTGGCCGAAGTCTCCGGCGCCTCCCGACGAGGGCGCGTGGGACAGGAGCGTGAAGGAATTCGAGAAGGACACGCAGACGATGGTGAAACTGATCACGGACCCGCGCACGGATTTATTGGCGAAAATTCAGCATGGGACGGGCCAGACGGTGCTGCGGCAGGCGCTGCTGCTCGCCGACCATAATGCCTATCATCTAGGACAAGTGGTGCTAGTGCGGCGCTTGTCAGGAGCATGGCACAAGAGCTAGCGAACGCTTCTCGCGAGTTCGCCAACCAGCCGTTATAATAGTTGCGAGGTTTTGAGGAGATTGATGAGCCGTCAACAAGCAGTGGTGGACTCCGCAGCGACGACCGACGCGCAGGAGCGCGTCTGGGACGCGTTTCGCCGGTGGGGTTATTTGCAAGCGAATCTCGATCCGCTGGGAGGAATGGCGCCGGTCCCAATGCCCGAGTTGGAGGTGTCCGGACCCGAAGCGGAAGCGGCGCGGCAATTTTATTGCGGCCCGATCGGCGTGGAATTCATGCACATTCCGGAGCGCGAAAAGCGGCAATGGATTCAAGAGCGCATGGAAACGGAGTTCGAGACGCCCGCAGCCGACCGCGAGCGGATTCTGGATTGGCTGGTGCGCGCGGAGATTTTCGAACAGGTTTTGCAGACGCGTTATCTGGGAACGAAACGCTACTCGCTGGAAGGCGAATCGGCGCTGCTGCCCTTGCTGGACGCGATTTTGCAGGGGGCTTCCGAGCAAGGAGCGGTGCAAGCGGTGCTGGCGATGAGCCATCGCGGACGGTTGAACGTGATGGTGCACGTGGTGGGGCGCGGGGCGGCGGAAGTTTTCGCGCGATTTGAGGACGTGGATCCACGCAGCGTGCTGGGCGGCGGCGACGTGAAATATCACATGGGCGCGACCGGAACGTTTGTGACGGCCGGCGGCAAGAAAGTGGGAATCCACCTGGTTTCGAATCCGAGCCATTTGGAGGCCGTGGATCCGGTCGCGATCGGGCGCACGCGCGCGAAGCAAATGCGCCGCGGCGATGCCGGTCTGCAGCAAGTGGTCCCGGTGATTATGCACGGCGATGCGGCGTTTGCGGGACAGGGAATTTGGGCGGAGACGCTGAATATGGCGGGCGTCGAGGGATTCACGGTGGGCGGGTCGGTGCACATCATCGTGAACAATTTGATCGGCTTCACCACGATTCCGCGCGATTCGCATTCTTCGCGATTTTCATCAGACTTGGCGAAGCGGCTGCCGATCCCCATTTTTCATGTGAACTCGGAAGACCCGGAAGCCGTCGCCCGCGTGGGACGCATGGCGATCGAATATCGCTCCACGTTTGGAACGCCGGTGGTGGTGGACCTGATCGGTTACCGGCGCCACGGGCACAGCGAAGTGGACGATCCCACGATCACGCAGCCGTTGCGTTACCGAAAGATTCAAGAGCATCCGCCGCTGTGGCAGATCTACGCGGAAAAAATAGGCGTGGATGCGGCGCCGATCGTCGAACGCGTGCGCGCGGAATTGGACGCGGCGCAGAAAAGCGCCTTAGAACTCGAGAAAAATCCGCCGATGCGGAAGTTGCCTCCGTATTGGGATCCTTACCGCGGCGGACGTTACGATGCTTCGCTGGAAGTGAATACGGGAGTCTCGCGGGAGGAACTGGCGGCGGTGGGCGAAGCCTTGACGCGCTACCCCGAGGGATTTCACGTTCATCCCAAAGTGAAAAAGCTGCTGGAGCAGCGCCTGGAAATGGCGCAAGGAAAGCGGCCGCTCGATTACGGCATGGCCGAAGCGCTGGCTTTTGGGACGCTCTTGAAGCAACGCATTCCAGTGCGGCTGAGCGGTCAGGACAGCCGGCGTGGGACGTTTAACCAGCGGCATGCGGCGCTCATTGACATTGAAACGGAAGAAGAATACGTCCCGCTGCAGCACGTGGGGCAAGGCGAAGCGTGGTTCGAAGCGATCAATTCGACTTTGTCAGAAGCGTCGGTGCTGGGCTTCGAATATGGATTCAGCCGCGATTTTCCGGAGGCGCTGGTGCTGTGGGAAGCGCAATTCGGCGATTTCGCGAACGGCGCGCAAATCGTGATCGACCAATTTATTTCGGCGGGCGAAGACAAGTGGAATTTGCTCTCCGGCGTCGTGCTTTTGTTGCCGCACGGATATGAAGGGCAGGGTCCGGAACATTCCAGCGCGCGCATGGAGCGATTTTTGCAGCTGGCGGCGCGCGACAATATTCAGATTTGCCAGCCGTCCACGGCCGCGCAGTATTTTCATCTACTAAGGCGGCAGGCGCTGCGCGCGTGGCGCAAACCACTGATCGTTTTCACGCCGAAGAGCATGCTGCGCAATCCGGTGGCGTCTTCGTCGCTAGCGGATCTGGGGACGGCAAGATTTCAGAACGTGATTCCCGATGCGGGCGACGGCACGGCTAAGCGCGTCCTGCTGTGCACGGGAAAAATCGGGCACGAACTCGCTGCCGAACGAAAGCGCCGCAAAGATAATTCCACGGCGATCATATCCCTCGAGCAACTTTATCCTTTTCCGGAAGCGGAACTGGCCGCGGAGATGGACCGGCACACGAACGCGCGTGATTTTGTGTGGGTGCAGGAGGAGCCGGCCAACATGGGCGCGCTGGCGTTTCTATTGCCACGCCTGGAACGGCTGGCGCGCGGGCGCGGAGTGCTTTCCATCAAGCGTTCGGCGAGCGCAAGTCCCGCCACCGGCTCGCACAAGGCGCATGAAATGGAACAGCATACTTTGCTGAACCTGGCGTTCGGCGGGCCGCAGAAACGCTGACGTTCGTGGCGTTTATTTTTTTGAGACTATGAAGCTTTGCGGACCCGGTCCGCGGTGCTGCTCGTTCGAAGAAAATCCCGCCTGGCGGAACATTCCATCGTATTCGGACATGGTGTAGGCGTCTCCGGCGCGCGTGGTGCCGAGCATGATCATGCTGAAAGCTGCCGGCGCGGGCGGGCTGATGCGATCTTCATTCGGCACAAATTCCGCTGAAATGGCGCGGCCATTCGGCTTGAGCGCCGCGTGAACCTTGCGCAGTAGAGAACCAATCGTCTGCGGATCGAAGTGATGCAGGAAGCCGGTCAGCAGCACGATGTCGTAATCCTTTCCGAAGTCCACATCGAAAGCGCTGCCCGGGAGTTCATGAAAGCGCGCGGCTACTCCGGCGGACTCGGCATTCTCCCTGGCAACTTTCAGGACTCGCGGCCAATCCAGGGCGAAGATTTCGGCGTTGGGATTTTGTTTGGCGATGGTGACGCCGTACATGCCGTGACCCGCGGCGACGTCCAGGACTTTCCATTTTTCTCCGGCTGCGGCGTCGAGCATGCGCGCCAGCGCTTCCGCCGGCATACGCTGCAGGCCGCTCATGGAGCGCGCAAATTCCACCCACTTCGCGCTGTCGGGCTCCACGGTATCTTCTTCGCCCTTCAACGAGCCGCCGGCGCGAACGATGGCGGGCAGATCGTAGTAGAGGTCCATCAGCTCCGGAAGCGCCAGGAATTTGGCGGCGGCGCCGACGTAGGTTGGCAAGCGGCGATCGAGAAATGTGGCCGAATCAGGCGCCAGCGCGTAATGGCCAGCGGTCTTGGTGAGGAAACCGTTGATGACGAGATAATCGCAGAGGATGCGCATGCCTCGTTCGCTGGCCCGGCAGCGCTTGGCGAGCGCCGCCACGGTAGTGGCTCCCTCAGCTATGGCGGTGAAAACATCCAGCTCGATGGCCGTTTTCAGCGCGGCCGTCTTCTGATAGGCGTTCAAAATTTCGAAAATTCGTTCGGGGTTCGGCGGAGCTTGTTCCGCGCGGACTTGTTCGGTTTGTGCGGCCATGTGCAGAGTTCCTCCAGAGAATTGAATGCGTCACGGGGTGACGGAATTTTCGGCGAAACACCAGTGAACGAATTCGGGCTTGTAACGCTCGACGATGGCGGCCGGCACGTCGGATTCGCTCAGATTGTGAAACGTGAAATTGATTTCGCCGTCGGGCTGCACCGTGCCGAGCAAAAAGCCGTACACCCTGGTTTCCGCGGCCTTGGCGTCCACTTTTTCGGGGGGCAGCGGGTAACGCACCGCTCCGGCCGTGCCGACGATCCAGCCGGGCAGCACGCCGCCATGCTTGCGCCAGTAAGCGGTATTGAAAATGCCGTCCATATAGTAATGCGAATGGCTGGCGAGAACGTACACGCGCTTGTGCGCGTCATTCTGCGCTTTCAGAAGATCGGCATACACGCGCAGCCCCGTGTCCACTCCAGCAGCGAATTGATCCATCGCGTGATTGGCGGAAATGCTCTCGGGAAGGGCCTCATGCATGCCGACGACAATGGTGTGGATTTGCGGATTCGCGGTGTCTGACTGCAAAGTCTTCTCGAACCAAGTGATTTGCTGGTAATCGAACTGGTCCGCTGTGGCGTTGTCCATGTTGATGAAATCCACGCCCGATTTGTTCCAATGGAAATAGGTGGTGAGTTTGCGGGATTGAGGATTATCGGCGAGGCGCTGCTGGCGCAGGACGGGTTCATCCAGCCAGTCGGCGAATTGAATTAAAAATTGCTCGCGGGTTTTCGGAGGAGTCGTATCGTGGTTGCCGATGCCGAGAATTACGGGCGTCTCGCCAAAAGGCACCAGCTGGTTCTGAATGAAATCGTCCCAGGCGACGGATTCGTATTGGCTGATGGTGAGCGGCTTGGCGATGTATTCGGGCTGGTGCCGCATGTCTTCATCGAAATCGTAGATCGCGCGGAAATCGCCCAGGTGCCAGTAAAACGAGGCGTCGCTATCTTTCACGCCCGCGGCGATGCCGGGCATGACCACGTCTCCACAGTTGCGGGAGTCGCCCGAAACGGCGAACGACCAGGCGCCGGCGCTCGCGGGCGATTGGGCTCGGGCGGGCGGAACAGGCGCGCTTGAAATCAGTATCGCGAGCAACAGCGCTCCGCCGCCGATCCGCCGGTTCATCGAGCCGCCTCCTATTGGCTTCGCTTGATGCATCGCAATGCGCGCAAATGATTGTCCGCAATTGAACCACAAAGTCAAAAGATTTAACGCAGAGCCTAGAGTTGGAGCCGAGAACGCAGAGAAGGACGGAGTCAACGGTGGAAGGTTCAACACAGAGTGCACGGAGAAAACCCGGAAAGCGCGGAGAACGCCGGATAACGTGAAAATTTGAGTCCGGCGCGCGGAATTCATTTGGGAATGCGCGCAGCTTCGCTTACATTTCTGACGCGCGGCGCGGCGACTGTTTTGCGGGCCGCGACATTTACAAATTTGTTCGTTTGCGGGCATTTGCGCAATTTCGAGCGCCGAGGTGAGCGGAATGCAGATCGAGCCGTTTGAGCTGGAGCGCTGGCAATCGGTGTGGGAGAACAAAGTCGAGCTGAACATTTCAGAGAGCGGCGTGCATCCGCTGACGACGGCGGAACTGGTGCCTGACGTGGAGCAACTGCGGAAGATTCTCGACGTGCAGCAGCTTTATCCGCAGACCAACGGCAGCGAGGAACTGCGATCGCTGATCGCGGCGCTCTATCCGGGAGCGACCGCGGAAAATGTGTTGGTGACCTGCGGCGGCTCGGAAGCGAATTTCGTTTCCACCTGGGCGCTGCTGGAGCCGGGCGACGAAGTCGTCTTCATGATGCCGAACTATATGCAGATTGCGGGAGTGGCGCGGGCGATGGGCGCGACGGTGAAGCCGCTGTGGCTGCGCGAATCGCTGGATTGGGGCATCAATGTGGACGATTTGCCGCGCGTGGTCACGGAGAAAACGAAGCTGATCGCCATTTGCAATCCGAGCAACCCGACGGGCGCCGTGATGCGCGACGACATGCAAGCGGCGGTGGTGGCGGCTGCCGCGGCGGTGGGCGCGTGGGTGATTTCGGATGAAGTATACCGCGGCGCGGAATTCGATGGGGAATTGACGCCGAGTTTCTGGGGCGGCTACGAAAGGATTTTGTGCACGGCGGGCTTGTCGAAGGCGTACAGCTTGCCGGGACTACGCACCGGATGGGTGGTGGGGCCGCCGAAAATGATCGAGAAATTGTGGGGCTATCACGACTACACAAGCATCGGGCCTTCGATGCTGACGGACCGGCTGGCGTCGGTGGCGCTCACGCCGGAGCGGCGGGCGTGGATATTGAATCGGACGCGCGAGGTTCTGCGGCGGAATTATACGCCGTTGCGCGCTTGGCTGGAATCACACGCCGATATTTTTTCGCACGTACCGCCGCGAGCCGGTGCGATCGCCTGGGCTGGACTGCGCGACGGCCGGAATTCCGCGCAAATGGGCGAAGAACTGCGGGTAAAGAAGAGTTTGCTGCTGGTGCCGGGCGAGCAGCTGGGGATGCAGTCGTTCGTGAGATTCGGATTCGGCGGAGAAGCGGAGCACTTGCAGAAGGCGCTCGCGCGGATTGATGAGTGGCTGGGCGAGTCGCGAGCGGCCAGCGCGCGCTGAGAGAGAGACGAACATGAAAATAGGTGTAGGACGTCGTCTCTCGCTGCTGCTGATTTTGGCGCTCGCGGTTCCCTCGGCCGAAGGACGCGATCCGGCTTACGGACGCAAAGCGATGGTCGTCGCCCAAGAGGATCTGGCGGCGGACGTCGGCGTTTCCATCCTGCGTGCCGGTGGCAATGCGGTGGATGCCGCGGTTGCCGTGGGCTTCGCGCTGGCGGTCACTCACCCCTACGCAGGAAACCTCGGCGGCGGAGGGTTCATGCTTATACGCATGGCCGACGGACGCGCCAGGTTTATTGATTTCCGCGAGACGGCGCCGGGCCGCGCGAGCCACGATATGTATCTGGACGGGCAAGGCAATCCGACCAAGGAAAGCGTGGTGGGATGGCGTTCGGTGGGCGTGCCGGGAACCGTTCGCGGTTTCGCGCTGGCGCACGAGAAGTACGGCCGGAAACCATGGGCCGAGCTGGTGAATCCCGCGATCGCGCTCGCGGATAAGGGCTACCCGGTGTCGCGATGGCAAATGAATTCGTGGAAGCGCGCGGCGCCGCTGCTTTCGCAATTTCCGGAATCGCAGCGCGTTTTTCTGAAGGGAGGCGCGCTTTACGACTGGCAGGAAACTTTTCGCCAGCCGGAACTTGCGCGGACGGTCGGACGCATCGCGCGTCTGGGGGCACGGGATTTTTATGAAGGCGAGACGGCGCATCTGCTGGCCAAGGCGATGGCGGAAAATGGCGGCGTGATCACTCTGGCGGATTTGCATGATTACAAAGCGGCGGAGCGTGCGCCGCTGGAAGGGGATTACAAGGGCTATCACATCATCACTTCGCCGCCGCCGAGCTCGGGCGGAGTGGGTCTGCTGCAAATGCTCGCGATGCTGAACACCACCGGCTACGAAAAGTATGGCGCGGGATCCGCGGAGGCTTACCACTACATGGCGGAAGTGATGCGGCGATTTTTTGCGGACCACAATCAATATTTAGGCGACCCCGATTTCGTGAAGAATCCCATTTCGGCGCTGCTCGATCCGGCTTACGTGCAATCGCGGCGCGCGACGATTGATCCGGAGCGGGCCACGCCGAGCGACCAAGTGAATCCCGGACTGCCCGTGGGAAGTGAAGGCGCGAATACCACGCACTACAGCATCGTGGACGAAGAGGGCAACGCGGTGGCCGTCACTTACACGCTCAATAACGGCTACGGCAGCGGCGTCACAGTGCCGGGCGCGGGTTTTCTGCTGAACGATGAGATGGATGATTTCTCGGCGAAGCCGGGCGCGCCGAACCTGTTCGGGTTAGTGCAAGGCGAAGCGAACGCAATCGCGCCGGGGAAGCGGCCGCTTTCATCCATGATGCCGACGATACTTTTGAAGGACGGCAAGCCGTTTCTGGTGCCGGGCGCGCCGGGTGGGCCCGTCATTATCACCGCCATCTTACAGGTGATTCTGAACGTGGTTGATTTTGGAATGAATGTGCAGGACGCCGTGGATTTTCCGCGGGTGCACCAGCAATGGGAGCCGGACCGGCTCTACGTGGAAAAGGGAGTGTCACCGGACACGATCGCCCTGCTACAGCACATGGGGTACGCGGTTGAAGTTGGGAATCCGCAAGTGACCGCTCGGGTGGAGGCGATTGAGATCAGCGACGGGTGGTTGCAAGGCGGGCATGACGGGCGCGGGCCAGGGAAGGCTGAGGGGTACTGAGTATTTCCGGTTTTGAGTTGAAAGTTAACAGTTCAAAGTTAAAAGTTAAGAGATAAATTCAAAAGACAAATTCAAAAGATTTAACACTCCGGCTGCGACGGGGTAAGCGCCGGACACAGAGTAACCGCGGAGAGCACGGAGAGCTAGTCCTGCGCAGCGATTTGAGCTGCCATTTGCTACACACGATTCTACAGGTAAATTTCTACTGCTGTTGCTCCGGCGGACTGCTCGAGCGAATGAAGTAATGGGGCTTGTCTAGGTCGGCGCGGACGGCTACATCGAAGAAGCCAACCATCATTTCATCGTAGGTTTGATCGCCCCAGCGCACAGCCGCGCCGGGATCGGGATTGTGCGGATTATTTTTTGAGTTGTCATACCACGCGACTGCCTGAAGGACCGTGCCGGCGGGTAGCGGGCGCGGTTCCGCCAGACGGTAGCTGAGCTGCCAGTAAAAATCGTAATGCACACGCAGCAGCGGCTCCACGCTACCGTCCGGGTGCAGGATATTGTACTCGAAGCGCTTTCCGCGCAGGTGCATGTGCGGGAAAAAGCTGAGCAGCACGGCGTCGTTCGGCAGCGAGCCGTGGACTTCCACACGGTAATCATCCACGCCCGGTGGAATGAGGAAGCGATCGTTCGTCAATTGCAGCGTCAAGACGCGCTGCTCGGGCGGATGCTTCGCGAAGATGATGCCAATGCTGGTCTGATCGCTGGCGGGCTTGCCGCGCGCCATGTAATGCATTTGGAACACGAGATCCGACCCCGCCGGGACGAATTTGGCCATGCCCGCGGGCCAATTGTCCGGCGAACTTCCCGGCGCGTACACCAACAAAATGTCGGCAGTGGTGAAGTGCGTGTCCTCGCGACCCTGCGCGTCGCTCATGTCCGCTCCAGTGAAGGGAACACCGATCGGCGCGTGGCGCAGCCAGTTCGAGCCGGGTGGGCGAACGTAAAGCACCGCGTGATGGACGTTCGCGCGGCTCGAGGGACGAATCTCGGACATCTGCACCCATTTGTCTTCAGTGAACCCGGTGGGAACGATTTCGTAGGTGTAATCAATATCGCCGTGCGCGGGAAGCGCGACGGGCTTGGGCATCTGCACCACCACGTCCGGCTGTGGAATCATCCAACCTTGGGGCCAGTTTCTTGGCGGAGGCGCGTCTTCAGGACTGCCGGCGGGCGCGCCGGCATTTGCCCACGCGATGAGCGCGCTTATTTCGTGCTGCGTAAGCGATGGATCGTTCGAAAAGTGGCCTATCTCAGGATCGGCGAACCAGGGCGGCATGTCTCGTTTGCTGGCGGCTGCGGCAATGGCTTGCGCAAAGGGACGCGTTTGAGCGTAAGACATCAGCGGCATCGGACCGATTTCGCCGGGGCGGTGGCAGCTCTGGCAATGATGTTGCAAGACGGGCAGAACGTCGCGGTAAAAGGTGGGCGTCGCGCTCTTCGCATGTGGCGCCGCTGAATATTGCTGAGCGAATAGCGCGCCGGCAATCGCGGAACAAAGCAGGGCAGCCAATGGCAGAGAGATTCTCAAGATAATCATTATGGATGCAAAGCCGTCGGCCCGGGTTTCGTTTTGCGCAGCCGGAAAATTCAAGCGCTGGCGAAGGGCGAATCGCGTACCATTGGCACGAGTCGCGCCACCCGATGCACGGGCCTCGGGGTCGAGCTGGAAGTGACTTTTGAGGTGGCGTAATAATAGAAGCTGCTGAGACAGCGGCTCGCGACAGCGACGCACTTGGGCCCATGCGGGCCTTCGAACACCATCAACTGGGGGCGAGCAGTTTTCGGCCACCTCATTAGCCGATGTCATTGAAACATTAGAATTGAAAACTTACAGGAGGGCATCATGGCAACTACGAAAGTGGGAATCGCACCAATGAAAGCGGCGCAGGTTCCGAAGCCGGGAGCGGATTTCGAGATCGTGGAGCGGGAGATTCCAAGTCCGGGCGCGGGACAGGTACGCATCAAGGTACAAGCCTGCGGGGTTTGCCACAGCGACTCGCTCACGAAAGAGGGCGCGTGGCCGGGAATTCAGTATCCCCGCGTGCCGGGACACGAAGTGGCGGGCATCGTGGATGAATTGGGCCAGGGCGTAACCGAGTGGAAGAAGGGGCAGCGCGTGGGAGTGGGCTGGCACGGCGGGCATGATGGGACGTGTCTTTACTGCCGGCGCGGAGACTTTCGCAATTGCGTGAATATGAAAATCGCGGGGATCAGCTACGACGGCGGATACCAACAATATATGGTGGCTCCTGCCGACGCGGTGGTGGCGATTCCGGAAGGCTTGAGTGATGTTGACGCCGCGCCGCTGCTTTGCGCAGGAATCACCACGTACAACGCGCTGCGCCATGCGGGAGCCATGCCCGGCGACGTGGTTGCGGTGCTCGGTGTGGGCGGTCTGGGCCACCTGGGAATTCAGTTCGCGAACAAGTGCGGGTACAAGGTTGTGGCCATCGGGCGCGGGACGGAAAGCGCGGCGCTGGCGAAGAAACTGGGAGCGAGCGTCTACATTGATAACCAAGCGACCAACGCGGCGGAGGCATTGCAACAACTCGGCGGCGCGCAGGTGATTCTGGCGACGGCGCCCAGTTCGAAATCCATGGCTGAAGTGATTGACGGCCTGACGCCGAACGGCAAACTGATGGTGATCGGCGCGACGTTTGATCCCATCGAGGTGACGCCGGTACAGCTCATCAATGGAAGCCGGACGATTCAAGGATGGGCCGCCGGAACGCCCGCGGACATCGAGGACACGCTGCGCTTTTCTGAATTAACCGGCGTGCGTCCTATGATCGAAACTTATCCCCTGGAAAAAGCGGCGGAGGCCTACGCGCGCATGATGAGCGGCAAGGCGGAGTTCCGCGTCGTGTTGACGATGTGAAGTTGACAGCCAGGCCGCTGGCTTTACGGTTCGTTAGCAGGCGATAACGCCGAACGGCAAGGACACCAGAAAACTGCGAGCGCGGGTGTACGAGTTTGCGCCAGCGGAGGTAAACGATGCGTCTTATTAGCTCGCGCCGTTGGAGCCGAGGCCGGCGTGTCGGGGTCCCGGTGCTCGCGGTTTGCGCGATGCTCGCAGCATTGCAAATGCCGGTTCGAGGTCAAGAAATGGAACGTCCCATGAAATACCCGACTGTTTATCGCACGATCCAGGTGGACGGGCTGTCCATCTTTTACCGGGAAGCCGGACCGAAGGACGCGCCGATGCTCTTACTGCTGCACGGACTTCCATCCTCATCGCGAATGTTCGAGCCGCTCTTCGCGCGGCTTTCCGATCGCTATCATCTGGTGGCGCCGGATTATCCAGGCTTCGGACATAGCGACTGGCCGGAGCCGAAAAAATTCGCGTACACGTTCGATCACATCGCCGAGGTCATGAATCACTTCACGGAGGCGCTGGGGCTCTCGCACTACACTCTTTACATGCAGGATTACGGCGGTCCCGTCGGGTTTCGTATGGCGCTGGCGCATCCGGAGCGGGCCGAGGCGCTCATCGTACAGGATGCTGTGGCGCACAACGAAGGCCTGGGGGCGAATTGGAAGACGCGGCGGGCGTTTTGGGCCGATCGGGCGGCCTACGAAAGCGCGCTGCGCACAAATCTGCTGTCGCTGGCGACGACGCGGGCGCGCCACGTCGGAGACGATCCCGACGTGGCACGCCATGACCCGGATCTCTGGACCGATGAATATTATTTTATCAATCAGCCGGGCCAGGCCGAGATTCAAAGCGACCTCTTCTACGATTACCGTACGAACGTTGAAGATTATCCCAAGTGGCAGGCCTGGATGCGCGAGAAGCAGCCGCGCCTGCTGGTGATCTGGGGCAAGTACGAGTCCTCGTTCGATCCCTCGGAGCCGGAATCCTATCGCCGCGACGTGCCGAAGGCAGAAGTGCACATCGTAGATGGCGGGCATTTCGCGCTGGATACCGCAGCGGATCAGATCGCGACGCTGGTCCGCGACTTCATGAAATAGAGGCTGAACAGCCTTTGCGAGAACTGCTGAATCGGAGCATCCGCGGCTGCAGCCGCACCCATTTTGCGACATTCGGGTCGTCGCTAAAGCGACCGCCCACAGAGATTCTCAGGATTCCACACCGGCTCGGAAAGCCCCGTTCGGCGCGTCACGGATCGGAAGCTTGCCGCCCAGTCGTGCGATTCGTTGACTTACACTTGGCAGCCGCCATAAGATGACGCGAAGCCGGGACCCTGCCCGCCTGCCATGAAAGCGCGTCCACCTGAGAACGAAACGGCGAGACTCGACGCGCTCCAGCGCTACGCAGTCCTTGATACGCTCCCCGAACAGGAATTCGACGATTTATCGCGCCTGGCCGCGCTGATTTGCGGCACGCCGATCGCCTTGGTCAGCCTGGTGGATGCCGACCGGCAGTGGTTCAAGTCCAAAATTGGCCTGGAAGAATCCGAAACGCCACGCGATGTGGCGTTTTGTGCGCACGCTATTTTGCAACCGGACGTGACGGTTGTGCCGGACGCGTTGGCCGACGCAAGATTCCGCACCAACCCGCTGGTCACCGGTGAGCCAAACGTCCGTTTCTACGCCGGAGCTCCGCTCATCACGCAGGAGGGCTACGCGCTGGGGACGCTGTGCGTGATAGATCACGTCCCGCGAGATTTGTCGCAACAACAAAAAGACGCGCTGAAAGCTCTCAGCAATCTGGTGGTCACGCAACTGGAACTGCGCCGCAGCGTCGCGGATTTGTCAAAGGCGATGCGCGAACGCCGCCTCACCGAAGAGGAACTCGACCAACTTTTCACGCTCTCGCTGGACATGCTATGCATCGCGGGCTTCGACGGGTATTTCAAGCGCATCAATCCGGCGTGGGAAAAAGTCCTGGGCATTCCCACCGCGGAACTGCTCTCCAAGCCGTACAGCGAGTTTGTCCACCCGGACGACCGCGCCAGCACGGAGGCGGAAGCGCAGAAAATTGACGAGGGCGAACAGGCGATTTCGTTCGAGAACCGCTATCGCTGCGCCGACGGATCGTATCGCTGGCTGCTCTGGAACGCGACGCCCAGCATGGAGCAGAGATTGGTTTTCGCCGTGGCGCGGGACATCACCCAGCGCAAGGAAGCCGAGCGCCGGCTCTCGACCGGTTACGCGGTGACCCGCGTGCTGGCGGAAGCGGAATCGCTGGACGCGGCGGTGCCGTTCCTATTGATGTCCATTTGCGAAGGACTCAGCTGGGATCTGGGAGCGCTGTGGCGCGTGGATGAGACGGCGGATCTCTTGCGCTGCATGGATTTGTGGCACCCGCCGAATCTGAATCTTCCCACATTCGTCAAGGCCACTCGGGAAGCCACCTTTGCGCGCGGCGTGGGGCTGCCGGGACGCGTTTGGGAATCCTGCCAGCCGGTATGGCTTCCCGAGATACAACTGGGAGCGAATTTCCCGCGCGGGTCCGTTGCGATAGCTGAGGGGCTGCACTCGGCATTTGCGTTTCCGGTTCGGTTGGGAGAGCACGTGGCGGGCGTTATCGAATTCTTCACGCGGCAGCAGCGCAAGCTGGAACCCGACCTGATGGAAATGTTCGATTCGATCGGAAGCCAGATCGGGCAATTCATCGAGCGGCGGCGCGCGGAGATGGAGTTGAAACTGTACGCCGATTACCTGGAAGCGGCGCGCCACGCGCAGCAGGAAGACGCGCGCCGGCTGGCGCAATTGGTGAAGGAACTGGAAATCGCCAAAGCCAAGGCGGAAGACGCCACGCGAGCCAAGAGCGAGTTCCTGGCGAATATGAGTCACGAAATCCGCACGCCGATGAACGCCATCATTGGCATGACGGATCTGGCGCTGGAAACCAAAATGTCTCCCGAGCAGCGGCAATATCTGGAAACGGTGAAGAGCTCGGCGGGTTCGCTGCTGACCTTGATCAACGACATACTCGACTTTTCGAAAGTGGAGGCGGGCAAGGAAGAACTGGACCACGTGGAATTCCGCCTGCGCGATTCGATCGAAGACACACTGAAATCCCTGGCTTTGCGCGCGCAAGAAAAGGAAATCGAGCTGGCTTCGCATTTTCCTGCCGATGTGCCGGACGTGCTCATCGGCGATCCGGACCGGTTGCGGCGGATCGTGGTGAATCTGGTGGGGAACGCCATCAAGTTCACCGAAATCGGGGAAGTAGTGCTGCGGGCGAGCCTGGAATCGCAAACCGCCGGCGATATTCTGCTCCATTTTTCGGTGACCGACACCGGGATCGGAATCCCGGTGCACAAGCAACAGCGAATTTTCGAGGCCTTCGCGCAGGCAGACAGCTCCACAACTCGAAAGTACGGCGGCACGGGGTTGGGCCTGGCGATTTCGGCGCAGCTTTGCGAGTTGATGGGCGGAGTGATGTGGGTGGAAAGCGAAGTGGGCAGAGGCAGCACGTTTCATTTCACCGCGCACTTCGGCCGGCCAGCGGCAGGGGCGGAGGCACCCGCCGAGCCGGCTCCGGCAAAAATGCGCGAGCTGCCCGTGCTGGTGGTGGACGACAATTCCACGAGCCGGCAAATCCTGGAAGAGATGATCGCCAATTGGCGGATGAAGCCGGTGACGGCGAAAGACGGGAAGTCGGCGATGGCGGCTTTGCGGCGGGCGCACAAAGATGGTCATCCGTTCCGTTTAGTCCTGCTGGATGCCCACATGCCCGAGATGGACGGTTTTGCAGTGACCTCTGAGGTGAAACAAGATCCGCATTTGCGCGGCACCACGGTGATTCTGTTGACGTCGGCGGGGCACAGTGAAGACATGGCGCGAGCGAAAAGTCTGGGCGCCGCCGCGGCACTCTCCAAGCCAGTAAAACAGTCGGACCTGTGGGACGCGATCATTACGGCTCTGCACGTCGCCGGACGGCAAAAGGCTCGCCCATCCGTTTCGCAGAGACGATCCCGCACGGCTGCGCATCCCTTGCGCGTCCTATTGGCCGAAGACAATCCCGTAAATCAGGAAGTGGCGGTCCATCTGATCGAGCGGCGCGGGCATTCCGTGATCGTGGCGGAAAATGGGCGGCAGGCCATTGAAGCGATCCAGCGGCACAAGTTCGATCTGGTGCTGATGGATGTGCAGATGCCGGAGATGGGCGGCCTGGAAGCCACCAGAATCATCCGCGAGAAAGAGAAAGGCAGCGGACATCATTTGCCGATCATCGCCATGACCGCGCATGCCATGCAGGGAGACCGCGAGCAGTGCCTGGAATCGGGCATGGACGGGTATTTGGCGAAGCCGATTGACCCCAAGACATTTCTGCAAACGGTGGAGGGAATTTCGGAGCGCGCCACGGAAATGGAGTCCGGCGAAAACGTCGAGGCGGCGAGCGCCACTGGTGCGCTGGACAGCAAAGCGCTGCTTAAGAGATTCAGCGGGAACCGCAAGCTGCTGCGAAATATCGTGAAAACTTTCCGCGAGGATTGCCCCCGCATGATGGGCCGCATTCGCGCCGCGCTTACCGCGCGCGATGCAGTGGCCCTGGCGGACGGCGCTCACGCGCTCAAGGGCTCCATCGGCAACTTCGGCGAATCGGCCGCACTAGAAACCACTCGAGAGATGGAAAAAAGCGCCCGGCAGGGTAAACTCGACGGCACTTGGGAGCTCTACGCGACGTTGGAAGACCAGATCGCGCTACTATTGCCGGCTCTGCATACGATCGGCGCGCAAAAACCGAAATCGCAGCGGCAGGCTCGTCCACAACATTCAACTGGGAGGAAACGATGACGCGCATTTTAGTTGCCGATGATGACCGCACCACGCGCTTGCTCCTTTCTGAAACGCTGCGGGCCCAGAAATATACGGTGGTGGCGGTGGAGGATGGCGCGACCACCTTGAAAAAATTGAAGGAAAGCAAATTCGACCTGGCCCTGCTGGACGTGTGGATGCCGAAAATGAACGGCCTGGAAGTGCTGGCGAAACTGCGCAACGCCAAAACGCGACCGAAGGTGATCGTGATGACCTCGGACGACACGCCGCAAACCTTGCTCAGCGCCATTCGGGAGGAAGCCTACACCTACGTCGCGAAGCCCATTGATCCGCAAGCGCTGGTCGCGCTGGTGAGGGAAACATTGGCGAAGAAGTCCGGGCAAGGTTCGATCGAAGTGGTCTCCGCCAGTCCCAACTGGGTGGAATTGGTGGTTCCGTGTTCACTGGAGGAGGCGGAAAGAATCGAAGCGTTCATGGCGCATTTGAAGACGGGGCTTTCCGAGGATGTCTGCCGTTCGGTGGGGCAAGCATTTCACGAGCTTTTGCTGAATGCCGTGGAGTGGGGAGGGAAACTCGATCCCAACCGCAAGGTGCGGATTTCTTATTTGCGCGCGCGGCGAATGTTGATGTATCGCATCGCGGATCCCGGTCCGGGATTCAAATTTAGCGACCTGGAACACGCCGCCATCTCGCACGATGTGGATGAACCCACCAAGCACGACCAGATTCGCCAGGATAAAGGGTTGCGCCCCGGCGGGTTCGGTTTGCTGCTGACGCAGGCCAACGTGGACGAACTGCTCTACAACGAAAAGCAGAACGAAGTGGTATTCGTAAAATACCTCGAAGAATGAAAAATCGCGCCATCCGGCTGCTGGAAGGAGCCAATCACAACTCCGTGGGGCCCCTTGGCGGGGTTTTATGGAAGCTTGTCCGTTGTGGTAAATTCAACGCCAGATGGCCGCGATGAGAAAACTGCTGATCTTCGTGTTACTTGCGTGCGTGGTGGCGCTCGTCGTGATCCAGATTTTCCCGCGCGCGCCGCGCCAACAGCTTGCCACCAAGGCGGAACCGGCATCCGTTTGGAATGCCACGTCGGTGCGCGGCACGTTCGCCGGTCTGCAGGTGCATGAAGTGGATCCCACGCACGTTCAGCTGGTGTTTTCCTACGATCTCGATAACGACAGCGACGCGGATTACCGGCTCACCAAAGGACCCGGTACGGTGGTGATGACGCGGCTGAAATCCAACGGCACTTTGAGCTCCGATGAGGCAATGGAGCTCGACCATTCCGTGTTTCTGCCGGCGAGAAATCGCACGCGGATTACATTGCAAAGCACGCAACCCTTTAGCTGGCCCACGGGATTGCCGGCGGGACAAATGGGCCCCGTAAACCAGGTAAAATTCCGTACGCTGGTGGCGCAGCAAGTGGCAACTTTCAGTGGATTCGTGCTGTTCGATCAGGCCACGCACATTCAAATCGAACTTCCCGGCGGCTGGCAGGAATTGCAGGCGCCGGTGACGGCGGCAGGTCTCAATTGACGCCTCGGGGTGCCGGCAACAACGTTCTCGCGGCTTGGAAGCGAACCGCGGGCCAGCTTAGAATGACCAAAACCGGGGCTCGTGGCGGCCAGCCCGGGATGACAATTGGGGTCCATGACTGAAATTCCAGAACAAAATGGCGGTTCCAGTCCGGCATCCATCCCGGTGAAGGATCGGCGCCTGCACCCGCGCCAACGCGTTGCTTCTCTCACCTACGTTGATTTGGGCGAAGACAATGGCGGCATCGTGCTCAACGTCAGCGAGGCTGGCATCCGGATTCAGGCGGCAGCCGCGCTGGAAGCCGGGGCCGTCTCCATTCGTTTGCAGCTGCCGGGAACTCGCAAGCGCCTGCAAGTGAACGCCGAGGTTGTGTGGGTCGGAGCATCGCGAAAGGAAGCCGGGTTACGCTTCGTGGATCTTTCCGAAGACGCACTCCGCCAAATCCGCAAATGGATCGCGCGCGAGGAATCGCCCGAAGCCTTTAACAACGAAGACAACGACAGCGAGACCGCGGCTGAGCCGGCGCGGACGGAGCCGCTGATGGCTGAGGCGGTCGCGATGGAATCGGCGACGGCTGTTGTTGACGACGAAATGATTGATGACGAGCTGGTGAGCGAGGATGAACCCGTCAGCGAGGAAGAGGACGAGCCAGACGCGGACGCCGACGGCGACGGCGAAACGCTAGATGAAGTGGAGGGCGAGGACGCGCCCGAAGAAATGGCTGTAGAAACGCGGCTTGAAGCGCCCGAGGAAGAATCCGAACCAGAGACCGCCGAAGAAATCGAAACGCCGATAGAAGCGCAGCCGCCAATCGCGGCACGTGGCACTGTGCAGGAAGCAGCGGCCACGCGAATCCCGGAAGTCCGCAAGCCTGAGCCGGAGCGTGCTCCCGCTGCCTTCGAGACATCAATCCCAGCCTCTGCAAAGACTCCTGATTTGCCGGTGTCCACATTCGATGGGATCAGCGGGACGCACGGCGCGCCGAGCCTCGGATTTACGAGCCCGGCACGCCTCGCCCCCAGAACGTCGCCAACCCCTCGGGAGGCGCCGCTCTTCGTCAAACCACATCGCCCCGCACCCGCATCCCTGGCGGAGGATGACGGCTGGAAGAGCTATCGCGTAAAGCTGCAGAGCGGCTGGTTCGTCGCCGCCCTGGTGTTGTTGTTGGCGCTGATTTCATTTGTTGCGGGGATGGCGGTGCGGCGTGGAGCTTTGAACAGCGTAATTGGCCAGAGTGACGAACCTGTGCATCCACAAAGCGCACCGCCGACAACCGGCGCTCCGCCAGCGAGCGCGTCGTCGCTCGCCGAGCCTGCCGGCGCCAGCGCGAAACCGCTCGAAATTGAGGTTGTGGATTCCAGCGGGCGGCGCTGGGAAGTTCCGGCCGCGTCGGGCGCGAATCATCCGGATACGGGGGCTGCGCACGAAGCGCCAACGGGCGAGTCTGCAGCGCCGGCTTCGAATGACGGAGCGTCCTCGCGAAGATCTTCGCCGCCGCAGAGTTCCACGCCGGATTCATCGTCCGCGGTGGCGGGCGCGGATAAGCCTGGCGCGCCGCTGATGCTTACGTTGCCGGAAACGCCGGTCAGCGCCTCCGGGTCCGTGGCGATTCGCTCGCGCGGAGAGGTTCCAGTGCCGGCCGGGACCGCAAAATCCGCGGAAGACGCGCGAAACCTGCAGATCGGCCAGCTCATGAATCTGGTGGAACCGGTTTACCCGCCGGAAGCGCAGCAGCACGGCGTGGAAGGCACGGTGAAATTGCATGCCGTGATCGGAGTGGATGGAAAGATCAAAAGTTTGGAGCCGCGCAGCGGGCCGGAGGCGTTGATCCAGGCCGCCATGACAGCCGTTCGCCAGTGGCAATACAGCCCTACGAAGTTGAACGGCAAGCCCATCGAAACGCAAGAAGACATCAGCTTCGCGTTCCGCCTGCCCAAGTAATCTTCTTTCACCAAAATCCGGTGCGCTGCAAGACACGGCGCGCGATCCTGCGCAAGATGACTTCGAAAGCGCTGCGGTTCCGGTAATGAATCGAGCCGGAGAGCCGCCGCATTTGATCTTCGCTCAGCCGCCAGCCGGAAGCGCCGCAATCTTCTACGATCCGATCAAAGGAGTTCGACTTGGTCAGCGCAAATACGCCAGGTTTCGCGATGCACCAATTCAGCGCTATTTGCGCTTCGCTCTTGCCCGTTTCGATGCCGATTTGCGGCAAAATCTTCCGCGGGTCGTTCTTGCGCAAGTTGGGTACGCCGCGCCCCAGCGGACTGTAAGCGAGAATCGAAACTCCGTGCTGCTGGCAGTAGGGCAGAATCGCTGCTTCGATAGAGCGATCCAGCAGGCTGTAGCGTACTTGGTTCGCAACAATCGTCTGGCGCGGCAGCGCGGCCTGCGCGCGCTGTAACTGGCGCACTGAAAAGTTGCTTACGCCGATGAATTTTACCTTGCCGGCTTCCACCAGATCTGCCATTCCGGCCATCGTTTCTTCGATGGGAACGACCGGACTCGGTTCGTGAAGTTGGTAAAGATCAATGTAATCCGTTTTGAGGCGGCGAAGACTGTCCTCGGCCGCGCGCACCAAGACCTCCCGCCGGAAATGCGCCGGAGACGCTTTCGTTGCGAGGAAAGATTTATTGCGAATTCCGCTGAGCGCCTCTCCCACGATTTCCTCGCTGCCATAACTTTCCGCCGTATCTATGAAAGTCGCTCCGAATTCGATCGCTCTGCGCAGCAAGGCGGGGCCGCCCTGGTAATTCCAGGTGCCCATCGCAATCTCCGGAAGAAAAACGCCTGTGTGAGCCAGTTCCTTTAATTGCATTGCGGGATGATACCGCGATTCACTCGCAAGAATGATTGACGATTGGTGCGGGTGCCGTATACGATTGCAGCGATTTGATTCTTAATCGGAGGCAAATATGGCAAAGAGCAGGCTGACGAAAGTAGCGGAAGGAATCGGCGGCGCAATCGGCCGCGCGGACCGCACGGCGCATAAAGTCGCCAAAGCGGGCGTCTTGGCGAAGAAAGAGCTGGAAGACTTGTCGAAAGAAGTGGATTCGCTCAGAAAGAGGTTGCAGAAAGCAACCAAGCGGTTGCAGAAGGCATTGCGCTAGATTTTTCCCTCACACCAGTGCTGGCTTCGCCGCGGGGGCGGCGAAGTCTTTTTTCTGAGTGCTGAGCGATGGCAGAGGCGTCAGGCGTATCGCCGTACTTCGGGAAGTTCTTTACGTATCGGCTTCGGATAATCCAGCTATTCCACTTTCTTTGGCCACTCCAGCGCAGGCATGCTCACAGTGGTTTCGCCGGCCGGTATCCCCGCAACAAACCCAGAGCCAATACACCGCACCCCAACATCAACAACGACGAAGGTTCCGGCACCGACACCGGCTGGCCGCTCCAGATCCTGGCGGGCCAGGTGATTCTCGGCGCGACGCGATTGTGAATACCGCCGAGGCCATCGGAAGAATTCAAATTAATCGCACCGGAATGTCCGGTTCCCAGATCAATTGGATTCGATCCTGCGTTGGCGAGCGACTGGCCCGCAAGTCCCGTTGTCGCGGGGACGCCACCGTAGAAGAAAAATCCCGGTCCGCCGAAACCGTAAAAACCTGCCAGTGACTGAGAAACTGTTGAATCACCGCCAGCGCCCTGGTTGGAATTCGCGTCAAAAGCGAGTCCATCATTCGCCAGCGGATCCTCGTCGGAAGAGTTTGCGGCGCTGGACCAATCGAATAATGCTGAGGTCCGCGCGGTCCGGTTGGACGCCAACGGCATTTGGAACGGGGATGGATTGTATTCCTTCACAAGACCGGCTGCATCGAGCGGAGTTGTTGCAATTGTCGGGCTCGCGAATTGCGCCAAAGCTGCCGCCGCGTCGAAAGCGTCGGTGGAGGCGTGCGCTACGAATCTCTTACCGTCTGCGCGAGCAACACTCGGCGCGGCAGCGCTCAGTAAGCACGCAGTCAAAGTAATAATAGAAACGGAAAATGCGGAAATCCCAGGAAGCCGAAGGCCGGTTCGGAATGGCATGAGTCCTCGACCGCAGCGGGCTGGCGCGCGGCAGGGTACAAATTTAATTTGACGTACTGCGCTACGCCATCCGGCGAACCCTGTAAGTTAGAACATGAATTAGCTGGCTGGGTGTGGCATCGCGGAGGGGCGCGTACAGTGATTCACCGACGAACGGGGCGCGAAGTCAGTCAGAATTGGTCTTCATCGGCTTCTCGGAAGCGCCGACGCGCCGCAGCGCCTCATCTGTGGTGATCAGCCGCGCTCCCAGCGCCGCGAGTTCCGCCAATGTGCGCGTGGAGTCTTCCGGGTTGAGCGTTTCAATGGCATCGCGCACCAGCGAAACGCGGCGCCCGCGTTCCAGCAAACCCTTCGCGGCGAATCGCACGCAGTATTCCGTAACCACTCCGAAAACGATGAATTCCGCGTCGCGCGGCAGGCGCGCCAAGAGCGCTTCCGCGTGCCGGCTCTGAAAAATATCCAGCGTTTGTTTTTCGAGGATGATTTGTTGGAATTGCGCAAGGTCGTCCGGAAGCTTCGCGCCGGATTCGTTCGGGATGGTGACGAATTTCTCGGCCAATGCTTCCGGCACCAATTTGGCGCCTGCTGAGCCGCGGATGCAATGCGGCGGAAATTGCGCGAATTCCGGATCGTCTATCGGATGGATGCAACCGTGGGAAACCAAAAAGACGCGGCCTTCGCGGGCAGCGTTCGTGAGCCGGCGAATATTGGAGAGCAGCTTCTCCGCGCCGGGCACGTAAAGCTTGCCGCCCGGCTTCATGAAATCCTCTTGCGCGTCCACTTCCCAGAAAATCACGTCTCGCGAAAATGTTTGATTTTCCATCGAACTCATTTTATCACCCGGCTGCATGCCGCACGATAGCCGCAAGGCGCGCGAATCGCGCGGGGGCGCCGCCGGCTTCCTTTGCCCGCGGATTGATGTTAGTTTCCAGATGAAATCAGAAGCTGTTCCTCCGCGAAACTCATATGCCCGAGCGATTCGTATTCTCCGGACTCCGCGAGCTTTTTGCCAAGGCGAACGAAGAAAAGTCCGGCGATCAACTGGCCGGAATCGCCGCGGGCTCGGAACGCGAACGCGTCGCCGCCAAGCGCCAGCTCGCCGATTTGCCGCTCGACGAGATCGTGCGCCAGCCGCTGATTGATCCGGAGGATGACGACGTCAGCCGCCTGATTCTGGAAACGTTCGATCGAGAAGCCTTTCAACCGCTCAAAAGTATGACCGTCGGCGAATTCCGTGAGCACATCCTGGAAGACACGACGGGTGAGGCGGAGTTGCGGCAAATTCAACGCGCGATCATCCCCGAAATCGCCGCAGCCGTCGCAAAAATCATGAGCAATAAAGACCTGGTACTTGCCGCGGCCAAAATTCGCAATGTGACCCGCTGCCGCAACACGATGGGCGAGCGCGGCGTGCTGGGGATTCGCGTGCAACCGAATCATCCCGTGGACGACATCGGCAGCATCCTGCTGGCGGCTTTGGAAGGCTTGTATTATGGCTGCGGTGACGCGGTGATTGGCGTGAATCCTGCGGCTGATTCCGTGGAAACGGTTGGCGCAATTCTTCACGCGCTTGACCGTTTGCTCACTGTCTGCCAGGCGCCTACGCAAACCTGCTGCCTCGCGCACATTTCCACGCAACTCGCGGCGCTTGGCCGCGGCGCGCCCGTGGATTTGCTGTTTCAATCCATCAGCGGCACGGAAGCGGCGAATCGCAGCTTCGGCGTCACTCTCGGGATGCTGCGTGAAGGCCGCGAGCAGGTGCTCGAGCATCACCGTCAGCGAAATGACGTCGCGTGGAAGGGAACGAACGCGATGTATTTCGAAACGGGCCAGGGCAGCGCGCTTTCCGCGGAAGCACATTGCGGCGTGGATCAATTGACGCTGGAGGCGCGCGCGTACGGAGTCGCTCGCGCCTTTGATCCGTTTCTGGTGAATAGCGTCGTCGGCTTTATCGGCCCGGAATATCTTTTCGACGAGCGGCAAATCATTCGCGCGGGCCTGGAAGATCATTTCATGGGCAAGCTCCTGGGACTTCCGATGGGTTGCGATGTCTGCTACACGAATCACGCCGAGGCCGATCAGAATTCCGTGGACAATTTGCTGCTGCTGCTGGGAGCCGCCGGATGCAACTATTTCATGGGCGTTCCCTGTGGTGATGACGTCATGCTGAACTATCAATCCACGAGTTATCACGACGCGATTGGCGTGCGCAGGATTTTCAATTTGCGCCCCGCACCGGAATTTCTAAAGTGGCTCGAGGAGACCGGGATTTATCGCGACGGCGAGCCGGCGAAATTCGATGCGTCGGTGCGGCGTCGGCTGATGCAGGGGCTGGAATCGTCGCTCGAGGGAATCGCTTGAATGGTTGATCGCCGGGACGAATTGGCCGCCAATTCCGGCTGGCCGGAACTGGTGCGCAAGATTCGCGCGCGCACTCCGGCGCGCATACTCGCCGGGCGTGCTGGCGCCGCCTATCGCACGGAAACTCAAATGCAGTTGCGCGAAGACCACGCTTCCGCGCGCGACGCGGTCCGCGCGGAATTCGATTTGCGCACGTCGTTCGGCGCGGAATTCATCGAACAATGGAAGCTCTTTGCAGTTCGCACGCGCGCGTCCACGAAAGACGAATATCTGCTGCATCCATCGCTCGGCCGGGAATTCAGCGATGCCGCACGGACTGAGATATTGCAGCGCTGCTCGCTGAATCCGGACGTGCAGATCGCGATCGGCGATGGCTTATCGGTCCCGGCGATCCGCGCGCAGGTGCCGGGGTTGCTACCGTTGCTTCTTTCAGGAGCCCTGGCTCGCGGATGGACCGTGGGCCAATCATTTGCGGTTCGCTATTGCCGCGTCGGAATTTTGAATGAGATCGGCGAACTGCTGACACCGCGTGTCGCCATCTTGCTGATTGGCGAGCGCCCGGGGCTCGCCACGGCGGAGAGTCTATCGGCGTACATGGCGTATCAACCGCGCATGGCGCATTCCGACGCCAATCGCAATCTTATTTCCAATATTCATGCGCGCGGATTAAATGCCGAAGAGGCTGCCGCCAGGATTCTAAACCTTTGCGCGCGGATGATGAAGCTCGGCGGGAGCGGTTATTCGTTGAAAGAAGCTCCCGCGATTCTGGAAGGCCGCTGAACCAACGCCCGCGAACTTGTCACTCACGCGAGAGCTTGCCCAAATAGAGCGCCATCCCGATCGCGGCATGCATCCCAAGTTTTTCAAGCGCGCGCACTTCTTTGTGGCTGCGAATTCCGCCGGCGGCCGTGATCGGCAACGCCGTGAGTCGCCGAAGTTTTCGAAACCATGCGAGATTTGTGCCGCGCATCGTTCCTTCGCGGTCCACATAGGTGGCAAGAAATTCGGAGCAATACGGTTCCAGCTCAGGAATCACGTCTTCCGGCCGCAAGGCTAGCCGCTTGCGCCAGCCGCGCACCACAATGTGCCCAGCCTCCGTGTCTATCGCGAGAATCACATTCTTGCGTCCAACGCGCGCGCGCAAACGCCGTAGAAATTCGTGAGCGATCTGACCATCGCGAAACGCGGCGCTGCCCACGATGATTTTCTCCGCGCCCCAGGACAGGAGTCTTTCCGCGCGAGCGACGGTGCGCACGCCGCCGCCGACGCGAATTGTCATTTTGGCGCGGAGGGCAAGAATTTTGATCCAGCGGGCGTTCGAGCCGGTGCCGATGGCCGCGTCCAGGTCAATCACGTGCAGAATCGGGTAGTCGCGAAAGCGTTCCAGCAAGCCGAGCACGTCATCAACGGCGAGAGCGCGCTTGCGCCCGTGAATCAATTGGACGGCCTTGCCGCCTTGCAGGTCAATGCACGGAATGATCATCGCATCATTTGCTCAGGCGCACTGGCACGCCTTGATCGGCAAGATATTGTTTCAGTCCGCCGATGGATTGCTCTTCCGAGTGAAAAATCGAAGCCGCCAGCGCCGCGTCCGCTCCGCCTTTGCTGAAAACATCCAGAAAATCCTCGAACTTCTTGGCTCCGCCGGAAGCGATCACCGGCACGGAAACACGCGCGGCAATCGTCGCCGTCAGATCGCAATCAAATCCGCCGCAAGTACCGTCGCGGTCGATCGAAGTCAGCAGAATTTCTCCCGCGCCGCGCGTGGTCGCCTCTTGCGCCCAGGCAACGGCATCGAGCCCGGTCGCTTCGCTGCCGCCTCGAATGAAAATTTCCCAGTGGGCGCCGGTTTTCCTGGCATCCATGGAAATCACGACAGCTTGCGAACCGAACTGCGCCGCAAGCTCGGAAATTAATTCCGGGCGCTCGATGGCGGCGGTGTTCACGGTCACTTTGTCCGCTCCGGCGCGCAGCACGGAGCGGCCGTCTTCCAGGCTCCGAATACCGCCACCGGCAGTGAAGGGAATGTTTAATTGCCTCGCCACGCCACGCACGGTTTCAAGAAACGTAGCGCGTCCGTCGCGCGAAGCGGTGATATCCAGCAGAATCAGCTCATCCGCGCCTTCGCGGTTGTAGCGCGCCGCCAGCGCTTCCGGGTCTCCCATATCGCGCAAAGCCTGGAACTCGATGCCCTTCACGACGCGGCCGCCGTTTACGTCGAGGCAAGGAATGATGCGGTGCGCCAAAGTCATTGCGCCCACTCCACAAAATTGCGCAGGATTGCGGCGCCCGCTTCGCCGGATTTTTCGGGATGAAATTGCACGGCCATTAAATTTTCGTGTTCGATCACCGCGACAAACGGGAAGCCGTGATCGCAGACGGCTGCGGTGTGCGGTTCGCAAGCCGCCGCCGCGTAGGAATGAGCAAAATAAAAATAAGCATCGTCGGCGGTGCCTTGCAGCAGGACGCCGGCACGCAATTGGCGGACCTGATTCCAGCCGATGTGCGGCGATTTCACGTTTTTCGGCAACGCTTTCACCCGTTGGTGAATAAGGCCGAGGCCCGATTCGCCGGGAGCCTCTTCGCTGGATGCGAACAGCGCCTGCAGCCCGAGGCAGATTCCGAGCACGGGGACGCGCGAATCAATCGCCGTGCGCAGCGCGGCCGTCAAATTCCTCTCGCGCAAGCCGGCGACGAAAGCCGAAAAATGTCCGACTCCCGGCAGCACAATCGCTTTGGCGCCTGAAAGCTGCTCGGGTGCGGTCACGCGTTCAGTTTCCACGCCCAGATGGAAAAAGGCCCGCTCCACGGAAGGCAAATTCCCCGCGCCGTAATCAATGATTGCAATTTTCACAGCAGCCCCTTGGTGCTCGGCAAGACGCGCTGCAGCTGGCGATCGCGCGTCACCGCAAAACGCAACGCCCGCGCAAAGGCCTTGAACATCACCTCGACCTGATGGTGGGACGACCGGCCGTACATAAAACGCAAATGAACGTTCGCGCTCGCGGCCTGCGCGAACGCCTGAAAGAAATCCTCGAGCAGCTCCGTCTGAAAATCGCCCACGCGCCGGGCCAGGGGCTTCCATTGGCAGACGAAATGGGCGCGCCCGGAAAAATCGAGCGCGGCCATGGCCAGCGATTCGTCCATCGGCATCAGGAAATAGCCGGCACGCAGAATTCCACGTTTCGATCCCAATGCCTTTTTAACCGCCTCGCCTAGCGCGATTCCGGTGTCCTCGACGGTGTGGTGCTGGTCCACGTCCAGGTCGCCGCGAGCGACCAGATCGAGATCCACGCCGCCGTGGCGCGCGATCTGCTCGAGCATGTGATCGAAGAAACGAATGCCGGTATCAATGTGCGCTTTGCCGCGCCCGTCGAGATTCAGCCTTACGCGGATATCGGTTTCCTTAGTCTTGCGATGCAGCGACGCTTTTCTCATAGGCTCTCTTCCAATTGGCGCAGGACGCGGCGGGTTTGAGCGCGAGTTCCAATCGTGATGCGCACGTATCCTTGGCCGGCAAAATCGCTGGAGCGGTCGCGGATCAGCGTGCCGCCGCGCGCGAGCGACGCAACGATATGCTTGGCGCGATCGCCGAGGTTCAGCAGGATAAAATTTGCGGCGCTTGGAAAGAATTCAATTCCCAGCTTTGTGAGGCCGCGCTGCAATTCCGCGCGGCTGCGGCGGAATTCATCCAGCGTCCGCTGCAGGTACGCTCGATCTTGCATCGAGGCGCGAGCCGCCACGAGCGCCGAGATATTCACGGGGTAAGGCGATTGCGCTTTTCTAAAAGCGGCGGAAAGTTCACGGCGAGCGAAGATGCAACCCAGACGCAGCCCGGCAAGGCCAGTGGCCTTTGAGAATGTTCGCGTGACCACGAGATTGGGATATCTCTGAATCCACGGCAGAATCGTAATTCCCGAATAATCGCAATAAGCTTCATCCACGATCACTAGTGTTTTCACCGCGGCCTTCAGAATTCGCCGCACTTCGGCGGCGCGCAGCACATTGCCAGTGGGATTATTGGGATTGGCCAGGAAGAAAATTCGCGGTGCGGATCGTGCCCGCAACGCGGCCAACAGCGCGGCCATCGGAAACTGCAACTTTGCGTCGTAACGCAGCGCCTGGATGCGCGCGCCCGCCAATTCCGAATAGAAGCGGTACATGGCAAAGGTTGGTTCCACCAGCAAAACAGAATCACCCGATTCGAGAAATGTGTCCGCGATCAGGTGCAGCGCCTCGTCGGTACCGTTGGTGAGCAACAATTCGTCGGAGCGCACGCGGAAGAACCGAGCGAGCTCGCGGCGGATGGTTTCCTGCTCCGGATACATGGAAACGTCCGCAGAACTCAGCTTGCGGAGCGCTTTGCGCACGAGCGGCGAGCAGCCGGTCGTATTTTCGTTGAAATCCAGGCGCAATTTGCCGCCTCGTCCTTCCAGCGGCGGGTGATACGGGCGCATGCGCTCGACAGCGGCTCGCATCGGGATCGGCAATTTCATTGGCGCACCTCGACGGAACGTCCATGCGCGAGCAATCCTTCCGCTTTTGCAAATTGTCTGACGACAGGCGCGAGTCGAGCCACACCGGCCCGCGTTACTTTCTGCACGCTGATGCATTTCACGAAATCGGCCGTGGACAAGCCGCCGCGCGAGCGCGCGACGCCCCCGGTGGGCAGCACGTGATTTGTGCCGGTGGCGTAATCGCCAAACGATTGCGCGCTCCAATCGCCGAGAAAAATACTTCCGGCGCTATCGAAGCGATCGGCGAATTCGACCGCTGCCGTGCCGGACAAGCTTAAATGTTCGGGCGCGAAGCGGTTGATGAATCGCACGGCCTGCGCAGGGCTTCGCGCTATCAGCACCGCGCCATTTTTCGCGAGCGCGCGCCCGGCCGGATTGGGCTTCGGCAGCAGGGATAGTTGGCGCTCGATTTCAGCGGCAACGGCACGGCCAAATGACGAAGACGTGGTGACGAACAGAGCGATGGCATCGGGATCGTGTTCACTCTGAGCGAGCAAGTCTGCCGCGATGAAGCGTGGTTTGCCTGTCTGCGCGAAAACGATTGCCTCCGTTGGACCGGCGAGCAGGTCAATCGCGCAATCTCCGCTGACCAAACGTTTTGCGGCGGTGACGTAACGATTGCCCGGGCCGAAGATCTTGTCCACGCGTGGAATCGTTGAAGTGCCATAGGCGAACGCCGCGATGGCCTGCGCTCCGCCAACGCGCGCAACGTGTCGTAATCCCAGCTTTGCTGCCGCCGCAAGAAGTTCGTCACCGGGTTGTGGGCTGGCAATCACGATTTTTCTCACACCCACTTCCTGCGCGGGAATCGCGGTCATCAGCAGCGTGGAAACCAGCGAAAATCTTCCGCCGGGGATATAGAGGCCGACCGTTTCGATCGGCTGAACGCGCTGGCTCGCGCGCACGCCGGGTTCCACTTCGATGGTCCAGGCTTGCGGTTTCTGGCGGCGCGCCACGGTGCGAATATTGCGCGCGGCATGGTCCACCGCGTCGAGAAATTCGGCGGAAACTCGCCGCGAAGCCTCGCGCATTTCCTGCGCGGAAACCCAAGTGTTGCCGCGGGTCAAAACCACGCGATCGAAGCGCTTGGTCCAGGCGAAAAGCGCCGCATCTCCGCGGCGTTGCACGTCGCGAATGATCCGCGACGCAATTGTTTCCGCCGCGCGATCGCGTCCGCGGCGCCGCGCCAAAATCTTTTCTTCGATTGCGTTGGTGAGCGGAAGTACGCGCATCAGTACACGATTTTGTTGAGCGGATACTCAACAATCCCTTCCGCGCGCGCCGATTTGAGTTTCGGAATCAATTGCCGCACAGTGCGTTCTTCGACGATGGTGTTAATGGCCACCCACGCGGGGTCGCTCAATTGCGCGATAGTAGGATTGCGCAAGGCAGGCAACGCGGCCAGCACGCCCGGAAGATCTTCGCGGCGCACGTTCAGCATCAGGCCCACGCGGTTATAAGCTTTGATGGCGCCTTCGAGCAGCAAGACCATGTTTTCGATTTTCTCGCGCTTCCAATTGTCCTGCCAGGAGGCGCGATTGGCGATAAACCACGGCGCGGATTCCAGCAGCGTATCCACCACCCGCAAATGGTTCGCGCGCAGCGAAGCGCCCGTTTCGGTCACCTCCACGATGGCGTCCGCCAGCTGCGGAACTTTCACCTCCGTCGCGCCCCAGGAAAATTCCACGCGCGCGTGAACTCCGTGCTGCTCCAGATATCTCTCTGTGAGGTGCACTGCTTCGGTAGCTATCACTTTTCCTTCCAAATCGCGGACGCCCTTCACCGGCGAATCCTCGGCCACCGCCAGCACCCAGCGGACGCGCCCGAGGCTGCTCTTGGCGTAAATCAGCTCGGCGACTTCCTGCACCTCGCCGCTAGTTTCGAGGATCCAATCCTTACCGGTGATGCCCGCGTCTAGCGCGCCGCTGCCGACGTAGCGCGCCATTTCCTGCGCGCGCACCAGCATGCATTCCACTTCCGGATCGTCAATCGCGGGGAAATAATTGCGCGAATTCACGGAAATGCGCCAGCCGGCCCGCGCGAAAAGTTCCACCGTGGATTCCTGCAGGCTGCCTTTGGGGATGCCAAGCTTCAGCACGCTCATCGTTTTGTTCCTTCACCGTAGAGTTCCGCCGGAGAAAATATGCGCTCGGCCACCACGGGCGTTGAATCATCGGCCTCCAACCGCCGGAAGAAACAGCTGCGGTAGCCCTCGTGGCACACTGCGCCGCCGGAAAGTTCCGCGCGGACGAGCACAGCGTCCTGGTCGCAATCCACGCGCAATTCGCGGAGGAGCAGTTTTTGGCCGCTGCTTTCGCCTTTGGTCCACAACTTCTTGCGCGAGCGGCTGTAGAAAGTGATGAAGCCCGTCTCGCGAGTCTTGGCCAAAGCTTCCCGGTTCATGAAGCCCAGCATCAGCACTTCGTTGTTCGCGTGGTCCTGAACGATGGCTGGTATCAGGCCATTTTCCTTTTCGAAATCGAGGTCCATTTCTCCTCCCGAAAAACAAAAAGCCCGCTAGCGGGTTTGGCGCCAGCGGGCTGATGAGTCCAGCTAATTTTGCTTCTAGCTAGTCACACCACCGCGGGCACGGTGTGGTGTGATGATGATGGTGAAGCGCATGTGCCCGCACATTCATGACAATTGAAAATTAGCGCACGGCCCGGCGATTGTCAACCAATTTGGCACGAGCCTGAAAATCGCCCGCTATTTCCCGCTCTCCAGCGGCACAAAATCCACGATGGTGGGGGAATTCACCTCGATCGAGCCGCCGGTTGGGGTCAAGCGTCCCGATTTGGCGTTGATGCGAAAGATCACCACGTTATTGGAATCCTGATTCGCGGCGAGCAGCCATTTCCCCGTGGGATCAATCGCGAAATTGCGCGGAGTTTTTCCGCCCGTGGGAACAAATTCAGTCAGCGCCAGCGTGCCTTTTTCGCGGTCAACGGCAAAAACAGCGATGCTATTGTCGTCGCCGCGATTCGAAGCGTAGAGAAACTTCCCGGAAGGATGCAATACCACTTCAGCGGCCGTATTCTTGCCATGAAAATTGCCCGGCAGAGTTGAGATTGTTTGCACGGGCGTCATGGCGCCGTCGCTCGCGTTGTAAGCATAAACCGTGAGCGAGCCGCGCATCTCGTTGATCACGTAGATGAACTTGCCGCTGTCGGCAAGCGTGAGATGCCGCGGCCCAACGCCCGGATCGGTCTTGATCACGCGAGCGGGGCCCAGCGTGCCGTGAGCAGCGTCAAACGGGTACACCAACAATTCGTCGAGTCCCAGGTCGGCGACGATCGCGAAGCGATTATCGGGAGACATCGCAATCGAATGCGCGTGCGGCCCTTCCTGCCGTTCGGGATCCACGCTCGAGCCCATATGGCGGACGAACGCGGTGAAGTCGCCGATTTTTCCGTCGGGCAGCACAGGAAAAACAGCGACGCTGCCTTGATCGTAATTGGCCACGAGCACGTAATGCGCGCTGCGGTCGAGAGTGATGTACGCCGGCCCGGGCGCCATCGAAGAAACCTGATTGAGCAACGTCAACTTGCCTGTCGCTGAGTCAATCGCGAACGCACTGATGCCCCCCGTCGCCTGTCCGTTGAAATGATCGGTTTCGTTGATGGCGTAAAGAAACTTGCGGCTGGGCGCAACTGCGAGAAAAGACGGACTGGCGGTGGCGGCGGCCAGCTCGGGAGCAGTGAGGCTCCCTTTGGCAGGATCGAATTCGCAAACGTAGATGCCCTGGCTGCCGTGGTCCGTATATGTGCCGATGTAAACGCGATCCTTTGTGGCTGCCGCCGCGTGCGCGGAAATAATCGCGGCAAGCGTGACGACCGCAAGGAAAAACAGGCGCACAATTCTGGCACGGCCGGCAGAAAGCTGTAACTTCATGATTGAACCCTCCAATCCGGATGGTGATTCTCGAGACGCTCTGGCTGGCGCTGGAAACCTCATTCTATCCCGGCTGCGGAATTGGTTCGGTAAGACCGGGTGGACCCGGCTGTGCTTGGTCATCGCAAGTCATTTCCTCAGCGATGGGTTGGTGGGCCCGCTAGGATTCGAACCTAGGACCAACGGATTATGAGTCCGCTGCTCTAACCAGCTGAGCTACGGGCCCCGATGTTCACAACATACTACACGGCAAAGAGTCGTCGCACAAAACCCGTGGCCTCCGCATGGTCGGGCGGTTTTTCGTCGAGCTGCGTTTCGTCAGGTCGCGAAAATCAAGCGAGCTACCCTAAGTTCCCGCAATGAGGCAAAATGGAGACAGGCAAAATATGAGATCCAAGGTGCTCCAGCTCGATTCCCGTGACAACGTCCTGATTGCTTTGGAAGATCTCGTTCCAGAAGAACGCGTGCCCTTCGGCTCGCAGACCTATTCGCTGGTTTCCCGCGTGCCTGCGAAGCATAAGTTCGCAACGGAAGACCTTTCGGTCGGCGCGGACGTTGTGATGTACGGCGTGCTGGTGGGCAAAGCGATGCAGCCGGTCCGGCAAGGCGAGTTGCTGACGCTGCGCAATCTCCATCATGAAGCGGCGGCCTTTCACGAGAAAACGGAAGAATTCCACTGGACTCCTCCCGATATTTCGCGGTGGAAGGACCGCACTTTTCAGGGATACGTCCGATCCGATGGGCAAGTGGGCACGCGCAACTACTGGTTGGTAGTTCCGCTGGTATTTTGCGAGAACCGCAATATCGCCGTCTTGAAACAAGCCTTCGAGGAAGAGCTGGGTTTTGCCGCGCCGCAAATCTATCGCCGGCAGGTTGCCGAACTCGCGAAGCTCTATCGCGAAGGCAAGACTGCTGAATTGAAATCGAGCGCTCTGCTCGCGGATGGCGCCGTTCCGCAGCGCTCCAAGCTGTTCGAAAATATTGATGGCATAAAATTTCTGGCGCACGAGGGCGGTTGCGGCGGCACGCGCGAAGATTCGGGCAATCTCTGCGGTCTGCTCGCGGGTTACATCCATCATCCCAATGTCGCCGGCGCCACCGTATTGAGTTTGGGCTGCCAGCACGCGCAGGTTGGAATTTTGCGCGAGGAGCTTCGCAAACGAGATCCTCGTTTTGATAAGCCGCTGATCGTTTTGGAGCAGCAGCAGAGCGGCACGGAACTCTCGATGTTGAGCGAAGCGATCCGGCGGACCTTCCTCGGCCTGGTGGACGCGAATAAATTACAGCGTAGCGCCGCGCCGCTTTCACGTTTGTGCGTGGGCCTGAAATGCGGCGGCTCCGACGGATTCTCCGGCATCTCCGCCAACCCCGCGATCGGATATACCGCGGACCTGCTGGCAACCCTGGGCGGCCGCGCCATACTTTCCGAATTTCCGGAACTGTGCGGCGTGGAACAGGAGCTCATCAATCGCAGCACGCGCAAGGAAGTCGCGGACCGCTTCGCTTCCTTGATGAAAAGTTATGGCGCGCGAGCCAAAGCGGTCGGCTCCGGCTTTGACATGAATCCGAGCCCTGGAAATATGCGCGATGGCTTGCTGACCGACGCGATGAAATCCGCCGGCGCGGCGAAAAAGGGAGGGAATTCTCCCGTCACCGCCGTGATTGATTATCCGGAATATGCCACCGAACCGGGCCTGAATCTGCAATGCACGCCGGGCAATGACGTGGAGTGCGTAACCGCGCAGGTGGGCGCGGGCGCTAATGTGGTTCTGTTCACCACCGGCCTAGGCACGCCGACGGGAAATCCCATCGCTCCCGTCGTGAAGCTCTCCACCAATTCCACCCTGGCGGAGCGGATGCGGGACATCATTGATGTGGATACCGGCGCGATCATTTCAGGAAAATCCACGATCCCGCAGATGGGCGAGCAAGTTCTGGAGTTCGTGATTCAGGTGGCCAGCGGCGACGTGCGCACGAAGGCCGAATTGAAAGGGCAGGAAGACTTTATTCCTTGGAAAAGGGGCATCTCCCTCTGAAGCGCGACGGCGGAAAAGGGGCCAGTTTCCGGCTCGAGGGCAAAACGGTCGTCATCACCGGCGGCGGCAGCGGAATTGGCCGCGCAATCGCGTTGCGATTTGCCTCGAGCGGCGCCACCGTTCGTATTCTGGATCTGAACGAAAATCACGGGGAGGCCGTCGCACGGGAAATTATTTCTGCGGGAGGCCAAGCGTCGGCGCACGTTTGCGACGTGACCGATCAGCAGCAAGTAGCCGCCAAATTCAGCGAGCTTTTCCGGCTGGGGCGCGTGCATATCCTGGTGAATAATGCCGGGGTGTCGCACGTGGGCACCGTGGAGAGCACTACGGAAGCGGACTTCGACCGCATATTTCGCATCAACGTGAAGGGCTTCTACAACTGCATCCATTCCTGCGTCGCTCACCTGAAAAATAACGGCGGTGGCGTGATACTGAACATGGCTTCGATCGCGGGTTCCGCGGGCCTGGCGGATCGCTTCGCGTATTCCACCAGCAAGGGCGCGGTAATCGCGATGACTTACTCCGTCGCTCGCGATTATCTCCCGCACCATATCCGTTGCAATTGCATTTCGCCGGCGCGGGTGCACACTCCGTTCGTGGACAATTACCTGCAGAAGAATTATCCCGGACGCGAACAGGAAATGTTCGAGAAGCTCGCGCATTCGCAGCCTATAGGAAGAATGGCCGAGCCGGAAGAAGTGGCCTCGCTTGCCCTTTTTCTTTGTAGCGACGAAGCGGCGTTCATTACCGGAGTGGATTACCCGGTGGACGGCGGATTCCTCAATTTGCATGGGTAACTCATGGACCTGAAACTTACAGGCAAAGTCATCGTGGTGACTGGCGGCGCGAAAGGCATCGGCGAAGCCATCGTGCGCGGCTGCGCCGCGGAAGGCGGCATCCCGGTCATCGTGGACCGCGATGGCGAAGCCGCCGCGCGCTTGCAGGCCGCGTTGCAGGATGGCGGCGCCGCAAGCGACGTGATCGTTGTAGATATTTCCGCGCCGGAAGCTTGCGCTCGCGTTGTGGAGCAGACGCTCGGGAGATTCGGCCGGATTGACGCGCTGGTGAACAATGCCGGCATCAACGACAAGGTGGGACTCGAGCATGGTGACCCGACAGAATTTGTCGCGTCGCTTTCACGGAATCTGATCCATTTCTACGCTTTCGCGCATTACGCTCTGCCGGCGCTGAAAAAATCGCGCGGTTCGATCGTCAACATCAGCTCGAAAACGGCCGTCACCGGGCAGGGCGGAACTTCGGGATACGTAGCCGCGAAGGGCGCCATTCTGGCGCTCACCCGCGAATGGGCGGTTGAGCTGCTGCCGTACGGCATTCGCGTGAACGCGGTGATCCCCGCCGAAGTAATGACGCCGCTCTATCAACAGTGGTTGGACACTTTTGCCGATAAGGAAAAGAAGCTTGCAGGAGTGGTTGCGAAGATCCCGCTGGGTAAGCGCATGACTACGCCCGCGGAAATTGCAGCGATGGTCCTATTCCTCGTCTCCGAGCAGGCCAGCCACATCACCGGCCAGCATCTTTTCGTGGATGGCGGCTACACGCACCTGGACCGCGCGCTTACATAGCCTGCGCCAAGGCGTATGACGTACGGGGGCTGGTGCACGCCCCGGCGAGATATGGCTGCTCAAGGACGAAGTTTCCAGTTGAAGATTTAAGCCCTCGCCGCGAATTCCCGGCCCTCAATTCATTTGTTGACGGACATTTCCCGCTGTGCTAAATCCCCTGTCGCTCTTGCTTCTGCTTCCGGATTTGCACCACCCGTAATTTCGAGCAGGGAACCATTTCGCCGGGCTCGTGCGGCCCGGGAACTGCAAAAAGCCGCACCAGCGGCGGGTGCGCTGGAAGCTGTAAACGTATACTCGCTGCGGAAACAATGCATTCTGGGCAACTACCAGGAATCTTCGATTAGCCAAGCGCCGCGGCGCGGTGCTAATCTCTTGTTCGTTTAACTGGCCGGCAGGCCCTGCTTGCAGCGCAAGCGCCGGGTGGTTTGCCGGGTTGTTCGACGGCTCCGAGGATGGGCACAACACTAACGATGACCATGATCTTGGCGGCACTCACCGGAACAAGGCTCGTACATCTTTCCCTGATTGACCTGATTATCGTCGTTTTCTATTTTGTCCTCGTTTTAGCGATTGGCTTTTATCTGAAAGGCCGCTCCAACACCGGCGAGGATTTCTTTCTCGCGGGCCGCGAAATGACGGCATGGATCGCTGGCCTGAGCTTTCTTTCCGCCAATTTAGGTGCGCTCGAACTGATGGGCTGGGCGGCCGCTTCCTATCAGTACGGCATTCTGGCCACACATTGGTATTGGATCGGCGCCATCCCGGCCATGCTGTTCCTCGGCCTGGTAATGATGCCGTTCTATTACATTTCCAAGACGCATTCCGTGCCAGGGTATTTGAAGCTACGATTCGGCGAGTCCAGCCGCGCGCTTTCCGCGGTTTGCTTCGCGTTCATGACCGTGCTGATGAGCGGCATCAATATGTACGCGATGGCGCTGGTAATGAAAGTGGTGCTGGGCTGGAACATCAATTTCAGCATCTGGGTTTCCTCGATCACCGTGGCCGCCTACGTTACCCTCGGCGGCCTGCGCTCCGCGATTTTCAACGAAGTGTTGCAATTCATTCTCATCTGGGCCGGCGCGCTACTCATCCCGATTCTTGGATTGATTGAAGCGGGTGGCTGGAAAGCGCTGCAGCTGAAAGTGGCGCAGAACGCCTCCGTCGAATACACGCATCTGTGGTCCACGCTGGGGTCATTCAAAGACAACCCCATGGGCATTCACTGGACCGGCATCGTCTTCGGCCTGGGTTTTGTCGTTTCGTTCGCCTATTGGACCACTGACTTTCTGGTCGTGCAGCGCGTCCTGGCCGCAAAGGACCTGCGCGCCGCGAAGATGGCTCCAATCATCGGCGCGGCTTTCAAAATGTTCGTTCCGTTCATCGTGATTCTGCCGGGCCTGCTGGGCTTGGCGCTATTGCCGTTTAAGCTGACCGGCGAAGCGACGGCCGTGGCCACCGGCGGCCACAGTTACAACGAAGTTTTGCCGCTGATGCTGGCGCGTTATTGCGGTCCCGGACTGCTTGGCCTGGGCGTCACCGCGCTCATCGCCGGATTCATGTCCGGCATGGCCGGCAATGTGAGCGCGTTTTCAACGGTGTGGACTTACGACATCTACGCGCCGCTTTTCAACAAGAAAGCCAGCGACGCGCATTACGTTTCGATGGGACGCTGGTCCACGGTGATTGGCGTCATCATCAGCATCGGTACCGCATATCTAGTGATGCAATTCCTCAGCATCATGGATTACGTGCAGGCGCTCTTCAGCTTCTTCGTGGCGCCCCTTTTCGGTACCGTGATTCTCGGCATGTTGTGGAAACGAGCCTCGCCTGCCGGCGGATTCTGGGGACTGCTCGCAGGAACGGCCTCGTCCATCGGGATGTGGGCGTGGGTGAAAGTGGATCCCTCGGCATTGCGTTACGTGGCCCTTTCCAGCGACGCGCGCGACATGGCGGAAAATATGTATCGCGGGTTGTGGTCGTGGATCATCTGCGTGGTGGTTACCGTCGTGGTTAGTATGCTTACGAAGCCCAAGCCTTACTCCGAATTAACGGGCCTCGTTTACGGCGCCACCGAAATTCCTTCCGAGGCCGAAGTCCCGCTGTACGAAAAGCCCGCGTTTTGGGCCGTGGTGGTGGCCATTGTGTTCGTCATCCTGAATATTATTTTCTGGTGAGGCTGATGCGATCTGACGAGCCCATTTCGATCTGGTTCTTCATCGGAATTTCGCTGTTCTTCAACGGCGTGCTGATTCTCGGCGCGGGTATCTATCAACTCTTCTATCCTCCGGCCGTGCCGCTGGTCCTCGCTAATTTTCATGCCGGAATCTGGTGGGGCGCTGTCCTGCTGGTAGCAGGCTTGCTTTACTGCATTCGATACGCTCCGTCTCGCGGCTGATCTCGACCGGCTGACTTAGCGGCGTCATCGGCTATGCCGCCGCATGCACTGCAAGTATCTCCGACCGTTCCTGCCTTGCAAGTTTTTCTGGTTTAGGCTCACGGCGTTCTCGTGTTTATTCGGCGCTCCGCTTCGCGAAGCTGCGTAGTAAAGTAGTACGCCGCAAGCTGCCAGCGCGGCTGGGTAAATTCAGCTTTGGAAGGTTCGGAATGGCGATTTTGGTTACGGGCGGCGCGGGATACATCGGCAGCGTCACGGTCGAACTTTTGCAGGCAGCGGGCGAAGAGGTCGTGGTGCTGGACGATCTTGCGCGCGGGCACCGCCAGGCGATCGGCGCGGATATTCCTTTCTACCAAGGCCACGTGGGAGATCGCGCCTTAGTGGCGCGGATTGCCGGCGAGCACGAACTGGAGTCGTGCGTTCATTTTGCCGCGCTGGCATACGTCGGCGAATCCGTACAACATCCCGCCAGATATTTCGAAAATAACGTCGAACAGGGCATCGCCTTCATGGGTTCGCTCGTACAGGCAGGCGTGCGCCGCGTGGTGTTCTCTTCCACCTGCGCGACGTACGGTGAGTCCGATCAAGCCACAATTTCAGAGCGCACCGCGCAGTGGCCGGTGAATCCCTATGGCTGGTCCAAATTGCTGATGGAGCGGCTGCTGGCTTCCTACGATGGCGCTTACGGACTGAAATTTGTCGCCTTGCGATATTTCAATGCCGCCGGGGCGACGGAAAAGTGCGGCGAACACCACGAGCCGGAATCGCACTTGATCCCGAATGTCTTGTCGGCCGCGCAAGGAGACACTCCGGAAGTGCCGGTGTTCGGCAAGAACTATCCCACGCCCGATGGCACCGCGATTCGTGATTACGTGCACGTGGCGGATCTGGCCGACGCGCACATTCGCGCGCTCGGGCATTTGCGCCGCGGCGGCCAGTCCGATTTCGTCAACCTCGGCACCGGACACGGCTACTCGGTTCTGGAAGTGATTGAATCCGCCAGGCAGGTCACCGGGCGAGACATTCGCATTCGCCCCGAACCTCCGCGTCCCGGCGATCCTCCGCGGCTGGTTGCTGATGCCGCCAAAGCCAAGACGGTGCTCGGCTGGACAGCCACCAAATCCGATTTGCGCTCCATCATTGCGTCTGCATGGCAGTGGCGGCAAAAGCACCCGCACGGGTACGCGTCGTAGCAATCGGGAAACCTGAATTCATGGCGAAGAAACTCTTGGGAGTGGACGTCGGCACCGGCGGTACGCGCGCGGTGCTGCTGGACGAGGGCGGGCGCGTGCTGAATTCGGCCACCGCGGAACATGCTCCGATGCATTCTCCGCAAATCGGCTGGGCCGAACAGGATCCCCAGGACTGGTGGCGCGCTGGCTGCCGCGCGATCAAGGCTTGCCTGGAAAAAAATCGAACGTCTCCCGATGAAATTGCCGCTGTGGGCCTCACCGGGCAAATGCACGGCCTGGTCCTGCTCGATGCGGAAGGCAAAGTCCTGCGTCCTTCGATCATCTGGTGCGACCAGCGCACCGGCCAGCAGTGCGAGCAGATCACGGAGCGGATCGGCGCCGCGCGCCTGATCGAACTCACCGCGAATCCGGCGCTCACCAATTTCACTCTGCCGAAAATATGGTGGGTGCAGCAGCACGAGCCTGAAATCTGGTCGCGCGCCCGCGCGATTCTTCTCCCGAAGGATTATTTTCGCTTCCGCCTGACGGGCGCCCGGGCGATGGACGTCGCGGAGGCATCCGGCACGCTGCTTTTCGACGTCTCGCAGCGGAAGTGGTCGAAGCCTATCCTGGAAGCCTCCGGCATCAGTGAAAGCTTGCTCCCTACGTTGTATGAATCTCCTGAAATCAGCGGAGCCATTTCAAAAGAGGGCGCCGCCACCGGATTGCTCGCTGGAACTCCGGTCGTTGCCGGCGCAGGGGACCAAGCGGCCGGGGCCGTGGGGATGGGAATCGTGCGGCCCGGCGCGGTGAGCGCCACGATCGGGACTTCAGGTGTTGTGTTTGCGGCGACCAGCCGCCCGGTCCTCGATCCGCGCGGCCGTATCCACACATTTTGTCACGCGCTCCCGGGACGATGGCATGTGATGGGCGTCACCCAGGCCGCCGGGCTTTCGCTGCGCTGGTTTCGCGATCAGTTTGGCGCAGGAAATCGCGACGCAGCCACGCGCCACGACGAGAATACCCACGCAGACCCTCACGACGATCCTTACGAACGATTGACCGCTGAAGCAGCCAAGACGCCGCCCGGCGCGGACGGCTTACTCTGGGCGCCCTACTTAATGGGTGAACGCACTCCGCATCTCGATCCCTACGCTCGCGGCGCGCTCGTCGGCATTACCGCGCAGCATCACCGCGGGCACGTGGTCCGCGCCATCATGGAGGGTGTGGCTTTCAGCCTCCGCGATTCGTTTGAGATTTTCCGCGAGCTGAAAATCCCAGCGCAATCCATCCGGCTGGGCGGCGGCGGGGCGCGCAGCGAATTGTGGCGCCAGATTCAAGCGGATATTTACGGCATGAGCGTCGAGATCGTGGAAGCGGAAGAAGGGCCGGCGTTCGGTGCCGCCTTGCTCGCGGGAGTGGGCTGCGGCGTGTGGCCGTCTGTCGAGGACGCCTGCGATACGTCGGTGCGCGTCGCGCAGCGCATCTCGCCGCACGCCGGCAGCGCCAATCTGATGGATCTTCGCTATGCTGTGTACCGCCAAATGTATCCAGCGTTGCGCGGCATTTTTCACGGGCTGCATAACCCCTGAAATAGTACTCGTTGACGCCGGCGCATTCCAAACCAAGGAGCAAGATGGCCACCGACAAGTATGAACCTAAGCCGGAACATAAATTTTCCTTCGGCTTGTGGACCGTGGGCAATCCCGGACGAGATCCTTTCGGCGAGCCGGTGCGCTCGATTCTTACGCCGGTGCAATTGGCACAACTCCTCGGTGAAGTCGGCGCGTGGGGCGTGAACTTTCACGATAACGATCTGGTGCCGATTGACGCGACTGCAGCCGAACGCGATCGAATCGTGCGCGATTTCAAAAGAGCGCTTTCCTTGCTTGGCCTGCGCGTCCCGATGGCCACCGTAAATCTCTTCAGCAATCCAGTTTTCCGCGATGGCGCCTTCACCGCGAACGATGCCGCGGTGCGCGCGTACGCCGTGCAAAAAACCATGCGCGCCATGGATCTCGGCGCGGAATTTGGGGCCAAAATATTTGTGTTGTGGGGAGGGCGCGAGGGTGTGGAAACTGATGCCTGCCGCCGTCCCGAAGAGGCCATCAAGCGCCTGCGCGAGGCCGTCAACTATCTCTGCGAATATTCCGCCGCGCAGAGGTACAACTACCGCTTTGCGCTCGAAGCCAAGCCCAACGAGCCGCGCGGCGATCTTTATTTGCCGACCACCGGCGCATACCTGGCCTTTATCTCGACGCTGGATCATCCGGAAATCGTCGGCGTGAATCCGGAAGTGGCGCACGAAACCATGTCCGGCTTGAATTTTCTGCACGCGGTGGCGCAGGCCTGGGAAGCACGAAAGCTTTTTCACATTGATTTGAACGATCAGGTAATCGGCCGCTACGATCAGGATTTTCGCTTCGGTTCCGTCAATCCCAAGCTGGCGTTTTTCCTGGTGCGCTTCCTGGAGGATTCCGGCTACGACGGTCCGCGGCATTTCGATGCGCACGCCTATCGCACCGAAAATTACGACGGCGTAAAAGACTTTGCGCGCGGTTGCATGCGGACGTATCTGATCTTGAAAGAGAAAGCCGCGCGATTCAACGCCGACCGCGAAATTCAAACGATCTTGAAAGAGATTGCAGAGACGGATGAACGCGTGCCCATCATTGGCGCGTATTCGAAGAAAGGCGCGAAGGCGCTCCTCGCGCACACATTCGATCGCGCGGCTCTCGCGACGAAACGTCTGCCGTACGAACGCTTGGACCAATTAACGATGGAAATTCTCTTCGGCGTCCGCTAAGCGGCAGCGTGTGGAAGTGCGGGGGGTTGCCGCCGCCGTTTCGCGCGAGGCTAGCCTCCGGGAAGATGCGCAAGCATCACAGGCGCGTAGCGCCTGCCTGCCGGCGTCCCGCCGGCTCTGCGCATTCGGCATTGGGTCGCCCAGACCGCGGAGTCCCACGATAGGCCACGAAGCCCTGATTACTGCCCGCTCGTTTTTTGCGTAAGATGAAACACGCCTTTCAGTTCGATCCTGTCCGACGAACTTCCGACCAGGATCGAAAAATCGCCGGGTTCCGCCACCCAGGTCTTGCTCTGCACGTCGTAATAGGAAAACGACCGGTGATTGAGTGGCAGGCTCACCTCCTTGCTCTCTCCCGGCTGCAAATATACTTTCGCGAATCCTTTCAGCTCCTTCACCGGCCGCGGAACGCTGGCGTGCCCGTCGCCAACATATAGTTCCGCGATTTCCGCCCCCGCTCGCGTCCCTGAATTTTTGATCTCAAAAGTGACCACTGCAGCATCGGGACCTTCGGCCGGGTTGGGAGTCACGGTCAAATTGCTGTACTGAAAATTCGTATAGGAAAGTCCAAATCCGAACGGGAACATCGGTTTCGTGGATGAGCGGTCGTAGCCGCGATAGCCAACGAAAATGCCTTCTGTGTACTTAACCGCGTTCTCGCCCGGCTTCGAGTAATAGCTGTCGTGCGTCGGATTGTCTTCCCAGCGTTTTTCGTAGGAGGCCGGCAACTTCCCCGAAGGGTTCACATCGCCAAAGAGAATTTTCGCCAGCGCTGTGCCGCCTTCCTGCCCGGGATAAAAAGCGTCAACCAGGGCCGGTACGCCGTCAATCCAGCGAGTCATGTCCACGTTCCCGCCGGCAGTCAAGACCACCACCACATTTTTGTTCACGCTCGAGATCGCGCGAATCAATTCATCCTGCCCGCTCGGCAGTTCGAAGGTGCGGTCGCCGCCTTCCGACTCCGTGGCAGGATCGAATCCAACGCAAAGCACTACCGCATCCGCTTTGGCAGCGAGCGCCTTGGTGCTGCGGCCCAATGCTTCGGCGCTTGCAACCACGCCGAAATGAACAGCCGCGCCGCCAATGTCCTCGAAATATTCCAGCGTCACCTTATAGGCATGTCCAGCTTCCAGCCTGCGCGTGGCTTTATTCAGCGTCTCACCGTGCTTGTGCCAGTCGTCAATGATCCGCTGATTCTCCAGGGAGACGCGCGCGCCATCGTCCGAGGAAACGTAAAAATCATAGTCGCCCGAAGCTTTCGGAACGTAATATCCCGTCCAGCGCGCCGAGAAATGATCCACGGGGTGGCCCTCCGCATAGCTGTCGTCGCCCCAATCGAAATCCACGCGCGGATCGGTGCGGGTCAACGCGGGCGCGCCGTCCAGTTCCTCGTTGTCAAAATATTCGCCCTTGATTCCTTTTGGCCCCCCGGGGCTGACCTGCAGCTCGGTCTTCTCCACCACTTCATCCACGGGAATTGAATCCTGCGCGTACAGCACATTCACGTCCGTGCCGAGATAATTGCTGATCCCTTCCAGATAACTCACGGAATTGAACGGCGCCACCAGCGAACTGCCTCCTCCGCCGAAGACCGCCGGGTAAGCGTCCGGTCCGATCACCGCGATGGTTTTCAATTTGTGGCGGTCCAGCGGCAGCAAGTTTCCGTCATTCTTCAGCAGCACCATGCCGTCTTCAGCTTCCTCCAACGCGACCTTGCGCCCTGCCTGGCTGTAAGCGGGAATGCTCAAGTCGGTCTGCGGGCGGTCGAAGAACCCAAATTCAATCTCCGTGCGGAGAATCCTGCGCACCTTGTCGTCAATCGTGGCTACGGAGACCTTCCCCTGCTGAACGGCCGGCAGCAGAGTCGCTGCGTTCATGAATTTCCCGGAGGGCATCTCCAAATCAAGCCCGCCGTTCGCGGCCGCCACCCCGTCGTGCGTCGCGCCCCAGTCGGACATGATGATGCCGTCGAATCCCCACTCTTTTTTCACCACCTCATTGTTCAAATAGCCGTTTTGCGTCATGTGCTCGCCGTTCACCAGGTTGTAAGCGTCCATGATCGCGCCCACGTGCGCTTCCTTCACGGAAGCCTCAAACGCGGGCAGGTAAATCTCGCGCAGCGTGCGCTCGTCCATATCCGAGCTTAGGGTCATGCGCGCGTATTCCGAATTATTGGCGGTGAAATGTTTTGCGGTGGCGATCACTTCCTGCGATTGGATTCCTGCGATCAGATTCACCGCGAATCGCGATGCCAGGTACGGATCTTCGCCGAGATATTCGAAATTTCGGGCGCACATCGGCGCGCGATAGATATTCATTCCCGGCGCCAGCACGAAGTTCACTCCGCGCGCGCGCGCGTCCTGGCCCATCATCACTCCCACGCGGTGCGCAAGTTCCGTATCCCACGATGCCGCCAGCAAAATCGGCGCGGCATACGCCGTCGTAGGGCCGTAGTCGTGCACGCCCAACGGCCCGTCGGACATCAGCATCGTCGGAATGTCCAGCTTCGGAAAGGCGTGCATGCTGAAGTTTGTGGCGCCGCTGAGCAGCCCGATTTTTTCAGCGAGAGTCATCCGCGCCAGTATCGCATCGGCGCGCTTCTCGGCCTCGGCAGCGGACGGCCGCGCCGTTTGCGCCGCCAAATCGAGCGCGAAAATTGCGAGCGCAGCAACGAAAAACACAAGCAGAGACGTGGGTTTAGCCAGGCGATTTAATTTCACTGGAATTGCCTTTCGATGCGGGAATTGTGAGCGACGCTTTCAGGCGGCCGGGATGGTGGTGAGCTGGGTCCATCGATCAGCGGAAAAATAACGAAGTGTATAACCCCCCGAAAACGGGAAAGCCGCGCGGCACATTATGGCATGGAGGGCTGCCGCGAGCATACCCATTCGCGCGCCACTTCCTATCGGCGTGCTCAGGCCGTTTTCAATCCGTTCGGAACCAGCGGCATGGAACGCAAGCGCACCCCCGTCGCGTCGAATATCGCGTTACCAATCGCGGGAGCCACTCCCTCGATCGGCGCTTCGCCGGCGCCGGCCGAAGGAATATCCTTGCGATCCAGCAACACCACCTCGATCGCCGGAACATCGCTGAATCGCGGCAAACGATACTTCGAGAAACGCCCATTCAGAATGCGCCCATTTTCGAACTCGATTGCTTCGAAGAGCGCTCCGCCCAGGCCCATGATGTTCGCGCCCACCACTTGATTGCGAAGACCATCGGGGTTAACGATCGCGCCGCATTCGAATGCAGCGACCATGCGCACCACCTTCACATCGCCGGATTTTCGATCCACGGAAACTTCCGCACACGTCGCGAGGTAACCGCCCTTGTCAAAACCACCGGCAATCCCGAACCCCTGTTCGGGGGCGGTTTTCGCGCGGCCCCATCCGAATTTTTGCGCCGCAGCGCTAAAAACCGCGCGCAGTCGCTCGTCTTTCAAATTCCGCAGACGAAATGCGAGAGGGTCCATGCCAGCCAAGTGCGCCAATTCGTCCATGTGCGATTCGCGCGCGAAATGATTCGCCGTCGCTGCCAGCCCGCGATAGGACCCTTGCCGCAATGGCGATTCCGTGGGATGGAACTCGATTTTCTGGTTGGCTACGTCGTAATACGTGCGAATCCCGGCCGCGCCGGAATTGTAGTTGTGAAATTCCCAGGTCGTCACCGTGCCGTCGCTGCGCATCGCGCTTGAAATTTCGATCACGCCCGCCGGGCGAAAATATGCCCAGGTAAATTCTTCTTCGCGCGTCCACGTAATTTTCACCGGACGCTTCGCCGCGCGCGCCAATCGCGCGGCCTCGATCGCCGCCTCCCCGGTATGCTTTCCGCCGTAGCCCGAGCCCATGTCTGGCATCAGCACGCGAACCTGATCTTCCGGGATGTGGAACGCGCTGGCCAGCTCGCTGCGCACGCCAAAGGGACGTTGCGTTCCGGTCCAGACCGTCAAGCGCTCGCCGTTCCATTGCGCCAGCGCCGCCCGCGGCTCAAGCGGCGCATGCGCGATGTAAGCCACGGTGTAGGTTTGCTGCAAATGAAGATCCGCCGCAGCCCGCGCCGCCTCGACCGAGCCCGTTTGGTAAGGCGCCGGATCGCCCGAAGCATCGCGCGGCAGCGTATTCTTCTTCAGATACTCGAATAGCTCCTTGCTGGAAGGCTGTGGATCGAATTTCCACTCGGCGCGAATGGCGGCAGCCGCTGTGCGCGCAACCGTTTCGCTCGTCGCCGCCACTCCCACAAAATTTCCATCGTGGACTACCGTCACGCCGGGAATCTGCTCCGCCGGGCGCGTGTCCACGGATACCAGCGTTGCATCGAACGCGCTGGGCCTCACCACTTTTCCGTAAAGCATGTCCGGGATTTTCTGGTCGCTCGGATATTGATGTTTTCCGGTCACGAAATCGCGTCCATCCACTTTCGACAACGAGCGCCCCGCGATGGTCCATTCCACGGCAGGAGCCAGCGGATCTTCCGCCGGCAGCGTTTCCGTCAGTTGCTGTCCCTTCAGCAGCGCGGCGTATTCCACGGATTTTTTTGTCGCAGGATCCGTGACCCGCCCGTCGGCGGCGACCAGCCCCGTTCGCTCCACTTGCCACTGCGCGGCCGCCAGATTGATGAGCACGTCGCGCGCCGCGGACGCCGCCCGCCTCAGCTGCAAATTCATGATCGGTGTGGACTGGCTGCCATACGTGCCGCGGTCGTAAGGCGTCAATTGCGTATCGCCCATCACCATTTGAATTTTTTCAGCTGCCACGTGCAGCTCTTCGGCCACCGCCTGACTCAACGACGTGCGAATGTTTTGCCCCACCTCCACCTTGCCGGTGAACACGGTTACTTCGCCACTGTCCCCCACGTGCAGCCATGCACCGATTTCCTGTGGCAGTTCTTCGCCCGAATGCCGGCGCCCGCCGCCCGATTCCTGCGCTCCGCGCGCGGACTTCGCCGCGCAAAGAATCAAAACACCCGCGCCGAGATACTTGAAAAAATCGCGGCGGTCGGTCTCGAAACGGTAAGGCGGCGCTTCCCGCAGTTCGTATCGTTCCGGTTCGAGCGGGATTTCGAAATTCGGTTTCGCGTTCATTGGCCCGCACCCTTCTGCGTCCGTGCCGCCCTCTGGATCGCGGCCACAATCCGCGGCTGCGTCCCGCAACGGCACACGTTGCCTTCCATGAAATCCACGATCTCACGTTCGGACGGATTGGAATTCCCGTTCAGCAGCGAAACGGCGGACATGATCATCCCGGACGTGCAATATGCGCACTGCATCGCGCCTTCGTCCAGAAAAGCTTGCTGCAGCGGATGCAGCCGATCGCCCGCCGCGAGCCCTTCAATCGTCGTTATTTTTTGTTCGCCAATGACGCCCACTCGAGTGATGCACGATCGCCGCGCCACTCCATTAATCAACACCGTGCAGGCTCCGCACTGGCCTTCGCCGCAGCCGTACTTGCTTCCTGTCAGGCCGAGGTGCTCGCGCAATACGATCAGCAAACTTTCTTGCGCATCCGCGTGGATACTTCGGCTCGTTCCGTTTACGACTAATTGCGTGATGGTAGCCATCCGAACACCTCGTTGCCGGAGTGACAGATTCGATGCCCGTTGCAGTGAGGAACTACAGCTTACCTCAGCGCAAACAATGCTGTCCATTTGTGCAGATGCGCTTGCGCAACGGGCGCCCTTGCGTCGATGCCAAATGTGCGGCTATGCCGCGGGCGTTCGCTACTCGCGCACACCCTTGCATCCCGATTCTTGCTTTCTGAATCCTAATGACCGTAACATGGAGAGGTAAGCGAATCGGCCCGCTGCGGAATGTGCATCCCTGTTTCGGGTTTCCCCGGTTTTTCGCGTCCGAGTATGAATATGGAACCGCAACCCAAAGGCGTAGTTGGGCAAATTGCATCAGACCGCCGGCTTGGTCTGAAAGTCGGTGTACTCCTTTTGCTCTTTGCGATCGCGGGATTTTCCACCCTCGCCAAAAATAGCCAATACTTCGCAAAGTCCAATCCGGCTCATTACATCAATATTTCCAGCAAGACGAAAGCAAGCACGTCGCCGGCGGTGATTGACCGCGTGCCGCTGCGTCATGTCGTTCGCTTCATCGCGCCGCAGCCGCAAATCCGCGTTGACCGGATGGTGCGGGAGGAAATTCCGTCGCTGCCTTCCATTGCTGTCACTATTTCCCTGCAGCATCGCTCTCCCCCTTCCGCTGTCGCGTGATGAATCACTGGTTTCTTTACTCTAAAACTCTCAGCCTTTAGTTCGATTCGGGCCCGTTATTAGAATTGTCCGCGGACACCATCCCGGACAGGAGCCTCCATGAATTCGGAATCGTTGCCGTCCGCATGCCTCGACCGATTGCGCGCGCTGAGCGGCTGTATTGTGGCGAGCACCATCGAGACGTTCGGACTTCGCCTCCGCAACAAGGGTTTTAACGATTCCCGGTTGCATTGCATATTCAACGATCTGCCGCCCATGGTCGGTTACGCCGTCACTGCGCGCATCCGTACCGCGAATCCGCCGATGGAAGGCCGCAACTACTACGACGGGGCAGAGTGGTGGGATTTCTTACTGAAAATTCCGTCACCACGAGTGGTGGTGATAGAAGACCTGGATAATCCGCCCGGACTCGGCGCATTCATCGGAGAAGTCCACGCCAATATCTTGCGCGCGCTTGGTTGCGTTGGCCTTGCGACCAACGGCGCCGTACGCGATCTTCCGCAAGTGCATTCCACCAGCTTCCAGATGTTCGCCGGAAATATTTCGGTCTCTCACGCTTACGCTCACGTGTTCGATTTTGGCGGTCCCGTCGAAATTGCCGGACTTTCCGTCAAACCCGGCGATTTGCTGCACGGCGACCTCCACGGAGTTCAAACCATCCCACTCGAAATCGCCGAGCTCGTTCCGGCGAAAGCACTGCAAATCCTGCAAAGACGAAAAGAATTGAACTCGTTCTGCCGCTCGGATGAATTTTCACTGCCGAACCTGCGTCGCAAGGTCCAGGAGTCAAACTCGTGATAAGCAAACCAGCCTCGCTACTCTTATTCTTTGCTCTTATTATTCTTGCAGCGCCTTTTGCCGGCTGTGCCGGCTCGCATAACGCGTCTGCCGATAACCCCGGCAACGCTCCACACGCCGCCGTGGTGAAAGTGCAGCGCCGCAATCTCTCCAATACCCTCGAAATTGCATCCGAATTCCTGCCCTTTCAGGAAGTAGATGTTTACGCCAAGGTCTCCGGTTACATCCAGAAGCTCTATGTGGACTGGGGCACCCACGTGAAACAGGGCCAGCTGCTCGCCGTCCTGGAAATTCCCGAGTTGCAGGAGCAGCTCCAACAGGATGAGGCAGCGGTTCGCCGCAGCGAGCAGGACGTCGCGCGCGCAGGTGAAGAACAAAGCCGCGCCGAATCCGCCTACAACGTCGCACACATCACCTATACCCGTCTGGCCGACGTGCAAAAATCCCGGCCCGAGCTCGTCGCCCAGCAGGAAATAGACGTAGCGCAAGGCAAGGATCTGGAAGCCAGCGCCGGCGTTTCATCCGCCAAAGACGCTTTCGCCGCCGCGCAGCAAGCCTTGCTCTCTTCCAAGGCATCGCTGGCGAAAGACCAGGCGATGTTCGCGTATGCCCGCATGACCGCGCCTTTCGACGCGGTTGTGACGCAAATTTACGCCTACACCGGCGCGCTGCTGCCCGCCGGAACGTCCTCAACCAAGGGGGATTCCGCTCTGTGTCACCTCTCGCAAAATAATTTGTTGCGCCTCGTGATTCCCGTTCCCGAAAGGGCCGTGCCGGAAATTCATGACGGCCAGACGCTGGAAGTGAACGTTTCGGCGCTGAAGAAAACCTTCACTGGCACGATCATCCGCTATTCAGACCAAATCGATCCCGCCACTCGCACGATGCACACCGAAGTGAATGTGCCCAATGCGAACTTCGAACTGGTACCCGGCATGTATGCGTCCGTGCGAATCCCGCTGCAATCCGCTTCCAATGTCCTCACGGTTCCGGTGCAAGCGATCTCGTTGACGGGAACCGGCGAGGGGACCGCGCTGGTGGTGAACTCCACCAATCGCCTGGAAAGGCGCGAGGTGAAGCTGGGATTGCAAAGCGCCAGCGATGTCGAGGTTCTCTCCGGCATCAAGGAAAACGAATTGGTGGTGTTTGGCGAGCAGAATCAGTTCAAGGAAGGCGAATTGGTCTCACCGAAGCTCGTCGAACCCCCGAGAATGGAGTAAGCCGCACATGCCCAAATTTGCGATTCGCCACCCGTACTTCATCATCGTCGTTTGTCTTTTTATTTGCGTTCTGGGCGTCACCAGTGTGGCGCAGATGCCGGTGGATATGTTCCCGGCCATCAATATTCCCGTTGTGCTGGTGGCCACTTTCTACAACGGCATGCCGCCCGAACAGATTGAAGCGGACATCACCGATACGTTCGAGCGGTTTTTCACATTGGGCAGCGGCATTGATCACATGGAATCGCGCTCGATGGCGGGCGTCAGCCTGATCAAAATCTATTTTCAGCCCGGCACCGACGCCAACGCGGACGTCACGCAGGTATCCAATCTTGCGATGGCAGACCTGCGCCGTTTGCCGCAGGGTACGCTGCCGCCGGTGGTCATGAAGGTTGACGCTTCGAGCCTTCCGGTCTGCCTGCTGACCGTCGAAGGCAAAGGGTTAAACGAAACCCAGCTTCACGATTACTTGCAGTATCAAATTAGAAACCAGATTGCCGGAGTGCCGGGTGCCACCGTACCACCGCCCTACGGCGGGAAATACCGGCAGATCATGATCTACGTGGATCCCACGAAATTACAAGCGCACGAGCTGAGCCCCATGGACGTGGTGCGCGCCACCGACGAATCCAACCTGATTTTGCCCGCGGGTGACGTCCGCATCGGCCCCATGGATTACAACCTGTATACGAACGCGCAAGTGGCGAACGCCCAGGCCTTGAATGAAGTTCCGCTGAAGACGGAAGGCCAGCGCTCGGTTTTCATTTCCGATGTGGGCAAGGCCGTAGACGGCGCGTCCATCCAATACAACATTGTGCGCGTCAACGGCCAAAATTCGGTGTACGTGCCGATTCTCAAGCAGGGAGGCAATACCAACACCATTGCGGTGGTGAACGGCATTAAAACTGCCATCAAAACGCTGCGCGATATTCCGGCACAACTGAAGACCCACGTCGTCTTCGATCAGTCGCTCTTCGTCAAACAAGCGATCTCCACAGTTTTAAAGGAGGGCAGCATCGGTCTGCTGCTCACCGGGCTGATGATTTTGCTTTTTCTTGGCAGTCCTCGCGCCACCGTCGCGGTGTTTCTCTCCATTCCTCTGTCCGTTCTGGCCACATTTTTCTTCCTGCATTCGGCTGACAAGACGATCAACAGCATGGTCTTGAGCGGCCTGGCCCTGGCTTTTTCCCGCCTGATTGATAACTCGGTCGTGGTCCTGGAAAATATTTTTCGGCATATGGAGTTGGGCGAGGATTCGGTGACTGCTTCCGAGCGCGGTGCGGATGAGGTCTCCCTGGCGGTCCTGGCCATCACCATCGTCACGGTCGTCGTGTTTTTTCCGGTCACCATGCTTTTCGGAGTCAGCAAATACTTATTCACGGCGCTGGCGCTGGCCGTGGTGCTGTCGTTGTGCGCCTCCTACTTCGTGGCGGTCACGGTTGTGCCGCTCTACTGCGCCAGATACATGCGCGCGGCGATTCATCACGCGGAAGCAGTTGCCGGTCAAGCGAAATCATGGGGCGCGCGCTTCCACGCCGGCTTCAATGCCAGGTTTGAACGCATGCTCAACCTCTACGACCGCTGGGTGCAGAAGACGCTCGATCGCCCCAAGGAGGTGGTCCTTGGTTTTTTGGGCCTCTTCGTTCTCAGCTTTGTGCTCTACCCGTTGGTCGGCATGTCCTTTTTTCCCCGCACCGACGCTGGGCAATTCGTCATCAACGTCAAAGCTCCCACCGGTACGCGCCTGGAGTTGACCACCGACTACGTGAAAAAAGTCGAGGACATCGTCCGCCAGGTGGTTCCCGCCGACGAACTGAACACGGTGGTTTCGAACGTCGGCCTGATGTCCGATCTCTCCGCCCTGTTCACTCCGAACTCAGCCATGCACACCGCGTTTATTCAGGTCGGCTTGAAAGAAGACCATCGCGTCAGCAGCTTCACCTATATGAATCGAGTTCGCGCCCGCATCTCCGCTGAACTCCCGCAATTGCGCACCTATTTTCAATCCGGCGGACTGGTGGACGCCGTGCTGAATCAAGGAATGCCCGCGCCGATTGACGTGCAGGTGAGCGGCATGGATTTGAAAGCGGCCGATAGTGTCGCTCTCGACCTGGCCCAGAAATTTCGGGCGCTGCCGGGTGTCGCGGATGTCTATGTCCCGCAGGACATGGACTACCCGGCGCTGAACCTGAACGTGAATCGCGCCCGCGCCAGCGAGCTTGGGCTCAGTCCGAAAGAGGTGGTGGACAATGTGATCACCGCGCTGACTTCGGACGCCATGATCGCCCCCAGTTATTGGGTGGATCCCAAGAGCGGCAACAATTATTTCGTCACCGTGCAATATCCCGAAAATCGCGTGGCCACGCTCGAGGACCTCAAGACCATGCCGCTACGCGCTCCAAACCTGAAGCTGCCTACTTACCTCGACCAGGTGGCCGACATCAGCCCGATCCTCACCCCCACCGAAGTGGACCATTATCAGCTGCAAAGAACGATTGACGTATATGTAGCTCCCTCCGGCGAAGATCTCAGCAAGCCCGCGAAGGAAATTTCCAAAATTGTGCAGGCCACGCAACTTCCTCCCAACCTCCGCATTAATGTGCGAGGTCTGGTCGTCACCATGCAATCTTCCTTCCGCAGTTTTGGATTCGGCCTGTTGCTGGCTGTTTTGCTTGTTTACCTGGTCCTCGTGGCCCAGTTTGCGTCCTTCATTGATCCTTTCCTGATCATCCTTGCGGTCCCCACCGGCCTGATCGGCGTGATGCTTACGCTCGCATTCACGGACACCACCCTGAACGTGCAATCGCTGATGGGCATCGTGATGCTCACCGGAATGGTGGTTTCCAATAGCATTCTCATCGTGGATTTTGCAAATCGCTTGCGTAAGGAAGGGCACAGCGTGCGGCGCGCCGTCGCAGATTCCTGCCGCATCCGCCTGCGCCCGATCCTGATGACGTCGCTGGCTACTATCGTCGGTCTGTTGCCGATGGCCTTAAAGCTGGAAAGCGGCAGTGAAGCCTATGCCCCGCTCGCTCGCGTCATCATCGGCGGCCTGACGGCGTCTGTGCTGCTCACCATCTTTGTCGTCCCCGCCGCTTACCTATTGATTTACAGCCGCCGCGAAGAAGCCGGCCCAGTACTTGCCACGGAGGAGGCTCACTAATGCGTTGCCGAATTTTTTCGATGGCCCTGATTCTGTTTCTCGCGGCGGTCGCCGCGAAGCCGGCTGCGGCGCAGCTGCGTGTTTCCGCCGCGCCGCTTGCGGGGGCCTCGCCCTCAGCGCAGCAGTCATCGTCGGCGTCTGCGCCACAAAGCCTCACCCTGCAGGAAGCGGAGAAAATCGCCATTCAAAATCATCCGCAGATCCAAGCGGCTTCCTATCTCGCCACCGCGGCGAAAGCGCAAGTCACCGAGGCTCGCTCCGATTACTATCCGCACGCCTTCGGCAGCGCCACGGGCGTGAAAGCGGAGAACGACAGCCGCGTCGCCGCCGGCGCGCTGAACAACCCCATCATCTACGATCGCTTCGCGGACGGCGTCACGGTCGAGCAACTGGTGACCAACTTTGGCCGCACTCACGAACTGGTGAAAAGCTCGCAGCTTCACGCCCAAGCGCAAGAAGTGAACATCACTGCCTCGCGGGCCGATGTTCTGCTGCAAGTGGACGCCGCCTACTACGCCGTCCTGAAGGCGCAGGCGGTACTGCAAGTCGCCCAGGAAACGGTGAAAGACCGCCAGCTCGTCTCCGATCAAATCACCGCGCTGGAAAAAAATAAATTGAGGTCCGGCCTCGACGTCAGTTTTGCCAACGTAAACCTGGCGCAGGCCCAGCTCCTGCTTGTGCAGGCGCAGAATGATCTGCAGGCGTCCTACGCGGAACTCTCTGACGCGCTGGGGTTCGCCGACCAGCGCACCTTTCAGCTCGCGGAGCAGCCGCTCTCCGCCGCGCCGCCTGCGGACCTTTCCACGCTGATCGCCCAGGCCATGCAAAACCGCCCCGAACTCGTCAGCCGCCGCCTGGACGTGAATTCCGCGCAGAGTTATGCCATCGCCGAGCGCGATCTGTGGTTTCCAACGATCAGTGCGGTGGGAACTGCCGGGCTCACCCCTTATCGCGAGGATACGCTTGCGCCGCGCTACGCCGCCGCCGGGTTCAATGTCAACATTCCCATTTTCAACGGCCGCCAGTTCAACGCGCTGCACGCCGAAGCTAACGCGGAAGCCAGTGCTCAGCAGCAATATCTTCGTGATTTGCAGAATGGCATCGTGCGCGACGTGCGCAAGGCCTGGCTCAACGCCAACTCCGGCTACCAGCGCATGGCTCTCACCGATCAGCTGCTGAATCAGGCGAACCAGGCTCTGAATCTCGCGCAAGCCCGTTACAAACTCGGACTCAGCTCCATCATCGAACTCAGCCAGTCGCAACTGAACGAAACGGAAGCGGAAATCGCGCAGGCCAGCGCCAAGTACGATTACGCCGCCGATTTGTCAGCCCTCAACTACCAGATCGGGGCGCTGCGATAATCGAAATGTTTGTCGCTAATTCGCCGGCTTCACCGACTCCAGCAATCCAAAAAATCCTTCAGCCATTGTGGGATGAATGTACACGGCGCCTTTCAGCACGGTGTAGGGCGCCTTCGCCAGCATCATCGCGCCCAATATCTGCACCAGTTCGGCGCCCTCGCTGCCCAAAATCGCCGCCCCCAAAATCAGATCGCTTTCAGCGTCCACGATAATTTTCATCTTGCCCGCGGTTTCAGCGCGCTCGATCGCGCGCGCGACGGATGCAAAAGGATACGCGCCCATCTTGAATTCTCGTCCCGCCGCCCGCGCATCCTGCTCGGTAATCCCTACGCGGCCCAGTTGCGGGTCGGTGAAAAGCGCGTAGGGAAGATAGCGATGTTCGATGGTCAGGTTTTTCCCCTCGATCAAATTCGCGTACACGATCTGGTAGTCGTTATACGAAATATGCGTAAACGCCGGGCCGCCTTTCACGTCACCCATCGCCCAAATCCCCGGCGCGCTGGTTTCCATCCGCCCGTTCACTTTGATATAGCCGTGCGCATCGGCGGCCACGCCAGCCTTGTCGAGGCCCAGGTCATCCGTGTTCGGCTTGCGCCCGGTCGCCACCAGCAGGTGCGACCCAACAATCGTCTTCGAACCTTGCGTCGTCTCAAAGGTCAGCGCGATTTTGCCTTCGCGATTTTCCACGCGCTTCGTGGCGGCACCGAGCGCGAATTCGATGCCTTCCGCTTCCAGCGCTTTCTGAAGCTCCTGAGTGATGTCGAGGTCCTCGCGCGGCAAAATCCGCTCGTTCCTGTGCAGAACGGTCACGCGGCTGCCGAAGCGCCGAAATATTTGCCCGAATTCCAGGCCGATGTACCCGCCGCCCAAGACCAGCAAATGCTCCGGCACCGCCTGCAACTTCATAATCGAAGCATTGGTGAGGAAGGGAACTGACTCCATTCCCGGAATCTTCGGAATTTCCGGGCGCGTGCCGGTATCAATAAAAATCTTCTCGCTTTCGAATGTCTCGCCTCCCGCTTCCACCTGATGTGGGCCGGCGAATCGGCCATGCGCGCGAACCAGCCGGATATTGGGCCGATCGTTGATGCGCTTCTGAATCGAATCGCGAAAACCCTGGACTACTTTATTCTTGCGGGCCACCACCGCCGGAAGGTCCACGCTTACTTCGCTCGTCCGCACACCCCAGCGCGCTGCATCCCGCGCATAATGCGCCACTGTCGCCGAAGCCACCATCGTCTTTGTGGGTGTGCACCCCGTATTGATGCACGAGCCTCCCAATTCCGCACGCTCGATGAACGCAACTTTCCATCCAATGTCTGCCAGCGCATACGAAAGTGGCTTCCCCGCCTGACCTGATCCGATAACAATGGCATCGAATTTCATCCCGCTCACCCGCCGGACCGCGCCGTCAGTTTACCCGCAAATTATGGTCTCGCGGTCGTCATCCTGCGCCCGGTTCAGTGGACACGCAAGAGTTGCTTACTCGCCGCCCACCAAGGAAACTTCGACGAAAATTTAACGCCGTATTCCGCGCCCTCGCATCTAGAATTTACGAATGGCCAGGGGCTGGGAAAGCAAAGCGGTAGAAGGGCAGGTCCAGGAGTTTCAGTCCAAAGAAGAACGCCAAACAAAGAAGCAGCTTTCCCAGGTTCAAATCGAAACGCGCCGCCAGAGGGAAGTGTTGTTGCTCTCCCGCGCGCGCGTCGAACGACAATTGCAGTCCAATCAGGATCCGCGCTATCGCGAACAACTCACCCGCGCTTTGGCCGACCTCGATGCCCAGCTCGCCAAGTTGCCCGCCGACACAAAGTAATCGACTCCTGTAGAATGCTGTCTCCGAGCGTTTCCATCTGGGCCGCACCTTCGGGCGGGGCTGACTATGATTGCCGCCCGGCGCGGCTCAATCTCAAGCCTCCCAGCCAGCGAGAAGGAATTCTGTGGCGCGCTCTAGGCTATGATTTGGGTTAGGGAGTTCCGCGATGCCTCAGAACGATTCCGCCTCGGAAAAGATCCAGACGCGCTGCTGCATCGCAGGCGGAGGACCAGCCGGGATGATCGCGGGATTTCTGCTTGCTCGTGCGGGAGTGGAAGTGGTTGTGCTCGAAAAACATGCCGATTTCCTGCGCGACTTCCGCGGCGATACGATTCATCCTTCCACACTTGAGTTGATGCACGAATTGGGAATTCTGCAGGAGTTTTTGCAGCGGCCGCATCAGGAACTTCAGCAGATCGGCGCTCAGATAGACGACCTCGCGGTCACCGTAGGCGATTTTTCGCATCTTCCCACCCATTGCAAATTCATTGCCCTAATGCCGCAGTGGGATTTTTTGAATTTCATCGCCGAGCAAGCCAAGGCTTTTCCGAACTTCCAACTTCGCATGGAGTCAGAGGTGATTGACCTGATTGAGGAAAACCGGAACATCGTTGGCGTGCGAGCGAAGACGCCGCGCGGCGCCATTGCCGTGCGCGCAATGCTTACGATTGGAGCAGATGGACGCCACTCCATCGTTCGCGAGAGGGCTGGCTTCCAGGTGATTGATCTAGGGGCGCCTATTGACGTGCTGTGGATGCGCGTCCCTCGGCATCCCGATGATCCACATCAGACTCTCGGGCGCTTCCATGCCGGCAAGATCCTGGTGACCCTCAACCGCGACGATTATTGGCAGTGCGCGTACGTAATCCCCAAGGGCGGATTCGAGATCATCAAGCAAAATGGGCTGCAGGCGTTTCGCGACGACCTGGCCGGCGTCGCTCCGTTCCTCCGCGATCGCACCTCCGAGTTGCACGATTGGAACGATGTGAAATTATTGTCCGTTGCCGTGGATCGTTTGCAGCAGTGGTTTCGCAGCGGTCTTTTGTGCATTGGAGATTCCGCCCATGCGATGTCACCGATCGGCGGCGTCGGAATTAATCTGGCGATTCAGGACGCGGTGGCTGCGGCCAATGCGCTGGCGAAACCTCTTCTGCGGGATGCGGTGACCGACGACATACTGGGCAAGATTCAACAGCGCCGCGAATTTCCTACCCGTATGACCCAGCGGCTGCAGGTTTTCGCTCACAAGCGCTTTATCGCCGCGGCGCTGGCCCGCCAAGCCCCTATCCGCCGCCTGCCGCTGCCCTTGAGGCTGTTGCAGAAATTTCCCGTGTTGCGCCGCATCCCTGCCCGCATCGTAGGGCTAGGATTTCGGCCCGAGCACGTTCGTACACCGCAAGGCTAGTCCCGCGGCCGGCCCGGATCCGGGTCTTCGACGAACACCACCCCAACTCCGTTCTGATTCTTCTCCCGCCCCGGCTCGAAATGCACCACCGTCCCGCGCAAAGACAACATGCTTGACCGCGTCGGATCCCCCGATGCTTCAATCACCACGCGCACTTCGGACTGCAGCCGCGGGCGGCTATTCAGCGCAAGGTAAGCGCCCTGCAAACTCAAATCGCGCACCGTCGCTTTCTCTTCGAAGGGCTTGCCGTCTTCGGTCTGCCCGCTGACCGTCGCGGCAAACCGCAGCCGCCGCCGCAGTCCCAGCCGCGATTCGCGTATCGCCACGTTTACGCCGCGTTCGCTCAAGCTGATGGACATACCCTCGGTCGCCGCCCACGTCGCCGGAAATTCCTGCCGCGCCGCCGAAAGGAATCCGTCCACGATCTTGTCCGAAGAATCCGGATCGTGGTGAAACAGGACCAGATTGCGCACCTTCGCCTCTCGCGCAATCTTCACGCCCTCCAGCCAACTGGAATGGCCCCAGCCTTTCCGGTCAGACGCGAGCTGTTCCGGTGAATACTGCGCGTCATAAACCAGCACGTCGGCGCCGTGCGCCAGGTGCCGCAGGTTTTCATCGCACTCCGGCATACCCGGTTCGTTGTCCGTCGCGTACACCATCGAGCCGCCCGCGGTGTCAATCCGGTACCCCAGGCATCCCTGGGGGTGGTTCAGGAAGCAAGTTGAAATACGTGTGCCGTTCACTTCCCACTTCTCGCCATCGCTCACTTCCCGGAATTCGCGTGCCGCCGTCATCATCGTCACGTCCACGGGAAAGTACGGCGTCGCCAGTTGCGCCGCAAACACCTGCTCCAGGCTGTTCGGTCCCAGGAACCTCGACTGGAAGCTGTAAAATTGAAAACGATTTTGCGATTCGAAGAATGGATGGAAGAACGGAATTCCCTGGATGTGGTCCCAATGGTAATGCGTCACCAGGATGTGCGCGTCAATTCCCAGCCCGCGCTGCGCCTGGGTCAGGCAGTTTCCCAGCGTCCGCAGCCCGGTTCCGCAATCCAGAATGAATTTTGTGCCGTCCGGCGCGGTGAATTCCAGGCAAGGAGTGTTGCCGCCGTAGCGCCACGTGTCGCGCTCGAGCGTCGGCGTGGAGCCGCGCACTCCCCAGAACACCAGTTTGGCAACTTGGTGCGTCATCGCCGGGCGGATCGCGATGCTTCCCGCGCGCGCTCCCTCTGAGAGTTGAAGGCCACGAAACTGTGTCATGGTAGGCGGGTGCAGCAACGTAAGTCAATTGCGTTTCCTGCCGGGCGTTCATTCCAGCATCAAATCCGCCGAGCGCCGCTGGGGCGCTAACTTCTTGCCGAACCCGCCCGATTCCTCGCTGTGCGCGCAAGCGAATCACGGTTAAAATCCACCTGATGCACGCCGACGCGCACGACGCCTCCCATAATTCTCATGCCGGCCATCAGCATGACCACGACCATGGCCACAGCCATGGACCAGGCGGACACTCTCACGTATCTCTTCCGGCCGAAGGTATGACAGTCGCGTTGGGCGTCGCGGTGGTGGCCACTTTTGCGCTGGTCATCGTCGAGCTCATATCCGGATACGCCGGCCATTCCATCGCTCTTGTCAGCGACGCGGTACACAACCTCACCGACGTGCCCACCCTGGTGCTCTCCTGGCTGGCGATGCGTTGGGCCATGAAGTCCCCGACGCCGGAAAAAACCTACGGGTATCATCGCGCCGGAATTCTTGCGGCATTCGTGAATGCCGTGCTGCTTTCCCTCGTTTCGCTAGGATTGCTGTATGAATCCTTCATGCGCTTGCGCAGTCCGGTGGAGGTGAAGACGGGCCTGATGCTGTGGGTCTCGGTTTTCGCTTTGCTGGTCAATGGCGGAATCACCCTCGCGGTGCACAGGGGGCGCCGCGACCTGAATGTACGCAGCGTCTGGATTCACAATTTGGGCGACGCGCTTTCGAACGTGGCGATTGTGGCTGGCGCGCTCGCGATTCGCTATACGGGGGCTGGCTGGGTTGACCCGGTCATCGGCATGGCCATCGGCGGCATGGTTTTGTGGTCGGGTATTGGGATTTTGCGTGAAAGCTCGCACATCCTGCTGGAAGGCCTGCCGCGCAATATTCAACTCGAGGCCGTCGCGCGCGCGTTACTTCGCCTCGAAGGTATCCAGGAAGTTCATGATATCCACATCTGGACGCTCGGCACCGACCTCAACGCGCTTTCCTGCCATATACGCATCCCGGACATGCACTTGGAAGAGTGTGAAAAACTTCTGACGCAGGTACGCGAAGTTCTCGCCAAGGAATTTCAAATCAGCCACACCACAATTCAATTTGAACGCGCCGGGCTGCCGGCCCACGCCGGCCTGTACATGCCCGAACCGATGCAACGCTCCGAAGAATAGCTCCAGCGGTGCGCGGCCGGGAGAAGGCGTCATCCTGTATTTTGGTTGCGATGCGTAATGCTTCTTATAGAGGCAGTTGCAGCGGCGTCCCGCGCTCTTCGTTCACTCGTTCCGTCGAATCAGAATCAATATCGCTCACGGCCACCGTGCGGCGGCCGCCATCCGGCGTGATGTATATGATCTTGTCCTGGGAGCGCGTAAACGCCAGCGCATCCACCTGCGTGCCATCGCGCATCACCAGCGTGAACGATCCCACGTCCGGCAACGGCGCTGCTTCTTGCTGCTCGGGAGCGGGCGCCGCAGAGCTCAACTCCGCGCGCGCATCGCGCTGTTCGTCGTCGGGTGCCTGCTCCGCTTGCTGGCCCGCGTCCTGTTCGCCCGTCACTTGCTGCTGATCCGTCGCGGCAGCATCCTGTGCTTGTCCCTCGGAGTCATCGCCATAACCTGGCGCGGGATAGTAATAGCCGCCGCCGGTGAGGAAATAGAACTGGGGGTAGGTTCCGTGAGGTTGGTGTGGGTAACGGTGATTACTGCCACCACCACTACCAGCGACGCCGCCGTGGTGTGGCACGCGAAGGCCGAGAGACGAACTTCCGACCGTGCCGGTCAGCCGGTAGGGTACCTGCACGCCATACACGCTAAATGGATTGCTGCGCGGCCGCGTCACTGACGAACTGCTGACAACGCTCACCGAGGGGACTCTGCGGATGCTCGCCGAACTGGAACGGACCGCGCCGCCGCTAAACGCCATCGCGCCGGAAGAACCAGCTCCGGACCGTCCGCCGCCGGCACCGCCTCCGCGCTGTGCCTGGACCGCAGCGGGAACTACCAGAAGTGCAGCCGCGACCAGCCCAAAGAGCAATTTAGGTTTCATGGTCCTGTCCCTTCGCCCCACGCTTATGAGACGCCCCAGACTACCCCGCGGTTGCTGGCACTTTACACCGCTTCAGAGCCACCTGGATGGCAAACTATTCGTGGGCCGTTGGTGTCTAACCAACGTGGTGTATCTCGCACATTTCACGTCCCGTGGCCTGTCACCGCAAACCGGCGGCGGATTTGACCTTTGCTTTTCCGTGTCCCCGGGATGTGCTATAAACGTCCGTCCGAAGGACTACTAGAAATGGGACAGCCGGAAGCCGCTTTTCCAGCGGCGCAAGCAGCGAAGTCGAACGCGCTCAATCGCGTGATTCAGCCGGAGCCGGTGACCAGGCCGCAACCGGCGCCGCTGCCGGCCCAGGCTTCACAGTATTGCCCGCGATGTTCGGCTCGACTGGAGCCGCGAAAGTGCAAGATGATCTGCACGTCTTGCGGGTATTACATGTCCTGCTCGGATTTTTACTGACGAGAAAGCCAGGCGCCGCAGGGCAGTGGCTTCTCAAGTACTCTAATTCCAAATACCGCATCGAATTTTCCAGGAGGCGCGAACGTGGCACTGAGAATGGTTGATAACGAAGTGAATGGCGTGACCGTGCTCGAAATCGAAGGGCGCATCGTGCTGGGCGAAGAGAGCAACGCGTTCCGCGAGAAGGTGAAGAGCCTGCTGGCGGCGGGCAAGAAGAAGATCGTGCTGAATCTCGCGCAAGTCGGCTACATAGACAGCGCCGGCCTTGGCACCCTGGTGGCCACTTTCCACAGTGCGCGCTCGCAAGGCGCCGTCCTGAAGCTCGCCAACCTCGGTTCGAAATTCAAGGAAGTGCTGCAGGTCACGAAGCTAATGACCGTGTTCGACACCTACGACAGCGAAACCGCGGCCATCCAAAGTTTCGCGAAGTAACGCTCGCTGGTTCGTTCAGTGAGGCTGCCTCGTTTTTAACCGGCAATGTGGGGCGGGTTTTGCGCCCGCCCTGCAAGCCTGCCGCATCTATTGCCCGCCCCGCGCGTTCGCTTGCCCCTCGACGTGTCCTGCGACCTGATAAATAGCGATTCCGCTCAATAATTTCGGATAAAAATCGGTGGATTTTTGCGGCAGCACGTCGCCGCCCAGAGCAATGTCCGCCACCTGCTGCACGCGCACCGGATTCAGCAGGCAAGCCAGCTGAGCTTCGCCGCGGTCCACGGCCGCGAGCGCCGCATCCATTTCCCGCTCGTAGCCCACATTTTTTTCCGCGGCGACGGCCTCGGCGCTGATACCGAGCCCCTTCTCGATGATCAACCGGTGCAGCAGCACAATATCCAGCCCGCGCTGCGCCTCGGACACATCCGGCAACATCGCTTCCAGATCCGCATCGCGGCGCAGCAGGAACAGGTAAAACGCTCCGCCGCCCGGATAGATTCCGATCGCGCGCCGCCCGTGATTCACTTTCTCCAAATCCTTGCGAAATTCCGCGAAGGCGGTGGCGCGCTCTTCCGGATTTTGAAACGGGTAGGAATACCAGTCGAAAGCCTGGGCGACATTCTGGCGAAACTTGTCGAAATTGAAATCGGGGAGGTTGCAGATGAGGCGATGGGTAGGAAGGATGGTGAGCCCGCGGGAATGGGTATTGATGAACGTCATCATGGCGAATTCCGGCGCGGCGTAGGGATCCGGCGATGCGCCTGCCGCGCCGGCGCGGGATTCGTTGCGGAAGTTCAGAGCCGTCTCGTAACGATGGTGGCCGTCGGCGATGATGAGCTTCTTATCGGCCATGGCGCTTTGAATTCTGCGGATGTTGGCAATATCCGTCACGGGCCACAGCCGGTGGGTGACGCCGAATTCATCGTGCAATTCGTTGGTGGCGGGCTGTTTCGCGATTTCTTCCAGTAGATTGTCAATGCGGCGCGGCGCGTCGTCGTACAACATAAATAGTTGCCCGGTTTGGGCGTGGGTGTGACGCAGCAACTCGATGCGGTCGGCCTTGGGAGCGGAAAGAGTGCGCTCGTGGCGGAAAACCACGTGCGCGTCGTAATCCTCCACGCGCCCCAGGGCGATAAACCCGATGCGCACCTTGCGCGTGTGCGTTCCGGGGACCAGATATTCCTGCGAATAGACGTAAATGGCGGGGGTTACGTCCTGCAGCAGGATTTTCTCGGCGATCCATTCCTTGATTTTGTTTCCGGCGCGTGTGTAAACGTTATTTTCGGGCGTATCGCTGGGGGAGGTGCGGCCCTTTTCGATGGCGATCAGGTTGTAGGGGCTTGCGGCGTAGTAATGCTCCTGCATCGCTGGGGTGATCTTGTCGTATGGCTGGGTCAGGGCTTTATCGAGCGGGACGCGGTTGGTGTCGTAACGGAAGGCGCGAAAAGGTTGAATTTCAGCCATGTGGGCCTCGGGTGGCAGTTTGGACGACGTGAGAAACAGCCATTGTAGCAGAGAAGGCTGTGACTCGTGATTCGTGACTTGTGATTCGCGACGCGACGGTCGCGGGAGATGAGAGTTAATTGAAAGTCGAAAGTCAGGCGCTGCGGCTTCTGCGCGCGAGACAGCCGGGATTTGAAACCGGAGGCGCAAACGGCGCCGTCCACAACTCGCGAAAAATGACGATTAGAACTGGTCGCCGTGCTTTGTTTTGTGTGAGTTGCGGCACTTTGTAATCGCGGGGTGTGACGATTAGGGGAGGCGTGATTCGTGCATCGCGATTCGTAATTCGTGGAAACCGGGTTGGGGGTGCGATGTTCGAGTCCGCGAGGGTCAGAAAAGCGGCGTGCGAATATGCGGGAAAGTTGGCGATTGAAAAAGGCGGGAGGCGCGGGTGAGGATTTGGCGGCGGTTGGCCCTGGGGAATGGGTTGGTCTGCCCGTCGCCGGAGTGGCGGTTTGCATGCTGCGTCCTCGGTGGGGCGGAAAAGTGCCCCGACTCACGTTACCACATTTACCTTGTGATTACTAGGGAAAAATTGAGCGAAAACTCGGCTTCGCGCGCGGGAGGGAGCGGAGCGAGCCCGCCAAAAGCGGGTTGTGATGGCCGGTCGGGCGGGTCTGAGACCCGCCCCTACGGACGCGCGGGAGGTGGATGCAAGACCTTAGGGGGCGCGCGAGACACAGGACGAAGAGACGGATCGATCTGCGACGTGGTAGTGCAAAAGCCCCACCCTTCCCGAAGTTCGGGAAGGATGGGGCACCCCGAAATTCAACGACGGACGAAGAGAGTTGCACGGCGACAATCCGGGAGATCGGCGCTTCCGGGTTGGCGGCGGGCGGCGACATTGTTGCAGGGGCGACGGGGGCGGGTCTGAGACTCGCTCCTACGGAGGCGCGGGAGGTGGATGCAAGACCCTCCGGGGCGCGCGAGACGCAGGACGAAGAGAGGTCCCTCGCTTCGCTCGGGATGACAACGTTCGCTGTTAGGGCTGCGCGGGGAGGTGGATGCAAGACCTTAGCTGGCGCGCGAGACGGAGGACGAAGAGAGGTCCCCGCCTGCGGTGGGCAGGCCTCGCTCCGCTCGGGATGACAACGTTCGCTGTTAGGGCTGCGCGGGGAGGTGGATGCAAGACCTTAGGAGGCGCGTGAGACGTAGGACGAAGAGGGGGATCGGTCTGCGACGTGGTTGCGCAAAAGCCCCACCCTTCCCGAAGTTCGGGAAGGATGGGGCACCCCGAAATTCAACGACGGGCGAAGAGAGGTCCCTGCGGCAGGCAGGCCTCGCTTCGCTCGGGATGACAACGCCCGCTGTTGGGGCTGCGCGGGGAGGTGGATGCAGGTCCTTAGCGGGCGCGTGAGACGTAGGACGAAGAGACGGATCGATCTGCGACGTGGTAGTGCAAAAGCCCCACCCTTCCCGAAGTTCGGGAAGGATGGGGCACCCCGAAATTCAACGACGTACGCTTCGGCGGGTGGGCGGAATAACTCCCTCGACGCGACTGCTTAGAATTTGAATTCGGAGATTTGGTTTAGCAGGCGGATAAGCGTCGAGATTTCTTTGGGCTTCAGGGATTGGCGGAGTTTTTCTTCGGCGTTGCGGCGTTCTTTGACCAGGTTTTCGCGGTACTTGTTGCCTTTGGCGGTTAGTTGGACGGGGAGGGAGCGGCCGGTAGCGGCCTTCTTTTCGGTTAGCAGGCCCTCGTGGATCATGGTCTTGATGGCGCGATGGACGACCGTGCGGTCGAAGCCCAGGAGCTTCGCGATTTGATTTTGATTCAACGCGGCGCCGCCGCGCAGCGTGGACATGATGAAGCCGCGGGTTTGCGAGCATTGCGTCTTTTGTTCGAGCTGCTTGCTGACCGAAAAATAGGCGGAGGCCAGGTGCACCAGGAGCGAATCCTTCAGGATTTCCGGCGGGATCAGTTTTTTATCAATCGCGATCATAGGGCGATCACAGGACACGCACCGTTTCCGCGAGCGGCCGGCGCCACTGCGGGCGATCCAGGTGAGCGGCGGATTTTTTTCCGATGGCGATGACCATGACGATCTCATGTTCCTTGCGCGAAAGCTTGAGTAATTTCGCGAGGCGGCGGCCATCGAAACCTTCCATGGGGCAGGTGTTGAGTCCGAGGGCTTCGGCGGCAATCATTAAATTCTGGCAGGCGAGCGCGGCACTTTTGGTGGCCCATTTGAACATGCCCTGGCGGGCGACGGGGAGCGTGCCCATCGTTTTCCAGATGTGCAGGAGGCGGAGGATGGCCCATTTGATGGCGCCGAAAATGCCGAACCAGCCCTGAATAAAAAACCATTTGCCGAATTTCGCGCGGCGCTCGTATTCGGCGATCTTTTTTTCGGAGAAGCCGGCGATGCGCATCCAGGCCAGTTCTCCGGCGGTGGTGGATTGCCAGGAGCCGATATCGGCGACGGCGACGATGAGGGCGGAAGCGGTGGCGGCGGGGCTTTGGCCGAAGCAGAGTTGCGCGGCTTTGTCGCGCACGGCGGGAGTGGAGAGCCAGTAGAAGCGGTACGGCTGGATATTAAAGCTGGAAGGTGCGAGGCGGGCAGCGTCGAGGATCCGGTCGCGGGTTTGCGGGGGGATGGCGATGGGGTCGAATACTTTTACGGCTCTTCTTTGCAAGATGGCTTCCAGGGCGTTCGGCATGTTTGCGTCCTCCATGTTGCTATTACAACATAAGAGTGTTGTCATTGCAACATGAAAATTTCGGGCGGGGGAAGGCGGGGAGAAAAACGAAAAGGCGGCGGTTATGTCCCAAAAACGCAGGGCACCACCGCCGCTACAGAGTTAAAAGCGCTCCGGGGTTGGTGACATTGTTCCGGGCGCCGCATAGAATGAATTGTTGCGATTTTGTGGTTGGATTTTGCGAAGGTTCGCGGAGGATTGCGCCGGGAATGTCCACAAATCACAAGCGTTTTGCCGGGGTGCGCGTGCTGATCTTCGATTTGGACGGCACTTTGATTGATTCGAAGCTGGATCTGGCGCACGCGGTGAATGCGATGCTGGCGCACATGGGGCGCGAGGCGCACGTACACGAGACGATTTTCAGTTTCATCGGCGATGGCGCCGCGATGCTGGTGCGCCGGGCGTTGGGCGAAGGTGTTACGGAAGCGGAAGTGGCGAAGGGGCTGGATTATTTTCTGAGCTACTATCGCGCGCACATGTTGGACAACACGGTGGCGTATCCGGGTGTGCGCGAGGCTCTGGCGGAGCTCGCGAAGCCGGCGGCGGGTGCGGCGTTGGCCATGGCGGTGCTTACGAATAAGCCGGTGGTTTTCAGCCGCGCGATTCTGGAGGGGCTGGGACTGGCGGGGTATTTTCGATTTGTGTATGGCGGGAATAGTTTCGAGAGGAAGAAGCCGGATCCGATGGGAGTGGAAGTTTTATTGCGCGAGATGGGAGCGACGGCGCGCGAGGCGTTGATGATCGGAGATTCGGATGTGGATATCAAGACGGCGCGCAATGCGGGGATTTTTGCTTGCGGAGTGACGTACGGATTCGGGCTGGAGGGTTTGCGCGCGCATCCGCCGGATTTGATGGTGGATAGTTTGACGGAATTGCCCGGGTATTTGGATGGGCACGGGTAAATGGCGCCCTGGGGGAAATTTAGCGAAGGAGATCCCTCGCTCCGCTCGGGATGACAGATTAAAGAAAAGCGCATCCAAGAGCACAGCGAAGATCGCAGCGAAGAGCACAGCAAAGAGCACAGCAAAGAGCACAGCAAAGAGTGGCTGTGTGACCAAAGGCCGCGACAGCGGGATTAGCGCTTGCGGAATGGACGAGAGTCGAATTGTGATGCACAGAAGCACGCTGCTGGTGTTCGCTATCTTGCCGGTTTTGCTAGCTGGGAGCTTTCTGCAGGGCGATTCTGCTGCATATTCCGCTTTTAATTCCGATACTGATGCGAATGGTGCGGGTGCGCAGCCGGCGATGCCATTCCGCGTGGGCGAAATTCTGAATTACCGATTGGAGTGGGCGCCTTTTTCGAATGCTGCTTCGGTGCAGACGACGGTGGTGGAGCGACGCGAGCTTTTCGGGTGGCAGACCTGGCATTTTCGCGCCGCGGTGCATTCGCAGCCGCCTTTGCGGACGCTCTTTGAAGTGGATGACCAGTTCGATTCCTACACGGACGCGGCGAATCTGGAAAGCCATCAGTACGAGATGTATCTGGACGAAATGGGGAAGAAGCAGGACGAAGTGCAGCATCTGATCGCGATCGGACAAGCGAATCGCGGGAATGTGGCGCCGGTGATCGTGCAGCCCGGGACGCGAGATCCTTTGGGAGCGTTCTACGCCTTGCGCGCGACGGATTGGAAGCGCACGCCCGAATTGCGGCTGCCTTTATACGATGGCAGCGATTTGTACGAGATGCGGGCGTGGTTGGAAGTTCCGGTGGAGACGGTGGCGATTACGATCGGAAATTTCCGGGCGACGAAGATTGCGATTCGCCTGTTCATGCACGGCAAGGAAGTGGCGCAGACGGGTTTTGCGGTGTGGTTGGCGCAGGATGCGGCACGGACGCCGGTGTTGGTGTTGGCGGAGATGCCTTACGGGAATGTGCGGGGGGAGCTTACTGCGATGCCGAAGTGAGGCTGAAGCGTTGCGAAATGACGCGAAAAAGTCAGGTGACGGAAATCGTTGCGAAAGATTCGAGCCGCGGGCTGATTAGTCTTCGGGGACGACCCAGTCGTCCGGGGGGAAGTCAATTTGCCAGAAGCTGGGGGAGGGCTTTACGAACTCGATGCCCATTTGCGATTTGCCGGCTTGCTGGCTGCCCACGTACACGACGCGGCATTGCTGCGTGCTGTCCGTGGCTTTATTGGCGACGGTGATTTCCTGGGCGGCGGCGACGCTGGCTGCGAGAGAGATCAACGCGCCGTGGGCGTTGACGACGAGCGTGCGCGTTTCTTCGTCAAAGTCCTGATTCGCGGCGGTTTTGCCCTTCACGGTGATCGGCACGCTGAGCAGCACGCGCATACTGCGGCGGCGGCCGGGATCGGTGATGAGCTTTTGCGCCTCTTTGCGTGGAGCTGTGGGTGCGCCCATAGGCTTACGATAGTCACAGAGCACGCGCGGAGCAATGGAACTATCTTCCTATTCGCGATTTTCAGTAACTGGGACGGGCGAACGGGCTTCGCTGTCCGGAAGTACAGGCGAAAGTTCAGGAGCGGGGCGGCAGGGCAGGGCGCGAGGTGCTGGGTGACGAAATTCTAGCAGTGCACCACTTTTCCGGCGGGTTGCTGGACGTGCCGCGTGGCGTTTCGCGTATCCACGACGAGTTTCGAGTGGCGCACGATGGCGTCGTAATCGTAGCTGGTGTGATCGGTCGCGATCAGAACGCAGTCGTAGGTGGCGAGGCGCTCGGGAGTAAGCTCGACTGATTTCATATTCGAGAAATCGTAGTGGCGCATTTTGTGGAGGTGCGGGAAGTAGGGGTCGTTGTAATCAAGGTTGGCGCCGCGCGCGGTGAGCAGTTCGAGCAATTTCAGGGAAGGGGATTCGCGCAGATCGTCCACGTCTTTCTTGTAGGCGACGCCGAGAAGCAAAATTTTGGAGCCCTTGACGCTTTTTTCGTGGTCGTTGAGCGCGGTGATGAGAGCTTCGACCACGTTATAGGGCATGGCGGTATTGATTTCGCCGGCGAGTTCGATGAAGCGGGTGGCGAAATCGTATTCGCGGGCTTTCCAGGAGAGATAGTAGGGGTCCACGGGGATGCAATGTCCACCGAGGCCGGGCCCGGGATAAAAGGGCATGAAGCCGAAGGGCTTGGTGGCCGCGCTGTCAATCACTTCCCAGATGTCCAGATCCATGCGCAGGGAAAGCTGCTTGAGCTCGTTGACGAGAGCGATGTTGACGCAGCGGAAAATGTTTTCGAGGAGCTTGACCATTTCGGCGGCGCGGGTGGAGCTGACCGGGACGACCTTCGAGACGATTTGCGCGTAGAGATTGGCGGCGGCGCGGCCGCTGGGCGGATTGATACCGCCGACGACTTTGGGGATTTGCGCGAGGCCGTATTGCTTGTTGCCGGGATCTTCGCGCTCGGGGGAAAAGGCGAGGTAAAAATCGGTGGGCGTATTTTCGGCGGAGACGCCCTTGACGAGCGGGCAGCGCAGGCCGCCTTTTTCGAGAATCGGGAGAACGAGTTCCTCGGTGGTGCCGGGATAGGTGGTGCTTTCGAGAACGATCAGCTGATGGCGCTGTAAATTGGGCGCGACGGCTTTGGCGGTGTTTTCGACGTAACTCAGATCCGGTTCGCGGCGCTCGTCGAGGGGCGTGGGCACGCAAATCAGGACCGCGTCCATATCGCGGAGGCGGGTGAAATCGTCGGTGGCGGCAAAGCGTTTGGCCTGCACGTGCGCCTGAATTTTTTCGGCGGGGATGTGCTGGATGTAGGACTGGCCGGCGTTGAGCTTTTTGACTTTTGCGGGGTCGAGATCGAAGCCGGTGACGCGCTGTCCGACGTCTGCGAAGCGCAAGGCGAGCGGAAGGCCGACGTAGCCGCAGCCGATGATGCCGATCTTGATGTCTTTGGAGGCGAAGAATTCAGGATTACGTTCCGCGGACACTTATTACCTCTCTCGCGCGCTGACGATTTTCGTGGCTGTGATGACTGACGGCTGGCCGGCCGCTTTCAGGACAAAAATTGACTATAGCAAGAATCTGAATTCGCAGAAAGGCGCGCCGGGTGGATTGCGTGGCATTGCGCGAGGCACGCCTCGCTGAGTGAAAGCGGCGGCACGCCGCCACACTCCATAGTGGTCTGGGACGGACGTGCGATTGGGGCGGCGTGAAGCCGACGCTGCGGGGATTCCGGTTGTGGACATTGCTATATTGCGCGAGGATGGCGCGTGGGCGTCCTGGGTTCAAAACTCGGATATTTGATTCGGCAGCGGAGTTTTCAGATTGCCCTGGTTCTTTGGATAGCGATCAGCGTGGGGACTGTAGCGCTTTGCCATGGAACGATGCCGCTGCCGATTGGGCCGCGCCCTGGCGACCCGTTGGCGACGGTTATTTCCAGTTCGATTGCCTTGGTTTTTCTCGTGCTGGAGATTGGGCTGGTTGCGCTGATCACGCGACGGCGGCCGATCCCGGACCTGGCGAGCCGCGCGCCGGAGCGCGGAGTGGCGTTGCGCGAGACGGCATGTTTGTGGATTTATGGCGGGGCTGTCCTGGTGGCTGGAAGAATTATCGGCCTGCACTTTTTTGGGGCAGGGATTGCGATGCATTTGAACGGGTCGCTGGTGGGGGCGACGCGCGTGCAGTCTCCGCGGGAGGTTTACACCTGGGCGGCCTACAACGGAATATTTTTTGCGCTAGCGCCGTACGTGGTGTTCCGGCTGCGGGGGTATTCGCACGAGCAGATGAACTTGAAGTCCGCAAACTTGAAGAGCGACGTCATTGTGATTTTCGTGGTGATGGCGATCGGATGCTTCATGGATCTGGCGCTGGGCGGAAATTTCCTGCGACTGACGCATCACCAACAAGTGGTGGGCGGCGCGCTGTCGTTTGTCCTGCATCTCTGCGGCACGGACATGCCGGTGATGATTTTTATTTATGCGATCCTGCTGCCGCGCTATGCCAAGTTGACGGCTCCCGTGACGGCGTACCTACTGGGAGCGGCGAGCTATCCGGCGATTCATGTTTTCGAATCGTGGACGCGCTACGACACGCCGGCGCACGCGGCGCTGTCGGTGATGGTGGTGTTCTTGATTTTCTTTCCTCCCGGAGTGATGAAGTCATTTCTGACGATGCGCACCGGCAACGCGTGGGTACATATGTGGGGTTTCCACGCCGTGTCGCCGCATGTGACCGTGGATACGAGGCTGATCGTGTCCGACTTCCACATTAAGTGAAGCCCGGAGTAATTCGAGTAAAGGTTGCAGCCGCGATCTTGTTCAGGCCAGGCCGTGCCATCCGGCGGAGGTGATTACGCGGGGGTTGGGGAGCGGGGCGATGAGTTTGCCGCCGCGGTGGAGGAAATCGCTTTCGCGGGTTTGAATTTCCTGCATGAAGTGCCAGGGCAAGACGAGGAAGTCATCGGCATGGGCGCGGGCTTCGGCTTCGGAGACGATGGGGATCCAGGTGCCGACGGTGAATTTGCCCCACTTTTCGGGATTGCGCTCGGCGGCGGAACGAATCAGGGTGTGGTCGAGCCCGAAAACCTGCAACAGAGTATTTCCCTTCGTGGAAGCGCCATACACGGAAATTTCCTTGCCCCGCTCGCGCTCGGCGCGGAGCCATTCGCGAAGTTTGGCGCCCACGCGCTGGACGCGCGCGCGGAACTCTTCATAAGCGGGAGGCTGGCTCAAGCCGGCGGCATGTTCCTGCGCGCGTATTTCGGCGACACGTTCGCGGCGCGCGGCAATGGAAAGGGCGGGGGAATTCCGGTGGACGACATACACGCGAAAACTGCCGCCATTCACTTCGTTGGTTTCGACGTCCGCGACAGCGAGGCCATGACGCTCGAGAAGCGGTTCGAGAGAGCTGAGGGAATAATATTCCAGATGCTCGTGGCAGATAGCGTCGAAGGCATTGCGCTGAAGAACCAGCGGCAAATAATGCATTTCGATGATCCAGGTGCCATCTTCCATCAGGAGGCTGGCGACATCGGCGACAAATTGGTTGGGATCTTCGAGGTCGTAGAACATAGCGATGGAAGTGATGACGCGGAACTGCTCACCGGCGACGGGAGACGCGGTGAAGAACTCGGGAATGATGCGATCGGTTCCCACGGCGGCTTCGCAGGCGAGATTTCCGGCGGGTTCAAAGCCGACGCGGCGAATGCCATGCGCGTCGTAGGAGCGCAGGAGCGTGCCGTCGTTGCAGCCGATGTCCAGGACGCTATCGCCCGAGCCGAGGCCGGCGAAGTGAGCGGCCTTGCGAGAGATGTCCGCCAGCGCGACGCGCATGGTGGCGCTGATGCCGGACTTGTACCAGTAATGGCTGTAGAGCCATTCGGGCGGAGTGGTGTGGCGCAATTGCGCAAGGCCGCAATCGCGGCAGAGCAGCAGATCGAGCGGAACGCGCGGCCAGCGGGAGCTGTCTGGAACGTCGGCAAAATTCGAGACGTAGGGAATGCCGAGATCCAGGACGCTTTCGAGATCGCCGCTGGCGCAGGAGCGGCACGCGGTGCGGGCTTTCACTTCGGGGCACTGTTTGACAGGAAATATCTTTGCGGGAGACGGTGAGAGACCTGGTATCACTTTCTTGCGCGAGACTAGAGGCTGTGCGCGAGCGCGTTCTTTTCCGGTTCCACGGCGCGCGGTTCGAGTGTGGAGCGGTACCATTCGATGGTTTCCACCAGGCCGTCGGCGAGGCTGCGACGCGCGCGGAAGCCGAATTCTTTTTGCGCGCGAGTTACGTCCAGCACGCGGCGGAGCGTGCCCTCCGGATAACTGGGATCCCACTGAATTTTTCCGGAGTATCCGGTGATGCGCGCGATTCTGCGCGCGAGTTCGTGGATGGGGACTTCGGCGCCGCTGCCGAGATTGACGGCGTCTGCGCCGCTATAGTGTTCGAGCGCGAGTAGAATTCCTTCGGCGCAATCGTCCACGTGCAGGAAATCGCGCGTGGCGCATCCGGTGCCACCGATAACGATTTCGCCGGCGCCGGTGGCGACGGCTGCGACGAACTTGCGGATCAGCGAGGGGATCACGTAAGCGGTTTTGGGGTCGAAATTGTCGCAGGGCCCGTAAAAATTCGTGGGAATCAAAAACACGCAGTGAAAACCATATTGCTGGCGATAGGCCTGGGCCTGAATGAGGGGCAGGCGCTTGGCGATGCCGTGCACGGCGCGCGCGGGATCCGGGAGGCCCTTGAAGAGGTCCTGTTCGCGGAGGGGAACCGGGGCATTGGCCGGGTAAGAACTGGCGCTACCGATGCAAATCATTTTCTCGACGCCATGGCGGCTGGAAGCTTCGATCAATTGCATAGACATCATCGCGTTGTTGTAGAAGCTTTCGGCGATGTTGCGATGGCCAGCAGGGTTGTCCACGGTGGCGGCGAGATGGAGCAAAAGGTGCGGGCGAACTTTGTCGAAGAGCTGCTCGATATCGCCCCAGCGGCTGAGATCGCTGGCCGCGCGGCGGGGCACGGTGATTTCGCGGCAGCCGCGCTCGCGGAGTTTGCGAACGACGACGCGGCCGAGGAATCCGGCGCCGCCGGTAACGAGGATGCGACGGCCGTAAAAAACTCCCATGGCGGACGAGGAGGTATCGAGCGGCCTCATTCGCCGCCTCGCACGGACATTTTCCGCTCGAGCTGGCCGCTGAGTTTGTCTTCGAGGAGTTGCACGTCGGCATCCACCATAATTTTTACGAGGTCGCGGAATTTCGTGTGCGGCGCCCAGCCGAGTTTCTTGCGCGCTTTGGAAGAGTCGCCTTCGAGGCGGTCAATTTCAGTGGGACGATAATATTGCGGGTCCACTTCCACGTGGCGGCGCCAGTCCAGGCCGACTTCCGAGAAGGCGCGTTCCACGAATTCGCGGACGGAATGAGTTTCACCGGTGGCCAGCAGGAAATCTTCGGGCTGGTCCTGTTGCAGCATGCGCCAGATGCCTTCGACGAATTCGGGGGCGTAACCCCAGTCGCGTTCGCCATCGAGATTGCCGAGGTAGAGCTTGTCCTGCAAGCCGTGGAGAATGCGGGCGACGGCGCGCGTGATTTTGCGGCTGACGAAGATTTCACCGCGGCGCGGCGATTCGTGGTTGAAGAGGATGCCGTTTACGGCGAACAGGCCGTAGCCTTCGCGGGCGTTGACCGTCATCCAATAGCTGTAAAGTTTTGCGCAGCCGTAAGGGCTGCGCGGGCGGAAGGCGGTGGTTTCGGTTTGCGGGCACTCATAGGCCTGGCCAAACATTTCGCTGCTGGCGGCGTTGTAGAAGCGCGCGGGAATACCGGTTTCGCGGATCGCGTCCAGCAAGCGCGTGGTGCCGAGGGCGGTGATGTCTCCGGTGTATGCGGGGATATCGAAACTGACGCGGACGTGGCTTTGCGCGCCGAGGTGATAAATTTCGTCGGGCGAAATGCGGTAGAGAAGTTTGGAGAGGCTGGTAGCGTCGGAAAGATCGGCGAAGTGGAGGAAGAAGCGGGTGTGGTGTTCGTGCCAATCTGAGATTAAATGGTCCACTCGTTCCGTATTGAAACTGCTGGAACGACGCTTGATGCCGTGGACTTCATAGCCTTTGGCGACGAGCAATTCGGCGAGATAGGAGCCGTCCTGGCCGGTGATTCCGGTGATGAAGGCTCGCCTGCGACGATCCGGAGAAGCGGCTATCATGTGCGCTGTGCGCTCCCGTGCGCGAAAGAACCGAAAACCAACGTATGAGTACCAATTCGACTGGGGTGGCTTTTTACTTCAACTAATTTGCGGCGATCGTCGCGAAAAAAGTGTGAAGATTGCGCAGCGCCCGGCGATTCCGCGAATGAAACTGTTTCACACGGCTTCATAGCCCTCGTGAGCAATAGTCTGGCCAATGCACGCGCTGCTTTGCGGTGGTTCACACGCGACGGCGCGGGGCTCGTTCGTTGTTATCCGTTTGCGGCTGCGTTATCCTCGGCTGCGGTGTGCCGCGATGATTGATATTCACTGCCACATACTTCCAGGGCTGGACGACGGACCGGACGGGATGGAGATGTCCCTGGAAATGGCGGAAATGGCGATTGCAGATGGAATTACGCACGTCATATCCACGCCGCATGCGCATCCCAATCACGCCTTCGTTCCCGAATTGGTCAAAGAACGGCGCGATCAACTGCAGGCGCAGTTCGAAGGACGCTTGATATTCGCCACGGGATGCGATTTCCATCTGAGTTTTGAAAATTTGCGGGAGATCCGGCACGCACCGAGCCGGTTTACGCTGAACCAAAAGAACTATCTGCTGGTAGAGTTTGCCGACTATTCCATTCCGGCTTCCATGGATCAGGCGCTGCACGAATTGCATCTGGCGGGGCTGCGCCCGATCATCACGCATCCGGAACGCAACCCCTTGATTCGCGCGAAACCGGAGCGATTATTCCGCTGGCTGCGCCAGGGCTGTTACGCGCAGGTTACCGGGCAATCTTTGCTGGGGAAATTCGGGAAGCCGGCACAGGAAGTGGCGGAAGAATGGATCGGGATGAATGCGGTGCATTTTGTGGCCAGCGACGCGCATAACGTGACCTCGCGGCCTTTGCGGTTGAAAGAAGTTTACGATCACGTGGCGAAGAAGCGAGGGGAGGACGTGGCGCGGGCGATGCTGGTGGATAATCCGCTGGCGGTGTTTGAAGGGAAATCGCTGCCCTGGGTGCCGGAGATGGATGAGGATATCGGGCTTAGTCCCGGTGCAACGCGTTTGCGGAAACGCAAACGGTTTTGGTTCTTCTAGGGTTTTGTATGCCGCAAGGCGGCGGCCCTTTGTGCGTCAGGACACGGAAGCCGGCGCACCCCCAGAGTCGGCCTCGTTGTGTGGACTTTGTTTCACATCTGAAGAGTCTGTGTGAGAACTGCACAATCGGAACTTCAGCGGCCCTTCGGCTCCGATTCCATCGGAGCCTCAGGATAAACCGAAGCCTCTTTGATTTTGCTGCGTTTATGCCGTGGCTGAAGCTACGGCCTGCAAAGATTCTCGTATTCTCACACAGACTCTGAAGCCACGACCTAGAAGGATTGCTCGAATTTTAGCGCGCGAATCCGGCCGAGAGGGGAGACCCTGCGAACCGGCACTAGCGGTTCTCTGGGTGAATGGTCCTGCGGAGAGACCCTTCGAACCGGCGCTAGCGGTTCTCTGGGTGAATGGTCCTGCGGAGAGACCCTTCGAACCGGCACTGGTGGTTCTCTGGGTGAATGGTCCTTGGGAGGGACCCTTCGAACCGGCACTGGTGGTTCTCTGGGTGAATGGTCCTTGGGAGGGACCCTTCGAACCGGCACTGCCGGTTCTCAGGGTGAATCGTCCTTCGGACGATTCACCTGAATAGTTCGAGGATTTCTTCGTAACGCTTAAAGGGCGCGATGAGGTAGGCGCCGGCGATGCTTTCGCTGCGCGCGGTGCGGGCCCAATCGAGCATGCGGCGAGCCAGCACGAATCCACGTTCGCGCGCGGCTTCGCCGGCTTTTTCCATTTCGCGCAGGGTCGCTTCGGGGATCACGATTCCGGGAACTTCGTTGTTCAAGCGCATCGCTTGTTTGTAACTGGTGAGCGGCCACAGGCCGACGACGATTGGCACCGGCGACTTTCCGCCGAGGCGCTTTAGAAACGCGTGCCAGTGCTCGGGATCGAAAATTGGCTGCGTCATCGCGAAATGCGCGCCGGCCTCGATTTTGGCTTCGAAGCGCCGCAATTCTTCGTCAATATTCTCCGCGACCGGATTTACGGCCACACCGATGGTGAAATTCGTGGCACCGCCGAGACTTTTTCCCGCCCAGTCGGTTCCCTGATTCAGGCGGGACAGAACTTTTACCAGGCCGATCGAGTCCACTTCATACACGCCGCTGGTTTCGGGATGATCGCCGAGCGAGGGCGGGTCGCCGGTGATAGCAAGGACGTTGCGCACGCCGCCAACCGCCCAGGCGCCCAGCAGCATGGCCTGCAGGCCAATAATATTGGCGTCGCGCGTGGTGACGTGCGGAACGGTTTCAAAACCGTGCGCTTCGAGCGCGCCGGCGAGGACGAGCGCGTCCATGCCGACACGGGCGAGCGTGCCGCTATTGATGTCAATCGAGTCCACTTGATCGGAGGCCATCACGCGACCGACCTGGTCCAGGATGCGATCAATGGTGACGCCCTTGGGTGGATCAATTTCCACCGAGGTGACGAATTTTGCGGCCTGAATTTTGCGCCAGAGTTTGCTTTCGGGCTCGCGGGCGGTGATACGGCGGAAGCGCTCGGCCGGTTCGAAGACTTCAATCGTCGCGCTGGAAGCCTGGGAGCCGTCTTTAGCCGCGCCGGATTTTGCCGGACGCATTTTTTTTACCGCTTCGGCGATCGCGCGAATGTGTTCCGGCGTGGTGCCGCAGCAGCCGCCGATGATGCGCGCGCCGATTTCCGCAGCTTCCTGGGCGAAAAGCGCGAAATATTCCGGCGAAGATTTGGGGTAAACGATGCGGTCGCCGACGCGTTTGGGGAATCCCGCGTTGGGCATAGCCGAGAGCGGCAATTTCGAGTTGATGGCCAGCTCGCGGAGAACCGGCAAGAGCAGTTGCGGGCCGATCGTGCAGTTTGCGCCGAAGGCTTGAATGTTTTTGTCTTTCAGTATTTCCCAGGCGTCCTGCGGGCGCGTGCCGCCGAAGGTGGAACCTTCATCGGAGTAGGTGAGTTGGGCCACAATCGGCAGGCGGGAAAAGGAGCGGACGGCGTCCACGGCGGCGAGGAGTTCTTCGATGTCGCTGAAGGTTTCGAGCAGGAATAGGTCCACGCCGCGCTCTTCGAGCGCGCCGGCCTGTTCCTTGAAAATGGCGACGATTTCGTCGTGGGGCAGCTCGCGCACATGCTGCACGATTCCCAGGGGCCCGATCGAGCCGGCGATGAGGACTTCGTGCTTGGCGGCTTCGCGCGCCTCGCGGGCGATTTTCACGGCGCGATGATTGAGCTCCGCGACGCGGTCGGCCATGCCGAATTGCGCGAGCTTGTGGCGGTTGGCGCTGAAGGTATTGGTTTCGATGAGTTGCGCGCCGGCTTCGATGTAGGTTTGATGAACGTGGAAGACGGCTTCGCCGTGCGTGGTGTTGAGTTCATCCACGCAGCGCTGCGGGCCCACGGATTCGTACAGCAGGGAGCCCATGGCGCCGTCGGCGACGAGGATGGAGCGGTTCAGCCGTTCGTTGAAATCTTCGATACGCATGCGCTGTTGGTTGCCCTTTCGGCCCGGCCAGGTGCCGCTCTGCCGGGTCCGGCAGCCTGCAAAAAGTTCATAATTATACCATTCGGGCGGCGGGGGCGCAGGGCGGTTCGTTGGCCGCGCACACCTACGGCTTTTACTGCAGAGACGCAGAGGGCGCAGAGAAAAGCGGGGACGTGGGTTAGCGCGTGGAGCGTTTATCCGCCGTTCGACCGGCGCGAGGGCGAGCCAAAAATGGAGGTGATTAATCGCGGTTCGCAATCTGCGAAATTGTGATTGACGAGTTCGCAAATTGCGAATCTAATGGGATGGAGGCGGACGATTGCACGTAATCAGCCGGAAGCGTCTGTTGGAGGCGGCGACCAAGCATCCGCAATTGGGAGGCCCGTTAGACGCGTGGTATCGAATCGCGAAGCGGGCGGCCTGGCAGAACTTAATGGAGGTCCGTCGCGCGTTTCCGAGCGCGGATGCGGTGTGGAAATTCACGGTGTTCAACATCAAGGGGAACGCGCACCGGCTGATCACGGAGATAAACTACCGCACGGGACGCGTCTTCTTGAGGCATGTGCTGACTCACGCGGAGTACAGCAAGGGGGAATGGAAGAAATGAGCTCTCGGACCGTAACGCCGGAATACAGCCGCCTGCTCACAAGAATTGCGCCCAAGGTGATTCACAGCGAGAAGGAAAACGAGGCGTACACGGAGGCGTTGTACGAACTCGACCAGCGCAGCGGCAAGCTGACTCGCGCGGAGAAGGAATTGGCCGAGTTGCTGACGCTACTGATTGAAGATTTCGAAGCGAAACGCTATGAGCTCCCTCGTGCCAAGCCGCTGGAGGTGCTGCGATTTTTGATGGAGCAGCGGAGCCTGAAGCAGAAGGACCTGGTGGATGTGTTTGGAACGCGCAGCATCGTCTGCGAAGTGCTTAGCGGCAAGCGCAAGCTTAACAAGGACCACATCGAACGGCTGAGCCGGCGATTCCACGTTTCGCCGGAGGTGTTTTTCTAAACTCGATCACCCGACCAAAACGTCACGCTGGATCGGCTTGCGGACTGCACTTGCTTTTTACCGCAGAGGGCGCAGAGAAACGGGCTGAGGCGGGCACGGCATGCCGTGCCCCTACGCCCGTGATTTTGGGTTTTGCAAATCCTCAAGAGGAATACACGGCAAGAAATGGATGCGGCCACGTGGCTTACTGCCTGGGGCGTTTTTTTGCCGCGCCCCGGCGCGACGAAAGAGAGAGCCTTCGTCGCTGCGCTCCTCAGGATGACGGACGAAATTCTTAATCGCGAAGCGGGTGTGCAGAACGAGCGCGGGATGGACATTGTGGCAAGTTGGGGCGCGGCGAGCAGCGCCCGTACCGACGATCACTCGGCCTCGGTCATGGGAAAAAATACGGACGCCGCGCCGGATGCGGTTAGCGCTTGTGGCCGACTAGGCCGGCGACTGTGTCCATGAGGTCGAACTTGGTCAGGACTTCGAGTTTTGCGCCGGGCATTTCGACGAAAACGGCGGGACTATCGTGGCTCAGGATGTAGGTTACGCGTTCGACGGGGGCGTTTGCGGGAACTTGCGGCAGCGGAGCGCCCATGACTTCGCGGATTACGAGTTTGCGCAGATCTTTGCCTTGCAAGGCGAGATTCAGGATTTGATCTTCGAAGACCGTGCCGATGGATTTTCCATCTTCGAAGACGGGAAGCTGCGAGATGTCCTGCTGCTGCATGGTTTGCAGGGCGTGGAAGACGGTTTGATAGGGACCGGCGACGATCATGTCGCGCGTCTTGCCGTTCTGGCGTTTGACGCGGATGACGTCGGCAGCGGAGAGCGTGACTTCGGCGTCCACGTAGCCGTGCTCGCGCATCCAGCCGTCATTGAAAACTTTGGACATGTAACGCGAGCCGGAATCGGGCGCGAAAGCAACGATGAAGTCGCCTTTCTTCGCGGTTTTCGCTACTTTCAGCGCGGCGGAGATGCAGCCCCCGCCGGAGCCTCCGGTGAAGATGCCTTCTTGTTTGGCGAGGCGGCGAGCCCAGACGAAACATTCTTCGTCATTGACCTGCAACACGTCGTCGAGAATTTTCAAATCCATGGTGGCGGGGAAAAAGTCTTCGCCGATGCCTTCGACGACGTAGGTGAGAGCCTTGCCGACTTTCCCGGTCTTGACCTTCTCGTAGTAGAGCGAGCCGATGGGATCCACGCCGATGATTTTGACGTGGGGATTTTGTTCCTTGAGGTAGCGTCCCACGCCGGAGATGGTGCCGCCGGTGCCCATGCCGCAGACGAAATGCGTGATTTTCCCTTCGGTGTCTTTCCAGATTTCCGGGCCGGTGCTGCGATAGTGCGCCTCGGGATTCATGGGATTGGCGTACTGATTGGGATAAAAGGAGTTGGGAATTTCGCGCGCGAGTTTTGCGGCGACGGAATAATAGCTGCGCGGATCCTCGGGCTCGACCGCGGTGGGGCAGACGATGACTTCGGCGCCGAAGGCTTTGAGCAGGTCAATTTTTTCGCGCGATTGTTTGTCGGTGATGGTGAAGACGACTTTGTAACCGCGCACACAGGCGACCAGGGCGAGTCCCAGGCCGGTGTTGCCGGAAGTACCTTCGATGATGGTGCCGCCGGGCTTGAGTTTGCCGGTGCGTTCGGCTTCCTCGATCATGGAGATGCCGATGCGATCTTTCACCGAGCCGCCGGGATTCATGTAGTCGGCCTTGATCCAGACTTCGGCGGACGAATCTTTCGCCAGGCGGTTCAGGCGGACGATCGGCGTATTGCCGATGGCTTCGAGGATGTTGTTGCACTTCATGCGCTTGACGGGCTCCGCAGAATCGGGCGAACAAAACAAGCTTAGAGAGTTTCAGAAAGAGTGGCAAGCGGGAAGCAGCGAACGTTTCCGTAAGTGCGATTGGCGCGGCACGGAGAGAGCGTGTTGACAGGTGCCGGCTCGGCGCGCGGAACGGAGCCGCTGCGCGCTCGTGCTATGCTTTTCCGGTGGAGCGAGAAGAGCACGGCACGGAATATCTTTTTTACGATGGACACTGCGGATTGTGCCATCGCGCGGTGAAATTCGTGGTGAGACAGGATCGCAGCGGGCGGGCATTCCGGTTTGCGCCTTTGCAGGGGGAGACTTTTCAGAGGTTAGTGGCTGAGGAGCAGCGGGCGGGATTGCCCGACAGCGTTGTGGTGCTGACCCACGATGGGGAACTTCTGGTGCGGTCTGCCGCGTTCTTGCATATTTTGCGGAGGCTGGGGGGCGCTTGGACGGTGTTGGCCGCGGTGCTGGGAGTGATACCGCGACGGCTGCTGGATTTTGTGTACGATTTTGTGGCGCGGATTCGTTATCGCGTGTTTGGACGGCGGGAAGAGGTGTGTCCGATTATGCCGGCGGAATTGCGGGCGCGGTTTGATCCGTGAGGGTGGTGCTGGAAGGCGCGCGATCAGAGTTGACAGTTGATAGTTGAAAGCTTGAACGTCGCGTTGGAGTCGCAGCTGTAGCAGAGAACCGGCGGGACGCCGGCGCTACCGAGCTTCCCCTGTAACACAATATTCATAATTGGCGCGCGGGCGATTCGGTAGAATCACGGTCCATGTCCACTGAACATTTGCAAATCGTTGCATCTGCCGGGAGCCGGGAAGGGCAGAAGATTTTGACGTTGAAGGGTTCGCTGAACATTCAGACGGTATTCGATTTTCAGAAGGCGACGCGGGCGGAGACAGCGCCGAAACTGATTCTGGATTTCAGCGGCGTGCCGTACGTGGATTCGGCGGGCCTGGGCGCGCTGGTGGGGGCCTACGTGGCGGCGCAGCGGGCGCAGCGCAAACTGGCCGTGACCGGAATGAACACGCAGGTGAAGGCGCTGATTGACATGACGCACGTGGGGACGTTGATCAAGGCGTATGGCACGGTGCTGGAGGCGGAAGAAGCGTTGGGATGACGTTCGGAAAGTGAAATTGGAAAATAGAAGATAGGAATTTGTGTTTTGCACGATTCGCGGCTGCTTGCACGCCTGCCTTTTTGCCGCATCCTTGCTTGAGTATTCAGAGAGATCCCTCGCTGCGCTCCCTTCCTGCGTCAGGGCAAGCGGGATGACTACGTAACCTGCGGCAACGCGGCGGCTTCGGCTTGGAGTTTTGGTTCTATCCAGCGCAGGACCCACCTTACGATCAGCACGTTCAGGAAAATTGAGATCAGGGAAGCGGCCAGCGTGGCGGTGAAGACTTCCTCGCCTACCAGGCCGGATTTTTTTGCCACTTCTACCAGGATAAAGGAGAGTTCGCCGATTTGCGTCAGGCCGGCGGCGACGGCGATGGAAGTCCACAGCGAGTAGCGGAAGAGTTTCATGACGGCGAGCCAGACCGCGAATTTGCCGACGACGATCAGCAGGAGCATCACGCCGAGCAGCGGAAGATTGTGCAGAATCACGCTGGGGACGACCAGCGTGCCGAGTGAAACAAAAAACAGGGCGACGAAGGCGTCACGCAGAGGGATCAGCGTGGTGTGCGCTTCGTGCAGGTCTTCCGAGCCGCTGATGGAAAGTCCCGCGAGGAACGCGCCGAGCGCGACGGAGAAACCCACGGCCTGCGCGACGGCGGCGGAAACCAGGCAGATGGCGATGGCGACCAGCAGAAAAAGTTCGTTGTCCTTGGTGCCCGCGGCTTTGCGAAGGACGCGGGGAACGACGGTCATGGCGAGAAAGGCCAGTGGGACGAGCAGGATGGCGGCTTTGCCGAGGGCCCAGGCGGCTTTTGCAAAACGGCCTTCGGCGGGACCGCTGAAGATGGGAATGATGATGGTCATGAAAACGACGGCGATATCTTCCACCAGGGTGATGCCGATCATGACGCGGCCGTAGGTGGTGCCCATGGCGTCGCGATCGGCGAGCAAGCGGGCGAGGACCATGGTGCTGGCGACGGAGACCGTGGCGCCGATGACGAAGCCTTGAATCAGAGTCCATCCGGCAAGCCATGAAGCTGCCAGCGCCATGCCCACGGAGAGCAGAATCCCCAAGGTGCCGCCGCCGAGAGCAATCCATTTCACGCGCAGCAGGTCCGGAATCGAAAAATCAACTCCGATGGAGAACATCAGCAGGACGACGCCGACTTCGGCGAATACTTCGAAGGTGTGGAGATTCGAGAGATGCGGGCCAGGAGTGAACGGGCTGATGACGATGCCGCCCAGGACGTAGCCGAGGATTAGCGGCAGCTTCAGGCGCCAGAAGATGAGTCCGCCGACTACGGCGGCGAGGAAGATAAAGGTTAGATCGCGAAACAGGAGCGGGTCTGCTTCCATGCGTCCTCGCTGTGGGTCAGGGTTGGATTAATCTACTTGGCGGGATGCTGAGAGGCAATGGCAAAAATACCATGGGCCGGGGAGGCACAGAGACACGGAGGCAGGCGGAGGCAAAGAGGCGGAGAGGCAGAGAGGCAGAGAAGCAAAGAGGCAATGGTCTGCGTCGGTTCAGTTACGGCGGGCGGGTCTTAGACCCGCCCTTACGGTTGCCTGTGGTTGTGTTCGGAGGCCGCGCGGGAATATGTGCGCGTTCGCGACGGCGCGACGAGGACGCGTCCTGGGACATCGCGGCGGGCGAAGCTTTCCTGCCTTTTTGTTTTTGTGTTTCTGCGACTCTGTGTCGCTGCCGCTCGGTGGCGTCGCGCGCTGGCGCATTTTGGGAACATTGTTGGAAGGTAGAATCCGGCGCGGGGGTTAGGTATGCGCTAGAATGGCAGGTGAATGGAACGATTTTATCGCGCGACGATGAAGATTACGGGCGACACGGTCTTTGGCCAGCTCGCGTTCACATTTTTGTTGTTGTGCGCGGTGGCGGTGGGCGCGGCGGCGGGATTGCTGTTTGTATATTCGAGCGATTTGCCGGAAATTCACGCGCTGCAGGATTACCGGCCGAACGTGGTGACGGAGCTGTACGCGGACGACGGGCAATCCATCGGAACGTTCGCGCTGCAACGGCGGATACTGCTGACGTACAACCAGATCCCGAAAGTTCTGCGGGACGCGATTCTCACCACGGAAGACCAGCACTTCGAACAACACTGGGGAGTGGACATTCCGCGCGTGCTGGAAGCGGCGTGGCACGACATCCGCCACCATCGGCTGGCGGAAGGCGCCAGCACGTTGACGATGCAGCTTGCGGGCGGATTATTTCTGAATCGTTCGGACCGCAGCGCGCGGCGGAAGATCGAGGAGACGCTGCTGGCGATTCAGATCGAGCGGCATTACACCAAGGAACAGATTTTTACAATGTACTGCAACCAGATTTATCTGGGAGCGGGAAATTACGGATTCGAGGCGGCGTCGGAATATTATTTCGACAAGCCGGTGGGGCAATTGACGCTGCCGGAAGCGGCGATGCTGGCGGCGATCATCCGCGGGCCGATTTACGCGCCGATCAATCATCCGGAGCGGGCGCTGGCGCGGCGGAACCTGGTGCTGTCGTTGATGGCGCACGACCACAAGATCACGGAGGCGCAAGCGGAGGCGGCCACGAAGTTGCCGCTGGGACTGCACATCGAGCCGCTGCGGAATGACCTGGCGCCGTATTTCGTCGAGGAAGTGCGCCAGTATCTGGAGCACACCTACGGCACGGCGGCGGTACACGAACAGGGATTGCGCGTTTATACGTCGTTGAATGTGGCGATGCAGAAAGCGGCGGACCAAGCGGTGCGCGACGGGTTGCACGCTTATGACCGGCGCCACGGATGGCGCGGGAACCTGCCGAATATTCTGGAGCAGCACGAAGGCCCGCTGGAGAAATACCAGAGCGACGACTGGCACGACGCGATTCAGAAGGGCGATTACGTCACGGGCCTGGTGACCAAGGTCGAGCCGACGTTCGCTTCCATCAAAATCGGGACGTATCACGCGATGCTGACGCCGGCGGATTTTGCGTGGACGGGACGGAAGTCGCCGGCACAACTGCTGAAGGCAGGCGATCTGGTCTGCGTTGCGATCAAGGAGATTTCGGGGATTACGGCGCGCGTGGAACTGGAGCAGGTGCCGGCGGCGCAGGCGTCGCTGCTGGCGATTGATAATGCGAGCGGCGAGATCAAGGCCATGGTGGGCGGCTACGATTTCGAGGAATCGAAATTCAATCGGGCGACGCAAGCGCTGCGCCAGACGGGCAGCTCGTTCAAGGTGTACGTGTACTCGGACGCGCTGGAGATGGGGATGAGCCCGTTCGACACGATCGTGGATGCGCCGGTGACATTTCGCAGCGGCGGGCAGAATTATTCTCCGCGCAATTACGATGAAAAATTCGAGGGGCGCATCACGCTGCGGCGCGCGCTGGCTGATTCGCGCAACGTGCCGGCCGTGCGCCTGCTGGATCACGTGGGCGTGCTGAACGTGGTGGACCTGGCGCGAAAATTTGGGATTACCAGCCCGCTGCCGCCCTATTTGCCGCTGGCGCTGGGCGCGGCGGATTTGACGCTGATCGAGCACACGTCGGCATTTACGGTTTTTCCCGACGACGGCATACACATCGAGCCGCATTACATCAAGCGCGTGACTTCTTATGACGGGGCGGTGCTGGAGGAGGTGCGGCCGAACGTCACGGATGTGATTCCGCCGGACGTGGCGCGGACGATGGTGGCGATGCTCGAGGACGTGGTGCAGTTCGGAACCGGAGTGCGCGCGAAGGAGTTGGGGCGTCCTTCGGCGGGAAAGACCGGGACGACGAACGATTTTACCGACGCTTGGTACATCGGATTTACGCCGCAGATAACGGCGGGCGTGTGGGTAGGGAACGACGACAAGCGCATCTCGCTGGGGAAGAAGGAAACGGGGGCGCGCGCGGCTTTGCCGATTTGGCTGGAATTTATGCAGCAAGCGACGCAGGGCATGCCCGTGGAAAATTTTCCAAACGTGGTGCCGCTGGAAAAGATTGCGCCGACCAAACAGGTGTTGGTGGATGTGCCGGATACCGCGCCGCCTGCCGATGCCGCGGAGCAGGGATTGACGGAAACAAAAGCGCCGGGTGCTGCAGGTTCGGCGTCGCCGCCGAAAGCGGGGCCGAAGCTGCCAACGGCTCCGCCGAAGAAACTTACGCCGACTGCCGCGCCTGCTCCGGCACGCGTCAGTGCGGTTGCCGCGCCGCATTCGTAGCGCCGGCGTGTCACCGGTTGCTTTGCCCTGCGATCTAGGTTGATTCGCGATGCTGTCCGGTGTTTTCGTGGAACTCGTCAGGACAATCAGCGATCTTCGATTCGGTTTTCAGGCCTGTCCGCAAGCTTACAACTGAATCAAATCCAACTTGTCTGCCTTATTTTGTTGCGTCGGGTGAAATCCGTTGAAGAGCGGGCACGTTCGCTGCGTTCAGTGCAAGCGGGACGTTCTTCGGCGCCGCCCCCTGGCGACGCCTCAGGATGCACCGGCGCTAGTGGTCGCGGAAGGGATCCCAGCCGCCCGGGTTTAGTGGTTCGCGGCTGCCATCTTTTTGCACGAGGACGATTTTTTGGTTGCGCGTGATTTCACCGATGTGGGTTAGCGCTGCGGCGCCTGGAGCGTTGCGGAGTTTTTTTGCTTGGCGTGGCGGGATTGTGAAGAGGAGTTCGTAATCTTCGCCGCCGTGCAGAGCTAGTTGCAGGGGATCGAGTTTGCGCTCGGCGATTTTTTTTGTGGCGGGGGGGATTGTGGACGTGGGTATTTTGTCCGCCCAGATTTTTGTGCCTGCTCCGCTGGCGGCGCAGAGGCGGGCGAGATCGGTGGAGAGGCCGTCGGAGATGTCCATGGCGGAGGAGGCGACGCGATGGCGGGCTAGCCATGAGCCGAGTGCGACCTGAATTTTTGGGTAGAGATGCGGTTGGGTCAGCGCGCGGAGGCTGCGGTCTTGGGCTGCGCCGCGGAGGACCAGTTCGAGGCCTAGTTGCGCGCGGCCTAGAGTGCCGCTGACGTAGAGCAGATCGCCGGGCTTGGCGCCGGAGCGGGTTAGTGCGCGGCCGCGCGGGATTTCGCCGAGTGCGGTGATGCTGATGAAGATGCGATCACTTTTTGTGGTGTCGCCGCCGATGATCGTCATGCCTAATTCCCGGGCGGCGCGGGCCATGCCTCTGAGAAACGCGTTTAGCCAAATCTCGGAGGGAGCTTCAGGGGCTAAAGCCCCTTGTTTGGTTGCGGAGTTTATGTCGTGGCTAAAGCCACGACCCACAAGGCCCCGATTGAACGGGCGGCGACCCATTGAAACAGTAGTTTTTTTGGCAAATTGCAAACCCGTCCCATGACCGTCGGTGGCGGCGGGGATGATGCACTGAGGCAGGGCCAAAGTTAGAAGGAAGAAGCGCGGGGTGGCGCCCATGGCGGCGAGGTCGCTGGTAGCGCGGGCCAGGGATTTGTAGCCTACCGAATCTGGGGGATGCGTTTTCGCGAGGAAGTGGACACCTTCGAGAAAGGCGTCACACGTAAGGACCCATTCGTTCTTACCGCGAGGAGCGATAAGCGCGGCATCGTCACCGATGCCGAGGCGAAGGGTGGCTTGGCTCTTAGTTGTGCGACGGCGCTGCGATCGGGTAGAGGTCGCTCGTCGGCCAGACGGCGGCCTCTTTCGGGCTGACGCCGGAGGCGGGTTTCCGCGTGCGGAAGACAGCGTAAACCCTGAATTTAGAGCGCGGGCGATTTTTTCGACCAGTTGGCTTTCCCGTTCCATCCTGAACCTTTGGACAGTTGTAATGATTTCCGCATCTAAGTTAAGGTTTGCTCAAGTGGAACTGCAATCGAAATTGATGACGCGCCGATAAGTACTTTGCGTTCAAGGCGAGGCTGTGGAAAACTAAGTTTGAGGTTGACCACAATGGGTAGCGTTATTACAATTCACCGGGTTTTGTATCAGGCCTCGCATCGCAGACTTCTGACGGAATCGGGTAGCCGCGGCGGGGGACGCACGGCGCTCGATAGACTGAACTCGAATCATTCTGGAAAAAATTAACATTATGAAGGGGAAGTACTACACGTTTTTTATTGCTTCGAGCGCGTCCGGCGGGATGCGGCGCGTCCGTGTGCCGTTTTACGTGCTGCACGCGCTGGCCATTCTGGCGGCGGTAGGCGGAATCACGGTGCTGGCCGGGATGGGTTCGTACTCCCGGATGCTATGGAAGACCACGAATTACAATTCGTTGCGGCGGGAGCAGGACACGCTGAAGCAGCAGTATAAAGCGCTGCAAACGGAAGTGAAGGACACGAACCAGCGCCTGGATTCCCTGCAATCGCTGGCCAGCGAAGTGGCTGTGGCTTACGGAATCACCCGGTTCCGGCAGACGCCTTTTGCTTTCGGCGACGACGAAGCACAGCCGGACGTGGAATACCAAGATTCGGTAGATGAGTTCAGCTACCTGGAAAGAAACGCGTCGGCGGTGGCGATGTCCAGCGGCGGGATGCGTTTGCTGCCTGCGGCGCAACTGAGCAGCCTGGGAATTGTGCCGACACTCTGGCCGGTGGTGGGCGAGATTACGGGACATTTTGGGGAGCGACTGGATCCCTTCAGCGGAGAAGGCGCGTTCCACGCGGGAATGGATATTGCTTCGCACTACGGCGATGCGATCCGCGCGACGGCTGACGGCGTGGTGGCAGTGATGGACCAGCGAGCCGGCTATGGCCGGCTGGTGGTGATAGACCACGGATTTGGAGTTACAACGTGGTACGGGCATCTTTCCGGGTTCGCGACGCACGTGGGCATGCACGTGAAGCGCGGAGACATTATTGGATATGAGGGCCAGAGCGGGCGCTCGACGGGTCCGCACCTGCATTACGAAGTCCGCATTTACAACACACCTGTAAATCCCTGGCGTTACCTGAGCACCGCGGCTACTTCTACCGCAGCCGCCGATTAATTCAGCCCGTTTTTTTCCGAGACATCTGCCGCATCGTGAACGAGGCGTGTGCAAAGATTGCGTTTTGCGTGGTGGAACGAGCTCGCGTCTAGTGCGCGACGGGATGCACGGCCGGTGAACGCAGCGTGACAGCTCTGGCTGGCGCAGCGTTGAGCATGGCGGGAGTGATGTCCAGAACGAGGCGGATTATTTTGTTCTGGTTGGTGATTTTGGCTTGATTAATGAGCGCCTCGAGGAAGGAGATTTGTTCACGGGTCATTTGGCGACGCGTATTGGGATCGGAAAGCGCGATCGCGCCTGCCATTTTTCCGGTTTCGAGGAGGAACGCGAGTTGCATGGCGTTTTTCAGCGAGTCGCATTCGGCATCGAGCGTGATTCTTAAATTGTTGCCGTCGGGCTGGCCGGCGAGGGTGATGGCCTGAACGCTGCGGGCGAGCTGTGCGAGCTGCGGCGCGTTGTGAAGGCTGTCGTAGATGCTCGCCGGCAATTTGTCAGTGCGCGCGACCGCGAAGATGGGCGCGCCAGTGACGCGATCAATGCGCGATTGCATGGCGCGATCGTGCGAGGACGAGCCCGCGGGATTGATGCGGCCGAGAAGCTCTGTGGCGTTCTTGCCGCCGGCGAGCGCGATGCGCGTGGGTGAAAGGAACATCAGCGAGACCGGGGGATTGCCGGGAACTTCGTAAACCGATTGGGAGCCGCGCGTGAGTTCTTTTCCGGTGCGCAGCGCATAGGATTTGATTTTCTGCTGATCGAAGCGGCCGTCGCCGATAGCCACCACGCGATCTTCACCGAGAACGTTTTGGGGTGTGCCGATACTGGCGGGCCAGAAGGCGATGGCGGCGTGGTCGAGGTCGCGCGTGTAATCGAAGCCGGTATCGCGGACGAAATTGGAGTAGTCGCGATCCGCTTGCGGGCCGGGCGAGGCGAGGCCCAACGCGGCAGCCAGAGGAGAATTCTGCAACGATCGCAGAGTTGTCGCGTCTATATAGGCTACGACGGGCGCGTCCGGCGGCAATTCGCTGAGAATGCCGGATGGCGGGACTGCGGCGGGAGCGCCGGGGACGGTGGTAACGATCGGCGGAAGCGGGCGATGCTGCCGGTAATAGAAGACAGCGGCGCCGCCAAGCAAGCAGAGCAGCAAGATGGCGACGACGATCCAGGCGCGAGTTGTGGACGATACGGGCACTTTAAATTTGTAATCGTTCCGGCCAAGTTAGTGTAATGTTTTAATCCCCGGCTGCGTAGCAGAATTCAGAGGATTCAATTTGCGCGATTGGCGCAAGCTTGCGACAGGAACAATTCCAGCCAACGGAATAGGCTCAGCGAGCCTCTAATTCAGATACAGCGAAGTTCTTCGCGAAGGAAGGTTGGCAAGATGAAATTCGCATGGAGCAAAGCGCTTGGCGTGGCAGCGCTGGGAATGTTCATCGGGATCCCGGCGCACGCGCAAACTTCATCGCCGGCCGCGACGGCGCCGGGAGCAGCGACTGCGGCCACGCCCACTGCCGATCAAGTGCTCGATCATTATGTGAATGCCATCGGCGGGCGCGCGGCATGGACCAAATTGAATTCACGCGTATCGAAGGGCACGATCGAAATTCCTTCGATGAACAATTTGAGCGGGAGCGTGGAGATTCACGAAAAGGCGCCGAACTCGATGCTGGCGGTGATCACCCTGGCGGGCGCGGTTTTTGAGCAAGGCTTCGACGGAACCACGGCGTGGTCCGACGATCCGCAAAATGGCTTGCGAGTTTTGAGCGGCGCGGAATTGGAAGATGCGCGGCGCGAGGCGGATTTTTATCACCCGCTGGATCTGAAGAAGCTGTACACGAAGATGACGGTGACCGGCACGGAAAAGGTGCGGGACCACGATGCGTACGTGGTGGAGGCTTCCTCCGGGGCAGGCGATCCGGACAAAATGTACTTCGACACGGAAAGCTGGCTACTGGTGCGAGCGGTGAACCACCGGAACACGCCGGACGGAGTGAAGGTGTTCCAGGCGGAGGTTGGGGATTATAGGGATGTGGACGGAGTGAAATTGCCGTTCACGGTGCAGCAGAGCAGCGCTGAATCGGCGTTTACGATCAAGTTCACGGAAATCCAGCATAATCTGCAACTTGCGGATGCTCAGTTTGCGAAGCCGATGGCGGAGCCCGCCGCGAAGTAACGGTCGGCGGCGCTGGAGTTCTCAAGAGGTGGGGTTTAGATGTATAATAGTAGGGCACGCTCGGCATCCTGGGTGCAGGGTATGTGGGCAACTGGCAACGGTTTTGCGGCCAACAGAAACTTGCTTGCAATTTGATTGCCTGTATGATAATTTTGCTCGGTTTGCCAGTGCTGGCGTAGCTCAGTTGGTAGAGCATCTGATTTGTAATCAGAGGGTCGGGGGTTCAACTCCCTCCGCCAGCTGAGATTGACGTAGGGAAAATTTTGGCAGGGGTTGCGGACGGAATTCCTCGCGACAAAAGCGCTAGGGCTGGTGTCTCTGGACACGAGCCCTTTCTGCATTGCGGAGTGCCCCGTACAGCAGTCCGGTTAAAGAAACTGGTTGGACATGCGGGATGCAGTTGTGTCCCGTAAGATTTCATGGGACGAGCGGCAACGTCCCGAACGGTTTTGCGGGACGGGTGGGTGAGTGGCTAAAACCAGCAGACTGTAAATCTGCCGCTCCTTGCGGGCTACGGAGGTTCGAATCCTCCCCCGTCCACCAGCAACTCGCGTGACCCAGCGCATGGTTGGACAACCGAGCGCGGGAATATTCACAGAAACGAAAAAATTCAGAAGCGCGGCAGCTCCGGCGGCGATTCTGATGGCAACGCGGAACAAGCGGGGCGGCCGGTAAACGCCTGGGTAGCTCAGCTGGTAGAGCGCGTCCTTGGTAAGGACGAGGTCACCGGTTCAATCCCGGTCCCAGGCTCCAGATCACCATCGAGCGGCGCGAAGCGTGGGAACGGGGAGTTCGCAGAACGCCGGCGGGAAGTAAGGAACACAACGCCGGTTACAACCGTTCGACGCGCTCGCGAGTGCCTTTTGACTTGGTTTATGCAGAACGTTTCGATTCCCGTTTGGCAGCGCGGGCACGAGAAAAGTATTTGAAGAGTGGGATCGGCCGTGAATATTTGAAGTTGGTCGCGGCTGAGACGATCAGACTGAGGTTGGAAAATGAGCGGGGGTAACTCAGTGGTAGAGTCTCTGCCTTCCAAGCAGATGGTCGCGGGTTCGAGTCCCGTCCCCCGCTCCATTGCACAACCCTAACGCAGGATCTGAAGGAATTTGCCAGCGCCCGTAGCAGTGAAATGATATCGCGCGGATGTTGCCGCGCAGTCCTAATACGAGGGTGATACGAGATGGCGAAAGAGAAATTCGAGCGTAATAAGCCGCACGTGAATATCGGGACGATTGGTCACATTGACCACGGCAAGACGACTTCGACGGCGGCGATCACCAAAGTGTTGTCGAAGAACAATCCGAAGGTGGCCTTCCGGGCGTTTGATTCGATTGACAACGCGCCGGAAGAGCGCGAGCGCGGAATCACGATCGCGGTGTCGCACGTGGAGTACGAGACGGCGAACCGGCACTACGCGCACATTGATTGCCCGGGGCACGCGGATTATGTGAAGAACATGATCACGGGCGCGGCGCAGATGGACGGCGCGATTCTGGTGGTGGCGGCGACCGATGGTCCGATGCCGCAGACGCGCGAGCATATTCTGCTGGCGCGGCAAGTTGGTGTGCCGTACATCGTCGTGTTTTTGAACAAGTGCGACATGGTGGACGATCCGGAGCTGCTGGAGTTGGTGGAACTGGAAGTGCGCGAGCTTTTGAAGAGCTATCAATATCCGGGGGATACGCTGCCGGTGATACGCGGGTCGGCTTTGAAGGCCTTGGAAGGGGATGCGAAGTGGGAGAAATCCATCCTGGAATTGATGGAAGCGGTGGACAAGAACATACCGCAGCCGGTGCGGGATATTGATAAGCCGTTTGCGATGCCGATCGAGGATATTTTTTCGATTTCCGGCAGAGGAACGGTGGTAACGGGGCGCATCGAGCGCGGCAAGGTGAAGGTGGGCGAGGAAGTAGAGATTGTGGGATTCCGTCCAACGATGAAGAAGACGGTGACGGGCATCGAGATGTTCCGCAAGTTGCTGGATGAAGGGTTGGCGGGAGACAACGTGGGATTGCTGCTGCGCGGGACGGAGAAGGATGAAGTGGAGCGCGGGCAGGTGCTGGCGAAGCCGGGGTCGATTACGCCGCACACGAAGTTCAAGGCGGAAGCGTACGTCTTGACGAAGGAAGAAGGAGGGCGGCACACGCCGTTTTTCACGGGGTACCGGCCGCAATTTTATTTTCGCACGACGGACGTGACGGGGGATGTGAAGTTGCCGCAGGGAGTGGAGATGGTGATGCCGGGCGATAACATTTCGTGCGAGATCACGCTGATCACTCCGGTGGCGCTCGAGAAGGGCTTGCGCTTCGCGATTCGCGAGGGCGGGCACACGGTCGGAGCCGGCGCAGTCGCCGAGATCATCGAGTAAACGAACATGCGAGAAATCATCACACTACAGTGCAACGATTGTAAGAACCGGAACTACACGACCACCAAGAACCGTAAGAAGCATACGGAACGGTTGGAGACTTCCAAGTTTTGCAACACTTGCCGGAAGCATACGGGGCATAAGGAAGTGAAATAGCTTCGGATTCGGCGGGTGTGGGCTAGGCCGAAGAGTATGGAAGCGGCTTGGTTTTGTTACATGGTGCGCTGCGCGGATGGATCGTTCTATGTCGGAATTACCGACAACGTTGACGAGCGAGTCCAAGAGCACAACCGCGGTTTTGGGGCAAGGTTTACGAAGTCCCGGCGGCCCGTGGAATTGTTTTGGAGCCAAGGATTCCCCGATATTTTTTCAGCGCGGCGGCGAGAAGTCGAGTTGAAGGGCTGGAGCCGCGAGAAGAAACTAAGGTTAGTACAAGAGGGAACTGGCGTGCGGCGGGTAAGCCCTTCGAACCCGCCACTGGCGGGTTCTCAGGGTAAAGGGGAGTAGGTTTAACGGTAGACCATCGGTCTCCAAAACCGAGAGTGGGGGTTCGAATCCCTCCTCCCCTGCCAGCTCTTTTGCAGAGTGCGCAGGCCAATAGGTCGGGACGAAGGCGGTCAGTAGATGGCACAGGCGGCGAAAGTGAATAAGGATGAGTCAGATCGCGTAGACGGCTTTGCCCTGCTGGAACCAGTAGGGAAACTGGCGTCGTATCCGAAACGGTTCCGGACGTTTTTGCATGAAGTGCGCGTGGAAATGCGGCAGGTGAACTGGCCGTCGCGCGCGAACGTGATTTCCACCACGCTGGTGGTGGCGCTGACGGTGGCGTTTTTCGGCGTGTATTTCTTTTTCACGGACATGATTTTCGGAAATACGATCAAATGGCTGATTGAATATGCAAAGAAACTCTGAAGAAACCAACGCGAGTAACGAAGGCAACGAAGTGAACCAAGCACCGGAAATGCCCGAAGGGCATGAGGAAGCGAACCCCGGCGGAAGCGCGACTTCCAAGCAGTGGTACATCGTGCACACCTACTCGGGCTTCGAGAAGAAAGTGAAGGAAAGCCTGGAAGGGCGCGTCGCGGCGTTCGGGCTGACCGACAAGATCGGGCAGATCATTATTCCGACGGAATCGGTAGTGGAAGTGCGCGGCGGCAAGAAAGTGATTTCGCCGCGCATGTGTTATCCGGGATATGTGCTGGTGGAAATGGATATGGACGATTACACCTGGCACGTGGTGCGTTCGACGCCGCGGGTGACGGGATTCGTCGGGTCGGGGCAGACGCCTTCGCCGCTGACGGATGAAGAAGTGCAGAATATTTTGAATCGGGCGACGACCACGGCGGAAAAGCCGAAGCCGAAGCTGTCCTTTGACCGCGGCGAGAAAGTGCGCATCGGCGAAGGGCCTTTTGCGAACTTCACGGGCGTGGTGGAGGAAGTGAATTCCGACCGCTCGACGCTGAAAGTTTCGGTGACGATCTTCGGGCGTTCGACGCCGGTGGAGCTGGATTTCGCGCAGGTGGAAAAGGTCGCGTAGCTTTCAGCGACCTCGCGACGTAACGAAGAGAGATTCTTCGCTGCGCTCAGAATGACGGTATAGAGGACACGAAAGATGGCGAAGAAAGTTCAAGCGACAGTGAAATTGCAATTGCCGGCGATGAAGGCGACGCCGGCGCCGCCCGTGGGCACGGCGCTGGGCCCGCACGGCGTAAACATCATGGATTTCTGCAAGCAGTTCAACGCCAAGACGGCGAAAGAGCCGGACGGGATGATCATTCCGGTGCTGGTGACGATTTACAGCGACCGCACGTTCACGTTCATCATGAAGACGCCGCCCGCGTCCGAGCTAATCAAGCGCGCGGCGGGAATCGTGAAAGGCTCGCCGGAACCGAATCGCAACAAGGTGGGCAAGCTGACGGCGAAGCAAGTCGAAGAAATCGCCAAGTTGAAGCTGCCGGACCTGAACACCATGAGCCTGGAAGCGGCGGTGCGTTCGATCAAGGGCACGGCGCGCAACATGGGCGTAGAAGTCAGCGAATAGTTCTGCAGCACGCGCAGGAGTCCGAAAAGACAGCGGACGCAAGTATTTCTTAACTGCGCAGGAGAGAAAAGACGATGGGCCGCAGCGCAAAAGTAGGTGGAAAGAATATAGATCGCGCCCGCAAGATGGTGGAGGCGCGTCCTTACAAGCTCGAAGAAGCCGCGGAACTATTGCGCAAGGCGCATTTCGTGAAGTTCGACGAGACCGTGGAGCTGGTTTTGAATCTGGGCGTGGATTCCAAGCAGTCCGACCAGATGGTGCGCGGCACGGTGGTGCTGCCGCACGGGCTGGGAAAATCGAAGCGCGTGGTGGTGATCGCGGGCGGCGACAAGATTCGCGAGGCGCAGGAAGCGGGCGCGGATTTCGTCGGCGGCGAAGACATGGTGGAGAAGATTCAGGGCGGCTGGACGGATTACGAAGCAGTGATCGCGACGCCGGACATGATGAGGTCCGCAGGCAAGCTGGGCAAGGTGCTGGGGCCGCGCGGGATGATGCCGAATCCGAAAACCGGAACGGTGACCGCGGACGTGGCCAAAGCGATCAAGGAAATCAAGGCCGGTAAAGTGGAGTTCCGCCTGGATAAGACCGGGCTGATCCATTCGCCGGTGGGCAAGATCAGTTTTTCGGCGCAACAACTGGCGGGGAACGCGCACGCGTTGCTGGCGGCGATCATCAAGGCCAAGCCGGCGGCGGCCAAGGGAAAGTACATCAAGAAAATCACGCTGACTTCGACGATGGGGCCGGGCGTGCCGATTGACGAAGCCGAAGCGGATCACGCCGTGGCTGTGGCAGCGTAAGCAGGGCGGCACGAGGGAGATTCGGGGATGAAGAAGAAGTCCGAAAAGGTGACGCAGGCGGAAGAGCTGAAGAAGCAGCTGGCGACCGTCTCGACCGTGATTCTTTCGACGTTTCAGGGCATCACCGTCGAGCAAGACACCAAGCTGCGCCGCACCGTGGAAGCCGCGGGCGGGAAATATCAAGTGGTGAAGAACACGGTGGCGGAGCGCGCCGGGGCCGGCACTCCCGCGGAGGGATTGCTGAAGGGGCTGAAGGGCACGAATTCAATCGCCTACACCAAGACCGATCCGGTGGCGCTCGCGAAGATTCTGACGAAGGTTGCGAAGGATGTGCCGGCATTCCAATTCCGCGCCGGATGGGTGGAAGGGCGCGTGATTTCGATTCAGGAAATCAAGCAACTGGCGGAATTGCCGAGCAAGGATGAGCTGATCAGCAAGATCATGTTCCTGCTGAATGCTCCGGCACAGCGCGTGGCGACAGTGCTGGCAGCCGTGCCGCGGAATCTGGCGGTGGTCACCAGCGAAGCGGCCAAGGCCAACAAGTTCGGAGCGGGCGGCGCGGCACCGGAAGCCAGCCCGGCGCCTGAAGCGGTTCAATCGTAACGGGATTTTCCAGGGAAGTTTGCGGGGGATTTCGCAGGGAATTTTGAAAGGCAGTCCGGCAATCTTGCAAGCACGGAATTTGGTTGTTCAATTCGGAGGAGGATAGGAAACAGCGATGGCCAGCAAAGTAGAAACAATTCTGGAAGAGATCAAGGGTCTGACGCTGCTCGAAGCTTCTGATCTGGTAAAGAAGATGGAAGAAGCTTTCGGCGTCTCCGCGGCAGCAGCGGCGCCCGTGATGGTAGCGGGCGGAGCGGGCGCAGGAGCGGCGGGCGCACCGGAAGAGAAGACGGAATTCACCGTCGTACTCACCGAAGTGGGCGCCAACAAGATCAACGTGATCAAAGCGGTTCGCGAAGTCACCAGCCTGGGCTTGAAAGAAGCCAAGGATCTGGTGGATGGCGCCCCCAAGACGGTGAAAGAGGGCGTCAACAAAGACGAAGCCGCCACGATCAAGAAAAAGTTCGAAGACGCCGGGGCCAAGGTAGATATCAAGTAGCAATTGCCCCTGCGGCCTGGAAGCTGGGGCCGCGAAGGAATTCGCGTACGCGCGCACTCCTTAGGAACAAGGAACCTCACAATACGTCCTTCCCGGACTGACGGGGCGGGTGTCTACCCGTGCCGTCATTTCCGGCATGAATTCATTTATGAGGATGGTCAATGAGCAATCGCAACGGTAATCGCGCCACTCGGGAACGGGCACGCCTGGACTTCGCCAAGATCAAGACCACGGTGCAGATTCCGAACCTGATTGACGTGCAGAAGAAGTCGTATCAAAGATTTTTGCAGATGGATTTGCTGCCGAGCGAGCGGGAAGACACGGGCCTGCAGTCGGTATTCGCATCGGTGTTTCCGATCCAGGATTTTCGCGGGTTGTCGCAGCTGGATTTCGTGGATTACGCGATCGGAAACTGGGAATGCAAGTGCGGCCATTTGCGCGGCCTGCATCATTTGCGCGCCACCTGCCGGAATTGCGGAGCCTCGGTGGTAACGAATCCATATAAGACGGGCGACGTGCTGTGCGCGAAGTGCGGCACGTTCAACAAGAACACGCCGACTTTCTGCAACAAGTGCGGAGATCCGGTCACGCTGCAATTGAAGTACGACGTGAACGAATGCCAGGAGCGCGGCATGACGTACTCGGCGCCGCTCAAGGTGACCATTCGCCTGACGATTTACGACAAGGACCCGGACACCGGCGCGAAATCCATTCGCGATATCAAAGAGCAGGAAGTTTTCTTCGGCGATATTCCGCTGATGACGGAGAACGGGACGTTCATCATCAACGGGACCGAGCGCGTCATCGTCAGCCAGTTGCATCGTTCGCCGGGCGTATTCTTCGAGACGGCCAATAATCGCAGCTACTTCCTGGGCAAGATCATTCCTTACCGCGGATCGTGGGTGGAATTCGAGTACGACACCAAGAACATTTTGTACGTACGCATTGACCGCAAGCGCAAGTTCCTCGGCTCGATCTTCCTGCGCGCGCTGGGACTGAAATCGAACGAAGACATTTTGCGGACGTTCTATCAAGTGGAGCGCATTTCCCTGCGGGAAGGCGAGTTGTACTGGAACGCTTCGGAAGGCTTGATTGACCGCAAGCTGTCCAAGGAAATCAAGCATCCCAAATCCGGCGAAGTGCTGGTGGGCGCGCACAAGCGCATCAGCGACGCGCTGTACAAGGAAATGGCGAAGGCGCGTGTCACGCAGGTGGAAATCGGCGTGGCGGACCTGGAAGGCGCAGTGACGGTGGGCGAGCTGGTGAATCGCCAGACCGGCGAAGTATTGCTGGAAGCGAACAAGCCGCTGACGGCGGAGATGTGGGCTTCGATCGCGGAAGCGGGAATCACGGAAGTGGACGTGTGCTTCCCGGACCGCGACGACGTGGGCATCATCGTCACGCGCACGCTGGAGAAGGACACCATCCGTTCGCCGAAGGAAGCGCTGATTGAAATTTACCGCAAGCTGCGTCCGGGCGATCCTCCGACTCTGGAAACCGCGACGGCGCTCTTCAACGGAATGTTTTTCGACGCGCGCAAGTACGATTTCAGCAAGGTGGGACGGCTGAAATTCAACATCAAGCTGGGCCTGGAAACTCCGCTGGAGAAGCGCACTCTCGATCCTTCGGATTTTGTGGCGGCGATCAAATATTTGCTGAAGCTGCGCAAGAACGTGGGCTCGGTGGACGACATTGACCACCTGGGGAATCGCCGCGTGCGCGCAGTCGGTGAGTTGCTGGAAAACCAGTTCCGCATCGGCCTGGTGCGCATGGAGCGCGCCATCAAGGAAAAGATGTCCGTGTACCAGGAAATGTCCACGGCCATGCCGCACGATTTGGTGAACGCCAAGCCGGTCATGGCGGCCATCCGTGAATTTTTCGGAAGCTCGCAGCTTTCGCAGTTCATGGACCAGACCAACCCCTTGAGCGAAATCACGCACAAGCGGCGTCTTTCGGCTTTGGGACCAGGCGGCTTGTCACGCGAACGCGCGGGATTCGAAGTCCGCGACGTGCACCCGACGCATTACGGGCGCATTTGTCCGATTGAAACGCCGGAAGGCCCGAACATTGGGTTGATCAGCTCGCTTTCGTCGTACGCGCGGATCAACGAATTCGGCTTCATCGAATCGCCGTACCGCAAGGTGAAGAACGGGCGCGTCATTGACTTCGTGCAAATCGTGAACGCGGGCGACAGCGAATTCAAGGCCGGTGAAATCGTCGAGAAGGAAAAGGTGGAGGACGCGAACGAAGAGCTGAAGCGGCGGCGCGTGGTGTGGGATCCACACTGCTTCTACCTTTCGGCTTGGGAAGAAGACCGCTACGTGGTGGCGCAGGCCAACGCTTCGCTGGATGAAAAGGAACGCATCACCACCGAGCTGGTGAACTGCCGCCAGGCGGGCAACTTCGTGCTGAAGAGCCGCGAAGAGGTGGATTACATTGACGTCTCGCCGAAGCAGCTGGTGTCAGTAGCCGCCAGCTTGATTCCATTCCTGGAGAACGACGACGCGAACCGCGCGTTGATGGGATCGAACATGCAACGCCAGGCTGTGCCGCTGATTCGTGGCGACGCACCGCTGGTGGGCACGGGCATGGAACGCGTCACGGCGCGCGATTCCGGCGCGGTGATCGTGTGCAAGCGCGATGGCATCGTGGACCAGGTGGACTCCGAGCGCGTGATCGTGCGCGTGGAATCCGACCAATCCGGCGTATTGAGCCGGGAAGTCGGGTCGGACATTTACCTGCTCACGAAGTTCAAGCGCTCGAACCAGAACACCTGCATCAGCCAGAAGCCTTTGGTGCGCGCGGGAGACCGCGTGAAGCAGGGTCAAGTGCTGGCCGACGGGCCTTGCACCGATCGCGGCGAACTGGCGCTGGGGCGCAACGTGCTGGTGGCGTTCGTGCCATGGCGCGGGTACAACTTCGAGGACGCCATCCTAGTCAGCGAAAAGCTGGTGGAAGAGGATTACTACACTTCGATTCACATCGAGGAGTACGAGATCGAGGCGCGGGATACCAAGCTTGGTCCCGAGGAAATTACGCGGGACATTCCCAACATCAACGAGAGCTTCCTGCGGAATCTCGATGAAAGCGGCGTAATCCGCATCGGCGCAACCGTGAAGCCGGGCGACATTCTGGTGGGCAAGGTGACGCCCAAGGGCGAAACCACGCTGACGCCGGAGGAAAAGCTGCTGCGCGCGATTTTCGGCGAAAAAGCCGGAGACGTGCGCGATGCTTCGCTCTATTGCCCGCCGGGCATCGAAGGCACCATCGTGGACGTGAAGATCTTCTGCCGCAAGGGCGCGGAGAAGGACGAACGCCACAAGGCCATCGAAGCCGCGCAGGTGGCGAAACTGGAAAAGAACCTGGCGGACGAAATCCGCATTCTCACCGACGAACGCCTGAAGCGCTTGAACGACTTGCTGGGCGGCCAGAAGCTGGTAGCCGACCTGCACGACGAGCGCACCAACAAGCGTTTGCTGACCAAGGGCGCCGAGCTGACGCGCGACATCCTGGAAAAGATTTCGACGCGCAACTTGAAGCGCTTGCGTTTGAACGACAAGGACCCGCTGCTCATCGAGAAAATCGACGAGGTAGAAGAAATGACCTCGCGGCAGATTGATGTGCTGCGGAAAATCACCGACGAGCGCATCGGCAAGCTGAAGAAGGGCGACGAACTGCCTCCGGGCGTGATCAAGCTGGTGAAGTGCTACATCGCCATGAAGCGCAAGCTTTCCGTCGGAGACAAGATGGCCGGACGCCACGGCAACAAGGGCGTCATCGCGCGCATCGTTCCGAAGGAAGACATGCCTTACATGCCGGACGGCACGCCGGTGGAAATCGTGCTGAACCCGCTGGGCGTTCCTTCGCGTATGAACGTCGGGCAGATTCTGGAGACGCATCTTGGCTGGGCTTCGAAAGAGCTCGGCGAGAAGATCGGGAAGCTGCTGGACAAGGAAGCTCGCGCGGAGAGCGTGCGCAAATGGTTCAAGGACGCGTTCGGCCCCACATCGGTGTGGAAGACCATCGCCGGACTGGACGACGACGCGATTCTGGACCTGGCCTACAGCTTCCGCGAGGGCGTGCCATTCGCCACGCCGGTATTCGACGGCGCGCGCGAAGCGGACATTCGCCACTTGCTGGAATTCGCGGAGCTGCCGGAGAGCGGCAAGATTACGCTCTACGACGGCATGACCGGCGATCTGTTCGCGCAACAGGTGACGGTGGGCTACATCTACATGCTCAAGCTCTCGCACTTGGTGGACGACAAGATTCACGCTCGATCCATCGGTCCGTATTCCTTGATCACGCAGCAGCCGCTGGGCGGCAAGGCGCAGTTCGGCGGACAGCGTTTCGGAGAAATGGAAGTGTGGGCGCTGGAAGCTTACGGCGCGGCGCACATCCTGCAGGAACTGCTGACGGCGAAGTCCGACGACGTATATGGCCGCGCGAAGATTTACGAGGCCATCGTCAAGGGCGAGCCGGGGATCGAACCCGGCGTGCCGGAATCGTTCAACGTGCTGGTGCGCGAGCTGCAGTCGCTGTGCCTGGACGTGGAATTGATGAAGCGCCAGAAACCGCAACTGGAAAAAGCGGAAGCAGCGGATTAATCGAGCAGGCGCTCCGCGCCGCAGGCGCGCGGAGCGCACGACATTTATGTAACTGGTTTTTGGTCCCGCTTCGCGGGACAGGAGGATCAGCCCTTGTATCGATCGAGCCCATATGATCGCGCCAGCCAGATCGCGGATTTTGATTCCATTCGCATCAGCCTGGCCAGTCCGGAAAAAATCCGGTCGTGGTCGCACGGTGAAGTGACCAAGCCGGAGACTATCAACTACCGCACCTTCAAACCGGAGCGCGACGGACTTTTCTGCGCCAAGATTTTTGGCCCCGTCACGGACTGGGAATGCTTGTGCGGAAAATACAAGCGCATGAAGCATCGCGGAGTGATCTGCGATAAGTGCGGCGTGGAAGTGACGCTCAGCAAAGTGCGCCGCGAGCGCCTCGGCCACATCGAGCTGGCTTCGCCCTGCTCGCACGTGTGGTTTTTCAAGGGATTGCCCAGCCGGATCGGCTACCTGCTGGACATCACCATGCGCGACCTCGAGCACATTCTCTATTTCGAGACGTTTGTCTGCATTGATCCCGGCGAAGTGCTGGGATTGAAGGAAAAGGACATCATCCCGGAAGAGAAGCTGCGCGAATTGCAGAAGGAATATCCGGGGAAGTTCACTGCAGGCATGGGCGCGGAAGCCATCAAGGAATTGCTGCGCCGCGTGGAAGTGGAGAAGCTCTCGGAAGAATTGCGCGAGAAGATGAAGACGGACCCCAGCCTGCAGAAGCGCATCAAGTACGCCAAGCGGCTGAAGGTGCTGGAGGCTTTCCGCAAGAGCGGCAACAAGCCGGAGTGGATGATTCTGGACGTGATTCCGGTGCTTCCGCCGGAACTGCGTCCGCTGGTGCCGCTGGACGGCGGGCGCTTCGCCACCTCCGACCTGAATGATTTGTACCGCCGCGTGATCAACCGCAACAACCGGTTGAAGAAGCTGATGGAGCTGCACGCGCCGGACGTAATCGTCCGCAACGAAAAGCGCATGTTGCAGGAAGCGGTGGACGCGCTATTCGATAACGGGCGGCGCGGCCGTGTATTGCGCGGCACCAACAATCGCCCGCTGAAGTCGCTGTCTGACACTCTGAAGGGCAAGCAGGGACGTTTCCGCCAGAACTTGCTGGGCAAGCGCGTGGACTATTCCGGCCGCTCGGTCATCGTGGTCGGACCGGAATTGAAGCTGCACCAGTGCGGTTTGCCGAAGAAGATGGCGCTGGAACTTTTCAAGCCGTTCATCTATCACAAGCTGGAAGCCGCGGGACACTGCACCACGATCAAGCAAGCGAAAGAGCTGGTGGAGGCGCAGGAGCCGGTGGTCTGGGACATTCTCGAGGACGTGATCCGCGAGCATCCCGTGCTGCTGAACCGCGCACCCACGCTGCACCGCCTGGGCATTCAGGCGTTCGAGCCGGTGCTGGTGGAAGGCAAAGCAATCCGCATTCACCCGCTGGTTTGCACCGCGTTCAACGCGGACTTCGACGGCGACCAGATGGCGGTACACATTCCGCTATCGCCGGAAGCGCAGGTGGAGGCTTCGGTGTTGATGCTCAGCTCGCACAACATCCTGTCTCCGGCCAACGGCTACCCGCTCGCAGTTCCGACGCAGGACATGGTCCTGGGCATTTATTACATGACCAAGGCCAAGCCGCAGGCGAAGGGCGAAGGGCGCGCGTTCGGTTCACCGGAAGAAGTGGTGATGGCGCTGGAAGCCGGCGAAGTGGAACTGCTGACGCCGATCCGCATGCGCTACACCGGTGAAGTGATTGACCTGACCAACGCGTATGACGATCAGGACGTTTCGCACACCGAGCCGGTGAACCTGAACAAGCAGTTTTTGCAAACGACCGTGGGGCGCGTGATTTTCAACGATCACCTGCCGCACGACATGCCGTTCATCAACGGCTTGCTGAAGAAAAAGGGCGTGCAGGCGCTGGTGCAGTATTGCTACCTGCGCTTTGGCCTGGAAAAGACCGTGGTGGCGCTGGACAAGCTGAAAGAGCTGGGCTTCCTGTATGCGACGAAGTCCGGCGTTTCGATCGGCATCAGCGACATGGTCATCCCCAACGTGAAATTCAAGCTGGTGGATACGGCCGAGCACGAAGTGGTGAAGGTGCAGCAGCAATATCTGGACGGCGCCATCACCAACGGCGAGCGCTACAACAAAGTCATCGCGATCTGGTCGGACGTCACCGAAAAGGTGGCGGACGAAATGTTCAAGGCCCTGGAAGAGCAGGACAAGCAGGGCGTGATCAATCCGGTGTACGTGATGGCCGACTCTGGAGCGCGCGGATCGAAACAGCAGATCCGGCAGCTTTCGGGAATGCGCGGCTTGATGGCCAAGCCTTCGGGCGAAGTCATCGAGACGCCAATTACCTCCAACTTCCGCGAAGGATTGACGGTGCTGCAGTACTTCATCTCCACGCACGGAGCGCGTAAGGGTCTGGCCGATACGGCGCTGAAGACGGCCGATTCGGGTTACCTGACGCGGCGGCTGGTGGACGTGGCGCAGGACGTGATCATCAATGAGTTCGACTGCGGCACGGCGGATGGCATTTACGTGGAGCCGATTCTGGAAGCGGGCGTGGAAGTGGAGCCGTTGCGCGACCGCGTGGTGGGCCGCGTATCACTTGAGAAGATCAAGGACTACGAAGGCAACGTGATCGTCGAGATCAACCAGGAAATCACCGAAGAACTGGCCAACTCGATTCAAGCGGCGGGTATTGAACGGGTGAAAATCCGCTCGGTGCTGACCTGCGAATCGCGGCGCGGAGTTTGCGGACGTTGCTACGGCCGCAACCTGGCGACCGGACGCTTCGTGGAAATGGGCGAGGCCATCGGCGTGATCGCGGCGCAGTCCATCGGCGAGCCGGGCACGCAGTTGACCATGCGCACGTTCCACATCGGCGGCACGGCCACTCGCGTCACCGAACAGTCGAAGGTCGAAGCCCGCAACAACGGCTTCGTGAAGTTCATTGACTTGAAGGTGGTGGAGGGCCGCGGCAAGCAGATCGTGGCGATGAACCGTTCCGGATTGATCGCGGTGGTGGACGAGAAGGGCCGCGAAAAGGAACGCCATCATGTGGTGTACGGCGCGCGCTTGAAGGTGGAGGACGGGCAACCGGTGACGCTGGGCCAGACCATGGTCGAGTGGGATCCGTACACGTTCTCGATTCTCACCGAGACGGCGGGCACCGTGCAGTTCAAGGACCTGCAAGCGGGAATCACGATTGAAGAGCAGGTGGACGAAGTCACCGGGTTGTCGCAGCTGGTAGTGACGCTGCCGCCCGGCGATGAAAAGCACCAGCCGACGATCCTGATTCGCGGAGCGCAGGGCCGCGTGAAAAAGTACCTGATGCCGTCACGCGCGCACTTGATGGTGGTGGATGGCGACGAAGTGCAACCGGGCGACGTGCTCGCGAAGATTCCGCGCGAGACCACGAAGACCAAGGACATCACGGGCGGCCTGCCGCGCGTGGTGGAGCTCTTCGAAACCCGCAAGCCGAAGGATCCCGCGGTCATCAGCGAAATTGACGGCGTGGTGAAATACGGCGAAATCGTCAAGGGCCAGCGCAAGATTTACGTGGAGAGCGAGGATGGCAAGGGCGCAGCGCAGACCATCAAGGAATATTCGATCTCGCGCGGCGTGCACATCAACGTGCAGGAAGGTGAACACGTGGCGGCCGGCGAACCGTTGATTGACGGACCGCTGAACCCGCACGACATTCTCGCCGTCCTGGGCGAAAAGTACACGCAGGCATATCTGGTGAACTCGATTCAAGAGGTTTACCGGTTGCAGGGCGTGAACATCAACGACAAGCACATCGAAGCGATCGTGCGGCAGATGATGCGCTGGGTGAAGGTGGAGGACGTGGGCGATACGACGTTCCTGCTCGAGGAACAAGTGGACAAGTTCCGCTTCCGCGAGGAGAACGACCGCATCATCCGCGATGGAGGGCGCCCGGCGACGGGACGTCCTTTGCTCCTCGGCATCACCAAGGCATCGCTCTCGACGGATTCGTTCATCTCCGCGGCCAGCTTCCAGGAGACGACGCGCGTCCTGACCGAGGCGGCGATTTCCGGAAAGGTGGATTACCTGCGCGGCCTGAAGGAAAACGTCATCATGGGCCGGCTGATTCCCGCCGGCACGGGCCTGGAGCGCTACCGCAACATCCAGCTCCTTACGGAAATCCCGAAGGAGGAGCCGGAGTCCATGGAGCCGGAACTTACGCCGGAAGAAGCAGCAGCTTTGGACTTCCTGCGCAAGGATACCGACGCGGTGGCCGAAAGCTAGACCGTATCGCTGACCACAACACTTACAGGGCGCCGTGATTTTTCGCGGCGCCCTTTTTTTTGTGCGCGCACTACTGCGATTACAGCGGCACAGCGTAAGTTGGGCGGAGCCGGGCCGAAATGGGGCTGGTTTCACGCCTGGCCGTTCGCCTGTCCGCGCCGCCTATTAAGCTTCTTGTCATACCGTCCCGCTTTCTTTTTCCGCGTGATGCAGGCAGTCAGTAAAATAGTACCAGCGCACTCCCGGCCCGGAACCTGTCCGGCGAACGCTTTTAGGTATTTCCATGACCAATCGTCCTGCGGAAAAAACGACGGAGCCAGACGCCAGCAGCTCGCCGACGGCGGCCCAGTTCAAGAAACTGGTGGAAGTGATTTCCCGGTCGCAGCTGAATTACCGGGAGCTCATTGACAGCCTGGACCACGCGGTTTTCACGGTTGCCCTGGACGGCGAGATCCGCGTGGCGAATCGAAGGTTGGCGGAGATTCTCGGCGTTTCGTTTCAGGACCTGATCGGGCACCGCCTTACCGAATTTGTGGCGGAGCCCACGCTGGCCGAGGCGACGAGTTTTCTGAATGGTTTCCTGGAAAAGGGGCATTGGGCGGGACGAATCGCCGTGCGGATGAAGCACGGCGAGCAGCGCCGCTTCTATGATTGCTGGCTGCAGGCCTTGCGCGAAGAGGACCAAGCGCCGTCGGTGAGCGGCTGGGTGCGCGACGTGACTTCGCAGCACGAATCTGAGCTGCGCTTCACCGAACTTTTCGAATCGCTGCGCGAAGGGATTTTCTTCACCACACCCGAGGGCAGGCTGCTGGATGCCAACCCCGCGCTGCTGCGCATGCTGGGATATGAGAACAAGGAAGAATTACAGAAGCTGAATTTTCGCGAGCTGTATGCCGATCCGTCGCAGCGGGACACGCTAGTTCGCCAGGTGGTTGAACAAGGCGCGGTGCAGGACGAAGACGTGGTGTACCGGCGCAAGGATGGCAGTCAAATCCATTGCCTGGCGTCGGGCTTCGGCGTGCGCGATACATTTGGCCGCACGATTCGCATGCAGGGCACGCTGGTGGATATCACCGAGCGCATCGAGATCGAAGCGCGCCTGCACCAGGAACAGGAATTCGTGCGCCGCCTAGTGGCCAGCTTTCCGGACATTATCGCGGTAATGGATCCCGACGGGCGGCTGACTTTCGTGAGCCCGCGAATTCAGGACTTGCTGGGCCATCAGGCGGCGGATCTGGTCGGCAAGACGCTGTGGGCACAAGTTCATCGTGACGACGCGATGGCGCTTACCAAGGTGTTTCGCCAGCTGACCACTGGAGAATTGCTGCACGCGCAGTTCGAGTACCGCACCAAGCACGCGGATGGATCGTGGCGGATGCTGCGCGCCAGCGCCAGTCCGCTCTATGACGCGGCCGGAAAGATCAACGGCGTGGTGGCTTCGGCGCGCGACGTCACGGAATCGAGATCAGCGGAAAAACAGCAGCTGCAGAAAGAAAAGCTCGCCGCCATGGGAGAAATGATGGCGGGCGTGGCCCACGAACTGAACAATCCCCTGACCGCCATTCTGGGAATCAGCGATCTGATGCGCGAACGCGCCGCCGATGATTCCACGCGGCGGCAAGTGGAAATTATTCTGAAACAAGCCCGGCGGGCCGCCGGAATCGTGCAGAATCTGCTGGCGTTTTCGCGGCCTTCGGCCCTGGCGAGCAAGAAGCTGCGCCCCGAGCAGACCATCAAGCAAGTGATTGACCAGCAGCAGGCCTCGCTGCGGCAGAAGAATGTCGCGATTCACCTGGAAGCGCCGGAAGGATTGCCGGCTGTCGAAGCCGATCCGCGGTTGCTGCAGCAGGTCTTCGTGAATTTGATCGTCAACGCGGAGCAAGCCATTTCCAGCCGGCGCGACCATGGCACGCTGCGGATTGCGATTGAGAGCGCCGAAGGGAAAGTCGCGTTCGTATTCGCGGACGACGGTCCGGGAATATCTCCCGAGAACCTGGCGAAGATTTTCGATCCGTTTTTCACCACCAAGAGGCCGGGAGGCGGCACCGGACTGGGTTTGACGATTTGCCTGGCGATCATCAAGGAACATGGCGGAACGATGGAAGTGCAATCGTCGCCGGATAGCGGAGCGGAATTTCGCGTGATCTTGCCGGCGGTGCAGGAAGAGGCTTCGCCGCCGGCGGTCGGGCCGAGGACTGCTGCGCCGGCGCCGCAGGCAGCGGGCGCGCTGCAGGGACGTTCGGTCTACGTGGTGGACGATGAAGAGAGCATCCGCGAAATCGTGCAGGAAGGCTTGGTGGCGCGAGGGATGAAGGTGGAGGGCGCGTCCAGCTCGGAAGAGGCGCTGCCGCATCTGGCCGCGCACGCCTACGATTTCGTGCTGTGCGATTTCAATCTTCCGGGGCTCAATGGCGAACAATTCTTCGAACGCATACGCGCAACCGCGACGGGCGGGGCGACGCCGAAGTTCGTTTTCATGACCGGAGCGCTGCTGGATTCCAGCACCATGGCAAGCTTCAGCGAAAAGGGAGCTTCGGTGCTGCAGAAGCCGTTCCACATTGCCGGGCTGGCCTCGTTGTTGACGGAATTGCTGGAACCGCAGCCCAGCAAGGTGGGATAGCCGCGCGAATCGGCTATTTCGAGGGCTTGGCCGCCGTGGCGGCGCCGGGGTCAACGCCGAAATCCCAGAAATAGAGACTGGTGGTGCCGCCCTGCACCACTTCCGCGATGGCATACTCACCGGGTTCGACGTCCTGGCCCAAAGTGAAGCGGTAAACGCCCTGCGCAATTTGCCAGCGCTGGATCGGCAAGGCGACTTTTCCCGTGGTGGCTTCTTGTTTAAACAATTGATCGAGGTTCTCGAGATCGCGTTGGCCGCCATGGATTTTCGCGCGGAGCAGGTCCAGGTCAGGTTCGCGCCCGTCGGCGGTGCGCATGTAAAATTCGATCTGTCCGGATTTGATGCGGAATTTGGCGCGCGTGCCCTTCAGCGAGACGGTATGCCTGGTAGGAACGATGGGAATCGGCACCAGCACTTGCTTGAGCATTTGCGACTTGCTGAATTTGATGTCCGCTTCGGCCTGCGATAACTGGCGAATGGACTTGCCGTCGAATTCAAAAACTCCTTCTCCGGGCGGAAGAAAGACCTTGGGCGCCACCTCGATGCTGGCGTCAATGTCCATGGGGGTCGCGTTGTGGGCTACCTCGAGGGCGTGCACTTTGGCAATGATGGCGGCGTTGCGCTGTGCGTCCTCGGCCTCCACTTTTTTGGTGGCATCCCAATCCACCAGCGCAGCGGGGATTTCTTCCCAATCTCTTTGGTCCATGCTGTAGTAGCGGACGCGGTCGCCATCCACCTGATATTCCCTGACTAGCTGGAAACTTCCGTCTTTCAGCATTAATTTTTTGCCGCGCGGCAGGCCGTCTTCGTTGACGCCTGGCGATGGCGGGGTTGCCTTCTGGGTCTGTGCGGCGGGCTGCGCTGCAGGTGGGGTTGTCTGGCTTTGCGCGATGGATGCCGGGCTCAGGATCAGCGAAATGAAAGCAAGGCCTAGCGGCGCAGAGCGCAGACCGCGGCGGGGGCGCGGAATCCGCGGATCGAATTGTGGAGCGAGAGCCATCGCTTGCAAATCCGCATCCGGATACGGCGCTGGCGGATTTTCAGCTGCCTCAATGCCGCACTATGGACCGGCATCCGGTTAGGATGCGGATCCGGCGCGTAAGGTTGAGCAGGTTCAGAATAGTCCGGGTGAGCGCGAGGCACAAGCGCGGGCAAAAGGAGTCAGGATTGCGATCTGGCCTGGACGAAGGTTATTTTGGCGCGGAGGTCAGCTCAGAGTTTCAGCGGCGTTGACGTAGTGGTCGCAACGCGGCTGCAAGACCGTGAGGATCATCAAATCGGTGTGCGAAAAGAGCCACTTTTCGGCTTCCGCTCCGGCAGCTTCGGCGGCGCGCACGATGGTGCCCAAGTGCTTATTGCGCGCGAGGCCGCGCAGATGGTCGGCGCAGATGCCGGTGAGGGTGACCACTTCGTCTTCCGTGAAGATTTTTTGACTCAGCTTAATGCGCACCATGGCTGGGCCTCACGTAGTTCGATGCTACTGCAAAAATAAACGCTGCCAGAGTTGCATGCAATAGCCCGACCGTTCTATACGGGCTAAACTGTATTTCCACGCGGTCCCGGGAAGTCGCGCTTGCTCTAGCACTTGAGCACGGCCAGGCGAATTTCTTCCGAAGGGCTCGAATGCGCAGTCTTGCCGAAAATAGGAAAGATAAAGTCTACATGCGGAATATTTCTACAGGTTCACGGATTCGTTTCGCCGCGCGGAAAATCGTGTGACGCTCTCATTTTTATTAAAAAAAGCCCAAGACGCTTGCAACGGAGCTGTCCTTGGCGCGCCGGAGTCTGGAGTGAATGAAGCCGGGAACGAGGTGCTTGTTACGAAGCGACGGAACCGAGCGCGATTGGGCAGGGAGAGGAAGCCGCGATATTGACCATTGCTGCGACGAATTCTGAGCGTCGCGCGACATGGCGAGAATCGCGTCGAGCGTTCAGAAACGCCCGATGCAGGGCGCAAAACAAGTCAACGCGAATGTCTTTCGGAGCCGCGCTAGAGCGAAAAGCCATCCGCTTTTTCGAACGCGCGCGCCAGTTGCAGAATGCGCGCTTCTGCGAAGTGCGGCCCGAAGATTTGCATGCCTACTGGCAGGCCCGCCTTGGTCTTTCCGCAGGGGACCGAGATTCCCGGCACGCCGGCTAGAGAGCCAGTAACCGTATAAATATCAGCGAGATACATCTGGAGTGGATCGGCGGTCTTTTCACCTAGTTTAAAGGCAGGGGTCGGCGCGGTTGGCGTGATGATCGCGTCCACCTTTTGAAATGCTGCGGAAAAATCCTGCGCGATCAGCGCGCGTACTTTCTGCGCCCGCAGATAATATGCGTCGTAGTAGCCGGACGATAGAGCGTACGTTCCGAGCATGATGCGGCGTTTCACTTCCGGGCCGAAACCGCGTTCGCGGGTCTTGCGGTACATGTCCATCAGGGTTGCTCCGGGTACGCGCAGTCCATAGCGCACGCCGTCGTAACGGGCGAGATTCGAACTGGCCTCAGCCGTAGCCACAATGTAATACGTGGCGATGGCGTAGTCGGTGTGGGGCATGTGCAGCGGGACCCGCTTGCAGCCCAGCTTTTCGAGTAAAGCTATGCCGGCCTGGACTTTGGCTTTAACTTCAGGGTCAAGGCCTTCTCCGAAGTAGTCCTCCGGGACGCCGATGCGCAGACCGCTTAAGGGGGCCTCGATCTCTTTCGTGTAGTCCGGGACTGAGGCGTTCGCAGATGTGGAGTCGTTCGGGTCATGGCCGGCGATAACCGCCAAGACTGCTGCGGAGTCCGCGATATTGGTGGCAAATGGGCCGATGCGGTCGAGTGACGAGGCGAATGCGATCAGGCCGTAGCGCGATACGCGACCGTATGTAGGCATTGTTGCAGGAATACCACAGTATGACCCTGGCTGACGGATGGACCCACCAGTATCCGTACCGAGAGCGACCACCGAGAGGCCCGCAGCGACGGCTGCAGCCGAGCCTCCGCTGGAGCCGCCAGGGACACGTTCAAGGTCCACGGGGTTCCGTACGGCACCGTATGCAGAGTTCTCGTTCGAGCTGCCCATCGCGAACTCGTCGCAATTGGTTTTGCCGAGGATGACCGCCCCGGCCTGCTCAAGGCGCGCGATGGCGGTGGCGTCATACGCTGGTACGTAATTCTCAAGGATCTTAGAGCCGCACGTGGTGCGCACCCCGCGAGTGCTTAGGACGTCCTTCACGGCCACCGGAACGCCTGCCAGAGGGGGCAGAGAGGCTCCCTGGGCTATGGAGGCGTCCACACGGTCCGCTTGCGCGTAGGCGCGGTCTGGCGAGAGGGTGAGAAAAGCGTTCAGCTCAGGATTGCGGCGGTCAATCCGGGCGTAGAACTCCCTGGTCAGTTCGCGCGCCGATATTTGCTTTGTTTGCAGCGCATTACGGACGCTGGCGATATTCCATGCGGCGGGAGCCGTCATCGCTCGATCACCTTCGGAACGCGGAAGAAGGGCTTGGCGGCGTCCGGAGCATGGGCCAGGACGTCGTCTGCGATGTTGCACGGGAGCAGGACATCTTCGCGGAGATTTGGCTCGTTTCCGGTTGCGGCCATGCCATGTGCAGCCGACGCCGCATCTCGAGGGATCGTCTGGGTCATCGGCTCGACATTGCTGACATCTAGCTCCTGGAGCTTCCCGATGTACGACAGAATTTCGTCGAGCTGGCCGCGGTAGAGTTCGACTTCTTCGGGCGAGAGTTCCAGGTGCGCCAGTTCGGCCACGCGCAGCACGTCTTCGCGGCTAATTTTCATGGGGCCACCGCAAAACGCCAGCCGCAGCGCAAGCCATGAATGGAGAACGCAGAAATTTCATCGCTCCATCTTAGTACAGAAGAGATGGAGCGCAAACGTGCCCACCGCTGAAATCTTGGCGCGCCAGGAAAGAGAGATTTATCACCCCGACTGATTCGGGGCAAATACCGGACACACAACATTTCAGGCAACTCACGGAAAGATCCGCGCGAAGCTCAGGATTTGCGGCGGCGAATGAAGGGGGTGTGCTCGTTGTCCATTTCGCGCGAAAGCTTTTGCGGGCCGGGTTTGGACGCGGTGAATTTCACTTCGCGAATCAGAACGCTGCCCCAGGCCTTATTGACCTGCGCGCAAAATTCGGCTTTCATCGGCTCGAGTTGTTTCTGCCAGGCTTTGGTATCGGCGGAGATTTCCAGACGTCCGGCGTGATAACTGACTGGACGGGTGTGCGCGGCGAGGGTCTTGCCGACGATGTTGGGCCAAACGCTGGAGAGCCAGGGGAAGACAGTTTCGGGCCGCTTCATTTGGCGCAGCATGCCGCCAAGAAAATTTCCCGCTCGTTCCATTGCACGCTCCGCGCCGCGTGGTTTCCCGGGATTCTAGCACAATCAGGATTGCGAATTGCAAGCTGCGCACATCGGGTGAAGAGGGTATTCCGGCGCAGGCCGAATTGCGGTATGCTCGCGCCACAGTCCAGGCAGCTTGGGGGCAGCACATGGCATTTCTTCCGTGGATTCTGGTTTCGATCAGTTTTTTCGTCGCCAAACCGGCAGGGCCGGCGGTTGCGCACGCGCGTCCCGTTCCGAGCATGGATACGAAGCAGCAACGAGTCTGGACGAATGACGACATTCCGACGCTGCGAGAGATCGCGCCGATTTCAGATCTCCGCCCGGGTTCGGGGGCGCCAGCGAGCGTCGCGGCAACGGGCGGCGGCGCGGCGGCTGCTCCCGTGCAAACGTACATCAAGGAACTCGATCCGCACTGGTATGCGGACCAGCGCGAGACGCTGCAAGCACGGATAGACGCCGACGAAGACCTAATTCGCCACATTTTGGAAATTCGCATCGCCGGCGACGGGATTACCGACGCGATTCCGCTCGATAAGGACGATCCGGGCTTGACTCCGGAAGCGACGGTGGAGATCCTGCAAAACGAGGTCGCGCAGCTACGAGCGCAGATTGACGAGCTGCAAGACATGGCGCGGCAAAACGGCATTCCCGCGGCTGTGGTGCGCTAGATTTCTGGTTGCGCCGGCCATTGAGCGGAGGCATTTAATTGATGCTGTGGCACGCGGCCGATCAAAGATTTATCGCAGAGATCGCAGAGGTAAACACGCAGAGTCCGCAGAGAAACCCTCCGTCGCAATAAACTCAGCTGAAGATTTATGATCGCGCGCGAATCGTCCGTAAAACGACACGGAGTCGCGACGAATTAGAAGGGGGCGGGTCTGAGACCCGCCCCTACTAAAACTTGCGCCGATCATGATGCTGCGACGGCGCTGGCGCCGTTGAGGCCGAGGTCGCTGGCGATGGAGCGGAGGGCGGCGATGCAGAAGGCGATGTGCTCTTCGAGGGGGATGCCGAGCTCTGCGGCGCCCTTGTAAACGTCATCGCGATTGACGCCGCGCGCGAAGGCTTTGTCTTTGAGCTTTTTCTTCACCGAGGCGGCTTCCACTTCGTGGATGCTTTTGCTGGGTTTGATCAGGGCGCAGGCGGTGAGGAAGCCGGCCAGCTCATCGCAGGCGAAGAGCGTCTTATCCAGAGGCGAGAGGCGCGGCACGTTGCAATAATCGGCGTGGCCCAGGATGGCGTGGATCATCTCGTCCGGGTAACCGCGCTCGCGCAAGATTTTTGAGCCTGCGAAGGGATGCTCTTCGGTGGGGTGGTGGGCGGCGTTGGGCCAGCGCTCGTAATCGAAATCGTGGAGCAGCGCGGTGGTGCCCCAGAGTTCCTCGTCGGCATTGAGCTTGCGGGAGTAGGCGCGCACACAAGCCTCGACGGCCAGAGCGTGTTTGCGCAGACTCTCGCTTTGCGTGTACTCACACAGCAAATTCCAGGATTCCTCGCGATTCGGCATTTTCCCTCTCCGGTCCGAGTTTATCGCAGGGGGGAAGTGTGCCGATAGAGGTTCCGGAGCACGGCGGGCAGCGCGACCTCAACAGACGGTCAGTACGCCTGTACGCGGCGAGGCCCCGACGGCTAGCGAATCCAGGCCGCAAACAGCGCACTATGCTGCCAGGTGGAGCAGCGGAAGGCGATAGCCGAGCGAATCTCGAGCATTCAACTTGGATCGGGTGCAATCCTGCAGCCCGCGACGCGGCGCAGATTCGATCGCTTTGACGGCGGAAGGCCGGCCATGAAGGGTTTCCGCGCGGCAGAATGTGCGCGGTTGGGGCAGGAAGGTCGAGGGCGAAACGTCTCAATGTAGGAATCGGCGAGTCTGTGAGACGTTTAATTTTGAGACGAGCGCGGTGCCATCCGTGTTGGCCGCAGCGGCAATTCGGTGTTTGTTCTCGTCATTCATTGAACACAATCACTTTGCAGCGTGGTATTTAGCGCAAAGCGCGAGGAAAGGAGTGCGGGAAGCGCCCAATATGCGTTTGATGGTGGGCACCCAAATTGCAAGCGTAAATCGTCAACCGGTGACGCAAGACGGCAATGTGTTCAGAACGTCATCGGACACGAAACGTCGAAGGCGAAGAAAATTCGTAGCACGGAATTCGGATTCGGGGGACCACAACCTTAATTGATTGTGGTACGCGCTGCGAAGAGGGCAGAATCTTTTCGGTTAGAGGACGAAAAAGGGCTTGACAAGAAATGGCACCCTGTGGAGAATCGCTGCGCGCCGTTTCTGCCTTCCCCTGCTGTGACGTTCCTCCCCTTCGCATCGCCGGAATAGTCTGCGAGGAGACCCGGTGGCGGAAAAAGAAGCAATAGAAGTAAGCATGGAATCGGAACGAGAAGTACTTCGCTGTCAGGTATGTGGGTTGGTGCAGTACCGGACACGCACGGATAACTGTCGCCGGTGCTTGCGCATGCTGCCCCCTAAGGTGACGTTCGTCATTCCGACGCCGTCGCCGCAAGATCTACCAGGGGACGACCGCCAACTGTTTGAGAACTGGCCGAATCGGGAAACCGTGGAGAACATCGGCCAGCGCATCAGGCAGTTGCGGGAGTCACGCGGCATGACGCAGAGCCAGTTACAGGCACGCTCGCGCGTTTCTCGCTCGTACTTGTCCCGCATCGAGAGCGGACAGATGACGCCAAGCCTCGGCACGCTGGAAAAGATCGCCGAAGCGCTGGGCGTTGGGCTGAACCGCTTCTTCGTGCCGGAGACGAATGGCGAGACGGTGCTCGAAGACCCCTTCATCCAGGGGCTTCGCCCGTACCTGCGGCAACTCGATTGGACACAGTGGCAGGGAATCCTGAAGCGCTTGCAGGCAATCAGCGAACACGTGAGCACGAATCACAGCGTGCGCCCTATGCCGCCGCAGGTGGCTGAACGATTGCCACACCACATGCCCCGCCGACAACAGTCCACGGGCCACGCCGCGGTGGCGCTGCACCGCTAGCAACCGCGAAAGTTACCGCGCGGCAAACCGAATCAGGGCGAAATTGGGGTTGGCCCGGCAAGTCCGCGTGGCGGATTGCCGGGCTTAACTCGCGGCGCGTCGAACCTCGACGGAGGCGCACTGGCGCGCGGAATCCAGCACGTCTCTGTGGGGAATCCTCAGAATCATTTCCCGTTCTTGGCACTGCGTGACGGCTCGACGGGGAGCTGGAATGCGGCGCATTTCTTCGCTTGCTCCCGACGTCATGCTACGGTGACAAACGTTCCGTGCTGAAGTTTTCGAGCCGAAGGATTGGCGCGTGCTTACTGAGTTTCTTTCTTGCCCACCCGCAACAGAGCAATCTCCACGCGGTCGCCTTTGCGCGTGAGCGCCACAACGCGGGCGGCATCGCCGCGATCGTCCACGTAGGCGACGTCCGCGTCGCTGATGGTCTCCACGCCGTGGATCTTGGTCTGGGTACCCTGCTTCTCGAGCCGGAAATTCGGCCCCAGTCTTTGGGCGTACCACGCACTGACTTTTTGAAGTTCATCGCCGGTATCGTATTTTTCCACGGCGAGCTCGAATCCTTCGTCGCCTGACGAGAGCTCGACGTTGGCGTTGTGGGAATCGGCGGTCGTTGAACCGGGATACACGGGGAGATCGACGCCGTGCGCTGGGTCCTTGCTGACTTTGAGGCCGCCGACGGGCGTCTGAATCTCGACGTTCTGGCCCTGGTTGCGCACGTGAAGATTGTGGAGAAGCAGCCCGGCCAGCGCCAGGCCGAAGACTACCATCACGACAATCCCGCCCGCCACGATCCCAAGGATCCACCACACCGCCGTGGAACTGTCACGCCGCTGGGGTGGAATCGCGGCGGGAGGCCGTCCTGATGCGCTAGACATAATTCATCCTCTGAACCATTGCTGAATGCTAGTACGCAGATTACGCCCGAAATGTTTCCGCGCCCAGCGGTCGTTCAGCTAAAGCGGACTTCGACGCCCGGGTGGCGGTCCAGGTGGACGGAGTCTATAAAGCGCACTTCGCTTTCCTGGAGCGTCATGATCAATGAGTGAGTGCGCGTGCCGTCGCGGAAGAAATTGACGCCGCGCAGCAGTCCGCCTCCGGTGACGCCGGTGCAGGCGAAGATAATTTTCTTGCCGGGCGCGAGGTCCCCTGTTTCGTAGATGCGCTTGGGATCCTTGATGCCCATTTGCGCGGCGCGTTCCTGATGCTCGGGCTTGGAAATCACCAGGCGCGCGAGGATCTGGCCATTCAAGCAGCGCAGAGCGGCGGCGGTAAGCACGCCTTCTGGCGCGCCGCCCGTGCCCATGACGGCGTGAACGGAAGTGCCGCGGACGGCGGCGTTGATGCCCGCCGAAAGATCGCCGTCGGATATCAGCCGGATGCGGGCGCCGGCGGCGCGAATGTCTGCGATCAGCTTTTCGTGGCGGGGGCGGTCGAGAACCACGATGACGAGATCTTCCACGTCGCGATCGTAGCGGCGGGCGATGGCGCGCAGGTTGTCCTTTACCGGCGCGTCCAGATCAATCGCGCCTTTCGCCGGAGGTCCCACGATAAGTTTTTCCATGTAGAGGTCGGGCGCGTGCAGCAGGCCGCCATGTTCGCTGGCGGCGAGCACTACCACGGCTCCAGGCTCACCCGTGGCGCAAAGATTGGTGCCTTCCAGCGGGTCCACGGCAATATCCACTTGCGGATAGGTGCGGCTTTTGTCGCGCACCGCAGCGCCCACTTTTTCGCCGATGAAGAGCATGGGCGCTTCGTCGCGCTCGCCTTCGCCGATCACGATCGTGCCGTCCATGCCGACGCGGTCCATTTCCGAGCGCATCGCTTCGACGGCGGCCTGATCGGAGCCCGAACGATCGCCCTGGCCCATGGTGCGGGCGGAGGCGATCGCCGCGGTTTCCACCGTGCGCAAGAATTCGAGGCTGAGTTCTTTCTCCATTGCCGCTCCTGAGAGGTGAGTGAATTCCGGTGGCTGGGACGGTCCTTCCGGGCGGCCTATCATAATCCAAATAGGCAAAAACGAATCAAGGCGTTATTTGCGGTTGCGGGTTTGAACTTGCAGCGGCGGTCTTCAGACCGGCGAGCGGCAGCTCCAAATGCCTCGGAGTCGTCGAACGGCTTATGGCAGCGGTTGGATTTTAGTGTTGACCAGGTAGGGATCGTCGAATTCGGTCATTTCGCCAGGCTTTTTGCCTGCTACTGGCTGGAGCCTGGCGGAGAGCGGCTTGTGCCACTTTGCCGAGAGGCTGGCGACGTCGCCGAGGATTGCTTCGAGTTGCTTTTGTGTTACGTCGCCGGGCATCGGAATGGTGTCGAGGCCGGTGCCGCAGACGGCGGAATAGGCTAGCAGGGCGTCAATCGAGAGGCGGCCTTCGCTCCAGCGCTGGGCCAGAACTGTGTCCTCGAGAATTGGAAGCATGAGGCCGGAATAGCCGGCTTGCTTCACGGGGATCGCGTTCAGAGCGCGGGTGATGAGCGCCGCGGTGGTCAGCGTGCCGCTGGAGCCTACCGGCGCGCCGAGAAAATTTTCGATGGCGCGGCCTATGGAAACGTCCTTCATCGGCGCGGGGGAAAGATCAATGCCGCCGTATCGCCAGCCGCTTGCCGCACTTACTTCCATCGCCGTCTTTTCGATTTTGGCGGCGTGCGCGCCGAGTGTATTTTTCAGGCGCTCTTCGGCCTCGGTGGGGGACATCGTCGAAGCCAGCACTTCGCTGACAACATTGGCCGATTCCAGGCCGATGGCGAATTGCTTTCCTTCTCCCGTGTAATAAGAGGCGGGATAAAAAGGAGTGCCGGACGGCACCCAGGCCGCGGCCGTAAAATTAAAATTTCCCTGGCTGTGCGGCGTGTTCGCTTCCAGATATTTGATTACGCCTGCCGCAGCGTGAATCGCGCGCCAGTGGATCCCGTCCTCGCCCGCGATAGAAACGGACCCTTCCAGAATTTTTGATTGAGCGATGATTTTGCCCAGCAGTTCCGCTTCGTGCGGATCGTCCGCGTCTTTTAACATGGCCGGACCGATGGCGGCATCGAAGCCTTCCTTGGCGGCGAGGGCGTCGTAATCGCGGAAAAAGGCCAGAACTTGGTCATCGGAGAGCCCGCGCGTGTATTCGGGAAAGGGCTGCGTGGTGATGCGCAGTGTTTCCACTTCGTAGCCGGATTTTTCGATGGCTGCTTTGGCGCTGCGCAGGAATTGCAGCGCGTCTTGAATCTGGGCCTGGTAGGCGGCGCGATCGAGCCGCACGAACGCGGTGATGGCACGGACTTTCGGTTTTGTAGCGGCAGCCGGATCCGCGGCGCGGGCGCGCAGCGACGCGGCGCCAAAGATTGCCGCGAGCGCGACCACAGCCGCGAAGACAGCGCGCAGACGAGACGGCCGCGCGCGGGTCACGAGAACGCCGCGATTCCGGTGATGCGCTCACCGATAATCAATTTGTGGATATCGTGCGTGCCTTCGTAGGTGAAGACGGATTCCAGATTGTTCATGTGGCGCATCACGCAGTAATCGTCCACGATGCCGTTGGCGCCCAGGATTTCGCGCGCTTTGCTGGCGGTTTCGCGGGCCATCCACACATTATTCATCTTCAGCATGGAAATGTGAGAAGGGTGCGCGCGGCCCTGGTCCTTCAAGCGTCCGACTTGCAGCGCGAGGAATTGCGCTTTGGTGATTTCGGTGATCATCCACACCAATTTTTCCTGAACCAGTTGATGCGAGGCGATCGGCTTGTTATTGAATTGCTTGCGCTCTTTGGCGTAGCGCAACGCGGTGTCATAGCACGCCATGGCCGCGCCGATACCGCCCCAGCCGATGCCGTAGCGGGCTTGGTTGAGGCAGGATAGCGGACCTTTCAAGCCTTGCACGCCGGGGAGCAGATTTTCCGCCGGAATTTTGCAGTCGGTCATCGCCAGGCCGGAAGTGACGGACGCGCGCAGCGAATATTTTCCGTGCACGTCCCAGGCTTTGTATCCGGGCGTGCCTTTTTCCACCAGGAAGCCGCGAATGATGTCGTCTTCGCATTTCGCCCAGATTACGGCGACGTCCGCGAGCGAGCCGCTGGTGATCCACATTTTTTCGCCGTTCAAAATGTAGCTGTCGCCTTTTTTCACCGCGCGGGTGAGCATGCCGCCGGGATTCGAGCCGAATTGCGGCTCGGTAAGGCCGAAGCAGCCGATGGCTTTGCCTTGTTGCAGGAGCGGCAGCCACTTGTCTTTTTGCGCGTCGGAGCCGAAGGCGTGGATCGGGTACATCACCAGCGCGGACTGCACGGAAACAAAGCTGCGCAGGCCGGAATCGCCGCGCTCGAGTTCCTGAGTCACCAGGCCGTATTCCACGTTGGACATGCCCGCGCAGCCATAGCCTTTCAGGTTCGCGCCGAAAAGGCCGAGGTCGGCCATCTGCGGGACGAGTTGCGTGGGGAATTTACCTTCGCGATTGTATTCCTCGATGATGGGCATGATTTCCGCGTCCACGAACTGGCGCGCGGTGTTGCGCGCGAGCTTCTCTTCGTCGCTCAGGACGGAATCGAACTCGAGGTAGTCCACCCCGGGGAATGACGGCATTAGAGCTCTCCTTGAATATGGGCCGCGGGGAGGCACAGCAAGAATGTCAGCGCGACGCCAAACCGCGATTGTATCGAATTCGCGGCACGCAGCGCCAGTGAGCGACTCGGCGGCGACGGGCGGGACGACGCGACGTTTGGAACCGCGCGGAACCTTGTAGTATCGTACTCGCCTCCATGCAGCAAACGCAGACAAGTCCGCGCGCGGCTTTAGGCTCGATTGTGGCGGTTAGCGCCGTCGCTGTTACGTTTCTGCTTTGGCTGCTGTACATGCATCACGCTCCGGCGCAATTCGCGGGCAGATATGAATTCTTGCCAGCGCTGAACGCGGTGTTGAACGGGCTCGCGGCGATCGCGCTTTGCACCGGGTTTTACTTCATCAAGACGGGGAATCGCCGGGCGCATCGCACCAGCATGTTGACGGCGTTTGCGTTCTCGTCGCTCTTTCTGGTGAGCTATATCATCAACCACGCGCTGCACGGCGATACGCGCTTTCCGCTGGGCCACGCAACCGTCCGCACGGTGTATCTGACGATTCTGGCGAGCCACATTTTCCTTTCGATTGTGGCGCTGCCCATGGTGCTGATTACGTTCTTCTTTTCGCTTACTGGCCGTTTTCCGATGCACAAGAAGATTGCGCGCTATACGTTTCCGATCTGGCTGTATGTTTCGGTGACCGGCGTGATCGTCTTCGTACTTCTTCAGGCTTACGCGTACTGACTCCAGCGTTCGTAAATCACAAAAGAAAAGAGCCGGCGGGACGCCGGCGCTACGAAGCTCGCCGCGTTTTTCCGCTCACTGCGGTATACTCCCGCGAAAGCTGCGCGAGGCGATGGATAGATGAAACGTTCTGCAGGCGTTACCACTTCCGCGGTGGCCGTGCTTCTGGGCTGCGGCCTTACGTTGGTTTCCACCGCTTTCATGGCGCTGGGCCTCGCCGAAATCGCCTCCACGGGCGCCGCGCCTCAGATCACCAAATCCTTCGGCGCGGTGATGATTCTCTTCATGCTGGCCCTGGCGGTTTGGGGCACCGCGACCGGCGTCAACTTGCTGCATCTCCGCGAATGGTCCCGGATCTCCATGCTCGTTTTCAGCGGACTGCTGCTGGTGATCTCGATTCCCGGGATCATCATGATGCTTTTTGTGCCCTTTCCGGCGCCGCCGAGTGCTCCAGATCCAGAACTCATGCGCCGCGTCATGGCGGCAACGCGCGTGGGGATGGTGGTTTTCTACGCGCTCCTCACGGTGCTGGGAGTGTGGTGGCTGTACTTCTTCAACAGCCGCGCGGTAAAGGAACAATTCCGGGGAGCGGGAGCCCCTGCGCCCAGCTCACCATCGGCCTGGGTTCCTGCAGGGGGCGCTGCGGCGGCAGCAGTTCCCAAACGGCCGATCAGCATCACGATCATTGCTTACCTATCGCTGGCAGGAGCTTGCGTCCTTCCGTTGATTCAGCTGATGCACGTGCCCATGATGTTCATGGGAATCTTCTATACGGGATGGAAGGCGTCGCTGATCATCATGGGTTTTATGACGGCACAACTGCTGATCGCTTACGGCCTGCTGCGGCTGGAGCCCTGGGGCCGCAGCCTGGCGATTTACTACTTCAATTTTGGGATTTTCAATTCGATCATCTCGGTAATACTCCCTGGCGCGCAGGCGCGCTTCGACGCAGCCACGGCGATGATGCAAGGGACGCTGGGCGTGCCGGCGACGTCGGCGAAGTTTCCGATCTGGTCGGGGCTGATATTTGGTTTGCCGCTGATCGCGATTCAGCTATGGTTCGTGGTGACGCGGAAGCAGGCGTTTCAGCGGCGGGGCGGAGCGTCGGCCCCGCCGTTGTGACCTGCGCGCGTGCAGGCGACGTGACTTGGGAACGCGACGTGCCGTGCGCCGGGCGCAGTGCTTTTTGAGGCTTTCAATAGGGGCGCAAAGCGTTGACGAGTGCGGTGCTCGATGCGATAATCGGCGTCTTTGTGTGGCCTAGAAGTGCGTGCGGGCGGTTCGGGGCCAAGCCTGACTTAAGCTAAACTAGAAAAACGGGGCAAACGTATTACTACGCGTTCCTGACGATGGATATCCTCCACCAGCTCGGCGAACTATTTCTTCAAGCTGTGCCTACCGTCATCATCGTTTTCTTTTTTTATCTTTTCATGCGCTGGGCATTTTTCACGCCCATCCTGAAAGCGATGGCGGAGCGCGACGCGAAAATCGCAGGCGCGCGGCGCGAAGCGGCGGCCGTGGAAGAGGCGGCGCGGCGCGATCTGGAGAATTACAACGAAGCGCTGCGAAAAGCGCGCGCGGAAATCTACGCGGAGCAGGAAGCGGCGCGCCAAGCGATCCTGGAAGAGCGCGCCAAAAACCTGAAAGCGATGCGCTCGCTGGCGCGCAAAGAAGTGGAAGAGGCGAAAAAGAAAATCGCGGCGGAGCTGGCGTCCGCGCGCGCGGAAGTGGAGCGCCACACGCCCGAGCTGGCGGAAGAAATCGTGCGCAGCATCCTGGAGAATCCGCTCTCGTTGCCGGGAGCGAGCGGCCGATGAGCAAACGTCCGTGGTCCGTTTGGCGCGCCCCGGCATGCGCGGCGATCTTTTTGCTGCTGGCGGCCGCGCCGGCGCTGGCCCAGGAAGGCGAAGTTTCCCCCGCGGATACGCCGATCGGATGGGTATTTCGCTGGCTGAATTTTGCGCTGGTTTTTGGCGCGATCGCCTATGCCGTGTGGAAATATGGCGCGCCGTATTTCCGGCAGCATGCCGAGGAAATTTCACGGCAGATCGCGGAAGGCGCGCGCGCCCGCGAAGCAGCCGAAGAGCAACGGCGGGAAATTCAAGCCAAGCTGGCCGGCCTGGAAGATGACATCAAGAGGCTGCGCGAGGAAGGGAAGCGCGACGCCGAAGCCGAAGCGCAACGCCTGCGCGATATGGCCCGCGCGGAAGGCGAGAGAGTGGAGCGGGCGGCGCGCGCGGAAATCGCTGCCGCCGAGCGCGAAGGCCGCATGCAGCTGAAGATTCTGGGCGCGCAGCGCGCGGTGCAGCTCGCCGAGGCGCTGTTGCGGCAGACGATGACTGCCAAAGCGGATGAAGCGCTGTTCAACGGGTTCGTGAGCGAGCTGCAGAGGAGCGTCAATTGAGCGCGGTGGTCGAACGCTACGCCGCGGCCCTCGCCGACGTGGTGATGGAGCGCAAGGGCGCTCCCAACGTGCCGGAAGATCTGGCGCAGTTCACGGATGTATTCTTCGCTTCGGCGGATTTGCGCAATGCGCTGGAGAGTCCGGCGGTGGACCGCGCAGTGAAGAGCAAAATCATCGAAGAAGTCGCCGAGAAGATGAAGCTAGACGATGCCGTGCGCAACTTCATCTGCCTGGTGGTGGACAATGGCCGCACGCACATGCTGCGCGAGATCGCGCAGCTCTTGTCCGTGGAGTTGAACCGGCGGCAGAACATCGTGAAACTGGCGGTAACGTCGGCGCGCAAGCTGGGCGAGGGCGAAAGAACGCGCTTGATCGAAGTGTTCAAGGGCGACGATCCCAAAAGGAAAGTCAGGGCAAGTTTTACGGAAGACCAGGCGTTGCTGGGCGGCGTGGTGGTGCGCGTGGGGTCCACGGTGTACGACGGATCCGTGCGCGAACAGTTGAACCGGTTGCGCGAGCGGCTGGAATCGGAATAGCGCAAGGGCGCGCGGGAATACGGGAGCCAGGGAATGGCCAATATCAAAGCGGACGAGATTACCAAGATACTGCGCGAGCAGATCGAAAATTACAAGCAGACCTTGGCCGTCGAGGAAGTCGGCACTGTGATTTCGGTGGGCGATGGAATCGCGCGCATCCATGGACTGGATAAGTGCATGGCCGGCGAAATGATCGAATTCCCGCACGACGTTTTCGGGATCGCCCTGAACCTGGAAGAAGACCAGGTGGGCGCGGTGCTGCTGGGGGATTACACCGAGATCAAGGAAGGCGACATCGTCAAGCGCACCAACAAAATCATGTCCGTGCCGGTGGGCGACGCGTTGATTGGGCGCGTGGTGGATGCGCTGGGAAATCCCATTGACGATAAGGGGCCGATTCAATCCAGCCAGCGCAGCCCTTTGGAACGTTTGGCGCCCGGAGTGGTGGATCGCCAGCCGGTGCGCGAGCCGATTCAGACCGGCATCAAATCCATTGACGCGATGATTCCGATCGGGCGCGGGCAGCGCGAATTGATCATCGGCGACCGGCAGATCGGGAAGACGGCGATCATCCTGGACACGATTTTGAACCAGCGCGGCGGCGATTTGATTTGCATCTACTGCGCGATCGGCCAGAAACGGTCCACGGTGGCGCAGGTGATCAAGACGCTGACGGATTATGGCGCGATGGAGCACACCATTGTGGTGGCGGCCACGGCGTCTGAATCGGCTTCGATGCAATACATCGCGCCGTTTACGGCTTGCGCGATCGGAGAGTATTTCCGGGACACCAAGCGGCACGCCATTTGTTTCTACGATGACCTTTCGAAGCACGCGCAGTCTTATCGCGAGATTTCGCTGCTCTTGCGGCGTCCGCCGGGCCGCGAAGCCTTTCCCGGAGACGTTTTCTTTCTGCACTCGCGCTTGCTAGAGCGCGCCGCGAAATTAAATGACGAGCTCGGCGGCGGTTCGTTGACGGCATTGCCCGTAATCGAAACGCAGGCCGGCGACATTTCCGCGTACATTCCCACCAACGTGATTTCGATTACCGACGGCCAGATATTTCTGGAAGCGGACCTTTTCAATAGCGGCATACGGCCCGCGGTGAACGCCGGTATTTCCGTAAGCCGCGTGGGCGGCAACGCGCAGATCAAGGCCATGCGGCAGGTGTCCGGCACTTTGCGGTTGGACCTGGCGCAGTATCGCGACCTGGCGGCATTCGCGCAGTTTGGTACCGAGCAATTGGACAAAGCCACGCAGGCGCAACTGGCGCGCGGCCAGCGGCTGATGGAGATTTTGAAACAGGATCAGTACCAGCCGCTGCCGGTCGAGAAGCAGGTCCTGATTATTTTTGCCGCCTCCAACAAGTATCTCGATGATTTGCCGGTTTCGGAATGCCGGCGGTTTGAGAAAGAGCTGTACCCCTTCATCGAGACGAATTACAACGGGCTGCTGAAATCGTTGCGCGAGAAGAAGGCGTTTGACGACACCATCAAGGCCGAAGCCAAGAAGGCCCTGGATGAATTCAAGGAGACGTTCAAGGCCACGCTGAAGGACGAGAAAGATAAGGCCAAAGAGAAGGAAGACGCGGAAAAGAACGAGCCGGCCGGCGCGAGTGCAGCGAAAGCGGGGGCCCACGAAGCGACCCCTTCTGAGGCGCACGCGAGTCCACAGCCGGCTCCCGAGCAGGCGAACGCTCCGGCAAAGTAACCCTCGTCCATGCCCACACTTCTCGATTATCGGCGGCGCATTCGCTCGGTAAAGAGCACCAAGCAGATTACCCGCGCCATGAAATTCGTCGCCGCGGCCAAACTGCGCCGGGCGCAGGAAGGCGTGTATGCGGCGCGCCCGTACGCCAAGGAAATCCTGCGCGTGTTGCGCTCGGCGGCGGCGCGCATGGAATCTCCGGCGCATCCGCTGCTGCAGCGCAGGCCGGAGGAAAAAATCCTGGTGCTGGTGTTGACGGGCGACCGCAGCCTGGCGGGCGCGTTCAATTCCAATGTGTTGCGTCACGCGCTGGAATTCATGCGCGAACATCACGCGCAGAAGCTCGAATTGATGGTGGTGGGCAAGAAAGGGCGCGACACGCTTCGCAAGCGCGGCTACAGCTTCGTGGGCGAGTGGACAGATGTTTCGGCGCACGTGGAGTTTTCCAAGGCCAAGGAAATCGCGGGGCGCGTCGCGGAACTTTATATCAGCGGAGAAGTGGACGCGGTGTACGCGATCTACAACGAATTCAAGAACGTGATGGTGCAGAATTTGCGCGCCGAAAAATTGCTGCCCGTTGATGCGGAGGTAGTGAAGGAGCCGGCGGAAAGCGAGAAGGAGCTGGCCGCGAAACATGCCGGTCCAGGCGGGTCGTTGCCCACCGAGCCGGGCCCGCAGGGTAAAGGTTTCGTCGTGGATTACATTTACGAGCAGCCGGTGGAAGAGATTTTCAGCGGGCTGGTGCCGCGTTACCTGGAATCGGAAATTTTCCGCATCCTGCTGGAATCAGCGGCCGCCGAACACGCCGCCCGCATGACCGCGATGGATTCCGCCACGCGCAACGCGTCCGAGCTGATTGACAAGCTGACGCTGAAGATGAACAACATTCGCCAGGCAGCGATTACCAAGGAATTGATTGAGATTGTGAGCGGCGCGGCGTCGGCGACGTCGTGATTAGTGATTGGTGATTAGTGAGTAGTGAGTAGCGATCGGTGGGCGTGCGGTGGGAAAGTTGTGAGTTGTGAAAATTGAACGCTTTACGGACTTGAGGGTTTGGAAACAAGCTCACGAACTGACTTTGCTGATCTATAAGTTGAGCGAGACGTTTCCTCGCTCGGAACGCTTTGGGATGATTTCCCAAATCAGGCGTTCGGCCTGTTCGGTCTCGGCGAATATTGCCGAAGGCTTTGGGCGCCGAACGACGCGAGAGCTCTTGCGATCTATGCAGATTGCGCGCGGCGAGCTGGAAGAAACGAGATATTTTCTGATATTGGGCCGCGACCTAGGTCATGTTAAGGAGCCTGATTTCGAGCGAACAACAGCATCCTGTGACACCGTAGGCAAGCTGATCAACGCCTTGGGCTCATCGCTCAAGAAACGGTTGCTCGAAAATTGAAATGTGGGAATGAGAGTGGCTTTGGTATCGAGCCACCAATCACTAATCACTAATCACCAATCACTACTCACGAATCACGGGTTTTGAGGAGTTTTCCATGGCTACAAACGAGCTAAAGACCGGCCACGTCGTTGAAGTAATCGGCCCGGTTGTTGACGTCCAGTTCGCAGAAGGGCATTTGCCGCTGATTCATAACGCGGTGCGCATCACCAGCGAGGGTTACAACAATCCCGAGCCGCTGGATATCGTCGCTGAAGTGGCGCAGCACCTGGGCGAAGGGCGCGTGCGCTGCGTGGCGATGAAGCCGACCGAAGGACTGGTGCGCGGGATGAAAGCGCTGGACCTCGGCGAGAATATTACCGTGCCGGTGGGGCGCGGCGTCCTGGGACGCGTCCTCAACGTCCTCGGCGACCCGGTAGATAACCTCGGGCCGGTGAAATATCAGAAGCGCTACCCGATTCATCGCCCCGCTCCTTCGCTGGAGGATCAGTCCACCACGCTGGAAATGTTCGAGACGGGCATCAAAGTTGTGGACCTGATGGAGCCCTACCTGAAGGGTGGCAAAATCGGGTTGTTCGGCGGCGCGGGGGTGGGCAAGACCGTGCTGATTCAGGAATTGATTCACAACGTCGCGATGAAGCATGGCGGCGTCTCGGTATTCGCCGGCGTGGGCGAGCGCACGCGCGAAGGCAACGACCTGTGGCTGGAAATGCAGGAGTCGGGCGTTGTGGTGCCGGGAAATTCGGAAAAGTCGCGCTGCGCTTTGATCTATGGACAGATGACTGAACCGCCCGGCGCGCGTCTGCGCGTGGGACTGACCGGACTGACCGTGGCGGAATATTTCCGCGATGAAGAGAAACTCGACGTGCTGCTCTTCATTGACAATATTTTCCGGTTCGTGCAGGCCGGCTCGGAAGTTTCGGCGCTGCTGGGCCGCATGCCCTCCGCCGTGGGATATCAGCCCAACCTGAATACGGAAATCGGCGAGCTCGAGGAGCGCATCACCTCCACGAAAAACGGTTCCATCACGTCAGTGCAGGCAATCTACGTGCCGGCGGACGATTACACCGATCCCGCGCCAGCCGCGACTTTCGCGCACCTGGACGCCACCACGAACTTGAGCCGCCAGATCGTCGAGCGCGGAATTTATCCGGCGGTTGACCCGCTGGCCAGCTTCTCGCGCATTCTCGATCCGCGCTTTGTCGGCCAGGATCATTACAACGTGGCGGGCGCCGTGAAATCCGTGCTGCAACGCTACAAGGAATTGCAGGACATCATCGCGATTCTGGGTATCGAGGAACTTTCCGACGAAGATAAGCAGACGGTAACGCGCGCGCGCAAGATCGAAAAATTCCTCTCGCAGCCGATGTTCGTAGCGGAGCAGTTCACGGGGCTCGAAGGCAAGTACGTGAAGATCGAGGACTCCGTGCGCGGATTCAAGGAAATCGTCGAAGGCAAGCACGACGATTTGCCGGAGCAGGCTTTCTACATGGTGGGCACGATCGAGGAAGTGCGCGAGAAGGCGGAAAAGATGGCGGCGGGAGCGGCAGCGTAGTTCGCGGCTGCGCGCACCGGGCGAAACTAAAGCGATGGCCACGTTGCCGGAAAAAATCGAATTGCAGGTGGTGACGCCCGAGCGCCACATCTTGAGCGAGGATGTGGACTCGCTCGAAATGCCGGCGAAAGACGGCTATCTCGGCGTGCTGCCGGGGCACGCGCCGCTGCTGACCGAGTTGGGCGTGGGTATTCTGACGTATCACAAGGGCGGCGAGACGCGTTTGCTGACGGTGATGTACGGCTACGCGGAAGTATTGCCGGACCGCGTGATTGTGCTGGCCGAAATCGCCGAGCGGGCCGAGGAAATTGACGTTGCGCGCGCCCGCGCGGCGTTGGAACGCGCCAAAGCCGATCTGCCGAAGGCCGGTTCCACCGAAGCGGATTGGGACCGCTCGAATGCGGCGATTCAGCGCGCCGAAGTTCGTTTGCAGGCTGCCTCCAGGAGCGGTTCGGGGACCGCTGGTGGAGGCTCGCGGGAGATGCAGCACGCCGCGGCGTAGTGTTTTTCAGGGTATTTCCGGTTTGGCACACCTGAATCCGCGGGCTATTCGTTGCATCAAATTAGTGTGGTAGAAAAGTAGAAGTCCGCTATGGCTGAAATAACCGTTTATTCCAATACGTGGTGCTGTGACTGCCGGCGCGCGAAATCATTTCTGCGCGACCGCGGCATTCCTTTCCGCGAAGTGAATATTGACGATGACGCGGCGGCCGAAGCTATCGTGTTGCAGGTGAATAACGGCAAGCGCAAGGTGCCGACAATTGGCATCGGCGACCGCTATTTTTCGCTCAGCCCGTTCGATCCCCACAAGCTCGCCGACGAACTAAAAATCCCGCTGAATAAATAAGTAAGGCAGCCGGCGAGACGCCGGCGCTACGTCAGCCCCACGCCGCGGGTCATTACTCCCGCGACGTGAAGATCCGGCGTCAAGACAACCAGATCCGCATCGGCGCCAATCGCGAGGATGCCTTTTTTGCCTGCTAGGCCCAGGCGGCGCGCGGGAAGAATCGTGGCCATGCGCACGGCTTCCACAAACGGCACGCCAAGTTCCACGATGTAGCGCAGGGCGCGATCCAAAGTTAAAGTGCTGCCCGCGAGCTTGCCTTCTGAATTGCGGCAGACGCCATCCTTCACCGTGACTTCAATATTCCCCAGGTGATAAGTTCCATCGCGCATCCCTGTCGCCGCGGTGCCGTCACTCACCAGCAAAACCGTATCGAATCCCTTGGTGCCCAGCAGAACTTGAATCGCCGGCCCGGCAACGTGCACGCCATCGGCGATGATTTCGGCCGTGACTTCGGTATCCGTGAGGATGGCGCTGATCACTCCGGGATCGCGATGGGTAAAAGGACGCATGGCGTTGTAAACATGCACGGCGTGGCGCGCTCCCGCTTTGATCGCCGCGCGCGCTTGCGCATAGTCCGCGTCCGTATGTCCCACGGCCACCACCAGGCCATCCGCGACGGCGGCGGCAATCAATTCCAAAGCGCCCGGAAGTTCCGGCGCCACCGTGAGTATGCGCACCAGGCCGCCTGCAGCCGCGCGAAATTTCTCCAGCGTCTCGATGGAAGGCTGCGCGATAGATTCCACCGGATGCACGCCGCGCCGCGCCTTGTTGATGAACGGCCCTTCCAGGTGCATGCCGAGAATTTCAGCGCCGAAGCGGGAGTTGTCCGCCACGTTTTCATGGCTGCGCACGTATTTCGCGATGCCTTCCAGACTGCGGCAAGTGTCTTCCACCGGCGCGGTAACCGTGGTGGCCACAATGGAAGTGGTCCCAAAACGCGCCACCGTGGAGGTGATGCGATCGAGAGCTTCGGCGGTGCCTTCCATTACGTCATGGCCGCCTGCGCCGTGAATGTGCACGTCCACAAACCCGGGAATCACGGTCATGCCGGAAGCGACGTAATCCCTAGCGCCCGGCGGAATATGCACTTCGTCGCGATGCCCGATGCCGGTGATGCGCCCGGCTTCGACTACGAGCACGCAATCGGTGAACTCTTCTTGTGGCGTGAGGATGCGGCTGGCATAAATGGCGGTGGCCGTCATGGCAAATCCATGCTACTCGAAGTGGAGCGCAAAATCAGCGCCGAGCCTTGCATACTTTTCCTAGTCCGCTACAATCAGTTACGCACTTCAATGGGAGGAATGGATGTCTTACGACAAGCGATACGTGGCGCAGAAAAGGCAGCGGCGGCGCCGCAAGACGGCCAAGGCGAAAATGAAACTGTACGAACAGGGGAAACTGCCTCACGATAAACTTCCCGCGCTGGCCAAGAAATTCCTGAGCCGCAAGAATCGCGCCTTGAAGAAGGCGGAGTAAGCCCGAAAGGCTCAGTCCCCGTTTCTCCGCAGTTGGAATGGATCACCGGACAATAAAAAAGGGGGCGTTCCATGAACGCCCCCTTTGCGCTGCGGTGAATCGCGAGCCGCGCCTTCCTGCGCACCGCTCGTTCAATTCCAGACCTTAATTACCGCCGGAAGCAGAAGCCTGTGCGTGAGTGGAATTCGTCTTCGGCACGCTCAGGTAACCGCTGATTTTATCTTTGCCCACCTGGTTGACCACAAACTCAAGCGGAGCGCGTGCACCACTCTGGAAGAAATAGAGCGGCTCGTTGGCCGTCAGGTTCTTCTTGTCGTGGCGCTGGTCGTCAACAAAAATGGTGACGCCGTACTGGCTCTTTTTGAGGTTGGTCCCGTGGAGTTCGACCATGAGGTTGCCGACTTTCTCGCGCGAGTTCTTTTTGTCGATCGTGAACTCGTAGTAATCACGCTCACCGAGACGGCGAAGCTCTTCCACTTCGTCATGGTTGCGCGCGATCAGAGTGCCGAATTCGCCGCGAGCCATTTGCAGGTTGTTCTTTTCGGTGTCCAGGTCGGTCTTCACGCCGTTGACGTCGGTGCCCAGTTTGTTGACGTCATCAACGCTGGCCTTGGTGGCGAGTTGCGCGTTGGTCTGATTCTGCATTTCCGCCAATTCCTTGGCGTCATCTTCCTTGATCTTCTTGGCCTGGAAGCGCGCTTTCGCCAGCTCGCCTTCGGTCAGCTTCATCTTATCGGTCACGACGCTGAGCTCGCCTTGCAGCTGCGCATTCGTGTCCTCGGCCTTCGCCAAACGCTGGCTAACTACGTCGTCGTTCTGCTTGATCTGCTGCGTTTGTGCAGCCAGAGACTGTTCGAGCTGTTTCGCGCGAGTCGAGGCGGTCCAGCCGGCGCCCAAAGCCACCAGGGAGACAACCGCCAGAGCAACCACGACGATGCCGACCCACCGGGGTGCAGTAGCTTCGTCTGCGATCACTACGTCTTGCCGTTCGTCACTCATGTTCTTTCTCCTCCGAGAAATCCCTTGCGCGGGGGGTAAAAGCACGCGCGGAACCAAAGCTTGGCAGCGGGTTTCGAGGTCTGCAACACGAAGATAATAGGCTGGTTAGAGATGGCCGCGCAGGAGGCAGGAGGGGGAGAATCGTGTATTTCGCCCTGCAATTTTTACGTCTCCGTAACAATTCTGCGTGGTGGAAGAAAATTGGCACTACAGGGAATCGCGTTTACGTAGAAGTACTAGTCCTGCACCTGGCGACCGCGGCTCGTCAGCCTTCGCGCGTGATGGTCATATTGCGCAGTGCCGCGATGCGATCCGCGAGCGGCGGGTGCGTGCTGAAGAGGCTGGAAAACATTCCGCGCGCGGTGAGCGGTTGCACGATCATCAGCGCCGAGGTGGTGGGCGAAATGTCCATGGGAATTCGTTTGTTGTAGGCGCCGAGTTTTTCCAGCGCGCTGATCAAACCATTCGCGTGCCCCACCATTTTCACGCCGGAAGCATCCGCCTGGTATTCGCGCTGGCGCGATATGCCGAGTTGCAGGAGCAAAGCCCCGAGCGGCGCGAGAAACAGCATCACGATTCCCACGATTCCGCTGCCGCGATTGCGATCGTCGCTGCCGCCGAACCAGAAGCCCATGCGCGCCACCCAGGTGATCGCGCCGGCAATCGTCGCGGCAATGGACGAAGTGAGAATGTCGTAATTGCGTACGTGCGAAAGCTCGTGCGCGATTACGCCTTCCAGTTCGTCGTCGTTCATGATTTCCATCAAGCCCTGTGTGACCGCGACCGACGCGTGGCTTGGATTGCGGCCGGTGGCGAAGGCGTTCGGCGCCGCCTGCGGAATTAAATATAGTTTCGGCATCGGCAAACTGGCTTTGGCTGCAAGGCGCTCCATCACCGCATAGAGCCGCGGTTCCTGCTCGCGGCTGATGGGTACGGCGCCGCTGGACGCCAGCGCGATCTTGTCAGAAAAGAAATACGCGCCGCCATTCATGACGACCGCCGCCACCAGCGCGATGGTCAAGCCGTGCGAACCGCCCAGCAACTGCCCAACGAACAGCAGCAACAGGGTCAAAGCCGTCAGTAGAAATGTGGTCTTAAGAGTTTTCATAAATTGGGGCCTTCCAAGCGGCGCCTGCGGGCGATCAAGCGGCGCCTGCCTTCACTTTTTCCTTTGCAAACTTCATTTCGCCCGTTTTGGGATCCGCATCCACGCGCAGTTGATCCCCAGGTTTCACTTCGCCATCCAGAATCTTCAGCGCCAGCGGATCCTGGATCAGCCGCTGTATGGCGCGTTTCATCGGACGCGCGCCGTACGCCGGATCGTAGCCTTCGCGGAAGAGCAGAGCCTTTGCCGCCGGCGTCAGGTGCAGTTCCACCTGGCGCTCACCCAGCCGCTTCAGCAGATGCTGCATCTGCAGGTCAATAATGTGCTCGATGTGACCCTTGCCCAGGGGACGGAACAGGACGATATCGTCAATCCGGTTCAGGAACTCGGGCCGGAAGATTTCGCGCAACGCGGCCATGGCCTGTTCGCGCGCCTTCTTCGGATCTTCTTCCAGTAGGTCGAAGATCGCGGTTGAGCCGACATTCGAAGTCATGATGATCACCGTGTTGCGAAAATCCACCGTGCGGCCCTTGCCGTCGGTCAGGCGGCCATCGTCCAGAATCTGCAGCAGCACGTTGAAGACGTCCGGATGCGCTTTCTCGATTTCGTCGAGCAGCACGACGGAGTACGGACGGCGGCGGACCTGTTCGCTGAGTTGGCCGCCCTCTTCATAGCCGACGTAACCCGGAGGGGCGCCGATCATGCGCGCGACAGAATGCTTTTCCATGTATTCGGACATGTCCAGACGAATGATGGCGCGCTCGTCGTCGAACAAAAACTCGGCGACGGCGCGCGCGAGTTCAGTCTTGCCGACGCCCGTCGGCCCCAGAAACAAAAACGAGCCGATCGGACGGTTGGGATCGCTCAGCCCCGAACGGCTGCGGCGGATGGCGTTCGCCACTGCTTGCAGCGCCTGATCCTGGCCAATCACGCGATCCCGGAGGCGCTCTTCCATGTGCACCAGCTTTTGAACTTCACCCTCGAGCAGGCGTCCCGCGGGAATCCCCGTCCATTTGCTGACGATCTTGGCGATTTCTTCCTCGCCGACTTCCTCTTTCAGCATCGGATGGTCTTTTTGCAGTTCGGCGAGTTTGTCCTGCGCCGCTTTCAATTCCTTTTCGGCGGCGGAGAGCTTTCCGTAGCGTATTTCCGCGACGCGCGAAAGGTCGCCGGCGCGCTCGTAGCGCTGCTCCTCCGCTTTCAGCCGCTCGATTTCTTCTTTTTGCTTGCGAATGCGGCCGATAGCGTCCTTTTCAGTTTGCCAGTGCGCTTTCAGGGTGTTGGATTGCTCGCGCATGGTGCTGAGTTCTTTTTCGATCTGCTTCACGCGCTCTTTGGAATGAGGGTCCGATTCCTTTTTCAGCGCCTGGCGCTCGATTTCCAGCTGCATGATGCGGCGCTCGATGTCGTCAATTTCAGCCGGCAGCGAGTCAATTTCCATGCGCAGGCCGGCGGCAGCTTCATCCACCAGGTCTATGGCCTTATCTGGCAGGAAACGATCAGTGATATAGCGCTGCGAAAGAATCGCGGCGGCGACAATCGCTGAATCCTTGATGCGCACGCCGTGATGAACTTCGTAGCGGTCTTTCAGCCCGCGCAGAATCGCGATGGTGTCTTCCACCGAAGGCTCGCCCACGTAAACAGGTTGGAAGCGACGCTCCAGCGCGGGATCCTTTTCGATGTATTTGCGATATTCGTTCAAGGTGGTCGCGCCGATGGCTCGCAGCTCGCCGCGCGCCAGCGCCGGCTTCAGCATGTTGGAGGCGTCCATCGAGCCTTCGGCCGCGCCCGCGCCGACCAAAGTGTGCAGCTCGTCAATGAAAAGAATGATCTGGCCTTCCGACTCGCTGACTTCCTTCAGCACCGCCTTCAGGCGGTCTTCGAATTCACCGCGATACTTCGCGCCCGCCACCAGCGCCGCGAGATCCAGCGAAACGATGCGCTTGGGCTTCAGCACTTCCGGCACGTCGCCCGCGACGATGCGGCTGGCCAGGCCTTCGACGATGGCGGTCTTGCCCACGCCCGGTTCGCCGATCAGCACGGGATTATTTTTGGTGCGCCGGGCGAGAATCTGCATGACCCGGCGGATTTCTTCGTCGCGGCCGATTACGGGATCGAGTTTGCCGCGCCGCGCCAGGTCCGTCAGGTCGCGGGCGTACTGATCCAGCGCGCGATACGTGGACTCAGGATTTTGCGACGTGACGCGATGACTGCCGCGAATCGTCGCCATGGCTTGCAGAATGGCGTCATGAGTCGCGCCGGCGCGCACCAGCATTTGACCAGCGGGATCTTTATCGGCGGTTGAAATGCCCAGCAGAATATGTTCGGTGGAGACGTACTCGTCCTTCAGGCGCTGCGCTTCATCCAAGGCGGTCTCGAGTACTTTGTTCGTGGCAGGGCTAAGATATTGTTGCGAGACTCCGGAAACCTTCGGCAAGCGCTCCACCTGCTTCTCGATTTCACCAGCCAAACGAGTGGGAGACACTCCCAGTTTTTCCAGCAGAGGAGGCACCACGCCGTCGCCTTGGGCGGTCAGCGCCCACAGCAAATGCAGCGGCTCAATCTGCTGTTGGCCCATGCGCCCGCCCAATTCCTGGGCGGCTTGCAGAGCCTCTTGAGCCTTTACGGTCAGTTTGTCAAAACGCAGCATGTCGGGATTTTCTCACTTTCCAGCCTGTACAAAAAGGCGGCGGTGAAACACGCGCCGAGCAATTTAGATATAGCAAGCGTTCCGGCGCAGTGCATGCGGGTGGAAGCAGGCGCCGCGGCAAAAGTTACAGCAAATGAATCATAAAATATGAGTCTGTAATTGTCAAGTATATTCCGAAACCGCGACGTGACATCGTCTCAGTGGAATCACTCCAAAACTCTAATAATAATGCACTTAAGGTAGTGTGTCTCCGGCATCGTCAAAAGGATGGGGTGGTCTTGCGCCTGAGTCCTGCGCTCTACGACAGCTACCGTCCTGCGTGCGTCGTTCGCGGCCTCCGCAATTAGCTGCAAGAAAAGAGCTTCGCTGAGGTGATAAGAGCAGGAACAGGTAACCAGATATCCGCCCGGCTCCAGTATCTTGAGTGCGCGCAAGTTGATCTCTTTGTAGCCGCGCTGCGCCGCAGGCAGGCTATCGCGGTTCTTGGCGAAGGCCGGCGGATCGAGGATCACCATACGGAAGCGCCGGCCAACCTCGTCATACTCTTTCAGCAGATCGAACGTATTGCCTTCGCGGAAGGTGACGTTCGCGATCGAGTTCAGCTCCTGATTGCGGCGCGCGGCCGCGACGGCGGCCCCTCCCATATCAATACCTTCCACGTGCTGGCAGTTTGCCGCAACGGTGAGCGCGAATCCTCCCTGATAGCTGAAGCAGTCCAGCACTTCGCCGGAGGCGTAGCGCCGCGCCGCCCAATGATTTTCGCGCTGATCGAGGAAGGAGCCGGTCTTTTGCCCGCGTGCGAGGTCGTACACGAAAGTGATACCGTTTTCTTTGGCGAGAATTTCCGCGGGCACTTCTCCGTACAGTACGCCGACGCGCTGCTCGAGACCTTCGAGCAGGCGCACTTTGGGATCGTTGCGCTCGAGAATCCCCTGGGGCGAGAAAAGTTCTACGAGGATTTCGACAATGAGCGCCTTTTGTTTCTCCGATCCCTGGCTGAGCGTTTGCAGGACCAAGGAATCGCCGTAACGATCCACAATAATTGAGGGCAATTGGTCGGCTTCGCCGTAAACCAGCCGGTACGCCTCGGTATTTTCGACGACCGTCTCGCGATACGCCGCAGCGCGCCGGAAACGCTCGAGGAAGAACTCGCGGTCCACCGGGACGTTCTGATGAGTCAGCAGGCGAATGGCGATCTGGGATTTGTCGCTATAGAAGGCGCGCCCGTGGTAGCGGCCGCGTTCATCGGTGAGGCGCACAATCGCGCCGGGCTCGGCCTGCGCCGAGCGCACGTCGCTTTTATAAACCCACGGGTGCCCGGAACGCAGCCGTTCGGACCCGCGCGAGCTGATGACCACGGAGGCTTCCGCCACGATTCTCACCTGACTGATAGAATGAAACGGCTATGGCGCTGTAACGATGGCGGCGTGCATGCGGCCGGTGCTGCAACCAAAAATTCCAGGAACACGGCACCGATCGCCTCGTTGTACTTAACACAATCGCACCGGTTGTGCCAGCCATCGGCGAACGCATGAGCCGGAACGAATGAATCTCAGCGAGCTCGATTTCAATTTGCCACCCGAGCGGATCGCGCAGCGGCCGCTCGAGCGCCGCGACGCGTCACGCATGCTCTTGCTCGACCGCGCAACAGGCGCGTGGGAGGACCGACAGTTCCGGGAATTTTCCGACCTTTTGCGTGGCGACGAATTAATCGTGATCAACAACACGCGCGTCCTGCCGGCGCGTTTGTTCGGCAGGCGCGCTGGAATCCACGCCGAGCCGCCCGGCCAGCAGAGTCCCACGCGCCACGAGCATCTACAGACGCCGATTGAAGTTCTTCTGGTGCGTCAGCTGCAACCCGATACATGGGAAACGCTGGTTCGCCCCGGTAGAAAAATTCCCGTAGGCGAGCGAATCGTCTTCGGCGAAGGCGAACTGGAAGCGCGGGTGGAAGCGCGCGGCGAGTATGGCCTGCGTGTGCTGCGATTTCACGCGAAGAACGGGTTCCACGAAACGCTCGGACGGCTCGGACACATCCCGCTGCCTCCCTATATTAAACGCTCCGATGAACCTGTGGATCGCGAGCGCTACCAGACCGTGTACGCGAAGCAGGGCAGCGCGGTTGCGGCTCCGACCGCCGGGCTGCACTTCACTGCCGAGATTCTGCAGCGGGTGCGCGCCCGTGGAATCGAGATCGCCGAAGTGACGCTGGACGTGGGATTAGGAACATTCGAGCCGGTCCGCACCGAGCGCCTGGAAGATCACAAGATTCACGCCGAAGCGTACGAAATTCCGCAAGCCACGATCACAGCGATCGAATCCGCGCAGCGCGAGCAGCGGCCAGTACTGGCAATCGGCACCACGGTGGTCCGCGCGCTCGAAGACGCGGCCGCAAAAGCGGCGCAGCAAGGCACGGCGCTGCGATCCGGCAGGGCCGAGGCGAGCATTTTTCTTTACCCGGGCAAACAGCTCCGCGTCGTCAATCAATTGCTTACGAATTTCCACTTGCCGCAATCAAGCCTCTTGGCGATGGTGGCCACAATCGCCGGCCGCGAAAATATTTTGCGAGCGTACGAGCACGCGGTCCGAGCCGAATATCGCTTTTACAGCTACGGCGACTGCATGTTGATCCGCTGACCCGCTGGCCCCCGGCCGCCCGCGCAGGGGCGCGCGATTTCGTGCAACACGTGCTATGTTTCATCTATAATTCGCATCCTGCCTCCGGGGGCAGCTGAATGCGCTATCTAATCCTCAGCGACATCCACGCGAATCTGACGGCGCTGAATGCGGCGCTGGACGCGGCGAAAGGCCGTTGGGAAAAAGTGGTGTGCCTGGGCGACGTGGTCGGCTACGGCCCCGATCCCAACGAGGTAGTGGATCGGATCCGGGAGCTCGGTGCGATCACCATTCGCGGAAATCATGACAAAGCCGGTTCAGGCCTTGCGAACGCCGACGATTTCAATCCCGTCGCGCGCGCGGTGGCGCTGTGGACCCGCGACCAGCTGCGGCCGGAAAACCGCGAGTGGCTGGAGAAATTGCCTTTCGGCCCGCTGACGGTGGACGGCTTCGTGATGGTTCACGGCGCATACAAGGATGAAGACGAATACGTTTTCGCGCCGGCCCAGGCGCTCGATAGCCTGTTGGATGCTCCGGCGCAAATCACTTTTTTCGGGCATACGCATCTGCAAGGCGGCTTCACGCTGCACGATGACCAAGTCGGCGCGCTGCATTTCAAGCCCACCGGCGATCATCTTTTCTCCAACCTGACCATCGAGGAAGACACCACGTATCTGCTGAATCCGGGATCCATCGGCCAGCCGCGCGACGGCGACACGCGCGCCGCCTTCGTCATCGCGGACCTGCCGAATAAATCCGTGGAGTTCTGGCGCGTGCCGTACGATATCGAATCGGTGCAGAAACGGATGGGCGTGGGCGGGCTCCCGGAACCGCTGATCATGCGCCTGGCGTTTGGCCGCTGACGCACACGGATTAAGTCATGGAACCCGGCGAAAGCTCCTACAGCGCGGAACGGCGGCGATTTCCGCTCGCTTTCCTTCTCGGAATCCTGATCGTAAGCATTCTCTTCGGCGGATTTGTGCTGATGACGCGGCATATGCGGGGCCCCGCGGAAGCCGCCGCCGTGAAATTGCCTTTTGGTCCCGCGGAACAGTCCTACGCCGCGCGAATCCATTTCACCGACATTCAAATGGCGCGCGCCACGAATTTTCTGAAGCAGGAATTTACTTACGTAGCGGGCACGATTTCCAACGACGGCGTGCAATCAATCGGCGCGCTGCAAGTGGCTGTGGAATTTCACGACGACCTGAACCAGGTGATTTTGCGCGAGACCGAAGTCCTGATCCCGCCTCATAGCGATCCTCTGCCGGCCGGCCAGCGCCGCGATTTTCAAATTACGCTCGAACCTATTCCCGCGGAGTGGAATCATCAGTATCCATCCGTTACCGTCACCGGCCTGATTTTGCAGTAAGCGTGTAGGCATTGAATCTTCACAGAAATGACTGGCGGTGTGCCATTGAACGCGCCTGCGGAGGATTGGGCGGCACTGGATCGCGCTTTGGGCGAACTCGCGGCGTCGGGCTGCGTGGAAGTGCGCGAAGACGGGCAATGGCTCGCCGAACTGGCCACGCTGCAATGCGAAGTAAACCGCAAAGGGAAGCAAGCGCTGGTGCATTTGTGGTCGGATGAGCGCAATTTGACGCGCCGGGTGCTGCGCGTGAAAGAACGCGCCGAGGACCGCATCGTTCTGGAAGTGCAAAGGTTCGGGCGCGCGAAGCCCGGGCGCCTGGAATTTCTGCGCACCGATTCGCCGCGAGCCGCGGGCAGAATCACGCGCGAGCAATTCCGCGCACGGTTCGAACGCGTCCTCAAAGAACGTTTCCCTGATGCCGTGGTGGATTCGCTGACCGCGGCCCCCGATCTCGAAAATTCATTTTCGGGATTATATGTGCGAGGCGTGATGCATGAAGGCAGCCGCGCCTGGGCGTTGCTGGCCGTTTCGTCGAATGAGAACGCCGCAGCCGTGGAAGGCATCCTGGCGTTTGGGATTTTGTGGCTGGATTGGTCGCGCTCCCACGTCCAGCAGCGCGCGGTAGAAGGGCTGAGGCTATTCGTTCCGCAAGGAGCCAGCCGTTGCTTGCGCGAACGCTTGCTGGCGCTTTCGCCGGCGGCGCGCACCGAGATTTACGAAGTGCGCGAGCCGGATGCCATGATGCAAAAAGTTGATTCCGCGGATGCCGGAAATCTTGAAAGCAGGCTGGTTCCGCGCCGCGAAATCGAATCGAAATTGCGCGCTGCTGCCGACATCATCGCGGAAATCCGCTCGATGCTGCCCGGCACGGCGAATGCGATTGAATTGCGAACGGTGGCCGGAAAAGACGAGTTGGCGCTCTCCTTTCGCGGTCTCGTTTTCGCGCGCTGGACCAAACAGGGCGTGTTTTTCCGTCTGGGAAATTCGCCGGAAAGATTGACCTCCGCGGCGAAGCCGCGCCTCGAGAGGCTCTTGCGGCAGCTCGATCTTCATCGCAATCCGCTGGCGGAAGACGCGAATCATTATCTCTATCGCGGCTCTCCGGAGCGTTGGCTGGAATCAATCGTCCTGGAAGACCCCGCGAAACTCGACGCACAACTTGATCCGCAACATTTCTATTCGCAAGTTCCGGCGCTCGCCGCGGGAGATCGCGGCGTGCTGGACCTTTTGGGAATCACCCGCAAGGGCCGGCTGGTGGTGATTGAGCTGAAGGCCTCCGAAGATATTCAATTGCCGGTGCAAGCCGTGGACTACTGGCTGCGCGTACGTCGTCATCAGCGCGAAGGAGATTTTCAGCAGTACGGCTATTTCCCCGGAGTCGAAATAGACTCCAAGCCGCCGCTGGTGTGGCTGGTTGCACCGGGCCTGCGTTTCCATTCCGCCACGGATACTCTGCTGAAATATTTATCGGCGGAAATTCAAGTGACGCGGATAGGACTTTCCGAAAATTGGCGCAGAGGATTGAAGATTATTTTCCGGCAGCAGTAAGCGAATTAATTTGCCCTAACAAAAAGGAAGGGAAGCGGCCTGGGTTGAGCCAGTACCACTTCCCGGGGTGTGTCCTAGAAGTAATTAAATAATTAGACGTGAACGGTGGGAAAAGGTTGCCCGTATTTGCGATTTCGCAAAAGAAGGACAAGCGTCAGTAAAAGAGGTACTTACGCCACTTCTCATCACGATGTCCGATGAGCCGCATCAGTTGTCGTGATGTGTGCAGTGTAAAAGGACGCGGACGGCGCTGCAATTTGATGCCCGCCTCTTCCGGAGTGCGGTCGCCCTTGCGGTTGTTGCAGGCGTAGCAGCACGCGACAAGATTCTCCCACGTCGAGCGGCCGCCGCGCGATCGAGGCAGCACGTGATCGAGCGTCAACTCCGACGCCGGAAACGCGCAGGCGCAGAACTGGCAAGTATTGCGGTCGCGCAACAAAATATTCTTGCGCGAAAGCGCGCGGCTCTGCTGCGGAATGTGCCGGTAGCTGAGCAGACGAATCACTGACGGAACCTGAATGGCCTTCTGCGTCGAATGAACTTCAGTGTGATTGGTTTCTTCGGCCTGCGCGACACCCTTCAGCATCAGCACCAGCGCACGGCGCACCGCGGTTACGTTTATAGGCTCGAATGTCGCGTTCAGCACCAGCACAGGAGCCTGCATCACTGACGGGCGGCTGGCAGGCGAATTGGATGGCGGCTTTGCCGCAAGCGGGTCCGGCGCAACACCGCCCAACCCAATGTTGGGTCGGGGTCGTAAGCCGAGCTTCGGTCGCTTATCCATGTGCGCCGCCTTTGCGTCGCTTGACGAGTTACCTCAGCTAGTAAGGATGCTCGCCGCACCCTGTTGGTTTGTCTGCCCGGTCGTTGTTTCCCGTGGTTGCGGTGGGCCCGAAGGCGACGATCCGGTAACCACTCGCGCGACCGTCAATCCCAGAACGGAACTGGCTCCCGCCCTCTTCAAAGCTCGCGCGCATGAATCTAAGGTCGCGCCAGTCGTCATTACATCATCTACCAGTAGAACGCGAAGCTTGTCAACCCGCAGACCCTGGCGCGTGGCGTAGGCGCCACGTACAGAGTCCCAGTGCTCTTTGCGAGAAAGCTCCAGGCGCGCCGGGCGAGGCTTGGTGCGCACCAGCAGGTACGCACCCTGTTTTAGATGCAAGCGTCGGGCCAATGGACGCGCAATCAGCTCCGCTTGATTATACCCGCGCTCGCGCTCGCGGTCTGGATGAAGCGGAACCGGCACAATTACGTCTGCGCGGAACGCTTCGGCCTCGCGTGCGATCAATTCCGCTAGCCGCGCCGCAAACCAATCGCCCAGGCGCGTGACCTCTTCATATTTTAGCAGCGGGATGGCGTGATGCAGTGCGTCATTGTAAACGCCGTAGCTGCGCGCAAAGTCGAAGGCATAAAAATCGTCCCGGCACAGCCGGCACAGCGGCTGCACCGCTTCGGCGGCAATCGGCGTGAGAAACGGCCGGCCGCAGCGCGCGCACATGGGCTGCGGGACCGGTTCAAACGAAGCGAGGCATGCGCCGCAAATCGGAATGCGGCTGGCCGTGAGCAGCATGGCGCCACAAATTCTGCAGGGCGCAGGGAAGAGCACTGCGGCCAGCGAATCAATCGCGGTGCGCAGGATCATAAATGGATCGCGAAGCCGTTGCTAAAAGGAAGGGGAATGCGGACGCTACTCCAGTCTGCGAGCCGAAGTAAAGTCAGTATCTTTACGTACGCAAGCGGCGCGTGGAGGCACACCCGTAGCGAATCGGCTGACCGCGGAGGAGCGAAGCTAGGCTACCGCCTGTTTACAGGAGCCCTTGCTCCGTCTTTTCCTGGCAGGTGATGCAGTAACGCGTCCACGGCACGGCTTCGAGCCGCTTCTGTTGGAGCTCTTGATGGCAGGAACTGCATTCGCCAAACGAGCTGTCCTTGATGCGTGCAAGCGCGTCGTCCACCAGTTGCAGTAGCGAGCGGTCGTTATGTGTTTGGCCGAAGAGGAATTCCTTGGTATAGGAATTCGCGGCCTTGTCGGCGAGATCTACGGTGGGATCTTCATCCGCCTCGCGGCCTTCTTGCTCGGTGCGCGCGATTCCGCGCACCAGCTCTTCGCGCCGTGTGATCAGTTTCTTCTTGTAGTAATCCAACCGTTTCTTATCCATCGTCAGGTCCCTAGGCGAGGTTAAAAACCTCACTCAAATCCAGCGAGTTTACCGATACAAATTCCCCTTGTCAATGCGCGCTCGCCGGATGGAGACAAAAGAGCAACGCGTATCTCCTGACCGGAGCAGCGCGCGGCGGGAAAATTGCACCTTACAGAGTACAAATAGATGCAGCGTTGCCCGAAAAGGATTCCAATTCCGCGAGTGCAGGCATTTTCCTGGCGGGGCTACATGGTTAGCGCTGGACGTTGTAGGTGCATCGCTGCAGCGGTCACGTCGGTATATTTCAATCCCGCGCCGGTGTTGAAGAGCACCACGCGATCCGTGGGCATAAGCGAACCCGTCGCAATCAGATGGTCGTAAGCAGCGGTGGCCGCGGCGCCTTCCGGCGAGAGAAAGACGCCTTCGTTCCTGGCCCAGTCCTTGAGCGAAGCGAGGATCTCTTCATCGGGAAGCGCCACAGCGACGCCACCCGATTCGCGCAAGATCTCCAGCATGATGGCGTCACCGTAGGGCTTCGGCACGCGCAAGCCCGAAGCAAATGTGGAGGCGTTCTCCCAATTCTCGCTGGCCTCAGCACCCTTATCGAAAGCGCGTACCACTGGCGCGCAACCCGCCGATTGCACCGCAATCATCCGCGGCCGCTTGCCGGGACGCACCCAACCTAATTCTTCCAATTCGCCGAAGGCCTTCCACATCCCGATCAGGCCCACCCCGCCGCCAGTTGGATAAAAAACGGCGTCGGGATATTCCCAGCCGAGCTGCTCGACAAGCTCGTAGCCCATGGTCTTCTTGCCCTCGACGCGAAATGGCTCCTTGAGCGTCGAGACGTCGAACCATCCTTCGCTCTCTTTGCGTTCCGCGAGCATCCGTCCGCAATCCGAAATAAGACCGTTGACCAAGGTCACATGCGCGCCGTAGGCTACCGCCTCGACGTAATTCGCAAAGGGCACATCGCGGGGCATGAAAATGTGCGCTTCGATGCCTGCGGCGGCTGCGTAGGCGGCGAGCGCGCCTGCGGCATTTCCTGCGGAAGGCACGGCGAGTTTTCGCAGGCCGTAATGGCGCGCCATGGTCACCGCGAGGGCCAGGCCGCGCGCTTTGAACGAACCGGTTGGGTTAGCGCCTTCTTCTTTCAGAAATACGCCGGGATGGCGGCGGCTGCGCAGCATCGGCGTCCAGCCTTCGCCGAGTGAGATCGGCTCTACGGTTGGCAACACGGAGCGATAGCGCCACATGCCCGGCCACGGCGGATTCGCGGCTCCGTGAACGATTGCGTCGCGCGCACCGACCCCGCGCAGCGGAGTCAGGTCGTAGCGAACGTAGAACGCGCCCTGGCACTTCGGGCACAAAGTTTGCGGCGTTTCGGCGGAAACTGTCGTCTTGCAGCGCGAGCATTCCAAATGTTTGATTGCTGGCATAGTTGGCACCATAGCAGATGGCCCGAACGCGGAACAAGATTCGCGAAGCGGCGACGTAAGCGCGCCCGGCCCAGTAGCGCCGGCGTCCCGCCGGCTCTCCGCCTTTGATTTTGCAGCGGCGTCCTTAAATCCAGCGCCTTTGACTTTTTCAGCAGAGGGCAAGACGCGCTGTAGCAGAAAACCCAAGGACCGATGACGACCGACCCCACTTCCGAGTCCGACGTTTCACGCTCCGCTAAGCCGACGCCCCCAGTGCGTCTACTCACGGCGCTCGGCCTGCTTGTTTTCCTCGCCGGCGCAGTGCTGGCTGTTTTCCTCGCACCGCATTTCTGGCTGGTCGCACTGCGTTGGACGGGCCTCGCTTTGATCGCCGCGGCCGGCTGGCGCAAGTCCTCGCTGACCTACTGGATTTTCTTCGCCATGCTGCTGGGCGGAGAAATCGGCCTGGACCGTCCCCACTTCGCCGAGCACCTGCGCGTCTTCAGCGATATTTTCCTGCGCCTGATCAAAGTGATTGTCGCGCCATTGATTTTTGGCACGTTGGTGACGGGCATTGCAGGCCACGGCAATCTGCGCGGCGTGGGCCGCATTGGCTTTAAAAGCCTGATTTATTTCGAGGTCGTCACCACGGTGGCTCTTTTCATCGGCCTCGGGGCCATCAATATCAGCAAGGCTGGAGAAGGCATGGTGGTCCCAGCGACGGCGGAGATTGTTTCCGCCCAAAATGCGCCGCCATTGCACTGGGACGATTTTCTTCTGCACGTCTTTCCCGAGAATCTCGCGAAGTCGGTAGCCGAAAATCAAATTCTGCAGGTAGCGGTGTTCGCCGTGCTTTTCGGAATTGCGCTCGCGCGCATCCCGGAAGCGAAGCGCGCGCCGATGCTGAAATTCTGTGAATCGCTCACGGACGTCATGTTCTCGTTTACCAATATCGTGATGTATTACGCGCCCGTCGGAGTGGGCGCCGCCATGGCCTACACAGTGGCGCACGTGGGGATCGGCGTGCTTCTGCCGCTCGGCAAACTTTTGCTCACAGGCTATGCCGCGCTGGCCGTTTTCTTGTCGTGCGTGTTGCTGCCCATCGCGTGGTTTGCCAAATTACCGATCGGCCGCTTCGTGCGAGCAGTAGCCGAGCCCGCCACCATCGCCTTTGCCACCAGCACTTCCGAAGCCGCCCTGCCTCGCGCGATGGAATCCATGGAAGCGTTCGGCGTGCCGCGGCGCATCGTCGCCTTCGTGATCCCGGCCGGCTACAGCTTCAATCTCGATGGATCGTCGCTCTATCTCGCGCTCGCATCCGTTTTCGTGGCCCAGGCGGCGGGCATCCACATGCCCTTCGGCGAACAACTCTTCATGGTCTTCACGCTGATGGTAACCAGCAAAGGCGTCGCCGGCGTTCCGCGCGCCGTGCTGGTGGTGTTGCTGGCCACGGTAGGGATGTTTCATCTACCCACCGAGCCAATCTTCATAATCCTGGGAATTGACGCGCTCATGGACATGGCGCGCACAGCCGTAAACGTAATAGGGAATTGCCTGGCCTCCGCGGTAATCGCGCGATGGGAGGGCGAGTTAGGCGCCGCAGAACCAAACCAAATCTAAACCACAGGCTGCGTAGGGGCGCTGCTCGCTGCACCACATGTCCGCAAGATTGATCCAGGGGCGGCTCTGGCCGCCGCCCCATGACGGCGAGATCGATCCGACCGCCTCAGATCATCTGCCGCTTTGCCGGAAACAGAAAATGAATCCCGACTCCCCCAAGCACCAACACCACAAACGCAAAAGCGCTTCCTTCCGGTCCTACCTTCCCTCCGGTCAACCACGTCGCTCCATGGAATGTAGAATTCAGCAAATGCCCTTTGGCCAGGAATCCACTGTCGGGCACCGAATAAAAATACGTCTCGCCCCAATCCCACGCCGCGTGCATTCCAATCGGGAACCAGATATTCCCGGTGCGTTTCAGACTGAATGCCGCCAGTACGCCGAACGACCCGGCCATCACCGCGCCCGGCACTGATTCACCTAAATTCTGCAAATGTCCCGCGCCAAACACAATCGAAAGGATGACTGCGGCCCACCAGAAACCGATCCCGGAGGTCAAAGTTGACTGCATGTACCCGCGGAACGAAAACTCTTCGAAAATTCCCACCAATATGAATCCGACGCCGTAAAGCGCTCCGTACTTCAAGGCTTCCGTTCCCGCGAGCGCCCATCCTTCCAAGGAAAATCCGCGAAACGCGGCGATCAGCACCAGCAGCAACGACAGCATCGCGAACCCATACGGGATCCCCTGCCAGAACCGCTTGCCGAAAGCCCGGTTCGGCGGCAAATAATAATCCGCGAAAGTCCTTTTCTCGATACGCGACATCACGAAGGCCGCCACCAGCAGGCAGAGCACCGAGACGCCTTCCAGCACGATCAGCGACGCCGGCGTCATGGTTTGGCGATCTTGGGCGTGCGTAAATGCATGAACCGCGGGAATCAAGTCAACGCCGCGGATCATGGCCATAAAGAGCGCGATAAAAATCAGCAGCCGCCAACCGGCACGAATTCCGTTCGGCCCTTTAAAGATATTCTCCACGGCAGACGGCGCGGAATGCGCCGGGGCGATCTCCCCGCTGTGCGCGGCAGGGTTTGTTGCTTCGTACTCTGGAGTCATCTGGGCCCTCCCGGGGTTCCTGTTAGTATACGCGGGAGGACGGGCGCAAGTTTCACGGGTGAGGCAGCCGCCGCGCGTCGCGGCGTGTCCAGCGTTCATACTCGTCCCGCGAGAAGTCCGGGCCTCGGCTTCCTTTCCTGTGAATTTGATAGTAGATTCAAAATTGCAGTGGGAGGCGGCGGTTTGCAGCCGCTCCAAGGGGAAAAAGGATGAAAAAAGAAGAAAACGCGAATGCCGGTTCCCAGATGACTCGCGAGCGCTTAATCGCGCTGCTCAACGAGGATCTGGCCCGCGAATATCAGGCAATCATATCGTACGTAATTTACTCGCAGGTTTTGAAGGGCGCGGAATACATGAACATCGCGGGCGAACTCGAAAAGCACGCGACGGAAGAGCTCGGCCACGCCCTGATCATCTCCAATCAAATTGATTACCTCGGCGGCATGCCGGTGGCACATCCCAAGCCGGTGCGCACCTCGGAAAAAGCCAAGGAAATGCTGCAATTTGACCTGGAAAACGAAACCGAAACGATCCGGAATTACCGTCAGCGCATACATCAATGCGAAGAGCTAGAAGAGTACGCGATTGCCGAGCACATCCGGGAAATTCTGCTCGATGAACAGGACCACGCAATCGCTCTCGCCACCGCTCTGGGCATGGACGTTCCGGCGATCCTGCTGCCGAAACACGCCGCCAAGAAATAAATAACCAGCGCAATTGCGGGTCGGGTGCAGGCCGCTTCGGATGGCGCAACTTTCGGCGCTAGCAGATGGCTCCTGCACCGTTGCCCGCCCGCGGCGGACGATTCTCCGGATCACTGGCCATGCAGCGATTGAGCGAGGCTTATTAAATTTTGCGGGCGCACGCGAATGACGCCCCGGCGTGGGCTGTCTATGTCCGCCGTCGCGAAGAACGCAATACATAGAACAAACGGCAGGACCAGCAAGCGCACCGCTCTCGCTCCGTCCTGCCGCGAATCATAGCCGACTAACACGTTGCAGCAGATCGCGACCGCTATCATCAGAAACCACGCGCCCGACGGAATGCGATTCCACCAGGCAGCCTGCGTGTATCCTTGCGAGTTCAATACATCGTTCATCCCGGCAGCGGCCAGGGCGATCACCGGTGACGGTTGCGCTATTGCCGGAGCTTCGACCGCGGACCACAGCTTGGTCTGCAGTTGCGCGGTATCCGCGTTGATCTTCTCCAGCTCCTTCGCGTCGCGCGACTTATAGAAAAGCACGCGTTGATCGAGATAGGCTCCCAGCAGCGCACGCACTTTCGCCGCGTCGGCAGGCGGCAGCAGGTCCGCCCGGAGGTATTCCGTGCCGATCGCATTGGCCTCCGCTTCCTCGAGGCTCTTGCGTTGATCGTACCGGCTGATAGCCATCGAAAAGCTGAATCCGACGATAAGGCCGAGCAGCGTCAACGCAGCGGAGATGATCAGAGCGAGATCCTGGTGGACACCTTCCCCTAGCTCGGCGCGCCTCTTGCGACATCGCAGCCCAAACCGCGCCGAGAGCCACATCACCAGGAAAGAAAGAACGAGTACAAGCAATGGGTAGTCAGCAAGTCCTGTCATATTCTGCAGTCTCCTGTCATCTCCGGGAAACTTTCTTGCAGATCGGAACTTACAATCCGCATCTGCGTCTGTGGAACGGTGATAATGGCGAGCTTCGGCTTGTCAGATTCTTGATCGAGAGCATGGGAAGTATAGCGCCTGGGCGATACGTGTCGAGTGCCTGAGGAAGGCGTGGTCCGAATTCGCCCGCTGCCGGCACATGGCCAGGGTTGCGGCAAGCCACCACGGCTGCTAAAATCCTCTATTTGCGAGCCGGGAAGAGCCGCAATCCTAAGCCGCAATCCTGGACACCCTTCCATGAATCGAATAGCTTGCAGCACAACTAGCCGTAGCGGAGGACTGGTTTGGCCAAATATGATGTGGTGATTATCGGCAGCGGACCGGGCGGCTACGTTGCCGCGATTCGCGCCGCGCAGTGGGGATTGAAGACCGCCGTGGTGGAGAAAGATCCCTTTCTCGGCGGCACTTGCCTGCACGTAGGCTGTATCCCGACCAAAGTATTTCTGCACCACGCGGATATTTACGATCATTTCAAGCGCGCCGAGGAATTCGGATTTGAAGTAAAGGACGTAAAAATCAATTGGCCGGCGATCCTCGCTCGTAAAGACAAGATCGTCAAGAAACATGCCGGCGGCATCGGCTTGTTGTTCAAGAAGAACAAAGTCGAGTCCATCACCGGCTGGGGCAAAATCGCCGGGCCGGGCCGCGTGACGGTCGAAAAAGACGGCAAAACCACTGAACTGGAAACCGCCAATATTCTGCTGGCAACCGGCTCGGAAGCGCGCTCCTTGCCCGGCGTCGCAATTGATGGGAAGACGGTTCTCACCAACCGCGAAATCTTGCTGCTCAACGAGATTCCCAAATCAATGATTGTGGTAGGCTGCGGCGCGGTGGGCGTGGAATTCGCCTCGATTTTCCGCACCTTCGGTTCCGAAGTCACGCTGCTCGAAGCCGTCTCGCGCGTCGTTCCCCTCGAAGACGAGGAAATTTCCGCCGAACTGCACAAAGCCCTGGTGAAACGGGGCATGAAAATCGAACTCGAAGCGAAAGTCGAGTCGGTGAAGCAAGACCCGAACGGCGCCACCGTCACTTACAAGAATAAGGCCGGGCAATCCGTGACGATCAGCGCGGAAAAAGTTCTCATCGCTGTCGGACGCCGTCCGCTCACGGAAAATATCGGCCTGGAGAAGACCAAAGCAAAAGTCGAGCGCGGCTTCATCCATACCAACGCATTCCTTGAAACCGACGAGCCCCATCTATACGCAATTGGCGATATCGTGGCGGGCCTGCCGCAACTCGCGCATGCCGCTTCGATGGAGGGCATCATCGCCGTCGGCCGCATGGCCGGCAAAGAAGTGCAGCCGTTCGATCGCAAGCGCTGTCCCAACGCCACGTACTGCGAGCCGCAGATCGGGTCCATCGGCCTCACCGAAAAACAAGCCCGCGACGCCGGTTTCAGCGTGAAGACCGGAAAATTTCCGTTCCTCGGCAATAGCAAAGCGACGATCCTGGGCCAGCACGAGGGCTTCATCAAAGTGGTGGCCGAGGAAAAGTACGGCGAGATTCTGGGAGTTCATGCGATTGGGCCGCTGGCTACGGAAATCATCGCCGAGCCGGTGGCTGCGCTGGGCCTCGAAGCCACTCTCGACGACATGGCCGCCACCATCCACGCGCATCCCACCGTGTGGGAAGCAATGGGCGACGCGTTTAATGCTGTACGAGGCCTGAGCATCAACTACTGAGCTTGCGAATCACGCGTTCCTGGCGCGAAAAACATTTGAACAACGAACGGCCAACCTGCTGGGTAGTGAATCTGGGGCTGCTGCCCTATGTCCCGGCATGTACATTGCAGACGCGCGCAGTGGAAGCGCGCAAAGCAGGCGCGGTTCCCGATGTTCTGCTGCTCTGCGAGCATCCGCACGTAATCACGCTGGGCCGCAATGGCAAGCGCGAACATCTGCGTGCGAGTGAACGATTGCTCGCGCAAATGAACGTCACTTTTCATCCGACCGACCGCGGAGGGGACATCACCTACCACGGCCCCGGCCAAATTGTCGGCTACCCCATCCTCGATCTCGCGCAACATCGCCGCGACGTGCGCTGGTACGTCAATCAACTCGAGGAAGTAATGATTCGCGCCTCGGCGGATTTCGGCGTGGCCGGCCGGCGCGTCGCGGATCGCCACGGGATCTGGTTGGACAGCGCCACCGGCGAGGAAAAGCTCGCCGCGCTCGGCGTGCACCTCAGCCGCTGGGTGACTTCTCACGGCTTCGCGTACAATGTCTCGACCGATCTGCGATACTTTGACTTGATCGTTCCGTGCGGAATTGACGGGAAACGCGCCACGTCGCTCGAGCGTGTTCTGAATCGCGCCGTTTCCAGCGCGGAAGTCCAGGCGAAACTGGTCGCGCATTTTGGCCACGTATTTAATCGCGAGATGATCTCGGTATCGCGCGCCGAGTTGGAAGAAAAATTGGCGGATCGCGCCCGCGCCGTCACCATCGGCGCAACGCATGAGGGCGCCGTCGAGCACGCAGCCGCAGCCGTGGATTTGCAAGGGAGCAGGGCATGACCCAACCGCTAACGCGGGAGCAGCACCTGGACCTCTACTACTTCATGCAGCTCAATCGCCAGCTCGAAGAGCGCATGGTGCGGCTCTTCCGGCAAAATAAGATTGTAGGCGGATTGTATTCCAGCCTGGGCCAGGAAGCCGTATCGGTGGGCACCTGCTACGCGCTCGAAAAGCGCGACTGGATCGCCCCCATGATCCGCAATATCGGCGCGCTGCTTGTGAAAGGCGTGCCGCCTCGCGACATCTTCACTCAGCACATGGCCAAGTACACTTCGCCGACCAAAGGCAAAGACGGCACCAGCCACTTCGGCGACCTGAAAGTCCGCCACATCGTTTCGCCGATTTCCATGCTCGGTGACCTGATTCCGGTAATGACGGGCGTCGCCATGGCCGGCCGCTATCTCGGCCAGAACATCGTCGCGCTCACATGGATTGGCGACGGCGGCAGCTCCACCGGCGCGTTTCACGAAGGCCTGGGCCTGGCCGCGTCGCAACGCGCCCCCTTTGTGCTGATCGTCGAAAATAACCAGTGGGCCTATTCCACGCCCGTTTCGCGCCAGGTGCCCATCAAGGATTTAGCCGATCGCGCGGTTGCTTACGGCATCGCGAGCGCCATCGTGGATGGCAACGACGTGGTCGCCGTGTACACCGCGGCGAAAGAAGCGGTGGATGAATGCCGCGCCGGCCGCGGCCCGCGCCTGATCGAAGTGAAAACGATGCGCATGCGCGGCCATGCTCAGCACGACCCGGCGGAATACGTTCCCAAGCAGATGTTCGAATACTGGAAGGCCCGCGACCCCATCACGTTGTACGAAAAATATCTAACCGCAAACAAAATCTGGGACGCTGCCACGAAATCCGAAATTGACGCGCGCATCGAGCGCGAATTGGACGTCGAGCAGAAATTCGCGGAGGATTCGCCGCTGCCGCCGGCCGCGTTAGCCGAAGAGGGCGTTTACTGCGACGGTTGCCACAGCATCCAAGCCGAGTGGAAACGCTCGAAGGCTGAAGTCATGCCGCCGAAATCGAGCATTGATCCCACCTGGCACATGGAAGACCTGGGAGCGTCAGGCGAAATTCCCGTCACGCCGCACGCCGCAGCCACTGGCAATGGCGCGAAGACTCCTGCGCTTTCCGTGCCGCCGCCCGCGCTCGCAGCCGCCGCGCCAGGCAATATTGCGCCGCGCACAGCGCCGGCGGCCATCGGCGAAATCGTGGAGGAACCCGCCGTGCCGCGCGTTCCGTTCGGACGCGGCCCGAAAGATAAGGCGTTCCTGCAAAGTCCCGAGAACCCGCAGAACAAAACGTATCGCCGCGGCGCGCCCGAGAAATCTTTCAATAAAGCCGGCCACGATAAATCGTTCGGCAAAAGTCCGGCCGGCAAATCCTTCGGCAAAAATCCCAACGGCAAACCGTTCGGCAAGAATCAGCCGGGCAAATCCTTCGGCAAAAACTCGCCGGACAAGCAGGGGAGGCGCTGACCATGGCAACCCATGCGGCCCCCGCTCCCGGCGCGATCACCATGGTAGAAGCCATTCGCCAGGCTATGTTCGAGGAAATGGAACGTGACGCGGCCGTCGTGGCCATCGGCGAAGACATCGGAGTGTACGGCGGCGCCTTCAAAGTCACCGACGGCTTGCTCGCGAAATTCGGCCGCGAGCGCGTGATTGAAACTCCCATCAGCGAGACGGCCATCATCGGCGCCGCCTGTGGCATGAGCTTCCTGGGACTGCGGCCCGTCGCCGAAATGCAGTTCATAGATTTCATCGCCTGCTGCTTCAATCAGGTCACGAACTTCGTGGCGAAATCCCATTACCTCTGGGACGCGCCGGTGCCTATGGTCATCCGCGGGCCTTCGGGCGGCGGCGTGCACGGCGGGCCGTTTCATTCCGCCAATCCGGAAATGTATTTTGTGCACACGCCCGGCCTGAAAGTGATTTATCCTTCCACTCCGTCGGATGCCAAGGGCCTTTTGAAATCGGCGATTCGCGATAATAATCCGGTGCTCTTTTTCGAACACAAGTTCCTGTACCGCCGCCTAAAGGAAGAAATGCCTCCCGGCGATTACCTCGTGCCCATCGGCAAAGCCGCCGTGCGCCGCGCGGGAAAAGACCTCACCATTATCAGTTACGCGGCCATGGCGCATACCGCGATGGAAGCCGCCGGCCAGCTCGCGAAAGAACGTATTGACGCGGAAGTGATTGACCTGCGCACCCTGCTGCCGCTGGATGAGGAAACCATCCTGGCTTCGGTGAAAAAGACGAACAAGCTTTTGATCGTCCATGAAGACACGCGCACGGGCGGCATCGCCGGTGAAATCGCCGCCGTCGTTTGCGAAAACGCTTTCGAGGATCTCGACGGACCCATCGAGCGCGTCACCGCCCTCGATACGCCGGTGCCCTACTCTCCTCCTCTCGAGGAACATTTTCTTCCGAACACCGAAAAAGTTGTTGCGGCCGCGCGCAAGCTTGCAAAATACTGACGCGGACGAAGGCAGGTTGGAGACGATGGGAAAGACCAAAGGCTTGAACCAGGCGGAGTTCGCAGTAGGCAGCGAAGTGCGCATCGCGGACCGCGCGTTCCTCGAGGATTTTCTCGAGGCCGGGCAATACCACAACGAGCTGGAGCCCGAGCAGTTGGAATTCGCCGGGCGCACCGCGAAAGTGAAAGCCGTCAACTTCTTTCACGGCGGCGATGAGATTTACACCCTGGAAGGCATTCCGGGGGTGTGGCACGAAGAATGTCTGGCGGCCGCCTAAACGCCGCGCGCCGGGATTTCACAGGAGAAGAACATGGCTGTGGACGTCATCATGCCCCAGATGGGCGAAAGCATCTTTGAAGGCACCATTACCAAATGGCTGAAGAAAGCGGGCGACAAGATCGAGCGCGACGAGCCGCTCTTTGAAATTTCCACGGATAAAGTGGACGCCGAAATTCCCTCACCCTCGGCCGGCGTGCTGAGAGAGATCAAGGTCAACGAAGGCCAGACGGTTCCCATTCAGACTGTGGTCGCGGTGATTGACGCGGATGGCGCGGGCGCAGCTTCGGCTGCTCCGGCCGCCTCCGCTCCCGCGAAAGCCGAACCCGCGAAACCGGCGCCTGCCGCGGCTAAGTCGCAAACGCCTCCGCCCGCGCCCGCCGCGAAAGCTGCCTCGCAGCCGTCCGCCGCAAGCAGCGGTGAAAAGGTACGGAGCTCGCCTCTGGTGCGCAAGATCGCCCGCGAACACAATATTGACGTCGCGCAAGTCCCCGGCACCGGCGCCGGGGGGCGCGTCAGCAAGCACGACATTCTGAACGCAGTGGAAGGCGGCACGGGAGCCGCCCGCGCTGCGCAGCCCGCTCCGGCCACCGGCGCGGCAGCTGCGCCCGCGCGCCCGTCCGCGCCTCCACCGGCGGCCGGCGGCGCCTCCGCTTCCGCCGTTCTCGAAAACGCCGTCCCGCGCGAAAAAATGTACTTCGGCCACTACGAAGTCCAGCCCATGTCCGTGATGCGCCAGCGCATCGCCGAACACATGGTGCTCTCCAAGCGCGTTTCGCCGCACGTCTATTCCGTGGACGAGGCGGACATGACCCCGATCGCCACGCTGCGCGCGAAAATGAAAAATAAGTTCGAGGAAACCACCGGCACGAAACTCACGTTCATGCCCTTCTTCGTGCGCGCCGCCGTGGAAGCGCTGCGCGCCTTTCCCACCGTGAATTCCTCGGTGGACGGCACCAACATCGTGCTGCACAAGGAGTGCAACATCGGCATCGCCGTGGCGCTGGATTGGGGCCTGATCGTCCCGGTCATCAAGAACGCGGAGGAAAAGAATTTCCTGGGCATTGCGCGCACCATGAACGATCTCGCCGAGCGTGCCCGCGCCAAGCGCCTGAAACCCGATGAAGTCGCCGAGGGCACTTTCGCCATCACCAACCCCGGCGTCTTTGGCGGCCTCTTTGGCCTTCCGATCATCAACCAGCCCAACGTCGCCATCCTCGGACTGGGCACCATTGAAAAGCGCCCGGTGGTGATTGACGACGCCATCGCCATCCGCTCGATGGTCTATCTCACGCTCTCCTACGATCACCGCGTGGTGGACGGCGCCGTAGCCCACCAGTTCATGGCCAAGCTCAAGCACACGCTCGAGAACTGGACGGAAAATATTCTCTAGCCGCCGGCGTGGTCGCTGGCGCTCGAAGTTGACAGTTCACAGTTGAAAGTTAAAAGTAAGATCCCCATCGCTGCGGCGTCGGCCGATAGTGATTTGAACTGTTAACTTAACTGTGAACTGTTAACTTTCGACCCCTAACTCGTCCATGACTTCTCAACCGGCTCACACTTGGGGCCTTCCTCCCTGGAAAATTGATTTCCGTCCTCCGCAGCGCGCGCTTCCCGCTCGCGTGGACTTCGCCGTCATCGGCGGCGGATTCACCGGGCTCGCCGCGGCCGCCTGGCTGCGCTTGCTTGCGCCCGAAAAATCCGTGGCCGTCCTGGAAGCCTCGCGTATCGGCGCGGGAGCGAGCGGCCGCACCGGCGGCATGGCGCTTGCAGAGACAGCCGCGGGCGCGCAGCGGGGCCTGGGCGACGTTCTGGCCGGCCTGGAAAATATTCTGAAAAAATTGCGCGTGCGGTGCGACTTGCGACTTGGCGGCGCGTGGGAAATCGCGCGCAAGCCCGGTTCTAAGAGCCGCGTTTCGGCGCGGTCGCCGATCGAGTGGAACGACTCCGGGACATTGCGAGTCGTGAACGAAGTTCCCGGCGGCACGCTCGACCCCGGAAAACTGGTCAGCGGCCTGGCGCGCGCCGCGCACCGCCTGGGCGCGGGCATTTACGAAAATCACCGCGTCGCGAGCGTCGCCTGGAGCGCCACGCCGGAAATTCACGCTGGGGACGGGCGCGGCAACATTCGCCGGATCACGGCCGCGAAAATCATCTTCGCGACCAATGCTTTGTCCCTCGATGTCGCGGGCCTGAGCGATGGCCTGCATCCGCGGCTGACGCTCGCGATGCTGGCCGCGCCGGCGAGCGAGAAGGCCCTTCGAGCGATCGGCCTCGCCGAAAGAAAGCCGTTCTACACCGTGGATTTTCCGTATCTCTGGGGACGCGTGCGCGGCGACCGTTCCGTGGTGTGGGGCGCGGGCCTGGTGCAATCACCGGATGAGGACGATCTCGATCGCGTGGACATCTCCGCGCCGGAGCCGGCGCAGATTTTCGCGCGCCTCGAAGAACGCGTGCGGAATTTGCACCCCGCGCTCGAAAAGACCAATTTCACGCACCGCTGGGGCGGCCCCATCCTGTTTCGCGATAACTGGAAGCCGGTGTTCGACTGGCATCCGCAAAGCATCGCGCACGGTAAGAACGCCATCGTGATCGGCGCCTTCGCCGGGCACGGCGTAGCGCTTTCGTCTTACCTGGGCGCCTGGGCCGCGGAAATTTTGTTACATCGGCGAACGCTTCCCGCATGGGGCGCCATCAAGTCCTGACGTTCTGTTCGAAAAGTAAATCGAGTTTCATCCCGAGCGCAGCGAGGGATCTGCTTTGCGGCTCTGACGTTGTAGTGGCGGTGCTTCAGACAGTCAGCTTTTAGTGTTCGAATTCCGTGGATGGATCCTGCAACCACGCCCGCCGCCGTTATTGAATCCGCAGGCGCAACTCTTCCGCGAATCCCTCCACCTGGCTCATGGGCACGATGCGTATGCGTTTCTCGCTGAACAGCCGCTCCACGAAAAGCTGCCGCGGATTTTCCGGATCGGGCGCAGCTTCGGTGATCGCGGTAATCTCCGCCAGCGCGTCCCGCGCGTGAATGCATTCGGCGGTGTAAGCCAAAGCCTTGGCTTGCGGCAAATCGCGCCGCAAGGAAACCGAATGGATAAACCCGCGCACTCCGTTCTGGTAGCCGTAATCGAGCCGCAGGGGATCCCCCGGTTGCGTAAAGCCCTCCACGCGCACGCGATGCTCCAGTTTTCCCAGGATGCGGTGCCGCCGGAAGACGTCGTTCAATTTTTCGCGCATCCAGTCCCGCGTGCTCTCGATGATTCCCCCGGAGCGCCGCGAGCGCGGCGCCACCTGATCGCGATAGAGCCGGTCCAGTTCCATGTCGAAGTCCTGGGCCAAAACGCCCTTGGCCCTCCCGAATTGCAGCGCGTCCGAAAGATTCTGCACGAGCTTTTGCAGGTAGGCGGCGGTTTCCTCGGCGGAGGCGCGCAGGCGCGCATCGAATTCCGCGGGCAGCGAGCGCAGAAGGTCTTCGTCCGCGTCGGGATGCACGCGCAGCACGCGCGCCAGCTCGCGCGGTTCTTCCAGCAGGCGCATGGCCCGCCGCGTCCCCTGCACTTCCTCCAGCAGCACGCCGATATTCACCCATTCATCGCGGATGAGGTTCGGCACATAGCGCAAAACCCGGTAACGCAATGGATGCAGAACTTCCTCGCTTCTGGATTCTGCTGGCATGCCTTACCTCCAGTTAGGAAATGGCTGCGCCGATGATTTCCACGCCGAGACGATCAACTCGCGGACCAGCTTGCGCCGCCGCAACAGCTGCTCCAGCATTTTCTCCATCGCGTCGGCATCGTGCTCGTACCATTCCGGCGGAATTTCGCCGTAAATCTCTTCCAACGTGCTTTCGCCGATGCGCTCCACGCGCTCCAGCCAGCCGCTGAAATTTTCCGGCCCGCGCACGCACTCGTACACCCGGTGGCGCGCATACAAGCCGCGCAGCGGCGCGTCCGGAAAATTCCATTCGCCGGCGTTGAAGCAAAAGCCGTTATCAATCATTTCCGCGGAATAGCGCCCGGGATCGCTCGCGACGGTGTGGCCGCCCGCATCCCGGTAAAATATCGCCTGGCGCCCGTTGGTGTTGCAGGTCCACTTGTCGAATACCAGCATGCCGCAGAAATCCGCCAGGTTCGGCACCTGCCGCAGTTGTTCGTCGGGAAGAAAGTCGTACACCACCGTCTCGGCGGGATTGCCGGGATAACGCGAACCGAATTGCTTGCCGGACCGGCAGGGCGCGCGCCCGCGCCCCAGTTGAATCACTAAATCCTCGGTGTTCGCGATTAATTCCTCGCGCACATCAATGATTTCCGCCTTCGGCACCCGCAATCCCAGCCGCGCCGCCAAACGCGTACCCAGCAATTCGTTCGCCAGAATCCGCAGCCCCTGCGGATTGTTCTGAAACTTAACTACGTAATATGACCCGTCCGAACAGCGCATCAAATGCGACTGGGCTCCGCCGCGCATTCTCCGGACCTGCTCCACCGCCAGTGCCATTCTGCGGGTATGCTAGCGGCCATTCGAAAGCCGGGCAAGAGAAACGTTTTCAAAGTGGGAACGTACCGAAACAGTGCAACCCGGCGCGGCAGCGCGCACAGGTGTGCTCCAAATCGGCGCAGTTCGTCGGCGAGAAAATCGGCAAGGGAAAAAAGGTCAGCGGTGAATGGAGATGCGGGACGAACAAAAGAAGCCCCGCAGATGCGCCGGCAAGAAAAATTGCTTGCACCCGCGGGGTGACTGAAAACAGAAGTGGCAAAAACGCGCGCGGCTCGCGGCGACGATAGAGCACAGCTTGTTAAGCGAACCGACGCGTTTGCGGATCTTCCCGAAGAGCTTAGCGCTTCTTGCGCTTGCCGCCCTTTTTTGCCGGCTTCTTTTTCGCCGCCTTCTTCTTGCCGGCCTTTTTCTTGGGCTTGGCTTTGGCTTTTTTCTTCGGCGCGGGCTTTTTCGCTTTTTTCGCCTGGGGCTTGGGAGCGGGCTTGCGTGCGGCCGGAGCAGCCGGATGTTCTTCTTCCTCGGGCTCTTCCTCGACGATGATCTCTTCGACTTCCTCTACCACGTCGCCCTGAGGAACCTCCGCGCCCTCTTCTTCTTCCTCTTCGTAGCGGGGGAGCTCGTCGTCTTCCTCATCATGCAACTTGCCGTTAAACATCAAATCCTCCCTGGGGTTCCAGCCTTCGCGGACGTCTATTAGTCCCTTCCGCGCTTATAAACGGAGTGCCGGAAGTTTGTCAAGCGACAAGGGATAGAAAAGCTGAAATCGCTGCAGTCAGGGGACAGTCGAGGCGCAGAGAGATGTAACAAAACGTTACACCACAATACAAGCCATCTGTAATGAGGAGATTACAGAAATCAAAAAGATGCCGAACGCTGAATCTGCCGCACCCGCTAGCGTTGGATGGTCAGGACGTCGCCAGCTTCCAGCGGCCGCTCACCCAGGAACGGATTCGCGTCCCGGATATTTTCAACCGTAATTCCGTAGGCATGGGCGATGGAATAAAGAGTTTCCCCGCGCTTCACCCGGTGCTGCCGCGGCGAACTTTTGTCGGACCCGCTGCGCTCCGCCACGTCTTCCACCGCGGCGCCGGAGGTTTGCGCTTGCGCCGCCTTGGTTTTGCCGCGCGAAGAATCACTCGGCGCGCCGCCGGCATAAATTCGCAGACGCGAGCCGCGCGGCACTTTCGCGCCCTTGATATTGTTCCAGCGCCGCAATTCGGAGACGGTCACGTCGAAGCGTTCCGCGATTCCTTCCAAAGTGTCGCCGCGCACCACGCGATAGTGCAGCAGCCGCACCGTGGGCGGCGCCGTGGGCACGTTCAGCAGGAATCCCGCCGGGACCGTCGCGTGGGCTTCCAGGTGATTCGCGAGCTCGATGGCCGGCACCGTCACGCGATAATGGCGGGCGATGTCCGAAAGCGTTTCGCCTTGTTCCACGGTGTGCAGCCGCCAGCTGGTCCACTTGTCTTCGGGCATCTGGTTGATGGCGGTCAGCAGCTTTTCGGCATCGCCCGCGGGAAGCTTCAGCTGAAAGCCGGGATCATTCGGCGTCACGTTGCGCAACAGCTCCGGATTCATCTGGCGCAGATCGTCAATGTCCGCGCCGGTCGCATCCGCCACCAGGTGCAAATCAATCGAATGCGCGGGATGCACCACGTCCATCGCAGCGGGCTTCTCCGGCGCGATCTGCACGCCGTAAAGCGCGGGATCCTTCGCCACCATCGCCAGAGCGATGATGATCGGAACGTAATTCTGTGTTTGTTTCGGCAGGGCGTGCAGCTTCTGCAATTGCCAGAAATCCGCGTAACCGGTGCGCTCGACGGCCTTCACCACGTTCATCGGCCCAGAATTGTAGGCCGCCATCACCAGGTACCAGTCGCCGAACATGTCGTAAAGGTCGCGCATGTGCCGGGCCGCCGCGCGCGTCGCCTTTTCCGGATCGCTGCGTTCATCCACCCAGTAATTGCGATCCAGATCGTATTCTTCGCCGCGGAAAGGCATGAATTGCCACAGTCCGCGCGCCCCTGCGCGAGAAACCGCCGTCGGCTGGAACGCCGATTCGGCCTGCGCCAGGTACATCAGATCCTGTGGCACGCCTTCTTCTTTCAGCACCCGCCGGATCATGTCGTTATACCGCCCGGAACGATCCAAGCCGTGCTCCACCACCGCATGTCCGCGCGTCGTGGAAAAGAAGCTCAGATATTGCAGCACCGAATCGTTCACCGTCAGCGGCAAATCGTGCGGCACGCGCATCAATTCCTGCTCGGCAGCGCCCGCCAGGCGCGGATCGCCCGGCGGCAAAGTCATATCGGTGAGTTCATCTATGGGCGCCGGAGTGCCGGGATTCGCCTCGTCATCGTCGCTGTTCTGTTCGGCGTTCAGATCGTAGGAATGCAGCGTCTCGCCGATTTGATCGAACAAATCAGAAAGCCGCGGATCGGAATCCACCTGGAATCCGCTGGCGACGATCAGGCTCACGGCGTGGTCGTAATCCGTGCGCGCCTTATCGAACTCGCCCGCCTTGTATTCCTTCTGCGCGGCATCGAACCGCACCTGTACTTTATCAATCAAAATATCAATCGCCGGGCGGGTGTCGTACAACGACACAATCGCTGCGGGATGTTCCGGGAAGGGCAGTGGCTCGCGGACAATCTCGGGGACCGGCGCGGGAGTCGCGGCCGGTGCGTGCGTCTTCGCTTGCTTGCTGGAGACGGTGTCTTCGCAGCCGGCGAGAAAAACAATCGCTCCCACCGCGACGCACACCTGTAAAGTGGTCCTCAGTTTCATGATCTCCGTCCGCCCTCGCGTCGCGCCACAGCTCTCCGCGAGTATCTACGGAGCAACTTCGGGTCCGTAGCTGCTCTACTACCACGCGGCGCCACGCGGTTCGCCCCTGTTCGGGGTAACGTGAATCTTACGAGCTACCTGCAACCCGGTCAATGGCCTTGCCGTACCAGCCATTGGCAATATCGGGACATTGAGTACTACGGTTTCACTTCGGTCCTTCGTTCCATCGTCGGCCCGAACCCGGCTTATATCACCGCGACTTCGAATTTGCCACCCGGATTCGCTGAACCGCAAAAGTAGCAGCAACTCTCCGAATCCGCGTACTCGCCGGAGGCCCGAAATCCGATTCTTCGTACAAATCACGTTCAATATGTCACCACCAATCCGCATGTTGCTTGTAATGAGCAATTTAGAGTTCCCGTCGCGCCCCGGCGATCTGGCCGAACGCATGCATTTGCATTTACAGCGTTTATTTCGTCGCGTGATTTCTCATCGCGAGAGGGGTGGGCAATGAACCGCTGGGGACAATTCTTCAAAGGTGTATCCGCACTCGCATTCTTCGCCGTAATTCTCCTCGCGTCTCCGCTGGCGCGAGCGCAAGGAACTGCCGCAATCAACGGGACCGTCAGCGATCCCTCCGGAGCCGTGGTTCCTGGAGCCAGCATTACCGTCACGAACGAGGCTACCAACGCCACCCGCGAATCGCTGGCGGCCGCGGACGGCACCTACTCGGTTAGCAACCTCCCGCCCGGAACTTACGACATCTCCATCGCGAAAGACGGACTCAAAACGCTTAAATTTACGGCCGTGCTGCTTACCGTGGATCAAGCTCTCACGCTCGACGCCAAACTCGAGATCAGCACCGCTTCGCAAACCGTCATGGTCGAAGGCACGAACGTCGTGCCCATTGACACCACGGATTCGCAAGTCAGCAACGTGGTGGACCAGAAGCAAATCGCCGCGCTGCCCCTGATTCTTCGCGATCCCTATCAACTCGTGCTGCTCACGCCCGGCACAACCTATACCAACACCGGCTCCGGAGGTTTCTCTGTCAACGGCGGTCGCGACCGCAACAACAATTTCCTGCTGGACGGCACCAATAATAACGATCCCGGCGTTCCGGGAAGCGGCTTGGTGACACTGAACCCCGACGCCACGCAGGAATTTCGCGTCATTACCGACGGTTATCTTCCGGAATTCGGCCGCAATTCCAGCGCGGTAATTGACATCATCACGCGCAGCGGCTCGAACAGTTTTCATGGCGACATCTACTATTTCGGCCGCTGGAATGCCCTCGGCGCCCGAGACTTCTTCAACACCGAAGCCACCGGCCCGCAGAGCCCTTACGTGCGCAATACCTTCGGAGCTTCCATCGGCGGTCCGGTGGTCAAAAACAAAGTATTCTTTTTCTTTAATTATGAAGGCAATCGCTTCGCCACCGCCACCACTGCGGTCGCCACCGTTCCGGACGCAGCTTTCAAGACCGGCGACTTCACCTACACAGATCCCAGCGCCGGACCGGTCAATATAAACGTCAGCACGCCCGGCTCGGCGAATAACGCGTTCGGCCTGGCGCTGGATCCGCAAACCCAGAAAATCCTGAATTTCTATCCCGCGGCCAACGGTCCGGCTGTGGTCCAGGGCATCTCCTCGCAATATTTCTTTGGAGACACCGACTTGAATAACGCCAGCAACTACCTGGCGCGGGTGGATTACCTGGTCACTCCCAGGAATAGCGTCAGCGTGCGCTACCTAGCGAATAAAGGTTCCGACAACGGCGGCGGCACGAACGTCCTCCCGGGAATTGGCGGATACAGTTTCTCCGGTCTCACGCAAAGTCTGAATGGTCATCTCACATCCACGATCTCGCCCACTCTGCAGAACGACTTCTACGCCAGCGGCAATCGCTCCTTCCAGAACTACACCTGCAACGGCTTCGCCACCATCGACGGCCTGAGCCTGGCGGGCGTTGATCCCTTTGGCCGCGGGCGTGATTGGACTCTTCCGGGGTTCACGCCGGTTGCTTGCCTTCCCTTGGGAGATAGCGACGGTCAGGATCGGCCGTTCGGCACCTACAATATCGGCGACAACGTGACTTGGACCACAGGCCGCCACACGCTTAAATTCGGTTTCGAGTTCGGCGACAACTACTCGAACGATTTCGACAACTTCAGCACGCGCTCCACTCCCAATTTTGCGATCTTCACCAATACCGGCACATCCGCCCTGCGGAATACGCCTGCATTCAGCAACCCCACCGTGGAGGACGCGGTTTGGGGACTTCTCGGCGGCGTTTTCACAGAATCGCAAACGCAGCTGTTCAATACCGCCGGAACGCGAACTTCCAGCGACGAGCGCGGTTTCCGCGAGCGGGACATTGCCTGGTTCGTGCAAGATCAATTCAAATTGAAATCAAACTTCACGCTCAACTACGGCCTGCGCTATGAATGGGATGGCGTTCCCTGGGTCATCCGCGACCAACTCACCAGTGCGACTCCCGAAGCTCTGGCCGGTCCTCCGCCGATTCAGTTCGTGCAGGTTACACGCGGAGGCTCCAATCCGCTTTACGTGAATGACGTGAAAGGCTTCGAACCACGCATCGGATTTGCCTGGGATCCTTTTAAGAATGGAAAGACGTCCATCCGCGCCGGGTTCGGCTATTTCCGCGACCGGCAATTCTTTAACCTCACCGGCGACACGCGCGCCAATCCGCCGTTTTCGCTGCCGTACGTCAACACCGTGTACACGGGGCAAAATTCTACGAATACGAATCCTGCCACCGCCGCCGAGCAGATTTCCAACATTCCCATCCCCGCCACGCAGCCTGCTCCCGGCTTTACGCTGCCGGAATACTCGTTCGCGTTCCCGGCCACCATTTCTCCGGAATTCCGCGTTCCCTATGTGCAGCAGAGAAGTTTCGGAATTCAGCGGCAACTGGGAGGCCACTTCGTTCTGGAGGTTAATTACGTTGGTAACAAAGCCAATCGTTTGCTGCGGGTGATTGACGGCAACCCGCCTATTCCGGCGCTCGTGGCGCAATTGCGCGCCTATTGCAGCGTCCCCAATGCATTCAATTGCGTTGATTCACCGACCGCCAGCCCCTCCGTGGAAACCGTGCAGGGTTCCAATCTCTATGTTGGAGCGGAAGAGGGCGTTCTGCCCTTCGACGCCGTGAACAACAGCGCGGCGTTCCACTCCAATGAAGTGGCCAGCATCGCGCAATCCAATTACAACGCGCTGCAGACCACGATCACGCGGCAGTTCGCGCACGGCATGTCCTTCCAGGCGAACTATACCTGGGCCCATGCCATTGACGACGCCAGCGACGCTTTCCTGCCGCAAGAGGGCCAAACCGTCTTCCCGGCCAATTCGAATGAACTCAAGCGGGAAAAAGGGAATTCGTCCTTCGACGTTCGCAACCGTGCCGTTTTCAACTATGTTGCGGAGCTGCCTCTCGGACGCGGCAAGGCTCATTTGAATGAAGGCATTGTCGGCAGAGCTCTCGAGGGATGGTCCTGGTCCGGGATTGCCACGTTGCAAAGCGGATTCCCCTTCGAAATCTTCGCGCCGGGAATTGATAGCGACGGCACGGGAGCCACCCAGCGCGCCTCTTACGCCAGCAGCCCGACGCTCGTTCCGGTGACTTCACCGATCACCCAAACGGGTCCGAACGTCGGTCGCTTCACCTTCCCGTTATTTGGCGGTCCGGGCAACGTGACTCGCAACTCATTCTATGGCCCGTCGTACAAGAACTTTGACATGGTCATAGCCAAGAACAGCAAGATTACCGAACGTTTCACCTTGGAATTCCGCTCGGAGTTCTACAATGTTTTCAATCATCCCAATTTCCAGCAACCCGACAATTTCATCACTGACGGCGCCCTTTTCGGCCAGTCGTCGCTCGAAGTCGGCCGCAACGACGGCACCACCGGCGCCAGGCAATTGCAATTCGGCATGAAGTTGCACTTCTAGAAGCTATCGCAGAAACAGCTGCTGGAAGCGCGCGGCGCGAGCCGTGAGCCGTGCCAAAAGACTCGCCGAAGCCTCAGGGGTTCCAGTCCCTGAGGCTCTCGTGGCTGATGGCTGGAACGCTCGCGACCCAATTGCGAGGAACATATCAAGGCAGGGGAGGTTCAGGATGGGGCTTGCTGTCTCCGTGACCTGTCTTTTCGAAACTCTGTGCCCCCTCTTTTAAATCGTGCGCGGTAACTTAACGCCGCGCCACTCACCCCAGCGCCTGGCGCAAATCCTCAATCAAATCGTCGGGATCTTCCAGACCGATCGAAACCCGCACAGTACCTGGCCCCACTCCCGCCGCCCGCAATTCCGCCGCTGACATCCGATAGTGCGAAGAATAAATTGGCAGCACCACCAAAGATTCCGCGCCGCCCAGGCTTGCCGCTAGTAAAAACATGCGCACCCGATCGCAGCAACGCCGCGCCGCCGCAAGTTCTCCCTTCAAGTCAAACGCCATCATCGCTCCGAATCCCTTCATCTGCTTCTTAGCCAGCGAATGATCCGGATGCGATGGCAATCCCGGGTAATGAACGCGCGCAACTTTCGGATGTTTTTCCAAAAAGCGCGCGACCTGCAGCGCCGTCTCGCACTGCCGCCGCACGCGCAATTCCAGCGTCTTAATACCGCGAATCAGCAGGTACGCGGCCTCCGGGTCCATCGAACCGCCCAGATAAATAATCATGTCGCGAACCTTTTCAATCAGGTGACGGCTGCCCACCGCCGCGCCCGCGATCACGTCGGAATGTCCCGCCAGATATTTTGTTGCGCTGTGCACCACCAGATCGAATCCCATCGCGAGCGGTTTCTGCAACACGGGGCTCGCAAAAGTGTTGTCAATCAGCGAAAGCAAATCCCATTCCTTCGCGAAGGAAACCGCCTTTCGCAGATCCACCAGGCGCAGCGTGGGGTTCGTCGGAGTTTCGATGTAGAGCGCTTTCGTGCGCGGGTTCACCAGCCGCTCGATCCCGGCAAGATCGGTTTCCACGTGGCGAACCACGATGCCCATGCGTGGAAAAATATCGCGCATCAATCGGTAACTTCCGCCGTAGAGCGCGCGCGTGGCAATCACTTCATCGCCCGTTTTCAAAATAGAAAGTAACGCGCTGGAAATCGCCGCCATGCCGGACGCGGTCACGACGGCCGCTTCCCCGCCTTCCAGCGCGGCGATTTTTGCCTCCGCCACTGCCAGAGTCGGGTTGCCATAGCGCGTATAGATGTAAGCCGCGCTTTTCCCTTCCGCCCAGCGCTTCATTTCTTCGGTGCTGGCAAAAGTGAAGTTCGCGGTGCGCGCAATGGACGTGCCCACCGGCGCGCTGATGTGGAATTTCTCTTCGCCCGCGTGGATGGCAATCGTGGCATCCGCCAGTCTGCGGCGGCTCTTCACAGTCTTTTTCATGGCGGGCCAGCTTGACCCAGCGAGGTCGGCAACCGCAAGCGCCAATTTGGCAAACGCACGCAGCGGCGGCCTCCGTGCGGCAGCAGGCGTCGCGCCGGCTCTTTGCTTTCCTCGAAGATCGCGCGCTCCACCGAGGTTCCCCTTGACGCGTAGACTCATTAGTGCAATACTGACACAGTCATGAATGACTTATTGCTCCTCGCCCTCCTCCTCCGCGGCCCCCAGCACGGCTATGCCCTCAAGAAACAGGCCGGCCTGATGACCGGCCAGCCTGACATGCACAACAATCTCGTCTATCCGCTGCTTCGCCGCTTCGTCCGACAGGGCTGGGTAACTCAAAAAAGAGTTGCCGGAGAGCGCGGCCAGACCCGCCAGGTCTATTCGCTCACGCCGCTCGGCCGCCGCACTCTCGTCGCGCGCCTGTGCGATTTCGATGAGACCGCCGCCAGTTCCAGCGACGAATTCCGCGTGCGCGTCGGACTACTCCCCATGCTTGACCCGCCGGCACGCTCATCCATCCTGGAAAAGCGCGCCGCGTATCTGCGCAAGCGCGCCGAGCGATTCGATCCTCTGCAGCGCGCCATGGAAATTGGCAAATACGGGGGCGAAGTGGTCCGCTTCATCCGTCAACAAATCAGCGCTGAGCTGGCATGGATCGGAAAATTGCGCCGCATGGAGCGTGGTCCGCGGCGAAAAGCTGCAACCAAGAAGGAGTGAACGGCGATGGGAACGGATCCAAGTGTCGTCTTGCACTGCTCGCAATTCGCCATGGAGCTATTCTGGTTGATGTGGCGTACCACTGCACAGGAGTCCAACGCCATGATCATTACGCCCGGTCAGCTCATATCCGCGTCGTGGCTGCTCTTGGCCGCCTACTGGTTTATCGCCGCGGCCGGTTCGAAGAAACCCATGAAAAAGGAGAACGCCGCCGAACGGATCGCTCACATCCTCTTCCTGGGCGTAGGCTTTTTCCTGTTATACGGAGACGCTTTGCGTTTCGGCGTACTGAACCAACGTTTTCTGCCGGTTGAATTGTGGATCGCGTGGCTGGGCGCGGTGCTCACTCTCGCGGGCGCGCTCTTCGCCATATGGGCGCGCCACACGATCGGCAAGGAGTGGAGCGCCGAGGTGCAAATCAAGGAGGGCCACCGGCTGATTCGCTCCGGTCCCTACGCGCACATTCGCCATCCGATCTATACGGGACTTTTGCTCGCGTTGATCGGCACGGCTGTCGCGATCGGCGAATATCGCGCGATCGTTGGCGTGGCGATGTTCTTAATCGGCTTCGCGCGCAAAGCCAAAAAGGAAGAACGATTCCTCGCCGGCCAGTTTGGTCCCGCGTTTGACGAGCACCGCAGCCGCACGGGATTTTTCCTGCCGCGATTTACCTGAGCGTTAACTGGACTCGGTCAAAAAGGTTTCGCCTGCCATTTGCTGATGCTTTCGCCTACTCTGCGCATCACAGTACTAGGACGCCGCCCATTCTGTGCCATCATGGCACGTAGGGTCTGTCCCGTTCTTGCGCGATACGAGCTCCTGAGGGGTAAAGCTATGAGCAAGAAGCTCAGCGGTATGCTGGTGCTGTGCGTCTCGGCGCTTTGGCTGTCCGGATGTGCCTACTTCCGGTCCACAGGGCCGTGTCTTGGCGTCGGATGCCCAGCTCATACGGCCGGCGAAAGTGGGCAATACAAGCCTGGTCAGGCCCCGAAACCGCAAACCGCGACTGCGAAGCGCGGCGCCGCTCCCAACGCCCAAGTTGCTGCAAACGCCCAGGTTGCCGCGAGCGCCCCCGCTTCTTCCAACGCTGAATCGGCTCCGGCGCCACAACCCGCGCCTGCAGCAGCGAATGCTGCGCAGGCGAAGCCCTCCACCGGCAACAGGTTCACCGAGTTCTTCGCCCACCTGATCCCGCACCACAACAAAACCGCAAAACCGGCAGCGTCCGCGGACTAGGCCGAAGCAGCCTCAGTTTCCTCGTCGCCGACGTGATGTTGTTTGTGCGCCGCGATCACTTTCTCCGCGATTTCATTGGGCACGTAGTCGTAATGTGAAAATTCCATGGAATAACTTCCGCGCCCCTGCGTCAGCGAAATCAATTCGTTCGCGTAACTGAGCATTTCGGAGAAGGGAACCAGCGCCTTGATCACCACATTCCCCGCGCGTGATTCGCTGCCGCTGATTTTTCCGCGCCTGCCGCTGAGATGCCCCATCAAGTCGCCCGAATATTGATCCGGCGCGTAAACCTCCACATTCATGATGGGCTCCAGCAGCGCCGGGCGCGCCTGCTTCATCGCCTCCTTGAAAGCCAGCGACCCCGCAATCTTGAAGGCCATGTCGCTGGAATCCACGTCGTGATATTTCCCGTCATACAGACTCACGCGGAAATCCACAACGGGGAACCCGGCCAGGTACCCGCGCTCGGCCGAATCGCGAATCCCTTTTTCCACCGATGGGATCCAGTTTTTGGGAATCGCGCCGCCGAAGACGTCATCCACAAACTCCACTCCCTTGCCGCGCGGCAGCGGCTCCATCTTGATGCGGCACAGCCCAAACTGCCCGTGTCCGCCCGTCTGCTTTTTGTGCTTGCCTTCGGCGTCGGCCTTCCCGCGAATGGTTTCGCGGTAGGGAACTTTCGGCGGATGAATCATCAATTCCACGTGATAGCGCTTGCGTAATTTGGCGACGACCACTTCGATGTGCTGCTGCCCGGCGCCGCTGAGCAGAAACTCCTTGGTCTGCGGATCGCGCCCGAAACGCAGCGCCAGATCCTCTTCCAGAATTTTGTGGATAGCCACGCCGATGCGGTCCTCATCCGCGCGGGTCTTGGGCTCGACGGCAAACGTAATGGACGGCTCCGGAATCCGCGCCGGTGGATGAAAAATCGGCGCGTTCTTGTCGCCCAAAGTTTCGCCCGTCGTGGTTTCCTTCAACTTCGCGATGCAGCCGATGTCGCCCGCGTGCAGTTCGTTCACTTCCGTGGACGTTTTCCCCTGCATTACCTGAATGTGCTGAAAACGTTCCTGCGTGCCTCGGTTGAAATTCGTAAGCGTGGCATCGTTCTTCAGCGTGCCGGAAACCACCTTGAAATAAGTGATACGCCCCGCAAACGGATCCGCCAGCGTCTTGAACACAAAAACCGCAAGCGGTGCGGTGCCGGCGATGTTGCGTTCGACGATCTCGCCTTTATGATCCGCCGTCTTGTGGCAAGCGACCTTCGCGCGCGCCGCCGGCGAAGGAAAAATCGCCACCATCAGATTCAGCACGGCGTCCGTCCCGATATTGTGCAGCGCGGAACTCAGCATGACCGGGAAAAGCCGCTTGGCCAGGACCGCTTCGCGCAAGCCGATCACCAGGTCGTGCACGGGCAAAGTGCCCTGGTCGAAAAATTCCTGCATCAATTGATCGTTGCCTTCGGCCACCAATTCCACCAGCGTCTCGTGCCCCAGTTTCGCTTCGTCGGCCATTGCTTGCGGAATTTCCTCGATTTTCGCGATGCCGTTGCCGTCCGGCGTATAAATCAGCGCCTTCATGGTGATCAAATCCACCACGCCGCGAAATCCTTTTTCCCAGCCGATCGGCAACTGAATGGGAACTACGCCGCGCCCGAAAACATGCTGGATCGAATCGAGCGAGCGCTCGAAACTGGCCAGGTCGCGGTCCATCCAATTCAGCAGAAAAGCGCGCGGCAAGTCATACTCCGCCGCGTAGTCCCACACTTTCTCGGTCACCACCTGCACGCCCGCGGCAGCATCCACCAAAATCAAGGCCGCGTCCGCGGCAATCAGCGAGGATTTTGTTTCGTTGATAAACGTCGAGTACCCGGGAGTATCCAGCAGATTGATTTTCGTTTTTTCAGGTTGCGCCGGCGCCTGCCATTCGGCGTACGCCACGCCGGTATTGATCGAAATCTTGCGCGCGATTTCTTCTTCGTCCCAATCGGTGGTCGTCGAGCCTTCGGTGACTTTCCCCAGCCGCGGCGTCATCCCTGCCGTGAACAGCAACGACGACACCAGCTGGGTTTTCCCCGTGTCGCCGTGGCCGACAATGCCCACGTTGCGGATCCATTCAGTGTTGTAGGTTTTCATTTTTCACCTCGGTGGGATTAGATGGATTGCGGATAGATGCTTTTGGGCGCGCGGTTTTGCCCGCGGAACCAGCGCTTTTCTGTGCGAGCGCCTCGCTCAGCGCGCGTGAATTGTCTCGCAACGCGCTGGTGGCGCGCGGCTTGGCACCCGCATCGGCGCAAGCTTCGGCGCCCACGCGCTTCAGGATAGGCATTTCGTGCGGAGAAAAATCGCCCTGCGAATTCGAGATGTGCGAAGTGACGTGCATCACGGCGCCGCCCCCGGGCGGTTGCGCGCATGACCCTGCGGAAAAGCGGATGCTAGCACACGCCGAAGCGCAGTTTCAACCGGAACGGTAGCCCCGCCCTGCACTGCGCCTTTGAGCTTGTAGGGGCCGTTTGCTCCCGCGTTTTTCGGGAGGAACCGGGCATCACTTCGTCACCCACTGCCGCTGAATTTTTATGGAATAAATACTTGCGCCGCGCGCTCATTCGGAGTAAAACTTTCTGCATACAGTTAGGTAGTTTCATCTTAAGGCCTGCGCAACGCCATCCTCTCTCCTTGACGTCCCGCGCGGGCCTTCTCTTTTCTGCGCCGCTCTCCGCCAGCGTTCTTCTTCGCCCTCCGACAATCCCTGAGTTAAAATAAGCCGTCCAAACTAAAAGGAGAAAACACATGCCAATCCGCGATGCCATGCTTGCCGAGTACGACCACGAAATGATCAGCACGCGCCAAACCCTTGAACGCGTTCCCGAAGGCAAAGGTGAGTGGGCCCCGCACGAAAAATCCATGAAGATGGGTCGCCTCGCCGGCCACCTCGCCGAACTTTCCGGCTGGGCCACCACCATCATTAAACAGGACGAGCTCGATTTCCGTCCCGTAGGCGCTCCGCCCATGAAGCCCGTGGTAATGACCTCCCGCAAAGAGCTTCTCGAGCTATTCGACAAAAACGTCGCCGAAGCCCGCGCCGCCATCTCCAGCGCCAGCGACGAGCACCTCCTCAAAACCTGGACCTTGCTGGGCGGCGGCCAAAAAATAATGGCCATGCCCCGCGTCGCTTTCCTGCGCGGCTTCTTCATGAATCACATAATCCATCACCGCGCCCAACTCGGCGTCTACCTGCGCCTAAACAACGTCCCAGTCCCCAGCGTTTACGGCCCCTCAGCCGACGAAGGCAAAATGTAAAATTCTTCGCCGTCAGCCTGAGCGCAGCGAAGCCAGCCTGTCGCGGGCAGGGATCGCTCTTCCGATGCCACGCCGGGACGCTTCGTGCGCGCCGTAACAATCGGGCAGCCGCCACGTTTTTTCTTCGTAGGGGCGCTGCTCGTCGCAGATTCCGTCGCAGGAGGGCTGCGCCCTGCCGTTGCAGTTGCCTTTGGCCGTCATCCTGAGCGCAGCGAAGGATCTCTCTTCGGTCGAGGCGGCGGGATTCTTCGCAAATGTCGCCATGATTCGTGACGGACCACGTCTTTTTCTGGTAGGGGCGGGTCTCAGACCCGCCGTTTATGGCAGGCTGGACCCGAGCAATTCTCTTGCTGTCCTGTCCGGTCGCGCACCCAGGAGGTCTTTCCATGCTGTTCGATTTCAGCGAACTTCCCGCCCGAGAACGTTACAAACTCCTGGTTTCCACCGTCGTCCCCCGCCCAATCGCCTGGATCGTCAGCCAGGATTCGCAAGGACAGCTAAACACCGCGCCATTTTCCTTCTTTAACGCGTTCTCCGGCGACCCTCCGGTAGTGGGCATCGGCATCGGCAGCCACGATCCGGGCCGCCCGAAAGATACGCGCCGCAATATCCGCGAGACGGGCCAGTTCGTCGTGAACCTGGTTTCCGAGGAAGCCGCCGAAGTGATGAACATCACCGCCATCGAATTCGAGCGCGGGATCAGCGAACCAATTGAGGCTGAACTCACGACGCTTCCCAGCGTCCACGTCAAGCCGCCGCGCCTGGCTGAAAGCCCCGTCTCGATGGAATGCGAGCTGATGCAAATCATCGAGCTCGGCAAAGAGAACGCCCTGGTCCTGGGCCGCGTGCTAGCCATGCACGTCTGCGATGACGTGGTCCTCGATCCTATCAAGCATCACATTGATACGCCCAACCTTCACCTGATCGGCCGCATGCACGGCGCCGGCTGGTACGCCCGCACAAGCGATCTCTTCAAGATGGACCGCATCCCCCGCGCCAACTGGACGCTGCGCAGCGAGGAGAACCGTAATAAGTGATTGGGAAGTAGTGATTAGTGAAGCGTGATCCGCAAGAGGTCCTTCGCTGCGCTCAGGATGACAAAGAAAAGAAGGAGCACAGCCAGGAGTGGCTGTGCCACAACGGCCCCGAATCACGAATTACGAGTCAGGGATCACGAGTCACTGGTCACTACTCACGTATCACTACTTACGAATCACCACGCACCAATCACGGGGCTACGCGGAATGTGCCGGAGTCCTCGACGTAGCCGTAGGCCATGCGTGCCGTATTGAACGCTGCCGCGGGGTGGCCTTCGCGATCCAGCAAGATCAGGCCGCCGGTGGTGTGGGCGCGATGGGCTAGCTTTCTTACGCAGGCGTCGGCAACCGCTTGCGCGAAGGAAAGCGGCCCGGCCACTTCGCGATGCGGGACCAGCACGCGCTGATCGCGCAGAAGATCGCTAGCCATTTTGGCCATCACGATTTTCATGATGCCTTCGCCATGGCCCGTGCAGGAAACGCCGCCAGATTCGGAATCGGCGTAGCAGCCGCAGCCAATGAGTGGAGAATCGCCGACCCGTCCGGGAAGTTTGCAGCAGGTGCCGCCGGTGGAAGTGCCGGCGATGAGACGTCCGTGCTGGTCGAGAGCGACGGCGCCGACGGTGCCGGATTCGTGGCCGACGTGATGTTCAGCGGCGTGCGAATCCTCAAGGCAGCGGCCCCAGGCGACGCGTTCGCGTTCGTGGATGAGATCTTCGGGCGCGCAGAGCGCGAGTCCATGTTCGGCCGCGAATTTTTCAGCGCCGGCGGCGACCAGCATCATGTGCTCGGAATGTTCCATGATCTGGCGCGCCAGGCGGATGGGATTGCGCACGCATTCAACGGCGGCGACCGAGCCGGCTTTCAGCGTGGCGCCGTCCATAATGATCGCATCCAGCTGGACATGACCCTCGGTATTCAGATGCGCGCCGAAACCCGCGTCAAAAGTGGGATCGTCTTCCAGAATCACGATGGAGGACTCGACGGCATCGGTGGCCGAGCCGCCCGCGCTGAGAATTTTCCAGCCGGCTTCGAGCGCGCGGCGAATGCCGGCGCGGCAATCTTCGACGGCTTCGTCAGGGATATTCCATGCGCCACCGTGGATGATCAAGGAAGGTTTCATGGTTCGCGAGATGTGCTCTGGTGTGCCGGAACGATGATAACGCAATGCAAAAGCGCCTAGCGGAAATTGGAAAGAGGAGGTTCGATAAGCGCAAACGCGCTGACGCGAGCCGTGAATTTGTGAGCGGTATGCACCGGCGGGTTCGCGGGACTTCCCCGCCCGCCGGTGTCCCGTGGCGTTCAGCGGGCGACAGCTTTTTCAGCGCCGAGGCCGGTATTCGCGCGAACTTCCAGCTCGACGAATTTCTCTTCTCCCGCCGCATCGCGTTTACTGAGCAGCGTCCCGCAAATCGCGCCGAGAAAACCAATCGGAATGCTGAGCATGCCCGGATTTTCCAGCGGGAAAATCGGCGCGTGCTGAATCATGTGACGTGCCGCCGGCGCGACGGTAGGAGCGTCCACACCCATGATGCTGGGGCCGATGAAAATCAGCACGATTGAGCCGAGCAGGCCCGCCGCCAGTCCCATCACCGCGCCAGTGGTATTGAAGCGCCTCCAGAAAATCGAGAACAGGATCACCGGAAGATTCGCCGAGGCCGCCACTGCGAAGGCCAGCGCGACCAGGAAAGCGACGTTCGCGGTGGGGCCCAGAACGATCGCGATTGCAATGGAGACAGCGCCAACCACGAACGCGGAAACGCGCGCCACGCGGCGCTCTTCGCCAGGATTGTGTTCCCGGCCGTGGCGGATGATGTTGGTCCAGACGTCGTGCGCGAAAGACGTGGAGGCGGCGATGGTGAGCCCGGCGACGACGGCCAGAATGGTGGCAAACGCGATAGCCGAAATGAACGCGAAGAAGATGCTGCCGCCCAGAGCGTTCGCCAGCAGCGGCGCGCTCATGTTGTTGCCGCCATTCTTCGCGATGTAGTCGCGGCCGACGATCGTCGCGGCGCCGAAGCCCAGAAAAGTCGTCAAGATGTAAAATCCGCCGATGATCGCCATGGCCCACACCACGGAAAAGCGCGCGGTCTTCGCATCCGGGACGGTGTAAAAACGCACCAGAATGTGAGGAAGGCCTGCCGTGCCGAAGATCAGCGCCATGCCCAGCGAAATCAGGTCAAGCGCGCCGTACGGCGGCTTGTAGCGCAGGCCCGGAGTCAGGAAGTCCTTCACCACTTCGCTGCCGTCGGGCAGGTGATAGTGCACCTGCGTAACGGCTGAGAAAAACGCGCCGAGGCTGAAGCCATAATGCGCCAGCACCAGAAAGCTAAGCAGAATCGTCCCGGTGATCAGCAGGATGGCTTTGATGATCTGCACCCAGGTGGTGGCGATCATTCCGCCAAATACAACGTACACGATCATCAGGATGCCGACGCCGATCACCGCCGTGGTGAAACTGATGCCGGAACCTTTCAGCAGCAAAGCGACCAGCGCGCCGGCGCCCACCATCTGGGCGATCATGTAAAAGGTGCTGACGGTAATCGTGCTGAGCGAGGCCATGGCGCGCACGGGCCGGGGATGCAAACGGTACGCCAGCACGTCCGCCATGGTGTACTTGCCGGCATTGCGCAGCGGTTCGGCAATCACCAGCAACACGGTGAGATACGCCACTAGAAATCCAACGGAGTACATGAATCCGTCGTAGCCGTAAAACGCGATGAGGCCGGCGATGCCCAGGAACGACGCGGCGGACATGTAATCCCCGGCGACCGCGACGCCATTCTGCCAGGCGCTGATCTGGCGGTTGGCTGCGAAATAGGAAGCCGAAGAGCCGGAGCGCTTGGCGGCCCAGCCGGTGATCACCAAAGTGATGGCGATGAACGCGAGGAAGAGAATCAGAGTAGTGGTCATGAGCTAGTTTCCCTTGGCGACGATGTGTTCCAGATCCTTGATGACGGTTTTCCCGTAGGCGTCGAATTTTCGCGCCGCGCGCACGTACAGATAGGCGATCAACCAGGCAACCACGAACTGCGAGAGCGCGAAGACATACGCGATATTCACCGGGCCCAAAATCTTCCGCTGCATGAACGCCGGAAAATAGCCGACGGAAACCGGGAGCGCGAAATAATAAACCACGAAAAAAATCGTGGCTGGAATCACGAAAGCTTTCCTCGCGGCGAGGAGCTTTTTGAAATCATCCATTTGCGCGACGCGCTCCCAGACCGAAATTCCTTCCGGCGGTACGCGGGAATCCGCGCTTGTAGGTGGCATGTTTCCTCCTCAGCTTGATCCGCGGGCATGCATCTCCGCGAATTCGTTCCGTGCTGTCTTCGGGTCCCTTGAATTGATGACGCAGTGCGCGATGAAATGGATGAGCGCGGCCTGGAGCCGCGAAATCGCGCCGAACCATATATCACCAATGTGAATGGGAGGTTAACAGCCCGGAATCGCACGCAGTGGCACAGAAGAACTTATAGATACTAGAGGTGCGGGTAAAACATCAGGGTAACGCCGACGGCGATCAGGATCGGGCCCAGCAGAAAGGCAAAGCTGACGCCCAGCAGAAATCGCACGGCGCCCTGGCGGTTACGGGCTACCTCTTTCGCGGCGAAGGTGGGGAGTTCCGGGTTGCGGTCGCGCAGCAGGGCGCGGAAAAACGCCAGATAAGCGACGATCCAGAATCGGATCTCCCGCCGCGACTGCCACAGCAAATCAATCCCCGCGCAGATAACCAGCATCCCGATGATGCCCAGCAGTTTCGGCACGGTCATCCTCCGCGGCGAGCCGTGCGGGTGAGCACGGCGGGCGAAGCATCGCGGGCGTCGTTGGAGAGCTTGGCTTGCAGCGCGGCGGGCGTGCCGATGGGGACGTTCACGTGGGGCGCGGTCGAATTGCGCCGCGCCTCCGCCGTGCGGGTCGCGTCCGGGATCGGCTGGTTGCCGCGTTCGGTTTGTTTCCAGGTGTGCAGGATTCGATGGATCACGGTGATATTTGGACCGATGGCCAGAATCCAGAGCACTACATCCATACGGTTGGTCAGCGCGCCTAGAATCATCAGTGCGAGCCGCTCGGGACGTTCCCAAAACCCCACTTCGACCGTGGGCACCAGCGATTCCGCGCGCGCTTTGGCGTAACTGACCATCACCGAGCCGGCCATCGCGGCGCCCGCGAGCATCGCATAACCGAAACGATTCACGTGCGAGTAATAGACCAGCAATCCGAGGAAGAGAATCAGGTCAGCATAGCGGTCGAAGATTGAATCCAGAAATCCGCCGAACATCGAAACGCGGCCCTGGCGCCGCGCCACCGGGCCGTCCAGCAGATCGCACATCCCGGCGAGAATCATGATGCCGCCCGCCGTGACGAATCGTCCCTTGGCGAAGAAAATTCCCGCCCACAGATTCAGCAGCAGAGCCGACCAGGTGATGACGTTCGGAGGGATTCCCGTGGCTGCGACCAGCGTCGCAATCCGTTCGATGGGCCAGACCAAAAACCGGCCGATAGTGCGCGTCAGCATGAAATCAGTTTCACCTGCGATCCCTCATCTTCACCTGCGGTGCGTCGAACTCAGCCTCTATTCCTCATCGTAAATCGTGAATAGCTTTATGACCTCGTATTCCTTGACGCCCGCCGGCGTGGTGACTTGCACCTCGTCTCCCACCTTTTTCCCCAGCAGTGCGCGGCCAATCGGCGAAGTGGTGGAGATCAAACCATTGGCAGCGTCGGCTTCTTCCACCGTAACCAGCTTGTACTCGATTTTGGAGGACTTGGCAACGTCTCGCACGGTGATGCGCGAGCCGTAGGCCGCGCGATCTTTGGGCAAGTTGGTCAAATTGAGCATCGAAAGGTCGGCCATGCGCTTGTGCAACTGGCCCAGGCGCGCGGAAACGTACGATTGGCGCTCCTTGGCGTACTTGTACTCGGCGTTTTCGGAGAGATCGCCGTGGGCGCGGGCGACGCTGATCTCCTTGGGAAGGTCGGTATGCAGCTCGTGCTCGAGCACGGCGATTTCATCCTTCAATTTTTGCTTAATTTTGTCGGCAAGGTCGGTCATGTTTTGGGAACGCCTGGAGGGGCCGGATCTGAGGAGATCGCCCCCACTGAGAAATCTTCGTATCCATAAAGATTATAGAAGAATAGCGCCGCGCACCGCAAATCTGCGTAAGCGGGATGCGGCCTGCGCCATGCGTGAAGGGCAGCGACGCGGGTTGGGGCGGTTGGAGGAGGGCTATAACTTTGCAACGCAAAGTACTTGACAATATGAACCGGATCCCGCACCATGCCTCTGCGGCGGAGGTGAAAACCTTTAGCGTCTTTATGGAGTGGCCGGAACATGGTGAAACGCATCGTCGCAATCGCTTTGATTTGGGTTTGTACCGCGATCGCCTGGGCGATTCTAGGCAGCACGATTTTCTACCGTACGTATTCCTCGGACGCGCCGCAGCTCAAAGCGCGCGTGGCGTCGTCGTGGGGAACACCTCAGGAACAAACGCCTCCCACCGCGGGCTATGAGATTGTCACCCACAAACAAGTCGCCGCGACCCAGGACGGCGCGCCGGTTGTCCGCGATGTGCAAGAGAAGACCTGGAACGCCTTGCCCATCGAAAAAAGTCGCGTGAACGCCGCTCTCTGGCTCGATTACCGCCGCAAAGGACTGCTCTGGTACAGCACCTACCAGGTGGATTTTGTCGGGGCGTATGAATTCAGCAATGCGAGCGACCAGCCACAGCGCGTCACTTTCAAAATGAAGCTGCCGGCCGAGCAGGCGGTGTACGACAATTTGACGTTTGTGCTGAACGATGTGCCGCTGGCGATCTCGAACGCGCAAAACGACGCGGTGGCCACCGCCGAGCTGCAGCCGAAGGAAACCGCGGAACTGAGGGTCGGCTATCACTCGCAGGGGCTGGACTACTGGAACTACAATTTTGGCGAAGGAGTGACGCAGGTAAAGGATTTTCAATCGCGCGTCACCACCAACTTTCCCAGTTTCGATTTGCCCGAAAACACTCTTTCGCCGACCGAAGAACACCGAGGTCCGAACGGATGGGACCTAGCGTGGAACTATAAAAACCTGGTTTCGGGATATCGCGTGGGCATCTCGCTGCCGCAGAAATTGCAGCCGGGACCGCTGGCGGGGCGCATCAGCTATTTTGCCCCGGTTTCACTGCTGTTTTTCTTCTTCGTGCTGTTCGTGATGACCACTGTGCGCGGCATCGAATTGCATCCCATGAATTATTTTTTTCTGGCCGGCGCGTTCTTTTCGTTTCACCTGCTGATGGCCTATCTGGTGGATCACATCTCGATTCACGTGGCTTTTGTGGTTTGCTCGGTGACTTCGATTTCTTTGCTGGTGAGTTACCTACGGCTGGTGGCGGGAATGCGCCGGGCTGCGCTCGAAGCAGGGCTCGCGCAGTTCGTGTTTCTGGTGCTGTTTTCATATGCCTTCTTTTTCGAGGGGTTCACGGGCCTCGCGATCACCATCGGCGCGATTTTGACGCTGTTTGTCGCGATGCAGACGACTGCGCGAATTCAGTGGGCGGAGAAGTTTGCTACGCGTTGATCGCGGAACTAGCCGAAACTCTTGGCTGCTGCCAAAAGAACCAAAGACAAAAGATTTACCAAAGAGGACACGGAGAAAGGTAGGAAGAGGGAACGTAGACGCTGGCGTTCGTGTTAGAGGACCACGGAAACGGTGGTGCCGGCGGCGGCGAATACGGACGCCATTTCCGCGCGCGCGAGAGGCAGGAAGCTGTTGACTACTCTCGCGTCGAACTGCGTACCGCTGGCTTGCAGCAGGCGGCGCTCGGCTTCTTCAAACGACAGACCCTGGCGATAGGGACGGTTGGAAACCATCGCGTCGAAGGCGTCAATGACGGCGACGATGCGCGATCCCATCGGAATCTCTTCGCCCTTCAGCCCGCCGGGATAGCCGGAGCCGTCGTAGCTTTCATGATGATGAAGAATGATCAGGCTGGCGCGCTCCATTCCCGGCACTTGACGCAACACCGCCCAGCCGTATTCCGGGTGCTTCTTCATCAGATCGTATTCTTCGGCGGTCAGCTTGGCGGGCTTGTTTAGGATGGCGTCCGCGATGCCGATTTTGCCGATGTCGTGCAGCAGCGCGGCGACTTCGATATCACCCAGGCAATTTTGCTCGAGACCCAGTTCACCGGCCACGTGCAGCGCCCACTCCGCCAGGCGCGTGCTGTGGACGCCGGTGTTTAGATCCTTCAAATCGAGAAGTTGATTGAAAGCGCAAATAAGCGAACTGCGTAGCGCCGAGATTTGTTCTTCGACTTGCTTCACCTGCAGCGTGGCGGGCAACCAACTCTGCGAACTTTTTCCAAAAGCGCTGGCGGTGAAAACGGGTTCACCCGCGAGCGCTTCCATGCGAGGAAGCACTGCGGGGCCAGTCGTTTGTTCGATGTTGTTCGTCAGCATTCAAATTCACGCTTGATACTGTGTGGCAATTCCTCTTGGCGCGCCGCGCTCAAACCGGAGCGGCGGATCTCAGACCCGCCCCCGCCGAGCGATATCGCGATCGATCCTCGGCCTCTTACTGCAGCAGTCCCAGGATCGGGTTGAAGGTTGACAGCGTGCCGTAAACGTCCAGCCGCCCGTTGCCCATGTTGGCTCCGATGTACTTCGCGTGAGCCGCGGCGAATGCCGTTTGCGATTGATTGGCTTTGGGCTGCATGTTCAGCACCAGCGAAGCGGTTCCCGCGAGCATCGGCGAACTGAAGGACGTTCCCCAGCCGGCCGCGTACCAGCCGAAGGGATAGGTGGTGATAACGCCCTCGCCGGGTGCCGCCACCCACACGATCTGGTTTCCGTAGTTCGAGAAGGTGGAGCGCTGATCCTGATTGTTAGTGGACGCGACGCCCATCACGTTCTGCAGGGCCGCCGGATACACGATTTCCTGTTTGCCGTCGTTCCCGGAAGAAGCGACGCAAATCACATTCTTGCTGTTGGCAAAGTTGATCGCGTTGGTCAACTCCGTGGAACTGGTCGTCAAGTCGAAGCTCATGTTAATGACGTTCGCGTTGTTCTGCACCGCGTAATAAATCGCGGCCAGTATGTTCGAAAGCGAAGCATTGCCGGCCGCGTTGAATGCTTTCAGGGGCAGCAGTTGCGCGGTCGGCGCCACCAGGTGGATAACGCCCATTACCATCGTGCCGTGGCCAAATGCAGCGTACTGCGAACCGTCGAGCATCGCCGCGGTGTGCTGGTCCAGCATGGCGGCGGTGTGTTGATTTACGTAAGCCGCCGCGCACGTTTCGCAAGGCGGCGGCGCGGACATCGAAATGTCGTTCATTTCCGAGCCACCCGGCTGATTGCGGGTGAAGTCGTAGCCTTGCAGCAGGCGCCCTTGCAAAGCCGGATGGTTGGGATCGACGCCAGTGTCAATGTCCGCCACGATTCCGGCGCCCGAAACGTTGAAAACATTCTGCGCCTGGCCGACGCGTATGATTTGCGCCGCAGGTTGCGCGACGTACCCGTGCGTCACCATGGTCCCGTAATAATTCACGGGAGTTGTGTCCCATAATCCCTGCGGAGGAGTGGAAGCCGTAGCGCCGTTGCTGTTGTTCGGCGGAATCACCAGAACTTGATCGGGCTCGGCATCCAGGATGCCGTTGACAAGCTGCAATACCGACGCAAGCAGGCTCGGCAACAGTCCCTGAGCAGGCTTGACCAGGAAAACCTGGTTCAAGTTGCCGTCAAGATTTCCTACCACGGTGCAACCGTTCGAAAGGCACGCGTTCTGCAACCCCGCCAGACCGAGGTTGGTGCGCACAATTACTCCCGGTTGTGGGCCGTTGGCTACCGAGGAGAGAACCTGTCCCACGGTATTCAGCAGGCCCGTCAAAAGCCCTTGGGCCGAAGCCGGCTGGCCCCAGAGACTAAAGACAAGTAGTAAGGAAAGTCCGATTAGGCGTTTCATGATTGCAACTGCTCCTTTTGCGAGCCGGTCAGTCACCGATTTTGCTTGGAATAGGACGTGTGCAGTTTCGTTCAGCGCCTGAATTCCGAGCAATGGTACAACCGGCTACTTTCGGTACTGCGCGCATCACTCTTTCTTCCTAGTACTTTTTTTCTTCTCCCGCGACCGATCCTTAACCATACTGATATCAAGTGGTTGCGGGACCTGCGGATCTTCGGTGGCAACTGGCTCGATCAACGGCAAGCTCACTTCGCGCTGACCGGGCAGCGTAATCGCCAGACGAAAGCTCGAATCCATCGCGCACTCGATCTGGAATTCGCCTTGATGGTTCGTCACGCTCTCCGCCAGAATCTTGCGGCCTTTCCACAGCGTCACCGGCACCTCTGCCAGCCGTTCGTGCGGGTCGGAGGAATTAAGGATCTGGCCGATCAGGATGACTTTTTCCGTATCAATCTGCGGCTCGATTCTTACGTCAATCCGATAAGTCGCCGACCCGTAAAGCAATTGCCGTGAATGGTTTGCGGAGGAACGCACTCCGGCCAGCAACGGGGTGCGCAGGCTATCAAAAAGGAGCTCGATGATCGGTGCTTTCGGCGCGCGAGCCCTCGCCGCGGCTGCACGCTGCTCTACGAAGGCGTTGCGTACCGAGCGTAGCGCGCCTTCCGAAGGTTGCAATTCCGATGTGCGTTGCGCCACCTGATGCAAGTGCTGCCACAGGCTGAGCTCTTTCGAGCACCTCGCACATCCCGCGTCTAAGTGGCTTTGCATTCTTTCCTTTGTGCTGCTTTCGGTCACGTTCCTGGCGAAATCGATCCACTGCTCCAAGGTGTAATGTCGCATCAGTCCCATCCCCCGAATCTGAGCTACTGGCCACGGCCTGCCCGGCCTTGCGCCAGTTACTTCCATCACCAACTCATAGGGGTGCGGAGCTCAGGGAAAAATATAGGGGAACTGAAAAAAGATTGGGGACCGCTAAACCGTTGCAATCTTGCCAATTAGGGTAAATGGAGCCCAATAGTACGGGTGAGGGTGGCGACTGCGCAGTTCGGTCATGGCTCCTTGCAGGGCAGAGGCGTTGCCTCGGCCGTCCTGTAAGCGGCGGTAGAAACATGCCATGAATTCCGCCGTGGTTTGATCGTGCACGTCCCACAGGCTCAAGAGCAGAGAATGCGCTCCGGCATACAGCAGGCCCCGAATCAGGCCGAGCAATTCATCGCCGGCGGTGACGACATTCATTCCAGTCGCGCAGCCGCTCAGCGTCACCAATTCCGCATGCAATTTCAATTGATAGAGGTCGTAGAGATTCAAATACGCGTCGCCCAGGCGGATGCCGGAAAACATGGGATTGTCCTGGCGGAATCGCCCGTGCGTGGCGATGTGAATCAGCCGGCTGTGCAGTCCCCGCGCGCGCAAGACCTCGGCGCTCGCGCCCGATCCCACAAGTAATTCCGCGCCCGGCAAAATGTTCGCGACGGATTGCACCTCTTGCAGGATGAATGGCGCCTGCGCGTCGGGCACTCCCAAAATCAGCGCACCGCCGGAAGTGAGCGCCGGTTTTTCCTGGCAATGCGCGAAAACGCTGGCGCTGGGCGCGTAAGAGATCGTGAAGGAATCCACCAGATACGCGGAGCCGTCGTACAGCGCGTGAAACGGAAGATAGTGCAGCACGCCGTGCGGCACGATCACGAGGTGCCGCTTCGTGCGCAGGCGCTCGCGCAGCGGGGCCAGCACTTCGTCGTAAAGTTGGCGCAAGTGCGCCTGCACCGAATCCAGCATGGATGTTTCGAACGTCTGCGCGTAATCCGCGCCCAATCTGAATTTTGAGATCTGAAAATGGAATAGGCGCAGAAGATTGACGACTCGCGAAACCGGCGTGAGCGGCACGATTTCGATTGTTTCACGCGTGATGATGGCGGCGATGAACTGATCCTTGAGGCTGAAATATTCCACCAGAGCCGCATCGGGCGGCAAAGCGGCGCGAATCGCCGCCAGCGAACTCATCGCCGGGCCTTGCTGCACGATGTCGCCGGCCTGCGGCACTTCGCGCAGGACGTGCAACAATTCGTTTTCGTGAGCCAGCGCTTCTTTTTGCAGTTTTTCGATGCGCTCGGGCGACGGTTCTTCGGCGCGCAATTGCTCCAGTTCAATGCGGCGGTAATACCAGTTCAACTCCTCGCGCATTTCGCGGATGCGGCGGACCAGATCGCTATGGCCGCCATCGGCGACGGGAAGCGCGGGGCCGGAACGCATCAGCAGTTCCGCGAGGCTGCGCGATTTGGCCATTTCGATGTAACGGAAGGATTCTTCCGTGGAATCCGGCTTATTTTTGGCGAGCAGGCAAAGCTCGACGAGGCTTTCGTAAACCTCCAGGCGATTTTTCATGAAGGCGATTTTCAATTCGTCGCCGCGCAGGCTGCTGCGCAGGGTTTCCAATGCTTCGCGCGCTTTCTGGCACGAATCGTAAGCTCCGGAGGGATCGGCGGAGGCCTGCTGGATCTGGCCCATCAGGAATTGCGCTTGGTAGCGCAGTACGGGCGCTTCGAGATTGGCGAGCCGCTCGAGCGCGCGCGTGCAGTCCGCTTTCGCAGACGGCAAGTCGCCAGTGCGCAAAGAAAGCCGCGCGAGCAGCAGGTGGCAGAGCACCGCTTTGTTCGGCAAAAACGAGGTATCGAAGAATTTCGCCGCGCTCGCGCACTGCCGGCGCGCTTCGAACAAGCGCCCTTCGTTGTAAAGCACCACGGCCTGGTACAAATCCATCAGCCAGGGCCACACCAGATTTTTCTCGCCGACGAATTTCGCGCGCGCCTGCGTAAATAATTCCAGCGAACGCAGCGCCTTGCCCAGCTGGCTGAGCGCCATCGCTTCGTAGGCCTGGCACTTGGCTTCCTCGTAGCCCATGCCGAGTTTCTGGAAGCGCAGATACCCTTCGTGCGCCGAATCCCGCGCTTCCGTGCTCAGGTTCAGCTCGAGATAAATTTCGGCGAGATCGAGATAGCAGAGAGCCAGCACGTGCGCGTCGCCATTTTTTTCGCACTCCGCGCGCGTGGCCAGCAGCATCTCGATCGCCCGGCTGTACTCTCCGCGCAGGTAATACAGATACGCGATGTTGTAATCGCTCTGCGTCACCAGCAGCGTCATGCCGTGTTGCACGCACATTTCGCGCGCGCGCTGGTAAGTGGCCAGGGCGCGTGGAAAATCGTTCAGCGTAATCAGGCACACGGCCATGTTGTAGAGCGCGACGGCGAGGCCTTCCGAATCACGAAAAGGCAGCAGCATTTCGTAAGCGCGTTCGTAGCACGCCAGGCCTTCCTCGAAGCGGTCCTGGCGATGATAAATATTCCCTACGTTGATTTCCACGTGCGCCCAGCGTTTGTCATCGGCCAGCGCGCGAAAGATTTTCTTGGCGTCTTCGGCGGCGGCGAAAGCCTCATCGTATCTTCCGAGCAGAATAAACGGCTGGATGGACGGGATCAGCGTGCGGGCTTCTTCCTCGGCATTGCCGATCTTGCGAAAAATCTGCAGCGCCTGCTGGTGGAAGTCCAGCGCCTCTTGATTCTCGCCGAGCATGTACAGCGCATTGGCTTTTGAGCGCAGGCTGCGGCCCAGAGCTTCCTGATTTTGCAGGCGGCGCGCGATGGCCGCGCTGGCTTCGGCGAGATGCAGGGCTTCGCGCGCGTTTTCGCGGAGCTTGCTGCGCACCAGCTCGTTGAGCTGGCTGACGACGGCGTCACGCAGCAGACGCGGATGCGCGGCAATGTAACGATTGCGGCCGGCTTCTTCCGCGAGACCGGCCAGTTCGGCGAGCAATTTCCCGGAAAGCGGCGCGGACTTTTTCTCGGGCGTCACGAAAATCCCGTTTCCAGCAGGCGTTTGCGCAAACGTTCCAGGCAGCGCTGGCGAATGAATCCGATGGAGCCCACGGCGATGCCCAGCGCTGCGGCGATTTCCTGGTAAGGGCGCGCCGGCTCATCAAAGAAGAGCATGTGCACCAGCTGGCGGCAGCGCTCCGGCAATTCGGACATGGCCTGCCGCAGACTTTGCTCCTCTTCCGCCTGGCGCAGAATTTCCACGGCGCGCGATGGCGTGCTGCGCTCCAGTATTTCGGCCTGCGGGTCGGAGAGTTCCGTGCGTTGCTGTTGTTGCTTGCGATGAAAACATTTGTGCGCGGTGATTTGCATGATCCATTTCGGCAAAGCCTTCGCGTCGCGCAGCTTGGGCAATTCCGAAAGAAGCTCCAGGCAAACCGATTGGAAGACGTCCGTCGCGTCGTCCTGCGAGAATCCATACTTGATGGGTATAGAAAAAATCAGGTTCTTGTACCGGTCAATCAGCGCGGACCAGGCTTCTTCGTTGCCGTCCAGGCATTCGCGGACGAGTCGCGTGTCCGGCCACGCCAGCCGTTGCGCTTCGCGCGCCAGACGTTTTTTCTCGACCGTGGAGCTCGCGTTTGCCATTTATATTTAACGGATGTAGAGCTCTTCGATGTTCCAAAGCGCATATGGAACCAGAACTGCCGGACGGAAGTTTGCGACGCGATTGGACGCGCCGACCAGAATGTTGGGGCTCACCAGGCAAATGACGGGCAATTGTTCGGAAACGATTTCCTGCACGCGGTCGTAGAGCTGTTTCCGCTTTGCATAGTCCAGCGTGGTCAGTTGCTGCTGCATCAGGCGGTCAATTTCCGCTTCCCATTCCGTCGCCGGCTTCTGCTCGCCCTCGTGCCAGAGATGCGTTTCGCCGCCGGAGAGCCACACGTTCATGTCCGCGGTGGGATCGGCGTCGCCGCTCACCAGGCCCATGATCGCGGCTTCGTAGTTGAAAGTGTTTTGCAGGCGGTCCACCATCGCACGAAATTCCAGCGAGACCACCTGCACCTTCATTCCCAGCTGGCTGAGATCGTCTTGAATGATGGTGGCCATCTTCATGCGTTGCGCGTTGGAAGAACTGGTGAGGATTGAAAATTCCACGGGAGTGCCGTGAGGGTCGAGAAGCGAACCGTCTTTGTTCCAGGAAAAGCCTGCTGATTGCAAAAGCTGGCGCGCGTGATCGAGCGAGCGCGGCGGATGCGGAATGGCGTTATCGGCCCACAACTTATTTCCCGGCGTGCCCTGATCCCACAGCGGCGTCGCGCGCCCGGAATAAACGAGGCGCACGATGCCTTCGCGATCTATCGCCGAAGAAACAGCCCGCCGAAAACGCAAATCCTGAAACCAGGTCTGCTTCTTCGCTACGTCCGGTAGATTCTTGGCGCCAAGATCGTTCAGATTGAAAAAAAGAAAATTGTATTCGAGGCCCGCGCCCAGGTCGTAAAGGTGATAGCCCTTCGCCACTTGCTGTTTCTGCAGCACCGCGAAATTGTCCGCGCTGAAGCGGGTCAGTATGTCCGCTTCTCCCGATTGGAAGCGGATCACCTGCGCGTCTTCGCTGGGAACAAATGAGAAGACCACTTCATCGAGATACGGCAACGGCTTGCCGCCACGATCGGATTTCCAGTAGTAAGGATTGCGTTCGAGCACCACGCGCTGGCCAGGGACATATTCTTTCAAGCGAAATGGTCCGAGCCCGGCGAATTGGTTCGGCGGCATCGCAAGATTCCACGCTTGAGAAAAAGTTCCGTTGCGGTAGGCGGTCTCGAGCAGATGCCGCGGCAGGATGGCTACGCCGTCGAACAATCGTTCCGCGGCGGCATAGGGTTGCGCCAGTTCAAAGCGGACCGTGAGATCGTCCACTTTCACGACGGTGATAGGTTTTCCGCCCACCACCAGCAAATCGCGCTGCGACGAATCCACTTTTTCGTCGAGGTAAACCCGGAAACTGAAAATTACGTCGTCCGCGTTGAACGGTTGGCCATCCGAAAAGCGCAGGCCGCGCCGCAATTGCAGCGTGTATTGCCTCCCGTCGCGCGAGACCTGCCAGGATTTCGCAAGAGCAGGCTCGGTCTTGAGCGACAGGCGATTGATGTGAATCAGGTCGGCGGTAACGCAACGAATCACGTCGCGGGATGGCTCGTCTTCCGCGAGCGCGGGGTTCAGCGTCTTCGGTTCCGAGCGCAGCGCCACGGCCAGCCGCCCGCCGGCGTGGCCGGGCGCGTTCTCCGTGATCATTCGATCTTCTGCCGGCCGGTTTTCGTTCGCCTGCGGCCGCGCGCTGGGCGCCAGGCAGCACGCGACGGCCAAGCCTAAAACCAGCGCGACGCACCGGTGCCGGAGAGGGGACTTTCCCATATCTCAAATTCTCACAAAGAATCCGGGCTTTTCACAGCGCCACGCTTTTGAAACGTTCCTGCAGAGCATCGGCTGCGCTGTAGAAAACCAGGAACAGGGGAATCAGGAGGAGCGCGGGCAGGAACATCCACCAGTAGGAGGAGAGCACGGAATATTGTTGCAGCGAAGATAGCAGGGCGCCCCAGCTGGGCATCGGTTCGCCAACTCCGAGGCCGAGAAAAGTCAGCGTAACTTCGGCCAGCACATATTGCGGAATCAGCAGCGTCATCTGGGTCAAAAGCACGCCGTAGGTTTGCGGCAGCACGTGCCGGCGCAGCAAATAAATATCCGACGCTCCGAATCCCCGCGCCGCAGTCACAAAATTGCGCTGCTTGGCGCTTAATACCACGCCGCGAATCAAGCGCGCCGGCCGCGCCCAGCCGATCAAACCCATGATCGCGATGAGCAGCAGAAAGACTTGCCATTGAGAAATGCGCAGGGGCAGCGCGGCGCGCACCGCGAACAGAAGATAGAGCCAGGGCAGCGCCAGAAACAGTTCCCCTCCGCGCATCAGAATTTCATCAATCCAGCCGCCATAATATCCCGCGATTCCACCGATGAGCAGTCCCAGAGCGACGGAAAGCATTGCAGCGATCAGGCCGGCGAGCATCGAAATCTGGCCGCCGTAGAGAAATCGCGAGAATTGATCGCGTCCGTAACCGTCGGAGCCCATCAGCAGAATTTCGCCGGGCGAGTCCACGCCAAAGAAGTGCACGCTCGAGGTGAACAGGCCCGCGATTTTGTAGCGTGAACCGTGAACAAAAAAGTGGACCGGAGAAGGGCGCTGCGGCGGATTTGCCTCGTCCGGCGCCGCCTCTGCGCGGGGCTCCTGCGAACCATAAACGAATGGGCGCGCGTGAAATTGTCCTTGCGCATCCACAAAATGAAGCGCCGTCGGCGGCGCGAAAGGCATGTCGCGGTTTTGCGCAGCAAAATCGTACGGCGCAAAAAATCCGGCGAATAGCACCAGGCCGTAAAACACCGCGAGAAAAATCAGTGCTGCCGCGAGTTTGTGCCGGTGCGTCAACGCATCACTCCATGCGAATTCGCGGATCCGCCACAAAAAGCAGCATGTCCGCCAGAAAGTTCCCGGCTACCAGAAAAACCGACGAGAGCATCACCGTGCCCACCACCACGAAGACATCCTTGGCCAGGATCGCGTCCACCAGCAAAGGCCCTATGCCCGGCCAGCTCAGGATCACTTCCACCAGCAACCCCGCGCTGAGCATGGTCGCGATCGAAAATCCGAAAAGAGAAATCAGCGGATTGGCGGCAACCGGCAGCGCATAGCGAAACAGTACGCGGCGCTCAGCGATTCCATGCGCGCGCGCGGCGCGAATGAATGGAGAATCGAGAACTTCAATCATCGCCGAACGAATGTGGCGAACCAGCGGCGGCAAAGTAGCAAGCGCAAGTCCCAGCGAAGGCAGCAGCAGATGATAAGCGATATCTTTCACTTGGCTCCAGAAACTCAGCTCGCTGAATTCTCCGGAGATCATCCCGCCGGTGGGGAACCATCCCGTGCGCACCGCCAAAAGCAGCAGCGCGAGAAATAGGACGATATCCGGCACGGTGAGCAGCGTGGACGTCATGACGCCGCCGATGCGGTCGCCCCATTTACCCTGGTGCGCCGCGCTCCAAATTCCCAATGGAATTGCGAGCAGCCACGCGAACAGCGTCGCGCTTCCAGTCAAGAGCAAGGTATTGCGCGCGCGCAGTGCTAGCAACGGAGCGACGGGGCTGTTGTACGCGAACGATGTGCCCAGATCGCCGCGCAGCACGGAGCGCAGCCAGCTTCCATAGCGCACCGGCAGCGGCTTATCCAGCCCATATTGCGTGCGCAGCGCCGCCACCGTGCGCGCGGAAATCTGCGGGTTCACCTCCAGCGAGGTGAAGAAATCGCCGGGCGCGAGTTGCAGCAGCGCGAACGAAAAAATCGAAATCCCCAGCAGGAGAAGAGTCGCGTGCGCCAGTCGTCGTGCGAAATATTTCATGGCAACGCCTTAGGCGGAGCGCTCCAGCAAAATGGATTCCACGGAGTGTACGGTCGCGAGAAGCTCACGAGTATGGAAATGCGCCGGACGCGCGAATAGCTCGCTCGTCTTTTTCTGCTCCACGATTTTGCCCTGCTGCATGACGGCAACTTCGTCGGCGAATTGCGAAACCAGGCGCAGATCGTGCGAAACGTACAGATACGCCAGAGCTCGCGCGGCCTGCAGATCCACGAGCAATTGCAGGACCAGGTCGCGATTCAGCGCGTCCAGCGCGGATAAAGATTCATCCAGAATCAGGACGTCCGGCTCGAGCGCAAGCGCCCGAGCGATCGCCAGCCGTTGCCGCTGCCCGCCGCTGAATTCGAACGGCCGCTTGTACGCATCAACAGTCCTGAGACCCACTTGCTCCATCAGCTGCAAAGCGCGGTCGCGCCGTTCCTGCTTCATTCCCACATTTTGAATAACGAGCGGCTCGGCAATAATTTCGCCCGCGCTCAATCGAGGGTTCAGCGCGGACGCCGGGTCTTGAAAAATCAATTGAATCCGCCGGCGCACCGCGAAAAGCTGCATCTTGTCGAGCGCCGGCAAATCCGCGCAGTCCAGCGCGATTTTTCCCTTGCTGGGACGCTCCAGCAGCGCAATGCAGCGCGCCAAAGTGGATTTTCCAGCGCCGGATTCGCCGACCAGTGCCAAAGTTCTTCCGCGAAAAAGTTCGAGATTCACGTCTTCAAATGCATTCACCGTGAATTTCGTGCGCGAGAAAGCCCGCCGTTGCACGAAGTGCTTGCACAATCCGGTAACGCGAAGCAGCGGCTCGCTCTGGCCCGAATCGCGTGGTCTGTTTGCCGGAATCATTTAAGTAACCATCTCCAGGTCCAAATCCTCCGCAAAATCCGCAAGAGCGTTCGTTTGCAGCATCGCCCGCGTGAGCTCGTGCGCCGGATTCCGGTAAAGCTGCTCGAACGGCCCCTGTTCGACGATCCGGCCGTTCGCCATCACCATCAGGCGGTCGGCCAGATACGCCTGCACTTCCGGCGTGTGGCTGATCAGCAAAATCGCAATGCCTAAATCGTTCTTCAGTTGGCGCAGCAGCGCAAGCAATTCGCCTTGGCTGCGCGCATCGAGCGACGCGGTCGCTTCGTCCGCGATCACCAGCGCCGGCTCGCACGCCAATGCTTGCGCCAGCACCACTCGCTGCCGCTGGCCTCCGCTCAGTTGGTGCGGGTACGCGGAGAAAATTCGTTGCGTCGCGGGAAGCCCGACCCGCGCCAACGCTGCTTCCGCTTCGGCGCGGCATTTTTTCCAGCTGATGGCCTTGTGCGCGTGAATCACTTCCGCCACTTGGTCGCCTGCGCGCATCACGGGGCTCAACGCGATCTCGGGCTCCTGGAAGACCATCGAAATTCCAGCGCCGCGCAGCCGTCGCAGCGAACCTTGGGCCATTGTGAGCAGTTGTTCGCCGCGAAATTGCACCGAGCCGGAAACCTCCGTGTGCTCCTTCGGGAGCAAGCCGAGCAGCGCCAGCGCCGTGCTGGTCTTGCCGCATCCCGATTCGCCCATCAGGCCCAAGACTTCGCCCCGCGCGATCTCGAAACTCACGCCGGCGACGGCGTGGCAGAGTTTCGCTCGCGCGTCCCGGTAGGAGACGCGTAGGTCGTTCACCGTGAGCAGATTTTGCGTCAAGCTGAAATCCTTTTCCCCGGCGCCAGTCGCCGCCGCGCGCGGCGCGCGCAACGGAAGGCCGCGCCCGCGCCAATCAGTGATCTTGCGCACCCATCCAACGATTGCAGAATGCCCGGCAGGCGCACCGCCGCAACCCCAAATGCTGCTTTGGCTTCCGCTTCCACGGTAAGAGCGCACTGCGCGCGTGTCGATAGCTCGGTGGTTGCGGCTTACCCTGGTAGCTAATGGTACGAAGGTACTAACGACACCTGAGGCGAGCGAGCGCGCACCAGCGCCGCGTCAGCCGCCAACTCGCCAGCGCCGCGTTTTCATGCTATACCAGTGCCGATAGCGTTAACACGATGCGAGCGAACGTCCGCCTAACTACGCCAGCCACAAGGAAGGTGTCACATGCCGGTTGCGGAAAATGTTGCATTAATGCAGCGGTGGTTCCAGGAAGTGTGGAATGAAGGACGCATACAGACCATCTACGATCTGATGGACGAAAATGGTGTTGCTACCGGCCAAGACCAGCCCGGCGTGGAAATTCGCGGGCCCGCCGAATTCGTCGCGCTGTTCAATCGGCTGCACGGCGCGTTTCCAGACATGAAGCTCACGGTGGACGATATCATCGCCGCGGACGACAAGGTCGTCGTGCGCTGGTCCGCCGTGATGACCCACACCGGCGACCATCTCGGGATCCCCGCCACGAACCGCCAAGCGCGCATTACCGGAATCACGATCGCGCAAATCAAAGATGGCAAAATCATTCGCGGCTGGGACAATTGGGACCAGTTGGCGCTGATGCAGCAACTCTCACTAAAGGGGGCGGCGAACTAGTCCCGCACTCGGGCGGCGCGGCCAGCGCGCTCAATACACCACACTGGTAGCCGCCGACGGACCGCTGCGAACGCCGACTGCGAACGAGGGACCGGAAATCAAAGCCTGCGGCCGTTGGCTAAGAACCAACTCGAATATGCGCCAGGGAATTGAAGAGCCCAAACACATTCAGGAGCCACAGTACAACTGCGATCACCACCACGGCGTTCAGGATAGATTTGATCGTCCCCTGCATGGGGATAAAGCGATTGACCAGCCACAGCAGAACACCCACGACGATCAGCACCAGCACAATGTTTATCAAAGGCATGTGGACCTCCTCTCAGAAACTTGTACGCGGTGCGGCAAACTTGCGCCATACATGGAATGACGTAGGCATCCTGGATAATCACGTTACGGCGCGACCAGCCGCGGGAAAGTTGTGGCGCAAACGAGGGCCCCGGCCCCAGGGTGATGGCGCCGGTAAGCCGCGAGCGAATTTCTGCGAAGCGGCGATTATGGCGCCAGATCGTGAGAGAATGTTTCAGCGGACCGGAAGAACACGCGCTCCACGCCGTGAAACGCGCAAACGGGGACAGGCAAATGGCGGATAGCGGCAAACTCAGTTCGGAAGGCCAGCGGGCGCTCGAGCTGTTCAAAACACAGCTCGACGTGATGCCCACGATCAGGAATTTCCGCGGTGTCACGCCCGAATTCGCTCAATGGAAGGACGCCACCACGCAATTGTTCCTGAAATATTTGCCGGACTCTTCCTGTTACAACCGCTTCTCCATTATTCAGTTTGGAGCAGCCCACTCCGCGCCAGACCGCTACCTGCGCGGCTGCGATTTGGCAGAGCAGTGCATCCGCGCGGCGATTCAGGACATCGAACGCTCTGATGTGAAGGCGGCTGGTCGCAGCTAGCGAACTTTTTCGCAGGCAGGCGAGGGTGAGATGGACGAGACGCGCCAGGATGTGTGCGGAAAATGCGGCAACGAGATAGACCCTACGCGCAGGGTGGATTTCACTTTGAAGGACGGAACGAGAGTCTGTGATTCTTGTTTCGTGAAGGAAACGCGGCGGCCCAAGAGTGACTGGCCGAACTAAGAACACCGCGCACGCGTTGCCCGAGCGCGCCGGCAACGGCCGTCGTGGATACGGCCCGTGTCCAGTCGCGGTACTCCGGCAGACCCATCGCCAGGCAGGCGGCAATTCCCGCCAAAGCTAGCAGCGCAAAACCGCCCGCAAACCCCATCCCCGTAATCGCCACGGAAATCGGTTCTCCGCCCTCGCTGCCCACAGCAGCCATCACCGCGACCGTGAAAAAGCACAATGCGCCCATCGCGGAAACGGCTGCTCCGGCAAACATAAAAACTGAGATGACAGTTAGAGTCGTCGGACGTTGCACGCGAACTCCTGTGCACGGCGCGATTTCCGGTTGGTTGTACGTCAACGCTTTCCCGGATACTGGATCGCCCGGACTTCCTGATCCTGGGTGCCGTGCTATCGCTCGAACACTTTTTCTACTTGACCGATTTTCTTTTGAATCTTTCCGGCCACCTGTTCGTCCTGCCCATCCTCTTCCAGGTTGGGATTGTTGGTGGCTCGCCCGACCTTTTCCTTGACCTTGCCCTTCACCTCGTGAAATTTTCCCTTTGCCTCGTCCTTGCCGCCTTGCTTCATGGAATGTCTCCTCTACCGCGTTCGGTTGAACTCCGATCTCCAATGTAGAGACACCGAGGCAGGAGTCCCATCCCAAGGACGCTGTATATTCCGAGAGCCAGGAACTGTAGCGGTGGAAATTTCTGGTTGGTTCAGCGTTACCCGCCGCTAGCGCAGGCCCGAAATGGATGATTGTCCAGTCCGATGCCGATGGCGGGAAGCCGGCACAAATCCCCGATGCTGAAGATCAAGCCTCGCGGGTTTTCCGGGCAATTTGACTCTGGCGGAGAGGGGGGATTCCCCTGAGCAGAATGCAAAAGGACCACAAAACTGAAGAAGTCCTTGCTTTTCCTTCCACTTGAGCCGTGGAGACTTTAGTACGCTTTCCCCCAGTTTCGTCTCCAATCGCAGGAAATTATGCCAAAAGTGGTAACAAAACGGTAAGAGATTTGGATGGGACTTCGGGCCGGATTCCCGCGAAGGTAGGTTCACTTTGGTCGCTCCGGGTGCGGGGTCTTCGACTCGAAATCAGTGGACAGGCTGAGTTCTTTCCAGGACCTTGCTTCTTCTAGGCGTGCGAGGTCGTTTTTCTCCGCCCCGTTGTACGCATCGCTGCCGAGCAACAGTCGCAATGGAGGTTTCTGTTCCTGCGTCAGCTGCACGATCGCTTGAGCCGCCTTTTTCGGATTACCGGGCTGCTGACCGTTGTAGTCGCGCTGAAACCTGGCGGTTGCTCCAACCGTTGAGTCGTAGTCGGGATGCCCTTCGCTCAGCTTGGTGGAACTGCCGGCGAAGTCCGTGCGGAAGCCACCCGGCTCAACGATGGTGACCTTGATGCCTAGCGGCGCCACTTCGCGCGACAATACTTCGGAAAAACCTTCAACACCCCATTTCGCAGCCGAATAGGGCCCGCGCCCTGGAGGACCGATCCTCCCTCCCATCGAGGAAAACTGAACGAAGTGGCCAGCCCTCTTCTCGCGAAAATATGGGAGAGCTGCTTTCGTCACGATGATTGTGCCGAACAAATTCGTTTCGATTTGTGCGCGAAAATCCGACATCGGCGTGTCTTCGACGGACGAGAGATTGCCGTATCCTGCGTTGTTGATAACAACCCCCAGCGAGCCAAAGGCACCGATCGCCGCCTTCACTGCGCTCGCTGCCGCGGACTCGTCGGTCACGTCCAGCGCAAGGAGCTTGATCTGGTCACCGTGGCGCTCTGAGAGGTCATGTAGAGACTCGATGTCCCTGGCTGTCGCCAACACTTTATTACCCGCCGCAAGGCCCGCTTCGACAATCGCGCGACCCAGACCGCGAGAACTGCCCGTCACTAACCAAACCTGCGCCATTCATCCTCCTATTATTCGCGATCGGTTCCTCAGGATATAAGAATAGCGCTAGCATTTTAGGACTCCTATCTCCTTGCCGGCGTGGTCGAGAAATCATCGCTCGACACTGCTTATCTGCGTCAGCAGATCGGTGGCCTGGCTTTAGGCTTGATGATCACATTCCACGAATCAACCTCATGAAATGTTCAATCTTCTTCGCAACCCGTGCCCGATCGGGGCTGAGATTTTGTTCCAAAGAAATCCCGCAAAAGAACGTGATGATGAGGTCAGCCAGGGATTCATTGTCGCCGGCCTCTCCGCGTGCAGCGGTCAGATTGCCCGTCAGGAGCTGGTGGGCTTTCGTAATATTCGCAATCATGATCTGGCGGGCTTTGGGGGGAAGATCCGCAAACTCGCGCATGGAGTTCACGGAAAAGCACCCCTTCTGTCCCCAACTCCCGTAACAGACCTTCAAAAAGCCCTCGACGTTGTCCCAACCCAAAGGCTGCTTCGTCAGGGCTCCACGTGCCGCCAGCATGTCAAAATATTGGCGCATGCTTGCGACAAACAGGTCCTCTTTGTCCTTGAACTCCGCATACAAGCCGGATTTGCGCACTCCCGTGGCCAGCTCAAGGTCCTGGACACTCGTCTCGGCAAGGCCATGCTTCCAAAATACGGGGATCGTTTTGTTGAGGACATCTTCTCTGGTGAACAGTTTTCGTCGTCCCATTGCGACATTATCGCTCAATTCACCGCGGAGGCTTGCCAATAACGGACCAAATGGTCCATTATTGCCATGAGAGCCTGTCCTGGAGGACGCATGCCGCCCAGCCGTAAACAACAGGTCATCGGTCTCCTGAAGTCGCTTGAGACCAGAGATCCGGTTCCGTTCGCATACGTCAATCCGAATAAATACATCCAGCACAACCTGCAGGTCGGGCCTGGCCCGGCAGGCGTCGCCGCCCTGATCAAGAACCTGCCGCCCGATACGTCCGTCAATACGATCCGCGTCTTTGAAGATGGCAATTATGTCTTCGCTCACACGGAGTACAACTTCTTCGGACCACGCATCGGATTCGACATCTTTCGGTTCGAAGATGGCCTGATCGTCGAGCATTGGGATAATTTGCAGGAGACCGCAACCGAACCCAGCCCGAGCGGACACACGATGATCGACGGTCCCACAATCGCCTCCGATCTGGACAAGACGGAGGCCAATAAGGCGCTTATGCAGCGCTACATGGAGGACCTTCTCGCAGGGCGTCGGGAGACCTTCCCGAGCTACTTCAACGGAACCGAATACATCCAGCACAACCCTTGGGTCGCCGATACAATCCCTGGGCTGATTGCAGGTTTGCAGGCTCTTGCCGCCAAAGGTCAGGCGGTCGTATACAAGAGCGTGCACAAGATACTTGGCGAAGGTAACTTCGTCCTCGTCGTTGCCGAGGCTACGTTTGGTGGCGTACCCAGTGGCATTTATGACCTGTTCCGCATTGAAGAGGGTAGGATCGCCGAGCACTGGGATACGCTCGAAGCGATCCCACCTCGCGATCAATGGAAAAATAACAACGGTAAGTTCTAATTCGGTACGAGGCAGAATGTATGGCTGAAGGCATGTTTGGGCAAAGAATGGCGGAGCATTTCTCTCTGCTGGAATCTTCCTCACTCGTCCTTGGTCCCAGAGGAAATTCTCAGGTTGCGTTGACACGCATGCGAATGCCGAACGGCTTTCCTGGACCCACGCCACACATTCCGCCAGAGAAGGCTTTTTCGATATCCGTGCACCTGCGCCGTCCAGACAGCGTTAAGGGCTGGGGAACTTGGCTCGACGGACGCTTTCATCGGGTTACCGAATGGGATGCCGGCGGGATTCAGATATTCGATATGGAGTCGGAGCCGGTCGCCCTGCGAACTTCAGGTTTCGACGCGGTTCACGTCTATATACCCCGGTCAGTTATCAATCGATTTAGCGACGAGCACGAGCAGAAGCGGGTTCGCAACTTGCATTGCACTCCGGGAACCAAGGATTACGTGATTCTCCATTGGGCACGGATGATGATGCCCTACTTAGATCGCGCGATGAATCTTCCGCGCTTGGTCCTCGATGAAATGATTACATTGCTATGCGCTCATCTGACCGGGACCTATCAGGATTCAGTGCAGTTCCCGGAAGTTGTCACGGGAGGACTAGCTGTCTGGCAGCAAGATCGAGCAATCGAACTACTGCACGAGCACTTGGATGGTGATCTTGCACTTCCCGATTTAGCAAAAGAATGCCGTCTATCGCCGGGTCGTTTTATGCGCGCCTTCAAGAAGTCATTTGGTGTTCCAGTACACCGCTACTTGCTTCAGAGACGAATTCAAGCCGCGAAGCCGATGTTGCTGCACTCCGATAAATCATTGCTTACGGTCGCATTAGAAGTGGGGTTCTCTGATCAACCAGCCTTCAATCGAAGCTTCCGTGAGATTGTCGGAACTTCCCCGGGGCAGTGGCGAAGAGCAAATGCGCCGATGCCAAAGGCGTTCAAACTGCTTGCCCAGCAGTAAGGGTCAAAGGCGCTTGCCATAAGACAACTCGGGACTTTCCGAAGCATCACAAGCAATTCCTGAAGCGAAGCGAGACTCTCTGCTGGCAGACCTGCCAGTTGAACCGGACGGAAAGTCCAAATCGCGACAGTTCCAATCAAGACGGAACTCCAATCTTCCGAAATAATGAGATACGCGGATTCAATGGGGCGGTGTAGAACCGCGCTCTCGCGCTGGCGCATGTTGCGTTAGCAGGAAGGGACCTCGAAGTAAGAGAGTGACTGACACTCAAGATCGAATCGTTTGTGTTGGGCGGAATGTGAAGCGGGAGGATAAGGATGGCGAGCAGTTACAGAGCCGTCGAGATTTCTTCACCGGGCGTTTTCTCCTTGGTCGAAAGAAGGGTTGCCGTCCCCGGCGCCGGACAGGTGCGTATCCGCGTCGAGGCTTGCGGTGTATGCCATTCGGATGTGGCAACTGTGGAAGCGCAATTCCCCAACCTTTCGTATCCGCGCGTGCCTGGCCACGAGGTTATCGGACGAATAGAGGAAGCGGGTCCTGGCGTGACAGCGTGGAAGGTTGACCAGCGTGTCGGAGTTGGATTTTTCGGAGGTGAAGACGGAACCTGCGAGGCCTGCCGTCGTGGTGAAACCGCCTATTGTCAAAATGCAATTATGACCGGCATCACAACTGACGGTGGCTATGCGGAAACGATGATCGCGGAGGCACGCGCGCTTGCCCTGATACCGGATGCACTCAAGTCAGAAGATGCGGCCCCTCTGGTATGTGCCGGCATAACAACCTTCAACGCGCTTCGTAACGCCGCACGTGCCGGCGACACCGTTGCCATTCAGGGAGTGGGCGGCCTTGGCCACCTTGGAGTGCAGTTTGCGCGGAAGATGGGTTTCCGTACCGTGGCGATTGGTGGAGGTCCCGACAAGGAGCATCTAGCGCAGAAACTCGGAGCGCACATCTACATTGATGCCAAGGCACAGGACGCGGCGGCAGCACTGCAAAAGCTCGGAGGCGCAGATGTCATCCTTGCGACCGCGCCAAGCGGGGCCGCAATCGGTAGCTTGCTTCCCGGCCTTAAAATTCGCGGCAAACTTGTGGTTGTCGGGGTCTCAGGTGATGCCATCCCGGTCAACGGCGTACCGCTCATCTTCGGCGGACGGTCAGTTGTCGGCAGTCTCACCGGAAGAGCGATCGAGACTCAAGACACGCTTGATTTCAGCGTACTCACAGATGTCCGTCCAATGATCGAAACACTTCCGCTTGCAAAAGCCGAGGAAGCATACAAACGAATGATGGATGGCAAGGCACGCTTCCGAGTGGTGCTCACTATGACCTAAACAAGTTTAAAAGCCTGCGGCAATACGGAGCACAAACCGAACGTCCCAGGGGGAGACTTGGATGAATCCGTTCCAGGATATCTTTAACAAACAGAAGGCGTACTTCGATTCGGACGCAACCAAATCGTACGAGTGGCGTATTGACCAGCTGACACGGCTTCAGAATTTGTGCAACGAGAACTCCGAGGGTCTAAAGGCTGCCATGAGCAGTGATTTCAAGACCGCCAGCCAGGAAAAAGTTTTCGAGATCATGGCTCCCGTGGGGACCGCAGCTTTCGCGAAAGCTGAGTTGAAAGAGTGGATGAAGCCTGTAGATGTCGTCGTGCCGAAAGCCCTTCGGGAGAGCGGGCATACTGCCAAGGTCTATCGAGAACCATACGGCGTCACTCTGGTGATTGGTCCATTCAATGGGCCATTGACACTGCTTTTCGACCCGGCGTGCCAAGTTCTTGCGGCGGGCAATCCGTGCATCCTTAAACTCTCTGAAGGGCTGCCCGCCACGAGTAAGCTCCTGTTGGATCTTGTACCGAAATATTTCGATCCTCGGGCCGTCACTGCCGTCTCGGGAAGCAAAGAGGAAGTTACGGAGCTTCTCAAGCTGCCGTTTGACTTCATCTTCTTCACCGGCAGCGTCAAGGTGGGCAAGATCGTCATGGAGGCTGCTGCAAAAAACCTGACCCCCATTCTTCTGGAACTTGGCGGACAGAATCCTGCTTTCGTTGATACGACCGCGAACATCCGGGATGCGGCCAAGAAAATTGTCTGGGGCGCAACAGCCTGGGGTGGGCAGTGGTGCACCTCTCCTGGGTACGCCTATGTGCACGAATCGATTGCTGAGGAGTTTGTAAGAGAATGCAAGAAGGCCGTGATCGAGTTGTACGGAACCGACCCGAAGAGCAGGTCCGACGACTACTCGCGCGTCATCAGCCCGAAAGCCGTTGACCGGTTCGTATCCCTAATTGATCAGAGCAAGGTTGTGGCCGGAGGTTCTGCCGACCGCGAAGCGCTCTACCTCGATCCCACGATCTTGTATCCGGTCACCTGGGACGACCCGATCATGGAGGACGAAATCTTCGGGCCGATTCTCCCAATCCTTACGTACAAAGACATGGATGCGGCCATTCGTGAGGTGAAGAAGCATCCAAAACCCCTTTCCGGTTTCCTTTTCAGCCGTGACCAGAAGGCGATCGATCATTTTCTCGCGACCTTGTCCTTCGGCGGTGGCGCGATCAACCAAGTGAACATTCATCTGTTCATTGAAAGCATGCCTTTCGGAGGCGTCGGATTCTCGGGTATCGGCCACTACTACGGCAAGGCCGGCTTTGATGCTCTGACGCATGCGAAATCGGTGCTTATCTCTCCTCCCGACGTGGCCATCGAGCATTTGTTCCCGCCCTACACGGAGGAAAAGGTCAAAGCGCTCAGCCAGTGGTTTGAATACTAAAAGGAGGGTCGCCCGTAGTTTTTCCATCAAAGGGGTAAATATGGTTTTGGCGGGAATCAAAGTAACCGACACACATCTAGTCCGCGACGCGATTGATCTGGCCCGCAGTTCTTCGGAGCCAGATCTTTTTAACCATGTGATGCGTTCCTGGCTATTTAGCGTTTTGCTTTCCGAAGACGTCAAACCTTCGCCGGACCCCGAACTCCTGGCCGTTTCCACCGTTTTACACGATCTCGGTCTAACCGACCGCTACATGGCCGACGAGCGGTTCGAGGTCGATGGCGCCAACGCAGCCCGCGCGTTCCTCAAGGAGCGCGGTATCGCGACTCTGCAGCTGCAACTTGTCTGGGATGCGATCGCCGTTCACACAACGCGTTCCATCGCTCTCCACAAAGAGCCGGAAGTCGCAATGACCCATTCAGGTATTGCGGTGGACGCTATCGGGGTTGGTCTCGATCGAATTCCGACAGATAAACTACAGGCGATCCTCGCGGCGTTCCCTCGCTTGGCGCTCAAGAACCAGCTCCAGTTATCCCTATGCAACATCGTTCGCCGCAAACCGGCGACCAGCTTTGACAACATTCTTCGGGATTTCGGCAACCGGTACGTCGAAGGGTTCACTCCTCCGAACTTCGCGGACGTCGTCGCAAACGCACCTTTTTCCGAATAGACGATCTCCCGATCATCGAATTGCGCAAACGTAACTTGCCAGGCCGTGCCCCCTCTGGGAGGGAATTTACCGATAACCCGACTTTTTGGGCAACACGAAAAATTTCGCCCGCGCGGATTGCCCGTGATTCGGGAGGAACTGGCGGCTGCAAATTCGCAAATACTCCCCTGCGCCGCGCGGGCTTTGTCGAATGCATGGGCCAGAAGTAAGGAATCGCTACCTTCGTTAGGGTTTGTCCACCTGGTTAATCTGGCGGCGTCGGATCAACTTTGACGGCTCGCATATTGAAGTAGCGCGTAATGGCATTCAGAAGAGCTATGAGACGAAACACGAGCCAGATGCAAGTGATAAAGCCTACGACGTAGAGCACCTGACTCAAGTAAGCCAAAAATAAACGAAACGCCATCGGCCAACTCCTTTGCCCACAATTGTAGCCTCGGCCATCTTAGCCGCAAATTGCAGGTGTAAGAGGGGAACCGAACACGGGGCGGGGAGCGGTCGGCAGCCCAGGTCAGGCGGGTCCTCACCGGATGAAAACGGTCCCATAAATTGCTTGGCACGTCGGGGGAGGAGGCTCCGGGTATGCCAGTTCGGAAAAGGCGGAGGCCCCGCCGGAAACCACATCAGAGGTAGTTACCGAAAACGCGACTTCACGGCAATTGACGAAAGGGCGCTCCGCTCGTCGATAGTGCCGCGAGCGTCTCCTACTTGCCATCCTGTATGAGCCGATATTGGGTGATCACTTCCTGCGCAGCATTAGCCAATTTAGACAGTGGATTGTGACCGTTTTTCAAGTCCTCTTCAGGTGCGCTCGCAGTGAAGACGCCACTGTCAGTGAGGGCATAAAACGCAACCCCTCCGGGAGGAGGTAGGGGATACGTCGTGGTAATATGCATCTGCGGTTCAACCTCCTCGGCTACGATGACCGTTCTCTGCGCGGCATTGCGAATAGTCTCGTGGGATTGACCACCAATATAGCCGCCGCCGCTGCTGAGATAGACACTCGCGGTTCCGTCGGACAGGGCGAGTACAGTGGCTGATCCCTTTGGCAGCCCCCAATCCATTAAAAGACCCCACGGTTGGGTCGAGCTTGAGGTATTGGGCAGACCAAGCTCTGTTCTCGAACTTCGCAGTATCTGGCTTCGGAGACCCGAATAACCATCGGCAGGTGCAGGTCTGGGGGAGTCCGAAGGGGCAAGGGGTAGGCTGGATGTGTGGGACTGAGTTCTCCTACCCAATGCGATCCACACGAATATTGCGATCACCACAAGAGCAGCGATAATTGTGACGGCCTTCACGTCTACAATTTACACCGCTCAGGTCGCTGCGGAATCGATTCCTGCACTGGGGTGCGGGAGCTGTCAAGACTGGACTTCGCAGCGGGTTGAGACTCAAGTGCCCGAAAAACGGTTTCTCGATAACTTGCCGACCGAAACCCTCCAGGGCCATACCGAAAATGCGACTTTTCAGGCACTACCGGGAGCTCCTAAAAATTTGACCGTTGTTCTGTCAGAGCCGCAAAGACGGGCAGATCGGATCTGCACCACTCGGCTTCGAGGAGATGTCTGGCGGTTGGCTAAAGCCTCATTGACCGCATACCAAATCGGAGTTCGGCACTCTTCGCAATTCTGGGGGCTTGTCGCTCTTTATACGGTGCGACCAGTCTATCAGCGGTTGTAGCACTACCCTTGCATGCTGCCATGCTTCGTCATCTTTGGAGCTCCTCGGCCCCGTGCCTTCCCAAGTCCCGGTCCCGACGGTCTGCACTGCGATCGGCCTCCGGATTTCCGCTGTGAACCACCCGAAAAGATCCGGATTCATCGGCCCGCTCGGCTGGTGTTCTACTGGGAGGCCTTTTACGGCGTCAGAATCGAGAATTGAACGGAGATACGTGAGTTCGTGAGTCGAAAGACTCCCCTCATATGTGACGAGGCTGGCCGGTCCGTAGAAGAACTCTTGTCGTCGAAGTTCAAGGTGTAAACGACCGTCGGGATACACGAGCATACAGTTGCCCACATTATTTGGTCCCGCTGTTGGCTTCAGCGTTATCTGCCGTTCCGAAGTCCGGAGCAGAAACGACTCAGAGCTGGTGGTCGAAGTCTGTTGCGCCGCAGCCTGGACCGTCATGACTCCCAGAAGCAGCGAGAAAGTCGTGAGCCTCAAGAGCTCCCCCTCTACTAGCTGCTTAGACGAAGGCTTCGGACGAATCGTCGCCCGTAGCAAGCGAGAACGTCCGCGAAAGGCGCGAATGAGAAAATGAAGGACGAAAAACGGGGTTCTCAGTAACTTGCCGACCGAAACCCTCCAGGGCCAGATGAAGTTAATGGAATGGTCCGCCGCTTCTACCGACAGTGAGGTGGGGCTATAAGCTGCGTAAGAGGAGGAGTTCCATGGAGCTATTCACATTGGGTATTGATTTGGGCAAGACGACGTTTCATCTGGTAGGGATGAACCAGCGCGGAGAAGTGGTATTGCGGAAACGATTCTCTCGAGCGCAGCTCTTGCACTTTACCGCGAACCTGAAGGTGAAGCTGATCGGCATGGAAGCATGCGGAGGATCGCATTTTCTGGGGCGAGCGTTGCGAGAGCAAGGGCATGAGGTGCGCCTGATTCCTGCGCAATATGTGAAGCCCTACGTCAAGACGAACAAGAGCGACTACATCGACGCGGAAGCGATCGCCGAAGCGGTGGGAAGACCGACCATGCGTTTTGTGCCGGTCAAGAGTGACGACCAACTGGACCTACAGTCGCTGCATCGGGTCCGTGAACGCTGGGTGATGCGAAGAACGGCGGTGGTCAACCAAATTCGTGGGCTTTTGCTCGAGCGTGGCACGACGCTGCGCAAAGGCCGGCGCTACGTGGATGAAGCACTGCCCGGCATACTCGCAGGTGGCTCGTCCAAGCTGTCGGGGGCGGTGCTTGTATTGCTCGCAGAACTGAAGCAGGAACTGGAGCAACTAGCGGAGAAGATCGATCGTGCTGACAAGTCGGTTGAGAAGATTGCTCGGGAGAACGAATCTTGTCGAAGGCTGGTCGCGATGCCGGGGGTCGGTCCTGTAACAGCAACGGCGATCATCGCGACGATCGGCAACGGCGCGGCATTTCGCAAAGGGCGCGATTTTGCCGCCTGGTTGGGAGTGGTTCCCGAGGAACACTCGACCGGAGGCAAGCAAACACTGTGGAAGATTCCTCAGCGTGGAAACCAGTACCTGCGCAGGCTGTTCGTGCAAGGAGCCAGAGCCGTTATGCAGCACCGGACCAAGCAATCGTCTGGCTTAAGTGCGTGGCTGGCGCAGCTCACGGCACGAACGCACCACAACATCGCCATCGTTGCGCTGGCCAATAAGCTGGCACGGATGGCCTGGGCAGTGCTGGCCAAAAATGAGGTCTACAGGCCACCGCTACTAGCGGGCAATACCATCTGACCGGCCTGCAATTGACATAGGTAGGCGATCACTCGCTTTCCCTGTCACACCACCGTGCGTACGGGTCCGTACACGGCGGTTCGGTAGGATCAAGCGCCGGGCGTGCAGCACAAGGAAGGAAGTCCCAAGCGATCGAAGTAAGCGGCGGGCATGGCATGCGAAAGAGCTTCTGTGCGGCTGAGCCGCCAAGGGCCCCAAGGATGCCCTGCCGTGCGGGCCGCAAGATCATGACTGAGACCGAGCTGCCGCAATCGAGCGTATCGTGTCTTCCCTGTGCGCCATTGCTTGCAGGCAGCAGAGCGTATACGACGTCGAATCCACTTATTGAAACGGTCCAGCACGGTCGGGGTTTGGCAGAAGCCGAAATAGCCCTGCCATCCCTGAAGGTAGCGTCCCAACTCGCGAACCATGGTCTCGATGCTGATGCCACGAGTTCGACGAGTAAGGGTTCGGATTCGGGCTTGGAACCGGGATATAGCTTTGGGCGCGATTCGGCGCTTCGGCAGCTTCCCGTTCGTAAAGCTGAACCCGAGGAACTTTCGCTCCCATGGCCGTGCCACAGCACTTTTCTCCCGGTTCACCTTCAGCTTGAGCTTACCTTCAAGGAGTCGCGTCAGCCCTCCCATCAGGCGTTGGCCTGCTCGCCGGCTGCGTACGTAGATGTTGCAGTCGTCCGCATACCGAACGAAGCGATGGCCTCGTCGCTCCAACTCACGATCAAGTTGATCGAGAACAAGATTCGATAGTAGAGGCGAAAGAGGCCCACCTTGCGGCGTACCTTCATCCGTCGGTCCTACGAGTCCGTTCTCCAACACACCCGCCTTGAGCCAGCTTCGAATCAGTCGCAGAAGGCGTTTATCGCTCACCCGCCTTGCGATCCGACCCATCAGTTTGTCGTGGTTTACCCGATCAAAGAACTTTTCCAGATCGAGATCGACCACCCAGCGGTGCCCAGAGGCAATATGCTGCTGGGCACGCGCGACTGCCTGATGCGCCGAGCGTCCGGGACGAAACCCATAGCTCGATTCAGAGAAGGTGTGGTCCCAGCTGCGTTGCAAGACCTGCATCACCGCCTGCTGGATCATTCGATCCAGCACCGTAGGAATGCCGAGCTTTCGCACCCCTCCGTCCGGCTTCCGGATTTCTACCCGGCGTACCGGTTGCGGTTGATAGGTCCCACTCAACAGTTGTTCCCGGATAGCTAACCAGTGCTGCTTCAAGTAGTCCGTAAGATCGTCGACTGTCATTCCGTCGATACCCGGACTACCTCCATTTCCCTTCACACGCTTGAGGGCCTGCCAGAGGTTTTCTCGCTGGCAGACTCTCTCCATCCACTGCTCATCCGGAGCCAGGCTTTCTGCACTGCACTTCACCACGGGCACTTCGGTCCCTTCCGGGGACGGACTTCGAGCTTCACTCGTCATCCCTTCCCCGAAGGCCAGCTCTAGCTGGTTATTCTGCCGCTTTGCGCCCTTGAGTCGTGCCACGTACTCGCCTCTCCTATCGTTCAGGCCTTCGTCCGATCTGCCGGACTACTATGCCTTCTGCTGACTTCTGTTGCACGTTCAAGAAGAATCGCTCCTTCTCCAGTCGTGTTTCCACGACATGCAACAGACCTCCCATGGTAAGTTCGACCGCCTTCAGCGCACCACCGCCGGATTTACCGCCACTCGCCTTGATGGATATGGGCTTTGCTGCTCATCGCCAACTCGCCCGCAAGTGAAGGCCTCTTATCCGGTTCTTGTCCATCGGCACACGCTTTTGCTCCACGCTTCCTTCAGACCCCGCCTCGCGACGACGCCCTTGCGCTTCGCTAATCCTTCACCTCCATCAGGTTGGATAAGGGACTCTCACCCTCAAACTGTCGAACATGCACGGCACACGATGACGCCTGGAAGAACACCAGGCTTGGAAATCGCTAGCGCGATTCCCACATCCGCAGACCGGCGACGGCGGCGGAGTTCAAATTTTCCTGCCAGGTCTGCTGGCGAAGAAAGAGATGGCACCACGGTCTAACCGTCGTTCTGGAAACCTGCTATCGGTAAGGGTCTTTGAAGACCGACAACTTAAATAGGAACAGAGCGAAGCGCATTCCATCCAGGCCCGGGGTCGTTAAACACCCCAACAAGGCCGTATACATACGCGCAGACCTTACCTGCTACTCTCACTTTTCGCTTGCGACGAAGCGGCGGACCATACATACCGATAATGCGACTTTTCAGGCGCTACGCGGGATCACTTCCGAGTTGCCCGTGACTCGGGCGCAATCGCAAGAGGCGGTTACCATCAAGGTCGCTTCTACGTGCTTCGAGTTCCGCGGCTCCACTGGGCTTCACGGCGTGTTCAGTTCGCCGCGCTGGGTCCAAAAATTCTCCCCGTCTGGTTTTTCGATCCGATACTGCGTGAGCTGGCCGGGCGTGCATTGGGCTGCAACGACAACACCCGCGCCGTAACTGCCTCGCACGTGCGTGCCGAGTTTCAAGAGGAAGCAATCGGGCGGGCTCGTCAAGGTTAGTTTCCCTGGCTGTGTAGCAGACGGATCGTAAAATATGCCTCTCGCGTTAAGCTCATATATCGGTACGAGGCGATGCGTCTTAAAGGGACCGATTCCGTGGACCTGGGTGACGGTTTCTGTTTTTGACAGCCCGAAGTGTGCCATATTCTTGGGCGCGAGCGCGTACGTGCCGACCTCCATGGGTATGAGCCCCTGCGGGTCGTAACGGTCACCCATTCCGAACGCCCAGGTTCCTTTCACCACGACGGTGTGCTCGTCTATGGGATGGGTGTGCGGCATGATGATGTATCCTGCTTCGCGGTGAATCCGAATGACAAAGAGCTCGCCCTCTTTCGTGGGGTCGCCCGATACCGTCTCAAACGTTTGGCCAGCGGCAAATTCTTTCAGCGGAACTACGTGGGACTGAGCGGGCTGCTGCGCAGAGGATTGCTGCGACCTAAGGGCTGCCGCCGCTAAAACCACGAGGATGAGTAGCATCGAGATGCCTTTGGCCATCATGTCCTCCAGCTGCGGTAAGTCAGTATCTCAAGTTCGACAGCCAATCCGCAAACTCAAATGCGGCCCAGGTAGGTGAGGCGATTCTGGGCGAGTTGTCGGCAAACCTTACCTTGCCGGATTATGGAAGGTTAGCCCGTAATACGTCCAGTGACGTCCAGCGGAAGCTGTGGAAGCGACTGTTTGAGCATTTCGCTGATAGACTTGGCCGTTTGGAATCCTGCTGGAGGAAGTCCTATGGCAAACCGAAATGTCGATTGTCCTATCACCGGTGCGGGCGGTGATCGGGCAAACATCTCTCGATCCGAAACATTTGGTCGTTCCAGACGAGAGTTTCTTACAACGGTTGCGGCGTTCGGTCTAACCTCAGTTGCACCGGTCGGGGAATTGATCGCGCTGACAGCTGCTTCCAGCACGAAGCGGAGCCTAATCGATGTGCATCATCACATCGTCCCGCCTTTTTACCTCGCAGAAAATCGTGATCGAATCGTCGCCGCGGGTGGCGGTCGGATGAATCCCGCTTTTTTGAGCTGGACTCCGGAGCTGATGATCGCAGCAATGAACAAAAGCGGCGTTTCGACGGCTGTTCTCTCCCTTGCTCCGGTCGCATTCTGGTACGGAGACCGCGAGGCAGCGGTTCGAATGTCGCGCCGAGTAAATGAATACGCTGCTGATCTCGTGCGAAATCACCCGGGCCGCTTTGGTCACTTCGCCATAATTCCCCTTCCGGATACCGATGCCAGCCTCCGTGAGATCGAGTACGCCTATAGTGTGCTCAAGGCGGATGGCATTACTCTCCTCACCAGCTACGACGATAAATGGCTGGGTCATCCAGATTACCAGCCAGTTTTCGAAGAGCTGAACCGACGCAAAGCCGTGGTGTTCGTGCATCCCACCACTCCACTATGTTGTCGAACGTTGCTGCCGGATGTTCCCCCGGTAATACTTGAGATTCCACAGGACACCACGCGGGCAGTAACAAATTTAGTTTTCACTGGGACGCTTGCGAAATTTCACGACATTCGCTTCATCTTTTCCCACGCGGGCGGAGATGTGCCGATGGTTGTGGGCCGTATGCAGCAATATGCGCCGAAGAGCGTCGCCGAAAAGGCACCCAACGGAATCGAATACGAACTGAAACGCCACTATTACGATATCGCCGGTACTGCCTATGGACCAGCGATTGCAGCACTCAAGAGTTTGGTCCCAACCACACAGATCCTGTTTGGCAGCGATAATCCCTTCGTGCCGCTCGCCGAAACGGCTGAAGGCATTATGCAGCTCGGTTTTTCGGCAGACGATCTCGAGCGCATCGGCCGTAACAATGCGCTGACTCTGCTGCCTCGGCTCAAAGCAAGTTAAGACAAGCACTTCTGGTTCACGTTGGCCCTGCGGGGACACGGCCCTCCTCTTGGTGGATTGTCGGCAAAACAGGAACTTATCCGGTCGGTAAAAAAGCCTAGTGCACGAAGTGCCTGCAAAACGGGATTATCGGTAAATTGCCAGTGCCTGCCCCACGGCTGGGCGTCGGAACTGGGAATACCGATAACCGACTTTCTGGGAAGTGCGCAGGACGCGTCAAGCTTTCTCTTTGCGCTTCGGAACTCTTTTCTTTTCCGAGATTGATTGGCCCAATGCTGATTAGGACGTCGCCGATCGCTTCGATTAAGGTCGCAAGGAGATCGAGCATTGAGGGGTCCTTTGGTCGCCTTCATACTCAACGAATCGACGTATTTTGTCCAGTTTGCCAGTGATACGCCAACAATCCGTCATATTGCTGCGGCAGAGGGAGTCGCCACTGTTTTCTGTATCTCGTGCAGCTTTTAGAAGTGCTTTGTCCAGGTCAGTACCTCCGGCTACACCCACAGAGGAGTTCCCTGAAAACGAGACTTGCAGGAGTCTCGGGACGAAATTACTCTTGTTCCCCCTTGCCCTCCTATTGGAGTTTCCCGGGAGTGGGTGGAGGGATAAGCACTTGTCGAACTATTCCAGCTTCATCAGATATTTTTCGATGGCGGCTCTCACTGAAGACCAGCGAGATACAAAAAAGGTCCGTCTCAATGCTCGCCGAATGCATAGGACGCTGAAGACGATTCGACCAATCCTGTACCTCGGGGCTGGCGAGCAAAATGCTGATGCCTGGAAACGCGAGTGACCAGTCCGTGCCAAATACATATCCTTCGGGCTCACCCGAGGCCTTCCATCTGGTGTAATCGGTAAACTCATCTGCCCACGAAATCGGCCAGACTTTTTCACCTACGCGGGTTTCATACTTGAGATCCACCACATGCGTAAAGATCAGTTCATATGTTCCAGGGTCGTTGCACAAAGAATCTTGAATTAGGAACCTGTAATCTCGGCCGTGAGGAGCAAAGCCGTGTTCCAGGACTGCAAAGTCGTATTCAGAAAGTGCGCCTTTCAACAATTGTTCCAGCGGATTTTCCTTCATGGATTCCTCCAAACCCTGTTGACTCGCCCTGGCGTCGGAATGGAAGTGCCCCTAGCCGATCCGTTGGATCAGACTGGTGGGCTCGCCGTTCTTCAACCATGATTTGTTGAACACGTCCGATTGGCCCGCAGCGGCCTGCAAGGGATCATGCCCGGATCGTTGACCGTGCGGGCTCTCAGGTTTGCCATCATGATCTGGGTGTCGTTTTGTCATGTCCCGTCACCACCTTCCCCGGGCCTGCGAGGGGGTCACTTCCCTTACAGCAAAGGCGGGGGGTGGCAGAGTCCCGGGCATCTGTTGATTCCTTGCCGAACAGGTAGCCGCTGAGCTGTCTGTCAGGCAGGCAGCTTTTTCAATATGTCCCGTGCGCTGCGAAACCACGGCCGTTCACGGCGGCGCAGGTAGGCAGGCATGTTTGGTTTCTTGTCGAGCACTTTCTGCGCCCATCCGCGTGCTTCGGCGGTGCGTCCCTGGGCGGCCAGCATGGCAGCGAAGTTCAAGTACGTCTCCGATGATGTCGATGCGCCAGTTGCCTGGCGGAAGAGCGCCTCTGCTTTCTCTTTTTGACCGGTTTGCGCGTAGGCATGAGCGAGCAGTCCGGCCGCGCGATGAAAATCGTAATCGGGTTCTTTCGCGACCGCTCGTTCCAGATCAGGCAGAGCACTGACTGCATCCCCCAGCAGGAGGGCACAAACACCACGCCGGTAAAACGGATCGAGCGTATCAGCGCGGGCAGCGATGGCCTTATCGAACGCGACTCGTGCCGGCTGGAGCCTGCCATCGTCCATGTAAAGATCACCGAGTTCCTCGTAGTTCCCAGACGATGGGTTGTCTCGCACCATGGTTTCGAGCTCATGAATGCGCTTGCGACGGGGAAAGGCCTTGAATGACTGGCTGACCAGTCCGGCGTCGGGAATTACTTCGACGAGAATATAAATGGCTGCGCCGAGGGGACCGAGAAAGAGGATGATGAAGATCCAATACATGTCCGGCCGTCGCCGGATGAAGTGGACGATTGCGAATATCTGGAGCAATAAGCCCCACGGGTATAGAAGATGGCTCAGAAATCCCATGCGTTATTAAGACTCTGTCAAGGTTAACATTTGCGGGATTGAGCCGGATAACGCTCGCGTGGCGGGGAGTGGGTTACGGTCCTACTTAGAATCCTACGGCGTGGTCTGAAGAACTACCTCGGCATGGGACGGTGCTTGTAGCGTGATGGTATAGCAAGGCATCCGGTCCGCCCAAGTAACCGAGGCGTTGAGCGGATTCGGTAGTTTCAAGAGCATGAGGCCGAAGCATAACAGGGAAAGCGCGAGAGCAGCTTGAAGGAACCGCGCCGGAGCGATTCCAGGCCCGGTGATAATCACTCCGGAAGCAATCGACAACTGACCGTGGCTGTTCTGAGATCTGAAACGCTGCCGGAGGAGAGAGAGTGTTCCATCGAGGAACAAGTGTGCGGCCGCGCCCGGTTGCTGTTCCTGTTCGAAATCGTCGAAAATCCATAGCATCTCAGCGCCAAACTCGTCCCGGAAGGAAGCGGGATGCAGACGCAAAATAAGTCGATAGGCGAGGCGAGAAACGGCTCTTTTCATGCTCTTCCGGTCCTCGCTTCCTGAAGACGTGCTCTGGCTTTCGTAACCACGCCTTGTAGGCGATCCACCTCTCTGGCGAGAACGTCCTTCCCTTCCCTGGTCAAGGTAAAAAAACGCCGATCATCTTCTTGTGCCGAGGCAGCCTTGCGCCTAGAGGAGGAAGAAGTTGGGACATCTCCGACCAATCCGGCGCTGATTAACTTCTTCAGGTTGTCGTACAACGTACCTGGCCCCAACCGGTAATGACCATCCGAATTGCGTGCGACTTCTTTGATGATTCCGTAGCCATGCAAATTGCCCCCTGCGAGCGCAAGCAGGATGTGCAGGGTTGCAGAGGAGAGCGGGGGGTTTTTGGCAGTTTTCGCTAACATATCGCATTTCGACTATATCGGACTCCGACTACCCCGTCAACGTTTCTTTTAAAGAAGCTGAAAACCGCTTGAACAAGCAGCCACCAGGGCTAAAGCCCCGAGATTTATATACCGAGCGTTCTCGCGGGTTTAAAACCCGCTCCCCCCGACTGAAGTCGGGGGCTGGCACCACGGACGGGCTATGCCTCGTCCGCTACAGCAGGTGCACTAGCTGAAAATGGCGCGGACGAAGGTTGAGTGGGTGGTTGCAGCTTATTTTTGACCAAGCAGAGAGCAGTGTAAAGTTCTGCGGTATTTCCTTTAACCTCTGCCCTGAACGGGGAGTTTTGTAGCCAGCCGGTTAGTCTCCTCTTGGGTCATTCGTTAGTCGGAGTGGACCGAAGTTAATCGAATGTTCGGAGCCATATATCGCGCACAGAGATCTTGCAGGGCTGGCTCTCAATCTCGAAGCCGATCAGGCCTGGTTGGTTATTGACAGAGTCTTTGTTGTCATCAATGAAGACCGCCATGAGCTGACCGTTCATGATGTGCATCATTACACCGCCCCGCGCGATGACCTCGTAATCGTTCCACTCGTTTACCTTGACGTACCCGCCCAAGGCGCGCTTGTCGCCGATATCTGCAACCAGGCGATTGGTCTGTCCGGGGAGCGCCTGGGTTACCTGGCCGCGATAGGCAAGGATGCCCTGCATGGTGTTTTCTGAATACCATTGGCCGGTGTAGTCCGCAGCCTGTGCACGGACAGGAAACCAGAAGTCGGCCTGGGGACCGGTCATCATAAACTTCAGGTCATAGGGAGGCTGGCCTGCGGGCTGCGGCCGGGTCCAGGGTATGCCGGTGACGCTGCGATATTGAATGCCACCACCCCCACCCTTTTCAATTTTCATTTGCAGCTTGAGATCGAAGTCACGGGTTTTTTCGCCGCGATACACGATGTAGTTGTTGCCCTTCGGCTTACCCTCGAGCGTTTCACCCACCATGATGCCGTCCTCGACGCGCCAGATGCTGGGATCTGCGTCCCACCCGGTAAAGCTCTTTCCATCGAAGATCTGCTTGTAGCCCGTGTGCTCGTCGATGTCATAGGGCGCGGGATCATGGAATTTAGGCATACCAGGTAGCTTCTCACCGTTTGGACCCGTCTGCGGCGCCCGCACTGGCGGAGACACAAGGGCCGGCGGCACGGATTGAGCGGTGAGTGTGGCCGGGGCAGCCAGGAACAAGAGAACAAGTGCTGCTGCCGCCATAAAGAGTAGACGAGCGAAGCATGTGTTGGGACGAAGTGATGCGGACATAGGAGCTTCCTGCCTTTGCGATTTAGAAGATACAGCAGTAAGAGGAGTCTAGTGTAGTGCGTCACACAGATGGATGTTTATGCACCCGGGCAACGAAGCTAACCAGGGCGACCGACAAATCATCCGGCGCCCCATCCTTCGCGCTATTGCGAGGGATGGGAACAAAACCATCTTCACTTTAGTGGATCGTTGAGCGTGGCCGGTGGGCCTGCTTTCCCACCCTTCGCAAAAAGCGCGAAGGATGGGGCGGATACCGCGGGAAGAACAGATGTTTCACCCGCCGTAGCCGCATGGGGCACCCGATCATTTGTGGCAGGGCAAGAAATACTCGCCGCTGGGATTTGATTGAATTGGGGGTACCCGGCGAATAATCACGCCGGCCCGAAAAAAAAAGCGGTCGCTCCTGGTCGTAGGCGTCATCTGAAACATGCCCGGAACGCTACGCGAGGAGAGTGGAAGGACGCCCCTCGCGGAAGTATTACTTAACTTAGCACTCAATAAAAGGAGACCTACAATGCCGCTATTTGAAGAAATCAATTATCAACGCCGACGCTTTTTTAGTCAGGCAGCGCTGACGATCGCAGCCACCCAGCTTGGCATGCTTGGCTCTGCAAGCGCGCTGTCGAGCAAAGAGACGGGGTGTGGCAATCGCGATTCATAATTACCGCTGGCGGCTGGGCCTGGCCGAGGGCGAAAAGAAATATGACGATCTGGAAGCGAAGCTGGCCGAGAGTCCGGTCATCACTTTGCCCACGATCACGCTCGACGGAGACGCAAACGGCGCTCCGCACGCACCCGCCGCAGCGTATCGCAATAAATTTGCCGGCAAGTATGATGCCCGGCTCATCACGGGCGGCGTCGGCCACAATCTGCCTCAAGAAGCTCCTCAGGCCTTCGCACAGGCCGTTATCGATGTCGACGGTTTTTGATCGAATCGGCGGTGCCCCAGGTCTCCTAAGGAACAAGCCTGCTTTCCGTCTGAGGTTCAAGGGTGAGATTTGCGTATCCCACCCTTCGCGAAGAACGCGAAGGATGGGGCACCCGTCGATAGGTGGACGGGATAGAGCCCAAAGCGCAGAGTCTGCGGCGGCAGCACAGGCGGGCAGACGCTGGTAAGGGACGCGCCGTTGCTACAGGCACTTGCATGGACAAAGTCGAGAGGCTGAAAAGTGCGGCCCAGGCCAGCTTTGTGATGGTCACCGGCACATACTATCGTCGGCATGCAACCTGGGCAAGTAGCACAGGCCGTTATCGATGTCGACGGTTTTTGGTCGAAACGGGGCGGCTCAGGTCTCCTAAGGAACAAGTCTGCTTTCCGTCTGAGGTTCAAGGGTGAGATTTGCGTGGGGCACCGGTCGATAGGTGGAGGGGATAGAGCCCAAAGCGCGTTGCTTCTCAGGCTGCGGAAAAAGTCGTTGTTGAGCTAGAAAAGCGTACCTCAGGGGCTAAAGCCCGAAATATTCTCAATCGTGTGCGAACGGGCATGTCGGTAACAGAAGGTACCGGGCATGTAGGTAACACTTTTCGTTCAGGTTGAAGTTAAACGAGCTTGAAGAAAAAGGGAAATCCAAGTCGTCGCCGAGGCTGTGGGAATGTGGGAAGCACACGTTTTTTGCGAGCTTTCCAAGGCAGTGTGGGAAGAGAGGGAAAGGGCTTTTACTTTTCCTCTCTTCCCACACTGCCGTCATTTCCATAGCCATTCACTCCTCTTTGTCCTGCATCGGTTGCAGGACGAGTTTATGACTGTCGAATCGCGCCAGGGGGAAGGCGGCAAAATGAACGTCCCAGTAGCGATCGTCGGTCGGCTCCATGCCAATGACTTCTCCTCCCAGGCACTTGCTGATAAAGATCTGTGTACCTTTCCAGAAGAAGGTTCCATCCGGATAAACTCGCTTCGCCTTCATGTTGGCGTCGTATTCCGGTTTAGGAATTCGATCCGGATAGATGCGCGGCGAACTCTGGTAGCAAGAGGCCGGTGTCTTCTGCTGCAGAGCCTCGTGGGGTCGCTCCTCGTTGAATTGTTGGCGGAACCGATCAAAAGCCTTTTGTTGCGCTCTCCGGTTGGCCGCCGGCGGTTTAGCCGTCTCGGCCTTCAACGTCCGATGCATGCGCTCGTGACGCCCATTCTGCTCCGGATGACCTGGCTTGATCCGTTCCGGCTGGATGCCCAGCTTCATCCAGAAGATCGATAAGCGCGAAATGCCAGCGATGGCTCGGGAGGCAAACGGAGCCCCGTTATCGGTTCGGATCCTCTGCGGCATGCCGTATTCGCGAAAGGCTGCCGCGAAGATGGCTTGCACCTGCTCCGTATTCGTCTTCTCCGCGCTATGACAACGCAGCAAATAACGGCTGTGCGCATCGGTCATCGTCAACGGATCAATTCGCTCTCCGTTTCCAGTCCGGAACCAGCCCTTGAAGTCCCCACACCATGTCTGGTTGGCCGCCTCTACCTTCTCAAACGGCTTACTGTACACAGGAATCTTCCACCGCTTGTGCTGCGGTGCGCTCAAACCTTCCCGCCGCAAGATCTCTCCAAAAGTGCTCACCACAGGCCAATCGACACTCTTTTTCGTCACCAAAAGACGCGCCCGCAGCTTCTTCGCTCCCCAACTCGGATGCGCCCCCTTCAGGACCACAATCTGCTCCTCGATCCCACTCTTGGTCTGATTGGGATGATGGCCCGCTCCATAGCGACGGTCCTGCAATCCAGATAAGCCCTCTACCTCATACCGCTCTACCCACTGGTAGCCGGTCTTGCGAGCGATGCCATAGATCCGACACAACTCCGCCATCGTGAAACTTCCGCCGTCAAACTCCAGAACAAACCGTGTCCTCTCGTCCACTACATCCGTCACTTTCCAGGGCATGCTCTCTTCTACCTGCCCTGCGCTGTGAACGAAAAGTGTTACCTACATGCCCGGTACCTTCTGTTACCTACTTGCCCGGTCCGTACCATCGTTTACGGCCCGACTAAAGTCGTGCCCTGACACAAAACAGAGCTTTTCCGTAGCCTGTGAAGTTGTCCCCTGAGACAGCATCGAGTTCTCACGCAGGTTCTAAAGCCCGACGTATTCTTAGTGATTTACGACCCGACTAAAGTCGTGCCCTGACACAAAACAGAGCTTTTCCGTAGCCCGTGAAGTTGTCCCCGAGACAGCATCGAGTTCTCACGCAGGTTCTAAAGCCGGACGTATTCTTAGTGATTTGCGGCCCGACTGAAGTCGTGCCCTGATACAAAACAGAGTTTTCCGCAGCCTGTTCTACCCTTATCTTGCTACCGGGAAGTGGTCGAATCGACAATGAAGAATGCCCCAATTTGGGCCGTCTATTCATTGGTTGTCGCTTGCATTACAAAACTATGACAAGGAAGCAGAGCAAACAGGCGTTCAATCAGAGTTGTGAACCAACCCCAGGCACTTGTTGCAATCGAAAGTCGGAGCGCGCCAGGCGATCTGGCGCTGAAATTGAACCTTAAGACGCTTGCGCTCTCACGCGATGCACAAAGGTCATCAGTCAATTGGCTGGTGCTTGGCTTTATGCTCCTCTTCCACCTGGGGGCCATCGCGGCGTTGTTCTTTTTTAGCTGGTCAGCGCTGGCCGTCGCAGTGGTGCTTCATGTCGTCGCCATCAATGCCGGGATCGGCATGGGTTATCATCGCCTGCTTACGCACCGCGGCTACCAGGTTCCGAAGTGGTTGGAATATCTTTTGGCGGTATGCGCTACGCTGAGCCTGGAAGGTGGACCGGTGGTTTGGGTTGCCACCCATCGGGTTCACCATCAGCACAGCGACCGTGCGGGCGATCCGCATTCTCCAAGGGAAGGTGGATGGTGGTCACATGCTGGTTGGGTGATCTATGGAGCAGGCGCAAACGAAGAACCCCAGCTGCTCGCGAAGTATGCTCCCGATCTAATAAAGGACAGTTTTTATCGTTGGCTGAACCGGTTTCACTGGGTTCCACTCACCCTGCTTGCGTTTGCCTTGCTGGCGATGGGAGGTTGGCCGATGGTACTTTGGGGTATTTTCTTTCGCGTGACGCTGGGGCTGCACGCTACCTGGCTGGTCAACTCGGCGACCCACATGTGGGGCTCGCGGCGCTTCGCTACCCGCGACGATTCGCGGAACAATTGGTGGGTCGCTTTGCTGAGTGGCGGTGAAGGCTGGCACAACAATCACCACGCCCACCCGGTTTCAGCCCGGCACGGCCTCGCCTGGTATGAGTTTGATGTCAACTACTATGGCATCTGGGTGATGGGCCAGTTGGGTTTGGCCAAGAGAATCCACACGGAAGGTTGGCCTGCCAAGGGGAACTAGAGTTCTTTGAGACGGGCGATGAGACTGAGCGGGTGAATGGGCTTGGGAATCAACTCAAACTGAAACCCCTGGTCTTGTGCAGCGCGAAGGATCTCCGTGATGCCGGCTTGCCCAGAGAAGAGCAGGATTCGTGCTGCGGGATACATTTTTCGGATCGCCATGGCGAGATCGACGCCGTTCATCCTGGGCATCAGGACATCCGCCAGGAGATAGTCGGGCTGTAAGACACCGGCCACTTGCAAGGCATTCCAGCCATCGTAGGCTGTGGCAGCCTGGAAACCCGCTCCTTCCAGTATTTCAGCCATTGTGTCCGCAATGATCCTTTCATCGTCCACTACCAGGATGCGTGGACGGCGTGCCTTAGGCTCTTTGGAGCTGCTGGTCAGAGACGACGAGGGAATCGAATTCCGACCGACGCTGTCTGAAAACCGGAGGGAATCTACCTTCGCCGGGAGCATAAAGCTACGCACTCTCCTCGCGGGCCGGCATGCTGAAGGGAACGAACAAGCTCACGAGAGTACCACTTTTGCCTGGTGCGGTGTTGCTCGTGACTGAGATCTGACCACCGCGCTTTTCGAGAAGCTGCTTGGTGACCCAGAGGCCAATGCCTGTTCCGAGATCGCCTTTGGTGGTGAAGAAGGGTTCGAAGATCCTATCCAAATGCTCGGACTTGATCCCAGTTCCGCTGTCACGAATGACGGTCTGAATCCCACCTCCTGCGGAGCTGATCACGATCCGAACGGACAAGTGAAGCACTCCACCGTTGGGCATCGCGTCGATGGCATTGGCAATGAGGTTTGAAAAAATCTGGATGAACTCCCCTCTGCTCACCAATATTTTTTGCAAGTCATTGAACTGGGTGTCAACGGAAATTCCATAAGCAAGTAGTTTTGAGCGATAGATCGTGAGTACATTCTCGATCAATTCGTGGAAGAAGACTTCGGCCGGCAAGCCTGCGTCACGATAGTAGCCCAGCGTCTGCCTTGCGATGTGAGAGACCCGTTCTAACTCCTCCTCTGCCATCTTCAAGTGCTGGTAAGCTTTGCCGGCAGGTGGGGAATTATGGCGCGCCAGAAAGATCAGGTTCATCACGGCTTCGAGAGGATTGTTGATCTCGTGAGCTACTGCGGCTGCCATTCGACCTGTCGCTGCGATCTTCTCAGACTGCAGCATAAGGCGCTCTATCCGTCTGCGGTCTGAGATGTCCCGAGCGATCTTTGAGGCGCCTATCACGCGGCCCGCCCCATCCATGATGGGCGAGATGGTCACCGACAGTTCGATGGTTGAGCCATCCTTCCTCGTCCGCCTTGTCTCAAAATGATCGACGCGCTCGCCCGCCCGAAGCCTGGACAAAATTGCTGCTTCTTCATAGTGCAGCTCGACGGGGATCAGGCGAAGAATCGATTGACCGATCATTTCCTCAGCGGTGTAGCCGAACATCCGGCGCGCCCCGTCATTCCAAGCTGTTAATGATGCCGTTCAGGTCTTTGCTGATAATTGCGTCGTCTGCGGAATCGACAACAGCCGCGAGGCGAAATCGGCTTTCATCGGTCTTCGTACGATCGGATATATCCCGGGCAATCTTTGACGCACCGATTACGCGACCAGTGTCATCCTTTACCGGAGAGATGGTTACGGAAACCGGAAACCGTTCGCCGTTTTTCTTCATCCGGATAGTTTCGTAATGGTCGATTCGTTCGCCCGCTCTCAGCTTGGCCAGGATCTGGGCTTCTTCGTGATGTAGCTCGGGGGGAATGAGTCGAAGAATGGGCTCGCCGAGAATCTCATCCGCCGTGTACCCGAAGGTACGTTCGGCGGCTCCGTTCCAACTGGTGATGATTCCGTTTAAATCCTTGCTGATAATGGGGTCGTCGGAAGATGCGACAATGGCAGCCAGGTGAAACCGCGGATCGAGAGTTCCCTTGGGCATCTCAGTGGGCGATCCGGGGGATGGACGTTTGCGTGCATAGGGCAAGATGACGACTCCAGTTTGGAACAGGCTCACGAGAAGAACTCCGTTTGACGAGAGAAAGTTCCAAGATTGTTTGGATGGCTATCGGCGAGACAAAGGTTTTATGGGGAGAAACTTTATTTCGTACACTGCACCCCGGCTCAAAAATCGCAATTTCGGTCCGTGCATTTCGCAACTATCAGGGTGATGTCGTCATGTTGCTCCTCAGAGGAGCTGAACCGCTGGATGTCGGCAACGATCGAGGCGACGATTGACTGCGCGGCCTGCTCGCGGTGCCGCCTCAGGGATTCGGCCAGACGCTGTTCTCCGAATTCCTCTTGCGTGTCGTTGCAGGATTCCGTGACCCCATCGGTGTAGAGCGCGAGGATGTCGCCGGGCTGGAGTTGGCATTCCACCGCCGGGCTGGTCCACTCTTTGAACAGACCCAGGACTGTGCCAGTGGAGTGAAGCCATTCCACCGTGTCATCCCGGCGGAGTAGCAGGCCCGACAAGTGCCCGCAATTGGTATAGCGCAAGCGTTGCGAGACGTCGTCATATTCGGTAAAGAAGACGGTGGCATAAGCGCTGTCTATCGTATTCTCGAAAAAGAGCCCGTTCACAGACTGCAAGAAGCGCTGCGGCTGCTCGCGGGCAAGAGCAAACTGGCTACGGAGATTGGCCTGCAGATTAGCCATTAAGAGCGCGGCAGCGATTCCCTTTCCTGAGATGTCGCCGATAAACAATCCGAGCCGTTCTTCACCAAGAGCAAAGAAATCGTAATAGTCGCCCCCGACATGGCGGGCCTGGATACAGATGCCTGCGTAGTCCAGGGTTCTGAGGGCGGGAAATGTCTGCGGGAAGAGCCTGGCCTGTACCTGCTTGGCAATTTCCAATTCCTGGCTGGTGCGGCGTTCGAATTCCAGCTTCTCAGCGTTCGCACGCCGCTGGCGCTCGATTTCGCGGCTCATCTCATCGGAGCCGATCAGATCAAAAGAGTTTCCATCTACGTCGGAAAAAGCGGCAAATGTTCCGCCCCATAGTTGGGGCTGCGGAGGATGATGGAACTTTACTCCGCGACTGCGCCACAACTCGTAAGTGGCATAGATATCTTCGGCGATGAACGCAATTTGGGTATTCCTGCCAATGAGTTTGTAGTTCTCCGAGCCGCGCTTGGGAGAAAGCACCGCCAAAATAGTACTGCCATCCGGAGGCGCGATCGCCACCCAACGGTCAAACTCGAAACGGCCATCGGCAACTACGCTGAATCCGAGTTGATCGACATAGAACTTCAGGCTTCGGTCGTGATCGCGTACGAAGACATTGGATTTGAAAATACGCAGATAGGGAGTGTCCTGGCCCGGGCCGGACGTGGCATCCCCGGCGTCGAGCTCGCCCGAGCCCTTGCGAAGTATCTCCCCGGGAGACTTCAGGTTCCGAGTTCAAGTCGATCTCCTTTCAGCGTGTACGGTCTGGCGCGGAATCAGTATTTCATTGCCGGGTACCAGTTCAGAGCACTCTTTCCTTAACCCTTTGCCCTGGGCCATCATTGCCCTCCCCTTTTTCATCTCGACCTCCGCTCTGTCGAAAAACATTCCCGAGAAGGGACCGCTGAACCGCAGATCTCTCCACTTCGCTGCGCTTCGGTCGAGATGACAAAGGGGAGGGCGGTGCCTCCATCGACAGTGGTTGCTGAACAGGAGCCGTTTTTCATCACCTTGGGTGGACGAAAGGCCCATGACTCCTCTGTCAAAAAACATTCCAAGAAAGAGCATCCACACAGAGATCTCTCCACTGCGCTCCCCCGGATTTCCTGTGTAGACCCATGGCTTTGATGATCTGCATGCGGCTCTCTTTACGGAGAGCCGCACACGTGGTCGTCGCTAGCAGCGCGAAGTAGGAAATTCGGGTTCGCTTCGGTCGAGATGACAAAGGGGAGAGGGGCGCATCCGGGGAGAGTAGTTGCTGAACAGAAGCCGTTTTCATCGCCGGGGAAGGCCGGGCCCGACCATCGCGGTTCCCGGGCCCCGGTTCGAGCCAAATGCCAGAGAGTGGTCGGCGTAATTTTTGGTGAGTGGTTATTGCCACTCGGTGTTCTCGAGCATCCATGATCATCGGCATATGGTGGTGTGCCTGAATCGGATGCTCAAACAGCGCGGCCTGCTAGCGACGACCGGCGCTGGTTTCATGATGTGTAGTTCTTGTAGCCGGGCTTGGACAAAACGCCGCCGCCCCCACCCCCATTCTGGTTGAACTCTTTACCTCGGAGGGCTGCTCGTCGTGCCCACCTGCAGATGCTCTTTTGCAGAAGCTGGACGCGTTTCAACCGGTTCCGGGCGCGCGGCTGATCGTGCTGAGCGAGCATGTGGACTATTGGGATCAGGAGGGCTGGAAAGATCAGTACTCATCCCACGAGTTAACCGACCGGCAAAAGTCCTACGTGAGCGAACTAGGCCTGTCAACCGCGTACACTCCGCAGATCATTTTGGATGGCACCGCTGAATTGCACGCAAACGATCCGCAGCAGCTCCAATCGGCGTTCGAGAAGGCGCTTAAAGACGCAAAGATCCCGACCAGCCTCGATTCTGTGAACTTCGACGGATCTCAGAGGTTCGGGGCCAGCCTTGCAAGTGGACGCAGGCTCCGAAAACCATAACGCGGATATTTACATTGCAGTTGCTCTCAACCACGCCGAGTCTCAGGTACTCAGGGGCGAAAACCAGGGGCAGAGACTGACCCATGTTGCCGTCGTTCAAGAGATCGTCAAAGTGGGTAAGGTGCAGAAGAAAGGCAGTTTTTCTCAGGACTTCCAGGTAAAGCTCAAACCGGGTACTAAACCTGGTGAAGTTCGGATCATCGCTTTTGTCCAGGAACCTGGTTCGGGGAAGGTCGTGGGGGCGGCATCCGCTCTCGAGAACCAAGGGGGCACCGGTATAGCAAGCCGTTGATTGCAAGCAACCGGCGATCGCCAGGGTTGGCCTGATTCGTCTCAATAAGAAACAAAACGAGCCAGAGTGGAAGGCGGCCGCTATCAACAGAAGGAGTCAAACAGCAAGAACAGACTCAAATTAGACAATCGATTGTCTTAAATCAATACAATTTGGAGGCAACACAATGACGTTTAGACGCTTGTTACTTATCTCGGTCCTGCTGTGCGGGGTGGCTGGAGTTTCAGGATACGCACAAAGCACAAATGCCGGCGACATCCGTGGAACGGTAACTGATCCGACCGGCGCGTTGATCCCAGGCGTGACCGTAACTGTACTCAACATTGATACCGGGGTGTCAAAGGATTTCGTCACCAACGATTCAGGTCTGTACGACACCTCTTCCATCGTAGCCGGCAATTACAAGGTGACCTTCAAAAGCAGTGGTTTTGAAACCGTGATTCGCGGGCCGATTACCGTGGAGGTCGGATTTACGACCGTCAATGGCCAGTTGAGTGTCGGTTCTACTAACGAGGTGGTCGCAGTGACCACGGATGTTCCGCTGCTCAATACTGAGTCCGGCGACCAGACCAGCACATTGAGTTCGAAGGATATGGCGCAGTTGCCAAATGTTGGCGGCTCGAACGGACCGGACTGGCAGAACTTCATGATCCTGCTGCCCGGGCTGCTGGTACTCCAATGTCGAATTCCGGATCGGCTAACCCCGGAATGTCGGTTTCGACCAACGGCAACCTTCCTTTCAGCAATGTTCTTGCCGACGGGGCATCGACGACACTGCCCAGCAGCCAGAACGCCAATCCTGCAGCCTTCGAAGATGTGGACGAACTGCAGGTCTCGCTATCTTCGTTCTCCGCGCAATACGGCGTGGGCGGACTGATCATCAACCAGATCACCAAGGGTGGCAGCGCAAAGTATCACGGATCGGCATACGAATATTTTCAGAACGATGCGTTGAACGCTGCCAACTTCGGCTTCGGAAACAAGGTTCCTGTGTCTCGCCTTCGCTACGACGACTTCGGCGGAACCATCAGCGGACCTATCCTGAAGAAGAAGATGTTCTTTTTCTTCGGCTATGACCAGATCGTCAACAACGGCGTTCAAGCGGGCTACAACACTGTGCCGACAGCCGCGAATATGGCGGGGATCTTTGGCAGCGACCTGCTCTACGATCCGACTACGCAGACCTATGCAACGGATGGGGCGGGCAACACCTATCCGGTGAGGAAGAGCTTCCTTTCAGAATATGGGGTGAACCAGATTCCTCAGAGCCTCATGGACCCGGTGGCTCTGAAATACCAGCAGTATTATCCAACGGCGTCCAGCCATATTCCTTATGGTCACTTTGTGCCTGCCGCTGTGGATCCAGCGAGTGGGGTAGCAAAAAATAACTTTTACTCCGCTTATGCGATTCCCAGGCCATGGAAGAGGTTCTTTGGACGATTGGACTATGACATCACGCCGAACAATCGCCTGACCGTGTCCGATACCCAGGGCAACGAATTAGAAAACGGCGATAACTCGATTGTCGCCTGCCCCATCGCTTGCCAGTTAGGGGATGTGGACAACAACAACGCGCAGATTACGGACGTATGGAACATTAGTTCACATACCATTAACGAAGCGCGCATGGGCTACACCAGCCAGCTGAATTTCTTTTCCGATGCGGCCTCGGGTAAAGGTGTACCGGGTTCGCTGGGCTGGCAATTCGCCAAGGCCGACGTGCTGCCGGCGGTGAACTACACCCGCAACAATCCTTATGGACAGCCGGTGAATGGAAATTTCCTTGCCCCGGGAACCAACGCACAATACAAGGAGTTCGTCTTCGACCCGTCGGATGTGGTGACCATGATCCGCGGCAAACACGTGCTTCACTTCGGAGGCGAATTCGCAATTTACCGGGACGACGCTACTCCCTGGGGCAACCTCAATTCAGGGACCTTTCAGTTCTCAGGCGTGTACACAGAACAGTGGACACTTCAACCGAACGCACAAGGCGTACTGATCGGTACCGCCAACAGCTCTTCCACGGGTGAAGAATACGCAGATTTCCTGCTGGGCGCTGCCAATCAGTGGAACGCAGCGGTCACTCCTGAATCCGGCGCACGTTTGAAGAAGCCGCAGATGTTCGTCCAGGATGATTGGAAGCTTCGTCCCAACCTCACCTTGAACCTTGGCCTGCGTTATGAGATCAGCCACGGTTTTAACGAAGTAAAGAACAACATGGCCAGCTTCGACCCTACCGTGATCAACCCCGCCACCGGAACCCTGGGCGCCTATTGGTTTGGGGAAACGCATGCGAACGGACGGAACTCAATGCAGGCAGACGTCTACAGCACGGTTCTTCCGCGCGTTGGGTTTTCCTGGCTGAAAAACCCGGCTACTACGATGCGAGGAGGCTTTGGCGTGTACTCGTATAACTTCAGCCTGGACAATTACGGAGCAGGAATGGGCGCCTCGGTCTCGTCTGCGGGCGGTCTCACCGACAACGTTGGCATTGTGCCGGTCACGCAGTTCGGCGGAGCGGGTACGACGTTGGTCAAGAAATCCAGCCGGTGGCTACAACGCCGGGACCGCACTCCCCTACACCGCTGCGTCGACAGACCCCACTCGCTTCAACGGGCAAAGTGGAGGAGCGCTGATTTATAACCCGTACCACACACCCATCCCGAAAATCTATCAATGGAACTTCGGGGTCGAGCGGCAGTTAGGGACCGATTACGTGGCGACACTTACCTATGTGGGCAGTCACGGTTTCAATCTCACCTTCCCAACTGACATCAACGCGGTACCGGAAAACGAAGCAACGTCGGCGAGCGATAACCAGTTTCGACCGTATCCGATTTATCCCGGGCCCATTGGCGCCAGCGGCAATAGCAGCGCGCCGGTACATAACGGGATTTCCAACTACAACTCCCTGCAGGCATCGATCACGAAACGTTTTACGCACGGGCTCAGCATGAATTTCAATTACGTGTGGTCGCACTTCCTGGACGATCAGGACTCCTCAGGATGGGGAAGCCACGCGGGGCCGATCTTATGGCAGCATGCCAGCAGTCTGACGTTGAACCAATCAAACCTGAATTACGGACCATCGAATTTTGATATCCGCAATGCATTCAAGGGCTATTTGGTTTACCAATTGCCGTTCGGCATGGGCAAGCAGTTTCTGAACCACAGCCAATTGCTGGACGAGGCGATCGGCGGGTGGCAGCTCTCCGGCACGATCGTTGAGTCGACCGGAAATCCGTTCACCATAACCGGGCCGGGCCCCCTTTACACGTCTGCGAATGCTTTCCAGTATCCCAGCAGGATTTCGGGGGTAAGCACGGATTCTCCAGGGGGCAAGAACTGGCAGCATTGGTATAACCCGGCAGCCTTTGCGTACCCGGGCGCAGGTGTTTTCGGCAATGTTACGCGGAACAGCCTGGTTGGGCCGGGACTGAATGTGGTTGACCTGTCCGCGGGCAAGACGTTCTCGATCACAGAAGGGATCAAATTCGGGATTCGTTGTGATGCGTAAAACGCGTTCAATCATCCCAGCTTTGGTCCGCCAACCGGAAACCAAACGAATCTCACGGGTGCGACTGGAGCAGGCTCTGCCTTTACGGGACCTGCCGGCGGGGTGGGCAGTAGTCAGATCACCACGTTGACGGTCGATGGACGCAGCCTGCAATTGTCCGCTCGCATTACATTCTGATTTTTAATTTTGAGTCTCCCAGCGAGACGGCGGGCTTTTTACGCCGTCTCTTTTTTTCAGACGAAGCGGAGACTAGGTGTCACCCGACACCTGGCGCGCAGACTTCGCGTGAGGGACAGGGAAAGCAGTCGAAGAATTTCGTTTTCGGCCCACGTATCCCGGATTTCCTGTCTAGGTTGGTGGCGTTGAGCGACTTCATGCGGCTTTCCTTAAGAGAAAGCCGCACACGTGGTTGTCGCTGATATTGCGTAGTAGGAATCCGGGCAACGCCGGTGCGAACATGGGGCACCCCGACGGGGTGATTTAGTTGTTGGCGGCTGTCTCTAAGGCTTCGAAATCGTTGCCAGGCACCTGTGGAGTCAGGCGGGTTGACGGGCGTTGCGAACGTGGCCCAGTCGTTGCTCCACATCTCTGAGCAGTTCGGAAGCAAATACCAGCTTTTTCAATGCCAGAATGGGCGGGGTGTCTCCGACGATGGTCCAAATATGGTCTTTTTCTTCTTGACTGAGAATGGCGGAGAGAATGATCAGATCGAATGGCTCACGAGTTAAGAGATGTTCTGCATCCGGGTACATCACGTAGCGAGCATCGTAACCGGCGTGCGATAGAACCGCACAACGGCTTCGCAGTAGGCCAGAGTCTTTGCCGATGCATAGTATGCGCGCTGAGCTGTTGTGCATTCAGTCCCTCATGTTCGGGGCCCAAAACGATACTGGCTATTATAAAGCGCAAAACGGCATATTGCTCCCTACCGCCGCTTTGTTCGGAAAGTATAATAATTTGAATGCGGATCTCGGCCAGCAGCGGCTCTGCTGCCTACCGTGTCACGGAGGACGCACAAAAATGTCTGCTGCCGAAGCCCGATTAAGTGGAGATATTGAGGGCAGGCCTTTGTACGTCTGCATTGAGATAGCTGCGAATTTGGTTTATCTGGCCAGGCATAGCGGCGGAAACCCTGAGCAGCAGCAGCAGTACCTGGATCGGGCGGCAGAGGTTTTGTCGGAGATCCGTCACCACCCAGATTGCCATCGTTGATCGTTGAGTGCCACCCACTCAATCTGCAGGTCGCAGCTTATTTTCGACAGAAGCCTATTTTGAATTGTAGAGATCGACGCAGTAAGGCATCGGAGTTCCGCCTTTCGGCATCGATGCTTGTTTATAGGAGACGCAGGTCTGACCTGTCTTGGTATCAAGTGCCAAAATGGTATCGTCTTCGACGAATGGCACGAAACGCTGCGATTGCCGGGAGCACCCCACCATCACCAGCAATGTGATTGCGGCAAGAATCCTCACTCCATAAAGAGACGGAAAGTTCACTCCTCCAGTTGACCTTGAGAATCCTTTGCGGGGAATCACACTTTGGGGTAGTCGTCCGTAGCGGAGTGGTCAAAAGATAAACGAGCGCGACGTCTCACCAATAAGCATCGGACTTGCCCTGGGGATTCCGGCGGCGATCGGCGCCGGCCGGTTGATGACCGATCAATTGTTCGGAGTCAAGCCATGGGATCCGGTCATGCTTACGCTGGCTACGGTGCTGCTCGGTGTTGCGGCTTCGTTGATCCCGGCGCGGCGCGCGGCAAGCGTGGAACCTATGGTGGCACTGCGGAGCGAGTAGTCGCCAGTTCCTGGATGGCGATGCTCGAAGGAGCTAGTCATAAATAGGTCCTTCGAGTCTGGCTCGAAAGGCGGGTGAGGCCTAGTATTGTGCAGTGGGGCGCAGCCGAGTTCCGGCTTCGCCATTCTCACATCGGACTACCGGCTCTTCATCCGGGTTCAGATACTGAATGATGCGAATGCTATTTGCCGGTAGTTTCCTGCGGATCTGTCTGAACTTCGAGGAGACATTAATTTGAATGCCGCTGGTGAGACTCACCAGGCAGCCGACACGGTGGGCGCGCCTGCGCGCCCGACACCGATCAACCAGGTGATCGCAGCGCTGCGTGCTGTTGAAGCCCTCAAGGGATTGACGGACGAGGAATACTACTGGCTAGCCGCAAACGGAACGGAGCGGATGGGGGATGGCCAGCGAATCGTCTTCCGTCAAAACGATCCTGCCCACCACCTCAGCATCCTGCTGGAAGGCGAGATCTCTATCCATCGAAGGAACTCCGGTTCTGTCAACATGTTCATCGGCCGCACCGCGCAGATCACGGGAAGGTTACCCTATTCGCGCATGGCTACCTGGGCCGGAGACGGCGTCAGCTCGGGCCACTTGTGGATACTCGATATCCATGAGGACGTGTTCCCTGTGATGCTACTTGCGATCCCTTCTATGGCGCAGCGCTCTGTGTCCATCATGCTCGATCGGGTGCGGGACTTCACCCGTGCCGATCAACAGGCGGAAAAACTGGATGCTTTTGGGAAAGCTGGCGGCCAATCTCTCCCACGAACTTAACAATCCGGCGTCTGCGGCCCAGCGCGCGGCGCAAAGTCTGAGATCGGCCATCGACAGAGATCAGGAATTGTGCCGTCTGGGTCGACTGTTCCCCTCAGAGGAAGAACTATCGAAGTACCTGGAGTGGACCAGGAAGTCGCTGGCGGCTATCCAGGAGGAAGCCCCGGCGAACGTTACTTCCCTCGCAGAGAGCGATCGGGAGGAGGAACTATCAAATGGCTTGAAGCGCACGGGGTTCCCAACGCATGGTCCGTAGCGCCGGCATTTGCACGAACGAACTTGCCACTCAGCTTGCTGGATGAGCTGGCCACTATGATCAGCTCCGGCGTGCTCCCCGCCGCGGTGGTCAGCTTCTCCACCACCCTGAATGCGCACACCTGGTCGATGCTGTATCCGATTCTTCAGGCGCGTATCTTCCGCATTGTCGATGCCATCAGGGACTACTCCTATATGGATCAGACCCCGATCCAGAAGGTCGACCTCGTGCACTCCCTGGAAAACGCGCTCGCGCTGCTCGGTACTCGATTGCATGAGATGGTTGTGGTGCGTGATTACGACCGCGAAATGCCTGCCATCACCGCCTACGGAGGAGAACTGAGCCAGGTGTGGACCGCACTGATCGAAAACGCCATCGATGCCACAAACGGAAAAGGCACTCTCAAGCTAACGACCGGACTAAAAGGGGAGATGGCGTTTGTGGAGATTTGGGATGACGGAGTGGGCATCGACCCTGCCTTTTCTACTCGCATCTTTGAGCCTTTTTTTACTACCAAGCCTGTGGGGCAGGCACTTGGTCTCGGTCTGGATACGGTGCGGAGGATTGTGGGTAAACATTTCGGCTCAGTCACCGGTTGAATCGGTCCCAGGGGCAACTTGCTTTCAGGTGCTGCTACCGCTGGACCGGCCGCAGATCGATTAACTGATTGCGGCTAAAGTCTGCATGAGACCTGGGCCACCCACTCGTACATTTGGTCTGGCGCACACGGGGTGTGCGCCGGTTTATGCGGTGACTATTCTGAGCGCAGGGCTTCGCTGCGTTGATCCTGGCGGCCCGAGCCGCCGGAAGAGCCGAAGCGATCGCCGCGGCAGCGAGAATGACCACGGCGGACGCGACCAGCGGCAACACCCCCGGCATTTGCATCTCGGTTGTGTACTTGACAATCAAACGCGCAAAGACAAAACCAATCAGCAGACCCACCACGACCCCTTTAGCTGCGATCACCAATCCGTCAGAAAGAACGTGGACGAGGATTCTGCGTGGCTGTTCGCCCAGCGCCATGCGTATACCGAATTCACGGGTGCGCCCGCTCACCGAAAAGGCGAGCACGCCGGCCACTCCCACGATGGAAATCAACAGCGCGAGGGTAGCGAATCCGCCAAATACAAGCGCGTTGAGGCGATTGGGCGCCAGGACTTCGGCGCGAATATCTTCGAGTGTGCTGGCTCGCTCCACTGGCTGGTTTGCTGCCATTTCACGAATGGTGCGGGTGATGGTGGGAACGAGCGCGTTTGGATCATTTCGCGTGCGCACGAACAGACGGCCTGTCCAACCTTCCTGGACCGCAGGCTGGTAGACGGTCATAGCCGGCGACGGAATGATGTTTTCATCGTCGAGGTCTGGCACCACTGCAACAATGCGTCTCGGCTCGGTGCTGATCCCGATAAACTTCATCACGCCGTCGGTCCACTCGAGATGCCGGCCCACCGCTTCCCTGCCCGGAAATAATTGTTGCGCCAGGCTCTTGCTGATGATGACCACGCGTTCCGAGCCGTCTTTGTCGGTGTCTCTGAAATCGCGGCCTTCGATGATCGGCAGCCCCAAAGTATCGAAGAAGCCCGACGATATGGAGCGGAACTTTGCCCGCGGATCGTCCTGGCCATTCTCGCGCTTCGCGCCTTCTACCGTGAAGGTGAAGCCGATATTCAGCGCGTTCGCGTCGCGCCAGGGAACACCGAAGCCGGAAGAGACGTGTTCCACTCCCGGTATCTCACCGATCCGGCGATTTACTTCGCGATAAAAATCACGCACCTGCTCCGGGGTTTTTCCGTAATACATCACCGGCAGGTTGATCGCCAGAACATGCGCGGTATCGAATGGCGGCCGGGTCTCTTCCAGAACCAGGAGTGTCTTCAACAGGGCACCCGCGGCGGCGAGCAACAGGAACGAGAGGGTGATCTGGGTAACAGCAAACATGCGCAGCCTGCCGGTGCTTCCCCTGGTAGCGCGAAGTCCGCTGCTGGTCAGGCCGAAACCACGCGAAGAGTCCATGGAGGGAAGCCGGGGGACGAAGGCGAGGAAGACGGCAGCGAGCAACGCCAACACGACCCCAATCCAAATCATGCTGAAGTCGAGCTTGAGGTCGAGAGCGCGGACGGAGAAGCGGGCCGCATAGCGGGCCAGCACGGCCACCATGGGAATGGCGAGGATCACGCCCGCCAAGGCACCACTGCCGCACAGCACCAGACCTTCCGCCAGCAGCGAACGGCGTAGCATGGCCGGGGTCGCTCCCAGGGCGGCGCAAACGGCCATCTCAGGCTCCCGGCGCACCGCCCTTGCCAGAAGTAGATTGGCGACATTGGAACAGGCAATCACGAACAGCAGCAGAGAGGCAGCGAATAGCACCCATAAGATGGTCTTCGCGCGCGAGTTGATCTGGTCGTGCATCCGCTTTACGTCGATCTGGAAGTGGTCGTGAGATCTATAGACAGAAGGGTAGGCGGCGAGCATCCCCGCATATACAGTACGCAGCTCGGCGCGCGCAGAATCGAGATCGGCGCCGGGGGCGAGCCGCGCGAACACCTCAGTCATGCGATGCTCGCGGCCGGTCACCATGGTGGCTGATAAGTGATGCGGGCTAGTGACAACGTTGGAGATCAGCTCCGTTTCAACGGGATATGGGACGGAAGGCTCGAGGACTCCAACGATGGTTGCAGACCGGGTCTGCTGGTCGCTCCCGAGCCGAAGGGTTTTTCCAATCACGTTGGGGTCGGAGTTTAACGAGGTGTGCCAAAACCGATAAGTCAGGACCACTGCGCCGGCAGCGTTGGGGCCATCGTCGCGGGGGTTAAGCAGGCGGCCAATGATCGGTCGCAGCCCCATCACCTCGAAGTAGTTCCCATCCACCACCCCTGCGTGGATCTCACGCGGGTCGCCGAGCCCTTCGAGGGTAAAGTCGATTGCTGAAAAAGTGCCCAGCTCCGTGATGGTCTTCTTTAATCCGTCGCTAAGGTCCTTGATCTCCGGAACGGAGAAGGCGGCGTTTTCGACGCCTATGCCCGGGGCGCTCTGACGCAGGTAGAGCAAGCGGTCTTCGTCGCGGTTTGCCAGCGGCCGGAGAAGCACGCCGCGAACAATGCTGAAGATGGCTGAGTTGGCGCCGATGCCGAGAGCCAGGGTGACGGCGACGGTAAGCCACAACGCGGGAACCCGCGCCAGGGAACGTACCGCTACTTTTAGATCGCGAAGAAATGGCATGCCGACTCCAGATATGCAGGCTCGCCCGACGACGTCAGTTTTGATCCACTTCGGGGCTCTATTTTGCGCCGGGACTATGATTAACAATTTATCAGCGGTAAGTGGACAGCATCCACATGAGTAAAGTGGATATCTGAGGCGGTAGCCCGGCGGCCGGTGGTGAATAGCAACCAGATACTGCGTCAGGACTTCTCCTTTACCCTTTAACGGTCTTCGGGCGGGGCCGGTTGCCCTGCCTTCACGATATAGTCGAACGGCCGGGTTGGAATTAGACAAATCGTCAAAGAAAATTTGCTTCTTCGCGCTTTAGCTGTGACGACCGATCGGTGGATTCACCTGCGATTTATTCCATTCGCACTAAAAGGCGTGAAAAAGAACGCTGCGCCTGCCGCGCGGCCCAGGTTCAAGCGCGCCGCCTCCAGACGTACAAATTATTGTCGTCAGAAGTGCTTGAGATTTCTATGTTCTGCGATACGGCCGCACGAAAAACTGCCGATCTTATGTCCTTGGCTGAAAAATCCCCGAGCGGAACTTTGAGCGCGCTATCGCTGGAAAGTTCGGTCAGTTCTTTCAAAACCTGCTGCATCAGTTCATGGTGCTTACCACGCCGTCTCGACCTCAGGCTGGAAAGCGGAACTTTTTCAACCGCGGACTCTTCCTGGGATTGACTCTTAACGGACTTTTTACGCACGCCCACTCACCGAGTCTAAAACGGCAGTATAAATCTAAATAAACTCTTTAGTAGCTCTATAATCAGCACCCCTGCCGAGGGCCATTAGGAGGATAATTTGTTCGAGGGTCTCTTATGGGCAGTGTCGCTCTTTTGCAATCGCTTAAGGACAGTATTGTCGGCCAGGCAGGGGTGAAGACGATCTTTGGCGAACCCATCTCCGCTCAGGGAAAAACCATTATCCCAATAGCCAAGCTGATCTATGGATACGGTGGCGGCGCGGGCACGGGTGGGGTTGGAAATTCGAGCGCGCAAGGCGAAGGTGGTGGCGGCGGCGCCGGCGTCCACGCTATTCCTGTGGGCGTGATCGAGGTGAGCGACCAGCAGACCCGCTTTATACCGATCACCAACCGGAAAAAGATGGCCGGCGCCGTATTTGCGGGGACCCTTCTGGGCATCGTATTGGGTTGGCGCAAACGGCGCTGAAACGGACCGCTGAAGCGTCTATGGCCCTGCGGTCACCGAAGAAGGTGAAATGGCGCGGACGAAAGTTGAGTGGGTGGCCCAGGTCTGTGGGTTGCAGCTTTATTTGAGAGAGCGGATC